>NZ_OZ255709.1:0-352500 GCF_965276915.1 Stappia sp.
AGCGCACGCCTTCGGGCAGATCGGGACGAAAATCGGCAACGGGCTTGCCCTGCCGAATTTTCTCCAGGATCGTGCCGACTTTCCGCACTTCGACAGGCTCGTTGACGGCGCTGTCCGCATCCGGGCCGGAAACCTCGGTAAAGAGCCCCGAAAAGACCGCCTCCGCCACCGGCGCGCCGCTGCCGTCCGCCCAGAACACCGTCGAGGCGTCGCCGATCTGGATGCGGTGGCCGCTGTCGCGCTCCAGGAAGCGGTTGAGCGCGGCGGCGTAGGCGAAGGCAGCCGCCTCCGACACCGGGGCATTGTCGCCCTGCTCGTGGCCGTAGGAGGTGAAGGCGTCGAGATTGAACGAGACGATGGAAGCCCCCGAGGACTGGGCACCCCAGACCCCCTTGATCGCCGGATGCAGGCGCGCCACCGGCACCTTCTCCCCGCTCACCAGGCAGATGGCCCGCGTGGCACCCTCGTCCGCCTGCCGGCGCGCCCACACGGCCCGCGCCGCCGGCCGGTCATGCAGGCACAGGCCACGCAACCTCTCCTCCTCCAGCGCGAAGACGATGTTCTGATCCTTCATCTCCTCCGGCCAGTCGAGATCGGCAAACATCCGCGGCTCCCACCAGCCGAGAAAGGCCAGCAGCGCCGTCAACCCCGGGTCCTCCGCGCCGGCCAGCCACTCCCGGTGGCGGGCGATGAAGGCGGCGTGTTCCTGGCCGGTACGCTTTCCGGCACCGGCGGTCACACCAAGCACATAGGAGGTCTTGTCCCAGAGATAGTTGGGGGCGACGCCGGACGTGCGCTTCGGCGGCTGCGGCACCGCCATCATTCGAGGCTGGCGTTTGCGCCCCGAGCCTTCGCGCAGGTCGACGGGATCGATAGCCGGCCGACCCTCGGGGGTCAGCGAGACGAGATAGCCGATCTTTTCCTGACTGTAGCCGAAGGGCGGCACCTCGCCGCGCACCAGCATGCGCTCATAGGCACCGGCAAGCGAGGACAGGATCGTCATCGCAGGACCTCCACCGAGCCGGGCGGCGGGACGCGCAAGACACCGTTCTCGAGCCTCGCCCGGAAGAACAGGCTCCCACCTCCCCCCGCATGGTCGATGTCCCAGAGCATAAAACCGAGGTCGCGGCTCTCCTCGATTGCCTCGGGCATCGCCTCGCCCGGCTCCAGCAGGCGGAAGTCGGCAACGAATTCACGCGTGCCGAGGCAGGGCTGGTGAAAACACTGCCCCTTGCGCGCCCGCCGGTTGAAGATGTCGAGATGCTTGCCGTCGCTCTCGTCCGCGCCGGCCTTCGACGTCAGCTCGAAATGAGCGGAGATGACATAGGCGACGTCGCGCAGCACGGTCGAGGCGCGCTGCTGGCGGTTTTCGTCGGCGACCAGCACGAGATCGCCGATCTGGCCGGATTTCATCGCAGACCTGATCTTGCCGACCGGCGCCTTGGCCCCGACCTCGTTGCGGCGGATCGACTGGAACCGGATCGGCTTCATCACCCGGATCTCGTCGATCACCCAGCGGATCGCCGGCTTCCAATGAATCGCCTCCAGGATGCCCCGCGCGGCGGACGGCGTGATCACGTCATAGGAGACGCGCTCTACCTTCATTTCCGGCCTCGTGAAACAGGCGTAAGGCCCGGATACGAATAGATGGATTCCGAACGGCATGGCCCGCCCTCCCTATTGCTCCATCGAGAACGTATTCTATTGTTTCAATCCACACGCAGAATCACCTACGCGACCTTGGGGAGGGCGGGCCGTAGTGTGCTTATCACCATCCTACCCACTCCGAAAACGACTCCCAAAGGACTCGCAGCATCCGGGCGCCCACCACGCGCAATAGCAATGGCACTCCTCGCAACAAGCCTAGGCCCGCGCAGACCAGCAGTCTCAACCACAAACCGCGATCCATAACCGGTGGCAACCGCATGAGAACCTCCTATCTGCCGCATTAGTCGGAAGATAGGCATTCTCAGTACATACTTCAATAGAATACGCTCTCAGCAATTCAGCGCAAACAACCCATTCCGCTCACCATCGAGCGGGCAACCTCCATCCGCAGACGGTAAGAAACTGCCAAGCCGTACTCGATCAATGTCAGCATCAGAAGCTCACCTGCATGCAAATGCGCGCCAGTCCCGATAGCCGTCAGGCGAACAGCTAGATGGTCAAAATCCCTTTTTCGGCAACGCACTATCAAAAAACTGAAACGGCAACTGAACTAACCTTCCGACTATACAATACCCCCGTCAAGCGAAAGCTCGTCGCCGCGCTCCCACTCCAGGCCTGTCTCGCGCGTATAGAAATGCGGGGTGGCGAGCACCACGAACTGATCAAACCCCTTGACGATGCGCGCATGACCATTGGCGACGAGCCGGCCGCGGTCAGGGCGCGGCACCTGCACCAGATGGCGCTGCAGGGCCCGTGCCGCGCCGCCCGGTGACACGTGACCGCCCTCAAGCGCCTTCAGCACACGCCGCGTCTCGCTGTCCCTGTCGATGATTACCGGCACCATCCGCTCTTCGATCAGACGGAACCGTTCGGCGGCGCTGCGATAGGAGAGATCAAGGCTGCCGCCGCTCATCGCAAACAGGGTCAGTATCCCCTCGCGGTCCAGAGCCTCGCCCTTGCGCCAGTAAACCTCGCGAAAATACTCCTCGACCGCAGCAAGCGAGAACAAGTCGTCATGCTTTTCGGCCACCGCCGCCATGGCGCTGGCGAAACCCGCGATCTCGCGAGGGGTCGCGGCCTCCGCCGGCCGGAACACGGTGACGATGCTGTCGGCGACGGGCTTTCGCCCTTCCCTGTTGCAGCGCCCCGCCGCCTGCATGACCTGTTCGAGCCCGGCTTCCGCCCGCCAGACGCGCGGAAAATCGATATCGACGCCGGCCTCGACCAGCGACGTCGCGATCAGCCGGCAAGGGCAAGGATTCTCCGGATCGAGCCTGCGGCGCACCTCGGCGAGGATCTCCTGCCGATCGGCCGCTGTCTGCCGGGTGCTCAGGTGGACGAGCCCCTCCATCCTCGCAGCCGCAGCCTCGCGATAGAGCGCAAGCGCATGCTTGCGGCTGTTGACGATGACGAGCCCCTGCCCTGTCCCGGACAGTTCGCCGACCAGGTCGGCGTCGGTTGTACCCCCGGTCTGCCGCCGGAAGGTCACTCGCCCGAGCCTGCGATGAAGATCCTCCGGATTGGGCGCCAGTTCGCGGTCCGCCGCCAGCTCGAGGCCGCCTTCGAAACCCGGCGCCCCGGGGCGGGCGGACGCGCCGAGCGCCGGCTGGGTCGCGGTGCAAAGCACGATGGTGGCGCCATAGTTGCGCGCCAGTTCGTCAAGCACGGCAACGCAAGGACGCAGCACATGCAGCGGGATCGTCTGTGCCTCGTCGAGCACGATAACCGCGCCGGCGAGATTATGCAGCTTGCGGCAGCGTGACGGGCGCGCAGCGAACAGGCTCTCAAAAAGCTGAACATTGGTTGTGACGACGAGGGGCGCGGCCCAGTTCTCCATCGCCAGCCGCAGCTTGTCGCGCCCGTTTCGCCCCTCGTCCGATCGCCCTCCGCCCGGTCGATCTTCATCGATGGCGCTGTGATGTTCCAGAATTGCCTCGTCACCGAGCACATCCCGGAAGACCGATGCGGTCTGCTCAATGACGGAAGTGAAAGGAATGGCATAGACGATACGCGACAGACCATGGAGGCGGGCATGGTCGAGCGCGAAACCGAGCGAGGCCAGCGTCTTGCCGCCCCCCGTCGGCACGTTCAGCGTGAACAGACCCGGAGGCAGGGCGGCCCTGGCCCTTGCATGCGTCAGGATACCGGCTCTTAGCCGGTTGAGGTCGTTCGCCGGCGCGTTTGTCTGCTTCTGCGCCATATGGGCGTCGAAGCGCGCGCAAAGCTCTTCATTGAACCCTGCAAGCAAGGGCCAGTCGCGATCCGGCACCCTGCCTTCCGCCGCCTCATAGAAAGCTTCGGTATCGAGATAGTCCGCATCGACCAGGCAAGAGAAGATCATCCGTCCCAGAACAGATAGCTGGAAAGGAAGGCGGGCCTTGTCGGGATGCGGCTTGAACGCCCGCTCCAGAGCGACCGTGAGCCCGGGCGGAAGCTCCCGCTGCCAGGCAAGGTCAAGCGGAGGCAGGTCCTTCTTCAGGCGCTCGGAAAGTCCTCCGTCGCCCTCCCAGTCGGCCAGTCCGGCATGATGGCCGGCAACGGCATGGGCAACAAGTTGGGCAATCAGGCGGTCGCTCCCGCCCGGAAAGGCGTTCAATATCTCGCGCGCTCCGGCGGTGGAGTGGTCGGGTCCCTTGCCCTGACCTGTCGACTGCCCCCGGATATAGGCAAGGAACTGCGGATTGTACTTTCCAAGGTCATGCAGCAACCCCGCTGCCGTCGCTGCGCGAGAAGCACCAAACGGCTCGGCGAACCGCGCGGCGAGCCGCGAAACCTCCGCAAGGTGATCGGCAAGAGGTTGCCAGCGGCTCTCAGGCTTGTCCGGCAACGAATGGGCGAAGAACATCGGTCACTCTTCGAGGCAAAAGACATGATTAAGCGAACAGGCACTCATAGCACCAAGACTACAACAGTTTGTCAGAAGTCAATCCATATAGCGACCTCCAAACAACAGTTGTGTTCTTCGAACATGCCCCCTTGCTCTGATCCCCGCAAACCGGATCGCTTTTGGTTAGAGTTTTTCGCTTAGGTTTCCCTGGCTGGAATGGAGCTGTGCCCGCACTGATGCCGGGATGGGACGCCTTTCCATTCATGCCGCCAGCCCGTTCCTGATCGAGGTATGGCAGCGCAAGTTCGCCGCCCGTCCTCCAGCATCGGCATGATGATGCAACGTGACCGTCACGCACGAGCAACGATCCCAAGTCGCATGGCTCAAGCCTGATCGGTCTCCGCTCCCCGTTCTAAGTACAGCGCAGTCACGACCTTGATTCACGAGGAACGTGCCGCCGGGTGCCGGTTCTTGGCGCAACGGCATCGCCGCAGTTTTTTCGCCTGGCTGCGCCATTCCCCGTCCGCCAAAAAACAGCGCCTTCCCCGTCTTTTCCTGCGGAACGCCCTTCGGGTGCGCCGCCCGTCCTCCGGCGGCTGATCCGTCCCCGTCAAGGCCGCGACAGGCGCGGTCGAACACAGACGAGGAGACACGGTCATGACCGCCAAAGCCAGCCGACGGGTCGATATCCATCAGACGATCACCGACCAGATCATTGCGGCCGTCGAGACCGGCACAGGGCCGACCGAAATGCCTTGGCACCGCTCCGGTTCGGGCATCACCCAGCCAGTGAATGTGGAAAGCGGGAAGCCCTATCGGGGCATCAACACAGTCGCACTCTGGGCTGCAGCCATCACCGGCAGCTTCAGCAACGGGTTTTGGGGAACCTATCGCCAATGGCAGGAGCGCGGCGCACAGGTTCGCAAGGGTGAGAAGTCCTCCCTCATCGTCTTCTACAAGGAACTCGAAGTCGCAGAGGGCGACGCCGATGAGGGCAAGAGCCGCCACTTTGTTGCGAAGGCATCCCACGTCTTCAACGCCGCGCAGGTTGACGGCTACACCGCACCGGAGCTCGATCAAACGACAGACCCGATCGATCCCATCGTGGCGGCGGACCGCTTCATTCGCGCAACCGGCGCGGTCATCACCGAGGGCGGCGAGAGCGCCTTCTACCACCGTACCCATGACACGATCACCATGCCCGACCGCTTCCGCTTCAAGGACACGACGACGAGCACCGCCACCGAAAGCTGGTACGCTGTCCTTCTGCACGAGTTGACCCATAATGCCGCTATCAGGATTATGCCGGTATCTGTTCCGGTGAGCCGAAAGCGGTCGCCTCCGGCTCACTTGTGTAGGCATAATCAGAGGGATTCGAGGAAGGCGAGCAGCTTATCGTCCGGCCGATATCTTCCCGGATTGGCAGCAGGGGCCGTTACCAGGGCCAATGCCTTCTCCTTGAGCCGCAGATCTGCATGAACATAGACCTGCGTGGTCTCGACATTCTCGTGTCCAAGCCACAGCGCGATAACGGTTTGGTCGACGCCATGATGTAGGAGCTCCATCGCGGTGCTGTGGCGCAGCACATGGGGACTGACCCGTTTGCCAATCAGCGACGGACACGATCTCGACGCCGTGAGCACGTGCCGACGTACAATGTCTTCCAGAGCGTCGCGACTGAGCCGCGTTCCCCGAATGCTTGGGAACAGTGGATCGTCCTCCGCGCCCCTCCGCTCCTTCAGCCAAGCTTCCAGCACCTTGACGGTTTCCCGTCGCAGCGGTGTGGTGCGATGCTTGCGGCCCTTACCCTCGCAGCAAATGTGAGCCCCGGTGCCGGGCACGATATCGCAGCACCGGAGTCCCGTAATCTCGGAGGCTCGCAAACCCGCCTGCAACGCGATCAGCAGGACTGCATGGTCGCGGCGGCCGATCCTCGTCGAGCGATCCGGCGCAGCTAGGAGAGCGTCGATTTCACCGCGATCGAGGAACTCGACCGTTCGCCGGACATATCGCTTGCCGGGCATTGCCAGTATCTTCTGACAGTGCAGCATGTATCGCGGCTCGCTCATCGCCACGAAGCGGAAGAATGAGCGGATGCCGGCGAGTCTCGTGTTGCGGCTTCGAGCACTATTGCCACGTCGCGTTTCGATGTCGCTGAGGAAGTCGGCGACGAGCTCGACATCAATGTCTTCGACCGCCAGCTTTGTCGGTGGTCTGCCGCTCTTCTCGCTGGCATAGCGCAACAGCAAACGGAAGGTGTCGCGATAGCCGGCGATCGTGTTCGGGCTGGCGTTCAGTTGGGTGCACAGCCGGTCGGTGAAGAACTGCTGTACGAGCGAGGGAAGCAACGATCTGCTCATGAGTACCCCTCCAGCGCTAAAGAGTGCTCTGCACGCGCCGAGGCCAGAGCCAGCAGTTCCGGCACCGCCTCTATGTACCAGTAGGTATGCTCGGGGTTCGCGTGCCCTAGATAGGTCGTCAGCTTGATCATTTCCCGGGCCGGGTCCATGCCGGACCGGTACCAGTTCAGCATGGTGCGGACGGCAAAGGTGTGGCGCAGATCATGGATTCGCGGGCCACGGCCATGCTTGTGGAACCTTTGCTGCTCCCGAAGTCCGAGCGACTGGCAGATCACGGCAAAGTTGTATCTGGCGCCGCAGTCGCTGACCCGCTCGCCATGATCCGCGACGAAGAACGGCTGCGAACTGCGCTCAAGCAGCCGATCCCGCTCCTTCGCGTAAGTAGCAAGCTGGAGTGTGGTACACCTCGAGACCGGAATCAGTCGCGCCTTGCCGAGCTTTCCCTTCCGCAGTGTGAGAACGCCCGTTTCAATGTCGACATCGCCGCTGTTGAGAGAGAGTGCCTCGCTGATCCTGAGGCCGGTAACGGCGATCAACCCGAACAGGGCCGGATATGTCAGCGATCGGATCCCATTGATCGACGGCAATGTCGCTGCGGTCTCCACGATGGCGCGGATTTCGTCCGGCGTATAAATGTAAGGTCTGTTTCGACGTTGACGGGTTGGGATGAGGTCACGGGACGGAACCTCGTGCCGGGGATCGATTCCATGGAGCCATTGCGCAAATATCCGGACGATGCCGAGCCGGTGCGCCCAAGTTTGCTGGTTGGCGACGCCAAATGACTCATGCCATCCCATGAATATCTCGGGATTCACATATTCAACGCGCTTACTCTCTGCATATTCGATGAAGCGTCTCAGGATTCGTTCGTCGGTGCGCAGCTCAAAGCCGAGGCCTCGGCGGACGGCGAGATAGCGGTCGAGTTCTTGAGACAATGTGCTCATGCCACACCTCCCGCGGTTGGCCACGACTGGGCGATGGAGCGCAGGCCTTCGACATCGAGCCTTGCGTAAAGCATCGTCGTCGTGCGGGAGCGATGGCGCAGCGTGTCGCTGATTTCCTCCAGCGAAGCGCCGTTTTGAACCAGATTGGTCGCCAGGCTGTGGCGTAGGATCTGGGCGCCAACATAGGGCGCAGGCGGCTTCAACCCTGTCTTGTCATACGCCTTGCCCAGTATGTCGTTCAGAACCTGGGCATTCTTGAACGGGCGATGCGGCGGCCGGCTGATCACGAACAGCGATCGCGACGTGGTCACCCGTTCCAGCTTGATGTAATCGGCCAGCGCCTTTCCGACCTCGGGCAGAAGCGGCAGCCTGTCATGTCTGTCGCCCTTGCCACGAACGAGGATTTCTCCCGAGCGCCAGTCAATATCGTCGATGTGCATGGCGACAACTTCCGGCGGACGCAGACCGAGACGCGCCATCAGCAGGACCATCGCGTAGTTGCGCAGGCTGCATGGTGCAGTGTTGCGCACAGCATCGAGAATCAAGTCGACCTGCTCGAGGGAGAGATGGCGCGGCAGACGCGTCCCGAACCGCTGCGCTACGCGCGGCACGGCGTTCGCCAGATTGGTGGACGTCTTGCCTGCCTTGAACAGGTAGCGGAAGAAGTTTCGCAAGTGCGACGGCACGGTCTTATCGCGCGGCGCCCTTCGGATGACGCGCGCTTGCAGGAAGCGAGCGATGTCCCCGGCGGATATGTTCCCGAGATCATCGGCCGCGTCGGGAAAGCGGAAGTCGAGGAACTGCTCTGCAAACCGCCAACTGTCGATGATTGTGCGTTCGCTCAATCCCCGCTGGCGCCGAAGATAATCCTCGTAGGCCGCCCGCAATTTCAATCGCGCCGCCTCTCTTGGCGACAGAGTTGGGCGCTCCCGCAGGACGCCGCGCTCTGCGAGGAAGCGCACGAAGCGCTTCATCATGAACCTTGCATAGGTTTCGCGGGATTTTATCCATCCCATAGCCGCGACGAGTTCAACGGCTCGCGTTTCATCGAGATCGCGTGCCGCGATCCCGGCTGCACCCATTGCCTTGGCAACATCGTTTATGCAGCTCAGGTAGATTTTGACCGTGCTCTCCGCATGATCGTGCTCGACCATCTCATCGACAAAGGCGACGAGATGTTCTTCGAACATCGAGAAGGCACAGGCGTAGAAGTAGCGGTATCGATTGAGCGTCATCCTGATCTCCTTGTGTTTCAAACAAGGAGAGACGGCGATCATTCTGCGTTTAGCGCAAATTACATATCACTACACGGGATGGACTGGCGAGCCCGCGTCAATACGATGCAGGATTACCCGAGGAGAGATTCGTCACCGCGGACTCGTGACAACATCACTAAAGGCTTGGCAAAGCGATCGGCTACAGGATCATCTAGCTGGAGTCGTTTTCTGGGCCGTAAGTGAGCATTGCGCCACCGCTGACCGCGACGACTCCGCTGTTGTTGCTGTCAAACGATCGTGCGATGAGCAAGCGGCGTAAGGCAAATAGCGCGATAATCGGCAGGGCGACGCCCAACAGCGCTCCGTTGCTGTAAATGAACGACCAAGCTATCGCGGCCAGCGTGGCAAGAAGGAGCAGGACCGAATATTTTCGAACGGACGACTTCGAAAGCCGTTCGTGTCCTACAAAGCCTTCCCGTGACACGAAGGTCAGCATGAGGCCAACCAAGAAGATCGTAATGAGCACGCCCTGATACGAGTAGCGAGTGAGTGTTTCGCCCGTCTCCGACGCCCCGAGTCGGAACACCGTTACGATGATCGGTGTCACGAGCAGAAGATGGATGTTTATCCCCAAAAGGATCGGATTAAAGCGTACTTTGCAGGCTCGGAAAACAATTAGCACCGCTGCAGCCAGAGTCGCACCGATCCAACCGGCTGTTTCTAGGTCAACGTTAGATCGCAGCAACGCAAGGAATGCGAAAGAAGGAACGCTTTCTAGAATGTCGGTGAGCCATTGCCGCTGAAGTGATCCCGACATCCGCATCGCCCTCTGCCAATTCGATACAAACCTTAGGGTACCAAAGACCATTGCGGCGGCGACCCCACGAATGCGATCGCCAGACGACAAGTTGCTCGCCTTACTCGAATCCCTCTGATTATGCCGACGCAAGTGAGCCGCAGGCGAGTGCTTCTGGCTCAGAGGAGCAGATGTCGGCATAATCCGGGTGTCGGCATTATGGACCTTATGCCGATATCGGCATAAGGTCCACTGGTCGGGCGCAACACCCCGCCTCGACCGGCAGTTCGGCAATCGCTTCGGCGATGACGCCTACGCTATGGAAGAGCTTGTCGCGGCCTTCCTCTGCGGCGATCTTGGGATCACAGCAGAGCCTCGGCCCGATCACGCGGCCTATATCACGCACTGGCTCCAGATCATGAAGGCCGACCGCAAGGCGATCTTCGCCGCCGCATCTGCCGCCAGCAAGGCCAGAGAGTTCCTGGCTGACCTGCAAATGCAAGGAAAGAGAGTGGCCGCTTGACGCCGCCCCACTCCAGCCGTGCGCATTGGCATCGGTGTGCGCACAAAGGCGCGGCGCGAGGTAATTTCGCGCCTCTCCACCGCAGAAGAGGCGCGCCAGGAATACGTCTGGCCACCGGGAAGTCGGGGGAAACCAACTGCCACGATATGGATGCAACCGCCTTGTCGTTCCCGAGCAGGAAGGCGCGCCGCCGGACTCTTTGCCCAGTATATGAGTGCAGTCGCCAGCATGTCATAGCCGCCAAAAGCGAGGATCAAACAGAAGGCCAAACTGAGTGCCGGCCCTTGTGAAGCCGGAGAAACAGGAAGAAAAAACCGAGATTTTATCGCGTCGAACGGCCCTCGCGACGTCGCAATAAGGGAGCAAATTTCGTCGTCTTGCTTGCCGCCACCTCTCCAAGGTGGACGCGCTGATATCCCCCGATCTATGCCCTTTCAGGCTTTGATGCAGAACACGTGAAGCCCGTCGTACCAAGCTTGGAGCATTGCACTGAACCCCCTTGCAGCATGTCTTTGCCAGCCGGACAAAGCGACAAAAAGCGCGTACCCGAAGAGACGGATCGGCCCAACGGAGTGAGAAGACGATGACAAGGGGCGCGCGCACCAGGGACCCGATCAGGAGTGCAAGATAAAGCGAACTCGCGTTCGCACTCCCGCTGGTCGTTAAGTCATTGTCTGCACATTGTTTTTTGAGCAGCCGCCTAGTGCCATTCCGGCACCATTAGAAGGCTGCATGGTGCCGGAGAGTCGGATTCCTTCGTGGTTTCAATGGCTTGGTATGGTGCCATTGAAAGACTGAAGCCAGGCAGCTACGCCCTTCTTGCCTTTATGTCCGCCCACCTGCGATCACGCGGCTTTCGCCCTTGAACGCTCGGAACCGTCGGCCCAGGTCAGCTCTCATGGCAGACGATTTCGATGACATCTTCCGCGTCCGGCCGGGACCGCCGCACAGCCGGGGTGGCGGCGGCAAGTCGGGCGGAAACCCGTTCCGCCGCCAGGTGGAAATGGCGGTGCGCAAGGCGGGCGGCGATCCGCGCCGCATCGGACGGATGGCCGGAAGGGGGAGCGGCCGGTTCAACGCCCGCGGCCGCGGCTCCAAACTGGCGGCAGCGTTGCCCAAAGAAGGCAGCGGCTGGAAGCCCAATGAAGGCGGGATGCGCTTCCGCTCGCGCCGTGTCGTCGCGAAGGCCCGTGTCGTGAAGCTGAATGCAGGGCGCAGCGCCCGCGGTGGCCGCAGCTTCGTCACCAGCGCCAAGGCGGTCGATGCACATCTGCGCAATCTCGAACGCGACGGCGTGACCAAGGACGGCAAGACCCTCAACATCGCCGGCGACTACATCGCCTATGGCATCCGCCACCGGGCATCGGAACGGCTGACGCTGGAACTCGGCCCGCAGAGCGAGCGGGAGGTTGCCCAAAAGCTCGCCAGGGAAATCGATGCCGACCGGCTGACACGGCTCGACCGGATGCTGATCTCCCAGCAACGGGACCACGGCCTGGTCGATCTCAATCCGAATGCGAGCGACAGCTACACCATCCGCGCCAACCGCTATCTGCTGATCGACCGGGTGCGCAAGCTGGAGCGCATGGGGCTGGCGGGAGAAATCGACACCGGACAATGGTCGTTGTCCGACAAGGCCGAGAAGACGCTGAGGGATCTTGGCATCCGCAACGACATCATCAAGACCATGCACCGGGCGCTGACGGCCCATGACCTGGCCGAAGAGCGATCACCGGGCAGCTACGAAATGCATGGGGCAAGCATCAAGGAACCGATCATCGGCCGTGTGCTGGCCAAGGGGCTGGCCGGCGACCAGATGAGCGACCGGCTGCATGTCATCATCAATGGGGTCGACGGCCGCACCCACTATGTGGAGACAGTCGACGCGGCAAGGCTCAATGACATCGACAACGGCCACATCGTCGCCCTGGGGCCGGTCCAGGCCAAGACCGAGCCACGAGCTGCTGACATCAACATCCGCGATGCCACGGACGAGAACGGCATCTACCGGCCAAGCCACCACCTGGAGCTGGCGCGCGACAAGATCAAGCGCATCGGCGGGGATCCTGATGCCTTTATCCGGTCCCATGTTCGTCGCCTCGAAGCGCTGCGTCGGGCAGGGCACGTCGAGCGCGTCGACGAGAACCATTGGAAGGTTCCGCCCGACCTGCCGGAACGCGGCCTCGCCCATGACACCCGCAACAGGGGCAAGGACTTCACCGTGCGCATGCTTTCGGCTTTCGATCTTGAAGCGCAGATCGGCAGCGACGGCGCCACATGGCTCGACCGCGAGCTCACGTCAGGCGACCAGACCAAGCTCGTGCCCAGCGGTTTCGGGAGGGAGCTTACCCAAGCGCTCGACAAGCGCACCTTCAAACTGGTCGAGATGGGCATTGCCACACGGGATGCGACAAACGGCGTCATCACCTTTCCGCGGGGCATGCTGCGCACGCTCGAACGCCAGGAGGTGGCTCGCGTTGGGCGCAAGATAGCCAAGGCCAGAGAGCGAGTGTTCACGACGGTGGAAATCGCAGACGAAGCACGCGGCAAGCTCGTCGGCGCCGCCAATCTCGCCAGCGGCCGCTACGCGATGCTCGACGACGGGTTCCGGTTCCATCTCGTGCCCTGGGAGCCGATGCTGGAAAAGCGGATCGGCCAGACCATCAGCGCCCATATCCGAACCACCGGAGGCATCGAATGGACCTTTGGCCGGCAGCGCGGGATTGGCATCGGGATGTGAGTGGCATGGCATCCCTTACTGGATGTGACCTGCTCCCCTGAGATGTTCCCGATTTTGGGTTAGCCTGTTCCTCAACGAAGGAGACAGGCAATGAAACGGTCACGGTTCTCGGAAGAACAGATCATCGGCATTTTGAAGGAACATCAGGCGGGCATGACGCCGGCTGAACTGTGCCGCAAGCACGGCATCTCTGATGCGACGTTCTACACCTGGCGCAAGAAGTACGGCGGCATGGACGTATCAGACGCCAAGCGGTTGAAGGCGCTCGAGGAAGAGAATGCGAAGCTGAAGAAGCTTCTGGCAGAGCAGATGATGGATGTATCGACGCTCCGCGAGATGCTGACAAAAACTTCTGACGCCCGACTCCAGGAGGAAAGCCGTGAGTTGGGCAATCGAGATGAAGGACTATTCTCAGCGGCGGGCCTGTGCCTTGGTTGGCATTGCGCCGCGCGTCTTCCGTTACCAGTCGAGCCGGCCGGACGATGCCGGCCTTCGACAGCGATTGCGTGAGCTGTCGTCGGAACGGCGGCGGTTCGGTTATCGTCGCCTGCACCTGCTTTTGAAGCGGGAGGGCATCGCGGTGAACTGGAAGAAGCTCTATCGAATCTACAAGGAAGAGCGGCTGACAGTGCGCAAACGCGGCGGCCGCAAGCGAGCTTTGGGCACGCGAGCGCCGATGGCGATCCCGCAGGATCCGAACCAGAGATGGAGCCTCGACTTCGTGTCGGACACGCTGGTCGACGGCCGTCGCTTCCGCATCCTGTGTGTCATCGATGACTTCAGCCGGGAATGCCTGGCAACGGTGGTCGATAACTCACTCTCGGGTGAACGTGTGGCCCGCGAACTGGATGCGATCGCCGAACGGCGCGGCTACCCCTGCATGGTTGTCAGCGACAACGGCACGGAGCTGACGTCAAACGCCATGCTCGCCTGGCAGCAGGATCGCAGCGTCGAATGGCACTACATCGCGCCGGGCAAACCCATGCAAAACGGCTTTGTGGAGAGCTTCAACGGCAGGCTGAGGGACGAGTGCCTCAACGAGCACCTGTTCCGCAACTACCGGCATGCCCGCGAGATCATCGAAGAATGGAGGATCGACTACAACCTGAACCGACCCCACACGAGCCTCGACGGGCTCACCCCGAACGAGTTTGCAACCCGGTCACGAATGGACCACAACGTGAACAGCGCTAGCCTATGAACGGGTACATTCAGGGGAGCAGGTCACAAGCCACCGGTGGGTCAATTTTTAAACTTCGACGCCCTATACCGTCGATATATCACGCTGCTTGCGCGCCCAATGTAAAAATTAACTCACGAAGGGCCGCAGCGGACTTGGACCACCGCGCCCCCGACGCGCAACACTATGACTTCATTATGGAGGTTGGTAGCGGAGGAGGGACTCGAACCCCCGACACGCGGATTATGATTCCGCTGCTCTAACCAACTGAGCTACTCCGCCGATCCGGCAGCAGGCATATCGCCCGCGCGAATGTGTGCCGGATATAGTCGGCGCCGAAGCCGTGTGTCAAGTGACCAGCGCGGCCGCCCGCGCATTCTCCCCAGCCCCGCCTGCGTCGCGTTCATCGCGTCCCCGGCGCACGCCCTTACCTGCCTCGCGCGCCTTTGCTCGCCATCCGCCCGGCCGTGTCACCTCGTCGCCGGGATCGCGGTTTCCTCACACGCGGTTTTCGGCTAAGGCAGGGCTTGGGGCGGGGCACGTCTTTCCATGGCAAACGGGGCAATTGCGTGAGTAACGAGGCGGACGGGCAGGCAGGGGCTGAGCGGGCAACGAAACATGCCCGCACCGGGCTTGGCGCACTGTTGCGCTTCCTGTTGCGCGACGGCAACCTGCTCCGCTCGCCGGTTCTGGTCTATGCGGTGCTCGCCAGCCTGACGCGGTCCGGGATGATCTTCTCGATCAACGCGCTGGCCGCAAGCGCCGCGATCGCCTCCGGCGACGTCGCCCTGCTCTTCGGATCGATCGCCGCCACGCTGACCTTCTCCCACCTGGCGCGCGTCAACAGCTTCCGGCTGGTTCTGACAACCAAGCGCCGCCTGCGCACCCGCCTGAGCCGTCAGCTGCTCGACACCGATGCCGGCTTCTTCGCCCGCAACGACCAGGGCAAGATCTATTCCATCGTCACGCACGAGGTGAACCAGATTTCCTCCGCCTCGGTGAACCTCATCGAGTCGCTCGAGGCGATGCTGCTGATCGCCTTCTGCATTCCCTATCTCTTCTATCTGTCCTGGCCGAGCGGTCTGGCAACGCTCATTGCGGTGCTGCTCGGGTGCGTCGGCTATGTCCTGGCCCAGGCCCCGGCCCAGGAGAACGCGGAAGCCGCCTCGCGCGTCGAGTGGCAGTTCTTCGACCGGATCAACGACGTGCTGCGCGGCTTCAAGGAACTGCGCCTGCGCACCGCCCGCAAGGACGACCTGCAGGACGACATCGTCGTCCTGGCCGCCCGCGAGCGCGAGCTGAAGATCCGCTCGGAGCGGCTGTTCAGCCTCGGCCACGTGACGGCCCAGGGCGTCATGATGGGACTGCTCTGCCTGGTCGTCGTCGGGTTGCCGCTGATGGCCGGTACCGACCCGGCAACGGTGCTGCAGGTCCTGACCGTCGTCCTTCTCACGTACGGCCCGGTGGAGACGGTGATGGGCAACCTCTCGTCCTTCTCGCGCGCGGCCGTGTCGCATCGGCTGATACAGGGATTGGAGAAGGAGCTGGAAGGTCACCCGGCCCTCCCCGGCCCCGTTCCCGGCCCCGTTCCCGGCACGGCGGCCGGCACAGCGCCGACCCCGGCGCGGCAGGGCTTCCGCTCCATCCGTCTGGAGGGTGTCACCACGACGCTGACGAGCCCGGGTGGCGGCGATGACCGCTTCGTCGTCGGTCCGCTCGACCTGACGCTGACACCGGGAGAAGTCGTCTTCATCTGCGGCGGCAACGGCGCCGGCAAGTCGACGCTGATCTCGCTGCTGACCGGACTGCGCCAGCCCGACGCCGGGCGCATCCTGCTCGATGACGAACCCGTGACCCCGGACAGGCTCGACGCCTATCGGGGCCTGTTCAGCGCGGTCTTCAGCGAGTTTCACCTGTTTTCGCGGCTCTACGGCCTGGACGAACAGGAACGCGGCCGCATTCCGGCGAGCCTCGACCAGCTCGATCTCTCCCATCGCGTCGAGGTCAGGGACAACGCCTTTTCCACGCTGGCGCTCTCCAGCGGCCAGAAGCGCCGGCTGGCGCTCTCCGTGGCGCTGGCGGAGCGGCGCCCGATCATCGTGCTCGACGAGTTCGCCGCCGATCAGGATCCGGCGCACCGGGCTCTCTACTACGATGTGCTGGTGCCGCAGATGGCGCGCGACGGCCACCTCATCATCGCGGTCACCCACGACGAACACTGCTTCGACAAGTGCGACCGGCTGATCCGCATGGAGGCCGGGCGGATCGTCTCCGACACCAGGCAGCGGAGCGCCGCCATTTCGGCCAGCTAGCGACGGCCGGCCCTTTTCCCTACATCTTCACGCGGGCGTTTTCCGGGTCGTAGAGCGCTCCTGTGTGCAGGGTCGCGGGCACCCTCTCATTGGCGACGACAAGCTCGTAGCGCCCTTGCTCGAGATAGTCGCCGGTAACGCCGTCGGGATTGCGCACATAGCCATACCCGACCGGCCGGTCGAGCGTGTAACCAAATCCGCCGCTCGAAAGATAGCCGGCAAATTTTCCGTCACGCAGGATCGTCTCGCGGCCGAGCAGCACGATATCGCGATCCTCGACGACAAAGGCGGCGAGCTTCTTCTTCGGGACTGAGTTGGCGGCGCGCTCCGCTGCCTCGCGCCCGATGAAGGGCAGGCCCGATTTCAGTTTCACCGCCCACCCAAGACCCGCCTCGAAGGGGCTGTCATTGGGGGTGATGTCCGCCCCCCAGGCGCGATAGCCTTTCTCCAGCCGCAGGGATTCGATTGCCCGGTAGCCGGCGGGCCGGATGCCGTGCGGTGCGCCGGCAGCCATCAATGCGTCGAACACCTCGCCGGTCGCGCCGATCGGGATATGCAGCTCCCAACCCAGTTCACCGACATAGGTGACGCGCAGCGCCCTGACGGCGTGGCCCGCGATCGTGACGGTTCGCACATGGCCGAACGGAAAAGCCGCGTTCGAGACATCATCGGCAGGCGCCACCGCCGACAGCACGTCGCGGGCGCGCGGCCCCATCAAGGACAGGGTGCCGAACGCCTCGGTGACGTCGGTGAGTTCGGCCGCCATGCCGGCGCCGATATGCTCGCGGATCCACTGGCCGTCATGGGTGCGAAAGCCCGTGCCCGTGACGATGTAGAAGAGATCATCGGCAAGACGGGCCACCGTCAGGTCGCATTCGATGCCGCCGCGGGAATTCAGCATCTGCGTGTAGGTGAGGCGTCCGGGCGCCTTGCCGACGCGATTGGCGCAGATCCGTTCCAGCGCCGCCGCCGCGTCCCTGCCCTTGAGCTCGAACTTGGCGAAGGACGACTGGTCGAAGAGCCCGACGGCCTCGCGCACCGCGCGGTGCTCCTCGCCAACCGCCTCGAACCAGTTCTGCCGGCCCATCGAGTAGATGTCGCGCGGCTCGTCCTCCTTCCGGGCAAACCAGTTGGGCCGCTCCCAGCCGAGCTTCGAACCGAAGACGGCGCGACGCGACTTGAGCCGCTCGTAGAGCGGCGAGACGATGCGCGGCCGGCCGCTTTCATACTCCTCGTGCGGGAAGCCGATCGTGTAGTGCTTGCCATAGGCTTCCAGCGTGCGCTCGCAGACCCAGTCGCGGTCGCGGTGCAGGTTGGAGAAGCGACGGATGTCGACGCTCCACAGATCGAGCGGCGCCTCGCCCTTCATCACCCATTCGGCAAGCACCCATCCCGCGCCGCCGCCCGATGCGATGCCGAAGGCGTTGAACCCGGCACCCACATACATGTTGGCGCATTCGGGCGCCGCGCCCAGGATGAAATTGCCGTCCGGCGTGAAACTCTCCGGGCCGTTGATCATCTGCTTGACGCCAGTGGTCTCCAGCGCCGGAACCCGGTGCACGGCATTGACCAGGTGCTGCTCGAAATGGTCCCAGTCGTCATCGAAGAGCTGGAACTGGAAGTCGTTCGGCACATCGCCGGTCGTCCAGGCGACGGGATCCGGTTCGTAGCCGCCCATCGCCAGTCCCCCGACCTCCTCCTTGAAATAGGTGCGGCTGTCCGGATCGCGCACGGTCGGCGTCGAGGACACGATCCCCTCGATCGGTTCGGTGATCACATATTGGTGCTTCACCGGCTGCAGCGGCACGTTGACACCTGCCATCGCCCCCACCTGCCGCGCCCACTGGCCCGCGCAATTGACCACCATGTCGCAGGCAACCCGGCCGGCATCGGTCTCCACATGGGTGATGCGCCCGCCTTCCATGGCGAAGCCCGTCACCCGCACGCCCTCGACGATCCGCGTGCCGTGCATGCGGGCACCCTTGGCCAGAGACTGGGTGATGTCGGAGGGACTTGCCTGACCGTCGGTCGGCAGGAAGCTCGCGCCGACGAGATCATCCACCCGCATCAGGGGCCACATCGCCTTGACCTCGGCCGGCGACAGAAGATGCATCTCCATGCCGAAACTCTGCGCCGTGGTGGCAAGCCGCCGGTATTCGGTCCACCGGTCCTCGTTGCAGGCAAGGCGCAGGCAGCCGGTCATGCGCCAGCCGGTTTCCAGCCCCGTCTCCGCGTCGAGCCGCTTGTAGAGGTCGACGGAATACTTGAGCACCTGGGTGATCGAGGCGGAGGAGCGCAACTGCCCGACCAGCCCGGCCGCATGCCAGGTGGACCCGCTGGTAAGCTTGCCCTGCTCGAGAAGCAGCACGTCGGCCTTGTGGTCGCGGGCGAGATGATAGGCGGTCGAGCAGCCGATGATGCCGCCGCCGATGACGACAATCTGGGCATGCTGGGGAAGCGACATGGGATCAACCCTTTCCGAAGCGGAGGCGATAGCTGGCGAGCGCCGCCTCATAGGAGGCGAGCGTTTCTGCGGTGTAGGCGACATAGTCGACGCCCGGAGCGTCGAGATGGAGTTCGGAGACGAGGCTCCACAATGTCTCGCGAAGCAGCGAGGCAACCTGCATGGCGGCATGGGCGCGAATGAAGGCGGGCATCGGCCGGTCGCCGAGATAGGTACACAGAAGCGCTTCCGCCTCGTCCTCGCCGAAATCCGCGTTGGAAGCGATGCCGGCAAGATCGAACATCGCGGTCCCGAAGCCCGCATATTCGAAGTCGATCAGCCAAAGACGGTTGCCGTCATCGATGACATTGGCCGGCAGCAGGTCGTGATGGCCGAAGACGATCGGCATCGGCACCTGCTCGGTCTCCATTTCCCCTGCGATTGCCAGGAACTCCGGCAGCCGGCCGGCAAGCCGCGAACCGCCCGCGTCAAGCGTGCGGGCGTAGTCGCGGATCACGTGAAAGACCCAGAAGATGAAGCCGGACCCACGGACCTGGCGCCCCATCTCGTTGTGGAACCGCCGCAAGAGATCCGCCACGTCGTCCCGGCGGGCGCGGACATCCTGCGCCGTGAACGTGTGGCCGTCGATGAAACGCGAGACCATGACACCGGGAGCGCTGTAGACCAGTTCGGGCGCGAAACCGAGATCGACGGCGGCCTGCGTCACCATTGCCTCGCGCGCCCTGTCGACATGGTGGAAGGGAAAATCGCGACCGAGGCGGGCGACATAGGCCCCGCTGCCGTCCCGCACGAGAAAGCTGGCATTCGACAGGCCGCCATGCAGCGGCTCGATCGCGACCTTGCCCGACCAGACCGGCAGTCCGGCCACTTGCGCCTCCTGCGTCGCGGTTTCCGCTGGCCGGCTCATCGGCGTCCCCCTTTCCCGTCAGGCAGGCCGAGCCGCGCCCGGATCCTGTCGGCGCTGGCCGAAATCAGCCTGTCCGCGATGATCGCGATGAAAGCGACCGAGAGACCGGCGACAAGACCGCGTCCGGTGTCCGCCTTGGTCAGCGCGATATAGACCTCCTGGCCAAGGTCCCGCGTGCCGACCAGCGCTGTGATGACGAGCATCGACAAGGCCAGCATGACTGTCTGGTTCACGCCCAGAAGGATCTCCGGCAGGGCCAGCTTCAGCCGGATCTTGGTGAGAAGCTGCCAGGGCGTGGCGCCCGCCACCACGCCGGCCTCGACCAGTTGCGGATCGACCCGGCGCAGACCGTAGGCGGTGTAGCGGATCGCCGGGGCCACCGCGTAGGCGACGACCGCGATCATCGCGGTGAAGTCGCCGACACGGAACAGCATGACGGCCGGCATCAGGTAGACGAAGGAAGGCAGTGTCTGCAGCGTGTCGACAACGAGCTCCACGAATTTCCAGAGCCGCTCGCGGCCGGCGGCGAGGATACCGATGGGGATGCCGACCAGACTGGCGATCACCACCGAGATGCCGCAGAGATAGACGGTGATCATCGCCTTTTCCCATTGCCCGGTGAAGGCAATCAGGCAGGCGAGCATGCCCACCAGAAGACCGAGACGCCAACCGCCGAGACGCAAGCCGGCCAACGCCAGCAGGCCCGCCACGCCGATCCACGGCAGGCCGGCCAGAAAGCGCTTCACCGGGATCAGGACATTGAGCAGCAGGGCATTTTTCACCGCCTCGAGCTGGTCGAAGAAATTGATGTTGATCCAGACGACCACGTCACTGCCAAGCGTCCCGGTCGAGACCTGTAAGGCCTCGGGATAGCTTTGCAGGGGTGCCGCGACGAGGCCGGCAAGGCCACATAGGACGACCAGTGCGACACCGGCGATCGTATACGGGTGGCGGGCGAGCATGTGCGTCGCGCCGGCACCCTCCGCCATGTGGCGCGGACGGCGCGCGGCAAAGGCCTGGCTTAGCCGGTCAAGCGCAATGGCAAGCGCCACGATGGCGAGTCCGGCTTCGAAACCCGCGCCGATATCCAGCCGGCGCAGCGCCGCGAGGACATCGAAGCCCAGGCCTCCGGCACCGATCATCGAGGCGATGATGACCATGTTGAGCGACAGCATAATCACCTGGTTGACGCCGATCATCAGGCCGGGCATCGCGCTCGGCACGAGGATGCGCCAGGTCATCTGCCGCCGCGAGCAACCGGTCATGCGGCCAAGCTCGTGAACCTCGTCCGGCACGCCCTTGAGCGCCAGCAGGCTGATCCGCGTCATCGGCGGCAGGGCATAGACGATGGTGGCGATGATCGCGGAGGTCGGGCCGAAGCCGAACAGGAACAGGATGGGCACCAGATAGGCGAAGACCGGCACCGTCTGCATCAGGTCGAGCAACGGACGAAGGGCGACGTCCACGGCGCGCCAGCGGAAGGCGGCAAGACCGAGCACAAGTCCGCCAACCACACCAATCGGCACCGCGATCAGGATCGAGGCGAGCGTCACCATCGCGCTGTCCCACTGGCCGAACACCGCCAGAAAGGCGAAACACCCGCCAACGATGAAGGCCAGGCGGCGGCCACCGGCGAAATGCCCCATCAGGGCAACCACTCCGATGACGGCCAGCCAGGAGAGCGGCGGCAGGATCTCCTGCGCGGAACTGCCCCGGCCATCCATGATCCCGGTCGACAGAAGCCCCAGGACGAGCCGATAGGGCACCTCGACGAGAGTCGCCAAAAAGCGCGTCAGGTCGGTGAACGAGAAGAGGCCGAAGCTGGCATCGTCCACCAGCCATTTCATCGCATCGCTGATCCAGCGCTGGACAGGGATGCGCCAGGCGCGCGGCACGTCGAACGCCCATCCCGCGACAGGTTTACCGAACAGCCAGAGCATGACGAACGCGGCAAGCGCAACGGCCCAGGTAGCGCGCCAGGCCTTTTGGCCGAAGACGTTCGAGGTGCCGGCACGGACCGCGCCTGCGTCGATCACTCGCCCGGCTTGAGACGCGACATCGCTCATGGGTCAGCCCAGCATCATGACATCTGCCACGGCCTGGCGCGGCAGCCGGCCCACCGGCCTCTTGTCCCGACCGGTCACGCGCAGTTCCTCGACACCATCGGCAAAGAGCGGCGCGGCCTCGGCTACGGGCACGCTCTCCATCACCGACGGGGCGCCCGATGCCGGTTCCCCCGGCTGCATCACGCTGGCGACCCGCACCACCTTGGACCGGCTGACGCCGCGGGTGAACTCCGCCACATAGGCGTCGGCCGGCCGCAGCACGAGATCTTCCGGCGTGCCGGTCTGCACCACCGCGCCATCCTTCATGATGGCGATGCGGTCGGCGAGACGGATCGCCTCGTCGAAATCATGGGTGATGAAGACGATGGTCTTTCTCAGCACCGATTGCAGACGGATGAACTCGTCCTGCATCTCGCGGCGAATGAGCGGGTCGAGCGCCGAAAACGGCTCGTCGAGAAACCAGAGTTCCGGCTCGACGGCGAGCGAGCGGGCAATGCCGACACGCTGCTGTTGTCCGCCTGAAAGTTCGCGCGGGTAGAACGCCTCGCGGCCGTCGAGCCCGACAAGCTCGATCATCCTGCGGGCCCGTGCCTCGCGTTCCGCGCGCGGTACGCCCTGCACCTCGAGCGGAAAGGCGACATTGCCAAGCACGCTCATGTGGGGAAGAAGCGCGAAATGCTGGAAGACCATGCCCATATGGTGCCGGCGGATCTCGATCATCCGCTTCGGGCTGGCGTCGAGCAGGTTCTCGCCGTTGAACAGGATTTCGCCGCTGGTTGGCTCCACCAGCCGCGACAGGCAGCGCACCAGCGTCGACTTTCCGGACCCGGAAAGACCCATGATGACGAAGATCTCTCCTTCCCGGACACCGAGGTTGACCCTTCGCACCGCCCCGACAAGGCCGGCACGGGCGAGCGCCGCATTGTCCGCCGCATCCGGCGCATCGACGGAATAGGACCCGCTCCCCGCTCCGAAAAGCTTCCAGACCGAGCGGCACTCGAGCTTCGGTGCCGCGCCTGCGGCGGACGGAACCTGTTCTGCGGTCACGGATGGAGACTGGGTCATCTGGCGTGGTTCACGAACTGGAGGCTTGCCGGGGAGGCCGAAAAAAGCAGACGACGCAGGCAGGCAGATGAAGGGTTTCCGGGAAAAACGGCTGCCGCCGCCAAGGGGGACGAAAAACGGCGGCAGCCAGTCGGGCAAACGCGGTTACTTGATCCAGCCGGACCAGCGATCGGTATTGCGCTCCATCCAGCCGGCGACGACGTCCTCGACGCTCTTTCCGTCAAGATCGACCTCGGTGATCATCCCGCCCATCTCGTCATTGTCGACGGAGAACGCTGAAATCGCCTTGTGGGCGCCCGGCCACTTGTCCTTCACGCCCGACCACGCGACTTTCCAGATCGGGCCGCGCGGCTTGCCGCAATCATAGGCCATGTCCGGATTGGATCCCCAGGCCGGATCCTCGTAGCAGGCCTTCTCGTATTTCGGGAACTCGACCCACTCGCCCTGGTATTTCTGCGGCGCCCAGTGCGGGGCATAGACCCACAGAAGCACCGGCGCCTTGCGCTGGTAGGCGGATTCAAGCTCGGCGAAGAGCGCAGCGTCGGTGCCCGCATGCACCACCTCGAACGGCAGGTCCAGGGCCTCGACGCGTTCGTCGTCATAGCCGCCCCAGGTCACCGGCGCGCCAAGGTAGCGCCCCTTGGGCGAGGTCTCGGCCGTGGCGAAGGCCTCGGCACAGGCATCGCTCTTCAGCGCCTCCCAGCTCGGCAGCCCCGGGCACAACTCTTTCATGTAGCTCGGATACCACCATTCCTCGACCGCCAGCATGCCGCTGTCGCCGAGGTTCTCGACCTTTCCGGTTGCCGTCGCCTCGTCCAGGGCATCGCGCCCCGTGGTCTCCCAGATCTCCATGGCGACATGCAGGTCGCCGGTTTTCAGTCCAGCGAACTGGGCGATGTAGTCGGCCTGGACATATTCGATGTTGTAGCCGGCCTTCTGCAGCACCTCGCCCATGATGCGCGTGGTGATGAGCTGGCCGGTCCAGTCGTGCAGCGTCAGGCGGATCGGGTCGTCGTTCTCCGCTGACAGCGCGGGGGCGCCGGAAAGCGTGGTGGCGACCAACAGGGCGGACAGGATAGCTGCCGCCGGGCGGACATGTGTCATGGCTGGTTCCCTCTGTATTGCGCTCTGGAGGCAGCGCATGTCCTTGCCGGATCTTGCAGCGCCGTCGAGGGATCGTCGCACTCGTTTCCTCACACTGTCAATCCGGACGAGGCTAAAAATTGGCAATCGCGATTTTATATGTGGCATTATGATGTTTCGAACTGGATTTCACCACAAATACCTCACACAATACCAACACCTTCAATCCCCAAGCAGCGACACGTCATGGCATTCAACAAACGTCAGACCCTCATACTCGAGCGCGCCAGACAATCCGGCAGCGTCCGCATATCGGACCTTGCCACGGAGCTTGACGTCTCGCTGGAAACGATCCGCCGGGACATCCGCCCGCTTGCCGAAGCCGGAGAGATCGTCAAGTCGCACGGGCTGATCGGCCTCGCCCGCCAGGACATGGAGGCACCCTTCGAACGGCGCATGCGCGAGAACTTCGAGGCCAAGCTCCGCATTGCCCGGCATGTCGCCTCCGGCATCGGCGACGGCGACAGCGTGATGATGGATACCGGCACCACCACCAGCGTCCTGGCGCGCGAGTTGCGCGGCAAGTCCGGACTGACGATCGTCACCAACTCCTCCGACGTGGCCAGGACGCTGGCGACGGTGAACGGCAACCGGGTCTACATGGCCGGCGGCGAGTTGCATGGCGACAATGGCGCCGCCTTCGGGCGATCAGCCATCGAGTTCGTCCAGGCATTCCGTGTCCGCCATGTCGTGATCTCGATCTCAGCGGTCGATCCGGTCGGCGGGCTGATGGACTATCATCTTGCCGAGGCCGATTTCGCCCGAACCATTCTGGGATGCGGCGAGACCCGGACGGTGATCACCGACCACAGCAAGTTCAACCGGCGCGCCCTCGTACGGGTTGCCGGTTTTTCGGAGGTCGACCGGCTCGTCACCGACCGTGCCCCGCCGCCCGAGATCGCCGAGCGCCTGCAGGCGGCAGGCACCCAGCTTGAAATCGCGCCCTGATCCGGCCACGCCGGCGCCCCGCAACTGCCGTTTGCCGCCGGCCGGATTCTCCAGTAGGTAACGGACCACGATCCAGCCCCTTCCATCCGGAGGCAATTTTCCCATGGCCGACCTCTTCGTCGATGGCGGACACCCGATCTCGGGCACCGTCACTCCGTCGGGCAACAAGAATGCCGTCTTGCCGATGCTCTGCGCCACCCTGCTCACCGACGAGCCGGTGACGCTGGAAAACGTTCCCGAGATCAGCGACGTCGCCAAGATCATCGCCTATTTCGAAAGCATGGGCTCCACGGTGGCGCGTGCCGACGATGGCGCGACGCTGACGATCCGGCACGATTTCGATGCCTTCCGCACGGCCAGCGCCGACCTGCCGCTCGGCATCCGCTCGGCCGTCCTGCTGCTCGCGCCCGTCATGGTGCGCACCGGCACGCTGACATTCGACACCGATGCCAAGGGCTGCGCCCTGGGCCTGCGCGAGATCGATCCGCATCTTGAGATCCTCGAGCAGTTCGGGGCCTGCATCGTCGCCACGCATCCTTACGACATCCGTCGTGAAGCAAAGCTCGAGGGCCAGGAGATCTGGGCCGACTACGCCTCCGTCACCGCGACGGAGACCTTCGCCATGATGGCGGCAACCGCTGCCGGCACATCGGTCCTGATGAACGCGGCCTCCGAACCGCATGTCCAGGCGCTCTGCGAGATGCTGCGCGCCATGGGCGCCCGGATCGACGGTCTCGGCACGTCGCGGCTGTCGATCACCGGCGTCGAACGGCTCGGCGGAACACGCGTGCGGGTGCCCGATGACCATCACGAGGTGGCGACCTTCCTTGCCATCGGCGGCGTCACCGGCGGCCGGTTGACGGTGAAGACCGACGTCACCCCTCACATGACGCTGATCCTGCGCCAGTTCGCCAAGCTCGGCCTGCAGTTCGAGGTCGCCGACGACGCGATCACCGTGGTCGGCTGGACCCGCGAAATCTCGAAGCCCTATACCCGCGAGATGCTGCCGAAGATCGAGGCCGCACCGTGGCCCTATTTTCCCGCCGACCTGTTGCCGCAGGCCATCGGTGTCGCCGTCGGCTGCAACAGCGAGATCATGTTCTGGAACAAGATCTACGAGGGTGCGCTCGGCTGGAGTTCGGAACTGGCGAAATTCGGCGCCCGCGTACAGCTGTCGGACCCGCACCGGCTGATCGTCTTTGGCGGAAACCAGCTTCGCCCGGCGATCGTCGAGGCCCCCTATATCATCCGCGTCGTGCTTGGTCTTTTCCTTGCGGCGATCCAGGTCGAGGGACAGTCGCTGATCAAGAACGCCGATCCGATCCGCCGCGCCCATCCGCGTTTCGTGGAAAAGCTCACGGAACTCGGCGCCCGCGTTCACTGGACCTGATCCCGGCTGCCGGCACCGCGACATTCCAGGTCGCATGACAATGGCTGACCCGGGGCGTCGGCTCGGTTAGCCTTCGGGCGCGGACACAACACCGCGCCCGTCAACCGCGCCGGAGGAACACAGCAGATGAAACTCGCCAGTCTGGAGACCTTCGTTGTCGGGAACCCGCCACCGGGCTTCGGCGGGCGTTATTTCATCTTCGTGAAGCTTGCCACCGAATGCGGCATCGTCGGCTACGGCGAGATCTACAACGCCACGTTCGGCCCCGCAGCCGTTACGTGCATGGCGGAGGACTTCTTCGTCCGCTATCTGGAGGGAGCCGATCCCTTCGCCATCGAGGTCTTCTTCCGCAAGGCCCATGGCTCGGGTTTCTCGCAGCGCCCCGATCCGTCGGTGATGGGCGTGACAAGCGGCCTCGAAATGGCGATGTGGGACATCGTCGGCAAGGCACTGGACAAGCCGGTCCACGCCTTGCTCGGCGGCAAGGTGCACGAGCGGCTGCGCAGCTACACATATCTCTACCCGCAAGGCGACGAGGACCACGTCGCCTTCTACGCCGACGCCGACCGTTCGGCCGAACGCGCCGCCGCCTATGTCGAGGAGGGCTTCACGGCGGTGAAATTCGACCCGGCCGGGCCCTATTCGGTCTTTGGCGGGCACCAGCCGACGCTGGATGACATCGACCGCTCCGTCCGCTTTTGCGCGCGGATCCGCGAGGCGGTCGGCAACCGCGCCGACCTGCTGTTCGGCACCCACGGCCAGTTCACCCCGTCTGGCGCGCGCCGTCTGGCGAAACGTCTCGAACCCTATGACCCGCTCTGGTTCGAGGAGCCGGTGCCGCCGGACATGCCCGAGCACATGGCCGGGGTCGCAGCCACCACCTCCATTCCGGTTGCCACCGGCGAGCGGCTTTGCACCAAGTGGGAATTCGCTCGTGTCCTGCGATCCGGCGCCGCCTCGATCCTGCAGATGAACCTCGGCCGTGTCGGCGGCATTCTGGAGGCGAAGAAGATCGCCGGCATGGCCGAGGCCTACCACGCACAAATCGCTCCGCATCTTTATTGCGGGCCGATCGTGGCGGCGGCGAACATCCAGCTGTCGGCTTGCACGCCGAATTTCCTGATCCTGGAATCGATCCGGCGCTTCGACGGGTTCCATGCCAGTCTGCTGAAGAGCCCGCTTCGCTGGGAGAACGGCTATGTCGTGGTGCCGGATGCCCCCGGCCTCGGCGTCGAACTCGACGAGGACGTCGCCGGTGCGCACCCCTGGACCGGCGACGCCCTGCATCTGGAAATGACCCAGACGCCCGTCGACCCGGTGCGCGACGCGCGTTTCCCCCCGACCGGTTAGCCCGCGCCGTTCAAGTCCCGGTCGATCCGCGCACCGACCGACAGCACCCGCGCGTCCATGCCCTTGGCGCCGCCGATCATCAGCGCGCCGGGACGGCCTTCTCCCGCACGCCGTGTCGGCAATGTCATTGCGCAGGCATCGGCAAGGTTCAGCAGCGAGGTGTTGCGCAGCATCGCCGCGTTGATCCGGTCGAAATCGGCCTCCGCCTCGGCGATCTTCGGCGGGCGGATCTGCAATGTCGGGGCGATCAACGCATCGAAGCCCGAGAGCGCCTCGGCAACCCGGGCAATCAGTTCGACCCGCGCAGCCCTTGCTTCGGCGACATCCTCGTCGCTCAGCGTTTCCCGGAACCGGATGCGCGCCAGAACGCGCGGATCGCCCATGGTCGCAAGGCGATCGAGCTCGTCATGATAAAGCGCGTGCGCCTCCGCAGAGACGAGGATCCTGTTCAGCCCGAGGGCGGCATGCAGGAACTCGAGATCGAGTGGAACAAGTTCATGGCCGCTCGCTTCCAGGTCCGCGCATGCCGCCAGAAAGTGCCCCCGCGACCAGTCGTCCAGGTCGTTGGTGAAGGCACCTTGCGGAACGGCCAGACGCAGCGGGGCGGTCGGCACCTCGACAGACAGCGCATCACCGTTGCTCATCACCTGGTAGGCGGAGAGCATGGTGGCGAAGTCGCGTGCCAGCGGCCCGCAGGAATCGAAGGACATCGCGAGCGGGTGAACGCCGTCGAGCGGCACCTTGTCCTGGCTCGGCTTGTGGCCGTAAAGGCCGTTGATCGCCGCCGGGATGCGGACGGACCCGCCCGTGTCGGTGCCAAGCGCCAGATCGCAAAGCCCGAGCGCCACGGTGACGGCTCCACCCGACGTCGAGCCGCCTGGAATGCCGCCTTCCTCGAAGACGTTGGACGGCGTGCCGTAATGGGGGTTGAGGCCGACCCCGGAATAGGCCAGCTCGCTCATCGTGGTACGGCCGAACGGCACGCCGCCGGCCGCCTTGATCCGGGCGACGACGGGACAGTCGGCGCTTGCCGGCTCGCGATCGAGCAGGATCCGCGAGGCGGCGCTCGTGCGCTGTCCGGCCTCGTCGTAAAGGTCCTTCACCGAGACGAGCAGACCGGCAAGCGGCAGCGGGCGAACAGCGGCCTCGACGCGCGCTTGCGCCTCTTCGGCGGCGGCGAGGATGCGCTCTGGTGTGAACTCGGTAAAAAGCACGTCGGCCGCATCGCCCAGCGCCTCGACCCGGCCGATCGCGGCCCGTGCCTTCTCGACAATCTCACCCATGCGCTTTCCTCACCTTTGCAAACGCCGACAGAGGTCGCCGTTTCGGCCGCTCACGCCTCAGGCGATGATCGGCAACGTCTTTATTTCATAGCTATGTCCGATCGCGCGGTCGCGCGCCGGATCCCGCAGCTCCATCCGGAAGGCGGCCGCCGGCCGCACGCCCCCTTTCGCACCGAGTGTTCCGCACAGCATCGCGGAGGTCATCCCGGCCGAACGGGCAGCGTCCAGCCCCGATCCCTCGACAAGGTCCCGCAAGGGGCGGATAGCAGCAAGGGTGCCTTCCTGGTAGATGAGCCAGTCGGACGCCGCATCCTCCTTGATCCAGGAGCGCAGTTCAAGCGCGTCGAGCCGATCCTCGACTTCGGAAAACCGCCACAGGACCGAGGCAACCGGCTTGGCGCAGGCCTGCTTGGACAGGGCCACGGAATGCGCCTCGAGATCACGGTCCGTGTGATCGGAGGCAAGTCCGATGAACAGCTCGCCATCTTGCGCCAGCAGGAAAGGCTCGACCTCTCCCGAGGTTCCCTCGCCAACCACCTGGATCCGCTCCGCCTGGGTCAGGAGACCGGCGGCAACCCGGTAGTAAAGCGGAACCGAGGAGGGCGGCGCCACGCCGATGGCCGCGAGTTCGTCGATGTGATGCCGGATCGCAGCCGGATCCCGGCCCGTCCAGCCAGCAACGGTCAGGTCCGCAATCTGCGCGCTGAACGGCGCGTCATCCAGGATGAAATCCATTTTGAGCCTCTTTCGGAAACGAGTAGCTGGGGGATATCTGGCGTCAGAAGCTGTCGGGCAGGAACAGTGCGATATCCGGCAACAGGACGAGCGCCGCCACCATGGCAAGCATCACCGCCACATACGGGATGGTGCCGAGCATGACCTCGCCGAGCGTCCCGGACTTTCGCGCGCCCTGCACGACGTAGAGATTGAGGCCGACCGGCGGCGTGATCAGCGCCATCTCGACAAGCACGATCATCAGGATGCCGAACCACACCTTGTCGTAGCCAAGGCCGGCCATGATCGGCACGACAATGGGAATGGTAGCGACCATCAGCGACAGCGTCTCGATGAAGAAACCGAGCACGATATAGAGGCCGATCACGACCAGAAGCGTGCCGAACGGGGAAAATCCCAGATTGCCGAGCAGGTCCTGCAATTCGCGCCCGAGCCCCGCGGAGGCCAGCGTGAAGTTGAGGAAATAGGCACCGGCGATGACAAGCATGATCATCGCCGTGATGCGTACGGTGCCCAGCAGGCTTTCCCGCATCATGACAGGTGAAACGCCGCCATTTGCGAGCGCGATCAGCAACGCGATGGCAACGCCCACGGCGGCCGATTCCGTCGGCGTGGCCCAGCCGGCATAGATCGAGCCGATAATGACCGCGAAAAGGACCATGATCGGCAGCAGGTGCACCAGGCTGGCGAAGCGCTCGTTCCATGAGAAGCTGCGGCTCGGGCCTCCCAGCGCCGGGCGAACCCGGCAGAGGACGGCGGTCACCAGCATGAAAGCGGCGGCCATCAGCAGGCCCGGCAGCAGGCCGGCGAGGAACAGGCGCGGGATCGATGTTTCGGTCAGGAAACCGTAGACGATGAGGTTGATCGACGGCGGGATGAGAATGCCGAGCGTGCCGCCGGCGGCAATCGCACCGGAGAACAGCTTCGGGTCGTAGCCGAGCCGCTCCGCCTGCGGCATGGCGACGGTCGCAACCGTCGCTGCTGTCGCGACCGACGAGCCCGACGTTGCCGAAAACATCGTTGCCGTGCCGATATTGGCGTGGATCAGCCCGCCGGGCAGCCACGACATCCACTTGTCGAGCGAGGCATAGGTCTTCTCCGCGATACCGCCGCGCACGAGTATCTCGCCGAGCAGGACGAAGAACGGAATGGCGATCAGGGTGGCGGAGTCCGATGCCGACCAGACCACCTGGCCGAGACCGCGGATCAGCGGGAAGGCGGAGAAAAACTGGTCGATGCCGAAACCCAGCAGGAACAGCACGATGCCGACGGGAATGGACAGGGACAGGAGACCGAGAAGGGCGGCGGCGACGCTCCAGATCATTTCGCCTCCTCCACTTCGCCGCGCGCGCCGATCAGCGCGTCGGCAGCGGGGTAGTCGGCGCGCATGACCATGACGAGCGCCAGCAGCACGACGAGGCAGGAGGAGACGGCGAACCAGACCCAGCCGGAGAACCAGATCGCCTGCGGGATCCAGAGCGGTGTCTCCAGCGGCGTGTTGGCCCGTGAACCGCGCAGCAGCGACTTCTCCAGAACCGGCCAGGCCTGATAGGCAATGATCGAGACGGCCGCGGCCGAGACAGTCATGGCGAACAGGTCCATCATCGCCCTGCCGCGGCTCTGGAGCTTCAGGCGGATCAGGTCGATGCGCACATGAGCAAGCTCCGTCAGCGCATAGGACAGCCCCCAGCTGGCGACGCCGGCCATGACATAGCCGGATATCTCGTCCGACCCGCCGAACGAATGAGAGAGCTGCCTGAGCGTTATGTCCGCCACCACGAAACCGGCGGTGGCGAGCAGCACGAGGCCGACCACCAGCGCCAGCCCCGAATTGATACGGCGGAGAGCCACGGCAAGTGTTTCAATCATATCGCGGTCTCCGCCGGTTCTCGGGTCAGTTGGTTGCGACGGTGACGCCGGTGGTCTTGCCGACGCTGTCGTTCCAGCGCTTCACCCATTCCGGGCCGGCACGCTCCGCCCATTCGGGCAGCACCGTCTCGGTCAGGATCTTGCGTGCCGTGGCAATGTCGGCGGCGCTTGCTTCCACCAGCTTCATCGAAGCAGGCTTGCCGGCCGGGCAGTCTCCATTGCCGGTCAGGCAGGCGGTGTCGGTGGACATCGACGCGGCGGCGGACGCCCACGCCGGAGCCTCGAACTTCGTCGCCACCTCGGTGGCGATCAGGCTCTTCGTCTCTTCGGAGAGGCTGTTCCACTTGTCCATGTTGATCGCCGTCACGACCGGATCCCAGCCGCCGAGCGGCAGGGTCATGAGCGTGTCGGTGACCTCCCACCAACCGGCGCTGTAGCCGGAACCGGATCCGGTCACGGCGCAATCGATGACGCTGCGCTCCAGCGCGCCCGGCACCTCGGAGAACGCGACATTGACGCCCTCCGCGCCCAGCGCCTCGAGAAACTTGGTCGTCATCCGGCCGGAGCCTCGGATCTTCTTGCCCTTCAGATCGGCAAGCGAGGCGACGTCGCCCTTGCAGAAAACGACCTGCGGCGGATAAGGAGCGATCGCCAGAACCTTGGCGTTGAACCGCTGCGCGAAGATATCGTCGACCATCGGCCGGGCGGCCTCGACCATCGCTTTGGCTTCCTCGGGCGTCGTCGCGATCAGCGGCACGTCGAGGCCTTCGAGCTCCGGCGCATCGCCGACGGCATAGTCGCCGACCGTCATGCCGACATCGAAGACACCGTCGCCCAGCATGCGGAACACGTCGCCGCCCTGGATGCCCATCTGGTTGTGCGTGGTGAGCTGCACCTCGATGCCGCCATCGGCGGCGGGCAGTGTCTCGGTCCAGAACGGCGCCTCGAACTGCTGGTGGAGCGGCAGGTTGGACCAGCTGCCGACGACCGACAGCGTCTCGGCCGCCGCCGGGGCCGTGATAGCCAGCGACAGGGCCGTCGCGGCGAGAAGGTTGGATGCAATGCGCTTCATGTGGGACTCCTCTGGTTTTCGTTCACGTCGAAGCGGGCCGAACGCCGCCGAGGGAGAATTCCGCGGCATCGGCAGAGAGATCGGTCACCAACATGTGGCCGGGCTCATGGGTGATGGCGATCTCCGGCCGGGCCTGGCGGATCGCCATCTGCGGGGTCACGCCGCAGGCCCAGAACACGGGAACTTCGCCGGAACGCAGGTTCGGCGGATCGCCAAAATCGGGTTTCGCGAGATCGGCGATGCCGATCTCCGCCGGATCGCCGAAATGCACCGGCGCGCCATGCGCAAGCCGGTAGCGGTCCGACAGGAGGACAGCCTGGATCGCGTCGGCTGCCGAAAAGGCACGCATCGAGACGACGACCGGGCCGCCGAACGGCCCTGAAGGAGACGTCTTGAGACTTGTCACATACATCGGCACGTTGCGGCCGGCCTCGACATGCGCGAGCGGAATGCCGGCGCGCAGGATGGCGTCCTCGAACGAGAACGAACAGCCGAGAACGAACGTGACCAGATCATCCCGCCAGACATCGAGAAGATTGGCGGCGGACCGGTATCCGTCCTCCTCCCGGCGAAACACCCGATAGCCGGCGACGTCGGTGCGAATATCGAGATCCGCTCCCAGGGCCGGCAGACGCGGGCTACCCGGCTCGGAAACCCCGATCAACGGGCATGGCTTGGGATTGTTGATGCAGAAACGAAGGAAGTCGCCCGCATGCGACACGGGCAGGATGGCAAGGTTGCCCTGCAGGCAGCCGCGGCCGTAGCCGGCAGTCGGGCCGCGAAAGCCTCCACCACGAATGGCGCGGCGCAGGTCAGGTGCGGAAAGCTGCCGGAAACCCTCGCCTGAAGCCAAGGCGCTGTCGATCGCGGAAGACACAGACACGCTCACCCCTCCTCATTCTTGCCAAGGAGGATTGCGAGCCTTCATGATCTTGTCAAGTTATCAGTTTAATATTTTTATGATCTCTTTTCAAGATCGCTTTGATCACAGGCCAGTGCTTTTGCCGCAACCTCTTCTCCCACTTCCCGATTCCGCTCCGGCATGTAGGCCACGACGAACCGCAATGCGCTCAGGACAGCGGCCTCTTCGACCCTCAACCGGCGAATTCCACTTCGAAACGGGTCGGCCTCGGCCATCCGAACCGGCAGCACGCCGATGCCGAAGCCGTCGGCGACAAGATGGATCACCGTCGACAGCGACGCGGAGCCATGCAGATCCGGTTGCGGCAGGTCCGGCGCGGCCAGAATGGCCTCGAGTTCCCTGAAGGGAGGCGTTGCCTTTGGAAAGGTGACAATCGTCCTGGCAGCAAGATCCCGCAGGCCCAGCGGCGTGTCACTGAAACCGTCGCCCGATGCGCTGCTGGCAGCAGCGCTCTCGTACCAGCCAAGCGGTTGCGGCGACAGCGGCACCACGGCGGCACCGTTCGGCACGCACTCGCGCAACATGATCACGACATCCAGGCGGTCGTCGGCAAGCGCTGCACCGAGCTGCCTCGACGTGTCGACGGACAGCTCGAACCGAACGCGCTGATGCGCGAATTTCAACTGGTTGAGGAGTTCGCTGAGGATCGTGTGAACAATCGTCTCCGCCACGCCGATGCGGATCGTGCCGCTCAAACCGCCGGGCCTGGTGATCTCCTGCACCAGCCGGTCGCGCGCGGCGCTGAGGCGCTGCGCCTCCTCCAGGAAACGGCGCCCGACGGGCGTGAGACGCACCTGGCGCTTGCCACGGTCGAAGAGCTGGATGCCGAGGCGCTTTTCCAGCGCCAGCACGCGGTTCGATATCGCCGATTGCGACAGGCCGTATTTCTGCGCCGCCGCGCGAAACCCGCCTGCCCGCACGATATCCTGCAGGATCTCGACATCCTTCAACTCGAACATGCCCGCGCTTCCTCCCGACGGCGCGGCCATCACCGCGACCGGCATCCTCCGGGAACCGGAGCCCAGGTTCAAGCGCCACCCAACAGGCTGAGCGCCTCGCCACGCCGGAATCTGTGGGCACCCGCCCGACAGACGGTTTCGCAAGTCCATTCGCGCGCCGTTTTCGCGAACCGGAAATATTATCCAAAACAGCTACTTGCCATTCGAAAACGATATTGGTCAGCCCTCTTTCTCAACACAAAATTGACACCATCGACGGCAATAACTCTTGGTTGCATATACATACACATTCAACCAAGAGGCACATTGATGAAGTCAGGGCTCGCCTACCAGGACGGACGCTTTATCGAGCATGGTTCGGCGAACCTCTTGTGGACCCACGCGCTGCACTACGCCACCAGCGTCTTCGAGGGCGTCCGGGTCTATGGCGGGGCCCCGTTCCTGCTGCGCGAGCACATCCAGCGCCTGTATCATTCCTGCGAACTGGTTGGCCTCGACTTTCACATGCCGGTCACCGAATGCATCGACCTGTGCCGCGAGATCATCGTCCGCAGCCAGCTCGATGACGCCTATCTGCGTCCCGTGGTCTACAACGCGGGGCCGGATCTGGGCGTCCACGCTCCTGCCAACGACACCCGCCTCGGGCTGCTGATCTGGGAATGGCCGGCCGTTTTCGGCGACAACGCCTCGCGACGCGGGCTTGCCCTCAGCAGCGATGTTCCGTGGCGGCGCCCGTCACCGCAAAGCTTCCCCGTTCAGGCCAAGGCCAGCGCCGGCTACCTGCTTGGCAGCATCAACCGCCGTGCCGCCGAAAAGGCCGGCTTCGACGATGCCCTGGTCCTCACGCATGACGGCATGGTCGCCGAAGCCACCGGCGCCAATATCTTCATCGTCCGCGATGGCCGTGTTGCGACACCGCCCGCCACATCCTTTCTGGACGGACTGACGCGCCGCACTGTGATCGACCTGCTCGACGGGATCGCACCGCTCGATGTCGTGCCCCTGACGCTTGCCGACCTCAATCAGGCGGACGAGATCTTTCTTACCGGCACGGCCTACGAGGTGATGCCGGTCAGCCGTCTCGACAGCCGCACCTTGCCCTGCGGCCCGCTGACGGCCGGTTTGCGCGACAGATATCTGCAACTCACCCGATCCGCGTCCACCGTACAGGAGGCCATCGCATGAACATCCATGTTCCCGGCACTGCAACCGAAACCATCACCCTGATACGCACCCTGGGCCCGGCCGGCACCAATTGCGAGGCTGCGGCGCATCACTATTGCAATGCCCGAGGCCTCAAGGCGGACGTGGCCCTCCACGCCACCCTGGAAGATGCGATCGAGAAAGTGATCGACGAACCGGGCTCCGCGCTTCTGGGCTGTGTCGTCTATCCGGACCTGCACCAGCTCGTCTTTCCATATCTCGGGCGCATGGTGCTGGCCGACCTGTTTCTTTTCGACACGTTCAACATGGTTCTGGCCTCTCGCGACACCGGCATCCCGATCCGCACCGTCGCGACCCATCCCGCGCCGCGCTCCCTCGTTCCTGGCGGCGTCGAGGCTCATCTCGCCACAAGCAACTCGGAAGCGGCGCGCCTCTGCCGGAGCGGAAAAGTGGACGCCTGCATCACCACGCTGGCCGCCGCGCGACAGGAAGGGCTGACAGTCCTCAAGGACCACGGTGCGGTGCCGATGGGCTTCACCATCCACGTTCCCACTCCCGGAGCGTGATGCATGGCCGTCACAGCAACAATCGGCAGGACCGGCGGCATCGACAGCCTTCTCGGACCGTCCTTCATCCAGGCGGTCGAGGCGCTCGGCTCCCTGCAGGCAGCCGACGGCAGCATCGTGCCGGGCCTGCACGGCAAGGCTGAACACCTGCTGACCGCCATCGCGGCAAACACGAAGGAGATTGCCGGCATCTGCGGGCAGCCCGCTTTCGGTGCCGCGTTTTGCGCGGATGCCGAACGCTGGCGTCAGGCAGGCCTTGCCACGCCCCCCGATTTCACCGCGGCGCGCGATGCCATCCGCCCACCCGATGACGGCGAGCCCTTTTTCTTCGCAGGCCCCTTGCGTCTGGCAAATGGTGGTCGCGAGGGTTGGCGTCTCGAGACTTTCCTTTCGCTGCGCGAAGAACCGGGCGACGCCGCCTATGTCGACCTCTACCAGCGGTTTCCCCATCCCGCCAACATATGCCAGTCGTCGCACCTGATTGCCGGCAGCCGGGGGTTGCTGGAAGGCAACAACATTGTCTTCTTCCCAGAAAACATCCAGGCCGCGACGCCGGTCGCCCGGCAGGCCTATGCCGTCTTCTTCTTCAACAAGTTCCATCGCATCTTCAACGAGATCACGCTTCCGGCCGCGCACCGTGCCACGTCCGGTATCGGGATCGCCAACCCGACCGCACCGGATCCCCGCGCCTGTTACAAGGCGCGGTGTGTCTGGGGCTATCTGCACGACTATTTCCATCATCAGGGTCCGCGTCCGTTCAACCGGAATGTCTCCATCAAGACCCGCTGGTTCACCGGCCTTCTCGAAGAGATCAAGGTCGACCTGCAGTCGCTTCTCGCCTGCCGCGCCGGCGGCATTCCCGACGGCGACGCGGTCGCCGAGTTCATCCTGCTCGATCGCGCGTTCCGTTACCCGCTGGAGCCCGACTGGTATCGCAATTTCGACAGCGGCACGGGCCTGATCCTGCTCGCCATGCTGGAAGAGCACGGCGCACTTCTTCTCCTGCCCGACGGTCGTCTTGAAATCCACGCGGACGCTCTCGAAAACGCGGCAAGGCACTTCATCGACGAAGTCGAGGCAATCGAGCAGGAGAACGATGAGAACTATCTGGCGCGCGCGAAAAATCTCGTGCGCCGGTATCTGCCCGAAGGCGCGGGCGGGCAACGCTTCGCACGACCGTCAGTGGTGGAAGCTGCGGCACTGGCATCGATCGCCCCGACGACGGCCTTGAGCTTCACACCGGCGGAACTGTTTGCAAGCCGAAAGGATGCCGCATGACCTCTTCGCAAGACCACGCCGTCGCTGCCGTACGTGCCTATTTTGACGCTTGCAACTCTGGCGACAGAAGTGCTTTCTTCGAGTTGTTCGAGGAGGGTGCCTGCCACTATCTGCCCAAGGGCATGTTCGGCCCGTTCAGGGACGTGGAAAGCCTGTTCGGGCAATGGCGAAGGGATGCAGACGAAAACGGGTCCTACTGGTTGCTCGACACCGCCTTTGCCGATGCGCAAGGCCTGTCGGCAGTGGCGGAGTGGACAGCCGTGAAACCGGCCCAGAAAATCTATTTTCGCGGCGTCGACGTGTTCGCCTTCACTCCGCAAGGACGGATCAACGAGGTGCGGGTCTATTACGCCACCGCGCGCGATCCCTCTGCCGGACCGAATGAACTTGGCGGCTACGACTATGCCGGGGCAGGCTGGTCGATGGTCGATGAAACCGACTACTCGCGCCCGCCTGCACGGGCGTAGCACCGCACTGGCTGCCCTGTCGTCAGGTGGGCCGGAGCACTGGTCTTGTTGGCGGCAACGACACTGTCTGTCGTCGCCCTTCTGGCGGATTTCCTGAATGGCACCTGAGCAACTGATCGCCTTCGCCACCTTCGCCTTTGTCGCCTCGGCGACGCCCGGCCCCAACAATGTGCTTCTGACGGCCATCGGTAGCAGTGTCGGCATTCGCCGGGGCATGCCTGCACTCTGGGGCATCGTCTTCGGTTTCGCGGCAATGATCTTCGCGCTTGCCATCGGCCTGGGGGGAACCCTTTTCACCATTGCCTACGTGATGGACGCGATCCGGATCGTCGGCGTTCTCGTCCTGCTCTGGCTCGCCTGGAAAATCGCGACCGCACCCGTGGGCCCGCCCGCGAGCGGCGATGAAATGCGCCCGCGCGACATCGGCCGACGGGGCGGCTTCATCGGTGCTGCCCTGTTCCAGTGGGTCAATCCAAAGGCGTGGATCGTCGCGGCCGGCGCGATCACGGCCTACATGCAACCGGATGGCGAGAGCGCTCTGTATCAGGCTGGCACGCTTGCCGGTGTCTTTGTCGTTGCTGCCGCCATCGGGTGCCTGCCGTGGCTGGCCTTCGGCGCCGCGGTCGGAACGCTCCTGGAGAACCCCAAGCTTGCGCGCGGTTTCAACATAGTGATGGCCGTTCTCCTGGTCGCCTCGATGGTGCCCGTCATCCTTGAGCGGGCCTGAACGGCGACTGTCGAAGCCGGGATCCCGAAAACGGGGACCCCGCGCCATCCTGCATCAGAACCCCTTGTCCATGACGGCCGAAAGCCGGCGCGCGAATGCGACCGGATCGGCCGGCACCTCTCCGTCAAGGATCAGGGCCTGGTCGAAGAGCAGCAAGGCCGTGTCGGCGAGATGCTGCTTGTCACCCGAACCCGACAGGGCGCCCGAAAGCCGCTTCAGCAATGCGTGCGACGGATTGAACTCCAGGATCGGCACGAACAATCCCCTCTCAGCACCCTGCTGACGCGACATCAGCTTCTCGAGCTGCCGGTCGGGGCCGTTCTCGGGTGCGACAAGACAGACCGGGCTTTCCGCAAGTCTTGCGGAAACGCGCACATCCGAGACGCGCTCGCCCAGCGTTTCCTTCAGGAAGGCGGTGACCAGTCCGATGTCGGTGCCCTTGCTGGCCGCCTGGTCATCCGGTTTTTCAACGGGCTCGTCCGTCTCCAGCGGGATCCCGTCGAGTGCGGCGGCGCCTTGCGTCACCGACTGAAACGGCTTGCCCTCGAACCCTTGCGCCACTTGCACCCAGAAGGCGTCGACCGGATCCGAGAGATAGAGCACTTCGACGCCGCGGGCACGAAAGCCCTCCAGTTGCGGGCTCGCCTTGATCGCATCCAGGCTTGAGCCCGTCGCATAGAAGATCTGCGTCTGGTTCTCGCGCATGTCGGCGATATAGTCGGACAGCGAGCGCCAACCGGCGTCACCGGACTTGGCCGACCGGAAGCGGGCAAGCCCCAGCAACTTCTCCTTGCGTGCGAAATCCTCGTAGATGCCTTCCTTCAGCACCGGCCCGAAGGTCTCCCAAAGCTTGCCATAAGCCTCGGCGTCGTTTTCCGACAGCTTCTGCAATTCGGACAGGACCCGGTTGGTGACGCCCTTGCGGATCGATTCCAGCACCGGATTGTGCTGCAGCATCTCGCGCGAAAGATTGAGCGGCAGGTCGGCGGAATCGATGACGCCGCGCACGAAGCGCAGCCAGGCCGGCAAAAGGTCGACATCGTCGGCGATGAAGACCCGCCGCACATAGAGTTTCACCCGCCCCTTCCTATCTGGATCGAACAGGTCGAACGGCTTCATCGACGGCAGGAACAGCAGCACAGAATATTCGTGCCGCCCCTCCGCGCGGTAGTGCAGCGTCAGCGCCGGCGCGTCGAACTGGCCCGAGACGTGGCCGTAGAACTCGCGGTACTCGTCCTCGCCGATATCCGATTTCGGCCGTGTCCACAACGCCGAGCCGTCGGCCAGCTGCCGCTCCTTGGATCCCTTCCCCGCGTCGGCGTCATCGCCCTCCGGCGCCGCCTCGGCAAGAAGGATCGGAACCGGCACATGCGCCGAATAGGCCCGCACGATCCGCTCGATGGTCGCGGCTTGCGCATATTCGCTGGCATCGTCCTTGAGATGCAGGACGACGCGCGTGCCACGCGCCGGCAGGTCCGGGTCGTCGGCAGCGACCGATTCGACGGTGAAACTTCCGAGCCCGTCGGAACGCCAGCGCCAGCCGTCCTGCGCACCCGCGGCGCGACTTGTCACCTCGACGCGGTCGGCCACCATGAAGGCAGAGTAGAACCCGACACCGAACTGGCCGATCAGCGCCGATCCGTCCTTCGCCTCGCCGAGCTTGTCCATGAACGCGCGCGTGCCGGACCGCGCGATGGTGCCGAGGTTCTCGATCATCTCCTCGCGCGTCATCCCGATGCCATTGTCGGAAACGACAAGGCGCCCCGCCGCCTTGTCGGCGGACAGGCGGATCGCGAAATCCGGATCGTCTCGTGTGAGGTCGGGATCCGTCAGCGCCGCATGGCGCAGGCGTTCACACGCATCGGCCGCGTTGGAGACAAGCTCCCGCAGGAAAATATCCTTGTTGGAATAAACAGAGTGCACCATCAGATGCAGCAGGCGCGCAACCTCGGCCTGAAAGGTATGGCTCTGCGGAGCGGCGCCATTCGCGTCGGCGGTCTTCTGCTCAGTGCTCATTGTTGTTGCAAACCCCGTTCACTCGCTGTGCTGATCGTCATGTTGCCTTGTCCGCCAACGGCCTTGCCCGCAATGGCGAACCGGGCGAGCCAGATATCGGTGACCCGCCGCGCGGAATCAAGCACCTGCACCACCCGGCCAGACGCCCTCCTCGATCGCCACACGGCGCAAGAGGGAAGGCCGGTCGGTCACGATGCCATTGACCCCCAACCGGATCAGGCGCCGCATTTCGGCTTCCTCGTCGATGGTCCAGACATGGACAGCCACCCCCTTCGCGTTGCAGTGGCGCACGAAACCGGCGGTTGCCAGGGGGATGCCATACTGGGCAAGCGGGATCTGCGCGCAGGCGACGTCGGGCGACGCCACCGGGATGCCCCAGGCGCCGAACCGGAGGGCGGCGACACTGCGAGGCCCCGAACTCAGGCAAAGAGCCTGGCCGAAACGCCTGCGCGCCGCCGCAAGGCGTGCGTCCGAGAAAGACGCGACACAGACACGGTCCAGGCAGTTCATCCGCGCGATCAGGTCGAGGGTCGGCTCGAGGGCATGATCCGTCTTGATGTCGATGTTGAAACGCATGGCCGGAAAGCTCTCCAGGGCTTCCGCCAGTGTCACGAGTGTCTCGCCACCCGCCATCCGCACACCGCCAAGGTCCGACATGGCCCTTTCAGCGACAATCCCGACACCGTCCGTCGTCCGCTCCAGCGTGTCGTCGTGGAACACGAAAACCTCCTCGTCACGCGAGGCCTGAACGTCGATCTCGATGTAGCGATAACCCATTGCCGCGACAGCAGCGAAAGCCTGCCGGCTGTTTTCCGGGTTCTCCAGCCCGCCGCCGCGATGGGCGAAGGCGTGGAACCCGGGTTCGGCAAGATAGGGATGCGAAAAGCGCGGCGACGGGTTCGGGCCTTTCATTGCCAGCGCCCCTCGGCGTCGAGCGCGATCCTCCGCCCGTCGCGCGCGGAGGCATGTGCCGCCTCGATGACACCGATCGTCCTGGCCGCCGAGCGCATGGTCACCGGCACCTCTCCCTGCCCGCGGATCGCCTCCCGCATCTTCTCGTAGAAAGAAAGCCAACGCCCGCGCTCGGGGCGCACGGGGTTGCGCGCACCCTCCCCGTCGACGATCTCACCCCATTGGCTTTCAGGCTCGATGCCGAAAGCGGGATCGAACGGCGAAACGCCCGCGCGCAACTGGTCTTCCTGCACGTCGAGGCCGGTCTTGCGATAGGCGGCGTTCAGCCCCTCCAGCCGGAAGCGGTCGCGCGGTGTTGCGCCGATCAGCGTCACACCCAGGGAAATTCGCAGGTCTCCCCTGGCCATCAGGATCTCGAACCCGTCATCCGTGACCCCGCCGGGGCGCTGCGCGAAGACATCCGCCTGCAGCCAGTCCGGCATCCCGACGAGAAGCAGCGCCTGGTCGATCAGGTGCGATCCCAGATCGTAGAGATTGCCGGACGCCACGGCCGGCCGGTCGCGCCAGCGGTCGAGGACCTGCGGACGGAAACGGTCCCAATGCATGCGAAGCCCGCGCAACTCCCCCAGGCGTCCTTCACTCAGCACACGGCGCGCAGTCAGAAAATCACTGTCCCAGCGACGATTGTGATAGACGGAAAGCTTCAAGTCTCGCGCTTCGGCGAGGTCGGCAAGCGCCTCGCCTTCCGCCCGTGTCGGCGTCGCCGGCTTGTCGACGACCACATGGTATCCGGCCTCCAGCGCGGCCTCGACTTGCGGCACGTGGAGCGCGTTCGGTGTCACCACCACGATCAGGTCGAGACCGGGAACATCGAGCAGAGCCTCGAAACCGGAAACAATCGTCGCCCCGGGGTGGAGAGCAGATACCTCGGCCGCGCGCGATGTCGCCACCGCCGCGATCTCCATCCCTGCGGCTTCCACAAGCGGGGCATGCAGAAACCGGCCGGCGGCTCCGAAGCCTGAAAATCCAACGCGCAGCGTCATGTACAATCCTCTTTTCCGACAGGGTGGCGATCCTGGGAGATCGCCGGCGCCAGGGCAAGGGGCGGCACTTTCGAAATGCAGCAATTGACGCCCGGGGCCGGATCGGCTGGAATCCTCCGTGACGGGTCGAGCGTAGCAAGAACAAGGACGTGCCAGGATGAGATTGACGCAACGCCGCCACAACACGGACAGGAACAGCCTGTCTCTCCTGCTCGCCGCAATCCTCGCCATTCTGGCAATCCTGCTTGCCGGCCCGGTCCGGGCAGCCGAGCGGCTCGCGCTGGTCATCGGCAACGGGGGCTATTCCGGCGACGCCCTGTCGCCGCTCAAGAACCCGACCAATGACGCGGCCCTGATCGCCGATACGTTGCGTCAGGCGGGTTTCACCGTCGACACGGTGCTCGATGCGGACCTGCGCGGCATGAAGCGCGCCGTGCGCGACTTCACCGACACCCTTTCCAAGGCGGGCGAGGGTTCGATCGCCGCCGTCTACTATTCGGGTCACGGTTTCCAGGCAGGAGGGCGCAACTATCTCGCCCCGATCGGCGCGGACCTGCGCGACGAGGTCGATGCGGAGTTCGAGGCACTGGCGGTCGACTGGGTCCTGTCCGCCGTGGAGAAGGCCCACAAGGGGGCCAATATCGTCATCCTTGATGCCTGTCGAAACACCGCGCTCAGCCGTTCCGCCGGAACCGGAGGCAACGGGCTTGCCCTCCTGCAGAGCACGCCGCGCGGCAGCTTCATCTCGTTTGCCACCGCGCCGGGCAGCACGGCGGCTGACGGCACGGGGCTGAACAGCCCCTACACCTCGGCCATCGCGGCGGAGCTTCTCGTACCCGGCCGCAGCATCGAGGCGGTGTTCAAGGCCGTCCGGCGGCGCGTCGTCACCGAAACCGGCGGCGAGCAGGTCCCCTGGGACCATTCTTCGCTGACTGCCGAAATCACCTTCCTGCCCGACGCCACGCGCCCTCTCGCCGGCTCGACCGGCACGGCCGGAAGTTCGGTCGTCCAGCTCGAATTGCAGCTTTGGAACGACGTCAAGGACAGCGGCTCGGCCGACCAGATCCGGACCTATCTCGACCGCTACCCGGAAGGGGCATTCGCGGCCCTTGCCAAGGCGCGGCTCGAGGATGCCGGCACCGGTGCGGGAGGCGCCGACGTCGAACGTCTCTTCGCCCAGCTTGCAAGCCGCTCGCTGATCGTCGAGAACCCGACCCAACCGCACGAGTTCTATTCCAACGCCCGTCTGCGCGAGATCCGCGGCGACTACCCCGGCGCACGCCAGGATTATCTGAAATACTTCGCCTTCGGCATGCCCCAGGTCGACCCGCACCTGCGCTTCCAGGCTGTCCTCAAGATCCAGGAAGGGCGCAATGGCGCACAGGAGATCTACCGTGCCCTGTCGCAGGGGCGCAGCGACGCGACCACGCTCTTCGCCGAAATCCTGCTGGAGGAGCGTGACGAGCGCGTTCGTCGCCTTTCCGCGTTCCTCGACGCCAATCCCGACTTCTCGCCCGCCCTCTACACCTTGTCGCAGGACTACGGCATCGCGCGTCTCGGTCAGCAATCGGCCTCCGACAAGACACGCGAGCACGCCCTTTTGAGCCGCTTCATGGAGGAGGTGGAAAACGGCCACTTCCTGCGTTTCTATCTCGACCAGCAGGTGGCGGCGGAGCAGATCGAGGACGCCAAGACGCGCCTTGCCGCTTTGTCATTCATCAACCCGGCCGCGATGGCCAACCCGGTGCGCCTCAATGCCATGCGCTCCAACCAGGGCTGGATGCTGACATTGGCCATCGCCGACAGGACGCAGGAAATATTCGTCCGCCTACCCGGCGAAGACGAACGCTCCACCGGTTTCGTCAATGGCGCGGTCGACCCGACCACCGGCAGGCCGATCCCCTATCCGGCCTTCGAGCTTCCGGGCAACGCCGGCGACACGGAAATCGAAGTGAGCTACCGCGATATCCGCGGCGAGCGGCAGGGCCCGTTCAAGGTGAGCTTCACCCCCGGCGATGCGCTTGTGTCCGGCCAGAAGGACATTCTGGAGCGACTGTCCACCGGCTGGCTCAGTTTCCGTGACTGGGACGGCAAGCGGCTTGTCTACTTTACCCACCTGATCAGCTACCGCTGCGCCATTGAGGAAGTGCGCTATGGCCTCGACACGGAAACGCCCGACCGGGTCTTCGAAACAGGCCCCTGTGATCCGGACAATCCGCATGCGGTTCCCTCTTCCGGTCCGGGCTCGACGGTCCATACCGACATACCCGCATCGACCCGATTTGTGACGGTGGAACTGACCTATCGCGACGGCACGCGTTCAGGCGTGAAGCGGTTCGACGCCCCGCAATGACCGCCACGTCCGCCGGACCTTCCGCCAGCGCGCCGCAGTCCCGCCGCCGCTGGCAACTGGCCCTGTTCGTCGCCGTGGTCGCCTCCGCCATCGCCTTACTGGCTGCGGCCCGGCTTGAACCTCTTGCCGGCGACCTTGCCCTCGGTCTGGCACCCGCCCCGACAGGAGGCGTCACATCGCATGTCGCCGTCGTGGTGGTGACCGAGGACACGCTTGCCGCCTTTCCCTATCGCTCTCCCATCGACCGGCGCTTTCTTGCCGCGCTCATCGACCGGCTTGACGCCGCCGGTGCCCGTGCGGTGGGCATCGATATTCTCGTCGACCAGCCGAGCGATCCGGCCAAGGACACCGCTTTCTTCGCCGCCATCGACCGCGCCCGCGTACCGGTCACGCTGGCGCTTGCAACCAAAGCGGACGGGCTGACCGAACGCCAGAACGCGTATGTCGAACGGCACGTCCTGCCGCGCCGACACGGATTGATTGCACTGGGGCGTGACGAGATCGACGGTGTGGTCCGCCATCTGCCGAAACCGAGGGGCGATGGCGGCACACGGCTTCCGACCTTCGCCGCGAGCATCGCCGGTGCCGCCGTTGCGATGCCTGGCGACACGACGGGGTCCAGCCGCATCCTCTACTCCGCGAAGCAAGCAGCGGAACCGGATGCCCCGTCCGCCCCGTTTCCCGTCTATCCTGCCCATGTCGTTTCACTGCTGCCGAACGACTGGCTTTCGGGAAAATACATTCTGGTCGGCACCGACCTGCCAACGATCGACCGGCACCCGACGCCCTTCGTCACCGGGCAGGGCAGTGAGGCCGGGACGATACCCGGGGTCGTCATCCACGCGCATATTCTTGCCCAGAGACTGGCCGGCCTGTCCCTTCCCGTGGCACCGCCCGCGATGCGCGTCGCGATGACGGGAAGCGCGGCGCTGCTTGCCGCCTTTCTCTTTCTGCTGCCCTGGCCGCCGCGCTGGCTGACCCTTTGTCTGGCAATCGCCCTCGTCGCCTGGACCGGAACCAGCCTGTGGCTTGTCGGCACAGGTTCTCTTCTTCCGCCTCTGGTTGCCCCGCCGCTTGCGGCGCTCGCCGCCGCCGCCCTCATGTCCCTTTCGCGCTGGCAGGCCGAACGCTCCGAGCGCGCTTTCCTGCGGCTGGCGTTTTCGCGCTATGTCAGCCCCCCGGTCGTTGCCCGCATCGCAAGCGGCCGTCTGGCGCTGGCGCTGGGCGGTGAAAAGCGGCGCGTGACCTATGTCTTCACCGACCTGGAAGGCTTCACCGGCCTGTCGGAAAAGCTCCCCCCGGGAGAACTGGCCGACATCCTCAATCCCTATCTCGACGAGATGTGCCGGTTGATGACGGAGCACGGCGCGACCATCGACAAGATCATCGGCGACGCTGTTGTCGGCTTCTTCGGAGCTCCGGACGACGATCCCGAGCAGGAAACCCACGCAGTGGCCCTCTCCCTCGCACTTGACGGCTTCGCCCAGGACTACCGGCAGCGAATGGCGGAACGCGGGATCGCCCTCGGCGCGACCCGGATCGGCCTGCATTGCGGGGAAGCCGTGATCGGCAATTTCGGCGGAAGCCGGTTCTTCGACTACACAGGCATCGGCGATACCGTGAACACGGCGGCGCGGCTCGAGGGCGCCAATCGTTTCCTCGGCACGCGCGTCCTGATGAGCGAGACGGTTGCCGCCGGCAATACCGGTCACCCGGTTCGGCCTGCGGCGGAACTCGTCCTGAAAGGCCGCTCGTCGCCCTTGCCCTGTTACGTGCCTCTTGGACCTGACGACGGCCAAGACGTCACCCGGGTTGAAAGCTACCTTCGCGCCTACCAACTGATGAAGGCGGACGACCCGGCAGCGGCGAGCGCATTCGAGGCCGTGCTGCGTCAGCGCCCCGGCGATCCGCTCGCGCGTCTTCACCTGAAGCGCTTGCAGGATGGCGAGCACGGGGCGACACTGGTGCTTGAGGGCAAGTAGACATCACCCGTGGCAGGAGGGTGAGCGACACGGAAACGGGATACAGACCGCATGCGAGCCACCTACCTGCTTGTCGCCGCGACAATGGCGATTGCTCCGACGACGGCCCTTGCCGACTATGTCGTCGTTGCCGCGACCCAGGCGCCCGCCGCCTACGCCCCTGGCACCGAGATCGCGACCGACGAGAGCCTTTCGCTGCCTGAAGGCGCCAGGCTGACACTGATCGAACGCAGTGGCCGCATGACGAACCTCGACGGCGCGTTCGACGGCCCGGTTCCTCTTGCGGACAATTCAAGGACCGGCGACACCGATGCCGACTGGAGCATGCTGAAGCGGCTGATCGGCTCGCCGGAAGCCAGTTCCACCGTTCTTGGCGCGGCCCGCACCGGCGCCAGCGACATTCCTCCGCCGCCCGGGGTCTGGGATGTCAGCGCCGACAGTTCCGGCCCGCGCTGCGTGCGCGCCGGCGAACTCATCTTGTGGCGACGCAACGCCGACACCGCCACCTCGGTCACCCTGCGCAGCGCCGCCGGCCGCCACGACGGAATTGCGTGGCCGGTCGGGGAACACAGGCTCGCCGTTCCCGACGAGATGGCGCGCGAGAACGGCCGGCTTGTCGTCTCGCTTGGAAGCGAGTTACGCGACTTCGATCTGTCGGTGCTGCCCGACAACCTGGGCGATGCGCCGGCCGGGCTGATCCTTGCCTGGCTCGCGGAAAAGGATTGCCGACGCCAGGCCCTGGCGCTGGTCGGGCGTGTCCACGCCGGAGCGTCTCTCGACTAAGCCCAGGCCCCGGACGATATCGCGGCGATCAGGCCGTCACGGCCGTCCCCCGGGGCCGGCCGCTCCTCCAAAAGATCAGCACGATCATCGCGATGTTGAGCAGGTTCCAGGCGATGCCGTTGAGGAACGCCGCCTGGTAGGATGCCGTGAGGTCGTAGATCCAGCCCGACATCCAGCCGCCGATGGCCATGCCGACGATCGTCGCGGTGATCACCGCGCCAACCCGGCGACCTGCCTCGCGTGCGGGAAGATACTCCCGCACCACGATCGCATAGCTCGAGACGATGCCGCCTTGCGACAGGCCGAAAATCAGCGACACGAGATAGAGCGAGGCGAGCCCGTCATAGGGAAGATAGAGCAGCAGCGCGAGACACTGCAGCACGGCTCCGATCAAAAGCGTCGGCAGCCCGCCGATGCGATCGGCCAGCAATCCCGAGGCGAGCCGGCTGGCAATACCGCCGGCAAGCATCAGCGACAGCATTTCCGCCCCGCGCGCCACCCCGTAACCCAGATCGACGCAATAGGCGACGATATGCACCTGCGGCATCGACATGGCGACACAGCAGCCAAGCCCGGCGATGATCAGCAGGAACTGCAACATGCCCGGAGAAAGCGACGTCGACCGCTTGGGCGGCGGCGGAGCCTTGGGGACCGGAGCCCCCTTGCGCGCCATGTGGGGCGGCGGACGGCGAAGCAGAAAGGCGAGCGGGACCAGCACCGCCAGGCAGACCGTGCCGGCCAGTACATAGGCTCCGCGCCAGCCGTGCTCGGCCATCGCCGCCTGCAGCACCAGCGGCCAGATCGCGCCCGCCAGATAGTTTCCCGAAGCCGTCGCGGACATCGCAAGGCCGCGCCGCTTGTCGAACCAGTGTGACACGTCGGCAAGCAGCGGTCCGAAGGTCGCGGCCGAACCGAAGCCGATCAGCGCACCCTGCAACACGGTGAAAATCCAGATCGACCCGGCCTGTGACGCCAGGAGAAACCCGGAGCCCAGCGCCACCGACGCGATGGCCAGCGGTGCCGTCACTCCGAAACGGTCGACGAACCGTCCGATAAACAGGTTGCCGAGGGCAAAACCGACCATGGTCGCGGTATAGGGCAGCGAGGCGTCCGCGCGATCGACGCCGAACTCGCGTTCCACCGCCGGCAACACCACGATCACCGACCACATGCCGGCACCGCCAATCGTGGCGAGCAACATCGACAGGCCGAGGCGCAACCACGCATACGCACTGTCGACGCCGCCAGCGTCGTGGGTCTCGCGAGCCTGCATGGTCTGGGCGTCCTTCCCGGGAGCGAACCGCGTCTCCACCGGGCGCGGTTTCTTGTGGTCCTACCCGGTTACATCCGCCAAGGCACCGTTTCAACGGCAAACCCAGGGAACGGCCATGCTGCCGTTACGGCAAAATGAGATTCAGCACGCACGTCCCGCAAGCCCGGCGGAGAACGACCCAAGAGCGCCCGCCGCATCCGCTTCGGCGCGCCGAAGTGAAGGCTGTCCGCCGACACGCGCCAGCAGCCAGTCGGCATCGCCTTCGCTGGTTCGCCGATAGGTCATGTCACGTTCCGGCACGATCGGCTCGAAACCCGCGCCATTGCGTTTAGCGATGGCGAAGCGGAACGCATAGGCCGGCGTCAGTCCCATGCGCAAGTCGGACACGACGATATGTTCTCCCACATGTTCCGCGCGGAAATAACCGCGGCTGAACCAGTCGAGCTTGGCGAAAGCCGGATTCCCCTCAAGGCATCCCAGCATGTCTCCACCCCGGTCGTGCGTGTAGATCACCGGGGGCGTGTCGCCATCCAGAAACGACAGGTAGAGATTGTGGTAGCGGCCGTTTTCCAGACCGATCACCTTCCAAAGGACCGTGTTGAGGGGAGCCGCGATCGCAAAGACACGATCCGGCGCCAACCCCGCTCCCGCGAAGATCGTCCGCGCCCGGCTCTCCATATGCGCCTGCAACAGGACGGAAAGCCCGAGATAGCCGGTACTCACCACAAGGGCCGCCACGGTGCCGCGGGCAAGTCCCGGCGACCACGTGCTGCGTAAAAGCGCCCAGACGACCACCCCCAGCAAAGGCAGCGTGTAGAGGGGATCGATGATGAAGACGGAGCCGATCCCGACCGGATCGGGCGAAAGCGGCCAGAACAGCCGCGTTCCGTAGACCGTCATCGCATCGATCAGGGCATGGGTGGCGAAACACAGATAGACCGTCAGCCAGACCAGCAGGCGCTTGTCCCGAAGCGGTTTGAACAGCCGCCGCAGCACCTCGCCAAAGACGGGCGCCGCCAGCGCCTGGATAAAGAGCGAATGGGTCGCGCCGCGGTGCAGGACGAAGCTGTCGACCGGGTCGTCAAAGGGAAGGAAGACATCGAGGTCGGGCAACGTCCCCAACACACCGCCAACGAGCGCGGCCCTGCGGGGACCGAGCGTCTTGCCGAGCAGGGCCGTCGAGACCGCCGCGCCGAGAACGAACTGGGTAAGTGAATCCATGGGCGGGTGTTGCGGTCCGGTTTTGAGGGAACGGGCGCATGACCTTCTGGTCATGCGCCCCCCACATAGGGCCCTCACACGGAAAACGCCAGCACCGGGCACTTTCTGTCCGGTTGGCGCCCGCACCGGCAGATCAGCGGTTCAAAGACGGACCCATTGCCCGTTGCGTGCCGACGACCGCACGCACGCGTCGATGAAGGCCATGCCCGCGAGTCCGTCCGAGACGGTCGGATAGAGGACATCCGGGTCCGGTCGCCCCCCGCCGTCGCGCGCGGCGCGGATCGCACGGGCCGCCTCCTGATAGATATTGGCGAAGCCTTCAAGATAGCCTTCCGGATGGCCGGCCGGAATACGGCTGACCCGCGCAGCGGCAGCACCCGCGCCCGCCCCTCCCCGGGTGATCAGCCGCTTTTCCTCGCCAAAGGGCGTGTACCAAAGATGGTTGGGCTGTTCCTGCTCCCATTCGAGGCCGCCCTTTTCGCCATAGACCCTGAGGCGGAGCCCGTTTTCGTTGCCGGGCGCCACCTGGCTCGCCCACAGCATGCCACGCGCCCCGCCCGAAAATCGCAGCATGACGTGGACGTTGTCGTCGAGCTTGCGGCCATCGACGAAGGTGGTCAGATCGGCGGCCAGTTCCTCGGCGGCAAGACCCGTGACGAAACAGGCAAGATTGTAGGCATGGGTGCCGATGTCGCCGACGCAGCCACCGGCGCCGGAGCGGGCCGGATCGGTGCGCCAGTCCGCCTGTTTCTGACCGGTCGCCTCAAGCCGCTCGCTCAGCCAGTCCTGCGGATACTCCGCCTGCACCACCCGCAAGCGGCCGAGCATGCCGGAGGCGATCATCTCGCGCGCCTGGCGGACCATCGGATAGCCGGTGTAGTTATGCGTCAGCACAAAGACCGCGCCCGATTTTTCCGCCAATGCCGCGAGCTTCCTCGCATCCGGCAGCGTCGAGGTCAGCGGCTTGTCGCAGATCACATGGATGCCACGCTTGAGGAACTCGCGCGCTGCCGGATAGTGCATGTGGTTGGGCGTGACGATCGCCACCGCCTCGATGCCGTTCTTCAGGCGGGCCTCGCGTTTCGCCATTTCGGCAAAAGAGGCATAGCTGCGCTCCGGCATCAGGCCGAGGGCGGCGCCGGAGGCTCGCGCCCGGTCGGGATCCGACGACAGGGCGCCGGCAACGAGGTCAAACTCTCCGTCAAGACGCGCCGCGATGCGATGCACACCGCCGATGAAGGCGCCCTCGCCTCCACCGACCATGCCGAGCCGGATGCGGCCGCCGGCCGCGTTGTCCTTTCCACCTTCAATCGCCATCTCGTGATCCTCCCGGTGCCGATCCCTTGTCAAAACCTCAGTCGATGCCGAGCATCCGGCGGTTGGCTGCCTCGTCCGCGCCGCTTCCGGCGAAGTCGTCGAAGGCCTTCTCCGTCACCCGGATGATGTGCTGGGCGATGAAGGGAGCCCCCTCCGCCGCACCGTCCTCGGGATGCTTGAGGCAGCATTCCCATTCGAGCACTGCCCAGGAACCGTAGTCATGCGCGGCGAGCCGGGAGAAGATACTGGCGAAATCCACCTGCCCGTCGCCCAGAGAACGGAACCGCGCGGCCCGGCTGACCCAGGGCTGGTAGCCGGAATAGACCCCCTGCCGTCCGTCGGGGTTGAATTCCGCGTCCTTGACGTGAAACGCCTTGATCCGCTCGTGGTAGATGTCGATGAAGGCGAGATAGTCGAGCTGCTGCAGCACGAAATGCGAGGGGTCGTAATTGATGCAGCAGCGCGGGTGATTGTCGACCTTCTCCAGGAACATCTCGAACGTCGCGCCGTCGAAAATGTCCTCGCCCGGATGGATCTCGTAGCAGACATCGACGCCGACCTCGTCATAGGCGTCGAGGATCGGGCGCCAGCGCCTGGCAAGTTCGTCAAAGGCCGTGTCGACGAGACCGGCCGGCCGCTGCGGCCAGGGATAGACATAGGGCCAGGCGAGCGCGCCCGGGAAGGAGACGCTGGCGTCGAGCCCGAACCGGCGCGAGGCCCTGGCGGCCTTCATCATCTGGTCGACGGCCCATTCCTGCCGCGCCTTCGGATTGCCGCGCACATGCGGGGCGGCAAACCCGTCAAAGGCGGCGTCATAGGCCGGATTGACGGCAACGAGCTGGCCCTGCAGATGGGTCGAGAGCTCGGTGATCTCGACCCCTGCCGCACGGCAGATGCCGGCAACCTCGTCGCAATAGTCCTGGCTGTCCGCCGCCTTGTCGAGGTCGAACAGCCGCCCGTCCCAGGTCGGGATCTGGACGCCGGCATAGCCGAGCGACGCCGCCCAGTCGGCAATCGACGGCAGCGAGTTGAACGGCGCGGCATCGCCCGCGAACTGTGCCAGGAAAATCCCCGGCCCCTTCATCGTCTTCATGACTGTCTCCTCCCTGTCGCTGCCGGAAACGCCGTCCGAACGGGCGTTCCCTGCTCCTACATCCCCCAGCGCAACGCGGCGGTGTGAACCGATGCGTCCCAGAACCTCTTCATCTCCTCGTCGAGCACCGTCACGGTGATCGAGCAGCCGGCCATGTCGAGCGCCGTGACATAGTTTCCGACAAGCGAACGGGCGATGGAAAGTCCGGCGGCATCCACGCTCTTCGCCGCCTCGCCATACATCAGATAAAGCTCCATCGCCGGTGTCGCGCCAAACCCGTTGACGAAGAGAAGCACCTCGCCGGCAGCCGCATCGCCCAGGTCACGCAGGATCGCGCCGGTCATCTCGGCGGCGATCTCCTCGGCCGTGGCAAGCTTCACGCGGCGTCGCCCAGGCTCGCCGTGTATGCCGACACCCATCTCCATCTCGCCATCGCCGATCTCGAACATCGGCTTGCCGGCGGCCGGGACAGTGCAGCTGGTCAATGCCACGCCCATCGAACGGGTACGGGCGTTCACCCTGTCGCCCAGCGCCTTGAGGCTGGCGAGATCGCCGCCCGCCTCGGCGGCGGCCCCGACGATCTTTTCCACGACCAGCGTTCCCGCGACCCCGCGCCGGCCGGTCGTGTAAAGGGAGTCCTCCACGGCCACATCGTCATTGGTCAGCACCGTGGCGATCTCGCTGGCGGCCATCTCGGCCGCCATCTCGAAATTCATCACGTCGCCCTCATAGTTCTTGACGATGAAGAGGGCTCCCGCCCCGGTATCCACCGCCTCGACGGCGGCAATCATCTGGTCGGGCGTCGGCGATGTGAAAACCTGGCCCGGGCACGCGGCATCGAGCATTCCGTGACCGACAAAACCGCCATGCAGCGGTTCGTGACCGGAACCACCTCCCGAAATCAGCGCCACCTTGCCCTGCTTGAGATCCTTGCGCCGGATGAACTTCAGGTCTTCGCCCGCGACAAGAATGTCCCCGTGCGCGCGGCAAAACCCGCGGAGACTGTCGCTCAGGACGGTGTCGACGGAGTTGATCAGCTTTTTCATTCAGTCCTCCCAAACCGGAAAAGAGTACCGCTATCCGCCACCGTCATCGACGAGATCAGACAGGTTTCGGATGAAGTCGTCGATGAGGGCGTCGAGCTTTCGATTGCGCTCCATGTCGCCAAGATCGGGCAGGAACAGCGTCCGCGCGCGCACCTTAGGCCCCTTGTCGACCAGGCCCTGGTGCCTGGGATGGGCAAGCGCATAGGCCTCGATAAAGGCCTCCCGTTCCTTTGGCGAAAAGTGGCAGATCTCCATTATCTGCTCAACATGCGCGGCAGGGATCGGCGTGGAGTAGGCCGGGTTGGAGATCTGGGAAACAAAGCTCCGGTTCTTGCCAAGGGCGGCGGCAACCCGTTGCCGCGTACCGGAAGGGCGCTTGTCCAGAACCTTCTGGAGGACACTCTTGTAGAGCGCCACCATCTGGGCGCTGTCGGGCGGCTCCTTGACGGGATCCCTAGCCATCTGCATCGAGCCGCGTCGCCGCGATCGCGGCTTTCACCCGGGCCAGCGCGGCCGGCGCGATCGACACCCGCCGCAGCCCCCGGGCGAGCAGCTTCGGCAAGACGGCAAGGTCGCTGCCGGCATCACCGCACAGGCTGACCGGTCGCTTCGCCGCCTGTCCCGCGCGCACCGTCGCCTCGACAAGCGCCAGCACGGCCGGATCGTCCGCCCGCCCGATCTCCGCCACCTCGGCGGAGTCGCGCCCTGCCGCCATCACATACTGTGTCAGGTCGTTCGACCCGATGGAGAAGAAGTCCGCGGCAAGAAACCTCTCCGGCGTGATTGCCACGCACGGCACTTCGACCATGATGCCGAGCGGCGGGCGCCTCACCGCCTCAATGCCTTCCGCGCGCAACTCCTCGATACAGGCATCGAACAGTTCTCCGGCACGTTCGATCTCGTCCGGCTGACTGACCATCGGCAACATGACCTGAAGGTTTCCGTGCACCGCAGCTCTTGCGAGTGCCCGCAACTGGACGCGGAAGATTTCAGGTCTCAGCAATGACAGGCGAATGCCACGGCACCCCAGAAACGGGTTTGCCTCGGCGATCGTCAGTCCCGGTACCGGCTTGTCGCCACCGGCGTCCAGCGTGCGGATGGTGACGCTGCGCCCTCCCGCCCACTCCAGAACCTTGCGATAGGCACGGTACTGCGTCTCCTCGTCCGGCAGCCCTCCGGGTCCGTGGAACAGGAATTCGGTTCGCATCAGGCCGACCCCGTCGCAATGCGCGGGATCGATCCCGTCCACCTCGTCGGGCTCGGCGATGTTCACCATTACCGACACAGGTTCGCCGCAGGCGGTGCGCGCCGGTTTGTCGAGATAGGCCCGCGCGGCGCCGGCTTCGCGCGCGCGCCGGGTTCGCAAAGCCTCATGCTCGGCCTGCACCGCCGCGTCCGGGTCGAACCAGACGGTTCCCGTCTCTCCGTCGACAATGGCCGTCACGCGCCCGGCGGCATCCAGGGCCCCGAGGCCCGTGACCATCGGCACGCCGCGGGCGCGCGCCAGCATCGCGACATGGCTCGAAGGGCTCCCCTCTGCAAGCGCGATACCGCCCCCCTCGCTCCAGTCGGTTTCCAGAAACCGGCTCGGCGTGATGTCGACGCCCGTGAGAATGGCACCCTTCGGGCCACGCGAACTTTCAGCGGCACCGGGCGCCGAAAGCAGGCGGAGCACCCGGTCGCGGATGTCGACAAGATCCGCGGATCGCGCACGGAAATAGTCGTCGTCCGATGCAAGATATCCGGAAATGGCGGCATCCAGCGCCGCCTCGAAGGCCACCGGCGCTGCGGCTCCGCCCGTGATCGCCGCGACGGCCGGAGCCGACAGTTCCTCGTCCTCGATCATGGCCAACTGGAACTCGAGCATTTCGGCCGCGTCCTCATCGACACGTTCGATCAGGACACTCAGTTGCGCGGAGGCATCCTCAAGCGCCTGTGCCAGCCGCGCAAGCTCTGCGGCCGGGTCGGCCGGACGAGCCGTCGTCGCCTCGGCCCGGATGGCGGTCGCTTCAAGCGGGACGACGGGTCCGCTGGCCAGTCCCGGCGAGGCGGCCCGTCCCTTTCGCGTTTCAGCTTGCCGCCCGACCTGCACCATTGCCGTCAATCCGTATCGCCCGTGCCCGTTTCGAAGTCGTCTTCAACCAGTTTCACCAGCGCATCGAGCGCGGCTTGCGCCGTCTCCCCGCTTGCGCGGAAGTGCAGGATCGTGCCCTTCGGGGCGCGTGTCGCCATCACCTTGACGATGCTTTTGGCATCCACCCAGGGACCATCGGGGCCGGGACTGACCTCGACCGCTGCGCTGAAGGTCTTGGCAAGCTTGGTAAGCTTCACCGATGGCCGGGCGTGCAGGCCCACCTCGTGCTCCAGCAGCACATTGGCCGTCAGCACCACGTCATTCATGTCATTCGTCCTCATAGACCCGAAAGTTCCTCGGCAGTGCGCCGCACCTCTTCAAGCGAAGCACCGCCCGAAGCTTCCGTGGCGGCGATCACTGCCCCCTCGACGATCGGAGCGTTGCACACGACAACCTTGCCCGAACGTTCGGCCGGCAGCATTTCGACGGCCATTTCCGAATTCGTCTCCGCCCCCCCGAGATCGACGAGAAGTGCAACGCCCGCTTCCGACCAGGCCGCGTCGATGGCCTTCAGGATCGCCTCGACACTGGTGCCGAGCCCTCCGTCCGGATCTCCGCCACACCAGGCGAGCGGAACCTCGTCGCCGACCATCTGCCGGACCATGTCCGCAGTTCCTTCCGCCACCAGCGGCGAATGCGACACGATCGCGATGCCGACATTGCTCATTTCACATCTCCAAAACGGGCGGCTATCGCCTCGATAATGATCTGGCTCGACCGGGCGCCCGGGTCGATGTGACCGATCGACCGTTCGCCGAGAAAGGACGCCCGCCCCTTCGTCGCCAGCATGTCGCGGGTTGCCGCGCACGCGTCGGCGGCCACCGCGGCGATTTCCGCAGGCCCCTTGCCCTCTTTCAGGGCCGCGGCCACCGGCACCACCACATCGAGCATGGTCTTCTGCCCGGCATGCGCCTTGCCCCGCGCCATCACCGCCTCGATGGCCGCATCGAAGGCTGCGACGAGCCCGGCGCGCGTCGGCGGCGTGTCGAGCGTCTTGCCGAGCGTCATGAACAGCGTCCCGTAAAGCGGACCGGACGCCCCGCCGACCTTCATCACGAGTTGCATGCCGGCCGCCTTCAGCGCCTCGTCCCACGGCTTGGCGGACAGCACCTCGAGATCGTCCAGCACGGCCAGCATGCCGCGCTTCATGTTGTGGCCGTGGTCGCCGTCGCCGATCGCCGAATCCAGCTCGGTCAGCTCGTCCGCATGCGCGATGATCGCCTGCGCCACCGCCTCGATGGTCGCTCCCACGTCCTTGTCGGTGTCGCTCATCTATCTGATCCGCTTTCCGTCTTCGTCAAAGTAAAGCGCCGTAGCCGCTTCCACCCGGATCGCTTCGCCGGAGGCAAGGTCGCTTGCCGGATCGGCCAGCGTTGTCAGCCGGAAATCGCCGATGCGGATATGCAGGTGGTTCTGGTCGCCGAGATGCTCGACCCAGTCGAGCCGTGCGTTGGCGCTTGTGGCATCCGCCTGCGCAATGCGCAAATGTTCCGTGCGCGCGCCGATCGAGAACGCATTGGCCGGCACTTCCGGCGCCGGCAGTATCCCCACCGGAAGAACGTTGATCGAAGGCTGGCCGAGCCGGGCCGCGACATAGACATTGTCGGGGTCCTCATAGATCTCCCGGGGGGTGCCGATCTGCACAAGCCGCCCTTCCGACAGGATGCCGATGCGGTCCGCCATCGTCATCGCCTCGATCTGGTCATGCGTGACATAGAGGATCGTGGCATCCAGTTCGCGCTGGATCCGCTTCAGTTCCAGGCGCAGGTCCGCGCGCAGCTTCGCATCGAGCGACGACAGCGGCTCGTCCATCAGGTAGATCGACGGCTGGCGCACCAGCGCCCGGCCGATGGCGACACGTTGCATCTCGCCGCCGGAGAGTTGTGTCGAGCGGTTCTTGAGCTTGTGGCCGATGCGCAGCATCCCGGCGACCTGCTCGACCGTCCGGCGGATCTCGTTTTCGGGAACCCGGCGCGCCGGGGAGCGCAGCGGGAAGGCGAGATTGTCGAAGACGCTCAGATGCGGATAGAGCGAGTATTGCTGGAAGACAAAGGCGACATCGCGTCCGGCAGGTGGCGTCGCGGTCACGTCGGCGCCGTCTATCGACACACGCCCGCCATCCGGCGTCTCGAGACCGGCGATCAGCCGCAGCGTCGTCGTCTTGCCTGCGCCCGTCGGGCCGAGCAGAACGACGAACTCGCCCGAAGCGATGCTGAGCGACAGATCGTCGATCGCCTTTGTCCGGCCGAAATGCTTGTTGATGCCCGACAGGCTCACCGTTGCCATGTCAGCCTCCCGTTCCGGTGCGCAGGGCATGCGCCGCATCATCGCGGGCGCTGGCCAGCGCCCGCCCGCTGGTCGCGTCGAAGAGCGACAACCGGGCAGTATCGAGCGACAGGCCGACGGTTTCGCCTTCGCGCAACATGACATCCGCCGCCAGGCGCGCCTTGACCTGCGTGTCGCCAACGTTGAGCGTGACAATCTGCGTGGTGCCGAGATACTCCGTGCCGAAAACCTCGCCGCGCAACGGACCGGCATCGTCAAGGCGGATATGTTCCGGGCGCAGACCGAGCATGAGCGTTTCCGCCGGTGCCGCCTCGCGCAGTTCCGGCACCTCGATGCGCGCCTCCTTCAGGCCGACATCGCGCGCGCCGGGCGCAAGACCTCCCTCGACAGTCAGAAAGTTCATCGGCGGCGAGCCGATGAAATCGGCGACGAACATCGTCGCCGGCCGGTCGTAGATCTCCTGGGGATGGCCGAACTGCTCGATGACGCCATGGTTCATCACCGCGATCTTGTCGGCCATGGCCATCGCCTCGAGCTGGTCGTGGGTGACGTAGACCGTCGTCGCCCCGATCGAGTTGTGCAACTCGCGCAACTCTCGGACCATCAGGTCGCGGAACTCGCTGTCGAGCGTGCCCAGCGGCTCGTCCATCATGAAGGCCATCGGCCGGCGCACGATGGCGCGCCCGAGCGCCACCCGCTGCCGGTCGCCGCCGGCAAGCCCCGAGACCGGCTTGTCGAGAATGTGGTCGATCCGCAGCAGGCGCGCCGTTTCCTCGACCCTTTGGCGGATGTCGGCGCGCGGCATGCCCTGGCACACCAGCGGGAAGCCCATGTTCTTGCGCACGTTCATATGCGGATAGAGCGCAAAAAGCTGGAACACGAAGGCAATGTCGCGATGCGAGGCGCGATTGAAGGTGACGTCCTCGCCTCCCAGGAAGATGCTCCCGGAGGTCGGCAGTTCCAGCCCCGCGATCATCCTGAGCGTGGTCGTCTTGCCGCAGCCCGACGGGCCCAGCATGACGAAGAACTCGCCATCGGCGACGGTGAAGGTGGATCCCTTCACCGCGGTGAACTCGCCGAAATTCTTTTGGAGGGCTTCGACCCTGATCTCCGCCATGGCGTCCTATTCCGGAAAGTGGCTGACGATGATGAACATCACGGTGCCGGTCAGGATCGTGATGAAGGAATAGGTGAAGAGGGCCATGGCGAATGGCTGCATCAGCATGACGACACCAAGCCCGATCAGCACCGTCGCGAGCAGTTCCCACGGACCGCGCCGCAGGATACGGCGACCTCCCTGCGCACTGGCTCCCGCAGCCAGGCGTGCGGCATGACCTGGCGGATGCGTCCGCTGCGCGGCGATCCTGTCGCGCGCGTTCTGAAGATCGCCGCCGGGCACTGCCGGCCTGGCCTTGTCCGTTGACCCGGTCATTTGCGAACCGCTCCGAAGGTGATGCCCCGCAAAAGGTGCTTGCGCAGCAGGATGGTGAAGACGAGCACCGGCAGCAGGAACAGCGTCACGCCCGCGCCGATGGCCGGCCAGTCGAGGCCGCCTTCGCCGATGATGGTGGGGATGAAGGGAGGGGCCGTCTGCGCCGTTCCGGACGTTAGCAGCAATGCGAAGGCGTATTCGTTCCAGGCGAAGATCAGGCAGAAGATCGCCGTCGCCGCGATGCCGGTCGCCATCTGGGGAAGCACCACCTTCACGAAAGCCTGAAGCCGCGTGTAGCCGTCGATCAGCGCCGCTTCCTCGTATTCCCGCGGGATCTCGTCGACGAACCCCTTCAGCAGCCAGACGGAGAGCGACACGTTGACCGCCGTATAGAGAATGATCATGCCCAGATGTGTGTCGGAAAGCCCGACCGTGCGGTACATCAGGAAGATCGGGATCGCCACGGCGATCGGCGGCATCATCCTGGTCGAGAGGATGAAGAACAGCAGATCGTCGGCCAGTGGAACCTTGAACCTGGAAAACGCGTAGGCAGCCAGCGTCCCGAGGAAGACCGACAGGAAGGTCGACCCGAAGCCGATGATCACGGAGTTGAGGAAACGCTCGCCGAATTTCGACGGACCGGCAATGACCATGTGCCGCGAGCGCACCAGGTCCTCGTACCAGGTCTGGGGCGGCGGCAGGCTTTCCATGTATTCCGGCGTCTGCCGCGAGCGCGTCGTGAAGAGGTTCACGTAGCCCTCGAGCGAGGGCTCGAACACCACCTTCGGCGGATAGGAGATGGAATCCGGCGGCGTCTTGAAGCCCGTCAGGAAGATCCAGGCGAGCGGCACCATGGTCACGAGTGCGTAGACGACGACCAGAAGGCCGGCGACAAGTCGTGTCCGGCGGCCTGGTGCGACGACGGAGTGGGCGGTTGTCGTGCTCATCTGCTCTTCACCGTGTTGAGCGCCTTGACGTAGATGTTGGCAGCGCCGAACACCGTCACGAACAGGATGATGGCGAAGGCCGAGGAAAGGCCGGTGCGCCATTTCTCGAAGGCCTCGCGCTTCAGGTTGATCGACGCCAGTTCCGTCACTGATCCGGGACCGCCCGACGTCAACTCGACGACGAGATCGAACATCTTGAAGTTCTCGATGGCGCGGAACAGCACCGCCAGCATCAGGAACGGCATCACCATCGGCAGCGTGATCGACCAGAAGGTGCGGAAAGGTCCGGCCCGGTCGACCTCCGCCGCTTCATAGATGTAGTCGGGAATGGAGCGCAGCCCCGCGAGGCAGATCAGCATCGTGTAGGGCGTCCACATCCACGTATCGACAATGACGATCGCCCAGGGTGCCAGGTCGACGCTGCCGATCATCTGGAACGAGGAGGGGTCGGCGCCGGTGAAGAAGCTCACCACATAATTGAAGAGGCCGATCTGCGGCTGATAGAGAAACGTCCAGAAATTGCCCACGACAGCGGGAGACAGCATCATCGGCAGCAGGATGACCGTCGTCCAGACACCGTGTCCGCGGAAGTTCTTGTTGATCAGCCATGCGAGGCCGAAACCGATCAGCACCTGGAAGAACATCGTCCAGAACAGGAAATGCGACGTCACCAGCATGTTGTGCCAGATGTCGCTGTCGGTCAGCACGCGCTCGTAATTGCGCAGGCCCACCCATTCGACTTCCCGGTTGGGTCGGTTGGCGCGGAAATTCGTGAAGGACAGATAGACCGTCCAGATCAGCGGGAACACGTTGATCGCAAGCAGGAGCACGATCGTTGGCGCGATGAAGATCCAGGCAATCGCCCGGTCCGACAGGCCGCGCACTTTTCGCGCAAGGCCGGGCGGCGTCCGGCTGGCCACCTGCTCGGCGGCGCTGCTGCTGATCTCTTGCTGTGACATGACGGGGTTCCGATTGGGCAACGGTCGGGCGGCAGTCAAGGATTCGGGCGACGTTCGCAGGGCGCAGGCCGGCCGGTTTTCGCCGGAGCTGCGCGAACCGTACCCTGGTGCGGGAACCTGCACCGGTTCTCTCCGGCATCTCCCCCGCCGCCAGTTGGACGGCGGGAGAGCATCACTCTGGATGTGTTCAGAGTTTTCCTTCGTCCTCGAAGGTTTCCGTCCAGTCCTCGATCAGCTTGTCGAGGGCTTCCTGGGCGGTGCCCTGGTCGGCAACGACGTAGTCGTGCAACCGCTTCTGCATGGCAAGAAGCAGTTCGGCATAGGCCGGCTCCTGCCAGAAGTCCTGCACGCCGCCCATCGCCACGAGGAAGTCGGCCGCGAAGGGCTGGCTGTCCTTGAAGCCCGGATCGTTCAGGACCGAGTTGTGGGCCGAGTAGCCGCCGAGCGACCACCACTTGGCCTGCACCTCCGGCTGGGCGAACCACTTGATGTACTTGAGCGCCTGTTCCTTCTTGTCGGAATAGGAGATGACGGAGATGCCCTGCCCGCCGAGCGTCGAGGCTTCGACGTTCTGGCCGGGATTGACGAAAAAGCCGATCTTGTCACCACCGACCTGTTCGTCCTTGTAGAGGCCGGGGAAGAAGGCGAACCAGTTCATCGCCATCGCGACCTGGCCGGACTTGAAGCTGTCGAGGCTCTCCTGCATGTAGCTGTCGGTGTAGCCCGGCGCCGTGCAGCACTTGTAGAGCTCCTTGTAGAACTCCAGTGCCGCCACCGCCTCGGGTGAGTTCACCGCGCCTTCCATGTCGTACTTGCCCGGCGTGTTCTCGTATTTGAACCCCCACGCATAGAGCGCGCCTGTCGCACCCATGGTGATGCCTTCCGAGCCGCGCTCGGTGAAGATGTTGATGCCATAGCGGGTCTTGCCGTCGATCTCCCGACCCTGGAAGAACCTGGCAATCTCCATCAGCTCGGTCTGGGTCTTGGGCGGAGCGAGGTCACGACCGTACTCGGCCTTGAACGCTGCCTGGATCTCCGGCTTCGAGAACCAGTCCTTGCGATAGAACCAGGCGTTGGCATCGCCCATTGCCGGCAGCGCCCAGTAGTTCGGCGTGCCCTTCGGCCAGGTCGAGTAGGCATAGACGGTCGCCGGAGCGAAATCGTCCATGCTGATCTTCTCGGCCTCGAAAAAGTCGTTGAGCTTGACGTAATGGCCGTTCTCCGCACCGCCGCCGATCCACTGGCTATCGCCGATCAGCAGGTCGCAGAGCTTGCCGCCCGAGTTGAGCTCGTTGAGCATGCGGTCGGCGAAGTTCGGCCATGGCACGAACTCGAACTTCATGCCGATGCCGGTTTCGGCGGTGAAATCCTTCGACAGCTGGACAAGCGCGTTGGCCGGGTCCCAGGCAGCCCAGCACAGGGTGATGTCTTCCGCCTGTGCCGACGTGACGGCCAACCCGCTCATCATCGTTCCGCACAGGGCTGCAGCCCATGTCTTCCGATATCTGTTCACGTGATCCTCCCACAGTCTCGCGGCTGTTCTGTCGGGCCCGCAATGTGCAGTCACCGGCCGCGCCCCCGCCTCCCGCGTGGACTCCACCCGTTTCGGATGTTTACCGCGATGTTTAGTTGGATAGTGAATGCTAAACAAATCAAGCGATTTCGTTGTTGCAAAGCCGCATATTCCTCCCGCGACGCAACAACCATTGCGTGTCAAAAGCCGAAAAATAGTGAATTAATTTCGAACCAAATGAGATCCAGGTAACATCATTGCGCATCTGCCCGATAAAATGAAAACGCTGATTATAAACATTTTCCGCGCGATCTTTTTCGCGCACCAAAAAAAAGCGCAGGGAGCTCCTGGTTCCCGGCGCTTGTCGAAAACGGGTTCTCTGGCAGCGCAACAGGCCTCCGGCAAAAAAGTCGGAGGTGGCGGTTCAGTCCTGCCCGTTCAGCGAAGCGAAATCCTCTCCGGCTTCCACCAGTCGGGCAAGCAAGGGAGCGGGTTCCCAGAAAAACGGATCTTCCGCGTGAAGCTGCCGAAGATCGGCAAGCACGGCCTGCAGGCCCATCCGGTCCGCGTAGTGCATCGGGCCGCCGCGCCAGCGTGGAAAGCCGTAACCGGCAATCATCGTCACATCGACATCGAGCGGGCGCAGGGCAATGCCCTCCTCGACGATCCTCGCGGCCTCGTTGATCATCGCGGCCATATAGCGCGTCACGATCTCCTCGGCGGAGAAGCTGCGGGGCGTGATCCCCTTGGCCTCGCGCTCGGCGGCGATGATGGCTTCAACCTCCGGATCCGGCGTCCCGCGCCGCGCGCCGTCCTCGTAGAGGTAGAACCCGCGCCCGGTCTTCTGGCCGAACCAGCCCCGCTCGCAAAGACGATCGGCAAACCCGACAATGCGTTCGCGGGGATCGCGTGTTGCAGCCCGGCGCTTGCGCCCCGCCCAGGCGATGTCCAGCCCGGCAAGATCCCCCACCGCGAACGGCCCCATGGGGAACCCGAAGCCGACCAGTGCCGCATCGATCTCGTAGGGACTGGCGCCATCCTCGACCATGTAGTCGGCAGCCTTCCGGTAGGTGTTGAGCAACCGGTTTCCGATAAACCCGTCACAGACACCCGCCCGCACGGCGACCTTCTTCAGCCGTTTGGCCAGCGTGAACCCGGTCGCAACGACATCGGCGCCCGTCTGCTTCGCGACCACCACTTCCAGAAGCCGCATCACATGGGCGGGCGAGAAGAAGTGAAAGCCGATGACGTCCTGGGGCCGTGAGGTCGCGGCCGCGATCTCGTCAACGTCGAGATAGGAAGTGTTTGTCGCCAGGATCGCGCCAGGACGGGCCACCGCATCGAGCTTCGTGAAGACCTCCTTCTTCACGTCCATGTCCTCGAAAACCGCCTCGATGACGAGATCGATCGAGGCAAGCGCCGCGTAGTCCGTTGCCGTCGTGAAGTCCCGGCCAAGGATCTGCTCCCGGCGCGCCTGGGATAGCTTGCCGCGCCGCACGCCGTCGTCGAGCAACTTCGTCACGATACCGCGCGCCCGATCCGCGCTTGCCGCGTCCCGTTCGACCAGAGTGACCGGCAGTCCCGCATTGAGAGCTGCCACGGCAATGCCGGAGCCCATCGTGCCCCCGCCGATCACCCCGACCGAGGCAATGTCTCGCGGCGCGATCCCTTGCGCCTCCGGGATCTTCGCCACGGCGCGTTCCGCGAAAAACGCGTGGATCAGCCCGGCCCTCTGCTCGGAATTCATCAGCTCGGTGAAAAGTGCCCGCTCGCGCGCCAGCCCCTCGGCGAACGGCAGGTCGAAGGCCGCCTCGACAGCATCGATCGCGACCATGGGCGACAGCTGCCCGCGTGCCGACTTCCGCGTCCGTGCCCGCCAGTCGGCGAAGAGCGCCGGATCCTTGTCGCCCGCGTCAATCTCGCCACTGCGGCGGCCGGCGGCAACACCGGCACCGCCGGTCAGCTCGCGCGCAAACGCCTTGCCCGCCTCCAGCGGATCGTCTCCATCCACCACCGCGTCGACGACGCCGAGCTTCAAAGCCTCTACGGCTCCGACATGGCGGCCGCTGGTGATCAGGTCGAGCGCGGCGTCGGCTCCGGCCAGACGCGGCAGCCGCTGCGTGCCGCCGGCACCGGGCAGAATTCCGAGGGTCACCTCCGGCAATCCGACCTTGGCCGAGGCAAGAGCCACACGCGCATGACAGCCCAGCGCAACCTCGAGCCCGCCGCCAAGTGCCGTTCCGTGCAAGGCGGCAACCACCGGTTTGGCGCAGGCCTCGACCATGTTGATCACGTCGGGCAGGAACGGTTCGGCCATCGGCTTGCCAAACTCGCGAATGTCGGCGCCGGCAATGAAAGTGCGCCCGGCGCCGGCAATCACCGCGATCTTTGCATCCCCGTCCGCGGCAAACCTCCCGATGGCGGCTGCAAGACCTGCACGCACGGCCTGTGAGAGCGCGTTGACGGGAGGATTGTCGATGACGATCAGCGCGATGCCGTCCTCGATAGAGTAGCGAACGGGTTCGGTCACGACGGCGTCTCCTTGCAAATGGCTATGCGGCGCAAGCTCGCACCTGCCGCGCCGGGGCGGGGCGGGCGCAGTTTAGGGGCCAACTCAAGTGTTTCAATCCTAAAATATCGATGGCACGAACCGTGCCTCGCGCCGTCTTCAGGTCAGAGCAAGGGTGATGTCGTCCAGCGGCAGCCCGGCGACGCGCGTGCTCCATGTCTCGCCGGATGCCACGGGAAAGGCGCGGGTCAGCGTCCCTGTCGTGACCACGGCGCCCGCCCCTATCCCCGTCGCCAGCGCCGTATCGGGCAAGCCGTCGACCAGAGCCTTGAGCGCGCTCAAGGGACCGCCGAGAACATTCTCCGAATGTCCAGAATCGGTATGCTGTCCGTTTCTGAAGAGATCGAGCGTGAAGTCGCCAAGGCGCGCCAGCCAGGCATCACGGTTCTCGTGAGTCACCGGCGAGAAGGCCGTGTGTCTCAGCAATCCATGCAAGGCAAACGCCACCACGGTGTCCGCTGCCTGAAACCGCCATCCGGGGAAAGGCGACTGCACAAACTCGAAGCCGAGCGCCACGCCGTCGATAGAGGCGAGAAGCTCCGCCTCTCCGGCTCCGGCCTGCAGCGGAGCAGCGATACGAAACACGATTTCCGGCTCGATCCGAGGCTCCATCAGCCGCGAGATGTCGCAGGTGGAAACGCCCGGCCCTGCCACCTCGGCGACCGTCGTGTCATAAACCGGTCCCCAGATCGGGGCATGAACGTCGTACTCGTCCCAGATCGTTCGGTTGGTAAAACCGATCTTCCACCCGGCAGGGCGTTCGCCCCGCGCTCGTCTTTGCTCGACGATGGCCGCCGACACCTCGTAGGCCCGCACAAGCCCGAAACCCGCATCCTCATCCGTTATCGGCGGGCAGGACCCCGTATGCCCGGCAAGGCCCAACAGCCGGCTGGCAAGTTCCGCATCGTCATCTCTCATGGGTTATGGTCCTGTTCTCGCGCGCTCTTTCGATCTCGTGGCACGATGGCCGGGCTTCCCGGGACTGGCAAGCCCGGCGCCTCGCCCGTCCTTGCCGACGGTCCGCTTTCCGATCGCCGGGCTCCGCGCTATCTTCGGCCAGACCTATTGTCCGATCCCGGGAGATCATCTCGATGCTGAGACTTCTTATCGCGCTTTGCGCCCTTTTGCCCCTGTCGCTGGGCGCGCTCGCCGCCGAACTCGAAATCCGCGACATCGTCATCGGCACCGGAGAGGAAGCCGTTCCTGGGTCGACCGTGACCGTGCACTACACGGGCTGGCTCGCCAATGGCACGAAGTTCGACTCAAGCCTCGATCGCGGCGAGCCCTTCTCCTTTCCGCTCGGGGCAAGCCGCGTGATCCGGGGCTGGGACCAGGGGGTCGAGGGAATGCGGGTCGGCGGCAAGCGCGAACTCGTCATCCCTCCTGAACTCGGCTATGGCGCGCGCGGCGCGGGCGGCGTCATCCCGCCCAATGCGACATTGCGCTTCGAGGTCGAACTGCTCGCCGTCTCGAAGGCCAATTTCGGCAATCTCGACAATGATGCCCTGAAGAAGAAGCTGGCCGACGGCGCCGTGCTGGTCGACATCCGTCGCCCCGAGGAATGGAAGGAAACCGGTATAATCGAAGGCGCCCGTCTCCTCACCTTCTTCGACAGCGATGGCAAGGTGAACCCCGGTTTTCTCGCCGGCTTCACGACGCTCGCGGGCAAGGACGACCCCGTCGTGCTGATCTGCCGGACCGGAAGCCGCTCCTCCGTTGTCGCCCGCTATTTCGCGGAGCGCGCCGGCTACAGCAGGATCGACAGCCTCGAGAAAGGTGTCATGCACTGGATCGCCGAAGGCAACCCGGTCACGACCGCGTCCCTGCCGGAAAACTGCTGGCTTTGCTGATATCGCTCTCCGGCCCGCCATCGTCCCTGTGCAAAGCGTCGGCGGCACGCAACAGTGAGATCGCGCGCCGGATACGCTGCACCGATGTTGCATGCGCAAGAAGCGCGTAGATCGCCAGGCCGGCAGCAATGGTCGTCCCGGCAGGCAGACCGGCAAGCGACAGTCCTCCCGCGGCAAGCAGCATCGCGCAAAGAAAGATGATCCGTTCGAGCCGCTCGAAGAAGTCCGGCCACGCCTCGTTGCTGATCGGGATCTCGATCGCCGTGCGGGCCTTCGCATAACTCGTCATCACGCCGCCGGAAAACGCGATCAGGGCGAGCGCCCACAGATCGCTGACCGCAGCGATCGAGGCGAGCACCGCCAGTTCCTGGTAACGGTCGACCATTGCATCGAAATAGCCGCCGGACTTGGTGCACATGTCGCGCCGCCGCGCCACCGCCCCGTCCAGCGCATCGAAGGCGAAGGCAAAGGCGAGCATCAGGCCAAACAGCGCCGGGCTTTCATGCCACAGATAAAGCGCCGAACTCAGCGTCACGAGCGCGAGACCGGTTGCCGTCACCTGGTTGGGGCTCATGCCGGCCTTGATGAGAGGGCTCGCCATGCTCTCCCATAGCGGGTCGATATGGCGCTTGAACAATCCGTCGATCATGGCGTTGTCCTTGAGGCCGAAAGGCCGGTTCAGCGATAAAGCGCAATGAGGCGCGAACGGTGCCGTTCGAGCATGGCGGAGCGGGCATCACTCAAGACCATGCCCTCGTGCTGCGGATCGTAGATCTCGGCGGGTCCCGTCGCCAGCGCCGGCGCCGCGGCCTCCACGCTGTCGAACCAGCCGAGGTTCGTGCCGGCGATTGCCGCCGCCCCGCGCACACCCGCATGCCGGGGCGCGCGAACCTCGACACGCCGCTTGAGTGCATCGGCGAGACCTTGCGCGAAAAGCGGATTCACGGCGGCCCCGCCAACCAGCGGCAGCGGCACGTCGGCAAGCACGCCACGCTGTTTCGACACCTTGGAGAGGGCCCAGCGCATGTTGAGCGCGACACCTTCCAGCACCGAGCGCAACAGCGCGCTCCGCTCGTGTTGCATGCCAAGCCCATAGAACACACCGCGCAGGCGATCGTCGTCGACGGGAACCCGCTCGCCCGCCAGCCATGGCACGAACAGCGGGTCATCGGCCCGCACCGGACCGATCCCCTCATAGGCACGGGCAAGCGCACTATCCGTGTCGCCTTCCGCCCCGCCGGTCAGTCGTGCGGCCCAGGCAAAAGCAGTGCCTGCGCTTTCCTGGGTCGCAATCAGCAAGGGCCTGTAGCCGACGCTTGAAGAAATCGTCGCGAAGGAATGAAAGATGTCGATCCGCCGGGAGGGAAAGAACCCGCTGAGCCAGGCGCTGGTGCCGGCATAGGCATGCAACTCGCCATCGGCCATCGCGCCGGAGCCAATGGCCGTCGCCGCCACGTCGCCGGCACCGGCAATCACCGGCAATCCCGGCTCCAGCCCGAGTTCGGTGGCCGCGTCCGCCAGCAGACCACCAACCGTTTCGGTGCCGTCGACGATCTCCGGCAGCTTGTCGAGCGGAATGCCCAGCCGTCCGGCAAGATAGGCGGACCAGCCTTCCCGCCCCTTCCTGGTGTCCATCATCCATGTAAGGTTGGCGCTGTCGGCGGTCGTGACGAAGCGCCCCGTCGCCCTGTTGAGCAGCCAGTCCTTGACGTCGAGAAGCTTGTGCGCCCCGGCAAAGACGTCCGGCTCGAACTGTTTCAGCCATAGCATCTTGGCCGGCGGATCCATGCCGTTGTGCGACGGCGCACCATTGGCGATCCGGGTCCAGGCAAGGAGCTTGTCGAGCCGGTAGCCGGCAAGCGAGGGAAAACCGCCATTCATCTGCCGCGACATCGTGCCGGCCCGCTTGTCGAGCCAGACGATCGCCGGACGCAAGGGCGCACCCGACGCATCGCTCGCGACAACGCCGCACATCTGTGCGCAGAACACCAGTGCGGCGGCGCGTTCGGCAAGATCGGGTATCAGCCCGCGCAGGTCCGCGATGCCTTCCGCAAGGGCCTTCCACCAGTCGGCCGGCGCCTGCTCCGCCTGTCCGGACGCGGGAAGCGACAATGGATAGGCCCGCATCGCGACCGCCTTCAGTGCCAGCGACCTGTCGAGCGCGGCAAGCTTGACGCCGGATGTCCCGAAATCTGCGGCAATCACGAGGTCACGCGCCGACCGGCCGGCGCCGGCAATCCCGGCATCGCGCATGTCCGTGTCCTGAGAACCGTTTTCGCCCACTTGCATTGCCCCCGCCTGCCGGCATCTCCAGATGCGTTTGCTCCTTCGCCGGCATCGGGTTTATAGATTTCATCGCCCCTTGAGAACCGGGGAAACAGGCGGGGCCTCATCGGCACCACGGACGGCAACGTTCGCACATGAGTTCCGGAGACTGGTGACCTACCGATGTCAACCGATTGCGCCGGCGCGCCCCAGCCGAAATCCGTGGACGTGGTCTACACATGGGTCGATGACAGCTTCCCCGGCTATGCGCAAACGCTGCGCGCTTACGCGACCGACCGGCGCGACACCAATCCCAATCGCACACGCGACAATCTCGATCTTCTGCGCTATTCGCTGCGCTCGCTCGACGCCTACATGCCCTTCGTGCGCCGGATCCACATCGTATGCTGCCGGCCGCAGGTGCCGGCATGGCTCGACACCGGCCATCCGGACATCCGCGTCGTCCATCACGACCGGATCATGGCGCCGGAAATCCTGCCGACATTCAACTCCTTTTCCATCGTCAGCCATCTGGCGAGGATCCCGGACCTGTCTTCCCAGTTTCTCTATTTCGAGGATGACATGCTGGCATTCCGGCCGCTGAAGGCAGAAGACTTCAAGGCGGCAGACGGGCGTTCGAAGGTCTTTCTGGAAGACCGACCGTCGCCCGTGATGTCGGCGCTCGACCCGGCCAGTTCGAGCCCCTGGAACCTTGCGCTCGCCAGGGCCAACGAGGTGCTGGCGGCGGCATTCGGCGCAAAACCCTTTTCCTATCTTGCCCACGGACCGCAAATCATCGACCGGGATCTCTTCGCACGGATGTGCGAGCATTTTGCCGACGAGATCGCCGCCACACGCCAGAGCCGTTTCCGGGCCCACGGCAATGTCCCTCCGGAATATCTCTATCCGCATTTCGCGCTGGAAACCGATGCGGCCAACCGGGCCGACGGCGCGGAAGTCCGGCAGATGGCCGGCTATGCGTCGCTGGAGAACTGGTACGCCTGGACCTGGCTGCAACTGCGCCGGCTGGAGTGGCGCAAACCCGCCACGATCACATTGAACGACAGCTTCGAAGACGCCCCCAATCCGCGCGTCGTCGCCCATGTGCGCCACACTCTCGAACGCTGGTACCCGCGTCCCTCGCGTTTCGAGAAAGCCGCTCAGCCAGGCAGCGCAAGCGCCTCTCGGTAGATCTCCACAAGCCGCCTGCCCGTCGCCGGCAGGTCAAGCTCCCGGGCACGCGCCATCGTCCAGCGGCGCAGCGTATTTCGCCGGTCGGGCGTTGCCGCCAGCTCGACGATACGCCGGGCCAACGCCCCGGCATCTTCAGGCGGGACCAGCAGGCTGGCGCCCTCTCCGTGTTCCAGGACCCCGGTGTAGCCGGCATTCGCCGCGGCAATCGGCAACGCGCCGGCGGCCATTGCCTCGACGAGCACAAGACCGAAACTCTCGCCATACGGCGCGGGAGCAACGAAGATATCCCAGCCGGCCACCAGTTTCCGCGCCGTTGCATCATCGGGTGTGTCGACCAGTCGTATGCGATCGCCATGGAGACCCGCCATCGCTTGGCGGACCGACGGCAGAAGCGGCCCGCCCCCGGCGATGGTCAGATGTGCCTCCGGGACCCGCATGGCGATCTCAGGCCAGGCAGCGAGAAGGACATGCAGGCCCTTGCGGGCCTCGAAGCGGCCGAGAAACCCGATCTCCAGTCGCCCGGGCGGGCGTTGCCCCCGCTTGGCACCGGCCTCGCGCCAGGGAGCCAGGTTCACCGCCGGCGGCAGAACATGAGCCGAAACGCCTCGCTCCTGCGGGCGCAGATGTGCCAGCGGCGCTTCCGACGGCACCACGACGGCCTGCGAGCGCTTCATGAAATAGCCGGCAACGGCGCGCAGCGCACGTCCGGACAATCCGCCGGCACTGGCTTCGGGCAGGGTCGCGTGGAACGTTGTCACCGCCGGGAGATGCAGTCTCCGCCAGAGCTGCCAGGCCATCAACGGGGTCCACGGCGTATGCAGATGGACAACCTCCGCACCCCAGTCGTGGAGATCGACTGCCAGTTCCCTCAACTCGCGCCGCCCGGCAAGGCTGACTTCGAACCGGGTTCCGAACATCGAAACCATGCGCGCCCGGCCGCAACAGGACACTTCTCCGCCGGCGATGCCGGCCGGCGGATACGGCGCGACGACACGCACCGCGTGCCCCTCGTCCCTCAGCCAGCGGGACAGGTCGCGGACATGCGACTGCACCCCGCCGGGCCGGGTCATGTCATAAGGACAGATCTGGACAATCTTCATCGCGGCCCGCTGTCTCGTCCCTTTGCGAGGACCCCGGTCAGCCCCTCGGCGATATCCGCAAGCCCGTAGACCAGCAGGAACAGCGTCAGAACTGCCAGATGGCCGGTTGCCAACGCAAACGCGAGCAACACTGGTATCAGCCCGCTCAGTCCCGCCAGGAACGCAAGGATCAGGCCTGTGAAGGTCACCTGCTCCTGCTTCGCCTCGACCGCCGGAACGGGTGCGCGTGTTTCGGCGCGCGCGCCTGCATCGCGCACGACACGCGCGAAAAGCCGGCTCCAGCCGGCGGCAAGCCCGATCGAGCTCCAGAACGCGCTTCCGTCCCCTGCACGGTCGGCAAGTATCCCGATGCTGGCGTAGAGCACTCCCCACTGGACCATGTCGGCGAGAAAATCGAACGTCGCGCCCCGCACACTGGTGCCGCCAGTCGCCCGCGCCAGCCCTCCATCCACGCAATCGAGCACCTGAAATGCGAAGGCGAGACAGACGACGGTCGTGCCGGCCAACGGCACCGACGGCAGGAACGCTGCGGGGAGCATCGCAAGCGCCACGACCAACGCCGCAACAGTCACCGCAACGGGCGCAACGCCAAGTCGCGCCAGCGGCACGATCAGAACCATGCTCGGCAGCCGGTAGAAAACAGCCACCGCCCAATCGCCTCGCAATTCCGCCGTGAGCTTGTCCCGCCGATATTCGGACCAGAGGCCCTTTACGGTGATCGACGGCTGCATCCCCGTTCGCCCGTTCACGCTTGCTTTCAGCAGTGCCAACCGACTATTGCCCCGGCCGGACACCTCCCCTATTACTGGACTGCCTTACCACACTCCGACGGTTTCATGCTCGATATCAAAGCGATTTTTCTGGCCGCCGGTCGCGGCGTGCGGATGGGTGAACGCGGGCGCATGACGCCCAAGGGCCTTATCTCGATCGGCGCGCGGACCTTCCTCGAGGAAGCGGTAACGACCCTGGCCGACAATGGGGTGGGCAATGCTCGCGTCGTCACGGGCCATCTTGCCGAGCAGTATCGCGATCTGGCCGCAATCCGTTGCCCCGATCTCGACCTGCGGCACAATCCCGATTTCGAGGTGAAGGGTTCGCTTCAAAGCCTGCTGGTCGGGCTTGAGGGAGAGGACGGTCCCTGCCTGCTGCTTGAATCGGATCTCATTTTCGAACCGCGCGCTGTCGCCACCGTCATTGCACGACCGGATCGCTCCGCCTTGCTTGTGTCAGGTGCGACCGGAGCGGGCGACGAGGTTCATGTCTGGGCCGACGAAACGGATGGCGCCCGCTGTCTTCGCGACATGTCGAAACTTGTCGATCGCTGGCCCGATGTTCCTCATGGCGAGCTTGTCGGCCTCACCTATCTCACCGGCGACGCGGTCCGTCACCTGAAGCGCATCGGTCCCGATCTCGTGTTCGACAACGCGATGGAAGACTATGAAAACGGTCTTGTGGAGCTTGCCCGCTCGCATCCCGTGACCTGTCCGAAAGTGGCGGACCTTGCCTGGGCCGAGGTCGACAACGAGGCGATGCTGGCCCGTGCCGCCGAGCAGGTGTATCCGCGCATTCTCGCCGCCCGGGCGCGCTGACGACGGCACGTTGTTCCGGACATTCCGGGAACCGCCGGCCCCCTTCAGTGCGGGCGTGACAGCATCGCCTGGGCAACCAGCGTCCCGAGCAGTGCCAGAAGGATCGAAAGCCAGCTGCTGGTGAACCCTGACAGCACACCGATCTCTCCCATCGCCCACGACACTTTCGTCGCCACCAGCGCCAGGTAGCCGCAAAGGGCGAGCATCACAATCCTGAAAGGCGAGACGATCCGCCCCGCCCCTGCCACCGGCGCAAGGCTCGCACCGAGCAATGCATAGGCTCCCGGCAGGAAGAATGCCGCCCAGCGTCGCCACAAGGCCGCATCAACATCCGCTCCCTTGAGCGGGTTGCCGTCATCAGCCAGCCGCTCGAGCGGTGCCTGGGGCAGGTAGAACGCCGGAATGTCGTAATAGGTCAGCGTTTCCGGCAGGAGGTCCAGCCGCAATTCCAGGACCGGATACTGACTGATCAGATAGAGCGACGTCTGGGCGAAGGCGGGAGGTTGCCCCTCGGTACCGTTCTCCTCTCCCGGCAGGCGCGCCCACAGGTCGACCCCATGGAACCGCCAGAACCCCGGCCGGCTCGACGGCTCGCCGCGTCGGGCAACGATCACGTCCCTCAGGTCGCCCGCCACGACACCCCGGTAGAACTCCACGTCCGTCAGCTCCGGTTCCCCCGACCTCAAGACCCTGGCCTTCAGCGCACCGCCATTGACGACAAACCAGCTGGGCTCGCCGAAATCGCCGGCGGCAAACCGCCTCCCGTAACCGCCAAGCTCCAGTTCGGCCTGGACGAAGACGGCAGCAGGCCGCAACCATCGTTCCAGCGCGAACTGAAAGCCGCCCGTCGCCAGCGCGAACAGGCACACGACGGCAAGCGTCTGGCGCGGAGACCAGCCGGCCGCCCCCATCACGGTCGTCTCGCGGTTGAAGAGGCGGATCAGTTCGGCCGCAAAGACCCCGATGAAACAGGCGACAGGGAACAGCCGGGTTGCGATGTCGACGGCCCGCAAGCCGAGATAAGTCGCCAGCAGCAGGCCGGGATTGCGATCGAGTTTCCCGGCCTGCTCCAACACCTGGTCCAGCGTCTGGGCCAGATCGATCGCCCAGGCGACGATCAGGAACATGGCCATGACCAGAATGGTCGCACCCAGGTGTTGCCGGAAACCACGCCTTGCTAAAAGACCGAGGATCGGCGTGCGCGGGCGTGTCCCTGCCCGTTGCGAGGGAGCCGGCTGGCTGTGTCGTAGAGGATATGGCGTACCCGGCGTGATCGTCATCGCTTCAAGCCCGCTCGCGCACGGGCCGCAGAAGCGCCGCCGCCCTGTCCCGAACAGCGATGGTCGCCACCAGGGACGCGGCCACGCCCACGCCCATCGCCGCAAGCAGCGCCATTCGAGGCTCGACGACCGACAAGCCGCCGAGAAGGTTGCGCAAGAGAATATCGAAGACAAGAAGCGTGGCACATGCCAGCGGCATCGCCAGCATTCCGGCAACGCCGCGTCCGGCGAAGGCACAGGCAACCAGCGCCAGAAGTGGCGCCACCAGGGCCGCGACGGCGCGCGCCAACCTCTCGCCTGCAATCCGCCGCGCCTCGCGCGCTGTCTCGCCGCCCGCCCCGTCAGGCCCCAGCGCCTCGAACACCGTCCACTCGCTCGCCACATCCTGGCGCAGCGCATGGTTCAGGATATTGTCGAGACTGACGGGCAGGGAGACGTTCTCCACCTTCACCTGCGGAAGGGACGGGACATTCGCCATGTCGGTCTGCCCGAGCGCCAGCAGGTTGGGGCCGCGTCCCCGGCGCAGCACTCCCGCACCCTCGCGATGTTCCACCCGGACAAAATCATAGGCAATGACGCGCCCCAGGCCGAGATTGTAGTCCCCCTTCCCGTCGGGGCCGATCAGCTTCCAGTCTCCGGCCTGCGTCACCCGCCAACGCCCTTCCTCGCCGGGCTGGTGAACGAAAAGGCTCTCATGCGGTGGATCGACGCCCGTATCGGAGAGCGCGGCGAAGGTCTTGCCCCGGATCGTTTCGATCAGGGTACCCTCGCTCGGACCGGTAATGCGGTCGAAAAGGAGTTCGCTCTTCAACTTGAAGATGACCGTCCGCGTCGCATTGCGTGCCAGCGGATCGATCACGCCGGAAACGGCAAGGCTTGCTACGAAGGCAAGTCCGCCGAGCAACACCGCCACCCGGATCGGCAGGGTCCACGAAACCCCAGCTGCCGACAGGGCCACCATCTCGCGCTCCTCACGGGCGGCGGAAAACGCGAAATAACCGCCGATGACACAGGCAAGCGCCAGCGCGAAATCGAAAATCTCGGGTGAGGTGAGCAACAGCACGGAAACTGCGGAGGCAAGATCACCGCCGTTGCCCAGCACCTCTTCCAGGATACCCGTGAGCTTTTCCGCCAGGAACACGATCTCGATGGTCGCGACGACGATCACGACCCTGCCCAAGGCACGCAGGAAGAGAGATCGCCCGGCAAGCGACATCAACGGTCTCACCGACCGGTTGCCTCATTTGATGCGGGAGGCTCCATCCCTGCCAAGCATTCCCGTCCCGGATTGTCCTTCCGTCTCATCGCTCCCCGTCATGTTTCATGCTATTGCGGCACCGGCATCGGTCCCGTGCTCGCGGGTACGCCGCGATTCCGTCACGACATCATAGGGCCGTCGCCATGTCCCGTCTTGTTCATAGAGTGAAGCAGGGCCTCGCGCATACGCTTGCCCTGTCCTTTGGCGCCGGCCTGTCTCCGGTCTGGCCGGGAACGGTGGGCGCGGCGGTGGGTCTCCTTTGCGCCGTCCCGCTCCGCACAGTCCCGCCAGCCGGCCAGGTCGCCGGACTGGTTCTGCTGTTGATGATCGGTATATGGGCGTCCGCGGTTGTCGCCAGGGCATGCCGCGAAGACGATCCGCAACGCGTCGTCATCGATGAAAGCTTCGGTGCGGCCGCCACCGTCCTGGCCCTCCCGCCGGAACCGCTGTGGTGGGCCTTGGGCTTCGTTGCCTTCCGCTTTTTCGATATCGTCAAGCCGTTCCCGGTCAACTGGGTGCAGGACCACGTGAAAGGCGGCACCGGCATCATGCTCGATGACGCCGCCGCCGCCCTCTATGCCGTTGCCATCCTCTGGCCCGCATCCCGATTGCTTGCTGGGTAAGGACGGAACAATCCGGCCTCACCAAAGACCCGCCAGCCAGACAAGGGCGGGCGCCGCGATCAACCAGGCGTCCGTGATATCGAGCAGCCCCCCTTGCCTCGGCAGCACCTGCGGATAGTCCTTCACACCGGAGGCCCTCTTCAAGCGCGATCCGGCAAGATCTCCGGCAATCGCCGTCACCGCGATCAGGGCAGCCGCAGAGAGCGATGCGCCGAGGCTCCAGCCGACGACGAGCGGACCGGCGAGTGCGGCCGTCACCCCCAGCATGGCGGCTCCCGCGACAAGTCCCTCGACGGTCTTGCGCGGGCTCAGTCTCGGAAAGGCCGGCCGGCGCCCGAACAGCTTTCCGCCCAGCAACGCATAGCTGTCATAGGTTTCGACGAGAAGGAACGAGACAAGCACCAGTCCCGCGTTGCCAGGTTCACGCGCCACCATGACGAACAGCAGAAGGGGAAGTCCGGGAAAGGCGGCGACCTCAAGGGCAAGCCGCATGCGTCCGGTCGTCGTTGCACCCGGCCAGCGCAAGCCCGCGACGCGCAAGGTCTCGTAGGCGATCCGTATGGCGAACAGGCCAAGCAACACGTCCAGCCAGGGATATCCGAGCGCGAAAGGCAGCAAGGCACCGGCGACGATGACGCATTCGGTGGCGAAAACCGGCCAGAGCGGACGGGCGCGTGGCGCCGTCACCGGCAGCAGGCTGCCGACACCAAGAAGCACCGCGCCAATGCCCAGACAGGCGAGAACAGCGACGGCGGCGAGTTCGAAGGAGAGTGTCTGGGTCGACATCGCGCCTATCCGCGACGGGCGCGCGCTATCCGCGTCTGCCAGACCCGCAGGGCCGGCGCCAGCAGGCTGTGCGCGTGGGCAAGCAATGTCATCTGTGCGCCCGGCGCGACGACGAAGCGTCCTTTCTCGGCGCCCTTGACGATACGCTCCGCCACCGCCTCGGCCGACCACAGCCCGCCACCGGCGGTGATCTCCCGGGTCGCCTGCGGCTTTGTCTCGTTTTCAGCGGCGAGTTGCGGCGTGTCGGTGTCCGGCGGGTAAGCCAGCGTTACGCCGATACCATGCGGGGCAAGTTCGACGCGCAACACTTCTGCAAGACCGCGCATGGCGAATTTCGAAGGTGCGTAGGCCGAATAACCATAGATGCCGAAGAAGGCCGCCCCAGACGAAACGAAGATCATGCGTCCGCCGCCCGCCGCCGCCATCCGCGGCGCCAGCGCGTGGGCAACATTGAGCGCACCCATGTAATTGGTGCGCATCTGGGCGGCATGATCGTCAAGCGGTTGATCGAGAAAGTGCCCCGGGCGGGCGATACCCGCATTCATCACGGCCCAGCGCGGCACCCCCAGCACATCGACCAGGTCGACCAGTGCGGCACTGGCGGCCACCGGATCGCCGACATCGGCGGAGCGGCACTCGACACGCGCGTGCGGAACCGCGGCGACAACGGCATCCCGGACCTCGGCAAGACGCTCCGTCCCGCGGGCCACCAGCGCAAGGTCGTATCCACGCCGGGCGAGCAGCAATGCCAGCGCCCTGCCGATACCGCTGCTGCCGCCGGTGATCAGGGCAACAGGGCGCGAGGCGTCGCCCCCGGACAAGGCTGCCGAGCTCACGCAGCCCTTTCCCCGGCAAAGGCGAGAAGGCGATCATACCCTTCCGCATCCTCGATCTGAACCGGAGGATGCTTGAAAAGAAATGCGCTCGCATCCTCGACCGGACCGGAAAGCCCCTTGTCGCGGGCGATTGCCGCGCAACGGATCGCGATCAGCGCCATCGCCGCCGCATTGGGGGAATCCTCGACCTCGAGCCGCATCTCGACATGGGTTCGCACCCCGCCGAAAAGCCTGCCCTCGAGCCGCACATAGGCAACCTTGCGATCCTCCAGCCAGGGCACGTAGTCGGACGGGCCGATACGGATCTCGTTGTCCGTGAGACGCGCATTCATCGCCGTCTGTACCGCCTCGGTCTTGGACTCGCGCTTCATCGCCAGGCGATCGCCGTCCATCATGTTGAGAAAATCCGTATTGCCGCCGACATTGAGCTGATAGGTGCGGTCGACCTTGACGCCGCGCATGTCGGCAAGCCGCGCCAGCGCACGGTGGGTGATGGTCGCGCCGAACTGCGCCTTGAAGTCGTCACCGAGGATCGGCAGGCCGGCGCTGGTGAAGCGGGCGGCCCAAACCGGATCGGAGGCAATGAAGACCGGGATCCCGTTGACGAAGGCGCATCCTGCCTCCAGCGCGCATTCGGCATAGAACTGCGTCGCCTCGACCGAACCGACCGGCAGGAAATTGATCATCACCTCCGCCTCGGCCGCGCGCAGCGCCGCAACAATACCGGCCTTGTCAAGCGCCGGCGCGCTCGAGACAACGAAGCTGCGATCCGGCGCCTGGTTGCGCATGAAGGCCGAGACCCCGTCAAGGTCGGGGCCTCGCAGCACCGGCGCCGTCATTCCCGAGAGATCACGGTGGAAGATCTCGGTGCAGTTGGGAAACGCCACCGCCGCCTCTCCGACGGTCCGGCCGACCTTGCGCGCATCGACATCAAGCGCCAGTACGATCTCGACATCCTGCGGGCGATATCCGGCAAGAACGGGAAAGGGAACGCCGATGGCGGCCTCCCCAAGCGCGCGACAATAGGCGACGCCCTGGACAAGCGAACTGGCGCAATTGCCGGCACCCACAACGGCTGTGCGGATCGTTCTGGCGGAAGAAGCGGTCATGATCGTGTTGTTACCCCCGAACCCGACCCGGCTGCATGGTCCGCGCGCCGTCCGGGCATCCTTTGCCCACACCCGGAAATCCTGTTCCGGGCAGAAATCTCCTGCCCGCCGGCCTGGTCGCCGACGGAGCAAGGGTTACTCTATCTGGATGCGTTCGACCAGCGCACGACCGGTCTGCGTATCGTGGCCGGTCACCACAACTTCCCGGACACTTGGCATGAGGCCGCTTTCATCCACATCGACATAGCCGTAGCGCATTCGCATCTGGCGCCCGTCCGCGGGAAGCAGCAGCTCCGCCCGCCCCGGTTCGACCAGGCGCAAGGTCGCCCTGCGCTCCGGGTAGGAAACCACATAAAGGGAGAAGATATCCGGATCGTCGGTGGCGCGGGCGCGCACGCCAAAAGCGAAACTGTCCTCGATCATCTTCAGCGGAAGCCGCTCGCCCGTCGTGTTGAAGCGCCGCCAGTAGGCCACGATCGGCTGGCGCGGATCAAGCTTGCCATCGTCGAGAAACCGCGCGGCATAGACGACCGTGTTCGAGTTGGTAGACCGCTGCAGGTAGAACACCATGCCCGGATCGTCGGGCACCGGGAAGTCCGGACGGATAACCGGCAGGCTGTCGACCTCTTCGACGACAGATCCGCTGGCGCGCTGCTGCGCGCTCCCGTGGGTGATCACGGTACCTTCCTGGGCGAATGCGGAAACGGCAGGAGCCGCAATCGCAATGCCGGCGGCCAGCACGCAAGGGAAAGGCGAAAGGAGCAACCGCCATGGCAAGGCCGCAAGCGAGGCACGCCAGAAGCTCCGTCGGTGCGGTCTCATCGCAAGGCTCACTCTGCCCGATCCTGCCCCGCGTCCGCCCTCAGGCGCCCATCACCGCCGTTTGCAGCTCGGCGCCGGTGCCCGCATTTCCCGCGACCGCTCCGGCGACAATCCCGATTGCCTTGTCCATCTGCTCGTGCGTGTGATCCGCCGAGATGAAGAAGCGGATGCGCGGCTGATCCTTCGGCACTCCCATCTGGACAATCGGCGGTGCATAGACGCCCTGCTCCAATAGCACCTGCGATGCGATCATCGTCTGCATCGAGGTGGCGAAGAGGACGGGCACGACGCCGCATCCGATGGCCGCACCCGTGTCGAGACCGGCCTCGCGGGCACGATCCCGGAAGTAGAGGGAATTATCGTGGAGACGCGTCACCCGCTGCGGATCGGCCTGCAACTGGTCCAGCGCTCCATGGGCGCTTCCCAGGGCCGCGGGCGAGAGGCCGACGCTGTAGACGAAGCCAGGCAAGGTGAAGCGCAGCCAGTCGATCACGCCCTGTTCCGCACAGATGAACCCGCCCGACGAAACGAAGGACTTGGACAAGGTTCCGACGGTCAGCTCGATCCGCTTCGGGTCGACGTCGAAATGTTCGCAAAGCCCGCGACCGGTGGCGCCGAGAACGCCATAGGAATGCGCTTCATCGACAAGCAGCCATGCGTCATGCGCTTCCTTCAGCGCCACGAGCCTCGGAAGGTCGGGGATATCGCCGTCCATCGAGTACAGTCCCTCGACGACAACAAGGACGTTTCGATACTGGCCACGCAGTTCGTCAAGCTGGCGCTCAAGGTCGTCGAGGTCGTTATGGGCAAAGACCCGATGGTCGTAGCGGCCGTTCTTGGCCCCGACGAAAATCGAATTGTGAGCCAGTTCGTCGATCAGCACCAGATCGCGCGGCCCCATCAGGTAGTTGATCAGGGAGACGTTGACGAGATAGCCGCTGACCAGCGACATCGCGTCCCCCACGCCCAGGAAATCGGCCAGCTTGCGCTCAAACACACGGTGGCCCGCCCGCTCGCCGCCAACAAGACGCGACGCGCCCACGCCAGTTCCCTGACGGTGCAGTTCCTCGCTCGCCGCCGCGACCACGTCAGGATGCTTGCTGAGGCCGAGATAGTCGTAATGGGCGAAGCTGATGAACGGGATGCCGTTCCGCTCGCAAAGCTCACGTTGCTGGTCTATCGGGAGAAAATAGGGGTTGTGCTGTTCGATGATTGCCTTGCCGGCAAGGCGAAAACGCCGTTCAGCGACTACGGCAAAGCTCGGCCGATCAGGCTTCATTCTTGTTTACCCCCAGAACCCGATCAACTGTCGAAAACAATTCGGGCCTTGTCAATTTCTTCAGTTGCCACATCTGCTCCAGCGATGCCCACAGCAGGAGCCTCGCAAGGGGTGGTCTGCTGTCGCACCGATGTCACCCATCGGCCTTCCGGCGGTCTGCAACCCGCAACCTGCCGCGACAACAGGACAGCAAGATGATCGCAACCGGCGCATCTCCCGCCCGAGAGCTCCCCAACCCGGAGTTCCGACGCCAGCCGCCGCTATTAAATTCTGTTCAGGCGGATTTCGCTAAATAGCCGAAAGGCGTGGTACTGTCGAGTAAGCCAACGAAACGCTCACCGCCATCAGACGACCCGACAACCCCGCAGCCCCTCTGCGCGCCGGACAGGTGCCTGTTCCGTGGCCTGCGACTGCGACTGCGAAAGGCGTTGCCAAGGATCGCATCCGGCCTGCAACAGGCGGAAATTGCTAGGTTTTGAAACCATCCGAATGGGTCACAAGACAGGCCCTTTGCCGATACGCAACAACACCGAGATATGGGAAAGACTGCGACAAGCTGCCTCCGCTTCTCGCACTTTTCCTTCGTGGCTGACGTTCTCCACGGCCTCCGGCACGCCTGGACAGGTAAACCTACCCTTGGGAAATCCGGCAAGCCAATGTTTTAATTGACTTTTCTTAACAGGCTTCGCTTTGACTGATGTCATCGGGACGGAGCTCGTTCCAGACCAGCAAGGCTAGCGGATCAATTTCTGTTTCATTTCTGTCACAACAGCTTCTGCCGCCGCCAGAAACCGTTCGATGACCCCGGTATCGATCGCCCCGATGGTCCCGACCCGAAATGTGCCGAGTTCCCGCATCTTGCCGGCATAGATCGCAAAACCCCGGCGGGCGAGCGCGTCGTAGAACGGCTCGAACCGGTACCACCCCTCGCCCGGCTCGATGAAGGACATGATCACCGGCGCCTGCAACTCCGGCTCGAGCGCCGGACGGAAGCCCAGTCGGCGCATGCCGGCGACGAGCGTGTCGCGGTTCGCCGTGTAGCGGGCAAGCCGCGCAGCCGGACCGCCCTCGTCATCCAGTTCTGCCAATGCCTCGGCAAGAGCCGCCACGACATGCGTCGGTGGCGTGAAACGCCATTGCCCGTCGCCTGACAGCGCCCTTGCCTGGTCGTGGAGGTCAAGCACGAGCGAAGGAGCCGCTCCAGCACGAGCCTCGAGCTCATCGTGTCGGGCGATCACGAAACCAAGTCCGGGCACCCCCTGGAGGCACTTGTTGGACGAAGCCGCAACTGCCGAAATGCCGAGTGCGGCCATATCAAGCGGCAGCGCTCCAAAGCCGCTCATGCTGTCGACAAGCAGTCGGCGACCATTCGCTCCGGTCACGGCGGCGAACTCCTCCAGCGGATTGAGAAGCCCCGAGGTCGTCTCGCAGTGAACGGCGGCGACAACCGAAAGGCCCGAATCCCCGGCGAGCCGGCGTTGCAGCTCCTGCGGATCGTGGGTCACGGTCTCCTCGACCTCGTAAACATCGAAATCCCGGCCGATCCGTCGGCAGATCTCTGCCATGCGCCTGCCATAAGCACCATTGACGAGCAGAAGCACGCGCTCCTGCGGCGCCACGAGGCTGCCCAGCATCGCCTCAACGGCAAACGTGCCGCTGCCCTGAAGCGGCACGCAGACATGCTCCGCGCCTCCACCGGCGAGCACCCGAAGCCTGTCGAGCATCGCCGCACTGAGCCGCACGAATTCCGGATCGCGCGACCCCCAGTCGCGTTGCATCGCCGCCTTGACCCTGGCGCTGGTGGTCAGCGGACCGGGCGTCAGCAGCACCGGTTCGTTCCGGACATCCCCGGTCATTGCGGACTGCCCTCGCCAAGATGCGTCCGGAACCGGCGCGCGACCTCCGCCGGAGTGATGCCCGGTCGACCGAGACCGGCAACCTGCTCGGCCGCGACCTTCAGATGCAGCAGGCGCGGCCCCGGCACGCCAAGCGCTTCCCTCATTGCCGCGAGACCGGCTTCCAGCCCGCAGGCACGCGCGGCAAAACGATAGCCGCAAGCGCTGGCGATCGCGGCGAAGTCGACATTCGGCGAAACCGTCGCCTGCCCGCCTGTCGACAGGTGGCGCTCATTGTCGAGGATGACATGGGTGAGGTTGGCAGGTTGTTGCGCGCCGATCGTCGCCATGTTGCCAAGCTTCATCAGCGCGGCACCGTCTCCGTCGAGCACCACGATCTGGCGCCCGGTGTTCAGGGCCGCCCCGAGCCCGATGGCGCTGGCACCGCCCATCGAGCCGACGCAGTAGAGATGGCCCGGGTGATCCTGCAGCGTGTAGAGTTCGCGCCCCGTATGGCCGGTGGTCGCAACGATGCCGGCACTTTCCGGAAGGATGTCGCGGATCGCCGCAAGCAGATCCATCCGCCGCGCCGGGGCGGCGCCGCCGAAGTCGCCGACCTCGACCCTGGGAAGCGGTTCCGGGCGCATCTCGTCAAGCGAACGTGATGCAATCGCCCCCTTGGGCTGGATCATCGCGACCGGTTGTCCGGTTTCCCGCATATGCGTAACCGCGACGGCAAGCGCCGGCTCGATCTCCCCGGCCGAGGTCGGAAACCCGATGCGGTGCGTTCCCACCAGGTCGAGCAGCGGCGCGGTGATCTCGCCCATCAACTCGTGCTGCGGCTCGTCCGCCAGACCCGGTTCGCCGCGCCAGGTGGCGATGACAAGCGTCGGGATCCGAAACGGGTGGTTGAGCGAGGTCAGCGGATTGACCGCATTCCCGAGCCCTGAATTCTGGAACATCACGACAGTCTCGCGCCCGGCGAGCCAGGCACCGGCGGCAATGGCCACAGCCTCGCCCTCGCTGGTCGCTCCGACATAACGGGCGCCCGGATCGGAGATCACCGCGTTCATCAGCGGCGTCAAGAAACTGCAGGGAACGCCAGTGAAGAAATCAATGCCCTGCCGCTTGGCACCGGCAAGAAAGTCGTCCGCCTCGATCATCGGCTACACCGCGTCACGTGCCTGGGCGAGGTCCATCAGATCGTTCACGTTGCGCCAGAAACCACGCACATAAACGACGCCGATCGTCTCTCCCTTTTTGGCCATGACCGTCAGCACGCGGCCGAGATCGGCCGCATCGAGTTCGCCGCTCTCATCCATCCCCCGGAGTGTCTCCTGGAGCCGCGCCGCGCCCGCGGCACTCGCCCTCAGCAACCCGACCCATTCCCCGTCGCCTCCCCCGGCCACAAAACCGGTCAGGCGCGGAGCATCGCCCTCGATGCCCGGGTCGTCGGAAAACGGCACGCTGCACGCAACCGCGTCGCGCCCGCTGCGCGTTTCCTCCGCACGCGGGTCGACCAGCAGGACGATATCTTCCTCCCGATCCTCCATCAGCGCGAGGAAGAACGGCCGGTAGAGAATATCGCCATAGGAAACGATCGTGTCGGCCGCGTCTGGGCCAAGACCGAGCGCGAGCGAACGCGCCTCGCCTGTCGTCTGGTAATCGGGATTGTCGATCTTGGAGATGCCGGCCACATCGACCGCATCGCCCCGGTAGCCCACCACGACGCTGATATCCTCCACGCCATGGCGCTTCAAAGCGTCGACCTGCCGGCCAAGCAGCGACTTGCCACGCACCGGCAGCATGCATTTCGGCTGCTCGGCCGTGAGATCGCCCAATCCCTCCCCCCGGGTCGCTGCCAGGATCACGGCACGCGTCGGACTGGAGGCCGCCAGGTAGCGCTTCTCCGCCTCTTCCAGTTCCTGGGCACCGGCAAGAGAGAAAACGTCGCCAAGCGGGGCAACATCGCTTTCCACCTCAAGCAGCGTTTCCTGCTCCCGCAAGGTCGCACAGGTCTCCCGCATCGCCTTGATCGAACTGCGCAGGTTGTGATTGGCCCAGATGATCATCGAGGCGCCGGCCTCGCGCAACCGCTCGGTCGGCGTGCGATAATACTTGGTCGGGATCAGCACCACCGGCACGCGGTTCTCCCATTGCCGGCAGAAATCGAGGATTTCGTCCGCCGAACTCTTCTTCGAGTGAATGACGATCGCATCGGCCCCGGCGTCGGCATAGGCATGCGCGCGCTTGAGCGCCTCATCCACGCCGCGTCCCGCGATCAGCGCCTCGACGCGGGCCACCACCTGGAAGTCGGGATGGCTCTGCGTGTCCTTGCCGGCCTTGATCTTGCCGCAGAACTCCTCGATGTCGGCCAGCGGCTGGTTCTCTCCCAGGAACGAGTTCGTCTTCGGAAAGATCTTGTCCTCGATGCAGACGCCGGCGATGCCCCGCGCGCACAGCTTGCCGACGAAGCGGCGGAAATTGTTGAAATTGCCATAGCCCGTGTCGCCATCGACAAGGATCGGCAGGCTGGAGGCGTCGGACATGTATTCGAGCATGTCGAGCACCTGGGTCCAGGACAGCTCGTTGTTGTCGCGCACACCCAGCGACGCGGACATCGACAGACCGGACGCCCAGATACCTTCGAAGCCGGCCTCTTCCACGATCTTGGCGGAAAGCCCGCTATGCGCCTCCATCAGGAAGGCAAGCTCCGGACGGGCCAGCAACCGCCGAAGCCGCGTGAATTTCGATACGCCTGCCGTCGCGGCGTGACTGCCGGGCGCTCCGGTATTCGCGTCCATTGGCACCCCTGTCCCCTTCTACTCCCCCGGCGACGCCAAACGTCCCGGCACCTCGTCCCTGAGGCGGCTCATTGGTAGCGAAGCCCCGTGTGAAAGGGAAGACGGCCACGGCGGACGGAGAACTTCAAATCGCGATGGCAGGATGGTACAGTGCAACCTTTAGGGGAATTCGCGAATAACGAGGGGACCCGAAAATGAGTTTCGCAAACTGGGGAAAGACCAAAAAGCAGATTGAAGAAGAAAAGGCGGAGACCGAGAAATTCCATCGGGAAATCCGCAAAGATCTGGAGGCCCATTCGCGCAAGCTGCACGAAGAGCACATGGAACGGATGCGCAAGAGCAGCGAAAAGCAGCTGAAACAATGGCGGCTTGCGCAAAAGGGCATCTACTACGAGGAATTCTAGAGCCCTTTCGGCCGGGTTCCGGCGCCGACCCGCGACCGGATGGCCTGCGGGATCGCCGGCAAGGCCGTTGCCCGTATCGGCCCGGACACCATCGCGCCCGGGCTCATGTTCGCTTCGCTGTCCTTGTTCAGGCGTTGACGTCGACGACAACGCGTCCGCGCACGCCGCCTTTCAGGATCGCCTGACCGAGATCCGGCAGATCCGTCAGCGTCGCCGGGCGGACCATCTGCGCGAGCTTCTCCATCGGCATGTCCGAGGCGATACGGCTCCAGGCCCGCGCCCGGTCCTCGTACGGGCGCATGACGGAATCGATGCCGAGCAGGTTGACTGCCCGCAGCAGGAAGGGGATCATCGTCGCCGGCAGACCCGCACCGCCGGCAAGGCCGACGGCCGCGACCGAGGCGCCGTATTTCATCTGCCCCAGCACCCGCGCCAGCATCGCCCCGCCGACGGCGTCGACGCAGCCCGCCCAGGTCTCGCTCTCCAGCGGCCGCTTGACGGTCTCCGCCAGATCCGAGCGAGACACAATGGTCGTCGCCCCCAGCCCTTTCAGATAATCCGCCGTTTCCGGCCGGCCGGTCACAGCTGCGACCTCGTGACCAAGTGCTGCAAGAAGTGCCGTGGCGACCGAGCCGACGCCGCCGGCCGCGCCCGTGACCAGCACCGGGCCGCCTCCCGGCTTCAGCCCGTGATCCTCCAGCGCCATCACCGCCAGCATGGCGGTGAAGCCGGCCGTGCCGACCGCCATGGCATCGCGGGTGGTGAGGCCCTGCGGCAAAGGCACCAGCCAGTCGGCCATCACCCGCGCCTTCTGGGCGTAGCCGCCCCAGCGCACCTCGCCGACGCGCCAGCCCGTCAGCACCACCTTGTCGCCGGGCGCATAGCGCGGATCGGAGGAGGTCTCGACCGTGCCGGCAAAATCGATGCCCGGCACATGCGGCCAGGCCCGCACCAGCCCGCCGCCGGAACCGAGGCACAGTCCGTCCTTGTAGTTCAGCGTCGAATACTCGACCGCCACGGTGACGTCGCCCTCCGGCAGACGGTCTTCCGTCACGGCCTCGACCCTGGCCGACACGGCCCCCGCCTCGTCCTTGTCGACAACCAGCGCGTTGAAGCTCATGGCTTTCCTCCCCTTGAACCTGTCCTTCATCTCTCCGCTCATTGGTACCGACCAGCAAGGGCGATGAAAAGCCGCGCGGCGATGGGTGAGACACCTGACCGGTCCTAACGCTCCGGAATGATGTCGAAACGCCAAGTCATTGGACGCATGGCGATGCCGGGGCTATGACCGGGGAAAGCTTGCCCCTCCTCCCATTCAGGAAGGCAGGACACACGTTCCGGAAAGAAGGCGTTTCCCGATCATGACCGCTCCGCTGTCGCATCTGCGCGTGCTCGATCTCTCCCGCGTCCTGGCCGGCCCCTGGTCGACGCAGGCGCTGGCCGACATGGGCGCCGACGTCATCAAGATCGAGCGGCCCGGCAGCGGCGACGACACGCGCGGCTGGGGCCCGCCCTTCGTCGCGGAGGGACCCGCCGCCGGCGAAAGCGCCTATTTCATGGCCGCCAACCGGGGCAAGAAGTCGGTTGCCGTCGACATCGCCAGCGACAAGGGCCGCGCGCTGATCATTGAGCTGGCGAAGAAATCCGACATTCTGGTGGAGAACTACAAGGTCGGCGGCCTTAAGAAATACGGCCTCGACTACGACAGCCTTTCGCAGATCAATCCGGGCCTCATCTACTGCTCGATCACCGGTTTCGGCCAGACAGGGCCTTACGCCCAGCGCGCCGGCTACGACTTCATGATCCAGGGCATGGCCGGGCTGATGTCGGTCACCGGCGAGCGCGACACGCTTCCCGGCGGCGGGCCGCAGAAGGCGGGCGTTGCACTCGCCGACATCCTGACCGGGCTGAACGCCACCATCGCCATTCTCGGCGCCCTTGCCCATCGCGAGCGCAGCGGAGAGGGCCAGCATCTCGACATCGCGCTGTTCGACGTGCAGGTCGCCTCGCTCGCCAACCAGGCGCTGAGCTATCTGGTCTCCGGCACCCCGCCGGTGCGCATGGGCAATGCGCACACCGCCATCGTTCCCTACGAGGTCTTCGCCAGCGCCGACGGTCACCTTATTCTCGCGGTCGGCAATGACGGCCAGTTCGTCCGCTTCTGCGAGGTCGTCGGCCGGCCCGAGCTTGCCGCCGACCCGCGCTTTGCCGTCAACCGCGACCGGGTCGCCCACCGCGAAATCCTGGCGCCGATGGTCGCCGGGATCATCAAGACGCGCACGACCCGCGAGTGGATCGCCGACCTGGAGGCTGCCGCCGTGCCGTGCGGCCCGATCAACACCATCGACCAGGTGTTCGAGGAACCCCAGGCCAAGGCGCGCGGCCTCATGAACCCCGCCCTTCCCCATGGCAGCGGCGGCACGGTGCCCGGCGTTGCCAGCCCCTTGCGCTTCTCCAAGACGCCGGTCAACGACAGGATCGCCCCGCCCGTGCTCGGCGAGCACACGCGAAGCGTGCTTGCGAACGTCCTCGGCCTGTCCGATGCCGAGATCAGCGCCCTGGAACAGTCCGGCATCGTCGAAGGACGGTAGGTCGCCAGCTGCCGCAGCGGCAGGTTTGCCGAAAATGTGTGCAGTTTTTTGGTGCGATGCACAATTGTGCAGATATCATGTGCACCTGCCTTTTTGCCGGGTGAGGCGCCCCTGTCGGCGGTCGCCCCGGCAAAGCAAAGCGAATCCAGCCGGTTAAGGTTTCGTTAACATCTGCGGCCGAGTTGGCACGCATCTTGATCCTCTGTGTCGCGGCTCTTCCTCCCGGGGAGACGCGACAGAGGGGAAACAAATGAAAAACCATCGCTCAGGTTCAATCGCCGCACTCGCGCTCGGCGCGCTGATGGCCTCCACCGCCTTCACCGGCGCCTTCGCCCAGGAAGAGACCATCAAGGTCGGCATCCTGCACTCGCTCTCCGGCACCATGGCCATTTCGGAGACGACGCTGAAGGACGCCATGCTGATGCTCATCGAGGAGCAGAACAAGAAAGGCGGCCTTCTCGGCAAGAAGCTTGAGGCGGTGGTCGTCGATCCGGCTTCCGACTGGCCGCTCTTCGCCGAAAAGGCCCGCGAGCTGGTCCAGGTCAATGGCGTGTCCGCGGTCTTCGGCTGCTGGACCTCCGTTTCGCGCAAGTCCGTCCTGCCGGTCTTCGAGGAGCTCAACTCGCTGCTCTTCTACCCTGTCCAGTACGAGGGCGAGGAAAGCCAGCGCAACGTCTTCTATACGGGCGCCGCTCCCAACCAGCAGGCGGTTCCCGCCGTCGACTACCTGATGAACGAGGAAGGCGTCGAACGCTGGGTGCTCGCCGGCACGGATTACGTCTACCCGCGCACGACCAACAAGATCCTCGAAGCCTACCTGAAGTCGAAGGGTGTGGCCGAGGAAGACATCATGATCAACTACACGCCGTTCGGGCATTCCGACTGGCAGACGATCGTTTCCGACATCAAGGCCTTCGGCTCGGCCGGCAAGAAGACCGCCGTCGTTTCCACCATCAACGGCGACGCCAATGTGCCCTTCTACAAGGAACTGGGCAACGCAGGCATCAAGGCCGAGGACATTCCGGTCGTCGCCTTCTCCGTCGGCGAGGAAGAGCTTGCCGGCCTCGACACGGGCCCGCTGGTCGGCCATCTCGCCGCCTGGAACTACTTCCAGTCCGTCGACACGCCGGCCAATGCCGAGTTCATTTCCGCCTGGAAGGCCTATATCGGCGACGACAAGCGCGTCACCAACGATCCCATGGAAGCCCATTTCATCGGCTTCAACATGTGGGTGAAGGCGGTTGAGAAGGCCGGCAGCACCGATCCGGATGCGGTCATCGACGCGATCGTCGGCGTCTCCGTGCCGAACCTCACCGGCGGTTACTCCGCGATGATGCCGAACCACCACATCACCAAGCCGGTGCTGATCGGCGAGATCCAGGACGATGGCCAGTTCGAGACCGTATGGGAAACCTCCGGCCTCGTCGTCGGCGACGCCTGGTCCGACTATCTCGACGGCTCCAAGGACCTGATCGCCGATTGGCGCAAGCCGCTCTCCTGCGGCAACTTCAACACCGTCACGGGCAAGTGCGGCGGCTCGGGCAGCTAATCCGGCCTGCCGCATCCAGAGGGGAGGGAGGCGGGCGCCAGACCCGCCTCCTCCTTTGCCCTGCCTCTCCCATTCCTTCCCGGACAGGCTTCGTGACAGGTTCGTTCCTCATGACCTTGACCCCATTCTTTTTCCGGAACTCGCCTACGCGATCCGGGCTTGCGCAACGCGCCCGCCGGACCGCCGCCGCGTGGACCGCCAGCCTTTTCCTTCTTCTTGCAGCCCTTGCCGCACCCGGCGGCTCCGCCCTGTCCCAGGACGTCGACCCGGTCCTCAGGGAGCTCGTCAACGCGCTCGGCAAGGGCTCCTTCAGCGAAACCGAGGCGCAGGTAGCCAGGCTCGCCGAAACCGGTGACCCGCTGGTCGTCACGGCCCTTGAAGCGCTGTCCGAGGGCGATCTCTATGTCCGCAAGTCCGACGCGCTGGTGGTTGTCGGCAAACGCAAGGGCGGCGCCTATGCGCTCACCGACCCGCTCACGGGCGCGGATCTCGGCGCCCTGTCCGGCGGCGCCCTCGACAAGGTCCGCGTCAACAACCGCTTGCGCCGCTCGATTCGCTCCGCCCTCGGCGGTCTCACCCTGCGCGCCGCGGATCCCGCCGTCCGTGCCCAGGCGGCCGAGGCCATCTTCAAGGCCGGCGATGCCGACGCCATCCCCGCGCTCGACGCGGCCATTGCCGCCGAGACCGACCCTTCGGTTGCCACACTGATGCGCGAGGCCCGTGCCGCCGCGATCCTCAGTTCAGATCTTCCGCTCGACGACAGGCTTGCCGCGATTGAGACCCTCGCCGGGCGAGGCGACCGGGACGCGCTGTCGCTGCTCACCGCCGTGACGAACGGCGCGCAGGCCGACCTTCACGAAGCGGCGAATGCAGCGATCGCCAATATCCAGAAGCTCCAGGCCGCATGGGACACCGCCCGCAACATCTGGTTCGGCCTGTCGCTTGGCTCCGTCCTGCTTCTCGCCGCCATCGGTCTTGCCATCACCTTCGGCGTGATGGGTGTCATCAACATGGCGCATGGCGAGATGGTGATGCTTGGCGCCTACACGACCTTCGTCATCCAGAACCTGTTCCGCACGCTGGCGCCGGAGTTCTTCGACTATTCGCTTCTGGTCGCCCTGCCGGCCGCCTTTCTCGTCGCCGGCTCCGTCGGGGTCGGCATCGAACGCGGCATCATCCGCTTCCTGCACAACCGCCCTCTCGAAACGCTGCTTGCCACCTGGGGCGTCTCTCTGGTCCTGCAGCAGGCGGTGCGCTCGATCTTCGGCCCGACCAACCAGGAGGTCGGCAATCCGGCCTTCATGTCGGGTGCCTTCGAGATCGGCCAGCTCACCATCACCTACAACCGGCTGTGGATCCTCGTCTTCGCGCTCGTCGTCTTCGCCTCGCTGCTGATCGCGATGAAATTCACCCGCTTCGGCCTCAACGTGCGTGCCGTCACCCAGAACCGCCGCATGGCGGCATCCATGGGCATCCGCACGCCGTGGGTCGACGCCCTCACCTTTGGCCTCGGGTCCGGCATCGCGGGGATCGCCGGCGTGGCGCTGTCGCAGATCGACAACGTCTCGCCCAATCTCGGCCAGTCCTACATCATCGACAGCTTCATGGTCGTGGTCTTCGGCGGCGTCGGCAATCTCTGGGGAACCCTGCTTGGCGCAATGACGCTCGGCATCGCCAACAAGTTCCTGGAGCCCTTCGCCGGCGCGGTGCTGGCCAAGATCCTCGTCCTCGTCTTCATCATCCTGTTCATCCAGAAGCGCCCGCGCGGCCTGTTCGCGCAAAAGGGTCGGGCGGTGGAAGCGTGAGCGCCGTGCATTTCAACCAGAGCCGGAGCCTCCAGCCATGATCTCGCGATATCTCTCCGGCGGGCTGACCGGCGGCCGCCTTGTCCTGCTGCTCGCACTGGTCGCGGCTGCGATCCTCGTCCCGGCCCTCAACCTTGCGCTGCCCGCCAGCCATCCGCTGCATGTGCCGACCTATGCGGTGACGCTCGCCGGCAAATATCTGACCTATGCGCTGCTCGCCCTCGCGCTCGATCTCGTGTGGGGCTATTGCGGCATCCTGTCGCTTGGTCATGCCGCCTTCTTCGCGCTCGGCGGCTACGCCATGGGCATGTACCTGATGCGCCAGATCGGCACCCGGGGGGTCTACGGCGATCCGGTGCTGCCCGACTTCATGGTCTTCCTCAACTGGCAGGAACTGCCCTGGTACTGGACCGGCTTCGACACCTTCCCCTTCGCCATGGTCATGGCGCTGGCCGTGCCGGGCCTGCTCGCCTTCGTCTTCGGCTGGTTCGCCTTCCGCTCACGGGTGACGGGCGTCTATCTCTCGATCATCACCCAGGCGATGACCTATGCGCTGCTGCTCGCCTTCTTCCGCAACGACATGGGCTTCGGCGGCAACAACGGGCTGACGGACTTCAAGGACATTCTCGGCTTCCCGGTGCAGTCGGACGCCACCCGCGCCGGCCTCTTTTCCGCCTCGGCTCTCGCCCTTGCCGCAGGGCTGGTGCTGGCCATCGCGATCACCGGATCGAAACTCGGCAAGGTGCTGGTCGCGCTGCGCGACGCGGAAAGCCGCACCCGCTTCCTCGGATACCGCGTCGAGCACTACAAGCTCTTCGTCTGGACGGTCTCGGCGATGATGGCAGGCCTTGCCGGCGCGCTCTATGTCCCCCAGGTCGGCATCATCAACCCGGGCGAATTCGCCCCGGCCAACTCCATCGAGGCGGTCATCTGGGTCGCTGTCGGCGGGCGCGGAACACTGGTCGGACCGGTGATCGGTGCCGTCCTTGTCAACTTCGCCAAGAGCTGGTTCACCGCCGCCCTTCCCGAGATCTGGCTCTTCGCGCTCGGCGCCCTCTTCGTCGCCGTTACCCTGTTCCTGCCGAAGGGCATCGTCGGTCTTTTCAACACGCTGAAGTCCCGGCTTCCCGCCCGGAGAGCACGCACCGCTCCTTCGAACGAGGATCGCGACAACGGCATCCGGGCAACGAGCGATGACGCCGTGCAGGGCCAGGCAGCGGAGTGAACAGCATGAGCACGCAAGCCCCGACGATCCACTCCTCCCTGCTCTATCTCGACGGTGTCAGCGTCTCCTTCGACGGATTCAAGGCGCTCAACAACCTGTCCTTTCTCATCGGCCGCAACGAGATGCGGGCAATCATCGGGCCCAACGGCGCCGGCAAGACGACGATGATGGATGTCATCACCGGCAAGACCCGGCCCGACACTGGCACATTGCGGTTCGACAAGGACATCGATCTCACCCGCCATGACGAGGCGGAAATCGCCGGCTTCGGCATCGGCCGCAAGTTCCAGAAGCCCACCGTCTTCGAGAGCCACACGGTGGAGGACAACATCGCACTCGCCCTGAAGGCGCCGCGCGGGCCGCTCGCGACCCTGTTCCACAGCCAGCAACCGGGCGAGCAGGGCCGCATCGATGCGCTGCTCGACCTGGTGCGCCTTTCTCCCCGCCGCGACGACCTTGCCGGCGATCTCAGCCATGGCCAGAAACAGTGGCTGGAGATCGGCATGCTGCTCGCCCAGGACCCGCAACTGTTGCTGATCGACGAACCGGCGGCCGGCATGACCGATGCGGAGACAGCCGCCACCGCCGACCTCCTGCGCGACATCGCGCAAACCCACTCCGTCGTCGTCGTCGAGCACGACATGACCTTCGTGCGCGCTCTCGACGTCAAGGTGACCGTGCTGCACGAAGGTTCGGTTCTGGCCGAAGGCTCGCTCGACCATGTTTCCTCCGACCAGAAGGTGATCGATGTCTATCTGGGGAGGTAACCACGGAACATGCAATCAGCGCTGGAACAAGGCCGCTGTTGCCATCTATGTGTCTTTCGTCGAGGCAAACCGACAGGAGATATACGATGCCATTCTTGGCCCTTCTTGCGACGATCGTCGTCGGCGCAGCGATCTGGTACTGGCGCTTGAAAATGCTCCGCGAAGCCGGAAGCGAGGTGATCGATTCCGTGGAGCGGATGCGCGGAGCCTACAAGCGCAAGCAGTTCCGCCGGAAGGTCGAGGATGCCCCCCTGGCGTCCATCGAGGATCCGGTGATCGCCGCGGTAACTTTCTACTTCTGCCTGGCGAAGGAAAAGCCCGCTCACAAGGACGAGGCCAAGGCCGTCATCCGCGAGGGGATGCAGGGGATCGTCCCGGCCGGCGACATGGAGGAGATGCTGACCTTCTGCGACTGGATCGCACAGAACGTCATCAATGCCGACGACCCGGTCCAGCGATTCCAGAAGCTCTGGAGAAGCCGTCTCGATCAGTCCGAACTGCACCAGTTGATCAGCATCGCCAGAGCTGTCTGCAACGTTGGCGGCGGGCCGGACGAGGAGCAGGAGCGGGTGCTGCAGGTTCTGAACCGCAAGCTGCTGAACTGACGAGCAAGCCCGAAACGGAGATTACATGCTGAACGTTGAGTCCATCGACCTCCATTACGGCGCGGCCCAGGCCCTGAAGAGCGTCTCGCTCACTGCCGAAACCGGCAAGGTCACCTGCGTGATGGGCCGCAACGGCGTCGGCAAGACCTCCACCTTGCGCGCGATCGCCGGCCAGCAGCCGATTTCCCGCGGAGCCATCCGTTGGAACGGCGAGGACATATCGCGCCTGACGCCCTATCAGCGTGCCCGCAAGGGCATTGCCCTGGTGCCGCAGGGGCGCGACATCTTCCCGTTGCTCAGCGTTCGCGAGAATCTCGAGACCGGCTATTCCGTCCTGCCGCGCACCGAGCGCCGGGTGCCCGACACGGTCTTCGAGCTGTTTCCGGTGCTGAAGGACATGCTGTCGCGGCGCGGTGGCGATCTCTCCGGCGGTCAGCAGCAACAGCTCGCCATCGGCCGTGCCATCGTCATGAAACCGCGCCTGCTCATCCTCGACGAGCCGACGGAGGGCATTCAGCCGTCGATCATCAAGGACATCGGCCGGGCAATCTCCTTCCTGCGCGACACCGGCGAGATGGCGATCATCCTGGTCGAACAGTATTTCGAGTTCGCCCGCGATCTCGCCGACCGTTTCGCCGTGATGGATCGCGGCGAGGTGGTTCTGGCCGGCGCCCGCGACGAGCTGGAGGAAAGCGCCGTGCGCGCTCACCTCACCGTCTGAAACCCGCCTTGCGTCGGTCGTGGCCGATTCAAGTCCGGTCGCGTGTCAGCCGCGACCGATATACGGCATCGCCGTCGCCATCACCGTCATGAACTGCACATTGGCCTCCAGGGGCAGGCTGGCCATGTGCAGGACCGACACAGCGACGTTGTCCACCGGCATCACGGGCTCCGCCCGCACCGTCCCGTCGGGCTGAGGCACGCCCTCGCTCATGCGCACCGTCATGTCCGAGGCGGCATTGCCGATGTCGATCTGGCCGCAGGCGATGTTGCACGCGCGCCCGTCGAGCGAGATCGACCGCGTCAACCCGGTGATCGCATGCTTCGATGCCGTATAGGCGACGGATCCGGGACGCGGCACATAGGCCGAAATCGATCCGTTGTTGATGATCCGCCCGCCTTGCGGATCCTGCGCCCGCATCGCCCGGAAGGCGCCGCGCGCAATCAGGAACGCCCCGTCGAGATTGACCGACATCACCTTGCGCCAGTCCTCGAAGGACAGATCCCCGACAGGCGTTCCCAGCACCGTCGTACCGGCATTGTTGAAGACCACGTCGAGCCGGCCGAACCGGCTCTGGATCGCGTCGAACAGGCTGTCGACCGCGGCAGGGTCGCTGACATCGCAGGCAACGGCAAGCGCGTTGGCCGGGTCGGCGCCGGATTCGTCGATGGCGCTGTCAAGAAGCGCCGCCCGCCGCCCGGCAAGCACCGTCCGGTATCCCGCGCGCAGGAAGGCAAGGGCACAGGCCTTGCCGACACCCGCCGTCGCCCCTGTCACCAGCGCAACATCACCCGCACCCGCCATGCCGTTTCCTCCGCTTTGCGTACCGCGGCACCGCTGATCATCGGCACCCTTCATTGCCCCTACAATGGACGTGGAGGATCGGAAAACGCAAGTCGTGACGGCAGCTTGAAGGCGTCTGCTCCCGCAGCCGGCCGGTCAGGCGAAGTTGCGGGCAACCAGAAAGGCGGATGTCGCCGAGACCCCCGTCACGAAGGTTCCCCAGGCAACGTCGATAATGGTCACGTCGAGCGGCCAGTTCCGCAGGGTCGCAAGATTGGTGAAATCATAGGTCGCGTAGGCGAAGAAGCCGAACAGGCATCCGTAGAGAAGCGCGTCTTGCCACTGCCCGGAACGCAATGCCGGAGCGACCGCGAAGATCACGATCCCGACCACATAGACGGCATAGAACGCACCCGCGACCGCGAAATTCACCTCGTCCGCCATCAGCGTCCCGAGTCGCTCGCGGTAGAAGGGTCCGGCGATCCGGGCAAGCCACAGGTAGTCGAGCGCGAAAAAGACGATGGCTGTGCCGAGGAAGGCGATCGCATGCGACATGGGAGGTTCCTTGCGTGACGTCTGCTACGTTTAACGCAATCCGAAGCCCAACGGTTCACCGGGCGCCGCAATCAGGAAGCCCGTCGCGAACCGTGCCGCCGGGCGGCCTTTTGCCCGTTCAGTCCTGTTCATGCACCGGAAAATGTCGATCCGCATGCGCTTTTCTCGCGTATCCCCTTCACACTCGATTGGAATGATTCTAAATTGACAATCAAGCGCGGCCCCCTCGCACACTCTGCGTGGCCTGCGAAACACGAAAGGAGAGCATCACATGAAGGGCAGTAGCAAGGTTATCGAAAGGCTGAACGAGGCCCTCTTTCTGGAGCTCGGCGCCGTCAACCAGTACTGGCTGCACTATCGCATGCTCGACGACTGGGGCCTCGCCAAGCTTGCCAAGAAGGAGCGGGCGGAATCCATCGAGGAGATGCAGCACGCCGACAAGATCATCGAGCGCATCCTGTTCCTCGAGGGCCACCCGAACCTGCAGAAGGTCGCTCCGCTGCGCATCGGCCAGGATGTCAAGGAGGTCCTGGAATCCGATCTTGCCGGCGAGCAGGATGCCCGCGCCTCCTATTCCAAGTCACGCGACATCTGTCACGACGAAGGCGACTACGTCACCATGAAGCTGTTCGAGGAGCTTCTGGCCGACGAGGAAGGCCATATCGACTTCCTCGAGACCCAGCTCGACCTGCTCGACAAGATCGGCGTGGAGCGCTACTCGCTGCTCAACTCCGCATCCGCCGACGAGGCCGAATAGGCCTCTCGCTCACGGCCTGTCCCGCATTCAGCCGCCGCGCGCAACACGCGTGGCGGCTTTTTTGTACCTGTACGTTTGCACCTGCACATGAGAAATCCCGCATAAGGCGCAGTCTGAAAGATACACAACCCAAAATCGGTTCCCCGGTCTATGCTGTGGCAACATCCACGCAGGCAGAAGGAACCGACAGCATGGCACTCCAGCCGGGTTTCGATTTCACCGAGGCAACCGCGATGATCGCCCTGTCGCAGGCGATCTACGGCGTTCCTGCGATCCCCGTCCCGACGCCCGATCCCGACAAGCTCGGCTGGTCGAAGGTCGACAGTCTTTCGCCTTCCGCCCCCACGCTGCTCGACAATCTCTGGCAGGTCTGGCGCAACGATAACAGGCCCGGCCAGTATGCAATCGTCGTGCGCGGCACCGTGGACACGGAGGCCAGCATCCTCGCGGACCTGCTGTTCCCGCTGGTCGATGCCCGGCTCGATCTCGCAATCAAAGTCGGCGGCATGAAACTCGACCTTCCCTTCCATCTGGCGCGGGACGAGACCGGCAGCGCGGTTGTCGCCGGCACGCATCTGGGCTTCAGCCTCAGTCTGCTGTTGATGCTGCTGACGACGGATCGCCCGCTGCTTGCCACGCTGAGCGAGCTCTCGCTCGATCCGCAGGCCGAGATCCTCATCACCGGACACAGCCAGGGTGCTTCCATCGCGACACTTCTGACTTCGTTCATCGGGCACGCCTCGGGTATCTTTTCCGGACTGTCCGGGCTGTCCTGCAAGACCTATGTCTTCGCTCCGGCCAAACCCGGTAACGATCACTACGGATACGACTACGACTTCATCGCAGGTGTCAGGGGGCTCGGTTGGACGATCGCCAGCACGCAAGGATGGGTGCCGCAGGTGCCGTTCACGCTCCAGATCCCCGGCGATCTCGATACACCCAACCCGCTGCATGAATATGGCGGCGCCCGGTCCTCTCTCGTCGATCCGCGCATCGCCGCGTTCTGCGCCACCGTGGAACCCGCCGTCGAGGCAGCTCGCTTGCAGGCCGTTGCCCATGCGCTCGAGGTCGCAAGCGATCTCAAGACGAGGCTCATCCGCGAAGGTGTCGTATCGCAGAACGCACTTCCCGGCCTCCCGGCAGGCACACGGCTCGACGGGACATCGGTGGCCGATGCGATCGACGGCATGCTCTCGCGCATCCAGCTCTCGTTGAATTTCACCACCGCCGGCTCGATGGTCCCGCTGTTTGCGGTGCCCGGCGGCAATCCGGCCGATCCGAAGGATTTCTTCTGGCAGCACCATCTCGGCAACTATTGGACCTATCTTCAGGAACAATACGGGCAGGCATGACAATCGCCGGCCCCGGTCGGCCCGTCGCGAACGTGCCCCGGCCTCTTGCCACCGGGTCCGGCGCTCGGCACTCTGGCGCGCGGAACAACATGCTCATCGGGAGGAATTTCGCATATGCGCGCATCCGTCGTCACACTTGCGCTTGCCACCTCGTTTCTCGTTTCCGCGCCGGCGTTTGCCGCATGCCCGGACGACGCCGCAATCGATGCGTTCCTCGCCGAGCGTGCCGCCGCGCGGCCGACCACGGCACCTGTCGCGGCCGGTGGCTCGATTGCCGACGCGCTGTGCGCGCAGGAAAAGATCGTCGCCCGGTTGTCCGCGGACCTCGGCCCGGTGGTCGGCTACAAGGCAGGCCTGACCTCGCCAAAGTCACAGGAGATCTTTGGCGTCAGCGAGCCGGTCTTCGGCACGTTGCTGAAGGGCATGATCCTGGAACCCGGCGCGAGTGTCAGCCCGTCCGATGCCGTTCGCGCGCTTTACGAGGCGGATCTCATCGTCGAGATTTCCGATGCGGCGGTGAACGAGGCATCCACGCCTGAGGAGGTTCTGGCCTCGATCGCCGGCGTCCGCCCGTTCCTGGAGCTTCCCGCCCTGGTCGTCGGCAAGGACGAGAAACTCGACGGCGCGGCGATCACTTCCATCAATGTCGGAGCCTGGCGCGGCGTCATGGGCGAGTTGATCGTCCTGCCCCAAGGCGCGGAGGGCGTTGCGATGCTCGCCGGGTTTACCGCCCGCCTCACCGACGACGCCACTGGCGAGACGCTTTCGGCCGCTCCCGGCAAAGCGGTTCTCGGCCATCCACTCAACGCGGTGACGTGGATCGCGGGCGTCCTCAAGGCGCAGGGCAAGGCGCTGAAGCCGGGAGACCTTGTCTCCGTCGGCTCGATCGGCCCGCTCCATCCGATGAAGCCGGGCATGAGCGTGACGCTCGCCTATGAGGGACTGCCCGGCACGCCGAAGATCGGCGCGTCGTTCAAGTAGCCCGCCAGTCGATCAGCGGAAGGACCCGACGTCCCGGGTCCTTCCCCCGTTCAGCGCTTCTTCTTGTTGAAGGCGGCCGCAAGGGCGGCGGCCATCGCGCCGTCGCCTCCCCCTTGCGAGCCGCCGCCCTGCGAGGCACCGCCTCCGGAGCGTCCTCCGCCTTTCGGGCCGCCCCCCTTGGGCGCGCCGCCACCAGGTCCGCCGCCTCGCGGCCCGTCTCCCCTTGGCCCACCGCCTCTCGGCCCACCGCCTCTCGGGTCGTTGCCGCGCGGATTGTGGCCCGGTCCTGCGCCGCGCCCGCCCGGCTGACCGGCTTCCGCCCCGCCATCCTTGCGCATCGTCAGCGCGATCCGCTTGCGCGCCATGTCGACCTCGACCACCCGCACACGCACGATGTCGCCCGCCTTCACGACCTCTGCCGGATCCTTCACAAACCGGTCGGCGATCTGGGAGACGTGGACCAGTCCGTCCTGATGAACGCCGATATCGACGAAAGCACCGAAGTTCGTGACGTTGGTGACCGTACCCTCGAGCCCCATGCCGGGCCTCAGGTCGCTCATCGTCTCGATGCCCTCGGCAAGCCGCGCCGTCTTGAACTCCGGGCGCGGGTCGCGTCCCGGCTTCTCCAGCTCCGCCAGGATGTCGCGCACCGTCGGCAGGCCGAAGGCGTCGTCGACGAAATCGGCCGGATCGAGCGTCTTCAACAGCCCCGCATTGCCCATCACTTCGGCCATCGGCCGCCCGCAAGCCTTCACGATACGGCTTGCCACCGGATAGGCTTCGGGATGCACGGATGAGGCATCAAGCGGATTGTCCCCACCCGGAACCCGCAGGAACCCGGCGCATTGCTCGAAGGCCTTCGGCCCCAGCCTTGCGACCTTCAGCAGCGCCTTGCGGTCCCGAAACGCGCCATTGGCCTCGCGATGCGCGACGACCGCTTCCGCCAGCCCTGCGGAAAGGCCTGACACCCGGCCAAGCAGCGCAACCGACGCGGTGTTGAGATCGACACCGACCGCATTCACCGCATCCTCGACGACCGCATCGAGCGAGCGGGCAAGCTTCGTCTGGTTGACGTCATGCTGGTACTGGCCGACGCCGATCGACTTCGGTTCGATCTTCACCAGCTCGGCAAGTGGGTCCTGAAGTCGCCGCGCGATCGAGGCCGCGCCGCGCAGCGACACGTCGACATCGGGAAGCTCGCGTGCTGCCTGCGCGCTGGCCGAATAGATCGAGGCGCCGGCCTCGTTGACGATGACGCGCGTCAGCTGCGCGTCAGGGACCTCCGTCATCAGTTCGGCGACAAGCCTGTCGGTCTCCCGGCTCGCGGTGCCGTTGCCGATGGCCACGAGCGTGGTCCCGTGCCGGGCGATCAGCGCCTTGAGCACCGCCTTGGCACCAGACACGTCGTTACGCGGCTGAAACGGATAGACGGTCGCCGTCTCCACCAGCTTGCCGGTGGCATCGACGACGGCCACCTTGACGCCCGTCCGGATGCCCGGGTCTAAGCCGAGCACCGCCTTGTGGCCGGCGGGTGCGGCCAGCAGCAGGTCTTTCAGATTGCGGGCGAAGACGTGGATCGCCTCGTCCTCGGCCCGCTCCCGCAGCGTGTTCATCAGGTCGAGTTCCAGGTGCAGCGACAGCTTGACCCGCCAGGCCCAGCGTGCGGTCTCTGCAAGCCACTTGTCCGCCGGACGGCCTCGCACCTCGATGCCGGCGGCATGCATCACCATGCGCTCCACCGGCCTGACCGGGTCGCTGTCCTCCTCGTCGACGACGAGTTCCAGAGCCAGCACACCCTCGTTGCGCCCGCGCAGCAGCGCCAGGGCTCGATGACTGGGAACGTCGGCCCATTTCTCGCGATAATCGAAATAGTCGGCGAACTTGGCGCCTGCCTCCGCCTGCCCGTCGACAACCCGCGAGCGCAGCACGCCGCCGCGCGCCAGATGAGAACGCAGCCGCCCGACAAGGGCGGCATTCTCGGAGAACCTTTCCATCAGGATCTGCCTGGCGCCATCGAGAGCCGCCTTCTCGTCGGCAACCCCCTTGTCGGCATCGATGAACCCGGCCGCTTCCTTCTGAGGATCGCGGGCGGGATCGCCGAGAAGCGCATCCGCCAGAGGCTCAAGCCCTGCCTCGCGGGCGATCTGCGCCTTGGTCCGCCGCTTCTTCTTGAAGGGGAGATAGAGATCCTCAAGCTGCGCCTTGGTATCGGCGGCAAGGATCTTCGTGCTCAGGTCCGCGTCGAGCTTGCCCTGCTCATCGACGGATTTCAGGATCGCCGCACGCCGCTCCTCCATCTCCCGCAGATAGGTGAGCCGCTCCTCCAGCGTACGCAACTGCGTGTCGTCCAGTCCGCCGGTCGCTTCCTTGCGATAGCGCGCGACGAAAGGCACCGTCGCACCGCCGTCGAGCAGCTCCACCGTCGCCTTGACCTGCTCCGGCCGGCAGGAGAGCTCACCCGCGATACGGCCCGCGATCTTCGCGGCCACCGCCGGCGGCAAGGCTGCCTTCGTACCCGAAGCGGAGGGAGAGGCAGAGGTCTCTGGGGCGTCAGTATAGGGATCTGTCATGCGGGCATCCGTACGGGCTGGCGGTCTTGCGCCCGTCTCGGCAACGAGCGCGGGCGGGCGCGCACCATACGCCCCGCCGCGATGGGACGCCACTCCTGCACCCGATTGCCCACAGGCGCGGGGCCGCTCAGCGCACGACGGTGATCGTGTGCGCGGCGCGCGTCACGGCCGTGTAGAGCCAACGGTCGCGGTATTCGCGAAAGGCCCAGCTCTCGTCGAACAGCACCACATCGTCCCACTGCGAGCCCTGTGCCTTGTGAACCGTCAGGGCATAGCCGTAATCGAACTCGTCGGAGCGCCGGCGTATCGCATAGGGGAGTTGTTCGGCACCTTCCTCGAAAAGACCCGGCAGCACCTTGACCTGAACCTTGGACTTGCCGCCCGCCTCGTCTTCCGGGCGCACGTCGAAGCGCAGCGTGTTGCCCCGCGCCGGCCGCAACCGGTCGACGGTCCACAGCCCGCCGTTCAGCAGCCCCTTGGTCTTGTCGTTGCGCAGGCACACGAGCTTGTCGCCCACTGCCGGCATCGGCGTGGTGAACCCTTTCAGCTCGCGGATGCGCCCGTTGTAGAGCCGCCGTGTCTTGTTGGTTCCGACCAGCACCTGATCGGCGGCCAGGATCGCACCCGCATCGATCTCCCGCCGGGAGATGATCCGGCTGTCGCCGTAACGACCCGGCGTCAGGTCGCCGCCCTCGCGGATCAGCATCGACATGTGGACAATCGGGTTGTCGCGCGCCTGCCGGTGCACCTCCGACAGCATGATGTCGGGCTCCGCCTCGGTGAAAAAGCCGCCGCCCTTGACCGGGGGAAGCTGCGCCGGATCGCCGAGCACCAGCACCGGCGTCCCGAAGGAGAGCAGGTCCCGGCCAAGATCCTCGTCCACCATCGAGCATTCGTCGATGACGATCAGCTTGGCCTTCGCCGCGACACTGTCCCGGTTGATGGAGAAGCTGAGCGAGCCCTCCTCCTCCTCCGTGTCGTCCTTGCGGCCGCGCGGCCGGTAGATCATCGCATGGATCGTGGTGGCGTCGACGCAGCCCTTCTGGCGCAGCACATGCGCCGCCTTGCCTGTAAATGCGCCGAAGGCGACATCTCCATCAAGACCTTCGGCCAGATGCCGGGCAAGTGTCGTCTTGCCCGTTCCGGCATAGCCGAAAAGACGGAACACCTGCTTGTCGCGCGTTTTCAGCCAGCGCGCCGTTTCAGCAAGCGCATCCTGTTGCTGGGGAGACCAGTCCATGAAGCGATTCCCGTTTGGTTCGCTCCCTGTCTACAGCTTCGGCGCGCGAAATGGCACCCGCAACACAGGGCTTTTCACGGCCGCGGATAGAGCTTCACGCCCGTGCCGGTAACGGAAAAGCCGGCCATGTAGGGATCGCGTTCGTCGAGCGTGATCGTCGACGTCCCGGTCTTCACTGCCCAGCCCTCAATGGTCGGAACGATGCCGGGCACACCGCCCACCGTTGTCTCCTCCTTGATCCCGCCGGTGAAGAGCGAGCCGATAACGCTTTCATGCACGAAACGATCACCGGTTTTCAGATGTCCGCGTGCGTGCAACTGGGCGAGGCGGGCCGAGGTTCCGGTGCCGCACGGGCTCCGGTCGATCGCCTTGTCGCCGTAGAAGACCGCGTTGCGCGCATCCGCCCCGGGCTGCATCGCAGGCCCCGTCCACTGGATATGCGTGATGCCGCGAATGCGGGCGTCTTCGGGATGGACCATCTCGTAGGTCTCGTTCAACGCCACGCGGAGAGCGGGACTGGCCGCCACAAGCCGGTCGATCTCCACCGAGCCGACACCGGCGAAATTCTCCTGTGGTTCGATGATCGCGTAGAAGTTGCCGCCATAGGCGACATCGAACCGTAGCCGGCCAAATTCCGGGCAGTCGATCTCCAGATCGCGCGCCGCAAGGAAGGAGGGCACATTGGTCAGGCGCACACTCTTCACATGCTCGCCGTCCGTCTCGTAGTCGGCGATAACGAGACCCGCCGGGGTTTCCAGCCGCGCAGTTCCGGGTATCGCCGGCCGCAGCAAGCCTTCCTCGATCGCCATCGTCACCGTGCCGATGGTTCCGTGTCCGCACATCGGCAGACAGCCCGAGGTCTCGATATAAAGGACCCCTATATCGCAATCGGGCCGCGTCGGGGGATAGAGGATCGAGCCGGACATCATGTCGTGACCGCGCGGCTCGAACATCAGGCCGGTCCGGATCCAGTCATGGCGGGCGAGAAAATCGGCGCGCCGCGCCAGCATGCTGTCACCGGCAAGCTGCGGACCGCCGCCGGCGACAAGGCGCACGGGATTGCCGCAAGTGTGGCCGTCGATGCAGAAGAACGTGTGGCGGGCCACGATGAACTCCCCGGATGGAGACCGGATGTCAGAACCGGTCGATGGCGTAGGGCGAAAGGTCGATCTCCGGCTTTTTTCCGGCGATCAGGTCGGCGACCAGATCGCCGGTAACGGCGGCCTGCGTCAAGCCGTGATGCGCATGGCCGAAAGCATAAGTGACGCCCGGTGTCGTGCGGCTGGCGGAGATCACCGGCAGGCTGTCGGGCATCGACGGACGAAACCCCATCCAGCGCTCGCCGCGATCCGCCTGCAGTCCCGGCACCACGCGTTTCGCCCTTGTCACCAGCGCATCCACCCGCTTCCAGTTCGGCTCGGCATCGAGCCCTGCGAATTCCACCGCGCCACCAATGCGCAGGCCCGCCTGGATCGGCGACAGCACGAACCCGTAGCCGGCCAGCATGACGAAGCGCCGGAAGGAAACGCCCGGTTCGGGAACAGTGATGTTGTACCCCCGCTCGGTGTCGAGCGGCACATCCTCGCCGAGTTTCGAGGCGAACCGGCGCGACCATGCTCCGCAGGCGACCACAAGTTGCCCGGCATGCCGGACCGGCCCCTCGCGCATGCGCAGCAGCAGACCGTCACCGCTGCGCCCGACGCACACGGCCTCGCCATCCTCGATCACGCCGCCGCGTGCCCGTACATGGGCGGCCAGGTCGAGGCACATTCCATGCGGATCGTCGAGATGCATCCAGCCCGGGACAAATGCCCCTCCCGCGACACTCGACCCGAGATCCGGCTCCATCTCGCGCATCTCGTCGCCGGAGAGTTCCCGCACCTCGATGCCGTGATCGCGCTGCAATTGCCAACCGGCACGCGCACCCGCGATCTCCCGCTGCTTGTCGAACACATCGAGGCATCCCTCGCGGCGCACCCGTGCCCCGCTTCCCGTCTCGCTCCACAACCGCTCCCATGCAGGCACGGCTGCAGCGTTCAGCGCGGCAATGGCGGAAACCGACTTCCGCCAGTTGGCCGGCCGCGAGGCCCCCATGAAGCGCAGCATCCAGGGCAGGATCGAAACCGCGTAGGAGGGACGCAGCGACAGCGGACCGAGCGGATCGAGCAGCCAGCCTGGCGCCTTGCGCCAGATCCCGGGCGAAGCCAAGGGCGCGACATCCGTCCAGGCAATGCCGGCCGCGTTGCCGCGCGAGGTCGCGCCGCCCGGGTCTCCCCGGTCGATCACCGTGACGGCATGACCGCGCCCCAGCAGCGTTGCCGCCGTGGCAAGGCCGATGATGCCGGCGCCCAGAATGGTCACATGGGGCAGATCGCTCATGATGCGCTGTCAGACCTCGATGCGATGATGCGCCGCCGGTGCATCAGACGTTGGGCAGGGCCGGCCGGCAATCGAGCGCAGCGCGGATCACCGCGTCCACCCGCTCGGACTCCGCCCCGCTGAGCGCCATGCGCGGCGCTCGGCAACGGTCGTTCGACCGGATCGCATGGACCTCGGCGCGCTTGATGTTCTGGACCAGATTGGTCGAGACATCGAGATCGAGCAAGGGGCGGAACCACCGGTAGATCGCACGCGCTTCCTCGATGCGCCCGGCCTGGGCAAGCTTCCAGATCGCCACCGTCTCCTTCGGAAAGGCGACGACGAGGCCGGCAACCCAGCCGGTTGCGCCCATCACGAGACTTTCCAGCGCCAGGTTGTCGACACCGGTGAAGACGTCGAAACGATCGCCGAAATGCGAGATCACCTCGCTGACCCTGCGGATGTCGTCGGTGGATTCCTTCATCGCCACGACCAGCGGCTCGACGGCGAGCGCCTCGAACATCGGCTGGGTCACATCGACGCCGTAAGCCACCGGATTGTTGTAGATCATCGTCGGCACGCCGGCGGCACGTGTCACGGCCAGCAGGTGGGCTACCGTCTCGTGCGGCGCCGACTTGTAGGGAACGCCCGGCAGCACCATCAACCCGTCGGCGCCGGCCTTCGCCGCCGCCTGCGCCGCCGAAACGGCCCGCCTGGTCGAACTCTCGCAGACGGTCATCAGCACCGGACGACCACTGGAAACCGACTTCGCGATCGCCAGGATCTCGAGCTTTTCCTCCGGCTCCAGCGCCATTGCCTCGCCAAGTGAACCGCACACGATCAGGCCGTCGACGCCGGCCTCCACCTGCAACGCAAAACAGCGCTCCATCTCGGCCCTGTCGAGCCTGTCATCATCGGTGAACTTGGTCGTTACCGCCGGAAAGACGCCCTGCCACATGATCGGATACTCCTTGCCGTCAACTGATATATCAGAAGCTGAAGCCACATTTTCACGTGACTTTCTTTCTGTCAACAACTGATATATCAATATTGAGCAGCACGCATCGCGATGCCGGCAAAGAGCAGCAGGAGACAAGGATGCCCCCCGAGCACACCGTGGCGACCGCCCTCGACAACGGCAACGGGCAGCCCGTGGCATCGGACGACGGCGCCAACGAGGAAAGCCGGGCGGCGCGGGCCTACCGGGCTCTTGAAGAACAGATCGTCACCTTGCGCCTTCTCCCCGGCGCGGCAATCACCGAGAACCGGCTTGCCGCACTGCTCGAAATGGGTCGCACCCCGATACGCGAGGCGATCCAGCGCCTGGCCTGGGAGGGACTGGTCACCATCCGCCCGCGCCTCGGCATTCTTGTCGCCGATATAAATCCGGGCGATTTCGGCCGCGTTCTGGATGCCCGCCACGCACTCGAACTGCTTCTGACGGGAGCGGCCGCGCATCTTGCCAGCCGTGCCGAACGCGACGGTCTGGCCGACTGTGCCCGCGCCATGCGGGACGCCGCCGCACGCGGCGATGTCGAGGACTTCATGCGGCAGGACAAGACCTTCGACGAGATTGTCGCGGTCGCCGCCTGCAATCCCTTCGCCGCCCGCGTGGTCGCCCCGCTGCAAACCCACTCGCGCCGTTTCTGGTTCCGCTATTTCGGCGAGACCGACCTCAACTCCGCTGCCTGGCATCATATGGAGCTGATGCAGGCGGTAGCGGACGGCGACGTCGCCGCGGCGCGCGGCAAGGCCGACGACCTCATGCATTATCTCCGCCGCCAGGCGATGACCCTCGCCTCGACCGGCATGCCCGCCCTTGGCTCATCCGGCTGAGCCGGTCTCCTAACGGACCACAAACGAACAGCGCTGGCGCAACAGCACGGCAATCCCGGCCAGCGCCGAAAACGACAGGCACCCGGCGACGAATGCGAGGGTCAGGCCCGCCGCCGGGCCGCCCGCGTCGATCACGGCACCGATTGCAAAGGGAGCCGCCGCCCCGACGATCAGCGCCGGCCGCGCGATCCGCCCGAGCAATCGCGCATAGCCATCGGCTCCGAAAAGCGCCAGAGGCAAGGTGCCGCGCACGATCGTCACCAATCCGTTCGACCCGCCATAGATGACGGCGAAGACGGCCGCAGGCACCGGCTCCACACCTGCGAACACCAGCACGGCGAAAGCGAGCGGGATCAGGCCGGCCGACACCAGCGCCACACCGAGCGGATGCGTCTTGCGGGCAAAGGCCAGTTCGATCACGCGGGCCCCCACCTGCGCGGGCCCGATCAGGGTTCCCACCGCCACCGCCGTCACCGCCGGCAGGCCGAGCGCGATCAGCGCAGCCAGAAGATGCGCGGAAAGTCCGATGAAAAGGAAAGCGTTGCAGGAGAACGACAGGGCGAGCAGCAGGAAAACCTTGCGCCGAATACCGGCCTCGAGACTGCCGGTGGCGGGCGGGTCGATCGCTGAAGCCTGTCCGGCCTCCGCCGGCGGGATGTCCGGCTGCACGCTCCCCTCGCGCGGCAGCAGCAGATGGGCCGGCAGGGCAAGCAGCAGCGTGGCGGCGGCGAACGCGAGATAGGCGCCCCTCCAGCCAACGGTCTCGACGAGCCACAGTGTAACAGGCCAGGAGAGCGTCGAGGCGAAACCGGCGATCAGCGTCAGCGCCGTGATCCGGGTGCGTGCCGCCGCCCCGAACAGCCGGCCGAGCGTTGCGAAGGCGGGATCGTAGAGCGTCATCGACATGGCGAGCCCCAGCAGGGCCCACACCGCGAGATAGCCTGCGAGGCCGTTGACGACTGACATTGCCGCCAGCCCCAAGGTCGCGACCAGCGATCCGGCTGCCATCACCTTGCGCCCGCCATGAACCTCGATCATCGCGCCGACGCGCGGCGATGCGAGGCCCGCGACCAGAAGCCCGAGCGAGAAGCCGCCAAGCCCCGTTGCCTTGGACCAGCCAAAGGTTTCGGCGATGCGCGGTGCCGTCAGAACCACCGCATAGAACAGCGTCCCGTACCCGAGGATTTGCGTGAGGCCGAGCAGCGCGACCGCGCGAACGGAAGGTTTCACGCAGCCTCCGGATCCCTGACAGGGTCTCCCAGAAGCCACGACATCACGGCAAGCGCCAGCACGGCGCCTCCGGCCTGGCACAGCACGAAGGCCGGCACGTCCAACGGACGGATGCCTGCGAACGTATCGCTGGCGGCACGTGCGATGGCGACAGCCGGATTGGCGAAGGAGGTCGAGGCGGTGAACCAGTAGGCGGCGGTGATGTAGAGCCCGACAAGCCAGGGCACCGCCTGGCGCGCATGCTTCAGTCCGCCGAGGATCGCCGCCAGCAGGCCGAATGTCGCGACAATCTCCGCCACCCATTGACCCGTACCGCTGCGCACCGTCTGCGACACCTGCACCAGCGGCAGCTCGAACATCGCGTGTGCGAGAACCGTCCCGGCCAGTCCGCCGGCAATCTGCGCCGTCGCGTAGGCCATGGCCTCGCGCGAGGCAAGCTCGCGCCTGATCCAGAAAACCAGGGTCACGGCCGGATTGAAATGGGCGCCCGAGACCGGCCCGAGGATGGTGATCAGCACAACGAGGATCGCCCCCGTCGGCAATGTGTTGCCAAGAAGCGAGACCGCCGTGTCGGCGCTCAGCCGGTCTGCCATGATCCCGGATCCGACGACGGTGGCGACAAGCAGGAGCGTGCCCAGAGCCTCGGCGAACAGGCGGCGGGAGAGCGTCAGTGTCGTCATGATCCGGCCTTCACTGGCAAAGCTCCGGGCAATCCGGCGATGAACGGGGCACAAAGCTCCGGCCTGTCGGCACAGCAGTCGCCGACGAGAAAGCCGATCAGCGCGCGGGCTCCGTCAAACTCCGCGCGATAGAGGATCGTCCGCCCCTCGCGTTCGGATGCGATGAGACCGGCACGGACCAGAACGGCAAGATGGGTCGACAGCGTGTTCGACCGCACCCCGAGACGTTCCGCCAGGTCGCCGGCGGCAATCCCGCCCGGCCCGGCGCGCACCAGCATCCGGAAAACGTCGAGGCGCGTTTCCTGTCCAAGGGCGCTGAGCGCCGCGATGGCATCCATCTTTTCCATAATTCGAGATTTATCGAATTGATGGGTGAAGCGCAAGCCCGTTCCACCCCCTCCGAAATGAGGCGCCGGACGGGGTTAGAGCTCGTCTTCGGACGGGATGTCCTGCTGGCGCTTGCGCGGCCGCGAAGCGCGTTTCGCCGGCTTCGGCGCTACCGGTGCCTCCTCCGCCGGCAGGTCGACGGTCTTGCCGTCGTCCGCCGCGCCGGCCGACTGCGCATCGGCAGTCGCGGCAGCGGTCAGCGCCACGGCCGCGGGCGGAACGGATGACGGCGGAGCGTGGTAGGTCACCTGCGGGAACGGGATCTCGATGCCGCGCTCGTCGAACACGGTTTTGATATGCTCGTTGTAGGCCCGGCCCACCGACCATTGAGACCCCGGCCGCGTCTTGATGCGCGCACGCACCGTGATCGCGCTGTCGCCGAAGGCCGTGACGCCGTGCATCTCCAGCGGCTCCAGGATTTCCGACGCCAGATCGCCTGCCTTGAGACGGTCGAAGGCAACATGCATCGCCATCTTCACCTCGCTCAGGTCGCTGTCATAGGCAACGCCGATGACCGCCACGTGATAGGCCCAGCCACGCATGAAGTTGGCGACCCGGTCGACCGTGGAGAACGGGATCATATGCGCCGTGCCGTCGAGATCGCGCAGCCGCACGGAGCGGATGGTGAGTTTCTCCACCGTCCCCGTCACGCCGCCGAGCGTCACCACATCGCCTTCGTTCATCGCGTTCTCGAACTGGATGAAGGCGCCGGTGATGATGTCCTGCACAAGCTTCTGCGAACCGAAGGAGATCGCCAGGCCGAAGACACCGGCACCGGCGATCAGCGGGCCGATATTGACACCGATCTCGGACAGCGCCAGCAGCGTGATCATCACCACCAGCAGGATCGAGAAGGCGTTGCGGAACAGGCCGAACAACGTCTTCTCCCGCGAAGTCGGCAGCCGTCCGCGCGGGTTCATGCGCAGATCCACCCAGGACATCACCCCGAGCCAGATCAGGAAGCCGACCAGCACGACAATGCCCGCCGACGCGGAACGCCCGACCCAGTCGCGCCCGTCGTCGGAACCAAACCAGGTCAGCACATCGACAGCACCCCACGCATGCAGGATGCCGATCACGACGCCGACGAAAACGCCAAAGCGAACGAAAGAGAGCACGCGTGGCACGAAAGTGTTGAGCCGCCGCTCCAGCAGCGGCATCCGCTCATGCACCGTTTGCGGCAGGCGCACTCCCCCGATGATAGCCCTCGTCAGGACCAGCGAGACGATGGTTCCCGCCATCACGGTCAGCACCGACAACGCGGTCGCCCGCACCATGAAGGTGGTGGCATCGAACGGCCGGGACAGCCACACCGAGAGCAGCAGCAGCACATAGAGGATCGCCGCCACGTGCCATGTTCGCCCAGCCACCTCGACAAGACCGGAGGTGAACACGTTGGACTGGTTCTCGGCATAGGACAGGATGCGGTCGCGGGTCGCCTGCCGGTTGCGCATGATGGCGACGATGGCGAGCGCAACACTTGCCAGCACGATCATCATCCGCACGGAATCCGCCAGCAGGAAGGAGATGTTGCGCGACACAAGCGGCACCACGACCATCGTACCGTAGCCAAGCAGGTTGTAGATGGCGAACAGCCAGCGGCGCCAGTAGAGCGCCTGGCTATCGTCCAGCGGCACCAGGCGCAGCGCGCTGAACTTCGGGCTGAGCGCGAAGCGCGTCGCGACCTTCGCCACCTGGACCAGGAAGAAGGCGTTCAGGAAGAGCGATTCGACCAGCTCCACCTTGCCCGCACTGCCGCTTGCATAGACGGCGACCGCGTAGCCCGCGGCGATCGCGATGGCAACCACCGCCGCCTCGATCACGGCCCTCAGCAGCAGCAGGATCACCCGGCGCACGATCTTCGTGCTTTCGCCGCCACCTGTCAGCCTTGCGAAAACGCCATCGGCGATCCGCCGCAGGCCGAAGACGATGACGAAAACCACGGAGGCGATGACAAGAAGCCGCAGGACGATCCCCTGAACGCGCTCCCAGTTCGCACCTGCACTGTAGGACAGCGCGGTCGGTAGCGAGGTGAAGGCGCGGGTGATGCGCTCGGCATATGTCAGCCCCTCGCGCAGGAAGTCCTGCGTCGCCACAGCGATCCGGACCGCAATATGGGTCGGTTGGCGCTCCGCCGTTTCCACCGCGGCTTCCGCCTCCGCCACGGCGGCATCGCCGGTCGTTTCTCCGGCGGCGGTCTCCGCGGGTGCATCTGCCGCGGGGCCGGCTGCGGGGGCCGTTTCGCCACCGGACTGCGCCGGCTGGCGGCGCAGATAGTCGATGAGCGCGTCGCGCGCGCCGGGATCCTGCAGCAACCGGATCAGCGCATCCGCGCCCTGTTCGGGAGAAGCGGCAGCGGGGGCCGTGGGTGTCGCAGTGTCCTGCCCTGTCGACTGGGCAACGGAAGGCCCTGTCCAGGCGAGGGCGATCAGGGCTGTCAGCAACAGTCCGGCAACGGGTGCGAGCCAATGCGGGACGGTGGCGGGGACAAAGCGACCGAAGGGGAGCATGCAGTCTCCTGGTTGCCCGCCGCTCCTGCCCGGCGCTCCTGCCCGCCGCCGGGGACAGGGCGCAGCCGAGGAGCACGCGGATCGCGGCACTGTGGCGGGTCCGCACCCGGCGCGCGAACCCTTGAATTCTCCTTCTTACCTATCCGATAGAGCCGTCCCGTCAACCAGACGCGGGCCACGATCCGCATCGCCAAGTCCTTCCGGCAACAGCGGTGCCGGCATGTTCTGATAGGCGACAGGCCGCAGGAAGCGCAGGATCGCCCGCGATCCGACCGAGGTCGAGCGGGTGTCGGTGGAGGCCGGATAGGGGCCGCCATGCATCATCGCGTGGCACACTTCCACACCTGTGGAATAACCGTTGACGAGCAGCCGCCCCGCCTTGCGCTCCAGCACTGGCAGCAATGCGCGTGCAATCCGTGTGTCGGCGTCCTCCATCAGCAGCGTCGCCGTCAGCTGTCCCTCGAGCGCTGCAGCCACCGCCGCACGCTCGCCCTCATCCCGGCAGCGCACCACCAGCGCGGCCGGGCCGAACACTTCCTCATGAAGGTCCGACCCGGCGAGGAACGCCGACGCGCTGGTTTCAAACACGGCAGGCGCCACATGGCAGCCGTCCCCTGCCGGCCCGCCCGCCTGATCCCGGCGGCTGGCCTCCCCGCCCCGCTCGCGCGTCTCGACCGCGCGACGATAGGCACCGGCAATCCCGGCATTGAGCATCGGCTGCGCCGGCACCTTGGCAAGAACTTCGTCCGCGGCCGCCAGGAACGTGTCGAGATCCGCCCCGTCCAGCGCCACCACGACACCGGGGTTGGTGCAGAACTGGCCGACCCCGAGCGTCAGCGACTGCGCCCACGCCGCACCATGCTCGGCTGCGCGCCCGGCAAGGGCGCCCGGCAGGGCGAAAACCGGGTTGATACTGCCCAGTTCCCCGTAGAAGGGGATTGGCTGCGCCCGCGTCACAGCGATATCGAAGAGGGCCCGCCCGCCCTTCAGCGAGCCGGTGAACCCCACCGCCTGGATCAGCGGATGGGCGACCAGCGCAGCTCCCGAGGCGTGCCCGGCGCCCTGGATCAGCGAGAACACGCCGGCCGGCATGCCGCAGGCATGGATCGCCGCCAGCACGGCGCGGGCGACCAGTTCGGCCGTCCCGGGATGAGAGGGGTGCCCCTTGACCACGACCGGACAGCCGGCGGCCAGCGCGGAGGCCGTGTCGCCGCCAGTGGTCGAGAAGGCGAGCGGAAAATTCGACGCTCCGAAGACGGCCACCGGCCCGATCGGGCGCAGGATGGAGCGGATATCGGGACGCGGCGCCGGCTTGCGCTCCGGCAGGGCCTTGTCGATCCGCGCATCGAAGCAATGTCCGGCCTCAATCCAGTCGGCGAAGAACCGGAGTTGTCCGGTGGTTCGGCCGAGTTCACCGGTCAGCCGCACCTCCGGCAAGGCGCTTTCCGCCTGTGCCCGCGCGACGATCGCCGCACCGGCCGCCTCCATTTCGCCGGCAATGCTGCGCAGAAAGGCGGCACGCTCCGCGATCGGACGGGCGGCATAGTCGGCAAAGGCGGCCTCGGCCGCTGACACGGCATGGCCGACAACCGCTGCATCGGCCTCCGCGAAGGCGGGCGCAAGCAACTCCCCGGTGGCAGGATTGCCAGCCTGGAAGGTGGCGGTTCCCGCGATCCAGGTTCCGTCGACGAGATGCTGGCCGCTTGGCATGATAGGCTCCTTGATTGATATCGGGGTACGCCCGCACCGGGCACCGGCAGGCCGCCAAAAGTGCGACATGACTTCGACATGTGATATATCAGAGTGAAATCAGCGACGCGACCGTCATTTCAGTGCAACTGATTGGTAACGGGCGGCTGTTACCCTTCGCGTCCTGAGAAGGACACTGGATGCTCAACGAACTGTTGAAGCTCGCTCGCAATCCGACCCGCGAGGCGCGCCGCAAGTTGTTGCAGCGCGTCGCCGACCTTTTTTTGGACCGCGTCGGGCATCACAGTGACGAGGAGCTTCGCCTGTTCTGCGAAGTCATCATGAAACTTCTGGACGGCAGCCAGATCGAGGATCGCGCCCGCCTGTCGCAGCGCATGGCGCCGTGGAGCGAAACACCGCATCCCATTGCCTATCGCCTCGCCACCGACGAAATCACCGTCGCCCAGCCGATGCTTGAGCTCAGCCCCGCCCTGACGGAGGCCGATCTGGTCAAGATCGCCAGGCGGATGCCGCAATCCCACCTTGTCTCCGTTGCCAGGCGGGCCGACCTTCCCGGCCGGGTCTCCGACGCGCTGGTCGAACGGGGCCCCACCAGGGTCTGGCGCGCCGTGGCGGAGAACACCAATAGCGACCTGTCCGACTGGGCCCTGCGGACGCTGGCCAAGCGTTCGCTCTCCGACATGCCGCTGCGCAACAAGATGGCCGCGCGCTCTGATCTGACCCCGCTGATCTGCGAATGGCTGATCCCGCATGTCAACGCCAGCACCCGGGTGCGGCTCGAGGCCATCATGAGCGGCGCGGACCCGCGCGAGTTGACAGCGGCCGACGTCGTGCGCCAGGACATGCGGCGGCGCTTCAACCTGTTCATGGAAACCTGCGACGTGGAGGAAGCCTGGCGTCTCGTCCAGTCCGGCGACTACGGGCTCGGCTCCATGCTGCTGGTCCTGCTTGCCGAGGGACGCACCAACGACGCCTTTGACCTGCTTGCCCGGCAGACCCGTCGCAGCCTCGGTGCCGTCCAGAAGGCGGTCTTCCAGGATGGCATCGACGAACTCATTTCGCTCTGTCACGCGGCCGGCACCTCGGACCAGGTCTTTCTCGCTCTGGCCCATCTGCGCTGCAAGCACCTGCGGATCCCCGAAAGCCAGGCCATGCGCTGGCTCGATGCATACCGGCGCTCCAGGCCGGCCCGGTCAACGCAAGACGCCTCGTCAAGCGACCCTTCAGACAAGAGCCCGTCCTCATCTCCCCAGAAGCGCGATCACCGCCCCAATCGCTGAAACGGCGTTCTTGCGACACCCGGCGCAATCATCCGGCCACGCTATGGCGACCTGTGTTCCCGAAGCTAACCGCGATGGGCGAGCCAGGCCCCACAGGCTGTCAGCAGCGTGGCGGCGCCGTAACACCACAGGCCGGGCAGTGTCGCCGCCGCGGCAAGACCGCTGGTCTTCGCCGCGAAGACGACCAGGGCAACCAGCATCACATCCATCATCGACCATTTGCCAAGCCCGTGCATGAGCGCAAGTCCCAGTCCAGACCGGCCGGCAACGGCGGCGACATGCAGGGCCAGGATCTTGGCCGCCGGAAAGGCGATAGACAAGGCTCCCACAATCACCGCAAGCACGGCCTCTCCGTCGCGCCAGAGCCCGTTGACGATTTCGATCAGGGATGGTCGATCAGTGAGGAAGAAGAGCCGCTCCAGCTCCATCAGGGGCAGCGTCAGGCCGAGCACGAAAGCAATCGTGGCAGCGGGAAGCACAAGGGCGAGAACAAGACGGCGCACGCGTCAGCTACTCCGCAGTCTGCTCGTTGAAAGCATTGGCAAGGATTGGAAAGCACTCCGGTTCACGGGCGGCGAGTGCCCGGCCTGCGCCGCATCCACAAGCAACCCGGTCGGACAGGCACCGGGTTCCGTCCACGGCGGCCAGCCAGATATCGATGGCAAACCCTCCGGCCTCAGACATCGGCAAAACGCGAAAAGGGCGCGCACCGGACCGGCGTCCACCCCAAGACAGACACAGAGAAATCGAACTCCTAGCGCGAGGTTCCGCCAGTCTTGCGACGCGAGGCGATCTCGTCCAGGGCGTCCTGCTCGGCTGCCTCGCGCTCGTTGCGCTCGCGGATCTGGTCGCGCTCTTCCAGCAGCTCGAACTTCTTCAATTCCTCGAGCGCGGCACGCAGGTCCTCGCGCGCGGCTTCCAGCTGGTCGGTCAGTTCCTCGGCCGAATTCAGCAGGTTGTCGCGACGCTGCGCGGCTGCCTTGGCGAAGGTCGGATAGGCGAAATGACCGACATCCGTGATCCCGACCCGCTGCTGCTCGGCAACGATCTGGTCGTCCAATTCACGGGCCATGCGCTTGAACTCGTCGACCATTGACTCAATCTGGGCCAGCTGGCGGCGGCGCTCGTCGACCTGGAACTGCTTCAGGCGAATGAGACTCTCACGCGACTTCATTACTCGATACTCCCGTTACCGATGCCAACCTACGCGAGAGTCATTTCCAAAAGGTTGGCAAGATCAACATAGCCCGTTTCGATCGAACTCGCCTCTCCTTTCGATTGCCCGAGAAACGTTTCAAGCGCGTCATGCCGCCGGATGGCCTCGTCGACAACCGCATCCGACCCGCGCTTGTAGGCGCCAAGCCGGATCAGTTCCTCCATGTCGGTGTAGGTCGCCATCAGGGCCCGGGCCTTGCGCAGCAAAGGCTGCACATTGTCCGGCACGCAGCGCGGCATGGTGCGCGACACGGATTTCAGCACATTGATCGCCGGATAGCGGCCGCGCTCCGCGATGGCACGCTCCATCACGATATGCCCGTCAAGAATGCCGCGCACGGCATCGGCAACGGGTTCGTTGTGATTGTCGCCCTCGACCAGCACCGTGAACAGCCCGGTCACCGAGCCCGAACCGGTACGCCCGGGTCCGGCGCGCTCCAGCAGCCTCGGCAGTTCCGTAAAGACGGTCGGCGTGTATCCCTTCGACGTCGGCGGCTCGCCGACCGACAGCCCGATCTCCCTCTGCGCCATGGCAAAGCGCGTGACGGAATCCATCATGCACATGACATTCTTGCCCGTATCGCGAAAGTGCTCGGCCACGGTCATCGTCAGATAGGCGGCCTGACGACGCATCAGCACACTTTCGTCCGAGGTGGCGACCACCACCACCGAACGGGCCAGACCCTCCGGCCCGAGATCGTCCTCGATGAATTCCTGGACCTCGCGGCCACGTTCCCCGATGAGACCGATAACGGCGACGTCAGCCGCCATGTTGCGCGCGATCATCGACATCAGCACGGACTTGCCCACACCCGAACCGGCGAAGATGCCCATCCGCTGGCCTTCGCAGCAGGTGACGAACGTGTTGAGCGCCCTGACGCCGAGATCAAGCGGCGGGCCGACACGGCCGCGCTCGTTGGCCGGCGGCGGCGTCGTCCTGAGCCGGCGTGGCTCACCTCCCGCCGGCAACGCACCGCGGCCGTCGATCGGCTCGCCCATGGCGTTGACCACCCGTCCGAGCCAGGCGTCGCAGGGATAGGAGAGGCTTTCGCGCGCCACCAGCACCGCCCGGCAGCCCATTCGCACCCCTTCCAGACCGGCAAAGGGCATGCAAAGCGCACGCTCCTCGCGAAAACCGACGACCTCCGCATGAACCGGCAGACCGCCCTCCCCGCTTTCCACAGCGAGCAGCGCGCCGACGCTCATCTCGTGGATCGGACCGGCGATTTCCAGCAGCAAACCCTGCACGGAGACCACCCGGCCATAGACCTCCGCGGGCATGAGCGCTTCCAGTTCTGCAAACAGCGGGTCCATCTGATCCTCAAGGGTCGGTAAAGAAGGTCCCAGAAAGCGACCTCACGGTAACCTATCATTTACGAGTTTGGTTAATCTTAATTGCGAGGGTTCATGGATGGAAAGCCAGCCTGGGACCCGCGTTCGGCGTAGAGGTGAGTCACGTGAGTCGTTTGTAGCGGCTCGTTAATGTGAAACTTGAAGATTCTATGGAAAGGATTTCCATATATTTTTCAAGTGATTGGAAAAGATTTCCAATCTACCCTCATCGGAGCTTGCAGGTGTGAATCAGAATTTGTTAACCATTGTCTCACACAGTGAGTCGAGGTTAACTGCAGTCCTTAGAGCACCGGGAGCGTATCGGCCGGCGCGGCTTGCCCAGGATAGGCAGACATAGGGGATTGGCATGCGTGTCCTGTTGATCGAGGATGACAGCGCCACGGCGCAGAGCATCGAGTTGATGCTTAAGTCCGAAAATTTCAACGTCTACACGACGGATCTTGGCGAGGAAGGTATCGACCTCGGCAAACTCTACGACTACGACATTATCATGCTGGATCTCAACCTGCCCGACATGTCGGGCTACGAGGTCCTGCGCACGCTTCGCGTGTCCAAGGTGAAGACACCGATCCTTATCCTGTCCGGTCTTGCCGGCATCGAGGACAAGGTACGCGGTCTCGGCTTCGGCGCCGACGACTACATGACCAAGCCGTTCCACAAGGACGAGCTCGTGGCCCGCATCCATGCGATCGTGCGCCGCTCCAAGGGTCATGCACAGTCGGTCATCACCACGGGCGACCTGATCGTCAATCTCGACACCAAGACCGTCGAGGTTTCCGGCCAGCGCGTGCATCTGACCGGCAAGGAATACCAGATGCTCGAGCTTCTTTCCCTGCGCAAGGGAACGACGCTCACCAAGGAGATGTTCCTCAATCATCTCTACGGCGGCATGGACGAGCCGGAACTGAAGATCATCGACGTGTTCATCTGCAAGCTCCGCAAGAAGCTCGCGGCCGCCACGTCGGGGAAGAACTACATCGAGACCGTCTGGGGCCGCGGCTACGTGCTGCGCGAACCCGAGGAGAAGGCCGCCTGAGGCATACGCCTCCCGCGTCTGCCTTGTCGGTTCCTCCGGCCCTCGACCCGAGCCTGCCCGTCGGCACTGGCCGTCTGCCCGGCCCCGCTTCCTGCGGGTCCCCGCGTCGGCAAATGCCCCGGACGGTTCACCGGAACGCCTGTCAAAAGCCCCGCCACCGGCGGGGTTTTTGTCGTTCAGCCCGCCTGATCGGGGCCTTTTTGTTTCCGCTCCGCTTGTCCGGCGGCGCAGGATGGCATCGCACCACCACGATATCGCCCTCTGCGCGCCCCCTTGCGGGCCCGCCTTTGCTTGCACACGCATGCAAGCAACAAGTGGCGAAAGCAGTTCTGCAATCGACGCCTTCAGGAAGAAAATTCCATTCCGGCAGGTAAAATAGAACAATGCGTTCTATTGTAAGCGATAGAGCGCGGCTTTATCGTGCGCCCAAGGCCGCTGCCACGCAAATACGGCTTCCACAAGGTAAAATACCGGGAAGTCTGGGGTGCGGCCGAAGATACAAATGGGAGATTTCCAATGATCATTCGCCGCACCATGAAGGCTGCGCTATTGGGCGTCAGTCTCGCCCTTATGGCGGCTACCGCCGCGCAATCCAAAACCCTGGTCTATTGCTCGGAAGGCTCGCCGGAGGGCTTCGACACCGCGCTTTACACCGCGGGCACCACCTTCGACGCGTCTTCCAAGCCGGTGTACAACCGCCTTGTCGAGTTCAAGCGCGGCACCACCGAGGTCCTGCCGGGTCTTGGTGAAAGCTGGAGCGTGTCCGACGACGGCCTGGAATACACGTTCAACCTGCGCAAGGGCGTAAAGTTCCACACCACGTCCTTTTTCACCCCGACGCGCGATTTCAACGCCGACGACGTGATCTACTCCTTCGGCCGCCAGCTCGACAAGGATCACCCGTGGCACGCCTATACGGCCGGCGCCTCCTGGGAATATTTCAACGGCATGTCGATGCCTGATCTCATCAAGGAGATCGTCAAGGTCGACGACCACACCGTGAAGTTCGTGCTCAACCGGCCGGAAGCGCCGATGATCGCCAACCTCGCGATGGATTTCGCCTCGATCCTTTCCGCCGAATATGCCGACAAGCTCGCCGCGGACGGCAAGATGGAGATGATGAACCAGGAGCCGCTCGGCACCGGTCCCTTCTCGTTCGTCGGCTACCAGAAGGACGCGGTCATCCGCTACCAGGCCTTCGCCGACTATTGGGGCGGCAAGCAGCCGATCGACAATCTCGTCTTCGCCATCACGACGGACGCGGCCGTGCGCCTGCAGAAGCTGAAGGCGGGCGAGTGCCACGTGGCGCCTTATCCGGCCCCGGCCGATATCTCCGACATCAAGGCTGACGGCAACCTGACCCTGATGGAACAGCAGGGCCTCAATGTCGGCTACCTTGCCTACAACACCCAGATGGCGCCCTTCGACAATCCGAAGGTCCGCAAGGCGCTGAACATGGCCATCAACAAGCAGGCCATTCTCGACGCGGTGTTCCAGGGCTCCGGCCAGGCAGCCAAGAACCCGATCCCGCCGACGATGTGGTCGTATAACGAGGCCGTCGAGGACGACGCCTACGATCCGGATGCGGCCAAGGCGATGCTTGCCGAAGCCGGAGTTTCCGATCTCAAGATGAAGATCTGGGCAATGCCGGTGCAGCGGCCCTACAACCCGAACGCCCGCCGCATGGCAGAGGTGATTCAGGCCGACTACGCCAAGGTCGGCGTTGATGTCGAGATCGTTTCCTACGAATGGGGCGAGTATCTCTCCCGTTCCAAGGAAAAGGACCGTGACGGCGCCGTTCTGCTCGGCTGGACCGGCGACAATGGCGACCCGGACAACTTCCTCGCCGTGCTGCTCGGCTGCGACGGCGTCGGCGGCTCCAACCGCGCCCAGTGGTGCCACCAGCCCTTCGAGGACCTGATCCAGAAGGCCAAGGTGGTTTCCGACAAGGACGAGCGCACCAAGCTCTACGAACAGGCCCAGATCGTGTTCAAGGAGCAGGCCCCGTGGGCGACCATCGCCCATTCGGTCGTGTTCATGCCGATGTCCTCGAAGGTCAGCGGCTATGTCATGGACCCGCTCGGCGGCCACTGGTTCGACGGCGTCGACATCGCCGAGTAATCCTCGCATCGAAGCGCCGCCGCGACCCCGTTGGGGTCCGGCGGCAGCCCGTCGAGTTCCCGCACCGGCCCTTACCGGCCGGTGCGGTCGTCTGGATGCATCAAGATGATCCGTTTTCTCTTCAGCCGGCTGCTGCTGCTCGTGCCGACCTTTCTCGGCGTGACCATCGTCTCCTTCGGCTTCATCCGCCTGCTGCCTGGCGACCCCGTTCTGCTGCTCGCCGGCGAACGCGGCGTTTCCGAGGAGCGCTACCGGCAACTGATGGAGCAGTTCGGCTTCTCCCGTCCGATCTGGGAGCAGTATCTCGACTATCTCGGCGGCGTGCTCACCGGCGATCTCGGCAACTCCATCGTTACCAAGAAACCTGTCGTCACCGAGTTTCTGGCCCTGTTCCCGGCAACCGTCGAGCTGGCGCTGTGCGCCATCCTCCTTGCCGTCGCGATCGGCCTGCCCGTCGGCATCTTCGCCGCAGTCCGCCGCGGTTCCGTCGCCGATCAGGCGCTCATGGGAACGGCGCTTGTCGGTTATTCCATGCCGATCTTCTGGTGGGGCCTGCTGCTCATCATCCTGTTTTCCGGCATCCTGCAATGGACACCGGTTTCGGGTCGCATCTCGCTGATGTTCTTCTTCCCTCAGGTGACCGGCTTCATGCTCATCGACAGTCTCCTGTCGGGACAGAAGGGCGCCTTCACCTCGGCCCTCAGCCATCTCGTGCTGCCCTCCATCGTGCTGGCGACGATCCCGCTTGCGGTGATCGCCCGGCAGACCCGCTCGGCGATGCTCGAGGTGCTGGGCGAAGACTATGTCCGCACCGCGCGCGCCAAGGGCCTCGCACCTTCGCGCGTCATCGGCCTGCATGCGCTGCGCAACGCCCTCATTCCGGTGATCACGACGATCGGCCTGCAGGTCGGCGTGCTGCTTGCCGGTGCGATCCTGACCGAGACGATCTTTTCCTGGCCGGGGATCGGCAAGTGGATGGTCGACAGCATTTCGCGGCGTGACTACCCGGTCGTGCAGGGCGGCCTGCTGATGATCGCCGCCATCGTCATGCTGGTGAACCTGACCGTTGACATGCTCTACGGCCTCGTCAATCCGCGCATCCGCCACAACTGAGCGCCGGAGACAAGACAATGACCGAACCGTCCACCGGAGCTCCCGCCATCGCCGCCTCCGTCGCGGCCGAAAGCCGCAACGCGACACGCAAGATGCTGGCCGAGTTCTGGTTCTACTTCTCGCAGAACCGCGGCGCCGTGATCGGCCTCGTCGTGTTCGTGACCCTTATCATCGTCGCTTTGGCCGCTCCCCTGGTCGCTCCCCACAATCCCGACCTGCAATATCGCGACAGCTTCCTGACGCCCCCTGTGTGGTCGGAGGGCGGCAAGACCGCCTTCCTGCTCGGCACCGACGCGGTCGGACGCGACATTCTCTCCCGGCTGATCTACGGCGCCCGCTTCTCGCTGTTCATCGGCCTCATCGTGGTCACCATCGCCCTTTCGGGCGGCATCGTTCTCGGGCTCGTCGCCGGCTATTTCCGCGGCTGGGCCGACACCCTCATCATGCGGGTGATGGATGTCATCCTCGCCTTCCCCTCGCTGCTGCTGGCGCTCGTGCTCGTCGCCGTTCTGGGCCCTGGTCTCGTCAACGCGATGATCGCCATCGCGGTCGTGCTGCAGCCGCATTTCGTCCGCCTGACCCGCGCAGCCGTGCTGTCGGAACGTGGTCGCGACTATGTCGTCGCCGCCCGGCTTGCCGGGGCAGGCAATATCCGGCTGATGTTCAGGACGATCCTGCCCAACTGCCTGGCACCGCTTATCGTCCAGGCGACACTTTCCTTCTCCACCGCCATCCTCGACGCCGCCGCTCTCGGCTTCCTCGGCATGGGTGCGCAGCCGCCGACGCCCGAATGGGGCACGATGCTGGCGGAAGCGCGCGAGTTCATCCTGCGGGCCTGGTGGGTCGTCACCTTTCCCGGCATTGCCATTCTGGTGACGGTGCTTGCCATCAACCTTGTCGGCGACGGGTTGCGCGATGCCCTCGATCCCAAGCTGAAGCGGAGCTGAGACCATGAGCCTGCTTGAAATCCGCAATCTCAGGGTCGAGTTCGACACGGCCGGCGGTGCGTTCCGTGCGCTCGACGGGGTCGACTACTCCGTCGAGGCGGGCGAGGTGCTTGCCATTGTCGGCGAAAGCGGTTCCGGCAAGTCGGTCGCCATGCTGGCCCTGATGGGCCTCCTGCCCGACACCGCGACCGTCTCCGCCGATCGCATGGCCTTCGAAGGTATCGACCTGCGCACCCTCACCGCGGCCCAGCGCCGCAAGGTCATCGGCAAGGACATCTCGATGATCTTCCAGGAGCCGATCGCCAGCCTCAATCCCTGCTTCACCGTCGGCTTCCAGCTCGACGAGGCGCTCCAGGCGCATACGGACATGACCCGCCGGCAGCGGCACGACCGCGTGATCGAGCTGCTCACCTCCGTCGGCATCCCCGAGCCGGAGCGCCGCGCGAAGGCTTTTCCGCACCAGATGTCCGGCGGCCAGTGCCAGCGCGTGATGATCGCCATCGCCACCGCCTGCCATCCCAAGCTGCTGATCGCCGACGAGCCGACCACCGCGCTCGACGTGACCATCCAGAAACAGATCCTCGATCTTCTGACGGCGCTGCAGCGCGACCACGGCATGGGGCTGATCATGATCACCCACGACATGGGCGTCGTTGCCGAGACGGCCGACCGCGTGGTCGTCCAGTATCAGGGACGGCAGATGGAAACCGCCGACGTGCTGACCCTGTTCGAGAACCCGTCCAGCCCCTACACGAAGGCTCTGCTTTCGGCGCTGCCGGAAAACGCCACCGGCGACCGGCTGCCCACCGTAGCCGATTTCGCCGAGACCTTCGCGGCCGGGACGGCCGGCGGCACGGAGGCACGCCCGTGAGCGATCCGATCCTCAAGGTCCGCAACCTGAAGCGCGACTACGTCATCAGTTCAGGCCTGTTCGCCGCGCCGCGCCTGCTCCACGCCGTCAAGGACGTCAGCTTCGATGTCGAGCGCGGCTCGACGCTCGCGGTCGTCGGCGAAAGCGGTTGCGGCAAGTCGACGCTCGCCCGCATGCTGACAATGATCGACGCGCCGACCTCCGGCACGATCGAGATCGACGGCGCGCAGATCGACATCGCCCGGCACGGCATAACGCGCGAGATGCGCCAGGCGGTGCAGATCGTCTTCCAGAACCCCTACGGGTCGCTCAATCCGCGCCAGAAGATCAGTGCGGTGCTCGAGGAGCCGCTGCTCCTCAACACGAGCATGGGCGCGGCCGAACGGCGCGATGCCGCGCTTTCCATGCTGCAAAAGGTCGGCTTGAAGCCCGAGCATTACGGCCGCTATCCGCACATGTTCTCCGGCGGTCAGCGCCAGCGCGTGGCGATCGCCCGGGCGATCATGCTGCGTCCCAAGCTGCTGGTGCTCGACGAGCCGGTCTCCGCACTGGATCTCTCCGTTCAGGCACAGATCCTCAACCTCCTTGCCGACCTGCAGGAGGAGTTCAACCTCACCTATGTCTTCATCAGCCACGACCTCTCGGTGGTGCGCTACATCGCCGACAAGGTGATGGTGATGTATTTCGGCGAGGCAGTTGAATACGGCACCCGTGACGAGGTGTTCACGGCCCCGGCCCACGAATACACGCGCACCCTCTTCGCCGCGACGCCGCGCGCCGACGTCGAGAGCATCCGCGCGCGTCTCGCCGCAAAGAGCACCGCCACCGGCTGAAAGGCCTTGCGCGTCACGGCGGCAAGGCCAATGCCCTAACCCCCGGCCTTGCGTTTGCCGCGGGAACTGGCACGGGCGGGCCCCGGCAGGATCGGCGGCGTCGACGCGCCTCCCTTGCCGGACTCCGGTGTCCCGTTTCTGGCGGTCTCCGGCGTGCCGGCACCGATGCGGCCGCGCGCCGCGCGGATGCGGGCGGCCAGCGACTGGGTCACGGTATCGGGCACGCCGGGCGTGTCCGCGCCATCCTGCCCGGCGGCGGCAATCGGCTCCAGGTCTTCCTCGGTACCGAGCGAGGCAACCACGGCGGATGCCAGGTCGGCCAGTTCCGAGCGCAGTGCGAGAAAATCGGCATTGGCACCGAGCTCGCCCCGCAACCGCTCGTTTTCCGCCGCAAGCCGCGCCGCCTCGGCCGCCGGAGCCTCGCTGTCGGACCCGGTTCCCTCGGCAAGCACCGACAGGCGGGTGATTTCCGCGCGAGCGGCAATGAGCTTCGATTCCGTTTCGAAAAGCCGGTCGTCGCGGGCGCGCAGCTCCTGCCGGGTGAGCTGTGTCGCGGCACGCTCCGTTTCATCGCCGCCGCCGTCCTCTCCCGTCTCTTCGTCCGAGGTGCGTGCATTGCGTTCTTCCGACCGCTTGAGCCGTCGGCGCAATGCCGCGATCTCGGTCTCCAGCGCCGTCACCCGCATCGCATGCGATGCCCTGCCGAGCGCGTCGTCATCCTGCGCACCGGCCGGCGCGGCAGCGCTCTGCTCCGCGGCATCCGCCGGGACCACGGCCTCACCCGGTTCACCCAGCGATACGCTGCCGGCCACCGCCTCCGGCGTTTCCCCGGCCTGTGCACTCATCAACCGCTTCAACAGGCGCTCGAGATCGCGGATACGCGCTCCCGAGCGGGCAATCGTCTCCTGGTTTTCCTGGATTTCCCGGCGCAGGTCCGCCTCGCGGCTCATCGCGTCGGCAAGAGCCTGTTCGCGGGAGATGAATTCCTTGCGCAGATCGCCCGACAGCGCCTCCGCCCGATCCCGGGCGATGCGGTTTGCCGTCGCCTGCTGCTGCAGCCGCTCGAGCCCGGATTCAAGCCGCCGATACTCGACAGCATGGCTTGCGCGCAGGGCCGCTATCTCGGCCCGCACATCGGCATGGGTCATCGGCGTGGTCGCCTCGACCGCCCTTCGTGTCAGCCGCACCGCACGCCGCCATATTGACGGCACAAGAGCCACCGCCAGAAGGCCGGCGAGGCAAAAGCCGAGCGCCACATACATTGCCGATTCAATCAAGACCGCTCACCAACCGTCTGGAACCCTGATCGCCTCGACCGTCCATGTCCCTGGCCATACTGCCTGAGCCCGTCTGCACCCGACGGGCTTTCCCGTATAATTGCCCGGATACGCGTCCGGCAGCGCGGCGCTGCCCGGGCGCTACGCTCCCTCCCTGATACAAGACGCAAGGTCCCGCGCCAAGCGCGACGGCATTGCCCTTGTCAAAAAGGATTCCAGGTCGGCTGCTGCGTGAACTTCAGATAGCCGACATTGACCCCAAGCCGGGCGCCGACGCCGGCCCGCACCGGAACCACGTAGACGTCGTGGTTGGACAGCACCGTCATGCCGAAACCGCCGATCAGATACGCCGAGCCGTTGACGCCCACATAGCGCCGGTAGATCGCCGAAGTGTCCGGCAGATTGTAGACCAGCATCATCACACGGGCACCGTCGCCGCCGATGTCCCATCCGAACGAGGGTCCCTGCCAGAACACCTTGTGCGTGCCGGCATTGCGGGTGAAGAGCTGTCCCTCGCCGTAGCGCGCCCCGGCCAGCAGCGCGCCCGAGCCTTCCTCGCCGAGAATATAGCCGTTCGGCTGGCCGTATTGCTGTACGGCGCGCTCGACGACCGAGGCAAGACCGCCGGAAATCTGGCCGAAGAAGCGATGCCCCGCGCCGACCAGTTCGTCCTGGCTGTACTGTTCCGGCTGCTGTGCCGTGGCTGGCGACACCGCGCTTGCAAGGCCCAGCACGATGGCGACCGCCGGCACGAGTGCCGCGCGTGCGCTTCTGCGAATGACATTGGCAAGGCGGACGGAAAGGGCTGATATCATCTCGGTCTGGTCCTTCGCAGGTAGGTGGCCCCGATTGCGTTCCCGGGCGCATGGTCATGGCGCCTCCGGTTGCGGAGGCAGGGTCTCCCGGTCCGCTCCGGGCGGTGACAGCCGGCGGTTCCCGTCGACCTTGCGGAAGATCTGCGGTTGCCCGCCGGCCCGGGATGCGGGCACAGTCACATGCCTTTCGGGCGTCAGGACTGATTCGATGTCAGAGTGTAGTCGAAATCGGAAGAGATTATGGTCGACCACCTTGGCCCGGCTCGCGCTCGCGTCATGGCTCGCCCTTGCCGCTCCGCAACTGGCAGCAGCCCTCGACTACGCCACGGACCCCGTCAGCGGCTATGCGCTCGGCGGCAATGATCCGGTCGCCTACTTCATCGACAGGAAGCCCCGGCGCGGGCAACAGAAACACGAGCTGCGCTGGGGCGATACCGTCTGGATGTTCGTCAATGAGGGCAACCGCGCGGCCTTCGAAAAGGCCCCGCGGATCTACGCACCCCATCTGACAGGCTGCGACCCGACCGCGCTTGCCGGCGGTTTCGTCACCATCGGAAATCCGGCGATCTTTGCCCTTCATGACGGCCGCCTGCTTCTGTTTCACTCCGAAATCAATCGCTTCCTCTTCCTCGCCGACCCGCAAACGCTGCTTGATACCGCGCGCGACGCTGCCGTGCGGCTGGGCTGTGCCCGGTAAATCGCGGCCAACTGCCCCCGGTGACCGGGTTTGCGCCGGCGCCACCGCTTGGCAGTGCGGGACGAGGAGTGTAACCCTTTCGCAAATCCGCGAATCGCGCAGGACTGCCATTTGGAACGACCGACGCCACGCCCGCCTAAGGACGACCGCATGACCGCCATCGACGAACTCAGCGCCCTGGACCTGGCCGCCCTCGTGGCGAGCCGCGTCTGCCACGACATCATCTCCCCCGTCGGCGCCATTACCAATGGCCTCGAGGTTCTCGATGAAGAGGACAACGAGGACATGAAGGACTTCGCCATGGACCTGATCCGCAAGAGCGCGCGGCAGGCCTCGGCCAAGCTCCAGTTCGCCCGCCTTGCCTTTGGCGCGGCCGGGTCCGCCGGCGCCGAGATCGACCTGGGCGATGCCCACTCGGTCGCCGCCGGTTTCCTTGCCAACGAAAAGGCCGATCTCGACTGGCAGGTTCCCCGCCTCCTGATGGCGAAGAACAGGGTCAAGTTGCTGCTCAACCTTATTCTTCTCGCCAACCAGTGCGTTCCCCGTGGCGGACTGATCACCGTCAGCATGGACGGCGAGGCACAGTCGCCCACCTTCCGGTTGAAAGTAACAGGATCAACAACCAAGGTTCCCGCCCTCGTTCTTGACATGACATCCGGCAAGGAACCCGAGAGAATCGACGCTCACACCGTCCAGCCGGTCTACGCGGTCTTGCTGGCTCGGGAGTCGGGCATGGATTTAGAAGTCGTTAAGGAAGATGATGGGGTGAAAATTACTGCATCGTCAGCAGGATAAACTGACTTCAAAGGCCATCGTTCCGTTTCAGTCTATCTTAACTGTTTAAGACGCATGCTCACTGGCAGGGATGGGTTGCCCGGACACAACGTCCGGGTCGTGTACCAGTAACCAGTCGGGTGAGTTTGGCCATGGACGACTTGCTTAGCGAGTTCCTCACAGAAACGAACGAGAGCCTGGACGTCGTCGACGTCGAGCTCGTCAAGTTCGAACAAGAACCGAATAACGCGAAGATTCTCGATAACGTCTTCCGTCTCGTCCATACGATCAAGGGCACCTGCGGTTTCCTCGGTCTGCCCCGGCTTGAGGCTCTCGCCCATGCCGGCGAGACCCTGATGGGCAAGTTCCGCGACGGCGCCAAGGTGACGCCCGATGCGGTGTCTCTCATTCTGTCGTCGATCGACCGCATCAAGGAGATCCTCGCCGATCTCGAGGCGGCCGGCGGTGCCGAGCCCGAGGGCAGCGACGACGATCTGATTTCCGAGCTCGAGCGCATGTCGCTCTCCGCCGACACCACCGGTGGCAAGGCTGCGGCGCCGACCGCCGAGGACGAGGCGATGGCGCGCGGCGAGTTGGTCGAGCAGGTGCTCGAACGCCCCCTGCGCCCCGGCGAGGTCTCGCTTGACGATCTCGAGCGTGCCTTCCGCGAAGCCGAGTGCGAAGTCGACCTTCCGGTTTCGGATCCGGTCTCCGATCTCGACGCGGCCGAACTTGCCGCCGACGCGGAGATCGAGGCCGAAACGGCCCCTGCCCCGGCTCTCGCAGTCAAGGCCCGCGCCCGCGGTGGCGAGACCGTCGCCCGCGAGCCGGCCGAGAAGGGCGAGAAGAAGGCATCCGTGTCGAGCCAGTCGATCCGTGTTGCGGTCGAAACGCTCGAACACCTGATGACGATGGTCTCCGAGCTGGTCCTCACCCGAAACCAGCTGCTCGAGATCTCCCGTCGCCACGAGGATTCCGAATTCAAGGTGCCGTTGCAGCGCCTGTCCAACGTCACGGCCGAGCTGCAGGAAGGCGTCATGAAGACGCGCATGCAGCCGATCGGCAATGCCTGGCAGAAGCTGCCGCGCATCGTGCGCGACCTCAGCCAGGAGCTCGACAAGCCGATCGAGCTGGAGATGATTGGCGCCGAGACCGAGCTCGACCGTCAGGTGCTGGAGCTGATCAAGGATCCGCTCACCCACATGATCCGCAACTCCGCCGACCACGGCCTGGAGATGCCGAGCGACCGCAAGGCCGCCGGCAAGACGGAGAAGGGCACGATCACGCTGTCCGCCTATCATGAAGGCGGTCACATCATCATCGAGGTCAAGGACGACGGTCGCGGCATCGATGTCGACCGCGTCAGGGCCAAGGTGCTGGAGCGCGGGCTGGCCTCCGAGGCCGAGCTCGACAAGATGACGGATCAGCAGATCCACAAATACATCTTCCACGCCGGCTTCTCGACCGCCCAGAACATCACCAGCGTCTCGGGCCGCGGCGTCGGCATGGACGTGGTCCGCAACAATGTCGAGTTGATCGGCGGGTCGATCGACCTGCGCTCGACCCCCGGTCGCGGTTCCAGCTTCATCATCAAGATCCCGCTGACGCTGGCCATTGTCTCTGCGCTGATCGTCGAGGCCGGTGGCGACCGTTTCGCGATCCCTCAGCTTTCCGTGGTCGAGCTCGTTCGCGTGCAGTCGAATTCCGAGCACCGGATCGAGCGCATCAAGGACACGCCTGTCCTGCGCCTGCGCAACAAGCTGCTGCCGCTGGTCCACATGTCGCACCTGCTCGGCTTCGACGGACCTGACGGCGAGACGGAGATCGAGGCCGACACCGGTTTCATCGTCGTCATGCAGGTTGGCAGCCAGACCTTCGGCGTTGTCGTCGACGGCGTCTTCCACACCGAGGAAATCGTCGTCAAGCCGATGTCGACGATGCTGCGCAACCTGACCATGTTCTCCGGCAACACCATTCTGGGTGACGGCGCGGTGATCATGATCATCGACCCGAACGGTGTCGCTTCGGCCATGGCAAGCCATGCCTCCAGCGTCGTCGCCGAAGGCGAGCGCAAGGAGGCCGAGGCAGCGATGACCTCCGCCATCGACGGCCAGTCGAGCGTATCCATGCTGCTCTTCCGCGCCGGTTCGCCCGAGCCCAAGGCCGTGCCGCTGTCGCTGGTCACCCGTCTGGAGGAATTCGATGTCTCCAAGATCGAGCATTCCAACGGTCGCGACCTGGTGCAGTATCGCGGCGCGCTGATGCCGCTGGTCTATATCGACCCCTCGCAGGCGCATCGCGGCGAAGGCACCCAGCCGATGCTGGTCTTCTCCGATGCCGGGCGTTCGATGGGCCTCGTGGTCGACGAGATCGTCGACATCGTCGAGGATCGCATGAACATCGAGGTCGGATCCGACCGCGCCGGCGTCCTCGGCTCGGCCGTCATCAAGGACAAGGCAACCGAGATCATCGATCTTGGCTACTACCTGCCGCAGGCCTTCGAGGACTGGTTCATGCGCAAGGAGATGGACATCGCCGCGCTGACCAAGAAGGTCCTTCTGGTCGACGACAGCGCCTTCTTCCGCAACATGCTGACGCCGGTTCTCAAGGCCGCCGGCTACGACGTGACCGCCTGCACCGGCGCCAACCAGGCGTTCGAGCTGCTGGAAAACGGCGACCGCTTCCAGGCCATCGTCAGCGACATCGAGATGCCGGAAATCAACGGCTTCGAGTTCTGCGAGGCGCTTCGTCGCGATCCGCGCTTCCGCAAGATGCCGATCCTCGCCCTGTCGGCGGTCGTCTCGCCGGCCTCGATCGAGCGCGGACGCCAGGCAGGTTTCGACGATTATGTGGCGAAATTCGACCGTCCGGGGCTGATCGCCTCGCTCAAGGATCTCTTCGCCGGTGAAATGGGGATTGCGGCATGAAGCACAATGACAACCTCGCGGCCGGTATCGACGATACCATCCAGTATGTGACGGTCATCATCGGCGGCCAGCTTTTCGGCCTCCCGATCAGCCAGGTGCACGACGTCTTCGTTCCCGAGAGCGTCACCCGCGTGCCGCTCGCGGCGCCGGAAGTCGCCGGCGTGCTCAACCTGCGCGGCCGCATCGTCACCGCCATCGACATGCGCAAGCGCCTGCACCTGCCCAACCGGGACGGAAATGCCCAGGTCATGGCAGTCGGGATCGAGCACAAGGGCGAAAGCTACGGCCTGGTCATCGACCAGGTGGGCGAAGTGCTCCGCCTGTCGGGCGACTCGATGGAGGCCAATCCGTCCAACCTCGACAAGCGCTGGGCCGAGATCTCGGGCGGTGTCCATCGCCTCGACGGCAAGCTGATGATCATCCTCGATGTCGCCCGCCTGTTCGGCGCGATGGTTTCTGAGCCGCTGGCGGCCGCCTGAGGCGCGCGCGTTGGAACGAAATGCCGATCTACGGCACTCGGGAGCAAATGAAATGAAACACTGTCTCGTCGTCGACGATTCCAGCGTGATCCGCAAGGTGGCCCGACGCATCCTGGAAGATCTCTCCTTCGAGATCTCCGAGGCGGAAGACGGCCTCAAGGCCCTCACGGCCTGCCGCGAGCGGATGCCCGACGCGATCCTTCTCGACTGGAACATGCCGGAAATGGACGGCCTGGAATTCCTGCTGTCGTTGCGCAAGGAAGACGGCGGCAACAAGCCGATCGTCGTCTTCTGCACGACCGAGAACGATGTGGCGCACATCACCCGCGCAATGCGGGCTGGCGCCAATGAGTACATCATGAAGCCTTTCGACAAGGACATCGTGGAAGCGAAGTTCCAGGAAGCCGGGCTGCTGTAACCCCTTACGGGACATGTCAAGATGATCGCCAGTTCTACAGCGCCGGCCCCCCGGGACGGTGCACGGGCAGACTGTGTCCGCGTCATGGTGGTGGACGATTCCGTCGTCATTCGCGGGCTTCTGAGCCGCTGGGTCGAAGCAGATCCGGCGCTCCAGCTGGTCGCGTCCCATCGGAACGGCCGGCTCGCCGTCGAGGACATCGAGCGCAGCAATCCTGATGTCGTCGTGCTCGACATCGAGATGCCGGAGATGGACGGGCTGACCGCCCTTCCCCTGATGCTCTGGAAAAAGCGCGACCTGATCGTCGTGATGGCCTCCACGCTGACGAGGCGCAATGCCGAGATCAGCCTGCGGGCCCTGTCGCTGGGCGCGCAGGACTATGTGCCCAAGCCGGAATCCTCCAGCGAGGTCACCACCTCCGTCGACTTCCGCCGCGAATTGATCGAGAAGGTCAAGGCGCTCGGGCAGCGCAGGCGTGCGAGCGGCGGCTTCGGCGGTCGCCAGATGCGCGCCCAGACGGCTGCCGGACAGACCATCTCGCAGGGCCCCGTGTCGCGCGCAGCGACCGCCTCCGCCGGCTACAGCCGCCTTGCCGCGGCACCGGCCCAGGCTGCCGCGCCGGCCCTGAAGACACGCCCCTATTCGAGCGTCCGCCCGCGCATCGTCGCCATCGGCTCCTCGACCGGCGGACCGCAGGCGCTGCAGCAGGTGTTCACCGACATCGGCACCGCCATTCGCGAGGTGCCGGTCGTCGTCACCCAGCACATGCCGCCGACCTTCACCGCGATCCTGGCCGAGCACATCGCCAAGGCCGCGCTCCGGCCGGCCAAGGAAGCAGCGGATGGCGAGGTGCTGAAGCCCGGTCACATCTACGTGGCGCCGGGCGGGTTGCACATGACCATCGTCAAGGATGGCGGCCAGCCGGTCGCCCGCCTGACCGACAGCGCGCCGGTGAATTTCTGCAAGCCTGCCGTCGATCCCCTGTTCGACAGCGTGGCCAAGGTCTACGGCTCCGCTGTCCTGGCGGTGGTGCTGACCGGCATGGGCCATGATGGCGCCGCCGGAATTCGCACCATCTCGGCCGGTGGCGGCAGCGTCATCGCCCAGGACGAGGCGACGAGCGTCGTGTGGGGGATGCCGGGAGCGGCGGCCCAGACCGGATTGTGTTGCGATATTCTGCCAATCACCCGGATTGGGCCGAAAATCGCCGGATTGTTGAGTGGAGGCCTCAGGTGATTGCGTCCCAGTTCGAGTATCTCAAGCAGTACCTGAAGGCGAAGTCCGGATTGGTGCTCACCAACGAGAAACAGTACCTGGTCGAGAGCCGGCTCCTGCCGGTGGCTCGCCGGCACGGCCATGCCGGGCTTTCCGAACTCGTCCAGGCGATGCAGAAGCCGGGCTCCACCCAGATCTGCTCCGACGTGGTCGAGGCGATGACCACCAACGAGAGCTTCTTCTTCCGTGACGGAACGCCCTTCCAGCACTTCAAGGAAGTGATGCTTCCGGCGATGCTGAAGGCGCGTGCCGACCGCCGCACGATCCGCATCTGGTGCGCTGCTGCCTCCACCGGCCAGGAACCCTATTCGCTGGCGATCTGCCTGAAGGAAGCCGCGGCAAAGCTTGCCGGCTTCCGCGTCGAGATCATCGGCACGGACCTGTCCAACGAGGTTCTGGAGAAGGCGAAGAACGGCATCTACAGCCAGTTCGAGGTGCAGCGCGGCCTGCCGATCCAGATGCTGCTCAAATACTTCACCCAAAAGGGCGATCTTTGGCAGGTCAATCCCGAGCTGCGTTCAATGGTGCAGTGGCGCAAGCTGAACCTTCTGGAGAATTTCTCCTCGCTCGGGTCCTTCGACATCGTCTACTGCCGCAACGTGCTGATCTACTTCGACCAGCCGACCAAGGTCGATGTGCTGCAGCGGATGGCGAAGCAGTTGCCCTCCGACGGCTATCTTGTGCTCGGCGCGGCGGAGACAGTCGTCGGCCTCACCGATGCCTTCCGGCCGGTGCAGGACCTGCGCGGTCTCTACCAGACCGCCGCCGCCGGTGCCCAGGGCGTTGTCCGCCCCCGTTTCCAGGTCGCCGGCTGAGAAGACCGGCCACCTGCTTCTGCAACGATCCAGCCCCGCCTGCGTGACCTCGCGCCGGCGGGGTTTTTGATTCGCTCCATGCCGGCGGGCAGGGCCGCTCCCGTCACGTCGCGCGGTGTCGAACCGATATACGCATCCGCTTCAGGAACTTCGGCGCGAGCGCTGCGCGCAAAACTACGGAAAGGCAACTGAAGGGAGGGGGAAGTTCATCGCATCGCACCATGTCGGTGCCGCGTCTTCCGTCATGCCGGCCGGCTCGCCTCCCGCGCGCTGCGGAAAGGAATGGCACCCCCAAGGGGACTCGAACCCCTGTTTCCGCCGTGAGAGGGCGGCGTCCTAGACCGCTAGACGATGGGGGCATCGGCTGGTCTTCGACGAAGAGCCGCGTAAATAGAACGCCCGAACGGGGAATGCAAGCCCCATTTCAGCCCTCACCTGTGGAGATCTTCCGTGCGTGCGCTCGCCGCTCCCCGCGCGAGGCGGAAAACCGCCACGTGTTACTGCGCGACGAAAACCGTTTCGCCCAGCACACGGCCGGTTGCGGCATCCAGATAGAGAAGCTTGCTCTGCACCCCGGAACGCACCAGCAGGATCAGCCGGTCGTCGGCCTGCGCCATGCCCTCCACCCGGCCGTCCTTGCCGATCGCGACGGTAGCGGCTATATCGCTGGCATCCGGACGCGTGCCGCCTTCGGACAGCTTGTAGACGATCGCCGCCAGCACTGCCAGGAAACCGAGCACCATCACGAGGCTCGAAACCGCCAGCAGCCGCTTGAGCTTGACCTGGACCCGCTCCATCGCGGGGTCTAGCGGAGCCTCCTGGTCGCGTTCGTCGTCCATAGCCGGATGTGTCATGTCAATGTCCAATGAAGATGCAAGCGACGCGGATGCCGTCGCAATGAAGACCGTTGTCGTTGCGGAGGAAGATGCGGGCATCAGGCTCGATGCCTGCCTTGCACGCCATCTGGCAGAACTCAGCCGGAACCGCCTCCAGACATTGATCCGCCAGGGCCGGGTCCGTGTCGACGGGCGGACCATAGTCGAGCCGAAATACCGGGTCAATTCGGGCGAGGCCTTGATGCTCGACATGCCCGAACCGGACGTTGCCGAGCCCGAACCCGAGGCAATCCCGCTTGCCGTCGTCTTCGAGGATGACGAGTTGATCGTTATCGACAAGCCGGCCGGCCTTGTCGTCCATCCCGGTCCCGGCAACTGGAGCGGCACAATGGTCAACGCCCTGCTTCACCATTGCGGCGACAGCCTGTCCGGCGTCGGCGGGGTCAAGCGGCCGGGCATCGTCCACCGGCTCGACAAGGACACCAGCGGTTTGCTCGTGGTCGCCAAGACCGACCGCGCGCATCAGGGCCTTGCCGCGCAATTCGCCGATCATGGCCGCACCGGACCGCTGGAACGGGAATACACCGCCCTTGTCTGGGGCGCGCCGATGCAGCTGCGCGGCACGGTCGACGCCGATCTCGCCCGCTCCGCCGCCAACCGCCAGAAGATCGCCGTGACCAAGTCCGGCGGGCGCAACGCCATCACCCACTGGCAGGTGCGAGAGCGCTTCGGCCCCATGGGTGCGGCTCCGCTGGCAGCGCTGATGACCTGCCGCCTGGAAACCGGGCGCACCCATCAGATCCGCGTTCACATGTCCCATATCGGCCATCCGCTCATCGGCGATGCCGACTACGGGGCGCATTTCAAGACCAAGTCGGCGCGCCTGCCCGAAGACATCCGCGCCGTCGTCGACGCCTTCCCTCGCCAGGCCCTGCATGCCGGCCTGCTGGCCTTCGCCCATCCGGTGAGTGGCGAGACGCTGCGCTTCGAAAGTCCGCTGCCCGAGGACCTGGCCGGCCTGATCGGCGCAATCCGGACAATCCCTGCCACATAATTTCGAGGATCAGGCCCTGATATTGTCGAAATGACACCTATATTGGGGGTTCGGCGTGCCGTCAGGGCGCCGGAACATGGATGCCCGGCGAGGGTCCGGGGCGGCGACGGCCGCGTCGGTCCGGAGGGATCGTTAGGGAGAAAGGCTGCTTCATGGCCCAGAACATACCGATGCTGAGTTCCGGAGAAGGCGGCCTCAGCCGCTACCTGGACGAAATCCGGCGGTTTCCGATGCTGGAGCCGCAGGAAGAATACATGCTCGCCAAGCGCTACAAGGAGCATGACGACCCGCGCGCGGCCGAACGGCTGGTGACTTCGCATCTGCGCCTCGTCGCCAAGATCGCCATGGGATATCGCGGCTACGGCCTGCCGATTTCCGAGGTTGTCTCCGAGGGCAATGTCGGCCTCATGCAGGCGGTCAAACGCTTCGAGCCGGACAAGGGCTTCCGCCTCGCCACCTACGCCATGTGGTGGATCAAGGCGGCGATCCAGGAATACATCCTGCGCTCCTGGTCGCTGGTGAAGATGGGAACGACCGCCAACCAGAAGCGGCTGTTCTTCAATCTCCGCCGTCTCAAGGGCAAGATCCAGGCACTTGACGAGGGCGACCTGCGGCCCGAGCACGTCACCCAGATCGCCACCAAGCTCGGCGTCTCCGAGGAAGAGGTCGTGTCGATGAACCGGCGCCTTGCCGGCGATGCCTCGCTCAACGCGCCGATCCGCGCGGAAGCCGACAGCGGTGGTGAGTGGCAGGACTGGCTCGTCGACGAGAGCGACAGCCAGGAAGCGGTCTTTGCCCGCCAGGAGGAACTCGACCAGCGGCGCAAGCTGCTTGGCGACGCGATGGACGTGCTCAACGAACGCGAGCGGCGAATTTTCGAGGCCCGGCGCCTGTCGGAGGACCCGATCACGCTGGAGGACCTGTCGAGCGAGTTCGGCGTCAGCCGGGAGCGCGTCCGCCAGATCGAGGTACGCGCCTTCGAGAAGGTGCAAAAGGCGGTGAAGCGCGGCGCTCGTGAACTGGAGCAGCCGGCGGCGCAGCTCGCCGACCAGCGCTGAGCCAGGCAGCACCGGCGCGCTGCCGTCCGGACCGCCGGGATCCGGCGGGCGGGCGTCCTGCCCGCAACCGACCCGCCGGTTAGCTGCAACCGGATGCTTTTCCCTTTTTCCCACCCGTGCTCTAACCTTGCCCGGACGGTCGGTGCGACAAAGCGCTGCCCGGCCGCGGTCAGGAACAAGGGGCGAGGGGAACCATGCGCATCACCCGACGCAAGCATCTGTTGGTGGCAAGTGTCGCGTGCTTCTTTCTCCTCTTGGTAACCGCTCTGCGGGCCTTCGATCCCGGCTTCGTCTCCTCCATCCGTCTCCTCGGTTTCGACGGCTACCAGCGCTTCTGGCCAAGGGAGCAGGGAGAGTTTCCGGTCCGCATCGTCGATATCGACGAGCGTTCGCTCGCCGTCCACGGTCAATGGCCCTGGCGACGCGACATGCTGGCCAAGCTCACCGAGGCTCTTGCGGACATGGGAGCGGCTGCGATCGCCTATGACGTGATCTTCGCCGAGCCCGACCGCCTGTCGCCGCATCGCTACGTGCCCGACCTTGATCTCGGCGGCGATATCACCGCTGCCAGTCTCGCCGGAAAGCTGCCCGACACGGACAAGGTGTTCGCGGCCGCCATCGCCGAGGCGCCGGTGGTCCTTGGCTACGCCGTGCTTCCCGACGCCAGCGGCGGAAAACCACCGGTGAAAGCCGGTGTTTCCTACGCCGGAAGCGACCCTGTCGCCAGCGTGCCGGCCTTCGCCTCGACGCTGAACAGCCTGACCGTCCTGGAGGCGCCTGCCGCCGGCTCGGGCGGCGTCAGCCTGTCGAGCCGCGACACGGCCGGCATCGTGCGCCGCATCCCGATGGTCTTCACCGACGGCAAGACGCTTTTCCCAAGCCTCGTCATGGAGGCCCTGCGCGTTGCGCAAGGGGCCAGCGGCTTTATTGTACGCTCCTCGGATGCCAGCGGGGAGATCGATGTCGGCACAGCGGGAGTGACCGACATCAAGGTCGGTGCCATTCCCTTCCCGACCACCGCGCAAGGGGAATTCTGGGTCTATTTCAACGAGGATCGGGCCGACCGCTACGTCTCCGTCGCTGATGTGCTCGACCCTGCCAGGCGGGCTGAAACCGTCGCGCTGATCGAGGGGCACGTTGTTTTCGTCGGCACCTCCTCGGTTGGCCTCTACGATATTCGGGCAACGCCGCTGGGTGATCTGGTGCCCGGCGTTTCCGTCCATGCCCAGGCAGCGGAACAGATCCTCGCCGGCACCTTCCTGAGCCGGCCGGACTGGGCCGACGGCACAGAGGTCATCGTTACCTTCGTGCTCGGCCTGATCGTCATCGCCCTCGTTCTCAGCCTCGGTTCCATCTGGGCGGCAGCCATCGGCGGCGTCATCGCCTTCGGCCTCTACGCCGGCGCCATCCATCTCTTCCGCACGGAGGGATTGCTCCTCGATCCCGTCTATCCGACCGCTGTCAATCTCTTCGTCGTCTATGCGGCGGCGACCGCCCTGCTCTACTTCCTGACCGAACGGGAAAAGCGCTTCGTGCGCGCCGCCTTCGGCCAGTATCTGGCGCCCGAGATGGTCAAGCGGCTGGAGACGGCGCCGGATTCGCTCAAGCTCGGCGGCGAAATGCGCGACATGACCATCCTGTTCATGGACGTGCGCGGCTTCACGCCGATCTCCGAGCAGCTCACCCCGACCGACCTCGTCGCCTTCCTCAACGCGCTCCTGTCACCGCTGTCCGACGAGATCCAGAACCGCGACGGCACCATCGCAAGTATATCGGCGACAGCATCATGGCCTTCTGGAATGCCCCCATGGATGTCGAGGCCCACGCCGCACAGGCTTGCCGGGCGGCGCTGGAGATGGTCCGCATCACCGAGCGCCTGAACGCCGAGGACGCCTTCGGCTTTCGCGCCCGCGATCTGCCGATCCAGTCGGTGCGCATCGGCGTCGGTCTCAACACGGGCGAGGCCTGTGTCGGCAACATGGGGTCCAACCGCCGCTTCAACTATTCGGTGATCGGCGATGCGGTGAATGTCGCGGCCCGGATCGAATCGAGCTGCAAGGCGGTCGGCGCCGATTGCGTCGTCTCCGAAGACACGGCACGCGCGGCGCCCGACTTTGCCTTCCTCGAGGCCGGCGCGATCCCGCTAAAGGGCAAGAGCGTGCCGATCAAGCTTTTCGCGCTCGTTGGCGAGCCGGACTATGCCGCAGGCACCGCCTTCCAGACCCTTGCCCGGGCCCATGCGCAAATGGTCGCGGCCATCGATGGCGGGGACCGGGCCGGTGCCCTTGCCGGCCTCAAGGACTGCCGCGCCAAGGCGCCGTCCCGTCTTGCCGACTTCTATGACCGCTTTCAGGAGCGCATCGAGGCGTTGCCGGCAACGGCCCCTGCCTGATCCTGTCGGCGGGGAAAGCGACCCTGCCGGCGTCCGGTCAGGACGCGCGTACGGCTTTCAGGAGACGCCCCGGCAGGGCGAGAACGCGCCCGTCCAGCACGGCCAGCCCCAGCAGCAGCAGCGCCATGCCGCCCAGTTGCGGCAACGTCAGCACCTCGTCCAGGAAAAGCGCGGCGATCAGGCTCGCACTGAGCGGGATGAGCAGGGTGACCAGGGAAGCATTGGTCGCGCCGGCCTCGCTCAGCAGCCGGAAATAGATGAGATAGGCAAAGGCTGTGCAGACGGTGCCAAGTGCCGCCACCGAGATCCACGCGGCCGGGCCCGTCGCCGCCGGCGACCAGCCCTCTCCCTGCCACGCGAAGGCTTGCCAGATCGCCAGCGGCAGCAGCAGCAGGCTCGAGCCGGTGAGCTGGCCGGCTGCCGAGATCATCACCGGCACGCCCTTGAAGACCCGCGCGAAGGCGGCGGCAAAGGCATAGGAAAGAGCCGCCCCAAGGCACAGCGCCTGCGCCCAGAGCGGCGCACCGGAAAAAGCGGCGAGCGGTCCGAAATCCAGCGCCGGCGCCATCAACAGCGCGACGCCCGCGAACCCGATGACGATCCCGGCGACCCGGTGCGCCCGCAGCACTTCCTGCGAGAACAGCAGCGAGGCCACCAGCACCGTGAAGATCGGCGTCGTCGCGTTGAGGATCGAGGCAAGGCTCGCCGGGATCGCGGTCTGGCCCCAGAAGATCAGCGAAAACGGAATGGCGTTGTTCAGGAGCCCCATCAGCAGGAATGCCCCGAGCATCCCTCGCGACAGGGGAAACGCCTGGCCGGTCACCCGCAGCACGGCCTGCAGCACGCCGGCCGCGATCGCGACCCGCAGGAAGGCCAGCGTCATCGGCGGTATTTCGGCGACGGCGACCTTGGCAAAGGGAAAGGTCGCCCCCCAGATCAGTGACAGGAGGGCAAGCAGCAGCCAGTTCTTCCAGGTCATTCAGGTCTTCCAGCTTGTTCAGGCAAAATCCGGTGTGGCACATCCGGCCTTCCGGGGCAGGCAAGCAAGAGGGCGGCATGACAGCCCGCCCGCCTTCGGTAGCACCGGCCCTTCAGGGTCACCACCCGTTTCGCGACGCCTCCCCCCCCGCACGCAAAGCCAGGTTCTGTTGGTGAGGGGAAAACAATGCTTGTGAGCACCCCCGCGAGCGGTCAGGATCAAGGTCCCGCCGCGCGCTTTCCGACCCTTGGTCCAGATGCCCGACAATCCTGCCCCGCTGACCTCCCGGCCACTGCTCTTCCGCCTCGTACCTCTGCTTGTCGCCGCAGCGCTCCTGCTTGGCGCCAACGGCCTTGCGATGACGGTGATTGCGGTGCGCGGTCGCCTCGCCGGCCTCTCCGACACGATGATCGGCGTCTTCGGCTCCGCCTATTATGCCGGCTTCATCCTGGGCGTGTTGGTGACGCCCCTGCTGATCCGCAGGGTCGGGCATATCCGTGTCTTCTCCGCGCTCGCCGCCCTGAGTGCGATCGCGGTGCTGGGCCTCTTTCTCACCCCGCCGGGCCTTGGCTGGGCCGGGTTGCGCTTCACAAGCGGCATCGCATTCTGCGGCACGGCCATGGTGCTGGAAAGCTGGCTCAACGCGCTTGCCTCCAATGCCGAGCGCGGCCGCATCCTCAGCATCTACCGGATCGTCGATCTCGGCGCGGTGACCGGCGGACAGTTCCTGCTGCCGGCTTTCGGCGCCGGCGGAGCGGCGATTCTCGTCGTCATCGGCATCGTGTTCTGCGCCGCCCTGATCCCCGTTTCGCTTGCCCGGGAAGGCAATCCTCCCGTTTCCGATTCCAGGGGCGTCAACTACCTCGCCATTTGGGCGATCTCGCCGGTCGCCGCCGTCGGCTGCCTGACCATCGGCCTGACCAACGGCGCCTTCCGGACGGTCGGTCCGGTCTACGCGGAAGGGGTCGGCCTCGATGCCGACGGGCTGGCGCTGCTGATCAGCCTGTGGGTCATCGCCGGTGCCATCTTCCAGTATCCGCTCGGCTGGGCCTCGGACCGCACGGACCGGCGCTACGTGCTCATCCTGGCAACCGCGGGCGCCGGCCTCTCCTGCCTGTTCCTGTCCGGCGTCAGTTTCCAGGCCGCGATCTTCCTGGGCGCCTTCCTGTTCGGCGGTTTCGCCCTGCCGCTCTATTCGCTCTCCGCCGCCCATGCCAACGACCATGCCGGCCCCGGCCAGTTTGTCGAGCTTGCCGCCGGCCTGACCATGTTCTTCGCGATCGGCGCCGTCATCGGGCCGCTCCTCGCCTCGGCTGTCATGGACAGGTTCGGCCCCTCCGCCTTCTTCCTCTACACCGGCGGACTGCATCTCGCCTTCGTCGCCTTTGTCGGCGCGCGGCTTTTGGCCCGGGGCGCCGTGCCCGCCGAGCACCGCAAGCGCTTCGTCTGGCTGTTGCGCAACTCGCCGGCGATCCACCGCATGGCCGGAGGACAAAAAGCCGCGCGGCCGGACAAGGACAGGCCTTCGCCGGACTGACCGGCAAGCGTGGCCCGACCGACGGCCAACCGTGAGGCCCTGCAAGCGGCAAACGGTCCGGGCGCTGGTGGAAAGACCGGCTGAGGGCTCGTCAACCCCGCTTCGGACCGCTATAGTCCGCTCGCTTTGCCCCGGTTAGCGAGACCGGGGTTTTTCGTGTGCGCGGCGCAAGGCCGGCACGGGGTTTTGCCGGCACCGCCGGATGCAAGGGAACTTACAGGCATGGCCAATGTCGTCGTCGTCGGATCACAGTGGGGTGACGAGGGAAAAGGCAAGATCGTCGACTGGCTGTCGGAACAGGCAGACGTCGTCGTGCGCTTCCAGGGCGGGCACAATGCCGGTCACACGCTGGTGATCGACGGGGTCAGCTACAAGCTGTCACTGCTGCCCTCCGGCGTGGTGCGCGGCAAGCTCTCGGTGATCGGCAATGGCGTGGTGATCGACCCGCATGCGCTGGTCGCCGAAATCGCCCGTCTTGCCGAGCAGGGCGTGAGCGTATCGCCGGAGACGCTTGCCATCGCCGGAAACGCGACACTCATCCTGTCGCTGCATCGCGAACTCGACGCATTGCGCGAGACGGCCGCGGCCGCCGGCACCAAGATCGGCACCACCAAGCGCGGCATCGGGCCTGCCTATGAGGACAAGGTCGGCCGGCGCGCGATCCGCGTGATGGATCTTGCCAATCTCAAGACCCTGCCGGCGAAGATCGAACGACTGCTGACCCATCACAACGCCCTCCGGCGCGGTCTCGGCGAGCCGGAAATCGAACCCGGTGCGATCTTTTCCGAGCTGGAAAGCGTTTCCGGCCAGGTGCTGCCCTACATGCAGACGGTCTGGTCGCTGCTCGACACGTGCCGGCGCGAGGGCAAGCGCATCCTCTTCGAGGGCGCCCAGGGCACCCTGCTCGATATCGATCACGGCACCTATCCGTTCGTTACCTCGTCCAACACCGTCTCCGGCCAGGCGGCTGCCGGCAGCGGCCTCGGTCCGGGTTCGATCGGCTATGTGCTCGGTATCACCAAGGCCTACACGACCCGGGTCGGCGAAGGCCCCTTCCCGACCGAGCAGGACAACGAGGTCGGCAATTTCCTGGGTACGCGCGGCCACGAATTCGGTACGGTGACGGGACGCAAGCGCCGCTGCGGCTGGTTCGACGCGGTGCTCGTGCGCCAGTCCTGCTGCATCAATGGCATCCATGGCATTGCGCTGACCAAGCTGGACGTGCTTGACGGCCTTGATGAGATCAAGATCTGCGTGGCCTATGAGCTCGACGGCGAGCGGATCGACCACCTGCCGGCCTCGCAAGGGGCCCAGGCGCGGGTCAAACCGATCTACGAAACGCTTCCCGGGTGGAAGGAATCGACGGAAGGTGCGAGAACATGGGCTGACCTTCCCGCGCAGGCGGTAAAATACGTACGCCATGTCGAGGAGTTGATCGGTGCGCCGGTCACGCTGCTCTCGACCTCTCCGGAGCGGGATGACACAATCCTTGTCCAGAATCCTTTTCAGGATTAAGCGTTAGAACGGGGTTCGCGTCCATGCGCGACCCTGTGTGCGGCGATCATGAGTTGATGACATGGCAGATTACTATCCGGTTTTGAAGAAAACCGTTGCTGCGCTCCCGGAAAACACGGGAGCGGCGCGGCGCGAAATATACCAGCGCGCCCGAAAAGCCATTGTCGCGCAGTTGAAAGCCTATGATCCGCCGCTTTCGCCGTCGGAGATCACCAGCGAACAGCTTCGCCTGGAGGAATCGATCCGCAAGGTCGAGGCCGAGGCGGCGCGCGAGACGCTGGGCTTTTCGGCCAGCCAGCAGCCGGTCGCCCCTCCCCGTCCCCAGCCCCGACAGACCGAGGCAGGGGAGCGGACTGCACCGACCGTCGCTGCCGGGGCCAGGGGCGAGCCGAAGCCCGCAATGCGGGAAGTACAGGCACCGACCTCCGCCTCGTCTCCGTCTCCGACCCCGACCAGAAACGCGCCAGCTCCAGAGGCCAAGCAGGCCCCCGCGGCACCGGAAAACCGTGACCTTCTGAAAACCGCCATCGACGACGCCCGCAAGCTCGGCGAGGCCGCCGATCAGGCAACGCGCAGCGCCAGGGGCGCGCTGGACGGCGAGAGCTCCGGCCCGCCCCAGAAGCGCGAACCGACGCTTGGCCGGGACGACGCGCCGGACGATACGCTCAGCGCCCATGGCGGCCGCGATCACGGCCGCCCCCTGCCGCCCATCGACGGATCGATGCGGACCTCCCGCCTGCCGGCGATCCTCGGCGGCGTGGCGCTCCTGATGCTGGTCATCGGCGTCGGTGCCGTCGGCTATTCCCAGCGCGACACCCTGATGGGCCTCTTCGAAGGCGGCGAGGAACCGCAGGTCGCCAGGCCTGCGGACCCCGCGCCGACAAGCACGCCGACACAGGAAGAAACATCGGCCTCGCGCAAGAACAGCGCCCGGCTGCTCGACGGCGGCGAGACCGGAGCCGCTCCGGACGCGCGCAGCGTCACCACGACGCGGATCACGCCGGCCGAACCGCAGACCGACACCGCCGCGCCGCGCGCGCCGGAAGGCACGCCACCACCGGTACGCAGCGTCGAGCCGGCGCCGTCCGCGCCCGCCACACCGCCAGCCGGCGGAGCGGAAGGAACGGAAGAGCCCGAGGAAACGCAAACCGAGACTGCCACGGACGAGACGCCGGCCGATCCGGAGCCCAGCCAGCAGGACCAGGTCGCCTCGGCGACCCCGCAGGCCGGCGCGCCCGGTACGGACAGTGCCGCCGGATCCGACGCGCCGGTGGCGCAGCGCGCCATCCTCTACGAAGAGGGCGCCCAGGCAGGTAGCGCCGGTCAGGCATCCACCGGCCGCGCCGTGTGGAGCGTTTCACAGGAATCCGTCGACGGGCGCACCGAGACGGTGCTGAAGATGCGCATCGAGGTTCCCGAACGCAACATCGCCGCCAACCTCACGCTGAGGCCCAACCGAGACGACACGTTGCCGGCCAGCCACCTCCTCGAGGTGCAGTTCGACCTGCCGCCGAACTTCAGCGGCAGCAGCGTCGCGGAGGTACCCGGCCTCGTCATGAAGACCACGGAGGAAGCCCGCGGCGACGCGCTGATCGGCGCTTCGGTCAAGGTCGCCGATGGCTATTTCTGGGTCGCGCTGTCGAACATTCCCGACGAGCAGGAGCGCAACCTGACGCTGCTGCGCGACCGCGGCTGGATCGACATTCCGATGCTCTACGAGAACGGCAAGCGCGCCATCCTGACGCTGGAAAAGGGCACGCCTGGCGCCCGAGCCGTCGAACAGGCGACAACCGCCTGGCGGGCCGGCTGAACCGGAAGAGCGGGCTGCGCCCGGGTGCGCACTGCATTCCGGAGCACCCGGGGATGTGAACGAAAAAGGGCCGGAGCGGCAGCGCTCCGGCCCTTTTCATATTGCAGCGGCCAACCGCCTGCTGTCAGAAACGCAGCGGCTTTGCCTGCTTCACATGCGGCAGGCCGGTGATGCGCTCAAGCACGGCTGCCGGCACTTCACCGTCAACCTCGACGAGGCAGATCGCGTCCTCGCCCGGTGCGGTGCGGCCAAGATTGAATGTCGCGATGTTGACGCCCGCCTCGCCGAGCAACGTGCCCAGATGGCCGATGAAGCCGGGCTTGTCCTCGTTGGTGACATAAAGCATGTGGGGGCCGAGTTCGGCCTCCATGTTGATGCCCTTCACCTGGATGACGCGCGGCTTGCCGTCGGCGAAGACCGTGCCGGCAACGGAGCGTTCCTGGCGCTCGGTCTTCACCGTCAGCCGGATATAGCTCTCATAGGCACCTGCCTGGCCACGGCGCACCTCCTCCACCGGAATGCCGCGCTCGCGCGCCATGATCGGCGCGGAGACCATGTTCACGGTCTGCAGGAGCGGCTGGAGAATGCCCGTGAGCGCTGCCGCCGTCAGCGCCTTGACGTTCATCTCCGCGACCTCGCCCTCGTATTCCAGCCGGATGCCGGACAGACCCGTTTCCGTCAACTGACCGGCGAAGGAACCGAGCAGTTCGGCAAGCTTGACAAAGGGCGTCAGGCGCGGCGCTTCCTCGGCCGTGATCGAGGGCATGTTGAGCGCGTTCGAAACCGCACCCTTGACCAGGTAGTCGGACATCTGCTCGGCGACCTGCAGGGCGACATTTTCCTGCGCCTCGCTGGTCGAGGCGCCCAGATGCGGAGTGCACACAAGGTTCGGCGCGCCGAACAGGACGTTCTCGGTCGCCGGTTCGTCGACAAAGACGTCGACGCCCGCGCCGCCGACCTTGCCGCTTTCCAGTGCCGCCCGCAGGGCCTCTTCGTCGACCAGCCCGCCGCGCGCGCAATTGATCAGGATGACCCCGTCGCGCATCTTCGCGATCGCCGCCTCGTCGACGATGTTGCGCGTCTTGTCGGTCAAGGGCGTGTGCAGCGAGATGATGTCGGCGCGCGCAAACAGCGTGTCGAGGTCGACCTTCTCGACCCCCAGGTCGATGGCCCGCTCGTCGGACAGGAACGGATCGTAGGCGACAACGCGCATCTTCAACCCGATGGCGCGGTCGGCGACGATCGAGCCGATATTGCCGCAACCGATCAGGCCGAGCGTCTTGGAGGTGATCTCCGCGCCCATGAACTTCGACTTTTCCCACTTGCCGGCCTGGGTCGAGGCATCGGCGCGCGGCACCTGGCGGGCAACCGCGAACATCATCGCGATGGCGTGCTCGGCCGTGGTGATCGAGTTGCCGAACGGCGTGTTCATGACGATCACGCCCTTGGCCGAAGCCGCCGCGATGTCGACATTGTCGACGCCGATGCCGGCGCGGCCGACGACTTTCAGCCGGTCGGCTGCGGCGAGCAGCTTGTCGGTGACCTTGGTCGCCGAGCGGATTGCCAGGCCGTCATACTGGCCGATCGCGGCGAGAAGCTTGTCCTTGTCCTTGCCCAGGTCAGGCAGGTAGTCGACCTCGACGCCGCGCGACTTGAAAATCTCGACGGCCGCAGCCGAAAGCTTGTCGGAAATCAGGACCCTCGGGGCCATTGGCTTGTCTCCCTGACTGATCGCCGCCCGGACATGTCCCGAAAGGGACATGCCGGATTGCGACCGGATCTGTTGCCATGCATTGTCGGAAATGAAAGCGTCGAGCCCGCTCAGGCAGCCTTGCCGAGCGCCTGCAGTTCACGCTCGAACGCCCAGTCGAGCCACGGCAGCAATGCCGTGACGTCGGAGGTCTCGACGGTCGCCCCGCACCAGATGCGGAAACCGCTCGGCGCGTCGCGATAGGCGCCGATGTCGTGGGCGACGCCGGCCTTGTCGAGCGCACCGGCCATTGCCTTGGCAAAGGCAGCCTGCGCGTCGGCCTCAAGACCGGCAACCCTCGGATCGACGATCCGCAGGCAGACGGAGGTGTTGGACCGCGTTGCCGGGTCGCTTGCCAGGAAATCCACCCAGCCGGTGCGTGCCACCCAATCGGCGACCGCACCCGCATTGGCGTCCGCCCGGGCGATCAGTGCCGGGAGTCCGCCAAGATCCCGTGCCCATTTCAGCGCATCGATATAGTCCTCGACGCAGAGCATGGACGGGGTGTTGATGGTCTCGCCCTTGAAGATGCCCTCGATCAGCTTGCCGCCCTTGGTCAGGCGGAAGACTTTCGGCATCGGCCAGGCCGGCGTATGGCTCTCCAGCCGTTCGGCGGCACGCGGGCTGAGAATGAGCATGCCATGTGCCGCCTCGCCGCCCAGCACTTTCTGCCAGGAGAAGGTAACGACATCGAGCTTGTCGAAATCGAGCGGCTGGGCGAAGGCGGCCGAGGTGGCGTCGCAGATGGTCAAGCCCTCGCGGTCCGCCGCAATCCACTCCGCATCCGGCACCCGTACACCCGAGGTGGTGCCGTTCCAGGTGAAGATCACGTCACGGGAAAAATCCGGTGTCGAAAGATCGACGATCTCGCCGTAACCGGCCTCCAGGACACGCACGTCCTTGAGGCGGAGCTGCTTGACGACATCCGTAACCCAGCCCGAACCGAAGCTCTCCCACGCCAGGACGTCGACGCCGCGGGCTCCCAGAAGCGACCACATGGCCATTTCCATGGCGCCCGTGTCGGACGCCGGAACAATGCCGATGCGATAGTCGTCGGGAACCTGCAGGATCTGGCGGGTAAGGTCGATGGCCTCGGCAAGCTTCGCCTTGCCGGGTTTGGCCCGGTGCGAGCGGCCGAGCGGCGCGTCGGACAGCGCTTCGGCAGACCAGCCGGGGCGTTTGGCGCAGGGACCTGAGGAAAAACGGGGATTCTCCGGCCGCACGGCCGGTTCGATATGCAGTGTCATGAACTATCCTTCCAGATAGGTGCCCCTCGTTGGGGAGGGGTGTCCCACGGACGGAGATAGCCGAAGTGACACGGGCCTGCAAGCGGTGAAAAAGACGGAGGCAGCGGCAGGCAGGTCCGGTTCGGGCGCACGGAATGGCCGGTCCGGGAGACGCATGCCGGGCCGCGCATAACACCGCGCCTGTCTTTTCCCTTTGATTGCAAAGGCGAAACAAAAACGGGGAACCGGGTTTGCACCCGGTCCCCCTGGATATGGCGTTCCTGGCGGGAACGTGTCGCGAAACGGGTCCCGCCGTGCCGCGCCGCCGGCGGGCCGGCGGCCGCAGGCCGGGATCAGTAACGCGTGATGATCGGCTCTTCGATGAAGGAAGGGCCGGAATTGAACGTGTAGCGCATGCCGACGCGGAACTCGTGAGCGGCAAGATCCTCGTAGCGGATCTTGTAGGACGGGTTGCCGCCGCCCGTCGAGAAGCTCTTGGAGTAGGCATTGCCAATGTTCAGGTAGCGGTAGCCCGCATCGATCGACCAGTTCGGGGTGACCGCGTAGGAACCGCCGGCCATCAGCGCCCAGGAGAAGTTCCAGGTGCTGTCGCCCGGATAGGTGCCGGAGACACCGTTCGGGTTGGCGAACTTGATGTTGCTGGTCGTCACGTAGGACGTGCCGACGCCGGCGCCGACATAGGGCGTGAAACCGCCCCAGGTGCCGATGTCGATATAGCCGTTGACCAGAAGGGTCAGCACGTCGATATCGGCCGTCTCCGTGGAAAACCCGCCAAGGCCGGGTCCGCCGCAAGGGGCGGGACAGGGCGCGTAGCCCTTGACACGTGCCGGGAATTCATAGTCCAGCGTCAGGTCGCCGCGCAGGTAGTCGCTGAACTTGTAGCCGACGCCGACACCGACCATGCCGGTGTTGTTCAGCTTCTCGTTGGAAAAGGCCGTCGGGCCGTAGGCGACGCTCGGTGACTGGTACACCTTGTAGCCGATGTCGCCGCGCAAATACCAGCCGCCCGTAACAACCGGCACCTGCGGAACGTGCTCGATCACGGGGATCGGCATGTCTGCTGCATGGACGGCTGACGAGACGATCATCGCGACGCCAGCCAGGCAAAGTTTCTTGATATGGCTGCTCATGTCTCGGTCCTCGTTGAATGCGTCCGAACACTCTTTTCCTGCCGGCCGCGCACGTGAAACACGAGAGTAGATTTGCTGAAAATGCTTAAGACGGGCTTAACCGTAATATTTAACCGTGATTTTTTACCTTAACAAAGAGTAAATCACCCTCCTTGCTTTGGCAGTTGGCAACAACTGTCCACCGTTCTTTGGAAATCGTTAACCATGAGGGTGAGGTCGGGCACGCCGAACCTCTCCGGGAGGGTCCGTGTGCCCGCGCGCTTCCCGCCCGGATCGCCTGCTCAGGCGGCCGCGTGGGCAACCGCATCGGCGATCCGGTCGACGACACCGGCCAGCACATCCTGGTTGTCGGCCTCGCCCATCACGCGGATCAACGGTTCGGTGCCGGAGGCACGTATGAGCAGGCGCCCGGAATTGCCGAGCGTCTTGCGACCTTCTTCTATGGCCGCCTGCACGGACGGATTGTCCAGCGGGGTGGCGCCGGCATAGCGCACGTTCTTGAGGATCTGGGGAACGGGATCGAAGCGTCGGCAGACTTCGGAGACCGGCCGGCCGAGTTTCGACACGCAGGCCAGAACCTGCAGCGCGGCAACGAGGCCGTCGCCGGTCGTCGCGAAATCGGACAGGACGATATGGCCGGACTGCTCGCCGCCGACATTGTAGCCGTGCTGGCGCATGTGCTCGACCACGTAGCGATCGCCGACCTTGGTGCGGGCCAGCGTCAGGCCGAGGCCGCCCAGGTAGCGTTCCAGGCCGAGATTGGACATCACCGTCGCGACGATGCCGGAGGCGGCCAGGCGACCATCCTCCAGCCACGACTGGGCCACAACCGCCATCAGCTGGTCGCCGTCGACGACCCTTCCGTTCTCGTCGACGATGATCACCCGGTCGGCATCGCCGTCGAGCGCGATGCCGATATCGGCGCGCACCTCATGCACCTTCTGGCACAGGGCTTCCGTATCGGTGGAGCCGCATTTGAGGTTGATATTGTAGCCGTCCGGATCCACGCCGATGGCGATCACTTCCGCGCCCAGTTCCCACAACACTTCGGGCGCCACCTTGTAGGCGGCGCCATTGGCGCAATCGACGACGATCCTCAGACCCGCCAGGCTCATCTCGCGCGGCAACGTGCGCTTGGCGAATTCCACGTAGCGGTCGCGCATGCCGTCGATGCGCTTGGCGCGGCCGAGGTCGGACGGCGCGGCGAGCTGTCGCGACAGGTCCTGGTCGATCAGCGCCTCGATTTCCTTCTCCACCCCGTCCGACAGCTTGTAGCCGTCCGGGCCAAAGAACTTGATGCCGTTGTCGTGATAGGGATTGTGCGAGGCGGAGATCATCACGCCGAGATCGGCACGCACCGAGCGCGTCAGCATCGCGACCGCAGGGGTGGGCATCGGACCGAGCAGCAGCACATCGAGACCAACGGCGGTGAAGCCGGCAACCAGCGCGTTCTCGATCATGTAACCGGAGAGCCGTGTGTCCTTGCCGATCACCACCCGGTGGCGGTGCGAACCGTTGCGGAAACAAAGCCCCGCAGCCATGCCCACCTTGAGCGCGATTTCCGGCGTCATCGGTGCGCGATTGGCCGTGCCGCGAATGCCGTCGGTTCCGAAATACTTGCGTGTCATGTCGACCCTGTCGTTTCCCGTGGCTCCGGATGCCTCAGCGCTCACAAGCGCTTGCTGGCATTCCGGTCCGCCCTTCGCGCTCGCGCGCGATGCCGGACGAACCGCCGGCTCCTGTCTCCACGCGCGCCACGTCTGCCGGCATCACGCGGACCCTCCATGTATCACCATGCTCGCATGAAGAGGTTCAAAATTTGTTTTCGTTCGTAACAGTCCGCACAACGCAAACGCCCGGCAGAAAGCCTGCCGGGCGTTGTCGCGATCATCGCTCGCTGCGGGCTTGTCAGCCTTGCGGCTGGGGCTCCATGCCGCCGGTCGGGGCATCGCCCTCGTCGCGGCGCTTGGCGCCGGTCTTGGGCACGGCCGAGGCCCGCGCCGTCGGCTGGTCGTCATCGGTGTCGCGCACCGGCGGCTTGCCATCGAGCAGGTCCTTGATCTCGTCGCCGGACAGCGTCTCGTATTCAAGCAGGCCGTTGGCGATGACATGGAGCTGCTGCTCGTGCTCGGTGAGCACCCGCTTGGCCGTTTCATAGCCGGTGTTGACGAAGGCCTTGATCTCGGTATCGACGATGCGCTGCGTATCCTCCGACACATGCTGGTTCTTGGCGACCGAATGGCCGAGGAACACCTCTTCCTGGTTCTCTCCATAGAGCAGCGGGCCGAGCTTGTCGGACATGCCGAACTGGGTCGCCATCGCCCGCGCCAGCTTGGTAGCCATCTGGATGTCGCCCGACGCGCCCGATGTCACCTTCTCGTAGCCGAAGATCATCTCCTCGGCGACGCGCCCGCCCATGGCAACGGCGAGATCCGCCTTGCACTTGGCCCGGGTGAGCGACACCTGGTCCTTTTCCGGCAGGCGCATGACCATGCCGAGCGCCCGTCCACGCGGAATGATGGTCGCCTTGTGGATCGGGTCGGAAGCCGGCATGTGCAACGCGACCAGCGCATGGCCGGCCTCGTGATAGGCGGTGAGCTTCTTCTCTTCCTCGGTCATCACCAGGGTGCGACGCTCCGCGCCCATCATGACCTTGTCCTTGGCGTCCTCGAATTCGGCCATGGTGACGAGACGCTTGCCGCGCCGGGCGGCCAGCAGCGCCGCCTCGTTGACGAGGTTCATCAGGTCGGCGCCCGAGAAACCGGGCGTGCCGCGCGCCAGCGTGCGCACATTTACGTCCGGTGCCAGCGGCACCTTGCGCATATGCACCTTGAGGATCTTCTCGCGGCCCGTGACGTCCGGGTTCGGCACGACAATCTGGCGGTCGAAACGGCCCGGGCGCAGCAGGGCCGGATCAAGCACGTCCGGACGGTTGGTCGCGGCGATGATGATGACGCCCTCGTTCGGCTCGAAGCCGTCCATCTCCACCAGGAGCTGGTTCAGCGTCTGCTCGCGCTCGTCATTGCCACCGCCAAGGCCGGCGCCACGATGACGGCCGACCGCGTCGATCTCGTCGATGAAGATGATGCAGGGCGCGTTCTTCTTCGCCTGCTCGAACATGTCGCGCACGCGGCTGGCACCGACGCCGACGAACATCTCGACGAAATCGGAACCGGAGATGGTGAAGAAGGGCACGTTCGCCTCGCCGGCGACGGCTCGCGCGGTCAGCGTCTTGCCGGTACCCGGAGGGCCGACCAAGAGCACGCCGCGCGGAATGCGGCCGCCCAGGCGCTGGAACTTCTGCGGATCGCGCAGGAACTCGACGATCTCCTGCAGGTCCTCCTTGGCCTCGTCGATGCCGGCGACGTCCTCGAAGGTGACGCGGCCATGCGCCTCGGTCAGCAGCTTCGCCTTGGACTTGCCGAAGCCCATTGCCTTGCCGCCGGCCCCGCCCTGCATCTGGCGCATCACGAAGATCCAGATGCCGAGAATGATCAGCATCGGGAACCACGAGATCAGCGCGCCGATCAACGAGAAGCTCTCCTGCGGCGGTCGCGCGGTGATGCTGACCCCCTTGGAGCGCAGGATCTCGATATATTCTCCGGCGGTTTCGGGTGCGTAGGACTGGAACGTGCCGCCGCTGTTGTACTTGCCGAGGACCTGCTGACCCTGAATGGTCACTTCCCTGACATCCCCCTGCTCCGCCTGGTTCAGGAACTGGGAAAAGGGAATGGTGTTCGGCTCGGCCCGCTGGCCAGGGTTCTGGAACAGCTGGAAAAGAGCGATCAGCAGCAGACCGATGATCACCCAGAGGGCGAAATTGCGAAAATTGGCGTTCATTAGCGGTTCCTTCGCCCCGCCGGTTCGGCGGTTTGCGCTGGGGACATGATCTCTATAGCCAAGATAGGTCCCGCAAGGGGGACTGCCAAGGCGGCGAAGAAGATTCGCATGAAACAGGTCTCATTTTTCTTAAATTTCATCACGATCGAAGGGATTTGAGACAAGTTCCCGCCGCCACAGGCTTTCCTCGCCCGTCAATCTGGCGAGCCGGACGCCCGGCGGCGGCGATCCGGCCAGTCCGGGACAATAGGCCGCATCGTCGCGAAGGCGCAGAAGCGGTGCCGCATTGAATGCGGCGACCGGCCAGTCGGCGATGGCCGAGCGCGGGAACGGCGAGGCCGCCAGGGGCCCCAATGCGGCGACCTCGCCGGAGACCCCGACGGGCAGGACCAGTTCGAAACGGCGGTCGAAGACATAGCGTCCCGGGCCGCGTGCCGCGAGCGGCGCGATCCCCCCGCGTCCGCTCTCCCGCCAGAAGAACAGCGTCTCCCCGCGGCGGCGTGCGACGACCCCGGCAAGCGTCGACTGCACGGAAGGCCCGCCGGCAAGCCGCCCGGCCAGCCGCTCCAGCCGCTCCAGCCGCGGCGGATAGGCCTCGCCCCCGGTCATCTGCAACAGCCGCGCCAGCAGCCGCAGCAGGACTTCCCGCGGCAGGCGGGCGAGGTCCGCAACGGCAACACGCACCGGCCCGGCCGGATGAAACGCGGCGTGCCGGACAAGCGTCTGCTCGACAAGCTCGTCGAGCGCGGCGGCGGCGCGCGCCAGGCGCCCCGCGGTCCGCCCGAGCGTCTCCGCGTCGAGCCCCTCTCCCGCAAGCTGAGGCATCAGTCCACGCATCCGGGTCCGCGTGTAGGCGACATCGTCATTGGAAGGGTCCTCGCACCAGGACACGCCCGCCGCCCGGCAGGTCGCCACCAGTCGCTCCTTGGCAAAGGCGAGCAGCGGCCGCAGGACAGGCAGCGGCAGCCCCCCCTCGCCGTCCTGCCAGACCGCGATCCCGTCCATGGCCGCAAGACCATAGACGCCGCTTCCCCGCGCCAGGCGGATCAGGAAGGTTTCCGCCTGATCATCGAGATGATGGGCCAGCACCAGGGCCTCGGCACCAAGCTCGCGGGCAGCGGTGACAAGCAGCGCCTGCCGCGCGGCCCGCGCCCCGGCCTGGCGGTTGGAGGCGGGCTTGGGTCCCGACCAGGCAAGGATCCGGCAGGGCAGACCCAGCCGACCCGCAAGCGCTGCGACACCGCGCGCCTCGGCGGCGGATTCGCGGCGCAACTCGTGATCGACGGTCAGAATGTGAATTTCGGGTCCGTCCGGCCTGCGCGCGCGCCATGAGGCGACCAGCAGCAGCAAGGCGGTGGAGTCGGCGCCGCCCGAAACGGCGAGCGCGATACAGGAATGCCGGAGCAGCGGAGCGAACGCGGCGTCGGCCTCGTCGTCACCGACCGGCCGGCCGCGATCAGGCGCAGCCACCGCTCTGCTGCTGGGCCTGGGCTTCGGCGCGAATCGGGGTCGGCGCACCGGGATACTTGGCCAGGAGTTCGCTGAAAGTCGCGCAAGCCGCATCATTCTGGCCGATGCCCTTGAGCGAAAGCCCGAGCTTGAGCAGGCTGTCGGTCACCTTGTTGCTGTCGGGATAGTCGGTATAGCTCTTCAGGAAGGCATCCGCCGCGTCGCGATACTGCTTGCGCGCGAAATGGCTCTCGCCGAGCCAGAACTGGGCATTGGCCGCCAGCGGGTCGTTGGGATGGGAGGCGAGGAACCGGGTGAAGCCGGCCTCGGCCCCCGCATAGTCGCCCGACAGCACCATCGCATAGGCAGCGTCATAGTCGCCGCGCGGCGAGGAGACACCGGAAAGCGACGCCGCATCGAGCGTTCCGCTCGGCGCGTTCGAAGGCTCGGCCCCCGGCAGCCCGGCATTGCCGATGTCGCCGGGAACGGCAGGGTCGCCGCCACCGGAAAACCCGCCGGACTGGCCGCGCGCCAGCGCCGACAGGTCGAGCGGGCCGGTGCCCGCCCCCTGATCCTGGCCCTGCCCCTGGCCATACCCGCCCGAGGCGGCGAATTCCGCATCGCCGCTGCCGGCATCCGCCGGCAGCTGTCCCAGTGTTCCGTTCACGGTTCCGCTCGCCGGGCCGTAGCTCTCGGCCCCGCCTGTGCCCGGCCCCGAACCGGCGACGGCGTTGCCGCCGCCGCTGCCGGCATCCGAACGCTTGCCGCCGCTCTGCTCAAGCTGCTGCAGGCGGTATTCGTTGTCTTCCTGCATCCGGCGGATCGTGTCCTGCAGCTGACGGATCTGGAAATTGAGCTGCTCGACCTGGCCGGTCAGATTGCGCATCTGATCCTCGACCTGATTGAGCCGCACCACCGCCTCGCTGTCATCGCGCGAACCGAAGAGCTGCGCCGATGCCGGCGCGGGGATGAGCGAAATGGCGAACATGACCGCCACCGCGCAAAGGAAACTTCTCGAGATCATGGATTTCAATCGCTTCATACCTGTCCTCCGCCGTCGCAGCCGCGGCGGGTGCCGCAGGGCTGCCCGTGCGAACGCAATAGCACAGGGCGCCGGGACTTCGGCCAAACTTTGGCGCCGGGCCGCCTCTCCTGCCATTTGGAGGGACAAATGCCGCCCCGGACGGGAAAAGGCCGAAGCGGTTGCCCGCTCCGGCCTTTTCATGTTCGTACCTGGCGCGAAAGCCGGCCTAGCTGCCGGCGTTGTCGAGCACGGTCACCGCGCGACGGTTCTGCGTCCAGCAGCTTTCGTCGTTGCAGACCGCCACCGGACGCTCCTTGCCGTAGGAGATCGTCTTGATCCGGTTGCCCGGAATGCCGCGCGCGACGAGATAGTTGCGCACCGCATCGGCACGACGCGCGCCAAGCGCGATGTTGTACTGGCGCGTGCCACGCTCGTCGGCATGACCTTCGATCGTCACCGTGTAGCGGCTGTAGCTGCGCAGCCACTGTGCCTGCTTGTCCAGCGTCGCCGTTGCCTGCGGCGCCAGCGTCGTCTGGTCGTTGCCGAAGAACACGCGGTCACCCACATTGACCACGAAGTCCTGGCCGGTGCCGGGCTGGACGTTACCCGTCAGCCCGTCCGGCTTGGTCTGCGCGCAGGCTGCCAGCAGCATTGCACCTGCGACAACGGAGGCAATGCGCGCGCCACGGCTTCGCATCCCGAAATTCATCATGAAACCACACTCCTGATCCCCACCGCCCCGACAGGGTAAACGCTTTTACAGCGAAACCGGTTAAGCACACGTTCACCGGCATGGTTAACGATTTCTTGCGCTCCGATGTGCGGACGGACCGCACAAGCCTATCGCGCAGGCCTCATTCCAGCAAGGGAGACCAGGCCGGATCCGAGCCGAAGGCCGGCGTCGGCAGGCGCTGCTCGTTGTAGCCGGTGAGATCCACCGTCCACAATTGCGGCCCGCCATTGGCGCCCGGCGTGTCCCGGAAGAAGACCAGCACGCGGCCGTTCGGGGCCCAGGCCGGAGCCTCGTTGTGATAGCCCTCGGTGAGCACGCGTTCGGCCGAGCCATCCGGCTTCATCACACCGATCATGAAACGGCCCTGGTGCATCTTGGTGAAGGCGACCAGGTCGCCGCGCGGCGACCAGACCGGCGTCGAGTAGCGGCCCGGGCCGAAGCTGATGCGTTGCGGATTGCCGCCGCCGGCATCCATCACATAGAGCTGCTGGGTGCCGCCCCGGTCGGATTCGAACACGATCCGCTGGCCGTCCGGCGAATAGGACGGGCTCGTATCGATGGCCGGCGTGTTGGTCAGCCGCGTGGTGCGCCGCGAGCGCAGGTCCATCTCGAAGATATTGGCGTTGCCGCCCTGCTGCAGGCTCATCGCCACCCGCTGGCCATCCGGCGAGAAGCGCGGCGCGAAGGTCATGCCGGGGAAATTGCCGACCACCTCGCGCTGCCCGGTCTCGATGTTGAGCAGGTAGACGCGCGGGTCCGACCCGGCATAGGCCATGTAGGTGACTTCCTGGCGCGAAGGCGAGAAGCGCGGCGTCAGCACCAGTTCGTCACCCTTGGTGAGGTAGCGCACATTGGCGCCGTCCTGGTCCATGATCGCGAGCCGCTTGACGCGCTTGTCCTTGGTACCGGTCTCGTCGATGAACACGATACGGGTATCGAAATAGCCCTTTTCACCCGTCAGCCGTTCGTAGATCGCATCGGCGATGATATGCGCCATCCGCCTCCAGTTGTCGGAGGTCGTGAAGAACTGCTGCCCGAGCATCTGCTGGCCGGCGAACACGTCCCAGAGACGGAACTCGGCGCGGATGCGGCCGTCGGACTGGCGCTCGATCGCCCCCACGACCAGCGCCTGTGCACCGATCGGACGCCATGAGGCGAATTGCGGCGGCGTGCTGACATTGACGTTCGTTTCGATGAAGCTTGCCGGATCGAGCGGCCGGAACAGGCCCGAGCGGGTCAGGTCGGCCTTGATAACGTCCGTGATGTCATTTGCCAGCTTCTCCTCGCCGCCGGCTCCGGAAAAAGCCGGGAGCGCGATCGGGAGCGGCTCGATATTGCCCTGGGTGATGTCGATCTCCACCACGGCGGCAGCGCGAGGCACCGGCAGCAGGCCGCTGCCCCACAGCACCGCCGCGAGAAGAAGGACGGCTGCGCGCGCGGCGCGCCGGGCCAGGCTGGCGGGTGCCGGTCTGATCATCGCTTTCAGCTCCATCAATCGTGGTCCCCCGGTCGGTTCCAGGCGCGCCCTGCGGGCACGCGCGGTCAGATCCATCGCCTTGAAATCCGTCATTTTCACGCCTTTCGCGCGTCCTCTTGCGGGCATTGCCTCCGCAAATCCGGACACTCTTCCCCGCAACCGGGCGGCAAGCCTCTGTAGCACAGGCCACAAGACAGCCGAAATTCCAGGCATTGCCTCGCCCACGTCGCCGCTCCTATCCGCCGAGCAATTCGCGCGGATCGAAGTTTATGATGACCTCGCGCCACGCGTCGTATTTCTCCGCGGGCAACGAATAGGGCGCGCAGCGCAGCACGGCGCGACGCGCGCTTTCGGCCGCAATGCCGAAGGTCGGGTTGGCGCTCGAATTCATCACCTCGGGCCGTTGGTCGACCTCGCCTGCCGGCGTCAGGAACACCTTCAGCCGCACGTTCAGGTCGCCGGCGCCGGCCGCGCCCGCGGGCGGATTCCAGCAGCGCGAGATCTGGCCGCGCAGGGCATCGAGCTCCGACTGGCTCATCGTCACGCCGCTCTGGCCGAGGCGACTGCCGAGCGAGGCGGGCGTATCGGTTTGCGAGGTCGCGCCGCCCGCCGGATCGACCTTGTTGAGCAGGGCCGCGATCTGGTTCGGGTTGAAGTCGTCGCGCTTCGGCTCCTGCCGCGGCGGCGGCGTCGGCTTGGACCGCGGCCGCACCGATGGCGGCGGCGGAGGCGCTTCCGCGACCTTCTTCTCCGGCTCGGGTGCAGGCGCAGGTTCCGGCTCCGCCCTGGGCGCCGGCTGCTCGGGAGCCGGCGGCTCAGGCGCAGGCGGCGTCGGCGCGGGCGGCGTCGGCGTCGGCGGTTCCGGCGGTGCGGGTGTGGGGTCGGGTGTCGGGGCAGGCGGCGGCGTCGGCTCGGGCGTTGCCTGGCGCGGCTTGGCCGCCGTCTTCTCCGCCGGCTTTTCCTGCGGCTCCGGTTCCTTGACCGGCTTCTCCGACGGCTTGGTCGCCTCGATCTCGCGGACTTCGGCGGTTTTCTCGCCGATCCGCAATCGGGTCAGTTCCGAGATCGGCACAAGGTCCACCGGCAGGCTGTCGACCGGCGGGATGTCGAACGGCTTCGCATCGGGGAAGGAGACCACTCCCCAAAGCAGCACGACCAGATGGCCGGCAGTCGATGCGATCAGCCCGACGCGCATGGGTTTACTGCTGCTCCTCGAGCGTCACGAGGCCGAGCCGCTTGTAGCCGGCCGCGTTGATGCGCCCCATCACCCGCATGATCGTTCCGTAATCCGCGTTCTCGTCGCCGCGCACGAAGATGCGCTCCTCGTAGCCGTTGGCGGCGATCGCCTCCAGCTTCGGGATGACCTCCTCTGCGGCGATCTCCGTGTCCTGCATATAGATCCGCCCGTCGGCGGCGACAGAAATCGTGATCGGCTCGGTGGCGCCTTCCAGCGGCTTGGCCTGCGTTTCCGGCAGATCCAGCGGCACGCCGACCGTCAGCAGCGGCGCGGCCACCATGAAAATGATGAGCAGCACCAGCATCACGTCGACGAAGGGCGTGACGTTGATCTCGCTCATCGGCTGTTGACGCCGCCTGCGACGGCGGCGTCCGGTACCCTGGGTGCCTGCGCCCCCGGCCTGCATGCCCATCGGCTCAGCTCCTCTCGTCGATCTGGCGCGACAGGATGGCGGAGAACTCGTCGGCAAAACCCTCCATGCGGGCGGAGAGCTTGCCGGCATCGGCGGACAGCTTGTTGTAGGCGATCACGGCCGGAATGGCGGCCAGCAGCCCGAGCGCGGTGGCAAGCAGCGCTTCGGCGATGCCCGGCGCGACAACGGCAAGATTGGTGTTCTTCGACGCGGCGATGGCCTGGAAACTGGTCATGATGCCCCAGACGGTTCCGAACAGGCCGATGAAGGGCGCCGCCGAACCGACCGTTGCCAACACCAGCAGCCGCGCCTCGAGACGCTCGGCCTCGCGCGCGATGGTGACGTCCATCACCCGGTCGATACGCTGCTGCAGGCTGGCGATCGCCGGCCGCGCGCCCTCGTGGCTGCGTTTCCACTCGCGCATCGCCGCGATGAACAGCGCCGCCATCGAGTGATTGGCGCGGCCCGAAAGCGTGCGATAGAGCTCCTCGAGCGACTGGCCGGACCAGAACACCGTCTCGAAGCGGTTCATCTGACGCTTGGTGCGCGTATACAGAAGCCACTTGTCGACGATGATCGCCCAACACCAGATCGAGGCGATGACAAGCCCGAACATGACGAGCTTGACCACCAGATGCGCCTGCAGGAAGAGCGCGAAGAAGGACATGTCGCCCTGCGGAGCCGCGAGGGTCGTTTGTGCTAGTTCCACGGGATTCATCTAATTCTGGACCTCTTGCCCGATACCATTGGCGCACATGCCGGATCGGTTGCCGGTTGCCCGTATCGATCGGGCCAGTCGGTTTGTCCGCTGATCGACCGCCTCAATGACGAGCGATTTTGGCGAAACTGGGACTGTTTCCGCCGATAACCTGCGGCATTAAGCCAGCGTTAAGGTTACTGCCGCGTTAAGACGCGCTCGTGTCGGCTGCCGAGAGCCGCGCGGCGAGCGCTTCGGGAAGCCGCCGGGGCCGTCCGTCGGGCGAGATCACCGCGACCGTGACGCGCGCGGTGAACAGCGCCGCGCCGCCGCGCCGCACCTCCTGTGCCAGCACGATGCGCGCGCCGCGCGCCTCCTCCAGCCGCGTCGTCACTTCAAGCAGGTCGTCGATGCGGGCCGGAGCGAGAAAGTCGATCTCCATGCGCCGGACGGCGAACGCAAGCGGATCGCCGTGCTCTCCCGCCTGCAGGGCGCGATGATGGATGCCGCAAAGCCGCAGGAAATCGGACCGTCCGCGTTCGGCGAATTTCAGATAGGCGGCGTGATAGACGAGACCGGTGAAATCGGTGTCCTCGTAATAAACGCGCAGTGCCAGCACGTGCCGCCCGGCCTCGAGCCGGCCGGAAATGTCCGGCCAGTCTCCAGCCGGCAAGTCTCCGGTCGGCGAGTCTCCGGCCGGCAAGTCTCCGGTCGGCAAGGCGTCGCCCTTGTCGTCAGGCGTTGTCGTCATCGGTGAACAGCCCCATCTGCGGCATTGTCTCGCCACCCGGCACGGCCAGGCCCAGATGCCGGAACGCCTGCGGCGTCAGGATCCGCCCGCGCGGCGTGCGCTGGATATAGCCCTGCTGGATCAGGTAGGGCTCGACGATCTCCTCGATCGCGTCGCGCGGTTCGGAGAGCGCTGCGGCGATGGTCTCGATGCCCACCGGCCCGCCGCCGAACTTCAGCGCGATCTGGTTGAGATAGCGGCGATCGAGCTGGTCGAGGCCGGCATTGTCCACCTCAAGCTGTGTCAGCGACTTGTCGGCGATCGCCGCATCCACCTTCTCCTGGCCGGCGACGACGGCGAAATCCCGCACCCGGCGCAGCAGCCGCCCGGCGATCCGGGGCGTGCCACGGGCGCGCCGGGCGATCTCGCGCGCCCCGTCGACGGTCATGCCAAGGCCCAGGATGCGCGCGCCGCGCGTGACGATCAGTTCCAGTTCCTCGGCCGTGTAGAACTGCAGCCGCACCGGAATGCCGAACCGGTCGCGCAGGGGCGTCGTCAAGAGGCCGATGCGGGTCGTCGCCGCAACCAGGGTGAAGCGCGCCAGATCGATCTTCACCGAGCGCGCCGCCGGTCCCTCGCCGATGATCAGGTCGAGCTGGAAATCCTCCATCGCCGGATAGAGCACCTCCTCCACCGCCGGGCTGAGCCGGTGGATCTCGTCGATGAAGAGCACATCGCGGTCTTCCAGGTTGGTCAGGAGGGCCGCGAGGTCGCCCGCCTTGGCGATGACCGGACCGGACGTGGCGCGGAAATTGACGCCGAGTTCCCGCGCCATGATCTGGGCAAGCGTCGTCTTGCCGAGGCCCGGCGGACCGACGAAAAGCACGTGGTCGAGCGCCTCGCCGCGCGCCTTCGCCGCACCGATGAACACCTTCAGGTTGGCGCGCGCCTGCGCCTGGCCGACGAAATCGTCGAGCACCTGGGGACGCATCGTCGTGTCGATCTCGTCGCCGCGCACCTCCGGCGTGACGAGGCGGTCCGCGTCCTCGCTCATTTCGACAATTCCTTGAGCCCGAGCCGGATCAGCGTCGAGGCCTCGGCCTCCTCGCCGGCGCTCTTCACGGCGGCAGAGACCGCGGCGCTGGCCTGCGCCGGCTGGTAACCGAGGTTGACCAGCGCCGAGACGGCGTCACCCACTGCCGTCGGCACCGCCGCCTTGGCCTGCTGCGCGGCGGAAATCGTGCCCGTGTCGACGCTGGCAAAGGCCGGCGCCTTGCTCTTCAGCTCGGTGACGATGCGCTCCGCCACGCGCTTGCCTATGCCTGGCGCCCGGGCGATCTGGGCCATGTCGCCCAGCGCGATCGCATTGGCGATCTCGGACGCCTTCATCACCCCGAGCGCCGCCAGCGCCACCTTGGCGCCGACGCCCTGCACCGTCATCAGAAGCTGGAACCAGGCCTTGTCGGCGCGTGAGCCAAAACCGAAAAGGCGGATCATGTCCTCACGCACCATGGTCTCGATATGAAGCTCCGCCGCCTCCCCGGGAGAAGGCAGCGCCTGCAGCACCCGGACCGGCGCATAGACGAGATAGCCGACACCGCCGACATCGAGGATCAGGTGATCGTCGCCGATCTCGTCGACCCGGCCCTTCAGCTTTCCGATCATGCGCGGCACCCGCTCCTGAGAGACCCTCTCGTCATTTCGCCAGCTTCTCCGCGATGCGCGCCGCCGCCGGGGTTACCCGGTGCTGCGCGTGACAGATGGCAATGGCGAGCGCATCCGCCGCATCGTCCGAATTGAACGTCGCCTTCGGCATCAGGACCTTCACCATCATGCGGATCTGGTCCTTCTCGGCATGACCCGTGCCGACCACCGTCTTCTTGACGAGGTTGGGCGCGTATTCGGCAACCCCGAGCCCGTTGAGCGCCGGCACCAGCAGCGCGATGCCGCGCGCCTGGCCGAGTTTCAGCGTCGCGCCGGCGTCCTTGTTGACGAAGGTCAGTTCCACCGCCGCCTCGTCCGGCGCCTGCCGTGCAAGCACCTCCTGCAGGCCGTCATGCAGCTGCCGCAGCCGGGCCGAGAGTTCCAGGCGGTTGTCGGAAACCACTGTCCCGCTCGCCACGAAACCCATGCGGTTGCCCTCGACGACGATCACGCCCCATCCGGTGCGCCGAAGTCCGGGATCGATGCCGAGAATGCGAATCGCCGTTGCCATGGAACAAATCGGTAACGCCATTCGCGCGTCCTGACCAGCAGCGACATGGCGAACAGGTCCTTCCGGCAATCGCCGCGCGCGGAAAACCGCCGGTCGCGGGGCGGGCGATCTTGCCTTTTCGCCACGAGGGTGCAAGCTGGTCGGGACCCGCGCGACAAAGCGGACGCCCTCTCGCCGGTCCCGCCTTGCGACCCGTGCCCGCCAAAAATCCGGTCCCGATCCTTGATGCCCCAGTTTCTTGCCGACCTTGCGGCTCACCTTCCGGATACGCCGACCCTCGTCCTGCTGGCCGCCACGATCGTCATCGCCGGCATGGTGCGCGGTTTTTCCGGTTTCGGCGCGGCGATGATCTTCATGCCGGTCGCCTCGACCCTGATCGAGCCGCGCGCGGCCGCCGCCGGTTTCCTGGTGCTCGACGCCCTCGTCACCCTGCCGCTCGTCGCCGGCGCGCTGCGCCGCTGCGACTGGTCGACGGTTCTGCCCGTCAGCCTGGCGGCGGTCGCGGTGGTCCCGGTCGGCGCGGCGATCCTCGCCACCGCCGACACGACAGCCCTCAGATGGGTGCTCTCGACGATTGTGCTGGCGGCCGTCGCCCTGCTGTTGCTCGGCTGGCGCTACCAGGGCCGGCCGCGACTTGCCGCCTCGCTCGGCGTGGGCGCCGCCGCCGGCCTGCTGTCGGGCGTCTCTCAGGTCGCCGGCCCGCCGGTGGTGGTGTTCTGGGCCGCCGGTCCGAACGAGCCGGCGACGATCCGCGCCAACCTGATCACCTTTTTCGCGATCGCCAGCCTCGCCGCCTTCGCCGCCTTCTATCTCAACGGCTTCTACGATCTCGGCGTGGTGGCGCTGACGCTTGCGCTCGCGCCGGTCTACGGGCTTGGCATCCTCGCCGGGGCACGGCTCTTCGGCAAGGCCGCCCCTGCCGTCTACCGGCCGGTCGCCTATGGCGTCATCCTGTTGGCCGCCCTGTCGAGCCTTCCCGCGCTCGACGCATGGCTGCGCTGAAAACGCACCCGCTCAGGCAGCGGTCAGGCTCGCCAGGGTTTCCTCGTCGACGTCGAAGTTGGAGTAGACATTCTGCACGTCGTCGTCGTCCTCGAGCAGGCCGATGAGCTTCAGCATGGTCTGCGCCTTGTCGGCGTCGACCGGCGTCAGCGTCTGCGGCTTCCAGATGGCCTTGACGGTCTCCGCCTCGCCAAGCGAGGCCTCCAGCGCCTTGAAAACATCGCCCAGGTCCTCGAAGGCGCAGATAATGACATGCGAGGTCTCGTCGGACTGGACGTCCTCGGCTCCGGCTTCGATCGCCGCCTCGAGGATCGCATCGGCGCTCCCGGCCCCGGCCGGATAGACGATCTCCCCGACCCGGTCGAACATGAAGGCGACCGACCCGGTCTCTCCCATCGCACCGCCGCATTTGGAGAAATAGGAGCGCACGTTGGAGGCCGAACGGTTGCGGTTGTCCGTCAGCATCTCGACGATCACCGCGACGCCGGCCGGGCCGTAGCCCTCGTAGCGCAGCTCCTCGTAATTGTCGCCCTCACCGGCCTGCGACTTGTTGATCGCCCGCTGGATGTTGTCCTTGGGCATCGACTGCGCCTTGGCGTTCTGCACGGCAAGGCGCAGGCGCGGATTTGCGTTGATGTCCGGCCCGCCCATCTTCGCGGCAACCGTGATCTCCTTCGACAGCTTGGAGAAGATCTTCGAGCGCACCGCGTCCTGGCGGCCCTTGCGGTGCATGATGTTCTTGAATTGGGAATGTCCGGCCATGTCGCTTCCTGGTTCGAGCTCGGGAACGCGGGCGGCATCGGCCGGGCTTGCGCCGACCGGACGCGGCATCCAGGCGCGTTCCTCCTGGAGTGGGTCGCGGATCGGCGGGCATCCGGCGGGATGCCGCGAAACCGATCCAGTTCAAAGCTGCGGAACACCCTGGCCCGGCAAGGCCGGCGCGGGGTGGTCCTGCGGGCGGGAACGGCCAGGGCCGTTGGCGCGCGCCCTGTCCCGCCTGCAATCGTTCAAGACCGGCGCGTTATAGGCCCGGGCCTTTCGAAAATCCAGCATTGGCGTGCAAGCCGGCCGTCTCCTCCCGGGGCACGCCGTTCAGCCCTCGGCCCAGCTGGAGGGAAGGACCTGCGACAGGCGGCCGCCGATCCGCAGCGGCTCGACGGCACGGGCCAGCCCGGTCGCCTCGTCGACCTCGACCGCGACGCCGCACACGCTCGCCTCGCCCGAGGCCGGCGTGAACCGCCCCGACGGGATCTTGCGCAGGAAGCGCGAGATCGGCTCGTCCTTCTCCATGCCGAGCACGGAATCGTAATCGCCGCACATGCCGGCGTCGCTCATATAGGCGGTACCGCCCGGCAGGATCTGGTGATCGGCCGTCGGCACATGCGTATGGGTGCCGACGACCAGGGTCGCCCGCCCGTCGGCGAAATGCCCCATCGCCTGCTTCTCGCTGGTCGCCTCCGCATGCATGTCGATCACGATGGCATCGGCGACACGGCCAAGCGGCGTCGCCTCCAGCACCCGGTCGACAGCGGTGAAGGGGTCGTCGAGACTGTCCATGAAGACCCGCCCCATCACGTTCATCACCAGGATGCGCGCGCCGTTGCGGGCCGTGAAGAGATTGGCGCCGCGTCCCGGTGCGCCCGGCGGAAAGTTGAGGGGACGCAACAACCGGTCCTGCCGCTCGATATAGACCAGCGTGTCGCGCTGGTCCCACACATGGTTGCCGGTCGTCACCACGTCGGCGCCGGCGTCGAGCACGTCCTGCAGGATCTCCTCGGTGATGCCGAAACCGGCGGCGGCGTTTTCGCCATTGACGATCACGAAGTCGATCTTGTGTCGGTCGACAAGCCGCGGCAGGACATCGATCGCCGCCTGCCGGCCGCTGCGCCCGACAAGATCTCCAAGAAACAACAACCGCATGCTCAGCCGTTCTCCGTGATGTCGATGAAACCTGCCTCGGTCAGGACCCGCTGCAGGCGGCGGTCATGCGCCTCTTCGGGCACCTCGTCCACCTGCTGGACGGAAAAGGCGATGCCGACCGTCATCGGCGGTGCGCCGCGGCGTGTCCCTATCGCGGCGATCGCGCGGTCGTAATAGCCCCGGCCGTAACCGATCCGGGCCCCGCGCCCGTCGAAGGCTGCGAGCGGCACCAGCATGCAGTCGGGCACGAGTTCCTCCGCATCCGCCGGCGGCTCGACCGTGCCGAATCCGGCTCGCACCAGCTCGCTCTCGCGGGTCAGTCTCCGGAACACCAGATCGCCGCCGACAATAGCCGGCAGGCAGAGCGGGTGGCCGCGCACCCTCAGCGCGTCCATCAGCGGACGCGGATCGATCTCGTCGCGGATCGGCCAGAAGCCGGAAACAACGGACCCGGCAGGAAAATCGAGTGCATCGACCGCCTCCGCCAGGCAAAGACCCGCCTCGATCCGCGCCAGTGGCGGCAACTGTCCCCGCCGGCCGAGCGCCAGCTTGCGACACGCCGCCTTCGCCAGCGTCACGGTCGTGGGTTCTTCGGCACGTGCCGCTGCTGCACCGGAATGCACGATCGGGAAACGGTCGGGGGCGGTCATGCGGCGCGCTCCGTGGAAGATCGGCAGGGAAACGGCCGGTGCGGGAGAGACGGCGGGCGCCCGGGACGCGGCTTGCGCGGACGGGCCCCGGAAACGGGAGCTGCCGCATCGCACCGATGGAAGGGGGAGGTCATGACGTGGCCGCCTCGGCCGTTGGAGTTTGCAATCCCGGGAAACCTACTATGTAGGTGGGCGCCGTGTCTCCCGGCCCACGGGCCGGGAAAGGAACAGCTCCCTAGGGATGCGTAAGGCCCCGGGGATATGTCTCCGGACGAACCGCGCAGCCACGCCGATATCGATATAGGGATGGTTCGCCCCGATTGACAATACACGTTTTCGCATGCCGGCTTCGCGGCCGTCACGCGGCTGCCGTCACGCACGGCACGCGCACCCGTTTCAGGCATCGGCCGGCCGCATCGACTGGGCGAGACTGTCGGCCAGCGCCTCGACCCGCTCCGCTGCCGTGACGATCTTGTCGGCAATCGCCGCATCGCCGCGCGCGTTGCGCTCGAGCGCCGCCCGGCGCGCCTCGCGCAGGCTTTCCACCTCGTCCTGCAGCGCCGCAAGGCGCCGTTCGCGCTCCGCCAGTTCGTCGGTCACCATGATCCCGGCCATCACGGTCAGCCGCAAATCGCCGATCTCGCCGAAACTGCCGCGCAGGCTGTCGATGGCACTGTCGAAGCGGCGGGCGAGCGCGGTCAGCCGCTCCTCTTCCCCGTCGTCGCATGCCATCCGGAAACTGCGCCCGTTGATCGTGACGATAATCTGCGCCATTGCCGCGTTCCTCTCGCCCGCCCCTTACCCGCCGTGGGTTTCAAGAACGGAACGGATCGATTCCATTGCCGAGACCAGACGCCGGGAGACCTCCCGGTTGGCGTCTTCCAGGCGGGCGACGCGCGTCTCCGCCGTGTCGAGCGTTGCTGCCAGCGACGAGCGATCCTCGCCGAGCCGCTGCAGCTCGTCCTGCAGTCCGTTCAAGGACATGTCCGCCTCAAGCCGGCGCTGGACGGCGGCGTCGAGCCGGTTCACCGCGCGCGCCAGCCGGTCGATCGCCGCCTCGACACTGTGGCCGGGCGAAACGGACGATCCCGAAAGACGGTGCTCGCCATCCGTCGTCATGCCCGATGTGTCGTCCATCGCGATCCCCGGTTATCGCCAACTGCGTGCCTTGCTTTAAGGACGCGCGCGAAGCGCTTGTTAAAAGCCGCTATAGCATTCCTTTGTCCGCGATGCGAGATCGGCCGGCCGCCGGATGCATCTTCGCGGGCGAGCGCGCGCAAACGGCAAGTCTGCGCATTCCTGCCATCCGCTTTGTTGACTCGCCCAAGGTTCCTGATATTTGTCGGGCCGCCTCGGCGGGGGTCCGGCGGCGGCCGGTCCCGGCCACCGAAAAACCGACATTGCCGGCGGCCCAGCGCCCCGGCCCGCGACCGGATATCCGGCGCGGCACCCGCCTCTCCCGGGTACAGCCGGGGACGCGGCACGGGGCGATCCAGCGGGGCGGCCGAAGAGCCGCCCGTATCAAGGACTTACATGCCCTTGCGGGCCGCCGACAGGGACGAACGGAACCAGATGACCGATCTCGACAAGCACCATCGCATGGCCAATGCGATCCGTTTCCTCGCAGCCGATGCCGTGGAAGCGGCCAAGTCCGGCCATCCCGGCTTGCCGATGGGCGCGGCCGACATCGCCACCGTGCTGTTCACGCAGGTCATGCATTACGACCCGACCCGGCCCGACTGGCCGGACCGTGACCGCTTCGTGCTGTCCGCGGGCCACGGCTCCATGCTGCTCTACGCCGTTCACTACCTGCTCGGCTCCGAGGACTTCACCCTCGACCAGATCAGGAATTTCCGGCAGATCGGCGCGCTGACCGCGGGCCATCCGGAATTCGGCCACGGCGCCGGCATCGAGACGACCACGGGCCCGCTCGGCCAGGGACTTGCCAATGCCGTCGGCATGGCGATGTCCGAAAGGCATCTGCGCGAGACGTTCGGCGCGGACATCGTCGATCACCGCACCTATGTGCTCGCCGGCGACGGCTGCCTCATGGAAGGCATCAGCCAGGAAGCAATCTCGCTCGCCGGTCACCTGAAGCTGGACCACCTGATTGTCATCTGGGACGACAACGGCATCTCGATCGACGGCAAGGTCTCGATCTCCGATTCAACCGACCAGATCGCACGTTTCCAGGCAAGCGGCTGGAACACGGTCGCCATTGACGGCCACGATCCGGTGGCCATTGCCGCCGCCCTCAACGAGGCGCGCGACAGCGACCGCCCGACCCTGATCGCGGCGAAGACGACCATCGGCTTCGGCGCGCCCAACAAGGCCGGCTCGGAGAAGGTACACGGTTCGCCACTCGGCGCCGAGGAACTGGCCGCCACCCGCAAGGCGCTCGGCTGGGCCCACGAGGCCTTCGACGTTCCCAGCGACATCATCGACGCCTGGCGGATCGCCGGCCTGCGCTGCGGCCAGACGCGCAAGGAATGGGAAAAGCGGCTTGCCGCCGCCGATCCGGAGATGCGCGGCGAATTCGAGCGGCGCCTGCGCGGCGACCTGCCGGCGGCCTTTGCCACCGAGATGGACAAGCTGAAGAAGCAGATCGCCCACGACAAGCCGGTGATGGCGACCCGCAAGGCGTCGGAATACGTGCTCGGCACCATCACCCGCGTCGTTCCCGAGACGATCGGCGGTTCCGCCGACCTGACCGGTTCCAACAACACCCGCACCGCCGACACCAGGGCGATCACGCCGGACGACTTCACCGGCCGCTATGTCCACTGGGGCATTCGCGAGCACGGCATGGCGGCCGCGATGAACGGCATGGCCCTGCATGGCGGCACGATCCCCTATTCGGGCACCTTCCTGGTGTTTTCCGACTATGCCCGGCCGGCGATGCGCCTCGCGGCCCTGATGGGCCAGCGCGTCATCCATGTGATGACCCATGACAGCATCGGCCTTGGCGAGGACGGTCCGACCCACCAGCCGGTCGAGCATTACGCCGCGCTGCGCGCCATTCCCAATCTCGATTTCTACCGCCCGGCGGACGTCACCGAGACCCTGGAATGCTGGCAACTGGCGCTGGAGACCCCCGACACGCCAAGCGTCCTGGCGCTGACCCGCCAGAACCTGCCGGCTGTGCGCAAGACCTACGAGGCGGAAAACCTCTGCGCGCGCGGCGCCTATGTCGTCGCCGACAGCGGCGAGAGCCCGGCGGTGACGATCTTCGCCTCCGGCTCCGAGGTCGAGATCGCCCTTGCCGCCCGCGAGGCGCTCGAGGCGGCCGGCACCGCGACCCGCGTCGTCTCGGTCCCCTGCATGGAGCGTTTCGAGCGCCAGTCGCAGGACTACCAGGACGACATGATCGGCGGCGCCGGCGTCTGCGTCGCTGTCGAGACCGGCATCCGGCAGGGCTGGGACCGCATCATCGGCCGTGACGGCATCTTCATCGGCATGACCGGCTTCGGCGCCAGCGGCCCGTACCAGCAGCTCTACAGCCATTTCGGCATCACCGCCGAGGCCGTCGTCGCCGCCGTCAACGCGCGGCTCTGACCCTGCCTTCGACAAACCGGGGACGGGCGGTCACGGACCGCCCGTCCCCGCTGTTGCGCACGCACGCCTGTCGGCTGTAAGAACAGGTCGATCATCGGGAGGTCGACGCCGTGCCGCAGACTGAGGAGAACCACCGCAGCGTCGACAGGCTCTGGCGGCAAGTCGCCGAGCGGCCCTGGATTCTCGCCGGTGCCGTTCTGGCCGCTCTCGTTCTGCTTCCGCTGGCCGTCTGGCTTGACCTGCGCAACCTCTCCGACACCTCGCTGGCGACGCAGGCGCGCACCCTGAACGCCATGATCTCGGACATCCGCGCCTATTACGGCGCCAATGTCGTCGGCCGCGTCCAGGCTTTCGACGGCGACACCGTCGCCGTGCACAATTACGAGGACGTACCGGGCGCCGTCCCCATTCCCGCCACGCTGTCGCTGGAGCTCGGCGGGGTCATCGCCGGCCGTGGCGGCGGCGATGTCAACTATCGCTTCGTGTCCGACCAGGCTTTCCGCAACCGCGCGCCACACCGGCTCGACGACTTCGAGACGCGGGCGCTCGCCCGCTTTCGCGAGACCCGCGCCGCGGACGGCATCGCCTCCGAACTCTCCGGCTCACTCTTCGAGCGCGAGATCCGCATGGCCGTGCCGGTCGTCATGGGACAGGCCTGCGTTTCCTGCCACAACACCCATCCCGAAAGCCCCAAGCGCGACTGGCAGGTCGGCGACGTCCGCGGCATCCAGGCCATCACGGTTCACCAGCCGATCGCGAAGAACCTCTTCTCCTTCAAGTATCTCTTCCTCTACTTCGCCGGCGCAGGCACCTTCGGCATCGCCTTTGCCGGTCTTCAATGGCGCCAGGCCAACGCCTTCCGGCGCATGAACGCCGAGCTGGAGGAGGCCAACGGCTTCCTCGCCTCCATCTCGATGAAGATCTCGAAATATCTCTCGCCGCAGATCTACAAGTCGATCTTCTCGGGCGAGAAGGACGTGGTGATCTCTACCGAGCGCAAGAAGCTCACCATCTTCTTCTCCGACATCAAGGACTTCACCGAGACGGCCGAGCATCTCCAGCCGGAAGAGCTCACCAGCCTGCTCAACGAGTATTTCACGGAGATGTCCACCATCGCGCAGGCTCATGGCGCGACGGTCGACAAATTCATCGGCGACGCGATCCTCGCCTTTTTCGGCGACCCGGAAACGCGCGGCGCGCGCGAGGACGCCAATGCCTGCCTGGACATGGCGATCGCCATGCAGCGGCGGATGGCGGAACTGAAAGCGCAGTGGCGCCGGCGCGGCATCGAAAAGCCGTTCGAGGTGCGCATGGGCATCAACACCGGCTATTGCAACGTCGGCAATTTCGGGTCCGCCGACCGGATGGACTACACGATCATCGGCGCGGAGGCGAACCTTGCCGCGCGCCTGCAGGGCATTGCCGAGCCCGGCGGCATCGTCATCTCCTACGAGACCTGGGCCCATGTACAGGACCGGGTGCGGGTGCGCCGGCTCGAGCCGATCACGCTGAAGGGCATTCCCGGCGAGATCGTGCCCTATGCCGTGGAAGGCCTTCACGACCTCGCCATGCCGGATCCGGAGACGATCACCGAGGACAACGAGGGACTGTTTCTCCGCCTCGACATCGGAAAGCTCGACGCCAACGCGCGGCGCAAGGCCGAGGCCGTGCTGGAGAAGGCGCTCGGCGCGGTGCGCATGCGCGACGGCGGTGTTTGACCCCGGCCGGACCCGCGACAGGCGCGCCCGCGACCGATATATGTTGCCGGACCCCGTTGCATCCTTGACGAGGCTTCTGTAACCAGCGTTCGGGTGCCCTCGGACGGCGCTCCAATGACGACAAGAGCCGGACAGTTCCTCACCAGACGGTCGGGCTCCACCAGTTCATCGCCAAGGATGCGGTTCGCCGCCACAGGAGAGACAAGCATGACCGTGAAGGTTGCCATCAACGGATTTGGTCGCATCGGACGCAACGTGCTGCGCGCCATCGTGGAATCGGGCCGCACCGACATCCAGGTCGTTGCCATCAACGATCTCGGACCGGTCGAGACCAACGCCCACCTGCTGCGCTACGACTCCGTCCATGGCCGCTTCCCGGCGACGGTGACGGTCGACGGCGACACGATCGACGTCGGCACCGGCCCGATCAAGGTCACCGCGATCCGCGACCCGAAGGAGCTGCCCTGGGGCGCGCTCGGCGTCGACGTGGCGCTGGAATGCACCGGCATCTTCGCCGACCGCGAGAAGGCCTCCGTCCACCTTGCCAACGGTTCGAAGCGCGTGCTGGTGTCCGCCCCGGCGTCCGGTGCCGACAAGACGATCGTCTACGGCGTCAACCATGACACGCTGACCAGCGCCGACACGGTCGTCTCGAACGCGTCCTGCACCACCAACTGCCTGGCTCCGGTCGCCTATGTCCTCAACGAGGCCATCGGCATCGAGACCGGCTTCATGACGACGATCCACTCCTATACCGGCGACCAGCCGACCCTCGACACGATGCACAAGGACCTCTACCGGGGCCGGGCGGCGGCGCTGTCGATGATCCCGACCTCGACCGGCGCGGCCAAGGCGGTCGGCCTCGTCCTGCCGGAGCTGAACGGCAAGCTCGACGGCGTCTCGATCCGCGTGCCGACGCCGAATGTCTCGGTCGTCGACCTGAAGTTCGTCGCCAAGCGCTCGACCACGGTCGCCGAGATCAACGACGCGATCCGCGCGGCGGCCGACGGCAAGCTCAAGGGCATTCTCGGCTATACCGACGAGCCGCTGGTCTCCAGCGACTTCAACCACGATCCGCATTCGTCGATCTTCCACATGGACCAGACCAAGGTCATGGACGGCACGCTCGTCCGCATCCTGACCTGGTACGACAACGAATGGGGCTTCTCCAACCGCATGTCGGACACCGCGGTCGCGCTGGCGAAGACGATCTGAACGCACACCGGACGGGGCGGCCGCCGCAAGGTCGCCCCGATCCTGTGACAGACCGCGACAGGCGCCTCTGACGGCGCCTCCCTGGCGCCCCCGAGACGGGGTCAATGGCAGGCGCGCGAAGCGCCGCAATGCAATCGGGTAGCAAGCGATGACCTTCAAGACCCTCGACGACATGGGTGGCCTTACCGGCAAGCGCGTTCTCGTGCGCGTCGACCTGAACGTGCCCATGGACGGCAACAGGGTGACCGACGCGACCCGGATCGACCGCGTCCTGCCGACGATCCGCGAGCTGTCCGACAAGGGCGCGCGCGTCGTGCTGCTCGCCCATTTCGGCCGTCCCAAGGGCGCCGTCATGCCCGAGATGAGCCTCGCCCCGGTCGCCGCCGCCCTGACCGAACGTCTCGGCCGGCCGGTTGCCTTCGCCGCCGACTGCATCGGCGAGCTTGCCGCCGCCACCGTCGAGGGGCTCAAGGACGGCGACGTGGCGCTGCTCGAGAACACACGCTTCCATGCCGGCGAGGAGAAGAACGAGGCGGCCTTCGCCGACGCGCTGGCCGCCCTTGGCGATCTCTATGTCAACGACGCCTTCTCCGCCGCGCACCGCGCCCATGCCTCGACCGAAGGCCTCGCCCGGCGCCTGCCGGCCTGTGCCGGCCGCACCATGCAGGCCGAACTGGAGGCGCTCGCCGCCGCGCTGACGACGCCGGTGCGACCGGTTCTGGCCGTTGTCGGCGGCGCCAAGGTCTCCTCCAAGATCGAGCTGCTCGACAATCTCGTGAAGAAGGTCGACATGCTGGTCATCGGTGGCGGCATGGCCAACACCTTCCTCGCCGCCCAGGGCAAGGATGTCGGCAAGTCGCTGTGCGAACACGACCTGGCCGACACGGCGCGCCGTATCATCGAGACCGCCAAGGCGTCGGGTTGCGAGATCGTGCTGCCGGTCGACGCGGTCGTGGCGCGCGAATTCAGGGCCGGCGCCGCCAACGAGACCGTTTCCGTCGACGCGGTTCCCGCCGACGCGATGATCCTCGATATCGGCGCCCGGTCGGTCGTCAACGTCAAGGCGAAGATCGATGCCGCCGCGACGCTCGTGTGGAACGGCCCGCTCGGCGCCTTCGAGATCGCGCCCTTCGACATCGCCACGGTGACTGCCGCCCGCTATGCCGCCGCACGCAGCAAGAACGGCCCGCTCGTCACGGTGGCTGGCGGCGGCGACACCGTCGCCGCACTCAACCACGCCGGCGCCGCCGGCGACTTTTCCTACGTCTCCACCGCCGGCGGTGCCTTCCTCGAATGGCTCGAGGGCAAGGCCCTTCCGGGCGTGGTCGCGCTGCAGGATTAATCCTTTCGGTGAAACACCCTGCGCCGCGCCTTCAAAAGCGCGGCGTTTTTGATAGAAAGCCGCCAGCCGCCGCGCGGCGGCAACAAGCGAACGCGAAGAAGAGGACGCATCGGATGAGTGAACGTCTCGAAGACATTGCCGAGGCCATGGTGGCCACCGGTCAGGGCATTCTGGCCGCCGACGAAAGCACCGGCACCATCCAGAAGCGCTTCGACCAGATCGCAACGCAGAACACCGAGGACAATCGCCGCGCCTATCGCGAGATGCTGTTCTCCGGCACCGAGGCGATGAACGACTGCATCTCCGGCGTCATCCTCTTCGACGAGACCCTGCGCCAGAAGGCCGCCGACGGCACGCCCTTCGTCGAGATGATCCGCAAGGCCGGCGCGGTGCCGGGCATCAAGGTCGACAAGGGCGCCAAGCCGCTGGCCGGCTTCCCGGGTGAGACTGTCACCGAAGGTCTCGACGGGCTGCGCGAGCGCCTGGCCGAGTACCACGATCTCGGCGCACGCTTCGCCAAGTGGCGCGCGGTGATCGACATCAACGAGGAAGACGGACACCCGTCGAGCACCTGCATCCAGTCGAATGCCCATGCGCTGGCCCGCTATGCGGCGCTCTGCCAGGAGGCCGGCATCGTTCCGATCGTCGAGCCGGAAGTGCTGATGGACGGCCCGGCCGCCTCGCATGACATCGAGACCTGCTACGAGGTCACCGAGTGGACCCTCAACACGGTGTTCTCCGAGCTGTTCCAGATGGACGTGATGCTGGAAGGCATCATCCTCAAGCCGAACATGATCGTGCCGGGCAAGAACGCCTCCTTCCAGGCCTCGGCCGAGGAAGTCGCGGAGCTGACGCTGCGCTGCCTCAAGGCAACGGTTCCGGCAGCTGTTCCCGGCATCGCCTTCCTGTCCGGCGGCCAGTCGGACGAGCTGGCGACCGAGCATCTGCACCTGATGAACGCCTCCGGCCCGCTGCCGTGGAAGCTCACCTTCTCCTACGGCCGCGCCCTGCAGCAGTCGGCGCTGAAGGCCTGGGGCGGCAAGCCGGAGAATGTCGCCGCCGCGCAGGCCGCCTTCCTGCACCGCGCCAGGATGAACGGTCTCGCCGCCAGGGGCGAGTGGAACAAGGCCCTGGAGACGGCCTGAACCGCCTCGCATTCCTTGATGACGCTTGACGGGAGGGGCGGTTTCGCCCCTCTTTTGCCGTGATCGGTCGCCATTCAGGGTCCGGTCACGCCGATGGGCCCCGCGAACCGGAAGGACACGCGCCGTGCACCCGCGCCTGTACCTGATTACACCCGAAGACCTCGACATCGACCGCTTCCCCGACCAGCTCGCGGCAGCGCTTGCCGGTGGCGACGTCGCCTGCCTGATGATTGCCGACGGCGGCTGGGGCGAGACCGGCTTCCAGAAGATCGCCGAACGCATCGTTCCCATGGCGCAGAAAGCCGGAACCGCCGTGCTCGTCCACAATGACAGCCGCACGGCCGGGCGCAGCCGCGCCGACGGCATCCATGTCGACACCGGCACGGAGGACGACCTGAAGCAGGCACTGGAAACGTTCCGTCCCGGCGGCATTGTCGGCGTCGGCGACATCCGCACCAGGCATGATGCGATGACCGCCGCCGAGCTCGGCGTCGACTACGTCTTCTTCGGCCTTCTCGCCCGCGAGGAGGACGAGGAGCCGCATCGCAAGACGCTCGACTTCGCCTCCTGGTGGGCGGAGATGTTCGAGACGCCATGCGTGGCCCTGAGCGGGCACGCGCTTGCCGGCATCGAGACCGCCGCTGCCACCGGCGCCGATTTCGTCGCCGCCCGGGCCGCCATCTGGAACCACCCGGACGGTCCCGAGGCCGCCGTGCGTGCGGCCAACGAAATCCTCTCGCGCCACCAACTGGGTGAGGTCGACAACGGATGACCCGGCCCGGCGGAAGGCATCTCCTGCAGGCAGGCATGCTGGCCGCGCTGCTCGGCGTGGCCCAACTCGCCCTGCTCCAGCCTGTCCTGGCCCAATCTGCCCTGGCCCAATCTGTCCTGGCCCAGTCTGCCCAGGCCCAGTCGGCCCCGGCACAGGCCGCCGCCGACGGCGATGCCCCTTCGGCCGCGACTTCGACTGTTCCAACCCCTGAAACGGCCCCCGCTCCCCTCGCGGATCCGGCCGGCGAAGCGGATGCCGCGGGCGGAACCGGCGAAACGCCGTCGGAACAGACCATCAACCTTCCCCCGATCGTGCCAAAAGCGCAGGACGGCGACGAGGACATTCCGATTCTCGTTCCACCGGTCGCCGTCCAACCGCCGCTGCCGCTCGATGTCGAGGGGGAAACCAACGACTATGCCTACGGAGCCTTTCAGCGCGGCTGGTACCTCACCGCCCTGTCGCTGGCCACGCCGCGCGCCGAAGCCGGCGACACCGCTGCCCAGACCCTGCTCGGCGTGCTTTACGAAACAGGGCACGGCCTGCCGCGCGATGCCCGCAAGGCCGCCAGTTGGTATGAGCTGGCCGCCAGGGCCGGCAACGTCCCCGCGGCTCTGCGCTACGGCCTGATGCTGCTCAACGGGATCGGTGTCGAGCAGGACAATGTCGCCGCCGGCGACATGTTCGAGATCGCCGCCAAGGCGGACATTCCCGAGGCAATCTACAATCTCGCCGGTCTCCACCGCACCGGGGAAGGCCGTCCCTTCGACCCGGACAAGGCGCTTGAACTGCTGCAGAAGGCCGCCGAGCTCGGCGATGTCGACGCCCGCTTCCAGCTCGCCCAGTTCCGCCTCGACGGCCCGGCCGACATCCGCGACGAGGGCCGCGCCGCCTTCTGGATGGGCCGCGCCGCCCGCCAGGGCCATGTCGGCGCCCAGGTCCGCTATGCCATCCTGCGTTTCAACGGCCGCGGCGTCGCGCCCGACGAAGCGGAGGCGGCCGACTGGTTCGAGCGGGCCGCGAATGCCGGCAACCCGGTGGCGATGAACCGCCTCGCCCGCCTCTACGCCTTCGGCCGCGGACGTCCGGTGGACCTCGAAAAAGCGGCCGGCTGGCATCTCGCCGCCCGTGCGCTCGGCATCTCCGACCTGGAGCTCGACGGCGTCCTGACCGCCATCGACGAGGAGACCCGGCGCAAGGCGGAGAGCTTCGCGCAGGGCTATGCGACCGTGCTCGACGCCCCCGACCCCGAGCCCCTGTCCGAGACCCCCTGAGCCGGCTGACCGGCCGTTTCGGCGCTCTGCCGCGCCCGCATCCCGCGTTTTTGCTTGATTGGCGACCCGAAGTGTGGTGCACAGGCCGCGCACCGAACATCGTGCCCGCTCCCGGCCGGTCCGCGTCTTGCGGCAGGCAGACGGACCGGCGTGGCACCTGTCCGGCGAGAGGCGCGCGGGCCCGTGGCGATGGTCAGGACCTTTGCCACATCCGGCACACCCGCACGCGACCCGCCGAAGGGGCATGAGCAACACAAGACCCCGCCGGATCGCACGCGCTCCGCGCGCGGAGCCGCAAGGCAGCCAGAGACGGAACCCGAATTCATGAAAATCAACGGCAACGAAATCAAGCCCGGCAACGTCCTTCTGCACCAGGAAACCCTTTGGGCGGTGGTCAAGGCCGAGCACGTCAAGCCCGGCAAGGGCGGTGCCTTCGCGCAGATCGAGATGAAGAACCTCATCGACGGCCGCAAGCTCAACGAGCGTTTCCGCTCCGCCGACAAGGTCGAGCGCGTCCGCCTCGAGCAGAAGGACTTCCAGTTCCTTTATCCGCAGGACGACATGCTCGTCTTCATGGACACCGAGACCTACGAGCAGATCGAGCTGCAGGCCGATTTCGTCGGCGAGCGCGCCGCCTTCCTCCAGGACGGCATGATGGTGACGCTGGAGCTGCACGAGGAGAAGCCGATCGGCATCACCCTGCCGCAATACGTGACGCTCGCGATCGCCGAGGCCGACGCCGTGGTCAAGGGCCAGACGCAGTCCTCGTCCTACAAGCCCGCCATCCTCGAGAACGGCGTGCGCGTCATGGTGCCGCCCTTCATCACCGCCGGCGAGCGCATCATCGTCGACACCGAGCTCGTCGAATACGTCCGCCGCGCCGACTGAGACGCCCTCTCCTTCCCGCCGGCGGCCAACGACCGCCGGCACCCGTTCCCCTTCTTCCGCGCCCCGCCCGCCGGTGCGCGCCGACACCTGCCAGGTAACGCAATGTCCCGCTCCGCTATTCTCAATGTCATGGTCCAGGCCGCGCTCAAGGCCGGTCGCAGCCTCGCCCGCGACTTCGGCGAGGTGGAGAACCTGCAGGTCTCGCGCAAGGGCCCGAGCGACTTCGTCTCCGCCGCCGACATCGCGGCCGAGAAGATCGTCCGCACGGAGTTGCAGAAGGCACGCCCGGACTACGGTTTCCTGATGGAGGAGTCCGGTACCATCAAGGGCGCGGATCCCCAGCACCGCTGGATCGTCGACCCGCTCGACGGCACCACCAACTTCCTGCACGGCATCCCGATCTTCAATGTCTCGATCGCGCTCGAGCGCGAGGGCGTGATCGTCGCCGGCGTGATCTACAACCCGGCGATGGACGAGCTGTTCACGGCCGAACGCGGCCGCGGCGCCTTCATGAACGACCGCCGCCTGCGGGTCGCGGCGCGCAAGTCGCTGCCCGACTGCGTCATCGGCACCGGCATTCCCTTTCTCGGCGTCGGCGACCATGCCCGCTCGCTGAAGGAAATCCGCCACATCATGGGCGAGGTCGCCGGCCTGCGTCGCTGCGGCGCCGCCGCCCTCGATCTCGCCTGGACGGCCGCCGGTCGCTATGACGGGTTCTGGGAGCATGGCCTGTCCCCCTGGGACATGGCTGCCGGCCTGCTGATGGTACGCGAGGCGGGCGGCTACGTGACCGACATCGACGGCGGCGAGCAGATGTTCGAGACCCGCTCGATCGTCGCCGGAAACGAGCAGGTCCAGGGCCAGTTGCGCAAGCTGCTCGCCAACGCCCGCGACTGACCGGCACGCGCCGGCGGCATGGCCGGGCACATTACGGCTTTTCACTACAGGGAAAATCACGCTATCAAGGGCTTGTCCTAAAACCGGGAGAAGACAAGCCGTCATGGCGCGTGCCTACGATCCGTACAGCCTGTCCAGCCCCTGGGTCTATCTGATCCGGATGATGATTTTCCTGGCGGTGGTCGCGTTTATCGCGCTGATCCTCTACCGCCAGATCGCCACGGCCTTCATGAGCAACCCCGGTCTCAACGGGCTGATCATCGGCACCGGCCTCGTCGGCATCCTGCTCGCCATCCGCCAGGTGATTCGCCTGATGCCGGAGGTCAACTGGGTCAACAGTTTCCGTCTTGGCGACCCCGGCATCGAGGTCCGCCGCCCGCCGGTCCTGCTCGCCCCGATGGCGACATTGCTCGGCAACCGGGCCGGCGAGACGATCCTGTCGCCGGCAACGATGCGCTCGATCCTCGATTCCATCGGCATGCGGCTCGACGAGGCGCGCGAGATGGCGCGCTACCTGACCGGCCTTCTCGTCTTTCTCGGCCTGCTCGGCACCTTCTGGGGCCTGCTGCAGACCGTCGGCTCCGTCAATGTCACGATCCAGAGCCTCGATGTCGGCTCGGGCGACGCCAACGTCATCTTCGAGGATCTCAAGGCCGGCCTGGAAGCGCCGCTCTCCGGCATGGGCACCGCCTTTTCCTCCTCCCTCTTCGGCCTGACGGGATCGCTGATCCTGGGCTTCCTCGACCTGCAGGCGGGGCAGGCCCAGAACCGCTTCTACAACGAGCTTGAGGACTGGCTGTCGACGCTCACCGACATCGAGCCCGAGGAGGGCGGTGGCGGGGCTTCCGGCATGGTGGAACTGCGCTTTGCCATCGACAACCTGCGCAAGGCCGTGGCCGAAGGCGGTGGCGGCGCCGGCCGCAATGCCGCCGTCGCGATGGCCAATCTTGCCGAAGGTATCCAGGGCCTCGTCCAGCATGTGCGCAACGAACAGCAGATGATGCGCGACTGGGCCGACGAGCAGTCGGAGCAGCAGAAGCGAATCGAGAAGCTGCTGCGCTCCATGTCGAGCGCCTTCGAGCGGATCAAGGACGAGCCGAAGTGATGCGGCACCGGATGACGCGCCGCAAGGGAACGGGCTGATCATGGCCGGCACGCGGATGAGGCGCAGGGACGCACGCACGGACTACTGGCCGGGCTTCGTCGACGCGATGGCTTCGCTGCTGCTCGTCATCATCTTCCTGCTGTCGATCTTCGTCCTCGCCCAGTTCTTCCTCGGCCAGCAATTGTCCGGCCGCGACACCGTGCTCAACCGGCTCAACGCCCAGATCAGCGAACTGACCGAGTTGCTTGCGCTCGAGCGCGCCTCCGGGCGCGACCTGCAGGACACGATCGCCTCGCTGACCGCCAATCTCGGCGATTCCGAAGCCGAGCGCGAACGCCTGGCCGGATTGCTGGCCGCCTCCTCCGACCGCGCCGATACGACGGGTGGCGCGCTTGCCGGGGTCGAGAGCGCGCTCGACGAGGAGCGCCGGATCTCGCAGCGCGCGCTGTCCCAGGTCGAGCTGCTCAACCAGCAGATCTCCGCGCTGCGCCGCCAGATCGGTGCCCTTGAGGATGCGCTCGACGCGTCCGAGAACCGCGATCGGGAGAGCCAGGCGAAGATCGCCGACCTTGGCCGCCGCCTCAACGTGGCGCTGGCCCAGCGCGTCCAGGAACTGTCGCGCTACCGTTCCGACTTCTTCGGCCGGCTGCGCGAGATCCTGTCGCAGCGCTCCGACATCCGCGTCGTCGGCGACCGCTTCGTCTTCCAGTCCGAGGTCCTGTTCTCCTCCGGCGCCGAGACGATCAACCCGGAGGGCGAGGCGGAATTGCAGAAGCTCGCCGACGCGATCAAGGAACTGGCGGTGCAGATCCCGGCGGAGATCAACTGGGTGCTCCGGGTCGACGGTCATACCGATGCGCGCCCGCTTTCGGGAACCGGCCGCTTCCGCAACAACTGGGAATTGTCGGCGGCACGCGCCATCTCGGTGGTGCGCTATCTGGTCGACCAGGGTGTCGATCCCAAGCGCCTTGTCGCCGCCGGCTTCGGCGAGTTCCAGCCGCTCGAGGACGGCGACAGCGACGAGGCGCTGGCCCGCAACCGCCGCATCGAGCTGAAGCTGACGGAGCGCTGATCACCTGAGCCTCCCCCACCTGTCCGACGCGCCGGCAAGCTCCGAACGAGGCCTTGCCCCGTCAGATCAGGCGTCGCCGGACCCCTCCCGAGGCCGCCACGCCATGGGGTGCGGTGTGATCCTTCGCCAGCAATGCCAGCCGGGCCGATAGCCGGGATGCGAGCGACGGCTCGCCGGAAGACCGCCCCTGCCGCCTTTCGAGAACCGAATAGCGGATTGACGGAAGCGGTGGCAGCGGGCAGTCCTCTCCAAGCGGCGGCAGGCCCAAACCGGCAACCGTTCGACAGGCAACGCCCAAGCCGGCCGCAACGGCGACGCGCGCACCCTCAAGGCTCGGCGTGACGACTGCGATGCGCCAGGCTCGGCCGGCCGCATCGAGCGCGTGCTCGGCCGCTTCGAGGAAGGGACAGGGGCGCGCAACGCTCACAAGCGGCAGAACCTCGTGGTCCAGCAACCCGGTTTCGCCGAACCAGCGCATCGGAAAGGCCGTCGCCCCGGCTCCGCGCAACCCGCTGACGCAAAGGGCGGTGTCGATCCGGTCCTCGCCCATTGCCCGCAACAGGTCGGCCGTGCCCCCGATCATGATCTCGAGGCTGGTCGCGGGCTCGCCGGCACGCAGCTCCGCAAGCACGGGGCTCAGCACCGTTTCGACAAAGTCTTGCACGATGCCGACCCTGAGCGGCCGGGCCTGGGTCGGACCCAGGTCGGTTCTCGCCGCGTCGATACGATCGAGAATGGCGCGCGCGTGTCCAAGAAACCGGCTGCCCGCCTGGTTCAGGCGCAGGGAACGTCCGTCGCGATCGAACAGGGGCTGCCCCGCAATGTCCTCCAGGCGAGACATCTGCAGGCTGAGGGCGGATTCGCTGCGCCCTATGCGTCCGGCCGCGGCGGCGAGGGAGCCGCAGTCGACGACAGCGACCAGACTGCGCAGAAGTGGCGTTGGCAGGTCCGGAATCATGAACAAAACTCAAATGTGGCTTCTGATTTTTCCCATAATAACTGAATTCCCCTGAAGTAAAATACGGAAACCGAAACCGGAGAACTTCAGATGCCCTTTGCCAGACTGACCCTGACACCCGCCCTCGCCCCCGAGCGGGCAGGCCGCCTCGCCGCGGAACTGACCGACCTCGTCGCGGCCAGTCTTGGCAAGCGACACGACCTGACCTCGGTCCTGATCGAAACGCCGGGCGAGACCCTGTGGACCATCGGCGGGCATCCCCGTGCGACCGCTGCGCACCTTGAGGTCTGCGTGACTGCCGGCACCAATTCCGACGAGGAGAAACGGGCCTTCGTGGCAAACGCCATGCGGACGCTGAAGGCAGCGCTGCCCGGTCTCGACCCGGCCACCTACGTGATCGTCAAGGAAATGCCGGGGTCGGACTGGGGCTTCGACGGGCGCACCCAGGCCGATCGCGCCCGGGAACGAAGCTGAGGCGGCTGTTTGCCGCCGGCTTCGACGAGTTTCCGGCCGCTTGAGGAAGGCGGCAGCGAGGAGGCGCTGGCCCGCGACCGCCGCATCGAACTGAAGCGTGAGGAACGCTGGCCCCGCTCGCCGACCGGCATGGCGATATTCTCCCCAACCGGCTCTTTACCGGACGGATGTCCTTCAGGTAGCCGTGATACGAGGAGGAACCTTGCCATGCTGGAACTTCGCCCTGGCTGCGAGTGCTGTGACCGCGACCTGCCCCCGGATTCCGGGGACGCGATGATCTGCACGTTCGAATGCACCTTCTGCAGCGACTGCGCGCAAGGCGTGCTGAAGGGGTGTTGCCCGAATTGCGGCGGCAACTTCACCAGGCGGCCGATCCGGCCGGCCGAGAAACTGGCCAGGTATCCGGCTTCGACCCGGCGGGTGGTCAAGCAGGCCGGCTGCGCCTGACGGCAGCCAAAAAGAAAGGCCGCCCGGGTTCGGACGGCCTCCCGATTGTCCTTACAAGCGCGCCAGGCTCAGTCTTCGTCGTCCTCGTCGCTCTTCTTGCCCTTCAGCGAGTTGAGCTTGGCAAAGACGGCGTCGGCGTCGATTTCCTCGTCCTTGGGCTGCGAGGGCGCCGGACGGGCGAAGGCGGCCGCCATGGCGTCTTCCGACGTCGTCTCGTCGACCGGCAACAGCGTCTCCTCGACATATTCGCTCTCGGGGCGCGGCGGCAGGTTCTTCGAGGCCTTCTCGACTTCCATGTCGAGTTCGATCTGGCTGCACAGGCTCAGCGTCACCGGGTCCATCGGCGTCAGGTTGTTGGAGTTCCAGTGGGTGCGCTCGCGGATCGCCAGGATCGTCGGCTTGGTGGTTCCCACCATGCGCATGATCTGCGCATCCTTGAGTTCGGGATGGTTGCGCACCAGCCACAGAATGGCGTTCGGCCGGTCCTGACGGCGCGACACCGGCGTGTAGCGCGGCCCCTTGCGCTTGCTCTCCGGCACCCGCGTCTTGGTTTCCTGGAGCTTCAGCCGGTAGGCGACGTCGCCTTGCGCCTTCTCGATCTCGTCGCGCGTCAGCTGCCCGGTCATGACGGGGTCGAGGCCCTTGATACCCTGGGCCGCCTCGCCGTCGGCGATCGCCTTGACCTCGAGCGGGTGCAGCTTGCAGAAATCCGCAATCTGTTCGAAGCTGAGGGACGTGTTATCCACGAGCCACACGGCCGTCGCCTTGGGCATCAAGGGAGTGGTCGCCATGTGTAAATGCCTCCTGTTCGCTCCGCCGATGGCCCGCACTTGAAGCGCAGGAACCGGCAAAGCCTAAATCTGTCGCATGGAAGGGGAACTGCAAGGCTTATACGCGCTCCCCGTCCTGAAATCAAACATGGATCACGCGCCCCGGTCAGTCAAAAGCACGATCTTTCCGATGTGGCCGGAGCTTTCCATCCGGGCATGGGCCGCCGCAGCTTCACGCAGGGGAAAGGTTGAATCCATGACGGGCCGCACGGTGCCCGCCTCGATCAGCGGCCAGACCTTTTCACGCAGGCTGGCGGCGATCGCCGCCTTGAACGCGGCATCGCGCGGCCGGAGCGTCGAGCCGGTATGGGTCAGCCGCTTGACCATCAGCCGCGAGAAATTGACCTGCTCGGCAACGCCGTTGAGCGTGGCGATCTGGCAGATGCGCCCTTCCACCGCCGCCACCTTCCAGTTGCGCTCGACATAGTCGCCCCCGACCATGTCGAGGATCACATGCACCCCCTCGCCGCCGGTCGCGGCAAGGATCGCCTCGACAAAGTCGGTCGTGTTGTAGTTGATCGCATGATCGGCGCCGAGCGCGCGCACCGCCTGCGCCTTTTCTTCGGACCCCACGGTGGTGAAGACCTCCGCGCCGAACGCCCTGGCGAGCTGGATTGCCGTCGTGCCGATGCCCGACGTCCCGCCATGGACCAGGAACCTTTCGCCCGATGTCAGGCCGACCCGGTCGAAGACATTCGTCCACACGGTGAAGAAGGTCTCCGGCAGGGCCGCTGCCTCCGCCATCGAGAGACCGGCGGGAACGGGAAGGACGCTGCCTTCGGGCGCCGTGACATAGTCCGCATAGCCCCCGCCTGGCACCAGCGCACAGACGGCGTCGCCCGGCACAAGGCCCGAAACCCCGGGACCGGTGGAGACCACGCGCCCTGCCACCTCCAGGCCGGGAATGTCCGTCACCCCTTTCGGCGGCGGGTAGCTTCCCGTCCGCTGCAACACGTCCGGGCGATTGACGCCTGCGGCCGCCACCTCGATCAGGACCTCGCCCGCGCGCGCCGACGGCGTCGGCCGCTCCATCGGCACCAGGACGTCCGGCCCCCCCGGGCTTTCAAAGCCGATTGCGGTCATCATGCGCGGTGTTTCGGTCATGGGTGTTTCCTTCCCCGGCTTGTCTCACGCCACGGTTTAAGCGTTCGCGGGCTCCCTGACAATTGACGGGACGGCCACAGGCCTGACATCTTGTCCGGTCTGGAGGAGCCGCTTTCTCGAGGAGACAAGGACAAATGCCTCAGGACGACAACCTGCCGCCCCAGACCATGCCGACCCCCGTGGTCGTGGGCGAGGACCTTTCCCGGCTTTCTGTGGATGAACTCGGCGCGAGGGTCATCCTGCTCCAGGGCGAGATCGACCGGACGGAAGCCGAGCGCTCCGCGCGCGGAGGCGTGCTTGCCGCAGCGGATGCCTTGTTCCGGAAATAGGCCGCGATAAACAACCTTCATGTAAGACCCGATTTCTACTTGGGAAATCGCTGCGGGCAACTTTGCGCGAGCGTTTGGGATTCATTAAGGTTTTAGATATTTACCAATTATTAAGCTTTCCAAATCATAACTGTGGGTATCCAGTCATCTGGATTTCGAGTGGCTCCTGTCCACTCTGTTTGACGCCTCCCTGTTAATGACTTCGAGCCGCGGCCACGCGGCTCTTTTTTTGCCCGGCACTTCGGTGTATCCCGGGTCGGTCGTGATTTTTTGGCGACCCTCTGTCGTGGCACGATGATTGCGTGGCAAGGATTGACGCCGCCGGCTGCGGCCCAAAACGGGACATGTGTCCAGGGACGCGACAGGATCGAAAGCCCCTGTCGCCAAGAGAGACACCCCCGAACCGGCCCGGACGCCTGATGCGTGGCGGCACGCAGGCATTGAGACAAGAAGACAGGGAACAGGAGGCACTGGCACATGACGGACTGGTTCTCATCCACAAGGCGGGAAGGACCCATCGACTTCGCCGATCGCCTGGCCAATTCGGACATGTTCCAGGCGCTGTTTCGCGATGGCATGGCCCTGGTCGAGGAAACCGCCGCCTATCTCGACGGTGACGGGCGGGTGGAGTCCAAGTCGCTGCCGCGCGCGGCCTCGCTCGCCTATGCGACCGAATCCATGCGCCTGACCACGCGCCTGATGCAGATGGCCTCCTGGCTGCTGCTGCAGCGGGCGGTGAACGAAGGCGAGATGTCATCGGAGCAGGCCGGCAGCGAGAAGAACAAGGTGCGCCTCGACACGCTCTCCTCGACGCGTGGCGGCCCCGGCTGGCAGGACCTGCCCGAGCAGCTTCGCGAGCTGATCGAGCGTTCCGTGCGCCTGCAGGAACGCATCGTCCATCTCGACCGCATGATCCACGAGAGCAAGCAGGGCGAGGTCCGCGCGGAAAACCCGGTCGCGGCACAGCTCAACGTCCTGACCGCCGCCTTCGGCGCCGGAGGCGGCCAGAACCGCCTTCGCTGATCCGGACGCGGGACGCGACACGACCACGCGCCACCCCTTCAACCGCACAACAAAAAACCCCGGCCAGGCGGCCGGGGTTTTTTGTTTCTTGCCCGGAAAGTCCGGGACAGGCGCATCCGGCGATCAGTTGCCGAGGAAGCCCGCATACTTGTTCTTGAAGCGCGAAACGCGGCCGCCACGGTCCATCAGCTGGCGATCGCCGCCCGTCCACGCCGGGTGCGTGCGCGGATCGATGTCCAGCTGCAGCGAGTCGCCTTCCGAACCATAGGTGGAGCGCGTGTGGAACTCGCTGCCGTCCGTCATCACCACCTTGATCGAGTGGTATGCGGGATGAATGTCCTTCTTCATCTTCTCGTCCCCGTGCCTGCGGCAAACACCGGCCCTGGGGAGGCGCGGCGCGTTCTTGGTTGAAGTGTCGGCGTGCACCCTGTCACACGCGCCTCTCCCGGCCATCTGGCGGAAGTCGCATTGCATGACGACTGCGCGAATTTGCGGTCCCCCGCACGGGAAGCGCGGGCGAGCCGAAACCTTGAGCGCGAGCCTATAGCCTATCCGCCCCCGGAAAACAAGGCCGCGACGCGATCTCTCGGGCCCTCGCTTGGTCCCGCTCCGGCGGCGCGGCAATCCGACCATGCGCAACCGGTTGGCCTGCCTTGCGCGACCCGCTATGGTCCGGCGGATTGCGAGAGGCGGTCCCGTATCGCCACGCGCCGAAAGGGCCTCAACGGAGAAAACAACAAACGTGTCCCGATACGGTTCCCCATCATCGCCCGATCGCGGCGGCAAGCGCGACATCCGGCCGCTGGCCTCCCTCCTCCCCTATCTGGTGAAGTATCGCGGCCGCGTGATTCTGGCGTTCCTCGCGCTGCTCGGCGCCTCCGCCACCACATTGCTGCTGCCCGTGGCAATCCGCCGGATGATCGACTTCGGCTTCGGCGCCGACGATCCCTCGCTGGTCGACAACTATTTCTCTGTGCTGATCGCCGTCGCGGCGGCGCTCGCGACCTTTTCCGCGCTCCGCTACTATCTCGTCACCTCGCTCGGCGAGCGCATCGTCGCCGACCTGCGCGCCGATGTCTTCGCCCATCTGGTGCGCCTGTCGCCAGCCTATTTCGACAGCGCCAAGTCCGGAGAGATGGTCTCCCGCCTCACCGCCGACGCCACCCAGGTCAAGTCGGCGGTCGGGGCGAGCGCATCCATCGCCATGCGCAACCTGATGATGTTCGCCGGCGCCTCCGCGATGATGGTGGTGACCAGCCCTCGCCTGTCGCTGTTCGTGCTTGGCGCGATTCCCGTCATCGTGCTGCCGCTGATCGCCTTCGGCCGCTCCGTCCGCCGGCGTTCCCGCCATGCGCAGGACACGCTCGCCGGCGCGTCCGCCTATGCCTCGGAATCGCTCGGCGCGATCCGCACCCTCCAGGCCTTCACCAACGAGCGCCTTGCCGGCCGCCGCTTCGCCGGCGCCGTCGAGGAGGCCTTCGGCGCCGCGCTGAAGGCGATCGGCGCCCGGGCGCTGCTCACTGCCTTCGCCATGTTCGTCATCGCCTCCAGCGTCGTCACCGTGCTTTGGGTGGGTGCCAGCGACGTCTTCAACGGGCGCATCTCCGCGGGCGAGCTCGGCCAGTTCCTTCTCTATTCGATCTTCGCCGCCGGTGCGCTCGGCGAACTCAGCCAGGTCTGGGGCGAAATTTCGCTTGCCGCCGGTGCCGCCGAACGCCTGTCGGAACTGTTGCGGATCGAGCCCGAGATCGCCGCCCCGCGCGATCCCAGGCCGCTGCCGAAGCGCGTCGCGGGAGAGGTGCGTTTCGACAAGGTCGGTTTTTCCTACCGGCAGGCGGGGGAACTGCCCGTCCTACATGGCGTCGACCTTGCGGTCGCGCCCGGCGAGACGGTCGCCGTCGTCGGTCCGTCCGGCGCCGGCAAGTCGACGCTGTTCCATCTGTTGATGCGCTTCTACGACCCGAGCGCGGGCGCGGTCCGCATCGACGGTCTTGACCTGCGCGACTGCGACCCGGAAGAGATCCGCCGCCAGATCGCGCTGGTGCCCCAGGACACCACGGTTTTCGGGGCAAGCATTGCCGAGAACATCGCCTTCGGCCGTCCCGACGCGGCCCGCGCCGAGATCGAGGCGGCGGCATCCGCCGCATCCGCCGATCTGTTCATCAAGGCCATGCCGCAAGGCTACGACACGCCGGTCGGCGAGCGCGGCGTGACGCTGTCCGGCGGCCAGCGCCAACGGGTCGCCATCGCCCGCGCGATCCTCAAGGATGCGCCGGTGCTGTTGCTCGACGAGGCGACCAGCGCGCTCGACGCGGAAAGCGAGACGCTGGTCCAGGGCGCGCTTGAACGCCTCATGCAGGGCCGCACCACGCTGGTCATCGCCCACCGTCTCGCCACCGTGCTGAAATCCGACCGCATCATCGTCATGGATGGCGGCCGGATCGTGGAAAGCGGCCGTCACGAGGAGCTCGTCGCCAGCGGCGGCCTTTATGCCAAGCTCGCCAAGTTGCAGTTCGAAAGCGGCGCACAGGCCTTTTCTTCGGCCGGCCGCACGCCCGCCCTCCCGGAATGAGCGGAACACCGTCCCGCTCCGGAAGCGCCCGCCTCGGGGACGGCCTCGCCGCTCAGGCGAACCGCTTGAGGAGGAATATCCGGTCGCGTCCGCGGGGATGGTCGCCGATGCGTCCGAATTCCTCGAAACCGAGCTTCCGGTAGAAGTCCGGCGCCTGGTAGGAAAACGTGTCGAGCCACAGGCCGACGGACCCCAGCCGCCGCGCCTCTTCCTCGACGGCCTCGACGAGGCTGCGGCCAACGCCGCGCGAGCGCGCGGCATCGGTCACCGCGAGGAGCTCGATGAAGGTCCAGTCGGAAACGCTGCGCGCAATGATGCCGCCGAGATAGGTCCCTCCGTCCCATGCTTCCAGGGAGAGGGTTTGCGGGCGGAAAGGATGGCCCGTCGCATCCGAATGGGCGCTGAGCGTGTCCAGGATCCGCTGGCGCGCCTCTTCACAGGCATCGCCGGCCTTGCGTATCTCGAGCATGTTCACGTGTCCGGAAAGTCAGGTGTGGATCAGGCCGCGCCCGGCGCCCTCGCGGGCACCGGGGCGTATCCTGGATCAGTCGTCCTCGGCGACCGGCACCGTATAGTTCAGCGGCAGGCGGCCGCCATCGGCATAGACCGTCTGGCCGGTCACGTAGCTTGCATCGTCCGAGGCCAGGAATGCGGCGACGCCGGCAATCTCGGAAGGATCGCCGACCCGGCCCAGCGGCGTGCGCGACAGGACCCGCATGCGCGCCGCCTTGTCGGAATTCACCGAGGCCAGCATCTCCGTCATGATCGAGCCGGGGCCGATCCCGTTGACGCGGATGCCATAGGGCGCGAGCGACAGGGCCGCCACCTTGGTGAGCTGGTTGAGCCCGCCCTTGGAGACCGAGTAGGGAACCTGGTTGGGAATGGCGAAGACCGCATTCACCGACGACATGTTGATGATCACGCCCGGCTTGCCGCCTTCCTTGACCTTGTCGACCATGTGCCGGGCCACCGCCTGGCTGCACAGGAAGGCGCCCTTCAGGTTGATCGAGAGGACGCGTTCGAAATCCGCCTCCTCCAGCTCGAGGAAATCGCCGCCGATGACGATGCCGGCATTGTTCACCAGGATGTCGATGTCGCCGAACGCGTCCAGCGTCGCGGCGACGAGATTGCGCACGTCGAGCTTCTCGGCCACGTTGCAATGCACGTAACGCACCTCGCCAAGCGCCTTGAGCTCGGTCTCGGCCGCCTCGCCGCGCGTGTCGTCCACGTCGGCAATGATCACCTTCGCGCCGTCGTTCAGGAAGCGACGGGCGATCGCGAAACCGATGCCGCCGGCCGCGCCGGTGACGATGGCTACCTTGTTTTCCAGGGACACGGAGTTCCTCGCAACTGTCATTCGGAATGATTGGCAGGGCACGCGTCCCGCGAAAGGGAAGCGCGCCCATGCGCGCGAACATAGGCCGGCAAGCGCGCCCTGTCGATCAGCGCCGCCGACATCTCCCGGGCGCACGCACCGCCGGCCGACCGCAAGCCAGGCGGACGCTGCGTTCCCACAGGTCCGCGAACGGGGCTACACCGCCAGCCCGCGGTCCTTCAGCGCGCTCTCGATCTCCTCGAGGATCGCCGGGTCGTCGATCGTCGCCGGCATGCGGTATTCGGCGCCGTCGGCGATCTGCCGCATGGTCGCCCGCAGGATCTTGCCGGAGCGGGTCTTCGGCAACCGTTCCACGGTGATCGCCAGCTTGAAGGCGGCAACCGGTCCGATCTTCTCGCGCACCAGCGCCACCAGCTCCTTCTCGATCTCGGAATGCGGCCGGTTGACACCGGCCTTCAGCACCACGAAGCCGCACGGTGCCTGCCCCTTGAGACTGTCGGAAATTCCGACGACCGCGCATTCGGCGACGTCCTTGTGGCTGGCCAGCACCTCCTCCATCGCGCCCGTCGACAGCCGGTGGCCGGCGACATTGATGATGTCGTCGGTGCGCGCCATGACGAAGAGATAGCCGTCCTCGTCCATGATCCCCGCATCGGCCGTCTTGTAGTAGCCCGGGAAGTCCTCGAGATAGCTTGCGTGGAAGCGCTCCGGCGCATTCCACAAGGTCGGCAGGCAGCCCGGCGGCAGCGGCAGCTTCACCACCACGTTGCCCAGCGTTCCCGCCGGCAGCGGATGGCCGGCATCGTCGAGGACCTGCACGTCGTAGCCCGGCATCGGCACCGTCGGCGAGCCGTGCTTGACCGGCAGCATGCCGAGACCGACCGGATTGCCGACGATCGGCCAGCCGGTCTCCGTCTGCCACCAGTGGTCGACCACCGGCACGCCGAGCTTGTCCTCCGCCCAGGCGAGCGTGTCGGGATCGGCGCGCTCCCCGGCAAGGAACAGCGTTCGGAAGGACGCAAGGTCGTGATCGCCGATCAGCTTGCCCTCCGGATCCTCCTTCTTGATCGCCCGGAACGCCGTCGGCGCGGTGAACAGGGCAACGACATTGTGCTCGGCGATCACCCGCCAGAACGTGCCGGCGTCCGGCGTGCCCACCGGCTTGCCCTCGAACACGACGGTCGTCGCCCCGTGCAGCAGCGGCGCATAGACGATGTAGGAGTGCCCCACCACCCAGCCGACGTCGGAGGCGGCCCAGAAGACCTCGCCCGGCTCGACGCCATAGTGGTTTTCCATGGTCCATTTCAGCGCCACCATGTGCCCGCCATTGTCGCGCACGACGCCTTTCGGCTGGCCGGTGGTGCCGGAGGTGTAGAGGATGTAGAGCGGATCCGTCGCCTCGACCGGGACGCACTCGATCTTGCGCCCCAGCGCCAGCGCCTCGTCCATCAGCGCGCCCAGGTCCCGATCCTGCGGCCGGGTGAGCTCGGCCGGCGCCTGCGTCCGTTGCAGCACGAAACAGGCGTCCGGCTTGTGCACGGCCATCTCGACCGCCGCGTCGAGCAGCGGCTTGTAGGCGATGACGCGGCCCGGCTCAATGCCGCAGGAGGCGGCGATGATCGCCTTGGGGGTGGCATCGTCGATGCGCGTTGCCAGTTCGCGCGCGGCAAAGCCGCCGAAGACGACCGAATGCACGGCGCCGATGCGGGCGCAGGCCAGCATCGCCATCACCGCTTCCGGGATCATCGGCATGTAGATGATCACCCGGTCGCCCCTGGCAACGCCGTGGTCGACAAGGATCGCGGCCATCGCGTTCACCCGCTCCAGCGTCTCCTCGAAGGTGTAGCTTGCCTGCGCTCCCGTGATCGGGCTGTCGTAGATGATCGCCGGCTGACCCGGGCGGCCGCGCTCCACGTGCCGGTCGAGGCAGTTGTAGCAGGTGTTGCACTGGGCGCCGGCAAACCACCGGCCGTATCCGCCGAGCGAGGGATCGAACACCTTGTCCCAGGGCTTCACCCAGTCGATCTCGGCGGCGGCCTCGGCCCAGAAGGCCTCCGGATCGCGCCGCCATGCCTCATAGGTCTCGTGATAACGGCTGGCCATCTGGACATTCTCCTCCCTGTCGCGTGCCGTCGCGCTCCCCCAAATCGGGGCGCGCCTGCCAGGCATCTTGTCATCCCGCACCGTTCGCCGGGGCCTTCCGGCCCCCGCCCGCCTGCCGGACATTCTTGACTGCGTATCTGCCGTCACCGAAAGGACGAAGGCAAGCCTTGCCGGCCTAGACATTCGGAGAATGGGAGCTTTGCGTAGGTGGCGGACAGGCGGCGGAGCGCTCTCCGGCGGCACCGCCGGAGGCTTCACAGCTAGAGCAGTCCGAGACTGCTCGAGATCGCCGCAATGCGTGGCATGGCGGTGGCCCTCACCGAGGCATGGAACCTTTCCGGGAAATCCGCCGGCAGTGTTTCCTCGACCTGACGGAAGGCACGCTCGCCAATGTCCGCTATGCGCTCCAGGGTCCGCATCACGAGGCTCTTGGGCACATTCGCCCGGCCGGCTGTCTGGAGAAAGTGGCGGGGATGGATCTCGTCAACCCGATAATGCCGGCTGTCGCCGGCCGACATGGCGAGCCTCATCTGCCGCCGCCTGATCTGGCCCGCGTCCAGAAGCGGCTGGACCGTGAGGATGTCGTAGAGCGGCGTGAGGTGGAAAGCGCCGCCCGGCATCAGGAAGATGCTGAAGTTCTTCGCATGGCCGTCCGTCGCGCCGATCACCCAAAAGAAAAGCTGTGCCGCGAGAAACGTTTCCTGGTCCTCGAGAGGCGTATCGCTGGCCCTCAGCAGATCCAGAACATCGCTCATGCCCGGTCCGCCATCGCGCTGATACTTGAGTGTCGGGGGAACCGACAGGGCCTGACAGCAATCCTCCTGCGGCAGGCGCAACAGGCGGCCCTCGCCTGTCCACCGACGGTCGAACCGCTCGATCACCAGCGTCTTCGTCTCGCCGAACGTCTGCATCTCCGCGGCAGCGACCGGCAGGCCGAACGCCTCGGCCAGCTTCAGGCAGTAGAATTCGTTCTCGACGCTGTCGGACAGATTGATGCCGTCGGGCAGCACACCGATCTGCGTCTTGAAGATATGCGTCGTCGGTGTCGTGCCGCGAGGTTTCAGCCAACGTCCCTCGTTCCGGAGCAAAGCGGTTTTTTCCTGCGCTCCGGCAAGGGAGATCCGGAACGAGTCGTCCCTCTCGATCCCCAGAGGCGCCTGGGCAAGGTTCCGCAGGAGCCTCTCGATGTCCGCCTCATCGACGGCTTCCCCGTCGATTCCGCCGTCGTCGACCCGTTCCTCGTCGTCGGGAACGAACTGAAAGGCGCCAACGCAATCGCGTCCGATCCGGGTCAGCAGACTGAAGGCATCCACACCTCGCGCACCCACTTTTTCGGCGATCCGGCGACGCAGGACGTCGGAATCGGGCAGCAGGTTCTCGAACACTGCGGAGACCGGTTCTCCACGGTAGGCCTCCTCACGCAAAGGCAGCGACAGTGACACGGGGATCGCATTGGCCCGCGCCAGCCAGGCGGCTTCGTAGCGGAATGACACGGCACCGCCCGGCTCCTTGAGAAGGAGCCCGGCCAGTTGCGAGCCCAGATACACCCGCAAGGGAGGATATGTCCGCCGACGCGCCATTAGCCCAGCAGATCCTCAAGATCGGCCTCGCTGGCACCGCCTGCGCCACGCGTCTCTATACGGAACTCCAGGTCGAGCGCCGCCAGCACGGCAAGCAGCGTTTCGATCCGCACGCCCGGATTGCCGTTTTCGATGAGTGAGACCGTGCCTTGCCGCAGGCCGGCCCGGCTGCCCAGATCGGCCTGGCTCATGCCTCGCTTCTTGCGGGCGCGCCGCAGGACGCTGCCGATCTGTTTGGGACTGCGTGCAAGGTCGGTCATGGGCACCTCCGCCTCTCTTATACGCCACAACAGATAACAAAAAAATATTTGATATAGCGTATAAATTAAAATTATACGCTGTGGCGACTTAATTAGCTTTATAAGATATAGCGTATAAAACTGCAGGCAATGCCGCAAGGCCCTCCGGGGTACGTCGCGCGGGCAGCTTGACGCGACACCCGCGTGGCGGGAAAAGGGGGCGCTGGCGGCGGTTCGCTTCCGCAAATCCGAAACCCCTTCGACGGCAACGGTCCGAGCCAGCTCTCCGTCACATTCGATCCGCCCCCTTGCAAGCCTCTCTCCGCGAGACCCGCCCCGTGCATCCCATCGCCGATCCTCTCTTCTATGCCTTCGCCATTCCGGCGGTGATCCTCGTCGGTCTCGCCAAGGGCGGCTTCGGCGGGCCGCTGTCGCTGCTCGGCGTGCCGATGATGAGCCTTGTCATTGCCCCGGTGCAGGCGGCCGGCATCATGCTGCCCATCCTCGTCGCCATGGACATGGCCGGTCTCTTCGCCTATCGCGGCAAATACGACACGGCGAGCCTGAAGATCCTGCTGCCGGCCGCCATTCTCGGCATCGGGCTTGGCTATCTGACCGCGGCCTATGTCAGCGATGCGCATGTCCGCCTGCTGATCGGCCTCGTCGCCATCCTGTTCGCGCTCGACGCCTTTCGCGGCGGCGCGGCGCGCGCCGAACCGAAACCCCAGCGCCCATGGACCGGCCGCTTCTGGGGGCTGATCGCCGGCTTCACCAGTTTCGTCAGCCATGCCGGCGGGCCGCCCTACCAGATCTACATGCTGCCGCTCAGGCTCGATCCGGTGCGCTTTGCCGGCACCACGGTGATCTTCTTCACCACCATGAACGCAATCAAGCTGGTGCCCTATGCCGCGCTCGGCCAGTTCGACACGGTCAACCTCGCGACCTCCGCCGTGCTGCTGCCGCTGGCGCCGCTGGCAACGCTGGCCGGGGCCTGGGCGGTCCGCCGGATCAAGCCGGCGCTCTTCTACCGCATCACCTATGCCGCGGTCGGCATCATCGGCGTCAAGCTGCTGTGGGACGGGCTCGCCGACCTGCTTGCATGAGCGTGCCCCTCCCCCGTCTCATCGCGGTTGATCGCGCCCGTCTTTGAAGCTTTGATGATCGCAGCGGAAGGTCGTCCGGCGCGGCGGCCCCGGCGCAATGGAAACTCGGAGGAACGAATGGCCGAAACCGGCAATCCCTACATGCGCGATCTCGGCAAGACGACGGCCAACCACACGCCGCTCTCCCCCCTGAGCTTCCTGGCGCGGGCCGCCCATGTGTTCCCCGCCCAGACCGCCATCGTTCACGGTCGCCAGCGCTTCTCCTACGCGGAATTCTACGCCCGGTCCCGCCGCCTCGCCTCGGCTCTCGCCGCCCGCGGCATCGGCAAGAACGACACGGTCACGGTGATGCTCTCCAACACCCCGCCGATGCTCGAGGCCCATTACGGCGTGCCGATGACGGGCGCCGTGCTGCATTCGCTCAACACCCGCCTCGACGCCGCCGTCCTCGCCTTTCAGCTCGACCATGCGGAGACGAAGCTGGTCATCACCGACCGCGAGTTCGCCCCCGTCATGAAGGAGGCCCTGGCGCTGGCCAGCGTCACCCCGCTCGTCATCGACTATGACGATCCGGAGTTCCCGCAGGAGGGAGAGCGGCTCGGCACGCTCGACTACGAGGCCTTCGTCGCCTCCGGCGACCCGGATTTCGCTTGGTCTCTGCCCGAGGACGAATGGGACGCGATCTCGCTCAACTACACATCGGGAACGACCGGAAACCCCAAGGGCGTCGTCTACCACCATCGCGGCGCCTACCTGCTTGCCCAGGCCAACATCCTCACCGCCTCGATGGCAAAGCACCCGGTCTATCTGTGGACCCTGCCGATGTTCCACTGCAACGGCTGGTGTTTTCCCTGGTCGATCTCGGTCGTGGCCGGCACCCATGTCTGCCTGCGCTGGGTGCGCCAGAAGCCGATCTGGGACGCCCTTGCCGACGAGGGCGTCACCCATCTGTGCGGCGCGCCGGTGGTCATGTCGACGATCCTCAACGCAGCCGACGCCGACAAGCGCGACCTTGCCGGCCGCATCGTCGAGTTCTTCACCGCAGCCGCCCCGCCGCCCGAGACGGTGCTCGCCGCGATGAAGGAGGCGGGCTTCAACGTCACCCACCTCTACGGGTTGACCGAGGTCTACGGCCCCGCCGTCGTCAACGACTGGAAGGTCGAGTGGAACGAGCGGCCGGCGGCCGAACAGGCGGCGCTGAAGGCGCGCCAGGGCGTGCGCTACGTGGCACTCGAGGACCTGACGGTGCTCGATCCGCAGACGATGCAACCGGTGCCCGCCGACGGCGAGACGCTGGGCGAGGTGATGTTCCGCGGCAACGTGGTGATGAAGGGCTATCTGAAGAACCCTGAGGCGACCGACGAGGCCTTTGCCGGCGGCTGGTTCCATTCCGGCGACCTCGGCGTCCTGCACGAGGACGGCTACATCCAGCTCAAGGACCGCTCCAAGGACATCATCATTTCCGGCGGCGAGAACATCTCCTCGATCGAGGTCGAGGATGCCCTGTTCCGCCATCCCGACGTGATGGCCGCCGCCGTGGTCGCCCGGCCAGACGAGAAGTGGGGCGAGACCCCTTGCGCCTTCGTCGAATTGCGGCCCGGCGCCAGCGTCACGGACGAGGAGATGATCGAGTTCTGCCGAGGGCGCCTCGCCCGCTTCAAGGTTCCCCGCCACGTCGTCTTCACCGAACTGCCGAAGACCTCGACCGGCAAGGTGCAGAAATTCGTGCTGCGCGAGATGGCCAAGGCGATCTGACCGCCTCCCGCCCGGAAACGACAAAAGCCGCGGCACTGCCGCGGCTTCTGATGTCGACCGGCGGGCGAACCCGCCGGCAAGTGTCATGCACGGAGCTTCAGTGCAAAGTCTCGTTGGTTCGGATCCTCTCGATCTCGTCCTTGAGATGGAGTTTCTGGCGCTTGAGGGTTGCGATCTCAAGCGAGTCCGCGCTCGGATGGCGCATCGCTTCTTCCAGTTTCCTCTCGAGATCCGAGTGGCGCTTCTTCAACTCGACCAGATGCGACTGAAGGGACATGGATAACCTCCTTGCCTATTCGCGTTTGACGACATCAGTGTGACATAGGTGCCAGCGTCTGTCGAACGGTTCCGGGACCGCGCGCAAGCGTTCCGCATTCGCCGTTACCGCCCGGTTTACGCAGCGTTCGCATTTCGTTTCGTCCCTTCCGCGAACAGCCCCGGAGCCGTTCTTGAGCAGGCGCGACGAAATGACCGGCCGCTCCCCGGTCGCCCGGCACGGCCCGCCACGGCACGAGAATGCACCCCGGCGTTCCGCAGGGTCTACCAACGGAGACGCGCACGCGGTATTCTGGTTTTCATGCGCGGCGGCAGGGGCCGCGCGGAGCAGGCGGGCCGGGGCGCGCCGACCCCGCTTCGGCCGGGATCGGGTGGCCGGGTCCTGTTGCGGCGACCGGGCACAGGCGTGCCGGCGGCCACGCCGGGTGTTCAGGGCCCGGCATTCATACCGGCAGTGTGGAGTACAAGGCATGGATGCGGGCATGGGCAGCGAGATCGACGAAAAGGCCGTGCGGATCGAACTTGCGCGGTTGCGGCAGGAACACCGCGACCTCGACATGGCGATCGACGCCATGGCCGGCACCGGCCGGGCGGACGCCCTTCAGATGCAGCGCCTGAAGAAGAAGAAACTGGCGCTCAAGGACCGCATCACCACCCTGGAAGACCGTCTGCTTCCCGACATCATCGCCTGACCCCCCGCCGGATCGCCGGCACACGCCGGTGCCGGTGACCCCGTGCATGGCGGCTCCCCCTCCTTCGCACTTGCACCCGGCAGGGCGCTGCCTATAGTGCGGAGCCTTTCAGGACGCCGGCCGGCTTGCATGCAGGTACGGCACGGGCAAGCAGGGGCGCGCATGAGCGACAACAAACCGCAGGTGGCGATCATCATGGGCAGTCAGTCGGACTGGCCCACCATGAAACACGCGGCCGAAACGCTGGACGCGCTCGGCGTTCCCCATGACGCGCGTATCGTTTCGGCCCATCGCACCCCGCAACGGCTCTACGATTTTGCCCGGGGCGCGCGCGACGCCGGCTTCAAGGTGGTGATCGCCGGTGCCGGCGGCGCCGCCCACCTGCCGGGAATGGCCGCCTCGATGACGCCGCTCCCCGTTTTCGGCGTGCCGATCGAATCCCGCACCCTGAAGGGCGAGGACAGCCTGCTGTCCATCGTCCAGATGCCTGCGGGCATTCCGGTCGGTACACTGGCCATCGGGCGGGCCGGCGCCGTCAACGCGGCGCTGCTTGCCGCTTCCGTGCTCGCCTTGAACGATCCGGAACTCGCCGGACGGCTTGATGCCTGGCGCCAGCGCCAGAGCGCCGCCGTCGCGGAACGGCCCGTCGACGACGCCTGACCAACCAGGAACGAGAGCACGGCATGACGTCTTCCAACGCCCGCATCCTGAAGCCCGGCGACACGATCGGCATTCTCGGCGGCGGCCAGCTTGGTCGCATGCTGGCGCTGGCCGCGGCGCCCCTTGGACTCAGGACCCATGTCCTGTGTCCCGATCCCGAGAGCCCGGCCTTCGAGGTGGCGAGCACCCACACCATCGCCGGCTACGACGACACCTCCGCGCTCGACATCTTCGCCTCCTCCGTCGATGTCGTGACCTATGAGTTCGAGAACGTGCCCGGCCCCACGGCCGCCCATCTCGCCGCCCGCATACCGGTACGCCCGGGCGCGGATGCGCTCGCCGTCTCCCAGGACCGCCTGTCGGAAAAAACCTTCTTGCGCGAGGCCGGCATTCCCGTCGCCGATTTCGCCGCCATCGATGCCGATACCGAGGTCGCCCCGGCGCTGGAGCGGCTCGGCGGCAAGGGCATCCTGAAGACGCGGCGGCTCGGCTATGACGGCAAGGGGCAGACCCTGCTGCGCTCCGCGGCGGAGGCGCGCGACGCCCATTCGCGACTCGGCCGCGTGCCGGCCATCCTCGAGGCCTTCGTGCCCTTCGAGCGTGAGGTCTCGGTGATCGCGGCGCGCGGCGTCGATGGCACGGTGCGGGCCTATGACGTAGCGGAAAACGTCCACCGCGACCACATTCTCAAGACCTCGACCGTTCCCGCCGGCATCGATGCCGAGCTCGCCGCCGCGGCCCGCGCCATGGCCGAGACGATCTGCGAGAAGCTCGGCTATGTCGGCGTGATCGGGGTCGAGATCTTCGTGCTGCCCGAGGGCGCGCCGCAGCGCATCCTGGTCAACGAGATCGCTCCGCGGGTGCACAATTCCGGCCACTGGACGGAAGCGGCCTGCCAGGTCTCCCAGTTCGAGCAGCACATCCGCGCGGTCGCCGGCTGGCCGCTCGGCAGCGCCGAGCGCCACTCGGACGTCACCATGGAGAACCTGATCGGCGCGGAGGCCGACGACTGGGCGCGTATCCTTGCCGAACCGGGCGCATCCCTGCACCTCTATGGCAAGGCGGAGAGCCGGCCGGGCCGCAAGATGGGCCATGTCAACCGGCTGCGGCTCCTGCGCCCCTGAGAAACACCATCCCCCCGAGGGGAGCCGGCAGGCATCCGCCCGCCGGCCGGCGCCAGAGTGTCTCGTCAGATCAGCCCGAGCTTCTCGCGCAGCGCGAAGCGCCACATCACCACCACGGCGACCACGGCAAGCCCGGCCGCCAGTCCCCACCAGATGCCGATGCCGCCGAAGCCGAGCGGGAAGCCGAGCCCGTAGGCGGCGCCCATGCCGATGACCCAGTAGCCGACCACGGCGATGACCATCGGCACCTTCGTGTCCGACAGGCCGCGCAGCAGGCTGGAACCGATCACCTGGGTGCCGTCGAACACCTGGAACAGCGCCGCGATGGCGACGAAGCCGACCCCGATGGCAAGCACCTCGGCCGCATCCGGATTGTCGAAATCGAGGAACAGGCCCACCAGGGTCTGCGGAAACAGCCAGAACGAGATGGCGCACAGGCTCATGAACACGAGCCCCAGGCCGAAGCCCGTCCAGCCGGCCCGGCCGACCGCCGACCTGTCGCCACGACCGGCGGCAAGGCCGATGCGGATCATCGCCGCCTGGCCGATGCCGATCGGCACCATGAAGGTGAGCGAACCGAGCTGCGTCGCGATCCCGTGCGCGGCAAGGTCGATCGTCCCGATCCAGCCCATCAGCACGGAGGTTCCCGAGAACAGCCCGACCTCGACCAGGAGCGTCACCGCGATCGGCCAGCCGAGCCTGACGATCTCGCCGAGCTTCGACCAGTCGGAGCGCCACAGCCGGCCGAACACCGCGTAGCGCCGCAACTGCCGGTCGCGCAGCACGCAGCCGACCAGGATGGCACAGGTAAGGCTCGAGGTGGCGACCGAGGCAACCGCCGCGCCGACGAGCTCCAGCCGCGGAAACCCGAGATTGCCGAAGATCAGCAGGTAGTCGATCAACGCATTGAGAACGGCGCCGACAATCGTTGCCCACAGCACGATCTGTGCCCGCTCCATCACCGTGATGAAGCTGCGCAGCGCCATCGTCATCAGCGACGGCAGCATCGAGAACATCATGATCCGCGCATAGATGCCCGCCAGTTCCGACACCCGCGCGTCCTGCCCGAGAGCGACCAGCAGGTCCTCCGTGAACCACATGATCCCCCAGGCCGGCACGCAGTAGAAGGCGACGAACCAGAAGCCCATCCTCACCGCACGGCGCAGGTCGCGCGCGCGCCTTTCGCCGCGCGCACGCGCGGCAAGCGGGATCACCGCCTGCAGCACGCCCATGCCGAACAGCCAGATGACGATGAAGAGGTTGAACGCCAGCACCGCGGCGGCCAGTTCCGTCGCCCCCAGCCAGCCGATCATCAGCACGTCGGTGGTGTTGATTGCCATCTGGGCCACCTGCGCGCCGGCAATCGGCGCTCCGAGCTTCAGCGTCGGCAGCACATCGCCGCGCCAAAGGCCGGCCGTGCGGCCCGCCGGCCTTGCCGACAACGAACCGTTCATCATTCCAACTCCAGAAACATTTTTGCGGGCGGCGGCACGAAACGTACGGACCTGCCGCAAAATGACGGGGTTTCGCCTTCTGGTGGACCGCGTAAGGCGAGGAAGCGGCTGGCGGCACACGGCTCGGAAGGAGCAAAAAATGCTCCCGCGACCCGCTGCGGGCACGCGCCATTCCTAGCTGCCCGCCACAACCCTGTCCAGAGGGCGAGCCATGCCTGCACGCACCCGCTGCCATCCGCCCCGGGCAGTCCCGGGACCGCCCCGCACCGGCCTGTCCGCAGGCGGAAAACATGCCCTCAAACGGGATTATGCCGGTGGACAAGCCTCACGGCCTCTGGTAACACAACGGCCTGATTAGCGACGTGAGGGCGGCGCAGCCAAGTCTTTGTGCATGTGGCAGCCCCTTTCCGGATGGCAATCGGGTTCGATTGCGGTCTGACTTCGCTTCCGCATCACATTGAATAGCTCCGGCGCAGGATGCAGTTCCCGCATCCCGTGCAAACACGATGGGAAAAGACGCGTGCAGGTTCTGGTCCGCGACAACAATGTCGATCAGGCGCTCAAGGCGCTGAAGAAGAAAATGCAGCGCGAAGGCATCTTTCGCGAGATGAAGCTTCGCGGCCACTACGAGAAGCCCTCCGAAAAGAAGGCTCGCGAGAAGGCCGAGGCCGTTCGCCGCGCCCGCAAGCTGGCGCGCAAGCGCGCCCAGCGCGAAGGCCTTCTGCCGAGCAAGGCTCCGCGCCGGTAGTTTCCGGCCCGGCCGGCACGGTCCGGTCGTTCAGCCACAAGAGTTTCGTCTTTCGCCTCCTGCCGCGGTCCTTGCCCGGCACGGAGGCGAAGGCGTATGTGCCGATGCATGACAAGCGGCGTATCCCTGTCCGCCCCCCTTGCAGGGGCCGGATCGGGAGCCAGGTCGTGAGCCATGTCGGGCAGCGCCGGGTTTCCGCCCGAATCGCCCGGCACTCTGCCGACCTCCGGGTTTCGGCGCCGGCATTGCCTTTCACCCGGACAAAAGTCCCCGTATCGCCGGCATGCCGGTATCCGACGGGTGGAACCCTCGTCCCGGCCATGCCATTGTCCAGGACACGGTTGAAAACGCAGTATCGAGGTATCGTGCATTGATGATGTTGGCGAAATCCCGGCGTGAGCCCAGGACGGAAGCATTCGTGGCCGGCGCGCTGATGGCCGTCGGCCTGCTGGTCTCCGGTTGCCAGACCTCGAGCTTTTCCTCCGGCGTCCCCATCGACCGCTCGGCCGGGTCGGCGGCCAACATCGATTCGCTCAATGCCGTGATCGAGGCCAATCCCCGCGATGCCTCCGCCTACAACACCCGTGGCATCGCCTATGGTCAGGCCGGCCGTTTCGAGAATGCCATCGCCGACTTCAACACCGCCCTGCAGCTGGCCCCCAATTCCTACCAGTCCTACGCCAACCGGGCGCTGGTCTATCGGCGGATGGGCGACCTGCAGGCCGCCGTCAACGATTACAGCGCCGCCCTGCGCATCAAGCCCGACTACGATCTTGCCCTTGTCGGCCGGGGCAATGCCTATCGCGCGCTTGGCCGCAACGATCTGGCGCTGGCCGATTTCGACGCGGCGATCCGGCTCGATTCGAGCAATGCGCGCGCCTTTCACAATCGCGGGCTGATCTATCAGGCGCAGGGCAACCACACGCAGGCGGTGGAGAATTTCGCCACGGCGATCGGCCTCGATCCGAACGCGGCAGAGCCGTATATCGCCCGGGGCACATCCTATCTGGCGCTGAACGATCCCAAGGCCGCCCTCTCCGATCTCTCCGATGCGGTCAACCGCGACAAGCGCTCTGCCGTCGCCTGGGCCAATCGCGGTGTTGCCCTGGAAACGCTTGGCCAGAACAACGACGCACGCCGTTCCTACAATCGCGCGCTCGGCATCGACGCCTCCAACGGCATCGCCCGCGACGGCATCGGACGTCTCGACCGGGGCTGATCGCAACCGGGAAGGGACACCGGAACGCCGGTCTGGACCGGCTCCGGCAGTGCCTGCCCGACTTGCGCCTGGCCCGCTCGGCACCTGCCCGGCCCCACCGATCACCGCCCGACTTCCACCTTGCTCGCGGGCGACCAGACACGAAAACGCCGGCACGGAGCTCTGTCCGTGCCGGCGTTTTCGTGTCTGGTTGGTCTCTTGATGCCGCTGTCGGCCAACTTTCGCCGCAGACGCAACCCGGTCAGGCCGGCGCCGTTGGCTATTGCAGCGAGAACACCGGCAGCAGCACGACGGCGGGACCCTCGAAGCGGTCCGCGCGCGGCGGCGAAGCCGCACTCTGGGTGGTGCCGAAGCGGTTCGCGAAAACGCGGCCACCGGGCGCCAGCAGAAGCTCCAGTCGGCGCTGGTTGGGATGCTGCAGCCTTGCGAAGGTCAGCGTGCGCGTGGTTGTCCGCCCGGAAATCAGGTCAGGCAGCGCGGTGCGGTCCGGCAAGGCGGCGAAGCGGGCAAGCGGATCGCGGACAACCGGCTCAGGCACGCGGCCGGAAACGGAGGCGCGCGCCGCCTTGGCGGCTCCTGCGGGCGGAACGGCGCGACGTTGCGGCACGCCCACGGGGGCGCTTGCCGATGCCGCGACGGCGGCCGGTGCATAGGCCAGCGTGGCGCCCGTGATGTCGGACTGCGGCTTGGCCGAGGGTTGGGTCGCACCGGTTGCCGCAGCGATGGCGGAAACCCCGTCCGCCGGGGCCGGGCGCGGAACCATAGAGGCCAGAACGGCGTTCCCCCCCTGCCCCTGGCCGAGCGGGCCCTGTCGCAGTTCGGCCGGCTTGGCAAGCGGCGCGGAGGCGACCGCCACGGGCTGGGCCGGAGCAAGAACGGACGCCGTCTGCGTCGGCGGCTGATCCACCGGCGGCAGGCCGTTGGCAAGACGCTGGGCCTGCGCCTCGAGCGTGCCTGGCGCGACGGCACCGGCTGTCGCGGCCGCGACGATCGCCGAGAACCCGGCGGGCTTGGCCTGCGGCACCAGTTGGGCGACGACCACGGGATCGGGTACGGCTTCAGGCTGCGGGGCCGGTTCGGCCGCCCGCACGCCCGGAGGCGCCTGCGAGGGCACCGGAGGCGGTGCCGGCGTTGCGCTGGCCACTTGCGTGCGTTCGGTGGACCGGACGGCAGCGGGCGGTGTCGGAGACGCACCGGTATCCTCGCCCTCGTCCTCGTCGCCGCCGAAGATGCGGGCGAGAAGCCCCGGACCGCCGCGCGTGCTTCCGGGAAGCGGCGCGCGGATATTGCCTTCGGCCAGTTCACCGGCCGGACGCAGCGGACGCGAGGGCGACGAGGCACTGGCAACAGCCGTCGGCCGGCTGGAGGCGCCGCTCTTGTGGCGGGCAAGCGCCTGGGCATAGCCCGGCATCTTCTTGCCGTCGGTGGGAACGTGAATGGTGTCGCCGCGCGGGAAGACCTTGGCAAGCTGCGATCGGGTCATGCGAGGCCAGTGACGCACGGAGCCGGTGTCCATGTGCACGAAGGGCGAGCGCGAGGTCGGGTAGAAGCCGACGCCACCGACTTCCTTGCGCAGGCCGAGCGCCCTTAGCTTGGCGACACTGACGCCGGGAATGTAGAAGTCCATCGCCCGGCCGCGCGTATGCTGGCTGGATTTGGCAACGCCGCGCGAGCGGCTGCGCAGCATGTTGTTGGTGGCCGGCGAGCGGTATCCGGAGACCACGTGGATCGCCTCGCCCGTGCCGGCGGCCTGATAGACCTCCCAGACAAGATCGAAGAGCTCGGGATCCATCTTGGTGATTTCGTTGCGCCGCCAGTCGCGCAGGAACCGGTTCAGGTCGCGCAGCCCCTCGGAGATGTAGCGGCCGTTGCGCTTGAAGGTGATCGACACGCGCTCATGCGTATGCGTGTTGTAGAGCTTCAGCGTCCGGGTTTCGGCAAGCGCGGGGGCGATCGAAATCGGCAGCAGCAGCGCGCAGGCAAACGCCGCAAGCGCCAGCACTGGCAACGCGCGATATCGCAGCCGGAAGAACCATGCCTCGAGCAATGTTCAGTCTCGCTTGTTTGCCGGCGGTATCGCCGTACATCGCCCCCCAGATGGACTGATGTAAGGGACCGAGGTTAAGAAGCCTTTACCGTATTCCGAAATGAGCGCAAATCGTGGCAAATGCGCATCAATATCGAAAAAAATACCGGTGGCAGGCGTTTTCGTCGCGCTGCCCCGCCCAATGGGCCCCCAAAGGCGGTCGCGCGGCCCGGCCGTGTTCCGAAATCAGCCCCGCGGACCGAGCCGGGCGAGTGCCTCGCGAAGCTGTTCGTCGACGATCGTTCCGTCGCCGTTCCTCTCCACCCAGCGCGGCACGCGCGCATAGTCTTGCGGCTCATAGACAACGACACCGCTGGCGGCAAGTCCCGCGACATAGCTGAAGGTGCTCTTGGCCATCACCAGGACATCGGCGGTGACCAGGCTCCGGAACGACTCGATCGCCCCCGGCGCATCGGATATCCGGTAGCCGCGATCAAGGAACTCCCTGAGCTCCTCCGGCGACCCGTTGCTATGGATCTCGACCTCATGAGCAAGGCCACATGCCTCCAACTCCCGCACGACGCCCTCGATGCTGCGCAGGATGGCGGCGTTGGGCGTGAAGCGCTTCGTGGTCTCCGCGCGGCTGACGTCGCCGCGCCGGACATGGACGGCGACCCGGCACGTGTCCGGTGCCGATCGAACATGCATCCGGGCCCTGGCGCGATAGCGGGCTCCCCAGGGCAGGCTGTCCATCAGGTGTGGACGGGCATTGCAGTAGCGGAACATTTCACGGAAGCCGATCAGATGCGGCTCCCGCCAGAGCCTTTCGTCAACCGCGTAGTCGAGGAACTCGACGTAGGGCAGCTCGCACTCCGCAGACTGAGGCAACCCGTGTCCGAGATCGAACTCCGCCTCGCAGTGACGGACCCAGGCCTCGAGCTCCATCTCCTGGTGCCCGACGAAATCGAACGGCTTGTGATAGTAGGCAAAGCCCATATCGGATGCTGCGGCCTGGATGCTGAGCCGCTGGATCATCACGGCCCCGAGCCCGTCCGGGCGAATGCCGGCGGTGAACGCGCTATCGGGATGGATCCGCCCGCGTGCGATCCCCCGCACGATGCGCTCGCAAAGATGCGCCTTGTCCGATTTCGGCGATATGCCGAGCGTTTTCTTGGCACTGACCCAGGCGAAGCGCCCCGAATACCGCATTTCGTCGACAAGCTTGTTCAGCATTTTCAATCGACCGCCTGGACGTGATGGATCCGCTCAGTGTGAACGCTTGAAGTAGAGATTGTAATAAGTGCCGACGCCCTTGAGGCTTGCCATCGAGGCCTTGTGCCGCAGCTGAAAGCCGTGTCCGGCGAGAAACGCCGTCAGTTCCTCGACATTGGTCGCCCCGCGATAGGCCTCGAAATCGGCGGCCTCGGCGACAATCCGATCAAAGCCCGCCAGCCGGTCGCCGGCACCTTTCAGCACCAGCAGCTCGGCTCCCTGTGTGTCGATCACCAGGGCATCGTATGGCGGCGAGGAAAGCCCGTGGGCCTGCATCAGCGTGTCGAGACGCGACGTGGTCAGTCGCAGGATGCCGCTGGCGTCGATCTCGGGCCAGAGCTTCTTGTGCTCGGCAAAGGCGAACATGGAGGACGATTCGCCCGCCACGTGGAAATCGACCTCCGCCCCGTCGCTGTCGGACACCAGCGCCCGGACCGCCTGCTGGAGCCGATAGCTGGAGATGCGCTCCTGAAGCGCTGCGAAAACGTCGGGCAGTGGCTCGATCCAGAACACCGGCACGCCGAGCCGGGCATAGGACGGCGCTTCCTGTCCGCTGTTCGCACCGACATGGACAATGCCGTGCGCCCGGCTGAGGAAACGCCGCTCATCGCCGCCCTCGCGCAACCGCCGCACGCGCTTGGCAAGGCTCCTCGCCAGCTTCGCGATCGGGTTGCGCGGTTTCGCCCGCGATACATCGGCCATTGAATCTGCCCCGCCGGTTCAGTTGCGCGGGGTTGCCGACAGGCCGGCAGGGACCTGTCCCCGCGCACGCACCGCCGGTCACAGCACCCGAACCCGAACCGCAGCCCCCCGCGGGATTCGATCTTGCAAACATGTATCTCAAATCACCGGGAACGGAACCGCGGAATTGCACGCGGTTGCCGGCGATGCGTTGATCTTGGCTGCCAGGCCCCGGCTCAGTAGTCCGATGCCGCCCGCTGGCGCAGCTGGAACATCCGCTGGCGCTCGGCGCGGATGTCCGCCGGGCTGCGCTCGCGGACGGGTTCGAGGGGGCGGATTTCCGCCCGTGCCCGCTTCACCGGCGCCGCCACCGCGAAACGCTGCCAGTCCTGCCAGCCCTCGATCTCCAGCGCCTTGGTCAGCACCGCGTTGTGGCCGTAGATATCCGGTCGCCGCTGCAGCTTGCCGGCCTCGTCGACGAAGGCGGTGAAATAGGCGAGATGCACCGGAACGGACTTCGTCAGGTCGACGCGCTTCTCGCTCCCGCCCACCATCGCCTTGAGCTTCGCCGCGTTCCAGTTCGGGTCGAGCTGCAGCAGCGCGTCGGCGAAGTCGAACGGGTCCTGCACCCGGACGCAGCCATGCGAGAAGGCCCGGCTCGGACGGGCGAACAGGCTCTTCGACGGCGTGTCGTGCAGGTAGACGGAATGGCGGTTGGGGAACATGAACTTGATCTGGCCAAGCGCATTGCCCCCGCCAGGGCGCTGACGGATGCGCACGGAGCGCAGGTTGACGCTGGCCCAGTCGACCGCGCCGGCATTGACCACCCGCCCGCCGGCGACGACCTCGTAATTCTTGCGCGCCAGATAGGAGGGATCGGCCGCGATCGAGGGCAGCAGTTCCTCCGAGGCGATCGAATAGGGCACGTTCCAGTACGGGTTGACGATGACGTGGTCCATCACGTCGGAAAACACCGGCGTCTGGTTCGACGATTTGCCGACCACAACCCGCGTCTCGTAGACTTGGGCCCCGTCGCGGAACAGCCGCGCCTTGAACTCCGGGATGTTGACGAAGATGTGGAAGGCGCCGAGCTCGCGCGGCATCCAGCGCCAGCGCTCCAGGTTGGCGACGATGTCGGAAACCGCCATGCCGTCGTCGGAAACCGCGTTCAGCGCCAGCAGCGTGCGCGGCCCCACGACCCCGTCGGGATGCAGGCCGTTGTCGCTCTGGAAGGCCAGCACCGCCGCCTTCACGTCGGCGTCGAAAAGGTCCTCGTCCGTCGCATCCGCCACCGCGTCGGTGGCGACGTCGGCGCCGGCGACCTGTGCGTCTGCGACCTGCCCGCCAGCGTTCTCCTCCGCCGCGTCGGCAACGGCTTCGCCCGCGACTTCGGCCGCGTCGGCCAGGGTCGTCTCGCTCGCGGCCTCGGCCGCCACCGCCTCGCTCGCGTCCGCCGCGACCTCCAGGCCGAGGCGCTCGCGCAGGATGACCACGCGCGCATCGCGCATGCCCTGCTTCAGCGTCTTGCCCTCCGGCACCACCGGCGGCGCTTCGCTCGCAAGGCCCGGGCGGGTCAGTTCGGCGAGCTTGGCGCGCAAGGCCTGGAAGCCCGGATGCTGCGGATTGTAGAGGTCGAGCCGCGCCACCGGGTCGGCGGCGGCGGCAAGCGCTGCCATGACCGCTGCCGGGTCCGGGCGCTCGGGTGCGAGCGTGATGTTCTTCGACAGGCTGTCCGGTTCCAGACGCCCGGCCTGCGCATGGTCGGCATAGGCCATGAGCGCGGCCGACAGCAGCACCTCGAAACGCGCCGCGCGCGTTTCATCGAGCCGCCCGGCGGTGCGCGCGAGATCGGCGGGAAGCGCGTAGTCGGCCTCCTTCAGGCCGTCGCGACCGGCTTGTCCCAGCCGCGCGATCAGGCGGCGGGCGGCAAGCGTCGGCACGTCGTCGCGCGTCCACAGCGGTTCCTGGCCACGTCCCTTGTAGAAGGCGGCGAGCGCCTGCCGGCGGGCGCCGGTCAGATAGGGCGCGGCGCGGTCGGCCTCCGTGAAGGCCTCGCCCGAAGACAGCAGGCTCTCCAAAGCTCCGGCCGGCAGCGGTGCGACGACGGCCGTCCCCGGCACGGCGGCTTCTGCCTCCTGCGTCGTGGCCGCGGCCGGCGATGCCGCAAGGCCCGTCATCGCGGCAAGCGCCAGCATGCGGCCCAGGACAAGGCTATGGTCGAGGGGGCGGGAGAAGATCGAGCGGGCCATGTCGCCTGTTCCGGATAGAGGGTCGGGGATCGCCCGGCCCTGCGGCCGCACGGATTCGCCATCACGCAAGGTTAACAAGACGTCCCCGGCCGGCCAATGCAAGTCACGTCGGCAGGATCGGCGGCCTACTCGGCCGCCTCCGCGTCCTGTGTTGCATCGAGGCCATAGTCCTTCAACTTGCGGTAGAGGGTCGAACGCCCGATCGACAACCTGCGCGCGACTTCGGTCATCCGGCCGCCATAGTGGTCGATGGCCGAGCGGATCATGTCGGCCTCCACTTCGTCGAGCGCACGGATATGGCCGTGATCGTCGAGGCACCGCAGGTATCCGAAGGGAGCGCCCTGCCCGGCATCGGCAAAGCCCTGGCCGGCAAGGTCCCGCGACCTTGCATCTTCCGCGCCGGAGGGCGACCCGGCCTGCGGCCCCGCTCCCCGGTCAGGCCCGCTGCCAGGCATTTCGCTGGTGGGCGTTTCGCTGCCGGATATTTCGTTGGCGGACACTTCGCTCGCGGGCGCTTCGCCCGCCACCTCTCCGCCAGCCGGCTTGGATGCGGGCGGGCGGGTCTGGGCGGGCGCGGTGCCCGGCTGCCCCTCGCCGCCGCCCACGCTTGCCTGCACCTGGGGAAAGTCCGCCGCGACAAGATGATCGCCCTCGCACAGGACGACGGCCCTGAAGACGGCGTTCTCCAGCTGGCGGATGTTGCCCGGCCAGCCATAGGCCTGCAGCATCGCGACCGCGTCGGGCGCCACCGCCGAGATATGCGAGCGCCCCTCCTCGGCGGCGAAGCGCGCCAGGAAGTGCCGCACGAGATCGGGAATGTCCTCGCGCCGGTCGCGCAACGGCGGCAGCCACAGCGGAAAGACGTTGAGCCGGTAATAGAGGTCCTCGCGGAAGGCGCCGTCCTTGACCAGGTCCACCAGCCGCCGGTTGGTCGCCGAGATCAGCCGGAAATCGACCTTGACCGGCCGCCGCGCCCCGATCGGGTCGATCTCGCCCTCCTGCAGCGCACGCAAGAGCTTGACCTGGATGTCGAGCGACAATTCGCCGACCTCGTCGAGGAACAGCGTGCCGCCATGGGCTTCCTGGAACTTGCCGACATGCTTGTCGACCGCGCCGGTGAAGGCACCCTTCTCGTGGCCGAACAGGATCGATTCCACCAGGTGTTCCGGGATCGCCCCGCAATTGACCGTGACGAACGGCTTGCTCCGGCGCTCGCTTGTGCCCTGGATCGCCCGGGCGATCAGCTCCTTCCCGACACCCGATTCGCCCTCGATCAGCACCGGGATATGCGAGGTGGCGGCGCGCCGGCCGACGCGGATCACCCGCTCCATCGCCTCGGAACGCGTGACGATATCGTCGAAGGTGAAGGTACCGCTCGTCTGCTTGTGGATACGGGCGATCTCGCCTTCCAGCGCCGACATCTTCATGAAGGTGCGGATGGCGACTTCCAGCCGTTCCGGCGACACCGGCTTGACGACGAAATCCTGCGCCCCGGCGCGAATCGCGTTGACCGCCGCATCGATGCCGGCATGCGCCGTCTGGACGATGATCGGCACCGCCTTCTTCATCTCCCGCAGCCGGGTGATCACCCCCATGCCGTCGAGTTCCGGCATCACCAGGTCGAGGATCAAAAGGTCGATGTCGGCGCCTTCCGGCGATGACAGCAACGCCACCGCCTCCGCACCGTTCTCCACGCTGCGGGCGCGGTAGCCGAACCGCTTCACCGCCTCCTCGACGAGGCGGCGCTGGACGGGATCGTCATCGGCAATGAGGATGCGTCCGCTGGTCGGGATCATGCGTGCGCGCGCCTTTCGGAAAACTGTCTCAATTCGGGGCACCGTAGCCCGGGAGCGGTAAACAAAACGTCCACATTTGCTCGCCGCATTCGGCGCAATCGCCGTTTTGCCCGTTGCTCTTGGCGCATGATCCACAATATCCAGAGGGAAAGATCGCGCGCCGCCTGCCGGTGCCATCCCCACACACAAACGCCGGAGAGCCCATGACCGCCGCCCTCACCTCGATGCCCGCCCGCGCCGCCGACGACGCGGCCGCCCGCAAGGACGAGCTCGGCGCGTTGCCGGAGTGGAACCTTGCCGATCTGTACCCCGCCCATGACAGTCCTGAGGTGAAGGCCGACCTCGCCAGGGCGGAGAGCGAGGCGGCGGTCTTCGCCGAGCGCTACAAGGGGCGGCTTGAGGAGATGGCGCGCACCTCCGGTGCAAGCCTCGCCGGCGCCATCCGCGAAATGGAAGCGCTCGACGACCTGATGGGCCGCCTCGCCTCTTTCGCCGGGCTCTTCTATGCCGGCGATACGACCGACCCGGTCCGGCAGAAATTCTATGGCGACATCCAGGAGAAGCTGACCACGGCGAGCACCCGTCTGATCTTCTTCACGCTCGAGCTCAACCGCATCGACGACGCGGTGCTCGACGCGGCGGCTGAGGATCCCGCGCTCGGCCACTACCGGCCCTGGCTCGACGACATCCGCAAGATGCGGCCGCACCAGCTCGAGGACCGTATCGAGCAGCTCTTCCACGAAAAGTCTGTCAGCGGCGCCTCCGCCTGGAACCGGCTGTTCGACGAGACGATGGCCGGCCTCCGGTTCGATGTCGAAGGCACTCAAATGCCGCTGGAGCCGACCCTGAACCGGCTCCAGGATGCCGATGGCGAAAAGCGCAAGACCGCCGCCGCCGCGCTGGCGAAGACGTTCAAGGCCAACCTGCCGGTCTTCACCCTGATCACCAACACGCTCGCCAAGGACAAGGAAATCTCCGACCGCTGGCGCGGCTTCGAGGACATCGCCGACAGCCGGCATCTCGCCAACCGGGTCGAGCGCGAAGTGGTCGACGCCCTGGTCGAGGCCGTGCGCGGCGCCTATCCCGCCCTCTCCCATCGCTATTACGCCATGAAGGCGCGCTGGTTCGGGCGCGACGGGCTCGATTTCTGGGACCGCAACGCACCGCTCCCCTCCGCCGATACCCGCCCGATCCCCTGGACCGAGGCCCGCGAGATGGTGCTCGGCGCCTATGGCCGCTTCTCGCCGAAGATGGCCGAGATCGCCGGCGACTTCTTCGACAAGAACTGGATCGACGCACCGTCGCGCCCCGGCAAGGCGCCGGGCGCCTTCGCCCATCCGACGGTGCCCAGCGCCCACCCTTACGTGCTGCTCAACTATCAGGGCCGCACCCGCGACGTGATGACGCTTGCCCACGAGCTCGGCCACGGCGTCCATCAGGTGCTCGCCGCACCCAACGGCGCGCTGATGGCGCCGACGCCCCTGACCCTTGCCGAGACCGCCAGCGTCTTTGGCGAGATGCTGACCTTCAAGGCCCTGTTGGAGCGCGCCGAAACGCCGGAGAAACGCAAGATCCTGCTCGCCGGCAAGGTCGAGGACATGATCAACACCGTCGTCCGGCAGATCGCCTTCTACAGTTTCGAGCGCAAGGTCCATGCGGCCCGCCGTGAGGGCGAACTGACCGCCGACGCGCTGTGCGAATTGTGGATGTCGGTGCAGGCCGAAAGCCTCGGGCCGGCGATCCGCCTCGGCGAAGGCTACGAGACCTACTGGACCTACATCCCGCACTTCATCCATTCGCCGTTCTATGTCTATGCCTACGCCTTCGGCGACTGCCTGGTGAACTCGCTCTATGCGGTCTACGAGGACGCGGAAACGGGCTTCCAGGACAAGTATTTCGCGCTGCTCTCCGCCGGTGGCACCAAGCACCATTCGGAGCTGCTCGCCCCGTTCGGCCTCGATGCGACCGATCCCGCCTTCTGGCAGAAGGGCCTGTCGGTAATCTCCGGCTTCATCGACGAACTGGAGGCATTGGACGCATGACGAAGGCGCGGGGCGCAAACGTGGACGCAGGGCATAACGCCGATTCAGCCTCGCCGCCCTTCCCCCACACGCCCTATGACGGATCGGCCCGCCCCTTCACGGTCGGACTGATGCCGCTCGACCCTGCCGAGTGGATCGAGCCGGACGCGCTGCTCGCCGCCCATCTGGCGGAAAAGGACCGGCTGCTCGGTGGCGCGGCACAGGCCCCGGTGCTGCTTGCCGAGGAGGGCACGGTCGATGCCCAGCGCGAGGTGCTCGACCTCCTCGCCGGCCACCTGCCCGCTCGCTTTCCGGATCTCTACAGTCGCGTCGGAACCCAGATCGCCATCGCCGGGACGGGACGGACCGTCGACCTCGACGAGCCTTGCGAGGTGCCGCTGGCGCTCGCCGCGCGCCTCGTGCAGGAGGATCACGTCCTGATGCGCAAGGGCGAGACCGGCTACCGGCTTGCCGCCGCGGCCCTCTTCTTCCCCTCCTCCTGGTCGCTCGCGGAGAAATTCGGCAAGCCGATGGACGCGATCCACGAAAGCGTTCCCGGCTTCAACGACGGCCGCATGGGACCGGTGGTCGCCCGCATCTTCGACAATCTCGCGGTCGAGCGCCCCAGCTGGCGGCTCAACTGGTCGCTCTATTCGGGCGCCGGCCTGCACCACCCTTATCCCAAGCGCATCTCCGCCGACGGCAACGACACCAGCCGCGTCGACGGCACGCGCGAGGCACTGCATGTGCGGGTCGAGCGCCAGACCCTGCGGCGCCTGCCGGAAAGCGGCGACATCCTCTTCACGATCAAGATCCACCATGACCCGGTCGCCGCCTTCGCCCGCCATCCGCGCGGCGCCGAACTTGCCGCCGGCCTGCGCCGCCAGTTGCTGGCGCTCGACGGCGCACAGCTCGCCTACAAGGGACTGACGGCGGAACGCGACGCCATCGCGGCCCAGCTTGCAATCTTCACGGGCGGTATCACGGGCGGCATCGACTGAGAACCTGCGCCAGCGACAACCGGTCCGCTGTCGCCGCCGCCCCGACCCGCTATATCTTCCGCTATATCTGATGTCGCGCGGCACCCGCGTCGAAAACCCTATCTCGGAGAGACGATGAGCAAGCCTCCTGGCCGCGACAGCGAAAAGAACCGCCTCAGCGCCCGCGTCGGCCGCTATGCGCGCGTCGGCGCAAACATGAGCGGACTGGCGGCAAAGCTCGCCGGCTCGCGCGTCTTCGGCTACGAGATCGACAATGGCAGGCAGGCGGCGGAACTGGCCGCCGCGCTTGGCGGGCTCAAGGGTCCGCTGATGAAGGTGGCGCAGCTCCTGTCGACCATCCCCGACGCGATCCCGCCGGAGTATGCGGCCGAACTGGCGCAGCTCCAGTCGGCCGCCCCGCCGATGGGCTGGGCCTTCGTCAAGCGCCGCATGTCGGCCGAGCTTGGCCGCGACTGGCAGGCGCGCTTTGCCAGCTTCGACAAGGAGCCGGCCGCTGCCGCCTCTCTCGGCCAGGTGCACAGGGCCGTGTCGAAGGACGGCGCGGCGCTCGCCTGCAAGCTGCAATATCCCGACATGGCCTCGGCCGTGGAGGCCGACCTGAAACAGCTCGGCCTGCTCTTTTCGCTGCATCGCCGCATGAGCCCGGCCATCGACACACGCGAGATCGCCCGCGAGATCGGCGACCGGGTGCGCGAGGAGCTCGACTATGTCCGCGAGGCCGCGCAGACCGCCGTCTACCGGCACATCTTCCGGAACGAGCCGCGCATCCGCGTGCCGGAGATCCACGACGAGCTGTCGACCGGACGCCTGCTGACCATGGGCTGGCTCGAGGGCGAGCCGATGCTGGCCTTCAAGGACCGGGAACTGGAGGACCGCAACCGGCTGGCCGAGGTGATGTTCCGCGCCTGGTGGCATCCCTTCAGCCATTACGGCATCATCCACGGCGACCCGCATCTGGGCAATTACACGGTGTTTTCGGAAGGCGGCGCGCCGCAGGGGATCAACCTGCTCGACTATGGCTGCATCCGCATCTTCCCGCCCGGCTTCGTCCAGGGCGTCGTCGACCTTTATCGCGGCCTTCTGGAGGAGGACGAGGCGCGCATCGTCTCCGCCTATGAGCGCTGGGGCTTCAAGGGGCTGACGAAGGAGCTGATCGGGATCCTCAACATCTGGGCGCGCTTCATCTACGGGCCGCTGCTCTCCGACCGCGTCCGCTCCATCGCCGACGGCGTCAAGCCGGCCGAATACGGGCGCAAGGAGGCGTTCCGCGTCCACAAGGCGCTGAAGGAACTGGGGCCCGTCACCGTGCCGCGCGAGTTCGTCTTCATGGACCGCGCCGCCATCGGCCTCGGCGCCGTCTTCCTGCATCTGGGCGCGGAGCTCAATTTCTACCGCCTGTTCAACGAGCAGATCGAGGACTTCGACACCGCGGCGGTGGCGGGGCGGCAGTCGGCCGCCCTTGCCCTCGCCGGTCTTGCCGGAGAGCGGCCGGCGGCGGAATAACGTTCTCCCCGCATGCGTTTGCGGCGCAAAACATCGCGTTGCCCGTGGGAACGTCTCTGCTATAAGTACGGCCAAACATCCCGTCAGACCACGCAAGGGGGACACATGGCAGACCAGACTGCTCCGTCGATGGACTACGCCGAGCACGAGCGCACCTATGCCGGCTTCATCAACTTCTCCAAGGTCGGCACCATTGCCGTCATCAACATCATGCTCTGCCTCGCCCTGTTCGCCTTCGGCGGCGGTGCCGGCACGTTCTTCGGCTGGGTGGCCCTCATTGCGACCATGGTGGCGGCTGCCATCGGCCTGTTCGCCGGCGAGAAGGGCTGGATCCCCTCGGCCGTCGTCTTCGGCATCACCGGGCTCCTCGCGATCCTGACCACCGCCTGACCTGTCCCCTTCGCGGACAACCGACTGCAAGCCTGGGAGGAGACAACCGATGAAACTCGCAGTGCCCCGCGAGAGCGAGGCAGGAGAAACACGCGTCGCCGCGACGCCCGACACCGTGAAGCGGTTCATCGCTCTCGGCTTCGAGGTCACGGTCGAGAAGGGCGCGGGAAGCCTGTCGCGCATCGTCGATGCCGAATACGAGGCCGCCGGCGCGAAGATCGCCGCCAGCACCAAGGCGACCCTTGCCGACGCCGACATGGTGCTCAAGGTGCGCCGCCCGTCGACGGCCGAGCTCGCCCTGACCAAGAAGGGCGCGATCGTCATCGCCACCATGGATCCGCACGGCCACGAGGATGCGGTCAGGGCCATGGGCGAGGCCGGCATCGCCGCCTTCGCCATGGAGTTCATGCCGCGCATCACCCGTGCGCAGGTGATGGACGTTTTGTCCTCGCAGGCCAATCTCGCCGGCTACCAGGCCGTCATCGACGGTGCGGCCGAGTATGACCGCGCCATGCCGATGATGATGACCGCCGCCGGCACCGTTCCCGCCGCCCGCGTCTTCGTCATGGGCGCCGGCGTCGCCGGCCTGCAGGCGATCGCCACCGCACGCCGCCTCGGCGCCGTGGTCAGCGCCACCGACGTGCGTCCGGCCGCCAAGGAACAGGTCGAATCGCTCGGCGCCAAGTTCATCGCCGTCGAGGACGACGAGTTCAAGCAGGCCGAGACCGCCGGTGGCTACGCCAAGGAAATGTCCGACGAGTACAAGAAGAAGCAGGCCGAGCTGGTCGCTGCCCATCTTGCCAAGCAGGACATCGTCATCACCACCGCGCTGATCCCCGGACGCCCCGCGCCGAAGCTGATCAGCAAGGAGATGGTGGCCGCCATGAAGCCGGGCGCCGTCATCGTCGACCTGGCGGTGGAGCGCGGCGGCAATGTCGAGGGCGCCGAGCCCGGCAAGATCGCCAGGATCGGCGACGTGCGCATCGTCGGCCACCTCAACATGCCCGGGCGCATCGCCGCCTCGGCCTCGGCGCTCTACGCGAAGAACCTCTTCGCCTTCGCCGAGACCCTGGTCGACAAGGACGCCAAGGCCATCGCCGTCAACTGGGAGGACGAACTGGTCAAGGCGACCGTTCTGACCCGTGACGGCCAGGTGGTGCATCCGGCCTTCGCGCCGGCAGCCGGATAAGGGGGACGCGATGTCGGAACTCAACGCAACCGAAACGCTCGAACGCGCCCGCGCGGCCGCGGAAGCGGCCCGTGACGCGGCCGACACGGCCCAGGCGGCGGCCGATGCCGCCCAGGGCTATGCCGACCAGCTGGCCGGCGGCATGGGCGACAGCCTCGCCCACGCGGCTTCCGCCGCCACCGGCGGGGCGATCGATCCCTTCGTCTTCCAGTTCGCCATCTTCGTGCTGGCGATCTTCGTCGGCTACTACGTGGTCTGGTCGGTGACGCCGGCCCTGCACACGCCGCTGATGTCGGTCACCAACGCCATCTCGAGCGTCATCGTCGTCGGCGCGCTTCTCGCCGTCGGCGCGGATCTTGCGGCGGAGGGCGCGGGCTACGCGCGCGGCTTCGGCTTCCTTGCCCTGGTCATGGCGAGCGTCAATATCTTTGGCGGCTTCCTCGTCACCCAGCGCATGCTCGCCATGTACAAGAAAAAGCAGAAATAGGAGGCCGGACACATGCTTTCCGCCAATGTCACGGCCGTCCTCTACATGGTTTCGGCCGTTCTCTTCATCCTGGCGCTGCGCGGGCTTTCCAGCCCGGAGACCTCGCGCCAGGGCAATTTCTACGGCATGACCGGCATGGGCATCGCCATCGTCACGACGCTGCTGGTCGCCGCCCCCGGCGGCAGCGGCCTGCTGATGATCGTCGGCGGCCTCGCGATCGGCGGCGGCATCGGCGCCGTCACCGCGAAACGCGTGCCGATGACGGCGATGCCGCAGCTCGTCGCCGCCTTCCACTCGCTGGTCGGCATGGCGGCGGTGATGGTCGCCGCCGGCGCGCTCTACGCGCCGCAGGCCTTCGGTCTCGGCGAGGTCGGGCAGATCCACGGCGCCAGCCTGGTGGAGATGTCGCTCGGCGTCGCCATCGGCGCGATCACCTTCACCGGCTCGGTCATCGCCTTCGCCAAGCTCGACGGACGCATGTCCGGCGCGCCGATCATGCTGCCCATGCGCCACGTCATCAATGGCGGCCTCGCCGCCCTGATCGTGCTGCTGATCGCCGTCTTCGTCGCGACGGAAAGCCACACGGTCTTCTGGATGATCGTCATCCTGTCGCTCGTCTTCGGCGGCCTGATCATCATCCCGATCGGCGGTGCCGACATGCCCGTCGTCGTGTCGATGCTCAACTCCTATTCGGGCTGGGCGGCGGCCGGCATCGGCTTCACGCTGGGCAACATGGCGCTGATCGTCGTCGGCGCGCTGGTCGGCTCGTCGGGCGCGATCCTGTCCTACATCATGTGCAAGGGCATGAACCGGTCCTTCATCTCCGTCATTCTCGGCGGCTTCGGCGGCGAGACCGCGGCGGTCGGCGGCGGCGGCGCGGAGGAGCGTCCGGTCAAGCAGGGTTCGGCCGAGGATGCCGCCTTCATCATGAAGAACGCCAGCAAGGTCATCATCGTGCCGGGCTACGGCATGGCGGTGGCGCAGGCGCAGCACGCGCTGCGCGAGCTTGCCGACGTGCTCAAGGAGGAAGGCGTCGAGGTCAAATACGCCATCCATCCGGTCGCCGGCCGCATGCCGGGCCACATGAACGTGCTCCTCGCCGAGGCCCAGGTGCCCTATGACGAGGTGTTCGAGCTGGAGGACATCAACTCGGAGTTCGCCCAGGCCGACGTCGTCTACGTCATCGGCGCCAACGACGTCACCAACCCGGCCGCCCGTGACGATCCGCAATCGCCGATCTACGGCATGCCGATCCTCGACGTCGACAAGGCCGGCACCGTCCTCTTCGTCAAGCGCGGCATGGGCTCCGGCTATGCCGGCATCCAGAACGAGCTGTTCTTCCTCGACAAGACGATGATGCTGTTCGGCGATGCCAAGAAGATGACCGAGGGCATCGTCAAGGCGATCTGACCGCAGTCAACGTTTTGCGGACAGAAAATTGATCAGAACAACGAAAAGGCCGCGCGCCGTTGGATCGGCGCGCGGCCTTTTATATTCTGCATACCAGGAAACGACTTGAAAAGAGCCATGTCCGTGCGTCGTCTCTCAGTACGTTTGGGACTGAACCTCAAGACGGTGATTCGGGTAGCCCCGGCGGTGCGCATTGCAATTGTTCACGGCCGTCTGATAGTGGCTCACCCACCCCCCCGGCGAAACACGGAGGGTATGATTGTAGCATCTGTAGTGAGTTCGCGTGGTGATGTCGGCGGAGGCAATCGAGACATAACCCGAGCCAACAGCGCCGGCGATCAGTGCGCCGGCCAGCACAACGCCCAGGGCGCCTCTGCGGGAAACTGTGTTCATCGTGGTTCTCCCTGCTAGCGATCCTCAATCGTGAGGAGCCTTCAGCGGGGCCACAAAAACAGCTTCCGATTGAACCTCAAATGAAAGACACGTTCATATCTTGTTAACTACACATCCCGGCGAACCCCGCCTGCCGCAAACAAGAACGGCGCACCCGAGGGCGCGCCGTTTTTCGTTTCCGTGGTGGTGATCGACGTCGCTCAGGCGTCGTTGGCAGGCCCGGCCATGCCCAGCGCATGCATGTACAGGTCGAGGATCGCGTCCTCCTCCTCGCGCTCATGCGGCTGCTTCTTGCGCAACGAGATGATCTTGCGCAGGATCTTCACGTCGAACCCGGTGCCCTTGGCCTCCGCGTAGACATCCTTGATGTCGTCGGAAATGACCTTCTTCTCTTCCTCGAGCCGCTCGATGCGCTCGACGAAAGCGCGCAGCTGATCGCCGGCGACGCCGCCTGGATCGGACATTATCGTGTTCTCCTCAACTGGGGTCAGGACGGGGTGGGGGGGTATCGCGACACGCGCAAGGCGCGCCGCAGATCTGGTCGGTGTTTTCCTTGCGCGGAAACGCGCCGGCTTGCAAGCGCTGTGAACGAAAAAAGAACATCATTCACAGGCACCGGCCGCCTTGCGGCTCACTCGTGCGGCTTCGCCTTCTCGAAGGCGGCCGTCTGCGCCGGGCTCGCCTCGCTCTGGTGGGCGGCCTTCCACTGGGCATAGGGCATGCCGTAGACGATCTCGCGCGCCGCTTCCTTGTCGAGATCGAGGCCGCGCGCGTCGGCCGCGTCCTTGTACCAGTTCGACAGGCAGTTCCGGCAGAAGCCGGCCAGGTTCATCATGTCGATGTTCTGCACGTCCGTGCGGTTGCGCAGATGCGAGACCAGCCGGCGAAATGCCGCCGCCTCCAGTTCCGTCCGGGTTGCCTCGTCCAGTTCGGCCATGTCGTCTCTCCTCGTCTCGGCCGGCGGCAATGCGCCTGTTCCGGTCCGTCGTATCCGTCTCACTCGCAGCGCGATCCATGGTGGCGGATCTCGTTCAGTCCCTCGCCGTTCGCCAGGATGCGCGCCAGCAACGGAACCAGCCGCTCCGCCCAGGCCGTCACCCCGGCCGGGTCCGCGATCAGGTCCTGCCGCACCTCCAGCAGCGCGTGGGCCAGGCCGCGCGCCGTACCATGCCGGTACATGCAATCATTCTTCAAGGCCCCGTCATAGGGCTCGTTGTCGCCGACGACCAGATCCGGATCGTCCATCAGGCCGGCCAGCAGGGGCAGGGCGAAACGCGGATCGCTGTCCCACAGCACGCCCGCGTGCCAGGGCCGCGGCACCCCGCGCCACACTGCCGTGTAGCTGTGGATCGACAGTATGGCGGGCGGATGGCCATCGGCTATCGCCGCGTCGATCTCGTCCGTGATCGCATCGTGGTAAGGCCTGTGATAGGTCGCCAGCCGGTGCGCCCGCTCGGCCGCGTCATGGTCCGCGTTGCCCGGCACCACGGCACCATCGGAAAGCCGCATCACCAGGGTCGGGTCGTCCTCGCCCCGGTTCGGGTCGATCAAGAGCCGCGAATAGGTCGTCATCAGGGCCGGCACGCCGAAAGCCTGCGCCAGCATCAGGGTCAGCTCCCGCACGCCGATGTCATAGGCGATGTGACGACGGAACTCGCTGTCGGGAAGGCCGAGCGAGCCGTAGCGGGCCGGCAGCGCATTGCTGGCGTGGTCGCACAACAGCAGCAGCCCCTTCGACCGGTCGCCGGCGAACCGTTCGAACGGCGTCGTGTCGGGCGAAGGCGAGGCAGGCGGCGGCGCAAACGGCAGGGGCGGGGTCGGGCTGGTCTCGGTCATCTGGATACCGGCAGGTGAGGCATGACGGAAGCGGGCGAGCGACGTCGCGGCGCAGCCCGTCTGTGCACCACATCCGCGAGCGCCTTTCAACCGCATATTGATCGTCTGCGGAGATATCATCTATCAGGCATTTGAAAGAGACACCGTCCCGGCCTGACCTTAGTCTGCCTGACTTCCAGGCGGCCCGGACGCGGGCAGCCGGGTTTCGCATACCCTGAAAGACGCTCTCCGCATGACCACCGCCACGCCTCCCCTTGCCGCCACGCCGGACCGGCGCATGCTGGTTGCCCTCGTCGCGCTGATCGCCGGCGCGATCGCCATGGGCATCTCGCCCGTCTTCGTCCGCCATGCCGATGTCGGCCCCTTCGCCAGCGCCTTCTGGCGCGCCGCGCTGGCGCTGCCGGTCCTTGCCGTGTGGGCCCGGCTGGAGCGCGGCCGCGATGTCGCGCCGCCCCGCTGGAACCGGGCGACGCTCGCTGCCGGCGTGCTCTTTGCCGGCGATCTCTTCTTCTGGCACCTGGCGATCATGAACACCACGGCGGCCAACGCCACACTGCTCGCCACCCTTGCCCCGTTCTGGGTGATGCTCGCCTCCGGCGCGCTGCTCAAGGAGCCGGTCACCCGCGCCATGGCGCTCGGCCTTGCCGTGTGCCTGTCCGGCGCGACCATGCTGGTCGGCAGCAGTTTCGCGCTTGCGCCCGAACGGCTCGACGGCGATTTCTACGGCCTCGTCACCTCGCTCTTCTTCGGCAGCTACTTCATCGCCATGCGCTTCGCCCGCCGGGGCGTCGCCGGCATGACCCCGGGCCTGCTCGTCTACCGCAGTTCGCTGGTAACGGCGGCTGTCCTGCTTGTCGCGGCGCTGATACTGGAAGAGACGCTCTTCCCCTCCTCGCTGAAAGGCATCGCCATGCTGGTGGCGCTCGGCGTCTTCAGCCATGCCGCCGGCCAGGGGCTGCTTGCCTACGCGCTCGGCACGCTGTCGGCAGGTTTTTCCGCCCTCGTCATCTTCCTGGAGGCGGTGGCGGCGGCCACCATGGGCTATCTTTTCCTCGGCGAGAACGTCAGCCTCGCGCAAGGAGCCGGCGGCGCGGTGATCCTCGCCGGCATCTACATCGCCCGCCCCCGCTCCAATGCCGGGGTCGCGGTGAGCAGCCCGACCCGGAGCAATCCGGCCAGGGGCGGCACGATCGAGAACAGCCCGGCGCCCGAAGCCGGCGACGACACCTGACACGGAAGGAACCGCGATGACCGACGCCGCTGCCCTGCGGGGCACCCTGGCAGACATGTTCACGGCGGCCGTCGACGCGGCGCGCGCGGAAACCTGCCTGCCGCCCCGCCTGCCCGCGCCTGTCGACGGCGGCCGCATCCTGCTGCTGGCCGCCGGCAAGGCGGGCGGCGCGATGATCGAGGTCGCCGAACGCGTCTACATGGATCGCCACGGCCTCGGTCCGGACCGGTTGCGCGGTCTGTGCGTCACCCGGCACGGCTATGCCCGCCCGACCCGGATGATCGAAGTCGTCGAGGCAGGCCATCCGGTGCCCGACCAGGCCGGCATCGATGCCACCCGGCGCACCCTCGATCTCGTCGCCGGCGCCGAGCCGCGCGACCATGTCGTCGTGCTTCTGTCCGGCGGCGGCTCGGCCAACTGGATCGCTCCGGTCGAGGGCGTCTCGCTCGCCGACAAGCAGGCGGTGACCCGTGCTCTGCTGCGCTCGGGCGCCACCATCGACGAGATCAACACGGTGCGCCGCCACCTGTCGCGGATCAAGGGCGGCAGGCTCGCCGCCGCACGGCCCGCCGCTGTCGCCATGACCACGCTCGCCGTCTCCGACGTGCCGCGTGACGATGCGGTCGCCATCGCTTCCGGCCCGACCCTGCCGGACCCTACGACCCTTGCCGATGCCCGCGCCCTCGTCGCCCGCTACGCCGCCGACGCCCCGGCGGCGATCCACGCGGCACTTGCCGACCCCGCCAACGAGACGCCGAAGCCCGGCGACGCGCTTTTCGAGGGAACCCGGTTCGAAATCGTCGCGCGGCCGGCCCTGTCGCTGGAGGCGGCAAGCGCGATCGCCCGGGCACGCGGCTTTGAGCCGGTGCTGCTTGGCGACAGTCTCGAGGGCGAGGCGCGCGACGTCGCCGCGAATCACGCACGGCGGGCGCGGCAACTTGCGAGCGAGGGTCGCCGCGCGGTGCTCCTGTCGGGCGGCGAACTCACCGTCACGATCGGCGGCGACGGGCGCGGCGGCCCCAACCAGGAATATGCCCTGGCGCTGGCCATCGCGCTTGACGGCGCGCCCGGAATCGCTGCACTCGCTGGCGACACGGACGGCACCGACGGCGGGTCCGGCGCGGCCGACGATCCCGCAGGTGCCTTCGTCGATCCCGGGACGCTGGCGCGTGCCCGGGCGGCGGGTCATGATGCCGCCGCATTTCTGGCGAGAAACGACAGCACGGGCTTTTTCGACCACCTCGGCGACCTGCTGAGACCGGGGCCCACCTATACCAACGTCAATGACTTCAGAGCCGTCATCATTGACAAGCCGGAAGGCTGTCGGCCATAAGATGACGCGCATGGTCGTGGCACGAGTAATCGAATGATGAAAAAAGCCGAAAGGCAACGGCGCACCACGGCGACACGCATGGTCCGATGGGGTTTTACGCCAGGCGGCGTCGCAGCGCTTGCAACACTCATGCTCGGCCTGTTCACGGCAAGCCCGGCGCAGGCTGAACTGCGCCTGTGCAACAAGACGGAAAGCCAGGTGGGCGTCGCGATCGGATATCGCGAGGATTCGTCCTGGGTGACCGAGGGCTGGTGGAACCTTCCGGCGAATTCGTGCGAAACGCTCGTCGCCGGCTCGCTGGTGTCACGTTTCTATTACATCTATGCGGTGGATTACGATCAGTTCGGGGAATGGGGCGGTCGCGCCTTCATGTGCACCCGCGAAAAGGAATTCACCATTTCGGGCATCGACGACTGCGTCGCGCGCGGTTTCGAGCGCACCGGATTTTTCGAGATCGACACGGGCGAGCAGAGCAGCTGGACCGTCCAGCTGACAGAGCCCGTTCAAGGGGGGACTGGCGGACAATGAAGCGTGACAGGCGGGTCAAGATTCTGGCCACACTCGGGCCATCCTCCTCGGATCCGCAAACGATCGAAAAGCTTTACACCGCCGGCGCCGACGTTTTCCGCATCAACATGAGCCACACCGACCACCCGCGCCTCCACGCGCTGGTGGAGACGATTCGCGGTGTCGAGGCAAAGGTCGGCCGGCCGATCGGCATTCTCGCCGATCTCCAGGGCCCCAAGCTGCGCGTCGGCACCTTCGCCGATGATGCGGTCATGCTCGAGAACGGCGCCAGCTTCACGCTCGACAGCGACACGGCACCGGGCAGCACGGAGCGCGTGCACCTGCCGCATCGCGAGATCCTCGAGGCGCTTGAGCCCGATCACCGGCTGCTGCTCGACGACGGCAAGATCCGCCTGCGCGTCACCAGCTGCACGAAGACCAGCGCCGAAACGATCGTCGAGGTCGGTGGCAAGCTGTCGAACCGCAAGGGCGTCAGCGTTCCCGACACCGAGATCCCCGTCGGCGCCCTGACGCCGAAGGATCGCAAGGACCTCGACGCGGCGCTCGAGGCCAATGTCGACTGGATCGCGCTGTCCTTCATCCAGCGCCCCGACGATCTGGCCGAGGTGCGCAAGATCACCCGCGGCAAGGCCGGCATTCTCGCCAAGATCGAGAAGCCCCAGGCGATCGAGCGGCTCTCCGAGATCATCGACCTGTCCGACGCGCTGATGGTGGCGCGCGGCGATCTCGGCGTCGAGATGCCGCTGGAGCAGGTTCCCGGCCTGCAGAAGCAGATCGTGCGTGCCTGCCGCCGCGCCGGCAAGCCTGTCGTCGTCGCCACCCAGATGCTGGAATCGATGATCACCGCGCCGGTCCCGACCCGCGCCGAGGTCTCCGACGTCGCCACCGCCGTCTTCGAGGGCGCCGATGCGGTCATGCTGTCGGCCGAATCGGCCGCCGGCCAGTTCCCGGTCGAGGCGGTCGCCACGATGGACCGGATCGCACGCCAGGTGGAACGCGACCCCAACTACCGGGGCATCATCCACGCCCAGCGCCAGGACCCGGAGCCGACCGGCGCCGACGCGATCGCCGCCGCCGCGCGGCAGATCGCCGAGACGCTGAACCTGGCCGCCGTGGTCTGCTACACGACCTCCGGCGCCACGGGCCTGCGTGCCGCGCGCGAGCGTCCCTCCGTGCCGGTGATCGTGATTTCGCCGGTGCTCGCCACCGCCCGCCGCCTGTCGCTCGCCTGGGGCCTGCATTGCGTCGTCTCCGACGATGCCCGCGACGAGAACGACATGGTGGACCGCGCCTGCCAGATTTCCTTCCAGGAGGAGCTGGCCCGCCCCGGGCAGCGCATCATCACCACCGCCGGCGTTCCCTTCGGCACGCCCGGCTCGACCAACATGCTGCGCATCGCCTTTGTCGGCAGCGACGGTCGCGGCGGTCTCTGACGCGCTCCGCGCGATGACCGGCTGACTTGCAGGAAAGGCAGGCCTCAGGGCCTGCCTTTCGCCGTTTCGGCCTCCCTTGTGCCGACGCCGGCGCTTTCTTCTCCGGCGTCCCGTGCCGCGTCCTGTCCCCACACCTGCGACGCCAGCGCCTCGATCTCGGCAACGACCCGTGCCTTGCGCGTGTGATGCGGCATGTGGCCGGCTCCCGCCAGCGTCACCAGCCGCGCCCCGGGAAGATCGCGCACCAGCCCGGCCGAATGGATGTCCGGATAGACCACCGTGTCCTTGTCGCCGGTGATCACCACCGCCGGCTGGGCGATGCGCGGATAGTCCGAAACCGCCGCGGCGACCTCGCCCTTCAGCAGCGCCACGTCGCGCGCATTGGCGTGGAACGTCGCCGGCCGCAGCAGCAGGTCGAGCCCGATCGCATCCGCGTAACCGTCCGGCGCGGCCTCGGGCGCAAAGACGCTGCCGATCGCCCGCGGCGCCACCTGCCCGGCCACCACCGGCGCCAGCGTGTGGGAGAACAGCGGTCCGAGCACCGGCGCCGCGGCCGCGTCGTAATACCAGTCGACGCCGCCCGGCCACGGATGGGTCGCAGGCGCGATGAACACCAGCCCCTCGACGAGGTCGGGCCGCAGCAGGCCCAGTTGCGCCACCACCGCCCCGCCCCAGGAATGCCCCACGGCAATCGCCCGCCTGACCCCGATGGCGTCGAGCAGACCGCCGATCAGCCGCGCCTGCACGGCGGGACGATGCGCGTCGGCGGGACCGCGCTCGGAATGGCCGTGCCCGGGCCGGTCGACGAAGATCAGCCTGTAGCGGCCCGCAAGCGCCTCCTCGAAGGCAAGCCGGGTGTCGCGCAGGTTGCCGCTCGCCCCGTGCACGAAGACCAGTGTCGGGGCCTCCCTGCCCCCTGACGGCGGTGCCCGCTCGACATGGTGCAGGCGCACGCCCTCGACGCGCGTGAAGGTCCCGTTCGGCGGGTAGCGGGCCTCCGCCGCCTCGCCGTTGCGCAGGGCGATCAGCGCCAGCGCCGCGAGTAGCAGCAGCGGGACGAGCAGGATGGCGAGTGTCACTGTGATCATGCGGGTCGGAATGACGGTCCCCGGTGGCTCTCCCCGCGCCGCTCGCCTTGCAAGGCGACCCGATGTCGGGCACGGCCAGGTTTCACGCGCGGTCGGTTTTCAGGCTCAGTCGATTTTCAGGCGCGGTCGTGTTTCAGGCTCGGTCGTGTTTCAGGCGATCGCCCGGCGGATGCCGGCTTTCAGCCGCAAGCGCCGCCGTCAGATCGGAGACCCGGCCTCTTTCGCCGCCAGGTCGTCGACCGCTTTACGCGCGTTCTCGCTGATCGGATGTATCTTCAGCACCTGGCGGAAGGTGGCAAGCGCCTCGTCGTCGCGCCCGATGCGGCGCAGGATGATGCCGAGCCCCGACATCGCCCCCCAGTGCCTCGGCTCGATTGCCAGGACACGTTCGATATCCACCATCGCCCGGCCGAAATCCTCGCGCAGGTAATTGACCGTCGCCCGGCGGTTCCAGCCTTCCGCGTAGTCGGGCGCAAGCCGCACCACCACATCGAGAAGATCGAGCGCCAGCGGCAGGTTCTTGCCCTTCATCGCGCTGGCGGCGCGCGACATCAGCAGATCGACGGTGGCGCTGCCCGAGGTCGACCAGATGCGCTGGATGCGGGAGACGATCGGCTTTGCCTGGTCCTCGCTGGTGACCCCGGCAAGATCCGCGAACAGGGCATCGAGCTCGCTCGTCCCCTCCTGCTCCTCGGTGATGGCCGGCGCCGGACCGGTGGGCGCCTCGAGCTCCGTCGTCGGCGTGTCGAGATCGTCGACCGACGGCGGCAGCGCTTCCGGCGGCAGGACGTCGGGCGCACCTTGCGCGGCGGCGGGCGCGTTGCCGCCAATGGCGGCGGCGAAAGCGACGGTCAGGGCAACAGCCAGGACGACAGTCGGGGCGGCAGACAATAGAAAACGCATCCGGTGAGTATGGCTCACCGGATGCGATCGTCAATGGGATCGGAAATCAAAAAGGCGTCTTCCGGCACCGGCGCGACAAGCGCGCGCTCGGCCGGTCTTCATCAGCCCTGGCGGGCCTTGAAGCGCGGAGCCTTCTTGTTGATGATGTAGACGCGGCCCTTGCGGCGAACCATGCGGTTGTCGCGGTGACGGCCCATCAGCGCCTTCAGAGAGTTCTTGATCTTCATTGTCTCGTCTCCGTCAACGGTGCCACGTTGGCGGCGGCATCCTGCATGTTGCGCTGGCGCGAGGCGCCCGCCGTTTCAACCTCGAAAAACGGCTCATGCCGCTTTCGTGTCGCCCGGCGGGTTCCTGTTTCGTGTCCCGGCGCGCCGGCCTCAAGGCCGCGCTCCCGTTCCCCGCAACATCGCCACCGGTGCGGTGGCGGCCCTCGCTGGGCTTTTCCGCCTGCCCGGAACGCCCGGAACAAACGGCAAGAATGGTGGGCGTGACAGGGATTGAACCTGTGACCCCTACGATGTCAACGTAGTGCTCTCCCGCTGAGCTACACGCCCGAACCTTGAAAAACCGGCGGTGATCCGCCGCTAAGTCCGGCACCAACGCCATCTGTCTGGCATGGTGGCAAGCGATATAGCGGGCTTCGAAAGGCGGTGCAAGCCCTGTTCTGAAACTTCTTTGCCCGATCCCGGAAGAACCGCACAAGCGGTGGAAAACATCCCCCCGCGGCAGCGAAAGCCTCCGGCAACCGGCCCTGCGCCCGTCAGGCGGCGAGCATGCGCTCCACTTCCAGGACCAGGTCCTTCAGGTGGAACGGCTTCGACAGCACCTTGGCGTCCTTGGGAGCCTGCGAATCCGGGTTCAGCGCGACGGCGGCGAACCCGGTGATGAACATCACCTTGAGGTCCGGATCGAGCTGCGTGGCGCGGCGCGCCAGTTCGATCCCGTCCATTTCCGGCATCACGATATCCGTCAGGAGCAACGAGAACGGCTCTTCGCGCAGCCGCTCGTAGGCACTCTTGCCGTTGTCGAAGGAAACGACATCGTAACCGGCCTTCTGCAGCGCCTTGGCAAGAAACCGGCGCATGTCATTGTCGTCTTCCGCAAGTAGGATTCGTGTCATTTCGTCTTGTCCATCCCGCCCTGGGCGGCGTCCCGTGTGCTGTGCCCGGTCACGCCTGCCCGGCGATGCTTGCCATATCCCGTTTTGGCACATTCCCTTCGACGGTTATAAGGCCGAAAGGCGGTAAACATCCAGTGAAAGCGACGGCCGGCCCGCAGGCGCCCCGCGTTACCCACCGGGCATGTGGACATTAACCGCGATTCGGGGACTAATAGGGAATTCGCGCAAGCGCACGACATTCGGGACATTCGGAGAAGGCGGATCATGCAGGTCGTCAGCGGGTTCGAGGACATGGAAGCCTTCGAAGTCCTGCATCCCGCCGAGCAACACGTTCCCTTCGTGTTCAATTCGCCCCATTCGGGCCGGCACTATCCCGAAGCGTTCCTGAACGCCTCGCGCCTCGACCGCCTCGCCATCCGCCGGTCCGAGGACGCCTTCGTCGACGAGTTGTTTTCCGGCGTCACCAGGCTTGGCGCGCCGCTCCTGCGGGCCTGCTTCCCGCGCGCCTATCTGGACGTCAACCGCGAGCCCTACGAACTCGACCCGAAAATGTACGAGGACCGCCTGCCGGCCTATGCCAACAGCCGGTCGATCCGGGTCGCCGGAGGCCTCGGCACCATCGCTCGCGTCGTCGGCGAGGCCCAGGAAATCTATCGCGGGCGCATGTCGGTGCGCGAGGCGCTCGACCGCATCGAGACGATCTACAAGCCCTATCACCTCACCCTGCGCCGGCTGCTTGCCAGAACCCATGTGAATTTCGGCTATGCGGTGCTGGTCGACTGCCATTCGATGCCCTCGACGATCCGCAGCAGCGACAACGGGCCGCGCCCCGATTTCATCCTGGGCGATCGCTACGGCACCAGCTGCGCGCTTGCCCTGGTCGACCGGGCAACCGAAATCCTGCGCGACATGGGCTACACCGTTGCGCGCAACAAGCCCTATGCCGGCGGCTTCATCACCGAGCATTACGGGCGCCCGGCCAAGGGACTGCACGCGCTGCAGGTCGAGATCAACCGCAGCCTCTACATGGACGAGGCGCGCACCGACCGGAATTCCGGCTTCGACGCCTTCGCCGCCGACCTTGTCCGCTTCAACGAGGCGCTGGTCGCCCTGCCCGATGCCGGCCTGATCCCCGACGCGCTCGCGGCCGAATAGCGGGGCCGCCGGACGGATTTCCCGGCACCCCGCACGACGCCAACAGGAGTGCGGAGAACCCAAGAAAAAAGGGCCGCACTCTTGCGAGGCGGCCCGAGTCTAGGGAGGAAACGCCCAAGGAGGGCGGCGCGATCTGGCAAGCCATATCGCACTGCAACAATTTTCCATCGCGGCGCACCAAAGTCAATATCGAAATTCGATTCTCGCGGAAGAAACAGCCGCGATATTTTTTAAAAGTTAGATATTTCAGATAGATAGACTTTACTAAATCTCCTTGATAAAATTAACGACAGGCGGATTTCCGCTCGACTTCGCCGTGTCGCGCTGCTTAAAAGAGGTTCAATCAGGCAGTTGCCGCTTTTCGCGCCACATCCGCACTCTTGCCAAGCCCGCCACGACACGGCATGACCGAGCCCCCCGACAGCGCCCGACGCGGCCGACCGGCGGGACTTGCCGCCAGGATTTGCCCGCAGGATTCGAAGGAACCGCTCCCGATGCTGAAGACCGAAGACCTCGCCGCGTTTGCCGACCGGCTCTGCGCCGCCTCGGCGGAGGCGATCCTGCCGCATTTCCGCACCGATCTTTCGGTCGGCAACAAGGAGCAGGGCGGCTTCGATCCCGTCACCATCGCCGACCGGGCCGGCGAGACGGCAATCCGCGAGCTGATCGAGGCAAGTTATCCCGGGCACGGCATCCTCGGCGAGGAGCATGGCAGTGTCCGCCTCGACGCCGAGCATGTCTGGGTTCTCGATCCCATCGACGGCACCCGGGCCTTCATCTGCGGCCTGCCCACCTGGGGCACCCTGATCGGGCTCAACCGGCATGGCAAACCGGTCTTCGGCGTCATGGACCAGCCCTATGTGGCCGAGCGCTTCTACGGCGACGGCCGCTCGGCCTGGCTGTCGCATCGCGGCACCCGCCGCGCGCTGAAGACCCGTGACTGCGCCAGCCTGTCGGATGCGATCATCTGCACCACCCATCCCGGCCTTTTCCGGGGTGCCGAGCGCGACATCTATCAGGAGATCGAGCGCACGGTGCGCACCGCCCGCTACGGCACCGACTGCTACGGCTACTGCATGGTGGCCAGCGGCCAGGTCGACCTCGTCATCGAGACCGGGCTGCAGCCCTATGACATCGTCGCCCTGGCACCGATCATCGAGGGCGCCGGAGGTGCGGTCACCAATTGGAGCGGCGGGTCGCCGGCGAATGGCGGGCAGATCCTGGCGACCGGCGACCGGCGCCTGCATGACCAGGTGCTGGCGATGCTCGCAGGAGCCGCCGCCTGAAATGTGAACCGGCGGCACGCACGTTCGGCAGTCTCTTCACGCAGCGGCCCGGGCATCCCTTGGCGGTGGTCTTGATCGCCCGGTCTGCAAGACCGGCTGCAACACTCTTGGCAGTGCACGATGACACGCGACACGCGGATCGAACTTGGCCTGGAGGAATTGCGCGCGGTCACGGCTTACGCGGTCGCCTGCGCCCGCCTGGTTCTTCCGGTCTTCGAAGCCTGCAGGCCGGCCGACATGCGTCCATCTGCAGCGGTTGAGGCGGGTCGCGCGTTCGCGGATGGCGCCAGACGGAGCAGGGTGCTGCGCGAGTGCGCCTGGGCCGCGCTGCGGTCAGCCAGGGAGGCCGCCGATGCCGGCGAGATCGCCGCCGGCCAGGTTGCCCGCGCGGCTGCTGCTGCGGCCGGCGCGGCTTACCTGCATCCCCTCGCCGATGCGACGCAGGTCAAACACATTCTCGGATCCGCCGCCCATGCCGCGCGAGCAATCGAACTGTCGGGTGAAGGGGAGGCAGACGGTCATCTGGCGACGCTCCGGGACCTGGCGACACCCCTCGTCGCAAGTGTGCTGCGCCGCTATCCTGCGGCCCCGCCCGGAGGTGGCCGGGTTGGAGAATTGATGCGTGAACTGGATCGCACCGTTCGCGGACCGGGGGTGACGGAAGATCCGTCACGCTAGGCTGACGACACGGCCGGTTCGGAGCGCCCTGCCCGGGCTGCAACGGTTGTGTCCGAGACAAAGGCGTCGAATGCGGCCAGGAACTGGTCGCGATAGAGATCGTCCTCCATCAGCAGTTCGTGGCGCGCGCCGGCGATTTCCAGGAACCGCGCCGAGCGTGTCTGGCGGGCGAAGCGCTCCGCGGTGCGTGTGGAGACGATCCCGTCGCCGGTCGAGGCGACGATCAGCACCGGCAGCGACAGGGCCGGGCCGAAGTCCGGAGCCAGGAAGCGGTTCATCGTCCGGCAGGCCGAGGCCAGCCAGTCGATCGTCCGCGCCCCGATTTCCAGATGCGGATAGGCCGACAGGACGGCTTCGTTGCGGTGGAACCGCACGGCATCCGACGTCAGCGGATTGCTTTCGAACGTCATCTCCAGCTTCTCCTTGCCGCCGGGCACGAATGCCTGGCCGAAGCCGAAAGCCGAAAGCGTGCTTGCCAGCGGGCAGATGATCCGCTGCGGCAGCCTGCCGCCGATCTTGCCGAGCCCGATCAGCGGCGCGGAAAGGACCGCCCGCTCGACCTGGGTCCTGAGCCGTCCGGCCGCCAGCAGCGCGATGGCGCCGCCGGTCGAATGGGCAAGCAGGTGATGCGGCCCCGGCATGCAGGCGAGCGTCACCTCGCGCATCACATGTTCGAGATCCGTGACATAGTCGGAAAAATCGTCGACATGGCCGCGACGGGGATTGGACAGCAGCCGCTCGGACCCGCCCTGCCCCCGCCAGTCGAAGGTGACGACCGCGAAGCCGCGCGCCCTGAGGTCGCTGATCGTCTCGAAATACTTCTCGATGAATTCGGCGCGGCCCTGCAGCAGCGTCACGGTTCCCTTCAGCGGGCCCCGGTCCGGCATCCAGCGGGCGGTGCGCAGGCGGATGCCGTCGCGTGTGGTCACGCTGGCGCAGATGCCGCCTGCCGGGATCGGATTTTCCGGATGATCGAAAAGGTCCATGGCCAAGGCGCTTTCGTCCTCCGGACGCCGGCGCGTCCCCCCTGATCGTTGCAAAAGGCCCGTTACGCCGGGGCCAGCCTCCGGGACGGACCGGTCCGGCCGAAACCGGAAGCTCCCGTTTCTCTTACAGGAGCGGGACCGCCGGCTCAACTCCGGCGGCCCGTTCTTGCTGGTGCGACTGCGCCGGACGCAGGCAGCCTTACCAGCGACCCCCGCCGCGACGATCCCAGCCGCCACGGCCCGGGCCGCCCCAGCCGCCGACGACGGCGCGGCCGACGATCCGGCCCGAGTAGGCATCGACCACGAGGCGCTGCGGCACGCCGCGGCGGCCATGCGCACGGACGACATAAACATCGCCGCGCGGGCGCAGGTTGGCGATCCGCTTGTAGCCCTTGCGGTGCAGGTGGCGGACGATCTGGCGCGGGCCGAGGCGATGGGCGCGGTAGCCCCGGTCGCGGCGCTGGCCGACGAGCTGAACCTCGACGGAGGCGGACACCGGCGCCGCGACCGGCGTCTTGCCGGCGCGGGCATCGAGCGCCTGGGCGCCGGAGATGGAAAGCACGAAGCCGAGAGCGGCGGCGGCGAAAAGCGAGGTCCTCATCGGTCTGTCTCCTGGTTGGGCGCATCTGCGCCGTATCGACATCCCGACAATGCATCGACCCGGGTGAACCGTACCGGAAGGCCCCGTTCACCCGCCGTTCATCTGCGGACCGGCGCCTCCCCTCCCCTTGCCCGGCCCGCCGGCAATGGCCGCCCGCCGCCGTTTTGCCGCCGCCAGCGCCCCCTCTTGACGGCGCTCCGAGCCATCCCCATCTCAAGCCTGCGGGCGCCGCTAACGGGTCCGCGACACGGATCGTCCCCCTGGCCATGACGGCAGGATCCGGACGGTTGAACCCATCACCTGTTGCTCAGTGAGAGGACAATACGATGCGTCATCTTGATTTCAGCCCGCTCTACCGTTCCACCGTCGGCTTCGACCGGCTGCTCTCCATGCTCGACACCTCCTCCGCCCAGGACACGCCGAGCTATCCGCCCTACAACATCGAGCGCACCGGCGAGAATGCCTATCGCATCTCCATGGCGGTCGCCGGTTTCGGCGAGAGCGACCTGACCATCGAGGCCAAGGAGCACGTGCTCACCATCAAGGGCGAGCGCAACCAGGAAGCCGAGGCCGGCGAGGTGCTCTATCGCGGCATCGCGGCCCGCGCCTTCGAGCGCCGCTTCCAGCTCGCCGACCATGTCGAGGTCAAGGGCGCCAGCCTCAGGAACGGCCTTCTGCACATCGATCTCGTGCGCGAGATCCCCGAGGCGATGAAGCCGCGCAAGATCGAGATCGGCGTGAGCTCGGACGAGCGCCGCCAGATCGAGGCGACGGTCAACTGACCGGCGGCCCGCTTGGCGCGGATCGCGCCTCCTGACATGACGAGGCCGGCCGGGATCTCCCGGCCGGCCTTTTGTTGACGTGACCTTGTCCGCTCAGCCGCCGGCGATCTCCACGAACCGGTCGACATCGGCCTCAGGCGTCGCAAAGGAAGTAACGAGGCGCACGGCGACGCGGTCCTCGCTGCTGCCTGCCTCCGGCCATTCGTAGAAGGCCGCTCCCGCGGCCCTGAGCCGCGCGATCGTCGCAAGATCGAGCAGCGGGAACACCTCGTTGGCCTGCACCGGATAGGCGAGCTTGTGGCCGGCCGCCGCCAGCCCCTCCGAAAGCCGCCGCGCCATCGCGTTGGCGTGACCGGCAAGATCCAGCCAGTGGCCGCCCTCGAAATAGCCGTCGAACTGGGCGGCGACGAAGCGCGACTTGGAAAAAAGATGCCCGGCCCGGGCCCGCAAGGTGACCAGGTCGCGCACGCGGTCCGGGTTGAACACCACCATCGCCTCGGCGCACCAGCAACCGTTCTTGGTCGCGCCGAAGGAGAGGATGTCGATCCCCGCCTTCCAGGTCATCTCCGCCGGCGTGCAGCCCAGATGCACCAGCGCATTGGCAAAGCGCGCGCCGTCCATGTGGCAGACCATGCCGCGCGTCTTCGCCGCCCCTGTCAACGCCGCGACCTCGGCGGGCGTGTAGACCGTCCCGCATTCGCTCGCCTGGGTCAGGCTCAGCGCCACCGGCACGCCGAAACGGCTGCCCTCGGGATATTTTCCGATCTCTCTCGCAAGATCGCCGGCCGAGATCCTGCCCTTGGTCGTGGCCACCGGCACCAGCTTCATGCCGTGGGTGTAAAACTCCGTCGCGCCCCACTCGTCGCAATGGATATGCGCCGTCCCGCTGGTCATCACCAGCCCGGCCGGCCGGGCGCAACCGGCCATGGCGAGCGCGTTCGCCCCCGTCCCCGTCGCGGTGAACAGGACGCTCACGTCATGCTCGAAGATGTCGCGAAAGCGCTGCGTGACGCGCTCGGTGAGCGGATCGGTGCCATAGGCTGGCGCCGATCCGGTGTTGTGGCGGATCATCGCATCGATCACCGGCTGCGATGCCCCCGCCCAATTGTCGCTGGCGAATATCATGTCACGATCTAGGCGCAGGATGGCCGCGCATGCAAGATGCCGCGCGCCCCGCCGCTGCTGCCGGCACAGCGGCACCGGAGCCCGTCGGCGCGGTCCTTCGACACATTCTTGCTCGCGACGGCCGCACCGCGTTGCGATAATGACAAAAGCCCCCGTGCCCGGCGCAAGAAATAGTTGCCGGACCTTGCGCAAGCCGCTTGCTCCCCCCCGGGAAATCTGGCATTGTGCGCCTCCGTCAGATAGGACAGGAATACTGTCCCTTTTGGCGGAATGCCCAGACGCGGCCGGGGCTGGCCACGTTGCGCCGGCGTCCCGGCCCCGCCGCCATCGGGCGGGACGGACGGCTGAACACCGGCCGCGGCATGTGTTAAAAGAGCCTTGGAACCTGCGGGTCGACGACCAGGCGAAAGCCGGGCGCGAAACCGCGAGGCAGGCGACAGCAACCGGCCGATGACGGCCGGCAGGTCCGGCAGGCACACGCCGGGGGGTATTGGGCGGATCTCCCTTGTGGAGGCACCGCCGGAAAAGGCGGACCCGGGAACGGTCCGCTTCACTGGTCAGCGTCAGGGCGTCCGCCCGTTCGCCGCACGAGCCGGGCTTCTTTGGAAAGAAGCGCGACCCGAACGGGAAAGGTCGGACCCTGCACGGGATGAGAAAGAGGGCAGACATGAGCAAGACCGACGCGATGATCGAGGCACAGGGCTTCGCAGGCGCAACCGCACCGGCCAATGCCACTGCCCCCAAAACGCTGCGCCAGCGTCGCGAAGAAGCCGCGCGCTCGGGCCTCTACAACCCCGCGCGCGAGCACGACGCCTGCGGTGTCGGCTTTGTCGCCCACCTGAAGGGCACCCCCTCGCACCGGATCGTCGCCGACGGCCTGCAGGTGCTGGAGAACCTCACCCATCGCGGCGCGGTCGGCGCCGACCCGTTGATGGGCGACGGCGCCGGCATGCTGGTGCAGATCCCGCATGACTTCTTCGCCGCCGAGGCAAAGGGCCTTGGCATCGACCTGCCCGAAAAGGGCCGCTACGGCGTCGGTTTCCTCTTCCTGCCCCAGGATCCGGCCCTGCGCCGCACCTGTGAGGAACTCGTCGAGCGCGTCATCAACGCGGAAGGACAGGCGTGTCTGGGCTGGCGCGACGTGCCGGTCGACAATTCCTCGCTTTCCAAGGCGCCCGACATCGCCGCCACCGAGCCGGTTTCGCGCCAGGTCTTCATCGCCTGCCGCGACTGCGAGACCGAGGACGATTTCGAGCGCCGCCTGTTCGTGCTGCGCAAGGTCATCTCCAATGTCGTGCGGGCCGAGACCGATGCCGTCGACAACGGCTTCTACATCGTCTCGCTGTCGAGCCGCACGCTGGTCTACAAGGGCATGTTCCTCGCCTATCAGCTCGGCGCCTATTATGCCGACCTGAAGGATCCGCGCTTCACGTCCGCGCTGGCGCTCGTCCATCAGCGCTTCTCGACCAACACCTTCCCCTCCTGGGATCTTGCCCACCCCTACCGGATGGTCGCCCATAACGGCGAGATCAACACGCTGCGCGGCAACGTCAACTGGATGGCGGCGCGCCAGGCGTCCGTGTCCTCGCCGCTGTTCGGCGACGACATCTCCAAGCTCTGGCCGATTTCCTACGAGGGCCAGTCGGACACCGCCTGCTTCGACAACGCACTCGAGTTCCTGGTGCGCGGCGGCTATTCGCTCGCCCACGCCGCGATGATGCTGATCCCGGAAGCCTGGGCCGGCAACCCGCTGATGGACGACAACCTGCGTGCCTTCTACGAGTATCACGCGGCCCTGATGGAGCCGTGGGACGGTCCGGCCGCGGTCGCCTTCACCGATGGCCGCCAGATCGGCGCGACGCTCGACCGCAACGGCCTGCGCCCGGCCCGCTATGTCGTCACCGACGACGACATGGTGATCATGTCCTCGGAAGTCGGCGTCCTGCCGGTGCCGGAGGAGAAGATCATCCGCAAGTGGCGCCTGCAGCCGGGCAAGATGCTGCTGATCGACCTTCAGGAAGGTCGCATCATCTCCGACGACGAGATCAAGCGCAGCCTGTCGACCGCCAATCCCTACAAGGACTGGCTGCACCGCACCCAGATCGTGCTGGAGGAGATGCCGGCGGTGCGCGGCCGCGCGCCGGTCGCCGCCGAGACCTTGCTCGACCGCCAGCAGGCCTTCGGCTACACCCAGGAAGACATCAAGCTCCTGATGCAGCCGATGGCGACCGTCGGCCAGGAGGCCATCGGCTCGATGGGCACGGACACGCCGATCTCCGCGCTCTCCGACAAGCCGAAGCTGCTCTACACCTATTTCAAGCAGAACTTCGCCCAGGTCACCAACCCGCCGATCGACCCGATCCGCGAGGAGCTGGTGATGAGCCTCGTCTCCTTCATCGGGCCGCGGCCGAACCTGTTCGACCTCAAGGGCCTCGCCACGTCGAAGCGCCTGGAAGTGCGTCAGCCGATCCTCACCAATGACGACCTGGAGAAGATCCGCACCATCGGCGACACCGCCGACAACCAGTTCTCGGCCAAGACGCTCGACATCACCTATGACGCGACACGCGGCGCGGAAGGCATGCGCGAGGCGCTCGACAACCTGTGCGCCAACGCCGAGCGCGCGGTCGTCAACGGCTACAACATCATTATCCTGTCCGACCGCCTGCTCAGCCGCGCCCGCATTCCGATCCCGGCGCTGCTGGCGACGGCCGCCGTGCACCACCACCTGATCCGAAAGGGCCTGCGCACCTCCGTCGGCCTCGTGGTGGAAACCGGCGAGGCGCGCGAGGTGCATCATTTCTGCGTGCTTGCCGGCTACGGCGCCGAGGCGATCAACCCCTATCTCGCCTTCGAAACGCTGCTGCAGCTCCATGCCGAGCTCGACTTCCCCGAGGAGGTCGACGCCGACGAGGTCGTCTACCGCTACATCAAGTCGATCGACAAGGGCATCCTCAAGGTCATGTCCAAGATGGGCATCTCGACCTACCAGTCCTATTGCGGCGCGCAGATCTTCGATGCCGTCGGCCTCGCGACCGACTTCGTCAACGAGTATTTCTTCGGCACCGCCACGAGCATCGAGGGCATCGGCCTGGAGGCCGTTTCCAACGAGACCACGCGCCGCCACGCGCTCGCCTTCGCCGACGTGCCGGTCCTGCGCCGCTCGCTCGATGTGGGCGGCGAGTACAATTACCGCGTCCGCGGCGAGAGCCACCTGTGGACGCCGGACAACATCGCCTCGCTGCAGCATGCGGTGCGCGGCAACGTCCCGGAGAAGTACCGGGACTTCGCCCGCGAGACCAACGAGGAGAACGGCCGCTTCACCATTCGCGGCCTGTTCCGGATAAAGATGGCGGACGAGGCCGGCCGCAAGCCGATCCCGCTCGACGAGGTCGAACCGGCGGCGGAGATCGTCAAGCGCTTCTCCACCGGCGCCATGTCCTTCGGCTCGATTTCCCGCGAGGCGCATTCGACGCTCGCCATCGCCATGAACCGGATCGGCGGCAAGTCGAACACCGGCGAGGGCGGCGAGGAGCCGGAGCGCTACGCGCCGCTCCCCGACGGCTCGCAGAACCCGATGCGTTCTGCCATCAAGCAGGTCGCCTCGGGCCGCTTCGGCGTGACCACCGACTATCTCGTCAATGCCGACATGATCCAGATCAAGGTCGCGCAAGGGGCCAAGCCCGGCGAGGGCGGCCAGTTGCCCGGTCACAAGGTCGACGCGGTGATCGCCAAGGTGCGTCACTCGACGCAAGGGGTGGGCCTGATCTCGCCGCCGCCGCATCACGACATCTATTCGATCGAGGACCTGGCGCAGCTCATCTACGACCTGAAGAACGTCAACCCGGCCGCCGACATCTCGGTCAAGCTGGTCTCGGAAGTCGGTGTCGGCACCGTTGCCGCCGGCGTCGCCAAGGCGCGGGCCGACCACATCACCGTGTCCGGCTATGACGGCGGCACCGGCGCCTCGCCGCTGACCTCGATCAAGCATGCCGGCAGCCCCTGGGAGATCGGCCTTGCCGAGACCCAGCAGACCCTCGTCTTGAACGGGCTGCGCTCGCGCATCGCGCTGCAGGTCGATGGCGGGCTGAAGACCGGCCGCGACGTCATCGTCGGCGCGCTGCTGGGGGCCGACGAGTTCGGCTTCTCCACTGCGCCGCTGATCGCCGCCGGCTGCATCATGATGCGCAAGTGCCACCTCAACACCTGCCCGGTCGGCGTCGCCACCCAGGACCCGGTCCTGCGCAAGCGCTTCAAGGGCACGCCGGAGCATGTGGTCAACTACTTCTTCTTCGTCGCCGAGGAAGTGCGCGAGATGATGGCCGCGATGGGCATTGCCCGCTTCGACGAGCTTGTCGGACGCGCCGACCTTCTCGACCAGGAGAAGATGATCGACCACTGGAAGGCCAAGGGGCTCGACTTCACCCGCATCTTCCATGTGCCGGACGCGCCGGCCGCGGCGAAGCGCTGGACCGAGCGCCAGAAGCATCCGATCGACGACATTCTCGACCGCCGCCTGATCGCAGCCGCCGCCCCTGCCCTGGAGCGCAAGGAGCCGGTGGAGATCACTGAGACGATCATGAATGTCGATCGCTCGGCCGGCGCCATGCTGTCGGGCGAGGTTGCCCGGCGCTACGGCCACAAGGGACTGAAGCCCGGCACCATCGACATCCGCCTGACGGGCACCGCCGGCCAGGCCTTCGGCGCCTTCCTGGCGCGCGGCATCTCCATGACGCTCGAGGGCGATGCCAACGATTATGTCGGCAAGGGCCTTGCCGGCGGCAAGCTGGTCATTCGCCCGAGCCCGAAAAGCGGCGCCGATCCGGACTATTCGATCATCGCCGGCAACACCGTGCTTTACGGCGCGACCGAGGGTGAATGCTATATCCGCGGCATCGCCGGCGAGCGTTTCGCGGTGCGGAATTCCGGCGCTCTCGCGGTTGTCGAGGGCGTCGGCGACCATGGCTGCGAATACATGACGGGCGGCGTTGTCGTCGTCCTCGGCTGGACGGGCCGCAACTTCGCCGCCGGCATGTCGGGCGGCGTCGCCTATGTGCTCGACGAGGACGGTTCGTTCCGCAACCGCTGCAACCTCGCCATGGTCGACATCGAGCCGGTCCCAGAGGAAGACGACCTCCTGGAAAAGCTCCACCACCATGGTGGCGACATCGAACACAAGGGCCGGGTCGACCTGACCGCCGACATGACCCGACACGACGACGAACGGCTGCGCCAGCTCATCTCCAACCATGTCGCCCACACGGGTTCGGCATGGGCGCAGGAGATCCTCGACAAGTGGGATGAGTTCCGGCCGAAATTCGTCAAGGTGATGCCGGTCGAGTACCGGCGCGCCCTTCGCGAAATGGAAGAAAAGCGGCTCGGCCTGGTGGCGGCCGAGTAAGGGAGACGGACAAAATGGGAAAAGTCACCGGATTTCTCGAGATCGACCGGCAGGAACAGAAGTACCAGCCGGCCTCCGATCGCATCCGTCACTTCAGGGAGTTCACCCTTCCGCTCGAGGACAAGGAAGTCGAGCGCCAGGCGGCCCGCTGCATGGACTGTGGCATCCCCTATTGCCACGGCCCTGTCGGCTGCCCGGTCAACAACCAGATCCCCGACTGGAACGACCTGGTCTATAATGGCGACTGGGAAGAGGCGGCGCGCAACCTGCACTCCACCAACAACTTCCCGGAGTTCACCGGACGCATCTGTCCCGCCCCTTGCGAGGAAGCCTGCACGCTGAACCTCGAGGACGCGCCGGTCGCGATCAAGACGGTCGAGCAGGCGATTGCCGACAAGGCCTGGTCCGAAGGCTGGATCCGCCCGGAGCCTGCGCCGTTCCGCACCGGCAAGACCGTCGCCGTCGTCGGTTCCGGTCCGGCCGGCATGGCGGCCGCCCAGCAGCTCGCCCGCGCCGGCCACACGGTGCATGTCTACGAGCGGGAGCCGAGCGCCGGCGGGTTGATGCGCTACGGCATCCCCGACTTCAAGATGGAGAAGCACTATATCGACCGCCGCGTCGAGCAGATGCAGGGCGAGGGCGTCGAATTCCACTACGGCGCCAATGTCGGCGTCAACATCACCGTCGACGAGCTCCGCCATCGTCATGACGCGGTGCTGCTGACCTGCGGCGCCGAGCGTCCGCGCGATCCGGAACTGCCCGGCATGGACCTTGCCGGCAGCATGTACGCGATGCCCTTCCTGGTTCAGCAGAACCGCCGCGTCGGCGGCGAGGACGTCTCGGCCGAGGCGCCCTACTGGGCCGGCGGCAAGCACGTCGTCGTCATCGGCGGCGGCGACACCGCCTCGGACTGCGTCGGCACCTCGTTCCGCCAGGGGGCACTCTCCGTCACCCAGCTCGACATCCGACCGCGCCCGCCGGAAAAGGAAGACAAGCTCAACATCTGGCCCTACTGGCCGACCAAGATGCGCACCTCCTCCTCCCAGGCGGAAGGCGCCGACCGGGAGTTCGCGGCGGCAACCCTTGCCATTGTCGGCGAGGACGGACATGTCACCGGCGTCAAATGCGCCCGCGTCGACGAGAAGCGACGGCCGATCGAGGGAACCGAGTTCATCCTGCGGGCCGAGCTGGTGCTGATCGCCATCGGTTTCGCCGGTCCGCTGGAGGGCACCTATCTGGGCGAACTGGGGGATGCCATCGCCCGCGACGGCCGCGCCAATGTCCTGGCCAACACCCAGGACTACAAGACCACGATCGACGGGGTGTTCGCCGCCGGCGACGTGCGCCGGGGACAGTCGCTGGTCGTCTGGGCGATCCGCGAGGGTCGCCAGGCGGCGCGCGCCATCGACCTGCACCTGACCGGCAGTTCAAATTTGCCGCGCTAAATCCGATAAAAATCCGTGCAATTTTTCGAAAATCTTGCGCGAGAATTGTCGCAAATGAGTCAAACGGCGCCCCTTCGGGCGCCGTTTTCGCTTCGTCCGGGACTGTCGCGGAGCACTCAGGCGGCGCTCTGTTCCCCGTAGCTGTCGCGGATGCTGGTCAGGAAACCCCCGACCTGGGCGTGCAGCGTGCCCGACAGTTCGGCAAGCTCGGCTGTCGCGCCGCGGATCTGGTCGGTGGCGTTGCGGGTGCTGCTGCTTGCCCGCGCCAGATCGTCCATGCTTGAGGCGACACTCTCGGTGTTCTGGGTGGCGAACTCGACGCTCTGGGTGATTTCCCCGGTTGCCGACATCTGCTTCTGCACGGCGCCGAGGATCGTGTCGGAGATCGCGTTGATGCGCTCCACCGTGCCGGCGATCGAGCGGATCGCGCCGACCGCCTGCTCGGACACCTGCTGCACCGCCTCGACCTGCTGCGAGATATCCTCGGTCGCCCGCGAGGTCTGGCCGGCGAGTGTCTTCACCTCGTTTGCAACCACCGCGAAGCCGCGTCCCATCTCGCCGGCACGGGCCGCCTCGATCGTCGCGTTGAGCGCCAGGAGGTTGGTCTGGTCGGCGATTTGTTTAATCAGGTCAACAACTTCCCCGATGGCCCGGCCGCTGTCGGCAAGCCGTCCGACGATCGCGTCGGTGGAGCGCGATTCCTCCACCGCCGCCCGCGCCATCGCCGCCGCCTGCTCCATTTCCCGGCCGATCGACAGGATCGACTGGGTCATCTCCTCGGCCGCCTCCGCCGCCGTCGAGACGGAACTCGTCGCCTGCATCGAGGAGCCCGACGCCTGCTCGACGGCGTTTCCGGCGACCTCGACAGCGCCGTCCAGATCGTTGGAAAGTCCTGCCACGCGGCCGGCCGCATCGCCGAGCCGGTGCACCACACCGACCACGGTTTCCTCGAACTCCGCCGCCACCTGGCGCAATGTCTCCCCGCGCTGCAGGGCCATGCGTTCCTGCTGCTCCAGCGTGCGGCGTGCGTCCTGCTCGGCCTTTTCCGCCAGCTTCACCCGGAAATCGGCGACCGAGCGGGCGATGGCGCCAATCTCGTCGCCGCGCTCCGCCCCGGCTATGGTGATGTCGAAATCCCCGCCCGACAGCGCCACCAGGCCCTTTTGCAAGGCCTTCAGCGGCCGCCGCACGCCCAGCGCCAGCCAGAAGGCCAGCGCCAGGAAGGCGATGCCGACGGGCAGGCAGACCAGCGCGATTTCCAGCATCTGCCCCAGGATAAGCCCGTCGAGCTTGGCCGTCGCCGTCGGCCCGAGAAACTCCGGCGCCTGTGCCGGGTCGCCAAGGGCCGTGACCAGCGATGTTCGGAAGACATAGAAGGCATAGCCGGTTCCCCCCAGCATGATCAGGGCGGCGGTCGCCACCATCAGGAGGAAACGGCCCAGAACAGTCAGGGACCAGGGTGTCGGGCGGCTGGATGTCATCTCGGGAACCTTGCGCGGTTGGGTGCCGGAAGAGTTCCAGAAAATCGTGAAAAATTAGGTAATTACGTAGGAGCCCGGATACCGTCGCGTCAGCGGCGGCAGCGCGCGTGCCGGTCGGCTCATTCGACCTGCCGGAAATCGTCGACGCGGCCATTGGCCGGGGCAAGGGGTGCGCCCTGGACGATCAACCTGTATTGCGGCGTATCGGCAACCGGCTCGTTGCGTGCATCCTCGCCCCCCGCCAGAACCGTCTCCGGCGCTCCCTGTCGGCCGGTCAGGACGATGAAGTTGGGATCGTCCTCGACGCCCTCGAAGGCAAAGGCGCCGGACGATCCGAGGATCCGGGCAATCGAGCGTTCCGCAAAGAAGGCGATCTTCCGCCGGCCGGGCCAGGTGAAGCCGATCCCGTCGCCGGAGCGCAACCGTCGCCGCGTGCCTTCAACGTCCGGGCCGTAGGATGTGTAGCCGCCATTCTCGTCGAGAAACACGTCCCAGACATCGACATAGATCGCGTTGCTGGCATCGACCCGCTGCTTGGCGACGGTGTTGATATGGCTGAAATCGGCGCGCCGTGCCTGACCCTTCGGCGGCGGCAGGCCGACCCAGACCATCGGCGTGCGCTGCGCACGGGTCGCGGAGATGAGCGCCCCCACGCGCCGGTCGTAGGCAGCGTTCCATTCCTCCGACCGGAACCCGGCCGTCCCCGTTGCCGCCTCGATATCGCTCACGTCATGCGACCCGATCAGCGCCACCACGACAGCGACCTTGCGCCCCTGGACGATGCCGCGGATACGGTCGCCCAGATCGCCCGTGCCGCCGCCGGCGAGCCCGACATCGTCGAGCACGAGACTGTCGACACGCACCGAGGCAACCTCCGAATAGGTTGCCTCCAGGCCTTCGGCGAGTTCTCCGGCCAGCGAATCGCCAACCACCAGAACCACGCGCGCATCCGCTTCCTTGGGCACCTCGACGATCACGGGTCGGGCCGGCTCGCGCGGTTGCTGGATCCGCTCACGCGGGTTCCGCTCCTTGATCCGCACCCGCTGGCGGCGGTTCTCGACGCCGAACAGCCGGAACAGCGGCGTCAGCGGGTGAAAACCGCTGCCCGTCGTGTCGCCGGGTCGCACGATCGGCCGCCCGTCCTGGGCGCTCGCCGGAGACGCAAGACCCAGCGACCCGGCAAGAAGCACCGCCAGAAACACGGCAAGCAGGCGGCCGGCAGCCCGCCGGCACACGCAATGCATGCCGCGCCAGGCAGAACCGGTTCCGGTGGAGTGATCCTTGATCATGGCCCGATCCTAGCGGAAGCGCTGCCCCGCTCCAAGCGCCCAGCGCATCGCGGCCCCGCCCGACTGCAGCCGCTCAGCGCCCCGAGCGAATGTGGTCCAGCAAGGCGACGGAGGCATAGCCGTCGGGGATCAGGCCCGCCGACTTCTGGTAGGAGCGGATGCCGCGCCGCGTCGCCGGTCCCACCCGCCCGTCGGCGGTCCCGACGGAGAAGCCGCGCCTGTTCAGCAGGGTCTGCAGTTCTTCCGTCTGCGGCCGCGACAGCGGAAGCGCGTCCCGCTGCCAGGGCTGGACAAACGGCTCGCCGCCACGGATGCGATCGGAAAGGTGACCGACGCCGAGCGCATAGGCGGTGGCGTTGTTGTAGCGCTTGATCACGTAGAAATTGCGCAGCATCAGGAAGGCCGGGCCCGAGGCCCCGGCCGGCAGCACCAGTTCGGCATCGTCGGAAGGGCGCGGGAAGTTGCGGCCGCCGGTGCGGAGGATGCCGAGCCGGGCCCAGTCGCCGAGGTTCTTCTCGGTATCCACATGGGAATAGTCGAACCCGCGCGGCAGCACGACTTCGTAGCCCCAGGTCTTGCCGCCCTGCCAGCCGTGCCGCTTCAGGTAGTTCGCGGTCGAGGCCAATGCGTCCGGGATGCTGGTCCAGATGTCATGGCGACCGTCCCCGTCATAGTCGGAGGAATACTGCTTCCAGCTGGAGGGCATGAACTGCGTATGTCCCATGGCCCCGGCCCAGGAACCTTCCATCCGGTCGGGCGCGACATGTCCGTCATCGATGATCTTCAGCGCGGTGACGAGCTCGCGCGTCCAGAAATCCTGCCGTCGCGGCGCGGCATAGGCAAGCGTCGCCAGTGCGCGCACCACATAGTGCTCGCCCATGAACGACCCGTAATTCGTTTCCATGCCCCAGATCGCGACCACCGCCTCCCGGTCAACCCCGTAGCGGGCCTCGATCGCCGCCAGCTCGCGGGCATAGGTGGTGAGCATCTCGCGCCCCTTTTCCACCCTGCTGTCGGAGACCGCGCTGTCGAGATAGTCCCAGATCGGCTTGACGAATTCCGACTGCTTGTTCATCAGCCGGATCGTGTCGGGATCGGGCGTCACACCCTGGAATGCCCGCTGGTAGGTGTTCCTCGAAACGCCCGCTTCCCGCGCCACCGGCCAGAACCGGTCCACCCATCGGTCGAAGGCGACATCGGAAAGCGCAGGCGTTCCTCCGCTCGCAAGGGCCATCAGCCCGAGCGCCAGCACGGCCGGCAACCGGCCGCCTCCGGCGGCGTGGCGGATCGCGGCCCGGGTTGTTCGCAAGAAAGACATCGACACTCCTGATCGTCCCATGGCGCGGTGGCGCTGGCGCGTTCCGCGCAGTACCGTCCGCATTCGCCCCCCCAGGCGCCCCGGATACTGTGTTCCTGCCGGCGCTTGCGCGCTCTTGCCGAATGCACGGCGCCGGCCGGACGGGTCAATGGCGGAAGCGCAGACCCGCCTCGATCGTGTTCGAATCATAACCCGACCCCGCCGTGCTCGACGTGAAGCGGCGATATGTGTAGCGCCCCTGCAAGGCGACGTTCGATGTCAGCGCCCAGGTCAGCGCGGTGGTGGCGCGCGTTTCCTGCTCGGTCAGCACGACGCCGGTGTAGTCCCGCCAGGAATAGCCCACGCCCACTTCGCTGCTCAACGCGTCGGAGAACCCGTGCGCGAGGCGGATATCGCCGGAATAGATAACGGAGCCGGGAGTGCCGGCAATCGTCGAGGGCGAGAAATCGGTGCTCGCCAGCGCTGTCACCGTCGTCAGCCTGGTCGGAGACCAGACCAGCGACCCGTCGATCGTCAGTCCTTCCAGCTTCGCCAGGCGCTTGTCGTCCAGCGTCTCGCTGCGCCAGCCGATGGCGATGTCGCCGCTGATCTTGCCGCCATTGTCAAAGGCAACGCCGGCGCGCAGTCCGTACCCTCGCGAATCGCGGTCCGCGCAAAGGGTGAGATCCGGACACTTTTCGAAGTAGTGCCGGCCAAGCACGCTGGCCTCGGCAAAGGGTGTGGCGAAAGCCCCCGTATTGCCTTCCACCCGCAGGGTGACGGTGGCAAGCGCGTTGTCCCGCTCGCGGCTGGCGACCGCGCCGCCAGCGCCGCTGTAGAGCGTTGAATCGACCCGGCCGCGCAGTTCCGCGCCGACAAGGCCCAGATCGTGGCGCAGCGCCAGACCGGCCCCGACCTCGTGGATATCCTGGTCGCCGCCGGTCGATTCCGCCGTGCCGCGATCCTGCAGGGCAAGCCCGTAACGGGCTTCGACATCGACCTCGCTTCGGTCTCCCAGTTCAAGCGTCAGCAAGGCGTCCGTCGTCACGCTCGGATCCGCCTCGAGATTGCCGCCGCCCGGATAGTCGATATAGCTGCCGCGAAAGTTGACGCCGAGACGGTGACGGTTCCACTCGGACTGGATCCGCAAGGACGGCGCGACCCGGTAAGTCGCCCCGCCGGTGCCGGTCGCATCGCCCGCCTGGTTGTCGGTCCAGCCCAACCCCGTGAAGAGCTCAGGATACAACAGGAAGGACCCGACGCGGATACCGCGGGGTGCGTCCCGGGTCGTCTCCCCGTCATAAACCGTTTCCGCCAGCGTGCCCCCGCCCACATTCGCCGTCCGCCGCTGCACCGCGCGCAGGCGCTCGGCAAACGGCTGCACCGGGCGCACCCGCCCGACATCGGCAAGCGCCTCGGCCTCCTCGCCCGCATCCGTCCCGATCCCGGAAATAGTGCCACGGGTCCCCGTGTCTCCATTGCCAGCCGAGCCGGTCTGCCCGGACTGGGAACCCGTGCCCTGCTCGGCATCGGTCGCGTCCTGCAGTCCCCCCTCATCGCCAAAGCCGCCGCGCAGGCTGCTGTCCTGCGCCATCGCGGGCGCGTACGGCATGGCCGGCGCTGCAAGCAGCGCAAGCGCAGCAAGGACTGGGGAAAGGTACCGCTTCATCGTCGACCCGATTGGAATGCGGGCGCATGCGGCCCACTTTGGCCATGATAATGGTCTGTTAAGGTTAACGGAGAGTTGCGCCGCGACCGGCGTCTACCCCCTCAAGGCTCCCGCACTTGCCGCATCCGGCCGGGAGGGCTATGAGGGCTCATTCCAACATGGACACCGCAATGACCCTCACCGCCGCCCCTCAGCCAGCGCCCGTCACCGGAACCGAAACCGCCAGTGAAGCGGACCTCCGTTCGGCCGGCCGGTCTGCCGTGCGCACGATCGTCACGGAAGTGGCCGGGCTCGAGGCGCTGCGCGAGGCGTTGGAGAACGGGCTTTCCGCCCCCTTCGCCCGCGCCGTCGAGACGATCGTCGCCGCGCGCGGCCGGGTGATCGTGACCGGCGTCGGCAAGAGCGGCCATGTCGGGGCCAAGATCGCCGCGACCTTCGCCTCCACCGGAACCCCGGCTTCCTTCGTTCATGCGACGGAGGCAAGCCATGGCGACCTCGGCATGATCACCGACAATGATGTCGTGCTGGCCTTGTCCTGGTCGGGCGAGACGCAGGAACTGGGCCCGACCATTGCCTATACGCGGCGCTTCAAGGTGCCGCTTGTGGCCATCACGTCGCGCGCCGAAAGCGCGCTCGGCACGGCGGCGGACATCGTGCTGGCGCTGCCCAAGGTCGAGGAGGCCTGCCCGCACGGCCTTGCCCCGACCACCTCGACGATCCTGCAGATGGCGACCGGCGACGCGCTGGCCATCGCCCTGCTCGAGGCGCGCGGCTTCACTGCCCTCGATTTCAAGACCTACCACCCGGGCGGGCGCCTGGGCTCCAGCCTCCTGCACGCCCGCGACATCATGCATTCGGGCGACAAGCTGCCGCTGGCGGGCGCCGAGACCGCGATGCGCGACGCCATCGTCCTGATCACCCAGAAGGGCTTCGGCGTGCTCGGCATCGTCGACGAGGCCGGCGCTCTGGCCGGCATCATCACCGACGGCGACCTGCGCCGCCACCTGAGCCACGACTTCCTCGACAAGACCGCGCAGCAGGTGATGACCCACGCTCCCAAGACGATCCCGGCCGACATGCTGGTCGCCTCCGCCATGGAGTTCATCAACCGCTCGTCGATCACCGCCGTCTTCGTGGTCGACGACGGACGGCCGGTCGGCATCATCCACCTGCACGATCTGCTCCGCCACGGCGTCGCCTGACCCTGTCTCGCCGACGGAAACGCGTTCCGGCAATTAGGTCTCTGTTAACCCTAACGTATTTTCGGGCCGCCCACGGCCATTCTTTGGCCGCGCTTAGGGATTGATTAGCCACGCCGCGCCTATGATCTCTCCGGGTCCGCAAACGGGCCGAACTGTTCCGGAGAGTATCAGCGTCATGGATCTCGGCTCGATCATTGGCATTTGCGCGGCGTTCGCGGTGGTTTTCGTTGCCATTCTTCTTGGCGGCAGCCTCACCCAGTTTATCGATGTTCCCTCGATCCTGATCGTCATCGGCGGCGGCTTCGCGGCAACGCTTGTCCGCTTTCCGCTGGCCGGCATCGGCAGCGCCTTCGTCGTCGGCGGCAAGGTCGCCTTCACCCACAAGAAGGCAAGCCCCCGCGATCTCATCGAGGAAATCGGCAGCCTCGCCGACACGGTGCGCAAGTCCGGCCCGCTCGGCCTCGAGAATGTCGAGGTCAGCGATCCGACACTCGCCAAGGGCGTGCAGTACATCGCCGACGGTTACGAGGCCGACTTCATCAAGGAGACGATGGAGCGCGACCGCGACCTCTATCTCGACCGCCTCCAGGAAGGCCGCAAGATATTCAAGGCGCTTGGCGACTCCGCCCCCGCCTTCGGCATGATCGGCACGCTGGTCGGCCTCGTGCAGATGCTTGCCACCATGGACGACCCCTCGACCATCGGCCCCTCGATGGCCATCGCCCTGCTGACCACGCTCTACGGCGCGCTGATCGCCAACGTCGTCTGCCTGCCGCTGGTCGACAAGCTCGATTCCAAGTTCGAGGTCGAGGAGGTCAACCAGACCCTCGTGATCGACGGTGTCCTGCAGATCCGCGAGAACAAGAGCCCGGCGCTGATCCGCGACATGCTGATCGCCTACCTGCCGGAAAAGGCGCGCGCCGAGTTCGCTGAAGCCGCCTGAGGCGGAAACGGAGACGTCGATATGGCAAAACGCAAACAGGCTGCCGGCGGCGCCCCGGAATGGCTGGTGACATTCGCCGACCTGATGTCGCTACTCGTCTGCTTCTTCGTGCTGATCATCTCCTTCTCCATTCAGGACAAGCAGAAGCTGCAGGTGGTCGCGGGCTCGATGCGCGAGGCTTTCGGCGTCAAGGAGACGGCCCGCCGGACCGGTATCATCGAGGTCGAGGGCATCCCGATCCGCGACTACATGAAGGACATCACCCAGGTTCCCGAGGAGCTGGATTCGGACTTCGCCGCCGAGCGCCACGAGAAGCGGCGCAAGCAGGGGGCGGAAGCCAACACCCATGACGTGCGCGAAGCCGACATCGAGCATCCCCGCCAGTTCGCCACAGCCGCCGCCTCGCTACGCCAGGCCTGGCAGGAAATGCCCGACATCACGGAGATTTCCTCGAACATCATCCTGGAAGAGACGGAAGAGGGCCTCAACGTCACCCTGGTCGACCAGGACGGACGCTCGATGTTCCCGGAAGGCTCCAAGTACCCTTACGAGATCACCAGGCGGCTGCTCGCCAAGATGGCGCCGGTCATCGCCCGCATGCCGAACCGCATCCAGGTCACCGGCCACACCACCTCGGGCGGCATGACGATCAATCCCGGCTACACCAACTGGGAACTGTCCGCCGACCGGGCCAATGCCGCACGCCAGATCCTGTCCGAATACGGCATCCCGCAGGACCGCTTCTACGGCGTGGTCGGCAAGGCGGATACCGAGCCGCTGTTTCCCAACGACCCCTATCTGGCGGCCAACCGCCGGATAGGCATCCTCCTGATGCGCGAGGCGCCGCCGATCCCGCTCGGGCACAATCCCTGAACCGAACGGCCTTCAGGACAAGCGAGCTTGCGATCCGGGCGCTCGCCCGGACGAACGGGACGGGATCAGGTCCGCGATTCCGCCAGGGCGACGACCAGTGTGGCGCCGTCGACACCCGCGATGGCGATCCGCGTTCCCGCCGGACAGTCCGGTCCGCGCACCCGCCACACCGTGTCGTCGATCCCGACCGTGCCCTCGCCATTGCTGATCGGCGCGGCCAGGACGAACTCGCGGCCGATCAGGCGATCGGCCCGGCGGTTGAGGTTGGGATCGCCGCCCTCGTTGCCCTTGCGGCTCATCACCATGCGGCCGGCGATCATGCTGGCCACGGACAGAACGCCGAAAAGAACCAGCGCCAGCTGCCATGGGATGTCGACGACGATCGCGAGCGTGCCCACGATGATCGCTGCAAGGCCGAACCAGAGGAAGAAGGTGCCGGGAGCCAGCACCTCGAGCCCGAGCAGCAACAGGCCGACGATCCACCAGATCCAGGGACCCAGCTCGTGCACCAGCCGTTCGACGATGCTCATGCACGGTCCTCGCCGCCACGCTCGCCGTTGCCGGTATTGGGAACGGCGGCCGCACGGGCACGGGCCCGGTTGTCGGGACCGAACGCTTCCTTGGCGATCTCGGCAATACCGGTGAGCGACCCGAGCACGGCGGTGGTTTCCGTCGGCAGGATCAGGAGCTTCTGGTTGGGCGAGCGGGCAAACTGGCCGAGCGCCTCGACATACTTGTTGGCGACGAAATAGTTGATCGCCTGCATGTCGCCGGCGGCGATCGCCTCGCTGACCATGAGCGTCGCCTTGGCTTCGGCTTCGGCGGCGCGCTCACGCGCCTCGGCATCGCGAAAGGCGGCCTCGCGCCGGCCCTCGGCCTCCAGGATCAGCGACTGCTTCTCGCCTTCCGCCTGCAGGATCTCCGACTGGCGCTTGCCTTCCGCCTCGAGGATCGACGCGCGCTTCTCGCGCTCCGCCTTCATCTGCCGGCCCATTGCCTCGACCAGGTCGCGCGGCGGATTGATGTCCTTTATCTCGATGCGGGTCATCTTGATGCCCCAGGGCGAGGCGGCCGCATCCACCACCCGCAGCAACCGGGCATTGATCTCGTCGCGGTTGGACAGCAACTCGTCGAGATCCATCGAACCCATGACCGAACGGATGTTGGTCATGGTCAGGTTGAGGATGGCGTTCTCCAGCCCCGAGACCTCGTAGGCGGCGCGCGCCGCGTCGAGCACCTGGTAGAAGGTGACGCCGTCGGCGCTCACCGTGGCATTGTCCCGGGTGATGACTTCCTGCGTGGGAACGTCGAGCACCTGCTCCATCATGTTGATCTGGTGACCGACGCGGTCGACGAACGGCACGATGATGTTGAGGCCCGGCGTCAGCGTCTTGCGATACCGGCCGAAGCGCTCGACGGTGTAGTTGAAGCCCTGCGGCACCGTCTTGATGCCGGCAATGACGACAAGAACGAGCAGCACAAGCAGCACAAGTACAAGAATATCAAACCCGAACAGATCCACACCTTCGAGCATCGACGTCATCCTTTTCCTGCGCTGCGCCGGCACCACGCCACGCGCGATTGAGGCCTTCGGGCGCGCAAAGACGCCCGGCAGGCCGGATCCCGCTGCAACATGTACGCGCTCGCGCGCGATGCGCAAGCACAAGACGCATCAATGGACGAAACGTCGAGGAAGCCCGGACGGGCATGCCCGACTAGGGCGTGGTCAGATCCAGCCGGAGAGTTCGCGGCGCACGATCGCGTCGATCACCTCCATGCCCGGCCCGCTGTCGTTCAGGCAGGGTATGTGGGCGAACTTCTCGCCGCCGTTTTCATGGAAGATCTCTCCCGCCTCGCCGGCGATTTCCTCCAGCGTCTCGAGGCAGTCGGCCACGAAACCGGGATTGATCACGGCGATGCGCTTCATGCCCGAAACGGCCAGCGCCTCGACCGTCTTGTCCGTATAGGGCTGCAGCCATTCTTCCGGCCCGAAACGCGACTGGAAGGTGATCCGCAGCCGGTCTTCCGGCCAGCCGAGCCGCTCGCGCAACAGCCGCGTCGTCTTGTGGCAGTGGCAGTGATACGGATCGCCCTTGCGAAAATAGGACTGCGGAATCCCGTGAAACGAGGCGAGCACCGTCTCCGGCTCGAAATCGAGCCCGGCGAGCGCCGTCTCGATCGAGGTCGCGAGCGCATCAATGTAGACCGGATCGTCGTGATAGGGGGGCACGGTGCGCAGCGCCGGCTGCCAGCGCAGCTTGAGGAGCTCCTTGAACACCACATCGTTCACCGTCGCCGTCGTCGAGGCCGAATACTGGGGATAGAGCGGGAACACGAGCAGGCGGTCGCAGCCTTGCGCGCGCAGGTGCTCGAGCCTGGAGGCGATCGACGGATTGCCGTAGCGCATCGCCCAGTCGACGACGATCCTGTCCCCCGCCCCGGCCAGCACCGCGGAGAGCTTGTCCGACTGCGATCGGGTGATGGTCCGCAGCGGGGACTCGTCGAGTTCCTTGTTCCAGATTTCCTCGTACGCCTTGCCCGACTTCTGCGGGCGCGTGTTCAGGACGATGCCGAACAGGATCGGGTACCAGAGCGCCTTCGGCCATTCGATGACACGCTTGTCCGTCAGGAACTCCTTCAGGTAACGGCGCATGGACCTGTAGTCGGTGCCGTCCGGTGTCCCCAGATTGACCAGCAGGACGCCGACCTTGCCGGACCTGACCTTCGGATGGTCCGCAGGCAGCCGCAAGCTGCGCATTTCCTGCGCCCGGGACGCATCGGCGCCGGCCGTGCGGTCGATATCGGCCGTGTTCTTGTTGACGGTCATGCTGTCCATTTGGCTCCCGGTCGAAAGATCGTTCTGCTGAAGCCGCACATAAGGCACGCCGCCAGCATGGTCCATAGCTTGGGGTCAGGACCCATTAAATAGGCGGACATGGTCGGAGCGAATTTGCGCGGAGGCAAGGAGCAAGGCCGCGGGAAGGCTGAAGCCTTTCAAGGCCTTGCGACGCTGACGCCCGTGCAAATTCGCCCGATTCGAAGGACGTTCGACCTGACGGCGATCTGCCGCGTCAAAGCTCTCGACCGGGGCGCCAACCCCGCTCTTCGAGCTTTTCCTTGCATCTCTTGTCATATCGAACGCCATTTTCGCCAATTTAATGGGTTTTGATCTAAGCCTACTACGCGCAAACCGCCGGGCAGGATTTGCGCCATCCGCGACAGCCTGACGCACCGGCTGCATCACGGGAGATGCCGGCCGACAGAGGCAGCCGTTAACCGGGCCTTCAGCGGTATCGGCGACATTGATGAAATTACGAAGTTTTCCCGTACGGGCGCAGGTCTTCCGGACCCCGGCGCCGGGAATGGCAGGGGAAGAAGTCTACCGTGAGATCGCAGAAGGTCCTGCTCATTGACGACAGCGCGTTCACCCGACGCCTGATCCGGGGAATGCTCAAGGATCTGGGTTTTGCCAGCATCAGCGAGGCGCAGAACGGCGCCGTTGCCGAAAAACTCCTGCGTACCCACCGTTTCGACGTCATCCTTGTCGACTGGCGCATGCCGACACAGGACGGTGCAGCCTTCCTGGCCAATCTGCGCGCCAGTTCAAACGCACAGACCGCCATGACCCCCGTCATCGTCATCAGTGCCCATGTCGACCTGTCGCTGCTGGAAAAGGCTGCAGAACTCGGTGCCCGTTCGGTCGTCGTCAAGCCGTTTTCGGTCAGCGTCCTCAAGTCGCATGTCGATGCGGCAACCGGCGTCGCGGAACAGCCGCGCGGCGCGCCGCCGGAACCGGAGCCGCCTGCCGTCGAGGAAGACCCCTTCGAGATCGTCTATCTTTGATCCCGGCGCGCGCAGCGCCGCCGGAGCGGGGCGACAGGCTCCGCAGCGCTCACTCGGCGCGGTAACGCTCGGCGACCCTGAACCAGAATTCGATGATCGTATGCAGCACCTGGCTCATTCCGGCCAGGCTGTCCGCCTTCGTCACCACCGCGTTGGCACCCGCCGCGTAGGCGCGGCGAATCGTGACCGGATCGTCGGCGGTGGTGAACACGCAGACAGGCACCGCGCTCAATGTCGGATGCGCCCGCAACTTGCCCAGGAACTCGGTCCCGTTCATCACCGGCAGATTGAGATCGAGGAGAATCAGGTCGGGAGCCGGGAGGCCGCTGTCGGCAGCCTCGTTCAGGATCGACAGTGCCTGCGCGCCATCGGCGGCCGTCGTCAGACGGACCGGTATCGCCGAGGCACCCAGCGACTGGGTGATGATCCGCACGTCATCAGGGTCGTCCTCCACCAGAAGGACGGCGGCGCCATCCTGGTCACTAGCCCTGTCATCCTGCATCGCATCACCCGCCGGTCCGGGGCTGGCGGCAAGGGCCGCGCAACCGCATGTCGCGTTCCTGCATAGGATAGAGGCGAATGGCAGCGCAAGGGCGGAAAACCGACAGAGCCGTCTTCAGCGTCCGTTCGGCTCGTTCCGCCGGCCGTCTCAAGCGTCGTATTTGCGCTCGTCGGATATGACCTTGCCGTCATTGGGAAGCGCGCCCGGGGCGACCCGTTCCACGGACCCGGCCAGTTTGGTGATCTCGCGAAGCGACGCCGCAATGGCAGTGTCCAGGCCATCGGCGGGCCCCTCGACCTCATAGGCCAGGCGCATCACGTCCTGCTCGGCCTTGCGCTCGACGATGAGACGCGCCCTGGCGATTTCAGGGTGACGGCCGAGCACCTGCGCCACCTGCTTGGGATCGACGAACATGCCCTTGACCTTGGTCCGCTGGTCGGCGCGGCCCATCCAGCCCTTCAGGCGCATATTTGTCCGCCCGCAGGCCGAGCGGCCGGCGAGCACCGCCGACAGGTCCCCCGTTCCGAAGCGGATCAGAGGATAGGCACTGTTGAAGGTGGTCACGACGAGTTCGCCGACCTCGCCGTCGGGCACCGGCGTGTCCGAACCCGGGCGCACGATCTCGACGATCATGTTCTCGTTCACGACCATCCCCTCGTCGATCACCGATTCATAGGCGATCACGCCAAGGTCGGCCGTCGCATAGGCCTGGAACACGTCGACGCCGCGCGCCGCATACTCGGCCCGCAGGCTCGGGAACAGCGCCCCGCCGGAAACGATCGCCTTGCGGATGGAAGAGACATCGCGGCCAAGCTCGGCCGCCTTGTCGAGGATCACCTTGAGATAATCGGGCGTTCCCGCATAGCCGGTCGGCCTCAGCGTCGCGATCGCATCGACCTGCGTCTCGGTATTGCCGACCCCGGCGGGAAACACGGCACAGCCGAGCGCACGCGCGCCGTGATCGAGAATGAAGCCGCCAGGCGTCAGGTGATAGGAGAGCGCATTGTGCACGATGTCGCCGGGGCGGAACCCGGCCGCGAAAAAGGCGCGCGCCGCGTTCCAGGGATCGGTGCCCTCGCCCTGCGGCTCCCAGATCGGCCCGGGAGACATGAAGATGCGCCCCATGGCGGAGACCGGAGCGGCCGCGAAGCCGCCGAACGGAGGATTTGCCGCCTGCGCGGCCATCAGGTCCGGCTTGCGCAGCACCGGCAACCGGGCCAGCGCCGCGCGGTCGGTGACCGCAGCCGCGTCCGCGCCGGAAAGATGGGCGGCCCAGCCCGGCGCATTGGCCATCGCGTGACCGACCTGGCCAGGCAACCGTGCGAAGAGATCCGCGTCGCGCTCGTCCGGGTCCCGGATCTCAAGAGTGTCAAAATGCTCTGCGCTCATGACACAGTCCTCGTGCGTTGCATCGCTTGCGGGAAAGCGGGGGTGTTGCCCGCCCTTGCGGCGCGCCCTTCCCGTCTGGCGTTCAGTCTGTTCCTGGGCGGCGCGGAGGCGGAGGCGTCAGGCCAGCCAGCGCTTGCGCCGCTTGTAATGCTTCACGTTTCGGAAGGACTTGCGGCCCTCGCCACCGACGCCAAGATAGAATTCCTTGACGTCCTCGTTCTCGCGCAGCGCCTTGGCATCGCCGTCGAGCACGATACGGCCCGATTCCAGGATGTAGCCGTAGGTCGCATAGCGCAGCGCGACATTGGTGTTCTGCTCGGCCAGCAGGAAGGAAACGCCCTCTTTCTGGTTGAGCTCCTTGACGATCTCGAAAATCTCTTCGACCAACTGCGGTGCAAGCCCCATCGACGGCTCGTCGAGCAGGATCATGTTCGGCTTGCTCATCAAGGCGCGGCCGATGGCGCACATCTGCTGCTCGCCGCCCGATGTGTAGCCCGCCTGGCTGGACCGGCGCTCGCGCAGCCGGGGAAAATAGGCATAGACCTTTTCCAGGTCCTGCTTGATCGCGGCCGCCCCGTCCCGTCGCGTGAACGCTCCGGTCAGGAGATTTTCCTCGATGCTCAGATGGCCGAAGCAATGCCGGCCCTCCATGACCTGGATGCAGCCGCGCTTGACCAGGTCGTTGGGCGACAGCGACTGGACCTGTTCGCCCTTGAAGACGATGCTGCCCTTCGTGACGTCGCCGCGCTCGGCCCCGAGCAGGTTCGACACCGCCTTCAGCGTTGTCGTCTTGCCGGCGCCGTTGGCTCCGAGGAGGGCAACGATGCCCCCCTCGGGAACGGTGAGCGACACGCCCTTCAACACCAGGATGACGTGGTTGTAGATCACCTCGATGTTGTTCACCGAAAGGATCGCCGAAGCGGACGTCTCGCTCATGCCTGTCTCCACTCCTTGGGAGGACAACCGATCAGGATCAGTTGCAATCCCGGGGGGTGATGTTGTTTTCCGCCGCGTATGCCGCGGAATCCGCCTCGATCAGCGGGGCGATGACATCGCGATCGGGCTCGATGCCGGACGCGATCACCTTCCAGTCGCCGCCTGCCGCATCCCACTGCTGGATGAGGACCGTGCCGGGATCGGAGTGAACGGCGCAGGACATCTTCACCGGATAGGTGAAGTTCGGCAGGCCGAGTTCGGCAAGCCGCTCCTCGGTGACGTCGAGAGCCTCGAAGCCTTCGCGCACATCCTTGCCGATGATCTCGTTCGAGCCCTTGATCTCCATCCCCTTGCGGATCGCCTCGACGGTCCACACGGCGGCGATCAGGCCACGATTGTAGAGAACCTCGCCGACACGCTCGCGGTCGCCGGCGCCCTTGCCGGCATCGTAGACCTTCTCGATGATTTCCTGGTGCAGCGGGAATTCAGCACCCGGTGCGTGGAAGGTCGCCGACAGGTAGCCGTTGGCACCTTCGCCCGCGGGCAGCACGTCCTGCTCCGAACCGGCCCACCAGTTGCCGATGAAGCGGTCCATCGGATAGCGCACCGAGGAGGCTTCCTTAACGGCAACCTGATTCATCACGCCCCAGCCCCACATGAAGACCCAGTCCGGGTTCATGCGACGGATCTGCAGCCATGTCGCCTTCTGCTCCTGGCCCGGATGGTCGACCGGCAGCAGTTCCAGCTTGAAGCCGTGCTTGGCGGCAAGCTCCTCGAGCGTGCGGATCGGCTCCTTGCCATAGGCGGAGTTGTGATAGACGAGCGCGATCGTCTTGCCCTTGAGGTCCTCGGCGCTGCCCTCGATCGCGGCTGCGTAGTTGACCATGCCGGACGCGGCATCCCAGTAGGTGCCCGGGAAGTTGAAGATCCACGGGAAGATCTTGCCGTTGGCGGCCGAGGTGCGGCCGTAGCCCATCGTGAAGATCGGGATCTCGTCGACCGCGGCCTTCGGGATGATCTGGTAGGTGATGCCCGTCGACAGCGGCTGGTAGACCAGCGCCTTGCTCTCGCCCTGTCCCTTGGTGTTCTCGTAGCACTCCACGCCCTGCTGGGTGTTGTAGGCCGTCTCGCACTCGATGAAGTTGATGCTGGCGCCGTTGATGCCGCCGTCACGCTCCTGCAGGAGCTTGAAGTAGTCGGCATAGCCGTTGGCGAAGGGAATGCCGCCCGGCGCATAGGGGCCGGTACGGTAGACGAGCGACGGAATGGTCAGCTCGTAGGCCTGGGCCGTCGTCACCGCGACCGGCGATGCGATCGCGAGCGCGGCGAGGCCGGCCGTGAGATGCTTCAGTTTCATGTCGTTTCCTCCCTTGGAACAGGACATTGGGCAGTCAGCTGGGCGGACGTTGGTTGTCTTGTCTCGCGCCGCCTCAGTACGGGAAGGGCCACAACCTCAGCTTCTCCTTGGCGATCTGCCAGAGCCGGGCAAGGCCGTGCGGCTCCACGATCAGGAAGAAGATGATGAGAAGGCCCATCAACAGGATTTCCACATGCTTGGCCATGACCGGCATCAGGCCCAGCCCGTCGACCATGAAGTTCTTGAGGAAGATCGGCAGCAGCACCAGGAAGGCCGCTCCCATGAACGAACCGACGATCGACCCCAGCCCGCCGATGATCACCATGAACAGCACCAGGAACGAGACGTTGATGCCGAACACCTCGCCGACCTCGACGGCGCCGAGATAGATGGTGAACAGAAGCGATCCCGCCATGCCGATATAGAAGGACGACACGGCGAAGGCCGACAGCTTGGTCATCAGCGGCCGCACGCCGATCAGCTCAGCGGCGATGTCCATGTCGCGGATCGCCATCCAGTTGCGGCCGAGCCGGCCGCGCACAAGGTTCTTGGCAACCAGCGCGGAAACGGTCAGGAATGTCAGGCAGAAGAGATACTTGACCCAGGTCTGCGCCGATGCGCCGGTGAGCACGAAACCGAACAGCTCGCGCTCCGGCGCCGAGATCTGGCCGGTGGCCGAGTAGTTGTAGAACCAGCCGACCTTGTTGAAGAGCCAGACAAGGAAGAACTGCGCGGCCAGCGTCGCCACCGCCAGGTAGAACCCCTTGATGCGCAAGCTGGGCAGGCCGAAGGCGACGCCGACCGCGGCCGTCATGCCGCCCGACAGGAGCACGACGAGGATCATGCTCATCTCCGGGAAGGACGTCATCAGCTTGTAGGATGCATAGGCGCCCACCGCCATGAAGCCGCCGGTTCCCAGCGAGATCTGCCCGCAATAGCCGACCAGGATGTTGAGGCCGAGCGCCGCCATGCCGTAGATCAAGAGCGGCAGCAGCACGGCATTGGTCCAGTAGTCGTTGACGAAGAACGGCACGACGAGGAAGGCAACCGCGAGGAACGCCCACACCACATAGCGGTCCTGGGCGATCGGGAAGATCCCCTGGTCCGCCTGGTAGGTGGTCTTGAACTGACCGGCTTCACGATAGAGCATGTGTCCTGAACCCTTCTTGAGCGGAGCCTTGCGTCAGACGCGTTCGATGATGCGCTCGCCGAACAGGCCCTGCGGACGCACCAGCAGGAAGGCAAGGGCGAGCATGTAGGCGAACCAGTTCTCGATCGCGCCGCCGACCATCGGGCCGACATAGATCTCGGCCAGCTTCTCGCCGACGCCGATGATCAGGCCGCCGACAATGGCGCCGGGGATCGAGGTGAACCCGCCCAGGATGAGAACCGGCAACGCCTTCAGCGCGATCAGCGACAGCGAGAACTGGACGCCCGATTTCGTGCCCCAGAGCGTGCCGGCGACCAGCGCCACGAAACCGGCGACCGACCACACGATGACCCAGATGGTCTGCAGCGAGATGCCGACGGAAAGCGCCGCCTGATGGTCGTCGGCAACGGCGCGGAGCGCGCGGCCGATGCGCGTCTTCTGGAAGAAGATCGCCAGGAACCCGACCAGCACCGCGGCGATCAGAGCCGCAAACACTTCAAGCTTCTCGATATAGATGTTGAACTGGTCGAGCATGAAGTCCGAGGCGCCCGACGGCAGCCCGATGTCGAGCACCTTGACGTCCGATCCCCAGACGATGTCGCCGACGCCTTCCAGCACATAGGCGAGACCGATCGTCGCCATGAACAGGATGATCGGCTCCTGGTTGACCAGATGACGGAGCACGAAGCGCTCCACCGCCCAGGCGACGGCGACCATGACGCCGACGGTGAGCATGAAGGCGATCGGCCAGGGCAGCGACGTCTTCTCGATGATGCCGGCAAAGGTGAGCGCCGCGAACAGGCACATCACGCCCTGGGCGAAGTTGAAGATGCCCGACGCCTTGAAGATCAGCACGAAGCCGAGCGCGACAAGCGAGTACATGACGCCGGCCATCAGGCCCGACAGGATAGTCTCAACCAGAAACGACATCCCGGATCCCTCAGTTTTCGTGCGGAACGCCGAGATAGGCGTCGATCACATCCTGGTTAGACTGCACCTCCTCGGGAGGTCCGTCGGCGATCTTGCGGCCGTAGTCGAGCACCACGACCCGGTCCGACAGGTCCATCACCACGCCCATGTCGTGCTCGATCAGGGCGATCGTCGTGCCGAATTGCTGGTTCACGTCGAGGATGAAGCGGCTCATGTCCTCCTTCTCCTCCAGGTTCATGCCGGCCATCGGCTCGTCGAGGAGAAGCAGCTCCGGCTCCATCGCCAGCGCGCGGGCAAGCTCGACGCGCTTCTGCAAACCGTAGGGCAGGCGCCCGACCGGCGTCTTGCGGATCGCCTGGATCTCGAGGAAATCGATGATCTCCTCGACCTTGCGGCGATGCTCGTTCTCCTCCCTGAGCGCGGGCCCCCAGTGGAGGCACTGCCAGAGGAAGTTCTTGTGCATCTTCAGGCCGCGGCCGGTCATGATGTTGTCCAGCGTCGTCATGCCCTTGAACAGGGCGACGTTCTGGAACGTGCGGGCGATGCCGTTGCTGGCCGCCTCGTAGGGCTTCATCTTGCGCCGCACCTTGCCGCGCCAGGTGATCGTGCCTTCCTGCGGATGGTAGAAGCCGTTGATGACGTTGAGCATCGACGTCTTGCCTGCGCCGTTCGGGCCGATGATGGCGCGCACCTCGCCCTTGACGATGTCGAAGGAGATGTCGGTGATCGCCTTCACGCCGCCGAAGGCCAGCGACACGTTGTCGACGCGCAGCAGCACCTCGCCCTTGGTCAGTCCGGAGTGCCCTGCCATGCCGGCGGGATCGACAAAGGCGTTCATTCCGCCGCCTCCTTCATGCCGCCGGACTGGGCCGGGTAGAGTTCCATGTCATGGATCGCGACAGTCGCCTCGATCCCACCCTTGCGCCCGTCCTCGAACGTCACCTCGGTGCGCACGTGCTTGCTGGTCGAACCGTCGTAGAGCGCCTCGATCAGCGGCTGGTACCGCTCCGCGATGAAGGAGCGGCGCACCTTCTGCGTCCGCGTCAGCTCGCCGTCATCGGCGTCGAGCTCCTTGTGCAGGACGAGGAAACGCTTGATCTGGCCGCCGGCCATCATCGGCTCGGACGCCAGGTCCCGGTTCACCTGGTCGACATGTCCCCGGATCATCTCGTAGACATGGGGATGGGCGGCAAGCTCCTGGTAGGACGCATAGTTGACATTGTTGCGCTCGGCCCAGGAACCGACGGCCGTCAGGTCGATATTGACGAACACGCCGCAGAAGTCCCGGCCGTCGCCAAAGGCCACGACTTCCTTCACGTTGGGGAAGAATTTCAGCTTGTTCTCGATGTATTTCGGCGCGAACAGCGAGCCGTCCGAGAGCTTGCCGACATCCTTGGCCCGGTCGATGATCTTCAGGTGGCCGTTGTCGGCGATGAAGCCGGCATCGCCGGTCAGCACCCAGCCGTCCTCGGTCTTGGTCGAGCGCGTCGCCTCGTCATTCTTGTAATAGCCGACAAAGACGCCGGGCGAGCGGTAGTGAACCTCGCCGTTCTCCGCGATCCTCAGTTCGACATCGGGAGCCGGCATGCCGACCGTGTCGCCATAGATCTCGCCATCGGGCTGCATGGTGATATAGACGCTGGCTTCCGTCTGGCCGTAGAGCTGCTTCAGGTTGAGCCCAAGCGAGCGATAGAAACGGAAGATTTCCGGGCCGATCGCCTCGCCGGCCGTATAGCCGACCTTGAGGCGCGTGAAGCCCATCTGGTTCTTCAGCGGACCGTAGACGAACAGGTCGCCGAGGCGATAGAGAAGCCGGTCGCCGAAACCGACCTCTTCGCCGTTGAGGATCTGCTCGCCGACCCGGCGGGCAACCCCCATGAAGAAGTCGAACATCTTCTTCTTGATCCGGCCCGCATCCTCCATCCGCACCATGATATGCGTGAGGAGCCCCTCGAACACACGCGGCGGCGCGAAGAAATAGGTCGGCGCGATCTCGCGCCGGTCCGACAGGACGGTTTCGAGATTCTCCGGGCAGTTGACGCAGTAGCCGGCGCAATAGGCCTGGGCGAGCGAGAACACATGGTCGCCGATCCATGCCATCGGCAGATAGGCAAGGGTTTCCTCGGTCTCGTTCAGGGCGTCGAACTTGTTGCCGTTGCGCGCCGAAATGACGAGATTGTCGAAGGACAGCATCACGCCCTTGGGGCGGCCGGTCGTGCCCGACGTGTAGAGCATGACGGCAATGTCGGCGCCCTTGGCGGCGGCGATGCCCTCAAGCCAGGCCGCCGCGCGGGCCGGGTCACCCTCAAGCGCCTTGCGGCCGGCGGCCTGCAATCCCTCGAAGGAATGAAGCCGGCTGTGATCGTAATCGATCAGACCGCGCGGATCGTCGTAGATGACCTGCTCCAGATGCGGCAGGCTTTCCGACATGGACAGAAGCTTGTCGACCTGCTCCTGGTCCTCGACGCAGGCGAAGCGGACCTCTGCGTGCTCGAGCACGAAGGCCATTTCCTCCGCCACGGAGTCCGAGTAGAGCGGCACCGGCACGCCGCCGAGCGACTGTACCGCGACCATCGACCAGTACAGTCGCGGCCGGTTGGCGCCGACGATGGCGATCTTGTCGCCATGCTTGAAGCCGACGTCCTGAAGGCCGATGGCGAAGGTGCGGATTTCCTCCAACACCTGCGACCATGTCCATGCCTGCCAGATTCCGAGATCCTTCTCGCGCATCGACGGCCGGTCCGCAAAGACACGGGCATTGCGCAGCAGGATTTTCGGAAAGGTGTCCTCGTCGAGGCGCTCGACGACGGGCGACCCTGCCATTGCGTTTCTTCCCCTCTGGACGCCCCGATTGTTCGGGATCGTTCGTTGTAACGCCACCAGACTATCACAGTCCCGGTCCATCAAGCCCTTCTCTCTTCTTGGAGACTGACGGGCGATTGACGCAGAGTAGCGCTCGACGGCAACGCTAAGCGAGCAGCGTTGCGCCAGTATGTGCCAATTGCAACGAATTGTTTCAGCGCTGCCCCCGACGTTTTTGCAATCGACAGCGTGACGGGCGTGCATAAACTCCCGCCATGGCAAGCCGCGACCTCTACCGTGACCGCCTCGACCTTCTCCAGGCGGCGCTCGACCACATCAACCAGGGCTTTTCGGTCTTCGATGCCGACCTGCAGCTCGTGGCCTGGAACCGCCAGCTTTTCGAGATGCTCGAGTTCCCTCCCGAGCTCGCCCGTCGCGGCACGCATCTGTCCGCCTTCCTGCGGGTCAATGCCGGGCGCGGCGAATACGGCTCCGGCGACGTCGACGAGATGATCGCGCGACGGGTCGAGCGTGCGCGCCTGTTCGAGCCGCATTCCTTCGAGCGGGTGCGCCCGGACGGACAGGTGGTTCTCGTCACCGGCGCGCCCCTGCCGGAAGGCGGCTTCGTCACCACCTATACCGACATCACCCGCGAGCGCGAGCAGCAGGCATCGCTGGAACGCACCGTCGCCGAACGGACGCGGCAGTTGCGCCAGAGCGAGGACTGGCTGCGCCTCGTCACCGACAACGTGCCTGCGCTTGTCGCCTATTTCGGCCCCGGCCCGATCTACCGCTTCGCCAACCGCCGCTACGCGAAGTGGTTCGACCAGACGGTGGAATCGATCGTCGGACGCAAGGTGTCCGAAATCGCCGGCCCCGAGCTCTACGCAGAGCTGGCCCCGCATATCGAAAAGGCCTTCGGCGGCCATGCGGTCTCCTACGAGTATTCCCGCACCCGGCCGGGCGGACGCATCGCGCATATGCGCTCGACCCTGATCCCCGACCGGACGCTGGACGGCCGCGTGCTGGGATGTTTCGTGCTCTCCCTCGACGCGACCGAGCAGAAGCGCAGCGAGACGGCGCTGGCCCAGGCCCAGCGCATGGAGGCGGTCGGCCAGCTCACCGGCGGCCTTGCCCATGACTTCAACAATCTCCTGACGATCGTCATCGGCAACGTGCTGGCGCTGCGGCGCAAGGCGGACGAACCGGCGATGCCCGATCTCTCCGCCCATCTCGACCCGATCCTGCATGCCGCCCAGCGCGGCGCCGAACTGACGCGCCGCCTGCTCGCCTTCGCCCGGGGCGATGCACCGAACCTGCGGCCGGTCCGCCTCGCGACGCTGGTCGGCAACATCGAGGGGCTGCTTGCCGGCAGCCTGCCGAAGTCGATCGATTTCTCCTTGCGTCTCGAGGCAGCGGCGGCTGTCGCCCGGGTCGATCCGGCTGAACTGGAGAACGCGCTGGTCAATCTTGTCCTCAACGCCCGGGATGCGATGCCGGACGGCGGGCGCATCTCCCTGGTGCTGGAGGATGTCAGCCTGAGCGATACGGAAGCCGACCGCTTCGGCGTCTTTGGCGGCACCTACGCCCGGCTCACCGTCAGCGATACCGGGCTCGGCATGAGCGAGGAAGTGCGCCGTCAGGCCTTCGATCCGTTCTTCTCGACAAAACCCTTCGGCACGGGAAGCGGCCTCGGACTGCCGACCGTCTACGGCTTCGCACGCCGCAGCGGCGGCGGCATCGCCATCGAGAGCCGTGTCGGCCACGGCACGGACATTCACCTGCTTCTGCCCCTGACGCCCGACGACGACGCCACCGATGCGGCGGCGGACACCGAGCCGGTTCCCGCCGGTGCCGGGGAACTGGTCCTGCTTGTCGACGATGACGGAGACGTTGCCAATGTGGTGCGCGACCAGCTCTGCGCGCTCGGCTACTCCGTGCTGGTCACGGGCGATGCCAGCGACGCGCTCGACCTGGTGCGCGACGTCACGGACATCCGCGCGGTTCTGAGCGACATCGTCATGCCGGGCCAGATGAACGGCCTCGCGCTGCTGCACGAGATGAGAAAGACCCGGCCGGGTCTTCCGGTCGCGCTGATGACGGGTTACCGTCAGGGACCCGCGTCGGACGGCAGTACCCCCGACTGCCCCATACTGCCCAAACCCTTCTCCGCCCGCTTGCTCGCCAGGACCATGAACGAGATTCTCGCCTGATGACCCGTCCCGATCCGATCCGCGACCGCGATCCGTCCGGCGACGCCGGCACGCTGGTGTTCATCGTCGAGGACGAACCCGACATCAGCTCCCTGCTTGCCGATACGCTGGCCGGCTACCGGTTCCGCACCCGCGTCTTCGCCACCGCGGATGCGGCACTTGTCGGAATCGGGATCGAGATGCCGGCCGCGATCATTCTCGATCTCGGCCTGCCCGACATGGACGGGATGGAAGTGATCAACCGGATCCGTGCGAAGGGGCCCGTGCCGATCCTCGTCCTTTCCGCCCGGGCGCATGCCTCCGACCGGATCATGGGGCTCGAGTTCGGCGCCGACGACTATGTGGTGAAGCCCTTCGACCCGCGCGAGATCGTCGCCCGGGTGCGTTCGCTGCTGCGCCGCGCGGCGCCGGTGGCGGCGCAGGCTGCAGCCGCCGCCGACACGGTGGCGCGCGAGGTCGCGCGTTTCGCCGACTGGCGGTTCGAGCCGGAAAGCCACCGGCTGGTCGCCCCCGACGGGGAAGAGACCTTCCTGTCGACCGGCGAGGCAACACTCCTGACTGCCCTGCTGCGCGCGCCCAAGCGGGTGCTCAGCCGCGACTATCTGCTGGAGCATGGCGGCCGCGACGACACGCTCGACCGGGCCATCGACGTGCGCATCTCGCGCATCCGCAAGAAGCTGACACGGCCCGACGCGCCGACGCTCATTCGCACCGTCTACGGTTCGGGCTACATGCTGACCGCGCAGGTCGACTGGGGAACCGGCGGACCCTGAGCCGGCAGGCGGATCACTCCGCCGCCGCCAGTTTCGCGGCGCGCCCCTGCCTGAACGCGTCCAGCAAGACGGGCACACCGCGCTCCGCCTCCGCTGCCGCCTTGGCCCGCACCGGACCGAAGCCCCGGATCCTGCCCGGATAGGCAAGCAGCGCCAGCGCTGCCGCCGCATTGTCCCGCTCCAGCGCCGACGTCACCTCCTCGACGATCCTCTCGTAGTCGTCGCGAAGCCGCCGCTCCATGCGCCGCTCCTGCGTCCGCCCGAAAGGATCGAACGCGCGCCCGCGCAGGCCCTTGAAGCGCGCAAGCAGACGGAACAGCGTCATTGCCCAGGGGCCGAAGCGACGCTTGGCCGGCCGGCCGGTGCGCGCGTCGGTGCCCGACAGCAGCGGCGGCGCCAGGTGGAACTCGAGACGCTCATAGCTCTCGAAGGTTTCCGACAGCTGGTCGCGGAAGGCCTGACCGGCATAGAGGCGCGCCACCTCGTATTCGTCCTTGATCGCCATCATCCGGAACAATTCGCGCGCCGCCGTCGCGACGATCTCGCCGCCTTCGTCTCCCAGCCTTTCGGCCGCCGCCGCGAGCGCGTCGATGCGCCCCCGATAGCGCGCCGCATAGGCGGCGTCCTGATAGTCGGCAAGGAAGGCCGCGCGGCGCGCGATGGTCTCCTCGACCGTCTCCGAAATCCGCCGATGCTCGAGACGGTCGGGGCGCGCATTGGCGGCCGCGCTCACCGCATCGGGGTCGACCGCCGCGACCCGCCCCCAGGCGAAGGCGGCGAGATTCATCTCGACCGACACCTTGTTCAGCCGGATTGCGTCCTCGATGGACTCAAGAGCCAATGGCAACCCGCCCAGCTGCCAGCCATAGCCAAGCAGGAACATGTTGGCCGCGATCGCATCGCCGAAGAGTTCCACGGCAAGCTCGGTCGCATCGATGAAGCGGGCATTGTCCTTGCCGGACGCATCGCTGATCGCCGCCACCAGACGGCGCCCGGGAAGGCTGAAATCCGGATTGCGGGCGAAGTCGCCGGGCAGTGTCTCATGGGTGTTGATCACCGCCATCGTCCGCCCCGGCCGCATGGCGGACAGCACCTTCGCCGAACCGGCCACGACGATGTCGCAGCCCAGCACCAGATCGGCCGAGCCCGGCCCGATGCGGATCGCCGAAATGTCCTCCGGCCGCGGTGCCAGCTTCAGGTGACTGGTCACCGCGCCGCCCTTCTGGGCAAGGCCGGCCATGTCGATGATGCCGCAGCCGAGGCCGTCGAGATGGGCGGCCATGCCGATCACCGCCCCGACGGTGACGACGCCGGTGCCCCCGACGCCGGTGATCATCACCGAATGGATGCGGGTCGGCGGGACGATCTCGGGTTCCGCCACTTTCGGGGCCGGAGGCGGCATCACCGCGCGTCCCTTGAGCACGCCGCCGCGCACGCTGACGAAGGAGGGGCAAAAGCCCTTCACACAGGAAAAATCCTTGTTGCAGGACGACTGGTCGATTGTCCGCTTGCGGCCCCACTCGGTCTCCACCGGCTGGATCGCAACGCAGTTCGACTGAACGCCGCAATCGCCGCAGCCCTCGCAGACGAGTTCGTTGACGAGGATCCGCTCGTCCGGATCGGGAAACAGGCCGCGCTTGCGCCGGCGACGCTTCTCCGCCGCACAGGTCTGGTCGTAGAGGAGCACGGTCAGCCCGCTTTCGCCGGCAAGCTCCCGCTCCACCGCAAGCAGGTCGTCGCGGTGATGGATGCTGGTGCCGGCCGGCCAGTTCGTCGCCGGCGGATACTTGCCCGGCTCGTCGGTGACCACGACGACACGCCGCGCGCCCTCGGCCGCCACCTGGCGGGCGATTTCGTCGACGCGCAGGCCCCCGTCATGGGCCTGGCCGCCGGTCATCGCGACGGCATCGTTGTAGAGGATCTTGTAGGTGATGTTGACGCCGGCCGCCTTGGCCGCGCGGATGGCCAGCGCGCCGGAATGGTTGTAGGTGCCGTCGCCGAGATTCTGGAAGACATGGCCGGTGCGGGAGAAATGCGCCTCTCCGACCCAGTTGGCCCCCTCGCCGCCCATCTGGGTGTAGCCCTCGGTGTTGCGGTCCATCCACTGCGCCATGTAGTGGCAACCGATGCCGGCATAGGCGCGGCTGCCCTCGGGCACATGCGTAGAGGAATTATGCGGGCAGCCGGCGCAGAAATACGGGCTGCGGATCGCGACATCCTGGGTGCGGGCAAGCCGTTCCGCCCGCGCTTCCAGATCCTCCAGCCGCGCGCGCAAGGCCTCGCTGTCGCTGCGGGCGAGGATGCGCCGGCCGATCTCCAGCGCGATCTGCACCGCATCGAGCGCACCGGGCGCGCGGAACAGCGTCTCGCCGGTCTCGTCCGCCTTGCCGATCACCTGCGGTGCATCGGTGGTTCCATAGAGGATTTCCTTCAGCTGCGGTTCGATCAGGCCGCGCTTTTCCTCCACCACCAGGACGAGTTCGAGCCCGCCGGCAAAGGCGCGCATGCGCTCGGCCGCAAGCGGCCAGGAACAGCCGATCTTGAGGAAGGCGAGGCCGAAATCCGCGGCCGCCACCTCGTCGATCCCCAAAAGGTCGAGCGCCTCGACCACATCGAGATAGCTCTTGCCGGTGGAAATGATGCCGATGCGCCGCCGGCGCCCGCCCGACAGGATCACCCGGTCGAGCGCATTGGCGGCGATGAAGGCCCGCGCGGCCGGCAGCTTCACCTCGTGCAGCCGTGCCTCCTGGACCAGCGGATGGTCGTTGGGACGGATATGCACCCCGTCCGCCGGCAAGGCGAAATCGGGAACGAGCGGCGCGATCCGGTCGATGCGACCGTCGATCGAGGCGGTCGATTCGACATTGTCCTTGACCAGCTTGAGGCCGGCCCAGATGCCGGCATAGCGCGACAGGGCCCAGCCATAGAGGCCGAAATCGAGAATCTCCTGGGCGCCGGCCGGATTGAGGATCGGCATCATCGCGTCGACCAGCGCGAACTCGGACTGGTGCGCGGTCGTGGAACTCTCGCAGGTGTGATCATCGCCCATCAGGGCCAGCACACCGCCAAGGCGCGAGGTGCCGGCAAGGTTGGCATGCCGGAAGGCATCGCCCGAACGGTCGACCCCCGGTCCCTTGCCGTACCAGATACCGAAGACGCCGTCGAAACGCCCCTCTCCGCGCATCTCCGCCTGCTGCGTTCCCCACAAGGCCGTCGCCGCCAGATCCTCGTTGATCCCCGGCGAGAAGACGACATCCGCCGGCGCCAGCACCCGCGCCGCCTTCTGAAACTGCTGGTCGAGCGCGCCCAGCGGCGACCCCCGGTAGCCGGTGACATAACCGGCCGTGTTGAAGCCCGCGCGCCGGTCGCGCTCCTTCTGCATCAGCACCAGCCGGATGAGGGCCTGGGTGCCGGAAACGAAGATGCGCTCCCTGGTCAGATCGTACTTGTCGTCCAGCGTCACTCGGTTGCGTGCCATGAGGCGTCATGTCCTTCGGGTGGGTCCCGCCTTGCAAGGACCGCTCGCACCGGCAAGGGAGCGGCGGCGGTCCTTCGGGGGACTTTGGGAGCACGGCCGGCCGATCTGTGCTCGGGACGAGGCCGGCGCGTGTCGTCTTGGGCCCAGTTAAGCGTCTCGCGGCAGGCGAGATCAAGGGCTTGCATGCGTTTGCATCGCAGCAATCGGCACGACTGGAAACCGCGATGGCGGAACCCCGGGCGCGGGCCACATGCAAACGCCCGGCCGGGAGATCCCGCCGGGCGTTGCGTGTCAAGCGAGCCGGGCCGCAGGGTCCGGATCAGAAGCTCAGCGAGATATCGCGATGCGACGCGTTGCAGGAGGCGACATAGAGCGCCTGCTCGCGCGGCAGGCGCGGCTGTCCGCGCAGGCCGATCGTGCCGGAAATCGCATCCTTGTAGGCGTTGAGCTGCGGCAGCAGTTCCGTCTGGGCGCGGCGACGCCACACCATCGCCGCCTCGAACTCGGCAATCGCCTCGCGGATCGAGGCAAGTGCCTTCTCCTTGTCCGGGGACGAGGAGCGCATTGCCGTGCGGGCCGCATTGACGCCGGAGCGGATGTCGCTTGCCCCTTCCACGTCGCCGAACAGCGCGCGCACATCGGTCACCCTGTCGACGAAGGCCTCCGGCTCGAGCGACTGGAGCTCCTGCTCCAGGCCGCGCAGATCGGTCTCAAGCGCGGCCAGCGCATCCGTCGAGGCGATCACGTTCACCGCTTCGACGACCGGCTCGTAGGCATCGTCCGCATTGCGCCTGTAGGTCATGCGTGCCCGGTTTTCTGCCGTCTGGATCTTGGCGAAGGTGGTGTGTTTCTCGTCCCACTCGGCCGGAATCTGCGCTGTCAGAACCGCGCGATCCTCCTTCAGGGCCTCGATCCGGGCCGCCGCGCGTTCGCCGCGCTCCGCGCTGTAGATCTGCCCCTCGCCGGAGCGCCTGACGATGACTTCCAGGTCAGCGATCGCGGTGTCGACCCGGCGGATGTCCCGCTCGATGCCGCGCACCAGCGTATGCATGGGCCTGTAGCCGCCGGCAGCGGCCGCCACGGCCTGCTCGGCGGAGGTAATCTCGCCCATCAATCCGAAACTCGCCTCGGCCTTGGTGAGGCTCTCCGTCAGGTCCTTGCGGAGATCCTCCGGCAGATAGGACAGGTCCAGGGCCTGCGCGCGCTTCACCGCGGCGAGGATGGTTCCGCCATTTTCCGTGAACTCCTCCGCGACATAGTTCTCCAGGCAGTACTGCATGCGCGGGTTCTGCGGCGGCGGCGCCGTCTCCGACAGCAGCGAGGACCGGTTCGGCAGGTAGTTCACCAGTTGCGGGTAGAACCCGACGATCCCCAGCGCCAGAAGCTGCAGCAGGATGAAGGCGATGACGCCTTTGTACATGGCGATGGTCTTGACCGTCGCCGGCGCGACGCCGCGCAGGTAGAACAGCGCGAAGCCGAAGGGAGGCGTCAGGAACGATGTCTGGATGTTGAGGCCGATCATCACGCCGAGCCAGACGGCGGTGACGTTCGCCGACGGATCGGCGAGCAGGATCGGCGCCACGATCGGCACCACGACCACGGCGATCTCGATGAAGTCGAGGAAGAAGCCGAGGACGAAGATCACCAGCATGACGATCAGGAACTGCATCCAGAAGCCGCCCGGCAGGCCCTGCAGGAACTCCTTGACCAGTTCCTCGCCGCCGAAGGCGCGGAACGCGGAGGTCAGCATCGCCGCGCCGAGCAGGATGATGAAGACCAGCGACGAGGTCTTCGCCGTCTCGATCATCACGCCGCGCAGCGTGTCCTGGATCTTGAAGGTGCGCCAGCCGCTCCAGAAGACGGCGATCAGCAGCATCGAGACCGCGATGAGCGCCAGAACGACGCCGGTCACATCCTGGCTCGTCTGGATGCGTTTGATGTTGATGTCGTAGAACGACAGCAGAACGGCCAGACCGAGCAGGGAGAGGATCGCCAGGATGGCGGGAGAATAGGTCCCCTTTTCGCCTTCGCGAAGCCGGTAGCCGGCCATGATCATCGCGCCGATGGCGCCGATGGCGCCGGCCTGGTTGACGGTGGCGATGCCCGCGATGATCGAGCCCAGCACCATGAAGATCAGGGCCAGCGGCGGCACCAAGGTGACGATCACCTTGATCAGGAACGCGCCGTCGAACTTGCCTTCCATCCTCACCGCCGGGGCGGATTTCGGATTGAGGATGGCAAAGCCCATGATGAAGAGCATGTAGAGGCCGACCAGGACGAGGCCCGGCAGGAAGGCGCCGAGGAACATTTCGCCGGCGCTGGTCGAGGTCACCGCGAAATCCGACGGCATCGTGATCTCGCCGGTGCTCTCCTTGTAGAGTGCCTGGCGCAGGGAGCCCGCCTGGTCCACCGCGCTGGAGAGCTGGTCGGCGAGAATGATGAGAACGATCGACGGCGGGATGATCTGCCCGAGCGTGCCGGAGGCGGCGATCGTGCCGGTCGCCAGCGACGGGGAATAGTTGCTGCGCAGCATCGCCGGCAGCGAGATCAGCCCCATCGCCACCACGGTGGCGCCGACAATGCCCGTCGTCGCGGCCAGAAGCGCGCCGACAAAGACAACCGAGATGCCCAGACCGCCCGGGACCGGGCCGAACAGCTGCGCCATCGTCACGAGCAGGTCCTCGGCGATCTTCGAGCGTTGCAGCATGATGCCCATGAACACGAAGAGCGGAATGGCGATCAGCGTATCCCGCTCCGCCTCCCAGTAGACGCCGCGAAAATTGGTGACGCCGGCACTCAGCCACTGGGACGGGCCGCCATGGGAGAAGAAGGCGTCGGTGCTGCCCGCGAACAGGTAACCGGACAGCGCGGCGATGCCGATCGTCAGGATCGCCGAGCCGGGGAGCGCGAAGGCGACCGGATAGCCGGAGCCCAGCGCGCCGGCCATGAGCGCGATCAGGAGAAGGAGAAAGAACAGTTCCATTGTCCGAGACCCGTCGGCGATGGGATCCCGAGCCTTGCATCTTCGCGCATTCGGCCCGGGCCCGGCTTCATTTTTGCGGGGACGTCAACCTGGACGTTCCCTTGTTCCTTGCAATCCGGCGCGCTAGTGCGCGGTGCCGGAAGACGTATTGCGCGCACCCGGCTCGTCGCGGATGTCGGCGACGGCGTCGAACAGGTAGGCGACGAACTGGGTCAGCATCGAGACGGCGAACACGCCAAGGAAGGCGGCCATCAGATACTTGACGTAGAGGCCGAAACCGGCCTGCGTCGTTTCGTAGGCCAGCATCGGTGCGTTGATGATCGCCTGCTTGCTGCCCATGCCGATGACGAGAATGGTCCAGCACAGCGACATGCCCAAAAGCACGGCACCGATGGAATTCACATAGCCCTTCGTACGGGTCGCGAACGCCGCGTAGAAGACGTCGACACGTACATGCCCCTCTTCCCACAGCGTGTAGGCGGAGGCGAACAGGAACAGCGCGGCGTACCAGAAGCGCACCAGGTCCGCCATGAAGGCCTGTTCGTAGGAGAAGATGAAGCGGCCGATCACGATCAACAACTCGGCGGCAACAACGAGCAATGCCAGCCAGAAGAAGCCCAGGGTCCTGGTGAAGGCGGCAAGCACGACGGACAACCCGATCAGCGGCATGTGGACATAGGGACCACGGAACCGGGAGCGCCCGAGCTCGGTCGCCAGTTCGCTGCCGACGAGACCATCCAGCATCCCCTCCACCCGGAGGAAGGAGATGACGGCATCGGCGAAGCCGACGCTCAGGACCGCGAAAAAGGCGGCGCGGATGATGAAGTTGTTGATGGCCGCGACCTTGCGGCTGTCATGGCGCAGCAGCTTGCCCCGCTGGCGCAGGGCGTGACCGGCTGCAAGCACGATCAGAAGGGCGTAGACACCCAGTTGGACGGCCGACATCGCCGGATTGGCGCTGCCGTTTGCGGCTCCGCCAAAAAGCGGAGCGACGCCGGGAAGGTCCAGCCAGTAAGTGAGATAGTTGTTGAGAACGAACGCCGCTGTCACAGCCAGCATGATCCAGCCGAAGAGGCGGACCACAAATGCACCCGTGTCGGACCCGGCCGCCGTGCCTGACATGGCAGACGCCTGCTCCGAAACCCCGTCGATGGACGACATGTCGGATTAGCCTTTCGCATAGCCACGCGGCACACGAATGCGGGACGGGGTCATGGACCCCGCCCCGCACTCCTCAGCCGCATTGGATCGTCAGATCGTAATGCCAAGCACGCGGTTGCGCTGAATGGTGTAGCCGGTGTCGGCGAGCAGCATCCAGCGACCGATCTCGGAGCGAGCCTTGGCAAAGCTCTCATGCGTACGCGCCGCAAGATCGCTGTGCTGCACCGTCTCCGCGAACACGGCTTCCGACGCCTCGCCAAAGGCATCATAGACCTCGTCCGAGAAGCTGCGCAGCTCGACGCCGTGCTCCTTGATCAGCTTGTCGAGATAAACGCCGTTGTTGGCGTTGGTCTCGGCCATCGTCTTGCCGTTCTCTTCGGCGCAGGCGGCGGCGATGATCTCCTGGTCACCCTTCGACAGCGACGTCAGCCACGACTTGTTGCAGCCCAGGGCCAGCATCGAGCCCGGCTCGTGCATGCCCGGATAGTAGTAGTACTTCGCGGCTTCGTAGAACTTCATGAAGTAGTCGTTGAACGGACCAACCCACTCGGTCGCGTCGATGGCGCCGGACACCAGGTTTTCGTAGATCTGGCCACCCGGAAGCGAAACCGGCGAGGCGCCGAGCTTCGCCATGACGTCGCCGCCAAGGCCCGGGATACGCATCTTCAGACCCTTGAGGTCGTCCGCGGTCTCGATTTCCTTGTTGAACCAGCCACCCATCTGCGAGCCGGTGTTGCCGGCCGCGAAGTTCTTCAGGCCGTAGCCGTCAGCAAGCTCGTCCCACAGTTCCTGGCCGCCGCGATACTGGATCCAGGCGTCCATTTCGGCATAGGTCAGGCCGAACGGGACGGCCGTGAAATAAGCCCAGGCCGGGTGCTTGCCCTTCCAGTAATAGTCGGCGCCGATATAGGCCTGCGCATTGCCCGAAGCGACTTCGTCGAAGGAATCGAACGCGCCAACGCGCTCGCCCGCGGCGAAATACTGGACGTTGATGCGGCCTTCGGTCAGCTCGCCGATTCGAGCCGCAAGACGCTGCGCGGGAATGCCGAGGCCCGGCATGTCGCGCGGCCACGTGGACACGATGACCATGTCCTTCGTCGCCTGCGCGATGGCCGGTGCGGCGAGCGTCGTGGCAGCAGCGGCTGCACCCGCGCCAAGTCCGGCGTTTTTCAAGAATGAACGGCGATCCATACTTCTCCTCCCACAGAGAAAGACAAACATCTGCCGGGAACGTTTTTCACTTCCCGGCCTCTAAAGCGCCTTCTTGCTGAAGGGCGCCATGTTTATGATATAAAGCCCATGTCGCGGCGCGAGACAAGAGCAAGCGCCGGCAAGTGGAAAAATTTTTTAACCACTCATCGCCGACACGATCCCGAAAAATCAGGAGTGTACATGTCCGCACCCGTCGTTCTCGTGAGCACCGACGTTAAGTCACTGGACGGTTTCGACTGGCACGCCGCGGTCTCGGTCTATCTCGACGCGCTTGTGCAGGGATCGGGCGCAATACCGCTGCTGCTGCCCTCGCTCGGACCGGCTATCGACCTGGATGCCGTTCTCGACCGGGTCGACGGCGTGCTGCTGACGGGATCGCGCTCCAACGTGAACCCGACGCTTTATGGCGGCGTCGCGCTGGACAAGGACGGCCCCTTTGACAGTCGCCGCGACGCGACGACATTGCCGCTGATTCGCCGCGCGGTCGAGCGCGACATCCCCCTCTTCGCCATTTGCCGGGGCCTGCAGGAGGTCAACGTCGCCTTCGGCGGAACGCTCGTCAGCGAGGTCCAGGAGCTGGAAGGGCGCCGCGATCACCGCGCGCCGGTCGCCGATGACCAGGACGCGCGCTTCGCCCTTGCCCATCATGTCGAGGTGATACCCGGCGGACGGCTTGCCGCGGTGCTCGGCGATGCCGCGATCGAGGTGAACTCGCTGCACCGCCAGGCGATCGGCCGGCTCGCCCCCGGACTTGCCGTCGAGGCCCGCGCCGATGACGGAACCATCGAGGCGGTATCCGTCGAGGCCGCCTCCGGTTTCGCGCTCGCCACCCAGTGGCATCCCGAATACTGGGTGGGCAGCGACGCGGCCTCGTCCCGCCTCTTCGCCGCCTTCGGCGAGGCCCTGCGCGGCGCCGTCCACCGGCGGCAGGCCGGCCGCCACGCAGCCGAGTAACGTCGCCAGGAACAGGAGCCAATCCCCCATGTCCGGCAATCACACGCATCACGATCACGACCAACATGATCAGGGGCACCATGATCATGGGCACGGCTCGGAGCTGTCCGAAACGGAAGCCCGTGTGCGAGCTCTCGAATCGGTTCTGGTCGAGAAGGGCCATGTCGACCCGAAGGCCCTCGATATCCTGATCGAGACCTACGAGACCCGTGTCGGTCCGCATAACGGGGCGCATGTGGTCGCCAAGGCCTGGCGCGAGCCCGGCTTTCTCGACTGGCTGCGAAGCGATGCGACCGCGGCGATCCACTCCCTCGGCTATATCGGCCGGCAGGGCGAACACATGGTCGCTGTCGAGAACACGCCGCAAGAGCACAACATGGTCGTCTGCACGCTGTGCTCCTGCTACCCGTGGCCGGTCCTCGGCCTGCCGCCGGTCTGGTACAAATCGGCCCCCTACCGGGCCAAGGCGGTGCGCGATCCGCGCGGCGTGCTCGCCGATTTCGGCGTAACGCTGCCATCGGGAACGGGCATCCGCGTGTGGGATTCGACCGCCGAGATCCGCTATCTCGTGATCCCCATGCGCCCTGAGGGCACGGACGGCTGGAGCGAATCCGATCTCGCCCGCCTCGTCACCCGCGACAGCATGATCGGCACCGGCCTCGCCCTTTCCCCGAAAATGCCGGCGGAGACCGCGACATGAACGGCGCCCAGGACCTTGGCGGCATGATGGGCTTCGGCCCGGTGGTGCCCGAGCCGGTCAGGCCGGTCTTTCACGAGGAGTGGGAGCGGCGCGCCTTCGCTCTCACGCTTGCCATGGGAGCGAGCGGCGAATGGACCATCGACATGGCCCGCTTCGCCCGCGAAAGCATGGACCCGGCGCGATACCTCTCCTCCAGCTACTACCAGATCTGGCTGGCCGGGCTGGAGCGCCTGCTCGACGAACGCGGACTGGTCTCGCCCGAGGAGATCGCGGCCGCGCGCAGCCTCGCGGCAGGGCGTCCGCCCAGGCGCGTGCTGGCGGCCGGCGATGTCGCCGCGACACTGGCGCGCGGCGGTCCGACGGAACGCGAGGAGACTGTGCCTGCCCGCTTCCGGACCGGCGACCGGGTGCGCGCCCGCAACATGCATCCCGAGGGCCATACCCGCATCCCCCGCTATTGCCGGGGGCGGGTCGGGACCATCGAGGCCCTGCATGGCGTCCACGTCTTTCCCGACACCAGCGCGTCGGGAGAGGGCGAGCGCCCGGCATGGCTCTACGGGGTCGCCTTCGACGCGCGCGAATTGTGGGGCGACGACTGCGATCCGGCGCTGACGGTCCGCATCGATCTCTGGGAACCCTATCTTGACCTTGCCTGACACACCTTCCAACGCCGCCTCCGGCAGGCCGGGTGCCGACGCCACGCCGCCGGCGGAGCTGTTTTCCGACCTGCCGCGCAACGCGGGCGAACCGGTCTTCCGCGCGCCGTGGGAGGCAAAGGCCTTCGCCATGGCGGTCGAGCTTCACGCTCGCGGCCTGTTCACTTGGCCGGAATGGGCGCAAACCCTTTCAAAGGCGATTCGCGAGGCGCAGGCCGACGGAGATCCCGATTGCGGCGACAGCTATTACCATCACTGGCTGGCGGCGCTGGAGACCATGGTGGTGACCCGTGCGGTCGCGACCACGGAAAGCCTCGCCAGGCGGCGAGAGGCCTGGCACCGCGCCGCCGCGGCCACCCCGCACGGGGAGTCGATCGAGCTCGGCCGCGACGGCACGCCTGTTCCCCCGGCCTGAGACCGCCTTTCAGCGCACGCGGCCGATCCCGACCCGATGCCGGATCCGGACGCCTTGCAGGTGACGGAAAGCCGTGGCTGAAAGGCTCTCGGGATGCATAGGGATTAAATCCATTGTCAAATCCTGCAGGTTGCGCCACGATCGGCTGAAATGCCGAAAACCGGCGGCATGGCGCAATGCGTCATGCAACCCGAATGCAACCTATGCGCTTCCAAAACGAGCCGCAGCGACCTACTGTGCCCCCATGACTGCTGACATGACCGCTGACCGGCCGCTGACCGGCATGTTCTTGATGACCGGGTTTTGCGTGCTCGCCCCGCTGGGCGATGCCATAGCCAAGATCCTGGGAGAAACCTTGCCGCTCGGGCAGCTGCTGCTCGTGCGTTTCACCATGCAGGCTGCACTGCTCACGCCGCTGGTTCTGCTGGGCGGAGGGAGCCTGCGCCTGCCGGCGCGGGTGCTGCATCTCACCATCTTGCGCACGGTGCTGCACATCCTCGGCATCGGCGCCATGTTCGCGTCCCTGCGCTACCTGCCGCTTGCCGATGCAATCGCGATCGCCTTCGTGATGCCGTTCCTAATGCTGCTGCTCGGCCGTTTCGTCCTCGGCGAGCAGGTCGGCCCCTACCGGCTGATGGCCTGTGTCGTCGGCTTCGCCGGCGCGTTGCTCGTCATCCAGCCGAACTACGCCGCCGTCGGCGCGCCCGCCCTGCTGCCGCTCGGCGTCGCCGTGGCCTTCGCGCTGTTCATGCTGGTCACCCGGAGCGTCGCCAAGGCCGCCGATCCGATCAGCCTGCAGGCCGTGAGCGGCATCATCGCCACGCTCATTCTCGCTGTTGCCTTCCTGCTGGGCAACGCCGTCGGAGACCTCCCCGGGCTCCATCTGGTCACGCCGGACGGCGACGAGATCCTGCTGCTCGCCGCCGTCGGCTTCCTGGGCACCTTCGCGCATCTGCTGATGACATGGTCATTGCGGCTGGCGCCCGCCGCCACGCTCGCCCCGATGCAATATCTGGAGATCCCCTTCGCCACCTTCATCGGCTGGCTGGTCTTCCATGACCTGCCTGACGCGACCGCCTCGCTCGGCATCGCGCTGACGATCGGGGCGGGGCTCTACGTGATCCATCGGGAGCAGATGGCCGCCCGCAAGACACTCAGCCAACCGCTGCAGGGCGACGCCTGAGGCGAGGCGCCGCGCGCATGCAAATGCGGGGTTTCCGGACGAGCACCGCGGATGCGGATCAGACGGCACCGCCCCAGCCCAGCGCCGCGATCAGCAGCGTCGAACCGAGCGCCAGCACGATGAGCGCGCCAAGACCTTCAATCGCCGCGTGAAGCCGGGCAGCGCCCCGCCCGCCAACGGTGCGCATGGCGGCGTCCTTGGCCAGCACGGCCATGGTCGCAAGGGCGGAGACGGTCAGGCCGGTCCCCACCGCCATGGCGAAGGTTGCCGCGACGCCGGCCCAGGCCAGCCCCTGCGAGATCGCGAAGACAAGCACGACCAGCGCGCCGGTGCAGGGCCGGAGCCCGACCGCCAGGATCACCGTCCATGCGCGTGACAGGGAGAAATCGCCGGCAAGCATCTGCGGCGGCGGTGCATGGAGGTGGCCGCAGCTGGCGCAGACCTCGCCACCCGCATGATCGTGGTCATGCCCGTGCCCGTGATCGTGCCCGTGATCGTGATCATGCGCATGGCGCACCTCGTGAAGGTGCCCGTGCGCCCGCTCATGCGTGTGGTGTTGATGATCGTGGTGATCGCAGGCCGCGACCGCCTGGGCGCCAAGCGCCACGACCTTTCGCGGCGTGAGCAGCGGCCGCAAGATCTTGCGCCAGACCAGATAGAGGCCAAGCCCGGCAACCGCCGCATAGGAGCCGATCTCGAGCCATCGCGTGGTCTCGGTGATCGCGATGGATGTCATCCGCAGCACGATCGAGGCCAGACCGATCACCATGACCGCGGTCACCGCCTGAGCCAGGGCGGAGGCGAAGGAAATCGCGATCCCGCGCCGGAGCGTCTCGCCATTGGCCAGCACATAGGAGGAGATCACCGCCTTGCCATGACCGGGGCCGGCCGCATGAAAGACGCCATAGAGGAACGAGAGCCCCATCAGCCACCAGCCGGCGCTGCCATCGGCCTTCATCTGCTTCAGCGACGCGGTCAGCGCGCCGTAAAAGGCGGTCTGCTGTGCCGATACCCAGGCAAAGAAGCCGGAGAATATGCCTCCGGAGGAGAGGGACTGTTCCGGCAAGCCCACACCGAATGGCGAGGGGGCGGCATGCGCGGCGGCTGTCGACAGGGCGATGGCCAGAACGGCGCCGCCCGCCAGGGAAAGGGCAAGCCGGCGTGCTGCAATTCCGGGGGTGAGGTTGCCAGGGTTCGTCATTTGCATCCGATCGTCGCCGAATTGGAAAGTGTCTCGGTCACCTGCATGAGGTCCGGCGACAGCTGCCGCTCGCTCTGCGGGATCTGCGCCAGGGTCTCCGCCATGGCCGCATCCAGCGCGGGCGGCGGCGTGAAGGTCAGCTTGCAGGCCTGCGGGGCGTCGACCATCGCAAAGGGTGTGTCGCGGGTCATCTCGAAAGCCACGAAATAGCCCGGGTCGTAGACATCCAGCTTCACCGTCGCCCCGTCGACGATCCGCGGCTCGGCCACAGGGAGCGTGTAGAAGAGCGTCAGCCGGCCGCCATAGAAGTCGAGCCAGTATTCCTCTGGCGCCCCGAACGCGACATCGCTTTCGCCGAGCTGGAGATAGGTGAAGAAATCATACTCGGCGAGCGACTCGACATTGATCTGCGCCAGCGGCTGCAGCTCCTCGCGCGACAGCTGGCCGTCGCCGTTCTCGTCGAGCCCTTGCACCGCAAAGGCAGTGAAGGCCTCGTCGAACTGCCAGACATGGCGTACGGCGGACAGACGGCCTCCGGCGTCAAACACGACCTCCGCCCGCGATTCGACGAAAACATGAGGATGCGCGGCGGCAGAACCGGCGGAGGCCACCGCCAGGATCGTCGCAAGAGCGCTGGGCTTCCACATTCAGCAGGCCACTCCAGGAAATCGATGAATATTCGCCCTTTATCAGCGGTCTTCGCGGCGACAGCAAGGCAGGTCGAGACCCGACACATACAGGATCCGGAGCGAGGGAAAAATTCTTCGATCTACCCGTGCCTGAGAGATGAAAACTTGATCAGAAAGCACATTATATGGGCAGAAAAGACCGAAATTCCCCTTCATGCGACGTATATTTTCCGGACGCGGAACATCTTGCGAACGGGAGTGCGGCCCTCGCCGTGCCGCCTTGGCGCGAACGGCCACATGGCCGCCCCCTTCCGATTTTTTCGAGGAGAGTCTCATGAATGCCCCGGTAGCGAGCCGAGACCTGAAACCCGTGGAGGCGGACGTGTTCACGCATCCTGAATTCCGCGGCCATGAACAGGTCGTGCATGGTTTTGACGCGGCAAGCGGACTGCGCACCATCATCGCGGTCCACGACACTCGCCTTGGACCGGCGCTCGGCGGCTGCCGCATGTGGGCCTATGCAAACGGGGCGGAGGCGCTGACAGACGCGTTGCGCCTGTCGCGCGGCATGACCTACAAGAACGCCCTGGCCGGGCTTGATCTCGGCGGCGGCAAGGCGGTGATCATCGCCGACGCCCGCAAGGACAAGTCGCCGGCGCTCCTCGCCGCCTTCGGCCGCCAGGTCGGGCGCCTCGGCGGCACCTACATCACCGCCGAGGATGTCGGCATCAGCGCAGCGGACATGGAGATCGTTGCGCGGGAGACCGACCACGTGCGCGGCACCCGGGCCACCGGCCTCGGCGACCCCTCGCCCTATACCGCGCTCGGCGTGTTCGTCGGCATCAGGGCCTCGCTGCGCCACCGTTTCGGATCCGACAGTCTCGAGGGCCGCACCGTCTGCGTCCAGGGTCTCGGCCATGTCGGCATGGACCTCGCCCGGCAGTTGCGCGCGGCCGGCGCCCGCCTGATCGTGGCGGACTTGCACCAGCCGGCGCTGGAGCAGGCCGCCTCGGACCTCGGCGCGAGCGTTGTCGCGCCGGACCGTGCCCACGCGGTCGAGGCCGACGTCTTCGCGCCCTGCGCGCTGGGTGCGGGCCTCAACGATGCCACCATCCCCGAAATCCGCGCCGCCATCGTCGCGGGAGCCGCCAACAACCAGCTCGCAGAAGAACGCCATGGCGAGATGCTGCGCGCGCGCGGCATCCTGCATGCGCCCGACTATGCCATCAATGCCGGCGGCGTCATTTCCATCGCGCTCGCCGCGCCGGGCGGCGACGACCGGTTGGTACGCGAGAAGGTGGAGGCCATCGGCGGAACGCTCCTGCGCATCTACGAAAGGGCCGCGGAGCGCGGCCTGCCGACGCAGAACGTCGCCGACCGCATCGCCGAGGAGCGCCTCGCGGCCGCCTGAGCGCTCAGCAGACCTCGCCCCGGCGGCGCTTCTCGGCAAACCACTCGCCAAGAAAATCGACAAAGGTGCGCACCTTTCCCGAAAGGTGCCGCCGATGCGGGTAGACGACATAGATCGCCTGCCCGTCGGGATGAAAATCGGACAGCATCTGCTCCAGCCTGCCTTCGGTGATTTCCTTGTGCACGAACGCGTAAGGGGTGCGCAGGAAGCCGAGACCCTCCAGCGCGGCGACACGCGCCGCCTGGGCGCTGTTCACCTCCACCCTGCCCTTGACCGGCACGTTGATGCGGGATCCGTCGACCTGGAACTGCCAGTTGTTCCGGAAGCGGTAGTTGTTGTCGATGATGCAGGGCAGGTCGGCAAGGTCCTGCGGATGGGCGGGGCGGCCAAAGCGGGCGATCGCCGCGGGCGAGGCACAGACCACGCCGCGAAACGGCGCCAGCTTGCGCGCGATCAGGCTGGAATCGGTCAGTTCCGTCACCCGGATCGCCGCGTCGAACCCCTCCTCCACCAGATCCACGAACCGATCTTCCAGCCGCAGGTCGATGGAGATCTCCGGCTCGGCGACGAGAAACGCCATGATCGCCGGATTGAGAAAATCGTCGCCCATCGAACGCGGCGCGGAAACGCGCAGCGTGCCGCGCGCCTGCTGGTGGGTATTCTGGATCGAGGCCTTCAGGTCATCGATACGGGTGAGGATGTCGTTCGCCTCCTTGTAGAAGGCATGGCCGACCTCGGTCATCGAGATCTGCCGCGTCGTCCGGTTCAGCAGCCGTGCGCCGAGTTCATCCTCCAGCTCGCCCACATATTTCGACACCAGCGCCTTCGAACGGCCAAGCTCGCGCGCCGCGGCCGAGAAACCTCCCGCGTCGACGACCTTGAGAAAACAGCGCATCCGGCTGAGTGTATCCATGGTTCGCCCTTTCCCGCCCGGCTCAACCGGGCCTGCGCCGCATCCGCCGGACGATCCGGCCAAGCAGGCCGAATGTCAGCAACAGGCCCAGGAAACCGCCGCCGGCAGCGACCGCGCCTTCCGCCGTTGCCGGAACCGCCGGTTCGAAATCCTCGAATGTCGCCTGCGCCAGTTGCGGATCGAGATCGCGCAGGAACACGGTGAGGCGCTGGAACGGTCCCGCCTCGCGCAAGGCATCGCGCTGACGCACCAGGGCATCGAGCCGTTCGACCGAGCGTTCGACGCGTGCGCCCTGGGTGGCGACGAAATCGTCGCTGGTCCGCGAGAGCCTGCCGATCGCCTCCTGCAAGCTGAGCCCCTGGCGCGCCGCATCCTCGCGGAAATCGTCCACGACCTGGGTCAGCGCATCGATCGCACCGCCGAGGCGCTGCCGATACTGCTGCGCGAACTCGGGAAGCTGCGAGGTCGTCACACCGCCGACCAGGGCAAGCGCCAGCGCAAGCGTGCGTGCGATCATGTGGTGAACCTTCCTGTTACGCGGACCCGTCGAGGGAGATTATCCCGGCCTCGCCCGCACTTGTCCCGAATGCCAGGCGGAACCCGGCCCCGTCCCACGCGAGCGCGCTGATCTCCCCTTCGCCCGGCCGTCGCAACAGCACTTCCCGATTGTCGGAGAAGCGGACGGCCAGCACCATGCCGTCCTGGTAGCCGATCGCGACCACCTCTTCCTCCGGATGACAGGCCACATGGGTGACAAGCTGGTCCGAGCGCGCGCCGAGCTGCAACGGCTGCTGCCCCATCGGCCCCGTCTTGCCGAAGAACGGCCAGAGGATCGCCGCGTTGGCACCCGATGTCGCCAGATAGCGGCCCTTCGCCGACCAGCTCACCGATTTTACCTTGCCCGGATAGCCGGTCATGCGCATGTCCTGCCCGTCGGCAAGCCGCCAGCCATGCAGCGCGTTTTCCTGCATGCACGTCACCAGATACTTGCCGTCCGGCGAGAACACGACGCCCTTGTGCGCCCCTTTCCAGGCCAGTTCCTGCGCCTCGGCGGTGGCATTGACGAATTGCAACGTGGCGCCGTCGTAGCGGGCGACCGCCAGCCGCAGGCCCCTGGGCGCGAAGGCCAGCCCGCCAACGGCGCGGTCCTGCGAGAAGTCTCGGATCTCGCCGGAGGCAAGCCGCACCTGCGCGATACGGCCCGCGCCGAAGGCGACGCTGCCCTGGGGCCCGGCGGCGAGCAGGTCGATCCACTTGCGCGGCAGCTCCGCCAGGGTTTCGACGACGCCCTCCGCCGACATCCGCCGCACGGTACCATCGTCCCCGCCGGTGATGAGCGCATCCCCCTCCAGCGTCCGGCAGGCGGCGAGGATACCGCCCTCGTGCATGGTGATGCGGCGTTCTCCAGAATCCGACAGCATGACGACCGAGCCGTCGCCGACGGCAAAGACCGGCTGGTCGCGCAGGAATGTTGTCGCGACGACATATCCGCCGGGATCGAGAGGAGCGACACTGACCATTGCCGTCAGGCCTCGCAGGCCTTGAAGGCCGTCTGGATGGCGTCGAAGTCGAGCTCGCGGCCGATCACCACCAGCCGGCTGACACGCGCCTCTGCCTCTTTCCAGTCGCGCTGGTGATCGCCTTCGACGATCATGTGCACGCCCTGCACCACATAGCGCTGCGGATCGTCCTGGAAGGCCATGATGCCCTTGAGGCGGAGAATGTTGGGCCCCTGGGTCTGGGTCATGTCGCCGATCCAGCGGAAGAACACTTGCGGATCGAGTTCGCCGGCCGTCATCGACACGCTCTTCACCGAATGCGTCGCCTCGTCGTGATGCCCCTCGTCGTGATGCCCCTCGTCGTGATGATGGTGGCCGTGCCCGTGATGGTGGTCATGGCCGTGATCATGATCGTGGTGGTGATGGTCGTGATCGCAATCGGGGCCGCATTCGTGGCTGTGCTCGGCCTCCTCAAGGAAATGCGGATCGAGCGACAGGATCCGGTCAAGGTCGAAGGCGCCACGGTTGAGCACGCTGTCGAGCGGTACCGCGCAGCGCTCGCTCCGCTGCAGTACGGCGTAAGGGTTGATCGCCTGGATCCGGGCCTCCACCGCCTTCAGTTCCTCGGCGGTGACGAGATCGGTCTTGTTGAGCAGGATCACGTCGGCGAAGGCGATCTGGTCTTCCGCCTCGGACGTGTCGGCCAGCCGGGCCAGCACATGCCGGCAATCGACCACGGTGACGACCGCATCGAGCTTCGCCTTGGACCGCACATCGTCATCCATGAAGAAGGTCTGCGCCACCGGCGCCGGATCGGCGACCCCGGTCGTCTCGACAACGATCGCGTCGAACGAGCCTTTCCGCTTCATCAGGTTCTCCACCGTGCGGATCAGGTCGCCGCGCACGGTGCAGCAGATGCAACCGTTGTTCATCTCGAAGATTTCCTCGTCGGATTCCACGAGCAGGTCGTTGTCGATGCCGATCTCGCCGAACTCGTTGACGATCACCGCATATCGAACGCCGTGATTCTCGCTGAGGATCCGGTTGAGAAGGGTCGTCTTGCCGGCGCCGAGATAGCCGGTCAGCACGGTGACGGGGATCTTGCTGTCCTGGGAGAGGGTCATGGGTCTTGCCTGGGTTCGCATCCGCGCGGGCCGGCGGTGCATCGATCGGGCCGATGCCGGCGGCCTTTGCCGGAGGATATGGGGTGTCGTTGCCTTGGGACTACCGAAATTTCGCGTTCTTGGCAAAAGCCGCGCTCCGGGCGGTCGCCGCCAACGTCACAGCAGGAACGGAAACCCGCCCTCGTGCTTGAGCAGCGCGATCTTCGTGTCGAGGCCGCCGGCGCCGGAATACCCCCCGAGACCGGTTGCCGAGAGAACCCGGTGGCAGGGAATGATCAGCGGTATCGGATTGGCCCCGCAGGCCTGCCCCACCGGCTGGCCATAGGTGGAAAGCCGCTCGGCTATTTCCCCGTAGCTGCGCGTGCTGCCATAGGGGATCGCCAGCATCTCGCGATGCACCGCCTGCTGGAACGCGTTTCCCGCGGGTGCCAGCGGCAGGTCGAAGTCCCGCAACGTGCCGGCGAAATAAGCCCCGATCTGGCGAAGCGCCTCCTCCAGCAGCGGCGTCGCGACGGGTTCGCCCCCCCGGCCCCAGCCGAGCCGCACGATCGCCCCGTCGCGCTCCTCGACCTCGAGCGTGCCGACCGGCGTTTCGATATGCATGGCGGCCATGACTTCTCCTCCAGGTGCCCGGGCAGCGGGGCGGCGTCCGGCAAGGCGACCGGCTTTCGCAAATCCACCCGTCCGGCTAAAACAACGGCAACGCGCAGCGCGCAGCCCCACGACACTCACGGCAGCGGGGCTGGCGAGACCGGGAGGAACCATTGCTGAAAACCATCGAGGGCTTCAACAGGATCGGTGAGGAAAACGCCTTCGCCGTCCTCGCCCGTGCCACCGCGCTCGCCGCACAGGGACGCGATATCATCAATCTGGGCATCGGGCAGCCCGATTTCCGCACGCCTGAACATGTGGTCGAGGCGGCCGTGAAGGCGCTGCGGGACGGCCATCACGGCTACACGCCGGCAACCGGCATCCTCCCCTTGCGCGAGGGTGTCGCCGCCGACATCGACCGGCGCCTTGGAGCATCGGTCAATCCGGACAACGTGGTGGTCGTGCCCGGCGGCAAGGTCACCATGTTCATGGCGATCCTGATGTTCGGCGAGCCCGGCGCCGAGATCCTCTATCCGGATCCCGGCTTTCCGATCTACCGCTCGATGATCGAGTTCACCGGCGCGACGCCCGTGCCCGTGCCGATCCGCGAGGAAAACGATTTCGCCTTCTCGGCCGAGGAAACCCTGTCGCTGCTGACACCGCGCACACGCCTCGTCATCGTCAACTCGCCCGCCAATCCGACCGGCGGCGTCACCCCGCGCGCCGAGATCGAAAAGCTCGTCGCCGGGCTGGAGGCCCGTCCCGACATTGCCATCCTGTCCGACGAGATCTACGGGCAGATGACCTATGATGGTGCGGTGCATTGCTCGCTGCTGGAATTCGAGGCGATCCGCGACCGGCTGATCCTGCTCGACGGCTGGTCGAAGACCTATGCCATGACCGGCTGGCGGATGGGCTACGCGGTCTGGCCGGACCAGCTCATCGACAAGGCCCGCAAGCTTGCCGTCAACTGCTGGTCCTGCGTCAACGCGCCGGCGCAATTCGCCGGTCTCGCCGCGCTCGAGGGGCCGCAGGATGCGGTCGCGGCCATGATGGTGGAGTTCGACAAGCGCCGGAAGCTGGTGGTCGAGGGGCTGAACGCCCTGCCCGGCGTTTCGGCACGCACGCCGATGGGTGCCTTCTACGCCTTCCCCAATATTTCCGGTACGGGCTGGAAGGCGAAACCGCTTGCCTCTGCTCTGCTCGAGGAGGCGGGCGTCGCCGTTATCGGCGGGCCGGACTTCGGCATCCTGGGTGAGGGATATATCCGCTTGTCCTATGCCAACTCGGCGGAAAACATCACACGCGCGCTGCAGCGCATGGGCGAATTCCTGGCGCAGGCGCGCGGCTAGTTGCCTGATTCCGTCGTATCAGCGAGCGCCGGGAATGAGGCTCGAGAGCTCGACCGGCGCTTCCGGCATCAGGACGAGGAAAACGCCGGCGGGCGCGACGGAGGACAAGCCTTCGCGCTCGCCCACGTCGAAGGCCGCGATCAGGGCGCCATCCGGGGCGACCAGTTCCATGCCGCCCTGCGGAAGGGTGCGCCAGGAAAGAGACGCCATGCCGGAGGCAAGGCCCGCGCCGCAGGACGTCACCTCGGCGCGGAAGAGGCCGGCCGGCGCCGCGCCTCCCGCCTGTTCGGCATGCAGGTAGAGCGCGCAACTGGCGCCGGACACCTCGTCCGCCAGACGCCAGGGCCCGGCGAGCCCATGCTCCACCGTCTCCGCGCCGACCAGTCCCGTGCCGAAGAAAACCAGGGAGAAAAGCGCGGCACTTACGAGCGCGCCAAGACGGCTGAGATAACGGCCCATGATCGAGGCTCCGCTGCTTGCGCGGGATCCGGCCGGATGGTTCCGATGGCCGGTATCTGGCGCGACATCAGGCGGATCGCGGGTCGGCAGCCTGCCGCCCGCCATCCTGCGGTCGTTGCCGGAAAGGTCTCACGGGCGATTGCATTGCAACCGGTCCATGTCTGTCGCCTGTCCTGCAACTCTCGCAGAATGACGCGAATGCATTAACGCTTCGTTAAGCTTGTTTAACCGCGCTTGACGAACGGCGTCTCGGCAACCGGCGTCAGCGGCTTCCCCTCGCGGAACCACGACAGGAGATTGTCAACGACCAGCCGGCCCATCCCGTCGCGCGTGTGACGCGAGGCCGATCCCACATGCGGCAGCAAGGTCACCCGGTCCATGTCGATGAGCGCCTGGGGGACGCGGGGCTCGTCCTCGAACACGTCGAGACCGGCGGACAGGATGGTTCCCTCCTGCAGCGCCGTGATCAGCGCCGCTTCGTCGATCACAGTGCCGCGCCCCACATTGATCACGATCCCCTCCGGGCCCAGCGCCGCGAGAATGCGTGCGTTGACGATCCCGCGCGTCTCCGCGCCGCCCGGCGCCACGACCATCAAGGTATCGCAGGCCCGCGCCAGCCCTTCCAGGCTGTCGTGATAGGTGTAGGCAACACCCTGCTGGCGCGACCGGCCGTGGTAATGGATCTCCAGCCCGAACGCCTCGGCGCGCGCCGCGATCGCCTTGCCGATCCGGCCGAGCCCGAGGATGCCGAGCTTGCGGCCGCGCAAGGTGGCGCGTGTCAGCGGATAGGGGCCGCCGGTCCAGCGCCCGGCGCGCAGATAGCGTTCGGCCGCGCCGAACTCGCGCGCCGTCATCAGCAAAAGCCCGAGCGCGGTGTCGGCGACTTCCTCGGTCAGCACGTCGGGCGTATTGGTCACGCAGACGCCCTTCCCGGCACAGTAGCGCGCGTCGACGGAATCGTAGCCGACACCGAAATTGGCGACGATCTCGAGCGCCGGCAGCCTGTCGATGAGCGCCGCGTTGACCGGAACATGCGCACCGCCCGCCACCGCACGCACCCTGGCGCACAGCGCCGGGTCGAGCGATGCCACATCGGCGGCGGCAACCTTGTGAACGGTGAAGTCCGCATCAAGACTGGTCTCGACGATCGGCAGCATCCGTCCGAGCATGAGGATTTCGGCCAAGGCCATGAATGTCTCCCTGAATGTGACTGTGGTGGGGGAAGGAAAGCAGGCGTTTCAGCCCCTTGATTGCCCGCCCGGTGGCGGAGAGCTCTCGCGAATGTTGAGGCGCGGCATGATCAGGCGACGCTCGTCGCCAACCGCCTCGCCGCCGATCTGCCGCAGGATCAGCCCGGCCGCCTCGCGCCCGATCTGGTCCGGACTGTTCCACACCGACGTCAGCGCCGGCGACCCGCCAACCGCAGCATCCGTGTCATCATAACCGCCGATCGCCATGCCCGCACCCGGCTCGATGCCGGCACGTCGCAGCCCGGAAACGAGCCCCTGGGCGATCAGGTCGTTGAAGCCGAAGATGGCGGTCGGCGGCAGGCGGGAGGCAAGCAGGCCCGACACCGCGTCACGGCCGTCTGCCTGGGTCATCAGTTCGGGGATATCGATCTGCGCATCCGGATCCATGCCGGCCTCGACCAGCGCCTGCCGCCAGCCGAGATTGCGATCGCGGCCGGCGGAACTGCGGCGACGCCCGCCGACCATCGCGATCCGCTCGTGACCCCGCTCGATGAAATGCCCGGTCAGCATCCGTCCGCCGGCAATATCGTCGCCGCGCACCACCGGAGCCCGCGCCTCTTCCACGTCCCGGCAGATCAGGGTCACCGGGATGCCGCTGGCGACAAGCTCGTTGATCTCCTCGGGCCGGGTATCGACAGAGGCGCACAGGACGAGGCCGTCGATGCGATGCTGCAGCAGGCTGTCGATGAAGCCGCGTTGCCGCGTCACGTCGTCCCGGTGATTGCAGATCAGGACAACCTGCTCCTCCCGGCCGAGTTCATCCTCCAGCGCACGAAACACCTCGGCGAAATACGGGTTGAGGATATCGTGGACCGCCACGCCCACCATGTTGGAGCGGGCCGTCCTGAGGGCGGCCGCCGAGCGGTTGTAGATGTAGCCGACGCCGCGCGCATGCGCCTTGATCCGCTCGCGCGTCTCGCTCGCCACCAGCGGCGAATTACGCAGCGCCAGCGAGACGGTCGCCGTAGAGACGTTGAGTTCCGCCGCCATGTCGCCAAGCGTGATCCGGCGCGGACCGGTGCGATGCGCGGAACGTCCCGTATCCCGGGACGTTCCGCCGTCGTCGCGATCCTTCGGATCCCTCGCGTCGCCGCTGGCAGGTGGTGTTTCGCTCAAGACGTGCATCCCGATATTGGGTCGATGAAAAGATCCCCGATGCAGGGCGGTCGCACAAGAGCCCGCGCGGCAGCAGCCCCTCCCCGTATCCTAGCCGCCCACGCTGCCGCCCGCGGCATCCGCGGCCGCCTCGCCGCGCGAGATCTTGCGCTCCCGGTAGAGGATGTAGAGGCCGGAGCCGACGACGATCGAGGCGCCGATGATGGTGAAGACGCCCGGCACGTCGTTGAAGACGAGATAGCCCAGCCCCGTCATCCAGATGATCTGGGTATACATGAAGGGCGCCAGCACCGGTGCCGGCGCCAGGACATGCGCCCGGATCAGCGCGAAATGGCCGATGCCGCCCCAGGCTCCGGTCGACAGCAGCAGGATCCAGGTCCAGGCGTCCGCCGGCGGAACCCAGGCGGAGACGCCGAATGGCGTGATCGCGGTTGCCGCCACGGCCGCGGAGATCAGCAGCATGCCGAGCGGCGATTCGGTCTGCGCCAGCATGCGCGTCGTCAGCGCGTAGAGCGCGTAGCTCAGCATCGAGCAGACCGACAGGATCGCCGCCCAGTGCATCTCGCCAAGCCCGGGCCGCGTCACCACGAGAACGCCGATGAAGCCGACAATGATCGCCATCCAGCGTCTCAGTCCGGCCCATTCATTGAGCAGCGGTCCGGCCAGCGCCGTCACCACGAAGGGTGCGGCGAACATGATCGAGACGGTTTCCGCCAGCTGCATGTGGCGCACGGCGAAAAAATTGAAGACGGTGGAGCCGAGCAGGCACAGTGCCCTGAAGATCTGTAATCCCCAGCGCCGGCTTTTCAGCACATGGGGCATGCGCCAGAGGCGAAACAGCAGCACCGCATAGATCACATGGGTGACGAAGCGCATCCACACGATCTGCTCCGCCGGCAGCGACTGGCCGAGATACTTGGCTGTCGTATCAAGCCCGGAAAAGCAAAGGAACGCGAAGGAAATGAGGGCAATACCGACAAACCGCTCGGGGATCAGGCCTTTGCGGGCCGTGCCCGCCTGCTGCGTGGAACTCAACGGTGTCTACCCCATTCGTCATCCGGCGGACGCCGTCTGGTCGACACACCCGGTCTCGCCCCGGCCTGTGGCCGAGTATTTGTCCTACATATAGAATACTCGGGCGAAAGTCGCGATTTGTCATGTAGCGGAAACGCAGGGCCGCTATGCGCTACGCTCAACCCGGGCATGCCGCCCGCGCAAGGAACTCCCGCCAATGGTCGAGCGCTTGAGCGAAGATGCTCGTGATCAACGGGCCTGGCTGGCCAGACGCTCGCTGGCAATCGGACTGGCGTCCTTCGGCGGGCCCGCGGCCCAGATAGCGCTGATACACAAGGAATTCGTCGCCGAGGGCAAGAAGGTCGACGAGGACCGTTTCCTCAACGCGCTCAACTACTGCATGCTGTTGCCGGGTCCCGAGGCCCAGCAGCTGGCCACCTATTGCGGATGGATGGTGGGGGGTGTTCGCGGCGGCCTTGTCGCCGGGCTGCTCTTCATCCTGCCCGGCGCCCTTGCCATGCTGGCGCTGTCGTTTCTCTATGTCGGCTTCGGCTCCAGCCCGCTGGTAGAGAGCCTGTTCCACGGTATCAAGGCGGCCGTGCTCGCCATCGTCCTGCAGGCGCTCGCGCGCCTCGGCGGCCGCGCCCTCGCATCGCCGCTGGCGTGGACGGTGGCCGGCCTGTCCTTCCTGGCGCTGTTCCTGTTCAAGCTGCCCTTCCCCGCCGTCGTGATCGCCGCGGCACTTGCCGGCATCGCCTTTGCCCCCGCCGCGCCGTTGCCCGCGGCGACTGCGCCGCACATGCTTCAGGCCGAGCGGACGCCGGCCCGCCCCTCGGCTCTTGCCGGTCTTGCGGTCGGTCTGTGCCTGTGGGGACTTCCCGTCGGCACCGCCATGCTGCTGCTTTCTCCGCAGCATGTCCTCGTAGAGGTAGCCGGCTTCTTCTCGACGATGGCGCTGGTCAGTTTCGGCGGGGCCTATGCGCTGCTCAGCTACATGGCGCAGGTCGCAGTCGAGGCGCGGGGCTGGCTGACGCCCGGGGAGATGCTTGACGGTCTCGGCCTTGCCGAGACGACCCCCGGCCCGCTCATCCTGGTAACGCAGTTCGTCGGCTTCCTCGGCGGCTACCGGGACCCGGCGCCGCTCTCCCCCGCCCTTGGCGGGCTGCTCGCGGCGATGATGACGACCTGGGTCACCTTCGCGCCAAGCTTCCTCTTCATCCTGCTCGGCGCGCCCTTCGTCGAGCGTATCCGGACGGTGGCCTGGCTGTCGCGCGCACTCACCGCGGTCACCGCAGCCGTTGTCGGCACGATCCTCAACCTGTCGGCCTGGTTCGCGCTGAATGTCCTGTTTTCGGATGTGGGCACGCTGGAATGGGGGCCGCTCTCCATGCCCCTGCCGGACATCGCAAGCTTCGACCCGGTGGTGCTCGTGCTGGCGGCGCTGGCCGCGCTTCTTCTCTTCAGGCTGAAGCGCGGAGTGGCGGAAATCGTCGTCGTCTGCGGCCTTGCCGGCCTCGGCCTGCATCTGGCGAGCCTGGCCGGCTGACGCCGTCCCGGAAGGCGCGGCCGTCGGCCCTCCCAGCGCCGTCAGGCGACCGGCTCCCGTCAGTCGGCCTCGTCAGGCTCCAGATCGAGATCGTCGACCGTGCGCGAACCCAGGTTCTTCTCGACCTGGCGCAGCAGCTTGCGCAGCTTCTTGCGGTCCTTGTCGTCGAGCCCGGCAAGCGCTTCCCGCTCCAGCCGCTTCCATGTCTTGTCGACCGTCTCCACGAGAGCACGGCCTTCGTCGGTGAGAAACACCCTGGCCAGGCGGCCATCGGTCTCCGATGCCGCGCGCCGCAGGAACCCCTGCGCCGACAGGCGTGTCACCATCTTGGTCACCGTCGGCGGTTGCACCGACAAGGTCGCGGCCAGCTTGCTCATCGTCTGGCCGTCTTCGTCGGCCAGCACCTTGAGAACGGATTCCTGACCCGGATGGAGACCGATCCGGGAGAGGTGGGTGCCTGCGCGCGAACGATGGGCCTTGGCGGTTTGCGCCAGGCGAAACGTCACGCTCTTTTTGTAATTGAACGCCATGTCCCGCCTTCTAACGCCGGCAAATGAAAGCTTGATGACACCGAACGAAACCGCCGAAAATTCCCTAAGCCGGTTCGCGGCGCGCCCGCAGGCTGCACGCCATAATGAGCCGGGGCCGGCTGAATATCAAAGCGGATTCGACCCTATCAGGAAAACCGACAGGGTCTGGGTAGGCACGGCGCGTCTCGCAAGACGGCTTACCAACCGGAGAGAAACCGGTTCACTTTGCCCAAGTAGCGTGTCCGGCTTTCCGGGGTCGAGCTGTCCATGTTGTAGTGGGCGAGATAGCGGACCCGGCACCGCGGCAGGCAAAGCGCCCGGATGCCGCGCAGGATCGTGCGGCGGCCAGGTTCGCCCATCATCTTGGAGACGAACCATGACGCTCCGCAGGTGGTGATCACCCCGATCTTGCGAATATGCTGCATGCGCGGCCGCATCCCCGATGTCGCGGTCGGGATGTCGAAGGTCACATGCGGGATCCAGACCCGGTCGAGATACCCTTTCAGCATGGCCGGCAGCCCGAACCACCAGGTCGGATAGACGAAGAGCAGCGCCTCCGCCCACAGGATGTCGTCGACATGCGCGGCAACGGGGTTGCGGTTGCAGTCCGGGTCGGCATAGCAGCGCCATTCCGCCTCGCCCATCACGGGATCGAAGCCCTGCGCGTGGAGATCGGTCACCCGCAACTCGTGCCCGCCGGCGGTCAGCGTCTCGATGGCGGTGTTTCGCAGGGCGGCGGAGAAACTCTCCTCCGACGGATGGCAATAGACGAGCAGTATGCGCATCAAAGTCTCTTCAGTTCATCTCCCACCCGGGCGAGGAATGCCGCCCGGCCAGCCGCATCCTTGCGGTTCATGTCATAGAGCGCCAGATAAGTCGCCCGCCCTGAGCGCGCGATCAGTGCGCGCAGCACCCGGCACACCAGCTTGCGCGGCGGATCGCCGACCAGAAAGGCGCGAAACCGGCTGCCGCCATAAGTCGTGATGGCCACCAGCCGGCGAATGTGCCGCAGGTTGGGAACCACCTTGCCGTCTTTCATCCGGAACGAGACCCCGGGCAGGAAAACACGATCGAAATAGCCCTTCAGGATCGCCGGGAAGCCGAAGTTCCAGACCGGATAGACAAGCACGACCGCCTCGGCCCTCAGCAACTGTTCGACATAGCTTTCGACCGGATCGCGATTCGTCTCAAGATCGTGATAGGCGACACGCTCCTCACGGGTCAGCACCGGATCGAAGCCGCGGCGATAAAGATCGCATTCCTCGACGCTGTGGCCGGCGGCAACCAGCGCCCGCAGCGCCTCCGCCTTCAACGCGGCCGAAAAGCTCTCCTCCACCGGATGCGCATGAATCAGAAGCACCCGCATCGCAAGACCTAACGCCCGAGGCCGGGGAAGAGATAGGTCTTTTCCGAGGTGAAATCGAAATCCGGGTTCTCCCAGGCGATCATCTTGCCGGGATTGAGAAGGCCCTTGGGATCCGCCTCGCGCTTGAAGGCAAGCTGCACCGCGTCGGTCTGCTTCATGCCGCCTTCCTCCAGCGTGTAACGATGCGGATTGAAGATCGGACAGCCCATATCCTCGTGGATGCGGATGATCTCGTTCAGCCGTTCCTCGCTCGTGTAGCGCACGATGGGCAGGCCGAAGCAGGTGATCTTGCCGTCGAAACGCACGAATTCCAGGTGTCCCGGCACCTCGTCGCCGAGGAGCTCGGCCAGCCGCGATGCCTTCTGGACGTGATCGGGGAACGGATAGAGGACCTGCAGATAGGTGATGCTCGGATCGACCCGCAGGCCGCGCAAGGTGGTGTGGTTCCAGGTCAGTTCATAGACCGGCGGCAGCCCCTTGCTCTCCTCCGCGGAGGCGGTGTCGGAGCGGTAGACGATGGCGGCCTCGCCATGGCGGCTGGTGAAGGCGACGAAGGCATCCATCGCGAAAGGCGCGACCATCACCGCGCAGACCGACTGGTCGGCGCGCACGAACTTGCGATGCCTCAGGAAATAGTCGTGCGGCAGGGGCGCACCGATCGGCGCGATCTCCTTGGTCAGGATGCCGTCCTGGTTGGCGAGCGCATCGGCGTATCGCGCGGCACCGGCGAAATCGGAGAACGTCACCAGCACGTCGACCCAGTCATAGGCCGCCGTCAGCGGAACCGTCACCTCGGTGATGATGCCGTTGGTGCCATAGGCATGGCTGACCTTGTGCAATTCGGCCCCGGTGAGCGTCAGCACGCGCGGCTCGGCCTCCATCGTCACCACCTTCAGCTCGATGATGTTGCCGAAGTCGCGCAGGCCGCCCCAGTTGATCGAGCCGACGCCGCCGGACCCTCCGGCAACGAAGCCGCCGATCGTCGCCGTGCGATAGGTCGAGGGGTGCATCCTCAACTCCTGGCCCGAGGGGCGCACCGCATCGTCGATCGCGGACATGATCGCACCGGCCTGCGCCCGCACGAAGCCCGTGCCGACCTCGATCACCCCGTTCATTTCGGCCAGGTTGAGCACCACGCCGCCGGACAGGGGCATCGCCTGGCCGTAATTGCCCGTGCCCGCCCCGCGCGTCGTCACCGGAATGTCCAGTTCATGGCAGGCGGCGAGCACGCGGATCACCTCCGCCTCGCTTTTCGCGCTGACCACGATATCCGCCGTGACATCCTCGAGCTGGCGCTTCAGCACCGGCGAATACCAGAAGAAGTCGCGGCTCTTCTGCCGGACGATCTGCGGGTTGTCCTCGATCGCCAGTCCCTCCAGGGCGGCTTTCAGCGCGGCGATGTCGTACATGATCAGGGCTCCATCAGGTCGTCGAGTTCACGGTAGTCCGGCAGGTCGCGGCTGATCTCGTGCCCGGCGCGCAGCACGCGCCGCGGTCCGGACGGCCGGGAGCAGAGCTCGTTCCAGTTGCGGGCCGAAAACAGGACGAGGTCGGCGGGCAGGCCGGCATCGATACGTCCGCGCATCGGATCGCCGAGCATCTGCGCCGGCGTCACGGTCACGGTGCGGATCCAGTCGCCGACCGGATGGTCGAGGTGCAGGATGCGCACCGCCTGGGTGAACACCTCGACCATGTCGAGGTCGCCATAGGCGTAGAAGGGATCGCGGGTGTTGTCGGAGGCAACCGCCACCGGGATGCCGCGCGCGCGCATCTCGTGCAGCAGGGTGACACCGCGCCAGCGCGGTGTTCGCCCGGCCTGGCGGTCCATCAGGTACATGTTGCAAAGCGGCAGCGACACGACGCCGATGCCGGCCCTGGCGACGAGGTCGAGCGTGCGGTCCACCTCCTCGGCATCCTGCAGCGCCAGCGAGCAGCAGTGACCGCAGACGATCCGGCCCTTGAAGCGGTTGCGCAGGGCCGCTTCCGCGATCAGGCGCAACGAGCGGGCCTGCGGGTCGGCGGTCTCGTCGACATGAAAATCGAGATCGAGCCCGCGGCGGGATGCCGCCTGGAACAGCGCATCGAGGCAGCTCTCGAGCCCCTCGATCATGTAGGTGACGGCACCCAGCGTGCCGCCCGCATCGCGAACGATATCGGCGATATGATCGAGAAATCCCGGTTGCAGCAGGCTATCCACGCCATAGAGCGCCGAGGCCTGTATCTCGACCCTGTCCGCCCAGTCGCGGCGCACCTCCTGGAAGACCGGCCAGCTGATCGTTTCCTGGGGAGGAATGCTGTCCAGATGGGTCCGTATCATCGCCGTACCGTGCGCATGGGCGGTGCGCAGGGCGAAATCCATGCGACGGCGCAGGTCGCCCGCCGACCAGCGGGCCGGACGGTCCTCCGACACCGCGGTCAGGGCGCCGGGAAAGGTTCCGTCGGGATTGGGCTTTCGGGGCCAGATATGCCCCTTGTCGAGATGGGTGTGCATGTCGACGAAGGCCGGCAGGACAAGCCCGCCGTCGAGATCGATGGCCGGCACGTCGTCGCGCCCGACAAGCAGGCCGCACGGCGCGACGGAAACGATCTCGCCGCGTTCGATCAGCAGGTCCGCGCGCCCGAGCCCGTCGCCCATGTGGTTGATCGTGCCGGACGTGACGGCGCTCGGCACCGTCGCGTTGGCCAGCACATAGCCGCTTTCCGGGAGGTTGAGCCGCGCTGCATCGCTCATTTCGTCATGTGTCCCGCTTGATCGCGCTCTCATGCCAGTGACGCAGCATCAGGTGCGAAAGGATGCTGAGACTGGCGAAGATGATAATGCCGGTGGCCGAGATCAGCAGGATCGCGGCGAACATGCGCGGGATGTTCAGCCGGTAGCTTGCCTCCAGGATCTTGAAGGCGAGGCCCGAGCCGAGCCCGCCGGTTCCGGCGACGAATTCGGCGACGATGGCGCCGATCAGCGACAGGCCGCCGGCGATCTTCAGCCCCCCGAGAAAGTAGGGAAGCGCCGCCGGCAGGCGAAGGTAGCGCAGGGTCTGCCAGCGGCTGGCGCCATAGAGCTGGAACAGGTTGCGCAGGTTGTGATCGGCCGAGTTCAGCCCCAGCGTCGTGTTCGACAGGATCGGGAAGAACGCCACGATCCAGGCGCAGATCAGCAGGCCCGCGATCTTGGAGGGAACGTAGATGAAAATCAGCGGCGCGATGACGATCACCGGCGTCACCTGCAGGATCACCGCATAGGGAAAGAACGACATCTCCACCCATTTCGACTGGGCGAAGAGGACCGCAAGGCCGACACCGCCAATCGTGGCGATGATCAGCGCGCCGAGCGTGATCTGCAGCGTGATCAAAAGGGCCGGCCACAGTGTCGACCAGTCCTTGACCAGCGCCTCGACCACCCGGTCCGGCCCGGGCAGGATGTAGTGGGGAACGTTGTAGGCATCCACATACCACTGCCAGAGACCGACGGTCCCCAGCATGACGAGCACCGGCAGCAGCCAGCGCGCGACGCGGTCGATCCGCGCGCGGCGTGCCTTGCGCGCTTCCGCCGGGTCGATCGGCGGCGTGTCGTCGGCCTGGTCTGGCCGTTGGGACATATCCGTGTTGGCCGTCATGCGGTCGGTCCTGTCTGTCTCCGGAAGGGATGGTGGCGTGCTGTGCGGACCCGGACGGAGAGACCGCCCGAACCGCTCAGTGTTGCCCGTCATCTCCTCCCATCGCCGCCTGCAGTGCATCCGACGCCTGGCGGCAGTGGTCGGAATAGGCATGCGAGGTGCGGAAGGTTTCGTCGCGGGGATAAGGCGCGTTGACGGCAAGATCGGCGACCACCCGGCCGGGGCGGGCCGCCATCACGACGATCCGGTTCGAGAGGTAGACGCTCTCGAACACCGAATGGGTGACGAAGATGACGGTCCAGCCGAACTCCTCCCACAGTCGTAACAAATCGTTGTTGAGACGGAAGCGGGTGATCTCGTCGAGCGCGGCAAAGGGCTCGTCCATCAACAGCAGCTTCGGCTTCGTCACCAGCGCCCGGGCGATGGAGACACGCATCTTCATGCCGCCGGAAAGCTCCCGCGGATAGCTGTCGGCAAAGCCTTCCAGGCCGACCATCTCCAGCGCTTCCATGACCCGGACGCGCGCCTGCCCGGCGCTCTCGCCCTTGAGCTTCAGCGGCAGGTGGACATTGGCGAAGACCGTCGCCCACGGCATCAGGGTCGGCTCCTGGAAGACGAAGCTGATCTCGTGATCCTTCGATCCCGGACGTTCGTTCGGCCAGACCAGCCGGCCGCCACTGGCACCCGAAAGTCCGGCGATGATCCTCAAGGCCGTGGACTTGCCGCAGCCCGAGGGCCCAAGCAGGCTGACGAACTCGCCCTGCCCGATATCGAGCGTCATGTCCTTGAGCGCGACAGTGGCGTTGGAGAAGGTTTTCGTGACCCGCTGCAGGGACACGATGGGCGTTCGCGGGGAGCTTTCGCTCCCCGCGAGACCGGAGCCGGCTGCGATCACGCGCTAGCTCCCCTGTCTTCCGGCCGTTCCGGCCGGCTCGCGAGCATCTGGGTCAACAGCCTCAGTTCCCTGTCAGCTTCTTCTTCAGGTCGACCCCGACGCCCTTGTTGACGAATTCGAGCGTGTAGGTCGCCTTGAGGTCGAGACCTTCCTCGATGACGCCCGCCTTGACCATCTTCTCGTAGAAGTCCGTCATGCGCTCGTCGGTCATGGCGCCGATGCCGAGCGTTTCGGTATCGCCGGAATCGACGATGCCGAACTCCTTCATCTTGTCGATCGAAAAGGCGATCTGCTCGGCGCTCATCTCCGGATTGTCCTTGATGATCATCTCGTTGGCGGCGGAGTTGTCGCCATAAAGATAATTGGTCCAGCCGATGGCCGAACCCTCGACAAAGCATTTCACGACCTCGGACCGGTTGGCGACCGTGTCGGCCATCGTCTCGACCGTGGTCGCGTAGGTGCTGAAGCCGTAATCCGCGATCAGGAAGATGTCCGGCTTGAAGCCCCCCTCGCGCTCGACCGCATAAGGCTCGGACGTCACGTAGCCCTGCTGGCCGGCGGTCGGATCGGCAAGGAACGGCGCCGGGTTGAACGTGTAGGGGCGGCGTTGCTCGACGGTGAACCCGTATTCCGAGATCATCCACTGGTAGTAGGAGGCAAAGCCGTTGTCGCCGATCAGCAGCGGCGCCGCGCCGGCCAGGCTCTCGAAGCTCTCGTACTTGCCCGGATGGGTGATGATGACCTGCGGCTCCTTCTGGAAGTCCGCGGCCACCACGACGATCGGGATGCCCTCGCGCTGTGCATAAAATGCCTGCAGCATGTTGCCGCCCATCAGGAAATCGATCTTGCCGGCAAGCATCAGCGCCCGGTTGTTGACCTGCGGTCCGCCGGAGACGATGGAAACATCGAGACCGCAGGCGGCATAGGTACCGTCCGCGACCGCCTGATAGTAGCCGCCGTGCTCGGCCTGGGCCAGCCAGTTGGTGCCGAAGGTCACTTTTTCCTGCGCCGCGGCGCCGGGGCCCGAAACGGCAAGCGCCGCCAGGGCCGCGCCCGCCAGCAGGGCATTCTTTGAAACTGTCCGCATGATGCTGTTCGCCTCCAGAAATGATGCAATTGCGTGCCGGCTTTTCTTCCGAACCGGTCATCCCGTCCCGATTGGCGGCGTGCCGTTGCCCCCGCGTGAGAGCCACGCGGCATTGTTCACCTGCCCGGCACCCTGAAGAAAGCCATCAACTCCCACACAGCAATCGATATGCCAAAAGGGATGCCGGTACAGTCAGAACTGACAATTCGCCATCCCCGCTCGCTGTTTCTTTCGCATCCGCGCGATCGACAGTGGCAAACGCTGCAGCGCGCCCCCGCCGACACCGGTTACGTGACAGGCTTGACGAACAGTACCCCAGGTTGCCCGCACAAAAAAGCGGCATCGAAACAACATCTAACGCCCGATAAGTGATCAGCACGGTACCTCCGGCGGATTCCCAAAACACCGGCGGTCTCCTAGGGTCGGGACAGCAAGTCGCCGCGACGGCAATCGAAAGATCGAGGAAACATCATGACCAAGGCACTCACCCCCGGCAGCATCGCGCCGCCCTTCGCCCGCTACAGCCACGCGGTCGAGATCCCGGCCGGACATCGCCTCGTCGTCTGCTCGGGCCAGCTCGGCATTGATTCGCAAGGCGACGTCCCCCCCGACGTCGAGGGCCAGACGCGCCTTTGCTTCGCCAACATCGCCGCGATCCTGGCCGAGGCCGGCATGGACCTTTCGGACATCGTGCGCATCAACGCCTTCGTCACCGGCCGCGAGCACCTGCCCGGCTACATGAAGACACGGGACGAATTCACCGGTTCGCCGCCGCCGGCCTCGACCCTGATGATCGTCTCCGGCTTCGCCCGCCCGGAATTCGTGGTCGAGATCGAGGTCATCGCCAGCGCTCCCTGACAGGGCACGGCACGCAACTCCCGCATTGCCGCGATCTTTCCAGGTCTGCTAGATTTCCGTCATCCCGACATCGGGCTGCCCGGCCTTGCCGCCGGCCGCCCGCGCTCGGGAACCATGCTTGGACCCCACTTCCCTGTGCGGAACTCGGGCGGCCGCGAGGCTGCTATCAAAGCCTGCAGGTCGAGCCGACAACAGGACGCACATTCATGCGCATGTGGATCAAGAACCCGCTTGCAATCCTTGCGGAAAACGCCGGCGGCGGCATCGTCGTCGAGGACGGGCGGATCGCCGAATGCATCCCCGCCGGCCGCGCGCCGTCGCAACCCGTGAACGAGACCGTCGACGCCTCGCGCGAGGTCGTCATTCCCGGCCTCATCAACACCCACCACCATTTCTTCCAGACCCTGACGCGGGCCCATCCGAGCGCCATCAACAAGGAGCTGTTTCCCTGGCTCCAGGCGCTCTATCCGATCTGGGCGAAAAACGTCACGCCGGAAACCTTCCGGATGGGCACCCGCCTGGCCCTGACGGAACTGCTGATGTCGGGCTGCACGGCCGCGGCGGACCATCACTATCTCTTTCCCGCCGGCCTCGAGAACGCCATCGACATCCAGGTGGAGGAAGCAACCCGCCTTGGCATCCGCATGACGGTCACCCGCGGTTCCATGAACCTCAGCCAGAAGGATGGCGGCCTGCCGCCCGACACGGTCGTCCAGGACGAGGACACGATCCTGGCCGACTGCGAGCGGGTGCTCTCGCGCTACCACGACACGTCCGAAGGGGCGATGATCCAGGTGGCGCTTGCCCCTTGCGCGCCCTTCACCGTCACCAAGCGCTTGATGCGCGAAAGCGTCGCGCTGGCCGAGCGCTTCGACTGCCGCCTGCACACCCATCTCGGCGAGACCATCGACGAGGACGATTATTGCCTGCACCATTTCCAGTGCCGGCCGGTCGACTATCTGGAGGAATGCGGCTGGCTCAACGAGCGTGTCTGGCTCGCCCACGGCATTCATTTCAACGATGACGAGATACGGCGCCTTGGTCATGCCTGCGTCGGTGTCTGCCACTGTCCGACCTCGAACATGACGCTGGCCTCGGGCCAGTGCCGCACCAAGGAACTTGAGGCGGCCGGCTGCCCGGTCGGGCTCGGCGTCGACGGTTCGGCCTCGAACGACAATTCCAACCTGATGGAGAGCCTGCGCCACGCGCTGATGATCAACCGGCTCACCTATGACGCAGCCTCCGTCACCCATTTCGACACCTATCGCTGGGCGACGGAAGGCTCGGCCCGCTGCTTGGGGCGCAAGGATCTCGGTGCCATCGCGCCGGGCAAGCAGGCGGACCTGGCCTTCTACACGCTCGACGAGCTGCGCTTTTCCGGATCCGGCGACCCGCTCGCCGCGCTGGTGCTGTGCGGCGCGCATGCCGCCTCCCGCGTGATGGTCGGGGGCAACTGGAAAGTGACCGACGGCCTGCCGGTCAACATGGATGTCGGCCAGTTGCGCCACGAGCACGGCGAGGCGGCCAGGCGCTTCCTCGAAGGCCTCTGAAACATCCGCATCGGCATGCTCACGCGATGATCGTGCCGATGCGCCCGGGAGGCGGCGGAGCTTGGCCGTGACGCACCGGTCCTCTGGCGCTAAGGTCACTCACCTCCTGACTCACCTCCTGCAGCGCAGTTCCAGACACAGTCCTTACGAAACGGATTTCCAGCCATGTCCGACCTTCCCCGCCGCTTCTGGCACGAGATGAGCGCCCACACATTCGCCGGGGCCGACACCTCGTCGTGGATCGCGATCCTTCCGATTGCCGCCATCGAGCAGCACGGGCCGCATCTGCCCGTATTCACCGACACCTGCATCGCCGAGGGCCAGGTATCGCGCGTGCTGGAGCTCTTGCCGCAGGACCTGCCGGCAACATTTCTTCCCGTGCAGGCCATCGGCAAGTCCAACGAGCACATTTCCTCGCCCGGCACCCTGACCCTTTCCTGGGATACGGTGACCCGTGCCTGGGAGGAAATCGGCGACAGCGTCGCCCGTGCCGGCATCCGCAAGCTCGTGCTCGTCACCTCGCATGGCGGCAACGTGCCGATCATGGACATCGTCGCGCGCGAATTGCGGGTGAAGCACGACATGCTGGTCACCGCGACCGGCTGGTCCCGCTTCGGCCAGCCGCACGGCATCTTCCCCGACGAGGAATTCGCCTACGGCATCCATGGCGGCGACATCGAGACGTCGATCATGCTCTATCTGCGCCCCGATCTCGTGGACATGTCGAAGGCGGCGGACTTCCATTCGGCACAGCTCGACTTCATTCGCGAGTTCAAGCACCTGCGCGGACACGGGCCGGCCCAGTTCGGCTGGAAGGCGCAGGATCTCAACCCGGCCGGCACGGTCGGCAACGCCGCCGCCGCGACCGCCGTCAAGGGCGAGGCCTCGCTCGATCACGCCGCGCGCGGTTTCGTCGACCTGCTCAAGGACATCCACGCCTTCGACATCGAACGGCTGTGGAAGCCGTAAGACCAACCGTTCAGGGAAGCGTCGACCAGGAGGCCTCGTCGAAACCGATCATCCAGCGGCCGTCCATCTCGATGATCGGCCGCTTGATGGCCGATGGATTGGCCGCAAGAACGGCGATCGCCGAGGCGGCATCGACCACGGCGGCGCGCGTTGCCTCGTCGATCTTGCGCCACGTGGTGCCGCGCCGGTTGACGACCGGCTCCCAGCCGAACGCACCGACAAACCGGGCAAGCAGGGCCGGATCGGCACCCGCCTTCTTGTAGTCGTGGAAGACATATCCGGTGCCGCGCTCGTCCAGGAAACGCCGGGCCTTCTTCACCGTGTCGCAATTGGCTATACCGTAAAGGGTGGCGGTCATCTCGGGAGCCTCCGGGTTGCGGGGTCGGCCTGACGGCCCGGCTGGCGAAGATGGGCATCCGGGCCTTGGGCGTCAAGACCGGGACCGGTCCCGCCGGCCGGAAGACGCAAGGAGACGGGAGCGATGACCGGGCATACAGGAGGAGCCGGCAGGATGGACGGTGCAACGCTGCGCCAGCGCCTGCGTCTTGCAAGCGGCCTTGTGTTGCTGACATTCGCCTTCACCCACTTTCTCAATCATGCGCTCGGCATCTGGTCGCTCGCGGCGATGGAGAACGGGAGGATCGCTTTCCTGGCGGTCTGGCGCAGTCCGCCCGGCGAAGCGCTTCTGCTCGCAGCCCTGATCGTCCATGTCGCGCTGGCACTGTGGAAAACCGCCCGCCGGCGCACCTTGCGCCTTTCCGCATGGCAATGGGCGCAATTGCTTCTGGGCCTGTGCATTCCCTTCCTGCTGATCCCGCATGCGCTGGGAACGGGCGGCCTGGCCGCGCGTTTCGGCTACGAGGACAGCTACCGCAATGTCCTCACCATTCTGTGGCCGGGCCTGGTCTTCAACCAGACACTCCTGATGCTGCTGGTCTGGAGCCACGGCATGATCGGCCTGCATTTCTGGCTCAGGGTGAAGCCCGGTTACCCGCGCTGGCGCCTGCTTGTGTTCGCGGTGGCGCTGCTCGTGCCCCTGCTCGCCACCTGGGGCTGGACCGCCGCGGCCCAGCGCCTGCGCCTGACCGAAAACCCGCCCTTCCCCCTTACCCGCGAGATGACCGCCTGGTCCGATCCGCTGATCATCGCCCTGCAGCGCGGGTTCCTGCTGCTGCTTGCCCTCGTTGCCGTCGTGCTTGTCGCCCGCGTCGTCATGCGCCGCTTCGCCAGGAGCATCGAAATCGCCTATCCCGGTGACCGAACCTTGCGCGTCGCCCCCGGCCCCACGCTCCTCGAGATCAGCCGGATGAACGGCATCCCCCATGCCGATGTCTGCGGCGGCCGGGCGCGCTGCTCGACCTGCAGGACCCGGATCCTCGATGGCGCACAGACCTTGCCCGAGGCCTCGGCCACCGAAGCCAGGGTCCTGTCCCGCATCGGTGCGGACGCCAATGTGCGCCTCGCCTGCCAGATCCGCCCGCAGGCGAACCTGCGGGTGCAGCCCCTCGTTCCCGCGCGCGGTGCCGCGCGTGTCGCCGGGGCCGCAGGCGACGCCTACCACTGGGGCGTGGAGCAGCCGGCGGCCATTCTCTTCGTCGACCTGAGAAACTTCACCGGCCTCGCCGAAACCCGCCTGTCCTACGACGTCGTGTTCATCCTCAACCGCTATCTCGGCGAGACCGGACGCGCCATCGAGGCCTGTGGAGGATATGTGGACAAATTCATCGGCGACGGGGTGATGGCGATCTTCGGCATGAGCGACGGCATTCAGGCGGGCTGCCGCAACGCGCTGGCCGCCACCAATGCCATTGCCGAAAGCATCGCCCAGCTCAACGAGGAGCTTGCCTCGCAGCTCGAGGCGCCTTTGCGCATCGGCATGGGGCTGCATGCCGGCCAGGTCATCCTCGGGCGTATCGGGGCGGTCAACGGCAACGGCGCCAGCGGCCGCATCACCGCGCTCGGCGACGTGGTCAACACCGCCAGCCGGCTGGAAGGCGCCTCGAAGGAGTTCGGCCGTGCACTGGTCGTGTCGCAGACGGTCATGCAGACAGCCGGCTATGCTTGCGACACGGCCGAGGAAACGGAGATCGCCATTCGCGGGCGGCAGGAACCCTTGCGCGTTTTCGCTCTCGACCCGCCGCTCCGGCTGGTCGATACTCTGGGCAAGACACCTTCTCTCCCCGCCTGACACGGGTCCCCACGATCATGGCCGAACGTTACTCCGCACAGGAGATGCTGGCGCGTCTCGTTTCCTTTCCGACGGTTTCCACGCGCAGCAATCTCGACCTCATCGAGTTTGTCGAGAGCTACCTCGCCGGACACGGCATCGCCTCGACGCGCGTGCCCGATGCGACCGGCACCAAGGCGGCCCTGCATGCGGTCGTCGGACCCGCCCTCGACAATGGCGTCGTCCTGTCCGCGCATACGGATGTCGTCCCGGTCGAGGGGCAGACGTGGTCGAGCGACCCCTTCACGCTGCGCGAGGCCGACGGTCGCCTCTACGGACGCGGCACATGCGACATGAAGGGGTTCGCGGCGCTGATGCTGGCCGCCGTGCCGGACATGGCGACGGCCCCACTGGCCAGGCCCGTTCATCTCGCCCTGTCCTATGACGAGGAGCTTGGCTGCCTGGGCGCCCCGCCGATGATCGACGACATGTTGTCCGGCGGCCCGCGCCCGGCGATGGCCGTCATCGGAGAACCGAGCAGCATGCAGGTGATCACCGCGCACAAGGGCACCGCCCTGCTGCAGGTGTCGGTACGCGGCCATTCCGTCCATTCGAGCCAGTGGGATCGCGGCGTCTCGGCGATCGCCAATGCCGCGCGGATCATAACCTGGCTCGACGACCGGACCCGCGAGAACCAGGAGCGCGCGGATCCCGGCCTCGTCATGGACCCGCCCTTCACCACCCTTCATTGCGGCGTGATCGAGGGCGGCACCGCCTCCAACATCATGGCTCGGTCCTGCAAGTTCGTCGTCGATGTGCGAACCGTGCCGGGCGAGACCCGCCAGATGTGGCAGGCACGGCTCGGGGAATTCGTCCGTGACACGATAGAGCCGGCGATGCGGCAGGTTCGTCCCGACACGGGCGTGACCATCGAGTGCATCGCGGATTCGCCCGCCCTTGCCGAGGAGGCCGACGGCCTCGCCGAAGGTCTGGCACGACGACTGACCGGCGACAACGGCCGGCACATGGTCGTCTATGGCACGGAAGCCGGCCAGTTCCAGGAGCGCGGCATCTCCTCCGTCGTCTGCGGCCCGGGCTCGATCGATCAGGCCCACCAGCCCGACGAATTCATCGAGATCGCCCAGCTTGCCGCCGGCGAACGCTTCGTCTCGCGCCTGATCGCGGACCTTTCGCGCTAACTGCCCGCCGGGGTAGTCCACATCGGCACCGCACCCGCCCGTCCTCCGTATCCGGCAGAGATGTGCGGTTCCCGCACGAGCTTACGTTGCGCAACTTTCCACCCCTGTGCAGCCGTCGGCAAAGCACGCTGGACGAGGGCTCGCGGGCTTGCTTAGATGCAGGTTCCGGGCTGTCGCCATGACAGCTCCAGAGGCACAGGGAACGACGCCGGAGAAACCGGCGCGAAACCCGGCCTTCCAGAACGAAAAGTCATGAGGGGACTATGCGCATCAAAACGACAGTGGCCACCGCGGCGCTCGCAGCGACGCTGATGGGAACGGCCGCATCGGCCGAAACGCTCCGATACGCCTTCCAGGGAACGCTCAACCAGCTCGATCCCTACACGCTCAACGAGACCTTCACGCTCGGCTCGCACGGCAACGTCTATGAAGGCCTGACCCGCCGCGCGCCGGACCTGACCATCGAACCCGCCCTCGCCGAGAGCTGGGAAGTGGTCGAGCCGAATCGCTGGCGCTTCCATCTGCGCAAGGGTGTGAAATTCCACAACGGCAACGACTTCACCGCCGATGACGTGGTCTTCTCCGCCGAGCGCGTGCGCTCGGAAGGCTCCGACCTGACCACCCGCATCGGCGCCGACGTCAAGGTCGAGAAGGTCGACGACCACACGGTCGACTTCGTCCTGACCGGTCCGAACCCGATCCTGCACTACGAGTGGGACACCTGGTACATCATGGACAAGGAGTGGACCGAGGCGAACAACGCCGTGAAGGTCACCTCCGCATCCGACACCACGCCGAACCACGCCGCGCTCAACGCCAACGGCACGGGCTCGTTCAAGATCGTCAGCCACGAAGCCGGCGTGAAGACCGTGTTCGAGAAGAACGAGAACTGGTGGGACACGGCCAAGGGCAACATCGATCGCGTCGAGTTCACCCCGATCGGCTCCGACGCCACGCGCGTCGCCGCGCTGCTGTCGGGCGAGCTCGACATGGTCTATCCGATCCCGGTGCAGGACATCAAACGCGTCAACGACAATGCCGGCACCAAGGCGCTGACCGGTCCGGAGCTGCGCACGATCTTCCTCGGCTTCGACCAGAAGCGCGACGAGCTGCTCTACTCCAGCGTCAAGGGCAAGAACCCGTTCCAGGACGTGCGGGTGCGCAAGGCCTTCTACCAGGCCATCGACATCAACGCGATCAGCGACAAGGTGATGCGCGGCCTGTCGACGCCGTCGGCGCTTCTGATCTCGCCGTTCCAGTACTCGCGCTCCGACGAGTTCGAGCGCTATCCCTATGATCCGGAAGCGGCCAAGGCCCTGCTCGCGGAAGCCGGCTATGGCGACGGGTTCTCGGTCGGCATGGACTGCCCGAACGACCGCTACGTCAACGACGAGGCGATCTGCCAGGCGGTTGCCTCCTTCCTGGCCCGCGTCGGGATCAAGATCGACCTGAACGCCCAGCCCAAGGCACAGTATTTCGCCAAGGTGCTGGCCTCGAACGGCTACGACACGTCGTTCTACCTGCTCGGCTGGACGCCGGGCTCGTTCGACAGCTGGAATGTTCTCCACAACATCACCGGCTGCCGTGACGACAAGGGCAAGGGCGGCCCGTTCAACCTGGGTGGCTACTGCAACCCGAAGGTCGACGAACTGTCCGCGCAGATCCTCGTCGAGAACGACCCCGTGAAGCGCGATGAGCTCATCGCCCAGGCCTTCACGATCATTCACGACGACGTCTCGCATATCCCGCTTCACCAGCAGGGTCTCGCCTGGGGCGTGTCGGACAAGGTTGAGGTGGCACAGCGCGCCGACAACCAGTTCCACTTCCGCTGGGTCGTGAAGAACTGACGTAGCCACTGCGTGTTCGGCAGCCCGGTCACCGTGACCGGGCTGCCGCTTTTTGAGATCGGTCGGGGACAGGCCGGTCGGCATTCGCCGGCTGTCTCGATCACGGGCGCCAGCGCGCTCTCATGCCGGTATCCGCGCGCAGCCAGGTCCGGCCGAACACGTCCAGCCGAAGCAGGGGCACCATGCTTGCCTTCACCATACGCCGCCTTGTCCAGGCCATCCTGGTCATGCTCGTGGTGGCACTGATTTCCTTCACCCTGTTCCGCTTCGTCGGTGACCCCGTCAACCAGATGGTCGGCGTCGAGACGACACCGGAACAGCGCGAGGCCCTGCGCGAGCGGCTCGGGCTGAACGATCCGATGCTGACCCAGTTCGGACGCTTCATTGTCAATGCGGCGCAGTTCGACTTCGGCACCTCCTACCAGTTCCGCCAGCCCGTCGCCGAACTGATCGGCCGTCGCCTGCCCGCCACGCTGGAACTGTCCATCGTCTCGGCGATCTTCGCCCTCTTCGTCGGCATACCGATGGGCGTCTATACCGGGCTTCACCGGGACAGCATCCTGTCGAAACTGTTCCTGTCGATCTCCCTGATCGGCATCTCGCTGCCGACCTTCTTCATCGGCATCCTTCTGATCTTCCTGTTCTCGGTCACCTTGCAATGGTTGCCCAGTTTCGGCCGCGGCGACGTCGTCCAGCTGGGCTGGTGGTCGACCGGCCTGCTCACATGGGGCGGCATCAAGGCGCTGATCCTGCCGGCCATCACGCTCGGCCTGTTCCAGATGACCCTGATCATGCGTCTGGTGCGTTCGGAAATGCTGGAGGTGATCCGCACGGACTACATCAAGTTCGCCCGCGCCCGCGGCCTGCGCCAGCGCAGCGTCAACTTCCGCCACGCATTGAAGAACACGCTCGTTCCCGTGATCACCATCACCGGCCTGCAACTTGGCTCCATCATCGCCTTCGCGATCATCACCGAAACGGTGTTCCAGTGGCCTGGCATGGGCCTTCTGTTCCTGCAGTCGGTGCAGAATGTCGATATCCCGATCATGGCCGCCTACCTGATGCTGATCGCCTTCCTGTTCGTGACCATCAACCTGATCGTCGACCTGCTCTATTTCCAGGTCGACCCGCGCCTGCGCGCCGAGCGCGCGACGCACTAGGAGCCGCCCATGACACCCGCCACCGGAGAGGAAGCCAAGGAACCCGTGCCGGCCGGCCCGGTTCCGCGCGGCATGCTCGCGCGCTTCCTCGACAGCGACATCCTCCACTCCTTCCTGCGCTCCAAGATCACGATCGTCTCGGCCATCGTGACGCTTGTCTTCTTCGTCGGCGCCGCCTTCGCACCCTGGCTTGCCCCGCACAACCCCTTCGACCTCGCCAGCATCTCGATCCTCGATGCCCGGGTGCCGCCGATCGGCATGGAATATTACGATCCGCGTTTCCTGCTCGGCACGGACGACCAGGGACGGGACATCTTTTCCGGCATTCTCTACGGCGCCCGCATCTCCCTGGCGGTCGGTTTCCTGTCGGTTCTGTTCGCCGCCGTCGTTGGCGTGCTGCTCGGGCTGATCGCCGGCTATGTCGGCGGCAGGGTCGACGCCATCATCATGCGCGTCGCGGAGGTCCAGCTCACCTTCCCCGCGATCCTGATCGCGCTGCTTGTCGACGGCGTCGCCCGCGCCCTGTTCGGCAATCTCGACCGCGAGCGTTTCGCCTTCTGGATCCTTGTCTTCTCCATCGCGCTGTCCTTCTGGGTGCAGTTCGCCCGAACCGTGCGCGGCTCGACCCTGGTCGAGCGCAACAAGGAATATGTCCAGGCGGCCCGCCTGATCGGCATCCCTCCCTTCCTGATCATGGTCCGGCATGTGCTGCCCAACGTGATCGGGCCGGTTCTGGTCATCGCCACGATCAATCTCGGCCTCGCCATCATCACCGAGGCGACGCTCTCCTTCCTCGGTGTCGGCATTCCCCCGACGCAGCCCTCGCTCGGCACGCTGGTGCGGATCGGCAACGATTTCCTGTTCTCCGGCGAATGGTGGATCGCGATGTTCCCCGGATGCGCGCTTGCCGTCCTGGTGCTCGCCGTGAACCTGCTTGGCGACTGGCTGCGCGACGCGCTCAATCCGAAGCTGCGCTGACATGAACACGAAGCGAAACGGCGGAAAATGACCCAGCCCCCCCTGCTCTCCGTGAAGGACCTGCGCGTCGAGTTCCCGACGCGGCGCGGCATCCTCACCGCCATCGACGGCATTTCCTTCGACCTGCGCGAAGGCGAGGTGCTCGGTGTCGTCGGCGAATCCGGCGCCGGCAAGTCGATCACCGGCACGGCCGTCATCGGCCTTCTGGAGCCTCCCGGGCGCATCGCCGGCGGCGAGATCCGCCTCAAGGGCGAACGCATCGACAACCTCTCCCAGCCGGCCATGCGCAAGCTGCGCGGCAAGCGCATCGGCATGGTCTTCCAGGACCCGCTGACGAGCCTCAATCCGCTCTTCACCATCGGCGACCAGATCATCGAGACGATCCTCACGCATCTGCCGGTGTCGGAGCGCGAGGCGCGCGACCGGGCCGTCGCGCTGCTCGAGGAGGTTGGCATCCCGGCCGCCGGCCAGCGCCTGACCGCCTATCCGCACCAGTTTTCCGGCGGCATGCGCCAGCGCGTCGTCATCGCGCTGGCGCTGTGCGCCGAACCGGAACTCGTCATCGCCGACGAACCGACCACGGCGCTCGACGTCTCCGTCCAGGCGCAGATCATCCGCCTGCTGCAGCGCATCTGCCGCGACCATGGCACGGCCGTCATGCTGATCACCCACGACATGGGCGTGATCGCCGAAACCGCCGACCGGGTCGCCGTGATGTATTCCGGCCGGATCGCCGAGATCGGACCCGTTCGCGACGTCATCAAGTCGCCAAGCCACCCCTACACGATCGGCCTGATGGGGGCGATTCCCTCCCTCACCGGCGATCACGAGCGGCTCACCCAGATCCCCGGCTCCATGCCAAGGCTCGATTCGATCCCCACGGGCTGTGCCTTCAACCCGCGCTGCTCGCTGGTCATGGACCGGTGCAGGGCCGAGCGCCCCCAGTTGATCGCCGCCGGCGAAAGCCAGGCCGCGTGCTGGAAACTCCTTGAAACCGAAAGGGCGGCCGGATGACGAGCGCCAGCACCACCGAAGCGTCCGCGGTCGTCGAGGTCACCGCCCTGTCGCGAACCTTCGACGTCTCCAAGCCCTGGCTGAACCGGGTGCTGGAACGCTCGCCCAGGGCCTTCCTCAAGGCGGCGCAGGAGATCTCCTTCTCGATCGACCGCGGCGAGACCTTCGCCCTTGTCGGCGAATCCGGTTCCGGCAAGTCCACCGTCGCCAAGATGGTGGTCGGACTGCTGGAGGCCAGTTCCGGCGAGATCCGCATCGAGGGCGTCGACATGCGCTCGCGCAAGCAGTCGGGCGTGGAAATGCGCGACCTGCGTCGGCGCATCCAGATGATCTTCCAGGATCCCTACGCAAGCCTCAACCCGCGATGGCGGGTCGACCGGATCATCGCCGAGCCGATCCGGGCTTTCGCCCTGGAGAAATCGGAACAGGCGATTTCCGCCCGTGTCGGGGAACTGCTCGAGCTCGTCCGCCTGCATCCGCGCGACGGCGCCAAGTATCCGCACGAGTTCTCCGGCGGCCAGCGCCAGCGCATCTGCATCGCGCGTGCGCTTGCCTCAAAGCCCGAATTCCTCGTTTGCGACGAACCGACCTCCGCGCTCGATGTCTCGGTCCAGGCGCAGATCCTCAACCTGATGAAGGACCTGCAGGACGAGTTCCAGCTTACCTATCTCTTCATCAGCCACGACCTCGCCGTCGTTCGCCACATGGCCCGGCGCATCGGCGTCATGTATCTCGGCCGGCTGGTCGAGGTCGCGGAAAGCCGCGACCTCTTCCGCAATCCGCGCCATCCCTATACCCGCATGCTGCTCGCCGCGATCCCCGACCTGGAGATGACCGGACAGCCCCGCCGCGCGGTGGAGGGAGAGATCCCCAACCCGATCAGCCCGCCGACCGGATGCGCCTTCCATCCCCGTTGCCCGCTCGCCAACGCGCGCTGCGCAAGCGAGTTGCCCGTCTTCCGCAACGACGGCGGAATGGGCGTTGCCTGCCACGCGGTCGAGGAAGGCCGCACGGCGCCCTGAGCGCCCACCGCCGGAAAGGCCCGCCGGAAGGACCCGGGCAGAGAACCGGCAGACCGGCAAGGCAAACCGGCAGGCCGGGGCACAAGTGCGGCGAGCAGGGCGCTCTACAGCTGTCCGCCTACGCGCAAGGCCGCGGAAGCTGAACCCAGCCAGGTGTGGACGTTCCTGTCCCAGCACCAGCCCAGGCGCGGACGGCCTTTGCTGAACCAGATGGACGGTACGCGCTGATCGCCCGCTTTCCGCGAGCCGGGCATTTGAATGCAGTTGAAGTTTTTCTTGTCCGTCAACAGCTCCGGATGTTGGATCGCGAGCGCGACCCCCTCCTCCATGGTCAGGGGCGTTCTGCCCCGTCGTCTGATGATCGCCAGCGCCTCCTCCGGACTGACGTTCAGGAGATCGCGGCCGGTGTCGATGTCGAGCAGGAGATAAAGTTCACCTCCAGGAAGCTGAATTCCGTCAATCGCCTGAAAAGCATCGGGCGACAGGGGCGTCATTTCCACGACGCCTGTCGCGGATTTTGCTTCGATCCGCGCCATCGCACCCGAAAGGTTCACAAGGCCGGGACGAAAGGCGATGCATAGCGGGACATTGCCCGAGACCGGGATCTCCCCGGCAGAGCCGGGCGATGAAGCCAGCCGTTGCACTCTCGACAGGAAATCCTCTTCTGCAAAACCACATAGCTCGTGAAATCCATTGTCCAGAAGCGTCTTCGCCTGGCGTTCGAGACAGGCGCTCCGTTGGAGAAGGGACATTATGGCTGCGCTCCTGGGATGGCATCAAACGGGGTCAAGGCACCGGGTTCCTCCTCTATTTAAGGGGCCCAACCGGGAATTCACGTTGCCATTTTGTTCCATCTCGCAAGATCGCCCTCGTACCGGCATCCTTCGCAGCTCCCGCATGCGGCGCGCGAAGCCCGGATCATGCGACCCTCCGGTTTCCGAAGAACCCCGGGATAACCGGGCCGATGCCTAGCCGATGCCTGGCCCCGAGGGGCTGCTCTGGATCGCCCCCCTTTCCGAAGGGTTTTCCAACGCGCGTGACCTGCCGCCGCCGTCGGACGGCGAGCGGATCAGCCCTCTGGTCGCCCTTCACCTCGGGACCAGGTATTTCCGGCCTTGACCTTCCATTGACTGGAAGGCCTATCTCCTGCTCTGGAGTTGATCAGGGCATGTCCGGCAGCGGCCGGACCCCCGCACCGGAGATCCGTCAAATGTCACAGGCAACGCTCCAGGCCGGCGCCCCCGCAGGCGCTCCTGGCCAGGCCACCGAGCCCCCGCGCGACGGCGCCGTCTTCCATCTCGATGTCGGAGGCATGACCTGCGCCGCGTGTTCGGCACGCATCGAGAAGGTGCTGGCGCGCAAGCCCGGCATCCTGCGCGCCTCGGTGAACCTGCCGCTTGAAACCGCGCTGGTGGAAACCGACGGCAGTCTCGGGGCCGCCGAAATCGTCGCCGCCATCGAGGCGACCGGTTACACCGCCAGCGAGCGGCCGACCGGCTGGCAGCAGGAAAAGCGCCGGCAGGACGAGAACGAGGCACGCGCCCGGTCGCAGGAGCGCCGCACACTCATGCTGCTGGTGCTCTCCGCCCTGCTGTCCGTACCGATGGTCGCCGGCATGGTCGGCGCGCCCTTCGGCGTGATGCTGATGCCGCCGGCCTGGCTCCAGGCGGTTCTGGCCGGCATCGTCCAGGTCCTTGTCGGCCGCCGCTTCTATATCGGTGCCTGGAAGGCGCTGGCGAATGGCGGCGCCAACATGGACGTGCTCGTCGTGCTGGGCACGACGGCAGCCTATGGCTACAGCCTCGCGCTGACCGTGCTGGCCTGGCCCGAGGCCCCCGGCCATCTCTATTTCGAGGCTTCGGCCGTGATCCTCACGCTGATCCTGTTCGGCAAGCTGCTGGAGGCGCGGGCCAAGCGCACCACGACAGCGGCGGTCCGCGCGCTCAGCGACCTGCGGCCGCAGGTGGCCCACCGCCTGACCGGCGACACGCTGGAAACGGTTCCCGTCGAGCATCTCTTCCCCGGCGACCATATCGTGGTGAAGCCGGGCGAGCGTGTTCCGGTCGACGGCACCGTGCTTGCCGGCGAAAGCGAGGTCGACGAGGCGCTGCTGACCGGCGAAAGCCTGCCTGTCGCCAAGACCGCCGGCAGCCCGGTGATCGGCGGCACCGTCAACGGATCCGGCTCGCTCACGCTCGAGGCCACCGCGCTTGGCGGCGACAGCAAGCTTGCCGCCATCATCCGCCTCGTCGAGGCGGCGCAAGGGTCAAAGGCGCCGGTCCAGAAGCTCGTCGATCAGGTCTCGGCGGTGTTCGTGCCGGTCGTTGTCGTCGTCGCCATCGCCACCTTTGTCGGCTGGTGGCTCACCGGCGCCAGCCTCGATGCGACCGTCGGCGCGGCGGTCGCCGTCCTCGTCATCGCCTGCCCCTGTGCGCTTGGCCTGGCCACCCCGACGGCGCTCGTCGCGGGAACGGGTGCGGCGGCCCGTGCCGGCATTCTCATTCGCGACATCGAGGCCCTGGAGGTCGCCCACAAGGTGGACACGGTGGTCTTCGACAAGACCGGCACGCTGACGCTGGGCGCGCCCCGGGTCACCGACATCCGCGCCTTCGACAGCAATCCGGACCGGATCCTGCGGATCGCCGCGACCGCCCAGCAGCCCAGCGAGCACCCGCTGGCCTCGGCCATCGTCGGGGAGGCACGCAAGCGCGGCCTGCAGGTCTCCCAGCCTTCGTCCTTCCGCGCCGTTCCCGGACAGGGCATCATCGCGGAAATCGCCGGGGAAACCGTCCTGATCGGCAACCAGCGCCTGCTCGAGGCCCATGGCATAGACACGTTCCTGACCCGTCAGATCGCACGTGAATTCGAGGCCGACGGCAAGACCTGCGCCAGCATCGTCGTCGCCGGGCGCGCCGTCGGCGTCATCGCCATGGCCGACATGGTACGCGAGGAGACACCGGAAGCCGTGGCCCGGCTGCGCGAGCTCGGCATCGAAAGCGTCATGCTCACCGGTGACACGGAAGCGGTCGCCCGCACCGTGGCCGACCGGGTCGGCATCGCCCGCGTCATTGCCGGGGTTCCCCCGGAAGGCAAGTCGGAAACGGTTGCCGAGCTCATCTCGCAGGGCCGTGTCGTCGCCATGGTCGGCGACGGCGTCAACGACGCGCCGGCCCTTGCGGGGGCCAGCATCGGCATCGCGATGGGCTCCGGCGCGGAAGTGGCGATGGAGACCGCCGGCATCACCCTGATGCGGTCCCGGCCCGACCTTGTCGCCGATGCGATCGGCATCTCCAGGGCAACGGCGCGGAAGATCCGGCAGAACCTCTTCTGGGCCTTCGTCTACAACGTGGTCGGCATTCCGCTCGCCGCGTTCGGCCTCCTGACCCCCGCCTTTGCCGGCGCCGCCATGGCGCTGTCCTCGGTGTCGGTCGTCACCAATGCCGCGCTTCTGCGACGCTGGAAGGCCAGGGCGAGCTGACAGGCGATACGGAAGCGAAGGGCAATCGGGCCAAAGGAAAACGGTCATTGACGGGCCGGATCTTGTATTACAAATAAAGGACCCAGCCACGAGCCCGGAGACAGGAATGACCGCCAGAGACCCGAAAGCCCTTCGTTCCCGCGCCTGGTTCGACAATCCCGACGATCCCGGGATGACGGCGCTCTACATCGAGCGCTACCTGAACTACGGCCTGACCCGCGAGGAACTGCAGTCGGGCAAGCCGATCATCGGCATCGCCCAGACCGGCTCGGATCTCTCCCCTTGCAACCGCCATCACATCGAGCTGGCGAAACGCGTGCGCGAGGGCATCCGGGAAGCCGGCGGCATCTGTTTCGAATTCCCCGTCCATCCGATCCAGGAGACCGGCAAGCGGCCGACCGCCTCGCTCGACCGCAACCTTGCCTATCTCGGCCTTGTGGAACTTCTCTACGGCTATCCCATCGACGGCGTCGTTCTCACCATCGGTTGCGACAAGACCACGCCTGCCTGCCTGATGGCGGCGGCGACCGTCAACATTCCCGCCATCGCCCTGTCGGTCGGCCCGATGCTGAACGGCTGGCACCGGGGCGAACGCACCGGCTCGGGCACCATCGTGTGGAAGGCGCGCGAGATGCTGGCCGCCGGCGAGATCGACTATGCCGGCTTCATGGATCTCGTCGCCTCCTCCGCCCCGTCGGTCGGCTATTGCAACACGATGGGCACCGCGACGACCATGAACTCGCTGGCCGAGGTGCTTGGCATGCAGCTGCCGGGCTCGGCCGCCATACCCGCCACATATCGCGAACGCGCGCAGATGTCCTACCAGACCGGCCTCAGGATCGTCGACATGGTCTGGGAGGACCTGCGCCCGTCCGACATCATGACCCGCGAGGCCTTCGAGAATGCCATCGTCGTGAACTCCGCCATCGGCGGCTCGACCAATGCCCCGGTTCATCTCAATGCCGTCGCCAGCCATCTCGGCGTGCCGCTCGACAATGACGACTGGCAGCGCATCGGCCATCACGTCCCGCTGATCGTCAACATGCAGCCGGCGGGCGAATATCTGGGCGAGGACTATCATCATGCCGGCGGCGTACCGGCCGTTGTCGCGGAGCTGATGAAGGCGGACATGCTGCCCCATCCGCAGGCCCTGACGGTCAACGGCCGCAGCATCGGCGACAATTGCAGCACAGCGGAAAATCTCGACACCCGCGTCATCCGGCCGGTTAGCGAGCCGATGGTCGACAAGGCCGGCTTCCTCAACCTGAAGGGCAATCTCTTCGACAGCGCGATCATGAAGACCAGCGTCATCTCGAAGGAATTCCGCGACCGCTACCTGTCCAACCCGAACGATCCCGAGGCCTTCGAGGGCCGCGCCATCGTCTTCGAGGGGCCTGAGGACTATCATCACCGCATTGACGATCCGGCGCTCGAGATCGACGAGCACTGCCTGCTGTTCATTCGCGGCACCGGCCCGATCGGCTATCCGGGCGGTGCCGAAGTCGTCAACATGCAGCCGCCGGCAGCCCTCATCAAGCGCGGCATTCACGCCATGCCCTGCATCGGCGACGGGCGCCAGTCCGGCACGTCCGGTTCCGCCTCGATCCTCAACGCGGCCCCGGAAGCTGCCGCCGGCGGCGGGCTTGCCTTGCTCAAGACGGGCGACCGGGTGCGCATCGACCTGAAAGCCTGCACCGCGAACATCCTGATCAGCGACGCGGAACTTGCCGGACGGCGGGCCGCGCTCGAGGCGAGCGGCGGCTTCCCCTATCCCGCCCACCAGACCCCCTGGCAGGAAATCCAGCGGGCCCTCGTCGACCAGTTCGACAAGGGCATGGTGCTGAAGCCGGCGGTCGCCTATCGCGACGTCTCCCGCACGAAGGGCACGCCGCGCGACAACCACTAGGGCGTGAACTCATGATTCTGGCGAGAACCGGCATGAGCCCACGCCCTGACCCGGTGGATTTCCCGCAAGGTCGATCTTGACGGTTACGTAAGCGTCATGCTTTCTGGGGGCCGGCCTGCCGGACGGATCCGGCGACAGGGAGACATGACATGAGCCTGAACGAACTGACCGAGGCGGTGCGCGGCAAGGTGGCCGGCGGCGGCATCTCCGACAGCGTGAAATTCGACTGCGGCGATGCCGGCGTGATCTTTGTCCAGGGATCGGACGTCACCAACGAGGACAAGGACGCCGACTGCACCATCACCATCTCGCAGGAGAACCTCGCCGATCTCCTCGCCGGCGAGTTGAACCCGACGATGGCGTTCATGTCCGGCAAGATCAAGGTCGCCGGCGACATGAGCGTCGCCATGAAGCTCGGCAGCATCGTCTGATGCCGACCGGTCCCGCGGCATGTCCGCAAGGTGACCCCGGAACAATGTCCGACATGAAAAGACCCCGGCAATGCCTCGCATCGCCGGGGTCTTTCTTTGCGGGAGCCCGCAAGATGTGCGGGCTGAACGTCAGCCTGTCCGCGTGACGATCTCCGGACCCATCAGCCAGTAGGGCAGCCAGGTCGACAGTGCCGGCACATAGGTCACCAGGATCAGGAAGATGAACAGGATCACGACGAAGGGCGCTGCCGCCTTGACGACCTGGATCAGGCTCATCCCTGTTATTCCCGATGTGACGAACAGGTTGAGGCCGATCGGCGGCGTGATCATGCCGATCTCCATGTTCACCACCATGATGATGCCGAGATGGATCGGGTCGACGCCCAGCGCCATGCCGATCGGGAACACCACCGGAGCGACGATCAAGAGCAGGCCCGAGGGCTCCATGAACTGGCCGCCGATCAGGAGCAGGACGTTGACCGCGATCAGGAAGGTGAACCAGGTGAAGCCCGCGCCGATCATCCAGTCGGTGATCGCCTGCGGAATGCGTTCCGCCGTCAGCGTATGGGCGAAGAGCAGCGCGTTGACGATGATGAACATCAGCATGATCGTCGTCTTCGCCGCATCGACGAGCGCCTTGCGGGTATCCGCATGGACACAGGCGGGGAAGAAATACACCACCGTCAGCCACAGGTTCCGGCCGACGGCGGTCGCAACGCTCTCCCCGTCCCTGCGCATCGGCACGCCCTTCAGCGGCCCCATGTCGCGATAGATGAAGATCGCGATCAGGTAGGCATAGACGGCGGCAACGGATGCGGCCTCCGTCGGCGTGAAGATGCCGCCATAAATGCCGCCCAGGATGATGATGATGAGCAACAGGCCGAACGCCGCTTCGCCCGCCGCAGAGCCCATCTCGCCCAGACCGGCGAAGGGCTGCTTCGGCATGTTCTTGATGCGGGCGTTCACATAGATCGCGATCATCAGCATCAGGCCGGCGACCAGGCCGGGAATGACGCCGGCCAGGAACATGCGACCGACCGAGACATCCGTCGCTGCCGCATAGACGACCATGACGATCGACGGCGGGATGAGGATGCCGAGCGTGCCCGCATTGGCGATCACGCCGGCCGCGAATTCCTTGGTGTAGCCCACCTGCCGCATGCCGGCGATGGCGATCGTGCCGATCGCGACCACGGTTGCCGGCGAGGAGCCGGAAAGCGCGGCAAAGAGCATGCAGGAAAACACCGCGGCAATGGCCATGCCGCCGCGCAGATGGCCGACGCAGGCGATCGCGAAACGGATGATGCGCCGCGCGACGCCGCCCGTCGACATGAAGGTCGAGGCGAGGATGAAGAACGGGATCGCAAGCAATGTGTAGTTCTGCGAGGCCGTGAACAGCTGCAGCGCCACCGAGGACATGGAGTCCTGCGAGAAGAATGCGATCGTGAGAATGCTGGACAGGCCCAGCGAGATGGAAATCGGGACGCCGAGAAACAGCAGCCCGAGAACCATGATGAACAGAACACCGGCTTCCATGGCTGCCTCTTAGTCTTTCAGGACGTCTTTGTTTTCGGCGACAAGCTCTTCCGCTTCATGGGCGGCGATCATCATCTCGCGTTCTCCGCGAATGATCTGCAGGGCCGCCTGGATGCAGCGAAATGCAAACAGCGCCAGGCCCACGGGCAGGATCAGATAGGCGATCCAGCGCTGGACACGCTCCTTGGTGCCGAACATCTCCTGAATGAGCTCGGGATAGCGCAGGTCGTCGAGACCGATGCCGATCTTGAACATGCGCGACCAGTAGTCGATCGCCCCGCCGCGCGTCTCGATGCCGAAGATCTGCAGCCAGTCGGCATAAAGCAGGATCACCGCATAGGCGACGCCGCACAGCGCCCCGAAGACCGCGATCGCCCTGAACACCGGCGCCGGAAACAGCCGGATGACCGCATCGACGCCAAGATGGGCGCCGATCTTCACGCCGTAGCTCATGCCGAACAGGATCAGCCAGGCGAACAGGATGCGAGTGAACTCAAGGGCTCCGGTCCAGCCGGAATTGAAGCCGTAGCGGGCCACCACCTGCGTGAAGGAGACGATGGTCATCGCGGCGAGCAGGAACGCGATCACGTTCTCCTCGAAGCGCGTGACCCAGTTGTCGACGCGTTGCATCGCTTCCCCCCAATTTTTCTCTTTTGTCGGGAACATTCCAAAGGCCGGATCGGGCATGGCCCCGGCGATCTGCGCCGTCGGCCACGCCCGATCCTGTCACCCCGTCATGGCTCCCGGAGGACGCCCGCCTGCGGCGGTGTCTTCCGGGAAAGCCCTTGCCTCGGTCAGCTTGCGCTGTTCGAAGCCTGCGCCGCCTCGATCAGGTCCTCGCCGATGTCGCCGCGGAACTTGTCCCAGACCGGCTTCATGGCATCGCCCCAGGCCTTGCGCTGCTCGGCGGTCAGAACGCGGATCTCGCTGCCCGCGTCGAGGATCTTCTGCCGGTTGGCCGCTTCCTTGCTCGCGACCTCGGCGTTGGCCGCCATCGTGACCTCGTTGACGATGGTCAGGAACTGCTCGCGCACGTCGGCATCGAGACCGTTCAGCCACTCGTCGGACGTCACCAGCAGATAGGCGAGAAGCTGGTGGTTGGTCTCGGTGATGCCGTCCTGCACCTCGAAGAACTTCTGCGTGTAGATGTTCGACCAGGAGTTCTCCTGACCGTCGACCACACCCGTCTGCAGCGCGCCGTAGACTTCCTTGAAGGCGAGCTTCTGGGCATTGGCACCCATGGCCGAGATCATCGCCTCGGCAACATCGGAGGTCTGGATGCGGAACTTCAGCCCGGCGGCGTCGCTCGGCACCAGCAGCGGCTTGTTGGCCGAGAACTGCTTCATGCCCGAGCTCCAGTAGCCAAGGCCGACGAACCCGACATCGGTCATCGAGTTGAGCAGGCCCTTGCCGGCGTCGGAGACGGCGAAGCGGTCGATCGACGACAGGTCGTTGAACAGGAACGGCAGGTCGAAGAGGCGGTACTTGAGCGTGTAGGCCTCGAACTTCGACAGCGACGGGGCAGCCAGCTGAACGTCGCCGAGCAGCAGCGCTTCCATGACCTTGTCGTCATCGAAAAGCTGGGAGTTCGGGAACACCTGCATGCAGGCCTTGCCGTTCATCTCCTCGTTGACGCGATTGGCGAGCAGCGTCGCGGCATCGCCCTTGGGATGACCGGTCGCAGCCACCACGTGGCTGAACTTGATGACCATCTCGCCATCGTCGCAGTCGGCAAGCGCCGGAGCGGAGAATGCGAAACATGCGGCCGCGACTGCGGCCGTTGCGAACTTCTTCATGGATGTCCTCCCAGACATGATTGGCCGGGCGCAACGCGCGCGGCAATGGGGTCCGGCAAGGCGCCGGACCAGTCGCGTCAAAATGATAGCAACAGTCGTGCCACGTGCTCCGAACATGGGCAAAGCGGCGCGTTTCAAGGCATCCGCCAGTATCGCCGATCCGGTCATCCATGTCGAATGGGTAGATTCCGACCCATCAATGCACGGCAATGGGTGGAGGACGACACATAGGCCGCGCCGATGGCGGCTATATGTCGGCCGCGCCCCCGTCCTCGACGGACGCCCCGTCGCGCTCCAGCCCGTGCCGGCGGATTTTCTCGTAGAGCGCCTTGCGGGACAGGCCGAGCCCCTCGTAGGTCGCCTTCAGGCTGCCCTCGTTGCGGGCGAGCTCTTCGGCGATCACCGCCTTCTCATAGGCCGCCACACGCTCCGACAGGCTCCGCCCGACTTCCGCCTCCAGCGGGTCGAGCGCTTCCAGCCCGAGCACGAACCGGTCGGCCACATTGCGCAACTCGCGCACGTTTCCCGGCCAGTCGCGCGCCATCAGCGTCGCGATATAGGTGGTGCTCGCGTCGGGAATTTCCCGCCGGTAGCGGGCCCGTGCCTCGCGCGTCAGATGGTGGAACAGCAACGGGATGTCTTCCTTGCGGGCCCTGAGCGGCGGGATTTCCAGCGTGACGACATTGAGCCTGTAGAACAGGTCCTTGCGGAAACGGCCGCTGTTTCCCGCCGCTTCCAGGTCCTCCTTGGTCGCCGCCAGGAAGCGGACGTCGAGCGGGATCGAGGCGTTGGACCCGAGCCGCTCGATGCTGCGCGTCTCGATCACCCGGAGCAGCTTGACCTGCAGGTCGAGCGGCATCGACTCGATCTCGTCGAGAAACACCGTCCCGCCATGGGCATGCTCCAGCTTGCCGATCCGCTGGCGCGCGGCGCCGGTGAAGGCGCCCTTCTCGTGCCCGAACAGCTCCGATTCGATGATCTCCGCCGGCAACCCGCCGCAATTGAGCGCAACGAAGGGCCCGTTGCGCCTGTGGCCTTCCTCGTGCAGGGCCCGCGCCACCACCTCCTTGCCGGCGCCTGTCTCGCCGATGATCAGCACGTCCGCATCCGTACCGGCAAGCGCCCCCACCAGACTGCGCAGCCGCTCCATCGGCGGCGAACGGCCGACGAGGCGGCCCTCCATTCCCGAACGGTCGGCAAGCTGCTCGCGCAAGGCCCGGTTTTCCAGCACCAGCCGGCGCTTTTCCAGCGCCCGCTCGATGACCGTCGAAAGGCGGTTCACCGGAAACGGCTTCTCGATGAAATCATAGGCGCCCGCGCGCATCGCCTGGACGGCGAGCGGCACGTCGCCGTGGCCGGTGATCAGGATCACCGGCAGCGCGGCGTCGATCTCCAGCGCCTTGCGCATCAGTTCCAGCCCGTCGCTCTGCGGCATCCGGATATCGGTGACCAGAACGCCGTAGAAATCGCGGCCCAGATGCCCGACGACGCCGGAGGCTCCGGAAAAAGTCGAGACGCAATGCCCGGCGAGCTCCAGTCCCTCGCTCAGCGCCTCGCGCAGATCCGGCTCGTCGTCGACCAGCAGTACCCTTGCCTTGTCCATGAAAGTCTCGTCCCCCCAAGGGCGCGTCGCCGGACCGGATGCCCTCTCGGCGGGACCGCCTCGCTACTGCGCGGCGTCGCTCAGGCCCTGGACGAGCGGCAGCCTTACCGTGAAGACCGCGCCGCCGCCCTCCGCCGCACCGACGCTCAGGCTTCCGGAAAAATCGTGGACGATCTTGTAGGCGATCGAAAGCCCGAGGCCCAGCCCCTTGCCGACATCCTTGGTGGTGAAGAACGGATCGAAGACCTTGCCGAGCAGTTCGTCGGCAACGCCCGGCCCGTTGTCGCGCACCTCGATCACCGCCTGCCCCGCCTCCATGCGTGTCGTGATGGTGACGACGCCGTCGCCGCGATCCTCCACCGCATCGAGCGCGTTGGCGGCAAGGTTGAGCACCACCTGCTCCAGCCGCACATGCCCGCCGATCACCTGCAGCGCCCCGTCGAGATGCCTCGCCTCCAGGCGCGCGCCGCCGTGCTTGACGCGTGGCGACAGGAGCATCACCGTCTCGTCGATCACCGGCTTCAGCGCCGTCGCCTTCAGGTCCGTGCCCGCCCGCCGGCTGAAGCCTTTCAACACGCGGGAGATCTCCGCCATGCGCTCGACCATCGCGATGATCCGGTCGAGCCCGGCCTCGACCCGCTCGCCCATGCCGCGCTCCAGGAACAGCTTGGCATTGTCGGCATTCGAACGGATCGCGGCGAGCGGCTGGTTGAACTCGTGCGAAAGCGCCGCCGACATCTGGCCGAGCGTCGCCATTTTCGCCGCCTGCACCAGATCGGCCTGCATGTGGCGCAGCTCCGCTTCCGCCGCCTCGCGCTCGGCAACCTCGCGCGCCAGGCGTGCGTTCGCCTCCGAAAGATCGCGTGTGCGCGTGCGCACCTTGCGCTCCAGCCGGAGTGCGGAAAGCCGGTCCTCGCGCATGCGCCGCATGACGGCGACCCGGCGGTCGGCCGCCACCCAGGCCACGCCGCTCAAAAGCAGGCAGACCAGAACCGCGATCGCCGCGACCTTGTTACCCTGCGAGCGCGCATCGGCGGTATCGGCAAAGGCTGCGATGCGCCAGTCGAGGACCGGCAATGTGCGGGCCATCATCAGATAGGGCCCCTTGCCGGGCGCGTCCTTGAAGGTGACATAGGTCGCGTCGGTGGCCGCCGCCGCCGCTCCGTCGCCGGTCTGCGGCACCCGCGCGCGGCCCTGGCGCTCCAGCCGCGCCGCCGCCCGGTGTCCGCGCCATGCCGGGCGATTGGTGGCGACGATCTCGCCGGCCTCGTCGATCGCCAGGATCGGGGCCGGGCTGAGCGCCCAGGCCTGCTCCACCTCCGCCAGGCTGACCCGCACGAGGACCACGCCGATCACGTCCGGCCCGGCCCGAACCGCCGAGGCGAAGACATAGCTGCCCGGCGCGCCGCCCGTGCCGCGCCGATAGGCGCGTCCGAGCCTGCCCTGCAGGGCCTCGGTCAGCGGCACCGGTCCGACCGCCTCCCTGCCGCCGGGTTCGGGGCGCGGCGCAAGATGGCTGGACGCCACTACTTCGCCGCGCGTGTCGAGGAAGGCAACCTCTCGAGCGCCCGCCATGCCGGCCGCGATCGCCGCCACGCGTTCCCCGGCGGCGCGGTCCCCGTCAAGGATGATGTCACGAATGTCGGGCCGCAGCGCCAGCAGCGGCGGCAGCAGGCGGAACTTGTCCAGTTGCCGCTCCAGTGTCGCCGACTGCACGGAGAGCAGGGCCTGCGCCCGGGTCGCGACTTCGGCCGCGAAGAGACGGGTCGCCAGTTCCCAGGTGACCCACCCGATCCCGGCCGTAACGGGCAAGGCAAGGCACAACACCAGCACGTGCAGGGTGTTGCGCTGCGCCTTGCGAAAATATGTCCTCATGCCACCATCCAACGGCGATCGATGCGAAGGCGTTTTCCCCCGCGTCGTCGGCCGATCCTAGCCGCACCGGCTTTCGCGCACAAATGCGCGAGGGCGACGTCAGGCTCGCCGGTCGGCCCGTATCATTTCGGCGGCCTTCTCGGCGATCATCATCGTCGGCGCCGCGGTGTTGCCCGAAGTGATCGTCGGCATCACCGAGGCATCGGCGACGCGCAAGCCCGCCAGACCGCGCAGCCTCAGCCGGGCATCGACAACGGCCTGGTCGTCCGCCCCCATCCGGCAGGTCCCCGCCGGATGGAAGATGGTCGTGCCGATGTCGCCCGCCGCCCGGGCCAGGTCCTCGTCGCTGCGCACCAGCGGGCCGGGAAGGTGTTCCACCGGCGCATGGCGGCTCATCGTGTCGGCGGCCATGATCCGGCGGGTCAGCCGGATGCTGTCCGCGGCAACCTTGCGGTCCGCTTCCGCCGACAGGTAGTTCGGCCGGATCTCGGGATGCGCCATCGGATCGCGCGAGGCAAGGTGCACCGACCCCCGGCTTTCGGGCCTGAGGTTGCAGACGCTGAGCGTAATCGCCGGGAAGGAATGCAGCGGATCGCCGAACTTGTCGAGCGACAGCGGCTGCACGTGATACTCGATATTGGCCGTCTCGAAGGCGGGATCGGAGCGTGCGAAGACGCCAAGCTGCGAGGGCGCCATCGACATCGGGCCCGAGCGCGACAAGGCGTAACGGGCCGCGATCTTCGCCTTGCCCCAGAGATTGGCGGCAAGCTGGTTCAGCGTCACCGCGCCGCTGACCTTGAACACCGTGCGGATCTGCAGGTGATCCTGCAGGTTCCGGCCCACTTGCGGGCTTTCGACAAGCGTGTCGATGCCGTGGCGGGCGAGCATCTGCGGGTCGCCGATGCCGGACAGCTCAAGCAGATGCGGGGAGCCGATCGCCCCGGCGGAGAGCACCACCTCGCCGGCGACGCGCACCCGTGCAGGCGCTCCGTCAACCGTCAGCTCGAGACCGCTTGCCCGTCCCTCCTCGACGACCAGGCGGGAGACCTGGGCCCGGGTCACAACCTTGAGGTTTTGCCGGCTCATGACCGGTTTCAGGTATCCCTTGGCGGCCGTCCAGCGGACACCGCCGCGCTGGGTGACCTGAAAATAAGACGAGCCGAAATTGTCGCCGCGGTTGAAATCGTCCACCTTGGGAATGCCGACTTCCTCGCAGGCATCGCGCACCGCATCGAGAATGTCCCAGGACAGCCGCTGCTCCTCGACCCGGCATTCGCCGCCCTGCCCGTGCATCTCGTCGGAAAGCGCATAATGATCCTCGGCCCGGCGGAACAGCGGCAGCACGTCGTCCCAGCCCCAGCCGGGAAGGCCCGCCTGCCGCCAGCCGTCATAGTCGCGCGCCTGGCCGCGCATGTAGATCATGCCGTTGATGGACGAACATCCGCCGAGCACCCGGCCGCGCGGATAGGCGAGCGCCCGGCCGTTGAGGCCCGCTTCCGGTGCCGTCCGGAAACCCCAGTCGGTGCGCGGGTTGCCCATGCAGTAGAGGTAACCGACCGGGATGTGGATCCAGATGTAGTCGTCCTTGCCACCCGCCTCCAGCAACAGGACCTTGACCTGCGGATCGGCGGAAAGCCGGTTCGCCAGCACACAGCCGGCAGAGCCCGCACCCACGATCACGTAGTCCCACTCGCCCAGGTCCTGCATATCCCCTCCGCTCCAGGCCAATCCGGAGCGGAACGATGCCTGCTGGCGGTGTCAAAGGCAAGCCGCGGCAGCCGCCCTCAGGCACCGGCCTCCAGAACGGCCCGGTCGACTTCCTCCACAAGCCCGGGCTCCAGCCCGAGGCGCGCGGCCAGCATCTGCAGATAGGCGCGCTCGGCCGGGTGGTCGGGATCGACCGCAAGCCGCGAGGCGGCATAGACTTCGAGCGCAGCTTCCGGGCTCTTTGCGCCGGCAACGACCCGGTCGATGTCGAGCGGCGCGCGCAACTCGTCCATGACGAAGGCTTTCGCTTCGCTGTCGAGGGACAGCTGGTCGAGACGGTCGAAGATCCTCGCCTGCTCGTCGGCGTCGATATGGCCGTCGGCCTTCGCGGCCGAGATCATCGCGGTCAGCAATGTCAGCGCGAAGGCATTTTCGCCGCCCGGCTGGCGTTCCGGTGCAAAGGGAGAATCCGACGGTGGCGGCAGGACGGGTTCAGCTGCCGGAGCCTGCCGGGGCTCCGCCTGGCCGCGCGACCCCTGATAATCCTGATAGGCCTTGTAGGCGAGACCGGCGACCACCGCCATCCCGCCATAGGTCAACGCCGTCTTGCCAAGCTTGCGGCCGCCCTTGGTGCCGAGCAGCAGCCCGGCAAGGCCGCCGGCCAGGGCGCCGCCGGCAAGGCCGCCGGAATTCGAGCGCAGGTAATCCTTTCCGCGCGCCATCATGTCGCCGGACCCGCCGGACCCGCCCGGGCCGGACCCCGGCCCCATGAACTCTTCAAGCAGCTTGCGCGCGTCGAACATCGTCACGTCTCTCCGTTCCCGTGGCAATTCGTCAGGAAGCGCCTGACACGAGGAAGGAAGTGGGAAGTGCCGCCGAAAAGTGCAAGCGTCTCAGCGCACGGCCTCGGCGAAGGGAAGCCTGTTGTCGTCCTTCAGCGTTTCCATGGCGATCGAGGAACGCACATTGCGCACCGCGTCGTGCGGCAGGAGTTCGTCATTGATGAAGCGCGACAGGGCGGCCAGATCGGTCACAGCCACCTTCAGCATGTAGTCCATGTCCCCGGTCAGGACATGCGCCTCCTGCACCTCCGGCAACGCCCGCACCAGGTCGCGGAAGCGGCGGGCATTCTGGCGGCTATGGGCGTTGAGCGCGACGCCGACAAAGGCAACCACCGTGAAACCGACCGCCGCGGGGTCGATATCGGCCCGGTAGCGGCGAACGATGCCGACCTCCTCCAGCCGCTGCCGCCGCCGCGACACCTGCGAGGCGGACAGGCCGATCCGCTCGCCCAGCTGCTGGTTGGTGATCGACGCATCGTCCTGCAGGCAGGCCAGGAGTTTCAGGTCGAAAGGATCGAACTCCGTCATTTTGTGCAACTTTCACCAATTTTCCGCATGAATCATGCATTGGATAGCGAAACTTCATCCATTTTGCACGCACCTTGCGCGAAGACGGACGCATACTGTGCGCCGAAGGGCCGGATGCGGCCTGCCGATATTCGCCTGAGGAGGACTGAATGGGACCGTTTCCGCACGACGCACCGCCCGCCAGCATCGACGAGGCCAATCCCGCCGGCACGGACGGGTTCGAGTTCGTCGAGTTCGCCCACCCCGAACCGGAAAAGCTCGACGCCCTGTTCCGTCGCATGGGCTACGTGCCGGTCGCCCGCCACAGGACGAAGGCCGTCACGCTCTACCGCCAGGGCGACATAACCTACGTGCTGAACGCCGAACCCGGCTCGCACGCCACCCGCTTCGTCGCCGAGCACGGCCCCTGCGCGCCGTCGATGGCCTGGCGCGTGGTCGATGCCAAACACGCCTTCGATCATGCCGTGAAGATGGGTGCGACACCCTATGACGGCGGCGACAAGACCCTCGATGTGCCGGCCATCGTCGGAATCGGCGGCTCGCTGCTGTATTTCATCGACACTTACGGCGAGAAGGGTTCGGCCTATGACGCGGAATTCGAGTGGCTGGGCGAACGCAATCCGAAGCCCGAAGGCGTCGGCTTCTATTACCTCGACCATCTGACCCACAATGTCTATCGCGGCAACATGGACAAGTGGTGGGACTTCTACCGCGACCTGTTCGGCTTCCGGCAGATCCATTTCTTCGACATTGACGGCCGTATCACGGGCCTCGTCAGCCGGGCAATCACCTCGCCCTGCGGCAAGATCCGCATCCCGCTGAACGAGTCCAAGGACGACACCAGCCAGATCGCCGAGTACCTGCGCAAGTACAAGGGCGAGGGCATCCAGCACATTGCCGTCGGCACCGACGACATCTACGGCGCCACCGACAGGCTCGCCGCAAACGAGCTGAAGTTCATGCCCGGCCCGCCGGAAACCTACTACGAGATGTCCCGCGAGCGCGTGCACGGGCATGACGAACCGCTCGAGCGGATGAAGAAGCACGGCATCCTGATCGACGGGGAAGGCGTCGTCGATGGCGGCATGACCAAGATTCTCCTGCAGATCTTCTCGAAGACCGTGATCGGCCCGATCTTCTTCGAGTTCATCCAGCGCAAGGGCGACGAGGGGTTCGGCGAGGGCAATTTCCGCGCGCTGTTTGAATCCATCGAGGAAGACCAGATCCGCCGCGGCGTGATCAAGACCGACGCCGCCGAGTAGGCCAGGCGCCCGCCACGGCACAGAAAAAAGGGGAGCGGCCATCGCCGCTCCCTTTTTTGTTTGTCGAGAAAGCCGCCGCGACAAAGGCCGCCGGGCCGGTTGTCACGAGGCTCGACGGCGCCCTGCTTCCCTGAGCGTCTCCAGGAAGGAATGCGCCCAGGCCGAGGCATCGTTCTCGCAGATCCGGTCGAAGATCGCCTGCCATCTGTCCCGGCGTTCGTCGAGCGGCATGTTCAGCGCCGTCTGCAGGCTTGCCGCAACGCCTTCGGCGGAATGCGGGTTGACGATCAGCGCCTCCGGCATGCCCTCCGCCGCCCCCGCGAAACGCGACAGGACGACGACGCCGGGATCCTCCGCCCTCTGGGCGGCGACATATTCCTTGGCAACCAGGTTCATGCCGTCGCGAAGCGGTGTCACCAGCGCCACCCGGCTTGCCCGATAGAGCCCGGCAAGCGCCCGGCGCGTGAACGAGCGTGTCATGTAGCGGATCGGCGTCCAGTCGAGATCGGCGAACCGGCCGTTGATGTTGCCGGTCAGTTCCTCCAGCTCGCGGCGGATCTCGGCATAGGCGTCGAGTTCCGCGCGCGAGGGTGGCGCCACCTGCATCAGGCTCACCCGCTCCCGGTTTTCCGGATAGTCGTCCAGGAGCCGCCCGAAGGCGCGGAAGCGTTCCGGCAGCCCCTTGGAATAGTCGATCCGGTCGACGCCGATGATCTGTTGGCGCCCCGCAAGGAGTTTCTCGGCGCGGCCCGTATGGCGGCGCGCCTCCGGTGTCGTCGCCTGCCGGGCAAAGCCTGCCGCGTCGATCCCGATCGGGAAGGCCCGCGCGACCACCCGCCGGCCGCCGACGGCCAGTTCCCCGTCCCCTGTCTCCGCTCCGTCGAGTTCCTCGACGACGAAGCGGCGGAAATTGGCGGCGTCGCGCCGCGACTGGAAGCCGATGACGTCATAGGCGAGCATGCGGCGCACCAGGGTCGCCGCGTTCGGCAGCCCGGCCAGCACTTCCGGCGCCGGGAACGGGATATGCAGGAAGAAGCCAAGCGGGTTCTCGACCCCCATGCCGCGCAGCTCGGCCGCGAAGGGCAGGAAGTGGTAATCGTGCACCCAGACGATGTCGTCCGGCGCGAGCAGCGGGCGCAGTCGCGTCGCGAACCGCTCGTTCACCCGCCGGTAGCCGTCCTCCAGCCGGCGGTCGAACACGGCAAGGTCAAGCCGGTAGTGCAGCACCGGCCACAGCGTCTTGTTGGAATACCCCGCGTAGAACTCGTCATAGTCGGCCTGGGTCATGTCGACGGTGGCCATGCCGACCTTGCGGGTTCCGGCCTGCTTGAGATTGCCGAAGGACCCCTCCTCGGACACCTCGCCGCTCCAGCCGAACCACAGCCCGCCCGTCTCCGTCAGCGCATCGACGAGCGCGACGGCGAGGCCGCCGGCGCGCCCGGTATCCTTGAGCGGACCGACGCGGTTGGAAACGACGACAAGACGGGACATCAAGCTCCTCCAGATGGATTGCGCGGCCGGGCCGGCGGAAAGCCGGGCATGCCGGCAAGCGGTATCGACCGGCGCGGGTCGTCGGCGTCAGACAAGGCTTTCCCAGCCCTCCGATAGCCGCATCGCGCCATTGATGATGCCGACCATCGAGTAGGTCTGCGGGAAATTGCCCCACAATTCCCCGGTCGCCGGATTGGTGTCCTCCGACAGCAGCCCGACATGATTGCGGCAGGCGAGCATCGTCTCGTAGATCTCGCGGGCCTCGTCCTTGCGGCCGATCCGGGCAAGCGCGTCGATGTACCAGAAGGTACAGATGTTGAAGGCGTTTTCCGGCGCGCCGAAATCGTCGGCGGCATGGTAGCGAAAGAGATGCTTGCCGCGCCTCAGCGTTTCGCCGATGCGCTCGACCGTGGCGACGAAACGCGGGTCCTGCGGCGGCAGGAAGCCGACCTCGGCGATCAGCAGCAGGCTGGCGTCGAGATCCTGCCCCTCGAAGCTCTCGACGAAGGCGCCGACCTTCTCGTTCCAGCCCCGGGCAAGGATCGTCGCGTGAATGGCGTCGGCCCGCTCCTGCCACAGCACCGCCCGCTCGATGCGGTCGAACTGGCGGGCGATCTTGGCGAGCCGGTCGCAGGCCGCCCAGCACATCAGCGACGAGGAGGTGTGGACCCTGGCCCGTGTCCGCAATTCCCAAAGCCCGGCATCGGGCTGGTCATGCATGGCAAAGGCCCGCTCGCCGATCCGCTCCAGCCGCTCGAAATCATCGACCCCGGGTTGCCGCAACAGGCGTTTGTCGAAGAACGCCTGCGAGGCGCCAAGCACGATGTTGCCATAGACGTCATGCTGGAAATGCTCATAGGCTTGGTTGCCGATCCTGACCGGCCCCATGCCGCGATAACCGGGCAGGTCCACGGTCGTCTCGACAAGCTTTTCCTCCAGCGCGATGCCATAGAGAGGCTGTACGTGATCGGCCCCGGTCATCGAGGCGATGTTGTTGATGTAGCGGAGGTAGTTCTCCATCGTCTCCATCTCGGAGAGCGAGTTGAGCGCCCGCACGACAAAGAACGCATCCCGCAGCCAGCAATAGCGATAGTCCCAGTTGCGGCCGCTGTTCGCCGCCTCCGGGATCGAGGTGGTCGCCGCGGCGATGATCGCGCCCGTTTCCTCGTAGGTGCACAGCTTCAGCGTCACCGCCGCCCGGATCACCGCTTCCTGATAGTCGAGCGGCAGTCCCAGCCGGCGCGTCCACAACCGCCAGTGCAGGACGGTCTCCTCCTCGAACTCCCGGCACAATGTTTCCGGATGATGGGTGAGGCTCTCGTCCGGCCCGAAATAGAACGACACCGGCCCGTCCAGGAGGAACGGTGTCTCGTCGCGCACATAGGTGATCGAGGCATTCGTCGTCAGCCGCACCGTCTGGCCATTGCCGACGAAACGCATGTGGTTCGATCCGTAGCTGACCTCCGGCACCCGCGTGCCATGATCGAACCGTGGCCGGCAGCGCACGCGGATGCGCGGATGGCCGGCGATCGGCCGCACCCGCCGCACCAGCCCCGTCGGCCGGAACATCCGCCCCTTGGTCTGGAAGCGCGGGGCGAAATCCGTGATCTCGACGGCGTTTCCCGCCTCGTCGTAGAGCCGCGTGACGACCACGGCCGTGTTCTCGATATAGGCCTGCTCGCTGCGGCAGGCATTTTCCAGGTCGATCGAGAAGGCCCCGTCGCCGGCCGCGCCGCGCGTGCCCAGCAGCGCATGGAAGACCGGGTCTCCGTCGAAGCGCGGCAGGCACATCCACACGACGCGGGCCATCTTGTCGATCAGCGCCGCCACCGAGCAGTTCCCGACGATCGCCAGGTCGAGTGACGACGGCTCCGATGGTGTCATGTCTGCGGTTTCCTTGCTGTTGCGTGGGCGGGAAGGTCGAGCGCCAGCCAGTCGGTGACACTCTCCACGTCGGGCAGGCGGAACCGCGCAAGGCTGTCGCCGCGACCCACCTTGATGCCGAAGCCGCCGATCGCCTCGGCCACCCGGATCCCGTCCTCGTCGGTCACGTCATCCCCGACAAAGACCGGGGTGCGGCCGCGGAACGGATCGATATCCATGAAACTTGCAACGGCCCAGCCCTTGTCGCGATAGGCGGGCTTGGCCTCGACCACCATCTTGCCGCGCACCAGATGCAGGTCGGGCAGGTCGACAATGGCCCCCTGCATCACCTCGAAAACGGCCTCTTCGCAATCCGGCGCGATGCGGTAGTGGACGGCGATGGCCGCGCCCTTGTCCTCGATGGAGACGCCACGCCCGAGCAGCCCGCTTCCCGAGAGCGCCGCCTTCAGCGTCTCAAGTTCGGGTCCCACCGGCGCCCGTTCGATCCCGGCATCGGGATGCAGGCGCGTCTCCAGCCCGTGCAGTCCGGCGCAAGGCAGGGACAGCGGCGCCAGATGCGTGTCGATCTCGTGGATGGGCCGGCCGCTGACGATGGCAACGGCGCCGTCCAGATGGTCGACCAGGCGCTCGAGGCAGGCGATCACCCGCGCCTCCGCCTCGACCGCGTCCGGCGTCCGCGCGATCTCGACGAGCGTCCCGTCGAAATCGAGGAACAACGCCAGGTCATCGGAGACAGGCGGTGGAGCGTTCATGGCCCAAAGCCTACGAAACCTTGCTCCCCATGAGAAGGCCCGGAGCGAAAAAACCCTTCAGGACGCGCGATTTGCCGCGCCGCATCATGCAGCGGCCTCTTCCGAGAAGGCGCCCGGTCCCGGCGTTGCGCCGTCCGGGCACTTGCCGAGGATGATCATGCCGAGCACTTCGTCCTTGGTCACGTCCGTGGTGCGCGCCGTGCCGACGAGCTGCCCGTTCTTCATCACCGCGACACGGTCGGCGAGATCGAAGACGTCGTGGATGTCGTGGGAAATGAGAAAGATGCCGAGCCCCTGCGCCTTCAGCTCCTTGATCAGTTCGGAGACCATCTGCGTTTCCTGCACGCCAAGGGCGGCCGTCGGTTCGTCCATGATCAGGATGCGGGCGTTGAAGTAGACGGCCCTGGCAATCGCCACCGATTGCCGCTGCCCACCCGACAGCGCCTTTACCGGCGCCTTGAACTTGCGGAAGTTCGGGTTGAGCCGGGCGAGGATCTTGCGGGTCTCAGCCTCCATCGCGTCGTCGTCGACGAAACCGAGCGGCGAGACGATCTCGCGCCCGAGAAAGAGGTTGGAGGCGGCATCCAGATTGTCGGCGAGCGCCAGCGTCTGGTAGATCGTCTCGATATTGTAGTCGCGGGCATCGCGCGGGCTGTTGATCGTCGCCTTCCTGCCGTCGATCAGGATCTCGCCGCTGTCGCACTGGTAGGCACCGGACAGCACCTTGATCAGGGTCGACTTGCCCGCACCGTTATGGCCGAGCAGCCCGACCACTTCCCCCGGATGCAGGTCGACGCTGACATGGTCGACGGCGTGGACGCCGCCGAAGGAGATGCAGATGTCTTGCATCTGCACGAGGGGAGTTGCCATGGCTCAGTCTCCCGTGCGCTTGCGATAGATGATGTCGACGAGCACGGCCACCACCAGCACGACGCCGACGACGATGTTCTGCAAGGGAGCATCGACGCCGACCATTGCCATGCCCGATTGCAGCGACTGCATGATCAGCGCGCCGAGTATGGCGCCGTAGATCGTGCCGAGCCCGCCCGACAGCGCCGTCCCGCCGATGACCGCGGCCGCGATGACGCGCAATTCGTCGAGCGTGCCCAGGTCGTTTGTCGAGAAGCCGAGGCGGGCGGCCGCCACTGCCGCCGACAGCGCGCAGAGCCCGCCCATGATGGCGAAGACCTTCACCGTCAAAAGGCGCGTGTTGATGCCGGAAAGCTCGGCCGCGTCCGGATTGCCGCCTGCGGCGAAGATATAGCGCCCGAGCCGCGTCCGCCGGGCGATCACCGTCATGCACACCGCGACGACGATCAGCAGCAGCACCGAATAGGGCAGGCCGTAGGAGGCGGTGTAGCCCTCGGGCACCTCCAGGCCGCGCGCCGCGAAATCGCGCCGCAGCACGCGCACCGGCACCTGATAGGCGTTGAGGACGGCGATGAAGCCGAGGATCGCGGCGGAGACGACTGCGCCGAGCGTGATTTCCGCCCAGACCGGCTTGACCGGGAAGCCATGCGTTGCCTTGCGCCGGCGCGAGGCGAACTGCAGGGAAAGCGCGGTCACCACCGCCGCAAGAGCGAATATCCAGGACCAGGTCTCGCCGAGCGTGCCGCCGATGCCGCCGATCATGGTGAAACGCTCGTCCAGCGGACCGATGGTCTGGCCGTCCGTGATGAACCATGCAGCGTTGCGCCAGACGAGCAGGCCACCAAGGGTGACGATGAAGGCGGGGATGCCGAGATAGCCGATCAGCGCTCCCTGGAAGGCACCGATGGCGACGCCGACGACGACGCCGGCGAGAATGGCGAGGATCCAGATCGCCGGATGGCCGAGTTCCAGGCCGAACACGGCGGGAAGCACCTGTGTCTGCACCATCGCCATGACGGCGGCGACGGTCGCCAGCAGCGAGCCCACGGAAAGGTCGATGTGGCGGGTGACGATGACGAACACCATGCCGGTCGCCATGATGGCGACGGAAACGGTCTGGATCGTCAGGTTGAAGATGTTGCGCGGCGTCAGGAAATTGCCGCCGGTGAACACGTTGAACACCAGGCACAGGACGACGAACGCACCGATCATGCCGAGCAGGCGCGTGTCGATCTGCAGCGCGGAGAAAACCGACCTGCTCGCCGCCGTCTTCGGTTCGGACACCGCGGTATCAGTCATGTGAATAGCTCCCGCTTGGAGACTGTAGCACCCCTCGGCCCCTGCGTCAGGCGCCGGCTTTCAGCCGCCATGGTTCGGCCCTGCCCCGGCATTCTGGCCGGGGCAGGGTCGCAAGGTCAGGCTTGGGGGTATCAGTTGCAGGGAGCCGGGCCGCCGCTGACGCCCTGGCAGAGCGCGTCCTTGGTGATCCAGCCGGCATCCACCACCGCCGAGAGGTTCTCGCGGGTGACCGGGATCGGCGCCAGGAAGCGGGCGGTGAGTTCCGTGCCGGCCGGAGAGGTCCACTTTCCGGCGCCCTCGACGCTGTCCATGGTGCCGCCCTTGGCGAGCGAGACGGCGACTTCGCCGGCAACCTTGCCAAGCTCGCGGGCGTCCTTCCAGACGGAAACGGTCTGAGTGCCCTTGGCAACGCGGTTCAGCGCCGCATGATCGCCATCCTGTCCGGAGACCGGAATGCCTTCCATGCCCTGCGCCGTCAGCGCCGCCACCACGCCGCCGGCCGTGCCGTCGTTCGAGGCGACCACGGCATCGACCTTGTTGTTGTTGGCGGTCAGGATCTGCTCCATGTTCCGCTGCGCGTTGGCGGGAAGCCAGCCGTCGGTATAGGCTTCGCCGACGATCTTGATCTTGCCGCCGTCGATCGCCGCCTGCAGCACTTCCTGCTGGCCGCCGCGCAGGAAGTCCGCGTTCGGATCCGTCGGCGAGCCCTTGATCATCACGTAATTGCCTTCCGGCGCCTGCTTCAGGACCTCGCGGGCCTGCATGCGCCCGACCTCGACATTGTCGAAGGTCAGGTAGAAGGCGCGCCCGTCCTCGATGAGGCGGTCATAGCCGACGACGGGAATACCCTCGTTGGCGGCCGCCTGGATGGCCGGGCCGATAGCCTGCGAATCCTGCGCCAGGATGATGAGCGCGTCGACGCCCTGGGCGATCAGCGCTTCCACGTCGGACAGCTGCTTGGCGGCGGACGACTGGGCATCGGCCGACACATAGGTCGCCCCGGCGGCCTCGAGCGCGCCCTTGATCGCGGCCTCGTCCGTCTTCCAGCGCTCTTCCTGGAAGTTCGACCAGCTGACGCCGACGGTGATGTCCTGCGCCTGGACCGGAAGGGTCATGGCGGCGAGAAGCGCGCCGGCAAGAAGCGGTTTGAAATTGCGCATGTCTGTTTCCTCCGATGTGTCCCCGCTCCTCCCATTTGCGGAACGAAGGATCATGAACCTGTCGGGCGCAGCCCGGAAAAACCCTCCGGCCGGATTGCGTCGCGGCATGGCGCGTCGACGAAATTTTATTTTTTTCGACGTCCGAAAAAAAGTTGCTCCAAACAAAAGCGCCTGTCAACATGGTTTCTTGAAACGGATGGACCGGCCGGCAGCTTGACCCGCCTGTCCGTCGCGCGAGGTAGGGAGAAACCCGCCGGGCCAACAATGGCCTGCCCGCGCCAGGGGACGGAGACGGGCAACCGGGATGGGAATGACGCAAAAGGCCGACCGCGACCAGATCAGACGGCAGAACCGCTCGGTCGTTCTCCAGGCCTTGCGGCGCAAGGGGCCCCAGGCCCGCATCGATCTCGGTCGCGTCACCGAACTGAGCCCGGCAACGGTCACCTCGATCACCTCCGACCTGATCGCCGAAGGCCTTGTCGTGGGCGTCGACGAACCGGGCCAGCGGGAGCGGGAAAAGGGCGTGCGCGGCCGGCCGCGCAGCCTGCTTGCCCTGCATGGCCCCGCCGCCTCCATTCTCGCCGTCAAGCTCTCCGTCAACACGATCGAGCTGGCGCTCGCCGACTATGGCGGCAATCTCCTCGCCAGGGGGGCCGCAAGCTTCGACAGCGTCACCGTCACGGCCGACGCGTTCGGCCAGACGCTCGTTGCCGCAATCCGCGAGTTCCTGGCGGCACACGACATCGACCGGCCCTCGGTCATAGCCATCGCCTCCCAGGGCGTGGTCGACGACAGCGCCGGCACCGTTGCCTGGTCGCCCGCCTTCGCGGTGCGCCATGTCCCTGTGATTGCGCCCCTGCGGGAGGCGTTCGGCGTTGCCTGCATGCTGTCCAACGACACCAACATGATCGCCGAGGCGCTGCACCGCATCGATCCCGTCCGCTACGGGGGAACCTTCGCGGTGCTCTTCGTCGACTACGGCGTCGGCATGGGGCTGTTCGTCAACAACCGCCTCTTTGTCGGAGAGACCGGCGCCGCCGCGGAGATCGGTCATGCCAGCCATATTCCCGGCGGTGCTCTTTGTCGCTGCGGGCGGCGCGGCTGCCTTGAGGCCTATCTCGGCGACTATGCCCTGCGTCGGCACGCGCTGCGGCTCGACCCGCAAACGCCGCCGAGCACGATACCGGTCGCGCGCGACACGATCCGCGAGCTCATCCGTGACGCTGAAAACGGCGATGCAGGTGCGCTTGACGCCTTTCGCGCCGGGGGAACCGCGCTCGGCTACGCCTTCGCCCGGATCATCGCGACGCTGGACCCGCGCCGTATCGTCGTCACCGGTGCCGCCTCCAACGCCTTCCCGCTGATGCGCGAGGCCGCCCTTGCCGCTCTCGACGAGGCGCTCGTCGCCGACCTGCGCGGCGATGTCGAGATCGAGGCGATCGCCTGGGAGGAAGACCTGATCCTGCGCGGCACCATTGCCCGCGCCCTGCATTCGCTCGACACCGAGGTCTTCGCCGAAACCGGCGTCAGTGCGCTGCAGATGCCCGTGGGAGGATAGGCATGATGGAAATGGCCCGCTCCGCCATGGCAGGCCCCCTTGCCGCCGCGGCTTTCGCGCTGGCGGCGCTGGCCCCGGCACTCGCCGGGGAGGCACCGCCCTGGAGTGAGCGGGTCCTTCTGGCGCCCCTCGATCTCGCCGACATCGCGGCGACGCCGATGGAGGAGAGGATCGCCCGGCTGAAGGAGCGGGGCGAGGAGCTCTTTACCGGCAAGTTCATCCGGGCGGACGGTGCCGGCCGGCCTCTTGCCACCCAGGCGATCATTCCCACGAAGCGCCGCCGCCCGGCGCATCAGGACTTCCAGCGCCTCGCCGGTCTCGACGCCAATGCCTGCGCCTCCTGTCACCACGAGCCGGTGATCGGCGGTGCTGCTCCCTTCACCGCCAACGCTTTCGTTTCCGAAGGCTTCGAAAGCGCCGATTTCGACACGACCGACCCGCAATTCTCCAACGAGCGCGGTTCGCCGGCGCTGCACGGCGCGGGTCTGGTCGAGCTTCTCGCCCGCGAGATGACGCACGAGTTGCAGGCACAGCGTGACCGCGCCCTTGCCGATGCCCGTCGCAGCGGCACGGCGCAGGTCGCCCAGCTTTCCAGCAAGGGCGTTTCCTTCGGCAGGATCACCGCCAATCCGGACGGCAGCCTGGACATTTCGGCGATCGAGGGCATCGATCCCGATCTCGTGCTACGCCCCTTTTCCCAGAAAGGGGTCTTCGGGTCCCTGCGCCAGTTCTCCGTCAACGCGCTCAACTCCCATCACGGCATCCAGGCGGTGGAACGCTTCGGTGCCACATGGACCGGAACCCCGGATTTCGACGGGGACGAAGTTGCCGACGAGATCGGCGCCGCCGACATTTCGGCCCTCGTCGCCTTCCAGGCGACCTTGCCGGCGCCGTCGCGCAAGACGGACCTGCCCCCGCTCTGGCGGGACGCCGCGACCCGTGGCGAGGCGCTTTTCGCCGACACCGGCTGCGCCGCCTGCCACATCCCCGCGCTGCCGCTCGCCTCGACCGTGTTTCTCGATCCCGGGCCGGTGGAAACCGCCGGCACGCTCAGGTCCGATGACGTCGACGCCCCGCTGGAGATCGACCTCGGCGCGCTCGACTTCGTCCGCGTGCTGCCCCGCGACGGGAACGGGCATGTCCTCGTACCGCTCTTCGGCGACCTGAAGCGCCACCGCATCGCCGACACCCGCGAGCCCGCCCTTGGCAACGAGCTGCTCGGCCAGCGCTTTGTCGACCGCGACGTCTTCATCACCGCGGAGCTGTGGGGCGTCGGCTCGACCGCCCCCTATGGCCACCGGGCCGACCGGACGTCGCTCGACGAGATCATCCGCGCCCATGCAGGAGAAGCGCGGGAGAGCCGCGAGGCCTATGCCGCGCTCCCCGATGACGGTCGCGAGGCGGTTGTCGCCTTCCTGCGCAGCCTGGAGATCCAGAAATGACGCGCACCGCCACTGCCCGTCCGGTCCCCCGGCCTGTGGCGCGGGTTCGTCCTGCCGCGCTGCTGGCCGGGGCACTCCTGTGCGCCTCGCTTCTGCCCGCCGCCTGGGCGTACACCACCGTCGCGGCCGCCGCCGAAGACGCGCCCGCCCCCGTGCCGCGCTTTGTCGAGGAAGCGGGCAAGGCCGGCATCGACCATGTCTATTCCGGTCCCTGGGAGTATTTCGTCGGCGGCGGCGCCGCGATCCTGGACTGCGACGACGACCGGCGGCCGGACCTGTTTCTGGCCGGCGGCGCATCGCCCGCCGCGCTCTTTCGCAACACCTCCCGGGCCGGCGGTCCGCTTTCCTTTGAAAGACAGGAGACCGGACTGCCCTCGCGCCTCCTCGATCAGGTGACCGGCGCCTATCCGCTTGACGTCGACAATGACGGAAAACTGGACCTCGTCGTCCTGCGCGTCGGCGAGAACCAGATCCTGCGGGGCACCGGCGGCTGCCGCTTCGAACCGGCCAACCGGCGTTTCGGCTTCGACGGCGGGCGTGGCTGGACCACGAGCTTCGCCGCGACCTTCGAGAAGAACGCCGCCTATCCGACCCTCGCCTTCGGCAACTATGTCGACCGGTCGGCGCCCGGATCGCCCTGGGGCACCTGCGACGATAACATCCTGCACCGCGCACTTGCCGGCGCCGCCAAGGCCGGCGCGCCCGACTATTCGGACGGGCTTCGCCTGACGCCCGGCTATTGCGCGCTCTCCATGCTGTTCACCGACTGGAACCGGTCCGGCGAGCAGGCCCTGCGCATTTCCAACGATCGTCACTACTATCGCGGCGGCGAGGAGCAGCTCTGGGCCCTGCCGGAGGGACGCCCGCCGCGGCCCTATCGGCGCGCCGACGGCTGGCGCCATCTGAAGATCTGGGGCATGGGCATCGCCAGCACCGACCTTGACGGCGACGGCCTGCCGGAATTCGCCCTGACCAGCATGGGCGACACCAAGTTGCAGACCCTCGACCGGGAAACGGACGAGATGCTGCCGGTCTATCGCGACATCGCCTTCGACAAGGGCGTCACCGCCCACCGCCCCTATACGGGCGAGGACATGCGCCCTTCCACCGGCTGGCATGCCGAGTTCCAGGACGTCAACAACGACACGCTTTCCGATCTCTTCATCGCCAAGGGCAATGTCGAGGCGATGCCCGACTTCGCCGCCTTCGATCCGGACAACCTGCTGATCCAGCAGTGGAGCGGGCAGTTTGTCGAGCATGGCGAGGCGGCCGGCATCGCCCTTGACCGGCGCGGCCGCGGTGGCGGTCTCGCCGACTTCAACATGGACGGGCTGCTCGACCTGGTCGTCGTCAACCGCGAGGCGCCAGCAAGCCTTTTCCGCAATCTCGGCGGGGCAAACCCCTCCGCCGGCAAGACGAGGCCCCTCGGCAACTGGCTCTCCGTCGGCCTTGCACAGGGCGGTTCCAACCGCAACGCCGTCGGTGCGAAGCTGAGCATCCGCGTCGGCGCCCGCAGCCTCACCCGCGAGATCCAGGTGGGCGGCGGCCATGCTTCCGGCCAGTCCGGCTTCGTCCATGTCGGGCTTGGCGTTGCCGAGCGCGCCGTCATTCGCGTGCGCTGGCCCGATGGCGACTGGAGCCATGGCTACCGCGTCTTCGCCAACCAGTTCGTGCTGATCGATCGCGGCGCCGACGACGTGCGCTACTGGTATCCACCGCGCTGACCGCGATCCGGCCCGGCGCTCACACCCGCTCGAGCAACAGCGCCGTTCCGAGCCCGCCGGCGCTGGCGATGGCGGCAAACCCGAGGCTGCCGACCGGCTCGCCCTGCAATTCATGGAACAGCCGGACGGCGAGGATAGCGCCGGACGCACCGATCGGATGGCCGCGCGCCAGCGCCCCGCCACCGCGATTGACCCGCGCGGGATCAAGGCCGAGCCCCTCGATGCAGGCAATCGCCTGCACCGCATAGGCTTCCATCACCTCGGCAACGGCAAGCGATCCCGCATCGATGCCGTGCCGCGCCAGCAATCGCTTCCCCGCCACAACGGGCGCAAGACCCGGCAGGCAGGGGTCGCTCCCCGCCGCCGCGCTGTCGACGATCCGGCACGCGGCGACATGCGGGTTCGCCTGCAACCAGGACGCGGAAACCACCAGCGCGAAGGCGGCCGCATCGGCCGACACGGCGGCGCTCGCGGCACGGAGACAAGCCGCGCCGGCCCGCGCCAGAGCGCGCGAGCGACGTCCCGTTTCCGTTGACAGATCGCGGGTGAAGCGGTCTTCACGGACCGCGTCCAGCGGCACGATCTCTCGCTCATGGCGCTTCAAGGCGAGTGCCCGGCGCGCCGATGCATGGCTGGCGACGGCAAAGGCGAGCTGCGTCTCTTCTGCAATCCCCAGCCGAACGGCAAGCGCCAGCGCGGCGTCCGCCATGTCGGGATCGCGCTCCGGCCACGGCGTGAAGGGCGGCCGGTCATAGGCGACGGGCTCGCCGCCTTCACCCGTCGGCTTGCGCAAGCGGATCGGCGCGCGCGAATAGCTCTCCATTCCGCCGGCAAGGACGCAGTCGGCCGCCCCGGCCTCGACCAGCCGCGCCGCATGGGCGATAGCATCGAGCCCCGAGCAGCACTGGCGGTCGATGCTGATTGCCGGCACGCTTTCGGGCAGGCCCGCAAACAGGGCGGCCCGCCGGGCGGGGTTCCCGCCGCCATATAGCGCGTTGCCGGCGATAACCTCGTCGACGCCCCCGCCTTCGATACCGCCCGCCCTCAGGCAGGCCCGCATCACCGGTGCCGCCAGGGCATCGACCTCCAGCGCCGCGAAGGCCCCGCCGCGCGGGACGACCGCACTACGCCGGGGCGCGACGAGATACGCTGTCACGGGCGGCCTCCCGATGCTCGATCTCCGCGGCGATCGCCGGAAGATCGCTCTTGCCGCCCGGCGTCAGGGGCCAGTGGGAGAGAAACTGAAAGGCGCGCGGCACCTTGGCCGGTTCGAGCAAGGCGAGACAATGCCGGCGCAGCGCCTGCGGGTCGGGCAAGGCGCTTCCACTCGGCTGGATGACGGCAACGATCCGCGCCCCGCGCAAGGGATCCTCCAGTCCGAAGACCGCCGCCTGCGCCACCCCGGGATATTGCAGCAGCGCCGCCTCGATCTCCTCGGCGAACACATTCATCCCCGAGGTCACGATCATCCGCCCCTTGCGACCCGAGAGCCACAGACAGCCCTCCGCGTCCAGCGCCCCGCGATCCCCGACGCTGACCCAACTGCCGTCGCGACGGGTCATCGGTTCGGCGCCCATCACGTAACCGTCGAAAAGAAGCTGGCTCCGTACCCAGATGTCGCCCGTCTCGCCAGGGGCGAGGCAGGTGCCGTCCTCGCCGCGGATCTCCACCTCGACGCCCTGGAACGGCCGGCCGACACTGCCTGGCGGATCCCCGGCCCGGCGATGCGAAATGAAACTGGTCTCCGATGTCCCGTAGAACTCGTGCACCTCTGCACCCGGGCACATCCTTGCGAGAAGATCCCGCTCGCGGTCCTGCCATTTCGCGCCGCTGAGCAGGATGCGCCGCAGGGCGGGAAGCCGGATGCCCTCGCTCGCGGCCCCCTTTGCAAGCAATTGCAATTGCGTGGGCGTCGCGACAAGCACGCTGGAGCCTGCCTCCTCCATCCGGCGCAGGATCGCCTTTGGCTGGAACCTGCGCGCGATGTCGAGACGCAGGCCGCTGTCGAGGGCCAGCATCGCACCGAACAGATGCAGCGAATGCCCGATGCCGCCGGGAACGAAGACCCGGTCCGACCCGCCAATGCCGAACGCCTCGAGACACAACCGGAAACTCAGCGTCCAGGACCTGTGCGAGCGCTGGAATGCCTTGGGCATGCCCGTGGAACCCGATGTCAGGCCGATATAGAACGGCTCCAGCGGTCCGGCGCGGAACCGGGCGGCCGGGTTGCCCGCCACGGGACCGGTCGCGTCGTCGCCCCTCTCGTCAGGTCCGCAAGGAGCCGGGTCGCAGCCGGAAAATGCCTCGTCCTCCGCGACCGGCCCCAGTTCCGTGTGCAGGCGCTCTCCGTACCGTTGCCAGTGCGCAGGGTCGGCAACCAGCACGATCCGGCCACTGCGCGCACCGGCGCAAAGACGGACAAGGGCGGAAAGCGGGTCTCCCGCGTCGACCCGCAGAAGACGGCCGGCGCACGCGCGTGCAAGCGCTGCCTCGGCCGCCTGCGTCCGGGCCAGAAACTCCCGCCAGGTGAGGGCCGCGCGCCCGTCGCACAGCGCGGTGCCGCCCCCGGCGTGCACCGCATACGCCTCCAGTGAGGCGCAGACAGTGTCCCCGAGACCTTCCCTCATCGGCCCTTGCTCATGCCGGCCGGATCACTGGCGCGACAGGATCGCGTCCGGCCGGCCGCGCTCGACGGCCCCGACAATCGCGGCGGCCGCGAACGCCTTCAGGATATCCCCGGGCAGATAGGCGAGCATGCCCGCAACGGCCTCAAGCAGGGACGTTTGCGCCATGATCGCGATGCCTGGAATGCCGAAGACGTAGAGCACGATGATGCCGCCGACGACGCTGGAAACGAGCGTGGCGGTGAAGATCGGTTGCGACCGGAGCACCCGCATCATGGCCCCGCACACGAACGCCGCAACCGGGAAGCCGATCAGAAAACCCACGGACGGCGCATAGAAAACGCCGATCCCGCCCCGCCCGCCGGCAAGCAGCGGCGCGCCAAGGGCGACGATGAACAGGAAAAGCAGCACGGCAAGGGCTCCGCGAACCGGGCCCAGCATGACGCCGGCCAGCATCACGCCGAGGGTCTGCGCGGTGATCGGCACGCCGCCCATAAGGGGGATCGAGACGAGCGGCAGAAACCCCAGCGCGCCGATAAAGGCGGCGTGAATGGCAATATGGACGAGCGAGCGGTCGGCGGTCATCGAATGGCATCCATCTGGTCGGCATCTCCTTCTTGCCCGTCCGGCCGCCCTGCCTCTTCCGGTTCTCCGGAAAGGGCGGGATCGGCGCCGCCGCGCGCAGCCAGCGCTTCCGCAACGTGATCGGCGGCATTTAGAGCCTGGAGGCACAGGGGCGCAACCAGTTTGACGTGCCCCTTGCGCCCCGACCGGGCCCGGTGCGCCTCCTGCAGGCGGCTGCCCATGTCGACGATCACCGGCGTGAAGCGGATGACCAGGGCGATGGCGAGCGCCAGGCGCCGCTCCGACAGGCCCACCCATGCGACCGGGCGCAGCACGGGCCGCAGGGCATCGATCATCTCATCCATGCGGGTGGTCAGGGTGACGAGGCTCGCCAGAAGGAACAGCGTGGCGAGGCGCAACCCCACAAGCAGCCCCGTTTCAAACGAGCCAAGCAGGGCGTGAAGGCCGAGCACGAAGGCAAGGACCATCGCCAGCGGCCGCAACGCCCGCAGCGCGGAAAGGCCTTGCCGTCCGAGCAGCGCGTAGCCCGACAGGCTGCCAATGAGGCAAGCCAGCAGGACAACGGGATCGCGAAGCGGAAACAGCAGCAGAGACGCGAGCGCCAGTCCCAGCAACTTCCACCCCGCCGGCACAAGGTGGAGCGGACTGCGCTGCTCCAGATAGAGGCCGATCACAGCGCGGGCGCCGTCAGCGACCCGGCCCGCGCCCTGGCGAAGTCCCGGTAAGCGGGCAGCACGTCGCCCGGCGCCCCGTCGCCGCGCACTTTGCCGCCGTCGAACCATATCACCCGGTCGAACGCCTCGATCATCTCAAGGTCATGGCTGACCAGCAGGACGGATGCGTCCGCCCGAGCCAGGAACGCTCCGAAATGCAGCCGCAGGGCCAGGTCGAGGCCGGCGAACGGCTCGTCGCACAGGAGCAGGCGGGGAGCTGAAACGGTGACCGCAAGCAGGCAGACGAGCTGTTTCTGGCCTTCCGAAAGCAGCGCGACCGGCCGGTCGGCCCAGTCGGCGCATCCATGCTCGGCAAGGCAGGCGAGAGCGATGGCGTCCGCCTCCGCCTTGCTTGCGCCGAACTGGCGCGGGGCGAAGGCGATTTCCTCGCGCACCGTCGGGAAGATCATCTGGTGGTCGGGGTTCTGGAACACCATGCCCACATGGCGGGGCAACTGCCGGGCCGCCTTGCGCGTGTCGAGACCCAGGACCTCGACATCTCCCTCATCCGGAACGAGCAAGCCGTTGAGAAGACGCAGGAAGGAACTCTTGCCCGACCCGTTCAGGCCGACCAGAGCGATGCGCCGCTCGCGAAGATCGAGCGACAGCCGATCAAAAACAGAAAAAGCGCCACGCTTGAGCGTGACGCTTGAAAGTATCGCATAAGCTGTTTCGGACATTTCGTGTCCGTCTTTTGCGAGACAGAGGTCTCGCGTTAATCTTGGATTGTGTTGCAGAGTTTTTTTTGCGCTTTGCGGGCCTGGCGGCGACCGACTCTCCCACGTCTTGAGACGCAGTACCATTGGCGCTGGGGCGTTTCACTTCCGAGTTCGGGATGGGATCGGGTGTTTGGGTCCCCGCAATGGCCACCAGGCCGGCAGAGCGCAAAAATTGTGAACTGGTCTTAGGCTGCTTTGGCAGCGCCTCATTTTGAGGCAATTGATTATGATGGGCATTGACTAATGAGAGTGATCAAGCCGATCGAGCTATTAGTACCGGTAAGCTTCATGCATTGCTGCACGTCCACACCCGGCCTATCAACGTGGTGGTCTTCCACGGCTCTCAAGGGAGAACTGGTTTTGAGGCCGGTTTCCCGCTTAGATGCTTTCAGCGGTTATCCGTTCCGTACATAGCTACCCTGCTATGCCGCTGGCGCGACAACAGGTCCACCAGAGGTACGTCCATCCCGGTCCTCTCGTACTAGGGACAGATCCTCTCAATTCTCCTACACCCACGGCAGATAGGGACCGAACTGTCTCGCGACGTTCTGAACCCAGCTCACGTACCACTTTAATCGGCGAACAGCCGAACCCTTGGGACCTGCTCCAGCCCCAGGATGTGATGAGCCGACATCGAGGTGCCAAACGATTCCGTCGATATGGACTCTTGGGAATCATCAGCCTGTTATCCCCGGCGTACCTTTTATCCGTTGAGCGATGGCCCTTCCACGAGGGACCACCGGATCACTATGACCGACTTTCGTCTCTGCTCGACTTGTCAGTCTCGCAGTCAGGCGGGCTTATGCCATTGCACTCGTCGAACGATTTCCGACCGTTCTGAGCCCACCATCGCGCGCCTCCGTTACCATTTGGGAGGCGACCGCCCCAGTCAAACTACCCGCCACACACTGTCCCGGACGTTGTTGCGCCGCGGTTAGACATCCATGACGACAAGGGTGGTATTTCAAGGGTGGCTCCACAAGAGCTGGCGCTCCTGCTTCGACGCCTACCACCTATCCTACACATGTCGTGACGAATGCCAGTGTGAAGCTGTAGTAAAGGTGCACGGGGTCTTTCCGTCTGACCGCAGGAACCCCGCATCTTCACGGGGAATTCAATTTCACTGAGTCTATGCTGGAGACAGCGGGGAAGTCGTTACGCCATTCGTGCAGGTCGGAACTTACCCGACAAGGAATTTCGCTACCTTAGGACCGTTATAGTTACGGCCGCCGTTTACCGGGGCTTCAATTCGGAGCTTGCACACCTCCTCTTAACCTTCCGGCACCGGGCAGGCGTCAGACCCTATACGTCGTCTTGCGACTTCGCAGAGCCCTGTGTTTTTGATAAACAGTCGCCACCCCCTGGTCTGTGCCCCCCGAACCTGGTTGCCCAAGCCCGGGGCTCCCTTCTCGCGAACTTACGGGAGCAATTTGCCGAGTTCCTTCAGCATAGTTCTCTCAAGCGCCTTGGTATGCTCTACCAGTCCACCTGTGTCGGTTTCGGGTACGGTCTATAAGCGGGGGCTATTTCCTGGAACACCTTCACCGCATCCCCAATCCAGTAAGGGGATACGATACACGGCATCCGTCACCACCCGCAGGCTGCAGAATATTAACTGCATTCCCATCGACTACGCCTTTCGGCCTCGCCTTAGGGGCCGGCTAACCCTGCGCCGATTAGCGTTGCGCAGGAACCCTTGGACTTTCGGCGAGGGGGTCTCTCACCCCCTTTATCGTTACTCATGTCAGCATTCGCACTTCCGATACCTCCAGGAGCCCTCACGGGTCTCCCTTCGCAGGCCTACGGAACGCTCCGCTACCGCTCAGCTTACGCTGAACCCGCAGTTTCGGTACATGGCTTGAGCCCCGTTACATTATCGGCGCGGAACCCCTTGTTTAGACCAGTGAGCTGTTACGCTTTCTTTAAATGATGGCTGCTTCTAAGCCAACATCCTGGTTGTTTTGGGAGTCCTACATCCTTTGCCACTTAGCCATGATTTTGGGACCTTAACTGGCGGTCAGGGTTGTTTCCCTCTCCACAATGGACGTTAGCACCCACTGTGTGTCTGCCGGATAGTACTTTCTGGTATTCGGAGTTTGGTTAGGATCAGTAAGACGGTGAGTCCCCATAGCCCATCCAGTGCTCTACCCCCAGAAGTATTCATCCGACGCTCTACCTAAATAGATTTCGCGGAGAACCAGCTATTTCCGAGTTTGATTGGCCTTTCACCCCTAGCCACAACTCATCCCCGACTTTTTCAACAGGCGTGGGTTCGGTCCTCCAGTGCGTGTTACCGCACCTTCAACCTGGTCATGGCTAGATCACTCGGTTTCGGGTCTAATCCGACATACTAAATCGCCCTATTAAGACTCGCTTTCGCTGCGCCTACACCTTCCGGCTTAAGCTTGCATGTCAAATTAAGTCGCTGACCCATTATACAAAAGGTACGCCGTCAGGCTTGCGCCCTCCGACTGTTTGTAGGCATTCGGTTTCAGGGTCTGTTTCACTCCCCTCGTCGGGGTGCTTTTCACCTTTCCCTCACGGTACTTGTTCGCTATCGGTCGACAAGGAGTACTTAGGCTTGGAGGGTGGTCCCCCCAT
>NZ_OZ255709.1:357500-912500 GCF_965276915.1 Stappia sp.
CGAAGGCGACCTGATCGCCGACCTGGTGCGCATCTTCTCCTTCGATGTCGATTTCAAGTCTCGGGTGAAGCCGGGCGATTCCTTCGAGGTGTTCTACGGACTGGAGCAGGGGGGCGACGACGTCCCCGCCGAGATCCTCTACACCGCCCTGACCACGCGTGGTGCCACCCGCCGCTTCTACCGCTTCCGTACGCCCGATGACGGCGTCGTCGACTTCTATGACGAGAGCGGCAAGAGCGCGAAGAAGTTCCTCATGCGCAAACCCCTGTCCGGCGGGCAGTATCGCTCGGGCTTCGGCCTGCGCCGCCACCCGATCGTCGGTGTCACCCGCATGCATAACGGCGTCGACTGGTCGGCCCAGCGCGGCACGCCGATCATGGCCGCCGGCAATGGCGTCGTGTCGAAGGCCCGCTGGGTTTCCGGTTACGGCCGGCGCATCGAGATCAGCCACGCCAACGGCTACGAGACGACCTACAGCCACCAGACGAGCTTCGCCGACGGCGTCCAGGAAGGCGTACGGGTGCGACAGGGGCAGGTGATCGGTTATGTCGGATCGACCGGTCTGTCGACGGGTCCCCACCTGCACTATGAAGTCAAGGTGAACGGCCGCTTCGTCAACCCGATGCGCATCCGGTTGCCGCGCGGCCGGGTTCTGGACGGAGACCTGCTTGCCGCCTTCAACCGCGAGCGCGAGCGTATCGACGCGTTGATCGACCGGGCTGCCGGCCCCTCGCGCATCGCCTCGGCCGCCGTCACCGACTGACCGCCGCCGGGTTCTCGGCAAGACGGGGTCTCCGCAAGACATGACAGAAGGCCCCGGGCGTTGCCGCCCGGGGCCTTCTTCCGTTTGGTCTGAAACCGTCCCGACCGGCTTCCTCAGGCGGCCGCCGCCTCGCGCTCCGCCACCTTGAACAGCAGCCGGTCGGACCCGGCCGATGCCTCGACCGACTGGCCATCGGCGATCTTGCCGGCGAGGATCAGCTCGGCGAGCGGATCCTGCACCTCGCGCTGGATCACCCGCTTCAGCGGCCTTGCGCCATAGGCCGGATCGTAGCCTTTTTCGGCCAGCCAGCCGCGCGCACCCTCGTCCAGCACCAGCCGGATCTTGCGGTCCGCCAACAGCCCCTCCAGCCGGACGAGCTGGATGTCGACGATGGCCGCCATCTGCGAGCGCTGCAACCGGTGGAACAGGATCTGGTCGTCCAGCCGGTTGAGGAACTCGGGGCGGAAGGCCGAGCGCACCACCGCCATCACCTGGTCGCGCACGGCGGAAGAATCCTCCCCGTCCGGCTGCCCCACGAGATATTCGGAGCCGAGATTCGAGGTCAGCACGATCAGCGTGTTGCGGAAGTCGACCGTCCGCCCCTGCCCGTCGGTCAGGCGGCCGTCGTCGAGCACCTGCAGCAACACGTTGAACACGTCCGAGTGGGCCTTCTCGATCTCGTCGAACAGGATCACCTGATAGGGCCGCCGGCGCACCGCTTCGGTGAGCGCCCCGCCTTCCTCGTAGCCGACATAGCCGGGAGGCGCGCCGATCAGCCGGGCGACGGAGTGCTTCTCCATGTATTCCGACATGTCGAGGCGCACCATCGCGGTCTCGTCGTCGAACAGGAATTCGGCCAGCGCCTTGGTCAGTTCGGTCTTGCCCACGCCCGTCGGACCCAGGAACAGGAACGAGCCGATCGGCCGGTTCGGATCCTGCAACCCGGCACGCGCGCGCCGCACCGCCGTCGACACGGCATGCACCGCTTCCTGCTGGCCGATCACCCGCAGCGCCAGTTCGTCTTCCATCCGCAGAAGCTTTTCGCGCTCGCCCTCCAGCATCCTGTCGACCGGAATGCCGGTCCAGCGGGACACGATATGGGCGACATGGTCGGTGGTCACCGCCTCCTCGACCATCGCTCCGGCCACGTCTTCCTTGGCCTCCGCGTCGGCCAAAGCCTTCTCCAGGTTCGGGATCACGCCATAGGCGATCTCCCCGGCTTTCGCCAGGTCGCCCTGGCGCTGCGCCTTTTCCAGGTCGATGCGGGCAAGGTCCAGCTGCTCCTTGAGCTTCTGCTCGGAGGAAAGCTTCTCCTTCTCGCCCTGCCAGCGGGCCGTCAGCGCGGCGGATTCCTCTTCCAGGTCGGCAAGCTCGCCCTCGAGCCGGTCGAGCCGGTCCATGGTCGCGTCGTCCGTCTCCTTCTTCAGCGCCTCGCGCTCGATCTTCAGCTGGATGATCCGCCGGTCGAGCTCGTCGAGTTCCTCCGGCTTGCTGTCCACCTGCATGCGCAGGCGGCTGGCCGCCTCGTCGATCAGGTCGATCGCCTTGTCGGGCAGGAACCGGTCTGTGATGTAGCGATTGGACAGCGTCGCCGCCGCGACGACCGCGGAATCGGTGATCCGCACGCCGTGATGCAGCTCGTATTTCTCCTTGATGCCGCGCAGGATCGAGACCGTGTCCTCGACCGTCGGCTCCGACACGAAGACCGGCTGGAAACGCCTGGCCAGCGCCGCGTCCTTTTCGACATGCTTGCGATATTCGTCCAGGGTCGTCGCGCCGACGCAATGCAATTCGCCGCGCGCCAGCGCCGGCTTCAGCAGGTTGGACGCATCCATCGCGCCATCCGCCTTGCCGGCACCGACCAGCGTGTGCATCTCGTCGATGAACAGGATGATGCCGCCGGCCGCGGACTGCACTTCCGACAGCACCGCCTTCAGCCGCTCCTCGAACTCGCCGCGATATTTCGCACCGGCGATCAGCGCGCCGAGATCGAGCGCCAGGAGCTTCTTGTCCTTCAGGCTTTCCGGCACGTCGCCATTGACGATCCTCAGCGCCAGGCCTTCCGCGATGGCGGTCTTGCCCACACCCGGATCGCCGATCAGCACCGGATTGTTCTTCGTTCGCCGCGACAGCACCTGCATGGTGCGGCGGATCTCGTCGTCACGGCCGATCACCGGATCGAGCTTGCCGTCGCGCGCCACCTGGGTCAGGTCGCGGGCATATTTCTTCAGCGCGTCATACTGGTTTTCCGCCGAGGCGCTGTCGGCCGTGCGCCCCTTGCGCAGGTCGTTGATCGCCTCGTTGAGCCGTGCCGGCGTGACATCCGCCGCCGCCAGCGCCTTGCCCGCCCCGGTCTCCTTGGCCATCGCCAGCGCCAGCAACAGGCGCTCGACGGTAACGTAGGAATCGCCGGCCTTCTGGGCGATCTTCTCCGCCTGGTCGAAAACCTGCGCAAGGGCGGGCGCCAGATAGAGCTGGCCGCCGCCGCCCGAAACCTTCGGCAGGCCGGCAAGCGCCTTCTCGGTCGCGGCAAGCGCGTCCTTGACCCGCCCGCCGGCGCGCTCGATCAGGCCCGCTGCGAGCCCTTCCGGGTCGTCGAGCAGAACCTTGAGGATGTGCTCCGGCGCGAATTGCTGATGCGATTGCCCGATGGCATGGGACTGCGCCGACTGAACGAAGCCGCGTGCCCTCTCGGTGTATTTCTCGAAATCCATGATTACCTCCAGATCCGGCCTTCCCCCGAAGCGAGACGGCCTTTTCGGACTGCGGACCCTTCACGGCATCCGCGCGGCCGTCCTGCAGCCGCTCACAGGATATAGTGTTGCATTTCGAACACAAAAGAGGGGAAGCCCTTAGGCGTTTCGATTTTTCACAAGCCGCAGCGCCGGCCACGCCCCGCGGCAGCGGGAGAACCGGCAAAGAAAAAGGCCGCGGTGAAACCGCGGCCCTTTCGTTTTCTTCTGCCAGTTCTTCTGCCAGACGATGTTCCCGCAGCGCCGCTTCCCGGCGAGCCGGCACCATCGGACACCGGCCTCACGCGTCGCTGGAGGCGGGTTCCGCTTCCGTCGGCTTGGCGCTGCGCGTGCGCGGCGCCCGGCGGGCTCTCGGCTTCTTTTCGGGTGCGTCCCCGGCCGGTGCCGGAGCGGCCTCGGCGGCCGGCGCGGCATCGTCGCTGACAGCCTCCGAACTCGCTGCGGTCTCGGATCCCGCATCCTCGCCACCGCCCGAGCGGGCGCGGCGCATGCCGCGACCCCGTGCGCCGCGCACCCTGCGCCGGCTGCGGTCGTCGCCGTCACCGTTGTCGTCGGACCCCTCGTCCTCGCCGCCATCCGGCTGCGAGGCTCCGGCCGATTGTCCAGCACCTGCCGCCTTGCTGTTCAGCACCGGCATGTTCTCGACGAAAGGCTGCGGCGCATCGAGCGGCATCACGGGCTTGCCGGAAGCGGGCGGCGAAGCATCGCGGTCACGGCGGTCATCGCGGTCGCGCCGGTCGTCACGGTCGCGCCGGTCATCGCGGTCGCGGCGGTCATTGCGCTCGCTGCGCTCCGCACGCTCGTTCCGCTCCTCCGCCTCGTCGCTCTCCTCGTCGCCGTCATCGCCACGCGGCAACACCACGGGCTGATGCATGCTCTGCTGCGCGGCCGCGATGATCCGGAGATAATGCTCTGCGTGCTGGAAATAGTTTTCCGACATCACCCGGTCGCCCGCGGCGGCTGCGTCACGCGCCAGCTGCTGGTACTTCTCGGCGACGTGATGCGCGGTTCCGCGGATCTTCACATCGGGGCCGTTCGACTCATACGCCCGCGAAAGCGGATTCGGTCCCTTGCGGCCCCGGCCACGTATACGTTTGTTGTTCTGATTTCCTGGTCTCATTCTGCCGTTTTCTCTCACGAACGGCGACCGGTTGAACCCGGTCAACAGTCCGACCCCAACAGGGTCGGCTCCATGAATCGCAACAACACGAAGTCGGTGTTGCGTGATCCGAACAAGAGACCTTCGTATGGACGACCTCCGGCAAATGCCGAATGTCCCCGCAAGACTTTAAGGGTTCATCTTGATCAGGCCATTGCCGAGTGCCCCCGACCTCAGGGTCGCCGGAGCAGTCTTGCCGGCGGTGTACTCCGCCATGCGATACGAGTTGTGGCCGGAACGAAAAGCCTCGAAACTTCCGATCTGCCTACCCGTGGCTTTCTACGCCACCCCCGTCGGGCCTCGGCGAGGTGAAACTAGCCGGTTCCGCCCGCTTTTCCAAGCGTCTTTTTCACAAGCGCCGATTCTGCCGCTATTTTGCAACACATCGCGCTCGCACGACCCGATCACGCCCGCCAAGGTCTTGAAATACCTCGATATCCTCGAAACCAACATCGCGCGCCAACCGACTCACCGCCTCGGCCTGAGCAGCTCCTATCTCCATGAAAAACGGTGCGAATCGGCCAAGGACGCGACGTCCCTGAGGCAGCATTGCCGCGTAGGCGTCAAGGCCTTCCGGACCGGCGAAAAGCGCCAGGGCGGGGTCGTGACCTGCCACTTCGGTGCTGAGCCCCGCGGCCTCTCGCGTCGATATATAGGGCGGGTTCGAGACAAGGAAATCGCATCCCGGCGCAATCGCCGCCGCAAGATCCGCCCGCGCCGCCAGGAACCGCTCCCCGACCCCGCAGCGCAGGGCATTGCCGCGTGCCGTCGCCAGCGCGCCCGGCGCGATGTCGACAGCAAGCGCGAGCGCTTGCGGCAATTCGCTGAGCAGCGCGATGGCGATGGCCCCGCTCCCCGTTCCGATATCGGCGAAGCGAAGCGCCCGCTGGCGTCCGCCCGTCTCGTCGCACCACGCCAGCACGGCCTCGACCAGCCGTTCGGTGTCGGCGCGCGGCTCGAGCGTTTCCCGAGAAAGCGCCAGCTCCAGCCCCCAGAACTCGCGCCGGCCCAGGATGCGGCCGACGGGTTCCCCGCCAAGCCGGCGCCCGATGAACCCCGTTGCGTTGGCGACGGCCCCCGCCTCTATCGCCAGATCCGGCTCCAGCACCGCCCGTGAGGGATCGAGCCCGGCCGCCGCGGTCACCAGCAGCCGGGCATCAAGCGCGGCCGTGTCGATGCCCCCGGCTGCCAGCCTGTCCCGCGCCTGCCGGACAAGCCGGCCGAGCGTGACCGGCGGCTGCATGTCGTCCCGTTCCTCTGTCACAGGCCTTCCGCTGCAAGCAGCGTCGCCTGGTGTTCCATGGCCAGCGTGTCGATCACCTCGTCCAGCGCCTCGCCCGAGATGATTTCCGGCAGTTTGTAGAGCGTCAGGCCGATCCGGTGGTCGGTCACCCGCCCTTGCGGGAAATTATAGGTGCGTATGCGCTCGGAACGGTCGCCGGAGCCGACCTGCAGGCGGCGTGCCTCGGTGCGTTCGCTGGCAAGCCTCGCCCGCTCCTCGTCGAAGATGCGGGCGCGCAGGAGCTGCAGCGCCTTGGCCTTGTTCTTGTGCTGCGAGCGCTCGTCCTGGACGGCGACGACGATACCGGTCGGAATATGCGTGATGCGCACGGCGGAATCGGTGGTGTTGACGTGCTGTCCGCCGGCGCCCGAGGCGCGGAACGTGTCGATGCGCAGGTCTCCGTCATTGATCGCGACATCGACATCCTCGGCCTGCGGCAGCACTGCAACGGTCGCCGCCGAGGTGTGGATACGCCCGCCCGATTCCGTCTCCGGCACCCGCTGGACGCGGTGGACGCCGGACTCGAACTTCAATCGCGCGAAGATCTGGTCGCCGGAAACGGACGCGATCACTTCCTTGAAACCGCCGACCTCGCCCTCGCTCGCCGACAGGACCTCCACCTTCCAGCCCTTCAGCTGCGCGTGGCGCTGGTACATGCGGAAGAGGTCGCCTGCGAAAAGTGCCGCCTCATCGCCGCCCGTGCCGGCGCGCACCTCCAGGATGACGTTGCGATCATCGGCGGTATCGCGCGGCAGGAAGCCGATGCGTACCTGCTGTTGCAGCGCCTCGACATTGTCCTCGAGCTCCGCTTGCTCCAGTTCGGCAAGCGCCCGCATCTCGGCATCGGCGGCCGGATCCATCAGCATCGCCTCGACGCCGGCAAGCTCCTCCTCCGCCTTGCGCAGTGCCAGCACCCGCGCGACCAGCGGCGCCAGCTCGGCATAGTCGCGCGACAGCTTCACATAGGTGGTCGGGTCCGGGTTCTGCGTCATCCGGTATTCGATTTCGGCGAACCGGGACAGGAGACCGTCGAGTTTTTCCGCCGAGATCATGGCGTGTGAACATCCTTGATTGAAAGCGGGACGAGGGCGAAGGCAAAGGCAAAGGCCCGGACAATCCGCCAGGGCCGGGTCGGCGGGACAGCGCCTCGCTACAATGCCGTATCGTTGTCCTGCGCGAACCCGCGCAGGAACTCGCGCAGCTGGCCAGTGCCGCCCGGCTGGTCGAGACGCGGCAGGAAGCGGGCCGACAGGCGGGCGAGATCGAGCGAGCGCACCATCGCCTTGACCGGCCCCAGTGCGGAGGCCGACATCGACAGGCTCCGATAGCCGAGGGCGGCGAGCGCCATCGCCTCCAGCGGACGGCCTGCGATCTCGCCGCACAGCGTCACCGGCGTGCGGTAGCTGTCGGCCTTGTCGACAATATGCTTAAGCGCCCTCAGGAAGGCCGGGCTCATCGTGTCGAAGCGGCCGGCGACCCGGGTGTTGCCGCGGTCGACGGCGGCGAAGAACTGGAACAGGTCGTTGGAACCGACAGAGGCGAAATCCACCGCCTGGAACAGCTCGTCGAGCTGGTAGAGAAGCGAGGGCACCTCGATCATCACGCCGAGCTGCATCCGCTCCGGCACCTGGTGTCCGTGCCGGCGCAAATGCCTGATCTCGCGCTCCAGAACGGCTTTCGCCTGATGGAACTCGGAAACGTCCGTGACCATCGGGAACATGATCTTCAGATCACGGCCGGCGGCGGCATGCAGCAGGGCCCGGATCTGGGTGCGCAGGATGCCCGGCCGGTCAAGGCCGAAGCGGATCGCCCGCCAGCCCATCGCCGGGTTCTCCTCCTGGATGGCGCGCAGGTAGGGAAGCACCTTGTCGCCGCCGATATCGAGCGTGCGGAAAGTCACCGGCCGGCCTCCGGCCGCATCCAGCACCTGCCGGTAATAGTCCTTCTGCTCGCTCATCCTGGGGAAGGCGGAGGCAACCATGAACTGAAGCTCGGTGCGGAACAGGCCGACACCGCTCGCCCCGGACTCCGAGACCGCCGGAAGATCGACCAGCAGGCCGGCATTGAGCTGCAGCGAGACCTCGATGCCGTCGCGGGTGATCGACGGCTTGTTGCGCAACCGGCGGTACTGGGCCTGGCGGCGGGCGCGGAACCGCACCTTCTCCGCGTAGGCGTTCTCGATGTCGGAAGCCGGACGCAGGTGGATCTGGCCGCTTTCGCCGTCGACGATCACCGCATCGCCGGACTCCGCCAGGCTGACGAGGTTTTCCGCAAGCCCGACCGCGGCAATGCCCAGCGCCCGGGCGACGATGGTCACGTGGCTGGTCGGCCCGCCTTCCTCCAGCGCGATCGCGCGGATGCGGTCGCGGCCGTAGTCGAGCAGCTCCGCCGCGCCCATGTTGCGGGCGACGATCACCGCGTCCTGCGGCAGGCTCTCGGAGACCGGCCCGTGCTGGCGCCCCATCAGCTCGCGGATCAGCCGGTGTGCAAGGTCGTCGAGATCGTGCAGCCGCTCGCGCAGATAGGGATCGGTCTGGCGCATCATCCGCGCGCGGGTGTCCGACTGGACCTTCTCCACCGCCGCTTCCGCCGTCAGTCCGTTGTTGATCGCCTCCTCGATCTTCCGGATCCAGCCGCGATCGTGGGCGAACATGCGATAGGCCTCGAGCACCTCGCGGTGCTCGCCATGCTGGGCGAAATCGCCGGAATTGAGCAGGTCGTCGAGCGAGATCCTGAGCCGGTTGATCGACCGCTCCAGCCGCTCCAGCTCGGCCGCAGCGTCCTCCGCGATCAGGTTGGTGACGACGACGCGCGGCTCGTGCAGCACCACATGCCCGAGCCCGACGCCGTCCGACAGCGCCACGCCCTGGAAATGCATCGGCCGCGACAGGTCGAGCTTGGTGCCCTGCTGGACGATTGCCTCCAGCTCGCCGGCGGCGACCATCTCGGCGATGACCATCGCCGTGGTCTGCAGCGCCTCGACCTCGTCCTCGAAATAGGTCCGGTGGGACTGGTTCTGGACGACGAGCACGCCCAGCGTGCGCCCGGCACGCAGGATCGGCACGCCGAGGAAGGAATTGTAGGCCTCCTCGCCCGTTTCCGGGCGATAGGCGAAGGCGGGGTGCGCCTGGGCGTTGGGAAGATTGAGCGGGCGCGCGTCCGCCGCGATCAGGCCGACAAGGCCCTCGCCAACCTTCAGGCTGGTCTTGTGGACCGCATCGCGATTGAGGCCCTCGGTGGCATAGAGCTCCAGCACGCCGTCGGCGCGCAGGATATAGACCGAGCACACCTCGGCCACCACATTGGCCGCGATCAGGACAACGATCTTGTCGAGCCGCTCCTGCGCGTTGATCGGCTCCGCCATGACCTCGCGGAGGCGCCGCAACAACACGCGCGGCCCGGCGAGAGTGCTCCGCATCACCCGTCAAGCCCCTTCCGCACTGCCTGCACGGGTCCGGGACGCGGCACGCCGCACCCCGCGCGAAGCGTTGCCGGCGGTTGCCGGACGCTCACCCGTCCAGATCGTATAGCGAATGGAGAGTCCGCACCGCAAGCTCGGTATAGGCGGAATCGATCAGAACGGAGATCTTGATCTCCGACGTGGTGATCGCGCGGATGTTGATGCCCTTGTCCGCCAGCCCCTGGAAACAGCGCGCCGCGATGCCCGCATGAGACCGCATGCCGATGCCGATCACCGACACCTTGACCACGTCGCGCGCGCCCTCGATCGCCTGGTAGCCGATCAGGTCCTTCTTCTCGCGCAGGACGGTGAAGGCCCGGTCATAGTCGCTTTCGGGCACCGTGAAGGTGATGTCGGTGGTGCGCCCGTCCGGCGAAATGTTCTGGACGATCATGTCGACATTGATGTTCGCGTCCGCCAGCGAACCGAACACGGCGCTGGCCACGCCCGGCTTGTCGGCCACGTTGCGGATGGAGACCTGCGCCTCGTCCTTGGCGAAGGCAATGCCGGTGACAACTTGCTGTTCCACGATCTCGTCCTCGTCGCAGATGAGTGTGCCCGGCGGCAGGCCGCCAGCGCCGACCTGCGGCGCATCCGGGTCGTCGAAACTGGAGCGCACGAAGGTGCGCACCCCGTGAACCATGGCCATCTCGACCGAGCGGACCTGCAGCACCTTGGCGCCCAGCGAGGCCATTTCCAGCATCTCCTCGAAGGCGATGCGCTCCAGCCGGCGGGCCCGCGGCACGATCCGCGGGTCGGTCGTGTAGACGCCGTCGACATCCGTGTAGATGTCGCAGCGGTCGGCGCGGATCGCGGCGGCGAGCGCCACGGCGCTGGTGTCCGAGCCGCCGCGCCCGAGCGTCGCGATGCGGTTGTCCGGCGCCACGCCCTGGAAACCCGCGACCACCGCCACCTGGCCCTTCTCGAGGCGCTCGATCAGACGGCTGCCGTCGATCTCGGTGATCCGCGCGGCGCCATGCTGGGAATCGGTCTTCAGCGCGATCTGCCAGCCCTGCCAGGACCGGGCCTCGACGCCCATGTCCTGCAGCACGATGGCGAGCAGCCCGCTCGTCACCTGTTCGCCGGAGGAGACGATTGCATCGTACTCGCGCGCGTCATGCAACAGCGATGCCTCGCGGCACAGGCCGACCAGCTTGTTGGTCTCGCCGGCCATGGCGGAGACGACGACAGCGACCTGATGGCCGGCGTCGACTTCCCGTTTCACATGTCGCGCCACGTTGCGGATGCGTTCGAGATTGGCGACGGACGTGCCGCCGAACTTGAGAACCAGACGGGCCATGGGATGCGTGGAATGTCTCGAAACGGTGTTGGGGCGAACGGCCCTTCGCGGGCCGTCCGGATCGGCGCACATCCATACAGACTGCGACGCGCGACCGCAACCGCCGCGCTTGACAAAGCCGCCCGGAGCGCCGACCAAACCGGGAGCCAACCAGGGGGACGCAGCCATGAGCGCGGCAGACGATTTCGGGCACGCTTCGAAAGGGACGGTCGACGACGCCGAGGTGGCGCGCTTTTCGGCCATGGCCGCCGAATGGTGGGATCCGGCCGGCAAGTTCCGGCCGCTGCACAAGTTCAACCCCGTGCGCCTCGCCTATATCAAGGAGCAGGTCTCGGCCCGTTTCGGCCGCGATGCGAAGGCTCCCGACGCCTTCGCCGGCCTGCGCATCCTCGATATCGGCTGCGGCGGCGGCCTGCTGTGCGAGCCCATGGCGCGCCTCGGCGCGGCCGTGACCGGTGCCGATGCGTCGGCGACCAATATCGAGGTTGCCCGGGTCCATGCGGAAGCGTCGGGCCTTGCCATCGACTACCGGGCGACGACGGCGGAGGCGCTGGCGGAGGCCGGCGAGCTCTACGACGTCGTGCTCAACATGGAAGTGGTCGAGCATGTCGCCGACGTGCCGCTCTATCTCGACGCCTGCGCGCGGCTGGTGAAACCCGGCGGGCTGATGTTCATGGCCACCATCAACCGCACGCTGAAGGCCTATGCGCTGGCCATCGTCGGTGCGGAATACGTGCTGCGCTGGCTGCCGCGCGGCACCCACAATTTCGACAAGCTGGTGCGGCCGGACGAGCTGGAAGGCCCGCTTTCCGCTGCCGGGCTGGAAGTGATCGACCGCAGCGGCGTCAGCTACAACCCTCTGGCAGACAGCTGGCGGCGCTCGTCCGACATGGACGTCAACTACATGATGCTGTTCTCGCGCCCGGCCCGATGAAAGACAGAAGCTCCATGGATCCGCTCGTTCTCGTTCCCGGCCTGCTGTGCACCGAGGCCCTTTTCACGCCGCAGATCGCAGCGCTTGCGGCCGATGGCATCTCGGTCGGCGTCGCCGACCACCGCAGCGACGACACGGTCGCCGCCATCGCCACGCGCCTGCTTGCCGAAGCGCCCGCGCGTTTCGCCCTGGCCGGCCTGTCGATGGGCGGCTATGTCGCGATGGAGGTGATGCGCCGGGCGCCGGAACGCGTGTCGCGGCTGATGCTGCTCGACACCACCGCGCGCCCCGACCTGCCCGAGCAGATCGAAAACCGTCGCCGCCAGATGGATCTGGCTGAGGCCGGAAAGTTCGACCAGGTGGCGCCTGCCCTTTATCCGCTGTTTGTCCATGAAAGCCGGCTGGAGGATGCGGCGCTGCGCAACATCGTCCTGCAGATGGCCGAGGCAACCGGCGCGCGGGCCTTCATCCGCCAGCAGCAGGCGATCCTGGCGAGACCCGACTCGCGGCCCGACCTGCCGTCGTTTTCCTGTCCCACGACAGTCGTCGTGGGTGCCGGCGACCGTTTGACGCCGCCCGACAGGGCCCTGGAGATGAGCGAACTGATCCCGGGCGCCCGGCTGGAGACCGTCGTCGGCGCCGGCCACCTGCCGACGCTGGAAGCCCCGGATGCGGTGACCGCGCTGATGCGCGACTGGCTGGCGCGCTAGCCGGCCGCCGCCGCTTCCAGCGCGGCAATGTCCAGCTTCACCATGGTGAGCATGGCTTCGGCGACGCGCTTGGCCACCGCCGGATCCGGATCGCCCATCAGTTCCGTGAGGCGGCGCGGCGTGATCTGCCAATAAAGACCCCAACGATCACGCAGCCAGCCGCATTGCTGGATCTCGCCCCCATCCGAGAGCCCCTCCCACAGGCGGTCGACCTCCGTCTGGTCCTCGCATTCCACCATCACCGAAAACGTGTGGTTGAAGCTCCAGGGCGCCTCCGTCTCGATGGCGCGATAGCGCTGGTCGCCGAGCCGGAAGGCGGCGATCTTGACGCTGCCGGCCGGTCCCGAGGAAGACTCCGCCGGCAGCGCCGACGTCCACTCGACCGCCGATCCTGGGATCAGCCGGACATAGGTTTCAAGCGCTCCGGCCATGTCGGCCCGGAACCACAGATGCTGGATAACGGTTGCCATCGTCTCCTCCCGGTACTGTAGTCTGGAGCATGCCCGCCCGCGAACGCACGCGGGCGGCACGCACCAGCTTGTTTACGTGTCGAGGATCGGCGCGAAGCCGCCGAAGATCATCCGCTTGCCGTCGAACGGCATCCGGTCGCCGATCTCCTTCATCCGCGGATCGTTCATCATCTTCTCGAAGGCCGCGTCACGGACCTCCTTGGACGGGAACTCGATCCAGGAAAAGACGACGACCTCGTCATCCGTTGCCTTCACCGCCCCGCGAAAGTCGGTGACCTTGCCCTCCGGCACGTCGTCGCCCCAGCATTCCACGATGCGTGTAGCGCCGAACTCGCGAAACAGGGGGGCTGCCTCCGCGGCGTGCTTGCGATAGAGTTCCTTGTTCGCCGCCGGCACCGCCGCGACGAAACCCTCGACATATCCCGTCTTGCTCATTTGCACGTCTCCCGTTTGCTGTTGTTTGCCGCGGACCCGGCTTACGCCGTTGCCGCCTGCATGCCGGCAAGTGCCGCCTGGTCCATCCAGACCAGTTCGAAGATATGGCCGTCCGGGTCCTCGTAGCTGCGGCCATACATGAACCCGTGGTCCTGGAGAGGGCACGGGTCCGCCCGTCCGCCGGACTCAGCGACCCGGCCGACCATCTTGTCGACCTCCGCGCGGCTTTCGGCCGAGAAGCAGAAAAGCCCCTGCACCTGACGCTTTGCGTCGACAATCTCCTTGGTGGTGAAATCGGCGAACCGCGACCGGTCCAGCAGCATCACCACGACCGCGTCGGAATAGACCATCGCCGCGGTTCGCTCGTCGCAGAAGCGGGCATCGGCGGTCGCGCCCATCGTCTCGTGGAAGCGTCTCGCCCTGGCGATATCCTCGACCGGCAGGTTCAGGAAAAACATCTTCGGCATACTTCGTCTCCGTACTCGGTCCGCGCCCGAAAAAGGTGTGAAACATGCGTTTCACACGACATGCGCGTGTTGACTTTTAGGTTGATATCAACATAATAATGCTATGTCAAAAAAAGTTCCCTTCGAGACGACGATCCATGTGCGCGACACCTGCCTGTGCCTGCATGCGCAGCGCGCGGCGCGGGCACTGGCGCGCCGTTTCGACGAGGCACTGCGCCCGGTCGGCCTCACCAACGGACAGTTTTCCCTGCTGATGTCGCTGAACCGCCCGCATCCGCCGTCGGTCGCGCCGGTGGCACGTCTTCTGGCGATGGATCGCACGACGCTGACAGCCGCCCTGAAGCCGCTCGAACGGCGGGATCTCGTCGCCACGGAACCGGACCCGAAGGACCGGCGCAGCCGGCTCCTGCGATTGACGGAAAAAGGGCATGAGGCGCTTCTCGCCGCCCTGCCCATCTGGCGGGCGACACATGCCGCCGTCGATGCCGAGATGCAGGAGGACCTGCCGGAGGTCCGTCAGGGCGATGTGCAGGCCATGCTGGTCGCGCTGGGCGGGACAGGGATGGAACGCGTCAGTTCCGGTCCTCGGGAAGGACCGGAAGCGGCATGACCGCGACGCCTTCATCGAGAAGCTCGCGGACCTCCTCCCTGGAGGCCGCGCCATAGATGCCGCGCGCTTCCTTCTCGCCATAATGGATCTTGCGCGCTTCCTCGGGAAAGGCCTCCCCGACATCGACGGCATTCGCCGTCACCTGCGCCCGCAACTCCCGCAGTCTGGCAACCAGGTCCGCCTGTGCCGGCGTCAGCGCCGTCGTCACGGGCTCGGGCTGGGGTCGGGGTTGGGGTCGCGCCTGGGGCGGCGATCCGGTGGCGGCGGCCCCGGCAGAACCGGAGCCCGCGCCGCCCGCTTCAGCCGCCGCCACGACCTGGTGTCCGGCCCGCGCCTCGCGGGCCCGCGACGTCGCCACGGCCGGCGCCATCAGCTTCTTTTCGACATGAACCGTCCCGCAAGCCGGACAGGCGACAAGGCCGGCGTCCCGCTGGCGTTCGAAATCCTCGAAACCGCGAAACCAGGCCTCGAATTCGTGCCCGTTGCCGCAGCCAAGCGCGTAGCGGATCACTCGGCTGCCTCCGTCTCGCGCCCCGTCTGGCGGATCGAGAACTCGCGCTGGTTGGCAATCGCCGGAATGCGGCGGCGCGCCTCGGCCACCTGGGACAGGTCGAGTGTGGCCAGGGCAAACCCCGGCTCGTCGTGATCGATCTCGGCGAGCACCTCGCCCCAGGGCGCGACGATCAGGCTGTGGCCATAGGTCTCCCGGCCGTCCTCGTGGCGCCCGCCCTGCGCAGCGGAGATCACGAAGGCACCGTTCTCGATAGCCCTCGCGCGCTGCAGCACATGCCAGTGCGCCTCGCCCGTCTGCCTGGTGAAGGCGGCCGGCGCCGTCAGGATTTCGGCCCCCGCTCCCGCCTGGGCGCGAAACAGTGCCGGAAAGCGGATGTCATAGCAGATGCCCATGCCGAGCAGCGCCTGCGGCAGGCCGACGACCACCGCCGCCTCGCCGGGGCCATAGGTGGCGGATTCGCGCCAGCTCTCGCCATTGGGCAGATCGACGTCGAACATGTGGATCTTGTCGTAGCGGGCCAGCAGGCTGCCGTCGGGCGCGAACAGGAAGCCGCGATTCGCCGCTTTCGCCTCGCTCGTGCGGATCGCCATCGACCCGACATGCAGGAAGATACCCAGTTCCTTGGCAAGCTCCGAAAAGGCGGCAACGCCCGTATCCTCGCCCTCGGGCGCGATCTTGGCGAAAAGGTCCGCCCGGCTCTTTTCCAGAAGGTTGGTCATTTCCGGCGTCTGCACATAGGTGGCGCCGGCAGAGGCCGCCTCCCGGATCAGGGAGGCCGCCGCCGCGATATTGGCGCCCGTGTCGCGCCCGCTGCGCATCTGGATGACCGCCGCGACAAACTCGCTCATGTCCCTCGTCCCCGGCTTGTATCGACAGTGTCCTCAGGCGCTCGCGAGCAGCGCGTCCAGCTTGCCGGCGCGCTCCAGCGCCATCAGCTCGTCGCAGCCGCCCACATGGGTCTCGCCGATGAAGATCTGCGGGAAGGTCGTACCGCCGTGCCCCGTACTGGCCCGCTGGATCATTTCCTTGCGCAGCCCCGGATCGAAGGTCGCATCCATTTCCCGGAACGACACGTCCTTTTGCTGCAAGAGCTTCTTCGCCATCGCGCAATAACCGCACATCTGACGCGTATAGATCTCGACCGACATCGCACCCCGTTCCCGCATTGACCACGAAGCCGTCCGGCCCCGCTCCTCTTTGACAAGCATATATTGAGCTTTGCCGGCTGGCCGCAAGCCCTTGCCCCGCCATCGCCACCAAGGGCGGCCATTCAGCCAAGCGGCGTCTCCGCCCCCGCATGCGCGAAGACCAGCACGTCCACCGACCGCGCCCCGGCCCGCAGCAGGGCGCGCGCCGCGGCCTGCACCGTCGCGCCGGTCGTGTAGACATCGTCGACCAGCACCGCCCGCCGGCCGGAGAGCTGCATCTCGCCCTCTTCCGTCACCGCAAAGGCCCCGCGCACATTGCGCGCGCGGGCCGCCGCATCCAGGCCCACCTGCTGTTTCGTCGCCCGCTTGCGCAGGAGCGCCTGCGCGGCGACCTCGAGACCGCTTCTGTCTCCGACCGATCGCGCCAGCAGGCCGGCCTGGTTGTAGCGCCGGCTCCAGCGGCGCAGGCCATGAAGCGGCACGGGCACGAGCACCGGAGCGGCCTCGTCCGGCGGAAAGGCCAGCAGTTCCGCACCGGCCCGGGCCATCCAGCCGCCCATCGCCGGCGCCAGCGACGGACGGTCATGATACTTGAGCCGCGCCACCAGCGCCCGTGCCGGTCCGTCATAGGCGGCAACGGCCCTGAGGCGGTCGAAGACCGGGGGGTGGGCGATTGCCTGCGGCGACAGGGCGCCCGGCCCCAGTTCGTAGGCGAACGGCACGCCGAGCCGCTGGCACCAGGGCGGCGAGAGGAACGGCATGCGGGCCCAGCACGCGGCACAGACCGACCCGTCACTGGCGACCAGCCGGTCGCAGGCAAGGCAGGTCGGCGGCAACAGCAGGCGCAGCAGGCCGGACGTGTTCCGCGCCACCCTTTCCGCAATCGTTTCCGCAATCGCGTCCGGTGCCGCGAACAGGCGCCGCAACACGTTGCCGCTGGCCGGGCTGCCGGTTCTGTCCATGTCGCACCTGACCCCTGTCGAGCTGCCCGCAGATGGCAGGAAGGCCATTGAACCTGCGGTGCAAGCAAAACACAACCCTGAGGCGAGACCGCGTGCCGCCGGAAAGGCTCAGCCGGCCGCGGCCGTCTCCGGCAGCGGAAACGCCTTGACGAAGCGTTGCAGCGCGCCCGGATCGCCCGCCACCTGCGCATCGCCGGCCGCGACCGCCTCGAGCAGCGTCGTGCTGCCGAAGACGATGCCGTCGACAATGTCCGACGACGCCGTGATCGACGCGTCATGCGCTCCCGCGACGGAGATGTCCTGGAGGATGTCCAGGCCCTCATGCGTTCCGGCGACCACGGCCCCTCCCCGGGGCATGTCGAGCAGGATCCGGAAGCCGCCCCCCCTGCGCGGTCGATACATGGCGCGCAGGGCAAGAAGCAGCCCCGCACGGGTCATCGGCAGATCCGGCCTGAGGAAGGGAGAGCGCGCCGCCCACTTGCCCAGCGACAGGATCGGTTCCTCCAGCTCGCGCCCCCAGTCGGTCAGTTCGTAGATCCAGGAGGCGGCCGGCGGCGGCAGCTTGCGGCGACGCAGGATGGCCGAGGCCTCGAGGCCTTCGAGCCGCTGGGTAAGCACGTTGGGGCTGATCGAGCGCAGCTCCGCGCGCAGGTCCGTGAACCGCTTGGGCCCGAACATCAGTTCCCGTACGACCAGAAGCGCCCAGCGCTCGCCGATCAGGTCAAGGGCATGCGACATGGCGCAGCCGTCATCGTAGCTTCGACCCTTCATAATCCTCTTTCAGGACTTGTTAGTTGTTTTTTAGGACTATAAAGTCCTCATATATTGATCCCACGCCCGCTCGCCGCGATCAAGCGGCCGGTCGATCGAGGATGTCGTGAAGGACAACGCGAGAGAGCGCGGGCAAGCGTCAATGGCTCGCGATGGCCATCACTCGCCCCGCCCTGTTCATTCGCAACCGCGCACCCATTCACCGGACAAGGGAAGACACGCCGTGAAGCTCTATTTCGCCGAAACCACCATGTCGTGGAAGACCTGCGCCGTGGCCCGCCATCTGCAACTCGACATCGAGTTTCATCGCCTCGATCTCATGAAGGGGGAGCAGCGCGCGCCGGAATTCCTCGCCGTCAACCCGAACGGCAAGGCGCCCGCACTGGTCGACGGCGACCTCCGGCTGTGGGAATCGAACGCCATCATGTGCCACATGGCGCTCAAGGCAGGTTCGCCCCTGTGGCCGCGCGACCACGCCCAGGTCGAGGTGATCCGCTGGTTCGACTGGAGTTCCAACCATTTCTCCCGCTTCGCCGGCGAGCTCTTTTTCGAGCATGTCATCCGCCGAAGATTCGGCCTCGGCGATCCGGACGGGAAAGCGGTCGAAGAGGCGCTCGGCTATGTCCGGCGCTATGCCAGTGTCCTGGAAAGCCACCTCTCGGACCGCCGCTTCCTCCTCGGTGACACGCTGACGCTCGCCGACTTCGCCGTCGCCACGACGCTGCCCTACGCCGACGAGGCGGGAATACCGCTCGACGCGTTTCCCGCCGTCAGGCGCTGGCACGACCGTCTGATGGAGCTGCCCGCGTGGCGATCGCCTTTCGCCGACCCGACCGGGGGCTTCATCGGCGGCTGATCGGCGCAGCGCCCGCCAGACGGGCTTGATTGCCTGTCGCACGGGCGCTACCTACGGCAGTCCGGCAGGAGGCCGGGAACGACCGGGAGCCGCCGCGCCATGTCTGCATCCGACACCAGCCGTCCGGCGCTTTTCGACCGGGCGCTGCTTGCCCGTCGGCGGGCCCGCGCGCTTTCCCGCGCCGATAAAGCCCCCGGCATCGACTTCCTGCTCGCCCACGCGGCCGCCGATCTCGGCGAGCGACTGGTGGCGGTCAGCCGCCAGTTTCCCGTCGCCGTCGATCTCGGCGGACACCGGGGCCATCTGGCGCAAGCCATCGCCGCCTCGGGGCGTGCCGGCCATGTGCTGCGCGCCGATCTTTTCCTCGCCGACGCGGCGACGCCCGGCTGCGATCTCGTCATCGATGATGAACTGCCGCCCTTCGCCGGCGCCTCGCTCGATCTCGTCTGCTCCGCCCTGTCGCTGCATCTGGTCAACGATCTCCCCGGCGCCCTCGTCCAGATCCGCAAGGCGCTGAAGCCGGACGGCCTGTTCCTGGCCGCGCTTCTGGGCGGCGACACGCTGTTCGAGCTGAAGGATGCGCTGATGCGCGCCGAGATGGAGCTGTCTGGCGGCGCCGCGCCGCGCGTCGCGCCCTTTGCCGACACCCGTGCCCTTGGCGCGCTGCTGCAGCGTGCGGGCTTTGCCCTGCCCGTTGCCGATGTCGACCGGCTGACCGTGCGCTACGACACGATGGGAGGCCTGGTCGACGACCTGCGCGCCATGGGCGCGGCCAACATGCTTGCCGAGCGGGCCCGCACGCCGCTGTCGCGCGCCGTTCTCGCCCGCGCGTCCGGGATCTATGCCGAACGCCACGCCGATCCGGACGGACGCATCCGCGCCACGTTCGACATCGTCTCGCTGTCCGGCTGGGCTCCGCACGAGAGCCAGCAGAAGCCGCTCAAGCCCGGCAGCGCGCGCGCCAGCCTCGCCGACGCCCTGGCCGACATCGGGCACAAAAAAAAGGACCCTGGCGAGAGGTCCTCCTGAACGCGTCTTCAAGGCAAGGGGATCAGATACTCGACAGGGCGCTGGCGACGACGGTGAAGACGTCGTTGCCAATCATGTTCTGGATACTCAGCAGTGCCGCGATGATGGCAAAGGACACGAGGCCCATGATGATGCCGTACTCGATCATCGTCGCGCCGGCTTCGTCCCGGCGCAGGGTGCCCGCCAGATCGATGAACTGGTCGCTACGGTCGCGCATTCTCTCGAGATGTGACTGCATCTGCCGTGCCCCTGTCTGTCTCTTGACGCCGGGACGGAGGGATCGTCCCCCTTCTCAGGCGAGATCGATCAGATGCGGGATCAGGGGCTCGTCGGCAGGCGGCATCGGGTAGTCCCTGAGCCGCACCGGTCTCACCCACTTGATCGCCTGGCCCTCGCGGCCTGCAACCGTGCCCGACCATCGTCGGCATACGAAAAGTGGCATGAGTAAGTGAAATTCCTCGTAAGCGTGGCTCGCGAAAGTCAGCGGGGCGAGGCACTCTTTCTTAACCGTGATGCCGAGCTCTTCTGCCAATTCGCGAATGAGCGCATCCTCCGGCCGCTCGCCCGGCTCGAACTTGCCGCCGGGAAACTCCCACAAGCCCGCCATTGCCTTGCCGTCCGGGCGCTGTGCGATCAGCACGCGGTTGTCGGCATCGAGCAGGGCGCAGGCGGCGACCAGCAGCAACTTCATGGAAAGCTCCGTTCCGTTTCGGGACGCGCCGGCAAGGTTTTGCTCACCATGCCGGGAAAATACGCTGACAGATCAAGACCCATGCGGCCTCTCGGGCGGCAGGCGGTAGTGGTAGGCATAGCCGTCGCGAAATCCCAGACGCCGGTAGAGAGCGCGCGCCGGAGCGTTCTCCGCGGTCACCTGCAGCCAGGCATGGCGGCAACCGGAAGCGGCTCCGCGCGCCATCGCGGCGCGCACCAGCCGCGCGCCAAGACCGGCCCGCCGCGCCATTGGTGCCACCGCAAGATCGTAGATGCCGAACATCTCCCGGTCGGCAACACCAAGCACCACGCCGAGCGGACGACCGCCGTCGTCCTCGGCAACCAGCGTCACCCGGCGGACCGCGATCCGCTCAAGCGCACTCCCGAGCCGCGCCACGGCCAGCGGCGTCACCGCCTCGGGGCGGGTACCGCCAATGGCGGCGAAGGCCGACAGGAACTGCTCGAGCGTGCAGGGTCGCAGGCGTGCGGCACCCGCCGCCTGATCCGGCTCCTGCGCATCGGCGGCCGCCCCGATCGGCCGGACCCAGACATCCGTCTCGCCCGTGCGGCCCCAGCCTCCGGCATCGGCGATCGCAACCAGCGCCGGCGGCGTCAGCGGCGTGCGGCGCAGGTGGAAGACAACGTCATTTTCAGCAAAGACGGCAAGCATCGCGTCGAGCCGCGCGCGCGCATCGGCATCGTCGAGCGGATCCATCACGTTCAGCGAATTGACCCGCCGCGCCGGATTGCCCGGCGAGATCCGGGCGAGCCAGCTCCCGTCCATGACAAGCCGGTCGCTCGGAAACCCGTTGAGATTGGCGTCCTCGATGGCCCTGATCCGTGCCAGGTCCAGGCCCGCACCGGCGGCCGGGTCGGCCGCCGGATCCCCGTCAATCCGGTTCATGTCGTGCTTTCCCCGCCGGCCGGATGTCGCGGCCGGCCTTGTCTCCGGCCGGATCGTCAGGACCGGTAATCGCCGTTGATGGCCACATATTCCTTGGTCAGGTCGCAGGTCCACACGGTCGAGCGGCCCTGCCCCAGGCCGAGATCGACGCGGATCGCAATTTCCTCCTGTTTCATCACCGCCGAGGCCGCGTCCTCCGAATACCCGGGATCGCGCTCGCCATCGACCGCCACCCGCACATCCCCGAACCAGATCGCCAGCCGGTCGCGGTCGGCCGGCTCGCCGGCCTTGCCCACCGCCATGACGATACGGCCCCAGTTGGCGTCCTCGCCCGCGACCGCCGTCTTCACCAGCGGCGAATTGGCGATCGAGAACGCGATCCGCCGCGCCGAGGCATCGCTTTCCGCGCCCGTGACGGTGATGCCGACGAACTTGCGCGCACCCTCGCCGTCCTTGACGATCCAGTGGGCAAGATCCCGCATCACTTCTGCAAGCGCCGCACGGAACGGTTCCAGGCGCGGGTCGTCGGCCCTCTCGATGCGCGCGCCGCCCGCCTTGCCGGTCGCAAACAGCAGCACCGTGTCGGAGGTCGACGTGTCGCCGTCGATGGTGATCGCGTTGAACGTGTCGCCCACCGTCGCCGAGAGAAGCTCCTGCAGGACGGACGCCGCGATCGGCGCATCGGTGAACAGGAAGGACAGCATCGTCGCCATATCGGGCGCGATCATGCCCGCGCCCTTGGCGATGCCGTTCAGAACCACCGGCGTGCCGCCCAGGTCGACGCTCCGCGACACCGCCTTGGGGAAGGTGTCGGTGGTCATGATCGCCTTCGCCGCCGCCTGCCAGTCGCCGGCAACCGCATCCCGCGCCAGATCGTCGACCACGCCGCCGAATTTTTCCGCCTTCAGCGGCTCGCCGATCACTCCGGTCGAGGCAAGGAACACCTCGCCCGGCGCGCAGCCGAGCGCCTCGGACACGTAGCGCGCCGAAAGCTCGGTCGCCTCCCGGCCCTTGCGGCCGGTGAAGGCATTGGCATTTCCGGAATTGACGAGCAGCGCCCGCGCCGTGCCCCCCGCGAGGTTGGCCCGGCACCAGTCGACGGCCGCCGAGGGGCAGCGCGAGCGGGTGAAGACGCCGGCAACTTCCGCACCCCCGTCCATGAGCGCCAGAAACACGTCCGTGCGCCCCTTGTACTTGATGCCGGCCGAGGCGGTGGCAAAGTGCACGCCGCCAACCTGCGGCAACTCGGGATAGGACTTCGGGGCGAGCGGCGAGACGGCCGTGGACATCGGGCACTCCCTTGAAATGCGGGCACAAAGAGACTGTCGCGAGCCTTGCCCGATCGATGCCCGGGGTGCAAGCCCTATCGTCCGGCGTGGTCCGGCGCCGGGTGCAGGAAGCCGGCGAACCGGCGATGCAGGAAGGGAATGAGCCCCCACACCATGACGACGACGATCATCGGAACGAGCACCAGCGTCTGTTGCCAGAGCGCCCAGCCCGCCGTCATCGGCGCGATGGCATAAAGCAACAGGGTCACGAGAGGATAGACACCGGCGAAGACCAGCAAGGCGAAACGCGGGCGCGACAGCACGCGCTTCGTATCGGGAACGACGGCAGGCGGGGTCGCCGGGGAAGCGGCGGTTGAGGCGGCGGTTGATGCGGTCATGGAAGGCTCCTGGAAGGATCGGACGAGGCCGGCGAGCGCGAGGGAGACGGACAGGAAACCGACCGTCGAAGCGGCAGGCGGTTCGCCCCCGCCCCCCGGGTGTCGCCGAATTGTCATATATGAAACGGATCGTTTCGTTTCATCATTATCTAAACGCCCCGTTTCGTTCAGTCAAGCTCCATGCTACCTGTGGGACGGCCTCGCGCGAGCGGCCCCTGAAACCGGCAAGGGACACATCATGGACGGCAAAGGCCCGGCGTCGCGCCGGCATCCGCGCAAGTCGATCGGGGCGAAGCGCAACCCGGAAAGCGCCGATGCCATTCGCCGGGCGGCGGCCGAGATTCTGGCCGAGAAGGGCCATGCCGGATTTTCCATCGAGGCCGTCGCCCGCCGCGCCCATGCCGGCAAGCCGACCATCTATCGCTGGTGGCCGAGCAAGGCCGCCTTGCTGCTCGATGTCTATCACCGCCAGAAACAGGGCATGCCGGAGCCCGACACGGGCCTGCTCGCCGAGGACCTGACGATTTTCCTGGACGCGCTGTTCCGGCATTGGCGGGACACGCCGACGGGTGCCGTGTTCCGGTCCGTGGTGGCCGAGGCCCAGAGCGACGAGACCGCCGCCGATGCCCTGCGCACCTATCTGGAAGACCGGCTCGAGCACTCCGCCCGCATGGTCCGCCGCGCCAGGGAGCGCGGCGAGGTCGGCGCCCATGTCGATCCGCTGCTTGCCATCGACATGCTGGTGAGCTTCGCCTGGTGCCGGCTCCTGACCGGCCGGCTCGACATGGAAACGGCCGCCCTGAGGGCGGCCGTCGGATTGTTCGTCAATGGCTGGCGACCGCTCCCTGCCGGGGCGGCAGCGCCTGCCTGAGCGGCGAAAGCCGGATCAGTCGGCCTTCGGCGCCTCGCCGGATGCCTCGTCGCCGGTGGCCGGCGTTTCACCTGCCGCGGCCGGCGTCTCGCTTGCCGTCACCTCGATCGTCGTCTTCGCCTTCAGCTCCTCCAGCACCTCGGCATAGCGGGCGCGCAGCAGCTGCTGGCGCAGCCGGTCGCGCACGTCGGCAAGGTCCGGGGCGGGCTGCTTGCGGGCGTCCTCAATCCTGATCACGTGCCAGCCGAACTGGGTCTCGACCGGCTCGGCGGAGTGCTTGCCGACCTCGAGCTCGAAGGCCGCCTTCTCGAATTCCGGAACCATGCGGCCACGGGTGAAATAGCCGAGGTCCCCGCCATTGGGGCCGGAAGGCCCGGTCGACTTCTCCTTGGCCAGTTCGGCGAAGTCGCGGCCGCCGTCGAGCTCGGCGATCACGGCCTCCGCCTCTTCCTTGCTCTTCAGCAGGATATGGCTCGCCTTGCGCTCCTCCTCGCCGGCATAGTCGGCGAATTCCTTGTCATAGGCGGCCTGCACGGCTTCTTCGCTCACCTTGCCTTCGATTTCCCGGGCAAGATAGGCATTGCGCAGCGCCCGCATGGTAAGGAACTCGACCTGGCGCTTGAACGCGTCCTCATCGGCGATACCGGCGGCCTCGGCCGCATTGGCCAGCACCTTCATGTCGACGACGACGTCGGTGAGCACCTTGCGCCACTGCGTCGGCGGCACCTGCGACAGCTGCTCGGAAAAATCCTGCGAGGCAAAGGCGATGTCCGCCTCCGTCACCGTGTCCTCGCCGACCTTTGCGACGACGCCGGCCGGATCCGTTGCCTGCTCCTGGGCAAGCGCGGCCGTCCCGGCGAAGCTGCCGGCGATCGTCGCGGCAAGCGCTGCGCGACGCACCGTCGCGGCAAAATTGCGTGTCATGCTCTTTCCTTGTGATCTTGTGTTTGCCTCGGCCGGGCGTCTCTCCCGCGCCCGCTGCTCCGTCCTCGCTTGCGGCAACAGGCCCGATAACGGGGCGGCAGCCGGGATGTGTGCCAGTCGCGCGGCGTTGACAACCTCCGGACCCCCTCTTATCTGTCGAACGTCCTCCTTGAAAGGCCGGACAACCCCAGTCGAGCATGCGTTCGTCTCGCCCCCCAATGCGGCGGTTCTGAGGCTCGCGCATGTCTGTACCGTCAATCCGATCCCCGGGTTGCAGCCGGCGACCAAGCGCCGGCGCGGCCTGTATCAAGAATAAGGACCGCCACATGGCCGGCCTCGGCGCACTCGCCAAGAAGCTCTTCGGTTCCGCCAACGACCGCCTCATCAAGCAGTTGCGGGGCCGCGTCGTGGCCATCAACGCGCTTGAGGACGAGCTTCGCGCCCTGAGCGATGCGGACCTTTGCGCCCGCACCGACATGTTCCGCAAGCAGCTCGCCGACGGCGCCAAGCTCGACAGCCTGCTGGAACCGGCCTTCGCCACCGTCCGCGAGGCGGCCCGCCGCGTCCTCGGCCAGCGTCACTACGACGTCCAGCTGATCGGCGGCATGGTGCTCAATGCCGGGCAGATTTCGGAGATGCGCACCGGTGAGGGCAAGACGCTGGTCGCCACCCTGCCGGTCTATCTCAACGCGCTCGCCGGCAAGGGCGTCCATGTCGTGACGGTCAACGACTACCTGGCCTCGCGCGATGCCGAATGGATGGGCCGCATCTACCGCTTCCTCGGCCTCACCGTCGGCGTCATCGTCCACGGTCTCACCGACGAGGAACGCAAGGCCGCCTACGCCGCCGACGTGACCTACGGCACCAACAACGAGTTCGGCTTCGACTACCTGCGCGACAACATGAAATACGAGCGCGGCTCGATGGTGCAGCGCGGGCACAATTTCGCGATTGTCGACGAGGTGGACTCCATTCTCGTCGACGAGGCGCGCACACCGCTGATCATCTCCGGCCCGCTGGAGGACCGCAGCGAGTTCTACAACACCGTCGACGCCTTCATCCCCGCCCTTTCGGACGAGGACTTCGATCTCGACGAGAAGCAGCGCTCGGCGACTTTCACCGAGGCCGGCAACGAGAAGCTGGAAACCCTGCTGCGCGAGGCGGAACTGCTCAAGGGCGACAATCTCTACGACGTGGAGAACGTTGCGGTCGTCCATCACCTGCAGCAGGCGCTGAAGGCGCACAAGCTGTTCCAGCGCGACAAGGACTACATCGTCCGCAACCGGGAAGTCGTGATCATCGACGAGTTCACCGGCCGCATGATGCCGGGCCGCCGCTATTCGGAAGGCCTGCACCAGGCGCTCGAGGCCAAGGAGAAGGTCGCGATCCAGCCCGAGAACCAGACGCTGGCCTCGATCACCTTCCAGAACTATTTCCGCCTCTATTCGAAGCTTGCCGGCATGACCGGCACCGCCCAGACCGAGGCCGAGGAGTTCGGCAACATCTACGGCCTCGAGGTCGTCGAGATCCCGACCAATGTCTCCGTGCGCCGCGTCGATGACGACGACGAGGTCTACCGGACCGTCGAGGAGAAATACAACGCCATCATCGAGCTGATCGGCGACTGTTTCGAGCGCGGCCAGCCGGTCCTGGTCGGCACCACCTCGATCGAGAAATCCGAACTGCTCGCCGCCAGCCTGAAAAAGGCCGGCTACCGGCAGGTCGATGTCTCCGACCCCGATGCCTTCATGCCGCTGTTCACCGCCAAGGGCACGAAGAAGGAAAAGATCTTCGCGGTGCTCAACGCCCGCTACCACGAGCAGGAAGCCTCGATCATCTCGCAGGCCGGCCTGCCCGGCGCCGTCACCATCGCCACCAACATGGCCGGCCGCGGCACCGACATCCAGCTCGGCGGCAATGCCGACATGCGCATCGACCACGAACTCGCCGACATGGCCGAGGGCGAGGAGCGCAGCGCCCGCGAGGCGGCGATCCGCGCCGAGGTCGAGGAACGCAAGCAGCTGGCGCTCGCCGCCGGCGGCCTTTACGTGATCGGCACCGAGCGTCACGAGAGCCGGCGCATCGACAACCAGCTGCGCGGCCGTTCGGGCCGCCAGGGCGACCCCGGCCATTCCAAGTTCTTCCTGTCCCTGCAGGACGACCTGATGCGTATCTTCGGCTCCGACCGCATGGACGGCATGCTGCAGAAGCTCGGCCTCAAGGAGGGCGAGGCGATCGTCCATCCGTGGATCAACCGGGCCCTCGCCAAGGCACAGCAGAAGGTCGAGGCGCGCAACTTCGACATCCGCAAGAACCTGCTCAAGTTCGACGACGTCATGAACGACCAGCGCAAGGTCGTCTTCGACCAGCGCATCGACCTGATGGACGGCGAGGCTGTGGCCGAGACCGTCACCGACATGCGCCATGACGTGATCGAGGATCTCGTCGCCCGCCATATTCCCGAAAAGGCCTATCCCGAGCAGTGGGACACCGAGGGGCTCCAGACGGAGGTTCGCCGGCTTCTCAATCTCGACGTGCCCGTCGTCGAATGGGCCGCGGAGGAAGGCATCGCCGACGAGGAGGTCGTCGAGCGGCTGAAGACGGCCGCCGACGAGGCCATGGCGCGCAAGGTCGGCCAGTACACGCCCGACATCATGCGCCAGGTCGAGAAGGCCGTTCTGCTGCAGACGCTCGACCACCTGTGGCGCGAGCATCTCGCCAATCTCGACCACCTGCGTTCGGTGATCGGCTTCCGCGGCTATGCCCAGCGCGATCCGCTGCAGGAATACAAGACCGAGGCCTTCACCCTGTTCGAGAGCATGCTCGCCAACCTGCGCCAGGCAACGACCGCCCAGTTGATGCGCGTCGAGCTTGTCCAGGAACAGCCGCCCAGCCTGCCGGGCGACGACGAGCTGCCGCCCATGCATGCCCAGCATCTCGATCCGATGACCGGCGAGAACGAGTTCGACACGGCCGCCCGGGCACCGCAGCCCGGCGCCCCGCGCGACCCGGAAACGCCCTCCACCTGGGGCAAGATCGGCCGCAACGAGGCCTGCCCCTGCGGCTCCGGCAAGAAGTACAAGCACTGCCATGGCGCGCTTGCCTGAGGGCGGACCGGCCCGTGGCAGGAAGATCGACCGGGCGGCGGGCTTTTCGAAGTCCGCCGTTTCGCTTTCCAGGAATGGCGGTCGGCGACCCGCCCGGAGGTGACGCGTGAAGACCACCGCAGCCCTTGAGGAAATCGAGGACTGGCTGATCCGCGAGGCGCTCGGCCAGCCGGATATCGGCGAGATGTTCGCAGGCTTCTGCGAGCGCCTGGTCGCGGCCGGAATGCCGGTCGAGCGCGCCATGCTCACCTGGGCGACCCTGCATCCGCTGGTCGAGGCCGAATCCGCCTTCTGGCTCGCCGGCCGCGACATCGAGCTGTCCCAGTACCGTCACGACGAGGAGGAGACCGAGGACTGGCTGCAGAGCCCGATCCGCGCCGTCCTGGAGGCGAAGGAGCCGCGTCTGCGTCGCCGCCTGTCGGGTGGAAACGCCGTTTTCGAGTACCCGCTTCTGGCAAGCCTCAAGGACGAGGGCTACACCGACTACCTGATCCTCTCCACCCCGTTCGACCTGCCGACCGTCACGGATTTCGGCCGCTCCGGCATGCTTGTCTCCTGGGCGACCCGGGAGCCGGGCGGCTTTTCCAACGAAACGGTTGAAGGTCTTGACTACCTGCAGCTGCGCCTGGCGCTGGCCTGCCGGGCGACGATCCAGACCCGCATCGCCCGCACCCTGGCCGAGACCTATCTGGGCGCGCGCGCCGGGAGCCAGGTGCTGTCGGGGCGCATCCGCCACGGCGACGGGGAAAAACTCGACGCGGTCATTTTCTACTCCGACCTGCGCGGCTCCACGGCACTTGCCGATCGGCTCGAGCCGGACGCCTACATGGCGCATCTGAACGCCTATTTCGAGGCGACCGCCGGCGCCGTGATGGCAAGCGGCGGCGAGGTGCTCGACTTCATCGGCGACGCGGTGCTCGCCGTCTTCCCGATCGGTCCGGACGGGATCGGTCCGGCCGCATGCCGGGCACTGGACGCCGCCGACGCCGTTCTCCTGCGCTTGCGCGATGCGCAGCAGACCACCGCGCATCCGCTCAATTGCGGCATCGCGCTGTCCTCCGGCCAGGTCATGTTCGGCAATATCGGCGTGCCCGCGCGGCTGACCTTTTCCGTCATCGGCCGCACGGTCAACGCCGCCGCCCGCATCGAGGCGATGACCAAGCAGCTCGGTCGGCCGCTTCTCGTCACCGCCGAGATCGCCGCCGCAGCGCCGCGCGGCTTTGCCAGCATCGGCCGCTTTCATCTCGCCGGCTTCGGCGAGGACGTGGAACTGCACGCCCCCTTTGGCTGACGGCGCGCGGCGCACGAAAAGGGCGCGTCGCGGTGCCGCGCGCGCCCTTGTCGACAATATCCGTGACGGGAAGCCTGCCCCCCGCCAAACCCTCGTCAGACCCTCGTCATCAGGCCCTCGTCAGAGCACCGTCACCTGCGCGCCGATCGTGACCCGGTTGTAGAGATCCTCGACATCCTCGTTGAGCATGCGGATGCAGCCCGAGGACACCGCCCGGCCGATCGACCAGTCCTCGTTGGTGCCGTGGATGCGGTATTCCGTGTGACCCAGATAGAGCGCCCGCGCGCCCATCGGGTTCTTCGGCCCGCCCGGCATGTAGGACGGCAGGTTGCGGCCGTTCTTGCGCTCGCGCACGATCATTTCCTTCGGCGGCGTCCAGCCCGGCCACTTGGCCTTGCGCGTCACTTTCTCGGTGCCCGCCCAGGAAAAGCCCTCGCGGCCGACGCCGATGCCGTAGCGCACCGCGCGGCCGCCCGGCAGCACGTAATAGAGGTAGCGGTCGCCCGTATCGACGACGATCGAGCCCGGCTTCCTGTCGGTGCGGTAGCGCACCTCGGTGCGCTTGTACTTCTCGCGCACGATCTTGCCGGCCGCCTCCGGCGTGATCCGGTAGGTCTGCCAGCTCCGGGTGACCGGATCGTAATAGCGCTCGGTCTGGGCCTGCGCCGCGCCGGCCATCGAGGCCACCGCCAGCATCCCCGCCAGCGCAAGGCCGGCCATTCCCGCAAATATCCGCATGATGTCTCCTCGTCGCCGATCGCGACCGCAACAACCGGCGGCGACCTCAGGGTCTGTTCGGAAACTCTTACACGCAGCTCACGCGCCGCGCCGCTCCTGTTTGGCGAGAAACGCAAGGACGTCGGCGCGATGTGGCAGCGGCGCAACAGCCCCGTAGCCGCACACCGCCAGCGCCGCCGCCGCGTTGGCGTGGCGCGCAGCGGCCAGCCCGTCGCCGCTCTTCAGGAACTCCGCCAGGAACGCCCCGTCGAAGGCATCGCCCGCCCCCGTTGCATCGACCGCCTCCACCTGGTGCGGGGCAATCCGCTCGCGGCCCTCCGGCCCCGAATAGAACACCCCATCGGCGCCCAGCGTCAGCGCCACCCGCGTCGCACCGAGCGCGTGATAGTGAGCGGCGATCTCCTCCGCCGTCTCCAGCCCGGTGAGCAGCCGCGCGTCGTCGAGCCCCGGCAGCAGGATATCCGCCATCGCTGCGGTCGCCTCGACCACGGCGCGAGCACGCGGCAGGGGCCACAGCGCCAGCCGCAGGTTGGTGTCGTAGGAGATCAGCCCGCCCGCCTCGCGCACCTCCTCGATCGCCGCGAAGACCGTGTCGCAGGCGCTTGCCGAGATCGCCTGGCTGATCGCCGAGACATGCAGGACGCGGGTCTCGCGCAGCAACTCGAACGGCAGGTCGTCGGGGCGCATCAGGCTCGCCGCCGAACCGCTGCGGCGGTAGGAAAAGACATGCCCCTTGGGCCCGTGCGTGACGAAATAGATCCCGGTCGGGGCCTGCGCCATGCGCAGCACGCCGGCATCGTCGACCCCCTCGCGCGCCCACAGGTCATGGAAAAGGTCGCCGAACACATCCGCGCCCGTTGCCCCGGCATAGCCGGCCGCCGCACCCTGGCGCGCGGCAGCCACCGCCGCGTTCGACGTGTCTCCGCCAAAGCCCTGCAGATAGGCTCCCCCCGGCGCCGACTGGTTGAACTCGATCATCGGCTCGCCAAGGCACAGGATGTCCATCTCTTCCAAACGCTCCGTCATTGTCGTCCCGCTGGCGGGGGAATTGTCGATTTCAATCGATTTAAATCTCATGCGACGCCGGCACGGCGCTTGTCAAGCCGACGGCACCGAAGCGGCCGGCCCCGCATCGGCCAGGATGCGACGGCAGCTCCTGGCGAACAACGCGGGAGGACGCGATTTTCGGCATCGCTCGGTCTCGCCTGTCGCGCCCGCCCGTGCCAGAAAGGGCGACCTCACACCGGAACCAGACCGGAGCCAGAACCATGTCCGCCCCTGCCCAGATCCTGCCCTTCACCGAAAGCGGCACGGGCGATGCCCCGCCCTTCGTCCTGCTGCACGGTTTCGGCGGCGACGCGCGCGGCTTCGCCCGTCTCCAGGACGACCTTGCCGCAAGCCGCCGCGTCCTTTCCTTCGACCTTCCCGGCCATGGCCGGGCGCTCGACTGGCCGCGCATCGGGGGCGCGGGCGTTGCCGCGCGCGCCGTCGCCGCTTCGCTGGAAGCACTGGAACTGGAGCGCGTGCATCTGGTGGGTCATTCCATGGGCGGGGCCGCGGCCGCGATCATGGCGCTGAAACAGCCCGAGCAGCTCGCCAGCCTGACCCTGCTCGCGCCTGGCGGCTTCGGCCCCGAGATCAACCACAAGCTCCTGCGCCGCTATGCGGCCGCGCGCGACGCCGAGGCGCTGGAGCCCCTGCTGGAGCAGTTCTTCGGCTTTTCCTTCTCGCTGCCGCGCCTCGTGATCCGGCAGTCGGCGGAAGCGCGTGCCCGGCCCGGCGTCTGCGAGACCCTGGTGGAGATCGTCGAAAGCCTGCTCGACGGCCCCCGCCAGCAGACCCTGCCGCTTGAGGAGATCGCCGCACTCGGCCTGCCGGTGCGCCTCGTCTGGGGGCGCCAGGACCGCGTCCTGCCGGTTTCGCAGACGCAGGGCCTGCCCGGCGCCTTCGCCCTGCACCTGCTGGAGGGGGTCGGCCACATGCCGCATCTGGAGGCTCCCGGCGCGATTGCCCGCATCCTGCGCGAGCAGGCCGGCGCCTGACGCTCCCGTCCCGGCACGAAAAAGGCCGCATCCCTCTTCAGGATGCGGCCCCGTCATTCACTCTCATGCCTGCGCCGGGCTCAGCCCTTTGCGCCCTTGGCCCGCTCGATCGATTCCAGGATGATCCGCTTGGCCTCGTCCGGCCCGCCGAAGCCGGTGATCTTCACCCACTTGCCAGGCTCCAGGTCCTTGTAGTGCTCGAAGAAGTGCTTGATCTGCTGGATCGTGATGTCCGGCAGGTCCTCGTAATGGGCAACGTTCTCGTAGCGGCGCGTCAGCTTCGCGGACGGCACCGCGATCAGCTTCTCGTCCATGCCCGCCTCGTCTTCCATGAACAGCACGCCGATCGGCCGGCAGTTCATGATCGCACCCGGCACGATCGGCCGCTGGTTGGCGACGATGACGTCGACCGGATCGCCGTCGCCGCACAGGGTATGCGGCACGAAGCCGTAGTTCCCGGGATAGCGCATCGGCGTGTAAAGGAAGCGGTCGACATACATCGCCCCCGCGTCCTTATCCATCTCGTACTTGATCGGCTCGCCGCCAACGGAGACCTCGACGATCACATTGATGTCTTCAGGCGGGTTCTTCCCGATCGGAACGGCGTCGATACGCATGAAATAGGCTCCTCGATTGGTCGTTGGCGGCTGTATCGCAAGCACCAGAGCCAAAGGCAAGCCGGAATTTGTGCAGTGCAACTTAATGCCGAGGCATCGCGCGGATCAGGGATCGGCCGCGCGAGAGCCCGCCGCTCGGGGTTCGGGACGTCCCGGCCTCAGCGGTAGAACTCCGCGTGGCGCGTCATGTCGTCGGCAATGTCCATCCCGCCCCCATGGCGCCCGAGCGGATAGGCCTCCTCGACCAGATAGGGGCCGCCGCCGATGCTTGCCCTCGATGAGAACAGCACGAAGCGGGCCGCCGTGAAGGGCTGGGCCTGGAAGTCGCCGCGTTCGGCGAGCCAGCGCGCCACGTCCTGGTTGGACGAGGAGCGGCACCGCGCCAGTGTCACATGGGGCATGTACTTGCGCCGTTCCGCCGGCAGGCGCAGCCGCTGCAGGATGCGTTCCTGCTCGGCCTGCAGCTCCATCAGCGCCGGGTTGGGCTCGACCCTGGCCCAGACCGCGTGCGGCTTGCCATTGCCGAAGGAGCCGAGCCCGTTCAGCCGGATCTCGACCGGATCGCGGCGGATGCGGTCGAGCGCGTCGGCCACCTCGTCGGCCATGCGGTCGTCGATATCCCCGATAAAGCGCAAGGTGATGTGATAATTCTCGGTATCGATCCAGCGGGCACCGCGCAGGCCGCCGCGTAGGAAGGAGAGCATGAGACCGGTCTGGGCCGGTATCTCAAGCCCGGTGAACAGTCGAGGCATGGTTGAACCCTCCGCTGTCGCCGATATCCAGCATCAGGAAGCCTTTTCCGCTGCACTGCAAGCGAAAACGAAACGCGCTGGTTTCCCAGCGCGTTCCGCGATGTCGTCGTCATTGGCGGGCGGCTCCCGGCCCGGTCTGGCCGGCACGGGCGCCGCGCGACTGATTCGGCAGGTCCCGCCCTTACGGGCAGGGGCTGCCGTGATGCTGGAAGAGCGTGTTGATACGCCCCTCGATCTCCGCCGTGATGGTCACGTCGAGTGCCCCGAGGTCATGCTCGAGCTGGGCAAGCGAGGTTGCCCCGAGGATCACCGAAGTCATGAACGGACGCGACAGCGCGAAGGCGAGCGCCAGTTGCGACGGCGCAAGGCCGAGCTCGGCGGCGAGATCCAGATAGGCGTTGATCGCCGGTTCCGCGCCCGGCTTCTCGTAGCGCTGCAGCCGGTCGAACAGCGTCTTGCGGGCACCGGCGGGAAGCGCGCCATTGCGGTACTTTCCGGTGAGGTACCCTTGCGCCAGCGCCGAATAGGCGAGCAGGCCGACCTGTTCCCGGTGGGCGATCTCGGCGAGCGCCGTCTCGAAGGTCCGGTTGACGAGGCTGTAGGCGTTCTGGATCGAGACGACGCGCGGCAGGCCCATCTTCTCGGCGACGGCAAGAAACCGCATCGTGCCCCAGGCGCTCTCGTTGGACAGGCCCACCTGGCGGATCTTGCCGGCCTTGACCAGGTCGCCCAGCGCCGCCAGCGTCTCCTCGATCGGCGTCTCGTCGTCGCAAGGGGCAGGGTCTGTCCAGATCGTCGGATTGGAGCCGAAGCCGGAGACGTTCCGGTCCGGCCAGTGCAGCTGGTAGAGGTCGATATAGTCGGTGCCGAGCCGCTTCAGGTTCTTGTTCACCGCCTCCTCGACATGGGCGCGCGTCAGCTTCGCGGTGACCCCGCCATCGCGGAACCAGGTGTTCTCCGAGCGGCCGACGACCTTCGTCGCCAGCACGATCTTGTCGCGGTTGCCGCGCGCCTTCATCCAGGTGCCGATGATCTCCTCGGTGCGCCCCTGCGTCTCCGCCTTGGGCGGGATCGGGTAAAGCTCGGCGGCGTCGAAGAGGTTGATGCCCCGCTCGAGCGCGAGGTCGAGCTGGGCATGCCCCTCGGCCTCGGTGTTCTGCTCGCCGAAGGTCATGGTGCCAAGCGAGAGGCTTGAGACAAAGATATCCGTGCGTCCGAGACGGCGCTGTTCCATGGCGGATCTTTCTTGCTGGTTCTGGACTGTCAGAAATATGGAGGTGGTGGCGAACTTGGCGGCAACCGGCGCGCCCGTCAACCACCACGCCGGTTCCCCGCCGCAAGTGACGAAAAGACAGGCATGTGGCGCGAAACCGGTCCTCGGCCCGGCTCAGCCTTTCGCGGCGCGGACCCGGGCGATCAGGTCCTCGACCCTCGGCAGGATGCCCTCGACGATGATGGCAACGCCCTTGGCGGTCGGATGGATGCCGTCGGGCAGCACCGTCTCGCCCGACATCGGAATGCCGTCCAGGAAATAGGGGTAGAGCAGCGCGCCATGGGCCTCGGCGATCTCGCCGAACATGGCATCGAAGGCCTCGACATAGTCGGGACCGAGATTGCGCGGCGCACGCATCCCCGCCACCAGCACCGGCAGCCCGCGTGCGCGCAGGCGGGAAACGATGGCCTCCAGGTTGCTCCGCGCCGAGGCGACAGGCAACCCGCGCAGCGCGTCGTTGGCGCCCAGTTCGACGATCACCGCGTCCGCGTCCTCGCCGACCGACCAGTCGAGACGCGCAAGACCGCCCGACGTGGTGTCGCCGGAAACCCCCGCATTGACGACCTCGACCTCATGACCGCGCGCCTTCAGGGCCGCCTCGAGCTGCACGGGAAAGGCGGCCTCCGCCGGCAGCTGGTAGCCCGCGCTCAGGCTGTCGCCCAGCGCCACGATGCGCAAGGGCTCGGCAGCCGCAGGGGATGTCGGCGCCAGCGATGTCGCGGCCGCGAAAGCGAGAAAAACTGTAACCAAACGTATCACCACTGCTGATCCTCTGGACGCGGTCTGCATGACTTCCCATATCGCCTTTGGCCTGCAAGGCTGCAAAATGACCGATTTTCTTCGTTATCGACCCGTTCATATAGGCACCGCATGACCGACCGAACAGCCTTGGCGCCCCTGATTTCCCTCTCCGGCGTCCATCTCAGTCTCGGCCGCGACGCGGGACGCGTGCACATCCTGAAAGGCGTCGACCTTGGGATCTCCGCCGGCCGCACCGTCGGCATCATCGGCCCGTCCGGGTCCGGCAAGTCGACGCTGCTGATGGTCATGGCCGGGCTGGAGCGCGCCGACAAGGGCAGCGTCACGGTCGGCGGTGCAGAACTCACCGGCATGTCAGAGGATGCGCTCGCCCGCTTTCGCGGCCGCTCCATCGGCATCGTCTTCCAGTCCTTCCACCTGATCCCGAACATGACCGCGCTGGAAAATGTCGCCGTGCCGCTGGAGCTTGCCGGCGTGCCGGGAGCCTTCGAGGCGGCCCGCGAGGAGCTCGCCGCCGTCGGGCTGGCCGACCGCACCGACCACTATCCGGCGCAGATGTCGGGCGGCGAGCAGCAGCGCGTCGCCATCGCCCGGGCGCTGGTGACCAAACCGCCGGTGCTGCTTGCCGACGAGCCGACCGGCAATCTCGACGAGACCACCGGCGCGCAGATCGTCGAGCTGATGTTCTCCGCCACCCGCGAGCGGGGCATGACGCTGGTCATGGTCACCCATGACGCCGCCCTTGCGCGGCGCTGCGACGAAACGATCCGCGTCCGCTCCGGCCGGATCGAGGAGATGGAAGCAGCCCCCGCCTCCGCCCCCGCCCTCGGGGAGGCGTGACCATGCACGGCGTCCACCCGGTGCCCGCCGCCGGCGGCCCGCAGCCCCCGCTTTCCCTTGCCCTGCGTTTCGCGCTGCGCGAGATGCGCGGCGGGCTGAAGGGCTTCTACATCTTCATCGCCTGCATTGCGCTCGGCGTCGCCGCGATTTCCGGTGTCGCCTCGGTCTCGCGGGCGCTGGTCGAGGGCATTTCCGCCGAGGGCACGACCATCCTCGGCGGCGACATGTCCTTCCGCCTCATCCACCGCACCGCCGATGACGCCGAACTGGCCTGGCTTCGCGAGACCGGCGAGGTGTCGCGCATCGCCACCCTGCGCGCCATGGCACGGGTGGCGGCAGGCGGCGAGCAGACGCTTGTCGAGCTGAAGGCCGTCGACGGCGCCTTCCCGCTCTACGGGGAGATGCGCCTTGCCGATGGCGAGGCCCTGGAAACCGCCCTCGCCCCGAGGGACGGCATCCACGGCGCCGTCGTCGAGCCTGAGCTTCTGGTGCGCCTCGGCCTGGAAAAGGGCGACACGATCAGCCTCGGCCGCGCCACCATCCGCATCGCCGGCACCATCGCCGCCGAACCCGACCGCCTGAGCGACGGCATCAATTTCGGCCCGCGGATGATCGTCTCCGATGCCGGCCTCGCCGAGACCGAACTGGTGCAGCCGGGCAGCCTCGTGCGCTGGATCTACCGCCTGCGACTGCCCGCCGGCACCACCGCCACGGACATCGAGCGGATCGAGGCACAGGCCAACGAGCGCTTTCCGCTGGCCGGTTGGCGGGTCCAGTCGCGCGCCAATGCCGCCCCCGGGCTGCAACGCAACATCGGCCGGCTCGCCCAGTTCCTGACGCTGGTCGGCCTCACCGCGCTGGTCGTCGGCGGCGTCGGCGTCGCCAACGCGGTCCGTGCCTATCTCGATGCCAAGCGCCCGGTGATCGCCACCTTCCGCTGCCTTGGCGCGGATGGCGACTTCGTCTTCCGCGTCTATCTGTTCCAGATCCTCTGCCTTGCGGGTCTGGGCATCGCCGCCGGCCTTGTCCTTGGCATGGCGATCCCCTTCGCCGCCGCGAGCTTCCTCGCCGCCGTGATACCGGTCAACGCCGTTGCCGCGATCTACCCGGCAGAACTGGGTCTTGGCGTCGTCTATGGCGGGCTCACCGCGCTCGCCTTCGCGCTCTGGCCGCTGGGACGCGCCCATGACGTCGCGCCCAGCCTGCTGTTTCGCGACGATGTTTCCGCCGCAAGGCGCATGCCGCGCCTGCGCTACGTGCTGGCGACCCTGGTCGCCGTCTCGGCCCTTGCCGGCCTCGCCGTGGTGCTGTCCGGCGATCTCAGGATCTCGCTCACCTATGTCGGCGCCACGATCCTCGTCTTCCTGCTCCTGATGCTGATCGCCCGTCTCATCATGCTTGTCGCCCGGCGGCTGCCGGCCCCGCGCGGCGCGGAACTGCGGCTGGCGCTCGCCAACATCCATCGGCCGGGCGCACTGACCCCTTCCGTCGTGCTGTCGCTCGGCCTCGGCCTGTCGCTGCTTGTCGCCCTCGCCCTGATCGACGGCAACCTGCGCCGCGAGCTTGCCACCACGATCACGGCGGAAGCGCCGAGCTTCTTCTTCCTCGACGTGCAGCAGGGCGAGCGCGAGGCCTTCGATGCCCTGCTTGCCCGCGAGGCGCCCGGCGCGAAGATCGACGGAGCGCCGATGCTGCGCGGCCGGATCAGTGCCGTCAACGGCGTGCCCAGCGACCAGATCGTCGCCTCGGAGGGCGGCGCCTGGGTCCTGCGCGGCGATCGCGGCATCACCTATGCGGCGACCAAGCCGGACAACGCGGTGCTGACCGAAGGCACGTGGTGGGACGAGGACCATTCCGGCACGCCGCTCGTCTCCTTCGAGGCCGATGCGGCCGGCGACCTCGGCCTCAAGCTCGGCGATACGATCACCGTCAACGTGCTCGGCCGCGAGCTGACCGCGACGATCGCCAATTTCCGCCGCGTGGAATGGGAATCGCTCGCCATCAACTTCGTCATGGTGTTCTCGCCCAACACCTTCGCCGGCGCGCCGCACACCCATCTGCGCACCCTCACATATGCCGACGGAGGCGGCGACGCGCGGGAATTCGCCCTGCTGAAAACCCTTTCCGCGCAGTTCCCGACTGTGACGGCGGTCCGCGTCAAGGACGCCATCGAGCAGGTCAACAGCCTGGTCGAACAGCTGGCCTGGGCGATCCGCGCCGCCGCCTCGGTGACGCTCATTGCCTCGGTGCTGGTGCTCGGCGGCGCGCTTGCCGCCGGCCATCGCCACCGGGTCTATGACGCGGTGATCCTCAAGACGCTGGGGGCGACCCGGGCCCGGCTGATCAAGAGCTTCGCCCTGGAATACGCGATGCTCGGCCTCGTCACGGCCACCTTCGCCGTGATTGCAGGCACGCTCGCCGCCTCCTTCGTGCTGGTCGAGATCATGGACGCGAGCTTCACCTTCCTGCCGGCAACCGCCATCGGCGCGGCGCTCGCCGCGCTGGTGCTCACCGTCGGTTTCGGGCTGATCGGCACCTGGCAGGTTCTCGGCCGCAAACCGGCGCCCGTGCTGCGCAACCTGTGACCGGCGGCGCGCGAAAACCCTGACGCTGCCCCGGCGGCGCCGCTGCGGAACCCGCCATCGCGCCCCGGCAGCTGCGTGTTTCTCCCCAGCCATGTCGGCCCGGGGGTTTCAATACGCGCATATCACGCTAGTCTCGCCGGCGTTTGGCCGCCCTGCGTTCCGGGGTGGCAGTGCCATTTCGGGGGACACCAGCATGACCACACCCGCATTCCACCGCGCGCCGAAGACACGGCTGCGCACCGCCTGCGCCGCCCTGATTGCCGCCGCGCTGGCGCTTGGCACGACGGCCGCACAGGCGGAATCGCCCTTCCACACCGGCGTCTGGCAGGTCAACGAGCCGGCCGGCGCGCGCGGCCTCGTGGTCAGCGACTGGCTGATCTTCGAGGACGGGCTGCCGAAGCGCTGGCTCTACCGCCGCGCCGGCACCAACGACCAGAACCAGTTCGACTTCCTCGTCCGCAACATGGGCGAAAACGCCTATGCCCCGGTCCAGGTCCGCGTCTATCGCACCGGCGACCACGAGATGAAGTTCACCACGTTCGAGAAGGGCAAGGAGCCGGTGGAGCACACGTCCAACCGCCTCTCGATCCCCAACTACAAGAACTCCTGCCTGTCGGTGGAGAACAAGGGCGAGCGCCTCTTCGGCTCCTGGACCGGCACGACGGCGGCCTCCTTCAAGCGCCTGCGCCTGTCGAAGACCAAGCTCACCATTGACGGCCAGACCCGCACCGTCGATGTGTCCCCGGTGCGCGTCGGCCGTCTCGGCATTGTCGAGAACGGCCAGCCGATCGCCTTCCTCACGGATGCCGGCGGCGACTACGCGGTCGTGCAGTGGTTCAAGCCCGGCGTCGACGTCGCCACGATGGGCGACCCGAAGAAGGAAATCCTCGACTTCGCCCGCGAGGAAATCGTCCGCTGGCCGGGCGGCACCTGCGACCGGCAGATCGCCTCGCGCCTGAAGGCGATGAAATAGGCGCCGGGCGGATTAACCTCCGCGAGAAAATGACAGAACGGTAATGTTCCCGGAGCCGATTGCATCTTGTTCCGGGCATGGCTTGCGCCCATATTCGGAGGGATGTGTGCGCAAGCTGGCCGGAAAGCGCCGTTTGCGCGGCACGCGAAGGGTCTCGGAGACCATCGATCGCGCGTCGATCGCCTGCATCCGATGGCCGGGGGACCGCCCGCAAGGGCTCACGTTTCAAACATAGAGAGGATTTCGATGTCGACCTTCGACCGCAATTCCAACACCAGGTACGCTGCGGCCGGCGCGCAAGCACAGGCCGGCGTCTATGACGAGGGCCTGCGCGCCTACATGCTGGGCGTCTACAACTACATGGCGTTCGGCCTTGCCATCACCGGCGTGCTCGCGCTGGCAACCGCCTATTTCGCCACCACGCAGGATTCTGCCCAGGCCGTGGCGACGCTCGGCAACGGCACGATGCTGACCCAGCTCGGCTACGCGCTCTATGGCAGCCCGCTGAAGTGGGTGGTGATGCTCGCCCCCCTCGCCATGGTGTTCTTCCTCAGCTTCAAGGTCCAGTCGATGAGCGCCTCCACGGCGCAGATCACCTTCTGGGCGTTTGCGGCGCTGATGGGCCTGTCGCTCTCCTCGATCTTCCTCGTCTATACGGGCGGCTCGATCGCACGGGTGTTCTTCATCACGGCTGCATCCTTCGGCGCGCTGAGCCTTTACGGCTACACCACGAAGAAGGACCTGTCGGGCTGGGGTTCGTTCCTGTTCATGGGCCTGATCGGCATCGTCATCGCTTCGCTGGTGAACCTGTTCCTCGCCTCCTCGGCGCTGCAGTTCGCCATCTCGGTGATCGGCGTGCTGGTCTTCGCCGGCCTGACCGCCTACGACACCCAGCAGATCAAGCAGATGTACCATGCCGGCGACAGTTCCGAGGTCGCCGCGAAGAAGTCGATCATGGGCGCCCTGCGCCTCTATCTGGACTTCATCAACCTCTTCCTGATGCTGCTGCAGCTGTTCGGCAACCGCGAGTAATCATCGCGGCCTGACAGCCGGCCAGACACCAACGGAAAAAGGGCGCGGGGAAATCACCCCGCGCCCTTTTTCGTTTTCGCTTCCCCCGCGTTTCCGCTTCCGGTGCGTTTCCGCTTCCGGTGCGTTTTCGCCGCGCCCTCGCGAGGGGGCAGGCGATATCGCTCACACCAGGCTCAGGTGACGCTTCTTTTCGAAGACCTTGAGCACCTGGGCAAGGTCGCCGCCGCGCTTCAGGATGATACCGCCGGTGCCCAGCACCGCATAGGCGCCCTGGCGGCGGGCGTTTTTCGGCACCTTCTCGATGCGGAACAGCGGCATTTCCGAACTGCGCCGGAAGATCGAGAAGACAGCCCTGTCCTTGAGATGATCGATGGCGTAATCGCGCCATTCGCCCGCCGCCACCCGGTGGCCGTAGACCCGCAGGATCTGGTCGAGCTCGCGCCTGTGAAACGCGACGATCGCACTGGCGGGGGCCGGTGCGGCGGAGCTTCGCGGGGCAGGGTCGGCAACGGCCTGCGGCCCGGCCCCGAAGCGGGATCCCTCTTCGTCGAACTCGCTCATTGCGCCTCCCGCCGTGGTGAGCCCGGATCTGGATCCGGACCCTCTGGCCCCGTCGTCACGGCCTGCGGCCGTCATCCATCCGTCATGATGGTCTCCGCGGTCCGCCTTTGGCAAGGCCCCAGTCCCGCCCCAGTCCCGTCTCCCGCCGTCGCCGTGCCGCGCCCATGCGCGCCCGGCCGGCCGGACGCGCGCGTCCGGGGCCCCGTCGAAGCTGCCCCGCCGGGCCGTCTTCGCCTTCTTTTTCAGGCCTCTGTCCGGTTCCTTGTCGATTTCATAGTTTTGCCCCAATGCAGCCCCGACGACGCCATCTTGGACCGCGAAATTGGCATCGTTGCATCAGGGATTGTCGGCAAGGCTTCGGTACGCAACAGCCCCCCAGCCCCCCGGGGTTTTGCCGCAAGAGTTCCCGGATCCGCCTCGCGGATCGGCACTGCAACCGGAAGGGCCGGCTATATGCCGGCCCTTTTCCCGTTTCAGGGGTCCCGTTCTCCGTCTCCTCCCCTTCCAGGCGATAATTTTTCCCCGTCGCACGCATCTGGCGGGGACACGTCTGTCTCGCTGGCTTTTGTCACTTGCCGATCGGCGCTATCATGGGAACATGAGTCTCGGCCTGACTGCCCTGCGCCCCGCGCGCCATGACGATGCCGAAGCGCTCGCCATCATCCACGAGGATGCCTGGCGGTCGACCTATCGGGGTGTGATCGACGGTCTCGAGCTGGAGCGGATGATCTCCCGGCGCGGGCCGAAATGGTGGCGCACCGCCCTGTCGCGCGGCGTCCGCATCCAGATCCTGGAAGTCGCCGGCGTGGCCGCCGGCTACGCCACCTACGGGCGCAGCCGGATGCGCGAACTGCCCTTCGAGGGCGAGATCTACGAACTCTATATCCGCCCCGACCACCAGGGTCTCGGCTTCGGCGCGGAACTCTTCGACGCCGCGCGCGCCGCGCTCGACCGCTCCCGCCTTTCCGGCCTCGCCATCCGCGTGCTCAAGGACAACGACGCCGCCGTCGGCTTCTATCTCAGGCGCGGCGGTCAGGTGCTGATGACCAGCCGCGAACGCATCGCCCAGACTTCGCTGGAACTGACCGTCTTCGGCTGGTTCGCCGACGACATCGGCTGAGCTTCACGCCGCAGTGCCGAGCCTGCCCACCCGCGCGATCCAGCCCTTTCGCGTCTCCAGGGTCGAACCCTGTACCGGCGAGAAGGTGCGGAAGCGGATCCCCTTGAAGCCGCAAAGTCCGAGGATCTGCGATTTCATCGCCCGGTAACCCGACGCACGCTCGATCAGGTAGAGATACCAGCGGGGCGTGTCCGCCGTCACCAGCACCTCTGCCGTACGCCCCGCAAGCAGCTTCTCGGGCAGCTTCTGGCCCGACTTGTACCGGAACGCAAAGCCCGGCAGCAGCACCCGGTCGATCATCCCCTTCAGCTTCGCCGGCATCAGGCCCCACCACATCGGATGGACGATCACCATGTGCTCGCACCAGCCGATCTTCTCCTGTACCTCGGCAAGGCAAGGCTCCAGCGGCTTGTCGGCGTCAAAGCCCGCGCCCATGTCTGGATCGAAGCTCATCTCGCACAGGCGCAGCAGTTTCACGTCGTGGCCGGCCTGCCAGGCTCCTTCCGCATAGGCGGCGGCCAGCGCCCCGCACAGGCTGTCGGGGCCCGGATGTCCGTCCAGAACCAGAATGCGTTTCGGCATTGTCTCTCTCCGATTTCGTGTATAATTGACCGCGGTCATTTTTTTGATGACCCATTTTTTGACCATGGTCAATAATTAAATCGCGCGTGTCTGGCACGACGCCGCAGCAGGAGAACGAAGGGCAGGAATGGTTGGACGTCCGCAGAAACGAACGCGTGAAACGCGCGACAGGATCCTCGCCGCGGCGCGCGAACTCTTCGACGCACGCGGCTTCGAGGACACCAGCGTCGATGCGGTGGCCGAGCGCGCCGGGGTCGCCAAGGCAACCGTCTTCGCCCATTTCAACGACAAGACCAATTTGCTGATCGCGGTGCGGATTGGCAGCCTCGACACGCTTGCCGAGGCGATGCGCGCGACGATCGACAAGGGACCGTCCGGCGATCCGGCCGATTTCCTCGCCGGCCTGTTGCATCCCTGGCTGTCGCTCTATCGCAACGACCCGGAATTCGCCCGCCTGTATCTCGCCCAGTCGACGCTCAAGGACGCGCCCTGGACCCGCCAGTTCCTCGACATCTGCTACCGGCTGGAGGAGGCCGTGATCGAGGCGGTCGCCCTGCTGCAGCGCTCGGGCGGCCTTGCCGCCGACGCCGAGCCCGTGCTTCTGGCCCAGGGGATACTGGCCTTTTTCTACCACATGATCGTCGGCTTCAGCATCGGCGCCATTGCGCAGGCCGAGGAGCAGGCCGCCATCTTCGACCGGCTCGTTGCCCGCTGGTTGTCGACCGCGCGCCCTCTTGACGGAACTGGCGTTTCCTGAAAAGTTGCAAGTGAAACTAATATTGACCGCTTCGGCCGCTTGCCGTCACCTCCAGGAGGGCTTTCCGGGGAGGACGTCGCCGGCGCGTGCGAAAGACAGGAACGGATGCCGGCGCCCGGGGATCGAGGCGTCAGGACGTCCGGATTTCAGGGAGGACAGGAATGCGCTTCAGGACCAGTTCCATCGGGCTCGGGGTTGCCGCCCTCGGGCTGTTCGTTGCCGCCGGGCTCATCGAGGCCCGCGCCGAGACGACGCTCGTCATGTCGTCCTGGCTGCCGCCCAAGCACCCGCTTGTCGAGAACGCCATGAAGCCCTGGGCCGACGATGTCGAGAAGGCAACCGAGGGCCGCGTCAAGGTGCGCGTGCTGGCCAAGCCGCTTGGCGCTCCCCCGGCCCATTTCGACATGGCGCGGGACGGCGTTGCCGACATCACCTACGGCCTGCATTCCTTTACCCGCGACGACCGTTTCCTGCGCTCGCGCATCGGCCAGTTCTCCTTCCTCGGCGACAATGCCGTGGCGGTGTCGAAGGCCTATTGGGACGTCTATGCCGGCTCGCTCGACGCCGCCGGCGAGCATGAGGGCGTCAAGCTGCTCTCGCTCTTCGCTCATGGCCCCGGCATGGTTCACAACAACCAGCGCAAGATCGAGACCCCGGAGGACTTTTCCGGCCTGAAGCTGCGCACGCCCGGCGGATACATCGCCGACCTGATGCAGGATCTCGGCGTCACCACCCAGTTCATGGGTCCGGGCGAGGTCTACGAGAAACTGTCGCGCGGCGTCATCGACGGCGTCACCTTCCCGATGGAAGCGCTCAAGGCCTTCCGTCTCGCCGATCACCTGACCCATTCGATGACCCTTCCCGGCGGCATCTACAACACCTCCTGGTTCCTGGTCGTCAACCAGGCCAAGTGGGACGCCATTTCCGACGCCGACAAGGCCGCCATCGAGGCGCTGTCGGGCGGCGCCTTCGCCGAGCGCGCCGGTGCCGTGTGGGATGCTGCCGATGCCGGTGGCGCGGCACTCGTCGCCGAGACCAAGATCGAGGTGCACGAGGCCAATCCTGCGGTGCTCGCCGCGATCAAGGAACGGGCCGCGAAATACGAGGCGGAATGGGCCGAGGCGGTCAAGGCGCAGGGCTTCGACGGGGCCGCGGCGCTCGCCACGCTCCGCTCGGCGACCGGCGTCTCCTTCTGACGCCCTGATGCCCGAGCAACCGAAAGCACCGGTCCGGCCGCGGCGCCGGACCGTGTGGGGCACGATCGAGACGGCGTTGTCGGCGGGAGCCGGCGCGCTGCTTCTCGCCCTGACATTCATCACCTGTATCGACGTCGTCGCCCGCTACTGGTTCAACGCGCCCCTGTCGGGCGCCTATGAACTGACGGAGCTGTTTCTCGCCGCCCTTGTCTTCCTCGCCCTGCCGATCACCACCGCGCGCGGCGAGCATGTCGAGGTCGACCTGATCGACGCGGTCGCGGGCGGCGCCATTTCCCGCATGGCCCGTCCCGTCACCGGCCTGCTGACGGCCGGCGTGCTCGCGCTCTTCGCCTGGCGATTGTGGGAACATGCGCTGCGCCTTGCCGGCGACGGCGCGATCAGCGACAGCCTGGCGCTGCCGATCGCGCCCGTCGCCTTCCTTGCCGCCATTGGCTGCGGCCTTGCAAGCCTGCTTGCCGCCGCGCGCGCGCTGCGCCCCGCCGCCACTGCCTGACCGGATCATCCCCCCATGACGGAATCGCTCATCGGCTTCGCCGTCCTGCTCGTCCTGATCTTCCTGAAGATGCCGGTTGCCTTCGCCATGGCGCTGGTCGGCATCGCCGGTTTCGCCCTGATGCGCGGGCTCGACGCCAGCCTTGCCATGACCGGCACGCTGGTCTTCGACGCCGGCCTCGCCTATTCGCTCTCGGTGGTGCCGCTGTTCATCTTCATGGGCAACGTGCTCGCCCGCTCCGGCGTCAGCCACGGCCTTTATGCGGTGGCCAACCACGCGACGGCGCGCATGCGCGGTGGTCTCGCCATGGCCTCGGTGATCGCCTGCGGCGGCTTTTCCGCCGTCTGCGGCTCTTCCCTTGCCACCGCCGCCACCATGTCCAAGGTGGCCATGCCCTCGATGCGCCGCTACGGCTATGCCGACAGCCTCGCCGCCGGCTCGATCGCCGCCGGCGGCACGCTCGGCATCCTCATTCCGCCTTCCGTCATCCTGATCATCTACGGGCTCCTGACCGAATCCGACATCGGCAAGCTGTTCATCGCAGGTATCGTGCCGGGTCTTGTCGGCCTCGTCTTCTATCTCCTCGCCGTGCAAGTCGCCGTCTGGCGCAACCCGGACCTCGCACCGCCGGCAACGGAGCTGGAACCGCTGACCCGGCGCGACGGGCTTGGCGTTGCCGCCCTCGCCCTGCTTTTCGCCATCATCATGGTCGGCATCTATGGCGGCTTCTTCACGCCCACCGAGGCGGCCGGCATCGGCGCCGGCACGGCGATCCCCATCTCGGCCCTGTTCGGCCGGCTGAAACTGTCGGCGCTGCTTGAGGCGATCGGCGAGAGCGCGCGGGCGACCGCGATGATCTTCGCCCTGATCATCGGCGCCGACATCTTCACGAACTTTGTCAATTTCGCCGGCCTGCCGGACGCCCTGTCCGACGCGGTCACCGGCCTGGACCTCAGCCCCTGGCTGGTGATCCTGGCGATCGTCGCGGTCTACATCCTGCTCGGCTGCGTGCTGGAAAGCCTGTCGATGATCCTGCTCACCGTGCCGGTCTTCTATCCGCTGGTCAGCAATCTCGACTTCGGCTCAGGGATGCTCGCCGATCCGGAGCTGGTGCTGATCTGGTTTGCCATCGTCGTCGTCGTGGTCACCGAGATCAGCCTGATCACGCCGCCCGTCGGCCTCAATGTTTTCGTCCTCAGGAGCGTGCTGGAGGACGTCAGCCTGACGACGATCTTCAAGGGTGTCACGCCGTTCTGGATCGCCGACATCTTCCGCCTGGGGCTGCTGATCGCCGTCCCCTGGATCTCGCTCTGGCTGGTCACGGCGATGCGCTGAGGCGCAAGCGCAACCGATTGCAGCTTGAAGTTGTTATTCGCAGGCGCAACACTTCCCCCGCCGACATAATGCCGGCGGCGGGGGAGGAGACAAAATGCCACTTGATAATACACCATTATGGTGTCATCTCTAATGGAGAAGCGGAAACCGGCCTACGACCTTGCCGTGATCAGGACGACCTTCAACCGGCCGGACCGGCTGGTGACGACGACAACGGCCCTGAAGGGCGCGGCGGCCTTGGGCATGGGCCGACAGGAGATCGTCGATGTCATCCAGGATCTGCGGCCAGCCGACTTCCACAAGTCGATGACGTCCTTTCACGACCACACGCTCTGGCAGGACGTCTATCACGGCCGAAGCGCTGCGGGGCCGGTCTATGTGAAGTTCACCGCCGGCGTCGTGACGCGGTTCCTGCTGCTGTCGTTCAAGGAGAAGTGAGATGGAGACCCTCACCTGTCCGGAAACCGGAAAGCCGATGGTGCGCGGCCTGCGCCCCGTGACGCTCTCTTACAAGGGCCGCTCCCGGACCTTCGAGATGCCCGGCTGGTATGCGGACGGTGTCGAGGAGGGCATCCATTCCGGCGAGGACATGAAAGTGTCGGACCGCGAGTTGAACCGGCTGAAGGCCGAGGCTGACAAGCTGCTGACCCCGGATCAGGTCCGCGCGATCCGCCGCAAGCTGCGCCTCTCCCAGCGCGATGCAGGCCTCGTCATCGGCGGCGGGCCGAGAGCCTTCCAGAAATACGAGTCCGGCGAAGTGCTCGTCAGCCGCGGCATCGCCTCGGCCCTGAGGCTGCTCGATCGACATCCGGAGGACGTAGACGCCCTGCGAGCGGCGATCGCCGGCGTCTGTCCCTCGGTCTGACGCCTCAACCGCGCTCGTCGAGCACCCGGCGGGCGATCACCTGCGCCTGGATTTCCGCCGCGCCCTCGAAGATGTTGAGGATGCGCGCGTCGCACAGGACGCGGCTGATCGCGTATTCCAGCGCGAAGCCGTTGCCGCCATGGATCTGCAGCGCATTGTCGGCCGCGGCCCACGCGACGCGCGCGCCGAGCAGTTTGGCCATGCCGGCTTCCAGGTCGCAGCGCCGGCCGGAATCCTTCTCCCATGCCGAGAAATAGGTGAGCTGGCGCGCCGCCATCAGCTCGCCCGCCATCATCGCCAGCTTGTCGGAGACCCGCGGGAAAGCGATCAGCGGCTTGCCGAACTGGATGCGCTCCTGCGCGTAGCGAAGTCCGAGGTCGAGCGCCGCCTGCGCGACGCCGAGCGCCCGCGCCGCCGTCTGGATGCGCGCCCCCTCGAAGGTCTGCATCAGCTGCTTGAAGCCCTGGCCCGGCACGCCGCCGAGCAGGTTTTCATGCGCCACCTCGAACCCGTCGAAGGCGATCTCGTATTCCTTCATGCCGCGATAGCCGAGCACCTCGATCTCGCCGCCCGACATGCCCGCCGCCGGGAACGGATCGCCGTCCGTGCCGCGCGGCTTTTCCGCCAGGAACATGGAGAGCCCCCTGTAGCCGGGCTCATTCGGGTCGGTGCGCGCCAGCAGGGTCATCACGTCGGCCCTGACCGGATGGGTGATCCAGGTCTTGTTGCCGTAGATCTTCCAGACATCGCCCTCGCGCACCGCCCGCGTCTTCAGCGAGGCGAGGTCCGAGCCGGTGTTGGGCTCGGTGAAGACCGCCGTCGGTAGCACCTCGCCCGAGGCGATCTGCGGCAGCCATTTCGCTTTCTGCGCGTCCGTTCCCCCGCACAGGATCAGCTCCGCCGCGATCTCCGAACGGGTGCCGAGCGAGCCGACGCCGATATAGGCCCGGCTCAGCTCCTCGGAGACGACGCACATGCTCTCCTTGCCAAGGCCGAGCCCGCCGAATTCCTCCGGGATGGTCAGGCCGAAGACGCCGAGCTCGGCCATCTGGCCGATCACTTCCAGCGGGATGTAGTCGTTCTTGAGGTGCCACTCATGCGCATGCGGGGAGACCTTGTCGGCGGCGAAGCGGCGCATCTCGCTGCGCACCTGCTCGTAGGTCTCGTCCAGCCCCGAGGCGCCGAAGATCGAGTTGCCCTCCTGCTGGCGGATCAGCTCGACCAGCCGGGCCCGGAGCGCCGGCCGGTTGCCCTCCCCGATCAGCGTCTCGATCGCCGGAGCGCGGAAGGAGGCGGCCTCCCCGGCCGAAATCCCCATGTCCGCCGGCCGCACGAACTCGCCCTGGTTCATCGGGATGCCGCCGAAGACCTGCGCCAGGTATTCGGCGAAGACGACACGCACGATCAGCTCTTCCGTCTCGCCGAACCCGCCGGCCTCGCCGAGCCGGCGCGCATAGGCGTCGAGCTGCTTCAGCGCCGCCACATAGGTGGCAAGCCAGGCAAGCCCGTGCGTCGCCCGCTGCTCGCTCTCCATCAGCGCCGGCGAGATCCGCCCGTCTTCGCTGACGCGCTCGCGAACCTTGGCCGCGGCCGCGTCCAGAAGCCCGTCCAGGGCTGCGACGGCCGCGCCCGTCAGCGTGACCGGAGCCTCCCCGGCGGCGTCACCGCCGAACTCGCTCGCTAGTGACATGCATCCTCTCCGCTCTTGTTGTCCCGGCGCCTGTCCCGGCGCCTTCGGGCGAGGCGTTCCGCGCCTGCCCTCATGTTGCAGTGCAAACCATATCGCGGGATCGCCGCGAAGCAATGCTTCTTTTGATCGATGTGAAAAGTAATTTTATTACACCCGTCTCGCGACGCAGCATGAACCGGAGCCCCGTCACTTGACCCGCGCCGATGCCTCGCCCACAAGCGAGGCATGAGTGTCCTGCATGCAATCCGCGCCCTTTTCGCGACGATCTACGACGCCGTCATGCACATGACCGGCGATGACGGCTTCGCGCTTGCCAGCCATGTGGCGCTGTCCTCGCTGCTGGCGCTGTTTCCGTTTCTGATCTTCGTTGCCGCGCTCACCGGCTTTCTCGGCATGTCGGACCTGGCCGACCGCATCGCCATGCTGCTCTTCGACGCCTGGCCCGAGCAGGTCGCCCGCCCCATCGCCCGCGAGATCGAGGTGGTGCTGACCCAGCCGCGCGGCGACATCCTCACCTTCGGCATCGTCGCCGCGCTGTGGTTCGCCTCCAACGGCGTCGAGGCGCTGCGGGTGGCGCTCAACCGCGCCTATGGCGTTGCCGAGACGCGCGGTTACCTCTTCCTGCGCTTGCAGGCGCTGCTGCTCGTGCTGTTCGGCACCTTCGTGCTGATCAGCTTCGCCCTGCTCATCATCGTCGCGCCGCTGGTCTGGCAGGCGGCGATCGCCCATGCGCCGCTGCTGGAGCCCTTTACCGCCCGCCTCAACCTGTCGCGCTACGTCATCGCCTCGCTGCTGACATTCGGCGGCCTCTTCGCCGCCCACGCGCTGCTTCCGGCCGGCCGCCGCCGCATCCTCGACATGCTGCCGGGCGTCGCCGCGACACTGGTGCTGTGGCTGGTGTCCGGCGCCGCCTTCGGCGCCTGGCTCGCCGGTTTCGCCAACTACGTCTCCACCTATGCGGGACTGGCCGGCGTCATGACGGCGCTGGTCTTCCTCTATCTCATCTCCATCTGCTTCGTCTTCGGCGGCGAGCTCAACGCCGCCATCCTGCGCCGCAGGGCAAGGCGCGCCGCGCGCCCCGCCTGACACGCAAGCTCAGGCACGCAAGCTCAGGCAGGCGTGCGCCGCGTGCCGATCCGCCTTTCGCGGATCATCAGCAACGCCCCCACGACCAGCGCCGCACCGGCGATCTGCACCGGTCCCAGCGTCTCTCCGAACAGGAAGTAGCTCTCGATCGCGGTTGCCACCGGCACGAGATAGAACAGGCTCGCAACGCGCGCCGCGCTGCCGCGCTTGATCAGCACCATCAGGAGCAGGATGGCGCCGATCGACAGCACCAGCACCAGCCAGGCAAGCGCGAACACCAGCTCTCCCGACCAGGTGATCCGCCAGCTTTCCGCAAGCGACAGCGGCACCACCACCGCCAGCGCCCCGAAATACTGCACCAGGGTGCCAGGCACCAGGTCGATGCCCCCGGCGAAACGCTTCTGGTAGACCGTGCCGAAGGCGATGCCCGCCACCGCCACCAGGCAGACAAGCGCGTTCTCCGCCGTCAGCCCGCTGGCGTCGACGCCGATGCGCGGGCCAACCACCAGCATCAGCCCGAGCGCGCCGACGGCCAGCCCCGCCCAGTGCCTGCGCGCCACCGTCTCGCCGAGGATCGGCCCGGCGAGCAGCGCGGTGAGCAGCGGCTGCAGCCCCAGCACCAGCGCCGAAATGCCGGCCGGCATGCCGTTGTCGATCGCGTAGAAGATGCCGCCGAGATAGACGCCATGGATCAGCGCTCCGGCAAGGAAGCAGTGGCCCCATTCGCGCGCCCGCCGCGGCCATGCCGCGCCAAGCATCAGGGCCAGCACCAGCAGCGGCGGCACGACCAGCGCGAAGCGGATGCTCAGGAAGGCGAAGGGATCGATATAGGGCGCGCCGAGCTTCGAGCCGATGAAGCCCGTCGACCAGAGCAGTACGAAGATGCCGGGGGCAATCTTGTCGAGAAGAGAGCGCAAGGGACAATCCGGTTCTTTGGAAGAATCGCGATGACCTTGCCGTGAGGCAATCTGCCGCAAGGTCACAAATGAGATATCTTCAGTGGAATTTTAACCTTCATGAGGAATTCTGGCACGGGCAACGGATCGCAGTCGAGGTACGCCAGTGTCGCGTTTTCAGGGTTTCGCGTCGGTCTCGAACATAGTCGGACGGCTGTCCGTTCGCATCAGGATTTTTCTTCTCATCGCGATCACCATGACCGGGCTGGCCGCCATCGGCGGCGTCTTCTGGTGGAGCCAGGCGAGCGTCGAGCAGGCCTTCAAGCGGGCCGAGAGCTATTCCGGCCTCGCCAGCGGCGTCGCCGACCTTGCCACCTCCGCCAGCGCCATGCGCGTCACCGAAAAGACCTATCTGAGCGCGCCATCCGCTGCCGGATACGACCGGTTCACGGCCCAGGTCGTCACCGCGCGCGAACAGGTCTCGCGCATCGAGGAGCTGACGGCCGCCGCTCCCTATGCCGCCGAGATCGCCCAGGTGAAGACCGCGCTCGGCGATATCGAGGCCACCTTCCGCGACCTTCACGCCACCCAGCAGAAAGTCGGCCTTGTCGACGGCACCGGGGTCACCGGCGGGGCGCTCGGTGCCCTCACCGAGAACGGCGATGCGCTCGTCTCCCGCGTGCAGAAGGAAGCCCGGTTCAAGCGGTCCCCGGAAACGGAGAAACTCGCCGCCGCCGGCTCGGACCTGCAACGCACCGAAAAAACCTATCTGCTTGCCCGAAGCGACGTCAATCTCGGCAATTTCGAGGTCGCGGCCGCCCGCATCGAACGCACGCTGGCCAAGGCCAAGCTGGAAGCCGCGACGGCCGCCGAGCTCGGCGAGACGCTGACCGCCTACCGCGCGGCCTTCGATGCCTACACCGCAGCCGGTGCCGAGCGCACCGCGCATGTGGAGAAACTGGAAGCCTTTTTCGACGTGTTGCCGCCCTACCTTGCGCAGCTCAAGCAGGCCGCCGATGGCGGACAGGCCGGGGCTGCCCGGGCGCTTGCCAGCGGCCGCGACATCGCCGCCGTGATGATGATGACCATCATGGCCGTGATCGTTGCCGTCCTGCTCGTCGCCGGCATTGTCATCGGCGCCTCGATCTCCGCCCCGCTCGCCGCCCTGCGCCAGGCAATGGACCGCCTCGCCGCCGGCGAGACCGACGTCGCCCTGCCTCCGGTCAACGGCCGCACCGAGCTTGACGCGATGGCCGCCAGCGTCGTCGTCTTCCGCGACAACGCCATCGACCGCGAGAAGCTGGCCGGCGACCAGCGCGCCGAAAACACGGCCCGCGACGCCCGCATGCGCCATCTCGACACGCTCATCGCCGGCTTCGAGGCAACCGTCGGCGATGCGCTGTCGCATCTCGACCAGGCCGCGGAAGAGCTCGCCGGCGCGTCCGACAATCTCGACGAGGCCGCCGGGCGTGCGGCCGACGAGGCAACCCTTGCCGGCGATGCCGTGCGGGTCGCCGCCGACAACGTCACCTCCGCGGCCTCCGCCTCGGAGGAGCTCAACGTCTCCATCGCCGAGATCGCCGACCAGGCCAACCGCTCCACCAAGGTCGCCGAAAAGGCCGTGGCCAGCGCCCGCGACACCGGCTCCAGCATGGGCGAGCTGTCGCGCACCGCCGACCGCATCGGCGAGGTAATGGGGCTCATTCGCGAAATCGCCAACCAGACCAACCTCCTGGCCCTCAACGCGACGATCGAGGCGGCCCGTGCCGGCGAGCACGGCCGGGGCTTCGCCGTCGTCGCCGCAGAGGTCAAGGACCTTGCCGGACAGACCGCGAAGGCGACCGAGGACATCGCCCAGCAGGTCGAGGCCATCCAGCAAGCCTCCGCCAACGCCGTCATGGCGATCGGCGATGTCGAGCAGATCATCGTGCAGATGAACGACATTGCCGGCTCCGTTGCCGATGCCGTCGGCCAGCAGAGCATCGCGCTGCGCGAGATCACCGAAAACGTCGCCCGCGCCTCGGAGCGCTCCGGCACCGGCGCCGAGGCCATGGGCCGCGTCAGCGGCGCCACCGAGCACGCAAGGGGCACCGGCACCCTTGTCGGCGATCTTTCCGACACGCTCGGCGACCAGGCACGGCGGCTGCGCAAGGAAATCGGCACCTTCCTGGAAAGCGTTCGCGCCGCCTGAACCCTTCGGGTTCATCGCATCCGCCAACCGCGTTTCGCCGCCCCGCCCGTGTCATCATCGACCGGTCATGCCATCTCCCCGACGCGCGGCACCTCGCCGCGCGTCTTCCTGTCTGCGGCCACGGGACTTGGCGGGCGCGGCCCCTCCGTGATACGTCGCCACAGTGCGCAAGCGGAGGATCGTGAATGCAGGACAGCATCGTCATCGTCGGAGCGGGCCAGGCCGGCGCCCAGGCCGCGCAATCGCTCCGGGCGGGAGGCCATGGCGGCCGCATCACCCTGCTCGGCGAGGAACCGCATCCCCCCTATCAGCGTCCGCCCCTGTCGAAGAAGCATCTCGCCGGCGAGATCGGCGACGAGGCGCTGCATCTGCGCCCGCCGAGCTTCTACGAGCAGAACACGATCGACTGCCGCTTCGGTGTCGCCGTCGAGGCCATCGACCGGGAGGCCCGCGCCGTGATCCTCGCCGACGGCGAGCGCATCCCCTATGAGCGGCTCGTGCTGGCCACCGGCACGCGGCCCCGCGCCCTGCCGATCCCCGGCGCGGAGCTTGCCGGGGTCGTCACCCTGCGCAAGATTTCGGATGTCGAGGCGATGCGCCCGCTGCTGAAGGCGCCCGGCCGCATCGCCATTGTCGGCGGCGGCTATATCGGGCTGGAGGTCGCCGCCGTCGCCCGCGCCATGGGCCACGAGGTCACCGTCGTCGAGGCCCAGGACCGGGTGATGAAGCGCGTCGTCTCGCCCTCCGTCTCCGCCTATTTCGAGGCCCTGCACAGCGAGCGCGGCGTCGCCTTGATGCTGAACACCGGCATCACCGGCTTTTCCGGCACGGACCGTGTCGAGGCAGTGCAGCTCGCCGACGGCGGCAGCCTTGCCTGCGACATGGCCCTCGTCGCCGTCGGAGCCGTGCCCAATGACGAAGTGGCGGCCGCCGCCGGCATCGATGTCGATGACGGCATCCTCGTCGATGGCAGCGGCGAGACCTCCGATCCCTCGATCCATGCCGCCGGCGACTGCACCCGCTTCTTCTCGGCCCTCTATGGCCGCTCGATCCGGCTGGAAAGCGTGCAGAACGCCATCGACCAGGCCAAGGCGGTGGCCGGCGCCATTCTCGGCGCCGATGCCGACTACGACCCGGTGCCGTGGTTCTGGTCCGACCAGTACGCCACCAAGCTGCAGATCGCCGGCCTGTCGCAGGGCCATGACGAGGCCCGCACTTTCGGCGATCCCGCCTCGGGCAGCTTCTACGTCGCCTATCTGCTGGAGGGAAAGCTCGTCGCCGTGGACAGCATCAACCATCCGCGCTCGCACATGATGGCGCGCCGCGCCATCGGCAAGACCTTCGAGGAAGGCCTGCTGCCGCCGGTGGGGTGAGAGGCGGGCCCGGCCGATACGGCTGAAGCCGGTTTCGCAACGCGGACCGGGGAGCACGAAGCGGGATATCGGGGCGGGCGCTCAGTCCGCCTCCGCCTCCAGCGCTTCCATGTCGTCGTCGGACAGGCCGAAATGATGGCCGATCTCGTGCACCAGCACATGGGTGACGATGCCGCCAAGCGTCTCCTCGTGGGCGCACCAGTAGTCGAGGATTGCCCGCCGGTAGAGCCAGACCCGGTTCGGCATCCGCCCGCTCCAGCTCTCGGCCCCGCCCTGCGCCAGGCCGACGCCCTCGAACAGGCCGAGCAGCTCGAACGGGTCCTCGATGCCGAGCCCGTCCAGCGCCTCGTCATCGGCGAAATCAGCGACACGGATCTCGATGGCCCCGCACAGGTCGCGGAATGTCTCGGGGAGTTCCTCCAGCGCCTTTTCGGCAAGCCCCTGGAAATCGTCCAGCGACGGAGCGGCGACCTCCTGCCAATCCCTCGGCAAGCCGGCACCGACACCCTCCCCGCCGTCCGCGCGTCGTCCCATGGCGTTCTCCCCGAGGCTCAGAGATAGGTCCAGATCAGGTAGGCGACGAGGCCGAGCGCGAAGACCGCCCCGGCCGAGCGGCCGATCCTGCGGCCGAGCCGTTCGATCGGATCGTCGTCACCGGCCGCGCCACCGCCGCGCGAGGCGCCCTCGAACGTCGTCCGCAGCACCGTCTCGCTTTCGCGCTCGGCCCGCGCCAGCGTCGCTTGCGCCTCCCGCTGGCGGGCCTCGTCGCGCGCCTTGCCGCCGCCGACCTTGCCGGTTTCCTTGCCCGCGCCTTTGTCCCCGTCGCCGCTCACGACGACGTCCCCCGGCGCAGCATCGCCGCGGCGACGAGCCCCAGCAGCGCCAGCCCGGCCGAGATCACGGCGTTCCAGCCGGCGAAGGACAGGCCGAACATCCGCCAGCTCGCCTCGGTGCAGCTCACCACCCGGGTGGCGCGCAGCGCGTTGAGCATGTTGGCGGCCGAATCGGGCGCCGCGGTGCCGCCGCCGCAATCGCTCGGCCCCGTCCAGAACCCCCATTCGGCGCCGGCCTGGTAGACGCCGAGCGCCGCCCCGTAGGCAAACACCGCCGCCACCGCCAGAAGCAGCAAGCCAGCCGCCATGCGCCGCGATGCACCCGCCGCCGGGGCGGCCATCAGCGCCAGGGCCAGCACGGCCAGCGGCAGGCCGACATAGTAGGGAACGCGCTGCTCCAGGCAGAGCTTGCAGGGCACATACCCGCCGATCAGCTGAAAGCCCCAGGCTGTCAGGATCGAGGCCAGCCCCCCGGCGATCACCAGCGCCGTCACGCGCAGGGCGCGCGCCGCGCGGCTGTCGGAGGAGATGCGGCTGTCCGGGGACCCTGCAGGGCTCATGCTGTCAACCTCGTCACAGATATCGGATGGCGATGAAGCCGCCGACCAGCCCGACCACGAACACCGTGAAGACGAGCCCCAGCCGCTGCTCGATGAAATGCCGGATCGGCGGGCCGAACAGGTAGAGCAGGCCGGCGACGGCGAAAAAGCGCAGGCCCCTTGCCAGCACGCTCGCCACCATGAAGACCAGAAGGTTCAGGTCCGTCGCCCCGCTGGCGATGGTGATCACCTTGTAGGGGAACGGCGTGATGCCGGCGATGAAGACGATCCAGGCACCATATTCGTTGAAATTGGCGCTGAACGCCTCGAACTTGTCGAGATAGCCGTAAAAGCCCAGGATCGGCCGCGCCAGCTGGACGAAGAGCAGGGCGCCGATGGCATAGCCCAGCGCCCCGCCAAGCACCGACGTCACCGTGCACAGGAGCGCGTAGGAGAACGCCCGCGCCCGCCGCGCGATCACCATCGGGATCAGCAGGATGTCCGGCGGGATCGGAAAGAACGAGCTTTCGGCGAACGAAACGGCGCCAAGGGCCACCGGCGCGCGGGGGCCGGAGGCGAGCGACATGGTCCAGTCGTAGAGGCGGCGCAACATGGCGCGTAATTAGCCGGAAGCGCGCCCCTTGTCACCATATTCCGGTGCGGCCATTGAGCCTGTGGGTACGGGCGGTCCGGGCCGGAGGTTTCAATTGACGGCATCGGCGCGATGGCTATGATCGCGCCGTTTCCTGCGGGCCCCCGTGGCGGAATTGGTAGACGCGACGGACTCAAAATCCGTTTCCCTAACCGGAGTGTCCGTTCGAGTCGGACCGGGGGCACCATCGGCCGGAACGCAGGCCCTCCGGAAAGCGACATCTCCGGACCCCTCCCCGTCGGAAACCGGCCGCCGGAAGGCCCGCCCATGTCATCCGTTTCCCCCTCTCCCGCCTCCCCGTCCCCTGAGGAAGACCGCGCCGCGCGCCTTGCCGTCATCGAGACCTGCCGGCGCATGAACGCCCTCGGCATCAACCAGGGCACATCCGGCAACGTCTCGCTGCGCCATGGCGAGGGGTTCCTGATCACCCCCTCGGGCATCGACTACGATGCGATGGTCCCGGAGCAGGTCGTGCCGGTCCATCTCGACGGCAGCTATTCCGGCGACTGGCTGCCCTCGTCGGAATGGCGGATGCATTTCGACATTTACGCCTCGCGGCCCGAGGCCGGCGCCGTGATCCATACCCATTCGCCGCACGCAACCGCGCTCTCCTGCCTCAGGATCGAGATCCCGCCCTTCCACTACATGATTGCCGTTGCCGGGGGTAAGACGCTGCGCACCGCCGCCTACGCCACCTTCGGCACGGCGGAGCTGTCGCACGCGATGCTCGCCGCGCTGGAGAGCCGCACCGCCTGCCTGCTCGCCAATCACGGAATGATCTGCTTCGCGCCCCGCCTCGACAAGGCGCTCTGGCTTGCCGGCGAGATCGAGGCACTGTGCCGGCAATATGCGATCGCCCGAAAGGTCGGCGAACCCGTCATCCTGTCGGATGCGGAAATGAACGAGGTGATCGCCCGCTTCGCCACTTATGGAAAGCAGCCGGGCGAGCTTGACGGCACCGGCGTTGCGGCCGTCGAGGCTCCCCGGCGCCGGACGTGACGTCCCGCACGCCGGCCGGCCCGCTCACTCGGCGGGCGGCGGGCGGTGATAACCGGGCCCGATCGTCAGTGGCCCCTGCGGCGAGGCGTCCTGGTCGAGTTCGCTGGTCAGCACCGTCTCGTGCGTTTCCAGCGGCCTGGTTCCGCCATACTCGTAAAGCTTCGCCGTCACCGCGTAGGCGCGTCCCTTGACGACGCCCGACAGCGGCGGCGTTTCCAGCCCGTAGCGCATCTCGCCATGGCGGATGCGCGTCTCCACGGAGATCGGCGCGCCTCCCGCCGGGTTCTCGAACTCCGCCACCAGCCGCGATTGCGAGGGCGTCGGCTTCTGCACGATCGCCGTGATGCCGGCGCGGACCTCGCCCAGCCGGTAGTAGAAGAGGAAACCGCCGCCGGCGATCCTCACATGGGTCATCGCCGCCTGCTGCTGCCTGTTGTGGATGACGATCACGGTGGCGATCAGCGCCAGAACAAGGCCGGTAACAACGGCCGCGATGCGAAAGCCCCGGGTCTTCTCGAATTCCATCACGGCCATGGCGTCAACCTCCTGCCCCCCTCCGGACCCACGCAGATCACACCGGATTGCGATACGGCTCAAGCCTTCTCTCCGGGAAACCGCAAGAAGCCTGTGGCGGGACGCGGCGCGAGATGCTTCACTTCGCCGGTCGCCGGTGGCCAGCCGCCGACGGACCGGGGGGAGATTTCGCCAGATGATACGTTTTTCGGCGCGAGCGCTGCTGCTTGCCTTGCTTGCCTGCGGACTTGCCGGCCCCCCGGGGTTCCTCGCGCCGGCCGCTGCCTCCGACCTGCATGCCGGCTACTACTATCCGGTGCCGCGCTCGCGCGAGGTCTATGTTGCCCGCGTTCCGGTCGCCGCCGATGCGTCGAAACGCTCGCGCGCCGCCTTCGCGGTCGGTTTCGAACAACAGCAGATCGCCCGCGGCAACGCCCCCGACTTCCATCTCTTCGTCAAGGGCAACGAGTTCGAGAAGATGATCGTCGTCGCCACCGGCCCGGGCCGCTACGACACGCTCTACCGGATGCGCGCATTGCTTGCCGCCCTCACCTCGCAGGCCCGCACCACGCCGCTGTTCCAGCAGAGCGAGGCGCCGCACGAGCTGACCTTCCTCGACTTCTGCAAGCTGATGGGTTTCACCCAGGTCACGGTCTCCGACGGAGACACTCTCTCCCACCAGATCGTGATCGACTGACGGCGTTGCTAGCCGGCAAACGAAAGCGCGCTCAGTGCGCTTTTGTGGACAGCCCCGGAAAAACCGGCTAGAGCGGTCTTCATGACTGTTACGCAACGCGAAATCGAGTTGAAGCTGGAGCTGGCCCGTCCCGCCATGCAGCGCCTGCGCACGGAGCCGGCGCCGCAAGGGTTTGCCGTCGGCCGCGCCGCCACGCGCACGCTCCGCTCGATCTATTTCGACAATGCCGACCGGGCGCTGCGCAAGGCGAAATGGTCGCTGCGCGTGCGCAAGGTCGGCCGCGCCTGGATCCAGACGGTCAAGGCCGGCACCGGCGTCAAGGGCGGCATGTCGAAGCCGCGCGAGGAGGAGGCCCCGGTCGCCGGCCCCGCCCCCGATCTCACCCGCATCGCCGATCCCGGCCTGCGCGAGGGCCTGTGGCGCCTCGTCGCCGGCCTGCCGCTTGAGCCGGTCTTCGAGACGGTGATGAAGCGCACCACGCGCATCTTCGAGACGGAGGACGGCTCGGTCATCGAGATGGCGCTCGATGCCGGCGAGATCCGCGCCGGCGAACGGGTGGCGCCGCTCTTCGAGGCCGAACTGGAGCTGAAGCAAGGCCGCCCGGCGGACCTCTTCCGTCTCGCCGGCGCCCTGTCCGGCACCGCCATTGCGCGCTTTTCCGCCCTCACAAAGGCCGGGCGCGGCTATGCGCTTGCCAGCGGCGAGGCACCGGCGGTCAAGGCCAGGACCGCCACCGATGTCGATCTCGATCCGGCGACCGATACGGCCGAAACCGCCTTCCGCGCCATTCTCGTCTCCTGCATGGACCAGATCGCCGCCAATCGCGACGTGACGCTCGACAGCGATGCCCCGGAAGGCCCGCACCAGCTGCGCGTCGGGTTGCGCCGGTTGCGCAGCGCGCTCAAGGTTCATCACGCCCTGCTCGAGAGGGACGTTCGCGCCGATCTCGACACTGCTGCCCGCGACCTTGCCAACCGGGTCGGCGACCTGCGCGACCTCGACGTGCTTGCCGGGGAGATCGTTGCCCCGGCGGCCGGGTTCGCCCCGCAAGCCCTTGCCGCCGACCGGCTTGCCGGGCTTGTCCTGTCCGGCCGGGAGAAGGCCCGCGTCGCCCTGCGCGCGGCTTTGCTCGACCCGTCCGTCAACGCGCTGCTTTTCCGCATCGGCGCGCTTGCCGAAGGCGATGGCCGCAAGCTGCCCGGGACGGGCAACGAGGCGGCCGCCCCCGGCGACGCAGTCTCCCCGGCCGCCGCCCCGCGGGCCGGCGCCGTTTCCGCCGGCGACACGCCGCTGGCCGAATTCGCCTCGGCGGCTCTCGACAAGCGCTGGAAGGCGGCCGCAAGGCTGGCGGCCCGCATCGAGGAGCTGACACTGGAGGAGCGCCACGACCTGCGCAAGGAGCTGAAGAAGCTGCGCTATGCGGTGGAGTTCTTCCGTCCCGCCTTTGCCGCCAGGAAGGTAAAACCCTTCCTCTCCCGGCTGAAAACCCTGCAGGACGTCTTCGGCTATCTCAACGACGTGGTCATGGCCGGCCGCCTCGCCGATATCGCCACGTCGGGACAAGGGAAGCAGCCCGCCGCCACGCTGCTTGCCGCCGGCTTTGTCATGGGCTGGCACGAGGCGCGCGCCGAGCACGCCTGGGAAAGCGCCCGCGCGCTCTGGGACGAGACCCGCCGCGTGCGCAAGTTCTGGCGCGACCGCTAGGGATGCAAGTGCCGGGTCAGGACCCTACCTCTCGTCCCTCAGGTCATAGGCCTCCTGTGCCTGCTCGATCTCGTGCAGATGGTTGATCGCCCAGTCGAACGCCGCGCCGAGCGGGACTTGAAGGGTACGCCCGAGCTCCGTGATGGAATACTCGACCGCGACCGGCGATGTGGCGAACACCCGCCGAACGATCAGCCCGTTGCGCTCCAGGCGTCGGAGCGCCTGTGTCAGCGCCTTGTGCGTCACGCCTTCCAGCCTCCTCCTCAACTCGTTGAAGCGCGTCGGCTTCTCCAGCAGGACGGTGAGTATCATCACCGACCATTTGTTGGCGACCTGGTCGAAGAAGGAGCGCGCGGCGCAGTCAGAAAAGAACACCGCATCAACCTGGCATGACATCTCGATATCCTCGCGTATACCTGCGCACCCGAAAGTGCATTCTTGATCCTAGATATACATTCGATATCTAGTCTGCAACACCCGAAGCAATCGGGACGGCCGCCCCGATCCTCGCCATTGCGGGGAGCGGGCGTCGAGCCCGGCAGATCACAGAGGATGCAAATGAACTCCAACCAGCACGATTTTTCCCGGCGCAGCCTGTTGAAACTCGCCGGCGCGGCGGCGGCGGTCGTCGCGACCCGCGGCGGCGCGGCGGCAATGGCATCAGAGACGCCGGTAGCCAGGCTCTTCCGCACGGATGTCGGCACGGGCGGGAATGTCATGCTCCTGCATGGCTGGACATGCGATTCCAACGACTGGATCGGACAATTGCCGCTGTTCGAGAGCAGATACCGTGTCGCCGCCCCCGACCTGCGCGGGCATGGCAGGTCCGAGGTCATGCCATCGGGCGCCTACGCCCCGGCTGACTATGCGGCGGACATCGAGGCGTTGATCTCGAAGAGCTATCCGGGTGAGAAGTTCATCATCGTTGGGCACTCGATGGGCGGGCAGATTGCCGCCCGTCTCGCCGCAAAGAGGCCTGATCTCGTCAGCGCGGTCGTGTCCGTCGACGGCGCACTCGGTTTTGGCTCCGATGCGGCGGGTTTCCTCGCCAAGGTGACGGATGACCTGTCCGCCGGCGATCCTGGCACCGTGGTGCCGGCCCTCTTCCAGGCCGTTTACGACCCTGCGACCGATCCGGCGTTCAAGCGCTGGCATGCGCGCCGCGTCCAGGGGATGCCGGCACATGTCGTGCGTGAATCGTTCGGTCCGCTCTTCTTCGGCGCCGGCCAGGTCGGCACCGGAGAGGCCAGCGCGGAATTCTGCAAGCGACTGGAGGTGCCCTTGTATCACCTCTGCCGCGATCCCGCTCAGGCCGGGCGCATGCGGCCGTGGTTCACGCACCCGAAATCGAAGGTCGATGTCTGGTCCGATGCCGGTCACTGGATCATGCAGGACCGCAGGGATGACGTGAACGCCGCGATCACGGCATGGATCGATGCGCTCTAGGGTCGGAACCTGACGTTCATTTCACCTGACGGCGGCCAATGAACGGACTTCAGGTCCACCTCGGGAAGCCCGGAAACCGTCGGCGGCAACGCACCAGCGGAGCCGCCGCCGCTCACGGCGACGGCTTGTCGTTGACCTCGCCGTTTTCGGGGGCCTGTTGCTGCGGCTGTTGCCGCTTGTTGCCAAGGCCGAAGGAGCCGAGGAAGCCGGATGGCAGGCCGAAGCCCTGTTCCACCGCCTCCAGCACCTCCCCGTCATCGACATCGCCTTCGATCACCTTCTGCACGTCGATGCTGGTATTGCCGCCGGTCGCCCTCTGAAGCGCCTCGTTGGCGGCATTGGTGGCCGCGTCGGTGAGCGAGCCTTCCGGCGCCTTCCCCCCGCCCAGCGACTTGAAAAGTCCCCCGCCGAGGCTTTCCAGCTGCTTCAGCGCCGCCTGCGGGTCCTCCAGGATGCCCTTGATGTCCGGATAGATCTGCGGCCGGTCCCAGGAACCGCGCACCACGACCGGCACGCCGAGCCCTTCCAGGTCGCGCGCCTCGCCCTTCCCGCGCGGCACCGGCGCGCCGCCGTCGAGGCTGGCGACGACGCGCGGCTCCAGCCGCCAGTCGAGGCTGCGTTCCGGCATGTCGACGCGGCCCGCGCCGCTCATCCTGATCAGCGGGCCGATCAGGGCCAGGTCCTCCGAGGCGGCGATGCCCCGGGTGATCTGGAAGCTTGCCCCGAGCGCCGAGAAATCGGTCTTCTGCTTCGGGTTCTCGGCCCAGCCGAGCAGCGTGTCGACCGTCAGCCCCCGCACCATGCGCGGGATGTTGAGCCCCCGGATCGCGCCGTCGGCAAAGTCGAACCTTGCGGTGCCGTTGAGATCGGCGACGAGTTCGTATTCGCTGACGCCCCGCGCCGTCACGTCAAGCTCGGAGCCCACCCGGCCCTCGATCCAGTCGAAACCGGCGGCCGCCGACAGGAACGGTCCGGCATTGAGGTCGCTCAGCTTGAAGCGCGCCGCAAGTTCGGGAATGCCGCCGGTCCCGTCGAGCACCACCACGCCCTGCCCCTGGCCGCCATAAAGAGCCATTTCGGTCAGCTCCGCCGACAGCCGGCCGGCGTCGAGCTTGACCTTGAGCTGGCTGCGGCCGATCTCAAGCCGCTCCCTGATGATGGTCCCGGCGCTGATCGTCAGGTCGGCGTCGACCGCCTGCAACCCGCTGAAATCGATCGGCGCGCGGCTCCAGGAGCTGCCTTCCGCGCCCGGCACGCGCGCCTCTCCCGGGGGCGCCGCATCGCCGGAGGCGCTGCCCAGGTAGGGATCGAGGCCGAGCCGCTCCAGGTCGAGCCTTGCCGTCAGTTTCGGCCGCGCGCCAAGGCGCAGCTCGCCTTCGCCCTGCCCGTTCGTGTCATCGAGGCGGATCTTCGCGCCGGAGAAGCGCATCGCCTCGCCGCTCGCCTCCAGACGGCCGGAGAAACTGAAGGGACCGAGCCCGCCACCCGGGGCAAGCGGGGTGCCGAGCCAGGCGGTCAGCGCCCGCAGGTTGGCCGTCTCCAGCACGACATCGCCGTCGATCTCGCCGGCCGGCGACAATGCCCCGTCATAACCGACCTTGAGATGCGAGCCGCTGACGCGCAGCCGCGTCGGAGCCGGCATGCCGGCCATCATCAGCGCCGGGGTGGCGGTGCCCTCGACGCTGAACGCCTCGCCGCGCCAGGTCAGCCCGCCGGTGAGCGACACCGGGGCATCGAGCCCGGCGAAATCGAGCGCCAGCGCCAGGTCGTCGATCCGCCGCGCCGCCGCGTCCTCGCCGAGGGCGCCGGGAACCGGCAGGTTGTCGATGCCACCGCCGGAAAGCGACAGCCGGCCCGACGCATCCAGCGTTCCCAGCAGCATCGCCATGTCATTGCCGCTGGCCGACAGGCGCAGCGAGCCGCCGATCGTGCCGCGCGCCTCCTCCGTGCGTCCGGCAAGCGTCAGCAGCGTCGCCAGGTTGGCCTCTGCCATCTCGATCCGGGCGTTGATCACCGGCGCCTCGCCGGCAAGCGCCACATTGCCGGCGACCCGCAGCTCCGCGCCGGCGACGTTGGCGGTCAGGCTGGCGATGTCGATCCGCGCCGCGTCGCCCGCGATGTCCGCATTCACCCGGTAGGCACCCGGATCGCGCGGCACGGCGCTGCCCAGGGCGGCGAGCGTCTCGCCCAGCGCCTCGCCCTCCACCGTGATGCGCAGCCGGCTGGGCTCGCCGAGCGCCACGTCTCCGGTCACCGTCGCGAGCGCGCCCGCGCCGTTGACGGTCAGGTCGATGCCGCTCGAACTGCCATTGGCGAGCCTGAGCGGGGCGGCCACCGCGCCGGCCACCTCCAGCACGACGCCGTCGCCCCCGACGCCGCCGACGGTCAGTTCGCCCTCGATGTCGAGCGGTCCCGACAGCGCCGGCAGGCGCAGCGTCACGTTGATCGCCTCCGCCGTCTGCCGCGCGCCGCTGCGCCGGTCGAGATAGGTGAAGGAGCCGTCCTCGATGGTCAGCCGGTCGACGCCGATGCGCGCCAGCCCGAGCCCGTCGACGACCTCCGTCCCTTGCGGCGCATCGCCGCCCGAGGCTTCCGCGGCGCTCTGGCGCAGCGCCAGGGCGCCCTCGCCCCCGCTCTCGCCCCCACCCTCGCCATTGCTTTCGGAAATCGCCTGTGTCGCCGCGCTCCAGCGATCGGCGGGAAAGCCGGTCCCGCCGGCCGGTGCCGCTGTCGTCGTCGCGCCGGCCCCCGCCAGGCCCCAGTTCGGCTGGCCGTCCTCGCCGATTTCCAGCGAAATCGCCGGCCGATCGAGAACCACATGGGTGAGCTGTACCTCGCCGCCGAACAGCCCGCCCCAGGCGAGACCGAAATCGACCTCGCCCGCCCGGGCGAATTCCCCCGCACCGCCGACCGAGATGCCGACATCCTCCGCCGTCAGACGGAAGCCGGGCACCAGCGACAGCCCGACCGGCCCGTCGAGGCGCAGCCGCCAGCCGGTGCGCTGTTCGATCTGGGCGATCAGCTCGGCGCGGATCGCGTCCTTGGGCAGCAGCAGCGGCACCACGAAGGCGGCCGCCAGAAGCAGGAAAAGCAGGCACAGAAGGCCGACCAGCAGGCGTTTCAAGGCATGTCTCCGGAAAAGCGCGAATCACCGGCAGTCTACGCCAAAGCGTGTCGACAGCATGGCCGAACCGTGCGGGAAACCAAGGACGGCATGGACATTCGTCCGCCAATTGCCGATGCTGCGCGGCGGGTGTACGGCTCTGGAGGGCACATGTTTTCTGCGTTGAAGCGCTTTTTGCGAAATGCGGTCACCGGCGAAGACGGCAATATCGTCTTCGCGGAGGACGACCACCGGCTCGCCGCCGCTGCCCTTCTGGTCCATATCGTCTCGGTCGACGGCGTCGTCGACGAGGCCGAGCGCACCGCCCTGAACGAGGTTCTGAAGCGCAACTACCAGCTCACCCCGGACATGACCGCCGAACTGATCCAGGCCGCCACGCGCCGCGACAACGAGGCGGTCGACCTCTACGGCTTCACCTCCGTGCTGAAGCGCAGCCTCGAGATCGGGGAGCGTCTCAAGGTGCTGGAGATGATGTGGGAGCTCGTCTATGCCGACGGCACCGTGCACGAGTTCGAGGACAACACGGTCTGGCGGGTCGCCGAGCTGCTCGGCATCTCCTCGCGCGACCGGCTTGCCCTGCGCCGCAAGGTGGCCGGCGAGGCGCCCTCTCCGGCAGGTTCCGGCGACGAGGGAGAGGCCTGAGCCCTTTGGCCCCTCGACGCATCCTTGCAATGCACGATAGACTGGACCGATGATCCTCGACCCCAAGCAACTTGAGGGCCGCCCCAAGGTCCTCATCGTCCTGCATCAGGAGACCTCGACGCCGGGCCGTGTCGGCCAGGAGCTGGTCAAGCGCGGTTTCGCCCTCGACATCCGCCGCCCCCGCTTCGGCGACCGGTTGCCGGAGACGCTCGCCGGCCATGTCGGTTCGGTGATCTTCGGCGGCCCGATGAGCGCCAACGACACCGACGCGTTCATCGCCCGCGAGATCGACTGGATCGACGTCCCGCTGCGCGAGGAGAAACCGTTCCTCGGCATTTGCCTCGGCGCCCAGATGCTCGCCCGCAACCTTGGCGCAAGGGTGCGCGGCCATGACGAGGAGCTTGTCGAGATCGGCTATTACGACCTGCATCCCACCGATGCCGGCAGCCGGATGATGTCCTGGCCGGGCAAGGTCTACCAGTGGCACCGCGAGGGTTTCGACATGCCCGCCGGCGCCGAGCTGCTGGCCAGGGGCGACACCTATCCCAACCAGGCGATCCGCGTCGGCCCGGCCGCCTACGGCATCCAGTTCCACCCCGAGCTCACCTATCAGATGATGGTGCGCTGGACGACGCGCGCCGCCCCGCGCATGGCGCTGCCCGGCGCCCGCCAGCGGCGCGACCATTTCGCCGGCCGCTTCGCCTTCGATCCGGCGGTGAAGACCTGGCTCGACGACTTCCTCGACCGCTGGATCGGGCGTGCCGACGCCCCCGCCCTCGCGGCGGAGGCGGCCGAATAGGGCATTCGTCGGGCACGCCGGCGCTTTCCCGCCCGCCAAGAACCCCGCCGCGTCCCCCGCCGGCAAGAAACAAAGTGCCGTTTTCTCCCGAATGATTTAATTGAACGCCCAAGCAAGCGCGCCCGCGGCCTGACGCCGCGGGACTGCGCCGGATCACAGCGACGCGGGAGCGCCCCATGTGCGGAATTGCCGGCATCTTCGGACCCGACGCGGCCAGCCCGCGCGATCCAGCCGTGCTGGCTGCCATGGACCAGGCGATCCGCCATCGCGGCCCCGATGCCGGCGACCTCTGGCGCGACGAGGCGGCCGGCATCGCCTTCGTCCACCGGCGCCTCGCGATCCTCGACCTCACGCCTGCCGGCGCCCAGCCGATGCACTCGCCCTGCGGCCGCTTCGTCATCACCTATAATGGCGAGATCTACAATTATCTCGACCTGCGCCGCGAGCTCGAGGAGGCCGGCGCCGCCCCCGCCTGGCGCGGCCATTCCGACACCGAGGTGCTGCTTGCCGGGGTCGTCGCCTGGGGTCTCGCCGAAACCCTGAAGCGCGCCACCGGCATGTTCGCCATCGCGCTTTGGGACCGCGAGAAACGCACCCTGACGCTCGCCCGCGACCGCTTCGGCGAAAAGCCGCTGCATGTCGGCCTGTTCGGCGGCGAGATCGCCTTCGCCTCGGAGATCAAGGCGCTGAAGGCCCATCCGGGCTGGCACGGCCGGGTCGACCGGCAGGCAATCGCCCAGTGCCTGCGCCATGGCTACATCCCCGCGCCGCGCACCGCCTTCGAGGATGTCGTCAAGATCGCGCCGGGCGCCTGTGTCGAGCTCTCGCCCGGCCGCATGACCCCCGGGACCTGGCGCGAGACCCGCTTCTGGGACACGCTCGGGGAAGCCCGCACGGCGCGCGCCAACCGCTTTTCCGGCAGCGAGACGGAGGCCGTCGACCAGCTCGATTCGCTGCTGCGCGAATCCGTCGCCCGCCAGATGATCTCCGACGTGCCGCTCGGCGCCTTCCTCTCCGGCGGCATCGATTCCTCGACCATCGCCGCGATGATGCAGTCGCTGAGCGCGACGCCGGTCGAGACCTTCTCGCTCGGCTTCCACGACAGGTCGACCAACGAAGCGGAGTTCGCCCGCTCCGTCGCCGGTCATCTCGGCACCCGGCACAACGAGATCTACCTTTCCGGCGAGGAGGCCCGCGATCTCGTCGTCGCCATGCCGGACGTCTATGACGAGCCGTTCACCGACCAGTCGCAACTGCCCACCTACATGGTCGCCCGTTTCGCCCGCACCCGCGTCACCGTCAGCCTGTCAGGCGACGCGGCGGACGAGTTGTTTGCCGGCTACGGACGCTATCATTCCGTCGCCCGCCAGTGGAGCGGATCGCCCGGCGCGCGGATCGGCCGGCTGGCCCGGCGCGCCTATGTCTCGGCCCAGCTTGCCGGCCTCGTCGCCCCGGCGGAGCGTTTCGGCTGGAGCCGCATCGGCTCGAGAAGCCCGGCCGGGCTGCGCTTCCGCCTCGAGGAAAAGCTCGCCGGACTGTCGGCCGACTCGGCCCTTGCCGCCTATGAGCGCAAGTTCACCCTGCTCGACACCGCCCACCGGCTGGTCGAGGGGAGCCGGCGCGAGGTCCACCCGCTGCTGGAGACGGTTGCCGCCGAGCGCGACTGGAGCGTGCTGGAACAGGCGAGCCTGCTCGACCTCGTCCACTACCTGCCCGACGACATCCTGGTGAAGGTCGACCGCGCGGCGATGGCGCACGGGCTCGAGACCCGCGTGCCCTTCCTCGACCCGGCGATCGTCCGCTTCGCGCTCGCCCTGCCCGACCGCCTCCGCACCATGGGCGGCGAGCGCAAGGGCATCCTGCGCGCCGTGCTTGGCCGCTACGTGCCGCGCCCTCTCTGGGATCGGCCGAAACGCGGCTTCGGCATTCCCTGCGCCGACTGGCTGAAGGGACCGCTGCGACCGCTTGCGGAGGACATGTTCTCCTCCGCCGAGATCGCCCGCATCGGCATTCTCGACGAGGGTCTCGTGCGCCTCTTCTGGGACGATTTCCTGGCCGGCGACCGTCGCCGCGCCAACATCGTCTGGGCGATGTTCGTGGTGCAGCTCTACCTCTCACGCCAGAAGGACGGCTGAGAGAGCGGGTCCTCGCCATCCTCCCCGCGTCATCCCGCGCGACGAAAACGGCTTGTCCAAAAGGCAGCACGGCCTGCCCCCACTCTCGGCCGTCATCCCCGCCTCCGAGCGGGGACCCAATGGCAACCCCGGCCGGCGTGACGGCTCCCGGCGGTCGCGGCAGTCACGGAGCCCTGCGCCATCAGTGGGGTTGCCGCCACTTGCGGACCGGTCCGGAACGCGGCCCCCCGCAACCCATCATTCCCGCTCTGGAAACCAATGGGCCCCCAAGGCCTGCATGTCACGGCTTCGCCTCGTCCGGGAAGACTCAAGCAGAAGTCGGAGCAGAAGGGCCGCCTCCCACTCCCGTCATGCCGGACCGCGAGGCGCGGCAGCGCCGTCGCGAGATCCGGCATCCAGACGTCGTTCGCGGGCTTTGGCCCGCGCTTCCAATCTTCGAGGAACAAAGGATGCGCGCCCAAGGCGCGACTGATGCGCTGGATTCCGGATCCGGCCATGCGGCAACGCCGCAGGCCTGTCCGGAATGACGAAAGCAGAGACCGCACCGCCGGTTCGCGGCAGGACCGGCTCGCGGCCACCGCACGCTCTCTGGGAACGATTGGGCCCCCGGTCAAGCCGGGGGTGACGGCCTGCGTGAGCCGCAAGGGCGGCGGATCGTTCCATACGCAGGCACGCCGCCCCCGGAATGACGGCCGGGGCAACGCCCCCCCGGCCGCCCCGCCTCAGTTCGTCTTCTGCCCCCGCATGCCGCCGGAAATCTCCTCGGTCTGCTCGGCCGCGATCTCGTCCGGCAGCACCAGGTTGAGCACGATGGCAAGCCCCGCCGCCGGCAGCAGGCCGGAGGTCAGCAGCACCTTCACCGTGTCGGGAAGGTGCTGCAGGGCGCCCGGCTCAAGCTGCAATCCGAGCCCGACCGACAGCGACACGGCGAAGATCACCATGTTGCGGCGGTTCCAGTTGACGTCGGCGAGCATGCTCACGCCGGCCGCCGCGACCATGCCGAACATGACGATGACGCCGCCGCCCAGCACCTCGATCGGCACCGTCGAGATGATCGCCCCGACCTTCGGCACCAGGCCGCAGACGATCAGGAAGATCGCCCCGATTGTCACCACATGCCGGCTCATCACGCCGGTCATGGCGATCAGGCCGACATTCTGGCTGAACGACGTGTTCGGCAAGCCGCCGAAAATGCCGGCGGCCGCCGTGCCGAGACCGTCGGCATAGGTGGCCCCGGCGATCTCCTTGTCGCTCGCCTCGCGCCCGGCGCCGCCCTTGGCGATGCCCGACACGTCGCCCACCGTCTCGATGGCCGAGACGATGCCCATCAGACCGAAGCCGATCACCGCCGCCCAGTCGAAGGCGAAACCGAAATGGAACGGATCGGGCAGCGAAAACCAGCCGGCCCGCCCGACATTGGCGAAGCTCACCATGCCGAGCGCGAAGGCAACCGCGTAGCCAACGATCAGCCCGGCAAGCACGGCCGCGACCGACCACATGCCCCTTGTGAAGAATTTCAGCCCCAGCGTCACGATGACGACGACCAGCGCCACGCCCCAGTTCTGCAGGCTGCCATAGTCCGGCGTGCCGATCGCCGGCACCCCGCCGGCGGCATACTGGATGCCGACCTTGACCAGCGCCAGGCCGATCATCAGCACCACCAGCCCGGTCACCAGCGGCGGCAGGGCGAAGCGGATGCGGCCGATCACCGTGCCAAGCGTCGCGTGGAACAGTCCGCCGATGATGACGCCGCCCATCAGGGCCGCCATCGCGTCGACGCCCTTGCCCGCCACCAGCGGGATCATGATCGGCAGGAAGGCGAAGCTCGTTCCCTGCACCACCGGCAGGCGGGCGCCGACCGGGCCCATGCCGATGGTCTGGAACAGGGTGGCGATGCCGGCAAAGAGCAGCGACATCTGGATCATGTAGATGAGATCGACGACGCCGGGCGTGCCAAAGCCGAAGCCGGCCGCGCCGGCCACGATGATCGCCGGCGTGATGTTGCTGACGAACATCGCCAGCACGTGCTGGATGCCCAGTGGCACCGCCTTGGCAAGCGGCGGTGTATAGTCCGGATCGCGCAATTGCTCCGGGGTTCCGATCGATTGATCGACGGCCATTCCCTCAGTCTCCTTCTGGAAGGTCGCGCGTTTTCGCGCTGTTCTCGTTGTCTCCTGCGAATGACCGGAGCCGGCTTTTTGTCCGCTTCCTCATACGGACGCCGGTTCTCCGGTCGGTTTCAAACCATGTGATGGTTGGTCCCGCCCGCCCTCAGGCGAGCTTGCCGAAAAGCCGCAGGCGGCTGATGCCGCCATCGGGATGGATGTTGAGGCGGACATGCGTCACCGGGCCAAGCGGTTTCACGTCCGCCGCGCCGATCTCGTGGATCGCGTCGGCGGTGAGTGTCGTGCGCCCGACCAGTTCCTCCCAGAACATCGAGGAGGTAACGATGGCCTGGTCGAGATCGCCGGTCATGGCGCCGAGATCGGCCGCCTGCATCGAGCAGCTTTCCGGGAAATTGCCCTTGTAGAAGGCGGTGTCGACGCTTGCGCGCTCAATGCTGCCGCGCGCGCCCAGTTCCACGATGATCCAGTCGTGACCCGGCTCGCGCCGCCGCCGCGTCTCCCACCCATCGCCCATGTTGAGGCCGCGCCCCGGCGCCAGCATCCTGTGATAGGCGCCGTAATGGGCATCGGAAAAGCCGACGATCCGCGCCCCGTTGAGCGCCGAGGCGAGATCGAGCTCCGCGCCGCCGGCGGCCGCCCGGTCGAGCTCGGGCCGACCGTAGACGCGGAAACGGCCGACGCCGCCATCGGGATGGATGTGCAGGCGCACATGGGTCCACACGCCCTTGTCCGCGCAGGCGAAATAGTGATGGGCGCTGGGGCCGAGCGGCGACATCGGCAGAAGCTCGGTCCACTGCGTCGTACTGTCCGGATCGCCGGCGCAGGAGGCCGCCTCGATGCGGCAGGCCGGCGGATAGTTGCCGGTGAAATGCGCCGTGTCGACGTCAAAGCCCGTGATCCGGCCGCGCGCGGCAAGCCTGACCACCGCCATGTCGTGACCCGGTCCGCGGCGGCGGCGCGATTCCCAGCCGTCCATCCACTTGCCGTTGTCGTCATAGCGGTCCGGATAAAACACCGCCGCGTCGTCGGCGAGCATTCGGGAAACCTCGGCGAAGAAATCGTCGGTCACCGAGACCGCCACGGCGCCGAGACCGGCGGAGGCGAGGTTGATGTCCTTGCGGGCGAAACCCGGACGGTCGTCCGGCTGGTGAGACGTCATGGTCGCAGGTCCTTCGTAAAACAGGCGCGGCGAAGGCGCGCGCCGGAGTGGGGGCCGGCCTCAGCCGGGAAGCATGTCCTTGAGCCGCAGCAGCGCGATCCGCTCCACCTCTTTGCAGGCGGTGGCGAATTCGCTCTCGCGGTCATTGCCGATCCGCATCTCGAAATTTTCCAGGATCTCGGCCTTGCCGCGCCCCTTCACCGCCAGGATGAAGGGGAAGCCGAAGCGGGTCGTGTAACGCTCGTTCAGTTCGGTGAAGCGGGCGCGTTCGCCGTCGGTCAGCGCATCGAGCCCGGCCGAGGCCTGCTCGCCGGTGGATTCGGCCGTCAGCCGCTTCGCCGCCGCGAGCTTGCCGGCGAGATCCGGGTGGGCGTTCAGCACGCCGAGCCGCTCCGTCTCGCTGGCCGCGCGGAACTGCGCGGCGAGGCGCGCATGCAGCCCGTCCGCGCTGTCGGCCTCCGCGCCGAGCCCGGCCGCGTGCGCCCGCTCGGCGATCCACGGCGAATGTTCGAAGACGCCGCCGAACCGGGCAACGAAGGCGTCGCGGTCGAGGCGCGACGGCGGCAGCGCGGAAGACGGCGGATGCGTGCTCGGGGTCACCGGGTTCTCCCGTTTCGGGGCCGCAGGAACAGCGTTCGTCTATTGGTAATGCAAAACAATCGCCGCCTCTTTCAAAATTTTCTTGAAAGATATATCCGCCGCCCTCCGGCTTGGCCGCAACGGCCGGTCCGGTCAGGATCGCCGCCGACGAACCGGCGGCAGGAGATCGATGCGATGGCAGGACGAAACACGGCACCGGCGGAAGGAGGATATCTGACCACCCATGTGCTCGACACGGCACGCGGTATCCCCGCCCGGGGCATCCCGGTCACGGTCGACCGGCTGACGCCCGACGGGACCCGCACCCGTGTGGCGAAGGCCGTCACCAACGAAGACGGGCGCACCGACGCACCGCTCCTTTCGGAAGGCGAACTTGTCCCCGGTTGCTACGAAATTGTCTTCGATTGCGCGGAGTATTTACAAGTTTGTGCAAAAAACTGCGTGAATGACGCAGAAATGGACTTTTTTTTGCGCGAAATTCCGGTCCGTTTCGCATTTTCCGGGGCAAACGGGGACAAGTCGCACCTGCATGTGCCGCTGCTTCTGTCGCCCTTCGGCTACTCCACCTATCGCGGCAGCTAGCCCTCTTCGCGCAACAGCCGGCGGATGACCTTGCCGGTCGTCGTCATCGGCAGCGCGTCGACAAAGGCGATCTCGCGCGGATATTCATGCGCCGAAAGCCGGGTCCGCACATGGTCGCGGATCTCGCCGGCCAGCGCCTCGTCCGGCGTGACGCCGTCGGCCGGCACGATGAACGCCTTGACGATCTCGGTGCGAAGCGCGTCCGGCTTGCCGACGGCGGCAGCCAGCCGCACCGCCGGATGGGCAAGCAGGCAGTCCTCGATCTCGCTCGGCCCGATCCGGTAGCCCGCCGAAGTGATGATGTCGTCGTCGCGGCCGATGAAATGGACATAGCCGTCCTCGTCGATGACGCCCTGGTCGCCCGTCGTCATCCAGTCGCCGATGAACTTCGCCTCGCTCGCGGCAGGATCGTTCCAGTAGCCGAGGAACATCACCGGGTCGGGACGGCGCACGGCGATCTGGCCCTGTTCGCCGGCGGCAAGCACCGCGCCGTCATCGGCGATCACCGCCACATCGTGGCCCGGAACGACTTTGCCGATGGCCCCCGCCCGGCTGACGCCGATGGCGGCGCAGGAGCCGATGACGGCGTTGCACTCGGTCTGGCCATAGAACTCGTTGACCGTGATCCCCAGTTCGTCCCGCGTCCAGTCATAGGCCTCGCGGCCGAGCGCCTCGCCGGCCGAACCGAGGCTGCGCAGCACAAGCGCGAAGCGCTCGCGCGGCCGCGCCACCGCGCGCATCATCTTCAGCGCCGTCGGCGGGATGAAGGCGTTGCGCACGCCGTGGTCCCGCATCAGGGCGAAGGCCTGCTCGGGATCGAACTTCTCGAAGCGGTGGGAGACCACCGGCACGCCGAGGCTGAGAGCGGGAAACAGCGCGTTGAGCAGCCCGCCCGCCCAGGCCCAGTCGGCCGGCGTCCACAGGATGTCGCCCGGCTGCGACATGAAATCCTGCGACATCTGGATGCCGGGCATGTGGCCGGGCAGCACCCGGTGGCCATGCAGCGCGCCCTTCGGCTGGCCGGTGGTGCCGGAGGTGTAGATCATCAGCGCCGGATCGTCGGGGCCGGTCGCCAGCGTCTCGAACTCCTCGCGGGCCGCGGCAAGGAGCGCGTCAAAGCCGAACGTGCCTTCGGGCAGCACGCCCGACACAGCGCCCGTGACGATGCGCAGGCGCAGCTCCGGAAGCGCATCGCCCAGCGCCTCGATCTTGGCAAGCCCGGCCGCGTCGGTGACGATCGCCGCCGCACCCGAATGCTCCAGCCGGTAGCGCAGCGCCTCGGCGCCGAAGAGGCTGGCGAGCGGCACGGCGATGGCGCCCAGCCGGTAGATGGCAAGATGCGCGATCAGCGTTTCGGGCGCCTGCGGCAAGAGCAGCGCCACCCGCTCGCCCCGGGCAACGCCCCTTGCCGCCAGCGCGTTGGCGAAGCGGCCGGAGGCGGCCTGCAGCGCGCCGTAGCTCCAGCGCTCCGTCTCGCCGTCCTCGCGCCGGTGCAGCAAGGCGATCCGCTCCGGCTCGCGCGCGGCGAAACGGCCGCAGGCGATCTCCGCAATGTTGCAGGTGTCAGGCACCTGCCAGCGGAAGCGGTCGGTCAGCTCGGAAAAGGACGCCGCAGGCTGAAGCACGTCGCCGGCCCTCAGCGGGCCGTGGGCGGGGCGGCCAGCACCAGCGACCAGAACACCTTGTGCCTGGAGCCCGAGGCATAGGCCGTGGCGATGCCCATCCGGGTCGCCTTGCCGTCGAGCATGACGGCGTTGTGCTTGGGCGAATCGCGCCAGCCGGAAAAGGCCTCGGCCAGCGTCCGGTAGCCGGCGCTGACATTCTCCACCGCATAGGTGTTGGTCTCGCCGACCGCGCCCAGACGGGTGGCGAGACGGTTTCCGGTGGAAAGCGACGCCTTGACGTCGCCGGCCCGGGCCATGGCGTCGGCCTGCGCCTGCGCCGCGCGCATCAAGGCCGGATCGACGGTCAGCGGCCCTGCGCCGTTCGACTGGCGATAGCTGGAAATCATCTGCTGCGCGGAGGGCGCGTCAACGGCGGCGTCGACCCGCGCCATGTCCTTGTAGTAGGGCGGCACGACAGTGCTCTCGGGCATGCAGGCGGCCACGAGCAGCCCGGTCAGGGCGAGACAGGCAAGAGGGAAACGAGAGGTCATGATGCCCTCATAATGCCCCGCACGCCGCGGGGCGAGGAAAAAGGGAGGCCGGACCGCGCACCGGCATCTTCCGGCCGGGTATCCGGCGCGCGGCCCGCGTCGCGGCCGCGCGCCCTATCCCTTAAGCCGTCGCGATTGAAAAAGCGTTGACGGCAAGCTTTCGCCCGGCGGCCGACGCGGCCGGGCGAAGCCTGTTGCGGGGCGTTTTGCGAGGGGGCGCTACTTCGCGCCCGCCGCCAGCACGTCCTCGAAGGTCCTGAGGCCCGTCGACGGTGCGTTGACCAGCACCGCCATGTTGCCCGGCGCATGCTGGTTCTTCCACATCTTGGTATGGGCGCGCGGAATGTCCTCCCAGGGAAAGACCTCGCTCATGCACGGGTCGATGCGCCGGTCCATCACCGCCTTGTTGGCCTCGGACGCCTGCTTCAGATGGGCGAAATGCGAGCCCTGGATGCGCTTCTGCCGCATCCAGACATAGCGGGCGTCGAAGGTCAGGTTGAAACCGGTCGTGCCGGCGCAGAACACCACCATGCCGCCGCGCTTGACCACCAGGCAGGAGACCGGGAAGGTCGCCTCGCCCGGATGCTCGAACACCATGTCGACATCGTTGCCCTTGCCGGTGATCTCCCAGACCGCCTTGCCGAAGCGCCGTGCCTCCTTCAGCCAGTCGTTATACTCGGGCGAGTTGACCGTCGGCATCTGGCCCCAGCAGTTGAAGTCCTTGCGGTTGATCACCCCCCTGGCGCCGAGCGAGAGCACGTAGTCGCGCTTGTCCTCGTCGGAGATAACGCCGATGGCGTTGGCCCCGGCCGCTGCCGCCAGCTGGATGCCGAACACGCCGAGACCGCCGGACGCGCCCCACACGAGCACGTTCTGGCCCGGGCGCAGCTGGTGCGGCGAATGGCCGAACAGCATCCGGTAGGCGGTCGCCAGCGTCAGCGTGTAGCAGGCGCTTTCTTCCCATGTCAGGTGCTGCGGACGCGGCATCAGCTGCTGCGACTGCACCCGGCAGAACTGCGAGAACGACCCGTCCGGCGTCTCGTAGCCCCAGATCCGCTGGGACGAGGAGAACATCGGATCGCCGCCATTGCACTCCTCGTCGTCGCCATCGTCCTGGTTGCAATGGATGACGACCTCGTCGCCGACCTTCCAGCGCTTCACTTTGGAGCCCACCGCCCAGACGATGCCCGAGGCATCCGATCCGGCGATGTGATAGGGCGTGTCGTGCACCTTGAACACGGAGATCGGCTCGCCGAGGCCGGCCCAGATGCCGTTGTAGTTGACGCCGGCGGCCATCACCAGCACCAGCACCTCGTTGCTGTCGAGCTCCCAGGTGGGCACCACCTCGAGCTTCATCGCCTCTTCCGGCGGCCCGTGCCGGTCGGCCCGGATGGTCCAGGCATACATGGACTTCGGCACATGGCCGAGCGGCGGGATCTCGCCGATCTCGTAAAGGTCCTTCACCGGACGATCCTCCGCCTCGCGATTGTCGTTTGCCTGCTGAGCATTGCCCATTCCAGCATGTCCTCCCGTTTTATGAAACCGTCCCGGATGCGGTGACCGCGCATCCCGTTCGCAACGCCGTCTCTCGTCACTCTTCATGCTGCAACGCATCATGCCAAAGCCGTCCGATGCGCCCGCTCACGAAACTATCGTGCGAAAAACAGGCGTTACGCTATTGGACTATTGCTTAATTGGCGCATTTGCCCAAGAGTGTTTTTGCATTGCACCAAGAAATAGTGCGTATGCGAGCGCCCCAGGCGGCGTATTTTCGGGAGGACGGCTCACCGGCGGGAAACGGGGAGCCGAGAAAAATCAGCAAGATGCCCGGCCCTGCGGCGCCTTGAGGCCGCCGCAACGGGCACGACGGCGCGAGGAGTGTTCCATGGGCGAAAAAACCACCCCCACCCCCACGAAGATCACCCCGGAAGCCGAAACGGCACCGGCTGCAGGCACGATCCGGCGCGACAAGCCGTGGATCTTCCGCACCTATGCCGGCCACTCGAGCGCGCGCGATTCAAACCGCCTCTACCGGAACAATCTCGCCAAGGGCCAGACCGGCCTTTCGGTCGCCTTCGACCTGCCGACCCAGACCGGCTACGACCCGGACCACGCGCTGGCGCGTGGCGAGGTCGGCAAGGTTGGCGTGCCGATCGCCCATCTCGGCGACATGCGGGCGCTGTTTGCCGAGATCCCGCTGGAGAAGATGAACACCTCGATGACGATCAACGCCACCGCCCCCTGGCTGCTGGCGCTCTATGTGGCCGCCGCCGACGAGCAGGGCGCCGACCGGACGCTGCTTTCCGGCACGACGCAGAACGACATCGTCAAGGAATACCTGTCGCGCGGCACCTATGTGTTCCCGCCCGCGCCCTCGCTGCGCCTCACCCGCGACGTCATCGCCTGGACCTACGGCGCCATGCCGAAATGGAACCCGATGAACGTCTGCTCCTACCACCTGCAGGAGGCCGGCGCGACGCCGGTGCAGGAACTGTCCTTCGCGCTCGCCACCGCCATCGCCATCCTCGACGAGGTCAAGGCTTCCGGCGCCATTCCCGCCGACGACTTCCCCCAGGCGGTCGGCCGCATCTCCTTCTTCGTCAATGCCGGCATGCGCTTCATCACCGAGATCTGCAAGATGCGCGCCTTCGCCGAGCTGTGGGACGAGATCTGCCTTTCCCGCTACGGGGTCGAAGACGAGCGCTACCGCCGCTTCCGCTACGGCGTGCAGGTCAACTCGCTCGGGCTGACCGAGCAGCAGCCGGAAAACAACGTCTACCGCATCCTCATCGAGGCGCTGGCCGTGGTGCTGTCGAAGAACGCCCGCGCAAGGGCGGTGCAGCTTCCCGCCTGGAACGAGGCGCTCGGCCTGCCGCGCCCCTTCGACCAGCAATGGTCGCTGCGCGTCCAGCAGATCCTCGCCTATGAGACCGACCTGCTCGAATTCGGCGACATTTTCGACGGCTCCTCGGTGATCGGCGAGAAGGTCGAGGCGCTCAAGGACGAGGCCCGCGCCGAGCTTGCCCGCATCGAGGAGATGGGCGGGGCGATCGCGGCGGTGGAATCGAGCTACATGAAACAGGCGCTGGTCGCCTCGAACGCCGCCCGCCTTGCCGCCATCGAGGCGGGCGAGCAGGTGGTGGTCGGCGTCAACCGCTTCACCGAGAGCGAGCCCTCGCCGCTCGCCGGCGGCGAGGATGGCGGCATCCTCACCGTGCCCGAACATGTCGAGGCGGAGGCGGTCGCGGCGCTCAAGGCCTGGCGCGAGGCGCGCGACGAGGGCGCCGTGACGGAGGCCATCGCCGCGCTGAAGCGGGCGGCGAGCGAGGGCACCAACATCATGGAGCCCTCGATTGCGGCGGCCAGGGCCGGCGTCACCACCGGCGAGTGGGGCGCGGCGCTGCGCGAGGTGTTCGGCGAATACCGGGCGCCGACCGGCGTCGGCAAGGCGGCGCTCGCCGATGCGCAGGACCTTGCCCCGGTGCGCGCGGCGGTGGAAAGCGTGTCGGCGAAACTCGGCCGGCGGCTGAAATTCCTTGTCGGCAAGCCAGGCCTCGACGGCCATTCCAACGGCGCCGAGCAGATCGCCGTGCGCGCCCGCGACTGCGGCATGGAAGTGGTCTACGAGGGCATCCGCCTGACCCCGGCACAGATCGTCAACGCCGCGCTGGAGGAGGACGTCCACGTCATCGGCCTGTCGATCCTGTCCGGCTCGCACCTTGCCCTGGTGCGCGACGTGATGGACCGGCTGCGCGCGTCCGGCATCGACGACATCCCGCTGGTCGTCGGCGGCATCATCCCGGAAGAAGACGCCGCCAGTTTGCGGGCGATGGGGGTAGCCGCCGTCTACACGCCGAAGAACTTCCAGCTCACCGACATCATGACGGAAGTGGTGGAGATCGTCGGCGCGCGGGCGGCAGCGGCCGCGTGAGGATGAAACAGCAAATAAGGCGATCAATCTCAAGATTGACCGCCTTATTTTCTAGTAATTACTTATAGATCGCACTGCATTGTACAATAAGCGTCCGATTACGAGGACAACATGCACTATCCTCAAGTAATCCCAAAACCTGTATCTGTTTTTCATTCTGCCTTCCTCCGGATGCTGCTTGATAGAAAGCAGCATCCGGAGCGTGTCTCTCAGCGCTGCTTTTTACTAACCCATATGGGTAAAATAAAAAAGCAGCACGTCGACGATCCATCATAATAACCTCCTAGGTTATATATGCACATCGACATACGCGCAATTTACGATCTAAGGTGGATCCATCTCATTAGTCTCCCATCACAAATAACACCTAGCCGTATTATCCGGCGGAAACGCAAACGCATGCAGACGCCTAGCCTGCAACTTATGACGTGGGATCGTCTACGAATCATTTCAAGAGTTGCATGGAAATATCCATGATAGTCCAGCGATCAAGTCCGCCCAGACCTACTTCGTCAGATCGCCCCTGAGCCACTGGCGCCACTGCGAGCGGGTGCCGAAGAAGACGTTGCGGTCGATATTGCCCTCGACCCCGTCGACGCGGCCCGTCGCCGTGTACTGCCAGAACACCCAGTTCTTGCGCTTCTCGTATTTCCGGTCCGGGTGGCTTGCCACCGAGCGCAGCCAGAAATCGTAGCGGTGCTTGGCATCGACCAGCCGGTCGCGGTGGAAATCGACGGAGGAATAGATCACCGGCCGCTTGCCGTAATGCGCCTCGACCGCTTCCAGGAACTTGCGCATGTCGGCGATCACCTGGTTGCGCGGCGGCCGCTCGCGGCAGGTCCTGGAGTGGGCGTTCCACTCCATGTCGAGCACCGGCGGCAGCGCCTGCGGGTCGACCGGCACGTTCTGGATGAACCAGGAGATCTGCTCTTCCACCGGCCGGCAGAAATAATAGAAGTGATAGGCGCCGCGCGGCACGCCGGCAGCCTTGGCCAAGAGCCAGTTGTCCATGAATTTCGGGTCGACATAGTCGCCGCCCTCGGTCGCCTTGATCCAGGCGAATTCCGTGCCCGCCCGCTTCACCCGGTTCCAGTCGATGTCCCCCTGGTAGCGGGAAATATCGATGCCATGGATGGCGAAATCCTCCGGCGTCGGATCCGGAAAATCGAAAGCCGCGCAGGCGGCGACGAACATCATGCAGATAGCGGACAACACGCGCGCAAACATCGCTCTCTCTTCGGTCCAAAGCCCCCTTCCAACCGGGGTCGGACCTTATGGCCAAAGAATTAAGGAATCGCTTACCAATCGAGGGCAGCGGAAATGGGATGAGGCCGCGTCTTTCGACGCGGCCTCACGAAATCGTGATCGGAACAGGCTAAACGCCTCAGCCGAGCGCCGGGATGCGCAGCACCTGGCCCGGATAGATCTTGTCCGGGTCCGACAGCATCGGCTTGTTGGCCTCGAAGATCGCCATGTACTTGGAGCCGTCGCCATAGGCCTTCTTGGAGACCGCCCAAAGCGTGTCGCCCTTTGCCACCGTGTGGAAGCCGGCTTCGGGAGCTGCCTCGGAGACCGCGATCTCCTCCTCGACCTTGGCGATGCCGAGCACGTTGCCGGCGGCCAGGATGAGTTTCTCGCGCGCTTCCTGCGTCGGCGCGGCGCCGGCGATCTTCACCGTGTCGCCGGAGACCTGGACCTTGACGTCGCCGTCGAGGCCGAGTGCCGCCACTTCCTTCTCGATCGCGGCGGCGGCATCCGCCTCCGGCTCGTCACTGCCCCAAAGCGACTTGCCCGCATCCTTCACGAAATCAAAAAAGCCCATCTGACGATTCCCCTTCTGTCCTGCCATGGCGCGGGGGACCCCGCGCCTTCAACCGTCAAGCGCGGAATCTCCCGCGCCGTTCGACAACCAGTGTCGACCGCAGTCAATACAGCCCGCAAGCGCCAAATCATGTGACGGGGAACACAGATATCCGCCGCAACGCTCGCAAGACGGGCGCACGGGCCACGCATGGGCCGCCGCCGGCCTTGCAAGCGGGCCGCGCAACTGGCAATCAGACGGCAACCGTTTCCTTCTCGCGCCTCTTTCCGGGACCTGCCCATGACCGACCGCCTGACGATCGCCACCTGGAACATCAACTCGGTGCGCCTGCGCCTGCCGATCGTCGAGAAGCTGATCCTCGACCACGCGCCGGACGTCATCTGCCTGCAGGAAACCAAGTGCGCCGACGGCAATTTCCCGCTCGCCGCCTTCCGCAAGCTCGGCTACGAGCACATCGCGATCAAGGGCCAGAAGGGCTATCACGGGGTCGCGACGATCTCCCGCCGCCCCTTCCTCGACGAGGAGCGGATCGACTATTGCGCCAAGGGCGACAGCCGCCACCTTTCGACCGGCATCGCCTTCGGCGGCGGCCGCTTCACGCTGCAGAATTTCTATGTACCGGCCGGCGGCGACGAGCCGGACCCGGAGATCAACGACAAGTTCGCTCACAAGCTCGCCTTTCTCGACGAGATGGGCGAGCGGTTCTCGGCGCTTTCCGGCGACAGCATCATTGTCGGCGACCTCAATGTCGCGCCCTACGAGCACGACGTGTGGTCGCACAAGCAGCTCCTGAAGATCGTCAGCCACACGCCGATCGAATGCGAGAAGCTGGAAGCGGTGCGCGGCGCCGCCGGCCTGACAGACGTGATGCGCCAGTTCGTGCCGGCGGAGGAAAAGCTCTACACCTGGTGGAGTTACCGGGCCAAGGACTGGTCGGCCGCCGACAAGGGCCGCCGTCTCGACCATGTGTGGACGAGCCCGGCGCTCGCCGGCCAGACCGTCTCGATGCAGGTGCTGCGCGATGCCCGCGGCTGGACGCAGCCGTCCGACCACGCGCCGGTGATGATCCGCCTGGAAGCCTGAGCCCGGGAAACCGGAAGCGAGGAACGGGCCGTCATTCGCCCTTACGGGCGGATGATGACCTTGCCCTTCGCCCTGCGGTCGGAGAGTTCGCGCAAGGCCCGCGCCGTCTCGGCGATCGGGTAGAGCGCGTGTACATGCGGCACGATGCGCCCCTCCGCCACCCAGGCAAGCAGCTGCGCCATGTTGTCCCGGTGGTTTTCCGGCTCGCGGATGATGGCATCGCCCCAGAACACGCCGAGCACGTCGCACCCCTTCAGCATGACGAGGTTGAGCGGCAGTCTCGGAATCTCGCCGGCGGCAAAACCGACGACGAGGTAACGCCCGCGCCAGCCGGTGGCGCGCAGGGCCGCCTCCGCGTAGGCCCCGCCGACCGGATCGTAGACCACGTCGACGCCGCAGCCGTCGGTGAGCGCCTTCAACCGGGTCTTGAGGTCCTCTTCGGTGTAGTTGACCAGTTCGTCGGCGCCGTGGGCGCGGGCCAGTTCCAGCTTCTCGGCGCTGGAGGCACAGGCGATGACCCGCGCACCCATGGCCCTGGCGACCTCGACGGCCGCAAGCCCGACGCCGCCCGAGGCGCCGAGCACGGCAACGCTCTCGCCGCCTTCAAGTCGCGCCCGGTCGCGAAACGCATGCAGCGCCGTTCCGTAGGTAACGGTCAGCCCGGCCGCCACATCCTCCGACACCCCGTCCGGCAGGAGCACGAGATCGTCCTCGGTGGCGATCACCGCCTCGCGCACCGCGCCCCAGCGGACATAGCCCATCACCCGGTCGCCCGGCTCGAACAGCTCCACCCCCTCGCCGACGGACATCACCTGGCCGGCGAACTCCGCCCCCGGAGAGAACGGCAGCTCGGGGCGGAACTGGTACTTGCCCTCAATGATCAGCGTGTCGAAGAAATTGAGCGCCGCCGCCGCGACCCGGACAAGCACCTCGCCCGGTCCGGGCCCTGGCATCTCGATATCGCGCAGGACAAGGCTCTCGGGCCCACCGAGACGTTCGCACAAGACGGCTTTCACGTATTCGTTCCCCCACTTTTCCCCGTCTTCCGGTTAGCACGGCCGGGACCTGCGTGAAAGACGAACAGGGGTTGCAATCTTGTCAGGTGCAGCGGGGGCCGCTATGTCCGGACACCCGGACGGACCGGGACCGATCACAAGGACACCCATATGCGCGGTTACTTCGCCGTTGGCGCGGAAGGCATTTCCAAGCCGATGAACCTCGGCAACCTGATGCGTTCCGCCCACGCCTTCGGCGCCAGCTTCTTCTTCACCGTCGACGCCGACAGCCGCATCCGCAAGGCGCCGCCCTCCGACACCTCCAAGAGCACCGGCCACCTGCCGCTGTTTCACTGGGGCGCCATCCCGGAAATGGACCTGCCGCAGGGCTGCCAGCTGGTCGGCGTCGAGCTGACCGACGATGCCGTCGACCTGTCGAGCTTCATGCATCCGCTGCAGGCGGCCTATGTGCTCGGCCCCGAGCGCGGCTCGCTCTCGGCGGAGATGCAGGCGGCCTGCGCCCATATCATCAAGATCCCGACCAAGTTCTGCCTGAACATCGCGGTCGCCGGCGCCATCGTGCTCTACGACCGGCACCGGGTGCACGGCCAGTATGCCGAGCGCCCGCTCACCGCCGGCGGCCCGAAAACGCCGCGCCCGGCGCACAAGCATGGCGGCCCGATCATGCGCACGGGACGCAAGGTTCCCGGAAACGAGAACTGAAACGGCGGCTGAGGGGGACCGTCCGGTCAGCGGCGCTGCTGGCGGGAACGCGCGACGCGCCCCAGCGTCAGCAGCACGTCGCCGACAAGGGCGGTGGCCAGCGCCGGCGACTTGCGCGCCGAGGCGACCGCGCCGCCGAGCCGCTCCCCGGCCCTGGCGAGATCCTCGCCCGACCACAGCGACACCTGGCGGATGACCGCGTCGCGGCGCTTGTAGAAGACCGGCGGTCGGGCCTGCTCGATCACCCGCGCCGCCGACAGGCCGCGATCGGCCTCCGCCCTTGCCCGGGCAAGGAACTGGAAGTGGCGCAGGGCGGCGGAAGCGATCATGTCGGCGCGCTGGCCGCCGGCCTCGAGCCGCTCCAGCCCGTGATCGAGCGTTGCCAGGTCGCCGAGCGCGGCGGCATCGATCAGTTCGTCGACGGCAAAGGCGGAGGCATCGCCGATCACCGCCTCGACATCGGCCGCCTCGATCCGCTCCCGCCCGAGCGCGTAAAGGCAGAGCTTGCGCACCTCGCCGCGGCTCGCCAGCCGGTCGGCGCCGAGCAGCCCCATCAGCACCTGCCGGGCCTCGCGCGTGATGCTCAGCTCCGCCTCGCGCAGCTCCGCGTCGATGACCCGCTCCAGGTCGCGCGCCTCGTCCGCATAGCAGGCGATGGCAACCGCCGAGCGGTCGTTCTCGAACTTCTTGCGCAGGCCGACGCCCTTCTTCAGGTCGCCCGCCTCGATCACCACCAGCGCGTTTTCGGCCCGGACCTCGCCGAACAGGGGATCGACGGCCGGCGAAAGGTTCTTGCCCGCCCCGTCGCGCAGCCAGACAACGCGGCGGCCGCCGAACAGCGGCACCGTCGAGGCCTCGTCGATCAGCCGGGCCGGATCTGAAACCACATCGGCGGCATCGAGGCGCACAAGCGAGAAGGGATCGTCGACGCCGCCCGACGCCTTGTCGACCAGCATGCGGGCCCGCTCCGACACAAGGCCGGTATCCGGTCCGAAAACCAGCACCAAGGCCACGCCGGCCGGCGGTTCGGCGATGAAACGGTCGACCTCGCCGGCCTTCAGCGCGACCATGGCTCAGCCTTGCGAGGCGAAGAAGCCGGCCAGGCGCGTCTGGATGTTGCCGGCCACGACCTTCGCCGCCCGATCCTCGGCATCGCGCTCGGCGCGCAGGTTGGCGAAGCGCTGGCTGGAGAAGTCGAAGGAGGCCGAACCGAAGGCGCGACCGGTGGTCACCGTCCGTCCGGTGCCGATCTCGCTGAGCACATAGCTCGCATTGACCGTCACCGAATAGGCGGAGGGGACATCCGCGAGCCGTTCGACGCCGACCTCGTTCAAGGGCCGGTCGATGATGATCTTCAGCCGGTAGCGCGGCGGCGCCGCCTCGCGGCCCCGCCGGAATCCGAAGATCAGTTCGTTGCGCAGCACCTGGCCGACACGCTCGAGAGTCTCCGTCGAGGAGGCCTCGACCGTGTCGATGTCGATCGCCGCGAATTGCTCCGCGACGGGAGACGTGCCGGCCGGCCCGCCGAGCGAGCCGTAGAGCGGGCGGACCTGGCAGGCGCCGGCGGCAAGCGCCGCGCCGAGCGCGAGAACGAGAAGCGCGCGCCGCGTGGCGGGCTGCGATGTCGGATGATCAGGCGACGACATTCACGATCCTTTGCGGCACAACGATGATCTTGCGGGCAGGCTTGCCGTCCAGCGCGCGCAGCACGGCCTCGAGCTGGAGCGTAGCCGCTTCCACCTCTTCTTTGGAAGCCTCGCGTGCGATCGTCAGGTCGGCCCGCTTCTTGCCGTTGACCTGCACCGGCAGGGTCACGGTCGCCTCGACCAGAAGGTCTTCCTCGACCTCCGGCCAGGGCGCGGTGGCAAGCAGGCCCTCGCGGCCAAGCACCGTCCAGCATTCCTCGGCCAGATGCGGTGCCATCGGCGCCATCATCTGCACCAGGTAGCCGATGCCCTCGCGCAGGGCGAAGCGCATGTCCTCGCCCTCGGCGCCGGCCTGCAAATCGGCCTGCTGCGCCTTGGAGAGCGTGTTGACCAGCTCGTAGATGCGGGCCACCGCGCGGTTGAAGGAAAGCCCCTCGATGTCGGCGGAGACGGTCGCGCAGGCCTTGTGCGTTGCCCGGCGCAGCGCCGTCGCCTGATCGCCGAACGCGTTCGGCCGGGCCGTCTCCGGCACGCCGTCGGCGATGTCCCCGACAAGCCGCCAGACGCGCTGCATGAAGCGCCAGGCGCCCTGCACGCCGTCCTCGGTCCACTGCACGTCGCGCTCCGGCGGGCTGTCGGAGAGCATGAACCAGCGCGCCGTGTCGGCGCCGTAGGTCTCGATGATATCGGTCGGGTCGACCGTGTTCTTCTTCGACTTCGACATCTTCTCGATCGAGCCGATCGCGACCTCCGCGCCGCCCTCCAGCAGGAAGGCCTTGCGCGTCTCGCCGTCGCCCTCGATGCGCACTTCCGCCGGCGACGCCCAGCCGCCGCCCGGCGCCTTGTAGGTCTCGTGCGTCACCATGCCTTGCGTGAACAGGCCCCGGAACGGCTCCTTGACGCCCAGATGGCCGGTGACGTTCATCGCCCTTGCGAAGAAGCGCGAATAGAGCAGGTGCAGGATCGCGTGCTCGATGCCGCCGATATACTGGTCGACCGGCAGCCAGGCATCGGCCACGGCCTTGTCGGTCGGCGTCGCTGCCTTCGGGTCGGTGAAGCGGGCGAAATACCAGGACGAATCGACGAACGTGTCCATCGTGTCGGTCTCGCGCCGCGCCGGTTTCCCGCAAGCCGGGCAGGCGACGTTGCGCCAGGTCGGATGACGGTCGAGCGGATTGCCCGGCTTGTCGAAATCGATGTCGTCGGGCAACTGCACGGGCAGGTCGGCAACCGGCACCGGCACCACGCCGCAATCCTCGCAATGAATGACCGGGATCGGGCAGCCCCAGTAGCGCTGGCGCGAGATGCCCCAGTCGCGCAGGCGGTAGTTGACCTGCCGCTCGGCCTGCGGACGGCCGTCGAGCATCGCCGCCTCGAGCCGCGCCGCGACCGCTTCCTTGGCGTCCGCGATCGGCAATCCGTTCATGAAGTCAGAATTGTAGATCGTGCCGTCGTCCGTGTAGGCCTCGTCGCGGATCTCGAACGTCTCCGGATCGGCACCCGCCGGCAGCACCACCGGGCGCACCGGCAGATGGTACTTGCGGGCGAAGTCGAGATCGCGCTGGTCATGGGCCGGACAGGCGAAGATCGCGCCCGTGCCGTAGTCCATCAGGATGAAGTTCGCGACGTAGACCGGCAGCGTGATCGAGGGATCGAGCGGATGCGTCACGGTCAGGCCGGTGTCGACGCCGACCTTTTCGGCCGTCTCGATGGCTTCCGCCGAGGTGCCCTTGCGCCGGCACTCCTCGATGAAGGCGGCAAGCTTCGGATTGCTCTCGGCCAGCTTCAGCGAGATCGGGTGATCCGGCGACAAGCCCATGAAGGAGGCGCCGAACAGCGTGTCGGGCCGCGTCGTGAAGATCTCCAGCGCCGTGTCGCCGGTCGGTGCCGGGGTGGAGAAGGCAAAGCGCACGCGCAGGCCCTCGGACCGGCCGATCCAGTTCTTCTGCATCAGCCGGACCTTGTCCGGCCAGCGGTCGAGCGTGTCGATGGCGGTGAGCAGCTCCTCCGACCAGTCGGAGATCTTGAAGAACCACTGGGTCAGCTCGCGCTGCTCGACCGGCGCGCCGGAGCGCCAGCCGCGACCGTCGATGACCTGCTCGTTGGCGAGCACGGTCATGTCGACCGGATCCCAGTTGACCTTGGAGTTCTTGCGGTAGGCGAGGCCCGCCTGCAGGAAGTCGAGGAACAGGTGCTGCTGCTGGGTGTAATACTCGACGTCGCAGGTCGCGAACTCGCGCGCCCAGTCGAGCGACAGGCCCATGATCTTCAGCTGGCCGCGCATCGTCGCGATGTTCTGGTAGGTCCAGTCGCGCGGATGCACCTTGTTCTGCATGGCCGCGTTTTCCGCCGGCATGCCGAAGGCGTCCCAGCCCATCGGGTGCAGCACGTTGAAGCCACGGGCACGCTTGTAGCGCGCGACGACGTCGCCCATCGCGTAGTTGCGCACGTGGCCCATGTGGATGCGGCCCGAAGGATAGGGAAACATCTCGAGCACATAGTATTTCGGACGCGGGTCCTCGTTGCGTGTCGCAAAGACGTCCGTCTCGTCCCAGACCTTCTGCCAGCGGCTTTCCGCCTCGCGGGCGTTGTAGCGCTCCGTCGCCATGATTGTGATTGCTTTTCTCGTGACCATTGCAGGAATAACGTGGCGCGACTGTCACCAGAAATCCGCCTTGCGGTCAACCTGCAAGGCATCCCGCCCGCCCCATTGCCACCGACCGGGGGACCTCATGGCCCCCTTGCCCCCGCGCCCGGGAAAAGGCTATCGGGAAGGACCGCAGCAGAAGCCCCCGAGGAACCCCATGTCCGCGACCGACAACGCCCCCTCCCCGGCGGCGGCGAACCAAAGCGATGCCGCCGCGCGCCTTGCCGATATCCGCGAGACGATGGCCCGGACCGGGAAGGCCGCCGGCCGGCCTGTCGGCGCGACCACCCTTGTCGCTGTCTCCAAGACCTTCGACGCCGGCGAGATCCGCCCCGTGCTCGATGCCGGCCAGCGTGTCTTCGGCGAGAACCGCGTGCAGGAGGCGCAGGGCAAGTGGCCGGAGCTGCGCGCCGCGTTCCCCGATGTCGAACTGCACCTGATCGGGCCGCTGCAATCCAACAAGGCGAAGGACGCGGTGGCGCTGTTCGACGTTATCCACACGCTCGACCGGGAGAAGATCGCCCGGGCGCTGGCGAGCGAATGCCAGGCCCAGGATCGCGCGCTGCGCTTCTTCGTCCAGGTGAACACCGGCGAGGAGCCGCAAAAGGCCGGCATCGCGCCGGGCGAGGCCGACGATTTCATCGCCTTCTGCCGGGGCGAGCTCGGCCTCGACGTTGCCGGCCTGATGTGCATTCCCCCGGCCGAGGACACGCCCGCCCCGCATTTCGCGCTGCTGGCGAAGATTGCCGCGCGCAACGGTCTTGCCGGTCTGTCGATGGGCATGTCCGCGGATTTCGAAAGCGCCATCCGCCTCGGCGCCACCCATGTGCGCGTCGGCTCGGCGATCTTCGGCTCCCGACCGCGTCCCTGAACCTGCTCCTGATCCTAGCGCTCGCTCCAGAAGTCCGGGGTCAGCAGGATGATCCCCGCCAGGATCTCCAGCCGGCCAAGCACCATCTGCACGGAAAGCAGCGCCTTCACCAGCTCGGGCAGCGACTGGAACGTGCCGGACGGGCCGATGATGTCGCCGACGCCGGGGCCGACATTGGCAAGCGCGGTGATCGAGGCACTCAGCGCCGTCTCGATGTCGAGACCGGCGAGCGCATAGACGAGCGCGAAGACGACGAAGGTCATCGTGTAGAGCAGGGCGAAGATCAGCACGCCCTCGATCACCGAGGCGCTCACCGCCGTACCGCCATAGCGTGCCTCCGCCACCCGGTGCGGCCGCACCATGCCCTTCAAGAGCACGCGGATATAGGAGATCAGCAGCAGCATCCGGAAGGCCTTGAAGCCGCCGGAGGTCGAGCCGCTGCAACCGCCCAGGAACGTCAGCAGGAAGAACAGGACGATCGCCAGGTTGCCCCATTGCAGGTAGTCATCGGCCGCATAGCCGGTCGTCGTCACCACCGAGACGACGTGGAACACCGAAAGGGTGAGGTGGCGGAAGGGCATGCCCGTGTCGTGCAGGTGCAGCGCGACAAAGGCGCACAGGCTGAAGGCGATGACGAGGCGCAGGAAGAAGAAGACCTGCTGGGCATCGCGCCAGACCCGGCGTTCGACCAGGGTGATGAGAAACAGGAAGGGCAGGCTCGACAGCAGCATGAAGACGATGGCGATCCAGTAGATCGCAAGATCGTCGAACTGCCCGAGCGAACCGTCGGAGGTCGAGAAACCGCCGGTCGAGACCGTGGTGAGGGAGTGGTTCACCGCCTGGAAGAAGGTCATCCCGGCAAGATAGTAGAGCAACGTGCTGGCACAGGTCAGCACCCCGTAAAGCAGCAGCAGCCGCACCATGAAGGGTTCGAAGCGGCCATAGGGCTTGGACGAGGTCTCCGAGGATTCGATCGAGAAGAGCTGCGAGCCGCCGGTCCTCAGGCCCGGCAGCAGCCAGATGCCGAGGACGACGATGCCGATGCCGCCGATCCATTGCAGCAGCGAGCGCCACAGCAGGATGCCGGGCGGCATCGCGTCGAGCCCGGTCAGCACCGTCGCACCGGTCGTCGTCAGGCCCGAGATCGCCTCGAACACGGCATCGACGAAGGAGATCTTCAACCCGCTCAGCCATAGCGGCAACGCGCCGGCCAGCCCGAAGACGATCCAGGCGGCATTGACGAAGACAAGCGTCTCGCGCGTGTTGAACCGGTTGGCGGAGCGCAGGAAAGCGGCGGTCGCGACACAGCCGATGCATCCCGTGACAAGGGCCGAGGCGAGAAAGACGATCCAGTCCGGATTGCCGGCCATCAGGTCGGCGGCGGCGGGAATGGTCATGAACAGCGAGATCAGGATCAGCAGGCGGCCGATCGGCAGCGCAACGGCTCGAAGGTCCATGTCACGGCGTCCTGGTACCGGCGTGTTGGAATGTCCCTTGTCGGGAAGGGGGCGGAGGACGCCCGCGCCGCCACGGGCCTTCGCAAGGGCGCGGCCGGCTTGCCGGAGGCCGCATCTTCTCCCTTTTGCCGTCGATTTCAAGAGCCGGATATGCCGGACAGGGTTTCCCGCCGCGCGCATCCGGCGAAAGCCGGCGGGCGATCCTTGACTTTGTGCACCGTTTTCGACTATGCCGCTGGCAACTCCGAAAGAGTTACGAGACGACCATCCGCCGACCGGGACCCGTAAAGGTGTAAAGAGATCCCGGAGGTTCACACCCGACAGCGCGTTGCGCCCTCGGGTGCAAAACCGCTTTGCGCGATCGTGTTTCGGCACCATTTCAGGGGAAACGGCATCGCCATGGCGGCGGTGTCCAGGGATCAAGGGACCACGGCATGTTCGAAAGTCTGTCAGATCGCCTCAGCGGCATTCTCGACAAGCTGACGCGGCGCGGCGCGCTGTCGGAGGCTGACGTCTCCGAAGCGCTGCGCGAGGTGCGCCGGGCCCTGATCGAGGCCGACGTGGCGCTTCCCGTCGTCAAGTCCTTCACCGACAAGGTGCGCAACCGCGCCGTCGGCCAGGAAGTGCTGAAGTCGGTCACCCCCGGCCAGCAGGTCGTCAAGATCGTTCACGACCAGCTCGTCGAGATGCTCGGCAGCGAAGCGGAACCGATCGACCTCAACGCCCCCGCCCCGGTCGCCATCATGATGGTCGGCCTGCAGGGCTCGGGCAAGACGACATCGACCGGCAAGATCGCCCTGCGCCTGACGAAGAACGACAAGCGCAAGGTCCTGATGGCCTCGCTCGACACCCGTCGCCCGGCCGCCCAGGAACAGCTCAAGGTGCTCGGCGAGCAGACCGGCATCGACACGCTGCCGATCGTCGCCGGCCAGACGCCGGTGCAGATCGCCGGCCGCGCGATGACCGCGGCACGGCTCGGCGGCTACGACGTGGTGATGCTCGACACCGCCGGCCGCACCCATATCGACGAGCCCCTGATGATCGAGATGGCCGAGATCAGGGCGGCGGCGACGCCGCACGAGATCCTGCTCGTCGCCGACAGTCTCACCGGCCAGGACGCGGTCAACCTCGCCACCTCCTTCGACGAGCGCGTCGGCATCACCGGCATCGTGCTGACCCGCATGGACGGCGACGGGCGCGGCGGCGCCGCCCTGTCGATGCGCGCGGTCACCGGCAAGCCGGTCAAGCTGGTGGGCACCGGCGAAAAGGCGGACGCGCTCGAGGAATTCCATCCCTCGCGCATCGCCGACCGCATTCTCGGCATGGGCGACATCGTCTCGCTGGTCGAGAAGGCCGCCCGCGAGATCGACCAGGAGAAGGCGGCCAGGATGGCCGCCCGCATGCAGAAGGGCAATTTCGACCTAGAGGATCTGGCCGAACAGCTCCGCCAGATGGAAAAGCTCGGCGGCATGTCCGGAATCATGGGCATGATGCCCGGCGTCGGCAAGCTCAAGAAGCAGCTCGACGGCGCCAATATCGACGACAGGGTGATCAAGCGCCAGGTCGCCATCATCCAGTCGATGACCCCCCAGGAACGGCGCAAGCCCGACCTGCTCAAGGCCAGCCGCAAGAAGCGCATCGCCGGCGGATCCGGCGTCGATGTCGCCGACGTCAACAAGCTGCTCAAGATGCACCGGCAGATGGCCGACATGATGAAGCAGATGGGCAAGGGCAAGGGCATGCTCGGCAAGATGATGGGCGGCCTCGGCATGCCCGGCGCCGGTGGCGGCATGCCGAACATCGACCCGAAGGAACTCGAGCGCATGGCCCAGTCGGGTCAGTTGCCCGGCAACCTCCCGGGGGGCCTTCCGGGCCAGATGCCGGGCCTGCCGGGCGGCCTGGGCGGACTGGGCGGCCCCCGCCTTCCGGGTCTCGGCGGCATGCCGGGCATGGGACGGGGGAAAAAGAAGTGACCGACAGCGCCGACCAGATCCTCGACCCGGCCTCGGCCGCGATGGACGAACTCGTCCGCCTGCGCGGCTCCATCGACAATATCGACGCGGCGCTGGTCCACATGCTCGCCGAACGGTTCAAGTGCACCCAGAAAGTCGGTGTGCTGAAGGCCCAACACGATCTTCCGCCCGCCGATCCGGCGCGCGAGGAACGGCAGATCGCGCGCCTGCGCGCACTTGCCAGGGACGCAAACCTTGATCCCGATTTCGCGGAAAAGTTCCTGAACTTCATCGTCAGGGAAGTGATCCGCCACCATGAAGCCATTCGCCGCTGAACGCGGCGCGCACTACAGGAGACCTTAGACATGGCCTTGAAAATTCGTCTTGCCCGCGGCGGCGCCAAGAAGCGTCCGTTCTACCGGATCGTCGTTGCCGACGTGCGCTCGCCGCGCGACGGCCGCTTCGTCGAGAAGGTCGGCAGCTATAACCCGATGCTGCCGAAGGACAATGCCGACCGCGTCGTGCTCGATGCCGAGCGCATCCAGCATTGGCTCGGCCACGGCGCCAAGCCGAGCGACCGCGTCCTGCGCTTCCTCGACGCCGCCGGCCTGATGACCCGCGAAGCCCGCAGCAACCCGAACAAGGCCGAGCCGGGCCAGAAGGCCAAGGAGCGTCTCGCCGAGAAGAAGCAGGCTGCCGAGGACGCCGCCGCCGCTGCCGCCGAGGCAGCTTCCGCCGGTGCCGAGGCTCCCGCCGAGGAAGCTTCGGCCGAGTAAGCCGGCATCGGTGGAATGCCTCCGGGCGACGCCCGGGTTGAGTGACTGACAGGGACCCGCGCGAACCGCGCGGGTCCCGCATTGCTTTGCAGCCGCCGATACTGCGGGGGCGGGCAAGGCAAAACGCCAGGAGGTCGCGCGTGACGACAGATCGCATCCTCATCGCCCGTATCGGCGCCGCCCACGGCATTCGCGGCGAGGTCCGGGTCAAGCCCTTCGGCGACGATCCCCTGTCCTTCGCCGATTACGGCCCGCTGCAGACGGCGGACGGCAAGCGCGAACTGACCGTTGCCTCCGCCAGGCTGCAGAAGTCGATGGTGGTGACGAAGTTCGAGGGCGTGAACGACCGCAACGCTGCCGAGGCGCTGAACGGAACGGACCTTTATGTCGCCCGCGCGGCGCTTCCCGAACTCGACGACGAGGACGAGTTTTACCACGCCGACCTGCTCGGCCTGAAGGCTGTGGCAAGCGACGGCGCGCTGCTGGGAACGATCGTGGCAGTGCCCGATTTCGGCGCCGGCACCTTGGTCGAGATCCGCCCCGCCGGAGCGTCGTCCTTTTATGTGCCCTTCACCCGCGAGGCCGTGCCCCGGATCGACCTCGCCTCAGGCGAGGTCACGATCGTGCCGCCGGAGGATCACGCCGACGAGGAGCCTGGCGAGGCCGGGGCCTGATCCCGCCCGGAGACGGAAACAGGGACGGACAAGGGCGAAGACTGGGGCAAAGACTGGGGCGAGGACAGGAAGTCGTCGCCCTCGATCGCTCGCTCGGCAAGCGCCGCGCGCGTTTCGGATCGGATCAGCACGATGGCGGCGACGACCAGCGCGACACCGATCGTGTTGGCGGCAACATCGCCGAGCGAGGCATGATGATGCGGCGTCAGGGCCTGGACCGCCTCCCCGCCGATGCCGGCAAGGCTGGCGACGCCGGCGGAAATACGCAGCCGGCAGCAGAAGAACGCATGGATCGCCAGGGTCAGCAGCCCGAAGAACACCAGATGCTGCAGCTTGTCCCAGGGGTGATCGATGCCCGTGTTGAACACCAGGCCGACGGCAATGCCATAGGCAAGCAGCAGGGCCAGCGGCGCGACCCGGCTGAAAGACAGGTCGAGATAGTGCCGCTCCACGGTCTGGCGCAGCGCTTCGGCCACTCGCGACAGGGGGCCGGGCATGGAGGGTTTCGGTGACATACGTCCTTTCTAGAAGGCAAACCGTTAATCAAGGATTGCGGCGAACGCCGAGCCGCGCGCCCCGCCGCCATCCAGGACCGGACCTGCCATGAGCTTTGCCGCCACCATTCTCAGCCTCTATCCGGACATGTTCCCCGGGCCGCTCGGCGCCTCGCTCGCCGGACGGGCGCTGGAGCGCGGCGACTGGTCGCTCGAGACCCGCCAGATCCGCGACCACGCCACGGACAGGCATCGCTCGGTCGACGACACGCCCGCCGGCGGCGGCGCAGGCATGGTGCTGCGCGCCGACATCCTGGCAAGCGCCATCGACGCGGCCACGCCCGAGGGCGACACGCGCCCGCGACTTCTGATGAGCCCGCGCGGACGCCCGCTCGACCAGGCCCGCGTGCGCGAGCTTGCCGGCGGGCCCGGCGCCGTCATCGTCTGCGGCCGCTTCGAAGGCGTCGACCAGCGGGTGATCGAGACGCGGAACCTGGAAGAGGTGTCGGTCGGCGACTATGTCCTGTCCGGCGGCGAGCTCGCCGCCATGGTGCTGCTCGATGCCGTCGTGCGGCTGCTGCCCGGCGTCATGGGCAATGCCGAAAGCGGCGCGTTCGAAAGCTTCGAGACCGGTCTCCTGGAACATCCGCACTACACCCGCCCGCGGGAATTCGAGGGGTTGTCGATCCCCGGGATCCTGACCTCCGGCGACCATGCCCGCATCGACCGCTGGCGCCGCGAAGAGGCCGAGGAGCTGACAAGGGAACGGCGCCCCGACCTGTGGCAGCGCCACCTCGCCGGGGAGGACGACGCCTGAGCGCCGGATACGCGCAAAATCGGGCGTTTCGACGCGAAAAGGGCATGACAAACCTGGCCGCTTGCGCTATGCAGCGGCCACTCGGGTGCCGAACTGGCGCCGCGTGCCGTTTTTCCTTTGCACAAACGTGCCACATGCCCTTCCGGGCGGAGCGGGAAAACGGACGGGCGACACCGGTGCGCGAACCGGATTTCCACCACCGGACGCAAGTTCCGGACTGGCCAAAAACGCGGTGAATTCGCCCCTGCGGCTCGACCGTTAGCGGACGCTCTGACCGACACGAACCAAAAAGGCAGTGCCATGAACATCATCGAACAGCTGAACGCCGAAGAAATGGCGAAGATCGAAGCCGCGCGCAAGCTGCCGAGCTTCTCTCCCGGCGACACGATCCGCGTCAACGTGCGCGTGACGGAAGGCAACCGGACCCGTACGCAGGCCTATGAAGGCGTGTGCATCGCCCGCGCCGGCGGCGGCATCAACGAGAGCTTCACCGTCCGCAAGATCTCCTATGGCGAAGGCGTGGAGCGTGTGTTCCCGGTCTACTCGCCGATGCTGGAAGGCGTCGACGTGATCCGCCGCGGCAAGGTCCGTCGCGCCAAGCTCTACTATCTGCGCACGCGTCGCGGCAAGTCGGCCCGTATCGTCGAGGCCACCAATGTTCGCGCCCGTCGCCTGAACGACGAGATCAAGTCGGACCTGGCGGCCGTCAAGGCAGCCAAGGAAGCCGAGCGCGCCGAGGCCAAGGCCGCCGCCGAGGCGTCCTCCGCCGAATAAGCCTTGCAGGCGCGGCCGCACGGCAGCGCCGGAAGGTATCAGGATCAACGAAAACGGCCCCGGACATCGCGTCCGGGGCCGTTTTCGTTTCGAAGCTGCCTGTTTTCTGTTTCATGGCAGGAGTTGCGGCCAGGAGCCAACCGGCCGGCGCCTATTCGATCCGGCGCAGATGGGCGCGCACGGCAAGGCGCGAGGTTGCCGCGGTCAGCACCGTGACCAGGAAGATCACCGCCAGCACGCCGAGATAGCCGGCAACGCCGACCGACACGCCGCCGAACATGTCCATCGCCCGGGCAAGCCCCTGCAGGCCGGTGCGGTCGTCGGCGAGAAAGCCGAGCACGACGAAGACGAGGCAGGCGCCCACCCCTCCGGCAAGGCCGCCCTGCAGGCCGAGCAGCAGGAAGTGTCGCTGGAATTCGCGGGCGACGAAACTGTCCTCGGCGCCGACGAAATGCAGCACCTCCACGACGTCCCGGTTGCCCGCCATCGCGGCGCGGGTGGCGAAGACCACCGACAGCACCATCGACCCCAGCACCAGCGACAGGATCGCCAGGCCGCCGAAGACAACGGCGCCGGCCATCGCCGCGAGCCGGTCCGTCCACGATCCGTGATCGTCGATGCTGGCGCCGCGCACCACGGCGGAAACCGCCGCGCGCAGGTCGCCGAGTTCGAACCGCGACGGCTCGTCGATCTCGACCTGGATCAGGCGCGGCACGGGCAGGGTCGCAAGATCCAGTCCCTCGCCCAGCCAGGGCTGAAGCAGGCCGCGGGTTTCCTCGTCCGACAGCGCCCGCACGGCACCGATCCCCGGCTGCTCCCGCGCCGCCGCGATCGCCTTCTCGATCTCGCGCAGCATGTCGACGCCCTCGGCCGGGCGGATCTGGATCGTCACCTCGCGCTGCAGGTCGTTCGACCAGGCGTTCGCCGCCTCGTGGATGATGGCGACGCCGCCGACGGTGAGGCAGGCAAGGAAGCTCATGATCGCGACGACAAATGTCAGCGCGCGCCCGGCGACCGCCTGCGAGGGCACGATCGGCGCCGGCGAGCGCAGGCCCGACATCCCGCCGCGCGCCTTCGCCTTGCCGCGCAGCCGTGCCCGCATGGCGCTGCCGGCACCGCCCGCCTTGCCGCTTCCGGCGCCGGCTCCCGGCCTGCCGCCACGCCCCTCGCGCTGCGGGCGCGGACCCTGCTTCGCGCCTCCGCTCGGCCGCGCCGGGCGATCCTTGCCGCTCCTGCCGTCAGTCATGGATATGCAACCGTCCTTCGCCGAGTTCCATGCGCCGCGCGTCGACCTGGTCCATCAGGGCAAGATCATGCGTCGCGATGACCACCGAGGTCCCCAGCCGGTTGAGCTCGATGAACAGCCGCAGCAGCCGGCGCGCCAGCGGCGGATCGACATTGCCCGTCGGCTCGTCGGCAAGCAGCATTTCGGGCCGGGTGATCAGCGCCCGGGCGATGGCCGCGCGCTGTTTCTCGCCGCCCGACAGAACCGGCGGCAGCACATGCATGCGCTCGCCAAGGCCCACCCACTTGAGCAGTTCCACCACGTCGGAACGATACTGGCTTTCCTCCTGGCCGACGACCCTGAGCGGCAGCGCGACATTCTCGTAGGTGGTCAGGTGGTCCAGCAGGCGGAAATCCTGGAAGACGATGCCGATCCGCCGGCGCAAGGCTGGGATCTGGCTCTTCTTCAGGGCCGACGTGTCCTTGCCGAAGGCGCGGATGAGCCCGCGCGTCGGCGCCAGCGACAGGAACAGAAGACGCATCAGGCTGGTCTTGCCCGCGCCCGACGGGCCGGTCAGGAACTGGAAGGACTGCGGCCTGATCTCGAAGGTCAGGTCGCGCAGGACCTCCGGGCCCATGCCGTAGCGCAGACCGACATTTTCGAATCGGATCACGGCAACCTCTCGTTAACACATTGTCCCGACACTATCGCCTCGCCATTAACGCTTCATTAACGATATCGGGGCGTGATGAGGTCGTGACGATCCGTGTGCGGTCGGCGACGCGGGAAACGCGCCGCCGTTTGCAGCATGTTTACGGACCATGGCCAATACTTGACCCTTTCCCGGTCCGGTATCCATGGCGGCAAGCATGCCACGCCAAGCCGGAGGTTTTGTGGGCAAGACGAGGCCTCTTCCACAATGATGATAACCTGCCCGGACTGTTCGACTGCCTACCGGGTCAGCGCCGCCGCGCTGGGGCCGGACGGGCGTAGCGTGAAATGCGCCCGCTGCGGCACGCGCTGGCACGCCAGCGCCGAGCCGGACACAACGTCCATCGAGACCGAAGTCCCCGACGAAGCTGAAGTCGAAACCGAAGCCGAGGCGGAGGTCGAGGTTCTCGCCACCCAGGCCGTTGGCGCCATGGCGACCGCCGGCGACGACGACCTTGACGGTTTTGCCGGCGACGAGGCAATGGATGAGGATGGCGGCGAGGACGCGGATGCAGGCGCGGGCGGCGACGCGGAAGACACCGACACGCAGGACGCCGACGAGACTTTCGGCCAGGACCTGATGCCCTTCGACGCGGCGGCGGACGAGCGCGAGGCCGAGACCAAGAAAACCCCTGTCGACATTGAAAGCCTGGCCCGCAAACCCAAGATCCAGGTGAAGACCAAGCCGCCCGAGCCGGTGCTGAGGCGGATCGTCGACCAGGTCGGCCAGCGGGCGCGACGCGTCCGTCCGCAACGGGTCGTTGGCGCGATGATGTTTTTCGGCGCAATCGCGCTTTGCGCCTTCGCGGTGACGTTCCGCACGCCGATCGTGGCGCGGATGCCCGACCTCGCCGGCCTTTTCACGCTGGCCGGGCTCGACGTGAACCTGCGCGGCCTGGAATTCCGCGACCTGCGCACCTTCCGCGAGATCGAGGACGGCACCATCGTTCTCGTGATCGAGGGCACGATCGAGAATATCAGCCGTCAGCCGATGCATGTACCGGCGGTCAGGCTGGCACTGCGCAGCGAGGACGCCCAGGAAATCTATGCCTGGATCATGGAGCCGCGCTTGCGCCGGCTCGATGTCGGTGGCACGACACGGTTCCGAACCCGCCTGTCGGCCCCGCCCGACCCGGCGGCCGACATCCAGGTGCGCTTTGTCGAGCGCGGAGAACAGCAGGCCAGAGTGAATGAGTGACGACGCCGAAATCCGCACCCTGATCGACGAAGAGGCGATTGCCGCAAGGGTCGGGGAGATCGCCCGCGAAATCGCTGGGTCGAGCCCGCAGCGCCTGCTTGTCGTCGCGGTGCTGAAGGGCAGCTTCATGTTCGCCGCCGACCTGGTGCGCGCCATGCACAGGGTCGGCCTGCGCCCGGAGATGGAGTTCATCCATCTGTCCAGCTACGGCTCCGGCACGGAGTCAAGGGAAATCCGGGTCCTGCGCGATGTGGAGAGCGATGTCGCGGGACGGGATGTGATTCTCGTGGATGACATACTGGAAAGTGGCAGAACGTTAGCTTTCGCACGAGACCGACTCACTGAGCGCGGCGCAGGATCGGTGCGCATCGCGGCCTTGCTCGACAAGCCGATGCGCCGCAAATCCGCCATTTCGGCGGACTATGTCGGATTCGACTGTCCGGACAAGTTCGTGGTCGGATACGGGATGGACATGGGCCACAAATGGCGCCAGCTCCCGTATATCGGCTACGTCGTCCAGGATGCGCCGGAACCGGCGAACGTTTGAAAACGGAGTGGGACATGGCCCATATTCTGATTGCCGAGGACGATGAGGCGGTTCGCAGCTTCGTCAAGCGCGCCCTGGAACTGGACGGCCACACGGTGGTCGCCCAGGAGGATGGCGCCGCGGCCGCGGAAACGCTCGTCCGGGAAAAGGGGGCCTTCGACCTCATCCTGTCGGATATCAAGATGCCCGTCATGGACGGCATCGCCTTCGCCCTGATCGCCGCGCGGGACTATCCGAAAGTGCCGATCCTGCTGATGACGGGCTTTGCCGACCAGCGCGAGCGCGCCAACGGGCTCGACGCGCTGATCCACGATGTCGTCACCAAGCCCTTCTCGCTGGCCGAGATCCGCAGGGCCGTCAGCGATGCGCTGCTCGGCATCTGCCGCGAGGAAACCCGACGCCGCTACGCCTGACGGCCACCGCCCTGTTCCCCGCCGGCCCGATACCGGCGCGAGGGCACGGGGTGTGAGCTGTCAGGACCCGGCGCGGCGGTCTTCCGGCTGATCTTTGCATCTGTCGTCAAAACCCGGCCTTCGCACAGGCCGGGTTTTGCTTTTCCGTGCCCGGCCGCTGCGCGGCCCGCGCGCACCCCGCATCAGTAGCGACGCAGAAGCCGCTCCAGATAATCCAGCTCGATCATCGGCCGGCTCGGGTCGGAGAAGCGGCGGCGCAGCTCCTCGAGAATGCGGCGGGCCCGCTGCACGTCGATCTCGTCCGGCACGCGCACCCGCTCGCCGAAGTCGGGGCCTTCCGTGCGGCGCGGACGTCCGAGCGGGTCCTCGTCCATGGGATTGCCCTGGCGTCCGGCCATGCCCGGCCCTTCGCCCTGCCCCTGCCCGAGCATCTGCTCGGCAAGCCCCTGCGCCCCCTGCCTGAGCGCGTCGAGCGCATTGCCCTGCTGGCCGACGGCCTCTCCCGACTGGCCCTGGCCAAGACTGTCGCGGGCATTGCCCATCTCCTCGCCCGCGCGGCCGAGCTGGTCGTTTTGCGGAACGCCGTTGCGCGCCAGCTGGTCCATCAGCTCCTGCAGCCGCTGTCCGAGTTCGCCCTGCCCTTCCTGCAGCTGGCGCAGGGCCTCGGCCAGCTGCTCGGGCGTCATCTGCCCGCCCTGCTGCTGCCGGCCCTGCGAGCCGCCCGGCTCGCCTTGCTCGCCCTGCTCTCCCTGCTCTCCGTTGCGCTGCTGGTCGAGCCGGTTGGTCTGGTCCATCAGCTCCTGCTGCCGCTGGATCATCTGGCCGAGCTCGTTCAGCGCCTGCATCATCTCCTGGGTCATGCCATCCGGCATCTGCTGCGGCCGGCCGGCCTGCAGGTTCTCCAGCATCCGCTGCATCTGCGCCAGAAGCTCGCGCGCGGCATCCCGCGAACCGTTCTTCGCCAGCTCCTCGATGCGCGAGAGCATTTCGTCGAGGTCCTGGGGCCGCAGATTCTGCGCGTTGGGGTCCATCGGCTGCATCGCCTGCGGGTTCTGCCGCATCTGCTCTGCCAGCGCCTGCATGTAGTCGCCCAGCGCCTTGCGAAGCTCCTCCGTCAGCCGGGCGATCTCCTCGTCGGAAGCCCCCTCCTCAAGCGCCTTGCGCAGCGCCTCCTGCGCATCGCGCAGGGCCCGCTCCGCCATCGAGAGGTCGCCATCCTCGATGTTCAGCGCCAGCTCCCACAGGAGATCGACCACCGCACGCAGCTGCTCGTCGTCCTGCGCCGCGACCAGCTGGCCACGCGCGAAATGCATGCCGAGATAGGTCCGGGCATTGTCGATGAAGGTTTCGGGCGCCAGCATCAGCGCGTCGAACGCGTCGAGCACCCGCACCTGCGCATTGGCATCAAGCGCCAGGTCGCGGCGCTGCTCGACGATGGCCCGGGCAAGGGGCTTGGCAAAGCGCCGCTGGGGCAACGTGAAGCGGTGCGGCTCGGAACGGCCGGTCTGCCCTGCATGGTCGCCGGCGCTGAGCACAAGGTCGACCTTGGAACCGGCCCAGGGATGACTGGTCAGGTCGCGGATGGTCTCGCCCGCCCCGGTCTTGCGCTCGCCGCCGGCCAGCGACAGGGGAAAGCCCGGCGCCTCGACCAGAGGGCGCGCCGCCCGGTTGCTGTCGAGCCCCTTCACCTGGACGGGGCTGATATCCGCCTTGGCCGAGACCACCCCGTGATCGTCCTCCACCAGATAGGTGAATTTCACCGCGCCGCTGAGCTGCTCCTCCGGGTCGTTCAGCAGGCGGATCGTCGGCGCATCATCGGCTTCGATCGCGATCCGCCAGCTGTTGACCAGATCCTCGCCATTGCGGATCTCAAGCGTCGCCGATGTCTCCAGCCGGCTGCGCAGGTTCCCCGAACTGTCCGCCGTGCCCGCCTCGGCAACAAGGTCGGTCGCCGCGCCGTCGCTGACAAGCTGCACGCCGAGATCGGGAACCCCTTGCGCCCGCACGATCAATTCGCTGCCCTCCGGCACGCTCAGCGCCTGGGCGGGATCGCGCAGCTCCGCCGCCTCGCCCGTCAGGAACAGCGGCGCGCGGCCGGTATAGACGGGGGGCGTGATCCAGGCATCGATCCGCAGCGGCGCGGCGACCGCCTCGCCGCCCGCGCCGGACATCGGCGACAGGCGCTGCAGGTGCACGCCGTCGGCAACGAAATATCCGACAAGCAGGAGCATCGCCGCCAGGACGCGCAGCGCGAAGGGATCGCGGCGGAAGGCCTGCGGGCTCGGTGCATCGGTTCTCACCGATGCAAGCGCCGTACGCGCCCGGCGCCGGTGCAGCTCCCACAAGGCGCGGGTTGCCGGTGTGTCGCCAGCGTCGAAGAGCGCGTCGTCGAGGGCTGCGAGCGGCCGATGGCTCAGTCCGGACACCCGTTCGATGCGCGCCAGCGCCGCAGCGCGCGAGGGCAACCGCACCGCCACGAGCGGCCAGCAAAGGCGGCAGGCGACAGCCAGGAAGGCGAGCGCGACAAGGGAGGAAAGCAAGACCGGCAGCAGCGTCCACAGGCCGGCCCAGGACAGGCCGACATAGAGCGCCACGACGATCAGGACATTGTGCAGCGGCGGCCAGATCCGCTCCCAGAGAATGGCGAGGCGGGTTTCCACCACCGCGCGTTCGAGCCGGCGATAGGAGCCCTGCGGCAAGGTCGCATGCTGCGCCCGCGCCTCGTCCTCTCGCGCCTCATGGGGAGCGCTGCCGGGGGAGCGGCCCGCACCCTCCGGTGTCGTCGCGTCGTTCACCTGTCCTGCCTCCGCGGCCCGGCCCGTCCGGTCAAACTGCCCCCGAACAGGTAGGGTGGGGCGTTTCGACCACTTTGGCAAGGGCAGACGCCGTTCGCCGGAGGCTCACTCGTCGGTGAGCCAGTCCGGCAGGCGGTCGGCGGAAATCAGGTCCTCGTAGCTCGGACGCGGCCGGACCACGGCATAGCGGTCGCCATTGACCAGCACCTCCGGCACCAGAAGGCGGCTGTTGTAGCTGCCGGCCTGCACCGCTCCATAGGCGCCGGCGGAATGCACGGCGAGCAGGTCGCCGGCGGCGACCGCCGGGATGTCCCGGTCCTGGCCGAGATAGTCGCCCGTTTCGCAGACCGGCCCGACGATATCGGCATGCATGCGCGGATGCTCCGGACCCGGACGCAGCACCGGTCGGATCTCGTGATAGGCATCGTAAAGCGTCGGCCGGATCAGGTCGTTCATCGCGGCATCGACGACGACGAAGGTCTTGGCGGCGCCTTCCTTCACGTAGAGGACCTGCGTGACAAGAATGCCCGCATTGCCGGCGATCATCCGCCCCGGTTCGAAAATCACCGTGCAATCAAGGTTCTCGACATGCTTGCGAACCACCTGCGCATAGGCGTCGGGATGCGGGGGCGGCTCGTTGTTGTCCTGGTAGGGAATGCCGAGCCCGCCGCCGAGATCGACATGGTCGATCGCATGGCCGTCACCGCGCAAAGCGGCGATCAGCCCGCCAAGACGCGAGAAGGCGGCGTCGAACGGCTCAAGCTCGGTGATCTGCGAGCCGATATGCATGTCGATGCCGGAGACCTCGATGCCCGGCAGGCTGGCGGCCAGCGCGTAGACCTCGCGGGCGCGCTCCCAGGGAATGCCGAACTTGTTCTCCGCCTTGCCTGTCGCGATCTTCGCGTGGGTGCGGGCATCGACATCCGGGTTGATGCGCACCGAGACCCGGGCGGTCCGCCCCTTGCCGCTTGCCACCTGCGAAAGCTGCACAAGTTCCGGTTCGCTTTCCACGTTGAAGCACAAAATATCCTGGTCGAGGGCGAAGGCCTGCTCTCCCGCCGTCTTGCCGACGCCGGAGAACATGATCCGCTCGCCGGGAACGCCAGCTGCCCGGGCGCGGCGCAGCTCGCCCTCCGAGACGACGTCCATGCCCGCGCCGAGCCGCGCCAGCGTTGCCAGCACCGCCTGGTTGGAATTGGCCTTCATCGCGTAGCAGACCAGCGTCGGGATGCCCGCGAACGCCTCCTTGAACACCCGGTAGTGCCGCTCGAGCGTCGCCGTCGAATAGCAGTAGAACGGCGTTCCGACCTCGGCCGCGATCCGTTCAACCGGTACATCCTCGGCCCTCAGCCGGTCGTCGACATAATGAAAGTGATGCAAGGTCGTGGTCCCGGCTAGGAGCCCGGCCGGCGCTGCGCCGCGGGGGGCGTTGCCGGAACCGGGGAGGAACGAATGGACCGGTTCGCGCGATACGCCGCGCCACCGGCCCGTGCCCGATGTCAGATGTCAGATGGTGGCCGATGTCAGATGATGGCGTCGAGAACGAAGGGGCGATCCGGTTTCGCCGGCGCGGGCTCCGCATCCGGCGTGCGATAGCTGCCGCCCTTGACCGCCGGATCGACGGCATCGGGCCGGTCGAGCGCCCCGCGCCGGCCGCAGGCGCCGACAGCAAGCGCCAGCACGACAGCCACAAGCACGCCGCCGCGCAGAAACGGGGAGATGACACCCTTCGCCATGTTCAGCGGAACTCCTCTCGCCAGTCCGGTCTCGCCAGCCCGGGCACGCGCGATTGCCCACGCGGCCCCTTGCCGTTTCCTCGCATGCGGCGAGGCCCGCCGCAACCCTTTCGGCGCGGCGGCACGGCACGCATCGTCAGTCGCGTATCGCCATTTGCCTATCGTCAGTCGCGCGCGGCCTCGCGCTCGAGTGCCTTCAGCCAGCGCCGCGCCTGCTTGCGCACATTGACCGGCGACGTTCCGCCATAGCTGGTGCGCGAGCGCACCGACTTGTCGACCGAAAGCACCGTGAAGATGTCCTGCGTGATGCGCGGCTCGATCGCCTGCAGCTCGGCAAGCGGCAGCTTGTGCAATACGACGCCCTTCTCGACCGCAACGGCGACCGCCCGTCCGGTGACGTGATGCGCCTCGCGGAACGGCATGCCGAGCACCCGCACCAGCCAGTCGGCAAGGTCCGTCGCGGTGGAGTAGCCCGACCCGGCCGCCGCCTTCATCGCCTTGGTGTTGGGCGTCAGGTCGCGCACCATGCCGGTCATCGCGGCAAGCGCCAGCGAGAGGCTCGGCAACCCGTCGAACGCCTGCTCCTTGTCTTCCTGCATGTCCTTGGAATAGGCGAGCGGCAGGCCCTTCATCATCACCAGAAGTGCCGTCAGCGAGCCGTAGATGCGGCCCGTCTTGGCGCGGACAAGCTCGGCCGCGTCCGGGTTCTTCTTCTGCGGCATGATAGAGGAGCCGGTCGAGAACTTGTCCGACAGGGTAACGAAGCCGAACTGGGCGGAGCACCAGATGACGATCTCCTCGGCCAGCCGCGACAGGTGCATCGACGCGATGGAGGCCGCACCGAGCGCCTCGATGATGAAATCGCGGTCGGACACGGCATCGAGCGAATTCGCCGTCGGCCGGTCGAAGCCGAGCGCCGCCGCCGTCATCTCGCGGTCGATCGGGAAGGAGGTGCCGGCAAGCGCCGCCGAGCCGAGCGGGCATTCGTTCATCCGCTTGCGGGCATCGCGCATGCGCGAGCGGTCGCGGGCGAACATCTCGACATAGGCCATCAGGTGATGGCCGAAGGTCACCGGCTGGGCCGATTGCAGGTGGGTGAAGCCGGGCATCACGTCACCGGCATGCTCCTCGGCCCGCTCGGCGAGCGCCCGGATCAGGTCGGTGAACTGGGCCTCGAGCGTGTCCAGCGTGTCGCGCACCCAGATGCGGAAATCGGTCGCCACCTGATCATTGCGCGACCGCGCGGTGTGCAGCCGGCCGGCGGTCGGCCCGATCAGCTCGGCCAGGCGCGATTCCACGTTCATGTGGATGTCCTCGAGCGCCCGGGAGAACGTGAACTCGCCCGCCTCGATCTCTGACCGGATCGTGTCTAGACCGTGAGCGATCTTCTCGGCATCGTCGGCGGCGACAATTTCGCGCGCCGCCAGCATGCGGACATGAGCCTTGGAACCCTCTATATCCTGCCGGTAGAGCTTGCGATCGTAATCGATGGAGGCGTTGATCTCCTCCATGATGGCGTCCGGCCCTTCGGCAAACCGGCCTCCCCACATGCGATTGCTCATGAACGTGCCTTTCTGGCGCCCTCAACGGACGGATGATGGATCTATGACCAACGAAACGCAGCCACGTCGACGCGGCCCGGTGCTTTTCGGGCTGGCCGCCGCGGCCCTTCTGGCGGGACTGGCCGGGATATACGTGATCGGCGGGGCAGATGGCAACCGGCAGGAGGCCGGCGCCTGCTCGGGCGCGCTTGCGCGTGCCGCCTCGATCGGCGCCGCCGCACAAGGCGAGGTCGCCGCCTTCCTGCCGGCGACCAAGGCGCAATCCCTCTCGGATCTCGCCTTTCTGGCGCCCGACGGCAGCCAGATGACGCTTGCCGATTTCCGCGGGCGCACGGTGCTGCTCAACCTGTGGGCCACGTGGTGCGCGCCCTGCCGCAAGGAGATGCCGGCGCTCGACCGGCTGCAGGCGGAACTCGGCGACGAGGATTTCGAGGTGGTTACGGTCAGCGTCGACCAGGGCAGCCCGGACAAGCCGAAGGCCTTCCTTTCGGAGATCGGCGTGGCGAGCCTTGCCTTCTATTCCGACCCGACGATGGGCATCTTCCACAAGGTGCGGTCCTACGGCCGCGCGCCGGGCCTGCCGACCACGCTACTGGTCGACGGCGAGGGCTGCGAGATCGGCGCGCTGATGGGACCGGCCGAATGGGATTCGCCCGATGCGCTGGCGCTCATTCGCGCTGCGATGGAAAAGGGGCGTGCCGCAATGGAAGACGGAAAGAAATAGACAGGCCGGGGCCGGAGCGAAGTCTGAGTCGAAGTCAGGGTCGACGCAGGAAACCGCGCCGGCCGCTCAGACCGTGATGTCGACAGCCCCGCCGAGACCGGCGGGCGGCGCCTTTGCGGCGGCCGTCGCGCTTTGCGCGTTCTCTTCCAGAAGGGCGGCGATGCCTGCTTCCGCGCTGGCGTTCTGCTTCATGAACGTCGTGGCGAGGGATGTCTGGGTCTGGCTTTGGGCAAAACCGACCATTGCGGCGGCGACACTGGACATGAACGGCTCCGGTGGCTGGTCAGGGGCATCAGGACCCGGACCTTGCCACCGGCAACGTTAAGACAGGGTTAAGCCTTCCTTGCGCGCCACCCGCTCAGCGGGTGGGGACCGGAACCTCGCCGCGATAGTCGTAGAAGCCGCGCTGCGTCTTGCGACCCAGCCAGCCCGCCTCGACATATTTCACCAGCAGCGGGCACGGCCGGTACTTGGTGTCGGCAAGGCCTTCGTAGAGCACCTGCATGATCGACAGGCAGGTGTCGAGGCCGATGAAATCGGCCAGCTGCAGCGGCCCCATCGGGTGGTTGGCGCCGAGCTTCATCGCCGTGTCGATCGCCTCGACCGAACCGACGCCCTCGTAGAGCGTGTAGATCGCCTCGTTGATCATCGGCAGCAGGATGCGGTTGACCATGAAGGCGGGGAAGTCCTCGGCAACCGCGATGGTCTTGCCGAGCGTGCGCGTGAACTTCTTGGCCGCCTCGAAGGTCTCGTCCTCGGTGGCGATGCCGCGCACCAGTTCGACCAGCTCCATCAGCGGCACCGGGTTCATGAAATGAATGCCGATGAACCGCTCGGGACGATCGGTCGTCGCCGCAAGGCGCGTGATCGAGATCGACGAAGTGTTGGTGGCGAGGATCGCCTCCGGCTTCAGCAGCGGGCAGAGCTGGGCGAAGATCTTGCGCTTGATCTGCTCGTTCTCGACCGCGGACTCGATCACCAGATCGACATCTGCGAGCTCGTCCATGCTGTCGGCGGCGACGATGCGACTGAGCGCCGTGGCGCGCTCTTCCTCGGTGATCTGGCCCTTCAGGACCTGGCGGGCCATGTTGCCGTTGATCGAGGCGAGGCCCGACTGGATCCGGTCGCGGGAGATGTCGCTGAGCGCGACGTCGAAGCCGGCAACCGCACAGACATGAGCGATCCCGCTGCCCATCTGGCCCGAGCCGATCACACCGACCTTCTTGATATCGACCACCATCGTCCGTTCCGATTTCGTTACGGCGCGCCGGTGCGCGCCATGGGGAAGTGAGGGGCTATTCATCGCAACTTCGCGGGCCTACCGCAAGAACCCGCGGACGCTTTTTCGGCCGTCCGCGGTCGCGGGGCGCCAGGCGCCGCGCCCAACGCAGGAGGGCCCGCCACAGGGCAGGCCCTCCCGGAGTTTCACACCCGGTCCGCCGGGGACCGGAAGGCTCAGCCCTTGGCCGCCTCGACGGCTGCCTTGAACTCCGGCAGGACCTCGAAGAGATCCGCCACCAGCCCGTAGTCGGCGACCTGGAAGATCGGTGCTTCCTCGTCCTTGTTGATCGCCACGATCACCTTGCTGTCCTTCATGCCGGCGAGATGCTGGATCGCGCCGGAAATGCCGCAGGCGATGTAGAGATCGGGAGCGACCACCTTGCCGGTCTGGCCGACCTGCCAGTCGTTCGGGGCATAACCCGCGTCGACGGCGGCGCGCGAGGCGCCGACGGCGGCGCCGAGCGCATCGGCGACCGGCAGCATCACCTCCTCGAACTTCTCCTTGGAGCCGAGGGCCCGGCCGCCGGAGATGATCACCTTGGCCGAGGTCAGCTCCGGACGGTCCGACTTGGACAGTTCCTGGCCGACGAAGCTGGACAGGTCGGACGTGGTGGCGGCGACGTCCTCGATCGGGGCGGAGCCGCCCTCCTCGGCGGCCGCGAAGGTCGACGTGCGCACCGTCACGACCTTCTTGGCGTCGTTCGACTTCACCGTCTGCATCGCGTTGCCGGCATAGATCGGCCGCTCGAAGGTCGACCCGTCGATGACGGCGGTCACGTCGGAAAGCTGCATCACGTCGAGCAGGGCCGCAACGCGCGGCAGGATGTTCTTGCCGTTCGCCGTGGCCGGCGCGACGATCGCGTCATAGCCCTCGGCGAGCGACAGGACGAGATCCGCCATCGGCTCGGCAAGCTGCTGGGCAAGGCCCTCGCCCTCGGCCAGAAGCACCTTGGCCGCGCCGGAAATCTTCGCCGCCTGTTCGGCCGCCGCGCGGCAGCCGTTGCCGGCCACCAGCACATGGACATCGCCGCCCATGGCGACAGCCGCGGTCATTGCCTTGTGGGTTGCATCACTGATCGCGTCGTTGCTGTGTTCGGCAACAAGAAGGATGGTCATCGTGTCGTTCTCCCTGTCGGTCCGATCAAAGGACGCCGGCTTCGTTCTTGAGCTTGGCGATCAGTTCGGCGACATCGGCCACCTTGACACCGGCCTGGCGTGCCGGCGGCTCCACCGTCTTGAGCACCTCGAGGCGCGGCGCGACGTCGACGCCGTAATCCTCGGGCGACTTCTCGTCGATCGGCTTCTTCTTCGCCTTCATGATGTTGGGAAGCGACGCGTAGCGCGGCTCGTTGAGGCGCAGGTCCGTGGTCACCACCGCCGGCATCTTCAGCTTGATCGTCTGCAATCCGCCATCGACCTCGCGGGTGACGTCAACCGTCCCCTCGCCGAGATCGACATTGGAGGCGAAGGTGCCCTGGGCCCAGCCGAGCAGCGCGGCGAGCATCTGGCCGGTCTGGTTGCAGTCGTCGTCGATCGCCTGCTTGCCGAGGATGACGAGGCCGGGGGCCTCTTCCTCGACGATCTTCTTCAGGATCTTGGCGACGGCGAGAGGCTCGGTGGTCGCATCGGTCTTGATCAGGATGCCGCGGTCGGCGCCCATGGCAAGGCCCGTGCGCAGCGTCTCCTGCGCCTGCTGCGGGCCGACCGAGACGACGATGATTTCTTCCGCCTTGCCGGCCTCGCGCAGACGGATCGCCTCCTCGACGGCAATCTCGTCGAACGGGTTCATCGACATCTTGACGTTGGCAAGGTCAACGCCCGACCCGTCCGCCTTGACGCGCACCTTGACGTTGTAGTCGATCACCCGCTTCACGGGGACAAGGATCTTCATGGGTTTTTCAACCTCCCGCTCAAGCAGCCACGTTGTGCGCCGCCGGTCGTCTTGTGTATCCGCATCGTGTCAGGACACCCGATAACCGCTGAAATCCGCCGGTTTCGTTCGTCGGGCCGGGACCGTACTGATGCACTCCGGGACTGTCAACGCCACGTAAGGTCACCCGGGCGTCGCGAAACCGGCACGTAGGGGCTTGCCCTATACCCCCCGGTCGAACAGCGGCACGCCGCGCCGCCGCATCGGCACGACCAGCAACGCGCCGGCGAGCGCACCGGCGACATGCGCCCACCAGGCAACCTGCGTGTCGCCGAAACCGAAGGCCATCGCCAGCTGGAAGGCGATCCAGGCGCTGAGAACCCAGGCGGCTGGAAGGCGCAACGGCAGCCGGCCGAAGGCCAGAACCCACACCCGCACCTTCGGGTGCAGCACCAGATAGGCACCGATCACGCCGGCCACCGCCCCCGACGCGCCGATCAGCGGCGCCGTCGATACAGGCTCGGTCAAGGCATGTCCGTAGCCCGCGGCGGCGGCGCAAAGCAGGTAGAAGACGAGAAACCGGAAATGCCCCATCGCGTCCTCGACATTGTCGCCGAACACCCAGAGGAACAGCATGTTGCCGCCCAGATGCATCCAGCTTCCGTGCAGGAACGCATAGGTTACGAGCGATGCCATTTCCGGCAGCACCGCAAGTTCGGCGGCGAGGTCGCGATGGTCGAAAAGAACCGCCGGAACCAGGCCGAAGGAGAGGCTCGAGGCCTGCATCGCCGGGTCCGAAAGCCCGCCCCGCTGCAGCAGCGCGAAGACCGCCACATTGGCGAGGATCAGACCCCATGTGACATATTGTCGCCGCAAGTGGACGAGCGGCTTGTGGTCGTAGAGCGGAATGAACATGCGCGAGAGCCCGTCCTGTTGCGACGCGGCAGCTTTCGCCGCCCCCGCGCCTGCGTCAAGTCGCGTGGGGCATGACGAACTCCGCGGCCTTGATCAGCGATTCTTGCCCGGCACCCAGAGCACGTCCCCCTCCCCGCGCGCATTCGCCCAGCGGGCGGCGACGAAGAAGAAGTCCGACAGGCGGTTCATGTAGACGACGGCCTCGCGGTTGACCGGCTCGCGCTCGGCGAGCGCCGTCATCAGCCGTTCCGCCCGGCGCGACACGGTCCGCGCCACGTGCAAATGCGCAGCGGCCGCCGAACCGCCCGGCAGCACGAAGGACCGCAAGGGCTGCAAGTCGGCGTTGAACCGGTCGATCTCCGCCTCGATGGCGGCGACCTGCGGCCCCGTCATGCGCAGGGGCGGATAGGCCGGCGGCTCGTCGGTCTCCGGCGTCGCAAGGTCGGCGCCGAGATCGAAGAGATCGTTCTGGATCCGCGCCAGCACCGCATCGAGCTCGGGATGGGCCCCGCCCGTCACCAGCCGCACCAGGCCGAGCACGGCGTTGGTCTCGTCGACCGTCCCGTAGGCCTCGACGCGCAGGTCGTGCTTGGGACGGCGATCGCCGGAGGCGAGCGCCGTCGTGCCGCCATCGCCGGTCTTCGTGTAGATCTTGTTCAGCACTACCATTGTCCTGCCTCCCGGAGCCTGTGCGACATGGTCACGGTGTCGTTCCCGACAGATAGAGCACCGCCATCACGATGACGATGGCGAGGAACTGCAGGCCGACACGCCAGCGCATCAGCAGTTGCGAGCGCGAGGACGAGCCGCCGCGCATCATGTTCCACAGGCCGAGCAGCAAGACGATCGCCACCGCGCCCACAGCGAAGGGCACCACCATGCGAAGGAATTCAGCCATCCAACGTCCTTTCGGGCCGGGGGCATGCCTGCCGCCGGCAACTATTCCTCGGATTTCGCCGCCCTGCCCAGCACGCGGTCCAGCCCGCGCGAGGTCAGAAGCCGCTTCGCGATCGCCATCACCGTCGTCGGCACGGTGACGCGGTAGCGTGCCTTCGGGCGCGGCTGCTCGACCGCATGAACCAGATGCTTCACCACCGCGCGCGCCGGCAACTTGAAGGGCGAGGGCTCGCCCGCCCGCATGCGGTCCAGCCGCCTTTCGTAAGCGTCCCGATACGGAGAAGCTGCCATGCCCGCCTCGCCGATCACCCGGTCGAAATTGGACAGGGCGTTTTCGGTGAAGCGCGTTGCGATCGGCCCCGGCTCGATGAGCGAGACATGGATCCCCGTGCCGGCAAGTTCCAGGCGCAAAGTGTCGCTGTAACCTTCAAGCGCGAATTTCGAGGCATTGTAGGCACCGCGAAACGGCATGCCGATGAAGCCGAGGATGGACGAGCACTGGACGATGCGGCCATGGCCCTGCCGGCGCATATGCGGCAGCACGGCCCGCGTCAGCGTGTGCCAGCCAAGAAAGTTGGCCTCGAACAACGACCGCATCGCGTCGGAGGGAATATCCTCCAGCGCGCCGGGAATGGCATAGGCCCCGTTGTTGAAAAGCGCGTCGAGACGTCCGCCGGTGCGCTCCAGGACGGCCTCTGCCGCGGCAAGGATGCTGGCCTCGTCCTCGTAGTCGAGACGGAAGCTCTCGAAGCCCGCGTCCTTGAGGCGCTCCACGTCATCCTGGTTGCGCGCCGTCGCGAAAACCCGCCAGTCGCGCCCCCGCAAGGTATGCGCGGCAGCCGCGCCGATCCCGGACGAACAGCCGGTGATCAGGATGATCCTTTGCGGCCGATCCTCTTTGGCGGCCTGTGATCCGTCCATGTCTCCGGTCTTCTCCCACGTCCCGTCGTTTGGATCGGATCCCCGCCAATCCTCAAATCGGATCGCCGGCGAGCAGGCGTGGAACGGCTCCCTCCAGACCGGCCGCCTGCCGGATGAAGAACCGCTTCAGCGACGGCAACCGGTCGACGAACCCGAGACCGACGTCGCGCACTGCGCGCACCACATCCATATCGTTGGAAAACAGGCGGTTCAAGACATCGGTGACAACCCCCATCTGGAACGTGTCGAAGCGGCGCCAGCGCTCGTAGCGCTCAAGCACGTCGAGCGCGCCGATATCCTCGCCAAGGCGCCGGGCCTCGACCAGCACCTCGGCAAGGGCGGCCACATCCTTGAAACCCAGGTTGAGCCCCTGGCCGGCGATCGGATGAATGCCGTGGGCCGCGTCCCCGGCAAGCGCCAGGCGCGGCTTGACGAAGCCGCGCGCAAGGGTCAGCCCGAGCGGAAACGCATGGCGCGGGCCGTCGAGCTCGATCTTGCCGAGGTGATGGCCGAAGCGGCGCTCCAGCTCCAGTTCGAAAGTGAACGCATCGCCCTTGACGAGACGCTCGGCCTCCAGCCGCTTCTCCGACCAGACCAGCGAGGAGCGGTTGCCCTTCAGGGGCAGGATGGCGAAGGGGCCGGAGGGCAGGAAATGCTCCTCGGCGCGGCCATTATGCGGGCGCTCGTGGCGCACCGTCGTGACGATGCCCGACTGGTCATACTCCCAGCGCACGGTGCCGATACCGGCAAGCTCGCGCAGCTTCGAGCGCACCCCGTCGGCGGCCACCAGCAGCCGCGCCCGCCTTACCTTGCCGGATCCGAGGCGGATCTCGACATCCGAGGCACCGCTTGAATAGCCCTGCACCGTGTCGGGCGCGATCAGCTCGACGCCGAGTTCCGCCGCGCGGTCCGCAAGCGCCGCGACCATGCGTCCGTTCGGCACCATATGGGCGAAGGCCTCGCCCGGTTCGACCTCGCCGTCGAACGTCAGGAAGACCGGCCGCACCGCATCGCGCAGGCGCGAATCGGTGACGATCATCTCCGTCATCGGCTGCGCTTCCGGCGCGATCTCGTCCCACACGCCAAGCTGCGCCAGCATGCGGCTGGCGGCGGCGGCCACCGCCGAGGCGCGCGGATCGTTCTCCAGCGCGGCGCGCGGCCGCATGTCGACGACAGCGACCTTCATCGCCGGATCCGCCTGCTTCAGGGCAACGCCGAGCGACAGGCCGACATAACCGCCGCCGCCAACCAGCACGTCCAGAAGTTCGCCGCGCTCCGCCATCGTCCCACTCCGCTTGCAGTTTCGTCCGGCGCGGCCGATCGGGCGCGCCGCATGACCTTGGGTCAATCTTGACTTTGCCGCCTGCCGGCCGGAAGGCTCGCTGGCGACCCTATCCTTTTTCTCCGCGAACAGGTGCCCTGATGCGCTCAGCCGTCGACGACCTTCTCTCGATACTCGATCTCGAGCCGCTGGAACACAACCTCTTCCGCGGCATGAGCCCGCAGGTCGGCTGGCAGCGGGTGTTCGGCGGCCAGGTGATCGGCCAGTCGCTCGTCGCCGCCTCGCGCACCGTGCCGGAAGACCGCTTCGTACATTCCCTGCACGCCTATTTCCTGCGCCCCGGCGACCCCGCCGTGCCGATCATCTACGAGGTCGACCGCATTCGCGACGGCGGCAGCTTCACCACGCGGCGCGTCGTCGCCATCCAGCACGGGTGCGCGATCTTCTCCATGTCGGCCTCCTTCCAGGCCTTCGAGGACGGCCTCGCCCACCAGGCGGAGATGCCCGATGTGCCTGCGCCCGAGGACCTGCCGAGCGAGGCGGAACTGAAGGAAAAGTTCCTGGCCAACGCCCCCGAACCTGTGCGCCGCTACTGGGAGCGCGACCGGCCGATCGAGCTGCGCCCCGTGGACATGACACATTATTTCAGCCGCAAGAAACTGACGCCGGCTCAGAACGTCTGGGTCCGGGCCAGCGCAGCCCTGCCCGACGACCGGCGCATCCATTCCTGCGTGCTGGCCTACGCCTCCGACATGACGCTGCTCGACACCTCGCTCTTCGCCCACGGCACCAGCGTCTTCGACCCGGATCTGCAGGTGGCGAGCCTCGACCACGCCATGTGGTTCCACCGCCCGTTCCGCGCCGACGACTGGCTGCTCTATGCCGAGGACAGCCCGTCCGCTTCGGGCGGGCGCGGCTTCACCCGCGGATCGCTGTTTTCCCGCGACGGCCAGCTTGTCGCCTCGGTCGCGCAGGAAGGCCTGATCCGCGTCCGCAAGCAGCGCGGCGACGCCTCCTGATCAGCGGAAACCGCCGCTGAAGCCGGTGATCGCCAGCGGATTGTCGGTCATCGCGGCCACATCCGGCGTGTCGGTCGCAGGTGTTCCGGTGAAGGCGTCGAACAGCCGCCGGACGAATCCTTCGGGCAGGTCGCGGGTGATGAACACGAGACGCGTCCGCCGGTCCGCATCGGGCCAGGCGGCAAGCGTTGCCGGCGGATGAAACACGTGCTGCACCCCGTGCAGCACCACCGGCCGCTCCGGATCCTCGGCGATCCGCACGATCCCCTTCATGCGCAGCAACTTGGGCCCGTGCGCCGAGCGCAGCAGGTCGAGAAACATCTCCAGCGCGCCCGCCGTGATCGGCCTGTCGGTCGACAGCGAGAAGGCGCGGATATCGTCGCCGTGCCGGTTCACGTCGTGGCCGTGCCCGTGATGATGGTCATGCCCGTGGTGATGGTCATGATCGTGACCGTGGTCGTGATCATCGTGTGCGTGGTCGTGATGCCCGTGATGATGATCGTCGCGATAGGCTTCCTCGTTGAGCCATCGCGCCACGTCGGCGGTCTTGGTTGCCGGATCGTAGAGACCCGTGCCGATCAGCGACGGCACCTCTGCCTCGCCTTCGGCGGCAAGCAACACCGCCGCCGCCGGGTTGAGGCGGGCGATGCGCTTGCGGAGCGCGCTGCCGGCATCGCGCCCAGCGGCCCCTTCGGCCAGATCGGTCTTGGTCAGCACGATACGGTCGGCAACCGCCACCTGCTTCACCGCCTCTTCCTGCGTATCGAGCGTCGCCAGCCCGTTGACCGCATCGACCAGGGTGACGACACCGTCGAGCTGGTAGCGCATCACCAGATAGGGATGCTGCATGATCGTGTGCAGGACAGGCGCGGGATCGGCGAGCCCGGTCGTCTCGATCACCACCCGCGACAGGCGCTCGGTCCGACCGTTGTCGAGGTGGCGCAGGAGGTCCTCCAGCGTCGTCACCAGATCGCCGCGAATGGTGCAGCAAAGGCAACCCGAGGACAGCTCGACGATGCCCTCCCTGCCGCCCTCGACGAAGAGATGGTCGAGCCCGACCTCGCCGAACTCGTTGATGATCACCGCCGCGTCGGACAGCGCCGGGTCCTTCAGCAGGGTGTTGAGCAGTGTGGTCTTGCCGGCCCCGAGAAAGCCGGTGATCACGGTCAGCGGGATCGGCGGCTTCGGGCCGCGCGGCCGCGCGGGAGCCGCAGCTGCATCGAGGGTATCTGTCACGGCTGTGTTCCTCATGCGTCCGCCGCCAGGGCCGGCGGCGACGTCATGGACGGGGATTTGGGGGCGGAACCGGCGCGATCAAGAGCGGCTTGCCGCGAAAGATCGCTCCCGGCAGGGGGGAGCCGGCGGACGGCGCTTCCGCCGCAACGGCCGATGCCGGCAGCAGCGAGGCGTTTTCCGCCATCGGCTTGTCGCGCGGCAGCGGTGCATTGACGATGGCGGCCACGGCGGCGGCCGTCCCGACCTTGCCCTTCGGAATGCCGAGGCTGACCTGAACGGCCTCGATGCCGCGCTGGCGCGGGCCGATGATCTCGTCCATCACCTTGCCCCAGTCGGTCTTGCCATCCTCGCGGGTCGGCACGTCGTCGTCCCCGTCGGCCTCGACAGCCGGGGCCTGCATCACGATCGGACGGCGCACGCCGCCCGAGGCAAGGTCTCCCTGCGCGAAGGACAAAGCCGAGGAAGGACGCAACTGCGGTCCGGAGAAGGTCGCCATCAGTTCCTCGGCACTCGGCCGGGCGTTGCGCTTGCAGTATCCGTCTGCCGGCGGCCCGCCGGCAGAGCCGGTCAGCGCATCGATATTGCGGCCCGACCGCTTGCGGAAACCGTCGTCGATCAGCTTGCGCGCCTTGGCCGCGCGCTCCACGCCGGAGGCCGATCCCAGGATGACGGCCATCACCGTGCGTCCCCCGCGCGTCGCGGAGACGACCACGTTGAGGCCGGAATTGCAGATATAGCCGGTCTTCATGCCGTTCGCGCCGCGCACCCGCGCCAGGAATTCGCGGTTGGCCGAGCGCAGCGTCTTCTTGCCGACGCGGATCGCGCTCAGCCCGAAATAGCTGCGATACTGCGGAAATTCGCGCCACAGGGTGCGGCCGAGCACGGCAAGGTCCCGGGCGGAGGAGACCTGGCGGTTGTCGGGCAACCCGTGCGGGTTGACGAACCGCGTCGACGTCATGCCGAGCCGGCGCGCCTCCGCGTTCATCATCTCGATGAAGGCGGGTTCGGATCCGCCGATGGTTTCGGCGACCGCCACGGCAATGTCGTTCGCCGACTTGACGATCAGCATCTTCAGCGCGCTGTCGAGCGTCATCTGCGTGCCCGGCTTGAAGCCCATCTTGCTCGGCGGCTGGGCCCGCGCGTTGACGCTGATGGCAACGGCGCTGTCGAGCGTCGCGCGTCCGTCACGGATCGCCTTGAAGGCCAGATAGGCGGTCATCAGCTTGGTGATCGAGGCGGGATACCATTGCCGGAGGGCATCCTTCTGCTCCAGCACCGCGCCCGTCTCCGCGTCGATGACGATCCAGGACGCAATATCGGCCCGGGCGCCGGTGCTGCCTCCCGCGCTGCAAAGCGCGGCGAGAAACGCGGCCGTCGCGATCCATCGCGCGAAGCGCGACGTCCTGCCTGCAGGGGAAAACAGCACGTTCAGCCTCCGGTTCTCCGCCGCCGTCGCGGGCGGTGCCTGCTCATCGCGATGCGCCAGTGTTTCAAGGCGCCAGTGTTTCAAGGCGCCCGTATTTCGGCGCACCTGCATTTTGGCGCGCCCGCATTTTTTTGGCGCGCCTGTGTGTCGGTACGCGTCGTTATCGCCGTGCCTGCCTGTCCCGGCACACGCCGCGTCATGCAGGACCTTTCCACATATGTAGCCGATCCGGGCGGCGGAATGCAAAAATCCGCAAGTATTGACAACAACAGCCAGGCTTTCGGCCGGCGCCACCCCGGCATCACTGCCTGCCGTTTCGGCAATTGCGCAAAAATACGGCAATCGCGCGGCGGGCAGGTGGACATGCCGGTCGCGGCGGCGGCCCGGCCCGCCATCATCCGCGGCCGCGCGGGGCAACTGGCCTCACTCTTGCTTTGCAGATAGCCGCGACCACAACCGCCGAACGGAGGGGTCGACCCGCTCCCGGAAGCGGCCCAGGCTGCGCCATTCGTTCATCCCGGACGGTTCTGGCAAACAACCGAAAAGGCCCAGCATGACCTTCGATTCCGCCGTGCCGGCCCATGCATCGCCCCCTGCCCTGCAGCGGGTCCGGGGGAGGGCACGCGTGCGCTTCGCCCTGGGCGGCGGCGTCACCCGGCTGGCGGACCTGGAGCAGAGCGGGTCGGCCAAGATCCGCCTGCCGAAGACCCATGGCGGGGCTCCGGTCGCGGTTTTCCTCAACACGGCCGGCGGCCTGACCGGGGGCGACCGGCTGGATTTCGACGCCGCCACCGGATCCGGCACCCATGCGATCCTGACGACCCAGGCGGCGGAACGCATCTACCGCAGCCCGGACGGGCCGGCCGAGGTGGCAAGCGCCCTGTCGGCCGCGGAAGACGCCCTTCTCGAATGGCTGCCGCAGGAAACGATCCTCTTCGATCGCGCCTCGCTCACCCGCTCGCTGAGTGTGGATCTTGCCCCCGGGGCGAGACTGCTCGCCGTGGAAAGCGTCGTGCTCGGCCGCCAGGCGATGGGCGAGGACGTGCATGCGCTGGCCTTTCGCGACCGCTGGCGGATCCGCCGGGACGGCCGTCTCGTCTTCGCCGACGAGGCCCGCATCGACGGCGACGCGACCGACATACTCGCAGGCCCGGCGACGGCGGCCGGGGCGCGCGCCTTCGCCACCCTGGTCGACTGCCGCGAGGATGCCGGCGGCATGATCGCCGCCGCGCGCGACCTCGTCGACACGCTGCGAGGCGAAAAGTTTCGCGGCGGCGTCAGCGCGCTTCCCGGCCTGCTCGTCTTCCGTTTTCTCGCCGACACCGGGCATGACCTGCGGGCCGGGCTTGTCGCGCTGCTGGAACGCTGGCGCGGCGCGGCGCTGCCGCGAACATGGTATTGCTGAAGGCTGGATGCTGACCACATGAGGATTGCCGGATGAAACTCACCCCCCGGGAAAAGGACAAGCTGCTGGTCTCCATGGCCGCCGAGGTCGCCCGCCGCCGGCTCGCCCGCGGCGTGAAGCTCAACCATCCGGAGGCCGTGGCGCTTGTCACCGACTTTGTCGTCGAGGGCGCCCGCGACGGACGCACGGTCGCCGACCTGATGAGCGCCGGCGCCCATGTGGTGACCCGCGACCAGGTGATGCAGGGCGTCGCCGAGATGACCCACGACGTCCAGGTCGAGGCGACCTTTCCCGACGGCACCAAGCTCGTCACCGTCCATCAACCGATCCGCTGAGGCTGCCATGATCCCCGGAGAAATCATCCCCGCCGAGGGCGACATCGAGCTCAATGCCGGGCGCCGCGCGGTCGAGATCGAGGTCGCCAATACCGGCGACCGGCCGGTGCAGGTCGGCTCCCACTATCATTTCGCGGAAACCAACCCGGCGCTCGCCTTCGACCGGGCGGCCGCCCGGGGCCTCCGTCTCGACATCCCCGCCGGCACCGCCATCCGCTTCGAGCCCGGGCAGACGCGCAAGGTCTCCCTGGTCGCCTATGTGGGGGATCGCACGGTCTATGGTTTCAATGGCAAGGTGATGGGCACGCTCTGATCGAACAGGAGGACCCCGCATGTCCCGCTTTACCGCCACCATGATGCTGATGTCCGGCCTTCTCGCGGCAGGCGTGCTGCAGGCATCGACCGTTCCCCTCGGCGCCCAGCAGGCTGTCGACTGCGACGCGCCGCAGGCGCAGATGGAAATGACCTATTGCGCCGAACAGGCATGGCAGGCCGCCGACAAGGATCTGAATGCCGCCTACGCCCGGGCAACCGCCGCCATGCGCAGCATGGACACGGACCTGCCGCCCGAGATGAAGGGAGCGGTCAAGACGCTGCGCGAGGCCCAGCGCGCCTGGATCGCCTATCGCGACAAGGCCTGCGCCGCCTACGGCTTCCTCGCCCGCGGCGGGTCGATGGAACCTATGCTGATCTATGGCTGCTACGCCGACCTGACGACGAACCGCACCGGGGAACTGGAGCAACTCGCCACCGGACTGGGAAACTGATCCCGCCCCAGGACCAGCAAACGCCCGAGACGGGCAAACGCCGGAGACGAACATGCCCTTCAAGATGCCCCGCGCCGCCTATGCGGACATGTTCGGACCGACCACGGGAGACCGGGTGCGTCTCGCCGACACCGAACTCTTCATCGAGATCGAGAAGGACTTCACCCTCTACGGCGAGGAAGTGAAGTTCGGCGGCGGCAAGGTGATCCGCGACGGCATGGGCCAGTCGCAGCGCACCCGCGCGCAAGGCGCGGTCGACACGGTGATCACCAACGCGGTGATCGTCGATCACACCGGCATCTACAAGGCCGATATCGGCCTGAAGGACGGGCGGATCGCCGGTATCGGCAAGGCCGGCAACCCGGACATCCAGCCCGGCGTCGACATCATCATCGGCCCCGGCACGGAGGCCATCGCCGGCGAGGGCAAGATCGTCACCGCCGGCGCGCTCGACGTGCATATCCATTTCATCTGCCCGCAGCAGATCGACGAGGCGCTGACCTCGGGCGTCACCACCATGCTCGGCGGCGGCACGGGGCCGGCCACCGGCACCAACGCCACCACCTGCACGCCCGGACCCTGGCATATCGAGCGCATGCTGCAGGCGGCCGAGGCCTTTCCGATGAACCTCGCCTTTGCCGGCAAGGGCAACGCCGCGCTGCCGGCGGCGCTGGAGGAACAGGTTCTGGCCGGCGCCTGCGCGCTGAAGCTGCACGAGGACTGGGGCACGACGCCGGCCGCCATCGACTGCTGCCTGGCGGTCGCCGACGCGCATGACATCCAGGTGATGATCCACACCGACACGCTCAACGAAAGCGGCTTCGTGGAAAACACCACCGCCGCCTTCAAGGGTCGCACCATCCACGCCTTCCACACGGAAGGGGCGGGCGGCGGCCATGCGCCCGACATCATCAAGCTGTGCGGCGAGGCGAATGTCATTCCCTCCTCGACCAACCCGACCCGTCCCTACACGGTGAACACCATCGACGAGCATCTCGACATGCTGATGGTCTGCCACCATCTCGACGGCTCTATCCCCGAGGATGTGGCCTTTGCCGAAAGCCGCATCCGCAAGGAGACGATCGCGGCCGAGGACATCCTCCACGACATGGGCGCCTTTTCCATCATCGCCTCCGACAGCCAGGCCATGGGCCGCGTCGGGGAGGTGCTGATCCGCACGTTCCAGACCGCCCACAAGATGAAGGTGCAACGCGGGCGCCTTGCCGGCGAGAGCGGCGAGAACGACAACCTGCGCGTCCGCCGCTACATCGCCAAGGTGACGATCAACCCGGCCATCGCCCATGGCCTTGCCGAGCACATCGGCTCCGTCGAGGTCGGCAAGTTCGCCGATCTCGTCCTGTGGGACCCCGCCTTCTTCGGCGTCAAGCCCGACCTCGTCCTCAAGCTCGGCACCATCGTCACCGCCCCGATGGGCGATCCCAACGCCTCGATCCCGACGCCGCAGCCGGTTCACTACCGGCCGATGTTCGGCGCCTATGGCCGCTCGATGACCGCCTCCAGCGTCACTTTCGTCTCGCAGGCAGCCTTTGACGCCGGCATCCGGGACCGGCTGGGGCTCGACCGGCTGGTGCTGCCGGTCTCCAACACCCGTTCGGGGATCTCGAAAGCCTCCATGGTGCTCAATGACGCGACGCCGGTGATCGAGGTCGATCCGGAGACCTATGAAGTGCGCGCCGATGGCGAGTTGCTGACCTGCGAGCCGGCGGAGACCCTGCCCATGGCCCAGCGCTACTTCCTGTTCTAGGCTCGGGAGATGGAACGGGGGGAAACGTGCATGTACACAGTCATCGGCAATCCGGCCACACGCGCCATGCGCGTGATGTGGATGCTGGAGGAACTGGGCGAGCCTTACGACCTCGTGCCGTCCGTGCCGCACAGCCCGGAGGTCACGGCGCTGAACCCGTCGGGCAAGGTGCCCGTGCTGAAGATCGGCGACCGGGTGCTGACGGAATCGGTCGCCATCTGCCAGTTCCTCGCCGACCGGCACGGCAAGCTGACCTTTCCCGCCGGCACCGTGGAGCGCGCCCGCCAGGACGGCTTCACGCAGTTTTCCGTCGACGTGCTTGAAGGCGCCTTGTGGACGGCGGCCAAGAACAGCTTCATCCACCCGAAGGACCTGCGGGTTCCGGCCGTGAAGCCGGTTTGCGCGGCGGAGTTCGAGAGCGGGCTGGCGCATCTGGCGGCAATGCTCGGCGACGGACCTTACGTCATGGGCGAGACCTTCACCGTGCCGGATCTCCTGCTCGGCCATTGCAGCAAATGGGCGCAGGCGGCCAAGTTCGCGCTGCCGTCTGAAGGGGCGCTTGCCGATTATTTCGCGCGCGTCACCAGCCGTCCGGCGTTTCAGGCGGCGCGGAAACGGGGGGCGGACGCCACGTCATGATGAGAGTGCGGGAAATTCTCGCGGCCGGGACCTGGGAAGGGGCACCGGCCGACAGCGTCGTGCTCGACCGGGAGGACCGGCATCGTCGCCGCGCGGTGCTCGACTGCGCCGGTGGCACCAATGTGCTGCTCGACATGCCCAAGGCGGTTCACCTGCACCATGGCGATGCGCTGGTGCTCGAGGACGGGCGGCTGGTCGCCATTCTGGCTGCGGCCGAGGACCTCGTCGAGATCGAGGCGGCCAGCGCCGATGACCTTCTGCGCATCGCCTGGCATCTGGGCAACCGCCACCTGCCGACGCAACTGGTCCCCGGCGCGCTGCGCATCCGCCGCGATCATGTCATCGAGGACCTGGTGGCGCGTCTCGGCGGCCGCATGATGCCGCTTGTCGCGCCCTTCGACCCGGAAGGCGGGGCCTATGGCCACGGCACGGTCTCGGGGCACGACCACGCACACTCTCACGGGCACGGGCACGCCCACGATCACGCACATGCCCATTCACACGACCATGACCCGTCCTCCCTGCATGACACCTGATGGCGGGCCGGCGGGCGGCGCTCTCCCCACGGGCGGGCTGCACGCGCTGCTGGCCTGGATGTCGCCCTCCTTCCCCGTTGGCGCCTACACCTACAGCCACGGTCTCGAGCGCGTCATCGAGGACGGAACTGTCGCCGACGCCGCCACACTTCACGCCTGGCTCGATGGCGTCCTGCGCCACGGCGCCGGACGAAGCGATGCGGTGCTGCTGGCCCATGCCATGTCCGCCGCCACGCACGGCGACGAAAAGACCTTTCGCGAGTTGCTGGAACTGTCGCTTGCCCTGCAGCCCTCGAGCGAACGCCGGCTGGAGGCCAGCGCCCAGGGTGATGCGTTCGCCTCCGCCGTCGCCGCAGCCTGGGCACCGCCCTGCGACACGGCCGCCAGCCGGCTCTTCGCCCGGCTGACAACGGGCCCCGATGCGGTCCCGCGCGGCGGCTGGACCTATTGCGCGGCCCTCGCCGCCGCCGCGGCCGCCTGGGAGTTGCCGGCCGGCACCGTCGTCTCCGCCGGCCTGCACGCTTTCGCCGCCAATCTCGTTTCGGCGGCCGTGCGCGCCGTGCCGCTCGGCCAGACCGACGGCCAGCGCGTTCTCAGCCGGCTCGGCGACACCATCAGCAATGTCGCCGAAGAGGCGCTCCTTGCCCCGCTTTCCGACATTGGCGGCTGTGCCTTCGCCGCCGACATCGCCTCGATGAACCACGAGGTCCAGTACACCCGCCTGTTCCGGTCATAGGATCCGCCCGGCGCCAGGCGCATCCGCACCGGACAATAAAGGAGCTCCGCATGACATCCCTGAACGGCCCCTTGCGCGTCGGCATCGGCGGTCCCGTCGGGTCCGGCAAGACGGCGCTGATGGACGCGCTGTGCAAGCGCCTGCGCGACCGTTTCGAGATCGCCGCCATCACCAATGACATCTACACCAAGGAGGACGCGGAGTTCCTGACCCGCTCCGGCGCGCTGGCGCCCGAGCGCATTCGCGGTGTGGAAACAGGCGGCTGCCCGCATACGGCGATCCGCGAGGATGCCTCGATCAACCTGGCCGCCATCGCCGATCTGGAGGCAGCCTTTCCCGCGCTCGACCTGATCCTGATCGAATCCGGCGGCGACAATCTCGCGGCGACCTTTTCCCCAGAGCTTGCCGACCTGACGATCTACGTCATCGACGTGTCGGCCGGCGACAAGATCCCGCGCAAGGGCGGGCCGGGCATCACCCGCTCCGACCTGCTGGTCATCAACAAGACCGACCTTGCCCCGCTGGTCGGCGCCTCGCTGGAGGTGATGGACCGCGACTCCCGCTTGATGCGCAAGGAACGCCCCTTCGTCTTCACCAACGTCAAGGACGGCAAGGGCGTCGACGAGGTGCTGGACTTCATCGTCGCGCGCGGCGGTCTGGTATCCGCCGGCGCCGCGTGACCCCCGTCAGCCGGCGGCGGCCGGCACGCTCTGGCGCAGATGCCGCCCCAGCTCCTCGAGCCCGCGGTCGCGGATGCCGAGTTCCGAAAGATGATCGACGGTGTTGAGCACGTAGTCGGGATTTGCCCCCGACTGGCCGACGCCGCCCCGGACCAGCTCGAGCTGGCGCTCCAGCGACAGGACGCCGGCATATTGCGGGTGGGCCCTGTCGACAAGATAGGTAAGCGCGGTGACCGGTTCGGCCGGCCCGCCGGCGAGGCGCACCCGCCGATGCGCCTCGAGATAGACCATCGTCGCCTGTTCGCGCTCGCGCAGATAGGCGACCACGGAATCGCGGTTGCGACCGGCAACACGGAACGCCATCCCCCGGCAGGCCCCGCCCCGATCGAGCCCGAGGACGAGGCCGGGGCGCGTCTCGGTCCCCCGATGAACCCAGGAATAGATGCAGAGCGAGCGATGCGCGCCGTTGAGCAGCGCCGGCACCGCCTCCTCGAACTCGAAACCCGGCCGCCACATCAGCGAGCCGTAGCCGAACACCCACAGATCCTGCATCCCGGTCCCTTGCGGCTTCGTTGCAATCGACAGCCAACGCCCTAGCAAGCCGTCTCGCCCAAGGCAACCGCCACCGCGACATGGCCGGCCCGTAGCTTCCGCCTTGAATTGGCCGCCCGGCCATGCTTACAGGCATGCAATCGTCCATCCAGCGAAAGACCGCCCATGACCGACACGCCGGCCAGTGCCGAACCCGCCGCCCCGCAAGCACCCAGGCGCAAGGGTTCGCGGCGCGGCTACATTTGGCTCATCGCCCTCGTCGTGCTGGGTATCGCCCTGTGGAGCGCCTACTGGACCGTTGCCCGCGGCATGGCGGTGGATGTCCTGCGCAACGTCACCGAGGCAGCCCGTGTCGAGGGCGGCGAGATCGCCTGCGGCGGCCAGCGCCTCGGCGGGTTCCCGTTCCACCTGCAGCTCGATTGCGCGCCGCTCTCGCTCCGTTCGCCGCGCGGCGAAAGCGCCGGCTTCGACGCCTTCCGCGCCGTGGCCCTAGCCTACAATCCCTGGCATGTGATTCTCGAGGCGGAAAGCCCGGCCACGGTCGACTTCGCGCCGGCCAGCCGGCTCGCGGGCACCTGGGAGACGGCGCGGGCGAGCTTTCGCGTCGGCACCTCGTCGATCGAACGTGCCGACTTCGAGTTGACCGCGCCGGACCTCGCCCTTGCGCTTCCGGGGGCGAACGCGTCGCTCGCGGCGGAAACGGCGAGCCTCCACCTTCGCCGCACGCCGCAGCGGGACGCGGATGCGGACATGGCCGTCGCGCTGAGCGGCGCGGCGGTGCCCGGCGTGATGCTTGCCCTGGATGCGCAGGCAAACCTCACCCTGAAGGGCGGCGCCGTGTTGCTCTCGGGACGCGGTGCCGACCTGATCGCCCTGTTGCAAAACGAGGAGGCGGTCGAGGTGAGCGACGCGCGCGTCTCCTCCGGCGATGTGACAGTGGCCGCCGCCGGCACCTTGTGGATCGATCCGGCCGGCCGCCTCAACGGCTCCCTGCCGCTGACCATTGCCGGCGCCAACAGGCTGCCGGCGCTGCTCGCGCCCTATTTCCCCGAAGGCTCGAACGTGCCGGCAAGCCTTGCCGGGGCGGTGATGGGGTTCGGCAAGCCCGCGACGCTCGACGGCGCACCCGCGGTCACCGTGCCCCTCGCCTTCGACGCGGGCACCGCCCGCATCGGCATCATTCCCCTTGGAACGGTTCCGCCCCTGCGCTGAGGCGCCGGGGCGGGGCGCTCATTCGGCGCCGCCGCGCTCGATCGCCAGCACGTAGCCCTTCCAGTCGGCCGGCTCGGCGATCTGGTCGTAAAGCGCCACCGCCGGCACGTTCTTGCCCGGCACGATCCAGCGCAATTCGTACCAGCCGCGCTTGCCGCCCTCGCTGACCAGCCACTCGATCATCCGCCGGGCGAGCCCCTTGTTGCGCGCGTCCGGATGGACATAGATCTCGTCGAGCTGCCCGGTGCGCAGCCCCGAGACGATCTCCGGAAGGTCGAAATAGATGGCGAAGCCGACAAGCCGCCCGTCCGTCTCCACGCCGATCACCTCGGCGGTACGGTCGCCCAGGATGCGCTCGGCGTAGAACTGGTCGGGACGGCGCGGCGCGCCGCGCTTGAGCGCCTGCGCATATTCCGCGATGAGCGGGGCGAGCGACAGGGCATCGTCGGGGCCGAGCTGCTTGATGGCGATCTTGCTCATGAAATCTCCGAGAAAGGATGACGACCCCGCGAAGGGCCGAACCGGGTCGACACCTTCCCCGAATGGCACGGAGATTTCAACTGCCCGCTTACGCGGCGACCGCGGCATCCAGGCGCGCGAGCCCTGCCTTGAGCGCAGCGACACAGCCGGCATCGAAGGCTGTGCCCGTGTCCTTGTCGAGAATGGCCAGTGCCTGCGCGATCGGCATCGCCGCCCGGTAGGGCCGCTCCGCCGACAGGGCATCGAACACGTCGGCAACCGTCAGGATGCGCGCCTCCAGGCAGATCTCCTCGCCCGCAAGACCATAAGGATAGCCCTTGCCGTCGAGGCGTTCGTGATGGGCGCCCGCCACCGGGGCAATGTCGGCGAAGGCCGAGACCCGCTCCAGAATGCGTTCGCTGTGATAGGAATGGCTGCGGATCGCCGCCCATTCCGCCTCGTCGAGCTTTCCGGGCTTGTCGAGCACCTGGTTGCTGACGCCGAGCTTTCCAAGATCATGCAGCAATGCCGCCCGTCGCAACCAGCGGCGATGATCGTCGGACAGCCCCAGTTCCTCGGCAATCAGGTCCGTGTAGAGCGTCACCCGGTTGGAATGGTCGGCCGTGTAGGGGCTCTTTGCGTCGACGACATCGGAAAAGGCCTCCGCTACCTCGTCGAGATAGTCCTCGTCGACGGACGAGACCTCCATCGCGGGGGCCATGGCGAACACCTCGCCGGCAAGATCCTGCGATCCGAGCCCTTCCCAGAACCCCGGCCGCGCCGCCGCCGCCAGAAACGCCGCGACCAGTTCGGGCGAGAACCAGCCGTCGGCCCGCGCCGCGATTTCCGCTGTCGCCGCCTCGCGGCCGTGCTCCTGGTAGAAGACGTCGGCGACCTGGGAAAGCAATGCAATGCTTGCCACGAGCGGGATCGCCTCGCCGGAAAGCCCCTCCGGCTTGCCGGACCCGTCCCAGTGCTCGTCGAGAGAACGGATGCCGTCCTGCACGGCCGGGGAGAAGCGCATCTTGGCGGCGATGTCGGCGCCGCGGTGGCAGCGTGTCTCGATCAGTTCCCTGGAAATCTCGCCGCCATTTTGCAGAATGTGGACTATGGCGCGGATGCGCTCGCTCAGGCCGGACTTCATGCCGGTCTTCCTGAACACGAAACGAAGGGCGGCACTCAGCGAGCCGTCGATGGTCTTGAAGTCGCGCTTGAAGGTGATGTCGTCGGCGATATAGAGCTCGCAGATGCGCGCCGCATTGCTGCTGCAGCCGAGATCCTTCAACAGCAGCGTGTAGTAGAGGTCGGCCCGCGCCCGCGCTTCAAGGCCGAGTTCCGCGCCCACAGCCGAACCGATCCAGCAACAGCGGATGCAATGGCCCTCGGGCTGTCCCTCTGTCATGTCGAGCGCATAGCTGAGAGAACCGAGCAGTTCGGCCAGGTCGAGCCTCCGGCCTGCGCGCTGGCCGGCACTGTCCAGATAGTGACTGCGAACCATGCCGCCTCCCTGCGGTTCCCGCCGGATGAAGGCGGTCGCTCGAAAGATAGCCGGAACAGCCTAATCTTCCGTAACAGCTGCCGGGCGCGCGCTTCATGGTGCAATTGACGGACACGGGTGTGCCGGACATAGTCGCGCTCCCGTGTTGTCCTCCCGCCGAGCCGGAACCCCGTGATGTCCAGTCCCGCCTCCCGCCTGCGCGCCACGATGATCGGCCTGACGGCCGTCCTCATGTGGTCGACGCTGGGCCTCTTCGGCGCGGCATCCGGCGAGGTGCCACCGTTCCTGCTCAACGCGTTGTGCTTCGGGATATCGGGCATCGCGGCGACGGTCTGGCTTGCGGCGCGCGGCCGCCTTTCCCTGTTGCGGCAGCCGCCAAGGGTGTTGGCTTTCGGCATACTCGGCCTGTTCGGCTTCCACTTCTTCTATTTCACCGCGATCCGCAACGCCCCGCCCGTCGATGCCAATCTGATCAACTACACCTGGCCGCTGCTGATCGTGGTGTTTTCCGCCTTCCTGCCGGGCGAAAGGCTGAAGGCGCATCACGTTGTCGGCACGCTGCTCGGGCTTGCCGGGGCGGCATTGCTCGTCACCCGCGGCACCGGGCTGCAACTCGACCCGCAGCAGGTTCCGGGCTACCTCGCGGCCTGTGCCTCGGCGCTGTTCTGGTCGAGCTACTCCGTGCTGTCGCGGCGGCTGGGAGCGGTGCCGACGGAAGCGGTTGCCGGTTTCTGCCTCGGCACATCGCTCCTGTCGCTTGCCGCCCATTTCGCCTTCGAGACGACGGTCTGGCCGCAGGGCGCGGGCGAATGGGGCGCGGTGCTGGCGCTCGCCGCCTTTCCCGTCGGCCTTGCCTTTTTCGTCTGGGACCACGGGGTCAAGCGCGGCGACATCCAGGTGCTGGGCGCCGGAGCCTATGCCGCCCCCCTCCTGTCGACGCTGCTGCTCATCGTCTTCGGGTTCGGAGACTTCACGCTCGTTGTCGCCATCGCCTGCGGTCTCGTCACGGTCGGCGCGTTCATTGCAGCGCGTGACATGTTTTTCCCCGGCTCGACGAAAAGACGACTGGCCGAAGACGGAACCAGCCCTTAGACGGAAACAGAGGCGCGCCGCGCGCCACTCCGGCAGGCCGTGACGAAGCCGCGAGACAGGCAGCGCCGGACAACAGCGAAGGAGCCGAGGCCGAATGACACGAGAAGCCAGCATCCGACCCCGCCGCAGCGTGCTCTACATGCCGGGCTCCAACGCCCGCGCGCTGGAAAAGGCCAGGGCGCTTGATGTCGACGCGCTCATCCTCGACCTCGAGGACGCTGTTGCCCCCGATGCCAAGGACATCGCCCGCGATCAGGTCCGTGCGGCGGTTGCCGCCGGCGGCTACGGATCGCGCGAACTCGTCATCCGCGTCAACGGGCCCGCCACTCCCTGGGGAGCCGCCGATCTCGACATGGCGATCGCCGCAAGGCCGGACGCGATCCTGCTGCCCAAGGTTTCCTCGCCCGCCGATCTGGAGCGCGTCGCCCACAAGCTCAACGCCGCCCGCGTGCCGGCGCGCACCGCGCTCTGGGCAATGATGGAAACGCCGCTCGCCATGCTCAATGCCGCCGCGATCGCCGCCTCCGCCGCCAATCCGGAGACGCGGCTTGCCTGCTTCGTCATGGGCACCAACGATCTTGCCAAGGAAACGCGCGCGGCACTCGTGCCGGGCCGCGCCCCGATGCGCCCCTGGCTGATGACCTGCGTGGCGGCGGCCCGCGCCTACGGCATCGACATTGTCGACGGCGTCTACAACACGCTCGACGACGAGGCGGGCTTTGCCGCCGAGTGCCAGGAGGGTGTGGAGATGGGCATGGACGGCAAGACGCTGATCCACCCGAGGCAGGTCGCACCCTGCAACGCCGCCTTCTCGCCGGCGGACAAGGACATCGCCTGGGCGCGGCGCATCATCGCCGAATTCGAAAAACCGGAGAACGCCTCGAAAGGCGCGATCCAGGTCGAGGGCCGGATGGTCGAGCGGCTGCACGCGCAGATGGGCGCAAGGCTCGTCGCCATCGCCGATGCGATCGCCGCCCGGAGCCGGTGACGACACGACCCCGAACACGAACGGAAGACCAGACCATGAAACTCTACCGCTTCATCACCGGCCCCGACGACAGCGCCTTCTGCCACCGGGTCACCGCCGCACTCAACAAGGGCTGGATGCTGCAGGGTTCGCCGCAGCTGTCCTTCGATGCCGTACGCGGCGTCACGGTTTGCGGTCAGGCCGTCGTCAAGGAGGTCGAGGGCGTCGACTACACGCCCGACATCAAGCTCGGCGACTATTGACGCGGTCCTATCGGCGGGGCCCGTCTCCGCCGGCATCGCGCTCGCTGTCCAGCGTATGGCGCTGGATCAGCGGCAGCTGCGACAAGGTGAAGGCGATGGTGATCGGCATCACGCCGAACACCTTGAACGACACCCAGAAGTCGGTCGAGAAGCTGCGCCAGACCACTTCGTTGACCAGCGCCAGGAAGAAGAAGAACACGCCCCAGCGGAAGGTCAGCTTGCGCCAGCCCTCGTCATCGAGCCGGAAGACGCTGTCGAAGACATAGCCGAGCAGCGCCTTTCCGAAGAAAAGCCCGCCGAGCAGCACCGACCCGAACAGGATGTTGACGATGGTCGGCTTCAGCTTGATGAACAGCTCGTCATGCAGCCACAGGGTCAGCGCGCCGAAGACCAGCACGACGACGCCGGAAACGACCGGCATCACCGGCAGCCGGCGCGTCAACGCATAGGAGACGATCAGCGATACGCTGATCGCCACCATGAAGACGGCGGTGGCCAGGAAGATCGGGTCGCCGACCGAGGCAAGCACCGGAAACCGTTCGGCCAGCGCTTCGCCGCGCGCGTTGGCGAAGAAGAACAGGACGAGTGGCCCCAGCTCCAGCGCCAGTTTCAAAAGCGGCGCCAGTTCCTTGCGGTCGGCAGCGTTGGGACCGTGCTCGAATTCCATCAGGTGCCCGCTCCCTTGCCGGCGATTGCGTTGGCGAAGTCCTCGGCGGTGAAGGGTTCGAGATCCTCGACCCCCTCGCCGACGCCGATGAAGTGAACCGGCATCTTGTGCCGGGCGGCGATGGCGACAAGGATGCCGCCGCGCGCGGTGCCGTCGAGCTTGGTCATGACGAGGCCGGTGACGCCGGCCGTCCGGCCGAAGATCTCGACCTGGTTCATGGCATTCTGCCCGGTTGTCGCGTCCAGCGTCAAAAGCACGCTGTGCGGGGCGGAAGGATCGTGCTTGCGGATGACGCGCACCACCTTTTCCAGCTCCGCCATCAACTCGGCCCGGTTCTGCAGCCGTCCGGCCGTATCGATCATCAGCACGTCGCACTTCGCCTCGCGTGCCGCCTGCATCGCGTCGAAGACAAGGCCGGCGGCATCCGCGCCGGTGTCGCGCGCGATCACATCGGCGCCGGTGCGCGCGCCCCAGATCTTCAGCTGCTCGACGGCGGCCGCGCGGAACGTGTCGCCGGCGGCCAGCATCACCTTGCGCCCCTCCGCCGCGAACTTGGCGGAGAGCTTGCCGATGGTGGTGGTCTTGCCGGTGCCGTTGACGCCGACGACAAGGATCACATGCGGCGCGCGCGCGGCATCGATCGTCAGCGGCAGGGCAACGGGCGCCAGCACCTTGGCCACCTCTTCCGCCAGGATCCGCCGGACTTCGTTCGGTTCGATCTGCTTGTCGAAGCGGCCCTCGGCGATCCGTTCAGTGATCGTCATCGCCGTCTCGACACCGAGATCAGACTGGATCAACAGGTCCTCGAGCTCCTCCAGCGTCGCGGCGTCGAGCTTGCGCTTGGTGAAAAGCGAGGTGATGCCGCCGGTCAGCGTGGACGAGGAGCGCGACAGGCCGGCCGTCAGGCGCGACAGCCAGGAGCCGCGCGGTGCGTCCCCTGCGGCAGCGCTCGCCGGAATGTTGGCAGCCGGTTCGGTCTGCTCCGGTTCCGGTGACGGATCCTCCCGCGTCAGATCCGCTGACAGGCTCTCTTCCGGTGCCGGTTCGTCTTCAGCACCGGTCGCCGCAGGAGCGGCCTGCTCTTCGGAAAGCACGTCGGCGACAATCTCTACCGCCGCCTCGTCGGGCGTGACAACCGGCGTCTCGCCCGCGTCCGGCGCGTCCGGAGCCTTCTTCGCGGCCTCGTCCTGCGTTTCGGGGCGCGGGGGCTCGTCCCGTCCGCCGAAGAGGCGTCCGAGGAAGCCGCGCTTTTGCTCGCTCATGCCGTCATGCCGCCTGTCGATTGGTGATTTCGCCCAAGAGATGCCGCCCGGTATGACCGGCAATGCGCAGCGTGACAAGATCGCCCGCCCCCTTGTCCGGGAACCGCTCGGCGGCAAACTCGACCTGGGTGAACTGCTCGCTGCGCCCCAGCCCGTCGCGCTCGATCAGCACCCGCCGGGTCAGGCCGACTTCCGCTTCCAGATGGGCAAGAAGAGCGGCCTCGCCCTTGTCGCGCAGCCGCGCCGCGCGCTCCTTGACCAGTTGCCGGGGCAGTTGCGGCATGCGCGCCGCCGGCGTGCCCTTGCGCGGCGAGAAGGGGAAGACATGCAGATGCGTCAACCCGCACTCGTCGACGATGGCAAGGCTGTTGGCGAACATCTCCTCCGTCTCGGTCGGGAAGCCGGCGATGATGTCGGCGCCGAAGACGACATCGGGCCTGAGGCTGCGGACCTCCTCGCAGAAGCGGATCGTGTCGGCGCGCAGGTGCCGGCGCTTCATCCGCTTGAGGATCATGTCGTCGCCCGCCTGCAGGGAAAGATGCAGATGCGGCATCAGCCGTTCCTCATCGGCAATCGCCCGCATCAGGGCGGGATCGGCCTCGATCGAATCGATCGAGGAGAGCCGCAGCCGGTCGAGGCCGGGCACAAGCTTGAGGATCTTGGCAACGAGATCGCCGAGCTTTGGCGCGCCCGGCAGGTCGGCGCCGTAGCTGGTGATATCGACCCCGGTCAGCACCACTTCCCGGTAACCGTTGTCGACGAGCCGCGCGATCTGGTCGACGACCACGCCCATCGGCACCGAGCGGGAATTGCCGCGCCCGAAGGGGATGATGCAGAAGGTGCAGCGATGATCGCAGCCGTTCTGCACCTGCACGAAGGCACGCGCCCGGCCCTCGAGCCCGTCGATCAGGTGCGATGCCGTCTCGCGCACGCTCATGATGTCGTTGACGCGGACCTTCTCGGTTTCCTCGATGCCGAATTGCGCGACGCGGCCATAGGAGGCGCGCTCCAGCTTCTCGGCATTGCCGAGGACGAGATCGACCTCCTCCATGCCGGCGAAGGTCTCCGCCTCCGTCTGCGCCGCGCAGCCGGTGACGATGATGCGCGCATGCGGATTGTCGCGCCGCGCCTTGCGGATCGACTGGCGCGCCTGGCGCACGGCCTCCGCCGTCACCGCGCAGGTGTTGATCAGGATGGCGTCCTTGAGGCCCGCCTCCTCCGCCTCGCGCTTCATCACCTCGGACTCGTAGGCGTTGAGGCGGCAGCCGAATGTGACGACGTCGACGCTCACTTGACCACCTCGAGAACCGGACGGTCGCCGGGCGCCGTCTTCTCGAAGGCGAGCGTGTCGGGATCGAGCATGCCCTCGTATTCCACTTCCGTGTCGCCGGTCATCAGGATGTGGTTGTCGCTCTCGCGCCATTCGATGAGCAGCGGTCCGCCCGGAAGCTGCACGGTCACCTTGCGGCCCGTGCGCCGGTCGCGCGCGGCGGCGACGCCGACGGCACAGGCCGCCGTCCCGCAGGCCCGCGTCAGTCCGACGCCGCGTTCCCAGACCCGGACCTCGATCTCGTCGTCCGACAACACATGGGCAATCGAGATGTTGGCGCGCTCGGGAAACATCGGGTGGTTTTCCAGCATCGGCCCGATACGCGACATGTCATAGGCGTCGAGATCGCGCACCCAGAAGATCGCATGCGGATTGCCGACATTGACCACCGAGGGCGTGTGCAGGATCGGCGCGTCGATCGGCCCGATCTGCAACTCGATGGCGCGCGTGTCGTGGAACTCCTCGGCAAGCGGGATCTCGTGCCAGGCAAAGCGCGGCTCGCCCATGTCGACGGTCACCCTGTGCGCCATCCCGGTCGCCGCCGCCTTGAGCAGGCCGGCATTGGTCTCGATGGTGGCCGCGGCAAGCCCGCTCTCCTCCATCAAAAGGCGGCCGATGCAGCGCGTTGCGTTGCCGCAGGCGTCGACCTCGCTGCCGTCGCGATTGTGGATGCGCATGAAGGCATCCGCCCCGGCCGGGCTCTTCTCGACCGTGATCATCTGGTCGAAACCGATGCCGGTCTCGCGGTCGCCGATCTGGCGGATCGCCTCCGCGCCAAGCCGCACGGGTGCCTCGCGGGCGTCCCAGACAACGAAATCATTGCCGAGCCCGTTCATCTTCAGAAAGGGTATGTTGCGCTCGCTCATAGCGAAATTCGTCCATCTCGCCGGTCCGCGCCACAGTCGCGCGCGGACGGCCACTCGCGGGCGCGTCTCGCACGCCCTGCCGTTTCCCGACTATATGGCGGAAAAGCGCGCGCGGTTCCAGTGCCGCGCGCGCAATGCCGTTAGCAGGGAGCGGACGGAACCGCCCCAGGATGCCTCAGCGGGCGGCGCCCTCGCGAATGAACGTGCCGTTCTGCAGCTCGCTCACCGCCTGGACCAGCTCCTGCCGGGTGTTCATCACGATCGGTCCGTGCCAGGCGACGGGTTCGCGGATCGGCGCGCCGGAGATCAGCAGGAAGCGGATGCCGAGCGGCCCGGCGGTCACCGTCACCTCGTCGCCCGTCCCGAAACGCACCAGCGTCCGGTCGCCGCTCTCGTCACGGACATGCACCTCCTCGCCGTCGACCTCCTTCTCCAGCAGCACACCGGAGGGCCGCGAGGCATCGCGGAACGTTCCCGATCCCTCGAAGATATAGGCGAAGGCCTTGCGGTAGGTGTCGACCTTGAAGCGCTTCGTGCGCCCGGCCGGCACGAAGATGTCGAGATAGCTCGGGTCGGCGGCGATCCCGTCGACCGGGCCGCGCCTGCCCCAGAACTCGCCGCACACGACCCGCACATGGGTGCCGTCATCGTCGGTGATCTCCGGGATTTCGGCCGAGGGCACGTCCTGGTAGCGCGGACTGGTCATCTTCAGCGCCGAAGGCAGGTTGGCCCAGAGCTGGAAGCCGTGCATGCGGCCCGCAGCATCGCCCTGCGGCATCTCCTGGTGCATGATGCCGCTGCCGGCCGTCATCCATTGGATGTCGCCGGCGCCAAGCGAGCCCCGGTTGCCCAGGCTGTCGCCGTGATCGACGGTGCCGGCGAGCACATAGGTGATCGTCTCGATGCCGCGATGCGGGTGCCAGGGAAAGCCGGCCTCATAGTCCTCGGGCCGCTCGTTGCGGAAATCGTCGAACAGCAGGAACGGGTCGAGCGCAGTCGGGTCGCCGAAACCGAAGGCGCGGTGCAAATGCACGCCGGCGCCTTCCAGTGTCGGCTTGGCGGTTTCGAGATGGGTGACGGGTCTGACGGACATCTGTCTGCCTTTCTCTCGCGCATCACGCGAGCTTCCTTGAACATCCTGCTCCCAAGATAGGTGTGTTCGCACGGCGGACCAGACACCGCACACTGGACGCAGTGTTCAGCCAGGGATGAACAATCGGATCGCGGGTTTCCGTTGGTCGAACAGTTCGGCTCAACCGATCCGCATCGCGCTTCCCGGGCAGCAGCGGGCCAGCACGCTCTCCATGTCGCGGCGCGCCAGCGCCACGCAGCCCTCCGTCGGCGTGTAGCCGGGGCGCGCCAGGTGAAAGAAGATGGCGCTGCCCTTGCCTTTGACCGCCGGAAACAGGTTGCAGTCGAGCACCACGACGATGTCATAAAGAGGATCGTCCCGCCACAGCACCTCGTGCGAGGCATCGAAGGGCAGCGGCACCATGCGGTTGTAGCGTGCATGGCCGGGATCGTCGCACCAGCCTGCGGCGCGCGGCAGCGACGAAACCGGCAGGGCGGTGCGCGGACGCACGCCCCGGTCGGGGCGGTAATAGACATGCAGCAGGCGAAACGTTCCCGCCGGCGTCGCGCCGTCGCCTTCGCGCTTGGCGTGCGAGATTCCGCCGCGCCCGAGCGCGCACGCAAACGTGAGCTCCCCGGAGCGCAGCCAGCCGGAGGTGCGGCGCGCGGAAAGGGCCCCGACTTCCAGTTCCGGTGCCCTTTCGCGGCCCTGACCCGACAGAGCGGCAAGACGGGGGGCGAAAAGTTCAACGGACATCTAGGGTCTGGCCCCATTAAATTGGCGGACATGGTCGGAACGAATTTGTGCGGAGGCAAGGAGCAAGGCCGCGGGAAGGCTGAAGCCTTTCAAGGCCTTGCGACGCTGACGCCCGTGCAAATTCGCCCGATCCGAAGGACGTTCGATCTGACGGCGATCTGACGCGTCACAGCTCTCGACCGGGGCACCAACCCCGCTCTTCGAGCTTTTCCTGGCATCTCTTGTCATATCGAACGCCATCTTCGTCAATTTAATGGGTCCTGACCCTTGGGCTCTCCATCACCGGCGCATCAAGTGCGCGTGAGCAGATGTGTTGTCGGATTGACGTGAACTCGTCAATCCGTGCTCGCGCAATCGTGTCCGCTTGCTTAAGTGAGGAAAATCGCTTTGATTCCGAAGCAGTGTAGAGGAAAGGACCCGGCCATGAGCGCACGCAAGATCCTGATCGTGGACGATGACGACGATCTGCGGGAGGCCCTGGTGGAGCAGCTTTCGCTCTATGACGAGTTCGAGACCCAACAGGCGGCGACCGCGGCAAGCGGCATCCAGGCGGCCGAAGGCGGCCATGTCGACCTGTTGCTGATGGATGTCGGCCTGCCCGACATCGACGGGCGCGAGGCCGTCAAGCTGCTGCGCAAGAAAGGCTTCAAGGCGCCGATCATCATGCTGACCGGACACGACACCGACAGCGACACGATCCTCGGCCTGGAGGCCGGCGCCAACGATTATGTCGCCAAGCCGTTCAAGTTCGCGGTGCTGCTCGCCCGCTTGCGCGCCCATCTGCGCAGCCACGAGCAGAGCGAGGATGCAGTCTTCACGATCGGCCGGTTCTCCTTCCGTCCGGCACAGAAGCTGATGACCGACGACAAGGGCGGCAAGATCCGCCTGACCGAGAAGGAAACCTCGATCCTCAAGTTTCTCTACCGCGCGGGCGAGAAGCCGGTCACCCGCGACGTGCTGCTGACCAAGGTCTGGGGCTACAATTCCGGGGTCACGACGCACACGCTCGAAACCCATATCTACCGCCTGCGGCAAAAGGTGGAGCGCGACCCGTCCAACGCCGAATTGCTGGTGACGGAGGCCGGCGGCTACAAGCTTGTCCCCTGACCAGCGCACCCGCCGGGGACCGGAGGCTGTTTCGGGACTTGTGCAAATCGGCGGCTTCGGCGTAATGCTCAAGGCATGAGTCTTGCCCGGGACATGGATCTCCTGCGACAGGTGCCGCTGCTCTCCGAATTCCCGGACGAGCAGATGCGTCTGCTCGCCTTCTCCGCGGAGAACGTCTCCTATCGCGACGGAGAGGTGCTGTTCATCGCCGGCGAACGCGCCGACGCCGGGCTGGTGATCGCCTCCGGCTCGGTCGCGCTCGAGGGCGACGGCGAGGAGCGCGCGGACCTTGGCACCTACGGACCCGGCAGCCTGATCGGCGAGACGGCACTGCTGGTGGAGACGCGCCGGCCGGCCCGCGCGGTGGCTGTCGGTCCGACGGAAGTGATCCGCATCCGCCGGGCCCTGTTCAAGCGCATGCTGCAGGAATTCCCCGACATCGCCCGGCGCCTGTTCGAGGCGCGTGCCGCGCATTTCCGGGCGACCGCCGGGGCGCTTGCCCGGGTGGGCACGGTGCTCGAGCAGATCGAGCGCGAGCACCAGGCCTTTCGCGAGGACCGCCGCCGCGCCGGCGGCATCGGCGACGAGGGCAACTGAGCCGCCTCAGGCGAGGTTCAGCGTCACCGGAATATTGCCCCGCGTCGCATGCGAGTAGGGGCACACGACATGGGCCTTGTCGACCAGGGCCTGCGCCTCGGCCTTGTCCAGCCCCGGAACTGTGATGTTGAGCGTCACCGCGATCCCGAAACCCGTACCGTCGTCACGCGGGCCGATGCCCACATCGGCGGCGACCCTTGTCTCCTCCGACAGCTTCAGCTTCTGCTGGCCGGCGACGAACTTCATCGCTCCCAGGAAACAGGCCGAATAGCCGGCGGCGAAAAGCTGCTCGGGATTGGTGCCCTGGCCGCCGTCGCCGCCGAGCTCCTTGGGCGTCGACAGGGTCACGGCGAGCCGGCCGTCGTCGGACTTCGCGTCGCCGGTGCGTCCACCGGTTGCCGATCCGTGTGCGGTGTAGAGAATGGCCATCACGTTTTCCTTTCTCGCGTGGGACCCCCTTGCGGGATCCTGCTGATCGATGCAGGCGGCTCCGGGCCGCCGTCAATTACATAGTGTACAATTTAATTGCATGCAATATATTTATGAGCGATAATCCTTGACACGAACGGCCGCTGCCGCAAAGCAGTCTTCGCCCCCGGCAGCCGCGCGGCGGAGCGCCGCCACAAGGGTCGCCAGAAGGCCGCAGGAAGGGCCGCGGAAGAAACGGTACGCCAATGAACGACATCGAGACACCGGAACCGGCGGCAACCGCCCCGCACGACACGCAGGAGCTGCTGCTGTCGCGCCAGCTCTGCTTCGCACTGCATTCGACGACGCTGGCCCTCGGCCGCGTCTACCAGAAGGTGCTGGCGCCGCTCGGCCTCACTTACACGCAATATCTGGCGATGCTGGTCCTGTGGGAGCGCGACCGCCTCTCGGTCGGAGATCTCGGCGAGGCACTGCTTCTCGACAGCGGCACCCTGACGCCGCTGCTCAAGCGCCTCGAACAGGCCGGCCGTGTCCGCCGCGCGCGCGATCCGCGCGACGAGCGCCGGGTGCTGGTCGAACTGACGCCTTCAGGCCTTGCCCTGCGCCAGGAGGCGGCCGGCATCCCGGCGGCCATTTTCGCCGCCTGCGGTGGCTCCGGCGTCGATCTCGACCGGTTCAAGGCAGACCTTGAGGCGCTCAGGTCCGTGCTGACGACGAGCGGGGAAGAGCCCGTCTGATCTGCCCGGGCAAACGCCGCGCGAGCGGCACCGCGGCAAGCGCGAGCCCGCAGCCAAGCACCCACCAGGCGGGACGGATGGAAAAGCGGAAGTCGAGATTGGCGGCCAGCACCCGCTCCGCCGGAATGCCCGTCGCCAGCGCGTACCAGAGATACTCGATCCCCGCCGTGGCGAGGCCCGCCAGAACCGCGATCGCGGCGAGAACGACCGGCGAGGAGAGGCTGAAACCCCGTTTCCGCGCGACCCTGCAGCTCATCAGCGCCACATAGAACCCCGCCATCAGCGTTGCCTCGGTGACATCCGCCTTCGATTGCAGGAAGAAATGCACGGTGGCGAGAAACGCCAGGCCGTAGGTGAGCGCATGCAGCCGGTGCCAGTTCCGCCCCATCGTTCGGATGGCCCCGTCGGTCGAGGTGACGCCGAGGGCGACAAGCCCCAGGAGCGCCACGAAACCGATGGTCAGGTAGACGCGCAGCGCGATCTCGCTTGCCACTTTGGCAAGGTCGAACGCCTGGTCGACGGTGTAGAGCCCGAAATGCAGGACAGCATAGGCCGCCGCCGCGAGGCCGAGCATCCTGCGGATGCCGATCAGGCGGTTCCAGTCCGCGATCCGGCGAAGCGGCGTCACCACCAGCGACAGGAACAGGAAACGGATCGCCCAGGTACCGCTCTCGTGCAAGAGCACCGTCACGGGCTTTGCTCCGAGCGCGTCGGCAAACAGCCCGCCGCCAAGCCAGAGGCCGGGGGCCAGAACGACGACGAAGACCGCCAGCCCGAGCGGCGAGAACCGGCCGTTGCGCTCCCGCCAGGGGATATAGGCCCTGTATTCTCTCACCTGAAATCCGGATGCCTGCATCTGCCTGTCCATTCGCGTCTCGTCCGCTCATGTGGCGGGCGCCTGTCACCGGACAGATAGTCTTTTGCAAGCCGCAGGTCGCGGCACGCCTGTTCAAGCCTTGGTGAAGCGAATGTGCGCGGGGCTTGCGCCCTCCCGCTTGGCACCCGGGACGGCTGAGGAAATCGCGCACGGCCGCAAAAGAAAAGGCCGGCGAAACCGCCGACCTTCGTTTCTTGTGCGAGGGTGTTACGCCCAGGGACGGCTTTCCGCCGTGACCTTCTCGAAACGGTCGATCGACGGCGCCTTTTCCATGGTCAGGCCGATATCGTCGAGGCCGTTGATCAGGCAGTGCTTGCGGAACGGATCGACGTCGAAGGTGATCGTGCCGCCGTCGGGGCCGCGGATCTCCTGGGTCTCGAGATCGACCGTCAGCGTCGCGTTGGCGCCGCGCCGCGCGTCGTCCATCAGCTTCTCCAGGTCGTCCTCGGAAACGACGATCGGCAGGATGCCGTTCTTGAAGCAGTTGTTGTAGAAGATGTCGGCGAAGCTCGTGGCGATCACGCAGCGGATGCCGAAATCGAGCAGCGCCCAGGGCGCGTGCTCGCGGCTCGAGCCGCAGCCGAAATTGTCGCCGGCAACAAGAATGCTGGCGCCCTTGTAGGCCGGCTGGTTGAGCACGAAATCCGGGTTCTCCGACCCGTCGTCATTGGTGCGCATCTCGTGGAACAGGGCCGAGCCGAGGCCCGTGCGCTTGATCGTCTTCAGGAACTGCTTCGGGATGATCATGTCCGTGTCGATATTGATGATCGGCAGCGGTGCGGCGACACCCGTCAGCTTGTCGAACTTTTCCATTGTCTCTTCGGTCTCCTGCGAAAACGGGCGCGATCAGGCGGCGAGGCTGGTGGCAGCATCGACGCCGATCATCAGGTTGAGGTTCTGCACGGCGGCGCCCGAGGCGCCCTTGCCGAGATTGTCGTAGACGGCCATCAGCACGACCTGGGCACGCGCGTCGCTGCCGAACACATGCAGGCGCATGTGGTTGCTGCCGTTGAACGTCTCCGGATCGAGATCCGGCGCCTTGTCGGCGCCCGACAGCGGCGCGACATCGACGAAGGAGCGAGCGAGCGAGCGGAAGTGCTCATCGAGAACCGCATGGATCTCGGCGCCGGTCGGAACCCGTGCCAAGCCCTCGAGCCTGAGCGGCACCGCCGTCACCATGCCTTGCGCGAAATTGCCCACCGCCGGCACAAACACCGGCGTCGAGGCAAGTCCCGCATAGCGGGTCATCTCGGGCAGGTGCTTGTGGTTGAGGCTCAGCGCATAGGGCAGGAAGGCCGGCTTTTGCGCGCCAGCCGCCTCGTAGGTCTCGATCATCTGCCGGCCGCCGCCGGAATAGCCGGAAATGGCGTTCACGCTCACCGGATGATCCGCCGGCAGCAGGCCGGCATCGATCAGCGGACGCAACGATGCGATCACCCCTTGCGGATAGCAGCCCGGATTGGCGACGCGCTTCGAGGCGGCGATCGCCGCGCCCTGCCCGGCCGTCATCTCGGCAAAGCCGTAGTCCCAGCCCTCGGCGACCCGATGCGCGGTGGAAGCGTCGATCACGCGTGTCGTGCCGTTCTCGATCAGCGCCACGCTCTCGCGCGCCGCATCGTCCGGCAGGCACAGGATGGCGACATCGGCGCTGTTGAGCAGCTCGGCGCGCGCGCCAAGATCCTTGCGCCGCTCGGGCGCGATCGACAGGAGTTCGATGTCGCGGCGACGGGCGAGGCGCTCGCGGATCTGCAGACCCGTCGTGCCGGCTTCGCCGTCGATGAACACTTTCGCGACCATGGCTCCAACTCCAGATAGGATGGCAGCCGGGGAAATCCCCCGGCAAGGGGGGCTTTCTACACCACGTCAGGCCCTCTTGTCATGCCCCTCGGGAGGGGCGGCGGGCGCCGGTCCGTGCCCCGCTCAGCGCGCCATCGCGTGATATTCGGGATTGGGGCGCATGTCGGTTGCCGCCGCCACCCGGTTCGACATGTTGAAGAAGGCGGCGACCGAGGCGATGTCCCAGATGTCCCGCTCCGAGAACCCGGCATCGCGCAGCCCCTGGCGGTCTGTCTCGACGATCTCGTGCGGTGCCTCCGTCAGCTTGACCGAGAAGTCGAGCATCGCCCGGTGGCGGTCCGACAGGTCGGCGACGCGGTAGTTCATCACCATCAGCTCGCCAAGCTCGGGATCGCCGGAGATCTGGCGCACGGCCGCGCCATGGGCGGTCAGGCAGTAGTAGCAGCGGTTCACCGCCGACACCGCCACGGCGATCATCTCGCGTTCCAGCTTGGAAAGCCCGCTGTCGGCGAGCATCAGGTCGTTGTACATCTGCGTGAAGGCGGAAAGCTTCGCCTCGTTGAAGGCATAGGCGGCCAGCACGTTGGGCACCATGCCGAGCTTTTCCCGGCACTTGTCGAAATAGGCGAGCGTGGCATCGCCAAGCGGCGTCTCGTCCGCGATGTCGAGCGCAATCGGCCGTTTCGTATCGCTCATGTCATGCTCCTCCCTTAAGGGTTGCCGGCGCGCATCACTCCCGCACGGACCAACCCGAATACCGTGTATCCCGCCTCGGAAATGATTCCATCCCGTGCCATCTCGCTCTAGCATGCCGTGTTACCGGCGGCGACCGCGAGACGGTTCGCGGGAAAAAAGCGCGGCGGAAACAACGGAACCGGGCGGATGCGCTTGAGAACGATCGCGTATCGACAGACCCGGATGATGGGGGACCAATGCCCGAAGCACGTGAGCACGCAAAAGCCCGACTGATCGAAACGGTGGTCGCGGGGCTCGAGCCCGATATCGGCGCCTTCGCGCGCGACCTGTTCGCCCGCGGCGCGGCGGAGGACATCGTCAGCTACACGGAGGCGGACCTCGTCGCGATCGCGCGCACCGCCTGGTCGGAGATGGCGAACCATCCGCTCGGCACGCACCGGGTCCACATCTACAATCCGCAGCCGACGGGCGAGGGCAGCCGCGCCGATGACGTCACGGTCGTCGAGATCGTCAACGACAACATGCCCTTCCTGGTCGATTCGGTGATGGGCGAGCTGCAGGCGAGCGGCTTCGAGGCCCGACTGGTGCTGCACCCGATCCTGGCCGTCGAGCGCGACGACGCCGGCAAGCTCACGGCCTTCCACGGCACCAGCAAGGCGCGAGAGGCCGGCATCCGCCGCGAGAGCCTCATCCACATCCACGTGGCGCGCATCGACACCAGCCTCGAGCGCGAGCAGCTGGCCGAGCGGCTCGAGCTGGTGATGAAGGATGTCGGCTCGGCCGTGCGCGACTGGGAGCCGATGCGCGACCGCCTCGCCGCCGCCATCAACACCTACAAGAACACGCCGCCGCCGGTGCCGGTCGACGAGCTCGGCGAGGCGATCCAGTTCCTGGAGTGGATCGCCGCCGACAATTTCATCCTGCTCGGCATGCGCGAGTATTATTTCGAGGGCGGCGTCGCCAAGGGCGAGCTGTCGCACCGCAAGGGCACGGGTCTGGGCCTGCTCGCCGACCCGGACGTGCGCGTGCTGCGCCGCGGCTCGGAATTCGTGGTGATCACGCCCGAGATCCGCGAGTTCCTGATGAAGCCGGAGCCGCTGATCGTCTCCAAGGCCAACGTCAAGAGCCGCGTCCACCGCCGCGTTCACATGGACTATGTCGGCATCAAGCTGTTCGACGACAACGGCGAGCTGGCCGGCGAGCTGCGCGTCGTCGGCCTGCTGACGGCAACCGCCTACACGCTGTCGACCCGCAGCATTCCCTTCCTGCGGCGCAAGGTCGACAGCGTCCTGGCCCGCGCCGGCTACGATCCCGAGAGCCATTCCGGCCGGGCGCTGACCAACGTGCTGGAGAGCTATCCGCGCGACGAGCTGTTCCAGATCGATCCGGACCTCCTCTACCATTTCTCCACCGCGATCCTGCAGCTCGACGAGCGTCCGCGCATCCGCGTGCTTGCCCGCCGCGACCGCTTCGACCGCTTCGTCTCGATCCTCTGCTACGTGCCGCGCGACCGCTACACGACCGAGGTGCGCCTGAGGATCGGCGCCTATCTGGCCGGGATCTATGACGGCCGCCTGTCGGCCTGGTACGTGTCCTATCCGGAAGGACCGCTCGCCCGCGTCCATTTCATCGTCGGCCGCGACCAGGGCGAGACGCCCGATCCGGCGCAGGAAGACCTGGAACAGTCCGTCACGGGCATCGTGCGCACCTGGGCCGACGGCCTGCGCGAGGCGCTGCGCGCCGCCTATGGCGGCAACAAGGCGCTGGAGCAGGCGACCCGCTACGGCGATGCCTTCCAGGCCGGCTACCGCGAGGTCTATGCCGGCGAGACCGCGCTGGAGGACATCCGCATCGTCGAGAAACTCGACGACAGCGCCGACACCGCCCTCACCTTCTCCAGGCGCCAGCAGGACGCGCCCAACCGCGTCGTTCTCAAGGTCTATCATCACCTGGTGCCGATCCCGCTCTCCGCCCGCGTCCCGATCCTGGAGAACATGGGCTTCCGGGTGATCAACGAGCGCACCTACCGCATCACCCCGGCCGACCGGCCGCTTGCCTATCTGCACGAACTGTCGCTGGAGCCGGCCGGCAGCAGCGACATCGACCTGACGGACGATCTGAGGAGCCGGCTGGAGAGCCTGTTCCTGGCGATCTGGCGCGGTCGTGCGGAGTCCGACGGCTACAACGCCCTGGTGCTCAACGCCGGCCTTGCCTGGCGCGACATCGCCATGCTCAGGGCCCTGTCGCGCTACCTGCGCCAGGCCGGGATCCGCTTTTCCGAGGACTACATGTGGCGGACGCTCAACCGCTACAGCGACATCGCCGGCAAGCTCGTCGAGCTCTTCCACCTGCGCTTCGACCCTTCGCTGGAAGGCTCCGACCGCTCGCTCGGCGCGGCGCGTGTCGAGCAGGAGATCTCCGACGCGCTCGACCATGTCGACAGCCTCGATGACGACCGCATCCTGCGCCGCTTCGGCAACATCATCGCGGCGATGCTGAGGACCAATTTCTTCCAGCTCGACGCCCATGGCCTGCCCAAGCAGACCTTCGCCTTCAAGCTCGACCCGCACCGCGTGGAAGAGCTGCCGCTGCCGCGCCCCTTCCGCGAGATCTTCGTCTACAGCCCGCGGGTCGAGGGCGTCCACCTGCGCTTCGGCAAGGTCGCGCGTGGCGGGCTGCGCTGGTCGGACCGTGCCCAGGACTTCCGCACCGAGGTGCTGGGCCTGGTCAAGGCCCAGCAGGTGAAGAACGCCGTCATCGTGCCGGTCGGCGCCAAGGGCGGCTTCGTGCCCAAGCACCTGCCCGCCGGCGGCAGCCGGGACGAGATCTTCGCGGAAGGCACGAAGGCCTACAAGATCTTCATCTCCTCGCTGCTCGACGTCACCGACAACCTTTCGGGCGACGATGTCTGGCCGCCGGAACGGGTCGTGCGCCACGACGATGACGATCCCTATCTGGTCGTCGCCGCCGACAAGGGCACTGCGACCTTCTCCGACACCGCCAACGGCATTTCCGAAAGCCGCAACTTCTGGCTCGGCGATGCCTTCGCCTCCGGCGGCTCCGCCGGCTACGATCACAAGAAGATGGGCATCACCGCGCGCGGCGGCTGGGAAGCGGTCAAGCGCCACTTCCGCGAGATGAACCGCGACATCCAGAGCGAGCCGTTCACGGTCGCCGGCGTCGGCGACATGTCCGGCGACGTGTTCGGCAACGGCATGCTGCTGTCGAAGGCGATCCGTCTCATTGCCGCCTTCGACCATCGCGACATCTTCATCGATCCGGATCCGGATCCGGAAACGACCTGGGAGGAGCGCAAGCGCGTCTTCGATCTCGGCCGCTCGTCCTGGAACGACTACAACACCGCGCTGATCTCGGAAGGCGGCGGCATCTTCTCGCGCCAGTCCAAGTCGATCCCGCTGAGCCCGCAGATGCAGACCCTGCTCGGCCTCGCCAAGGCGAAGGCGACCCCCCAGGAGGTCATGAACGCCATCCTCAGGATGCAGGTCGACCTGCTGTGGTTCGGCGGCATCGGCACCTATATCCGCGCCGCCTCGGAAAGCGACGCCGATGTCGGCGATCGCGCCAATGACGCGATCCGCGTCACCGCCGCCGAGGTTGGCGCCAGTGTGATCGGCGAGGGCGCCAACCTGGGCATGACCCAGCTGGCGCGCATCGCCTTCAGCCGGCGCGGCGGCCGCAGCAATTCGGACGCCATCGACAATTCGGCCGGCGTCAACTCCTCCGACATGGAGGTCAACATCAAGATCGCGCTCGGCGCGGCCGTGCGCGGCAACCGCCTGTCGCTCGCCGACCGCAACATCCTGCTTGCCGAGATGACCGAAGAGGTCGCAGCTCTCGTCCTGCGAAACAACTACCTGCAGACGCTGGCGATCAGCCTGACCGAAGCGCGTGCCATGGAGGATTTCGGCTATCAGCGCCGCATGATGCGCCAGCTCGAGCAGGAAGGCCTGCTCGACCGCAGCGTCGAGCAACTGCCCGACGAGGCGGCGCTCGACGAACTGGCGGCGGCGGACACCGGCCTCACCCGCGCCGAGATCGGCGTGCTGCTTGCCTATGCCAAGATCACCCTGTTCGACCGGTTGCTCGGCAGCACCGTGCCCGACGACGCCTATCTGGCCCGGGAGCTGTTCCGCTATTTCCCCGTGCAGATGCAGGAAGGCTATGCCGGGGAGATCGAGGGACACCGGCTGCGGCGCGAGATCATCTCGACCATGCTCGCCAACTCGATGATCAACCGCGGCGGCCCGACCTTCCTGACCCGCATCGCCGATCAGACCGGCGCCGATCCCGCCCAGATCGCGCAGGCCTTCGCCGCCGTGCGCGATGCCTACGGGCTGACCGCCCTCAACGGCGAGATCGACGCGCTCGACACACGCATCGACGGCCAGTTGCAGCTCGCCCTCTACCGCGCCGTTCAGGACCTTGTGCTCGAACAGACCGTCTGGTTCCTGCGCAACGTCACCTTCGAGACAGGCCTGGAGGCCGTTATCGCGCGCTTCGGCGCCGGCATCGACGCGCTTGCCCCGGCGCTGCCCAATCTCGTCCAGCCCTCGCTCAAGGCGGAGATCGAGGCCGAGGCCACCCGCCTTTGCGAGGCGGATGTGCCCGAACCGCTGGCCGCGCGCATCGCCCGGCTGCCGGTGGAGGCCGAACTGCCCGACATCATCCTGATCGCCGAGCAGACGGACCGCGACCTTGCCGAGGTGGCGGACGTGTTCTTCAAGGTCGCCGGCCATTTCCGGCTTGGCGCGATGGACGCCAAGGCTCGCGGCCTGCGCATCTCCGACTATTACGACGGACTGGCGCTCGACCGCGCCCGGGCGACGCTGGCCGGAGCCCATCGCGATGTCACCGCGCAGGCGCTGGCCGCCGGCGGCTTCGATGCCTGGCTCGCCGCCAACGAGACACGGGTCGGCCGCACGGCACGCGCCGCCGGCGAGATCATCGAGGGTGACCTCTCCGTGTCGAAATTCTCCGTCGCGGCCGGCCTGCTCGCCGAACTCGCGCGATGAACGACATGGCAGCCGCCGCAAGGCGGGCCGAACGGGATGACGGCGCCGGGCAACCGGCGCCGGTCAGGGGCCGCGCGGTCGCAAGCTGGCTGTTCTTCGACTGGGCGGCGCAACCCTTCTTCACGCTGGTGACGACCTTCGTCTTCGCCCCCTATTTCGCCTCCGCGCTGGCCGCGACGCCGGCTGAAGGTCAGGCATTGTGGGGCTATGCGACGGCCGCCGCCGGCCTCGCCATTGCCCTGCTGGCTCCCGTTCTCGGCGCGATCGCCGACCGGACGGGGGCGCGCAAGCCGTGGATCGCCGGTTTCTCGCTGCCGCTGGTCGTCGGTTCGCTTGCCCTGTGGTTCGCCGTGCCGGGAGAACCCGGGAGCATCGCCATCGCGCTCGCGGCCTTCGCGCTCGCCACCCTCGGCGTCGAATTCGCCACCGTCTTCACCAACGCGATGATGCCGGATCTGGTGCCACGCGCCCGCCTCGGCCGGCTCTCGGGCAACGGCTGGGCACTCGGCTATGCCGGCGGGCTTGTCTCGCTGGTCATCGCGCTCGGCCTGATGGCCGCCAGCCCGACGACCGGGCTCACCCTGCTCGGCCTCGACCCCCTCTTCGGCCTCGATCCCGCGACCCGCGCCGGCGACCGGGCCTCGGGACCCTTCTCGGCGATCTGGTATCTCGTCTTCGTGCTGCCGCTGTTCCTGTTCGTGCCGGACGTGCCGCGCCGGGCCATCCCGCTGTCGGGAGCGGTGCGGCAGGGCCTGCACGACCTTGCCGCCACCCTTCGCCAGGCGCGGGCCAACCGGCAGGTGATGACCTTCCTGATCGCCAACATGGTCTACAAGGACGGGTTGGTCGCGCTCTTCGCCTTCGGCGGCATCTATGCCGGCGGCGTGCTCGGCTGGTCGTCCATCGAGATCGGCAGTTTCGGCATCCTGCTCACCGTCACCGGCACGCTCGGTGCCGTTATCGGCGGCCGGCTCGACGACCGGATCGGTTCGAAGCGGGTGATCTCCGGCGCCCTCGTGGTGCTGATCCTTTGCGGTCTCGGCCTCGTTTCCGTCGACCGCGACACGGTGTTCTTCGTCGTCAAGACGGCGGCGCCCGTGCCCGGCGCCGGCCTGTTCTCGACCCTGCCCGAACAGGTGTTCCTGGTTCTCGGCGGCTTTCTCGGCGCCGCCGCCGGCCCCCTGCAGGCGGCCTCGCGCACATTGCTGGTGCACCTGTCGCCGCCCGGCGGGCTGACCCAGTATTTCGGCCTCTTCGCGCTCTCGGGAAAGGTGACGAGCTTCCTCGCGCCGCTCACCGTCGGCCTCGTCACCGCCGCCACCGCCAGCCAGGCGGCCGGCATGGCGGTGATCCTCGTCTTCTTCAGCGCCGGCCTGCTGCTGCTCGCCCGCATCGACGACACCCGGGCCGGCGCCTGAAACGCGAAACGGGCGGGGTTTCCCCCGCCCGTCCGAAAGCGATGATACGGCAGCGCGCCGAATGCGTCAGGCGCTCTGCTTGGTCGAGGCGCGTTCGGCCCGCTTGCGATCGTTCGGATCGAGCAGCGCCTTGCGCAGGCGGATGTTCTTCGGCGTCACTTCGACCAGCTCGTCGTCATTGATGTAGGACAGCGCGGCCTCCAGCGACAGCCGGATCGGCGTCGTCAGGCGCACCGCCTCGTCCTTGCCGGACGCGCGCACGTTGGTGAGCTGCTTGCCTTTCAAGACGTTGACCTCGAGGTCGTTGCCGCGCATGTGCTCGCCGATCAGCATGCCGCGATAGACCTTGACGCCCGGATCGATCAGCATCGGGCCCCGGTCTTCCAGGTTGAACAGCGCGTAGGCGGCCGCCTCGCCGTCGCCATTGGAGATCAGCACGCCCGTGTGACGGCCGGGGATCTCGCCCTTGTAGGGCGCATAGGCGTGGAACAGGCGGTTGAAGATCGCCGTGCCGCGCGTGTCCGACAGAAGCTCCGACTGGTAGCCGATGAGCCCGCGCGTCGGCGCGTGGAAGACGAGCCGGGTGCGGCCGGCGCCCGACGGGCGCATCTCCAGAAGGTCGGCCTTCCGCTCGGAGAGCTTCTGCACGACGATGCCGGAATGCTCCTCGTCGACGTCGATGATCACTTCCTCGATCGGCTCCAGCCGCTCGCCGTTCTCGCCCGTCTGGAAGACGACGCGCGGACGCCCGACGCAGATCTCGAAACCCTCGCGGCGCATGTTCTCGATCAGGATGGCGAGCTGCAGCTCGCCGCGGCCCGCCACGACGAAGGCATCCGCCTCGGCGCTGTCCTCGATCTTCAGCGCGACGTTGCCCTCGGCCTCGTCCATCAGCCGCTTGCGGATGACGCGCGACTGCACCTTGTCGCCTTCCGTGCCGGCGAGCGGCCCGTCATTGACGCGGAATGTCATCGACAGGGTCGGCGGATCGATCGGCTGGGCCGGCAGGGCGTCGGGCACTTCGGGCGCGCAGATCGTGTCGGAAACGGTCGCCTCGGAGAGGCCGGCGACGGAGATGATGTCGCCCGCCACGGCCTTGTCGATCGGCTGGCGCTCGAGCCCGCGGAAGGCGAGCACCTTGGAGATGCGGCCGGTCTCGACCACCTTGCCGTCGCGCGACAGGGCCTTGACCGCCATGTTCGGCACCGCTTCGCCCGAAACGATGCGCCCTGTGAGAATGCGGCCGAGGAACGGATTGGCCTGCACGGTCGTCGCCAGCATGCGGAACGCGCCCGGCTCGGCCTCGGGCGGGCGCACATGGGCGCGCACCAGATCGAACAGCGGGTCCATGGAATCCTGCGGACCCGACGGGTCGGACGCCATCCAGCCCTGCTTCGCCGAACCGTAGAGAACCGGGAAGTCGAGCTGCTCCTCGTTGGCATCGAGCGCCGCGAACAGGTCGAACACCTCGTCGAGCACTTCCTCGGCGCGCTGGTCGGGCTTGTCGATCTTGTTGATCGCCACGATCGGGCGCAGGCCGAGCTTCAGCGCCTTGCCGAGCACGAACTTGGTCTGCGGCATCGGCCCTTCGGCCGCGTCGACCAGCAGCACGACGCCGTCGACCATGTGCAGGATACGCTCCACCTCGCCGCCGAAATCGGCGTGGCCGGGCGTGTCGACGATGTTGATCCGCGTGTCGCCGTGGTTCAGCGAGGTGACCTTGGCGAGAATGGTGATGCCGCGCTCGCGCTCCAGGTCGTTGGAATCCATCATCCGCTCTTCCGTGCGCTGGTTGTCGCGGAAGGAGCCTGACTGCTTCAGGAGCACGTCGATCAGCGTCGTCTTGCCATGATCGACGTGGGCAATAATGGCGATATTACGCAGGTCCATGTGTAAGTGCTCCGGAAATGAGAACGCGGGCCCCTCGGACCCGCGCATTTTCGCGCCCTCTATAAACCCCGGACCCGATTCTTGCAACGCAGCAAACGCAGGTCAGCCTTGACATGCGGACGGGGCGCGCGCATTTACTAAGGAAACCATATTATATGGAAGACTTATGGATACCGATCTCCCCACGCGGCCGCTCGGCTTTCTGGTCGGCGATATCGCGCGCCTGCTGCGCCGCCGCTTCGAGCGCGCGCTGACCGCCGCCGACACCGGACTGACCGCGGCCGAGGCCCGCACGCTCGCCTTCATCGAGCACTATCCCGACCAGCGCCAGGGGGCGCTCGCCGAACGTCTCGGCGTCGAACCCATGACGCTCTGCGGGTTTCTCGACCGCCTCGAGACCGCCGGCCTGGTCGAGCGCCGGCCGGACCCGAGCGACCGGCGGGCCAAGCTGGTGGCGCTGTCGCCGACCGCCGAGCCCGTTCTCGAACGCATCCACGACGAGGCCATCGCCATCCGTCGCGCCGCCCTGCAGGGGATGAGCCGGGCGGAGATGGAGGCCGCCTACAGTCTTCTGGAGCGCATGCGCGCAAATCTGGGCGCCCTGGCGGAGGCCGAACAATGACCGACACGACCGCCGGCACCGCAACCCCCGCACAGCCATCCGCGCTTCAGGCGCACTCCGCAACGAGCGCCGCCCCCGACATGAGCTCCTCGCCCGCCTCCGCACCCGCCATGACGCTCGCCGCCGGAGGCACGCCGGCCGCGGCGTCCAATCCGATGACCGAATTGCGCACCGCCGCCCTTGGCGCCGCACTCGTTGCCATCGGGCCGATCACCATGGCGCTCTACACCCCCGCCATGCCGGTCCTGGCGGATGTGTTCGGCACCTCGCAATCGATGGTGAAGCTGACACTGACCGCCTATTTCGCCGGTTTCGCGCTGACCCAGCTTGTCTGCGGCCCGCTCACCGACGCGTTCGGCCGACGGCCGGTGACGATCGCCTTCCTGGTGCTCTATCTGGCCTCTACCATCGTCGCCACCTATGCCCCCACCATCGAGTGGATGCTGGTCGCGCGCACCCTCCAGGGCATCGGCGCCTCCGTCGGCGTCGCCGTGTCGCGCGCCATCGTCCGCGACCAGTTCACCGGCCAGACCTCGGCGCGGATCATGAACACCATCGCCATGATGCTGGCCATCGGCCCGGCCATCGCCCCCACCATCGGCGGCGTGACGCTGGAGCTGTTCGGCTGGCGCGAAATCTTCTGGGCGATGCTGGTCTACGGACTTGTCCTGTCGGCCGCCACCATCTTCGGCCTGAAGGAGACGAACGCCTATATCGACCGCGCCAACCTCCGCCCCCGCACGCTGCTGAGGAACTACGCGACCCTGCTCGCCAGTCCGCTCTACATGCAGTCGAGCCTGCTTGTGGGCCTGAGCATCGGCACGATCTATACGCTCGCCTCCGTCCTGCCCTTCGTGCTCATCGACCGGGTCGGCCTGACGGCGACCCAGTTCGGCTTCGGCATGATGATCCAGTCCGGCTCCTTCATCTCCGGCACCATCGTCACCGGGCGGATGATGCGCCGCATGGACGCCGAGCGCCTGCTCCCCTTCGGCATGGGCGGCATGGTCGTTGCCGGCCTTGCCATGCTGTGCGCGCTCTCCCTGCTCCCGCCGAGCTTCCTCGGCACCATGCTGCCCGTCGGCGTCTTCGCCTTCAGCCTTGCCATGTCGCTGCCGGCCGTCTCGACCGCCGCGCTTCAGGGCTTCCCCCGGATGGCCGGTGCGGCGTCCGCGCTGATGGGCTTCCTGCAGTTCGGGGCCGGCCTGCTCGGCAGCCTCGTGATCGCGGCAATCGGCGATCCGCTCACCGGCATCGTCCTGGTTCCGCCGGCGATGCTGTTTTCCGGCGTCGGCGCCTATCTCTGGCTCGGTCGGGTCAACGCCCGCCGGGCGGCGGCCCCCGGCGTCGCCTGAGACCGGCGCAAGGTCGTCTTTCTGCCTTGACGCGGCGGCGGGAACGTCGCAAGACCCGGCATACGGGCAACCCGGGCCGATCGAGCACGGGAGCCGGATTCCAGCGCCGGGGCAAGCGCATGACTTCATCCAGCACGAACGATGCCGGGCCGCACAGGCCCGAAGGAGAACCGGGCGCGCGCCCGGCCGGCACTCCGGCGCATCTTGCCTGGCATGGCGGCGGCCTGCCGCTCGACCGGCCGCGCGTGATGGGCATTCTCAACGTCACCCCGGACTCCTTTTCGGACGGCGGCCGCTTCATGGCCCGCGAGGACGCGCTCGCCAGCGCCCGCAAGATGATCGCCCATGGCGTCGACGTCATCGACGTCGGCGCCGAAAGCACCCGCCCCGACGCGGTCCCCGTGGAGCTCGACGAGGAATGGCGACGGCTCGAGCCGGCAATCGGCGAACTCGTCGCCCTTGGCGCCCCTGTTTCCATCGACACCTACAAGGCGGAGATCGCCGCGCGGGCCTGCGCGGCCGGCGCCGTCATCGTCAATGACGTCTGGGGCCTGCAGAAGGACCCGGCCATGGCCGACACGGTGGCCGCGGCCGGCGCCGCGGTGATCATGATGCACAACCGCAAGGGCGCCGATCCGGATCTCGACATTCTCGCCGACATCGACCGCTCCTTCGAACGCTCGATGGAACTCGCCGCACGCGCCGGCATTCCGCCCGAACGGCAGATGCTCGACCCGGGCATCGGCTTCGGCAAGACGCTCGACCAGAACTACATGGTCGTCAACCGGCTCGACCATTTCGCCCGCCACGGCCTGCCGCTGCTCGTCGGCGCCTCGCGCAAGCGGCTGATCGGCGCCGTTCTCGACGTCGACACGGACGACCGGCTGTATGGCTCGCTCGCCTTGCACACGATCGCATTTGTAAAGGGAGCCGCCATGGTCCGCGTGCACAATGTCCAGCCGCATGTCGATGCCGCGCGCATCGCCCATGCCACCTTGCGCGAGCATGTCGGATGACCGAAACCGGGAACGGAGATCTCGTGCGCGCTGCCCTCGGCCTCGGCTCGAACATCGGCGACACCCGTGCCCATCTCGACGCCGCGCTGGCCGCGCTCGCGGCGACGCCCGGCCTCGTCGTCGTCGCCCGCTCGTCCGACTACCGCACCCCGCCCTGGGGGCCGGTGCCGCAGGACGACTACCGCAATGCCTGCGTGGTCATCGAGACACGGCTTTCGCCCCGTGCCTTGCTCGACCGCTGCCTTGTGGTGGAACGCGAGCTCGGCCGCGTCCGCGACATTCGCTGGGGACCGCGCATCATCGATATCGACGTGCTCGTCTATGGCAAGGAGACCGTCGAGGAGGAGGGACTGACGATCCCCCACCCGCGCATGGGCGAGCGCGCCTTCGTGCTTGTGCCGCTTGCCGAGATCTGGCCGGACGCACCGCTCGGCGACGGGCGCACGGCAAGCCAGGCGCTGGCCACCTGTCCCGGGCAGGACGAAATCCGCGAGATCTGAAGGGGCGCCGCCTGTTCAGTCCGCGCCCGACTTGGCCGCGTCGCGGCCGAAATTCGGGCTGTCGGTGTCCTGCCCCGCCTCGACGATCGAGCGGCGAATGCCGCGCGTGCGGGTGAAGAGCTCGAACAGCGCCTCGCCGTCGCCCCAGCGCACCGCCCGCTGCAGGGCGGCAAGGTCCTCGGAAAACCGGGCCAGCATCTCCAGGATCGCGTCCTTGTTGTGCAGGCACACGTCCCGCCACATGGTCGGGTCGGAGGCCGCAAGCCGGGTGAAGTCGCGGAAACCCGAGGCGGAATACTTGATCACCTCGGACTTGGTCACCGTCTCCAGGTCGTCGGCCGTGCCGACGATGTTGTAGGCGATGATATGCGGCAGGTGCGAGACGATGGCCAGCACCAGGTCGTGATGCTCGGCATCCATCGTGTCGACCATCGACCCGCAGGCGGTCCAGAAGGCGGTCAGCCGGTCAAGCGCCTGCGGATCGGTGTCCGGCTGCGGCGTCAGGATGCACCAGCGGTTCTGGAACAGCTCGGCGAAGCCCGCATCGGGACCGGATTCCTCCGTGCCCGCGATCGGGTGTCCGGGAATGAAATGCGCGTGGGCGGGCAGGTGGGGCGCCATCTGGCGCACGACCGAGGCCTTGGTCGACCCGACATCGGTGACGATGGCGCCCGGCGCCAGCACCGGCGCGATCCATTTCGCCACCGCCTCGCTGGCTCCCACCGGAACGCAGAGAATGACGAGGTCGGCGCCGCTCGCCGCATCGGCTGCATCGAGGTGATAGCTGTCGCCGAGGCCAAGCTCCTCCGCCCGCCGCAGGGTCTGCGCCGAGCGGGAGGAAATGGCGATTTCCCCGACAAGCCCGTTGCGCCGCGCCACATGGGCGAGGGAGGAGCCGATCAGGCCGATGCCGATCAGGGCGAGACGACGAAACTTCGGTTCGGGCATGAAACAGGCTTGCTGTTGCGGGCGGCGCAACACGAGGCCGCCCGTCAGGTCTGGCAATCAGGCCGCGAGGAATTCCTTCAGCACGGCAACGACCTCGCGATTGGCTTCTTCCGAGCCGATCGACATGCGCAGGGCGTCCGGCAGCCCGTAGGCGTTCACCGCGCGCAGCACGCATCCCCGATCGCTCAGATAGAGGTCGGCATCGGCGGCCGACTTGCCCGGCACTTGCGGGAAATGCACCAGCACGAAATTGCCCACGCTCGGCGTCACGCTCAGGCCCAGCGCCTCGAGTTCGCGCGTCACCCAGGGCAGCCAGGTCTCGTTATGCGCCACCGCCGTTTCCAGGAAGGCGCGGTCGCGCACGGCGGCAATGCCCGCGGCCTGGGCCGCGGCCGAGACGTTGAACGGCCCGCGGATCCGGTTCAGCGCGTCGATGACATGCGCCGGCCCGTAGCCCCAGCCGATGCGCAGCGCGGCAAGCCCGTAGATCTTGGAGAAGGTGCGCGTCATCAGCACGTTCTCGGCCGTCGCGGCCAGTTCCACCCCCGCCTCGTAATCGTTGCGCCGCACGTATTCGGCATAGGCCGCGTCCAGCACCAGCAGCACATGCGGCGGCAGACCCGCATGCAGCCGGCGGATCTCGTCAAAGGAGATGTAGGTGCCGGTCGGATTGTTCGGATTGGCGAGGAAGACCACCTTGGTGCGCGGCGTGACGCGCTCCAGCAGCGCATCGACATCGGTGGTCAGGTCACGCTCGGGTGCGATCACCGGCGTGCCGCCGGCGGCCAGCACCGCGATCTTGTAGACGAGGAAACCGTGCTCGGTGAACAGCCCCTCGTCGCCCGGCCCGATATAGGCCCGCGCCACAAGCTCCAGGATCTCGTCCGAGCCGTTGCCGCAGATCATCCGCTCGGCGTTGAGGCCGTAGACGTCGGCGATCGCCTCGCGCAGGGCCGTCGAGCCGCCGTCGGGATAAAGCTCCAGATGCCCGCTGCACGCGCCGTAAGCCTCGATCGCGCGGGGGCTCGCCCCCAGCGGCGTCTCGTTGGAAGACAGCTTGTGCAGCTTGCCGCCGCCGGTCGACTTGGTGCGACCGGGCACATAGGGGGCAATGTCGAGGACGCCGGGACGAGGAAGGGGACGGCTCTCGGCAGGCTGGAGCATGGATGAACTCTCTGGTTGCATGTTCTTCTCCGAATTCCCGGAAAAGACGTATTGTCCACTGGGCCGGCAAGCGCGGGCTGCAGCCCGGAAACCCGGACAATAGACGCGTCGCGCACCCGCGCCTACTCATAGGCAGAGCGGAATGGGAAGGCAAAAGAAAACATTGACGGCGCCCGGACGGGCTCCTACCTCTCGTTGGCTCCGAAGCCCGACACCGGCCCTCGGCCGGCGATCGCGGGCGATGGCGGGACGGGACCGCGCGGCCAGGAGGATACCCGGCGCATCATGACGAACGAGACGACCGTCGACCCGGCCGCGGGCACGAGCGAGCCGCTTTCCGCGCCGGCCAACGAGGCCGACACCCCGTCCAGCAAGGTCGAGCGGTTCGGTGGCGACAAGGCCCTGCAACTCGATTGCGGCACCCTGCTCGATCCCTGGCAGATCGCCTACGAGACCTATGGCACGCTCAATGCCGAGCGCAGCAACGCCGTGCTTGTGTGCCACGCGCTGACCGGCGACCAGTATGTCGCCTCCCCCAATCCGCTGACCGGCAAGCCCGGCTGGTGGTCGATGCTGGTCGGCCCCGGCAGGCCGGTCGACACGGATCGCTATTTCGTCATCTGCGCCAATGTGCTCGGCGGCTGTCTCGGCACCACCGGACCGGCCTCGACCAACCCCGAGAGCGGCCGTCGCTGGGGCCTCGACCTGCCGCTGGTCACCATCCGCGACATGGTCCGCGCCCAGGCGGTGCTCCTCGACCATCTCGGCATCGAGACGCTGTTCGCCGTCGTCGGCGGCTCGATGGGCGGCATGCAGGTGCTGCAATGGGCGGTGAGCTATCCCGAGCGGGTGTTCTCGGCCCTGCCGATTGCCGCCGCCGCGCGCCATTCCTCGCAGAACATCGCCTTCCACGAGGTCGGCCGCCAGGCGGTGATGGCCGATCCGAACTGGTGCGGCGGGCGCTATTTCGAGCGCGGCGTGCGCCCCTCCAAGGGGCTCGCGGTGGCGCGCATGGCCGCCCATATCACCTATCTGTCGGACCCGGCGCTGCACCGCAAGTTCGGGCGCAACCTGCAGGACCGCGACGCCATAACCTTCGGTTTCGACGCGGATTTCCAGATCGAGAGCTATCTGCGCCACCAGGGCATGACCTTCGTCGACCGCTTCGATCCCAACTCCTATCTCTATGTCACGCGGGCGATGGACTATTTCGACCTCGGCGCCGACTATGGCGGATCGCTCGCCCGGGCCTTCCTGCATTCGCCGACCCGGTTCTGCGTGATGTCCTTCACCTCCGACTGGCTGTTCCCCACGGCCGAGAGCAAGGCGGTTGTGCGCGCGCTGAACGCGGCCGCCGCCAACGTCTCCTTCGTCGAGGTGGAGAGCGATCGCGGCCATGACGCCTTCCTGCTCGACGAGCCGGAAATGTTCCGCACCGTGACCGGCTTCCTGACCGGCGCGGCGCATGCGCGCGGCATCGCCCCGCCGCCGGCGGGAGGCCTTGCATGAACCTGCAACCCGCTCCTTCGGGAACCGTGCGCGGCGATCACCGCCTTGTCGCCGATCTCGTCACGCCCCGCGCCCGCGTCCTCGACATCGGCTGCGGCGACGGCGAACTGCTGGATCTTCTGGTGCGCGAGAAGCAGGTGGACGGGCGCGGCATCGAACTGTCCCAGGCCGGCGTCAATGCCTGCGTGGCAAGGGGCCTGTCCGTGGTCCAGGGCGATGCCGACCGCGATCTTTCCGACTATCCGGACGACGCCTTCGATTTCGTCATTCTCAGCCAGACGCTGCAGGCAACCTATGCCCCGCGCCAGGTCTTGCAGGAGCTGCTGCGCATCGGCTCCAACGTGATCGTCTCGTTCCCGAATTTCGGCTTCTGGCGCAACCGCTTGCAGCTGATGTTCAAGGGCAGCATGCCGGTCACCGACTACCTGCCCTACTCCTGGTACGACACGCCGAACATCCATTTCTGCACGATCCGCGACTTCGTCTCGATGTGCGGCGAGGTCGATGCCCGCATGGTCCGCTCGATGGCGCTGAACGCGCGCGGCGAGCCGGTCGGCTTCACCGCGCCATGGTGGGTGTGGAACCTGATCGGCGAACAGGCACTGTTCCTGCTGAAACGCTCCTGAGGACAGGGGTTCCGGGACCCGGACCGGCCCGCCGGTTCAGCCCCTCCCGGTCCGGGTTTCCCTGCTCAGTTCGCTTCCGTTCAGTTCGCTTCTGTTCAGTCCGGGGGCCGCGCCCTCGGGCACGAACATCGGTCGCAGCGCCTTGATCAGCCGCTTCTCGCCCGCCGGCACGCCGCGAAACACCTGCTTTTCCGCCTCGATGACCAGAAGCCCGGCAAAGGCCGGCCACGCCTGGCGACCGATCCGCTCCCAGGCCGGCGCGCCGCGCAGCAGCAACCGCGAGCGGGTCGGCGGCAGGCACAGCGCCTCGTCGCTCGCCGTCAGCCGGAACTGGCAGGCCCTGAGCAGCCCCTCGATCTGGCCGCGCGAGAACGGCCGGCCATAGCCGAAGGGGGACAGTTCCGAGCGCGCCCACAATCCGCGCCGGTTCGCCACCACCACGATCATCCGCCCGCCGGGGACAAGCACCCGCCAGATCTCGCGCAAAAGCGCCTCCGCATCGCCGCAATGGTCAAGGCAGTGGACGATCAGCGCGTTGTCGAAGACGTGGTCGGGGAACGGCAGGTCGGTTTCCTCGACCAGCGTCGCCGAATTGCGGCCCCCGCGCGGCCAGGCGACGACGCCCTGCGCCGCCGGCATCGCCGCGACGCAGCGCTCGACCTCTTCCAGATAGGGACGCATGTAGGGCGCGGCATAACCGACGCCGAGCAGCCTGCGCCCGGCCAGTTCCGGCCAGCGGGCGCGGATTCGCGCGCCGACCAGCACCCGCAGCATGCGGCCGAGAGGCAGGTCGTAGAAGGTGCGCTGGTGTTGGACGTCGAGATACATGGAGATCCGCTGCGACCGCCCCCACTGGGCCTGCGGGCCAATTGAACCCGCTGCGGGGACGAGATGCAACAGGCACGCGAGCTAGGCGCATGCCGGCTGTGTTTCCGGACCGCCTGGCCGTCACTCAATTGCGACAAGTCTTGCGCAGAATTTGCGCGATATTGTCCGATTTTCGATCGAAATTGCCGCATGCTTGTCGCGTTTCAAGGGTCGGGCGCGGCCCGCTCGATCAAGAGCGTCAGCGCCCGTTTCAGCACCTCGGCCTCGCCCGGACCGATCGCGTCCAGCAGTCGCGCCTGATGCCGCTCGGCGGCGTCGATGAGATCGTCCACCTCCCCCTCGCCGGCCCTGGTCAACCGCACCCAGACCCGGCGACGGTCGTCGCCATCGGTCTGGCGCGACAGCAATCCCCGCATGACCAGCTTGTCGACCATCTTGGAGATCGCCGGCTGGTTGGCAAGGCAACTCCTGGCCAGATCGCCGACGGTCAGACCGCGTGTCCCCTTCAGCGAGGCGAGGATACGCCAGACCGTGACGGGAACGCCGCGGGCGCGGACCTCCTCGTGGAACTCGGCGCTGGCAACGCTCGAGGCGCGGGCGAGCAGATAGAGCAGATAGGTGTCGACGAACCGTGTCTCGCCCGCAGCGCCCGCATCCGCAGGCGTCCCCTTTCCCGGCGTCCCGCTCATCGCGGCACGGGCAGGTAGTCCGGCGTCGCGTAGCGGCCCGAATGATAGATCAGCGGCTCCTTGTCAAAATGGTCGAAGGCCTCGACCCGGCCAAGGAAGACGAGATGGTCGCCCCCTTCCATCCTTGTGGCGTTGACGCATTCGAAGACGGCGGTGACGCCGTCGAGAACCGGCACGCCGCAGTGGCCGGCCCGCCAGGAGACGCCGGCGAAACGGTCGGCGACGGGCCGGGCGAAGCGATCGGACAGCGCATGCTGGTCGGAGGCGAGGATGTTGACCGCATAGTGCCGTGCCGTCTCGAAGACCGGCCGGTTCTGCGAGCGCAGCGCAAGGCTCCACAACACCATCGGCGGATCGAGCGAGACCGAATTGAAGGAATTGGCGGTGAGCCCGACCGGCCGCCCCGCCTCGTCCAGCGTGGTGACAATGGTGACGCCGGTGACGAAACGCCCCAGCGCGTTCCTGAAGCTGCGGTGATCGCTCATCATGGCTCGTCCTCGCGTTAGGGCTCCGGCCGGATGCCGGCAATCAAGTTCATGCCTAAAAATATTCCTTTTCATATAATAACGAAATTGCTACGCTCCTCCAAGTTCTTTTCGCTTGCTGCGAAAAATCAGCTCGGCGCGCAACATTCGCTTGCCGGGCACGATCCGGCAGGCAACAGGACGGACCCGGAAGGGTCCAGGCCGACACGGGATCAGGAGGGATCGCATGCTCGCCGACAGGATCGAGGGGAAATGGATCGACGCCTTCGCGGCGGTCTTTTCCATGTGCAAGGTGGCGCCGGGCGAAACCGTCGCGATCCTCTCCGAAACCCAGTCCCGCCCGCTCAACGTCCATATCGCCGAGCTTGCCCTGCTGCGCCTTGGCGCCAGGGCCTTCCACGTGGTGGTGCCGACACCCCGCCAGGACACGCCGGTGCCGGTGCGCTCCACCGGGGCCAGTGCCGCGCTGACCGGCCAGGACGCGGCAATCGCCGCGCTGGCGGCGAGCGGCCTCGTCGTCGACCTGACGGTCGAGGGCCTGCTGCACGCCCCCGAGCTGCCGCGCGTCATCGGCAATGGCGCGCGCATGCTGATGATTTCCAACGAGCACCCGGATGCGCTGGAGCGGCTGCTGCCGGCCGAGCGCGACAAGACCCGGGTGCGGGACGCGGTCGCACGGATCCGCGCCGCCGGCGAGATGACGGTGACTTCCGCCGCCGGCACCGACCTGACGGTCGCGATGGCCGGCGCCTCCACCGTCGGCGTCTGGGGCTGGTGCGACCGGCCCGGCTCTGTCGCCCACTGGCCCGCCGGTCTCGTCGTCTCCTTCCCCGCCGCCCACAGCGTCAACGGCACGCTGGTGCTCGATGCCGGTGACATCAACCTGACCTTCAAGCGCTATCTCGAACGCCCCGTGCGCCTCACCATCGTCGACGACTACGTGACGGAGATCGAGGGCGAGGGAACCGACGCCGAACTGACCCGGCGCTACCTTGCCGCCTGGGGCGAGCGCGAAGCCTATGCGGTCGCCCATGTCGGCTTCGGCATGAACCAGGCCGCGCGCTACGAGGCGCTGACCATGTACGACCAGCGCGACACCAACGGCACGGAAGTGCGCGCCTATTCCGGCAATTTCCTGTTCTCCACCGGCGCCAACGAATTCGCCGGCCGCTTCACCAAGGGCCATTTCGACATACCCGTACGCGGCTGCACCATCGCGCTCGACGGCGAGCCCGTGGTGGTCGACGGCGAGCTGATCGAGGCGCTGCGATGAGCCGGCCCGGCCATGTCCGCAAGACCGGCGGTCCTCGCGCCATCGTCCTGCTGCACGGCATCGGCGCCGGCGCGGAAATGTTCGCGCCGCAGGTCGACGCGCTCGGACGGGAGCACGATGCCATCGGCTGGAACCTGCCGGGCTATGGCGGAACGGAGCTTCTCGCGCCGATGACCTTCCCGGGTCTCTCAGTGGCGCTCCTTGCCTTTCTCGACGGACTCGGGCTGGAAAAGGTCGATCTTCTCGGCCATTCCATCGGCGGCATGCTGGCGCAGGACTTCGTCGCCCGCCATCCGGAGCGCGTGCGCACCCTGGTTCTGTCCGCCACAACCGCCGCCTTCGGCAGCCGCGACGGCGAATTCCAGAAGCGCTTCGTCGCCGAGCGTCTGGCCCCGCTCGATGCCGGCCGCACCGTGCCCGAACTTGCCCGCGAATTCGTCCCCGACCTGGTCGGCTCGGCCGCCTCCCCGAACGCCGTTCCCGCCGCCATCGCCGCGATGAGCGAGGTGCCCGAGGCAACCTATCGCGAGGCGATCCGCTGCCTTGCCACATTCGACGCCCGCGAGACGCTTGGCCAAATCGCGGTACCGACGCTGCTGGTCGCCGGCGAGGAGGACCGCAACGCGCCCGCTCCCACCATGCGGCGGATGGCGGAGAAGATCGCCGGGGCGCGCATCATCGAGCTGGCCGGCATCGGCCATCTGGCGCCGCTCGAATGCGCCGACGCCTACACGGCCGAAATCAGGGCCTTTCTTCAGGAAACCGGAGACGCGAACGCGTCCGAAAGGGGAGCCGACCGATGACCATCGCCGCACTGGACACGCCCGACCTCGACGGGCTCGATGCCGACCGTCCGATCTTCGATCCGGCCGCCTTTCGCCTGACCGGACAGGAAGCCGAGCTGACCGCACTGGCCCGCCAGGTGGCGAAGTCGCGTTTCGCGCCGCGCGCTGAAGCCGTCGACCGGGACGCGGCGTTCCCCACGCAGAATTACCGCGACATGCACGAGACCGGCCTGCTCGGCATCTGCGTGCCGAAGGAGGATGGCGGCCACGGCGCGCCGTTCCGCGCCTACATGATGACGGCGGCCGAGATCGGTCGCTATTGCGGCGCCACCGCGTTGACCTGGAACATGCATGTGTGCTCCTGCCTGTGGACCGGCGCGCTGACCGACGATCTCGACATGAGCGAGGGCGACCGGAAAACCCACCTGGAACGCCGCTCGAAGCATTATCAGCGCATCCTCAAGGACGGCGCCATCTACTCGCAGCCCTTCTCGGAAGGCGGCGCGGCGGCGGCCGGCGCGGCGCCGTTCTCGACCGCGGCGCGCAAGGTCGACGGCGGCTGGCTGATCAACGGCAAGAAGATCTTCGCCTCGCTGTCCGGCCATGCCGATTATTACGGCATCCTGTGCGGCGAGATGAAGGAGGGGGAGCGGCCCTCGCGCCGCGACACGATGTATATCGCCGTGCCGGCAACGGCCGAGGGCGTCGAGGTCGTCGGACCCTGGGACCCGCTCGGCATGCGCGGCACGGTCTCGCGCACGCTGCTGTTCAAGGATGTCTTCGTTCCCGACGACGAGGAACTGATGCCGCGCGGCGTCTACTACCAGGCCGCAAGCCGCTGGCCGCACATGTTCATGACCCTGTCGCCGACCTATATGGGCATCGCCCAGGCCGCCTTCGATTTCACGGTCAAGTACCTGCGCGGCGAATGGCCCGGCCTGCCGCCGGTCAAGCGCCGCATGTTCCCGACCAAGCAGATGGGTGTCGCCCAGATGCACCTGATGCTGGAACAGACCAAGGCGCTGTGGTTCCAGGCAATCACCGAGGCCGGCCCCGACCCGACGCGCGAGCAGATGCTGCGCGCCTGGGCGGCGCACTACACGGTGATGGAAAACGCCAACGAGATCTGCCAGCTTGCCATCCGCACCTGCGGCGGCCAGTCGATGCTGAAATCGCTGCCGCTGGAGCGCCTTTTCCGCGACAGCCGCTGCGGCGCGCTGATGTTGCCCTGGACAGCCGAGATCTGCCTCGACAGGATCGGCCGGGAGAGCCTCTACCTGCCCGGAGAGACGGACGAGTGACGTCGATCGACCACTGGATCGAGGCGCATGCGCGCTTCACGCCGAACAGGCCGGCGCTGGTCTTCGAAGGCGCGACACTGACCTATGGCGACATGGCCGGCGCGATCGGCCGGGTCGCCGCCTGGCTGAGGCACACGCGCGGCATCGGCCATGGCGAGCGGATCGCGTATCTGGGCCTGAATGCGCCGGACCAGCTGCTGCTGCTCTTCGCCGCCGCCCGGATCGGCGCGGTTCTGGTGCCGCTCAACTGGCGCCTTGCCCCGCCGGAACTCGCCCATGCGGTCGCCGACAGCGGCGCGTCGCTGATCATCCACCAACCGGCCTTCGCCGCCACGTTGTCGGCAATGGGCGCGATCGAGGCAATGCCGCCCGCCCATCTCGCCGATCCCGCGACCGGCGGGCTGGCCACAAGCACCGCCGACAGGCTTCCGGTCGCGGCCGGTGCCGCCGGCGGCGGTTCCGTCGCCGACCCGCTGCTGATCGTCTACACCTCCGGAACGACGGGCCGGCCGAAAGGCGCGGTGCTGACGCAAAAGGCGCTCGAGACCAACGCGCTCAACGCGGTGCACATGCAGGAGATCGCCGCCACCGACACGATCCTGACGGTGCTGCCGATGTTCCATGTCGGCGGGCTCAACATCCAGACGACGCCGGCGCTCTATGCCGGCGCCCGCGTCATCCTGCATGACCGCTTCACGCCCGCGGCAACGCTTGCCGCCATCCGCGACGAGCGGCCCGACCTCACCGTGCTGGTGCCCGCCACCCTGTCGGCGATGATCGCCCACCCCGACTGGGAGAGAACCGATCTGTCGTCGCTGCGCGCCGTGGCGACCGGGTCCTCCGACGTGCCGCACATGCTGATGCGCGCCTTCATCCGCCGCGGCGTGCCGGTGCTGCAGGTCTATGGCGCGACCGAGACAGGACCTGTCGCCATCTACCAGCGGCGCGGCGACAGCGAGGAGGAATTCGGCGCGATCGGCCGTGCCGGCCTGCACACGCGCGCCCGCATCATGGTCGAGGGGCGCCGGGCGGAGCCGGGCGAGATCGGCGAGATCGAGCTGAAGGGCGGCAACATCACGGCAGGCTACTGGAACAGGCCCGAGGCCGATGCCGGCAGTTTCCAGGACGGCTGGTTCCGCACCGGCGACCTGGCGCTCGCCGACAAGGGCGGCGTCTTCTGGTTCAAGGACCGGCTGAAGAACGTCATCATTTCCGGCGGCGAGAACATCTATCCGGCCGAGCTGGAGCGGGTGCTGGGCGAGATCGAGGGACTGAAGGAGGCCGCCGTCGTCGGCGTCGCCGATCTGCGCTGGGGCGAGAGCCCGGTCGCCGTCGTGGTGCCGCAGGAACAGGGGAAAATCAGCGCGGAAACGGTGCTGAAAGGCTTCGACGGACATCTGGCGCGCTACAAGCACCCGAAATCCGTCGTATTCGTGGAGGCCTTGCCGCGCAACGCGCTCGGCAAGATCCAACTGGATAAGGTCAGGAAAATGGCTGAGGATGCCCTCGGCAAGGATAGTGAAAAACAACGAGCCTGACCGAACCGAACCAGAAGACAGAGGGGACTAGCATGCGCAAATTCATCGGGATGCTGACCGCCGTCGCGGCGCTGGGACTTGCCGGCGCCGCATCCGCAGAGACCACGCTTCGGGTCTCCAACTGGCTGCCGCCCTCCCATCCGATCGTCAAGGACATCCTCGTGCCCTGGGGCGAGCAGGTGGCGACCGCGACCGACGGCCGCGTCAAGGTCGAGATCATGGCCTCGCCGATCGGCAAGCCGCCGGCACAGTTCGACCTCGTCCGCTCCGGCGCAGCCGATGTCGGCTATGGCGTGCACGGCTACACGCCCGGCCGCTTCAAGCTGACGCCGCTGGTCGAGGGGCCGTTCCTGTCGGACAGCGCGGAAGCCTTGTCCGTCGCCTACTGGAAGGTACAGGACGCGATGCTCTCCAAGGCCAACGAGCATGACGGCGTCAAGCTCCTGACCGTCTTCACCCACGGCCCCGGCATGATCTACACGACGGACAAGAAGGTCGCCTCGGTCGACGACCTTTCGGGTCTGAAGATGCGCATCGGCGGTGGCATCGTCGCCGAGATCGCCTCGCGCCTCGGCATGGTCGGCGTCCAGGCGCCGTCGCCGCAGGTCTACGAGATCCTCTCCAACGGCGTCGCCGACGGCATCCTGTTCCCGGCTGAATCCGTGCCCTTCTTCCGCATCGACGAGGTGATCCGCAACGGCGTCTCCGTGCCCGGCGGGCTCTACAACACCTCCTTCTTCGTCGTCATGAACCAGGCCAGCTGGGACAAGCTCTCCGACGCCGACAAAGCGGCGATCGACGGGGTCTCCGGCGAGGCGATGGCCCGCATGGCCGGCAAGGCATGGGACGCGGCGGACGCGGCCGGCACCAAGGTGATGACCGACAAGGGCGTCGCCCTGGCAGAGGCCGACGCGGCGATGACCGCGGCGATCACCGAAAAGCTCGCCGGCGTCGAGAACGGCTTCCTCGAGGCGGCCACGGCCGGCGGCATCGACGGCAAGGCCGCGATCGGGATGCTCAAGGCCGAGATCGCCGCGGCGAAATGAGCCGGGAGACCCCCGACAGCGCGGCGGCCGGGCGGGAGACCTCCCTCCCCGCCCGGCTCGTTGCCGGCCTTCTTGGCGCGGGAACGCGCGCGTTGCAGCTGGTGGCAGCCGTCCTGCTGCTGGCGATGATGGCGGTGACCTTTGTCGACGTCATCGGCCGCTACCTGTTCAACGCCCCGCTCCCCGGCGCCTTCGAGCTGACCGAGGTGCTGCTGGCGCTCATCGTCTTCGTCGGCCTGCCGATCGTCACCGCACGGCGCGAGCACGTCACGGTCGATCTTCTGACCGGCAAGCTGCCGGACGGTGCGCGGGCGGCGCTGGCCTGGTTGGCGACACTGGCGACCGGCGCGGTGCTGGCGCTGCTGGCGTGGCGGCTGGCCTTGAGCGCCCGCGACTTCTCCGCCTATGGCGACGCCACCGTCTATCTCGGCATTCCGCTCGGGCCGGTGGCCGGCATCATGGCCGGCCTTACCGGGCTGGCGGCACTGGTCGCCGCCGTGCTTCTCGCCCGGCGGCAATAGGACGAGACCGGACAGGCAGCCGCAACGCACGAGTTCCGGGGGCGGCACCGCCGCCCCTCCTCCCCCACCCCGCGCGACCGGACACCGCAAGACCATGGAAACCTGGCTTCCCGGCCTCGTCATACTCGTCGTCGTCATGTTCGCCGGCGTGCCCATCGCCGTCGCGATGGCCGCCGTCGGCGGCCTCGGCCTGACGATGATCCTCGGCTTCACGCCCGCCATGGCGATCGTCGGCCAGACCACGTTCGACACCGGCCTGTCCTATTCGCTCTCCGTGGTGCCGCTGTTCGTGCTGATGGGAAATCTCGTCACCCGGGCGGGCCTGTCCGACGAGCTCTACGCCGCCTGCCATGCCTGGCTCGGCCACCGCAGGGGCGGGCTCGCCATGGCCACCGCGGTCGCCTGCGGCGGATTTTCCGCCGTCTGCGGCTCCTCGCTCGCCACCGCCGCGACGATGGGCAAGGTCGCCCTGCCGCAGATGCGCCGCTACAAGTACGATGACGGGCTGGCCAGCGGCGTCATCGCCGCCGGCGGCACGCTGGGAATTCTCATCCCGCCCTCCGTCATCCTGGTGCTCTACGGCGTCACCGCCCAGCAGGACATCGCCAGGCTGTTCATCGCCGGCATCGTGCCCGGCATTCTCGGCATTCTCGGCTACATGGCCGCCGTGCGCCTCGTCTGCTGGTACCGCCCGGAGGCCGGCCCGCCGGCCGAGCGCCTGCCCTATCGCGAGCGGTTCCGCGCGCTGTCCGGTGTCGCCGGCATCACCGCGCTTTTCGTCCTCGTCATCGGCGGCATCTATGCCGGCATCTTCACCGCCACCGAGGCCGCCGGCATCGGCGCCAGCGGCGCCTTCGCCATCGCCCTCGCCCGCCGCAGGCTGACATGGTCGACCCTGCTGGAGACGCTTTCAGATACGGCTGCCACGACGACGATGATGTTCATGGTGCTGATCGGCGCGCTGATCTTCTCCAATTTCGTCAACATCGCCGGCCTGCCGTCGGCGCTTTCCGGCATGGCCGATGCGTCCGACCTGCCGCCCTGGGCCATCCTGCTTGCCGTCCTCGGCGTCTATCTCTGCCTCGGCATGGTGCTGGAAAGCCTCTCGATGGTGCTGCTCACGGTGCCGATCTTCGCGCCGATGATGGCGGCGCTTGGCTACGACCTCGTCTGGTTCGGCATCGTCGTGGTGGTGGTGACGGAAATCAGCCTGATCACCCCGCCGGTCGGGCTCAACGTCTTCGTGCTGAAGACGGTGATGCCGGACGTGCCGCTCGGCCGGATCTTCCGCGGCATCGTGCCCTTCATCCTCGCCGACATCGTTCGCCTGGCGGTGATCGTCGCCTTCCCGGCGCTGGTCCTCGCCCTGCCCAACCTGATGCGCTGAAGCGGCCCGCGCGGCGATTCCGGTCTTGACCCGGGCCGTCATTGCGCGCAAATGAAAGGAAACGGGCACTCTCCGCTCCCTTTCGGGGCGCGGGCTCGATGCTTGTGCCCGTTTCGGAGAAAGGTCGGCCCGCCCGCCAGTGTCGGACGGGGCAGAACGGCCGGAAGCTGGAGCCCATGCAGGTCGCCACGGCAACACCCCCGATGACTGCCCGCACCGCAACGGCGGCCCGCCGCCGCGCGCGCCGCTGGCGGCGCGTCGAGATCTGCGACCGCCACCGGCTTCCCGCGCGCTTCCATGCCCGCTTCGCCGCCGTCTACGGCCTCGCGCGCAGCGGCTGACACGCCCGCATCCGACCGTTTCGCCGCCCGGCCGCATCACCGCCCCGGCGGCATCCGGGGCCAAGGCTCCAGCAAGCCCCCCGACACGTCCTTCAGGAGAGACAGATGAGCAGCCCGCGCAGCCTTTACGACAAGATCTGGGACGACCATGTGGTCGAGACGCAGGAGGACGGCACCTCGCTGCTCTATATCGACCGCCACCTCGTCCATGAAGTGACGAGCCCGCAGGCCTTCGAGGGACTGCGCATGACCGGCCGCCAGGTGCGCCAGCCCGGCAAGACGCTCGCCGTCGTCGACCACAACGTGCCGACCACGGACCGCAGCCACGGCATCGACGATCCGGAATCGGCGCTGCAGGTGAACACGCTGGCCAACAACGCGGCCGAGTTCGGCGTCGAGTATTACAGCGAGACCGACGCCCGCCAGGGCATCGTCCACATCGTCGGCCCCGAGCAGGGCTTCACCCTGCCGGGCATGACCATCGTGTGCGGCGACAGCCACACCTCCACCCATGGCGCCTTCGGCGCGCTCGCCCACGGCATCGGCACCTCGGAGGTCGAGCACGTGCTCGCCACCCAGACGCTGATCCAGAAGAAGGCGAAGAACATGCGGGTGACGGTCGACGGCATCCTGCCCGAGGGCGTCACGGCCAAGGACATCATCCTTGCCATCATCGGCGAGATCGGCACCGCCGGCGGCACCGGCCATGTCATCGAATATGCCGGCGAGGCGATCCGCGCCCTGTCGATGGAAGGCCGCATGACCGTCTGCAACATGTCGATCGAGGGTGGCGCGCGCGCCGGCCTGATCGCGCCGGACGAGAAGACCTTCGCCTATATCAAGGACACCCCGAAGGCCCCCAAGGGCGCCGCCTGGGACCAGGCCGTCGCCTACTGGAAGACGCTGTTCACCGACGAGGGCGCGCATTTCGACAAGGAAATCCGCCTCGACGCGGCCAACCTGCCGCCGATCGTCACCTGGGGCTCGAGCCCGGAAGACGTCATCGCCGTCACCGGCAGCGTGCCCGACCCGGAAGAGATCGGCGACGAGAACCGCCGCGCCTCCAAGCGCCGCGCGCTGCAGTATATGGGCCTGACCGCCGGAACGCCGATCACCGAGATCGCCGTCGACCGGGTGTTCATCGGCTCCTGCACCAACGGGCGCATCGAGGACCTGCGGGCCGCCGCCGCCGTCATCGGCGGGCGCCAGGTCGCCGGCAGCGTCAGCGCCATGGTCGTGCCGGGTTCGGGCCTGGTGAAGGCGCAGGCGGAAGCCGAGGGCCTCGACAAGGTGTTCAAGGCGGCCGGCTTCGACTGGCGCGAGCCGGGCTGTTCGATGTGCCTTGCCATGAATGCCGACAAGCTGTCGCCGGGCGAGCGCTGTGCCTCCACCTCGAACCGCAATTTCGAGGGACGCCAGGGCTTCAAGGGCCGCACCCATCTCGTCTCCCCGGCCATGGCCGCGGCGGCCGCGATCGCCGGACACTTCGTCGACATCCGCGAGTGGCCGAAGGCCTGAGCGACGCCGCTGGCGGCCTCCGGCATGCTTTGAGCGAAGGGCGCGGCGCAAGCTGCGCCCTTTCCGCATGGCGCGGCCGTTTCACGCCGTTTGCCGGGCTTCACAAGACTGTCACTGTCGCTCTACACTATCGCCGCGTCCGGATTGCCTGATCCAGGTGATTCCGGCGAACAGGCATGAGGAGCGAAGGTGTGAATGTCGCCATCTCTCCAGGTGCTCACCCGGCCCTGGTGCTTAACGCTGACTATCGACCGCTGGCCTACTACCCCCTGTCGCTATGGGCGTGGCAGGATGCCGTGAAGGCCGTGTTCCTCGACCGCGTCAACATCGTTTCCGAGTATGACGTTACGGTCCGAAGTCCGAGCAGCGAGTTCCGCCTTCCCAGCGTCGTCTCGCTGAAGAGCTACATCAAGCCGAGCCGCCACCCCGCCTTCACCCGTTTCAATGTCTTCCTTCGCGACCGGTTCCAGTGCCAGTATTGCGGCTCCCGCGAGGAACTGACCTTCGACCATCTCATTCCCCGCTCCCGGGGCGGCCAGACCACCTGGGACAACGTCATCACCGCCTGCTCGCCCTGCAACCTGCGCAAGGCCAACAAGGCCTGCTCCGACATCGGAATGTGGCCGATGCACATGCCCTTCCCGCCGTCGGTCCAGGACCTGCACAACAACGGCCGCATGTTCCCGCCAAACTACCTGCACGACAGCTGGCTCGACTTTCTCTACTGGGACACCGAGCTGGAACCGTAAACCCCGTCCCGAGGCCCTGCGCCTGCGGTCCCCTTCCCGTTTACGCTTTCTCAACCCAGTCGCCGGAAGGCCCGGGTTTATGCGACCGGTTTAACCAACCGGTTGTTTCTTGCTGCCATTTTCTGCCCCAGGGACGTCGCCGGGCACCGGCAACGAGAATGGGACGAGAGATGAACGCGCGCGACATGCATCCGGCCCTGAAGCGGGCCGCAGGTCTCCTTACCGCCTTCCGCCAGGACCGCCGGGGCGCAATCCTGCCGTTTCTCGCGATCGTCATCATCGTGATCATCGTCGCGGCCGGCTCCGGGCTCGACTTCGGCCGCGCCATCAACCAGCGCCAGGCGATCGCGCGCGGCCTCGACGCGGCAATGCTCGCCGTGGCGCGCGAGCTCTCCGTTCGCAACATGTCTTCCGGCGAGATCAAGGCCTATCTCGACAGCAACTACGAGGCCTATTTCGGCGCCAACGCGGAAGGCTCCGGCATCAAGGGCGCGACGGTCGTCATCGATGCTCCGAAGATCAACACGGAAACGCGGAAAATCGAGGTCTCGGCAAGCTCGCGGGTGCCGACCTACTTCATTCATCTCGCGGGCTTCGGACCGGACGCCCTGAATGTCAGTGTTTCGGCGCAGGCGGTCTATCCCAAGAGCGTCGAGGCGGCACTCGTGCTCGACGTCACCGGCTCGATGGGCGGCAGCAAGATCCAGGCCCTGCGCACCGCCGCGGCAACCTTCGTCAACACGCTGGTTCCCCCGGACGCAGTCGCCACCAACGAGAAGGTCAAGATCGCCGTCGTCCCCTATGCCACCGGTGTCAATATCGGCACAACCCGGGCGACGCTTGCCACCAAGGGCGCGAATGCGAGCAGATCCTCCTATACCTATTGCGTCTCCGAGCGCACAGGCGCACAGGCCTATACGGATGCAAGCTACATCACCGCCTCGATCGGACCCGGCACCCAGCAGGCCAGCTACAAGAAGGGTTACGCCCAGCCGAATAGCGCGAGCTCAAACGTTACCAGCCATGCCGGCTATGTCTGCCCGAATGCGGAACTGGTGCCGTTGACGCTCGATCCCGGCTCGACGTCGAAGGCCGGCACGCCGCTTCACACCATCTCGAAGCTGTCGGCAAGCGGCGGCACCGCCGGCCAGACCGGTGTCGCCTGGGGTTGGTACACACTCTCCAACGCCTGGTCGGGCCTGTGGCCGGCGGACAGCAAGCCGGCCCCCTATACCGACGAACGCGTGCTGAAATACATGCTGCTGATGACCGATGGCGACTTCAACAACTGGTTTGACGGTCCGAGCAAGATCAAGGGCACGACCTACGACTGGCTGGTACGGGACTATGGCTCTGAATCCACCGACCGCGCCCTCAAACTCTGCGCCGCCATCAAGCAGGCCGGCATCAAGATCATCACCGTCGGCTTCCAGATCGGCAGCAACAGCCAGGCAAAGAAGGTCATGAACGACTGCGCATCCTCGCCCGGCGACTACTATCTTGCCGAGGACGATGCGGAACTGAACGCGCGCTTCTCGGCCATCGCCAACCAGATCAAGACGACCTACCTGTCGCGCTGAGGCGGCCGTGTGACGGCCCGCTGGCACCGGATGCCGCGCGGCGGGTGGGCACCTGCTTGAGAAGGTCTCGGCACCTGCCTGCCGCGACCGTCCGCGCCGAAAACATCCGCCGCGATTGCCAATGGATCCCCGCTCGGAGGCGGGGATGACCTCCGTGGGGAGGCAAGGCTGGTTGAGGTTGGCAGCACGGAGGGATGATGCCAGGGTGCCGCAAAGCACCCTGCGTTTCTCTCTCACCGGGGTAGGGAGGCGGCCCTCTGTGGTCGCTCCACCCTCAATCCGTCAACCTGAACCAGCCGACAACACTCGGCAGTCACCCCACACACAGGCCGTCACCCCCGCCGAAGCGCAGCGCAGAGCGGGGGCCCATTCGTTTCCAGAGCGGCGGCGACGGGGACCCGGCTACACGCCGGTCCTGTCCGCCAATGGCGCAGGGCTCCGCGCCTGCCGCGACCGCCGGCGCCGGAAACATCCGCCGAGGTTGCCAATGGATCCCGGATCAGGTCCGGGATGACGTCCGAGAGGGAGGATGCGCCTCGCGCCCCGTCCCGGCCGAGGTGCCAATGGTTCCCGGCTCTCCGGCTTCGCCTGCGGCCGGGATGACGTCCGGGAGGGAGGCAGGGGCCTTGCGCCTCCATCGCGGCGGAGTTGAGAGTTGCCACGGCCCCCTCTGCCCCTCGAGCGGGCGGGGCTACGCGCAGCGGTCGCCGCGCCCCGCCCCGGCCGAGGTTGCTCGCCCTTCGTCCCGTACCGACGCCCCCCTTGCCGCCTCGAAGGCGGCAAGGGGTGCGCGTCGACATGCTCAGGCGCCGCGGTTCTGCCGGTTCTGGATCAGGTCGTCGACGACGGCCGGATCGGCCAGCGTCGAGGTGTCGCCGAGATTGTCGAAGCTGTCCTCGGCGATCTTGCGCAGGATGCGGCGCATGATCTTGCCCGAACGGGTCTTCGGCAGGCCCGGCGCGAACTGGATCAGGTCCGGCGAGGCGATCGGGCCGATTTCCTGGCGCACCCAGGAGCGCAACTCCTTGGCAAGTTCGTCGCTCGGCTCCTCGCCGGCCATCAGCGTCACATAGACATAGATGCCCTGCCCCTTGAGATCGTGCGGATAGCCGACGACGGCGGCTTCCGAGACCTTGGGATGGGCGACCAGCGCCGATTCCACCTCGGCCGTGCCCATGCGGTGGCCGGAGACATTGAGGACATCGTCGACGCGGCCGGTGATCCAGTAGTAGCCGTCCTCGTCGCGCCGGCAGCCGTCGCCGGTGAAATACATGCCCTTGTAGGTGGAGAAATAGGTCTGCACGAACCGCTCGTGATCGCCATAGACCGTGCGCATCTGCCCCGGCCAGCTGTCGGTGATCACCAGGTTGCCCTCGCCGGCGCCCTCCACGATGGTGCCTTCCGCATCGACCAGCGCCGGTTGCACGCCGAAGAAGGGTCGCGTCGCCGAGCCCGGCTTGAGCGCCGTGGCGCCGGGAAGCGGCGTGATCAGGATACCGCCCGTCTCCGTCTGCCACCAGGTGTCGACGATCGGGCAGCGCTTGTCGCCGACCTGCTCGTGATACCAGATCCAGGCTTCCGGATTGATCGGCTCGCCGACCGACCCGAGGATCCTCAGCGAGGAGCGGTCGGTCGACTGCACATGCTCGTCACCGGCGCCCATCAGCGCCCGGATCGCCGTCGGCGCGGTGTAGAAGATCGTCACCTTGTGCTTGTCGACGACTTCCCAGAAGCGCGCCGGGGAGGGATAGGTCGGGATGCCCTCGAACATCAGCGTCGTGGCGCCGTTGGCGAGCGGTCCGTAGACGATATAGGAGTGTCCGGTGACCCAACCGACATCGGCGGTGCACCAGTAGATGTCCTCGTCCTTGCAGTCGAAGACATACTGATGCGTCATCGAGGCATAGACCAGGTAGCCGCCCGACGTGTGCAAAACGCCCTTCGGTTGGCCGGTGGAGCCGGAGGTGTAGAGGATGAAGAGCGGGTCCTCGGCATTCACCTCGACCGGCTCGCAACGGGCCGCGACCCCGGCCGCCGCCTCGTGATACCACACGTCGCGGCCGTCCTTCATGGCGACCTCGCCGCCGGTGCGGCGCACGACCAGCACCTTGTCGACATCGAGTTTTTCCACCGCCCTGTCGACATTGGCCTTGAGCGGCACCTTGCGGCCGCCGCGCAGGCCCTCGTCGGCGGTGATCACCACCTTGCTGTCGCAGCCGGTGATGCGCTGCGCCAGGCTGTCGGGGGAAAAGCCGCCGAAGACGATCGAGTGAACCGCGCCGAGCCGGGCGCAGGCGAGCATCGCATAGGCCGCTTCCGGGATCATCGGCAGGTACAGCGTGACCCGGTCGCCCTTGGAAACGCCGAGATCCTTCAGCACGTTGGCGAAGCGGTTCACCTCGTCATGGAGCTGGCGATAGGTGATGACCTTGTGCTCGGACGGATCGTCCCCCTCCCAGATGATCGCCGGCTTGTCGCCGCGGCTCGCCACATGCCGGTCGACGCAATTGGCCGAGACGTTGAGCGTGCCGTCCTCGAACCACTTGATCGAGACGTTGTGCGGGTCGTAGGAGGTGTTCTTGACCCTGGAATAGGGCCTGATCCAGTCGATCCGCTTGCCGTGCTCGCCCCAGAACGCATCCGGGTCCGAGACGGACGCCGCATACATCTCCTGGTACTTGTCATAGTCGGCATAGGCGGCGGCGGCGATTTCCGCCGGGACCGGATAAAGATTTTCGGACATACGGACCCTCCCGAGGTGTTTTCGGGGCGTCGGCTGGCCATCCGCGCCCCTGATGATCGCCGCGCATTATGAGGATCGCGGCCCGGGCCGTCCACATCGCTGAAATCGTTCTTTCGTAGGCTCGCGGGAAGCGCCGGCGACCCGGCGGAAGGCCCGCGTCACGCGCCGGACGCGATGACGTCAGCCGAACAGGCCGATGACAAAACCCTGGACGATGAGGACGGCAAGCCAGTGGCCGCCGTCGATCACCGTCAGGGCCCAGGACTGGCCCTGGAAGCGGTGGTTGACGATGAGGCTGGTGGCGAGCAGGCCGACCCACACGAGCACCGCCGAAAGGACGCCGTTTGCAAGCGTCACCGGACCGGCGTGATAGATGATCCCGGCGAAGACGAAGGCCATCACCAGCTGGCAGGCGAAGGTGCCGGCGAACAGCAGCGGGTTCGGCCGGACATCGTCCTCGCCAAGCCGGGCCGCGCGCATCCAGGCCTTGCCGAGAACCCCGTACCACAGCGCCCCGACCGCGAAGGAAGCGACCGCGGCGACCAGCACCGCCAGAAGATTGATCCCGTCGAACATCATCCCCGATACCTCCCTTGAAAAGCCTCTCCGCGCGGCCGCTCACCCATTTTCCTGTCAGCCGAAGAGGATCCGCGTGGCACTGCTGCCGAACGCGGCCACAAGGTCCTCCAGCACCTGGCGGCGCTCGGCCGAGCGGCCGGCAAGCAGATGAACCAGCGCCTCGCGTCCGCGCAGCTCGGCCGCCGACAGCGGCGGCCCGCGCCGTGTCCCGTAACGGTCGATCTCGCCGATCCACAGGGTGCGCGGCGGATCGGGCCGGTCATCGCCGGGAGCCTGCCCGCCCGGCGTCCGCTCCTTCGCCCTCTGTCCTTCCGCCTTGCCGCGGCGGCGGCGGGCGCCGAGTTCGATCAGCACGACCGCGTTGCGGAAATCCTCCAGCGTGTCGGCCGGCACCACGGAAAACAGGTAGCGGGCGCCCGAGGCGCCGGCCAGATAGCGGTAGCGGTCGCCAAGCCCGAGATCTTCCGCCGCTCGCGGCGCCTCGGCGGCATTGGCCCGCCCGGCCGCAGGTGCACTGTCGTCGGGCGCACTGTCGGCAAGGGCGCTGTCGGCAGGGGCACTGTCGGCGAGCGCCGGCATCCCCGCCGGGACGGGCAGGTCGGAGGAAGGCAGCGCGTCGGCGGCGCGGAGCGCCCCGCCTTCGCCGGGAGCCTGCCGCACCGGTAAGGCCGGTTGTTTCATGCCGACAATCTAGAACGTATCGTGAACCCTCGCCAGTGCAAAAAATCGCAAGAGCGGCAGCGACGGCCGGGCGCGGCGGAAAAAAAGCCGCCGGCGGAATCCCGCCGGCGGCCTGTCGATCAGTGCAGTCCCGTCCGCACAGCGGATCAGGAGGTGACGAGATTCCTCAGCACGTAGTGCAGGATGCCGCCGGCGCGGACATATTCCAGCTCGTCCTCGGTATCGATGCGGCAGAGCAGCTCGATGGTCTTCTTCGTGCCGTCGGCATATTCCACCTCGACATCGACCATCTGCCGCGGCTTCAGGTCGGCGACGCCCTTGATCGTCACCTTCTCGGTGCCGGCGATCTTGTGCGACTGCCAGCTCTCGCCGTCCTTGAAGGTGAAGGGCAGGACGCCCATGCCGACCAGGTTGGAGCGGTGGATGCGCTCGAAGGACTGCGCGATCACCGCGCGCACGCCGAGCAGGCGGGTGCCCTTGGCCGCCCAGTCGCGCGAGGAACCGGTGCCGTATTCCTTGCCCGCGAAGATGACCAGCGGCGTTCCCGCCTCCTGGTACTCCATCGCCGCGTCATAGATCCACTTCTGCGCGCCGTCCTTCATGGTGACGCCGCCCTCGACGCCCGGCACCATCTGGTTCTTGATGCGGATATTGGCGAAGGTGCCGCGCATCATGACCTGGTGGTTGCCGCGCCTTGCGCCGTAGGAGTTGAAGTCCTTGCGGGCGACCTGGTGCTCCTGCAGGTAGGTGCCCGCCGGCGCCTCCGCCTTGATCGAACCGGCCGGGGAGATGTGGTCGGTGGTGATCGAATCGAGGAAAAGGCCCAGAACCGCGGCGCCCTCGATATCCTCGAGCGGCTTCGGCTCCATGGTCATGCCCTCGAAATAGGGCGGGTTCTGCACATAGGTCGAGCCGCCCGGCCAGCCGTAGGTCATGCCGCCCTCGACCTTGATCCCCTGCCAGTGCTCGTCGCCCTTGAAGACGTCGGAATAGCGGGTGCGGAACATCTCCTCGGTGATCGACGAGCGGATCAGGTCGGTGATCTCCTCGTTGGTCGGCCAGATGTCCTTGAGGTAGACCGGGTTGCCGTCCTGGTCCTCGCCAAGGGAATCCTCGGCGACGTTGATGTGCATCGAGCCGGCAAGCGCGTAGGCGACGACGAGCGGCGGCGAGGCGAGGTAGTTCGCCCGGACGTCCGGATTGACGCGGCCCTCGAAATTGCGGTTGCCCGAAAGCACCGAGCAGGCGACCAGGTCGTTGTCGTTGATGGTCTGCGAGATGGCCGGATCGAGCGGACCCGAGTTGCCGATACAGGTGGTGCAGCCATAGCCGGTCAGGTTGAAGCCCAGCGCGTCGAGATCGGCCTGGACGCCGGCCTTTTCCAGATAGTCGGTGACCACCTGCGAGCCGGGCGCCAGCGAGGTCTTCACCCACGGCTTGACCTTGAGGCCCTTCCTCAGCGCGTTGCGGGCGACAAGCCCGGCGCCGATCAGCACGCTCGGGTTGGAGGTGTTGGTGCAGGACGTGATCGCGGCAATCACCACGTCGCCGTCGGCCAGGCCGTGATCGCGGCCGTTGACGTCGTAGCGCTGGCGCGCCTTGTCGAGAACGCCGGTGGCGCCTTCGCCGACGAAACGCGATTCGCCGCGCGATTCCGGCGTCGCCGCCGGGTCCTTGCCGCCGCCCTTGATCTCCTTCAGCGCCTCGGCGAACTTCACCGCCGCCTCGTCCAGCGCGACACGGTCCTGCGGGCGCTTGGGGCCGGCAAGCGAAGGCACGACGGTGGAGATGTCGAGCTCGAGCGTGTCGGTGAAGACCGGCTCCTCGCCGCCCGAGCGGTACATGCCCTGCGCCTTCGAATAGGCCTCGACCAGCGCGACGCGCTCCGCGTCGCGGCCGGTGGAACGCAGGTATTCGAGCGTGTCGCCATCGACCGGGAAGAAGCCGCAGGTGGCGCCATATTCCGGCGCCATGTTGGCGATCGTCGCCGCGTCCTCGAGGCTCAGGTTGTCGAGACCCGGGCCGAAGAACTCGACGAACTTGCCGACCACGCCCTTCTGGCGGAGCATCTCGACGACGCGCAGCACCAGGTCGGTGGCAGTGATGCCCTCGTTCAGTTCGCCGGTCAGCTTGAAGCCGACGACCTCGGGAATGAGCATGGAGATCGGCTGGCCGAGCATCGCGGCCTCGGCCTCGATGCCGCCGACGCCCCAGCCCAGGACGGCGAGGCCGTTGACCATGGTCGTGTGGCTGTCGGTGCCCACCAGCGTGTCCGGATAGGCGACCGTCTCGCCGTCCTCGTCCTTGGTCCACACGGTCTGGGCCAGATACTCCAGGTTGACCTGGTGACAGATGCCGGTTCCCGGCGGCACGGCGCGGAAATTGTCGAAGGCGGACTGGCCCCAGCGCAGGAACTCGTAGCGCTCGCTGTTGCGCTCGTATTCAAGCTCGACATTGCGCTTGAAGGCAGCCGCCGTGCCGAAATAGTCGACCATCACCGAGTGGTCGATGACCAGGTCGACCGGCACCAGCGGGTTGACCTTCTTCGGGTCGCCGCCGAGCTTGACGGCAGCATCGCGCATGGCGGCAAGGTCGACCACGGCCGGAACGCCGGTGAAGTCCTGCATCAGGACACGCGCCGGGCGGTAGGAGATCTCGTGGTTGGACTTGCGGGTCTTCAGCCATTCGGCACAGGCCAGGATGTCCTGCTTGGTGACCGTCCGCCCGTCCTCGAATCGCAGCAGGTTCTCCAGCACGACCTTGAGCGAGTAGGGCAGCCTGGAAACGCCTTCCAGCCCGTTCTTCTCGGCCTCGGGAATGGAGAAATAGGTGTAGGTCTTGTCCCCGACCTGAAGCGTTTTCCTGGCCTTGAAACTGTCGAGCGATTTGGTCACGGCTGGCGGTCCCCTTGTTGTCTCGGGCGCGGCTGACCCCATGGCCGCGTCGCGCCCAACGAATGCGCTCGCCCGCCTCGCGGTTACCGTCCTGGAAACACGCCGGAAGCCGGGCTCGCCGTCTCGCGCGCGCGGACTTGAGCATCCGCGCACGGGTCGGCGCCCGTATAGCGAATTTCAGCGCCCGGGGCCAGTGGATAGCGCCACGACGCGCATTCCCAATAAGGTTAGGTCCCGGTGGCGCGAAATCCAGAGCCGCAACCGCGTCGCTTTGCGCCTTGATCGCCCCGTGCGCCCATGCAATGGCTCGAAACACGCGGGCGAAACCTTCGCCCCGGCTCGCCGCCCTTGAAACCGGAACGCCATGCGTCTGATTGCCGACAATCTTGCCTGCGACCGGGGCGGCCGCCGTGTCTTCGCCGGTGTCCGGCTTTCCCTCGAAAGCGGTGCGGCCCTCGTCGTCACCGGCCCCAACGGCGTGGGCAAGTCGAGCCTGCTGCGGGTGCTCGCAGGGCTCGTCCAGCCGGCCGAGGGGCGCGTCGCCATCGAGGACGGCGACCGCGAGGCAACGCCGGGCGAGCATTGCCACTATTCCGGCCATCTCGACGCGCTGAAGCCGGCCTTGAGCGTTGCCGAGAACCTTCTCTTCTGGCGCAGCTTCCTCTCGGTACCGGCAGCGCCGGCATCCCCTGGCCTTGCCCCGTGCGATCCGGACACGGCGCTGGAGCGCGTCGGCATCGGCCATGTCGCCGACCTGCCCGCAGCCTATCTGTCCGCCGGCCAGCGCCGGCGGCTGGCACTGGCCCGACTTCTCGTCACCGCCCGCCCGGTCTGGCTGCTCGACGAGCCGACCGCCGCCCTCGATGCAGCGTCCGAGGAGACCCTGACGGGGCTGATGCGGGCCCATGTGAAAGCCGGCGGCATGATCGTCGCCGCCACCCACCAGCCGCTCGACCTCGGCCCGGATCCCGACCTGGTCGCGACGCTGCACCTGGAGGCGACCATATGAGCGACCCGGCGCAAGGCGGCTCCTGGGTCGGCGCGCTGTTCGCGCGCGAGCTGCGCCTCTCCGTCCGCGTCGGCGGCGGTGCGCTGATCGGCGTGCTGTTCTTCCTCGCGGTGATCGCCGTGATCCCCTTCGGCGTCGGCCCCGACCTCAAGCTGCTGGCCCGCATCGGGCCGGCCGTGTTGTGGATCGGCGCGCTGCTCGCAACCCTGCTCGGCCTCGACCGGCTGTTCCAGGCCGACCGCGACGACGGCTCGCTCGACCTGATGCTGATGGCGGGCCGGCCGCTGGAACTCGTCGTGCTGGTCAAGTGCCTGGCCCACTGGGCCGGAACCGGACTGCCGCTGGTGATCGCCGCCCCGGTGCTCGCCATCTTCCTCAACCTGGAGCCGCTGGCCACCGGCGCGGTGACGCTGACCCTCGCCGTCGGCACCCCGGCGCTCACGCTGATCGGCGCGATCGGCGCGGCGCTGACCGTTTCCCTGCGCCGCGGCGGGCTGCTGCTCGCGGTGCTCGTCATCCCGTTCAGCATTCCGGTGCTGATCTTCGGCGTCAGCGCCGCCGACGCGGCGATCACCGATCCGACACCGTTCCTGACGCCGTTTCTGTTTCTCTGCGCGCTGACGCTGGTCGCCTCGGTCGTCGGCCCCGTTGCCGCCGCAATGGCGCTGCGGTTTTCCTCCGACTGACCGGCGCCTCCCCGGGCCTCGCGCCGGTTTGATCGAGATCAGCGCGCATGTGCGCCGCATGCCGCATTGAAAGCGAACCGCCCCGAGACTAGAACAGTTCCATGGCAATCGCAGACCTCGCCAATCCGACCCGTTTCATGGCCCTTTCGGGCAAGCTGCTGCCGTGGCTGGGCATTGCCTGTGCGCTCGCCTTCGCCGCCGGCCTCTACATGACGTTCTTCGTCGCCCCGGACGACTACCAGCAGGGCGCCACGGTCAAGATCATGTTCCTGCATGTGCCGGCCGCCTGGCTCGCCATGATGTGCTACTCGGTGATGGCGGTTTCCGCCCTGGGAACACTGATCTGGAAGCACCCGCTCGCCGACGTCTCGGCCCGCGCGGCCGCCCCGATCGGCGCCGCCTTCACTTTCCTGTCGCTGATCACCGGCTCGCTCTGGGGCAAGCCGATGTGGGGCGCTTACTGGGTGTGGGACGCGCGGCTGACCTCGGTTCTGGTGCTGTTCATCATGTATCTCGGCCTGATCGCACTGTGGCGCACGGTGGAGGATCCGATCCGCGCCGGCAAGGCGACCGCCGTGCTGACGCTGGTCGGCGCCATCAACCTGCCGATCATCAAGTTCTCCGTCGACTGGTGGAACACGCTGCACCAGCCGGCGAGCGTCATGCGCCTCGACGGGCCGGCCATCCACCCGACCATCCTGTGGCCGCTGCTGGTGATGGCGCTCGCCTTCACCTTGCTGTTCTTCACCATGCACATGATGGCGATGCGCAACGAGGTGCTGCGCCGCCGGCTGCGCACCCTGCAGCTGGGCGCGGCCAGCGCCCGCACCGCCACAGCCCGTCCGCAGGCCGCCGAATGACCGTTCTTCCCGACCTCGGCCCCCACGCGGGCTTTATCCTTGCCTGCTACGCGATCACCCTGGCGACCGTCGCCGGCCTTTTCGTCTGGCTGCGCGCCGACCGGGCAAGGCTGGTCGCCACGCTCGCACGGCTCGAGGCGCAGGGCGTGCGCCGGCGCTCCGGGCGCGCCGCGGCCGATGACGGCACCCCCTCCTCTGCCGGAGCCGAACGATGAGCAAGACGGAGACGACCGGCACACCGGAAAGCAACATGTCGACAGACGGCAAGGATACCGCGCGCCGCCGCATCCCGCTGCTGGCGCTGCTGCCGCTGATCGTCTTCTCGCTGCTGGCGCTGCTCTTCCTGGTGCAGCTGCTGAGCGGCAAGGACACCTCCCAGGTGCCCTCCGCGCTGATCGACAAGCCCGCGCCCGAATTCACGCTGCCGCCGGTCGACGGGCTCACGAGGGACGGCACGGCCGTGGCCGGCGTGTCGCGCGCCGACCTTCTCGGCAAGGTCAGCGTCGTCAACATCTTCGCCTCCTGGTGCGTGCCCTGCCGGCAGGAACACCCCCTGCTGGAAGATCTCGCCCGCTCCGGCAAGGCGCAGATGATCGGCATCAACTACAAGGACAAGGCGGAGAACGCCCGCCGTTTCCTCGGCACGCTCGGCAACCCGTACGACCTGGTCGGCGCCGACGAAAACGGCCGCGCCGCCATCGACTGGGGCGTCTACGGCGTCCCGGAAACCTTCATCGTCGATGCACGCGGCACGATCCGCTACAAGTTCATAGGCCCGCTTTCGCCGGAGGCCTACGAGGGCACATTCCTGCCGGAGCTGGAAAAGATCCTCGCGACACCGCAAGGGTGATACTCCGGACGGGCCGGCACCCCCCGCCGGCATGCGCGAGACGGGCACGGTTCCGCGCGCGATCTTCCCGTTTGCGTGATCTCAAGTCCTCGTGAGTGGCCTTCGCCGGCAACGCAACCTATTGTCCGGATCGAGGGCGGCGCACCGGCAAGGGGCCGGCGCCGAAGGTCAACCGGACGACGCAGGCTTTCAGGCCTCGCGGCGACGGACAACAAGTGCGGCAGGCCCAATGCGGACAGTCTCCCGGTTCCTTGCTTTCGTGTTTCTGCCGCTGGTCATGACGGCCGGCGCCGCCCATGCCGGCGACCAGCGCGCCGTGGTCGAACTGTTCACCAGCCAGGGCTGCTCTTCCTGCCCGCCCGCCGACAAGCTGATGGGCGAATTGGCCGGACGCCGCGATCTCGTCGCGCTCTCCTATCCCGTCGACTACTGGGACTATCTCGGCTGGCGCGACACGCTCGCCTCGCCCGACAACAGCGCCCGCCAGCGCGCCTATGCCGAGGCCCGCGGCGACCGCTCCGTCTACACCCCGCAGATCGTCGTCAACGGCGCCGCCCATGTCATCGGAAGCGACCGCGCGGCGCTGAAGCGCGAACTCTCCCGCCGCCCGTCGCTGCCGGTCACGGTCGACCTGCGCATGGCCGGGGACCTGCTGGAAGCGCGGGTCAACGGGATACTGCCGCAGCGCGCCAGGATGGCCACCGTCTATTTCGTCTTCGTCGCCGACCCCCTCACCGTCGACATCGGCCGCGGCGAGAATGGCGGCCGCGCGGTGACCTATCACCATGTCGTGCGCGGCATTCGCGCCGTCGGCATGTGGGAAGGCGGGACGGCCACCTACCGGTTGCCGAAAAGCGAGATGGCCAAGATGAAGGCCGGACATTGCGCGGTGCTCGTCCAGATCGAGGACAGCGGGCGCCCGGGCGCGATCCTCGGCGCCGCGATCCACTGAATTCCGCCGACGCGCGCGGGTTTGTCATTCCCGGGAAAACAGGGTAGGCCTTTGCCGCCGCCGGCATGCCGGCGAGCTGTTCCCGACGCCCGAGCCTTCCGGCAGGCCGGCGTCCCCGGTTTCGTGCTGAAGGCCGCCCGCCATGTCACTTCGCCTGCGCGTCGCGCTTGCCAGCATCCTTGTCGGCCTGATCGTGCTCGGGCTGAAATTCCTCGCCTACTGGTGGACGGGCTCGGTCGCGCTCTATTCCGACGCGCTCGAATCGGTGGTCAACGTGGCCTCCGCGATCGCCGCCTTCCTTGCGGTCTGGTTCGCCGCCAAGCCCGCCGACAGCAACCACCCCTACGGCCATCACAAGGCCGAGTACATGGCCGCCGTGCTCGTCGGGGTGATGATCGTGCTCGCCGCCCTGTCGATCGCCCGCGAGGCCTGGCTTGCCTATCAGGACCCGCCGCCGGTCTCCTTCACGCCGGAGGGCCTTGGCATGAACGCGCTCGCCAGCGTGATCAACGGCATCTGGGCCTTCGTGCTGATCCGCGTCGGGCGAAGCCACCGGTCGATGGCGCTTGTCGCCGACGGCAAGCACCTGACCACAGATGTCGTCTCTTCGCTCGCCGTGCTCATCGGCGTGCTGCTGGTCTTCCTGACCGGGATACAGGCGCTCGATTCGCTGCTTGCCGGGCTCGTCGCCCTCAACATCCTGTGGTCGGGCTGGGGATTGATGAAGGAATCGCTCGGCGGGCTGATGGACGAGGCCGTCGCCCCGGCGCTGCAGGATCGCATCCGCGACGTGATCTCCTCGGCCGGCGACGGCGCCATCGAGGCGCATGACCTCAGGACCCGCTCGGCCGGACACGTGATCTTCGTGGATTTCCATCTGGTGGTGCCCGCCGACATGACGGTCGAGCGCGCCCACGAGATCTGCGACCGGATCGAGGAGGCCATCTCCACCGACGTGCCGGGCGCCCGCAGCACCATCCATGTGGAGCCCGAGCACAAGGCCAAGCACACGGGCATCGTCGTCATCTGAACGGCAGGCGCAAGACAGCCCGTCAGCCGGACTTCAACCGGGGGCGCGGCCAAGGATCGCCCGGTCGAGCGCGGAGAACAGCATCGCCGGCAGCACCGGCTTTTCCATAAGCGCGTCGAAACCGGCCGCCTCCAGGCCGGGACGATCGGCCAGCGTCGCCGCGGTGATGCCGATCACCGGAAGCCGGGCGGTGGCCGTCCGCGCGCGGATCCCGGCAAGCGTCGCGACCCCGTCCATTCCCGGCATGTTGATATCGAGCAGCACCGCGTCGAAAGGTTCTTCGGCAAGACGTTCAAGCGCCGCCTCGCCGCTCTCGGCCAGCACCGTGTCGCAACCGAAGGCCCCGAGAATCGCCTCCATCATCCGCCGGTTGGCCTCGTTGTCGTCGACGACGAGCAGCCGCCGCCGGGCGACGGGACGGACGTTCCCGCGCGCCGCGCCCCCAGCCCGCCAGCCGGCCGCCCAGCCGGTCGCCGGACGATCCTCGCCTTCCGGATCGCGGGCGCCTGTCACGTCGGCCGCCGGAGCGAGAAGCGGCAGGCGCAGCTCGAAGCAGCTGCCCTGCGGCGAACTTTCAAAAAGCGTCAGCCCCCCGCCCTGCGCAGCCGCCAGCCGCGCCGCGCTCCAAAGGCCGAGCCCGGTGCCGGACGCGGTGCCGCGAGCCAGATCGCCCCGCTGCCGCGCCCTGAACAGCAGCGGCCGCTCCTCCGGCGGAATGCCGATCCCGGTATCGGCCAGCCGGATCGCCACGGCCGGACGGGCCCCGCCCGGCACGAGCGCGGCGGTGAGCGCTATGCCCCCTTCCCCGGTATATTTGAGCGCGTTGTCATAGAGCACGGAGAGAATGCGCCTGAGCGCCAGCGGATCGGCGACGCTGTAGGCGTCGAGCGCGCCGGCGATCTCGCACCGGCTGGCAAGGCCCCTGGCGCGGGCATCGGCGGCAAACAGGTCGGTGACCGACCGGATGATCCCGACCAGGTCGCGCGCATCGTCCGCGCGCGGGGCCTGCGCGCCCGAAAGCCCCTCCGCCGTCATCGACAGGAGGGCGTCGATCGCCATCTCCAGCGTGCGGATCGCGGAGGTCTGGCGCGGTGTCGTCGGCTCGGTGTCGATGATCTCGACCGCCGTGCGCATGGCCGAAAGCGGCGTGCGCAGGTCATGCAGCAGGACCGAGATGCGCGCATCCTCGCCGGCGCCGCCAGCGGACAGCGACGTGTCCGACGGGCCGTCGAGAGGGCCTGTCGGACCCTCGTGCGATCCTGCCGCGCGCCGTTCGTCGTCGCCTCCGGTCGTTGCGGACATGCCGTCTCCTTCGGTGGTGCGGGCGCGCTCGCGTCAGCACGGTACGCTGCGCACTGTGACCGAGCCGCGCGCCGAATCAAGCCTACATCTTGTCGCCAGGGCCGGCCCATGCGAAAGAGCCAACATGGTTGACCAGATCCTTGCCATCGTCCTGCCGGTCTTCGCGCTGATCGCGATCGGCTATATCGCCGCGCGCATCAAGCTGCTCGACGCCCGCATCGGCGACGCGCTCGGCCAGTTCGTCTATGTGATCGCGATCCCCGTGCTGATCTTCCGGACCCTGGCGACGAGTTCGCTCGACGGCGTCTCGCCCTGGGGCTTCTGGATTTCCTACTTCACCGGCGTCGCCGTCGTGTGGACCGCCGGCACGCTGATCATCCGCAAGGTGTTCAAGCGCGAGGCACGCGCCGGCGTCATCGGCGGCATCAATGCCGGTTTCGCCAACACCGTTCTGGTCGGCATCCCGCTGATCACCGCGCTGCACGGCGAGGCCGGCCTCGTGCCGCTCTTCGTGCTGATCTCCATCCACCTGCCGGTGCTGACGGTCGTCTGCGCCGTGCTGATGGAGCGGGCCGCCGTGCTCGATGGCACCCAGGAGGCGAAGCCGCTGGGCGAACTGCTCGCCGGCATTGCCCGCAATCTTGCGACCAACCCGATCGTCATCGGCATCATCGCCGGCGGCATCTGGCGCGTCACCGGACTGCCGGTCGAGGGTATCTTCGCCGACGTGCTCGGCCGCATCGCCGGGGCGGCGATCCCCATCGCCCTGTTCTCGCTCGGCATGAGCATGGTCGCCTACGGCATTCGCGGCAATCTCGCCCCGGGCCTCGTCCTTGGCGCGCTGAAGATCGTGGTGATGCCGGCCGTCGTCTATGTGATGGCGGCCCATGTGGTGCACCTGCCGCCGCTGTGGATCTCGGTGGCGACGCTGACGGCGGCCTGCCCGACCGGCATCAACGCTTTCCTCTTCGCCAATCGCTACGGCACCGGCCACGCCATGTCGGCCAACTCGATCACCCTGACGACGGCGCTCGCCGTGGTCGCCACCGGTGCCTGGATGGCCTTTCTCGGGCTCTGACGCCCGGTCGCACGGCGCACGCCGCAATCAGGCGAGCCCGACCAGGGCGCGAATGTCCTTCGGTTCCGCCCCTTGCGCCCTGAGCACAGCCAGCGCCGTGTCTCCCCGGGATTTCGACAGCTTGCGCCCGTCCTCGCCCAGCACCAGCCGGTGGTGAAGGTAGACGGGCTCGGCCAGGCCAAGCAGCATCTGCAGCACCCGGTGGACGGCGGTCGCCTCGAAGAGATCGCGCCCGCGCACCACATGGGTGACGCCCTGCAGCGCATCGTCGAGGACAACGGAAAGATGATAGCTGGTCGGCGTGTCCTTGCGCGCCAGCACCACATCGCCCCAGCGCGCCGGATCGGCGGCGATCCGCGCGATACGGCCGTCCTCGCCAAGCTCCTGCCAGGAAAGCGGCGCGGACAGACGGGCCAGCGCCGCGTCCATGTCGAGCCTGAGCGCGAAAGGTGCCCCGCTGGCCGCGCGGGCACCGATCTCCTCGTCAGGCAGCACGGCGGCGTCCCCCGGATAAAGCGGCGCCCCGTCGGGATCGCGGGGAAAGGGGGTTCCCTCGCGCGCTTCGAAATCGGCAACCGCCTGGCGGATCTCGCCGCGCGTCAGGTAGCCGCGATACAAAAGCCCCGTCGCCTCAAGCCGGTCGAGAGCCGCCGCGTAGTCGGAAAAATGCTCCGATTGCCGTCGCACGGGCTCCTCCCAAGCGAGGCCGAGCCAGGCGAGATCGGCCAGCATTGCCGCCTCGAGTTCCCGCGTGCAGCGCGCGCGGTCGATATCTTCGATCCGGAGAAGGAGACGGCCGCCCGCCTGCCGCGCCATGTCGGCGTTGAGCAGGGCGGACAGGGCATGGCCAAGATGCAGGCGGCCATTGGGCGAGGGGGCGAAACGGAAAACCGGGCGTGTCATGTCGCCCCAGTTGTCCGGCACTGGCGGTATCCGGTCAATGGCCGGTCGGGCCCGGGAACCGTGGTTCAGCGATCGGCATCGTCCATGTCGCTGCAGGTCTTCAGGTAGACGCCCTTCGGCAGCTTCGTCGTCGGATCGCCGCAAGCCCCGACCATGCGCGCCGCGTCGAGCCCGCGCGCACCGGAAAGATCCGCCCCGACCAGCCGCGTTCGCCGCATCAACGCGCCTTCCAGATTGGCATCCGACAGATCGGCCCCGGTCAGGTCGGCGCTGGAAAAATGCGCGCCGGAAAGATCCGCCCCGCGAAAGATCGCGCCGACGGCCTTCACCCGGTCGAAATCGGCATAGGGAAGCCGGGCATCGGACAGGTCGGCATTCATCAGGTCGGCGCGTTCCAGGTTTACGCCATCCATCTTGGCTTCGCGAAAACTCGCGCCGGCGGCCTGGGCCCGGATCAGCAGCGCCAGCCGCATGTCCGCGCCGGCAAGACTTGCGCCGGCAAGCTTCGCCTCGATCAGGTCGGCATTGCGCAGGTCCGCTCCATCGAGCCTGGCCTTGACCAGCACCGCCTTTTCCATGTCGACGCCGCGCATCGAGGCGCCCGTGAGGTCCGCGCCGGAAAGATCCGTCCGCTCGACCTCGGCGCGGCGCAGGTCGGCGTCCTTCAGGTCGGCGCCGACAAGCGCGGCCTCCTTCAGGTCCGCCTCGCGCAGGATCGCCCGCGAAAGCTTCGCCTCCTGCAGCTTGAGGCCGCGCAGTTCCGACAGGCGCAGGTCGCAGCGCGCGCATTCACCCGTGCGCTTCAGGCGCTCGACATCGGTCTCCGCCGCCGCCATGCCGGCAAGCACCGTGCCCATGAACCCGGCAAGCGCCATCGCCGGGGCGAGGCGGCCAAGACGACCAACACGTGAACCCAAAGCCATCCCGGATATTCCTCCCATGCGTCCGGCCTCCCCAAGCCGGAACGCGTCACGTCACCCTCGACATATCTTTTCAGGTAGGCGACGACCGCGGCCATTTTAAGGGCTTGCCCGTTGCAAATCGGTTTAACCACGCAACCTCCGTACAGTTGCGGCCCTGTGAAAGAAGCTGAGGACTCCCGTCCGGCAACTTGTTAATATCCTGTGGATTCTGCCAAGCGAACCGGGGGGCGGTCGCCATGAAGGGACTTCTGGATTTCCTGAAGGAAACGCGCGGCCGGGGCGGGCGTCGGGTGCGAAAACCGGTGCGGCATCTTGCTGTCCTGCTCGCCGCGGGCCTCGTTGTGCTCGCCGCGGCCGGCGCGGGGCCGGCACCGGCGCAGGCGGCGGAGATCGTCGCGCGCATCGATCTGTCCGACCAGCGCATGAGCGTCTATGTCAACGGCCGGCGGGCACACTCCTGGCCGGTTTCCACCGCCCGGCGCGGCTACCGCACGCCTGTCGGAACCTTTCGGCCCGGGCGCATGCACAAGCGTTATTTCTCGAAGAAATACAATGGCGCGCCGATGCCCTATTCAGTGTTCTTCCATGGCGGCTACGCCATCCACGGCACCGACCAGATCCGCAGGCTCGGCCAGCCGGCCTCGCATGGCTGCATCCGCCTGCATCCCGGCAACGCACGGCAGCTCTTTTCGATGATCCGGCAGTCGGGAAAACACAATGCGCGAATCGTTATCACCCGGTAACCTTTACCGGCGATCGCGCGTAACGCCCCTTTGCGGAATGCCGCGCGGCGCATAAAGTGACGGGATCGGTCTCCCGCCGCGCAAGCGGGAGGAGGCTGGCGGGACGAAGGAAGACAGCGGGGTCGCATTTGCCGCCTTCCCTCGTCCGCCAATCGCTGACGACGCACTACCTACTATCAGCGTGCCAATGATGGAGCAAAACCCTTGCCAAATCGTTGGCACGCCGATCCCACAGGATCTGTGCGCGCGACCGACCATCCACACAACATGTTGAGGCTGTTAGGGGTTCGCTAACCTCTCCTGCGACGCATTTCGCAAGGCGGGATGCGGGTTCGGGTTAAGGTGCGTTAACGAAGCCGTTGGTCAGGCCCCCGGGAAGCGGGATTCACATGAATTCTTCGCGCAGATCGACGCTGGAGCGGGTGCCGACCGAATCATAATGCGCGCCCGCCCATTGCTCGGCCGCCTGCCGGCCGATGTCGCGCAGATGGGTGAGAAAACGCCATTCCGCATTGACCTTCGAGGAGGACTGCAGCGGCTTCAGCCCCTCCGCCGAGATGCGGTGGATATGGACCTTCTGGTAGTCCTTGCGGTCGAGCTTGCCGTCCTCGATCAGCCGCGTGACGAACTCGATGGCGCGCATCTCGCGCAAGAGCGTCGAGTTGAAGGTGATCTCGTTCAGCCGGTTGAGGATCTCGCGCGCCGTGCGCGGCGTCTCGTTGCGCTCCACCGGGTTGATCTGCACCAGCACCGTGTCCGGCGTGCCGGTGTTGCCGAACAGCGGGAACAGCGGCGGATTGCCCATGTAGCCGCCATCCCAGTAGGGCACGCCGTCGATCTCCACCGCCTGGAAGAGATGCGGCAGGCAGGCGGACGCCATCACCGCGTCGAGCGTGATCTCCTCGCCGGAAAAGACCTTGATCTTGCCGCTATGGACATTGGTCGCGCTGATGAAGACCCGGATCGCCTGGCAGGCGTTGACCGCGTCGAAATCGACGGTCTCGGCCACCACCTCGCGCAGCGGGTTGATGTTGAGCGGGTTGAACTCGTAAGGCGAGGCAAAGCGCGAGGCGATGTCGAAGGCGAGGAAGCTCGGCGACATGTCGAGGCTCCACTGGCCCATGATCACGTCGAGCGGCGTGCGGCGGATGGGGCTCAGCCAGGCGCGGTCGCTGACCGCCTTCCAGAAGCGGTGGAGCGCCGCGCGCGCGCCCTCCTCGCCGCCCTCGTGCATGCCGGCGGCCAGCACCACCGCGTTCATCGCGCCGGCCGAGGTGCCGCTGACGCCCTCGATGGTGAACAGCTCGCGCTCCAGCAACCAGTCGAGCACGCCCCAGGTGAAGGCGCCATGGGCACCGCCCCCCTGCAGGGCGAGATTGATCGGCTTGGGCGCGCCGGCCGTCTCCGTCTCCCGACCCTTGCCGGACGTCACTGGGCGACCCAGCCGCCGTCCATCTGCAGCATCGCGCCGGTGATCGCCGACGCCTGGTCGCCGGCGAGATAAAGCGCCAGCGCCGCCACCTGGTCGACGGTGACGAATTCCTTGGTCGGCTGGGCGGCGAGCAGCACGTCGCGCTTCACCTCGTCCTCGGTCATCCCGCGCGCCTTCATCGTGTCGGGGATCTGGGCTTCCACAAGCGGCGTCCAGACATAGCCCGGGCAGATGGCGTTGACGGTGACGCCCGACTGCGCGACTTCCAGCGCGATGGTCTTGGTGAAGCCGGCGATGCCGTGCTTGGCCGCCACATAGGCGCTCTTGAAGGGCGAGGCGACCAGTGCATGGGCCGAGGCGGTGTTGATGATCCGCCCCCAGCCCTTTTTCTTCATGCCCGGCACGGCGGCCCGCGTCGTGTGGAAGGCGGAGGAGAGGTTGATCGCGATGATCGCGTCCCATTTCGCGACCGGAAAATCCTCGACCGGCGAGACGTGCTGGATGCCGGCATTGTTGACGAGGATGTCGACGCCACCGAAGGCCTTTTCGGCGTCCGCCATCATCGCCGCGATCTCGTCCGGCTTCGTCATGTCGGCGCCCGAGTGGTGGCAGGTGACGCCGAACTCGCTCTCGATCCCGGAACGTTCCTTCTCGATCGCATCCGCCTCGCCAAAGCCGTTGATCACCACGTTGGCGCCATTGGCGGCGAAGATGCGGGCGATGGCGAGGCCAATGCCCGAGGTGGAGCCGGTGACGAGGGCGGTCTTGTTGGTCAGCATGCGAAACGATCTCCTGTCCTGCCGGGTCGCGAAAGCCCCGGCCGGCGCCCTTGCGGCGCCTTCTGCCTGGCCGGCGCCCGTCCGGCGCCTCCGGGGAAAACCCGCCACATAGAACATGAGATCGCGCTGCACTGCAACAAGGGGCTGGCAACGCCCGGCGGGGCCGGGATCGCGGCTCAGCCGGCGGCCGGGGGGCCTGCCCCTTGCGCCATCTGGCGCTCGCGCAGGATGTAGTGGCCGCCGGTGAGCACGCCGATCTGCAGGGCAACGCTGGCAATCTGCGCCCCGATTTCGAGAAGAACACCGGCAACCGCCGAGAAGACGCCGCCAGCGAAAGCGGCGATCACAATGAGCAGCACCATCGGGAGAAAGATGACAAGGGAGACGCCCACACTTGCAACGACCATCGGCCAGCCCAGCCCCCGGCTTTGCCGGAAGGCGTCGAGCAGGCCCAGCCGCTCGTCAACGGCGGTTGCCGGCAAGGCCAGCATCAGACGCATCAGGATCGGCAACCAGAGCCCCAGGACACCGATGACGACGACGAGGATTCCGAATCCCGGGCCCATCAGACGATTGACCATAATAAAGACGAGAGAGAGGGGGATCACGGCCACGCCGCTGATCAGAAAGATCAACACCGTTTTCCGGACATAGGCCAACTCCCGCCGCCCGACCCTCAGATGTACTGCGCCGGGTCGCTCGCCAAGCAGCAGGCATCGATGCCAGGCAACGGCGATCGAGGAGTTTGCTACGGTGACGACCAGCACGGAGACAAAGATCGCGAGCACATGGACCAGATTCGGCACAAGCTCAGGCCCCGGTGTATGCAGGGATTGCGGACCCAGCACGTTGAACGCCAGCACGCCCAGGATAATAAGCGCGAACCAGGCCCAGACGATCCTGAGGAAGTCCTCGAAATTCGAAAACAATGCCTTGAACGTGCCGGTGAAAAGCCGGCCGGTTGTCCTTGCAAACACATGCGCCCCCAATGACTTTCGCCGCGCGACAGCCGCGCTGCACAATTCACGAATGACAAATTGCAACCGGAGAGCGGTCAAGGCAAGCAGATTGGCCCTTGAGGCGGGGCGGGCGGAAACCTCAGTCGCGCCGCGACCGGGAACCAAGCACCGAGCGCACCGCCTGCCGTGCCTTGTCGCGCTGCGCCGCCTCCCGCCGCGCCGCCGCTCGTTCCGCGTCCGCCATGCGCAGGCCCGCCTTCTCGACGAAGCGCTCGCGCGTCAGGGCGTAGGCGGTCGCATGCAGCGAGGCGAAAAGCCAGGTGAGGATGACCATCGCCCCCATGGGAAACAGCGCCGAACGCAACGGCGCCAGCGGTCCGGTGCCGGACAGGAAGAGATCGGTGAGCGCCAGCACGCCGGCAAGGACGCCGATGCCGAGCCCGGCAAGCAGCGAGACGACGACGGCCGCGATCGCCAGCGCCCAGCCGATGCCAGAGGTCAGCCGCCAGGACTCCTTCAGCGACATCTCGTCATCGAGCGCCGCTGCCGGCAGCACCAGCGACATGCGCTGCACCAGCATCAGGGCGACGAAGGGGCTTGCCAGGATCGCCAGCGCCCCGACCGGTCCGGTCAGCGGCGTCAGCAGCCCGCCGAGCAGCAGCAGCGGCAGGAACATCAGCACGCCGAGAATGCCGAGCACCGCTAGCTTCCAGGCGACGCGGAAGTTGCGCGCCCCGAAGGCCAGCGGAAATCCGCGTTCGCCAAGCAGGATGCGGCGCAGATAGGCCACGGAGATCGAAAAGCCGGCGAGGATATTGGCGAGCACCGCAAGGCCCCGCAGCGCCTTCTCCCGGGCGGCCGCGTCACCCGTTGCCGTCAGCGGCTCCATCATGTAGGAGCCGGTGGTGAAGCCGTTTTCCGGCATCGCCTGCAGGCTGATCGCGACATTCAGCGCGACGAGCACCAGCATGTAGCCCCAGCCGGCGGAAAACAGCGTGGGCAACCGGTGGCGCGCAAGATCGAGCGTGCGACTGAGAACGACAAGCAGCATGCGGCGGGGCTCCTTTGCCTCCTTCAGAAGCGGTCTGGGCCTCTCTCAGATGCGGTCTCGCAGCCGCCGCGTCAAGAACACACGGGCCGCCCGCCTTGCAAGGAGGCCCGGCGCGCCCTATTCAATCGGCAGTACCCCCAGTTGGCGGCGCAAGGCGACGCGCCGCGAGATCGGACGGACCGGCACCATGCAGAGCGGCATTTCCAATCCCGGAGCACTGGCCGGAAACCTGCCGGCGGTGGAGACCCCGATGAGGGAGACGCTTGCCGGTCCCGCGCCGCGCCGCGTCTCCGTGCCCGTGAAGATCGGCTCGGTGACCGTCGGCGGCGGCGCGCCCGTCGTCGTCCAGTCGATGACCAACACCGACACGGCCGATATCGATGCCACCGTCGCCCAGGTCTCGGCGCTGGCGCAGGCCGGGTCGGAGATCGTGCGCATCACCGTCGACCGCGACGAGGCCGCCGCCGCCGTGCCGAAGATCCGCGACCGGCTGGCGCGCATCGGCTGCCATGTACCGCTGGTCGGCGACTTCCACTATATCGGCCACAAGCTGCTCTCCGATCATCCGGCCTGCGCCGAGGCGCTGGAGAAATACCGGATCAACCCGGGCAATGTCGGCTTCAAGGACAAGCGCGACCGGCAGTTCTCCGACATCATCGAGATCGCCCTGAAACACGACAAGCCGGTCCGGATCGGCGTCAACTGGGGCTCGCTCGACCAGGAACTCCTCACCCACCTGATGGACGAGAACGCCAGGAGCGCCGCCCCCGTCTCCGCTTCCGCGGTGATGCGCGAGGCGATCATCCGCTCGGGCCTGCTCTCCGCCGCCCGCGCCGAGGATCTCGGCATGGGCCGCGACAAGATCATCCTGTCGGCCAAGGTCAGCCAGGTGCAGGACCTGATCCAGGTCTATGCGGATCTCGCGGCGCGCTGCGACTACGCGCTGCATCTCGGCCTCACCGAGGCCGGCATGGGCACCAAGGGCATCGTCGCCTCCGCCGCCTCGATGGGCATCCTGCTGCAGCAGGGCATCGGCGACACGATCCGCGTGTCGCTGACGCCGGAGCCCGGCGGCGACCGCACCCGCGAGGTGCAGGTGGCGCAGGAACTGCTGCAGGTGATGGGTTTCCGCGCCTTCGTGCCGATCGTCGCCGCCTGCCCGGGCTGCGGCCGCACCACCTCGACCGTGTTCCAGGAGCTGGCCCGCGACATCCAGGACAACATCCGCGTCTCGATGCCCGTGTGGCGCAAAAAATATCCCGGCGTCGAGGCGCTCAACGTCGCGGTGATGGGCTGCATCGTCAACGGGCCGGGCGAGAGCAAGTTCGCCGATATCGGCATCTCATTGCCGGGCACCGGCGAGAGCCCGGCAGCGCCGGTCTTCGTCGACGGCAGGAAGGTCGCGACCCTGCGCGGACCGACCATCGCCGACGACTTCAAGACGATGGTCGACGACTATATCGAGGCCCGCTTCGGCGGCGCCGGGCGCAGCGCGGCCGAATGAGCGCGCGGCCGGGAGGCGAGATCCTCGTCATCACCTCGCAGGTCGTGCGCGGTGCCGTCGGCGGCCGCCCGTCCGTGTTCGCGCTGGAACGCCTCGGCTTCCCCGTGTGGTTCCTGCCCACCGTGCTGCTGCCCTGGCAGCCCGAGCAGGGCATCGGCCACCGCGAGGTGCCGGACGACGCCAGTTTCGCGGCGCTTGCCGCCAATATCGCCGGGGCGGACACGCTCGCCAATGTCGGCGCGGTGATCTCCGGTTATCTCGGCAGCCCGGGCCAGGCGGACGAGGTGGCGCGTCTCGTCGCCGCCGTGCGCAAGGCCAATCCCGACGCCCTCTATCTCTGCGATCCGGTGATCGGCGACCAGTCCGGCCTCTATGTGCCCGAGGCGACCGCCGGCGCGATCCGCGACCGGCTTCTGCCGCTGGCCGATGTCGCCACCCCCAACCTCTTCGAGCTCGAGTGGATGACCGGTGGCCGGCTGGAGAGCGAGGCGCAGGCGATTGCCGCCGCCCGCGCGCTCGGCCCGGCACGGGTGCTGGTCACCTCGTCGCCGGCCCTGCGCCGCAATTCGGTCGCCAACCTGCTGGTCACCGCGCGCGGCGCCATCGCCGCCGAGCACGGCCTGGTGCCGGATGCACCGAAAGGCACCGGCGACCTGATCGCCGCCCTTCTGACGGCCAACCTGCTCGCCGGCCTCGACGACGAGACCGCCCTGAAGCGCGCCGCCGCATCGGTGTTCGAGCTGGTGGCCCGCTCCGTCAAGCGCGGCGCGCGCGACCTGCTGATCGCCGCCGAACAGGCCGCCCTCGTCAACCCGATGGCGCTCGTCTCCTGCCGGCGGGTGCTCGACGCGCCGCTGCGCGCCTGAAGGACGGCCCGATGCGTGCCGGCCTTCGCGTTGCCGGTGTCGACGGGTGCCGCACGGGGTGGATCGCCGTCATTCGCGAGCGGGACGCGCGACACCCGGACGCGAACCCGCGCCACACACTCATCCTCGCCGAAGGCATCGCCGCGCTCATTGGTGACGCGACGCTGGAGGCCATCGCGGTCGACATGCCGATGGGCCTGCCGGAACGGGCCGGCCCCGGCGGACGCGGTCCGGAGCGGGTCGTGCGGCCGCTGCTCGGCGCACGCCAGTCCTCCGTCTTCTCCGTTCCCTCCCGCGCCGCCGTTGCCTGCCAGGATTACGGCGAGGCCTGCCGGGTGGCGCTGGCGACGTCCGAGCCGCCGCGCAAGGTCTCGAAACAGGCCTTCCACCTGTTCCCAAGGATCCGCGAGATCGACACATTGCTGACGCCGGAGCTGGAGGCGCGCGTCTTCGAGGTGCATCCCGAGCTCGCCTTCTGGCGCCTCAATGGCGAGCAGGCGATGCGCCTGCCGAAAAAGGTGAGGAGCGCGGCAAGCATGCCCGGCATCGAGGAGCGCGCCGCCCTGTTGCGTCGTCACGGTTTCGAGTCGGAATTCCTGGAACAACGCCCGCCGAAGGGGGCGGGACGCGACGATCTCGTCGACGCCTGTGTCAACGCGGTGATCGCCGAACGGATCGCGGCGGGAGACGCGGAGAGCTTTCCCCGCGACTTTCAGCGCGACGGCAGGGGATTGCGGATGGCGATCTGGGCGTGAGAGAGCTCCGGCCGCGCGGTGCCGGAGCGAAATGTCAGGGCTTGGCCGGGGGGACCGGCGCGTTCGGGTCCGCCGGACCTTGCGCCTTCGCCTCGTCGGGCGATCCGCCGGAGAACAGGCGCCCGAAGAACCCGCCGGAGGACTTCTCCTCCGTCGGCGCGAAGGCGGTCTGCTGCGAGGGCGCGTCCGCCGGAACCGGCGTCATGTTGGCGGTCTGGCTCGCTGCTTCCGCCGGAGCGGCAGAGGTCGCGGCAACGGCGGTCGCCGCAGTGGCGGTTGTTGCCTGCGCCGCCTCGGACTGGGCAACGTCTTCGGGAGCGTTGCCGAAGATCGCCGCGATCTGCGCCTTGCGCTTCTCGGCGCGCGCCTCGGCCTCGGCGATCTCGATGATCTTCTGCTCGTCCTGCTGCTGCTTCTTCAGCACCGCCATCTCGACGCTGTCGGGCACCTTGTATTCCGGGCACTTCGCCGTGGCACGGAAGGGCACGCCCTCGACCAGCGGCACCGCGTCGAAGACATAGCGCTTCTCGCAGACCTCGGTCTTCGGCGGGACTTTCGTCACCTCGAAATGATCGTAGCCGCGCTTCAGCATCTTCCAGAAGTCGTAATGCTCGGAATTGCGATGGGCGGCCATGTTCTCCGCCGTCATGCGGAAGGGAAAGGCCTGAACCTGGAACGAGCGCTGCCCGCCCTTGAAGCTCTCCCGGGCAAGCGCGTAGATGTCCTGCACCTGGGCATCGGTCATCGCGTAGCAGCCGCGCGAGGAACAGGCGCCATGCACCATCAGGTGCGAGCCGGTGCGGTTATACGCCCGGTCGAACTTGTTCGGGTAGCCGAGATTGAAGGCCAGGTGATAGCTGGAATTCGGATTCATCAAGGCCGGGGTGATCTCGTAGAAGCCCTCCGGCGCCTGACGGTCGCCTTCCTTCTTCTTCGGACCGAACTCGCCGGACCACTTGCAGATCTCGAAGCTTTCCAGCAGCGCATAGCGGCCGGACTTGGTCTGCTTCCAGACCTCGAGCGTCGAATCCTGCTTGAAGATGCGCAGCATGATCGGGCTGGTCAGGCTCATGCCGAGACTGGTCAGCTTGCTCTTGACGTCGCTGCTGACCGGTCGCTGGTGCTTGGGCCCGTAGCCGAGCTCGTCCGCCTGACAGCCTGCGAGAACCGTCGCAAGTGCCAGGGCGGCAAGCGCCCTGCGTGTTGTCCTGCCGAACCGCGCGATACCCTGCGCCATGATGCCCGTCCGTTCAAAGAATGAGGCGACCCGCCCGTCTGGCTGTCGTTCCGGCCGGGTCAAACATCGCCCGCTCCGGTCTGAAAGGCTAGTCACTTAGGGTTTACCCGAGGTTACCGCGCCCGGAACCCTCCGGTCACGCGGAACTGGCGCGCACGCCCAACCACGTTCTGGTTGGCGCAAGATTCGGGCGTTTTGGCGGCAGACCCGGGATTTGCGGCAGGAAGATCGCGCCGGCGGCTCAGATCGAGCGGCCGATGGCCAGGAACTTCTTGCGCCGCTGGTCGCGGATCGCGGCCGCGTCAAGCCCCTCGAAGCGGGCCAGCGCCTTGTCGATGACGGTGCCCGCCCGGTCGACGACGATCGCCTTGGCGCGATGCGCGCCGCCGAGCGGCTCCTCGACGATCTCGTCGATCACCTTGAGCTGGATCAGGTCCTGGGCGGTGATCTTCATGTTGGTGGCCGCGTCCTGCGCCCGCGCGCTGTCGCGCCACAGGATCGAGGCGCCGGCTTCCGGCGAGATGACGGAATAGATCGCATGCTCGAGCATCGCCACGTGATTGGCCGTGGCAATGGCGATGGCGCCGCCCGAGCCGCCCTCGCCGATGATCAGCGAAACGTTCGGCGTGCCCAGCGCCAGGCAGGCATCGGTCGAGCGGGCGATCGCCTCCGCCTGGCCGCGTTCCTCGGCACCGATGCCGGGATAGGCGCCGGCCGTGTCGACGAAGGAAACCACCGGCAGGCCGAACCGCTCGGCCATGCCCATGATGCGCACCGCCTTGCGGTAGCCCTCGGGCCGCGCCATGCCGAAATTGTGCTTCAGCCGCGACTGGGTGTCCGCGCCCTTCTCCTGGCCGAGGATCGCCACGGAGCGCCCGCGAAACCGGCCGATGCCGGCGATCACCGCCGCGTCCTCGGCATAGTTCCGGTCGCCGGCCAGCGGCGTGAAATCCTCGATCAGCCCGGCGATGTAGTCGACAGCGTGCGGCCGGTCGGGATGACGGGCGACCAGCGTCTTCTGCCAGGGCGTCAGGCGGGAATAGATGTCCTTGAGCGTCTGTTCGGCCTTGGTCTCCAGCCGCTCGATTTCGTCCGACACCTCGACCGCCTCGCCCGATCCGGCCACCGCCCGCAACTCGTGGACCTTGCCCTGCAGGTCGGCGACGGGTTTTTCGAATTCGAGGAAGCTGTGCATCTTGAAACGGGTCCGAAGGCTGGCCGGGGCGGGCGGATCCGCTCCCGGGTGAATTGCGGCGCGACACTGGCGAGACCGGCAGGCCCTGTCAAGCCGCGCGCCCTCACGAGATGGCGCGTTGCGGGCGAAAAAGCAAGCGCCGGCGCGGATCTCCCGCACCGGCGTGATGCCGTTTCCGGAAAGCGCGGCCTGGTCAGTTGGCTGCCTGGTCCCGCCCGTTGGTGAATTTCAGCTTGCGCGGCTCGACCACCAGCGTGCCGCTCTTGGTGCCCATTTCCACCCGGTAGGGCACGAAGACGCCCTGCGAGCCGATCGGCGCGAGCCACGCTTCCATCTTGCGGTTCTCCGCCATGTACTTGACCGACGCCGTCGACGGGCGGTGCCCGGCGACCGGGATCCAGCGCGCCGTGCACACGACGACCTGGCCGTCATAGCCCTTGCCGGAGACGTCGCGCATTTCCTTGTAGCTGAGCTGGATGTCGAAACGGGTCCAGCCGTCAAAGACCGGAATGCGCCGGTTGCAAACGCTGGCGTCCGGCTTGCCCCGGGCGGCCTTCGCCGGCATCAGGATGGCGCTGAGCGGATCGACCACGTTGCGGGTGTGCTTGTTGGTGACCTTGATCCGCTCCGCGTTCGGCTTGAACTTCGGGGTGACGCGCATCGAGTGCACCTTGCCCGAACCCTGCGCCAGGTCGACGAAGAAATCCCGGTCGGCGGCACGCGAGGCCATCTTGTAGCTCGACGGCACCACCGATTTGCTGGACACCCAGCCCGACGCCTGCGCGCCGCCCTTGCCGGCGGAAAACAGCGTGCCGATGCCCGCCGGCTCCATGCCGACCTTGGCCGAATAGGCGTTCTTCTGGAGCACCAGGGACAGCGAGCCGCGGGCGATCTTGAAGCCCGAGACCGAGATATCGTAGACGCCGCCGAGGCGGGACGTCTCGGCCAGCGCCGGCACGACGGGAGCCGCCACGAGGGCCGCGAGCGCGACACCGAGCAGCGGGCCGGCGCCGGAGCGTGGCAGGAAGCTGGAAAGGGAGAGCCTGGACATGGGAACCTCACACACCGCACGGCCACGGCCGGCCGGACAGACAACACGCTTTTCCAATCACATCCGCCATCGCGGCATCCGGCAGGACACGCGCCTTTGAACGGAGGCCGCCCGTACCGGGCGGCAATGCGGAGCCGGATGGCCACCCTCAGCCGTCCCCGCAGGTCCGGGACACGCCCGGGTTTGACGCATCATTGTCCGCACACACGGTAACCGCATGGTTAACGGACTGCAAATGATCCCGCTCACGCCCGAAATAATCGCGGCACGCCCTCCCGCGCATCGACGAACCACGCCCATTCGCGCGCAACATGCCTTGACGGCGCGGGCATCGCCCCGTATAGCAGGCCGACTTTTTCATCCATTGCCGGTGAATGGGCGCCGGGCCATGCGGGTCCGCGAACGCTCCCGCAATAGCGATCCGGCAGTCTTGAAAGCGGGGCAAGCGCCCTAATCGTTGAAACGTTCGGGGCCTGACCCCGAGAGAAAGAAAAAGGTGTCCCATGGCACGCCGTTGCGAACTCACCGGCAAGGACGTGATGACCGGTAACAACGTCAGCCACGCCAACAACAAGTCCCGCCGCCGGTTCCTGCCGAACCTGTGCAACGTGTCGCTTCTGTCCGACGCGCTTGGCGAGACCTACAAGCTGCGCATCTCGGCGCATGCGCTGCGCTCGGTCGAGCATCGCGGCGGCCTCGACGCCTTCCTCATGAAGGCCGCCGAGAGCGAGCTGTCGCCGAAGGCCCGCATCCTGCGCACCGAGATCAAGCGTCGCCTGGCGGCAGCCGCCGCGGCCTGATCCGGACGTGTCCTGCCAGTGGCCGGACACACCGCACAGAGAAAACACCCGCAAGAGGCGCCCTTCGCGCCTCTTTTGGCGTTTGTCGCCACCGCCTTGTCGCCACCGCCTTGTCGACACCGTGATGGCGGATACCTTCCCTGACTGGCCCGGAGCCCTGGCAAGATGTCGGACGCAGAACGCTTTTCCCTGAACCGCTTCGTGCCGGCCATCGCCGCCATGGCGGTGGTCATCGTCGCCTCCAACGTGCTGGTCCAGTATCCGGTGCATGGCACGCTCGGCGGCATCGACCTGGCCGACCTCCTGACCTGGGGCGCCTTCACCTATCCGGCCGCCTTCCTGGTCACCGACCTGACCAACCGCCGCTTCGGACCGACGGCGGCGCGCAAGGTGGTGCTCGTCGGCTTCGCCCTTGCCCTGGCGCTTTCCGTCTGGCTGGCGACACCGCGCATCGCCATTGCCTCCGGCTCCGCCTTCCTGATGGCGCATCTGCTCGACATCGCCGTCTTCGACCGGCTGCGCCGCTTCGCCTGGTGGCTGGCGCCCGCGGTCTCCTCGGTGATCGCCTCGGCGCTCGACACCGCGCTCTTCTTCGGCCTCGCCTTTTCCGCCGCGGCAGCGCCCCTGCTCGGCTTCGACGATGCCTTCGCGACCGAGGTCGCGCCGTTCCTCGGCGTCTTCGCGCTGGAAGCGCCGCGCTGGCTCTCCTGGGCCGCCGGCGACATGACGGTGAAGCTTCTCGTCGCCGCCGCGCTGCTGCTGCCCTACCGCCTGCTGCTCGCCTGGCTGGTGCCGGCAGGCCGGAGTGCCGGACGCGCCTGACGCGCCTGACGCGCCGCCCCACTCGAAAAAACAAAAGACCCCGGCGCGGACGGTTCCGCACCGGGGTCTTTTCAGTTCAGTCCGTGCCTTTTGCCTAAAGCGTCGGCGCCGCGATGCCGCGCCGTCCGCAGGCCGCCTGCACCGTGTTGGCGAGCAGGCAGGCAATCGTCATCGGCCCGACACCGCCGGGCACCGGCGTGATCGCGCCCGCCACCTGCAACGCCTCGCCGAAGGCGACATCGCCGACAAGCCGCGTCTTGCCCTCGCCCCGCTCCGGCGCGGCGATCCGGTTGATGCCGACATCGATCACCGTCGCACCGGGCCGGATCCAGTCGCCGCGCACCATTTCCGGGCGCCCGACGGCGGCCACCAGAAGATCCGCCTGGCGGCAGAGCGCGGCGACGTCGCGCGAACGCGAATGCGCCATGGTCACGGTGCAATTCTCGTTCTGCAGCAAAAGGGCGACCGGCTTGCCCACGAGGATGGAGCGGCCGAGCACAACGGCATTGACGCCGGAAAGATCCCCCATCGCCTCGCGCGCCAAGAGGACGCAGCCCTTCGGCGTGCAGGGCACCAGCCCCGGGCGACCGAGCACGATGCGCCCGGCATTGGTCGGGTGCAGTCCGTCGACATCCTTGGCCGGGTCGATGGCGAGCACGATCCTGTCCGTGTCGATATGGGCGGGCAGCGGCATCTGCACCAGAATGCCGTCGACATCCGGATCGGCGTTGAGCCTTGCGACCAGTGCCAGAAGTTCGTCCTCGGGCGTCGCAGCGTCGAGCCGGTGCTCGATCGAGCGCATGCCGCATTCCTCGGTCTGGCGCACCTTGTTGGCCACATAGACCTGGCTCGCCGGGTCCTCGCCGACCAGCACCACGGCCAGCCCCGGCATCAGCCCGTGGGCCGCCTTCAGCGCGGACACCGCCTCGCGGACATCGCCGCGCAGGCGCGCGGCCCGCGCCTTGCCGTCGATCAGCTTTGCAGTCATGAAACCTCCGGAAAAACCGCCGAACTCAGGTCATTCTAGCCGGCCCGCGCCGGCCATGTCGGCAAGGCGAGCGGCAATCGCTTGCGCATCCGCGTCATCGCGGGCGCTCAACAGGAAGGTCTTCAGCCGCGCGCTCGCCCCCGAGACGAGCCGCACGTCACTCTTCGGCAGGCCCAGCGTCGCGGCAAGAAGCGCCGCGACGGCCGCATTGGCCGCGCCCTTGTCGGCAACGGCCCGCACCCTGACCGCCAGCACGGCGCGCCCGTCGGAGAGCAGCCTGACACCCTCGACCGCATCGCGCGAGGCGCGCGGGCTCGCCCGCACGAAAAGCCGGACCTCGCTGCCGGCAACGCTCCACGCGAGCGATGCCGCATCCTCCGCGCTCATCGCAAGGACCGTCGCCTCAGGGCCTCACGGGATGCCGACGGCGTCAAAAGACGTTGGGATAGATGTAATAGGCGATGACCCGCTGCAGCAGGAAGATACCGAGCAGCAGCACGATCGGCGAGATATCGAGCCCGCCCATGGCCGGCACGACGCGGCGGATCGGGCGCAGCAGCGGCTCGGTCAGGTTGTAGAGCGCCTGACCGATCATGCCGACGAACTGGTTGCTCGAATTGATCACATTGAAGGCATAGAGCCAGGAGAAGATCGCGCTGGCGATGATCACCCACGTATAGAGATTGAGGATGATGAGGATGACGTCGAGAATGGCGCGCATGAAGGTCGGGGCTCCGGCTTGGCGGCGGGTCGGACGGTTTCCCCTCATGTAACCGCGACGGACGCGGCCCGCAAGGCTCTCGCGGGGGCGTTCCGCCGGTTGCGCGGAGCAAGGACCCGCACCGCCCAAGCCGCACCGGCGCGCGCAACCGCGCGTCCTTCCTCCGCGCGCCCCGTGAAAGGCACAAGGCGGACCGCGCCCGGTTTGCAGACAGGAGAGACAAAACCGCAGGCCGCCTTGCATGGCCGCCGCAATCCCCTCCGGCGGCGGGCAGACCGGGATGGCAAGGCGGCAACACCAGAGGCTCCGCGCCTGCCGGCGCCTGGCTCACCCGGCCGCCGCCCCCTGGCCGCACCTCCTTCGGGCGGGAAATGCGCTCAACACGGTCCTGCCGAGGCATCCGGGGAATCGCTTGACAGCGACACCCGGCCTCTCCTAAATGCCGCTCACGCTCGACGAGCGCGGGGCCGTAGCTCAGATGGGAGAGCGCTGCAATCGCACTGCAGAGGTCAGGGGTTCGATTCCCCTCGGCTCCACCAAGCTCTGAAATCATTCACGCCAGTTTTTTACGCCAAGTTCCGCAGCTTCAATTTGAAGTTCAGCTTGGCTATTTTAAGGCCTGTCTTCGTTTGAGACTCTGCGAAGAAGCATGAAGACGTGGCCATGCACGTGTAATAATGTTTCAACATGAAGCTTTGTACCACGTTATGAAAGCATCACTTACCCGCTTTGCATCCGACCGCAACTGTATTGCAGCGTCATATGCGGATGTCCTGAAGATCACAAATCTTCCACGTTCAAACATGTCGCGCGAAACTTTTCGCCACGGGTCGAGTTCGTCTTCACGTGTCGCTGGACCGTGACCAATACCCGCCGCGTAGTCATCGAAATGCTCGATCATATCGCGGATGGCTTTTAGGCCATTCTGACCGCTGGCCTCGAAACTCCGATCAAACTTCGCAAGGATGTCTCTTGCGTCTGCACTTACAGAACTCAATCGTGTCAACGTTTTTACCGTACTCCGATACAACCACAGTCGAATTATGAAGTTCTCCCATAGATACTCGTCTTCAAATGGCATATCGGCGTCAGATGGTGCATCAAATGCTCGCCAGGACAATACAAGCATGTTCCACGCGTGGGTATGGCGCGGTTTATAAAATCTCCAAATTACTGCCTGACGCTCATGATCTGCAGTATTTTTCAATGCAACCTCAAAATTGATGGAAATATATCTCCATGTATCGCGGCCGGATCGCCCCTCAGCCTGCCTTCCGGCGCCCACCGCCAGCACCGCCGGGCACGGTCTCGAGCGTCCCCGGGTCGAGTTCGCGCATCGTCAGCCGGGCATTGATTCGCCGCGCGGCGCGGCCGGCGACAAACCACTTGCGCGCCGCCTCCAGATCGAAACGGGGACGACGACGGCCGGCTTGCGGCTCCAGGGCACGCGTCAGGACCTCCAGCATCTCGTCAATGCGATAGAGCCCCCCCGCGACGGGCGGCGGCATCTCGCGCTGCTGCAGCGCCTGCCGCTTCACATCCAGCTTCTCCGCAACATCCGAGAGGCTGACGAGATCCGGCCGGACCTCACGGATCCGGCTTCCGGCAGGCAGGCCTGCCAGAATGGCACGCGCGGCATCCAGGATGACACGCTCCGGATCCTCCCCCGCCGCCTCGATCTGCACGGCCAGCAGGCGCCGGTCTCCGGAACCGATGACCGCATCCTCAAAGCCCGCCTCGAACACCGTATCGGATAGCATGAAGGGATCATGGGTGCCCGAGGGCAGCGCAAAAACAAGCTCGAACTCCAGCAGTTCAGCCATCATCTTGCTCCTTCCCTGCCCCGATGCATCCGAGCGCCTTCTGCCGCAGCTTTGCCGCGTGGTTCGACGGGTTCTGCGGTGTCGAATTGATCGTCATCTGGCAGAACAGGCCGCACCGACAATCCTCACGGGGCTTCGGACAGCGCAACAGCCCCCAGGCATGACCCTTGCCGACGCGCCGCTCGACGGTCCAACCAAGCTGCTCAAGCTCGCGCAGAACCTTCTCGATTTCCTTCTTCGGATGACGGTCGCGCGCCAACAGCAATGCTCCAAGAATATTAAATTGTCAAATGACAAAATAAAAACGGCCGCTGCTCGTACCATGACCCGGTTGTTCGACCTGCGCCAGCGCATTCGGCGGATGCGCCGCCTACCCCAGCAGCGCGTCGAGAAGACGGGCATAGATGGCCTCGACGCGGGCGGCGGCCTCGGGTCCCAGCCGGTGGAAATACGAGAGGCCCGGCGCGGCGTTGACCTCGAGCACCACGGGCGCTTTGCCGCCAGTCACACTTCCGACCATCGTCCCGCCGGCAGCGGAGCGTTCCACTTCCCCGTCGTGCAAGAGGTCGACACCGGCAAAGCGCAGGCCCAGCGCGGCGCAGGCGCGGATGGCGGCATCCGCCAGTTCCGCTGACAGGCCGCTGGTGATGTCGCGGGCGCTGCCGCCGGTCGAAAGGTTGGCATTGGCCAAGAGCGGCACCGTGACGCCGGCCGCCGGCACGCTCTCCGGACAGAGGCCCGCCGAGGCCAGATGGCCGAGAATGCGCGGATCATCGGGAGCGATCCGGCTGCCCTTGCCGCCGCTGGCAAAGCCGGCGATCCCGGCGGCGATCAGCGCGGAAAGCGGTGTCACCCCGTCGCCTGTGACCGCAAGCGGGCGGCGCAGGAAGGCGGCCTCCACCCTTCCGTCGAGCACGACGACGCGAATGTCGGTGCCCGCCACCGCCTGCTGCACCAGCACCCTCTCATGCACCGCAAACAGCGTGTCGAGCGCCAGGTCGAGCGCCGCGGCATCCCCGGCCCGGGTGACGTCCTCTCCCTCCGACCCCTCGTTCGGCTTGACGAAGACCGGATAGCCGGCCTCGTCGGCAAAGGCGTGCGCCGCCTCGCGGGCGGGCAGGCGCGCGGCGACGTCGGGGTTTTTCAGGGCAAGCTGGGCCGCGCGGCGCGGGCTGTGCAGCAGCAATCCGCGCGGCACGGCAAGACCGGCGGCGTCAAGAAACCTGGCCGCATAGTCCTTGTCGCGGGCGAGCGCCGCGGCGCCGGCCCGGTTGATGTCGAAATGGGTGCCCTTGAAGAAATGTCGGCGGCCGGCCGCGTCGATCAGCGCTCCGGCATAGCCATAGACCGGCTCGACCTCGACGCGCGCGCCGCGCGCGCCTGCAAGCCGTTGAAGGATTTCAACGAAGACCGGCGCCCGGCGCGTTGCCGGCGCATTCCGTTTCGCGTCACGCACGCCCTGGTCCGCCCCCCGCGGCCTTCTTTCGCGCAAGCCCTGCCCGCGCGGCTCAGTTGCCGCGGCGCTGCATCAGGTTGGCGTTGTAGTCGATATGGAAGAGCTTCGGATTGGTCGGGCCGTTGACCGTGGTGTTGTAGATCGCCACCGAGGTGTCGTAGCCCTGCGCGTCCGTCACGGTCCACTGCTTCAGCGCGATGGAGGCCGCATCGAAGATCAGCGTCAGCTTGCCGGTGCCGAAGGTCGAGTTGTCGGCCAGCACCACGGTGACCAGGTCCGGTTCGACCGAGACATTGGCGACCTCGGCATCGGCCTCCAGGTTGATCTTGTCGGCGAGAAGGAAACGCAGCGGCGTCTCGTTCAGCGGCCAGATGTCCTGGGTGGCGAGCTTGCGATCCTTCACCGAGACGGACTTGCCGTCGGCGACGATGTCCACCTTGGCCGGCGGATTGTAGTAGAAGCGGATCTTGCCCGGCCGGGCCATGTAGAACTTGCCTTCCGCCCGTTCGCCATTGGGGCCGAACTGGATGAAGTCGCCATGCATGGTCTTCACCGAGTTGAAATAGGAATTCACCTCGGCCAGCGTCTTCTTCTGCTCGGCATCAAGCGCGGCGGCCTTGGCCGGGACGCCGCCGGCAAGCGTGAGAAACGCGCCCGTGGCCAGGGCAAGGAAAGTGCGGCGAGCAATGGTCATTGCAAAAGGCTCCGTCGGCTTGGCAAGGCGGACGCGGGGTCGCGCCTGCGCCGTCAATTGTCAGAATGCGCTAACAGGCGCCTGTGGCAAAGTTGCGACGCATCGCCGGCTTGCCGCCCGTCACCGTCAATAATCGTCCTCGACCCCGTTCTGCACGAGGATCTCGCGCTTGCCGGCATGATTGGCCGGACCCACAAGCCCCTCGTTCTCCATCCGCTCGATGATCGAGGCGGCGCGGTTGTAGCCGATCGACAGGCGGCGCTGGATATAGGAGGTCGAGGCCTTCTTGTCGCGCAGCACGATGGCCACAGCCTTGTCGTAGAGGTCGTTGCCCTCGTCGCCGTCGCCACCGCCGGCGAGCGCGTCATAGGGGCTGTCGGAGACCTCGTCCTCCTCCGTCACCGCCTCCAGATATTGCGGCGTGCCCTGCCGCTTCAGGTGGCTGACGATGTGCTCGACCTCCTCGTCGGCGACGAAGGGACCGTGGACGCGCTGGATGCGGCCGCCGCCGGCCATGTAGAGCATGTCGCCCTGGCCGAGGAGCTGCTCCGCGCCCTGCTCGCCGAGGATGGTGCGGCTGTCGATCTTCGAGGTCACCTGGAAGGAGATGCGGGTCGGGAAATTCGCCTTGATCGTGCCGGTGATGACGTCGACCGAGGGACGTTGCGTCGCCATGATCAGGTGAATGCCGGCGGCGCGGGCCATCTGGGCAAGCCGCTGGATGGCGCCTTCGATGTCCTTGCCGGCGACCATCATCAGGTCGGCCATCTCGTCGACGATGACGACGATATAGGGCATCGTCTCGAGCGGCAGCTCCTCGTCCTCGAAGATCGGCTCGCCGGTGTTGCGATCGAAACCGGTCTGCACGGTCCGGGTGAAGACCTCGCCCTTCTCCATCGCCTGGGCAGCACGGGTGTTGTAGCCGTCGATGTTGCGCACGCCCATCTTCGACATCTTCTTGTAGCGCTCCTCCATCTCGCGGACGGTCCACTTGAGCGCCACCACCGCCTTCTTCGGATCGGTGACGACCGGCGTCAAAAGATGGGGAATGCCGTCATAGATCGACAGTTCGAGCATCTTCGGGTCGATCATGATCAGCTTGCACTGCTCCGGCTCCAGCCGGTAGAGCAGCGACAGGATCATCGTGTTGATGGCCACCGACTTGCCCGACCCGGTGGTGCCGGCAACGAGAAGGTGCGGCATGCGGGCGAGATCGGCGATCACCGGCTCGCCGCCAATGGTCTTGCCGAGCGTCAGCGCCAGCTTGGCCTTGGTCTTCTCATAGTCGTTGGCGGCCAGCAGCTCGCGCAGGTAGACCGTCTCGCGGCGCTGGTTGGGCAGCTCGATGCCGATGGCGTTCTTGCCCGGGATCACCGCGACGCGCGCCGAGATGGCGCTCATCGAGCGGGCGATGTCGTCGGCCAGGCCGATGACGCGGGACGACTTGATGCCCGGCGCCGGCTCCAGCTCGTAAAGCGTCACCACCGGGCCGGGGCGCACTTCGATGATCTCTCCGCGCACGCCGAAATCCTCCAGAACCCCTTCCAGGATGCGGGCGTTCTGTTCCAGCGCGTCGGTGTTGATGGCCGTCTGCTTCGAGGTCGCCTTGGGCTCCGACAAAAGGTGCAGCGGCGGCAGCTCGTAGACGCCCGGATTGCGCAGGAAGGAGGGCTGCGCCTCTTCCGTGACGCGGCGTCCCGGCTTCGGCCGGCCGGCCGGCGGCACGACGCGTCCGGCGGGCGGCGGCGCTGTCCGACCGGCGGGCCCGGCGATGGCGCGCGGCAGCGGCGTGCCGAGCTCGCCCGAGCCGTCATCCTCGTCGAGATCCGGCAGGTCGTCGATGGTCGGGCCAGCACCGAAGTCGGCCTCGTCCGCGTAAGGATCCTCGATTTCCGGCTCGGCCGGCGCCGCACCGCCGTAAAAGGCGTCGAGCCCGTCGTCCTCAGGCGGCAACAGGCGGTTGGCGAGGCGGCGGCGCAGCGCCGTGAACCCGCCATGGCGGTGCACCGGATCGTCGTCCTCCTCGACCGGGCCGTCGGCCTCGTCCCAGTCGCCGTCATGGCCGTCATCGATGAAATCGTCGTCATAAGGGTCGGACGAGCGCCGGCGGGCACTGCCGCCGCGACCGGTCAGCCGGCGCAGGTTGGCGCGCGCCAGAAGGCCGAAATGGGTAACGGCCCCGGCAAAGGCGGAGAAGCGGCCGCCGCCTTCGTCCTCGTCCTCGTCATCCTCGTCGTGATCCGGCACGGCCCCGACCGAACGGGCATGGCGGGACGGCTCGGGCAGTGGGCGAAGCGCGGGCTGCGGGTCGCGGCCGAGCCATCCGGCGGCGCGCAGCATGAACACCGCGGCGGGAACGCCGAGCCCGAGCATGCCGACGATCATCGCCATGCCCTGCGTCAGCTCGCCGGTGAGCATCGCCGGGAAGCGGTGGATGAAATCGCCAAGGAATCCGCCAAGCCCGGTCGGCAGCGGCCAGCTGGCGGGAACGGGAAGGGCGGCGAGCGCACCTGCGGCAAGCAGCGTCCCGGCGCCCCAGAAGGCGATGCGGCGCGGCGCGATGCGCGTGGCGCGCGCCGCGACCAGCCGCCAGCCCCACAGCACCACCGGCACCAGGAACACCGCCGAGGCAAGGCCGATCGCCTGCATGAAGAGATCGGCGACAATCGCGCCGGGCTGGCCCAGCGCATTGCGCACCGGCCCGGACGTGGCATGACTGAAGCTCGGGTCCGTCGTCGACCAGGTGGCGAGCGCGGAGGCCAGCGCCGCGCAGAGCGCGATCAGCGCCAGACCGGCGGCGCCGATCATGTTGCGCCTCATGAACCGTTTGAACGGGGCTTCCGTGTCTTCAAGGCCAAGGGCCGCGGCGCGGCCGCTTCGGATCGGAGTGGTGCGGCGCATCCTTCAGCCTCCCAGCACGTCGACCAGGCGGGCAAGCCCCGCCTCGACGGTCTTTTCATCATCCACCAGGGCAAGGCGGATATAGTCCGCGCCCGGGTTTCCGGCGACCCCGTCCATGGCCAGATAGGCCCCGGGAAGCACCTTGACCCCGGCCTCGGCCCACAGCCGGCGCGTCACCTCGACGCCGCCGCCGAACCGGGCAACGTCCAGCCACAGGAAGAAGCCGCCCTCGGGCACGACGTCGCCGAACAACGGCGCCAGCAGTTTCTCCGCAAGGGCGAACTTGGCGTTGTAGAGCCGCCGGTTCTCGACCACATGCGCCTCGTCGGCAAAGGCAGCCGCCGCGACCGCCTGCAGCGGCATCGACACTTGCGGCGCGGCAAGCCCGCGGAACCGCGACCAGGCATCGAGAAAGTCCGGATCGCCGGCGGCAAACCCGCAGCGCAGGCCGGCGAGATTCGAGCGCTTCGACAGCGAGTTTATCGTGATGATGTTGCCGTAGCCCTCGCCCGTCGCATGGGCGGCCTCAAGCACGCCAACCGGTGGCGCGCTGCGATAGATCTCGGAATAGCACTCGTCGGCGACCACGAGGAAACGGTGCTTGCGGGCAAGGCCGATGAGCTTCGACCAGTCGGCAAGGCTTGCCGCCGCGCCCTGCGGGTTGGCGGGCGAGGCGTAGAAGAAGGCGACCGCGCGTTCCAGAACGGCAGGGTCGATGGCGTCCAGGTCGGGGAGAAATCCGGTTTCCGCCCGCGCGTCAAGCAGCACCGTCTCGGCATCCGCCACATGCGCCGCCGCCGCGTAGGTCTGATAGAACGGGTTGGGCATCAGCACCGTCGGCCGGACGCCCGGCCGCGCGCCTTCCGTCTTCTTCAGATAGTCGCGCGCGCCGATGGCGGCAAAGGTCAGCCCCTCGCGGGAGCCGTTGAGCGGCAGGATGCCGCGTGCCGGATCGAGGCTGCCATCCAGGCCGTAGCGCCGGTCGAGCCAGCCGGCGACCGATTCGCGAAAGGCGTCCGTGCCGCGAATGTTCGGATAGCGGCTGAAATCCTTGAGATTGCCGGCGAGCACGGGCCCGACGAAGTCCGGCACCGCATGGCGCGGTTCGCCGATCGTCATGACGATCGGTTCGCCGCCGGGCGCAAGGCCCGCAAGCAGCGCCGCCAGCCGCTCGAACGGATTGGCCGAAGGCAGCGCTGTACCGGTCGCGCCTTGCGGAGGCGCGCCGGCGGAAGTCTGGGCGGAAGAAACGGACATTCGGCTCGTACCACTCCCCGGGGCGGCCGACCCGTCGCCGACGCCTGCCCCAGCTCACTGGAAATCGCTCCCTCCCGGTCCACCGCGCAAGCGGCAGCGCCGGAAAGGACTGCTTGTGACGCCGAAGCCTAGCCCCCGATGGTAAATCCCTCATTAACCAAGGCGGCGGAACCTGCATCCGTCCCGCATATCAGAAGTCGCAGGTGATGCCCTTGATCTCCCAGTCGGCGTAGCGCGTCGGCTCGAGCCCGCCGCGACCGTCGATCTCGCGCGGCATCGACTTCCCGCGTTCATCGATCTGGCGCCGGCGTTCCTCCGCCTCCGCCAGTGCCCGGCGGGCGGCGGGCGGAAGATCCTCGGGCCGGCGGCGCGGCATCCCGTCCGGGGCATCCTCGCTCGTGCCGGTGTCGTTTCGATCGCTCATGCTCGTCTCGTTCATCCTGGAAAAACGCGCCTTCCGGCGCCGGCTCGACACGGTCCTCTCTTGCAGAAAATCGCGCCTCCGCCAACATATAGGGTGAAACAGGCCGCTCCGGCCAGTGACAGACAGGCGATCCGGCCTCCGGACGACCAGACGGACGGGTGACATGAACTATTTCCGCACCGCACTGCTGCTTGCCGCGATGACGGCGCTGTTCATGGGCATCGGCTTCATGATCGGCGGTGAGAGCGGCATGATGATCGCGCTCGCCGTCGCAGCCGCGATGAACCTTTTCAGCTACTGGAACTCCGACAAGATGGTGCTGCGCATGCACAATGCGGTGGAGGCCAGCGAAGCCCAGGCGCCGGAACTGTTCCACATGGTGCGCGAACTCGCGGCCCGCGCCGAGCTGCCGATGCCGAAGGTCTACCTGATCGACAACCCGCAGCCCAACGCCTTCGCCACAGGCCGCAACCCGCAGAACGCGGCGGTCGCGGCGACGACCGGCCTGCTGAACAGCCTGTCGCGCGAGGAAGTCGCCGCCGTGATGGCGCACGAGCTCGCCCATGTGAAGAACCACGACACCCTGATCATGACGATCACCGCGACGATTGCCGGCGCGATCTCGATGCTCGCCAATTTCGCCTTTTTCTTCGGCGGCAACCGCGACAACAACAATCCGCTCGGCTTCGTCGGCGTGCTGCTGGCGATGATCGTCGCCCCCATCGCCGCCATGCTGGTGCAGATGGCGATCAGCCGGACGCGCGAATATGCCGCCGACCGCATGGGCGCCGAGATCTGCGGCAATCCGATCTGGCTCGCCTCGGCGCTGAACAAGATCGCCGGCGGTGCGGCGCGCATCCACAACCCGGACGCGGAGCGCAATCCGGCGACCGCGCACATGTTCATCATCAACCCGCTGTCGGGCGAGCGGATGGACAACCTGTTCTCCACCCATCCGAACACCGACAACCGCATCCGCGCGCTGCAGGAACTGGCGGACCGCATGGGTGGCGGCGGCACACCGAACCGCTCGGAAGGAGCCGGGGTCACGCTGACGCGCGGCCCGGCAGGAAATCCGCCGCGCACCGACCCTCCCGGTCCCTGGGGACGGTCCTCGGCGCGGCGCGACACGGACACCCGCGGCCCCTGGGGCTAGGCACAGAAGCGCCGGCCGCAACCTTTTTCCTTGTGAAAGCGCTGTGTGCGGGTGCATACCCGCGCCTTCGCCGTTTTTCGCATTCCAGACACCGCAGGCATCGTGACCGGACCGAACCAGGACAATTCCAAAGGAAAGCCGCGCAAGGGCGGTCGCCCCGGCGCCACCGGACCGGGTGGCAGGCAGGGGGGCAAGCCCGGCCCGAAGCGCGGCATGAAGGCCGCCGCCGGAGCGCGCGCCCCCGGTCTGCAGGCCCGCGACAAGGCCGAGCACGCAACCACGGGCATCCCGGCCCGCAAGATCGCCGTCGACATCCTCAACAAGGTGATCGGCGAGCGCCGCCCGCTGGACGAGGAACTGCGCGAGACCGGCGGCCATCCCGAACTGTTCGCACTGGAGGCCAGGGACCGCGCGCTGGTCCGCGCCATTCTCGGCACCGCCTTGCGCAGGCGCGGCCAGATCGCGGCGATCGTCGACCGGCTGCTCGAACGTCCCGTGCCGGAGAAGACCGGCCTGGTCGTCGATATCCTGCATGTGGCCGCCGCCCAGATCCTGTTCATGGACATCCCCGACCGCGCCGCCGTCGCCACCGCCGTCGCCATCGCCGACAGGGACGGGCGCTCCCGCCGCTACAAGGGGCTGATCAACGCCGTGCTCCGGCGGATGACGGCGGAGCGCGAGGAGCTGCTTGCCGCCAATGCCGCGCCCTGGCGCAACGTGCCGGTCTGGCTCTTCGCCGCATGGCAGAAGGCCTATGGCGAGGAAACCGCGCTCGCCATCGCCGCCATGCACCTCAACGAGCCCAATCTCGACCTCGCCGTCAAGGACGGTGCGGACGGCTGGGCCGAACGGCTTGGCGGTCGCGTCATCGCCGGCAACACCGTCCGCCTTGCCCGGCCGGGCGGCCGCGTCGAGGCGCTGGAGGGCTACAATGAAGGCGCCTGGTGGGTGCAGGATGCGGCAGCCGCCCTTCCCGCCCGCCTGCTTGGCGATGTCGCGGGCAAGCGCGTCGCCGATCTCTGCGCCGCGCCCGGCGGCAAGACCGCGCAGCTTTGCGCGCGGGGCGCCCGCGTCACGGCCATCGACATCTCCGCCCGGCGGCTGGAACGCCTGTCGGAGAACCTCGCAAGGCTCGGCTTCGAGGCCGAGGTTCTCGCCGCCGACCTTGCCGAATACACGCCGGATGCCCCGTTCGATGCGATCCTGCTCGACGCTCCCTGTTCGGCCACCGGCACCATCCGCCGGCATCCGGACGTTGCCTGGAACCGGCGCCCGGGCGACACCGCCGCGCTCGCCGAACAGCAATTCGCCCTGCTGGAGCGCGCCGCCGACTGGCTCTCGCCGGACGGCGTTCTGGTCTATTGCACCTGTTCGCTGGAGCCCGGCGAGGGCGAGGACGTGATCGCCCGCTTCCTGGCCGCCCGTCCCGAGTACCGGATCTCGGCGCTGACGCCGGAGGATGTCGGCATCGAGGGCGTCATCACGGCCCGCGGGGAACTCCGCACGCTGCCGGTTTCGCTGCCCATGGACCCGGTCGCCGGAGGTGGCCTCGACGGCTTCTTCGCCGCCCGCCTGGTGCGGAGCTAGGCGCCCATCCCGGCAAGCTCTGCATTTTGTGCAGGTCTGTTGTTTCGAATCGCGCTCAAATCGGTAACGGATCGCTAACCCTGTTCCCGGACACTTTAGGTTACGGATGAATCGGATTCGCGAAAGGGCTCCGGTACGACGAGACAGGTGCGAGGGGGTACATTGACGCAAGCGACGCTTCTCTCCTTTGCCGAAAGGGCTCGGGTGTGGCGTCTCCTCGCGCAGACCGCCTGGCAATCCCTGTTGCGCTGGGTTCATGGCGGACCGATGTTCCGCTGGCGCCCGTTCGCCGGCTCGCCGGCGCGGCTGCTCATCGCACCGCAGGACCTGAGGACCGCCGACGGCACCAACGCCGCCGACATCTATGCCGGACGCTTCCTCTTCGCCGGGCAGATGGTCGAGGCCTCCGGCCAGTCCCCCTTCGAGATCCCCGCCCCCTCCGCCGACTGGGCCCGGGCGCTGCACGGCTTCGGCTGGCTGCGCCATCTCAAGGCGGCCGACACGGTGGTCGCGCGACAAAACGCCCGCGCCCTTGTCGACGACTGGATCCGCAGCTGCGGCTACTGGCAGGACACCGCCTGGGAACAGGCGGTCGTCGCCCGCCGCGTGCTCGCCTGGCTGTCGCAGTCGCCGCTCATCCTCAACGGGTGCGACCGCGAGTTCTACCGCCGCTTCCTGCGCTCTCTCGCCCGCCAGGTGCGCTACCTGCGCCGCACCATGAACGAGACGCCCGACGGGGTGCCGCGCCTGCAGGCGGCGATCGCGGTGGCCGCCGCCACCGTTTCCATGTCCGGCCAGGGCCGCTTCGTGCGCCAGAGCCTGAGGCGGCTCGACCAGGAACTGGCCCGCCAGATCCTCGCCGATGGCGGCCATGTCTCGCGCAACCCGGCGGCCCTTCTCGACATCCTGGTCGACCTGCTGCCGGTGCGCCAGGCGCTCACCATGCAGGGCATGCCCGCCTCGCCGACCGTGATGCAGGCGATCGACCGGATGATGCCGATGATCCGCTTCTTCCGGCACGGCGACGGCACCTTCGCGCATTTCAACGGCATGGGCTCGACCCCGGCCGATCTCGTTGCCACCATCCTGGCCTATGACGACGCGCGCGGCAGCCCGCCGGTCAACGCGCCCTATTCCGGCTACCAGCGCCTGTCCGCCGGCGACACGCTGGTGCTGATGGAAACGGGCACGCCGCCGGAAGCCCCCCTCAGCCTTGGCGCCCATGCCGGCTGCCTGTCCTTCGAGATGTCGTCGCGCCGCACCCGGATCATCGTCAATTGCGGCGTTTCCAACAGCGAGCGCGGCGTCTGGCGCGCCGTCTCCCGCTCGACCGCCGCCCATTCGACGGCAACAATCGACGACACCTCCTCCGCCCGCTTCCTGCCGGAAACCCGCTATGGCGGCTGGCTCGGTGCGCCGATCCTCGCCGGCCCGACCCTGGTGCCGGTCGACCGCGAGGAAAGCCCCTCCGGCATCCGCATCGTCGCCAGCCACAACGGCTACCAGGACACCCACCGGCTGATCCACGAGCGGGACCTGACCCTGTCCGAGGATGGCAGCGTGCTCGACGGCGTCGACCGCTTCCGCGCGCTTGGCAAGACCTCGCGCGGCGACGAATACGCGATCCGCTTCCACCTGCACCCGTCGATCAAGGCAAGCACGATCCGTTCGGGCACGGCGATCCTGCTGGTCGCACCCGACGGGGAAGCGTGGGAGTTCGTGGCCCCCGGCTGCGAGACGGCCATCGAGGAATCCATCTATCTCTCCGACAGCTATGGCCATCGCCGCTGCGAGCAGATCGTCATCTATGGCCGTGTCACCCATCGCCGCGAGGCGGCCTGGCAGTTCTGCCGCACGGCCGCGCCCAAGGCGGCACGCCGCAGGGTCAGCGACACGACCGGCGGCGAACTCGACCTTTGACCCCTCCGGCCATCGACTGAAACGGCACAAAAGTGCCGCCGCACCGCTTGCGCACCTTCCTGTTTGGCGTGCTTCGTGATAGGCGCAGGGCATCATCAGCCCGCCGACCTTCGAAGGACCCTCCGCAATGGCCGTGGTGTCGAAACACGTTCCCGTTCCCGATCTCGTTCCCGTCAAGCGCGCCCTCCTGTCGGTCTCCGACAAGACCGGCCTCGTCGACTTCGCCACTGCCCTTTCCGGGCTCGGCGTCGAGCTGGTGTCGACCGGCGGCACCCGCGCAGCGCTCGCCGACGCGGGTCTTGAGGTGATCGACATTTCCGAGGTCACGGGTTTTCCGGAAATCATGGACGGCCGCGTCAAGACATTGCACCCGATGGTGCATGGCGGGCTGCTCGCCATTCGCGACGACGCCGAGCACGCCGCCGCCATGCGCGAGCACGGCATTGCCGGCATCGACCTCGTCTGCGTCAATCTCTACCCGTTCGAGGAAACGGTTGCCTCCGGCGCCGATTTCGCCACCGCGATCGAGAATGTCGACATTGGCGGCCCGGCAATGACCCGCGCGGCGGCCAAGAACCACGCCTATGTGACGATGGTCAGCGATCCGGCCGACTATCCGGCGGTGATCGAGGCCCTCACGGGCCACTCAGGCCAGGTGCCGCTCGCCCTGCGCAAGCGCCTCGCCCAGAAGGCCTTCGCCCGCACGGCCGCCTATGACGCGGCCGTCTCCGGCTGGTTCGCCGCCGCTATCGGCGAGGACGCGCCCGCCCATGTCGCCTTTGGCGGCAGGCTTTCCTCCGTCATGCGCTACGGCGAGAACCCGCATCAGAAGGCCGCCTTCTACCTGACCCCGGAAAAGCGCTTCGGCGTCGCCACCGCGCGCCAGCTGCAGGGCAAGGAACTGTCCTACAACAACATCAACGACACCGATGCCGCCTTCGAACTGGTCAGCGAGTTCGATCCCGGCATCGCCCCGGCGGTCGCTATCATCAAGCATGCCAATCCCTGCGGCGTCGCCACGGGGACGACGCTCAGGGAAGCCTATGAAAAGGCGCTCGCCTGCGATCCGGTCTCCGCCTTCGGCGGCATCGTCGCGCTGAACGGGCCGCTCGACGCGGACGCGGCGACGGAGATCGTCAAGATTTTCACCGAGGTGATCATCGCGCCGGAGGCAAGCGAGGAGGCGATGGCCATCGTCGCGGCGAAGAAGAACCTGCGCCTGCTCGTCACCGGCGGCCTCGCCGATCCGCGCGCCGGAGCCAGGGTCGTCAAGTCGGTCTCCGGAGGGCTGCTCGTCCAGGACCGGGACACCGGCACGGTCGACGATCTCGACCTCAAGGTGGTGACGAAGCGGGCGCCGAGCGAGCGCGAGATGGCCGACCTGAAATTCGCCTTCCGCGTCGCCAAGCATGTCAAGTCGAACGCCATCGTCTATGTCCAGGACGGTGCGACGGTGGGCGTTGGCGCGGGGCAGATGAGCCGCATCGACAGCTCCCGCATCGCCGCCCGCAAGGCGCAGGACGCGGCCGAGGCCGCGGGCCATGCCGAGCCCCGGACGATCGGATCGGTGGTTGCCTCGGACGCCTTCTTCCCCTTCGCCGACGGTCTTCTGGCCGCAGCCGAGGCCGGCGCGACGGCGATCATCCAGCCCGGCGGCTCGATGCGCGACGCGGACGTGATCGCAGCCGCCGACGAGGCGGGACTTGCCATGGTCTTCACCGGCATGCGGCACTTCCGCCATTGATCCGGCGAGCATGACCGGCGGCGCGCCCTCTTTTGCATTTCGCCGCCGCCCTTCCCATATAACCCGTCGGGCGAACAGAAGCCCGACGGGCGGATTTGCGATCGCGGGTCCGCACACGGCGAAGGGAGGCGAGAGGCCATGACCGGCAGCTACGACAATCCGGAGTTCGACACGGACTTTCTCGGTCCCGAGGACGAGCGCGAGAAAAAGGTCCGCGCCCGCTTCTTCGACGTGGCGCGCAAGGCGGCCGGCCAGATCCCCTTCATGGAGGACGTGGTTGCCGCCTATTACTGCGCCATGGATCCGGTGACACCGACGCGCGTGCGCTGCGCGATCCTCGCGGCGCTGGCCTATTTCGTCCTGCCCCTCGACGGCATTCCCGACATGATTATCGGCATCGGCTTCACCGACGACGCGAGCGTCCTGCTCGGCGTCATGGCGCTGGTGCGCGCCCATGTGCGCGACGAGCATCTGGAGGCCGCCCGCGAAGCATTGCGCAGGAGCGGCGGACGCCCGAAAGGCTGACCCGCCGCCCCCGAAAGGCACTGCCGCCGGGACCGGACCTCAGTCCGCACGCTCCTCGAGCCAGTCCTCAAGCAGTTCGGTAACCTCCGCCGATCCGGAAATGAGATCCCCGTGTTCCGGGCGAATGCGGGCGCCGGCGGCAAGCAGCAGCGAAACGCAGGCGACGTGGTCGCCCTCCTCCCGCACCGGGCAGTTCCCCGAACCGTGCACCGCGGTGCCGAGCGCCGTGCCGCCATACATGTTGCGGTGCTCAAGGTCGCCGCCGCGCTCCAGAAGCAGCGGCAGGTAGTCGGCCCGGCCGAACCAGCAGGCGGCATGCAGCGGCGTCAGCCCTTCGCGGTCCGTGGTTTGCGGGCCGATGCCCGCGTCGAGCATCGCCTCCAGCGCGCCGAGCCGTCCGGGCATCCGGGCGAAATCGACGATCCGGCTCCTGTCGCCGTCGGTCAGCTCGCCCTCGACGGCCGGATGCGCGGCGGCAACGTCCCGCGCACCGGCCGCATCGCCGGCGGCAAGCGCGGCCAGGAACCGGTCCCTCGCCGACAGGTCGTCCGCCAGCCCGTGCCGCTCCAGCGCCTCCATCATCGACAGATTGCCATTGACCGCGGCGAGCGCATAGGAGCTTCGGCCGAAATGCAGCGCCGTGCCGTCGGCGCCAGCATCGAGCAGCAGGTCGGCGAAACGTCCGTCGCGGCCACGCAGGATGGCGTGATGCAGGGCGTTGCCATAGGACGACGGCCCGTCGCCGCCATGCGCCAGCGTTTCATTGGGATCGGCACCGGCATCGAGCATCATCCGGGCGCCGTCGATCTTGTCGAAGTCGAGCATGCGCGGCAGCGCATTGGTGCGCTCGAAGCGAACACCATGCGCGATCAGCAGCGCCAGCGGCTCCAGGCTCGGCGCCTCGGCCGAGTGATAGGCGCATTCATCGTCGTCGGGGTCGGCGCCCGCCTCCAGCAGCAGCCGGGCGAGATCGAGATTGCCGGCGACGCAGAGCGTCGCATAGAGCACGGAGAGCGACGCATCCGGATATTCCGGCCCGGCATGCCGGGCATTGAGGTCGGCGCCGAGCGAAAGCAGCCGCTCGACGATGCGCCGCTGCACCGCCGCCCGCTCCGGCCGGTGCCGCAGGATGGTCGAGCCCGCCGCCCGTGCCAGCGGATCGAGTTCGAGACCGCTTGCCGAACCTGTCCGGCCCGGGGTCCTGGCCGCTTCCGGATGCCGGTCGAGCCAGGCGCCAACCGTCTCCTCATCGGCCAGCGCCAGGGCGAGATGGAAATTACCGGCGGCGAGTTCCCTTTCGCGCGAAAGCAGTTGCTCGCTCACCCGGTCGCGGCCGTCATGAAGCGCCAGTCCGAGCCGGCCGGCGGCCGCGTCGCGGTCAAGCGCTGCAAGTTCGAGCGCGGTCTTGTGTGCCGGCCAGCTTCGGCTGCCCGCCTCGCGGGCGATCGCATGCAGGCAGTGGGAATGGCGAACGGGATCGGGGCGCGTGTCGAAGACCTCGTCGAGACGCGACAATGCCTCGGGCTCACCGGCGCGCGCGGCGCGTTTCAACGCCTTGGCGGCACGGCGGGCGATTTCGAGGGCGTTATTCGGGCTGGGATTGGTATCGGGCATGGACCATCTCCGTAGTCCCCAGGGCCCACCGGCGGGACGGATCCGGTCGATATCATGCGCAAGGCGTCAAGGGAGATGCGGTCGCTTTCCGTGGGCCGGGCGGCGGTCTCCATCCGCCACGCGCACTTTCCACGCCAGGCGCATCGAGGTCAAGGCCTCAGACGGGAAGGCCCGTCCCGCGCCCGGTCACCACCCGGTAATGCGCCCACATCAACCGCGCCGCCACGCCCCGCAATGGCGCCCAGCGCCGGGCGATCGCCGCCGCCCCGCGCACATCCGGCCGCTCCGGCAGATCGAGCGCATCATGCAGGGCGGCGCGCAAGGCAACGTCGCCGACGGGAAAGATGTCGACATGACCGGCGCAGAACAGCAGGAAAACCTCGGCCGTCCACGGGCCGACGCCGCGGATTGCGACCAGTTCCCGCGCGGCCTCCTCCCCCGGCAACCCCGCCAGCGCCGCGAGGTCGAGCCCCTCGGCAATGGCCGCGGCAACGGCCCGAAAGCTCGCGACCTTGGCCCGCGACAATCCGGCCGTGCCAAGCGCCTCGTCGGAGAGGCGGTCCAGCGTCGCGGCCTCGAAAGGCACCACCAGCGCCTCGAGCCGCGACTGGATCGCGGCCGCGCTCGCTAGCGACACCTGCTGTGCGGTGATGATGCGGGCAAGTTCGGAAAAGGTCGCGGGATGCCGCCGCAGCGGCAACGCCCCCGCCCCGGCCGCGATCCCGGCAAGCGAGGGGTCGAGGGCAAGCAGGGCCTCAAGCCCTGCCGCGAGATCGGTCTCGTCGTCGATGCGGTGAAGACCGGGTGCTGCGCCCATGCGGGCCTCCGCGGCAGGTCCGCCCGGTGGCTCAGTCGAACAGGTCGAAGGCGAAGCGATAGGTGACGCCGGCGCCGATGCTGAACTGGTTCTCGTTGCCGCCGCGCACAATCGGGCTGTTCCTGGCGTCGCCGATATAGCGGTCCCAGCCAGCCTGAAGGTGCAGCGCAGTCGTGTCGGTGACCGCGTAGCTGGCGCGGCCGACAAGACCGACCGACTTGAAGCCGCCGCCGGCATTGTAGGCGGTCAGGTTGCCGAGCGAAGCGGCGGCCTCGGCCGCCGTCACGCCGAAATAGGTGTCCATGTAGCGGCCGCTGGCGAAATCGGCGCGCGGGCCGAAGCTCAGCTCGAGTCGCTCCAGCGGATTGACGATGATGTCCGCGCCGATCTGGCCGACCTGGCCATTGTGGCCGTTGATGCCCTGGCGCACCTCGACGAAGGCGCGGAACCAGTCATAGCGGAACCCGGCGCCGAGCCCGAGCTCCAGCGCCCAGTCGACCGTGCGCGTGCCGGTCAGCGAAACGCTGTCGGAGGCCTTGCGCTCGCCGATGAAGTTGATCGACGGGAACATGAAGAAGCCGCGCTTGGTGGTTCCCCCTTCCGCCACCTGGCCGAAGCCCGGCAGGTAGAAGCGGCCGACCGAGATGATCGGCAGCGGAGAGACGAGCATCTTGTCCGCGCCTTCGTATTTCGGCTGCACCAGCGCGCCGACGCCAATGTCGATCACGTATTGCTTGCTCGGAAGCGGAAGATTCTCCGGCGGCGACATGCCGTCCTGCGCCCGGGCCGGTGCGGAGGCCAGGCTCACGCCGGCCAGAAGGGCGGCGGCGGTGAGGGCGGAGACAAACGTGCTTTTGCGCATGGCGGTCGAACCTGTTCCGGCTGTCGGCATCTGATGCCGAAATCTATAGCCCGGTTTACCTGACACTTCCCTTACGGCGAAGCGATTTCGCAGCAATGTGACCGCGTTGCGTCACCCTGTTGCAAGCATGCATCGCCCTCAGGGGCGCCGCCCCGTGGCGATCTTGGTCATGCCGGGGATCAGGACCTCCACCAAGACATCCTTGAAACCGGCCGCGACGAGGCGCCTCTCCAGCCAGTCGTCGGCGATCGAGCGCGCCTCCGGCGTGAACGCCGTATGCTGCAACTGCCACAGCGCGGTGTTTTTCGGCCCGCTCCGGTCCGCGTCAACGACGAAATCATGGATCATCACGACCCCGCCGGGCGCCAGATGCGCGAAGGCACGGGCAAAAAGCGCCTCATGCGCGTGATCCGGCACGCCGGACAGCAGGTAGGACATCAGGATCGCGTCCTGCCCTTCCGGCCACTCCGCTTCCAGCGCGTTGCCCTTCAGGTAGCGGATGCGATCCGAAAGGCCGGCGCGCGCGACGAACGCCTCGCCCAGATCCGCCACATTGGGAAACTCGACGACCGTGGCGGCAAGTTGCGGAAACGCCTTGCACAGGGTGATGGCGAAGGCGCCAGTGCCGCCGCCGACGTCGAGCAGGGTCTTCGCACCCGACAGGTCGACGCGTTTCGCCAGGCCCCGCGCCGGGCCGAGCGAACCGGCATGCTGGCTTTCCGAATAAAGGCGCGCCTCTTCCGCGTCGGAGAACCAGTCGGCATAGGAGGCTGTCGCCTCCTCGGGCAGCTCGCCGGCCAGCGCCGGCTCGATCTGGTCCATCAGCGGATACATCTGCTGGCCGACCTGCAGGCGCAGATAGTCGCCGAAATCGTATTTCGCGCCCTTGACCAGAAACCGCTCCGCCGCCGGCGAATTGGCATAGGTCCCCTCGCGCGTCTCTGTCAGGCCCAGCGCCGTCAGGGCGGTCAGCAAGGTGCGGCAGCGCTCGCGCGGCAGTCCGATCTTCGGGGCGATCTCGTCGACCGACGCGGGACCCTCATCCAGTTTCGTGAAGATTCCGAAGTGAAGTCCGGCGAACAATGCCTTCGATCCCATGTAGCCGAAAGCAATATCCGAGATTTCCTCGGCCTCTGTCAGAACCGTCATGTGTGTCCCGTCTCCTCTTGCAAATCCTGCCCGATTTCGATGCACGGATGGAGGTTTTCCATCGCGTGGCAATACGATCCCGGAACGAAGAACGTCGATGACGCTTCGCTTGCGCAGGCTTGTTGGTGGCGATGGGGACTTGATAATACGAAAGCGCGCCGCAATCCAGTGCAGCGGGAGCGGATGCCACCGATTTGGGCAGTCAGGCCGGCCTGCCGCCCGCGCGACCCTGCGTCAGCGGGTGGCGCTTTCGTACCAGGCGGCCAGAAGCGCGCGCTCGGAAGGCTCCATATAGGTCAGGTTGGCCGGCGGCATCGCCTGCGAACGGCCCGCCTGCAGGTAGATCTCGCGCGCATGCGCGGCGATCTCCGTGTCGGTTTCCAGGCGCACGCCCTTCGGCGCGACGGCCAGTCCCTCCCACAGAGGTTCGGCCGCGTGGCACATGGAGCAACGGCCCAGCACCGTGTCGCGCACCGTCTCGAAATGCGGGTCCTCGACGAACCGGGCAAGGCGCGGCGGAACCGGGCCGGCCTCGGCGGTATCGGCCTCGCCGGCCGGTGTCTGCGCCGAGAGCCAGACGACGGCGAGGAAGATCGCGGCCGTGACCGCCCAGGTCCACCACGGCGTGCCCTTGCGGGCGTGGGTGGTATTGAAGAAATGGCGGATGGTGACGCCCATCAGGAACACCAGCGAGGCAATCACCCAGTTGTAGGGCGTGGCGAAGGCCAGCGGATAGTGGTTCGACAGCATCAGGAAGACGACCGGCAGCGTCAGGTAGTTGTTGTGCAGGGACCGCTGCTTGGCCTGCGCGCCCAGCGCCGGATCGGGCGTCTCGCCGGCCAGCAGCGCGGCGACGACCTTCTTCTGGTTCGGGATGATGACCATGAACACGTTGGCCGACATGATCGTCGCCGTGAAGGCGCCCAGGTGCAGGAAGGCGGCACGCCCGGTGAAGAGCTGCGTGTAGCCCCAGGCCATGGCAACGAGCACGACGTAGAGAAGCAGCATCAACCCGGTCGTGCTCTTGCCCAGCGGCGAGCGGCAGAGCAGGTCGTAGACAATCCAGCCAAGGGCGATCGAGGCGATCGACACGCCGACCGCCACCGGCTGCGTCATCTCCAGGACATTGGCGTCGATGAGGTAGAGGTCGGCACCGACATAGTAGACGACCGCCATCAGCGCGAAGCCGGAGAGCCATGTCGCATAGCTCTCCCACTTGAACCAGGTCAGGTGCTCGGGAAGGCTCGCCGGCGCGACCAGGTACTTGCGGATATGGTAGAAGCCGCCGCCATGCACCTGCCATTCCTCGCCATGCGCGCCAGTCGGCAGGTCCGGCGCCTTGCGCAGGCCGAGATCAAGGGCGATGAAGTAGAAGGACGACCCGATCCAGGCGATCGCGGTGACCACATGCAGCCAGCGCAAGGCAAAGGACAGCCAGTCCCACGCGATCAGCAGTTCCATCTTGCGTCCCCCTTCAGGATCGGTGCCGGAGCCGGGCTCCGGCTCCCCTCCCGTCAACATCAATCACAAAACATGCCAATCGCGGCGTCTCTCGGCAGCAGTCGAAATCTTCGCAGATCCGTCATTTGCAAAAAAGTCGGGCAACGCTTCGATCACTATCAAGATTTTCTTGAAAATGGTACGAGCGTCTCATGTCCTACGTGAACAATCTCAAGGTGTTTGTCCGCGTCGTCGACCTCGGTTCGATGTCGGCTGCGGCGCGCGACCAGCGGGTGTCGCCCGCCGTCGTCTCCAGCCGCATCGGCGAATTGGAGAAGCATCTAGGGGTGCGGCTGTTCAACCGCACCACCCGCAAGCTGACCCCGACCGAGCACGGAAGCATCTTCTACAAGGGCGCGGTCAAGATCCTCGACACGATCGAGGAGGCGGAGGCCGCTGTCGCCGACGTCGCCCGCAACCCGCGCGGTTCCATCTTCGTCGCCGCGCCGCTTGGCATCGGCCGGCGGCTGATCGCTCCCCTCATTCCCGGTTTCAAGGCTGCCTATCCGGACATCGAAGTCCGCCTGCGCCTGTCGGACCGCAAGGTCGACGTGCATGGCGAGGGGCTCGATGTCGCGTTCGTGCTCGGCCAGCCGGCCGATTCAGCACTGCGCATGCGCCCGGTTCTCGACTGCGCCCGTGTGCTGTGCGCCGCGCCCGCCTATCTCGACCGCCACGGGCATCCCGCCGACGGCGCGGCGCTGGTGCGCGAGCGTCACCACTGCCTGCTGCTGCGCTTTCCCGGAACCAGCGAATTCAACTGGACGCTGGTCGGCCCCGACGGTCCGGTCCGCCACGAGGTGACAGGCCCTTACGAGTCCGACGATGGCGATGTGCTTACGGATTGGGCGCTTGCCGGCTGCGGCATCGTCAACAAGCCGCTTTTCGAGGTCGCCCACCACCTGCGCGCCGGGCGCCTGGAAGAGGTCTGCCGGTCAACCCCGCCCCCGCCGGTGCAGCTTGCCTGCCTCTATCCGCACAAGCGCTATCAGGACCCCAAGATCCGCCTCTTCATCGATTTCGTCACGACCCGCTGCAAGGCGGCGGTCGACCGCCTGCTGCGCGGCGGCTGACGCCGTGCAGGGACCGGGTTCCGGTCAGGTCGCCTCCGCCGCTGGCCGCAGCCGGCGAAGAACCGCCTTGGCGATCCGGTGCAGGCCGCGCCTGGCGGCCAGGTCCGCCCGTGCGAATGCGAGCGCCGGGCCGGCGAGCGGACCGCGCGCGACGACCAGTCGCGCGTAGGGCACCTTGCCGCGCCAAAGGGGCGTGATCATCGGATGGTCGGGAATGGCGAGCGAATCCGCCTCGGCCAGACCGGCCTCCTCCAGATTGCGCCGCATCGCGTAGCGGGTGACCTGCGCTCCGGGAGAAAGGCGGGCCCGCGCCTCGTCGAAGGCGATCTTCCAGGAAAACACCCGGTCGCGGTCGCGCAGCATCACCAGCATGGCAACCGCGACCCCGTCTTGCGTCAGCATGTCGATGCGCGCCTTGCCGGCCTGCGCCATGCCCTGGACGAAGGCCCGGGCAAAGGCGGCGCGCGACGGCTCGCTCGCGAGCGCCGTTCCGCGGCGCCCCTTCCAGCCGGCCGCCTCGAGTTCCAGGAACCGATCGAAGGCCTCGGCAATTCCGGCGCTGTCCGTCACGCTGGCCAGCGCGGTCGCACCGGCATCGCCCAGCCGCCGGAACTGGCGGTCGAGCTCCTTGCGCCGGCGCGTTCCGAGCAGGCGGTACTGCTCGTGCCCGGTCGCCCCGGTCGCATGGCCGGCGCGCAGGCTGTCATTGTCGCGGGCAAGGCGCCAGCCGGTCTGCGCGCAGACATCCTGCAACAGGTCGAAAACCGGACCGTCCGTCCGCAGATAGGGAAGCGCGACCAGCCGGCCGCCAAAATGCCCGACCGCCGCCTCGAGCAGGGCGTCGAGCACCTGCGGATCGGCATCCGGCGCCAGCAGCGGCGCGCCGAGCGGGCCGTACTCGCCTGCAAGCATGGTCACCCGCCGCGCCAAAAGGCCCTCGCGCCTCCGCGCGAAGGGTGCAAGGGCAAGGAAAGTGTCGTCGGCCGCATCGCGGATGGCGGCGATCACGACGTCCTCCCGCTCCATGTGCCGGAGATAGGGGAGCAGGAATTCCGGGCCGAAAAAAGGGTTCGGTTCCAGCGCCTGGTCCGCCAATGCGTGCCAAGCGCCCAGATGCGGTCCCGCCTCGCCGGCCGTGAAGACCGTGGCGGTCATGTGGTTGCCGGTCGTCACCTCGCGCCCATCCGCCCCCTGCCGCGATACGTTCGTCCGGCCTTGTCCGCGCGACCGCGTCGTGCCCGTTCCGGCCGGCACCGCCCTGCCGGGTGTTGCAGGATGCGGCCTTCCCTGTCTCTCGGCAATCGCCATCGAGATGCCCCGTCAAGCAGGCGCGGCGCGAACCGATACGCGCCGACATGAAGCCGGACCATGCCACAACTATCCCGCGATTGTCGGGGTTTCATTAGTCTTTGGTTAACCTTGCAGACACAAGGCCGTGACCCGCACCGCGCTCAGGACGCCGGACTGCGGCCTGCCCCCGCGAGGATGAACGGGTTCAGCCCGAGGCGCGCGCGCGCCTGGTGACACAGCGCCGCCGCCTCGAAGATCATCGCCATTGCCGTGGCCAGGGCGGCACCGACAATGCCCAGAACCGGGATCAGCGAGACGTTGAGCACGATGTTGAGCGTGAAGGCGAGCGCGTAGATCAATGCGCAGCGGTTCTGCTGGTCCGCCATCGTCAGCAAAGCGTCCACCGGGCCGACCGAGGCGCGGGCCAGCACGCCGGCAAGCAGGATCAGCATCACCGGATAGCCGCTGGTGAAGTTCGGCCCGAACAAGGCCAGCAGGAACGGGCCGATCAGCACCAGCAGGGCGCACAGGCCGAGCGTCGGCCAGAAGGTCCAGCGCGCGGTGTCGCTGACCAGTGTGGCGAGCTCTGCATGGGCGCCACTCTGGTAGAGCTGGGAATAGCGGTGCGCGGTCGCCGAGCGGACCGCGAAATAAACGAAATGCGCAAGGGCCGGGGTCTTCGAGGCGGCGAAATACACCGCCACCTCGTCGGGCGGCCGCCACAGGCTGACGAGGATCACGTCGGCGCTGGTGATCAGCTGGAAGAACCCCTCGACCAGCAGGATCGGCAGCGAGATCTTCAGCCAGGTCGAAATCGCCCAGTTGTCGCGGGACGGCAGGCGTGGCGGTTCGCTCTTCAGCGAGCGGCCGAGCACGAACATCTGCGCCAGCGTAACCAGCCAGGTGGCGACGATCGTGACGATGCAGGCTGCGGTGGCAGTTGCCGGCGCGCCGAGCCAGACGGCGGTGGTCATGCCGCACAGGATCGCCAGCGGCCGCCAGATGAACGGCGGCAGCATCGCCAGCAACGGCCAGTCATGTGCGCGCGCAATGCCGTCCTGGATGCTGCCGATGGTGAACAGCGGCAGGCAGATCGCGCCCAGTAGCAGCGGCAGCACGTAGTAGGAGGCGATCAGGTCGCCGGCGAGCAAGACCACGCAAACCCCGACAAGCGCGATCGCCGTCGCGGACAGGCCTCCGGCAAGCCTGCTGCCGATGAGGAGCGCGTTCAGTCGCCCGGTCGCGCCCTGTGCCCGGTATTCCGGGATCAGCCGCAACACCGATGAGGAAAAGCCCAGGGGTGCGAAGATGCCGAGCACGATGACCATCGTCCACACGACGACATAGATCCCGTATTCGTGGCCGCCCATCATGCGCGCCAGGATGACCTGCAGCACATAGGCCATCACCGCACCGAGGACACGGACGCCGAAAACGATCAGCGCCATGCGCTGCGCCCGCGACGTGTCCGGCTCGCCGGTCAGCACCGCCTCCAGGCGCACAAGCGCCGGACGCACGCGCGTCAGGACGATTGCGGGCAAGACCCGTTCGGCCCATGTCAACAGGGACAGGCGCAAAGTCGGCAGCTCCTTTTCGGTCGACCGGCGCCAGCCTAGCGTGTCGAGGTTTAATTTTCCGTGCGCGCCGCAGGCGGACCGGCGCAGACCTTGTCACCCGACCCGACCGGAATTGTCCAGATCGCTTGAGGGAACAGACGGACCGCGAACTGGCCGTTGACGAAAGCCGGACGGTGGTCGCTAATCGCCCCATGGGAGGAAAAAGGCAAATCGGCCGCGCCCGCTTGCGCCGACGCGCAGCGCATTCAGGCAAGCGGAACAATCGCAGGAACACGCAAGCCGCGCTGCTGCTGGCCGGCGCCGTTCTGCTTGCCACCGTGATGCCCGCCAACACGCAATCTCCCGAGACCGGCCTCGCCGTCGATCCCGACTGCGACCTGACCATCCTCACATCCTACCCCGAAAGCTTCTACGCCCCGTTCGTCGACCGCTTCTCGGCCTCGACGAACGTCGCCACCTGCGTTATCAACAAGAACACGATCTCGATCCTCGACCACATGCGCGAGAAACGGCAACCGGAGCCGGACCTCATCTGGTCGAGCTCGCCGATCGCCTTTCGCATGCTCCAGGACGCCGAGTTGCTGGCGCAGGTTCCGGAAAAGGTCCGCCCGCCGGCGGATTTCGGCGGGCTGGCAGTCGATGCGCCGGATGGGTCGCGGTTCGGTTTCGCCCTGTCGCGGGTCGGCCTGATGTGGGCGAAGACGACGAGGCTGCCCGTGCCGTCCGACCTGAAGGGCCTCACGGACCGAGCGCTTGCCGGGCGGATCGGCATGACCTCGCCGGCGCGCAGCGGCACCACGCATCTCTTCGTCGAGGTCATCCTCCAGCAGTATGGCTGGCAGGAGGGCTGGGCCGTCATCTCCCGGCTCGGCGGCAACATCGCCACCATCACCGCCCGCAGCTTCGGCGTGCCCGAAGGCGTGCGCAAGGGTCGCTTCGCCTTTGGCATCGGCATCGACTTCCTCGCCAGCGTCGGCCGCAAGCCGCCGGGTCGCCTTGCCTTCAAGCCCTTGTCGGCGCAGGTCTTCCCGGCAAGCGTCGCCATAACGCGCAAGGGTGCCGGCAACCCTCTTGCGGGAGACTTCGTCGACGGCCTGCGCTCGGCCGGGGCGCAGGCTCTGCTGCTCGATCCGGCCATCGCCCGCATCCCCGTCCTGCCCGGGCTCTGGCGTGAGGCCGGGTTCACCCCTGACCGCTCTCCGGCCGCCCCGGCGTTCGACGCGCGGCTCGCCGCAAGGCGCCTTGCGGTGGTGACGGCGCTTTTCGACGAAATGATCACCTATCGGCAGGTCGAGCTCGCCCAGCTTTGGGACGCGGTGCACCGGCTGGAGGGGGAGCCGCTCATCTCCGCCTCCTCCGTGATGAGCGGCCATCTGGACCGGGTCCGCACCCTCCTTGAGAGCGTACCGGTCGCCCCCTTCATGGCCGATCTCAACCTTCTCGAACCCCTGCCCGCCGATGTCGAGTTCCGCTCGCTCGACGGTCGCCTCCGGATCCAGGACAGCTGGGCACACGACTTCAGCAACCGCTTCGACCGGGCTCGCGAGCTGGTCGCCCAGCTCGATGCATTCATTGCCGACACGGCGACGGCGGACCGGCCGTGAAATCGGACCTGGCCAGCCTCAAGCTCAAGCTGATCGCCTCGATCGCGCTGATCGCCGGGGTCGCGATCATCGCGACGATCGTCACCAGCCTGACGCTGACCCGTGTCGGCCAGTCGGTCAGCCGGCTTGCCTCCGACACCTTGTCGCTGGCGGCCGCGAACGCCCGTTTCGCCGAGATCGGCCAGGCCGTCCGCGTCGACGTTCCGCTGCTGGGCAATGCCGAGACGCAGTTCGACCGGGAGGCCGCCGCCGAACGGTTGCGCCAGCACTTCCAGACGCTCCGCGCCCTGCTTCCACGAACACGGGCGACGGCCGGCTTCGCCGCCTCCGTCGAGGACGTTCTGGGCAGGCTCGACGCCACCGTGCAGGACCTCGACCGCAGCGTCGCGCGCCGCTTCGGCCAGCGCGCGGTGCTCAGCGCGCAGATCGCCCGGATCAACCGGCTGCACGGCGACTTCCTGCTCGAGGTCGACCCGCTCCTGACCGATGCCAAGTTCAATGTCGCCGCCGCGTTGCGGGACGTAGACGGCAGCGCCGGCCGCCCCTGGCAGGAGCGGCGGGACGGCGTCGCCGTGGAGATCCGCAACGCCGAGGCCCTCGGCCGGCTGCACGCCAATGCCAATCTCGCCGTCGGCCTGATGCTGCGGGGCGCGGCCGAGACCGACTTCCGGCGCATCGAGCACCTGAAGGGACGCCTGGCCGACACCATCGCCGAGGCGAATGTCAACGCCGCCGGCCTGTCGGTCAATCCGAGCGCCATCACCCTGCGCCAGCTCTGGGAGGAAATTGCGGATTACGGCCAGCCGGGCCGCGACCTGCTGGCGCTGAAGCTGCGCGAGAACGCGCTGAGCGCGGAAAGCCTGCGCCTGCAGGAAGAAAACGGCGTGCTGCTGGAGCGGCTCGGCAGCATTGTCGCCGGGGCCGTGCGCGAAAGCGGACTGCGTTCGGAAACCGTGGCGGCCGAGATCGACGGCACCGTCGCCCGCGGCCGGGTGTTCAGCGTCGTCAGCATGCTCGTCATGCTGGGCCTGCTGCTCGCCTTCACGGTCTTTTATGTGCGCGGTCAGCTGTTCGGCCGGCTGATGGCGGTGCTCACCTCGATGCAGGCGATCTCCGATGGCGACAAGGACGTCAGGGTCCCGGTCGAGGGCAAGGACGAGATCGGCCAGCTTGCCGACGCGGTCCGCCTGTTTCGTCACAAGTCGCAGGCCCTCGACCAGCGCGCCCGGGAACTGAACCAGTCCAACATCGCCCTGACCGGTGAGATCGCCCGGCGCCGCGGCGTCGAGAACGACCTGCGCGAAACCCAGGCCGAGCTGGTCCAGGCCGCCAAGCTCGCCGCCCTCGGACAGCTCTCGGCCGGCATCGCGCACGAGTTCAACCAGCCGCTCATGGCGATGGGGTCCTATACCCACAATGCGGTGCGCTATCTGGAGAAGGGCGAGACGGCGATGTGCCGGGAGAAGCTCGGCGACATCGACCGCCTGATCAAGCGCCTGTCGAAATCCTCCAACCACCTGAAGACCTTCGCCAGGCGTCCCCAGGAAGCGGCAACGCGCCACGACGTCCGCGAAGTGATGGCCAACGCCCTGTCGCTGTTCGAGCAGCGGATCGCGAGCGAAACTGTCGAGGTGGTCTGGCGCCAGCCCGGCGAACCGGTTGACGTGATGACCGAGCCGGCGCAGCTCGAGCAGGTCTTCGTCAACCTGATCAGCAACGCGCTCGATGCCATGAAGAACAGCGACACACCCCGGCTCACCATCGGCATCGAGGAAACCGGGCGTCTCGCCCGTGTCAGCCTCAGCGACACCGGCGCGGGCCTGAGCGAGGAGGCGCGCGACCGGGCCTTCGATCCCTTCTTCACCACCAAGCCGCCGGGCGAGGGCCTGGGTCTCGGCCTCTCGATCTCCTACAATATCGTTCGCGACCTCGGCGGCCGGCTCGACATCGGACGCGCCGAAGAAGGCGGCGTCATCGCCACAGTGGAACTCTTCAAGACATGAGCCAGAACATCTCCGGCACCCCCGTCCTGCTGATCGACGACGAAGCGGAAATCCGCAAGGCATGGTCCGAGACGCTGGCGCTCGAGGTCTATCGCCCGCAGGCCTTTGCCGACGGAGCAAAGGCGCTGGAAATCCTCTCTCCCGCCTGGCCGGGCGTGGTGGTCACGGACCTGCGCATGCCCGGGCTCGACGGCTTCGGCATCCTCAAGGCGGTGCGGGCGATCGACCCGCAGCTCCCGGTGATCATCATCACCGGCCATGGCGACATTCCCATGGCGGTGCGCGCCGTGCGGGCGGGAGCCTATGACTTTGTCGAGAAGCCGACCGACCCGGAAATGCTGCTCTCCGTGGTCGGCCGCGCCGCCCAGATGCGCGCACTGGTGCTGGAGAACCGCCGCCTGGCGGAAGGCACGGGGCGCGCCTACCACATCGAGAAGGAACTGATCGGCAACAGCCCGGCCATGGGCCGCCTGCGCGACCGCATCCGGGCGATCGCCCCGGCGGATGTCAACACGGTCGTCTACGGGGAAACCGGAACCGGCAAGGAACTGGTGGCCCGCGCCCTGCACGAATGCGGGCCGCGCCGCCGGGGACCCTTTGTCGCCCTCAATTGCGGCGCGCTTCCCGACACACTGATCGCCAGCGAACTGTTCGGGCACGAGGCCGGCGCCTTCACCGGCGCCGACCGGCGACGGATCGGCCGGCTCGAACAGGCAAGCGGCGGCACCCTGTTTCTCGACGAGATCGAGAGCATGCCGTTGTCGCACCAGACCCAGTTACTGCGCGCGCTGCAGGCGCAAACCATCGAGCGGCTCGGCGGCAAGGAGGAAATCCGCATCGACGTGCGCGTCGTCGCCGCCGCCAAGGTGGACCTTGAGGAGGCCTCGACCCGGGGCGCGTTCCGGGCGGATCTTTTCTACCGGATCGCCGTCGCGGAAGTGTCGATCCCCCCGCTCAGGCGGCGGAGCGAGGACATCCCGCTGATCTTCATGCAATACGCGGCGCGCGCCGCCGAACGTCACGGACTGCCGTTGGCCGAGCCCGGGCCGTCGCTGTTCGAGACGCTGATGCGCATGCCATGGCGGGGCAATGTCCGCGAGCTCGTCAACTTCACCGAACGCTTCGCGCTGGGCATCGACCCGGCTCCCGAACGCCCGTTCGAGGATGCGGAGACGAGCCAGACGCTGCCCGAGCGCATCGATGCCTTCGAGCGCGGCGTGCTGGCGGCGGCGCTGCGCGAGACCGGCGGACGGATCCAGATGACCGCCCGCCATCTCGGCATCCCCCGGAAGAAGCTCTACCTGCGCATGCAGCGCCACGGCCTCGACCGGCAGGACTATGCGGACGACGAAGGTGTCGATAGTGACCCAAATGAAAACTAGAGCGGGTCACTAATGACCCTTCTGGAGATCGCGCCGACCAGTCACGATGACATTTAGTTCAGTAATATCAATTCATTGATGAAAGGCCTGTGATCCGGACGGAGTGGCACACCGGTTGCAATTCACCTCCCAGGCGGTTCGCGGTTCGACGAACGGCCATCTCAGGGAGGAACTCATGCAGAACAGATTTCAGGCAACCATGCGCCGTCTCGGGCTTGGCGTCGCGACCGCGGCGATCCTGGCCTCGGCGGCGGCCCACGCGGCCGACGACAAGCTCGTCATCGTCACGTCCTTTCCCACCGACCTGACGGATGTCTTCAAGACCGCCTTCATGGCCAAGCACCCCTCGATCGCGGTGGAGGTTCTGAACAAGAGCACCTCCAGCGGCGTGAAATACCTGATCGAGACCGCGCAGAACAACCAGTCGGACATCTTCTGGGCATCCGCCCCGGATGCCTTCGAGGTGCTCAAGGGCGAAAGCCTTCTTGCCAAGTACTCGCGCGAGGTCGACGGCATCCCCTCCGACCTCAACGGCTATCCGATCAACGATCCGGACGGCCGCTATCTCGGCTTCGCCCTGTCGGGCTACGGGATGATGTGGAACACCCGCTACATGGACGCCTACAGCCTGCCGGTGCCGCAGGAGTGGAGCGATCTGGAAAAGCCCGTCTATCACGGCCATGTCGGCATTTCCGCGCCGTCGCGCTCCGGCACCACCCATCTGACCATCGAGACCATCCTGCAGGGCGAAGGCTGGCAGGACGGCTGGCAGACCATTCTCGCCATGGGCGGCAACGCCAAGACGATCACCGAGCGCAGCTTCGGCGTGCCGGACGGCGTCAACAGCGGTTCCTTCGGCATCGGCGTGGTCATCGACTTCTTCGGCTTCTCCTCCAAGGCTTCCGGTTTCCCGGTCGACTTCCGCTATCCGGGCGTGACCGCGCTGGTGCCCGCCAATATCGGCGTCGTGGCCAATGCGCCGAACGAGGCGCCGGCGCAGAAATTCGTCGACTTCCTGCTGTCGCCGGACGGCCAGCAGCTGCTCTTCGATGCGAAGATCATGCGCCTGCCGGTCAACCAGAATGCCTATGGCAACGCACCGGAAGGCCTGCCGAACCCGTTTGACGGATCGATCAAAACTGAAGTCAACTTCGACAGCGACCTGTCGGAGAAGCGCTACAACGTCGTCAATTCGCTGTTCGACGTGATGATCACCTACCGTCTCGACGACCTGCGCGCGGCAACGCAGGCCGTGCAACAGGCTGAGGCCAAGCTCGAGCAGTCCGGTGCGGCGAATGCCGAGGCGGCAGCGCTCATCGACGAGGCCAGGGCCCTGATCGCGGCGCTGCCTGTGTCCGAGGCGGAGGCTCTGGACCCGGACTTCAACGCCATCTTCAAGACCAAGCGCAAGTCCAAGGACGTCAAGGTCGAGGGGCGGCAGGCCGAGATCGAGCAGGAGTGGGACACCAAGGTGATCCACAACTACAGCCTGGCCGTCGAACTCGCCAACAAGGCCGCCGGCATGCTCTGACGGCGCAAAGCCGCAAGCCGGAGCGGGATGGCGGAACCCAACCGCGGTGCGAAGGCGCTGCGGCCGCCATCGACCCGCGCCGGGGACGGGCCGTCCCCGGCGCCACCGCTCACCTTTCCCGAAAATCCGGAGTACATCGTCATGACGTCCGTTGCCCTGCGGCGGTCTGTGCGAGGGGTGTCGCTCGGCCCGTATGTGGTCGCCGGCCTGATCCTGCTGTTTCTCGGCGCGTTTCTCGTCGTTCCCGTCCTCAAGGTGATCCAGGTCGCCTTCCAGGACCCGGGAACGGGCGGCTTCACGCTGGTCAACTTCCAGGACTTCTTCAACAGCGCCCTGTTCCGCCAGTCCTTCTTCAACTCGCTCTATGTCGCCGGCGTCTCGGTGGTGATCGCGACCGTGATCGCGCTGCCACTCGCCTACTTCACCTCGCGCTTCAACTTTTCCGGCTCGGTCATCATCCAGACCCTGTCCTTCGTGCCGCTGATCATGCCGCCCTTCATCGGCGCGGTGGCGATGCAGTTGCTGTTCGGCTCCAATGGCAGCGTCAACCTGCTGCTGCGCGACCATTTCGGCATCACCGTGCCCTTCATGGACGGCCTCAACGGCGTCATCTTCGTCCAGAGCATCCACTATTTCCCGTTCATCCTGATCAACCTCTCGGCCAGCCTGCACAATATCGACCGCTCGATGGAGGAAGCCGCGCAGATGCTCGGTTCGAGCGGCCTCCGGCTGTTCCGCAAGATCGTCTTCCCGCTGGCCATGCCCGGCTACATCGCCGGCGCATCGCTGGTCTTCGTCAAGGTCTTCGATGATCTCGGCACGCCGCTGCTGCTCAACGTCAACACGATGCTGGCGCCGCAGGCCTATCTGCGCATCTCCTCGGTCGGCATCTCCGACCCGATGGGCTATGTCATCTCGACGATCCTCATCGTCTTCTCGGTCTTCGCCATGTGGGTGTCGTTCCTCGGCATGCACGGCAAGGATTACTCGACCACCCAGAAGGGCGGCGGCGGCATCGCCAGGCGCGACCTGCGCCCTCACGAGGCGGCCGCCTGCTACCTGGTCGTGTTCCTGATCCTCGGCATCGTCCTCGCGCCGCATCTCGGCCTGCTGCTGCTGTCCTTCGGCACGGTCTGGTCGTTCAGCGTCATGCCCGACGGCTTCACCGTTGACCACTACGGCACGGCGCTGACCTCGGCGGGCACCTTCATCAAGAACACCTTGATCTATGCGGGGCTCGCCGGCCTGATCGACATCGTGCTCGGCACCGCGATCGCCTATGTGGTGATGCGCACCGGGGTGGTCGGCCGCAAGTGGCTCGACCATATCGCCGTCGCCGCCCTCGCCGTTCCCGGCGTGGTGCTCGGCATCGGCTACCTGCGCATGTTCTACGGCATCGAGATGCCGGGAACCGGCCAGCCGCTGGCCACCTGGTGGGGGATCATCGTCATCGCCCTCGCCATCAGGCGCCTGCCCTATGCGCTGCGCTCCTGCACCGCCGCCCTGCAGCAGATCGCCCCGGCGCTGGAAGAGGCCTCGGAAAACCTCGGCGCGTCGAAACTGCGCACCGTACGGCGCATCGTCGTGCCGCTGATGGCCGGCGGCCTCGTCGCCGGCTTCGTCACCAGCTTCGCCACCGCCGCCGTGGAACTTTCGGCCACCATCATGCTGGTCTCCAGCGAGAACGACGCGCCGCTTTCCTACGGCCTCTATCTCTTCATGCAATCGGCCGCCGGCCGCGGACCTGGCGCCGCCCTCGGCGTCATGGCCGTCGTCATCGTGGGTCTTGCGACCTACCTCTCGCACCGCCTCGTGGAAAAGGCGCGCCGCGACCGCAGCACACCCGAAAACAGCGGAGGACATCGCTGATGAACGCTTCAACCGGCAGGACACCCGGCAATACCGCCGTCGGCGCCGCCATTTCCGCGATCGGCATCGAGATCCGCGACCTCGGCCTCTCCTTCGGCTCGACCGAGGTGCTGAAGGGCATCGACCTGACCATCGAGCCGGGCGAGTTCTTCGCCTTTCTCGGTCCCTCGGGATCCGGCAAGTCGACGCTGCTTCGCGCGATCGCCGGTTTCGGCCCGACGCCGCGCGGCGCCATCCTGCTCGACGGCGCCGACATCGTCGGCGAGGCGCCCTGGCGGCGCAATGTCGGCATGGTGTTCCAGAACTATGCCCTGTGGCCGCACATGTCGGTGGCGAAGAACGTCGCCTACGGCCTCAACGAGCGGAAGATCCGGGGCGCCGATGCCGACCGCCGGGTGCGCGCCGCGCTGGAACTGGTCGGCATGGAAGCCTATGCGGAGCGCTATCCTTCCCAGCTCTCCGGCGGCCAGCAGCAGCGTGTGGCGCTCGCCCGCACCATCGTCGTCGAGCCGCGCGTGCTGCTCCTCGACGAGCCGCTCTCCAATCTCGACGCCAACCTGCGGGTGCAGATGCGCCAGGACCTGCTCAAGCTGCAGCGCCGGCTCGGCATCACCACGATCTTCGTCACCCATGACCAGGAGGAGGCGAACACGATCTGCGACCGCATCGCGGTGATGGCCGACGGCGTGGTGCAGCAGGTCGGCAAGCCGGACGATGTCTACGACACGCCGGCCAACAGCTTCGTGGCGAAGTTCCTCGGCACCGCCAACGTGGTCGAGGGAACCGTCGGCCGCGATGCGGACGGCGCATCGCTCTTTCGCGCCGGCTCCGGGCTCGTCGTTCCGCTCCGTCCCGGCGAGCAGGACGGGCCGGCGAAGATGGTCCTGCGTCCGCAGAGCATCGACTTCACGGACGGGACCGGCCCGGACAGCATCGAGGCGGGCGTGGTCGCGGCCGAGTTCCTCGGCAGCGTCATCCGCTACCAGGTCCGTGTCGGCGACCAGGATCTTCTGGTCGACGAGCGCCACACGCGCGGGGTCGCCCGCAGAGATCCGGGCGAGAAGGTCCGCATCCGGTTGAACCACGACCAGGCGGTATTGATCCGCGCCTGATCGAAGCTCCTCCCGGGCTGCAAAGACAGCCGGATGCACGGGCGCCGGCGGTCCGCAAGGGCCGCCGGCGCCCCCGTCATGCAGGCCTTCAGCGGGCGAAGCGCCGGGCGCCAGCCACGCAGGCGATCACGGCAAGGGTGACGGCCAGCATCGTCCAGGTCACCGGTTCGTGCAGCAGCCAGGCGGCAAGCGCCAGGCCGAGGAACGGCTGCAGCAGCTGCAGCTGGCTCACCGCCGCAATGCCGCCCTGCGACAGTCCCCGGTACCAGAAGACGAATCCGATCAGCATCGAGAAGGACGACACATAGGCAAGCCCGGTCCATGCGGGCGGCGCGATGCCGGAAAAGCTGGCCGGCATCAGGACGATGGCGAGCACGATCATCGCCGGCAGCGACAGGATGAGCGCCCAGGAGATCACCTGCCAGCCGCCCAGCCTGCGCGACAGGTGCGCCCCTTCCGCATAGCCCAGGCCGCAAACGACGATTGCCGCCAGCATCAACAGGTCGCCGGTGGAGGAGGTTGCCACATCCTCCCCCGGTCCTTCGCCCGCCCCGGCTGCCAGTCCCTGCATCAGCGCAAAGCCTGCCACGGCGGCGCTGCCGGCGAGCGAGAACAGCCAGAAGGCCGGCCGCGGCCGTTCGCCGCCCCGGATCACGCCGAAGATCGCGGTGGCAAGCGGCAGCAACCCGATGAAGACCATGGAATGCGCCGAGGTGACGTGCTGCAGCGCCAGCGCGGTCAGCAGCGGAAAGCCGACGACAACCCCGAGCGCCACGATCGCCAGCGGTACGAGATCGGCCCGCGCCGGGCGCTTCTCGCGAAAGGCCAGCACCAGCAGAAGCGCCAGCAACCCGGCGATGGCGGCCCGGGCGACGGTCAGGAACACCGGGTCGAATTGCAGCACCGCCGTCCGGGTTGCCGGCAGGGATCCGCTGAAGATCACCACGCCGATGAAACCGTTGATCCAGCCGCTTGTCGTCTTGTCCACGTCAGCCTCCGTTCGATTGCCCTGTCGCTATCGCGCGGCGGGGCTGACGCAGCCAGAGACAGTGGAATACAGTTTCGAAAAACTGTTAGGGTGACAACTGCAATACGGATCGTTGCAAAGGCCGGGCGGACGAATGACGGAGATGAGCGGGAACGGCACTCTGACGGAGCGCGTGATGCGTGTGGTCCGGCAGCGCATCGCCGGACGCAGCCTGCCTCCGGGGGCAAAGCTCCCTTCGATCCGGCGGATGGCCGGCCACATGCAGGTTTCGCCCTCGACTGTCGTCGAGGCCTATGAGCGCCTGGTGGCCGAGGGGCAGATCGCGGCGCGGCCGGGCTCCGGCTTCTACGTCACCAGTCATGCGGCCCCGCTTGCCCTGTCCCAGGTCGGCCCGAGGCGCGACCGCGCCATCGACCCGCTCTGGGTCTCCCGCCAGTCGCTGGAGGCCGGCGAGGCGGACCTCAAGCCCGGCTGCGGCTGGCTGCCCCCGTCATGGCTGCCGGAGGAAAGCCTGCGCAAGGCGCTCAGGTCCCTCGCCCGCGCCGATGGCAGCGCGCTTGCGGACTACGGCTCGCCGCTCGGTCTTTTCCCCATGCGGCAACTCATCGCCCGGCGGCTGGCGGAAAAGGGCGTCGAGGCATTCCCCGAACAGATCCTGCTGACGGAATCCGGCACGCAGGGCATCGACCTCCTGTGCCGCCTGCTGGTCGAGCCGGGCGATACGGTGCTTGTCGACGACCCCTGCTATTTCAACTTCCAGGCGCTGCTGCGCGCCCACCGCGTGAAGATCGTCGGCGTCCCCTACACGCCGACAGGCCCCGATATCGAGCGGTTCGCGGCGGTGCTGAACGAGCACCGGCCGCGGCTCTACATCACCAATTCAGCGATCCACAACCCGACCGGCGCGACACTCTCGCCGGTGACCGCCCACCGGGTGCTGAAGCTTGCCGAACAGCACGGCCTGACCATCATCGAGGACGACATTTTCACCGACATGGAGCACGTGGCAGCGCCCCGGCTCGCCGCCTTCGACGGCTTCGATCGGGTCATCCAGATTGGCAGTTTTTCAAAGACGCTGTCGGCCTCGATGCGCTGCGGCTATATCGCCGCGCGGCCCGACTGGATCGAGGGACTGGCCGACCTGAAGATCGCCACCAGCTTCGGCGGCGGCCGGCTCAATGCGGAGCTTGTGCTGGGCGTGCTGCGTGACGGCGGCTACCGACGGCATCTGGAGACGCTGCGCGAGCGCCTCGCCCGCGCCATGGCCGGTGTCGCGCCCCGGTTGCGGGCACTCGGCATCATCCCCTGGATCGAGCCGCAGGCCGGCATGTTCCTGTGGTGCGAACTGCCGGGCGGGATCAATGCTGCCGATGTGGCGCGCGCGGCGCTGGCGCAAGGCGTGGTGCTGGCACCGGGCGATGTCTTCAGCGTCTCCCGCTCCGCCACCAGCCACATGCGCTTCAACGTCTCGCAATGCCCGCCAAAGGTCTTCGACGTGCTGCGCGACGCGATCCGGCAGGCAGGGGGATAGGGGGAGGGATGCGACAGCGCGACCTGAGTGACGGATCCGCGCGGCATGAGACGCCGATCGCTTCCGGGCCGGAATGCGGGAAGCAGCTTCTCGCGATGATCTCAGGCTAAGAAGAAAGTGGTGCCGGTGAACGGACTCGAACCGCCGACCCCATCATTACGAATGACGTGCTCTACCAACTGAGCTACACCGGCGCACCAGACCGGGGACTTGGTTCCGAGCGGATCGAGTCCCCGTATGTATCCCTGTCGCTTGCGTGACGTGGCAACAGCCGCGTGGGCCGTGCGACGCCGTACCGCCAGGGTGGCCGTGTGATAGCGGACAAGCCCGCGCCGCGCAAGAGGCTTTGCGCGCCCCGCGCAAGCTTTTCAGGACGCCCCGCCGAACGGCCGTTCGCGGCGCTCGGGCATGGGCAGGGAGGACCTCGGCCGGGGTTCCCGGCAGGTGGCGGACCGGCCAGCCCGCCCCGCGTCAGTTGAAGAAGCGGTAGCCGGGCTTCTTCGGCGGCTCCTCGTCATCCCCGTCGGGACCCGGATCGTCGGGCATGTGCTTCAACGGAAACTCGATCGGCCGCGAAAGGTCCGTGGCCGCCTTCGCGGGCGAGCCGCCGGCAGGAGCGGGGGCCTGCCCGGCCGGCTTCTTGTCGACCGCTTCGGCAGACGGTTTCCCGGCCTCGCCGGCCGTGCCATTGGCGGGTCCGGCCGAACCCGGAGCGGCATCGCCAGCCCGGGTCGATCCGTCCGCCGGCGGCTTGCCCGGCGACTGCGCATCGGCCGGCTTCGGACCATCCGCAGGTGTCACGGCAGGCGAGGTCTCCGCGGTCGGCGTCCTCGCCGCTGCCTCCCCGGCATCCCTCGACGGACCCGCCTTTTCAGGGGTGTCCGTCACAGATGCAGCGGCGCGAGCCGGCGTGGCGGGTTCGGCTGCGTCCTCGATCACCTGCGCCTCCTCCACCGGCGACACGGCAGTGTCCGCGCGGGCACCGGACGCCCCCTCGTTCGAACGATCCCCGGCCGCAGGCGGAGCGGGCGGGATATCCGCCGGTATGGAGGCCGCCAGAGCCGGAAGCGCCTCGAACAGGGCCTCGTCCAGGGCCTCCAGCGAGGTGTCCTCATGGTCGAGATTTGCCGGCGGCAAGGCCCATGCGAAGGCATCGAGCCGCCCGTCCACCGGCGACACCGGCGCCCATGTCTCGCTGACCACGCCATCGGCCACCCAGGCGGGATCGGCCGGTGCGCGTACCGCGCGGGCAAGCCATTCGCGCACCCGGCCGCGATCGCCATGCTGGGTCTCTTCCAGCTCGGCCATCAGCAGGAAGACCCGGCGCGTCGGCTCCAGCGTCAGCGCCGCCTTCAGCTGGGCGCGGGCCAGCGCATAATCCGATGCCTCAAGCGCGGCGCGCGCCAGCGCCAGCGCGCCCTCGACATTGTGGGCCCGCAGCGCCGCCAGCGCCTTGACCCGCTTCAGCCGGTCGAGCGCCGAATCACCGTTGCGCGCATGGGCATAGGCATCGGCGAGCTCGGGATGCGGATTGAGCTTCCAGCTGGTCTCCACAACCTTCATCGCCTTGCGGATGTCGCCGCGCCGGGTCGCCAGCCGCGCGGCGACGACCGCTGCCGGCACCAGCGCCGGCACCAGGCCGTGCGCCTCGCCGGCAAGGCCACGCGCCGCGTCCGGGTCACGGTCCTCGACCTCCAGCGCCTGTGCGGTGAGCAGCACCGCCTTGTGGCGGCGGAAGGTCTTCTTGTCGACGAGCTTGGCCGCGTAGTTGCGCTCCAGCGACTTGATCGCCTCGGCCCAGTCGCCGGACACGGCCTGGTAGCCGAGCACGGCGCGCCCGGCCCAGGGCAGGCCCGGCACCAGCTTCGCCGCTTCCTCGGCATAGTGAAGCGCCGCGACCGGTTCGCCGAGCCGCTCCGCCTCGACATAAAGCCCGTGCAGGCCGACGGCCTTGAGATCCGGGTTCTCGAGCATCGCCTCGAAGCGGTCCCGCGCCTCTTCGTGCCGGCCGGCAAGCTGCGCGCTCTGGGCCAGCAGCAGTTCGGCCGCCGGCTCCTGCTTCAGGAGCTTCTGCGCCTCGTTGCCATGGCGCGAGGCCGTCGCGGCATCGCCGACGCCCAGCGCCAGCATGCCGCGCGACAGCGCGTCATAGCCGCGGTCCTTGCGACGGCGGCGGAAAAAGCGGCCGACGAGCCCGGGCGAGCGGAGGATGAGGAGCGCCAGGTTCCACACGATGATGCCGACGGCCAGCAGCGCGAAAAGCGCCACCGCGGCGGTCATCAGCCCGGCCTCGATCCGGTATCCCTGCCAGTCGAGGGTGATCACGCCGGGCCGGTCGGCGAGCCACGCGGCTCCCAGCGCGACGACAAACAGCAGGGCAATGAAAATCAGCAAGCGGATCATGGTCGTCTACTCTCCCCGGCGAATGTCCGGTCGGTCCGGATACTGTCCGGATCGGCTGAGGGCGGCGCGGGCGGACCCGCGCCGGTCGTCACCTGTCAGTTCGAGGCAGCCGGCGCACCCGCCTGCCCCATGGATTTGAGCACATCGCCGGTCACCCGGTCGACCAGTGCATCGGCCGCCAGCCGGGCCCGCGCATCGGCGACCCAGTCGGCGCCGGCCGCGCGCACGTTCTCCGGCAACTCGTCATAGGCCTGAAGCGCGCCGGCGAAGTCGCCGCGCCCGACGCGCGCCTCCATGCGACCGAGCGCTGCCTGCGGGGTTGCCGCGTCGCTCTCGCCCGGCTGGCGGATCGACACCAGCGAGCGGGCGTTGGAGAGCAGGCTGTCGACGAGATCGCCTTCGGCCGGCGCATCCATGACCGCCGACATCCGCCGCGCGACGGCCGCGAAGCCCTCATGCAGCGCGGTGCGCGTCGGCACGCCCGCCTCCGCGCGCGCCGTGAGATCCGAAAGGTCGGTGCCCTGCGGCAGCGCCGAGGCGACGGCAGCAAGCTCGGTGGCAAAGGGAGCCCCGCGATCCATCGCCGACTTCAACGCCGAGACGGCCACCGCCCGGGCCGCCGTCTCGCGCGCGCTGGCATCGCCCATCTGCGCCTCGATCGGAGCGATGCGCTCTTCCAGCGCCGCAAGGCGCGTACTCACATCCTTCAATCCGGTGTCCAGCCGCGCTTCCAGTGCCGACTGGCCCTTGCCGAGCGTGTCGAGATCGCCGCCGAGCGCGGCAACCTGACCCTTCATGCTGTCGAACGCCTGCCGGAGCGCGGAGGTTCCCTCGTTCAGGCTCGCGATCTCGCCTTTTGCGGCCTCGAGACCCGCCGCATCGCCGCTCAGCCCCTCAAGCGCCGCCGCCTGCTCGCCTTGCGTTTTTGCCAGCCCTTCGACCGATTGCACGAGCTTTGCCTGCGCGTCCTGGAGACTGGCAAGCCCGGCGCTCTCGCCGGCCCCGCCGGAGGAGACGAAACGGCGCAATTCCGACAACCCGTTCTCGATCTCGGCGATGCGGGACGAGGCTTCCTGCGAAATCGACGAGGAGGCCCCGCCGGCAAGGCCCTCGAGCGTGGCTTCGAGCTCGGAAATGCGCGTGCGCACCGCCGCCATGTCGTTCGCGGCGCCGGATGCCGCTTCCTGGCCCTGGCTGAGCTCGGCGATTCGGGTCTCGAGCCCGGAAACGCGGTTCTGCGCTTCCGCGATCACGGTCCGCAGTTCGGCGGAAGGCGCCGGGGCCGGCAGCAGCCCGGCCTTGCCCGCGCCCCAGGCACCGGCAAGCGCGACGACACCGCCGACCAGCGAGGCAGCGATCAGACTGCCGAGACCGGTCGAGGACCCGCGCTCCTCCTTCTCGCCTGTCGCAGATCCGGGCTTTGCCGAGGCCGGCGACGAAGCCGGGCGCGGCGGCGGGGATGCCGGCTTTTCGGACGCTGCGGCAGAGGATGCGCTTGCCGAGGACCCAGCGTCCGCTTTCGCGTCGGTCGCCGTCCCGGATGAAGGCCTGGCCGGGTCGCTCGCGGCGGACGCGCCCGAGGTGGATGCGGCCGGCCTCGGCGAGGCGGCGGACGCGCCCGCCGCCGCTGTCGATGCGCCGCCTGCCGGCGCACCGCCCGCACCTGGCTTGGCGGTTTCGCCGGGTCTTGGCGCGGCCGAAGAAGTCTGCGCGGTCGTCGCACCGGACGCCTTGGCCTCCGCCGGTTTTGCCTCGGACGCGGGCGCACCGGATGTTGCAGCCGGCTTCGGCCCGTCGGCCTTCGCGGCGGGCGCGCCCGTGGGAGCCGGATCCGGCTTCTGTTCGCCGGCCTTTGCCTGTGCCATGCCGCCGGCACTGCCTGTACCGGAAGCGGGACCGGACCCCGGCGTCGCCGGCTTTGACGACGCGGCAGCTGCCGAAACCGGAGCCTCGCCGGACTTGCCGGCATTCACTTCCCTGGCTTCCAGGTCGATCGTCACCGGTTTGCGTTGCGAGCCGCCGGCGGGTTTGGTCGCGCCCTTGGGCGAGGCGGTCTTCGGATCCGGCTTCTTGCTGTCGGCAGCCATGGATGGTCTCTCCCTTGCGGTCATGCGCCCGTCCGTCCGCGCGTCCTGCCGCCGTGGCGGCCTCGCGGTGCCCGCCCCACTATAGCGCGAGCCGGTGCGGACTTCAGATCCTTCGTCCTATGCCTTTGTCTATGTTCGCCGCTTTCGCGGTGCAAAACAAATCTGGTGTCTCACAACTCCCCCACCGGCAACAGGTCGAGAAGCGCGTCCTCGTCGCAGCGCTCGGCCACGACGACGGTCCCCAGGTCCTCCAGCGGCTCTCCCGCCTGGCCCGAAATTGCCAGGAAACGGAAGTCCGGGCGGTCCCGCCAGCAACGCAGGGCGCTGGCAAGGGCACGCGCGGACCGCCGCGAATAGACCGGAGCAAGGACCGGATGCCCGTCGTCATCCGCGGCAAGGGCGGATCGCTCCGCGTCCGGGATCGCATCGAGCCGCTCCATCGTATAGGTCTCCACCAGCCGGCATTCGAAACCCTTGCGGCCAAGCTCGCCGGCAAGGTCTCCGGACCGCTCCCGCCCGGCCGGATACAGGATTGGCGCGCGAGGGCAGGCCCCGTCGATCAGCCGGACAAGGTCGGAAAGCGTGCCGCCCGCTTCCGCGACCGTCTCGAAGCCCGCCGCGCGCGCTGCCAGTGCCGTTGCCGCGCCGACAGCGAAGAGCGGCAGGTGCAGATAGGGCGCGAGGCGACCCGCACCGGCCATGGCCTCGAGACTGCGCGCGCTGGTCACGGCAACGGCGCCGACATCGCCGGGAGCCGGCAGCGCGCCCTGCGCCAGCCGCAGCGGCCTGAAGAACAGCAGCGGCGCCACATGCACCCGGTGGCCGAGCGCCTCGATCCGTGCGGCGCTGCGCGCGGCGGCCGGCATCGGCCGTGTCACCAGAACCCGCGCCATCCGCCTCACCCGGAAAAGAAGCCGGGACCGCCGCGCCGCTTCAGCTCGGCGCCAGCATCCGTTCCGAGCGCCTCGGCATCGCCCGGCGCGCCGTCGCGCGTGGTCTCGTGCCGGGTGCGCCCGTCCGGCGTCAGGATCAGCCCGGCGAAGCGCAACTCCCCCTCGACCAGCCGCGCCAGCCCGCCGATCGGCGTCCGGCAGGAACCGTCCAGCACCTTCAGAAACGCCCGCTCGGCGACAAGGCAGGTCTCCGTGTCGCGATCGTGGATGGCGGCAAGCAGGTCCCGCGTCCTGGTGTCGTCGGCACGCGCCTCGATACAGATGGCCCCCTGGCCGACGGCGGGAAGGAATTCGTCCGTCCCGATCACCGAGGTCACCACCTCGCCAAGGCCGAGCCGCTTCAGCCCGGCATGGGCCAGCAGCGTCGCATCGACGACCCCGTCGGCCAGCTTCTGCAGCCGCGTCTGCACGTTGCCGCGATACATGACCACGTCGATATCCGGCCGCAGCCGCTTGATCATCGCCTGCCGGCGCAGGCTGGAGGAGCCGACCACCGCGCCCTGCGGCAGATCCTGGAGGCGCGCCGCCTTGTGGGAGATGAAGGCGTCGCGCACATCCTCGCGCGGCAGGAAGGCAACGAGCTCCAGCCCCTCGGGCAGCACCGTCGGCATGTCCTTGGACGAATGCACGGCGATATCGATGCCGCCCTCGAGCATCGCCGCCTCGATCTCCTTGGTGAACAGCCCCTTGCCGCCGACCTCCGACAGCGGCCGGTCCTGGATGCGGTCGCCCGACGTCTTGATGACGACGATCTCGAAGGCCTCTTCCGGCAGGCCATGGGCACGCATCAGCCGGTCGCGCGTCTCGTGGGCCTGGGCGAGCGCCAGGGCGCTGCCGCGCGTGCCGATGCGCAAGGGAGAGGCGGAATGTTTTGTTTGCAAGGATATCGGTCCTGGTGTTACGCGGGTGGCGTCCGACAGGCGGAACATGAATGATAAGCCCTGATACCGCATCGGCCAATGCAGCCGAAACCAATTTCCGGTCCGGCGACGCCATTACGGTCCTCGGCATAGAGACGAGCTGCGACGAAACCGCGGCGGCGCTCGTGCGGCTTCGCGCCGATGGCGGCCGCGACATTCTGTCCGACATCATCCGCTCGCAGACCGCGGATCACGCGGCCTTCGGCGGCGTCGTTCCCGAAATCGCCGCCCGTGCCCATATTCGCATCCTCGACAAGCTGGTCGCCGCCGCCCTTGCCGAGGCCGGCCTCGGCTTCGCCGATCTCGATGCGGTCGCCGCGACCGCCGGCCCCGGCCTGATCGGCGGCGTTATCGTCGGACTGACGACGGCCAAGGCAATCGCGCTGGCAAGCGACCGGCCGCTTGTTGCCGTCAATCACCTGGAAGGTCATGCCCTGACGGCGCGGCTCACCGACGGCATCGCCTTTCCCTACCTGCTGCTGCTCGTCTCCGGCGGCCATACCCAGTTTTTGCTGGTGGAAGGCGTCGGCCGCTATCGCCGCCTCGGCTCGACCATCGACGATGCCGTTGGCGAGGCCTTCGACAAGACGGCGAAGCTGCTCCAGCTCGGCTTTCCCGGAGGGCCGGCGGTGGAACGCGCCGCCCGCGACGGCGACCCGCACCGGTTTTCCCTGCCCCGCCCGATGCTCGACCGTCCCGGGGTAGACCTCTCCTTCGCCGGCCTCAAGACGGCGGTGCGCACCGCCGCGCACGCGGCGGCACCGCTGTCGCCCGCCGATGTCGCCGATCTATGCGCCGCCTTCCAGACCGCCGTCACCGATGTCATCGGCGAAAAGAGCCGGCGCGCGTTGGCACTGTTCGCCGCCGAATACCCGCAGGTCGATCCGGTGCTGGTCGTCGCCGGTGGCGTTGCCGCCAACACCGCCATCCGCGCCCGGCTCGACGACGAGGCGCGCCGGGCCGGCGCCCGCCTGATCGCCCCGCCGGTCCGGCTTTGCACCGACAACGCGGCGATGATCGCCTGGGCAGGGATCGAACGGCTGGTGGCCGCGCGCGCGGCCGGCCTGGCGGTGGACGACCGCGATGCCAGCCCGCGTCCGCGCTGGCCGCTCGACACGGAAACAGCCAGCCTCTTCGGCTCGGGGCGAAAGGGAGCCAAGGCGTGAACGATCCGCGTTTCTTCGAGGGCACCGTCTGCGACCGCCTGCCCGAGCGCTTCGACCGGCTCAAGCACAAGGCCTATATCTACCTGACCTGCGGCCGGGAACTGCTGGTCTTCCGCCAGCCGGACCAGCCGGAAGTCGGCCTGCAGGTGCCCGGCGGCACCGTCGATCCCGGCGAAAGCCACCTGATCGCCGCCTGCCGCGAGTTTCGCGAGGAGACCGGCCTTGTCATCGAGCAGGCCCTGGACATGATCGGCGAGCAGACGGTGCTCTTCGACAACGCGCAGGGTCGCGACATCCATGCCCGCCGCCTCTATCACGCCCGGTTGCGCGAAGGTGCCGCGCGGCGCGCCCGCTGGCAGCATTTCGAGATGACGCCGTCGGCCGGCGGCGACCCGATCCGCTTCGAGCTGTTCTGGATCGATATTTCCCAGGCGCTTGCCCTTGGCGCGGCGCGCTTCTTCACCGGATTTCATGCACCGCTCGCCGAGCTTGGCCGCAGGCTGGAGCAAGGATCATGAGTGGTCAGCACCAGCCGGGCGCCATCGAGCGGATTGCCGTCATCGGCGGCGGCGCCTGGGCCAGCGCGCTGGCACTCACCGCCGCGCGCGCCGGGCGTGAGGTGATGCTCTGGGCCCGCGATCCGCGAACGGTGCAGGCGATCAGCGCGGGAGAGGGCAACCCGGGCTATCTGCCGGGCATTCCCTTCGACCGGGCAATCACGGCAACCGGGGATCTCGGCATGGCGCTCGACGGCGCCCATGCCGTCCTGCTGGTAACGCCCGCACAGACAACGCGGGCGATGGCGGAAGCGCTCGCCCCGCACCTCGCGCCGGAAACGCCGGTCGTTCTGTGCGCCAAGGGCATCGAGCGCGACACCGGTCTGCTGCTCGGCGAGGTGCTGAGCCAGGCGGCGCCCGCCTGCCGGCCCGCCGTTCTCTCCGGCCCGAGCTTCGCCTCCGACGTGGCACGCGGCCTGCCGACTGCGGTGACGCTGGCCGCCGATGACGGCGACCTTGCCGACCTGCTCTCGCTCGCGCTGGCAAGCGCCCAGTTCCGCCCCTATGCCTCGACCGACCTTGTCGGCGTTCAGGTCGGCGGCGCGCTGAAAAACGTGCTGGCGATTGCCTGCGGCGCCGTTGCCGGCAAGGGCTGGGGGGCAAGCGCGCTGGCAGCGCTCACCGCGCGCGGTTTCGCCGAGCTGACGAGGCTTGGCCTGGCGCTCGGCGCAAGGCCCGAAACCCTGACCGGCCTGTCCGGGCTCGGCGATCTCGTGCTCACCTGTTCCTCGCCGCAATCGCGGAATTTCGCCTTCGGCATGGCCCTTGGAGAGGGCCGCACGGTGGCGGAGCTTGCCGCTGGCGGCAAGCTTGCCGAGGGCGTGCATTCGGCCGCCATTGCCGTCGACCTCGCCGCCCGCCACGGCATCGAAATGCCGATCGGCACGGCCGTGTCCGCCGTCCTTGAAGGACGCATCGGCCTCGACGCGGCGCTCACCGGCCTGATGACGCGTCCCCTGCGCCGCGAGGCGTGACCGCGCCGCACGCGGGCGCCGGCTTGCGGCCGCCGGCGAACCGGTTATCTATGGCCGCACAGTGTTTTGCGCTTCACAAGAAATCAGGAAGGACCGCCATGCTCTATGCCCTGATCTGCACCGACAAGCCCGGTGCCCTGCAGACCCGTCTCGACAACCGTGCCGACCACCTCGCCTTTCTCAAGGCGATGGGCGACAAGCTGAAGGCCGCCGGCCCCTTCCTTGACGACGACGGCGGCATGACCGGCTCGCTGGTCGTGATCGAGGCGGCGAACCGCGACGAGGCGCTGGCCGTCTCCTCGGAGGACCCTTACGCCCGCGCCGGCCTTTTCGAAAGCGTCGAGATCCGGCCCTGGAACTGGGTCATCAAGAACCCGGAGGCCTGACGCATGCGCTACTGGCTGTTCAAGTCCGAGCCGGACAAGTGGTCCTGGGACAAGCAGAAGGCGAAGGGCGAGGCCGGCGAACAATGGGACGGCGTGCGCAACTACCAGGCGCGCAACAACATGCGCGAGATGAAGCTCGGCGACCGCGGCTTCTTCTACCATTCCAATGACGGCAAGGAGGTCGTCGGCATCGTCGAGGTCTGCGCCCTGGCCCATCCCGACACGACCACCGACGATCCGCGCTGGGAATGCGTGGACATCAAGGCGGTTCGCGACGTGCCGAAGCCGGTGACGCTTGCCGACGTCAAGGCCGAGCCGAGGCTTGCGCAAATGGCACTCGTCACCTCGATGCGCCTGTCGGTGCAACCGGTGACGGAGGAGGAATGGAAGATCGTCTGCGAGATGGGCGGCGTGACCGACGCATGACGCCGCCGGTCGATCCGCGCGCCTTCGTGCTGGCGAACACGCGGGTCCACCGGGTGCCGCATGCGCCGGAGATCCGCCTGCACCTCGCCGACGAGGCGGTGGCGCTGTGGCAGAAGACCGAGGACGATCTCGGCGCCATCGGCCTGCCGCCGCCCTTCTGGGCCTTTGCCTGGGCCGGCGGACAGGCGCTTGCCCGCTACCTGCTCGACAATCCGGGCACGGTCGCGGGGCGCAGCGTCCACGACTTCGCCACCGGCTCGGGGCTTGCCGCGATCGCCGCCATGCTGGCCGGCGCCACGTCGGTCACCGCCTGCGACATCGACCGTTTCGCGCTCGCGGCCGCCAGCCTCAACATGGAGCTGAACGGCGTCGACTTCGCGCTTTCCGGCGAGGACCCGCTCGACCTGCCGCCACCGCGCGCCGAGGTGATCCTGACCGGCGACGTCTTCTACGAAAAGCCGATGGCGACCCGGGTGCTTGCCTGGGCCGACCGGGCGCTCGCCGCCGGATCGCGCGTTCTGGTCGGCGATCCGGGCCGTGCCTATCTGCCCAGGGGAAGGCTCGAATGCCTCGCCACCTATGACGTGCCGGTGAACCGGTCGCTCGAGGATTTCGAGATCAAGCGCTCCAGCGTCTTCGAGCTGCACACACCGTCCCTCGCCTGACGCAGCGGCGTGCTCGAAACCGGCGGCTCATGCGGCCGAAATCATCGCCGGGACTTGCGCGGCGGCCTGTTTTCGGCGTCAGATATGCTCCTCTTCGCGGCCATGCCGGCAATTTCGCCGCACTCCGCCCATCCGACAGCTTTCGAGGACCGTCATGCCGATCATCAATCGTTTCGCCGACCTCTCCGAGGAAATCACCGAGTGGCGCCGCGACATCCACGCCCACCCGGAACTGCTCTATGACACGCATCGCACCTCGGAAGTGGTTGCCGACAAGCTGAAGGCCTTCGGCCTCGACGAGATCGCCACGGGCATCGGTCGCACCGGCGTCGTCGGCGTGATCAAGGGCAGAAACACGGGCTCCGGCAAGGTGATCGGCCTGCGTGCCGACATGGACGCGCTGCCGCTCGACGAGATCACCGGCAAGCCCTACGCCTCGACCGTTCCGGGCAAGATGCATGCCTGCGGCCATGACGGCCACACCGCCATGCTGCTGGGCGCGGCCAAGTATCTCTCCGAGACCCGCAATTTCGACGGCACCGTGGTGGTCATCTTCCAGCCGGCGGAAGAGGGCGGCGCCGGCGCCAAGGCGATGATCGACGACGGCCTGATGGACCGCTTCGGCATCCAGGAAGTCTACGGCATGCACAACATGCCCGGCGCACCGGTCGGCACGTTCCACATCCGCCCGGGCTCGATCATGGCGGCCGCCGACCGCATCCAGATCGACATCGAGGGCGTCGGCGGCCACGCGGCCAAGCCGAACGACGTTGTCGACACCATTCTCGTCGGCAGCCACATCGTTCAGGCGGTCCAGTCGATCGCCAGCCGCAATGTCGACCCGCTGAAATCCGTGGTCGTCTCGATCACCACCTTCAATGCCGGTTTCACCGACAATGTCATCCCGCAGACCGCCGTGCTGCGCGGCACGGTGCGCACGCTCGATGCAGACGTGCGCGATCTCGCCGAGCGCCGGCTGAAGGAAATCGTGCCGACCATCGCCGCCGCCTTCGGCGCCAAGGCGAGCGTCAACTACATCCGCGACTACCCGATCACGGTCAATCACGAGGCCCAGACCGACTTCGCCGTCGGCATCGCCCGCGACATCGCCGGTGCGGACAATGTGGTAACCGACGTCGCGCCGACGATGGGCGGCGAGGATTTCTCCTTCATGCTGCAGGAGCGCCCCGGCGCGTTCATCTTCGCCGGCAACGGCGACACCGCGATGCTTCATCATCCCGCCTACGACTTCAACGACGAGCTGATCCCGGTCGGCTGCTCCTACTGGGTGAAGCTCGTCGAGACGGCCATGCCGGCAGGCTGACGGCCGCCAGCTGAACGGCGCGCGGAACGAGCCCTTTCCCCGCGCCGCGCTTTCGGGCAACCTGCGCCTGCCCGGGCGCAGGTTGCCCGTGCATTCTGCAGTCGCCCGTGCCCGGTTCCCTCTCGACCCGGGTGCGAATCGGCATCCGGAGGTCCCGTGCCCCCGCGCTCCTCCATGCCCAAAACCTCGCGCCAATGACCTCGCGTCCATGACCCCTGTCGTCTCCCGACTGTCGCTGCTGACCGCCTACGCACTCGCCGGCGCGTTGATCGGACTGGTCGTGATACATCCCGCCGTGCTCGCCATAACCTGGATCGAGTACAGCGCGCTGGTGCCCGACGCGCCGACGCTCACCGGATTCCTGGCCGACCGCCTGCTGCTCCTCATTGTGCCGCGCCATCTGCACATGGCGATCGCCTTCGCCCTGGTGGGGGCGCTGGTCGGCCTCGGTTTCGGCTTCTTCACCCGCGCTTATCTGGATCTTTCACGCGGCATCCGCTTCTTTCGCGAGATCCATGGCGACGAGATCCCGACCCTGATCCGGGGCGGCGAGACGGCCAGTGTCGAGTTCAAGTCGACAATGCGCTGGGACATCCAGGAAGAACGGGTCAACAAGGGCCTCGAAAACGTGATCGCCAAGACCGTCGCCGGCTTCTTCAACGCCCGCGGCGGCCGCTTGCTGATCGGCGTGGCCGATGACGGCACCGTGCTCGGCCTCGACGCGGACTACGCGACGCTGCGCCACGGCAACCGGGACGGCTTCGAGCGCGCCATCGCCGACATCGTCACGCGGCTTCTTGGCGGCGATCTCTGCCCGGCGCTGCAGACCACCTTCGCCAGTGTCGATGGCCGTGACATCTGCATGGTGCTCGTCCAGCCGGCACCGCGTGCCGTCTATCTGAACGATGCCGGCAAGACCCATTTCTATGTCCGCAGCGGCAATTCCACCCGGCAGCTCGAGCTGCGCGAGGCAATGGAATATGCCCGCACCCGCTGGCCCTGAGGCGATCCGTCGATGCCTGAAATCTCCGAGCTTCCCGGGCTTCTCTCCGCGCCCGGCATGTCCGCCGCCGCGCAGATCCTGCTGATACTCGTCAGCTTCGCCACCTCGGCGGTTTCCGCCGCCTTCGGCCTCGGCGGCGGCATGATGCTGATTGCCATCATGGCGCAGGCAATGCCGATCCCGGCTCTGGTTCCCGTGCACGGCGTCGTCCAGATGGGCTCCAATGCCGGTCGCGCGCTGGTGCTGCTGAAACATGTCAACTGGCCGGCCGCCCTGTGGTTCATGCTCGGCGCGGCCGCCGGGGCGGTCTTCGGCGGCGCCGTCGCCATCTCCCTGCCGGCAGCCGCCGTGCGCCTTGGCCTGGGACTCTTCATCCTGTGGATGGTCTGGGGCCGGACGCCGCGTTTCGACCGCGCGCCCAAACGGGCGATGGCCGGCGCCGGGCTGGTGGCCACCGGTCTCAGCATGATCTTCGGCGCCACCGGTCCGATCGGCGGCGCCGTGCTCTCCGCCATCGGCCTCGCTCGGCAGGCCTTCGTCGCCACCCAGGCGGTGACCGCGCTGGTCATGCATGTCTTCAAGATCGTCGTCTTCGGCCTGCTCGGTTTCGTCTTCGCTCCCTGGCTGGGTCTCATCCTGGCGATGATCGCCAGCGGTTTCATCGGCACGCTTGCCGGCACCAGAGTGCTGGCCCGCATGCCGGAACCGATGTTCCGAACCGGCTTCCGCCTTGTCATGACGCTGCTTGCCGGCAGCCTTCTCCTGCGCGGGTTCGCCGACCTTTTCATCGCCTGACGGCCCGCCGTCCGGACCCGCCTGAACGCAAGGATCCTTTCGATGACCGCATCAACCCCGCCCCCCGCTCTTCCGGTGACGCGCGCCGACATCGAGGCCGCCGCCGGCCGGATTGCCGGTCATGTCCGCCGCACGCCGGTGATCGACAGCGGCGCGGGTTCCCTCGGGCTCGACATCTCCGTGTCGTTGAAACTGGAGCAGTTGCAGCATTCCGGCTCGTTCAAGGCGCGCGGCGCCTTCAACACGCTGCTGTCGGCGAACGTGCCCGAGACAGGCGTCGCCGCGGCCTCCGGCGGCAACCACGGCGCGGCCGTTGCCTATGCGGCACGCACGCTCGGACTGCCGGCCGACATCTTCGTGCCGGAGACCTCCTCGCCCGCCAAGATCGCCCGTATCCGGGCCGCAGGTGCGCGGCTGCATGTGGGCGGCGCACGCTACGCCGACGCGGCCGAGGCCTGCGCCCGTCACCGCGCCGCAACCGGCGCCATGGACATTCACGCCTACGATGCGGCCGCCACAATCGCCGGGCAGGGCACCACCGCGCTGGAATGGCTGGAACAGGTGCCCGATCTCGACACGGTGCTGATCGCCGTCGGCGGCGGCGGGCTGATCTCCGGCTGCGCGCTGTGGCTCGAGGGCCGGGTCAAGGTCGTCGCTGTGGAGCCTGAAGGCTCCTGCGCCCTGCATGCGGCCCTTGCCGCCGGCGCACCGGTCGACGTGACCGTCGACAGCCTCGCCGCCGACAGCCTTGGCGCCAAGCGCTGCGGCGACCTCGTCCACGCCATCTGCGCCACGCGCGTCGCCGAAAGCGTACTGGTCAGCGACGAGGCCATCCGCGATGCGCAGACACGGCTCTGGCGCGACCTGCAGACGGTCGCCGAACCGGGCGGCGCGACGGCGCTGGCCGCGCTGACCTCCGGAGCCTATGCGCCCGCGCCCGGCGAGCGGGTCGGCGTGCTCGTCTGCGGCGGCAATGTCGCGCTCGAGACCGTCGCCGCGACGTAAGGCCGACCGGACCATGCGCCCGCGGTCATGAGACGCCACGGCTACCGCTTGCCATCCGCCGCGCGAGGCTCTAGCAGAAGCGGAAAACAGGTTTGACGCTCCCAACGAACGAGGATACGCCCCATGACGACCCACACGCTTCTTCTCCTGCCCGGCGACGGCATCGGCCCGGAAATCATGGTCGAGGTGAAGAAGGTCCTTGCCTGGTTCAACGCCCGCGGCACGGCCGGCTTCGAAACGGAAGAGGATCTCGTCGGCGGCGCAGCCTATGACGCCCACGGCAAGGCGATCTCCGACGCGGCCATGGACAAGGCGATGGCCGCCGACGCGGTGCTGTTCGGTGCGGTCGGCGGACCGAAGTGGGACGGCGTTCCCTATGATGTGCGGCCCGAGGCCGGCCTGCTGCGCCTGCGCAAGGACATGCAGCTCTTCGCCAACCTGCGCCCGGCCATCTGCTACCCGGCGCTTGCCGATGCCTCCTCGCTGAAGCGCGACGTGGTCGAGGGCCTCGACATCCTGATCCTGCGCGAGCTGACCGGCGGCGTCTATTTCGGCGAGCCGAAGGAAATCACCGAACTCGGCAACGGCCAGAAGCGCGCCGTCGACACCCAGGTCTACGAGAGCTACGAGATCGACCGCATCGCCCGCGCCGCCTTCGAGCTTGCCCGCACCCGCGGCGGCAAGGTCACCTCGATGGAAAAGCGCAACGTGATGAAGTCCGGCGTGCTCTGGAACGAGGTCGTCACCCAGGCCCATGCCGACGGCTATGAGGACGTCACGCTGGAGCACATGCTCGCCGATGCCGGCGGCATGCAGCTGGTGCGCTGGCCCAAGCAGTTCGACGTCATCGTCACCGACAACCTGTTCGGCGACATGCTCTCGGACGTCGCGGCGATGCTCACCGGCTCGCTCGGCATGCTGCCCTCGGCCTCGCTCGGCGCGCCCGATCCCGCCACCGGCAAGCGCAAGGCGCTGTACGAGCCGGTGCACGGCTCCGCTCCCGACATCGCCGGCCAGGGCGCGGCCAATCCGATCGCCATGATCGCCAGCTTCGCCATGTGCCTGCGCTATTCCTTCGAACTGGTTGCGGAAGCCGACCTGCTCGAAAAGGCGATCTCCGCCACGCTCGACAAGGGGCTGCGCACCCGCGACATCGCGCAGAAGGGCGAGGCCACGATCAGCACGTCCCAGATGGGCGATGCCATCGTCGCCGAACTGGACGCGCTGAGCGCCTGATCGCGCACGACGCAACTGCAACGAAAAACCGGCGCCGCTTCTGCGGCGCCGGTTTTTTAGTTTTCTCTGCCTGTCGGCCGCGAAGCGCGGCGGGACCTCACGCTGTCGCGGCGTCGTCCAGGGTGCGCGCCTCGTCGGGGAGCATGATCGGAATGCCGTCGCGAATCGGGTAGGCGAGCTTGGCCGCCCGCGAGATCAGTTCCTGACGCTCGGCATCATATTCCAGTGTCGTCTTGGTCAGCGGGCAGACGAGCAGCTCGAGAAGCTTGCGGTCGAGCACATGCCCGCTCTCAGGCCCGGTTTCAGGCTTGGACTCAGGCCTGGACCCCGGCTTTTTCTCGGACTTGCTGTCACTCCCGGTTCCGGAAGCGGTATCGGTTGCCATGGCACAGGTCTCCGGCATTGGGGCGCGGCGGCTCCCGGGTCTTCGCACACGCCCCGGATGCCACTGTTCCGATTGCTGCCACGCGGTCGCGCCTATTGCAAGATCATGCCGTCGTCGCCCTCGCGCCGGGCAAGATCCACTTCCGTCAGCGCCACCAGCGTTTCCGCCCGCGTGCGCAGGTCCGGCGCTTCCAGCAGCGCCTGTTTTTCCGCCGGACCGTAGGGACTCATCATCGACAGGGCGTTGACCAGGACCTCCGTCGAGGCCCGGTCGATGCTCTCCCAGTCGGCCTCCAGGTCGTTGGCGTCCAGGTAGATCCGAAGCGCCTTGACCAGGCCCTCCCGGTCGACGGCGCTCTCGCCACATCCCGTGTCGAAATCCATGGTGAAATCCGCAACCGATATCCGGCCGATCCGGTACGGGGTCACGGTTTCGAGCTCTTCTTCCAGGGTGAAGCGGGCGATGCCGGTAAGCGTCACCAGATAGCGGCCGTCGCCCGTCTCCTGATAAGCGACGATGCGGCCCAGGCAGCCGACCGTGACCAGCGGCGGCGTGTCGTCGCCGGCCGTCCCACCCACGTTGAAGTCCGGCTGGATCATCCCCACCACCCGGTCGCCCTTCAACGCCGCGTCGATCATCGCCACGTAGCGCGGTTCGAAAATGTTGAGCGGCATCTGCGCCTTGGGCAGCAGCACGGCGCCCGTCAGCGGGAACAGCGGCACGGTGGCCGGCAGGTCGCCCGGGGCGGAATAGGTGGCGTTTCCGGCAAGCATCGCGGAATGGCTCTCCAAGCGGTCTGTGCGGCGAGCGGCAGCTATAGGGGCGGCCTGCCCGTCTCCTTGTCCCACCTATATGGGAAAGAAGACGGCCTGCGACCACCCGGCCAGCGAAAAGGAGCATAAAACCGGCGGCTTGCCGCAATCGCAAGCCGCCCGGTTGCCCTTCAGCTGAACAGCACGGAAGAGAGCTTGCGGCGGCCGTAACCGGTCGCCGGCTCCTTCGCCCCCCAGGCCTCGAAGAACTGCAGCAGCTGCTTGCGTGCCCCGTCCTCGTTCCAGCTCCGGTCACGGCGCACGATCTCGATCAGGTGATCGACCGCCTGCTGGCGATCCGCACCCGAGCCGAGCGCCACGGCAAGGTCGAACCGCGCCTGATGATCGGCCGGATCGGCGGCGATGCGCGCCTCCAGCTCGGCCAGGTCGCCCAGCGCCCCGGCCTGTTCGGCAAGGTCGATCGCTGCCCTGGCCGCACTGATCGCGGGATCCTTGGCCGCCGCCTCGGGCGCGGCATCGAGGACCTCGCGCGCCTTGTCGAGCGCATCGGCCGCCACATAGCACTGGGCAAGACCGCCGATCGCCGCGCCGTTCTCCGCTTCCATCGACAGGACCGCACCATAGAGCTGGGCGGCACGCGCCAGATCGCCGGCCTCGCGCGCGGCTTCCGCCTCCCCCAGCACCTGCTCCGCGTCGCTCGGTCCGATCGGCCCGGCGACGCGTTCGATGAAGGCCTTGATCTGGCTCTCCTGCTGGGCGCCCATGAACCCGTCCAGCGGCTGGCCGTTCTTGAAGGCGATAACGGCGGGGATCGACTGGATGCCGAGCTGGCCGGCGACTTCCGGATGCTCGTCGATATTCATCTTGGCCAGCACCACCGCGCCGCGCGCATCGCGCACGACCTTTTCCAGGATCGGCGTCAGCTGCTTGCAAGGCCCGCACCACGGCGCCCAGAAGTCGACCAGAACCGGCTGCTGGCGCGACGCCTCGATGACGTCGCTCATGAAGCTCTGGGTGGTCACGTCCCGGATCAGTTCGGCCCCGGAGCCGGGCACCGCATGGCCCTGCGGATCGAGAATTCCGGATGCGGGCTGGCCGGCCGGGGCGGCGGCCGCCTCCGGACGGGCGGAAGCCTGGCCAGGTGTCTGGCCGGGTGTCTGGCCCGAACCGTAACCTGCGCCGCCGAAGGACCCGCCAAAGCTGCCTCCGACCGAGAAACCGTCATTACTCATCGTCATCGTCCCCGATTGCGCGCGTCGCCATCCTGCCGGGCGTGCCGCGCCTGTTCCTCAAGCCGTTTGGCCGGTCCGCGCGCCAGACGCGCGAGGCCGGTCCGCGGCTCCACCCGTCACACATTCATGCCGCGTCAATTCGCGCCTAACATGGGCGCAAGGACGGCAAAATTCAAACTTCGCGAGAGCGCGCGCTATCAGCTCCCCGAAACGGCGACGATCCGCGGCTCGTGGCCGCAGGCCCGGGCGAAGGCGATCAGCCCCTCGCTTGCGATGGTTGTCGTTGCCGTGTTCTCCAGCGGATGGAAGTTGAGCGGGTCGACCTCCATCATCGCCGCGTCGAAAACGGCAGTCACCCGCTGTCCTTGCCGGTCGTTGATCAGCGCGAAGGGCGTCACCGAACCGGGCTCCACGCCAAGCACCTCCATCAGGAGGTCCGGCTTGCCGAAGGAGACCCTTCCTTGCGCGCCGATCTTCTGGTGAATGGTCTTCAGGTCGATCTGCGCATCGTGCAGCGCCACGACGAGAAAGATCGCTCCCTTCTTGTCCTTCAGGAAGAGATTCTTGGTGTGACCGCCCGGGATCTCGTCATGAATATGCGTCGATTCGGCAACGGTGAAGACGGCCGGATGGTCGCGCGTGGAAACGGCGATCCCGGACGCGGAGAGGAGGGTGAAAAGATCTTCGCGGCTGGCGGGCATCGGGCGGTCCTGGTCTGTCTGCCGCCTTGCCGGCCCACGGCCGTCAAGGCGATGAAAACGCATCGGACGCGGACCCTAGCCGAGGCAATGGCGGGGGCACAAGCCAGGCCCCCGAAAGCCGCGTTGCAAGGGGAGAAATCCACTGCTGATCCACAGCCGGCGAGCTTTCCCGCAAAGGCGAAAAACACTGTTGCAATCCGCATCGCCTTGGTCCATATACAGCCCACCTCAGGCGCCGGTCTCAACCGGCTGCCACCAGTGGACGCGGGCGTAGCTCAGGGGTAGAGCACAACCTTGCCAAGGTTGGGGTCGTGGGTTCGAATCCCATCGCCCGCTCCAGATCATCTCCTTGCAGAACAAGATATTGCCGGACCCGGCGGGCCTGCCGCTGGCGCATGCGATGCGCATGGCCCGGACCCGCATTCGGGGTCCGTCGCACGGACGTTCTCATGTCCGGCAGCTCGGATCCAGCAGCCTGTCTCCATCACGACAGGGACGTCTGCGGCGCCCACGCAAGTTGCGGCGAGGGCCGCCCGATCAGGTAGCCCTGTGCGATGTCGCAGCCGAAAGATTCCAGAACCCGCATCTGCTCCTCGGTCTCGACCCCTTCGGCGACAGCCGTCATGCCCAGGCTGTGCGCCAGGCTGACAATCGTCCGCACGATCGCTGCATCGTCATCGGCGATACCGATGTTTCGAACGAACGACTGGTCGATCTTCAGCCGTGACACCGGGAAGCGCTTCAGGTGGGTGAGCGACGCGTAGCCCGTGCCGAAATCATCGAGCGACAGGCTGATGCCCATCCGCCGGAGCTGGGTCAGCGTCTCGGAGACCCGTTCGGCCGCCCGGTCGAGGAGCACGTTCTCGGTCACCTCGAACTCGAGCCGGTCGCTCGACAGCCCGTACCTGTCCAGTGCTTCGGCAACCTGCTGCGGAAACTGCGCGTCCTTCAGTTGTGACGTCGCCAGGTTGATGGCGATATGGCCGGGATCGCGGCCCTCGGCAAGCGCACGCGCCAGCGCGGAGAAGGCGCGTTCCATGATGGCCCGGCCAAGCAGGCCCCCAAGCCCTATATCCTCGGCAATGCCGACGAATTCGGCCGGACTGACCGCTTCGCCCCGATGCCGCCAGCGGGCCAGGACCTCGAAACCGACCACGTGCTTGCCGGTGATTTCCAAGAGGGGCTGGAAGGCAACCGCGATTTCATCCGCGGCAATCGCGGCGCGCAACGCATCGCCGATCTCGTGGCGCCGCTCAAGCCGCCGGCGCAGCTGCGGATTGAACATCGTCCAGCAGTTGCGCCCGCGCGCCTTGGACTGGTAGAGCGCGATATCGGCGTTCTTGACCAGATCGGTCGCCGTCTCGCCATCCGTGGGAAACATCGTGATGCCCATCGAGATGCCGGGACGGATCATCCGGCCGCCGAGATGGATGCGCGCGGTCAGGGCCTTGTGCAGCTTCTGCACCATCCGTTCCACCGACAGTTCGTCGCCAAGGCCGGTCAGCAAAACGGCGAACTCGTCGCCTCCAAGCCTGGCAACGACATCGCTGCGTCGCACCTGTCGCAGCAGACGGCGCGAGACCGTCGTCAGCAACTTGTCCCCCACATCGTGGCCGAGCGTATCATTGACCGTCTTGAAATGGTCGAGATCGATGATGATGAAAGCGCCGAAGCGATCAGGCACACGCTCGCCAAGAAGCGCGGCATCGAGCTCGCGCATCATCACCGAGCGATTGGCCAGCTGCGTCAGCCCGTCCGTCTCGGCCGTGCGGCGGATTGCCAGTTCGGCCTGCTTCAAGGCCGTAATGTCGGTTCGCGCACCGACGATGACACCGCTCTGCGACCGCCGCTCGCTGACCTGCAACCAGCGCCCGTCCGACAGGAACTGGATACTGGGACTGGATGGCGGATCCCGGTGGATGGCGAGCCGCTCCTGCACCCAGGCTTCCTGCTCTTGCGGCGTTTGTCCGACACCTGCGTACTGACCGACGGACACACCATGGCGCAGGATGTCCTCGAACCGCGCACCCGCGCGGATGACGCCGGTGGAGCGGGTATAGAAATCCTTGTAGGCACGGTTGAACAGGATCAGCCGGTCGTCGCGATCATAGGCGGCGATCGCGTCGGGGATCGTCTCGATGATATCATGCAGCAGGGCCCTTGCATCCTCCAGTGCCCGGCGCTGCTCCTCGTCCTGCGTCACATCGACGAAACTTGCGATCACCTCGTGGTCCTCGGAAAACGGCGAGGACACGAACTGCGCGTTGACCCGCAGCCAGCGCGTGTTTCCGTCCGGCAGGCGGATGCCGACGATCTCGTTGCGGATCGCCTTGCCGGTGCGCAAGACGATCGAGGAGGGCATCTCCTCCCCGAGCCGCGGACGGCCGTCGGGAAAGATCGTGCCCCAGCGCGGATCGGCCATCGCCCGCCCGGTCATCTGTTCCTCGCTCAGGCCGAGCAGCCGGCAGGCTTCCGGATTGGCGCTGACGATGGCCCCGCTCGCGTCGTGACGAATGATGCCGGCCGCGACGTTTTCCACCAGCACCCGGGTGCGCGTCTGCGTCTCGATCAGCTCGGTGACATCGCTCTGCACGCTGACAAAGCCTTCGAGCGTGCCATCGGCTCGGTGGAAGGGCCGGATGTCCACGTCCAGCCAGTAGCGCCGGCCGTCCCGGGACTGGTTGAGGATCTGGGTACGGATCGCGCGCCCGGCGCCAACCGCCTCGCGCACCTCTTCGGACGTGCGCGGGTCGGTCTCCGGACATTCCAGGAGATCGCCCGGCCTGCGGCCGGCCACTTCCTGCGGGCTGTAGCCCGTCAGACGCACGAAAGCCGGGTTGACCCACTGCACCAGACCGTCCCGGTCGCAGACCACGACCGCGTTGTTGGTCGCCTGGATGACAATGTCCGAGCGCCGGAGCTGCTGAGCCAGGCGCTCCCGCCTGGTGATGTCGCGGGTAACCCCCCGGTAGCCGAGGAACGAACCGCCGGGGCCGTAGCGCGGGCGGCCGTTGACCTCCGCCCACATCGGATCGCCATCGGCGCGGGTCGTGGGAAACACGAAATTGACGATCGGCTGCCGCCGTTCCACGGTATCCGCATAGCTGCGCCACAGCGGATCGGCGGCCGGATCCACCCCGGTAACCTCCCAGCGTGTCCGGCCGAGCCAGTCGCTGAAGTCGACCCCGAGCCGCCCGCCGTCGCCCATCACGCTGGTGAACCGGTGCGCGGCGTCGGTCTCCCACACCCAGTCGGAGGACACCGCGACGAAATCCTGGAGGCGCTGATGGGCATCGTTGAGCCGGCGGACCGCGTCGCTGCGTTCGGTCTGGTCGACGGAAACGCCGACGCCCCCGACGATCACCCCGTCCAGAACAATCGGCTCGATCGATGTCTCGGACACCACGCGGCCACGCGACGTCACCATCTCGCGGCTGTAATGGACCCGTTCGCCGGCGATGACCCGCAAATGCATCGCCGTCCAGTCGCGGCCCTCCTCCGGCCCCAGGCCGGCCTCGCTCGGCAGCAGGCCCGTCACGTCGCCATGGGTCTCCCGGTCGATCCGGTTCTGGAAGACGTAGCGGCCGGACCTGTCGAAAATCCACGCAGGCTGGGGAAGGCAGTCGAGCGCCGCGACGAGGCTGCGGTTGCTTTCCAGAATGCCGGTCCCTTTCGCGGGAGTGGCGCCCAGCCGATCCATCATCTCGTCCCGTCGGGATTCGGTCTCGGCCGCCGGCCACGATCCGGCAAAGCGCAGAGCCGTCTCCGGCTTGATCCTGTCATTGGTACGGCTTCCGAAGCCGCCTGGTTCGCACGTTGCCCGCCACCCTTGTCCACCCATCGCGCGGACTTGCAACCATATCCTGCTTCCGGTTCTCACAGGCTACAACAACCGGATGCGCCGCTGCAGTCAGTGAAGACAGGAAGACATACTTGAGTGTCCGAAAGGTTACAGGCTTGCACGGATTCGGAAAGCTTCAATACGGCAGAAACGCCCGTGAAACGGTATCGTCAGACTGAATTTCCCGCATACGGCCGTTGCGGAAGGCTTGTGGCGGTGCGATGTCGTCAACGTCGCACCGCCGCGGACAGCCCTCCGCGCATCCCTCCTAATGAAATTGATTTTTCGCGCCAGTTTGCTATCAAGCGCGGACGACATGCAGGCCGGTCGCGCCCGGCACCGTCGATGGTCCCGTAGCTCAGCAGGATAGAGCATCAGATTCCTAATCTGAGGGTCACAGGTTCGAATCCTGTCGGGATCACCACTTCCTCCAAGCTAACGACCGCCAAACTGTGTCCGGAACGGTCCGGCTCGAGGACCGTCATTCGGGCAGGATTCGCGGCAACCAGAGCCAGGCAACGATACCGGCAACGAGGGTGAGCAGCCCGCTCACGCCGACGACGATGTGCATTCCTGCGACAAACGCCTCCCTGGCCTGCTCGGCGGCCTGCGGGGTGATGCCCGCATGATCGAGCGTTTCGTCGAGCGTTCCGGCCACCCCCGGGCCGAGCAGCCGGAAACTCAGGGCGGCCAGCGATCCGAGCAGGGTTATGCCCAAGGCGTTTCCCAGCTCGTTGCTGGTTTCGGCAAGGGACCCGGCAGCGCCGGCCCGCTCGGGTGGAACCGCGGATACCGCAACCTCGGCAACCAGGCTGAACGACAGGCCGTAGCCGATGCCGGCAACAATCGTGGAAGCAACAAAGGCCGCGACACCTGCCTCGGTGCTCGTGAACAACAACATCGACACACCCGCGCTGATGAGCAGATATGTCGCGACGAGAGCCGCCTTGCGCCCGATCCGCTCGACGATGCGCGCCGTGCCCATGCATGTCATCGTCAGCACGACGGCTCCCGGCAACGTCAGAAGCGCCGTCGTGAACACGTCGAAACCGAGCACGGACTGCAGGTACATCCCGGACAGGAAGCTGGCAGCGGACCAGACGACCAGCGACAGGAACCCGGTCAGGATCGCGATCGAGAAGACGCGGTCGCGGAACAGGCCGAGGTCCACCAAGGGGTGGTCGATGCGGGTCTGTCGGCGCAGAAAGATCGAGAGGGCGAGGATACCGACAAGTCCGCCCGCCGATTGCGCCGTCGAGAAACCCTCGGCAGCCGCCGTCTTGAGCGACCAGGTGAACAACAGGATGCCGAGGAATGACGACAGAAGGCTCGGCAGGTCGATCCGGCCGTGGGTCGTCGAGCGCACCTCGCGCAGCAGGATCGGCGCGGCAAGCAGGAAGGCGAGCACGACAGGGACATTGATGAGGAAGACCGCGCCCCACTCGAACTGCCTGAGCAGGAGCCCGCCGATGAGCGGTCCGATGGCGAAGCCGGCCGCGAAAGTCGCGGCGAATATGCCGATGGCCCGCGCGCGCCGGCGCGGGTCCGGGAACAGCGCGCTGACGATGGCAAGCCCGGCCGGCAGCAATGTCGCGCCGCCCAATCCCATGAGGGCCCGGGCGGCAATCAGCATCAATGGCGACTGCGACCATGCGGCGGCAAGCGACCCTGCGCCGAAGATCACCGCACCTGTCATCATGAGCCTGAGCCGCCCGTAGCGGTCGCCGATATTGCCGAATGCGATCAGCAGCGAACCGACGACGAAACCATAGATGTCGAGGATCCAGAGCGCCTGGTCCGCTGTCGGGGTGAGCGCCGAAGTCACGTGCGGCATGGCGAGATAGAGAATGGAGCCGTCCATTGCGACGAGAAGGACGAGCGGAAGCACGGCCAGGAAGCCCAGCCAGGCGTTTCGGCTTTCGGTGCCTGGAAGCGTCATGTCTGTCATCGGGATACAAATCCTCTGTGTGCGGCGCGCGAGCACGCGGCATCGGCCGCCGAACGGACGCCGGCGGATGGTTGCTTTTGAAGAAGTGGCTCTATATACTGAAGGTAACTTACTAATGGTATATAGTGATGTCAAGCGTGCAGAATGACCGTCGGAACGCCTCGAAGCGTGTTCGCCTGAGCCGTGAGCAGCGGTACCGCCAGCTTCTCGGCGTTGCCTGGCAGCTTGCGCGGGAGGAGGGCACGGATGCCCTGACGCTGCCGCGCCTGGCCGACGAAGCCGGCGTCACCAAACCGGTGATTTACGATCATTTCGGAACGCGAAACGGCCTGCTGACCGCGCTCTACCAGGACTTCGACGCGCGCCAGACACTGGTGATAGATGCCGCGATCGAGGCCGCCGCACCGACCCTGGAAGCGACGGCCGGGGTCATCGCGTCGTCCTATGTCGATTGCGTGCTTGCCCAGGGGCGCGAAATTCCGGGCGTCCTCGCGGGGCTGGCCGGGTCCCCGGAACTGGAAGCGGTCAAGCGGGACTATCAGCGGGCATTCATCGAGAAGTGCAGACGGGCACTTGCACCATTCACCGGCGAGAAGGGGATCCTGCCACCCGGTTTCTGGGCGATGCTCGGTGCCGCCGATGCCTTGTCGCATGCCGCCGCGCGCAGGGAAATCTCGATCGAGGCGGCAAAGGCGGAACTCAACGAGATCATCATGGCGATGGCTGCCAGAAGCGAACGTTAGCTCCTGCGCGGACCCGGGCTCCGCCGGCGAACTCGTCGTCGTCACGTTGAGCGGCCAAGGGCCGACGGCCGGCGCACCCGGCCAAAGCCGGCAGGGCGATCCGCAAGAAAGCTGCGGCGGCACGCCATACGCGGGTCCCCGCCCGGCCCGGCTCGGGCCCTGCGGAAATCGCCAAAAGCCGGACGGATTCCGGCAAGTTGCGACAAGTTTTTGCAAAAATCTTCGAGAAATTGCGCGATTCTTTTTCGAAATTGCATCCCGGTTTACGCCGTCATGCCGTCGTTACACACACCCCCTATCACTCGTCCCGCAGTCGGCGCCACGGTCGGTCTCCCGTCGGGGTATCCCCCTTTGCACGGGGCATCCGGCTTGCGCCGCTTCGCGTGAACAGGGGCGTTTGCGCCTCGGCTTGCACAGCTGTGCAAAGGACGGAACATGACGAACCAGGGCTTCCTCGACATTGCTGGACTGTTCGCCGGATACGGTGCGACGCGGGTGCTCGACGGACTGGATCTGGCGATCGGGGAGGGTGAGTTCGTCGCCCTGCTCGGCGCCTCGGGTTGCGGCAAGACGACCCTGCTGCGCGCCATCGCCGGTTTCGCGACGCCCTCGGCCGGCCGCATCAAAGTCGCCGGCCGGGACGTAACCCGCCAGCCGCCGGACAAGCGCGACATGGCGCTGGTGTTCCAGTCCTATGCCCTGTGGCCGCATATGAGCGTCGCGCAGAACATCGGCTACGGGCTGAAGTTGCGCGGCCGGTCCAAGGCCGAGATCGCCCGCCGCGTCGGCGAACTGGAAGAGCTGCTCGGCCTGGCCGGGCTGGGCCACCGCAAGCCGGCTGCACTCTCGGGCGGACAGCGCCAGCGCGTCGCGCTCGGCCGGGCGCTCGCCGTCGACCCCCGCATCCTGCTGCTCGACGAGCCGCTCTCCAATCTCGACGCGCGCATCCGCCTGAAGGTGCGCCACGACATTTCCGCCCTGCAGAAGCGCCTCGGCATCACCGCCGTCCATGTCACCCATGACCGGGAGGAGGCGATGGTGATGGCCGACCGCATCGTCATCCTCGATCGCGGACGCATCGCCCAGCAGGGCACCCCGCAGGCGCTCTACAACCGCCCGGCCACCTCCTTCGTCGCCGCCTTCATGGGCGCGGAGAACCGGATCGACCTCACCGGGCAGGTTGCCGGCGACAGGGTGGGGATCGCCGCCGGTCCCGACAACGCAAAGGCCGACCTGCCGCGCGAAGGCCGACCCCTGTCCAGCGGCCCGCTGGAAGCGCGCTTCCGCGCCGAGGCGGCCGAGCTGGTCGCCGACGAGGGCGGCGGCAACCCCGCGACAACCGACGGCGCGCTGGAGCTTTCCGGCCGCGTCGAGACGGCCAGCTATCCCGGCGGCGCCTGGCGCCACTCGGTCCGGGTCGGCGGCGAGACGCTGCTGGTCGACGGCCCCGAACCCTTCGCGCAAGGCGCGGCGGTGCGCATCCGCATCCCGGCCTCCGCGCTGTTCCTCTTCGACCGGCCGGGCAACACGCCCGGCAGGCCCGAAGGTTCCACGAGCGACGGCCCGAACGGCCGCGTCCTGGAAGCATCGCAGAGCTGACTGACCCTGGTGACTACAAAGCGGAGAACCGACATGCGGAACCTTCTTTCGGCGACCCTGGCGCTGGGCCTCGCGTCCACGCCCGTCGCGGCGACCGAACTCACCGTCATCACGGCGGGCGACCAGAACATGGTCGACTACATCAACGAATATCTCGGCCCGCTCTTCGAGGAGCAGAACCCGGGTCACACGGTCCGCGCGGTCGGCACCGGTCCGGGCGATGCCGGCTCGCAGAAGATCGTCGAGCGCTTCGAGGCGCAGAAGCAGGCCGGCAGCGAGACCTGGGACACCGATGTCGCCGTCGCCCACGAGAAGTTCATCGGCCCGATGATCGAGGGCGGCTATCTCGCCGCCTATCGCGACAACATCGCCACCGGCAAGCTGGTCACCCGCGGCAATGCCGACATGGCGCTCGGCGCCAGGGTCAGCGGCTATGTCATGCCGATGTTCAACAGCCAGACGGCGCTTGCCTACAACCCGGCGCTGGTGCCCAACCCGCCGAAGAGCTACGCGGAGCTCGCCGCCTGGGTGAAGGAAAACCCGAAGCAGTTCGGCTACAACGGCATCAAGGGCGGCGCCTCCGGCGTCAGCTTCGTCATGGGCTGGATCTACGCCTTCGGCGAGGGCGACGCCACCAAGCTGATGAACGGCCCGTTCGAGGAAGCCGAGACGCAGAAGTGGGATGCGGCCTTCGACAGCCTCAAGGAGTTCACACAGAACGCCACCCTCACCCCGGGCAATGCCGGCACGCTCGACCTCCTGTCGCGCGGCGAGATCGCCGTCGGTCCGGTCTGGGTGGACATGTTCTACTCCTGGCAGGCCAACGGCCAGCTGCCGCCGGAATTCAAGCTGGTGCTGCCGGCGCCCGGCATGCCCGGCCAGCCGATGCACTACGTGATCCCGGAAAAGGCCGCCCACAAGGAACTGGCCGAGAAGTTCGTCGAGCTCGCCACCAGCCCGAAGGTGCAGGCGGAAGGCATCGTCAAGCGCTTCAACTGGTATCCCGGCATCGACGCCCAGCATGTCCAGGCCGAGCTCGACGCGGACACCTGGAACAAGCTGTTCACCGACGTGACCCCGGAAGATCTCGCCAGCTACGGCAAGCCTTTCCCGATCGCCCCCTACAACACCGCGATCCTGGAAGCCTACGAGGCCAAGGCGGCGAACTGATCCGCGCCTGACCCGCCGTATCCGACAGACAAGGGCCGCCCGGCAGTCCCGGGCGGCCCTAACCGGAACGACAACCCCATGCAAAGACGCCTGCTTGCACTGCTTCTCGTCCTGCCGGCGCTGACGGTGATCCTGTTCCTGTTCGTGCTGCCGCTCGCCCTGTCGGTCGTCGGCGCCTTCGAGACGGACGCAGGTTTCGGGCTCGACAATTTCGTCAAGTCCTTCGCCCTCTACAGCTCCGACATTCTCTTCACCCTGGTGATCGTCAGCCTGTCGACCTGCCTGATCGGCGTTGTCTCGATTGCCATCGGCGGCTACCTGACGCTTGGCGAGAACCCGCGCGCCGTTGCCATCCTGCGCTGGCTCTACCGCTGGCCGCTGTTCATTCCCTTCATCGTCGTCGGCCAGGTCCTGCGGACCTTCCTCGCCAAGAACGGATTGATGAACAACATTCTCGTCGGCGCCGGGCTGATCACCCCGCTGCAGGCGATCAGCTTCCTCGACTGGCGCGGCATCGTCATCGCCTTCGTCTGGAAGCAGACCCCTTTCGTCACCCTGCTGCTTGCCGGCGCCATGGCCTCCGTCGACCGCGGCACGATCGAGGCGGCCCGCAATCTGGGCGCCTCGCGACTGCGCATCCTGGTCGAGATCCTGGTGCCCCAGGTGGCCCGCACGCTGATGGTCGCCCTGGTGCTCTCCTTCGTCACGATGATGTCGGTGCTCTCCGTGCCGCTGATGATCAATGCCCAGTCGCCGACCATGCTGACGGCCGACATCGCCTTCCGCATCAACGCCTATGGCGACTACGGCGTCGCCAACGCGCTCGGCCTGATCTCGCTCGCCGCGACCGCCTGCGTCGCCTGGTTCTACCTGCGCCAGAGCATAAGGGAACGCGGATGACCGCCATCGACGCCCGTCCCGCCGGGGCTCCGGCCCCGGGTCCCGATCCGGCCCGGCCCCTTTCCGTTTCGCTTGCCGGCCTGTGGTGGATCCCGCGCGCCATGGCGCTGGGGCTGCTGGCCTTCGTCATCTTCGGCCCGCTCGCCAATCTCGTTCTGTGGACCGTCGCCGAGCGCTGGTATTTCCCCCATGCCTTGCCGCTCGAATACGGCTTCAGTTACTGGGCAAAGGTCTTCTCGCCGCGCGGCAACGCCATGGAATCGCTGACCAACAGCGTGCTGGTGGCAAGCCTCACCGTGGGACTGGCGCTGGCGCTGGCGGTTCCCGCCGGCTATGCGCTCGCCCGGCTGAAACTGCCGTTCCGGGCGCTCATCCTGCTTGCCTTCCTGATCCCGCAGGCCTTTCCCAACCTGCCAGTCTACGTCAACATCGCCCGGCTCTTCTACCAGATCGGCCTCAACGGCACGGTCGCCGGCGTCGTGCTGGTGCATGTCACGCACGGGCTTGTCTATGCCGTGTGGATCGCGACAGCCGCCTTTTCCGCCGTCGACCGGGAGCTGGAGGAGGCGGCCCGTTCGCTCGGCGCCGGCGCCCTGCGCGCCTTTCGCGACGTGACACTGCCGCTTGCCGCGCCCGGGCTGCTTGCCAGCGCCGTCTTCGTCTTCCTGGAATCGCTCGACGAGTTCACCGGCAGCTATTTCGTCGGCGCGCCGGACGTCAACCTGTTGCCGCTGCTGCTCTACACCGCCGGGGCCGGCGGCAATTATCAGGTTGCATCGATCACCGCGCTGTTGCTCCTTGTACCGTCCATTGCTTTCATGCTCGTCGTCGAACGATTCCTCAAATCCGACGTGCTGTCGAAGGTCGGCCATTGAAACGCGAGAAAAGCGAGAACAGCATCGCGGCGCGCCGCTTCGTCAGCGCGCAGCAGGTGGCCAAAAAAGCCGGCGTGTCACGCTCGGCCGTGTCGCGCGCCTTCACGCCCGGCGCCAGCATCGCGCCGGAGACGCGCGAGAAGGTGATGCGGGCGGCCCTTGAGCTGGGCTATCACGTCAACGACCTGGCGCGCGGGTTGCTCGCCAATCGCAGCCGCCTGGTCGGTCTCGTCGTCACCAAGCCGGAGGTCGGCTTTCGCGCCCATCTCGTCTCGGCCCTGACGCGGGCGCTGGTCCTGCGCGGCAGCGTGCCGCTCGTCATCAACACCGGCAGCATGGAACAGGAGCTGCACGCCGCCCAGGCGGCGCTGTTCGGCTACCGTGCCGAGGCGACGATCATCCTGTCCGGATCGCCGCCCGCCTCCTTCGTCGACCTGGCCCGGCGCAACGGCCAGCCGCTGATCATGATCGGCCGCGCCGAAACCGATTGCGACCACGTGCGCATCGACAATTCCGGCGCGGCGCGCATGGCCGCGCGCATCCTTGTCGAACGCGGCCATCGGCACCTGGCCCTTGCCGGCGTCGCCGACGCCACCCCGAGCCTGGCCGAGCGCGAGGACGCCTTCACCCGGGAAGCGCAAGCGCGCGGCATGACGGTCACGGCCGGGCATGGGCGCGATGCCACCTATGCCGGCGGCCAGGCGGCCGCCGATGCGCTCTTTGCCGGGGACGGGAGCCGGCGGGAACGGCCGGACGCGGTCTTCTGCGTCAACGACCTGATGGCCATCGGCCTGATCGACCGGGCGCGTGGCCATTTCGGCCTGCGCATCCCGCAAGACGTCGCCGTGATCGGCTTCGACGACATTCCCGAAGCGGCCTGGGACGCCTATCGGCTGACCACTTTCCGCCAGGACCCGGAGAAAATGGCCGAGGCCGCCGTCGCCCATCTGGAACGCCGCCTCGCCGACCCGGACGCGCCGCCCGAACTGCTGCGCCTCGAGGCCGCCTTTGTCGAACGCGGCACGACGCGGACCCGCTGACCGGGCCGCCAGACGGGCCCCGACACCTGCCATCGTCCGGCGAAAGGTGCTAACCATGCCCCGGCAAGACCGGCACAGCGGACGAGGACAGACGATGAGCGACACCGACCCGACCGTCGATATCCGGCAGTTTTCCTGTCTCGATGACAATTTCGGCGTGATCCTGCATCTGCCCGGCGAGGACGGCGGCGCAACCATCGCCATCGACGTGCCGGACGCCGATCCATACCTCGCCGTCCTGAAGGAAACCGGCTGGCAGCTGACCCATATCCTGATCACCCACCACCATTGGGACCACGTCCAGGGACTGGCGAAGCTCAAGGCGCAGACCGGTGCGAGGGTGATCGGCCCCGACCTGTCGCGCGACCAGGTCGCCGGTGTCGACGAGGGTGTTGCCGACGGCGACAAGCTCATCATCGGCGGGCTGGAGTTTCACGCGGTCGCAACGCCGGGCCACACGCTCGACCAGATCTCATGGTGGGCCCCCGCGATCGGCTTCGCCCATACCGGCGACACGCTGTTCTCGCTCGGCTGCGGCCGCATCTTCGAGGGCGACCCGGCCATGATGTGGGCCTCGCTCGACAAGCTCGCCCGGCTGCTGCCGGACGACACGCGGATCTATTGCGGCCACGAATATACGCTCTCCAACGCCCGTTTCGCGCTCACCATCGACCCCGACAACAACGCGCTCGCCGCGCGCGCCAGCGAGGTCGAGGGACTGCGCGAAAAGGGTCTCCCGACCCTGCCCACGACAATGGCGGCGGAGCGTGCCACCAACCCGTTCCTGCGGGCCGCCGACCCGGCCGTTCGTGCCAGCCTCGGCATGAAGGACGCCGGCGATGCGGAGGTCTTCACCGAGATCCGCCGCCGAAAGGACAGTTTCTGACAAGCCCGAAGGAGAGAGACGGATGATCGACGCCTCGCTTTCCGCCGCCGATATCGTCGCCCTGCTCGACCTCAAGCCCCATCCCGAAGGCGGCCACTACCGCGAGACGTTTCGCGACCCGGAGGTCGACGCCAACGGCCGCGCCCGCTCGACGGCGATCTACTACCTGCTCGAGGCCGGCGAAATTTCCGCCTGGCACCGGGTCGACGCCGTCGAGATCTGGCACTGGCATGCCGGCGGTCCGCTTGCGCTGACGATCTCCGAAAACGGCCACGACGCCCGCGCCCTGCATCTGGGGCCCGAACTTGCCGCCCATCAGCGCCCGCAGGGCATCGTGCCGGCCGGCGCCTGGCAGACGGCGGAAAGCCTCGGCCGCTGGACACTGGTCGGCTGCACCGTGGCGCCCGGCTTCGAGTTCGCCGGCTTCGAGATGGCGCCGCCCGGCTGGCGTCCCCTTCCGCGCGGCTGACACCTGCCCGGAAAGGCGGGTTTTCCCGGCTTGCGCTCCGCCGCGCAAGGGCTACAGTGCGCGCGGATTTCAACCCGCCGGCAGCCTCTTGGCAGCCTGCCGGCGCCTCATGGCGCGCGGGATCGCCGCGACCCGCCTCAACCTGCCCAGGACTGGACCACGGAGCCCATGGCACACAAAGACATCAAGAAGGTGGTGCTCGCCTATTCCGGCGGCCTCGACACCTCGATCATCCTGAAATGGCTGCAGACCGAATACGGCTGCGAGGTGGTGACCTTCACCGCCGATCTCGGCCAGGGCGAGGAGCTGGAGCCGGCGCGCAAGAAGGCCGAACTGCTCGGCATCAAGGAAATCCACATCGACGATCTGCGCGAAGAATTCATGCGCGATTTCGTCTTTCCGATGTTCCGTGCCAACGCCGTCTATGAAGGCGTCTACCTGCTCGGCACCTCGATCGCCCGGCCGCTGATTTCCAAGCGCCTGATCGAGATCGCCCACGAGACCGGCGCCGATGCCATCGCCCATGGCGCCACCGGCAAGGGCAACGACCAGGTCCGCTTCGAGCTGTCCGCCTATGCGCTCGACCCCGACATCAAGGTGATCGCGCCCTGGCGCGACTGGACGTTCAAGTCGCGCACCGACCTGATCGACTTCGCCGAAAAGCACCAGATCCCGGTGCCCAAGGACAAGCGCGGCGAATCGCCCTTCTCGGTCGACGCCAACATGCTGCACTCGTCCTCGGAAGGAAAAGTACTCGAGGACCCCTGGGTCGAGCCGCCGGAATACGTACACCAGCGGACCGTCTCGCCGATGGACGCCCCTGATGTCGCCACCGAGATCACCATCGGCTTCGACAAGGGCGACGCCGTCTCGCTGAACGGCGAGGCGATGTCGCCGGCGACGCTCTTTGCGAAGCTCAACGACTATGGCCGCGACAACGGCATCGGCCGGCTTGACCTGGTCGAGAACCGCTTCGTCGGCATGAAGTCGCGCGGCGTCTACGAGACGCCCGGCGGCACCATCCTGCTCACCGCCCACAGGGCGATCGAATCGATCACGCTCGACCGGGGTGCCTCGCATCTCAAGGACGAGCTGATGCCGCGCTATGCCGAGCTGATCTACAACGGCTTCTGGTTCTCGCCCGAGCGCGAGATGCTGCAGGCCCTGATCGACAAGAGCCAGGAAATGGTCGCCGGCGAGGTCCGCCTCAAGCTCTACAAGGGCAATGTCATCGTCGTCGGCCGGCAGTCGCCCTATTCGCTCTATTCGGAGGAGCTGGTCACCTTCGAGGACGACCGCGGCGCCTACGACCAGAAGGACGCGGCCGGCTTCATCCGCCTGAACGCCCTGCGCCTCAGGACGCTGGCCAAGCGCGACCGCCTGCGCTGAACCGATGCACTGAAAGATGAGCGGGGCGCGGGGTAGGGCCGGGGATGGGGACGGCAGGGAACAACCCGGCGCGGCCCTCGCCCGCGCCGGGTTCCGGCTCGTCGGCCATTTCGCCGCGATCCCGGCCGATCATGTGCCCGACATCGCACAAGGCCGGCCGGCCCGTGCGCTCATCCTCGTCGGCTCGCTTTCCGACGAGCTCTTCGCGCCGTTTCGCGAAAGCCCGGAAGCGGCGGACGACAGGCCCGACCCGCTCGACCGCTACACGCGGCGGGCTCTGGGCGGGATTGCCGGGGGCCTCGGGCTCGGCATCGTCTTTCCCTTCGACGGTCCGCCCTATTTTCCATTCCAGCGCTGGGCGCTGAGGACCGGCGGCTTCTCGCCCTCGCCGATGGGCGTCCTGGCGCATCACACGTTCGGCCCATGGATCGGCCTGCGCGCAGCGCTTCTGTCGCCCGAGCCGGTCGAGGGCCCCGATGCGGCGGAAGAGCCCGGCCCTTGCGGAACCTGCCTGGAAAAACCCTGCATTTCCGCCTGTCCGGCAGGTGCGCTGCGCGATGCGGCACCGCCCGCAAGCTATGACGTGCCGCGCTGCCTCGCCCACCTGAGGGCCGAGCCGCAGGCGACCTGCCACACGGGATGCCTTGCCCGCCGCGCCTGTCCCTACGGGCATGAACATGCCCAGTCGCGGGATGCGGCGGCCCTCCACATGAAGGCCTTTCTCGGCTGAACGCGCCTAGCGGTCGCGCACCGCCACATAGCGGGCCAGCGCCACAAGCGGCGCCGCCCGCGCGCCGAAAGACGCCAGCAGCGCCTCCGCCTCGCCGACGAGACGCTGCAGTTCCGCCCGCGTCCAGTCACTGCCCTTCAGGGCGACAAGCGTCGCCTTGCCGGCCGCCGCATCCTTGCCGGCCGCCTTGCCGAGCCGCGCCGCGTCGCCTTCCACATCGAGAAGGTCGTCGGCAAGCTGGAAGGCAAGGCCGATGATCTCGCCGAACCGGGTCAGCGTTTCGATGTCGCCCCCCGGCGCGCCGGCAAGCCGGGCGCCGGTGCGCGCCGCGTAGCGGATCAGCGCCCCGGTCTTCATCGCCTGCAGCAGGCGGATCTCCGCCTCGCTGCGGTCATGGTGCTCCGAGGCAAGATCGAGCATCTGCCCCCCTGCCATGCCGCCGAAGCCGGAGGCGCGGGCAAGGTCCCGCGAGGCGGCAAGCCGCACCGCCGCATCCGCATGGACGCGCGGATCGGCGATCAGGTCGAAGGCAAGCGTCAGCAGGGCATCGCCCGCAAGAATGGCGGTTGCCTCGTCGAAGGCCTTGTGAACGGTCGGCCGGCCCCGGCGCATGTCGTCGTCGTCCATGGCCGGCAGGTCGTCATGGACGAGGGAGTAGCAATGGATGCATTCCAGCGCCGCACCCGCCAGCACCACGCCCTCGTCGTCGCGGCCGAACAGTCGCGCCGCTGCCAGCACCAGCGCCGGTCGCAATCGCTTGCCGCCGCCAAGACAGGCATGGCGCATCGCCTCGATGATCCGTGCCGGGCGCGGGCTTTCCCCGTCTCCCGGTTCCGCGACGAGAACGGTTCCGAGCATCGCCTCCACCCGGGCGGCATCCGTGGCCAGCTGTCTGGCAAGCTGTGTGGCAAGATCGGCGGTCACGCTCGGGCTCCGGCTGGCTGGGAACGACAGGGCGGGGACAACGTCCCTCCCGGTTTCAGTGTAGAAAATCAAGCCGCAGGTCAACCGGGCGGATCGACCGGGGGCGCCCCCCGCCGCAATCGGGCCCGGCGAGTTGTGCGCTCCCGCGACTGCCTGTATTCACCACAAGGACGTGTTGCGCAGGTCTCGTTGACGGAAACCGGGATTGCAGGGCGCAGATGTGGCCGGGGAGCGTGCGAGCCGCGATGGCGAAACATTCGAGGATCATGACGCGGCGCCCGCTGCAGGCGCACTGCCGATGAGGGGCGGCAAGCGGGACGAGCCCGGGAGCGAGGGCAAGGGCGGACGTTCGTCCCTGACACGGCAAGTGCGCCGCTGGGTGCTGCGGGCACTGCTGGCGCTGCTACTGCTGCCGCCCGTGCTCACCCTTCTCTACGCGGTCGTGCCGCCGGTCAGCACCCTGATGCTCGGCCGCTATGTGAGCGGGCTTTGGGTCGAGCGGACCTATGTGCGCCTCGACGCGATCTCCCCGCATCTCGTTCGCTCGGTGATCGCCTCGGAGGATGCGCGCTTCTGCGAGCACAACGGCATCGACTGGGAGGCGCTCGACAAGCAGATCGAGGCGCTGAACGAGGGCGAGAATCCGCGCGGCGCCTCGACGCTGACCATGCAGGTCGCCAAGAACCTGTTCCTGTGGAACGACCGGGACTACATCCGCAAGGCGATGGAGCTGCCGCTGGCCCTGATGCTCGACGCCATGCTGACCAAGCGCCGGCTCCTGGAGATCTATCTCAACATCGCCGAATGGGGCGAGGGGGTGTTCGGCGCCGAGGCCGCCGCACAGTCCTGGTTCGGCAAGCCGGCCGCCGATCTCAGCCGCACGGAAGCCGCCCGGCTCGCCACCGCGCTGCCCAATCCGCTGGCCCGCAATCCGGCCCGGCCGCGCCCCGGGCACGACCGCCTGGCGCGCATCAACCGGGGCCGGGCCTCCGCCATCGACGCCCATCTCGGCTGCCTGCCGGGTTTCGGCTCGTGAGGACGGAAAAGATTCGCCCCGCGCGCACCAAATTTTTTGCCATTCGGGCTGGCAAAGCGGCGCAAGGTTCGGTATAAGCCCGCCATTCCTGCACACCGTGCGGACCCACGCCCCGGGCTGACCCGGTCCGGGTTCCGATGGTTATTGCACGACGGAGAGAAGAACAATGGCCGTTCCGAAGAGAAAAACCTCGCGCATGAAGCGCGGCGCGCGTCGCTCCACGGACGCCCTGAGGCAGCCGACTTATGTCGAGGACAAGGATTCGGGCGAGCTTCGCCGCCCGCATCACGTCGATCTGAAGACCGGCATGTACCGGGGCCGTCAGATCCTGGCGCCGAAGGACGACGTCTGAGCGTGATGTCGCGGCCCTTGCGGGCCTGACGTCGCGCACGGCGACAAGCACGACACGTTGAAGAGGCCGGCGCGCGAGCACCGGCCTTTTTCGCGTTTCCCCGCCTCACAAATCGGGCCTCCAACGCGCGCCCCGCGGCAGAATGCCGCCCGCCGCGCACCACACGCATTGCCCCAAAAAAAGAGGCTCCCGGCATGCCCGGGAGCCTCGATGGTCAGGACGGGCCCGATGCCTGTCCCTGACCTGATGTCTGTCTCCGGCCGGAAGGCCCCACTCAGCCGTTGGCGTAATACTGGCCGCCATTGATGGTCAGCACCGCGCCGGTCATGAAGGCCGCCTGGTTCGAGGCGAGATAGGCAACCGCCGCCGCGATCTCCTCCGCCTGGCCCAGTCGCCCGACCGGAATGCCGGCGATAATCCCCTCCAGCACCTTCTCCGGCACGGCCGCGACCATGTCCGTATCGATATAGCCGGGGCAGATGGCGTTGACCGTGATGCCCTTGCGGGCGTTTTCCGAGGCAAGCGCCTTGGTGAAGCCGATGACGCCGGCCTTGGCCGCCGAATAGTTGGTCTGGCCGAGCTGGCCCTTCTGGCCGTTGATCGAGGAGATGTTGACGATCCGGCCATGGCCACGCTCGCGCATCCCGTCGATCACCGGGCGCGTCATTGTGAACATGCTGTCGAGATTGGTGCGGATCACCGCCGACCACTGCTCGTAGTCCATCTTGTGAAACCAGCCGTCGCGGGTGATCCCTGCATTGTTGACGAGCACCTCGACCGCGCCGAGATCCGACACGACCTGGGCGACACCATCCTGGCAGGCGGCGGCATCGGCGACATCCCATTGGTAGACATGGATGCCCGTCTCGGCCCTGAACGCCTCGGCCTTCTCGGTGTTGCCCGCATAGGTCGCCGCGACCGTATAGCCGGCGTCCTTCAGGCCCTTCGAGATCGCCGCCCCGATGCCCCGGGTGCCGCCCGTCACGATTGCCACATTGCTCATGCATTTCCTCCCGCGTGTTGCAGGCCGCCGATGCCTCTGGCGGCAGCCCGTTCTTCCGGTATGCGATGGATCATGGCAGTCCGCTCGTCTCCCGCCATGATCCCTGTCAACAAGGTCCGGCCCCTCCGAGCCGGACCGGCGCCTGGCGGATCAGCGCTCGACGCAGAGTGCCACGCCCATGCCGCCGCCGATGCAAAGCGTCGCAAGGCCCTTCTTCACGTCGCGGCGCGCCATCTCGTGCAGAAGCGTGACCAGAACGCGGGCGCCCGAGGCGCCGATCGGATGGCCGATGGCAATGGCCCCGCCATTGACATTGACGATGTCCGGGTTCCAGCCCATGTCCTTGTTGACCGCACAGGCCTGGGCAGCGAAGGCCTCGTTGGCTTCCACTAGGCCGAGGTCCTCGACCTTCCAGCCGGCCTTGGCAAGCGCCTTGCGCGAGGCCGGGATCGGACCCGAGCCCATGATCGTCGGATCGACACCGGCGGTTGCCCAGGAGGCGACCCGGGCCAGCGGCGTCAGGCCGCGCCTGGCGGCTTCCGCGGCACTCATCACCACCAGCGCGGCGGCGCCGTCATTGATGCCCGAGGCATTGCCGGCGGTCACGGTGCCCTCCTTGGCAAAGGCCGGACGCAGCTTCGCCATGCCGTCGAGGCTGGCGCCGTGGCGGATATACTCGTCCTCCTCGACAACGCGGTCGCCCTTGCGCTCCTTGATTGTGAAGGGCGTGATCTCGTCCTTGAAGCGGCCGGCCTTCTGGGCGGCTTCCGCCTTGTTCTGCGAGGCGACGGCGAACTGGTCCTGCTGGTCGCGCGAGATCTGCCACTTCTCGGCGACGTTTTCCGCCGTCTGGCCCATGTGGTAGCCGTTGAAGGCGTCCCACAACCCGTCCTTGATCATCGTGTCGATCATCTTGTAGTCGCCCATCTTGTAGCCGGCGCGCATATGGGCGCAGTGCGGCGACAGCGACATGTTCTCCTGGCCGCCGGCAACGACCACCGAGGCATCCCCCGCCGCGATCTGCTGCATGGCGATGGCGACGGTGCGCAGCCCGGAACCGCAGACCTGGTTCAGCACCCAGGCGGTGGCACTGTCGGGAATGCCGGCTAGGATGGCGGCCTGGCGGGCCGGGTTCTGGCCCTGGCCGGCGGTGAGGACCTGGCCGAAGACGACCTCGTCCACGTCGGCGGCGGCGACCGAGGCGCGCTCCAGGGCGGAGCGGATGATGGCCGCGCCGAGTTCGTGGGCGGGGGTGTTGGCGAAGGCTCCGTTGAAGGACCCGACCGCGCTGCGAGTGGCGCTGACAATAACGACGTCGGTGGCTGCGCTCATTTCATGATCTCCCGAGACTTTCCGGACCTCCCGTGGCGCGCGTCCCCTCTTTTGCGTTTGGCTTCACGCGCGCGCTTTCCCCCGAACTAGAGACGCCCGCGCGACCGTAGTCAACCGGAACCCCCGGCCGCACCGGGCAAAACCGGCGCGAGGCGGGTCATTCTTTCGTCGGAGCGGCGCGCGCGAATGCCGTCGATAAAACGGTGGTGCGCCCGGCCACGATTGGCTTATCGTGCAGTGCAGGAGACGTCGCGGGCGCGCTTGCAATGCGCGCGCGTCGCTGGGAGGAAAGACGCACCGGGCCGAGAACGGTGCGCAAAGCCGGGATCCGAAAATCGACATGGCAAAGACGACCGAGCCGACGATGATCAAGAAATACGCCAACCGCCGCCTCTACAACACCGGCACCAGCACCTATGTGACGCTGGAAGACCTCGCCCTGATGGTCAAGGCCGAAGAGGATTTCGTGGTCTTCGACGCCAAGAGCGGCGACGAAATCACCCGCTCGGTGCTCACCCAGATCATCTTCGAGCAGGAGAACAAGGGGCAGAACCTGCTGCCGATCACGTTCCTGCGCCAGCTCATCCGCTTTTACGGCGACAGCATGCAGAACGTGGTGCCGAGCTATCTCGACTTCTCCATCTCCTCGCTCACCAGGGAGCAGGACCGGATGCGCGAGCAGATGTCCAATGCCCTGGGCTCCACCGCCTTCGACGTGATCGAGGACCAGGTCAAGCGCAACGCCGAGATATTCGACCGGGCGATGCGCATGTTCCTGCCCTTCGGCACGGGCAAGGAGGGTGAAGGCGAGGGAGGGCAGGCCGAACAGCAGTCACGGTCCGCCGATCCGGCAAAGGGATCGGCCGCGGCGAGCGCCGACGACCTCGATGCGCTGAAGCGGCAGCTCGCCGACATGCAGAAGAAGATCGATTCCATCGCCGACGGCGGCGGCAAGGGCTGAGCAGGCGGGCGGGCGCCGTCACCGGCGCCCGCTGCAAGGTTGATCGGTCGAGATGCCCGGCAACGAGCCGGGCCGCGAGGCTCAGCCCTGGTCCGGCGTCAGGCCGATCGCCTCGATACCGGCAATCGCGCAGGCCTCGTCATTGTCGGACGTGTCGCCGCTGATACCCACCGCACCGAGGATCTCGCCGCCCTTGGCCTCGCGGATCAGCACGCCGCCGGGCACCGGCACGATGGCCCCTCCGGCCGCCCCGTTCAGCGCCTGCACGAAATGCGGCCGTGTCTTGGCGTTGTCGTCGAGCCAGCGCGAGCCGGCGCCCACGGCAACGGCGCCGAAGGCCTTTCCGCTGGCCACCTGCGGACGCAGGATCGAGGAACCGTCCTGGCGCGACAGCGCCACCAGATGGCCGCCCGCGTCGAGCACGGCGACGGTGAGCGGCTTGAGGGACAGTTCCGCCCCCCTGGCGAAGGCGGAGGCGATGATCTTTTCCGCCTGGGCAAGAGTGAGTTTGCTCATTGCGATATGGTCTCCCGGTCGGCTTGCGGTACTGTTCCGTGAACTGGCTATCAGCGTCCCGGTTGCCAACAAACGGACAAAAACGATAATCACTCATTCTGATGCGGAAACAATAGACCCCGCCACCTTCTATCCTGCCTCCCTCATCGCCCGGACAACCCGTCCCCTCCCGCCCTTGCGGCCCGTTTGCACCCTCGCCGGCCAGCCGCCAACAAGAAGGAAGGCCCAGCATGCGCGATTTCCACGCTCCCGGACGCTCGACCGCCTATGCGCCCAACGCGATGGCCGCAACGTCCCATCCGCTCGCCAGCGCCGCCGCGCTTGAAGTGCTGCAAGGCGGTGGCAATGCGGTCGACGCGGCGGTGGCCGCTGCCGCCGTTCTTGCCGTGGTCGAGCCGCAGATGACCGGCATCGGCGGCGACTGCTTCGCCATTGTCGCCAGGCCCGACGGCACGATTTCCGGCATCAACGGCTCCGGCCCCGCGCCCAAGGCCGCCACCCCGGCGCGGCTTGCTGAACTCGGCGTCACCGCGATCGACCCGCACGGCCCGCATGCCGTCACCGTCCCCGGCGCGGTGCGCGCCTGGCAGGACCTGCTCGCAGCCCACGGCCGGCGAAGCCTCTCCGACGTCCTCAAGCGCGCGATCTCCTATGCCCGCGACGGTTACGCGGTCGCCCCGCGCGTCGCCCATGACTGGACCCGCAACCGGGAAAAGCTGTCGGCCGATGCCGGCGCGGCGGCCGAGTATCTCGTCGATGGCAAGGTGCCGAAGGCGGGAACCGTGATGCGCCATCAGGCCCTTGCCCGCACCCTGGAGAAGATCGCCGCCGAAGGCGCATCCGCCTTCTACGAGGGCGAGGTGGCGCACGACATCGTCGACACGCTGGCCGCCAGGGGCGGGTTGATGACGCTCGACGACCTTGCCGGCATGACCACCCTGCCGATGACCCCGGTGAGCCGCAACTATCGCGGCGTTGACGTGGTCGAGCTGCCGCCCAACGGCCAGGGTTTCATCGCGCTGGTCATGCTCGGCCTGCTCGAGCGCTTCGATCTCGCCCCGCTCAACCCGATCGGCGCCGAGCGCTTCCACCTGCAACTCGAGGCCGGACGGATTGCCTATTCCGTGCGCGACCTGTTCCTCGCCGATCCGGCGCATATGGACCATGGCCCCGACGCGTTCCTGGCGGGCAGCTATCTCGACAGGCTCGCCGCCCGCATGTCACCGACGGCACGGATGACCGACATCCCGCCGGCCCTGCTCGGCCCGTCATCCGACACCGTCTACCTGTCCGTCGTCGATGCCGACGGCATGGCCGTGTCGCTGATCAACTCGGTCTACAAGGATTTCGGGTCGGGCATCTGCGCACCGAAAAGCGGCGTGCTGCTGCAGAATCGCGGCGCCTGTTTCCGTCTGCAACCGGGCCATCCCAACTGCATCGACGGCGGCAAGCGCCCCTTGCACACGATCATTCCCGCGATGGTCATGAAGGACGGGCGTCCGTTCCTGTCCTTCGGCGTGATGGGTGGCGGTTACCAGCCCTGCGGCCATGCGCATGTGCTGACCAACATGGTCGACTTCGGCATGGACCCGCAGCAGGCGATCGACGCGCCGCGCATGTTCTTCGACGAGATGACCCATGTGCTGCAGGCCGAGCGCTGGGTGCCGGAGGGTACCGTGGCGGGCCTGCGCGCGCTCGGCCACAAGGTGACGCCGTCGAACGAACCGATCGGCGGCGCCCAGGCGATCCTCATCGACCGGGCAAGCGGCATGCTCATCGGCGGATCCGACCCGCGCAAGGACGGCTGCGCCATCGGCTACTGAGCCGCCGCGCCCCGCAGAAACGACAAACCCCGCACGGCAGCCTGCCGGGCGGGGTTTTCATTTGCAAAACCAGTGATCTGCGCAGCTGCCTGGCCTCACCGGCTGACGGCGAGGATGCGACCGGCGGGCAGGATGCGCGGCTGGCGCTCGGCGGTCCGGTAGGCGTCGATCGCCTCGGCCGGCGCCGCGCGGCGGCGCGCGCGCGTCTGCGGCAGCTGCTCGCGCGTGGCGATCAGCTGGGCGATGAAACCCGCGTTCGGCCGGTGAAACCCGTAGAAGCGGTCGGTCCTGACCGCCGCGACCGGATCGACGGCGACGATTTCGCGGGTGAGGGACGCGTCGGCCTGCGCTGCCGCGCCGGTCTCGGTGCGCGCGTTGCGCCTTGTCTCTCCAGGTCCCCTCGCGGGACGGTATCCCTGTTCGATCCGCATTCTCGCCTCCCCGGCGTGCCAATTCGGGACATTGGCTTTGTTGCCGTAGAATTTAGCGCAAATGCCGTGCCAGAAGGTAAGGTTTTGTTAACTTTTAGGTGAGAAGCGGCCGAAAAGCCCGGTTTTCCACGGATTCCGGAGCTGCAGTGCATGGGGATAGCGGGCCGGCACGGGCAGGCCCCGCTCGTCTTTCACGCCCCGATGCCGCGAAAATCGTCCCGGGTCATGACAAAAGCGGTGTAGCCGGTCCCGGCAGGGGCAGCGGCGTCCCGCCGCATGCCGATCTTTTCCGCAACCCGGATCGAGCCGGCGTTGCCGGGATCGATCCCGGCAACGATCCGCGAAAGCCGGAGCGTGTCGAAGGCGTGGGCAACGACCGGGCGGGCGGCCTCCGACGCATGGCCAAGGCCCCAGGCGGCGCGCACCAGCCGCCAGCCGATCTCGACATCCGGCCCCTCGTCATCAAGCGGAAGCAGCAGGATCCAGCCGAGGAAGCGATCCGGCGCGGAGCGCGCGGCGATCGACCAGTAGCCGAGCCCCGCTCCCCAGTCGCGCAGCATGCGGGCCCGCACGAAGGCCTCATGCGCCTTCGGATCGGCCCAGGGACCGGCAATGAACCGCGTCACCTCCCGGTCGCGGTCCATGGCGAGGCAGGCATCGAGATCGGCGATTGTCCGCGGCCGCAGGAAAAGTCGCTCGGTCGAGAAGTCCGGCAACATGGCGAAAGCCGTCCGGTGGTTCAGCGCAGGTGATCGCCGTTGGAAACGCCGAAGTCGCGTCGTGCGCCGGTGATGGTGATCGAGAACCCGGCGATGACATCGACCAGCGTCACGCACATCAGGATGAAGAACACCGAGGTCGCCGCCTCGCGCACGGTCAGGAATTCGACCAGATAAGCGATGAAGACCAGCGTCGACAGGATGTGGTCGGTGAGCGCGACGACGCCGGTGCGGGTCGCCTTGAGCAATTCGACGAAGAGCAGAGCAAGTCCGGCGATGATCATCAGGTCGCCGATCACCAGCGTGAAGCGGGCTCCGGAAACAAGCTCCAGCGTCAGCACCGGCGCCTGCCACGGATCCCCGCCGGCATCGCCGAGCAGCGAGAAGGCCAGGATGTTGTAGACGAGAAGCGGCGCCACGGTGAGCGGGATTGAGACGATCAGCGGCATGCCATGGTCCTTGCGTTCTGCCCCGGGAACCTGACGGGCGGGATCGGAAATGTCCGGACGCCCGGGCAGCGCATGCCCCCCGAAGCGGAGTGCAGGATGCCGCCTCGCGGGGCAAACGGCAATGGCCGTCGGCACGCAAAAAAAGCCCGGGGACGAACCCCGGGCTTCAAGGTGCAGCCGCCGGTCACGGCGACTGCTTCGGGAGACTTTGCCGGCCGGGCTCAGACGCGCTGGCTGCCCTGGCCGAATTCCGGATAGGCCTCGACGCCGACCTCGACCTTGTCGAGGCCAAGCGCCTCTTCCTCGGGCGTCACGCGAATGCCGATGGTCGACTTCAGCGCCAGCCAGACAACCAGGCTGAAGCCGAAGGTGAAGACGCCATAGGCGGCGATGCCGATGATCTGCACGCCATAGGTCGCGTCGGAGTTCGACAGCGGCACGATCAGCGTGCCCCAGATGCCGGCCACCAGGTGGACCGGGATCGCGCCGACGACATCGTCGATCTTCAGCTTGTCGAGCAGCGGCACGGCGAAGACGACGATCACGCCGCCGACGGCGCCGATGAACACCGCCTGCCACACGGACGGCGCCAGCGGCTCGGCGGTGATCGACACCAGGCCGGCCAGCGCGCCGTTGAGCGCCATGGTCACGTCGACCTTCTTGTACATGATCTGGGTGAGGATCACCGCGACCACGACGCCGGCTGCCGCCGCCATGTTGGTGTTGACGAAGATCCGCGACACGTCGGTGACGTCACCGATGGTGCCCATGGCAAGCTGCGAGGCGCCGTTGAAACCGAACCAGCCGAGCCACAGGATGAACGTGCCGAGCGTGGCGAGCGGCATGGAAGAACCGGGCATCGGATGCACGCCGTTGGCCGTGTACTTGCCGGTACGGGCGCCGAGCACCAGGGCGCCTGCAAGCGCTGCCCAGCCGCCGACCGAATGCACCAGGGTGGAGCCGGCGAAGTCCGAGAAGCCCATGCCGTCGAGCCAGCCCGCGCCCCATTCCCAGGAACCGGCGATCGGATAGATGATGCCGGTCAGGATGACCGTGAAGATGAGGAAGGGCCACAGCTTGATGCGCTCGGCCAGGGTGCCGGAGACGATCGACGCCGTGGTGGCGCAGAACACCATCTGGAAGAACCAGTCGGACGCCGTCGAGTAGCCGGTGTCGAGGGCATTGCCGCCGACCGCATCCATCGCGTAGGGGCCGAAGGAGCCCATGTAGCCGCCGTCGACGCCCGTGTACATGAGGTTGTAGCCGGTGATCCAGAACATCAGGCCGGCGATCGAATAGAGCGTGATGTTCTTCAGGCACTGCATCGACACGTTCTTGGAACGCACCATGCCGGCCTCGAGCATGGCAAAGCCCGCCGCCATCCACATGACCAGGAAGCCGCCGATAAGGAACAGCAGCGTGTTGAAGATATAGGCCGTCTCGGAAGCGAGCGCATATTGCGGCGCCTCTGCAGCGGCCGTCGTGTCCTGGGCGAGAGCCGCACCGGTCGCCGCGAGAAGCGCAAGCGAAGCCGTTCCGGCGATCTTGAAACGAGTATTCATCGTGGTTTCCTCTGCTCGGAATGGATCAAAGCGCGGCGGCGTCGGTTTCGCCGGTGCGGATGCGCTGAACCTGGTCGAGCGCGTAGACGAAGATCTTGCCGTCGCCGATCTGGCCGGTCTTGGCAGCGCCGGCGATGGCCTCGACCACCTTGTCGGCAAGGTCGGAGGCCACGGCGACCTCGATCTTCAGTTTCGGCAGGAAGCTGACGGCATATTCGGTGCCGCGATAGATTTCCGTGTGTCCCTTCTGCCGGCCGTAGCCCTTGACCTCGGTCACGGTCAGCCCCTGGACGCCGAGGCTCGTGAGGGCGTCGCGCACCTCGTCGAGCTTGAACGGCTTGATGATTGCCATCACGATTTTCATGCTCGCTTCCGTTCCTTTCCCTGTTTCGCTTTCACCGGCCCGACGCACCTTCGCGCATCGGTCAGCCGCTGCTGGCTTGTGCCGGCGGACCCCGACGGCAGTGATGCCGCGCAAACGACCGGTCCGGTTAACGCCGCGTTACTGGTATCAAGGAGCGTGCCAACTCATGCTGCGCCGCGAAAAACGCCGCCAAAAGCATCCGGAAATCAGGAATTAAAATAACAAGAACAAAGGCTTGATCGAGGTGCCCGGGACCCGGCGGAGCAGGGTCCGCAGCCGGCATGGGCACTCCTCCGACTGCACAAAAAATAGCCACATCCGGTGACCGAATGTGGCTAAATTATGTGCACATATTTTGTGCAGTTCCGCTCAGGCGCTGAAGCCGCCATCCGCCAGGAACGCCTTCTCGGCGTCGCTCGACACCCGCCCCAGCACCGCGTTGCGGTGCGGGAACCGGCCGAAGCGCCGGATCACGTCGAGATGGATGAGCGCGTAGAGATAGGCTTCCTGCTCGCCATGGCGGCGGAACAGGTCGACGCTGCGTTCCTGCGCCGCCATCTCCTCCGCATGCTCGAACGGCAGGTAGAAGAACGGGCGCGCCTGTTTGGGAAACACCCGGTCGAACCCGGCCTCCACGGCCTTGCCGGCGATCGTGCGGGCGCGCGCGTCGGAGGCGAAGGCCAGCGGATCGCCCCGGTAGATATTCCGGGGGAACTGGTCGAGCAGGAGAAGGAGCGCCAGCGCCCCGTGCGGCGCCTCGGCCCAGTCATCCAGTTCGCCCTCGCGCGCCGCCGCGACCAGCGCGCCGAAGCGGTCACGGATCTCCTCGTCGAACGCATCGCTGCGGGCGAACCATCTGGGCGGGCCTGCCATCCACCAGAAATCGAGAATATCGGTCGCATCGGGCTTGCCGCTGGTCATCGGGGACATATGCTCCTGTCGGGACGTGGTTCGGGAGGCGGATCATTGCATCCCTCGCGGCCCCCGCACAATTCCCGCCGGCGTTCGGAGCGGATCGGGGCGGGAGAAGCGGACGCGAAGACCGGGCCGGAGACCCCCGCATGACGGACGATGTCGATCACGAACTGGACCTGAAGGGGCTGAAATGCCCGCTGCCGGTGCTCAAGACCCGCAAGGCGATGACGGCGATGCGGCCGGGTGCGCGCGTTCGCATCCTGTCGACGGATCCCATGTCGGTGATCGACATTCCCCATTTCTGCCAGGAGGCCGGTCACCGGCTGCTGTCCCGCGAGACGGCGGAAGACGAGGTCCATGTCTTCACGGTGGAGCGCGGCTGAGAGCCTCGCCGCCATCACGCCCGCCCGCGTCAGGCCCCGGCGATCCGGTCCATGGCCCGCGCAAGGCGCAGGTCGAGATCGCTGAGACCGCCGGCATCATGGGTCGTCAGCACCACCTCGACGGTCTTGTAGACATTGAACCATTCCGGATGGTGGTTCATCTTCTCCGCGACCAGCGCTGCCCGCGTCATGAAGCCGAAGGCCTCGTTGAAATCCTTGAAGGTGAAGGTGCGGGCGATCGCGTCACGCCCCTCGACCTCCCGCCATCCGGCAAGCGCGGCAAGGGCATCGGCGCGGGCATCAAGGGCGAGTTTCTCCGTCATGATCTGTCTCCTTGCCTCCGCCCCCGGGGACATCCGGGAGCCACGATGGGAACACGGGCGAGGCGGCAAGACAACCACCGCCGCCGGAAGCGGCAGGACAATCGGCGCCCGGCCCCGGGCCGCAACAAGGGAACCTGCGAGATGACACGCATCCTGTTCGTCTGTCTTGGCAATATCTGCCGTTCGCCGCTGGCCGAGGGCATCCTGCGCGCGATGGCCCGCGACCGGCCGGAGATCGAGGTCGACAGCGCCGGCACCGCCGCCTGGCATGTCGGCAAGGCGCCCGACCCGCGCTCCGTCGCCATCGCCGCGCGCCACGGCATCGACATCTCTTCCTTGCGTGCCCGCCAGGTCTCGCGCGACGACTTCTCCCGCTTCGACCTGATCCTGGCGATGGATGACGCCAACCTGGAGGACTTGCGGGCCATCGCTCCCGTCGGTGCGCGCGCGCAACTGCGCCGGTTCCTGGAGCGGGACGTTCCGGATCCCTATTATGGCGGCGACGACGGCTTCGCCGATGTCCACGCGATGCTCGAACAGGGATGCGCGGCGCTGCTTGCCGAACGCGGGAACGCGACCTGAGCTGCGGCCGTTTGGCCCCGGCTATTCAAAAGCCGCGAACGCATACCTACGTGAAGTGACGGGGGGCGAACGCTTGCGGCGCGCTTTGGGTCGCAGGCGCACCCGATGCCGGAAAGCATCGGCGATACTCGCGAAGGAGACCCGATCATGAGCGGATTGCGTATCGAGCACGACAGCTGGGTGCTGGTGGGAGACGGCGAAAAGGCCCTCTTCTTCCGCAACCAGGGCGATGCCGACTATCCCAACCTCGAGGTTCTCCGGGTCCTGGAACAGGACAACCCGCCGACATCGCAGCAGGGCACCGACGCACCCGGACGGCGCAATGACGGCCCGGGGCCGAACCGCAGCGCGATGGAGCCGACCGACTGGCACACGATCGAGAAGCACCGCTTCGCCGGCAGGATCGCCGCCGTGCTCTACAAGGAAGCCCACAAGGGGCGCTTCTCCAAGCTGGTCGTCGTCGCCCCGCCGATGACGCTTGGTGACCTGCGCAAGGAGTTCCACAAGGAAGTGGCCTCGCGCGTCGTCGCCGAAGTCGACAAGACCCTGACCAAGCATCCGCCGGAGGAAATCGAGCGGATCCTGACCACCAAGAACTGACGGGCAGGAACCGACAGGCAATAACTGACGGGAAAGCCGTCTCAGCCGGCCGGATCGCGTCGCCAGCCATCGGCCAGGCGCACGCGGTCCATGCCGGTGAAGCGGGCCATGCGGGCAAGCTCGGCCTCCAGCCGGGCAAGCCGGCCCTCGCCAAGACGGATGCCGCGTTCCGGCCAGAAGGCGGTCACCAGAAGCTCGCCCTCCGCCCGCCGGCAGATCATGTCGATGCGGCCGATCAGCCGGTCCTTTTCCATGAGCGGATAGACATAGTAGCCATAGGTCCGCTTCGGCGCCGGCACGAAGACCTCGATCCGGTAGAAGAAGCCGAACAGCCGCTCGGCCCGCTTGCGGTCGCGCAGCACCGGATCGAAGGGGCTGAGCGCCCGCACGCGCGCCGGAGGTTCCGGCGCATTGGCGACCAGCGCCTCGATATCGGGACGCGCGAAACTCGCCCGCCGCGGCATGTCCTTGCCGAAATCGATCTCCACCGGCAGGATCGTGCGTCCCTCCTGCGCCGCGCACCAGGCTTTCGCCTCCTCCGGCTTGACCAGGTCGTAGAAGGCGGCGATCTCGCCGGGCGTCGCCACGCCGAGCCGCGCAAGCGCCTCGCGGCAGGCCCAGTCGACGAACTCCGTGTGGCTGACCTCGTGGGAAAAATGCTCGCCGGGAATGACCCGCTCGGCAAGGTCGTAGATCTTGGCGAAATTCTCCCGTGCGGTGACGGCGATCTCGCCGGTGCGCCAGAGATATTCCAGCGCCGTCTTGCCCGGCTGCCAGTTCCACCAGCCCGGCTGCTTGCGCTCCCGCTCGCCGTCGAAATCCCGCCCGCGCGAGGGCCCGTTCTCCACTATATGGTCGCGCACCCGGTCGATCTCGTGGTGAAAATCGCCCCCGTGCCAGTTGGTCCAGCGCGCCTTCAGCCGTTCGCGCTGGCGCTCGAAGCGGTGACGCCAATAGGGCCAGGCGCTTGACGGGATCACCGCCGCGTCATGGGTCCAGTTCTCGAACAGCGCCCGGTCGCGCTCCAGCAGCCGGGTGAGCCCGTTCTCGCGATAGGTCTGGTTGCGCGAGAACAGGATCTGGTGATGGGCGCGGGTGACGGTGTTGATGCTGTCGACCTGGACGAAGCCGAGACGCTCGACCAGGTCGCACAGCGCGTCGCCGCCGACCCGGCGCGCCGGCGGGTCGGACAGTCCCTGCAGGTGCAGGAACACCCGTCGCAGGTCGGAAGCGGCGATCCTCAGCACCATCCCCGCGCTCAGTCCCCGCCCGCCTCGAAGACGACCAGCAGGTCCTTTGCGTCGACCTGCTGTCCGGGCGTCACCAGCACTTCCGCGATGGTGCCCGCGCGGTCCGCATGCAGCGCCGTCTCCATCTTCATCGCCTCGATGGAAACCAGCACGTCGCCGGCGGCAACGCTCTGCCCGCCCTTCACCGCGACCGTGGAGATGACACCCGGCATCGGCGCACCGACATGGGCGGCGTTGCCGGCCTCGGCCTTGCGCCGCACGGCCGCTCCGGCCGCGCCATGCGCCCGGTCCGGCACCTTGATGATGCGCGGCTGGCCGTTCAGCTCGAAGAACACCTTGCGTTCGCCATTCTCGTCCGTTTCGCCAACGGCCTGGGTGCGCACGACCAGCGTCTTGCCCGGCTCCAGGTCGATCATGATCTCCTCGCCGGCCGGCAATCCGTAGAAATAGACCGGCGTCGGCAGCACGCTCACCGGACCGTAGAGATCGCGGGCGGCGGCAAAGTCCGTGAACACCTTCGGATACATGAGGTAGGAGGCAAGGTCCGCGTCGTCGACATCCGTGCCGATTTTCTCCGCGGCTTCCGCGCGGCGGGCCGCAAGATCGTCATCGGCGAGCAGCGAGCCGGGACGCACGGTGATCGGGCTCTCGCCCTTCAGCACCCGCGCCTGAATGTCCCTGGGCCAACCGCCCGGCGACTGGCCGAGATCGCCGCGCATCATCTGCACGACGCTGTCGGGGAAGGCCACGTCCTTGTCCGGCGCCAGCACGTCGGCGACCGAAAGCCCCTGCGCCACCATCATCAGCGCCATGTCGCCGACGACCTTGGAGGACGGCGTCACCTTGACGATGTCGCCGAACATCATGTTGACGTCGTGATAGGCCTGCGCCACCTCGTGCCAGCGGGTCTCCAGGCCGAGCGAACGTGCCTGTTCCTTCAGGTTGGTGAACTGGCCGCCGGGCATCTCGTGCAGGTAGACCTCCGAGGCAGGCGCCTTGAGATCGCTCTCGAAGGCCCGATACTGGGCCCGCACCGCTTCCCAGTAGAAGGAAATCTCGCGGATCACCTTCGGGTCGAGCCCGGTGTCGCGCGGCCCGTCGCGAAGCGCGGCCGCAAGCGAGCCCAGCGCCGGCTGCGAGGTGAGGCCCGAGAAGGCGTCCATCGCGGCGTCGACCGCGTCGACCCCGGCCTCGACGGCGGCCAGCACTGTCGCCGCGGAAATGCCCGATGTGTCATGCGTGTGAAAGTGGATCGGCAGGCCGACCTCGCGCTTCAGCGCGGTGAACAGCTGCCGCGCCGCCTCCGGCTTCATCAGCCCGGCCATGTCCTTGACGCCGAGGATGTGGCAGCCGGCGCGTTCAAGCTCCTTCGCCAGCCGGACATAATAGGCAAGGTCGTATTTCGGCCGGGCGCTGTCATTGAGATCGCCGGTGTAGCAGATCGTCCCCTCGCACAGCTTGTCCGCCTCGATCACCGCGTCGAGCGAGACGCGCATGTTCTCCACCCAGTTGAGGCAGTCGAAGACGCGGAAGAGATCGACGCCGTTCTCCGCCGCGCGGGCGACGAAGTCGCGCACCACATTGTCCGGATAATTGGCGTAGCCGACGCCATTGGCGCCGCGCAGGAGCATCTGCAGCAGGATATTGGGTGCCCGCTCGCGCACCATTCGCAGCCGCTCCCAGGGATCCTCGGTGAGGAAACGCATGGCGACGTCGAACGTCGCCCCGCCCCAGCATTCAAGCGAGAAGAGCTGCGGCAACCCGCGCGAATAGGCCTCCGCCACCGCCGCGATATCGAAGGTGCGCATGCGGGTGGCGAGCAGCGACTGGTGGGCATCGCGCATGGTCGTGTCGGTAACGAGCGTGCGGCGCTCCGCCTTCATCCAGTCGGCAAACCCCGACGGCCCGAGCTCATCGAGAAGCTGCCGGGTGCCCTTCTTCGTCTCGCCCGCATAGACCGGGGCGAGCGGCACCGGCGCATCCTGCGCCGGGCGCGGCCGCGTCTTGGTCTCCGGATGGCCATTGACGGTGACGTCCGCGATATAGGTCAGGAGCTTGGTCGCCCGGTCGCGGCGCGTGACCTGCTCGAACAGGGCCGGCGTCTCGTCGATGAAGCGCGTGGTGTAGCTGTTCGCCCGGAAATCGGGATGGCCGATGACGTTTTCCAGGAAGACGAGATTGGTGGCAACGCCGCGGATGCGGAACTCGCGCAACGCCCGGTCCATCCGCTGCGCCGCCTCTTCGGCCGACGGCGCCCAGGCCGTCACCTTCTCCAGCAGCGGATCGTAGAAGCGGGTGATCACCGCGCCCGAATAGGCGGTGCCCCCGTCAAGCCGGATGCCGAACCCGGTGGCGCCGCGATAGGCGGTGATGCGGCCATAATCGGGAATGAAATTCTGCTCCGGATCCTCGGTGGTGATCCGGCACTGCAGGGCATGGCCGTTGAGGCGGATGTCGCCCTGCGCCGGCACGCCCGAGCCGGCATCGCCGATCATTGCGCCGGCGGCGATGCGGATCTGCGCCTTGACGATGTCGATGCCGGTGACTTCCTCCGTCACCGTGTGCTCGACCTGGACGCGCGGATTGACCTCGATGAAATAGAAGTCGCCGGTATCGGCATCCATCAGGAATTCGACCGTGCCGGCGCCGCGATAGTCCGACGCCCGGCCGATCTTCAGGCCGTATTCGCTGATCCGCGTGCGCTGCTCGGCCGACAGATACGGGGCCGGTGCGCGCTCCACCACCTTCTGGTGGCGGCGCTGGATGGAGCAGTCGCGCTCGAACAGGTGGACGAGATTGCCATGCGCGTCGCCGAGGATCTGCACTTCCACGTGGCGGGCGCGCTCGACAAGCTTTTCCAGATAGATCTCGTCCTTGCCGAAGGCGGCCTTCGCCTCGCGCTTGGCCGCGTCGACATCGCGGATGAGCGTCTCCTCGTCGCGGATGACGCGCATGCCGCGACCGCCACCGCCCCAGGAGGCCTTGAGCATCACCGGATAGCCGATGGCGGCGGCCTGCCGGCGAACTTCCGTCATGTCGTCGGGCAGCGGGTCGGTCGCCGGCATCACCGGAACGCCGGCCTCGATCGCCAGGTTGCGCGCCGCCACCTTGTTGCCGAGCCGGCGCATCGTGTCCGGTGACGGGCCGATGAAGATGACGCCGGCCTCGGCGCAGGCCTCGGCGAATTCGGGGCTTTCGGAGAGAAAGCCGTAGCCGGGATGGATGGCGTCGACACCTGCCGCCTTGGCCACCCGCATGATTTCGGGGATCGACAGATAGGCTTCGATCGGACCGAGCGGTTCGGCGAGATGCGGCCCGCGTCCGATCTGGTACGCCTCGTCCGCCTTGAACCGGTGCAGCGCCAGCTTGTCCTGCTCGGCATAGACTGCAACCGTACGCATGCCCAGTTCGTTCGCCGCACGGAAAATACGGATCGCGATCTCGGACCGGTTGGCGACGAGTATCTTGCGAATGGCCAAAAGCATCCCTCCTCAAACTGCCGGCGGAACACCTCCCCGCCAGTGCCTTTGCGTCACCGCCTTCTAACGGCCAGATCCCCGAATGGGAAGGCGGCAACGGGCAGTCACGGCCATAGGCAGGTCCACCGCCCCTATCGGCGTGCCAGAATGGCACGGACAGGTAAACCCGTTATGCGAGCTTGCAAAACCATGTTGCGGAACGCTTCACGATAAGGCGCCTGAGCGGCAGGGAAGCACAATATCTCGATGGAACAAAACAAAAACATCGTCGCGTCAGCGATTCGGACAGGCTTCGTTCCCGGTTTCGCCGAAACGTTAACGCGATCTGTAAAAATCAATTCACCCGGTTAATCTTATCGCAAGGATCCGCCGGATCGGCGCAATCGGGCGAATCGGCGGCGACGTACGGCCAAGATATTGAGCCGATTCACGATTTCGCTACACCGACAGGCCAGGACACAACATGTCGTAGGGAACGAAACCTGAATCCGCACAGGTCGTCGATTCGGTCCGGCTTTGTTCAGGACTCGTTCTGTTCTCTCTCCGAAACCGCGTCCCGCAAGCCGGAATCCCGTTCGGCAACGCACCGATTCGCCAAGGGCGGCCCGGGATCGCCGGTGCCCGCCAGAGTTGCGGAGCGCCGCAAAAGAGGGCGCGACAGCGCGGCGCTGTCTGTGCTACCAGACAAGGCATTGTTCGCCGGCAATGCCAAGGCCCGCCGGCACATCCCAGCGATCCGCCGCATCCTCCCGCGCCGGACCGTGTATCGCCGTCGCCAGGAACCGCACAGCGTCGTCGCCAGACAATGGTCCAATCCTCACGTTCGCAGCCCCTTTCGGAGCAGGCCTTCCCTGCGCAGTTGCCGCCATCCGTGCGTGCGCGGACGGTGACGGCCGTTCTCGGGCCGACCAACACCGGCAAGACGCATCTCGCCATCGAACGCATGATCGCCCGCGAAAGCGGCATTATCGGCCTGCCGCTGCGCCTTTTGGCGCGCGAGGTCTATGGCCGCATCGTCGCGCGCATCGGCGAGGAGAAGGTGGCGCTGGTCACCGGCGAGGAAAAGATCATTCCCGCCGGCGCCCGCTACTGGGTGTCGACGGTAGAGGCGATGCCGCTGGACCTGCGGGCCGACTTCGTCGCCATCGACGAGGTCCAGCTTGCCGGCGACCTGGAGCGCGGCCACGTCTTCACCGACCGCATCCTCAACATGCGTGGCACGCTGGAGACGCTGCTGCTCGGCTCGGCAACGGCCCGCCCGCTGCTGGAACGCCTGCTGCCGGGCCTCAACGTGGTGACGCGCCCGCGCATGTCGATGCTGACCTATTCGGGGCAGAAGAAGATCACCCGCCTGCCGGCGCGCTCGGCCGTCGTCGCCTTCTCCTCATCCGAGGTCTATGCGATCGCCGAGCTGATTCGCCGCCAGCACGGCGGTGCCGCGGTGGTGCTCGGCTCGCTCAGCCCGCGCACCCGCAACGCCCAGGTGGAGCTGTTCCAGAACGGCGACGTCGAGCATCTGATCGCCACGGATGCGATCGGCATGGGGCTCAACCTCGATGTCGACCACATCGCCTTCGCCGGCATCCGCAAGTTCGACGGCTACCAGTACCGGATGCTGACGCCGGCCGAGATGGGCCAGATCGGCGGCCGCGCCGGCCGGCACACGCGTGACGGCACCTTTGGCGTCACGGGCCGCGTCGACCCGTTCGACGACGAACTTGTGGAAGCGCTGGAAGCGCACCGTTTCGACGCACTCAGGGTCTTGCAGTGGCGCAACCGGGCGCTCGACTTTTCGCAGATCGAGACGCTGCGCCGCTCGCTCGACGAGCCGCCGCGCGAACAGGGCCTCACCCGCTCGCCGCCCTCGGCCGACGAAACCGCATTCGACCATGCCGTGCGGGACGAGGCGATCCGCCGCGTGACCACCACGGCGGAGCGGGTGCGCCTGCTCTGGGACGTTTGCCAGGTGCCCGACTACCGCAAGATCGCGCCGGCCAACCATGCCGACCTGATCGCCGGAATCTATGGCCACCTGACCCGTGACGGCACCGTCCCCGACGACTGGTTTGCCCGCCAGGTGGCCTATGCCGACCGCGTCGACGGAGACATCGACACCCTGTCCAACCGGATGGCGCACATCCGCACCTGGACCTTTGTTGCCAACCGCAGCGACTGGCTTGCGGATCCCGCCCATTGGCAAGGCGTGACGCGCGGCGTAGAAGACCGTCTGTCGGATGCCTTGCACGAGAGGCTGACACAGCGCTTCGTCGACCGACGGACCAGCGTATTGATGCGACGGCTGAGAGAGAATGCGATGCTTGAAGCGGAAATCACATCGGCAGGAGACGTGCTTGTCGAAGGACAGCATGTCGGCCAGTTGCAGGGCTTCCGCTTTGCGCCGGACCCGGCCGCGGACGGACTGGACGTCAAGGCCTTGCGCGCGGCTGCGCAAAAGGCACTGGCAAGCGAGCTGACCCAGCGCGCCGACAGGCTGTCGCGCAGTCCCAACGAGGACTTCGCGCTCGCTTCCGACGGCGCGTTGCGCTGGCACGGCGAGATCGTCGCCCGCGTCATCACCGGCGAGAACGTGTTGGCGCCCGCCCTCGTCCTGCTCTGCGAAGAGACGCTGGAACCGGCCGACCGGGACAAGGTCGACCAGCGGCTGACCCTCTGGCTGAAGACCCATGTCGACACGGCGCTGAAGCCGCTTCGCGACCTGGAGGCCGGCGAGGGGCTCGAGGGGCTCGCCCGCGGCGTTGCCTTCCGTCTGGTGGAAGCGCTCGGCATTCTCGAACGCGCCGAGATCGGCGAGGACGTGCGCCAGCTCGACCAGACCATGCGGGCGGGCCTGCGCCGCCTCGGCGTGCGCTTCGGCGCCTACCACATCTTCGTGCCGGCTTTGCTGAAGCCGGCCCCGAGCCGGTTGCTGGCGCAGCTCTGGGCGCTGAAACACGGCACCCCGGACATGCCGGGCCTTGCCGAGCTGCCGCAGCTCTCGGCTTCCGGGCGAACCTCGATCACCGTCGATCCGGAGATCTCGAAGGATCTCTACAAGGTCGTCGGCTTCCGCGTCTGCGGGCCCCGCGCGGTGCGTATCGACATTCTTGAGCGCCTCGCCGACCTGATCCGGCCGCTGCTCTCCTGGAAGCCGCTCGACGCCAGCGTCGAGCCGCCGGAAGGGGCGATTGCCGAAGGCGGCGGCTTCACGGTCACCGTGGCGATGACCTCGCTGCTCGGTTGCGCCGGCGAGGACTTCTCCGCCGTGCTGAAATCGCTCGGATACCGGGTCGAGGCCCGCGAGATCCAGCGCCCGGCACCGGTCGAGACCGCTGCCGCGGCTGCCAGTGACCCCGCACAGCCCGAGACGGTCGCGCCCGTTGCCGCCGAGCCTCTGGCCGACGCGCCGGTCGCCCCTGTCGTCGCCCCGGAGGCCGTCGCCCCAGAGGCCGTCGCTTCGGAGGCCGTTGCATCGGAGGCCGCCACTGCGGAACTCCCCGTCGGGGAGACCACCGCGGCGGAAACCGCCGTCGCCGAGACCGCGCACGAGGTGTCGCCCGAAACCGGCCCCGAGGTCGTTTCCGCGCAGGACGAACAGGGCGCCTCCGTCGAGGCCGGGACCCCGGAAGCGGTTTCGCAGACCGATGGCACGGACGCCGCCGGGGAGATCGCATCCGGGACGGAAAACGCATCCCCGACCACCGAAGCCGCCCCCGAAACCGCGCCCGACGTGGTCATGGAGACCGTCACGATCGAGATCTGGCGTCCGGGTCGTCGCGACCGGCGCCCCCAGGCACCCGGCCAGCGGACGCGGCGCGGCGGCGATGCCGAGCGGGAGGGTGAAAGCCAGCCCCGGGGTGCGGGCAAGGGACGCGGTCATGGCAAGGGCGGCAACCGCCAGCATGGCCGGCCGGATCAGGCCCGTCCGGAACAGGGGCGCGGCGGCGACCAGCGCGGTGCGCCGCGCGGGGCCAAGGGTCCCGGCAATCGCGGCGAGCGACCAAGGCCGGAGGGCAACAGGCCCGACGGGAACCGGGGACGCGGACCGAAGCCGGAACGCGCGATCGATCCGGATTCGCCCTTTGCCAAGCTGGCTGCCCTGAAGGCAGATCTCGAGAAGAAGCCCGGCGAAAAGAAACCCAAGACCTGACGGCCGCGCTCCGCCTCCGTCGGAGCCGGCAACTCCGGAGCGCGGAGGTGCGAGAACGTTGAGCGACGACGATCCCGGCACGAAGGCGGATGCGCTGCCCGGCGCGGCGCACGGGCCACCCCAACGTCTCGACAAGTGGCTGTGGTTCGCCCGCATCGTCAAGTCGCGCAGCCTGGCACAGAAACTGGTCGGCGGCGGGCATGTGCGCGTCAATCGCGACAAGACGACAGCGCCTGCCAAGCTGGTGCGGGCCGGAGACGTGTTGACCATCGTCGTCGCCGACCACGTGCGGCTGCTCAAGGTACGGGCACCGGGCGTCAGGCGCGGGCCGGCACCGGAAGCCCAGCAGCTCTACGAGGACCTGCAGCCCCGCCCGGATCCCTCCGCCGAACCGGACCCGCAGGGCGTCGCGGCGCCCGCCGGAAGCACAGGTGCGATGATTGGCGCCGACCTGCCGGCCCCCGCCCGGCGCGAGCCCGGCAGCGGCCGTCCGACCAAGCGGGAACGGCGCGAACTCGACCGGTTGCGCGGCGACGAGTAGGAAACGACACCGCAATTTGCCGCCGCGCATCGCACGAGACCGTGCTCGCGCCCTCCCGGCGCAAGAGAAAATTGTTCTCCGGGCACTATGATTGACAACATATTCCGAACTTGAAGCATGCCGGCAAACCCGTTACGCAGTTTCAACGACCCGCCCGGATGCCAGACCGCCGCGCCCGCCTTCCACGCCGCGCAACGGACCGATCTCCAGGCCAGAACTGTGTTGGGCACCGTTCGCCTGCCGGCTTCCGGCGGTGGAATGACTGCCGCGAGAGGACTGCGATGACCTATATCGTCACGGACAACTGCATCAAGTGCAAGTACACGGATTGCGTCGAAGTCTGTCCGGTCGACTGCTTCTATGAAGGCGAGAACATGCTCGTCATTCATCCCGACGAATGCATCGATTGCGGCGTCTGCGAGCCGGAATGCCCGGCCGACGCGATCAAGCCCGACACGGAGCCGGGTCTCGAGAAATGGCTCGAGATCAACACCGAATACGCGTCGAAATGGCCGAACATCACGGTCAAGAAGGACCAGCTGCCCGACGCCGAAGAGTTCGACGGCAAGCAGAACAAGTACGAAGAGTATTTTTCGGTCGAGCCGGGCAGCGGCGACTGAGACCGACGGGCCGGTCCGGGCGCCCGGCGCCAATCCCCGCGCGCACCGCGACCGTCACGGCCGCGGTGACGCAGCGTCATGCACAACTGCACTGCAATATTTGGAAATCCACAAGTTTTGTGATACGGTCTTTTCCTCAGTAATCGAACCATCGGTCTCCCCCTCCCAGCGGAGGTTTTTTTATGGTTGCGAACCCTTCGCCTCCCGCGAAGGGGGGCGGCATCCCTCCCGGAACTGATCCGAGGCTAGAGTTCGGTCGGCTGATCATCGAATAGCGGACTCCGGCGGCTTGTGGTGGGGCACGGGCTGGCGGACGTGCGTTTCTCCGTAGACAGGTCGACGCCGGCACGGCGTCACCATTCGGCTTCTGGCCGCAACTGCGCAGGAGTAGCATAGGCGTATGGCAACAACGATGAAGAAGACCGCGCAGAGACAGGGTTTCAAGACCGGTGAATACATTGTCTACCCGGCACACGGCGTCGGACAGATCACCGCTATCGAGGAGCAGAACGTCGCGGGATATGCGCTTGAACTTCTGGTGATCAATTTCGAACAGGACAAGATGACGCTGCGAGTTCCGGTTGCCAAGATTGCAACCGTGGGAATGCGCAAGCTGGCGGATGCAGCCTTCGTCAAGAAGGCGCTCGAGACAGTGCGCGGACGCCCGCGCGTCAAGCGCACCATGTGGAGCCGCCGCGCCCAGGAATACGAAGCGAAGATCAATTCGGGCGACCTGATCGCCATTGCCGAGGTGGTCCGCGACCTGTTCCGGTCCGACAGCCAGCCCGAGCAGTCCTACTCCGAGCGTCAGCTCTACGAGGCCGCCCTCGACCGGATGTCTCGAGAGATCGCTGCGGTCAACAAGTGCTCGGACACCGAGGCAATCCGCCAGATCGAGCAGAACCTGGCCAAGTCCGCCAGCCGCAAGGCCGCTGCGGAGGCGGCAGCGGCCGCCGCTGCCCAGGGCGAGGATGGCGAGCAGACCGAAGCCGCCTGATACCCTGCTCGCGGCCGCTTCGATCGCGTCGCAACCTTTGAAAGTCAAGAAGGGCCCGGCGCGACACGCGCCGGGCCTTTTCGTTTGCGCATCCGGTTGGCGGCCAGGATGCTGATCAGGTAAACTTATCGCGACTGACGCAAACTTGTATTGGTTCTAATCGGGCTTGCGCGTCATGCTGGGTATCTGGACGCTGCCGCGACCGGAGCCCCATATCGCCCCGAAGGCGGCAGACCGGCGGAAATGAACCAAAGCACCGCCGGCATCGTATCAGATGACGAATGGAAGCGGAGACCGGCGCCAGCTTGCCGGGCACGCTTGAAGGTTCGGCTCCGGCGCCGCTGCGGCGATACCCGGATCCCAAGGCGCGGAGGTGTACACCGTGAGCTACCTTTCCGGAAACCGGCGTCAGATCGTACGGGCGGCCATGAATGCCCCCTATCTCAGCCGCGAGGAGGAGCATCAGCTTGCCCTCGACTGGCGCGACAAGGGCGACGAGGCGGCGCTCGAGCGCCTGAGCCTTGCGCATATGCGGCTCGTCATCGCAGTCGCCGCCAAGTACCGCAATTTCGGCCTCTCGATGAGCGATCTCATCCAGGAAGGCCATATCGGCCTGCTTGAGGCGGCGGCCCGCTTCGAGCCGGAGCGCGAGGTGCGTTTCTCCACCTATGCGACCTGGTGGATCCGCGCCTCGATCCAGGACTACATCCTGCGCAACTGGTCGATCGTCAGGGGCGGAACGTCCTCGACCCAGAAGGCGCTGTTCTTCAACCTACGCAGGTTGCGCGCCAAACTGTCGAGCGGCACGACCCGCATCACCGAAAGCGAGCTGATCGAGAAGATCGCGACAACGATGGGGGTCAAGGTCAACGACGTCGCGATGATGAGCGCGCGCCTGTCCGGCCCGGACACCTCGCTGAACGCTCCGGTGATGGAATCCGACGGCGCCAGCGCAGACAGGCAGGATTTCCTGGTGTCCGGCGACCCGCTGCCCGAGGAGATGGTCGGCGGTGCCATCGACACCGAGCGTCGCTCCCGCTGGCTGGAGTCAGCGCTTGGCGTGCTCAGCGAGCGCGAATTGCGCATCGTCCGCGAGCGGCGGCTGAGCGAAGACGGCGAAACGCTTGAGGCGCTCGGCCAGAAGCTCGGCATTTCGAAGGAGCGCGTACGGCAGATTGAGAGCCGCGCGCTGGAGAAGCTGCGCGACGCGCTGCTCAAGGTGCAGCCGGACAAGTTCGCCTATTGCGGCTAGCCTCCGGCCGGGGTCCTTCCGTTTCCCGGCAGGGTGCCGGCGGGAGCAGGCTTTGGCAGGACGAGCGGCGAGGTGATGCCTCGCCGGTTGCCCTGCCGGGCCGTGTGCAGTAGGAGGAACGATCACGCGGCCGATCCGGGCCGGTTCTTTACAGGGACGAGACATGACCGCACCCCGCCGCGCGCTCATCACCGGCGTGACCGGACAGGATGGCGCCTACCTGGCCCGCCTGCTGCTCGACAAGGGCTACGAGGTGCACGGGCTCAAACGTCGTTCCTCCTCCTTCAACACCGGCCGGATCGACCCGCTCATCCATGACCGCCACGAGGGCAACGGCCGTTTCGTCCTGCACTATGGCGATCTCACCGACAGCTCCTCGCTGATCCGCCTTGTGGCAGAGATCCGCCCCGACGAGATCTACAATCTCGCCGCCCAGAGCCATGTCATGGTGAGCTTCGAGACACCCGAATACACCGCCAACGCTGACGGCATCGGCGTGCTGCGACTGCTCGAGGCGATGCGCATCCTCGGCATGGAAAAGACCTGCCGCTTCTACCAGGCTTCGACATCGGAGCTCTACGGCAAGGTCCGCGAGACCCCGCAAAGCGAGACGACGCCCTTCTATCCGCGCTCGCCCTACGCGGCCGCCAAGCTCTACGGCTACTGGATCACGGTGAACTATCGCGAGGCCTACGGGATGCACGCCAGCAACGGCATCCTGTTCAATCATGAAAGCCCGCTGCGCGGCGAGACCTTCGTCACCCGCAAGATCACCCGCGCCGTCGCGGCGATCGAACTGGGCCTGCAGAAATCGCTCTATCTCGGCAATATCGATGCGCGCCGCGACTGGGGCCATGCCCGTGACTATGCCGAAGGCATGTGGCGGATGCTGCAGCAGCCGGAACCGGACGACTATGTCCTTGCCACTGGCGAGACGCGCAGCGTTCGCGAATTCGTCGAACGCGCCTTCGGCCGGCTCGGCCGCGAGATCGTCTGGTCGGGCGAGGGGGTCGAAGAGACCGGGCACGACCGCAAGACCGGCGACCTGCTGGTGGCGATCGATCCTGCCTATTTCCGCCCGACCGAAGTCGACCTGCTGCTCGGCGATCCGACCAAGGCGCGCGAAAGGCTGGGCTGGAGCCACATGACCGGCTTCGAAGACCTGGTCGACGAGATGGTCGATGCCGATCTCGAGCTTCTCAGTGTCGAGCGCCATGCGCGCCGCGCCTACGGGCGCGAGGAATGAGCGGGCAGGCCGACATGAACACCGGCGACCCTACCCGGCGGCGCGTCTTCGTTGCCGGACATCGCGGCATGGTCGGCTCGGCCATCTGCAGACGGCTTGAATCGGAACCGGTGGAGATCGTCACCCGCACGCGCGGCGAACTCGACCTGACCAACCAGGCCGCGGTATCCGCATTCTTCGCGGCCGAACGGATCGACGCGGTGATCCTGGCCGCCGCCCGCGTCGGCGGCATTCTGGCCAATGCCGAACAGCCGGTCGACTTCCTGCAGGACAACCTTCAGATCCAGACCAATGTCATTGGCGCGGCAGCCGCAGCGGGCGTCCCGCGTCTGGTGTTTCTCGGCTCGTCCTGCATCTATCCGAAATTTGCCGAGCAGCCGATCCGCGAAGACGCGCTGATGACCGCGCCGCTGGAACCGACCAACCAGTGGTACGCCATCGCCAAGATCGCCGGCGTCTACCTGTGCCAGGCCTATCGCCAGCAGCACGGCCTGTCCTACGTGTCGGCGATGCCGACCAATCTCTACGGCCCCAACGACAATTTCGACCTGGCGACGAGCCACGTCCTGCCGGCGCTGATCCGCAAGTTCGTCGAGGCGACCGAAGCGGCTAGCCCGGAAGTCGAGATCTGGGGCAGCGGTACGCCCTTGCGCGAATTCATGCATGTCGACGACCTCGCAGACGCGATCGTCTTCCTGCTCGATACCTATGACGGAAACGCACCTATCAATGTGGGGTCTGGCCAGGAGATCTCGATCGGCAACCTGGCGCGGCTGGTCGCCCGCGAGACCGGTTTTGCCGGCATGCTGCGCTTCAACACCTCGAAACCGGACGGAACCCCGCGCAAGCTGATGGATTCCGGCCGCCTCGCGGCGCTTGGCTGGAGTCCGCGCATCTCGCTGGAGGACGGCATCCGCCAGGCCGTGCGCTGGTATCTCGACAATCGCGCCGAACTGGGCGCCGACGGCAAGGCAGACAGACCATCATGACAATCGAAAAGCTCCATCTCGGCTGCGGCGTGAAGCATATTCCCGGCTTCTACCATGTCGACGCCCTCGACTACCCCCATGTCGACCGCATCGGCCCGGTCGAGGATCTCTACTTCATCGAGGACGGCACGGTTCGGCTGATCTATGCCTGCCACGTGCTGGAGCATTTCGGCCGCAACGAATACAAGGCCGTGCTGGCCGAATGGTGCAGGGTGCTGGCGCCCGGCGGCGTGCTGCGCATCGCGGTGCCCGATTTCCGCGCCGCCGCCGAACTCTACCTGGACGCCTCGAACGGGTTTGGCCTGCCCCACGTGATGGGCTTGCTCGTCGGCGGCCAGCGCGACCAGTACGACTACCACAAGGTCGCCTTCGACGAGGAAACGCTCTCCGCCGCCTTGCGCGAGGTCGGGTTTTCCGCAACCCGCCGCTGGGACTGGCGCGAGACGGAGCACAGTTCCCTCGACGATTACTCGCAAGCCTATCTGCCGCACATGGCCAAGGACACCGGCCGGCTTGTCAGCCTCAACCTGGAAGGCGTGAAATAGGCAGCCCGGCGCGCCGGCATGACGACGCGCTCAGAAGTGCTCCGGCCGCACCACCTGGACGTCCGAGACGGAAACGATCCCGGCCTGGCGCGCCACCATGGCAAAAACCGGATCCATGACCTCGTCGGCGCGTTCGGCCGACAGGATGCAGACGATGACGATCATGCGTCCGGCCTCGCCGACCATGCCCTCCCGGCTCCACTCGCCGCCGCGCCCGCGGCCGCCGAGTGCCGGCAGCACCGTGTAGCCGGTGACCTGCAGCCGGTCGAGAAGGGCGGTCAGGCGATCCTGCACGGGCGCCTCGACAATGATCTCGATCCGCTTCTTCGCGTAGGTCCTCATGATCGCCATCCCTTCATGATGCAATCAGTTGCCCGATGGCCGCATAGAGCGGGATGCCGAGCGTCAGGTTGAACGGGAAGGTAATGCCCAGCGACAGCGTCAGGTAGATGGCCGGGCGCGCCTCGGGCAGGGCGATGCGCATCGCTGCCGGAACCGCGATATACGACGCCGACGCGGTCAGGGTAATCAGCAGCGCTGCGCCGCCGGCCGACAAGCCGCACAACCAGGCAAACGGTGTCGCGATCGCCGCGCCGACAAGCGGCATCAGGAGGCCGAAGCCGATCACACCCGGCGTCATGCTGCGATAACCCGCACGCAGACCGCGTCCGGCGATCACTCCCATGTCGAGCAGGAACAGGCACAGGATCCCCTTGAACGGGTCGACGATGAACGGCGCGATATCCGCAAGGCCCTTCTCGCCGGTGATCATGCCGATGACGAAGGCGCCGATCAGCACGATAACGGAGCCATTAAGGGCGATCTCGCGGAAAAGGCCGCCTCCGTGATCCTCCGCCGCCGGACGGCGGCCATCGCCGCGAGAGGCGAGCCACAGCGCGACAAGGATCGCCGGGGTCTCCATCACCGCCGCGACCGCGACGATATAGCCCTCATAAGCAAGGCCCAGACCCTGCACGCTCTCGCTCGCCGCCACCAGGGTGACGATGGAAATCGAGCCGTAGTGACCAGCGACCGCCGCCCGGTCGACGCGCGGCAGGGACGACATCCAGGACAGCAGGACGAAGGCGACGAGCGGCACGAAGGCGGACAGAACCGCCCCCGCGGCGAGCGTCACGACGAGGCCGAGATCAAGGCCGTGAGCGGCGACGCCGACACCTCCCTTGAAACCGATCGCCAGCATCAGATAGAGCGCCAGGGCCTTCGCCACCGCCTCCGGCAACGCCAGGTCGGACCGCGCAAGCGCCGCCGCGGCGCCCAGCGCGAAGAACAGCACCATCGGCGAACCAAGGTTCGACAAGGCTATCGCCAGGGTATCACCCATCACTCCCCCCAGAACCGGAACCCGATTGCCGAATGACGGCGCCGGGTACGGAAAACCACGTAAATCGCCTATCTGGAACGGGCCTGGAAAAATTCAATCCGGCGCGCCTGCCGGCACCGCGTTTTTTTCCTCGCCCTCAGCGGGCCGATGCAGGATCGGGCAGGGTCGATGCGGTGTGGAAGCGGTCGGTTTGCGGATCGAGCAGGCGCAACTCGCCCGAGCCGATGTCGAACCAGGCCCCGTGCAGCGACAGTCGCCCCTTTTCCTCCAGGATGCGGACGCACGGAAAACTGCGCAGGTTGACAAGCGACTGGCGCACGCCGGCATATTCCAGCGCCAGCTGCGGATCGTCGTCCCGCTCGATCTTCAGGCAGCGGAATTCGGCCGCCGGTTCCAGCAGCGTCATCCACTTGCCGATGAAATCGCCCGGAGACAGCGGCGCCGCGTCCTGATTGAGGAATGCCTTCACGCCGCCGCACTGGCCGTGGCCCATCACGACGATGTGGCGCACCTTGAGCGCCTGGACGGCAAACTCGAGAGCCGCGCTGGTCGAGTGATAATCATTGTCGGGCGTATAGGGCGGAACCAGATTGGCGACGTTGCGCACCACGAAGAGCTCACCCGGCCCGGCGCTGAAAATACCCTCCGGAGTGACGCGGCTGTCGCAACACGAGACGACCATCACCTCGGGCTGTTGGCCGTAAAGCGCCAACCGCTCGTAGTCGGGGCGGCTCGCCCGATGCGCGTTTTCCAGATAACCGCGATACCCGGTAAGCAACTCCCGCGGAAATGCGGTCGCAGCCGGTCCGTCCGTGTCAGGTGCCATTGTCGTCATCCGTCCTGTTCGCCACGTCCTGTTCGCCAAGTCTCCTGTCGGCCGGTTCGCCGACAGCCCCGCCAGCCTACGTCAATCCGCAGGCCCCATGCGACTGGCGGCAGAACCTATGCGCAAGCCGACGCAACGTCCAGCCGTGAAGCGGCGCGGGAACATTCGGCGTCGCGTCACCGGAAGGTCGCGCTTGCGTGCTGCGTCGCCAACCTGTCTTATTGCACCCGCGAAGGCACCGCGACAGAACGGCAGGGGAGCGTGGGAGTGAGCAAGACCAGTTCAGGACATTTTTTCGAGGATTTCAGCGTCGGCCAGGTGCTGCGCCATGCGACCCCGCGCACGGTGACGGGCGGCGACGCGGCGCTCTACACCGCACTCTACGGCTCCCGCTTCGCCGTCCAGTCCTCCGATACCTTCGCCAGCGCGATCCGCTATCCGCAGGCGCCGGTCGACGACCTGCTCGTCTTCCACATCGTCTTCGGCAAGACAGTGCCGGACATCTCCCTCAACGCGGTCGCCAATCTCGGCTACGCGGGCGGGCGCTTCCTGGCACCCGTCTATCCCGGCGACACGCTGTCGGCCGTGTCCGAGGTGATCGGCGTCAAGGAGAACTCCAACGGCAGGACCGGCGTCGTCTATGTACGCTCCACCGGTTACAAGCAGGACGGCACAGAAGTGCTCGATTATGTCCGCTGGGTCATGGTGAAGAAGCGCGATCCGGCCAGTCCGGCGCCGGATCCGCTGGTGCCGGACCTGCCCGAGGCGATCGACCCGGACGGGCTGGGCGATGCCTGTCCGCTGATCGACCCGCAAGCCTGGGACAACGGCCTTTCCGGCGCACCGCACCGTTTCGGCGACTACGCGGTCGGCGAACGCATCGACCATGTCGACGGCATGACGGTGGAGGAAGCCGAGCACCAGATCGCAACGCGCCTCTACCAGAACACGGCCAAGGTGCATTTCAACCAGTTCACGGAAGGGCAGGGCCGCTTCGGCCGCCGCCTGATCTATGGCGGCCATGTCATCTCGATCGCCCGCGCGCTTTCCTTCAACGGCCTCGGCAACGCCTTTCATGTCGCCGGGATCAACGCCGGACGGCATGTGGCGCCGCTCTTTGCCGGCGACACGGTCTTCGCCTGGTCGCAGGTGCTGGAGACCGCGTCGATCTCCGGCCGCCAGGATGTCGGAGCCCTCCGCCTGCGCATGATCGCGACGCGCGACCGGCCCTGCCACGACTTCCCGCTCCTCGACGCGGACGGCGCCTATGACGAGAGCGTCATTCTCGACTTCGACTGCTGGACCCTGATGCCCCGCTAGCGCCGCGCGTTCCGGCCATTGACCTGTGGTTCTTCGCCGGCCAGGGGGATAGACTGTCCCCGCGGAGGACGACATGCTCACCACCCTTTCCGCCCGCGAAGCCGGCCTGCTTTTCGGGATCATGCAGGATCTGACGCGCCTGACGGACAGCCCGGCGCTGCGCGAACGCACCGGGCAGCGGTTGCTGGAACTGCTGCAGGCCGATTTCTACGCCTCCTATGTCTGGCAGGCCGATGGCAGCGGATATGCCCAGCGCGTCGCCATCAACATGAGCATCGACAACCTCGCCGGCTACGACCGCCACTATCAGTTCCGCGATCCCATCACGCGGCCGCTTCAGCGGTGCCGCCGCGCCACCCATGTCAACACGATCATGGCGCAGGAGGACCTGATGCGGACCGAGTTCTTCAATGATTTCCTCGCTCGCGACGGTCTCCACCACGGCATGAACTTCCATGCCCATGACGGCACCGACCATATCGGCGACATCAGGATCTGGCGGCGGCGCGGTCGCGAGAGCTTCGAACGCCGGGAGCTCGACATTCTCGATGCGGTAGGCGAAGCCTTTCGCAATGCTCTCTGCTCGTTGCGCAGCTTCGAAAGCCGGCTCAACGCGGCGGATCCCAGGACACGGCTCAGCGCACTCGCCCGGCAGTGGTCCCTTACCCGCCGCGAAGCCGAAGTCCTGGCCTGCGCCGGAACGGGCCAGCGGGACACGGAAATCGCCCGAACGATGGGAATCTCCGTGACCACCCTGCGCACCCATCTGCGCAACATTTTCCAGAAATCCGGTCTCGACGGCCGCACGGCGCTGGCCGGACGCCTGTCCGGTCTCGCCGACAGCAACCGGCCCGACACGACGCGGAAGTCGACCCCCTAATCTGCCGAAATGCCGAAAGTTGCGTTTCTCCTCATTTGCGATGAGGCGGAGCCGCTTTTTTGTCTGCTTCATGACCCGGTCCCGGACCGGGACTTAAAGGGAGGAACCGGCATGCAACGCTGTTTGACCACGATCCTGTTTTCCGCCTCGCTGACGTTGGCCGCCTCGGCGGCCGCAGCCGAACAGGACCTTGCAGAAATGAGCGCCGGACAGGCGGCGCGGGCCATCGCCAGCGGCGACACCACATCCGCAGCGCTCGTCGAGACGCTGCTCGAAAGGATCGCGGCGGCGAAAAGCGGAAACGCCTTCATCGCGATCGACGCGCAGGGCGCCAGGGAAGGCGCCCGCGATGCGGATGCCGCCATGGCGCGCGGCGAAGCGGCAGGACCGCTGCACGGCGTACCGATCGTCATCAAGGACAATATCGCGACGTCCGGCCTGGCGACCACCGCAGGCACGCCCGCGCTGAAAGGATGGACGCCCGAGACGGACGCTCCCGTTGTCGCGCGGTTGCGCGCTGCCGGTGCGCTCGTCCTCGGCAAGACCAACCTGCATGAACTCGCCTTCGGCATCACGTCCAACAACGCCGGTTTCGGCGCGGTCGCCAATGCCTATGACCCGTCCCGTTTCGCCGGCGGATCGAGCGGGGGAACGGCTGCTGCCATCGGCGGACGTCTTGCGCCCGCCGGACTTGGAACCGACACGGGCGGATCGGCGCGCATTCCCGCAGCGCTCAACGGCATCGCCGGCTTCCGGCCGAGCAGCGGACGCTATCCGCAGGCCGGTATCGTACCCATCTCCCACACCCGCGACACCGCAGGACCGATGGCCCGCACCGTCGCAGACATCGTGCTGCTTGACGGCATCATCACGGAAACACCGACCGCGCTCGAGCCGGCGCTCCCGGCCGGCATCAGGATCGGCGTCCCGGCCGCGTTCCACACGGACCTCGACCCGGAAACCCGCCGCCTCGCCCAGGCAGCGCTTGATGCCATGGAGGCAGCCGGAGTGACCCTCGTGCCGCTCGACATGGCCGCTGTCACGGAACTCAACAACCGGATCGGTTTTCCGATCGCGCTTTGGGAGGCGAAACGCGATCTCGCCGCCTTCCTTGCGGAACACGGCACCGACCGGGACCTCGCGGCAGTGGCGGACGAAATCGCCAGCCCCGACGTCCGTTTCGTCTTCGACGAGCTCATCCTCGGCGACAAGGCAATCCCGGACGCTGTCTATCAGGACGCGATCGGAAACGGCCGGCCAAGGCTTCAGGCGCTTTATGCCGAGACCTTCGCCCGCCACGACCTCGACGCCATTGCCTTCCCCACCACGCCGCTGCCGGCGCAACCCATCGAGGGGTCGGACGAAACGGTGATGCTGAACGGCAAGCCGGCGCCGACCTTCCCGACCTTCATCCGCAACACGGACCCGGGCTCGAATGCCGGCATACCGGGGATTTCACTGCCGGCCGGCCTGACGCGCGACGGCCTTCCCGTAGGCCTGGAACTCGATGGGCCGGCCTTTTCCGACCGGCACCTGCTGGCGATCGCACTTGCGGTCGAGGCGATGCTGCCGGCAACGCCGGCGCCGCGATAAGGACCGGGCCGACCGTCCGGTCGGCCCCTCCCTGATGGACCCAGGGCCGGCACCGCTCCCGGGGTTGGTCCTAGCCCTTCGACCCGGGACCGGCCAGCGGATGATGGCTCTCGACAAGCGCGGCGAGGCGCTCGTCGAGCACATGGGTGTAGATCTGGGTCGTCGAGATGTCCGCATGGCCGAGCAACTGCTGCACGACCCGCAGGTCGGCGCCGTTCTGCAGCAGATGCGAGGCGAAGGCGTGGCGCAGGACATGCGGCGACAGCATGCCCGGTTCGAGCCCGGCGGACACGGCAAGCTCCTTCAGGTCGCGGGCAAAGGCCTGGCGGGTGAAATGCCCGCTTTCCCCGTGCGAGGGAAACAGCCAGCGGCTTTGCGTGTAAACGCCCTCGCCGCGCCGGCGCGCCACATAGGCGCGCATCGCCGCGCGCGCCGCCTGGCTGAGAGGCACCAGGCGCTCCTTGTTTCCCTTGCCGGTCACCGCGATCAGCCGCTCGTCGCGCAGCGCCGCCGACAGGGGCAGCGAGACAAGCTCCGAGACGCGCAAGCCCGTGGCGTAGAGAACCTCGAGCAACGCATGCATGCGCAGGGCCCTGAGTGCGGCTGCCGGCGAGGGCGCCTCGACCAGCGTAGCCGTCCGCGCCGCGTCAAGCAGCCGGTCGACCTCCTCGATACCGAGCACCTTGGGCAGGGCGGCGCGGCGCTTGGGCGTTGCCACCGTGCGGGTCGGGTCGTCGCCGCGAAGGCCCTCGGTGAACAGGTGCCGGTAGAACTGACGCAGGGCCGACAGCCGGCGCGCCTGCGAACTGGCGGCAAAGCCGCGTGCGGTCAGATGCGACAGGTAGGCGGTGACCGCGTTCTTGTCCGCGCCGGCAAGCGAGGCTTTTCGGCCGGCCAGGAAACCCGAAAAATCCTCCAGGTCGCGGCGATAGCTCTCGAGCGTGTTCTCGGCAGCGCCGCGTTCCGCCGACAGCATTTCCAGGAACCCTTCCAGGAGCAGCCCGTCACCCGCCATTCGCCCAGTCCTCCTGCCGCCCGCCGCCGAAACGCCCCTTGAGCGTCGTTCAGCGCCCGAAGCCGTCCATCCGGAGCCGCACGGTGATCTCATGCGGATCCGGTTCCACAAGGGTTCCAAGCGCATAGATCGTGCCGGTGCCGATACCGGCAAGGGCCACGAGGACGAGCAGCAGGCGGGTAAGCGTGGGCATGGGACCGGCGTTCGACCCTGTCGGTTTGATCGATGGTCTCCCCTTATCGGACAAGCCGCCGCCCCCATGCAAGCGCGCAGGCGCCATGGTGTGCCGGCGAAATGGCGCCCACGACCCGCCAAGGCTTGACTATCGGGCCCGGACAAGGGCAAAGCGATGGGATGCGAGGGGAGAGCGCCATCCGATGTCCGCGGTTCCGAAAATCATCGAGCAGGCGAGAGTCGCCAGGCTTGTCGAACGGCTGGACGGGCGTTCCATCGTGCTGGTCGGCATCATGGGCTGCGGAAAATCCAGCGTCGGACGCAGGTTGTCGCAGGCGCTCGACCTCTCCTTCGTCGACGCCGACACCGAGATCGAGGCGGCCGCGAACCTCACGATCCCGGAGATTTTCGAACAGCATGGCGAACCCTATTTCCGCGCCGGGGAACAGCGTGTCATCGCCCGGTTGCTGAAGAGCGGGCCGCAAGTGCTTGCCACCGGCGGGGGAGCCTACATGAGCGCGGAAACGCGCGACGAGATCCGGGCCGCCGGCATCGCCGTCTGGCTGCGGGCCGAACTTGGCCTGATCATGAGCCGGGTGCGCCGCAAGCCGACCCGGCCGCTGCTCAACGCCCCGGACCCGGAGGCGGTCCTGCGCCAGCTGTTGGCCGACCGCGAGCCCTTCTATGCCCTGGCCGATGTCGCTATCTGGTCGCGTGACGTGCCGCATGAAGCCGTCGTCGTCGACATTGTAGAGGCGCTGGAACGGCATCTCGGCCTCGCCGCAGAACCCGCCGTCGCATCCGCCGAAGCCGAAACACCATGACCGCAAGGGACCCGATGACACAGGCTGCAGACCCGCACACAGACGACATCGCCGCGCAGAGGGTCGCCGTCGATCTCGGCACCCGGTCCTACGACATCCTGATCGGCCGCGACCTGCTGTCGGGTGCCGGCGCGCGCATCGCGGAGGCGCTGCCCGGTGCCCGCGTCGCCGTCGTCACCGACGAAACGGTCGCCAGGCATCACCTGTCCGCCCTGCAGGATTCGCTGGAGGCGGCCGCCATCGGCTTCGTCTCGATCCTGCTGCCGCCCGGCGAGGCGAGCAAGCGCTTCGACGTGTTCGAGACCGTCTGCGACCGGGTGCTCGAGGCGCGGCTCGAGCGCGGCGACGCGATCGTTGCCCTTGGCGGCGGGGTCGTCGGCGACCTTGCCGGTTTCGTCGCCGCCAGCGTGCGGCGCGGCATGCCCTTCGTGCAGATGCCGACAAGCCTGCTCGCCCAGGTGGACAGTTCCGTCGGCGGCAAGACCGGCATCAACGTCCGCCACGGCAAGAACCTGATCGGCGCCTTCCACCAGCCCGTGCTGGTGCTCGCCGACACGTCCGTGCTCGACACGCTCAGCCCGCGCGAGTTCCGCGCCGGCTACGCGGAGGTCGTCAAATACGGCCTGCTTGGCGATGCCCCCTTCTTCTCCTGGCTCGAGGCGAACCACCGCGCGGTCTTTGCCGGCGGCCCCGAGCGCGAGGAGGCGATTGCCGCCTCCTGCCGGGCCAAGGCGCGTGTTGTCGCGGCCGACGAGTTCGAGGCCGGCGAGCGGGCCCTGCTCAATCTCGGCCACACGTTCGGCCACGCGCTGGAGGCCATCGTCGCCTATGACGGCACCCGGCTGGTGCATGGCGAGGGCGTTGCCATCGGCATGCGGCTCGCCTTCGACTTCTCCCGGACGCTGGGCCTTTGCGGCGTCGACGACTGCGCCCGCGTGGCGGCGCATCTTGCCGCCGTCGGACTGCCGACCCATATCGGGGATATCCCCGGACAAATGCCACCGGCCGACACGTTTCTGGATATCATGGCGCAGGACAAGAAGGTGAGCCGCGGCGCCCTGACCTTCGTTCTGGTGCGTGGTATCGGCGAGGCCTATGTCGAGCGCGGCGTCGATCCGGCGCGGCTGCACGGCTTCCTCACCGACGAACTGGCACGGGGCGCCTGACGAACCCGAAGCGGCCTGTCGTCCTCGCGGACGGACCGGGCGAGGACTTGCCCGGGTTGCCCGCGAGGGCGGCCCGGTTTTCTGACTTACCGCGTTTTCGCAAGGCGGGCCGACCCCGCCGTGCCGGAAAATGCCGACCAAGCGAGACGACACATGACTGATGCCAGCCTGTGGCTTTCCATCGTCGCGATCCTCGTGCTGCTGGCGATGTCCGGCTTCTTCTCCGGCTCCGAGACGGCGCTGACGGCCGCATCCCGTGCCCGCATGCTGCAGCTCGAGAAGGGCGGCGAACGCCGCGCCGGCGTCGTCGGCCGGCTGATTTCAGCGAAGGAGCGGCTGATCGGCGCGCTGCTGCTGGGCAACAATCTCGTCAACATCCTGGCCTCCGCGCTGGCGACCAGCGTCCTGCTCGACATATTCGGCGATGCCGGCGTGGTCTACGCGACGCTGGTGATGACCGCACTGGTGCTGATCTTTTCCGAAGTCCTGCCCAAGACCTGGGCGATCTCCAATCCGGACCGCTTCGCCATTGCCGTGTCGCCGGTCGTGCGCGTCGTCGTCATCCTCTTCGCCCCGGTGGTGATGGGTGTCGAGGTGATCGTCCGCGCGATCCTGCGGGTCTTCGGCGTCGACGTCTCGGAGAACCGCAACGTGCTCTCGGCGCATGAGGAACTGCGCGGCACGGTCGACCTGCAACATCTGGAAGGCGGGCTGGTCAAGGCGGAGCGCGACCGCATCGGCGGACTGCTCGACCTTGCCGACCTGGAAGTCTCGGATGTCATGGTTCATCGCACCAAGATGAACACGCTGAATGCCGACGATGACCCGGAAAAGCTGATCCAGGAGGCGCTCGACAGCCCCCATACCCGGCTGCCCCTGTGGCGTGGGCAGACCGACAACTATATCGGCGTGCTGCATGCCAAGGACCTGTTGCGCGCGCTGGCGAAAGCCGGCGGCGACGCAAGCCGGCTCGATCTCGATCAGCTCGTCTCGCCGCCCTGGTTCGTGCCCGACACGACCAGCCTGCAGGACCAGCTCAACGCCTTCCTCAAGCGCAAGGCGCATTTTGCCCTGGTCATCGACGAGTATGGCGAGGTGATGGGCCTCGTCACACTGGAGGACATTCTCGAGGAGATCGTCGGCGAGATTTCCGACGAGCACGATGTCGAGCTCGCCGGCGTGCGGCCGCAGCCCGACGGTTCGATCATCGTCGACGGCAGCGTGCCGATCCGCGATCTCAACCGCGCGGTCGACTGGCGCCTGCCGGATGACGAGGCAACGACCATCGCCGGCCTGGTGATTCACGAGGCGCAGATGATCCCCGAGGAGCGCCAGGCCTTCACCTTCCACGGCTACCGCTTCACGGTGCTCAAGCGGGAGAAGAACCGGGTGACGCGGCTGAAGATCACGCCCCTTTCAAAGGAGGTGGCGGGTTCCGTCAAGTCGGCCATCGTCGCCGGGGCGACGCCGCTGCCGCCGCCCGCCCCCACCGTGATGCAGGGCAACTGACCGCACGGGCGGACGGTTCGACCCGCGCCCTCAGTCGATCGAGGCGCGCCCGCCACCACGCGGGTCGGGCTCGTCCGGGGTTCGTGCCTCGATCGCCAGCGCATGGACGCCGGCCTCGAAGGCCGGCTTCAGGCAATCGTTGATCGCCCGGTGCCGGGCAACCCGGCCGAGGCCGGCAAGCGCCTCCGCGACAATGCGGACGCGGAAGTGGGTCTCGCCACCTTCGCGCCATCCGCCATGACCACGATGACGCTCCGATTCGTCGATCACCTCGAGGCTCGCCGGCGAAAACATCTCCGTCAGCTGCCGCTCAATCTGTTGCTTGATGCTCATGCTTTCCATGTGACAGACTTTTTGCCCCCGTCAAGAGCTTGCCGAACCATGCACCGTCCCCCTATTTATGCGGATCGTCCCGGCGCCTGCCGCGCTGTCGCGGACCGCAGCCAACGTAAATTGGACCCAGACCGGTGACTTCGGACATTTTCGACCGGATCCGCATATCGCCGAAGCGTGCCCGCGCCGAGGAGGAATTCGTGTGCGAGCAGTCCTGCGAGTGGCAGGGCTGCGCGCAGGCGGGAACCCATCGCGCGCCGAAGGGCCGCCACGCGGACGGCGAGTACTATCGTTTCTGCCTCGACCACGTGCGCGAGTACAACAAGTCCTACAATTATTTCTCCGGCATGGACGACGACCAGACCCGCGCCTACCAGCGCGACGCACTGACCGGTCACCGGCCGACCTGGAAGATGGGCGTCAACGCCAAGGCCGCCGACGGCACCGCCTGGTCGGACACCGACCCGCAGCAGGCGGCCCGCGCCCGCGCCGAGGCCCGTGCCGGGCGTGGCAAGGCAAGGACGTCGAGCAGCGGCGCGCGCGCCCCCAAGCTGAAGCAGCTCGAAGCGCGGGCCTTCGAGACACTCGGCCTGCCGCACCACGCCCGCAACGCCGAGATCAAGACCCGCTACAAGGAACTGGTCAAGCGGCTCCATCCCGATGCCAATGGCGGCGACCGTTCGCTGGAGGATCGGCTGCGCGAGATCATCAACGCCTACTCGCTGCTGAAGAAAGCCGGCTTCTGTTAGACGGGCTGCCGCGGGCCGCGCCCGAACCGGGCTTGCAGCTTGGCGCCGATGCGCTATGACATCGGATGTCTCCCGAGTTTCCCGACCGCAACCGGTTCGCCCGGTGACTGCGGTCTCCTGTCGCGGGGAGACCCTTTCCCGGCGCGTTTTGCGCCGACGCCGATCGCGACGAGGCGTTTTCACTTGGCCGGGCCGGGCTCTGGCAATAGGGTCTGGTTCGAAATCCCGTCCGCCGGCGCGGACGTAATCTGCATGCGATCGCGGACCCCGTCGCCCGGCGGGCCAGCGGAGGACAAATGACTGACACGACCCTGCCCGCCGACAACCTGCCCGACACCACCGTCTCCGTGCGCAAGACCTTCGGCATTGACAGCGACCTGACGGTTCCCGCCTACAAGGAGCCGAGCCCCCATACGCCGGACCTCGATCCCGACTACCTGTTCGACCGGCAGACCACCCTGGCGATCCTCGCCGGCTTCGCGCACAACCGCCGCGTCATGGTCACCGGCTACCATGGCACCGGCAAGTCGACCCATATCGAGCAGGTCGCCGCCCGGCTGAACTGGCCTTGCGTGCGTGTCAACCTGGACAGCCACATCTCCCGTATCGACCTGGTCGGCAAGGATGCCATCGTCATCCGCGACGGCCAGCAGATCACCGAGTTCCGTGACGGCATCCTGCCCTGGGCGCTGCAGAACAACATCGCCCTGGTCTTCGACGAATACGACGCCGGCCGCCCGGACGTGATGTTCGTCATCCAGCGCGTGCTCGAGGTGTCCGGCCGCCTGACCCTGCTCGACCAGAATAGGGTGATCCGCCCGCATCCCGCCTTCCGCCTGTTCTCGACGACGAACACGGTCGGCCTCGGCGACACGTCCGGCCTCTATCACGGCACCCAGCAGATCAACCAGGGCCAGATGGACCGCTGGTCGATCGTCACCACGCTGAACTACCTGCCGCATGACAACGAGGTCGAGATCGTGCTGGCCAAGGCCAAGCAGTACCAGAACGAGGAAGGCCGCAAGACCGTGTCGCGCATGGTCCGCCTCGCCGACATGACCCGCAACGCCTTTATCAACGGCGACCTGTCGACGGTGATGAGCCCGCGTACGGTGATCACCTGGGCGGAGAACGCGGAGATCTTCCAGGACCTGGGCTTTGCCTTCCGCGTCACCTTCCTCAACAAGTGCGACGAGATGGAGCGCACGCTGGTGGCCGAGTTCTACCAGCGCTGCTTCGGCGAGGAACTGCCCGAATCCGCCGCCAACGTGGTGATGAGCTGACCGGGTCGAAATGCGCAATCCGCCAACAGAAAAGAGCAAGCCGACGAGCGAGCCGCTGAAGCGGGCGATCGGCGACACGATGCGTGCCATCGCCGCCGATCCCGAGCTCGAGGTGCTCTTTTCGTCAGACCGCCCGTCGCTTTCCGGGCACACGGCCCGGCTGCCCGAACCCTCGCGCCGGCTCTCGGAGGGCGAGATCGCGGTCACCCGCGGCATCGCCGACGCCATGGCGCTGAAGCTCGCCTGCCACGATCCGTCGCTGCACCGCAAGCTGGTGCCGCAGAGCGAGACCGCGCGCGCCATCTTCGACGCGGTCGAGCAGGCGCGCTGCGAGGCCGTCGGTGCCAACCGCATGCCCGGTGTCGCCGACAACCTGTCCGCCATGCTGGAGGAGCGCTGCCGCAAGGCCGCCTATGCGGATGTGGCCAGCCGCGAGGACGCCCCGCTCGAGGAGGCGATCGCCTACATGGTGCGCGAACGGCTGACCGGCACGCCGGCGCCGAAAAGCGCTGCGCCGATGATCTCGCAGTGGCGCGAATGGATCGAGGACAAGGCCGGCGGCGCGCTTGACGATCTCGCCGGCCGGATCGAGGACCAGCAGGACTTCGCCCGCCATGTCCGCACCGTTCTCTCCTCGCTCGAGATGGACGAGGATTTCGGTCAGGAGAACGACGAAGAGGACGACGGCGACGACGACAGCGAGGGCCGCAACGAGCGCGGCGAAACCTCGGCCGAGGGCGAGGACGACGCCGGCGAGGAAGAGGGCGCCCCGCAGGAGATGGAGCGCTCCGGCGAGGAAATGGACGCCGGCGAGAGCGAAGGCCTCGAAGGCGACCTTGAGGAACTTTCCGACGACGACAGCGCCGACCAGGCGGAAGAGCCGGGCGAAAGCCAGCGCCGCGAACTGCCCTTCTCCAACCAGGCGCCGACTTCGGACTACAAGGTGTTTTCCACCCGCTTCGACGAGATGGTGCCGGCGGAAGAGCTCTGCGACACGGCGGAACTCGACCGGCTGCGCGGCCATCTCGACAAGCAGCTGGTCAACCTGCAGGGCGCGGTCGCGCGCCTCGCCAACCGCCTGCAGCGCAAGCTGCTGGCACAGCAGAACCGCTCCTGGTCCTTCGACCTGGAGGAAGGCCTGCTCGACACGGCCCGGCTGACGCGCGTCGTCACCGACCCGATGCAGCCGCTCGCCTTCAAGCAGGAAAGCGACATCAATTTCCGCGACACGGTGGTGACGCTGCTGCTCGACAATTCCGGCTCGATGCGCGGCCGCCCGATCACCGTCGCGGCCACCTGTGCCGACATTCTGGCCCGCACGCTGGAGCGCTGCGGCGTCAAGGTCGAGATCCTCGGCTTCACGACGCGGGCCTGGAAGGGCGGGCAGTCGCGCGAGGCGTGGCTTGCCGCCGGCAAGCCGGCCCAGCCGGGACGCCTCAACGACCTGCGCCACATCATCTACAAGTCCGCCGACGCGCCCTGGCGCCGGGCCCGGCGCAATCTCGGCCTGATGATGCGCGAGGGACTGCTGAAGGAGAACATCGACGGCGAGGCGCTGGACTGGGCTCACAAGCGCCTGCTTGGACGCCCCGAACAGCGCAAGATCCTGATGATGATCTCCGATGGCGCGCCGGTCGACGACTGCACCCTGTCGGTCAACCCGGGCAACTATCTGGAACGGCACCTGCGCTACATCATCGAGGAAATCGAAAACCGCTCGCCCGTCGAGCTGATTGCCATCGGCATCGGCCATGACGTGACCCGCTACTACAGCCGCGCGGTCACCATCGTCGACGCCGAGGAACTGGCCGGCGCCATGACCGACCAGCTTGCCGACCTGTTCGACGACCATACGGCGATGCCGGCGAACCGGCGCGGTCGCCGCCGGGCGACCCGCTAAGGCGATGTCCCGCCCGCTCCCCCTGACGGCCTGGCGCCGGCATCTCGCCGCCGGCGCCCTTGTCGCGCTCGCGACGCTTGCCGCCACGCTGCCCGCGCCGGTCCGCGCCGACATCCCGATCCAGTCGGTCACGATCCGCAGCAAGCCGATCGAGCATTTCCGCATCGGCCGGCCCGAACAGACCCGTTTCGGCGGCCTCACCTTCCTCGGAGGGCTGGAGCTGCTTGCGGGAAACCGGCACATGGGAGGCCTTTCGGGCCTGGTCGTCAGCCCGGACGGCAACCGCATGGTGGCCGTCGCCGACAACGGACTGTGGCTGACGGCGGACATCGAGAGCGCGCCGGACGGCCGCCCCCTCGCCGTGACGGGCGCAACGGTCGCGCCCGTGCTGGGTCCCGACGGGCGGGCGCTGCTCGACCGCGGCCGCGGCGACGCGGAGGCACTGGCGCTGCGCCTCGACGGGGACAGCGGCGCGGGGACGCTTTTCGTCGCGACCGAGCGCGATCACGAGATCTATGCCTTTCCCTGGCCGCTCGACCTGAAGGCGGCGGGCACGGCGCTCGACCTGCCGGCCGGCATCAAGCGGCTTCGCCACAACAAGGCGATGGAAGCGGTCGCTTTCGCCAATTCCGGCCCGCTCCGGGGAAGCCTCGTCGTCATCGCCGAACGTGGCCCCGGCTTCACCTCCGACCTGCCGGGCTTCCTCATCGGCGGCGCCACGCCCGGCACCTTCACCGTGGTCCGCCAGGACTCCTATGACGCCACCGACGCGAGCTTCCTGCCCGATGGCGACCTCCTGCTTCTGGAGCGGCGCTTCACCCTGCGCCACGGCATCGGCATGCGCCTGCGGCTGCTGCCGGCGGCGGAGATCGCTCCCGGCGCGCTGGTGACCGGCCACGTGCTGATGGAGGCCGGCTTTTCCGAGCAGATCGACAACATGGAAGGCGTGTCGGTGCATGTGAACGCGGCGGGCCAAACCATCGTCACGCTGATCTCCGATGACAACCGCTCGATCCTGCAGCGCACGCTGCTGCTGCGCTTCCGGCTTGACGACAGCGGACCGCTCACCGGGCCCGCCGCCGGTGCCGACCGGCCGTGACGCCGGGTTTCGGATCGCGTCTCGCCATCGTCATGTTGACATTGCGTGCGCGTGGCGGCATCTAGTTTGCGTCCGCTAAAGCGGACAGCCGTTTGGACCCTGAAGGATCCCATGTCGAAGCCGCGTTTCGCCCTTGCCGCCCCGTTTGCCGCGACGAAAGCCGCGAACGGCAGCACGCGCGCCGGCACGACCACGACGACGACCCGCAAAACGACCGCCTGACGGCCCTCTCGACCCGCGCTCCCCCGGGTTGGATGGGGGACCGGAAGGACCTGAGGCTCCGCGCGCATCGCGGCCCGGGTTCGCGGGGAGCGGCCAGAGAGGAATGAAAACAATGGCATACAAGATTGCGATTGTCGGCGCGACCGGCAATGTCGGCCGCGAGATGCTCGATATTCTCGACGAGCGGGGGTTTCCCGCGCGTGAAGTCGTCGCTGTCGCCTCACGGCGCTCGCAGGGCGTCGACGTGTCCTTCGGCGACCGCACGCTGACCTGCCAGGCCATCGATCACTACGACTTTTCCGATGTCGACATCTGCCTGATGTCCGCCGGCGGCGACGTGGCGCGCGAGTGGGCACCGAAGATCGCCGCCAAGGGCTGCGTCGTCATCGACAACTCCTCCGCCTGGCGCTACGACGCCGACGTGCCGCTGATCGTTCCGGAAGTGAATGCCGACGCCATCGTCGGGTTCACCAGGAAGAACATCATCGCCAACCCGAACTGCTCGACCGCCCAGCTCGTCGTCGCGCTGAAGCCGCTGCACGACGCGGCGAGGATCAAGCGCGTCGTGGTGTCGACCTACCAGTCCGTCTCCGGCGGCGGCAAGGAGGCCATGGACGAGCTGTTCAACCAGACCCGCGCCGTTTTCGTCAACGATCCGATCACCCCGGAAAAGTTCACCAAGCGGATCGCCTTCAACGTCATTCCGCATATCGATGCGTTCATGGAAGACGGCTACACGAAGGAAGAGTGGAAGGTCCTGGCCGAGACCAAGAAAATGCTCGACCCGAAGATCAGGGTCACCTGCACCGCCGTGCGCGTGCCGGTCTTCATCGGCCATTCGGAAAGCGTCAACATCGAGTTCGAGAACCCGATCTCGGCCGAGGAGGCCCGCGACATCCTGCGCGAGGCACCGGGCGTGCTGGTCGTCGACAAGCACGAGGACGGCGGCTACGTCACGCCTTACGAGAGCGCCGGCGAGGACGCGACCTATGTCAGCCGCATCCGCGAGGACGCCACCGTCGAGAACGGTCTCAACCTGTGGATCGTTGCCGACAACCTGCGCAAGGGCGCGGCGCTGAACACCGTCCAGATCGCCGAAGTGCTGGTCAATCGCGGCCTGATCACGCCGAAGAAGGCCGCCGCCTGATCTGCTGCGGCACCTGCCGCAAGCCGACACCGAAATCTTGCGACGCGGCCGGAAACGGCCGCGTCTTGCGTTTTACGCCCGGAACTACCTCCGCAGGCCGGCGATATAGGCACCGATATCGGCGATCTCCCGCCGCGTCAGCGACATGTCCGGCATCTTCGGATGCGGCGCGGCAAGGAAGGCGGCAAGCCTTTCCGGATCGAAGGCCGGATCGCCGGCAACCTCCGCGAAGGGGGCGGCCGCGGTCCCGGCGCGCGCCTGCCCGTCCTCCACCAGATGACAGGCCGCGCACCAGGTGCGGGCCAGCTCGAGGCCCGCGCCGGCATCCACCGCCATGACCGGCGCCCCCGATACGCAAACCGCCAGAAGCGCGCCGAAGGCCCTCACCCGGAACCTGCGTCGCCGCATGAAGCGCTCGTCCGTCACCATCGTCTCCACCTCCATTGCCGCCGTCCGCTGCCCCAAGGGAACTGTCAATCGGCGAATTGCCAAGGGTAGCGGCCCGCCGCTTTTGGCGACAGACTGTTGTTTCCCTTACTTCTCTCGGAGCACGAAAATGCGGGTATTCACAAGTGGGACGGGCAGGCTGGTCGGCATCGCGCTGGCTGCAATCACGGCGATCGGTCAGGCCGCGCTTCCGGCCGGCGCCCAGGATGCCGCGCCGGCACCAATCCTGTCCGGATCCGACCGTTTCCATCCGGTCCTCGCGCGCAGCGGCATGGTGGCCAGCCAGGAAGCGCTGGCAACCGGCGTCGGCCGCGACATCCTTGCCGCAGGCGGCAATGCGGTCGATGCGGCGGTCGCCGTCGGCTTCGCCCTCGCCGTGACCCTGCCGCGCGCCGGCAATCTCGGCGGCGGCGGCTTCATGCTCGTGCACCTGGCGGAAAGCGGCGAGACGCTGGCGCTCGACTACCGGGAACTGGCACCGGCCGCAGCCGAACGCGACATGTTCCTCGACGGGCAGGGCAATGCCGATCCGGAGAAATCGCGCTTCTCCGGCCTTGGCATCGGCGTGCCGGGAACGGTCGCCGGTCTTTACGCCGCCCATCAGCGCTTCGGCAGCAAGACGCTCTCCTTCGCCGAACTGATCGCACCGGCAATCCGCCTGGCGGAAGAGGGCTTCCCGGTATCCGACGATCTTGCAGGTTCGCTCAAGCAGTCCTTCGAGCGTCTGTCGAAGGATCCGGACGCCCGCGCCACCTTCTACAAGGCGGATGACGGTTTCCATGAGCCGGGCGAAACCCTGCGCCAGCCCCGACTTGCCGCCACGCTTCGCCGGATCGCCGAGGAGGGGCCCGACGGCTTCTACAAGGGCGAGGTCGCACAGAAGATCGCCGCGCGGGTACAGGCGGCCGGCGGCGGCATGACCACCGGGGATCTCGCCGCCTACGAGGCGAAATGGCGCACGCCCGTGACCGGCACCTACCGGGGCTACGAGGTCACCTCGATGCCGCCGCCATCCTCCGGCGGGGTGCATATCGTCGAGATCCTCAACATGCTGGAGCCTTTCGACCTGACAGCCTCGGGCTCGGGCTCGGCCGCGACCCTGCACGTGATGGCCGAGGCGATGAAGCGCGCCTATGCGGATCGCTCCGAGTTTCTCGGCGATCCGGACTTCGTCGACATCCCGGTCAAGGGCCTGACATCCAAGGCCTATGCGACCGCGCGCATGGCAGATTTCGATCCCACCCGCGCGGCACCCTCGGAGAAGATCGCACCCGGCAAGCCGGCACCCTACGAGAGCGAGGAGACCACCCACTATTCGGTGGTCGACGATGAAGGCAATGCCGTCTCCAACACCTATACGCTGAACTTTTCCTACGGCGTCGGCATGATGGCCGGCGACACAGGTGTGCTGCTCAACAACGAGCTCGACGATTTCTCCGCCAAGCCGGGCGTGCCCAACGCCTACGGATTGATCGGCGGCGACGCGAATGCCGTCGCCCCGCGCAAGCGGCCGCTCTCCTCGATGAGCCCGACACTGATGTTCCGCGACGGAAAACTGGTGCTGGCCACCGGATCGCCCGGCGGCAGCCGCATCATCACCACGGTGCTGCAGGTCATTCTCAACGTGGTCGATCACGGAATGAACGTGGCGGAGGCGACAAGCGCCCCGCGCATGCACCATCAGTGGCTGCCCGACGAGATCCGCACCGAGGAGGGGTTCTCCCCCGACACGCTGGCGATCCTGCGCGGATACGGCCACCAGATCGCGGAAAAGGCGACGATGGGTTCGACCCAGTCGATCATGGCGGTCGAGGGCGGACTGGCCGGTGCTTCCGATCCGCGCCGCCAGGGATCGCTCGCCGCCGGCCACTGACTGGAGGGCCGCATCCAGCCGCCTGGCGCCGCTCGCAGCGGTGTCAGGCGGATTTGCGCGCAAGCGTCAGGACGAGCAGCACGACATAGACCGAACCGAGCAGCAACGGCAGGCCAAAGGCGCCGATCATGTCGATCGCCAGGCCCGAGAGCGCCGGACCGAGAAACCCGCCGACGCCCCACATCGCGGCAAATCCGGCATTGCCGGCGATCAGCATGGCACCCGAAAAACGGCGGCCGAGTTCCATCAGCGCGATCGTGTAGACGCCATAGGCGGACGAGCCCCAGATGAACAGCATCGCCCAGAGCGGCCAGCGCGTGCCGATGAGCATCGGCAGCAGCACCGCGCCGCAGATCGTCAGCAGGCACAGGACCACCATCACCTGGCGCGGCCCCCAGCGGTCGGCGAGCGTACCGATCGGCACCTGGAAAAGGATGTTGCCGACGATCAGGACGGCGAGGGCGGTGGCGATCGCCGTCTCGCTCAAGCCGTGGCCGAGCCCGTAGACGGGAAACAGCGTCAGGATCGCCTGATCGAAGGCGGCGGCGACCGCCGTCACCGCCAGCAGAAAGGGAATGAGCGGCGCCACCGCCCGGATCGAGCCGGTTTCACCGGCGGCGAAGGTCGGGAGCCTGTGACGGATGGCGGCGATCAGCGCGGCGCATATCAGCGCCACCCCGATACACAGGAAGAAGGGCGCCAGCGTTTGCGTGCCGGTCACGGCAAGCGTTGCCGGGCCGAGCGCGAAGCCTCCGGCAAGCGCCGTCGCATAGAGGCCGAGCAAGCGGCCGCGAATACGATCGGGTGCAAGCTGGTTCACCCAGGTCTCGCTGGCGATGTAGAGGCCGTTGATGCCCACGCCGAGCAGGAAGCGGGCCGGAAACCAGAGCCACAGGGACTGGACGGTGCCGATCAGCGCGAACAGGACGGCCAGCAGCAGGGCCGAAGCAATGGCGAGCCTTGCCGCGCCGAAGCGCAGGGCAAGTTGCGGCACCAGCGGCGCGGAGAAAATCAGGCCCAGCGCCATCATCGCGGCGTTCGTCCCGATCAGCCAGGCCGGCGTGCCTTGCCGCTCGAGGATGAAGGACAGCAGCGGATAGGTCAGCCCCTGGGCCAGCCCGAAGACCGAAACCATTATCAGGACCACGATCATGGCGAGGCGGTCGAGTTCGCGCGGCGCCCCTTCCACATGATCCGCCACATCCGGAGCCGAAGGGCGCTCCGGGACCGGGGAGGTCACTCCGGTGAGGTCCACGGCTACAGCATCATCGGACGGCCTGTTCCCGCCGGTCGTTGCGCTCATGCGAGGCCCGATCCGGCACCCACCTGACGGCACATGGACGTGGCTGATGAAAAGCCGAAGATCGGCGCCAGAAAGCCCAGCTCGCGCCGCTTTTCCGGCACGAAACCGTTGCGCTCGTAAAGCGCGCGGGCACGGGGGTTGGTATCGATCACGTCAAGCCGGACGGCATGCTTGCCGGTTCGCCGGGCAAGTTCGACGACTTCGTCGAGCAGCGCCGTCCCGGCTCCCTTGCCGCGCGCCTCCTCCGACACCGCGATGCCGTCCATCGCCAAAACGCCATCGGCGTCCGTCTTGTCGAGAAATGCAAGGCCCGCCATGCGGACCGCCGTGCCGAGGAAACCGAACCGCTGGCGGAAGTGGCGCCATTTCGGTTCGAACAGCCCGGTCCCGTCCAGCCGATAGCCGGCAATCCCCACGACACGCCCGCCAAGGATCGCCGTGACCCCCCTGTCGCGCCGCATATGCGGCGCGAGAAAAGAGGTCGCCGCCTCGACGGTGCCGAAAAACGGGCGCAGCTTCTGGATCAGCGCGGCCGCGTAGATCCGCGTTGCGGCAAGCTCGTCTCCGGGGCGCACATAGGGAAGAATGTCCATCTGACGGATCCGGGCAGGGGCCGGCGGGAAAACCCGGCAACGGCCGTTTCAATAGATCGGGGCTTGCTCGAGACGTAATGATGCCGCCACAGGTTGCAAGAAAAAACCGCCCGTGAAAACGGCAAACCGCCCCGATCCCCCCGCCGGGCAAGAATCAGGCTATGCAACTGGGAGACAGCCCCAAGAACCGGACCCGCCTCATGCCGGATTTCGCTCCGCTCCTCGACTATCTGGGCCATTCGCAACTGGCACGGATGATGGCTGCCTCCGCACAGGCACGCGAGATTGCCGCCGCCTGCCACCTCGCCGGCACACTGGTCCTTGTCGGAGCGCTGCTGCCGCTCAATCTCCGGCTGATCGGCTTCTGGCGCAGCACCCTGCTCGCCGATCTCGCCCGGGTGCTCGGCCAGACCGCGCTTCTCGGCCTTGTCCTGGCGCTTGCAAGCGGCATCGCCCTGATGTCGCAGCGCCCCTTTGCGATCGCCGCCGATCCGGTCTTCCAGGTGAAGGGCGCCCTGATCCTGCTCGCCGGGCTCAACGCGCTGCTGCTGCGCCTGGTGCCGGCGTGGCGGCTGCTCGACCAGGTCGATTCGCGCGGTACCATCTCCCGCTTTCGGACCGCCGGCATCGTCTCGCTCGTCGCATGGGCCGGCATTCTGGCGCTGATGCGCTGGCCCGAACTGATCTGACTTGACGGCTTCGGCCAGAAGGCCGGTGCCGGGACGCGCTACTGCGCCCGGCGATACATTCCCGTGTTGACCACAGGCCCTTGTCCGGGCACCGCAACGGTCTGCTCGACCTCCATGCTGTGCCCGTCCTCCGACAGCCGCCGCCGGGCGCTCATCAGGGTCAGTTCGCCGCGGCGCGCTTCCGATGTCAGCGTCCGCTCATCCTCGAAGAACAGCAGCAGCCGGTCGGCCAGCCCGCTTTCGGAAAGACGCTGCCCGGCCTTGCCCGGCACGCCCGTGATCTCGCCGGCAATCTCCTCGCCCCCGGCGGAGATGATTGACATGCGGATCGTCACGAGGCCGAATTCCTCCTCGATGGTGCAGGTCGCGGCGCGCGGGAGATCGCTCTGGTCGAACTCGCTCTCGTCGAGATCGAGGATCCACTTTCCGAGAAACGGGGCGATCTGGTCTGTCGTCATGGCAGGCAATCCGGTTTGCAGGTCTGTGGCGCAGCCCGCAGCTGGCGGGGACGCGGTTCTGCCCGCCTTGTAACCGCCCGCGCGCGCAAAGTCATGACTTCCCGCGCCGCGCCGCAACCAGGTGGGTTGACCGCGCGGGTCTCGCGGGCGGATATGGGCGTCCCATCCGAAAGGACATATCCCGCATGCTCCAGACCCTCGTTCTCACCGGTGCCAACCGCGGCATCGGACTGGAACTCACCCGCCTCTTCGTCGCCTCGCACGACTGGTTCGTGCATGCCTGCTGTCGCCGGCCGGACGACGCCGACGCCTTGCGCCAGCTTGCCGGGGATCACCCCGACCGCATCGCCATCCACGCGCTTGATGTCACCGACGCCGGGTCGGTCGCGGATCTTGCCGCCGCCACGGGCGCGGCGCCGGTCGACCTGCTCCTCAACAATGCCGGTATCCTCAATCCGCACCAGACGCTGGACGATCTCGACTTCGATGCCTGGGAGCAGGAGCTGAGGGTCAACACGATCGCCCCGATGCGCATGGCTCTGGCGCTGCGCGCCAACCTGCGCCAGGCCGCCAACCCGCGCATTGTCACCATCTCCAGCCAGATGGGCTCGCTTGCCCGCCCGAAGGGCGGCGCCTACGCCTATCGCAGCTCCAAGGCAGCGGTGAACAAGGTGACCCAGGGCCTTGCCGTCGATCTTGCCGGCGACGGCATCTGCGTCGTCGCGATGCATCCGGGCTGGGTCCGAACGAACATGGGAGGTCCGGAGGCCGAGATCGAGCCGATCGAAAGCGCGCAAGGGATCTTCGCCGTCGTCACCGGGCTGACGCGGGCCGATACCGGCCGCTTCCTCACCTGGGACGGGCGCGAGCACGCCTGGTAGGGCTGACAGGAGCGGGCCGGCCTTCGTTCACGGGGCGGCCGGGACATGCCCCCCGGTTCCCGCCTTGCGTCGGTCCGCAAGGCGATCGACGGCAAGGTCCGTGATCCCCGCCGCCGCCCACATTGCGAAGAGCGTCGCCCAGGCGGTGATGGCGAAGATCGAGCCTCCGGTGATGCCGGCTCCCACGGCGCAACCGCCGGCCAGCATGCCGCCGAACCCCATCAGGACGGCACCAAGAATGTAGCGCCGCATCGAATGGCCGTCATGAAAGCCCTGAAGCCGCCATTCGCCGGCAACGAGCGCGGCAAGTGCCGCACCGGCGAAGACGCCGGGCACCAGGCCGATGTCGAAATCGAACGCCCGGCCCGGCGGGGCCAGCACCAGCATGAGTGTGTCGGCGGACGGCCCGGTAAAGGTCAGGCTCTTCACGGTCATCGGGGTGAAGGCCTGCCCGGCGAGCTGGTAGGTGAACCACCAGCCGGCAGCCACTGTCGCACCGACGCCGGCCGCGCCCAGCCAGCCGCGTGGCGAGAGCCGGGCCCGAATGGCGAAAAAAGCCGTGCCGGCGACGAAGGCTACACCGATCGCGAGACCCGCCTGCCGCGGCAGGCCCGCAAGCTGGAGAAGGTCCAGCTGCTCCCGGCCGCCGATCGTCCACAATCCGGCGATCCGGTCGCGCAGTGGCGACAGGATGCCGTGGATGGAGGCTTCCGCCGCCACGGCGAAGATCAGCCCGGCAAGCAGGGCGCGCAGGTTGCCGGTTGCCGAAAGCACCAGCAGCCGGCTGGCGCATCCGCGCGCCAGCACCATGCCGATGCCGAACAGCGCCCCGCCGACAATGGCGCCGGACAGTGAGCCGCGGGCAGCGAACTGACGCGCCTCGGCGACGTCGAGATGGCCGCTGCCGACCAGAAGCTGCGTGAAAAGCACGGCCGAGGAGAAGGCGACCAGCCAGATCGCCACCTTGCCGCCGATCTCGCCACGGGCGAACTCGACCGCCGCCGCGCGCAGGCAGAAGCGGCTGCGCTCGGCAAAAACTCCGAAAGCGACGCCAATGGCCAGCCCGCCAAGCGCCGAGGTTTCGGCATCGCCCAGCATATCCAGCACGCCGGTCAGGTCCATCGCATCCTCCACGCGCTGCGCGGGTGGGCGCGGCAAGGCCGAAACATTCAAAACCATGAATACAAATTGCCCGGAACGGCGCCTTGATCTCGCTCAAGCTGGGCCAACGGATGCAGCGCATGCTTGTTCAAGCGCCAGATGCCGACTAACAAGGGCGAAGGTCTGAAAACCGTTGGGGGCGATCGCCGCGTGGAGGCACAGCAGGCAGAAACCGGCAGGACGTGGGAAGCCGCGCCTGTATGCATGCGCATCTGGGGCGGGCTCGGCAACCAGATGTTCCAGTATGCCGCGGGCCAAGCACTGGCGCGACGGCTTGGCGCCACGCTGCTGATCGACCCTTTGGAAATGAACTTCGATCACGCGGCCCTTGGCCTCGACATTTTCGGCATCGAACCGGAAATCTGGCGCCCCGACACCAACAGCCTGCGCGCGCGCCTGCTCGGCCTTGCCGGTGAGAAGGGCAGGACCCGGGGCAAGAAGCGGCATCGCCTGTGGCCCGGGCCGGTCTGGTTCCAGAAGGATTTCTGCCACGCCGACGCATTTCCGACGCTCGAAGCGGGAACCTATCTGGCCGGCTATTTCCAGTCGGAACAATTCTTTGCCGATTGCAGGGAGGACATCCGCGCGCTGTTCTCGCTCGACCACGTGGCCGCGACCATCGATCCGCAGCGCCTCGCGCTGGCCGAGGCGCCCGCAAGCATCTCCCTCCATGTCCGGCGCGGCGACTACGCCAGCAACGCGCGCACGACCTCGATCCACGGCATGCTCGGGGCGGAGCATTACCGGCGGGCCGCCGCCCTGATGCGGCAACTCGTTCCGGATGCGAACTGGCTGGTCTTTTCCGATGACATCGCCGCAGCGGCGGAACTGACCGCGGACTGGCCCAACCGGACGCTGGTCGATGGCCAGAGCCGCGAGCAGGACCTCTTCCTGATGAGCCGCTGCGCCCATCACGTAACCGCCAATTCGAGCTTCAGCTGGTGGGGCGCCTGGCTCGGTCGCAATCCGGAGCGGCACGTGATCGCTCCGCGCCAGTGGTTCGCGCGCGACGAGATGCGCCGCACATATGTCGACGAACTCTTTCCCGCCGGCTGGATTCTCCTGTGAGAAACCGCTACTGCGATGCCAGCGCAAGACATCCCGGACCCGCACGCCCATGAGACTTTGCATCGCGATCTGCACAAGGGAACGGCCGAAGCTGTTGCGGGCCTGCCTCGCATCGGTGTGCGCGCAGGCGGTTCCGGACGGGATTGCGGCCGAGATCGTGGTCGTCGAGAACCACGACAGGGACGTTTCGCGCCCGATCACCCTGGACGTCGCGGCGCAGACCGGCTGGACCATCCACTACGTGCTCGAGCCGGAACTCGGCATCCCCTTCGCCCGCGACCGCTGCGGCACCTTCGCCGCCGCAGAGGGTTTCGACCGGGTTCTCTATATCGACGATGACGAGATCGCCCATCCGGGCTGGCTCGCCACCATGATCGAGGCGACGCGGCAGTACCCGGCCGAGGTGCATTACGGGCGCGTCATCTACACATATCCGCCGGAAACGCCGACCTGGATGGTGCCGAAGCAGGTCAACAAGCGCCCGACCGGCACCGTGCTTGCCAAGGCGGAAGGTCACAACACACTGGTCGACACGAAAGTCTTTCGCGATGCCGACGCTGGCGGGTTCGGCCTGCATTTCGACGGATCGATGCGCTTTACCGGCGGCAGCGACACGGATTTCTTCACCCGCGTGCATGATGCGGGCGGGCGCATCGTCTGGATAGCCGAGGCAACCGTCGAGGAACTGGTGCCGGTCAACCGCACGCGGCTTGCCTGGCAGCTCAACCGCACCTTCCGCGTCGCCGGCAACATCTCGCGCTTGCACGAGAAGCGCGCCGGCAAGCCGAAGGCCGCCCTGCGCAGCTTCCTGAAAGGCATCGGCCGCATTGCGGGAGGCCTCATCCTGCAGCTGCCGATGAGCGCCGTCTTCCTGGTTTCACCGGAGCGCGGCCGCCGCCAGGCGTTCAAGGCCGCCAAGCAGGTTGCCTCCGGTCTCGGCTCGCTCGCCTATCTGACAGGCTATCAGCAGCAACCCTATCGCAAGGTCGACGGGGGATAGGCACAGACGCCGGCACACGCCGCGCCCAAACCGGTAGCCGCTCGCTCTCGCTAAGCCCTAGTCCTCATGGCGGCCGTCCGTGTCGCGGTCATGCACGTAGCGCCGCTCAAGCGGAAACGGTGGCAGCCAGGATTCGCGGCGCGCTGTCCATAATTCATAGGTCGGCGTGAACTGGTCGGGCGCGTCCAGCGCCCCGAGATTGACCTCGACCTCGTCGCCGCTTGCGCCGAAGACCGTCGAGCCACAGTTCGGACAGAAGAAGCGCCCGCGATAGCCCTTTGTTTCGCCTTCTATTTCCACCGCATCCCGGGGAAAAATCGCGGAAGCGTGAAAGGGGGCGCCGTGATGCTTGCGGCAGTCGAGACAATGACACACGCCGACCCGGTAAGGCCGGCCCGAGGCTACGAGCCTCAACTGGCCGCAAAGGCATCCGCCGGTGGTCTCGTCCATTTTCCAGCCTCCTTCCGAAAGGTCCGGGCCGCCGCCATGCATCCTGCCAAAACGGCGCGTCGCGGCAGCGGGAATGTCGGGGGGGGGGCGCTAATCCACCACCAGCTTCAACGGCGTGCCGGCCGGAATGACCTGGCCCGACGGGGTCTGGTTGAGGATCGAAAAGAGCTCCAGCCGGCGGGCCGGCTCGACGCCACTCATACCCACGGCAAGCCGCTCGGGTGTGTCGCCCTCGTCGGCGCGGATCACCTTGATGCGCAGGGGTCGGAGCCGGGCGATCTCGGTCGGCGTCAACTGCCGGAAACTCTGTACCGTCGCCTCGTAGTCGCGCGTGAATTCGGCACCGCCGGCGCGCGAGGCGAAAATGAAGCGATAGCCCGTGCGACCGATGCGCACGACAGCAATGCGGAACGACCAGCCGTCGGTGAAGGCCGAGGCGGTGACGGCGGCCAGGCCGTTGACGGTTTCCTCGCGGACGCTGTCCGCGATCAGGCCGTTGATCCAGCCGCTGGTCATGTAGGCGCGCAGTGACGCGAAGTCGGTCAGGTCCGCCCCGTCGAAGCGCAGCGCGGTGCCGTTGGGGTTGCTGGCAAGCACGGCCTCGGGCGAGTTCTCGAGCACGAAGCCCGGAGGCGCGGTGAAACTGATGCCCAGCGCCTTGTGCAGGAACGACCGGCCACGGATGTAGCCTTCCAGCGGATCGTCGCCATAGAGCATGCCGTCGATCTTGGTGAGATACGCGTCCCGATCGCGCTCGCCAAGGCCAGGCGCGCCGGCCTGGCGCGCGGCGCGCACGGCCGTCTGGACCCGTTCGGGCGTGGTGGGATGCGACGACAGGAAATCCGGCGCCCCCTTGGCCGCTCCTTGCGCGCTCTGATAGGCAGCGAACTGGCCCATCGTGTTGAGAAAACGGGCAGCGGCGAACGGGTCGTAGCGTGCGCGCGACAGTGTGCGCACGCCGACCGCATCGGCCTCCAGCTCCTGGATCTGCGAGAAGCGGGCAAAGGAGAGCTGCGAGGAAATGATCGCCGCGCGCGCCTGGTCGGGGTCGCGCACCACATTGCCGAGCACCCGTCCGGCAAGCTCCGTCGCTTCGGCCCGCTGCTGGCGCTTGATCGCGTGGCTTGCGGTGACATGCGCCATCTCGTGCGCCAGGACGGCGGCAACCTCGGATGTATCTGTCGCCAGCGCCAGCAGGCCGCGCGTCACGTAGAGATAGCCGCCGGGAAGGGCGAAGGCATTCACCGCCGGCGAGTTCAGGATGGTGATGCGATAGGTCTGCGAGGGATCGTCCGAGGCCTCGACGAGCCGGCCGACCACCTGCGCAACCGCGCGCTCCGCGCCTCGATCCTCGTAAACGCCGCCATAGGTCGCAACGACACGCGGATGCTCCCGCGCACCAAGGTCGGACGAAAGGCCCGGCCGCAGGCTGCCGGGCGCCGGCGTTCCGATCTCGATTGGCGAGGACCCGGAAAACTGGCAGGCGGACAGCAAGACGAGCGCCATCGTGGCGGCAAGCGCTCGCATGCCGCGCCTCCAAACCATGCCTTGCCCTGCAATCCGGACCGTTGACGGAAGTCTGTTCACCGGCGCGTGCCATCCTTGTCGAGCCGCTCGATCTGCGCGGGGTGGAAGAGCTTCATGCTCGGCCCGCCCGACAACTCGACGACCCCCCGCACGCGAATAGCTGCCCCGTCCAGGGAGGCCACGTCAAGCCCGGCGGCCGAGAATGCCGCCTTTTGATCGGTCGGCACCGTCACCGTGAAGTCGCGGCTCCAGCGATGACCGAAATTGAGATAGAGCGTGGAACGGGTTTCCCCGATCGACAGGACCCGCCCAGAGACCAGGGTGAACCGGCCGGCGCGCGCGGCCAGCGCCTGCGGCCGATGGGCCGACCACACCCGCTCGCGCGCCCACAGGCCAATCCGACGCGCCCGCGCCCGCGCCTCCAGCACGAAAAGGCCACGCAGGCACTCCGTGTTGGCAAGGCGCGGCGAGACGATGGCATCGCCGCGTCCGATCAGATCCCGGGCCAACCAGTGCCCCGCCGCGTCAACCAGATGCCCTTCATGACGGCGCCAGCGATCCGGGCCGCGTGCAAGACCGGTAAACCGAAGTGCCGCGGGCAGGGTCGGTGGCGGCGTCGCCTCGCCCGCCACCAGATCCGCCTGCCGGTAAAGCCGGCCATCGCCCGCGCGCACCGTCACCGGATCGTCCGCCTCCACCGCAAGCGGCGTCTCGAGTTGCCGAGCCGGCAATGTACCGACCTCGCAGCCTGCGGGCAGGGCGTCCGGCGTCTCGGCGACAGCCGCGTGCGGAACGGCGCCGGCCAGGAGCGCCATCGCGACGACAACGCGCAGTGCCCCCGCGCGCGCAAACGCGTCGGGGGCGGAAAGAGACTCGTCATCGAACCGGTGCGGCATCATGTCCGGGCGAAAGGATGGGAACGGCAGCAAACCGTCATCATTGCGCAAATGGTGGCGGGAAGATGTCGCGCCGGCTCAGGCAGCCAGCGCATCGTCGAGCGCGCCCGAGAGCTTCTCGACGATTTCCGCCACCTGATCGTCCGAGATGATGAAGGGCGGGGCCAGCAGGACATGGTCGCCGGAGCGCCCGTCGATCGTGCCGCCCATCGGATAGCAGACGAGGCCGCGCTGGAACGCCGCCTTCTTCAGCACCGCATGAAGCCGGCGCTCCGGCGAGAAGGGCGCTTTCGTTTCCCGGTCCTCCACCAGTTCGAGCCCGAGGAACAGGCCGCGCCCGCGAATGTCGCCGACATGCGGATGCTGGCCGAAACGCTCGACAAGCGCGGATTTCAGCACCTCGCCCATGGCCTTCGAACGGTCGACCAGACCCCGTCCGGTCAGTGCGGTCACGACGGCGAGACCGGCGGCGGCGGCCGCCGGGTGGCCGATATAGGTGTGACCATGCTGGAAGAAGCCGGAGCCGGTCTCGATCGCCGAATAGATTCGGCCGCTGACGAGCATTGCCCCGATCGGCTGGTAGCCTGCACCCAGTCCCTTGGCGATGCACAGGATGTCCGGCGCGACACCGTCCGCCTCGCAGGCGAAGAGATGGCCGGTGCGACCCATCCCGCACATCACCTCGTCCAGAATGAGCAGCACGCCATACCGGTCGCAGATCTCGCGAATGCGGGCGAAATAGCCTTTGACGGCGGGAACCGCGCCGAGCGTCGCGCCGACGACCGGTTCGGCGATGAAGGCGGCAACCGTCTCCGGCCCCTGCGCCAGGATTTCAGTCTCCAGTTCGTCGGCAACCCGGCGGCCGTAATCTTCCTCGCTCTCGTCCTCGGTCATGCCGCGATAGGCGTAGCAGGGGGCGATATGCGACATGTCGACCAGCAGCGGGGCGAAGGGTTCGCGCCGCCACATGTTGCCGCCGGCCGACAGCGCGCCGAGCGTGTTGCCGTGATAGCTCTGGCGGCGCGCGATGATACGCGCGCGCGCAGGCTCGCCATTCTCGATATGGAACTGGCGCGCGAGCTTGATCGCCGCTTCCGTCGCCTCCGACCCGCCCGACACGAGATAGACCCGCTCCAGGCCCTTCGGCGCATGCGCGATCAACAGGTCGGCAAGCTCCTCCGCCGGTCCGCTCGTGAAGAAGCCGGTATGGGCAAAAGCGATCTCGTCGAGCTGCGCCTTCACCGCATCGGTGACGGCCCTGTCGGAATGGCCGAGGCAGGAGACAGCCGCCCCGCCGGAGGCATCGAGGTAGCGTTTGCCCGTCTCGTCGATGATGTAGCAGCCGTCGCCGGCGACGGCGCGCGGAGGTCGCATGGCGGAATGGCGGGGAAAGATGTGGGACATGATGAATTCATCCAGGATGAGATGCGGAGCGGGCAGGGCGTCAGGCGCGGCTGGCAAACAGGATCTTGACCGCAAACCCGCCGATGATGCCGGCGAAAAGCCAGTCGATCATCCGCATGATGCGCGGCGACCGGCGCAGCGACCGCGCAAAGCTTTCCGCCATCAGCACCATCGCGGCACAGAAGGGCAGCGAGAACGCGACCATGTAGAGACCCAGAAAGACCAGCTTTCCAGCCGCGTCGGGGTCGCCCGCGGTGACGAATTGCGGCAGAAAGGTCAGGAAAAACAGGATGATCTTCGGATTGAGCAGGTTGACAAGAAGCCCGGCCGCGAAAACCCGCGACAGCGGTTTTTGAACCGCGCCGCGTTCCGGCGAAACACTCAGGGCCGAGCCGTGCCGCAGGCTCTGGAAGGCAAGCCAGAGCAGATAAAGCGCGCCGACGATCTTCACCACGAAGAAGGCTTCCGCCGAGGCCGCAATGAGCGCCGAAAGACCGAAGGCGGCCAGCATCGTGTGGATCACGTTGCCGGCGGCGGCCCCCGCCATCGAGGCCATGCCGGCGGCCCGCCCCTGTGACAGGGAACGGCCGACAAACAGGGTCATGTCCGGCCCGGGCGTCAGGACCAGCACAAGGCAGGCAAGCGTGAAGGCGGCAAGCGTCGCAATGTCGGGAAGAAAGGTCATGGCGGGAAGGCTCTCGGCAATGTCGGGCAGATCGCATCCGGTACGCAGAGGCTCATGATATCACGGTTGCCAATGCGTGGTCGACGGCGCTTTCCAGGCGATCATTGCCCCAGAAAAGCTCGCCATCTGCACAGGTGAAACTCGGCGCGCCAAAGATTCCAAGCGCTTGCGCCTCGTCGACAGAGCTTCTCATCCGGTTCTTAGCCTTCTCCGTCCTTGCCCCTGCCAGGACCTCTTCAGGCTCGGCACCGCATTCGCGCAGGATCCGGGCAAGGACGGCCTCGTCGTCGATGCGCCGGCCATGGCCGAACTGCGCCAGGTACACCCCGCGCGAGAATGTCGCGACCGCACCGCCCGAGCCGGCAAGCACACCCGCCACGCGCGCGGCGAGCAGGCCGTTCTGGGGAAAGGGGTCCGGCCGAGCGAAAGGCAGGCCCTGCGTCCGTGCAAGCCGCTCCATGTCGCGCCACATGTATGCGTCCTTGCCGGGTACAGGCTGAACGGCGACGTGTGCCAGCCGGCTTTCGCGAATATCGGCCCGAGCAGGAACGGACGCCAGACGACGTCCACATCGCGCGCATCCGCCAGCATCTCGACACGCATCGCGGAGAGATAGCTGTAGGTCGAGGCGAATTCGTACCAGAACTGCAGAACCGGGCGGCTCACGGCTGTCTCCTGGATGTCGCATCACCCGGCCGGCAGGAGGTGACGCAGGCCGTGCCCTTGGAAGGAGCGGGGGACACGGTTATAACCCGAAATCTGCAGAAACCAGGAGCCGGCAGCAAGACGTGACCCACCACAAGGATTTCGCAAGCGGCGAGGCAGGTTCGCGGTTCATACGGCGACTGCGCCGTGCCGAGCCCGGCCCGCTGGCGATCGCATGCCTTGCCTATCTCGCGGTGATATCCGTCTTTTTTACCGTTTTTCCAGGTATCGACCTCGCCGCGACGAGCCTGTTTCACCGCGCGGGCGAAGGCTTTCCGCTGGCATCTCAGCCGTTTTTCATGCGGCTGCGCGAACTGGGTCCCTTTCTGGTGAAGCTGATCGCGGGCAGCTGCATGGCGGTGCTGCTGTTCGCCTTCCTGACCGGCCGCATCCCGGACGGTTTACGGCTGCGCACGCCGCTCTTCCTCCTGTCGACACTGGCGATCGGCCCCGGCCTGGTGGTCAACGCGCTGTTCAAGAACAATTGGGGACGGCCGCGACCGAACGCCGTCGACGTTTTCGGCGGCGATGCGCCCTATGTGTCGGTCTGGCGCATCACCGATCACTGCGACACGAATTGTTCCTTCGTTTCCGGCGAGGCGTCGTCGAGCTTCTGGCTGGTGTCGCTTGCCTTCATCGCACCCGTGGCCTGGCGCAAGGCGGTGCTCGTCGCAGTGCTGCCTCTGGTCTTCGCTCTTTCCGCCAACCGGGTCGCCTTCGGCGGCCATTTCCTGTCGGACACGCTGATGGCCTGGGGATTGACGCTGCTTGTCATCCTCGCCGTTCATCGTCTCCTCTACAGCACGGACCTGGTGGAGCGCCAGGCACCCGCCTGGCGTGCCGCCTTCCTGCGAAAAGGCGCCGGCCTGCGCCATGCCGTTGCCGCCTCGTGCGCGGCCGGCAGCAGGGTCCTGCATCGCTTCCTCGAAACCATGCGCTGAGGAAGATGCGCCAGGTCCGGCGCGAGCGAACCATGATCCCGCCGCGAAGTCCTGCCAACAAAGGGCACGCGGACGGCTTTCTCGGCCGCAAGGCCATGTCCGGGGTGGAAAACCACTGCCGCTTGGGCGTTAGATGCTGTTGGCGGGATACCGGAACCGAATCACCCGGGCGATCCCGCCTTTCGACCTGCGCCGCTGGCGGGCGCGACGAGACCGACGGGAGCGATGAGCGCGCAAGACGACCAGCATGCAACGGAACCGGTCATGACCACCGACGGGTCGCGGGAACGTGCCAAGGACAAGCCAGCCAGGCCGGCGCGCGCCCCGATGGGCAGCGTCCTGCTGGTCATCGGGCTGCTTGCCGCGGTTGCCGGGATCGGCTTCTACGCCGGAAGCTTCCTGCGCTTCGCCACATCCGTGACCGGACTGGAAACCGATGACACGGCAAGCGCCGACGCGATCGTCGTTCTCACCGGCGGCAGCGAGCGTGTGAAGCACGCGCTCGAACTCCTCGGCTCGGGCCGCGGAGAGCGCCTGCTTATTTCCGGTGTCCATCCGGAAACGACCCCCCAGCAGATCGTCAGCAGCACGGCAAGCGACCTGACGCTCTTCGACTGCTGCGTCGATCTCGACCGCAATGCCAGCAACACATTGCAGAATGCCTCGGAAACGGCGAAATGGGCCCGCCGCAACGGTTTCGACCGGCTGCTCGTCGTCACCAGCGCCTATCACATGCCCCGCGCGCTGCTCGAGCTGCACTCCGTGATGGACGGGATCGCCCTCGTGCCGGTGCCGGTGCAGACGGCGGACCTGGAGTTCGACAGGTGGTATACCGACCCCCGAACGACCCTGCTTCTGGCCCGGGAGCATATCAAGTACATGCTTGCCTGGCTTCGCATCGCGATGATGGGCGAACCGCAGCCCTGAGCCGTCGCGCGGCCCGACGCATCGGGTTTCGTCCGATGCAAGCCTTCTCACCCGACCCGGAAGCTCCGGGCCACAGTGCCAACATCCATCCGGCTCGAGACCGATGCTCCTAGTCCGCTCGCTGCTTTTCCAAGGCCTCTTCTACCTGTCGACGCTGGTCCTCATGATCGGCGGGCTGCCGGTGTTCATACTGCCTCGTCGTCTCGGCTGGCCGCTGGTGCCCTTCTGGGCCCGGGTCAATCTGTTTCTGCTGCGCTGGATCGTCGGCGTGCGCGTCGAGTATCGCGGCCTCGACAACATCCCGCAGGGCGGTTGCATCGTCGCGGCCAAGCACCAGTCGGCCTGGGAGACGTTCGCCCTTCTGCCGCTGTTCACCTCGCCAACCTACGTGCTCAAGCGCGAATTGCGCTACATCCCGATCTTCGGCTGGTACACTGCCAAGTTCCGGCAGATTCCGGTTGACCGCGGCAAACGGTCGCTCGCGCTTGCCGCAATGACGGAAAAGGCCCGCCAAGCCGTCGCCGAAGGGCGGCAGATCCTGATATTTCCGGAAGGCACACGGAAAGGTGCCGGTGAGGCGCCGAACTACAAATACGGCGTCTCGCATCTCTACCGCTCGCTCGCGGCTCCCGTCCTGCCCGTGGCGCTCAACGCCGGCGTCTACTGGCCGCGCCGCGGGTGGATGCTGCAACCCGGCACCGTGGTCGTCGAGTTCCTGCCCGCGATTCTTCCCGGCCTCGAGATCGACGAGTTTCACAACAAGCTGGTTGGCGAGATCGAAACGGCATCCGACGGGCTGCTGCGCGAGGCTGCCGTGGCGCATCCCGATGCCCCGGCGGTGCAACGCGCCCGGCAGCGTTGGAGCGCTCGAGGCATGACCCTCTAGGCCATCCCGGCAGTCTTTCAGGAAAATCAGGCGGCGGATCCCGGACCGTCCTGGCGCGGCACGCGCCAGCAGCCTGCCTGCCGACCGGCAAGCAGCCAGTAGACGAAGCCTGCGACAAATCCCGCGGCCAGCACGACAAGCGTTCCGGCGGGAAGTCCTTGCGCGACGCCCGCCGAGCCGGCAGCTTCCGTGAGGAACCACGTGCCGGCCCCGATAAGGCCGCCGGCGAGGATGTGAAACACCATCCCGCGCAACCCGAAGCCCTCCGAAATCGCGATCGCCACCAGCGCGGGGGTGAAAGCGAAGCCGCCGATGATGCTGGCACCGACCAGCGACCAGCCGACGGTCATGCCGAAAGCGACGGGATCGGCGCCCGGCTCGATCGCGCGAAGAAAACCGAAAGCCAGAAAAAAGGCAGCCGACAGGAAAGCGACAACAAGCGCCAGAACAACCCGGATCGCCTGGCCTAGCAGGCGTCCGCCGTCGACCACCATGCGCGGCCGCTCATCCATGGGCGGGCGCGGCCGTCTCCAGCGCGACCCGTTCCCGGGCGCGCATCTTCTCGGATTCCGACTTGAGCTGGCCGCAGGCCGCAAAGATATCGCGGCCGCGCGGCGTGCGGATCGGCGACGCATAGCCGGCGCGGTTGACCACCTCGGCAAAAGCCTCGATCTGTTCCCAGTCGGAGCACTCGTAAGGAGAGCCGGGCCAGGGGTTGAACGGGATCAGGTTGATCTTCGCCGGGATGCCCCTCAGCAGCCGCACAAGTTCCCTCGCATCGGCCAGACTGTCGTTGATGCCCTTGAGCATCACGTATTCGAAGGTGATGCGCCGGGCATTGTTGAGACCGGGATAGGCGCGGCAGGCATCCAGCAGGGCCGCGATGTTCCACTTCTTGTTGATCGGCACGAGTTCATCGCGCAACTCGTCGCGCACCGCATGCAGGGAAATCGCCAGCATGCAGGAAATCTCGGCGCCGGTGCGCTCGATCATCGGCACCACGCCGGAGGTCGACAGGGTGATGCGCCGCTTCGACAGCGACAGGCCATCGCCATCCGAGGCGATCAGGAGCGCCTTTTTCACATTGTCGAAATTATAGAGCGGCTCGCCCATGCCCATCATCACGATGTTGGTGACCAGGCGCCCTTCGCTCGGGACGGCGGCACCCTCGGGCGTCTCGCCCCTTGGGAAGTCGCCAAGCCGGTCGCGGGCGACCAGGATCTGGGAGAGGATCTCCTCCGCCGTCAGGTTGCGCACAAGGCGCTGCGTGCCCGTATGACAGAAGGTGCAAGTCAGCGTGCAGCCGACCTGCGAGGAGACGCAAAGCGTGCCGCGTCCTTCCTCGGGAATGTAGACGGTCTCGATCTCCACCGGCCGTCCGGCGCCGCGCGGCGGGAAGCGGAACAGCCATTTGCGCGTGCCGTCGCTGGAAATCTGCTCGGAGACCATTTCCGGGCGGCGGATCGTGAACGCGTCTGCCAGGACTGTTCGCAAGTCCTTGGCGATATTCGTCATTTCGGAGAAATCAGAAGCCCCGCGCACATACAGCCAATGCCAGAGCTGGGCAACGCGCATGCGTTGCTGGCGCTCGGGAACACCGATGCCCGCAAGTGCCTCGGCGAGCTCGGCGCGGTCCATGCCGACCAGGGTCGGCTTGTCCGCCGGCGCGGCGGCGAGAGGGGGCGCGGACGCGGTGGTCCCGGTTGCGATGGTCTCGATCTCGCTCATGTCTCAATCCAGGAAACGGGTCGCTGCCCCGTCGGCCCGCTTGTCGGGATCCGGCAGGACCGTCTGCAGGACATGTCCCTGCACCAATGCCAAAAGGCGGGGCCGATCGGCCGCCGCCTTCTGGGTTTGTCGAACTTATACATCAAGCCGGCGGTCTTGTGACCCCCAAAGCCCATGCATCCCGGGAAGGGGAGCTCCGCTTCCAGGTGGAGACGGGGCCAGACCGTGCCGGTGCTCACACACCGGCCCGGATTACTGGCAGGCCTTGTCGGCAGCGGAAATCGCTGCCGTCACACCGGACAGGGAATAGTCATAGGTGGTTTGCGTGCCCCTGGCGGAGACGCCTGTCACCACCATCCCCCGGCCGGCCCTCATGGCCGCCACGAGCTGGCGTTCCTCGGTCGGGTTGGCCATCCAGGCACCGTCGTTCTTGGTGAACATGGTGAACTTCTGGCCGTCGACGTCGACGGAAACGGAAGACTGTTCCTTGAACGCATAGCCAACGATGACGCTGGGCTCATTGTTCACATTCTCGCCGGGCCGGTTGGAGATGAAGAAGTAGACATCTCCGTGATTGCGATCGCTCGGCGCGAGTTTCGTGGGTTTCGACAGGGCATAACAGACCTTTCCCTTGGAACCTCCATAGGAATAGGTCGCCCAATCATTGTGCTGACCGACAAGGGTCGGTGTCTGGGCGTGAGCCGACACGCCCGTGAGGACGAGTGCCAGAAGAGCCGGGATAAGCGTTCTTGCTTGCATCATCTCCTAAACCGCTACTGCTAACCATTCGGATTTGGGTCGAATTTGCCGGGCGTTGGTCACCTTGCCTTAAGGTTATCGCCTAGCAAGTTACGAAAGGGTTGATTTCCGCAAAAGCACGCGCCTGCACGGTGGAAACCCTTGTGATCACCTGATCCGGCACGCTGGCGGTACAAATCGGGCAAGAGTGTGACGGGCGCCGGCCATGCCGTGCGACAGGCCGGGCACGGCTTGACGAAAGCACCCCGCCCGGACGGTCGCAAGGTCGGACTTCCCCTGTCGACGGCGCGCCCTGCATCCGGTATTCCGACGGGACACGCGGTGGATCGACCGAACAACATGCTGGTCTGGTTTGCAGTTTCGGGCGACATTCAGGACAGGGTGCGATCTGTACCCAGCCGCAGGACAATGATCGAGGCCAATTGAGCGTGTCGTCGCAGGATCGTTTCTCCCCGTTGATCGCCAGGGTCGCCGAAACCGGCGACCGAATGGCGTTCGCCGAGCTGTTCGATCATTTCGCCCCGCGCCTGAAGGCCTATCTCGTCCGGCTCGGATCGGAACCCGCCCTGGCGGAGGAATTGACGCAGGAAGTGATGATCACCCTGTGGCGCAAGGCGCATCTCTTCGATCCGCAACGCGCCACCGCCTCGACCTGGCTCTTTCGCATCGCCCGCAACCGCCGCATCGACGCCTTGCGACGCGACCGCTCCGGGCTGGTCGACCAGGAGGACCCGAGCCTTCGCCCCGCCGCTCCCGACGACCCGGATGACGAACTTGACGCGCGCTTGCGCGAGGATCGCGTCCGCAAGGCAATGGCGAGCCTGCCCGGGGAACAAGCGGATCTGATCCGCCGCGCCTTCTTCGCCGGCTTGTCGCACAGCCAGATCGCGGAGGAAACAGGTCTGCCGCTCGGCACCGTCAAGTCGCGGATCCGTCTTGCCTTTGCCAGGCTGAGACGCATCCTGGAAGCGGACGAGTCGATCGATATCGACTGATCGCCCTGGTCTGAAGTCGTCTCGCCCCCGGCGGGCCTTGAGCGGACTTCGGACCCGCCACACCGGGGCGAATTGCCGCAGTCGGGCTGCAGCGGCCGGCCGGCCGGAACAAACCGGACCCGAATCGATCTCGCAGGCAAAACACGCTTTATTTCGGATCAGCCGGGAACGCCCAGCAGACGGCAGATCTCGTCGAGCTGCTCCAGCGAGGCATACTTGATCTTCAGCTCGCCCGCGCCCTTTTCCTGCTTGTGGGCGATGGCGATCTTCAGGCCGAGCGTGTCGGTCAGTCGCTTCTCGAGCGCCTTGGTATCGGCGTCCTTTGCCTGCTTCTCGGCCTTGCTCGGAAGCTTTCGCGTCAACGCTTCCGGGTCCTGGGCAAGACGTTCCGCCTCGCGAACGTTGAGGCCCTTCTCGACGATCAGTTCGGCAAGCGCGGCCGGATCCCCGGCCGTGATCAGGGCGCGGGCGTGGCCGGCGGTCAGCAGCCCTTCCGCGAGATAATCCTTCACCGAGTTCGGCAGCTTCAGGAGGCGCAGCGTGTTGGCGACATGGCTGCGGCTCTTGCCGATCACCTTGGCCAGTTCGCTCTGGCTGTAGGAGAATTCCTGGACGAGCTGGTCGTAGCCGAGCCCCTCCTCTATCGGATTGAGATCGGCACGCTGGACATTCTCGATGATCGCGAGTTCCAGCGCCTCCTGATCGGTGACATCGCGCACCACCACGGGAACCATGTGAAGGCCCGCACGCTGCGCGGCGCGCCAGCGGCGCTCGCCGGCGATGATCTCATAGGCATTGTCACGGTCGGCAACCGGCCGCACCAGCAGCGGCTGCACGATTCCCTTCTCGCGAACGGAATTGGTGAGATCGTCGAGATCGGCCTCGGTGAAGCTCTTGCGCGGGTTACGCGGGTTCGCCGTCAGGAACTCGATCGGCACTCGCCGCGTGTCGCGCGGCGGACGCGGATCCGCGGGCGGCTCGGTGCCGACCTCGCCGATCAGCGCCGCAAGGCCGCGTCCGAGCCGCTTCTTCTTTCCGCCGTCGTCTTCCGCCATGTCTCACTCTACCCGTTGTCGCGTCCCGCCGGATCGGACGGTCGCACCGCCTCTTGAACCGCGCGTTCAACCCGTACCCGCAAATCGTTGCGCAGCCGAATCCCCCGCCAGAGAGAAAACCTACGCGGCAACCCCGCGCAGCGAGCGTTCCCGCTGGATGATCTCCGAGGCCAGCCTGAGATAGGCCTGGCTGCCGGAACACTTCAGGTCGTAGAGCAGCGCCGGCTTTCCGTAGGACGGCGCTTCCGACACCCGCACGTTGCGCGGGATGATCGTATCGTAGACCGCATCGCCCATGGTTTCTCGCACATCCGCAACAACCTGTGCCGAGAGATTGTTTCGGCTGTCATACATGGTCAGAACGATGCCATGGATCGTCAGTTCGGGATTGAGCGCCGCCTTCACCTGCTCCACCGTGCTGAGCAACTGGCTGAGACCTTCAAGTGCGAAGAACTCGCATTGCAGCGGTACGAGAATCGAGTGGGACGCCGAAAGTGCGTTGATGGTCAAAAGGTTGAGAGATGGCGGGCAGTCGATGAGCACATAACTGAAGTCCGGCATTCCGGAATGCCGGCCCTCTTCCGCCAGTTCGGAGATCGCCTTGCGCAACCGGTGCGCCCGGTCCTGTCGTCCGGCGATCTCGAGCTCGACACCCAGCAGGTCCATCGTCGACGGCGCGACCCACAACCGCGGCACCGCGGTGTCCTGGATCGTTTCGGAAAGCGAACAATCGCCGGTCAGGACGTCATAGGTGGAAATGTCACGGTTCCGCCGATCGATGCCGAGGCCCGTCGAGGCGTTGCCCTGCGGGTCGAGATCGACGACCAGGACCCGCTCGCCAATGGCGGCCAGTGCCGTTCCAAGGTTGATGGCGGTCGTCGTCTTGCCGACGCCACCCTTCTGGTTTGCCAGCGCCAGGACGCGGGGAGTTTGAGGCAGCATGCTCATCCGGATCTAACCTTTCCCTGTCGCGCCGCGGGGCCGGATACGCCTGAGCGTCAGGAGCCGGCTGTCGGGATCGATGAGGCTTACTGTTTGTACCAGATCGAAGTCCCAAGCGTGAGACGCTTGCGTCACCTCGTCGCGGAAATTTTTTCCTTTGTGGAAAATCGCCGGCGCCCCGGCAGCGGAGAACGGTTCGACATAAGCGCAAAGCTGCGAAAGATCGGCAAGCGCCCGGGCCGAAACGGCTTGCACCTGGTCGCACAGACCAGCCGAGACATCCTCGATGCGCTCCGCATGCACCTCTGCCGGACAGCCTGTCTCGCGGATGACGGCACGCAGGAACGCGACCTTTCGCTGATTGCTCTCCACCAGATGGACACGGGCATCGGCCTCACCTCGCCCCGACAGGACGATCGCGGTGACGAGACCGGGAAAGCCGGCGCCGCTGCCCAGATCCGCCCAGACGCGGGCATCCGGCGCCAACCGCAGGATCTGCAGGCTGTCGGCAACATGCCGGCGCCAGACCTCGGCCAGGGTCGACGGGGCGACGAGGTTCTGTGCCTTCTGCCAGCGCAGCAGCAAATTCACATAGATGCTCAGGCGCTCGACTGTTTCACGTGAAACCGGGCAGATTTCGTGAAGCAGCTCCGGCCCGTCAACGGCCGCGGTTCCCGCGGGACGGCTCACGCAACCGCCTCGCGCGGCGATCCGCTGTCGCGGCGCGTCCCGCCATCGGCATCGCGGGCGGCACCCTTGCGGACGTGCGAGAGAAGCAGCGTCAGCGCCGCCGGTGTCACACCCTCGATGCGGGCCGCCTGGCCGAGCGTCTCCGGCCGGGCTTCCTTTAGCTTCTGCCGCGCTTCGTTGGACAGGCCCTTGACCTGCGCATAGTCGAGACCGGATGGCAGCGCCAGCGCCTCGTCCCGGCGAAGTGCCTCGATATCCGAAGCCTGCCGCTTCAGGTAGACGGCATAGAGCGCATCGATCGCCACCTGCCCCGCCACCTTCGGATCAAGCCGGCCGATCTCCGCCGGCCAGACGGCTTCCAGCCTGGCGAGGTCGATATCGGGATAGGAAAGAAGTTCGTAAGCGGAACGGCGGACCCCGTCCTGATTGATCGGAAGCCCGGCCCGGCGGCCCTCCTCCGGCGTCACCGAAAGCGCTCTCAGGACGGAAGTCGTCGTCTCGATATCCGCGCATTTGCGGGTAAACGCGGCCTGCCGCTCCGCCGACACGCAGCCAAGCGCGATGCCGCGCGGCGTCAACCGCTGATCGGCATTGTCGGCACGCAGGGACAGGCGGTATTCGGCACGCGAGGTGAACATCCGGTACGGCTCACTGATGCCGCAGGTCACGAGATCGTCGATCATCACTCCGAGATAGCCGGAGTCGCGGCCGAAGACGACCGGTTCTTTCCCCCCCACCCGCAGGGCCGCGTTCAGCCCGGCAACGAGCCCCTGTGCCGCCGCTTCCTCATACCCGGTGGTTCCGTTGATCTGGCCCGCGAGATACAGCCCGCGAACGCGACGCGTCTCCAGCGTCCTGTCGAGCTCGCGCGGATCGATATGGTCGTATTCGATGGCATATCCCGACCGCAGGACCTGAACATCCTCCAGTCCCGGGATGCTCCTGAGGAAGGCGAGCTGCACGTCTTCCGGCAGGGATGTGGAGATGCCGTTGGGATAGACCGTCGGATCGTCCAGCCCTTCCGGCTCCAGGAACACCTGATGGCTGTCGCGATCGCCAAAGCGGACGACCTTGTCCTCGATGGACGGGCAGTAGCGCGGTCCCCGGCCGACGATCCCGCCGGAATACATGGCCGAGCGATGCAGGTTCTCCCGAATGATCGCATGCGTCCGGGCCGTCGTGCGGGTGATATGGCAGGACACCTGCGGCGTGGTGATCGCGCGGGTCAGGGTCGAAAATGGTTCCGGATCCGAATCGCCGACCTGCTCCTCCAACCTTGCCCAGTGAATGGTCCGGCCGTCCAGACGTGCCGGCGTACCCGTCTTCAGGCGGCCAAGGGCAAAACCATGGCCCAGAAGCGAGGTGGACAGCTGCTCCGCCGGAGCTTCATCGGCACGGCCGGCGGGTATCTTCCGGTCGCCGATATGAATGACGCCGCGCAGGAAGGTGCCGGTGGTCAGCACGACCGCCCCGCAGACAATCTCACGGCCGTCAGCCAAGGCGACGCCGGCGATACGTTCGCCCGCGACGAGAATTCGGGCTGCCTCGCCCTCGACCACCGTCAGGTTCGCGGTCTCGCGGATCGCCTCCTGCATCGCCTCCCTGTAGAGGCGCCGGTCAGCCTGGGCACGCGGTCCGCGAACGGCCGGCCCCTTGCGTCGGTTCAGGAGGCGAAACTGGATGCCCGCACGGTCCGCGACGCGGCCCATCAACCCGTCGAGCGCATCGACCTCGCGGACGAGATGTCCCTTGCCCAGCCCCCCGATGGCAGGGTTGCAGGACATGATGCCGATTGTCTCGAAGCGATGCGTGACCAGCGCTGTCCGGGCACCCAGGCGCGCGGATGCGGCCGCAGCCTCGCACCCGGCATGACCACCACCGATCACCACCACATCGAACCCGGCGCCGAACCCGCTCACGCCCGAGATCCCGTCAGACATTGCCATCGTCACTTCTCTTGCCATCCGGCCCGCATCTTCAAACGGTCAAAGTACCCGCCAGGGCCGCACCGGAAACCCGAACCGGTGGTCATCCCTCGCCAGCCCCTGCCCCCGCCCCCGCAGGAGGCTTGGCCCGCCTCGACCAAAAGGGATTGGGCGGGCAACTCGGCTCTTGTGGATAAATCCAGACCCGGTGATAGCGAAATGGTGCCGCCCGGTCAAAGCGCTTCGTACGTGACGAGGCGTCGTTCGCGTCGACGGCCCCGCCCCCTCCCGCAACCGCCGCGGCAAACTCGTCCGCGCGGGGATCCTCATGCAGGGGCAATGCCAGGGTGACGAGGCATGGCCCGGCGATTGTTACGGATGAGTCTTCATTTCGGTTTTGAATCGACCTCGGGATTCCGGTGTTTCACGTGAAACGCTCGTTTACTTTCCGATACAAAATTCGCCGAAAATGACGTCCAGGAGATCTTCGACCCCGATACGTCCGGCGATGTGGCCCAGTTCATCCGCTGCACGTCGCAGCTCCTCGGCCCTCAGTTCAAGCGGCAGGGACGATGCTGCAAGCGATGCCTCCACCGCTTCCAGGGCGCGGGCCAGATGCCAGCGATGGCGTTCACGCGTGGCAACCGGGTCGTCGAAGCCTCCGACCAGCGCCCGCGCGAACTCGGTCAGCTGCGCGAGCAGGGTGTCCATGCCATCGCCGGTTTTGGCCGAGACGCCGAAGACAGGCATCTCCGTCCGCGACACCGGCAGGCTTGCGCGCTTCGCCCCCGCCAGATCCGACTTTGTCAGCACCCTCCAGATGGGCGCGGATGGTTGCGGAAGCGAATCGAAGAGCCCGCCGTCAGGGTCTTCCGGATCAGAAAGCCAGAGGACGAGGTCGGCGGAGCCTGCCCGCTCCAACGCCCTCCGGATACCTTCGCGCTCGACGATGCCGGATGTCTCGCGCAGTCCCGCCGTATCGACAAGGGTCAGAGGCAAGCCTTGCAGGTCCAGGTGCACCTCGATCACGTCGCGCGTGGTTCCTGCCTCCTCCGTGACGATCGCCACATCGCGACGGGCGATGGCATTCAGCAGGCTCGACTTGCCGGCATTGGGCCGACCCAGAAGGACCACCTGCAGGCCGGCGCGGAGGCGCTCCGCCGCATGAGAGCGCTCAAGATGCGCCCTGATGTCGAGACGCAGTCGCGCCGCATCCTCCCAGACGACGGAGGAGTTGTCGTCGGGGACATCCTCCTCATCCGCGAAATCCAGCTCCGCCTCGATCATCGCGCGGATATGCAGCAGCCGGCTGCGCCAGCCATCGTAGAGCGCTGTCAGCGCGCCGCCGACCTGCGAGACGGCAAGACGACGTTGCGCCTCCGTCTCTGCCGCGACCAGGTCCGCCAGGCCTTCCACCTCGAGAAGGTCGAGCCGCTGGTTGTCGAAGGCCCGCCGCGTAAACTCACCGGCAAGGGCCGGCCGGCACCCCGCCATGCCGGCCAGAACGGCAAGGACGGCGCCAACGACAGCACGGCCGCCATGACAGTGGAACTCCGCCACGTCTTCGCCGGTGAAGCTGGCCGGCCCCGGAAACCAGAGCACCAGCGCACGATCGAGAAGGTTTCCGTCTTCGGGCCTGCGCAGATTGCGAAGCACAGCCTGCCTCGGTGCAGGGAGACCTCCGGTGATCGTTTCGAGCACGAATCGGCTGGCCGGCCCGGACAGGCGAACAACCGCCACCCCCGCCGGAGGAGCACCACTGGAAACCGCAAAGATCGTATCCACGCACACCTCGTTCCGCATTGGGGACCGGGCCGCACGCCCTTGGCGCAGCCCCGCACCTGCCTTACCTTCGAAGACAGGCACCCGCGCACCGCAGCATTGACCAGCAGTCCCATTCCCTGGCCACAGGCGCGACCGCCACCGACCCCTCATACCCGGACGGGCCCATGACCGACAACCGCCTTGGCGACGCCACCAGTCCCTACCTCCTCCAGCACAAGGACAACCCTGTCGCCTGGCGCGTCTGGGGAAGCGAAGCCCTCGCCGAGGCGCGGGAAACAGGCAAGCCGATCCTTCTGTCCGTCGGCTATGCAGCCTGCCACTGGTGCCACGTCATGGCGCATGAGAGCTTTGAGGACGACGAGGTCGCCGAGGTCATGAACCGGCTCTTCGTCAACATCAAGGTCGATCGCGAGGAGCGGCCGGATATCGACCAGATCTACATGAGCGCACTTCATGCTCTCGGCGAACAGGGCGGCTGGCCACTGACCATGTTCCTGACCAGCGATGCGGAGCCCTTCTGGGGCGGAACCTACTTTCCCAAGACCGCCCGCTGGGGACGGCCCGGTTTCGTCGACGTACTGGAAGCCATCTCCGCCACTTATCATTCGGACCGCGGACGAATCGATACCAACCGGAAGAACCTGATGCATCACCTTGCCCAGGGGCCTCGTAGCGGCGAAATCCTTCATCCGGGCCTGGCAGTCCTGGCGGGCGAGCGACTGGCCGGCCTGCTGGATTCCGAGAATGGTGGCATTCGCGGTGCGCCGAAATTCCCGCAGGCCCCGGTGATGGACCTTGTCTGGCGGGCCGCACTGCGATCCGGCCAGGCCGACATGCTCGCCCGCTGCATCCACACGCTGGAGCGGATGAGCAATGGCGGGATCTACGATCACGTCGGCGGCGGCCTTGCCCGCTACTCCGTCGACGAACGCTGGCTGGTCCCGCATTTCGAAAAAATGCTCTACGACAACGCCCAGTACATCGCCCATCTTTCCCGGGCAATCTCCCTCAATCATCTCGATGTTGCCCTTGGCGGTATGTTTCGGAGGCGACTCGACGATACGGTGGACTGGATGATCAGGGAGATGCTGAACGGCGAGGCGTTCGCCGCCAGCCTCGATGCCGACAGCGAAGGAGTCGAAGGGAAGTTCTATGTCTGGACGCCTGACGAGGTGGCCGCTGTTCTGGGGCACGACGACGGCGCCGCGTTCATCAACGCCTACGACATCACATCGAACGGAAACTTCGAGGGCGCCAGCATCCCCAATCGCCTTGCCGACGGGCGCGATCCGGCCGACGAGGAGAAACTTGCCCCCTTGCGCGCAAGGCTTCTTGCCGCGCGCGAGACACGCGTGCGGCCGGGCCGGGATGACAAGATCCTGGCCGACTGGAACGGCCATGCCATTGCCGCTCTTGCCCAGGCTGCCCATCTCAGCAAGCTGCAGGGTGTTTCACGTGAATCCTGGCGAGGTCAGGCAGTGGCCGCATACACCTTCGTCATGCAGACGATGCACGACGGCCGCGGCGCGCTCGCCCATGCCTGGCGGGACGGACGTCTGACGAGACCCGGCTTCGCCAGCGATCATGCCTGCATGATGCGAGCGGCCCTCAGCCTGGCGGAAACGGCTTCCGAAGCGTCGGAAAGCCTCGCCTACCTGCGCGATGCAGAACACCTCGCGGATGCCCTTGAGCGGGATTTCCTCCATGAGGGAGGTGGCTACTATCTCAGTTCCGTTGCCGCCGATGACCTGATCCTTCGCCCCTACTCGCCACTGGACGAAGCCGTGCCGAACGCTAATGCCATCGCGGCAGAAGCCCTTGCACGGCTCTGGCACCTGACGGGCGATGACCGCTATCGCGTTCGGTGCGACGCGATCCTGAGTGCCTTCGCCGGCGAGATTCCCGTCAATGCCTTCGGTACCGCCGGTCTTCTTTCGGCAATCGACACCCGCGAGAACGCGGTTCTTGCTGTTCTCGTCAGCCCCGATGGCACAGCAGCGGCAGAGTTCGACAAGGCGTTGTCGGGTCGGGGCGACCCTGCCCTGTTGCGTCTCCTGGGCGCGCCCGGGCAGGAGACGGCCGCAAGCCATCCCTTGCACGGCAAGGCCGTGAAAGACGGCAAGCCGACGCTCTATCTCTGCCGGGAAGGCACATGCTCCAGCCCGATCACCGATCCTGCGGACATTGATCCTGCGCTCGACGCACTGCGCCCCTCAGGCCGGGTCTAGCGTTGTTTCCAAGGGGGGGGTCAAAACGCATCTGTCATCCTGGCCGATCGCATCATGGAGCGACACAGGCACTATATCCGAGAGCCCGGCATATCTCTCCAGGCACACCGCGAAAGCCGGTAGAGCACATGCGGGCGAAGCCGATGGCCGTCCTCCAGCAGCGGATGCTCGAAGTCCGCAGCGATGTCGCGGTTCATCCCGATTCGCCGCATCACCGCCTGAGACGGCTGGTTCTGCGAGGCCGTGAAGGACACGATTTCCTGCAGGTCGAGGGTTTCGTAACCGAATCGAAGCCATGCCCTTGCGGCCTCGCTCGCGAACCCCTGCCCCCAGGCCGCGCGTGCCAGCCGCCAGCCGACTTCAACGCATGGTGCGAAGGGCAAAGGCGCGGCAGGCCTGCTCAATCCGACAAAGCCGAGAAACCGTCCGCTCGCCTTCTCCTCCACCGGCTGAAAGCAGAAGCCGTCTTCCTCGGTCTTCCGGATCGCCCGCGCGATCAGGGCCTTGCTCTCTTCGCGGGTCAACGGCGCGGGGAAATAGCGCATCACCTCCGCGTCGGCACAAAGCGCTGCGAACGGCGCAAGATCGCTCACCCGCCATGGCCGCAGCAGCAGCCGCTCCGTCTCCAGCTCTATGTCCATCTCAACCCCTCTCCTGCTGCGCTGGTCGTTGCAGATCCGAATCGACCTGATTCACGTGAAACAGGTCGGACAGGTCGAACGCAAAACACCCACACCATCTTCTGGCGCGGGTGTTTCACGTGAATCTATGAAGTCCGGAACATGTTCCGGCAGACTGCCGGAACCCACTCCCGGGGCTATCAGGTGTTCATGCTGTCGAAGAACTCGTCGTTGGATTTGGTCTGCCGCAGCTTGTCGAGCAGGAACTCGATGGCATCGACCGTACCCATCGGATTGAGGATCCGGCGCAGAACGAACATCTTCTTGAGCTGCACCGGCTCGACCAGCAGCTCTTCCTTGCGGGTGCCGGACCGCTGGATATCGATCGCCGGGAACACACGCTTGTCGGAAATCTTGCGGTCGAGAATGATCTCGGAGTTGCCGGTACCCTTGAACTCCTCGAAAATGACCTCGTCCATGCGGCTGCCGGTATCGATCAGGGCCGTCGCGATGATGGTCAGCGAACCGCCTTCCTCGATGTTTCGGGCCGCGCCGAAGAAGCGCTTGGGCCGCTGCAGGGCGTTGGCGTCGACACCACCGGTCAGGACCTTGCCGGACGACGGCACGACCGTGTTGTAGGCACGACCCAGGCGCGTGATCGAATCCAGCAGGATGACGACATCACGCCCGTGCTCGACAAGGCGCTTGGCCTTCTCGATGACCATCTCCGCGACCTGTACGTGGCGCACCGCCGGTTCGTCGAAGGTCGAGGAAACGACCTCGCCGTTCACCGTACGCTGCATGTCGGTCACCTCTTCCGGGCGCTCGTCGATCAGCAGAACGATAAGATAGCACTCGGGGTGATTGGTGGTGATCGCCTTGGCGATGTTCTGCAGGAACACCGTCTTGCCGGTGCGCGGCGGCGCCGTGATCAGTCCGCGCTGGCCTTTGCCCAACGGCGCAACCAGGTCGATGACCCGCGACGACAGATCCTTGACCGTCGGGTTCTCGACTTCCATTTTCAGTCGCTCATCAGGATAGAGCGGTGTCAGGTTGTCGAAATGAACCTTGTGGCGCGCCTTATCGGGATCCTCGAAATTGATCTTGTTGACTTTGAGGAGCGCGAAATACCGCTCACCTTCCTTGGGACTGCGGATCTCGCCTTCGACTGTGTCGCCGGTGCGCAGGGAGAAGCGGCGGATCTGGGAGGGTGAGATGTAGATGTCGTCCGGCCCCGGAAGATAGTTGGCGTCGGGCGAACGCAGGAAGCCGAAACCGTCCTGCAGCGTTTCGACGACACCCTCGCCGATGATGTCGACATCCTGCGCGGCAAGCTGTTTGAGTATGGCGAACATCAGCTCCTGCTTGCGCATGGTGCTGGCATTCTCGACCTCATGTTCCTCGGCGAAAGCGAGCAGTTCGGTCGGCGACTTGATCTTGAGATCTGAGAGTTTCATTTCCCGCATGGGCAAGGGGTAATCTTCTGCTAGAGGGTGGATGTAGACGATCCCGCAGTTTGCTTGAGGCAACCGGATCAAAGGAAAGAAAAGGGATTTTCTGCGGATCGGCAGCCGGATCTTGCAATCCGGCCTGGTGCCTTGGGTATCCGTCGCGGTCGCGCCTGCCGGGCTTCCTGACCGATACGGGTGATGACACCATGCCCGCAGGATGTGAGGTTGAGCGAATTTACATTTTTAAGTTCGCAAGAGCAAGCGTCATTCTTCATGCCGTTGCAACAATACCCGCATCCGGGCTTGTACATATTCAAGGCCCGGACGCAGGGTCAGTCATGAATGACGTGCCTAGAACGGCTTCAAGACCACCAGAATGACAATAATCACCATGAATGCGGTCGGTATTTCGTTGACGATCCGGTAGTGCCGAGAAGTCCGCGTGTTGGCATCCGCGGCAAAAACACGCACGCATTTCGCCAGGTAGCCATGCAGCCCGCTCATTGCAAGAACCACCGCCAGTTTTGCATGAAGCCAACCACTGCTGAAGAAGCCGCCCTCATGGGCCACCCAGAGGCCGAACACCCATGTCGCAATCATCGCCGGTGTTATGATCGCCTTGAGCAGGCGCCGTTCCATCACCTTGAACGTTTCGCTCTGCGGCGTGCCGGCCTCCGTCTCCGCGTGATAGACGAAAAGACGTGGCAGGTAGAACATCCCGGCCATCCAGGCGATGACCGAGATGATATGAAACGCCTTCAGCCAAAGATAGAGCATCGCGTCCTCAGCCTCTCGGGTCTTTCGCCTGTCGCACCCGCTCGATCATGCGCGCGACATTGTCCGGATCCGCCTCCGGCGTGACGCCATGTCCAAGATTGAAGACCAGGGGCCCGTCGCCCAGCGTCTCAAGGACCTGGTCGACGCCATCCAGGAGAGCCTGACCGCCGGCTACAAGCCGCATCGGATCGAGATTACCCTGAACGGGCACCCGTGCCTGTACCCGGCGCGCCAGCGCAGCGGGAACCGTCCAGTCGAGACCGACCGCATCCACTCCCGTTCCGGCGATGAAGTCCTCCAGACGGGCGGCCGAGGCCTTTGGAAAGCCGATGATCCGCGCTCCGGGAACCGCGGCCCGTACCCCTTCCACAATCGCCCTGGTCGGAGCGATCGACCAGCGCGCGAACCCGGCATCGTCGAGCACGCCGGCCCAGGTGTCGAAGATCTGGACGGCGTCCGCACCAGCCTGAAGCTGCCGCACGAGATAGTCGATCGATGCGGGAACGAGCTGGTCGATGAACGACTGCATCAGCTCGGGATCGCGATAGGCGCCGATACGGGCGGCCGTCTGATCCTGCGTGGTATGCCCCGCCACCGAATAGCACGCTACCGTCCACGGAGCTCCGCAGAAGCCCAGCAGCGTCGTTTCCTCCGGAAGCTCCGCCCGCAAGCGGGATACGGTAGCGATAACGGGGTCGAGATGGGAAACCGCACGCTCATGGTCGAGCCGCGCCACGAGTTCGCGGGACAGGGGGTCGAGCACCGGGCCACGGCCTTCCTCGAAGCGAACCGGGTATCCGAGAGCGTCGGGAACCACGAAAATGTCGGAGAACAGGATCGCCGCATCGAAGCCATAGCGGCGGATGGGCTGAAGGGTCACTTCCGTTGCAAGATCCGTATCGTAACAGAACTCCAGGAAATTAACCTTTTTTGAACGGGTGGCGCGGTACTCCGGGAGATAGCGGCCGGCCTGTCTCATCATCCAGACAGGGGGCGGCCACAGCCGTTCTCCTGCCAGAACGCGCATGACCCGTCTCGAAGCCGTTTGAGTCACAAAGACCCCCTTTAAAAAGAAAAGAATCCTGAAATGAGGATTCTGTTATTTTTGTTTGTCGTTGGACAACCGGGATTATCGGTTGTCGACACTGCTCCACATGACCTGTTCCCTTCCACCGTGTCGAGGGGGTATCGGGTACAAGAGATTTCCCGGCTACGGTGATAACCCGATTTTTGAAGCTGCCACAGTCGGTTACAGTTTTGTTAACCATCTGTTAACCTTTAAGGCAGAGTGGGACGATCTGGGGATGGTCACCGAACAACCACATTGTCCCCGCAATGCCGGATGCTTCCAGATCCGTTTCGCACGATGGCCAGCAATGTTGATTGTTTTCGCGCTTCGGGCATGGTGTCGGAGCGATCAGGGCAAAAGGCCCCGGTTTGCCCTTGATATCAACATGGCGAGCGCGCGGCGGGGATAACAGCTTGGGAAAAACCCGTAACTTCTTTCACCTGCATATGGTTTCGGACTCCACGGGCGAAACCCTGATGACCGTGGCGCGTGCCGCCACCGCCCAGTACGAGGACGTTCAGGCGATCGAGCACGTCTATCCTTTGGTGCGCTCGACCCGCCAGCTCGACCACGTCATCGACGAGATCGAGCACGCGCCGGGCATCGTCCTCTACACGCTTGTGGACGCCGAACTGGCCAGTCGCCTGGAACAGGCGGGCCGCGCCGCCGGTGTCCCTTGCGTCAATATCCTCTCGCCGGTCTTTTCCGTCTTCCAGTCCTACCTGAATGTGCGGCTGACCGGCCGCGTTGGCGGCCAGCATGCACTCGATGCGGACTATTTCCGACGCATCGACGCGCTGAATTTCACCATGCTGCATGACGACGGGCAGATCCCGGACGACCTCGACGAGGCAGATGTCGTGCTGCTTGGCGTCAGCCGGACCTCGAAGACGCCGACCTGCATCTATCTCGCCAACCGGGGCATCAAGGCGGCCAACATCCCGATCGTGCCGGATATCCCGCTGCCCCGGCAGCTTCAGGAATCGCGAAAGGCACTGATCGTCGCGGTCATCGCGTCTGTGGAGCGCATCCAGCAGGTTCGCCAGAACCGCATCCTGTCGCTGAGTGCGGCAAATTTTGCCAACGAGACCTATGTCGATCGCCGTGTGATTGCGCGTGAAATCTCCGTTACGCGCAAGATCTGCGCGGAAAACGGCTGGCCACTGATTGACGTCACTCGTCGTTCCATCGAGGAAACGGCCGCCGAGATCATGACGCTCTACCGTACCCACAAGAGCGAGCTGGCCGTCAGCGGCGCCTGACGAGGGGCGGACTTCACCTGTCGCCACTGGCCATTGGCACGAACCCCTGCTATCGCGATCTCATCCTTCAACAGACCTGCCGGACATTCCATGACCGATCTTGTTCTCGCCAGCGGAAGCCGCATCCGGGCCGAGCTCCTGCAAAACGCGGGACTGACGTTTCGCATCGACCCCGCCCGCGTCGATGAACGGGCCATCGAGGCACCGCTTCTGGAAAGCGGCGTCTCGCCGGAAGACATCGCCAAGGTGCTGGCCGAGGCGAAGGCGCAGGAAACCAGTTCGCGCAACCCGGGTGTGCTCGTCGTCGGTGCCGACCAGGTGCTGGAGTTCGGCGGTGCCCGCCTGACAAAGCCCGATGACATGGAAGCGGCGCGTCGGCAGTTGCTTGCGATGTCCGGCAAGAGCCATGCGCTGCATTCGGCCGCGGCGATCGCCCGCGATGGCGAGACGATCTGGCGGGCCGTTCGCACCGTACGGATGAAGATGCGCGCTTTCGGTCCGGAATTTGTCGGCCGCTACCTTGCCGCGGTCGGAGACGATGCCCTTGCAAGCGTCGGGGCCTATCAACTCGAGGGCCGCGGCGTGCAGCTGTTCGATGCCATTGACGGCGACTATTTCACCGTTCTGGGGCTGCCGCTCCTGCCGCTTCTGGACGAACTTCGCCGCCAGGGAGTTCTGGAAACATGACGCGCCGTGCCGCGATTACAGGTTTTCCGGTCGCTCATTCCCGCTCGCCACTGGTTCACGGCCATTGGCTTGCCGAATACGGCATTGACGGAAGCTACGAGAAAATCGCGGTTCCCCCCGATACGGCCGCGGCCTTCTATCGCGATTTTCGAGGGAGCGGTCTTGTCGGCTGCAACGTGACGGTTCCCAACAAGGAAGCGGCGGCGGCGGCCTGTGACGAACTGGACGAGGCCGCGCGCGCCATGGGCGCGGCCAATACGCTTTGGCTTGACGAGGCTGGCCGGCTGATCGGCGCGAACACGGACGGCCTCGGCTTCCTGGGAAACCTCGACCAGTCGCTGCCAGGCTGGGACAATGGTGTTTCGCATGCCGTGGTCCTGGGTGCCGGAGGCGCGGCGCGCGCCGTTGTCTGGGCGCTGCTCTCCCGTGGTGTGAAAACCGTGGCAATCGTCAACCGGACCTATCAAAAGGCCGCAGGCCTGCAAGCCCGTTTCGGTGCCGACTCGGTTGCCCATCATTGGGAGGATCTTGAGGAACTCATGGGGAAAACCGGCATGCTGGTCAACACCACGTCCCTTGGCATGAGCGGTCAGCCGCCGCTCGAGATCGATCTGCGGAACCTGCCGGAAAGCGCCATTGTCACCGATCTGGTCTATGTGCCGCTGGAAACGCCGCTTCTTGCCCGTGCCCGCGCCCGTGGCAATCCGGTGGCCGACGGCCTCGGCATGCTGATGCATCAGGCCGTGCCAGCCTTCGAGCGCTGGTTCGGGGTGCGGCCCGGGGTCACCGAGGAGTTGCGGGCTCTTGTCCTTGCCGATCTGGGAAAGGCACCGTGATTCTCCTTGGCCTCACCGGTTCGATCGGCATGGGTAAGTCGACCACCGCGAAGATGTTCGCAAACGCAGGCGCGGCCGTATATGACGCGGACGCCGCCGTTCACGCCCTGTACCGGGGCGAGGCCGCACCGCTGATCGAAGCGGCTTTTCCGGGAAGTACGGACGATGGCGTTGTCGACCGCAGGAAACTCGGCGCGCAGGTGATCGGCCGGCCGGAGGCCATGCGCCGCCTGGAGGAGATCGTCCATCCGCTGGTTCGAAAGAGCGAGGCCGCCTTCCTCAAGTCAGCTCGCCAGAGCGCTGCCCGGATCGCCGTGCTCGACATTCCCCTTCTCTTCGAGACGGGCGGCGAAGAGCGGGTCAGGGCAACGGTCGTCGTGACTGCGGATCCCGCGATCCAGCGCCAGCGCGTGCTCGCCCGCCCGGGCATGGACGCGGAACGCCTCGATGCCCTGCTCGCAAAGCAGATGCCGGATGCGGAAAAGCGCCGGCGGGCCCATTTCCTGATCGACACCGGGCATGGACTGGAGCCTGCCCGGCGCATGGTGGGATCGGTGCTGCGCGCGGTTTCCGCTCTCGCCTGAGATGCTTCCGCCGATGCCGCACCATGTGAACAACAGCATGCCTTTGCTGGGGAAAAGAAGTGCATTTCCTCTGCATATCCACCGAGCGTCTTGTGGCTATATGTGTCCTTCCCGGACACTTGGCCGCCCGCGACCGTTTCGGTTGCCAAACGGGATGAAGCCCTGATGCTGCGCGAGATTGCCTTCGACACCGAAACCACGGGGCTCGACCCCAGGAACGGCGACCGGCTTGTGGAGATCGGCGGGGTCGAGCTCATCAATCACGTGCCCACGGGCCGCACCTATCACGTCTATCTCAACCCGGAACGGGACGTGCCGATCGAGGCCTATAACGTGCACGGGCTTTCGGCGGAGTTCCTTGCCGACAAGCCCAAGTTCGCCGAGGTCGCACAGGAGTTCCTGGACTTTGTCGGGGATGCGGTGCTGGTCATCCACAACGCCTCGTTCGACATGGGGTTCATCAACATGGAGCTGGGGCGGATCGGCCGGGAGCCGGTTTCCCCGGCCCAGGTGCTCGATACGCTGGCGATCGCCAGGCGCAAGCATCCCGGCTCGCCGGCCTCGCTGGATGCCTTGTGCAACCGATACGGCATCGACAATTCGCGCCGCACCAAGCACGGCGCGCTGCTCGATTCCGAGATCCTCGCCGAGGTTTATATCGAGCTGATCGGGGGCAAGCAGGCAGGGCTTGCGCTGTCGGTGGAGCCCGAGGAGGGGCAATCCCGACAGGCGGACGACCGCGAGACCATGCGACGCGAGCCGGCCCGGCCGCGGCCCGCTCCCCTGCCGTCAAGGCTGACGGAGACGGAACGCGTCGCCCATGACGAATTCGTCGCCGGGATGGGCGAGGACGCGGTGTGGGCGCGTTTTGCCTCGCCAGAAGGAAAATGACAGCGCGAGGGACGCGCCGCCCGTCACAGCATTGACGGCAGAACCCGGTCCGGCGGACGGTGCCCATCCATGAAGGTCTTGATGTTGATGATGACCTTCTCGCCCATGTCGATGCGGCCCTCGACCGTTGCCGAACCCATATGCGGCAGCAGCACGACCTTGTCGGAGGCGACGAGCTTGGGATTGACCGCCGGCTCGTGCTCGAACACATCGAGACCGGCGCCGGCCAGATGTCCGGCATCGAGTTGCCGGATCAGCGCCGCCTCGTCGATCACCTCGCCGCGCGCGGTGTTGACGATATAGGCGTTCGGCTTCATCAGCTTGAGCCGGCGTGCCGAAAGAAGATGATAGGTCGCAGGTGTGTGCGGGCAGTGAACCGAGACCACGTCCATGCGGGCGAGCATCTGGTCGAGACTGTCCCAATAGGTCGCCTCAAGCGCTTCCTCCAGCGTTTCCGCCACCCGTCTCCGGTTGTGATAGTGGATCGACATGCCGAAAGCCTTGGCCCGGCGCGCCACCGCCTGGCCGATCCGGCCCATGCCGATGATGCCGAGACGCTTGCCCCAGATCCGGTGGCCGAGCATCCAGGTGGGCGACCAGCCGCCCCACTCGCCATGCTCCAGCACCTTGATGCCCTCGGCCATGCGTCGCGGCACGCCGAGGATCAGCGCCATCGTCATGTCCGCCGTGTCCTCGGTCAGGACGCCTGGCGTGTTGGTGACGGTGATGCCGCGATTGTTGGCCGTTATGACGTCGATATTGTCGACGCCATTGCCGAAATTGGCGATCAGCTTGAGATTGGGGCCAGCCTGGGAGAGCACCGCGGAATCGATCCGGTCGGTCACGGTCGGGACGACAACATCCGCCGTCCTCACAGCTTCCACCAGCTCCGCCTGGCTTAATGGCCGGTCGGCTTCGTTGAGACGGGTTTCGAACAGCTCGCGCATCCGGGTTTCGACAACATCCGGCAGCTTGCGTGTCACGACGACCAGCGGCTTTTTCCTGGGCATGCTCCTCGCCTTTTCGCGCTCTGTTGAGGGCTCATTAACCCTGCTTGTCCCAAACTGCATCGTCTCCGAAAAGCCGGTTCGACGCTCCCGTTCTCCTTACCAGATGGTCGGTTCAAAACAAGGGATCGGAGCCGATTGATTTCCCGCAATCCGGTGCCGGCCCGCGAATTGCCTTGAAAAAGAGCGATTCGCAGGGTTTCGCTGGCAGCGTTTCCGGACGGGCGGCAAGAGCGGCGCCGCTGCGGCGCGCCCGCGGGCCGTCTGCCGTCGCCGAAGTGGCTTCGGTGTGCAGTGCCGGCAGCGATGCACGCAGGCGACGAGATCCTTGAGAAGGGGAAATGACTGGAATGACCATGCGCACGGCACCGCGAAACACAGGCCCTGGCGGCAGGCTTGTCCGCAGCCTGTGCCTGATTGCCGTTGTGCTTGGCGGTGCATGGTTTGCAACCGGCTCCCCTGTCATTGCCCAGAGCGTCACGATGGGGCCGAGCGGTTTCCCCGTCCCCCGTTTCGTCAGCCTCAAGTCGGATCGCGTCAACGTGCGCGTCGGACCGACCCTCGAGCACCGGATCGGCTGGACCTATCTGCGATCGGGACTTCCCGTTGAAATTGTTCAGGAATTCGAGAACTGGCGACGCATTCGCGACTGGCAGGGCGAGGAGGGCTGGGTCTTCCATTCGCTCTTGAGCGGGCGCCGCACGGCGCTCGTCACGCCCTGGGAGAAAGCCGGCACGACGCCGCTGCGCGCCGATCCGCGCTCCGATGCAAGGCTGGCCGCGGAACTCGCACCCAATGTGCTCGTCAATGTCGGATCCTGCCGCGAGGGCTGGTGCCGGGTGAGCGGCAGCGGGTTTTCCGGCTGGATCGACCAGACGCGGTTGTTCGGCGTCTATCCCGACGAAACGGTCGAATGAAAAAGCCGGCCCAGGTGGCCGGCCTTTTCCCAGGGACTGGCGCTTCACAGAACCGTCTTGTCAGACTTCTTCGTGAACCTGCCGGGTCTGCGCTTCCTGTGCCTTGAGTGCATCGAGGCGCGGCATCGACACCGTGCTGTAGCCGCTGTCGACGAAATGCACCTCGCCGGTGACGCCGGAAGACAGGCCGGAAAGAAGATAAAGGGCGGAGCCGCCCACCTCGTCGATCGTCACGGTGCGTCCGAGCGGCGAATGCTGCTTCTGGTAATTGAACATCACCCGTGCGTCGGAGATGCCTGAGCCGGCGAGCGTGCGCACCGGGCCGGCCGAGATGGCATTGACGCGGATGTTCTGCGAGCCGAAATCCATCGCCAGGTAGCGCACGGAGGATTCAAGCGCCGCCTTGGCCACGCCCATGACGTTGTAGTTCGGCATGACCCGGTTGGAGCCGCCATAGGTCAGCGTCACCATGGCGCCGCCATCCGTCATCAGGTCCGCGGCCCGCTTGGCGATCTCCGTGAAGGAGAAGCACGAGATCAGCATGGTGCGGGTGAAGTTCTCGCGTGTCGTGTCGGCATAGCGGCCGCGCAGCTCCGACTTGTCGGAAAAGGCGATGGCATGCACGAGAAAATCGATCGAACCCCACTCGGATTTCAGCGTCTCGAAAACCGCGTCCACGCTTGCCACATCCTCGACGTCGCACGGGATCAGCAGCTTTGCCCCAACACTGTCGGCCAGCGGCTTGACCCGGCGGCCGAAGGCGTCGCCCTGGTAGGTGAACGCCATGTCCGCGCCCTGGTCCGCCAGTGCCTTGGCGATGCCCCAGGCAATCGAATGGTTGTTCGCGACACCCATGACAAGGCCGCGCTTGCCTTTCATCAATCCCGACATTCTGGCCCCCTCAGCCGTGATAGCGCGACAGCGCGAGGGAGGCGTTGGTGCCCCCGAAACCGAAACTGTTGGATAGCACCGTGTCGAGACCGGCATTGTCGATCCGCTGCATTGCGATCTCGTCCGGGTTGAGCGCCGGATCGAGTTCGGTGATGTTCGCGGATGCGGTGATGAAATCGTTTTGCAGCATCAAGAGGCAGTAGATCGCCTCGTGCACGCCGGTTGCCCCGAGGCTGTGGCCGGTGAGCGACTTGGTCGAGGACGCGACGGGCTGGTCGTCGCCGAAAACCCTGCGGATCGCCTGGATCTCGCCGACATCGCCGACCGGCGTCGAGGTGCCGTGGGTGTTGACATAGTTGACCTTGCGGTCGCCCAGCGTCTCGATCGCAAGGCGCATGCAGCGTTCGCCGCCCTCTCCCGACGGCGCGACCATGTCGTAGCCATCGGAATTGGCCGCATAGCCGGTCACTTCGGCGTAGATCTTGGCGCCGCGCGCCTTTGCGTGCTCGAGCTCCTCGAGCACCACCACGCCGCCGCCTCCGGCGATCACGAAACCGTCGCGGGACACGTCATAGGCGCGCGAGGCCGTGGTCGGCGTGTCGTTGTATTTGGACGACATCGCGCCCATCGCGTCGAACAGGCAGGAAAGCGTCCAGTCGAGCTCCTCGCCGCCGCCGGCGAAGACCACGTCCTGCTTGCCCCACTGGATCTGCTCGGTGCCGGCGCCGATGCAGTGGGCAGACGTCGAGCAGGCCGAGGTGATGGAGTAGTTGATGCCCTTGATCTTGAAGGGCGTCGCCAGGCAGGCCGAGTTCGTAGAGCTCATGCCGCGGGTGACCATGAACGGGCCCATCCGCTTCGGGGATCCCTTCTCGATCACCGTCTTGTGCGCCAGGAAGATGTTCTTGGTCGAGGGCCCGCCAGAGCCCATGACGATGCCCGTGCGCGGGTTTGAGACGTCGCCGTCCTCAAGCCCGCTGTCGGCGATCGCCTGCTGCATGGCGAGGTAGTTGTAGGCCGCGCCGTCGCCCATGAAGCGAAGCTGGCGCTTGTCGATCTCGGCAGCCAGGTCGATATCCGGCATGCCGTGCACCTGACTGCGGAAACCGTGTTCCACGTAGTCGGGGGCCGCGGAAATGCCGGACTTCCCCTCGCGCAGGCTCTCAAGGACTTCCTGCGCCGAATTTCCGATCGACGAAATGATGCCCAGTCCGGTGATTACCACCCGCCTCATCGCGGTCTCCCGTATAGGTTCGCTCGACGCTGAAGGCGTCGTTCCGGTCTCAAGATCTCTCGCGTCCCGGGGGCCGCGTTGCCCTGCAATCCGCAGGACCGTGTCCCAACCACATAGGCGCCAACCTTCCGGCGATCAATCGTGACGATCACGCGCCGGCCCGTTCAGCACTGTTGCACCCGCGGTCAGGCCTGGAACAAGCCGACCTTCAGGTCCTTCGCCTGATAGATCTTTTCGCCATCCGCCTTCAACCATCCGTCGGCAACGCCGAGGACGAGGCGTCCGCGCCGCAGTTTGCGGATGTCGACACCGTACTCGACCAGCTTCACGTCGGGCGTGACCATCTTCGAGAACTTGATTTCGCCGGTGGAAATGGCGCGGCCACGTCCCGGCTCGCCGAGCCAGCCGAGGAAAAAGCCGGTCATCTGCCACAGGGCGTCGAGGCCGAGGCAGCCGGGCATTACCGGATCGCCCTGGAAATGACAGGCAAAAAACCAGAGGTCCGAACGAATGTCGAACTCGGCGCGGACACAGCCCAGGCCATGCTCGCCACCATCATCCGAGATCTCGGTGATCCGGTCGAACATGAGCATGGGAGGAAGCGGCAATTGCGCGTTTCCGGGGCCAAACAGCTCGCCGCGTCCGCAGGTGAGCAATTCTTCGTAGGAGTAGCTGGATTGCCGCACGTTCTTCCCATTCCCGCAGGTTTTTCAAGATGCCCCGTCTACCGGCCATGGCTTCATGCGGCCGTGGTCCGGTTCAGAGTCTGGTTCTGCCGCGCTTACTAACATAGCACCTTCCGCTCCGAAAGCCCGAGAAGTCGTTGCAATCATGCGATTTCGCGCTGCATTCGCGCGCTCCACCGTGTTTTGTCGCAGGCTTTCCTGCCATAATACTCGTGGTGCGCTGCAGTGGGTCGTATTTCGACATTTGCCCGATGGGTCCGCAGGACTTGCATGAAGGGCGCGGTTCATGGCAGAAAACTGCGAAGAAGGCGATCCGGCAGCCGTGTTGCCGCCGAAGTTTGCGACCGGGATTGACCGGTGGCACGGGAGCCGCCATCTCTGAGTTGGCGGTACAGTTTCAAAAAGCCAAGGTGAGCAGGCGAACGTGAGAGAGATGCAGCGACAGCGCGAAGTTCAGGACATGCTGAGAACGGCCGGTTTGCGCCCGACCCGTCAGCGCGTTGCGCTTGCCGAACTGCTGTACTCGCGCGGGAACCGCCATATCTCGGCCGAGCTTCTGCACGAGGAGGCCGAGGCCGCGGATGTGCCGGTGTCTCTGGCGACCGTGTACAACACGCTGCACCAGTTTACCGAGGCGGGTCTGCTGCGCGAGGTCGCCGTCGAGGGCACGAAGACCTATTTCGACACCAACACCGACGACCATCACCATTTCTTTATCGAGGGCGACAACCGCGTCATCGATGTTCCCGGCTCGGGCGTTTCGATGACGCGTCTGCCGGAAGCGCCTGAAGGCATGGAAATCGTGCGTGTGGACGTGGTGATCCGGCTCCGCCGCAAGGACTGATACCTCCGTCCCGGCCATGCACCCGGCCGATCTGCGCCCGAGCGTCCTCCCTCCCGGGGCCTGTCCGTTCCCCTGAAAATCAGGCAGCGTCCGCGCGCCGCGTGTTCTCCGGGCTCTTGCACAGGTCCGCGATCAGGCATTTCTCGCATTCGGGCCGGCGTGCCTTGCAGATGTAGCGGCCATGCAGGATCAGCCAGTGATGGGCGTGGAGCAGGAATTCCGGCGGGACCACCTTCTCCAGCGCCTTCTCCACCTCCAGTGGCGTCTTGCCGGGCGCGACGCCGATGCGGTTGCCAAGGCGGAAGAGATGGGTATCGACGGCGATGGTCGGCATGCCGAAGGCGATGTTGAGCACCACATTGGCCGTCTTGCGGCCGACGCCGGGCAGGGTTTCCAGCGCCTCGCGCTCCTGCGGCACTTCGCTGCCGAACCGGTCGATCAGGATCTCCGACAGGGCGATGACGTTTTTCGCCTTGTTCCGGTAGAGGCCGATCGTCTTGATCGCGTCGCGCAGCCTGTCCTCGCCGAGCGCCACCATCTTCTCCGGCGTGTCGGCAATCTCGAACAGCGGTCGCGTCGCCTTGTTGACACCCACATCCGTGGCTTGCGCCGACAGCGCCACCGCGACCAGCAACGTGTACGGGTTCACATAGTGGAGCTCGCCCTTCGGCTCGGGATTGGCGGCGTGGAAGCGGGCGAAGATCGCGTGGAACTCGGCCCTGGTGTAGCGCGGCCGGGCTGTCCGGCGCGGCACGCTCGCGGCCTTGGCGGTTGTCGTCCTGCCGGCGGCGGGCTTGCGTCTGGTGGCTGATTTCGGCTGGTTCTCGCTCATTCCCCCTCTATAATCCTCGCTCATGATGCCCGGCAATCCGAAATCCGAGCCGTTCGAGACCGGCGACGCCCGCCGCGACGACGGGAACGCGCCGTTCTTCGCCGCGCTTCTGACCCCCTACCGCTCGCTCGGGCCTGCCGGCTTTCGGGTTCTGATGCTGTTTGTCTGCGGCATCTGCCTGTCGACGGGCCTTTTGTTCCTGTCGCTTGGCGCGTGGCCGGTCTTCGGCTTTCTCGGGCTTGATGTGCTGCTGGTCTTCCTGGCGTTTCGCTGGAACTACAAGGCGGCGCGCGCCTTCGAGGAGGTGCGGGTATCGCGCACCGAAGTGCGCATCCGCAAGGTGCTCGCCTCCGGCCGCGAGCAGTCCTTCACCTGCAACCCGTTCTGGGCCCGGCTGCATCTGCGCGAGGAAGAGGACGAGGGGGTCACTCGCATCATGCTGACGGCGCGCGACCGGGCCATCGAGATCGGCAGCTTCCTGAACCCGGAAGACCGCACCAGCTTTGCCGGGGCCCTGCGTTCGGCGCTTGCGCTCGCGCAGTCGGGCGGGCCGCCTCTCGGCGCCCCTGCCGAATGAACTGACGGTCGGACCCGCCTGCGTCGTTGCCCTAGAAGACCCGGCAATATTGCGGCGCGGAGCCCGGGCGCTGCCAGTTGACGCGATTTCCCGAACCGCTGAGCACATATCCGCGATCGGCATAGTAAAGATCGACCCCGCCGCGGGACCGGTCCGCGAGCGTTACCGGCGAGAGGCCTTGCTCGCGCACGATTGCCACCTGCCGGTCGTTGTCGATGGTGACGGACAGGTAGGCACCGCTGTCGCAGTCGTATGACAGCTCGACCAGGTCGCCGCCCGGGACGAAAGGTGCGGGGGGCGGGGGCGCGATCGGCCCGCCGGCGACCGGCGCGTCACCGCCCCGTCCCGGCGCCATGGTGACCGTGCGGCTGCGCCCGCGCGGCAGATACATGCCAAGGCAGCGTCCCGAAGGGGTCGAAACCAGCCAGGGGTGGCCGGCCAGGGTCTGCTGCACCATCCGGCTTCCCGGCGGGACCCTCGCGTAGGTTTCGCGCATTCCGTCGAAATTGATCCAGTGCACGACGACCGGGCGCTGCCGGCGGTTCTCGAAGATCATGGTGGCCGGCAGGTCGCTTGGAACCGAGGTGATGAAGCCTTCATCGGCGCAGGTCGGTCCCTGCGGATCCGCGCCGGCGACCGGCAGCCCGCGTGTCAGGTCGGGATTGTCGGCGACAGCGGGCGCGGGGGCGGCACAGGCCTGCTGGAAGGCGCGCACCGGGCCGGCGCTGCCGGACAACGACACCCGATAGCGCCAGCTTCCCTGAAGCGCCACCGTCAGCGCTTCGCCGCGCGCCAGGCCCGACCAGATCGGATCGTCGGCGGCGAGCCGCACCACCGGCATCGATTGGCCGCTTTCATTGTTGGCCGATGATCCGCTCCCTGTGTAGCGGCGGGTGATGTCGCGGGCGGAAAGCGCGACGTCCACGGGGGCATTTTCGGCAAGGCGCAGATCGCCTGGCAGGAGGGTCGTGTCAATCTGGTTGGAGCCTCTGCTGCAGGTCGCCAGGAAGCCGCGATCGTCGGTTTCGCGAATGCCGTAGATCAGGCTCAAACTGCCGCCTTGGTCCGAAGAAACATACCATTCGCGATTGTCGAAAAGCGGCAGGGCGAGGCTGTCATGCGGAGCGGAGGAACTGCCGTTCGCCGATGCCTGGTTGCGGGCTTCTTCGGCCGTCTCCGTTTGCTCTTCCGTCGCTTCGCCGGTTCTTTCCCCTGTCCGGATCGCCGGGTCGGTGCGGGCGGTCTCGTCGCGGCTGCCGCGCAGGTTGCCGGATGTGTCCGATCCTTCCGCGCCGCCCGATGTGGTCGGCCGGCGGACGCCGCCGGCAAGCGGCGGGGCTGCGGGGCCGGCGGTGGAGGGCACCGCCCGGCGCACGCCGCCGCCGCTTGCCTGTTGCTTGGCCGCGGCCTTGGTGCTCATCGTCACCTTCCAGTCCCCGCAAATATCGACGGTGTCCTGCAGGATGCGCCCGTCGGCGAGCACGAGCCGCATCGGCCGGCGGCAGTCGATCTGCCCGTCATTCTTCGCGTTGCCCTCGACCTCGACGAAGACGCGTGCCTGGGAGCGGCGGCGCACCTGTGCCGGCCTGTCATCGATGAAAACCTCGCGGATCGCGGTGTCGTCATCGGTCTGGATCATCACCAGTTTGCGCTCAATGCGGCCGGAGGTCGTCTTTTTCGCCTGTGCGGGAGAGGCGGGGGACGAAGAGGAGACCGTCTCCGCGGGTGCGGCCTTCGGCGGTGCCGGGCGGGTTGCGGCCGCCGTCTCCACCGTCAGCGTGTAATTCGCCGCGCAAAGGTCGTAGGCGCGCGACAGCGAGCGGCCGTTGGACAGCGTGATTGCCAGCGTCTGCTGGCAGGCAAAGTCCTTGTCCGCCGCGCCGGCCTCCACGAAAAGGCTCGTGTCCGACTTGCCGACGGATTTGAGCGCGACGCCCCCGCTGGTCGCCGAGGTGATGGCGATCGCCGGATTGTCGCTCTTCAGCGAAACAATACGGACGTCGGCGCTGGCTCTTCCCGTGGAAAATGCCAGTACAGCGACGGTTGCGACCAGTGTCAGGGTGCTCGCAAAAGCGGCGGCCCCGCGGATGGCCGCAATTCGTGTCGGGCGGGCCGGCAGGGAGCGGTCTTGCATGTGGTCGGTATCCATCTCGCGTGCGTGCAGCCTGATGATGTGCTTGTGTGTGGCAGAGTGGCCCGGGTTTTTGGCCGAAGCAAGACGGCGCGCGCACCAACGGTTGCCGTCGCGCGCCTGCGATCCATGTCGCAAATCGGGTGGTACGCCGCCCCACCCGGCTCTAGGTTTCAAGGCAGGTTCGGCCGACACGTTCGGTGCGTTCGCACAGCTTGCAAGAGGAGACCGTCGCGATGACCGTGATGCAGGATATCGCCGCGCCGACGATGGCCGTACGCGCCGAACTTTCGCCGCGCGAGGCCGCCCGTGACTACGAGACCGTGCGGCGCACGTTGCAGACGATCACCGAGGGTTGGCGCGACCAGCCAAGCCTGGAGGCGCTGGCCGGGGATCTCGGACTGGAGCCGATCCAGCTGCAACGGGTCTTTTCGCGCTGGGCGGGGATCACGCCCAAGCAGTTCCTGCAGGCGATCACGCTCGATCACGCCCGTGCATTGCTGCGCCAGTCGGCGACCGTGCTGGATGCCAGCTACGAGGTGGGCCTGTCCGGCCCGGCCCGGTTGCATGATCTCTTCGTCACCCACGAGGCGATGACCCCGGGCATCTACCGCGCCAAGGGCGAGGGAGCGGTGATTTCCTGGGGGTTCCACCCCTCGCCTTTCGGCATGGCGCTGGTAATGGCGACCGAGCATGGCCTTGCCGGTCTGGCTTTCGCCGATCCGGGCGAGGAGCGCGCCGCGCTTGACGACATGATGGAGCGCTGGCCGCGGGCAGCCTATGCGGAAGACATTGCGCGCACCGCGCCGCTGGCCGAGCGGATCTTCAGTCCCGATGCCTGGACAGAGGATACGCCGCTGCGGGTCGTGCTGATCGGCACCGATTTCGAGATCCGCGTCTGGGAGACGCTGCTGCGCATTCCGCTTGGCCGCGCCACCACCTACAAGGCCATTGCCGAACGCCTCGGCAAGCCGAGCGCAGCGCGTGCCGTCGGCCGCGCCGTCGGTCGCAATCCGGTGTCCTTCGTGGTGCCCTGCCACCGGGTGCTCGGCAGCAACGGCAAGCTCTGCGGCTACCATTGGGGCCTGACCCGCAAGCGTGCCATCCTCGGCTGGGAAGCGGGCCTGGCCGGTCCCGTTCTGGAAAATCTCTGAGGCCGGTTCCGTGACCGCCCCTGTGACGGTTTCCTGCCGGTTCAGTGTCCCGTGCGCTGCCGCTTGAGCGCATAGAGCGCCTCCAGCGCCGCGCGCGGCGTCAGGTCGTCCGGGTCGAGTGCGTCGAGCGCATCGAGAACCGGATCGGGCGTCTTCGCCGCTGCGACGCGCGCCGGTGCTGCCAGCGCCGCGAACAGGGGCAGGTCGTCGATGAGCTGTTCGCCCGGCGCCCTGCGGTCCTGTTCTTCCAGTTGCGCCAGCACCGCGCGTGCCCGCTCGATCACCGCGCCCGGCAGGCCGGCGAGCTTTGCCACCTGGATGCCGTAGGAGCGGTCGGCGGCGCCGGCCACGATCTCGTGCAGGAAGACGACGTCGCCTTGCCATTCCTTCACCTTGACAGTGGCATTGGCGAGCCGGTCGAGCCGTGCCGACAGCGCCGTGAGCTCGTGATAGTGCGTGGCGAAGAGCGCGCGCGAGCGGTTGACCTCGTGCAGGTGCTCGATGGCCGCCCAGGCGATGGAGAGCCCGTCGAAGGTCGAGGTGCCTCGACCGATCTCGTCGAGGATCACCAGCGAGCGCGGTCCCGCCTGATTGAGGATCGCCGCCGTCTCGACCATCTCCACCATGAAGGTCGACCGCCCCCGGGCAAGATCGTCCGCCGCCCCCACGCGCGAGAACAGCCGGTCGACCACGCCGATATGGGCGGAGACAGCGGGCACGAAGGCGCCGGTCTGGGCAAGGATGGCGATCAGCGCGTTCTGGCGCAGGAAGGTCGACTTGCCGGCCATATTGGGGCCGGTGATCAGCCAGATCCGGCCGCCTTCGTCCCCCTCGCCCGGACCCAGATCGGCATCGTTGGCGACGAAACCCCCGCCTTCCCGTTTCAAGGCGGCCTCGACCACCGGATGGCGGCCGCCGTCAATGGCGAATGAAAGGCTGTCGTCGACGAGAGGCCGGCAATGGTTCTCCTCCTCCGCCAGATGGGCAAGACCGGCGGCGACATCGAGCACCGCAAGTCCGTCGGCGACCCCCTTGATGGCCGCGCCGGCCGTCACAGCGTCCGCGCACAGGCGCTGGAAAACCTCGCTCTCCAGCGCCAGCGAGCGTCCGGCGGCATTGGCGATGCGGCTTTCAAGGTCGGCCAGTTCGGTGGTGGTGAAGCGCATCGCGCCGGCCATGGTCTGGCGGTGGATGAAGCGTGCCGGATCGGCGGTCAGCTTGTCGGCATGGGTGGCCGGCACTTCGATGAACCAGCCGAGCACGTTGTTGTGCTTGATCTTCAGGGCCCGGATCGCGAGCTCCTCGATGAGCCCGCCCTGCAGTTGCGCGATCACCTTGCGGCTGTCGTCACGCAGCCGGCGCAACTCGTCGAGATCGGCAAGATAGCCTTCGGCGACAAACCCGCCGTCGCGGGCCAGCAGCGGCGGCTCGTCGACAAGGGCAAGGGCAAGCTCGCGGGCAAACTCAGCCGGCGCGGCGGCGATTCCCGACAGCGCCCCGCCGAGTTCCGCGCCTTCCACCTCCGCTCCGGAAAACAGCGCCGCAATCTCGCCGGCCGCGGCAAGTCCGCTGGCGAGCGCGACGAGGTCGCGCGGTCCCCCGCGCTGCATGGCGATGCGCGACAGGGCGCGGGCCATGTCCGGCACCGATTTCAGCTTCTCGCGCAGCCGCTCGCGCAGATAGGTATCCCCGGCAAGCCGCTCGACGGCGTCCTGGCGTTGGCGAATTGCCTCGATATCGGTCAGCGGCCCGCCGAGCCGTGCCGCAAGCAGGCGCGAGCCGGGTCCCGAAACCGTGCGGTCGATGACGGACAGCAGCGAACCGGCGCGCTCGCCGGACAGGGTGCGCATCAGCTCGAGATTTGCGCGCGTCGCCGGATCGATCAGCATGCGCGCGCTGGCGCCTTCCGCCGCGGGCGGGTCGAGCGGCGGCCGCTCGCCATATTGCGTGCGCTCGACATAGGCAACCGCCGCCGCCGCCGCCGTCAGCTCGAGCCGGGAGAAGCTGCCGAATGCCTCCGGCGTCGCGACGCCGTAGTAGCGGGCAAGCCGCTCCGGGGCCGTGGCGCTGTCGAAGAGGCTGCGAGGCACGGGCGACAGCGCCGCGCCGGATTCCTCGATCATCCGGCGCAACTCCGCGTCCTCGAGCAGGGTGTCGGCGACGACCACCTCGCGCGGGTCGATGCGGGCGAGATCGCCGGACAGTCCGCGCGCGTCGCTTGTCGCGATCCGGAAGGCGCCGGTGGAAATATCCACCCAGGCAAGCCCGTAGGCGGTGTCCCCGTCGAGCGAGCCGGTGCGGGCGCGCGCCAGCGTCAGGAGATAGTTGTTGCGGCTCGCCTCGAGCAGCCGGTCCTCGGTCAGCGTGCCCGGCGTGACGAGGCGCACCACCTCGCGCCGCACCACCGACTTCGAGCCGCGCTTCTTGGCCTCGGCCGGGTCCTCGGTCTGTTCGCAGACCGCGACGCGGAAGCCGAGCGAGATGAGCTTCTGCAGGTAGTCGTCGGCGGCATGCACCGGCACGCCGCACATGGGAATGTCCTCGCCCAGATGCTTGCCGCGCTTGGTCAGCGTGATGCCCAGCGCCCGCGAGGCCTCCTCCGCGTCCTGGAAGAACAGCTCGTAGAAGTCGCCCATGCGGTAGAACAGCAGGCAGTCGGGATTGGCCGTCTTGATCTCGATATACTGCGCCATCATCGGCGTCATGCCGGCGAGATCCGGCGCGGGCGTCTTCGGCGCGCTGCTGGTGTCTTGGGTCTGGATATCGTCGGCCATGCAATCTGGACCCTAGTTCGGCCGGCCCTTGCGGAAAACCCGAAAATGACGGGACCGCTTCCCCCTGGCAGGCAGCACCGGTGGTTTAGCAGAAGGAATAGGAGCTTTCACCGGATGTGCCCCCTCGTGCGGGTTGAGCGGGGTATTTTCCGGGGATAAGGTCTGCGTCCGCCGATCCGGCGGCAAGGTCGATGTGGAGGGGTGGAATGCCGACGACGGACAAATCGGGCAAGAGCAATGTCAGCTTTACCGATCAGGAGGCTCTGCAGTTCCACCAGCAGGGCCGGCCCGGCAAGCTGGAGATAACGCCGACCAAGCCGATGGCGACCCAGCGCGACCTGTCGCTTGCCTATTCGCCGGGCGTTGCGGTTCCCGTTCGGGCGATCGCCGAGGACCCCTCTCGCGCCTTCGACTACACGACGCGCGGCAATCTCGTCGCGGTGATCACCAACGGCACGGCGATCCTTGGCCTTGGCAATCTCGGCGCGCTTGCCGCCAAGCCGGTGATGGAGGGCAAGGCGGTGCTGTTCAAGCGCTTCGCCGACGTCGATTCCATCGACCTGGAGATCGATACCGAGGACGTCGACGCCTTCGTCAATTCCGTCCGTTATCTCGGCCCTTCCTTTGGCGGTATCAACCTTGAGGACATCAAGGCGCCGGACTGTTTCATCATCGAGCAGCGCCTGCGCGAACTGATGGACATTCCCGTCTTCCACGACGACCAGCACGGCACTGCGATCATCGCCGCCGCCGGCCTGATCAACGCGCTGCACCTGACCGGGCGCGAGCTGGCGACGACACGCATCGTCTGCAATGGTGCGGGCGCGGCCGGCATTGCCTGCATCGAGCTGATCAAGGCGATGGGCGTGCCGCACGAGAACGTGCTCCTGTGCGACACCAAGGGTGTCATCTACAAGGGCCGCACCGAGGGCATGAACCAGTGGAAATCCGCCCATGCGGTGGAGACGGACGCGCGCAGCCTCTACGAAGCGATGAAGGGCGCCGACGTCTTCCTCGGCGTGTCCGTCAAGGGCGCGCTGACCGAGGACATGCTGCGGGTGATGGCGCCGAACCCGATCATCTTCGCCATGGCCAACCCGGATCCGGAGGTCACGCCCGAGGAGGCGCATGCGGTGCGCGACGACGCCATCGTCGCCACGGGACGCTCCGACTATCCCAACCAGGTCAACAACGTCCTCGGCTTCCCCTACATCTTCCGCGGTGCGCTCGACGTGCAGGCCACCACCATCAATGACGAGATGAAGGTCGCCTGCGCCTGGGCGCTTGCCGAGCTTGCCCGCGAGGAGGTGCCCGACGAGGTCGCTGCCGCCTATCGCGGCAACCGGCCGAAATTCGGCCCCGAGTATATCATTCCGGTGCCCTTCGATCCGCGCCTGATCTCGGCGATCCCCCCGGCGGTTGCCCAGGCCGCGATGGACACAGGCGTCGCCCGCCGGCCGATCGTCGACATGGAGGCCTATCGCCACCAGCTCTCCGCCCGCCGCGATCCGGTTGCCGGCACATTGCAGCGGATCTTCTCCAAGGTGCGCCAGCAGCCCAAGCGCGTCGTCTTCGCCGAAGGCGAGGAGGAGCCGGTGATCCGCGCGGCGGCGAGCTTTGTCGCGCAGGGGCTCGGCGAGGCGATCCTGATCGGCCGCGAGGACGAGGTGCGCGAGGTCGCGGCTGCTGCCGGCGTCGATCTGGAGCGCGGCGGCATCTCGGTGCTCAATGCCAGGCTCTCCACCCGCAATGCCGACTACGCCGAGTATCTCTATGCAAGGCTGCAGCGGCGCGGCTACCTGCTGCGCGACTGCCAGCGGCTCGTCAACAACGACCGCAATTACTGGGGCGCCATCATGGTGGCGCGCGGCGATGCCGACGCCATGGTCACCGGCCTCACCCGCAACTATTCGGTCGCCCTCGATACGGTGCGCAGCGTCGTCGACGCCAAGCCCGGCCACCGGGTCATCGGCGTGTCGCTGGCCCTGTGCCGAGGCCGCACCGTGCTGGTCGCCGACACGGCCGTCATCGACATGCCGACCTCCGAGGAACTCGCCGACATAGCCGAGGAGGCGGCACATGTCGCCCGCCGCCTCGGCTACGAGCCGCGGATCGCCATGCTCGCCTATTCCACCTTTGGCCATCCGCGCGGCGAGCGTTCGGAGAAGGTCATCGAGGCGGTGAAGATCCTCGACCGGCGGCGCGTCGATTTCGAGTATGATGGCGAGATGGGCGCCGATGTTGCGCTCAACATGGACAAGATGGCGGCCTATCCCTTCTGCCGCCTGACGGGACCGGCCAACGTGCTGGTCATGCCGGCGTTCCACTCGGCCTCGATCTCGACAAAGATGCTGCAGGAGCTCGGCGGCTCGACGGTGATCGGCCCCCTTCTCGTCGGCCTCGACAAGCCGGTGCAGATCCTGCCCATCGGCGCCAAGGACAGCGACATCGTCAACATGGCGGCCATCGCCGCCTACAACGTGACGTGAGAAGGGCGGAAGGCATGGAAGCGCGGGGCCTCGTCAAGATCTGCGGTCTGTCGACCGAAGAGACGCTTCGCGCCGCGCTGGAAGCGGGGGCCGACATGATCGGCCTCGTCTTCTTTCCAAAGAGCCCGCGCAACGTTTCGCTGGAGACGGCGGCCGGCCTTGCAGAGCGGGCAAGGGGCAAGGCGGAAATCGTCGTGCTCACCGTCGATGCGGACGATGCACTTGTGGATGCCATTGTCGCCGGCGTGCGACCGGACTGGCTGCAGCTGCACGGACACGAGAGCCCGGAGCGCTGCGCCGAGTTGAAGGCGCGCCACGGCCTCCGCATCATGAAGGCGCTGGGCGTGACATCCGCCGGTGACCTTGCGGCGGCAACGCCCTATGTGCCCCATGTCGACCGGCTGCTCTTCGATGCAAGGCCGCCGAAAGGGGCCGAGCTTCCCGGCGGCAACGGCGTCAGCTTCGACTGGCGGATCCTCAAGGGCCTTGACCTTGGCGTTCCGCTCATGCTTTCCGGTGGGCTCGACACGGCGACGGTCGGCGAGGCGATCCGCATCGGCGGTGTCCGCGACGTCGACGTGTCGTCTGGCGTCGAGAGCGCCCGGGGCGTCAAGGACGCGGAACTTGTCAGGGCCTTTGTCGCGGCGGCGCGCGCCGGCATCGCGGATCAGGCCGGCAGGCCGCAATAGGAACAAGGCCGGCGCGCCCACGGGCGGCCCGGCCGCGCAACAGGGACGGAACGCATGACGATCCAGCACAACACTTTCCGCTCCGGTCCGGACGAGCGCGGCCATTTCGGCATTTTCGGCGGCCGCTATGTCGCCGAGACCTTGATGCCGCTGATCCTCGACCTGGAGCAGGCCTACAAGGACGCCAAGGCGGATCCCGCCTACCAGGCCGAGATCGACGATCTCAACGCCCACTATACCGGCCGCCCCTCGCCGCTTTATTTCGCCGAGCGGCTGACGGAGGAACTGGGCGGCGCGAAGATCTATTTCAAGCGCGACGAGCTCAACCACACCGGCAGCCACAAGATCAACAACTGCCTTGGCCAGATCCTGCTGGCCAAGCGCATGGGCAAGACCCGCATCATCGCCGAAACAGGCGCCGGCCAGCACGGCGTCGCGACCGCCACCGTCTGCGCCCGCTTCGGCCTGCCCTGCGTCGTCTACATGGGCGCGACCGATGTCGAGCGGCAGAAGCCCAACGTGTTCCGCATGAAGCTTCTGGGCGCCGAGATCGTGCCGGTGACGGCCGGTGCCGGCACGCTCAAGGACGCGATGAACGAGGCGCTGCGCGACTGGGTCACCAATGTCGACGACACCTACTATCTCATCGGCACGGCTGCCGGCCCCCATCCCTATCCGGAGATGGTGCGCGATTTCCAGGCGGTGATCGGCAAGGAGACCCGCGAGCAGGTGATGGCGGCGGAAGGCCGCCTGCCGGACGCGCTCGTCGCCGCTGTCGGCGGCGGCTCCAATGCCATCGGCCTGTTCCATCCCTTCCTCGACGATCCGCAGGTCGCCATTTATGGCGTCGAGGCGGGCGGTCGCGGGCTGGACGGCGAGGAGCATTGCGCGTCGCTCAGCGCCGGCAAGCCGGGCGTGCTGCACGGCAACCGCACCTATCTGCTGCAGGACGATGACGGCCAGATCCTCGAGGGGCACTCGATTTCGGCCGGCCTCGACTATCCGGGCATCGGTCCGGAGCATTCCTGGCTGAAGGAGACAGGCCGCGTCACCTATGTGCCGGCGACCGACGACGAGGCGCTCGAGGCCTTCAAGCTGCTGACCCGGGTCGAGGGCATCATCCCGGCGCTTGAGCCGGCCCATGCGCTGGCCCATGTGATGAAGCTTGCTCCGACCATGGGCAAGGACCAGGTCATCGTCATGAACCTGTGCGGGCGCGGCGACAAGGATGTCTTCACCGTCGGCAAGATCCTCGGCTTCGATCTCTGAGAAAGACCGGCCCGGCCGGTGGCGGCGGCAGGCCGGGCATCACCGTTCCACAAGATGCGTGCACTGCGCCTTGTCGGGACCGCTGCCTGGCGCGGGCGGGACAAAACAATTGCCTCGCGGCAGCGGATCGGCTATCCGTTCGCCAAGTGCCGCAACGCGCGGCCGCTCACGGCGTTTTTCGCCCCAGGCACCCGTAGCTCAGCTGGATAGAGCGCTGCCCTCCGAAGGCAGAGGTCACAGGTTCGAATCCTGTCGGGTGCGCCAAATTTCTACCGAAAATTCAACTACATAACAATGGTTAATCCGATCTCGGTGACCCTGAATCTAATTCGCGGAAGCACCACGGAAGCAGTCGAACGCGGGTTCTTAAGTGAATTTTCGGCTGCGCTAAAAGATTGAATATTGCATAGGCGATGACTTTTATGCGGAACATCCCGGGAGTTTCCGGATGCGCTCCGTCAGAAACTGCACCAGAGCTCTCGTTCTCGCGGGAAGATAGCGGCGGGAAGAGTAAATCACGTGAATTGCCTGATGATGCATGTCCCATCCGGCAAGCAGCCGATTGAGCGACCCGTCATCTACCAGGTCCTGGACGAGCCAGGCTGGGGCTGAACCGAAACCCAGCCCACGAAGCAAACTCTCGCGAAGCGCAAGTGAATTACCAACTTTGTAACGGCCGTTCGTTCGCACGGCAACATGACGGTCTTCGTTAGTCAGTTCGATAGTATCTCCGTAACCAGCTCCAAGGAACTTGATGTAGCTTTTTTCTGCTAGGTCACCTGGCTCGCGAATACAAGAGGTGCGGCCTAGGTAGGAAGGGGAAGCCACGAGTACGCGAGGAGAAACAGCAATCTTCCGTGCCACGGCATCCGGCGGCAAACTGTCACCAAGACGCAGGGCAACATCCACGCCCTCTTCAACCAAATCGACAATCCGATCGTTGAAGAGGACTTCGATTTGAACCTCCGGGTAGGTTTCCAGAAAATCCATAAAAAGGGCATTAAGCCTAAGCTCGCCCAGACCTACAGGAACATTAACCCGCAGCAGCCCTGCAACCGAACAGGTATGCTCTCGCGCCTCCTCTACGGCTTCACCATACTCCTCAAGTATGACTTTGCTGCGTGTATAAAATCGCATCCCCTCGTCAGTCGGCGTCAATCGACTTGTTGTTCGGTTTAGCAGCTTCACGCCCAAATCGGTTTCGAGCGATGCAATCATTTTGCTAACCGTGGGCTGACCGATGTTCAGATCTCGCGCGGCGGCGGAGAAACTCCTCAATTCGATAACGCGAGTGAATACCCGCATAGACCTGAACGCATCCATCTCATTCCCTTTTTGAATAAGGCATATGTTTCTTTAGATGCTTCAATAACGAGCTGGAATAGATCAGATGTTCGCATCTTCTGTCACATGCGAATAGGACGGCAAATGATTACGCAACCCAGTTATCCTTTGAGAGGCAAGCGTGTGGTGATTGTAGGAGGCAGTTCCGGGATTGGTTTGGCCGCAGCAAAGGCCGCAAAATGTGAAGGAGCTGAGGTCACAATTATCGGCCGCTCCGAAGAAAGGCTCCGGACGGCCGCCGCGCAGCTGGGAGGAGCGCAAACATTTGCCGCAGACGTTGCGGATCGCTCGAGTATTGAATCAGCAATCCACGCTATTGGCAAATTCGACCATCTTGTCCTGACGGCTGGAGGGATTCATGCCGGTTTGCTAGCCGAAACCGATCCGGAACAGTTGCTAATCGAATTGACCGAACATGTTGCAGGTTCGCTTTATGCTGTGAAGGCGGCTGTGGAGCATATTCAGGACACAGGCTCGATTGTGTTGATGGGAGGTCAGTTCTCCGACCGTCCGATGGGAAATGGCACCTCGCTTATGGCAATGGCTTGCCGCGGGATTGAGGCCCTGGCGCGCTCCTTGGCGCTTGAGCTAAAGCCGCTTCGTGTGAACGTGATTGCTCCAGGGTTTGTTGATACGCCTCTGTATGACGCATTTGGGGCCGAAGGTCGCGCAGAAGTACTAAGTAAGGCAGCTAGCGCAATACCGGTCGGGCGAGTCGGACGACCAGAAGAGGTCGGCCATGCAATCGTATTTCTTTTGACGAACGGTTATATGAATTGTGAGGTTCTGCACATAGACGGTGGCGGAAGGTTCGTCTGAGGAACCGTTTGCGGCAATGAACATCCGGGATAAATCGACGCCCCTCTTGGTGTAGTAGATTAACTGATGCGACAGGCTCTGTGACCTGCAACCCGAGTTTCTTCCGGTTTAGCGCGAAGCCCTCCGGCCCCGATTTTCCGGACAGCTCAGCGGCTGAGTTCTACTTCGGACGCGCCCTAGCGGTTCTAAATTCAAGAGAAAGAAACAAACGCCAAAGTATCCTTCAGTGGATTATAGAAACAGCGGCGAAAACCGTCTAGACGCCCTCCGAAGGCAGAGGTCACAGGTTCGAATCCTGTCGGGTGCGCCAATCATTTTTCATGAAATTCAAAGACTGGTGCCGTCACCTATGGGCGTATCAGCATGAGACCAGCCACGTTGTCACGGCAATTTCCGTGATCGGGGTTGGCGGGAAACGGCGACCTACTTCGGCGTTTGCCTCGGCTTCGCGCTGTCTTTGAGATGCAGGACTTTGAGCAATGGCGGGAACGCTCCTGAAACTGCAGCCAGGTTCAGATCAAGCGGGCATCCCCTGATGGAGCGCAGTGCAGAACGTACATGCGTTCCTCAGCGAGACCCGCACCTTCACCGGTTTGGTCAACTCCTTGTCCAGACCGGAGGCATCGACGGCTTTCCCGAGGCCGGCCAAGCGTTCATAAGCGTCCGGTGCCATTGTCTGAAACCGCGCGTGGCCTTGCTGACGCCGCAGACGGTGAATGCGATCGTCGCCAAGCTGCAAACGGCCGGCGCGATTACCCGCCGCCCCCATGCGGTACACGGTCGTATCCTGCAACTTGAAATTACCGAGGAAGGACGCCGGCGTCTCAATCTGGCGCGAAAGCAAATTCATGCGCTCGAACGCGAACTCGCGGCGAATGTTGATCCTGAAACCGTGCGACACGTCCGGAACTGGTTGGTAAAAGTCGCCGCGGATGCTCCTGAGACGGCGGCAGAACCTCGAGCTGCCTCCCACAAATTTCAGCCGGCGGGCGCCTCCATGAACTGCGAGAGCGACGAGAAGTCATCGTGAAGGTGACCCGCCGAGATGGCTCTTTGGAAGATAGCATCGTAGCCGAGGACGATGCTTCTATCGATGTTGCGGGTTTCCATGAGCTCGAGCAGATGCCGGAAGGCCCCGTAGTGTGGCGACACGGATGCGAGCGTATCGTCGTCTGCCTTGTATCGGCCGACATCGGCCCTGGCGATAAGATCGGCGACGAGGCCGCCAACGACCGGCGTCGTGACAGTCCACTGACGGCCAAGTTCGGCAAGCGCGATATTTTCGGCCCGGCAGACGGAAACGGCGTTCAAGGCTCCAAACAGCGCACCCCACATCAACGCCAGGACGGCGCTGTCGAGCGCGTTGGCCAGCCCGGGATCTTCTCCCACATGCTGCGTGTTCTCACTGAGGACATCCAGCACGCCTTTCACCGTCTCGAAGGTCTGGCGCGGCCCCGATACGAGGATCGCTCCGGTTGGCGTTCCGATGAGGTCCGGACTGGCCAGGATCGCTCCGTCGAGAAAACGCGCGCCTTGCTCGCCAAACCATGTCGCGCTTGTGCGTGCGCCATCGGGCGTTCCCGATGTCAGTTCGATCACCGTCTTGCCGGCAAGAGCCCGGTCGGCTTCGTCAGCTTTGAAAAGCTCGCCGGTGGCTTCATAGACGCTCACATTGACAATGACGATGTCCGAGACGGACACCGCTTCCACCATCGACTGGGCCACCACCGCGCCGTCGCCGGCAAGGGCTTCGGCTTTGCTGCGGCTCCGGTTGAAGACGGTGGTCGGATACCCGGCGCGGAGCAACGTCCGTGCCAGGGCCGATCCCATTCGTCCCGTGCCAATGATGCTGATTGAAGGTTTCATTGCCAAACTCCATGTTGTTGGCGCAGAGCGCCGCCCGATTGGTCGGTGGAGATTTGGTGAAGTCCGCGGCGTCCACAATACGCACCAAGAGGTTAGTGGTTACCGACCGGTAAGGGAGAAAGATGACTGACAGCAGCGAAGAATGCGGCCTCGCAGCCGCCCTTAAGGCGGTGACAGGCAAGTGGAAGCCGGATGTTCTGTGCGAGCTCGGCAAGGCCCCGCGCCGGTTCGGCCGGTTAAGGCAGTCGATACCGGCGGTCAGCGAAAAGATGCTCGCACAGACGCTGCGCGAACTGGAGGCTCACGGCCTTGTCGACCGTACGGTTCATGACGACGTTCCGGCCAAAGTTGTGTATTCGCTCACCGAGCGCGGGGCCGCACTGAATCGCGCGGCGGCTGCATTCTGCGATTGGCACGAGCGTTTCCCAGGGCGTGAGGTGGACCATGCGATTCAGTCGGATGCGCGCGCTCCGGTCTGACGCCCGCCGCGCTCTGCGTCCGGTTCCCCGATCCCGGAACGGAAATGTTCGCCACCGAATCGCCCTTGCGCCTGTGGAAAGCGCGGCGCATCCGCTCACCAAACGAGCGATGGAGCTTGGACTTTGTGTCGGACGCGTTCACGGACGGCCCTCGCTTCCGGGTTCTGGCCGTGGTTGACGACTACAGCCGCGAGTGGCTGGCACTGGCGCCCGCGTCAGTTCCCGCCGGTCCGCCCTTCGAACCTGTCGCGTTCCGCTGCGAGGCCGCTGCCGACGAGATCGAAGAACGCCCGCACCCTGGCAGTGCCCTTCAGGTCCTCATGGGTGACAATCCACAATTCCCCGGACATTTCGGGCAAGGGTGTTTCCAGGGCGCGGACAAGATCGGGATCGCCATCGCCGAGATAGCATGGCAGCAGGGCGAGGCCGATGCCCGCTCGCGTCGCGACAAGCTGGCTGATGAGGCTGTTCGTGCGGAAAACGACGGCCGCATCGGGCACGCCCGCACCGATCCAGTCGGCGGCGAGAATGCCCCTTGCGGTTTCCTCCCAGCCAATCACGGAATGACGGGCAAGCTCGGCAGGGCCGCAAAGACGCCCTCCCTGGGAGGCGAGATAGGCTGGCGAGCCATAGAGTGTCCAGGCAACATCCGAGAGCTTGCGGCCCCACAGGTCGCTTTCCTTCGGCCGCACCGGCCTCAGGGCGATGTCGGCTTCACGTCGCGACAGCGATAATATGCGGTTCTCGATGACAAGTTCGACGGTAATGCCCGGATGCTCATCGCGAAATTTGGCGAGATGCCGTGTCAGCGTCCGGTAGGCGAGCGTCTCCGAGGACGTGACGCGGAGGCGTCCGGTGAGCCGGTGGTCGCGGCCCGTGAGTGCCCGGTCGAGGGCGAGCGCCTCGTCTTCCATCCGTTCTGCCGTTGTCACCATCAGCGCGCCTGCCGGTGTCGGCTCGTAGCAACCGCCGGCGAGGCGCTCGAACAGCCGCACGCAGAACCTGCCCTCCAGTGCGTTCAGGCGCCGAAAGACCGTGGAGTGATCGATGCCCAGACTGAGCGCCGCGCCGGCAAGTCCTCTTGCCCGGGCGATTGCAAGCACCAGACGGAGGTCGTTCCAATTGTCCATCTGGCATTGATAGCGGCATGTGCGTTTGCAGTCATGCAAACACGATTGGCGAAAACTCAAATTCTATTGCCCGGAAGCCGGAAGTATCGTGCCGGGATGCACGTCCTTCCGCTTCCGAAAGGCACTCGACATGAGAATTCGTCACTCGACCGGGCCGCACCCGGACACTCCCCGCCCCGTTGCCGACCTGTCCGCCGGCGTCGCGACAGGCCGTCTTGCGAGGGGGAAACAGCCCTCTTCCGGGCTGACGCTCGTCAGCCACCCTCTTTGCCCCTATGTGCAGCGCGCCGCGATCGCCCTGCTTGAGAAGGGCATCCCGTTCCAGAGGGTGATGATCGACCTCGATGACAGGCCTGACTGGTTCGCTCCGCTTTCGCCGCTCGGCAAGGTGCCGCTCCTGCGGGTGCCCCGGCCGGACGGACCGGAGGCCGTGCTCTTCGAGAGCAACGTCATCTGCGAGTATATCGAGGAGACCGGAGCCGGCGTGAAACTGCATCCGGCCGACCCGCTGGAACGTGCCCGGCACCGGGCCTGGATGGATTTCGGCTCCGCCATTCTTGCCGATCTGTGGACGCTTGAGACCACATCGGATGCGGCCGCGTATGAGACGAAGAGGAAAGCCCTCGTCGGCCGGTTCGCGCGGGTTGAGGAAACGCTTGGCCAGGGGCCCTATTTCGCCGGCGAAGCGTTTGGCCTGGTCGATGCCGTCTTTGCGCCGATCTTCCGCTACTTCGACGTTTTCGACGGGATCACGGATACCGGGGTGTTCGACCGGACGCCGGCTGTTCGTGCCTGGCGTGTCGCGCTGTCGGCGCGGCAAAGCGTGCGCGATGCGGTCGATGCGGATTACCCGGCACGCCTGCGGGCGTTCCTGGCGCGGCACGATGCCCACATGCTCACGCTTGCAGCATGAGGTGCGCATGATGAACCAGACAACAGCCTGGACAGCGCTTGTCGTTGCCGGTTTCCTTGACGTCGCCTGGGCGGTTTCCATGAAATATGCCGAGGGTTACACCCGGCCGGGCTGGAGCCTTGCCTCGCTCGTCTTCCTGGGTCTCTTCGTTTATCTCCTCGGCCGCGCGTTGGAGGCGTTGCCGGTGGGAACGGCCTATGCCGTCTGGACCGGGATAGGTGCGGCCGGAACCGTATTCTTCGGCGTCCTGCTGTTTGGCGAGACCCTCAATCCCTTCCGTGTCGTCGGCGTGATTCTTGTCCTTGCCGGAATTGTGGCGCTCCGGCTGGCGCCGGCGTAAGGCAAAGGGGGCGTCCCTGTTTCCCGCATGATCCGGCTCCGCTTGCCCGTGCGGCCGGAACCGCCTGGCGGTGTCCCGCCTTGCAATCGCGGGTCGCAGCTCTGTAAAAGCGATTCTTCGGGCTGGCTTTCGCCAGCGGCACCGAGCCCGTCTCCGCGGAACCGGGCCGTTGGAAATCCTTGCGGGAGAGGCATTCCTGATGCCGGATGACATCAAGGGCCTGGGGCCCGTTGCGGTTCGCACCCGCTTTGGCATTTCGATGCTGCCGGCCATTGTCTACGGCCTCTTGTTGTATCTCCTCATATGGGGCGCACCCGTCGAGGGCGGGGTAGCGTTCGTCACCGGGCTTTTCCTGCTGCCGATGGGTATCGCGGCCGTGGTTTCCGCTTTCGCCGATCCACGCGCGACGGCCACCGAGTGGCGTCATATCCGCAATGGCTGGTTTGTGATCGCTATCCTGCTCGTGCTCTCGGCCGTGGTCATGGGCGAGGGGGCGGTCTGCATCGTGGTCGCCACGCCGATGCTTGGTGCCGGTTCCGCCGTCGGGTCGGCCACGACCCTGTGGGTCCTGCGCCGGCTGCGGCGCCCGTCGGCCACGGGTCTCGTGATGGTGCTGCCTCTGCTGGGCCTGCCCGTCGAGCATGCTCTCGTTTTCCCGGAAAAGCAGAGCGAGGTCAGGACTGTGATCGAGATTGACGCGCCGGTGAACACGGTGTGGCGCAATACGATCGAGATCAGGAATGTGGAGGCGTCCGAACTCCCCTTCACGTTCAGTCACGGGATCGTCGGCGTCCCGCACCCGGAGAACGCCCGCCTGGAGGGGCGCGGCATAGGCGCCGTGCGGCACTTGCGCTGGACGCAGGGTGTACGATTTCAGGAAGTCGTGACAGCCTGGGAGGAGAACAGCTATCTGGCCTGGGATTTCCGTTTCGGGCCTGAATCGATTCCGGCCGCAATCGATGCCCATATCGATGTCGACAGCTCCTACCTGAAACTGGCGACCGGCAACTATCTGCTGGAGCCGCTTCCCGGCGGTCGCACGCGGCTGACGCTGGCCACGCAGTATCGCATCGTCACTCCGATGAATGCCTATTGCGATTTCTGGGGATGGGTTTTCCTGAAGGATTTCCATGGCGCCGTCCTGCAGGTGATCCGCGACCGCTCCGAGCGGGCCGTGCTGGCGAGGCGCTAGGACCCGGATCCGTTAAATTGACGAAAATGGCGTTTGATATGACAAGAGATGCCAGGAAAGGCTCGAGGAGCGGGGCTGGCGCCCCGGTCGAGAGTCTTGACGCCGCAGATCGCCGTCAGATCGAACGTCCTTCGGATCGGGCGAATTTGCACGGGCGTTAAGCGTCGCAAGCTCCTGAAAGGCTTCAGTCCTGATCCTAGAAGCGGTAGGTGAGACCGGCGCTTGCCGAATGTTCCGACCCCGACCCGGAGACGTGCCCCTGGTAGCGGATGTGGGTCGTCAGGCCGGTGTCCAGCCGCATCGCCGCGCCGAGCCCGAGCGACAGCCGGTCCCGCTCCTGTTCGGCGGAGGCGGCACCGAAATCGACACCGGCGAAGGCAATGCTCGATACGGACGCCACGCGTGTGTCGCCGAAGAGATGCTGCCAGCCGAGATTGCCCTCGAGCGAGAAGGTCGCCGTTCCGACCGGCCGGTTCAGGCCGAGCCGCAAGCCCAGTCCGGAAACAGCCTGGCTCGCTTCCGTGCCCTGAACCGTCAGGTTCAGCACGCCGGCGCCGGTTTCCATGAAGCCGTCCTGCGAGGTGTGGGCGGCGTCGAGCGAGGCGAACGGGCCGAAGCGGAGCGAGGACTGGTGCGCGGTGCCCGCCATCATGTCGTAGAAGGCTTCCGCCGATCCTGCGAGCGAGTAGCCGTCGGTGGAGCTGGTGGCGATGGCGGCGCCGGTCGCGCGGCTGTAGTCATAGGTCTGCCAGGCGCCGGCCGCGGAGGCGGAGAGCGACAGCGCGCCTGCGCTCAGGCCGCCATAGAGGCCGGCGAACCAGCCTGCCATGTCGCCCCTGGCCGTGCCGCTTTCCAGGTTGCCACCGCTGAAGCCGCCGGCGAAGCCCAGCGTTCCGCTGAGATTGTCCGTCTCGACGGCCCGTTCGAAGCCGGCGGTAAAGCCCGCGAGTTTCGTGTTCCATCCAGCGGATGTTCCGGAGGAACCGACCCGCGTCAGGCTGCCGGTCGCCATGCCCCACATGGCCCAGGTGGCCTCGTGGTCGGGGCGGATGACACGGCTGGCGGGTGAAGCGGCCTGCCGACGCGGAACATAGCCGAGCGCGAGATCGCCGAGCGCCCCGGCCCCCTGGCCGCTGCCGCCGAGCGCGCCGGCCATGCCCCGCTGGCGCAGCGCGCCGGAGAAGCCGAGCGCGGCATTGAGGCCGGCGGCCGTGCCGGACGGGAAGATCTCCTTGGCGGAGAAGTCCCGGTCGGCGCGGTTGTAGGAGAGGACGAGTTCGTTGCCGGTGTAGCTGGCGCGCAGGTCGAGATCGGGAAGGTCGTCCCGGACGGTCTCGAAGGTGCCGTTGATCCCCCCGGCGGCCGTCAGGGCGGTGTAGCTTTGCAGGAAGGGGTAACTTCCCGGTGCGCCCAGAATATCGAGCGTGGTTCCGCTTGCCGCGATGGTGACCGCGCCCGAGACCGCGAGAAGATCGGACTGGCCGGCGGCGTTGATTTCCACCTGATAGGTCGAGCCTGCAAGGAAGGACGCGTCGCCGGCAACGTTGAGCGTGCCGATGGAGTTGCCGGTTGCGACGGTGCCGCTCGCCGTGATGTTGCCCACCGTGCCCGAGCCACCCAGAACCGCGCCGCCGGCGACGGTGACATCCCCGATCGCGCCGTTCACGAGAAGCCCGCCGGCACTGACCGTCGTCCCGCCGGCATAGGTGTTGGTTCCCGTCAGGATGGCGGTGCCCGTGCCGGTCTTGGTCAGCGCCCCTCCTCCGGAGATGACGCCTGCGAACGTGCCGGTTCCCGGCGTGTCGAGGGTCAGCGTAGCTGAGCCCAGGTCCACGTTGCCCGACCCTGTCAGCGAGGCGGCTGTCAGGTCGTGATCGTTGAGGTCCAGCGTTCCGCCGATGAGGGAATAGGCGCTGTTCTGCGCGAAGGCGCTCGCGGTGCCCGCGCGCAGGATGCCCCCGGACACGGTGGTGGTGCCGCCATAGGTGTTGGCTCCGGTGAGCTCGAGCGTGCCGGCGCCTTCCTTGGTCATGGTCCCCGTCCCGGAAAGGTTGCCGGAATAGGTGCCGTCCGTCGTCTGGCGGAAGATGACACTTGCGGAGTTGGCGATGTCGCCGTCAAGGCTTGCTCCCGTCCCCGCAAGCACGCCCCCGGTGACGGTGATCCCGCCGGTGAAGGAATGGGCGCTGCCGAGATAGAGCGTGCCCTCGCCGTTCTTGACAAGGGTCGTCGTGTCGAGGACGCCGGTGACGTTGATCGTCGAATTGGTGTTGGTGCCGACCGTGACGGCGCTGCCAAGCGGGTCGATATTGCCGGAGAGCGTCCAGGTCGCGCCGGGATTGGCCTCAAGGAACTGCACGCCCCGGAAGTTCGCGTCTTCCGACCCGGTCCCGCTGAGCTCCAGCGTGTTGTCGCTTGTGCCGAGCGTGACGTCGCCGATCAGCGACGAGGTGCTCGTCAGGGTCAGCCTGTTCCCGGAATTGACGAGATGGATCGCCTCCGCCCGGGTCGTGCCGTCGCCGGAAAGCCCGCCGGCGACGGTGCCCTCGACGACGATCCACGCACCACCTGTGCCAATGGCGTCCTGCCGGATGCCGGTGCCGCCGGCCCCGTTTGCGCCGTTCGCCCCGCCGCCGCTGCCAGCGCCACCCGCGCCGCCGTCACCGCCCTGCAGCGTCGCACCGCTTTCCACGAAAAGCCGGGCTAAACTGTTGTTGCGAAGATGGACGGCATGGCCGCCATTGCCGCCGTTTCCGCCAGCGGTGGGCGTGAGGTTGTAGGCGGTGGTGCCGCCATCGCCACCATCGCCGCCGATCTCGTTGCCGCTGAAATAGACGGGAACCAAAGGGTGGTTGAGAAGGCGGCTTTCCCCGCCGTCTCCGCCATTGCCGCCCGGCGTGGTGACCGGGTCGATGCCGCGCCCGCCGGCAACCAGGGTGCCGAGGCCAATGGCGGTGAGGGGAACATTGTTGTTGTTGTGGAGGCGAAAGGCGTCGTTCACGGTCTCGGTGCGGATCGTCAGGACGTCGTTCGTGCCCGTGGTCGTCGCGCTGGCCGTCACGCCGGCAACGGCGGAGATCTTGTTCGCGATGTCGGTGAGGGTATCGCCCGCGTGAATGGTAATCGTCACGTTGGTAGCGCCGATATTCACATCGAAACTGTCGCCCGCCGCGATGCCGGCCTGCCCGGCAAGGGTGGCAGTGCCGTCCAGGCCGGTGGTCGTGGACGCGATCGATGGCGTGTCATTGAGGCCGATGGAGGTCCCGTCCGCGCCGTTCGTTCCCGCTGCCTGCGCCCGGTGGCCAACTGGCGAAAGAGCCGTGGCGGAGAGGAGCGCCAGGGTGGAAAGGGCGAGAAAAAGCGGACGGGGGGAAGTGGACACGGGGACTCCGGCAGGTTCGGGGGAGGGCAGGTTCAGGCGGGGGCGTCTGGGCCAATGCCAGATTGCAAGGCGGGAGTACAAGCGCGAAGGTGGGAGATTCTCTATAATCTGCAACGAGATAGAACACAACCACCGCGAGCCGCCGATGACGTGCGACACCTCCGTCTGCGATATCGTCCGCCACGCCGGGCGGGTGGCCGCCCCGGCATCTTCATCAGCCCCTGTCGGCCCGCCCTTTGAACCTGTCGCATTCCGCCACGAGGCCTTCGTCGACCAGATCGAAGAATGCCTCTGGCGGTTTCCGGGGATGGGTTTTCCTGAAGGACGTCCATGGCGCCGTCCTGCAGGTGATCCGCGACCGCTCCGAGCGGGCCGTGCCGGCGAGGCGCTAGGACCCGGATCCGGGTGCTTCCTTGCCGTCTTCCTCCCCCTCCTCCAGTGCTCTCGCCAGCTTGCGCAGGAGCGCCGCGAGTGTCGTGAACTCGGCGTCCGAAAGGCCGGCGATGAGCTCCGCTTCCAGCCGCATGTCCTCCTCCACCGCCGTCCGTGTCCGCGCGAGACCCGCGGCGGTGAGCCGCACCGGCAGGCTGCGGCCGTCGGACGTGCTTTCCGGACGCTCGATCAATCCGGCTTTCTGCAGACGGGCAAGGCGGGCGGTCAGTCCGCCCGAGGAGATCATCAGGGAATTGAAAAGCTCCGTCGGGCGCAACTGGTAGGGCGGCCCGGAGCGCAACAGGGTGGAGAGAACGTCGAATTCGCCGGTGTCGAGGCCGTGGCGGGCGAAGACCGCCTCGATCTGCGGCCGAACCCGGAGCGTGATGGTGCGTGCCCGCCCGAGCACGGCCATGCCGCGCGTGTCGAGGTTTGGCATTTCCCTCGTCCATTGCTGCCGACGGAACTCGACCCTGTCCGGTTCGTCATCGTTGCGCATCGGGCCCCTCATTTATCCTGGCAAAAAGACAGGTTGCTTTATCTTGATGAAAAGATAAATTATCGCCTGCCTGCCCGCAAGCCTCTCGGGGCGGTTGGGGCGGATGCATGGAAAGGCCGGCAACTTGGACGGCCGCAACCGGCGCAGGATGCCGACGTCGAAGGCCCTGCATCACATTCTACGTCGATCATCGCCGACAAGCTTGCCGAAGACACGAAGGGGGCGAAGTCCCGATGAAAACGACAGGCTCGCAGATGCTCTGGAGCGGCCGGGTGCTGACCGCGCTTTTCGCGCTCTTTCTGGCCGGCGCGTCGATCACGCCGAAGCTGGCCGGCATGGATGTCGCCGGCGACACCCTGCGCGATCTGGGCTGGCCGGTTCGCCACGCCCTGATGATCGGCGTGATCGAACTCGTCTGCCTGGTTCTCTATCTTGTGCCGGCGACAGCCCTGTTCGGCGCGGTGCTGATGACCGGGCTTCTGGGTGGCGCCATGGCAACCCAGATCCGCGTCGACAACCCGCTCTTCAGTCACATTCTGTTCAGCCTCTATCTCGGGCTGTTCATGTGGGGCGGGCTGTGGCTGCGGGACGCGCGCCTGCGGGCCCTGTTTCCTTTCCGGCGGAGCGCCGCGAACTGAGGGCCGTCCCGGCCGATCCCGACGATCAGTTTCCGTCTTTTGCCGCCTCTTTCTGGCGCAGTGCCTTCAGTCGGGAAATCAGCGTGCGGGCGCCAAGCAGGATATGCGTCGTCAGGTGCTCGCGGGCGCCGTCGACATCGCCCTTCCGGCACAGGTCGACCAGCATCCGGTGTTCCCGGTTCATCCGCTCGCGGCCGCCGGTCAGTCGGATCGGCAAGGGAAAGTGCCGATAGGCATTGCGGTAGAGCTTGTGCACAAGCTCCAGCGTGCGCGGCCGGTTCGCCGGCGCGTAGAGCGCGGCGTGGAAGCGCCAGTTCAGCTCCGACCAGCTTTCGTCGCGGGGATCGCCCTCCATCCGGGCCACGAGGGCTTCGGCCCGCGCATAGTCCTGCTCGCCCAGAAGCGGCATCGATTGCTCGAGCAGCCAGGCCTCCAGCTGTGCGCGGATCTCGTAGGTCTCCTCCAGGTCGTCGATGGAGAGGCCGGAGACCACGGCCCCCTTGTGAGACACCAGGGTCACCAGCCCTTCGGCCTCCAACTGGTGCAGCGCCTCGCGCACGGGTACGCGGCTGACCCCCAGTTCCGCCGCAAACTTTTCCTGCCGTAACTGCACCCCCTCGGGCAAGGCGCCGCCCAGAATGCGTTCGCGCAGCAGGTCGACGATCTGGGCACTTGTTGTCTTGCGGCGCAAGGCCGCGCCGGTCTCGGAAGCGGTGATGGATGTCATCGGCAGATCGTGTCTCGTGTCCGGTGTTCGTCGGGCAAGGGATGCCCGCTCGTCTCAAGCCGATCATAGCAGCCTTTCCAGCCTGAAAATATTGTATCCAATAATCGTTTGAAAATGGCGAAGCACGACGTGGCGTCATCTCGCGGGAAGGAAATCCTGTTGACTAGCCGTTGAAACTCGGGTTGGATTGCCAACAGAATAATTGGATACAATATGCAAAGAATAGAAAAACACGTGAGAGCGCCTGAAGCATGATCGTCCTGTCCAACAATGAGGGCGGCTGCGGCATTCCCGCGTCTGCCGGGATGCTGGCCGACGGCCGGTCCGCGCTCGATGCGCTCGAGGCAGGCCTGCGCCTGGTCGAGGCGGACGAGAGCGTGCGCACGGTCGGACGCGGCGGCTGGCCGAACCTTCTCGGAACGGTGGAGCTCGATGCCTCGGTGATGGATGGCACGACCTTCCGGACCGGTGCCGTTGGGGCCCTCACCGGCTTTCTCCACCCGGTGAGCGTTGCCCGCCAGGTCATGGAGCAGTTGCCGCACGAGTTGCTGGTCGGCGAGGGCGCCCGCCGGTTCGCCGCCGAGATCGGGGCCGAGGCCGGCGAACTCCTGATGCCGCACGCTGAAAACGCCTGGCGTCGCTGGTTCGCGACCGAGGTGAGCGAGGCCGACCGCCGTGACTGGCCGGATGTTCCGATGCGCGAGCTCTGCCGCCAGGCGATCGACCCTGAGCTTGGCCGCGACACCACCGTGTTTCTCGGTCAGGACCGCAACCGCGACATCGCGGCGGCGACGAGCACCTCCGGCTGGGGCTGGAAATATCCCGGCCGGCTGGGCGACAGCCCGATCATCGGAGCCGGGTCCTATGCGGACAGCCGCCATGGTGCCTGTGCCTGCACCGGCGTCGGCGAGATGAGCATTCGTGCCGGCACCTCGCGCGCCGTCGTGCTCTACATGAAGATGGGACTTTCCGTCGGGGAGGCCGTCTACGAGGCGGTCGAGGACATGCGCCGGCTGGTCGGCGGTCTTGTCGGCCGGGTCACCATTCACGCCATCGATGCCCGGGGAAATCACAAGGTCGTCGCCGTCAACGGGCTGCCGGAGAACCACTACTGGATCTGGCGTGAAGGCGACCCCGCCCCCCGTGCCGAGCCGGCGGAGATCGTCATCATCAGCGAGGATCCGGCGCCGAAGCCGACGGCCCACGGCCGCTACGAAGTGATGAACCTCTAGCGCTCCCTCTCCACGGGCGATGGCGCCGCATTTTCGCGAAACTGAAAACAACACTCAACCGGAGGACATGGAATGGCATCGACTGGCATCAGGCTGGCGGTCGCGGTGGCGGGAACGCTGCTGCTTGGAAATGCGGCGCTGGCAAAGGGCACACTCGACATCGTCAAGGAACGCGGACGGCTGGTCTGCGGCACCAGCACCGGCATCGCCGGTTTCAGCATGGCCGACGACAAGGGCAAATGGACCGGCCTCGACGTGGACGTCTGCCGGGCGCTCGCGGCGGCGATCTTCGACGATCCGGAAAAGGCGGATTTCGTGCCGCTGTCGAGCAAGGACCGTCTCGTGGCGCTGCAGACCGGCGAGATTGACGTTCTGCCGCGCACCACCACCTGGACGCTCGGCCGGGACGCCGGGATCGGTCTCGATTTCACCGCCGTCAACTACTATGACGGCCAGGGCTTCCAGGTGCGCCGTTCGCTCGGCGTCGAGGCGATCGCGGAGCTGAACGGCGCCTCGATCTGCACCGTGCAGGGCACCACCAACGAGCTGAACCTTGCCGACTATTTCCGCGTCAACGGGATGGATTACCAGCTCGTCACCTTCCAGAGCATCGACGACACGGTGAAGGCCTATGAAAGCGGGCGTTGCGACGCGCTGACGACGGACATGTCGCAGCTCGTCTCCTATCGTCTCAAGATGGCCGAGCCGGACACGCACATGCTGCTGCCCGGCGTCATCTCGAAGGAGCCGCTTGGCCCCTATGTCCGCCAGGGCGATGACGTGTGGTTCGACATCGTCCGCTGGACCGTTTTCGCGATGGTCAATGCGGAGGAGCTTGGCCTCACGCGCGCCAATGTCGACGAGATCGCCGGTTCCACCGACAATCCGGAGATCCGCCGGCTTCTCGGGCTCGAGGGCGAGTTCGGCAACAACCTCGGCCTGACCAATGACTGGGTCGCCCGCATTGTCCGCCATGTCGGCAACTACGGCGAATCCTTCGAACGCAATCTGGGCAGCGGAAGCCCGATGCAACTGCCGCGCGGCGTTAACGCGCTCTGGTCGAAGGGCGGCATCCAGTTCGCCCCGCCGATCCGCTGATGTGCCGGGGCGGGCGGAGCAGTCCGCTCGCCCCTCATTCTCCCGTGAATGCCAGCAGGCGACCGCAGAGGAGCGCGCTGCTCCAGGCAACCAGCGAAACCGCCCCGGCGAGCCTGAGCCGCCCGGGAGAAAGCCCTGCAAGCGTCGTTGCCATGTCCGCATCGGGTTGCCGGCCTCTTGCCGCCAATGCGTGCGTCAGCAGCGCCGATGCGATGCCGAGCGCGACGAGCGCCATCTTGGCAAGAAACAGCGGCGTCGCCGCGTAGTCCGCCGGTCCGGCAAGAAACAGCAGAATGCCCGATGGCAGTGCCAGCGCCAGGCCGGATGCCGCGCAGGGCACCAGCACCCGAATGAGCGGCGCCAGCGGTACGCCCTGTCGCCAGATGCCCAGAAGACGCAGGTCGAGCGGCAGGATCGAGCCGACCAGCAGCGCCAGGCCGGCGACATGCGCCGTGCTGGCCAGCGCGTAGCCCCAGCGCGAGACGCGCATCCACTCCGCCACGGGCAGGGTCTCGAGGAATGTCGTCAGCGTTTCCATCGCACCCGCCCTGCCCGTCCGGCGCCGTCAGTCGCGGCCGGGATAGAGGTCGTGGGTCGTCCCGCCGATGACGATCCGCTCCGCTTTCATCAGCCGGTCGCCGATATCGGCCGACGGCTCGCCAATGAAGACCGCCTCGACGCCGGGCGCCAGGTCGCCGTCGTTCAGCCCGGCGCGGGTATTGCGCCAGGGCTGGCCGACCTCCACCGTCCACGTCTCGCCCTCGGCATCGACCTTCAGCACCCCGTGCGGATTGCCGAGCCGCGCCTCGCGTATGATCCCGGTCAGTTCGATGTTCTTGCCGCTCGTCCAGCGCCAGCCGTGATGGGCGCCGGCTTCAAGGCCGATGGCGGCAAGGAGGAAGAGGGCGAGAAGCCCGGTAAGAACGCGCGAACGGCCCATGGCGGTAATCCTCTTGTTCGACCTGCCGGGGCGATCGGTCGCCGGCGGTTGACGTCTTCCACCTGAAAGCTAGGCGGGTAGGCGTGCCGGTCAAGCGGTGACCGGGGGGCATCCGGTGCGCGATTTTCAGGCCGAACCTTGACTGTGCCGGCAGTTACGTTGATCTTGCCAGTGACAGTTTGTCTTAGCTTGCCTGGATCCGGGAGGCGGTTCGCAGCGGGAGTGTCACGAGGTTGTTGTGGCCGTCCGGCAGGGTGAGATTGTTGATATAAGAAGATTTGGCTTCGGCAGTCCCGGTTGCGGGACGATTGGAAATTGCAGCGAGTCCGACGGTGATCCTGAGCAGTCTGGTAGTGATCCTGTTGTCTTTTGCAGCAATACTGGCGATGCCTTCGCTGGCAGTGGCTTTGCCGGCCGGAAAACTGGTAGCCGCGGGATCGAGATCGGGATCGGGGACAATGGCAGAAGTTTCAGGATCGCGGACGACCCAGGCGGGACGCTCGGCTCGACCGATTGTCGTTTCCTGCAATGCCGGGAATGAAGACTGGAGAGGCGCCGCATGCCGCGCGCTCAAGGCCGGTCTGGAGCGCAGGTGGGCCGTCGCCCTTGCAAAGGGTGACGAAGCGGAAGCGGATGCGTATCTTGCGGTCGATATCGAATGGCTGCGGGTCGAGCCGACCTTCCTGGTTGCGCGCCTTGTCTGGCGAGTGGATGGCGGCGCGCCGCAGGCGGGACCGGAGATCGAGGTCTCGGTCAATGACCGGGATGTGACGGAAAGCGATGCCGAGCATCTGGCTGAAACGCTTGTGAAGGTGACACCATTGCCGCTTTGAACGGATGCGGCCGGACTTGGCGATGACTTGGCGAATTTGACGGGAGAGCGGGATTATGTGCGAGCTTTGCGCGATGGTCGGGCCGGACGTGGCCAAGGAAGTCAACGGTTTCGAGTGTGCCGCACCGGGGGGCGGGCCGGAGGGGGATCTGGCGGCAATCACCGAGACTGGCGATGCGCCGGCCAACACGTCGACATCCTACTCGATGTCCGCAGGCGACACGTTTTCCGGTAGTCTGGGCTTTGCCGGGGATCGCGACTGGGTGCAGATCACCGTGACCGGGGGTACCGCCGTTCAGATTTCGATGAACGGTGTGTCTCTCGGCGACCCCTATCTTCGGCTGTATGATTCTTCCGGAAGCTATATTTCCTACAATGACGACATCGATACGTCCGGCGGCAACTACAATTCCTCGCTCTGGCTGCAGGTGGCCGAGACGACGACGTTCTATGTCGCGGCGGGCTCGTATAACGACACCGGTTCCGGCACCTATCAGCTGACGGCAACGGCGCGCACGCCTCTCTCGACCTTCAACAACGACCAGATTGCCCAATACCTGACGAATGGCTATTGGACGGATACCGGCCGTTCGCAGCGCTCCTTCAATGTGGGCGGCGACAATGCGATCGATGTCAATATCACCGCGTTGACGGCCGACGGCCAGTTCCTGGCGACCAATGCGCTGCTTGCCTGGGCCAACGTCACCGGCATCACCTTCAATTTCGTCACGAGCGGCGGCGAGATCCTCTTCGACGACAATGGATCGGGGGCCTCGAACAGCTCGACCACCAGCGGCAATGCGATCCTCGAATCCCGCGTCAATATCTCGACGTCGTGGCTAGCCAACAGCGGCACGACGATCGACAGCTATTCCTTCCAGACCTACATCCACGAAATCGGCCATGCGCTCGGCCTCGGTCATGGCGGCAACTACAACAGTTCCGCGACCTATGGCCTGGACACCCATTACGCCAACGACTCGTGGCAGGCCACGGTCATGTCCTATTTTGACCAGACCGAGAACACCTCGATCACCGCGAGCCGCGCCTATATCGTGACGCCGATGATCGCCGACATCGTCGCGATCCAGAACCTCTACGGCACGCCCACGACGATACGCACCGGCAACACGACCTATGGCGAGAACTCCACTGCCGGCGGTTATCTCGACACGCTGCTGTCGGCGTCGACCAATCCGATAGCGCTGACGGTCCACGACAATGGCGGTTTCGACACGCTGGATTTCGGCACCCAGACGGCCGCCCAGCTGATCGACTTGCGGCCGGAATCGATCTCCAATGTCGGGGGCCTCATCGGCAACCTGTCGATCGCCCGCGGCACGATCATCGAGAACGCCATCGGCGGATCGGGCAATGACACGATCCACGGCAACAGCACTCACAACCTGATCTACGGCAATGGTGGCTCGGATTGGGCCGTCATTCACGCCGCCCAATCGTCGATCACTGGGACCTACCGCTTTGCCGAGGCCGTCGTCTTTGCGACCTCACAGGGCAACGACGTCTTGTTCGACATCGAGAACGTCCAGTTCAACGACGGCACGGTCTCCGGGGCGGTCTCGGCCTCGGACTGGTCGATCCTCATGTATGCCGCCTCGCATGTGGATCTGCTGACCGGGCTTGGCACGAACCAGCATGAGCTGTTCCTGCATTTCGCCAACTACGGCATCGCGGAAGGCCGGCAGATCACCTTCGATGCGTGGGGATACCTTGCCTCGAACCTGGACCTCATCGGCAGTGTCGGCGCCAGCGCCAACGCGGCTGCGTCCCATTATGTGACCACCGGTTATGGCGAGGGCCGGCAGATCACCTTTAACGCACTCGAGTATATTGCGTCTTATGGTGACCTTATTGGTGTCTTTGGCGCAAATTCCAGCGGAGGTGCTCAGCACTATGTGGAAAGTGGCTATGCCGAGGGCCGGCATATTACTTTCAATGCACTCGAATATATAGCTTCAAACAGTGATCTTGCATCTATACTTGGTGCAAACGCATTGGAGGGAGTTCGTCACTATATAAATCACGGTTTCGGGGAGGGGCGTACCAGCAGTTTTGACGCACGCCTGTATCTGGGTGCCTATGACGATCTGCGAGCGATATTTGGACAAAATCTGGACGGCGCGACCACTCACTTTATCCAAATTGGCGCCGCAGAAGGCCGGTCAGGCAATGCGTTCAACGCGTTGGAGTATATTGCTTCTTATACTGATCTGATTTCAGGAATCGGAGCTAGTGCAGAAGGCGGTATCGCGCACTTTCTTGAATACGGCTTCAATGAAGGCCGCACGATCAGTTTTGACGGTCTCGCTTACATCGCTTCCTATGGTGACCTGATTTCGGCCCTGGGCACGAACGCGTCTGCTGGTGCCGGGCATTACGTCATGCATGGATTTGGTGAAGGCCGAACAACGACGTTCGATCCGCTGGCCTATATCAACGCGGCTTCAAACTCGGATTTGCTGCCTGCGTTCAGCAACAATCTGGTCGGCGCCACCATCCATTACATCCAGTACGGCTTCAATGAAGGCCGGGCGACCTCGGCCGAGGAGCCCGTCGTCAAGATGGCGGAACTCGATGAGGATGACGCTTTCGTCTTCGACGGCATCGACATGGCGGATTCCGGCATGGATGGCGCGGATCAGCCCGATGACCCGTTCTTCTTCGATGCCGATGCTGGCGACAAGCCCGCGGACCCGTTCGACGGCCAGCTGGACACCGACTTCGACTTCGCCGCAATCCCGAACGTGCTGGAACTCGGGCCGGGCGACTTCGCCCATATCTGATCGGAAATCCTGGTCGATAGGGGCTGCTACACAAAAAACGGCGCGGGCATCCCGCGCCGTTCTCTTTTTTTGCGGGCTGGTCCTCAGGCCTTGCCGAGTTCCTTCGCGTGCAGCCAGGCCGCGTGCCGGGGCGCGCGCTTGGTCTTCGACCACTCCTCCAGCATGTCCCATTTCACCGCGTCGAGCTTTTCCAGCATCTCCTCCTCGGCCGGGTCAGGGCAGGCCAGTTCGACGCGATGGCCGTTCGGATCGAAGAAATAAATGGAGTGGAAGATCGAGTGGTCGGTGACGCCCAGCACCTCGATGCCGTTTTTCTCCAGCTTTTCCTTGTAGGCGACCAGCGTGTCGCGGTCCTTCACCTTGAAGGCAATGTGCTGCACCCAGACCGGCGTGTTGGGGTCCCTGCCCATCTCCGGCTTGGTCGGCAGCTCGAAAAAGGCAAGCACGTTGCCTGCCCCCGCGTCGAGGAAGACGTGCATATAGGGGTCCGGCTCGTGGGTCGAGGGCACGCTGTCCTCGGCGATCGCCAGCACGAATCCCATGTTCAGGTTGTCGACATACCAGTTCACCGTCTCTTTCGCGTCCTTGCAGCGATAGGCGACATGGTGGATCCGGTCGATCTTCAGCGTCGGTTGGGCAGTCATTCCGGGCACTCCCGTTTGTGGTTGAAACGGAACGCCCCGTCCGCGTTCGAACTGCGCCGGTCCGCGCGCGCGAGGCCCCTCAGCCACGGCGCGGACCGGAAGGTCAGCCGCCGGCGGTCTCCCTTGTGCGGGCGGCGGCAAAAGCGGCGTGCAGGACGTCGCGATCACCGACATGGTTGGCAAGCACCAGCACCAGCCGGGCGTTCAGCGCCTCGCTGTCCTCGCGCGTGAGGCCCTCGTGCAGCGCGATCAGCTCGGCATAGAAGCCGTCCGGATCGGCGATATTGGGGGAAAGCCGCAAGCCGTTGCCGGCGGGTCCTGTCATCGTTTGCTCCTCATGCTTCTGCTTCGCCCCGCGACCGACCGGTGGCGAGGTGCAGCGCCTGTGCCACTGCGCCTGCATCGTAAGCCGGCCAGCGCGCCGCCACATGCTGGTCGGGACGCATCAGGTAGACCGCGCTCGTCGCCTCGCCCAGATAGCGTTCGCGAAGCGCGCCGCTCGGATCGTCGGCGGCGGAGAGCGCGACGCGCTCGACCTCAATGCCGTCGATCACCAGTCCGTCCGGGGCCTCCGCGTCGATGGTGACAAGCTGGAAGCGATTGCCCAGCCGGTCGATCAGCCAGCCGCTCGCGACCGGCGCGTCGCTTGCCGGGGCGCCGGGCCTGGTGCGCGCCGGCATCGCCGCGCAGTCCGGGCCATTGAGCGGCGAGCCGTCATAGATCGCCGGCAGCGACAGGCGACCGGAATTGACCAGCGGCCGGGCGAAGGCGTGGTGCTCGGCGAGTTCCAGCACCGCGTCGCGAAAGACCCGGCTGGCATGGCTCTTCGGCGTGATGAAATCGGTCGAGCGCGACGAGTTCAGGATGTTCTCGTCGGCGGCGAAGACCCGCTCCTCGTCATAGCTGTCGAGCAGGCTTTCCGGTGCCTTGCCGTCGACCACAAGCTTCAGCTTCCAGGCAAGATTGTCCGTGTCCTGGAAGCCGGAATTGGCACCGCGCGCCCCGAAGGGGGAGACCTGGTGTGCCGCATCGCCGGCGAAGATCACCCGGCCGTGGCGGAACTTCTCCATGCGGCGGCACTGGAACGTATAGATCGACACCCATTCGAGCTCGAACTCGACTTTCTCGCCCAGCATCGCCTTCAGTTTCTCGCGCACCCGCGCCGGGTCCTTCTCCGCTTCCCGGTCGATGTCCCAGCCGAGTTGCAGGTCGATGCGCCAGACGTCATCCGGCTGCCGGTGCAGCAGCGCCGACTGACCTTTGTTGAAGGGGGGATCGAACCAGAACCAGCGTTCGGTCGGGAAGTCCGCCTTCATGACGACGTCGGCGATGAGGAAATTGTCCTCGAACACCCGGCCCTGGAAGTCGAGCCCCATCATGCTGCGGGTCGGCGAGCCGGCGCCGTCGCAGGCGATCAGCCAGTCGGCTGCGATCCGGTAGGGGCCGTCGGGCGTTTCCACGGTGAGCTCGACGCCGCCTTCGTGCGGCGTCACCGCGCTGACCCTGTTGCCGCCGCGCAGCTCCAGCAGCCCGGTGTCGTGGCCGATCTCCAGCGCCCGCTCGACCAGATACTGCTCCAGATAATATTGCTGCAGGTTGATGAAGGCCGGCCGCTTGTGCCCGCCCTCGGGCAGCAGGTTGAAGTCGTAGACCTTGCGCTCGTCGAAGAAGACCTTGCCGAGGTTCCACACGACGCCCTTGTCGACCATCTTCTGGCCGCAACCGAGCCGGTCGAGGATCTCCAGCGGCCGCTTGGCAAAGCAGATCGCCCGGGACCCCCAGCTCACCTTGTCATTCTCGTCGAGCACGAGGACGGCAACGCCCTGCTGTGCCAGGTCGATTGCCGTGGCAAGCCCCACCGGTCCGGCGCCGAGCACGACGACGCCATGGCGCGCCGGCCTGTCGGCATCCTGGTCGGCCGAGCGGACGTAAGGGTAGAGCGGGGTCTCGAAGATCTTTGTCATGCGGCCTCCCGAAATGCGGGGCCGCCGGGCGTGGAGTTGTCGCCCGCCCGGGCGGCCTGGAATTCACCCCTGCAACGCGTCCCACATGTCCTTGTCGCGCTGTGCCGTCCAGATGCGCGGCGTGTCGATGCCCTGCGCCTCGTCATAGGCGCGCGCCACGTTGAAGGGCAGGCAGTGCTCGTAGATCGCGTATTCGGAGAACTTCGGATCGCAGGCAGCGCGTGCCGCGTCCCATGCTTCCTTCAGCGAGCCGCCGCGCGTTGCCACCTGCGCCACCGGGCGGAAGGTCGAGGTAACGAAATCGGCGGTGGCATCGAGCGCCGCGTTGACCATTTCCTTGCCAATGAGCGCATCGCCCCGGCCCGGCGCGATGGCGTCGACGTCGAAGCCGCGGATGCGCTCCAGCGTTGCCGGCCAGTCGCGGAAATGACCGTCGCCGCAATAGCAGGCGGAGTGGTATTCGACGATGTCGCCGGTGAACATGACGTTCTCGTCCGGCACGTGGATGACGATGTCACCGGCGGTATGCGCCCGGCCGAGGAACATCAGGTCCACCCGGCGCTTGCCGAGAAAGACGCTCATCCTGTCGGTGAAGGTGGTGGTCGGCCAGGTCAGCGGGGGGATGTCGGCGACATTGTCGAAGCCCTGAAACAGGCGCGGGAAGCGCATGAATTCGGATTCCCGGTCCTCCGCGCCGCGCTCCGCCACCATCGAGCGCGCCTTGTCGCTCATGATGATCGTCGGCGCCCGGTAGGCGGCGGCGCCCAGCACGCGCACCGCGTGGTAATGGGTCAGCACCAGATGGCTGATCGGCTTGTCGGTGACCTCGCGCACCTTCTCGATCACCTTGCCGGCCAGTCGCGGGGTGGCCTGTGCCTCGACGATCATCACGCTGTCGTCGCCGATGATGACGCCGGTGTTCGGATCGCCCTCGGCGGTGAACGCCCACAGGTCCTTGCCGACCTCGGTGAAGGAGATCTTCTTTTCGCTCATGTCGCCCTGCGAGGCGAAGGCCTTGGCCATGGTGTCACTCCTGTCTTGCCGTGCTCGTGTGCAACGGTTCACCCGTTCGCCCTGTGAGTACGGCGGTCTCTCGTCTACTGGTTGGCGATGGTGTCGAGCTCGGCCTTCAGTGACGCGTAGCCATCCGCGTCCGATCCGGTGAGGATGTCGTCGATGACATCGCGACCGCTCTCTTCCACCACCTCGAAGCGGACTTCCGAAACCTGCCGGAATTCGGGCGCATCGCCGAAACAGGCGGTGGAGACGAAGCGGGCCGTCACCAGCGTGCGTCCGGCGGCGCTGCGTCCCGCCTTGATCGCCAGTCCCTGCAGAGGGCAACCGTCCTGGGCATTGACGATCACGTCATAGCCAAACAGCGATGCGTTCTCGTCATGGCCGGGAAGGGCGGCCGCCGCGCGGTAGCGGGCGATGAAGTCGGCGCTGAACAGGCGTTGCAGCCGCTCTTCGGTGAAGATCTCCTCATAGGGCGTGCCGTCATCGGCCCAGTTGCCCTCGGTCACCTGCATCACCTCCGTCACCGGGTCGGCCGGAGCGGCGGCAAGGGGCGTTGCTCCCGACAGAACGGCAGCGGCGAGAAGTGACGCGGTGCGCATCGGGACGAGGCGACGCCTAATCATGCTTTTTGACCGCCTGCTCGATGGCACCGAAGATCGAGTGTCCGGCCGCGTCGAGCATCTCGATGCGCACCGTGTCGCCAAAGCGCATGAACGGCGTCTTCGCCGCACCGGTCTCGATCGTCTCGATCATGCGGATCTCGGCGATGCAGGAATAGCCGACGCCGCCCTCCGTGACCGGCTTGCCCGGCCCGCCGTCGAGTTTGTTGGAGACCGTGCCCGACCCGACGATCGTGCCGGCGCCAAGCGGCCGCGTCTTCGCCGCATGGGCGATGAGCGTCGGGAAGTCGAAGGTCATGTCGATGCCGGCATTGGCGCGGCCGAAGGGTGCGCCGTTGAGGTCGACATGAAGCGGCAGGTGGAGCTTGCCGCCGTCCCAGGCGGTTCCGAGCTCGTCCGGCGTCACAGTTACCGGCGAGAAGGCCGAGGAGGGCTTGGACTGGAAGAAGCCGAAGCCCTTGCCGAGCTCCGCCGGGATCAGGCCGCGCAGCGAGACGTCATTGACCAGCATGACGAGGCGGATCGCGGCCGCCGCTTCCTCGCGGGTCGCGCCCATCGGCACGTCGCCGGTGACAACCGCGATCTCGCCCTCCATGTCGATGCCATAGGCTTCGTCCGCCATGCGGATCGGCGCACGCGGGGCGAGAAAGCTGTCGGAGCCGCCCTGATACATCAGCGGATCGGTCCAGAAGCTTGCCGGCATCTCCGCGCCGCGCGCCTTTCGCACCAGTTCCACGTGATTGACATAGGCCGAACCGTCCGCCCACTGGTAGGCGCGCGGCAGCGGCGAGAGCGCGTCATGCTCATGGAAGCGAAGGCTCGGCACCGCGTCGTGTTCGAGGCTTTCGGCGAGCGTGGCGAGCTTCGGCAGGAGGTTGTTCCAGTCGTCGAGCGCCGCCTGCAGGGTCGGCGCGATGTGACCGGCCTCGGTGCAGCGGGTGAGCGCGCGGTTGACGAGGACGAGCTTGCCGTCGCGGCTGCCGTCATGAAGTGTCGCGAGTTTCATTGCACCTAATCCCAGTTGCCGTCGATCGTGCCATCGAAGCGCTTCTTCAGCTCCGACCAGCAGTCGAGGTAAGTGTCCTGAAGGGTATCGAGGTCGGCAGCGTAGCGGGTCAGGTGCTGCGGGAAGCGCGTCTCGAACATGAAGGCCATCGTGCCGGTCAGTTTCTCCGGCTTCAGCTCGCTGGTCGAGGCCTTCTCGAAACCGGTGGCGTCGGGCCCGTGCGGGAGCATCATGTTGTGCAGGCTCATGCCGCCGGGGACGAAGCCCTCCTCCTTGGCGTCGTAGCGGCCATAGATCAGGCCCATGAACTCCGACATGATGTTGCGGTGATACCAGGGCGGGCGGAAGGAATGCTCGGCCACCATCCAGCGCTCGGGGAAGATGACGAAGTCGATATTGGCCGTCCCCTCCTCGCCCGAGGGCGCCGTCAGGACCGTGAAGATCGACGGGTCGGGATGATCGAACAGGATCGCGCCAACCGGCGAGTAGGTGATCAGGTCGTATTTGTAGGGCGCGTAATTGCCGTGCCAGGCAACCACGTCAAGCGGCGAGGCTTCGAGCTGTGTCTCATGGAAACCGCCGCACCACTTGACCATCAGGCGGCACGGACCTTCCCTGTCCTCGAAGGCGGCGACCGGCGTCTTGAAGTCGCGCGGATTGGCCAGGCAATTGGCGCCGATCGGGCCGCGATCCGGCAACGTGAACTTGGCGCCGTAATTCTCGCAGACATATCCGCGCGCCGTGCCGTCCAGCAGCTCGACGCGAAAGATCATGCCGCGCGGGATCACGCAGATCTCCTTCGGCACGACATCCATCACGCCGAGTTCGGTCGCGACCCGGATGCCGCCGTCCTGCGGCACGATCAGCAACTCGCCATCGGCGTTGAAGAAATACTCGTCGGCCATGTCGGCATTGGCGACATAGACATGTGTCGCCATGCCGGTCTGGGTGTGCACGTCGCCGGCGGTCGTCATCGTCCGCATGCCGGCAAGGAAGCTGGTGGGCTCGGCCGGTACCGGCACCGGGTCCCAGCGCAGCTGCCCGAGCGGCAGCGTGTGGTCGCCGATATTCGGCGCGCTCTTCCACTGCGGCAGGGAAAGATCGGCGAAGCGGCCGGAATGCTTGACCGAAGGGCGGATGCGGTAGAGCCAGGAGCGCTCGTTGGTGCCGCGCGGCGCGGTGAAGGGCGAGCCGGACAGCTGCTCGGCATAGAGCCCGTAGGGCGCGCGCTGCGGCGAATTCTGCCCTTGCGGCAGGGCGCCGGGCAGCGCCTCCGTCTCGAAGTCATTGCCGAAGCCCGGCATGTAGGCCGGGGTGTTTGAAAGCGTCACGTCCGATCCCTCCTGATCCAGACAGTTGATAGTTGCATGTGTAACTGTTTTATCCGAAGCTATCAACGTGTCATTCTTCGCGATAGTCCGACACTGACCGGGGTCCAGGATGAAAGCTTCGTTGCCGCTGGAGGAGTTCCTGCCCTACCGGCTGGTGCGTGCCTCGGAGCTCGTCAGCCGCCGCTTCGCGGCGCGCTATCATGCGGCCTATGGCATCAGCAGGCCGGAATGGCGCACCTTCGCCATTCTCGGCCAGCTCGGGCATACGACCGCGACGGAGATCGGCCGGCGCTCGACCATGCACAAGACCAAGGTGAGCCGGGCGGTGGCGGCGCTGGAAAAGCGCGGCTGGCTGTCGCGCCGGGCGGATGGCGCCGACAGGCGGATCGAGCATCTGGAGCTGACGGCGTCGGGCGCGGCGGTCTATGCGGAACTTGCCGCCATGGCGCGCGATTTCCAGGCGGCGCTGCGCGAGGAGATCGGCAGGGAGGCCGCCGCCGCGCTTGAGGCGGGCCTTGCCGCCGTGGAAGCCCGCTTCGTCTCGCTCGAGGCGGCGGACGACGACTGAGACCGCGACAGGCCGAGGCAGTCTCGGGTCTCAGCCTTCCGTTTCAATGCCTCAATGCGCCTCGTCCCAGTTGTCGGCGGCGCGCGCGTCCACATGCAGCGGCACGGTGAGTTTCACCGCCGGTTCCGCCGCGCCCTCCATCACCTCGCGCACAAGGGCGATCGTCGCGTCGATCTCGCCCTCCGGCACCTCGAAGATCAGCTCGTCATGCACCTGCAGCAGCATGCGCGCGGCAAGCTTCGAGGCGGAGAGCCGGTCCTCCATGCGGATCATCGCCCGGCGCAGGATGTCGGCGGCAGATCCCTGGATCGGCGCATTGATCGCGGCCCGCTCATAGAAGGCGCGGTGGTTCGGGTTGGAGGTATTGACCTCCGGATAGTGGGCGTGCCGGCCGAAGATCGTCGTCACGTAGCCGTTGGCATGGACGAATTTCTTGGTCTCTTCCATGTAGTCGCGAATGCCCGGGAAGCGCTTGAAATAGGTGGAGATATACTCCGCCGCCTCGCCGCGCGGGATGCTCAGCTGGGCCGCCAGGCCAAAAGCCGAGATGCCGTAGATGATGCCGAAGTTGATCGCCTTGGCGCGCCGCCGCACCATCGGGTCCATGCCCTCGATCGGCACGCCGAACATCTCCGACGCCGTCATCGCGTGAATGTCGAGCCCCTCGGCGAAGGCCTGTTTCAACTGGCCGATATCGGCCATGTGGGCAAGCACCCTGAGTTCGATCTGGCTGTAGTCGGCCGAAACCAGCTTGTGGCCCTTGTCGGCGATGAAGGCCTTGCGGATCTTGCGCCCCGCTTCGGTGCGCACCGGAATGTTCTGCAGGTTCGGCTCGGACGAGGAGAGCCGTCCGGTCGTCGTCGCCGCCAGCGCGTAGGATGTGTGGACGCGGCCCGTTTCCGGGTTCACGTAGCCGGGCAGCGCATCGGAATAGGTGGACTTCAGCTTGGCGAGCTGGCGCCAGTCGACGATCCGCGCCGGCAGGTCGTGGCCCTCGGCGGCGAGGTCGTCGAGCACCGAGACCGAGGTCGACCAGGCGCCGGTCTTGGTCTTCTTGCCGCCGGGCAGGCCCATCTTGCCGAACAGGATGTCGCCGAGCTGCTTCGGGGAACCGATGTTGAAGCTCTCGCCGGCCAGTTCGTGGATCTCGCTTTCCAGCGCCGCCATGCCCTGCGCGAAGTCGCCCGAAAGCCGCGACAGCATCTGCCGGTCGATGGAGATGCCGCGCATTTCCATGCGCGCCAGCACCGGCACCATCGGCCGTTCCAGCCGCTCGTAGACGGTGGCCTTGCGCTCTGCCGCGAGCCGTGGCTTCAGCACCTGCCACAGGCGCAGAGTGACATCGGCGTCCTCCGCCGCGTAGGCACTGGCCTTGTCGATCGGCACCTTGTCGAAGGTGATCATCGACTTGCCGGAACCGGCCACCTCCTTGAAGGGGATCGGCGTGTGGCCGAGCCAGCGCTCGGCAAGCGCGTCCATGCCGTTGCCGCCCTTGCCGGCATCGAGCGTGTAGGACAGCAGCATCGTGTCGTCGAACGGGGCGACCTCGATGTCGTGCCGCTTCAGCACCAGCCAGTCGTATTTGAGGTTCTGTGCGATCTTCAGGACGCCGGGGTCTTCCAGCAGCGGCTTCAGGATGGCCATCGCCTCGCTGCGCGGGATCTGCCCCTCGATCAGCCCGCCGCCGCCGAGCAGGTCGCCCTCGCCGTCCACATGGGCAAGCGGGATGTAGCAGGCATGGCCCGGCCGCGTCGCCAGCGACACGCCGACCAGTTCGGCCTGCATCGCGTCGAGCGAGGTCGTTTCCGTGTCGACTGCCACGTGGCCGGCTTCCCGCGCCTCGGCCACCCATGCCTTCAGCCGGTCGATGTCGCGCACGGTCTCGTAGGTCGAGGCATCGATCGGCACGGCGGTTGCGGCCGCCGCCGCCGCCGCTGCAACGGTCTCCGCCGTCCACCCGCCGCTGCCCGCCGGCGTCGCCGTCGTCGCGGGAGACGCGGTCGGGGTCGTTGTGGCGCCGCCTGCAACGGTTGCCGCACCACCTGCCGTCGGCGCGCCCGCCATCATCCGGCCCTTGCCGTCGGGCTCGTGCCATCCGCGTATGGTGAGTGCCGCCGGCTCGACGGTGTCGGCATCGGTTCCGGTCGTCTCCGCGATGCGCCGGGTCAGCGTTGTGAATTCCATCGCCTTGAGGAAGGCAAGCGTCCGCGATCCGTCCAGTTCGGTGACGGCGAGCGCCTCGGCCGGCAGTTCGACCGGCACGTCGTCCTTCAGCGTCACCAGCTTCCTGGAGATGCGCGCCTGGTCGGCGAAGGCGATGAGGTTTTCCCGGCGCTTGGTCTGCTTGATTGTGTCGGCCTTGGCGAGCAGCGCCTCCAGGTCGCCGAATTCGTTGATCAGGAGAGCCGCGGTCTTCAGCCCGATGCCCGGAATGCCCGGCACGTTGTCGACACTGTCGCCGGCCAGCGACTGCACCTCGATCACCTTGTCGGGACCGACGCCGAACTTCTCGTGGACCTCGTCCACGCCGAAGACCTTGTTCTTCATCGTGTCGATCATGCCCACGCGCGGCCCGATGAGCTGCATCAGGTCCTTGTCGCCGGACACGATGGTCACCCGCGCGCCGCTCGCCGCGGCCGATCGGGCATAGGTGGCGATCAGGTCGTCGGCCTCGAAGCCTTCCTGCTCGATGCAATGCACGCAAAAGGCCCGCGTTGCCTCGCGGATCAGGCCGAACTGCGGGATCAGGTCTTCCGGCGGCGCCGGGCGCTGGGCCTTGTATTCGGGGTAGATCTCGTTTCGGAATGTCTTCGCCGAATGGTCGAAGATCACCGCCATGTGGGTCGGTTCGTCGCCCTTTTCCGGCGTCAACCCTTCCTGCAGCAGCTTCCACAGCATGTTGCAGAAGCCCGACACGGCGCCGACCGGCAGCCCGTCCGACTTGCGGGTGAGCGGCGGCAGCGCGTGATAGGCGCGGAAGATGAAGGTGGAACCGTCGACCAGGATGAGATGGTCGTCGGCGGTGAGGCGGCTGGAAGGGCTGTTCGTCGACATGGCGCGGATCATGCCCGCGATGCGCGCGCGAGAAAAGCCTGCTTGTCGCACCCTGCCCCGCTTATTTTCCGCCGCCTGCCCGGCCTGGCTTATTTGGCTGCTAGCGACACGCGGCGTCTCAGGCGTTGCTGGACGAGATCCTGAGGATCTCGGGCGCGTAAAACACCTTTGGATACTGACCTGGCAGCTCTCGCAAGAGCCCGATCTCGACAAGCTTGTCGATCATGTTCCGGGCCGCGGGATAGGACACGCCCAAGGCAGTTGCGGTTTCGGGTACCGTCGTGACGTAATTCCCGAAGATCTTGTCGACCAGCGTGACAATGTTCGAGCTGCGCATGGAAGCGGCTGCCCGGGTGCGATAGTCCTCCTGCAAAGCTATGATGCCGTCGATGGTCTCGATCGTTGAGCGGCATGACTGGGACAGCTTGTCCATGAAGAACGCGATCCAAGGATTCCATTCTGCATTGGCGGAGACGTTGTACATCAGGCGGATGTAATCGTCCTTCTCACCTTCGAGCGCCGAACTCATGTAAAGAACGGGCATTTCGAGGATGTTATAGTAGACAGACTGAAGGCAGATCAGCATCCGGCCGACACGGCCGTTTCCGTCAGAGAACGGATGGATTGTCTCGATTTGGTAGTGCGTCAGGGCCAGGTCCAGGATCGGCAAGTCAACGGTGGGTCGGTTGATATAGGCTTCCAGGGCATTCATGCAGACTTGTGTTTCTTGCGGTGGAGGCGGCACGAAGCGTGCTTGGGAGATCAATAGCCCGCCATTGCCGATCCAGTTTTGATCGGCCTTGTACTCGCCGGGGCGCTTTTTTGACCCCCGGTGCGGCGACAGTCCGCTCAACAGTGTTGCATGCGCCGTCTTGAGGACCCTTTGGCTGAGCGGAAGCTCTCGCATCAGGTCAAGGGAGGCGTTGAGGGCACGAATATAGTTATATACTTCGCGGGTGGAGTCGTTGCCGTGCGCCTCCTGTCCTGCTTCGGCCAGAAGAAGCTCGTCGTCCGAGGTGAAGGTGCCTTCCATGGCCGAGGAGGTCACCGCTTCGCGGCGTTGGAGCGGACGAACGACGACATCGGGATTCTGTAGACGCCTGCATGCCCCCTTGAGCTCGCCTAGGGCCGCCGCCGCGTTTGTAAGCGGCGCCGTTATGTCTGAGAGGTCGAGCTCGGGTGGCAAGGGAGCAGGGACATAGGCTTTGGCACCATCAAACGTGGCGACGAAATGGCCGGGTGCCTGATCGCTGAACGTGCTCAAATCCATGTTAAAGCCCACTTTAAATCGTTTCCAGAGATTATAGCGAAGCCCCTGTTCGCTTTAAACCATGCCGGTCACTTTAAAGCAGAATTTCATCCACCTCTCTATCTGTAGATGTTTGGCGATGCCGGGGTACGAGACTTGGTTTCCCGCCTACTCCGCCGCCTGCGGCAGCGGTCGGCGCGGTGGCCCTGCTTCCAGCCGTGCCCAGGCGGGCCGGCGGAACAGGAACCAGCCGATATCGAAGCGCGCGATCAGCCAGAGCAGCACCAGCGGGGCAAGGACGCCGGCCGCGGTGACGATTGCCGAGATCGTGCCGATGTCGCCGATCACCCCGGTCTTCAACAGGATGATGCGGGTTGCCGCCATCGGGAAGAAAAAGGCCAGGTAGATGACGATGGAGTTGACCCCGCAATAGGCAAGCCACCCGGCAAGTCCGGCGCGGGTCAGCAGCGCGGACACGATGATGACGGCGAGCGCGCCGGCCGTGCCGAGCAAGAGACTGACAACCGGCAGGTCGGCAAATCCGGAAAACACCAGGACGCCGTTGACGACGCCCCAAGTGATGAGGCCGAGAATGCCGGTCGTCGCATGGGCCCGTGTCCAGGCGGCGATGGCGAAAGCGCGCGTTGCGAACACATAGCCGGCGTGGAAATAGACGTAGCGCGAGCAGAATTCGTCGATCAGCACCGACCCGGTCGAGATCGGCGCGATCTGCAGCAGCGCAGCACCGGCAAGCACGACCTGCCACGGCACGCCGCGATCATGCAGGAGCTTGGTGATCACGAACATCACCGGCAGCATGTAGATGAACCAGAGCGTGCCGAACGGCTGCACATAGGCAAGCAGATACTGGCCGGCAACGCCGGTCCAGCCGACTTCACCGGCCATCGACGGTGCCTTGACGGCGAACTGGATGGTCAGCCAGAGCACATAAAAGTAGGCAAAATGCACCAGCTTGCGGTCGAGATAGGTCCGCCATGGCCGGTCGATCACCAGCGCCAGGAAGAGGCCGGAGATCATGAAGAAGTCGGGCATGCGGAACGGCCGGGCGAATTCGACCACAAGGCCGAGCCATCCCTCTTCACCGGCTGCGTTCTGCACGCCGAGCGTGGAATGCATCATGACGACGAAGATGATGCAAAGGCCCTTGGCCGCGTCGACCCAGTCGACCCGCCCCGGCCGCGGTATTGCCGTGCCGTCGGCCGTCATGCTCCGCCGGTCATCCGTGTCCGTGGCACCAGCCATGCTCATCTTCCGCGCTCCCTTCCTGCATCCGGAAGGCGGCAGTATGCAGCCAGAGGGTGTAGTCGGCGTTAACCGGCTGTCCGAACACGCGAATGTGTAGAAGGAGACCCCGCCTGGCCGGCCGCCGGGCCGCGTCCTAGCGAGGCGGCTCGTCGGAGGGGTCGCGCGGGTCTCGTCCGTCCGTCAGGCGGCGGCCACCCCTCCATGGCGTCTCGCCATTGCCGCCGCGCTCGCCAGGTGCGACGTCGGACCAGGCATCCGGGTCCAGGTCGACGACGCCATCGCCGCGCCGCGGTCCAGGCCCGCCGGGACGGACAACGGTAACACGCGCGTTGCGCACCACGGCCCGGGCGATCACGGCGCGCAGCGGCGGGATGAAAAGCGCGATGCCGACAGCGTCGGTGACGAAACCGGGAACCAGCAGCAGGAAGCTCGCGACGACGATCAGCGCGCCCTGGACGATGTCCTCGCCGGGCACCTCGCCGCGGTCCATCTCGGCGCGCATGCGGGTCAGCAGCGACAGGCCCTGCATCCGCAGCATCACGGTGCCGGCGAGCGCCGTCAGCACCGTCAGCAGGATCGTCGGCACGGCGCCGATTTCGGAGCCGACCTCGACGAAGACGGCGATCTCGATCAGCGGCAGGCCGATCAGGGCGAGGAGGAGGATCAGTCCTAGGGGCATGGCGTGTGTTCGGAACCGGGTCTGGCGATTGACATGTCGCGCCGGCCCGGCCATCGCGGAGCCGGAAACCGTGCGGTTGCGACCCTTCAGGTAGGAAACAATTGACCCGAATGCGAGCAATATGTGTGATCGGAGGTCGAAAACCGCGCCGGACACTTGTGCTCAAGGCTGGATGTTGGTTCAAGAGGGCTTACATAAAGCTACCATGGGCAGTTCCGTGGCAGCGCTGTGGAGCGGGATCGGCCAGCCGCGCCGTGGCACGGTGTCGCCTGCGGTCCGAGCGGGCTGCCCTCTACTTAACCGGCCGGATGCGAAACGAGTCATATGTTCGACGACGTCATCACAATCATCTTCCTGGTCCTGGCGGTCGTGATCTTCCTGCGCCTGCGCAGCGTCCTCGGGCGGCGCACCGGGCACGAGCGGCCGCCGTTCGATCCGTACTCCTCGCAGGAACGCGAGAATGGCGCCGGTCCGGCGACGCCCGGCGATGACAATGTGATCCCGCTGCCCGGACAGGGGACGCCGCAGCCAGGGCCCGCGCCGGCGACCAGTTCCGCGACGCTCGACAAGGTCGCCCCGGAGGGAAGCGCCCTCAACGACGCCTTGCGCCAGATCCTCTCCGTGGACCGCTCCTTCGACCCGCAGGGCTTCCTGCAGGGTGCGCGCGGTGCCTATGAGATGATTGTCAGCGCGTTTGCCGCCGGCGATCGCAAGACGCTCAAGAACCTGTTGTCCAAGGATGTCTACGAAGGCTTCGTCGCGGCCATTTCCGACCGGGAGTCGCGCGGCGAGACCATCGAGTCCACCTTCGTCGGCATCGACAAGGCGGACATCGTCGAGGCGGCGCTGAAAGGCTCGACGGCCCAGGTGACCGTCAGGTTCCGGTCCGAGCTGATCTCCGCGACCCGCGACCGTGACGGCGCCATTGTCGATGGCGATCCCAATGCGGTCAGCGACGTCACCGACATCTGGACCTTCGCGCGCGACACCACCTCGCGCGATCCCAACTGGCGACTGGTCGCGACCGAATCGGTCGAGTGACTTGGGTGGCCTGCGCCGAGCGGTCCTTGTCGCGGTGCTCGCGGCAAGCCTTCCCGGCTGGGCTTTCGCTTCGGCGGGGAACGCCATGCTGTCGCCACCGCTGAGCTTTTCCGATCTTCCCGGCTGGGCGCAGGACGATCATCGCGCCGCGCTCGCCGCGTTCCTGCGCCATTGCGGGGATGAGGCAGCCTCACGGGGGGGCAGGCCGGCTGGCCGGCTCGGCATCTCCTTGGCTGCGCTCCGGCGCACGTGCCAGGCGGGTGTGCGTGCCATGGCGGACGGGTCGGGCGAAGCCGCGCGCCGTTTCTTCGAGACGATGTTCGAGCCGCGCCGCGTCCTCGCCGACGGCTTCGTCACCGGCTATTTCGAGCCGGAATATCCCGGTGCCCTGCGCCGCGATGCGCTCTACGCCACGCCGTTGCTGCGCCGGCCGGAAAACCTGGTCGCGCTCGACGAGACCAACCGCCCCGCGCACCTGCCCTCCGACGCGCCCTTTGCCATGCGAAGCCCGGACGGAGCTCTCGTCCTGCCGCCGGACAGGGGCGAGATCATGGACGGTGCGCTGTCCGGCCGCGGGCTCGAGCTCGTCTGGCTCGCCGATCCGGTCGATGCGTTCTACGTTCACGTACAGGGCTCGGCCAGCATCCGCCTGAAGGAGGGCGGCGTCATGCGGGTCGGCTATGCGGGCAAGACCGGCCATCCTTATTCGGCCATCGGCCGGGTGATGATCGAACGCGGTCTCGCCGAATCCGGCACCGTCACCATGGATGTGTTGCGCGGCTGGCTTGCCGGCAATCCGGAAGAGATCGACGCCGTCCTGCGGCGAAACCGCTCCTACATCTTTTTTCGCGAGGTCAGCGAGACAGGTCCCGGTGACGGGCCTGTCGGCGCCGCCGGCCTGCCGCTCGTCGCCGGCCGCAGCCTTGCCGTCGACGCGGCCTTTCATGCCTACGGAACGCCCGTCTTCGTCAGTGCCGAACTGCCGGCCGGGGCAGATGGGCCCTCGACACCGTTTCACCGGCTGATGGTTGCCGAGGACACCGGCTCGGCGATCGTCGGCGCGGCGCGCGGCGACATCTTCTTCGGCTCGGGCCCGCAGGCCGGGGCGCTGGCCGGCGGCGTCCAGCACCGGGCCGACATGGTGGTCCTGGTGCCGCGCGATGCCGGCACGGGGGCGCCGCGATGAGCAGCGGCCGGCGCAAGGGGCGCCAGCCCTCTCCCGACGAACGCCGCCTTTGGGCGCAGGTGACGGCGGATGTCGAACCGCTCGTCCGGCCGCGCCGGGCGCCTGCTGAAGGTGAGGCTGTTTCCGAACCGGGCGGGGCACCGGATGCCGGCAAGGAGCGCCCCGCCGCGGCTCTGGCCGTGCCTCCCCCCACCGTCACCGCTTTGCGAAAGCCCTCTGCGCCGCCGCTTTCCCCCCTGGAGCCGCGCCAGCGCCGCAAGGTGGCGCGCGGCATCCGCGCCATCGACGCGCGGATCGACCTGCATGGACTGACCCAGGCGGAGGCACATGTGCGCCTGCGCGGATTTCTGACGCGCGCGCAGTCGCAGGGCGCGACGCTGGTGCTTGTCATCACCGGCAAGGGCGGGGCAGGCGGCAGTCCCGCGGCCGAGGGGCGCGGCATCCTGCGGCGTGTCGTGCCGCAATGGCTGTCCTTTCCCGAGTTTCGCGCGCTTGTTGTCGGCTATGAGCAGGCCCATGCGACGCATGGTGGCGACGGCGCGCTCTACGTAAGGATCCGCAGGGCGGGGAGATGGGGGACGCCATGACGCCCTTTGGCGCGAAGATCCGGGAGCTGCGCAAGAAACGCGGCGTGACCCTGTCGCAGATGGCGGAGGCCCTGTCGGTGTCGGCAGCCTATCTTTCGGCGCTCGAACACGGTCGCCGTGGCCGGCCGACATGGTTCATGGTTCAGCGCATCATCGCCTTTTTCAACGTCATCTGGGACGAGGCGGAGGAGTTGCAGCGGCTTGCCGAATATTCCGATCCGAAGGTCTCCATCGACACGGGCGGCCTTGATCCGGAGGCGACGGAGCTTGCCAATGTGCTGGCGGTCAAGATTTCCGGACTGTCTCGCGAGAGCCTGGCGCACCTCTTGCTTCAGGTCCGCGCGGCCGCGGCCCGCGACGGCGTCTAGCCGGCCGGCGCCGCTACGGTATTGCGCTCGATCTGCCTCTTGAGCGGAGCGGGTGGCGGGCGTAGGGTCCGCGGGCGGCGGCTTGAAGAAGCGGTTGCGGACCCGCTGCGATCCGCGCCGCCGCGATTGGCGCCCGACTGCCGACGGACTGGCGACGGACTGGCGGCGTACCGGCGATGGGCCGGGAAGCGAGAAGGACAGCGCGCGTATCATGACCCTGAGGAACGCATCCCGGCCATCGGACCCTTTCGCCGGCCTGATCGATGCGGACGCGCTGCGACACCGGCTGACCGCGCTGACTGCGGGCAGCGACGGCGACGGCTCCGACCTGGCGACCCGCGGAAAGGTGCTTGCCGAGCTGAAGTCCGTCATGCAGGAGGCGCGCACGCGTGTCGAGGAGCAGCTCTTCGCCGATGGCGGCGGTACGCTCTGCGCCCAGCGTCTCAGCCACGTGCAGGACGAGATCCTGCGCGTCATCTTCGATTTCGCCATCCATCATGTCTACAGGGTGAAGAACCCGTCCGCCGGCGAGCGCATGTCGATCGTCGCCGTGGGCGGCTACGGCCGCGGCACGCTGGCGCCGGGCTCGGATGTCGATCTTCTGTTCCTGCTGCCCTACAAGCAGACGCCCTGGGGCGAGCAGATCGTCGAATACATGCTCTACATGCTCTGGGATCTGGGTCTCAAGGTCGGCCACGCCACCCGCAACATCGACGAGTGCCTGCGTCTGTCGCGGTCCGACATGACCATTCGCACCGCCATTCTCGAGGCGCGCCACGTCTGGGGCGAGGCCGCGCTCACCGAGGAACTGATCGAGCGCTTCGACAAGGGCGTGGCGGCCGGCAGCGGGCCGGAATTCATCGCCGCCAAGCTTGCCGAGCGCGACGCCCGTCACACCAGGCAGGGCACCTCGCGCTATCTGGTCGAGCCGAACGTCAAGGAAGGCAAGGGGGGGCTGCGCGACCTCAACACGCTGTTCTGGATCTCGAAGTACTTCTATCGCGTGCGTTCGACCAGCGGCCTCGTCAAGGCGGGCGTCTTCAGCCGTGCCGACATCCAGCGGTTTCGCAAGGGAGAGGATTTCCTCTGGGCGGTGCGTTGTCACCTGCATTTCCTCACGGGACGCGCCGAGGAGCGCCTGTCTTTCGACGTGCAGCGGGAGATCGCCATCCGCCTCGGCTACACCCAGCATCCCGGCATGAAGGATGTCGAGCGCTTCATGAAGCACTACTTCCTTGTCGCCAAGGATGTCGGCGACCTGACGCGCATCTTCTGCGCGGCGCTCGAGGAACAGCACGCCAAGGCGCCACAGCCGCTTTCCAAGCTGATCGACCGCATCGCGGCGCGCGCCCGAAAGCGCAAGGTCTCGACCGGGACGGCCGACTTCGTCATTGATCGCGGCCGCCTCAACACGGCTTCGGACACGGTTTTCGAAAAGGATCCGGTCAACCTGATCCGCCTCTTCGTCATTGCCGACCGCGACGCGGTCATGCTGCATCCCGAAATGCTGAAACTGGTGCGCCGGTCTCTCAAGCTGATCACCGCCTCGCTGCGCGAGGACGCCGAGGCGAACCGGCTGTTCCTGCAGGTCCTGACATCGCGCAACGATCCGGAAACGGTGCTTCGCAAGATGAACGAGACCGGGGTTCTCGGCCGCTTCGTGCCGGATTTCGGCAAGGTCGTGGCGATGATGCAGTTCTCCATGTACCACCACTACACGGTCGACGAGCACCTGATCCGCTCCGTCGGCGTGCTCGGCGAGATCGAGCGCGGCGAGGCGGGAGAGGACCATCCGCTGTCGACCGACATCGTCAAGACGATCCAGAACCGCCGGGTCCTCTTCGTCGCCATGTTCCTGCACGATATCGCCAAGGGTCGGCCTGAGGACCATTCCATTGCCGGTGCGCGGATCGCCCGGCGCCTGTGTCCGCGCTTCGGCCTGACCGCGTCGGAGACCGACACGGTCGCCTGGCTGGTCGAACATCATCTCGAGATGAGCACCATCGCCCAGTCGCGCGACCTTGCCGACCGCAAGACGATCGAGGATTTCGCCCGCAAGGTGCAGAGCCTTGAGCGGCTGAAGCTGCTCCTGATCCTCACCGTCGCGGACATTCGCGCTGTCGGGCCCAGCGTTTTCAACGGCTGGAAGGGGCAGCTGCTGCGCACGCTCTACTACGAATGCGAACCGGTGCTGACCGGCGGCCATTCGCTGCTGCCGCACAATCTGCGTGTCGAAGCCGCCAAGACCGAGCTCGGCGAGGCGCTCCCCTCCTGGGACGAGGCCACGCGGGCGGCCTATCTGGAGCGTCACTATCCGGCCTACTGGTTGCGTGTGCCGCTCGACCGGAAGATTGCCGATGCCGAAATGATCCGTGCCGCGGATGCCTCAGGTACCGGCTTTTCCTCGCGCGTCGTCACCCATGCCTTCGAGGAGGTGACGGAGATCACCGTGCTGGCGGCCGACCATCCGCGCCTGCTCTCCACCATTGCCGGTTCCTGTTTCGTCGCCGGCGCCAATATCGTCGATGCGCAGATCGACACCACGACGGACGGGTTCGCCCTCGACACGATCTTCATCTCGCGTGAATTGCCCGGCGACGAGGACGAGATCCGTCGCGGCGAACGCGTCTGCCGGCTGATCGAGAAGGCGCTGCGCGGTCAGGAGCAACTGCCCGACAGCGTCGCCCGCAAGGCCGCCTCACGCGGACGGGTGAAGGCATTTCGTGTGGAGGCGGAGGTTCTGGTCAACAATTCCTGGTCGAACCGCTATACGGTTCTCGAGATTTCCGGCCTCGACCGGCCCGGCCTCCTCTACGACCTGACCCGGGCGATTTCGGCGCTCAACCTGAACATCAATTCCGCCCATGTTGCCACCTTCGGAGAGCGGGCGGTCGATGTCTTCTACGTCACCGATCTGACCGGGCAGAAGATCGGCAATATCGGACGCCAGGGCGCGATCCGCGACCGCCTGCGCGAGGCGGTCGAGGGCGACCTGACCGACGAGCCGGCGCGCCGGCGCCCGCGCCGCTCCGGCGCCGCATGAACCGGCCCGCCGGTCACGGCCGGTCTCGTCTCCCGCTATCCTGGATGGTTCGATGAGCCTTCTGCGCAATTTCGCCACCGTCGGCGGCGCCACCATGACCAGTCGCGTTCTCGGTTTTTGCCGCGACGTGATGATCGCCGCCTTTGTCGGCGCCGGACCGGTGGCGGAAGCCTTCGTGGTTGCCTTTCGCCTGCCCAATCTGTTCCGCCGGCTCTTTGCGGAAGGCGCCTTCAACTCCGCCTTCGTGCCGCTTTTCGCCAAGGCGCTGGAAGAGGACGGTGACGAAGGCGCGCGGCGCTTTGCCGGCGAAATCCTGGCGGCCCTCCTGTGGGCGCTTTTGCTGTTGACCGCCCTTGCCATGGTCGGCATGGCCGGGCTTGTCTATGTGCTGGCGCCGGGCTTTTCCGCCGATCCGGAGAAATTCGACCTCGCCGTGCTGCTTTCGCGGATCACCTTTCCTTATCTCCTGTGCATGTCGCTGGTCGCCTTCCTGTCAGGCATTCTCAATACCTATCGCCGCTTTGCCGCCGCCGCCTTTGCGCCGGTGGTGCTCAACCTGGTGATGATCGCGGCGCTTGCCGGCATCTGGATCTCGGGCCTGGAGCCGGGGACCACCCTTGGCGTTGTGCTTGCCGGCGGTGTGGCGGTTGCCGGCCTGGCCCAGCTTGGTCTGCTGGTTGCCGCGGTACGCCACATGGGCTTTTCGCTGTCGCTGCCTCGTCCGCGCCTGACCCCCGGCGTGCGCCGCCTGTGGCGGCTCGGCGTGCCCGGCATCCTTGCCGGCGGCATCACCCAGATCAACATCGTCGTCGGCACGGTGATCGCTTCCGCCCAGGCCGGTGCGGTCGCCTATCTCTACTATGCCGACCGCGTCTACCAGTTGCCGCTTGGTGTCGTCGGCATCGCCATCGGCGTGGTGTTGCTGCCGGATCTCGCCCGTTCGTTGCGTAGCGGTGCGGACGGGGAGGCCAACCGGACGCTCAACCGGGCGATGGAATTCGCACTCGCCCTCACCTTGCCGGCGACGGTGGCGCTGATGGTGGTGCCGCAGCCGATCGTCTCGGTGCTGTTCCAGCGCGGCGAGTTCGGCGCGGAAGCGACGGCGGCCACCACGGCCGCGCTTGTCGCCTTCGCCGTCGGCCTGCCGGCCTTCGTGCTCAACAAGGTGTTTTCTCCCGGCTTCTTCGCCCGCGAGGACACGGCGACGCCGATGTGGTTCGCAGGGGTGGGCATGCTGGTCAATGTTGTCGGCGCGCTGGCGCTCTCGCCCTTCTTCGGTCATGTCGGCATCGCGCTTGCGACCTCGCTGGCGGGCTGGGTCAACACCGGCCTGCTCGGTACCGTCCTCTGGCGGCGCGGCCATTTCCGCATCGATGCCGGTGCCCGCCGCCGCCTGCCGCTGCTGGCGCTTGCCAGCGCGCTGATGGGCGCGGGCCTTTACGGCGGCGCGCTCCTGCTCGAGCCCCTGCTCCTTGGCGCCTCCATCCTGCTGCGGTTCGCTGCCCTCGGATTGCTGGTCGCCACCGGCATGGCGCTGTTCGCCTTCTTTGTGCAAGTCACCGGCGCTGTCGACTTGCGGGGCTATCTCGCCCGCGCCCGGGCGCGCGGCCGTTCCGGCCCGCCACCCGCCAGCGGGCAGGACTGAGAGGCGCGCGGACGGATGTCGTGAGACAGCCTTCAGGCTGCGGTGCCTGACGGTTGCAATCCCTGGGCGTTGCTCTTCGGCTGTTTGTCGGCTCATTTTTTGACCAGACGATCAAACTTTGTCCATTTGTTCAAAAATCCGCCCGAACCGGCACCTGCCTGCATTGTGGGCGTGCCCGGAATATGGTCCAATTTGGTCTGCACCGGGTGCGGTGGGCATTCGCCCCCCTCATGGCCCGGTGCTCCGGACAAAGGCCCGCGCACGGGCGGGGCTGGCCGCCAGGCGGTTTCGGCCCGGCTTGCTGAGAACACCGCGCGGCTTCGTACCTGCCAGGGGGAGTCACATGACATTCAATGAGCATTTTGCCTGGACGCGCCGCGCCGTTCTCGGCCTTGCCGCGTCGCTCGCGCTCGTTGCCGGCGGTCTGCCGGCTGCGGCCAAGGACAAGCCTCTGAAGGTGGCGGCGATCTACACGGTTCCGGTCGAGCAGCAGTGGGTCGGCCGCCTTCATCAGGCGCTCAAGACCGCCGAGGCGCGCGGCGACGTCACCTACACCTATTCGGAGAACGTCGCCAATACCGACTATGAGCGCGTCATGCGCGAATATGCGGAAGCCGGCATGGACCTCGTCGTCGGCGAGGCTTTCGCGGTCGAGCGGGCGGCGCGCAACGTGGCGGCCGAGTATCCCGACACCGCCTTTCTGATGGGTTCCTCCTTCGGTCCGGCCAAGCCGAACTTCGCCGTCTTCGACAACTGGATCCACGAGCCGAGCTACCTCACCGGCATGATCGCCGGCAAGGCAACCAAGTCCAATGTCATCGGCATGGTCGGCGGCTACGCCATTCCCGAGGTCAACCGTCTGATGAACGCCTTCATGGAGGGCGCGCTGTCGGTCAACCCGGACGTCAAGTTCCTCGTGACCTTCATCAACTCCTGGTACGACCCGCCCAAGGCCAAGGAATCCGCCTTCGCGATGATCGACAAGGGCGCCGACATTCTCTACGCCGAGCGTTTCGGCGTCTCCGACGCGGCCAAGGAGAAGGGCATCCTGGCGATCGGCAACGTCATCGACACGTCCGGCGACTATCCCGGCACCATCCTGGCCAGCGCCCTGTGGCACATGGAGCCGACCATCGACCGGGTGATCGAGGCGGTTGCGGGCGATGAGTTCGAGCCGTCCGACTACGGTCAGTTCTCCTTCATGTCCTATGGCGGCGGCAGCTTCGTCGTCGACGAGACGCTCGCCGATCCGGAGGCGCTCAAGGCGGCGCGCGAGACCGAGAAGGAGATCCTCGACGGCCTGTTCCGCGTCAACGTCAACGACGCGGAGCCCAAGTCGACCATGTGATTTCCGGTTGACGTCCCCGCGCGCCGGTCCTGCATCGGCGCGCGGGATGCGCAGCTTCCAGCAACGCGACTTCTTCCGCACCGGAGTGGCCATGTCCAGGGCCCGGCCCGCACCTGACAGCGACGGCGATATCGTTCTCTCGCTCACCGGCATCACCAAGCGTTTCGGCGCCCTGACCGCCAACGAGGCGGTCGATCTCGACCTGCATGCGGGCGAGATTGTCGCCCTGCTCGGCGAGAACGGCGCCGGCAAGACCACCTTGATGAACATTCTCTTCGGCCACTATGTCGCCGACGAGGGGGACGTGCGTGTCGCCGCTCCGGGTGGGGGGCTCGTGCCGCTCGAGCCCGGTGGGGGGCTCGTGCCGCTCGAGCCCGGGTCGCCGCATGCAGCGCTCACCGCCGGCATCGGCATGGTGCACCAGCATTTCACCCTGGCCGAGAACCTGACCGCCTTCGAGAACATCGTGCTTGGCACCGGCCCGCTGCTGGCGCCCGGGATTGCCGCGCGGGCCGCGCGGGCACGCCTTGCCGACCTGATGCAAGGCTCCGGCCTTCTCGTCGATCTCGACACGCGCGTGTCGAGGCTCTCCGTCGGCGAGAAGCAGCGGGTGGAGATCCTCAAGGCGCTCTACCGCGATGCCCGCGTGCTCGTCCTCGACGAGCCGACCGCAGTGCTCACGCCGCAGGAATCCGACACGCTGTTCGCGACGCTTCGCCAACTCGCGCAGCGCGGCCTCGCCATCGTCTTCATCTCCCACAAGCTTGCCGAGGTGCTGGCCGCCTCCGACAGGGTCGCCGTGCTCCGCCTTGGCCGCAAGGTCGCCGACCTGCCGACCGCCGAATGCGACCGCCAGAAGCTTGCCGAACTGATGGTTGGCCACGCCCTCACCCAGAGCCGGCGCGAGCCGCGCGAACCGGGCCCTGCCCTTCTGACGCTCGACGCCGTCTCGTGCGGCACCGGACGCGATGCCGTCCATGACATATCCCTGACGCTGCATGCCGGCGAGATCCTCGGGCTGGCCGGCGTTTCCGGCAACGGCCAGTCGATGCTCGCCCGTCTCGTCTCCGGCCTCGAGCGGCCCGAGCGCGGCAGCCTGCGTCTTGCAGGGAAGGACATTCCCGCCGGCGACCCGCGCGCGATGATCGCCGCCGGTCTGGCCCGCATCCCCGAGGACCGCCACCGCGACGGCGTCGTCGGCGCCATGAGCGTTGCCGAGAATCTCGTCATCGAGGAGATCCGCTCGCCGCGCTACCAGCGCTTCGGACTGCTCGACTTCGCCGCCATCGCCGATCGGGCGAAAAAGGCGATCGCCGCCTATGACATCCGCTGCCCCGGCGGTGATGCGGTGGCGCGGCTCCTGTCGGGCGGCAACATCCAGAAGATCGTGCTGGCCCGCACGCTTGATGCCGAACCGCTCGTGGTGCTCGCCGCCCAGCCCTCGCGCGGCCTCGACATCGGCGCCACTGGCGACGTGCACCGCCGCCTTCTGGAAGCGCGCGGCCGCGGGGCTGGCGTCATTCTCATCTCCGAGGATCTCGACGAGCTCTTCGCCCTGTCGGACCGGGTGGCGGTGATCCATCGCGGCCGGCTGAGCGCGCCGCGCCCGGCTGGCGAACTCGACCGTGCCCGTGTCGGCCTGATGATGGCCGGCCATGTCAGTGAGGACGAGGCCGCATGATCCGTTTCGAACCGCGGGAAAACGTTCCGCCGCTGCTGCGCCTCGGTGCCCCGGTTGCCGCCGCCATTGCCGCGCTGGCGCTTGCCGCCCTGCCGATCATGGCCGCCGGCGCGCCGGTGCTCGATGCCTATGCTCTGATGGCGAAAGGCGCGTTCGGTTCGCTCTTCGCCTTCTCGGAATTGCTGGCCCGCGCCACCCCGCTGGTGCTGACCGGTCTTGCCGCCGCGCTCGCCTTCCGCGCCCGGCTGTGGAACATCGGCGGCGAGGGCCAGCTCTATGCCGGGGCGCTGGCCGCCGTCGCCGTCGGCTCCGGTGCGCTCGCCCTGCCGCCCCTTCTGATGGTGCCGGCGGTGGTGGTTGCCGGGGCGCTGGCCGGCGGGCTCCTGATGCTCGTTCCCGCCCTGCTCAAGGTGCGGCTCGGCGCCGACGAGGTGGTTACCACCCTGCTGCTGAACTTCATTGTCCTGCTCTTCGTGCAGATGATGCTGGAAGGACCGATGAAGGACCCGATGGGCATGGGCTGGCCGCAATCCGAGCCGATGCTGGAGGAGGCGACCCTGCCCAAGCTGATGGCTCGCATGCGCGTCCATGCCGGGCTGCTCATCGCGTTTGTCGCCGCGCTCGTCGTCCATGTCCTGTTGAAGCGCACCGTCTGGGGCTTCGAGATTCGCGCCGTCGGCGAGAACCAGGACGCCGCGCGCCATGCCGGCATTCCGGTCACGGCCACCTTCCTGCGCGTCGCGATGATGAGCGGTGCCCTCGCCGGCCTTGCCGGTGTCGGCGAGGTTGCCGGCCTCAAGGGCTATCTCACCGCAGATCTCTCGCCCGGCTTCGGCTATGCCGGCATTGTCGTGGCCATGCTCGCCGGCCTGTCGCCGCTCGGCGTCGTCGTGGCGGCGCTGTTCATCGCCGGCGTCTTCGTCGGTGCGGACTCCATGAGCCGCGCCATCGGCGTTTCCAACTATCTGGCCGATCTCGTGGTGGCAACGTCGCTGATCGCCGTGCTCGTCTCCGGCCTCTTCGTGCGCTACCGGGTCCGGTTCGTTGCACGCGCCCAGGGAGGCTCCGGCGCATGATCGAGATCCTCGACATTCTTGCCTCGCCGAATTTCTGGGCCGCCGCCCTGCGCATCGCCACGCCATTGATCTTCGGCGTTCTCGGCGCGCTGCTATGCGAGCGTGCCGGCGTGCTCAATCTCGGCATCGAGGGCATCTTCACCGCCGGCGCCATGGCCGGCTGGATGGCCGCCTGGCTCGGCGCAGGCCTGTGGGGCGGGGTTGTCGTCGCGGCCCTTGCGGGAGCGGGTTTCGGGCTCCTGCATGCGGTTCTTACCGTGCCGCTCGGCCTGTCGCAGCATGTCTCGGGCATCGGTGTCACGCTGTTTGCCACAAGCCTCAGCTACTACGCCTATCGCACCGCGCTTCCCGACGTCACCTCGCCGCCGCGCATCACCGCCTTCCAGCCGCTCGACATTCCGGTCCTGTCGGACCTGCCCTTCATCGGCACGGTGCTGTCGCAGCAAACGGCGCTGACCTACCTGGCGCTCGCCATGGTCGTGGTCGTCGGTTTCGTGCTCTATCGCACACCGCTCGGCCTTGCCATTCGCGCCGTCGGCGACAACCCCTCGGCCGTCGAGGCGCAGGGCCTGTCGGTCACCGTCCTGCGGATGGGCACGATCGTCGCCGGTTCGGCCCTGATGGCGCTGGGCGGGGCGTTCCTGACCATGTCGGCCTTCGACGCCTTCTTCTTCGGCATGGTCAACGGGCGCGGCTGGATCTGCATCGCGCTTACGGTCTTCGCCTCCTGGCGACCGGGCAAGGCGCTCATCGGCGCGCTGCTTTTCGGCGCCTTCGACGCCTTCCAGGTGCGTTTGCAGACGGAGGTCGGCGCCTTCGTGCCGGGGCAGGTCTTCCTGATGCTGCCCTACCTCCTGTCGATCGCGGCGCTTGTCGTGGTCGCGCGCAAGGCGGATTATCCGCGCGCCATGCTGAAACCCTATTTCAAGGGCCAGCGATAGGGGGAGAGCTGGTGGCCGTTCAGGTCAGCAGCCCGGCGATCTCGGCCAGCATCTCGTCGGTCATCGCCGCCGCAGCAGCAGTTGCCGCGGCCGGGTCGGCCAGTGCGGCGAAGTCGAGCGGCGCATCGGTCAGGCCCTGAAGCGCCAGGGCAATCGGCGTGCCGGTCTCCCGGGTCTGCGCCGCCGCCCGCTTGACGAGGTCCTGCGCCGCGGCGCGTCCCACATGCGGTAGCAGCGCGAAGGACGCCTGCTCGGCCAGCGACAGCCCGCCGTCGCCGGCAAGCCGCGCAAGCATCGCCTCCGCCATCACCTGAAGCCCGCCGCAAAGCGCCGCGCCATGGGCCGTGGCCGCGGCGGCGGCCACCATCATCTGCGGCAGCACCAGCCATTCGCCCATCCAGGCCGCCCCGTCGCGCTCCTCGCGGTGCAGCCCGGCGGCATCCAGCTGGCCGGCAAGACCGCCGGCGAAACGTGCCAGCGCCACCATCGCCTCGGCTCGCACCGGGTTCTGCTTTTGCGGCATGGTCGAGGAGCCGCCCGCCTCGCCGAGCCGCAACTCCCCGACTTCCGAGCGGGTCAGAAGGATCACGTCCTCGCCCACCTTGCCAAGTGCCAGCGCCAGCTCGCCAAGTTCGCCCGCCACGCGGCGCAGCGGCTGCCGGTCGGCCATCCAGGGCAGCGCGCCGCAGAGCCCGAGTTCGGCTGCGACCGCGTCGGCCATCGCCCGCGCCTTGCCGGCGCCCGCTCCCATTGCCGCAAGATCGCCGGAGGCCCCGCCAAGCTGCACGAGGAGCCCCTCCCGGCGCAGGAGGCGCAGCCTTGCCCGGGAGCGTGCCAGCGGCAGGGCCCAGTTGGCGGCGCGCAGGCCGAAGCTTATCGGCGTCGCCACCTGGCCGCGTGTCCGCCCGGCCATCGGCGTCGCGCGATGGGCCCTGGCCAGTCCGGCAAGCGTCGCGACCAGCACCGCCAGTCGTCCGTCGAGGAGGTCGAGAACTTGCGCGATGCGCAGCATCAGGGCCGTGTCGACAATGTCCTGCGAGGTCGCGCCGAAGTGGAGATAGTCCGCCGCCGGCCGTTCCAGGCCCTTGCGCAGCTCTGCAACGAGCGCCGGCACCGGCACGCCCGCCGCCGCCGTCCCGGCGGCAAGCCCGGCCGGATCCGGCGCCATGCCGGCAAGTCCCCTGTCGATCGCGGCGGCTGCCTCGGCCGGGATCACGCCGGCCGCGCCCTGCGCCCGGGCGATGGCCCGCTCGACCTCGATCATGGTGGCGATCTCCGCTGCCGAGGACAGCAGGCCCGCGACTTCCGTATCGCCGAACAGCGACAGGTAAAGCGGCGAATTCGGTGGCAGGTCGCTCATCAGATATCGAAAAACACGGTTTCGCCGGCACCCTGCAGGCGGATGTCGAAGCGATAGACCGGCAGGCCGGCCTCGTTGCGGCCCGCCTCCCGGGCGATCAGCGTCGCGCGCGCTTCCGGCTCCAGCCGCTTCATGTCGCTGTCCTGTTCCATCGCTTCCAGGTCCTGCGGGAAATAGATCCGCGTATGCAGGTGGATGTTGATGCCGCGGGCGAAGATCAGCAGCGCCACATGCGGGGCGTGTCCTTGCGCATGGGCGCCGGGCCGGACGCTCTGGAAGCGGAAAAGACCGCTGGAGAAATCCGCGACGGTCCGGCCGAAAAGACCGAACTCGCCGATCCGTCCCAGCCCGTCCGCCTGCCAGATCTCCAGCATCGCGTCGCGCACCGGTGCGCCGGCGCCGTCGAGCACGGTTCCCTCGATGACGATCGCCTCGCCGGTATTGCTCTCGATCACCGGACCGGGTTGGTTGAGAAGCGGCGGCCGGCCGATGGATTGCGGCGCGGTGCCGATGTGAACGTAAGGGCCGGCCGTCTGCGACGGCGTTTCAAGCAGGCGGTCGCGCATCAAAGCCCCTCCGGATGGTTCTCGAAATGGGTCTGCCTGCGGCCGCGCAGCACGATGTCGAACCGGTAGGCAAGGCAGTCGAACGGTGCCTGGTTCCTCAGGTCGAGCCGCGCCACCAGCCGGTCGACAGCGCTCTTGTCGGCGATGGTATTGACGATCGGACAGAGCGGGATCAGCGGGTCGCCCTCGAAATAGAGCTGGGTGATCAGCCGCTGGGCGAAGGCCTCGCCGAAGATGGAAAGGTGAATATGGGCCGGACGCCAGTCGGAGCCGTTGTTCGGCCAGGGATAGGGGCCGGGCTTGATCGTGCGGAACAGGTAGCGCCCGTCCGCGTCGCTGACGCAGCGCCCGCAGCCGGAAAAATTCGGATCGAGCGGGGCCAGATAGCCGTCGCGCACATGGGCATAGCGGCCGGCGGCGTTGGCCTGCCACACCTCGATCAGCGCGTTCGGCACCGGCCGCGCGTTTTCGTCGAGCACCCGGCCGAACACATAGATGCGCTCGCCGAGCGCGTCGCCCGTGGTCGCCGCGTTGCGGATCAGGTCATGATCCAGCGGGCCGAGCGGCGCGTGGCCGAGCGCGGGGCCCGTCTTGTCGAGCGCGGTCTGCTCCAGCGCGTGCAGCGGCCGGAACGGTGCCCGCAGGACGGTGCTCTTGTATCCGGGCGCATAGGGCGCCGGGTGCTGGGCGCGGTCGCGCCGGTAGAAGTCAGTCGTCACGCGAGGCTCCTTCCGAGCCGTTGCGGCTCTCTTCCAGTTCCGCGAACACGGATCTGGCGATCTTGATCGCCCGGTTTGCCGCCGGCACCCCGGCATAGACGGCCACATGCAGGAGCGCCTCGCAAATGTCGTCGCGGGACGCCCCGGTGCGCGCCGTCGCGCGGCAATGCATCGCCAGTTCCTCGTCATGACCGAGGGCGGCCAGCAGCGCGACGGTGATCATCGAGCGCTCGCGCCGGCTGATCGTGTCGCGCGACCAGACCGTGCCCCATGCGCCGCGGGTGATCAGCTCCTGGAACGGCGCGTCAAGCGGATCGGTCGCCGCGCGGGCCCGGTCGACATGGGCATCGCCGAGCACCGCGCGGCGCGTGGCCATGCCCGCATGCAGGGGATCGGCCCCGAAGGGATCGGCTGCCGGGACGTCGGGACGGCTCATGTCACATGCTCCCTGATGAACCCGGCTATCAGTCCGGCGGTGCGCTCCGGCACTTCAATGCAAGGCAGGTGCCCGACGCCGGCGATTTCCTCGTAGTGCGCGCCGGGGATGGCGCTTGCAAGGGCCTGCAGCGTTGCCGGAGGGGTGGCGCTGTCCTCGCTGCCGGCGATGCAAAGGGTGGGCGCGGAAATCGTGCCCGCCCGGTTCGAGTAATCGGCGTCGCGAATGGCCGCGCCCAGCGCGATGTAGCTGTCGGCCGGCGTGTGCGCCAGCATGGTGCGCCAGCGCAGCAACTCCGCCGGCCGTGTGGTTCGGAAGCCGCTCGAGAACCAGCGCTCCATCGTCGCGTCGCAGATCGCTTCCATGCCGCCGGCCCGGATCGCGTCGGCGCGTGTGTTCCAGATCTCGGCCGTGCCGATCTTCATGCCGGTGTTGGAAAGAACCAGCCCGGCGACCCGTTCCGGCCAGTTGAGGGCGAGCGACTGGGCGATCAGCCCGCCGACCGAAAGCCCGACAACAACCGCCTTGCCGATATCGAACGCGCCGAGCAGCGCGGCCAGGTCGCCGGCATGGTCGTCGATGCTCATCGCGCCGCCCGACGGCGACAGGCCGTGGCCGGCGGTGTCGTAGCGCAGCACGCCCCAGTCGGCCGGCAAAAGTGCCACCACCTCGTCCCAGATGCGGAAGTCGGTGCCGAGCGAGTTGGAAAAGGCAAGAACCGGCGCGGCCTCGTCCCCGGCCCTCCGGAACGCCGTGTTGAGAATGCGTCCGTTTCGTGTGACCGCCTGCACGCTTTTCGTCTCCCGATCCCTTGATGCCGCTTCAGGATGACCGCGATAATTGGTAATGTAAAATGAGAAATCGACGGTTTTGTATAACCGGAAAGGGAGTTTGATGCGCGTCGGGTCCGGGATCAAGCTGCGGCATCTGCAGGCGTTTCTGGAGATCGCCCGGCTGCGCAGCCTGACCGAGGCGGCCAATTCGCTCAATGTCACCCAGCCGGCGATTTCCAAGACGCTGAAGGAGCTGGAGACCCTGCTTGGCGTCGGCCTGATGGAGCGCGGCCGCGCCGGCGTGGCGCTGACCGCGGAAGGGGAGATCTTTCGCCACTATGCGGGCCTTTCCGTCGCAGCTCTTGGCGAGGGGATCGACGGCATCGAGCAGGTGCGGATGGGGTCCGACCGGCTGTTGCGGGTCGGTGCGCTGCCCAGTGTCGCCGCCAGCATCGTTCCGATTGCGGCCGGCCACTATCTGGAACGCGGCCGCGGCGCCACGCTCGACATCGTCACCGGGCCCAACGGGCTCCTGCTCGACCAGCTCAGGACCGGCGCCCTGCATGTGGTGATCGGCCGGCTCGGACAGCCCGATGCGATGACCGGCCTCAGCTTCCAGCAGCTCTACAGCGAGCAGGTGGTGCTTGCCGTGCGCCCCGGCCATCCGCTGCTCGGCGATCCCGATCTCGCCCGTCTCCCGGCCTTTCCGGTCCTTTATCCCAACCGCGCCGCCGCGATCCGGCCGCTGGTCGAGCGGCTGATGGTGGCCAATGGCATCGGCCGTCTGCCGAAGCGTATCGAGACCGTCTCCAACGCCTTCGGCCGTTCCTTCACCCGCGCCACCGACGCGGTGTGGATCATCTCCAACGGTGTCGTCGCCAATGATCTCGCCGAGGGGCAGCTTGCCGCCCTTGCCGTCGACACGAGGCTGACGCTCGGTCCCGTCGGCATCTCGACGCGCGCCGCCGAGACCCACACGCCCGACCTGCTTCTGTTCATGTCGGCCATGCGCGAGGCTGTCGCGCAGCGCGGCCTCAGCTGAGCGGTTCACGTCTCGCGGGTGTCGTCCCTGTCGGCGGCCCGGCCGCGTTTGGGGTCGTCATCGTCCCGGTAGCCCTCGAGTGCCGACATCCGCCGTTCGCTGCGTTCGGGATCGCGGGCGGTGACGCCGGCGACCAGCGTTTCGGCGATGACCATCAGCGCGGCGGAGGAATCCCAGGGCGAGGGCACCGAGATGCGCGCCGGCAGCACATGCGCGGCGACGCTGGCGATGGGCGACAGCCAGCTGTCGGTGACCAGCACGATCGTCGCCCCGCGCCGCGATGCGGCGGCGGCCACGCGGCCGAGATCGGCCTGGTAGCGGCGGATGTCGAAGACGACGAGCACGTCGCGCCGGCCGATGTCCAGCAGGGCGTCGCGCCAGTTGCCTTCCTGGCCGGCCATGTGCACGACGCCGGGACGCAGGATGCGCAGATGGGCGGCCATGTAGCGGGCGAGGGCATCGGTGAAGCGGCCGCCAAGCAGATAGAGGTCGCGGCGCTCGTCGGACAGCAGCGAGACGACCGCCTCCAGTTCGGTTGCCGGCAGGTGGTGGAACGTGTCGCCGATATTGGCGCGCGCCGCCTCCGCCAGGGCGCCTATGCCCGGCTCGCCTGCGCGGGTCCCGTCCTTGACCTTGGCCAGCGGCGACTTGAGCTGGTCCTCCAGCTCGGTTCGCAGGCGGGTCTGCAGCGCCGCATAGGTGGAAAAGCCCATCCGCGTGGCAAACCGCAGGATCGTCGGCGAGCTGACCCCGGCCGCCCGGGCGAACTGGGCCACCGTACCGAGCCCCAGCACCGGATAATTGGCGAGAAGGGCAAGGGCCGCGCGCCGTTCCGTGACCGTGCACTCCGCCAGCCGGTCGCGAATCTCCTCCGCAAGGGATCGTGTCATGTCGTGCAATCCGCCTCCCCGAAAGAGCCCGCCGCCGGGTCGCCCCGTCGCCGGCGAACCCGATGCGGCCGTTTTGAAAGCCGATTGACATTGGAGTTCGCTATGTATCAAATCATACAGGACGAGGAATTCAACGCAATTTTGTAACAAATCGAACAGCGCTTGCGATTTCTCCGGAAGGCACGCGGCTCGGGGGACGGGACATGGGGCCGAACACGGCACGCGAGAACGGGCTTGCGGGACGCGCCGGCGACGAGGCGGGCGAGGATGTCGTGCGCGTCGACAATGCACAGGGTCGCGGCCCCGTCGTTCTGCTGTGCGATCACGCCTCCAGCCGGCTGCCCGCCGAATTCGGCGATCTCGGTCTCGACGCCGCGTCGCGCCGCGCCCATATCGCCTGGGATCCCGGCGCGCTGGGCGTGTCGCGGCACCTGTCGAGGCTTCTTGATGCGCCGCTCGTCTGGCCGGACCTGTCGCGCCTTGTCATCGACTGCAATCGCGACACGGCCGCGCCCGACCTGATCCCCGCGCTCAGCGAGCTGACCGAGGTGCCCGGCAACCGGGACCTGCCCGGGACCGAGCGCGCAAGGCGCGTCGCCCTCGCCCATGCGCCGTTCCACGACCGCATCGGGGCCGTGCTCGACGCGCGCGCCGCCGCGGGGCTGCCGAGCGTCGTCGTCTCGATCCACAGCTACACCCCGGTCTACAAGGGCGTCTCCCGGCCCTGGCCGGTCGGTATCCTGTCCAACCGGGACCGGCGCGTCGCCGATGCGATGATCGCGGATCTGGCGCGCCAGGGTATTGCCGATATCGGCGACAACCAGCCCTACGCGCCCGGCGACGGGGTCTATTACACGGTCGGCCGCCACGGCGAGGCGCGCGGTCTTGCCTGTGTCATGGTCGAGGTGCGCAATGACGAGATCGCGGACGCCGCCGGCGAGAGCCTTTGGGCCGCGCGGCTCGACGCCGCGCTCAAGGCGGCGCTGGTCGCGCTTGGCGAGGGAGGGTGAGGATGCCGGCGGTGCTGCGCCACTACGTTGCCGTCGTTGACGCCGTCAACCATCGTCTCGGCCGGGTGATGATGTATGGCGTCTTCGTCATGGTCGCGATCCTTCTCTGGTCGTCGATCTCCAAGACCTTCTTCGTCCCTTCGCTTTGGACGCTGGAAGTCGCCCAGTTCGCGATGGTCGCCTACTACATTCTCGGCGGTCCCTACTCGATCCAGCTCGGCTCGAACGTGCGCATGGATCTCTTCTATGCCGGCTGGAGCGTGAAGAAGAAGGCCTGGTTCGATGCTTTCACCGTGCTGGTGCTGATCTTCTATCTCGGCGTCCTGTTTTATGGCGGCATCGGCTCGACCGCCTACTCGCTCGGCCATTTCGGCACCGAGCCCTTCGTCTTCCTGAAGGACCTGGCCGTCGCCTTCGTCACCGGCGGGCCGGACGCGGCGGGCGAGGTGCTCGGCTATATCGAACGCAGCCCGACGGCGTGGCGCCCCTATCTCTGGCCGATCAAGGCGATCATGTGCCTCGGCTTCTTCCTGATGCTTCTGCAGGCGCTTTCCGAGCTGATCAAGGACATCGCGCGTATCCGCGGAGAGGAAATCTGATGTCCTACGAGATGATCGCGCTGCTGATGTTCGCCTCGATGATGCTGATGCTGCTGACGGGCCAGCGCGTCTTTGGCGCCATCGGCGGCGTTGCGGCGGTCGCGGCCCTGGCGCTGTGGGGCACGGGCGGGTCGGAGGTTCCCTTCACGGCCGCCATGAAGCTGATGAAGTGGTATCCGCTTCTGACGCTGCCGATGTTCATCTTCATGGGCTATGTCCTGTCGGAATCGAAGATCGCCGACGACCTCTACAAGATGTTCCACGTCTGGATGGGCCCGGTCTCCGGTGGCCTCGCCATCGGCACGATCGGCCTGATGGTACTGGTCTCGGCGATGAACGGCCTGTCGGTCGCCGGCATGGCGATCGGCGCCACCATCGCCCTGCCCGAGCTCTTGCGCCGCGGCTACGACAAGAAGATGGTCACCGGTGTCATCCAGGCCGGCTCCTCGCTCGGCATCCTGGTGCCGCCCTCCGTCGTTCTGGTGCTCTACGCCATGATCGCCCGCGCCCCTGTCGGCCAGCTCTGGCTCGCCGGCGTCGTGCCAGGGCTGATGATGGCGACCATGTTCGTCGTCTACATCTACATCCGTTGCCGGCTGAACCCCTCGCTCGGCCCGGCGCTCAGCGCCGAGGAGCGCGACGTGCCGATGGCGGAGAAGATCCGCCTGCTCGGTGCCGGCCTGCTGCCGCTGGTGATTTTCGCGGCGATGATGGTGCCCTTCGTCAACGGCTGGACGAGCCTCGTCGAAAGCTCGGCCATCGGCGCCATGACGGCGTTCCTGGCGGCCGTCGTCAAGCGGCGCATGAACCGGGCCGTGTTCGAGACCTGCCTGCGCCAGACGCTGGCGATTTCCTGCATGTTCATGTGGATCATTCTCGCCGCGCTCGGCTTCGGCGCCATCTTCGACGGGCTCGGCGCGGTCAAGGCGATCGAGAGCCTGTTCACCGAGAAGCTCGGCCTCGACCCCTGGATGATCCTGATCCTGATGCAGATCTCGTTCCTGCTGATGGGCACCTTTCTCGACGACACGGCGATGCTGGTGATTGTCGCGCCGCTCTATGTGCCGCTGGTCGCCGCGCTCGGCTTCGATCTCGTCTGGTACGGCGTGCTCTACACGATCACCACCCAGATCGCCTACATGACGCCGCCCTTCGGCTACAACCTGTTCCTGATGCGCGCCATGGCGCCGCCCGAGATCACCCTGCGCGACATTTACGGCTCGATCACGCCCTTCGTCATGGTGATGGTGCTGGCGCTCGCGCTTATCATGGTCTTTCCGCAGATCGCGCTGTGGCTGCCGGAATATGTCTACGGCCGCTGAGCAGCGCGCCCGGTACTGGTGAAACACGAGAGACAAGGAGGACCGCAACCGCTTTGAACGATCGCGCCGCAAAAACCAAGAAGCACGGGCGCGGGCCGCATCTCTGGACTGAAACCAAGGGGAATGACAGATGACCAACAGACGCGATTTTCTGAAGAAGGCCGGCCTTGGCACCGTCGCCGCCGCCGGCGCTTCCACGCTTGCCGCTCCCGCCGTTCTCGGCCAGGCGCCGATCAAGTGGCGCCTCCAGACCTATGCCGGCGCGGCGCTGGCCGAGCATGTCATCAAGCCGCATATCGATGCCTTCAACAAGGCCGCCAACGGCCAGATGGAGATCGAGCTCTTCTTTGCCGACCAGCTGGTGCCGACGGGCGAACTGTTCCGCGCCATGCAGCGCGGCACCATCGACGCGGTGCAGTCGGATGACGATTCCATGGCCTCGCCGACGGAAGTGACCGTCTTCGGCGGCTACTTCCCCTTCGCCAGCCGCTATTCGCTGGATGTGCCGGTGCTGTTCAACCAGTACGGCCTGAAGGAGATCTGGGAAGAGGAATACGCCAAGGTCGGCGTCAAGCACATCTCGGCCGGCGCCTGGGATCCGTGCCATTTCGCCACCAAGGATCCGATCCGCAGCCTTGCCGACCTGAAGGGCAAGCGCGTCTTCACCTTCCCGACCGCCGGCCGCTTCCTCGCCCAGTTCGGCGTCGTGCCGGTCACCCTGCCCTGGGAGGACATCGAGGTCGCTGTGCAGACCGGCGAGCTCGACGGTGTTGCCTGGTCGGGGATCACCGAGGACTACACCGTCGGCTGGGCCGACGTGACCAACTACTTCCTCACCAACAACATCTCCGGCGCCTGGGCCGGTTCGTTCTTCGCCAACATGGACAAGTGGAACGAGCTGCCCGATCATCTGAAGACCATGCTGCAGCTGGCCATGGACGCGTCCCATTATTACCGCCAGTGGTGGTACTGGGGCGGTGAGGCGAGCCTTCGCGTCGACGGAACGAAGATGGAGCTGACCAGCATTCCCGATGCCGAGTGGCAGCAGGTCGAGGATGCGGCGGTCACCTTCTGGGACGAGATCGCGGCCGAATCCGAGACCAAGAAGAAGGTCGTCGACATCTTCAAGAAGTACAATTCCGACATGAAGAAAGCCGGCCGGCCCTACCGCTACGGCTGAGTGTCGGTCCCTTGGGGACCGTCCAGTCGCGCCCCGGACGGCAACGCCCGGGGCGCCCATGCCCGAAACCGCTGTCCGGCGCCGCGCGCCGCAATGAGAACGATGACCAAAATGGCAGGCAACCTGACTTTCGAAGCCCTCTCCGCCGCTGTCGCCGATGGCGAGATCGACACCGTGCTCGCCTGCATCGTCGACATGCAGGGCCGCCTGATGGGCAAGCGCTTTCATGCGCGCAATTTCGTCGATCACTCCTTCGAGGAGACGCATTGCTGCAACTACCTGCTGGCGACCGACCTGGAGATGTACACGGTCGAGGGCTACGCCTCGACGAGCTGGGCAGGCGGCTATGGCGACTACGTCATGAAGCCGGACCTTTCCACCCTGCGCCGGGTGCCCTGGCTGGAAGGCACCGCGATGGTGCTGTGCGACGTGCTCGACCATCACCACAACGATCCCGTGCCGCATTCGCCGCGCGCGCTGCTCAAGGGCCAGATCGCCCGGCTCGAGGCCATGGGCCTGACCGCGATGATGGCGACCGAGCTCGAATTCTTCATGTTCGAGAACAGCTTCGACGAGATCCGCAAGTCCGGCTTCCGGGAGCTTGAGCCGATTTCCGGCTACAACGAGGATTACCATATCCTCCAGACCACCAAGGAAGAGAAGGTCATGCGCCCCTTGCGCAACCATCTCTACGACGCCGGCATCCCGGTCGAGAACACCAAGGGCGAGGCCGAGGCGGGTCAGGAGGAGCTCAACATCCGTTATGCCGATCCGCTCGCCTGCGCCGATCATCACACCATCGCCAAGCACGCGACCAAGGAGATTGCCTGGCAGCAGGGGCACGCGGTGACCTTCCTGCCCAAATGGCACCACGCTCGCGTCGGCTCTTCCTCGCATGTGCACCAGTCATTGTGGTTGAAGGACGGGACCAGCGCCTTCTTCGACAAGGACGCACCGCACGGCATGTCGCAGACGATGCATCACTACATGGCCGGGCTGATCCGCTATGCGCCGGACTACACCTGGTTCCTGGCGCCCTATATCAACAGCTACAAGCGCTTCCAGAAGGGCACGTTCGCGCCGACCAAGACCGCCTGGTCGGTCGACAACCGCACCGCCGGCTTCCGGCTCTGCGGCGAGGGCACCAGGGGCGTGCGCGTCGAGTGCCGTATCGGCGGCTCCGACCTCAATCCCTATCTGGCGCTTGCGGTGCAGCTTGCTGCCGGCATGCGCGGCATCGAGGAAAACCTCGAACTCGACGCGCCGGTCACCGGCGACCTCTACCAGTCGCGCCGGCTGAAGGAGATCCCCCGCTCGCTGCGCGCGGCGACCGAGACCCTGCGCAAGTCGAAGATGCTGCGCGAGGCCTTTGGCGACGCGGTTGTCGACCACTATGTCCGGGCGGCGGAGTGGGAGCAGGAGGATTTCGACCGCGTGGTGACGGATTACGAGCTCGCCCGCGGCTTCGAGCGCTGCTGATCGCCGCGGCCCCAGAGAGGGTCGCTGAAGCCCGGCCGGTTCGCCGGCCGGGAGACTATGAGATGGTTCCCAAACGTTGAGAGGCAGGCCGCAATCCGCGGGCCCGCCCGGAAGGTGTGACATGTCGGATGTGATCAAGCTGATTTCCCCGGTCGACGGTTCGCTCTATGCCGAGCGTCCCGTCGCCGCCGCCGCCGCGATCGACCAGGCCGTGGCCGAGGCGCGCAGCGCGCAAGGCGCGTGGGCGGCGACGCCGGTCTCCGAGCGTTGCGATGCCGTGCTTGCCGCCGTCGCCGCGCTTGAGGCGATGAACGACGAGATCGTGCCCGAGCTCGCCTGGCAGATGGGCCGCCCGGTGCGCTATGGCGGCGAGAAGGGCGGCACGCGCGAGCGCACCGACTACATGGTCAAGATCGCGGAGGAGGCGCTGGCGCCTCGCCATCACACCGACCGTCCCGGCTTCACCCGCTTCGTCAGGCCGGAGCCGGTCGGCATCGTCATGGTCATCGCGCCGTGGAACTACCCGTTCATGACGGCGATCAACACCATCGTCCCGGCACTGATCGCCGGCAATGTGGTGATCCTCAAGCACGCCGCGCAGACGCTGCTGGTCGGCGAGCGGCTGGAGAAGGCCTTCAGGGCCGCCGGCCTGCCGAAGGGCGTCTTCCGCAACATCGTGCTCAATCACGGGCAGACCGAGGCGCTGCTTGCCTCGGGCCGGATCGACCACATCAACTTCACCGGCTCGGTCGCCGGCGGCCGCGCCATCGAGAAGGCGGCGGCCGGCACCTTTGCAACGCTCGGCCTGGAGCTCGGCGGCAAGGACCCGGCCTATGTGCGGGCCGACGCGGATGTCGCCTTCGCGGTCGAGAACCTTGCCGACGGTGCCTTCTACAACGCGGGCCAGTGCTGCTGCGGCGTCGAGCGCGTCTATGTGCACGAGAACCACTTTGACGCGGTGGTCGAGGGGCTGGCGGCGGCGGCCTCCGCCTACAGGCTCGGCAATCCGCTCGAGGAGGCGACGACGCTCGGGCCGATGGCCCAGGCCCGCTTTGCCGCCTGGGTGCGCGAGCAGACCGGGGAGGCGCAGCGCAAGGGCGCAAGGGCGCTGGTCGATCCGAAACTGTTCCCCGAGGACAAGCCGGGCACGCCCTACCTGATGCCGCAGGTGCTTGTCGACGTCGATCACCAGATGTCGGTGATGCGCGAGGAAAGCTTCGGCCCGGTCGTCGGCATCATGAAGGTGCGCGACGACGAGGAGGCGCTGGCCCTGATGAACGACAGCCCCTACGGCCTCACCGCCTCGATCTGGACGGCGGACGAGGATGCCGCCATCGCGCTCGGCGAGCGGCTGGAGACGGGAACCGTCTTCATGAACCGCTGCGACTATCTCGATCCGGCGCTTGTCTGGACCGGCGTCAAGGATACCGGCAAGGGCGCGGCCCTTTCCGAGATCGGCTACCTGTCGCTGACCCGGCCGAAGTCCTACCACCTGCGCGCCCATTCCTGAGGCGCGCGGCCCTTGTCGTTTCCTCCCTCTCCTTTCAAGGCTTTCTGGACATGACCACCACACCGTCCGCCAACTGGAACTACCCGACCACCATCCGCTTCGGCGCCGGCCGCATCGCGGAACTCGGCAAGTCCGCCGCGCTTCTGGGCATGAAGCGCCCGCTGCTCGTCACCGATCCGGGCCTTGCCCGCCTGCCGATGACCGCCAGCGCGCTGGAGATCCTGCGCCAGGCCGGCCTCGAGCCGGACATCTTCAGCGACATCAAGGCGAACCCGACCGGCGCCAATGTCGAGGCGGGCGTTGCCGCCTATCGCTCCGGCGGCCATGACGGCGTCATCGCCTTCGGCGGCGGTTCGGGTCTCGATGCCGGCAAGGTCATTGCCTTCATGTCCGGCCAGACGCGGCCGATGTGGGACTTCGAGGATGTCGGCGACTGGTGGACCCGCGCCGATCCGGACGGCATCGCCCCGATCCTCGCCGTGCCGACCACCGCCGGCACAGGTTCGGAGGTCGGCCGCGCCGGCGTCATCACCAACGAGACGACCCACACCAAGAAGGTGATCTTCCACCCCAAGATGCTGCCCGGCATCGTCATCTGCGACCCGGAACTGACCGTCGGCATGCCGCGCTACTTCACCGTCGGCACCGGCATGGACGCGCTCGCCCACTGCCTGGAGGCCTATTCCTCCACCTTCTATCACCCGATGGGCGACGGCATCGCCGTGGAAGGCATCCGTCTCGTGCTGGAGAACCTGCAGCGCGTTGCTGATGTGCCGGACGATCTCGTGGCGCGCGGCCACATGATGTCGGCCGCCGCCATGGGCGCGGTCGCCTTCCAGAAGGGACTGGGCGCGATCCATGCGCTGTCGCATCCCGTCGGCGCCCTCTACGACACCCATCACGGCATGACCAACGCCGTCTTCATGCCCTATGTGCTGGCCTTCAACCGTTCCGCCATCGAGGGCAAGATCGACCGGCTCGCCGGCTATCTCGGCATCTCCGGCGGCTTCGACGGGTTCATGAAGGTGGTGCTCGACCTGCGCGCGGCGCTTGACGTGCCGCACACGCTGGAGGGGCTGAAGGTCGACGGCGCCAAGTCGAAGCTGATCGCCGAAATGGCGATCGTCGACCCGACCGCCGGCGGCAATCCGCTGGAGCTGACCCTGGAGGGCGCGAGCGCGATCTTCGCCGACGCGCTGTCCGGCAGGCTCTGAGCGGAAGCCTCGCCGATTGACAGGGGGCCCGATTGACAGGGGGGCCCGATTGACAGGGGGGCCCGATTGACAGGGGGCATGTATGCCCCCTACATCCCCACTGGTTTTCGCGGAAGGCAGGAAACATGGCTTCCGCGAAGAAGATCGCGCGTGCCATGCGGCGGCCGGTGACTTAGCAGGAACGACAGGGTGGGACCGGGCAATATGAGTGAGATGCGGATCGACCGCCGCTTTGCGGCATGCAGGGCAGCGAACCGGCCGGCGCTGGTGACTTTCGTGACCGCCGGCGATCCGGACCTTGCCACGTCCCAGGCGATCCTCGATGCGCTTCCCGCCGCCGGTGCCGACGTGATCGAGCTCGGCATGCCGTTTTCCGATCCGATGGCCGAGGGCATTCCGGTTCAGCTCGCCAACCAGCGGGCGCTGGCCGCCGGCCAGACCATGGACAAGACGCTCGACATGGTGCGCGCCTTCCGCCGGCATGACACGGAGACGCCCATCGTGCTGATGGGCTACTACAACCCGATCTACGTGCGCGACCCGGCCGTTTTCGTGAAGACCGCGGTCGAGGCCGGCGTCGACGGGCTGATCATTGTCGACATGCCGCCGGAAGCCGATGACGAGCTTTGCCTGCCGGCGCTCGCCGCCGGCCTCAACTTCATCCGCCTGACGACGCCGACGACCGACGACAAGCGCCTGCCGGCCGTGCTCGCCAATACCTCGGGTTTCGTCTATTACGTATCGGTGACCGGTGTGACCGGCGCCACCATTGGCAGCCGCGACCGGGTGACGGATGCCGTGCGCCGCATCAAGCGCCATACGCGCTTGCCGGTTGCCGTCGGGTTCGGCGTCAAGACCGCCGAGGACGCCGAGGTGATCGGCCGCGACGCCGATGGCGTGGTTGTCGGTTCGGTGCTTGTCGAGGCGGTGCGCGGCAGCCTTGATGCCGAGGGCCGCGCCACCGGCGCCACTGTGGACGCCGTGGCCACCGTGGTGCGCGCGCTCGCAGAAGGCGTTGCCCGCGCCCGCGCCTGACGGGACCGTTCCGGCGCGACGCCCGGGCCATCAGGCCTTGCGGCGGCCCGGACGCGGCCCGATGTTGAATGAACGCTAACAACGGACGGTATTCGCCTTGAACTGGATCAACAACGTTGTCCGCCCGAAGATCCGCGGCCTGCTTCAGCAGAAGCGGGACGTGCCGGAAAACCTCTGGATCAAGTGTCCCGAGACCGGCGAGATGGTCTTCCACCGCGACCTTGAAGCCAACCAGTGGGTGGTGCCCAATTCCGGTCACCACATGCGCATCTCCGGCAAGAAGCGGCTGGAGCTGTTTTTCGACGGCGGCACCTTCGACAAGGTGAAGACGCCGGAAGTGACGGCCGATCCGCTCAAATTCCGCGACGAGAAGCGCTACACGGACCGGATGCGCGATGCCCGCGCCAAGACCGGTCTCGACGACGCCGTGACGGTCGCCACGGGCAAGCTCCGGGGCATGGATGTCACCGCCGCGGTGCAGGACTTCGCCTTCATGGGCGGTTCGCTCGGCATGGCCGCCGGCGAGGCGGTGCTGAAGGGCCTTGAGACCGCCGTCGAGCGCGGCACGCCCTTCGTTCTCTTTGTCGCCTCCGGCGGCGCGCGCATGCAGGAAGGCATCCTGTCCCTGATGCAGATGCCGCGCACCACCATCGGCGTGCAGATGATGCGCGAGGCGGGCCTGCCCTTCATCGTCGTCTTCACCAATCCCACGACCGGCGGCGTCACGGCGTCCTATGCGATGCTGGGCGATGTGCATATCGCCGAGCCGGGCGCCCTGATCGGCTTCGCCGGTCCCCGGGTGATCGAGCAGACGATCCGCGAGAAGCTGCCCGAAGGCTTCCAGCGCTCCGAGTATCTCCTCGACCACGGCATGATCGACATGGTCGTGCATCGCCACCAGCTGCCCGAAACCATTGCCAGGATCTGCTCGATCCTGACCAAGGCGGAAGTGCAGCTGCCGGGCGATGCTGAACTCGACCTGCCGCAGGACGGGGACGCGGCGGAAAAGCCCGCGTCCGAGGCGGTGGCAAAGCCCTCGGGCGACGGCGCCGGCGAGGAGACTGCGTCCCGCGGCAGCTGAGCGGGCCCGCGCGCCGCGCCGCAAAAGCGGCAGCCGCCTGTCGCAGGGGCGACGCCGCGCGCCGTGCCGGCCCCGGGGCGCTTGCGAAGATGCGGCACGCTCCATAACGATGTGAACCGTCCGGGGCGCGGAGAGCCACCTTGCGGTGGCCGGCGCGACTGCCCTGCACGGAGGGGCCTTGGCGGGCACAGGAAGTCGATCAGCATCTGGATCCTTGCTCGGCACGGGCTGATGGGTCCGTTGGTTTACGGCGACAGGCATTTGAATGGACCAGGTAACCGCGATCCTCGACCGACTTCTGGCGCTGCATCCGCGCGAGATCGACCTGTCGCTCGGCCGCATGGAGCGCCTGCTTGCGGCGCTCGGCCGGCCGCAGGACCGCTTGCCGCCGGTCATCCATATTGCCGGCACCAACGGCAAGGGCTCGACCACCGCCTTCATGCGCTCGATCCTGGAGGCTTCCGGCCTCAGGGTGCATGTCTATACCTCGCCCCATCTCGTCGCCTTCAACGAGCGCATCCGCCTTGCCGGCCGCCTCGTCACCGATGCGCGGCTGATTGAGGCGCTCGATATCTGCGAACAGGCCAATGCCGGGGCCGAGATCACCTTCTTCGAGGTCACCACGGCAGCGGCGCTCTTGCTCTTTGCCGAGGAGCCGGCCGACGTGCTGCTGCTGGAGGTCGGGCTTGGCGGGCGGCTTGACGCAACCAATGTCGTCGACGCTCCGCTTGCCGCGACGATCACCCCCCTGTCGATGGACCACGAGCGCTATCTCGGCGAAACCCTTGAAGCGATCGCGGTCGAAAAGGCCGGGATCCTCAAGCCCGGCTGCCCGGCGGTGATCGCGCCGCAACCCGACGAGGCGATGGCGGCGATCGGGCGTGTCGCCCGCGAGCGCGGCGCCCGCCCCGTGGTCTTTGGCGAGGATTTCACCGCGTGGGAGGAAAACGGCCGCCTCGTCTACCAGGACGAGAGCGGGCTGCTCGACCTGCCGCACCCGCGCCTTTTCGGCCGTCACCAGATCGTCAACGCGGCGATGGCGATCGCCTCGCTGCGCGCCGCCGGCCGCCTGCCGGATGCCGAGGCCATCGGGCGCGGCCTTGTCGGCGTCGACTGGCCCGGGCGCATGCAGCCGCTCCGCCAGGGCCCGCTGCTTGAGCTCTGCGCGCCGGGCACCGAGCTCTGGCTGGACGGCGGTCACAATCCGGGCGCGGCCATCGCCATCGCCGAGGTGATGGGCGAGCGCGAGGAGCAGCACCCGCGTCCGTTCTACCTTGTTGCGGGGATGCTGAAGACCAAGGATCCGGTCGGCTTCTTCCGCCCCTTCGCGGACCTTGCCCGCGAGGTGGCCTGCGTGCCGCTGACCACGACCGACGCCGGCCGCGATCCGGAGAGCCTGGCCGGCTCGGCGCGCGAGGCGGGGCTTGCGGCCGGTGCCTTCGCCTCGCTGGTGGCGGCGCTTGAGCATGTCCGGGAAAGATCCGCCGCCGACGACGTGCCGCCGCGCGTGCTCGTCTGCGGTTCGCTCTATCTCGCCGGCGAGGTGCTGGCGCGCAACGGCATGAAGCCGGCCTGATTCACGCGCCGACGAGGCCCGCCGCGCCTCACAGCTTCCTCAGCCGCACCTCGTTGATCGCATGCGTGTCGGCCTTGCGCAGGATCAGATCCGCGCGCGGCCGGGTCGGCTGGATGTTCTCGTGCAGGTTGACCAGGTTGATCTCGCTCCACAGGCTCTCGGCGATCTCCAGCGCCTCCGCGTCGGAGACCTTCGAATACTTGTTGAAATAGGAGCCGGGGTCGCGGAAGGCGGTCTCCCGCAGCCGCATGAAGCGCGACACGTACCAGTCGTGCAGCACGTCCTCGTCGGCATCGATGTAGATCGAGAAATCGAAGAAATCGGAGACGAAGGGGACTTCCTTGCCGTCGCGCGGCAGGTTCGTCGTCTGCAGCACGTTGAGCCCTTCGAGAATGAGGATGTCCGGCCGGTCGACCGTCACGTACTGGCCGGGCATCACGTCATAGTAGAAGTGGGAATAGACCGGCGCGGCGACATGCCGTCGGCCCGCCTTCAGGTCGGACAGGAACTTCAGCAGCGTTGCCCGGTCGTAGCTTTCCGGAAAGCCCTTGCGCCGCATCAGCCCTTCCGCCTCCAGCACCGCGTTCGGATAGAGGAAGCCGTCGGTGGTGACGAGGTCGACCTTGGGGCTCGCCGGCCAGCGCGCCAGGAGCGCCTGCAGCAGGCGCGCCGTCGTCGACTTGCCCACCGCCACCGACCCGGCGATGCCGATGACGAAGGGGTTCTTGACGTCGTTGCTGCCGAGGAACCGGCTCGTCGCGCGGTGCAGCTGCTGTGTTGCCTCGACATAATAGGCAAGCAGCCTGGACAGCGGCAGCAGGATCGATTCCACCTGGGCGATCGAGACCGGATCGTTGAGCGACTGCAGCCGCCGCACTTCCGTGCCCGTCAGCGTCATCGGCGTGTCGGCCCTGAGCTTTGCCCATTCGGCCTCGGTGAACACCCGGTAGGGCGACAGATCGTCTTCGGCGACCCGGTTCAGACTGTGTTCCATCGTGACCAAGCTATCCCGATCCCGCCGGGCTCCCGACCCGTCCGGACCGACCGGCCCCGCCCGTTCATCGGACGCGTCGCCGTCGATCGTCTTGTTTTCAAGCACCCGCGCGGGATCCGGTCACCGGTCCGTGCGCGACGCCTTTTCCTGCAGTCCGCTCTGCGCCGTGCGCCGCTCCAGTTCGCCCATCACCGCCGAAAGCGGGACCTCGCGGGCGCGGAGCAGCACCAGCAGGTGATAGAGCAGGTCCGCGGCCTCGCCGGTGAGGCCGTCATTGTCGCCCATGACGGCGGCGATGGCCGCCTCGACCCCTTCCTCGCCGACCTTCTGCGCGATCTTGGGCACGCCCTTGTCGATCAGCTTGCGCGTGTAGGAGCCGGGGTCGCCGCTTGTCGCGCGCGCCTCGATAATGCGGTCCAGATCGGAAAGAGTGAAGCCGGTCATTGGTCTGAAACTGTCTTTCTCGCGCGGGTGCGCATCAGGCGTCGAGCCGCATCGGGATGCCGGCGCGCGCCATGTGGGTCTTGGCCTCGCGGATCGTGTGCGTCCCGAAATGGAAGATCGAGGCGGCGAGCACTGCCGTCGCATGGCCCTCGCGCACGCCCTCGACGAGATGGTCGAGCGTGCCGACGCCGCCGGAGGCGATCACCGGCACCGGCACCGCGTCGGCAATGGCGCGCGTCAGCGCCAGGTTGAAGCCGAGCCGGGTTCCGTCGCGGTCCATCGAGGTGACGAGCAACTCGCCCGCGCCGAGCTCGACCGCGGTGCGTGCGAAGGCGACCGCATCGATGCCGGTCGCCTCGCGTCCCCCATGGGTGAAGATCTCGAAGCGCTCCGGCTCGCCCGGCGCGTTGACCTGCTTGGCGTCGATCGAGACGACGATGCATTGCGCGCCGAATTTTTCCGCCGCCTCGCGGATGAAGTCAGGGTTCCTTACCGCTGCCGTGTTGATCGACACCTTGTCGGCACCGGCCACCAGCAGCTTGCGGATGTCCTCGACCTTGCGCACGCCGCCGCCCACGGTGAGCGGCATGAAGCAGGCCTCGGCCGTGCGCCGGACCACGTCGAAGATCGTGTCGCGGTTCTCGTGGCTTGCGGTGATGTCGAGAAAGCAGAGCTCGTCGGCGCCGGCCGCATCATAGGCCTTGGCGGCCTCGACGGGGTCGCCCGCATCCACCAGATCGACGAAGTTCACGCCCTTGACGACGCGGCCGTCCTTCACGTCCAGACAGGGAATAACACGTGCTTTCAACATCTTGGCAGGGTTTCCAGCCTATTTCGCAGGCGCAGCATACAGGCCCTTGCCCCCGGTGCAAAGTCGGGAAAGCATCTCAGATGCCCGCCGGCTGGCGCCTCACCCGGCGGCAAGCACCTTCAGCGCCTCCGCCGGATCGAGCCGCCCGTCATAGAGCGCCCGCCCCGAGATCGCGCCTTCGAGCCGCGCGCAATCCGGTTCCGCGAGCCGCCTGACATCGTCGATGGAGGCGAGCCCGCCGGAGGCGATCACCGGGATCGAGGTCGCCTCGGCGAGCGCCAGCGTGCCGTCCCAGTTGATGCCGGCCAGCACCCCGTCGCGGTCGATGTCGGTGTAGATGATCGCGGCGACGCCCGCGTCCTCGAAGCGGCGCGCCAGGTCGACGGCGGAGAGTTCCGAGGTTTCCGCCCAGCCCTCGACCGCCACCTTGCCGCCGCGCGCGTCGATGCCGACGGCGACCTTGCCCGGAAAGGCCCTGCAGGCCGCCTTGACCAGTTCGGGGTCGCGCACCGCCACGGTGCCCAGGATCACCCGGGCGATGCCTTTGGCGAGCCAGGCTTCCACATGCGCAAGGCTGCGGATGCCGCCGCCGAGCTGCACCGGATTGGTCGTCGCGGCAAGGATCGCGTCGACCGCTGCCCCGTTGCGGCTTTCACCGGCAAAGGCGCCGTCGAGATCGACCACATGCAGATAGCTGAAACCCTGGTTCTGGAAGCTCAGCGCCTGGTCGGCGGGATCGTCGTTGAAGACGGTCGCCTGCGCCATGTCGCCAAGCTTCAGGCGCACGCACTGGCCACCCTTCAGGTCGATGGCGGGAAAGAGAATGGGCATGTGAGAAGTCCGGAATTGCCAAATGACGTACACGCAGCAGCGTCAGCTTAGCGGTTAACATTCTGATTTTTCGTTATGATTCTAGATCATCACCCCAGTGAAGGAGAACAGAATGGGAACTGCTGCCGTGAGCCTCTTGATTACGCAGCGTAAAAGAGGTTACGAATCGACGCGGTCCAAAAGAAGAGCCGGGATTCGGCCCCCGGCTCTTCTTGTCCAAATTGCCTCGGCAGATATGGACATTGCACTTGGTGATGCAGGAAGACGGAATCACGAAAGGCGGTGCACGTCAACCTGCCAAATTGCTCTTTGAACCTATGCCGAGGCTTGCTCAAAGGAGCCTTGAACGATGGCAGACGGAAGATTGACGTTTGATGAAGCCGTTGAGGTCACCCTGTCTCGCTGGAAAGGTGAGAAGATAAGAGAACTGGCATCGCGCTTTGATGTCGATCCTCGACGTTTGTACGAAGTGTGGCAGGGCCAAGCGCATCCTGATGCTGTCAAAGTGGCGCATGTGAGACTGACGGCACAAGATCCAATTTTGGCCTCACGTATTCATCCTGTTCACAGTAAACCAAAGTATCGCGTTCTACCCACGCATAGTGAGACGCAACTGGACTTCGGCGTCTAGTACGATTGCACGACTGGGCACCTTACGGCGCCCAGTCGAGGAAATTGGCGATCAGCGCAAGGCCGAGCCGCTGGCTCTTTTCCGGGTGGAACTGGGTGCCCACCATGTTGTCGCGGCTGACCACGGCGGTGATCTCCCCGCCATAGTCGGCGGTGGCCAGCACATGTGACGGGTCGGCCGCCTTCAGGTGGTAGGAATGGACGAAATAGGCGTGCAGGCCGTCGTCCCCTGTTTCGATGCCGGCAAAGAGCGCGTGTTCGCGCGCCAGCCGGATGGTGTTCCAGCCCATATGCGGGATCTTCAGCGCCGGATCGTCCGGCGTGATCGCGGTGACGTCGCCGGGGATCCAGCCGAAGCCTTGCGTCGTCTCGAATTCGAGCCCGCGCGCCGCCATCAGCTGCATGCCGACGCAGATGCCGAAGAACGGCCGGGCCCTTGCCTCGACGGCGTCAAGCAGCGCCTCGGTCATGCCGTCGACGGCGGCGAGCCCGCGCCGGCAGTCGGCGAAGGCGCCGACGCCCGGCAGCACCACCTTGTCGGCGCGCGCCACCACGTCCGGATCGGCCGTCACCCGCACCTGCGGCTTGCGGGCGTGGGCATGGGCCGCGCGCTCGAACGCCTTTTGCGCCGAGCGCAGGTTGCCGGATCCGTAGTCGATGATGGCGATCAGCATGATGCGAGAATTCCGTGGCGCAAGGATAACTGGGTCAGGTGGGCAGCCTCAGCCCTGTGCCGGGCCGAGGCTGAGGCCGACGACGCGTTCGCCGCCGATCCTCGGCACCAGCCCGCGGGCCGATGCCTGCGCCGAACGGACGTCTGGCGCCGGCGCATGTTCAGACGCCGCCTCGCCGGTGTCGGCCGGCTGGCCGCCCGCGGAGGCGGACAGCCGAGAGAAGAAGCGTTGCTCGGCCTCGACCGCGTTGCGCGCCTCGATGGTCGCGACCTGCCGCCAGCCGCGCCGTTCCAGCGTCCAGCGGCGCAGCCCGTTGGCCTCCAGCGCGAAGAACAGGGCAAAGAGGACGGCGGCAACGCCCGGCGCGGGGCCGCCCGCCAGCCGCGCCCCGGCCTCGAGCAGCAATCCGGCGACCAGATAGACGACCAGCACCAGCCACAGCCGTCGCACCAGCAGCCAGGGCAGCGAGAAGAACAGCGCCGGCCAGCAGAAGCCGTCCTTGATCAGGACCGTGCGGTCGAGATCGCGCAGCCGCATCGCCTCCAGCTGTGCGCCAGGCGGGATCAAAACCATGTAAACCGACATCGCGTCCTCCCTGCCCCCTGGCGGGTGGCGGCCTCAGCCGCCGAGCTGGCCCTTGGTCGAGGGCACCCGGCCCGCCTGGCGCGGGTCCGGTTCGATCGCCGTGCGCAGCGCCCGCGCCACTGCCTTGAAGCAGGTCTCGGCGATGTGGTGGCAGTTGGTGCCGGCCAGATTGGCGACATGCAGCGTGATCCCGGCATTCATCGCGAAGGCGCGGAAGAATTCCTCGAACAGCTCCGTGTCGAAATCGCCGACCTTGTCGCGCGGGAAGGCGACATCCCAGACCAGGAACGGCCGTCCGGACACATCCAGCGCGCAGCGCGTCAGCGCCTCGTCCATGGCGAGATGGCAGTCCGCGTAGCGGGTGATGCCGGTCATGTCGCCGAGCGCCTTTTTCAAGGCCTGCCCGAGCGCGATGCCGACATCCTCCGCCGTGTGGTGGAAGTCGATATGCGTGTCGCCCGTCGCCTTGACCGTGATGTCGATCAGCGAATGCCGGGCGAGCTGCTCCAGCATGTGGTCGAGAAAGCCGATGCCGGTCTGGACCGCATAGGCGCCGGTTCCGTCGAGGGCGACGGTGACGCTGATGTCGGTTTCCCTGGTCGTGCGCGAGATCGTCGCGTTGCGCATGGGCGGCCATGTCCTTCGTGTCGCGCCGGCCCGGGAAGGGCGCCGGCCAAGTCTGCTCGGGCAGCCACGCCTTGTAACAGGAGGCTTGCCGCAATGAAATACCGCGCATCGCCCCGTTCTGGCCATTTGGCCGCTGCTTGGGTATGAGGAGAAAACGCCAGACATCAACCGCAACCGGAGACAGCCCGCCATGCAGCCGGACCCGCAGACCGAGACACTCGAACGTATCCCGTCCCGCTTCGCGCCGGCGACAGCGCGCGACCGCCTGATGGTCGGCCTCGATGTGCCGACGGTCGAGGAGGCGCGCGCCATCGTCGAGCGCACGAAGGGGGCGGTCGGCACCTACAAGATCGGCATGCAGCTGCAATTCGCCGGCGGCCTGGCCTTTGCCGGCGAGCTTGCCCGCGAGGGCCACAGCATCTTTCTCGACGTCAAGCTGCTCGACATCGACAACACGGTGATGAAGGGGGTGGAGAACATCGCCCGCATGGGCATGCGCTTCGTCACCATTCATGCCTATCCCAAGGCGATGCGTGCCGCCGTGGCCGGACTTGAGGCGGCCGGCGGCGATCTCTGCCTGCTCGGGGTCACCGTGCTGACCTCGATGGACGAGGACGACCTGCATGACGCGGGCTATGCCGGCAGCGTCGGGGATCTGGTGCGGGAACGCGCCGCCGATGCGCGGCTGGCAGGGATGGGCGGCATCGTCTGCTCGCCGCACGAGGTCGGCGCCCTGCGCGAGGCGGTCGGCCCCTCGCTCGTCACCGTGACGCCGGGCATCCGCCCCGCCGGCTCAGAGGCGGGCGACCAGAAACGCATCATGACGCCGGGCGATGCGATCCGCGCCGGCGCCGACTATATCGTCGTCGCCCGGCCGGTGGTGCAGGCGCCCGATCCGCGCGCCGCCGCCGAGGCGATCGTCGCGGAGATCGACGCGGCGCTCTGACGGACCGGACTGAACCGGCGCGCCGCCGGCCTCAGCCGAGGGCGGCGGCGAGGTGGTCGATCGCCGCCTGCAGCCCGCCGCGCCCGTGCGGGATCTTCAGCGCGGCAAGCCCCAGTTCCATCGCGCCCAGCGTACCGAGCACCATCGGCGCGTTGACATGGCCCATATGGCCGATGCGGAAGCCCTGGCCGGCGATCTCGCCGATCGTGCCGCCGATGGTCACGCCGCAGGTCTCCTGGCAGAAGGTCTTCAGCGCCTTCGGGTCGAAGCCGGGGGTGCGCATCACCGTCACCGAGTCGGAGCGTTCCCGCGGGTCGAGGATGTTGAACTCCATCGCGCCGCCTTCGGCCCAGGCCGTGAGGCAGGCGCGCACTGCGCCGGCGAGCAGCGCGTGGCGCAGATGCGCGGCCTCGAGCCCTTCGCCGAGCAGGATGTCGAGCGCCTGGCGGAACGCGTAGAGCAGGTGCTCGGGCGGCGTGCCGCAATATTTCTGGTAGTGCTCGGAGCCCTGGCGGAAGGTCCAGTCCCAGTAGAACGTGACGAGATCGGCGCTTTCATGAGCGGCCATCGCCTTCGCGCCGGCGGCGACAAAGGCAAGGCCCGGCGGCGTCATCAGGCCCTTTTGCGCGCCGGTGACCGTGAGATCCACGCCCCACGCGTCCATCTCGTAAGGCACGCAGCCGAGCGAGGCGATCGTGTCGACCATGAACAGCGCGCCATGGCCGGCGGCGTCGATCGCGCGCCGCAGCGCCGGAATGTCGTTGATCACGCCCGAGGCCGTGTCGACCTGCACCACCAGCACCGCCTTGATCTCGCCGCCGGTATCAGTTGCAAGCCGCGCCGTCACCGCCTGCGGATCGACCGCACGGCGCCAGTCACCTGCAAGCACCTCGACCTCGAGACCGAGCTTGGTCGCCATCTCGCCCCAGCCGCGGGCGAAGCGGCCCGAATCGAGCACCAGCACCTTGTCGCCGCGCGACAGCGTGTTGGAAAGCGCCGCCTCCCAGGCGCCGTGCCCGTTGGCGGCATAGATGAACGGCATGCCTGCCGTGCCGAACACCGTCTTCAGGTCGGCCATGCAGGTGTCGGTAACGACGAGAAGGGCGCCGTCATAAATGTCGATGGCCGGCCGGTGCATGGCCCTGAGCACCTCGTCCGGCACGTTGGTCGGGCCGGGGATCATCAGGAATTCGCGACCTTTGGCGAGCGTCATGGAAACCTCTGGGCAGCTCTTGGGGGAGGACCGGAGCGCGCGAGCCGGCGCAGCCCGGTCCAGGGGAGATGGCGCGTCTGAGGAAAGTCTCAGACCACGTTCTTTTCCAACACCGGGCGGTTTTGCGCAATGCGCGCGAAAGCGAAAGGTGTCAGATCGAGTGACCGGTAGCGCCCGTGCGTAACCAGTTCCGCGATGCCGCGTCCGACCGCCGGCGCCTGCTGCAGCCCGTGCCCGGAAAAGCCGGCGCACAAAAACAGGCCGGGAACCGCCTCGACCGGGCCGAGAATGGCATTGTGGTCGAACAGGTTCATGTCGTAGTGCCCGGCCCAGGCCTGGCCCGGCCTGATCGCCTCGAAGGCGGGCACCCGCGCGGCCAGTGTCGGCCACAGGTGCTCGTCGAAGAAGTCGTGCTCGACGTCGAAATCGCAGCTTTCGCGATCGCGCTCCTCCGGCGGTGCCGATCCGCACAGGAAGCCGGCCCCTTCCGGGCGCACATAGGTGCCGCTCGGGTCGATCAGCAGCGGACAGCCGGAGACCGCCTCGCGGCAGTTGAAGGTGAAAATCATCCGTTTGCGGCTTTCGACCGGCAGGGCGACGCCGAGCTGGCCGGCAAGCCGCGCCGCGCCGCTGGCGCCGGCCGCGTTGACGAGCCGCCCGCAGGAGATCTCCTCGCCGTCCGAGAGCGTCAGGCGGAAGCCCTCGCCCTCGCGCGCCGCCAGCGTCACTTCGGCCGCCTGATAGGGCACGCCGAGCGCGCGGGCCTTCTTGCGGAAGGCCTGCATCAGCCCGTAGCCGTCGAACCAGCCCTCGCCCGTGCGACCCCAGCAGCCGGCGGCGATGTCCTCGACGTTCAGCCAGGGGAAGCGGTTGGCAAGCTCGTGCGGCTCCAGGAAGGCGATATCGGCGCCCATGCGGGTCTGCAGCGCGTGGTTCTCCTCCAGGATCGGCCGCTTGTCCGGCGTCGCCAGGAACAGGTAGCCGCCCTCGTGCAGGTCGATCGCCGGGCGCTCGTCGCCGGTGGCAAGCCGCGTGCCGATCTCGCGCAGGAAGTCGATGCCGTAGAGCGAGATGGCGATGTTGGTCGGATCGGAGAACTGCTGGCGGATCGAGGCCGCCGACAGCGCCGAGGCGCAGGCCCGGTAGGACGGGTCCTTCTCGACGACGAGCACGGAGCCGGCAAAGTCCGGGTCCATGGCGAGGTGGCAGGCGATGGAGGAACCCATCACCGCGCCGCCGACGATCACGACATCATGGTTCCTGGCGGTCACGTTTGAACGCGTCCTGTCGAAAGCGGGTGGTGCCTCGTGCCCGGTCCGGGCGGGACGCGGCCCCGTGAGGAGCCGCGTCAGTGCGTGCGATCAGAAGAACGCCTGCAGGCCGGTCTGGGCGCGGCCGAGGATCAGCGCATGGACGTCATGCGTGCCCTCGTAGGTGTTGACCGTCTCCAGGTTCTGGGAGTGGCGCATCACGTGATACTCCTCCTGGATGCCGTTGCCGCCGTGCATGTCGCGGGCCTGGCGGGCGATATCCAGTGCCTTGCCGCAATTGTTGCGCTTGACGATGGAGATCATCTCGGGGGCCACGCGTCCCTCGTCGAACAGGCGGCCGACGCGCAAGGAGCCCTGCAGGCCGAGCGCGATTTCCGTCTGCATGTCGGCGAGCTTCTTCTGGAACAGCTGCGTCTGGGCCAGCGGCCGGTTGAACTGCTTGCGCTCCAGCCCGTAGTTGCGCGCCCGGTGCCAGCAGTCCTCGGCGGCGCCCAGCGCGCCCCAGGAAATGCCGTAGCGGGCCCGGTTGAGGCAGCCGAAGGGGCCCTTCAGGCCGGACACGTTGGGCAGCAGCGCGTCCTCGCCGACCTCGACATTGTCCATCACGATCTCGCCGGTGACGGAGGCGCGAAGCGACAGCTTGCCGCCGATCTTCGGTGCCGACAGGCCTTTCATGCCCTTGTCCAGCACGAAGCCGCGGATCGCCCCGTCATGGGCCTCCGACTTCGCCCAGACGACGAAGACATCGGCGATCGGCGAATTGGAGATCCACATCTTGGATCCCTTCAGCCGGTAGCCGCCGTCGATCTTCTCGGCGCGGGTGCGCATGCCGCCGGGATCGGAGCCGGCATCCGGCTCGGTCAGGCCGAAACAGCCGACGAATTCGCCCGAGGCGAGCTTCGGCAGGTATTTGCGCCGCTGTTCCTCGCTGCCATAGGCATAGATCGGATACATCACCAGCGACGACTGCACCGAGTTCATCGAGCGGAAGCCGCTGTCGACGCGCTCGATCTCGCGGGCGACAAGGCCGTAGGCGACATAGGAGGCGCCGGCGCAGCCATAGTCGTCCGGCAGGGTCACGCCGATCAGGCCGAGCTCGCCCATCTCGTTGAAGATCTCGCGATGGGTGCGCTCCTGGCCGTAGGCCTCGAGCACGCGCGGCATCAGCTTTTCCTGGGCGTAGGCGCGGGCCGTTTCCATGATGAGGATCTCGTCCTCGTTGAGCTGGTCGCGCAGCAGGAACGGGTCGTCCCAGGCGAACCGCCCACCCCCGGTCGGATCGGATTTCGGCTTGGTTGCGGCCTGTGCGGTCATGTTCTGTCTCCTCCTGGCGGGCCTGGCTTGCGGGGCGCGGGAGCGCGCCGCCGCACCGTCATTCCTGGCCATAAAGCCCGGTTTTCCGCCCCGGGCCGGTGTTGATCGCGAGGCCGAAGTGTCTGGCCTGTGCAGGCTTGCGCAAAGTGATATGTTGTCCCGACTTCATGAGCGAATGGAATAGGTTTTGAAACGCGGTTTCGTTCCCCACGCCGACAGCCTGATCGCCTTCGAATGCGCGGCGCGGCATGGCAGCTTCACCCGCGCTGCCGAGGAGCTGCACCTGACCCAGGGCGCGGTGTCGAAGCAGGTGCGTCATCTGGAGGTGCGTCTCGGTGTCGAGCTGTTCAAGCGCGTGCGCCAGCGCATCGTGCTGACCGATGCCGGCCGGCTTTATCTGCACGATGTGCGCGGCGCGCTGGAAAGCCTCACCGCCGCCACCCGGCAGGTGATGTCCTTCGCCGGCAACGAGGACGTTCTCAACCTTGCAACCCTGCCGTCCTTCGGCACTCACTGGCTGGCGCCGCGCCTCGCCGGCTTCATCGCGGCGCACCCGTCGGCGAGCTTCAACATCGCCGTGCGCCTGCGGCCCTTCGACTTCGCCAAGGAGCCCTTCGACGCGGCGATCCATTACGGCGATCCGGTCTGGGCCGGCGCGGTGGCCGAACCGCTGTTTCGCGAGGAGGTGGTCGCGGTGTCCTCGCCGTCCTTCCGCGCCCGCCATCGCATTTCAGGCCCGGCCGATCTCGCCGGCCTGACGCGGCTGCACCAGTCGACGAGGCCGCTTGCCTGGCGGCAATGGTTCGAGGCCGCCGGCGTCGACACGGATCTCGCCTTCCAGGGGCCGCGTTTCGAGCAGTTCGTGATGATGGCGGAGGCCGCGGCCAACGATCTGGGCGCGGCCCTCGTGCCCCGCTTCTTCGTCTCGGAGGACCTGGCCAGCGGGCGCCTGGTGCAGTTGTTCGACACGGTTCTCCGGCTGCCGTCCGCCTATCACCTGGTCTATCCGGAAAACCGGGGCTTGCGGCCGGTGGCGGCGCGCTTCCGGGACTGGCTGCTGGCCGAGGCCGCCGCTGGCAATGGCGACAGGGCCTGGCTACCGGGTTGAGCAGGGCGCGAGGGAGGCGGCGTCAAGACGTTGAATATAAAGAGAATTCTGAAGCCTTCGCAAGGCACGGGAGATCTCGTGCAGCCGCGCGGGCGAGGCTGCGGGATCGTGCAAGTTTCGCGGCGTTCGGACGCAAGGCAAAATTTCGGGTTTGCATCCCGCGCGAATCCTGCTGGTATCTGACTGTCTTCGTAAAGGAGATGCGGCGGTCCTGACCGTGGGGTTCCCCCCCTCCCTCCCTGCGGTCAGGACCATTTTTCCGTCGCGGCCGCTTCCATCCTGCTCGATCTCCCGGACACCGGTCATTTCGCGTTGAACCAACGCTGTCACCCGCAGGCGGGCGCCTTTCTGCCGGCAACGGTGACGCGCACCCGCGTCACGCCCCTGTTGATGAACTTCAGCTCCCGCGCCGCCCGCCGCGAGACGTCGATCACCCGGCCGCGCACGAACGGGCCGCGGTCGACGATGGTCAGCGTCACCGACCGGCCATTGGCGAGATTCTCGACGGTCACCCTTGTGCCGAAGGGCAGCTTGCGATGGGCCGCGGTCATCTTTTCCGGATCGGCCATTGCGCCGCTCGCCGTGCGGCCGCGCAGTTCGTACCAGGACGCACCGCCGCACTCGGCCGCTGCCAATGCCGGTGCCGCTAAGGCAGAAACTGCCGCAATTACGTATAGGCAAGGCTTGCGAATCATCTCAGGCCACTCATACTTGGAGTCTTGACAGATTTTCGGAGTCCGTCTCTACGGCTCCCTCAATTGACGAGTCTATTGGGGCATGATCATTTTTTATGACCTTGTTAAGGCGGGGGCCGGATCTCCGCCGTATTGTTCGGGGCTTTGCTTTGGGCACGGGGCAGGCGGCGGCAACGCCATTCGCGACGGAAATCCGCGATGAGCGACAAAGGCAAGGGGGGCGGCGCGACGGGATCGCGCGAATGGACTGGCAATCTTCACGCCGCGATTATTGCCGCGTCGCAGGACCCGATCTACTTCTGTTCGCCCGACTACATCATCCGCGAGGCAAACGAACCCTACGCTGCCATCGGTGGCTTCACGCGCGAGCAGGCCATCGGCCGCACCGTGCAGGAAGTTGCCGGCGCGCCGGCCTTCGAACATCGCAAGCCCTATCTGGCCAGGGCGCTGGCCGGCGAGGCGGCCGTCCTGCAGGACTGGATGAACGTGCCGGGATCCGGCCGCCGGTTCTTCGATGTCCGCTATCAGCCCGTTCACGATGATGACGGCATGCTTCTGGGGGTCGCCGCCTATGGCCGCGACATCACCGACCTCAAGCAGGCCGAGGAGGCGCTGCGCCTCTACGAAAATGTCATCAACCAGATGTCGGACCGTCTTTCGATCATCGACCGGTCCTTCCGCTACATCCTCACCAACGAGAGCAACGCCCGGTGGCATGATCGCCCCCGCGACACGTTCCGCGGCCTCGAGCTGATCGGCATGGTCGGCGAGGAGCGCTTCCGCGACGAAATCCTGCCGAGCCTCGAACGCTGCCTTGCCGGCGAGACGGTCGAGTATCACTACGACGACACCGCGCCGGACGGATCTTCGGTGGTCATGGGCGCCCGGCTCGAGCCGTTCCGCAATTCGGTCGGCGAGATCGAGGCCGCCGTCGTCACCTTGCGCGATGTCACCGAGACCCGCCGCCTCTCCGACAGGCTGGAACGGCTGACCCTGCAGGACGACCTGACCGGCATTGCCAACCGCCGCGCCTTCGAGAAGTGGCTGGAGCAGCGCGTTGCCGCCTTCCGCGCCGGCGCGATCCCCGGCTTCAGTGTCGTCTTCATCGACCTCGACAGTTTCAAGCTGGTCAATGACACTGTCGGCCACGGTGCCGGCGACCGGTTTCTGCAGGACATCGCCCGCATTCTCGTTCAGTTCGCCGGCGAGGATGTTCGCGTCGCGCGCATCGGCGGCGACGAGTTCGGCCTGATCATCGACACCGAGGACGGGGTCGCCGCCCATGCGATCTGCAACCGCCTTCTCTCCGCCTTCGAGGTGCACCGCTTCAACTGGGAGGGCATGACCTTTCGCAGCAGCGCCAGCGTCGGGCTGGCGACGATCGCCCCCCTCGCCGGGCAGGACGGCGGGGACAGGCTGGAACAGGCGGTCACCGTCGGGCGGGTGCTGCAATGGGCGGATTTCGCCTGCATGCAGGCGAAGGCCGCCGGCGGTCACAGGATCGTTGCCCATGACGGCGCGGACCGTTCCGGCGAGGACCGCAAGGCGGAGATGCGCCATCTGCTGGCGGTGGAAAAGGCGATTGCCGAGGACGGGTTCCTGCTTCACCAGATGACGGTCATCGACCTGGCCACCGGCTCGCCCGCCATGCGCGAGGTCCTGCCCCGGCTCGCCGGCGCCGACGGCGGTCTGCACGGACCGTCGATGATCCGTGCCACGGCCGAGCGGCACGGGCTGATGCGGGCGGTCGACCGGCTGGTCCTGTCCGCCGTTCTGGCCCGGTTGGAGACCGCCGAGCCCGGTCTCGACATGCCGGTCTGCCTCGATCTTTCCTCCGAATCGCTGCACAGCCCGGTCTTCGCGCGCCTGCTGCTGGACCGGCTGGAGCACCATGCCTCGATCCCGTCGCTGCTCGTCTTCGAAGTGTCCGAGAGCGTGCTTGCCCGGCTCAAGCCGGAGGCCTGGGCCCTGCTGTCCGACCTGCGCGACCGGGGCTGCCGGGTCGCGCTCGACCATTTCGGCCGGGGCTTTGCCTCCTTCACCCAGCTGCGCGCCAATGCCTTCGATCTGATCAAGATCGACAGGGTGCTGACCGCCGGCCTCGCCAGCGATCCCGTCAAGCGGGCAGCGGTGTCCGGCATCGTCGGCCTCGCAGAGGCGCTCGGCCTGCCGACGGTGGCCGAATACGTGACCGAGCCGCTGCATCTCGACATCCTGCGCGGCCTGGGCGTGACCTATGCCCAGGGGCACGCCGTCGCCCCGCCGCAGGCCTGGAGCTGAGGGCCCGGGCGCGCGGCGGCCGGGGACCGCGCCGGCTCACGTTTCCTGCATCCACCCGGCATCCGTGGGGAAGCGCTGCCCGGCCTCCCGTGCCAGCGCATCCGCCGCGCGATCCTCGCCGCCGGCCCTGAGGGCCGCGATCCGCTCCCGCCAGAACGTCTTGAGCCAGCGCTTGGGCAGGGCCCGTGCGCCCGGGCTCGCATCGATCGCCGCCTGCGCCAGGGCGAGTTCCTGCGCGGCTTCGACCGGCGCGCCGAGACCGGCGAGCGCCCGGGCCACTTCCAGCGCATGGCCCGGATTGCGGGCGCGATGGGGATCGCGCCGCGCCGCCGCGATGGCGTCCGCCGTCAGCCGTCCTGTCGCCCGCGCCGATGCGAAGCCGGAGAAGCCTGCAAGTTCCGCATCGGTGTCGGCTGCGATCAGGCCGCGCTCGCTGCAAAGCGCCGCAAGATCCCGGTCGAACCCGGCGATCAGCTTGCGCGCGATGTTGAGCGTGTAGAGATGGTCATGGCTGGCATGGGGCGAGGCGAGCCGCAACACGCGGACCGCCTCCGGCAGCGACCTGCCGGCAAGCGCTGCCGCCCCGCCCGCATCGACCGGATCGAAAATGCCGAAGACCAGCGTCACGGGAACCTTCGCTTCCGCGAGCGGGCCGGCAAGGTCGGGGGCGCTCGCCATTGCCGGCGCGAGGACCCTGGCGCTCTGGCTGCCCGGCTGTCCGAGCGCCAGCTCCGGACCGAAGGCGAACGCCTCGCCGTCGCCGCGCCGCAGCGCCGTTGCCAGTGCCCCGTGTGCGCCCTTGGAGGCGCCGTAATAGACGATCCGCCGGGGCGCGGTGGCCTTGATGGCACGCGCGATCTCGCGGTCGACCGCCGTCTCGCAGCCCAGATACCAGACCGGGTCGGGGCAATTGAGAAAGAGGCAAGGGTGGCGGGTGTTGGCGAAAAGCCTTTCCAGGCCGAAGCGGCCCTCCGGCACCCGCATCTGCGAAAAGACCACGGCGAGGATGTCGGCGCTCTCCGCACGCGGTGCCGGGCGGAAGCGCCAGGAGAGGCCGCTTGCCGCATCGCACCCCTCGAAGCCGGCCGCGTTCCCCGTCATCGCCGCCTCAGATCTCCGGGCCGATCCAGAAATCGGCGCGGGTCGCCTTGCGCGGCTTGCGCGCCTCGGCGATATGGGCGGTGTCCGGATCGAGCGCGGCAAAGGCCTCGTACTGGGTCAGGAACACCTCGCCGTTCAGGTGCTTGAGGAAATCCGTGCGCTGCAGCCGGTCCATCACCGGTCCCTTCACCTCGGAAAGATGGAAGCCGACGCCCGCATCCAGCAGTCGCCGGTTGATCTCCTCCAGGCTTTCCAGCGCCGAAGCGTCGATCTCGTTCACCGCCGGGCACATCAGCACCACATGCTTGAGCGCCGGCCGCTCCGCGACGAGTTCGGTCAGGCGGTCCTCGAGAAAGCGGCTGTTGGCGAAGAACAGGCTCTCGTCGACGCGCACGGAAAGCACCCTGTCGCCGGTGATCACCTTGTGCCGGTTGACGTTTCGGAAATGCTCGGTGCCCGGCACGATGCCGACGATCGCCATGTGCGGACGCGAGTTGCGGTAGAGATAAAGCGCCAGCGACACGGCAACGCCGGTGACGACGCCGGTTTCCACGCCGAAGCCGAGCGTCACCAGGATGGTGCCGGCCATCGCCGTGAAGTCGCTCTTCGAATAGGCATGCACCCGGGCGAGCGCCTTGAAGTCGACCAGCGACAGCACCGCGACGATGATCGTCGCCGCCAGCGTCGCCTGCGGCAGGTTGGCGATCAGCGGCGTCAGGAAGAGGGTTGCCATCGCGATGCCGACGGCGGTGAAGGCGCCGGCGGCGGGTGTCGCCGCGCCCGCGTCGAAATTGACCACCGAGCGGGCAAAGCCGCCGGTCACCGGATAGCCGCCGGACAGGCCCGAGGCGAGATTGGCCGCGCCCAGTCCGATTAGCTCCTGGTCGGGAACGATGCGCTGGCGCTTCTTGGCTGCCAGCGTTTGCGCCACGGAGACGGATTCGACGAAGCCGATCGCCGAGATCAGCAGCGCCGGGCCGGCAAGCTGCGACCACAGTGCGGGGTCGAAGCCCGGCAGCGCCGGCACCGGCAGGCTGGAAGGGATCGCTCCGACGAGCTTCACGCCCTTTTCGCCGAGGTCGAATATTCCGGCGGCGGCGGTCGTTGCGGCGACGGCGGCCACCGGTCCCGACTTGGCGATGATGTCGGCGGTGCGCGGTCCAAGACCGGCGCGGATCAGCAGCGGCTTCAGGCCGCTCCGCACCCAGAACAGGAAGGCGGTGGCGGGAAGCCCGACGGCCAGCGTGTAGGGGTTGGTCTCGCCGATCCGGGAGGCGAGGGCGCCGGCGATCTCCACCAGCGTGTGCCCGGAGGCCTGGATGCCGGCGAGATGCTTGATCTGCGAGGCGGCGATGATCAGCCCGCTCGCCGTGATGAACCCGGAAATCACCGGATGGCTGAGGAGATTGGCGAGAAACCCGAGCCTGAGCAGGCCCATCGCCACCAGCATCAGGCCGGACAGGACGGCGAGCGCGATTGCCGCGCCCAGATATTCCGGCGTGCCCTGCGCGGCGATGTCGCCGACGGCCGAGGCGGTCATCAGCGAGACGACGGCGACCGGCCCGACGGCGAGCGCCCGGCTCGTGCCGAAGATGGCATAGGCGACGAGCGGCAGGATCGAGGCATAAAGGCCGATCTCCGGCGGCAGCCCGGCGAGCAGCGCATAGGCGAGCGACTGCGGGATCAGCATGATCGTGACGATCACCGCGGCGACAAGGTCGTCGGTCGCCGTGGCGCGCGTGTAGCTGCGTCCCCAGTCGAGGATCGGCAGGTAGGACGAGGGTTTTTTCATGTCGTTGTGTCGCTGCCGGATCCGGGGTGCGCGGACGGCGCGGGGACCGCGCCCGCCCGGGCTTTGTGTCAGCCGCCGGCCCTGGAGCCGGCCAGTTGCTGCAGCATCGGCACCAGCCCGGTGAGGTCGTAGCCCGCATCGGCGGCAAGCCCGACAATCTCGGACGCGTCGCGCCGACCCGCCTGCGACAGGGCCCAAAGGTTGATCGACCGCGTGCCGGTGCGGCAGAAGGCGAAGACCGGGCCGCCGGCCGCGTCCATTGCCTGGCGGAAGCCGTCGATCAGCTCGGGCCTGATCCCGTCGCGGCCAAGCGGCAGCGCCGTGTAGGCAAGGCCGGCGGCGGTTGCGGCGGCCTCGATCTCGTGGCCGCCCGGCTGGTCGGGCGCCTCGCCTTCCGGCCGGTTGTTGATGATGGCGACGAAGCCGGCCGCGCGGATCGCGTCGACATCGGCGGGTTCGATCTGGTAGGCGACGGTGAGCGTGTCGTCGACCCGGGCGCTTTGCATTTCTGTCTGTTCCTTACAATCCGTTGACCGGCACCTTGAGGAAGGTCTTGCCGCTGTCGTCCTTGGGCGGCAGTTTGCCGGCGCGCATGTTGACCTGTATCGAGGGAATGATCAATTTCGGCATGTCGAGCGTCGCGTCGCGCGCCGTCCGCATGGCCACGAATTCCTCTTCCGCGACGCCGTCGCGCGCGTGGATGTTGTGCGCCCGCTCCTCGCCCACCGTGGTTTCCCAGCGGATGTCGCGGCCGTTCGGGCCGTAGTCGTGGCACATGAACAGGCGGAAGTCCTGCGGCAATGCCAGCACCTTGCGGATCGAGCGATACAGTTCGCCCGCATCGCCGCCGGGGAAGTCGGCCCGCGCCGTGCCGCCGTCCGGCATGAACAGCGTGTCGCCGACAAAGGCCGCATCGCCCATCACATGGGTCATGCAGGCCGGCGTGTGGCCCGGCGTGTGCATGGCGAAGCAGGTCATCCCGCCGACCTTGTAGGTGTCGCCCTCGCCGAACAGGTGATCGAATTGCGAGCCGTCGCGCTGGAATTCGGTGCCTTCGTTGAAGACCTTGCCGAACGTGTCCTGGACGATGCGGATATTCTCGCCGATGCCGATCCGTCCGCCGAGCCTTTCCTGGATATAGGGCGCCCCCGACAGGTGGTCGGCATGGACATGGGTCTCGATCAGCCACTCGAGCCTGAGGCCCTTTTCCCGGATATGCGCGATGATCCGGTCGGCCGATTCAAAGAAGATCCGGCCGGCGGCGTAGTCGATGTCCATGACGCTGTCGACGACGGCGCAGGCATCCGAGCCCGGGTCCTGGACGACATAGGATATCGTGTTGGTCTGCGGATCGAAAAAGGCGGTGACCTCCGGCTTCGTCGCCGGGTCGATCGGATAGGTCGTGTCGGTCATGGCTGGTGCTCCGTGATGGCGCGGTCGGGGTCCGTGCGGCCGGCGCTGTCTCAGGCGGCTCGCGGGCGGGAGGCCGCGCGGTTTTCGAAATTTCTAGCAGCGATCATGCCAAGGAACATTGTCGCGACAAAGACGAGAGGTTCGAGACGGCCGAGGCCGAGCGCCGGCACCGCCCCGCCGGGGCAGAAGCCGGTGACGCCCCAGCCGATGCCGAACAGGGCGGCGCCGCCGATGAGCCGCGCATCGAGCGCCGTCTTGTCCGGCAGGTGGAAGCGCCTCTCCGCGAGCGGGGCGGGACGCCGCAGCGCCAGCCGGTAGCCGATCGCGGTGACAAGCAGCGCGCCGCCCATGACGAAGGCGAGGCTCGGATCCCATCTGCCGGCGGCAATGCCGCCAAGGTCGAAGAAGTTCAGCACCTTGGCCGGATTGGCCATGCCCGAGATCAGGATGCCGGCACCGAAGACGAGGCCGGCGGCGAAGGAAAGTGCGATCCGCATCAAGGGTCTCAGCCTCCCGCCACGTGGCGCAGCACGAAGACGGTGGCCGCCGTCGTCGTCATGAAGACGAGGGTTGCGGCGAGCGAGCGCTTCGACAGGCGGGCAATGCCGCACACGCCGTGGCCGGAGGTGCAGCCATTGCCAAAGGAGACACCGATGCCCACTGCCAGGCCGCCGATGGCAAGCATCGGCAGGGACACCGGCACCTCGATCTCAGGCATTCGGCCCGTGGCCAGGTAAAGCAGCGGCGCGGCGGCGACCATGCCGGCGAGAAACGCGACCCGCCAGCCCCGATCCGCCGAAAGAGGCGGCAGCAGGCTGCCGGCTATGCCGGCGACGCCGGCGATGCGGCCAAGCCCGGCCATCAGCAGCACCGCGGCAAGGCCGATCAGCAGGCCGCCGGCCGTGGAGGAAAGGGGGGTGAAGTCATTCATCTGACAGTCTCGCGGGGTGGTGTCTCGAGATGGGGGAGGACCAACGGGTCGCGGAACCTGTCAATTGCACTAAAGCACAGTTGCGACCATCCGACCCGTAAGGGGTTTATCGAATTGGCAATATAAGAGAATCAATTAAATTAGCAAGAATGAATATTCAGGAAATGGAAAATAACGCCGATCAGGCGGCTGCCCTGCTGGCGTCGATGGCGAATTCCCGCCGTCTGATGGTGCTGTGTCATCTCGTTTCGGGCGAGTGCTCGGTCGGGGTGCTGGCCCAGCGGGTCGGCCTCAGCCAGTCGGCGCTGTCGCAGCACCTGGCGCGCATGCGCGCGCAAGGGTTCGTCGATGCCCGCCGCGACGGCCAGACGGTCTATTACCGCCTTGCCAGCCAGAAGGTCCGGGCCCTGCTGGAGACGCTTCACGGGCTCTACTGCTCGCCGGCGTCCTGACGCTCTTCTACCTGTCGAGCCCGCCCAGCACCACGCCGGAGCCGTTGCGGCGGCTGCGCAGTGCCGTGCCCGGCAATCCCGGCAGCGGGTTGTCCTTCGCTTCCGGCAGGTCCCGGTCCGTGCGCGGCGCCGACAGCTCGTTGAGCGGCCTCAGGATCCGCTCGTGGATCAGCGAGCCGACATAGACCGGCTGCGTGCCCGCCTCTCCCCGGCGAACTTCGTAGCGGGTCGGCCACAGGCGCAGCACCCAGCGTCCGCCCGGCGCCGGCTCGCCGTCCTGTCCGGTGTCTCCGCCGCCGCCTTCCGGCCCCTTGCTGTCGCTGTCGCGGCGCACCAGCACCAGTTCCGCGCCCCGTCCGTTGTGCACGCGCGGCAGCGCCGGCAGGTCTTCCGGCGCGGTTTGCCCCGTAAGGAAGCCGGCAAACGTGGTCAGCGACCAGCCCTGCGCCGGCATGTAGCCGGCCGGCGCCAGCGCCTCGGCCAGCGCCTTCGGGGTGCCGCTCCATTGCAGGATCAGCGGTTCCTCGCGTTCGCCGTTGAGTTCGATCCGGTGCGAGGGCAATTGCCGCCAGCCGTCGGCAAGCCAGTCGTCGGCCGACATCGACACCACCGGCGTCGCCGGCCGGTACATGGCCGCGGTCCTGTCGAAATTGCGCATGACATGCAGGCCGCCGACAGTTGCCAGCGTCACGCAGGCAAGTCCCGCCAGGGCCCAGCGCCCGATCTTCTCGTTGTGGATCGAGCCGAAGACGAAGGCGAAGGCGGCCACCATCGCCGTGCCGAAGGCCAGTCCGCCCACCACGTCGCTCATCCAGTGGGCGCCCAGATAGATGCGCGAAAAGGCGACGCCGCCGATCAGCGGCACCGCGACCGAGAAAACGCCGGCCTTGGTCAGGGGAGAACGGTCATGGGCAACGAGCACCGCGATGATGCCGTAGAGCACCGTCGTCAGGGTGGCGTGGCCGGAGGGGAAGGACAGCGCGTCGGCGCCGGAATAGATGTCGATCGGCCGCTCGCGGTGGAACAGCAGCTTGAACAGCGGCACGAACACGGCCGCTCCGGCGATCGCGATCAGCAGCCCGCTCGCCCGCCGCCAGGCTCGCCGGGCGAAGAGATAGGCGACCACCACAGCGGCGACGCAGGCGGTGACGACGCCGTCGCCCAGCATCGTCAGGAAGGTCATGATGTCGTCGCCGACGGGGGTCCGCAGGTCGTGGAACAGGTTGCGGATCGCCGTGTCGGCGCGGTTGAGGCCGTTGTCGGGCGAGATCGCCGCGGCCAGCGCGACGAAGAGCGGCACCGTGACGATGATCGCCAGCGCCGAAAGGATCATGCCGGCCGAGCGCGGATGGCTGGGGTCGAGCGCCCGGGCCAGCCACTTGGCCGCCCCGTGGTGGCGCCGCGCCAGCCAGTCGACGGTGCGCAGCCGGCTGCCGGCATAAAGCGGCAGCACGATCAGGATCATCCAGCGCGCGATCATCACGGCGAGGAACAGCAGCACCATGAAGACGCCGAGCATCGTCGCCAGCCGTCCGCTGATCTCGCCAAGCGCGCTGAAGGCGGTGCCGGCGATGACGCCCGGTCCCAGGTGGACGATGCTCCAGGCGATCGCCGAGGTGACATTGATGAAGGTGAACCGCCCCGCCGGCATGCCGACCATGCCGGCGATGCCGGGCACGATCGCCTTCACGCCCGGCACGAAGCGGCCGATGAAGACGCTCTTGCCGCCATGGCGCAGGAAATAGGCCTCGCCCCTGTCGACCAGCGTCCGGTAGCGGTTGAACGGCCAGACCGCCTTGATCCGGTCCTTGTAGAAATGGCCGATCCAGTAGGAGATGGCATCTCCCGCGATGGCGCCCAGCACGGTCCAGATGAAGATCGGCCAGGGGTCGAGCTTGCCGAGCCCGACCAGCGTCCCGGCCCCCACCAGCACCACGGTCGAGGGCACGACCATGCCGATGATGAACAGCGCCTCGCCCATGGCGATCAGGAACACGACGGCATTGGCAAGCGTCGGGTGCTCGCCGATAAAGGCGACGAGCTGGTTGAGAAGGTCGGTCACGGGTCGCTGCTCGGCATCATGGCAAAATCGCTGAAGGGCGGTGCGGCCACCGGGATGAAACGATGCCCAATGGGGCAGGGCCCGCTACATGTACGCGCTGCGGGGCGCTCCGCCAATCCTTGGTCGCGCCGTTTTCTTCGTCGCCATGCGGGTTTGGCATGTTTGGCGATTGCGCCGGCCGGCGCGACGCGCCACCCTTGGCGTCCCGCTTTCCCGAGAAAGGTACCCGTTTTCATGTTCCAGTCGGCTTCGCTTCCCGTCGATCTGTCACGCGCCGATTTCGACGCGCTCGAGCCGGCTCTGCGCACCGAGCTGCTTGCGGCCCAGCGCAAGGTGATCGAGACGAAGCCCTTCTCCATCGTCATCGTCGTGGCCGGCATCGACGGCGCCGGCAAGAACGAAGCCATCGCCCGCCTGCATGAATGGCTCGACGTGCGCTACGTCACCTGCAACGCCTATGACGGGGAGACGGATGTGGAGCGCGAGCGGCCGGGCATGTGGCGCTACTGGCGCGACCTCCCGGCGCTGGGCGAGATGTCCGTTGTCGTCTCCTCCTGGTACAATGCGCCCATGCGCGACTTTGCCCTCGGACGGACGGACGAGACGGAGTTCGAACGTGCGCTTGCCCGTGTCAACCGGTTCGAGGAACTGCTGGCGCGCGAAAACGTGCTGGTGCTGAAATTCTGGTTCTCTCTCGCGCCGAAGGTGCAGAAGGAGCGCCTCAAGGGGCTGGGCAGGAAGGCCCGTGCCCGCCACATCCTGGCCGAGTGGACCGACATCGGCCGGGCTGCCCAGGCCCGCGCGGTGTTCGAACGCGCGGCGCTGGTCACTTCGACGCCGGCAGCCCCGTGGATTGTCATTCCGAGCGAGGATCCGCACGCCCGCGACCTGGCCGCCGGACGCTGCCTCGAGATGGCGCTGAGCCGCAGGCTCGAAACGGTGGAGGCGCCCGCCACCCCGTCCGCTCCGGCGCTTCCCGCCGTTGCCACCGGGGTCGGTGCCGACGGCGGGCGGCGCAGCGCGGTGGAGGCGATCGACCTTGCCAGCCGGATCTCGAAGAACCGCTACCAGGCCGAACTCGACCATTGGCAGGGCGAGCTTGCCCATCTCGCGGCCAGGAAGGCGTTTCGCAAGATGTCGCTGGTCGTCGCCTTCGAGGGCAATGACGCGGCCGGCAAGGGCGGCGCCATCCGGCGGGTGACGCGGCCGCTCGATCCGCGCCGCTATCGGGTGCACCGGATCGCGGCGCCGGGCGAGGAGGCACGTGCGCGCCCCTATCTCTGGCGGTTCTGGCGGCGCCTGCCGCAGCTCGGACACACCGCGATCTTCGACCGCTCCTGGTACGGACGGGTGCTGGTCGAACGGGTCGAGGGGTTCTGCTCGCAAGCCGACTGGATGCGGGCCTACAACGAGATCAACGAGTTCGAGGCCGAGCTGCACGAGGCCGGCACGCTGGTCGTCAAGTTCTGGCTGGCGATCAGCAAGCAGGAGCAGCTCGCACGCTTCAAGGAGCGCGAGGAAACACCCTACAAGCAGTTCAAGATCACCGACGACGACTGGCGCAACCGGCTGAAATGGGACACCTATGCCCAGGCGGCCGGCGACATGATCGATCGCACCTCGACCAGCTACGCGCCGTGGCATCTGGTCCCGGCCGAGGACAAGCGCTTTGCCCGTGTCGAGGTGCTGCGCACCCTGGTCGGCCGGTTGAAGGAGGCGCTGTAGGCGGCCCTTATCCGGCGCCCGAGGTGAAGCGGCGGCGGAAGTCGCGCGGCGAGACGCCCGTCTGCGAGGCGAACACCCGCGAGAAATAGCCGGGATCGGAAAATCCGAGCCGATAGGCGACCTCGGCAACGCCCGCCTGCGTATAGGCGAGCAATCGCCGCGCCTCCAGCATCTGCCGCTCGCGGATCAGGGACGAGGCCGGCTTTCCGAGTGCCTCGCGGCAGGCGCGCGACAGGTGCGGCGGCGTCACCGAGAGCGCCGCCGCATAGGCGCCGACCGCGTGCCATTCGCCGTGATGCCGGTCGAGCAGCCCCTGGAAACGTTCCGCCAGCCGCGCCGGGGCGCCGCCTCCCGCAGCCGCCGTGCCCGGCGCGGCGTCCATTTGCCTGAGCGTCCAGACGAAGGCGAGCGCGGCAAGCGCCGCCAGTGCCTCGCCCCGGTTGGCGCGCCGCCCTCCATGCTCGGCAATCAGCGCTTCCATTTCGGCCGGCGCGGCGCGCGCCGCCCCCACCTGCAGCCGCATCAGCCGGCGATCCGGATCGATGCGTGCGCGGATCGGCTCGAACACCGTGTCGGGCAGCGTCAGGACCGAGCCCTGCGTGCCCGGGGCGAAGCGGAAGCCATGCGTCGTCCCGGCCGGCATGTTGACGAAACTGGCGTCGGAAAGGGCGCTCTCGCCGCCCTCGTGGAAGAGGGTGCCGCCGCCGCGCTCGATCCAGAACAGCTGGTGCAGGGACGGGTGGCGATGGGGGGAAATGCGCCAGCGCCGCGGTCCGCTGCGTACCGAGAGACGTTCGATATGCAGCGTATCCGGAAACCCGGAAGCGGCAGGTTCCCCATAAAGGCTGAAATCGGGAGCGAAAGGGAGTGTTCGATTCATCCATGTATTGGAGCGAATTCTTCATTCCCTTGTCCAGCTCCTTCCGGCAGGATCTGAAAAAAAGCGGCCGCGTCGCCGCGACTTGCGCCGCGATGTCCGCCAACGACACCCGTGACGCATTCAGGACGAGCCGTAGCCATGACCGAAGATACCTCCGGCTCCCTTTCTGCCGGTGCCAGCGCCGTTCCGGCCCGCACGCAGGTGCTCATCATCGGCGGCGGCCCGGCCGGGCTGCTGCTGTCCCAGTTGCTGCATCGCGCAGGCGTGGACAATGTCGTGCTGGAGCGTCGTTCGCGCGCCTATGTGCTCTCGCGCATCCGCGCCGGAGTGCTGGAGCAGGGCACGGTCGACCTGCTGCGGCAGGCCGGCGTCGGCGCCCGCATGGACCGCAAGGGGCTCCTCCACGGCGGTGTCGAGATCTCCTTTCGCGACCGGCGCCTGCGTCTCGACCTGGCCGGGCTGACCGGTGGCAGGACGGTGATGGTCTACGGCCAGACCGAGGTGACCGCCGATCTCTATGCCGCGCGCGACGCCATGGGCGGCACCATCCTGCACGAGGCCGGGGACGTCGCCCTGCACGGTCTTGAGAGCGCGAGCCCCTTCGCGACCTTCACGCTTGGCGGCGAGACGCACCGCATCGATTGCGATTTCATCGCCGGCTGCGACGGGTTCCACGGCGTCTCGCGTCGCTCGATCCCGGAGGATCGGCTGAAGCTCTTCGAACTGGTCTATCCCTTCGGCTGGCTCGGCATCCTCGCCGACGTGCCGCCGGTCAGCGACGAGCTGATCTATGCCAGCCACGAGAAGGGCTTCGCCCTGTGCTCGATGCGGTCCCCGACCCGCAGCCGCTACTACATCCAGTGTCCGCTCGAGGAGGATGCCGGGAACTGGTCCGACGACCGCTTCTGGGAGACGCTTGCCGCCCATCTGCCGGCCGATGTCGCGGCCCGTCTCGTCACCGGCCCGTCGATCGAGAAGAGCATTGCGCCCTTGCGCTCCTTCGTCGCCGAGCCGATGCGCCACGGCCGCCTGTTCCTTGCCGGGGATGCCGCCCATATCGTGCCGCCGACCGGCGCCAAGGGGCTGAACCTTGCCGCCTCCGACGTTCATTACCTGTCCGAGGGCCTGATCGCCCATTACACGGCCGGCGACGATCTCGCACTCGAACGCTATTCGGATCGGGCCCTTGCCCGTGTCTGGAAGGCGGAGCGGTTCTCCTGGTGGATGACCTCGACCTTGCACAGCTTTCCCGACACGGGCGAGTTCGGCGCCCGCATGCAGCAGGCCGAGTTCGACTATCTCGCCACTTCGCGGACGGCTCAGGCCGCTTTTGCCGAGAACTATGTCGGCCTGCCCTACTGAGACGAGGCGGCATTTTCCCACAGGTCGCGCCTTTCGCTTTGCGTCCGGCCGCCTTCCTCCCTACCCGCCTTGCCGCTCGTCTTGCCGTCCGCCATGCGGCGCTGCCGCGCGGTTGCCCGCGTCGCGGAGTGCCTGCTTGCCGAAACGGCCGGCTTCTGCCCGTGAGCGAAGCGCGCGCTTGAAACGGGCGCGGTTGCGGTCGAAACTGCCCGACACACGCGCTGTCGCCGTCGCAGCCCCTCCGTCTCTCTACCCGGAAAATCCGCCATGTCTCCCGATCTTCTCGTCAAGAACGCGACCCTGCCCGACGGGCGCAAGAACATCGACATTGCCTGCGAGCGGGGCCGCATCGTCGCGCTCGAGCCCGGCATCGAGGCCCAGGCCGGCCGGGTGATCGATGCCGGCGGCCGCCTCGTTTCGCCGCCCTTCGTCGACAGCCATTTCCACATGGACGCGACGCTGTCCCTTGGCCTGCCGCGCATGAACGAGAGCGGCACGCTGCTGGAGGGCATTGCGCTGTGGGGCGAGCTGAAACCGCTGCTCACCGTAGAGGCGGTGGTCGAGCGGGCGCTTGCCTATTGCGACCTGGCGGTCGCGCAAGGGTTGCTTGCCATCCGCTCCCATGTGGATGTCTGCGACGAGAGGCTGACCGGTGTCGAGGCGCTGCTTCAGGTTCGCGAAAAGGTGGCTCCCTATCTCGACCTGCAGCTCGTCGCCTTTCCGCAGGACGGTCTCTACCGCTCGCCCGATGCGGAGCGGAACCTGTTGCGGGCGCTCGACATGGGCGTCGACGTGGTCGGCGGCATTCCCCATTTCGAACGCACCATGGAGGACGGCGCCCGCTCGGTGCGCGCGCTCTGCGAGATCGCGGCCGAACGCGGACTGATGGTCGACCTTCACTGCGACGAGAGCGACGATCCGTTGTCGCGCCATATCGAGACGCTGGCGGCGGAGACGCAGCGCCTCGGCCTTGAGGGCCGCGTCGCCGGTTCGCATCTCACCTCCATGCATTCCATGGACAATTACTATGTCTCCAAGCTGCTGCCGCTGATCGCCGAGGCCGGCGTTCATGCGATCGCCAATCCGCTCATCAACATCACCCTGCAGGGTCGCCACGACACCTATCCGAAGCGCCGTGGCCAGACCCGGGTGCCGGAGATGCGCGCCCATGGCATCAATGTCGCCTTCGGCCATGACTGCGTCATGGACCCCTGGTATTCGATGGGGTCCGGCGACATGCTGGAGGTCGCCTCGATGGGCCTGCATGTTGCCCAGATGATGAGCCGCGAGGAGATGCGTTACGCTTTCGACTGCGTCACGCTCCATCCGGCCCGCGCGATGGGGCTGGAGGGCTACGGGCTGGAAAAGGGCTGCAGGGCCGATTTCGTCCTGCTGCAGGCGGCCGACACGATCGAGGCGATCCGCCTGCGCGCCCGCCGCCTTGCCGTGGTGCGGGCGGGCAGGGTCATTGCCGAGAGCGATCCCGCGATCACCCGCCTTTCCCTTGACGGGCGTCCCGCAAGGGTCGATCCGGCCACCTACGCGCCGAAAGGCTGAGACGACAAGAGGCAAGGGGCGACGCGCTGCCGCCCCTTGCCGGGTCTGCCTGCGGCCGGCGGGCCGGCCATGCGCTCAGACGTAGTAGGGCGAGTGCATTTCGCGGCTGGCAACCTCGATCGCGGCGGCGTCGAAGACGCGGGTATAGAGCGCCGCGTTCATCCTTGCCGCCGTCTCCGGGAAGACGTTGACGGCGAAGTCCTTTGCGTTTTCAAGCGTGTCGAAGGCGTCGACCCCGCCGATCGTGCCGGTGTGCAGGCCGCTCAGCCAGGTCTTCGACAGGAGCCCCTTCTGCGCCCGCAGGACCGGGTTGCGGTCCTGCCAGGGCACTTGCGCGAAAGGCATGTTCACCTGCAGTTCCGTATAGACGAAGGCACCGGGCGCGGTTGTCGGCCTTGCGCCGAAATGCGGCGAGGCAAGGTCGCGGCTCGCCTCCTCCGTTGCCGCCGCATCGAAAATCCGGGTCGTGTGGGCAACGCCGAAACCGGCCGCCTCGCGCGGGAAGTAGCCGGTGACGAAGGCTTCGGCGTTGCCGATGCTGTCGAAGGCGTAGATGCCGCCGAGCGAATTGGTGCTGCTGCCGGCGAACCACGTCTTGTTGAGGAAGCCGGGCTGCTGGAGGATGGCCTGGTTGATCGCTTTCCAGGGCGCCTGCTCGAAGGGAACGGCGATCTGGACTTCGGTATAGACGAAGGCTTTCGGGGTCATGGAACGGTCCTTGTCGGAAAGGGTGGTCGGTATGGTGCCGGCCATTGCCGGTGAAACGGAGAACCCGCGCGGTGCCGCGAGCAGGCCGGAGCCGGCGATGACGCCCGTTAGCGCGGCGCCCTTGAGGCCATGGACGAGGATCTGCCGGCGGTTCGGTGCCGGCGACGGCGATGGTGCCGGCCGGGTGTCGCCCGGCGCATGCGTGTCTGTCATGAGATGTCTCCTGCACGGCGGCGTCCCGGGCCGTTGCCGTGATGGGTCAAAGGGAATATAACGATCGTTATGGATGATGTTGCATAACGGTCGTTATCTCGTCAATCGAAAATATAACGATCGTTATTTAAATGGATGCTGACCGATGGCTGACGGTGGCCCCAAGGGGCGGAAGAAGCAGGAAACCCGGGCGCTGGTGCTTGAGGCGGCAGAGCGCGGTTTCAAGCAGCACGGCTATGCCGGGGTCGGCGTTGATGGCATCGCCCGCGAGGCGGGGGTCACCTCGGGGGCATTCTATGCCCATTTCGGGTCGAAGACCGGGGCCTTCCAGGAGGCGCTCGAGGCGGGTCTGGACGCAACCCTTGCCCGCCTGCCGGAGTTTCGCCGGGAGCATGGCGAGACCTGGCCGGCGGCCTTCGCCGACTATTATCTCGGCGCCTCCCATCGCGCCGATCTGGCCTGCGGTTGCGCCATGGCGGCGCTCACCGGCGAGGTGATGCGCGGCACGGACGAAAGCCGGGTGACCTATCAGGAGCGCATGGCGCGCATTGCGGGGATTGTCGCGGGCGGCCTTGCCGGCGAGAGCGACGCCGAGGCCCGGGCCTGGGGCTTCCTGTCGATCCTGATCGGCGGCCTCACTGTCATCCGGGCGATGCCGGACGGAGCGCAGGCCGATGCGGTCGCGGGAAACGTCCGGCAGATGGCGCTGGCAATCGCCGGCCCGGGCCGACGATGAATCAAAAATGCTGCAAATTCGAAAAAGAATCGAACAAGTTTTCGCAAATTCTTGTCGAGAATTGTCGAAATTGCACCGGATTCAGCTGAAATTTTGCCCACTGTCGGGGCTTGGAGAGAGGCCCTGTCCGGGCGATAAAGCCCCACTTGCCACGCGCGCCGGATGAGAGCCATGGATGAACCGACAGGGACGAACAGCGGTGCGGAGCGCGCGACGGGGAGCGGGCTGTGCCCGGTTCATCCAGGGCCTGTGCCCGCGGCCGGCGGCGGTGCCGCGAACGATATCCCCGTCGCCGCAGGGTCGCCTCCGGTTGCCGGCGACGGCTATGTGCCGCCCTATCCGTTCCGGCATGTGAAGGCGCTGCCGGTCTACCGGCTGCTGGGGCTCGCCCGGCGCAGCTTTCTCTCGGTCTGGCCGGCCTCGGCCTTTGCCAGGCCTTGGCTGAGGATCGCGGTCCTGCGCAAGCAGATCTTCGTCTGCAACAGCCCGGAAACGGTGCAGGAGGCCTTCGTCAGGAAGCACGAGACCTTCCAGCGCAAGAGCGCCCAGATGCGCCATGCGCTCGAGCCCCTGCTCGGTGACGGCCTGTTTGTCTCCGACGGCGAGACCTGGCGCCGCCGCCGCCAGGTTGTCGCCCCGATCATCCATGCCTCGAAGGTGCGCGAGTTCTTCCCGGTGATGGCGGAAACGGTGGCCGAACGGCGCGATGCCTGGGCGGCGGCGGGCGAGGACGCACCCGTCGACGCCTTGCAGGAAATGGCGCATCTGACCGCGGAAATCATCTGCCGCACCATCTTCGGCAGCGCGCTCGGGCGCGACTATGCCGCCGAGGTGGTCGAGAGCTTTTCCGACTACCAGCGTCATATCGACCAGATCGACCTTCTCTCCCTGCTCGGCCTGCCCGACTGGCTGCCGCGCCGGCGCGGCCGGGCGATCCGCCGCTCGGTGGCGCGCATCGACAAGGTTCTCGACGAGGTCATCTCGCGCTACCAGCAAAAGAGCCGCGACGGCGAGACCTCGGTGATCGGCGGGCTGCTCGATGCCCGCGACGAGGACGGCCGGCCGTTGTCGCGCGAGGCGATCTGCAACGAGGCGGCCGTGATCTTCATGGCCGGCCACGAGACGACGGCGAACACGCTCGCCTGGGCCTGGTTCCTGCTGTCGCAGGCGCCGGCCGCGCGCCGCGCCCTGCACGCGGAACTCGATCAGGTGCTCGGCGGACGGATGCCCGGCTTCGACGACATCGCCCGCCTGCCCTATGCCCGCGCCGTCATCGAGGAGACCCTGCGGCTTTACCCGCCGGTGCCGATCCTTGCCCGCGAGGCGCTGGCCGACGAGACGGTCGGCGGCATGGCGACGCCGAAGGGCTCGATCGTCATGGTCGTGCCCTGGCTGCTGCACCGCAATCCCGAGCTCTGGCAGCGGCCCGATCATTTCGAGCCGGAACGTTTTCTCGGTGGTGCCCGCGGCGGCCAATCGAAATTCGCCTATGTGCCCTTCGCCATAGGCCCGCGCATCTGCGCCGGTCTTGCCTTCGGCATGACGGAATCGATCCTGTCGCTCGCGCTTCTTGCCCAGGCCTTCGACCTGAAGCTTGAGACCGGCGTCGACATCCAGCCGGTCTGCCGGCTGACGCTGCGGCCAGGCGACAGGCTGCCGATGCGGCTCGTTCCGCGCCGACCGTGAGCGCGGTCCGCGGCCGCCGCCGCATTCCGCCGGTCGCCTTCGGGGAGACCCGGGCTCCGGAAATCCCGGCACCCTCGCTGGCCCGTCGCTTGCGGGCGTGGCCGCGCGATCTTCTCAAGCAGGCCCTGCACGAGATCCTGCGCCGGCTGCCGGTTGGGTTCGCTCCGCGCCTGGGGCGGCTGCTTGCTCCGCTCGTGCAGCGGATGAATGGCAGCCGCATCTTTGCCCGTCGCATCGCCTGGAACCTCGACCGGCTGCATGCCGCCGGCCCCTTGTCCGGTACGGCGCATGCCGAAGCGCTGGCCCGCTGGTGGAAAGGGGCCGGCGCCGTTTTCGCCGAGTATGCAACGCTGGAGCGGCTCGGGGCTGCCGGCCGGCTGGAGATCGACGATCCGGAGGGCAGCATTGCCGCGCTTCCCCGCGATGGACCGGCGGTCTTTGCCTGTGTCCATCTCGGGCCTTTCGAGCTCTGTTTCGAGACGATCCTCAACAGGCTTGGCCGCGAGGCTGTCGGCACCTGGCAGCCGGAACCGTCGAACGCGTCCAACGCCATTCTCGCAAGGCTCAGGGCCCGCTACGGGATTTTCGCCTTCCCGCCGGGCCAGCGTTCGGCCCGCCACCTGCACCGGCTTGTGGTCACCGAGGGGTTCGACGCGATCCTCTTTGTCGACGAGGTCCGGGACCGGCAGGTTCACCTTCCTGCCTTCGGCCGCGACCTTCCGGCGCGCGGCAACGCGGTCACGGCGGTCAAGCTTGCGCTGAAGACCGGCGCGCCGCTCGTGCCTGTCCATGTCCTGCGCACCGGGACGGCCCAATACCGCTTCGTGGTCGGCGCGCCGCTTGTCTTTGACCGGGAAGGTCTGGAAAGCCTTGCGGTTTCAGGCGGCGTGGTGGCGCTCGACCGGTATTTCGACCCGCTTGTGCGCGCCCATGTCGAGCAGTGGTACATGCTGCCCGAACTGCGCCTGCCCGGTTTCGTCGCCCGTCCGCCCGGCGATGCGGCGGCTCAGTAGAGCAACCGCACCAGGAACAGTGTCAGGCCGGGGAACAGCACCAGGATCGCCACGCGCACGATATCGCTGGCGATAAACGGCACCACGCCCTTGAAGGTTTGCGACAGCGGTACGTCGGGCGCCATCGAGTTGATGACGAAGAGATTCATGCCGACCGGCGGGGTAATCAGACCTACCTCGACGACGATCAGCACGATGATGCCGAACCACAGGGCGAACTCTTCCGGCGGCAGCCCGAAATCCAGAACCGAGACGATCGGGAAGAAGATCGGAATGGTAAGCAGGATCATCGAGAGCGAATCCATGATGCAGCCGAAAATCAGGTAGCAGACCAGGATCAGCACCAGCACCGTCCAGGGATTGAGGCCGAGATCGACGACGAAGGCCGCCGATTGCTGGGGCAATTGCGAGAAGGCGAGGAAGCCGTTGTAGACGCTGGCGCCGAGCACGATGAAGAAGATCATGCCGGTGGCGCTGGCCGTCGACAGGAAGGACTCCACCAGTCCCTTGCGGTCGAGGCCGCCATTGAGGAGCGCCACGATGCCGGTGCCGGCGGCGCCCACCGCCGCTCCTTCGGTCGGCGTGAAGATACCGGAATAGATGCCGCCGATGACCACGATGAAGATGATCATCACGGGCCACACGGCAACCAGGGCCGCACCCCGTTCGGCCCAGCTCGCCTTTTCCTGGCTGCCGGCGCTTTCGGGCCGGAAGCGGACATAGAGCGACACGGTCAGCATGTAGCCGGCGGCGGCGAGAATGCCCGGAATGAAGGCGGCCATGAACAGCTTGGCGATGTTCTGCTCTGTCAGGATGGCGTAGATGACCAAGACCACGGAGGGCGGAATGAGGATGCCCAGCGTGCCGCCGGCGGCAAGGCAGGCGGTCGACAGCGCGCCGGAATAGCCGCAGCGGCGCATCTCGGGAAGCGCCACCTGGCCCATGGTCGCGGCGGTTGCGAGCGACGATCCGCAGATCGCGCCGAAGCCGCCGCAGGCGGCGACCGCCGCCATGGCGACACCGCCGCGGCGGTGCCCGACGAGCGTCTCGGCGGCCTTGAACAGGGCGCGCGACATGCCGCCTCGCGTGGCAAACTGGCCCATCAGCAGGAACAGCGGCACGATGGACAGCGAGTAGTTGGAAAAGGTGCTGTAGACCAATGACTTGAGCTGCGCCAGGATGGGCACGGTCGAGCCCGTGACGAAGCTGGTGCCGGCCACGCCGACAAGGAACATCGCAAGGCCGATGGGCATGCGCGCGAAGATCAGCGCCAGCAGGATCGGGATCGACCACAGCCCGTATTCGAGGGACGTCACGTCTGGCTACTCCTGGCGCGGCGCGGCGCTCGGCCGGGCAAGGGTTTCATCGAGACTGCGCCAGACGGTATAGGCGCTGACGATGATCGCGAAAACGGCACCGGCCATGGCCGCCGCATAGGGCCACCAGAGCGGAAACTGCAGGATGAACGTGGTCTCGCCATAGGCTTTCTTGTCGAGAAGGCCAAGCCAGAGCCGCCAGCAGATCAGCGCGCACACGGCGGTCATCAGGAGGTTGGAGACGACGTCGACCGCCGCATTGGCGCGCGGCCCGAAGCGGGCCAGAAACAGGTCGACCGTCACATGGCCGCGCCTCAGCTGGCACCAGGGCAGGAAGGCGAAAATGGCAAAGGCCGTACCCGCCTCGACCAGCTCGTAGTCGCCGGGGATGGGGCCGAGACCGGCCCAGTTGAGGGCACGGCCGGAGATCGAGATCACTGTGGTGGCCGTCAGTGCGACAAGCACGGCGCCGCCCGCGATGGCAAGGGCGGCGGCGAGCCGCTCGAGCACGCGTTCGATGGAGTGACGCACCTTTTGACCCCTCCCTCCGCCGCCGGCCGGCAACCCTATCCGGAAAAACCGGCCCGCGGTGACGCGGGCCGGCGGTCTGCCGGGCGCGGGCGGCTTGCCTGCCCTACTGTCTTACTTGCCGGCCTCGGCGGCGACAAGCGCGCGCGAATCCTCGACCAGCGCGGCGCCGTCGACGCCCTTGCCGTTCATCTCGACGATCCATTCGGCGACGATCGGATCGGCCGCCGCCTTCCAGCGGGCGGTTTCGGTCGGATCCAGCGTGATGATCTTGTTGCCGCTCGCCTCCGCCTTGGCTCGGCCGATCTTGTCGACCTCATCCATCGCGCGGCCGAACATGCCGGCCGTCTCGATGCCGGAATTGGCGTCGATGATCGCCTTCAGGTCGTCGGGCAGCTTGTCGTAGCTCGCCTGGTTCATGGCGAAGACGAAGGTCGCGGTGTAGAGACCGCGCGGATCGTCGAAGCCGGTATGGGTGTTGACCAGCTCGGTCAGCTTGAGCGGCAGCGTCACTTCCCAGGGCACCACGGCACCGTCGATGACACCCTTGGAGATCGCTTCCGGCACCGCCGGCACCGGCATGCCGATGGCGGTTGCGCCGAGCTTTTCCAGCAGTTTGGTGACGATGCGCGTCGGCCCGCGCAGCTTCAGGCCCTGCATGTCATCGAGATTGCCGACGCCATCACCCTTGACGTGCAGAAGACCGGGTCCGTGCACATGCAGGGCGATCGGCTTCACGCCTTCGAACTCGTCCATGGCATGTTCGGTGACAAAGGCATGGAAGGCGCGCGAGGTGGCTTCGCCGCCGGCGCCCAGGAAGGGCAGTTCGAAGGCCTCGGTCTTGGGGAAGCGGCCGGGCGTGTAGCCGAGCACCGTCCAGACGATGTCGACGACGCCGTCCTTGGCCTGGTCATAGAGCGAGGGCGGGGCGCCGCCGAGCTGCATCGAGGGATAGTGCTCGACCTTGATGCGTCCGCCCGACTGGGCCTCGACCGCCTCGATCCACGGCGTGATCGCCTTGGCCGGGATGGCCGCCTGCATCGGCAGCATCTGGTGCACGCGCAGGGTCACGTCCTGTGCCTGCGCCGACATGCCGGCGACCGCGGCGATGGCGGTCGCGGCCACCATCGTCGTCATGAATTTTCCGATCATTGTGTCTCCTCCCACGGCTTCGGACCCGCGTCCGTCGATGGGACAGTGCGACGGGATCTCGAGTACAGAAGGATGGGCCATGCAAATGGTAATGTAAAATGAGATTTGAGCCGCTTTGTATAACCGAACGTCGGGGAATTTTGCCTTCGCGGCGTGTTTCCCGCTTGCCGGGGAGGCCGGCAGACCGGATCAATTGCCGCCCGTGGACCGCATGTCGTCCGAAGCCGAGGAAGCTGCCGCCGTGCCGAGACATCCCCGCAACATTCTCTTCGTCATGTATGACCAGCTGCGCTTCGACTATCTCGGCTGCGCCGGGCATCCGCATCTTGCGACGCCGAATTTCGACCGGCTGGCGGCGATGGGCGTCCGTTTCACCAACGCCTATGTCCAGTCGCCGATCTGCGGCGCCTCGCGGATGAGCTTCTACACCGGCCGCTATGTGCACTCGCATGGCGCCGCCTGGAACAACTATCCGCTGAAGGCGGGCGAGATGACGCTCGGCGACCACCTGCGCGAACGCGGCATGGATGCGGTGCTGATCGGCAAGACCCACATGAAGGTCGATGGTGCCGGCCTTGATCGGCTCGGCATTTCGCGTGAGGGGATTATCGGTGCGCGGATCGCCGAATGCGGCTTCGACGCGCATGTGCGCGACGACGGGCTGTGGGCACAAGGCCCGGATGGTCCTTACGACGCCAAGCCCTCGCCCTATAACGACTTCCTGCGCGCCAGGGGCTACACGCCGCGCAATCCCTGGCACGACCATGCCAATTCCGGCCTGTCGGAGGAGCTGGACGCGGACGGGCTCGGGGAGATCGGCAGCGGCTGGCTGATGCGCAACGCCCTTGAGCCGGCGAATATCCGCGAGGAGGACAGCGAGACGCCCTGGCTGACCGACCGGGCGCTCGAATTCCTGAACGGCCGTGAGACCCGCCGCCGCGCCGTGCCCTGGCTCTGCCACCTCTCCTATATCAAGCCGCACTGGCCCTATATCGTGCCGGCGCCCTATCACGCCATGTACGGGGTCGAGCATGTGCTGCCGGCCATTCGCGATCCGCGCGAGCGCGAGGACCCGAACCCGGTCCATGCCGCCTTCATGGCCTCGCGCGTGTCGCGCAGCTTCTCCCGGGACGAGGTGCGAGAGGCCGCGATCCCCGCCTATATGGGCCTTGTCCGGCAATGCGACGATCATTTCGGCCGGTTGCTCGACCATCTGCAGGAAACAGGCGCGCTCGACGACACGCTGATCGTCGTCACCTCGGACCATGGCGACTATCTCGGCGACCACTGGATGGGCGAGAAGGACCTGTTCCACGAGCCCTCGGTCAAGGTGCCGCTGATCGTCTACGATCCTTCGCAGGCCGCCGATGGCACGCGCGGCACGACCTGCGGGGCGCTGGTCGAGGCGATCGACCTCGCCGCCACCTTCGTCGGGGTCGCGGATGACGGCACCCGGGACTTTCCCTCGCAGATTCTCGAGGGGCGTTCGCTCCTGCCCTTCCTGCATGGCGAGACGCCGGAAGGCTGGCGCAAGGCGGCGATCAGCGAATACGACTATTCCTGCACGCCGATGGCCGACCGGCTCGGGGTTTCCGTCGAGGACGCCCGTCTTTTCATGGTCTTCGACGGGCGCTACAAGCTCATCCACGCCGAAGGCGGGTTGCCGCCGATGCTCTTCGACCTTGAAAGCGATCCGTCCGAATTTGTCGACCTCGGCCGCGATCCGGCCCATGCGGGCGAGGTGGCGCGGCTGCGCGCCCTGCTTTCGGACTGGGCGCTGCGCCTCAGCCAGCGGACCACGGTCTCCGACGCGGCCATTCTGGCAAGGCGGCGCGGGGCGGCCGGCAATACCGGCGTGCTGATCGGTGCCTATGACGAGACGGATGTCTCGGTGGAGGAGCTTGCCGTCTATTCCGGCCGGGCGCCGCGCATTTCCCCGGACGGGTAGAACCGGCTGCCGCCGATCCAGGTGCCGCGCACCTTGAGGGTCTCGTCCAGCTCGACGATATCCGCGTCGTGGCCTGGCGCCAGACGACCCTTGCGCTGTGCCGCGTCGATCGCCTCGGCCGGGTAGAGCGAGGCCATGCGCAACGCCTCGTCAAGCGCGATGCCGAGCCCTGCCACCAGACGCGCGACCGAGGCGGCCATGTCGATATCCGCTCCTGCCAGGGTTCCGTCGGCAAGTGTCAGCCGGCCAATTCCGTCCGCCCCCCGCCGGCGGGCGATCTCGCGGCCGTTGAGGGTGAAGCCTTCCGCCTTGGAACCGAGCGGTGCCATCGCGTCGGTGACGAGGAAGATCTTCCCCGGCCCGGCCTTGGCCCTGAGCGCAAGGGCCGCCACCGGGTCGGCGACATGGATGCCGTCGGCGATCAACCCGGCCGACAGGCCCGGCAGCGCGAGCGCCGCGCCGGCAAGGCCCGGCTCGCGGTGACCGAGCGGGCTCATCGCGTTGAACAGATGGGTGACGAGCCGCGCGCCGGCCCGCGCATAGGCGGACGCGGTTTCGAAATCGCAGTCGCTGTGACCGAGGCTGACGCGGATGCCTGTCTGCGCGAGCCGGCCGACCTGTTCGGCCGAGACGCTTTCCGGCGCCAGTGTCACCATGAGCACCGGCAGCAGCCGGGCCGCATCGACAAGCGCGTCGAGATCCGCCTCCTGCATCGGCCGGATCAGGCGCGCGTCATGGGCGCCCTTGCGTGCGAGCGAAAGATGCGGCCCTTCCAGATGCAGGCCGAGGCAGCCGGGCACGGAACGGCTGGCCCCGGCGGCGGCGCGGATCGCCCGCGCGGTGGTCTCCGGCGTATCGGTGATCAGGGTCGGCAGCAGCGCGGTGGTGCCGAAGGCGCGGTGCGCCCCGGCGATGCGGGCGATGGTGTCATGGTCGGGGGCGTCGTTGAACTGGCATCCGCCGCCGCCATTGACCTGCAGGTCGACGAAGCCGGGCGCGATGATCCGCCCGCGCGCCTCCACCAGGCGGGCGGAGGCGGGAACGTCCTTGCGCGGCACGATGCCGGTGACATGAGAGCCCTCCATCAGCAGCGCCGCGTCGTCATGCCAGCGTTCCGCGTCGAAGATCCGTGCGGCGGCAAGGGCTGTGAGTTCGGTCATCCGCGCTGCGATCCTCCGGGCGGTTTGCTGAAGACAGCGTGCCCCGCCTTCATGCGCCAGCCGGCGCGCCGGCGCAAGACGCGCTGCGCGCCCGGTTCAGCGCCCTGAGAAGGTCCGCACCGCGAGACGGACGGCGCCGTCGAGCGCGTCGCCCAGCGGTTCCGACAGCCGGTCGCGCAATACAGGAGGAAGGTGGCGGGCGTAAAGCGGCGCGAGACCGCCCATCAGGACGATGCGCGGACCGTCCGGCCAGTCGAGGTGCGCGATCATTTCGCAAACGTCCGCCACGGCGGTCTGCAGAAGCCCGTTCGCGTCCGGGTCGCCGGCATCCGCCGCGTCGAAGACCTGCGGCGCGAAACGGCCGAAATCCGCAGGCCGGGCGGCTCCGGCAAAGGCCACCATCTGCGCGGGATCGTCATCGAAGGCGGCAAGCAGCGCCCGTGACAGGGAACCGTGGGGGCGCACGCCGTCGCGGGCCAGCAGTGCCGTCCGCAAGGCCTCCCGTCCGAGCCGCGCGCCGCCACCCTGGTCGGCCAGCTGCAGGCCCCAGCCGCCGACGCTGCGGATCTCGTCGCCGCGCCGGGCCAGAAAGGCGGAGCCGGTGCCCAGGATCGCCATGACGCCGTCACCGGATCCCAGCGCGCCTTCCAGCGCGATCTCGGCATCGCCGGTAAGTTCGCTTCGGGAAAACGGAAGGTCGCCGAGAAACGCCCGGACCGTTGCCGCCGCCTGCCTGGCGCCGGCAAGTCCGAGCAGGGCGGCGCAATCGCGGATCGTGTCCGCCGGCAGGCCGGCATCGGCAATGGCGGCAAGGGCCGCCTCCGCGATGCTGGCCGCAGCCTCGCCCGGGTCCGTGGCGATATTGGCCGGCCCTGCCCGGCCCCGGGCAAGGATGCGGCCATCGTGCGCCGCCAGGGCGGCCCGGCAGGTGCTGCCGCCGCCGTCGACGGCGATCAGGTAGCCGCCCATGGCCCGCGTCGTCAGGAAGCGGTCGGCTGTGCGGCGAGGCCGCGGGCCTGCTCGATCCAGCCGTCGCGATCGATCCGGCCGCGGAAGTCGAGGCGGCTGTCGAGCGCGGCGATCTGCACGTCGGTCAGCGCCGCGATCTGCCAGAAGTGGAAGATGCCGGCGCCGTTGAGGGCGGTCTGCAGCTTCGGACCGACGCCGGTGATCGCCGTCAGGTCGTCGGCGACGCCGCGCGGCTTTGCGAGCAGCACCTCGGCCAGCGGATCGGATGCCTTGGCTGGTTTCGCGGCGGGTTTGCGCGCTTCCGCCACGGGAGCGTCGGCGGCCGCGGCTTTCGGCGCGGTCTCCGGGCGCGTCCAGTGGGTGCGCATGAAGTCGAGGATGCGCGGTGCGATCTCGGAGCGGAAACGCGAGCCGTTGAAGACGCCGTAATGGCCGACATCGGGCTGCATGTAGTGGGCCTGCATGTCCGGCCCCAGGCCCGTGCAAAGGTCGTGGGCGGCGCGGGTCTGGCCGCGACCGGTGATGTCGTCCTTCTCGCCCTCGATGGTGAGCAGCGCGGTGCGCCGGATGGCGCCGCAATCGACGAGCTCGTCGCGGTGGCGGTACGTGCCGCGCGCCAGCGCATGCTGGATGAACACCGTGTCCACGGTCTGCAGGTAGAACTCCGCCGTCAGGTCCATGACCGCGAGATACTCGTCATAGAAATCGCGGTGCTTCTCGGCGCTGTCCCCGTCATTGGTGACGAGATGCTGGAAGAACTCGTGATGGGCGCTGACATGCCGGTCGAGATTCATGCTCATGAAGCCGGACAGCTGCAGGAAGCCGGGATAGACATCGCGCATGAAGCCGGGCTGCGGGAACGGCACCTTCATGATGACGTTGCGCTCGAACCACTCGATGCTCTTGTGTTCGGCAAGATCGTTGACGGCGGTGGGGTTGATGCGGGTGTCGATCGGCCCGCCCATCAGCGTCAGGCTGGCGGGGGCGAAGGGATCGTCATGCGCTTCCATCACCGCGGCGGCCGCGAGCGCGGGCACCGACGGCTGGCAGACCGCCATCACATGGGTGTCCGGGCCGAGGAAATGCAGCATCTCGATCAGGTAGTCGATGTAGTCGTCGAGATCGAAGCGGCCGTCCGTGAGCGGCACCATGCGGGCGTCGATCCAGTCGGTGATGTAGATGTCCGCGCCGGGCAGCAGCGTCTCGACCGTGCCGCGCAGCAGCGTCGCATAGTGGCCCGACATCGGTGCCACCATCAGGATTTTCGGATCCTTGCGCTGCTTCGCGCCGAGCTTGCGGTCGAAATGCAGAAGGTTGCAGAACGGCTTGCTCCAGACGATTTCCTCGCGCACCGGGACCTTGACGCCGCTGACCGTCGTCTGGCCGAGGCCGAACTCGGGTTTGCCGTAGCGCCGCGTCATCCGCTCGATCAGCTCGCATCCGGCGGCCATCGAGCGTCCGAACGGCGTGTGCGTCAGGGGGTTCAGGGGGTTCTGGAAATAGAGCCGCGTCATGTCGGCAGTGGCCCGCACCGGACTCATTGCCGCATGGTTGAATTCATAGACCTGGTAGAACACGTGACCGACCTCGCAGTCTGGCGGACGCGGCGCAACATCGCCCGCGCATTTTTTCGCATTGCAAAAATAGTATGACAAAGATGTGCGTCGCATCAACCGATACGGACGTCGATATGCCGCGGTGCGAAGAAGATACCGGGGCATTTGTCACGGGAACAGATGGGATGAAGCCGGATGCAGGGACGAAAAGACCCGCCGCCACAGCGGCTTCCGGGCGCCGCTGCCGGATGGCCGGGAGCGACGGGATCGTGCAAAAGAACTAGGTAAAAATTACGCCGCGATATCGGCGACGACCGCATCGAGCACCAGGAAACCGGCCGGTGTGGCCCGCATGCGCGTGTCGCTGAGTCGCTCCACCATGCCGTGTTCGACAAGGTCCGCCACCCGGCGCGGGTCGATCCGGCGGTCGGCGATCGCCTCGTAGCGGGCGAGATCGACGCCCTCGACGAGCCGCAGACCCATCAGCAGGTATTCATCGCCCTGCTCTTCCTGGGTCAGCGCGAGATCCTCCACCGTGCCTTCGCCGCGCGCCTCGACCGCGGCAAGCCAGGTTTCGGGGTGACGCTCGGTCGCGGTGGCGAACTTGCCGTTGCCGCCGCTGAGCCGGCCATGAGCGCCCGGACCCACGCCGACATAATCCCCATAACGCCAGTAGACGAGATTGTGCCTGCATTCGGCGCCGGGCACCGCGTGGTTGGAGACCTCGTAGGCCGGCATGCCGCGACCGGCACAGATCTCCTGGGTCAGGTCGTAGAGATCGGCGGCCGTGTCGACATCGGGAACCACCAGCTTGCCGGCCCGGTGCAGCTCGAAGTAAGGCGTGCCCTGCTCGATGGTGAGCTGGTAGAGCGACAGGTGGTCGGCGGCAAGATCGATGGCCTCGTTCAGTTCCTGCCGCCAGGCCGCGCCATCCTGGCCCGGCCTTGCATAGATCAGGTCGAAGGAAATGCGCTCGAAGGTGGCGCGGGCGATACCGATCGCGGTCTTCGCCTGGGCAACGTCGTGCAGCCGGCCGAGGCGGCGCAGGTCGCCGTCATTGAGCGCCTGCACGCCGAGCGACAACCGGTTGACGCCGGCCGCGCGGTAGCCGCGAAACCTGTCCGCCTCGACGGAGGACGGGTTGGCCTCCATCGAGACTTCCGCGTCCGGCGCCACGCTCCACAACCCTGCGATCGCATCGAGCACGCGGCCGACGGTCGCCGGATCCATCAAGGACGGCGTGCCGCCGCCCAGAAAGATCGAATCGACACGGCGCCCCCGGGTGCGGGCGGCGAAATGGGAAAGCTCTCGCTCGAAGGCGGCGGCAAAACGAGGCTGGTCGACGCCGGCGTGACGGACATGGCTGTTGAAGTCGCAATACGGACATTTGGCCTCGCAGAAGGGCCAGTGCACATAGATGCCGAAACCGCCGTCGATCCTCGTCGTGTCAGCCATCACCCCTCCAGGCACCGTGCCGAAAAGTCCGCGAAGGCGCGGGCGCGGTGCGACATGTCCTGCTTTTCCGCCGTCGGCATCTCGCCGAAGGTGCGGCTCTCGCCGTCCGGCTGGAACATCGGGTCGTAGCCAAAGCCTCCGCTTCCGCGCGGCGGCCACACCGCTGTTCCCTCGACCTCGCCGCGGAACGTCTCGACATGCCCGTCCGGCCAGGCGAGGCAGAGCACCGCGACAAAAGAGGACCCGCGATGCTCCGGCGTGGTGGCGCCGGCCGCCTGGAGCTTTTCCTCGATGGTGCGCATCGCCATGGCGAAATCCTTTTCCGGCCCCGCCCAGCGGGCCGAATAGACGCCGGGATCGCCGTCGAGCGCGGCAACGCAGAAGCCACTGTCGTCGGCAAGTGCGGGCAGTCCCGAGACCTCGGCCGCCGCCCGCGCCTTCAGTTCCGCATTGGCCTCGAAGGTCGTTCCGGTTTCTTCCGGCTCCGGCAGGTCAAGGCTGCCGGCCGAGACGACATCATAGCCGAACGGTGCCATCAGTGCGTCGAACTCGCGCAGCTTGCCGGGATTGTGGCTGGCCAGCACGATACGGCCCGGCGCCAGCCGGCGCGGTGTCGGGGCGGATGCGGGCGTGTCGGTCATGCGCGTCTCACAGGATGGCCAGTTTCTGCAGGTCGACCAGCTGGCCGATACCGGCCTTGGCAAGACCGAGAAGCTGGGCGAACTCCTCCTCGGTGAAGGGCGTGCCCTCGGCCGTGCCCTGGATCTCGACGATGCCGCCGGCTCCGGTCATGACGAAATTGGAGTCCGTCTCGGCTTCCGAATCCTCGGCGTAATCGAGGTCGAGAACGGCCTGCCCGCCGTGAATGCCGCAGGATATGGCGGCGACATGGTCCCGGAGCACCGGCTTGGTGACCATGTCGCGCGCGCGCATCCAGGCGATGCAGTCATGCAGCGCGACCCAGGCACCGGTGATCGCGGCGGTTCGCGTGCCGCCATCGGCCTGGATGACGTCGCAATCGACCGAGATCTGGCGCTCGCCGAGCGCGGTCAGGTCGACCACGGCGCGCAAGGAGCGGCCGATCAGCCGCTGGATCTCCTGGGTGCGTCCCGATTGCTTGCCGGCCGAGGCCTCGCGGCGCATGCGCTCGCCCGTGGCGCGCGGCAGCATGCCGTATTCCGCCGTCACCCAGCCGCGACCCTGGCCGCGCAGCCAGGGCGGAATGCGCTCCTCCAGGCTCGCCGTGCACAACACATGGGTGTCGCCGAACTTGACCAGGCATGAGCCTTCCGCGTGTTTGGAAACGCTCCGTTCCAGCGTCACGGCGCGCAACTCGTCGGCTGCGCGTTTGGATGGCCGCATGTCGATCCCCTTCAAACCGGTCCCGCAGGGGCGCTGTGCCCGTGCTCTTGTCAGGCGTCCCTCTTAATCCAAGATGGGGCCGGAATGAAATGCCTGTCTGAGCTTTCTCGAACAGCGGGACGCAACGGCGTGCGTCGCGGCGGCGTGTTTGCGGTGGGCAATCGCGGCGAAGACGCACTATATTCGCCGCAAGGGGCGGAGCAGCCCGCCCGCAGTCCGCCGCATGGCGGGAAGTCGTCCATGGCCGGAAACGGCGAGGCAAGAGGACGGTGATGCAAGAGGACCGGGGACCGGAAGCATGACACTTGGCGTGCCATCCGTCAGCCTGAGCGAACTGGACCGGCGCTCGCGCGAGATTTTCCGCGCGATCGTCGAATCGTATCTGGAGACCGGCGAGCCGGTCGGCTCGCGCAATCTGTCCCGCTTGCCCTCCATCCAGCTTTCGCCGGCCTCGATCCGCAACATCATGGCTGACCTGGAACATGCCGGCCTGCTCTATGCGCCGCACACATCCGCCGGCCGCATGCCCACCGAAGGGGGGTTGCGCTTCTTCGTCGACGCCTTGCTGGAGGTCGGCGACCTGACGCGCGAGGAGCGCGCCCAGATCGAGATCCAGGTCAAGGCGGCGCGCAGCGAGCGCACCAGCGAGCAGTTGCTGACCGAGGCCAGCCAGATGCTGTCCGGCCTGTCGCGCGGCGCCGGCGTGGTCTTCACCCACAAGGGCGATGTGCGCCTGCGCCATGTCGAATTCGTCCGTATCGAGCCGCTGAAGGCGCTGGTCGTGCTGGTCGGCGATGACGGTTCGGTCGAGAACCGGATTGTCGACCTGCCGCCCGGCCTGCCGCAATCGGCGCTGATCGAGGCCTCGAACTATCTGACAAGCCTGATTCGCGGGCGCACCCTTGCCGAGGCGCGGCGCGAGCTGGAGAGCCAGCGCGACCGCCACCAGAAGGAACTGGACGAGCTCACCGCCAAGCTGGTCGAGGCAGGCATCGCCCTGCGCGGCGGATCCGGCGGCGATGCCGGTTCGCTGATCGTGCGCGGCCGCTCGAACCTGCTCTCCCATCTGGAGGCGGAACAGGACCTGGAACGCATCCGCCTCCTGTTCGACGATCTGGAAAGCAAGCGCGACCTGATCCAGCTTCTGGCTGCGGCCGAGGGCGGTGAGGGTGTGCGCATCTTCATCGGCTCGGAGAACAAGTTGTTCTCGCTGTCGGGATCCTCCATCGTCGTGTCGCCGTTCCGGGACCAGGACGAGCGCATCATCGGCGTGCTCGGCGTGATCGGGCCGACCCGCCTCAACTACGCCCGCATCATCCCGATGGTGGACTACACCGCACGCCTGGTCGGCCGGCTGCTGCGCTGACCGGCCCCCAATCTTTCAACGGACACTTCATGACGACCCTGACGCCCGCCGAACTCGAACGCTATGCCCGCCATATCGTGTTGCAGGACGTTGGCGGGCCGGGGCAGCAGAAGCTCAAGGCGGCGCGGGTGCTGGTCGTGGGCGCCGGCGGTCTTGGCGCGCCGGTGCTGCAATACCTGGCCGCCGCCGGGGTCGGCACGCTCGGCATCGTCGACGACGACACCGTGTCGCTCTCCAACCTGCAGCGCCAGGTGATTCACGACACCGACCAGCTCGGCGAGCCCAAGGTGGCGAGCGCGGCGGAGGCGATCGCCCGGCTCAACCCGCATGTGAGCGTCGAGCCGCATCCCGTGCGGCTGGTGGCGACGAACGCGCTGGCGCTGATCTCGCGCTATGACCTTGTCGTCGACGGCTCCGATAATTTCACCACGCGCTATCTCGTCTCCGATGCCTGCTTCTTCGCCGGCAAGCCGCTCGTCACCGGCGCCGTCGGCCGCCTCGACGGCTCGCTGACGCTGCTGAAGCCCTACGCGGCGGATGCCGAGGGCACGCCCAATCCGACCTATCGCTGCCTGTTTCCCGACCGCCCGGCCGACGGCGCGCTGCCGACCTGCGCGGAAGCCGGGGTGCTTGGCGCCCTGACCGGAATGATCGGCACCATGCAGGCGATGGAGGCGATCAAGGAGATCGCCGGGTTCGGCGAGGGACTGCTCGGCCGGCTGCTGCTGGTCGACGCGCGCTCGATGCGCTTCGAGACCATCCGCTACCGCTGGTCGGCGAAGAACCCGCTTAACGGATCGGCGCCGCTCCGTTTCGACGAACTGGCGGGCGCGTGAGGGTCATGTTCGGGATGCGCGCGGCGCCGCTTCCGGAGGCCATCACCGTCGCGCTGGCCGGCGGCGAGCAGCGCATCGAGCTGCGCCGCAACGCCAATGCGCGGCGCTACATCCTGCGGCTGCCGGCAACGGGGGGCGATCCGGTGCTCACCGTTCCGGCGAAGGGGACGCTCGCCACGGCACGCGACTTCGCCGAGCGCCAGCGCGACTGGCTCGCCGCACAGCTCGAACGCAGGCCGGACGCGGTCGCCTTTGCCGCGGGGGGGCTCGTGCCGCTGCGCGGGGAACCGCACCGGATCGCCGCTGCCGGAGGCTTGCGCGGTCTCGTGCGGGTCGGGGAGCAGGCCGGCGAGGCGGTGCTGCATGTGCCGGGCGCCGAGGAACATCTCGCGCGCCGGCTGACTGACTGGCTGAAGCGCGAGGCGCGCCAGGACCTGAGCCGCGCCGTCGAATTGCATGCCGATGCCCTGGGGCACCGACATGCCGGCATCACCTTGCGCGACACACGCAGCCGCTGGGGCTCTTGCACCTCCGACGGACGCCTGTCCTTTTCCTGGCGGCTTGTGCTTGCGCCGCCCTTCATCCTCGACTACGTCGCGGCCCACGAGGTGGCCCATCTCGCCGAGATGAACCACGGCCCGCAGTTCTGGGCCCTGTGCCGGCGTCTCGCGCCGCGCACGGAGGAGGCGCGTGGCTGGCTCCGGCGCGAGGGCGGCCGCCTGCATCTCTACGGCTAGGGTCGCCGACCTGCTGTCGCTGCACGATTTCACCCGCGACGACCCCGCCGCAACCGCACGAAAAGGTGCTCGTCACATGCTCAAGCCCGACACCTGGGCGCTCACCATCCTGCTCGCCTGCCTGACGGCGCTGGGGCCGCTCTCCACGGACATGTATCTGCCGGCGCTGCCGGCGATCCTGCGCGATCTCGATACGGTGCATGCCTCGGTACAGCTGACCCTGTCGGTGTTCCTGGTCGGCTTCGCGGTTGGTCAGGTCTTCTACGGTCCGCTTGCCGACCGGCTGGGCCGCAAGCCGGTCCTGATGACCGGACTGGCGATCTATGCGGGCGCGTGCCTTGCCTGCACCCTCGCCCCGACGGTCGAGGTGCTGATCGGCGCGCGCTTCTTCCAGGCGTTCGGCGCGGCAGGGCCGGTGGTGCTTGCCCGGGCCATTGTCCGCGATCTCTACGAGGGACCTCGCGCCGGCCAGGAACTGGCCCGGATGGGCTCGATCATGGGTCTTGCGCCGGCCGTTGCGCCCTTCTTCGGCGGGCTGATCGCGTCGGCTGGCGGCTGGCGGCTGGTGTTTCTGGTGTCGCTCGCCTTCGCCGCCGCGGTGCTGGTCGCCATCTGGCGGCGCCTGCCGGAAACGATCAGCGCCCGCGAGACCGCGCCGTTCTCGGCGCGGGCGCTGGTGTCCGCCTTCGCCGGCCTGTTGCGCCACAGGGCCTTCGCGGCCCATCTGGCGATCGTGACGCTGACCTATTCCGGCCTGTTCGCGTTCATCTCCGGCTCGTCCTTTGTCCTGCAGGATATTTTCGGCCTGAGCCCTGCAGGTTTCGGCATCGCGTTCGGCATCTGTGCGCTCGCCTATGTGGCCGGCACGCTGGCGGGGCAGCGGCTCGCGCCGAGAAGGGGCGCGGAGGCGACGATCCTGATCGGCTGCCTGCTGATGGGGGCGGCCGGCGCGGCGATGATCGTGGCGGTGCTGGTGGCGCCTTCGATGCTCGCCGTCGTGCTGCCGATGATGCTCTACATGGCCGGCGTCGGTCTTGCCATGCCGCAGGCCCAGGCGGCCGCGCTGATGCCCTTTCCCGGGCGCGCGGGAACGGCCTCCTCGCTGATGGGCATCTGCCAGATGAGCGTGGCAGCCATTGTCGGTATCGCCGTCGGCATGACCCATGGCGGCACGGCCCTGCCGCTGGCCCTGATCATCGCCGCAAACGGCCTTGGCGCCGCATTTGTCTTTCTCGCAACAGGCCGGGCAAGGGCGGCTGGCGTGTAGCCCGGAGCCTCAGCCTCCGAAGATCCGGTTGAGCAGGTCGAGCGGTCCGCCGCCGCCCTCGCCGTCGCCGTCACGCATGGGGGCCAGCCGGCGGGCCGGGTCGCCTTCCGCGGGAATGTCGCGCATCGGCATGTCGAGCGGGGTGGCCGGTTCCGCCACCTGGACGGGTCGGTCGGAAATGCCGGGGAGGCCGGCGACCGGCAGGCCCTGGTGGCCGGCCGACATCACCTCTTTCCAGACCTTTGCCGGGAGCGACCCGCCGGTTGCCCGCTTGGTCGGCGAATTGTCGTCATTGCCGAGCCAGACGGCGGTGGTCATGGTGCCGGTGTAGCCGATGAACCAGCCGTCGCGGAAATCCTGGCTGGTGCCCGTCTTGCCGCCGGCCGGACGACCGCCCAGATGCGCGGCCTTGCCGGTGCCGGTCATCAGGGTTTCGCCCATCATCATGTTCATGTCCGACAGGGTCCGGTGGTCGATCACCCGGCCGCCGCCATCGCCCTTGCGGGCATAGAGCAGCTTGCCGTCCATGGTGCGGATCGAGCGGATGACGTGCGGCACGACCGCGTGACCGCCGTTGGAAAAGGGCACATAGGCGGCGGCGATTTCCAGCGGCGTCACTTCCGAGGTGCCGAGCGAGATCGACAGGTTGGAGGCAAGCGGCGAGGAAATGCCGAGCTTGCGCGCGGTGCGGATGATCGCCTTCGGGCCGACCTCGTTGGCAAGCCGCGCGGCGACCGTGTTGAGCGACAGCGACAGGGCTTCGGTCAGGGTCACCGGCCCGCGATACGATTTGGAATAGTTCTGCGGCGCCCACTTGCCGATCCTGACCGGGGCGTCCTGGCGCACGGTGCCTGGCGTCAGGCCGCGCTCCAGCGCCGCCAGGTAGACGAACGGCTTGAAGGCCGAGCCCGGCTGGCGGCGGGCATTGACGGCGCGGTTGAACTGGCTGCGTGAATAGTCGCGCCCTCCCACCAGCGCCTTGACCGCGCCGGATCCGTCGAGCGTCACCACCGCGCCCTGGCCGACGCCGCGCTTGGCGCCTTCCTCGTCAAGCGCCCGGCGCAGTGCGTCCTCGGCGATGATCTGCAGGCCGAGATCGATGGTCGTGTCGACGATGATGTCGGTATCGACGGCGCCGACATAACCCGGGAGCCGCTCCATCACCCAGTCGGCGACGTAGTTCTCGCTGGCCGAGGTGTGGTGGGTGACGACACGCATCGGCGCGGCGATGGCGTCGGTCGCCTCACGCTCGGTGAGATAGCCCTCCTCGGCCATTGCGCCGAGAACGGTCGCGGCGCGCTCCGCTGCAAGATCCGGGTTGCGGGTCGGGGCGTAGCGCGACGGCGCCTTCAGCAAGCCGGCGAGCGTTGCCGCCTCGGCGATGCTGACGAGCCGCGCGGACTTGCCGAAATAGCGCCGCGCCGCTCCGTCGACACCATAGGCGCCGGCACCGAAATAGACCCGGTTGAGATACATCTCCAGGATCTCGTCCTTGGAGTAGCTGGCTTCCAGCCAGATCGCCAGGACGGCCTCCTGCACCTTGCGCTTCAAGGTCCGGTCGGGTTCGAGGAAGAGGTTCTTGGCGAGCTGCTGCGTCAGCGTCGAGCCGCCCTGTACGAGACGCCCGGACGTCACGTTGGTGAACACGGCGCGGGCAAGGCCGAGCGGATCGAGACCGAAATGCGAGCGGAAGCGCCGGTCCTCGATGGCAATCACCGCCTGCGGCAGATAGGGCGGCAACTGTTCCAGGCGCACCGCCTCGCCGCCGGTGTCGCCGCGATTTGCCATCAATGTGCCGTCGGCCGCGACAATGCGGACATTGGGCGGGCGCTGCGGCACCTTCCATTCCGAGGTCGGCGGCAGGTAGGCGGCGTAATAGATGAGCACGCCGGCGCCGCCGATGCCGGCCCAGATGCACAGCACGAAGCCCCAGTAGACCGCCCGGCGGATCAGCCCGACAAGCCCGCCGCGCCGACGCCGTGCCTTGCCCTTCCGGCCGCCGCCGCGGGGCGGGCGGCCGTTGCCGCCGGAACGGCCCTTTGTCTCCGCTTCCCCCTTCCGTCCTCGGGGCGCGCGCTGGCGGGACGGCTTGCCGCCGGCCGCCGGCCTGTCCGCGCCCGTCAGCCGCATGTCGAGCGTGCCGGCCTCGGCTCTGTCGAGGCGCGGTTCCACGCGCGGTTCGCGCCGTTTTCCGGTTGACGGTCCTCGTGCCATGCCTGCGGTCTGTGTCTTCCCTGGGAGCGAAAGGCTCCTGTGTCCCCGATGTCGGGGTGAAGCTTAAATGCGGCGATTTAAGGGGGTGTTAAGTCTGCCGCGTCGCGGCGGAAGCGGCGACCGGCGCGCCTTTACAGGCATGGGCGCGGCGGGCTACGCCTGAACGCGAAACAGCCGCCGGCAAGGCGTGCGCGACAAGGTCAGGGGACGAGACGGCATGGCGAAGGGATACTGGGTGGCGCGGGTCGATGTGACGGATGCCGATGCCTACAAGAACTATATCGCGGCCAATGCGGAGGCGTTTCATGCCTATGGCGCCCGCTTCATCGTGCGCGGCGGCCGGTTCGAGTGCAAGGAAGGTGCGGCGCGGGCGCGCAACGTCGTCATCGAGTTCGACAGCTACGAGAAGGCGCTCGAATGCTACGAGAGCGAGGCCTACGGGCGCGCCATGTCGCTGCGTCTCGGGCAGGCGGTCTCTGACCTGGTCATCATCGAGGGCTATGACGGCCCGCAACCGTGACCCGGCCGGCCGGCGCCTTCGTGGTGCGTCCGGTGGAACGCTCGGAAGTCGATGCGCTGCATGCGCTGTGGCAGGCGGCCGAGGATCGCGGTGACTGGCGGCCGGCCTCCGGCGGTCAGGGGCTTGTCGAGGAACTCGACATCCTCGCTTCGGAAGGACGGGTCTGGGCGGCCTTTCAGCGCGGATCCCCTGTTGCGCTTGCCGCGGCGGGCGATCTGGACGGGGCCCTGTGGCTGTCGGTGTTCGGCGTTTCCCGGGCCTGCCGGGGACGCGGACTGGCGAGCTCGCTGCTGGCCGCTGTCCTTGGATACGGACAATGGGCCCAGTATCCGGCACTGGTCGCGCTGGCGCCGAAAGGCGAAAACGCCTTTCTGGAACGGGTGGGGTTCCTGCGGCTCGACGGCGAGCGGCTCGCCGGCGGAATTCGCGAACTGGCGCGGACACGCGGGCTTGTGGCCTGGGTCCGGCGGATCTGAAACCGGTGCGGCAGGCCGGCTACTGGTGGGCGTAGCGTCCCGCGTCAGCCCCGTAGTGGTTGACATAGCGGCTGTTCAGCGCCTGCACCGGCATGACGATCAGCACATCCGTCGTGCCGAACTGATGGTCGACCACGGCGCCGTCTCCGATATAGGCGCCGAGCCGCAGGTAGCCCTTGATCAGCGGCGGCAATTCGCGAAGAGCCTGGCGTTCGTTGACCTCGGCCCGTGGCAGGCGGTTCATGTCGACATAGCGGGTGTCGAGTGCCCGCACGCGCCATTCCTCCGGCGCCCGCGCATTGTGGTGCAGGAAGGCCAGCTGCGAGGCCAGGCGCTCGGGATCGGTGCCTTCGATCGAGGCGCAGCCGACCATCACGTCGATGCGATGCATCAGCACATAGGCCCAGATCCCGTGCCAGAGCAGCTCCACCGTGCGCTTGGTGCGGTAGGGCTTGAGGACGCAGGAGCGGCCGAGTTCCAGGAACTGCAGGCGCGGATGGGCGTCCACCAGCGACTGGATGTCGAATTCGCTGGCCGTGTAGAAGCCGGCGTGGCGCTCGGCGACATCCTGGCGCAGCAGCCGGTAGGTGCCCACGATCCGGGGCTTGCGCCGGCCGAGCGCGTTGCGCTCCGTTGTCTCGTGATCCAGCACCAGAAGATGGTCGCAGATCGTGTCATAGGCGTCGACGTCGCGGCCGAGTGTCGCGGTGTGCGGGTCGGCGACCGCCGACATCTCCTCGTAGAAGACGTGGTAGCGCAGCTCCTGCGCCTTGCGGATCTCCTTGGCGGTGCGCGCCAGGCGAACCTCGAGAGGACCGATGCGGCCGAGGCTTGGCGTATGACGACCGGCGGGAGCGGTCTTGGCGCCCGGAAGCCAGGCGTGGCGCAAGGCCGCGCCGGCCGCTGCGGGAACGAACTTGCGCACAAGACTGCGCGGCGACAAAAGTGCGTTCCTCGTCATGGCCCCGATGCCTTCCCTGACTGCCCCCGAGCGGATGCTTCCAAGGCATCCCGCTTATGATTATCTCGGCTGCCCTCGTCCGTTTTACAAGTCACCCGGTTAAGGAGCCGAATGCGGACGAGCATGCCGGATCGCGCGATCAATCGCGTCGAGCGTGCCGTAGATCATACTTTCCCGACACTTGCGTGACAATTGACGATGTTTTTGACAAGCCGGCGTCAGAACCGGTTGGAGTCCCGTTCCCGGGTGATGCGCCGGCTCAGGAGGTCGGGGTCGAGGGGCTTGGCGAAAACCGCGTCGGCGCCCGCGGCAAGCGCGGCCTCCTCGGCATCCGGGGTCACATCGGCGGTCACCGCGAACACCGGAATGCGCGACCATTTGCCGTCATGCTCCATCGCGCGGAACCGGCGGATCGCGGTGACCCCGTCGACGACCGGCATGTGAAGATCCATCAGGATCAGGTCGAAACCGCCGTCCGCGGCCACGTCCAGGGCTTCCGCCCCGTCGCCCACGACGATCGGCTCGTGGCCGAGCTTGCGCAGCAGGGCTTCGCTCAGCATCCGGTTGATATCGTTGTCATCGGCGACCAGAACCCGCAACGGACGCGCGGGTGCCGGCGCTGTGGCCGTGTCCCCCGTGTCCGGTGCCTGGCCGGCGACCTGCGTCGTTCCGCTCGCCTGCTCCCAGGGACACCATTCGCTCTCGTGGCCGAGCAGGGTGTGCGCCAGCTTCACCAGCGACGCGGAGCGTACGGGGCGAATCAGATAGCCGCCGAAGCCGGCCTCGCGCAGGCGCGGCAGCCGGTCCCGGTCGGCGGGCGCGATAAGCGCAGCGGCCGGCGCCCGGACCCCGACGGCGCGGGCACCGGCAAGCCAGGCGCCTGCATCGGCGACGCAGGCTGGGTCTAGGAGCACGAGATCGGCGGCAAGCAGCTTTTCGTCGCCGGCCTCGTCGCCGGGCGTTACCAGCGCGACCTGCGCGCCATGCGCCTTCAGGGACCGCGCGGCGAGCGGCGCCTCGATCCGGCTGGCCGAGACGATGACAACTTGCGCCGCGCCGAGATCGGCGAGGCCGTCCGGTGCGTGCTCGAGCACCTCGAGGGGCAGTTCGACGCGGAAACAGGCCCCTTTGCCGGGATCCGAGTGTGCCGTGACGTCGCCGCCCATCAACCGCGCCAGTCGGCGCGAGATGGCCAGTCCGAGGCCTGCCCCGTCGAAACGGCGCGCCGGTCCATGGTCGACCTGCTCGAATTCCTCGAACAGTCGCTCGCCTTCACCTGCGGCGAACCCGATGCCCGTGTCGCGCACGGCGATCGCGAACCTGTGTGATCCGGAAGCGTCGGCCGAAACGGTTTCGATCGATACCTCGACGCCTCCGGTCTCCGTGAACTTGAGGCCGTTGCCGGCAAGATTGAACAGGATCTGGCGCAGCCGGGTCGGGTCGATGGAAATACGCCGTGGCATGTCGGGCGCGATGAAGCAGCCGATCTCAAGTCCCTTCGATTGCGCGCGCGGTCCCAGAAGTTCCACGACACCCTCGGCAAGCGATGCGATTTCGACCTCGTCGGGGACAAGGTCGAGCCGTCCGGCCTCGATTCGCGAGAGGTCGAGCACCTCGCTGATCAGGAGCAGCAGGATTTCGCCGGAGCTGCGCACCGCCTCCACATAGCTGCGCTGCTCGGCGGTCAGCCGTGTGTCGCGGAGCAGTCCGGCCATGCCGAGAATGCCGTTGAGCGGTGTGCGGATCTCGTGGCTGACGGTGGCCAGGAAGCGGCTTTTCGAGGCGCTCGCGATTTCGGCCTGGTTGCGGGCGGCAACGAGGGCGTCCTCGATGCCGCGCCGGTCCGACACGTCGCGCAGCATGGTCTGGATCAACGGTTCGCCGCTCTTGCCGTCACGCACCGCGACGTCGCGGCGCGCGAACCACCTGGCCCCGTTGGCGGTCTCGATCAGGATGTCGCCGCTGGTCGTCTCGACGGGGCCGGCAAGCGGCTCCCGGGCCGTACGATCCGCATTGCCGTGCAGCGCCGCGGCCAATCCTTCGGGAAACAGCCCCTGCGCGGCGTCATTGGCATAGACGATCTCGCCGCCGAGGCGCCACCGGGTGACGACGTCGCCGAGTGTGTCGAGCACGTCGCGCAGGCGTGCGTCGCTTTCCTTCAGCCGCCAGGTCTCGTCGCGCAGGCGTTCGTTGTCGCGGGCAAGCGACAGTCTCTCGCCAACCAGCGCATCGATCCGCGCCGTGGCGTCGGCAAGCGCCTGTCGGTCGCTGCGGCGGCGGGCCTCGACCAGGCCGAAGACGCCGGTCGCAAGTCCGGTTGCCGCAAGCGCCGCGCCGGCAATGGCAAGGCGCAGCGTCTCCGGCACGACCGCCACGACGAGGGCCGCGCCGCCGAAGAAGGCGGCGAAGGAGGCGGCGACAGGCACAAGGCCGCCAAGAACGCCGGCGAGGGTGCGCGGCGCGGCGAGCGCCGAAGCCTCGCCCTGCTCGGATGCGGTCGTTCCGGCGTCGCGTTGCTCCGTGCGGTCATGGCGTTTCGGGGCGGCCACCTGCTCTCCTCGTCAATCGGCTGGTCCGCGCTGGGCGCGCGAGCCTGTCCAGTGTCAGTCGGAGAGATTGAGAAACCGTTGCGGCAAAAGGCCTTGGGCGGGGCGTCTCGGGCGGCGCGGCGCGCGTCAGCCGGGTCGCAGGCCTTAATGCAACCCGGCGCGGCCGGAAGCGGGCTCCCTGGAAGCGGCGGCCGATGCGTCCGCAGGCGGGAGCATCACGCTCCTCGGACCAACCGCCGCTCGCCCTCTGCCAGATCGTCCAGGATCCCGGCCGCCAGCTCGAAGGACCTGACCCGGGCGCCGTGGTCATGGATCATTCCGGTGACGATCAGTTCGTCGGGCCGGTAGCGGTCGAGGATCGCAGCCAGCTCGCGCCGGACGGTTTCGGGCGATCCGGTGGCCGACACGCTAAGCGCCTGGTCGACCTGCGCGAGAACCTGGGGCGGGATCTCGGCGCCAACGTCCTCGACCGGGGCGGGCAGCTTTCCGGGGTGGCCGGTGCGAAGCCGCGCGAAGGACAGCACCTGCGAGGATCGCAGATAACGGGCCTCGGCATCCGTGTCCGCGACGAAGACGCCGGCGGCGATCATCACGCGCGGTTCGGCAAGCTGTTCCGAGGGCCGGAACGTGCTGCGGTAGACGGCAAGCGCCTCCTCCAGCATCGCCGGCGCGAAATGGGAAGCGAAGGCGTAGGGCAGGCCGAAAGCTGCCGCAAGCTGTGCGCCGTAAAGGCTCGAGCCGAGAATCCAGACCGGCACATGGCTGCCCTCTCCCGGAATGGCCCGTACCGGCCCGCCTTCGGACGGATCGCCGAGATAGGCCATGACGTCAACGACGTCCTGCGGGAAATTGTCCTCGCCGGACATGTGCCGGCGCAGGGCCCGGGCCGTCGCCATGTCCGTTCCGGGCGCCCGGCCGAGGCCGAGGTCGATCCGTCCGGGAAACAGCGTTGCAAGGGTGCCGAACTGCTCCGCGATGACCAGCGGCGCGTGGTTGGGCAGCATGATGCCTCCCGCCCCCACGCGCATGGTGGTTGTCGCCGCCGCCACCTGGGCGATGACGAGGGAGGTCGCCGCGCTGGCGATGCCGGGCATGTTGTGGTGCTCGGCAAGCCAGTAGCGGTGATAGCCCGCAGCTTCCGCCTTGCGCGCCAGGTCGGTGGTGTTGGCAAGCGCGTCGGCCGCCGTCTTGCCTTCCGGCACGGGGGCCAGATCGAGAAGGGAATAATGTTGCATGAGGATCTCCGTTGGAGCCTCATTTAGGAAGCAGGGAGCTGACAACCAAGGGCCGAACGGTGGCTCAGGCCGCCCGGCGCTCGAGACTGGCACCCCGGTAGCTGAGCGCTTCGGCCAGATGCAGGCGCGAGACGGTTTCGGCGCCGTCCAGATCGGCCAGCGTGCGTGCGACCTTGAGCACCCGGTGATAACCGCGCGCCGAGAGCTGCAGGGCGTCGGCTGCGCCCTGCAGAAGCTCCATCCCGGCGGCATCGGGGGCGGCGACCTGCTCGATCAGCCGGGCTCCGGCCTGTGCATTGGTGCGTGCCGGGACGCCGAGGGCGGAATACCGTTGCGTCTGCCGTTGTCGCGCCGCCGCCACGCGGCCGGCGACGGCGCTTGAACTTTCCGCGTCTGCCGGCCGGATCAGGTCGGCGGCGGAGACCGCCGGCACCTCGATGCGCAGGTCGAGCCGGTCGAGCAGCGGGCCCGACAGGCGCGACTGGTACTCGCTCGCACAGCGCTCGCCGCGCCGGCATGTGTGGCCGGGTTCGCCCGCATGGCCGCAGCGGCAGGGGTTCATCGCCGCGATCAGCTGCACGCGCGAGGGATAGCTGGTGCGGTGGTTGGCGCGCACGATGACCGTCTCGCCGCTTTCCAGCGGCTGCCGCAGGCTGTCGAGCACCTGGGGGTGGAACTCGGGCAACTCGTCGAGGAACAGCACGCCGTTATGCGCAAGCGATACCTCGCCGGGCCGGGCCCGGATGCCGCCTCCGACAAGCGCCGCCATGGAGGCGGAATGATGCGGCGCGCGAAACGGCCGCCGGTCGGTCAGCCGGCCGTCCGCCAGTTCGCCGGCGATCGAGGAGATCATCGACACTTCCAGCAGCTCCTTCGGGCTGAGCGGCGGCAGGATCGACGGCAGCCTTGTGGCGAGCATCGACTTGCCGGCGCCCGGCGGTCCGATCATCAAGAGGTTGTGGCCGCCGCCGGCCGCGATCTCGAGCGCGCGCTTGGCGGTCTCCTGGCCGCGCACCTCCGAAAGGTCCGGCAGCACTGCGGGGTTGGCGCTCAGCTTCGGCGCCGGGCGCGACAGCATCTGCGTGCCCTTGAAATGGTTGGCGAGCTGGATCAGCGAGACCGGTGCGAGCAGGTCCATCTCCGGATCGGCCCAGGCGGCCTCGGCACCGCAGGCCGCCGGGCAGATCAGGCCCTTGGACAGCGTGTTGGCGCCGATCGCCGCCGGCAGCACACCGGCGACGGCCGAGATCGTGCCGTCCAGCGCCAGTTCGCCAAGCACGACGTAGCGCTCCAGCTCGGCGGCCGGCACCGCGCCCATGGCGGCCATCAGCGCCAGTGCGATCGGCAGGTCGAAATGGGATCCTTCCTTGGGAAGATCGGCGGGCGCAAGGTTGACGGTGACGCGCTTGGCCGGCAGCGACAGGCCCGATGCCAGCAGCGCGGACCGTACCCGCTCGCGGCTTTCCCCGACGGCCTTGTCCGGCAGGCCGACAATGGTGAAGGCGACCTGGCCGGGGCCGATCTGCACCTGCACGTCGACCGGCTGCGCCTCTATTCCCTGGAACGCGACCGTCGTGACCCGCGAAACCATCGCCCCTCCCGCCTCCGCAGCCTTGCGCGCGACCGGCGCAACTGGATCGACTGCAACTTAGCGCAACCGGAAGTCGGTCACAACCGGGACGGGAGACGGGCGCGGCGGCTCGCGGAAGGAGGATCAGATCGCGGCGCGCTTGGCCTCCACAACATCCCAGACCTTGCCTGCGATGTCGGGACCACCGAGGCGGGCGACGGCGCGGATGCCGGTCGGTGCCGTCACGTTGATCTCGGTCAGGCAGCCGTCGATGACGTCGATGCCGACAAGGATCAGGCCTTTCTCGCGCAGGGCGGGGCCGAGGCGGGCGCAGATTTCGCGCTCGCGCGGGGTGAGGTCGGCCTCGCGCGCGGCGCCCCCACGCACCATGTTGGAGCGCAGGTCGCCTGCCTGCGGCACCCGGTTGACCGCGCCGGCAAACTCGCCGTCGACCAGCAGGATGCGCTTGTCGCCCTTGGAGACCTCCGGCAGGAAGCGCTGGATCACCCAGGGCTCGCGGAAGGTGGCGGCGAAGAAATCATAGAGCGAGCCGTAATTGAGGTCGTCGGCGGTGATGCGGAAGACCGCCGCCCCGCCATGGCCGAACAGCGGCTTCATGACGATGTCGCGGTGCTCGGCGCGGAAGGCATCGATGGCGTCCCGGTCGCGGGTGATCAGCGTTTCCGGCATCAGGTCGGCGAATTCGGTGACGAAGAGCTTTTCCGGCGCGTTGCGCACCGATGCCGGGTCGTTGACCACCAGGGTCTTCGGGTGGATTTTCTCCAGCATGTGGGTCGCCGCGACATAGGCCATGTCGAAGGGCGGGTCCTGCCGCATCAGGATCACGTCCATCTCGGAAAGGTCGGCGAGACGCTTGTCCCCGAGCGAGAAATGGTTGCCCGGTTCGTCGCGCACCGTGACCGGCTCGAGCGCCGCCGTGACCGTGTCGCCGTTCATGGCGAGCCGCTCCGGCGTGTAGTGGTGCAGGACGTGGCCGCGCGCCTGGGCTTCCAGCATCAGCGCGAAGGCGCTGTCGCCGGCAATGTTGATGCTGGAGATGTGGTCCATCTGGACCGCGACCTTGAGGGGACGGGAGGTCGGCTGTGTGGAAGACGGCATGGGAGGGTCTCCGGCGCCCGGACAGGCGGATGGAAAAGACGGGACACGGTCCCGGAAGGGTTGAAGAGCATATGCGATCCGCGCGGGGCTTTGTCCAGTCGCAGCCCGTGCGCGCCGCCTCCCGCGCTCAGTCGGGCGGGGCGGGGAAGGCGTCGGCGACATGCTCGGGGAGCCGCCAGGGCAGGACGAGGATCGCGTCGAAGCGCAGCGTCGCCGCGCCGAGGTTCTCGCGGCCGGCGCACCAGGACCGCGCCGCCGACGCGATGCGCCTCTGCGCGCGCGGGGTGATCGAGGCAAGCGCCTGGTCCCGGTCGGCGCGCGCCTTCACCTCGACGAAGGCGATGGTCGCCCCGCGTCTTGCGATGATGTCGATCTCGCCGCCCCCCGCCCGGTAGCGACGGGCGAGGATCCGCCAGCCCTTGAGCCGCAGGAGCGCGGCGGCAAGCGTCTCGGCGCGCAACCCGAGGCGATAGGCCCCGCGCCTCCGTCCGCTTGGCATGTCCGGGCGGTCGGGGCGTGTCATGACGATCTCGCGGACTGTTCAGGCGGCGGGCTGGAACATGGCGGCGAGGATCACCGCGAAGACGGTCACCAGGAACCCGCCGGCGGCCAGCTTCCAGGCATCGCGGCGATGGTGCAGGCCGGGCCAGCCGAGCGGCTTGATCAGCTGGATGGCGGCGACGGCGGCGAAAAACACCATGATGATCTTGGTCACGCGCGTCTCCGGAAAGCGGGCCGATTGCAGGGCTGGCCTAGCATGCTTTCCGCCAGCCGGCAAAACCGGGCGCTCAGCCGGCCTTGATCGCAAGCGCGCGGGCATAGAGATCCTTGCGATCGAGACCGGTGAGGCCGGCGACGTGCTTGGCGGCCCCCGCCGGCTTCATCGTCGCCAGTGCCGCGCTCAGCAGCGCGTCCGCATCGGCGGCATCTGCAGCCGGGCGCGCCTCCGGCGGCGCGATGACGACGACGATCTCGCCCTTGACGGCCTCGCCGTCATAGCGCCGCCCGAGCTCCTTGAGCGTGCCGCGCTCGAACGTCTCGAAGCGTTTGGTCAGTTCGCGCGCCACCGCCGCCTGCCGGGAGCCACCCAGAACATCCGCCATGTCGGCGAGCGAGGCGGCGATGCGGTGCGGGCTTTCGAACAGGATCAGCGTGGCCGGAAGAGCCTCGAGCTCCTGCAGTCGGTTTCGGCGCTGGCCGCTTTTTTGCGGCAGGAAGCCGGCGAAGCAGATCGTGTCGGAGGGAAGTCCGGATCCGACAAGCGCGGCCAGCGGTGCGTTGGCGCCGGGCACGGGAAAGACGCGGTGCCCTTCCTCGACCACGTCGCGCACCAGCCGGTAGCCGGGATCGGAGACAAGCGGCGTACCCGCATCGGAAACGAGCGCCACGACCTTTCCCTCTGCAAGGGCTGCCATCAGTTTCGGGCGGGCGCGCTCGGCATTGTGCTCGTGATAGGCGGTCAGCGGCGTCTTCAACCCGAAACGGCGCATCAGCGTTGCCGTCACGCGGGTGTCCTCGCAGGCGACGATGTCGGCGGCGGCCAGCGTTTCCAGCCCGCGTATGGTCATGTCGCCGAGATTGCCGATCGGTGTCGAGACGATGTAGAGGCCGGTTTCGATGCGGGGGGCGTCCAGCCTGTGCGCGCCGATGAAGAAGGACCGGTCGCCCGCCCTGCCCGTTTCGCCCGGCGCGGCCGGATCGCCTGTGCCGTCGCCGGCGTCGGGGAAAGTGTCTGGGTCGGGAGAAGTCATGGCGGGTCCGGGAGCGGGAGACGGGAGCCGGCGAAGCGTAGATGGCCGGATCGATCCTGTCCGTTTTGACAGGAATCACCTGCAAGGCCAAGCTGGCCAGCGAAGGTTTGCAGCGCGCCGGGCGTACTGGTAAGCATTTGCGGGAACGCAACGCGCGCGCGGATCGCGCGCAAGCTGCCCGCGGCGGGGTGGCGGACCGCGGACATGGACTGCCGATACGGGGAGATCGGGCCCAGTGCTTCGAATTGTGAAAGAGACTTTCGGCGTTGGCTGCGGGCGACGGGCCGTGCAGGGGTTGGCGCTTGGCGCGTCGATGGCGCTTGCCGGCTGTTCCGGATCGAGCCTTGGCGAATATCCGGGCTATCCCTCGACACCGGGCGGCCAGCCGCCGGTGAGCGGCCAGACCATCGGCACGGGATCGGTCCGTGTCGCCATGCTGTTGCCGATGAGCGGCGGTGGCAGCGCGACCTCGATCGCGACGGTCTTCCGCAACACGGCCGAACTGGCCTTGTCCGACTTCCAGGGCGCCGACATCCAGATCCTGGTCAAGGATACCGGCGGCACCGCGCAGGGCGGTCAGGCCGCCGCCCAGGCGGCGATCGCCGAGGGCGCGGAACTGATCATCGGTCCGGTCTTCGCGCCGGCCGTTGGCGGCGCCGGATCGGCCGCGCGCTCGGCCGGCGTGCCGGTCGTTGCCTTTTCCAGCGACGAATCCGTCGGATCGCGCGGGGTCTACCTGCTGAGCTTCCTGCCGCGCAGCGATGTGGCGCGGATCGTTTCGCATGCTGCTCGCCAGGGCAAACGGTCCTTTGCAGCCCTCTTGCCCGATGACACCTATGGCGCGGTGGCGGAGGCGGCGTTCCGCCAGGAAGTCGGCCGGGCCGGCGGACGCATCGTGTCGATCGAGCGCTACAGCCTGCAGGGCAACGACACGTCCGACATTGCTGCCAAGGCCGGCCGGATCGCGGCCAACGCGGCACAGATCGACGCGATCTTCGTTCCTGCCGGCAACGTCGCGCCCTTCGTGGCGCAGACGCTGACCACCGGCGGCGTGAACCTGGCGACGACCCGGCTGCTCGGCAGCGGCCAGTGGGAGACGCCGCAGGTTCTCAATGCCTCGCCGTTGACCGGTGCCTGGTACCCGGGACCCGACAGCGCCGGCTTCCAGGCATTTTCCGACCGCTATCGCAGCACCTATGGAAGCCAGCCGCCGCGCAACGCCTCGCTCGCCTATGACGCGACGATCCTTGCCGCCGGGCTTGTGCGGTCGGCCGGGCAGGCGCGGTTTTCCGAGCGGGTCCTGACCAATCGCGACGGGTTCCTCGGCATTGACGGGGTGTTCCGTTTCGAGCGGGACGGCGGCAACCAGCGCGGGCTTGCGATCTACGAGGTCACGGGGTCGGGGTCGCGTGTCGTTTCGCCGGCGCCGCGTGCGTTCGGCTCGGGAAGCTGACACGGCCCCGAGCGAGCCGTTGCCGACCGGCATTCGCCGTCTGAACCGGGGAGTAATCCGGGTGGATCTTTCGCAAAAGCGCATTCTTCTCGTCATCGGTGGCGGCATCGCCGCCTACAAGAGCCTCGACCTGGTGCGCCGCCTGCGCGAGCGCGGGGCCCGTGTCCGCGCGGTGATGACGGACGGCGCGCGCCAGTTCGTCACGCCAATGGCTGTCGGCGCGCTGACCGGCGACAAGGTTTTCACGGACCTCTTCGATCGCGACGACGAGCATGATGTCGGCCATATCCGCCTGTCGCGCGAGGCTGACGCGATCATCGTCGCGCCGGCGACCGCCGATCTGATGGCAAAGATGGCGGCAGGGCTGGCAGGCGATCTTGCGACCGCGCTGCTGCTTGCCACCGACAAGAAGGTGTTGCTGGCGCCGGCCATGAACCCTGCCATGTGGAACCACCCGGCGACCCGGCGCAATGTCGCGCGGCTTGCCGCCGACGGCCTTGCCATTGTCGGTCCCAATGCCGGCGAGATGGCGGAAAGCGGCGAGGCCGGCATCGGCCGGATGGCGGAGCCGCTGGAGATCGTCGCGGCGCTCGAGGCGATGCTGGAGCCGGTGACGCCGAGCCTTGCCGGCCGTCATGTCCTGATCACCTCCGGTCCGACCCACGAGCCGATCGATCCGGTGCGTTACATCGCCAACCGTTCGTCGGGCAAGCAGGGCCACGCGATTGCCGGCTGGATGGCGCGTCACGGCGCCAGGGTGACGCTGGTCAGCGGCCCGGTGACGTTGCCCGATCCGCCGGGCGTCGACGTGATCAGGGTCGAGACGGCGCGAGAGATGCTGGCGGCGGTCGACGCGGCGCTGCCCGCCGATGTCGCCGTGATGGCGGCGGCGGTTGCCGACTGGCGTGCCGCGGAGGCCAGCGGCCGCAAGATCAAGAAGGACGGCAGCGGCGAGGTGCCGGCGCTGGCGCTTGCCGAGAACCCGGACATTCTTGCGACCGTGGGGCGCCACGCGACATTGCGTCCGCGTCTGGTTGTCGGCTTCGCGGCGGAGACCAACGACGTCGTCGACAATGCCCGGGCCAAGCTCGACCGCAAGGGCGCCGACCTGATCGTCGCCAATGACGTTTCCCCCCAGCACGGCGTGATGGGCGGGGACGCCAACACGGTGCGTCTCGTCAGCCGCGAGGGGGTGGAGGACTGGCCGACGCTTCCCAAGGATGAGGTTGCGCGGCGGCTGGTCGCCGAGATCGCGCGACGGCTTTCCTGATCTGGCGTGCCTGATCTGGCGTGGAAGAGCGGGGCGAAGCGCTTGATCCGGGCGCCGTGCGATGCGATCACCGCTACGGAGGAACCCCTCCCGCGCCGTTCCCGAAGCTGCCGACCCGGAAAAACGCCATGACCCTTCCCGTTCAAGTTCGCCGTCTGCCCCATGGCGCCGACCTGCCGCTGCCCGCTTATCAGAGCGAGGAGGCCGCCGGCCTTGACCTTCTGGCGGCCGTCGAGGCGCCGCTGGTGATCGCACCGGGCTCGCGTGCGCTGGTGCCCACCGGCATTGCCATTGCCCTGCCGCCGGGAACGGAAGCCCAGGTCCGGCCGCGCTCGGGGCTTGCCGCCCGAAACGGCGTCACGGTTCTCAACACGCCGGGGACGGTCGATTCCGATTATCGCGGCGAGATCAAGGTGATCCTGATCAATCTCGGCCATGAGCCCTTCACCGTGGAACGTGGCAGCCGCATCGCCCAGATGGTCATCGCCCCGGTCTCCAGGGCAAGCCTCGTCGAGGTTTCCGTCCTCGACGAGACGCGCCGGGGAGAGGGCGGGTTCGGATCGACCGGGCACCACTGACCGGGTCGCCCGCGACCGCTGCGGGCCTTGCGTGAAATCTCGTTCCGTAAATTGGGAGATTAGAGGTATCTGGTTCCACTCTTCGAGTGAGGCTGATTGGCCGGGGTCTCGCCAGCGCCGCAGTCAGTGCCTAGATTGACGGGAGAACGAGATGCCGGGCGCCACGCGGCCCGGCCAAGCAGGGAGCCTCGCATGAGCGACAAGAAACCCGGCCGCGGCCGCATCTACGCCTCGATCACCGAAACCATCGGCGACACGCCCCTTGTCCGGCTCGACCGGCTCGCGAAGGATGCCGGCGTCGAGGCGGAAATTCTCGGCAAGCTCGAGTTCTTCAACCCGATCTCCAGCGTCAAGGACCGCATCGGCGTCTCGATGATCGAGGCGCTGGAGGCGGACGGCACGATTGTTCCGGGCAAGACGACACTGGTCGAGCCGACATCGGGCAACACCGGCATCGCGCTCGCGTTCGTCGCCGCCGCCAAGGGCTATCGGCTGATCCTGGTGATGCCCGAGACCATGTCCATCGAGCGACGCAAGATGCTGAAACTGCTCGGTGCGGAGCTGGAACTGACCGAAGGGCCGAAGGGGATGAAGGGCGCGATCGCCCGGGCGGAGGAACTGGTCGGCGAGATCGACGGTGCGGTGATGCCGCAGCAATTCGAGAACCCGGCCAATCCGGCGATCCACCGCCGCACCACCGCCGAGGAGATCTGGAACGACACCGACGGCAAGGTCGACGTCTTCGTTTCCGGCATCGGCACGGGCGGCACGATCACCGGTGTCAGCGGCGTGCTCAAGGCGCGCAATCCGGATCTCCATGTGGTTGCCGTCGAGCCGGTCGACAGCCCGATCCTGTCCGGCGGCAATCCCGGCCCGCACAAGATCCAGGGCATCGGCGCCGGCTTCGTGCCGGGCGTGCTTGACACCGGGGCCTATGACGAGGTGGTCACCGTCGCCAATGACGAGGCCTTCGAACTGGCCCGCAAGGCGGCCCGCATCGAGGGTCTGCCTGTCGGCATTTCCTCGGGCGCGGCGCTGGCGGCGGCGCTGAAGGTCGGCGCGCGTCCCGAGATGAAGGGCAAGCGGATCGTCGTCATCATCCCCTCCTTCGCCGAGCGCTACCTGTCCACGGCGCTGTTCGACGGACTGGACTGAGGTGAGGCGCCGCCGCGAGACGCGGCGGGATGCATGTCAGGCAGTGACGGCGGGGGATGACCCCGCCGTTTTTTGTTTTGCGCGCGGCTCAGCGAATGGTGACGGCGGTTCCCGTCGCGCTGACCATCAGCATCGAACCGTTCTGGCCGACGGTCTCGTAGTCGAGATCGACGCCGATCACGGCGTTGGCGCCAAGCTGCGCGGCGCGTTGCTGCATCTCGCCAAGGGCGATCTCGCGGGCCTTCATCAACTCTTCCTCATAGGCGCCGGATCGGCCGCCGACGATGTCGCGGATGCCGGCGAAGAGGTCCTTGAAGATGTTGGCGCCGAGAATGGCCTCGCCCGTGACGATCCCCTTGTAGTCGGAAATCTCGCGGCCCTGCAGCGTGTTGGTCGTGGTGATCAGCATCGGTCGGTAGGTCTCCCGTTGTCCGTACGCTCGGGAGATGGCGTCGGTGCGCGCCGGTATCAAGCTGGAGGCGGATCAGGGTTTGGGTCCCATCAACCGGTCGATCGGCACATAGTCGTCGGTGAGTACCGGCGGATCGAGTGTCGCCACCAGCGCGTCGATACGCGCCGCCGGCATCCGCCCGAGGATGCGAGCACTGCTCCCCGGAGCATCCGGCGGCAGCACGAAGCGGGCCTGCGACGTGGGAGCGCGGCCGGCGACGAGCACGAATGTGGTGCGTCCGCCGGCGGTGAAGTCCTCCGCCTCCACCCAGACCTCGACCGTGTCGAAGACCTGGCGCAGCGTGCGAACGGTTGCGGCGAGCGCCTGCAGCCGGTCCATGTGGTCGATCAGGTTCATCGCGTAGAAACCCTCCGGCGCGAGAGCCGAGCCGACCTGCGAATAGAACTCGCGGGTCACCAGATGCGCGGGAACCGCGATGTCGGTGAAGGCGTCCCCGATGACCAGTTGCAGGCCGCTGTATCCCCGCAGCAGGGCGCGGGCGTCGCCGTGCCGGACGGTGAAGCGCGTCGGGTCGACGCCGAAATCCGATGCCGCAACGCGGGTGACCTGCGGATCGATCTCGGCAACGACAATGCCGGGTCGCGGTGTCTCCGCCGTCCAGGCACGGGGCAGGGTCAGCGATCCGCCGCCGATGAAATAGGCGCGTTCCGGCAGATCACCGAGACGCGCGCGCGTCACCGTGTCGATGATCGCGGCATAGGGCATGACCAGCCGCCCCGGATCGTCGAGCACGTTGATGCCGTGGCCCAGGTGATCGAGCACCATCAGGCGCGTCGGGGCGCCGAAGTCGGCGGTGACGTCGAGCGAGCGGATGCAATAGTAGCGGCTCTCCACCATGCAGGCGCGTGTGGTCAAGGCCGGTCCCGACGCCACTGCCGCCAGCGACAGAACGGTTGCGGCAAGGCCGGCCCGCAGCGTCGCTCCGCCGACGTGTGCCGGTTCGCGGTGCGCCATCCACAGGCAGACCAGCGCGAACAAGGCATAGGCGGCAGCCACCGCGATCAGCGTCCAGGCAGTTCCCATCCAGGAAATGAAGAGGTAGCCGGCGGCCAGCGTGCCGGCGATGGCACCGATGGCGGAGACGGCATGCAGGGCTCCGAGCGCGCGGCCGCTTTGTTCGCGACCCTCGATGGCGAGCCGCGCCAGGATCGGCGAGGGAATGCCCGCGGCGAAGGAGGGCAGGAAGAACAAGAGGCCCGTCAATGCGACAATGCCGGCAACCGGATCCGTGAGTGTCGAGAGGACCGGACCCGAAAGATGGCGGAGCAGCGGCAGCGCGGCGATGGTGGCGACAGCGCCGAGTGCGCCGGAGATTGCCAGCCAGCCGAGACCGGAGCGGGCCGGCCGGTCGGCGACGAGCCCGCCGACCCAGTGACCGGCGGAAAAGCCGGCGAGCACCACTGCGATGACGGCCGTCCAGGTGTAGAGCGACATGCCGACATAGGGCGCCAGCATGCGTCCGGCGACGATCTCCACCACGAGGCCTGCGGCCGCAACGAGGAATTGCGCGGCAAGCAGGAAGGAGAAGGGCACGGCGGACGGGACTGATTGCGCGCCGGCGGCGGGGATGACGTCATTCATGCGGTGAAGCCTACCCTTGCCGCGGCGCCGGGCAAAGCGTCCGCTGCGCGGAAATTGCACGAATTCGAAACAGCGGATGCGATGCGGGGCGCCTTACGCCTGTGGCGGGCCGATCCGGTCCGGATGGGCATCGGCGAAGGCGGCCATTTCGGCGCATGCGGCGTCAATGGCGACGAGACGCGGCAGGGGGGCGAGATCGATCCCCCAGCGCCGGGCATTGTACATCTGCGGCACCAGGCAGAGGTCGGCCATTGTCGGCGCGTCGCCATGGCAGAAACGTCCCGTTGCGGGTTGGTCGACCATTCGTTCCAGCGCCGAAAGACCCTTCGAGATGAAAGTCTGCATCCAGGCCTTCTTGGCCGCGTCGCCGCCCCCGGTGAGGTCGGCTACATGGGCCGCGACCGACAGGTTGCAGACGGGATGGATCTCCATGGCGATGGCATGTGCAAGCGCCCGCACCCTGTGCCGGCCGGCGGCGTCATTCGGCAGCAACGAGGATCGGTCCGGGTTGGTCTCGTGCAGATACTCGATGATCGCCAGCGACTGGGTGAGATCATGGCCGTCGATCGTCAGTGTCGGAACGAGGCCCTGCGGATTGCGCGCAAGGTTGTCATCGGCCCGGTGCGCGCCGGTCAGCAGGTTGACGGCGACCGTGTCGTGCTCGAGGCCAAGCAGGTTGAGCGCGATGCGCAACCGGTAACTCGCCGAGGAGCGCCAGTAGTCGTAAAGGACGGGTCGTGTCACGGGGTTCTCCCTGGCTGGATGGCGCCTGCAGGCCGCGCCGCTGGCCCGATATCGCACGGCCGGAACCCCCGGCCAAGCCCTGCCGGAGTGCCGTAGCGGCAGGTCGGGGTCGGTCCTTGCGACAAAAAATTTGACTATTTGGTCAAAATTCGGCCCAATGACATCCGGCGGACCCGAACCCGGCGAACGAGGCGCGGGCCGCATGCAATCGCCAGAGCTGGCGCTGGACGAACGGGACCCTCTTCCGGTCCCGACAAGAACCGCGAAACCGCACGTCCTGCGCCCTGGAGCATCCGGCATCGCCGGAGACGGAAACGTCGCTCCGGACTTTGAGGTCGACCGGCCTTCCAGACGTTCCATCGGCTCCGATCGAACGCCGGCCGGTCCAGAGGGGTAAACCAGCGCCGGGCAGCCGTCAGGGACGGTCCGGCCAATGCGGAGGTGCAGCCATGGCTGACGCGCTCGTTAGTCCCGACATTCGCGCGGGGCGCCTGACGGCGGACGATTATCTGGAGAATTTCGACGACCTGCACCCGCCGCTCGGTGTGCACGAGGCGCGGGTCGAGGCGGATCGCTGTTATTTCTGCTACGACGCGCCCTGCACGATCGCCTGTCCGACTTCGATCGACATCCCGAAGTTCATCCGGCAGATCTCCACCGGCAATCCGCTCGGTTCGGCGAAGACGATCTTCGAGCAGAACATCCTTGGCGGCATGTGCGCCCGCGTCTGCCCGACCGAGACGTTGTGCGAGGAAGCCTGCGTCCGCAACCTTGCCGAGGACAAGCCGGTCGCGATCGGCCTGCTGCAGCGGCATGCGACGGACACCTATTTCGAACGCGCCGAAAAGCACCCGTATGAGCGTGCGGCCCCGACGGGCAAGCATGTCGCGGTCGTTGGCGGCGGTCCGGCGGGCCTTGCCTGTGCCCATGCCCTGGCGCGCCAGGGCCACGATGTCACCATCTACGAGGCGCGGCCGAAGCTTGGCGGTCTCAGCGAGTTCGGCATCGCCGCGTACAAGACCACCAACGACTTCGCCCAGGACGAGGTCGATTTCGTCCTCTCCATCGGCGGCATCTCGGTCGAGTGTAACAAGGCACTCGGGCGCGACATCACGCTTGAAGCCCTGCGCCGCGACCATGACGCGGTGTTCCTCGGCATGGGGCTTGCCGGCGTTAACGCCTTGCGGGCGGAAGGCGAGGACCTTGCCGGTGTCATCGACGCTGTTGCCTATATCGCCGACCTTCGCCAGGCGAGCGATCTCGCAACCCTGCCCATCGGCCGCAAGGTCGTGGTCATCGGCGGCGGCATGACGGCCATCGACATCGCCGTGCAGGCCAAGCGCCTTGGCGCCGAGGAGGTGACCATCGCCTATCGGCGCGACCGCGAGGCGATGAAGGCCAGCGCCTACGAGCAGGAAGTCGCGCTCACCAATGGCGTCGTCATTCGCGAGTGTCTGGCCCCGAAGCGCCTGATCGGCGAGGCCGGACAGGTGCGGGCCATAGAGCTGGAGCGGGTCGTTCCCGACAGCTCCGGCCGGTTGTCGGGTACGGGCGAGACCGTGACGCTGGAAGCCGACCAGGTCTTCAAGGCCATCGGACAGACCTTCATGCCGGACGGGATCGGCGGCGCCGACGCGCTCCAGCTCGATGGCGGGCGCATCGACGTCGATGCCGACCGCCGTACATCGCTGCCCGATGTGTGGGCCGGCGGTGACTGTATCGAGGGCGGCGAAGACCTGACGGTCGCCGCGGTCGAGGATGGCAAGATCGCCGCCGCCGCGATCCATGCGGCCCTCCGCGCCTGAGGCGCTGCCGGGCTCTCCAGCACATTCCCTTTCACCCCCGAAACATCCGTGGGGAGGTTTTCGAAATGGCCGATCTCAGCACCAACTTTCTCGGCATCAAGTCGCCCAATCCGTTCTGGCTGGCCTCAGCGCCACCGACCGACAAGGAATACAACGTCGTGCGCGCCTTCAAGGCGGGCTGGGGCGGTGTCGTGTGGAAAACGCTTGGCGAGGACCCGGCGGTGGTCAATGTCAACGGTCCGCGCTACGGCGCCGTCCACGGCCGTGATCGCAACGTCATCGGGTTCAACAATATCGAACTGATCACCGACCGCCCGCTCGAGGTGAACCTGCGCGAGATCAAGCAGGTCAAGCGCGACTGGCCCGACCGGGCGCTGGTGGTCTCGCTGATGGTGCCCTGCGAGGAGCAGAACTGGATCGACATCCTGCGCCGCGTGGAGGAGACCGAGGCCGATGGCGTCGAGCTCAATTTCGGCTGTCCGCACGGCATGTCCGAGCGCGGCATGGGTTCGGCGGTCGGCCAGGTGCCGGAATATATCGAAATGGTCACCCGCTGGTGCAAGCAGCACACGCGCATGCCGGTGATCGTCAAGCTGACGCCGAACATCACCGACATCCGCAATCCGGCCCGCGCGGCGCATGCCGGTGGGGCCGATGCCGTGTCGCTGATCAACACGATCAACTCCATCGTCTCGGTCGATCTCGATCAGATGGCGCCCAACCCGACAATCGACGGGCGCGGTGCCCATGGCGGCTATTGCGGGCCGGCGGTGAAGCCGATCGCGCTCAACATGGTGGCGGAGATCGCCCGTGATCCGCAGATGCGCGGCCTGCCGATCTCCGGCATCGGCGGCGTCACCGACTGGCGCGACGCGGCGGAGTTCATGGCGCTGGGCGCCGGAACGGTGCAGGTCTGCACCGCGGCGATGGTCTACGGCTTCCGCGTGGTCGAGGACATGATCGACGGCCTGTCCGACTGGATGGACGAGAAGGGCTATACCTCGCTCGACCAGTTTGTCGGCCGTGCCGTGCCCAATGTCACCGACTGGCAACAGCTCAACCTGAACTACGTGGTCAAGGCGCGCATCGACCAGGATGCCTGCATCCAGTGCGGCCGCTGCCATATCGCCTGCGAGGACACCTCGCACCAGGCGATCACCGCGATGAAGGACGGGTTGCGGCACTTCGAGGTGATCGACGAGGAATGCGTCGGCTGCAACCTGTGCGTATCGGTCTGCCCGGTCGAGGACTGCATCACCATGGAGCAGCTGACGGACGGATCAGATCCCCGCACGGGCAGCAAGATCGATCCGGCCTATGCCAACTGGACGACCCATCCCAACAACCCCAACCGGGTGCAGGACGCGGCTGAATGAGCCATTGTGCGACACGGCGGGTGCGGTGACGGTCGGCACCGCACCGCAGACGGACGAGACCGGGCGCGCCCACTTGGCGATGCTCGGTTTCGTGTTTCTCGTCTCCACATCCTTTCCCGTCGGACACGCGATCACCGCCGCGCTCGATCCGGCCGTACTCACTGCCTTGCGCTTCTGCATCGCCGCGGCGATCTTTGCCGGCATGGCCACCGCCAAGCGGCAGTGGCATCGGCCGAAACTTGCGCGCCTGCCTGTCTATTTTTTGATCGCGCTGCTGCTCGACGTGTTCTTCGTGACCATGTTCGAGGCGCTGAGGCTGACGAGCGCCCTCAACGCGGGCGCCGTTTTCACGCTGCTGCCGGCCTTTACCGCGCTCGCCGGCCTGATGCTGCTCGGCCAGCGGATCTCGCGCTTTCAGGCGATCTGCCTGGCGGTCGGGGCTGGAGGTGCGCTGCTTGTGCTGTTCGGCTCGGATCTCTCGCGGCTCGCAAGGCTTGAGTTCGGCGAAGGGGAGCGGATCTACCTCTTAGGTGTCGCCGCCTATGCCTTCTATGCACCCTTGATGCGGCTCCTCAACAAGGGTGAGCCGCTCGAGCACTTCAACTTCTGGATATTGGTCTGCGGGGCCGTGATGCTGCTGGTTTACGGCCGCGAGGAACTGGCGGCGACGGACTGGACCGCGGTGCCGCCGGCCGTTTATGCCGGGATTGCGTATCTTGCCGTCTTTCCGACGGCGACCAGCTTCTTCTGCGCCACCTATGCGAGCCTCCGCCTGCCGTCCGGACCGGTGATGGCCTACACCTATCTGCTGCCGTCCTTCGTGCTGGCCGAGACGCTGGCGCTGGGCGCGCCCTGGCCTGGCCTGTGGACCGTTGCCGGCGTGCTGGTGACGGCGGTCGCGACCGTCCTCCTGCAGCGCCGGCCTCCTGCAGCGCCGGACCGGTCGCGAGGTCCTGTCTCCGGTCTCTAGCGTCGAAGCTGGGTGGCGAAATGGGCAATGGTCTTGCGATAGACCTCGGCCCGGTTCCAGTCCTTCAGAACACCGTAGTTGCGGCTGCCCGGCGACCAGTCGCCCCCCTTGCTCCAGCCATGCTGGCGCAGGAAATTGGCGGTCGAGGCAAAGACGTCCGGCGTGCTGCGGATCAGGTTGGGGCGCCCGTCGCCGTCCAAATCGACCGCGAAGCGCTCGTAGCTGGAGGCCAGGAACTGGGTCTGGCCGATCTCGCCGGCCCAGGCGCCCTTCATGTCGGAAATCCGCATCTGGCCGCGGTCGGCGATCCGAAGGGCGCTCATCAGTTCCTTGGTGAAGAACGCCGAGCGACGGCAGTCATAGGCGAGCGCCGAGAGCGAGGAAAAGATCGGGATGTTGCCCATGAAGCTGCCGAAGCCGGATTCCAGCCCCCAGATCGAAACGATGACTTCCTTGGGCACGCCGTATTTGCGCTCGACCCGGTCGAGCACCCTTGCATGCTGCTGCATCCGGCGCTTGCCCATGGCGATGGTCGAGGGCGGCGCGCGCCGGGCGAGGAACTGCTCGAACGACAGCTTGAAGGATTTCTGGTTCCGGTCGAGGCGGATGACCTTGGAGTTGTAGCTCATGTTCCCGAGCGCGGCCTCGACCGTGCGGCTGGAGATGCCCGACGCGACCGCCTCGCGCTTGAACGCGGCAAGCCACGTGGGAAACCCCTTGGCATTATTGCCGCACTTGGCGGCTTCCGCGGTTCCGGTCGCAAGCAACAGCATGCCGGCAATGAGAAGGGCCTTGCGCATGGAATCTCCCGTCCTGTGGCATGGCGCGACGCGATCCGCCAACCGGATCCGCGACCGCACGCCAGCCTTGGGAACGCAGGATACAAGCCGCAAGGCCAAGATCAAGCGCGTGGCAGCAGCCCGCCGAAAATCAGGTCGGTGAGCGAGGCCAGGGCCTGCTTGCGGAATTTCGGATCGTCGATGCCGGTGCCGGTGATCGCCTCGATCTGCGGGGCGAAATCGGCATAGGTCTGGGTCGTCGCCCAGATCAGGAAAATGAGGTGATGCGGATCGACGGGCAGTATCCGGCCGCAGGCGGCCCAATGGCGCAGCACCTCGGACTTCTCGTCGACCAGCGCCTTCAGCGGCCCTTCCAGAACGTCCCGGATCATCGGCGCGCCTTGCATCACCTCGTTGGCGAAGAGCCGCGAGGCTTCAGGATACTCGGCCGAGAAGCGCAGTTTCTGTTCGATATAGGCGGTGAGTTCAGTACGCGGATCGCCTTCGGGGTCGAGGGTGCGCAGAGGCGCCAGCCAGCGGTCGAGCAGGTCGGCCAGCACCGCCTTGTAGATCTCCGACTTGGAACCGAAATAGTAGAGCAGGTTCGACTTCGACATGCCCGCGTCCTCGGCGATCTGGTCGACGCGGGCGCCGCGGTAGCCGAAGCGCGAAAACACGGAAAGCGCCGCATCGAGGATCCGCGCCCGGTTCTTCTCCTGGATACGGGTGCGCGGAGTGTCCTGTTGCGGGGCGGTGCTGTCCATGGTCCCTGCCTATCTTCCCGCCGGCGCGGTTGCGTCGCCGTTGCGGGCGGTCCGTGCCGCTGCACTGCCAAGCGCGGGTGCGGTGGCGCCAATCCCCGCCAGAATGATCCCGATCACCGTTTGCTTCGCCTCCTCGAACTGGGTCGCGCCGAGCGCCCGGCCGCCGTTCAGCGTATCGATCTGATGGTTGAAATCGGCGTAGTGCTGTGTGGTCGCCCAGATCATGTAGAGCAGATATTGCGGATTGACCGGGGCGATCTTGCCGTCCGCGATCCATCGCTCGATCACGGCAACGCGCGAGGCTGTCCAGTCGCGCAAGGTGGTCTCAAGATAGTCCTGGATCACCGGAGCCTTGTGCAGGATCTCGTTGGCCCAGACCTTGGAGCCCATCGGATGCTCGCGCGAAATGTCCATCTTCTTGGAGATGTAGGCGGTCAGCGCCTCGACCGGGTCGTCGCTCTCGTCAAAGGAATTGGCGGCATCCAGCCAGATGTTGAAAATGTGCTCCACGACACGGCGGTAAAGCGCCTCCTTGGTCGGGAAATAGTAGTGCAGGTTCGCCTTGGGAATGCCCGCGCGGTCGGCGATCATGCCGGTGGTGGCGCCGCGAAAGCCGCTTTCGGCGAAGACTTCCTCGGCCGCCTTGAGGATCGCGCGCTCGTTCTCCGCCCGGATGGCGCTCTTGTGTGTCCTGTCGCTGCCGCGCATCGCTCCTGGCCGTTGCTTGGCCCATTGCTTAGACCGTTTCGTCCGTGACTGCCAATTCGGCAGGCGCGCCGAAAATTGATCTTGACCGGATGGTCAAGCCTTCCTAGGCTCGATTTGACCATTTGGTCAGGTTTTTCAGCCTGGCGCAATGGCAAAGACGCAGCGGACCTTCGGCGCCAGACCAACAAGACCGGTGGCCGCGCACTTCCAGATTTCGGCCGGACCGCCACGATGCGCAAGCAGGGCAGCCGGCCGCCCGGGCAACAGAAACACGCAGCCGCGCCGGACGCATTCGCGTCGAGGCGGGGCGCATGTCCTCTCGCGATATCCGGGTACGGGAACCGGCCGGCGGTGACGAGCCGTCCGGGCGCCATGCGGGCCTGGCCCGCAAGGCCTCCGGCAGCGGATCCGGCCCGGCCGAATGCAGTCACTAGAGGTGCGCCGCGTCCCGCGACCGGGACGGGCGGCGGGGGAGGAGCAACATGTCGAAGCCGGCGCTTACCAGCAACAATCTCGACGCCTTCTGGATGCCGTTCACGGCGAACCGCCAGTTCAAGCAGAACCCGCGGCTCTTCGTCGGCGCCGAGGGCATGTTCTACAAGACCGCCGACGGCCGCGACGTGCTCGACGGCACCGCCGGCCTGTGGTGCTGCAATGCCGGCCACGCGCGGCCCCGCATCACCGAAGCCGTGCAGCGCCAGATCGCCGAACTCGACTACGCACCGGCCTTCCAGATGGGGCATCCGCATGCCTTCGAACTGGCGGCGCGCCTTTCGGCCTTGATGCCCTCGCCGCTCGACCATGTGTTCTTCACCAATTCGGGATCGGAATCCGTCGAGACCGCGCTGAAGATGGCGATCGCCTATCACCGGGTGCGAGGTGAAGGCTCCCGGACGCGGCTGATCGGCCGCGAGCGCGGCTATCACGGCGTCAATTTCGGCGGCATCTCCGTTGGCGGCATCGTTTCCAATCGCAAGATGTTCGGCACGCTTCTGGGCGGCGTCGACCACCTGCCGCACACCCACGACATCACCCGCAACGCCTGGACGCGCGGGCAGCCGGAGAGCGGCGCCGAATATGCCGAGGACCTGATCCGGCTGATCCAGCTGCACGACGCCTCGACCATCGCCGCCGTCATCGTCGAGCCGGTGGCCGGGTCCACCGGCGTGCTGATCCCCCCGAAGGGCTATCTGGAGCGGCTGAAGGCCATCTGCGACCAGCACGGCATCCTGCTGATCTTCGACGAGGTGATCACCGGCTTCGGCCGCCTTGGCTCGCCCTTCGCCGTCGACCATTTCGGCGTCACGCCGGATCTGGTGACGACGGCCAAGGGCATCACCAACGGAGTCATCCCGATGGGTGCCGTGTTCTGCGCCAGCCATGTGCACGAGGCCTTCATGACCGGGCCCGAGCACCTGATCGAGTTCTTCCACGGCTACACGTATTCCGGCCATCCGGTCGCCTGCGCGGCCGCGCTCGGCACGCTCGACACCTATGAGGAGGAGGGCCTGCTGACCCGTGCCGCGGAACTCGGGCCCTACTGGGCCGACGCGCTGCATTCGCTCAAGGGCACCCGCCATGTCATCGACATCCGTAACATTGGCCTGATCGGCGCCATCGAGCTGCAGCCGATCGCCGGCGAGCCGACCAAGCGTGCCTTCTCCGCCTTCCTGAAAGCCTACGAGGCGGGCGTGCTGATCCGCACCACCGGCGACATCATCGCGCTGTCGCCGCCTCTGATCATCGAGAAGGGGCATATCGACCAGCTCGTCGACACGATCCGCGACGTGCTGGAAAGCCTAGACTGAAACCGGAGCGAGCTCCGACCGGGACAGACCATGACCACCATCGAGAATGCCATTGGCGGCCAGCGTGCCGTCTCCCGCTCGACCCGCACGCAGGGCGTGTTCAATCCCGCGACCGGCGAGCAGTCGGCGACGCTGCCGCTGTCGACGGCCGACGAAGTCGCCGAGGCCGTCGCCGCCGCGAAGGCGGCCTTCCCGGCCTGGCGCGACACGCCTCCCCTGAAGCGCGCGCGGATGATGTTCCGCTTCAAGGAGCTGCTCACCGCCCATGCAGACGACATTGCCCGGGCGGTCTCGGCCGAGCACGGCAAGACCCATGACGACGCGCTCGGCGAGGTCGCCCGCGGCATCGAGGTGGTGGAATTCGCCTGCGGCATCCCGCATCTGCTGAAGGGCGAGTTCGCCCGCAATGTCGGCCCCGCCATCGACAGTTATTCCGACCGCCAGCCGCTCGGCGTCGTCGCCGGCATCACGCCGTTCAACTTCCCCGCCATGGTGCCCTTGTGGATGTATCCGATCGCGGTCGCCTGCGGGAACACCTTCATCCTGAAACCGTCGGAGCGCGATCCGTCCGCCGTGATGGTGGTCTACGATCTCTTTCAGAAAGCAGGCTTCCCCGACGGCGTGCTCAACGTCGTGCATGGCGACAAGGAGGCGGTCGACGTCCTCCTCACCCATCCGGACGTCAAGGCGGTGTCCTTCGTCGGCTCTACGCCGATCGCCGAATACGTCTATTCGACCGGCACCGCGCACGGAAAGCGCGTGCAGGCACTGGGCGGTGCCAAGAACCACATGATCGTCATGCCGGATGCGGACATGGACCAGGCCGCCGACGCGCTGATGGGCGCGGGCTACGGGTCCGCCGGCGAGCGCTGCATGGCGATCTCGGTGGCGGTTCCCATCGGCGAGGAGACCGCCGACCGCCTGGTGGAAAAGCTCGTGCCGCGCGTCCAGGCGCTGAAGATCGGGCCGGCGACCGACAAGGACGCCGAAATGGGCCCGGTGGTTACCGAACAGCATATGCGCAAGGTGCTCGGCTACATCGACCAGGGCGAGAAGGAAGGCGCCGAACTTCTCGTCGACGGTCGCGGTTTCTCGCTGCAGGGCTACGAGAACGGCTATTTCGTCGGCGGCACCCTGTTCGACCGGGTGACGCGTGACATGACGATCTACAGGGAGGAGATCTTCGGTCCGGTTCTCTCGGTGGTGCGCGCCAAGGGTTACGAGGAGGCCCTGACGCTGATCAACGAGCACGAATACGGCAACGGCACGGCGATCTTCACCCGCGACGGCGATGCCGCGCGCTCCTTTGCCGACCGCATCGAGGTCGGCATGGTCGGCATCAACGTGCCGATCCCGGTGCCGGTCGCCTATTTCTCCTTCGGCGGCTGGAAGCGGTCGCTGTTCGGCGACCACGCGATCTACGGCGCGGAAGGCGTGCGCTTCAACACGCGGCTGAAGACGGTGACGACGCGCTGGCCCGCCGGCATCAAGGACGGCGCGGTCTACACCTTCCCGAACATGGAGTGATCAGCAATGCACCGTGCCACGGCAGAGGCCACGACCCTGATCGATGATGCGAAGGTGCGCGTCACCCGCTTCGACTTCGTGCCCGGCGCGGAGACAGGCTGGCATCGCCACGGGCTGGACTACGTGATCACGACACTGACCGACTGCCACATGCTGCTGGAGGAGCCGGGCGGCGCCAGTCGCTCGGTGCTGGTCCCGGCCGGCACCGTCTACCGGCGCGACGAGGGCGTCGAGCACAACGTCATCAACGAGGGCACGGCGACGATGTCCTTCATCGAAACCGAACTGAAATAGGAGCGCGCATCATGGCAGCAGCACCGGGCCAGAATCTCAGGATCGATCCCGACCGGCTCTGGGACAGCCTGATGGAGATGGCGAAGATCGGCCCCGGCGTTGCCGGTGGCAACAACCGCCAGACGCTGACCGATGCCGACAACGAGGGTCGCAAGCTGTTTCAGACCTGGTGCGAGGCGGCCGGCCTGACCATGGGCGTCGACACGATGGGCAACATGTTCATGACGCGGCCCGGCACCGATCCGGACGCCGACCCGGTCTATATGGGCTCGCATCTCGACACCCAGCCGACGGGCGGCAAATATGACGGCGTGCTCGGCGTTCTGGGCGGGCTCGAGGTCATCCGCGCCCTCAACGACCTCGATATCAGGACGCGCCGGCCGATCGTGCTCACCAACTGGACCAACGAGGAGGGCACGCGCTTCGCGCCCGCCATGCTCGCCTCCGGTGTCTTTGCCGGCGTTCACGATCTCGACTGGGCCTATGCCCGCAAGGACGCGGACGGCAAGACCGTCGGCGAGGAGTTGAAGCGCGTCGGCTGGGTCGGCGATGAGGAGGTCGGGGCGCGCAAGGACAAGATCCACGCCATGTTCGAGCTGCATATCGAGCAGGGGCCGATCCTGGAGGCAGAGGGCAAGGATATCGGCGTCGTCACCCATGGCCAGGGCCTGTGGTGGCTGGAGGTGACGGTCACCGGCAAGGACAGCCACACCGGCTCGACTCCCATGCCGATGCGCAGGAACGCCGGGCTTGGCATGGCGCGCATGACGGAACTCGTGCACGAGATCGCCATGCGGCACCAGCCGCGCGCCGTCGGCGCCATCGGCCATTGCGACGTCCATCCCAATTCGCGCAATGTCATTCCCGGCAAGGTGGTCTTCACCATCGATTTCCGTTCGCCCGACCAGGAGACGCTCGACGCGATGAAGGCGGAGTTCGAGGAGAAGGCGCCGAAGATCGCCGAGGACCTGGGACTTTCGGTCACCATCGAGGTCGCCGGTCATTTCGACCCGGTCACCTTCGACGAGACCTGCGTCAGGGTGGTGCGCAATGCGGCCGAGAAACTCGGCTACTCGCATCAGGACATCATCTCGGGTGCCGGCCACGATGCCTGCTGGGTCAACAAGGTCGCCCCGACGGCGATGATCATGTGCCCCTGCGTCGACGGGTTGTCGCACAACGAGGCGGAGGACATCACCAAGGACTGGGCCCGGGCCGGCGCCGACGTGCTGCTGCATGCGGTGCTGGAAGCGGCGGAAATCACGGAATAGGCGCCGCGGCGCCAACTGAGGACAGGTTGATGGATCTTTCGACAGTGCTTTCCTTCGTCGCGGTTGCCGGGCTCTTGGTGATGTCGCCGGGCCCCAACGGCGTGCTCATCGCGCGCACGGTGCCGACCTCGGGCCGGCTGGCCGGCTTTGCCAATATCGCCGGCTTCATCACCGCCTTCTACCTGCATGGCGCGCTGGTGGTGTTCGGTGTTTCGGTCCTTCTGGTCCGCTCTGCGGAACTGTTCTTCGCCGTGAAGATGCTGGGCGCCGCCTATCTGTGCTGGATCGGCCTCAAGGCGCTGCGGGACGCATGGCGCGGCACCATTGCCCCGACCGACATCTCCCCGGCGCGGCGTCGGCGCACGCTCGTCATCGCCTACTGGGAGGGGTTGCTGACCAACGCGCTCAATCCGAAGGTCTCGATGTTCTACCTGGCGGCCTTCCCGCAATTCCTGCCGCCCGGACTGGCGACGCCGGCCAACACGTTCACGCTGGTCTTTATCCATTCGATGCTCAATCTCGTCTGGTTCAGCCTGATGGTGATGGCCTTTTCGAGACTTGCGGCGGCGGCGCGGGGCGGGACGTTCCAGCGCTGGATCAAGGGCGTCACGGGGGTCGTGTTCCTCGGCTTCGGCGCCAGGCTGGCGACCTACGAGCCGTAGGGGCAAAAACGGAAGGAACGGTCGGGAGCCACGGGATCCTGGCGACCAGACACACCGGAACACGAGGGGAACCAGACATGGCCAGCAAAGTGATCAAGGGCGGCACGGTCGTCACCGCGGACCTGAGCTACGAAGCGGATGTGAAGATCGAGGGCGGTCGCATCGTCGAGATCGGCGCAGGTCTCTCCGGCGACGAGGTGCTCGATGCCACCGGCTGCTACGTGATGCCGGGCGGCATCGACCCGCATGTGCATCTGGAAATGCCCTTCATGGGCACCTACTCGGCCGATGACTTCGAAAGCGGCACCCGCGCCGGGCTTGCCGGCGGCACCACCATGGTGGTCGACTTCTGCCTGCCGGCGCCCGGCCAGTCGCTGCTTGAGGCGCTGACCATGTGGGACAACAAGTCGACACGGGCCAATTGCGACTATTCCTTCCACATGGCGGTCACCTGGTGGGGCGAGCAGGTCTTCAATGACATGGAGACGGTCGTCCGCGACAAGGGCATTAACACCTTCAAGCATTTCATGGCCTACAAGGGCGCGCTGATGGTGGATGACGACGAGATGTTCGCGTCCTTCCAGCGCTGTGCAGAACTCGGCGCATTGCCGATGGTGCATGCGGAAAACGGCGACGTGGTCGCCCAGCTTCAGGCCAAGCTGATGGCCGAGGGCAACAACGGCCCGGAGGCGCATGCCTATTCGCGCCCGGCGGAAGTGGAGGGCGAGGCCACCAACAGGGCGATCATGATCGCCGACATGGCCGGCGTGCCGCTTTATGTGGTGCACACATCCTCTGAGCAGGCGCATGAGGCGATCCGCCGGGCCAAGCAGAACGGCATCCGCTGCTATGGCGAGCCGCTGATCCAGCACCTGACGCTCGACGACAGCGAATACAGGAACGCCGACTGGGACCATGCCGCACGCCGCGTGATGTCGCCGCCCTTCCGCGACAAGAAGCACCAGGACAGTCTCTGGGCCGGCCTGCAGGCCGGCACGCTGCAGGTGGTGGCGACCGACCATTGCGCCTTCACCACGGAGCAGAAGCGCACGGGCCTTGGCGATTTCACCAAGATCCCCAACGGCACCGGTGGCCTGGAGGATCGCATGCCGATGCTGTGGACCCGGGGCGTTGCCACCGGCCGGCTGACCATGAACGAGTTCGTCGCCGTCACCTCGACCAACATAGCCAAGATCCTCAACATCTACCCGAAAAAGGGTGCGATCCTGGTCGGGGCGGATGCCGATATCGTCGTCTGGGACCCGGCGAAGGAAAAGACGATTTCCGCGTCGAACCAGCAGTCGGCCATCGACTACAATGTGTTCGAGGGCAAGCATGTGAAGGGCCTGCCGCGCTTCACGCTGACCCGCGGCGAGGTGGCGATCGACGACGGCGCGGTGAAGACCCGCGAGGGCCACGGAGAGTTCGTCGCGCGCCAGCCGTTCCAGGCGGTCAACAGGGCGTTGTCGACCTGGAAGGACCTGACCGCGCCGCGCAAGGTGGAGCGGTCCGGTATTCCGCAAAGCGGCGTGTGAGGGGAAAGGGCGGGCCGCTGGTCAAAATGGCCCGCTCCTTGCTCTCCTGACATGGCAGGCGGACGGATTGACAAGGCAGGACAGCGGCGGCGGGGCATGCGGCCGCGGATCGAGGGAGACAGTGCCGGAATGCAAGCACAGCCAGCGGAAGAGGCGGCATCGCCCGTCATCGACATCGCCAAGCTTTCGCTCACCTTCGAGACCAATGACGGTCCGGTTCATGCACTTTCCGACATCGATCTCAGGATCGATGCCGGCGATTTCGTTTCCTTCATCGGGCCGAGCGGTTGCGGCAAGACCACGCTTCTGCGGGTGATCGCCGACTTGGAGACGCCGACCGGTGGCTCGATCTCCGTCAACGGCATGACGCCGGACGAGGCGCGGCTGAAGCGCGCCTATGGCTATATCTTCCAGGCGGCCGCCCTTTACCCGTGGCGGACCATCGCCGACAACATCGCCCTGCCTCTGGAAATCATGGGCTTTTCCAAGGTCGAGCGGGAAGAGCGCATCCGCCGCAACATGGAGCTGGTCAATCTGTCCGGCTTCGAGCGCAAGTATCCCTGGCAGCTTTCGGGCGGCATGCAGCAACGCGCGTCCATCGCCCGGGCGCTCTCCTTCGACCCGGACCTGCTCCTGATGGACGAGCCCTTCGGCGCGCTCGACGAGATCGTCCGCGACCATCTCAACGAGCAGCTGCTGAAACTGTGGGCCAAGACCAGCAAGACGGTGGTCTTCGTCACCCATTCGATCCCCGAAGCGGTGTTCCTGTCGACCAAGATCGTGGTGCTCTGCCCGCGTCCGGGCCGCATCTACGACGTGATCGAGAGCGACCTGCCGCGCGAACGCACCCTCGACATCCGCGAGACGCCGGAGTTTCTGAAGATCGCCCACCGCGTTCGCGAAGGCTTGAGGGCGGGGCACAGCTATGATGATTGAGGCGGCGCGCAACCGGATCGGATGGCACTCGACCGCCATGCGCCACGAGCGTGAGGGCGAAAGCGATCTCTTCACGGTTGCTTCCAGTCAGAAGCCCGCCGCCACGATCATTGGTGGCGTTCCCGTCGTACTCCTTGGCGGGGCAACGGCGACCTACGTCACGGCGCATGCCGATGTTGTCGCGCTCCTGATGCTCGGTCTCGTCGGTTACATGCTTTTCGAACTCGTGCGGGTGAATTTCCGCGTGGTTCTGCTGCGTCTCGGCAGGGAGGTCGAGGCAGCCTCGATGCTGGTGCTTCCCGGCATCGGGACAGTGCCGCTGGGGCCGACCCGAAAATGGCCGCTCAACGCGCTGTCGCGCGTCTCGACGCTGCAAACGGAATATGGAAAGGCCAAGACCAAGCCGGTCGACTGGCCAGGCTACGGCCTCGAGGTGAAGATTGGCGAGGCTGCGGCGCAGCGGCTGGTGTCCGGTGTGACGCTGGAGCAGGCCGAGACCCTGCGCGGCGCGATTCTGGCGCGGATGGAACGGGAGGAGGGGACCCCATGAGTTCGGCAGCGCTTTCCGCACCTTCCCGCTCGCCCATGGCCGGCCTGATGCAGGGAACGGCCGGGCCGGTGATCGTTGTCGTCGCGGCGATCATTGCGATCTGGTATCTCGCCGCCGTTCTGCTCAACACGCCGTTCCAGCGCGACATCTACAAGCGCGGCGGAGCGGAGGATGCCTCGCTCGCACAGCTTGTCGCCGACACGCTGTCGCAGGACCGGCCCGTGCTGCCGTCGCCGCATCAGGTCGCCGTCGAGGTTTGGGAGACCACTGCCAACAAGGCCGTGACCTCGAAGCGCAGCCTGATCTATCACAGCTCGATCACGCTCTCCTCGACGCTGCTCGGCTTCGTCCTCGGCACCGGGCTCGGCATTGTCCTGGCCATCGGCGTGGTGCACAGCCGCGTGCTCGACAAGAGCCTGATGCCCTGGGTGATCTCCTCGCAGACGATCCCCATCCTCGCCATCGCGCCGATGATCATCGTCGTGCTCAACGCGATCGGCATTTCCGGCCTGTTGCCCAAGGCGATGATCTCGACTTATCTCTCCTTCTTCCCTGTCACCGTCGGCATGGTGAAGGGCCTGCGTTCGCCCGAGACGATCCAGCTCGACCTGATGAAGACCTATTCGGCAAGCCGCGCCCAGGCACTGTGGAAGCTGCGCCTGCCCTCCGCCGCGCCCTATCTCTTCGCCTCGATGAAGGTCGGCGTCGCCGCGAGCCTTGTCGGCGCCATTGTCGGCGAGCTTCCCACGGGTGCGGTGGCGGGGCTGGGTGCCCGGCTTCTCGCCGGATCCTATTACGGCCAGACGGTTCAGATCTGGTCGGCGCTGATCGTCGCCGCGGTGATCGCCGCCTCGCTGGTGGCGCTGATCGGGGTTGCCGAGAGGATTGTCCTGAAGCGCATGGGGATGGGGCAATGAACACGGCACAGCTTCCAGGCGGACCGGACTCGCTCGGCATGGGCGCGAAATTGTCGCCGGTGACACGGCTGCTTTCGACCGCCGCCCTCGTCCTCGCGGTGATGGCGAGCATGTTGCCGCTGATTTCCGGCGAGGCCGCGTTTCTGGGCCTTTTCGAAAGCCCGTTCCTGGCCGTTTCGGCGCTGGCCGCGGTCCTCGTGCTCACGCCCTACCGGTTCCGCTTCTTCCACGGACCCCTCGCGGTTCTCGCGCTTGCCGGCGTCTCCTACGGGCTGGCCTTCGCCCTGATCGCCCTGATCGGCCGCCATCCGGGCATGGCCGGTCACGGCTTCTGGGCCTATGTCGCGGTTGCCTGGGCGATGGCATGGCTCTCGGTGGAGGAAATGGCGGCCCTGTCGCCGCGCAACCTGTTGGTACGCCGGCTGGTGTCGCTTGCCATTCCGCTCTCCTTCGGCGTCTGGCTGCTGATCCTCTGGCAGGTTCTGGTGGTGGGTTTCGCCGTTCCCAGGGTGCTTTTGCCGGCGCCAGACGACATCTGGACCCGGCTCCTCGCCTCGCCGTCGATCCTGTGGGCGGATTTCCGACAGACGTTCCTGAAAGGCGTGCTGGTCGGCTACGCCATCGGCTGCGGGTCGGGCTTCCTGGTCGCCATCCTGGTCGACCGGGTACCGTTCCTGCGCCGCGGCCTGCTGCCGATCGGCAATCTCGTCTCGGCCCTGCCGATCATCGGTGTCGCCCCGATCATGGTCATGTGGTTCGGCTTCGACTGGCCGTCCAAGGCGGCCGTCGTCATCATCATGACCTTCTTCCCGATGCTGGTGAACACGGTCACCGGCCTTGCCGCCGCCGACCGCATCCAGCACGACCTGATGCACACTTACGCGGCAAACTATCGCCAGACGCTGGTCAAGATGCGCCTGCCGATGGCCATGCCCTTCATCTTCAATGCCTTGAAAATCAACTCGACGCTCGCCCTCATCGGGGCCATTGTTGCCGAATTCTTCGGCACGCCCATCGTCGGTATGGGCTTCCGCATCTCCACCGAGGTGGGGCGGATGAATGTAGACATGGTCTGGGCCTCGATCGCCGTAGCGGCGCTGGCCGGATCTCTTTTCTACGGATTGGTGACCCTCGTCGAACGGGTGGTCACGTTCTGGCATCCGTCAGTCCGGGGATAACGGGCGGCGGCAGCCACACCAGAGGGAGTAGGACATGAAGAAGACTTTGCTTGCCGCGGCAGCGCTTGCCTTTGCCTTCGGGCCGGCCCATGCGGCCGACGACGTGACGCTGCAGCTCAAATGGGTCACCCAGGGCCAGTTCGCCGGCTATTATGTCGCCAAGGACAAGGGCTTCTATGACGAGGAAGACCTCAATGTCACGATCAAGCCGGGCGGTCCCGACATCGCCCCGCCGCAGGTGATCGCCGGGGGCGGTGCCGACGTGATCGTCGACTGGATGCCCTCGGCGCTGGCCAGTCGCGAGCGCGGCGTGCCGCTCGTCAACATCGCCCAGCCGTTCAAGAAGTCGGGCATGATGCTGATCTGCCTGAAGGAAACCGGCATCACCAAGCCGGAGGATTTCCGCGGCCGCACGCTCGGCGTCTGGTTCTTCGGCAACGAGTATCCGTTCCTGTCCTGGATGAGCCAGCTCGGCATTCCGACCGATGGCAGCGACAACGGCGTCAAGGTCCTCAAGCAGGGCTTCAACGTCGACCCGCTGCTGCAGAAGCAGGCCGACTGCATCTCGACCATGACCTACAACGAGTACTGGCAGGTCATCGACGCCGGCATCCCGGAGAGCGAGCTGGTGCTCTTCAAGTACGAGGATCAGGGCGTCGCGACCCTTGAAGACGGTCTCTATGTGGTCGAGGAGAAGCTCTCCGATCCGGCCTTCGTCGACAGGATGGCCCGTTTCGTTCGCGCCTCCATGAAGGGCTGGGACTATGCCCGCGAGAATCCGGACGAGGCAGCCGACATCGTTCTGGAGAACGATGCCACCGGTGCGCAGACCGAGACCCACCAGAAGCGCATGGTCCGCGAGATCAACAAGCTGACGGAAGGCTCCGATGGTCGTCTCGACATGGAGGACTACCAGCGCACGGTGAACACGCTGCTGGGCGGAGGTTCCGACCCGGTGATCACCAAGGAGCCCTCGGGCGCCACCACCACCGTGGTGACCGACAAGCTCTGAAAGCGGACAGGCCCGCCGCTTCGCGAGCCGGCCGGTCGTTTCAACAAGCAAAAAGGCCGCCGGGATCCGGTCCCGGCGGCCTTTCCTGTCTTGGCGGCGTTGCCGTCGCGGCGGACAGTTCCGGTTCTCAGCCGCCTTCGCCGGCAGCGTCCCGGCGGCGTGCCATCAACCGGCCGAGCATCGGCGTCAGCATCGGCACCACCAGGATCAGAAAGGCGATCGCCAGGATCGTGGCGGTCAGCGGCCGCTCCCACACGAAGGCCCAGCTGTCATTGCTGATGATCAGCGCCCGGCGCAGGTTCTCCTCCATCATGCCGCCGAGGATGAAGCCGAGCAACATCGGCGCCATTGGCATGTCGAGAAGCCTGAGCACCATCGCCCCGACCGCGAAGATCACCATCAACTGGATGTCGAACGTGTTGAAGGTGACGAAGTAGACGCCGATCAGGGAGAAGAACAGGATCATCGGCACGAGCACGGTGTGCGGCAGGGCCAGAACACGGGCGATGTAGGGGATCAGCGGCAGGTTCAGCACCAAGAGGATCACGTTGCCGAGATACATGGAGATGATCACCGACCAGAACACTTCCGGGTTGTCGGTGAACAGGCGCGGCCCCGGCTGCACGCCGTAGGAAATCAGCGCGCCGAGCATGATCGCCGTTGTACCCGACCCCGGAATGCCGAGGGTCAGAAGCGGCACGAAGGAGCCCGAGCAGGCGGCGTTGTTGGCTGTCTCCGGAGCGGCAAGGCCGCGGATCGAACCGTGGCCGAACAGCTTGCCCTTGATCGGGCCGGCGATCCGCTGCTCCATGCCGTAGGCAAGGAACGATGCGATCGTCGCGCCGGCTCCCGGCAGGACGCCGACGAAGAAGCCGAGGATCGATGACCGGCCGATGACGGGCACCATCTCGCGCACTTCCTCCTTGTTGAGACGCATCGAGCCGAGGCTGGCATTGGCATCCTTCTCGCGCGCGGCCTCCTCCGGGGTTTTCGGCCTGAGGACGGACATCAGCGCTTCCGACAGGGCGAAGGTCGCCATGGCCAGCAGCAGGAAGGAAATGCCGTCGATCAGATCGAGAATGCCGAAGGTGAAGCGTTGCATGCCCTGCGTCTCGTCGGTGCCGATTGTCGACAACATGAGCCCGAGCACGGTCATGATCAGCGCCTTGAGCACCTTGCCGCGTCCCGCGAAGGCGGCAACGGCGGTGAGGCCGAGGACCATCAGGGCGAAATAGTCGGTCGACTGGAAAGCAAGCGAGACGACGGCGAGCGAAGGCGCCGCGACGAGCAGGAACAGGGCTGCGATGGTGCCACCGGAGAAGGAAGAATAGGCAGCGATCGCCAGCGCCTTTCCGGCATGACCCTGCTTGGCCATCGGATAGCCGTCGAAAGCGGTCGCCACGGTGCCGGCGACGCCAGGGGCGTTGATCAGGATCGAGGACGTGGAACCGCCGAAGATCGCGCCGTAATAGACGCCGGCCATCAGGATCATGCCTGTGGCCGGTTCGAAGCCGTAGGTGATCGGGATCATCAGGGCGATGGCCGAGATCGGACCCAGGCCCGGCAGCATGCCGATGAAGGTTCCGGCGAAACAGCCGACCGCCACCATCAGGATGTTGATCGGGGAAGCGGCGGTCGACAGACCGACAAGAATACCGTCAAGCATGGCTCAGCCTCCGATCATGTCGACAAGGACTTCGGGCAGCGGCGCGATATAGACGCCGAGAAACTGTGTCATCAGAACCCAGAAGAAGACGACGATGCTCACCGAGGAGAGCAGAACCATGATGAAGCGCCGCTCGCCCAGAACCAGCATGCAGGTGATCAGGAACACGGACGTCGAGACCAGGAAGCCGAGCGGACGGACCGTCAGGCCGTAGAAGACCATCAGGCCGCAAAGCACGATGACCCGCATCAGGGGAAAGCCCTGGCCGGCGATCGGCCGGGCAAGGTGCTTCATGGCATCCACCCAGCGTGCGTTTTCGGTCCGGTCGGCGTCGCTCATCGGTTTGAACAGGATGGCGAGCGACAGCACGCAACCCAGAACGGCGAGTGCCTGGGGCATCGAGCGGGCGGTGAAGGCGTCGTTCATCTGGAACGGCAGCAGCGGAATCCGGAAGATCATCACGCCGTAGCCGATGGAAAAGGCGAGCATGAGAAGCGCGCCGATACGGTCGCGGGTCAGCATGGCTTGGGCCGATCTGTGCAAGAGGGTCGAGGGGAAGATGCCTGCAAAAAGGGCGCGAGCCGGGATGACCGGCGCGCGCCCGTCCTGCCGCGATCAGAGGAAGCCGAGTTCCTTCATCAGGTCGGCGATCTCTTTTTCCTGCTTTTCCAGGAAGGCAGAGAAGTCCTCACCCGGATTGAAGATGTTCACCCAGCCGTTGCGGGCACGCACTTCTTCCCATTCCGGGGTCTCGTACATCTTGGCGAAAGCCGCGATATAGGCCTGCTGCTTGTCGGCGCTCATCCCCGGCGCGCCGAAGAAACCGCGCCAGTTGATGAACTCGATGCCGGTCGCGCCGGCCTCGTCGCAGGTGGGCACGTCCTTGGCGGCGTTGACACGACCTGCCGCGGTGACGCACAGGATGCGCACCTGGTCCTGCTTGGCAAGCTCGATCGCCTCGCCGAAGCCCGTCGACAGCGCCTTGATCTCACCCGAGAGAAGGCCTGCCATGGCCTTGCCGCCGGCATCGTAGGGCACGTATTTCACCGAGGTGGGGCTCGCGCCCGCGCCCTTCATCACCATCGCGGCGACGACATGATCCATGCCGCCGGCGACCGACCCGCCACCGATCGGCATCTTGGTCGGATCGGCCTTGACTGCGCTCACGAGGCTGCCGAAGTCGGCGATGTCGCTGTCCTTGGCGACGATGATCGCGGCGTAGTCGCCCACCGTTCCGGCGATCGGGGTCAGGTCGCGGAAGGACTGCGGAAAGACCTTCTGCAGGGACCGGATGACGATCGGGGTCGAGTTGACCATGATCGTGTCATCGGCCTTGCCGGCGATCTCGATCAGGTGGGCAATGGCAAGACCGCCGCCGCCGCCCGACATGTTCTCGTAGGATGCCTGGCCGACGAGACCGGACTTGGTCAGGGCTTCGCCGGTGCCGCGTGCGGTGCTGTCCCAGCCGCCGCCGGCGCCGCCGGGAATGATGAAGTGGACTTTGTCGAGATCCGCAGCCTGCGCGGTGGTGGCCGCAAACAAGAGGCCGAACGCGGTTGCGGCGGCCGCAAGGCCGCGCCGTGTCGTCTTGGTCATGTCTTTCCTCCCAGGATCACCGTGGACCGCGGCTGGCGGCCGGTGACTGTTGCCTTTGCAAACACAAGCGGCGCGGCGGCGACGGCTGCGAATGCGCGCAGGCGAACGGTTCCTCCCGTCTCCGCGGATCGCAAATGCCGTCTCCGTAGTCGGCGCCGATGGAGAAAGACTGACATGGCTGGCTGACGTGAAGCTGACGCTGCGTCGCAAAAAGAAAAGGTGCAACGCAGCGCGGATGGCGTCGCGCGGCCTATTGGACCTTCAGTGCACGGTTCCAGCGTTCGATCAGCCGGTTGCGCTTGACCTGGTCGAGATAGACGACGAGCGCGGGTCCGACGGGAATGGGGCGCAGGCGATTGCCGAAGGCGCGCCGCATGGCGTTGGCGGTGTTCTCTCCATCGAGGTCGGGATGCAGGACGGGAAGGCCGACCTGCTCGGCGATCACCTTCTGGCCTTCGCGCGAGACGAGGAAATCGAGAAAGGCGGCGCCAAGATCCGGCGCGGCGGCGTTGCGGGGGACCAGCGCGGTGCGCGACATGACCACCGTATAGTCCTCCGGCAGCACGATCCCGAGATCCGGATCGGTGCGCGCCCAGGCGGAGGCATAGGAGCCGAGAATGTTGTAACCGAGGACGAAGCGTCCGTCGGCGACCCGCTCGACGATCGCCGAGGAGTTGGAATAGAGCTTCACGCCGCTGGCGCCGAGCGCGTTGAAGAGATCCCAGATTTCGCGATTGTGCTCCCTGTCCCGGGCAAGGAAAAACAGGCCGACGCCGGCCCGTTCCACATCGTAGGTGCCGACCCGGCCATAGGTTTCCGCCTCGCGCGCCTTGAGATAGGCGGCGAAGTCCGGGCGTGTCCGGGGCGGCTCGGTTCCGAGAAAGGACGGCTTGTGATAGAGGATCACCGCCGGTTCGAAGGTGGTGCCGTAGACCGTGTCGCGCCACTGCGCCCACTCGGGCAGGGCACCGGCGTTCGGCAGCCGGACGCTCTGGGCGTAACCGTCGTTTGCCAGCTTCACCTGAAGGTCCATGGCCGAGGAATAGGCGAGATCCGCGGTAAGCCCGGCCTCGTCACTCTCCTCGATGATGCGGGCATAGATGTCCTGTGTCTGGAGCTCGAAATAGTCGATGCCGATGCCCGGTCGTGTCGCCCGGAACGCGGAGAGCAAGGGGGCGGCGATCTTCGCGTCGAGCGAGGAATAGATCCGCAGGACACGAGCGTCGCCTGACGGGGAAAGCGGTTCGAGGCTGACCGAGGGGGCTTCCGTCATGTCGGCGCGTGCAAGGCCGTGGGCGCCGGCGAGCAGGAGCAGCAGGGCCATGGCCCAGGTCGAGAGGGATCGCATCATGGGTGCGAGTATGCGGCGATCCGGCGTAGCGAAACAAGCATGGCCGCAACCGAACGCGGACCCCGTGCCAATCGCCGCTTGCGCTGTGTTGCGCGCCTGCGGTTAAACTCGCCGCACGAAGGCATGAGATCTTCGGCTGGAAACGCCAACGGATTGCGAAAGGGTGGCCCAGGTGCGCCTGCTGATCGTCGAGGACAACCGTACGCTTGCCGACGGCCTGACGCAGATGCTGCGCGGGGCGGGCTATGCGGTCGATGCCGTGCATGAGGGCGAAGATGCGGAGGCGGCCCTTGCGACCGATGCCTTCGATCTGGTGCTTCTCGATCTGTCGCTGCCCGACACCGACGGGATGACGCTGTTGCGCACGATCCGGTCACGCGGCCTGCCTTGCGCGGTGCTGGTGCTCACCGCGCGCGGGGCGCTCGATGAGCGGATCAAGGGCCTTGATCTGGGCGCCGACGACTACATGACCAAGCCTTTCGAGTTCGGCGAACTGGAAGCGCGTATCCGTGCGGTGCTGCGCCGGCATGCCGGTGCCCGGGGCGGCCGCCTCGAATGCGGCCGTCTTGTCTTCGACCTGACAGAGCGGATCGCGACGGTCGACGGGCGGCCGCTCGACCTGACGGCGCGGGAACTGAATGTGCTGCAGATCCTTGTTCAGCGTCCGGAAAGGGTCGTGTCCAAGCAGCATATCAGCGAGCGACTGAGCGAGTTCGACGCGGATCTCTCCGACAATGCGGTCGAACAGTACATCTCGCGTCTGCGCAAGCGGCTGGAGCCCTGCGGCCTCAGGATCCGTACCGCGCGCGGGCTTGGCTATGCGCTCGAGGCGACCGACGGGCATGGCTGAGCCGCCGCCGGGACAGGAGGCCGGGGGCCGTGACGCGCGTGCTCTTCGCCGCCGTGGTCCGCGCTCGCTTTCCGCCCGCCTGCTGGTCTGGCTGCTTGCTCCGTTGAGCCTGCTTGCCGCCTACGACCTCCTCGACACCTATCGCGAGGCAAGGGAGACCGTGAACACCGTGCTCGACCGCGTGTTGACCGGCTCGGCCCTGGCTATTGCCGAGCGCGTCGCGGTCGGCAATGACGGCGCGATCGAGATCGACGTGCCCTACGTCGCCCTGGAAATGCTGACCAGCGCCGCCGAGGACCGGGTCTTCTACCGTGTCGAGGGGCCTCCGGGAACCTTCGTGACCGGCTATCGCAACCTGCCGGTGCCCGAAGCGGGGGAGGCGGCGCAGGTCGCCCATCAGCCGCGGTTTGCCGATGCGGTCTTCCGCGGCGAGCCGATCCGCATGGTGATTCTCTCGGGAGCCGCCTCCTCCGGCAACAGCTCGATCGCCTATCGGGTTGCGGTGGCGGAGACGACCACCGCCCGCCGGGACCTTGCCCGCGACGTGCTTCTGAATTCGGCCGCCCGGCAGGTGCTGCTGATTGCAATCGCGGCCGTCGCCGTGCTGCTCGGCATTCGCCGCGGCCTGCGCCCGCTGGCGCGGCTCGAGGAGGCGCTCGACCGCCGCAGCCCGGACGACCTGCGTCCGATCCGTCATTCGGTGCCGCGCGAGGTCGACCGGCTCGTCGGCGCGATCAACGGCTTCATGGCCAGGTTGTCGGATTCATTGGCCGCGCTTCGGCGCTTCACCGGCAACGCCTCGCACCAGATCAGGACACCGCTCACGATCATCCGCACGCAGATCGAGCTTGCCCGCCGGGCCGAGGGGCGCGACGCGATGCTGGCGGCTCTGAGGACGGCCGACCTGGCTGTCGCCCAGAGCGAACGCACGCTTGCCCAGCTCTTGCTGCTCGCCCGGGTCGACGAGGTCTCGGTCGACCGGCCCGGTGGGGAAAGCGTCGATCTGGCGCGGCTGGCGCGCAGGATGGCGGCCGAAATGGAGCCTGTTGCGGCGCGTTCGGGTCTGGATCTCGGCTATGAGGGACCGGCCGCCGGCACCCTCGGTCCGGCCGTGCGCGGCAACGGCATGCTGATCGGCGAAATGCTGCGCAACCTTATCGAGAACGCGATTGCCTATGCCGGTCCGGGGCATGCCGCCACGGTGCGTGTCGAGCCTCGCGGAGGGGTTGCCGTTCTCGAGGTGGAGGATGACGGTCCGGGCATCCGTCCCGCAGACCGGTCGCGGGCGGTCAAGCGGTTCGAACGGCTGTCGTCGCAGGGGGATGCGGATGGCGCCGGGCTTGGCCTTGCCATCGTTGCGGAGATCGCCGCGCTGGCGGGCGGACGGCTTGAACTGTCCGAAGGCGGCACTGGCCGCGGGCTGCGAGTGCGCATCACACTGCCGACGGCGCCGGATCAGACGCCGTCATAGGTCCATCGATGGGCCGGCGGCGTCGGCCCCTTGTTGCGCCCGCCCTGGCAGGTCTGCTCCCACGCATGGGCGAGGATGCCGACCGAGCGGGACAGGCAGAAGAAGCCGCGTGCCAACGGCGCCGGGCAACCGAGCTCGGCGAAGATCACGGCAGTGGCCCCGTCGATGTTCATCGGCACGGGCTTGGCCTTTTCCGTGGCAAGGCGCGCTTCAACCGCGCGGCCGATCGCGGCGAACCGCCCGGACACCGAACCGATGGCCGCGGCTTCGTCGACAAGGCCCAGAAGCCGCGGCGCGCGCGGATCGACCGGCTTGTGAAAGCGGTGGCCGAAGCCGGGGATGAACTTGCCCCTGTTGGCGCGGAAGGTATCGAGGGCCTGTGTGGTGGCGTCTTCAAGCCCGCAGGCTTCCGATCGCCCGTCGATGTCCTGGTAGAGCGCCACGGCCTGTTCACCGGCCCCGCCATGAACGTCGCCGAGCATGTTGACCCCGGTCGCCATCGCGTTGTTGAGACCGACGCCGCACGTGGCGGCCATCCGCGCAGCGGCAATCGAGGGCGCTTGGGGCCCATGGTCGACAGCGGCGACGAGTGCGGCCTCGAAGAGGCGCGCGCGGCCCGCGTCGAGCGGCGTGCCCATCACCATGTGCCAGATCATCTGCGGGAAGGAGAGAGTGCCGATCAGCTCTTCCACCGGATGGCCGCGAAAGGCGATCCGGCCGGGTTCCATGTCGATGATGGATGTGTGCCACCAGTCGGCGACCGGGTCGGTGACCTTGTTCTCGCTCATATCGCGCCTTCCTGTCGCAGCCGCTCGATTTCCTCGGCGGTGATGCCAAGCTCTTCCAGGATATCGACCGTGTCGCGCCCCAGCACCGGCGGCGGTGTGTCGACGGATGGCGGCGTGCCATTGACCTTGATGCCGGTGCGGATCGTGCGGATGGGCCGGCCGACGCCCGGCACCTCGCTGAACTCGGCAATCATGCCGCGCTCGGCCACTTGCGGATGGGCGAGCGTTTCGGGAACCGTGAGGATCTCGCCGGCCGGGATCCCGCGACGGCTGAGCCGTGCGACCCAGTCGGCGGCATCGCGGGAGGCGAGGCTCTTCTCGATCTCGGCGCGAAGGGCATGGCGATTGGCCTTGCGCGTCTCGCGAGTGGCGTAGTCGGGATGGTCGAGCAGGTCCGTACGATCCAGCTCCTCGCACAGCAACCGCCATTGTTCGTCCTTGTTGGCGGCGATGTTGAGTGCGGCATCCCGTGCACGGAACGCTCCGGAGGGCGCGGAGGTCGTGTTCTCGTTGCCATGGGCGGCAGGACGCTGGCCGGCAATCATCCAGTTGGAAACGACCCACCCCATCGTGGCGAGGGTTGCCTCCAGCATCGATATGTCGAGAAAGACAGGTTTCTCGCGCGGTCCGGCGAGACTGGCGCAGATGGCGAAAGCGGCGGTCATGCCGCCGATCGTGTCGGAGACCGGATAACCGACACGCAGCGGCGCCGTTTCGGCATCGCCGGTGACCGACATGATGCCGGAAAGCCCCTGCACGATCTGGTCATAGGCGGGCATGGCGCGCATCGGCCCGTCCTGGCCGAAGCCCGATATCGCGCAATAGACGAGCCGTGGATTGAGTGGCGCAAGGTCGTCGAAGCCGACGCCGAGGCGATCCATCACGCCGGGCCTGAAATTCTCGACGACCACGTCGGCGGTGGCGGCGAGCCGCTTCAGCAACTCCACGCCGCGCGGGCTCTTCAGGTTGAGCGTCAGGCTTTTCTTGCCGGCGTTCTGTGCCAGGAACGAGACGCCCATGTCCGCGGCGTTGAGTTCCGGGTCGGCGCCGAGCTGGCGCGCAAGATCGCCGCGTCCCGGCACTTCGATCTTGATCACCTCGGCGCCGAAATGCGCAAGCTGATGGCAGCAGAACGGCCCGGACAGCACATTCGTCAGATCGAGCACGCGGATGCCGGAAAGCGGAGTGGCGGGCGAAGCGTCCATGAAGCGCCTTTCGGTTCGCCGCGCCGACTGGGGTAAGCCGGCCCGTCAGGCCTGGCGTGCATCGCGCGCGGAACGTTTCCCGCTATAGCGCTCCTTCATCCAGCGGCCAAGCCTTGCCGCCTCCTCCTTCGAAAGCCGAAGGCCGAGCTTGCTGCGCCGCCACAAGACGTCTTCGGCCTCGCGAGCCCATTCGTGGTCCATCATGTGGGTCACCTCGCGGGCGAAGAGGCCGCCGCCGAAATGCTCGCCCAGGTCCTCCTGCGTGGCGACGCCTTCGAGGATCGCATGCGCCTGGGTGCCGTAGTTGCGCGCGAGCCGTTCGACAAGTCCGCCGGGAAGCGCCTCGCGTCCCTTCGCCAGGGAGCGTGTCAGCTCGGCCAGGCCCTCGGTCGGGAAGTCGCCGCCGGGAAGCGCGGCCTTCGCCGTCCAGGCCGGGCCGCCGCCGCCGATCGCCTCCTCAATCTGTTCCATCACGGACAGGGCGAGGCGGCGATAGGTGGTGATCTTGCCGCCGAAAATGTTGATCAGCGGTGCTTCGGTCCCCTTGCCTCCGCTGTCGAGCCGCAACACGTAGTCGCGGGTCGCCTCCTGGGCCTTCGAGGCGCCATCGTCGAAGAGCGGGCGCACACCGGAATAGGTCCACACCACGTCGCTTCGGGGGATCGGCTGGCGGAAATACTCGCTGGCGGCATCCGCCAGGTAGACGATTTCCTCTTCGGTCGCCGCCACGTCGGCCGGATCGCCGTCATAGTCGCGGTCGGTCGTGCCGATCAGGGTGAAATCCTGCTCGTAGGGAATGGCGAAGATGATGCGCCCGTCGGCATTCTGGAAAATATAGGCGCGGTCGTGGTCGAACAGCTTGCGGACGACAATGTGGCTGCCTTGCACCAGCCGGACATTGTGGGCGTCATTGCGTTTCAGGGCACCCTCCAGCAATCGGTCGACCCAGGGGCCGGCCGCATTGACGAGGAGGCGCGCACTCACCTCGCGCGTGGAGTTGTCCCGGGTGTCCTGAAGGGTCGCGTGCCAGAGCCCGTCGGCGCGCTCGGCCGAGGCAACCTTCGTGCGGGTGTTGATCTGCGCGCCGCGGGCCTGCGCGTCGCGGGCGTTGAGAACCACCAGCCGCGCGTCGTCGACCCAGCAGTCGGAATACTCGAAGGCGGTGGAGAAACCGTCCTTGAGAGGGGCTCCCGCCGGATCGTGGCGCAGATCGAGCGTACGGGTTGCCGGCAGCAGCTTGCGGCCGCCAAGATGGTCATAGAGGAACAGCCCGAGCCGGAGCATCCAGCGCGGCCTGAGGCCCCTCTGGTGCGGCAGCACGAAGCGCAGCGGGCGAATGATGTGCGGCGCGTTTGCCCATAGCAGCTCGCGTTCGCTCAGGGCCTCGCGCACGAGCCGGAATTCGTAATGCTCGAGATAGCGCAAGCCGCCATGAACGAGCTTCGTCGACCAGGAGGATGTGCCGCTGGCAAGGTCGTTCATCTCCGCCAGGCAAACCGAATAGCCTCGGCCGACCGCGTCGCGCGCGATGCCGCAACCGTTGATGCCGCCTCCCACGATCAGGATATCGAAGTCGCTGCGTTTTCGTGGTTCGCTCATTCCAAGTGGCCTCCCGGCCCGTCTTCCAGTGCCGCCGCAGCGGTCTCCGTGGTGCTGCCCTCTCCGGCCACCTCGACACGCACGCCATGCTCACGGCAGATGTCGAGCACCGGCCCGGGCGGCATCTTGTCGGTGACGAAGATGTCGATCTGCGACATATGGGCAATCCGCACCGGGGCGCTGCGCTCGAACTTCATGCTGTCGGCGACCAGGATGGTCTGCCTGGCATGGGTGATGATCTCGCGAGCCACGCGCACCTCGCGGAAGTCGTAGTCGAAGATGGTGCCGTCGGCGTCGATGGCGGAGGCGCCGATCAGCGCGTAGTCCACCTTGAACTGGCGAATGAAGTCGGCCGTCGCCTCGCCGACGATGCCACCGTCCGAGGGGCGCACCTGTCCGCCGGCGATGATCACCTCGATCGCCGGAGCGGCACGCAGGATGTTGGCGACATTGATATTGTTGGTGATCGCCATGATCCCGTCATGCTGGCGCAGGGCGCGGGCGACCTGCTCCGTCGTCGTGCCGATGTTCAGCATGATCGAGGCATTGTCGGGGATCAGTCCGGCGGCCCTCAGACCGATCCGCCGTTTTTCGTCGGCGGCAAGCTGGCGCCGCGCGTCATAGGCATAGTTGGCGATCCCCGACGGCAGCACCGCGCCGCCATGCACCCGCTGCAACATGCCTCGTTCGCACAGTTCGTTGAGGTCCTTCCGGATTGTCTGGGGGGTGACGTCGAACTCGTGCGCCAGCCCGTCCACGTCGACCCGGCCAGCGCGTCGCGCGCGGTCGAGAATCTCTGTTTGGCGAGGGGTAACCGGCTCCATCTACCGGCCTTTCGTTTTTTTTCGATATTCTTGATTGTTTTGCATCGATTTCGTTCGCAGGTGCAGTAAGGCGCTAGGAACAGCCAGATTTTGCCTCGATTGGGTAAAAAATGGCAAGCAGGTTTTCGGGTTGACGTTCGCTTTTTTTCGTTTGATAGTCAAGCCGCAGCAATGCAAGGGAGGACTTCACATGCGACATAAGATGCTGACGGCCGTTGCGGCCGTCGCTCTTCTTGCCGGTTCGGGTGCGGCGTTTGCCGGTTCCGAGGAGGCCAAGAAGTGGATTGATAGCGAGTTTCAACCCTCCGCGCTGACAAAGGATCAGCAAATGGAGGAAATGAACTGGTTCATCAAGGCAGCCGAGCCGTTCAGCGGGATGGAGATCAACGTCCTGTCGGAGGGCATTCCGACACATGACTATGAATCGCGCGTTCTGACCAAGGCCTTCGAGGAAATCACCGGCATCAAGGTCAACCACCAGATCCTCGGCGAGGGCGAGGTGGTGCAGGCGGTTCAGACGCAGATGCAGACGAACCGAAATCTCTACGACGCCTATGTCAACGATTCCGATCTCATCGGCACGCATTCGCGCCTCCAGCAGGCGGTCAACCTGACCAAGTGGATGGCGGGCGAGGCCAAGGACGTGACGTCGCCGACGCTCGATCTCGACGACTTCATGGGGCTGAGCTTCACCACCGGGCCGGATGGCGATCTCTATCAGCTTCCCGACCAGCAGTTCGCGAACCTCTACTGGTTCCGCAAGGACTGGTTCGACCGGGAAGACCTGAAGGAGCAGTTCAAGGCGAAATACGGTTACGATCTCGGCGTGCCGATCAACTGGTCGGCCTATGAGGACATCGCCGAATTCTTCTCCGAGGACGTCAAGGAAGTCGGCGGCGTCCGCATTTACGGCCACATGGACTACGGCAAGCGTGCCCCGGATCTGGGCTGGCGCATGACCGACGCCTGGCTGTCGATGGCCGGTGCCGGCAGCAAGGGCCTGCCGAATGGCCGTCCCATCGACGAATGGGGCATTCGCATGGAGGAGGGGTCGTGCAATCCGTCCGGCGCCTCGGTTGCGCGCGGCGGGGCGACCAATGGCCCGGCGGCGGTCTACGCGATCGCCAAGTGGGACGAATGGCTGCGCAAATACGCGCCTCCGGGTGCGGCGGACTACGACTTCTACCAGTCGCTTCCCGCGCTCAGCCAGGGCAACGTCGCCCAGCAGATCTTCTGGTACACGGCGTTCCTCGCCGACATGGTCAAGCCCAAGTCGGAAGGCAACAACACCGTGGATGACGAGGGCACGCCGCTGTGGCGCGCAGCTCCGAGCCCGCACGGTCCCTATTGGGAAGAGGGTCAGAAGGTCGGTTACCAGGACGTCGGATCCTGGACGATCCTGAAATCCACGCCGACCGACCGGGCCAAGGCCGCATGGCTCTATGCCCAGTTCGTCACCTCGAAGACCGTCGATCTGAAGAAGAGCCATCTTGGCCTGACCTTCGCCCGCGACAGCTCGGTCCGGCACGAGTCGTTCACCGAACGTGCCCCCAAGCTTGGCGGTGTCGTCGAGTTCTACCGCTCGCCCGCACGCGACCAGTGGACCCCGACCGGCGTCAACGTTCCCGATTACCCGAAGCTTGCCCAGCTCTGGTGGCAGCAGATCGGTGACGTGAACTCCGGCGCCTTCACGCCGCAGGAGGCGATGGATCGTCTCGCCGGCGAGATGGACACCATCATGGGCCGCATGCAGCGGGCCGACGAGGCGAGCAACACCTATGGTGGTTGCGGACCGCGCCTGAACGAGCCGAAGGATCCGTCCGAATGGCTCGGCAAGGGTGGCGCAAAGGCGAAGCTGGAGAACGAGAAGCCCAAGGGCGAAACCATCAACTACGATGAGCTCGTCAAGCAGTGGGCCTCCAACTGATCGCGGTTTTCCGCGACTGAGCGACCCGGGGGCGACCCCGGGTCCATCTCCCGGAAAGATCCTATCGCGCCGGCATTCACCGTTTCGGGTGTGCGGCTGTCCGGTCCCGGCCGGCGGCGAGGCGCAGAAGGGTCCTGTCCGTCGTCCGAGACCTGGCGCGGCACCGGAACCGCTGTCCGGACACGATCATCGTCACATCCAAAAAGGGCGGCCGACAGATGTCCCTTGAACTGAGGCGCGTAAGCCTGCGCGCCGGCGCCGAGACCCATATCCATGCGACCGACCTCGTGTGCGAGCCGGGCAGCTTCAACATCCTGCTTGGCACCACGCTCGCCGGCAAGACCACGTTGATGAAACTGATGGCCGGCCTCGAGCGCCCCACCTCCGGCGAGGTCTGGTTCTCGGGCAGGAACGTGACCGGCGTTTCGGTGCGTCACCGCAATGTCTCGATGGTCTATCAGCAGTTCATCAACTATCCGAACATGTCCGTCTACGACAACATCGCCTCGCCGCTGCGCGTTGCGCGGATCGCCGAGGACGAGATCAAGCGCCGCGTCGGCACCATGGCGGAACTGCTCAAGCTGTCGCCGATGCTGGAACGCCGGCCCTCGGAACTCTCCGGCGGCCAGCAGCAGCGCACGGCGATGGCCCGCGCCCTGGTCAAGGACGCCGACCTTGTCCTGCTCGACGAGCCGCTGGCCAATCTCGACTTCAAGCTGCGCGAGGAATTGCGCGACGAGCTCCCCCGCCTGTTCGCCAACCGCGATTGCATTGTCGTCTATGCGACGACGGAGCCGGTCGAGGCGTTGCTCTTCGGTGGCCAGACCGCCTGTCTATTCGAAGGGCGCGTCACGCAGTTCGGGTCGACCGGCGACATCTACAGGAATCCGCTGGACCTGACGAGCGCGCAGGTCTTTTCCGACCCGCCGATCAATGTCGCGGCGGTCACCAAGACGGGCGAAAGGTTCCGTCTTGCCGCCGGAGAGGACTTCGCGGTTCCGGCCGCCTATGCCGGGCTCGCCGACGGTGCCTACACGATCGGCGTGCGGCCGCACCATGTGGCGCCGGCGCCGCAAGGCGATATGGCGGTTGCCGTGGATGGCGAGGTTCTGGTGACGGAACTCTCCGGTTCGGAAAGCATCATTCATTTCGTCGTGCACGGCGAGACATGGGTCTCGCAGTCGCATGGCATCCATCCGTTCGAGGTGGGCACGCGGCAGCGCCTCTATGCCGACATGGCCAAGGCGATGGTCTTCGATGCGGACGGCCGGCGCATCGTGGCCTAGGGAGAAGCGGACATGGCGAAAATCCTACTCGACACCCTGCGCCACGCCTATGTGGCCAATCCGGCTTCCGAAAGCGACTGGGCGCTCAAGGAGCTCAATCTCGAATGGGAGGACGGCGGGGCCTATGCCTTGCTCGGTCCTTCCGGTTGCGGCAAGACCACGCTTCTGTCGATCATTTCCGGCCTGCTGCGGCCAAGCCGGGGACGGGTGCTGTTCGACGGACGCGACGTCACCGATCTGCCGCCGGACGAGCGCCACATCGCCCAGGTTTTCCAGTTCCCGGTCGTCTACGACACCATGACGGTCTACGACAATCTTGCCTTCCCGTTGCGCAACCGCGGCGTCCCGGAGGCGGAGGTCGACGTCCGCGTGCGCGAGATCGCCGGGATGATCGACCTGACGCACATGCTGGCGAACCGGGCGGCCGGACTGACGGCGGATGGCAAGCAGAAGATCTCGCTCGGCCGGGGCCTCGTGCGCTCGGACGTCAACGCGATCATGTTCGACGAGCCGCTGACGGTGATCGACCCGCACCTCAAATGGCAGCTCCGCTCGAAGCTGAAGGAGCTGCACCAGCGGGTGCGTACCACGATGATCTACGTGACCCACGACCAGACCGAGGCACTGACCTTCGCCGACAAGGTGGTCGTCATGAACCAGGGCGAGGTCGTGCAGATCGGCACGCCGGTCGAGCTCTTCGAGCGGCCGCAGCACACGTTCGTCGGCCATTTCATCGGCTCGCCAGGCATGAACGTGCTGCCTTGCGATGTCTCGAACGGCGGCGCCCGGGTCAATGGCGTTGCCCTGCGAACGACATCCGGGGGCGATCTGGCCGCTGCCGCCGGCCGGCTGGAGGTCGGGGTTCGCCCGGAATTCGTGACCTTCGCGGAGAAAGGCGAGAACGGTGTCCTTCCGGCACGGGTCGTGAAGGTCAGCGATGCCGGGCGCTATCGCATCGTCGAGGCGCAGGCCGCGGGCCAGGCGGTCAAGCTGCTTGTGCCCGAAGGCGCCGATATTCCGGGCGAGGAGACCGCCCTGCGCTTCGATCCGGAGCGGACCGCCGTCTATCGCGACGGCTGGATCGTGGCCTGAGGGGGAGAGCGAGATGAACAAGACACACGACAACAGGGCCTGGCTCTTCGTCCTTCCGGTGGTGGCGCTCGTCGCCTTCAACGCCATCATTCCGCTGATGACGGTGGTTAACTATTCGGTCCAGGAAACGTTCGGCGACAACGTGTTCTTCTGGGCGGGCGTGACCTGGTTCGAGCAGATCCTGCGGTCCCCGCGTTTCCATGACGCGTTGACCCGGCAGCTGATCTTCACCTTCACGATCCTCCTCATAGAGATACCGCTCGGGGTCGCCATCGCGCTGACCATGCCGCGCAAGGGCCCCTGGGTTCCCGTCTGCCTGGTGCTGATGGCCTTGCCGCTGCTCATTCCGTGGAACGTGGTCGGCGCGATGTGGAACATCTTTGCCCTGCCCGATATCGGCCTGCTCGGCCGCAGCCTCAACGCGCTCGGTTTCGACTACAACTTCACCAGACAGCCGGGAGATGCGTGGTTCACGCTGATCCTGATGGATGTCTGGCACTGGACGTCGTTGGTGGTTCTGCTCGCCTATGCGGGCCTCGTTTCGATTCCGGACGCCTATTACCAGGCGGCCAAGATCGACGGGGCGAGGCCTTTCGCCATCTTCCGCTACATCCAGCTGCCGAAGATGAAGCGGGTGCTGACGATCGCGGTGCTGCTGCGCTTCATGGACAGCTTCATGATCTACACGGAGCTTTCGGTCCTGACCGGCGGCGGACCGGGCAACGCGACAACGCTGCTCTCGATCGATCTGGTCAAGATCGCGCTCGGCCAGTTTGACCTGGGGCCGGCGGCCGCCATGTCGCTCATCTACTTCCTCATCATCCTGTTGCTCAGCTGGGTGTTCTACACCCTGATGATGCGCAACGAGCAGCAGTGACGGAGACTGTCCGATGAAACGCATGTCACGCCTCGTTCCGGCGCTCTATATCCTCTTCCTGATGTTGCCGATCTACTGGCTCGTCAACATGTCGTTCAAGACGACCAACGAGATCCTCGGGTCGTTCACGCTGTTTCCCAACCAGTTCACGGTCGAGAACTACGTGACGATCTTCACCGATCCGACCTGGTACATGGGATATGTCAATTCGCTGACCTATGTGCTGATCAACACGGCGATCTCGGTCGTGGTGGCGTTGCCGGCGGCCTATGCGTTCTCGCGCTACCGCTTCCTCGGCGACAAGCATCTGTTCTTCTGGTTGCTGACCAACCGGATGGCGCCGCCGGCCGTCTTCGCGCTGCCCTTCTTCCAGCTCTATTCGGCGATCGGCCTGTTCGACACGCCGGTCGCCGTGGCGCTGGCCCACACCCTGTTCAACATTCCGCTCGCGGTCTGGATCCTTGAGGGCTTCATGTCCGGCGTGCCGAAGGAGCTCGACGAGACCGCTTATGTGGACGGTCACTCGTTCTGGTCGTTCTTCCTGAAGATCTTCGTGCCGACCATCGCCGCCGGCATCGGCGTCGCGGCGTTCTTCTGCTTCATGTTCTCCTGGGTGGAACTGCTCTTGGCGAAGACGCTGACCTCCGTCGCGGCGAAACCGATCGCGGCGACGATGACGCGAACGGCGAGCACGTCCGGCTATGAGCTGGGGCTTCTCGCCGCGGCGGGAACATTGACCATCATCCCCGGTGCCTTCGTCATCTATTTCGTTCGCAACTACATCGCCAAGGGCTTCGCGCTCGGCCGCGTCTAGGCGGCTCGTCTGGGAGACATGTCATGGGACTGAGCTGGATGGCCTGGACCGGGCCGACCGCCGCCTTCTTCATCTTCATTGCGCTGTGCTTCGCCGCGATGTCCGTGTGGGAGTACGTCGCCCCCGGCGGCGGCCCGCGCCATGGCGCGCTCGGGCTGGACACGACACGCGGCGACAGGTTGTTCATCTCGCTGCTTGGCAGCGCGTTCATTTTCCTTGCATGGCTCGGTCTCGTCGGAACGCCGCTCTGGGCGCCGCTGGCGATTGCGGTCATCTATGCCGGTTGCGTCTTTCGCTGGGTTTAGGGCCGGGCTTGCCTGATCCGGCGACTCCCGGGATTGTTACCGGGAGGTAAACGGTCCGGGGCAGACGGGATGATTGGCAGGAAAGCGATGCGGGGCGCGGGCGGGTTGCGAGCGGCAGGGATCTCCTTCGGCCTTGCATTCGCCGCGCTCGCCTGTGCCGTTGGTGCGTCTGCGGCGCGGGCCGACGGATGGCAAAGCGGTGCGCAGGTCGCCAGTATCTGCCGGGCCGATCCTCGAGCCAACGCCGTCGCGGTGACGTTCTGCCTTGGCTACCTTCAGGGAACGCTGGACGCCTTCCTGCTGGGGCGGGCCAATTGCGTCCCGCCCGGCACCGATGCCAACGGCCTTCGGCAGGTCGTGATCGAGCATCTCGAAAAGCATCCCGAGCGCGTGTCGGCCAGCGGCCCGATGCTTGTCTATGATGCCTTCAGGGCGGCCTGGCCCGCATGTGCGCAGATGCCGGCCTACACCCGCTGAGTCCCACACACCGTCCGGCGATGCCAAGTCGCGGCAGAAAGCCTCAACAAAAAAGCGCCGGAAGATCCGGCGCTTTTGTTCGTTTCGGCAAAGGGCCGGTCGTCAGGCGACGGCCCGCGCCAGCGCGCATTGTGACCACAGGGCCTCGATCGAGCGCACAAGGCGGTCAATGTCGCCGTCGCCATGCAGCGGCGAGGGAGTGATGCGCAGCCGTTCCAGCCCCTTGGGCACGGTCGGATAGTTGATCGGCTGGATGTAGATCCCGTAAGTGTCGAGCAGGATGTCGGAGAGCATCTTGCACTTCACCGGATCCTTGACCATCACCGGGACGATATGGCTCGGATTGACAATATGCGGGATGCCGGCCGCATCGAGCTTGCGCCGCAAGGTGGCGACGCGCTCGCGATGGCGAGCCCGCAACTGCTCGCCTTCCGCCGACTTAAGATGGCGGATCGAGGCGCGCGCGCCGGCCGCCAGCGCCGGCGGCAGGGCGGTGGTGAAGATGAAGCCGGAGGCGAAGGAACGGACGAAGTCGCAAAGCGCGGCGGAGGCCGCGATATAGCCGCCCATCACGCCGAAGGCCTTGCCGAGCGTGCCCTCGATCACCGTCAGCCGGTCCATCAGCCCCTCGCGCTCGGCGATGCCGCCGCCGCGCGGGCCGTAAAGGCCGACGGCATGGACCTCGTCGAGATAGGTCATGGCGCCGTATTTCTCGGCAACGTCGCAAATCTCCCGGATCGGCGCGATGTCGCCATCCATGGAGTAGACGCTCTCGAAAGCGACGAGCTTGGGACGGCCCGGTTCGATCTCGGCCAACTGGCGCTCCAGGTCGGCGACGTCATTGTGTTTCCAGATACGCTTTTCGGCACGCGAATGCCGGATGCCCTCGATCATCGAGGCATGGTTGAGCGCATCGGACAGCACCACGCAGCCCGGCAGGTGCGCGGCGATGGTTCCAAGCGCTGCCCAGTTGGAAACGTAGCCGGAGGTGAACAGAAGGGCGGCTTCCTTGCCGTGCAGGTCGGCAAGTTCCTGCTCAAGCAGGACATGATAGTGGTTGGTGCCGGAGATGTTGCGCGTGCCGCCCGCTCCCGCGCCGCAGCGGTCGATGGCTTCATGCATCGCGTCGGTCACGATCGGGCTCTGGCCCATGCCCAGATAGTCGTTCGAGCACCACACGGCGACCTCGTGGGTCCCGTCCTGCGTATAGCGCGTAGCCTTCGGAAAACTTCCGGAATGACGCTCCAGATCCGCGAAAACCCGGTACCGACCTTCTGTATGCAGCCCTTCGATCTCGCGTCGAAAGAAGCTCTCGTAATCCATTCCGGCCTCCGGGACCTCTTGCTACCACCCTGGCGAAGATTGTCCGCCGATTCCCGCGTGCATTCAAACGCTCGCACTTTAGTCTCGTTCCAGTCTATAGCCCATATACATGGGCAAGGTGAATTGGGAATATCCCTGAAGGGTCGTTTCGACGCAGGCGCGCCGGATCGCGGGCCGGCCAGGCGCCCGCGCGAGGAGGCCGGCACTGTGGCGTCAACGCAAGGGAATTGCGGAAAACGCCGCCGTCCCGGCTTCCGCCTTGCGCTCAGGCATCGGCTTCGCCATAACCCGCCAAACGCGGTACAACTCTGCCGCGCGCGGCACGGGAAAGGCCCGGTCGCGTTCAACCCGAGGTCCAAACTGGGGGACAGTTTCTTGAATCAGTTCCAGCCGCGCGTATTCTCCGGCGTACAGCCCACCGGCAATCTCCATCTCGGCAACTATCTCGGCGCGATCTCGCGTTTCGTCCCGCTGCAGGACGAGATGCCGACGATCTACTGCGTCGTCGACATGCATGCGATCACCGTCAAGCACGACCCGGCCGCCCTGACGGTCGCCACGCGTGAAGTGACGGCGGCCTATCTGGCCGCGGGCATCGATCCGAAGAAGGCGATCATCTTCAACCAGAGCCAGGTCCGCGAGCATGCCGAGCTCGCCTGGATCTTCAATTGCATCGCCCGCATGGGCTGGCTGAGCCGCATGACCCAGTTCAAGGAGAAGGCGGGCAAGAACCGGGAGAACGCGTCCGTCGGGCTGTTCGCCTATCCGACGCTGATGGCGGCCGACATCCTTGCCTACCGGGCGACCCATGTGCCGGTTGGCGATGACCAGAAGCAGCACCTGGAACTGACGCGCGACATTGCCCAGAAGTTCAATAACGACTTCGCCGAGCGGATCGCCGAACTGGGCGTCGGTGTGCCCAACCCGACGCCGAGCCCGGAACTGCCGGGGGAACTCTTCTTCCCGCTGACGGAGCCGATGATCGCAGGTCCCGCGACCCGGATCATGTCTTTGCGCGACGGCACCAAGAAGATGTCGAAGTCCGATCCCTCCGACCTGTCGCGCATCAACCTGCGCGACACGGCCGACGAGATCTCCAAGAAGATCCGCAAGGCGAAGACCGATCCCGAGCCGTTGCCGGGCGACATCGAAGGGCTGGCGGATCGTGCAGAGGCGGCCAATCTCGTGGGGATCTATGCGGCGCTCTCGGGCCGGACGAAGGACGAGGTGCTGTCCGATTTCGGCGGCCAGCCGTTCTCGGTGTTCAAGCCGGCCCTGGCCGATCTGGCAGTGGAGCAGCTGGCGCCGATGGCCGACGAGATGAACCGCCTGATGGCCGAACCGGACCATATCCATGCCGTCTTGCGCGACGGCGCCGAACGGGCCAGCGCCATCGCCGAACCGATCCTGCACGATGCGCGCCGCATCTGCGGCTTCCTGGAGTGCCGCTGAACGGCTGGCCGTTCTCGACGATAGCGAGCGATACGCAAGGGCCGCGCCGGATTTCCGGTGCGGCCCTTGCCAGTTGCGGGTGCGGGGGACTAATCTTCTCCGGAACAAAGACGGAACAATCTCGCGAACGGAAACCCGTATCCATGATCACCAACCGGATCCTGCTGGATGACCCCCTCAGTGACGGGCGTCAGTCGGACGCCGCCGCGCGGGTCTGGCGTGGAACGGCACGGATGCTGCGCGCCGCGGGTTTCGCCTGCGTCGGTGAACTGACGCTGGCTTCCGGGCGGCGGGCGGATCTTGCGGCGGTCGGACCGAAAGGGGACGTGTGGATCGTGGAGGTGAAGTCCTCGCTTGCCGATTTCCGTGCCGACACGAAGTGGCCGGACTACCGCGCCCATTGCGACCGGCTTTTCTTTGCAAGCCATGCCGATGTTCCCGCAGAGGTGTTTCCGCCGGACGCGGGCCTGATCCTGTCCGATGGCTACTTCGCGGAGGTTCTGCGATCGGCTCCCGAGCACAGGCTGCCGGCGGCGACCCGCAAGGCGGTGCTGCTTCGCTTCGCCCAGGCCGCGGCCAATCGCCTGCACGACGCGTTGGACCCCGACCTTCGCACCTCCGCTGGCGGTTTGGGCTGAACGACCGCGTTTTTCCGTTGCAATCCCTGCAGGCCTTTGCGACTAAACCTGCGGAAACGCGAGCGGCGCGGGGATCTGGCATGGAAATACCGTCGACTGCGGTTGCAGCAGGGCGGGCGGATGTGCGGATTTGTGTGGCAGTGTGCACCTGCGACCGTCACGAGCAGCTTCGCGGTACGCTGCAGTCCCTTGTGAACCAGAGCATCGGGGCAAGGTTTTGCGTTTTCGTCGTCGACAATGGCCGCGTCGCGGCCCGGCCCGTGGTCGAGGCGTTCGAAAATGTGCTCGACATTGTCCATGAGCGGGTGCGCGAGCCGGGGCTGAGTGCTGTCCGCAACCGTGCCCTGCATCTTGCCCGCGAGAGCGGCGCGGACTTCCTCGCCTCTATCGATGATGACGAATGCGCGGACAAAGACTGGCTCGCCGCGCATCTTGCGGCCGCCGAACTGAGCGGTGCCGACATCCAGATCGGTCCCATCGAGCCGCGGTTCGTGGAAAGGCCGGCCGGCTGGATCGTCGCCGGCGGCTTCTTTGCCGAGGCGTGCGAGACGCCGACGACGGCAAACCTGTTTTTGCGCCTGGCCTGCCTGCCGCAGAGTGAGGGCGACTGGTTCCAGCCCGATTATGCCGTGACGGGGGGTGAGGATCACGAGTTCCTTGGCAGGCTTTCAAGCAACGGCGCGCGCTACGGGGTGGTCTCTTCGGCGCGCGTCTACGACATCGTGCCGGCCGAGCGTGCGACCTTGCGCTACATCCTGCGGCGGGGGCTGCGCGACGGCGTCTATTTCGGAAATCGTGCGCGCAAGGAAAATGCCACGCTTGCCGGCGCAGTGGCGGCGGGTCTGCACGAGTTTCTGGCGAAACTCGCCTACGCGGTCAATCACCTGTTCTGGTCGCCGCGTGCCGGCTGGCGCGCGCGGCGTGCCGGCGTCGACCTGGCGGCGGCCGTCGGCATCCTTGTCGGCCTGTCGGGCATGAAGCCCCGGTTCTACGGACATGGCGAAACGGTGGACTGAGCCCGAAACCCCGCCACTGACCTTGCCGGCGACCTGCCTCGTTGCCCTGGTCAGCGCGGGGCGCGCTTGGCCAGGATCCTCTGCAGGGTGCGCCGGTGCATGGACAGCCGCCGGGCCGTTTCCGAAACGTTGCGGTCGCACAGTTCATAGACGCGCTGGATATGCTCCCAGCGCACCCGGTCCGCCGACATCGGATTTTCCGGCGGCGCCGCCTTTTCCTCGTCAGTCGATGTCAGCGCCGCAAGCACGTCGTCGGCATCCGCGGGTTTCGCCAGATAATCGACAGCCCCGAGTTTCACGGCGGTGACGGCGGTGGCGATGTTGCCGTAGCCGGTCAGGATCACCACCCTGGCATCGGGCCTGCGGGCACGCACGGCCTCGACCACGTCGAGACCGCTGCCATCCTCAAGCCGCATGTCGACGACGGCGAACTCCGGCGCGGCGATCCTCACCTTGTCCAGCGCCTCGCGCACACTGTCCGCGGTTTCGGTGACGAAGCCCCGTTTTTCCATCGCTCTCGCCAGACGCTGCTGGAAAGGCCGGTCGTCATCGACGATCAGCAGGGTTCTCGGTGTCGCGTCTTCTGTCTGTGACCGCTCGTTCATGCCGCCGTCCTGCGTTTTCCCGTATCGGTCCGACTGTTGCCGGATCCTGTATTGATGTCTTTATATGTGCGTTTGCGCGGGGGGCAAATCCGCGTGGTTGCCTATGTCTGCGGCATTTGCGCCCGCGCCTTCCTGCCACGGGGAGCGGCCGTCGCGGGGCCAGGCCACGCGGACGATAGCGCCGCGCCCGGGCGGCGGACGGTTGCGCAGGCGCAGGTCCGCCCCGGTGCGTTCCAGCAGCGTTTTGGCGATAAAGAAACCCAGTCCCAGGCCTCCGGCGATGTCGCCCTGGCCCGGGCGGCCCTCCCGGTTGCCCCGTGCCGTGACATAGGGTTCGCCAAGGCGGGTGATCACGTCGGCCGCAAAACCGTTTCCGTCATCGGCGATTTCGATCACCACGCTCGCAGCGGTCCAGCGGGCGGTGATGGTGACCAGGCTTTCGGCGAAGTCGACGGCGTTCTCCAGAAGATTGCCGAGCCCGTAATGGATGGCCGGATTGCGCCAGACCAGAGGCTCGGCTCCCTCGCCGCCGGCATCGACCTCGATCCGCGTTCCGAACGCGCGCGCCGGTTCGATCACCTGTTCGATCAGATGCGACAGTTTCTCGCCCTTGAAGTGACGGTCGCGGTCGTCGGGCAGCGAGGACAGTTTCGAAAGGATGTCGCGGCAACGCTCCGCCTGCGACAGGATCAGCGCGAGATCCTCGCGCAGCGCGTCGGGGGCGGGCAACTCTCCGGCGGCGCTCTCAAGATCGCGCACCAGCTCCTTTGCTGTCAGATACACAGTGGCAAGCGGCGTGCCCAGTTCGTGGGCGGCCGCGGCCGCCAGTCCGTCAAGGGCGTGAAGGTGCTGCTCGCGGGCCAACACCAGCTCGCTCGCCGTCAGGGCATCGGACAGTTGCCGCGCCTCCTCCGCCACCCGGAAGGCATAGGCGCCCATGAAGGCGAGCGAGCAGACCAGCGCGATCCACACGCCCGTCGCGTAGACGGGCGGGAGCCGGAACGTCTGGTCGTCCGGCCAGGGGAGCGGCAGGTGGAACACGGCGAGCACGGTGGCGATGCCGGCGGCCAGCAGGCCCAGATAGACCGTCTTGCGCGCCGAAAGGCCGGTGGCCGACACCATCACCGGGGCCAGAAGCAGGAACGCGAAAGGGTTCCCCAGCCCGCCGGTGAGGTAGAGGAGCCCGCCCATCTGGGCAAGATCGTAGCCGAGCTGCAGCGTGGCGGAGCGTTCCGAAAGCCGCTGCGACTGCGGCGAGCGGACCTTCAGGAAGATGTTGAGCCAGGCGGAAGCGGCGACCAGCGCCGCGCAGAGCGACAGCGGCAGGGGATAGGCCAGATAGAAATGCACGAAGAGCAGGGCCGCCGTCTGGCCGGCGATCGCCAGCCAGCGCAGCCGCACCAGCGTGTCGAGTTTCAGCCGGCGGTGCGGCGAACCCAGTTCGGGCGGGTCTGTTTCCGGCATCATGTCCTTCAAGGTCCTGTCAGGGCGGCAAGTGCCTGCTCCTGAACCTTGTGGCGCGCCGGACCGGCAACGTCAAATGCCCTGGAAGCGGCGCGCACGGGTCGCCGCGCGGCCGGGTTCCGGCCAATCAGGCCTTGTGCTGCGCCGTCCCGGCATGCTAGCGGAACCTTCGATCCCGCGCGGGGAGCGGGGCATTTTGCCGGCCCGGCTTGTCCGCGCCAGACATTGCATCACTGCCGAGACAGGATACCGACGAATGAGCGATACCAACGACGCGGCCGCTGGCCAGGGCAACGAAGCCGGCGGTGCGCCGGGCATGAGCATCATCGCCCAGTACATCAAGGACCTGTCCTTCGAAAACCCGAATGCACCCGGCTCGCTGCAGCCGCAGGAGCAGCCGAAGCTCGACATTAATGTCAATGTCTCGGCCCAGCCGATGGGCGAGAACCAGTTCGAGGTCGTGCTGACGCTCAATGCCAGCGCGAAGACCTCGACCATGGCGGTCTTCGCCATCGAGCTGGTCTATGCGGGCCTGTTCCGCGTTCTCGGCGTGCCGCAGGAGCACCTGCATCCGTTCGTGCTGATCGAGTGCCCGCGCATGCTGTTCCCCTTCGCCCGCAACATCCTTGCCGAGGCCTCGCGCAATGGCGGCTTCCCGCCCTTGATGCTGGACCCGATCGATTTTGCGGCGCTCTATCGCCAGAACGCCGACCAGGCGCAGGCGGCGGCCGAGCAGAAGCCGAACTGATCCGACTGCCGGTCATCGATGAAACGAAAAAGCCGCGAACCCTGAGGTTCGCGGCTTTTTTCATGTCTTGAAGGAACGTCCCGCCGGTTCAGGTCTCGTCACCAACCGGCCCGCGGCCTCGATTGGCCATGAAGCGGTCGAACTCCTCCTGGTCCCGCGCCCGGCGCAGCTCGCTCAGGAAGTCGTCGAACTCCGCCCGCATCCGGTCGAGCCGGGCCCGCTCTTCCTCGAGCCGTCCCAGTTCGCGGTTCCTGTAGTCGTCAAACGCCGCATTGCCGGTGTTGCGGGACATGCCGGTCTCGAAGCCGCGACGAACGGGATTTGCATCCCATTGCGCGCGCGCCTCGCGGGCAAGACCGGGAAGCCGGTCGCCCCACAGGATATAGGCGAGCATTGCCAGTCCCAGCGGCCAGAAGACGACAAAGCCGA
>NZ_OZ255709.1:917500-4932864 GCF_965276915.1 Stappia sp.
CGACTTCCCCGCTGTCTCCAGCATAGACTCAGTGAAATTGAATTCCCCGTGAAGATGCGGGGTTCCTGCGGTCAGACGGAAAGACCCCGTGCACCTTTACTACAGCTTCACACTGGCATTCGTCACGACATGTGTAGGATAGGTGGTAGGCGTCGAAGCAGGAGCGCCAGCTCTTGTGGAGCCACCCTTGAAATACCACCCTTGTCGTCATGGATGTCTAACCGCGGCGCAACAACGTCCGGGACAGTGTGTGGCGGGTAGTTTGACTGGGGCGGTCGCCTCCCAAATGGTAACGGAGGCGCGCGATGGTGGGCTCAGAACGGTCGGAAATCGTTCGACGAGTGCAATGGCATAAGCCCGCCTGACTGCGAGACTGACAAGTCGAGCAGAGACGAAAGTCGGTCATAGTGATCCGGTGGTCCCTCGTGGAAGGGCCATCGCTCAACGGATAAAAGGTACGCCGGGGATAACAGGCTGATGATTCCCAAGAGTCCATATCGACGGAATCGTTTGGCACCTCGATGTCGGCTCATCACATCCTGGGGCTGGAGCAGGTCCCAAGGGTTCGGCTGTTCGCCGATTAAAGTGGTACGTGAGCTGGGTTCAGAACGTCGCGAGACAGTTCGGTCCCTATCTGCCGTGGGTGTAGGAGAATTGAGAGGATCTGTCCCTAGTACGAGAGGACCGGGATGGACGTACCTCTGGTGGACCTGTTGTCGCGCCAGCGGCATAGCAGGGTAGCTATGTACGGAACGGATAACCGCTGAAAGCATCTAAGCGGGAAACCGGCCTCAAAACCAGTTCTCCCTTGAGAGCCGTGGAAGACCACCACGTTGATAGGCCGGGTGTGGACGTGCAGCAATGCATGAAGCTTACCGGTACTAATAGCTCGATCGGCTTGATCACTCTCATTAGTCAATGCCCATCATAATCAATTGCCTCAAAATGAGGCGCTGCCAAAGCAGCCTAAGACCAGTTCACAATTTTTGCGCTCTGCCGGCCTGGTGGCCATTGCGGGGACCCAAACACCCGATCCCATCCCGAACTCGGAAGTGAAACGCCCCAGCGCCAATGGTACTGCGTCTCAAGACGTGGGAGAGTCGGTCGCCGCCAGGCCCGCAAAGCGCAAAAAAAAACTCTGCAAAAATAACAAACATGATTAACGCGGGGTGGAGCAGCCCGGTAGCTCGTCAGGCTCATAACCTGAAGGTCGCAGGTTCAAATCCTGCCCCCGCAACCAAGATAGAACCGCCAACTCATTGAGTTGGCGGTTTTTTTGTTTCTGGTGACCTGCTCCCCGGTTTGCCCGCGTCTATAAGTCAGCCCTGTTCATGCCTTGGTCCATTGCGGAGCGGGTTGCAAATTCGTTCAGGGTGAGCCCGTCGAGGCTCGCTTGCGGCCGCCACGCTTGCGAACGGTAAGCCGTTCCTCGCGATAGAGCCGGTAGAGCTTCTTCCAGTTCACCTCAACGCCCTCGCGCTTCAGCAGGATGTGCAGGCGCCGATAACCGGACCACCGGCGTTGTGACGCCAGTTCTTTCAGCCGCTTTCGCAACTCCGCATCGTCCGGTCGCGCCGATTGGTAGCGATAAACACGCGGATCAATGCCCACCATCCCGCAGGTGCGTCGTTGCGAGTAGCCTTGGTGTTCGATAGCCTGGCTCACGGCATTCCTCTTCGAACCGGGCGTCTGAAGTTTTTCCGAGCATCTCGCGGTGCGTCGAGACATCCGTCATCGGCTCCGCCGGAAGCTTCTTCAGCTTCGCGTTCTCTACCTTGAGAGCCTTCAGCCGCCTGGCTTCCGAAACCTCCATGCCGCCATACTTCGAGCGCCACTTATAAAAAGTCAGCGTCGCTGACACCGTATTTGCGGCATAGATCAGCGTCCGACATGCCAGCCTGGTGCTCTTTCAAAATGCCTGTGATCTGCTCATCGGAAAACGTGGATCGTTTCATCGCCTGTCTCCTTCGCCAGGGGCCGGCTAACCTCACAGTGGGGACAATTCAGGGGAGCAGGTCACTAGGTGTCTGAAAAGGTGAAGGATCAAACACGAAACCATGAGGCAAAGACGCTTGCTTCACCGCAAAGCCGCCGCCTAATATGAAAACCCTGATGGGCCAGAACCTCCCCTAAACCAGAACCTCCCCTAAATCAGCTCGGTCGTTGTCCCAAAAACTTCTGACAACGGACACCCTCTCCATTGCGGGCAAGGCGTTTTGCATCTAAAACACCGAAAAGGCCATCCTGATCGAGCTGACATGACTGACTCCCCCAATCACAAGGTTTACTTCGTCCCCGGATTGCATCGGGGTCTCAAAGTGCTCGAGCTACTCGGCGCGGCGGGGGAGGCGATGTCGATCAGCGACATCGGTCGCGCGATGGGGTTGAGCCGGTCATCGGCCTTTCGCCTGGTCTATACGCTGCGCCACATGGAATTTCTCAAGGAAAGCGAGCAGAAGGACACCTATACTCTCGGCGCAAGGGTCCTGAACCTCGGCTTCGCCTATCTGAATCAGCAGCCGATCGCCACGATCGCCCGTCCGCACCTGGCCAGCCTGCGGGACAAAACCGGCGTCAGCGCACATCTCAGCGTGCTGGAAGGGCAGGACGTTCTGTACCTCGGCAGCCACCAGGCCAGGACCGGCTATGTCTCGAACATGGTGACGGGGACGCGGGTGAAGGCCTATGTCATTCCGGTTGGATGGGTGCTGTTGACGGCGCTGGACGATGCCGAGCTGAAGGCCTTCTGCGCCGGCCAAAAGATGGTGCCAACAACCGAGCATACGCCGACGACCTATACCGAGCTGAAAGCCAAGGTCGCCAGCGTGCGGGAGCAGGGCTATGTCTTCTCGCGCGGCTTTCACGAGCCGGGCGGGTCGAGCGTCGCGGCACCGGTGCGCAATAACACCGGCCGGGTAGTCGCCTGCGTCAATGTCTCTGGGCCGGACAGCGGGTTCGACTTCGACCAGTTGGATAGCCTTTACATCGCCGAAACGCGGGCGACCGCGCTCCAGATCTCGCGTGGGCTCGGGTATCTGGGCGACAACTGAGGAATGCGTCAGGCCAGCGCGAGAATCGCGCGGGCCTCGGCAGGAGTGGCAATGTCGCCGCCAAGGTCGCGTATGATCCTGATTGCCTTCTCCACCAGTTGGGCGTTCGACCGGCAATGCTCGCCGCGGTCGATGTAGGCCGTGTCCTCCATCCCGATACGGCAGTGCCCTCCCAGCAGAAAGGCCTGCGCCAGCATCGGAAAGGCCATCCGGCCGATTCCGAAGGCGGCCCATTCGCTGCCGGCTGGAAGTTGGCCGACGAGATAGGCCATCGTCTCGGGGTTGGCGACGGCGCCGAACCGGACGCCCAGGACCATCTGCACCATAAGCGGCGCTGTCAGAACGCCGCGCGCCACGAAATCCTTGACCATGTGCAGATCGCCGGAATCGAAGATCTCGATTTCCGGTCTCACGCCGGCGGAGATTATCCTCTCGGCCATTATGGCAAGGTTGCGCGGGCTGTTGATCACGCTGGCTTGGCCGGACCACATGGTGTTGAAGTCCAGCGTGCAGATGTCGGGAAGGAGGGCCTCGATATGGGCAACCCGGCGCTCGGGCGCGCAAAGGGTCGAGCCGGGTGCAGCTACCCTCGGATCATCGTCCGACGGGATGAAGCGACCACCTTCGCCCGTCGTCAGGTTGAGCAGGACTTCGCTGTTCTCCGAGCGGATCCGGTCGACGAGTTCGCGGTAGAGCGCCAGGTCCATCGACCCTTTCGCCGTTTCCGGATCGCGGACGTGCAAGTGTACGATTGTCGCCCCCGCCGCCGCCGCATCCAGCGCCTGACGCGCAATCTGCTCCGGCGTGACTGGCAGGCAGGGGCTGATCTCGGGTGTCATCAGGTTGCCGGTGATCGCGGCGGTAAGGATCGTCTTCCTGCTCATGCTCGGCCGTCCAGTGCGACATGAACCGCTGCGGCGAGCGTATCGGCGATGTGTTCAATCTCGTCCGGCGTTGATGTATAGGCTGGCGCGAGCAGGACGTGGTCGCCTAGCCGCCCATCAGCACAGCCCTGCGCCGAGTAGGTCATTACCCCGCGGGCGAACGCCTCGGCCTGGATGTTCTGCGCGACGGAGCGTTCGACGGGGAAGGGGGCCTTGGTGTCGCGGTCGGCGACCGCTTCAATCGACCAGAACAGGCCCCGGCCGCGAATGTCGCCGACATTGGGGTGTTGGGCCAGACGGAAATGGAGCGCCTGTTGCAGCTGCTCGCCCCTGGCACGGACACTGGCCAACAGCCCATCGTCTTCGATCACCTGCTGGACGGCCAGCGCTCCCGCCGTTGCGACTGCGTGGGACATGTAGGTGTGCCCGTTCCACAAAGTCCCGCTGCCGGTTTCGATGGCGGCGATCACCTTCTCGGCAGCCATGACCGCGGCGATCGGTTGGTAGCCGGCGCCCAGGCCCTTGGCCAGCGTGGTGATGTCGGCGCAGATGCCTTCCTGTTCGAGCGCGAACAGGGATCCGGTGCGACCCATGCCGCACATCACCTCGTCGGCGATGAACAGGACGCCGTGCGCGACGCAGATTTCGCGGATCCGCTTGAAATAGCCGGCGGGCGCAGGCTGCGTTCCCAGCGAGGCACCCACCACCGGCTCGGCCACGAAGGCCATGACGTTCCGGGGGCCGAGCTCGAGGATCTTCGCCTCCAGCAGGTCGGCCATCCGGCGCGCGTAATCCGCTTCGGCTTCGCCGCTCTCGCGCAGGCGATAGGCATAGGGAGCCTCGATGTGGCCAACCTCCATGAGCAGCGGCTGAAACGGTGCGCGCCGGCCGGCGTGGCCGCCGGTGGCGAGGGCGCCGAGGGTGTTTCCGTGGTAGCTGGGTGAGCGCGCGATGATCCGGACGCGCTCGGGCTGACCGCGTTCCAGGTGGTATTGCCGCGCGAGTTTCAGGGCGGCTTCCATCGCTTCCGAGCCGCTGCCCAGGAACATCACACGCCCGGCGCCAGTGCCTTCCGGCGCGCGGTCGACCAGGAATTTTGCGAGTTCCTCGGCCGGTGCATTGGTGAAAAAGGACGTATGGGCAAAGGACACCTGGTCGAGCTGATGCTTCAGGGCGGCAATCACTTTGGCATTGTCATGGCCAAGGCAGGATACTGCCGCACCGCCACAGGCATCCAGATACCGATTCCCCGCGTCGTCCACGAGGTAACTGCCTTCACCACCAACAACTGAGGGAAGGGTTGATTTCAGGTTGCGGTGGAGCACACTGGACATGTTCATTCCGTCTTGCATATGGACATGTGTTTTGTATATTAAACGAAATCAGCGAGCTCAAGGAAAATTCTCCAAGAGCCGAAAAATTGAGGAGTTTGACTTGGCAGGTGCCCTGGAGGGGCTGCGGATCATCGAGGTGTCGCAGGTGCTCGCGGCTCCGTTCTGCGGCTATCAGTTCGCCTTGCTTGGCGCGGACGTCATCAAGGTCGAAAACGCGCGGACGCCCGATTGCGCGCGCGGACGCGGCCCGGTGCCGGCGCTGAACGCACGCGCAATCGGGTTGACCTATCAGGTGCAGGGCGCAAACAAGCGGTCGCTTGCGCTCGACCTGGCGGACCCGCGCGGAGTGGCCGCCTTGCAGAAGCTCGTGGATACGGCGGATGTCTTCATCGAGAATTATAGGACGGGAACACTGGACGCGCTGAACCTCGGCTACGACACTTTGCGTGGGATCAATCCCCGGTTGATCCACTGTTCGATGACGGGATACGGAGAAACCGGGCCGAAGGCGCGTAAGGGAGCCTATGACAACACGATCCAGGCCGCCTCCGGGATCATCTCCCAAAGCGCGGGGCAAAAGCCCGGCCTGTCGTTTGTCGACTACGCCGCCGGATATGCGGCCGCCTTCGCAATTGCTGCGGCAGTCGTGCAACGCCACCGGACCGGCGAGGGCTGTCATATCAGCGCGTCGATGCTCGAGGTGGCCATGTCGCTGATGGCCCCCGAAGCGGCCGCCCTTCAGGTGGCGCCAGCTGCTCCGAAGCGGGAAGAAGCCGGGATCGCGGCTTATGAGACGGCCACCGGACCACTGATGCTGGGTGCATTCAGGCCGACCCAGTATCGCAAGCTCGGTCGCTGCCTGGCCAAGGCCGGATATTCGCTGCCGATTCTCGATGAGATCAGGGATTGGCCCGATGTCTGGGCCAATTCCGCCGCGATCCGGGTCACGCTTCAGGCGATCTTTCGGCAGCGGGGTGCAGAGGAATGGGTCGGTATGCTCGACAGCGCGGATGTGCCGGCGGAACGGATCGTAACGCTTGGTGAGGCGGTCGCTTCGCGCCAGCTGGCGGAGCGGGGCTATTTCACTGAGTCACCGGATGACCCTTCGGTCCGTCTGCCGGTGGCAGGCTACACGATGTCGCGGGGCGGACCTGAAGTCACGATGGCGCCTCCCGAGCTGGGCGCGCACAGCCGGGCGGTGTTGCTGGAGGCAGGATTGCCCGATTCCGAGATCGACGCCCTGATCGCGGCAGGGGTGGTGCGATGACGCCGCGCCTCATCGCCGAACCAGCCTTCCGGCTTCCCGACGAGTTGCGACACCGGGGCGAACCCTCCGCCTGGGCGAAGATGACCCGCCCTGGGCAACCGATGCATTCCTTCCTTGAGGCTGCCTTCTTCGATGCCGAGCGCAACCTCTGGCTCTGCGATGTGCCCTATGGTCGGGTGTTCCGGATTACGCCCGGCGGCGAATGGACGATGGTTCACCGGATCGACGGTGAGCCACATGCCATGCGAATTGCACCCGACGGGCGGCATATCGCCGTGGACTATCGCCACGGGGTGATCGAGTTGAGGGACGAAAGCGGCTTCACGGTTCTTGAGACCGGGGCCGAATCTTGCGGTTTCCTGGGTCTTTCCGACATGTGCTACGGGCCGGATGGCCGGCTCTGGTTCACTGACAGTGGCCGCACCTCGCTGAGCGACCAGCGGGGCAGGGTCTGGTGCCGGATGCCGGACAGCAAACTGCGGCTGGTGCTCGATTGCGTGCCCTATTCCAACGGTATCTGCCTGTCGCCGGACGGTGCCTGGGTCTATGTCGCCGCCACCCGCGCCAATCAGGTCTGGCGGCTGTCGTCGCACCTGCCCGCCATGGGCCAGCCGATGGTCGGGGTCTTCCTGCAACTGTCCGGCGGTCTGGGGCCGGACGGTCTGGCCACCAACACCCGCGGCTGGCTCGCCGTCGCGCAGGCGCAGGCCGGGCGCGCCTATGTCTTCGATGCCCTGGGAGATCCGGTCGCAGAGATCCGCCTGCCCGAAGGTCTCTGGACCACCTCGGTCGCCTTCGGCCCAGGCGAACCGTCCCGCCTTTTCATCGTCGATGCCCAGACCGGCACCGTTTTCACAGCAGCAATCCCCGACTGACGGAACCCTTCAATGAACAAAGATGACCTGCACGGCTATGTCCCCGCAATCGCCACGCCTTTTTCCGCGAAGGGCGAAATCATGGAGGACGCCTTTGTCGAGCTGTTCGAGTTCCTGATCGGACGGGGGGCGACCAGCATCTGCATCGCGGGCGACAACGGCGAGAGCTGGGCCCTGACCGCCGCGGAACGTGGTCGGCTCGTGCGTCTGGCCAAGGATACGTCCCGAGGTCGTGTTGGGGTAATGATGGGCATTTCGGCCCCTACGATCGAAGCCTGTCTGGGATACGTACGGGCGGCCGAAGAGAACGGGGCGGATGTGCTTCTGTCGATGCCGCAGACCTATGTCCTGAAGGCTTCGGAAGCGGAACTGATGGCCCGCTTCGACAAGATCTCGGCGGCGACCGGGCTGCCACTGGTCCTGTACAACTCGCCGCGTCGGATGGGCTTCTCGCTGACCGTGGACCAGACCGAGACGCTGGTGAACGCGCATAACGTCATCGGCATCAAGGAAAGCCAGCGCGACTTCTTCTATCATACACACCTGCTTGCACGTTTGGGCGGGAAGATGTCGGTGATGACCGGCCCGTGCCACTATATCCTGCCGGCCTTTGCGCTGGGCGCGAAGGGTTTCATCGCCACCGGCCCCGAGTTTACCGATCTGTTTCCCTCGCAGATGCAGAAAGTCGGGACTTCCGCGCCTGACGAGACCTATCGCAAGGCGCACTACCAGCTGACGGTCATTTACGAGACGCTAATGGGGACAGGCACGTGGCCCGCGGCCTTCAAGGCGGCGTTGAACCTGATCGGCCAACCGGCGGGCGTGCCGCGCGACCCGGTCCTGCCGCTGAGCGGGCAGGATCTCGACAAGATCCGGCGCACCTTTGACGTGCTGGGGATCAGCTACAGATGATCCGCCTCGTTCCCGATCACTCCGCCCGGATCCAACGCTCGGAGAAGGTGCCTTTTACCTTCGACGGGGTCGCATTGATGGGGTGCGCGGACGAGAACCTTGCTGCGGCGCTGATGCAGGCGGGAGTTCTGCATCTGCGGAACGCACCGGGCGACGGTGCTCCGAGAGGTGCGTTCTGCATGATGGCCCTATGCCAGGAATGCGTGGTCTTCGTGGATGGGCAGAGTGTTGAAAGCTGCCGTCTCACGGTATCGCCCGGCCTTGTTGTCAAGTCGCGGCGGTGACGGTGCGATGCAGGACATAGTCGACATTTCTATCGTCGGCGCCGGCCCGGCCGGTGCGACCGCAGCTCTGGTCGTCGGCCAGGCGGAGTGTCGGTCCTTGCTGATTGACGAGCAGGGCCAGGCGGGCGGACAGGTCTGGCGGGCCAAGGACAGATCCATCCTGTCGGCCCCGGCGACCCCCGAGAGCCGTTCCGGCGACAATCTGCGCGAGAGGCTCGCCGCAAGCGGTGTCAGGCAGATGACCGACACGCGGGTCTGGCAGATCGAAAGGCAGGGCGAGCATTGGGTCATACATACCCTGCGCAATGGCGCCGCAGGTCGCCTGCATAGCCGTGCCGTCATACTGGCGACGGGCGCGCGCGAGGAGGCGCAGCCGGTTCAAGGGTGGACCACTCCGGGTGTCATCGGACTTGCCGGTGCAACCGCGCTGTTCAAACAGTCGATCCGGCTGCCTGGCCGGGCAAGCGTGGTTGCGGGCACCGGGCCGCTGGTATTCTTCGTGGCCAGCGAAATTCGCCGGCTGGGGGGAACGGTGGCGGCAGCTGTTACACCCAACACCCGCGCCGACTGGCTGGCACGCCTGCCGTCGATGGTGGCGCGACCCGACTTGCTGTGGCGCGGCGGGCGCTGGGTCGCCGACCTGATGCTGGCCGGCGTGCCGATCTACTGGGGCCATGCCGTGAAAACCGTTTTCGGAGACGACCGGGTCACCGGTGTCACCCTGTGCCGCCTGGCGGCCGATGGCACGCCGCTTCCGGGTGACATCGGGATCGTGGCGGATTCCGTCTGCCTCGGGGGCGGTCTTGCCCCATCTACCGAGGCGGCGCAGATGGCCGGTGTGGCGGTCCGGTACCGACCCGAGCTCGGCGGGTGGGTTTCCGAAGCCGAATTGGACGGCAGCACCGCTCGCGAAGGACTGTTCCTCGCGGGAGACGGTTGTGGCATCAGAGGCGCGGTCGCGGCCGAATTGCACGGCCAGATCGTCGCCCGGACCGCCTTGCGCCATATCGGGCAGGCCAGCGCGTCCGATCCGGCTCTGGAAAGGGCCTATCGCCGCGCGTCGCGTTTTGGCGAGGCGATGACCGCCCTGTCGGCGCTGCGTGCGGACACGATCGGCCTGGCCACGCCCGACACGGTCGTGTGCCGCTGTGAAAGCCTCACCCGGCGTGCCATCGAGGCCGAGATCGAGTCGGGTGCGGTCAGCAGCAATGCGGTCAAGTCCGGACAGCGTGCGGGCATGGGGCCTTGTGGCGGCAAATACTGCCAGTCATCTGTGGCCAGGCTTATCGCGTTGCATGAAAACCGGGCTTTGTCCGAGATCTCACCACCAACGCCGCGGCCGCCGATACGCCCGGTTCCGGTGTCCGCTCTGGCGGGCGACTTCGACTATGGCGATTTGCCCATGCCGAAACCGGCACCGCTATGAACGAGAACCACGACATCGCGGTAATCGGCGGCGGCATCATGGGTTGCGCCGCAGCCCTGCGCCTGGCCTCAGGCGGGATGGCGCCGATCGTGCTCGACCGTGGCGACCTGGGGCAGGGGGCCTCCGGCGTCAACGCGGGCACGCTCTCGTTGCAGATCAAGCGGGTCAGGCTGATGCCTTATGCGCTGAAGGGCCATGAGGAGTGGGCGCGCATGGGGGATGCGGTCGGCTTTCGCCGCACCGGTGGCTATACGCTCGCCTTCACCGAGCGCGAGGCAGAGCTGCTGGTGGAACGCCAGACGCTCAAGGCCGAAGCCGGCGCGCCGATTGAGTTCGTGACGAACAACCAGATCCTGACCGCAGAACCGAACCTGACCCGCCGCGTGCTGGCGGCGAGCTATTGCCGCGAGGACGGCTATGCGAACTCCTCGCTGACCGGCCAGTATTATCGCGGACGCCTGCGCGAGGCCTCGGTGCCATATCGCGAGCGCTGCGCGGTGACGTCCATCACCCGCGATACGCAGGGCTTCGTGCTGCACACCGGTGGCCCGCCAATAAAGGCCAGGCGGATCCTGCTCGCGGCGGGCGCCTGGCTGAAACCGGTGGCCGCGATGCTTGGCGTCGATCTGCCAGTCGATGCCCGGATCAACACGGTTTCGGTGACGGAACGGATGCCGCCGCTGTTAACGACGGTCATCGGTCACGCGACCGGTTTGCTGACCATGAAGCAGAAAGGCAACGGTACCATCCTGATCGGCGGTGGCTGGCAGGGGCGCGGCACGCCGCAGGAAGGCAGGGGCGAAGTCATCGCCGACAGTCTCATTCCGAACCTGTCGCTGGCTCAATTCGCCCTGCCGGAGCTGGGGCAGGCGCGGGTTCTCCGCAGCTGGACCGGCTTTGAAGCCAACGTGCCCGACTTCTACCCGCTTGCCGGAGAGCTTCCCGGCGTGCCGGACGCATTCGTGCTGGGCTGCGTGCGCGGCGGCTATACCATCGGCCCCTATATCGGCCGGCTGATGGGTGATTTCATCCTGGGGCACAGCCCTGAAATGCCTTTGTTCGATCCGGGGCGAGATTTCGAAAAGGACGCGACATGAGCGCTGGTTTCAACGACCTTTGCCGCTTGGACGGAAAGCTTGCCGTCATCACCGGCGGCGGCAGCGGGATCGGCGAAGCCACCGCCCGGGTCTTTGCCGCGGCGGGCGCCAAGGTCGTCGTCACCGGGCGCCGGATCGAGCCGATCAAACGGGTCGCCGACGCGATCGGCGGTCATGCGATCGCCTGCGATGTTGCGGATCAAGCGCAGGTCAGGAGCATGTTCGCCGGGGCGCTCGCAATTACCGGGCGGGTCGATGTTCTGCTGAACAACGCTGGCGGTCCCGGCCCGATCGCGCCGGTCGCCGAGGTCGAGATGGCGGACTGGATAAATTGTCTGAACATCAACCTGGTCGGTGCGATGTACTGTCTCCAGGAAGCGGCCCGGATCATGAGCGCGCAGCGTTCGGGGTCGATCATCAACATGTCGTCGCTCATGGGCATCGAAGGCTATCCGATGCGCTCGGCCTATGTCGCTTCGAAGTTCGCCCTCATTGGCATCACCGAGACCATGGCCCGCGAGCTTGGGAGCGTCGGGGTTCGGGTCAATGCGTTGATGCCAGGTGCGGTCTCTGGCGAGAACATGGATCGGATCCTGAAACGGCGATCCGAAGCGGAGGGACGCCCGGTCGAGGAGATCGAGCGCGAGAACTACACCGACGTTGCCGCGCTGAAACGGTGGGTTGCCCCTGAAGAGGTCGGCCGCGCCGCGCTCTACTATGCCTCCGACCTGTCATCGGCGATCACCGGCGACAAGATGAAGGTCGACTGCGGGCGGTTTTGACCTTGCCCGGCCTGCGCCCGAACCGCGCAGCGACCCTTCGGGCATCGGGGCATGCTGGCGAGGCGCAATCGCTGCGACGGGCAAGTTCCACCAATCGCAGAAGTGCCGAAGCAGAGCACTTTTCGTTTGATATGCAAAACTACGTCTCGTATATTAATGTTGTCAGAACGGCGTGCGCTGTAGCTGCAAGTTGGAAAAGATCGAAAACGCAATCACTTAACGACAGGAGAAGCCGTTGAAACAGATCACACATCTTCTTGCAGCCATAGCTGTCGTCGGATTGGCCACGACCGCTCCGGCCCTGGCGCAAGACAAGACGCATGCGGTTGCATCCTTTATTTCAGGCGGTCCGACGGGCACCTGGTACCCGACGGCCACCGCGATTTCCGACATGGTCAATAAAGCCTATGAAGGCCAGCCGGTCAGCACGCTGCCAGGCAAGGGTGCCATCGGCAACGCACTGGCTGTCGGTTCGGGGCAAGTGGACTTCGGGCTTTCCTACGGTCCCTTCCTTCTCGCGGTGTACGAAGGAAACAACCCGGTGCTCAACCGTGACGGTCTGAAGGATCTGCGCGTTGTCGCCAGCGTGGTGCCAAACACCGTCCAGATCGTCTTGGCCGGTGATGTGCCCGATACCGTGTTTTCCGACATCAAGGACGGCGGGAAACTGCGAATCGGCGTCGGGGCGAAAGGATCATCCAATCTGTTCGGCATCGAGAAGATCCTGATGGAAAATGGCGCGGATTTTGCGGCGGTCGAGCGCAACGGCGGTTTTGTCATGGAAGGCGCGCAGGAAGGCCTTCTGGATGCATTCCTGAACCGGCAGATCGACGTCTACACGAATACGGTCGGCACCGGGGCGAGCGACTTCCAGCAGGCGCTGGCGACACGCAGTTCGCGTCTCTACGCCGTTCCCGAGGACATCCGCCAGAAAATGATCAAAAACTGGGGTTATGTGGCCTATGACATCCCGGCCAACACCTATGCCGGCCAGACCGAAGTGGTGCCGTCGCTCGACCTGTCGACGCTGGTAATCACCAACGCGTCGATGGACGACGACATGGTCTATGAAATGGTCAAGCGCATGGCGGAGAACAAGTCGCGCCTGGTGTCGGCCTACAGCGGGTTTGCCAACTGGGAGCCGAAGGACATGGCCATCGGCGCGCCGATCCCCCTGCATCCGGGTGCAGAGAAGTATTACCGCGAAGTCGGCTGGATCAAATGAAGCCGGCCTGACTTGAGGCCACCGCCCCGGGATCTTGTCCCGGGGCGATCCAATAACAACGGCAATACCACCGGCACAGAGATCATGATGACGGATACAACGGCAGTTGATGCTCCCGTGGGTGAAACGCCTCTCGATATTCCCGCCCTGTCGCAGGCCGAGTTCGAGGCCTCGATCTTCCCCGCTGAACAGCGCCGAACGCACGGTCTGACCCGGCATGTCATCCGGGTCGCCTGCGCTGCCCTGACCATCTTCACGCTATTCTTCGCCTTTCGCACGACGATTGGCGAGATTGCCAGCCGGGGCCTTTACCTCGCCTTCGCGGTTCCGCTCAGCTTGCTGCTCTACCCGGCGCTTCACCGCAGCCGGAAGGATGGACCCTCGATGCTCGACTGGGGGCTCGCCGCGCTTGCGGTGATCGCATTCGGGTGGGCCGTCATCTCGCAGGAACGTTGGCTTGACCGTTACGTGGGTTTCGATCCGATACCGAACTACGATATCGTCTTGGGTGTCATCGCGCTGATCGTGACTTTCGAGGCGACGCGTCGCACGGTTGGCGGCGTGATCGTGGGATTGAACCTTGTCTTCGTCGTCTACGCCGTTACCGGACCCTATTGGCCAGGGCTGTTCCAGCATCGCGGCATCAAGCTCGATGAGTTGATCGAAACGCTCTACATGGACACCAGCGGGCTGTTCAATTTCATCACCGGGATCATGGCCACGTTCCTCTTTGCATTCCTCCTGTTCGGGGTATTGCTCAGGGCCACCGGTGGTGACGTGATTTTCACCAACCTGGCTCTCTCGGTAGCCGGACACCGACGCGGCGGACCCGCGAAGGTGGCGGTGATCTCGTCCGGATTGATGGGGATGCTTTCGGGCTCTTCAATTTCCAACGTCGCCACCACCGGTGTGATGACGATCCCGCTGATGAAGCGCACCGGCTACAAGCCGGTCGAGGCCGCCGCCATCGAGGTGGTGGCCTCGGTGGGCGGCGCGCTGGCGCCGCCGCTCATGGGGGCCGGAGCCTTCATCATGGCCAACCTGACTGGGTTGCCGCTGACGACGATCCTTCTGTATTCGGTTGCTCCGGCCATCCTGTACTACCTGACCCTCTATGTGTTTACCGACACCATCGCCGCCAAGCGGGACCTGAAGGGCCTGCCGCGCGAACAGCTTCCGACCCTGGTATCGGTGTTTGCCAGCGGTTGGCACATCCTGGGTTCGATCCTGATCCTGATTGGCCTGCTGCTGCTTGGATATACGCCATACTTCGCCGCCGCGGCCTGCGTCATCGGCACCTTTCTTGTCGCGATGATGCGCCGGTCCACGCGCCTGGATTTCCACAAGACGATTGCACTGCTGGAAGCGGGGGCGCGGACGGCGCTGAACATCTCGGCGCTACTGGCCAGCGCAGCCCTGATCTATGGCGTGGTGGTACAGACCGGTCTGTTGACCAAGGTCACGTCGATCCTGCTGACTTTCTCCGGCGGTTCGGCGGTGTTCGCGATCATCCTGCTGGGGCTTATCAGCTACTTCGTCGGCATGGGGCTGCCGGTAACGGCCTCCTATGTCATCATTGCCGCGCTTGGCGCACCCTTCTTGCAGGATCTGGGCATATCGCTTCTGGCGGCGCATCTGATCATCTTCTGGTTCGCGCAGGATTCGACGATCACCCCGCCGATCTGCATGACCGCGATGGTCGGTGCCCGGATTGCCGGAGCGCCGCCAATGCAGACCGGCTGGCTGAGCGTGAAGATCGCCAAGGCGCTTTACCTGCTGCCCTTCGTCTTCGCCTTCGGCGGACTGCTGGATGACCGGATCCACGTCGTCGTGCTGACGACCGTTGCCTTGGGTGTCTGCCTCAGCGCGATGCAAATTGCGCTGATCGGATACTGGCGCCGGCCCCTGAGCCTGCTCGAGCGCGGTGGCTTCTCGCTCTTAAGCGTCACGAGCTTCCTGGCCTCGATTGCGGATACGCCAAGCGAAGCGGCAATTTGCGTTGGTATCACGGCGGTGGTTGCAGCGGTTCTGGTAGTTTCCTCGAGAAGAGCCATCATGCTTTGATCGCACACTCGAATCCACGTCACTACTGTCCGTTGTCAGAGGTTTTGGGACAACGGGCTGTCGAACAGATAAGTCGGCCAGCACCTTGAGGAACAGGAGCTACGCCACGGCACGAACTAGGCCGCTGTGGTCGCCGGTAAGAGGAGTTTTTAGGAGATCATCGACCGGCAGCAATGGTCGCAAGTTAAGATGTGTGCAGGCCCCCGCAACCAACGTAGAACCCCCAACTCATTGAGTTGGCGGTTTTTCTGGCTCGATGATGTCCGACCTTGCCGGGACATCCATGCTGCCGCCCTGGACTTTCCCCTGTGGGTCTCCCCGCGGCAGGCTAGTCAGTCGGCCGTTGATCGGAGTTCCCGCATGATCTCCTCCGCCACCATGGACGTTGCCAGGCCGAGACTGCGTTTTCCCCGCTGGACGAGCGAAAGGATGTTCTTCCCCATCGTGCGATCGCCGATCCGCAGGTAGCGAAGGACGCCGTTGCGGTGTTCCTCCGCCATGTCGAACCTGCTGAGGAAGGCGACGCCGTCCCCGGAGGCGGCAAGACATTTCATGGTCTCGATGGAGTTGGTCAGGAAAGTCGGCTCGACATCGAGGCCGGCGCTTGCGAACGCATCCGCGACAATGCCGTGGATGAGCATCGACCTGTCGGCAAAGATCAGCGGATAGGGCTGGCAATGGGCAAGCGACAGGGAGCCCGTGCCGGTCAGCGGGTGGTCGGGAGAAACCACGGCGCCAAGCCGGGTGTCCAGCCTCGCAAGTTCCTCCAGCTGGGGCGACGGCGGCAGATTGAAGGCGAGCCCCAGATCGGCCTCCCCGTCCATGACCGATTGCAGGATGTCGCGGATGAACATGACCCGGATCGATATCTTGATATGCGGATGGCGGGCGCAGAAGTTCGCCGCGGCCTTCGGCACGATGCCGCCGGCAAGCCCGTTCATCGTGGCGATGATCACCTCGCCGCCCTGAAGCGTTTTCAGGTCGCGGATTTCCGCTTCGACCTGACTGTACTCCTTCATGGTCCTGCGAATATGGGCGAGGAGAATCTCGCCCGCCGGCGTCAGGCGCAGTCCCCTGGGCAGTCGCTCGAACAGCGGCTCGCCGATGGCTTCTTCCAACTGCAGCACATGCTTGTTGATTGCCGAGGATGCAATGTTGAGACGTTCGCCCGCCCCGCGAATGGACCCGCAGCGCGCGACTTCGTCGACATAGCGTAACACGCGAGAGTGCAGCATGGCCGGTTTCCTCCTCTAGTGCTCTCGAAACGAGAGCAATTCGGACGGAAAATACTGCTTTTCTGAAGCGCTTCAATCCCTTCTTCTGCTCTCCGGAACACGCAACGTCATCGGGCTGCAAAGGGAGGGAAGCCGTGAACCAAGCTGCAACCGGTCACTACGACAAGGTTCGTGCGATATTCGACATTCTGAACGGGAACAAGGAGGCGGATCTGCTCATCAGGAACCTCAACATTCTCGATGTGCATGGAGAGACCGTCTACCAGGGCTCCATCCTGGTCTACGACAAGAGAATTGTGGCTCTGAACCCGGATGAGGCGATCACCCGCGTGAAGGAGACGTTCGACGGCAAGGGGCTCTATGCGATCCCCGGACTGATCGATGCGCATTTGCACTTCGAGTCCCAGCTGGCCAATCCGACGGCACTCGCCGAGGCGATGGTGCCCTGCGGAACCACCACGATCTATGCGGAGTGCCTGGACCTGCTCAGCGCGGCGGGCGATGACGGCGCCGACGTTGCCAGAGACCTGTTCCGCGATCATCACAAGTTGCCCTACAGGCTCTTCGCCTTCGCGCCGGGGAAGAAGACGCCGGCGGCGGTGACCCGGGCGGTTCTCGACATGGAGCCCGTTATCGGTCTGGGCGAATTCGAGCACTTTACCTACAGCTCCGGAAACGACGACGACTTCCGCAAGGCCGCCTGGGTTCGCGAACGGGGCGGTTTCATGAACGGGCATTGGGGCGTAACGGCCCTTTCCGACATGATGCTGAACTATCTGCCGGCGATCGGTGTCTCCAACAACCACGATGTGTGGAACGAGGACGACATCGAAAAGAGCATCCGCTACGGGTTCCCGACGCATATCAAGTTCGGCGTGGGCAGCAGCGAGGTCATCAAGAGGCTGCTGCGGGCGATCGTCGACCGCAAGTTCCCGACCGACAATTTCATGCTTTGCACGGACAACATATCCATCGAGCGCCTGCGGACGATGGGCCATATGGACTGGATCATCTCGCTCTGCGCGGAGATGGGCATCAATCCGATCAAGGCCATCAAGATGGCGACCTACAACACCGCCCGCTCGTTCCACATGGAAGACCGGATCGGTTCCCTGACGCCTGGCCGTTTCGCGGACATCGTCCTGACCGACAGCCTGTCGCGGATCAATCCGCTCTATGTCTTCAAGGACGGCGAACTGATTGCCAGGGATGGCAAGCTTCTGCGGAACGCCGACATCGACTATTCCGGCATGTGCACCAAGGGCGTTGCCGGCGCCGGCGATCTGACACCGCAGATGCTGGACATCGTGCCGATCGAGGTGTCCGAGGACGGGACGAAGGCCAAGGTCTATCTGTTCGACGTCTATGGCCGGGGCCATGACCAGTTCTACCGGGAAGTCTGGGTGCCTTTCAGGGACGGGAAGGTCGTTCCGGAAGTCGAGGGCAACACCCATGCCCGCCTCTCGGTGGTGCAGAGATATCCCGACGGCAAGCGGCACGTCGTGAACGGGTTGTTCAAGGGAGTTAACCTGGATCGCGGAGCGGTCGCCACCTTCTGGCCGGCACCGAAGCCCTATTTCGTCGTCGTTGGGCGGGACAGCGAGGAAATGTGCCACTGCATCAGGCAGGTGGACGCCTATTCCGGTGCCTGCATCGTGACGGACGACAAGGTCGACAAGGCCGTGATGCCGCTCGAAATCCACGGGGTCATGGCAAACATGTCCGTGGAGGAGTTGACGTCCAGCGCAACAGCCATCGATGCGGCCCTGGAGGAGTTGGGCAACAGCAACGAAGGCGAGCCTGTCGTCAACAAGCTGCTGAGCCTTTTCATCTCGCTGCACCGGTTCCGGTTCATGGCCTGACGCCTGCGGGGATGCGGGACGTGTCGACGGACGCCTGGCGTCCGTCGACGGGGAGGACTGCGGACAGGTCGGGGACGGAACCTCGATGTCCGCGCAAGACAACTTCAAGAGAGCGTGGAGCAGGAGACGCCGCGACGGCGGCGGCCACGTGCAAAAAAACGGTTCGGGAGGACAAATGGCCAATCATTCGGCAAAAGCGGAGATCGTCGACACAGGCAGCCTGATACGGCGCTGGATCGTCTATATCCTGGGTATCTATGTGCTCACCCTGGGCATCAGCCTGGCCATCCGGGCGGGAATCGGCGTCTCGCCGCAAAGCAGCCTGACCAGGACGATGACGCTGATCTACACCCCTCTCAGCCAGGGCGCCTACAGCTTCATCTTCGATCTGATCATGTTGTTCCTGGCCTATCTGGTGCTGCCCAGGAAATTCAAGATGATCAGTTTTCTGGGGCTGGTACCGGCGGCGGTGCTGGGAATATTCCTGGACCTGAACCTGTTCCTGACGGAGTTCGTGAAGCCGGACGAATATTACGCCAGGGTGGCGTTGCTCGTCTTCGCCGACGCGGCTCTGGCCTTCGGGCTGTTCCTGATGATCCGCGCCAATCTCATCCTGATGCCGACCGACCTGTTCGTGAATACGGTCTTCGAACGCACGGGCTGGAAGTGGGGCAACGTGAAAACCGGCTTCGACTGCGCGCTGCTGATAACGTCGGTGCTGGTCGGCCTCAGCTTTCTCGGGGATGTCCACTTCATTCGCGAAGGCACGATCATCAACGCGATCCTGGTGGGGCAGTATATCAAGCTCTACTTCTTCCTGTTCAAGAAGCTCGACGGGCGAAAACGGGCAGCCGCGCCGGCCGCGTAGTCGATGCGGACGGAATGCGCATGCCGCATTCAGCAGCGGGATCCCGAAACACGGGATCCCGTTTGCGTTTCCGGAACGCGGGCACGGGCAGAGCAAACGAAGGGAAGGGCGGAACGCCGGAAACCGTTTCAGCCAAGCTCCAGCGTGGTGATGCCGAAGATCCCGTCGCTGCGAAGTGCGGGCGTCGGGCCGCGATACATGCGCATGGTCTCGAAGCCCTTCGACATGCCCTGTCGCAAGAGCGTGTCGGCGAAGCTGCCGCTGGTCTCCGGCACGTCGATATGGATTTCGCAATCGCACCTGAGGGACAGCTCCGACAGCAACATCCCGGCCGTCGCCTGCTCGGCTGCGAAGAGCGGGCCGATCTTCGCGCCTTCGCGGCATCGGCGAGCAACGCCGTAGCCAAGCACCGTTTCTCCCTCCATGCAGACCAGTGCGATGTGAGGCGCTGAAAGCCACCCTTGCAGGAAGGCCGCTCTCGGAGCGGGAAAGAACGCGCGATCAAAATCTTCCAGCATCGGCAGCATGCCGGGAGAGACCGGTTGAACATTCGCGGATCCGCTCGCCGGCGCCGCGATGGTTCCGCTGTAGCGGAACGTCCGGTAGGCGGGCACGAACCCCATGGCACGGTAGTTGGCCTGCTGCTCGGGCACGCCGTCGAGACCCAGGGTTCTTCCCGCGAGCCGGGTCATGCCCGCATCCCAGACAGTCTTGCCGAAGCCCTTGCCGCGCATGTCCGGGCGGCAGATGTAGAGGCCGATGAAGCCGAATGCGGTTCCGTAGGAGATCGCCGAGATGCCGGCAACCATCTCGCCGTCGACGAAGGCTCCCAGGAACCCGTCAGGGTCTGCCGGCCGAAGAGCGGTCGCATCCTGCTCTCCGGGGTTCCAGCCTTCGGCCGCGGCCCAGTCGATGAGTGTCTCGACCTCGGAGGGTGCGAGTGTCCGGATCCGGGCATTCGTCATCACGCGGGAACCTGCGTCCTGGGGGCGAAGCCGGCCAGAAGACCGGAATAGGCCTTGCTGGCGGGCAGGGCGTAGGCGCCCCTCTTGCTGGTGGAAAGGCCGAGGGAAACGAGCGCCTCGGCCTGCTTGACGGCTGCGCCTACGCCGTCGATGACGGGCACTCCAAACTCGGACTGGAGCCGGGCCGCAAGGTCGGCCAGGCCGGCGCATCCAAGGATGATGGCCTCCGCCCGGTCGGCCTTGAGCGCGCGCGCGATTTCCTCGCGCAGCCTGGCGCCGGCGCCTGATCCGGGCTCCTCGAGGGACAGCACCGGAACACCGACGGCACGAACGCATGCGCGCGAACCCATGCCATAGCGACGCACCAGATCTTCAAGCGGCACGCGTGAGCGCTCCGACAGCGTCACCACGCAGAACCGCTGGGCGACGAAGGAGGCAAGTGCCAGCGCCGCCTCGCAGGGGCCAATGACCGGAATGCCCGCCTGGGCGCGGGCGGCGTCGAGGCCGGTATCGTCGAAACAGCCGATCACGGCGGCGTCCGCGCCGTTCGCTTCGCCCTGCCGGATCTCGGCAAGCAGGCCCGGGATTGCCAGCGCTTCATCGTAGTATCCCTCGATGGAGGCCGGCCCCATTGTCGAGGTGACAGCCTCGATGGCCGTGTCGGGAGCTGCGGCGGCCCGCGCGGCGCGGGCAATCGTCTCCGTCATCGAGGCGGTGGTGTTGGGATTGACGACGAGAACGCGCATTCTCACGCCGTGTCCTGTCCGCGCAGCCGGCGACGGCCGATCCAGACAATAGCGCCCAGGGTGAGCAGGATCACGAGAAACGAGAACAGCGTGGTCACGGTTCCCAGCGCGTAAAGCACGGGAGTGGTGACGTTCGTCGTCATGCCGTAGATCTCGAGAGGCAGCGTGTTGTAGGTGCCGGCCGTCATCAGTGTGCGGGCGAACTCGTCGTAGGAGAGCGTGAAGCCGAACAGGCCGACACCGATCAGCATCGGGGCGATCATCGGCAGAACCACATGACGGAATGTTTGCCAGGACGTCGCTCCAAGATCTCTCGCCGCCTCCTCGTAGGACGGGGAGAACCGGTTGAACACCGCGAACATGATCAGCACGCCGAAGGGCAATGTCCAGGTCAGATGTGCGCCGAAGGCGGACGTGTACCAGGATGGCCGCAGGCCGAGCTGCTGAAACATGACGCCAATCCCGAGCGAAATGATGATCGAGGGAACCACCAGGCTGGCGATCGAAAGATAGAACAGCGGCGTCGCGCCGACAAACTTGCGGCGGAAGGCCAGCCCGGCGAGCAGCGAGACAACGACGGTCACCAGCATCACCATGATGCCGAGCAGGAACGAGCGGCGGAAGGAACTGCCGAAGTCCCCGACCGCTTGCTGTTGCGTCAGGTTGTGGAACCAGTGCAGCGACACGCCGTCGAGCGGGAACGTCAAACCGCCGCCGGGACCCTGGAACGAGAGGATCAGGATGGCCGAGAGCGGGCCGTAGAGAAACAGCACGAACAGCGCGAAGAACAGCGCCAGGAACCAGAACTCGGCAGTCCGCCTTTCACCGTTCATGTCAAAGCTCCTTGCGGATGTCGACGATGCGCAGGATGCCCGCCACCATCAGGAGAACGAGAACGAGCAGCACCACCGCGTTCGCCGCCGCGGCCGGATATTGCAGCAGGGACATCTGGTTGCGCATCATCAGGGCGACCGAGGCGCTCTGGCCGCCGGACATGACCTGCACGGTGATGAAGTCGGCCATCACCAGGGTGACGACGAAGATGGTGCCGATTGCCATGCCCGGTTTCGCCAGGGGCAGGATGACATTCCACAGAACCTGTCGGCCATTGGCGCCGGCGTCCCGCGCGGCTTCGATCAGGGACCGGTCGATCCGCATCAGCGTGTTGAAGATCGGCGTCACCATGAACAGCGTGTAGAGATGCACCATCGCCAGCACCACGGCGAAATCGGAATAGAGCAGCCATTCGATCGGAGCGGGTATCAGTCCCGCATCGATCAGCGCCGAGTTGACCAGACCGTTGCGGCCGAGGACCGGTATCCAGGAGATCATCCGGATGATGTTGGAGGTCAGGAATGGCACCGTGCAGACAAGGAAGAGCACCATCTGCATCGTTGTGGTGCGGATGTGGAAGGCGAGGAAATAGGCGACCCAGAAGCCGATGAAGAGGGTCAGCGCCCAGACGATGGCGGCATAGCGCAGCGTGTTGAAATAGGTTCGCCACGTTACCCTGGACCCCAGCGTCTCGGCGTAGTTGGTCAGGACGAAGTCCGGATAAAGGCGGGCGAAATCGTAGTCCCAGAAGCTCACCGCGGTGATCATCAGCACCGGTGCCAGCAGGAAAGCGCCGAGGATGAAGGCCAAGGGGGCGGCCTGCATGTAGGCCGACAGTCCGGTGACGAGATCGAGCGCGGCCCTTGCCGGCGACGTACGGCGCCCGGTTGTGGTGATGGTGGCCCCGTCTTGGGCGGTGGCGGTCATCGAAGGCCTCGCTGGATCGTGGATGAGACTGCGGAAACGCCGCCCCGTTCCCTCGGGAATGGGGCGGCTTCCATATCAGGCGGCGATGAATTCGTTCCAGCGGCGAACCATGTAGCGATCCTCGTCCATCACCGAGTTCCAGCAGGCGACCTTGCCCATGCGTTCCTCGAACGAGCCGCCGTCGCGCACCGCACCCGCCTTTTCCATGACCGAGCCGTCCGGCGACAGGATGTCGCCCTGGGCCGGCTTGCCCTCGACCCAGAAGCCCCACTCGTCCCCGGACATGTATTCCTTCGCCGTTTCCATGGCGGCGGAATAGTAGCCCTGGCGGTTGAGATAGGCGCCTACCCAGCCGGACAGGTACCAGTCGATATACTCATAGGCCGCGTCGAGCTTCGCGCCCGACAGGTGCCTGGCCAGGCCGATACCCCCGCCCCACGAGCGATAGCCCTCCTTGAGGGGCTGGTAGACGCAAGGGATGCCCCGCGCGCGCACGGCGGCGACGGCCGGCGACCACATCGACTGGATGATGACCTCGCCGGAGGCCATCAGGTTGACGCTTTCGTCGAAGCTCTTCCAGAATGCCCGGAACTGACCGTCCCGTTTGGCCTTGATAAGGAAGTCGATCGTCTTGTCGATCTCCTCCTTGGTCATGTTCCCCTTGTCGGCATACGTCACCTCGCCCATCGCCTCCATGATCATGGCGGCGTCCATGATGCCGATCGACGGGATGTTGAGGATGGATGCCTTGCCCTTGAAGGCGGGGTCCATGATATCGGCCCAACTGGAGATCTCTCGGCCGACCAGGTCCGGGCGAATGCCCAGCGTGTCGGCGTTGTAGATCGTCGGCACCATCGTCATCCATTCGGTCGGCTCGCTGGCGAAGCTCGTGGCCTCCTGCGATTCGACGAAACCGACCGTATGCGGCGCCGTACCCTGGGCGACGACGCTGTCCGGGGTCAGCTTGCCGTTGATGAAGAGCGGGACGATCTTGTCGTAGTACTTCAGCCGGCCGGTTTGCATCGGCTGCATCACGCCGGCCGGATAGACCTTCTTGGCGATCCAGTACTCGATATCGGCAATGTCGTAGGAATCGGGCTGCGTCACCGCGCGCTGGGCCGCGGCATCGGAGTCGGTTGCCGTCATCTCCAGGGTGATACCGAGGTCTTCCTTGCACTTCTGGGCGATGGCATTGAGGTTCGAAACGCCCGTGCCGAACTGGCGCAGGGTGATCGGATTCTGTGCCCAGATGGTGGGAAAGCCGGTGATAGCGCCCGCGCCGGCGGCAAGGCCCGCCGTGGCCGCGCCGCTCTTCAAGAGCGTGCGGCGTGAAATGCCGGCACCGGTTCCTGTCGGTTTTGTCATGACGTGTTCCCCTGTCTTATTGATGTGGATGGTTCATGAAGCAAGCCGGCCGAGGACGATGGCGTCCTCGGCTTTCCATGCCAGAGGCACGGCATCGCCAACCGAAAGCGGGTTGGTGAAGTAGGCGGCGTCGTCGATGATCGCCGAGAAGTCCCCGATCCCGGCGCCGTTGACCGACAATCTGACGGAAGACCCCCGGTACTCGACATTGCCGACAGTGCCTTTGAAGCCGAGATCGGGATCGGGGCTTTCGACGATCCGCACGCGGTCCGTTCGAATGGCGATATCGACCTCCTCGCCCGGCCGGAGCTTGCCGCCCGTGGCGGTGAACGTGCCGCCGTTCCCGACCTGCACCGAGAGCGAACCGTCGCTGGCCCCGGCCACTACCCGGCCCGAGATGACGTTGTGATCCCCCATGAAGCGCGCAACGAAAGCCGTGGCTGGCCGCTCGAACACGGTTCGCGGGGAGGCTGCCTGTTCGATACGGCCGTCATTCATCACCACGATCATGTCGGCCAACGCCATCGCTTCTTCCTGGCTGTGGGTGACATGGACGAAGGTGATGCCGAGGGACGTCTGGAGCTTCTTGAGCTCCGCCCGCATCCTGATCTTCAGGAACGGGTCGAGTGCCGACAGCGGCTCGTCGAGAAGCAGGGCTTCGGGATCCGTGATCAGCGCCCGGGCAAGGGCCACACGCTGTTGCTGGCCACCGGAGAGCTGGGCCGGTCGGCGGCCCGCGTAGTCTTCCATCTGGACAAGGGCGAGAAGATCCAGCGCCTTCTCACGTCGTCGGTCCCTGGAAACCCCCTTCATCTTGAGACTGAAGGCGACATTGTCGAGGACGTCGAGGTGGGGAAACAGGGCGTAGGACTGGAACATCATCGCCGTGCCGCGCCGGGCGGGCGGCAGGTCGGTGACGACCGTGTTCCCGAGCCGGATGTCCCCCGAGGAGACGCTTTCGTGGCCGGCGATCATGCGCAAGGTCGATGTCTTGCCGCAACCGGACGGACCGAGCAGGCAGCAATAGCTACCCGCCGGGATCTTCAGGCTGACGGCATGAACGGCCGTCGTCTCGCCGTAAACCTTGGAAACCGAGGCGATGTCGATCGCGGCAGCCTTGCTCATTCAACTTCCCCCATGTTGAACTTGGGAAAAGCATCATGCGTGCCAGTTCTCCGGATTCCCGGTAGAGGTTTGATATCAAATATCTAAACGACCCGGGTCGTTGACGCGGTCGTGCGGGGGTGCATAAATGATGTGCGATTGCTTTCGATTTAATGCGATGATTGTATGCAATCTTCAGGGCGATTGCGTTTGAAAACCATCTTCCCTGTTGGCGATATCGGGACTAAACGAACCACATGGAACCGGCTGGGATGAACATCGCACGCGTCGGAAACGACAGGGTGGACGGTGCGGAGGATCGCGCGCAGGCGATACACGACCATCTGCGCGATGCCATCGTCGACCGTCGTCTCGCGCCGGGGGCCAAGCTCTCCGAGAGTGAGGTGGGGGCCCTGTTCGACGTCAGCCGCACGGTGGCTCGCTCGGCCCTGCAGATGCTGGCCTTCGAGGGGCTGGTGCGCAGCGAGCGCAATCGCGGCGCCTTTGTCGCCAATCCGTCTCCGGAAGAGGCGCGGCAGGTCTTCGCCTCGCGGCGCCTGATCGAGCCGGCCATCGCGACGGAAGCATGTGCAAGGGTCACGCAAGCCGACATCGACGCGTTTGCCGAACACCTGCGCGAGGAGGCCCGCCTCCTGTCGGAACGCGGGCCGAATGCGCGCCGCGCCGAGATCAAGGCGTCGGGCGATTTCCATCTTCTGCTGGCCTCGGTCGGCGGCAACGCCATTCTCAAGCGCTTCATGGAAGAGCTGATTGCCCGCTCCTCCCTCGTCATCGCGCTTTACGGAAAGTCCGGGGCATCAAGCTGCGGCCACGGCGAGCACGAGGGCATTCTGGCGGCGTTGAGGGACCGGGATGTCCAACGCCTGAGTGGTCTCGTGCTGCATCATATCGACCATCTGGAGGCCGATCTCGACCTGCGGCCGAAGGACGGGCTGGCGCTCAGGGACGCGTTGCAGATACCTGGCTGACTGCCGACAGGGCAATTTTCAAGGACCGCCTTCGCGGCTTGAACCCTGCCGACCGGGGTCGGCAGGGTCCGGCGTTTCATTCCCCGGGGTTCAGGCGGACAATTCTGCCGCTTGCCGGCGCGCTGCATTCGCCTCGCCGAGATCCCAGAACAGGCCGGTCATCATGGCGAGGGCCTCCCGGGTCATTGGCAGGAGGGTGTGCTCGTCCGGCGCATGCTGGGAGCAGCCGGGATAGGAATGCGGCACCCAGACGGTCGGCAGGCCGAGAATGTCGGCAAAGGTCTCGTTGGGCAGTGAGCCGGCGAGGTTCGGCAGGATCGCCGGCTTCTTGCCCGTGGTCGCCTCGATCGAGGTCTTGACCCGCGTGACCCAGGGATGGTCGGGGTCGAGGCGCGTTGCGTGGAAGAAACCCCGGTCGGCGGGAATGATCTCGACCATCCCGAAGCCATGGGTGTCGAGGTGACGGCGCAGGGCCGGAAGAATGTCGTCCGGATCGGTGCCGACTACATAGCGCAGCTGGCAATGGGCGTTGGCGCGTCCCGAGATCGCGTTGACCGGCGCCGACGGCACGCCGCTTGACTGGGCCAGCACGGCGAAACTGTTCCAGCCGAAGACACGCTCGGACGGGGTCAGGCTTTCCTCGCCCCAGTCGGCATCGACCTGCGGGCCGTCGAAACCGCCGACCGGGCAGTCCTTCAGCGCCTCGCGCACATTGGGCGTCAGGCTTGTCGGGCGCCATTCGGGCACCTGGATCTGGCCGCGACGGTCGGCGATGCTGGCAATGGCATGGGCAAGCACGATCGCCGGATCGCGCAAGAGCCCGCCCCAGTTGCCCGAATGGTGGGCGCCCTCGCGCAGCTCGACGCGCAGGTCGAAATTGACCGCGCCACGTGACCCCATGAACAGGGTCGGCCGGTCGGGGTGCAGGCGCGGCCCGTCGGAGGCGATCAGCACGTCGGCGGCGAAGGTCTCGCGGTTCTGCGAAAACAGCTCGGCAAGGCCGGGCGAGCCGCATTCCTCGCCCATCTCGATGACGATCTTGCAGTTGAAGCCGAGCGCGCCGCGCTCCTCGATGACCGTCCTGAGCGCGGCGATGTTGATACAGTGCTGGCCCTTGTTGTCGGCGGTGCCGCGCCCGTAGAGCTTGTCGCTTTCGCGTACCAGGCGGAAGGGATGCAGCCCCTCGCGCCACTGGTCTGTCTGTGCCCGGATCACGTCGCCATGGCCGTAGGTCAGAACGGTCTCGAACGTCGGGTCCTCGATACGCTCGGCGAAGAGGAAGGGAACGGACGGGTCGACCGGATTGGTCATGACGCGGTGGGAGAAGCCGAGGCTCTCGAGCTTCGGCACGATTTCCTCGATCAGGTAGCGCATCAGTTCCGGGCGTTGGCCCGGATCCTGGCTTTCCGTCTCGAAGGCAATCATTCGGCCGAGCTCCTGCTCGTAGGCGCCGGATGTCAGATAGGTGTCGATGCGCGCGATGGCGCTGTCGCGGTCGGCCACGTCAGGCTCCCTTGTTTTCGGTTATTGCATCGCCCCAGGGCGACATGATTTCCGTGCAACCCATGTTCATGCCGTTTTCGCGCATCACGCCGGCCGGGCAGGCGAAGGCATAGGGAAAGACGGTCCGTCTGGTCGTCGTGACCGGGTGTACGGCTTCCAGCGCCGCGATGATCTCCGGCGAAAGAGTCTCGTCGGCGACGATCGCGCCGCCGCCGCTGTTGTCGACGCGGGGGTGGTGGAAGGCCTCTTCCAGCGACATGCCGAAATCCATCAGGAAGGAGGTGAGGTTCAGGACGGCCGGCAGGATCTTGCGTCCGCCGGAGGCCCCGATCGCAAACCGGCGTCCGTCCTTCGCCCCGATCGCCGGACAGACATTCATCAGGCAGGCCTTGCCCGGGGCAAGCGAGTTGGGTTTGCCGGGCTCCGGGTCGAACCACATGATGCCGTTGTTCATCAACAGTCCGGTGGACGGGGAGACGACGCGCGATCCGAAGAGCGACAGCAGCGTCTGCGTGACCGCGCACATGTTGCCGTGCCGGTCGACAATGCTGAAATGCGTTGTGCAGGACGGCGCATGCGGCGCCTCGCTGTCCCCCATCTCGCGCAGGCGGCGCTCGTAGGTCTTGCCAAGTGCGCGGGCGGTCTCCGTGAAGCTGCGGGCGTCCGGCGCGGCGCCGGGGGTGAAGGCGTCTTCCATCAGCATCAGGCATTCGGCGAGGTTTCCGCCGGCGGTAAGGCCCGCGGCGGCATGAACCACACCGCCGCGATAGGCGACGTCCAGCGCCGGCGTCAGCAATGCCTTGTAGGCGGCAAGGTCCTGGGGCGACAGGAAGCCGCCCTTGGCCTGGATGTCTGCGGCGAGCGCGGCGGCGATGTCGCCTTCATAGAAGTCGCGTGCGCCCGCCTCGGCGATCCGGCGCAATGTTGCCGCCGTCTTCTCCTGGTTCAGGCGCGCCTGGGAGACGGCCGTCCAGCCGGCCACCTTGGGCCAGGTGCCGTCATCGAGAAAGAGCGCTGCGGCATCCGCGTCCTTGGCCAGCTCCCGTGCCACCGAGGCGATGACAAGCGAGGCGTACCAGTCGACCAGCATGCCGTCGTCGGCGAGCTGCGCCGCCGGCATCACAAGGTCCTTCCAGGGAAGGGTTCCGTAGGTGCCGTGGGCAAGTTCCATTCCGGCAACGGTTCCCGGCACCGCAATGGCCGTCGCGCCCTGGATGTTCCGGTCCTCGACCACGGCTGCCCATGGAAACAGGTCGCTCGCGGTCTTGTTGCCCGACAGGGGGTAGCGGGCGGGGTCGAGCGTTGCCGGCGAGCGCATGCCGAACTGGACCGTGCGCGCCTCCCGCTCCTGCTCGCGCCAGATCACCATGGCACCGCCGCCGGCCGGCCCGCTCATCCATGGCTCGACGACGCCGATGGCGAAGGAAACGGCGACGGCCGCGTCGATGGCGTTACCGCCCGCCTCAAGCACCGCTGCTCCGGTTTCCGCGGCCACGCGGTGCTGGGCGGCGACCACGCCGCCCCGTGTCTCGACGACGTGTTTGCGCACCGTTTGCGAGTTGGAAAAATTGCTCATCGATGTATCCGCTCAGGTTGTCGGCAGGGTGTGGAGATGACAGTCCACGTGGCCGTTCGGACCGGTCACATGCGGGGGCGGGGCGGTCTTGCAGATATCGCGTATCTGCGCGCAGCGGGGATGGAAGTGGCATCCCGTCGGCGGCGCGATCGGGTTGGGATAGCTGGCTCCCAGATGCGTGTCGGGCACCGACAGGTTCGGGTCGGGGGTGAGCACGGATTCCAGCAAGGCCTGCGTGTAGGGGTGGCGGGGCCCGGCGAACAGCTCGGCCGCCGGTGCCTCCTCGACGACCCGGCCGAGATACATGACCGCCACGCGCGTCGCCAGGTGCTCCACCACCGCCAGATTGTGGCTGATGAAGAGATAGGTCAGCCCGAGCTCCTCGCGCAGGTCGCCCAGAAGGTTGAGGATCTGGGACTGGACGGACACGTCGAGCGCGGAGGTGGGTTCGTCGCAGATGACGATTTCCGGGTTCATGACCAGCGCCCGTGCGATGGCGACCCGCTGGCGCTGTCCGCCGGAAAGCTGGTTGGGATAGCCTTTCAGCACCCGTTGCGGCAGGCCGACAAGATCGAGCATGCGCCGCACCGAGCTGGCGCGGGACGCGGCGTCCCCGATCCGGTGGGCAACAAGCGGCAGGGCGATGATGTCCTCAATGCTCTTGCGCGGGTTGAGGGAGGAATACGGATCCTGGAAGATCGGCTGGATGCGCCGGGCCTGCAGCTTGCGCTCCCGGGGCGTGATCTCCTTGCCGTCGACCAGAACCTTGCCGGATGTGGGAACCTCGAGGCCGAGCAGGACCTTCGCCAGCGTCGACTTGCCGCAACCGGATTCGCCCACGAGGCCGAGCACGTCCTTCCTGTGGATGCGCAGGCTGACACCTCCCAGGGCGTGAAGCGGCTTGGGAGCGGAAAAGAGCCCCTGCTTCACCTGATAGGTCTTGGTGACGTTGGCGAGTTCGAGAACCGGGGGAGTTGCCGTGTCGCTCATGCCGATGTGCCTCCCGCAAAGTCGTGTATGCATCGATAGGCATGGTCCGTTCCCGGGCGCCGGACGGGCACGGGAGAGGAACAGGCGTCCTCCGCCAGCTCGCAGCGCGAGCGGAAGGCGCAGCCTTCGACCTTGCCGATCAGGGACGGCACGATGCCGGGGATCGACCCCAGATGCTCGCCGGGCTTGGTCTTTCCGGGCACCGGGATGCATCGCAGCAGGCCCCTGGTATAGGGATGGCGCGGGCTCTCGAAGATCTCCCGCGCGCTGCCGTTCTCGACGACCTCGCCCGCATACATGACGACGACCTTGTCGGCGATCCGAGCAACGACGCCCAGATCATGGGTGACCAGGATCATCGCCATGTTCATCTCGCGCTGCAGGTCGGCGAGCAGCCGCAGGATCTGCGCCTGGATTGTCACGTCGAGCGCCGTGGTCGGCTCGTCGGCGATGATCAGTTCGGGTTCGCACATCAGCGCCATGGCGATCATGACGCGCTGGCGCAGGCCTCCCGAGAGCTGATGCGGGTATTGCCCGAGCCGGCTTTCGGCCGCCGTGATGCCGACCTTGCCAAGCAGCTCGATGGCACGCTCCCGCGCCTCCGCCTTGCTGACGGGCCGGTGCAGCAGGAGCGCCTCCATCAGCTGGTCGCCGATCGTGTAGGCGGGGTTCAGGGAGGTCATCGGCTCCTGGAAGATCATCGCCATGCGGTCGCCGCGCAGGGCGCGCATCGCCTTCGGCGTCTGGCGCTGCAGGTCGATGCCGGAGAAGTCGAGCCTCGCCGCCTTGCAGCGCATCTTCTTGGGCAACAGCCCCATCAGGGCGAGGGAGGTGAGCGACTTTCCGCTGCCGCTCTCGCCGACGATGCAGAGCGTCTCCCCGCGCCGCAGCTCGAAGTCGATGCCGCGCACGGCATGCAGCGTGCCCTGTGCCATGGGGACGTCGATGGTCAGGTTCTCGACCTTGAGGATCGGTTCCGTGGTCATGGTCATCCCCTGTTCTCCGGTGCGGTCACGTCGCGCAGGCCGTCGCCGAGAAGGTTGATGGCAAGCACCAGGACGAAGAGCGCGACGCCGGGAATGGCGATCAGCCAGGGCTCGAAGAGCATCATCTGCTTGCCCTCCGAGATCATCAGGCCCCAGGACGGGGTCGGGGGCTGGACGCCAAGGCCGAGGAAGGAGAGGGCGGCTTCCAGCAGGATCGCGTGCGCCATTTCGAGGGTCACGACAACGATCAGGTTGTTGACCACGTTGGGCATGATCTCCAGCAGGATGATGCGCCGTGTCGAACAGCCGATTGCCTTGGCGGCATTGACATATTCCAGGTCGCGCACCTGCAGGACGGAGGAGCGCATGACCACCGCGAAACGGTCCCACAGGAGCAGGCCGAGCACGCAGACCACCACCTGCAGCGAGCCGCCGAGAATGGCGACGACCGCCAGCGCCACCAACACGACCGGCATGGCCAGTCGCACATTGATGAGGAAGGTGACGACGAGGTCGACGCGTCCGCCGAAATAGCCGGCGGCAACCCCCATCGCCGTGCCGATGAGGCCGGAGATCAGCGCCGCGAACAGGCCGATGGCGAGAGAGATGCGGGCGCCGTAGAGGAGCCGGGCCAGATAGTCGCGACCGAGATGGTCGGTGCCCAGCAGGTGTTCGGGGTCGCTGCCGGCCATCCAGAAGGGCGGCTTCATGCGCGCCACCAGGTTCTGGGCATAGGGATCGTGGCCGGCCAGCAGCGGCGCGAGCAGCGCGATCAGGACGATCACGGCAAGGGCCGTCAACCCGAAGACGAGCCCGTAATGGCCGAAGACACGCTTGCGCAGGATGGCGGCGGGGCTCGGCGCGCGCAGCTCCTCGGTAACCGTTTCGATTGTACGCGCCATGTCAGCCCACCCGGATGCGCGGATCGAGCCAGGCATTGGCGAGATCCGACAGGAACGTGAACACGATGTAGAAGCAGGAGAAGATCAGGATCAGCGCCTGGACGGTGGGCAGGTCGTTTCGGGAGATCGATTCCCAGGCAAGATAGCCGGCGCCGTGCAGGGCGAAGATGGATTCCACGACAATGGAACCGCCGAGCATGAAGCCCATCTGCACAGCGGCGAGGCTGACCACCGGCACCACCGCGTTGCGCAGCGCATGCTTGAACATCACCCGCATCTCGCTGGCGCCCTTGGCGCGGGCGGTACGGATGTAGTCCGCGTTGAGCACTTCCAGCATGCCGGCGCGGGTCAGGCGCATGATTGCCGGCATGGCGTAGTAGCCAAGCACGATGGTCGGCATGATGAAGTGTTTCCAGCTGCTGGAACCGGACGGCGGCAGCCAGCCGAGCTGGATCGAGAAGATGACGATCAGCACCAGGCCGAACCAGAAGCTCGGCATCGCCTGCCCCATCACGGACAGGAACAGCGCTCCCCGGTCGATCAGCGAATTGGGACGCATGGCGGCCAGGACGCCAAGGGGAATGGCGGTCAGAAGGGCGAAGGAGATGCCGCACACGCCCAGCAGCATGGTCGTCGACAACCGGTCGGCGATCAGGGTGGAGACCGGCAGCTTGAAATAATAACTCTGGCCGAAATCCCCGGTCAGGGCGCCCGACAGCCAGTCGACATACTGGACCATGAACGGACGGTCGAACCCGTAGAGCGCGCGAATGGCCTCGATGTCGGTGGCGTTCGCGTTCTCGCCGGCGATCGCGGAGGCAGGGTCGCCGGACATGAACAGCAGGCTGAAGCTGAGCAGCGACACCGTCAGCGTCACCAGGACGGCAAGTCCCAGCCGTTTCAACGTGAAGATAAGCATGTGTTGTTCCGATCGTCAGGCTTCCGGCTTCCTCGTGAAGGAAGGCGCGGCCATCCCCTGGCTGCCTGTCGCGCCCCCTGTTGCGGGAGCGGTTAAGCGGTGGCGGACCGGAGACATCCCGCGCCGGCATGCGGCGCGGGATGCTCGCAAGCGGGGCTAGTTCCAGCGCACGTGGAAGAAGCGCACCACCTCGTCGGGCGTCGGCGTGTAGGCCGCGTCCTTGGTGAAGACGTAGTTCGCGTTGTAGGAGAACAGCGGCACCCAATAGGCCTCGTCGGCGATCTTCTTGAGCGCCTTCGAGTAGTTCTCCTTGCGCACCTCCGGATCGACGGCCGTGTCGGCGACGTCGAGCCAGGCCTTCACTTCGTCATCGCGCGCGAAATCCTCGGCGCCATGCTTGAAGAACTGGCTGGTGATCGCGGACGCATCGTTCACCGAGTAGGAGCCCCAGGTCTGGAAGCTCATGCTGGTTTCGCCCTTGTGGCGCATGTCGCGCAGGGCCGAGTACTGAAGATACTTGAGGTTGGCCGTGATGCCGACGTCCGCGAGATAGGCCAGCATCGCCTCGGCATAGCTCCGGTCGCGATAGGCGTAGAGGTCGACGGAGAACCCGTCCGGGTAACCGGCCTCGGCCAGAAGGGCCTTGGCCTTCTCCGGGTCGTACTCGTAGGTGGTGACGTCCTGCTCGCAGCCGAACTGTGTCGGGAAGCAGGCCGAGTGGACGACCTTCGACTTGCCCTTGAGCAGGTTGTCGACGATCGCCTTGCGATCGATCGCGTGCATGAGCGCCTGTCGAACGGCCAGCTTTGTAATCGGGTGGTCGGCGCCGCTGCGGCCGGCCGCGTCCAGTTCGAGATAGCCGATGCGCATCGTGCTTTCGTTGACGACGTTGAGCCGGCCCATCGCCGCGAGCTTTTCCGCCTGATCGGCCGGTACGCCCCAGATGAAGTCGAGGCCGCCGCTGAACATCTCCGCCAGCTGGGTGTTGACGTCGGGAATGGTGCGGATGTCGACCGTGCCGATCGTTGCCTTGCCCTTCGGGCCGCCATGGTAGCCGTCATACTTCTTCAGGACGAAATGCTTGCCCGGATCGACGCTCTCGACCATGTAGGGGCCGGTGCCGACCGGCTTCAGCGCCATGCCGGCGGGACCCGCCTCGGCGTAATACTCGTTCGGATAGATCGACACCGGACCGGCGAGGAACTCCAGGGCGGCGGGGAACGGACCGTTCGTCGTGATGCGGACCGTGTACTTGTCGATCTTCTCGGCGTCTTTCATCCAGTTGACATTGCGCTGGACGACAACGCCGTTCTCCGGGTTTGCAACAAATTTCACCGTGTAGACGACGTCGTCGGCGTCGAATTCCTCGCCATTGTGAAACTTGACGCCTTCGCGGAGCTTCATCTCGAGCGTGGTGTCGTCCACCCATTGCCACGACGTGGCGAGATTGCCTTCGTACTCGCCGGTTTCCTGGTTGAGGTAGAGCAGGCCATCCCAGATCGAGCGCTGCAGGATGACGCCCTCGCGGGCGGAGTTGAAGTAGCTGTCGACCGATTCCAGTTCCTTGGTGAAAGCGGCATTGAGCGTGTCGCTTGCCTTGTCGGCCAGGGCACTGCTGCCAACCATGGCCAAGGTCAATGCGACGGAACTCATCAGGAGACGTGGGTTCATCTGCTTTTTAACCGGCACGGGGACCGGTCCCTCTGGTTGGGTTTTATTATATAATAATACGTCAAACCGTATTATAGTTGAGCGTATGAAGCGCGTTTGCGCGTGTCAAGAATCCAGAATGCCCGTTCGATGGCGCTCTTGCGCAAATCTTCGGCGGAACCGACAGGGAGAGCTCGCGTGGGGAAGGACAAGCAGGACACGTTGTTCGTCGGGTCCCTGGAAAAGGGCATGCGGGTTCTCAATGCGTTCGGCGAGCGCTACACCGTTCTGGGGCTTACGGAAATCGCCGAACTGACCGGCCTCGACAAGAGTGCTGCCCAGCGGTTGACGAACACGCTCCACAAGATCGGCTACCTGCACAAGGACCCGGATTCTCGCCGCTACAGTCCTTCGGTAAAATTGCTTGAACTCGGCAATGCCTATCAGTGGGCGGACCCTCTCGTTCAGCTGGCCATGCCCAAGATGATCGAGCTCGGCAAGCAGCTCGGAGAGCGCGTGAATGTCGCCCGCCTTGCCGGGACAGAGATCGTCTACGTGATCCGCATCCCGACGCAGCTGACGGCATTCGGCGCGATGATCGCGGGCCGGCGATTGTCGGCTCTCACGACCTCGAGCGGCCGGGCCATGATCGCCCGGCTTGGCGAGGCCGAGCGCAAGGAGGCGATCGCGACCTGGCCGATTACCGCGCTGACGCCGAAGACCACGCTGGACCGCGCGAAGATCGCCGAGGAAATCGAGAAGGCGGTTGCCTGCGGCTACGGCCTGACCCAGAGCGAGAACATCATGAACGAAATCGGCATCGCGGCGCCGATCACGACCGCCGACGGGCGCCCGGTGGCAACGGTCCAATGCTCGATCTCGAGCCTGAAATGGTCGCTCGAAAGAGTGTGCGAGGAAATCGCGCCGCACCTGATCGAAGTGGCGAACTCCATCCATCTTCCGGCGCAGGGCAAGGCCTGACATCGCGCCGCCGCCGTTACCGGCCGCGCTGCCGTCAGGCCGGTTCGATGCCGTAGAGGTTGCGCGCCGCGAGCGCGTCGGAGAACTCCGGCCATGCGCCGCGCTCGGCCACGGTCCGGTCGTAGTCGATGCGGTCTTCATGCTGGGTATGCGGCCAGTCGCTGCCCCACACGACGTGATCGGCGGGCAGCGCGTCAAGCAGGGCCTTGGCGTGAGGCGCTATCTCGACGGGACTGCGATAGGCGCCTGAAAACTTGACATAGAGCCGCTCGGCAGCGGTCGCGGCAGAGCGCGTGTGCAGCCAGGAAGGCGGGGCGGGCTCGTGCTCGCCCGGCAGGCCGAAGTGGTCGACCACGACCGTCAGTCCGCGATCGAGCAGCGGGGCGACGACCAGGGGCAGCCTGGGACTTTCCAGCTGGATCTCGACATGCAGCCCGCGCCTGCGCAGATGCTCCAGATGACGGCCGACAGTTGTCGCCCCGAAGTCGGGAAGGGCCGCGCCTCGCACGAGGTTCCAGCGCATGCCGCGCACGCCCGAGGCGGCGAGCCGGTCCAGTTCCGCCTCCGATACGTCGAAGGGCACGACGGCAATGCCGGCGAACCGGCGCCTGTCCAGTTTCGAAAGCGCGGCGCAAAGCTCGGAATTGTCGAAGCCCAGAAAACTGACCTGGACAAGCACCCCGCCCGCGATGTCGTGGCGGGCCCCGTGCGCCAGCCAGTCCGAAAGCGGCGCTGGGCCTGCCGGCACGTAGCGCGCGCCACTGGCCGGGGTCAGCGTCTCGTAGACATGGGCATGGCAGTCGAATCGGATCATGTGAAGTCCTCGTGATAATTCATATATATGACTGGTTGACTGAATGGGTCAATATCGCTAATGAAGCATGCAGGGAGGATGAAACGATGACGGCCAGAATTCCGAGCGCGGACGAGCGGCTGCCGGCCTATGCAAGGCTGCGCGACGCGCTTGCCTCGCGCATTGCCAGCGGAGAGTGGGGGGGCAGCGATCCCATCCCGTCCGAGGCGCGGCTGGCGCACGAGTACGGCATTTCTGTCGGCACGGTGCGCAAGGCGGTCGACGGGCTGGTGGCGGAAGGCCTGCTTGAACGGCGCCAGGGATCGGGGACTTATCTGCGCCGGCCTTCCTTCGACGCGACGCTCTTTCGCTTCTTCCAGGTCCGGGGCGCCGACGGGGCGCCCGCCTCGATCCCGACCAGCGAGTTGATCCTGCGCGCCCGCACCGAGGCGCCGAAGGAAGCGGCGCTCGCGCTGGGCACGAGCGATGCCATCGGCATCATTCGCCTGCGCAGCCTGTCGGATCAGCCGGTTCTTTTCGAGGAGCTTTACATTCGCGCCGACCGCTTTTCCGGCTTCGAAACCCTGCCGGACAGCGCCTTCGGACCGCTGCTCTATCCGCTCTATTTCGAGCGCTTCGGCGTGCTGGTCAAGCGTGCGACCGATGACCTTTCCTTCGGGCGTGCCGACGGGCAGGTCGCCGCCCGCCTGAAGCTGAAACCCGGCGACCCGCTGGCGATCATCAAGCGCACTGCCTTCGACATCGACGGCACGCCGGTCGAGTGGCGTGTCGCCCGCGGCAGTGCCGCGCAATTCCATTACCGCAGCGAAATCGGCTGACGAAAAAACTGCCCTAGGGAGAGAAGCAGATGAAAATCACGAAGATCATTGTCGCAGGCGCCATGCTCGGCTGCACCGCCATGCCCGCGCTTGCCGAATATCCCGAGCGTCCCATCGAACTGACCATCCCCGCCGGGGCCGGCGGCGGCACCGACACCAGCGCCCGCAAGCTGGCGTTGCTGCTCGAGGAGAAGCTCGGGACCTCCATTGCCGTCCTCAATGTCGGCGGCGGCGGCGGGTCGGTCGGTGCCTCGCAGTTCATGCAGGTCAGGCCCGACGGCTACTCGCTGTTCGCCACCTGGAACAGCCCGCTGACCACCGTGCCGCAGGTGCAGGACGTCGCCTACGGGCTGGACAGTTTCACCCCGATAGCCTCGACGTCCGAGACGGCCTACACGCTCTGCGTCCAGCCGGACTTTCCGGCCGCGACCGGCGAGGAGTTCCTGGCCGAACTCGCGGCCAATCCGGACAAGTACACCTACGGCAACGACGGCATCGGCGGTACGATGCAACTGGCGGCCGAGCGCATCTTCCAGGCGCGTGGCATCAAGGCCGTGGCGATTCCCTTCGGCGGCGCCGGCGAGACCTTGCAGAATTTCCTCGGCAAGCATGTCGATATCTATGGCGGCTCGATTTCCCCGGTCCTGCCTTATGTCGAGGCAAGGGAGGCCAAATGCCTCCTGGTGACGTCCGCCGCGGCGGTGCCGGCGCTGCCGGGGGCCGCTGGACTGGACAGCCTCGGGCTGGGTGACAAGGAGACCCTTCTGTGGCGCGCCATTCTCGGTCCCAAGGGGCTCGACCAGGCGATTGTCGACAAGCTCGCCAGGGTGATCGACGAAGCGGTCAACGATCCCTCCTATGTCGAGTTTCTCGCCTCCAAGGGTGAAGTGCCCAATGTGGTGAAGGGAGCGGATCTCGGCGCCCGCCTTCAGGCCGAGTTCGATGCGCTTGCCGTCGTTTCCAGGAACCTGGGCCTGGGCAAGTAGCATGGAGCGGGGTCAGGACATCGCCCTCGGCCTGCTCTTCGCCGGCCTCGGTCTGGGTGCTGCCTGGCAGGCGGCCTCCTATTCCGGCGCCGGGGGCAGCTACCCGATGGTGCTGGGACTGTTCCTGACCCTGTGCGGTTCGCTGGTCATCCTGCGGGCGGCGCGTGCCCGGGCGGACGTCGCCCGCCGCCTTGTCGACGTTCCGGGAAACATGACGAAGGCGCTTGCGGCGAGCATTGCCTATGTGGCTCTCGTCGTGCCGCTCGGCTTCTATACGGCGTCGGCCCTGCTGATGCTGTGCCTGCCGCTTCTGCTCGGCTTCCGGCGGCCGCTCTACACGCTGGTCGTCGGCGCGAGCTTCATCGTCCTTGTCTGGCTGGTCTTCTCGGTGGTGCTCGAAAAGCCGCTGCCGGCGGAGCTGTGGTCCGTGTCGCGGTTCGGGGGAGACTGATGGATTTCTTCACCAATGCGGTGCTGGCCGTGATGACTGCCGGCCCGCTCGCGGCAATGCTCGGCTCGACCCTGCTCGGCGTGCTGATCGGCGCCCTGCCCGGGCTCAACCCCGTCATGGCGATCGCGCTTCTGCTTCCGCTGACCTATTCGATGGATCCGCTGGTCGCCCTTGCCATGGTCGCCGGCATCTACAACGGGTCGATGTATGGCGGCGCGATCCCCGCGATCCTGCTGCGCATTCCCGGTACCCCTGCGTCGATCGCGACCACGTTCGACGGCTTCCCCATGGCGGACCGTGGCGAGGCGTCCAAGGCGTTGAAGATCGCCTGCTGGTCGTCGGCCATCGGCGGCATTGCCAGTGCCCTGGCGCTTATGACCATCGGTCCCGTGCTGGCGCGCGTTACTCTGTTCTTCGGCCCGGCCGAGTATTTCTGGATCGCGATGTTCGGCATGGCCTCCGTTGGCGTCATGGTCGGCAGCGATCCGGTCAAGGGTGTCATGGCGGCCGCGCTCGGTCTCCTGATCGGCACCATGGGCATCGATCCGCTGTCCGGCCAGGCCCGTTTCACCTTCGGGCAGACCTGGCTGCTCGGCGGTCTGGACCTGATTGTGGTGCTGGTCGGGCTCTATGCCTTGCCGCCGGTGCTGCAGCTCGCCGAGAAATGCGACCTGAAAGGACTGTCGGCATCCGAATTGAAGCTTTCCGGCGTTCCGTTTGCCCCGGGCGAGATCAGGCGGCTTGTCCCGACCTGGCTTCGCTCGTCGCTGATTGGAATAGCCGTCGGTATCCTGCCCGGAGCGGGCGGCAACATCGCCGCCTTCCTGAGTTACAACGCCGCAAAAAATGCCTCCGATGATCCGGGCAGTTTCGGCAAGGGCAACCCGCAAGGGGTCGCTGCTGCGGAATGCGGAAACAATGCGGACAACGCTGCCTCCATGATCCCGGCGCTGACGCTTGGCATTCCGGGCAACGTGGTCGCCGCGCTGGTGCTCAGCGCGCTGATGATCCACGGGCTGCAGCCCGGACCGCAGCTCTTCCATCAGAGCCCGGTGCTGGTCGGTGGCTTCATGATCGAGATGCTGCTGACTTCGGTGCTGATCTTCCTGGTCGGCGGCGCGGCGGCAACCCGCGTCTTCGCCCAGATCCAGCGGCTTCCCGGCGTGCTTCTGGTGCCCGCGATCCTGGTCCTGATGTGCGTCGGGGTCTATGTCATCAACGGCCGGCCGGTCGATCTGTGGGTGATGCTGGCGGCGGGAACGGCCGGTTACTTCCTCGAAAAGCTCAATGTGCCGCTCGCCCCGATCATTCTCGGCATGATTCTTGGCCCGATGGCCGAGCAAAGCGTTCGCCGCGCCCTTCTGCTCAGCCGCGGAGATCCTCTGGACCTCCTGACACGCCCGATTTCCGCCACCCTCGCCATCGCGACGCTCGGCATGATCCTCTGGCCGCTCGTCAAGGCGTTCCGGCGGCGACGGCGCGGCTGAAACAGCCCGCGTTCGACCTCTAGATCAGCATCCGCCGCGGGTCGGCGACAAGTTCGCACAGTCTTGCCATGAACCGCGCCGCATCCGCGCCATTGATAACCCTGTGGTCGTAGCTGAGATCGAGCGGGACCATGGGCACCGGACGCGGCGTCCCGTCATCCCATACGGTGACGGTCTCGCTGCGCGTGATGCCGAGAATGGCGACCTCGGGCGGATTGACGATCGGCGTGAAGGCCGTCCCGCCGATCGCGCCGAGATTGGTGATGGAGGTCGAGGCTCCGCCCATTTCCTCCGCTCTGACCTTTCGTTCCCGGGCTCGGCCGGAAAGGTCGGCGATCTCCCGGGCGATCTGCCAGATGCCCTTGCGGTCGGCATCGCGGATCACCGGCACCATGAGCCCGTGCGGCGTGTCGACGGCGATGCCGATATGCACGTAGTCCTTCAGGATCAACCGGTCGCCATCAGGCGAGAGCGAGGCATTGAAGCGGGGGAAGTCGCGCATGCACCGCGCCAGAGCTCGCACATGGAACGCAAGGGCGGTGAGCTTCACGCCGCGCGCCTCGGCCTCCGGCTTAAGGGACTTGCGGAACTGTTCGAGAGCGGAAATGTCGGCCCGCTCGTGATGTGTCACCGCCGGGATCAGGACCTGGGCCGCCGCGAGATTGCGGGCGGCGACCTGTGCGAAGCGCGCCATCGGCTCTTCGCTGACAGGGCCGTACCTGGCGTGATCGACGTCCCAGCAGGTTCCATGGCCGGTATCCGCCCGGGCGGGGCCGTGCCCAGTTTCCAGGTCCTCCCGGGCCAGCGTCTCGCGCCCGAGCTCCCGGGCGCGCGCGTCGAGGTCGATGCCCTTCTCCCGTGCGATTCTGCGCACGGTCGGGCTGGCGATAACCTGGGACATCTCGGCCTCCCTCACCAGCTCGCGGCGATGTATTGGGTTTCCATGAATTCGAGCATGCCTTCGTGGCCGCCCTCGCGGCCGAGGCCGGACTGCTTGGTGCCGCCAAAGGGTGCGGCCGGGTCGCTCACCAGCCCCCGGTTCAGCCCCACCATGCCGTAGTCGAGCCTTTCGCAGACGCGCAGCGCCCGCTTCATGTCCTCTGAAAACACATAGGCGACCAGCCCGTATTCGGTGTCGTTGGCCCGGGCGATCACCTCCTCTTCGTCGGTGAATATCTGGATCGCGGCCACCGGGCCGAAAATCTCGTCGCGCAGGCAGTCGGCATTGTCCGGCACTCCGGAAAGGACCGTCGGCAGGTAGAAGAAGCCCTTGCCCTCCGGTATCCGGCCGCCGCATTCAAGGCGCGCGCCCTTTGTGAGGGCGTCTTCCACGAAGGCGGCGACCTTGTCCCGCGTCTGGGCATTGACCAGCGGGCCGACATCGACGGAAGGATCGCTTCCGTCACCGGTCTTGAGCGCGGACATGCGTTCGGTGAGCCTGCGCGTGAATTCGCCCGCCACCGCCTCGTGTACATAGATGCGGTTGGCGGCGGTGCAGGCCTCGCCGAGATTGCGCATCTTGGCGAGCATGGTGCCGTCGATCGCGACGTCCAGGTCGGCATCCTCGAACACGATCAGGGGGGCATTGCCGCCGAGCTCCATCGCCGGCTTCAGCACCTGATCGGCCGCAGAGTGCAGCAATGTCCGGCCCACCTGGGTGGATCCGGTGAAACTGATCACCCGCACCCGCGGATCGCGCAGCATGTGATCGACAACCGGCCCCGTGCGCCGCGAGGGAAGCACGTTGACGACGCCGGGGGGCACGCCGGCTTCCTCCAGCAGCGGCATCAGCGCCAGCATGGTGAGCGGTGTCTCGGACGCGGGCTTTACGATCACGCTGCAACCGGCGGCCAGCGCCGGAGCGATCTTGCGGGTGCCCATGGCGGCGGGGTAGTTCCAGGGGGTCACAAGAACCGCAAGCCCTGCGGGGCGGTGCTGGACGATGATCCTCGCACCGGAGGCCGGCGCCCGGGTGATCAGGCCGTCGGCCCTGACTGCTTCCTCGGCGAACCAGCGGAAGAACTCGGCCGCATAGGCGGCCTCGCCAATGGCGTCGGCGCGGGCCTTGCCGTTCTCCAGCGTGATCAGGCGGGCGAAATCCTCCAGACGGGCGCTCATCAGTTCCCATGCCTTGCGCAGTACCTCGGAGCGCTGGCGCGGGGTGCGTGCGGCCCATTCCTTCATCGCGGCCTTTGCGGCATCCAGCGCCGCATCCGCATCGGCAATGTCCGCGGATGCCACGGACGCGAGTGTCTCCTCGGTGGCCGGATTGACCACGTCGAACCGTTCGTTCGACGATCCGCCGCGCCAGGAACCGTTGATGTAGAGGTCGGTGAAATCCATTGGGTGGCCCTTCCAGGGATCAGAGCAGGTGGCGGAGCGGTTGCTCCATCCGGCCTGCGAATTCGGACAGGAGGGTGAGAGCGGCGTGCGCCGAGAGTTGCTCCGCGCCGCATTCGAAGGTGATCTCGAGGGCGTTGCCGGATCCCGTCAGTGTCAGCACCGGGGCCGCTTCCGGACCCATCGCGACACAGGCAACCGGGCCTTGGCGAAGGTCGCGCAGGATCAGGTCGGCTGTGTCGCCGACCTCTTCGACGAGACCGCCGCGAAGGGTCGGAAGGTCGGCATCGTGATAGTGGCGCCTGGCACCGAAGACCTCGACGGCGATGACGATGTTGTCGCGCGGCGTGTCTCCACTGCGACGCAGGGACGTGGCGGCGAGCCCGGCGAGCAGGGCGGCGGGATCGGTCACGCCATTCTCCCTTGCCCAGGAGGCAAAGGGCGAGAAACCGTCGAAGGCAAGCCGGGCGGTGGCCCGGCGCGCGGCCCGTCCCTCGGCGGCCGCTGCGGGACCAGCGGCGCAAAGTCGTTCGAGTTCTTCCAGATCCCGCGCATGGAACGGCTGGGAATGGCCCGCATCCGCGAGCTTTTCAAGCTCAAGACCACGCTCGAGCGCAAGCCGTCTCAACTTGGGAGAGGCGAGAATGCGCCCGCTTGCCGGCGGTGCCGGACGCCGCGCCGGTGGCGTCGCGACGGCACCCGCGCCCGTCGACGTCTGGCGGGTAGGGGATGTTTCGGTGGGGGAGGCGTGAACCGCCGAGGCCGCGTTCCAGGCTTGATCGACCGGGGTCTGCTGGCGGGCGACGCTGATGATTGCAACGGTCTCGCCGACCGGAACTTCGTCGCCGGCCTTCGCCAGGACCGCCGCGAGATACCCGGTGTGTCCGGCGGAAACTTCCACGGTGCTCTTGTCCGTTTCCACCTCGAAGAGAACGTCGTCGTTGGCAATGCTGTCGCCGGGTGCCTTGCGCCAGTTGACGATCAGCCCCTGATCCTGGGACATGCCAAGGGCGGGCATGATCACCTGCTCGCCTTCGGGAAGCGCGGTTCCGCTGCGTGGCTGTTGCTCCGCGGCCGCCTCTGCCTTCGGCGGGGCGTCCGTGGCGGGCGTTTCGCAAATGCGGGCGATTGCCGCGCCGACCGGTACGGCGTCTCCTTCCCCCGCGCTGACATCGGCAAGATAACCGGTTGCCTGCGCCTCGACCTCCATCGTCGCCTTGTCGGTCTCGACCTCGAACAGCGCCTCGCCTTCGGTCACGGCATCGCCGGCCTGCTTGATCCAGCGGACCAGCAGGCCGGTTTCCTGCGCCATTCCAAGAGCCGGCATGATCACCTCATGCGGCATGGATCATCTCCCCGGCGCAGAGCCGGCGCGCATTGCCGGCAACACGCTCGGCGGTCGGCACGGTGAGATCTTCCAGGGCAGGCGAGAACGGCACCGGCACATCCATCGCGCCCATCCGCAGCACAGGCGCGTCGAGATGGTAGAAGGCCTTCTCGTTGAGCCGCGAGGCGATCTCGGCCGTGACGCCATAGCTCTGGTGGCCTTCGTCGATGACGATGGCGCGGCTGGTCTTGCGCACGGAGGCAAGCAGCGTTTCCTCGTCCAGGGGGACGATGGTGCGCGGGTCGATGACCTCGGCCCGGATGCCGTCGCGGTCCAGCAGCGCGGCCGCCTGTTCGGCGACCTGGACCATCGACGAGGTCGCGATCAGCGTGATGTCGGAGCCCTGGCGCAGCACGTTGGCGACCCCGAAGGGGATCAGGTATTCCTCCTCGGGCACCGGGGCCTTGTCGTTATACATCAGCTTGTCTTCGAAGATGACGACGGGGTTGTTGTCGCGGATCGCCGTCTTCAGCAGCCCCTTGGCCTCGTAGGCAGAGGATGGCAGCGCAACCTTCAGTCCGGGAATATGCGCGACCAGCGCCTGCAGCGACTGCGAGTGCTGGGCGGCGGAGCGCCGGGTGGCGCCGAGGTTGGTGCGCAGCACCAGTGGCACGTTCAGCTTGCCGCCGGACATGTAGTGGATCTTGGCGGCCTGGTTGCAGAGCTGGTCCATGACCAGGAAGATGAAGTCGCCGAACATCAGGTCGACGATCGGACGCGCGCCGGTCATGGCGGCGCCCACGGCGATCCCCATGAAGCCCGGCTCCGCGATCGGTGTGTCGATGACCCGGTCCGTGCCGAATTCCTCGACAAGGCCGGAGAGCACCTTGAAGGGCGTGCCGGCCTCCGCCACGTCCTCGCCCAGGATGAAGGTGGTCGGGTCGCGCCGCATTTCCTCGGCAAGCGCTTCGTTGACGGCCTGGGACAGGGTGATTTCGCGCATGGTTGCTTCTCCCTCAGTCCGCGAAGACATGCTGGTCGACCTCGGTCGGGTCGGGGTATCGGGCGTTCAGCGCGTATTCGACGGCGGCCTTGGCATCGGCCTTGATGTCGTCGCGAACCCCCGCGAGCTCCTCTTCCGAGGCAATGCCCTCGCTGGTCAGCCAGTCGGCAAGACGGGTGATCGGATCGCGCTCGGTTTTCCAGAGCTTCTCCTCGTCCTTCGAGCGGTAGTAGTCGCGGTTGATGTCGCCGACATGGTGGCCGTGATAGCGGTAGGTCAGCAGTTCGACGAAGAACGGACCCTCGCCCTTGCGGCAGCGCGCGACGAGCTTCTGCGCCAGGTCGTTCACCGCAACCACGTCCTGCCCGTCCACCTGGAACGCCTCGATGCCAAACGCCTCGGCACGGCCGGTGATGGTGCCGGCGGCGATCTCGGCGGTCTTGGTGTATTCGGAGTAGCCGTTGTTCTCGCAGGCATAGATCACGGGAAGCTTCCACAGCGCCGCCATGTTCATGACCTCGTAGAGGAGACCCTGCGCGGTGGCACCGTCGCCGAAGAAGCAGACGGTGACATCGTCGGATCCCAGCAGCTTCGCCCGAAGGGCCGCCCCCGTCGCGATGCCCATGGAGCCGCCGACGATGGCGTTGGCACCCAGGTTGCCGTTCGACTGGTCGGCGATATGCATCGAACCGCCCTTGCCCCGGCAATAGCCTTCCTCGCGGCCGAGCAGTTCGCAGAACATCTCCCGGAAGTTCGCGCCCTTGGCCACGCAGTGGCCATGTCCGCGATGGGTGGAGGTGATCTTGTCGGACGTGGTCAGCGCCTCGCAGATGCCGACGGCGACGGCTTCCTCGCCGGAATACATATGCGTGAGGCCGGGCATCTTCGCCGACAGATAGAGCTGGTTGGCATTGTCCTCGAATGTCCGGATGCGGACCATCTGCCGATACATGCGCAGATAGTCGTCTGCATTCGATCCGGATTTCATCTTCTTCCTTGCGGAACTCATGGCATGTCTCGCGAAGCTGGTCCCGGCGCCGATGGCGGGCCGGACGGTTTGCGGGAGATCAATAGCGATTGGCGATCGGCAGGTCCTCGGCCGGGAACAGGGAGATGACCTCGCAGCCCTTGTCGGTGACCACGACCTCCTCCTCGATCCGTGCCGCCGAGTAGCCGTCGCTCGCCGGGCAGTAGGTCTCCAGCGCGAAGACCATGCCGGTCTGGATCTCCATCGGGTTGTCGAGGCTGACGGCGCGGCTGATGATCGGCCGCTCGTGCAGGGCCAGCCCGAGCCCGTGGCCGAACTGCAGGCCGAAGGCGGACAGCTCGTCGGGGAAGCCGAACTCCTCCGCCTTGGGCCAGAGCTTCGCCACCTGGTCGGTGGTCACGCCTGGCCGGATCGCCGCTATGGAGGCGTCGATCCACTCCCGGGCCTTCACATAGGCATCGTGCTGCGAGGGGGTCGCCCGGCCGATATTGAAGGTCCGATAGTAGCAGGTCCGGTAGCCCTGATAGCTCTGAAGGATGTCGAAGAAGGCCTGGTCGCCAGGCCGGAACAGGCGGTCGGTGAAGTTGTGCGGATGCGGGTTGCACCGCTCGCCGGAAATGGCGTTGATCGCCTCGACGTCGTCCGATCCCATCTCGTAGAGAAGCTTGTTCGACATGGCGACGATGTCGTTTTCGCGCACGCCCGGCTTCAGGTTCTCGTAGATCATGTGGTAGACGCCGTCGACCATGCTGGCCGCCTGGGTCAGCAACTGGATTTCGTCCCAGTTCTTGATCTCGCGCGCCGACAGCATGACCTGCTGGCCATCGACCACGTTGAGCCCTGCCTCCTGCAAGGCGTGGAACATGGCGGTCTCGGCATAGTCGACGCCAACCGGCTGGCCGGCCATGCCCGCATCGCGGATCAGGCCGGCGATTTCCTCGGCGTATTTCCGCATCAGTCCGAAGCTCGGGGGAATGGTCCCGCGCATGCCGACCACGCCGGCGCGGCAGTGGTCGGGCACCAGCCAGTCGGCATATTTGCGGTGGTGGACGGCGGCGGACCCGAAGTCCCAGACATAGGGCGCGTCGTCGCCGGTGAGCAGGCAGAAGCGGCACATCTTGTCCCGCTCCCACTCGCCGATCTTGGTGGCCGAGACGTAGCGGATATTGTTCACGTCGAAGAGCAGCAACGTGCCGCAGTCGCTCTTCTTCAGCGCCTCGCGGGTGCGGCTGAGACGATAGCGGCGCAGCCGGTCGTGATCGACACGGCGTTCGAAATCGACGGATGTGTGTCCCCAGGCCGGAAGACGACCCTCCCAGTTCCAGTTTGGATCGAGATCCTGCGGGGTCAGGATATTGGGTGTAAGGGCGCGTGACATGGCAGATACCTCTCGTCGGGCGCGTGTGGGCACGCACCGTGGGCAAAGCTGGAAATGGCTGGAGTGACGCGGAAAAGATCCGGCCTACTGCATGATCATGCCGCCATCGATCATGAGGAGCTGGCCGGTCATGTAGTCGCTCTCGTGGGAGCACAGGAACGCCGCGGTGCCCTTGACGTCGTCGGGGCCGGAGAGCTTCTTCATCAGGATCATCGTCTGCGCGAGATGGTCCATCGACTGGCCCTCCTTCTCGAACATGCCGATCTCGACGAGGTCCTTGTCGAGCTGCTCCCAGAGCTCGGTCTTGACAACGCCCGGCCCGTAGCCGTTGACCGTGATCTTGTGTTCCCACAGCGCCTTGGCGCCGCCGATGATCAGGGCGAGGGCGCAGTATTTCGAGCAGGAATAGGGAACGACGTCGAGAAAGGCGGTGCGCGAGACAATCGAACCCACATTGATGATCTTGTAGGGATGATCCTCCATCGGACCCTGTTCGATCATCCTCTTCGCCGCCTCCTGCATGCCGAACAGCATGCCCTTGGCGTTGATGTTCATGATCATGTCCCAGTTGTCCTCGTCGATATCGAGGAACATGCGCGGCTTGTTGACGCCGGCATTGTTGAGCATGATGTTGATCGACCCGAATTCCTCGGCGCAGGCGTTCACGGCGGCGGTGTGATCGGCCCGTCTGGTCACGTCCATCCGCAGCGCGATGGCCTTGCCGCCTCCGGCCGCGTTGATCCGGCGGGCGACATCCTGGACCCCGTCATGGTTGACGTCGCCAAGGCAGACATTCGCCCCTTGCGCGGCGAAATATTCCGCGTTGGCCGCGCCCATGCCCTGGGCGGCCCCCGTGATGACGATGTTCTTGCCCGCAAGACGATTGGGGTCCATGTCTTCCTCCCTAGGTAACCGGTTTTCGCATTGCCTGTTCGGCGCAGGCCTGCGCACGCGCGAGGGCGTCCTCGGGCGCGATCACGCCGCGCAGCATGTCGTGAAGTTCCTGGCCGCAGATCTGGATGATCTCCGGGATCTGAGGGATCGGCGGCCGTGGCCAGAACTGCAGCTCGTCGCGCCACGACATCTGGTCGACCAGTTCGAAGATCGGTGACAGGCTGCGGACTTCGGGATCCGCGCCGACCGAGTAGCGAGGCACCGTGCGGCTGCCGTTCTGGACGAACAGTTTCTGCGCCGCCGGCGCGGTGAAGGCGACGAGCGCGTCGACGGCCTCGGGGACGCGCTCGGGCGCGAGATTGGCCGGAATGCCGAGCACATAGCCGCCGACCGGGGCGATCGGGACGCCCTGCGGGCCGTGCGGATGGGGAACGTAGCCGGTGTTGCCATGCGCCGGGCAGGTGCTGTCCAGCTCGAAATAGGGAGCCAGCAGCGTGTAGCCATAGGCCATCGCGACCTTGCCCGCAGCATAGGGCCGGACCCTTTCATACCAGGACATCGACAGGATGTCCGGCGGCGAGAACTCCATCAGGGCCATCAGATATTCCGCCGCCTGGCGCCCGCGCGGCGTGTCGATGGTGGGGCGGATGTCGCTCCGCTCGAGATGATCGGCGTCGAACCCGCCGGCCATTTCGGGAATATTGATGATCGGCTGGCCGAAATCGGCGCAGGTCATCATGAAGGTATGGCCGAGAGCCGTGCCGCGCGCCGCGTTCCAGGCCACGCCGTAGCGCCCCTTGCGCGGGTCGTGCAGCCGCCGGGCGGCCTCGAGCACCTGCTCCGTGGTCACCGGCGCCGCAAGGCCTTCCTCGGCGAACCAGTCGCGGCGGTAGAACATCAGCTCCGGGGTGGTCTGGCTCGGAACGCCGTAAGGCTTGCCGTCCCAATGGGCGGCGCGCCAGCCGGCTGTATGAAAGTCGCTCGGATCGAGGCGGTTGACGTCCATCACCTCGCTCAAGGGCAGCAGCACGCCCTTCTTCACGAACTCCCCGATCCAGGGCAGGTCGACGGCGACAAGGTCATAGCGGCTTCTCGCCCGCGAGGCATTGCGCAGTGTTTCCTCGCGCAGCCTGTCGATCGAGAACGCACGCTGCCTGATATTCGTGCCGACGATCTGCTCGAACTGCCGCTTGAGCGTGTCCATCACCATGAAGGTCGGATCGCCATGCACCAGAATGCTGAGCCCGCCGGCCAGCTTCAGCGGCTGGGCGAGGGCCTGGGGTGGCGCGATCAGTGCTTGGCCTGCCTGGTAGGAGCCGCCGAAATAGTAGTCCGACGTGCTGCGCGCGGCACCCGGGATGCCGAAGCGTCGCATGGTGATGCGGTGAATGCGGTCGGCCACCCGGCTCCAGGTTTCCAGCGTCCGGGCCGCCGGATGCAGCGAGAAGCTCTTGCCGGTCTTGGTGCGGGGACGGTGCTCGATCAGGCCGGCGCGCTGTATGTCGGCAAGCTTGCGTGTCGCCGTCGCATAGGGCACGCCCGCCGCCGCGACCATCGAAGAGGCGGTAACGGCCCGCCCCTCCAGATGGCTGCGCATCAGGTGCAACATCATGTTCAGATACGGGTTGGGTGCGTTCGGTTCCAGGGCGGTGTCGATCTCGACGAGAAGCTCCTCGAGGAACCCGACCACGTCCTCGAGTTCGACCGTGTTCGGCGCCATGCGCTCGCTGCCGCCCGGGGGACGCGCGATTTGTCCGTGATGGACATTATGCAAGGTCTCGTGGATCATCCCGCCGCGCAGTTCGTCTGTTCCGGGGCGTTGCATCTGTCGCCGCCCGCCATTACCCGGTCCTGTCATGGCCGGCTCCTCCCAAGGCTGTCCGATTTGATATCCGGCAAGTATCGCGAAAATATCCGGAATGGATATCGGGATGTCCATTTCGGATATTTTCGCGGCTGCGATCGGCCGCTGTTCGTTGATGAATGGAAGGGGGTTGCGATGGGGAGATTCCCCGGCTGGGAGGACAGCGGCAATCTGTTCAAAAAAGATCGCAAGGGAGGAACATGCGATGGATTTCTCGAAAAAGGCCGGGCTGGCCCTGACAACCGCCTTGGCGGGCATGATCCTTGCCGGACCGGTCAGCGCCGAGAGCTGGACCGTCGGCATCACCCAGAACAATGTCGGCGTCGACAGCTACCAGACGACCTACGAGAAGGCTTTCGTCGCGGCGGCCGAGGCGAACCCCGACATCGATGTCGTGGTCCTGGATGCCGGCGGCGACGTGGCGCGCCAGATCGCCCAGATGGAGGACCTCATCCAGCAGCAGGTCGACGCCATCATCATCTGGCCGACCAATGGCGAGGCCGTGATCCCGGCTGTCCGGAAAGCGCATCAGGCGAAGATTCCGGTGGTCGTGACCAATTCGAACATCGCCGAAGCCGGGTTCGATTTCGTCACCTCCTTCTCCGGGCCGGACAACATCACGCAGGGCGCGCGCGCTGCGGAGATCATGTGCGATCGGTTCAAGGCGATGGGCACTGATAAGGAAGCACGGATCGTGCAGATATCCGGCCAGCCGGGCTATACGACGGCGATCGAACGCGCCAAGGGGTTCGAGGATCGCCTTCCGGAGGTCTGCCCGGACGTCACCCTGCTCGAGACCCAGCCCGGCGACTGGAACCGCGAGAAGTCCCAGCAAGTGATGGAGGCCTTCCTCGTCAAGTATGACGACATCGACGGTGTCTATTCCGGCGATGACAACATGGGTGTCGGCGCCCTGAACGCCGCCAGGGCGGCCGGGCGGAGCGGCGACATCGTGTTTGTCGGGGCGACCAACTTCGCCGTCGGCTACGAGGCGATGGCGGCCGGCGACTACTGGGGTTCGATCTACCAGTCTCCGGTGGACGATGCCGAGGCAGCACTGCAGACCGCTCTCGACATTCTCGGCGGCAAGGACGTGCCGTTCCTGAACTATTTCGACACGCCGAAGATCACCCAGGACAACATGGACAGCTTCACCAAGCCTGTCTTCTGAGTGTCCTGTCCGGCGCGCGCGGCTTTTCGCGTCCGCGTGTTGCCGAGGTGCTGCTTTCCTCATCCAGAATCCACTTTGAACGGGAGGAACACCATGGGCGGTGTTTCGGGCAGGGCCTGCATTGTCACCGGGGCCGCGCAAGGCATCGGCCGGGCAATCGGCGAGGCGCTTCTGGACGAGGGGGCTCATGTCTGCTTTGCCGATATCAACAAGGCTAGGCTTGCCGAGGTCGCCGGCGAAAACGAGGAACGCGCCGCCCGTGGCGGTGCCAGGATAACGCATTTCGCCGTCGACGTGACCGAGCGGGCGGAGGTGCGTGCCATGGTCGCCCACGCGGTCGGCGTGTTCGGCAGGCTTGACGTGAAGTTCAACAATGCCGGCGTCAACAAGCCGATGAATTTCCTCGATGTTACCGAGGAGAACTGGGATTTCATCATGCGGGTCAACGGTCTGGGATGCCTGATCGGCATGCAGGAAGCGGCCCGCCAGATGATCGCCCAGGGCACCGGTGGCAAGATCATCAACACCGCCTCGATCGCCAGCCGGCAGGGTTTCGGCAATGTTGCGCCCTATTGCGCGAGCAAGTCGGCGGTGGTCTCGCTGACGCAGTCCGGCGCGCGCGACCTCGCCAGGCACGGCATCACAGTCACCGCGTTCGCGCCCGGCGTGGTGGCGACGGAGATGTGGCGCGAGGTCGACCGCGACCTGATGGAAATCGGTGCCGCCACTCGGCCGGGCCAGGCGATGGAGGAGTTTGCCGCCGGCATCCTGCGTGGCCGGGTGGCAACCCCGGCGGACATCGTCGGGACGACCACGTTCCTCGCCTCGCGTGACAGCGACTACATGACCGGGCAGGTGGTGATGATTGACGGGGGCATGACTTTGATTTGAAAGGAATACCGGGATCTGAGAGGGATGCCGGCGCATCCACCGGGGAGGGTGGCGTGCGGAAAACTGCCGGCCCGGGCGGATGCCGCGGTTGGCCGAAGGGAGGAAACAATGTCACGTCCGTCGAAGGAAACGATCGGAGGCTTCCTGGCGCGCCAGGGAATTCTGGTCGCCTTTGTCATATTCATGATCGGGTTCACGCTCGCCAACGAGCGGTTCATCGCGGTCGACAACGTCCTTGGCGTGGTCCGCTCCTCGGCGATCCTCGGGGTGATGGCGCTTGGCGTCACCTTCGTGGTCATCAGCGGCAATCTCGACCTTTCGGTCGGCTCGATGATGTCCTTCTCGACGATTGTCGTGCTGGACCTGCATGACAAGCTGGGCCCGGATCTCGCCATCCCGGCCATGTTCGCGATGACCCTGTGCCTGGGCGCGCTGATCGGCTTCCTGGTCGGTTACCTGAAACTGAATTCCCTGATCGTCACGCTTGGCATGCTGTCCGCCATTCACGGGCTGACGCTGGCCTATTCGGGTGGCAAGAACATGGATATCGCGGACAAGTCCGCAACCTGGTTCAGCGTCTTCGGGCAGGACAGGCTTCTTGGGGTGCCGGTGCCCATCCTGATCTTCTTCCTGCTTGCGGCCCTCCTGAGCCTGCTGCTCGGAAAGACCCCCTTCGGGCGTAAGGTCTACGCGGTTGGCGGCAATCCGACGGCTGCCGCCTTTTCGGGCATTGCCCGCGCCCGGGTGGTCTTCTGCTGCTACCTGATTTCCTCCTTCTGTGTCGCGACAGCCGGTCTCATGCAGGCCAGCCGGTCGATGGGCAGCCAGAACACGGTGGGACAGGGGCTGGAGCTTGAGGTGCTTGCCGCCGTCATCCTCGGCGGCGCATCGCTGCTTGGCGGGGCCGGAACCGTGTTCAAGACGGTGATCGGCGTACTGATCCTCGGCTTCATCCAGAACGGACTGCTGCTCGTGGGGCTCGAGTTCTATGTCCAGTACGTCGTCACCTGGATCATCATCATCCTGGCGGTCTGGCTGGACATCGCGGCCAAGCGCGGCCGGCTCTGGTCACCCATCGCGTGAGGATTGGAACCATGGAACGGCTGAGTTTCAAAAAATACGCCAAGCATGGCGCGATCTGGGGCTTCATCGTGCTGGAGCTCGTCTTCTTCAGCATCGCCGGCGAATATCTCTCGTTGTCGCAGAAGGGCTTCATGGACGCGCAGAACATGCTCCTGCTCCTGAAGCAGTCGGCACCGATCGGCATCATCGCGCTCGGCATGACCGTCATCATGATCAACGGCAATATCGACCTCTCGGTCGGGGCCACCTTCGCGCTCTCGGCGATCGTGCTGCTCGACAGCATGAGCTGGCCGCTGTTCGCAGGCCTTGGCGACTGGGTCATTCCGGTTGCCTGGGCGCTCGCCCTGGTGAGCGGGCTGGTGCTCGGCGCGATCAACGGCCTCATCGTATGGAAGACCGGGGTGGACGCGTTCATCGTCACGCTGGGGGCGATGCTCGGCTATCGCGGCCTGGTCTTCATGTACAATGGCGAGCAGCCCACTTCGCATCTGAACTGGACGCTGGTCGACTTTACCGAGGCTCGCTTTCTCGGGCTGCACACCGCGACATGGTTCCTGCTCGCCGCGACAGTGGCGTTGTGGCTGGTGATGCGCTTCACCGTGCATGGCCGGAACGCCTATGCCATCGGCGACAATCGCGAGGCGGCCGTCAATGCCGGCATCCGCGTGGGTCCGCACATATTGATCAATTTCATGATCATGGGGTTGCTGGCGAGCCTTTCCGCCGTCGTTTTCTATTCCGGCAGCGGTTCGGTGAACCCCAATGACGGCCAGCTCTACGAGCTGTGGGCGATCACCGCCGTTGTACTTGGCGGAACGCGCCTGACCGGCGGCGCCGGATCGATCGTGTCGACCTTCGGCGGCGTCATCGCGATTCAGCTCCTGCGCAAGGGACTTGGCCATATCGGCGCCAACACCGAGACCGTGAACCTGGTGATCGGGCTGATCCTTGTCGCCGTGCTGTTTCTCGACAGGCAGTTGAATCGCAAGGGCCGGGAGGAGCTGAAGATATGAGCGACCTACATCCGGCCCTGCGTTTGGAGGGCATCGTCAAGACCTTTCCCGGAGTGCGCGCCCTCGACGGTGTCGGCTTTTCGGTTCGGCCCGGCGAGGTGCATGCCCTGATGGGGGAGAACGGCGCCGGCAAGTCCACCTTGATGAAGGTCCTGGGCGGTATCCATCAGCCTGACGAGGGCGAGATCCTGATCGGCGAGACGCCCACGGTGATGCGCTCGCCGCTCGAGGCGAAAGCCAAGGGGGTGGTGTTCATTCATCAGGAGCTGAGCCTGGCCGAGGAGCTGTCGGTCGCCGAGAATGTCTTCCTCGGCGAACTGCCCCGTCGGTCTTTCGGCCGGGTCGACTGGCCGAAGCTGAACGAGGACACCGCTCGCATCCTGGAGACGCTCCGGGTCGGTTTCACGCCGCGCACCCGCGTCGCGGACCTCTCCATCGCCAACAAGCAGATGGTGGAGATTGCGCGCGCGCTGACGGTGGATGCGAAAGTGGCGATCTTCGACGAACCCACCGCGTCGCTGACAGATGCAGAGAAGAGTGTCCTTTTCGATGTGATCGAGGGCCTGAAGGCGCGCGGTGTCGGGATCGTCTACATCTCCCATCGGATGGAGGAGATCTTCCGCATCACCGATCGTATCAGCGTGCTGCGCGACGGGCAGTATCGGGGCACTCTGGAGACGGCGGAGACCAGCGAGGACGAGATCACCCAGCTGATGATCGGCCGCAAGCTCGACCTCAGCCGCCGGCAGGCGCCGGCCGAACCGGGTGAAGTGGCGCTGGAGGTTCGTGGTCTCTCCTGCGGAGAGCTCTACCGGGATGTGAGCTTCGAGGTGCGTCGGGGCGAGGTCGTCGGCTTCTACGGGCTCGTCGGCGCGGGGCGCACGGAAATAGCCGAGACGCTGTTCGGTTTGCGGCAGCCGTCCGCGGGCAGGATCCTGCTCGACGGCGAGGAGGTGCGGATATCGTCTCCTTCCGATGCCATCGCCCGTGGCATTTCCCTCGTGCCGGAGGATCGCAAGGGCCAGGGGCTGGTGCTTGGCATGAACTGCCGGGACAACATGACCCTGCCCCAGGTCGGCGACCTGACGGCCGGACCTTTCGTGTCAGACGGAGCCGAGGTCGCGATCTTCGATCAGTATCGCGACAAGCTCGATATCCGCACGCCGGGCTGGAGGCAGACGGTCGGCAACCTGTCGGGCGGCAACCAGCAGAAGATCGTCATCGGCAAGTGGCTCTCGATGCATCCCGAAGTGCTGATCGTCGACGAACCGACGCGTGGCATCGACGTGGGCTCGAAATCGGAGATCCACAACCTGATCCGCGAACTTGCCGGCCATGGCTACGCCGTGATCGTCATCAGTTCCGAGATGCCTGAGGTGCTGCATGTCTCCGACCGGATCATTGCCATGTTCAGCGGCAGGATCATGCGGACCTTCTCCGCCGCGGAGGTGACCGAGGACAATCTCGTGCAGGCGATCTCGGGCATCGCGCCCGGCAAGGTGGCGTGATGCGGGTCGGTTTTGCCGGGCTGGGACGCATGGGCGAGCCGATGGCGCGCAATCTCGCGGCGGCCGGCCATGCTCTGACACTCTGGAACCGGACCCCGGAAAAGGCGGAAAGACTGGCGGCGGAGCTTGGTTGCGAGGCGGTGTCCCGCCCGGTCGATCTTACCGGCTCGTCGGATGTCGTCGTCACCATGCTGGCGGACGATGCGTCATCCGAGGCCGTGCATTTCGCTGCGCACGGGTTGTTCGCCGCGCCGGGGGCGAAGGTCTTCCTGGAAATGGGCACCATGAGCCCGGACCATGTTCGCAGGCTTGTCGAGGGCGCGTCCGGCGAGGCGCGCGTGATCGACGCACCGGTCTCGGGCGCCACGCAGGCAGCCGCCGCCGCGCAGCTGATGATCATGGCCGGCTGCGCCGCCGAGGAGGCGGAGCCTCTGTGGCCGGTGTTGGAGGCGCTGGGCCGGCGGACCATCTGTCTCGGTGAAAGGGGCGCTGGCGCCGCGATGAAGCTGGCCGTCAACTCGATGATCCACGGCCTCAACCAGAGCCTTGCCGAGGCCATGGCGCTCGCCGGGGCGGCCGGCATCGCGCCCGACATGGCGTTCGATGTGATCGAGGCATCGGCGGCGGCGGCTCCGATGCTGACCTATCGCCGGCCGCTCTACCTTCACGAGGCCGATCACGAGGTTACGTTCACGGTGGCGCTGGCGCGCAAGGACATGGAGACGGCGGTGGACCTGGCCAGCCGGCTCGGCGTGCCGATGCCGCAGGGCGCGGTTGCCCTGCGCATGCTGAAGCAGGCGGAGCAGGCCGGTCACGGTGCGCGCGACATGGCGGCGATGCTCTCCTGGATGCGAAAGGAACGAGGATGAGAGCGGCTCTCTTTGTCGGTGGCTGGGAGGGGCACGCCCCCACAGCCTTCGCCGACTGGTACAGGAAATTGCTGGAAGACAACGGGTTCGAGGTCGAGGTGTTCGATACGCTCGAGCCGCTGGAGCGGCCCGGGGACCTCGCCGGCCTCGATCTGATCACGCCGATCTGGTCGTCGGCGCGGTCCGGTCATCGCGAGGAATTCGGCAACATGACCAAGCTGCAGGAAGACGGCCTTTTGCAGCTTGTCGGCGACGGGTGCGGCATGGCCGGCTGGCACGGCCACATGGGCGATGCCTTCCGTGACCGGCCCACCTATCATTTCCTCATCGGTGGCCAGTTCGTTGCCCACCCGCCCGGCTGGCCGGACAACCTGCAGCCGGTCGAGGACTATATCGACTATGACGTGACCATCACCCGGCCGGCCGATCCGATCGTCGAGGGTATCCGCAGCTTCCGGCTGCGCTCGGAGCAGTATTACATGCTGGTCGATCCCTCCAACGAGGTGCTGGCGACCACGACGTTTTCCGGCGATCACCTGTGGTGGATCGAGGGCACGGTCATTCCGGTCGATCTGTGGGTGATGCTGGCGGCGGGAACGGCCGGCTACTTCCTCGAAAAGCTCAATGTGCCGCTCGCCCCGATCATTCTCGGCATGATTCTCGGCCCGATGGCCGAGCAAAGCGTTCGCCGCGCCCTTCTGCTCAGCCGCGGAGATCCTCTGGAGCTCCTGACACGTCCGATTTCCGCCACCCTCGCCATCGCGACGCTCGGCATGATCCTCTGGCCGCTCGTCAAGGCGTTCCGGCGGCGACGGCGCGGCTGAAACAGCCCGCGACTGGCCGGACGATGTTGACCCTGCGGTTCATTCGTTCGTCAGGTTGCCGTCTCGCAGGCGCGGGAAATAGTCGTCCTTGCCGATCTGGCCGCCTTTCAGGATGAGCTCGACAGGTGCGGCGTCCGGCGCCGCGCCATGACCGAGGCAGACCGGCGAGCCGGGACTGTCCGGGATCGGGTGGCGCAGCGTCAGGGCCTGGATGTCGAGCGCGGCAAGCGCGTGGCTCGAGGTGTCGCCGCCGGCGATCGCGATGCGCCCGAGCCGGTGGCGCGACATCAGCGCGCCGAGCATTGCGCCGAGCGCATGCCCCGCCGCATCGTCATTGCCGGTCCTGCCCTGCTCTCCCTCGCCCGGCATCCGCTCGGGCGGGCCGAGCGCGGTATGGATGATCGGGCTCAGACCGGCCTCGAGCACGCGCGATGCCTCCTCTACGGCCCTGTCGCAGGCGGCTTCGCGGCCCTGGCCCGTGACGAGCGCGGCATGATCGACGGGGATGCCGCGAAACCCGTTGGCGCAGGCGGTCTCGATCTGCCTTGCGGTGGTGGGAGAGCAGCTCCCCGAAACGACGGCCATGCGCCCGCACGGCGTGAGCGGATCGAAGGTCCGCCGACCGACATCCAGTCCCTCCGCGCGCCATGCCTCGACAAGCGCGTACTCGACGCCCGACGAGCCGAAGACCAGCGGGCCGCTTTCCGGTTGCCGGCGTGCCAGCGCGGCGCCCGCCCGGCGCTGGCTGGCCTCGTCGTGGACATCGATCAGCACGATGCGCGCATCCTCGCCATCTTTCGGGGAAACGACCGGCTCGACCGGGCTGTCGAGGCGCGAGGAGAGGCCCGTCTGCGCGGCGAGGTGAACCAGCAGGTCCGCTTCCCGCATCGGCGTTGCCGGATGGCGCGACATGACCGGATGGCGGTCGATGCGGTGGATCTCGTCGCGGTAGCCGGCGAAAAGCTGGCCGAGGAACGTGTAGCGGCGCAGTTGCGGGGCGCCGACGACGAGGGGAACCTGTGCCTGGCCGAACGCCCGCAGCCCGATCTCGATCGCCCGGCCAATGGACCCGCGCTGCGGCGCGCTGTCGAAGGTCGAGCAGACCTTGTAGTGGCAGAAGCGGGCTCCGAGCGACTTCAGCCAGGCAAAGGCGGCGGGAAGGTTGCCGTCCATCCAGTCCGGCGAGCGACTGCGGCTGGTGCCGGCAAGGCCGACGGCCCGGCAATGGGCAAAGCGCGCCAGAAGTTCCGCGTCAGGCAGCCGGGTGAAAAGGACCGTCTCGATGCCGTGCGAGGACAGTGCTTCCATGACGTCCGTCGAGCCGGTGAAATCGTCGCCATAGTAGGAGATGAGCGGTGCGGCCGGCATCAGCGCTTGTCCTGGAAAAGGGCGAGTGCCGCGGCGAGTTCCGGGTGGTTTTTCGCATGCTCGTCGATGGCGATGCCGGCCATGGCGGCCTCGGCCGCCTGTCGCAGGCTGGCGACGCCCCCCGCGACGCCGAGCGGATGGCCCATGATGCCGCCGCCGGCGCAATAGAGAAAATCGGGTGTCCCAAGGGTGCGGTAGGTCGGCTCCACCTGCGCGGCCGTCTGGCCGGAGGAAAAGACGGGGAGACAGGAAAACGGGGTCTCCTGTCCGAACAGCGGCATGCCCACGGCACGGGCCGAAGCCATGACCGAGGCGTCGCCTTCGGAGAACTTGTTGGCCAGCCCGTTCACATGCAGGTGGTCGGCGCCCGCAATGCGCCAGAATTTCTGCCAGGCCTCATAGGAGATGCCGATGTCGGGGGAGCGGGAGAACAGTCCCCAGCCGTTGCGATGACAATGCAGCGGCAGGCTGGCGTGCCGCCGGATCGCGCCGAGCCCTGCAAGGCCGACCGAATGCAGGCTCACCATGATGCATGTGCCGCCCGCGGCAACCACGTTATCGGCGCGGCGTTTCATCTCGTCGACCTCGCCGGTGATGTTGAAGGCGACCATGGCCTTGCGTCCGGTGCGTTGGGCATTGTCGTTGACGACGCGCATCACCGCATCGACCCTGGCCTCGAACGGGCAGTTGGGCCCGTCGGCCTGCAACTCGTCATCCTTGATGAAGTCGATGCCGCCGGCCACCAGTTCGCCGACGACCGCGGCCGTCTCGTCCGGCGACAGTCCGACACTCGGCTTGATGATGGTGCCGATCATCGGCCGGTCGTGGACGCCGGCAAGGCGCCGTGTTCCGGCGACGCCGAAGGCGGGGCCGGCATAGGCACGGGAGAAGCTTTCGGGAAAGGTGACGTCCAGCAGCCTCAGGGCCGAAACCTCGGCCAGTTCGAAGAGGTTTCCGGCAACGGTGGCGAGCGCGTTGGTCAGCGACGGTCCGATATTGTCGACCGGCCAGGACAGCAGCAGTTCTCCCCGCCGATAGAGGGAGCCTGTTGTCCTGCAGGGCAGAGAGGGGGTCGGCGAACTGCCGGTCTCGACGATCTCCTCGACCCGCGCGCCGGCGCGGTCGCGCAAGGTGTCGGTCTCCCCGGGAAGACGCATGAACGTCCCGCAGGATTGCTCGCCGGCGATCGTCTCGGCCACCCGGGCAAGCGGCACGGGACTTTCGACATCGTAACGGGCGTAGAGGCGTTCCATCGGGGTCTCGCTTTGCAGGCGGGTATCGGTCACCCGCGGGCGCATCCTTGCGCGCGGCGGCAGACGGTTCCAGTGCGAATAGCGTTATCATCTCATCATACCAGTTGACAACATGATGGTTGACCGCTTTGATCCTTCCGAACAGGAGAGCGACAATGAAGATTGCACTGCTTGGAGCCGGTGGGAAAATGGGCGTCCGCCTTGCCACCAACCTGAAGGGAGCTCCCTACGAGGTTGCGCATGTGGAGATCGGCGAGGTCGGCCGCGCGCGCCTGCATGCGGCGCTCGGGGTCGAGTGTGTGGAGACCGGCGAGGCGCTTGCCGGCGCGGGCGCCGTGATCCTTGCCGTGCCGGACACGGCGATCCAGGCGGTCGCGGCCTCGGTGGTGCCCGGGCTTGCTCCCGGCACCATCGTCATGGCGCTCGACGCGGCCGCTCCCTTTGCCGGTCATTTCCCCGAGCGCGCGGATGTCACCTATTTCGTTTCCCATCCCTGCCACCCGCCGATCTTCAACGACGAGACCGAGCTTGCCGGCCGCCGCGACCATTTCGGCGGCGTTGCGGCGCGGCAGTCCATCGTCAGCGCCCTGATGCAGGGACCGGAAGAGCATTTCGCGATCGGCGAGGCGATTGCCCGCACGATCTACGGACCGATCCTGCGCTCGCACCGCGTCACGGTCGAGCAGATGGCCCTGCTTGAGCCCGGCCTGTCGGAAACGGTCTGCGCGACCCTGCTCGTCGTCATGAAGGACGCGATGGACGAGGTCGTGCGCCGCGGCGTCGATCCGGTCGCCGCCCGGGATTTCCTGCTCGGCCATCTCAACATCCTGGGCGCGGTGGTGATGGGCGAGATCGACGGAGCCTTCTCGGACGCCTGCAACAAGGCGATCGTCAACGGCAAGCCCCGGTTGATGCGCGAGGACTGGCTCGGCGTGTTCGAGCCGCAGGAGATCGCCGAAAGCATCAGGGCCATTACCTGAGGTGCCGGACCTGAGGTGGCGGGTTCCGCACGCCGCGTGGATATGGCAGCGGCTTGACGCCGTTGCTATAGGTGGGGCGGGATCCGGGCAAAGGAAGGCGCCATGCGCAAGCTGAACACAATCGACGGCGAGGGAGACAGGATCGTCCGGCGCAAGCTCTCGGAGCAGGTCCTGGAGCGCTTGCTCGACATGATCACGCGCCGCGAGATCGCACCGGGCGAACCGATGCCCTCCGAGCGCGACCTGATGGACCGTTTTGGTGTTGGCCGCCCGGCGGTGCGCGAGGCGCTACAGTCTCTCGACACGATGGGCTTGATCAGCATTTCCCACGGGGAGCGGGCCCGCGTCAGCGCTCTGACGGCCGATACCGTGATTCGCCAGATCGACGGCGTTGCCCAGCTGCTGCTTTCCGCCTCGCCGGACAACCTGGAGCACCTGAAACAGGCGCGGCGGTTCTTCGAGACGGGCATGGTGCGGCTCGCCGCCGCGAATGCGACGTCCGGCGACATTGCGGAACTGCGCGCCCTGGTCGACCGGCAGCGCGAAAGCCTCGGCGACGCCGACGCGTTCATCGCCGCCGACGTCGCCTTCCATCGGCGCGTCGCCGCGCTTTCGGGAAACCCGATCTTTGCCGCCATCAGCGGCGCGATGCTCAACTGGCTGTTCAACTATCACGCGGAGATGCTGCTGTGGTCGGGCGCCGAGCACAAGACGCTGGCCGAGCACGCCACCATCGTCGACCGGCTGGCGACCGGCGACGGCCAGGGGGCCGCGGCCGCGATGGAGGACCATCTCGATCGCACGGATGCGCTCTACCGCCACAAGGACTGATCCACCGGACAGGCGGAACTTGTAAACAGAATTGACTCATTCAGGTGCGTCGCACATTCTCTCGCCATATGGCGATGCCTGTCGGCATCGTCCGACGCTTCCCCACACGAGAGTATCCGCCATGCTTGACAGGACTTCCGTCACCGCCTTCGGTCATGTGATCGACGGCCAGGTCACCGATCGCGCCACGAAAGAGGGGATCGACGTCCTCGACCCGTCGACGGGGCGCGTCTTCGCCCGGCTGCCGCGCGGCACAGCCGCCGATGTCGACAGGGCTGTCGCCGCCGCGCGCGCGGCCTTCGAGGGGGACTGGGGTGCCATGTCGGCGCTGGAGCGCGGCCGCATCCTGATGCGCCTGTCGGCCCTGATCCTCGAGCATGCCGCCGAACTGGCCGAACTCGAATGTCTCGACACGGGCAAGCCGATGACCCAGGCGCGCAACGATATCGCCGCCACGGCCCGCTATTTCGAATATTACGGTTCCGCCGCCGACAAGCATCACGGCGAGACCATTCCCTACACCAGGGGCATGACGGTGATGGCGCTGCGGGTGCCGCACGGGGTCACCGGCCACATCATCCCGTGGAACTATCCCGCGCAGATCTTCGGTCGCTCGGTCGGCGGCGCGCTGGCCGCCGGCAATGCCTGCGTGGTCAAGCCGGCCGAGGACGCTTGCCTGACTCCGTTGCGGATGGCCGAACTGGCGCTGGAAGCCGGACTGCCGGCGGGTGCGCTGAACGTCGTCTGCGGACTGGGCACCGAGGCGGGCGCCGCGCTCGCGGGGCACGTCGGGATCAACCACATCTCCTTCACAGGCTCGCCGCAGACCGGCACGGCGGTGGCGAAGGCGGCGGCGGAAAACCACGTCCCGGTGACGCTGGAGCTTGGCGGAAAATCACCGCAGATCCTCTTTGCCGACGCGGATCTGGACGAGGCGCTGCCGGTGGTCGTCAATGCCATCGTCCAGAATGCCGGCCAGACCTGCGCCGCCGGCAGTCGCGTCCTGATCGAGCGGTCGATCTATGGCGAGGTGATGAAGCGCCTTGCCGAACGCTTCGCCGCGCTGAAGGTTGGCGCCGGCATCGACGATCCCGATTGCGGTCCCATCGTCAGCGCCCGGCAGTTGCGGCGGGTGAGCGAACTGGTCGACGCAGCGCTTGCCGATGGTGCGAAGGTGGTGGCGACGGCCCGGATGGATGCGGCCGCGCCCGAGGGCGGTTTCTACTATCCGCCGATGCTTCTCGACGGCGCCGCACCCGAGAGCCGGCTGGCGCAGGACGAGATCTTCGGCCCTGTTCTCGCGGCGTTTCCCTTCGAGGATGAGGCCGAGGCGATCCGTCTTGCCAATGCAACGCCATACGGATTGACGGCGTCGGTCTGGACGCGCGACGGCGGCCGGCAGATGCGCTGTGCCCATGCGATCGAGGCCGGCCAGGTCTTCATCAACAATTACGGCGCGGGCGGGGGGATCGAACTGCCCTTCGGCGGCATGAAGCGCTCCGGCTACGGGCGGGAGAAGGCCTTCGAGGGCATGATCAGCTTCACCACCATCAAGACGGTTGTGCTGAAGCACGGCTGACGGTGTTTGGCGGCAAGGGGGGCGCCCGGGGCGTCCTCCTGTCGCATCCGGACCCGTTCGAATGTCAGAAATCCGGCTGGCTGGTCAGCATGCGCGTGCGGGCATGCTCGATATGGTTGCGCATCGCCCGTTTCGCCTTGTTGGCGGCGCCGGCCTCGATGTGGCGGAAAATGTCCTCATGCTCCGCCTGCACCGCCTCGGCCCGCACCAGCGGCTGGAATTTCACCAGGAAACGCATCAGGGTCACCGAGCGGGTGACGTCGTATTCCAGCGATTTCAGGGTGCTGACGATGCGCGGGTTGCAGGTGGCGATCGCCACCGCCTCATGAAACGCATAGTCGTGATAATGCATGATGGCGTTCTTGTGCAGCGCCTCGGAGAACCGGTCGAGAGCTCCGCGCAGGCGCTCGATATCGGCCGGCCCGCGCCGCCTGGCGGCGAGATAGGCGGCTTCCGGCTCGATCAGCAGCCGCAGTTCTATGCCGTTGAGCAGGTCGCCGATGCGCTGCAGGGCCTCGCGGTCGCTGTCGCCCGCGACATCCGCGCCCTGCGCGCCCATGGCGTTCTGGACGAAGTTCCCCGATCCGCGCACGGAGGTGATCAGCCCGTCCTCGCGCAGCTTGTCGAGCGCCTCGCGCAGCACCGGGCGCGACACGTCGAACTCGCCCGCGAGCATGTTCTCCGACGGCAGTTTGGTGCCGGCGGCGATCATGCCCGTCACGATCGCATGAAACAGATTCTCGTAGACCCGGTCGGCGAGCCGCTCGGCCTTGCTCTGCTGGAGATCGGCGAAAGCGAAATCCGCCGACCGCGGTGGTGGCGCGACCTTGTCCATGCCTCGTTTTATTGGCGAAAGCTCTCGCTGCGTCAATATCGCCACCTGTTCTGCGGGTCGCCGGGAGGCCGCTTCGCTCGTCCGCTGGAGCGACCTTCTGGGAATTATCTTATAATCATCATACCAGTTAGGCAAAAGTTGTAAAACGTATTGACTGGATGTCTGTTCGCATACACACTCCGCCGCCGGTGCAGGAGACACCAGGGAGGATATCGCTATGTTTCGTTTCCGCAGTTTCGCAGCCGTCTCGACCGTTGCCGTCTCGTTCGCGCTTGGCGGCGCGGCCTCGGCCCAGACCGTTTTGAACTTCGCGCATTCCACGGCGCAGAATTCCCACTACAGCATGGGCGTGCAGGCCTTCGGCAAGACGCTCTCCGAACTCAGCAATGGCAAGTTCGAGATCCGCGAGCAGGCTGCCGGCGCGCTCGGCGGCGAGCGCGACGTGATCGAGGGGCTGCAGATCGGCTCCGTCGAACTCACCATTTCCTCGACCGGCCCGCTCGGCAACTTCGTGCCCGAGGCGCTGGTTCTCGACCTGCCGTTCCTGTTCAAGGACTATGACGCGGCCCGCTCGATCCTCGACGGCGAGATCGGCCAGGAGCTTCTCGCCAAGGTCAGCGAGAACAATCTCGTCGCCCTTGCCTGGTCCGAGAACGGGTTCCGTCATGTCACCAATTCCAGGGGCCCGATCAACACGCCCGCCGATCTCGAGGGCCTGAAGATCCGCACGATGGAAAACCAGGTGCACATGGAAGCCTTCCGCGCGGCCGGCGCCTCGCCGACGCCGATGGCTTTCCCGGAGGTCTTTGCCGCCCTTCAGCAGCATGTGATCGACGGTCAGGAAAACCCGATCCCGGTCATCACCGCTTCGAAGTTCTGGGAAGTGCAGGACAACCTGACGCTGACCGGCCATGTCTACTCGCCGGCGATCATCCTTGCCGCGCCGAGCCTGTGGGACGGCCTCTCCGACGAGGAGAAGGGCTGGTTCCGCGAGGCCGCCACGGCGGCGGTCGCGGCCACCCGCGCCAAGGTCGAGGCGGACGAGGCCAATGGCGTCGCGCTCCTGCGCAAGAACGGCATGAAGGTGATCGAGAAGGTCGACCAGGCGGCGTTCCAGAAGGCGGTCAGCCCGGCTTACGAGACGTTTGTCTCCAAGTATGGCGACGAGATGCTGAAGCGCATTCAGGCCGCCCAGTAACAAGGCCCGCCTCACGGCATCCCCGGGGTGGCCGCTTGCGGCCGTCCCGGCAGGAGTTCGATCAATGCAGTGGTTCCTTGCCCTCGAGCGCCGGGTCACCCGTGTCGCTCTCGAATTGTCCATTGTCGCGCTGGCGGCAATCGTCGTCCTCACCTTCTATCAGGTCGTGACCCGTTTCGTTTTCGGGCATCCCAGTGCCTGGTCCGAGGTCGCCGCCCGCTCGGTGATGATGTGGATGGTGTTCATGGGGCTCGCGGCCGCCTTCCGGCAAGGCGCGATGATCGCCGTCGACTTCCTGATCGACGTCGGGCCGAAACCGCTGCGGCTCGTTCTGCTGGTTGTCATCGCCATTGCCTCGCTTGCCTTCCTTGCCCTGCTCGTCTGGTACGGCGCCGCCATGGCGATGCGCGTGCAGCGGCAGAACCTTGCCGGCCTCGAGATCAGCATTGCCTGGGTCTATGCCGCCCTGCCGGTGGGCGCTGCCTTTGCCGTGCCCGGCGTGATCGCGCGATTGTTCGCCAGTCTTGCCGAGGAGGCGAGCGCCCGGCCCGGCGAGATCAAGGACGTGGAGGGCCAGGTATGAACGCGGCCCTTGCCTTTTCGCTCCTGATCCTGTTTGCGGCGGCGATCCCGATCGGCGTTTCGCTGGTGCTCGCCAGTGCCTTCGGCATCAGCATGTTCTCCACCGTGCCGCTGCTTCTGGCTGTGCAGCGCATTTTCGCGAGCATCGATTCCTTTCCCCTGCTCGCCGTTCCGCTCTTCATCCTGTCCGGCAACCTGATGGCGGCGGCCGGCATTTCCGAGCGCCTGGTGGAACTGGCCAAGTCGCTGGTCGGTGGCATCCAGGGCGGGCTTGCCTGCACCTGCGTCGTCACCTGCATGATCTTTGCCTCGGTCTCCGGCTCTTCGGTCGCGACCACGTTCGCCATCGGCGTCATCCTCATTCCGGCGATGGTCCGCCACGGCTATCCCGTTGGTACGGCGGCGGCGATCCAGGCCTCCTCGGCCGAGCTCGGCGTGCTGATCCCGCCGTCGATCCCGCTGATCCTCTACGGTGTGGCGACGGAGACCTCGATCGGGCAGCTGTTCCTCGCCGGCATCGGTCCGGGCATCCTGGTGGCCGCGGCGCTCTTCCTCTACCTGCTCATCCTGTGCCGGGTGAAGGGCTACGGAACCATGGACGGCGACGAGCGCAAGCCGTTCGTCGCGGCGCTCATCCATTCCTTCTGGGCGCTGCTGATGCCGGTTGTCGTGCTCGGCGGCATCTATGGCGGCGTCTTCACGCCGACCGAGGCCTCGTCCATCGCGGTGGTCTACGCGCTCTTTGTCGGCGTGTTCGTCTACCGCTCGCTGACGCTGGAAAAGATCTACGCCTCGCTGCGCACCTCCGCGGTCTCCAGCACGGTGATCATGATCATCATCGCCGGCGCCGGGCTGTTCTCGTTCCTCGTCACCCGATCCGGCCTGCCGGCGATCATCGCGGAATGGGTGCAGGAGGTCTTCACCGACAAGTACAGCTTCCTGATCGCGGTGAACGTCTTCCTGTTCATCGTCGGCATGTTCGTGGAGACGTCCGCCGCGATCCTCGTGCTGGCGCCGCTGCTCGCCCCGATCGCCATCGCCTATGGCGTCGATCCGGTGCATTTCGGCCTGATCATCGTCGTCAACCTGGCGCTTGGCATGTTCACGCCGCCGGTGGGGGTCAATCTCTTCGCCGCCTGCGCGGTGGCGAAGATATCCATTCAGAAGATCATACCGGCCCTCGTTCCGATGGTTCTGGTGGTGATGGGCTGTGTCCTGCTCGTCACCTACGTGCCGTTCATCTCGCTCGGCCTGGTCGAGCTGTTCTACAGGTAGCGGCCATGCCGCTCCGATCTTGGAGACACACATGAAGCTGAAGGACAAGGTCGCCATCGTCACGGGCGCGGGCGGCGGCTATGGCGAGGGCATCGCCCGCTATTTCGCCGAGGAAGGCGCACGGGTCGTTGTCGCCGACATTCGTGGCGACGCGGCCGCGCGGGTGGCATCGGAGATCGGCGAGGCGGCGGTGGCTGTCACGGCCGACGTCACGGACAGCGCCTCGACCAAGGCGATGATCGACGCCGCGACGGAGCGTTTCGGCAGGCTCGACATCCTCGTCAACAATGCCGGCACCACCCACAAGAACCAGTCCATGCTGACCGTCGACGAGGCGACCTTCGACAAGGTCTACGCGGTCAACGTCAAGTCGCTCTATCACGCGGCCGTCCACGGTGTGCCGGCACTGGAAAAGGCCGGCGGCGGCGTCATCATCAACATTGCCTCGACCGCCGGTGTCAGGCCGCGCCCGGGCCTGACCTGGTACAACGGGTCGAAGGGCGCGGCCATTGCCATCACCCGCTCCATGGCGGTGGAGCTGGCGGATCGCGGCATCCGCGTCTGCGGCATCAACCCGGTGATGGGCGAAACCGGTCTCACCGACCAGTTCCTGCCCGGCGACGACACGCCGGAGACGCGGGCGAAGGTCATCGCCGGCATCCCGCTCGGGCGCCTGTCGCGCCCGCTCGACATCGCCAAAGCCTGCGGGTTCCTCGCCTCGGACGAGGCGGAGTTCATCACCGGCGTGCTGCTCGAGGTCGACGGCGGGCGCTGCATCTAGGGCGTGATCTCGCAATTGTGTCGGCAACGGCGGGCCGGCCGGATGCCAGGCCCGGGAGCTCCGCCGGAACAACATTCTGGCTGGTGGTGTCGGCGAAGCTGGACCGCCAGCCCCTGCCGTTCGCAAGGAGAGCGACAATGACGACCTGTCTCATCATCGGCGGCGGCGGCATGCTCGGCCAGGGTCTGGCCGGGGCGCTGGCCGCTCGGGGTACTCTCGCTGGTGCGGCTATCGAGCGGCTGACCCTGTTCGACGTGGTGCCGGCAACGATACCGTCCGGCAACCTGCCGGTTGTCGTCGAAACCGGTGACCTCAGCGCGCCGGGCGAGGCCGAGCGCCTTGTCGCGTCTCGTCCCGACGTCATCTATCACTTGGCCGCAATCGTCTCGGGCGAGGCCGAGCGCGACTTCGACAAGGGCTACCGGATCAATCTCGACGGCACCCGTCACCTGTTCGAGGCGATCCGCGCCGAACACCAGCGCTCGGGCTACTGCCCGCGTGTCGTGTTCACCTCTTCGCTGGCGGTGTTCGGCATTCCGCTCCCCGATGTCATCGGCGACGACCACGTGGTCACGCCCTTGTCGAGCTACGGCACCCAGAAGGCGATCGGCGAGTTGCTGCTCGCCGACTACTCGCGCCGCGGGTTCTTTGACGGCATCGGTCTGCGCCTGCCGACCATCGTCATCCGCCCGGGCAAGCCGAACGCGGCCGCCTCCGGCTTCTTCTCCTCCATCCTGCGCGAGCCGCTCGCCGGCAAGGAAGCCGTGCTGCCGGTCGGCACCGAGGTGCGCCACTGGCTGGCGAGCCCGCGTGCGGCCGTGGGCTATCTCGTCCATGCCGGCGAGATCGACACCGCCGGCATGGCCGGCCGGCGCAACATCACCCTGCCCGGCGTTTCGGTGACCGTGGGCGAGCAGATCGAGGCACTGCGCAAGGTGGCGGGCGAGGAGGCGGTGGCGCTGATCCGCCATCAGCCCGATCCGGCCATCGAGGCGATCATCTCCACCTGGCCGAAGGCCTTCGACACGCGCCGCGCGCTTGACCTCGGCTTTGCCGGCGATGCCTCGATCGAGGCCATCATCACCGCCTATCTCGAGGACCACGCGGGAGCAGCCTCATGAGCGATACGACCGGCCCCGTCGTTTTCATCGGCCTCGGCGCCATGGGCTTCGGCATGGGTGTGTCCCTGTTGCGCGCGGGTCTTGACGTATGCGGCATCGACCGCGACGCGAGCCGCATGGCGTCCTTTGCCGAAAAGGGCGGGCGCATCGCCGCCGACGAGGTGGCGGTCCGCGAAGCGCTGTCCCGCGCAAGTGTCGCGATCCTTGTCGTCGTCAACGCGGCCCAGACGGAAGAGGTCCTGTTCGGCCCGGGCGGTATTGCCGTGCAACTCCCGGACGGCGCGGTCGTCGTTTCCTGCGCCACCTTCGCGCCCGAGCACGCGATCGATTTCGAGGCGCGCCTCGCCGGGCGGGGGTTGCTCTATCTCGACGCCCCGATTTCCGGCGGCGCGGTGAAGGCGGCCGAGGGGCGGCTGTCGATCATGGCCTCCGGCCGGCCGGAGGCTTTCGCCGCAGCGCGCGGAGCGCTCGATGCCATGGCCGAGACCGTCTTCGAACTGGGCGATGCGGCCGGGCCGGGTTCGGCCATGAAGATCGTCAACCAGCTGCTTGCCGGCGTGCACATCGCGGCAACGGCCGAGGCCCTGACCTTCGGCGTCGGCCAGGGGATCGAGGTCGCCCGCATGGTCGATGTCATCTCGCGCTGCGCCGGCACCTCCTGGATGTTCGAAAACCGCGGTCCCTTCATCGCGGCGGGAGACTACCGTCCGCATTCGGCGGTCGAGATTTTCGTCAAGGATCTTGGCATCGTCGCCGAGGCGGCGGAAAAAGGGGCATTGTCCGTGCCCATGGCGCAAGCCGCGCTGGCGCGCTTCAACGCCGCGCGCGATGCGGGCCTGGGGCGGGAGGGAGACGTAGCCGTCGCCAAGATCTATGCGCGCGAAGGCAGGCTTGCCTTGCCCGGCGTGCCGGAGAACGACGAGGAAAGCGGAGGCTGACCATGCTGCTTGGATGTATCGGCGACGACCTGACGGGCTCGTCGGATCTTGCCAACACCCTGGTCAAGGGCGGCATGACCGTCACGCAATATTGCGGCCTGCCGGAAGGGCCGGCGGCTTCCGATGTCGAGGCGGGCGTTGTCGCGCTGAAAACACGCAGCCTGCCGGCGGACGAGGCGGTCGCCCAGTCGCTGGCCGCGTTCGAGTGGCTGCGCAAGCAAGGATGCCGGCAGTTCCTCTTCAAGTACTGCTCGACCTTCGATTCCACGCCGGAAGGTAATATCGGGCCGGTCATCGATGCGTTGATGGAGCGGCTGGAAACGGATCTGGCAATTGTCTGCCCCGTCTTCCCGGCCGCCGGCCGGACCCTTTACCAGGGACATCTTTTCGTCGGGGATCGCCTGCTCAGCGAATCCGGCATGGAAGATCACCCGCTGACGCCGATGACCGATCCGGACATCCGCCGCTGGCTCGGCCACCAGACGCGGCACCGGGTCGGCCATGTGGCGCATGCGACGGTTGCCGCCGGTGCCGAGGCGATCTCCGCCGCATTGGCGACAGAAGCCGGCAAGGGCGCCGCGCCGGTGGTCGTCGACGCGATATCCGACAGCGATCTCGTCGCCATCGGAACGGCCGCGAACGACCTTCCGCTGATCACCGGCGGCTCCGGTATCGCGCTCGGGTTGCCGGCGAACTTCCGCGCTGCCGGCCTGCTGCGCGATACACCCGCCAGCTTCGAAGGCGTTATGGGTCCGGGCGCAATCCTGTCCGGCTCCTGCTCGCGCGCGACCCGTGCCCAGGTCGAGCATCATCGCCGCAATCATCCTTCGCTGGAATTGCGCGCCGACGATGTGATGGAAGGACGTGTCGTGGCCGCCGACATTGTCGATTTCGTGCTGTCCGCCTCGGAAAATGCACCGATGGTCTACTCGACGGCGGATCCCGAAGAAGTCCGCCGCGCCCAGCGAACCTATGGCAGCATGGTGCTGGCCGAGGCGATCGAGGAGTTCTTCGCCGAACTTGCCGGCGCCCTCGTCGCAGGCGGGATCCGGCGTCTCGTTTCCGCTGGCGGAGAGACCTCCGGCGCGGTCATTCGCGGCATCGGTTGCGAGGCCCTGCGCATCGGTCCGGAAATCGATCCGGGCGTTCCGGCCTTGCGTGTCGAGGGCGCCGAACTGGCGCTGGCGCTCAAGTCGGGCAATTTCGGCGCCTTCGATTTCTTCGAACGTGCCATGGCGGCGCTCGCCGACAAGGAAGCGTCACCGGCATGAGCGAGGAAACGCGCCTGCGTGAACTCGTCTGCGAGTTGTCGCGCTCGATCTTCGATCGCGGCCTGACCGGCGGCGCCTCGGGCAATGTCTCGGTGCGGCTTCCCGATGGCGGCCTGCTGGTCAGTCCGACCGGGGTCTCGCTCGGCCGGCTCGATCCGGCCCGGCTGTCGCATTTCGATGCGGGCGGACGGCATATGGGAGGGGACAGGCCCACCAAGGAAATGCCGCTGCACGCGGCGTTCTACGAGACGCGCGGGGCGAGGGCCGGCGCCGTTGTCCATCTCCATTCGACCCATTCCGTGGCGCTCTCCATGCTTCCGGACACCGATCCGGACAACGTCCTGCCGCCGCTGACGCCTTACTCGATCATGCGGCTCGGCAAGGTGAAGCTGCTGCCCTTCTTCCGTCCCGGCGATGCGGCGATGGGCGAGGCGATCCGCGGACTTGCCGGCCGGCGCAGCGCCGTGCTGCTCGCCAATCACGGTCCTGTCGTTGCGGCAAAGGACCTCGAGGCAGCTGTCTACGCGATGGAAGAGCTTGAGGAGACCGCGCGTCTGGCACTGCTGACGCGCGGGCTCAACCCGAAAATGCTCACCGAGGCGCAAGTGCGCGGTATTGTCGATCACTTCGACGTGGAATGGGACTGACCGACATGACCGCCAGAACATCGCCGTCCGCGAAATTGCTGCTTTCCGCCAATCTCGGGTTTCTCTGGACGGAACTCCCGCTGCCGGATGCGGTGCGGGCCGCCGCCCGCGCCGGCTTCGATGCCGTCGAGCTGCACTGGCCATATGCGGTTCCGGCCCCGGAGCTGCGTGCCGCGGTCGAGGAGACCGGCCTTCCCGTGCTCGGTCTCAACATGTCGCGTGGCGATCCGGACAAGGGCGAGTTCGGCCTTGCCGCGCTGCCGGGCCGGGAGGCCGATGCGCTTGCCGCCTTCGAACAGGCGCTCGGCTATGCCCGCCGCATCGATGCGGGAAACATCCACGTCATGGCCGGACTTTCCGAAGGCGACGCTGCGCGCCGGACATTCGTTGCCAACCTGCGCCGGTTTCGCGATCTTGCCGCCCCTTACGGGGTGACGCTGCTGCTCGAGCCGATCAACAACCGCGACGTGCCGGGCTATTTTCTCAGCGACTGCGATGCGGCGGCGGCGATCATCTCCGACTGCGGCGGCGACGGCATCCGCATCATGTATGACTGCTACCACATGCAGATCATGCGCGGCGATCTCGTCAGGGAAGCCGCCCGGATGATGGACCTGATCGGCCATATCCAGTTCGCCGCCGTGCCCGACCGGGCCGAGCCGGATCACGGCGAGGTCGATTATGGCTGGCTGCTGCCGGCCTTGCGCGATGCGGGCTATGGCGGATGCTTCGGTGCCGAGTACAAGCCGCGCGCGACGACGGAGGGCGGGCTTGGATGGATCGGGCGTATCGCGCCGCGCCGCTGATCCACGCCCTAGAACAGGCGAACGTCCCGCGCCATGAGCTTCCAATGGTCGATGCGTTGTCGCCCGCCGTCCTCCTGCAGGCCTGCGACGCCGTCGACGACGAGATTGAGCGCCGAGACGATGCCGACGGTCGATTCCAGGAACAGCCCGCTGCGCGACGGCGCGTGCAGAACCGCATCGGCGACGTCCTTGGCCCAGTGGCAGTACTCGTCGGTAACGACGACGCAGCGCCGGCCCTGGTCGCGGGCGATCCGCGCCAGATCCTGGGATTCCCTTGCATAGGGAACGACGTCGATCAGCAGGAGACAGGTGTCCCCGGGGCGATCTCCGCCCTCTCCGGACGGCAGCAGCCATTCCGCCAGCATGCTGTCATGGGCTGAAAGGTAGCGCACGTTCGGGCGGGCGATCGCCAGGCGGCGGGCGCAGTCCTCGGCGATGCCGCGCACCGACTGGAACCCGGTGACATAGACGCCTCGCGCTTCCGCGAGGTGGCCGACAAGCGTGCGGAATGCTCCGCTGCCCGCCTGTTGGAAGATGCTGTGCAGCGCGTCGATTTCCGCGCCCAGAACCCGTTCCAGCCGGTCGTTCATGGCCGGAGCCTCGCCGCCGGCCATTGGCCGCGCGCCGGCCGACAGCGAATACTGCTCTCGCATCATCGCCTTGAGCCCGCGCATGCCGTCGCAGCCGAGCCGGCGCAGCAACCGCCCCACGGTCACCTCGCTGACGCCGACCTTGGCGGCGAGCGTCCGGCCTGTCTCCAGCGCCAGCTTGTCGATGTTGAGCAGCATGAACTGCGCCAGACGCGCTTCCTGCGTCGGCAGGTCCGGCAGCGCGGCATCTATCTTTTCCGCAAGCTCGGCGAAACTCACGGTCGGATAGGAGGCGAAACCTTCGCTCATGACAGCGCTCCATGACAGAAAAATAACGTTTGCAGGATTTGTAATTTAAATGGCACCATCTATTCGTCAAATAAAAAATAACGGAGCCCAAGGAAAACCGGGCACTCCACCGCCATCCAGAGGGGAGCTTAACAATGAAGCTCGCATCAATCGTAGAAATGAAGCTGCCGATCCGGTCGATCGGCACCGTCGTCGCAATGTCCGGCGTCATCGTGGCGCTTGCAACGGGCACCGCTACAGCTGAGGGAAAGCTCAGTCTTTATAACTGGGGAGATTACATCAACCCCAAGGTCCTCGAGAAATTCAGCGAGGAATTCGACGTCGACGTCAGTCTCGACACATACGGGACAAACGAGGAGATGCTGGCCAAGATCCAGGCCGGTGCCAGCGGCTACGACGTCGTTTTCCCCTCGGTCCACATGCATGACATCATGCAGCAGCTGGGACTTCTGGCGAAGACGAATATCGGTGCCCATCCGGACTTCAAGAACATCGATCCGCAATTCGTTCGTTCGCAGAAGGACCCGAATGCGGAATACTGCCTGCCCTATGCTTGGGGTTCCGTCGGCATCGTCTACAATCGCAAGAAGGCGGAAGGCATCGAAAGCTGGGCGGATTTCTTCGCGCTCGCCGAGAAGGGCGAGAAGATCATCATGCTCGACGACCTGCGCGAGACGCTGGGCGTCGGCCTGATCATGAACGGCCATTCGGTCAACTCGCGCGACGAGGCGGAGGTCAGCCAGGCGGCCGACTACATCGTCGAGCGCCTCGGCAATATCAGCGCCTTCACCTATGACAGCGTCCCGCTGGTGCAGTCGGGCGACGTCGCGGCCGCGCATTGGTATGTCGGCGCCAATATCTTCGCCCAGGAGATGCCGGACGTCCTGAAATACATCATCCCCAAGGAGGGGGCGACCATGTATCAGGAGGACATGTGCGTGCTCGCCTCGGCTCCCAACAAGGACAACGCGATCCGGTTCATGCAGTTCTACCTGCGTCCGGAAATCGCGGCGCTCAACGTCTCGCAGCAGCTGAACGGCACGCCGAACCGGCCGGCGCTCGATCTCATCCCGAAGGCAATCCGCGAGAACGAGAGCATCTATCCGCCGCAGGACGTGATGGACAAGCTCGAGATCTTCGAGGATCTCGGACAGGATCTGAAGCTCTACAATCGCGAATGGACGCGGGTGAAAACCGCCCGGTAATCCCGCGCTCCGTGCGGCCCGGCGGCAGTCCCCTTTGCATGCCGCCGGGCCGGTCCACCTGGCTTCATTCCGGATTTCCCATGGCCCCGCTTCTCGAGATCAGAAACGCCAAGCGCCACTTCGCCACGCAGGGCGGCGCGCCCGTGACAGCCCTTGACGGTCTTTCGCTCACCGTCGCCGACAACGAGTTCGTCACCCTTCTGGGTCCCTCAGGTTGCGGCAAGACGACCTTGCTGCGCGCCATCAGCGGTTTCGAGGATCTCGATTCCGGCGACATCCTGATCGAGGGAGCCTCCATCCTGAACCGCCCCGCGCACGCGCGTCCGGTCAACACCGTCTTTCAGAACTACGCCCTGTTTCCGCACATGAACGTCGCCCGCAATGTCGGCTACTCCCTCGAGGTCGCCGGTGTCCCGGGAGCGGAGCGCGCAAGGCGCGTTGCCGAGGCATTGGAACTGGTCGGCCTTGGCGGTTACGGCGAACGTTCGGTTCGGCAATTGTCGGGCGGCCAGCAGCAGCGCGTTGCGCTTGCCCGCGCCATCGTCGCCCGCCCGCGCCTCCTGCTTCTCGACGAGCCGCTCTCCGCGCTTGACCGGAACCTCCGGCAGAGGATGCAGGAGGAGCTGAAGCAGCTCCAGCACGGGCTTGGCATCTCCTTCGTCTTTGTCACCCACGATCAGGAAGAGGCGCTGACCATGTCGGACCGGATCGTCGTGCTCGACGGCGGCCGGATCCAGCAACTCGGCCCGCCCGAGGATATCTACTTCCGCCCGGAAAACGCCTTCGTCGCCCGCTTCGTCGGCGAGAGCAATCTGGTGACGGCGCATGTCCTGTCCCGTTCGGGCGACGAGAGCCTGCTGGAGGTTGCCGGCGGCGCCCGGCTGGTGCTCGCCGGCGAGCGGATCGTGCCCGGGGTTGACGCGACACTTCTGTTTCGTCCCGAAAGCATCTGTGTCGCATCCGGCGCGGATGCCGCCCTTGCGGGGCCCGCCGACGGCCTGTCGCTTGCCGGGAGGCTCACGCAGTCCTCCTTCACCGGATCGGACTACCGCCTGGAAATCGATGTGCCGGGCGTCGGCCCGCTCAAGGCGACCGTGCGCCATCTGGCGCAGTCCTCCTCCGGCGGCCTTGCCCCTGGCGAGCCCGTTGCGCTGCATGTGCCCTCGGGCGCGATCCATGTTCTCGCCGGACCGCCGGCATGAGCGCGCGCAAGCCGATAGAGCTGCGCCAGAAGAGCGCCCTTGCCGGCCTGTTGGCAGCGCCGACGCTGTTCCTGGCCGTCTTCTTCGCCGGCCCGCTCGGCCTCATGTTCGTCTACAGCTGGCTCGAGCCGGGCCTTTACGGCGGCGTCGAATGGACCTTCTATGACCTCAGCTACGGCCGGATCTTCGGCTGGGCCGACAGCCGCTACGAGAAATTCGATCCGGTCTACCTGGAAATCTTCCTGCGCTCCGTGGCGCTTGCCCTGCAGACCTCGTTCTTCTGCCTGCTCATCTGCTATCCGGCCGCCTTCTGGGTCAGCCGGCTCGGGGAGCGGGCCAAGAGCCTCTGCCTGTTCCTGATCACGCTGCCCTTTTTCGTCAGCCTCGTGGTCCGGCTCTTCGCCTGGGTGCTGCTGCTCCGGCCGACCGGGCTGATCAACCAGTTCCTGATGGGGCTGGGGCTGATCGACACGCCGCTGGAGATCATCTTCACCGAGACGGCGGTCGTGATCGGCATGGTCTATGTGTTCATCCCCTTCATGTTCCTGCCGCTCTATGCCAGCGTCGAGAAGCTCGACACGAGCCTGATCGAGGCATCCGGCGACCTCGGCGCGACCCGGCTGCAAACCTTCCGCAAGGTGGTCCTGCCGCTCACCCTGCCGGGCATCATCGGCGGCTCGATCATCGTCTTCATCCCGAGCCTTGGAAATTTCATCGTTCCCTCGCTGCTCGGCGGGGCGAAGGTGGTGATGACCGGAAACCTGATCGAGCAGCAGTTCCTGTCGGCCCGCAACTGGCCGTTCGGCGCGGCGCTGGGCATGACGGTGATGGCCTCGGTGCTGTTGCTGCTCGTGGTCTATGTGCGCCTTCTGGGGCGTGACGAGGCGCCGGTCGCCCGTATCCGGCCTGGCGAAGGAGGGTGAGAATGTTCAGGAAAAGGATCGGGCTTCTCGCCGTCTACGGCATTGCCTTCTTCGCATTCATCTACGCGCCGATTTTCCTCGTCGTCGCCTATTCCTTCAACGCCAATCCGGTCAACATGATGATCTGGAGCGGGTTCACGCTTGACTGGTACCGCACCATCTTCGGCTTCTCGGCCGCGACGACCGAGCTGTCGCTCTATGTGGAATCGACCGACCAGCTCCTGCGTGCCGTTCAGAACAGCCTGATCGTCGCCCTGACGACGACGCTGGTCTCCACCGTGCTGGGGACGTCCGTGGCGCTGGCGGTGGCGCGGTTCCGTTTCCGGCTGAAGGCCTTCTACCGGGCGCTGATGTTCCTGCCGATGATCATGCCGGACATCGTGCTCGGCATCGCCCTGCTGATCTTCTTCGTCAGCTTCGGCATGAGCCTCGGCCTCGTCAGCATCATCATCGGTCACTGCACCTTCCTGACGAGCTATGTCTTCATCGTGGTCAGCGCGCGTCTGGCCGGCATGGACATGTCGCTGGAGGAGGCCTCGGCCGATCTCGGCGCCAATGGCTGGGTCACGTTCCGCAAGGTGACGCTGCCGCTGATCCTGCCCGGCGTGATCGGCGGCGCGCTGCTCGCCTTCATCATCTCCATGGATGACCTGGTCATCACCTATTTCATCTCCGGCGTCGATTCGACCACGCTGCCCGTCTTCATCTACGGCATGCTGCGGCGGGGCATTAAGCCGGAAATCAACGCGATCGCGACCGTGATGCTGCTCTTCTCCTTCCTGGTCGCCTCGCTCGGCCTCTACTTCAGAGCGCGAGGAAGATAATCCCATGACCGCCCCTCCCGTTCGCTCGAAGCCGCGCGCGCGCGGCCTCGGCCTCGACGTTCCAGGCATCTGCGGTCCGGCCAATGCCATCACCGACGTGCCCGGCGTTCTCGTCGGTTACGAGACGCTGGTGCGCGATGCAGCCCCCGGCGGCAAGCCGGTGCGCACCGGCGTCACCGCCATCCTGCCGCGCGGCTTCGACCCGCATCCGAGCCCGGTCTGGGCCGGCCAGTTCACGCTCAACGGCAATGGCGAGATGACCGGCAGCCACTGGATACGCGACGGCGGCCATTTTCTCGGGCCCGTCCTCGTCACCAACACCCATTCGGTCGGCATCGCCCACCATGCGGCGACGCGCTGGATCCTGTCCCATTACGGCGCGGCGTTCGAGGCGCATCACCTCTGGGCGATGCCCGTCGTCGCCGAGACCTATGACGGGGTCCTGAACGACATCAACGGCCAGCATGTCGGGGAGGCCGATGTGCTTTCCGCCATCCGCGCGGCCCGCCCGGGCCCGGTTGCCGAAGGCAATGTCGGCGGCGGCGCCGGCATGATCTGCTACGAGTTCAAGGGCGGCACCGGCACCGCCTCGCGGGTGATCGAGATCGACGGCGAGCGTTTTACCCTTGGCGTTCTCGTCCAGGCCAATCACGGGCTGCGGCCCTGGCTCAGCGTGCTCGGCGTTCCGGTCGGCCGGCATCTCGACCGGGACCGGATGAAGGACATGCCGACGGAGCGCGGTTCGATCATCGCCGTCATCGCCACCGACCTGCCTCTCGCGCCCTCGCAGCTTGAGCGCCTTGCGCGGCGCGCCGGCCTCGGCATCGGGCGTGGCGGCACGCCGGGCGGCAACAATTCCGGCGACATCTTCCTCGCCTTCAGCACGGCCAACCGGATGGACCTGCCGCAGCTCTCCGGCGCCTGGCGCGACATGCGCACGCTCAACGACGAACGGCTCGACCCGGTCTACATGGCCGTCGTCGACGGGGTCGAGGAGGCCGTTCTGAACGCCATGCTGGCGGCCGAGGACGCGCCCACCGCCAAGCCCGCCGGCCATGTCTGCCGCGCGCTGCGCGCCGACGAACTGCTTGAGGTGATGGCCCGCTACGGCCGCGCCGGCTGATCCCTCGCGCCGGCCACCGCGATCGTGGTCAGAAGCTCGGCGGCGTGCAGGCGCTGACGACGATGCAGTCATGCGGCCCGACGGCGCGGAACCGGTGCGGTATGGCGCTGTCGAAGGCATAGGCGTCGCCCGGGCCGAGGATCTTGCGCTCGTCGCCGACGATGACCTCCAGCCGGCCGGAAATCACGATCCCGCCTTCCTCGCCGTCATGCGACAGCGGCGCCCGGCCGGTATCCGCGCCCGGCGCGTAGCGCTCGTGCAGGATCTGCAGCCTGCGACCGAAGAGGTTGCCGCCCACCTGCCGGTAGGAAATCCGGCCCTTGCCGATCTCGGTCAGTTCCTCCGCGGCGAAGAACACCTGCCGCTCGGGCTTGGGCTCGAAGGCGAAAAAATCCGACAGGCTGACGGGCACGCCGTCGAGCACCCGCTTCAGCGCGCCGACCGACGGGTTCATCCGTCCCGCCTCGATCAAGGAGATCGTCGCGTTGGTGACGCCGGCCTGTTTCGCCAGCGTGCGCTGGGACAATCCGTGGGCGAGGCGCAGGGCGCGCAGGCGCCTGCCGAGATCGAGACCCGTGTCGGTGTCGTTTGACATGTTCACGATCCTTAACGAAGCAAGACTGTCCATATATAAATCAATGCGTTGCAAAACGTAAGAAACAGACTTTTGAAGGATGCGAAATCGGAGCACTCTGTCGGGAGCAAGGGAGAGCCGACATGGACGCACTCGACACCGAAATTCCGGCGCGCAGCAATCGCAGCCTCGATGCCTACTGGATGCCGTTTACCGCCAACCGCCAGTTCAAGGCGGAGCCGCGCATGCTGGCCGGCGCGCAAGGCCTCTACTACACCAGCGACGACGGCCGGGAGATCCTCGACGGCACCGCCGGCCTGTGGTGCTGCAATGCCGGCCACGGGCATCGCGAGATCGCCGACGCGGTGCATCGCCAGCTGCTGGAGATGGACTATGCGCCGTCCTTCCAGATGGGCCATCCGCCGGCCTTCGACTTTGCCGAGCGGCTCAAGGAACTGGCGCCCGACGGCTTCAACCATGTCTTCTTCACCGGCTCCGGTTCCGAATCGGTCGACACCGCGCTGAAGATCGCGCTCGCCTGGCACAGGGCGCGCGGCGAGGGCACCCGCACCCGCCTGATCGGCCGCGAGCGCGGCTATCACGGCGTCGGCTTCGGCGGCATTTCGGTCGGCGGGCTGGTCAACAACCGCCGTCATTTCGGCACGCTGCTGACCGGTGTCGATCATCTGCCGCACACCCATGCGCCGGAGCACAATGCCTACTCGCGCGGCGAACCGGAATGGGGCGCCCATCTTGCCGACGAGCTCGAGCGGATCGTCGCGCTGCATGGCGCGGAAACCATCGCGGCGGTCATCGTCGAACCGGTGGCCGGCTCCACCGGCGTGCTCATCCCGCCGAAGGGCTACCTGAAGCGCCTGCGCGAGATTTGCGACAAGCACGGCATCCTGCTGATCTTCGACGAGGTCATCACCGGTTTCGGCCGTCTCGGCACGCCGTTCGCCTCGCAGTTCTTCGATGTGATGCCGGATCTCTTCACCACCGCCAAGGGCCTGACCAACGGCGTCGTGCCGATGGGGGCGGTCTTCGCCACGGATCGTATCCACGATGCCTTCATGCAAGGGCCGGAAGCGACGATCGAGCTGTTCCACGGCTACACTTATTCCGGCCATCCGATCGCCTGCGCCGCCGGCCTTGCGGTGCTCGACATCTATGCCCGCGACGGGCTGCTGACGCGTGCCGCGCAGATCGCGTCCGTCTGGGAGGATGCGGTGCACAGCCTGAAGGGCGAGCCGCATGTGACCGACATCCGCAATCTCGGCCTGATCGGCGGTGTCGAGCTGGCGCCGCGCAGTGACGCGCCGGGCACACGCGGCTATGACGTGTTCAAGGCCTGCTTCGAGGCCGGCTGCATGGTCCGCGTCACCGGCGACATCATCGCCATGTCGCCGCCGCTGACGATCGGCGAGGCGGAGATCGGCCGCCTCATCGACACCCTGCGCAAGGTCTTGCGCCAGACCGCCTGATCCGCGCATCGCCGTCCCGGCCGCCCCGACCATTCTGCGGAACGGGGCGGCGATACGGGTTCGCGTCCGTGTTCCGGCAAGGCGTTCCGTTTCGGCTGCATTCCTTGATGTTCGGGCGGATTGCGTCGATAACGGGCGTCCCTGCCCGCCGGTCGCCGCTGTCCTGCCTTGCCGCAAGCCGGTGTCGTTGCCGGCCCCTCCCCCGGCCACCCGAGGAGCCTTGCGCCGCATGTCCGCGTTTTTCGAGGAACTGGACTATCGCCCGACGCCGATCGGCGCGCTCTCCCTGCGCCGGCGCCGGGAGCTGTCGCTGGGGCAGGACGTGTTCGAGATCAAGCTCGGCGAGGAATTCCTCATGTCGAGCCTGTTCACCGCGTCCGAGATCGCGCTGGCCCGGCTTGGCGTCGCGGCGGCTGAAGGCGAGGCGCTCGATGTCGTGGTCGGCGGCCTCGGTCTTGGCTATACCGCCCGCGCCGTGCTGGAGAGCGACAGTGTCGCAACGCTGACGGTGGTCGAATTCCTGCAGGCGGTGATCGACTGGCACGAGGAAGGCCTGCTGCCGCTCGGGCCGGAACTGGTCGCCGATCCGCGCTGCCGGTTTCTGCAAGGCGATTTCTTCTCCCTCGCCGCCAGCGACGAGGGGCTGGATCCGGGCAGGCCGGGCCGTCGCTACGATGCGATCCTTGTCGATATCGACCATTCCCCGGACTGGCTTCTCGACGACCGCAGCACCGGTTTTTACCGGCCTGAAGGCCTGCAGGCGATGGCCCGCTGGCTGAAGCCCGGCGGCGTCTTCGGTCTCTGGTCCGATGCGCAGCCGGATGCCGGCTTCACGCAGCGGCTGGCGTCGGTCTTCGCCAGCGCCTGGGCCGAACCGGTCACGTTTCACAATCCGCTGCAGGACCGTCCCTTCACCCAGACGGTCTATCTGGCCCGCACCGCCGCGGAAGAGGACGCCGCCTGACACCGTCACCGCCACCGTCCGGGCCGGGGGAGTCGACGTCCTGCCGCGATGTCCCGCGGACGCCTGAAGATTCATGTTTGTGAATCAAGGGCCTGCGGACTGTGATGGTCGGCGGGAAGACTCCGATTGCATTTGTTCTCTTTTTGTTCTTTCATTTGGGCATGCAATACGCCCTGCCTTTCGCAGCCGGGAACCCGCTCTTGCGGATCCACGGACTGCTGCTTGACCGCTTCGGCCCGGTGCCCGCGTGCCACCGGCTCGATCCTGTCGGCATGCTCGTTTTCGCGATGCTGAGCGGCAGGACGCGGGACGAGATCGCGATGCGGACCTTTGTCGATCTGGAGGAGAGGCTGGAAAGCTGGGAGCAGCTTGCCGGCATGAGCCCGGCCGCCGTCGAACCGTTGATCGCGAACGTGACGTTCGCCGCGAGGAAGGCGCGCCATCTGCCGGCCGCGCTGCAAGAGATCATCCGCCGGCGCGGGCGTCTTGATCTTGGATTTCTTGCCGCCTGGCCGGTGGAGGAAGCGCGTCACTGGCTGGAGCGGCTGACCGGCGTCGGCTCGAAGACCAGCATGGCGGTTCTCAACCTGAGCAGCCTGCACCTGCGCGTGCTGATGGTCGATACGGCGCATAACCGGGTTGCCCGGCGTCTCGGCCTCGTTCCGGAAAAGGCCGATATCGCGCGTGCCACGCGCCTGCTCAACCGGTGCCTTCCTCTCTGCTGGACCGCCGACGACACGGAAGATCATCACGTCCTGATGCAGCGGCTCGGGCGGGCCCTTTGCGTTCATGCCCGGCCATGCTGCGCCGAGTGTCCGTTGCTGGCGACATGCCGGACCGCTGCGGCATCGGCGGCAGGCCCGGGGAGGCTGTCATGAGCCGCAGCGATGCGGTCACGGCCCTGCGCGCCCGCGTCGCCGGCTGGCAGCGGCACGAGGCGCCTGCCTGGCCTGTCGTCGGGCTCGGCCTGGAGGAGACTGCGGACAGTCCTGCCGCCGGAAGGCTTGCCAGCGGTGCCCTGCATGAGGTTCTGCCGGAAGCGCCTGCGGACTTTGCCGCTGCGGCGGGCTTTGCCCTCGCCATCTCCTCGCGCATCCTGCGGGTGCGCGACGGGCATGTCCTGTGGGTGTGTCCGGGTGCGCGGGGGCGGCGGGCCGGCAGCCTTTACCCCGTCGGCCTTGCCGGGTTCGGCATCGATCCGGGCCGGGTCGTCCGGGTCGAGGCGTCAAGGCCGCGCGATCTCCTGTGGAGCCTGGAGGAGGCCTTGTCCCACGCGTCGCTGGCGGCCGTCATCGGCATCCTGGCGGATGGCGACCGCTCCTATGATTTCACGGCCAGCCGCCGCCTGTCCATGCGTGCCGCGCAAAGCGGTGCGACGGCGCTGCTGCTGGGCAGTCGCTGCGGCCTCGACATGGCGACGGCGTCGCAGACACGCTGGTCGGTCGCTTCCGGGCCAAGCGCTCCGGCGCATTACACCGGCCAGGCGGTGCCCGGGCTCGGGTCGCCGCGCTGGCAGGTTCGCCTGGTCAAGTCCCGGGCGGCATCCCTTGGTCTTTGGGAACTCGAGTGGAACCATGAAACGCTATCTTTCCGTCTGGCTGCCCCGCTGGCCGGTCGAGCGCCGCTTCGCCATGCGCCCGGCCTTGTTCGCGAACCGGCAGGAGGACACTGGACAGCGGCCTGAGGTCCGCGGGCCGCTGGTGCTGTCGATGACGGTGCAGGGGGCAGTCCGCATCACCGCGGTCAATGACGCCGCGGCGGAGCTGGGACTGGCGGCGGGCATGTCGCTCGCCGATGCCCGGGCCATTCATCCCGCCCTTGCGGTCGCGCAGGCCGACGAGGCGGGCGATGCCGCGGCCTTGCGCGCCCTTGCCCTGTGGTGCCAGCGCTACAGCCCGCTGACCCGTGTCGATCCGCCGGACGGTCTTTGCATCGACATCACCGGCTGCGCCCACCTTTTCGGCGGCGAGGAGGCGCTGGCGGAGGACCTCGCCCGCCGGTTGCGGGCCTTCGGGCTTTCCGCGCGTCGGGCCATCGCCCCGACCATCGGCGCCGCCTGGGCGATGGCGCGCCATGGCGAGACGGCGGCGGAGAGCGTGGCGCCCGGGCAGACAGGCGCGCGGCTTGCCGCGCTTCCCGTTGCCGGGTTGCGGATCGAGGCGGCGACCGTTCAGGCGCTGGGGCGGCTCGGTCTCGACCGCATCGGTCTTGTCGCGGGCAAGCCGCGCGCACCTCTTGCAGGCCGCTTCGGCGCGATGCTTGTCCGGCGCCTCGATCAGGCGCTGGGGCGCGAGAGCGAGCGCTTCGACCCTCTTTCGCCGCCGCCCGTCCATCTCGCGACACTCCGCTTTGCCGAGCCGGTCATCACCCTTGAGGCGATAGCGCAGGTGGCGGAGCGGCTGGTCGAGGAACTCGCCGCGACCCTGGGCGCGGCCGGTAAGGCGGCCCGGCGACTGGAACTGGCGCTGTTCCGGGTCGACGGCTGGCGGGAGGCGCTTGAACTGCGCATCAGCCGGCCGAGCAACGATCCGCGCCATCTGACAAGGCTCCTGGGGGAGCGGCTCGACAGGATCCGCGATCATGCGGGCTTCGGCTTCGAGGTTGCCGTCCTTGCCGCCTTCGACGTGGAAAACGCCGAAGCGGTCCAGTCCGCGCTGGTCGCCGGCGGCGGTGTCGAGACGGACCCGAACGGGTTTGCCCGGTTGCTTGACCGCTTCGTCAATCGCCTCGGCCCTGCCAGCGTCACCAGGTTCGCACCGAACGAAAGCTATGTGCCTGAACGCGCGGTCCGTCCGGTCTCGGTGCTTGCCCGGTTGCCGGCGCATGACTGGCCCGCCCATTGCCGTGCCCTGCAAGGTGCGGCCGGATCGGCGAGGCCGGCGCTGTTGCTGGAACGGCCCGAACCGGTCGAGGTGCTTGTCGAGATGCCCGACAAGCCGCCGGCCCGCTTCGAATGGCGCCGCGTCTCGCATCGTGTCGCCCGCGCCGACGGGCCGGAGCGGATCGCGCCCGAATGGTGGAAGGGAGGCAAGGAAAACCGGTCCACTCGGGATTACTACCGGATCGAGGATGCGGACGGCCGGCGCTTCTGGCTGTTTCGCGAGGGCCTCTACGACCGGGACGGGGACAGTCCGCGCTGGTTCATGCACGGGCTGTTCGCATGACGTCTTTTTCTCGTCCGCACGCCCCTCCCGCCTATGCCGAACTGGCGGTGACCAGCAATTTCAGCTTCCTGCGCGGCGCCTCCCATGCGGCCGAACTGGTCGAGACGGCGGCCCGGCTCGGGCTTGCCGCCATCGGCATTGCCGACCGCAACACCCTTGCCGGTATCGTGCGCGCCCATGTGGCGGCACGGGCACATCCCGTCCGCCTGCTGGTGGGCGCGCGGCTGGTGCTGCGCGACGGGTTCGAGGTGATTGTCTATCCGGCGGGTCGCGCCGCCTATGGCCGGCTCGGCAAGCTGCTGACCACGGGCAACCGGCGCGCGCCCAAGGGAGACTGTTATCTCGACTTCGACGACCTCGCCCTGCTTGGCGGCGGGCAGCATCTCATTGCCATGCCGCCAGACATGCTCCCAGACATGCTCCCAGCCATGCCCCCCGACATGCCCCCCGACATGCCAGACGCGGCACCCGGCGCGGCACCCGGCGCGGCGTTCGAGCAACGGCTCGCGCGGCTCGCCGAGGCGTTCCCCGGCATGGTCTCGCTTGCGCTCTCACCGCGTTACCGCGGCTCGGATCGCGCCGGTTTCGAGCATCTCGCAAGGCTTGCGGAAAGCTGCGGCACGCCTCTGGTCGCCACCAATGACGTGCTCTACCACACGCCCGCCCGCCGCCCCTTGCAGGATGTGCTCACCTGCATCCGCGAGCATGTAACCATTGACGCGGCCGGCTTCCGGCTGGAGCGCAATGCCGAACGTCATCTGAAAACGCCCGCCGAGATGGCCCGTCTCCTGTCCGGCTACGAGAGGGCAATTGCCCGCAGCGTCGAGATCGCCGACGCCTGCCGTTTCAGCCTCGACGAGCTTTCGCCCTGCTATCCCGACGAGCCGGCGGGCGAGAGCGCCACCCCGCAGGAGGAGCTCGAGCGGCTCACCTGGATCGGTGCGGCGCGGCGGTTTCCAGGTGGTGTCAGTGACAAGGTCAGGGCGACGATCGAACGCGAGCTTTGCCTGATCGGCGAGCTCGGTTACGCCGCCTACTTCCTCACCGTCCAGGACATCGTCCGCTTCGCCCGTGCCCAGCGCCCGCCGATCCTGTGCCAGGGGCGGGGCTCGTCGGCCAACTCCGTCGTCTGCTTCTGCCTCGGCATCACCTCGGTCGATCCGACCGAGATCGATCTTCTGTTCGAGCGGTTTATCTCGGCCGCGCGCGGCGAGCCGCCGGACATCGATGTGGATTTCGAGCATGAGCGGCGCGAGGAGGTGATCCAGTATATCTACGCCAAATACGGGCGTGACCGGGCCGGGCTCGCGGCGACCGTCATCCGCTACCGGGCGCGCAGCGCGGTCAATGACGTGGGCAAGGCGATGGGCCTGTCGGCGGATGTCGTCATGGCGATGTCGGGGCTGATCTGGGGCTGGTCCGGCAAGGTTCCCGATGCGAACGAGATCCGCCAGGCCGGCCTCGATCCGTGCGATCCCCGGCTGCTGCAGACGTTCCGTCTCGTCCGGCAGCTGATCGATTTCCCCCGTCATCTCTCCCAGCATGTCGGCGGGTTCGTCATCACCCGCGAACCGCTGGACGAGGTGGTCCCCGTTGCCAATGCGGCGATGCAGGACCGCACCGTGGTGGAATGGGACAAGGACGATCTCGACGCGCTCGGCATCCTCAAGGTCGATGTTCTGGCGCTCGGAATGCTGACCTGCCTGCGCAAGAGTTTCGACCTGCTGCGCGACGGCTACGGTGTCGGCATGGGGCTTGCCACCGTCCCGCGCGAGGATGTCGCCACCTACGCGATGATCCAGAAGGCCGACACGGTCGGTATCTTCCAGATCGAGAGCCGCGCCCAGATGTCGATGTTGCCGCGTCTCAGGCCGGAAAATTTCTACGACCTCGTCATCCAGATCGCCATTGTCCGTCCCGGGCCGATCCAGGGCGACATGGTCAATCCCTACCTGCGCCGCCGCAACGGGCTGGAGAAGGTCGATTATCCCTCGCCCGAACTGAGGGCGGTGCTGGAAAAGACCATGGGCGTGCCGCTCTTCCAGGAGCAGGCGATGAAGATCGCCATCGTCGCGGCGGGCTTTTCCCATGACGAGGCCGACCGGCTGCGCCGGGCCATGGCCTCCTTCCGCAACATCGGCACGATCGAGCAGTTTCGCGAGAAATTCGTCGCCGGCATGATCGCCAACAAATACGAGCCGGATTTCGCCGCCCGCTGCTTCGAGCAGATCAGGGGGTTCAGCGATTACGGCTTTCCCGAAAGCCATTCGGCCAGCTTTGCATTGCTCGCCTATGCCTCGTCCTGGCTCAAGTGCCACTATCCGGATGTCTTCGCCTGCGCGCTGCTCAACGCCCAGCCGATGGGCTTTTACTCCGCCTCCTCCATCGTGCGCGATTTCCGCGCCCATGGAGGCACGGTGTTGCCGGTCGATGTCAATCACAGCGGCTGGGACCATGCGCTGGAGCGGCTTGACGCTCCGCCGGCCCCGACCGCATCGGGCGGCAATGCCTTCGCATTGCGGTTGGGCCTGCGCCAGGTCGACGGGCTCGGGGAGGAAGCAGGCCGCCGGCTGGAAGCGGCCCGCGGCCGCCCGTTCGCCGATATCGGCGATCTCTATGCCCGGGCCCGGCTCGACAACCGGGCGCTCACCGCGCTCGCCAATGCGGACGCGTTCCGCTCGCTCGGCCTCGACCGGCGCCAGGCCCTTTGGGAGGCGAAGGGGCTTGCCGGCAGGGTCGGCCGGGGCGCGGGGCAGGAGCAGCTGCCGCTTTTCGGCGATCCTGCGGGCATCTCCTCGCTGATGCGGGACGAGGCGGAGGTCGAGCTGCCGCGGATGCGCCCGGGCGAGCATGTGGTGGAGGATTACGCGACGCTGCACCTGTCCCTGAAGGCGCATCCTTTCTCGTTCCTGCGCGGGGATCTCGCCAGAAGCCGGACGCTGGCGGCCGCGGAACTGGACAAGGCGGGCAACGGCCGCTGGGTGCGGGTGGCCGGCCTCGTGCTGGTCCGCCAGCGTCCGGCGACGGCGAAGAATGTCACCTTCCTGACGCTGGAGGACGAGACCGGCATTGCCAATGTCGTGATCTGGAGCCGGATTTTCGAGCAGAACCGGCGCATCGTCATGGGCGCGCGCGCGATCGCCGTGGAAGGCCCGATCCAGCAGGAAAGCGGCGTCATCCACGTGGTGGCGCGGCGGCTTCACGACCTGACGCCGGCATTGATGAACGCCATGTCGGCGGAGAGCGGAGCCGGAGATGGGGCACCTGCAACGGGCGTGTCAGGCCAGCCGAGCCTCTGGCGTCATCCGCGCGACACCCGGGTGCTGCCCAAGGGGCGGAATTTTCAGTGAGCATCACGGGGGACCTTGTCGAGGGAGGCATCCACACGGGGAAGCACCTGCCCAAGCCCTGTCCAAGCCCCCGCCCAAGTCCCTGCCCAAGCCTCCGCTCAAGCCCTTGTCCTTGCCGCCCGGGACCGGCACATTGCGGCATCTGCCGCCGCCGCCAATGAGGAGCACGGGCATGACCGGTACGATCGTTGATCTGTTGCTGTGGGTCTGTACGCTCGGTTGCGCGCTGATCGCGGGGCTTTATTTCGCCTTTTCCACATTCATCATGGCCGCGCTCGGGCGCATCCCGGCACCGGCCGGCATCGCCGCGATGCAGGCGATCAATGCCGTCATCCAGCGCTCGCTCTTCATGCCGCTGTTCTTCGGCTCGACACTCGCCTCCCTCGTGGCCGTGGCCCTTTCATTGTGGCGCTGGGCCGAGCCCGGCGCCGCGATGATGCTGGCCGGCGGGCTCGTCTATTTCGTCGGCATGTTCGTGTGCACCGTCGTTTTCAACGTGCCGCTCAACAACCGGCTCGACGCGGCCGACCCGCAAAGCGAGGCGGCACGGGACACATGGACCCGCTACCTGCGCGTCTGGACCAGGTGGAACCATGTGCGTACGCTTGCCTCGACCGGCGCCGCCGGACTGTTCGTTCTTGCCCTTGTGCTGCGCTAGCCGGATTTTTTTGGCGCGCATGTCACATACGGCGATCCTGCCTCGTCATGTTGTCGGAACCCACAAACAGGAGACGGTACCATGACTGCACAACTTGATCCCTTCGCCGCTGCCCCGACCCTCATGAAGAAGTGGTTCGCCATTTCGCAGGACGTTGCCGGCAGCCTCGAGCCGAGCCTGATCGAGCTCGTGAAGATCCGCGCCTCGCTGATCAACGGCTGCGCCAACTGCATCAACATGCATACCGCCGAGGCGCGTGCCCAGGGCGAGAGCGAGCAGCGCATCTATCTGCTGTCGGCCTGGCGCGAAGCGCCGTGCTACACGGATCGCGAGCGTGCGGCGCTTGCCTGGACCGATGCGCTGACACGGCTTTCCGAAGGTCACATGCAAGAGGCGGCCCGCGCCGGTCTCACGGCCCATTTCACCGAGGAGGAACAGGTGAAGCTCACGCTGATGATCAACGTCATTAACGGCTGGAACCGGTTGGCGGTCGGCTTCGACCTGTGGGTCGAAACCCCGGCGCAGGCTGTCGCCTGATGACGACGGCAGGATCGGACGACGCGGCGGCGAGCTTCGCGCCGCTGCGTCCCCGGCTCGTGCGCGTCGCCTACCGCATGCTCGGCTCGGTGGCGGACGCGGAGGATGTCGTGCAGGAGGCCTTCATCCGCTGGATGAAGACCGAGCGGGGTGAAATCCGCGAGCCCGAGGCATTCCTGCGCCGGGTGGTGACGCGGCTCTGTCTCGATCAGCTCAAGTCTGCAAGGCGTCAGCGCGAGACCTATATCGGCCCCTGGCTTCCCGATCCCGTCCTTGACGAGGAAGAGGAAGACGACGTGACCCTGCCCCTGATGCTGGCGCTGGAGCGGCTGTCGCCGCTGGAGCGCGCGGCCTTCCTGCTGCATGACGTGTTCGGGCTCGATTTCGACGAGGTTGCGGTCACGATCAAGCGCGAGCCGGCGGCCTGCCGGCAGCTCGCGGCCCGGGCCCGTGGCCATGTCCGCCAGGAACGCCCCCGCTTCAAGCTCGAGAAAGAGCGGGGGCTGGAGCTTGCCGAGGCCTTCTTCGCCGCCTCGCGCAGCGGCGACATGAGTGCCCTTGGCGCGATGCTGGCGGCGGATGTCAGCATCCATTCGGATGGCGGCGGCAAGCGTCCGGCGGCGCTTCGCCCGATCATCGGCCTGGAAGGCGTCCTGAAGTTGCACGCCTATCTGGCAACCCTGTTCATCGAGAACGGTTCGCGGCTGGTGCGCGCCGGCTTCATCAACGGGTTGCCGGGCTTCGTCACGCTCGAGGCCGACGGCGAGTTCCAGACGACCGCGCTCGACATCGAGGACGGCAAGGTCTCGGCCATCTACGTGATGCGCAATCCGGGCAAGCTCCGGCACCTGCGACAGGCGCTCGACCCGGTCGGGGGCTGACCCCGGCGGGATGTGGCGCGTTCCGTGCGGGCGGAGTTGACATCCTCACCCGGCCATGGCTAGAAGCGCGGCAGGTACCGGGTACCTGCCGCCTGCGGACACATGTCACGGTGAAACCCGGCAATGCGACGTCTCTCGCCCTCGAAGCATTTCGTTGGTGGGCAATGCGGGCTCCCATCTCTTGCGAAATGCCTCTTTCGAGGAGTGAGCGATGCCTGCCGGACCTTCCCCGGAAAACCGGTTCCTGACTGCGCCCGTCGGCCGTCTCTTCACCGCAAACGCGGTGCCGATGGTCTTCGTCATGGCGATGAGCGGTCTTTTGAACGTGGTAGATGCAGCCTTTCTCGGCCATTTCGTCGGAGCCGATGCGGTCGCCGCCGTCAGCGTCGTCTTTCCCCCGCTCATGGTTACGATCGCACTCTCCACGTTTGTCGGCGGAGGCATGTCGAGCCTCCTTGCGCGCCACCTTGGCGCCGGCGCCCTGTCTCGGGCCGGCGCGGTCTTTGCGCAGGCCCACGGACTGGCGATTGCCGTCGCCCTGGCGCTGATCGGGCTTTTCCTTCTGGGCGGCGGCGCCCTGGTGCATCATCTCGCCGGATCCGGCGGCGCGGTGGCGGGAATGGCGCACGCCTATCTGCTGATCATGATCTGCGCGACCCCGATCCAGTTCCTGCTCGGCCTGCATGCGGATGTCTGGCGCAACGAAGGGCGGCTATCGCTCGTGGCGCTGATGTCGGTGGGGGTGACGCTCGCGAACGCTGCCTTCAACTATGTTTTCATTGTCGAGGCGGGGCTTGGCGTTGCCGGGTCGGCCTGGGGCACCGTCCTGGCTCAGCTGCTTGCACTTGCGTTGCTCGCCGGGCTGCGTCTGCGCGGACAGGCGCGCGTTCCCCTGTCGGCTCTTTGGCGCCATGGCTGGTTCGCGGGCTGGACCGGCATCGTCATGCTGGGTGCGCCGATGAGCCTTGGTTTTCTCGGGATCGCGCTGGTTTCGGCGACGGTCATCGCGACCCTGCCACATGTGACGGGTGAGGCGCATCTTCAGATCGCAGCCGCCTATGGCATCGTGACGCGGATCTTGAGTTTCGCCTTCATGCCGCTGATGGCGATCGCACTCGCCATGCAGGGCATCGTCGGCAACAATGTCGGGGCGGGCCTGTATCGGCGCTCGGACACGGTCCTGAAACTGGCGGTGACAACGGCCTTTGCCTGGTGCGCGCTTGTTGAACTTGCGTGCCTGGTGGGCGCCCGCCTTGCCGGATACGGCTTTGTCGCTGACGCAGCGATCGCCGCTCACGTGGCGGCCATCCTGCGCCCGATGGCGGCGCTTTACCTGTTTACCGGCCCGGTGCTGGTTCTCGCGCTTTATTTCCAGGCCATCGGTCGGCCGGGGCCGGCTGCGGCCCTGACATTGGTCAAGCCCTTCGTCCTGTGCCCGGTCCTTGTTGTCGGGCTCGCGGCTGTCGCGGGCGGGAAGGCCATGTGGCTGGCGTTTCCGGTTGCGGACGCCCTTGTGGCCGTCATGGCGGCTGCAATCGTCATCGCCGCGCTGAAGGCGCGCGCGCAAGCGGGCGGGTTGGGGCTCGGGCCGTTGGAGACTGCGACATGAGTATCAGGACGCTGGCGGAAGCCAAGGCCGCGGCGCGCACCTTGCGCAGCGCCCTGGAGGCGCTCGGACACGGCGTTTGCCATGGTCAGGCCCTTGATCTGGTCGCCCGGCAGAATGGCGAGCGAAACTGGAATGCCCTGCATGCGCGGCTTTGCGGGGAGGCGGCGCCCGCCGGCTCCCCGCCCTTCCATCTTCACCAACGCGTGCAAGGGCACTACCTGAAGCAGTCCTTCACCGGCGAGATCGTTGCCCTCTCTTGTGACGGCAATACCCGCTACAAGCTGGCCATCCGGCTCGATGCGCCGGTGGACACGGTCGTCTTCGACAGCTTTTCGAACTGGCGGCGACACATACGCGGAGTTGTCGGGCGCGACGGTCGTTCGCGGCACAAGACGGCGGATGGCGCCCCGCACCTGATTGTCAGGTCGTGACGTGCCATCGGCGGCAGCGCCGGGCATTCGCCTGGGCCCGGCGCGGCTGTCGCATCCTGGAGCCGGCAGCGATCCCGTTCGGCAAGCTGATCGTGCCTATGGCGATCGGGAAACGGGCGGTTTCGGGATCCGCGAACCCGGCGTGGGCGGTGTTGCATGCGGCGTCCCGGGAAGCGGGCGCTGGAGAGCCGACACGGCGGCGCCTGCCAGCAGCACGATGCCGGCGGCGGCCATTCCCTGTCCGAGCGAGCCTGTCACGTCTGCGATCCGGCCTGCGAGGATGGGGCCGATGATCTGGCCAAGCGCGAAGACGGTCGTGAACATGGCGACCGCGCGACCCCACAATGCCTCTGTGAGGTTTTTCCGGGCGAAGCTGGTCACGGCCGTCGGGACCATGAAGAACGAGAGCCCGAACACGGCGGCCGACAGGAGCAGCACCGACGTGCTGCCGTCCGCGCCGAGCGGGAGCAGCGTCGCCGCCCCGGTCGCCAGACAGGCAAGGGCCAGCACGCCTCCGCCGCCGCTGCGGGAAAGGGCGGGCCGCCAGAGGAAGGGTGCCGCGATCACCCCCAGGCCGAGGAGCGTCCAGTTGATCGCAACCAGCATCGGTGTCGCGCCGCCGGCGCGCATCATCGCGACCAGATAGGTCAGATACACGATGTAACCGACCGCAAAGAGGAAGTATCCGAGCACGCAAAAAGCCATCTGCAGGAGCGGCAGGCGAGGGACCGCCACGACCTGCGCGCGGGCGGGCTCGGGGCAGGCTCGCGCGGCCCGGAGCGCGGGCCAGACGGCGAGTGCGGCAAGACCCGCCAGCAGCAGCCATGCGAAAGGCCAGGCCGCGTCGCCCACCTTGTCGAGCATCAGGGGGATGGCCGTGCCGCTCAGGATCATCCCGAGCCCGCCTCCGCCGAAATAGAGGCTGATGGCCAGGGCGTTCGAGGCGGGCGCATCGCGAAACAGCGTCGCGGCCATCGCTCCCCCGCAGATGAAGATTGCGGCACCGGCAATCCCGGCCGCCACGCGGAAGAGCGATTGCAGCGCCAGCGCATCGAAGGCCGCCGAGCCCAGCAGCGTCAGCGGCGTCAGGACGATCCCGAGCACGAAAAGCCGGCGCGCCCCGAGCCGGTCGATCAGCCCGAAGGTCAGCAGGGCTCCGGCCAGGTAGCCGGCTGCATTGGCGGTGTTCAGGAACCCCGCCTGCGTGTAGTTCCACGCAAGATCGGCCTGCATCGCGGGCAGGACAAGGCCGTAGGCAAAGCGTGCGAGGCCGTTGCTGACCGCCGGCCCGAGGGACAGGCCAAGGGCGATGGCCCAGGGAGTGAGGTTTCCGGTCATCTGTCCTCGCGTGCGACAAGCTTCGCGGCGGCCGCCCGTGCGGCCAGGACGGGCGCGACGTCCCGCTCGATGAAGGCGCCGACGAGTGCACCGTCCCAGAGCGCCAGCAACTGCCGGGCAAGGATCGCCGGGGCCGGGTCGCCAAGACCGCGAGCCAGACGTTCAAAGCGCTCCCGCATCGCACGCTTGTGCGAGCGCACGAGATCCGTGAGCGGCTCGTCCCCGGTCCCGGCATGGGCCGCAAGGTCGATGAAGGCGCAGCCTCTGAAGGACGGCTTGCCGGCCAGGTCTGCGGCAAGGTCGAAGATGGCAAGGATCGCGTCCGCAGGCCCGGCGGCGACACGGATGGCGGCGTCAACAGCCTCCTGGCGGGTCTTCGACACCTCGGCATAGGCGGCGAGGGCGAGATCGCCCTTGGAGCTGAAATTGTTGTAAAGCGACATCCGCGCGACCTCGGCCTCGCGGATGATCTCGTTGATGCCGACACGGCTCAGCCCCCGTTCCTGGAACAGGCGCGCTGCGGTGGCCGTCAGACGGGCTGTGGCTGTTTCTCTCATGCAGAAAAATAGACAGACCTGTCTACATAATGCAATCGCAAAAGGGAAACGGGCGGGCGCGGTCCGTCCGGACGGCCTGCAGCCGGCGGGCGGACGACGGCCGCGTCAGGCATCGGCAAGAGCCCGAGGCGGCCTCCGCCTACTCCACGGGGTGCTGCATCCGCGATCCGACGGCGATCCTGTTCAAGAGGTTGATCGTGCCGATCGCGACCGTGAGCTGGGCGATCTCGGTATCCGTGAATTCCGCGCGCACGACCTCGTATGCCGCGTCGGGGATGCCGCTGTCCGCCAGCAGGGTGACGCTCTCTGTCCATTCCAGGGCGGCCCGTTCCCTTGCCGAGAAATACGCGGACTCCTGCCAGGCGGAGACGAGGTGCAGCTTCTGGTGGGCGAAGCCTCCGTCGAGGGCTTCCTTGACATGCATGTCGACGCAAAAGGCGCAGCCGTTGATCTGAGAGGCGCGCAGCTTGACGAGATGCAGAAGCTGCGCGTCGACGCCGCAGTTCCGGATCGCGCCGTCGAGCTCCCGGATGGCCCGGTAAAGGTCGGGCGCGAGTTTGGCTATATTCAGTCTCTGTTGCATGAACAGGGTCCTTTCAAGGCTTGAGTCTGATTCGTGGATAAAATATATCCATGATTCAGGACGCGCAAGGGAGTGTGGAATGAGACGGCTGAGCGATGGTGTCGAGGCGGCCCTTCACTGTGCCCTGGTGCTTGCCGGGCTGGCGCCGGGCAGGGTTCTTCCGGGAAAGAGCCTGGCGGAGCTGCACGGCGTTTCCGAAACCTATCTCCTGAAACACCTGCGGGCGCTGGCCGCTGCCGGCATCGTCGACGCACTGCCCGGTCCGCGTGGCGGCTACCGCCTGTCGCGGGCGGCCGAGGCGATCACCATGCTCGATGTCGTCGAGGCCATCGACGGCCCGGGGCCGGCTTTCGTTTGCCGGGAAATCCGGCGCCGGGGACCGGGCAAGACGACAGATCCATGCGCCTACAAGGCCGATTGCTTCATCAAGACGCGAATGATGGCGGCCGAAACCGTCTGGCGGGATGCCTTGCGGGCGCAGACGCTTGCCGACCTCCTGCGCGACGGCGAAACCCGGATCGATCCCCGCAACAGGCAGGCCGTCGCCGAGGTCGTCGACAAGGCACAGCGCTGACGAAGGTTGCCCGAACAGGATGACGCCGGCCGAGGCGCAGCCGGCGGTCTTGCGTCCGGTCGCCTGCTGTTGCGCCTCCCTTGACACATGCATAACTCTCTGGCTATTGATGCAAATGCATAGCCATGGAGTTATGAATCATCATGACACAGCCGCACGATCTGCTGTTCAAGGCCCTGTCGGACCCCACCCGGCGGGCGATCTTCGAGCGGCTGTGCCGTGAGGGCGAACAGACGGTCGGGGTCCTGACGCGCGCGGCCGCGATCTCGCAACCGGCTGTCTCCAGGCATCTCGGCATTCTCAGGCAGGCCGGGCTGGTGCGAGACCGGCAGGACGGTCGCCGGACGCATTACAGCGCCCAGGTCGCCGCCCTCGCGCCGCTCTCCGACTGGACGGGCCAGATGACCGGTTTCTGGGAGGCGCGGTTCGACGCCCTCGAAAATCTCCTCGAAAGGATGGATCAGTGACCGCCGCCGCAACCGAAACCCGCTCCGTTGTCGTCGAGCGGGAGATCGCCCATCCGCCGGAAAAGGTCTGGCGCGCACTGACCCAGCCGCACCTTGTCGGGGAGTGGCTGATGAAGGGCGATTTCCGCCCCGAGGTCGGCCACAGGTTCGACTTCAGCTTCGAGTGGGGTGCCATCGATTGCGAGATCCTGGACGTCGAGGCCGGGAAGGCAATCGCCTACAGCTGGGGCGATGAGGCGCTGAAGACGGTGGTCACCTGGACGCTTACGCCCACGGATACGGGAACCCGGCTGCGCATGGAGCAGGCCGGCTTCCGGACCGACCAGCCGCGCTACTACGGCGGAGCCAAGGCCGGCTGGCCGCGCTTCCTCGACAATCTCGAGCAATTGCTGGGGCGGATCGACTGACATCCGCGTCCGCCGGCTTTGCCCTCCCCATCTCTCGTCATGAAAGGAAGGTTCGGATGAACCGCAATGAATGGATTCGCCAGATACATCGCTGGCTCTCGATCGCCTTCACGCTCGCCGTCATTGCCAATGTTGTCGCCATGCTGGCTCAGGTGGAATCCGTCCTGGTGGGTGTGCTGGCGCTCGTGCCGCTTATCCTGCTGATGCTCACCGGGCTTTACATGTTCGCGCTGCCTTATGCCGCAAAATGGCGCGGCCGCCGGGAAGCTTCCTGGCAGGAGTGAAGGGCGATGGCAGGCAAGACACCGGGAAAACCGGCCAGGATGACGAAGAAATCCGCTGCCGGGCACGCTGCCGGGGAGCCTGTTCTCCTCAGCGGCGGCAACCCGCAGATCGCCAAAGGTGATGGTGACGCGCCGGTGCAGGCCTATATTGCCGCCATGCCGGGCTGGAAAAGCGAGGCCGGACGGCAGCTCGACGCGCTTGTCGAGCGCATGGTTCCCGGCGTTGCGAAGGCGGTCAAGTGGAACTCGCCGCTCTACGGCGTTGCCGGGCAGGGCTGGTTTCTCGGCGTCCACTGCTTCGCGAAATACATCAAGATCACCTTCTTTCGCGGCGCGCAACTGGATCCCGTGCCACCCGTCACCTCGAAGGACGAGAACACGCGCTACGTCCATATCCACGAGGGCGAGCAGGTCGACGGGGAACTGATGACGAGCTGGATCCGGCAGGCCGCGGCGCTGCCGGGCTGGACACCCTGACGCACAGAAAAGGAACGAACGATAATGGCCGAAACCGGAAAAGCCGGCGACAGGTCGCCGTCGGAGCTGATCGACGCGCGGATCCGCGAGCTTGGCGACTGGCGCGGCGAGATGCTGGCCCGTCTCCGCGCCGTGATCCTGCGAGCCGAGCCGGACGCGGTCGAGGAGTGGAAATGGCGCGGCGTGCCGGTCTGGTACCGGGACGGGATGATCTGCACGGGCGAGACCTACAAGGACAAGGTCAAGCTCACCTTCGCCAAGGGGGCGGCGCTGGACGATCCTTCAAGCCTTTTCAACGCAAGCCTTGAGGGCAACGCGCGGCGCGCCATCGACTTTCATGAAGGCGCGGAGATCGACGAGGAGGCGCTGACGGCGCTCGTTCGCGCGGCCGCGACCCTCAACGCGTCCGCCAAAAAACGATCGCCGCGCAAGCGGTAGGCGAGGGAGACGAGCTTTCCCTTGACGCGAACCGGCGCGGCTTGTATTTAGCTATCATGCTAATTAGCGGAGTGGCTAAATATGAAGCATGCACAGGACCCTCTCAGCGCGACCCTGTCGGCGCTTGCCGACCCGACGCGCCGGGCAATTCTCGCCCGTCTCAGCCAGGGTGCGGCGACGGTCAACGAGCTCGCCGAGCCCTTCGACATCTCGCTGCCGTCCGTCTCCCGGCACCTCAAGGTGCTGGAGGGCGCCGGCCTGATCTCGCGCGGGCGCGAGGCGCAGTGGCGCCCGTGCCGGCTCGAGGCGGCCCCGCTCAGGGAGGTCGACGGCTGGCTGGGCCGCTACAGGCGGTTCTGGGAGGGAAGCTTCGACAGGATGGATGTCTATCTGGACGAACTCACCCGGGGAAAATCGGGAGGCAAGGACCAATGAACGAATTGCGCGACGAGGAACTGCTGATCGAGCGGGAGTTCGATGCACCGCTTGCCCTCGTGTTCCGGCTCTGGGAGAGCCGGGACCACATGCTGCGCTGGTGGGGGCCGGAAAAGTTCACGACCACCGAGCTCGACTGGGAACTGACGCCTGGCCGGCCGTGGCGCGGGGCGATGGTTTCGAAGCAATACGGGCTTTCAAGGTTCGGCGGCGTCATCCGCGACGTGGAGCGGCTCCGGCGCATCGTCTTCACCTTCCAGTGGGACGAGGGCTCGGGCCGGGATCTCGACACGCTGGTGACCGTGAGCTTCGCGGAGAAGGATGGCAGGACGGTCCAGAGCTTCCATCAGGCGCCGTTCTCAAGCGTTGCCATCCGCGACAGCCATGTCGGCGGCTGGAACTCCCTGTTCAACCGGCAGCAGGCCTATGTCGAGAACATCGCCGTCGCCGAAGAGAAAGGACTGCGCACATGATCACCCTGACGACCTATGAATGGGTTCCCGACTTCGCGGCACCTCTCATGCGGGCGCTGCGCGTGCGCTGGGCGCTGGAAGAGGCCGGTCTGCCCTACAAGGTCCGCACCCTGGCGCTCGGGCCGGAGCAGAGATCGCCCGGACATCTCGCCCGCCAGCCTTTCGCTCAGGCGCCGGCGATCGAGGAGGACGGGCTGACGCTGTTCGAGAGCGGCGCGATCGTGCTTCACATCGCGGAACGAAACGAGGATCTCCTGCCCGCGGATGCGGCCGGGCGCGCCCGCGCCCTCGCATGGCTGTTCGCGGCGCTCAATTCCGTGGAGCCCCCGGTGCAGGAACTGGCCGTCATCGACCTGTTTCATGCCAGGGAAGCCTGGACGGCGGAGCGTCGGCCGCAGGTGGAGACCTTCTTGCGCGACCGGCTGGCGCTGCTCGAAGCGGCGCTTGGCGAGCGCGACTATCTCGAGGGCCGCTTCACGATCGGCGACCTGATGATGACGGATGTGCTGCGCATCCTCGGACACACCGACCTGCTGGACGCATTTCCGCGTCTGAAGGCCTACAAGGACCGCTGCGAGGCCCGGCCGGCCTTCCGCCGGGCGCTGGCGGCGCAGCTGCAAGGGTTCGGGGTCGCGGCGTAGCGCGGCGTTCCTCGCTGAGGGTCCGGTGCCAACGTCGCCCCGATACGTGGGTTGACGGTTCGTATTTCACGTATCATAAAAAGTTACGTGAAAATCAGGTGCCACCCCCACCTGTCTTGGGTGGGGCGGCCCCGGCGAGGATGCGTGCAGGATGCAACCCTTTACCGATCCGGAGGCGGTCGCCCGCTATGTGGACGAAACGCCCCGCAAGGTGCCCGGCTTTGCCGACCTGCAGCGGATGGCGATGGTGCTCCTGGCGGAGCACGCGCCGGGCGCGGCGGACATTCTCGTCCTTGGCGCCGGCGGCGGGTCGGAGATGAAGGCCTTCGCACAGGCGCAGCCGCGCTGGCGCCTGCTCGGCGTCGACCCTTCGCCGCAGATGCTTGACCTTGCCCGCCGCGTCCTGGGTCCGCTTCGGACCCGTGTCACGTTGCTGGAAGGCTATGTCGAAGATGCCCCGGCGGGTCCTTTCGACGGCGCGGCCTGTCTTCTGACACTCCACTTCCTGGCAAGGAAGGAGCGGCTGCGCACGCTCGCGCAACTGCATGCCCGTCTCAGGCCGGGCGCGCCGCTTGTCGTTGCCCATCACAGCTGCCCGCAGGAGGGCATGCTCCGTCACTGGCTGGAAAGGTCCGTCGCCTTTGCAGGCGGGGCGCGGGCGGATCCCGCGCAGGTCTCGGCCTCCGCCGCGCTCATGGCCGACAGGCTGCCGGTCCTGTCGGCTGCCGAGGACGAGGCCCTTTTGGCCGAGGCCGGCTTCTCCGACATTGCCCTGTTCTATGCCGGTTTCACCTTCCGCGGCTGGGTTGCGCTCGCCTAGGAATGCGCGCGGCCAGGCGTGCGACTTGCAGGAAATCACGGCTCGCGCGGTGACAGCCGCGGCATTACTCTCGCCCTGTCGCGCAGTTGTCACACTGTCGTCGCGCCGGGACCGGCATGGCCGGCGGCGCGGATGGATTGCGGCACCATGAGAAAAAAGCGGGGAGGTGAAACATGTTCAATCACGTGATGGTAGGATCGAACGACATCGAGCGCTCGAAGCGTTTTTACGACGCGGTACTGGGGCTGCTGGGCGCCGGCGAGCCCTTGCGCAACCAGAACGCCTCGGGTCAGATCCGCCTGTTCTACCGCCACGACGGCAGCACCTTCGCCGTCACCGAGCCGGTCGACGGCCAGGAGGCGGTGCCCGCCAATGGCGGCACCATCGGCTTCAAGTGCAATTCGCCGGAGCAGGTGCAGGAGTTCCACGACGTGGCCATCGCCCATGGCGGCACCTCGGTCGAAGGCGCCCCCGGCCCGCGCAACGGCCCCGCGGGCACGCTCCATCTCGGCTATGTGCGCGATCCCGACGGCAACAAGATCTGCGCCATCCACCGGCCGGCATAGGGGCGCGAGCCGCGAGGACAGGACAGCGAACGGGTGCGCGGTTGAAGGCGGACGGGGAGGGGAGGTCCCTCTCACCTGGCGGCCAAGCCTGAAAACCGGTCCCGGCCTGGGCATGGCTATTCCTCGGGCAGGGTTGGCGCGTCGCCCACGTAATGCATGATCAGGGGCGGGGGCACTTCGCTTCCGTCATAAAGGAAGGGCAAAACGCCTTTCATCCCGGCTTTGCCACGCATTTCTATGATCTCGGCATCGGATTTCGTGACCCGCTGGGACATGCGTCGGCCCCACTGCGCCAGATATCCGTAAAGACGTGCGATCTCCTCGGCATGCGCATCTGTTTTGCCGAGATCGACGAACTCGTCCGGGTCGGTCTCCAGATCGAACAGCATCGGGCGGAACCCGCCTTCGGCATGCATCATCTTCCAGCGCCCGTCAAAGACCATGAACAGGCGGCAGTCGCGCGGCTCGAGATCGAACTCGTTGGCGACGGTGCTCCCGGAATAGTCGAACTCGCTGATCAGGAATTCGCGCCAGTCGGGCGTCTCCCCGTGCAGCCACGGCACAAGCGAGCGGCCTTCCAGGATATGCGCGGGAACCTCGCCGCCTGCCGCCTCGACAAAGGTCGCCGCCAGGTCGATGCTCTCCACCAGCGCATTGCAGGTGGTGCCCCGGGTGGCGTCCGCCTGCGCGCGCGGATCATGGATGATCATTGGAACCTTGGCGGATTGGTCGTGGAACAACGACTTCTCGCCCATCCAGTGATCGCCCAGATAATCACCGTGATCCGAGGTCAGCACGATCATCGTGTCGTGTATCGCGCCGGTCTCCTCCAGGTGGTCCAGAATGCGGCCCAGATGGTCATCGCATTGCTTGATCAGCCCCATATAGGCCGGGATGACCTTCTGGCGTACCTCTTCGCGCTGGAACGCCTGGCCGACGCGATTGTTCATGTAGGCCGCAAAGACGGGGTGGGTGTCGTCGAGCTCGATGTCGTCGCGGCGCGCGGGCGGAACCTGGCCGGGGCCGAACATGTCATGATAGGGGGCCGGCACGATGTAAGGCCAGTGAGGCTTGATATAGCTGACATGCGCGCACCACGGACCGGTGGCCTGGTCGATGAACTCGAGGGTTCTGGTGGTCAGCCACGCGGTTTCAGAATCCGCTTCGTGTATGTGGGCCGGCTTGTCGGCGTTGATGAACATCCAGCCCGATGCGATCGAGTTTTCCTCGCCCACGCCTGCATTTGCATGGTCTGCCCAGGGGTTCTCGGATGCGTAGCCCTTGGCTTTCAGGAACTCGTTATAGGGCGAGCGCTTCTCGTCGTAAAAACCCAGCGGCCCTTGTGCCCACAGCCCGTCGTCGCGAATCCAGACATCGAAACCGCACTCGGCCTGTCGCGCGCCGATCACGCTGTCCGGGTCGAGCCCGAGCCGCTCCATGCCGTCCACGTCCGCATGCATGTGGGTCTTGCCGATCAGCCAGCAATCCATTCCCAGCTTGCGCAGATGGTCGCCCATCGTCTGCTCGCCCACACGCAGGGGATAGTTGTTCCACTGCGCGCCATGGCTGGACGGGTAGCGCCCTGTGTAGAACGACATGCGGCTGGAGCCGCAGATCGGAGATTGCACGTAGGCATTGGTGAAGCGCACCCCCATTGCCGCAACGCGGTCGAAATTCGGTGTGGTCAGATGCGGATGGCCGGCACAGCCGAGGTAATCAAAGCGCAGTTGGTCGTACATGATGAAAAGGATGTTCATGCGGGAACGCCTTTTATTATGAGGACTGAAATTGCTAAGGGGAGAGCGGTTTTTCATCTTTGATGGAAAAGATGAATGCCATAAATTGACGGCGGTTTCGGGAGGGCAATTGCGAATGAACGGCGGCCCGACTGCCTCCATATTAGGAGTGCCGGCGCGCCATTGCAACCAATGGTCGCAAAATGGGTGGGCCAACCGGGGAATCCGGAGGGTTCGCAAGCCCGACCGGGCGTCGCGCGGCCGGCGCGCCCCTGCGGAGGCGATGAGCGAAGCGAAATTGCCATGAGAGAAGAAATGGCGGGTTAAGGCAGAAGAAACAGAGAAATATGACTACGCTATAGATCACCAAAATTGAAGCACGAGCAAATGTCTGAAGCGGGATGGGAGCCGAACATTCGCATGACAGAATGTATCTGGCAGCTCTGCGGACAACATGAACTTCTCCGAAGATTCGCCAATGACTGTTTTGGGGACCGCTGAACCCAGGCCGATGGTATTGACCGCGTCAAGAAACGTTCTGGTCTTGGCGCATCTTTCGCATCCTGCGCAACCGGGCAGATCCGGCCATTTCCTGTGTCTGCCGCGAGAGCGCTTGCCTTTAATTAAAGAATCATTTATATAAACATCTCTTGATAAAGAGAGCCCCAACAGTGACGCCCGATCTCGCTTTTGCCGCCCTCGCCGACCCAACCCGCCGTGCCATCGTTGCGCACCTCGCGGGTGGCGAGGCCACGGTCGGAGAAATCGCCCGGCCCTTTGCCGTGAGCCAACCGGCTATTTCGCACCACCTCAAGGTTCTCGAAGAAGCCGGGCTCATCACGCGCCGGGTGGCCGGCACCCGCCGACCATGCCGTCTTGCCGATGGGGCACTTGAAGAAATTGAAGGATGGCTCGCGTTGCTGCGTCGTGGCCTGGAAGCCAACTACGACCGCCTCGACGCGGTGCTCGCTGACATGGCGACGGAAGAGGCCTCAAGGAAAAGGGACTGACCATGACCAATGCCCGCCTTTCGATTGAACTCGAAGGAGAGACCGACCTTACGGTCACACGTCGTTTCCATGCTCCGCCGGCCCTGGTCTATCGCGCGCATACCGACCCGGAGCTTGTGCAAAGATGGATGCTCGGCCCGCCCGGCTGGTCCATGCCGGTCTGTGAGATGGATGTGCGTCCCGGCGGTGCGTTCCGTCACGAATACAGCAACGGGGCCGGAGCCGGTTTTGCCATTGTCGGTGAATATGTGGCGCTGGAGCCCGACCGACGGATTGTACATGTGGAACGGATGCTGATGCCGGACCCCACACCGGACAACAACATCGACACACTGTTCGAACCCGACAACTCCGGAACGAGGATGGTGCTGCGCATGTCTTTGCCCGACGCGGGGTGCCGCAAGGCAATGCTTGAGACCGGCATGGCCGACGGCATGGAGACCAGCTACGCAAACCTTGATGCGCTGGTCGTGGCTGAACTTGAGGGTCGAAAGGGCGTTTCTTGAACAATCACACGACAATGACAGGCCCGGCCCCTGGTGGCAAAAGCGTGGTTCTGGTCGCATCGACAGGCGCGGCATTGCTCCTCTTGATCGCGTTGCATTTCTTGCGCCGGGATGTAGACCCGACTTGGGTCTTCCTCAGCGACTACATGCTTGGCAGCTGGGGCTGGCTGATGCGGGTTACCTTCACGGCGATGGCTCTGGCGCTCGGAAGTTCAGCGGTGATCCTGGCCGGTCTTCTTCGCGGGCGGGTCCGCTGGCTTGTCTCGGGCCTGCTTGGTCTGGCCGCGTTCGGAATGGTCATCGGCGGAACGTTTCCGCCCGATCCTGCCGGAACTCCGGTGGAGGCGCTGACAGGAACCGGAACCTTGCACATGATCGGGGCGTCGCTGGATTTCACCCCCATCGCAGCCCTGATTGGAAGCATCGCTTTGGCACGTCAGTCAGGCTGGCGCGGGGCTGCGTTGTGGCCTCTCGCGACATCTCTTTTCACGGTTGTTGTGATGGTGGCGTTTATTATCTCCATGCCTCCCGATCACGTATTCGGACCTGAAACACACAGCGCTCTCATCGGTCGCCTGCAATGGGCAAGCTACTTTACCTGGTTTGTTGCGCTGGCTTTCGTGGCTTACCGCGGGCGACCTGGAGATCGCGCGCAGCAATGGGGCATTGAAGCGTGACTGAAGACCTTGAGAATTTCCTTGAGAGCCGTGTTCAGCAACAGTTTCACGATATCGTCCGTGCATTCGTTTCGCAGATGGCGCGTGTTGCGCCAGAGGCCTCCTTTCGTATGCGCGGTGGGACGGAGACGTATTATTCTGTGCCCGTCTTCAAAATGAACAGAGACGTCGTGGCGATCAGTCCGACAAAGTCTTGCGTCACGTTCTCTTTCACGAGAGGCGCCCATTTTGATGATCCGTTCGGCATGTTGCGTGGGTCTGGCAAGCATTCCAGAACTGTGCAGGTCAAGACTATGGAAGAATACCCGGAAGAACCGCTCCGGCATTATATCCGCCAGGCGATTGAAATGGACATGAGCTGACCCGTGGGAAACGCCCGCAAGTTGTCAGGTCGCGGAACCAGACATTCGTGCGAAGCGCAACATCCGCCAAATCGGGTTCACAGCAGACGTTCGCTGCGATGGGGTCGAATGGCCGCCATGGGGCCGCGTGCTGAAACCCGGGATAGTTGCGTCCACATGGCATAAGCGGGGTGGGGAGCGGAACGGCGGGTTTTTGGGTCAGCTGATCCGAGAAGCAGACATACAAGCATGGCTGATACGGGCCATAGGCGGTCTGTCCTTTGAACGTCGAGGACAAGAGCGCCGGATCATCAGGCGCTCTTTTTTGTCAGTGCGGGTTGATCTGGGCGTGCCCGAAAGCCGCGCAGACCTGCCGCATGTCCTGTCGGGCGTTCGCCGCCGCATACGCGCTATCGAGCACGAACAAGGAGGCGCGGATCAGCGCCTCATCACGATCGCCCATCCAGATTTTCTCGCCATGGAAGACATTGTTTCGCACGAGGCCCACGGCCGCCAGCAGCATCTGCGTGTTTGTCAGCTTGTCCTGATCGGTGAACTCGACACCGCCGCCGACCTTGATCGTGAGGCGCTTCGGCGGTGCCTCGAAGAAAATTCGGGCGGCGTCCGCCGCCTCCATTTGCTTGAAGAAGTCATCACCCAGGTCGCCCGCAAAGCCGGTCCAGTCAGGAGAGGCTTTCTTGCCCTCATCGCCTGCCGCGTAGTTGCCGCGCTTCAAAGCGAATTCGAAACGCGAGAACGTCGCGAAAAACTCAAACGCGATGGGAGCGAGGTTTTGCTCGATGCCGATGCGATAGTCGTTCATGAGTTGGACCCTTACGGCCAGATGGCTTCGGCAATCGCTGCCGATTTTACATTGTACTTCATGAAGTGCTTCCGGAACGCGTTGATTAGGCCGCCATCCTTCGTCCCCTTGCACACTGTCAGAACCTCCGGTCCGAGACGCCACCCAATGGTGTAGCGCGTCGGCTTGATCGATGCCTTGGCCTTTTTAAGGAACTGGATCGACTCCTCGGTCAGGGGCGCGGTCGTCCAGAATTCAAAGTGAACCGGTAGGTTTTTCCAGTCGTCGTGCTCCCTCGCGGATTTGAAGAAAATCGGCACGTTGTGCTGCAGCCATTTCTCGACTTCGTAATGCGGCGTCTCGCCGTACGGGGAGTGGCCCTTGCACTCGATGAAGGTCAGCGACAGGTTATCGCGCACGGCAATCACGTCTGCCTCGGCTTCTTTGGCCTCCTGCTTAAATATCCGGTTCATGCGCACCTGATGCGCTCCGCTCTTGCGCAAGATGTCTGCAGCCAGGTATTCGAACAGGGTGCCTCTGAGCTGGTTGGCGGCGCCCTCGATCTTGCCGAACTTGCTGAACAGCTCATCGAACGCCGTCGGGTCAATCGTCGAGAGCGCGGCCGCTTTCGTCAGGACAGTTGAAAGCTGCTTCAAGCCGGCCGCGATTTCCTCGCCGAAGAGATTGGCGGGTGTCGCAGGCACGATGCCGTTTTCCTTGAGCAGCTTGAAAGCTTCGCTGCTGTAGCCTCCGGTCACAAATATCTGCAGGCACGGCCCGATATTGCGAAGTCCTCTTAAGGTCTTGCACTTTGTGACGAACGGCCGAACGCCCTCGACTGTGGCATATTCCCCCAAATGCACGTCGCACACGACGAACCCTGGCTTGTCCTTGCCCTCCTTGCCGGACTTCACCATCGGGCCGAGATAGGACGGCGCGGTTAAGTCCCACGCGAACGTGCCTACGCGAGGCAGAGCGTCTCCGTCGCGGGTCGCCACCTTTCCGTAGCTGACTATCCCGAGCTTCTTTAGCCAATCGCTTACAGCCGTGAGCAGGAAACCTTCGGTGATGAGTCGGGTGCGAACCATTTCGGCGAGGCCGTTGTAGTAGCCCTCCGCCTGCACGATCACGATGCAGTCGCCGAGTCCTGGCAGTGCGACCCGCTGCAATAGGCCAGCCTCAATGAGGTGCTTCAACACGCTCTCGGCGGACAGATGTTTGAGCTGCTTCACCGGCGAGCCGCACACGATCGGAAACAGCCGCTCGGGCACCGCGCCGCCGCGCTGCCTCAAAGCCGCAATGGCATGGCCATAGGCGGACTTGGTCAGCATGAGAGCTTCGACCAGGTTCTCCCAATACCGGGGCGAGCCGAATTGCTGCTCGAGATACATGTACCGGGCTTTGCGGGGAAAGGTGATGTAGCCGAGGCGCCGCACATTGCCTGCGAGCCTGGACACCCGTTTTCGCGCCGCTACCGGTGAAATCCCGAGTGTGACGACCAAATACTTCGCGACCTCGCTCGATAGGCGAGGGCCGTGCGTTTCTAGGAAGCTTTCAACCAGGTCGCTCACGATATTTCGCCCATGTCACACAGCGCTATTAATACGCCCATGTCACACAGCGCTATTAATACCATGAATACATGGACAGGTCTCCGGTTTTGCGTTGTTCACCTTATGCTTTGAATTCGTTCGATAATTTTGCCTCCAAAGCGTGGCGAAAAATCAACGATGTCACAGTGACCATGTCCGATAGGCCTGCATCGCTCGAAACTGTGCCAATTTGTGCGTATCGTGTGGGCGCCAAAGGCACGGTCTGGTTGACAGCAGGCATCACGCTTCCACTAACCTAGGCGCAGGACCAACACCACCCGACGCGGTTGTACGTTTGGTGATCTGGTAGTGTCCGCTTTTCGCACGGCGCCAAACCTGGTCGACGACCAAATGGGGAGTGCGAAGCTGATGTCGGGGGTTCGGGTCAGAACGGCAGCTTTTGGGCTCTCCAAAAACACCTCTTACTGGCTGTAATGGAGTCGAAAGCCGCCGGTCGCGACTTTCCGGAATTACCGTTTGGAGCGTGAAGCAAGCCAACTGGCATCCGGCGCTCGGCAGCACTGTCGCGCTACAATTGGCAAATCGGGGGAAATGGCGGAGCATCGCGGAGACATTTCGAACCCGCTGGGTTCGCAAGGCCAAGGGCCGTCCGAGCTTATGCGAGGTCCCGACTGGAGCGAAGCCCGAAGGGCGACAGCGCGAAGTCAGACAATGGCGGAGCATCGCGGAGACATTTCGAACCCGCTGGGTTCGCAAGGCCAAGGGCCGTCCGAGCTTATGCGAGGTCCCGACTGGAGCGAAGCCCGAAGGGCGACAGCGCGAAGTCAGAGAATGGCGGAGAGAGAGGGATTCGAACCCTCGATACAGTTTCCCGTATACACGCGTTCCAGGCGTGCGCCTTAAACCACTCGGCCACCTCTCCGCAGCCAGTCCGCATCGCCATGTCGCCATCTTGCCGACGGCGGGGATGCGGCCTTTTTGCGAGGGGGAAAGCCCGGCCATTCGCTCCTGTCCGGGGACAGGAGGAGCCGGACAGGCCCACCCGCAAGTCGCGCAATATACTGAGCGCGCGGGCAAGTTCAAGCGCTGATCCGTCGCCGCCCGCGCTTTTCAACCGGCTGCGTCGACGGCGGCTCCCGTTTGCCCGTCCCGCGCCCCAGACGATCCGCTCCACGCTGTGTCCCTCACGAAGCTTTGCGGTCGCAGCGAAGGCCGATGCGCACTATATCTTGCCTGTCGACCCGCGCAGGACCTGCGGTCCCGCATGTGGCGACGTGTCATTCATCACCGGGCGGGGACCCATGTTCAGACTTATCCTGCGACTGATCGGCCTGTGGCTCGTGGCCGTGGCGCTTGTCGCGCTGGTCATCGACGGCACCAGCTCGATTGCCGCCTCGGCCTGGTCGACGACGCCGCTTGGCAAATACTGGTTCGACTTCGCGCCGGAATCGCTCGGCCTTGCCCAGGCCGCGATACAGCGTCACGTCAATCCCGTCCTGTGGGATCCGGTCATCCAGACCCTGCTGGCGCAGCCGGCCTGGGTCGTCATCGGCCCGCTCGGCTTCCTGTTCCTCTGGCTCGGCGAGCTGGGCCGCCGTCGCCGCCGCTCCGCATCGCTTTGATCCCGGTCGCCCGCCGGCCGTCCCGCCGATACTGTGCCGGCACACTGTGAAAGAGAGTTCCATGTCGTTCATGACGATGCTCGCCAACAAGTTCGCTGTCGTGGACAAGGCGCAGGCGCTGCCGGGCCGCGAGACGCCGGTGACGGTGCCCGGCCCGCACACGGTGCTCGGCCGGCCGGTCGATCTTGCGCCTGCCGAGGGGCAGGACGAGGCGTTTTTCGGCCTCGGCTGTTTCTGGGGCGCCGAACGGCTGTTCTGGAAGCTGCCGGGCGTTGTCGTCACCGCCGTCGGCTATGCCGGCGGCCATACGCCCAACCCCACCTATAACGAGGTGTGCAGCGGGCGCACGGGTCATGCCGAGGTGGTGCGTGTCGTCTTCGATACGGCGCTGATCTCCCGCGAGGCGCTGCTTCGGGCCTTCTGGGAGGGGCACGACCCGACGCAGGGCATGCGCCAGGGCAATGACACGGGCACCCAGTACCGCTCGGCGGTCTATTACGTCAGCGAGGAGATGAAGGCGGCGGCCGAGGCGACGCGCGCCGCCTATGTCGCGGCACTCAAGGCGGCCGGGCATGCCCGCGCCATCACCACCGAGGTGAAGCCGCTGGGCGCGTTCTACTTCGCCGAGGACTATCACCAGCAATATCTCGACAAGAATCCCGGCGGCTATTGCGGCCTTGGCGGCACCGGGGTTGCCTGCCCTTCCGGTCTTTCTCCCTGAACCGTCGCGGTTTGCTGCGGCGGTGTGGCGGCTTCTCACGGGCGGCTGCCGGCCCCATATTCGCGGGGATGACACTCGCTCCCGCGATAGATCCGGCCACGGCCTCCGCGCATCGCCGGCGCAACCGCCTGCACACCGTGCTGCTTGGCATCGGTGCCGTCCTGCTGCTGGCGGTCACGGCGTGGTCGCTCGACGGCTGGCGCGGCGTCCTGTGGGCGGGGGTCGGCGGTGCCATGTCGATGATGCTGGCCGCGCGGATGTCCGCCGACATGGTGCTGCGTCTTTACGGTGCGCGGGAGATGACGCCCGCATCCTTTCCCGAGGCGCATCAGATCGTGCGCCTGCTGTCGGAGCGCGCCGGACTGCCGGCGATGCCGCGCCTCTACCGGATACCGAGCCGGCTGATGAACGCCTTTTCCGCCGGCACCCGCGCGGACAGCGTCATCTGCGTCACCGACGGATTGCTGGCGCGCATGGCGCCGCGTGAATTCGTCGGCGTGATGGCGCACGAGATCGCCCATGTGGCGCATGAGGATATCCATGTCATGGCGATGGCCGACGTGGTCAGCCGCATGACCGGCGTGATGTCGCTGCTCGGCCTGCTGCTGGCCCTCGTCAACCTGCCGGCGATGATCGAGGGCGGCACCGACGTGCCCTGGGCCACGATCCTGCTTCTCCTGGTGGCGCCGAGCCTTGGCACGGGGCTGCAACTGGCGCTCTCGCGTGCCCGCGAATACGAGGCGGATCTGGGGGCTGCCGCACTGACCGGCGATCCGGAAGGGCTGGCCCTTGCCCTGCAGAAGCTGGAGCGTATCCAGGGCCGCATGTGGGAGGCGGCCCTTCCGCAGGGCGCCCGTATCCCCGATCCCTCGATCCTGCGCAGCCATCCCCGTACCGAGGAGCGGGTTGCCCGTCTGCGGGCCTTGCAGGCGGCTCCCGCCCGCTGGCTGGATGTGGAGGCGATGCCGCATGTCGCCGGCCGCTCGCCCGTACCGGCCGTCGGCGTGCCGAGGCGCCGGTTGCGGGGATTTGGCGTCTGGTACTGACGGGCAGCCGGAGGGGGGCGGCGACGGCCAGGTTCAGCGCGACAGGAACGCCGCCAGCTGTTCCCCGATCATCGCCGTGCGCACGAAGAAGCCGGAATTGCTCAGCACCACCAGCACGCTTCCCCGCGCGAGGTCGCGTCGGTAGAAATTCGAAAAGGCCTGCCAGCGGCCGTAGGAGGTGACGACCGGCATGTCCTGGACATTCCAGCCGAGCCCGGGTTGCAGGGTCTCGCCAAGCACCTTCTCCTGCACGATCTCGCCATTGGACAGCCGCACGGGCCTGTACGCCCTTGCATAGGTCTCGGCGGGCAGCAGCACCCCCTGCCGGAGCGCCTTGTCCCAGATCACCAGGTCGCCCGCGCTTGCATAGATGTTGCCGTCGCCTGCAAGTCCGTCGAGCGGGGTCAGGTCGAACCGCACTGCAGCGCCGACATGCAGGAACCGCTTGCGAAAGCCGAAGGCGCGGTCGGAAAGGAGAGCCTCCTTCTCGCGCCGGTCGATGACCGCAGTCTGGCGCATGCCGAGCGGCGCGAACACCCGCGTCCGCATGAAGTCCGCGAAGGAAAGGCCCGACACGCGCGCGACGATTTCCGCCAGCAGCACGTAGTTGCTGTTGACGTAGTCTTCCCGCTCTCCGGGGGCAAAGTCCGGCACGCGCGGATAGGCGGCGAGCCAGTCGATCAGGCCGTCCGGCGTCAGCAGCATGGCCGTCGCTTCCAGCCGCCGCGCCAGCGCCTTGTCGAGCGCGTAGTCCGGCAGGCCGGACGTGTGCTCCAGCAGATGGTTGATCGTCACGTCCGGGTGGCGTCGGAGTTCCGGGATATGGCGGGTCAGGAGGTCGCCTGTCGACAGCTTCCCCTCGTGCTCGAGCAGCAGGATGGCAAAGGCCGTCATCTGCTTGCTGACGGAGGCGAGGTTGAAGGATGTCCGGTCGCCGATCGGTCGCCCGTCCGTGTCGGCCGCGCCGATATTGCGCTGCAGGACGGTGCGCCCGTCCCGGGCGATCAGGATCGTTCCGTTGAACTTTTCCCGCCGCTCCAGTTCGTCCAGCCATGCGTCGAGGGCGGCCGCCTTTTCCGGCTCCGCGAGCCCTGCCGGGGCGACGAGCCGGGGCAGGTGGATGGCGGAAAGTTCGAGAAAGATGAACAGGCTCGCGGCCGCCAGGGCAAGCGTTCCCAGAGCGGCAAGGACGGCTAGGGCGATCTGGGTGGCGGTCAACGGCTTGCGGGCTCCAGTCCCCGGGTCAGGGTCGACCAGGCCAGTTCGGCCGCCTGGGAATGGGTGAGGCGCCCCTCCCGCACTTCGCCCCAGGCCGCGTGGATGAGGTGGTCGAAACTCGTGGCGATCCAGGTGGGCGGGCAGTCGGGATCAAACGTCCCTTCGGCCGTTGCCTCGGCGATCACAGAGAGGAACCGCGCCTCCGTGCGGCGCTCCTCCCGCGCGGCGCCGGCGCCTGCGGCCGCGGGCGGGAAGGCGCGTGCCAGGAACCAGTGGCGGTCGCCGAGCGCGATCATCGCCGCCATGATCCGCCTCAGCGCGTCCGTGTGCGACGTGGCGCCGATGCAGGCCGCGTTCGCCCGCTCCTCCATCTCGGCACGGGCCAGCAGGCCGAGCTGCTCGAGAAGGTCGTCGCGGCCGGCGAAATGCCGATGCAGCGTGGCGCGGCCGACACCGGCAAGGGCAGCGATCTCCTCCAGCGAGGCGGCCGGATCGGCGCTCCATGTCCTGAAGGCCGCCTCGATGATGGCGTCGCGGGTGGCGGGGCGAAGCGGGGGTGTCTGTGTCATGAGACATTGATGTCTCATTTGGGACTGAAATGTCAAGACGCCTGAGCCCGCCGGATGGTCACACGCAACTCGCCGTCAGGCCGCCATCGACAACCAGCTCATGCGCGGTGATGTAGCGGGCTTCGTCGGATGCAAGGAAAAGCGCGGCATGCGCCGTGTCCCAGGCATCGCCCATGCGGCCGGTCGGGCTTTGCGCGTCGCGCTTGGCGATCATCTCCTCCTCGCCGCCATAGGCTCCGGCAAGGGGCTTGCGGATCATCGGCGTGTTCATCAGGCCGGGCGAAACGCAATTGGCGCGAATGCCGTGCGAGGCATATTGCAGGGCGATGTTGCGGGTCATCGCGACGACGGCGCCCTTGGAGGCCGAATAGGCCGCGTAGGGAAAGCCGATATAGCGCGAGGCGGCGATCGAGGCGACATTGACGATGGCGCCGGCGCGCTGCTCCATCATGGCCGGCAGCACGTGCTTGCAGGTCAGGAAGACGCTGGTCTGGTTGATCGCGATGACCCGGTTCCAGCTGTCCTCGCTGGCTTCCACCGGGCCGCCGGTCTCCGATATCCCGACATTGTTGTGCAGGATGTCGATGCGGCCGAAGCGGGTGAGGCAGGCGGCAACCATCGCGGCGACGTCGGCATCGCGCGAGACGTCGGCCTCGCTCGTTTCGCAGGTGCCGCCCTCCGCCTCGATGATGTCGCGGGTCGCCATCGCCGCGTGCGCGTCGCGGTCGACCGCGAAGATCGTCGCCCCCTGCCGGGCAAAGAGCACGGCGGCGGCCTTGCCGTTGCCCCAGCCTTCGCCGGAGGAGCCGGCGCCGACCACCATGGCGATCTTGCCGGCGAGCCGGCCCGTTGACGGGGAGGGCGTGCGGTCTGTCATCTGCGATTTCCCGGGAAAGGGCCGTTGGCCGGTTGTGAAAACGGACCCGGGCAGCACGGTGCCGCCCGGATCCTGCTCCGTGGGACTTGGGAGCCGTGCCCTTCCGGGCGCGGCGTCTGTCTCCTGTGGGAGGAGCCTATTCCGCCGCCTCGCGATGGGCGCGCGCGTAGCGGGCCAGCGCGTCGTCTGCGACCGGTTCGATCGGCGTGAAGTCGCGATGGGCGATGAACTCCGGCCGCGTCGGCTTGCGGATCGCGTTGGAGACCGTCGACAGCGTCAGGTAGACGATCTTGCGCGGGTAGGGGGTGATGTTGCCCGACGAGCCGTGCACGAGATTGCCGTGATGGATGAGCAGCCCGCCGGCCTTGCCGGTCGGCGCCGCGATCCCGCCCTTGGCGGCAAGCTCCGTGACGGTGTCATTGTCGAGCGTCCACAGCCCGTAGCTGGTCGTTGTGGTGTCGTATTCGGATTTCAGCTGGCCGTGGGTGTGCGACCCGGCGATCACCATCAGCGGCCCGTTGATCGGCAGCACGTCGTCGAGGAAGACGGAAATGTTCATCGCCCGCGGCTCGGGCATGCCGTCGTCCTTGTGCCAGGTCGGGAAATCCTGGTGCCACTGCCACACGTCGCCGGTGAAGGCCGCCTTGGCGTTGACCTTGAACTGGTGCATGTAGAGCTGCTCGCCGAAGATCTGCTCCACCGGCTCGATCAGGCGGGGATGCCGGCCGAGCAGCCGGAACGCCTCGTTATAGGTGTGGCAGGCAAAGGCCGTGCGCGGCGTGCCGTCCTTCTCGCGCCAGATCTCCTTGCGGTCCTCGTCGAAGATGCCGGCCGCGGCCTCGCGCATCACCTCGACCTCTTCCGGCGAAAAGGCTTCCGGCAGGAACAGGAAGCCCTGATGGTTGAACTCGGCAATCTGCTCGTCTGTCAGTTTCATGGGTGGTTCCTCCTGTGTCGGCTTCGGCTCTCAGGCCGAATGCCTCAGTGCCCGGCCTTCGCGCAGCCGGGCTTCCGTCTCGCGCCCGGCGATTTCCGCATGGGCTCGCGCCGCCTCTCCGGCGGACGTGTCTCCGGCCAGCACCAGCCGGGCGATCTCGCCGTGCTGCTGCCAGGCCTTGGCGCGAAATCCGCCAATGTCGAGTACCAGCCGCATCGAGCGCATCATGTGGGCGAATTGCGGCTCCAGCGTTTCGGCGATCCGCCGGTTGCCGGACATGGCGATGATCTGGTTGTGAAAGGCGATGTCGAGGGCGATGCGCTCGTCCGTCGGCGTTTTGTCGCCAAAGGCGCAGGCCTTGTCGAGGATCGCGGCAAGGGCGGGTGCCGCCGCCGTCGGCATCTCCCCCGCCGCCACGCGTTCGGCCGCAAGCCTTGCGGCCAAGGCATCGAGCGCCGCGCGCACCTGGTAGACGTCGCGCAGATGCGCCGGGTCGATCTCGGTGACCTTCAGCCCCTTGCGGCCGGTTTCCTCGACCAGCCCGTCGCGCTTCAGAAGCTGCAGCGCGTGGCTGACCGGCTGGCGCGAGACCCCGAGCCGGTCGGCAAGCTCCGCCTGGCGGATCCGCTCGCCCGGCGCCAGCGCGCAGGTCGCGATCGCGTGGCGCAGCTTGTCGTAGACGCGGTCGACGAGGATCGGTGTCGGGTCGATCAGTTCCATCCGGTCTTGCGTCCCTCGTTCGCCGTTCCGGTCGATCCCGCTGACCGACCGCTCTGGAATTTGGAATTCCGAATTCAAGCACGCATGATGATAGGTCGTCAAGCATGGAATTCCGAATTCCGATCGACCGGAAAGAGCGGCAACAGCTGTCGGCGCACGCGAAAGCGCTTGCGCCGCGCGGCGGAGCCCGCAGGAAGGAGCCAGGCAACGCCGGCAAGGAGATGGAGGCAAAGTTGAATAGCGTCCGGAACCGCCGAAACGCCGGGCGGGTCTCGGATCCTGACCCTAGCTGCCCTGGAGCCCGAGTTCGCTGCGAAGGGCGCGGGTCAGTTTCGCCGCGACGATCCGGTGTGCCTCGGCGATATGGGCGCGCAGGTCCTCGTCATCGAGCGGCGCGCCGCCGCGCACCTGCACCCAGGAGGCGCGGGCGAGATAGGGCGCCGGCACGACATTTTCGAGCTCTGTCAGGATCTTGTAGCTGAGCTCGGAACACTTGAAGGCGATCGCCTCGCTGGCGCCCTCGCCCCAGTTCGAGCAAACGGCGAAGATCTTGCCGCCGACCTTCCAGACCGAGGCATTGCCCCATTGGACGACATGGGTCGTTGCCGTCAATGTCGCGCAATAGGCGTCGAAATCCGCACGCGTCATCCTGTCTGCCTCGTTCCCGATGGTGTGAAAGCGATATTTGCGCAGAGCCGGCCGGGACATCGGACGCGCGCCGGAACGAGGTGACAGGGGGGAATCATGTCGCCATGGCTCTGGCGTTTGTCGAGCTTGCGCATATATGGCGGGTAACGCAACCAGCACCGGACGCCATCCGGTCTGACCTTGAGAGGCTTCATGCAAGACGTCCGCATTCTCGTCCTGTCCGGCTCTGTCCGTTCAGGTTCCTACAACACGCAGCTCGCGGGTCTTGTGGCGAAATATGCCGCCCTTGCCGATGCGCAGGTGACGCAGATCTCGCTCGCCGACTATCCGATGCCGATCTACGACGGTGATACCGAGAAGGAAAAAGGGGCGCCGGAGACGGCGCGCAAGCTCAAGGCGGTGTTCCAGAGGCACAACGGCGTCTTCATCGCCTCGCCGGAATACAACACCGCCATCACGCCGCTTTTGAAGAACACGCTCGACTGGGTGTCGCGCCTGTCGGACGAGGGCGAGCCGCCGGCTGCTGCCTTCAGGAACCGGGTCTTCGCACTGGGGGCGGCATCGCCGGGCGGGCTTGGCGGCATTCGCGGCCTGATCGGCCTGCGCACGATCCTTGAAGTCGGCCTCGGCGCGCTGGTGATCCCGGACATGGGCATGGTGCCGAACGCGGCCTCGGCCTTCGACGAGCATGGCGAGCCCGTCAACGAGCGCACGGCAAAACTGCTGCAGGCGATGGTCGACCGCCTGATCAGGGAAGTGAAGCTGCACGGCTGAACGCCGGGTGGCGGCCAACAGGTCGTCGGCCAGAGAGGTTGCAGCCAGAGAGGTCCTCGGCCAGAGAGGTTGCAGCAGACGGGGAAGGGAGCCGGGTTGGCAGCGCGGCACGGTTCGTCGCGCAAGCCCGGGCCGTTGCGTTGGTCTCAGACGACGGTGCGCCGGTAGACCCACACGCGCGCCGGCGGCAGGTTCTTCAGGATCCAGCCGCTGCGCTGCACCGTGAAATTCTCGGGCTCCGGCTCCACCGGCGGCACCAGCGCATAGGAAAACTGGATGAACGGCGCGCCCGGCTGCAGCAGCTCGAACGCTTCCATGAGCAGGGCGCGGCGCTCCGCCTTGGGACGCGAGAACAGCGGCAGGGACGAGACGATGCCGGCGAGCGAACCGGAGGGAATGTCCGAAAGGGTCTTGCGCAGCTGATAGGCGTCGCCCTCGACGACGGCCATGTCGGGATAGCGGCGGCGCAGGAGCCGGCAGAAGTCTTCGTTATACTCCAGCGCGATCACCCGGTCGGTCGCGATGCCGCGTTCCAGGATCGCGTGGGTCACGACACCGGTGCCCGGTCCCAGTTCCAGAACGGCGCCTGGCCTGTCTCGCTCGATGAAGCTTGCCATCCGCCGCGTCAGGTCCGGCCCGGATGGGCTCACGGCGCCGGTGGTCAGCGGGTTTTCCGCCCAGTTGCGGATGAAGCGGATCTCGTCGGCAAGCTTCGCCGAGAAGCCCTTGACCTTGCGCGCGGAAACATCGAGCATTTTGAAATCCACCCTGAAAACGTCAAAACAACATGCCGTCCGGGGCCTGTGGCCGCTCAGGTTGGCACAGCAAGGTGGTCGCGCCTCATGGCGAATTCATGGCGCGGCCACGACCCGGGAGCGTATCTCCCGGCAATACGACACTTTTCGGTTTTACGCGGCGCTCCGCGAAGCGGACCGCCTCAATTGCCGAGATTGTCGAGGAAGTCCTTCACCCGGGCGAAGAAGCCGTGCGATTCCGGATGCGTGTCGCCGGAGGATTCCTGCTCGAACTCCGCCAGCAGCTCGCGCTGCCGTTTGGTCAGGTTGGCCGGCGTCTCGACGGTCACCTGGATATAGGCATCGCCGAACTGCTGCGAGCGCATCACCGGCATGCCCTTGCCGCGCAGGCGGAACTGCTTGCCCGTCTGGGTGCCCTCGGGGACCTTGACCCGCGTGGTCTCGCCGCTCAGCGTCGGCACTTCGAACTGGCCGCCAAGGGCCGCCGTCGTCATCGAGATCGGCACCCGGCAATAGAGATCCGCGCCGTCGCGCTGGAAGAAGGCATGCGGGCGGATCGACAGGAAGATGTAGAGGTCGCCGGAGGGGCCGCCCCGCAGGCCCGCCTCGCCCTCGCCGCCAAGGCGGATGCGCGTGCCGTCCTCGATGCCGGCGGGAATGTTGACCGACAGCATCCGGTTGACGATCTTGCGCCCGGCGCCCGAGCACTCGGTGCAGGGATCGGCGATCACCTGGCCACGTCCCTGGCAGGCCGCGCAGGTGCGCTCCAGGGTGAAGAAGCCCTGCGAGGCCCTGACCCGTCCCGAGCCGCCGCAGGTGCGGCAGATGGTGGGTGCGCTGCCGGGCTTTGCGCCGGATCCGGAACAGGCCTCGCAGGAGATCGAGGTCGGCACCTCGATCTCGACCGCCTTGCCGGCAAAGGCCTCTTCCAGGGAGATGTCGAGATTGTAGCGCAGGTCCGCGCCCCGGTCGCGGCCACCGCCCCGCCGACCGCCGCCCATGCCGAAGAACTCGTCGAAAATGTCGGACATGGCCGAGGCGAAATCGCCGGGATGGCCGCCGCCGCCACGCGCGCCGAAGCCGCCGTTTTCGAAGGCCGCATGGCCGAACCGGTCATAGGCCGCGCGCTTTTGCGCGTCCTTGAGCGTGTCATAGGCTTCGCTGACTTCCTTGAAGCGGTTTTCCGCCTCCGCATCGCCCGGGTTGCGGTCCGGGTGGAACTGCATCGCGAGCTTGCGATAGGCGCTCTTCAGCGCCTTCTCGTCGGCATCGCGGGCAACACCCAGCACCTCGTAATAGTCGCGCTTGTCCATCAGGCTGTTCCATCCCTGCGCCCGGCCGTGTCGGCATCCTGCGGCTCGACGCGCCGAAGCAGCGCGTTGAGGCGGGTGCGGCGGGCGAGTTCGTATCCATTGTCGAGGCAGATGCGGACGACGCCCGGCAACGCCTTCTCCTTGCCGGCCTCGACCACGATGAAGCCCGGGCGCAGGTCCGCCGGCCCGTTGGCGAACAGGCCGCGCAGCGCCGCCTCGTCATGGCCTTCGAGATCGACCTTCATCGCGTCGATGCGGGCGATTCCGCGCCGCGCGCAGATCTCGTGGATCGGCAGCACCTCGAAACTCCCGGCGTCTTCCTTGCCGGCGGAGCGCACCCTGTGCTCGCCGCGATTGCCCTCGTGGGCGAGGATCGCGCCGCGGCCGGCATGTTCGCCCACGGCGCAGTCGGCAACCATCACGCAGTCGGTGCCGGAGGCGGCAAGATTGGCCTCCAGCCGCGCCCGCGTGCCTGCGTCCGGCTCGACGGCGAGCACCACCACCTCGCGCGACAGCGCGCGCGCGGTGCTGACCATCCACAGGCTGTAGAGGCCGACATTGGCGCCAAGGTCGAGAAACACGAACGGGGAGGAGGGCGAGGCGGCGAAGACGTCGCGCAGGGCCGCCCGCTCGGCCCTGTCGAACAGCTGGGCACCGGCGACGGCGCGCTTCTCGCAGCGATTGGAGGTCGGGTAGAGCCGGGCGCGGATCGAGGGAAACACCTCGACGTCGAAGGGGCCGGGCGCGCCGCCGGTCGCAAGCTTGCGGATCAGCGAGACGCCGATCCGGCCCAGCCGGTTCTCCGGCATCGCGCCGGCAAGCCGGCGCAGCGCCTCGCGCGGGGCGGACAGGGCATGGGCGCCGAATGGCGGATCGAGCGAACGCAGCCTCATGCCCGGGTATCACACTCCAGCGTCAATGATCGGTTTCGAGGAACGGCGTGTGCGGGGAACGGAAACATCCCTCCGCCGCACGGCCGGACGTGATCGCGAAACGGCAACAGGGCACGGCGCCGGCTGGCGGCTCCGTGCCCCTTGCGTTCAGCAATCAGGCGGACTTCTTGTCGTCCTCGTCGCGGACTTCCTCGAAATCCGCATCGACGACATCGTCATCGGCCTTGGGCGCCTCGCCGGTCTCGCCGGCCTCCGCGCCGTCTTCCTCGGCCTGGGCGGCCTTGTACATGGCCTCGCCAAGCTTCATCGAGACTTCGGCCAGCGCCTGGGTCTTGGCCTGGATCTGCTCCAGGTCCTCGCCCTCGAGCGCGGTCTTCAGTTCGGCGAGAGCCGCCTCGATGGCGCCCTTGTCCTCGGCCGAGACCTTGTCGCCATAGTCCTTCACCGACTTCTCGGTCGAGTGGACCAGCGCCTCGCCCTGGTTGCGGGCCTCGACAAGCGACTTGCGCTTCTTGTCGTCGTCCGCATGGGCTTCCGCGTCCTTGACCATCTGCTCGATGTCCGCGTCCGAAAGACCGCCGGACGCCTGGATTCGGATCTGCTGTTCCTTGCCGGTGCCCTTGTCCTTGGCCGAGACGTTGACGATGCCGTTGGCGTCGATGTCGAAGGTGACCTCGACCTGCGGCACGCCGCGCGGCGCCGGGGGAATGCCGACCAGGTCGAACTGGCCCAGCATCTTGTTGTCCGCCGCCATCTCGCGCTCGCCCTGGAACACCCGGATGGTCACGGCCGTCTGGTTGTCTTCCGCGGTCGAGAAGGTCTGGCCCTTCTTCGTCGGGATCGTCGTGTTGCGGTCGATCAGGCGGGTGAACACCCCGCCCAGCGTCTCGATGCCGAGCGACAGCGGCGTCACGTCGAGCAGCAGCACGTCCTTGACGTCGCCCTGCAGCACGCCGGCCTGGATCGCCGCGCCCATGGCAACGACCTCGTCCGGGTTGACGCCCTTGTGCGGCTCCTTGCCGAAGAAGGTGGAGACCACCTCCTGGATCTTCGGCATGCGCGTCATGCCGCCGACGAGAACCACCTCGTCGATCTGGCCGGCGGCGATGCCGGCATCCTTGAGCGCCGCCTTGCAGGGCTCGATCGTGCGCTGCACGAGATCATCGACGAGGCTTTCGAACTTCGCCCGCGTCAGCTTCATCGTCAGGTGCTTGGGACCGGACGCGTCGGCGGTGATGAACGGCAGGTTGATCTCGGTCTGCGACGAGGACGAGAGCTCGATCTTGGCCTTCTCGGCCGCCTCCTTGAGGCGCTGCAGCGCGAGCTTGTCGTTCTTCAGGTCGATGCCCTGGTCCTTCTTGAACTCCGAGGCGAAATAGTCGACCAGGCGCATGTCGAAATCCTCGCCGCCGAGGAACGTGTCGCCATTGGTGGACTTCACCTCGAACACGCCGTCGCCGATCTCCAGGATCGAGACGTCGAACGTGCCGCCGCCAAGGTCATAGACCGCGATGGTCTTGCCGTCGTTCTTGTCGAGACCGTAGGCGAGCGCCGCCGCCGTCGGCTCGTTGATGATGCGCAGCACCTCGAGACCGGCGATCCTGCCGGCATCCTTGGTCGCCTGGCGCTGGGCGTCGTTGAAATAGGCGGGAACCGTGATGACGGCCTGCGTCACCTGCTCGCCGAGATAGCTCTCGGCGGTTTCCTTCATCTTCTGCAGGATGAAGGCGGAGGCCTGCGAGGGAGAATATTTCTCGCCGCTCACCTCGACCCACGCGTCGCCATTGTCGGCCTTGACGATCGAGTAGGGGACAAGCTTCTTGTCCTTCTCGACCGTCGGGTCCTCGTAGCGCCGCCCGATCAGGCGCTTCACGGCGAACACCGTGCCGGTCGGGTTCGTCACCGCCTGGCGCTTGGCCGGCTGGCCGACGAGCCGCTCGCCGTCGTCGTTGAAGGCGACCATGGACGGAGTGGTCCGCGCGCCTTCGGAATTCTCGATCACCTTGGGAGCCTTGCCGTCCATGACGGCGATGCACGAGTTGGTCGTGCCGAGGTCGATACCGATGACCTTTGCCATATTGCCCTTCCTTTCCAGCAGACCGGTCGGACCCGTTACGGCATCGGACCGGTCCCTCTTCTCGTACGTCTTGTCGTTACGCGTCTTGTGTCGATACGTCGTGAATTGCTCCCCGCATGACGTGAACCCAGGGTCGCGCGGCATGGGAGCGGAACGTGACCGCTATATATGTTGAGCGGTGGCGCACCGCAAGGCTGGCGGCGCGCAAGGCTTCCCCGGTCCCCGCTCCGCCGCCGCGGCGGGCCGCCCGTGTTGCGTCGCAGCGGGAACCGGCCTAGAAGCGGCGTGAACCTGATCCGCCGGAGCGCGGCCGCATCCTGTGCGCCTTCCCGCGTGGCGACGGATGCCGCTCGTTTCTCCACGACACGCACCGACCCGCGACGCGCCGCGCGGCACCAGACCGGATGGCCTGATGTTCTCATTGTCCCACTATGCGCAGGACTGGACCGGCAATGTCCGCAAGGACGTGATTGCCGGCCTCGTCGTCGCGCTTGCCCTCATTCCCGAGGCGATCGCCTTTTCCATCATCGCCGGCGTCGATCCCAAGGTCGGCCTCTATGCCTCCTTCTCCATCGCCGTGATCACCGCGATCGTCGGCGGCCGCCCCGGCATGATCTCGGCCGCCACCGCCGCCACCGCCGTGCTGATGGTGACGCTGGTCAGGGAGCACGGGCTGCAATACCTGCTCGCCGCCACGGTGCTTGCCGGCCTGCTGCAGATCGTCGCGGGCCTGCTCAGGCTCGGTTCGGTGATGCGCTTCGTCTCGCGCTCGGTGATGACCGGCTTCGTCAACGCGCTCGCCATCCTGATCTTCATGGCGCAGCTGCCCGAACTGATCGGCGTCACCTGGCTGACCTACGCGATGGTCGCCGCCGGCCTCGCGATCATCTATCTCTTTCCGCGCCTGACGACGGCCGTTCCCTCGCCGCTGGTCTGCATCCTGGTGCTGACCGCCGCGGCCATCGCCTTCGGCTTCGACGTGCGCACCGTCGGCGACATGGGCGAACTGCCCGACACCCTGCCGGTGTTCCTCATTCCCGACATCCCGCTGACGCTGGAAACGCTGCTGATCATCCTGCCCTATTCGGCCGCCGTCGCCGCCGTCGGCCTGCTGGAATCGCTGATGACGGCCACCATCGTCGACGACCTGACGGACACGCCGAGCGACAAGAACCAGGAATGCATCGGCCAGGGCATCGCCAATTCGGCCACCGCCTTCATCGGCGGCATGGCCGGCTGCGCCATGATCGGCCAGTCGATGATCAACGTGAAGTCGGGCGGCCGCGGCCGCCTGTCGACCTTCTCCGCCGGCATCATCCTTCTGTTCCTCATCGTCGCGCTGGGCGAGTGGGTGGCCAAGATCCCGATGCCGGCGCTTGTCGCGATCATGATCATGGTCTCCATCGGCACGTTCAGCTGGTCGTCGATCGTCAATCTCAAGGACCATCCGCGTTCGTCCTCGGTGGTCATGCTGGCGACCGTCGCCGGTGTGGTGCTCACCCACAATCTCGCCATCGGGGTGCTGATCGGCGTGCTCCTGTCGGGCATCTTCTTTGCCTGGAAGATCGCCCAGATCTTCCGCGTCACCTCAAGCCTGTCGGCGGACGGGCGTTCGCGCACCTATGTGGTCGAGGGGCAGGTCTTCTTCGCCTCGGCGGAGGCCTTTACAGCCGCCTTCGACTTCAGGGAAGTTCTGGAGAAGGTGACCATTGATGTCAGCCGCGCCCATATCTGGGACATCTCGGCGGTCGCCTCGCTCGACATGATCGTGCTGAAATTCCGCCGCGAGGGCGCGGAGGTCGAGATCGTCGGCATCAACGAGGCGAGCGAGACGATCGTCGACAAGCTCGCCATTCACGACAAGCCCGGCGCGCTCGAACGCCTGATGGGCCACTGACAAGGCCGGAGGACATCCCATGACAAAGCTGATCGCGCTGGTCGACGGTTCCGTCTATTCGCGAAGCGTCTGCGAGAATGCCGCCTGGATCGCGGCGCGCGCCGGCGATGCCGCCCCCCACCAGGCGAGGGTCGAGCTGCTGCATGTGCTCGGCCGCCGCCAGGCGGAGGGAGGCGCGGCGAATCTTTCCGGCAACATCGCGCTCGGGGCCCGCACCACGCTGCTCAACGAACTGGCCGAGCTCGATGCCCGCACGGCGAAGCTCGCCCAGGCGCGCGGCCGGGCGATCCTCGACGATGCCGCCAGGGTGCTGGACGAGGCCGGCATTGCCGATGTCGGCACCCGTCTGCGCGCCGGCGATCTGGTCGAGACGCTGGCCGAAATGGAAGCCGACGCCGATCTCATCGTCATCGGCAAGCGCGGCGAGGCGGCGGATTTCGCTCGGCTGCATCTTGGCTCCAACCTGGAGCGGATCGCCCGCGTGGCGAAGAAGCCCGTCTTCGTCGCCGCCCGCGCCTTCCGCCCGATCGAGCGGATGCTGATCGCCTTCGACGGCGGCACCAGCGCTCTCAAGGCGGTCGACCACATCGCCCGCAGCCGCATTCTTGCCGGCCTCGACTGCCGCCTCCTGATGGTCGGCCAGGACACGCCGGACGCGCGCCGCTCCCTCGACGGCGCCGCCGCGATCCTCAAGGGCGGCGGCTATGCGGTCACGGCCGAGATCCGTTCCGGCCAGCCCGACACGGTGATTTCCAAGGCGGTGGAAGACGACGGCATCGACCTTCTGATCATGGGCGCCTACGGGCATTCGCGCATTCGCTCGCTGATCATCGGATCGACCACGAGCGAGATGATCCGCTCCTGCAAGATCCCGGTCATGCTGTTCCGCTGAGATGCAGCCCTGCTGGCAAAGCCGCCGGGCTGCGATATAAACCGGGATTGAGAGATCTTGCGCGGCCCAGCCGCCAGCCAGCCACGGGACAATGTCTGCCATGAGCGCCGAGACCGATAGCCCTTCCCGCGACGAACTGGAGGCGCGTGTCGCCGCGGGCGACCCCTTCGCGATCTTCGCCGAATGGCTGGCGCTCGCGGAAAAGAGCGAGCCGAACGACCCCAACGCGATGTCGCTGGCGACCTGCGGCGCAAACGGCCTGCCGGACGTGCGCATGGTGCTTCTGAAGGAGTTCGACGAGGCGGGCTTCGTCTTCTACACCAACACCCAGTCGCAAAAGGGCGACGAGCTGGCTGAGAACATGCAGGCCGCCGGCGTGCTGCACTGGAAGTCGCTGCGTCGCCAGGTGCGCTTTCGCGGGCCGGTCGAACTGGTCAGCGAGGCGGAAGCCGACGCCTATTTCTCCTCGCGTCCGCGCGACAGCCGCATCGGCGCCTGGGCCAGCCAGCAGTCGCGGCCGCTGGAAAGCCGCTTCGCGCTGGAAAAGGCCGTCGCCAGGAACGCCGCCCGCTTCGCCATTGGCGAGGTGCCCCGTCCCGACCACTGGACCGGCTACCGCATTCGCCCGGTCTATATCGAGTTCTGGATGGACAAGCCCTTCCGTCTGCACGACCGGCACGTCTTCCGCCGTCCCGCGCCCGAAGGCGGCTGGACGACGGAACGTCTCTATCCGTAAGCCGCAAGGGCGGCCTGCAATGCCTTGTCAGGCGGCGCGCACCGTCGACAGGAAGCGGGAGAACGCGCCGTCGGTCTTTCTGGGGCGGCATTGGAACCTTTTTCTCCCCTCACCCGTTGAAGGAGCAGCAACCAACAGCGGGCCCCCCTCCCGGGGCCGCCCGCAGCCATTGGAGGATTGCATGCTTCGAACCATCGGCCTTGCCGGAACCGCCTTTCTCGCCCTTGCCGCCGCGCCGTCCCTGGCGGGCGCGCAAGAGGCAAAGCCCGGCGTCGAGATCGGCAAGCTGACATGCGACGTGACGGGTGAAAGCAACTTCATCGTCGGCGGGACCAATTCGCTTTCCTGCAGCTACCGGCCCGTTGACGGCGGCCCTGCCACCTTCTACCGGGGTGAGAGCCGCGAGTTCGGCCTCGATATCGGCACGCAGGACAATGCCACGCTTGTCTGGGGCGTCTTCGCCCCGGCCGCCGATACCGATCCGGGCGCGCTTGCCGGCAGCTATGGCGGGGTCACCGCCGGTGCGAGCCTCGGCGTCGGGCTGACGGCCAACGCGCTTCTCGGCGGCCTCGACAAGTCGATCGCGCTCAACCCGATCAGCGTGGAATCGCAGACCGGCACCAACCTGACCGTCGGCGTCAAGACGCTGGTGCTCGAGCCCGCCGGCTGACCCGTCCCGCCGAAAGAACGCCACGATAACTTTCGAAGGGCGGCGAACCCACCGGTTCGCCGCCCTTCGCGTGTCGGCGGAACGCCGCCTTCTGACCACGCGCATCGCCCGGATTCCCACCGCCGGCCAAACCGTCTACGTTCCGCATATGAAAGTCGGAAACAAGACAACCGGGATACGCCTGCGCCTCGTGTTCGAGCCGGACGTGGCCTTTGGTCCGGGCAAGGCGGACCTTCTGGAAAACATCGCCGAGACCGGCTCCATCGCCGCTGCCGGGCGGCGCATGGGCATGAGCTACAAGCGCGCCTGGATGCTGGCCGAAAGCCTCAATGCGACGTTTCATGCCCCGCTGGTCGAAAGCAGCAGGGGAGGGACGCAGGGAGGCGGCGCGCGCCTGACCGAGGCGGGCAGGAAAGTGCTCGCCCTCTACCGGAAACTGGAGGAGAAGGCCGCCGCCGCCGGCCTTGAGGAGATCGACGGCCTGCGCGCCTTGCTGCTCGCGGAGCGCGGGACCGGGGAGCGCGGGAGCGGGGAGCGCGGGACCGGGGAGCGCGGCGGCATCGATATGTCCGGTGGGAAATAACGGTTGCCAGACGTCCGGGGATCTTCGATATGTCGGGGTGAACATATCGATTGCGGGGTCCCCCCGCGCCTGTCCCTTCGTGTGAGGAGCTTGCCATGACCGCGCGCCGTTCCGGAATGTGTGTCCCGTCATCCACCGGCCGGTTTCCGGTTATCCGCAGCCTGTGCGTCGCGGCGGCCCTGCTGCTCACCCTCGCCGGAACGGGCCCCGGCGCCGCCTTTGCCCAAACCGGGACCCAAACCGGGGCTCAGTCGTCCGAGCGCGGCAGTGTCACGGTCTTCGCCGCTGCCAGCCTGAAGAACGCCATGGACGGGATCGCGGCCGCATGGCGGGCGCGGACCGGGCATGACGTCGTCGTCTCGCTCGCCGGCAGTTCGGCGCTCGCCCGCCAGATCCAGGCAGGCGCCCCGGCGGACGTCTTCATCTCGGCCAATGCGGACTGGATGGACAGGCTGGAGAAGGACGGGTTGCTGGTCGAGGGCAGCCGCCGCGACCTGCTTGCCAATTCCATCGTCCTGATCGCCCATGGCGGCAATGTCGCTCCCCTGGAGATTTCGCCCGCCCTCGACCTGTCCGGCCTCCTTGGCGAGGAGAGGCTGGCCATGGCCCTGGTCGAGGCGGTTCCCGCCGGCATCTACGGCAAGGCCGCGCTGACGCGCCTCGGCCTTTGGGACGCTGTCGAGCCGAAGGTCGCGCAGGCCGACAATGTGCGTGCCGCCCTTGCCCTTGTCGCCACCGGCGAGGCCCCCTTCGGCATCGTCTATGCGACCGATGCGGCGGCCGAGGCGAGGGTCGGCGTGGTCGGCACATTTCCCGCCGACACGCATCCCCCGATCGTCTATCCTGCGGCAGTGCTGGACGGGCGCGACAACCCCCTGGCGGGCGATTTCCTGGCTTTCCTCGGCGGTGCCGAGGCGGCCGCGATCTTCGCTGAACAGGGCTTCGTGGTCCTCGACTGACGGCAGGCGGAACGAACGCGCATGGATTTCCTGAGCCCGGAAGAATGGAGCGCGGTCGGCCTGTCGCTGCGGGTCTCCTTCTGGGCGACGCTTGTCAGCCTGCCGCCGGGCATCGCCGTTGCCATGCTGCTTGCCCGGGGGCGGTTCCCCGGCAAGCAGCTTCTCAACGGCATCGTGCACCTGCCCCTGATCCTGCCGCCCGTCGTCACCGGCTACCTGCTGCTTCTGACTTTCGGCCGGCGCGCGCCGGTCGGCAGTTTCCTGCATGACGCCTTCGGCCTTGTCTTCGCCTTCCGCTGGACGGGCGCGGCCCTTGCCGCCGGCATCATGGCCTTCCCGCTGATGGTCAGGGCCATCCGCCTTGCCATCGAGGCGGTCGACCCGAAGCTGGAACAGGCCGCCGGCACGCTCGGCGCCTCGCGCGTCATGGTCTTCGCCACCGTCACCCTGCCCCTGATCCTGCCCGGCGTCATTGCCGGGGCGATCCTTGCCTTCGCCAAGGCGATGGGCGAGTTCGGGGCGACCATCACCTTCGTCTCCAACATTCCCGGCGAGACCCAGACGCTGCCCTCGGCGATCTATGCCTTCCTCCAGGTGCCGGGCGGCGAGACCTCCGCCTTCCGCCTGGTGCTGGTGTCGATCGTCGTGGCGATGACGGCCCTGCTTGCCTCCGAATGGGTGGGCCGCGCCGTCGCCAGGCGGATTTCCGGCGCATGAGCCTCGACGTCTCCCTTCGCCATGCCTTCCCCGGTTTCACCCTCGATGCCCGCTTCGAGGCGCCGCCCGGTGTCACCGCCCTGTTCGGCCGCTCCGGTTCGGGCAAGACCACCATCGTCAACGCCTTGGCCGGGCTGCTTGCCGTCGATCAGGGCCATGCGCGCATCAACGGCACCGTCCTCTTCGACACCGAAACCGGCATCCGGATCCCGCCGCATCGCCGCCGCATCGGCTACGTCTTCCAGGAGGGGCGCCTGTTCCCGCACCTGACGGTCAGCCAGAACCTCAATTACGGCCGCTGGTTCTCCGGCAGGAAGGGAAGGGCCGCGGACGGCGAGGCGTTCGCGCGTCTTGTCGCGCTGCTCGGCATCGAGGCACTGCTGGACCGGCGGCCGGGCACCCTTTCGGGCGGCGAGAAGCAGCGCGTCGCCATCGGCCGCGCCCTGCTCAGCCACCCCCGGCTGCTGCTGATGGACGAACCGCTCGCCGCGCTCGACGAGGCGCGCAAGGCGGAGATCCTGCCCTTTCTCGAACGCCTCGCCCACGAGACCGAGGTGCCGATCCTCTATGTCAGCCACTCGGTCGCCGAGGTGGCGCGCCTCGCCACCACGGTCGTTGCGCTCGACAACGGCCAGGTGGTGCGCACCGGCACGCCGGCCGAGGTGCTGAGCGACCCGCGCGCGGTGCCGACGCTGGGCATTCGCGATGCCGGCGCCGTCATTCGGGCAAGGGTTCTGCACCACCATGCCGATGGGCTGAGCGAGTTGGAAACTGCCGCCGGGCCGCTGTTCCTGCCGCAGGTCGCGGCGACCGTCGGCACCTGGGTGCGCGTGCGCATCCACGCGCAGGACGTGATCCTGTCGCGCCAGGCACCGGTCGGCCTCTCGGCGCTCAACATCCTGTCCGTGGAGGTCGCCGCGCTGCGCATGGGCGAGGGGCCGGGCGTCGTCGTCCAGCTGCGCGCCGGCGAGGAGCGGCTGCTTGCCCGCATCACCCGCCGCTCGGCCGAGGCGCTGGGCCTTGCCCCCGGCCTTGCCTGCCACGCCATCCTCAAGTCGGTGGCGGTGGCGCAGGGCGATGTCTGGATCGAGGACCGGGACGACTGACGGGCCCGGCGGCGTGCCTCAGCCGGCGACCGCCGCGTGGGCGTGCCGCAGGCCCTCGTCGAGGGTCGCCGCATAGGTGACCAGCGGCGCCTCCAGCCCCTGCGCGACAAGCTGGCGCCGGATTTCGGGCGCGGTTCCGCTCAGCACCACCGCGACGCCGCGCCGCGAGGCCTTGGCCGCCAGGCTCTCGATGCTGTGCGCGGCGGTCGAATCGAGGAACGGCACGGCGGCGAAGTCGATCACCAGCGCCCTGTGGCTGTCGGCGATCCGCTCGAGCACCGCCGCGATCGAGGCGGCCGCGCCAAAGAAGAAGGCGCCCGAGATGCGGTAGACGACCACCTGCGGGTCGACGGCGCTTGCCTCGTCATAGGGCCGGCGCCCGCCATCGGGCGTGTCGGCCTGGTCCTCGGCAACGAAGGGCAGGTGCGTCTCGACCGCCGTGACCTGCGACATGCGGTGGATGAACAGCACCGAGCCGAGCGCGAAGCCGACGATGATCGCCTCGCTCACGTCCCGGAACACGGTCAGGCCAAAGGTCGCGAGCAGCACCAGCGCATCGCCGCGCGAGGCGCGCAGAAGCGTCGCGAACGCGTGCCGCTCGATCATGTTCCAGGCGACGACGGCGAGCAGGCCGGCAAGGCTCGCCAGCGGGATATAGGCGGCCAGCGGTGCCGCGACCAGCATGAAGGCGAGCAGGAACAGCGCGTGCAGCATGCCGGCCACCGGTCCGTGCGCGCCCGAGCGCACATTGGTGGCGGTGCGGGCGATGGTGCCGGTGACGCAGAACCCGCCGAACAGCGCCGAGCCGGCATTGGCGATGCCCTGGCCGACCAGCTCGCAATTGGAGCGGTGCCGCCGTCCGCTCATGCCGTCGGCGACGACGGCCGAGAGCAGGGATTCGATGGAGCCGAGCAGCGTGAAGGCGAGGGCGCTCGGCAGCACGGCAAGGATCCGCTCCGGGCTGAAATCGGGCAGTGCCGGCATCGGCAGGGCGGAGGGGATGCCGCCGAAGCGCGAGCCGATCGTCTCCACCGGCAGTCCGGCCAGCGCCGTCACCGTGCCGGCCAGCGCGATGGCGACGAGCAGGCCCGGCCAGGACGGACGCCAGCGCTTGAGCAGCACGATCACGGCAATCGTCGCGCCGGCGAGCACCGCGCTCGCCGGGGAGATGCTCGGCAGCGCGGCCCAAAGCACGGGCAGCTTTTCCGCAAGCGGCCCGGGTTCAGGACCCGACAGATGCAGGCCGAGGAGATCCTTCACCTGGCTGGCGAAGATGATGACGGCGATGCCGGCGGTGAAACCGACCGTCACCGGATAGGGCACGAATTTCACATAGGTGCCGAACCGCATCAGGCCGGCGGCGATCAGCATCAGGCCCGACAGGAAGGTGGCGAGCACCAGTCCCTCGATCCCGTGCGTTGCAACCGTCGTCGCCACCAGCACGATGAAGGCGCCCGCCGGCCCGCCGATCTGGAAGCGGCTGCCGCCGAGCGCGGAGACGAGGAACCCGCCGACGATCGCTGTCGTCAGCCCTTGCGCGGGCGACACGCCCGAGGCGATGGCGATCGCCATGGACAGCGGCAGCGCGACGATGGCCACCGTCAGTCCGGCAATCGCGTCGGCTTTCAGATGCGCGCCGGTATAGCCCTCGCGCAGCACGGTGACGAGTTTCGGCAGGAACAGTTCGGCAAAGCCCGGTGCGCGATCTCCGGCCGCGCGACCGCTCGTGGGGGAGGGGGCCGGTGCCGTCATGGTCTCGGCCCCGTGGGTCCGGCGGGCGGCGAGACCTCCATGAGCCGCACCCCGCGCCCCGAGCCGGCGGAGGGCGCGCCTTCGCCGATCAGCTCGATGCCGGAGCGCGACAGTGCCTCCACCACCTTGGTCAGGCTGTCGACGACGCCGCGCACATTGCCGGAACTGGCTTCCATGCGCTGGATCGTCGGCACGGAGACGCCGGCGCGTTCGGCAAGCGTCTTCTGGTCGATGCCGAGCAGCGCCCGCGCGGCGCGCATCTGGGCGGCGGTGATCATGTCGGGATACGGCCTCAAAGCGGATTATCGATATCCCAGTCTCTCAAATAGATATCTCAGATATCAATACGGGAAAACACGAAGCCTCGCGGAGGCGGCAACAGGATACGCCGAACTCGTTGCCGGACCCGTTGCCGGACCTGCTGCCGGGCCCGGCGCTGTGCGCCCGGCAAGGCGCGTGGACCGGCGGTCCTTTTCAGATGATCGCGTGACGGACCTTGGCCGACACCCATTCGCTGAACACGACCGTCGCCAGGATGACGAGCAGGATCATCGTCACCTGCGGCCAGGCCAGCACGTTGAGCGAGGCCTGCAATTGCAGGCCGAGGCCGCCGGCGCCGACAAGGCCGAGCACCGCGCTCTCGCGGATGTTGATGTCCCAGCGGAACACGGAAATGCCCCAGAAGGCCGGCGCGATCTGCGGCCAGTAGCCGTAGATCAACACCTGGCCGCCACTGGCGCCGGTCGCCTCGATCGCCTCCGTCTGGCTCGCATCCGTCTCCTCGATCGCCTCGTAGAGCAGCTTGCCGACGAAGCCGATGGACCGCAGGGCGATGGCGATGATGCCGGCGAGCAGGCCGGGCCCCAGGATCGAGACCAGCAGCAGCGCCCAGATCAGCGAGTTGATCGAGCGCGAGGCGACGATGATGAACAGCGCCACCGGCCGGGCGATCAGCAGGCTCGGCGTTGTGTTGCGCGCCGCCAGGAAGGCGACGGGCATTGCGATGACGACGCCCAGCATGGTGCCGAGCGTCGCGATGTTGAGCGTGTCCCACAAGGGCCAGAGCAGCTTCTCGATATAGGAAAGCCGCGGCGGGAACATGCGCGAGCCGATATCGGCCGCCTGCTGCGGCGCATCCATGACGAAAAGCCAGATCGTGTCCTTCGTCATGATCTGCCAGCACCAGACGGTCAGCGCGACGAGCGCGAACCAGCCGCACCAGAGGGCAAGCCGCGCGCGCGGTGTGCGCAGGCTCCAGACCGGGCCGTTTTCGGTTTGCGTCACCGGCATGTCATTGCACCCGTTTGCGGATAAAGCTGGAGGAATATTCGGCGAACATCACCACGGCGATGATGATCAAGAGGATCGCTCCGGCGCTGTCATATTCGTAGCGGTCGATGGCGGTGTTCAGCGTCGCGCCAATGCCGCCCGCCCCGACGATGCCGATGACGGCGCTCTCGCGGAAATTGATGTCGAAGCGGTAGAGCGTCAGTCCGATCAGGCGCGGCATCACCTGCGGCTGCACCGCGTAGTTGACGAGTTGCCACCAGGAGGCGCCGGTGGCACGGATGGCCTCGGCCTGGGTCTCGTCGATGTCCTCGATGTCCTCCGCCAGGAGTTTCGCCAGGAAGCCGATCGTGGCGAAGGTAAGGGTCAGGAAACCCGCGAAGGGACCGAAACCGAACATCGCGACCAGCAGGATGGCGATGATGATCTCCTGCAGCGAGCGGCTCAGCGCGATCAGTCCCCGGCAGGCGTAGTAGACGGCAGGCGGTGCGATGTTGCGCGCCGCCCCGATGCCGATCGGCACGGAGATCAGCACGCCGGCGACGGTTGCCGTCACCGTCATCGTCAGGCTTTCCACCATGCCGTTGCTGATATCCTTCCAGCGGCTGGTGAAGTCGGGCTTGAGGAAGCCCATGACAAAGCGGCCGCCCCGGTCGAGCCCGTCCCACACGCGGGCCCAGTTGACGTCGACCGAGCCGATGGCGAGCACCAGGTAGATCAGGATGGCGGCATAGATGCCGTAGCGCCAGCGCGGATCGGGGATCATCGTCGCCGGCCGGCGCCAGCGGCGGGGATAGGTCGTGGCGGTTGCGCTCATGGCTCAGATCATCCCGGCCATGCGCTCGGCCGCGTCGCGCTCCGCATGGTCGTCCTCTTCCGCCGCGCGGCGCATGGCGGTCCAGTCCTCCTCGCCGTAGATGCGGGTGAGCACGTTTTCGTCGAGGAGGTCCGGAGCGCCGTCGAAGACGACCTCGCCGGCCCTGAGGCCGATGATCCGCTGGGTGAACTGCTGCGCCAGCACGACGTCATGGATGTTGATGATCGCCGGCAGTTCGCGCTCCTGGCAGATCTCGACAATGAGGCGCATGATCTGTCGCGAGGTCTTCGGGTCGAGCGAGGCGGTCGGCTCGTCGACCAGCAGCAGTTCCGGGTCCTGGGCAAGCGCGCGGGCAATGCCGACACGCTGGCGCTGGCCGCCCGAGAGCGCATCGGCGCGCTTGTCGGCGTGGTCGATCAGCCCGACCCGGTCGAGCAGGCGGAAGGCGTTCTCCACGTCGTTGCCGGGATAGCGGCGCAGGAACGAGCGCCAGAAACCGACATAGCCGAGCCGGCCCGACAGCACGTTCTCCATCACCGTCAGCCGTTCCACCAGGGCGTATTCCTGGAAGATCATGCCGATCCGGCGCCGGGCGCGGCGCAACTCGCCTGCAGGCAGTCCGGTGATGTTCAGGTCATTGAGCAGCACCCGGCCTTCGCTCGGTTCGACAAGGCGGTTGATGCAGCGGATCAGCGACGACTTGCCGGCGCCCGACGGACCGATCAGGCCGACCACCTGTCCCTTGGGCACGGTGAAGCTGACCGACTTCAGCGCCTTGTCGCCGGTCTTGTAGGTCTTGGTGAGCGCATCGACTGTCAGCATGCGATGTCCTGCAATGTGGCAATGGCACGGAGGAAGAGGGGGCAAGAAAAGCGCGACAACGACGGGAATGCGCGGGCGGAAGGCCGCCCGCGCACCCGTTCAGTTGCAGCGCTGCCCTTACTGGCAGTTGTAGGAGACGTCGTTGGCCGCGTCGATCTGGCGGATCACCGACCAGTTGTCCTTGAAGGTGATCGGGATGAACTGCGCCTCGCCCGACTTGGAGAATTCCTTCTCCAGCGACGAGCCTTCCCACTTGAAGGTGGCGAAGCCTTCCTTGATCTTTTCCTGCAGCTCCGGCTTCAGGTTGTGGGCGACGCCGTAGCCGGTGGTCGGGAAGGTCTGCGACTTGTAGATCGAGACGATCTGTTCCGCCTTGACCACTTCGCGGTCGATCATCCGGTGCATCACCGAGTTGGCGATGGCTGCCGCCGGATAGTCCTTGTTGGCGACGCCGAGGACCGAGTTGTCGTGCTTGCCGGAAAAAGCCGGCTCATAGTCGGTTCCCGCGACGAGGCCATACTCGGCCTTGAGCAGCGCGGAGGGAGCCTTGTAGCCGGAATTCGAGGTCTCGGCGGTGAAGGCAAGCGTCTTGCCCTTGATGTCCTCGGGCTTCTCGATGCCGGAGCCGGGATAGGAGATGATTTCCATCTCGTAGCCGAAGCTGCCGTCGGCCTTGGCCATCATGGTGAAGGGGCGGAACCCGGCGCAGGCGACGGCAAGCGGGTTGGAGCCCGTGTTGAAGCCGGCGACGTGCAGGCGGCCGGCGCGCATCGCCTCGATCTGGGCGGCGTTCGACTGGACGGGGAAGAACTGCACCTTCTTGCCAGTGACGCTTTCCATATGCGTCAGGAAATCGGCCCAGGCTTCCGCATAGACCGCAGGGTCCTCGACCGGCGTATAGGCGAAGATCAGGGTCGAGGGATCGACCTGCTGGGCGGGATCGGACGGGATGTCGGCGATCAGGTCGCCATCGGCATCGCTGTAGCGGCTGTCGAGCTTGAACTCGGCCTGCGCCGCGCCGGCCATGAGCGCGGTGAGAAGTGCGGCAACGCCGGCCGCACCGGCGACTTTCGTCAGGTGCATGGTCATGTCAGTTCCTCCACTGGGGTGCGATGCGCATCCGTTGTCGTCCGGATGTCTGCTGAGCAGCCTGGTAGAAGGCTGGAGGACAAACTTAGCCGCGTCAAGACCTTGGCTTGCACCTGCCGGAGCGGGATGCGGGCCGTTTCACCCCGGCAGCGCCTGGGCATGCTTGACCGTGCCGAAGGCGAAGCTCGATTCCAGCGAGGCGATGCAAGGGATCTTGTGGATGCGCCGCCGCATGAAGCCCTCGTAGTCGGCGAGCGAGGCAACCACGACCTTCAGCAGATAGTCGCGATCCCCGGCCAGAAGATAGCAATCCATGATCTCCTCGATCCCGGCGACCGCCTGTTCGAACGTGGCGACGGTCTCCTGGGTATGCGGAGTGAGTTTCACCTGCAGGAACACCGTCACCGGCAGCCCGTAGGCCTCAGGGTCGACAATGGCCGCATAGCCGGAAATGACGCCGGACTTCTCCAGGTTCCGCACCCGGCGCAGGCAGGGGGAGGGCGACAGGCCCACCCGTTCGGAGAGCTCCTGGTTGGTCAGGCGTCCGTCTTTCTGCAATTCGCGCAGGATCCGGCGATCGATTTCGTCCATGTTTCGACCTCTTGCTGGCAGGAACTGCCAATCTGAAGGAGCATGAAGGCAAAATACGCCAGAAATCGCCCTTCGCGAAACCCTAGACTGCCATCAGCAGTTCGGCAGGGAGACAAGGGGGCGGAGCCGTCCCGCGCGCTCGCCGCCCGCCATCCGGTAAAGGAGCCTTCGCCATGACCCGCAGCAACCGTCCGCTCGGTTTCGCCACCCGCGCCATTCATCACGGCTACGATCCGCTTGCCCATGAGGGCGCGCTGACCCCGCCGGTGCACATGACCTCGACCTTTGCCTTCGAGACGGCCGGGGCCGGCGGCGAGATGTTTGCCGGCGAACGGGCGGGCCATGTCTACTCGCGCATCTCCAACCCGACCCTGTCCCTGCTGGAGGACCGCATGGCGGTGCTGGAGGGCGGCGAGGCGGCGATCGCCTTCGCCTCCGGCATGGGTGCGATCACCGCGGTGATGTGGACCTTCCTCTCGCCCGGCGACGAGATCATCGTCGACAGGACGCTCTATGGCTGCACCTTCGCCTTCTTCCGCCACGGGCTGGCGAAGTTCGGCGTGACCGTCACCCATGTCGACATGCGCGATCCGGAAAACCTCCGTGCGGCGATCTCCGACCGCACCCGCATCGTCTATTTCGAGACGCCGGCCAATCCGAACATGCGCCTCGTCGACATTGCCGCCATCTCCGCGATTGCCCGCGAGGCCGGCGCGAAGACCGTCGTCGACAACACCTATGCAACGCCCCTCCTGACCCGGCCGCTTGAGCTCGGCGCCGACATCGTCGTCCATTCGGCGACCAAGTATCTCGGCGGTCACGGCGATCTCGTCGCCGGCATCGCCGTCGGCAACGGCGCCGACATGCAGGCGGTGCGTCTCGTCGGGCTGAAGGACATGACCGGCGCCGTCATGGCCCCGCTCACCGCTCATCTGATCATGCGCGGGCTGAAGACGCTGGAACTGCGCATGGAGCGGCATTGCGCCAGCGCCATGGCCGCGGCCGAACTGCTCGAGGCGCATCCTGCCGTTGCCGCCGTCCACTATCCCGGGCTTGCAAGCTTTGCCCAGCACGAGCTGGCCGCGCGGCAGATGCCCGGCTTCGGCGGCATGATCGCCTTCGAGCTGGTCGGCGGCATGGAGGCGGGCATCCGCTTCCTCGACACCCTGCAGCTGGCGCGCCGCGCCGTCAGCCTCGGCGACGCCGAGACCCTCGTCCAGTATCCGGCCAGCATGACCCATTCGACCTACACGGCCGAGGAGCGTCACGCCCACGACATTTCCGACGGGCTGATCCGCCTCTCGGTCGGGCTGGAGACGCCGGGCGACATCCTCGCCGATCTGGAACAGGCCCTGCGGGGATTGCAAAAAGCCGCTGCCTGAACGGGGTTCAGGGAAATAATTTTCGTCAATTTCGATAATTTCTGAATCAATCTTTCGAACTTTTGACGCCGAACTTGTCGAAATCGGACTGAAATTGCACCGGATCGACCTTATCCTCGGTCGCTCGAACCACCGTTCGGGCGGCCGCGCCGTCCGTCACTCCAGCTGTCATCCGAGCCATCATCCGAGAAGGGCAAGCGTTCATGGACACGTCCCGCAAGACCGCATTGAAGGCCATCGAGAAGAAGCTTCTCTGGCTTGCATGCTGGACCATCCACAATGCCAACCACCTGCGCGAAAAGGGCGATGGCATGAAGGTCGGCGGCCATCAGGCGTCCTGCGCCTCGATGGTGTCGATCATGACGGCGCTCTATTTCGATTGCCTGCGCCCGCAAGACCGGGTGGCGGTGAAGCCGCATGCCTCGCCGCTCTTCCATGCCATGCAGTACCTTGCCGGCAACCAGACGCGCGAGAAGCTCGAGGCCTTCCGCGCCTATGGCGGCGCGCAGTCCTATCCGAGCCGCACCAAGGATGTCGACGACGTGGATTTCTCCACCGGCTCGGTCGGGCTCGGCGTCGCGATCACGGCTTTTTCCTCGATGATTCAGGACTATCTGGCGGCCAAGCCCTGGGCTAGCCCGCGCGACGAGGGGAGGATGATCGCGCTGGTCGGCGATGCCGAACTCGACGAGGGCAATGTCTACGAGGCCCTGCAGGAGGGCTGGAAGCACGGCCTCCGGAACACCTGGTGGATCATCGACTACAACCGCCAGAGCCTCGACGGCGTCGTCCGCGAAGGCCTTGCCGGCCGCATCGAGGCGATCTTCGGAGCCTTCGGCTGGGACGTCGTGCGGCTGAAATTCGGCGCCCTTCAGCGGGCCGCCTTCGGGGAGCCGGGCGGCGAAGCCCTGCGCGACTGGATCGACACTTGCCCCAACGCGCTCTATTCGGCGCTGGCCTTCCAGGGCGGCGCGGCGTGGCGCAAGCGGCTTCTCGACGACATTGGCGACCAGGGCGACGTCAGCGCGCTGATCGAGAGCCGCTCCGACGCGCAATTGCAGGAGCTGATGACCAATCTCGGCGGTCACTGCCTTGAAACCCTTGGCGAAACCTTCAAGGAACAGGCAAAGCACGACCGCCCGGTCGCCTTCGTCGCCTACACGATCAAGGGCTGGAACACGCCGCTTGCCGGCCACAAGGACAATCATGCCGGCCTGATGACCCCGACCCAGATGGACGGGTTCCGCACCCAGATGGGCGTGCGCTCCGGCCATGAATGGGAGATGGCCGAAGGCCTCGATCTGGACGAGGCCGGCTTGCACGAGGTGATCGGCGACACGCCGTTCTTCGCCGCCGGCCGCCGCCGCTTCCAGGCCGACCGGGTGGCGACACCGGGGCCGGTGGGGCTCGACGACAAGGTGCTGTCGACCCAGGCCGGCTTCGGCAAGGTGCTGGACCAACTGGCGAAATCCGATCATCCGCTGGCCGCGCGCATTCTCACCACCTCGCCGGACGTCACCGTCTCGACCAATCTCGGACCTTTCGTCAACCGCCGCGGCCTGTTCTCCCGCGACGCGGTTGCCGACACGTTCCGCGACGAGCGCATTCCCTCGGCCCAGAAATGGGCGTTCTCGCCGGAAGGCCAGCACATCGAACTGGGCATCGCCGAGATGAACCTGTTCCTGCTTCTGGGCGCGGCCGGCCTGTCGCATTCGCTTTTCGGCGAGCGGCTCATTCCGGTCGGCACGCTCTACGATCCGTTCATTTCGCGCGGCCTCGATGCGCTCAACTACGCCTGCTACCAGGATGCCCGCTTCATGGTGGTGGCGACGCCTTCGGGCGTGTCGCTGGCGCCCGAGGGCGGAGCCCACCAGTCGATCGCGACCCCGCTGATCGGCATGAGCCAGGACGGGCTCGCCTCGTTCGAGCCGGCCTGGCTCGACGAACTGTCGCTGATCATGGACTGGAGCTTCGACTACCTGCAGCGCGACGGCGACGCGGTCCATGACGAGCGCACCTGGCTGCGCGACGAGACCGGCGGCTCGGTCTATCTGCGCCTGTCGACAAGGGCGCTGGAGCAGCCCCTGCGGCGCGAGGACGAGGCGTTCCGGCGCGGCGTCATCGACGGCGCCTACTGGCTGCGCGAGCCGGGCCCCAATTGCGAGGTGGTGATCGCCTATCAGGGTGCGGTCGCGCCCGAGGCGATCGAGGCGGCGGGCCGCATCGGCACCGACCGGCGCGACATCGGCGTGCTCGCCGTCACCTCCGCCGACCGGCTGAATGCCGGCTGGCACGCCGCGATGCGCATGCGCAAGCGCGGCCATCGCGGCGCGATGAGCCATATCGAGCGCCTGCTGTCCGGCTTGCCGTCCCATTGCACGATGATCACCGTGCTTGACGGCCATCCGGCGACGCTTGCCTGGCTTGGCTCTGTCTGCGGCCACCGCACGGCGGCGCTGGGCGTCGAGCATTTCGGCCAGACCGGCACGGTCGCCGATCTCTACCATCACTTCGGCATCGATGCCGATGCGATCGTTGCGGCCGCCTCCGAGCTTGCCCCCGGCCGGCCGGTGCGCCTCGTCAATCCGCTCTGACCGGCATCCTCCTGCAGGCCTGACGGGATTTGCAAACGCGTCCCGGCGGCTTACATAGGCAGTCCGAAGAGGGTGGCGACCACTCTCCACAAGATGCTGGCAGGAGACGACAGGCGATGCAGTCACAGGGCGACCCGACGGGCTGGCACGGCACGACGATCCTCAGCGTGCGCAAGGGCGGCAAGGTGGTGATCGCCGGCGACGGCCAGGTCTCGCTCGGCCAGACGGTGATCAAGAGCACGGCGCGCAAGGTGCGCCCGCTCGCCAAGGGCGACGTGATCGCCGGTTTCGCCGGCGCGACGGCGGACGCCTTCACCCTGTTCGAGCGGCTGGAAGCCAAGCTCGAGCAGTATCCCGGCCAGCTGATGCGCGCCTGCGTCGAGCTTGCCAAGGACTGGCGCACCGACCGCTACCTGCGCCGGCTCGAGGCGATGATGCTGGTCGCGGACAAGTCAATCTCGCTGGTTCTGACCGGCACCGGTGACGTGCTGGAGCCCGAAGGCGGGGTCATGGGCATCGGCTCGGGCGGCAATTACGCGCTCGCCGCCGCGCGTGCCCTTGTCGACACGGATCTCGATGCCGAGGCCATTGCCCGCAAGTCGATGGCGATTGCCGGCGAGATCTGCGTCTACACCAACGGCAACCTGACCATCGAGACGCTGGATGCCGATTGACTCGGCCCGCATCGGGTTTCGTCCGGTGACGGCGGCCGACCTGCCGCTGCTGGCGGAATGGATGGAGGCCCCGCACTGGCGCAAGTGGTGGGGCGATCCGCAGATCGAGCTCGGCCGTATTCGCGAGATGATCGAGGGACGCGACACGACCGAGCCCTACCTCTTCACCCTGGACGGCCGTGATACGGGCTATATCCAGCTCTGGTATCTTGCCGACAATCGGGCGCCGGAGATCGTCGCCGACAGTCCCTGGTTGGCGGAACTGCCCGAGGAGACGGTCGGCCTCGACCTGTCGATCGGCGAGGCCGGGGACCTGTCCAGGGGCCTCGGCACGGCGGCACTGACGAATTTCGTCGCCGGCCTGCGCCGGCGCGGCTTCGAGCGGATCATCATCGATCCAGATCCCGCCAACGGCCGAGCCTGCCGCGCCTACGAAAAGGCCGGTTTCCGGCCAGTCGAACGGCTGCTCGGCAGAAGCGGCGATGCCCTGGTCATGGAACATGTTGCAGGAACCGAGGAAGGATGCGCATGACAGCGGAAGCGACACCTGTGAACGCCGGGCCGCTCGATCCGGCTCGTCTGGGTGCGGCGGTCGGCGCCGGCATCCTGACACAGCCGCAGGCCGAGCGCCTCGCCGATTTCTGGACCGCTCCCGTGCCCGAGGGCGCCGGCGAGAGCGTCAGCCACGCCGATGCGGAGGAGGTCCGTTTCGCACGCGGTTTCCATGACATCTTCATCTCCATCGGCATCGTCATCCTGTTGTTCGGCCTGTGGTTTGCCCTGCGCTATTCCATCCCGCTGGGCCTGGACTACCCCGTGCCGCTGGCGCTGCCCGCCGGAGCTGTTGCCGTCGCCATCTGGGGACTTTCGGAGGTCTTTGCCAGGCGCATGCGGCTGGCGCTCCCTTCCTTCGTGCTGACGATTGCCTTCGCGCCGGCATTCCTGGTTGCATGCATCGGCCTTGCCACGGGAGCGCTCTCGCTGAACCTTGCCTTCGCCCAGGAACCCGGTTCGCCCTTGCTGATCCTGCCGACGCTTCTCGGCATCGGCGGCGGGGCGCTCCACTATTGGCGCTTCAGGGTCCCGGTCGGCGTGGCCGTTGTCGCCGGCACGGTGTTCTTTCTCGTTGCCGTGCTTGTCGAGGTGGCGGTTCCGGGTGCACTCAAGGCACACACGGCATGGTTCACGCTCGCCGCCGGGCTTGCGGCCTTCGTCGCGGCCATGCGTTACGACGCCCGCGACCCGAAACGCGTCACCGTGGCCAGCGACAAGGCCTTCTGGCTGCATCTTCTGGCCGCGCCCCTGATCGTCCACTCCATTCTTGCCTTGACGACATCCGGTGTGGACGCGCTCGACCAGGGGGACGCGATGATCGTCATTGCCCTCTTTGCGGCCCTTGCCCTTGTCGCCGTTATCGTCGACCGGCGCGCGATCCTCGTCTCCGGACTTGGCTATTTCGGCGTGGCGATCGGCACGCTGATGGCCGAGGCCGATATCTCCGGTTCCACGGCAACGGCCGTCACGCTGATCCTGCTCGGTTGCTTCATCCTTCTGCTCGGATCTGCCTGGCGGGTGGTGCGCCGGACGTTGGGCCGGCCCCTGCGCGACACATCCCTGGCACGGCTCGTGCCGGCCTTCGACTGAGTTTCATCGAGAGAAAGACACGGTCATGACCACTTTGTCCCCCCGCGAGATCGTCTCCGAACTGGATCGCTACATCGTCGGCCAGAAGGACGCCAAGCGCGCCGTCGCCATCGCGCTCAGGAACCGCTGGCGCCGCCAGCAGCTCGACGAGAGCCTGCGCGAGGAGGTGATGCCGAAGAACATCCTGATGATCGGCCCGACAGGCGTCGGCAAGACGGAGATTTCCCGCCGTCTCGCCAAGCTCGCCAACGCGCCCTTCGTCAAGGTCGAGGCGACCAAGTTCACCGAGGTCGGCTATGTCGGCCGCGACGTCGAGCAGATCGTCCGCGACCTGGTCGAGGCCGGCATCGCGCTGGTGCGCACGGCCAAGCGCAAGTCGGTGGAGGCGAAGGCCCACCTGCAGGCGGAGGAACGCGTGCTCGAGGCTCTGGTCGGCAAGAACGCCAGCCCTTCGACGAAGGACAGTTTTCGCAAGAAGCTTCGCGATGGCGAACTCGACGACAAGGAAATCGAGATCCAGGTCCGCGCCCAGCCGCAGATGCCGGGTTTCGACATGCCGGGCATGCCGGGCGGCAGCGTTGGCGTGATGAACCTCTCCGACATGCTCGGCAAGGCGTTTGGCGGCCAGACCAAGCCGCGTCGCATCTCTGTGCGCGAGAGCTATGCGGTCCTGATCGAACAGGAGGCCGACGCCCTCCTCGACGAGGACAAGGTGGTCGAGGAGGCGATCCATCTGGTCGAGAATGCCGGGATCGTCTTCCTCGACGAGATCGACAAGATCTGCGTGCGCGGCGAACGCTCCGGCGGCGACGTCTCGCGCGAAGGCGTCCAGCGCGACCTGCTGCCCTTGATCGAGGGCACGGTCGTCGCCACCAAGCACGGCCCGGTCAAGACCGATCATGTGCTGTTCATCGCATCGGGCGCCTTTCACGTGGCCAAGCCTTCCGACCTGCTGCCGGAACTTCAGGGGCGCCTGCCGATCCGCGTCGAGCTGAAGGCGCTGACCAAGGACGATTTCCGCGCCATCCTGACGGACACGGAAGTCAGCCTGATCAAGCAGTATATCGCCCTGCTCGGCACCGAGGAGATCGTGCTGACCTTCACAGACGATGCCATTGACGAGATTGCCTCCATCGCCGTCGATCTGAACGCGACGATCGAGAATATCGGCGCGCGGCGCCTGCAGACCGTGATGGAGCGGGTGCTCGACGAGGTGTCCTACACCGCACCCGACGCGACCGAGAAGAACGTCACCATCGACGCCGATTTCGTCCGCGAAAACATCGGCGAGCTTGCCAAGAACATCGATCTGTCGAGGTTCATCCTGTGATTTCAAGGCACGTTCGCCCTGCGGCGGCTTGGCGCTTGCCGGTTGCCCCTGCCGGTGGCAGCATGCGCCCATGGTAGCGATCCGAAAGAGTTTCGAGGAAGGGCACCGGCGCAAGTTTCTCGTCGTCGTCGACGAGACCAGCGAATGCGACCGGGCGATCGTCTATGCCGCCAAGCGCGCCGAGCGCACCGGCGGCGTGGCGACACTGCTCTACGTCATAGCGCCGGGGGATTTCCAGCACTGGCTGGGGGTCGAGGACATCATGCGCGCGGAGGCGCGTGAGGAAGCTGAAAGCTGCCTGATGAAGGCCGCCGACCGGGTGCGTGCGGTGGCACGCACCACGCCGGAACTGGTGGTGCGCGAAGGCAATCGCTCGGACGAGATCCTGCAGCTGATCGAGGAGGATGCCGATATCGCCATCCTGGTGCTGGCGGCCGGCAGCGGCTCGGAAGGGCCCGGCCCTCTGGTCAGCGCGATCGCCGGCAAGGGCGCGGGCAGCTTCCCGATCCCTGTCACCATCGTGCCGGGCACGCTGGACGACGAGTCGATCGCGGCCCTGGCCTGAGGCAGAAAAGCACTTTCTGGAACAATTCCAATCTGGCGCCGAGCGCTTCGTGAGCGTATATTGAGGGCAACAACGAAGCGACGGGCGCCCGGCAGGCGTGACCCGAGCGACGCAGACACCATGCAGAACAGGCAAGTGCGGGTCTCACCTGCCGCCCGCATCAGCGGATGGCTTCATGAGGTCGGGCCGGAAGATCCCGGCCGGCACGCCCGCGCAACACGCGGGCCGCCCGCGATGAAAGGAAGACCGTCATGTTCATTCAGACCGAGGCGACGCCGAACCCGGCGACCCTGAAGTTCCTCCCCGGACGCATCGTGCTTCCGGAAGGCACCATGGATTTCCGCAAGACCGAGGATGCCGGCTCCTCGCCGCTCGCCCAGACACTGTTCCAGGTGGACGGGGTAGAGGGCATTTTCTTCGGCCACGACTTCATTTCCGTGACCAAGGGCGATGTGGACTGGCAGCACATCAAGCCGGCGATCCTGGGCGCGATCATGGAGCATTTCATGTCCGGCGCCCCGGTGCTGGCGAGCGAGATGGCTGCCGACAGCGAAGAGGAGTTCTTCGAGGAGGGCGACGAGGAAACCGTCGGCACGATCAAGGAACTGATCGAGACGCGTGTGCGTCCGGCTGTTGCGCAGGATGGCGGCGACATCACCTTCCGGGGCTTCCGCGACGGGATCGTCTACCTGTCCATGCGCGGCGCCTGCTCGGGCTGCCCGTCCTCCACGGCGACGCTGAAGCACGGCATCCAGAACCTGCTGCGCCATTTCGTCCCGGAAGTCGAGGAAGTCCGCGCGCTCTGACGCAGCGACGCGAGGCTGCCGAACGGCCCGGCCGGAAGCCGGGCCGTTTGTCTTTTCCGGAACACTCGCACCCGGCTTCGGCCTGATGCTGCCGCAAGCGCCCGTCCGTGGTGCCGCTGGCCGGTATGTGACCGAAGTCACCCTAGCAAATGGTCGTGTCGACGATAGCGGCCGGGATCGGTTTAGTTTGCCCATGCGCCTGCTCGCCATCGATACCGCGCTCGACGCCTGCTCAGTCGCCGTCCTCGACCGGGACGGCGGGCAGGCGCGCGTGACCTCGGCCTGCGAGGTTCTCGGGCGCGGTCACGCCGAACGGTTGATGGCGATGATCGGCGAGGTGATGGCCGAGGCCGGCCTGCCCTTCTCGGCTCTTGACCGGATCGCGGTGACCGCCGGGCCGGGCTCCTTTACCGGCCTGCGGGTCGGCCTGTCGGCGGCGCGCGGCATTGCCCTTGTCGTGGGAGCGCCGGCTGTCGGCATCGGCACGCTTGACGCGCTTGCGGACATGGCCCGCGAGGGTGCGGTCGAACCGTGTCCGGTGTTCGCCGTGCTCGAGGCCAAGGGCCCGGAAATCTACGGCCAGGGATTTGCCGCGGACGGGATGCCGCTTGCCGCGCCGGTTGCAATGGCAGCCGCGGACTTCGGCCTGCAGCTTCCGGCCGGGGCGCTGCTCGCGGGCGCGGGGGCGGCCAAGGTCGTGGCCGCGTGCGGGCGCACGGACCTGCGGGTCGCCCATGAGGCGGCCTGGCCCGACATTGCCGCCGTGGTCCGCCTCGGCGCCGAGGCCGATCCCCTCGCGCATCCGCCCGAGCCGGTCTATCTGCGCCCGCCCGATGCCGCTCCCGCGCGGCGCGACGAGGGATTGTTCGCATGAGTTTCTGGTGGTTCTGGGCGCCGCCTCCGGTGATCGAGGCGGCCGAGCCCGACGTCTATCCCGCGCTGGCCGAGCTGCATGAGCGCTCCTTCCCGAGCGGCTGGAGCGCCGACGACCTTGCGGCCCTTGCCCGTCAGCCCGGCGTCACGATCCTGCAGGCGCGCCGGTCCAGCGCCTATGGCAGCCGCGCCATCATGGGATTTCTCATCCTGCGGGTGGCAGCCGACGAGGCGGAGGTGCTGACCATTGCCGTCGACCCGCGCCAGCGTCGCCGCGGCATTGGCGAACAGCTGCTGCGCGCCGGGCTGTCGCGTCTTTATGCCGACCGGGTCGCCTGCCTGTTTCTCGAGGTCGATGCCGGCAACGCGGGCGCGCTTGCCCTCTATCGCAAACTCGGCTTTCGCAAGGTCGGCGAGAGGCGCGGCTATTATCGCGACGGCACGGGCGACGGCGGCGCGCTTGTCATGCGGGTCGATCTGGCGTAATCGGCTTGCAAGGTTCGCGTGCCCGGACGACCGGGCGCGCATGGTCGATTGGTCGCAAGGAGGACAGGCGAGATGACCGATCCCGGCAGCCAGCGCTCCGACGCGGCGCCGTCCAATGCCGACCTGGCCCAGTCCACGCTCGAGGAACAATGCGTCGCCAAAGGCATGCGCATGACCGAGCAGCGGCGAATCATCGCCCGGGTCATCGAGGACGCCAGCGACCATCCCGACGTGGAAGAGCTCTACCGCCGGGCGGTGCAGAACGATCCGCGCATCTCGATTTCGACGGTCTACCGGACGGTGAAGCTGTTCGAGGATGCCGGCATCATCGAGCGCCACGACTTTCGCGACGGGCGGGCCCGTTACGAGACGGTTCCAGAAGAACATCACGATCACCTGATCGACCTGAAAAGCGGCCGTGTCATCGAGTTCCGCAACGAGGAGATCGAGCACCTGCAGGAGGCGATCGCCCGCACGCTCGGCTATCGGCTGGTCGATCACCGGCTGGAGCTCTACGGCGTGCCTCTCGGCCCGAAGGACCGGGATTGACCGCATGATGCGCGTCCGCGCCGCCGCCGTGCTCGCCGTCCTGACGCTGGTGACGCTGCCGCTCATTCCCGTGCAATGGCTTGCCCTGCGCAGCCGCGGTCCGGTGAAGCGCCGGCTGCCGGTGATCTGGCACCGGATCGCGTGCGCCGTCGTCGGCATCAAGGTGCGCGAAATCGGCCGGCCGGCGACCGGGCGCCCGCTCCTGATCACCGCGAACCACGTCTCCTGGCTCGACATCACCGTGCTCGGCAGCCGCATGCCGCTGTCCTTCGTTGCCAAGACGGAGGTCGCCTCCTGGCCGGTCTTCGGCCTCTTCGCAAAGCTGCAGCGGTCTGTCTTCGTCGACAGGCAGCGGCGCAGCGCCACGGCGCGCACGGCGGAGGAGCTCGGCACGCGCCTTGCCGAGGGCGACGCGATGGTGCTGTTCGCCGAAGGCACCTCGAACAGCGGCAACGAGGTCCTGCCGTTCCGTTCGGCCCTGATCGGCGCGGCCCGCCATGCGGTGGCCGGCGATGACGGGGACGTCTGGATCCAGCCGCTGGCGCTCGCCTATACCCGCTTGCACGGATTGCCGATGGGCCGCCAGTTCCGCAACCATGTCGCCTGGTACGGGGACATGGAGATGATCCCGCATTTCATGAATGTGGTGCGCCAGGGCGCGGTCGACGTCACGGTTGTCTGGGGCGAGCCGGTTCGCGCGGCGCCCGGCGGCGATCGCAAGGCGCTGACCAGGACGCTGGAGGGCGAGGTCCGCCGGCTTGCCGGCGCGGCACGGGCGGAGCGTCTAGACAGCGTGCCGGCCGGGCCGATGCGGGCCACTGCGGCGCATGCTATTCTCAAGAGCGACGAAAACGGCTAAAGCAGGCCGGATTTCACGATTGTCCGGCGGCCGCCTCCCGTTGTCGTCGAACCATCGCGTGAAGGACACATTCCGGCTGTATCGCAACCCGGCCGCCCGGCACGGGCAGCGGCGATGAGCAGCGGCAACTGGCGGTGCGCCCGCGCGGAGACAGGATGAGCGACGAGTTTTCCATCGCTGCAGGCAATGCCACGGCACCGGGGCAGGCCGGAGAGGGCGTTTCGCCGGGTCCGGGCGCCGCGGGGCGCAAGGTCTTCGTCAAGACCTACGGCTGCCAGATGAATGTCTATGACAGCGAGCGGATGACCGACGCCCTCGTGCCGCAGGGCTTCAGCGCTACCGATAGCGTCGAGGATGCCGACCTGATCATCCTCAACACCTGCCATATCCGGGAAAAGGCAGCGGAGAAGGTCTATTCAGAGCTCGGCCGGCTGCGCAAGCTGAAGGCGGCGCGCGCCGAAAGCGGCAAGCAGACGATGATCGGCGTTGCCGGATGCGTGGCACAGGCAGAAGGCGAGGAGATCGCCAGGCGGGCGCCCGTGGTCGATCTCGTGTTCGGGCCGCAGACCTATCACCGGCTGCCCGAACTCGTCACCCGCGCACGGGCCGGCGAAAGCGTTGTCGAGACCGAGTTCGAGATCGAGGCGAAGTTCCGCCACCTGTCGACGCCGTCGACCGCGCCGGCCCCGAGCGGGCGGCGCGGTCCGGTCGCAGCCTTCCTGACAGTGCAGGAGGGCTGCGACAAGTTCTGCACCTTCTGCGTGGTGCCCTATACGCGCGGGGCCGAGGTCTCGCGGGACGTCGACCAGATCGTTGCAGAGGCCGAACGGCTCGCCGCGCGCGGCGTGCGCGAGGTGACGCTGCTGGGCCAGAACGTCAACGCCTGGCATGGCGCGGGGCCGGACGGGCGCGCCTGGGGCCTGGGTGAGTTGCTGCACAGGCTGGCCGGCGTCGAGGGCCTCGACCGGCTGCGCTACACGACGAGCCATCCGCGCGACATGGACGATGCGCTGATCGCGGCCCATCGCGACCTGCCCGAGGTGATGCCCTACCTGCATCTTCCGGTGCAGTCGGGGTCCGACCGCATTCTCAAGGCGATGAACCGCAGGCATACGCGCGACGATTATTTCCGGCTGATCGACCGGATCCGAGAGGGCCGGCCGGACCTGGCCCTGTCATGCGATTTCATCGTCGGATTCCCGGGTGAGACCGATGCCGATTTCCGCGACACGATGGACCTGATCGAACGCGTCGGTTTCGCCTCCGCCTTCTCCTTCAAATACAGCCCGCGCCCGGGAACGCCCGGCGCGACGATGGACGACCATGTGCCGGAACCCGTGATGAACGCGCGGCTGCAGGAATTGCAGGCGCTGGTCGCGCATCAGCAGAAGGCGTTCAACGAAAGCCTTGTGGGAACAACCTGTGACGTGCTGGTCGAGAAGCGGGGCCGCAATCCCGGCCAGGTCACCGGCCGGTCTCCCTGGTTGCAGCCCGTGCAGATCGACGCGGACGAAAGCCTGATCGGGGAGATCGTGACGGTGGAAATCACCGGACGGGAAGCGAATTCCCTATTCGCGCGCCGCATGGCAGGGCAAGATGACGGACAGGCACACCCCCAGCGGGTCCGCGCATGAGGCCTGCATTCGGGAATCCAGGAGGCAGGATGCCAGGAGAAGCCGTTTGACCGGCGCGAGCCGAACCCCAAACCGGGGCGGTTACCGCGCTGCGGTGCCCGCTTCGGACATGACCCATGTGGTTCTGGCCTTCGATGACAATCGTCTCGTCGGCGATCTTTTCGGACAATTCGACCAGAATCTCGCCCTGATCGAGCAGCGCCTTGGCGTCGAGGCCGTGGCGCGGGGCAATCAGGTCGTGATCAAGGGCCGTCATTCCGGTTGCGAACAGGCGCGCCGGGCGCTTGAATCCCTTTATGCCAGACTTCAGCAGGGCCACGAACTGCATCCGGGAGACGTCGAGGGCGCCCTTCGGATGGCTGTGGCAGAGGAGGCTCAACTGGATCTTCCGACGATCGAACCGCGTTCTCACCTGTCGTTCGCCCAGGTGTCCACGCGGCGCAAGACGGTGCTGGCCCGCACGCCGGCACAGGATGCCTATATCCGGGCGATGGACCGGACCGACCTGACCTTCGGCGTCGGCCCGGCCGGCACCGGCAAGACCTTTCTGGCCGTCGCCTATGCGGCGGCGTTGCTCGAGCGCGGCGACGTGGCCCGGCTGATCCTGTCGCGGCCGGCGGTCGAGGCGGGCGAGCGGCTCGGCTTCCTGCCGGGAGACCTTAAGGAGAAGGTGGATCCCTACCTCCGTCCCCTCTATGACGCGCTCTACGAGATGATGCCCGCGGAAAAGGTCGATCGCGGCCTGCAGTCCGGCATGATCGAGGTGGCGCCGCTGGCCTTCATGCGCGGGCGGACCCTGGCCAATGCGGTGGTGATCCTCGACGAGGCGCAGAACACCACCACCATGCAGATGAAGATGTTCCTGACGCGCCTGGGCGAGAATTCCCGGATGATCGTCACGGGCGATCCCACCCAGGTCGACCTGCCGCCCGGGCAGCAGTCCGGGCTGCGCGAGGCGCTCTCGCTGCTTGAAGGCGTGGAGGGAGTGGCCGTGGTGCGGTTCACCGAGGTCGACGTGGTGCGGCACGAACTTGTCGCCCGCATCGTGCGCGCCTATGACAATGCCAGCCGCGAGGCCAGCCAGAAGGCCGAGCAGGCGGCTGCCGCGGCCGCCCCGTCCCAGGCTCCCAGAGGCGCCCCGCGATGAATGCCGTGCTGCAGTCCCCCGAGGTCGATGTGGCGGTCGAGGCAGAGGGCTGGCCCGAAAGCGGGGCGCTGGAGGCGCTCGTCGCCAGGGTTGTGGCTGTCGCCTGCGCCGAGGCCCGGCTCGAACTGGTCGAGGGCGCCGAGGTGTCGGTGGTCTTCGCCGACGATGCGCGGGTGCGCGAACTCAATCGCGACTGGCGCTCGAAGGATGCCCCCACCAACGTCCTCTCCTTTCCCGGAGGCGACGAGGACGAGCCGCCTTTCGGACCGCTGCTCGGCGACATCATTCTCGCCCGCGAGACCGTCGCGCGCGAGGCGGCGGAGATGGACATCGATTTTGACGCCCATGTGACGCATCTTGTGGCACATGGGTTCCTTCATCTTTTCGGCTACGATCACCAAATGGAGGACGAAGCCGAGGTGATGGAAGCGCTGGAGCGGCGCATTCTGGCGGTGCTCGGCATCGCCGATCCCTACCGGGAGCCGCTAGTCACCTGAATCTGGAGTTCGTTTCACGTGGCAGCAGGCCTTGAGCGAACTTCAGCTTCAAGAAGGCGACTTGCAAGTTAAGGTCTCTGGTGTGGTTTTCGGATTTGACGTTCGTTTCGGAGCTTGCTGCAAGCCGTGTAACGAACTTCAAATCCACCACACTGGCGGACGACAAGACAACGGAGAGCGAGCCGCCCGCGCGATGCGGGTGCAGACATGACATGAACGATTCAAAGGCTCGAAGTACCGATGACACGGGGGCGCCGAAACCGGCCGCCTCCGACACTGGCGGGGAAACCTTCGCCCAGGCGGAAGGTGATCCCCCGCGATCGCTGCGCTCCATCTGGGTCGAGATCCTGAAACGACTGGGCGGTCTGCGGCGGCCTGGAAACGGGGCGGGCACCCTGCGCCAGAACCTGCAGGACGAACTCGCCCGCGAGCACGATGGAAGCGCCAGCTTCACGCCCGAGGAACGGGTGCTGCTCTCCAACATCCTGCGCCTGCGCGAGGTTCGCGTCGAGGACGTGATGGTGCCGCGCGCCGATATCGACGCTGTCGAGGACACCGTCCTTGTCGGTCATCTCATGGAAGTGTTTCGAGAGAGCGGGCATTCGCGAATGCCCGTCTATCACGACGGTCTCGATGACCCGCGCGGCATGGTCCACATCAAGGACCTGATGGCCTATTTTTCCGCCAGGGCCGCCAATGAGCCCAGCGGCGAAACTCCGTCCGGGGAAGATGACAGGCCGGAAGACGAGAGGCCGGAAGACGAGAGGCCGGAAGAGGAGAGGCAGACCAGGGCGGAGACGCCGGCTTCCAACGAAAAGCCGGCCCTCGACCTGTCGCGGGTGGACCTTTTGTTGCCGCTCGGGGATGCCGGCCTGATCCGCCCCGTCCTGTTCGTTCCCCCCTCCATGCCGGCCACGGACCTGATGGCCAAGATGCAGGCGGACCGTGTCCAGATGGCGCTGGTCATCGACGAGTATGGCGGCACGGAAGGCCTGGTCTCGCTCGAGGACATCGTCGAGACGGTGGTCGGAGACATCGAGGACGAGCATGACGAGGACGAGGACGCGATGATCGAGAAGGCCGGGGACGGCATCTGGATCGCCGATCCGCGCGTGCCCGTCGAAGAGGTCGAGGCGGCGGTCGGCACCGGCTTCCAGCTCGGCGAACTGGCCGAGGAAGTCGACACGCTGGGCGGGCTGGTCTTCACCCTGGTCGGCCGCGTGCCGGTTCGCGGCGAACTGATCACCGCTCGCGAGTTTCCCGGCTACGAGTTCGAGGTCCTCGATGCGGATCCACGCCGCATCAAGCGCTTGCGGATCCGCGCGCGCAGGGCGGAAGCCCGGCATGGAGACGTGCGTCGTCGTCAGCGCCGGCCCAACCTCGCCAACTGACCCGGCCCGTATCGGGGAATGCGGGTACCCGAACGACCGCCCGCACTTGACCGGTGTTGCCCCCGCGGGGATCGTCCGTTGAGGCGCGGGTGATTCGCCTGCGCGCTCGCATCCCCGTGCGCAACCGCAGGAGTCGATGCCGTGCTGCGTCTGGCGCAAGTTTTCCTTCTCGCCCATGGTTGGCGTCGCTGGCTGCTTTCGGCCCTGGCCGGCGCCCTCGCTGCCTTCGCCATGCCGCCCTTCGGGGTATTTCCCGTTCTGGCAGTGTCGATGCCGGCGCTTGTCTGGCTTCTCGACGGGGCGATTTCCGACAATGCGGGACCATGGGCGCGCATGCGCCCTGCGCTGGCGGTCGGCTGGTGGTTCGGCTTCGGGTTTCATCTGGCGGGCCTGTGGTGGATCGGGCGGGCCTTCCTTGTCGAGGCGGACGCCTTCGCCTGGATGATCCCTTTCGCGGTCGTGCTCCTGCCCGCCGGGCTGGCCCTTTTCACGGCGTTGGCAACCCTCGCTGCAGGCCTTGCATGGCGCGACGGGCCCGGTCGGCTGCTGCTGCTGGCGCTGGCCCTGACGCTCGCCGACTGGCTGCGCGGCCATGTCCTGACGGGCTTTCCCTGGAACATTTGGGGCTATGCATTCGGCGGAACGGAGCTGCTCATGCAGCCCGCTGCCCTGGTCGGCGTCTACGGGCTCGGTCTCATCGTGGCGACGATGTTCTGCTGCCTGGCGGGATTTGCCGACCAGACCGCTGGCGGGCGCCGCGCCGGCGTCGCCGGGGTGCTTCTGATGGCGCTCGTCGCCGGCGGCGGCGCCCTTCGCACGAACCTTGGCGAGGTCGGCGCCGGCGCCGATATGGCCTTGCGCGTCGTGCAGCCGTCGATCGCCCAGGAAGACAAGTGGCGGCCGGAAAACCGGACCAGGGTGTTCGATACCTATCTGGAGGCAAGCCGGGGCGAGTGGGACGGCGAGACGGCGGACGGCGACCTGCCGCGTCTGGTCGTCTGGCCGGAATCCGCGCCACCGTTCCTGCTGACCGAGGCCCCCGACGCGCTGGCGGCCATTGCCGGTCTGCTCCGTCCCGGAGACACGCTGGTGACGGGAGCCGTGCGTGCCAGTGTGGAGGATGCGGGCGGCCGCGTCTTCTACAACAGCGTTTACGTGATCGACGACGAGGGCGCCATTCTCGACGCCTATGACAAGGTCCGGCTTGTTCCTTTCGGCGAATACTTGCCGATGGGCGAGACGCTGGAGGCGTTCGGTCTGACGAAGCTTGTGGAACTGCCGGGAACCTTTCGCGCCGGCTTTCGTCACCGTGTCCTGAACCCGGTCGCCGGCCCGGCCTTCCTGCCGCTGATCTGCTACGAGGCGATCTTCCCGGCTGCCGCGACCAGCTCCGACGAGCGTCCGGGGTTCATTCTGAACGTCACCAACGACGGCTGGTTCGGCGATACGCCGGGACCCTACCAGCATTTCGCCCAGGCACGGATGCGCGCCGTGGAGCAGGGGCTGCCGGTTGTACGTGCAGCCAATACGGGCATTTCGGCGGTTGTGGACGCCTACGGCCGGGTCCTGGCAATGCGCCCGCTGATGGCGGCCGGGCGGATCGACATGCGTATGCCATCCGCCATCTCACCTACGGTTTTCGCTAGGTACGGGCAAAACACATTGGCAATTTTCCTAATAGTTTTTGTTGGCCTTCTTCTTGTAACGCGTTACGTAGGGAATGCGCGTAATGATTGACGGGTCGCAATGCGGCACGGCATCATAACAACCGTCGCAGCCCGGAGCGTAGATTGGGTTGTGGTAGATGAAACTGGCGGCGTTCCGCTGGCGGGAATCGGTATTGGGAAAAGAAACCCGACAACCTGCTTCCGTTGAACGGATCAGAATCGCCAGAAAAATAACGCCTTGGTCACAGCAACCGACAGAGCCGGAAAGAAGACAAAAAATGAGCAGCAAAAAAGCACCGAACCCCATCGATGTGCATGTTGGAAGTCGTGTGCGCCTGCGCCGCATGATGCTTGGCATGAGCCAGGAGAAGCTCGGCGAAAGCCTGGGCATTACATTTCAACAGATTCAGAAGTATGAAAAAGGCACCAACCGTATCGGTGCCAGCCGCCTCCAGCACATCGCAACCGTGCTGAAAGTGCCGGTCGCCTTCTTCTTCGAGGACGCGCCGGGAACGCCGGACGAGGCCAACGGCTTCGGCGAGGCCAAGCCCGCCTCCTATGTGGTCGACTTCCTGTCGTCATCGGAAGGCCTGTCCCTCAACAAGGCCTTCGTGCGGATCGAGGATGCCAAGGTGCGTCGCCGTGTCGTCGATCTGGTGCGGGCGCTCGCCGGCGAAGAGGTCTGAGCCTTCGGTTTCGCCAGCCTCTTGAGGTTTCTTCCGGGCTCGCGGGTCGGGCCCGGAAATCGCGCGCAACACCGCCATTCCTGGGCCGGGCGATCCATGTGACGGACCGTCGTCGTCACCGGGAACGGCGTTCGTGCGCTTGACGAGCACTCGTCTTCACTGGCATGTGTCGTGCCTGGCGGCGGGGGTCCCCGCCGCTTTCTACTATCTTCCCAGAAGGACGGTTGAACGTGGCTCGTCAAGATTATCTCTTCACTTCCGAATCCGTGTCCGAAGGACATCCGGACAAGGTCTGCGACCGGATTTCCGATACGGTCGTCGACGCTTTTCTCTCCGAGATGCCGGAAGCGCGCGTTGCCTGCGAAACACTCGCGACGACCAATCGCGTGGTGATTGCAGGGGAAACCCGCGGCCCGGCGACAATTACAAACGAATACATTGCCCATCTGACCCGCATGGCCATCAAGGACATCGGCTACGAGCAGGAAGGCTTCCATTGGGAGAACTGTGACGTCGCCGTCCACCTGCACGCTCAGTCGGCGCATATCGCGCAGGGTGTCGACGCCTCCGACAACAAGGACGAAGGCGCTGGCGACCAGGGTATCATGTTCGGCTATGCCTGCCGCGAGACGCCGGAATTGATGCCGGCTCCGATCTACTATTCGCACAAGATCCTGCGACTGCTCGCCGAGGCGCGCAAGTCCGGCAAGGAGCCGCTGCTCGGCCCCGACGCCAAGAGCCAGGTCACCGTGCGCTACCAGAACGGCTTGCCGGTCGGCCTGGTCTCCGTCGTGTTGTCGACGCAGCATCTGGACCCCAAGCTCACCTCCGACGACATTCGCGCCATCGTCGAGCCCTATATCGTCACGTCGGTCCCCGGCGGCTGGATCAACAAGGAGACCGTCTGGCACGTCAACCCGACGGGCGCCTTCGTCATCGGCGGTCCCGACGGCGATGCCGGCCTGACCGGTCGCAAGATCATCGTCGACACCTATGGCGGTGCAGCTCCCCATGGCGGCGGCGCGTTCTCGGGCAAGGATCCGACCAAGGTCGACCGCTCGGCCGCCTATGCGGCGCGCTATCTCGCCAAGAACGTGGTCGCGGCCAATCTTGCCGACCGCTGCACGATCCAGCTGTCCTATGCCATCGGCGTGGCCGAGCCGCTGTCGGTCTATGTCGACCTGCACGGCACCGGCAAGGTCGACGAGGCGAAGCTGGAAAAGGCGCTGCGCGAGGTCATGCACCTGACGCCGCGCGGCATCCGCCAGCATCTCGGCCTCAACCGGCCGATCTACGCGCGTACCGCGGCCTATGGTCACTTCGGCCGTGAGCCGGAGGAGGATGGCGGCTTCTCCTGGGAGAAGATCGACCTCGTTCACGCCCTGCGCGACGCGGTCGCCTGATCCGGCACGTGCTGGACAGACCTTGAAGTTGAACATGCCGCCCGGCGCGCAGCGTGCCGGGCGGATTGCGTTTTCCCCGCCCGGTGTCAGCGGCGGCGGGGTTGCCTGGAAGCAACGAGCATGATCGACCACAGCAAGGGCTCCTTTTTCGGCCGCCGCGTCGGCAAGCCGCTGCGCGCGGCCCGCCGCGAGATCTTCGAGGCGGCGATCGGGCGTCTGCAGCCGGATCTCGGCCACCCCGCGCCCGCGGACCTGCGCGACATGTTTACGTCGCCGGTGGACGGGGTCTGGATGGAGATCGGCTTCGGCGGCGGCGAACATCTCCTGCACGAGGCGGGCCGGCTGCCGCGAACCGGGTTCATCGGCGTCGAGCCTTTCGTCAGCAGCCTTGCCAAGACGGTTGCCGACATCGAGGCCGCCGAACTCGGCAACGTGCGGGTCTATGGCGACGACGCGATCAAGCTGCTCGACTGGTTGCCGGAGGCCTCGCTCGACGGCATTTACCAGCTCTATCCGGACCCCTGGCCGAAGCGGCGACACTGGAAGCGGCGTTTCGTCAATCCGGTCAATCTCGACCGCATCGCCCGGGTACTCCGGCCGGGAGCCTGCTTCCGCTTCGCCAGCGACATCGACACCTATGTCGAGTGGACGCTTGCCCATCTGGCCGCGCATCCGGCGTTCGAGTGGACGGCGGAGCGCGCCGCCGACTGGCTGGTGCCCTGGCAGCCCTGGTCGGGAACGCGTTACGAGGACAAGGCGTTCCGCGAGGGGCGCAAGGGCCATTATCTGGAGTTTCGGCGCCGCTGAGGCGGGGCGCTCCGTGCCCCGAGGGGCGATTTGGCTTGCTTTGAGAACACGCGGCTGTATAGTACGGACAAATAAATTCTCTATCGGCTCGCATGAGCAGTATGAGAGTGGGCCCTCCCGGGGACCCGCTCTTTTTGTTTTTGGCGACCCGTTATCGGGACTGCCACGATGCCCTGGGGCAGGCCGCGCAACGCGCGGGGCGGGCAAGAAAGAGGTTCTGGTGCAGGATCAGGAAACGCGGATCGTCCGGGAAAACGGGCTGGAGGCACGCATCGCGGCGATGATCGAGCCGGCGATTGTCGACCTCGGCTTCCGCATCGTGCGCGTCAAGCTGTCGGGCGTCGACGGCATGACCCTGCAGATCATGGCGGAACGCCCCGACGGAACCATGTCCGTCGACGACTGCGAGACCGTCAGCCGGGCGATTACGCCGATCCTCGATGTCGAGGATCCGATCAGCCAGGAATACAATCTCGAAATCTCGTCGCCGGGCGTCGACCGGCCACTGGTGCGCGCCGTCGATTTCATTCGCTGGAAGGGGCACCTGGTGAAGCTCGAGCTGGCGGTGCCGCGCGACGGCCGCAAGCGTTTCCGTGGCGAGATCCGCGACGTCGATGGCGGGGACCTGGTGCTCAGGCTCGAGGACCTGCCCGATGACGGCGATCCCGACATCCGCCTCTCGCTGGCCGACATGGCCGAAGCGCGGCTGATGATGACGGATGCACTGGTCGAGGCCTCGCTGAAAGCGGAAAAGGCGGCGCGCCGCCGCGCCGCGGCGAACGGTTCCGGCGACGTGGAGGGCGCCTGACCCTCATAGGGTCTTGCGATATTTAGCGGGCGACGGCCGGATGCCGCGCCGTAGTGATGACAGGATGCGCCGGCGAGACCGGCGCGAGAGGAGTGGACTGAGATGGCAATCAGTGCGAACCGGCTTGAGCTGCTGCAGATCGCCGACGCGGTCGCGCGGGAGAAGTCGATCGACCGCGGCATCGTGATCGCGGCGATGGAGGATGCGATCCAGAAGGCGGCGCGTTCGCGCTACGGGTCGGAGACCGAAGTCCGCGCCGAGATCAATCCGCGCACCGGCGAGATCAAGCTGCAGCGCTTGCTGCTCGTGGCCGAGGAGGTCGAGAACACCTCGACGGAGATCGGCAGGGAAGAGGCGCTGCGCCGCAATCCGATGGCGCAGATCGGCGACTTCATCGCCGAGCCGCTGCCGCCGCTCGATTTCGGCCGCATTGCCGCGCAGTCCGCCAAGCAGGTGATCGTGCAGAAGGTCCGCGAGGCCGAGCGCGACCGTCAGTTCGACGAGTTCAAGGATCGCATCGGCGAGATCGTCAACGGCGTCGTCAAGCGGGTGGAGTACGGCAACGTCATCGTCGACCTCGGTCGGGGCGAGGCGATCGTTCGCCGCGACGAGCTCATCCCGCGCGAGTTGTTCCGCACCGGCGACCGGGTTCGCGCCTATATCTACGACGTGCGCCGCGAACAGCGCGGCCCGCAGGTCTTCCTCTCGCGCACCCATCCGCAGTTCATGGCGAAACTCTTCGCCCAGGAAGTGCCGGAGATCTATGACGGCGTCATCGAGATCCGGGCCGTTGCCCGCGATCCGGGCTCGCGGGCCAAGATCGCCGTGATCTCCAAGGACAGCTCGATCGATCCGGTCGGTGCCTGTGTCGGCATGCGCGGCAGCCGCGTCCAGGCGGTGGTCGGGGAGCTGCAGGGCGAGAAGATCGACATCATTCCGTGGAACCCGGACAACGCCACCTTCATCGTCAATGCGCTGCAGCCGGCGGAAGTCAGCAAGGTCGTGCTCGACGAGGATGCCGAGCGCATCGAGGTCGTGGTTCCCGACGAGCAGCTGTCGCTGGCGATCGGCCGTCGCGGACAGAATGTACGCCTCGCCTCCCAGCTCACCGGCTGGGCAATCGACATCATGACGGAGCAGGATGAGTCCGAGCGCCGCCAGAAGGAATTCGCTGACCGCACGCAGCTTTTCATGGACGCGCTCAATGTCGACGAGTTCGTCGGCCAGCTTCTCGCCTCGGAAGGGTTTGCCTCCGTCGAGGAAGTGGCGTATGTCGAACGCGACGAAGTCGCCACGATCGAGGGTTTCGACGAGGAGACGGCGGACGAAATCCAGGCCCGTGCCCGCGAATATCTCGAAGAGATCGAGGCGAAGCTCGACGAAGAGCGCCGCGAGCTGGGTGTTTCCGACGACTTGCGCGCCATCGATGGCCTGACGACGGCGATGCTCGTCGCTCTGGGCAAGGATGACGTGAAGTCGGTCGAGGATCTTGCCGGCTGCGCCACCGACGATCTCGTCGGCTGGACGGAGCGGGCGAATGGCGAGACCACGCGCCACGAGGGCACGCTGACCGGCTTCGATGTCAGTCGCGCGGATGCCGAGGCGATGATCATGGCGGCCCGTGTCGAGGCCGGCTGGATCTCCGAAGAGGATCTCGTCGAGGACGAGGCGCCGGCCGATGAAGACGCGGCCGGTGACGAGGACGAGCAGTCCGGCATCGCGGCTTCGGGCGTGGTGCACGAGGTCTGAGCAAGCAAATGGCCGGATCGGAAGCGATCGGCGGAGCAAGACGGTGCCGAGGCGAAACGAACCGCTGGAACGAAGCTGCGCCCTGACGCGCAATGTCCGACCGGTCGAGGAAATGATCCGCTTCGTGGCGGGGCCGGACGGTGTCCTGGTGCCGGATCTGAAGCGCAGGCTGCCCGGACGGGGGGTCTGGATCACGGCAAGCCGGGACGCGGTTGCCGCGGCGCAGAAGAAAAAGGTCTTTCCGCGCGCCCTCAAGGACGGGAGCGTGCGGATCGAGGGTGATCTTGCCGGGCAGGTCGACACCCTGCTCGAACGTTCCGCGCTCAACGCGGTTTCGCTTGCCAGGAAGGCGGGCGAGGTCCTTGCCGGTTTCTCCAAGGTGGAGGCGGCCTTGCGCGGACAGGAAGTGATTGGTCTCGTCCAGGCGCGCGATGGCGGCGACGACGGGGCACGCAAGCTCGCGGCGATCGCGCGGGCACGATTTGCCGACGCCGGCACCTGCCGGATGATCGGTTGTTTTACGTCGACTCAATTGGATTTGGCATTGGGTCGGTCAAATGTGATACATGCTGCACTGCTTGCAGGTCGGGCAGGCGAGAATGCTCTCGTCCGGATTGAAGAACTGGAGCGTTTTCGTTCCGGTTCCGACAATGACCCTGTTTCCGGAACGCACGGCGTTCCGGCGGCAAATGACGGTGCGGGCAATGCGGTGATCCAGGACTGAAGGCGATATGAGCGAAACGAAAAACCCCGGCGACAAGACGATCAGCATGGAGCGCAAGACACTGGGCCTGAAACGCTCCGGCGTTGAACAGGGCACGGTCCGTCAGAGCTTCTCGCACGGCCGCACGAAGGCGGTCGTGGTGGAGAAGAAGAAGCGCCGCGTCGTCCTGCCGGGCGAGACGGCCAAGCCCGAGCACGAGGCCGAACCGGCCGCCAAGGCGCCGCCGGCTCCTGCGCGTCGCGCCGATATCGAACCCGGCCCGACCAACGCCGCCGCCGACGGCGCGGCGGCACGCCGTGCCGCGTCCGGCCAGCGTCCGCGTGGCGGCAACATTCTGCGCACCCTGACAGACGACGAAGCCGCGGCCCGCCAGGCCGCGCTGGTCGAGGCGCAGCGCCGCGACGTCGAGGACCGCAAGCGCCGCGAGGAAGAAGACCGGCTGCGCGCCATCGAGGACGAGCGCCGCAAGGTCGAGGAAGCCGCGCGTGCCAAGCAGGAGGCCGAAGAGGCCGCCCGTCGCGCCGCCGAGGAAGCTCTTCGTGGCCCGGCCGAAGGCGACGAGGCACGCGAAAAGGTTTCCGCCGCCGATGCCGCAGCGGCCATGGCTGCCGTCGTGTCCGACGGTGCCTCGACCCAGCCGGCCGCGACCGACGATCGCCCGGCCCGCAAGCCTGCCGCCGCCACTGCGGCACCGGCCCGTGCTGCCGAAAGCGAAGGCGATGCCCGCAAGACCGTCAAGGCGGTCAAGCGCACCAAGGCGGCGCCCGAGCGTCCCACCCCGGTCCGCACCGGCGACGATCGCCGTCGTTCGAAGCTGACGATCTCGTCGGCCACCGGCGATGACGAGGGGCGCAGCCGTTCCCTTGCCTCGCTGCGCCGCCGCCGCGAGAAGGAAAAGCGTGCCGGTCAGCAGGTGGTTCGCGAGAAGATCTCCCGCGAGGTGGTGTTGCCCGAGGCGATCACCATCCAGGACCTGGCCAACCGCATGGCCGAGCGGGCTGTCGACGTGATCAAGCTGCTGATGAAGCAGGGCCAGATGCTGAAGATCAACGATGTGATCGATGCGGACACGGCCGAGCTGATCGCCGAGGAGATGGGGCACACCGTCAAGCGTGTCTCCGAATCCGACGTCGAGGAAGGCCTGTTCTCCGCGGCCGATGCCAACGACACGCTGATCCAGCGTCCGCCGGTCGTGACCATCATGGGCCACGTCGACCACGGCAAGACGTCGCTGCTCGACGCGCTGCGCCGCTCCAACGTGGTGCAGGGCGAGGCCGGTGGCATCACCCAGCATATCGGCGCCTACCAGGTCGATCGCGACGGCAACAAGATCACCTTCATCGACACGCCCGGCCACGCAGCCTTTACCCAGATGCGTGCGCGCGGCGCCAAGGCGACCGATATCGTCATCCTCGTGGTGGCCGCCGACGACGGCGTCATGCCGCAGACCAAGGAAGCGGTTGCTCACGCGAAGGCGGCGAACGTGCCGATCATCGTGGCGATCAACAAGATGGACAAGCCGTCGGCTGATCCGAACAAGGTCCGCACCGATCTCCTGCGTGAAGATATCGTGGTGGAGTCGATGGGCGGCGACGTCATCGATGTCGAGGTTTCCGCAGCCAAGGGCACCAATCTCGACAAGCTGCTGGAGATGATCCTGCTGCAGTCGGAGGTCCTGGAGCTCAGGGCCAATCCGAACCGCACCGCCGAAGGCATCGTCATCGAGGCGCAGCTCGACAAGGGGCGCGGCCCGGTTGCGACCGTCCTCGTGCAGAAGGGAACGCTCAAGGTCGGCGATATCCTGGTGGCGGGCGCCGAGTGGGGCCGCGTGCGCGCCATGCTCGACGAGAACAGCCAGCAGGAAAAGGAAGCCGGCCCGTCGAAGCCCGTCGAGGTGCTCGGTTTCAACGGCACGCCCGAGGCCGGCGACATGGTCGCCGTCGTCGAGAACGAGGCGCGGGCCCGGGAGATCGTCGAGTACCGTCAGCGCCAGAAGCGCGAGAAGACCAGCATTCGCGACATCGGTGCGCGCGGTTCGCTCGAGCAGATGATGAATCGCCTGCAGGAGAGCGGCCACAAGGAAACGCCGCTTCTCATCAAGGGCGACGTGCAAGGTTCGGTCGAAGCGATCGCCGGCGCGCTGGAGGCGCTCGGCACCGACGAGGTCAAGGCGCGCTTGCTGCATGCCGGCGTTGGCGGCATCACCGAAAGCGACGTCACGCTGGCCGCCGCATCCGGCGCACCGATCATCGGCTTCAACGTGCGTGCCAACAAGCAGGCGCGCGAAGCGGCCGAGCGCGAGGGCATCGAGATCCGTTACTACAACATCATCTACAATCTCGTGGATGACGTGAAGGCGGCGATGTCGGGTCTGCTTTCACCGGAGCGCCGCGAGACCTTCCTTGGCAATGCGGAGATCCTGGAGATCTTCAACATCACCAAGGTCGGCAAGGTGGCCGGTTGCCGGGTGACCGAGGGCATCGTGGAGCGCGGCGCGGAAGTGCGCCTGATCCGCGAGAATGTCGTCATTCACGAAGGCAAGCTCGGCACGCTCAAGCGCTACAAGGACGAGGTGAAGGAAGTTCAGTCCGGCCAGGAGTGCGGCATGAACTTCGTCAGCTACCAGGACATGCGCCCGGGCGACGTCATCGAGTGCTACCGGGTCGAGGAGATCGCGCGCACCCTGTAAGGGCGCCCGCCACATCCGTTTCGCGCCGGCGGGTCCCCCCGCCGGCGTTTTCCGTTTCGCCGGGATGCGCTTCCCGCCGCCGGCGCGGCCGCTTGAGGCAATGCGCCGCCTTAACCCAACTGGACCGGTTCCATGGCCAATTCGAACAAGACCCCCGCCGGGATGCCGTCGCAGCGCCAGCTGCGTGTCGGTGAACTCGTGCGCAAGGAGGTCTCCGACATTCTGGCGCGCGGCACGCTTGCCGATCCCGTCCTCGACGGCACCATCGTCTCCGTGCCGGAGGTGCGCATGACGCCTGATCTCAGGCTGGCGAACTGCCTGGTGATGCCGCTTGGCGGCAAGGATGCGGACAAGGTCGTCGCGGCGCTCAACCGCAGCTCCCGCCACATCCGCCGCGAGCTTGGCCGGCGGCTGACGATGAAGTTTCTTCCCGACGTGCGCTTTGTCATCGATACGCGTTTCGACGACGACGACCGCATCACCTCGCTGCTGCGCCGCGATGACGTGCGCCGCGACATCGAGGACGAGGACGGCCAGGACCGGGACGGGCACTGACGCGATGGGACGGCGCAGCAAGGCGAACCGCAACCGCATCGACGGCTGGCTTGTCCTCGACAAGCCGGTCGGGATCACCTCCAACGACGCGCTCACCCGCCTGAAGAAGATCTTTCATCCCGAGAAGGTCGGCCATGCGGGCACGCTCGACCCGCTCGCCTCGGGCCTGCTGCCGGTGGCTTTCGGCGAGGCGACGAAGACGGTCTCCTTCGCCATGGACGGACGCAAGGTCTATCGGTTCACCGCCCGCTGGGGCGAGGCGACGGAGACCGACGACACCGAGGGCGAGGTGGTCGAAACCTGCGAAATCCGGCCGACAGCCGCCGACATCGCGGCGATCCTGCCCGAGTTCCGGGGCACGATCAGCCAGGTTCCGCCGAAATATTCCGCCATCAAGGTGGATGGCGCGCGCGCCTACGATCTGGCGCGTGGCGGCGAGACGGTCGAACTGGCAGCCCGTGACATCGAGGTTCACCGGCTGGACCTGGTCGAATGCCCGGACGCCGACCATGCGATCTTCGAGGCCGAGTGCGGCAAGGGGACCTATGTGCGTGCCCTGGCGCGCGACATGGCGCGCCGACTGGGAACCTGTGCCCATGTCGCCGGTCTGCGGCGTCTTGTCGTCGGTCCCTTTGACGAGGCGGACATGATTCCGCTGGAAACTCTCGAAGAGTTGGGGCAATGTGCGCCCGGCGGGGGCCTCACCGGGGCCCACGCCGATTTTGTTTTGCCTGTTGCGACCGCGCTGGACGACATCCCGGCGCTGGCCGTCAGCCGGCAGGACGCCGCCCGCCTCAGAAGAGGGCAGGGTGTTTTGCTGCGCGGGCGGGATGCCCCGGCGTCTACCGGTCTCGTTTCAGTTACCACTCACGGAGAGCTGGTGGCGATCGGCGAGGTCGAGCGCGGGGAACTTCTGCCACGGCGCGTTTTCAATCTCGCGGAGGACACATCCGCCGCGACCATCGTCGAAAGGACAACCGATGTCGATTACCGCTGAACGCAAGGCGGAACTGATCAAGGAATATGCGATCAAGGAAGGTGACACGGGGTCTGCCGATGTGCAGGTCGCGATTCTCACCGAGCGGATCGCCAACCTCACGGAACACTTCAAGGGCCATGGCAAGGACAACCACTCCCGCCGCGGCCTCCTGAAGATGGTGAGCCTGCGCCGGTCGCTTCTCGATTACCTGAAGAAGACCGAAGAAGGCCGCTACCAGGACCTGATCAAGCGTCTCGGCCTGCGCCGCTGACGACACGGCAACGCGGCGTCCGCAAGGGCGCCGCGTTTGCGTATCCGCCGTCCGAAGGGGCGGCCGGGTGACGGTCATGGGGCAGGATAGCAGGTGGCTTGCATGCCCGGTAAGAAACCGGGCTCACGAGCCTCCCGCTGTCTTGCCCGTGGCGCGTCTCGTACCGGTGCGAGGGCATGGTGCCGCTCGTGCCACCCCATGGGAATGACCCGCGCGAGGCCATTTGGGCGCCGCGGGTGACCGAAAGCTAGGATAGAACATGTTTGATATTCATCGCGTGGAAGTGGACTGGGGCGGACGCCCGCTGACGCTGGAGACGGGCAAGGTTGCCCGCCAGGCGGACGGCGCGGTTCTGGCGACCTACGGCGAGACCAAGGTGCTGGCCACCGTCGTCGCCGCCAAGGAGCCGAAGCCCGGCCAGGACTTCTTCCCGCTGACCGTGAACTACCAGGAAAAGGCCTATGCGGCCGGCAAGATCCCGGGTGGCTTCTTCAAGCGCGAGGGACGCCCTTCGGAGCACGAGACGCTGACCTCGCGCCTGATCGACCGTCCGATCCGCCCGCTTTTCGTCGACGGCTTCAAGTGCGACACCCAGGTGATCATCACCGTCCTGTCGCATGACATGGAGAACGCGCCGGACATTCTCGCCATGGTGGCGGCCTCTGCGGCCCTGACCATCTCGGGCATCCCCTTCATGGGTCCGATCGGCGGCGCACGCATTGGTTACATCAACGGCGAGTACGTCCTCAATCCGCTGATCGACGACATGCCGGAATCCTCGCTCGATCTGATCGTCGCCGGCACCGGCGAAGCGGTGCTGATGGTCGAGTCCGAAGCCAAGGAACTGCCCGAGGACATCATGCTCGGCGCCGTCATGTTCGGCTTCAAGGGCTTCCAGACGGTGATCGACGCGATCATCAAGCTGGCCGAGACAGCCGCTCGCGCGCCGCGCGAGGTGAACCTCCCGGATCATTCGGACCTGGCTGCGCGCATCAAGGCGCTGGCCGCCGACGACCTGACCGCCGCCTATGCGATCCGCGAGAAGAGCGAGCGCAAGGCCGCCGTCGACGCCGTAAAGGCCAAGGTGGTCGCGACCCTCACCGCCGAAGCCGGCGATGCCGGCATCGACAAGGTCGTCGTCGGCGATCTCTTCAAGAAGACCGAGGCCGGCATCGTGCGCGGCGCGATCCTCGACAAGGGCGAGCGCATCGACGGCCGCGATCTGAAGACGGTCCGTCCGATCGTGTCGGAAGCGGGCATCCTGCCGCGCGCCCACGGTTCGGCGCTGTTCACCCGCGGCGAGACACAGTCGCTCGTCGTCGCGACGCTCGGCACGAATGATGACGAGCAGTTCGTCGACGCGCTGGAGGGGACCTACAAGTCCACCTTCATGCTGCACTACAACTTCCCGCCCTACTCGGTCGGTGAGACCGGCCGCACCGGTTCGCCGGGTCGCCGCGAGATCGGTCACGGCAAGCTTGCATGGCGCGCCGTGCACCCGCTGCTGCCGCCGCATCACGAGTTCCCCTACACCCTTCGGGTCGTGTCGGAGATCACCGAGTCGAACGGCTCGTCGTCGATGGCAACGGTATGCGGCACCTCGCTGGCGCTGATGGACGCGGGCGTTCCGCTGAAGGCCCCTGTGGCGGGCATCGCCATGGGCCTGATCAAGGAGAACGACAAGTTCGCCGTTCTGTCCGACATCCTTGGCGACGAGGATCATCTCGGCGACATGGACTTCAAGGTCGCCGGCACGGGCACGGGCATCACCTCGCTGCAGATGGACATCAAGATCGACGGCATCACCGAGGAGATCATGCGGGTTGCGCTCGATCAGGCGCGCGATGGCCGCATCCATATCCTCGGCGAAATGTCGAGCGCCCTCTCGGAAGCCCGCGCCGAGCTCGGCGAGCATGCCCCGCGCATCGAAGTGATGAAGATCCCGGTCGACAAGATCCGTGAAGTCATCGGCTCCGGCGGCAAGGTGATCCGCGAGATCGTCGAGAAGACCGGCGCCAAGGTCAACATCGAGGACGACGGCACCGTCAAGATCGCCTCCGCGGACGGCAAGGCGATCAAGGCGGCCGTGAACTGGATCAACTCCATCGCTGCCGAGCCGGAAGTGGGCGTGGTCTACGAGGGGCGTGTCGTCAAGACCGTCGACTTCGGCGCCTTCGTCAATTTCTTCGGCGCCAAGGACGGGCTGGTCCATATCTCGCAGCTCGCACCGCAGAAAGTTGCCAAGACCACCGACGTGGTCAAGGAAGGCGACAAGGTCTGGGTCAAGCTGATGGGCTTCGACGAGCGCGGCAAGGTTCGCCTGTCGATGAAGGTCGTCGATCAGGAGACCGGCAAGGAAATCGCCTCCGAGGGCTGACCGCCCGGGAGGGCCGGCCCTGGGCCGGACGCCGAGACATCCTGAAAACGGAACAAGACAAGACGGGCCGGGGCAATCCCTGGCCCGTTTTCTTTTGCTGGCGCAACTGCGGGGCGTTCCGGTTGCCGGGGGCGGCATCGGGCGTGTCAGGCGGTTCCGGCAACCGGCGTGCTGGTTTCGCCATGCGCGCTGAGAAATCCCTGGAACTGCTCGTCGGGCATCGGGCGGCCGAGGTGGAAGCCCTGGATCTGCGTGCAGCCGAGATTGCCGAGAAGCCGGCACTGGCCTTCGGTCTCGACGCCTTCCGCGATCACGGTGATGCCGAGGCTGGCCGCCATGACGACGATCGCCTCGACCAGCGCGAGGTCGTCGCGGTCGGTTTCCAGGTCGCGAATGAAGGACCGGTCGATCTTCAAGGTGTCGATCGGGAAGCGCTTCAGGTTGCTGAGCGAGGAGAACCCTGTTCCGAAATCGTCGAGCGACAGCCGGATGCCAAGGCTGCGAATGGCATGCAGCGTCTCGATCGGATCGCTGCCGGTTTCGTCGAACATGACGCTTTCGGTGATTTCCAGATGCAGCCGGTCGGGTGGCATCCCCGTGCGCGCCAGCGTATCGCGCACCAGGTCGATGAACCGCTCGTCGCGGCACTGGCGCGGCGAGACGTTGACGCTGATCGTCGGCAGGTCCAGTCCCTTGGCAATGCAGCGCTGATAGAACAGGCAGGCTTCCTCCAGGACGAAGGCGCCGAGTGGAACGATCAGGCCGGTGTTCTCGGCGATCGGGATGAAGTCGGCGGGCGAGATCGCCCCGCGCTCGGGATCGTTCCAGCGCACCAGCGCCTCGCAGCCCGACACGATGTTGCGGCCAATGTCGATCACCGGCTGGAAGTTCAGCGTCAGCTGGCGCTTTTCGAGCGCGCGCCGCAGCGAACTTTCCAGCTCCAGCGCCCGCGCGACATGCTCGTTCATGTGGGCGGAGAAGAAGCGCAGCTTGTTCCCGCCTTCCGCCTTGGCATGGTACATCGCGGTATCGGCCTGGCGGAGCAGCAGCTCGTCATCGTTCCCGTCGGCGGGGAAGACGGTGATGCCTATGCTGGCCGTCGAGAAGACCTCGACATTGCCGCCGACCACCAGCGGGCGGGACAGTTCCTCCAGGACGCGCGCCGCGGCGATCTCGACGTCGAAGACGCTGCGCGTGTTGCTGAGGATCACGGCAAACTCGTCGCCTCCCAGGCGGGCAACCGTGTCATTGTCGTCGAGCACCGATCCGATGCGGGTTGCGGTGGCCTTGATGAGCTGGTCGCCGGTGCTGTGGCCAAGGCTGTCGTTGATGTTCTTGAACCGGTCGAGATCCAGGAACAGGAGCGCGACGATGTGGCCTTCCCACTGCGCCCGCGACATGGCCTGTACCAGCCGGTCGCGGAACAGGTTGCGATTGGGCAGTCCCGTCAGTGTGTCGAAATTCGCCTGTCGGACAATCAGCTCTTCCTGGCGCTTGCGTTCCGAGATGTCGCTGATCGTCGCGTAATAGGCATCGACGCCGTTCCAGCGGGTCTGGCGCAGATGAACCTCAACCCAGACGCGCGTGCTGTCCGTGGCGATTGCCTTCACCTCGTAGACATCGGGTGCGGATGCCCCGGATTCGCGCGCCTTGTTGTAGGAGAACATTCTGTCATGCTCTTCGGGAGCGAACAGGTTGATAACGGGTTGCCCGATCACCTTGTGGCGGTCGTCGATGCTGTAGCCAAGGATCCGCAACAAGGAATCGTTGACATAAAGGACCTTCAGGTCCGCGTGAATAATGACGCCTTGCAGGGATTCATCGATCAGCGCACGGAACTGGGCATCGGTTTCCTTCAGGTCCTGGAAGGCTTCCTGCAGGGCGGAGCCCAGGGCGTTGAACTCGCGCACCTTGCCTGGCCTGTATGTGAGGTCGGAGGTGTCGCTGCGGATCTTGTTGGCATAGCCGACGAGCCGTTGCAGGGCCGGACTGGTGAAGCGGTGCAGGGCATAGGCGCCCAGTACCGAGCCGGCGAGCACATAGAGAAGAAAGGGTGTGAACAGCGTCCGGTAGGTGTCCTGGATGTTTTCGATCGTTTCGCCGGGATGGTCGCTGACGAGGTGGATTTCCGGTCCGTCTATACTGCCGGCAAGGCTCGAATGGACAAGGAGCCTGTCGTCGACCAGCACGTGGGATCCATCGACGAACCCGTCATACAGTTCTTCCGGGTCCGAATGCGTTCGAAGCATGCCGACGCTGGCGACCACGCGGTCTCCCTGGAACAGCGCCAGGCTCTCCGTGTCGAGCGCCTGGACCATGTCCGAGAGAATGAACATGCTGTCGTTCAGCACATATCCGCCAGCCAATGTGCCGAGAACCCGCCCGTCGAGCTCGTCGATAATGGGAATGGCCTCGACGGCGAGCAGCAGGGGGGTGCCGTCGCGCCCGGAATCTCCCGCAAGCAGGCGCCAGGTGCCGGCGGGCAAACGGGCCCGCTCGCTCGCCGGAAGGATGGCACCGAGGTCATAGATCGACGAGCCGGCATCGATCCAGCCGGGCATTCCGGCACGGTCGATGACAAGCAGTTCGAACTGGGCCCCGACCGGTTGCTCCGCGGCATCCTTGAGGATCTGGCGAACCAGCTTGTCGTTGCCGGATGCGATACCGCGACGCAGGGCCGAATTGTCGGCAAGAGCGCGCAGATGGGTATCGAGCCGGGCGAGCGACTGGTTGAACACCAGCCGGGCAAGCATGCCCTCCTTGCGGGCGAAACGTTCCAGCTCCCGGTCGGCGATCGACAGGCTGCCGATATAGCTGATCGCGAACAGCGCGGCCGACGTCGTCAGCAGGGCAACCGCGAAGAGGCCCAGCACAAACCTGTTGAAACTGAAATCGTTTTTTCGCCTCATCGGGAGTAGCGGAAAGCCCTCCTTTTCAGCGCCTCGATCCGGGCCCGGTCATGATCGGCGGGAACCAGTTCGAACGCGCCCGAATAGACCAGCGGCACGTCGTTGCCGCGCCCCTGCAGGTCGAGGGAGATGGCTTCCGCGATGGCAACGCCGTTGTCGTCGTTCATGCGCATCACGGTGGCCGAGAGATGCCCGTTCTCGATCAGTTCCAGTTCGGCGCTGCCGCCGCCCCAGCCATTGGTCGAGACGTCGCCGACCAGTCCCATTTCGGCGATGGCATCGCTGACACCCAGGGCGATATCGGTCGAGCAGGAGAAGATGAAGCCGACATCGGGTTGCCGTGCCAGCAGCGTCATGGCTGCTTCACGTGCCCTTTCGCGGTCGAAGCCGACATAATACGAGGCAACCAGGCGTTTGCGCGAGCGCTCGACCATTGCGAGCCGGAAGGGCTCGCCACGCGCCTGGCTGACCAGACCTTTCGGGCCGTAGAAGATCGCGTAGGGCTCGGCCTGGGGCCGTGTGTGGAGAATGTGCTCGGCGAGAAGCCGGGTGCCAGAGGCATGGTCGAAGCCGACATAGAGAAACGGCTGTTCGCTCCCCCATCTGCGCAGCGGTGTGGTGATGTTCTGCAGGATCACCTTGGGCCGCTTGCGGGCAATCAGGCGCTCGACGATGACGCGATGGCGCAGGGCGTCGAGGGTGAAGACGAGATAGTCGGGGTCGGACTTGAGCGCCTCCGCAACCTGCCGGGTCTGCTCCTGGATTTCCTGCCCGGGCTGGGTGAACTGCGACGTGATTTCGTAGCTGATGCCGAGTTCGTCGAGCCGCGCCTCGAGCGCGACAATGCTCCGTCGCCAGTAGTCGGAGGCCTGGATTGCCGGATAGACGATGGCAATCCGCACGGGATCGGAAGGTGCCTCGATCGGAACTGCGGCATCCGCGACCCGGTCGGAGAAGCGATCGGTGAGGTCGCGCTGCTCGGGCTGATTCTCGAAAAGTTCGGAAAGGCTCCAGTACTCGTCGGGTGTTTCACGGCCGAGTTCAGCTCTCGCGGATCCTGCAACAAGCAGCGCCACCATCAGTAAAAGGCATGCCGGAATGTTGTTTCGGTCGTTTCTCACCATTCCATTCCGAGGTTGAAGACCGCCTTGCGAAGTCTGGATGATTGCCGGTTCACTTTCAAGAGAACAGTATCCAGTTGATAAAGAATGAAAAATCGCTCCAACATGGCGCCTGTCGAAAATTACAAGGGCGTTTCCGTTCCACTGGAGACCAACGCCGGGATTCGCGCAAGCACGCTTGACGCCGCGGCGATGTCTTCTCGGATGTCCGGCAGTCGCCGGCAGCAAGGACTGTGTGGCGACGCGTTGCAGGCCGTCGTCAACCTGCTATACCGCCCATGATGCGGGAAGCAGCGGACTGCGGCAAGCTATGGAGTTGTGGACATGACGGTGATGCGGCTGGCGGTTGTCGGTGCGGCGGGGCGCATGGGCGGGGCGCTGGTCCGGGCCATCGCGCAGATTGACGGGGTCATGCTGTCGGGCGCCGTCGAACGGCTGGGCGCTCCGGATATGGGCAGGGATGCCGGAGAGGTTGCCGGGCTTCCGAAAAACGGAGTGCCGATCACCGACGACGCGCTGGCGGTGTTCGCAGCCGCCGACGGGGTGCTCGATTTCACCGTGCCCGCGGCAACCCGCGAGTTCGCCGAGCTTGCCGCCCAGGCGCGCATCGTCCATGTGATCGGCACGACCGGGATGAGTGACGACGACGTGGAGGCGATCCGTCCCGCCGCCCGCCATGCGCGGATCGTCAAGTCGGGCAACATGAGCCTCGGCGTCAATCTTCTGGCGGCGCTGGTGCGGCAGGCGGCCGCCGCGCTCGACGAGGATTTCGACATCGAGGTGCTGGAGATGCACCACCGTCACAAGGTCGACGCCCCCTCCGGCACGGCGCTGCTGCTGGGCGAGGCCGCAGCCCAAGGGCGCGGCATCGACCTGGCCGCGCGCAGCGTGCGCTCGCGCGACGGCATCACCGGCGAGCGGCCGCGCGGCGACATCGGGTTTGCCACCCTGCGCGGCGGCTCCGTCATCGGCGACCACAGCGTCGTCCTTGCCGGTCCGCTCGAGACCGTGACGCTCTCGCATCACGCCCAGGACCGCCAGATCTTTGCGCGCGGTGCGATCAAGGCGGCCCTGTGGGCGCGCGATCGCAAGCCCGGGCTCTACTCCATGGACGATGTTCTCGGCCTCAAGGCTTGAGATATTCCGCTGCCCGTGCCATCTGGCTGAAAACCCCATCTGGAGATATTCAAGCATGGAACACCTCCTTGTGCTTGTCCGTCACGGGCAAAGCGAATGGAACCTCAAGAACCTGTTCACCGGCTGGAAGGACCCCGGCCTGACCGAGCAGGGGGTGGCCGAGGCGAGTGCGGCCGGAGCAAAGCTCAGGGACCTGAAGCTGGCCTTCGACATGGCCTACACGTCCGACCTGACCCGCGCACAGCACACGCTGGACCTGATCCTCAGGGAACTGGGCCAGGAAGGACTTGAGACGGTTCGCGACCAGGCGCTGAACGAGCGTGACTACGGCGACCTGACAGGCATGAACAAGGACGAGGCGCGGGAGAAGTTCGGCGAGGAGCAGGTTCATGTCTGGCGCCGCTCGTTCGACGTGCCGCCGCCGGGAGGCGAAAGCCTGAAGATGACGGCGGAGCGCGTTCTGCCCTATTACCGCTCCGAGATCCTGCCGCAGGTCATCTCCGGCAAGCGCGTGATCGTTGCCGCGCACGGCAATTCGCTGCGTGCGCTGGTGATGGAACTGGAAGGTCTGACGCCCGAGCAGATCCTCCAGCGGGAACTGGCGACCGGCGCTCCGATCGTCTATCGGCTTACCGACGAAGGCGCGGTTGCCTCCGTTCAGGATCTTGCCGACTGAGCAGGCATCCTTCCTGCCGTCGGCCGGAAATGGATGAAAAGAATGAAAAAGGGGCGCGGACCGGCATTGGTCCGCGCCCCTTTTGCGCAAGCGATGGGGCTCTTCCTAAAGAGCGAAGCCCTGCTGTCCGGCGAGTTGCCGCAGCGACTGTTCCGGCCGGGCGCCGACATGGCCGATCACCTCGGCCGCACAAAGGCAACCGAGTTCCGCCGATGTGGTGAAGTCGAAATCGCGCGACATGCCGAGCAGGAAGCCGGCGGCGAAAAGGTCTCCGGCGCCGGTCAGATCGACGATGTCGCTGACCTTGGCGGCGGGCACCTGCACGGTCTCGCCGCGTGAAATCGCCATTGCGCCCTTGGCACCGAGGGTCAGTGCCGTCACCGCGCAATCCTCGCGGACCGCGGCGATGGCCGTGTCCAGATCGGAGGTCTCGTAGAGGGCCCGCAGTTCATGCTCGTTGGCGAACAGCACGTCGATCGTGCCGTCGCGCATCATTCCGAGAAACTCGGCGCGGTAGCGGTCGACGCAGAAACTGTCGGACAGGGTCAGGCTGACCTTGCGGCCATTGGCATGGGCGATCCCGGCGGCCTTGAGAAAGGCCTTTTTCGCCTCGGGCGGATCCCACAGATAGCCTTCCATGTAGGTGAGCGCGGAGGCCGCCACGGTTTCCGGCTCGATATCCCGCTCCGACAGTTCGACGCAGGCCCCCAGATAGGTGTTCATGGTCCGCTCGCCGTCCGGCGTGATCAGGATCATCGAGCGGGCCGTCGGCGGGCCCTCTCCCTCGATCAGGGCCGGTGTGTCGAAATGGACGCCGGTGCCGCGCATGTCGTGGCGATAGGCATTGCCCAGCTCGTCATTGGCGACCTTGCCGAAATAGGCGGGCGCCCCGCCGAGCGCGGCGATGCCGGCCGCCGTGTTGCCGGCGCTGCCTCCGGAAATGCGGGTTGTCTGCCCCATCTTGTCGTAAAGACGCACGGCTTCTGCCGTGTCGATCAGGCGCATCGAGCCCTTCACCAGGCTTTCTTGCAGGAGGAAATCCTCCTCCACATGGGCGAACACGTCGCAGATGGCATTGCCGATGCAAAGGGTGTCGAAGCTTTGTCCTGTCATGACGGGGGCAGCATCCTTCTGATGGTGGTGGGGAAAGGGTCAGATGCCGGGCGTCGGGCGCAGGGCCCGGTTCGCTTCCGGCTCGCGGATCTTGTCCCGGAACGGATCCGCGGGGTAGACGCCAAGCAGTTTCAGCTCGGCCGAGTAGAAGGCGAGTTCCTCGAGCGCCAGCGACACGGACCGGTCATCCGGGTGCCCTTCCACGTCGGCATAGAACATCGAGGCGAAGAACTGGCCTTCCAGCTGGTAGGATTCCAGCTTGGTCATGTTGACGCCGTTGGTGGCGAAGCCGCCGAGCGCCTTGTAGAGCGCCGCCGGGACGTTGCGGACGCGGAAGATGAAGGTGGTGATCACCGTCCGGCCGTTGTTGGCGGCCCGCAAGGTGTCGCGCGAAAGGATCAGGAAGCGGGTGGTATTGTGCGCCTCGTCCTCGACATCGCGGCGCAGGATCTTCAACCCGTAGGCGTCCGCGGCCATTTCCGGCGCAAGGGCCGCCGCGCTCCGGTCGCCGCGCTCGGCGACCTGGCGGGCGGAACCGGCGGTGTCGGCGCCGATGATCGGCCGCAGGCCCAGTTCCCGGATGACCTTGCGACACTGGCCGAGGGCCATGACGTGGCTCTGGACCGTGGCAAGGTCCTCGATCCCTGCATCGGGCAGGCCCATCAGCTGGAAGCGGATCGGCAGGAAATACTCGCCGATGATCTGCAGCGAGGAGTGCGGCAGCAGGTGATGGATGTCGGCGACACGGCCGGCGACCGAATTCTCGATCGGGATCATGCCGAGATCGGCCTCGCCCGCTTCGATTGCGGTGAAACAGTCCTCGAACGTGGCGCAGGGGACCGGCTCGTAGTCCGGATAGACATTCCTGCAAGCCATGTGCGAGTTGGCGCCATACTCGCCCTGGAAGACGATTTTCTTTTTCGTGGACATGATGGACCGGTTGTTCAGTTGGGGTTGGCGTTGCGCCGCGAGAGGGCCGCTCGTACGGCCTGGAGATCCTGGGGCGTGTTGACGTCCATCGGGACGCTGTCGATGAGACCTATATCGATGCGCATCCCCGCTTCAAGTGCGCGCAACTGCTCGAGGCTCTCGCGCTTTTCCAGCGCCGAGGGGGGAAGCGAGACGAACCGGTCGAGTGCGCTGCGCCGGTAGGCGTAGAGGCCGATATGCTGGTAGAGCGGACCGGGGCCGGAGGGAGCCGTTGCCCTGGTGAAATAAAGGGCCCGCAGGCGGCGCTCCGACACCGGCGTACCCACCGCCTTGACGGCGCCGGGGTCGTCACGCAGCGCCTCGTTGAGAATTTCGGTCGCGATCGTGCCGATGTCGACGGCCGGATCCGCCAGCGGGTCGAACGCCGCCCTGATTGCCTCCCGCTCGATCAGCGGCACGTCGCCCTGCAGGTTGAGGATGACGTCGTACCGACGCTCGGGGTCGACAGCCTCGGCTGCGGCCCGGACCCGGTCGGATCCGCTCGGCAGGGCAGGGTCCGTCAGCACGGCGGTCCCGCCGGCCGTCTCGACCGCCGCCTTGATGCGCGGATCGTCGCAGGCGACCACCACCGGTCCGATCCCGGCGGCCTCGCCACGTTCCATGACGTGAACGATCATCGGTTTCCCGGCAATATCGGCAAGCGGCTTGTCAGGCAGGCGCGTGGACGCCATGCGCGCCGGAATGATGACGAGTGCAGGCCTCACGGGCGCTCTTCCGGCCGCTCTCGTCCGGGTTTGGACGGCGCGGTGCGACATGCGGTGATTTGTATCATGGATTGCTCTTTTATACCTATGGACACGAGCGTCAAAAACTTTGTAGTTTCCGGCAACTTTTTCACCACGCGCGCGTGTTGCGCGGGGCCGGTTCGCATTGGCCTCGCAGCAACCGAGGGAGTTGGAGCCAGCGGGAATGAATTCTGCCAAGCTAAATATGGTCGCCGGCGCCGTCCTGTCCGTCCTTCTCGTGACGATGGGTCTCGGTATCGTTTCGGACATTATCTTCCACGCGGAAGATCCGGCGATCCCGGGCTACGAGATCGTTGTCGCCGACGCGGACAGCTCGGACGCCCCGGCGAAGGAAGCCCCGCAGGTCGAACCGATCGCGGTTCGTCTGGCAAGCGCCTCCGCGGAGAACGGCGAGAAGCTGACGCGCGCATGTGCCGCGTGCCACGATTTTTCGCAGGGCGGGGCCAACAAGGTCGGTCCGGCACTGTGGGATGTGCTCGGTCGCGCTCCCGGCTCGCATGAAGGTTTCCGCTATTCCGGCGCCATGCAGGAATACGGGCAGTCGGCAGGCGCCTGGGACTACGAGAACCTGGATGCCTTCCTCGCGGCTCCCAAGACGGTCGTGTCGGGTACCTCGATGGGGTATGCAGGCATGAAGAAGCCCGCCGATCGCGCCGACCTGGTCGCCTATCTCCGTACCCTGGCGGAAAGCCCGATGGCATTGCCGGAAGCGCCTGCCGAAGGGGCCGAGACGCCGGCCGAAGGGGCCGAAGCACCGGCCGCGGAAGCTCCGGCGACCGGGACCGAGACGCCGGCCGCCAACCAGTAGGGGCCGCCATTGGCGCGCTGACAACCGTTTGAAGGCCGGGCTTGCTGCCCGGCCTTTTCGCATGCAGCTTGCGCCGCGTCGTGCGTAAACCGGATTGCAAGTTGTTTGCCCTAGCGTCAAATTGTCGAACCTTGAAACCGTGCGGACTTCTCCGCGGCTTCCCGGCTGAGAATGGGTTGTTGGCTTGGTGAAGGTTCGGCGTAGAATTGACAATATCGGTCCCTCCGGGCTGGGGGCGTGATGAGGTAATTTTAGGGAGGGCGAGACAGCGCTCCCGCAGGAATGGCCCGCCGCATGGCGCAGTGGAGCGCCGGCTGCCTATGCCTCATGGATGCACGGGGACAGATGACGCAGACGTCGGCTGGAAAGGAACTGGCGCATATCCGGTGGCGACACCGGGCGGTCGCTGCCGCCGTTCTGCTGGTGGTTTGCGTGTTCGGCATCGGGGTGACGGGCTATATTTCCGTCCTGCTGACAGAAAACGCGCGCAAGCGCGTTCAGAACGAGACGCTTGCGCGCCTGTCCGAGGCGCGCGCCCGGCTCGAGGGCGAGATCGGCGCCACCCTTTACATCTCCCAGGGACTGGTAAGCTTCACGGCCATCAACAGTGATTTGACCCAGCGTCAGTTTCGCCGTTTCGCCGAGGAGATTTCCGCGGCCAACAGGCATATCAAGCTGATCGCCCTGGCTCCCGACAACATTGTCAAATACGTCTATCCGTTGATGGGCAATCTGCGCGCCCTGGGGCTCGACTACCGCACCAACGAAGCGCAATGGCCGGTTGTGAAGCGGGTCATGGAAGAGCGCCGCACGATCGTTGCGGGACCTGTGAACCTCGTACAGGGCGGGCAGGCGCTGATCGCGCGCTCGCCGGTGCTTATCCCCGTCGACGACAGCGAAAGCTCCCTGGATCGCCTCTACTGGGGTGTCGCCTCCGTGGTCATCGACATCCAGGCCCTGTTCGCCGATGCCGGGATCCGGCCCGAGGCGAACGGGTATTATTTCGCCATTCGGGGCGCCGACGGGCTCGGAGCGGATGGCGGCATGATCATGGGCGATCCGAACCTCTTCGAGGAAGACGCGCTCGTGTTGCCGGTCAGCCTTCCCAACGGCACCTGGCAGATAGCCAGTCGCCCGGTGTCGGGATGGATCATCACCTCGCCCGAGACGCAGATCGCCCATGTGGTCGGTTTCGGCGTGACTTTCGCGATCGCGTCCTTGTCGGTGCTTGTGGTGCTGGCCCAGCAGCGTGCCCGTTCCATGGCCTTGCACGATGCGCTTACGGGGCTGCCCAACCGGCGGCTTCTGGAGGACCGCCTCGAACAGCTGGCGGCGCTCAGCGAGCGCACCGGCTTCGGCTTTCAGGTGTTCTTTGTCGATCTCAACGCGTTCAAGCCGATCAACGACACGTTCGGGCATGCGGTCGGCGACATGGTGCTGAAGGAGGTGGGCAACCGGCTGCGGCTCGAAACGCGGGACTCCGACACGATTGCCCGTATCGGGGGAGACGAATTCGTCGTTGTCGTTCCCGGTGTCATCCATCATCCGACGACAACCAGCATTGCAGCGCGCTTGCGGGAAGTGGTGAGCGAGCCGGTGCAGGTCGGCGATCATGTCATTGCGATCCGGGCAAGCGTGGGCTGGGCAACCTATCCGGACGATGCGACGACGATACCGGATATCCTTGAACTGGCGGACCGTCGCATGTATCGCGACAAGCTCGCGGCCGCCTGACCGGGCCTGGCGAGCTGTTTTTTCGATTAAACTTTTGTCATGAAGCGTTTCGCGCCTGTCGGCAGGGCGACGAACCCCCTAGTATATGTCTGGAGAGAAATTCAAAGCGAAGGACCGGTTGCCGGCGTCCGCGCCGGTTGGCGGTGCTCACAACCAGACGGAACCGTTCGATCGCCATGATGCAAACCAATCCCATCCCGACCGAGGCGCAGGCCGGCCTGCGTGCAGTTCGTTCTATCGCGGCCACGGCCGGCGACAGGCATGCTGACAGTGCCGGCGCATGGTTTGCGGTTCCGCTTCTGGCACTGGTCATGCTGCTTGCGGCAATGTCCGCCGGACTTGCCCAGTCGGAACCAGAGTGGCGGCACGGAGCGGCGCTGAGCGGCGAGCCGAAATATGCGGAAGGGTTCGAGCACTTCGATTACGTCAATCCGGACGCACCCAAGGGGGGCATCGTGCGGCTCGGCGAATCCACCGGCTTCGACACGCTCAATCCGATCCTGCCGAAGGGCAACACCGCACCCGGTCTCGGGCTGATGTACGATTCCCTGCTGGAGCCGGCGCTCGACGAGATCAACATCAACGCCGAATACGGTTTGATCGCGGAGGCTTTCCGCTACCCAGACGATTACTCCTGGGTGGAGTACCGGCTCAATCCGCAGGCCCGCTGGCATGACGGAACGCCGATCAGTGTCGATGACGTGATCTGGAGCTTCGGCAAGCTGAAAGAAGTCAATCCCAGCCAGGCCTTCTACTACCGGCACGTGACGAGTGCCGAGGCCATGGCGGAGCGCGTCGTGCGTTTCACCTTCGATGCGCCGGGAAATCGGGAACTGCCCAAGATCGTGGGCCAGCTGATCGTCCTGCCCAAGCACTGGTGGGAGGGAACCGGCGCCAACGGGGCTCCCCGCGATATCTCCGGCGCGACGCTGGAGGCACCGCTCGGATCGGGCCCCTACCGCATCGGCGCGTTCGAGCCCGGCCGCTACATCGAATACGAGCGCGTTGCCGATTACTGGGCGAACGAGCACCCGGTGCGGGTCGGCACCAACAATTTCGACAAGCTGCGCTACGAGAGCTACCGCGACCAGACCGTTCTCCTGCAGGCCTTCAAGGCCGACCAGTATGACTTCCGCGCCGAGAACAGCGCCAAGAACTGGGCCACCGGCTACGATTTTCCGGCGGTCAGGGACGGACGCGTCGTCCTCGAGACCTTCCCGGACAAGGCGCGCGGGATCATGCAGGCCTTCGTCCTGAACCTGCGCCGCGAGCCGTTCTCGGATATTCGCGTCCGGCGGGCATTCAACCTCGCGTTTGACTTCGAGACGGCCAACAAGACCGTCTTCTTCGGCCAGTACAAGCGCATTCCTTCCTATTTCGCCGGAACGGAACTCGCATCGAGCGGTCTGCCGCAAGGAAAGGAACTGGAGATCCTGGAAAGCGTGCGCGATCTCGTGCCCGAGCGGGTCTTCACCACGCCCTATGAAAATCCGGTCAATGGCGATCCGGCCTCGTTGCGCGAGAACCTGCGCGAGGCGGTCGAATTGCTGCGCGAGGCCGGATACGAGTTGCGCGGGCGGCAAATGGTCAACGTGGCGAGCGGGGAGCCGCTGGAGATCGAGTTCCTGGACAACGACCCCAATTCCGAGCGCTATGTTCTGCCCTACGCGCACAACCTGGAGCGTATCGGCATCAAGATGACGCTGCGCACGGTCGATACGCCGCAATACATCAACCGTATCCGCGAGCGCGACTTCGACGTGACGACGCTCGGCTGGGCCCAGTCCCTGTCGCCGGGCAACGAGCAGCGCGACTACTGGGGCAGCGAGGCGGCGGACCGACCCCAGTCGCGCAACTATGGCGGCATCAAGGATGCAGGCATCGACGCCCTGATCGAAAAGGTGATCTATGCCGGCGACCGGGACGAGTTGGTCGCCGCGACGCGGGCGCTCGACCGGGTGCTGATGGCGCATCACTACGTTGTGCCGCAGTTCTATATCGACGTTGACCGGACCGCCCGCTGGGACCGTTTCGGCCATCCGGAAAACATTCCCGAATACACCCACGGCTTCCCCACGATCTGGTGGTGGGATGCGCAAAAGGCCGAACGCGTCGGAGGCCGGGGATGAGCGGGGACGCCAACCGAACCCTGCTGGCTCGGCTGTATCCGAGCCGGCGCGAGATGCTGGCCGGCGTTGCGGCCTTTTCCGCGGCAACGCTTCTCCCGGTTCGCTCCGGTCTTGCCGAGGAGGCGGTGGACCGCCGCCACGGCCTGTCCGTCTTCGGCGATCTGAAATATCCGCAAGAGTTCGGCAGTTTCGACTATGTCGACCCGTCAGCGCCGAAGGACGGCCGGATCTCCTTTACCGCACCGTCCTGGGCCTATAACCAGAACCCGCAGACCTTCAACAGCTTCAACACGTTCATTCTCAAGGGCGATGCCCCGCCCCGGATGGAACTGTGTTTCGACACGCTGATGGTGCGCGCCCTCGACGAACCGGACGCCGTCTACGGCCTGGTGGCCGAAAGCGTCGAGGTGTCGGAGGACGGCAATGCCTACACGTTCAACCTCAGGCCCGAGGCGCGCTTTCACGACGAAAGCCCCCTGACGGCCGAGGATGTCGCCTTCTCGCTGGCGACGCTGAAGGAGAAGGGGCATCCCTCCATCCGGCAGGTGCTGCGCGAGCTGGACGAGGCGCGGGTCGACGGAACGCACCGGGTGACGCTGGTGTTCTCCGGCCGGCAGTCGCGCAAGGTGCCGCTGATCGCGACCGGAATGCCGATCTTCTCCAAGGCCTACTACACCCGCTACGATTTCGAGCAGACGACGCTGACGCCGCCCCTGTCTTCCGGGCCGTACAAGGTGGGCCGCCACGAGGTCGGGCGCTATGTCGAATACGAGCGTGTCGCGTCCTGGTGGGGGGCGGACCTGCCGGTCAGTCGCGGCCATTACAATTTTTCCCGCGTGCGGCTGGAATTCTTCCGAGATCGCCAGGTGGATTTCGAGGCGTTCAAGAAGGGCGTGACGACGTTTCGCGAGGAGTTCACCTCACGTACCTGGGCGACGGAGTATAATTTTCCCGCCGTCGTGGACGGCCGCGTCACGCGGGAGGAAATTCCCGACGGGCGGCCCTCGGGCGGCCAGGGCTGGTTCCTGAATACCCGCCGGTCGAAATTCTCCGACCCGCGGATTCGCCAGGCGCTGGGGCTCGCCTTCGATTTCGAATGGACCAACGCCTCGCTGTTCTTTGGCGCCTACGAACGCACCCGTTCCTTCTTTCAGAATTCTCCCATGCTGGCGAAAGGCGAACCCGATGCCGCCGAGCTGGCGCTGCTCGAGCCCTGGCGGGGCAAGGTCCCCGAGGCGGTCTTCGGTCCGGCGATCGTGCCGCCGGTCTCCGACGGCAGCGGCCAGGATCGGTCGATGCTGCGCGAGGCGGACCGGCTGCTGCGCGAAGCCGGGTGTCGCCGAGACGGGGCGAGATTGCTGCTGCCGGACGGCCAGCCCCTCGCCTTCGAGATCATGTCGAACACGACGACCTTCGAGCGCGTCACGCTGCCCTATATCAACAACCTGGAACGCCTGGGCATTGCCGCCAATTTCCGTGTCGTCGATCCGGCGCAATACCAGGCCCGGATCAACGACTACGACTACGACGTGGTCTCGCGCCGTTTCGCGCTGCCGGCGACGCTGGGCGAGGAGATCCGCCAGTACTGGGGATCGGAGGCGGCGGACACGCCCGGCTCCAGCAACCTGTCCGGGATCAGGGATGCGGCCGTCGATGCGCTGGTGGGCAAGATCCTTGCCGCGACGACCCGCGAGGAGATGACGGTTGCCGCCCGTGCGCTGGACCGGGTGCTGCGGGCTGGCTACTACTGGGTGCCGCACTGGTACAAGGCGGTTCACACCGTCGCCAAGTGGGATATCTTCGGCCGACCGGCCACTCCGCCGGAGCACGGGTTCGCCCCGGAGGCGCATTGGTGGTTCGACCGGGAAAGCGCCGAACGCATCGGCGTCCAATGACAAGGGCGGTCGCAGGCCGCGGGCGGAACGGCTGCATGATCATGCAGGTCGCCGTTTCTCGAGAAAGGGATCTCTGACACGATGGGCGCCTACATCCTGCGCCGGCTGTTGCTGATCGTGCCGACGCTGGTCGGCATCATGGCCATCAATTTCGTCATCATCCAGTTCGCGCCCGGCGGGCCTGTCGAGCGGGTGATCGCGCAGCTCCAGGGCACCGACGTCTCCGCGACCGCCCGGATTTCCGGCGGCGGAAGCGACTTCGCCGGCAGCGGCGCGGATACGAGTGGCGAGGCAGCAGGCGGTTCGAAGTATCGCGGCGCGCAAGGGCTCGATCCGGAGTTCATCAAGGATCTCGAACGTCAGTTCGGCTTCGACAAACCGCCGCTCGAGCGCTTCGCCGGCATGTTGTGGGACTATGCCCGCTTCGATTTCGGCGACAGTTATTTCCGCGACATCGCTGTGCTCGACCTGATCCTCGAAAAAATGCCGGTGTCGATATCGCTCGGCCTGTGGATGACCTTCATCTCCTACATGATTTCGATCCCGCTCGGCATTCGCAAGGCGGTCAGGGACGGTTCGCGTTTCGATGTCTGGACGTCGGCGGTGATCGTCGTCGGCTACGCGATCCCCGGTTTTCTCTTCGCCGTCCTGCTGATCGTGCTCTTTGCCGGCGGCTCGTTCCTCGACTGGTTTCCCTTGCGCGGCCTCACCTCGGAGAACTGGGAGCAGTTGTCCTGGCCCGCCCGCATCCTGGACTATTTCTGGCATCTGGCGCTGCCGCTCACCGCGATGGTGCTCTCGGCCTTCGCCACGGTGACATTGCTGACGAAGAATTCGTTCCTCGACGAGATCCGCAAGCAGTATGTCCAGACGGCAAGGGCCAAGGGGCTGAACGAGCGGCAGGTGCTCTACGGCCACGTTTTCCGCAACGCCATGCTGATCGTGATTGCCGGGTTCCCGGGGGCGTTCATCTCGTCCTTCTTCGCCGGATCGCTGCTGATCGAGACGATTTTCTCGCTCGACGGTCTCGGCCTGCTCGGCTTCGAGGCGGTGATCAACCGGGACTATGCCGTGGTCTTCGCCACGCTCTATATCTTCTCGCTCATGGGCCTGCTGGTGAACCTGATTTCCGATCTCACCTATACCTGGATCGATCCGCGCATCGACTTCGAAAGCCGGGAGGTCTGAGATGGCGGATCACCCGATGAACGGGCCGGGAAGCGTTGCCGCAGGGGCGGGCACGAGCGCGCGGGTGGACCGGCCGACCGGTTTCCTGTCGCCGATCAATCGCCGCCGCCTGATCAATTTCAAGGCCAACCGCCGCGGCTACTGGTCGCTGTGGATCTTCATGGTGCTGTTCGTGCTGTCGCTGCTTGCCGAACTTCTCGTCAACGACAAGCCAATTGTCGTTGTCTACAAGGGAGAGGTGCTGGCGCCGATCCTGGTCGACTATCCGGAGGAAAAGTTCGGCGGCTTCCTTGCCGTGACGGATTACCGCGACCCTTATATCCAGGAAGAGATCAACACCAATGGCTGGATGCTCTGGCCGCTGGTCCGCTACTCGTATCGCACTGTGAACAACGAGATCCCGGTGCCGGCCCCGGCTCCGCCCTCCTGGCTGCTTGAAAAGCAGGAGCGCTGCAGCCGCTACCCGCTCGGTGCCGATGATCCGAACTGCACGCTGGGCAACTGGAACTGGCTGGGCACCGACGACCAGGGCCGGGACGTCGTCGCGCGCCTCGTCTACGGGTTCCGGATCTCGGTCCTGTTCGGGCTGGCGCTGACCGTCGCCTCCTCGGTGATCGGCATCGGCGCCGGTGCGGTGCAGGGCTATTATGGCGGCTGGACCGATCTTCTGTTCCAGCGTTTCATCGAGATCTGGACGGCGATTCCCACCCTCTATCTGATCCTGATCGTTTCTTCCGTACTGATACCCGGCTTCTGGACCCTGTTCACGATCCTGCTCGCCTTCTCCTGGGTGGCGCTGGTCGGGGTGGTGCGGGCCGAGTTCCTGCGCGCCCGGAACTTCGAATATGTGACGGCGGCGCGCGCGCTTGGCGTTGGCAATGCCACGATCATGTGGCGCCACCTGCTGCCCAACGCGATGGTGGCGACGCTGACCTTCATGCCCTTCATCCTCAACGGCTCGATCTCGACACTGACCGCGCTCGACTTCCTCGGCTTCGGCCTGCCGCCGGGCTCCGCCTCGCTTGGCGAGCTTCTGGCGCAGGGCAAGAACAACCTCCAGGCCCCCTGGCTCGGGATCACCGGCTTCATCGTCATCTCGACCATGCTGAGCCTGCTGATCTTCATCGGCGAGGCGGTGCGCGACGCCTTCGATCCGCGCAAGAGCTTCGCGTGATAGTCTGGTCAAAACCAGTGGATATCCGGTCATGAACAGGATCATCAAAAAGCACTATCCGGCAGCGAACCTGCCAGTGGATCTGCGGTCCGGTCTGCCGTCTGGAAGCTTTGTGAACATCACGATAGAGACGGAAGATGGCGTGCGCGCGTCGTCGACCATCGATACCTTGAAGGCTGATCTCGAACGCGCGAGGCGTAACCTTAAGAACCCTGTTTCGCTGGAGGCGGCGACAGAGCGCGTGAGAGATCTGCGCAACGAGTGGGACGACTGATGGAACCCATTCGAAAATTGTATCTCGATACGAATATATTCATTTTACTTGGCGAGGGCGAAGAAGATCCACGGAGGAATCGGGTGCTCGATATCGTCGTTTCCCAGAAGGAGGAAACGGAGAAATTTCTTGCCACCAGTGATCTTACATTGGCTGAATTGCTGGTTCGGCCCTACCGGGATGGCAACGAGGATCTTATAAAGCTCTACGATCACTGGATCGATTCGCAAAATACCTGGTTGGATGTGGGAGCTGTTACCCGAGACGTCTTGTGGTTTGCTGCTGTTCTGCGCAATCAATACCCAACCGTGAAGCTGCCGGACGCTATCCACTTGTCGACTGCGGTGGGTCTTGAATGCACCCATGTCGTGACTGCAGACGAAAAGCTTCCAAGGGAAATCAGCTTGACTCATTCGAGATGGGGATGGAGGCGCTCTGCTCCTCCGTTGCGCCTCGTTTCGCCAACCGTTGAAAATCTTCAGGCAATTCTGGAACAACGCCAATGATGGTCGAAAAGTCGCTTCTTTCCGTCCGCGACCTCTCCGTCGCCTTCACCCAGAACGGCGTCACCCAGACCGCGGTCGACCGCGTCTCCTTCGATATCGCGCCCGGCGAGACCGTCGCGCTGGTCGGCGAGAGCGGGTCGGGCAAGTCCGTCTCGGCACTGTCGGCCGTGCGGCTGCTGCCTTATCCGGCGGCCTCGCATCCGACCGGCGAAATCCTGTTCAAGGGCGAGGACGTGCTCAAGGCCGGGGAGGTCGCGCTGAGACGCATCCGCGGCAACGAGATCTCGATGATCTTCCAGGAGCCGATGACCTCGCTCAACCCGCTGCACACGGTGGAAAAGCAGGTGGCCGAGGTGCTGAAGCTGCACCGGGGGATGGGCGAGACGGCGGCGCGCAAGCGCGTGGTGCAACTGCTTGATCAGGTCGGCATCCGCGATCCGGAAAGCCGTCTGCAGAGCTATCCTCATCAGCTCTCCGGCGGCCAGCGCCAGCGCGTCATGATCGCGATGGCTCTTGCCAACGAGCCGGACCTTCTTATCGCCGACGAGCCGACCACCGCGCTCGACGTCACCGTCCAGGCTCAGATCCTGAAGCTGCTGAAGGACCTGCAGCGCGACACCGGCATGGCGATGCTGTTCATCACCCATGACCTCGGCATCGTTCGCAAGGTGGCCGACCGCGTCTGTGTGATGACCGGGGGCAAGATCGTCGAGAGCGGAGATGTCGCGCAGGTCTTCGAGAACCCGCAGCACGATTACACGCGTCACCTGATCGAGGCCGAACCGAAGGGCAAGCCGCCCGTGACCGACGACCGGCGCCCGATCGTTGTCGAGGCGAAGGACGTCAAGGTCTGGTTTCCGGTCAGGCGGGGCTTCCTGCGGCGGACCGTCGACCACATCAAGGCGGTCGACGGCATTGACGTCACCGTGCGCGAGGGCCAGACGCTCGGCATTGTCGGCGAGAGCGGATCCGGCAAGACGACGCTCGGCCTCGCCCTGCTTCGGATGATCTCCTCCACGGGCAAGATCCGTTTCGGCACGCGAGACATCGACACCCTGTCCTGGAAGGACATGCGTCCGCTTCGCCGCGACATGCAGGTGGTGTTCCAGGACCCGTTCGGCTCGCTTTCCCCGCGCATGTCGGTGGCCGATATTGTCGGCGAGGGGCTGGCGGTCCACTTCCCGGGGATCTCGGCGGACGAGCGCGACGCCAAGGTGGCCGCGGCCCTTGTCGAGGTCGGCCTCGACGAGAACACCCGCTTCCGCTATCCGCACGAGTTCTCCGGCGGCCAGCGCCAGCGCATTTCGATTGCCCGTGCCATGGTGCTGCAGCCGAAATTCGTCATGCTCGACGAGCCCACCTCGGCACTCGACATGAGCGTGCAGGCGCAGGTGGTCGACCTCCTGCGCGACCTGCAGAAGCGCCACGGCCTCGCCTACCTCTTCATCTCGCATGACTTGAAGGTTGTCCGGGCGCTCGCCAACGAGGTGGTCGTCATGCGTGCCGGCAAGGTGGTGGAGGCAGGTGCCGCGGCCGATATCTTCGACGCGCCGAGAACCGACTACACGAAGGCGCTGATGGCCGCCGCCTTCCATCTGGAGACGGCGGATACGGGCGTGGTCAGCGAGTAGGCCTCACTCCAGCCAGCAGGTGGCGCGCCGGCCCGCTTTTTCCTGCTCGAACCCGAGGGTGCGGCGGGTCTTGAAGCCGATCAGCCCGTCGGCGCCGCCGACATCGTGGCCCTTTCCTTCAAGTGTCAGTTGCAGCTTGCGGACGGCGCCGCGCGAGCGCGTCTTTACGTCCTTCCAGCCCTGCACGAAGCCTGAATTGCTGCCGTAGCGATCGGCGAGATGACCGACGAAGAGCGCGTAGACGTCCGATTCGTTATAGGCCTTGAGCACATAGAAATTGTCGGTGGCGATGAAGGCCGGGCCGTTGCGTCCTGCCGGCATCAGGAGGAAGCCGGGCTGCGGCAACTCATGCGGGGGGAAGGGGCGGTCCTTCACGCGCGTGACGCCCTCCGCCACCCAGGCCAAAATCGGCTGGCCGCGGTCCGGCCCCTCGCGCGAACAGGAGACGGAGGCCGGGATGACCGCCTCATAGCCCCAGTCGCGCCCCTTCACCCAGCCATACCAGGCAAGGTAGTTGGCGATGGAGGCGAGCGTATCGGGCACCGACCGCCAGATGTCACGCTTGCCGTCGCCGTCGAAATCGACAGCGAGCCGCAGGAAGCTGGAGGGCAGGAACTGCGGCTGACCGAGGGCCCCGCCCCAGGAACTTTTCATCTCGGTGCGGGAGATGTGCCCGTCCGCCAGGATCTGCAGCGCCGCGACGGTTTCCTTTGCGAAAAAGTCGCGCCGGTCGCCCATGAAGGCGCGGGTTGCCAGTGTTCTCAGCGCGTCATGGGGAATGCGCGCGCCGCCATAGCCGGATTCCCTTGCCCAGATGGCGAGCAGGATGCGCGAGGGCACGCCGTATTTTCGTTCGATCCGGGCCAGTGTGTCCTGGTGGGTGCGGGCAAGCGCCCATCCGCGATTGACCAGCGCGTTGAACTGGCTGTCGCGGAAATAGCCTCCCGGCGCGCGAAACTCCGACTGGTAGTTGACGGAAGGCGGGCGCTCCGGCCCGTCCGGGTCGCCGAGGCCGGGAAGCGAGGTGTCCGGCGAAAGGCCCTTGAGTTCGCGTGCGATCACGGAAGCTGAAACACCCGCCTCGCGCGCGGCCGGCACGATGCGGGTCTCCAGGAAGCTTGAAAATTTCGCCTGGAGGCCTTGCTGGGCCGCAGCCGGCAAGCTCGGGAGAGCGAGCAATGCGGCGATGAGAGACAGACGGAAGATGACGGTCAGGGCGCGTTGCATGATGATCCGGTGCGGTTTGCCTTGCACCGGCGAGCCTAGCACGCCCGGTGCCGTGTTTCATTTGCCCGCGCTTGTTGACTGGCCGAAGCTCAGAACGCGGTGCGGGCTTTCAGCGCCTGGGCGAGCGTTCCCTCGTCGAGATAGTCGAGCTCGCCGCCGACCGGCACGCCGTGGGCGAGGCGCGTCACCTTGACGTCGAACCCGCGCAAGCGGTCGGTGATGTAGTGGGCCGTCGTCTGCCCCTCGACCGTTGCGTTGACGGCAAGCACGATCTCGGTGACTTCGCCTTCGGCCACCCGCGCGACCAGCTTGTCGATGGTCAGGTCGTCCGGCCCGATGCCGTCAAGCGGCGAAAGCGTCCCGCCAAGCACATGGTAGCGGCAGTTGAGGGCTCCGGCCCGCTCCAGCGCCCACAGGTCGGCGACATCCTCGACGACCACCACCGTGGCGCCGTCGCGGCGCGTGTCGGCGCAGATCGTGCAAGGGTCGCTGGTGTCGACCGTGCCGCAGGTGGAGCATACGGTGACATGCTCCACCGCCACGCCCATGGCCTGGGCGAGCGGGATCAGCAACTGATCCTTCTTCTTGATCAGATGGAGCGCCGCGCGCCGGGCCGAACGGGGACCCAGCCCCGGCAGCTTGGCGAGCAGCTGGATCAGCCGTTCGACCTCGGGTCCGGCCACCGCGCGATTGTTCATCGGATCAGAACGGCAGCTTGAAACCGGCGGGGAGGCCGAGGCCGCCCATCATTTCCTGGGTCTTTTCCTGCAGCATCGCCTCGGCCTTCGCCTTGGCGTCCTGATGGGCCGCAAGGATGAGGTCTTCCAGGATGTCGACCTCGTCGGCCTTGGCGAGCGAGGGGTCGATGCGGATCCCCTTGAGCTCTCCCTTGCCGGACAGGGTGACGGTGACCATGCCGCCGGCCGCCGCGCCGTCGACGGTGAGGGAGGCGATCTCCTCCTGCAGGGAGCCCATCTGCTCCTGCATCTGTTTCGCCTGCTTCATCATCTTCATAATGTCCATCGTGGTCTCCTTGGCGCGCCCGACCCTCAACGGCCCGTGCGGTCGGAAAATAGGGGCTGCCGGCGGTGTTCTCCGATCCGGCGCCCGCTTCAGATATCGGGATCGGTGTCGTCTTCGACCGGGGCCATGTCAAGGGGCGTGTCTTCCGCAGTGCTGACGCGCACGTCGACAACCTTGGCCCCCGGGAAGGTGGCGAGAAGGGCGGCGACCGCGGGCTCCGCTTTGGCGTCGGAGATGAGTTGGCGCTGCGTCTCCTCGCGCTCCTCGTGAAGCGTCGGGCGCCCTTCCGTTCTCGACACGGTGACGATCCAGCGCCGGCCTGTCCATTCGCTCAGCTTGCGGCCGAGACGCCCGGCAAGGTCGGGATCGGCGTCCCTTACCGGCTGGATCTCGATCCGGCCCGGTTCGAAGCGCACCAGCCGCATCTGCCGCTCGATCTCGACCTTCAGGCGAATGTCGCGCTTTTCCGCGGCGAGGGCGGCGCAGTCGGCAAGCGACATCGGGCCGTCATGGGCCGGTTCCTCGGCTTGCGGCCGGGGTGCGAACTGCGCCTGATGGCGCGGCTCGGTCTCGGAGCGGCGCGCAGCCAGGGCGGCACCTCCCGACAGCGCTTGCAGGCGTGGCGGAGCGCCGGCCGAGGTGGCAGTGCCGCCGGAAGAGACGGAAGGCGGAGCGGCAACGGAGGGTTCGACCGCGACTTGCTGTGGAGGGGGAGGGGGCGCGCTTGCCACTGTCCCGCCGGTCGGGGGTGTTTGTGCCGGCAGCGCCGAGGCAAGGGCCTCGCCCTGGCCGGCGCGCAGCAGCTTCAGCGCTTCCTCCGGATCGGGCAGGTCCGCGGCATAGGCGAGACGCACCAGAACCATGTCGGCGGCCAGGTGCGGCTTTGGAGCGGCCTGGACCTCTTCGATGCCCTTCAGCAGGATCTGCCAGGTTCGCGACAGAAGACGCAGCGACAGGCGGGCGGCGAGCTCGCGCCCGCGCAGCCTTTCGGTCTCTGTCACCGAGGCGTCATTGCCGGCGTCGGGCACGATTTTCAGGCGGGTCACCAGATGGGTGAACTCGGCGAGGTCCGAAAGCACGACGACTGGATCCGCGCCGACATCGTACTGGGTCCGGAACTCTGCCATCGCCGCGCCGGCATCGCCCCGCATGAGCTGTTCGAACAGGTCGATGACGCGGGCCCTGTCGGCGAGGCCGAGCATGCCGCGAACGGTATCCGCCGTGATCCCCTCGGCCGCGCCGGGGGCGGCGACGCTGCCATGGGCAATGGCCTGGTCGAGGAGGGAGAGCGAATCGCGCGCCGAGCCTTCGCCGGCACGGGCGACGAGCGCCAGTGCCTCGTCCTCGACCGGGATGCCTTCGGCGGCGGAAATCCGGCGCAGCAGGCCGACCAGCTTGTCGGCGTCGATCCGGCGCAGGTCGAAACGCTGGCAGCGCGACAGCACCGTGACCGGAACCTTGCGGATTTCGGTCGTCGCAAAGATGAATTTCACATGCTCGGGCGGCTCCTCGAGCGTCTTCAGAAGGCCGTTGAAGGCCGACTTGGACAGCATGTGCACTTCGTCGATGATGTAGACCTTGAAGCGGGCCGAGGCAGGGCGGTAGCGCGCCGCCTCGGTGATCTCGCGGATATCGTCGATACCGGTATGCGAGGCGGCGTCCATCTCGATGACGTCGACATGACGCCCGTCCATGATCGCCTCGCAGTGAACGCCGGGGCGGTCGAGATTGACGGTCGGCCGGTCGATCTCGCCGGGGATCTCGTAGTTGAGCCCGCGGGCGAGGATGCGTGCCGTCGTTGTCTTGCCGACGCCGCGAACGCCGGTCAGCATCCAGGCTTGGGCGATCCTGCCTGTCTCGAACGCGTTGCGCAGGGTCTGGACCATCGGCTCCTGGCCGACGAGGTCCTCGAAGCTTCTCGGCCGGTACTTGCGCGCAAGAACCCGATAGCCGGGGTCGCGCGTGCTTCCGCCGGTGCCGTCCGGTGAATTGGGTGTGGAACCATCCATGGCGTCAAGCTTAGCGGTGCGGGCCGGCATTGTTGAGGCCTATTCCGCATGGCGGCGACGATTTCCCCGCCTCCGGTCCCGGCCGGCTCACAGCTTTCGCCGCCGCCGCCGGAATAGGCGCGCGCGGGTCAGACTGATCTTCGAAGAAAAGGGTGGGAGGCTGGCACGGTGACCCGTGCCGCGACTCGTTGGGGCTGCTTCCTTCCGGACCTGACCCGGTTGGCGAGTGGCTCGTCCACCACCAACCTCCCGAGCCCTATATCGTGATTTTCATGGCCGGATGCAAGGAGAAATCCTGAAAATCCGGCTCAGGCACCAGCCCCCTGTCCGGGCTCCGCGGCGGCGCGGGCCCGCAACTCCCTGCGAATGATCTTGCCGGTCGTCGTCATCGGCAGGCTGTCGACAAAGGCGATCTCGCGCGGGTACTCGTGCGCGGCGAGCCGCGACTTGACGAATTCCTGCAGTTCCCTTGCCAGGGCAGCCGACGCCGCGTGTCCTTCCGCCAGCACCACATAGGCCTTGACGATCTCGGTGCGGGTCGCATCCGGCTTGCCGATCACGCCGGCCATGGCGACGGCCTCGTGGCCGATCAGGCAGTCCTCGATCTCGCCTGGACCGATGCGGTATCCTGACGAGGTGATGACATCGTCGTCGCGGCCCACGAAGCGCAACCAGCCTTCCGCGTCCCTCACGCCCATGTCGCCGGTCAGAAGGTAGTCGCCGGCGAATTTCGCTTCCGTTGCCTCGCGGTTGTTCCAGTAGCCCAGGAACATGACCGGGTCGCCGCGCCGCACGCTGATGTTGCCCTGGGTTCCGTCCGGCACAGGGGTGCCGTGCGCGTCGACGACGGCGACCTCATGTCCGGGAGCGGCACGTCCCATGATGCCCGGCCGCGCCGGCATCAGCGCCGCGCAGGAGGACACGATCATGTTGCACTCGGTCTGACCGTAGAACTCGTTGATGGTGACGCCGAAGACGCGGCGTCCCCACTCGACAAGCTCGCTGCCCAGCGTTTCGCCGCCGCTGGCGATGGTGCGCATCCGCAGATCGAGGTCTGCCGGCGGATCGCCGGCGGCCCTCATCATTTTCAAGGCGGTCGGCGGAAGGAAGGCATTGCGCACGCCTTCCTCCGAGATCAGCCGGAACGCGGCGTCCGCCGTGAATTTCGCGAAGCGGCAGGCAACGACCGTGACGCCGTGATGGAGCGCGGGCATCAGCACGTCGAGAAGACCGCCGATCCAGGCCCAGTCGGCCGGCGTCCAGATCCGGTCTCCGGGGCGGGGAAACAGGTCGTGGCTCATTTCGACGCCGGGCAGGTGGCCGAGCAGCACCCGGTGGGCATGCAGCGCGCCTTTCGGCTGGCCGGTGGTTCCCGACGTGTAGATGATGATCGCCGGATCGTCGGCGCGGGTCTCGGCCGGCGTGAACTCCGCCGGCAGTGTGGCCGCCTCGGCGTGCAGGTCGACGGTCGAGGCGTCGCTGCCGTCGATCCGGTAGACCATTGAGAGCTCCGGCAGGTCGTCGCGGATCCCCGCAAGCTTGGCCGCCCCGGCCCTGTTGGTGACCACCGCCTTCGCGCCGGAATTGCCGAGCCGGTAGGCGAGGGCCTCCTCGCCGAACAGCATGAAAAGGGGAATGGTGACGGCGCCGAGCTTCAGCGCCGCGATATGCGCTGCTGCTGTCTCCTTCGCCTGCGGAAGCAGCACCGCCACGCGGTCGCCGCGCCTGACGCCGTCGCGTTGGAAAAGATTGGCGATCCGGTTCGACAGCGCCTTGAGATCGGCGAAGGTGACCTCCTCGCGGGCGCCGTCCTCGCCGATGCAGACAAGCGCGATCCGCTCCGGGTCGGTGTCCGCCCACTTGTCGCAGATGTCGACGCCGATATTGTAGCGCTCCGGCACGTTCCACTCGAAACGGGCGACAAGCTCCTCGTAGGTTTTTGCGTCGGCCAGCATCGTCATCTCCCCCCGAACAGCCGGATCATTGGTTGATCAATGATCGGGTTCCGTCTTTCGCATGCAATGGGCCGCCGGCGCCGTCAACGGGAAAAGCGCTGTCAGTTCCGGGCTGGCGCCGCCGTTCGCGGTGGCTATAGTGCGCAAGACCAGACCGTTGTTCCAGGTTTTGCCGCATGGCCGTCCGGGCCAATCGACCGTCAGGGGGTGTCATGAGTGCCTTTCAGCCAGACCCGCGCCTTGTCGGCGACAGCGTTCCCGTCTGTGACCTTCCGCTCTGCACGGTCCGGCTGATGCGGGACGGTCGCTTCGACTGGCTGCTGCTGGTTCCGCGCCAGGCCGGTCTCATCGAGATCGTCGATCTGGACGAGGCGGACCAGTTGCGCCTGATGCAGGAGATTGCCATTGCAAGCCGCGTGCTGAAGACGGAAACGGGCTGCGACAAGCTCAACGTCGCAGCGCTGGGCAACATGGTGCCCCAGCTGCATGTCCACGTGATCGCCCGCCGGAAAGACGATCCGGCCTGGCCCGGACCCGTCTGGGGTGTGGGCCAGGCGGTTGCCCGCCCCGAGACCGGGCAGCAGGAGCTGGTCGAGCGGTTGGCGGCCGCTTTCTCCGGGGCGGTCCGATGACCCGCCTTGCGGACCGATAGCCCCTCAGGCACCAAGATTGCATCCCCCTCCTTTGCACAATCCTCCCGGAAAGCCCTACATGACCGACCCGCATGCCCTTGGCTTTGCCTATCACGGCAACCCCCTCGACCGCCTCTCGGAGCATCGCGGCGATGACCGCTGGTTCGCCGCGCATCTGCAGGGCGCCGCGGCACGCTTCGTCTTTCTGTGCGAGGGGCGCCCGCTTGTCGGGATTGCCGAGCATCCTCTCTCCATTCTGCACGGCCGCGATACCGGAGCAGGTTTCTCGCCGCGCGAGGGCGAGGTCGTTCTGCTCGGCTTCGATGGCGAGGGTGCGCCGGTCTTTGCCGTGCCGCTGGATGCGAGCGCCGAGGAGGTCGAGGCCGCGGCACCTGCCGGCCTGAAGCTGATCGATATCCGCTCGCTTGCGCTGCAGGATGCTCTGGCGCCCGGGCATCTCGGCATTCTGGCGCAGGCGAGCGCGCTTCTTCACTGGCATGCGACACACCGCCACTGCTCGCGCTGCGGGGCCGAAAGCGTCATGAAGCAAGGGGGCTACAGGCGTGATTGCCCCTCCTGTGGCGGCCTGCATTTTCCGCGTACGGACCCGGTGGCCATCATGCTGGTGGCCGATGGAGACGACTGCCTGATGGGACGCCCGCCCCGTCTTGCCGAGGGGGTGTTCTCCACGCTCGCCGGCTTCATCGAGCCGGGCGAGACGATCGAGGAGGCCGTCCGCCGGGAAGTCTTCGAAGAGGCGGGCATTCGCGTTGGCCGGGTGGACTATCACGCGAGCCAGCCCTGGCCGTTTCCTGCCTCGCTGATGATCGGCTGTCACGGGGTCGCGACAAGCCGGGACGTCACCATGGACGAAAGCGAACTGGAGGCCTGTCGCTGGTTCCCGCGCGAGGAGGTACTGGCAATGCTCGAGGACCGTCATCCGCAAGGGCTGAAGGTGCCGCCGCCGCTTTCCATCGCGCATTGGCTGATTCGCAACTGGGCGGAGCGCACGGACGTTTCCGCATGATTCCTCCCCGCGGCGACTGCATCTATCTCACCCATCCGCAGGTCGAGATCGATCCGGCCGTGCCGGTGCCGGACTGGGGACTGTCCGAGGCCGGTTTCCGGCGCGCCCGGGCCGGCGCGGTTCTTCCGGACTTCTCCAGGGTGCGCCATGTCGTCTCCAGTGCGGAGCGCAAGGCGCGCCAGACAGCGGAGATTCTGGCCGGTCATCTCGGCCTGACGATCATTGTTGACGAACTGATGCACGAGAACGACCGCTCCGCGACCGGGTTCCTGCCTCCGCCGGAGTTCGAGAGCGTTGCCGATCGCTTCTTCGCCTCTCCCGACGAGAGCGTGCGCGGCTGGGAGACGGCGCGCGCCGCCCAGACGCGGATATGTGGGCGGGTCCTTGCCCATCTGGACAGGATTCCGGCGGATGAGACGGTGCTCTTCGTCGGACATGGCGGTGTCGGCACTCTGCTCAAGTGCCATGTTGGCGGGTTGGCGATCGATCGTCGTCACGACCAACCGCCGGGCGGCGGCGGATGCTTTTTCGCGTTTCCCCGCGCAGCGCTCGCTGATTGCAACGCCGGCGGGCTCGACTGGCGTTCGATTGCCGACTGTTGAAAGGTCCGGCGCGGCCCTGTCCCGGCCTGCCGTCTTGCGGAGTGCCGGTCCGCCACCTACGTGAACGCTGTCACCTCTATCGTCAGGACCGAATCGCACCATGATTTCAGCTGCATTGCGTGCCCTTTCCCAGATCTTCGAGCCTCCTCTCAGGGCGATCTTCTGGAAAACGCTCGGCTACACGCTGGTGCTGCTGGTTCTGGTGTGGGCGGCACTGAACGGTGCGGTGGCGACGCTGGTCACCCTGCCATATCCTTGGCTGGAAACGGCGCTTTCCCTGTTGACGGGCATCGGCGCAATCTTCCTGCTCGGATTTCTGGTCGCGCCGGTCACGGCCATCATCGCCGGCATCCTGCAGGACGAGATCGCCGACGTGGTGGAGAAGGGCGACTATCCCGCCGATTCGCCCGGGCGCGCGATGCCATTGTCGAAGGCCTTGCCGCAGGCGATCAAGTTCGCCGGGATCGTGATTGCCGGCAACCTGCTGGCGCTGCTGCTGCTTCTCGTTCCAGGTGTCAACCTGATCGCGTTCTTCGTCGTCAACGGCTATCTGCTGGGCCGCGAATTCTTCGAGTTCGCCGCAATGCGGTTCCGGTCCCCGGAAGAGGCCAGGGCGTTGCGCCGCGCCCACTCGGGAACCGTGTTCATGGGAGGCCTGGTCATTGCCGGTTTTCTCGCCGTGCCGCTCCTGAACCTGCTGACGCCCATTTTCGCCACCGTCATGATGGTGCATCTCAACAAGCGACTTACCTATAGGTAAGGCTTGGCCTGGCTTTCTCCGTCTGCCCGGCCTGCGGCAGCGGTGAAAAGACTCCACCGGCTTCTCCGATAGGATATTTTGACGTTCCCGCCCGATGGGTTTAGAAGGCGGGTACACAAGGCCCTGATTTAGCTAACGTTTACGTAAGCGTAAGCCGATTGGGGAGACGGGAGAACAGTCCATGTCGGATGTCGGGATGAAAAACAGCCGGCCCCTTTCGCCGCATCTCCAGATCTACAAACCCATCCTCACAATGGTCATGTCGATCCTGCACCGCATCACCGGTGCGGCGCTGTATTTCGGCACGATCCTTCTCGCCTGGTGGCTTGTCGCCGCGGCGGCCGGTCCCGATTATTTCGAGTTCGTCAACGAGCTCTACGGGTCGATCCTCGGGCGCCTCGTGCTGTTCGGCTTCACCTGGGCGCTGGTTCATCACATGCTTGGCGGCATGCGGCATTTCATCTGGGACATGGGCCACGGCTTCGGAACGGAGGCGCGCGAATGGCTTGCCCGTGCGACGATCATCGGTTCCGTCATCCTGACGATCCTGCTTTGGATCGTCGGCTATGCCGTACGCTGAGGGAGGCACAACCATGACTGACATGCGTACCCCGCTTTCCCGCGTTCGCGGTCTCGGCTCGGCAAAGGACGGCACCACCCATTTCTGGCGCCAGCGCGTCACGGCCGTCGCCAACGTCTTCCTGATCTCCTTCTTCGTGATTCTCGTCGTCGCCCTGCAGGGCGGGGACCACGCCTCGGTGACCTCCGCGCTCGGCAATCCGCTGGTCGCGATCCTGCTGCTGCTGGTGATCCTGTCGGGCATCTATCACATGAAGCTCGGCATGCAGGTGATCATCGAGGATTACCTTCACGGCGAGGCGCTGAAGCTGCTGGCGTTGATGGGCAACACCTTCTTCTCGGTATTCGTCGGCCTTGCGTCGGTCTTTGCCGTTCTCAAGATCAGCTTCGGAGGCTGAAAACATGGCAGGACAAGCCTATTCCTTTGTCGATCACCGCTATGACGTGGTGGTCGTGGGGGCCGGCGGCGCGGGCCTTCGGGCGACGCTCGGCATGGCCGAGCAGGGTCTGAAGACCGCCTGCATCTCCAAGGTCTTCCCGACCCGTTCGCATACGGTGGCGGCGCAGGGCGGCATCGCCGCAAGCCTGCAGAACATGACGCCCGACTGCTGGCAGTGGCACATGTACGACACCGTCAAGGGCTCCGACTGGCTCGGCGACACCGACGCGATGGAATATCTCGCGCGGGAGGCGCCCAAGGCTGTCTACGAGCTCGAGCACTACGGCGTGCCCTTCTCGCGCACCGAGGACGGCCGCATCTACCAGCGTCCCTTCGGCGGTCACATGCAGAATTACGGCGACGGTCCTCCGGTGCAGCGCACCTGTGCTGCCGCGGACCGTACCGGCCACGCCATCCTGCACACGCTCTACGGCCAGTCGCTCCGGCACAATGCCGAGTTCTTCATCGAGTATTTCGCCCTCGACCTGATCATGTCCGAGGACGGCGTCTGTCAGGGCGTCATCGCCTGGAACCTCGATGACGGAACCATCCACCGTTTCTCCGCCAAGATGGTCGTCCTGGCGACCGGCGGTTACGGCCGCGCCTATTTCTCGGCGACCTCCGCCCATACCTGCACCGGCGATGGCGGCGGCATGGTTGCGCGTGCCGGCCTGCCGCTTCAGGACATGGAGTTCGTCCAGTTCCATCCGACCGGCATCTACGGCGCCGGTTGCCTCATCACCGAGGGCGCACGCGGCGAGGGCGGCTATCTGGTCAATTCCGAGGGCGAGCGCTTCATGGAGCGTTATGCACCCTCGGCCAAGGACCTCGCCTCTCGCGACGTGGTCTCGCGCTGCATGACGATGGAGATCCGTGACGGCCGGGGTGTCGGCAAGAACAAGGATCACATCTTCCTGCATCTCGACCACCTGGATCCGGGCATTCTCGCGGAGCGCCTGCCGGGCATCTCGGAATCGGCGAAGATCTTCGCCGGCGTCGACGTGACCAAGGAGCCGATCCCGGTCCTGCCGACGGTCCACTACAACATGGGCGGCGTGCCGACCAACTACTGGGGCGAGGTGCTCAATCCGACCAAGGACGATCCGAGCGCCATCCAGCCGGGCCTGATGGCCGTCGGCGAGGCGGGCTGTGCTTCGGTGCACGGCGCCAACCGTCTCGGATCCAACTCGCTGATCGATCTTGTCGTCTTCGGCCGTGCCGCCGCGATCAGGGCGGGCGAGGTCGTCGACCGCAAGTCGGCCGTGCCGACGCCGAACGAGGCGAGCTGCGAGAAGGTCATGGCGCGCTTCGACAGGCTCCGTCATGCCGACGGCTCCACGCCGACGGCGCAGCTGCGCGAGAAGATGCAGCGCGCCATGCAGGAGGATGCCGCCGTGTTCCGGACCCAGGAGAGCCTGGAGCAGGGCTGCCAGCGCATTTCCGCGATCTGGGGCGAGCTTGCCGATCTCAAGGTGAGCGACCGCTCGATGATCTGGAACTCCGACCTTGTCGAGACGCTGGAGCTTGAAAACCTGATGGCCAATGCCATCACCACGGTTTACGGCGCCGAGGCGCGCAAGGAGAGCCGCGGGGCGCATGCGCGCGAGGACTTCAAGGACGGTCCGCTGGGCGGGCGCGACGACGACAACTGGCGCAAGCACACGCTTGCCTGGGTCGCCGAGGACGGAACGACGACGCTGGACTATCGCCCGGTCGTCACCGAGCCGCTGACGACCTTCGAGGAAGGCGGCATCGACCCGAAGAAGATCGCGCCGAAGGCGCGCGTCTACTGAGGCAGGGCCGCGACAGAGAGCAGGAACCCGTTGGGCACATGACGGCGACAGGCATCGCGATCGACACGACCTCGCCCTTCGGCACCTATGGTGCCGAGGGTCTGGCCAGGTTTGCCTGGGCGCTTGCCGACCGCCACGAGATGGCTGCGGGTTTGCGAAAACGCGTGCGTACGCTGGTGTCGCGGATCTGGGCGGGCCCCTATGACACGGAAGCGGACGGGCTTCGCTTTCGTCTCTATCCCGGCTCGAACTATGACGACCGAAAGATCATGGCCAGGCGGCGCCTGCCGGAGCGCGCCGAGCACGACATGCTCGCGCGTCATCTGGTCAAGGGGACGGTCTTTGTCGACATCGGGGCCAATATCGGCAGCTATGCGCTCCAGGCGGCACGGCGGGGTGCGCAGGTGCTGGCGGTCGAGGCCAATCCGGAGACTGCGGGGCGGCTGGCGTTCAACGTCGCAGCCAATCGTCTCGACGAGATCGTCGTTGCGACCGTTGCCGTCGGCGAGGCTCCCGGAACGATGCAGCTGTGGAGCGAGCCGACGAATTGCGGTTTCGCGACGCTGGTCGAGGATCTGACAACAGGCGAGTGGGCCGGGGACTGGTCACCGCGCACCGTGACCGTGCGTCCGCTGGCGAACCTTCTTGCCGCGCACGGGATCGGCCGTGTCGACGTGCTCAAGGTCGATGTCGAAGGCTTCGAGGATCGCGTCCTCCTGCCCTATCTGCAGGACTGCGATCCCGGCCTGTTGCCTCGGGCGGTGCTGCTCGAGACGAATTGCCGGGAGCACTGGGCGCGGGACTGCCTCGCCGTTCTTGCCGGCCTGGGCTACGCCGTCGAAGGCGAGACAATGGACAACATGCTTTTCGGGCGCGCCGCCTGAAAGGCCGAATGCAAACCAGAACGAATGGCCTGCCTTGCGGACGGGCCGAAACGCGGAGCGACGAGATATGGTACAGCTGACGCTTCCCAAGAATTCCCAGGTTGCCGAAGGCAAGGTCTGGGACAAGCCGGCCGGCGCCAATCACCTGCACGAGTTCCGCATCTACCGCTGGAACCCGGATGACGGCCGCAATCCGCGGGTCGACACCTACTTCATCGACCGTGACGATTGCGGGCCGATGGTTCTCGACGGGCTCATCTACATCAAGGACAAGATCGACCCGACGCTGACATTCCGCCGGTCCTGTCGCGAGGGCATTTGCGGGTCGTGCGCGATGAATATCGACGGCACCAACACGCTCGCCTGTACCCGGGGCATGGAAGAGATCGGCGAAAAGCCGGTGAAGATCTACCCTCTGCCGCACATGCCGGTGGTCAAGGACCTGGTTCCCGACCTGACGCGTTTCTATGCCCAGCACCGCTCGATCGAGCCCTGGCTGCAGACGACGACGCCGGCTCCCGAAAAGGAATGGCGGCAGAGCCACGACGACCGGGCCAAACTCGACGGTCTCTACGAGTGTATCCTGTGCGCCTGCTGTTCCACGTCCTGCCCGAGTTACTGGTGGAACGGCGACCGCTATCTCGGCCCGGCCGTCCTGCTGCAGGCCTATCGCTGGCTGATCGATTCGCGCGACGAGGCCACCGGCGAGCGCCTCGACAATCTCGAGGACCCGTTCCGCCTCTATCGCTGCCACACGATCATGAACTGCAGCCAGGCCTGCCCGAAGGGGCTCAACCCGGCCAAGGCGATCGCCGAGATCAAGAAGATGATGGTCGAGCGCCGCTACTGACCGGGTTTCCGGCCGATACGGGAGTTGGAAGGGCGGCCGGTGTGCCGCCTTTCGCTTTTCTGCTCAGAAGTGAACCGAGAGACCGCCGCGCACAAGGTCGACATCGCCGCCATAAGTGCAACCCTCTCGTCGCCTCGTTGCTCAGCTCCACACCGGGCTGGTGAAGATCGCCACGCTTGCCGCGAAACCGACGGCCCAGGCGAGCGAACGCGGGGTGGAGCGATCCGTCCAGTAGCAGAAGACAAAGATTGCCCGCGCGCCGATGAAGAGCCCGGCGAGGTTGTCGATCCACTCAGCATTGCCGCCCTGCCAGAGCCCGGTGACGACCGCGACGGCGAACAGCGGGAAGGCTTCGTAACCGTTCGCCTGCGCCGCTGCCGCCCGGGCCCGGAAACCGTCTTTCCAGAAGTCCGGATCGCGTGGCTTCGCGTTGTCGAACTCCTTCGTCAGCTTGGCCGGGAAGGCCGACAGGATTGGCAGGATCGCGGCGGCGAGTACGCACCACAGGGCGAAAGGCATCGGCGGGTTCCTCACTGGACTTGTGCTGGTGCGGACACGGGGTCCGTACCTCCGGCCATGCCTTGCGGCGTTGTGACTGTCGGGTCAAGCCGAAAGGAGACTTGATCCAGAACAAGGCGCGAACCCTCGCGTTCGCTATCGTCCGGCCCGTCGAAAACCGAACGGAGTTCCCCGAAAATGGCCGTGAGCGACTGGCAGGCTTTCATCGAGCAGACGGACGGGCGGATGGGCGCGTTGCGGTCCGGTATTCCGGGCGTTGCGAAAGGATTTCAGGACATCGCGCGTTCAGCGATTGGCGCCGGCGCGCTTGACAGCAGAACCAAGGAACTCATCGCGCTTGCCATCGGCATTGCCGCACGGTGCGACGGATGCCTTGCCTATCACGCGAAGGCCGCGGCGAAATACGGCGCCACCCGCGAGGAGGTGATGGAGACGATCGGGGTCGCCGTCTACATGGGGGGCGGGCCGTCGATGATCTACGGCGCGGAGGCGCTGGCGGCCTTCGACAGTTTTGCGGAGGCTTGAAAACGGTCCTTTCCTCCTGCCACGGGATCGCCGCGATTTGGCCCGGAAGTGTTTGGCGGCTCGTCACATTGCCGTTTCGAAGCCCGCGTATCACCTGCGCTTGCGCCGGGGGGCGATTCGAAATCACCACGGACAAAGGCTCCGGCCAGCGCCAGTCGCGCACCGGAGCCGGGCGGATCCTGCATCGCCTGCGTCATGCGGCGGTCGCGATCCAAGGAGTGACGATGTCGGTAAATGTCCTGTTCCTGTGCGACGACAACGCGCGTCTCAGCCCGATGGCCGAGGCCTATCTCAACGTGGACCCCTCTCGCGGCCTGCGGGCTTTTTCCGCAGGCCTTTCGCCTGCGCCGGATCTTGCCGAAGGTGTTGGCAAGACCCTGGCCGCACACGGACTGCCGCTGACCGGCCTGCAGCCGAAAAGCTGGCGGCTCTTCACTCTGCCGCACGCGCCCGTCCCCGATGTCGTCGTCGGGCTTACACCGGCGGCCCTGGTGGCGACGACCCGTGCCTGGCCCGCCCACACGCGACTGGTCGACTGGGGCCTTGGCACGCGCGCAACGACGCTGGTCGGGCGCGAGGCGCTGCGCGACGCTTTCCATGAGATCCGCCGCCGGATCAACCGGGCCATCGACGAGCAGAGCTTCCGGCATTCCGGCTTTCGCCGCATTGCCTGACTGGCCGGCGGTTAGCGTCCCGCCGGACGACGGCCGGTGTCGGTGAAGGCGCCGATCACGCCGAAGGCGTCGGCAATCTGCTCGCGGGCAAGGCTGAAAAACGAGAACGAGCGCGGCTCGATGCGGCCGATGATGTCGCCCATCTCGAAGGTGAGATCCGCTGTGAACTTCCGTGCCAGCTGCTGCATGGCACGGTTGGTTGCCAGGCAATTCATGTAGATGTGCCGGCAGCCGCGATTGCGCGCCGCGATCAGCGTCAGTTCCATCAGCCGCGTCCCGACGCCGGTCTGCTGGCTGCCGCTTTCGACGGAAAACGCGGCCTCGGCCGTCTCGCCATCACTGAACGAACGAAGCTCCGCCACTGCGCGCAGATGCCCGTCAACGAAATAGCCGTGAATCATCGTTCCCAGCGTAAAGCTTGTATCGGCATAGCAGCGTAGGAACGCATCGCTCGCCGGCATGGCGAAACGGGCGCGGCGCGCCTGCGGATCGAGCCGCAACAGGTGGTCGCGAAAAAGCGGCTGGTCCGCGAATGTCAGTTTTCGGTAGTAGCCGGTCTGCGGCTTTTCGCTTGAATGAGGCATGCGATGCTCCTGAAGGATAGGCACCGCTCCTTGGGGTCTCCCCAGACCAGATCCCTTGCTAGGCGCGACTTGCGGCGGATTCGTGGCGATCCGGGGCATCCCGGGTGGCATTTCCTGCAGGCCGCGGGTCATTATTTGGACCCAATTGCCTGCCCATTGGAAACGCGTCAACCATTTGGTCACCAAAACCGACAAGAATCATGACGGTTGGTGCCATGACATCGCGGGCAGGTCGACCGGGACACCGGGCCCGGTCCAACTTGGCTTCCGGAAGCCGGTTTGCGTGTCATGGCAAGCAGATGATGCCCCGCCCGGCTCGGGTCGCGCACTGTGAAACCGTGTGAAGCCAGAACGAGCAAGGACAGACAGAACATGATCCGTTCCGCCCAGCATAGCGCACCCCTGGCAGCCATGCTCTGCCTCACCGTGGCGCTGGCCGGCTGTCAGCGCCTTGGGTACGGAAGCCGCAGCGCGCCGCTCCCGGCAACGCCCACCGCGCCTGTTGCCAGCCAGTCGCTGGAGCCGCTGCAACCCCTTGATCCGGCCTACGGCCAGCCTGGAACCGGTGTCGACGGCGCGCCGCTTGGTGACACCGGCACCCAGGTTGCCGGTGTCGATCCGACAGCCGGTGCCTCCGGCGCTCCGCCTGCCGGCGCGCGCGAAATCGGTCGCAGCGACATGCTCGGCGGATGGTCGCTTGCCTCCGGCTCCGACAATTGCAAGCTCTTCATGACGCTGACCACCTGGAGCGGCGGCTATCGCGCCAACTCCCGCGGTTGCGCGTCTCCGCAGATGCAGACGATCTCCGCCTGGGACCTGCAGGGCAAGCAGGTGCTGCTCAAGGACAACAGCGGCACCACGGTTGCGGAACTTTATGCGACCGGCGCGGAAAGCTTCTCCGGTCGCACGACGTCCGGTGCGCCTGTCCAGGTGTTCCGCTAGGAAATCCGACGCAGGGCCCGCACGGCCGAGCGGCCGGGGCGGCCCGAGACTGGGAGGGGAGGCATGTCGGTCTGGCCGATACTTGCAGATGACGAGCTGCCGGCGCGTTCCGCCGCGGTCGTCGCCGATATCAGGGCGACGCGAAACACTGACTTCATCAACAATTTCTGGCGGGTTCTTGCCAACGATCCGAAGCTCCTGGAGCGCACCTGGTCCAGCCTGAGGGAGGTCATGGGCCCTGGCTCGATCGATCCGCTGACCAAGGAGATGCTCTACGTCGCGGTGTCGATCGTCAATGGCTGCGAATATTGCATTCGCTCGCATACGGCGGCGGCAAGGGCCAAGGGCATGAGCGAGGAGCAGCTCGGCGAACTGCTTGCGATCGTCGGCATGGCGAGCGAGACGAACAGGCTGGCGACCGGGTTGCAGGTGCCGGTGGACCCGCAGTTTCTGCCAGAGGCAAAGGACTAGACACGGGTCCGGGCGCTGCTCCTGCGCCGGCCGCAGGCGTCCGGTCGTTGCCGGGCTCGCAAGGCGCGCCTCCCAATGGTGTTGCCTGCGGACCCGGGCTTGCGCTATCAGCGCCGCACCGGGCCCGGCACCTCGCATCGCGGGCCGTCCGGACAAGCTGTCTCCCGTTTCTCCGAAGGGTCACATCGACATGAGTGCGACGCCGTCAGTCCGGACAATCCCGATCGCGCATACGGTTGCGGGCCGCTACGACGCCCTCGTCGAGGCCGGCGAGATAGAACGGGACATGGCGCAGACCGAGGTCGTTGCGGCGCTTGACCGGTTGAATGAACTGCTCGCCGAGACCGGCCCGGCTTCGAAGAAGAGCGCGCTTGGCTGGCTGTTCGGAAAGCGCGGCGCGAGCCGCGAGCCGGTCAAGGGGCTCTATGTCTGGGGCAAGGTCGGCCGCGGCAAGACCATGCTGATGGACCTGTTCTTCGACATCGCCGTGACGAAGAAGAAGCGGCGCGTCCATTTTCACGAGTTCATGGCCGATGTGCACGAACGCGTCCACCGGGTCCGGGCGGCGATCCGCGACGGCAAGATGAGCGGCGACGACCCGATCCCGCCGGTTGCCTCCGAGATTTCCGGCGAGACGCGGCTGCTGTGTTTCGACGAATTCACGGTGACCGATATCGCCGATGCGATGATCCTCGGCCGGCTGTTCACCAAGCTTTTCGAGCGCGGCGTGATCGTGGTCGCGACATCGAATGTCGATCCGGACGATCTTTATCGCGACGGCCTCAACCGGGGGCATTTCCTCGGCTTCGTCGAGCTTCTGAAAACGCGGGTCGACGTCGTCTGCCTCGATGCGCGCACCGACTACCGGCTGGAGAAGCTTGCCGGGGCACCGCTCTATATCTCGCCGCTGGGTCCGGAGGCCGACAAGGGGATCGAGACCCTGTGGCGGAAGCTGACGCACGGCCTGCAGCCCCATTCCGAGGAGCTTGAGGTCAAGGGGCGGCGTATTCCGATATCGCGCACGGCAGCCGGCGTCGCACGCTTTACCTTTGCGGAACTTTGCGAGCAGCCGCTCGGCGCGGCCGACTATCAGCGGCTTGCCCTGTCGTATCACACCTTCGTCGTCGAGGAGGTGCCTGTCATGGACCTGGCGCAGCGCAACGCGGCCAAGCGCTTTATCAACCTCGTCGACACGCTCTACAACAACCGCAGCAAGCTGATCGTTTCCGCCGCAACAGAGCCGGAAGGCCTCTATGTGGCCACGAGCGGGACGGAGTCGTTCGAGTTCCAGCGGACCGTCTCGCGCCTTGTCGAGATGCGCTCGCAGGACTGGCTCAGCGACGAGGCGTAGGCCGTCCCGGGGAGGGGCTATTCCTTCGATTAGCTTGCACCCCGGCGCCAAAGGGTTTAGTGCCATGCGCGACCGTTGGGAACGGTCCATGCTCCATTTTACGTAAAGGGAAGCAACAGGATATGGCTCGGAACAAGATCGCTTTGATCGGCGCGGGACAGATTGGCGGCACGCTCGCCCACCTCGCCGGCCTGAAGGAACTCGGCGACATCGTCCTTTTCGACATTGCCGAAGGCACGCCCCAGGGCAAGGCGCTCGACCTTGCCGAATCCTCGCCCGTCGACGGCTTCGATGCGAACCTGTCGGGCGCCAATTCCTACGAGGCGATTGCCGGCGCCGATGTCGTGATCGTCACGGCCGGCGTGCCGCGCAAGCCCGGCATGAGCCGCGACGACCTGCTTGAGATCAACCTCAAGGTGATGGAGCAGGTGGGCGCGGGCCTCAAGGCGCATGCGCCGAACGCCTTCGTCATCTGCATCACCAACCCGCTCGACGCGATGGTCTGGGCCCTGCAGAAGTTCTCCGGCCTGCCGGCGAACAAGGTGGTCGGCATGGCCGGCGTTCTCGACAGCGCCCGCTTCCGCTACTTCCTGGCCGAGGAATTCAAGGTCTCCGTCGAGGACGTGACGGCCTTCGTGCTCGGCGGCCACGGCGACACCATGGTGCCGCTGACGCGCTATTCGACCGTTGCCGGCATCCCGCTCCCCGATCTGGTCAAGATGGGCTGGTGCACGGCCGAGCGCCTAGAAGAAATCGTCCAGCGCACCCGTGACGGCGGTGCCGAGATCGTCGGCCTGCTGAAGACCGGTTCGGCGTTCTACGCCCCGGCTTCCTCGGCGATCGCCATGGCCGAGAGCTATCTCAAGGACAAGAAGCGCGTGCTGCCCTGCGCCGCGCATCTGGATGGCCAGTACGGTCTCAACGACACCTATGTCGGCGTTCCGGTGGTTATCGGCGCGGGTGGCGTCGAGCGTGTCATCGAGATCGAGATGAACGGTGACGAGAAGGCGATGTTCGACAAGTCCATCGCCTCCGTCGACGGCCTCGTCGAGGCCTGCAAGAAGATCCAGCCGGCTCTTGCCTGACGTCGCTTTCGGGAGGCCCTTCGGCCTCCCGTTTTGCATGACGCCAACCCTCTTTCAAACTATCCGGGGGATAGACGCATGAATATCCACGAATACCAGGCCAAAGAGGTCCTCAAGTCCTTCGGTGCGCCGGTGGCCAACGGGGTCGCAATCTTTTCCGCCGACGAGGCCGAAACCGCCGCGAAGCAGCTTCCCGGTCCACTCTGGGTGGTAAAGTCGCAGATCCATGCCGGCGGCCGCGGCAAGGGCAAGTTCAAGGAACTCGGCCCTGACGCCAAGGGCGGTGTTCGCCTCGCCTTCTCGATCGACGAAGTCAAGGCGCACGCGACCGACATGCTCGGCAACACGCTGGTGACCGCGCAGACCGGCGATGCCGGCAAGGTCGTCAACCGCCTCTACATCGAGGACGGCGCCGACATCGAGAGCGAGCTGTATCTTTCCATCCTCGTCGACCGCACTGTCGGCCGTCCGGCCTTTGTCGTCTCGACCGAGGGCGGCATGGACATCGAGGCCGTGGCCGAGGAGACACCGGAGAAGATCCACACCCTGCCGATCGACCCGGACACGGGCGTGACGGAAGCCGATGCGGCCAAGCTCTGCGATGCGCTGGAGCTGACCGGTGCGGCGCGCACCGACGGCATGACGCTGTTCCCGATCCTCTACAAGGCCTTTGTCGAAAAGGACATGGCGCTGCTGGAAGTGAACCCGCTGATCGTCATGAAGGACGGTCGCCTGCGCGTTCTCGACGCCAAGGTCTCCTTCGACGGCAACGCGCTGTTCCGCCATGCGGACATCGTCGCCCTGCGCGACGAGACGGAGGAGGACGCCAAGGAGATCGAGGCATCCAAGTATGACCTCGCTTATGTGGCGCTCGAGGGCGACATCGGCTGCATGGTCAACGGCGCCGGCCTTGCCATGGCAACCATGGACATCATCAAGCTCTACGGTGCGGAGCCGGCGAACTTCCTCGATGTCGGCGGTGGCGCCAACAAGGAGAAGGTGACGGCGGCGTTCAAGATCATCACCTCCGATCCGAACGTGAAGGGCATCCTGGTCAACATCTTCGGCGGCATCATGCGCTGCGACGTGATCGCGGAAGGCGTGATCGCGGCCGTGCAGGACGTTGGCCTCAAGGTGCCGCTGGTCGTGCGCCTCGAAGGCACCAATGTCGAGCTTGGCAAGAAGATCATCAACGAGAGCGGTCTCAACGTGATCGCCGCCGATGATCTCGACGACGCCGCGCAGAAGATCGTCAAGGCCGTTAAAGGTTGAGCCACACGCACGCTTGAAACGACGTAGGGCTATGGAAGTTTGGTGTTGATAGGAGCTTTGATTCCAATAGGCAGTCCGTTGGGGGGAGTTGCGCTGGCATTGTTGGTGCTGAGCATCTTCTCGTTTGCAGCGGGCCGCTGGGCTGGTTGGGTTAGGTTTGAAAGATGGGTGTCTCTAACATCCGTTGCCTTGTCTGGCTTGGTCTGCGGCGCTTGTTGGGTTTTTGCTGGCTATCTATCGAGCAATGCAGATAACGGGTTCCAGCCGATGGTGGCCGCCTATTTTGCGTTCTTTACTTCCGTAGTCTTCTTGATGAATGCCCTACTGGCATTGTTTGGAATGTGGTTTCGCAGGCGTGCCGTGAAAATCAAGGAAGGCAGCTAGATGTCCATTCTCGTCAACAAAGACACCAAGGTCATCGTCCAGGGATTGACTGGCAAGACCGGCACGTTCCACACGGAACAGGCACTGGAATATTACGGCACCAGGATGGTTGCCGGCGTGCATCCCAAGAAGGGCGGCGAAAGCTGGTCGTCGGGTCTGGAAAGCGCGGCGGAGCTTCCGATTTTCGCCACTGTCGGCGAAGCGAAGGAAGCGACCGGTGCGGACGCATCCGTGATCTACGTCCCGCCGGCAGGAGCGGGCGCCGCGATCATCGAGGCGATCGACGCCGAAGTGCCCTTGATCGTCTGCATCACGGAAGGCATTCCGGTCGCCGACATGGTCAAGGTCAAGCGCCGGCTCGAGAAGTCCAACTCGCGTCTGCTCGGCCCGAACTGCCCAGGCGTCCTGACACCGGAAGAGTGCAAGATCGGCATCATGCCGGGCTCGATCTTCAAGAAGGGCTCGGTCGGCGTCGTCTCGCGTTCCGGCACGCTCACCTATGAGGCGGTGTTCCAGACCTCGAACGCGGGCCTCGGCCAGACCACGGCCGTCGGCATCGGCGGCGATCCGGTCAAGGGCACCGAGTTCATCGACATCCTGGAGATGTTCCTCGCCGACGACGCGACCCAGTCGATCATCATGATCGGCGAGATTGGCGGTTCGGCCGAGGAAGAGGCCGCGCAGTTCATCAAGGACGAGGCGAAGAAGGGCCGTTCGAAGCCGATGGCCGGCTTCATCGCAGGTCGCACGGCGCCTCCGGGCCGTACCATGGGCCATGCCGGTGCCGTCATCTCCGGCGGCAAGGGCGGAGCCGAGGACAAGATCGCGGCGATGGAAGCGGCGGGCATCCGCGTGTCCCCGTCCCCGGCCAAGCTCGGCGAGACCTTGCTCGAAGTGCTGAAGGGCTGATTTTTCGCGATCACCGGTTTTTTTACCGAGTTCGCAGTCACATATGGGTTCGGGTGCTTCCCTCAAGGAAGTTTCCCGTGTACCGCTTTACACAGAAGCCGCGCGGGACACGCCTCGCGTGGCTTCATCCCACATCCGTTTAACGGGGCGCTGCGTGAAAGGGCTCCCCTCAACAGGTGGGCGGGGGCACCCTCGCTATGGTGATGGCTCGGCAAGACGCGAACAATGCTTTCGCGATGACGTCGTTTCTCTACGGCGGCAACGCAGCGTATATCGAAGATCTTTATGCGCGCTTCAAGGAAGACCCCGGCTCTCTCGACGAGACGTGGCGCGATTTCTTCTCCAATCTCGCTGATGAAAAGTCGGACGTCCTGAAAGAGGCGCGCGGCGCTTCCTGGAAGCGTCCCGACTGGCCGCCCGCGGCCAATGGCGATCTGGTCAATGCCTTTGACGGCAACTGGGCCCCGGTCGAAAAGGCGATTGGCGACAAGCTGAAGGCGAAGGCGGAGAAGGGCGGCAAGCAGCTGACCGACGCCGACGTCCAGCAGCAGACACGCGATTCGGTCCGCGCGCTGATGATGATCCGTGCCTATCGCATGCGCGGCCATCTGCACGGGGACCTGGATCCGCTGCACCTCAAGGAGCAGCTTGATCACGAGGAGCTGCATCCCTCCTCCTACGGCTTCACCGAGGCCGACTGGGATCGCAAGATCTTCATCGACTACATGCTCGGGCTCGAGTTCGCGACCATTCGCGAGATGCTCGATATCCTCAAGCGGACCTACTGCTCGACGCTTGGCGTCGAGTTCATGCACATCTCCAATCCGGCCGAGAAGGCCTGGATCCAGGAGCGCATCGAGGGGCCCGACAAGGAGATCGAGTTCACCCCGAAGGGCAAGAAGGCGATCCTCAACAAGCTGATCGAGGCCGAGGGCTTCGAGAAGTTCCTCGACATCAAGTACACGGGCACCAAGCGGTTCGGTCTTGATGGCGGCGAGGCGCTGCTGCCCGCGCTCGAGCAGATCATCAAGCGCGGCGGCGCGCTCGGCGTACAGGAAATCGTGCTCGGCATGGCCCATCGCGGCCGGCTGAACATCCTGTCCCAGGTGATGGGCAAGCCGTTGCGCGCGATTTTCCACGAGTTCAAGGGCGGGTCGTTCACGCCGGACGACGTGGAAGGCTCCGGCGACGTCAAATATCACCTCGGCGCGTCTTCGGACCGCGAGTTCGACGGCAACAAGGTGCATCTGTCGCTGACCGCGAACCCGTCGCATCTGGAGATCGTCAATCCGGTGGTGCTGGGCAAGGCCCGTGCCAAGCAGGACCAGCTGTCCGCGGTCGACGGCAAGTGGGTGGACACGACCGATGTCGACCGGTCGAAGGTGCTGCCGTTGCTGCTGCATGGCGATGCGGCGTTCGCCGGTCAGGGCGTCGTTGCCGAGTGTTTCGGGCTTTCGGCATTGCGTGGCCACCGCACCGGCGGCTCGATCCACGTGATCATCAACAACCAGATCGGCTTCACCACCAATCCGCGGTTCTCGCGGTCTTCGCCCTATCCCTCGGATGTGGCCAAGATGATCGAGGCACCGATCTTCCATTGCAACGGCGACGATCCGGAAGCCGTCGTCTATGCGGCCAAGATCGCGACCGAGTTCCGCCAGCTCTTCGGCAAGCCGGTCGTCATCGACATGATCTGCTACCGCCGCTTCGGCCACAACGAGTCCGACGAGCCGGCGTTCACCCAGCCGATCATGTATCGCAAGATCCGCAGCCACCCGACGACGCTGCAGATCTACTCGGAACGCCTGGTCAAGGACGGCGTGCTGACGGCCGAGGAAATCGACACCATGCGCGCCGAGGTTCGTGCGCGCCTGGACGAGGAATTCGAGGCCGGACAGGCCTACAAGCCGAACAAGGCCGACTGGCTCGACGGCAAGTGGTCCGGCCTCAAGCAGGCGCAGGATCTCGACGATCCCCGCCGGGGCCAGACCGGTCTGCCGATCGACGAGGTGCGTGAAATCGGGGCGGCCCTGACCCGGGTTCCCGAGGGTTTCAACGTGCACCGGACCATTCGCCGCTTCCTCGACAACCGGAAGAAGATGTTCGAAACCGGCGAAGGCGTCGATTGGGCGACCGCCGAGGCGCTGGCCTTCGGGTCCCTGCTTCTCGACGGGCACGCGGTGCGGCTTTCCGGTCAGGATTGCGAGCGTGGCACGTTCTCCCAGCGTCATTCGGTTCTCTACGACCAGGAAGACGAATCGCGGCTGATCCCGCTCAACAACCTGCGCGAGGGCCAGGCCCGCTACGAGGTCATCAACTCGATGCTCTCCGAAGAGGCGGTGCTCGGCTTCGAGTACGGTTACACGCTGACGGAGCCGAGTGCGCTGACCTTGTGGGAAGCCCAGTTCGGCGACTTCGCCAACGGCGCCCAGGTCGTCTTCGACCAGTTCCTGTCGTCGGGCGAGCGCAAGTGGCTGCGCATGTCGGGCCTTGTCTGCCTCCTGCCGCATGGCTACGAGGGACAGGGGCCGGAGCACTCCTCCGCCCGCCTCGAGCGTTTCCTGCAAATGTGCGCGGAAGACAACATGCAGGTGGCGAACTGCACCACGCCTGCCAACTACTTCCACATCCTGAGGCGTCAGCTGAAACGCGACTTCCGCAAGCCGCTGATCCTGATGACGCCCAAGTCGCTTCTGCGCCACAAGCGCGCGGTCAGCCGGGTGGAGGAGTTCGCGGACGGGTCAAGCTTCCACCGGCTGTTGTGGGACGACGCCCAGCTTGAGGGCTATAGCGAAATCAAGCTGGCGGCGGACGACAAGATCCGGCGGGTGATCATGTGCTCGGGCAAGGTCTATTACGACCTGTTCGAGGAACGCGAGAAGCGCGGCATCGACGACGTCTACCTGCTGCGCGTCGAGCAGCTCTATCCGTTCCCGACCAAGGCGCTTGTCACCGAGCTCGCCCGGTTCAAGGACGCGGATTTCGTCTGGTGCCAGGAAGAGCCGAAGAACATGGGTTCCTGGTTCTTCGTTCAGCCTTACCTCGAGTGGGTCCTGAACCAGATCGACGCCAGGCATGCGCGTCCGCGCTATATCGGGCGCGCAGCGTCCGCGGCGACGGCGACCGGCCTGATGTCCAAGCATGCGGCCCAGCTGCAGGCATTCCTCGACGAGGCCTTTGCCGACCAGTCATAGCCGGTCGTCCCGCTCCCGGTATCCATGCCGGGAGCGGGACGCCAACGTTCTCCCTGGCCGCTGGCCGGGAAAATGCCAGAACCCGTCGTTCGCGCGCGCAGAGCCGGGATCTTCGCGCAGCCACCGAATGAAAGAGATTGTGATCATGGCGACCGAAATTCGAGTGCCCACCCTCGGCGAATCCGTGACTGAAGCGACGATTGCCCAGTGGTTCAAGAAGCCGGGCGAGCAGGTGACGGCCGACGAGCCGATCGTCGAACTGGAAACCGACAAGGTGACCGTCGAGGTGCCGGCGCCGGCCTCGGGCAAGCTTGGCGAAATTCTGGTCAAGGAAGGCGATACGGTCGAAGTCGGCACTCTGCTCGGACAGATCGAGGAAGGCGCCGGTTCCGGTGCTGCTCCGGCCAAGCCCACGGCCGCGAAGTCAGAGGCCGCGAAGTCCGAGGCGGCTCCCGCCAAGGCGTCCGCCTCCAAGGAGACGGTTGACGTCGTCGTGCCGTCGGCGGGCGAGAGCGTAACCGAAGCCGATGTCGGCGAGTGGTTCGTGAAGGTCGGCCAGCAGGTCAAGGCCGACGACATTCTTGTCGAGCTGGAGACGGACAAGGCGGCCCAGGAGATCCCGGCACCGGTCGCCGGGACCGTGACCGAGATTGCCGCCGCTACAGGTGACACGGTCACCCCGGGCCAGTTGCTGCTGAAGATCGCGGTGGGTGCCGCCGCCGCCGCCGCGCCGGCAGCAAAGCCCGCGGCCGCTGCCCAGGCCGATCCGGCCACCTCGATGCCGCCTGCGCCTGCCGCTGCCAAGATGATGGCCGAGAAGGGCGTTTCCGCCGATCAGGTCGCAGGTTCCGGCAAGCGTGGCCAGGTGCTGAAGGGTGACGTGATCGCGGCTGTCGCGTCCGGCATGACGCAGGAGGCGCCTTCGGCGAGCGCACCGGCCGCCGCCCGCGCGCCGTCCGGCGAGGAAGACGCCGGACGCGAGGAGCGCGTGCGCATGACCAAGCTGCGCCAGACCATCGCTCGCCGCCTCAAGGACGCCCAGAACACGGCAGCCATGCTGACCACCTACAACGAGGTGGACATGGGGCCGGTGATGGAGCTGCGGAAGACCTACAAGGACCTGTTCGAGAAGAAGCATGGCGTCAAGCTCGGCTTCATGGGGTTCTTCACCAAGGCGGTCTGCCATGCCCTGAAGGAAATCCCGGCGGTAAATGCCGAGATCGATGGCACCGACATCATCTACAAGAACTACTGCCATGTCGGCGTGGCCGTGGGCACCGACAAGGGTCTTGTGGTTCCCGTCGTACGCGATGCCGACCAGATGTCGATCGCCCAGATCGAGCAGGAGATCGGCAATCTTGGCCGCAAGGCGCGTGACGGCAAGCTCGGCATGGCCGACATGACGGGGGGCACCTTCACCATCTCCAACGGCGGCGTTTACGGCTCGCTGATGTCCTCGCCGATCCTCAATGCGCCCCAGTCGGGCATTCTGGGGATGCACAAGATCCAGGAGCGACCGATGGTCGTTGACGGCCAGATCGTGGCGCGGCCGATGATGTACCTGGCTCTCAGCTACGACCACCGGATCGTCGACGGCAAGGAGGCCGTGACGTTCCTTGTCCGGGTCAAGGAGAGCCTGGAAGACATCCAGCGCCTCGTCCTGGATCTTTAGGCCGAACGGACGGTACGGAACCGCGAATCGGGAGGCGCACGCATGGGTCTGGAATTCCTGCTCACGGCCCTGCTCGTGGTCCTGATCCCCGGAACCGGGGTGGTCTACACGGTGGCGACCGGTCTTGCGCTTGGCCGCCACCAGGGAATTGCGGCGGCCTTTGGCTGCACGATCGGGATTGTGCCGGCGCTCGTGGCCTCGACGCTGGGTCTGGCGGCATTGCTGCATGCCAGCGCGCTTCTGTTCCAGATCCTGAAATATGCGGGGGCGGCCTACCTTCTCTATCTCGCCTGGCAGGCCTTCAGGGAGGCCGGTCCGATGGCGCTGGCGGGGCGCTCGGCAAACGCGCCCAGCCCTTGGGCCGTGGCCCGGACGGGTTTTCTCATCAACGTGCTCAATCCCAAGCTGTCGATCTTCTTCCTGGCGTTCCTGCCGCAATTCATCCACGCGGATGGCGGGTCGGCGACACTGCAAGTGCTGCAGATGGGCGGCGTCTTCATGGCGCTCACGCTGGCGGTCTTCGTCGGCTACGGCATGTTTGCCGCTGTGCTCGGCGCGCGCGTTCTGGGAAGCCGAAGGGCCATGGCCTGGCTAAGCCGGACGGTGGCTGTCGCTTTTGCCGGGTTCGGCATCCGGCTCGCCCTTTCCGAGCGCTAGCCGGTCATGTGTGACGCATCCATTCGGGGGATATGATGGCTGAAGATGTCGTCGTGGTAACCGGCGGCAGCCGGGGGATAGGAGCGGCAGCCGCGCGCCGGCTGGCCGCCACTGGCGCCACGGTTCTCCTGACCTATGTTTCCAGCGCCGGGCGCGCGGACGAGGTGGTTTCGGCAATCGCCGGCCAGGGCGGCAAGGCCGTCGCGCTTCGCGCCGATGTGGGCACGGAAGACGACTGCCTGCGCATTTTCGTGGAAGCCGACCGGATCGGCAGGCTCCGCGGACTGGTAAACAACGCCGGGGTGGTTGATCTGGCGTGCCGGGTGACCGACATGTCGTTCGAGCGCCTTCGGCGCATCTTCGATATCAACGTGCTGGGCTCGATTGTCTGTGCCCGCGAAGCGGTGAGGCGCATGTCCACCGCACATGGAGGCGATGGCGGCAGCATCGTCAATCTGTCGTCCGCGTCGGCCAAGCTCGGTTCTCCGGACCAGTATGTCGACTATGCCGCCGCCAAGGGGGCCATCGACACATTCACGGTGGGACTGGCAAAGGAGGTCGCGGGCGACGGCATCAGGGTCAACGCCGTGCGCCCGGGGATCATCGACACCGAGATACACACCTCGGGCGGCGATCCCGACCGGGCGGCCCGCATGGCCGCCGACCTGCCCATGCGTCGTGCCGGGACAGCGGAGGAATGTGCCGAGGCGATCGCCTGGCTCATGTCCGATGCCGCCAGCTACACGACGGGAGCGATTCTCGACGTGTCCGGCGGCCGCTCGATCCTGCCCTGAGACACCATCCGGCGGCGCATGCCGCCGAAACGCGTAAAGCAAGAGGCGAATGCAATGTCACAGTTTGATCTCGTCGTGATCGGCACCGGACCGGGGGGCTATGTCTGCGCCATCAAGGCGGCCCAGCTTGGCCTCAAGGTTGCGGTTGTGGAGAAGCGCGCCACCCATGGCGGCACCTGCCTGAACATCGGCTGCATCCCGTCGAAAGCGCTTCTGCACACGTCTGAGCTTTTCGAGGAGGCGGCGGAAAGCTTCGAGGGATTCGGCATCAAGGTCGGCAAGCCCAAGCTCGATCTCAAGGCGATGATGGGGCACAAGCAGAAGACCGTGGACGGCAACGTTTCGGGCATCGAATTCCTGTTCAAGAAGAACAAGGTGACGGCCTTTCACGGCACCGGCAAGATCCTGGCGGCCGGCCAGGTCGAGGTGAAGGCGGAAGACGGCTCCACCCAGATTGTCGAGGCGAAGTCGATCGTCATCGCGACCGGCTCCGACGTCGCGCCCCTGCCGGGCGTCGAGATCGACGAAAAGCAGATCGTATCCTCGACCGGTGCTCTGGAACTCGACAAGGTTCCCGGCAAGCTTCTGGTCATCGGGGCGGGCGTCATCGGCCTTGAGCTCGGTTCCGTCTGGCGCCGGCTTGGCGCCGAGGTCACCGTGGTCGAGTTCATGGACAAGATCCTCGGCCCGATGGATGGCGACGTGTCGCGCAATTTCCAGCGGATGCTGAAGAAGCAGGGGATGGAGTTCCACCTCTCGTCAAAAGTCACCGCCGTCGAGAAGAAGGGCAAGCAGCTTGCCGTCACCGTCGAGCCTGCGGCTGGCGGGGAGGCGGCCGCGCGCACGCTGGAGGCCGATGTCGTGCTGGTCGCCATTGGCCGCCGCGCGGTCACCGAGGGGTTGGGGCTGGATGCGGCCGGCGTGGCGCTCGACGACCGTGGCCGGGTCAAGACGGACGGTCACTACCAGACCAACGTGCCCGGCATCTATGCCATCGGCGACGTGATTGCCGGGCCGATGCTTGCCCACAAGGCGGAAGACGAGGGTGTCGCCCTCGCCGAAATCCTGGCCGGACAGGCGGGTCACGTGAATTACGGGGTCATTCCCGGCGTGGTCTACACGAGCCCGGAAGTTGCCGAGGTCGGCAAGACGGAAGAGGCGCTGAAGGCCGAGGGCATCTCCTACAAGGTCGGCAAGTTCGCCTTCATCGCCAACGGTCGCGCCAAGGCAACCGGCCACACGGACGGCTTCGTGAAGGTGCTCGCCGATGCCGAGACGGATCGTGTACTTGGCGTGCATATTCTCGGCCACGGCGCCGGCGAAATGATCCACGAGGCCGCGGTCCTGATGGAATTCGGCGGGTCTTCGGAGGACCTGGCACGCACCTGCCATGCTCACCCCACCATGAGCGAGGCCGTCAAGGAAGCCGCGATGGCCGCCTTCGCCAAGCCGATCCACGCCTGATCCCTCCCGGAGGGCCGGGTGTCGGCCAAATGGCAAAAGGCCCGCGCCGGGCTACGGCGCGGGCCTTTTGCGTGTGGCGGGCCGGGATCATCTGCGCAACAGCGATGATCACCCTGTCACTTCTGCGTGTCAGGTTCCTCGCCGGGCAGATCGCGAGCCTCGGCCTGGCCGGCTTTCACCAATTCGTCCGTCAGGTCGTTGGTGGCCAGGGATGTCTGCGGCAGCTCGGCGGACGCAACCGTGCTCATTTTCGTCTGGGAGGTCTTCATCCAGTCGCACTCGGCCATGGCCGGCGCGGTGGAAAAGGCGGCCAGGGCAACAAGTCCCGTCAGTCCGGCTAGAATACGCATGTTCCTCTCCGTTGTTGGCGGCGAGCGGTGGAAAACCCGCGCCCGCCGCTGGCGGTTTCGACATGGCGTGGCGCCAAAAGCAGCGGCACCTTGGGCGTCGCCCGCTGCCTCGGGCAGGCGCGTGAGGCAAGGAAAACGCTACGTGAGTTTAACGTGCCGACGCTGCTGCGACCAGTGATGATTCGTTGAAGACCGGGCGCATTATTCCCGCGTCAGGATTGCCGCGTGGAAGCTGTCGGCGACTTTGGGATCGTGCGAATCGATCTTCACCAGCGCCTCAATGCGCGATCCCATCGAGATGATCTCGATCTCCCGCGCGCCGAAGAAGCCGGGGAAACGGGCGATCAGGCGACCGTTGGTCAGCCGGATCGCGGGTGTCCAGCCCCATTTGCAGTCCCGCGGCGCACATCGGGTGAACGCCCGCATACGCGAGACGATAACGCCGCCGGCACAGTGGCTCTCGATCTCGATGCGACGGATTTGCTGGGTCTGGGCGGCTGAATTGTACCAATGCCCGACCTCGGGGATGCGGCAACGATCCTCAGCCTGTGCGACCGTTGCGAGGAGCGGAGCGCACACAAGCAGGACGATGAAGGACAGAATCAGCATCACCGGCATGCATGATTCTCGCCCGGAACAGCCCGTGCCGCAAGCGGTTTCGGAACCCGCCGACGGTTGCCCTATTGCGACCGTCCCGCGCCGCGCGGATGAGCCTTGTCATAGGCATCCAGCAGCCTTGCCGTGTCGACCTCGGTGTAGATCTGGGTTGTCGACAGGCTGGCATGCCCGAGCAATTCCTGGATGGTCCGCAAATCGCCGCCGCCGGCCAGCAGATGCGTGGCGAAGGAATGGCGCAACGCATGCGGCGTGGCACTGTCCGGCAGGCCCAGGGCCCGGCGCGCCCGCGCCATGGCCAGCTGCACGATGCGCGGATTGAGCGGTCCCCCGCGAACCCCGAGGAACAGGGGACCCTCGGCGGCGGGAACATGAGGGCACAGCGCCAGATAGGCATCGACCGCGTCGCAGACGACGGGCAGGACCGGAACGACCCGCTCCCGCCCGCCCTTGCCGACAATTCGCAGGCTTCGCGTGCCGCGCCGCGGGGCCGTCTTTCCCGTCAGTGACAGGGCTTCCGAGATGCGCAGGCCGCAACCGTAGAGCAGTGTGAGGACTGCCGCGTTCCTGGCGGCCACCCAGGGCTCCTCCTCGAAGCTCGCGTCCGCGTCGACCAGTGTCATCGCGTCGCCGGCGGAGACGGGCTTGGGCAGGGATTTCGGTTGGCGGGGTGGCCGTATGGCGGCGCTCGCCGCGGCGTTGACCTGGCCGCGCGCTTCCAGGAAGCGGAGGAAGGAGCGGATGCCGGCAAGACCCCGGGCAAGCGTCCGGCTTTCCGCGCCGGCCTTGCGGCGGGCGGCGAGAAAGCCGCGAAAGTCCGCCGGCTTCAACGCCGCGAGATCGGCGATCGCCGGAGGTTCGCCAAGATGCATGGTGAGGAAGCGCAGGAACTGGCGCAGGTCGCGTTCGTAGGCGACCAGCGTCTTGTCGGCAAGACGCCGCTCCGAGCCGAGCTGATCCAGCCAGTCGCCGATCGCCGCGTTGACGTCGGCCTTTGCTGAGACGAGGAGGGAATCAGCATTGCTCATGAGGGCAGTCTAGCAGGTTCGTCGGTACTGACGCGCGGGCGGTTCGCGCCAGTACCGGGACGGCAGGATCAGAGGATGCTCTGTCCGGTTTTTGCCCAGTCGGACAGGAACTGCTCGAGCCCCTTGTCCGTCAGCGGGTGCTTGACCAGTCCCTTGAGCACGGCGGGCGGCACGGTCGCGACGTCGGCGCCGACCAGCGCGCAGTCCTTGACGTGATTGGCGCTGCGGATCGAGGCGGCGAGAATCTCTGTCTCGAACCCGTAATTGTCATAAATGATGCGGATTTCCCGGATCAGGTCCATGCCGTCGATGTTGATGTCGTCGAGCCGGCCGATGAACGGCGAGATGAAGCTTGCGCCGGCCTTGGCGGCGAGCAGCGCCTGGTTTGCCGAAAAGCACAGCGTGACATTGACCATGCGTCCTTCGTCCGTGAGCGTGCGGCAGGCCTTTAGCCCGTCCAGCGTCAACGGCAGTTTGACAGCGATATTGTCGGCGATGGCAGCCAGGGAGCGGCCTTCCGCGATCATCGCGTCGGCTTCGGTGGCGGTAACTTCCGCGGAAACCGGCCCTTCGACCAGATCGCAGATCTCGGCGATAACGTCCTTCATGGGCCGGCCGGCCTTCAGGATGAGCGACGGGTTGGTCGTCACACCGTCGAGCAGGCCGGTTGCGGCAAGCTCCTTGATGTCTGCTGTATCGGCGGTGTCGACAAAGAATTTCATGACGGCTCTGGCTCCTTCGGCAAAGGCGGCGTAAGGCGGACGCGGAAATCGCGAGGGCGCGCGCAAGCGCTGTCGCCCGCGCCTGTCTGCATACCGTAGGATGGCGCGCGACGACAGTCCCGATTCGCGCCCGGTGGCGAAAGCCGGCGCGGCGGACACGAGGTTACGAGGGCGAACAAGATGCCGGCGGGCAACGGGCAGGACCTGTTCGGAAACGACGATGCGGGTGCCGGCGGCGCCGCGATCGCGCGCGTCCTGCTACCGGTGGCGCTTGATGTTGCCTACAGCTATCGCGTGCCGGCCGGGGTGAGCGTTCGCCCGGGCACGATCGTTCGCGTGCCGCTCGGCCCGCGCGAGGTGACCGGTGCCGTCTGGTCGCTCGCACCTGCCGGTGCCGATGGAATTTCTCCCTCGCGGCTGAAGGATATCATCGAGGTCTACCGGGACGCGCCGCCGCTCGATGACACGCTGCGCGCCTTTGTCGACTGGGTTGCCAGCTGGACACTGGCGCCTCCCGGCATGGTTCTGCGCATGGTTCTGCGATCCGAGGAGGCGCTGGTCGCCGAGCCGCCCCTGCCCGGCGTCCGGCGGGTCGAGGGCGGAGGTCCGCCGGACCGGCTCACGCCGGCGCGCAAGCGCGTTCTCGCCTTGCTCGAGGACGGTCTCGCGTTCACCAAGAGCGGGCTGGCCCATGCCGCCGGCGTCAGTCCCTCGGTCGTCGACGGGCTGCTTGCCCATGGCACGCTGGAGGTCGTCGAGCTCCCCGCCGCACCGCCCCCGCCGCTTCCCGAGCCGGACTGGAATGCACCGGAACTGACCCCGGCACAGGCCCGTGCGGCCGAGGTGCTGGTTGAGAATATCGGCAAGGGATTTCGAACTTTCCTGATCGACGGCGTCACGGGTTCGGGCAAGACCGAGGTCTATTTCGAGGCCGTCGCCGAGGCGCTGCGCCAGGGCCGCCAGGCGCTGGTTCTCATCCCGGAAATCGCCCTGACCAGTGCCTTTCTGAAACGGTTCGAGCAACGGTTTGCCGTGCGGCCGGCCGAATGGCATTCGGAAGTCACCCCCCGCCAGCGGGCCAGGGTCTGGCGCGGGGTCGCGACCGGCGATGTCCGTGTCGTAGTCGGGGCCCGTTCCGCGCTGTTCCTGCCGTTTCGCGACCCCGGCGTCATCATCGTCGACGAGGAGCACGACGGCGCCTACAAGCAGGACGACCGGGTCCCTTACAACGCAAGGGACATGGCCGTCGTGCGCGGGCATCTTTCCGGGATCCCGGTCATTCTCGCCTCCGCCACCCCGTCCGTCGAAAGCCGCGTCAACGCGGACCAGAAGCGCTACATCAAGCTCGAGTTGCCGGAGCGGGCCAGCGGCGCGCCGATGCCGGAGATCTCGATCGTCGACATGCGCCAGGACGGGCCGGAGCGGGGACGGTGGCTTGCACCGACGCTGTGCCATGCGATGGCCGAAACGCTCGCCGGAGGCGGGCAGTCGCTGCTTTTTCTCAATCGCCGCGGCTATGCCCCCCTGACATTGTGCCGTTCCTGCGGCCATCGCTTCCAGTGCCCGAATTGCAGCGCCTGGCTTGTCGAGCACCGCTTCCGGGGACGGCTGGCCTGTCATCATTGCGGCCATGGCGAGCCGACCCCGGACCATTGTCCGTCTTGCGGCGACACGCAGTCGCTGGTGGCATGCGGTCCGGGCGTGGAGCGGATCGCCGAAGAGGCGGCCGAACTCTTTCCCCAGGCACGGGTGCTGGTGTTGTCCTCCGACCTGCAGGGCGGGCCCGACCGGCTCAGGCGCGAGATGCGGGTGATCGAGGAGGGGGGGGCGGATATCGTCGTCGGCACGCAGCTTGTCGCCAAGGGGCACAATTTTCCGCTGATGCGCCTTGTCGGGGTCGTCGATGCCGATCTCGGACTTGCCAATGGCGATCCGCGCGCGGCCGAGCGGACCTTTCAGTTGCTGGCACAGGTCACCGGCCGGGCGGGGCGTATCGGCGGCGGCGGGCGCGGCCTGCTGCAGACCTACGCGCCCGAGCATCCCGTCATCCGGGCGCTGGCGTCCGGTGACAGCACGGCATTCTACGAGGCGGAGATAGCGGCCCGGCGGGTGGCGGGCCTGCCGCCATTCGGCCGGCTGGCCGCGCTCATCGTCTCGGGGCCCGACAAGGCAAAAGCGCAGGACTATGCCCGACAGGTGGCGCGGGCCAGCCCGCATGACCGGGATATCACCGTCCTCGGGCCGGCCGAGGCGGCGCTGGCCCTCGTTCGTGGCCGCTACCGGTTCCGGCTGCTTGCCATGGCGCCACGCGGCACGGATTTGCAGGCTGTCCTGAGGGGCTGGCTGGCCCGGCTTCCCAAGCCTGCCGGCGGGGTCCGGCTGCAGGTGGATATCGATCCGCAGAGCTTCTTCTGACGCTTCCTTGCAGATGGACCTTGCGCCGCTGCCTTGCGGCTTTTAAGCCTGTTTGACCTTTTTCGGACCGGATTGCGGCATTTGGACCCCGTGGCGATGTTGCCCCGGTGTGAAGCCTGTGCTAATCGAAGCGCGGTTTTGCGGGGCAGACGCCGACAGGCTTTTCCCGCTTCTGAGAAAACTACGATTTTCCAAAGCCTTGCGATCAGCCCTGCTGGGCGCACCGGCTCAAACCTGCCTAAGAGAGCACGGACCCTGTGACCGACAACGTATCTCTCATTTCAGGTGTGGCTCACCGTTACGCAACGGCGCTGCTCGACTTGGCCGAGGAGCAAGGCTCCGTCGCCGAGGTCGAGACTGCGCTGAACGCGTTCGAGAAGCTGCTCCAGGACAGTGCCGACCTGCGCCGTCTCGTGACAAGCCCGGTCTTTTCCGCCGATGAACAGCTGAAGGCGCTGTCGGCGGTTCTCGACAAGGCAGGTCAGACGGGCCTCGCGGCGAGCTTCCTGAAGCTGGCAGCCAAGAACCGGCGCCTCTTCGCCGTTCCGGGCATGATCCAGGCGTTCCGCGCCGATCTCGCGCGCCGCCGCGGGGAAGTGCCGGCGGAGGTCGCCTCGGCGGCGCAGCTGTCGGACACCCAGCTTTCCGCCCTTGCCGAAGCGCTCGATGCGGCGACCGGCAAGAAGGTGGTGATTTCTTCGAAGGTGGATCCCTCGCTGATCGGCGGCCTTGTCGTCAAGGTCGGCAGCCGGATGATCGACACTTCGCTCAAGACAAAACTCAATTCCCTCAAGTTCGCGATGAAAGAGGTCGGCTGATGGATATTCGGGCAGCGGAAATCTCCGCCATCCTCAAGGACCAGATCAAGAATTTCGGCAAGGAAGCCGAAATTACGGAAGTTGGTCAGGTGCTCTCGGTGGGCGACGGTATCGCTCGCGTCTACGGTCTCGACCAGGTCCAGGCCGGCGAGATGGTCGAGTTTCCGGGCGGCATCAAGGGCATGGCGCTCAATCTCGAAACCGACAATGTCGGTATCGTGCTTTTCGGATCCGACCGTGACATCAAGGAAGGCGACACGGTCAAGCGGACCGGCGCAATCGTCGAGATCCCGGTGGGCAAGGGCCTTCTCGGCCGCGTTGTCGATCCGCTCGGCCAGCCTCTCGACGGCAAGGGTCCGATCGAGGGAACCGAGATGCGCCGCGTCGACGTCAAGGCGCCGGGCATTCTGCCGCGCAAAGGCGTGCATGAGCCGATGTCGACCGGCCTCAAGGCCATCGATGCATTGATCCCGGTCGGTCGCGGCCAGCGTGAGCTGGTCATCGGCGATCGCCAGACCGGTAAGACCGCGATCATTCTGGATACTTTCCTCAACCAGAAGTCGATGCACGCGACGGACAATGAGGGCGAGAAGCTCTATTGCATCTACGTTGCCGTCGGCCAGAAGCGTTCCACCGTCGCCCAGTTCGTGAAGCAGCTGGAGGAATCGGGTGCCCTTGAGTACTCGGTGATCGTCGCGGCCACAGCGTCCGACGCGGCTCCGCTCCAGTTCCTGGCGCCGTTCGCAGGCACCGCGATCGGCGAATTCTTCCGCGACAACGGCATGCACGCCGTGATTGGCTACGACGATCTGACCAAGCAGGCCGTGGCCTATCGCCAGATGTCGCTTCTTCTCCGTCGTCCGCCGGGGCGCGAAGCTTTCCCGGGCGACGTGTTCTACCTGCACTCCCGCCTGCTCGAGCGTTCGGCCAAGTTGAACGAGGCCAACGGGTCTGGCTCGCTGACCGCGCTGCCGGTCATCGAGACCCAGGGTAACGACGTTTCGGCCTTCATTCCGACCAACGTGATCTCGATCACCGATGGCCAGATCTTCCTGGAGACGGATCTGTTCTTCCAGGGCATTCGCCCGGCGGTGAACGTCGGCCTGTCGGTGTCGCGCGTGGGCTCGTCCGCCCAGATCAAGGCGATGAAGCAGGTTGCGGGCAAGATCAAGGGCGAGCTTGCCCAGTACCGCGAGATGGCGGCTTTCGCCCAGTTCGGTTCGGACCTCGATGCCACGACCCAGCGTTTGCTGAACCGTGGCGCGCGACTGACCGAGCTTCTGAAGCAGGGACAGTTCCAGCCGCTGAAGACCCAGGAGCAGGTCGCCGTCATCTATGCCGGCGTCAACGGTTACCTGGACAAGCTGCCGCTGGACAAGGTGAAGGCCTTCGAGGAAGGCCTGTTGCTCAACCTGCGTGGCGAACATGCCGACCTCCTGGATGCAATCTGGGAGAAGAAGGCGCTGGACGACGTGCTCGAAGGGCGCCTGAAGGCGGTTATCGAGACGTTCCTGAAGAATTTCGCCTGACGTGTGACTGACGGCAACCGGGACAAGGGGCGGCCATGCCGAGCCTGAAGGACTTACGAAACCGGATCGCCTCCGTGAAGGCGACGCAGAAAATCACCAAGGCCATGCAGATGGTGGCCGCGGCGAAACTGCGTCGCGCGCAGGAGGCGGCCGAGGCCGCGCGGCCCTATGCGGAACGCATGGAGGCGGTGCTGGCCAATCTGGCCAATGCTTTCGAGGGGCGTGACGACGCACCGCAGCTCCTCGCCGGCACCGGCAAGGATGATGTGCATCTGCTCCTCGTCGCCACTGCCGAGCGCGGCCTGTGCGGCGGCTTCAACTCCTCGATCGCCAAGCTGGCGCGCGAGCGGGCAAAGTCGCTGATCGCGCAGGGCAAGACGGTCAAGATCGTCTGTGTCGGCAAGAAGGGCTTCGATTCCCTGAAGCGTGACATGGGCGCTCATATCGTCAAGACGATCGAGCTTCGCCACGTTAAGCGGGTCGCCTTCGAGAACGCGGACGAGATCGGTGATTTCGTCCGGCAGATGTTCGAGGAAGGCGAGTTCGACGTCTGCACGCTCTTTTACGCCCGGTTCCAGTCGGTGATCAGCCAGGTGCCTACGGCACAACAGCTCATCCCGGCAACCTTCGGCGAGGCGGCAGAGCTTGACGCGGTCTATGAGTACGAGCCCGACGAGGCGGAGATCCTCGCGGATCTTCTCCCGCGCAACATCTCGGTGCAGATCTTCAGGGGTCTTCTCGAGAATGCGGCTTCCGAGCAGGGCGCGCGTATGAGCGCGATGGACAACGCCACGCGCAACGCTGGTGACATGATCAACAAGCTGACGCTCAACTACAACCGTCAGCGGCAGGCTCAGATCACCAAGGAGCTGATCGAAATCATCTCGGGCGCCGAGGCGCTCTGACCGGATCGAGACGAGGATAGCAATATGGCTGACAATGCAGTCGGGCGGATCACTCAGGTCATCGGCGCCGTGGTCGACGTCAAGTTCGACGACCACCTGCCGCCGATTCTCAACGCCCTTGAGACCGACAACAACGGCAACCGCCTCGTGCTCGAGGTGGCCCAGCATCTTGGCGAGCACACGGTTCGCACCATCGCCATGGACGCGACCGAGGGTCTCGTTCGCGGCCAGAAAGTGGTCGACACCAGCGAGCCGATTTCGGTTCCGGTCGGTGCAGGCACGCTCGGCCGCATCATGAACGTCATCGGCGAGCCGGTCGACGAGGCCGGCCCGATCGTTCATGAGACCAGGCGCGGTATCCACCAGGAAGCCCCGAGCTTTACCGAGCAGTCCACCGACGCGGAAATCCTGGTGACGGGCATCAAGGTCGTCGACCTGCTCGCACCGTACGCCAAGGGCGGCAAGATCGGCCTGTTCGGCGGCGCCGGTGTCGGCAAGACCGTGCTCATCATGGAGCTGATCAACAACATCGCCAAGGCACATGGCGGCTACTCCGTCTTCGCCGGCGTCGGCGAGCGGACCCGCGAGGGCAACGATCTCTACTGGGAGATGATCGAGTCCAACGTGAACCGCGATCCGAAAGAGCATGACGGCTCGACCGAAGGTTCCAAGTGCGCGCTGGTCTACGGCCAGATGAACGAGCCTCCCGGAGCGCGTGCCCGCGTGGCGCTGACCGGCCTCACTGTCGCCGAGCATTTCCGCGACGAAGGCCAGGATGTGTTGTTCTTCGTCGACAACATCTTCCGCTTTACCCAGGCGGGTTCGGAAGTGTCGGCGCTTCTCGGCCGCATTCCCTCGGCTGTGGGCTATCAGCCGACGCTGGGCACCGACATGGGTGCGATGCAGGAGCGCATCACCACCACGACCAAGGGGTCGATCACCTCGGTGCAGGCCGTGTACGTGCCGGCCGACGATCTGACCGATCCGGCGCCGGCCTCGACCTTCGCTCACCTCGACGCGACGACGGTTCTGAACCGGTCGATCGCCGAGAAGGGCATCTATCCGGCCGTGGACCCGCTCGATTCGACCTCGCGCATCCTTGATCCGCGGATCATCGGCGACGAGCACTACGAGACGGCCCGTGCCGTGCAGGCGACGCTGCAGCGCTACAAGGCGCTTCAGGACATCATCGCCATCCTCGGCATGGACGAGCTCTCGGAAGAGGACAAGCTCACGGTGGCCCGCGCCCGCAAGATCGAGCGCTTCCTGTCGCAGCCGTTCTTTGTCGCCGAGATCTTCACCGGCTCGCCGGGCAAGCTCGTTGCGCTCGAAGACACGATCAAGGGCTTCAAGGGCCTGGTCGACGGCGAATACGATCACCTCCCGGAGGCGGCCTTCTACATGGTCGGTTCCATCGATGAGGCGATCGAGAAGGCGCAGCGTCTGGCCGCCGAAGCCGCGTAACGAGACAGGGATCAGAGGCACGACATGGCAGGAGCATTCCAGTTCGAGCTCGTCTCTCCGGAGCGACTTCTTCTGTCCGAAGAGGCGACGATGGTCGTGGTGCCGGGGGCCGAGGGCGAATTCGGTATCATGGCCGGCCATGCTCCGATGATGTCCACGCTGCGACCGGGCGTTCTCAGGGTGTCCGGTACAGCCGGTGGCGATCAGGTTTATTATGTGCGTGGCGGGTTCGCCGAAGCCGGTCCCAAGGGGCTGACGGTTCTTGCCGAGCACGCGATCGCGCTCAATGACCTCAAGGCCGATGATCTGGCTCGCCAGATCAAGGATGCCGAAGAGGACGTGACGGATGCCGGTGATGATGCCACGCGCGAGAAGGCGGCAGTGCATCTGGCCCAGCTCCGCGATGTTCAGGCGGCACTCGCGGCAGTCTGATCCTCGCGACCGGCCAGTCTTCGGCTGGCGGATATCAGGGGCGCCCTACCGGGCGCCCCTTTTTTGTCCCGGTCCGGCCGGCCGGACCCGCGCGGTCCCGGTTGAAAGCGGATGCGAAAACGGGTGGACATGGCTCGCATGCATCCCGCATCGTTCAATCAATGGGCGACACCGCATCATCCGCATCTGCCTCTTCGACGACCGGTCGCTCCGCAGCGCCGGAGGGTTTTCGCGTGCTTCCCGGCCGGCTTGACCGTGCGGCGCAGGAAAGCCTCCTTGAGGAGGTTCGCGCGGTCGTCGCCGAGGCTCCGCTGTTCACGCCGGAAATGCCGCGCAGCGGCAAACCCTTCTCCGTCCGCATGACGAATTGCGGGCCGCTGGGCTGGGTGTCCGATCGCGGCGGCTACCGCTATCAGGCGACACACCCGGTAAAGGGCACGCCCTGGCCGGCCATGCCGCAAAGCCTGCTGGCACTGTGGCGCGGGCTTGCACCCGAAGCGCCGGATCCCGAGGCCTGCCTCGTGAATCTCTATGCGCCGGGCGCCCGGCTTGGCCTGCACCAGGACCGGGACGAGGAAACGTTCGACGCGCCGGTCGTCTCGGTCTCGCTCGGAGCGACGGGCCTGTTTCGCATCGGCGGCCTGGCGCGGCGCGATCCCACGCGCTCGCTGCGTCTTGCATCTGGCGATGTTGTCGTGCTCGCCGGTCCGGCCCGGCTGGCCTATCACGGCATCGACCGGATCCTGCCGGGGACCTCGACGCTGCTGCGCGATGACGGCCGCATCAACCTGACGCTGCGCCGGGTGACCCCGCTGCCGGCGCCTTGACGACAGGCATTGCCATTCATCGCCGATCAGGAGAACCTCCCAGCACCCTTGCACAGACGAGGACGAGTATCGTGGCACCGACGGCCGCCCCCGCGGCGGAGACGCTCATTCCGGAGGTGAACGCGGTTCTTGCCTCATCGACGAGATCTGCCGGCATCGCGGGTGTCGCCGCTGTTGCCGCCCACAAGCTTTCCGTCAAGGCGGTAGAGAGGTCCAGCGGAAGGGTGTCGGGGATGCGCGTGAGGATCCCGTGGCGGTAGACCGCGGTTGTCAAGCTGCCGAAAAGCGCCACGCCGACGGCAATGCCGAGCTCCTGCACGGTCTCGGTCATGGCCGAGGCCGATCCGGCTTTCTCCGGCGGGGCGGCGCTGACCACCAGATCGGTGCCAAGCGCGGCGATGGTGCCCAGTCCGAGATAGATCAGGGCGTAGCCGCTCAGGACCAGGGTAAGACCCGGGAGCCAGGCGACGAAAGCGACAAGCAGATACCCGAGAGCCGAGAACGCCAGTGATCCTGCCATCACGTAACCGGGGCGCATATGACGCGCAAGAAGCGGTGCGCCAATCCCGGCGGCGATCATCATCAGGGCAGGGGGCCCCATCCACAGTCCAGCGGCGATCGGAGTGAGGCCGAGGACCAGTTGCAGGTATTGTGTGACCAGCAGCATCGCTCCGCCAACGCCGACCAATCCGAACAGCAGGACGGCCAGCGCGGCGGTGAAGCTTCGATTGCCGAACAGGCGGACATCAAGCAGGGGGTCGGCCAGGTTGCGCTGACGCCTGGCGAAGATCAGGCCAAACCCGAGCCCGACCGCCAAGATCAAAAGAGAAAACGACGACAAGCCCGTTTCGGCGCTTTTCTTGACGAAGAACACGACCGGAAGAATTGCAGCCAGGGACAGCGCCACGCTGGCCGGATCGAGCCGCTCGCGCGTCGGTGCCCGGTACTCGGGCAACAGGAAGGGCGCGGCAACCAGCACGATCGCGACGACCGGCACGGCGACGAGAAACGCCGCCCCCCACCAGAATTGTTGCAGAAGCGCTCCGCCGACGAGCGGGCCAACGGCCATGCCAAGGCCGAACATGGTGGCCCAAATCCCGAATGCCAGACCTCGCTGCCCTGCGTCGCGAAACATGTTGCTGATCAGCGCGAGCGTTGATGGCATCAGGGTTGCGCCGGCCACGCCGAGCGCCGCACGGGCGGCAATCAGAACGTTGGCTGACGGCGAGAATGCGGCCAGAACGGAGACAAGGCCAAAGGCGAGGGCACCGATCATCAGCAGCCGTCGCCGTCCGATACGATCGCCCAGCGTGCCCATTGTGATCAGCAGCCCCGCGATCATGAAGCCGTAGGCATCCATGATCCACAGGGCCTGGGTGGTGCTGGGTTGAAGATCCTCGGCCAGCGCCGGCAGGGCGAGATAGAGCAACGTGACATCCAGCCCGAGCAGCGCGGTCGGCAGGGCGAGCACTGCAAGGCCGCCCCATTCCCTGGCTCCGGCCCGTCTGGGGACGTGGCGGTTCGTGGCAGGTTGATTTGACGGTCCAGGACGGGCCTGATCGGTGTCGGTTGACATGCTGCCTCCTTGTGTTGGCAGCACATATGAGCCAATTTGATAGGGGTACAATTTAGCAGTTTATTCTATTACTAAAGGTAACATGGCATGCCCCCTCGATCCCTTGAACGCAGTCGCACGGATCTTGCCGATTTCCTGCGCCGGCGCCGGGAACGGCTGCTACCCGCCGATCTCGGCCTGCCGCCGGGCAAACGCCGGCGAACGCCGGGCTTGCGCCGCGAGGAGGTTGCCGTCCTGGCTGGCGTCGGCCTCACCTGGTACACATGGCTTGAGCAGGGACGGGACATCGGCGTGTCCGAGGACTTTCTCCTGAGACTGGCCAAGGTTTTGAAACTGGACGATGCCGAATGTGGTCATCTGTTCATGCTGGCGCATGGTCGCCCGCCGCGCGCCGAACCTTATCGCTGGCCGGCTGTTCGTCCGCGTGTGCAGCAACTGATGGACGAGATGGCGGATCGGCCGTCCTGTGTTCTCAACCTGCGCTGGGACGTCATTGCCTGGAATGATGGGGCTGACCGGCTGTTCGGCCTGACACAAAGGGATATGTCGGGCCGCAACATGCTTCGGATGATGTTTGCGGATCCCGAATTCCGCCGCCGTCTTCCGTCATGGCGGGACGAGGCCCGGGGCCTTGTCGAAGCGCTGCGGCGCGACTTTGCCCTGGTGGCCGATGACGCCGGCATGCGTGAGTTCGTGGACGATCTGGTCAGGGTCTCGCCCGATTTTCGAAAATGGTGGGCCCAGGCGCAGGATTGTCCAGCCGGTCGTGGGCCGGCGACCATCCTCGACAATGGCCGCGAACGACGGTTCGACCAGGAAGTGCTGATCGTCGACGAGTACCGGCATCTGCGCATGGTCGTTTACTTCGAAACGGAAGAGATCGAAAATCTCACGACAGATCGGGGCGGCCCGTTGGAACGTTCGAGTCCCGGGCTTTCAGGGTAAGGCCGGGTCAGGCCCCTTCAGTTTTCTGGCCCGTAGGCTCGCGCACGGCCTATCCCAGGATCGCGATGGCGAGCAGTGCCGCGATCACCCACAGAGCCAATCTGCCCGAACGCGTGTATCGCGCCTCCGCCCGCCCGATTGCCTGGGCGGTGGCCGCATCAAAGCGCAGGCCCTTTTCGGTCATGGCTTCGAGCTCGGCGGACAGGCGGGTGGCCCGGTCGGCGAGCAGCGGCAAGTCGGCTGCCAGCCGTCCGAGGGCGGCAAGGCCGGTTGCAGCATCCTGCAGGCGGCCGGCAGGACCCAGGTTCCTCTCGATCCAGCCGCGCACGACCGGCTCGGCCGTGTGCCACATGTCGAGATGCGGGTTGAGCGTGCGTGCCACGCCCTCGACGACGACCATGGTCTTTTGCAGCATGATCAGCTGCGTCTGCGTCCGCATGTTGAAGAGTTCCGTGACCTCCAGCAGCTGCGTCAGAAGGCGTGCCATGGAAATTTCTGAGGCGTCATGGCCGTGGATCGGCTCGCCGATGGCGCGGATCGCCTGGGCGAACACATCCACGTCCTGGTCGGCGGGAACGTAGCCGGCCTCGAAGTGAACCTCGGCCACACGCCGGTAGTCGCGTGTGATGAAGCCGAACAGAATCTCCGCCAGGAAGCGGCGCTCGGCCCGGCCAAGACGGCCGGTGATGCCGAAATCGACGGCAACCAACGTTCCGTCGGGCTCCAGGAACAGGTTTCCCTGGTGCATGTCGGCGTGGAAAAAACCGTCCCGCACCGCGTGACGCAGAAACGACTGGATGATGTTGGCGCCGATCGCCGGCAGGTCGTGGCCATCGGCAGCAATCCCGGCCACGTCGGAAAGCTTGCGGCCGGAAATCCATTCCATCGTCAACACGGCCTTGGCGGTGCGGGGCCAATCGACAGCCGGCACACGGAAGCCCGGATCGTCCTGCGTGTTCTCGCCCATTTCCGAAAGCGCTGCGGCCTCGAGACGGAAATCCATTTCCAGCTCGACGGACCGCGCCAGCGTATCGACGACGGCGACGGGGCGAAGGCGCCGAGAGGGCGGATGCAGCCGTTCGATCAGTCGCGCGATCAGGTAGTAGCTCTTCAGGTCCCGCCGGAACCGCTCGGCGACACCCGGGCGCAGCACCTTGACCGCGACCTTGCGGCGGGTTCCGTCCGCGGCCTCGATCTCGGCCGGGTGAACCTGCGCGATCGAGGCTGCGGCAACCGGCGGTTCGAAGCTTGCATAGATCTCCTCGACCGGGCGACCGAGCTGCTCGCGCACCACACGGCGGGCCTCGTCCATGCCGAAGGGCGGAATCTGGTCCTGCAGAGCCGTCAGGTCCGAGGCGATGTCGCGGCCGACAACATCCGGGCGGGTGGCAAGGAACTGTCCGAGTTTCACATAGGACGGGCCAAGCCGGACCAGGGCGTCGGACAGCCGCTTGTCCGCGGCCTTGTGGCGGACGGAGCGGCGCTCCAGCACGCGCACGACCCGCAGAGCGATTCTCTGCGCCGGCGGGAGGTCGGGCAGATCGACAATGCCGAAGACACCTTCGCGGGCCATGACGAAACCGGCGCGGGCAAGGCGGATAAGGGATCCGACGGGCATCGGCGCCTCAGATCGCCCAGCCGGAATGCAGGCAGGCAATGCCGCCGGAATAGTTCCGGTGGTCGACGCGCGAGAAACCGGCTTCGCGTATCATGTCGGCAAAACGCTCCTGATTGGGAAACTTGCGGATCGATTCCACCAGATAGCGATAGGGTTCTCCATCGCCGGTGACGAGCCGGCCCATGGCGGGAATGGCGTTGAAGGAGAAGGCGTCATAGATCCGGTCCAGGCCGGCGACGTCGACCTGGCTGAACTCCAGGCACAGGAAGCGGCCGCCGCGCTTGAGCACGCGACGCGCCTCGGCCAGCGCCTTGTCGATGCGGGGCACGTTGCGGATGCCGAAGGCGATCGTGTAGGCATCGAAGGAACGGTCGGGAAACGGAAGGTCCTCGGCATTGCCCTCCACGAAGCGCAGGCGATCCGAAAGGCCCGCCTTGTCGGCGCGCGTCTGCCCGACCTGGAGCATCGATCCGTTGATGTCGCAGACGACGGCATTCGTCTGCGCCCCTCCGCGGGTGACGATGCGGGTCGCGACGTCACCGGTGCCGCCGGCGACGTCCAGCACGCGAAAGGCGCGCGCGTTCGAGCGTGGCGGCGCAAGGCTGGAGATCATCGCGTCCTTCCACAGGCGGTGCAGCCCTCCCGACATGAGGTCGTTCATCAGGTCGTAGCGGCTGGCGACCTGATGAAACACGTCATTTACGAGCGGTTGCTTTTCACCGTTCCCGACCGTGCGGAAGCCGAAGCTTGTCGCCATTTCCGGGCCGTGGGTACGCGCCCGGTCGCTGTCCATGCGTCCCGACATCTGCCTCTCCGTGCGGTTCGTTTTCGCTTGCTGAGGCTTGGCTTACAGCATTTCCGAAGAGAGGTCACGGGCGCGGATCGGCGCAGGTCCCGTCCGTGTGGTCGCAGGTTCGAAAAGGTCGCTGACAACGATAGCCACCCTCCGAATTGCGGGACGGCGGCAGCATGTCGATTGACGCCGCCTGCCGTTGTCTGCAAGCAGGGTTCGGACAGGTGAACTGGAGCCAGAGATGCCGGAACTTCCCGAGGTAGAAACCGTTCGGCGCGGCCTTGCGCCGGTCATGGAGGGAGCGGTCATTCGCGACGTCATGCTGCGTCGCCCCGATCTCCGTTTTCCCTTTCCTGAGGATTTCAGCTCGCGAATCTCCGGCCGCAGGGTTGTCGCGATGGGGCGGAGGGCGAAGTATCTGCTGGCCGATCTGGAGGACGGCATGGTCGTGGTGATGCATCTGGGCATGTCCGGCGCCTTTCGGGTCGAACGGGTCGTGGAGAGCGGAGACAACCTGTCCTCAGCGACGATTGCCGGCGAGATGTTCCGCTATCCGCGGTCCGAGAACCGCACGCATGACCATGTCGTGTTCAGCCTCGACGAGGCCGCGGGCACCAACATGCGGATCGTCTACAACGACCCGCGCCGCTTCGGATTCATGACGCTTGTCCCGCGTGATGCGCTCGACCAGCATCCCTATTTCGTCAATCTGGGACTGGAGCCGACGGGCAATGCACTTGATGCGGCGCATCTCGCCTCGGTGCTCAAGGGCAAGGTTGCTCCTCTGAAGGCTGCACTTCTCGATCAGCGCAACATTGCCGGTCTCGGCAACATCTATGTCTGCGAGGCGTTGCACCGGGCCGGTCTGTCGCCGCGTCGCGCGTCCGGCACGCTGGTGACCCGGCAGGGGCGCCCCGGCGCGGGCGCGGTCCGGCTGGCCACGTCGATCAGGGAGGTGATCGATGCGGCCATTGCCGCCGGCGGCTCGACCCTGAGGGACCATCGCCAGGCGGATGGCGAACTCGGCTATTTCCAGCACTCCTTCCTGGTGTATGGGCGCGAGGGCGAGGCCTGCCCGCGGTCGGGCTGCCGGGGAACGGTCGCGCGTATCACCCAGTCGGGACGTTCGACCTTCTTCTGCCCGCAGTGCCAGCGCTAGACTGCGCCGCGGCATGCCGGCCGAGGACCGGTGCGCTGCGGGGTTTGCCCGGTTGCGGCCGATGGCCGCTTCGGCTACCCCTTGAGCCGCGAAGACGGCGCCACCCTCCGGCGCTGCTCCATCTCCGGGAGGTCCCATGGGATACGAGAATATTCGGGTCGAGAAGCGCGGGCGCGTAGCGCTTGTCACGCTCAACCGGCCGAAGGCGCTGAACGCCCTGAATTCCGAACTGATCGCCGAGCTCAATGCCGCCCTGGCACTGTTCGAAAGCGACGACAAGGTTGGATGCGTGGTGCTCACCGGGTCGGAAAAGGCCTTCGCCGCGGGTGCCGACATCAAGGAGATGAGTTCTCTTTCCTTCGTCGAGGCCTACAAGACCGATTTCATCACCTCCTGGGATCAGGTGTCGCGCTTTCGCAAGCCGATCATCGCGGCGGTTGCCGGATATGCGCTGGGTGGCGGGTGCGAACTGGCGATGATGTGCGATTTCATCCTCGCGGCCGACAATGCCAAGTTCGGTCAGCCGGAAATTACGCTCGGCGTCATGCCGGGCGCGGGGGGGACGCAGCGCCTGACCCGCTTCGTGGGCAAGTCCAAGGCCATGGAAATGTGCCTGACCGGGCGCATGATGGACGCCGAAGAGGCGGAGCGCTCCGGGCTTGCCAGCCGGGTGGTGCCGCTCTCCGATCTGGTCGACGAGGCCTTGAAGGTCGCGGAGAAGATTGCCGGCTTCTCCCTGCCCATTGCCATGATGACCAAGGAAAGTGTCAATCGCGCCTACGAGACGACGCTCGCCGAAGGCGTGCGCTTCGAGCGTCGGCTGTTCCACTCCATGTTCGCGACCGACGATCAGACCGAAGGCATGGCCGCTTTTGTCGAGAAGCGTGCGCCGCAGTTCAGGAACAGCTAACGCCGTTTCCGGATCGGAGGCGGGTGGATGCCTGTTGCAGCCGGTGCGACGGGTTTCTGATCCGCCGCTCCGCGCCGCTCCGTGCGGCTGGGGCCATTCCGAGCCACTTTGCCTCGAAGATTGCGAGTTTCGCGTTGACGGGGCGTGGCCGGCAGCCTATAACCCAGCCGACCGGTGGCGGCTCGTTCCGCCGCCGCTTTCGTTTGACCGGGGTGACATCTGGCGCCTCGATCGCGACGAGCCAGAATGATCACGTAACGCATCAGGACAAAATATGGCCAACACCCCTTCGGCCAAGAAGGCGGCGCGAAAGATCGAGCGCCGCACGGCCATCAACAAGGCCCGCCGCAGCCGAGTGCGGTCGCACCTGCGCAAGGTCGAGGAAGCCATTGCTTCCGGCGATCAGGCAGCGGCGAACCAGGCGCTCCAGGCGGCCCAGCCCGAACTCATGCGGGCGGTAACCAAGGGCGTTGTTCATCGCAATACGGCGTCGCGGAAGATTTCTCGCCTGAGCGCGCGGATCAAGTCGCTCGGCGCGTAGGTTTTCTACCCCGTCTGAACAATTGAAACCCGGCCTTTTGGTCGGGTTTTTCTTTTGCCGGCACACATCCGTGAGATTGCCAACCGCCTAACCAACCCGTGCGATTCGAGTGCTGCGAAGGGCAAAAGGCTTGGCAGAGATATATCTTCTTTTTCAAAGGCTTAAAGTAATGTTGCTGGCCGCTCTGCGGATCGCGGTCGCTTTGCAGGTTGTCAAGATTGAAGCTGATAATTTTTTTTTAGTGCACAGCAAAATGGGCTTCGGACTGCTCGCCAGGGCAAAAACACGTTGAGTCAAAACGCGTTCTTTTTTGCTTTCCCGGCGTCACCTTCGTTTGGCCGGTGCTGGCCCGCGCGGTGCGTTGCCGAATTGGCTCGAGACGCTGTTGCGGGCCTGACGGGCGCTGTGTATGGTTTGTCTATCGGGCACTCGCCCGGTCAAATCTTACAAGAAACGCGACAGGGGCCTCTAGGAGAGCAATGATATATTTGTGCCTGAAATATACATTGAGCGAATGGCATTGTCTCTCCTTGCGAATGTTCGAAGATGCTCGCTCTGGTGTGGCCTCTAGTCTGTAGTAAACCAACTGCCGCGTTAGAAAATCCCGAAATCGCAATGTCCTGGCTTGCCGATACTTTCGGCAGGGCGCTTTGTTTTTGTTCGCCGCCAGGAGTCTGCGTGAGAATTGATGCCGGAAGGGGCTTGCGGAGACAACCGGAAGTCACGTGTGGCGGAACCTGACGACAGGACGTCGCACCGCAGCAAAGACTGGAAAGAGGGGCTTGACGATGACTGCTCAATCGACTTTCTGTGCCGCTCCGATGGAGCGGCCCTGCAGGGGGCCGGTAACCTGATTTCTGCGTGTCGCCGGCGAGCGTTCCCGACCGGTGGTTTCCTTGGATCACGCGTAACATCCGCGCCTGCCAGATAAGAGGGGCGCCCGTGCCGGAACCGGCGTGCGGCGCAGCCTTGGATAGCTTGGCGCGAAACATGGCACCGGGGCGAGTATCGCTTTCTCCGGCAGGGACACGTCGCGCTTGCGACAACCGAAAACAAGCCGACTGCGGCGAAGACAGACAAAGATCAACGGGCTCTGCGGCGGCGGAGCACCCCGTTGGCAATATTGGAGGCGTTACCATGAACTTGCAGGAACTGCCGGCATCCGAAGCCGCAGGGATCGATCATTGGACACGCGTGAAGAAGCGCCTGCGCGCCGAGTTGGGCGAGGACGTCTTCTCAAGCTGGTTCGCACGGGTGGATCTTGAGGATCATTCGGACGGCACGGTTCGCCTGTCGGTCCCCACGCGCTTCCTCAAGCAGTGGATTCAGTCGCACTATCGCGAGCGCCTCATGGGGCTTTGGAAGCACGAGTGCGAGGATGTCCATCGCATCGAGCTGACCGTGCGCGGCGCGGTCCGGGCCCGTCCGGCGGCAGTCGCAGCAGCGCGCGCGCTTCCCTCCTCTCCGCGTTCCGCCCAGCCGGTCAAGGTGGTCGACAACACGTTCGGCGGCGGCAACGGAGGGGCGGCAAGCGTGGGTTCGGCGTCCCCGGCCGCATCGCGCGGGGGCACCGACAGCCTGGAAGGCGCGGCGCTCGATCCGAAATACACGTTCGATTCCTTCGTCGAGGGCGAGTCCAACGCGCTCGCACTGGCCGCGGCCCGGCAGGTCGCGACGGCGGCCTCCGTCACTTTCAACCCGCTCTACATCCACGCCTCCGTCGGGCTTGGAAAGACCCACCTGATGCAGGCGGTGGCTTCGGCCGCACGGGCAAGCGGCAAGCGCGTCCTGTACCTGACGGCCGAGCATTTCATGTACCGTTTCGTGGCGGCGCTGAAGGCGCAGTCGGCGCTTGCCTTCAAGGACACGCTCCGGACCATCGACCTTTTGTTGATCGACGACATGCAGTTCCTTCACGGCAAGCAGGTCCAGCAGGAGTTCTGCCACACGCTCAATGCGCTGATCGACGGCGCACGGCAGGTGGTGGTTGCTGCCGACCGGCCGCCGGCGGATCTGGAGACGCTCGACGACCGCATGCGCTCGCGCCTGGCCGGCGGGCTTGTCGTCGCCATCTCCGAGCCGGATTTCGGCCTGCGCCGGGCAATCCTGAGCGGCCGGATCGAAACCGTGCGCCGGGCCCATCCGAGTTTCTCGATCCCCGAGGGCGTGCTTGACTATGTCGCTCGGCATGTCGGCAATTCCGGTCGCGACCTGGAAGGGGCGCTCAACCGGCTGATCGCCCACAATCAGCTGACCAACCATCCGGTGACGCAGGAAATGGCCGAAGCCACCCTGCGGGACCTGGTTCGAAACACCGAGCCGCGGCGGGTCAAGATCGAAGAGATCCAGCGCATCGTCTCCAAGCACTACAATGTCTCCAAGGCGGATCTGCTGTCCGCCCGGCGCACGCGCACGATCGTGCGTCCGCGCCAGATCGCGATGTATCTGGCCAAGATGATGACGCCGCGCTCGCTGCCGGAGATCGGCCGCCGGTTTGGCAATCGCGACCACACCACAGTTCTTCACGCGGTGCGCAAGATCGAGGATCTGGCCCGCTCTGATACGGCTCTTGCCCAGGAGCTGGATCTGCTGAGGCGGATGCTTGACGCCTGACGAGACCCGGTTTCGGTGACGTCCGGTTTGCAGTGGCGCGAGCACGTGTTCGCGCCACTGCCTTGCCGGCTTGTCCCCCGCCCGCCGGTGTCGCTTGCACGGATTGCTACCGACCTCCAGAGGCTTGCATTTCGCAGCGCAACGGGGCAGTGTCGACGCCCATTTGACCGTTGCGGCTTCCGCGCGGACGACCTCTCGACACCCACGCTTTTCGACAACGGACGACGCAATGAAAGTGACACTCGAGCGGACTGATCTTCTGAAGTCCCTGACCCATGTTCATCGTGTCGTCGAACGCCGCAACACCATTCCGATCCTGTCGAATGTGCTGTTGCGGTGTGAGGACGGCCAACTGCTCCTCAAGGCAACGGATCTCGATCTGGAAATCTCGGAGCGCATCACGGCGCTGGTCGAGCAGCCGGGCGCGACGACGGTGCCCGCGCACATGATCTACGACATCGTGCGCAAGCTGCCGGAGGGTGCCCAGGTGGCGCTTGAAACCTCCCCCGACAACGCGACGCTGGAAATTCGGGCGGGCCGCTCGCGTTTTGCCCTGCAGATGCTGCCGGAAGCCGACTTTCCGGATATCACCGCGGGCGAATTCAGCCACTCCTTCACGCTCCCTTCCCGAGATCTGCGCACGATCATCGATGCCACCCAGTTCGCCATCTCCACCGAGGAGACGCGCTACTACCTGAACGGCATCTATGTGCACGCTGTGGCGGCCGAGGCCGGCGAGCGGCTGCGCGGTGTCGCGACCGACGGGCATCGCCTGGCGCGGGCGGAGATCCCGGCGCCAGCCGGTGCGACCGGCATGCCGGGTATCATCGTGCCGCGCAAGACGGTCGGCGAGATCCAGAAGCTTCTGGAGGCGCCGGATGCCGAGGCGCTGATCGAGATTTCCGAGACCAAGATCCGCATCACCACCGGGGATGTCGTGCTGACGTCGAAGCTGATCGACGGCACCTTCCCTGACTACGGCCGCGTCATCCCGCAGAACAACGACAAGGAAATGCTTGTCGAGCGGGACGAGTTCAAGGCGGCGGTCGATCGTGTCTCGACGATCTCCTCGGAGCGCGGCCGGGCGGTGAAACTTGCCATCTCGGAAGGACGGATGATCCTCACGGTCGTCAATCCGGACAGCGGCTCGGCCACCGAGGAACTGGCCATCGACTATGACAGCGATCCGCTCGAGATCGGGTTCAATTCGCGTTACCTGCTGGAGATCACCGGACAGCTTCGCGGCGATACGGCCTCCTTCCGGTTCGCCGATGCCGGCGCGCCGACGCTGATCCAGGACAAGGGCGTGGAAGACGCGCTCTATGTGCTGATGCCGATGCGCGTCTAGGCATCAGACACCCTCCGGGACCGCCTTGCAGGCGGTCTCGCCCCACGGATGCCCGCGGCAGGGACAAAACGGCTCAAGGTGGATGCGGAATGGGCGAACCGATCCAGGTTGCTCTCCGCAGCCTCAGCCTGACAGATTTCCGAAACTACACGCAGGTTTCCGTCTCGCTCGGCGCGCGCCTTGTCGCGCTGGTCGGCGACAACGGGGCCGGCAAGACGAACCTGCTGGAGGCGGTTTCCCAACTGACGGCAGGGCGCGGCCTGCGCCGGGCGCAGCTCGATGACATTCGCCGCAAGGATACGGATACCGGCTGGTCCGTCGCTGCACGGCTGGACGGGCCGTTCGGGGAGACGCGGATCGGCGTCGGGCATGCACCGGGGGCGGCCGGCCGCCGGATCCGGATCGACGGCGCCGACGCCAGGTCGTCCGAGCAATTGCTGGACCATATGCGGGTCCTGTGGCTGTTGCCGGCCATGGACGGGCTGTTCACCGGCCCTGCCGGCGATCGCAGGCGGTTTCTGGACCGATTGGTGCTTGCCGTCGACCCGGGCCACGGACGCCGTGTCGCGGACCTGGAAAAGACACTGCGGGCGCGCAACCGGGTGCTCGACGAGGGCGGTACGCCGGCATTTCTGGATGCGGTCGAGGCGCAACTCGCCCCGTTGGCGGTTGCGGTGAGTTGCGCGCGCAAGGAAACGGTCGCCCTCCTGCAGGCGAGGATCCGGGCGCAGGACAACCTCGGCCTGCCGTTTCCCCGCGCCGGCGTCACCCTTGCCGGTGACTTCGAGGCGGAGGCCGGCGGGCAATCTGCCTCGGAGCTGGAAGACTGGTACCGCGACCTGCTGGTTGCGATGCGCGGCCGGGACCGGGCGGCAGGACGCACGCTGTCCGGCCCGCATCGCAGCGATCTGGAGGTGCGGCATCTTGCCAAGGACATGCCTGCCGCCCTGGCGTCGACGGGGGAGCAGAAGGCCCTCCTGATCGGTCTTGTCCTGGCCCATGCGGAGGTGACGGCGGTGACCGCCGGAATGACACCGGTCCTGCTTCTCGACGAGGTGGCGGCGCATCTCGATCCCGGCCGTCGCAAGGCCTTGTTCGCCAGGCTTGCCGATCTCGGACTGCAGGTCCTGATGACGGGAACGGACGCCCGGCTTTTCGCGGATCTTCCGCCAGAAAGCCTCATCCTGAAGGTCGCAAGTTCGGGTATTAGTCCCTATATAGAGGGGTGAGCCGAAGGCTCCCCACCGTTCAGTTCGGGAAACGTCTCTCAATGGAAGTCTCCGCGCTTGTCGTGTTCGCCGCCGCTCTGTTCGTGGCGGCGGCAATTCCCGGCCCTGGTGTTGCTGCGATTGTTGCCCGTGTGCTGGCGCGCGGCCGCGAAGGCGCTGCCGCCTTCTGCTTCGGCATCGCGCTCGGAGATGTCATCTGGCTCGGGTTCGCGGTTGCCGGCCTTGCTGTTCTGGCAAAGACGTTCGGCATCGTATTCTTGTCACTCAAATATCTGGGCGCGGCCTATCTCGTCTATCTCGCCTGGAAGATGTGGACCGCTCCCGCCGATGCAGGCATGGCGAGCGTCCGCGTGTCACGGCAGGAGAGCCGCTTCCGTCTTGCTCTTGCAGGGCTGACGCTGACGCTCGGAAACCCGAAGACCATGGTCTTCTACCTGGCGCTCCTGCCGAATATCATCGCCCTCGAAACGGTCACTGTTCTCGGCTATGTCGAGCTCTCCGTGGTGACACTGGTGGTGCTGGCGGTGGTGCTTGGCGGCTATTGTCTGCTTGCTGAACGGGCACGGCGGATGATCACCAGCCCCAGTTCGATGCGGCTTCTCAACAGGGTCGCCGGGTCGATGATGGCCGGTGCCGCTGTTGCAGTGGCTACACGCTAGCCATCGCACCTTGCTCGGGGCCTTTTGGTTCGTTGATATTGCAGGGGAAACTCGCAGACCTTGGCCGCTTGGCGGGACTGCTGCCACAGAGCGGGACGGATCCGGCCGTTGCCGTGGTTTCATGTGCCGAAACGATGCCCGAGGCTTGGTTGAACCCGTGCTTCAACCCCGTATAACTGTCTGACAGACACGACCAGGTGAGCGACTGATTCGAATGACCGACACTCCGACGACCGGCGAACCCGATCCGCAAGTTCCGGCTGATGCCGACGAGTATGGAGCCGGCTCCATCAAGGTCCTCAAGGGCCTCGATGCAGTGCGCAAGCGCCCGGGCATGTATATCGGCGACACCGATGACGGCTCGGGTCTTCACCACATGGTCTACGAGGTGGTCGACAATGCCATCGACGAGGCGCTCGCCGGCCACGCCGACCGGGTGACCGTCACCCTCAATGCGGAAGGCTCGGTCACCGTGACCGACAACGGACGCGGCATTCCGACGGACCTGCATCCGGAAGAGGGCGTCTCGGCCGCCGAGGTCATCATGACCCAGCTGCATGCCGGCGGTAAGTTCGACCAGAACTCGTACAAGGTGTCGGGCGGCCTGCACGGTGTCGGCGTTTCCGTCGTGAATGCGCTGTCGACCTGGCTTGATCTGCGTATCTGGCGCAACGGCAACGAACACCGCATGCGGTTCCGCGACGGCGACGCCGAGGCGCCGCTGGCTGTGGTCGGTCCCGGCGAGGGACGCAAGGGCACCGAGGTGACCTTCATGCCGTCACCGGCCACTTTCACGCGTATCGAGTTCGATTTTGCGACCCTGGAACACCGGCTGCGGGAGCTTGCCTTCCTGAATTCCGGCGTTCGTATCCTCCTGACGGACCGGCGCGGCGTCGAGGAAAACGCCGTCGAGCTGTTCTACGAAGGAGGGCTCGAAGCCTTTGTCCGCTATCTCGACCGGGCCAAGCATCCGTTGATCGAGGCGCCGATCATGATGCGAGCCGAGAGGGACGGCATCACCGTCGAGGCGGCGATGTGGTGGAACGACAGCTACCACGAGCAGGTGCTGTGCTTTACCAACAACATCCCCCAGCGCGACGGAGGCACCCATCTTGCCGGGTTCCGCGCGGGCTTGACCCGTCAGATGACGGGATATGCCGAGCAGTCGGGGCTCATGAAGCGGGAAAAGGTCTCGCTGACCGGCGACGATTGCCGCGAAGGGCTGACCTGCGTCCTTTCCGTCAAGGTCCCGGACCCGAAATTCTCGTCGCAGACCAAGGACAAGCTCGTGTCCTCCGAGGTCCGCCCCGTGGTCGAGAACGTGATCAACGCGACCTTGTCGACCTGGCTTGAGGAAAACCCGGGGCCGGCCCGCACCCTGGTTTCGAAGGTGGTGGAGGCGGCCAGCGCCCGCGAGGCGGCACGCAAGGCGCGCGAATTGACGCGGCGCAAGGGAGCCCTCGACATCGCCTCCCTTCCCGGCAAGCTCGCCGACTGCCAGGAACGCGATCCGGCCAAGGCCGAACTTTTCCTGGTCGAGGGCGACTCGGCCGGCGGCTCGGCCAAGCAGGGCCGCAGCCGCGAGAACCAGGCAATCCTTCCGCTGCGCGGCAAGATCCTCAATGTCGAGCGGGCCCGTTTCGACAAGATGCTGTCTTCCAACGAGATCGGCACGCTTATCACCGCTCTGGGCACCGGTATCGGAAAGGAGGAGTTCAACCTCGACAAGCTCCGGTACCACAAGATCATCATCATGACGGACGCCGACGTCGACGGCGCCCATATCCGCACGCTGCTGCTGACCTTCTTCTTCCGGCAGATGCAGGACCTGATCGAGCGTGGTCACATCTATATCGCCCAGCCGCCGCTCTACAAGGTGAAGAGGGGCAATTCAGAGCAGTACCTGAAGGATCAGGAAGCGCTTGAGAATTATCTCATCGACACCGGGCTCGAGGATTGCTCGCTGACGCTTGCCGACGGCGAGGCTCGTGCCGGCAAGGACCTGCGCGATGTCGTCGAGAAGGCGCGCGCCGTCGCCCATATCCTGGACGGTCTGCATTCGCGCTATGACCGGGACGTGGTCGAGCAGGCAACCATTGCCGGAGCGCTCGATGCCGATGTCCACCACGATGCGGACAAGGCTGGTGAGGCCGCGGCCTATATCGCCCGGCGTCTCGACATTCTGGCCGATGAGTTCGAGCGTGGCTGGGAAGGGCAGGTGCGTGACAACGGCGACCTCGTCTTCGAACGCATCGTTCGCGGTGTGAAGGAGGCTGCCACCATCGATGCGGCGCTTCTGGGGGCAGCAGACGCGCGCAAGCTGCACGCCAGGGCCGAGCATCTGCAGGAGGTCTATGGCAAGGCCGCGACCCTTTACAGAAAAGGCACGGAGACGGCGATCCGCGGGCCGCGGGCGCTTCTGGATTCGGTGTTCGCGCAAGGCCGCAAGGGCATATCCCTGCAGCGCTACAAGGGTCTGGGCGAAATGAACGCCGAGCAGCTCTGGGAGACGACGCTCGACCCGAACGCGCGCTCCCTGTTGCAGGTGAAGGTGCGCGAGGCCGATGCCGCCGATGACATTTTCACCAAGCTGATGGGTGACGACGTCGATCCGCGCCGGGCCTTCATCCAGGAGAACGCTCTCGCCGTCGCCAATCTCGACGTGTGACCGACGGACCCGGTCGCGGAAAACGCCGCGAACGGGGATTCTTTCTTTGACAAAGCCGGCTGCCCCCCCTATAGGAAGCGGCCAAGACATTCCTCAAAAACAAGCTGCAAACCACCTATGCCGACAATCAACCAGTTGGTTCGTCAGAACCGCAAGCCGACCGTCAAGAAGTCCAAGACCCCTGCGCTGGGCGGAAACCCGCAGAAGCGCGCCGTCTGTACGCGTGTCTACACGACGACGCCGCGTAAGCCGAACTCGGCGCTTCGTAAGGTTGCCCGCGTGCGCATGACGAACGGCAATGAAGTCACGGCCTATATCCCGGGCGAAGGCCACAACCTGCAGGAGCACTCGGTGGTGCTCGTGCGCGGTGGCGGCCCGAACGATCTTCCCGGTGTGCGCTACCGCGTGATCCGTGGTGTGCTTGACACCCAGGGTGTCAAGGATCGTAAGAAGCGCCGTTCGCTCTACGGTTCGAAGCGTCCCAAGTAAGATCCGGACGCCGGCCGCACGGCTCCCGCCGCGCGACCAGAATTTTCGAGACCTCCCGAAGCCTTTTCGGGAGGTTTTCGCGTTTCGGCGCCGGAACTCTCCCGCGTCTCCTAAAGACGTCCCTTCTCAAGCCGGACGAGGACGTCTTTCGCCCTGCCGAGATAGGCGGTGCGAGTTTCCGCCGACATCCTGTCCCAGCCGCGATAGGCCTGGGCGAGGCGGGGATTGCTGCCAAGCCTTTCCCTGTTGCGCGCGAGAAAGTCCCAGTAGAGCGAATTGAACGGGCAGGCGTCCGGTCCCGTGCGGTCCTTGACGTCATAGCGGCAGCCACCGCAATAGTCCGACATCTTGTTGATATAGTTGCCGCTTGCAGCATAGGGCTTGGACCCCAGCAGCCCGCCGTCGGCGAACTGGCTCATGCCGAGCGTGTTCGGCAGCTCCACCCATTCGAACGCATCGGCATAGACCGCGAGGTACCATTCGTGGACTTCGCGTGGCTCCACCCCGGCCAGAAGCGCGAAATTTCCCGTCACCATCAGTCGCTGGATGTGATGCGCATAGGCCGTCTCTCGGGTCTGCGTCACCACCTCCCTGACACAGGCCATGCCGGTGTCGGCGCTCCAGTAGAATGCGGGAAGCGGCCGCGTGGCGTCGAGGAAGTTTTTCTCCGCGTAGCCAGGCATCTCCATCCAGTAGATGCCGCGCACATATTCCCGCCAGCCGATGATCTGGCGGATGAAGCCCTCGGCGGAGTTGAGCGGCGCCGCTCCGTTGCGCCATGCCGTCTCCGCCCGTCGGCAGATCTCGAGCGGGTCGAGCAGGCCGGTATTCAGATACGCGGACAGCACGGAGTGATAGAGGAAGCGCTCTCCGCTCAGCATGGCGTCCTGATAGGTTCCGAAGCTTGGCAGGGCTGTCGCGATGAACCGGTCGAGGGCGCGCTGCGCATCCGGCCGCGTCACCGCGTATCCGAAAGGTTCTAGCGTCCCGAACCGCTCAGGGAAGAGACGTCCGACCATGCCGATGACGTCCTGCGTCATGGCATCGGGTTCCACCCAAAGGGGTTGCGGCATGAACAGGTCGCGATCGGCCGGCTTGCGGTTCTCCGCGTCGAGGTTCCAGCGACCTCCGGCCGGTTCATCCCCATCCATCAGAAGCCGGGTTTTCTTCCGCATCTCGCGGTAGAAATATTCCATCCGGAGCTGCCGGCGATCCTTGGCCCACTCCGAGAATTCGGAACGGGAGCAAAGAAACCGGCTGTCGTCGACGATGTCCACGCGGACGGGATAACTCTCCCGCCAATGGCGTGCCATCTCGAGAACCCGCCACTCGCCCGGCTCGGTCAGGGCGACACGCGTGGCGTTGTGGCGGACTATGGCGCGGCCGAGTTCACCGGTGAAGGAACCGGTATTGCCCGGGTCGTCAAGCCGAACATAATCGACGTCCCAGCCGCTCTGCCGCAATGCCTCGGCATGATGACGCATGGCGGAGAAGAGGAACGCGAGCTTTTTTCTGTGATGGGCGGCATGGTTGGCTTCTTCCGCCACCTCGACCATCAGCACCCGGTCGCGCCGGCGGTCGGCACGCGCCAGAACCGACAGGTCGAGACTGAGCTGATCGGCAAAAACGGGGACAATCGTGGTGTCCGGCATTGGAACCCGTCGTTGAAGGGAACAGGTCGCATCCCTGTCTCGGGATACCTGCCGTCCGATACGCGGTCGGGGAGTTGCCGGATCCAACAAAAAGGGCTGCCGGCGGTGTCGCGGGCAGCCCTGGAACATTCGTGCCGATGATCGCCGTATCAGGCAGCGATGCGCTTCTGCTGGGCGCGGAAGGCGATCGGGGCGTTCTCCCGGTTGCGGCGGCGCTCTTCCGGGGAGATGTAGACAAGGGCATGGTGTTCGTCGCAATAGGATGTTCCGGCATCAACCCGGTTGCGGCACGGAAAGGTGTAGTTGCCGCCCGTGCCCTCGGCCCACTTGCACTGGCCGGAGCGTGGCAGACGAAGATCGATCATTGGTTCAGTCCTTTGGTTGAGGCGTTTGCCGACCGTGGCAAGGCCTCCGGGGTCTTCGCCGGAGCACCTGCAACCTGGACGGCGGTCGCGCGAACGCGTTCGCCAAAAAAGCCGGGCAATCCCTGCAAGGCCCCGGCATTGAATTCAGCCCCGTAATATACTTGTCACAATCGCGGAGTCCAAGCGCGGTACGGGCATGGGAGCTATGCCGATACTGCAGTGCAGCAATCGCGCGGCAACTCGGGCGACGGGAGAACGCCAGGCGTCAGCGTTCCTTCTCCTCGCGCAAGTTGGTCACCACACGCCTGTTCTGGGCCTTGCATTCCTCCTGGGCGCAGTCGCGCACCTTACGTTCGGTTCCGTATCCCTTGGCCCAGAGCCTGCCGGGGGGGACGCCCTTGGAAACCAGGTACGCCATTGTCGCATTGGCGCGCCGGTTGGACAGGCCGCGATTGTCCGCCGCGCTGCCGGGGTCGTCGGCGAACCCCTGGATCTTCGCATACCAACTGGAGTTGCGAATGAGCCATTCGGCCTGTTTGTCGAGGGTCATTCGGGCCGTTTCGTCGATCTCGGCCGAACCGGTGGCGAAATAGGTCCGGCGTCCGACATTGAGCATGAATGCCTCTTCGCTGCCGGGCTCCATGTTGGCGAAGCCGACGGCGGGCGCATTGGTCACGTTGGGGGTTGCGATGTTCTCGGCGGTATTGCATGCGCCGAGAAGGCTCGCGCCCATTGTCAGGAACGCGACCGCAGCATTGCGTCGAAGGATGTGGCGGAGGGTTCTTCCCCCGATGGAAGCCGGAACGCTGGTCACCTTGTCCTCTTACCCCTGCTGGCCCGCGCCAAGATGCTCCAGAACGGAAACACGGGTTCCCACCGGGCAGCGCTGATAGAGATCGATCACGTCTTCCGGGAACATCCGGATACAGCCGGACGAAACGTCGTTGCCGATGCTCCACGGCTCAAGCGTCCCATGGAGGCGATATCCGGTATCCTGGCCGCTGTCGTAATGGAGATAGAGTGCGCGAGGTCCCAGCGGGTTGTTGGCCGCCCCTCCCTCGACCATGTTGGGCAGGTCGGGCTGGCGCTTGCGCATTTCGGGGGGAGGGACCCAGCGCGGCCACAGTGACTTGCGCCGGATCTGCGCCCGCCCGTACCACTTGAACCCTTCCCGTCCGACGCCGACGCCATAGCGCAACGCCGTGCTGTTTTCCCAGACCCAGTAGAGGAAGTGATTGCGGGTGTCGATGACGACGGTGCCGGGCGATTCCGGTGAAAGATACTTGACCATCTGCCGTCGCCAATGCGGCTTGATCACCGAGAAATTTGTGCGCCGATAGGCAAAGCCGTTGTCGCTTGCCGTGCCCTGGAACCATTTCGACGATGCGATGGCTGGCAGCGGAAACGACGTGTTGGCCACGATCGCCCCTGCGCCGACAAGCATGGCGCGCCGGGTAATATATGTCGTCATGCCGTCGCCTCCTCTGACGGTCATCCGTGCATTTGCCATGCTGGCGACACGCATCGTGTCACCGCCGGCGCATGTGGCTTTGGGGAAAAGGTGGCCGCGCCTCCCGTAACGCGCTGCGTCCGCAATGTTCCTCCCAAGCCCCGCCTATTACGGTTCATCAGGGCGGAAAGGTCAATCCTCCGCAGGATTGCACAGTTTCAGGATGTCGGGGCGGCAACGGCGCCAGCGGCGGCAAGCGCTTCCGGAGTGTCGAGGTCGAGACGTGCGATCTCCCCGATTTCGACAGGACGCGCCGATGCGCCGTGTTCCCCGATCAGGTGCCGCGCCCCGGTGTCGCCTTCCAGCCGGGCGAGAGCCTCGAAGAAGCTTCGGTCCCAGACGACGGGGTTTCCGCGTTTCCCGCCAACGCTCGCAAGGGCGATCGTGATGCCTTGCTCGGGGCTGAACGCCGTCAGGATCGTATCGATGGCGCCGGCGTCCACGCCTGGCATGTCCGCAAGAAGGATCATCGCCGCATCGACGCCGGGGTCGAGCGCATTGACGCCGCAGCGAATGGAACTCGCCATGCCTTCCATGTAGTCCGCATTGTGGGCGAAGCGCAGACGGAGCCCGGACAGCGCACCCTCGATCTCGGCGCGCATGTGCCCGGTCACGACCGTCAGTTGCGAGAGCCGGCTGGCCAGCGCCGCTTCCGCGGCAATGCGCACCAGCGGCTTTCCGTCCATGGTTGCAAGCAGCTTGTTGATGTCTCCCGCGCGCCGGGACTGGCCGGCCGCGAGCAGAATACCCTCGATCTTCCGGGGGCGTGCGGGCGCCGGCGATGTCTCGCGCGGCTGCGGCCGGGTGCCGATCTCCATCAGCAGGCCGCCGACCCCCATGCCGGCAATGTCGGACGCGGTCACGGGGCAGTCCGCCATCAGCCGGTCCAGGACCCAGTCGAAGCCGTTCTCCTTGGGGCTGCGGGCGCATCCCGGAGCGCCGATGACCGGGATCCCGTCGACCTCACCGACCAGCAGGAGGTTGCCAGGATCGACCGGCATGCCGAAGTGAATGATCCGCCCGCCGGCCTGCTCGATCGCGGAAGGGATCACGTCATTGCCGTCGACGATCGCCGAGGCGCCGAAGACGAGCACCATTTCCGCGCCGTCCGCGATGCTTGACTGAATTGCCCTGGCGGTTGGTGTTGCTTCGTGCGCGACCCGCAACTCTCCGCGCAGGCACGATCCGGAGACCGACAGCCGGGCCTCGGTAATGCGCCGCGTCTTGTCGAGAACCGATGCCTTGAGGTGCGGCAGCGTGGTCGCGACAAGGCCCACCGGCCTTGGCCTGAACGGCGCGACGCGCACGGCACCCCGGGCAAGGTCCGCCGCCTTCTCGACGAGTTTGCGCGAAACGGCAAAGGGAATGATCTTTGCCGTGGCGACCATTCGGCCGCGGGTGACCCGGGCGAACTCCGGCAGGGTGGCAAGCGTGATGGCAGGATCGACGCGATTGACCGCGTCGATGGCCTGCCTGTCGACCACAAGCACCCCGTCGCTGCCCGCATGGAAATTGACCCGGCCGGTAAACGGGGGGTCAAGCGTCACACCGCCGCCATCGCCCGCGTTGGCCAGAATGCCGGCGGCCTCGTCCTCGTGGCAGTCGGCGGGATCCAGGCGCGCGACGATGACCTCCTCGACACCGGCCGCGGCAAGCCGGGCAAGATCCTCGCGGGTAAGGCTGTGGCCTTTCTTGAGGGCCCCGTCGGCAAGCCGCACCGTATGCGCGATCAGGCTGCCTTCGGCGTCCCGCGTGGCGACCGGGCCGAATTTCACGAGCGATCTCCCGGCCCTTTTCGCAAGGCGGCGATGATATTGGAGAGAACGGCGACGGCAATTTCCGCCGGCGAGGCTGCGCCGATATCCGCGCCGATCGGCGCGTCGACGGTTTCGAACGCGTCGGGGCTCACGCCATTCGCAAGCAGGCGCTCCCTCCTTTTCCCGTGGGTTTTGCGGCTGCCGAGCGCGCCGACATAGAAGCACCCCGCCTGAAGCGCCGCGGCGATCGGCAGATCGTCGATCTTCGGATCGTGGGTCAGCGCCGCAACCGCGGTGTAGGGATCGAGGGCAATGTCGGCAAGCACGTCCGCCGGCCATTCGGCAAGCAGCCGCCCCCCCGGGAAACGTTCCGGAGTGGCAAAGGCCGTGCGGGGATCGACGACCGTCACGTCGAAGCCTGCAAGCTCCGCCATGGGCAGCAGCGCCTGACTGATATGCACCGCGCCGACAAGAACGACCCTTGGGGGCGGCACGCTGACGGTCAGGAAGAACTTTCGACCCTCCGGCGTTTCCACAAGGCCGGATTTTCCGGAGCGGAACCGGCTGGCCAGTTCGCCGGCAAGCGGGTCGTCCCCGGCAAGATCTTCAGGCGCGGCAAGGCGTTGCGCGCCAGTGTCCATGTCTGTGACGAGGATCGCGGCGCGGCGCCCGGTGCGGGCGGCGTTGAGCCTGGAAAGAAGATCTAGATCCATTGTACTGGAAATCCTGCTTGCGGGAGCCCTGGCTCGTCGCTGCCGGAGGGTGTCTGGCGGGGCGGCGTCTCAGTCTTTCGTGACCGGTTCCACATAGATCCGGATGCGTCCGCCGCAGGACAGGCCGACCTGCCATGCGGTCTCGTCGGCGACACCGAACTCAAGCACGGTCGGCCGCCCGGTCTCGATCACGTCCGCCGCTTCGGCCACAACGGCGCCCTCGACGCATCCCCCGGAGACGGAGCCTTCGAAGTTGCCTTGCGAATCGATCACAAGGTGGGAGCCGACCGGGCGCGGCGCGGATCCCCACGTCTCGATTACGGTTGCCATCGCGACCCTGCGCCCGCCTGCCGCCCAGGTCTCGGCGAGCGTCAGCGGGTCCGGTCCGGCCGGTATCACGTCTTCCTGCATGTCGACCTCTCCATTCTGGAGGGAATATAGGCAGCTGCCGCCCTCCTGCACAGGGTACGGGCACGTGGCCTTTGGTCGGAAGCGGTTTCCGGGGAAGGATGGCATCGCCACCAACGAAAAGGGCGCCCCGCCGAAACGGGACGCCCTCTTGTCTGGTCGCTCGGACCGCGCCGACCGGAGTTGACTACTCGGCCGCTGCCTGGAACGAGGGCGCCGCCGCCAGGACCGTTCCGTCGACATGGCTTTCGAACTTGGCGAAGTTGGTCACGAACATCTCCACCAGCTTGGCAGCCTGCGCGTCGTAGGCATCCTTGTCGGCCCAGGTCGAGCGCGGGTCCAGGATCGCCGGATCGACGCCCGGAACCTCGACCGGCACGGCGAAGCCGAAATTGGCGTCCAGGCGATACTCGACATCGCGCAGGGAGCCGTCCAGGGCAGCGGCGAGCAGGGTGCGGGTTGCCCGGATCGGCATGCGATAACCGGTTCCGTGCGCGCCGCTGGTCCACCCGGTATTGACGAGCCAGCAGTCGACATTGTGGCTGGCGATCAGCGAGCGCAGCAGATTGCCGTACTCGGACGGGTGCCGCGGCATGAAAGGTGCGCCGAAACAGGTCGAGAAGGTCGCCTGCGGCTCGGTCACGCCTTTCTCCGTACCGGCGACCTTGGCGGTGTAACCCGACAGGAAATGGTACATCGCCTGCGCCGGCGTCAGCCGCGCGATGGGCGGCAGCACGCCGAAGGCGTCGGCCGTCAGCATGATGATGTTCTTGGGATGCGGCGCGCGTCCGGTGTCGCTGGCGTTGGAGATGAAGCTGATCGGATAGGCGCAGCGCGTGTTTTCGGTCTTCGATCCGTCGTCGAAGTCGACGATGCGTGTGTCCTCGTCGAAAGCGACGTTCTCCAGCACGGTCCCAAAGCGCTGGGTCGTGGCATGGATCTCCGGTTCCGCCTCGGCCGACAACTTGATGGTCTTGGCATAACAGCCGCCTTCGAAATTGAAGACGCCGTCGCCACCCCAGCCATGCTCGTCATCGCCGACCAGCGTCCGTCCGGGATCGGCGGAAAGCGTTGTCTTGCCGGTGCCCGAAAGCCCGAAGAACACCGCGGTATCGCCCTCGTCCCCGACATTGGCGGAGCAATGCATCGGCATCACCCGCTTTTCCGGCAAGAGGAAATTGAGCAGCGAGAAAACCGACTTCTTCATCTCGCCGGCATAGGAGGTCCCGCCGATGAGAACGATCCTGTTGGTGAAGTCGCAAGCGATGACGGTCTCTGTCCGGCACCCGTGACGCTTCGGATCGGCCTTGAAGCTCGGCAGGTCGATGATCGTCATTCCCGGAGCGAAATCGGCAAGCTCCGAGCGCTCCGGCCTGATCAGCAGGTTGCGAATGAAGAGTGAGTGCCATGCGAACTCGGTGAAGACGCGGACGTTGATGCGGTGGCTGGGATCGGCGCCGCCGTAAAGGTCCTGCATGTAGAGGGACATGCCCTTCGCATGCGCGGCCATGTCCGCGTGAAGCAGGGCGAACTGCTCGGCGCTCATTGCGGCGGTGTTGTCCCACCAGACGGTGTCGCGTGTCGTGTCGTCGACGACGACGAACTTGTCCTTGGGGGAACGCCCCGTATGCACGCCGGTTTCGACGACGAGCGCGCCGCCTTCGGCAATGCTTGCCTCGCCGCGACGCAGGGAGTGCTCATAGAGCGCGGGTGCCGTGAGATTGCGGTAAAGTCCGCCAAGATCCGTCAAGCCGCACATGTCCGTGCTTTTCGAGGGAAGCCCTACGCCCTGGTCCGCCATGTTTCCGAGATCCCTGTGCTGCTTTGTCGTTCGGCCGTTCTTGATCGCGTTTCCGCTGGCCGTTACGTCCGATGCCGAAGTCCTGTTTGCGCAAGATGATGCGCGTCGGTCTGCTTGGTGTCAGGTCATGTTGCGACGACCCTGGAGACGTGGCGACCCATCCTCGACGCGCCCGCCGGCCAGCAATCCGATCAGGGTTGCGCCGGTCCGGCCATCTTCGTTTTTCGCAGGGCGAAACTAGTGGATGGACCGAAGATCAACAAGCGGAACAAATGCCGCAGGCAGGATGTTAAATCGATTTAATCCACGGTATTCGCGGTTATAATTATTTTTTGAGGTAAATTAATTCCACAAGCTCTGGAATAATATATGGAATACTCGTTTCATTCGGCGGGGCGGGCGGAGTGTCCGTTCGAAAATCCACCTGCCTGCGGCATTTGAGGCCCATGACGTGCGCCAGCCGACACGGCCATGGTCCCTTCGTTCACGCCGATCTGTTCAGGAAGAGATGATCGTCTTGCAGCGCCATGAGCCGCAGTCCCTTTTGTTTCATCTGCGCCGGACGATCACGCTCGCCCTGCCGATCATCATCGCCCGGGCCGCCCTGGTCGTCATGTTCACGGTCGATACGGTCATGGTCGGGCGGGCAGGAGCTGCCGAACTTGCCTATTTCGGCCTTGGTGTTGCGCCTCAACTGACCCTGATGCTGATCGCCGTCGGGGCATTGCAGGCAACGGCGGTCCTCGCCTCGCAAGCGCTGGGCGCGGGCGATGCCAGGCGTGCGGGAGCGATCCTGCGGGCGGCCCTTGCCCACGCCGTGGCCATGGGGTTTGCGGTGCTGGTGCTTTCGGCCTTTGCCGAGGCCTTCTTCCTCGGCACGGGCCAGACGCGCGAACTGGCGGCGGGCGCCGCGCGGGTGTCGCTTGCCTTCGGCTACGGCATGCCCGGCATTCTCCTTTTCGTCGCCTGCAACCTGTTTCTGGAGGCGACCGGCCGGCCGAAGACCGGCATGGCCATCATGCTTGCCGCCAACCTTCTCAATATCCCCCTCAACATGATCTTCGGCTTCGGCTGGGGAGGCCTTGTCGCGCCGATGGGTGCGGAGGGGGTGATGCTGGCAAGCAGCCTTGCCCGCTCTTTCGCCGGCCTGACGGTGCTGGCGATCCTGATCGACCAGGCGCGTCGCGACGATGCCTTCCAGATCCTGCCGAGCCGGAAGTTCGGGCCTGCATTCGCCGGAATGTGGTTCGATCCAGATGCGCGCCTGCTCCGCCGTCTCGGTCTTCCCATGGGTCTTGCACAGGGCGTGGAAAGTGCCGCTTTCGCAACGGTGGTGATGATGGCCGGACGGCTCGGGACAGCGGAACTTGCGGCCTATCAAACCACGATGACCCTGGTCACGTTGACATTCATGATGGCGATCGGCACGGCCGGTGCGACAGCGATCCGGGTCGGCCGCGCCTTTGGCGAGCGCGACTGCGGGAACATCGGGCGCGCCGGCTGGGCCGGCATCCTGGTCGGGGCCTTGTGGCCGGTTCCGGTCGCGCTCTTCTTCTTCAGCGCACCCGAGACGGCGGCTCTCGCCGTGACATCCGATCCCGCAACCGTCGCGGCCGCCGGCAGGGCGCTTTTCATCGCGGGCTTCATGCTCTCCGTCGACGCGGCCATGGCGGTCGCAATCGGTGCCTTGCGCGGGCTTGGCGACGTCTGGTGGCCGACGCTGCTGCAGATCGGTGCCTTCTGGCTCGTGGCGATCCCCTGTGCCTATGTGACGGCAATTGCCCTGAAGCTTGGTGCAGGCGGGCTGATCGGCGGCCTGATGGCCGGGATCATCGTTTCCTTCACCGGTCTGGCGCTGCGTTTCCGCTACCAGGTCGCGCGTCATGCCGCCAGGCCGGCGCCGCTTGGGTGAGGGCGCCGCTTGCCCGGTAGCCTTTCGTCTCGCCATAATTTATGCGCATTTGGACCGCCTAGGCTGGTAAACCAAGATGATGCAACAAGAAGAATGGGATCAGGGCTGCCATCATGCCGACGATCGCGCTTGTAGACGATGACCGCAATATCCTGACCTCCGTGTCGATCGCGCTGGAAAGCGAGGGCTATCGTGTCCACACCTACACGGATGGATCCTCCGCGCTTGACCGGCTGATCACCGATCCGCCCGATCTTGCCATTTTCGATATCAAGATGCCGCGCATGGACGGCATGGAACTCCTGCGCCGGTTGCGGCAGAAGTCGGACCTGCCGGTTATCTTCCTGACCTCGAAGGACGACGAGATCGACGAGCTCTTCGGGCTGAAGATGGGCGCCGACGATTTCATCCGCAAACCCTTCTCGCAGCGGCTTCTGGTCGAGCGCGTCAAGGCGGTGCTGCGCCGGGTCCAGCCGCGCGATCCGGCGACGGCCAAGTCGGAGAGCGACAAGCTTCTGGAGCGTGGCGACCTTGTCATGGACCAGGAGCGGCACACGTCGACCTGGAAGGGGCAGCCGGTGACGCTGACCGTCACGGAGTTCCTCATCCTCTACGCGCTTGCGCACCGCCCCGGCGTGGTCAAGAGCCGCAATGCCCTGATGGATGCGGCCTATGACGATCAGGTCTATGTGGACGACCGGACCATCGATAGCCATATCAAGCGGCTGCGGAAGAAGTTCAAGCTCGTGGATGACAGTTTCGACATGATCGAGACGCTCTACGGCGTGGGATACCGTTTCCGGGAAGGGTAGGCAGGAAGACCTGCCTTTGGCATTTTGGGGCGGATTGACCGCACACGGGCGGGAGGAGACCGCACCGGGGAAGGTGAATGGCACTAGAGGTGGAGACGGGCGACCAGGCCGGCCACGCGCCGCGTCACGAGGCCGGGCCTGATGCGCAGCCTGCGACGGAGCGCGTGCCCGGCCTGAGGTCGCTCGGCCAGCGCCGTTTGCGCCGGCGCCTGCGCTCGCGCATTGGCGGCGCCATCGGCCCCTATCTCACCTCCTCGCTGACGCGTCGCATTCTCGTTCTCAATCTTGCCGGCCTGTGCGCCCTGGTCGGCGGCATCCTCTATCTCAACCAGTTCCGCGCCGGTCTGATCGACGCGCGCACCCAGAGCCTCCTGACCCAGGGCGAGATCATCGCCGGGGCGATTGCCGCCTCCGCGACGGTCGAGACCGACGGGCTGATGGTCGATCCGGAGCAGTTGCTGCAGCTGCAGGCTGGCGAGAGCATCTCGCCGACCGACGGATCGCGGCTCATCGACTTTCCCATCAATCCCGAGCGTGTCGCCCCCGTCCTGCGCCGGCTGATCTCGCCGACCCGCACGCGGGCCCGGATCTACGACCCCGAAGGCATCCTCATCCTGGATTCGCGCCATCTTTATGCGCGTGGCCAGATCCTGCGCTTCGACCTGCCGCCACCCACGACAGAGGAGCCGGGGCTCTGGGACAAGTTCTGGGCCGACGTCAAACTCTGGTTCCGGCGCGGTGACCTGCCGCTTTACGAGGAGATCGGGGCCGGCAACGGCCGCGCCTATCCGGAGGTCGAGGCCGCGCTCGCGGGTTCCCCGGCAAGTGTGGTGCGGGTATCGCCGCGCGGCGAACTGATCGTCTCCGTCGCGGTTCCGGTACAGCGGTTCCGGGCGGTGCTCGGTTCCTTGCTGCTGTCGACGCAAGGCGGCGATATCGACGCGATCGTGCGTGCGGAGCGGGTTGGCATCGTCAGGGTGTTCCTGGTTGCGGCGACTGTGACGATGGTTCTCTCCATCCTGCTTGCCGGAACGATCGCCGGCCCGGTCCGCCGGCTTGCGGCGGCGGCCGAACGGGTGCGTCGGGGCATCAAGTCCCGCGAGGAAATTCCGCAGTTCTCGGAGCGCCGGGACGAGATCGGCCATCTTGCGCGAGCGCTGCGCGACATGACCAACGCGCTCTACAATCGCATGGACGCGATCGAGACATTCGCGGCCGATGTCGCCCATGAACTGAAAAATCCGCTGACATCATTGCGCAGCGCCGTCGAGACCCTGCCTCTCGCTCGCCAGCCGGAGGCCCGGGAGCGGTTGATGGAGGTCATCCAGCATGACGTGCGCCGCCTCGACCGCCTGATCACCGATATCTCCGATGCCTCGCGTCTCGATGCCGAACTGGCCCGGATCGACGCCGAACCGGTCGATGTTTCGGCGCTGCTCCTCGGTGTCGCCGATCTGGCGAATGAGCGCGCCGGCGCGGGCGACGCGCGGGTCGAGGTGCTGTTGCACCCCACGCGCCGCGACCATCCCTATCGGGTGCTTGGCCATGACAGCCGGCTCGGCCAGGTGATCAACAACCTGATCGACAACGCCCGCTCCTTTTCTCCGCCGGACAGCAAGGTTCTCATTCAGGCGAGCCGCACCGCCGACATGGTCGAGATCACCGTCGACGACGAAGGGCCGGGGGTGCGTCCCGAACTGCAAGACCGCATCTTCGAGCGCTTCTATACCGACCGTCCCGAAGCTGAAGGGTTCGGCAACAATTCCGGCCTCGGCCTTTCCATCTCCAGGCAGATCGTCGAGGCGCATCGCGGCACCATCTCGGTCGTCAATCGCGAGAAGAAGGTCCCGGGTACGGGCGAGACCCGTGTCGAGGGTGCCCGCTTCGTCGTGCGGCTGCCGGCGGAGCGGCGCGGATGACCGATGAGGCGGCGCATGCCTCGTGCGTTCTTGCAGGCACCGCCGGCGTGCTGCTGCGCGGCGCGTCGGGTTCCGGCAAGTCGAGGCTTGGCTGGCGCATTGTCGAAGAAGCACAGGCCCGTGGCTGGCTCGGCCTGCATGTGGCGGATGACCGTGTTCACCTTCGGCCGCGAAACGGGCGACTGATTGCATCATGTCCGCCGCCGATCGTCGGACTGTGGGAATTGCGCGGCGAGGGTATCGTGAAGGTGAGCTGGGAGACGCGCACCGTCATCCGCCTTGTGATCGATCTTCTGCCGGACGCTGAGATCGATCGGCTGCCGGACGTGAATGAGCGAACCGTCCGTCTGCACGGGGTCGATCTTGCAAGGCTGGCGCTGCCGTATGGCGTTGACGGAGGCGGGGTCTTGCGGATTTTGCGCGCGCTTGAGCGGCTGCAGGATGCGGATTGCGGCGCGCTGGCTGCTGCAAGTCTGGGGATGGAAGGCCACTTGTGACGAAAAACCCGGCATGCACCGCCGATTTTTCTTGCGCTGTGCCGCTGCCTTGCGGACATTGGGCGCCCGGCGGGGGAAACCTGCCCGGGCAGGGTACATACCGCCGTGCGAGGGCCCGCGGATCGCTTGGGTCTCGACAGGATGCCGCTCTGCCTGACGGCGGGTGCAGGTTTCCGGGCATTGCTCGAACGGACGGACAAATGACGGACAGGGCATGATAGGTCTCGTACTCGTCACGCACGGACGGTTGGCGGAAGAATTCAAATCGGCGCTGGAGCATGTGGTCGGGCCGCAGGAGCGGATCGGCACGATCTGCATCGGCCCCGACGACGACATGGAGCAGCGACGGCAGGACATCCTTGCCGCTGTCGAGGATGTCAATGACGGGTCGGGCGTCGTTCTGCTGACGGACATGTTCGGCGGAACGCCGTCGAACCTGGCGATTTCCGTCATGGACGGCGCCAATATCGAGGTGATTGCCGGGGTAAACCTCCCCATGCTGATCAAGCTGGCGAGCGTGCGCGGTGAAAGCGCGATCGCCGAGGCCGTCGACGAGGCGCGCAAGGCTGGCCAGAAATACATCTCCGTTGCAAGCCAGGTGCTCTCCGGCCAGGGATGAAGATGAGCCAGATCGACGCAACCGGCCTCACCCGTGACCTGCGCATCGTCAATCGCCGCGGCCTCCACGCCCGCGCTTCCGCCAAGCTCGTGAAGCTTGTCGAGACCTTCGATGCGGATGTGGTCGTGATGAAGGACGGGCAGTCGGTCGGGGGAACCTCGATCATGGGCCTGATGATGCTTGCGGCAAGTCCCGGCTGTTCGATCCGCGTCAGCACTTCCGGTGCCGAGGCGGAGGCGGCCCTCGTCGCGATCGCCGAACTCGTTGAAAACGGCTTCGGCGAAACGGACTGACGTCGCCCTCCCGTCCTTCCCGGCCGATCTCCCCGACAAGGGTTGCGCACCCCGCGCGGCTTGATAGTGTGCGCTGCGGGCACCGTCTCGAAGATCCACAAGCGCCGGCCGGGAACATGCGGCCCGCGCTGCCGCCGGAAGCAAGTTTGCCGGAACACCGTTTCCTGCTCTCTCGACCCGGCCGATCAGGTGCGCCCGTATGACATTCTCACAGATCCTCCCGTTCCGCTTCGGCCGGCTTGCGCCCACGCTTCCGGTTCGCGACATGGCGGCCGCCCTGGCCTTTTACGAAGGTGCCCTTGGCTTTCGCCGCGTCTTCGAGAACGGCGAGCCCCTCGGTTTCGTCATCCTGCGTCGCGATGACGCCGAACTGCATCTCACCCTTCAGCCGGATCACCGCCCGGCACCCTTCAACGTAATGCATATGATCGTCGGCGACGTCGATGCGATGCACGAGACGTGTCGGCGGTCGGGCATGCGCATCGTCAAGGGCTTGCGGGATCACGAATACGGCCTGCGTGCCTTCGTCTTCGCCGACCCCGATGGCAACCGGATCGATGTGGCGGCACCGGCTTCCGGTCGGACATAAAGAAATCTTTATATCCTTATTGCTTTGTATCGCTGCTCGGCCTATAACCCGGACACGAATGCTGGCGCATCGCGCCGGACACGCGACATTGCCTGCGTCGAGGCTTTTCAAGTCTGGCGTCGAGCGCCGAGATGGCGGCGCGCTGCGGTATTGCGGCGCGCGCCTGCAAGCCGAGTAACGAATTCCAACCGAAGTGAGCGGACCATACCGATGAGCACGGCAACAGATTACTACGTCAAGGATATCTCTCTGGCCGACTATGGCCGCAAGGAGATCGATATCGCCGAAACCGAGATGCCGGGCCTGATGGCCTGCCGCGAGGAGTTCGGTGAAAAGAAGCCGCTGAAGGGCGCGCGTATCGCCGGTTCCCTGCACATGACCATCCAGACGGCCGTGCTCATCGAGACGCTGGTCGCGCTCGGTGCCGACGTGCGCTGGGCATCCTGCAACATCTTCTCCACCCAGGACCATGCCGCTTCGGCGATCGCCGCGGCCGGCGTTCCGGTCTTCGCCGAGAAGGGCGAGACCCTGGAAGAGTACTGGGACTATTGCGACCGCATCTTCTTTTTCCCGGAAGGTACGGCCAACATGATCCTCGATGATGGCGGCGACGCCACCATGTACATCCTGCTCGGCGCCCGCGCCGAAGCCGGCGAGGACGTTCTGTCCAAGCCGGGTTCGGAGGAGGAGACCGTTCTCTTCGCCCAGATCCGCAAGCGCATGGCTGCAAGCCCCGGCTGGTTCACCAAGCAGCGCGATGAGATCCGCGGCGTCTCCGAGGAGACAACGACGGGCGTCAACCGTCTCTATCAGCTCAAGGCCAAGGGGCTACTTCCCTTCCCGGCGATCAACGTCAACGACAGCGTCACCAAGTCGAAGTTCGACAACAAGTACGGCTGCAAGGAAAGCCTCGTCGACGGCATCCGCCGTGGCACCGACGTGATGATGGCCGGCAAGACCGCCGTCGTCTGCGGCTATGGCGATGTGGGCAAGGGGTCCGCGGCTTCGCTGCGCGGCGCCGGCGCCCGCGTCAAGGTCACCGAGGTCGATCCGATCTGCGCCCTGCAGGCGGCGATGGACGGTTTCGAGGTCGTGACGCTGGAGAAGGCGGCACCGACCGCCGACATCGTCATCACCACCACGGGCAACAAGGATGTGGTGACCGTCGACCACATGCGCTCGCTCAAGGACATGGCGATCGTCGGCAATATCGGTCACTTCGACAACGAGATCCAGGTCGAGGCCCTGCGCAACTTCAAGTGGACGAACATCAAGCCCCAGGTGGACATGATCGAGTTCCCGAATGGCAATCGCATGATCCTGCTGTCGGAAGGTCGCCTGCTCAACCTCGGCAATGCCACCGGCCATCCGAGCTTCGTGATGTCGGCCAGCTTCACCAACCAGGTGCTGGCCCAGATCGAGCTGTGGACGCGTCCTGACCACTACCAGAAGGACGTCTACGTCCTGCCGAAGCATCTCGACGAGCGCGTTGCCCGTCTGCATCTGGCCAAGCTGGGCGTTGAGCTGACCGAGCTGAGCACGGAGCAGGCAGCCTATATCGGCGTCGAGACGACGGGCCCCTACAAGCCCGAGCACTACCGCTACTGATCATGCCCGAACCATGTGTGCGGCACCGCCGCGCGCATGGTCCGATGGCATGCCAGGACTGCCGAACGGGGGCTGTGGATGACACGGCCCCCGTTTACTTTTCGGTAACGTACGCTTCTTCGCGATTCGCGTTTGGGTTATGGTCTTTGCGAATCATGCGGTTCGTGAGGCAGAACTGTGATGAGGGCCGTCGGGCCGGGGCGATGTTGCGTGCCCGTACCGGTAGCCCGGGTGCCGGGAGCGTCAGTTCGCGGCACCGGGTCCCGTGTCGGACCCCAAGCGGCGTAAAGGATCGAACGGATGCCGGCGGACGGCCTGGAACATGCGCGCATGAATGCCGCATGGCGAGACAAGAGTCACAAGGCGCTGTTGCGCGTGTCGACCGCGCCGCTCGCCTGGCTGTCCCTGACGGGCATCGCTCTGGCCCAGGAGGCCGGTGCCGTCGTCCCCGTGCTCTCCACAAATCCCTTCACGGCCGAGAAGGTCGTCTGGATGGCCGCGGTTGGCGGAGCCGTCACCTTTGCCGTCACGGCTGCCGTCACCCTCATCCGCAACATGCGGGCCAGCTCGGGAACGCTGACCAGCGCGCGGGAAAAGAATGCCCGTCTGGCCGCAAGGCTCGACCGTCTGGAGAGCCTTGTCGCATCCGACGACCAGCGCATCGTGGTCTGGCAGCCGGGGGAGGACGAGCCCTTCGTCGCCGGAATGCTTGAAGAGGCATCCGGTGTGCCGCGTTCGCCTTCTCGCCTTCTCGCCTTCGGAACCTGGCTCGAGGCCCGCTCCGCAACCACGCTTGAACACGCCGTGGAGCGCCTGCGCGAGCAGGGCGAGGCCTTTCAGGTTACCTTGCCCACTCTTTCAGGCGGCATGATCGAGATTCGCGGACGGGTTGCCGCGAGCGCGCCCGTGCTGCGGCTGCGCGACCTGACAGGAGAGCAGAAGTCGCAGGCACTTCTCGCCGTTCGCACGGAAGCCTTGCTCAGTGAGTTGGAGACGATGCGCGCCCTGCTTGACGGGTTGCCGGCGCCCGCCTGGCTGCGCGACGAGGCTGGAAACCTTGTCTGGGTCAATGCGGCCTATGCGCGTGCCGTGGAGAGCGAAAGCGGCGATGCGGCGATCGCGGCAAGGGCCGAGTTCCTCGATGCCAAGGGGCGCGGCCAGATGGAGCGGGGCCGCGACGAGGCGGGCCAGTCGCGGGCGCGCCTGCCGGCGGTGGCGGCCGGCGCGCGGCGCATCTTCGACGTGACGCAGATTGCCGCCGACAGCGGGTCGGGAGGCATCGCCATTGATGTCAGCGAGCTGGAAAACGTTCGCCAGGAACTCGGTCGCACCATCGACTTCCATGCCCGCACGCTGGATCAGCTTGCCACTGCCGTTGCCATTTTCAGCGCGGACCGGCGTCTGCAGTTCTACAATGCCGCCTTCCGTGGCTTGTGGGATCTCGACACCGGGTTTCTGGAAGGCAATCCCACCGACGGAGCCCTTCTGGACGCCTTGCGCGCGGCGCGCAAGCTGCCCGAGCAGGCCGATTATCGCGGCTGGCGCAACAAGCTGCTGGAAACCTATACCTCGCTCGACGCGCGTGAGTTCTGGTGGCACCTGCCCGACGGCCGCACCCTGCGCGTCATCGCCAACCCGCATCCGCAGGGCGGCGTCACCTATATCTACGAGAACGTCACCGAGCGGCTCGATCTTGAGAGCCGCTACAATTCGCTGATCCGCGTCCAGGGCGAAACGCTCGACAACCTGTCCGAGGCCGTGGCTGTGTTCGGCTCGGATGGCCGGTTGCGCCTGTGGAATCCGGCCTTCGAGATCATGTGGGATCTCACGGACGACCGTCTCGGGGACAGTCCGCATATCACCCGCATCGTCGACCGCGAGATGCTGGAGCCGGACGAGGCCGCCACGTGGCAGCAACTTGTCACGGCCGTCACCAGCCTTGCCGACAACAGGGAGCCGGTGGCCGGGCGCATGGAGCGCGACAGCGGCGAGGCGATCGATTACGCGACGGTCCCTCTGCCGGATGGCGGAACCCTGGTGACCTTCGTCAATGTCACGGACTCGGTGAATGTCGAGCGCGCGCTTCTCGACAAGAACGAGGCGCTGGAGCAGGCCGACCAGCTGAAGAACGCCTTCATCCAGCATGTCTCCTACGAGTTGCGCTCGCCGCTCACCAACATCATCGGCTTTGCCCAGCTTCTGTCGGATCCCAAGTTCGGTCCGTTGACGGCAAAACAGGGCGAGTATGTGGACTATATCCTGTCCTCCTCCTCCGCCTTGCTCGCCATCATCAACGACATTCTCGATCTTGCCACGATCGACGCCGGCATCATGGAACTTGATGTCTCTTCCGTCGATGTCGCCAAGACCGTGCAGGCAGCCGTCGAAGGGCTGAAGGACCGCCTTTCGGATTCAGGGATTGCCCTGCAGCTGACGGTCGCCGACGACGTGGGCGTCATCCAGGCGGACGAGCGGCGACTGCGTCAGGTTCTGTTCAACCTCATTTCCAACGCCTTGCGCTTCTCCGATGTCGGCGGAGCGATAGATGTCGGCTGCCTGCGCACCGGCGAGGCCATCGAGTTTCACGTTCGCGACCACGGCTGTGGCATACCGGAAGACATGCTGGACCAGGTCTTCGCGCGGTTCGTGGGGCGCGATTCCGGATCGCGCCGGCGCGGTGCCGGCCTTGGCCTTTCGATCGTCAAGAGCTTCGTCGAACTGCATGGCGGCACTGTCTCGATCGAGTCGGAAGAGGGGGTCGGCACGTATGTCGTCTGCCGATTTCCCAGCGCTCCCGATGCCCTCAAACACGCCGCCGAATAGCTGATCCCGCGATGCGAGAGCAGGGCGGCCCGGCCGGGCCGGAACACGATCCCCAGGAGCTGCCGATCACGATCGAGCTCGTGGACGAGGCGGCAACCGCGCGCTTCGCCGAGGACATCGCGATGTTGCTGGGGCCGGGTGACTGTGTCTGCCTTGTCGGCGGTCTGGGCGCGGGCAAGTCGACCTTCGCCCGTGCGCTCCTGCGCGCCCTGGCCGACGACGAGGCACTCGAGGTGCCAAGCCCGACATTCACCCTTGTCCAGTCCTACCAGCTCACCAGGTTTCCCGTCGCGCATCTCGATCTCTATCGGCTCGAGGACGAAGAGGAACTCGACGAACTGGGCCTCGACGATGTGCTTCAAACGGGTGCTGCCCTGGTGGAATGGCCCGAGCGCGCCGCGTCACGCCTGCCCGCTGCCCGTCTGGTCGTGAGGTTCGAGGAAGGAAAAACCGCCACCGCGCGCCGCGCCGGCCTGCTTGCCTCCGACCCCGTTTGGCGCGCGCGTGTGGAGCGGACGCTTGCGATTCGCGAACTGATCGGGCGCGCCGGGTTCAGCGATGCGCAGCGGCGTTATTTCCAGGGAGATGCCTCCCCGCGCCGCTACGAGACCGTGCGTTCGGGAGCGCGCCGCGCGATCCTCATGAACGCGGCGCCGCCCCCGGCGCAACCGGTCCTGAGCGATGGCCTCAGCTATCGCCAGCTTGTGCATCTGGCCGACGGCGTCGATGCGGTCGTCGCCGTGGCCGAGGCGTTGCGGGCGCGAGGTCTTGCAGCCCCCCGGACGCTTGCTGTCGATGTCACCGCGGGTCTGGTTCTGCAGGAGGATCTCGGCCGCGGCGCGATCGTCGAGAACGGAGCCCCGGTTCCAGAGCTCTATCTGGCCGCCGCCGGCCTGCTTGCCCACCTGCATCAGGCTCCACCGGAACCGGTGCTGCCTCTGCCGGCGACGGGCGGTCCCGGATATGTCCTGCCGGAGTTCGATGTCCGCGCCCTGACGGTTGAGGCCGAACTGTTTCTCGACTGGTATCTCGCCGGATCGGCGGTGCCGGGCTCGAGAGAATCCTTCTTGCGGGCATGGCAGCCGCTTCTCGCACAGGCGGCGTCGGGCCCGCGCAACTGGGTGCTTCGCGATTTTCACTCGCCCAACCTGATCTGGCGGAAGGAGGAGGACGGGCTTGCCCGGCTCGGCGTGGTCGACACGCAGGACGCGATGATCGGCCCGGCCGCCTATGACGTTGCCTCTCTCGCCATGGATGCACGGGTCGATATTCCGGTGGCATTGGAGCGCGATATTGTCGCGTGCTATGTCGGTTTGCGCCGCCAGGCGGACAGCGCTTTCGACGAAGCGGAGTTCCGCCGCCAATACGCGATCATGGCGGCGCAGCGCGCCACCAAGATCCTGGGCGTGTTCACGCGCCTGGCCGTGCGCGACGGCAAGCCCGCATATCTCGTCCATATTCCGCGCGTACGCGACTATCTTGCCCGGGCCCTGGCGCATCCCGATCTGCATGAACTGGCGGACTGGTTCTGGACACAGGCGGGTATCGGGAGCAGTGACGGGCAATGACGCAAGGCTCGCCGCCTCGGAAAAAGGACAGGGATCGGGTGATGAACGCCACGGGCAATGACGGGATCGGGTCGGAAGGCGGGGCGCATCGCCCCCGTTGCGCCATGGTGCTCGCGGCGGGTTTGGGCAATCGCATGCGGCCGCTCACCGCGACGGTGCCGAAGCCGCTCATCCCCGTTGCCGGCCGGACCCTGATCGACCGGGCTTATGACAAGCTGGTTCCTGCCGGGGTCGAGACGATCGTGGTCAACGTGCATTATCTCGCCGACATGGTCGACGCGCATGTGCGGACCTGGCCGGCTCCCACGAAGGTGCTGGTGTCCGACGAGCGCGACGGGTTGCTTGAAACCGGTGGCGGGATTGTCCGGGCATTGCCGCTGATCGGCGAGGACCCCTTCTACCTGCTCAACTCGGACAGCACCTGGATCGAGGGGGTGACGCCCAATCTCGAGCATCTTGCCCGGACCTGGGATCCTCGGCGCATGGATGCGCTGCTGCTTCTGTCGGAACTCGTCGGCGCGGTCGGCTACGACGGAAAAGGCGACTTCACGATGGATCCGGAGGGACGGCTGGAGCGGCGCGGCGAGCGCGTGGTCGCACCTTTCGCCTATGCCGGGGCAGCGATATTGCATCCGCGGCTTTTTGAAGAGGCGCCGGCGGGGGCCTTTTCCCTCAATCTTCTCTTCGATGTGGCGATCGGGCGGGGCACGCTCTACGGTGCGAAGATGGACGGCGTGTGGCTGCATGTCGGCACGCCGCAGGCGATCGAGGCAGCCGAACAGGCGATCCGCGACAGCGCCGCCTGACGCACCGGACGCCAAAGGGGAGGCATATGACAGCTCGGCGTCGCGACGGCGTTTACACGATCCCGCCGTCGGTTCCCTTCCTGCCCGCGCTTGTCGAGGCGCTGTTCGACGGGCGGCTGGTTGAAGGGTTCGACCCGGCTTCCGACCCTCTGGCCCTTGCGGACGTGACGCTCTATCTGCCGACCCGGCGTGCTGCCCGTGCCGTTGTGCCGTTGATCCGCGACCGTCTTGGCGGAGTGGCGAGCCTGATGCCTTCGATCCGGCCTCTCGGCGACGTGGAGGAGGATCTGCAGCTTCTCGCCGGCGGTCCGTCTCTGGAAGGACTGCCCCAGGCGATTTCCGGGATGGAGCGGCTTTTCGCCATGACGCGCCTGGTCGGCGCCTGGGAAGGAGCGATGCGCCGGGAAGTGCTGGACCTCCCGGAGGGAGCGGTTTTGCGCGCTCCTGCGTCCGCAGCCGATGCGGCCTGGCTTGCCGGCGACCTTGTCGCGCTGATGGACGAGATGGAGACGGAGGAAGTCTCCTGGCAGGGGCTTGCCACCCTTGTTCCCGAAGACCACGCCCGCTACTGGCAGATCACCCTCGACTTTCTCAAGATCGCGATGGAGCACTGGCCGGCCTATCTCGGCGAACGTGGTGCGATGGACCCGAAGGCCCGGCGGTCGGCGCTGATCCGCCGCGAAGCCGGCCGGCTGCGCGATGCGCCTCCACGCGGTCCGGTGATTGCCGCAGGGGCGACGGGCTCGATTCCCGCCACGGCGGAACTGCTGGCCACGATCTCGCAACTGGAAAAAGGTGCGGTCGTGCTGCCCGGCTTCGACCGGGAGATGGACGAACGGTCCTGGGCGGCGCTGGTTGGTGCCGAAGAAGCAAGGGGCAGCCCCAGTCATCCGCAATACGGCATGGCCAGGCTTGTCGGAACGCTTGGGGTCGAGCGGGGTGCCGTTCTCGCCCTGGCGTGCCCCGACAAAGCCGAGGACGTGCTGCGGGACCGGCTTGTCGCCGAAGCGTTGCGCCCGGCCGAGACGACGGATGCATGGCCTGACGTGGCGGGGGCGGTCTCCCGCGAGGCGGTCGAGGCGGCTTTCGCCGGTGTGGATCTGGTTGTTGCGCGCAACGAGGCGGACGAGGCACTGGCGGTGGCAACCTGTCTGCGGAAGGCCGTCGAGGACGGAAGAACGGCGGCTCTGGTGACGCCTGATCGGACGCTTGCCCGACGGGTAGCGGTTGAACTCACCAGGTGGGGACTTCAGGCCGACGACAGCGCGGGGCGGCCGCTTGACCAGACGGCCCCCGGCGTTCTGGCGCGCCTGGCCTCTTCGCTGGCGCTCGACGGCCTGGAGCCGGTGGCCTTGCTGGCCTTGCTGAAACATCCGCTCGCACGACTTGGTTTGCCGGCAAAAAATATTCGCGCGGCAGCGCGTGCACTCGAACGTGCCGTGCTGCGCGGACCCAGGGGGCGGGCCGGAACGGCGGGCCTGCGCGAGGCAGTTGCCGCGGCGCGCGGGCTGGCCGAAGGCCGCGAGCCGCGACGCATGCCTCGATGGCAAGCTCTGCATGACGACGACTGGGACGATATCGCCGATCTCGTCGACCGGCTGGCGGATGCGCTCGCTCCGCTGGAGCGTCACACCGGCATGCGCGACCTGGTCGATGTCTCTGTTCTGGTCGCCGACCTCGAGGAGGTGCTTCGCCGTCTTGCCTGCGACGAGGAGGGCGACAGCAGCGAACTCTATTCCGGGGAAGCAGGAGAGGGATTGGCCGCCGCGTTTAGCGAAATGCTGGCTGCGACGCCGGCCGGCCTTCAGGTGCCTCCGGTGGACTGGCCTGCCGTCTTCGTCGCGCTTGTTTCCGGGATCAATATCCGGCGGCGCCTGCCTGGCGATCCGCGGATCGCGATATTCGGTCCGATGGAGGCCCGCCTGCAAGCCTTCGACACGGTGATCCTGGGGGCACTCAACGAGGGCAGCTGGCCGCAATCGACACGCAACGATCCCTGGCTCAACCGGCCGATGAAAGGCGGGCTGGGACTGGACCCGCCCGAGCGGCGCATCGGTGCGGCGGCGCATGACTTCACCCAGGCTCTGGGCGCGCGCCACGTGGTGCTTTCGCGGGCCGAACGTTCGGGCGGCGCGCCAACGGTCGCCTCGCGCTGGCTGCTGCGCCTGACCACGCTCATCGGGCGCGAGGTGTCCGCCGGGATGCGCGCGCGCGGTGTCGCGCTGTTGGCGCTTGCCAACCAGATCGACCGGGTCGCCGGCGAACCGGAGCCCGCGCCGCGTCCGCAGCCCTCGCCGCCGGTTGCCGCGCGTCCGCGCCGGATCTCGGTCACCGAGGTCGAGACGCTGATCCGTGATCCGTATGCACTCTACGCCCGCAAGATCCTGGTGCTCGATCCGGTGGAGCCGGTCGGCGGCGATCCGGGCGCTGCGGAAAAGGGAACCCTGATCCACGATTGTCTTGCCGAGTTTCTCGGCGGCTGGAGCGGTCCTCTCGACGACACGGCGCTGGTGCGGCTCATCGAGATCGGCCGCGGGCGCTTTGCCTCGCTCGACGCCTTTCCGGCGGTACGCGCGGTGTGGTGGCTGCGGTTCGAGCGCATCGCCGAAGCGTTCATTCGCCACGAGCAGGGAGTGTCCGCGAATATTGCAGGGCGCCACCTGGAAATCGGCGGAGCGCTCGACCTTGATCTCTCGCCAGGGGGTGTCGTGACGCTTTCGGCGCGGGCCGACCGCATCGACCTCTTGAAGGACGGCACGCTCGTCGTCATCGACTACAAGACGGGCCAGGCCCCGAGCGACAAGGAGGTCGCCTCGCTTCTCGCGCCGCAGCTGCCGCTTGAAGCGGCCATGATCGCCGGCGGTGCGTTCACCGGCATCGACCGGCAGGCACCGGTTTCGGACATTGCCTATCTGCGCCTTTCCGGCGGTCGGCCGCCGCTCGAATGGAAGCCGCGCGCGCCGAAAGAGCAGTCGGTCGAGGAACTTGCAACCGAGGCGCTGGCGCGCACGCGAATTCTATTTGCCGGCTATGAAAATCCGGAAAAGGGATATCTTTCGAGGGCGCGAGTGCGGAAAGAGTCCGAGCTCGGCGGCAGCTACGATCACCTCGCGCGGGTGCGGGAATGGTCGCTTGACGGGAGTGGCGAGGAATGAGCGGCTTCGAGATCCCGCTCGCCACCAGGGAGCGTCAGGCGCTTGCCGCCGATCCTGCGCGTTCGGCCTGGGTCAGCGCTAATGCCGGTTCCGGCAAGACATTCGTGCTGGCCAGGCGTGTCATTCGCCTGCTGCTCTCGGGAACCGCGCCGTCCCGCATCCTCTGCCTGACCTTCACCAAGGCCGCTGCATCCGAAATGGCCAACCGTGTGTACGAGACGCTCGGTGCCTGGACGGGATTGGACGACGAGGCGCTGTCCGCCGAAATCAAGGATGTCGAGGGGCGTCGCCCCGACCCCGCCCGTCTGGCGCGGGCGCGCCACCTGTTCGCCACCGCGCTTGAAACCCCGGGCGGGCTGAAGATCCAGACGATCCACGCGTTCTGCGAGGCTCTGCTGCATCAGTTCCCGCTGGAGGCCAATGTCGCCGGCCACTTCCAGGTGCTCGACGATCGCCAGTCGGCGGAACTTCTGGCAAGCGCACGGGCCCGGGTCCTGACAACCGCCGAACGCGCGCTCGACAGCGGCCTTGGCCGGGCGCTTGTCTTTCTGGTCGCCGAGATGCCGGACAAGACCGTGGAGGCGGCGCTCTCGGAGCTCGTGTCGCGCCGCGACGCGCTGCGGCGCTGGCTGCGCGAGGCGGGGTCCGTGGACGCGGCCCTTGCCGGCTTGCGCGAGGTGTTCGGCCTTGACGCCGACGAGACGCTCGAGGACCTCGACCGGCAGCTTCGCGATGGTGCGCTGATCGATGCAGGCGAGATGCTCGCCTTCGCCGAGGCGCTGGCGACCGGCGGGGCCAACGATATCAAGCGGGCCGACCGTCTGCGGGAGGCTGCTGCCGCCAGAAATCTCGAGGACTGGCGGGCGGCGTGGATCGCGGTGTTCCTGACCCAGAAGCTGGAGCCGGCCAAGTCGCTCGCCGGAAAGGCCGTGGTTGAAGCGTTTCCCGCCGTGGTCGAGCGGCTTCAGGCCGAGCAGGAGCGGCTTGTCGCGTTGCTGGAGCGCCGCCACGCCGCCTATGCGCTCGCGGGAACCGAGGCTGCCCTTCGGCTGGCCGATGCGATGCTCGATGCCTATGAAGCGGAAAAGACCCGCCGCGGCCTGATGGACTTCGAGGACCTGATCGTGCGCACGGCCAATTTGCTGTCGCGGGCCGATGCCGCGCTTTGGGTCCAGTACAAGCTGGACCAGGGGCTGGACCACATCCTGGTCGACGAGGCGCAGGACACGAGCCCTCATCAATGGCAGGTGGTGCGGGCGCTGGCCGAGGAGTTTTTCGCAGGCGCCTCCGCCAGCAGCAAGACGCGAACGCTGTTCGCGGTCGGGGACGAAAAGCAGTCGATCTACTCGTTTCAGGGTGCCGTGCCGGCCTACTTCGCCGAAATGCGCCATTATTTCGAAAATCGTGCGCGGGTCTCGCAAAGGGATTTCTCGCGTGTCGAACTGACACTTTCCTTCCGCTCCCGGCCCGATGTCCTTTCCGCGGTCGACACGGTCTTCGCCGATCCGGATGTCCATCAGGGCCTGTCGCAGGAGCTTGTTGCGCCGGTGCACGAGGCGGTGCGGCGCAACGATCCCGGCATGGTGGAGATCTGGGCGCCGGAAGCGCCGGTTGCGAACGAGATGCCGGACGACTGGACAGCTCCCGTCGACCACATTGCCGCCGACAGTCCGATGCCCAGGCTCGCGAAACGTCTCGCCTCGACGATACGGGCGTGGTGGCAGCGCGGCGAGGCGAGCCCCGAAGACGTTCTGGTGCTGGTGCGCAAGCGCGGCCCGTTCGTCGATGCCCTGACCCGGGCCCTCAAGCAGGCGGGCGTGCCGGTTGCCGGCAGCGACCGCCTTGTGCTCAACGAGCATATCGCCATCGAGGACCTGATCGCGCTCGGCCGGTTCCTGCTCTTGCCCGAGGATGACCTGTCGCTGGCCTGTGTCCTCAAGAGCCCGCTTTTCGGGTTGGGCGAGGATGAGTTGTTCCACCTTGCCCGTCCGGACGGGGAGGCTCTGCGCTCGGGCACCTTGTGGCAGTCCCTGCGCCGGCTGGCCGGGCATGAACCTGCCCTTGAGGCTGTGCGCGCCCGGATCGAGACGTGGCGGTCGCGTGCGGACTTCATGCCGCCTTTCGAATTCTTCTCGCGCCTTCTCGGGGCCGATGGCGGGCGGCGGGCGTTCCGTCGCCGGCTGGGCACGGAAGTGGATGATGTTCTTGACGAGTTCCTGGCGCTGACACTTGCCTTCGAACAGACCGGAACGCCCGGCCTCGAAGGGTTCCTTGCATGGTTTGCGGCGGCCCCGACGCAGGTAAAGCGGGAGCTGAACAATGCCCGTGGCGTCGTCCGGATCATGACCGTGCATGGCGCCAAGGGGCTGGAGGCTCCGCTTGTCATCCTGGTTGATGGTGGCAACGCCCCCGTCAGCGCCCATCACGATCCGGTTTTCCTGGAGCGCCCCCTGTCGAAGGACGGCACGCGCCCCTCGGCACTTGTCTGGAACCCGGTCAAGATTGAACGGACCGGGTGGCACGACACGGCATTGGCCTCCCTGCGAACCTCCGCGGAGGAGGAGTACCGACGGCTTCTTTATGTCGCGATGACCCGCGCCCGGGACCGGCTGGTGGTCTGTGGATGGACGCCGGCGAAGGGCAGCCAGGATGACGGATGCTGGCAGGCCCTGATCACGCGCGGCCTCGACCCTGGCGCGCGCGATGGCGAGACGGCGACCGGAGAGCCTTGCCGCATCTGGCAGCGCCCGGGCGTGGAGACGCCGCCGCCGCTGCTGGGGCAGGCAAGTGCCGGCGTGGAAGATGCGGATGCAGGGGAGGCGCCGGCCTGGCTTACGCAGCCGGTGCGTCCGCTGCCCCGTCCGCGCCGGTTGCGACCCTCCTCGGCCTTCGACGAGATGGAGGCGAAGGAAGGACCCGCGGAGGTTCCCGCCCTCGACCGGCTGGCGGAGGTTCGCGCAGCGCCCGATTTTGCGTTGGAACGCGGACGCCACTTGCACCGCCTGCTGCAGACGCTGCCCGATCTCGACCCGGGCGCCCGCCGTCAGGCGGCCGCGCGCTATCTGGAGATGGCCCTTTCGCCGGAGTTCGGGAGCCAGGCGGAGGCGATCGCCGATGAGGCCCTGTCTGTCCTCGACGACCCGCGTTTCGCCCGCATCTTCTCCGCGGATGCGCGCGCCGAAGTGCCCGTCGTCGGGCGGGTTCGCGCTGCGGACGGCAGCGAGATCGACGTGTCGGGCCAGATCGACCGGCTCTGTGTCGATGCCCAAACCGTGCTGATCGTGGACTTCAAGACCGATCGGAGGGTTCCGGACAACGCGGGCGCGATAGGGGAGGCCTATCTGGTGCAGCTTGCCGTCTACCGGGTGCTTCTGGGGCAGATTTTTCCCGGCCGCGAGATCCGGGCCGCGTTGGTTTATACGGCCGGGCCACGGCTGGTCGAGATCCCGGCGGAAGAACTCGATGCGGTGGCAACCGGTCTCGCGCCGGAGTGACGCAACGCTTGCTTGACGCGGAGGGGTCGCCTTCCTACGTTCGGGTCAACGCAAGGATGCACCGCATCCTCGATCTGGAAAGGGCATGAAATGGCCACCGCAGTCGTGACTGATGAAAGCTTCGAGAGCGACGTCCTCAAGGCGTCGGGCACCGTTGTCGTCGATTTCTGGGCCGAATGGTGCGGCCCGTGCAAGATGATCGCACCCGCCCTCGAGGAAATCTCCGAAGAGATGGGCGATCAGGTGAAGATCACCAAGCTCAACATCGACGAGAACCAGAACATTGCCATGAAATACGGTGTGCGGTCGATTCCGACCCTCATCATGTTCAAGGATGGCGAGCCGATTGCCACGCAGATCGGTGCCGCTCCCAAGAACAAGCTCGCGGACTGGATCAAGACCGCGTCCTGAGCCTGCTCGCACGGACGACAGTACGACATTGGCGAATCGCGTGAGTTGTGTGCTGCCCATTTCGGCTGTGTGCGATTCGCGCGATCCTTGCTTGAGTGTGGCAGGTCGTGCACAACAGCGCTCCGGTCCCGACCTGGGACCGGATTGCGGGAAAGACTGAAAGCGCCGGAAAGACGATGAACGAAACCAACAACGAACCCGACGTCAATCCCGAGACGGCTGCCCAGGAAGCGGGCGCGGCCGATGCGCCCGCGCATGAGCGGCGGGACGGGGATCCGACGGAAGCCCTGCTTGCCGAGAATGCGGATCTCAAGGATCGGGTGCTTCGCACCATGGCGGAGATGGAAAACCTTCGACGCCGCACGGAAAAGGACGTTCGCGACGCCCGCCAGTATGCGGCATCGGGATTCGCGCGGGACATGCTGGCGGTCAGCGACAACCTGCGCCGCGCCCTTGAGGCCGTATCCGAGGAGACGCGGGCGGCCGCCGACGATGCCATGCGGTCTCTGATCGAGGGCGTCGAGATGACCGAGCGGGAGATGCTCAACCAGCTCGAGAAGAACGGCGTCAAGCGGATCGATCCGGCTGGAGAGAAGTTCGACCCGAACTTCCACCAGGCGATGTTCGAGGTCCCGAACACCGAGGTGCCGAACAACACGGTCGTGCAGGTCATGCAGGCCGGCTACGTGATCGGCGAAAGGGTTCTGCGACCGGCCCTGGTTGGTGTTTCAAAGGGCGGCCCCAAGGAGCGTCGTGCGGAAGACGCGCCAGGTGCGGCGCCCGAACCCGGCTCGACCGTCGACCGGACCGCCTGACGACGGTTCTGGTCGGAACCGAACGCAAGCGCCGGCCTCTGGCCGGCGTTTTTGCTTGCAGGAAAGGTCCTGCGCATGCCTGCTTGTCGTGCGCGAGGTCCGTAACGCCCATGGAACTCATCCGTCACACCGCCGCTAGGATTGGCATCCGGTTATGATCATGATGCTCCAGATTCTGGATTTTCTCGGCGTGGCGGTCTTCGCGATAACAGGGGCGATCGTCGCCTCCCGGCTTCGCCTCGACATCCTGGCCTTCGTGTTCTTTTCCGTTTTCACCGGCGTCGGCGGGGGAACGTTGCGCGACCTCCTGCTGGATGCTCCGGTCTTCTGGGTCGAGAACCAGGTCTATCTGGTCGTCTGCATCGCCATCGGAGGGGCGATGTGGTTCCTGACACCTTTCGTGGAAAAGCTGAGCAAGCCGCTGCGCTGGGCTGATGCCCTCGGTCTTGCAGCCTATTCCGTGATGGGGGCAGCCAAGACGTTGAGCCTTGGTCATCCATCGATTGTCGCGGTTCTCATGGGCGTCGCCACGGCGACCTTCGGCGGTATCATACGCGATACCATCGCCGGGCAGCCGTCGGCGCTGCTCAAGCCGGAAATCTACCTGACATCCGCCTTTGCCGGGGCCGGGGTCTATGTGGCCCTCTGGGCACTGGGAACGCCCGCATGGCCGGCGGCACTGGGCGGGGTCTGTGCGGCCCTGCTGCTGCGCGGGGGAGCGATCATGTGGGGGTGGTGCCTGCCGCCCTATCGTCCGTCGGAAGGCTGATGCCCGGTCGGTGACCCGAAGGGCGCTGTTCCGGGAAGCCGGGGCACGGGCGACATTGATGCCGGTCTTCCGATCCTGCAACGTCCTGCCCGGCAGGGACCGCGAATGCACCGGTTTGCCTGGAGCCCGGTACGGCCTGTCGTCAGGCGGCCGACCGTTGACCGGGAGCGGCGAGCGCGGTTCCGGTCTTCCTGGGTTGCTGCTGCGACTTCAGCTTGTCGGCTTCCTGGTGCCAGCGATTGGCTTCGCGGCGCTTGACCCGGGCTTCCTTGCGCCACTTGCCCTGGGCTGCCCAGGACGCGACGCCTCCGACAAAGACGCCGAAGGCAACGGCGGCGAACAGGAACCAGAACATCGGTGCCTGGAGGCTGACGGCCGGCTCGGCGGACGAGAACGGATCGAGCGACAGACGCACGTCATGCCTGTTGGCCACCGCCAGTGCGATCAGAACCAGTGCGATCGGCAACAAGACAAGGTTCTTTAGAAAGCGTGTCAAAGGAAGTCTCCCGTCCGGGCGTCAGGAAGCCGGCATCGCGCGCCACCTTTCCGCCGGTCAACCGGTGTTGTTACGGTCTCGCCGTGCCGGCGCGGCAGGTCCGCGCCGAGCTTCTTGTGTCAGTCCTCGGATCCGTCGCCGTCGTTGAGCCGCTCGCGCATCTCCTTCCCCGTCTTGAAGAAGGGCACGTATTTCTCGTCAACATCGACCTTCTGCCCGGTCCGGGGATTGCGCCCGGTTCGTGCAGGACGGTTCTTGACCGAAAACGCGCCGAAGCCGCGCAACTCGACACGGTTGCCGCTTCTCAGGGCATCGGTGACCTCGTCGAGAATGGCATTGACGATGTTTTCGACGTCACGCTGGTAGAGATGCGGATTTTGTTCGGCAATCCGCTGCACCAGTTCCGACTTGATCATTCGTGTCTCCCTGTCCGGTCGAGACCTTCCGTCGCGTTTTGAGCGTGCCAAACGGATACGGCACCGTCAAGCGCAACCCCTTCGGGCACAAAGCTATTGGCGCCCTTGACGGTATCGATGATACCGTCGGCGAGGCCGCTGCCGATCCATTTGGCGATCCGCGCGGGGAAGGGCAGGCCGTCCAGCTCCCCGTTGCTCGACCAGTTGACGACCGGCAGGTCGGGGCTTATGTCCCGTTCCTTTTCGAGCCAGGCGATGCTTGCCTCCTCGCCGCCGAGCGCGTCCACAAGTCCGAGCCGCCGGGCCGCCTCGCCCGAATAGATGCCGCCCTGGGCCACGCCGCGAACAGCCTGGTCGTCCATCTTGCGGCGTTCCGCCACAAGCGCGACGAACCATTCATAGCTGTCGTCGATCACCGCCTGCAAGTTGTCGCGCACGGCCTGGGGCGGTTCGGAATGGAAGTTCGGCTCGGCTTTCAGCGGGCCGGAGCGCACGACATCGACCTTCACGCCGATCGTGTCGAGAAGGCCGCCGATATTCCCGTACTGGATATAGACGCCGATCGAACCGGTGAGCGAGGTGTGGCGCGCGACGATATGGTCGGCGGCAATGGCCGTCATGTAGCCGGCCGAGGCGCCGAGCGTGCCGATCTGGGCAACCACGGGCTTCTTCTCGGCAAGCTCCCGCAAGGCCTGGTAGAGCGCCTCGCCACCGACCGTGGAGCCGCCGGGCGAGTTGATGTCGACGATCACCGCCGCGACGCGGTCGTTCTTGGCCAACTGCCGGATCATCTTCAGCCTGGCGCGGTCGTCGATGATGACGCCGCTGACGCCAACCCGGGCGATGTGCACCGATCGTTTCGACAGGGGTCCGAAACCGCCAGCCCAGGCAATGCCGCCGACGATCGCGATCGCGGCCACAAGGAAGGCGGCGATGCGCCAGAACACGACCTTTCGGCGCAGTCGCCGTCGGTCAACTATCGCATCCGCATCGAAGGACATGGACAAAGCCTTTCCGTCTCGTCGCTCGGGTGCCTATCGCTACATTGGCGGGACAGGAATGAAAAGCCCGACTTTCCACCGAAATGCGTTTGGGTGAACCCCGTGTGCGTTGCCTGCCGTAGCGGCATCTGCGACTTACTCTCCATCGACCGCGGGGGGCGGACGGGAAAACGCAAGACGGAGGTGGCGCCAGGATGTCGCAGTTCACGCTTTCCACACTCGACGGGGCGAAGGCGGAGGGACGCCGCTTTGCCATGCTGACCGCCTATGATGCGTCGTTCGCCCAGGTTGCGGCCCGGTCGGGGATCGAGACGCTTCTGGTCGGCGACAGCCTCGGCATGGTTGCGCAGGGGCACGGATCCACGCTTCCCGTGACGATGGCCGACATGGTTTACCATACGGCCTGCGTCGCACGGGGCATCGAAAGCTGTGAGCAACACCCCCTTCTGGTCGCGGACCTTCCCTTCGCGGCCGCCAATACGCCTGTCGATGCGGCCGCGAATGCCGCTCGGCTGATGCAGGCCGGGGCGAACGCGATCAAGATCGAGGGCGGAGCGTGGCTCGCGGAGACCGTGCGCCATCTGAGCGAGCGTGGCATACCGGTTTGCGCCCATCTCGGGCTGACGCCCCAGAGCGCGGACATGCTCGGCGGATATAGGCTCCAGGGGCGTGATGAGGCAGCGGCGGCGCGCATCCGCGCGGACGCGGCGCTGTTGGAAGAAGCCGGCGCCCGCCTTCTTCTGCTCGAATGCGTGCCGAGCGGCCTTGGCGAAGCGGTAACGCAGGCCGCCCGTGTGCCCGTGATCGGGATTGGCGCGGGTCCGGCAACCGATGCACAGGTCCTGGTCATGCATGACATGCTCGGCGTCACGAGTGGCCGGAAGGCGCGTTTCGTGAAGGACTATCTTGCCGGGCGCGGCTGTATCGCGGATGCCTTCCGCGCCTTCGCCGAGGAGGTGCGGAGTGGTGTCTATCCGGCGCCGGAGCATTGCTACGGCGCCTGACGCTGGTTCTTTCGCGCCCCCGCGCGCCGTTGCCGGTCCCTTCAACGCCGGACCTTGTCGTGTCATGCTCGCCGGCGGGTCAGGGAGGTCGGACGATGAGCGTCAGGATCGTGCAACTGGGGAGTGGCCGCAAGGCCGGTGAGGGGCCGCGTATCGGGACGGTGCGCCGCCCGCCGCGCGGGGTTCGCAAGCAGGACCATGCCACAGGCGACTGGTACGACAGCTGGCTGCCGGAACTGTCCCCGAGCCCCGACCTTGTGGCTGCCGCCAGGGCCGCCGGCACGGACGCCGACTGGCAGGCCTTCGTCAAGGCGTTCCGCAGGGAAATGACGGCAGCGACCCCGGCGCGCCTGCTGGACATGCTGGCGCTCATGTCCCGCTCGGCGAATTTTTCACTGGGCTGCTATTGCGAGGACGAGAACCGCTGTCATCGCTCGGTCCTGCGGGCGCTGCTTGCCGAGCGCGGGGCCGACATCGAATGACACCGGTTCCGGCGCGCGTTTGACCCTGCCTGACACGGGGCGGGGGCAGAGGCGGAAAGAGCCGCCGTGACACCAAGGCGACCCGTCAAACGAAAAGACCCCGGCCTTGCGGCCGGGGTCTCGTTTTCAGCACCGGCAAATGGCCTGATCAGTCGTCGGTGTCGCGGGCCTTGAGGGCTGCGCCGAGAATGTCGCCAAGCGACGCGCCGGAGTCCGACGAACCGTACTGCGCGACAGCTTCCTTCTCCTCGGCGATTTCCAGCGCCTTGATGGAGACCGAAACGCGACGGGTCTTCTTGTCGAACTGCGTGATGCGGGCGTCGAACTTCTCGCCGACCGAGAAGCGCTCGGGGCGCTGTTCGGCGCGATCGCGCGACAGGTCGGCACGACGGACGAAGGTGGTGATGTCGGAGTCGATGATCTTCGCCTCCAGGCCACCGTCCTTCACCTCGGTCACTTCGCAGGTGATGATGGCACCCTTGCGCAATTCGCCGGCGGCCGCAGTGTCGAACGGATCGCCGCCGAGCTGCTTGATGCCGAGCGAAATCCGCTCCTTGTCCATGTCGACGTCGAGCACGATGGCGCGAACCATGTCGCCCTTCTTGTACTCTTCGATGACCTGCTCGCCCGGACGGTTCCAGTCGAGGTCGGAAAGGTGGACCATGCCGTCGACGTCGCCGTCGAGACCGATGAACAGGCCGAACTCGGTCTTGTTCTTGACCTCGCCCTCGACCTCGGTGTTGACCGGGAACTTGTCGGCGAAGGCCTCCCACGGGTTCTGAAGCGTCTGCTTCAGGCCGAGCGAGATGCGGCGCTTGACCGGATCGACTTCCAGGATCATCACCTCAACCTCTTGCGAGGTTGCGACGATCTTGCCCGGATGGACGTTCTTCTTGGTCCAGGACATCTCGGAAACGTGGATCAGGCCTTCGATGCCCGGCTCCAGTTCCACGAACGCGCCGTAGTCGGTGATGTTGGTCACGCGGCCGGTGAACTTGGCGTCGACCGGGTACTTGGCCTCGATGCCGTCCCACGGATCGGCTTCGAGCTGCTTCATGCCCAGCGAGATGCGGTGCGTGTCCTGGTTGACCCGGATGATCTGCACCTTGACGGTCTGGCCGATCGACAGGACCTCGCTCGGATGGTTGATGCGGCGCCACGCGATGTCGGTGACGTGCAGCAGGCCATCGATGCCGCCGAGGTCGACGAACGCACCGTAGTCGGTGATGTTCTTGACCACGCCTTCCATGACCTGGCCTTCCTCGAGGCTCTGGACCAGCTCCGAACGCTGTTCGGCGCGGGTTTCCTCGAGCACGACACGGCGCGACACGACGATGTTGCCGCGGCGCTTGTCCATCTTCAGGATCTGGAACGGCTGCGGGGTGTGCATCAGCGGGGCGACATCGCGCACCGGGCGGATGTCGACCTGCGAGCGCGGCAGGAACGCCACGGCGCCGTCGAGATCGACCGTGAAGCCGCCCTTGACCTGGTTGAAGATCTGGCCCGTGACCTTCTCGTTCGCCTCGAAGGCGACTTCCAGACGGATCCAGCTTTCTTCGCGGCGCGCCTTGTCGCGCGACAGCACGGCCTCGCCGAGCGCGTTCTCGACGCGCTCCAGATAGACCTCGACCTTGTCGCCGACGGACACGCCGGCATCGTCGCCGTCGCGGCCCTTGACGCCGAATTCCTTGAGCGCGACGCGGCCTTCGACCTTGAGGCCGACGTCGATCACCGCGAGATCCTTCTCGATGGCGATGACGGTGCCGGTGATCACGGAGCCTTCATAGTGCTCCTGCTCCTCGAAGCTCTGCTCGAGAAGGGCGGCGAACTCGTCGCGTGTGGGATTCAAACTGTTCATCGAAACTCCTGGCAGCCAAACATGGCTCGTCGCCGGCGGGTTTGTGTTGCTCCTGGCGATTTCCCCTTCCGGCACCGTCGCTCTGGACGATGCATCCGCATGGCTCCCCGTGTCCGCATCTTGCGGAAAGTCGAGGCGTCCGGCGGGCCGGCGAGGCGAACGGTGAAACCGCACTCTCGAAATAGTTGCCAAGGTCGTCGGGCGTCCGGTTAGGGACCGGGCCGCGCCTGCGATCGTCCCGGCCGCCGCTCGGAAGCGGGAAGCCGTTATCGGCCACGGAAAAAAACGCCGAAATCGTGTCCGCTACTCCGCGTACACGCTATCGACGATATCCACAGCCGCCTTGAACGCCGTTTCTATATCCATTTCCGATGTGTCGAGCAAGTGCGCATCGTCGGCGGCCTTCAACGGGGCGACGGTCCGGTTGGCATCGCGCTGGTCCCGGCGCTCCAGATCGGCAAGGACCTTGTCGAAATCGGCCGGCTTGCCTTTTGCCTCGAGCTCCGTGGTCCGACGTTTTGCGCGTTCCCGGGCGCTCGCCGTGGCGAACAGTTTCACATCGGCATCGGGACACACGACGGTGCCGATGTCGCGGCCGTCGAGAACGGCGCCGGGGGGCTCCATCGCGAAGCGGCGCTGCAGCTGGACGAGCTCCTCGCGAAGGCCCGGAAGGACGGCGATGCGCGAGGCCGCCTCGCCGATCTCGTGGGCCGAGAGCACGTCGCGATCGAGCCGGGAAAGATCCAGGTTGCGGGCCGTCGCCACCGCCACCGCCTCGTCGCCAAGCGGCAGGCCGCGCGCCAGCAGGGCGGCGGCCACCGCCCGGTAGGTCAGACCGGTGTCGAGATGATGCAGCCCGTAATGCGCCGCCAGCCGGCGGGCAAGGGTCCCCTTGCCGGACGCGGCCGGCCCGTCGATGGCGATGATCATGCCGCCTTCTCCCCGGCCGGGGAGAGGTCGCCGCCAAGTTCGCGGATCAGTTGCTGGAAGGTCGGGAAGCTGGTGGCGATCACCGCGCCGTCGTCAACGGTCACCGGTGCGTCGGCCGCGAGGCCGAGAACAAGGAAACTCATGGCGATGCGGTGATCGAGATGGGTGGCGACCGTGCCCCCGCCGATCGCGCCGCGCCGCCCGTGCACGACGAGGCTCGTCTCGCCTTCCTCGCATTCGATGCGGTTGGCCCGCAGCCCGGCCGCGACGGCGGCCAGGCGATCGGACTCCTTCACGCGCAGTTCCTCCAGCCCGAGCATCGTCGTTGCCCCTTCCGCGAAGGCGGCGGCAACGGCCAGGACAGGATATTCGTCGATCATCGAGGGCGCGCGTTCCGCCGGCACGGTGATGCCCTTCAGCGCCGAATGGCGGACGCGGATGTCGCCGAGTTTCTCCCCGCCCGTCTCGCGGATGTTGTCGATGACGAGGTCGGCTCCCATTTCCTGCAGGGTGGTCAGCAGGCCGGTCCGGTGCTCGTTGAGAAGCACGTCGGCGACCGTCACGTCGGAACCCGGTGTGATCAGCGCGGCGACGATCGGGAACGCGGCGGAAGAGGGGTCTGCCGGCACCGTGATGTCCTGCGGTTGCAATTCACCCTGTCCCGTGACGGTGATGATGCGGCCGCCCGAGCCGTCGGCCTCGACGCTGATCGCCGCGCCGAAGCCCAGCAGCATGCGTTCGGTATGGTCGCGCGTGGGGATCGGCTCGATCACCGTCGTCTGTCCGGGCGCGTTGAGGCCGGCCAGAAGGACCGCCGACTTTACCTGGGCAGAGGGCACCGGCACCCGGTAGGTGATCGGCGCCGCGGTGCCGGGACCGCGCACGGACAGCGGCAGCCGGTCGCCGGACCGCGCGATGATGCGGGCGCCCATCTGGCGCAGCGGTTCGAGGACGCGGCCCATCGGCCGGCGCGACAGCGATGCATCGCCCGTGAAGGTGGTCGCGATCGGATGGGTTCCGGCAAGGCCGAGCGCAAGCCGGACGCCGGTGCCGGCGTTTCCGTAGTCGATCACGGTCTCGGGCTCGACAAGACTGCCGAGCCCGGCGCCATCGACCGTCCACACGCCGAGCGGGTTCCGGTCGATCCGCGCCCCGAATGCACGCATAGCGGCCGCGGTGTTCAGGACATCTTCCGATTCCAGCAGGCCGGTCACGGTGGTGCGGCCGACCGCCAGGGCGCCCAGCATCAGCGAGCGGTGCGAAATGGACTTGTCGCCGGGCACGGTAACCCGGCCTTTCAGCGCGCTGCCTGAACGCGCCACCATCGGCGCGACAGAAGTGGGATGGGACATGTTGCGATCCGGAGCTTGCAGGCCAAGTCTTGCAGGCCAGTGTTGCGTTGCATCTCGTATCATGCTGGAACCGATACGTCACCGTGGCGGTTTCCCGGCCGGACGCCGCTGTCGGACCGGCTCCCGGCGAGCTTTTGGGAAAAGGTAACAAAGCGTTTGACGAAGCAGGCCGGATTAGGCTTTGACATGACGTCGGGCAGCCTATATGCGAACGGCCGATTATCGAAAAAGACAAGGGTTGGAACCGTGGCGAAACCCGAACTTGGCACCAAGCGGCTGTGCGGCGGCTGCGGCGCGAAATACTACGACCTCAATCGCGACCCGATCACATGCCCGAAATGCGGCACCGTGTTCGTCCTGTCCCAGGCGATGCGCGTGAAGGCTGCTGCAAAGGCGGCTGCGATCGAGGAAGACGAGGACGACGACGTCGAGCCCGAGGATGACGGCGCGGAGCTGGTCAGCCTCGAGGAAGCCGACGCTGAAACCGAAGGCGATGCCGCGGTTTCGGTCGACACCGACGACGAGGAGGAGGAACTCGAAGACGATGATTCGGTCGACGACGTCTTCATCGACGATGAGGACGAGGAAGACGACGACGTTCCCGGCATCGTGGTCGAGCGGGACGACGAGGACACGGATCGCTGAGGTACCGCCGCCGCGCGTCGCTGCGTCGGCGATTGTCCACAGTCTTCGCCGCCTTCGGCGAGAGATGTTTGAACGGGCGGATTATTCCGCTTGACTTGAAGGGCGGAAGACGTATTTTCCGCCCGCATCGGCACGGCAGTCCCAAACGCTGCGCCGCGATTTTCTGAAAGCATGACAGCCTCTTCCAAGGAGTGCTTGAAGGGCTTTCGGAGAAGACCTGGAAGACGGGGCCATAGCTCAGTTGGGAGAGCGCTTGAATGGCATTCAAGAGGTCAGGGGTTCGATTCCCCTTGGCTCCACCAGTCTTCCTCACATGTTTTGTCTCCTGAAAACTTGAATGTCAAAGCGGCCGGGCGGTTCGTCAGCCGCTGCCGCGCTGGCAGGCGCGATGCCCCGCGAAGACCAGTCGCAGCACGGCGCGGCGGTCCTCCGGACGGGGCGAATGCCGGAGATTGCAAGGGTTTGCGATGAAGGCGAAGGCGGTTCGATACGTTTCCGCGAACCACGCCTGCAGCTTTCCGGTCGACGCGGCCTTTTCGCTCAACGCGGCCTTGTGTTCGTGCACCTCTCCCCGTCAACGATCAGTGCCGTACCGCAATCCGTGATGCCATCGCGACGTTCGTCGATCGTCGCTGACGAGCCATGACCACCGCGCCGGGTGTGTTTCCCGTTATCGTCTCCTGATTGCGAGCATCGATCGTCCAGCTGCCACGAGCATCAGGACGTCAGCTCCGTAGGGATATTTTCGCCTTTGAACGCAGCGCGACGACACGCTACAGTTGTTTCTTGCAAGAGGAGCAATTCAATGCGTCCAGGGCACTCAACCGACTACCTCCATATTCTGGTGGTGAAAGTCGTTCGGGCGTGCAACCTCCGCTGCAAGTACTGTTATTATATCAACGACGATACTCGTGACTATGGATCGTCGATGTCTGTCGAGACGGTCACGGCCTTGTACGAACGTTACCGTGATTACCTCTCGGCGCAGGGTCGGCAGGGAGCGATCGTCTGGCATGGCGGCGAGCCACTCATGCTGGGTCATGCGCGCTTCGCCAGGATCATGGACTTGCAGCAAGAGACCGGTCTGGCTCCGTTCATTCACAACAGGCTGCAAACCAACGCGCTGTTGATCGATGATGCCTGGATCGATTTTCTGCGCCGCTACGATATCGGCATCGGCGTGAGCATCGACACGGACCAGGTGTCCCATGACGCCAACAGGGTGACGCCCAAAGGCGAAGGAACCTACGCCGAGACCGTGGCTGCGCTGATGAGGCTCCGCCAGGCGGGGATCGGAACGGGCGTTCTGAGCGTCGCCGCCGGTGCGGCCGACGGCCGGCATGCGATCTCGTCGCTGCGGGCGCTCGGTGTTTCGAGCGCCGACATTCTTTTGCCGATGACGAACAATGCAAGGCAGAAGAACGCTGACACTGCAATCGACCTGGAAGACTTGCCCGACTTTCTGGTCGACGCCTTTCGCGAATGGGTGAGGGGCGATGACCCGTCGATGCGCATCCGGCTTTTTTCCTCGATGATCCTGCAAGCACTCGGTCGCCGCACCACGTTCCTTGGAACCGGCGGTGCGGACATGAGTTCCCTGGCTGTTGTCGAAACGGACGGCTCCCTCTGCATGGATACCGAATACAGCCAGTTGGAGCGCTTCCGGATCTCTGGGGGCTACAGCACCGGTCTCAATGTAAACGACGACGATTTCACGTTCGATCGCGCCGAGACGTTGATCAAGGCATTCGTATCGGACGTTGGCGGCGATCGGCTGCCGAGCGGCTGCCGGAACTGCCAGGTCGCTGCGTTGTGCGGTGGCGGGCATCCCGGATCACGATACGATGATGCGGACGACTCCCACGATCATCCAAGTGCTCACTGTAAAGCGTTGTATAAACTCGGCTGCGAGACGTTATCCTATTTGAGAGATCCACAGCCTTACATCTGAGAAGGAAATTCTGATGAGTGAATCTTCTGGAAAGACGGTCAAGGTCAAGTTTGAAGTCGAAATCGAGGGTGTGAACGAAGAGCTTCACGGCCGCCTTATGGCGGTTCACGAGGCCGGCGACCTGACGAACATGGTCAAGAGCATTCTCAACGAGGCCGATGACGATTCCTATACAAAGGTCATCTGGGGTCAGTGGCAGCAGTTCGGCTAGGATCAAGCGCCGCGGACACGCACAGCGTCATGTTGTTGTGAACATCTGCAGCGGAACGACTGAGCAGGGAATTGTGCCTGGACCCGTGGACGTCTCCTGATCCGGTTGTCGGCCCGGGGCGTTCTGCACGTCGACCCTTCCGCCCACCCTTCCGCCCGTTCGCCCTTGCCCCTGGCCACGGGACGCGGGCCGGCTTCGCCCGAGGGGTTTCGGGCGCCGTGATCCGCCGTGGCGGCGGGGCGGGGACAAAAAACGGCCCGCGGCGGGGGCCGCGGGCCGTTTCAAGGCAAACGAAGCAGGGAGGCGGACGCCGGTTCAGGCGGCGCGGATCGTCGACAGGAACTCGTTCATTGCCGACTGCATGCGGTTCGAGCGGTCGTGCAGGTCTCGGATTGACTCCCGCATCTCCGCGCTCAGGTCGCCGGTCTGGTTCGCCTGATTGGACACCTCGACGATCGAACTGCTGACGCTCAGCGTGCCGCGTGCGGCCTCGGCCACGTTGCGGGCGATCTCGTTGGTCGCCGCGTTCTGCTCTTCCGTCGCCGCCGCCATGGCGGAGGTCCGCTGGTGGATGGTCTTCACCATCTCGGCGACGGAGGCCGTTGCCACGATGGAATCGTCCGCGGCCTGGCGCATTTCCGAGATCTGCGTGTCGATCTCCTCGGTCGCCTTGGCCGTCTGTTCGGCCAGTGCCTTGACCTCGGAGGCGACGACCGCGAAGCCGCGTCCGGCATCTCCGGCACGGGCCGCCTCGATCGTGGCATTCAGCGCCAACAGGTTGGTCTGCTCGGCGATGTCGGTGATCAGCCGGGTCACGTCGCCGATCTTGGCCACCACCTGCTGCAACTTCCCGACCGCATTGTTGGAGCGCTCGACCTCGCTGGAAGCTTCCGTCACCACCTTCGAGGAGGCATGCACCTGCTCGTTGATCTCGGCGATCGAGGCGGAGAGTTCCTCCGTCGCGCTCGCCACCGTGTTGACGTTCTCCGTTGCCTGCTGCGAGGCGGAGGAAACCGACAGGGCCTGGTCCGTCGTCCCGTGGGCGATGTCGGCAAGCGATCCGGCGGACCCGTTGAGCGCCTCCAGCCCGCTGATCATCTCGCGGGTGATGGTCAGGACGGTCTCCTCGAAGCTGCTTGCCACCGCTTCCATTTCGGTGCGGCGCCGCTCGGCCGCGTCGAGCCGCTGGCGTTCGGTGTCTGCTTCCAGTTCGCGGGTGCGGATCAGGTTGGCCCGGAAGACGCCGAGCGCCGCGCCCATCTGCCCGATCTCGTCGGAGCGTTTGCCGAAGTCGACTTCCTCGTCGGTGTTGCCGTCGGCGAGCTTGCGGACCACGCCGGCGAGCTGGCCGAGGGGGCGCGACACCATCGCGAAATTCAGGTATCCGAGCAGTCCGGCAAAGAGCGTGATCAGCAGGCCGCTGCCGAGTGCCACCATCTGCGCGGCGGCAAGTTCCGCTCTCTGGGTCCCGAGCAGCGCGCTCTCGCGCTCCTGCAGCGTTTTCTGCAGCTCCGCGACACCATCGAAGGTCGAAGCGAGAAGGTTCGCGCCGGTCGTCGTCAGTTCCATCGCCCGCGCCAGGTCGACCGTCTCGGGAACCCGCATCAACCGGATCTGCTCATTGGCGAAACTGTCGACCCAGGACCGCCACGCCGTGCGGACGGTCTCGGCCCGTCCCGCCAGGCTTTGGTCCAGGCCGGAAAGCCGCGACTCCAGCCCGTCGATGCGGGTCGTGATCTCGACCGACTGGTCCTCGACCTTGCCCACCCAGTCGCGATTGCCGGTCAGCAGGAAGTTCTTGACCCACAGCCCCTGCTGAAGCACGGCCCGCTGCAACAGGTCGGCCTCGCGCGAGATCGAGGTGACGGTTTCCGCCTGCTGTACCGCATCGGAGGCGGTGACGGTTTTCGTATAGGTGATGGCGCCGCCGACGGCGCCGATCAGCGCGAGGCACGAGAAGGCGATTGCGCCCTTGGTGGAAACCGAAATGTTGGCGAACATGACGTTGTTCCTGATTTAGCTGGCGGGCGAATTGCGGCGCTGCAACTCGGTGAGGTTGACCTCGACCGTGGCGGCGCCGATCGGCTGGGCGGTCTCGGGATCGGCCAGGGTGAGGTTCAGCTGGGCGCGCCAGATCTTCAGATCCTCGTCCCATTCGGCCTCGTCGATGAAGACCGCGTCGGCTCCGGCCGGGAAGGTCTTCTGGAACTTGGCCTCGTCGCCTTGCCAGTAGTCGCCGGTGATCGCGCTCTGGCCGACGTTCAGCCCGTTCCCGTCCATCACGAAGATCTCGGTGTAGAGGCCGAGCGTCTGGGCCTGGATTCGCAGCAGGTAGATCGACAGGGGCGCCGACAGCGTCGCGGCGATCAGCGGCTTGTCGTCACTCTTGCGCTCCGCCACCCACTGCTGGTCGAGGGCATCGATCGCGGCCTGGTCGAGATCGCCGCGCAGGCTGTTCTGCGCCTTGATCGACAGCGGGACGATCGGATTGGCCAGCCACTCGCGCGTCTGGGCGATGAAGGCATTGTCGATCAGGGCGGTGACATCGGGTGCGGGCGGCTCCGCCGCCGCCGGCCCGGTCAGGGCGAGGATCGACAGAATGAGAGTACCGGCGATGCGTCGCATGTCTGGCTCCTGTCTGAAAAATAATCACTTCACACTTCGTCCACGCTGGTTAATGCCACCTTTAAAATGCGATGAGAAAAATTCACATGAATGAAATCAATAACTTATTGGAATATACCGCAGGAGTTACGCATTTCTGCGGGGGTGCTGATTCGTATTTTCTGCAAGCATTCTTTTGATGTGCAATTTTTCGGGCAAATTCTGACGCTGCGTCAGTCAGGTTTGCCGCCGCCAGTGGCATGGGTGCGCATCCTGCCCCGTGCGTTTCTTGAATCCGGCGCCGCATGCCGCCATATAGAAAACAACGGGGCTCGTTGTCCCTGCCGGATGCCTATCGGGTCCGGCGATTTGAACGTCCCGGTCGCGTTCGGGTTCACGGCGGCGCGGATCGGTCGTTTGTAAAATGGGCCGCTTTGAAAAAGGGCTTGATGCATATGACGCGCATGTCAGCGTTTTCCTCTCCGTTGCTCCTCGGCTTCGAGGATCTCGAGCGGATGCTCGACCGGGTAAGCAAGGGCGCCAACGACGGCTATCCGCCGTACAATATCGAGCGCCTTCCCAAGACCGAGACGCATGGAGAGATCATCCGCATCACGCTTGCGGTTGCCGGGTTTACCCGCGATCAGCTCGATGTCAGCGTCGAGGAGAGCCAATTGGTGATCCGCGGCCGGCAGGAGGACGACAAGTCCCGTCACTTCCTGCATCGGGGTATCGCGGCGCGGCAGTTTCAAAGGGCCTTCGTTCTGGCGGAAGGGATCGAGATCCTTGGTGCCGAACTGAAGGACGGCCTGCTTTCAATCGACCTTGTCCGCCCGCAGCCCGAGCGCATCGTGCGCCGGATCGAGATCGACGCGCGGGACTGATCCCGCATGTCGGTTGTCCGGTCATCCGGGAAGGGCGGCGCGGCAGGTCCGCTCGCCGGAAAGGAGTAGTGCCATGACGCGTGACGAAGAACATTTCGAAATGCAGCCGGGCGAGTTCAAGGCTCTCGGCGCCGGGCAGATCGCCTATGTGAAGCGCATGACTTCGGACGATGTCTCGACGCTTTTCCCGCAAGCCCCGCACATGGAGCCTGGCCTGAACCTGTGGGTGCTGCTCAATGCGGACGGGACGCCCATCATGCTGACCGACAGCCGCGAGGCGGCGCTCGCCAACGCGGCGGAGCATGAGCTGTACACGGTCGGCCTGCACTGACGGCGGGCGGTCCCCGCCGGCTTCGACGCAAAACCAGGACGCCCCGGTTCATCCGCATGAACCGGGGCGTTTTCGTGATGCCTGGCTGCGGCCGGACCGCGCCGGGAAGCCTCAGGCCGCGTTAGAGGCGGCCGGTTGCGTCAGGATGGTGTAGAGCGCATCGGCGTCGCCGCTCGCCCGGAGCTTGGCGACGGTGCCGGGATCGCGCATCCGGCGGGCGATGCGGGCCAGTGCCTTCAGGTGATCCGCTCCGGCCCCTTCGGGCGCCAGCAGGACGAAGACGAGATCGACCGGCTGGTCGTCGAGCGCATCGAAGTCGATCGGCCGCTCCAGCCGGGCGAAAAGGCCGACGAGCTTGTCGAGGCGGACAAGCTTTCCGTGCGGAATTGCGATGCCGTTGCCGACACCTGTCGATCCGAGGCGTTCGCGCTGCAGCAGCGTGTCGAACACGTCGCGTTCCGGCAGGCCCGTGACAGCGGCGGCCTTGGCGGCCAGTTCCTGAAGCGCTTGCTTCTTGCTGTTCGCTTTCAGGCTCGGAACGATCGCTTTCGACGTGAGGAGATCGTTGAGATCCATAAGGCGACTCGTCGTTGGGGCAATGAGAGGCGATCGGCAAACCGCCGCACCCCCGATCGGAGGTACGGCGTTGCCGGCTGATGCCTGACTACCTGGTTGCGTTTTCCGGGTCGATCCACCCGTAATTTCCGTCCGGACGGCGATAGACGACGTTCACCGCCCCGCTTCCGGCATTGCGGAACACCACGACGGGCGCTTCCGCGAGATCGAGTTGCATGACCGCCATGCCGACCGTCAGGGTCTTCACCTTGGCGGATGTCTCCGCCACGATCAGCGGCGTGAAATCGGCGGGAACCTCCTCCTCGTCCTCGACGGAGGCGAGCACATAGGAGGTGGCGTCGAACACGTCGCGTCCGTTGGACGCGTTGCCGTGGTGGTCCTTGAGCTTGCGCTTGTAGCGGCGCAGGCGCTTCTCGATCCGCTCCGCGGCGGCATCGAAGCTCTGGCGCGGATCCTGACTGTCGGCGGAAACCTGCAGGTCGATACCGGTGTCGAGATGCAGCAGGCATTCGGAACGGAAGCCGGAACCCTCGCGTCCGATGGTCACGTGGCCGGTGTAGCCTCCATCGAAATATTTCGAGATACCTTCGGCGACGCGACCCTCGATATGCGTCCGCAGGGCCTCACCGACATCGACATTCTTTCCCGATATCCGCAGTGTCATGGGAACCTCTTCTTGTTCTGGTCAATCCGACCCGGCGATGAATATGACGCGATTCCCGCACATGTCATCGCCAGCCAACCCACTCTTGCAGACCGGGAGGCGGATTGATATCCGCAACCCGCCTAATTGCGTCCCGGTCCTGGGTTACACCTTCGTTGCGGCGGCACACTGTCCGCCGTCCACGGGCCGGTTCATGCGCTCCGCCGGCGGTTTCCTGCCGTGCGGGCGTCCTGAGACCATGCGTGCCGTTTCCGGCACGTCCGAGCGCGGCTCTATAAGCGCCCGGCCCGACGAAGTCAAATGCACTACCGGCCGGTGTTGCGCGCCGGATGGTCGCCGGGCTCGCAACTGCCAGTACAAGTGCTTGAAGATGCGAAGATTTCATCGCCCCACATGCCGTGCCTTTTGTTGCCGCGTCCCGAAGGGAAAACCGTCCCCGGGGAGTTCGCGTCAATCCCGGCGAGCCTGTTTCTCCCGACGTCGCTGGACGGAGGAAGGCAGGCGCAAGGACTCCCGGTATTTTGCAACCGTTCGGCGGGCAATGTCGATCCCCTCCGCCTTCAACACTTTGACGAGGGTGTCGTCGGACAGCACGTCGGAGGGGCTCTCGGCGTCGATCAGCGCCCTGATGCGGTGGCGCACCGCTTCGGCCGAATGGGCATCGCCCCCGCCGGCCGAAGGGATCGAGGCGGAGAAGAAATATTTCAGCTCGAAGATGCCGCGCGGCGTCGCGATATACTTGTTGGAGGTCACCCGGCTGACTGTGGATTCATGCATCGAGATCGCTTCCGCGATGGTGCGCAGGTTCAGCGGTCGCAGGTGCTGGACGCCCTCGGCCAGGAACGCATCCTGCTGACGCACGATCTCGCTCGCCACCTTCAGGATCGTCCGGGCGCGCTGGTCGAGGCTTTTCGACAGCCAGTTGGCGGTCTGCAGGCAATCGGTAAGGAAGGTCTTCTCCGTCTCGTCTCGCGCCTTCTTGCTGATCAGGGCGTAATAGGTCTGGTTGACCAGCACCTTGGGAAGCGTGTCGCTGTTCAGCTCCACAGACCAGCCGCCATCGCGTGCCGCCCGCACGACGACATCGGGTACGACCGGCTGGATCAGGGTCTCGCCGAAGAAGCTCCCGGGCTTGGGATCGAGCGCCCGCAGCTCCGCGATCATCTCCCTGAGGTCTTCATCGTCCACGCCGCAGGCCGCCTTCAGGGCGGCATAGTCATGGCGGGCCAGAAGGTCGATATTCTCGATCAGGGCGGCCATCGCCGGGTCGTAGCGGTTCTTTTCCTGCAACTGCAGCTTCAGGCATTCGGCCAGCGAGGTCGCGAACACGCCCGTCGGTTCGAGCGTCTGCAGCAGGGACAGGATCCGGTCGAGGCGCGCCCGCTCGACACCCATGCGCTCCCCCGTCTCGTCGAGATCGAGGCGCAGATAGCCGGCATCGTCGAGATTGTCGATCATCACCTGGGCGATCATCCGGTCCACGGGATCGGCGATCGCCAGCACCATCTGCTCGCGCAAATGCTGCTGCAGCGAGACGTCGGAGGCGACGAAGGCCTCCAGATTGTAGTCTTCGCTGGCGCCTCCGCCGCCCGTCCGACCGCCAAGCCCGGTCTGCCACTGGTCGCGCTGCTGCGTTTCGGCGCCGCCTGCAGGCTGTTCGCGCCCGGTGCCGGGATCGTCGGGATAGATGTTGCCGAGATCGGTATCGAGCCGCGAGGCGATGTCGCGAGAGCTGTCGGAAAGCTCCGCGCTGAGCCACTCTCCGTCCCCTTCCGCCTCGCGCGGGGTGCTGCCCGTATCCGCATCGGCGGCCTCGCCGCCCTCGGCCGGACCGGTGTCGCTGTCGACCCGCTCCAGCAGCGGGTTGCGCTCCATTTCGGCTTCGACATAGCTCGTCAGGTCAAGCGACGACATCTGCAGCAGCTTGATCGCCTGCATCAGCTGCGGCGTCATGATCAGGGTCTGGCCCTGGCGGATCTCAAGCTTTGGCGACAGCGCCATGCAGGCTCCCAGATTTCAGGGCTCGTCACGTGAGGAGACGCCCGCCCGGCATCGGCCCGGACAGGCGCAGGCGACGGACATGCCCCTGTCCGCCGTCGCCCGGACCCGTTGCCGGCAAGCGGCGCACCGTCGGCGCGCCCGTGCGCTGGCGACCGGAGCCCTTGCCCCGCTCCGGTTGGTCCGCTTCTTGCTTTGTACCCTAAGGAAAGTTTCGCATCAAAGCGTAAACTGCTCGCCGAGATAGAGCCGGCGGACATCCGGGTTGGCGACGATCTCGAAGGGGGAGCCTTCCGTCAGCACTTCGCCGGCCGCGATGATATAGGCGCGGTCGATCAGGCCGAGCGTCTCGCGCACGTTGTGATCGGTGATCAGGACGCCGATGCCGCGCTGCGTGAGATGCCGGACAAGTTGCTGGATATCGCCGACGGCGATCGGATCGATGCCGGCGAAGGGCTCGTCGAGCAGCATGAAGGTCGGCCGGCTGGCCAGCGCCCGGGCGATCTCGACGCGACGCCGTTCGCCGCCCGAAAGGGCGATCGCCGGCGATTCGCGCAGATGCGTGACGCCGAACTCCTCCAGCAGCGATTCCAGGTCGTGCTCGCGCCGTTTCCTGTCCGGTTCGACCACTTCCAGCACGGCGCGGATATTGTCCTGCACCGAGAGGCCGCGAAAGATCGAGGCTTCCTGCGGCAGGTAGCCGATACCAAGCCTGGCGCGGCGATACATCGGCAATCGGGTGATGTCGAAGCCGTCGAGGCGGATGGTGCCGTGATCGGGCTGGATCAGGCCGGTGATCATGTAGAAACATGTGGTCTTGCCGGCGCCGTTGGGGCCCAGCAATCCGACCGCCTCGCCGCGCTGGACCATCAGGCTGACATGACGCACCACCTGCCGGCGCTTGTAGCTCTTGCCGATGCCGTCGACGATCAGCAGCCCGTCTTCCGCGGACGGGTCGTAGGGCAGGGCATCCGCCGCTGGGCCTTGCTTGCCCGAAGAAAGGAAGGAGAGGATCTTCACGTCGTGTCCGGATTTGTGCGGCCAGCGCGCCGTATTGCGTCAGCGCCTGATGGCATGAAACTGGTATGGCATTCAATTGCCTGCCGTCGCCGGTTGGCGATGGCAGATACGGGCATCAGTTCTGCGGCGTGCTGTTCTGCAGGCTGTTCGGCTGGATGAGAACCTTCACCCGGCCGCTCTTCGGCGCCTCCAGATCGGCCTGCCCAGTCTTCAGGTTCACCGTCAGCTTGTTGCCGACAACGACGTTGGGTCCTTGCGACAGCACAACCTCGCGCCCGGTCATCACCATCAGCTGGCGGCCCATGTCGAAAGTCGCCTTTTCGCCCGTCGCCGTCTGGTCCTTGGACGAGATATAGACCCGGCCGCTCGCCTCCAGCCGCGAGATGCGCTGGTTGACGCCGCCGGCGGCGGATCCGTCATAGCGCACGATGAGCCGCTGCGTCTTCAGCACCGCGTCGCCCTGGGTGACGACGACATCGCCGCTGAAGACCGCGCTCTGGTCCTTGTCCTGGACCTTCAGCTCCTTCGCCTCGATCTGGATCGGCTCGCGCTCGTTCGAGCCGAAACCGGCAAAAGCGTCGGAAAAGGTCTGGGCGCCCGCAAGGCCGGGCGCGAAGGCCATCGCGACAAGGGCAAGGGAGCCGACAAGACGGCGCCGGAACTGGGTCATGGAGCTTTCTCCGCGTTCGGCGGCATCACCGTCATGGAGATGCCGTCGGTGAAGGTCAGTGTAGCCGCGTCCTGGTCGAAACGCATCCGCCCCGCCTTCAGGGATCCGAAGGACGAGGTGAAGACCGTTTCCTCCTGGCTGGCAAGCCGGCCGGTTTTCAGGGCGATGTCGAGCGAGCCGAAGCGGGCCGTCTGGCCCTCGTTGGTGGTGACGTCGATGCCGTCGGAGAGCGACAGTGTCTCCTCGGCGCTGTTGTAGGTGCCGCGTGTCGCCACGATCCGCACGTGCTGGTCGGCGGACATCCGCAGCTCCGCGGTGATCGCCTCCAGGTCGATGATGCGCGGATCGCTGATGCGCTGGATCGCCCGCCGCGCCGAGACCCTGTAGGAGCGCTCGCCGTCATGGCCGGAGAGTTCCGGACTGTCCATCACCAGCCCGTCCGTGGTCAGCGTGATGTTGCCCAGGCCAAGGCTGCTCAGGTAGCTGCTGACGCCGATCATGGCGAAGATGCCGAGCATCAGCACAAGGCCGATGCCGGGCACCGCCAGCCGAAGACGGCGCACCCGCTTGCTGTGGCGCTGGGCCGCGGTCCGGGCGAGGGCACGCGTCGCCGCCTGCCGCGCGTCCTCGCTGGCGCGCGGTGCACCGTCATGCCCGTCAAACGCGGGGCGCAGCTGATGGGCCTCCTGGTCCAACTCTTGTCCGTCCAGTCCGGTCACGGCGGCACGCGGCTCGACCGCCGCGCCGCCGATCCGTCGATGCTGCAATACATATAGGTTGCCGTTGCCCGCTTGTCGCGGCGAGCCTCAGCTGTGGGCGAAGATGTCGGTGTCGTCCCAGCCGGCGAGATCGAGCCGCGCGCGCGTGGGCAGGAACTCGAAACAGGCCTGCGCGATCACCGTGCGGTTCTCGCGTGCAAGCCGCGCGGCCAGCTGTTCTCGTATCGCGTGCAGATAGAGCACGTCCGAGGCGGCATAGGCCAGTTGTGCATCGCTCAGGGTCTCCGCCGCCCAGTCGGAGCTTTGCTGCTGCTTGGAGATCTCGACGCCGATCATCTCCCGGGCGAGATCCTTCAAGCCGTGCCGGTCGGTATAGGTGCGCACCAGCCGCGAGGCGATCTTGGTGCACCAGACGGGCGCGCAGTCGATGCCGAGGCCGTTGGAGAGGACCGCGACGTCGAAACGGGCGAAGTGAAAAAGCTTGGTCTTCGACCGGTCGCCCAGGAGCCTGGCCAGGTTGGGGGCACTTGTCTGCCCGGCGGCGATCTGCACCACGTCCGCGCTGCCGTCGCCCGGCGAAAGCTGCACGACGCAGAGCCGGTCGCGATGCGGCTTGAGGCCGAGTGTTTCGGTGTCGATGGCGATCGCGTCCGCCGCCGCATAGGCGGCAAGATCGGGAGAGGAAAGGTCAGGCAGGTCGCCACGATGCAGGCGGATGGTCATGGAGGGTCCTTGTGTCGAAACGTGACGCTCTTGATATCGGCCTTTGGGCCTTGCGTCCATATTGGCGGGGCGGCGTTGCGGGCCTACTTGAGCGAGCGGAGCACCGCCTCCGCCACACGTGCGACCTGGCTGGCGGCCAGGCCCGGATAGATCGGAAGGCAGAGAACCTTTTCGGCCATTCTGGACGCGCCGCTCAGCGGTCCGGACCTGCGGGCATGTGAAAAGGCCGGCTGAAGGTGCAGTGGTTCGGGATAGTGGACGGCTGTTTGAATGCCGGCTTCCCGCAGATCGGTGGCGACACGGTCGCGGTTCTCGACGAGGAGTGCGTATTGCGACCTCGCGCTTGCAACGCACGGGTCGGGGACGGCGAAATCCAGTCGTCCGGCGCGTCGTGCATCCGACAGCAGGGCGTCATAGGTATCGGCGACCGCGCGCCGGTTGCCAATTGCCGCCTTCAACGTCTTCAAGCGAACGAGAAGGGCGGCGGCGGCGATCGAACTCATCCGGCCGTTCACTCCGGTGCGGACATGGCGATACTTGCCGCTTTGCCCGTGATCGCGGATCTCGGCCAGAAAGCCGGCCAGCGCGTCGTCATCCGTGAAGACGGCGCCGCCGTCTCCCGCGCCCCCGAGGACCTTTGTGGGAAAGAAACTGGTGCATCCAAGACGCGCCAGAGACCCGCTTTGCCGGCCTTCCCGGCAGCCTCCGAAACTCTGGGCGGCGTCTTCGATGACCGCGATCCCGTGAGCGTCCGCCAGGGCGTTGATCGCGCTGAAATCGGGAGGCGCGCCGTAAAGCGAGACGGCCACGATCGCCCGCGTCCTCGGCGTCAGCGCCTCTTTCAGCCTGTCGACATCGACAAGACCCGAAGGGGTCGCCACGTCGACGAACACGGGCGATGCCCCCAGGAGCAGGGCGCATTCGGCTGGCGCTGCGAAAGTGTAGGCCGGGACGACGACCTCGTCGCCGGGGCCGATCTCAAGCGCCATCATGGCCATCAGAAGGGCGGTGGTTCCCGACGCGCAGGCGATTGCATGCCGCACGCCGACCATCTCGGCGAGGCGCCCTTCCAGTTCCTCGATTTCCGGTCCCATGACGAAACGGCCGTGGTCGAAAACGGCTTCCACGCGCGCAAGGGTCTCGAGCTTGAGCGCCGCCCATTCCGAGGTCAGGTCGACGAAGGGGATCGGTTCCATTCCGGTCAGTCCTCCGTCGCCGGGGCCGGAATGGCGCAGAGCCCGCGAATGCGCTCGCTCAGACGGAAGACACGGCGCGCGTCCCTTGCGACCGCGATCAAGGCCGCTTTCCCCTCGCACAGGTCGAGGAAGGACTGCGCTTGGCGCGACAGCGGATCCGCGCCCGGTGCCGGAGGCAGGGCGGTGAGGTCGAAGCGTTTCGTTTCCCGCCCGGGTATCGCCACATGAACGGTCCGGCTCCGTCCGGCTCCGGAATGGCAGGCCTCCAGATCGTATTGCCGCTGCCCGTAGTCGAGATGGCATCGAAGGCTCCCAAGCATCCCGTCCCGCACCTTCGCCTCGAGCACCCGTATCTGGCAATCTGCGTGTCCCTCGACCCTGACGATCCAGTCGAGGTCGTGAATCAGGAGATCGGCGATCACGTCCGGCCTGGTTGAACCGGGCATCAATGGCGAGATCCGGCTGGCGGTGACCGTTCCCGGGCCGTTCTCCAGCATCCGGGCGCAATGCTCGATATTGACGTTGAACCGCTCGGTCTGGCCGATGGCAAGGACGGCTCCGGTCGCGGTCGCCGCGGCACTCATCGCCTCGATGTCATCCAGCTTGAGCGCAAGGGGTTTCTCGACCAGGCAGTGAACGCCGGCCTCGAGCAGGGGGACGACCACGTCGCGATGGGTTTCAGGGGGCGTCGCGACAACCGCGATGTCCGCCGATGTCGGCAGGTCCCGGGGCTGCGCGGCAAAAGCGAGCCCGGCGCGCTCCGCCAGGGGGCGTCGCGCGGGATCGATGTCGACGATGCCGATGACGTCGACCGAGGACATGGCGGTCAATGTGGACAGGTGAAGCTGGCCCATTTTCCCAAAGCCAACGACAACAGCCTTCCTGCGCGGTGCACGCACGCCGCTCATTTCTTCGCGAACCACTGCCGGCACCTTCGGTAAAGACGGCCGACCCCGCCCGGGGGAGGGGATTTCAGCAGGGAAAGCTCGCTGCGGCAGTCTGCGAGTTCCGTTGCCAGCTGCGCCCGCACCGCAAGACATTCCGTGATTTCGATTTCCAGCCGCTTGACCTGTTCCCTGCTGGCAGCCAGTTGCCCGGCAACGCCTTCATGCCCTGCGCGAAGATCTTCCAGCTCCTCGGCAAGGGCCGTGCGCTCATGCTCGGCCTTGTGTCGCAGGTGCTCGTTGTGGAACGCGAACTTGACCCGCGGCGAAAGAAACCGCTGATACTCCGAGGCGGCTTTCAGTTTCGCCGCGTCGGAAATCCTGACGCCCTCCCGGTTCCAGGCGTCGATGGCATCGTTATAGAGCGCGATCCAGCGCTCGACCGCGGGGGCCATGTCGGCATCGGTGCGGATCCAGTCCGTGACGGCGCGCGCGTCCCGCGCATCGAACCGTCTGATCTCGCGTTCGATGTTTTCGCGGGTCATCCTCGCCGCCTGCATGGAGCGGGCACCGAAATTGAGCGCCCGCAGCGTTTCCACCTTGTCGCGGGTCACCATGCCGGCGAGGCCGGCATAGTCCGTCACGACCACGGCGCAGCCGGACGCCATCGCCTCGATGGCGGCGCGGGCTTTCGCAAACACGATGTCGTAGTTCGACAGGACGTCCTCGGGCCGCGGGATCGTCGTTCCCGAGCGGATCCCGGCGATATCGACCTGTTCGATCCCGCAATTGGCGCAGGCGGTCCGGATCGCGTCCGAAACCTGTTCCGCGTAATTGCTGAAAACCAGCGCCGACCTGGGCGCCTCCGGCAGATCCCGAACAAGATGGAAGCGCTCAAGGTCCGCGAAATTGTAGAGCGTGGAGACCTGCCCCGGCGGGATGCCGGCCGTCGTCAGGAGACGCTCGCGGCACAAATCATCGACCGCGACATATTTCATGATGCCGGGAAAGACCGGGGGGAACTCCTCCCAGGGCGCCCAGCCGTGACAGGTATAGACGGCGGGTGTCCCGGGATAGCGAAGGACCGCTGTCATCGTTTCATGGTGGTGCTGCCCGTGGATGACGTCGGGCGCGGTCTCCATGTGGCGAAGATCGTCGATCACCGGAACGGTGAGCCCGCGCAACTCGTCGGCCACCTCGCCAAGGACCGGGCTGTAGGCAACCGGGAGATGCCCGCGTCTCATCAGCGCCACCGCCAGGTCGCGCAGATAGAGTTCGGAGCCGGCGCGGCTGGCCAGCGTGTTGTTCGTCATCAGGATCCGAAGCGGGCGACGGGCGCTATCCATGCGGGCGCAGTCCCAGCATGCTCCGGACCTTTGAGCAGTCGGCGAAAGAGCGGTCGAGCATCCCGGCCAGCTCCCGGACGCGCGTGACCATCTGGCTGTTGGTGGCGGGGCGGGTGCGCGCCGCATCCAGCCACAGGTAATCCTCAAGCCCCACCCGGACGCCGTTTCCAAAGAGCAGGCCCAGGCTGTTCGCCGCCATCTGGCTGGCGCCGATGCCGCCGGCGCACCACAGTGATCCGGCGGGCAATGCGCTGGTCATGACGCCCAGGTGCAGCGGCGTCGCCTGGGCGGTCGCGACATTGCCGAGCAGGATGTTGAAACAGTGCGGCGCGGCGATGATGCCCTTGTCGGCGAGATAATGCGCGTAGTTGATCATGCCCGTGTCGAACACTTCGAGCTCCGGACGTATGCCGCGCTCCGCCATCGTCTCCGCGAGCCGGCGCACCATCTCGGGCGAATTGACGCTCTCCGTCCTGGCGAAATTCATCGAGGACAGCGTCAGGCTGGCCATGTCCGGCTTCAGGTCGCCGCTCAGGAAAAGCGGATCGCTGCGTTCCGCGAAGCCGGGAAAGTTGCGGCCGCTCAGCGAAACACAGATGACGACCTGCGGATGGGTTTCCCGGATGCCTGCAATGATGCGCGCGTAGACATCCTTGCGATAGGTCGGTGCGCCCTCGTCATCGCGGGCGTGAAGATGCAGGATGGTTGCGCCCAGGTCCGCGCATTTGCGGCAATCGGATATGATCTCGTCTGTGGTGATGGGAACATGGGGAGACATGTCCCGCGTCGGTATCATGCCCGTCGGAGCGAGATTGAGGATCAGTCCCGTCATGGCGCGTGCTCAGTCCGCCTTGTCTGCCGGGGTTTTCCTGACCCTGGCCGGGTTCCCCATCACGACCGCCCCGGCCGGAACGTCCCTGGTGACCACGCTGCCCGCACCCACGATCGCGCCGGCGCCGACACGCACGCCCGGCAGGATTCGGCTGCCGCCGCCGATCTTCGCACCCTTCTCGATATGGGGAAAGATCATCGGGTTCCCCTTGAGCTTGTCGTTCAGCGTCACGACGCCGGGGCCGACGAAGACGTCGTCCTCGATCACGACGCCGCGGGTGATGTGACAACCGGTCTGGATGGAGACATTGTCGCCGATGCTGCACGCGCAGATGTTGCAGTGGGAACCGATTGTCGTGCCGGAGCCGATGCGGGCATCCGCGTGAATAAGGGTCATGGACCCGACGCGTGACCCGTGCCCGATGACAACGTTATCCTGCACTTCTGTCAGGTTCTGATTGTAGAAAAGAACGTCCGGAAAACGAGCGGTCAGACTTTTCGACATGCCTTTGTCCCATTTTCGGCTGTTTAATACGTGGCAAAATGAAGCCCGGATACGGTTTTTCTTCCGAAAAATTGATGGCCGCGTCATCAATTTGGTCATCTTGTATCCGTCGCCAAACGTTGAGACCGGAAGAGTGCCACTTTCTGCCGCTGGCGGGGTTGTCAGTCACAGGTATATTTGTGGCAAAGTGACCGGGCAAGACAAAACCGGCGCCTGCGCAGCCCCCGGATCCGCTCGCAGGCCGGGCGCAAAGGAGCGGCGCCTTTCGCAAGCTTACGGAAAACCGGGAGAGCGTGAATGTCGAAAGTACAGGAGCTTGGTGAGCGGATGGCCGATGCTCACGGGTTCCTCGGAGTGCCGACGCGGACATTCGACGAGGGCGGGCGGCGACAGTTCGTTTCGCTGCTGCGCGAGGGGCTGGCGCCCGAATCGCGCATATGCGAGATCGGTTGCGGATGCCTGCGCACGGCCTATTGGCTCATCCGGTTCCTGGAGCCGGAGCGCTATTGCGGGATCGAGCCGTTCCGCGATCGCGTCGTCTGGGGGCAGGAGGCGCTGTTTTCCGGCGAGATGCTGCGCGAGAAGGCGCCGCGCTTCGACCACAACGCGCGTTTCGATACCTCCGTGTTTTCCGGCAAGTTCGATTTCTTCCTTGCAGGTTCGATCTGGACCCATGCCAGCAAGGCTCATATCGAGACCATGCTGGACGGTTTTCTGGAAAACACCGAACGGGACGGGACGTTCCTGGCCTCCTACCTGCCCGCCGCAAATCCGGAGGAAGACTATCTCGGGGAGACCTGGGTGGGGACCAGCCACGAGTCGACCCGGGCCGGCATCGTGCGTCACAGCACCGAATGGATCGACAAGGCTTGCCGGCAGCGGGGGCTTGAGGTCGCGTATCTGGAGGGGCACGCCTTCGACGACCAGCTGTGGCTGCGCGTGCGCAGGACCGGCTGCGCGCCTCACGAGGACCGCCTGGACGACTAGGGCAGGCAAAGCGTCCGCCGCAAACGAAAAAAGGCCCGGCGATCCGGACCTTTTTTCGTGCGGCGCGACCGAATTGGGCGGTCTGCCGAAAATGTTGGTGCCCAGGAGAGGACTCGAACCTCCACGCCCTTTCGAGCGCTAGCACCTGAAGCTAGTGCGTCTACCAATTCCGCCACCTGGGCACGTGAGGGGCGCTTGTAAGGAACGCTCGCGGCCTTGTCAACGGGGCTTTTGCGACCAAATGCCGATCATGCACAACCGCCCTTCACAGGAGCCGGCGCAAGGGCTAAGAGACGCGAGGAGATCGGCCGTGCTCCGCCCTTCGGGCGGCGTGCCCGGCCGTCAATCGGATCACGCCCGCTGCGCGCGGGCAACATCAACGTGGCGACACGGCGCATCTGCCAGGGCAGGGCGCCGGGCCACCGGCAGGGAGCGACAGCCATGTCCGCGGCATCTGGTTCGAAGGCCTTGAACGGCAAGCTCGTCACCGTCTTCGGCGGATCCGGCTTTCTCGGCCGCCATGTGGTGCGGGCGCTGGCGCGGCGCGGCTACAGGGTGCGCGTCGCCGTCCGCCGTCCCGATCTCGCCGAGCACGTGCAGCCGCTCGGCGCCGTCGGCCAGATCATGCCGGTGCAGGCGAACCTGCGTCATCGCTGGTCGGTCGACCGCGCCGTGGAAGGCTCCGATGCCGTCGTCAACCTTGTCGGCGTGCTCTATGAGGCTGGCGCCCAGACCTTCGACGCGGTGCAGGATTTCGGGGCACGTGCCGTTGCCGAGGCGGCCCGCGCCGCCGGCATTTCGCGCGTGGTGCATGTCTCCGCCATCGGCGCCGATCCGGCATCGGCTTCCGCCTATGCCCGCTCCAAGGCGGCCGGCGAGGCCGGCGTCCTGGAAACCGTGCCGGGCGCGGTGATCCTGCGTCCCTCCATCGTCTTCGGCCCCGAGGACGGGTTCTTCAACCGTTTCGCCGGCATGGCGCGCATGTCCCCGGTGCTGCCGCTGGTCGGCGGCGGCGAGACGAAGTTCCAGCCCGTCTTCGTCGGCGATGTCGCCGAGGTCGTGGCCCGCGCGGTCGACGGCGAACTGAAGGCCGGCGCCGTCTACGAGCTCGGCGGACCGGAAGTGCGCTCCTTCAAGGCTTGCCTTGAGCTGATGCTGAAGGTCATTCGCCGCAACCGCATCCTGGCGCCGATCCCCTTCGGCCTGGCGCGGATCCAGGCGCGGGTCCTGCAATTGCTGCCCAGGCCGCTGCTCACCGTTGACCAGGTCGAACTCTTGAAGAGCGACAATGTGGTGTCAGAGGCGGCGCGCGCCGAGGGGCGCACGCTGGAAGGGCTCGGCATCGAGGCCCGCACCATGGCCACGATCCTGCCGACCTATCTCGAGCGGTTCCGCGAGCACGGCCAGTACGACGCCAACCGCGCCGCACCCGAAAGCTGAACCGGAAAGCCGGACCGGATGGCGAAGCGCACGCACCGGCTTGGCGCGCGCGCTTGATGCCGGCCATGTCCCGGCGTCAGCGCCACAGGCCGATGTCCGAGCCGACCCGCTTTGCCTTGCGGTTCATGCTGCCCGTGGGCTCATAGCCGAAATAGCCGCGCGACAGGCCGATGTCGTGCAACGCGGCCTCGTCGAGGCCCTCGAGCGCCCGGCGGGTTCGCGCGGCCGCCCGCCACATGCGCCAGGCCACGATCAGCCGCTTCGCATGCCGCGACAGCCATGCGGTCGCTGAGAGGCGGCGGACGGCGGGGTACGGGAACGTCACCCGCACCGGCTCTGTCCTGATCGCGCCATTCTGGTTCACCCGGATATCGGTCATTGCTCTCTCCTGTCGCTGCGGCCGGTCCTCAAGGCATCTGCGTTGTGGAAACCGGCTATGAAACGCAGGATGGCGGATCAAACCTGACACCAGCGCGTCAGGATTGTTTTGCTCAAATGGCGGCAGGCGATTTTTTTGTGACGGCGAGGGGAAAACGATGAACGCGATCGAGCGTGCGCTTGGCATTCTGCTGCTCCTGACCGGCGGTCAGCGCAGCGCCGTCGACCTTGCCCGTCGCTTCGACGTATCCGTGCGCACCATCTACCGTGACGTCGACCGCCTGCTGGCGCTGGGCATTCCCGTCGAGGCCGAACGCGGCGCCGAAGGCGGCTACCGGCTGGCACGCGATTATATCCAGCCGCCGGTGGCGCTGACGCGCGGCGAGACGGCGGCGCTGCTGGTCGCCCAGGCCCTGGTGCGCGGGTTGAAGGCAACGCCGCTGGTGGCCGAACTCGACAGCGCCGAGGCGAAGCTGCTTGCCTCCCTGCCGCGCGCCGCCCGCGAGCTTTTCTCGCAAGGCGAGCGCATCGTGGGGATCGAACGCCCGCCCGCCGACATCTTTCACACCGAGCCGGAGACAGCCGGGCCTGGCGACATGCAGCGCGCGGTCGACGGCTTCATGCATGGGGTTCTGGCCTCCCGGCGGGTGCGTATCACCCATGAAAATCCCTATCGCGCGCGCGTCGTGGATTACGACATCGAACCGCACGGCATCCTGTTCGACCGCGACCGCTGGTATCTCTTCGGCCAGGATGTCGATCTTGGCTCCGACAGGCTCCTGCGCGCCGACCGGGTGCGCGAGATCGAGGTCAGCGGAATGGCGTTCCGCCCGCGCGCGGCCCTTTCCGTGCAGAGCCAGATCGGCCGGGCGTGGCTGTCGCGCGCCATGCGGCGCTGGGAGCAGGAAGGCGAGGTCAGCGTGTTGCGGGTCAGTGCGACGCAGGCGGGGCTGCTGCGGCGCGACTGGTACTATCGCCACGCGCTGTTTCGCGCACCGCAGGGCGATCGCGTCGAGATCCGCATTCCCAATGTCGACCCGGCCGTGATCCTGCCGCTCGTCCGCTGGCTCGGCCCCGGCGCGGAGCTGGTCGCACCGCAGGGCCTGCGCGCGCGCCTTGTCGAGGAGCTTGCCGGGATGCGCGCTGCCTATGCCTCAGCCGACGAGATATAGGCCGGCAAAGCCCGCAAGCCCGACGGCGATGCGCCACCAGGCAAACGGCGCGAAACCGTGCCGGCTGACGAAGTCGAGCAGGCGGCGAACGACGAACACGGCGGTGATGAAGGCGGCGATGAAGCCGATGCCGATCACGGTCGCATCGTCAAGGGAGAGGATGTCGCGGTTCTTGTAGAGATCGTAGGCGAAGGCGCCGGCCATGGTCGGCATGGCCAGGAAGAAGGAGAACTCGGCCGCCGAACGCTTGTCGGTGCCCAGCAGCAACGCACCGGCAATGGTCGCGCCGGAGCGCGACACGCCGGGCACCATGGCGAGCGTCTGGAAGAAGCCGATCGCAAGGCACAGCCACAGCGGATAGTCCATCGCGTTGGTATGGCGCACGCGCAGGGTCATCTTGTCGACAACAAGCAGGATTATGCCGCCCAGGATGAGCGTGGTGCAGATCAGCGCGGGCGACTCGAACAGCACCGCCTTGATGAAACCGTGCGCCATGACGCCGATGACGGCGGCGGGCAGGAAAGCAAGCAGGATGCCGGCGACGAAACGCCGTGCGGAGGCCTGATGCGGCAGGGCAAGGGCGATGGAGAGAAGACGCTGGAAATAGACCGTGAGAATGGCAAGGATCGCGCCGAGCTGGATCAGCACCTCGAAAGTCTTGCCGGTGCTCTCGAATCCGATGAAATGTCCAAGCAGCAATATGTGGCCGGTGGACGAGACGGGGATGAATTCCGTCAGTCCCTCGACGAGACCGAGAACGAGCGCTCCGACCAAGGTGTCCGCTTGCATGGGAAAGGTCTCCGGTATTCTCTCTCGCGTGTGCCGCGCCTGTGTGGCACCCGGGGGAAAACCACGGCGCGCCTCGTGCTGGATGATTGCCGCGTTGTACGATGGCAGCGCGCGGCGTATACGGGTCGCCTGCCGGTGCGGCCCTGTTTTGCACCGTTTGATTAACCGTAACCGGTTACGATCCTGTTATGCTGACATTGTATCGCCACCCTTTTTCGCCCGTGTCGCGGTTCGTCCAGCTTGTGCTGTCCGAATACGGCGCCAAGGTGGAGCTTGTCACCGAACGTCCGTGGGAGCGGCGGCGGGGCTTCCTGATGCTCAATCCGGCGGGTTCCGTGCCGGTGCTGCAGGAAAATGACGGCCCCCCCGTATGCGGCGCCTTCGCGATCATGGAATATCTCGACGAGACGCGCGGCTATGCCGTCGGCGATCGTCGGCTGATGCCGGATCATCCGGACGCGCGCGCGGAGACACGCCGGCTGGTCGACTGGGCCGTCAACAAGCTGGACGCCGATGTGGTCGGTCCTTTCGTGCGCGAGCGTGTCTACAAGCAGGAAATGCGGGGATCGCAAGGCGGCGGTTCGCCGGATTCGGCCGTCTTGCGCGCGGCGCGGTCCAATATCGGCCACCATCTGCGCTATTTCGGATATCTTGCGGCCTCACGCAACTGGCTTGCCGGCGAGCGGCTGACCTTCGCGGACTTCGCCGTCGCCGCCGAGCTTTCCTGCGCGGACTACCTGGGTGAGGTGCCATGGGCGGAGGAGGAGAACGTGAAGGCCTGGTACGCGCGCATCAAGTCGCGCCCGAGCTTCCGTCCGCTGCTGGCGGAAAAGATGCTGGGCATGCCCCCGGCGCCGGCCTACGCGGATCTCGACTTCTGAGCACGAGCCAGGCCGGACGTCTCAAGACGAGCTTGCTGGAAAAGGCCGCGGCACTCGGTTTCGACGCGACCCGCGTTGCCGATGCGGGCGCCGTTCCGCAAACCCCCTCCCGGTTGCGAGCATTCATCGCCGACGGTCATCACGGCACGATGCAGTGGATGGCGGACACCGAGGAGCGCCGTGCGGCCCCCTCGGCGCTATGGCCGGGTGCGCGGCGCATCGTCACGCTGGCGCTGTCCTACGCGCCGGACGGGGATCCCCTTGCCACCCTGTCGCGGGGCGACCGCGCGAACATTTCCGTCTACGCCCGCAACCGCGACTATCACGATGTCATCAAGGGACGGCTGAAGGAGCTGGCGCAGCATCTGCTGGCCCAGGCCCGGCGCATGGGGATCGAGGGAGAGGTCAAGGTCTTCGTCGACACCGCGCCGGTGATGGAGAAGCCGCTGGCGGAAGCCGCCGGCCTCGGCTGGCAGGGCAAGCATACGAACCTCGTCTCCCGCGACCTCGGGTCCTGGTTCTTTCTCGGCGAGATCTTCACCGATATCGACCTGCCGGTGGATGTGCCCGAGCGCGATCATTGCGGCTCCTGCCGGGCCTGCCTCGATGCCTGCCCGACGGATGCCTTTCCCGCGCCCTACCGCCTCGATGCCAGGCGTTGCATCTCCTACCTGACGATCGAGCATGCCGGGCCGGTGCCGGAGGAGTTCCGCGCCGCCATGGGCAACCGCATCTATGGCTGCGACGATTGCCTTGCCGCCTGTCCCTGGAACAAGTTCGCGCAAACGGCACGCGAGGCGAAGCTGGCGGCGCGCGCCGACCTTGTCGCCCCGCCGCTCGCCGACCTCTTGCAGCTGGACGATGCCGCCTTCCGGGCGCTGTTTTCGGGTTCGCCGGTCAAGCGCATCGGGCGCGACCGCTTCCTGCGCAACGTGCTGATCGCCGCGGGAAACGCGGCCGACGCGGCCCTTGCCGCTACCGTCCGGCCGCTGCTGGCCGACGGCAGCCCGCTGGTGCGCGGGGCCGCCGTGTGGGCGCTGTCGCGACTGCTGGAAGGGCAGGCCTTCGAGCATCTTGCGGAGGCACATGAGCCCGGAGAGCCGGATGACGATGTCCTGGCCGAGTGGACGGCGGCCCGCCGCCGTGTCGCGGCGCCCTACCGCCAGTAGTCGTTGCCGGCCTGCTTGTAGAGCCGCGCCAGCACCATCTTGTGCACTTCGGAGGCGCCGTCCACCAGGCGCGCGGCGCGGGCGTAGCGGTAGATCCATTCCAGGATCGTGTCGGTCGAGTAGCCGCGCGCGCCGTTGAGCTGGATCGCGGTATCGGCCGCCTGGTGCAGCGTGTCGGCGACATGGATCTTGGCCGAGGAGACCTCGGCGCGTGCCTTGTCGCCCCGGTCGAGCTGCCAGGCGGCGTTGAAGACAAGCAGCCGGCCGATCTGGATGTTGTGGGCGAGCTCGCCAAGCGCAAGCTGCACCGATTCGCGCTCGCCAAGCCGCGAGCCGAACCCCTCGCGCCCGTCGACATAGTCCTGGGCGATTTCCATGCAGCGCTGGGCAAGGCCGAGCCAGCGCATGCAATGGGTGAGGCGTGCCGGGCCGAGACGGATCTGGGTCAGTCGCAGGCCGTCGCCGATCTCCATCAGCCGGTTCTCGTCGGCAATCTCCAGCCCGTCGAATTCCAGCTCGCAGACGCCGCCGTGCTCGTCCGGTCCCATGTTGCCGATGCGCCGGACGATCCGCCAGCCGGGCTGGTCGGCATGGAAGAGGAAGCCGGTCAGGTGACGCCGCTTCTCGTCCTGGCTCGGGTCGGTGCGGGCTATCAGGATGAAATGCTTCGCGACCGCCGCGCCGGAGATGAACCACTTGCGGCCGTGGATCCGCCAGGTGTCGCCATGGCGTTCTGCGCGGGTCCGGATCATGCCGGGATCCGAACCGCCGCCGGGATGCGGCTCGGTCATGGCGAAGGACGAGTTGACCTTGCCCTCGACCACCGGCTGCAGCCACCAGTCCTTTTGCGCCGGCGTGCCGACCGCCTCGATGACGCGCATGTTGCCGTCGTCGGGTGCCGCGCAGTTGAAGCAGGCCGGGCCGAAGATCGACCGGTTGGCCTCGGTGTAGAAGATGCTTTGCCCGACCATGGAAAGCCCGAGCCCGCCGCGTGCCTCCGGCATCTGCGGTGCCCACAGCCCGGCCGCCTTCGCCTTCTCGCGCACCTGGTCGCGCAGCTCCATGCGCAGGTTCTCGAATTCGTTGTAGTTCGCCCGGTCGTCCTCCAGCGGTCTGATATGTTCGGCAACGAAAGTGCGCACCCGATCGCGCAGCTCGGCGTGACGGGGATCGATGCTGAAATCCATGGCTTCATTCCTCATGCAAGCAGGTGGCCGCCATCGACCGGGACGGCCGCCCCGGTCATGAAGCGGGAGGCGTCGCTCGCCAGGAGCAGGAACGGACCGTCCAGGTCCTCGAACCGGCCGATGCGGCGCATGGGGATCTGGCGGATCGTCGCCTTGCCCGCATCCGTCTCGAAATAGCCCTCGTTGATCTCCGTTTCGAAATATCCCGGTTCGATCGCGTTGACGCGAATGTTGTTGCGGGCGAACTCCAGCGCCAGCGCCTTGGTCATCTGCACGACGCCGGCCTTTGAAACGCAGTAGGAGGCGGTGCCGAGACTGACCCGTTCGCCCAGGATCGAGGCGATGTTGATGATGTTGCCGGGCGTGCCCGTGTCGCGCCAGTGGCGGGAGGTGGCGATCGCCATCAGCCAGACACCGCGCAGGTTCACCGACATCACCGCGTCGAAATCCTCGGCCGTCTGGTCTATGGCAAGGCCGCTGCGGGCGATGCCGGCATTATTGACGAGAATGTCGAGCCCGCCGAGTTGCGCCACCACGTCGGCGACGCAGGCATGGATGGAAGCCCCGTCGCCGACATCCAGGCCGATGGCCACCGCCTGCGGCGCTCCCAGTTCGCCCAGCTCCGCGACGAGTTCCTCAAGACGGTCCGTGCGGCGGGCGGCGACCGCGACCGAGCCCCCGTTCCGGGCGGCAACCCGGGCGAAATGGGCACCCAGTCCGCTCGATGCGCCGGTGATCAGTATCTTCCGGCCGGCAAGATCGGCTTTGAAGGTCATGGGTCCCCCTGTCGTTGTTTTTGGAACGCCTCGCCTGGCGGCTACCGGGTCAGCGTGGAAAATGCGCGCAGCACCTGCGTGTAGACGTCGCGCTTGAACGGAATGACGAGATCCGGAAGCTCGGCCGCAGGCCTCCAGCGCCAGTCGCAGAACTCCGCCTTGTGGCCGCCCGGCGGTGTCAGGATGTCGATCTCGGCCTCCTCGCCCTCGAAGCGGAACGCATACCATTTCTGCGTCTGCCCCTTGTAGCGGGCCGTCTGCTTGGTGGAGACCAGTTCCGGCGGATAGTCGTACGAGAACCATTGCGGCGCCTCGGCGAGCAACGTGACGCTGCGGATCGAGGTCTCCTCGTAGAGCTCGCGCCTGGCCGCCGGCAGCGGGTCCTCGCCGGCGTCGATGCCGCCTTGCGGCATCTGCCAGCAATGGTCCGGGTCGGCACCGCCCTCGGCAGCGCGTTTTCCGGTCCACACGAGCCCGTCGCGGTTGAGAAGCACGATGCCGACACAGGGGCGGTACCGGGGCAGGGCGGTGGGGCTGAGCAAGGCGGATCTCCGGACATGGTGTTTCGCACGGCGCGTCGTCGACGGGCCGGGGGAATGTCGGACGAAACGGACCGGGAACTCAAGAGCGGATTGAGCCGGACTGCCTTCCGGTTTTGCGGGAACGGAAAAGCGGATGCTGTCGGAGCGGTCCTGTCGGACAGTCTCCGGCTAGCGGCCTCCCCGGTCGATCGACGCGGAGATCGGCACCAGTTGCAGGCCGCGTTCTTCCAGGTCGCGCGACCATTTCGCAAGCTCGTCGATGGTCACGGGCAGGGCGCTGGCAACGCCCACGGCGATGCCCTGCGCCCGTGCGGTGCCTTCCAGCTGCAGCAGCCGGGCGGTGATTTCCTTTGGCCGCGGCACGTCGTCTATGACGAGGTCGGCATGGGAGAAGGGGGTGCGCATGCCGCTTGCGGTGGCGGTTGCCTTGCTGCGCGAGGAAGAACCGTCATCCACATACATCAGCCCGCGTTTGGTGATCTCGCCAAGCAGCATTTCCAGCGAGGATTCCGCCGAGGTGAAGCGCGCGCCCATGTAGTTCATCACCCCGACATAGTTGCCCATCCGGCTGAGCAGCCAGGCAAGCCGGTCGCGCAATTCGCCGGTCGAGTTGCTGACCAGCAGCGTATGCGGACCCGGATCGTTGTCGGGATAGTCGAACGGCTCCATCGGCAGTTGCAGCAGCAACTCGTGCCCGTCGCGCCGCGCCTGCTGCATCCAGCGGTCGATGCTGGCGCCGTAGGGCGCAAAGGCGAGCGTGATGTCGGGTGGCAGGCGGTCGATCGCGGCCTGCGTGCCCGTCTGGGACAGGCCCAGTCCGCCAACGATGATCGCGATCTTGGGAACGGAGGAGAACGATTGGCTTGCCGGCCTTGCATAGACGTCGAGCGGTCGCAGGCCGCTTTCCGAGACGACGGGCATCGCTCCGTGCGGCCCGGCCTCGATGACGCGCGCATCCGGCCGCACCGACAGGGATGCCGTCGACACCATCGCGGCCTCGCTCGGATGCGGTCCGGAATTCTGTTCGCTTACGGGTTTGGGTTCAAAGCGCGGGCCAAGCGTTTCGGCACGCTGGCCGGCTCCCGTGCCGGCCTCCTGTCCCTGATCGGGCAGGGAGGGCCGGATCTCGACGACACCAAAGTCGCGGGCGGAGAGGCCGTCGAGGGAGCGTTCGAGCGGCACCGACGCGGTCGGTTCGCCTCCGAGCGGATCGTTGACGACACCGACCCAGACCATCGCCGTGGTCAGCAGCACGGTGATGACGCCGGCGCCGATCAGGCCGAGAGGGAGGTTCAGATATTTTTTCTTGCCGAGCCCCAGCGGGGTCGACAGGTCATTCCCCGCCATGATGCCTCATCTTGGTTGTGACGGGCGGATGCGGCGGTCCCTCCCTTGGGCCGCCGCATCCGGTCAGTTTCGCGGGATCAGTTCGGGATACCGGCCTTCTGGTCGCCGACCGGCGGGAAGGCGCTGTTCACCTGAACGCCGTTGAGCAGGTCGAGCGCCAGCTTGAGCTGGGCGTCGTCCTTGGGATCCGGCGGCACGTAGGCCTGGCTGCCGGAGCTTTCCTCGCCCTCGCCTTCGCCCTGCAGGTGGCCGCGCAGGCCCGCCTCGCCCTTGGTCTCGACATTGCCCTTGAGCTCATCGGGAAGCTCCTGGAGCACCTCGATGTCCGGAGTGATGCCCTTTGCCTGGATGGAGACGCCGGACGGCGTGTAATAGCGTGCCGTCGTCAGGCGGATGGCGCCATTGGCGCCCAGCGGCACGATGGTCTGCACCGACCCCTTGCCGAAGGAGCGCGTTCCCAGCACCGTCGCGCGGCGATGGTCCTGCAGCGCCCCTGCGACGATCTCCGAGGCCGACGCCGAGCCGCCATTGACCAGGACGATGACCGGCAGGCCCTCGGTGAGGTCGCCGGACCGGGCATTGTAGCGCTGCGTCTCGTCATTGTTGCGCCCGCGCGTCGAGACGATCTCGCCCCGCTGCAGGAACGCGTCGGAAACCGCGATCGCCTGGTCGAGCAGGCCGCCGGGATTGTTGCGCAGGTCGAGCACATAGCCCTTCAGCTTGTCCGGGCCGATCGTCTTGGCCAGCTCGTCGATGCTGTCCTTCAGGCCGTCATAGGTCTGCTCGTTGAACTGGGTGACGCGGACGTATCCGACGGAGCCTTCCTCGCGGTGGCGCACGGAACGGATGCGGATCACGTCGCGGGTGATCGTCAGCTTGATCGGCTCTGCGGCACCCTCGCGGCGGATGGTCAGGTCGATCCCTGTGTTGACCGGGCCGCGCATCTTCTCGACGGCCTCGGAAAGGGTCAGGCCCTGGATCTGTTCGCCGTCGAGATGGGTGATCAGGTCGCCGGCCAGCACGCCGGCCTTGTAGGCGGGCGTGTCGTCGATCGGCGTCACCACCTTGACGAGACCGTCTTCCATGGTGACCTCGATGCCGAGGCCGCCAAACTCGCCGCGGGTCTGAACCTGCATGTCGCGGAAGTGCTTCGGCGAGAGATAGCTCGAATGCGGGTCGAGCGAACTCAGCATGCCGTTGATCGCGGATTCGATCAGTGCCGCGTCATCGGGCACCTCGACATAGTCGGACCGGACCCGCTCGAACACGTCGCCAAACAGGTTGAGCTGCCGATAGGTGTCGGAGGCCGCGGCATTGGCCACGCCACTGACGCGCACCGGCATCTGCGAGAGGGCGGTGATGGTCGCGCCGCCAATGAGCGCGCCGACCAGCAACAGGGAAGCTTTCCGAATCATCCGCGAGCCTTTTCTTCTTCGGGCCGAGCCCACCAGGGGGTGGGGTCGATCGAAACGCCGTCTTTCCTAAATTCAACATAGAGCACCGGTTGCGGTGCCGCGAGGTCGAGCGTGGCGGCGCTGGCGACGCGCGTCTCGCCCATGGTTGCGACGGGTTCTCCCGCCAGCACGAACTGTCCCTGCTCCACATTCGTCCTGTCCATGCCGGCCAGGAGAATATGATATCCGTCGCCGGCGTTCAGGATCAAGACCTGCCCGTAGGAGCGGAACGGCCCGGCATAGACGACCCAGCCATCCGCCGGGGCCACGACCTGGGCCCCCGTCCGCGCCGCGATCGAGCGTCCCTGCGTGCGGCCGCCGAACCCGTCATCCATGCCGTAGTCGCGCAGCACCGCTCCGGTGACCGGGTTGTTGATCCGTCCCTTCGCCTCGGTGAAGGCGAAGGCCGGTGCCAGCCGGCCCGGGTCGCGGGAGGGATCGGCGGAGGCCGTTCGCGTCTTCCGCTCTTCGGTTGCCCGCCTTGCGGCCTCTGCCGCCTCGCGGGCGCTGGTGATGTCTGTCTCGAGTGTCGCGATCAGGTCCTTCAGCGAGCTTGCGTCCTGGGCGAGCTGTTCGGAGCGCGCCTTTTCCTGCGCGAGTTCCGCCTCGCTCGTTTCGCGCTCGCGCTTTTTCGACGAGACCAGAAGCTCGACCCGGGTGCGTTCTTCCGCCAGCCGGCGGGCATCGGCCACGAGCCGGTCGCGTTCGGCGGCACTGGAAACCTTGAGCTGCCGCAGTGAGGCCAAATCGCTTGCCAGCGCCTGGGCCTCGAGGCTCAGCTCGGGCATCACCGCATTCAGCAGCAGCGCGCTGCGCACCGCGCCGAGTGCATCCTTCGGCCGCACGGCAAGCGGCGGCGGCGGATGCCGGCCGATGCGCTGCAGGGCCGAGAGCACCTCGGCCAGCACGTCCTGCCGTTCGACAAGGGAAGCGCGCACTGCGTCCTCGTTCTCTCCCAGGCGGCGCAACCGGTCTTCGGTCGCCGCCAGTTGCTCCTCCAGGCGCGTCACCCGCTGCGCCGTGCGCAGGAGATCGGCATTCAGGGCCTGCCGGTCGCGCTCGATGGCCCGAATCTCCCGGGCCAGCGCCGCCTGCCTGTCGGATGACAGTGACAGGTCGCGGGTCAGCGACGACAGCTCTTCCTCGCGCCGGGCCTTGCGTTCGGCAAGCGGCTCCCGGGTCCCGTCGGTCCCGCTTGCCGCCTCGCCTGTATCCTGTTCCTCGCCTGCCATCTCCTCGCTGGCCATGGCCGTGGCCGGCGCCAGCTGCAGGACATGCGCCGCCGGACCGGCAGCGAGGGCAAGGGAAACCAGCACCAGGGCTGTCCGCATGGCTCCACTAGGCAGTTTGTCGCGCATCCACCACTCCGCCCGCGTCTGTCGCGGCGACCTCGCGCGGCGGATTGTCCTCCGTCATGCGCAAGGCCCGCGGGACGGGCTGAAAATCGAGTGATCAGCTTGCCCCAGGGACGTTAACGAAACGTCAACCCTAACGAATGGTAAACCGTTCAATCCTGCCTTCGTTAACAGCCCTAGACGAGAAATAGGGCGGAATACGGGCAGCATTGCCCCTCGACAGTCCGGTTTTTCAGCTCCGGTGATAGGGATGCCCCGACAGGATCGTCACCGCGCGGTAGAGTTGCTCGGCCGCGAGCGCGCGCACGATCTGATGCGGCCAGGTCATCGGCCCGAAGGCCAGCGTCAGGCGCGCCGCCTGCCGCACGGTCTCGCCATGTCCGTCCGGACCGCCGATCGCGAGCGCGAGATCGCCGGTGCCGGCATCGCGCAGGTCCGCGAGCTGTTCGGCGAATGCCTCGCTGGTCAGCGTCTTTCCGGTCTCGTCGAGGGCGAAAATCACAGCTCCCGCCGGGATTGCTGCCAGCAGCGCGCGCGCCTCCTCGCTCTTGCGGTCCTCCGCGCGGGGACTGCGTGATTCGGGAAGTTCTGTAACCGCCAGCGGACCCAGCGAAACGGCACGTCCGGCCTTGGCCACGCGTCCTTCGTAGCGGTCGAACAATTCGCGTTCGGGTCCCGACTTCAGCCGTCCGATACAGGCGATATGCAGGCGCATCCGGTATCCGTGCCTTGCCGGGGAGGAGCGCAGAAACTCCATCCCCGCCGCCGGGTATGCGGCGGGTCCCTTTTCGGTGTGCTCGGCTGCCGCCTCGGCTCAGCCGGCGTAATGCACCGGTGCGCTCACATCCGCCGACCACAGCTTCTCGATATTGTAGAAGTCGCGGACCTCGGGGCGGAACACGTGAACGATCACGTCGCCTGCATCGATGAGCACCCAGTCGCACTGGGGTGCTCCCTCGATCTTGGCATTGCCATGACCGGCATCCTTGAGGTCGCTCTGCAGGTGATCGGCGATGGCGCCGACATGCCTGTGCGAACGTCCCGATGCGACGATGACCTGGTCGGCCATCGGCGATTTGCCGGTGATGTCGATGGTGACGATGTCCTCGGCCTTGGAATCCGAAAGGGAGGCGAGGACGGTGTCGAGCAGGCTCGCACGCCCATGCGTGCCGCCTGCTGCGGGATGAGGAGCGGCTGCCGCCGTCGCCTCGGGTTCAAAGATCATGCTCAGACGGATAGCCTTTCATCCGGTTCGCCCGGCCTTGCCGCGAGGGCAGTTGCCGGTCAGTCCTGCCGACCGCCTCGCCGCGACGTTTCCGGCCCTGTCGGGGCGGGCCTCGTCGTCGGTCGATCCGCGGATCGCGCCGATTGGGCACAGGACCTGCCGGCCGGCGGGTGTTCTGTACCCGGCCTTCTACGCCAGAACTTCGCCTAAAGCGACTCTTCTGACGCTGGGGATAGAGTGGCCCTGCTTGGTGGCGTTTTCAAGACATCCGCGCGCCGGCCTGCCCGGCCCGGATCCGTGTCGAGGAGGACGGGTCCCGGGGACCGTGCAGAAAGGTCCAGGCCGGAGCCTGCTGCCTGGCCACAAGGCCCGCGTCCTGCTCGTCGACCCGCCGTCCGGAAAATGTCTGCGCGGCCGGCGACCAGAGCGCCGAAAGCGTGGCGCCCGGGCGGTCGATCACGGCGACGGGGACGCTTTCCATCAGCCCGCGCCAGTCCTGCCAGCGGTGGAAGCCGGCGAGATTGTCGGCTCCCATGATCCAGACGAACCGCAAACGCGGCCGCTTCTGCCGCAGCAGGTCCACCGTGCGGGCACTGTAGCTGGTGCCGAGCCGCGCCTCCAGCGCGGTCACCCGCATGCGCGGATGGCGGGCGAGGGCCGCCACCGCATCGAGGCGCTCGCCCAGCGGGGCGAGCTGCGAGTGATCCTTCAGCGGATTGCCCGGGGTCACCAGCCACCAGAGCTGGTCGAGCCCGAGCCGCGACAGGGCGACGTCCGCGACGAGCCGGTGGCCCGAATGCGGCGGGTTGAACGACCCGCCGAACAGGCCGATGACATTGCCGGGTTCCGCATGCGGAATCGCCGTCCGCGGATCGTCGCGCGGAGCGGTCGCGGTGGCGCGCATTCAGGGGCGCACCTGACCCGTACCGTGGACGCGGTACTTGAAGCTCGTCAGCTGCTCGACGCCGACCGGTCCGCGCGCATGCATGCGTCCCGTCGCGATGCCGATCTCGCCGCCCATGCCGAACTCGCCGCCATCGGCGAACTGGGTCGAGGCATTATGCGTGAGAATGGCCGAATCCACCTCGGCGAAGAACTTCGCGGCCGCCTCCGGATCGTCGGTGACGATGCCGTCGGTATGATGCGAGCCGTAGGTTTCGATATGCCCGATCGCCGCGTCGAGACCGTCGACCACGCGCACCGAGAGGATGCTGTCGAGATATTCCGTGCGCCAGTCCTCCTCGCTGGCCGGAACGGCCTCGGGGATGGCCGCGCAGACCTCGGCATCGCCGCGCAGCTCGCAACCGGCCGCGACCAGCGCCTTGCAGATGGGCGCCAGATGGGTGTCCTTCACCGCGCGGTCGACGAGCAGTGTCTCCATCGCGCCGCAGATGCCGGTGCGCCGCATCTTGGCATTGGCGGCGATCGCGACCGCCATGTCGAGATCCGCCTTCCTGTCGATGACGATGTGGCAGAGGCCTTCCAGATGGGCGAAGACGGGCACCCGCGCCTCGTCCTGGACGCGTGCGACCAGGCTCTTGCCGCCGCGCGGCACGATCACGTCGAGCGCACCGCCAAGGCCCTTCAGCATTTCGCCGACGGCCGCCCGGTCGGTCACCGGCACCACCTGGATGGCGTCTTCCGGCAGGCCGGCTTCAGTGAGACCGGCGGCGAGCGCTGCATGGATTGCGCGGTTGGAGCGGATCGTGTCCGAGCCGCCGCGCAGGATCACCGCATTGCCGGCCTTGAGGCATAGCGCTCCGGCATCGGCGGTCACGTTCGGGCGGCTTTCGTAGATGACGCCGATGACGCCGAGCGGCGTGCGCACCCGTTCGATCCTGAGCCCGTTGGGCCGCTCCCACGCGGCGATCACGCTGCCGACGGGATCGTCGAGCACCGCCACGGCCTCGATGCCGGCGGCGATCGCCTCGATGCGCTCCTCGTTCAAGGTGCCGCGGTCAAGATAGGCGGCTGTCTGGCCGTTCGCCGTCATCGACGCGATGTCCTCGGCGTTCGCGGCGAGGATTTCGGCCTTGGCCGCACGTACCTTGGCTGCCATCGCGGCGAGCGCGCGGTTCTTGGCGCCTGCGTCGAGCGTCGCCAGCCGGCGTGCGGCCTTGCGTGCCCTCGCGCCCATGTCGAGCATCAGCGCTGCGATGTCACCGCTTCCGGTCGTTGCCCGTTCAAGCATCGTCCCGCACTCCCCTTGCCGTGCCGTCGTGCGCGGCCTGTCCCGTTTCGTCCATTTGCCCGCTTAGCACGAGATCGTCGCGATGCACCATCTCGGCCCGCCCGGCATATCCCAGGATCGCCTCGATCTCGCGGCTGTTGCGCCCCATGATCAACTGCGCCTCGGGGTGATCGTAGGCGACGATGCCGCGGCCGATGTCGCGCCCGTCCGGCCCGACGATGCGCACCGCATCGCCCCGGCTGAACGTGCCGTCCACCTGGCGGACGCCGGCCGGCAGCAGGCTGCGACCGGCGATCACTGCCTGGATCGCGCCGGCATCGAGCGCCAGCGCCCCGCGCGGTTCCAGATGGCCGCCGATCCACGCCTTGCGCGCGCTCGCCGGGGTGGAGCGGGCAAGGAACCAGGTCGCCCGTCCGCCGCCTTCCAGATAGGCCAGCGGGTTGAGCCGCTTGCCGCTGGCGATCGCCATCGTCGTTCCCGCGGAGGTGGCGATCTTCGCCGCGTCGATCTTGGTGCGCATGCCGCCGCGGGAGAGCTCCGACCCGGCCGCGCCCGCCATTGCCTCGATCTCGGCCGTGATCGCCGGCACTTGCGGCAGGAACACCGCGTCCGGATTGGTCGCCGGCGGCGCGGTATAGAGCCCGTCGACATCGGACAGAAGCACCAGGCAATCGGCGCTCGCCATCGTCGCGACACGCGCCGCCAGGCGGTCATTGTCGCCATAGCGGATCTCGGAGGTCGCCACCGTGTCGTTCTCGTTGACGATCGGTACGGCGCCGAGCTTCAGCAGCATGTTGAGCGTTTCGCGGGCGTTGAGATAGCGCCGCCGCTCTTCGGTGTCGCCGAGTGTCAGAAGCACCTGGCCGGCTGTCAGCTGGCGTGCGCCGAGCGCCTCCGCATAGGCCTGCGCCAGCGCCACCTGGCCGACGGAGGCGGCCGCCTGCGCCTGTTCGAGCTTCAAGGGGCCGCGCGGCAGTTTCAGCACGCCGCGCCCGAGCGCGATGGCGCCCGACGAGACGACGATCAGCTCGCAGCCGGCGCGGGCCAGCATGGCAAGGTCGTCGGCGAGCGCGTCGAGCCAGTCGCGTTTCAGCCGGCCGTCCTCGACCAGAAGGGCCGAGCCGATCTTGACGACGACGCGGCGGTAGCCGGTGAGGCGCTTGCCTGCGGGGAATGTGTTCGTGAGGGAGGTTCCCGAGCCGCCCTTACCCGTTCGGGCGGTCTCTTTGCCGGTGGACATGGTGCGTCTGGGTCCGTGAGCTTCCTGCCCGGTGCGGGCGCGATGACGAAAGGGGCGGCATGGGGTCTGACCCCGGCGGCACCGTCATGGTCGCCAGGGTTCGCTGGGAAGATGCGGCACCATGTTCGCCTCTTCCTCGCGGTCGCCGTCGATCGCCCTCTGGATCATGCGCAGGGTCCGCTCGACATTCTCGCCGCTGGCCGAGGACAGCAGCACGGGCTTCTGGCCGCTGGCCTTTTCCAGTTCGGCTGCGCGCGCCTCGCGCGTCTCCGGATCGAGCGCGTCGACCTTGGACAGCGCCACCACTTCGCGCTTCTCGTCGAGCCCGTTGCCATAGGCGGCAAGCTCGCCGCGGATCACCCGGTACGCTTCGCCAGGATCTTCCTGGGTTCCGTCGACCAGATGCAGCAACGTGCGGGTGCGCTCCACATGGCCGAGGAAGCGGTCGCCGAGGCCGACCCCGTCATGGGCGCCCTCGATCAGGCCGGGAATGTCGGCGATGACGAAACCGCGCCCGTCGATCTCGACCACGCCGAGATTGGGATGCAGCGTGGTGAAGGGATAGTCGGCGATCTTCGGCCGGGCGGCCGAAACGGCGGCGAGGAAGGTCGATTTGCCGGCATTGGGCAGGCCGACAAGGCCGGCATCGGCGATCAACTTCAGCCGCAGCCAGATCCATTTCTCCTCGCCGGGCAGACCCGGATTGGCATGGCGCGGTGCCTGGTTGGTGGAGGACTTGAAATGGGCGTTGCCGAAGCCGCCATTGCCGCCCTTCATGAGCAGCAGGCGCTCGCCGACCGTCGTCATGTCGGCAAGCACCGTGTCGTTGTCGTCTTCCAGGATCTCGGTGCCCACCGGCACGCGCAGCACCACGTCGTCGCCCTTGGCGCCGGTGCGGTTGCGGCCCATGCCGTGCATGCCGGTCTTGGCCTTGAAATGCTGGTGGAAACGGAAGTCGATCAGCGTGTTGAGGCCGTCGACGCATTCGACATAGACGTCGCCGCCGCGCCCGCCGTCGCCGCCGTCCGGCCCGCCGAACTCGATGTATTTCTCGCGGCGGAACGAAACCGCGCCGGCACCGCCGTCGCCGGAACGGACATAGATCTTGGCCTGGTCGAGAAACTTCATCTGTCCTGTCTTTCCATTGGACCTGCCGGAATGCCGGTCAGGCCCCTGTCATAAGGCGGTGAAACGTCGCCCGGTCAAGCAGGCAGCGCCGCGCCGGGCGGGTCTGCCCGCAGGCGGTCGATGTGCATTCGGCCGGACCGACATCCTCAAAGCCGAGCTTCGCCAAAACCTTCAGCGAAGCCGTGTTCTCCGTCATGGCGCGCGCCTCGACCTGTGCCACGTCGCGGCTGTCGAACAGACCGCCAAGCACCGCACCCGCCGCCTCGCGCATGTAGCCCCGGCCCCAGTAGGGCCGGCCAAGCCAATAGCCGATCACCGGCGTTTCGTCCAATCCGCGAAGCGAGATGCCGCCGATCAGTCCGCTGCCGTCGTCGATGGCGAAGTCCGTCCGCCGCGGATCGCTGCCGATCCCGGCAAGCCACGCCTCGCCGTCCGACAACGTGTAGGGGTGCGGCATGCGCTCCAGCATGCGGGCGACCTCGAAGTCGCTTGCAAGCTGCAGCAGCCGGTCGATATCGGAACCGGTGGGCCGGCGCAGGGTCAGGCGCGGCGTCCGCAGGACCGGCGTCATTGTGCCGCCTCCGTTTGTTGGCGCTCGCCCCGCTCCAGCCGCAGGACGACATTCTCGACCTCGTGCTGAAGCGCCCTGGACCGGCGCATCGTCCGCCCGGTCTCGCGAAAGCCGAGCCGCGCCAGCACCTTGCGCGAGGCGGCATTGTCGGCGAAGGCGCGCGCCGCCACGGCCTGGCAGCCATGTGCGGCGAACGCCCAGTCGAGTGCGGCCGCCGCCGCCTCGCCGGCATAACCGAAGCCCTGGAAGGGCCGGCCGATCCAGTAACCGAGCGTCGGGCAGTCCGGATGCTCGGCGAGGTCCCCCGGTGCCGTGATGCTGACAAGCCCGATCACAATGCCGCCGAGCGTCACCGCGAAGGCCGCTTCACCGCTCACCGGGTCCTGGTCCGCCACCGCCGCGATGAAGCCTTCCGTTGCCCCGTCCTCGGGCGGCCAGGGCAGGCTTGTCATCCACCGCAAGACCTCGAAGTCGCGGACGCACAGGGTCTCGATCGCATCCGCGTCCGCCCGCTGAAGCGGACGCAGCACCAGGCGCCGGGTGGCGAGGCGGTCGATCAGGCGCTGACGAGACATGACATCTGCCCCCAGCGCTTGAGGGCGCACCATGTGCTGCGCTCGAGCGCGAAGCGGTCGACGGAGACCGGTCCGCCGGCGCCGCGCGAGACGATCATGCCCTGGTCGACGAACTGGAAGCCGCACTTCACCAGAACCCGGCGCGAAGCCGGGTTGGTGACGCGGGCCGCGCCCGTCAGCCGCTCGATCCGCGTCGTGGAGAAGACGTGGTCGATCATCGCCTGCGCCGCCTCGGTGGCGTATCCCTGACCCCAGAACGGCTCGCCGATCCAGTAGCCCAGATGCATCGGGCCGTCCTCGTCGAGCGTGCCGTAGCCGATCTCGCCGATGAAACGCCCGGTGGAGCGCATGCGGATCGCGAACTTGGCGCGGTTCACCGTGCGCGTCGCGGCCGCGGCGATCAGGTTGCGCCCGTCGGCGACGGTGAAGGGATGCGGCATCGAGGCGACCATCGTCGCGATGCGCCGGTTGTTGGCGAGAAAGACGATATCGGTGAGATCGTCCTGGCGCAGGGCATCGAGCCTGAGCCTTTCGCTATCCTGCGGCCGGGCGGCCGCGCCCAGACTTTCCTCTTCCAGGCTGTCTTCCAGATCCGCAACCATGGTGTCCTCCGGCGTTGCGACAAAGAAAAAGGGGAGATGGCGGCCCATCTCCCCTGATCTGTCGCGATCATGCCGGTTTTCTCAAACCGCCGGGTCGATGGGACGCCGGCGGTTGGAACCAAACACGTCGGCGTTACTCTGCTGCGTCTACGAGTGGCGTTACGGTAATAAACGTGCGTTTGTTGGCCTTGTTCTCGAAGGTCACCGTGCCCTCGACCATGGCGAAGATCGTGTGATCCTTGCCCATGCCAACACCCGTGCCCGGATGCCACTTCGTACCGCGCTGGCGCGCGATGATATTGCCCGGAACGACTGCCTCGCCGCCGAACTTCTTGATGCCCAGACGTCGGCCCGCGGAATCGCGGCCGTTACGGGACGAGCCACCTGCCTTTTTATGTGCCATGACGAAACTCCTCGTCGAAACGCTAGCGTTGAACGGCGGCTTAGTTGCCGGCCAGCTCGCTTGCCTGCTGAACCCAGTTGTCGCGGTCGATACGGCCCTTGAAGGAAAGGGCGTCGTCGACGCGGGCGATGTCTTCCGCGGTGAAGGCCGCGACCTGTGCGTAGGTCGTGATGCCCAGCGCGTTCAGCTTCTTCTCCAGCACGGGGCCGACGCCGGAGATCTTCTTCAGATCGTCGGCCGGTCCTTCCGGAGCGGTGAACAGCACCGGCAGCTCGCCTTCGGCGCCAGCTTCCTCTGCCTTCGGCGTAGCGGCCTTCTCGGCCTTCGGCGCGGCGGCCTTCTTCTTCGGCGCGGCCTTGGCGCCACCCGTCAGGATATCGGTGATCTTGACGAGGGTGAAGCTCTGGCGGTGGCCGTTGCGACGGCGCGAGTTCTGCCGGCGGCGCTTCTTGAAAATGATGATCTTGCGGTGGCGGCCCTGGTCCACGACCTCGGCAACGACGCTGGCGCCGTCGACGACCGGGGACCCGATCGCGGTCGCGGTCTCGCCGCCGACCATCAGAACCTCGTCAAAGGTCACGGTCTCGCCCGGCTCGGCCGTCAGCTTCTCGATCTTGAGCAGATCGTCCTGGGCGACGCGGTACTGCTTGCCGCCCGTCTTGATCACTGCGAACATGTCTCGCACGTCCTTCTTTTCGTTTTTGACACGACCCGGACCGGCGTGGTTCGGACGGCTTGCAGCCGCACCCTGTGGCGTCCCTTGCGAGCCCTGAACGGGCCCAATGGGAACTTTGAGAAACCGGCGGGATCCCTGGATCGGGAAACCCGGCGGCCTGCCGAATTCGAAACCGGACGCGTGCCCTTGTCGGGACGGCTGTTGCGGTTGCGGGGATCGGCGGAATGCCTCGGGCAACGGGGAGGGACACTTTCAGTCCCTTTGCGAAGCAGCGCGAATATACGGATCGGGATGGCAAAGTCAACGCTTGCGCGCGCCGTTCCCGGCGCTTTTCTGCCTCTGTCCGGGACGGTTCGCGGGCAGGCCGCACCCGTTGGTCGCGTCCGGGTCCGTGCAAGGCCCGGCGGGCATTGCAAAATCGGCGAGGAAAATCGCAAACCGCCCCTTGTGCGGCGCGCCGCACTTCGATATGTACCGTCGCACTTTGAGACCACGACATCTCGTCAATGCGGAGAGGTGCCGGAGTGGTTGAACGGGGCGGTCTCGAAAACCGTTGAGCGCGCAAGCGTTCCGAGGGTTCGAATCCCTCTCTCTCCGCCATCCTTCTTTCATCGGACAAAAAATCGCCTAACACCTTGAACGGCAAGGTGGTTTTCGGTGTTCGAAATCCTGTATCGCGGCGATATTGCAGACGCTCCGCAAAGGCCAGTTTCAGGACAAGCTTTCGGGCGGCCGGGCTTGGATTTTTCCAGATATTCAAAGGGCTTGCGAGGAAATTGCAGGCGTGTTCGAACATCTCCTCGAAGGTGCGCTTCGGACCGGGCTTTTGAGCGAGCCTCTCAGCGGCGATCAGCTTCTCCTTCTCCAGCCGCGCGATCCTGCGCTCATATGCACTGACGGTCGTCGCACTGGATGAGTTCACCACCAGGTCGAGAAGCTGTTCGATCTGGCGATCGAGACGCACGACCTCGGACTTCAGCGCGGCGATCATTTCCGTGGCCTGTGCCAACCTTGTTTCCCAGGCATGCTTGAACATCGCGCGCGCGATCACGAAGGTGTTTTCGCTGGGCGTCATGTGCCGGAGCAGCGTCTCGAACTCGGCTTCGACCTTGTCGCGGGGAATCGATTTGCGATAGGCCGCGCAGCCCTTGCTGAAGCAGAAATAATACGGGTGCTTCTTGCCGGATTTGCTGGTCGACCAGCAGGCAGTCATCGCGTTCCCGCACTCGCCGCAGGCCAGAGCGCCGCGCAGGATGAAATCCGTGCCGCTGTTCTTGCGCGCCATCACGCGCGCGTTGCCGTTGATGCGCTGCTGGATGCGCTCGTATTGCTCGAGGGTGATCAGCCCCTCGTGATGCCCCTTGCGAAGCGTCACGCCCCATTCGGGGACTTCGATATAGCCGGCATAGTGCGGGCGCGTCAGGAAGCGGATCACGTCTTCGTAGCGCAGCTCGCGGCGCTTGCGTTTGGCCATGAACTCCGGACGCGATTCCAGAAACCGCTTCACTTCGGCTTGAGATGCAAGAGAACCGTTGGCGAAGCCTTCCAGTGCCTCCTGAATGACCGACGCCATCGGCTCGTCGCGCACGAGAAGGTTGCCATGTCCGGCAACTTTGACGACCTTGTAGCCGGGCGGCCTTCGAAACGGCCAATAGCCGCCCATCGCACGGGCGCGCATGCGGGCCTTGGTCTGTTCGGCATTCTTGAGGCGATAGTGCTGCGCGTTGAGCGCCTGCATGCCCTCGAAATACAGCCCGTCGGAATCCTGGCGGAACTCCATGGTCGGGCAATCCATCTGCGCACCGGTCGCATAGATCGCATCGCGCAGATCCATATGCGTGCGGATATCGCGCGCGAGGCGGCTGATGTCGTCGAACACAACGACGTACTGGTCGGCATTTTTCTCGCGCTTGAGGAACTGCAGCACTTCCTTGATGCCGGGACGGTCGAGCAGCTTGCCCGACACCGCCCGATCATAGACGACCTTGATCACCGGGTAGCCCTTGAAGCCGGCATACTCGCGGCAGCGCGTCTCCTGGCTTTGAAGGCCGTCGCCCTTCTTGGTTTGCGCAACACTGGACACGCGGCAGTAAATTATCGCCTTTAACGGCTCACCGTCCGTGGTTTCGTGGTTGCGCTTGTAGAACTCATTCATACTTCCTCCTCTCCGAGGGGATTATCGCCCTCTTTTTCTTGTTCTTCCTCGAATGATAACAGGGTCGAGAGCCGGATTCCGGTGTTTTCGTCGATTTGCTCACAGCCATCGGCCTGCCATGCCTGCTGGACGGGATGGATGTCGAAGCCGAGATCGACAAAGCCGACGATGATCACCCAGAGCGCTTCAAGAAACTCCCGCTTCTGCTCATCGGTCAGCTCGCTGTTCTCGAAGCAATCCTCGTACAAGGCCACATCCAGCGTCAGAACCGGCGGTCTGGCGCGCGAGGGAACCGGTCCGGCGAGATCGCCGGACCGCGTGGCGGTGCTTTCGAAGTCGTCTGTTACAGCCACTGCTACCTCCCGTTACTGAGGGCCGGAGCGCGAGCGGAACGGCTGGCGGGGACGCTGCACGGCGCTGCGGGACGACGTGCGCGAAGGCTCCTCCCGGCTTCGTTCCGCTTTCTCCGCCTCGATCTGAGGCCGGTAATATTGCTCGTCGAGCTCCTTGCCCCAGGCCGTCAGGTCGGCATTCTCGGCGGCGGAGAATTCCTCGCGCATCAGACGCTTGGCGCAGGCATCGGTGATGCCGATCTCCTCGGCGAGCTGCTGCGCCTGATGCGCCTATGCCCGGTGGAAGGACATCTTCACGCCCTTCTCCATCATGTCGCCGATATCGCAGGCCCGCGCATAGGCGAGCGCGCGATGATCATCGGTGAGGGTCTCTTCGCGCTTTGCCAGGTCCTCGCGGTACTGGTTCATCGTCCGGCCCGTGCGCTCCTTGAAGATATCGCGCAGGATGGTCTCCGCCTTCATCGCATCGAACTTTTCCGAGCGGGCAAAAGCATAGGAATAATCGCCCAGCTTGTCCTTGAACGCGCCGGAGGACCTGATTTCCCGCTCGATAATGCCGGTGATCGCCAAGACGTCATCGAACTGGCGATCGGTCAGCAGGCGGCCCGAAAAGCTCTCGCGAGCTGCTGCCTCGCCCTGGGTCTTGCGGGTCGTGGTTTTGTTGGTCGTGTTTTCGTTGCTCATGGTTCTACGTGCTCCTTTCGTGTATAGAACAAAATGAGAACATATATAGGATGTAATTCCTATCAACGGCAAGAAAAAGCGCGGACATATTCTTTCGTTTTATTTTGCGTAATGCAGATCATCTTGACCTCCTGCGTTCCCGGCCGGAGCGACGATCCGCTGATTGCTTGAACTGCCGCCGGAGTTCGGTGCCCGCGTCCTGTCGTTCGCCGACGGCGGACAACAAGGCGTTCACACGCTCATCCCGCTCCTCGCCAAGACGCGCGAGCTGCTGGGCATGCTGCTGATGGACGAGGCGAACCGCCTGGCGGTCGATGGCGCCCTGATCGAACGTGTCCCTGCCGAACCAGCGCGGCGCGAAGGTCCGGTCCTTGGCCGCCCGCTGGTCGATGATCTCCTTGCGGGCGACCTCGAAACGGGTCTGGAATTCCAGCTCGAACTGGCGCTCTTCGAAACGCACCATCGCCGCGTGATCGTCCTTGATCTTGCGATAGGCCGTGCGCTCGTCGGCGTTCAGATGCCGCGCCGCCTCGTGTTCCAGAACGCTCTTGGCGAATAGCGTCCGGATGTCCTTGCCGAGGTCACCGGTCATGGCGACCTCCGGGATCTGGAATTTGCATTGCGTGCCCGGAATTTGAGACACTTTCTGCATGCAGATGTTCGAGACACGAGACGATGTGGAGGAATGGCTTGCCCCGATGAACTACGAGCAGTTCTGGCGGGAGATAAAGCCATGGTGCCTGGTGCTGCCCTACACCCGCGCGCAGTGCGATGCGGATATCGCCGCCGGCGAGGATCGCGCGGAGATTATGGATTTCCTCAAGGGACTGGCCGAATACGCACTGGCACGGCGCCACAATCTCAAGCGGCGTCCGGTGACGGTTCGCCCGGTGCTGCGCGTGGTGTCCTCGCGGGAGTGATGCCGCCCTCATCGTGCCGCTCCGCGCGCCGGGGCAAAGCGGATCCAGCCGCACTTGCCGTTGTCGGGGTACTCGGTGAGGGTGCCGCTGCGTCCGATATAGGTGCAGCGCGTGTAGTACCGCTGCGACCAGTCCTGGCGAGCATTCGTCCCAAGCGCACGCCACTCATACGACCAGATCACATGGGGGTCGCCGAGCCCGCCGGAGGCAAACAGGGCGAGCGGTGCGAGCACCCAGACGAAATAGCCGGCACGAAAGAAACGAACCTTCTTCATGGCGTGCTCCTTGCGTTTGTCGGCACCGTGATCTTGGGATCGGGGGCAAGGACGCCGCCCTCCAAGGGGTTCGGCGCCAGATCATGGCAATAGGGAGCGATCTCGTTTTGCCGGACCTTCCGGCAATGGATGAAGCCGATATCCTTGACGTGGATGATCTGTTCGTCCGGCGGCAGCCGCATCAGTTCGTCCGCCGTGAAGCGGCGGTCCTTGCCGCTGGAGAGGTTGCGCGAGATGCCGAACTCATTGGCCTGCAGGCCGATAGCGTGCGAGACGTTGCGCACTTCGCCGATGGCGCGCGACACACGTTCGGCCTCCTCGAACGAGGAAAAGCCGAACCACTGTTTGACGACCGCGTTCTCCTCGATGGTCGCGGTTTCCTTGTCGCCGTACTTGCGCTGAATCTCGGAACGCGACTGCGCGATCATGTGGCAGGTGCCACCATATCCACGCATGGTGGTCAGTTGTGAGATCAGCGCCTTGAGCGGGGCGTTTGTAAATTCATCCAGGATGAAGGACACGGGAACGGCGTTGCCGCCCAGGACGACCTCCATGAAGGATTGCAGCAACAGCGCATAGTCCGCGCCGAGGCGCTCCATGTGGCGCACGGGACCGACAAGAAAGATCACGTACTTGTCGCGGATCAGCTCCGCATGGGTGTGGGTGGCGTTCACGCCCGCACGGTGCAGGACGGAGCTCGCGGCATAGATGCGCAATGCCGTCAGCGCGGCCGCGCGGTGCTGGGAGAAGTGCTCCTCATTCTCCATCATTCCCAGCACATGCAGGGCGAGCGAACGCAGATATTCGTCGCTTTCCTCGGCCTCGACTTCCGCGACTTTCCGCAAAAGGCTCGGGTCGGACAGGATCGACCAGATGCCGCCGGGCGTCGCCAGCTTGGTATTGCGCACCAGCAGCGTGCAGCCGGCAAACTCGATCAGCGTGCGCGGTTCGTTGCGCCAGAACGCGTTGCGTTGATCTCGCGGCGGCTCTTCGATCAGGGCGTGATTGGCGTTCTCAGCCGAAAAAATCAGCTCGCCCTTGTCCTTGATGTAGGAGGACACCACCGCGCCCAGGCGATTGAGCGAGATCTTATAGGGATTGCTCGGGCCGAAGATGCGATCGAGGACACCGAAGTCGTCGACAATCGCGACCTTGCGCCCATAGTGGGCGCACATGGCGGCACATTGCGCGGCAATCTCCCCCTCCTTGGAGTCGGTGACAACAATGGCGCGGGAATGGTCCGCAATCATCGACTGAAGCCAGGGGACGGCTCCGCAAGTGGTCTTGCCGCCGCCAGCGGCGGCGAGCAGGAGCGAGTGCGCATGCTTGGGCGCATAGATGGGCTTGCCATCGAAGCCGATGCCGAGGATGCGGCGGACGATCTGGGCCATCAGCGCATCCCCGCTTTTTTGAAGCTATTGGGAGTTGTGCCCTGGTTGCACCCGATATTGGCGAGGGCAGATCCAATCAGCGCTCGTGGCTCAAGTCTCCAATACAGGTTGCGTTGACCGTTCGGAAATTCTTCGATCAAGGCTTGCGCGCCGTTGTCGGGCACAACGGCACGCAACCGAGCGACAGTCGTCGTGGGGACGGCTCCGCAGGTCGTTTTGCCGCCGCCGGCGGCGGCAAGCAGGAGCAAGTGCGCACGCTTGGGCGCATAGATGGGCTTGCCATCGAACCCGATGCCGAGGATGCGGTGGACGATCTGGGCCATCAGCGCATCCCCGCCTGGTCAAGCTGGTCCGGGGACGCCATTTTCGCGTCCTTCGGCGGAGGACCCAGCTTCAGATACTCGCGAAGCGCCCGTTCGCGGGCATAGACGCGCGCCATCAACTGGACCGCGTTGAGGACAAGGCCGAAGGCGCCGAGCCCCAGCAGGATCGAGGTCACGCCAAGTCCCCACCACTGGGGAGAGGTGGGCCATAGGCTCCAGGCCGCATAGCCAAACCCGCAAGCCATCAGGAGCTTGGCGTTGATCGCGACAGTTGCGCCGAAGGTCGAAGGAATGGGCACCATGGTCAGCGCCCTCCCGCCCGGCGGCCGGCCATCGCCCGCGCGATCCGCAGCCGCACCGCGTTCAGGTGCGCGTAGCGCCCCCAGATGACGTCGGCCAGTTCCGAGCCACGCAAGTCGCGCGAGAGCAGCTTGAGCTGCCCGGCCTGCAGGCCGCCCAGGAGCGCCGTTCCCGCAAGGGCCAGCGTTACCGCGATCTCGTGCGGATAGAGAAGGTCCGAGAACCCCAGCGCGAAGCCGCCGAAGCCCGTACCCACCATCAAACCTCCGGCGAGAAAAGGCCGCCGCACGGAAACCACGGTGATGTTGTCGAGGAGATAGGAATCGCGGTGCGTGCTGACCGCACCGTGCTCCTCGTCGATCTGCACGAAACCGATCATCATCGCTCTCATCCCTTCATCGCGCAGGCCGGCGTGTTCAGAGAGGAGACAAGCTCGCTCTCCAGCAGCCGGACGGAAGACGGGGTAATCAGGCGCGCCGAGCCCGCATGGATCGCGAACGGAACCCTGCGGGCCTCGAGCGTGGTGGTGACGGCGCACTCGCAGCGCGAGCCGGCCTTCGACGCGGCATGGTTCATCCGCTTTTGCTGTGCTTCGCGCGCCGTCCGGTCGGTGGCGTCGAGCATCCGGTTAATCGGGTTGTTGGTGAACATGTTGCCGTGGCGCGCACAGAACCGGGCGCCTTCTCCACCAAACATGAAGCCCAACATCTCGTTGCAACCGAGCTGGGGCATGGTACGAGCGGGCGGCTCCGCCGCCCCGACCTCGGCCCGCAGGTGACGGGCGCATTGTGCACCCCACTCGAGCTTTTCCATCATGCGCTCGCCGACAAGCGGGCCGGTGACGAACAGGCTCGTCGCCCCGTAGAGCAGCACCGCGAGCAACGCGCCGCCGGTGATCGGCAAACTTCCGTTTTCTCCGAACATTCTTGCCTCCTGTGATCCTGGAGTTGCGCGTTAGCGCCGGCCGCGCGGCCGATGCCCAAAGGTCGAGGGCAGCGAGCGCTGATGGCCACGTTCTTCGAGCCGCTGGTCGGAATGCGGCAGCGCCTGATTGCGGTCCGTCGTTTCTGCCGATCCCCAGAGCAACTGGCGCAGGGCCTCGTCCTCGGGGTGAGGCCGGCGCGGAACGGGTGGTGCCTGGCGATAGGACGCCCACCGCAGCGCAATGAGCGTGTAGATCCAGAGGCTGATCGGCAGCACCAGTTCCACGGCGGCAGTGATCAGGACGATGGGCAGGAAGTGACCCATATGGGCGAAGGTATCGGACACGCCCGTCTGCTTCGGGAACGCAGGTGCCGAGGAGCCCTGTTCGGGGAGCTTGCGGACGATGTCCGTGATCGCCTGCCCGTGCTGGCGCAAAATACCGCTGACCTTGCGGGCGGCATCCGGGCGCCCCTTGATCTCGGCGCCGCCCTTCAGCTCTTCGGCATAGGCGGCGAGCAAGGCGACGGGAATGGCCGTATCAAGATCGGCCAGCGCCTGACGGATATTGAGATCGATCCCCCGCAGTGCCTGGCGCTTGTCGTCCATCGGCAGATCGTCCGACGCGCTCTTCTGGTATTCGCCATGCAGCGCGGCAATCCGCTCGATCTGCTGCCGGCGCAGGGCCTCGCCGCGCTCGACCTGTTGCGCCAGCGCTTCCGCCTTGCCGAGTTTTTCGCTGAGAACCCGCGCAACCGGCCCGTTGCCCCCGCTCCCCCTCCCGGAAATGCAGGAGGCAGCGACTTCGCACTCGTACTTGTCTGCAAGGTCCGAGACGATCGTGTTCATGGCCGGCACGACACCGGCAGATCGCGCGGCCGCCGCCGAGCGGTCGCTCACGAACCCGCTCAACGCCTCGCCATGCGCTTCGATGCTGAGCTGCTCGACATCCTTGAACACCAGCCCGGCATAGGTCGCCGAGAACAGTCCAAGACCCACCGTCGCAATCGAGAGAACCGACACGACGCCGGCCAACCGATAGCCCTTGTCCGTGAGCGGAGCGCCCCGCTCCACCGCGAAGCGGTTGACCGCATAGGAGATGATGACACCGCTCGTCGCCAACAGTGCCGACTTCACGGTGACCATCACGCCGGACCCAGTGATCAGGTGTGGCAGAGCCAGGCTGACCATGCCGCCGGAAAGGATGCACGCCAGGAGCAGCATCATATTGGCGAAGGAAAATCCAGTTCCCGGCTCGCGGCGGATGCAATCGTTCGTCTGTTGTGCCTCGTTCATGGAGCTCCCCATTTCAAGCTACGATGTCCGGCTGCCGCTTGCTCGCTCGGGGTCAATTGCTAAGAGTATGAGCGTGCGGCAGTCCGCCTTCGGAGATGGCAGGAAGTTCAACGACAGTGGTACGGATGAGAGTCAGATCTCGTCCGTACACGAGGCAACCGGTGGCAAGGGAGTGACCGTTGGGGGAGTTTGGCGAAATTCCCGATCTCTACGGGAAGTTGAATCTACTGATCAAACACGGGCTTTTTCCCGACTGGAACGCGCTTGGCTCTTTTTTCGGCAACGTGCGCGGCAAGACCGTAATTGGGTGGGGATTCGAGAACGGGAGGCAGAGACGCAATCACGTCCCATTGAAACACCAGAAGAAATTTGAGGAGCTGTTCGAAAAGAGCTTACCCGACGTGTACGGTTCGGCGCAGCTTCACGCTTTGATCCTAGGACCGACCGAACGGCTCGATCTGGCGCTTAAAACTCGCAAATGGAAAAATCTGAATGACCTGATCGACGAGGAAGGCAACGAGCAAGCCACTCGGCTGATTGTCGCAGACGATGCAACGCTTGGAGCTATCCGCTTCAATCAGCAGCCTTCACCGAAACCGCATTTCAAAGTGCCACGTAGTCGCGATTTTCGCCTCGAATTTGCGACTGCCTTTCTCGGCGAAAACATCGCCGCTTTCTACCGCCTCGATAACGTCTGGTTCCCATGTCCCGCAACCATCGTCGGCGACGCTGGGACCATTCATGTCCCCGGCCTCCAGCCGAGCGGCCGGCCATCGTTCATGCGCGAAGATGAAGCGGTGAACAGCTATAGATTTGTTGTCATGCAGTGCAGGCAGGTCGTGCCGGAGTTTGTCGTTCGGGCAACGCGTCAGGATACCGCCCTTGATACGCTTGTGCTTCAGGACATAGTAAATTTCTATTGCTCGCAGAAAACCGTCGAGCGGCGGCTGTTTTTCGCCGATATCCAGATAGTGGACCACTCGGGGGACACACCGCGCGCTGCTGCCAAACATGTCTTCGAATGACCCGCTCCCGACTGTTTGAAACCTTTCTGAAGACGGCAGAGCGAGAGCTTCAGACCCATGCCGCCGGCTTGTCGAGTAATCCGGCATATGGCATCGATGCGCAAATTTGCGTTCGGGTAGATGAGACTGCAGAAGCGACTGCCTTTGTGCGATGGAATTTTGAAGACAGTTGCTACGACATTATCTTGACCCTGGGACTTTGCGTCTGGGCTTTTGAGGTCGCGGCAATCGTTGCTGCACATGTCGACAGAGACCCTGATGAAAGTTCCGCACTGAACCTCGATTTCAGTAATTATCAGTATCTTAGCCGAAAGCAAATTGAAGACCGCATCGAAGCGGCTGCGCAGCTTTTCCCAGACAATCAGAAAGCATATTGCGAGTACGTGTTTGGTGGGATGCTTCTCGCCGTATTTCAGCACGAGGTAGCGCATATTGTTTCTGGTCACATAAATTATCTCAAATCCATCTCGAATAACGTTGCGTCAATTGACGAGCTTCATATCCTGACGCTCAGCCAGCCACAGCGCGGTGACGTCCCGCCGCTATTTTTCGAATATGAGGCAGATCATGTCGGCTCCCAGCTTCTGGCAGAAGCTGCAACGAGTTCAGCCCCACCTTTGTCACGTTGGGCGAACGGCTCCAGACGAGACAACATGCTGTTCGGCCTCTTCGGGTTCACAGTCTTTACCCTTGCACTTGAAGAAGCAGCACGCCTGCGAGACGTGAAAGCTCCCGGCTATCCTTCACCGATGTTGCGGTTTTCGGTAGCCATTACAGGTGCAAAGAGAATTTGGGATGAGGAGAGAACAGGCGAGGAATTTTTGAACGCTATTATGATCCCACTCGGCCAAATTCTAACTCTCTTTGAAACGATCTATCCTGCAGTTGGGTTCCTGCGTGATTTCACCGATCCGGACTGGCAAAAGAGCCTTGAATCGGAAATCGATGCGATGCTGAATGAATGCTCACCCTACATCGAACGCGTCGGGCAGTTCAGCCTTTTCAGGTAAGGCGCTGAACGCGCTTGGCTCAAGCAGTCCCTGCAAGCTGCTTCGTCACGATGAACGCCATGCCGGAAACTTATGAAAACGAGCCAGCCTCGACGACTAACGCACGACGACCCGAATATGCGCCTTGCGTGACCCACTGGCGACATCCGTTACACGGGTGATCTCAGGTCTGCGAAACCCCTATTCCGTGTTACGCAAGATGTGCGTGGCATACACGCATCTTGGCAAGGGAGGCCCGCTGCGCGCCTCCCGTTGCATCCCTCCCGGCACACCAACGTTGGTGATTTGGGTAGCTTGCGAGGGCTTCACCAGAAGAACGAATACTATGAGAAATCAATGATGAAGCACTTCATGGTTTTGGTGCGCAGCTTTTCGTGGTTCACCCAAAATTCATATAGCCTTATTTTACTCAAAAGTCAGGCTTACGCTGCCAGAAATTCGCGCTAAAGTTGTTCAGATGTCCGCCCTCTTTGACTTTAATCTCGAACATATCCGGGATACCGAAGCCGTCTTTACCTTCACGAAAATAGTCGCGCACCGACCAATGGGCTAACTGGACAAGGTGCTCCCACTGGTGACGCAGATCAGTCTCACGGTCGTCCGCCAACTTCTTCGCGCTTGGCTTTCGTCTGGATTTATCGCGCCAATAATTGTCGATACGGGGTCGAGCATTGTATTTGAAGAGGATTGATCCGGATGTCCATTCATCTTCGGTCCGTCGACGCCAGCGATAACTGACACGAACATGCATGTTTTCGCTCAGATTGAATGGAGTGAATACTGGATCAAAGACATAAAATAGATGATTTTCGCGCTCTTCAACTTCCAGCCTCTGCTTCATCTGATCAACCGCGAAACTGAGATCGCTACCCGCCTTGCGCGCGGAGTACAGCTTGGCCTCTCTATTTTTGACTGACTTCGCAATTCGGTACGCTGCCAGGGCCTCTTCAAAGTATCGGAGCCTTCCAGATACGAACTCTCCGCAGTTGCGAAGCGGCAGGCGAGAGAGTTCTCCAAAGCGCTCAAAACGAATAGCGCTGTCAATCAATTCATCAAGCTCGCCGCTGTTGATCGCCGCGATGGCACGCTTTTCGCTGTCGGTAAGATTTAATAGTCCCATCCACCCCTCCGTTAATCAGAATATTTTCTGATGTAAATCAAAACTATATAAAAAATGGCAATATAACTAGAGGATGCACGCAAATTACATCGGCTATATGGCTTTGATTTATTTCATTTATTATCTGAATTGTTTTGATCTCGCCTGAGCGTCACAGAAGCGAAAGTCGCATTCGCCTGCGCGAGATCTCCGGTATTCCGTAAGCGGTCTCAGCGTCCCCAAAAAGGAGCACGCCATCCGGCTTGGAGAGCTTCCGCTTCGTTGCAGAACCAGCGCTCGCCTTTGGAGACGGTGATCTTGGTGCGGCTGTACCAAGGCGACCAGGGGGCGTGATAGATCCTGCCATTGCTGGAGATGTTGCCCTTGATCGGGCAGCCGTCCGGTGCCTGCTGTTCGGCCACGCTCCACTTCTGGGCCCGGTAGTCCCAGGGTGTTTGGCTCTCCGCCTCCCACACGCCAAGCCGCGCGGCTCGGGTCTGGTCTTCCAGGGCGGCATAGTCCATCACATAGCGACGGAACGCCCAGGCATAGCCCCGCCGCACCATCTCGGCATTGATGTCCGTACCATCGGCATTGCAGACCGCTAGGGTTCGGCCATAACCGTCTTCCTCGCGGGGCTCGCAGATGACCGATGCGCCAAGGACGAGATCTTCCATCACCTCGACCGCCGCCTTGCCGCAAGCCCAGTTGCTGCCGCGCGACGTCTTGCAGGACTGGCCGACCTCCGGCGCGTCGATCCCGTGAAGGCGATAGGTGATGCCGTTGAGCTCGATCGTATCACCATCGATCACGCGGATATCGGCGGCAAGCGCCTGAGGTGACACCGCCACGGCACACACTGCTGCAAACAATGCCTTCATATCGAATCCTGAAATGCGACTCTTGAAACTGGGATCCGAGTTTAGGAACGCGGCCTGCCGTCGTCAAAGCACAGACTTCTACGAGCGGTTGGCGGCAAGCCGCGCGGCTGCTGTAGTGGCTGGCGGTGTGTTGCCCAATGCGGCTTCCGGCAGGTGCGATTTCCCTTCGATTATCGCCATCTCAATGAGATAGACGAGGAAATCGAGGCCCTGCTGGTCGGCGACGAAACGGGCAATTCTCAAATGATCGGTGACGTACCGGATTCCGTCTTCCGGCCTGGATCTCTTCCCCATGGCATCCTCCTGTTGCGTCTGACAGCGGGCCATTTTCAAGAATGGCTTGTGATTGCGCTGCGTGTTCCGGCGGGCAATGGGGCAACTACGTAAAAAAATGTCTTATCGAGACTACCTAAAAGCGAAGAATGCGTAATATCAATCATCGACTTTCACGGGAGCATCGCTCTCGAACTCCAGAGAAGAGAGGAACGCAGACAAGTTTCCCAAGTCTTTGTCCGAAAGGTGGATGCCGGAGAGAGGTGAATTCGACCAAATCTTTATCACCTGATAAAAATCAGATCGTTTGCGCGAGTCTGATGGGACGGTACTTGACGGGCCCAGCGGATCAACGTGAATTTTGATTGCAGTTGTCAGATCGTAGATGGAGCCGGAGTGAGAGTATGGGGCTGTCTTGGTAACGTTGTAGAGTGGAGGCGTTCGGAACTTGAACAGGTCGGCAACGTCCAATGTCACGTTATAGCGCCCGTAGTCGACGCCAAATCCATTGCGCCCAAATCCCGCCTGCGGGAACGGGATCGAGTGAAAATCGAAGTCTGAGAAATATGGTCCATTGTGGCATGCCGAGCATCGGCCTTTGCCGTAGAATATGAGCCCGCCCTCTAGTTCATCGTCTGACAATTTTCCCCCGTCGAAAACGAACTTGTGGAACTTCGTTGTCTTTAGGCGAAAATTGTGCCGAATGAATGCCGCCAGTGCCTGAGAAATGTGAGTGAATTGAATTTTTTCACGGTCTATTGCGTGTGCCTTTGACAGAGATGCCCCTATTTCGGGGTCATTACGCAAGCGATCGGCTAGGAGTTCGTAGAGCTTTTGAGCCTCATCCACGTTCTCGTTCTGCAAATCTACGTTCTGCGCATTATCTAAGATCATCTCCCCGATTTCGACGGGAGGCAGGTGGACGGCAACGGACAATGGATCGCTGGACGGCGGTTGGTTCTGAAACTGACTCGCGACAGCGCCATCACGAAGCTCGACACGCCCATCCCAGAAAAAAACATCAAATCCCTTGCCGCCTCTTCCCCAGAAGGGAAGCGCATTGCGGGGAATGATGTCACCACCGTTCATCAGACGCTCGACGCCCTCTCCACGTCCCCGTGTTCCAACAGCATTCGGTAACCCGTCGGCAGATCCAAAGCGGTCCAGATGACAGGATGCGCAGGCGATTTCGTTTTCCAACGACAGCTTCTTGGTTTGAAAAACCAGCTTCCCTGCTGCGACAAGATCGGGAGAGACGTGAATGTGGGTCTGCGCAGCGCGCACGAAACCCGCGTCGAGTGCCGCTTGGCGCAGAACATTTTCCCGAAGCGTTTGGGCGTCCGCCGCGCTTATGTCAAAACCGGCGAAGCCTGCGAGCAACAGGCTAATAACGGATTTCGTGAACACGAACGACTTCCTGCAAGGTGTCTGCCTGCGCTTCGACCGCGAGCAACGCCATCTCGCTTATTTCGTTGTCCGTCAGGCCCCATCTGATCAATCGCTTTTGCATGAGATCGTAGTCCTGGCACGCAAGGAGCTCGATCTCAGCAGCCTTCAGCCCGTCGACCGCCTCCTGCGAGGGGGCGCTGGATACCGTCATTTTAGCGATCAGATGCCCTCTCATCGCCTGATCACACCTATAGGTGAGATCGGAATAGGCCTCCATCGACGCTTCCATGACCGCAAGTTTCCAAAGCGGCTTGGCAAGCAAAGAAGTCGCCATACCCGCAAGAAAAACCGCAAAAAACAGAACAAGACTACCTGGCCGTAATGCGAAGCGCATCGAGCACCTCCGGGGTAATGGTTCCCGTGACCTTCAGGCCGTAATCGGTCTGCATTTTTGACAGGGCAGCTTTGGACTCCGGTCCAATGATTCCATCGATCGCACCGGTGTAATAGCCGTAGGCAAGCAGCGCGAGCTGTACCTGGGTCACAATCTGCTGAAACTTCTGGCTATTTCCTGGAAGTGTTTTCAGCGCCGCAGCCGGCGGGCTGGGCAAAACGGACGTCGGAGGCGTGCTGGAGCGATTTCGCGACGTGTTTGGCACCATTGGAGCCTGAACAGGCGGTGACGTGAATGATCGGACGGGGGGCGTCACGCGCGGAAGCGTGTAGCCGCCGCCCGACGACGAGCGGTGACTGCCATGCGATCGGTGACTTGAATGGGATCGATGGGCTGCCAGCGTGTAGATGTGATTGAGCTGAAACTTCTCGAACAGCGACGGCCCAAGTTCATCACCTGGCGATGACCAATCCTCAGGCTTGGCGAGCGCCTCTGGCGATGCAAAGCCTGCCGCAAGAAGTGACGGGATCAGAAACACCGTTTTCTTCATTATCCCCCCAACCGCGAAAAACCGCTGCTTTTATCATACCACTCAAAAAAGCCACCGCACCGCTCTCGCAGTCGACAATCGGTACAGATCTCGAGATATCTCTGCTTCCAATCGGAAATAGTGACCGATGCAAACCGGCGGTAATCGTCCGGGACACTGCATAGAGGAAAGTTGAACAGACTAACGTCAATGCCGCGTGCGGCTGCGATATCAACAGCTCGTGCTATCGACCCAAAATCGACGCTATTGTCGTAGAATAGTGTCTCCCAGTTTTTTCGGGCGAAGCCTATCGGCTCCAACTGCATGAGAGCCCATGACGAACAGTATGGCAAGAATGTCGAGATGAAGCGCGCCAAATCCGGCAGCTTCTCGATGTTCATTTTCGTCACGACGGTGCGCAACTCGATCTGCAACCCGAACCGGGCCATGAGAGATAGAGATCTAAGAAGCTGGGAGAAAGCACCGTCTTTCCCGACTATTTCGTCATGTAGGGAAGCATCGGGAGCGTAGATCGGCACACCCCATAGAATGCTTCTGACTGCCATATCCCGCAAGCAGAAGCGGTCCTCGTCTTCGAAGTGCTGCGCATTTGTCAGGACGTGAAAACGTAGATCCGCCCGGTGATCCAGTGTGGTCTGCAGCAGGTCGAACAGCTCCTTTTTGTAAAGAAGCGGCTCTCCACCCGAGATCCCGATCGTAGCTCCGGCCGGCGAGAGGAGCGCCGCCTTCTTGAACTGAGGGAATAAATCATGGTGATGTTTTTTGGGCGGCTGTGAGCACATCAGGCAAAGCTGATCGCAGCGCTCGGTTACAAGAAAGGTATTGTGCGGAGACCGCGCTCTCACAAGCCTATGCGCTGTAGAGCGCCCGGGGAGCATGAGAATGACGTCACCATCAAGGTCCTCGCCGGCATTGTGTTCAATACGAAGCGAAAATCCTTGGACATCGTATTCCAGCCACCCCCAGTGCTCGTCGACCAGGACGGCATCATCGTCCGGTGAGAACGTCTCGTCCGTTTTCTGGGAGCGCAGGCGGACGACCATTGGCTGACTGATGGGCGGCGGTTCCGTACGAAGCCTGAGAGGGATCATGTGTGCCTCACAGCAAGACTGGGGTCAAAGTTTGGGACATCCAGCCAGGCTGCGAGCGAGCGACGTGTCGCCAAATCGTCCCGATAGATTAGTGAGAATATCTTCTTGAAAATGAACATATGGCGCTGACAGAAGTATGTTTCGTGACGCGGCAGATCGATGCGGTTGTAGCGCGAAATCTCGTCGACAATGTCCGTACCGCAGAATGGCTGGAAGGCGCAGTGAATACAGTCTTCGTTGAAATTGTTCAGTGAGTTCGCGTTCATCGAAGCGATTTTCTGCTTATCCAGCCCCTCCCTGACCGAGCCAATCGATAAGTCAATATGACCTATCCGCCGCAGCATGCGAGCTTCATCGGTTGGGTAGAAAGTGCCGTCGTAGTCTACGACGACATAGTCTTTCCCGAAGAAATTGGGATTCCGCAGGTCAACATGGCCGTGGTGACCGGCCTGCAATACCCGCCTGAGGCAGTGAGTTAGATAGAATTCTTCTAATATTTCTTCCGTATTGAAATTGTGAACAATGAGTTCTTCGATGAAGTCGTCGTAGTATTTTTCCCACCCATAGGAGTTGTTCTTGAAACGCTTGCGTGCAAATCCGTGATGGTTGACCGGCCGCAAATAGATGGATCGGATCCCGAGAGCAGCGAAATTGGAGATCAAAGCTCTGGGTGAAGGAGGAGACGCGGGATCGATGGTCGGTAAAACAGATACTTTCGCAGGCCCGAGCGTTTCCAGCGCATGGACCAAGTTCTCCTGAAACGTGAGTGTCGCGCTATCGGTAAAGGTCCGCTGCTGCTTATGCTTGGAAAAGTCGCCGTCGAATGAGGTGCTTACCAACGTGTCGGGCGCATTCAAAAAATCCCACGCCTCCTCGGAGACATCCTGCAAATTCGTGCAAACAATGAACTGTGCTTCTTGGAACCTGTCTCTGCAGAAACTCCGGACCTTGTTCAGTATGTCTAAACGCAAAAGAGGCTCGCCCCCCTGGAATTCAATCTTGATCTTGGGAGAAACAAGTGTGTCCAGAAAAGTGAGGGTGGCTGCGAGAGTCTCATCGTCCCAGTCAACGCCTCGCGCGTTTTCGTTCGCGCGGGAAACCTGGCAATAGTGGCAGGCCAAGTTGCAGCGTAGCGTGGGGACCATGATCACATAGTCCATGGCGCCAGGTTTGAATTGGCGCCGCGCCCACCGCGCAGCATAACCAAGATACCGGTAGTCGCCTTCCTGTTGGAAGGCATGGCCTCCATCCAGTAGGAACTGTTGATCGCTCTCTTGCAGAAAGCCTTCTGCGTAGCGTTTTAGAAATGCCTCCGTCGAGACGAAATACGCGCCTGAATCATCGCAAAATATAAAATCTTCTTCGTTGAGTTCGCTGAATTTCAGCGGCAGGATATTCATGTTTCAATCATCATTTGCAGAAATCTGCCGCGCAATTCGGCTGACTCGGAACGAATTTTCTCGCGATAGAGGGCATGGTTCAGCTTTCTTTCCACTTCACCTTTTGTAATCTCGGTTTTGACTAACGCCTTCACCCGGCATTGTTCGATCTCAAGGCTGAATGCGTCTTCCATATATGAGAGCCGCGCGGCAGCAGGCTCGAGATACTCCGCCAGCGACGGAGCGACATCGATGTAGAACACCGGGCGATAAGGGTGGTCAGACATTTCCATCAGCCAATTCCCCAAGAACTCAAAGCAAACGCGATCATGGTCAAGAATATCGCATTGTGCGTCATGGGAGCGTTAGCGGCCATAAGCCCTTTCGCTTACCCCGCGATATCGTCCGCCTCCTTCGGACCGGGCTCTATCGCTCGGGCGATGCCTCTCGCGACCGAACCCCTTGGCGGTGCGTTGCGGGTTTCGGCCCATGCGGGTGACGATCCCTGGGCGGGGAGTGGACGGCCGCGAGGCGGCCGGCATGTGAGTGGAGTTGGCTTGTTGCTCGGCAGGCGGCCTGTCGCCGCCTGAGTGATGTTCTTCTGCGCGCTGTTTGCGCGCGTGATCCCCTTGTTCCAGCTTGCACCGACGGCGGAGCTCTCCGCCAATAGCCGAAGTCCGGGCGGGCCCGCTCCTTCGCCGGGTGCGCTTCGCGGTGCTCAGCTTCCCGTCTCCCGTGTGGCCCGGACCGCATGACGCGCCGTTGCACGGTTCGTCTTTGGCCGCACCGCCTTTCGGTACGACCGTCCCTTGTGGCCGCCGCCCGCCTGTCGGCGGCGGCGATGTTTCTGTTTGGTTGGTCTGGGGACGCTCGGCGCTGGCCGGGGGTTCATGCGCGGCCCTTCGGGGTCGTGCCCTCAACCCCTAACCGACAGGAGACTACCTATGAAACTCATTCACCTTACCCTTGATCAATTGTCCCCCTCGCGGGTCAATGTCCGCAAGAAGGGCGGCAAGGAGATCGCCGATCTGCTTCCCTCCATCCGGCGGCTCGGCATCCTGCAACCGCTTCTGGTGCGCGCTAGCGCGGACGGCTACGAGGTCGTTGCCGGACAGCGGCGGCTGGCCGCCCTCACAGCGCTGGCCGCAGAGGGGATTGCCGATCCCGTGCCCGTCATCGTCATGCAGGACGGAGACGATGCCGCCGCGATCGAGGCCTCGCTCGCCGAGAACATCGCCCGTCTGCCGATGGACGAGATCGACCAGTACAAGGCCTTTGCCGCCCTGCGCGGCGAGGGGCTGGAGATCGGCGACATTGCCGCGCGCTTCGGCGTGAGCGAGCGGCTGGTCACCCAGCGGCTGGCGATTGCCGGTATCATCGAACCGGTGCTCAACGCCTATCGCCGCGACGAGATCAGCGCCGAGACGCTTCGCGTCCTCACCATGGCAACGCCGCGCCAGCAAAAGGACTGGTGGAAGCTGTTCAAGGACAAGGAGAGCTACGCGCCCCAAGGCAGGCAGTTGCGAAGCTGGCTGTTCGGCGGCGGAGAAATCCGGCTGGACCATGCCCTGTTCGATCTGGAGCAGTACACGGGGCCGATCATCTCCGACCTGTTCAGCGAGGCGCGCTACTTCGGCGATGTGCAGGCCTTCTGGTCCCTGCAACATGCGGCCATTGCCGCGCGGCGCGAAGCCTATCTTGCCGAGGGCTGGGAGGCGGTGGTCGTGCTCGACATCGGCCAGCACGTGCCGCGCTGGGACTACGTGAAGGTCCCCAAAGCGCGTGGCGGCAAGGTCTATGTCTCCATGACCGCAGACGGCGAGGTGAGCTTCCTTGAAGGCTACCTGCCCGAGCGCGAGGCGCGGCGCAGGCAGAAACAGGAGGCCGAGGGCGGCAAGCCCGATGGCGCACCGCTTCCCTCCACCGTGGCGCGGGGCGAGCTGACCAAGCCGATGCACAACTATATCGGCCTGCACAAGCATGCGGCGGTGCGCACCGAACTGCTGGCCCATCCGCGTATTGCCCTGCGGCTGACGGTTGCGCACATGATCGCAGGCTCCGGCCTGTGGAAGCTGGAGGCCGACCGCCAGAAGGCGGCAAGCCCCACCATTCAGGAGAGCCTTGCCGCCTCGCTTGCGGAACAGGGCTTTGCCGAGGAACGCCGCCGCATCCATCTGCTTCTGGGTCTGGACGACACGGACGCGGAGGCCGGTGCGGGGCATGATGGTGACCACGGCGACAGCGAAGCCGATGGTGACAGCGAAGCCGAGCCGGATGCAAACGCGGAGGCTGAAACCGACGAGGGCGAGGCCGCAACCGACCGTGACAGCCAGATCGTCCGGCGGGACGGGCCTGTGGTCTTCCATGGTCAGGGACACTGGCTCGAAGGCCGTTGTCTTGCCCGCATCTTCGAAAGCCTGATGCATATGGAAGACAGCACGGTCATGCGCATTCTCACCTTTGCCATGGCCGAGACGCTGGAGGCGCAGACCGGCACGGTGGACGCGCTGGGGCTTTTGCTCGGCACCGACATGCGCAACTGGTGGACACCGGACGAGGTGTTCTTCGATCTCCTGCGCGACAAGCAGGCGATCAACGCCATGGTGCGGGAAGTGGCCGGAGACGTGACCGCTGGAGCGCATGCGCTCTCCACCGCGAAAATCCAGAAGAAGATCGTGGCCGACTGCCTCAACGGGACCCGCACCGGCGAGGTCAAGGCAGGGGAGTGGGCCCCGCCCTACATGGCCTTCCCGCCGAGGGGCTACACCACCCGCTTCGAAGGGCCCATCACGCCGGACTGGACACCGAAGTCATCGGGTCGTGAGGCTGGTGCCGAGGACGACCACGCCGCCGAAGTCGAAGGCCCCGATCTCGATGATTGCGGCGATGTCGGCAAAGCGGCATAGCGCGAAAATTTTCGCTCCGCCGGACGGAGGTCCGGCGGAGCGATCTGCAACAAAAATGCTATGATTTTTTCGAATTTCGACCGTCTGCATTGGGGTGAGAAGGCGACTGGCAGGTTTCGGGCGGCTAGACCAAGAAAACTGCCCTTCGCATGGTCAGCGGGCTTTGGCAGCAACGCGCGCTCAAATTGGTCGTTCGACCGGCACTTGCAAGTTCTCGAAAACGGACATGCTGAGTCCTGCAACGTTCCTAATCCTGCATCATACCGCAAGGGGACAGAAGCCATTCATGACATTTCAAGCGACCATCGGATTATGATCATGGGCCGGCTGAAGGCGGCATTGCGATAGACTAGGACACAAACTCATAAATGGGTAACGGTTCGCGGCGAAGAATGATTCAAGCTCCGAAAGGAGTTTCGGCATGTCTCAACGTTGCTACGAACTCACCGATTTCGAATGGTCGATCATGGAACCGCTGCTTTCCAATAATCCCCGCGGTGTGCCGCGGGTCGATGACCGTAAAGTGCTGAACGGCATTTACTGGCGATTGCGCACGGGCTCGCCCTGGGCAAATATCCCAGAACGTTATGGTCCTGCGACCACGTGCTACAATCGCTTCGTACGCTGGCGAAAGCTGGGCGTATGGGACCGCATCTTTAAGGCGGTCTCGGCCGCCTATGACGGCGACCTGCAATCCGTCGATTCCTCTTCCATCAAGGTCCATCAGCACGCCAGCAACATGCGGCGGCCCAAAAAGGGGGCGCCGAGACCGCCGGTCTGGCATGATCCGGCACCGTCTGCATGGGGCGTTCGCGAGGAGGATTGACCACCAAGATCCATGCTCTCGTTGATGCCTCCGGCCTGCCGGTGAAGCTGAAGCTCACCGCTGGACAGGCCCATGATGGCCGCAGTGCCGCTGACATGCTGGACGGGATCGGTCCGGGTCAGGTGCTATTGGCCGACGCCGCCTATGACAGCGACGCATTGCGGCGGCAGATGAAGGCCCAGGGCGGCTGGCTCTGCGCCAAGCCGGTCTCCTATCTACGCCGCAAGCCTCCCTTCAGCCGCTGGCTGTATCGCTTCCGTAACGTCGTCGAGCGGTTCTTCAGCCGCATCAGACACTGCCGTGCCATCGCCACGTGCTACGAAAAGCACGACGAGAACTATCTCGCCCTGATCAAACTCGCTGCAATCCGCTTATGGATCGGGAATAATGAGTCCGTGTCCTAAGCGCCTTCGTGCAGCCAGCCGGCCACACTCAGACGATGTGGTGCCGACCGTGCGACTATCCCAACCGAGTGATCGATTGGAACTCTAAAGAGGAGAGCGCTGTTAAATTCGGGGGTGTAGGTCTGGCCGGGCTCGCCGGGATGAGGCCAGAAGGTCGTCAGCCCACCCCAATCGGATCGCCAATGTTGGGTAAAATTCAGCACGAACGCAACCGCGCGACGGCGACCATTTAGCGGGGCCACTGCGTCTGTATGACGGTTCAAGAAATGGCCCGGTCCGTAACTCGCTAGATGAGCATCGGCGTTGGAGACGTCGAGTTCAAAGATTCGACTCACCGCGTCCTCGAACGCGTGGCTAGTTAGGAAACTTACCAGACTGTCCAGGCAACCCACGTCGCGCCCTTCCTGATGGAAGCGCATCAAGTGGTAGCTGCCATACAAATAGCGGAAGCGGTTGGGATCGCCTGCATCGGCTCGCATCAGAAAAGCGCTTCGAGCTTCGGAATTCGAAGCGAATTCAGCAGCCGAAATTGAAATTGGTACCCGGGCTTCATCGACCGCGCTGACCGACCACTCCAGATGGTCGCTGAGCAACTGGCTGAGCGTGTCAGCGGACGAAGGTTCGAGAAACGATTTTACCGACAATACCTGACGCTCGCGCTGTGCCTCGCGCAGGCAATCAATGTTTAAATCTTGCCGCAGTTCAATTGTCATTCACACGCGTCCTTCAGATTGATTCTTTGCCTCCGGATGAGCTATACAAATATCAAATATTTTGGTCTGATGCGAGAACCGACAATATAATTAGAAATTAGGGAAAAAAATGGTAACATCTCGAACGGCAGTTTATTCAGATATGCTCACTCTACAAACCAAGCTCCAATTTCCATTCGAGCGTCATTTCTTCTCGTTGCCGGGGTGGGCCGAGGCTCGAACAGTCCTCGATTTCGGGTGCGGTAATATTGCTTATGCCACTCTTCTCGACGATCTTTTTCCAGGAAAGCAATTCTTTTGCGTGGAGGCTGACTCAGAGATGCGTGAAGTGGCCGTGCGTCGATCCCGTCCAAATCTGCACGTCGTCGGGCAACTTGACGAAATACCGTCTGACGTCCGTTTTGACTTCAATCTATTGCGGCTCGTGTTGCTTCATGTCGCCGAGCGAGAAGCCGTTTATAAGTTCGTTTCCGCGCGGAGCGAAATAGGAGCGAAGCTTTTGATCTTCGATGCTGAAGATGATCTTCTAGCATTTGATCCGCAGCCGCGCGAGTTTGTAAGCGCGCTACGCGCGCTTCGTGCCCAGAGCAAGAACAGGGCGCTCCGCCCCCTGCTCCCCAATGAGCTAGATGCATATGGTTTCACCCTCCAGTATGAAGACTCCATCGTTGTAAACAATAGCTTTCCGCATGCCGGCGAGGATCTCTTCAAATATATGTATCGCACTGCAGAACTTGGCGTGGGCAGCCCCCTTCCTGAGGTGATCCATCGCGAGTTGATAGAATGGTGGATGGGAAGTCCGTACGTGCAGTACGGCTTTTTTGGGCAGTTGTACGAACGGAGCTAGTTTAATTTATGAAAACCATAGCTATCGAAGGCTGCGACATCGCGGTCCGGACATTCGGCTCGGGTCTACCGCTGGTGGTCATTGCAGGAGGGCCCGGCCTCTCAAGCGAATATCTCGCACCACTCGAAGCACTACAAGATCGCCACAAGGTTGTGCTGTTCGATCAGCCCGGCTGCGGCGCGTCTGTTTCCTCTCTCCCGCCGACAGCCCGTCAAGCCATTGACGCGACTGCTGCGGTTATTAGGAGCCTTCAAACCGACCGCTTTGCACTTGCTGCTCACTCTTGGGGAGCCTATCTCGCCGCAGCTGCATGCCTTGAGCTTTCCGCATCGCCAACTTCGACCGTTCTATTCAATCCGGTTCCGCTTGATCGACATGGCTTTGACACTGTTGGCGCCCGGCTAGTCCAGCGGGTGGAACCAGAAATACTGAAACGGATCGGGGAGCTCTCCCAGGAGGGAACTGCCGAAGCCGGCCGGGAGCTCATGCGCTTAGCGATGCCAGCATATTGTGGACGAACACGCCGGCTCCCTGACGTATACTTGAACTACAACATCGCTACCGCTGACTCGGTTAATGCCTCGCTAAACGGATATGACTTTCGATCAGCCGTGCCGAAGATGGGCAATCTAACTTTGGTTTTCGGCTCAACGGACTACATCGGTCAGTCGGATTTTGCAGACGTGGCCCCGTCTGCCAAGCGGGTAACGCTCGACGGAGGGCACTTCTCCATGCTTGATTCTCCAGAGGAATTGCTGAATGTCCTCAGGGAGAGCATCGGCACCTAATAGATGTTTATGCGTGCGGTCATCGTCGGCGCGTCGACCTATCGGCAGAAGGAGATATTCTCCTCGCTGCCCGGTGCCGCGCGAGACGCCGTGTGGTTTGAGCGCTTTATACTGAGCAAAGGCGTCTCCGACGCATGCCTTACCCGTCTAGTCGGCGATGCTGCCACAAAGGATGCTATTCTCACTGCGATTCGGGAGACGCCAATTCAGGCTTCCGCCGAACCACATGCCCTGATGATTTTCTTCTCAGGTCACGGTGGAACTCTGCGGCTTCCCGATGGTCGCGATGAGTGTGTATTGTTTTGCCACGACACCTCGATTCGAAACCGTCTCGGCTCATCGATCGGCATGACCGAACTGCTTGAAGCCGTCTCCGATGTACGGGGTGTGGACGAGGTATACCTTTTTCTCGATGCGTGTCACGTAACCCTCGCCTCGCTTGCTCGCCAACTGCGAATTCTGGCCGGTCGTGCAAATGCGGCCCGGGTATTCTGCGGTATCATGGCAAATGATGGCGGAATAGCAGTTGAGGGTTTCGCATCGCCGATGGGAGAGTTTAGTTCTATCCTCCTAGCCAGTTTGCGACATACCGACAATATGGCGATGCCCTCCGTCGGAGCACTTGCCATGGAAGTTGCCCGGAGGGCAGCCCGCACGGGCGTCACATCACCTACCTCGGTGTTGTTGGGAGATCCAACGCGATGGCCATTCCCATCAGGAGTGCATATCCCTCCGACAGCTTCGTCTATCGCTGAAGTGTTCCGGTCAAGCCTCGTCGAAAAAGCCTTAGAGTTGCTGCGTAGTCGTGACGGAGTGCGAGTATGCATCACCGGAGCCAGTGGGACTGGCAAGAGTGTCGTACTCAAACAAGTTGCGCGTCTCCTTGGGCAATGCCCGATTGCGAGCTTTACTCGGGGAGACACGAATTTGTCTCCCGAGACGGTATGCCAGCGTGCAGTAGAAGCAATCACTGAGGTGATGCCGGAGTCGGATCAGGAGTTGGTTGTGGCGCATACACTCAGCACCGCAGTCCGTGCCTTCGTCGCCCGGAACCCTCACCCCGTAATCGCGATTGACGGCGGCGAGAATCTGCCCAATCCGGGCTGGTTCGCCATCCTTAAGGTGCTTGACCAATATGGTGTTGATTTGATTACCACCCGGCACGACAAGAGCGTGCCGGGGATCACAACTCAGAACGTGGATATTGAACCGATGTCGCTCAATGAGCTAGCGGAGATGCCGGAAGTCAAGGAACGCAGATCGAGCCAAGACAGTATTGCCCGTGCTTGTGCGATCAGCGGTGGATATCCTCTGCCATTCCTCACGGCGCTCAGAGGTAACCAATCAAACGCCATACCGAGCGCTCTACAACGGACCGAGCAGATACTTCGGACTGCCGGTGGATACTGCAGCCAATCTCTGTTCTGCGCCCTCACAGGGGTGGAAGAAACCGAACTCGACCGTCTTCGTGGTCTCGGTTTGCTGGTCCAATCAAAGGACCTATTCCGACTGCACGATGCTGTTCGCGATAGCGTTAGCATCGACAGCGGCGATGCGGTAGCGAATGCTATCGTCGCTTACTGGCAAGCCGAACAGACGGGTAAGAATGCGCTCACCGCCTCGCTTAGGATCATCGAATTATGTTTGAATTCCGATCTTCAGTTTTCCTCCGGCACGGTCGCAACTGCGATGCGCATTGCCGAAGGACGCGTCACTTCTCGCGCTTTGGCGAACGCCGCGGTTGCGGCGGCTAAGGGCGGGGGCGACAGCGCATTAATCGAGGCTATCGACATTCTGTCGCGCCGCGGGGATAGCGAGCTCCTTGCGACCTTGTTGGCGGTCACAGATCGCTTTGAATTTGAGGGGGGCGACCGGGCAGATCCAAGATTGCTACTCGCCAAAGCCCGCGCGGCCTGGTGGGCCGGCGATTACAGCGCCTGCCGATTGCATGCGAAGCATGCTTTGAGATCAGATCAGCAAAGCCAGCGCGCAGCTCTCCTTGAGCTCGCGATAGCCGATTTCTTTGAAGGTCGCTGGTCGACCGCGCAAGACCTCCTCGAACAGCTTGTAATTCCCGGTCCAGGCGACCTAAGGGCGATCGGTTGGGCGCAGTTGATACTAGGAACATGTCTCGGAATTCGTGGCTTGAGTGGTGAGCGGGGACGGATGCTTCTGCGCTCTGCAGCAGAGCTTCTACGGGCTACGAACGATTTGGCGGGCGTCGCAATCGCTAAAGGCAACTGCGGTGAAGTGAGTTGGAAGTCTGCCGACTTTGAATCATCCTACCGAGAACTACAGGAAGGCCTTGAAATCGCGGAAATGCTGGGGATGAGCATAAACGCGGTCGAATCGCGACGAAATCTGATTCAACTATATCTCCGCCAGGGCGGTCCTGACGATAATCGCATCAAACCTCTTGAGCAGCAACTCTGCAAACTCTCCATCCAAGATATTGGCCGCATGGAGATGATGCAGGTTGCCAACACGCTTGCGACGCTCAACTTGTATCGCGGAAATCTTTCAGCGGCCGAAACTTGGATGGAGTTGGTACGGCCTCTTACAGCGAATAACGATGAATACGACATCTACACTCGGGCTAACGACGGAATTTTGCTGGCCATGGCCGGGCGAGAGGGAAGTCGAGAAAGGATTGTCGCTGCGGCCGATCTTTGTGCGGCTGGCAGCAATCGTCTCGCTTTGATTCAAATCCGGCAAGATGTAGTCTTTTGTTTGGGGCGGAAGCATACCAAACTAGTTAGCGAGCTTCTAAAGGTAATCGACAAGCGAACGAAAGGAATCGTGTTGTGAGCATTGTGACGATCGAGGTGGCAGGTGAGAATTCGACAGTGGTGGATGAGGTCACATCCACCTTGCTTGAGCAATTTGAGAGGGACGGCGTCGGCGTCAAACCACCGCAGACATCTGGTGAGAGGGATGGCGGAATAATTGCGCTGGTGATCGCGATAGCGGGAGGAGCAGCGTCTATCGCGCAGGTGGCATCGACGATTCATGCAATGAGTAAAAAAAAGGAAGTCCAAATCGTTATTGTCGACCGCTCCGGTACCCGTACTTCCCTGGATCCAGCTAAAGAGTTCGAAGAAGTACAGACGCTTATCCGCGAAGCTTCTTCTAATGTTTAGGCAAGAGGCGCGGCAGCCCAATATTCGGGTGCCGCGCGAATGCTTAGTTAGGCATCGTATCCTCCTGCGCTGAGTGCTATTTAATGATAGGTAGAAGATAAGGCCTCGACAAGAGGAAGGCGCGCCAGAAATTTCGTTGTAGCGCATCTGGACTGTTCTGATTGGAGTTGGCGTTCGGAGCACATAGACTTTCGTGACTGAGTTCGCAGTGACCTGCTCTGATGTGCTCCCCTGAAATGTCCCCGCTTTGAGGTTAGCCTGCATCCGTCGATCGATGGGTGCGATGGGAATGACTGCTTTTGGGAAGCCGTAGGTGATCATGGGATCACAGAGATTGCGTCGAAAGCCGACGCTCAATCAGAATTCGCAGTTCTGTTTCACTCTCCTACCTATCTCGCCTCACGCTCTCGCTTGAGTGTTCGCACCACCGTCCAACACAACACGCCGAGGGTGCGTGCCGCCGCGCTGCCCGGTGTTACGGCGTTGTCGCATGCTCAAGGCTGATCTTCAGCCGCGACCCCGTCGCCGCCGCATAGCGCTGCAGGGCCTTCATCGACGGGCTGACGCGGCCGCTTTCCAGCTTGGCGATATAGGACTGCGAGGTCTGCATCTTCCGGGCAACCTCTTCCTGGGTCATGTCCGCCTCGGCGCGGGCGCGGATCAGCGCCTCGGCAATCGAGAACTCTTCCGCCAGGGCTTCGTATTCGGCGCGCACGTCGGGGCGCTCCAGCAACGTCTTTTTCAGTTCATTCAGCTTCGTCATGTCACGTCCTCCGCCCGCTTCAAGGCGAGCTCAATCTCACGGCGCGGGGTCTTCTGCGTCTTCTTGGCAAACACCCGGACCACGACCACCCGCTTTGGCCTTGCCACCACATAAAGGGCGCGGGAAATGCCATCTCTGCCCTTCATCCGGATTTCCCAGAGCGGGCCTTCCAGATGCTTCACATGGGGTTCGCGAACGCGCTCCAGTCCCAGTGACTGGATCAACTCGCCAATCCGCAGGAACTTGGCGATCTGATCGGCCGGAAGCGCTTCCAACTCCGCATCGACCGTCGCGTTGAGTGTTTCAACAACCCACATGATTAATATATCAAATCTGACATGATTTTGCAATCATCGTGTTCTTCCCGCCGGTCGGCGGTCCCGTTCCACTACGGTGGCAACAAGACCGTGGACGGCCATCCTACCGCGCGTGGATTGGGTAAGAATGTGTCGCTCCTTGACGTCTGCGAATGCGCTGTCGGGCGAGGATTTTAAGCGTGTTCTCATACGGTTAAGGCTAGCAGATTCGGCTGTTTGCCGCCAGTTGTTCAACACGAGACAACCGCTGCCTCGTGCCGCCGCAGGGTGCGCACCAGCGTCCAGCGGGCCACACCGAGGGTGCGGGCTGCGGCACTCGCCGATAGTCCCTTCTGCTCGATCAGGTGCCGCGCCTTGCGAATGTCGCGCTGGCTCAAGGCGGGAGGCCGCCCGATCCGCGCGCCGCGCTTGCGCGCGGCAGCCATCCCCTCGCGGGTGCGCTGGGACAGCGTGCGCCGCTCGAACTCGGCCAGGGCCGAGATCATCGTGTAGACGAAGATGCCGGCCGGTGTGGACGTGTCGATGTTGAGATTGGCGATGCGGAAGTGCACCCCGCGCGCCCGCAGCGCCTCGGCATGGGTGAGCGCATCAACCACAGAACGGAACGCCCGGTCGAGATCCCACACCACCAGCGTGTCGCCGGGGGAGAGGCGCGCCAGCACCTTGTCGAGGACGGGTCGGCTGTGGCCGCAGGCGGAGACGGTCTCCATATGGAGCTCGTCGCAGAACTGGCGCAGGCCCTCGACCTGGCGATCATGGCGCTGCTCGGAGGTGGACACGCGGATGTATGCGATCTTTTTGTTCTTTTTCAATGACTTGCTCACTTCCTACCTGTCTCGAAACCGTCCCCTATTGCTCCTGCCGCCGTGTCCGGCGGGTGTGATCGGTCATGGGCACTCAAGGCCCTGATTTCTATAAAAGTATACCAAATTTTGAGCGTATTATTCAAATACTCACAAAACGGGACGGTTTTGAGCGGTGTTGGAAAAGTAACAAGAGGTTTGAAGGCAGGTCTTTCCGGAGTTCTGTTCTTCCTCGCGACCGGTCTTCATCCCTCGCAGGCGCAGCCGATGACCGGCGAGCTCATTTTGGAGAAGATGGACCTCAAGGAACGCTATGCCTATGTCAGCGGCATCGTCACTGGCATGGCTTATGCCCGCTTTCGCAAGGACACCCTGGCATCGGGTGCTCGTGATGAGCGCGGCATGAACTGCATCCACGATTGGTACTTCACGGGTGAAGGCCGCACCTTTGTGATGCTTGAGGAAGCGTTCAGAAAGAACGGGCAGTACACCCCCTCCGTCATCATCGCCAGCCTTCTGAAGAAGGAGTGCGGCGAATGATGCATCAGCCCGTCATCGGTGATCTCGGTCGCGCCTTCCGCACAAGCGCCGGTCTTGCCGCGCACTTGCGGGCGTTCCAACGCCAGCAGGAAGAAGAGCGTCTGCGCCGTGATCGCCGTCAGGATGCGCAGGGCGATGAAGCGGAGTTGATCGACTTTGCCATGGTGATGGTCTCCGCCAGCGAGATGGAGACATTCCGCGTGGAGCTCGACAGCTATGACACCGCCACCGTTGCCGCGTTGCAGGAGAACGAGCGCGAACTGGCCGCTGTTCGCGAACGTCTCGACGGCCTGCTCTTGAAGGCGCATGTGCTCCCAGACGGTCGCCGCGTGTTCAAGACCGAGGACGGCACACGGGTGTTTGACGAGTTCGGGAGCGAGCTTGATCTGACCGTGATCGATCCCGATCTCATCGAGAATTCCCGCCCGCGCTGGGAAGCGTACAAGCCTGACTTTGAGCGGGTGAGAGAACTGACCTTGGAGCGTGACGAGATTCTTGATTACCAGCAGAAGCTGGACGAAGCGCGCGAGCGGATCGATGCCGGCGAGATCTCGCGCGAGGAGTTCGACGAGATGCGCGACGAGCTGAAGACCGCCATGCCCGATGCCGTGCGCGCGCAGGTGCCGGAACTGGCCTCCGAGGTCACCATGGACGCAGACCTTGCCGCGCCGTCTTCCTCCGGTCCCGCCGCCGACACCGGCCTTGCCATCGACGACGACATGATCCCGTCCTCCTTCACCCCCGCATCCGTCCCCGGCCTTACCCGATAGGGGCGGCGGTGCGAATACAACGGCGAGCAGTGCCGTCTCTCGCGTCTTATTCTTTGTAATTGATTATGTTTTTTTGCTTGGCCTCGACCCGGCAATCGTGGCAAAATACTCTCATGGCTGACCACAATACCCTGTCCGACGATATCAGCCGCCGTATCGATGCATTGGCGGCGCGCTCTTCCCTGACCCGTGAGCGGATCATCGAGGATGCGCTCAGCCATGGCCGCTCGCTTGCCTGGCAGGAAAAGTGGATCGCCGGGGTGCAGGAGGGGATCGAGGACGCCGACAACGGCCGCTTCGCCTCCGAGGAAGAGATAGCCGCCGTCCTGAACAAATACTCTCAGGCGTAACCGGATACGTGCGGATCGTCTGGACCAAAAGATACCTGAACGAGCTCGCGGCAATCAGCGACTACATTGCCCAGCACAATCCCGCAGCCGCATCCCGTGTCCTCCACGCCATCCACACCACGACCGGCAAGCTGCTTTCAGCCAATCCGTTCATTGGTCGTCGCGGCGAAATCAGCGGCACCCGCGAACTCGTCATCCCTGGCACGCCCTATATCGTCGCCTATCGGGTGACGGATGCCGAGGTCCAGATCCTCTTCGTGCAACACGGCGCGCGCCAATGGCCCGATGAGGCCTGATCCAATTTCCTGACGACCGCTTGTGGACATGAAACCCACGCCTGTCGCTGAGCAACGCGTCGCTGTCGGTGCTACTTCTCCACTTGCCTTGTGCCCAGCATGCTTCTCTCGCGTCCTCGGCCTGATCTCCTGCGTCGCCACTGGTCGCAACCGGCCTCACCACCTCGCTGGCTCGCTGGCGTTCCGCCCCCGATAGCACCATCCGAGCAGCGATGATGATGCCGCAACAGTCTCCGGGGCAGAGACGGACGCGCTTCTCTTCGATCCGCAGTTCGTCCCTGGCGGTTCCAGCGGTAGCGCCTTGAACGCCGTCGCCTCCTGATCTCGATCCGTTTCCCGCTCTCCGGTGCCACCACCGGTCTCCCGGGCCATGCCTCCTTGGTGCCCACCATCCTGGCCGCGCCGCCTGCGGCCTTTGCTGGCGGTCCTGGCAGGGGAGGAGCGCCCTTGCAACGGCCTGCGCCGTCTTTCCGCTTCGCCCGCCCACTCGCTAACCGCTCCGCTCGCTCGGGGTGCAAGGGCGCGCCTCTCCCTCCCTCTCCGGACGCCGTCAGGCCGCAGTGGTCGCGGCCTCAACAGGCACAAGGAGAGAGATCATGGCCCGTATTCAGAAGTTCGATGTCCACCAGGAGATCACCAATCGCATCGTCGACGCGCTCGAGAGCGCCGGCGAGTTCAGCCTGCCCTGGATCAGGAACAAGGGCGGCTCAATGAAGCGCCCCGTCAACATCGCCTCCGGCAATCCCTACAATGGCGTCAACATCGTCTCGCTCTGGGTGGCGGCGCAGGTCCAGGACTATCCCTCGCATCTGTGGGGCACCTATCGCCAGTGGCAGGCGCGCGGAGCGCAGGTGCGTCGCGGCGAGAAATCTTCGCTGGTGGTCTTCTACAAGACGCTGTCGATCGAGGAGACCAACGAGCAGACCGGCGAGAGCGAGCAGGCCGAGCGCTTCATGGCCCGCGCCAGCTTCGTCTTCAACGCCTCCCAGGTCGAGGGGCTCGATCTTGCCACCGAGGAGCAGCCCTTGCCCAATGAGCCCGTCTTCGATCCGATCGTCCGCGCCGAGGCTTTCGCCAGGGCAACCGGCGCCAGGATCGAGGAAGGCGGGGACCGTGCCTGCTATATCCCGTCCGCCGACATGATCCGCATGCCCGAGCGCCGCCGCTTCACCGGCACCGCCACCACCTCGCCGGCCGAGGGATTCTACTCGACCCTGTGTCACGAGCTGGTCCATAATGCCGACACCCGGATTATGCCGACATCTGCTCCTCTGAGCCAGAAGCACTCGCCTGCGGCTCACTTGCGTCGGCATAATCAGAGGGATTCGAGTAAGGCGAGCAACTTGTCGTCTGGCGATCGCATTCGTGGGGTCGCCGCCGCAATGGTCTTTGGTACCCTAAGGTTTGTATCGAATTGGCAGAGGGCGATGCGGATGTCGGGATCACTTCAGCGGCAATGGCTCACCGACATTCTAGAAAGCGTTCCTTCTTTCGCATTCCTTGCGTTGCTGCGATCTAACGTTGACCTAGAAACAGCCGGTTGGATCGGTGCGACTCTGGCTGCAGCGGTGCTAATTGTTTTCCGAGCCTGCAAAGTACGCTTTAATCCGATCCTTTTGGGGATAAACATCCATCTTCTGCTCGTGACACCGATCATCGTAACGGTGTTCCGACTCGGGGCGTCGGAGACGGGCGAAACACTCACTCGCTACTCGTATCAGGGCGTGCTCATTACGATCTTCTTGGTTGGCCTCATGCTGACCTTCGTGTCACGGGAAGGCTTTGTAGGACACGAACGGCTTTCGAAGTCGTCCGTTCGAAAATATTCGGTCCTGCTCCTTCTTGCCACGCTGGCCGCGATAGCTTGGTCGTTCATTTACAGCAACGGAGCGCTGTTGGGCGTCGCCCTGCCGATTATCGCGCTATTTGCCTTACGCCGCTTGCTCATCGCACGATCGTTTGACAGCAACAACAGCGGAGTCGTCGCGGTCAGCGGTGGCGCAATGCTCACTTACGGCCCAGAAAACGACTCCAGCTAGATGATCCTGTAGCCGATCGCTTTGCCAAGCCTTTAGTGATGTTGTCACGAGTCCGCGGTGACGAATCTCTCCTCGGGTAATCCTGCATCGTATTGACGCGGGCTCGCCAGTCCATCCCGTGTAGTGATATGTAATTTGCGCTAAACGCAGAATGATCGCCGTCTCTCCTTGTTTGAAACACAAGGAGATCAGGATGACGCTCAATCGATACCGCTACTTCTACGCCTGTGCCTTCTCGATGTTCGAAGAACATCTCGTCGCCTTTGTCGATGAGATGGTCGAGCACGATCATGCGGAGAGCACGGTCAAAATCTACCTGAGCTGCATAAACGATGTTGCCAAGGCAATGGGTGCAGCCGGGATCGCGGCACGCGATCTCGATGAAACGCGAGCCGTTGAACTCGTCGCGGCTATGGGATGGATAAAATCCCGCGAAACCTATGCAAGGTTCATGATGAAGCGCTTCGTGCGCTTCCTCGCAGAGCGCGGCGTCCTGCGGGAGCGCCCAACTCTGTCGCCAAGAGAGGCGGCGCGATTGAAATTGCGGGCGGCCTACGAGGATTATCTTCGGCGCCAGCGGGGATTGAGCGAACGCACAATCATCGACAGTTGGCGGTTTGCAGAGCAGTTCCTCGACTTCCGCTTTCCCGACGCGGCCGATGATCTCGGGAACATATCCGCCGGGGACATCGCTCGCTTCCTGCAAGCGCGCGTCATCCGAAGGGCGCCGCGCGATAAGACCGTGCCGTCGCACTTGCGAAACTTCTTCCGCTACCTGTTCAAGGCAGGCAAGACGTCCACCAATCTGGCGAACGCCGTGCCGCGCGTAGCGCAGCGGTTCGGGACGCGTCTGCCGCGCCATCTCTCCCTCGAGCAGGTCGACTTGATTCTCGATGCTGTGCGCAACACTGCACCATGCAGCCTGCGCAACTACGCGATGGTCCTGCTGATGGCGCGTCTCGGTCTGCGTCCGCCGGAAGTTGTCGCCATGCACATCGACGATATTGACTGGCGCTCGGGAGAAATCCTCGTTCGTGGCAAGGGCGACAGACATGACAGGCTGCCGCTTCTGCCCGAGGTCGGAAAGGCGCTGGCCGATTACATCAAGCTGGAACGGGTGACCACGTCGCGATCGCTGTTCGTGATCAGCCGGCCGCCGCATCGCCCGTTCAAGAATGCCCAGGTTCTGAACGACATACTGGGCAAGGCGTATGACAAGACAGGGTTGAAGCCGCCTGCGCCCTATGTTGGCGCCCAGATCCTACGCCACAGCCTGGCGACCAATCTGGTTCAAAACGGCGCTTCGCTGGAGGAAATCAGCGACACGCTGCGCCATCGCTCCCGCACGACGACGATGCTTTACGCAAGGCTCGATGTCGAAGGCCTGCGCTCCATCGCCCAGTCGTGGCCAACCGCGGGAGGTGTGGCATGAGCACATTGTCTCAAGAACTCGACCGCTATCTCGCCGTCCGCCGAGGCCTCGGCTTTGAGCTGCGCACCGACGAACGAATCCTGAGACGCTTCATCGAATATGCAGAGAGTAAGCGCGTTGAATATGTGAATCCCGAGATATTCATGGGATGGCATGAGTCATTTGGCGTCGCCAACCAGCAAACTTGGGCGCACCGGCTCGGCATCGTCCGGATATTTGCGCAATGGCTCCATGGAATCGATCCCCGGCACGAGGTTCCGTCCCGTGACCTCATCCCAACCCGTCAACGTCGAAACAGACCTTACATTTATACGCCGGACGAAATCCGCGCCATCGTGGAGACCGCAGCGACATTGCCGTCGATCAATGGGATCCGATCGCTGACATATCCGGCCCTGTTCGGGTTGATCGCCGTTACCGGCCTCAGGATCAGCGAGGCACTCTCTCTCAACAGCGGCGATGTCGACATTGAAACGGGCGTTCTCACACTGCGGAAGGGAAAGCTCGGCAAGGCGCGACTGATTCCGGTCTCGAGGTGTACCACACTCCAGCTTGCTACTTACGCGAAGGAGCGGGATCGGCTGCTTGAGCGCAGTTCGCAGCCGTTCTTCGTCGCGGATCATGGCGAGCGGGTCAGCGACTGCGGCGCCAGATACAACTTTGCCGTGATCTGCCAGTCGCTCGGACTTCGGGAGCAGCAAAGGTTCCACAAGCATGGCCGTGGCCCGCGAATCCATGATCTGCGCCACACCTTTGCCGTCCGCACCATGCTGAACTGGTACCGGTCCGGCATGGACCCGGCCCGGGAAATGATCAAGCTGACGACCTATCTAGGGCACGCGAACCCCGAGCATACCTACTGGTACATAGAGGCGGTGCCGGAACTGCTGGCTCTGGCCTCGGCGCGTGCAGAGCACTCTTTAGCGCTGGAGGGGTACTCATGAGCAGATCGTTGCTTCCCTCGCTCGTACAGCAGTTCTTCACCGACCGGCTGTGCACCCAACTGAACGCCAGCCCGAACACGATCGCCGGCTATCGCGACACCTTCCGTTTGCTGTTGCGCTATGCCAGCGAGAAGAGCGGCAGACCACCGACAAAGCTGGCGGTCGAAGACATTGATGTCGAGCTCGTCGCCGACTTCCTCAGCGACATCGAAACGCGACGTGGCAATAGTGCTCGAAGCCGCAACACGAGACTCGCCGGCATCCGCTCATTCTTCCGCTTCGTGGCGATGAGCGAGCCGCGATACATGCTGCACTGTCAGAAGATACTGGCAATGCCCGGCAAGCGATATGTCCGGCGAACGGTCGAGTTCCTCGATCGCGGTGAAATCGACGCTCTCCTAGCTGCGCCGGATCGCTCGACGAGGATCGGCCGCCGCGACCATGCAGTCCTGCTGATCGCGTTGCAGGCGGGTTTGCGAGCCTCCGAGATTACGGGACTCCGGTGCTGCGATATCGTGCCCGGCACCGGGGCTCACATTTGCTGCGAGGGTAAGGGCCGCAAGCATCGCACCACACCGCTGCGACGGGAAACCGTCAAGGTGCTGGAAGCTTGGCTGAAGGAGCGGAGGGGCGCGGAGGACGATCCACTGTTCCCAAGCATTCGGGGAACGCGGCTCAGTCGCGACGCTCTGGAAGACATTGTACGTCGGCACGTGCTCACGGCGTCGAGATCGTGTCCGTCGCTGATTGGCAAACGGGTCAGTCCCCATGTGCTGCGCCACAGCACCGCGATGGAGCTCCTACATCATGGCGTCGACCAAACCGTTATCGCGCTGTGGCTTGGACACGAGAATGTCGAGACCACGCAGGTCTATGTTCATGCAGATCTGCGGCTCAAGGAGAAGGCATTGGCCCTGGTAACGGCCCCTGCTGCCAATCCGGGAAGATATCGGCCGGACGATAAGCTGCTCGCCTTCCTCGAATCCCTCTGATTATGCCTACACAAGTGAGCCGGAGGCGACCGCTTTCGGCTCACCGGAACAGATACCGGCATAATCCTGATAGCGGCATTATGGGTCTTATGCCGATATCGGCATAAGGTCCACTGGTCGGGCGCGCCGAACCGCCTCGATCGCAATCTCGTCGGTCGGTTCAATGCCGAGAGCTACGCCATGGAGGAACTTGTCGCCGAGCTTGGCGCAGCCTTCCTGTGCGGTGATCTCGGCATCACGCCGGAGCCCCGTGCCGACCATGCCCAGTACATCGCCCACTGGCTCAAGGTCCTCAAGGACGACAAGAAGGCCGTCTTCACTGCCGCCTCCAAAGCGTCCGAGGCCGCCAATTGGCTGATCGCGCGGGAGACGGAACAGGCTGCGGCGTAGAGTGGGTGCTAGAACTCAAGCTCTACCCCGGTCGCTCGGTTATCGGGCGGCTGGGGTAGCATGTTCTGGTGTGGGGTCGACTGCGGAATGTCCGGTTTTGCCGTGGGCAGGGCAAAGCTGATGGTAAGTGGCCGCTGGCTCACCCTGCGCACAGTCGCCCTCCCTCGAAGCGCCATTCAAGTGCGTAGTTCAAAATCACGCCGACACAGCTGCCCCTTGAATACCGTATGTTATCCCCCGAGGAGCTGCAGGCTTCCGCCCTCCTTCCGCGTTACATGTTTCTTTTCGCATAGCTCAGTGTAATTTCAAATTTGCCAAGCCGATCCGCGGTTTCCGAATAATATATTGCGCGCAAGTAAACAATGCTCTTCACAGAAGCAACTCAGAATTGGTATTTTGTCATGGTTTAATTGGGAGGCGCACTATGCGATTGAAAAGTAGCACAATAAGAAAATTTCGACGCCTGCACGATGTTTCAATAGTTTTCGAAAGTAAAGAAACTATATTTGTCGGCCCAAACAACAGTGGTAAGACCTCCGCGACGGCTGCCATTCGCAGCTTTCTCGGGAATCGCGAATTCAAAATCCATGACTTCTCCATTCCCGCAATTGTCGCTATCGATGCCTTTGTTCCCGGAGACGAAACAAGCTTACCTCAAATAGAACTTGATCTTTGGTTTCACATTGATCCGGACTCAATTGCATTTGGTCGGGTTTTTGCACTAGCAACGAGCCTTTCCGCTGATTTCTCTGAAATCGGGATGCGTTGCGCATTCGCTGTGAATGACACAGCAGAACTCTGGAAGCATTACGATTCAGCATTCCCGACAAAGGAGGATGGCACCCGCAAGCGTCCGTTGAGCTTCTTCCTTGGAATGGAAGGAAATTTAAAAAAATATTTCAGCATTAAGGTATCTTCGCTGGAAAGGCTCGAACAAGAACTTGTGGCAACGCCGATTTCGGTGCAAGAAGGCAAAAAGCTGCTCAGTTCTCTTCTGCGCGTAGATTTCGTTGATGCTCAGCGGAATATTGACGACGAGAATGCCGCCAGGAGCAACAGACTATCAGATGCCTTTGCGACGTATTACCGGAGAAACCTGGAGCAGGCGGAACTGGCTGAAGAAGCTATCGCGGTCATTGAACAGAATAATGAAAGCCTGAACAGGCACTACGACGAACGCTTCAGACCCCTGATGACGATGATCGGAGGTCTCGGCCTTCCCTCCGACAATGACCGCACAATGAAGGTTGTTTCGACACTCAGTTCGGAGGTTGCGTTACGCGGTAATACCGAACTTTTCTACGTCGATGCCAGCACCAGCCATGAGCTTCCCGAGGCCTACAACGGACTGGGCTTCAAGAACCTTGTGTTCATGGCCATTCAGGTCGATCATTTTTATCGACAATGGCTCGCGACCGAGGATACTCGTCCACTTTGCCAAATGATCTTCATTGAAGAACCGGAGGTGCATCTGCACGCGCAGGTTCAACAGACGTTCATTCGCCAAATGTGGGATGTCTTGACTGCCGATGCTCCCGAAGGCGAAAGCAAACCTCAGCTTACGATCACGACCCATTCGTCGCACATTCTTGATACAGTAGAATTCTCGAAAATCCGCTACTTCCGTCGGAGCCAGATCGGCGAACAGGAAAGAGTAACGTTTCAAGGAACGACAGTCCAAAGTCTTCGGCAATTTCAACCGGAGCCGCTCGAATTGGGCGACGCGGTAATCGCGCCAGAGGAAGCTCTTTCTTTTCTCAAAAAATATCTGAGACTTACGCATTGCGACCTGTTTTTCTCCGATGCTGCCATACTCGTTGAGGGGTCTGCTGAAAAACTGCTTTTGCCGCGCATGATCGACATATCGGCAAAGGAACTGAACAAGAAGTATCTAGCAATTCTGGAGGTAGGTGGAGCATACGGGATGCGCTTCGCTGGATTGCTGGATTTCCTCGGAATACCCTACTTGGTTATCACCGACATCGACTCCGTTGATCCCGCCAACAACCGAGCGAATTGCGTTGCCACCCGTCCGGGAGCCATTTCGTCGAATGCGACTCTGGGATACTTCTTCGGAGAGACAGGAGTTGCTGCACTTTCGGTCAAGAGCTTCGACGATTGTGTGCAAGCCGAGGGAATGCGTTTTGTCGCTTTTCAAAAGCCGGTGGCGGTGAACCACCTGGATAGCGCTCACACCTTCCACGGAAGAACCCTTGAAGAAGCCTTTGTCTATGAAAACCTCGAACTCTTTCATGCAAAGGGTCTCAGTATAGGTATTGACTTGCCAAATGCCCCCGCCGAGATTCAGGAGGCTGTTTGGAAGCGAATAAAGAGCAGCACTTTCAAGAAAACTGAATTTGCCATGGATGTCCTTGCTTACGAAATACCAGAAGGAGAGGACGAAGAAGCTAACGCGGAACAGAACAAGGACTGGAATGTCCCCCACTACATCGCCGAAGGCCTAAAATGGCTGGAGACACGTCTCTCCCAAAACCAGGGGGCCGGCGAATGACAGCAAAACTCAAGCCAACAGAGGCCGATACGAAAATTGCTGAGTGCATCGCAAAGGACGTTTCATTTTCGGTTATCGCAGGCGCTGGATCAGGCAAGACCACATCGCTCGTTGAAGCTCTGAAAGGAATTCAGAAGTCCCGTGGAGACGAGCTTCGGAAGAACGGTCAGCGCGTCGTGTGTATCACATACACAAACCGTGCAGTCGGAGTGATTTCGTCGCGTCTCGGTTTCGATGAGATTTTTTGCGTTTCCACTTTGCACGGGTTTCTTTGGGCAGAAATCGCGCGCTTTCAGGAGGCTATTCGGGAGGCCCTTCGTGATGCGGTCGTCCCGCAGCATATGGAAAAAGCCCGCGAGAAAGACAACGGTGGGATGTCTCAGACCGCTCAAAAAGCCAGGAAAGACCTTGAGCGCCTGACCTCCCAACTTGCTGCGCTGAACGCGAATAAGCCGCCCGTATCCTACGAAGAAACCGTTATCAGCGACTATTCCAAATGTGTCCTAAACCATGATGATGTTATTGACGTCGCGGCCTATCTGATCACGCACAAACCGCTTTTGCGCAAAGGCCTCGGGTTCAAATACCCCTACATCTTCGTCGATGAAGCTCAAGACACGTTCCCACAGGTCGTTGAGGCGCTCAACACTGTGTGCGCGGGGGAAGGGCTACCCGTCGTCGGATATTTCGGCGATCCGATGCAGCAGATTTACGACAAGCGAGCCGGAGATTTTGCCGGTCCAGAAGGCTCCGAAATGATTCCGAAGGAAGAGAATTTTCGTAGCTCGACCTCCGTGATCGACCTTCTCAACAACTTCAGAACCGATCTGAAACAAGTTCCTGGTGGTGAAAACGCCGATGTTGAAGGAAGCGTTTTGATCACGGTCGCGCAAGCCCCTGAACCTGCTGGTCCGAGAAATACCTACACCCTCGAACAACTCGATGAAGTGACAGCGAAATTCGAAGAGGCCGTCGAACAATGGGGATGGACCGATATTACTCGTGTAAAGAACCTTTTTCTGGCACGCCAGATGATCGCTCGGAGGCTCGGCTTCGTCACCCTGCACAAGCTCTTTACAGGCGATTATTCGTCGTCCAGATCTCAATCCGACTATGAAGATGGCACGCACTATCTTCTCAAGCCCTTTGTGGACGGTATTTTTCCATTGGTCGATGCATCCCGCAACAACGATCCTAAGAAGCTGATTGAAACACTCCGAAGAGTAAGCCCTGCTTTTGACGACACTGAAGCGAACAAGAGCAAAACCCTCAAACATATGCTCGAAGAGGCCTCAAGACACGCCGCTGCTTTGGCGCAAAAATGGGAAGGCAATTCGGTCAAAGAAATTCTGGAGTACTGTAGCGCGAACGCACTTTATCTATTTTCGGACCGCCTTGCAGGTCAGTTGGCTCGAGCTCCGCGCGAAGCTTATGACTCCGGCAACGAGGATCACCAAAGGGAAAAAGGCGATTGGCTGGCTGATGAATTCTTCACGTTGAAGGCTGACGAACTCGAAAAATATATCGATTATCTGGATGAAAATTCTCCTTTCAGTACGCAGCATGGCTCGAAAGGCGAAGAGTATGAGAACGTGCTGGTCATGATCGACGATGTCGAGGCAGCCTGGAATACCTACAGCTTTTCGAAAGTTTTGACCCCTGGCGTCGCGGGCGATCCAACTGACCGGCAGAAAGAGCTCACTCAAAGACTGGCCTATGTCTGTTTTTCACGGGCGGAAGTGAACCTTAGGATCTTGATGTTTTCGAAAGACGCGGAAGCGGCCCAAAAAGAACTGGTTGCGCGTGATCTCTTCCTGAATGAACAAGTTTCAATTTTGTAGGTATCGGAGGCCTGAATTCGCAAGATCATTTCAACTATTGTCTTCTGATCTTGAAGACTGAGCGGTGACGATGAAGAAGTTTATGCTTTTATTACTCATCTCTGAAACCTCGAGCAGACGCGCCGGGACGCATAACGGTCGATTGCTGAATTTCGATGAGCTGGGGCCTCAAGGCCGGAACCACCGATCAACCGTCCCTCACTCATTCGCGGTTTGTCTACTTGGCGGGTTGCGGGGCGGCGCGGCTCTTTCCGCCGGATCGACAGTGTCAGGCGTTCTGCTGTCTTGATGTCGAGGCTCTCTCCTTCATTGTGGAGCGCCGTCTCGAGTGCGGTTTCCGTATCCTGGAATGCTACTCCGTCCAGAGGCGGGCGTGGTCGGCCGTGAGCTGAATCCACGATGCGATCACCGAGTTCATCGATCGTCGCGGTATGGATGAGCACGACCGGCGGCGCTTCTTTGCCCTGTCGGAGCAGTATCTCCTGGAAGAGACCGCCGTCTTCGCCACCGCCTATGACGACCTCGGTGGGATCAGCGCCTATGACGACCTCGGTGGGATCAGCGCCTATCGCGGCGACTTCCTGAAGATGTGGGAGATGTTCATCGACGCCACCGATACCAGCGTTCCTCCCGGCCTCGCCAAGGACCACTGCATTCGCCTGGCGTTCAACCGGCTGAAGCTGGCGGCGTAGGTAGCCATCCTAGGCTTGCGGCATATTGCGTTTTCGCAGGGCGATTTTCTGTCGGCTCGGACTGCGGCTCATGTCACGGTAGGAGCGCAGATCGTCGCGGATGTCTCGCGCTTTGTCCGCGTAGGAACGTGCAATCTCTTGGCGCAGATCGATCATCCGTCGCCGTTCTTCGAGCTGCGCGAATATCAGCGCGTCTTTCTCGGCCCTGTCGCGCAGAGCAGCTTCCCTGGCCTCGGCTTTGTTCCGTTCGCGAATGCGCTGGTTCTCGCCGCGCACCCAATCCCATAGGCCTTTCACACCGGTACGAAAGCGCGATTGCCTGATCCTTGCCTCCTCCCACCGACGCGCTTCGATCGCTTGAGATAGGGCCTCTCGTGCCTCTCGATGGCGCTGCCGCATGCTGTGCCGCTCCTTGCGCAATTGCACGTTTCGGCCGCGCAACTCCGTCAGTGCCTCGCTTCTCAGTCGGAAAAGGGCAGGACGGATGTCTTGCGCAATCTGGACCTTCGCGCCGGCGACATCCGGCAAGTCGTCCCCATCGCCCACACGGGCGCGCACTTCCTTGGTTTTCAAACCAATCTGGCGGGGGAGTGAATAGACCTCACCGTGCCGGTCTACGACGACAAACGCTTTCGTGTCACCGCGCGCCAGCTTGAAGCCGCGTTCATCCAACGCGCGTATCAAGGCGGCTTTCGAGTCGGAGATTGCCCAGGCGTCCTGCAGCGCCGCCTTGATGGTTCGGGGATCTTGCCCGGTGCGTTTCGCCTGCTGCCAGTCCGCCAGCGTAAAATTGAACGGATCGCTGGCCTTGGTCTGTGAGAGGCCGCGCGGCATGGTCCAGCCATGCTCGATATAAAGCTCTCGTGCGACCCTCATCAGCTTCCGGCGCGTGTAGGAGAGCTGGACCGCCTTCATGTCGTCGGCGCGAATGCGCGACCAAACGCAGTGTGCGTGCCGCCGACCGGCCTTCTCATGGAAGACGATGGCTCGCGGTTGGCCTACCAGTCCCAGTTCCGCTTCGATGCGGTTGATCGCCTTCTCGAAATCCTCCGTTTTTACATTCGCGGCGGCGGGGGGATTGAGCGAACAGGAAAAGAGATACTGCTTGCAGCGGGTCCCTCGGCTGATCGCATAGGCTTCGTTGAAGGCGCCGCGCAGGTCGCGCGCAACGAAGCCCCGCAGTTCATGCAAGTCCACATGATCGTTTTCATCCTTGAGCAGATGCAGGGCGAGGTTCTTTGCGCCGCCGCGCTGGTTTCCGACCAGAATCATTCCTCAAAACCCCGTTCGACATTCAGGGCCTCCATGAGGGCGTCTCGCATGGCGCGGATATGGGCACAGGTCGCGTGAAGCTCCTCAATCAACTCCGGGCCGAGTGGCAGCGCACCCATGATTGCGGCAGTCGCCAGTTCGTCCAGTCGCCTGAGAAGCTCCGCGCGTCCAAGCAATGCCAGCGCCCTGCCAAGCGCGACCTGATCCACCTGTGGGGTATGCCGTCTGCGCGCCGGTCTCTTTCCGCGTCGTGATGTTGTCACGTCGCCAATCAGTTTTCTGCGTGCATGCGCGGCGAGCGAAAGGGAGCCGGCTTCCCGCTCCAGTATCGCCCGTTCCTCTTCGCTCAGGCGGATGGAAAACGGTTTCGAGACCGCTTGGCGGGGCTTCTTCCGCTTTCCCGTCTTGGTAGCCGTGAGCTGGAATTCGCTCTTGATGGTGTTGGTGTTCCGGCTCTCGCTCATGGTGACGGCCCTCGGCGAGTTGGGCCGCTGGGTGCTCTGGAGGGGCTGGGGCGACTGGAAAGCTCGATATGTTCGGACTGTAGGAGGGTGTTCCAGCCCTCAAGCGTTTCGAAAATGGCGTTTGATGTTGCTACATCTATGTCCGCCATTCTCTGACTTCGCGCTGTCGCCCTTCGGGCTCCGCTCCAGTCGGGGCCTCGCATAAGCTCGGGCGACCCTTGGCCTTGCGAACCCGGCGGGTTCGAAATGTCTCCGCGATGCTCCGCCATTTTCTGACTTCGCGCTGTCGCCCTTCGGGCTTCGCTCCAGTCAGGGCCTCGCATAAGCTCGGACGGCCCTTGGCCTTGCGAATATCACGGGTTCGAGCTGACACCCCAAATCTCCGCCGACTGTCGCATACAATGGCCTATGCGCTGCCGGTGGCCTATGCGCTGCCGGTCACTCTCTACCAGGAATGGCAGTTGTTTCCGTTCGGTGTTGCCGGCGTCCGCGGCCAAACAGGCATACGCAGTCGATACAACAGAGATCGGCCACACGGGCCTGTCAGACATTGAGTTTTTGGGTGCCGGCGGTATATTCGCGAGATGGAAGCTGCGCTGAGGAAATTGCTTTTTCTTGCATCACTGGGATTGTCTGCAATCTTCTGGTTTGCTTGTTATTCGTTCTATTTCAAATGGCTCGGCTGTTTTAATGAATTGGGCATTTGCTTCGACAGCGACGCTGGGGTGGTGTATTTGGAGCAGTCAAAACTGATTTGGCTACCCTTGGCTGTACTGACGTCTTGTTTCTCGCTCTATCAACTATGGCAATTGAGACGCTAGTTGAAGGTTCGGTATCCGGCCGAACCGTCGCCGCGCCGGGCGTGCCGGGCGTGAAAATCCGCTTCGAAAGTTTTGATTGCCGTGAGATGCCAGGCCATCGGGTCGATTCGATCATCTTGCGAGGCTGTCGCTGATGCCGGCTGGTCCGCTTGGCAGAACCCGCCACCTGCAAATGTTGGCCTTCCTGTCGAGCGAGGTCCAGAAGCCGTTCGTCCGGCTGTTCTTCAGCGAAGGCGAAAAGGAGCATCTGCGCGAGACCCTGGCCCGGCGCCTCGACTGGATCGGCGGGCGGGCCGAGGGCCGCCACCTCTTCGGTGACCGCTTCACCGGGGCCGACGCGCTTCTTTACGTGATGCTGCGCTGGGCGGCGATGCTCGGCATGGCGGTCTCCGCCGACCTGTCCGGCCTCGCCGCGAGGGTGGAGGAACGCGACGCGGTGCGCGCCACCCTTGCTTTCGAGGAACTGGAGCCTCTCGGACAGAGGACCTGCGCCGTAGACGGCCAGGTTTTGGCCTGCCCGGCGGCACTCCGTCGCAGGTGTGCTTGGAGTTCTTGTCACTTGATATATGTCAATTCGCGCAGGCCTCGCCACAGCTAGCGTCCGCTCCCATGAGCGATCCACACACATCTTCTCTCTCTCCTGCGGCCTCTGGCCTGGCGCGTCTCGGCGCCCGCGCCGCGCCGCTGGTCTGCCTGCTGCTGCAACCGCTGCTCGAGCGCATCGTCGGACGCATCGCCTCCCGTCATCCGGAGCTTTTCGACCGGCTCGGCGAGCATTGCACCACCGACTATGTGATCGATCCGCTGGATCTGCCCTTCGCGCTGCACCTGCGCCCGGACCCGCGCGCGCTGGTCCTGCGCGCCGTGCCGCGCGACCGGCAACCGGCTGCGGGAGCCGCGATCCGGGGCCGCTTCCTGTTGTTGCTGCAACTCGTCGATGCCGACGGGGACGGCGACGCCGCCTTCTTCTCCCGCGACCTCACGATCACCGGCAGCACCGAGGCGGTGGTGCGCCTGCGCAACGCGCTTGACGACATGGAGGGCTCGCTGGCCGGGGAAACGGCGGCGATGTTCGGCCCGGCCGGGCGCGCCGTGCTGGCGCAGTTGCGCCGCCGCTACGAGGATCAGGCCGGGGGGATCGCCGCATGACGCAGGCCGAACTCGTCTGTCCGGCCGGCACGCCGGCCGCCCTGCGCGCCGCTCGCCGTCTCGGCCCGTTGCTACCACGCCCGCGCCCACGGCCGGACCAAGGACAATTGCCAGTTCGTCTGCGAGGAGGATGCCGACGGCATGCCGCTCGCGACCCGCGACGGCCGGCCGTTCCTCAGGGTGAATGGCATCCAGACCCTGTCGGAAAGCTATGTCTGCCTGACGGGGGAGGCCGGCGCGCTGGCGAAGGCCGGTGTCGGGCATCTGCGCCTGATGCCGCAGGCGGTCGACATGGCGGGCGTCGCGCGCGCCTTTCGCGACTGCCTCGACGGTCGCAAGGACCCGGCCGAGGCGGAGGCGGAACTCGTCGGCCTGTGTCCGGCAACGCGCTTCAGCAACGGCTTCTATCATGGCGTTGCCGGCTACAGGCGGATCGCGGCGGGGGCGGCCATGGCTGACCGGTAAGGGCTGTGCTGCCCGTACTCAGGCGGACCAGTCGGACCCGTTCAGAAGGGCCAGCCGCTTGCGCCGGGAGGCGCGGATATGCTGGCGCATCGCCGCTTCGGCCGCGACCGGGTCCTCGCGCTCGATCGCCTGGAACACGGCGACATGGTGTTCATGCGCGTTGGCGGACGGGGTGAAGCGCACCCGCGTCATCAGCCGCAGGATGATCATGCCGGTGTCGTAGACCTGCATCGCCTGCAGGACGTAGCGGTTGCAGGCCGCGTCGTGGATCACCTTGTGAAACCGGTCGTTGACCGCCAGCAATGCGTCCGGCTCGCTCTCCGGCAGGGCGCCTTCCTCCCGCAGCGCCGCCGCCATCGCCTCGATCTGTGCGGCGTTGGCATGGGTGGCGGCCAGCCGTGCCGCCATGCCCTCGATCGCCTCGCGCATGTAGAACAGCTGCGAGGCCTGCTCCCTGGACAGCATCGCCACCGTATGGCCGCGCCCGGGCGAAGCCTCCAGCAGCCCTTCGGCCTGAAGCAGCTTCATGGCCTCGCGCACCGGCGTGCGGCTCAGGCCGAGGGCCTGCGCCATTTCGCTTTCGCCGACATGCTCTCCCGGCCGCAGCAGCCCTTCGGCGATGCGCCTGCGCACAAGATCATAGGCCAGCGCCGAGCGGGCCTGGCCCGGCTCATGGTCCGTACGTGGTTTCATGGCGCTGGGCTCGCTCATTCCGATTGCTTAGTCGGTGATCGCCGGACGGGCAAGATCAACATACGCGATCGGCCGGCCTGACCGGCTTTCCCGCCAGGAAGTCGACGATCGTTCCGGCGGCGCGCTCGGCGACGATCTCCATCGCCTGGCGGGTGGAGCCGCCGACATGGGGGGTGATCACCGCGCGCGGATGGTGGCGCAGGGCGCTGTGTCCCGGCGTCTCGTCGCACAGGGAATCGAGGCCCGCCGCCGAGATGTGTCCGCTTTCGAGCGCGGCGAGCAGGGCGGCCTCGTCGACGATCTCGCCGCGTGCGGTGTTGACCAGCATGGCGCCGGGCCGCATCGCCGCCAGGAACGGCGCGTCGACCAGCGAGCGGGTTTCCTCCGTCAGCGGGCAATGCAGGCTGACGATGTCGGCGCGGGCGCGCAACGTCGCGAGCGTCACCGGTTCCGCTCCGGCGGCGCGGATACCGTCCGCGTCCGCGAAGGGATCGTGAACCAGCACCGTGCCGCAGACGACCCGGCCCATGGCGGCGAGTTCCCGGCCGATCTGGCCGAACCCGACCAGTCCGAGCACCTTGCCGCCCAGCTGTTCGCCGCGCCAGCGGGCGCGCTCCCAGTCGCCGGCGGCCGTCGATGTGGCCAGTGGCACCAGGTGCCGCGCGGCGGCGAGGATCAGCGCCAGCGCGTGTTCGGCCACCGAACGGGCATTGGAACCGCTCGTCCGGGTGACGCATATGCCTGCCGCCGCCGCGGCGAGCGTGTCGATATTGTCGACACCGGCCCCGTGCTTGGAGATGATCCGCAGGTCGGGAAGCGCCCCGATGATGTCGCTGCCGAGGCGCAGGCTGCGGGAAATGACGGCGACGACCGGCCCGTGCCCGGCCTGCGCCGCGCGGGCAAGGTCCGGCAGGTCCTGTCCGGTGGTACCTTTCGGCACGTAGAATGGCCGCAGGCCCGCCTCCTTCAGCAGGGCGTCGGCCGCTCCGGCGAGTTCCGGTGTGGTGATCAGCACCGTGCCCGCCGGTCTCATTGCGCGCCGTCCGTGCCGAAGAGGCCCATTTTCGAGAGCGTCGGGATCAGCCAGCCCTGGTGCAGCACGCCATCCTCGTTGATCTCGCGGGCGCGCCGGTCTTCGGCCGCCACCTTCGCCCGGCCCTTGTGCAGCGCGAACCCGGCATCTTCGGCGGCGATGACGACGATCCCGTCCGCGTCGCCGACGATCACGTCGCCCGAGCGCACCGCGACCCCGCCGCAGGCGACCGGCAGGTTGACCTGGCCGGGACCGTCCTTGTGCGGCCCGGCGGCACAGATCCAGCGCGTGTAGGCGGCAAAGCCCGAGGCGACGATCTCCTGCCTGTCGCGCAGGGCGCCGTCGATGATCAGGCCGCCGAGCTGGACGGCGATGGCCGTATGGGTCATCAGCATGCCCCAGACGGCCGCCTCGGCATATCCGTGGCCGTTGACCACCAGGATGTCGCCCGGGCGGGCGATCTTCAGCGCCGCGTGCAGCATCAGATTGTCGCCCGGCCGGGTCTCCACGGTCAGCGCCGGGCCGGCGATGCGGGTCATGTCCGACAGCGGCTTGATGCCGGCATCCATGATCCCGCGCCGCCCCAGGACGTCGCCGAGCGCGGCCACCGGCACCTCGCCGAGCGCCGCGATGGTGGCGCGGTCCGCCGTCGCGCCATGCGGTGCCACGCAAAATCCGGGGACTCCGGTCATGTCGACAATATCCGCATTTAGCGGATCATTGCATACTTTTGTGTCAGGCATCGAGAGTCTCCGGCTTGAGGCGGTAAATGGCATAATTCCTGGAATTTTGTCTGTCTTGAAGCGCGAACATGCCGTTGTTTCTCCTTGACGGCGGCAAAAGTCAAGAATACAGAATGCGAATATAAATCAAAATTGCATTCCAAAGGGAGGAAAGCGGATGCTTCGGAATACACTGGCCATGGCGGTCATCGCTCTCGGGACGGCGGCACCGGCACTTGCGCAGGACGCCTACCCGGCGGACAACATCCAGGTGATCGTCGGCTTCAATCCCGGCGGCGGCACGGATGTTATGGCGCGCACGGTGGCGCCGATCCTGGCCCGTCATCTGGGCGAGGGGGTCGAGGTCTCGATCGTCAACAGGCCCGGCGCGGGCGGACAGATCGGCTGGACCGAACTCGCGGCCGCGGCGCCGGACGGATACACGCTGGGCACGATGAACCTGCCTTCGATGGTGGCCAAGCTCTACGACCGCGAGCCCGACTTCACCCTCGACAGCTTCACCTTCATCGGCACGGTCATGCGCGACCCCAGCGTGATGATCGTGCGCGCCGATTCGCCCTACACATCGCTGAATGACGTGATCGAGGCAGCGAAAAAGGCGCCGGGCGCGATCACCTATGCGATCGGCGGTCTCGGCGGCGAGGATCATTTCGCGGCCGTGCAGCTGGAAGCGGCGGCCGGGGCCGATCTTGCCGTGGTGCCGTTCGGCGGTGCGGCTCCGGCCCGTGCGGCACTGCTTGGCGGTCATGTCGCGCTTGGCGGCGTCAATCTGAGCGAAGTGTCCGAGTTCGCCGATCAGGTCCGCATCCTGGCTGTCTACTCCAAGGCACGCTCGCCGCTTGCCGCCGACGCGCCGACGGCGCTGGAGCAGGGCTTCGACGTGCAGATCGCCTCGATCCGGGGCCTTGCCGCGCCGGCCGGCCTGCCGGAAGAGGTCGAGGCGAAGCTCGTCGCCGCCTTCGACGCGATGGCCGAGGATCCGGCGTTTCTGGCCCTGCGCGAGGCGCAAGGCTTCCCGCTCGAGGTCGTCACCGGCGATGCCTATCGCGCGCTGGCCGCCGAGCAGTCGGCTGTGGCACAGCGTGTCTGGAACGAAACCCCCTGGCAGTAAGCTGTCATCATGAGGCTCCCTCCGGCCGGCATCCTGTCGTGCCGGCCGGAGGGCCCGTTGCAGACGAGGGAGACGAGGCACATGAGCGCCGGATCGAACGCCCAGCCTGAAATGCCGCGTGCCGGCAAGGCACTGCCAAGCGCGCGGGCCGATATCGCGCTCGGTCTTTTCGTTGCCGCGCTGGCCGCGCTGCTGTTTGCACTGACATTCAGCTGGTCGGCCTCGGCCGGGATCTTTCCGCGGATCGTCGCCGGGTTGCTCTGCGCGCTCGGCCTTGCGAACGCCGTCCAGGGCCTGCGCCGTCTTGGCGAGGAGGGACAAGCCCAATTCCTGCCGCAGCCGCTGGGATTCCTGAAGATCTGGCTGTCGATCCCCGCCTATTTCGCCGGTGTCATACTGATCGGCTTCCCGCTGGCGACGGTGCTCGTCACCATCGGCCTGTCGGCGTTGTTCGGCTTTCGGCGCTGGCCGGTGGCACTGCTCGCCGGCACAGTCTTCGTGGCGCTGATCCTGCTGGTCTTCACCGGCCTGTTCGACCGTCCGCTGCCCAACGGGTTGCTCCTCGCCCCGTGGCTGAAGTGAAACGCCGGAGTTAACCCATGGATGTCCTTTTCGACGCGTTTCTCGAAATCTTCCGGCTGACCAACTTCATTGCCATGATCGCCGGCGTCATCGGCGGCATCGCCATCGGCGCGTTGCCGGGCCTGAGCGCCACCATGGCGATCTCGGTGCTGATCCCGCTGACCTTCTTCATGGAGCCGCTCGCCGCGCTCGGCATGATCGCCGGCATCTACAACGGCGCCATGTATGGCGGGTCCATCCCGGCCGTGCTGTTGCGCATCCCGGGAACCCCGGCGGCGGTCGCGACCACTTTCGATGGCTACCCGATGGCGCAGAAGGGTCAGGCCGGATGGGCGTTGCAGATCGCCTGCGTCTCCTCCGCCGTCGGCGGCATGGCGAGCGCCATCGCGCTGATGACCATCGCCCCGCCGCTCTCCTACATCACCCTGGCCTTCGGTCCGGCGGAGGTCTTCTGGGTGGCGGTCTTCGGCCTGACGGCGATCGTCTTCCTGGTCGGCGAGCAGCCCGTGAAGGGATTGATCAGCGCGCTGTTCGGCGTGGTGGTCTCGCTGGTCGGCACCGATGTCATCACCGGTGTCGACCGCTACACGTTCGGCCGGCTGGAGCTTCTTGACGGACTGAACGTCGTCGTCATGCTGGTCGGACTTTACGCGATCCCGCCGATGATCGGCCTGCTGCTCGACGGTCCGGGCAACGAGGCGGCGACCCGGGTGCGGATCGAGCGGGGCGGTTTGCTGACCCGCTGGCGCGACCTTGCCGCCTTCTGGCTGGTCTGGCTGCGCGCCTCGGTGATCGGCATTTTCGTCGGCATCCTGCCCGGTGCCGGCGGCTCGATGGCGGCCTTCCTGAGCTACAACGAGGTGCGCCGGACCTCGCGCGATCCCGATGCCTTCGGGCGCGGCGAGCCGGCCGGCGTTGCCGCCGCCGAATGCGGCAACAATGCCGACAACGCGGCAGCCCTCATCCCGGCGCTGACGCTCGGCATCCCGGGCAGTTCGGTGACGGCGGTCATTCTCGGCGCGCTTCTGGTGCATGGATTGCAGCCCGGGCCGGAGCTGTTCCGCAGCCATCCGACGGTGGTCTACGGCTTCATGATCCAGATGTTCGTGTCGTCGCTGCTGCTGGTCTTCCTGGGCGGGGCGATCGCGACGCGCACCTTCGCAAGGCTGCTGGAAATCCCGCGTCCGGTGCTCGCCCCGATCATCCTGGGCATGACCGTCGTGGGCACTTTCGCCATCAATGGCAGCATGTTCGACGTGGCGCTGATGTTCGGCTTCGGCTTCATCGGGTATGTCATGGAACGCCAGCAGATACCGCTCGCCCCGGCCGTGCTCGGCCTGATCCTCGGCGAATATGCCGAGCGCAACTTCCGCCTGTCGATGATGATCGGGGGCAATGATCCGGCCGCGTTGGTCGCAAGCCCGATCTCGATGGGATTTGTCGCCGCGATCGCCCTGGCGGTCGGCCTGCCGCTGGTCAGGCGGTTGCGAAAGGCGCTCTAGCGCTGCGTCGCGGCGACCATCGCCCCGACCCCGACAAAGGCGCCGCCGGTGATCCGGTTGAAGACCCGGCCCCAGCGCTCCAGCCAGGGCGCGAGCCGGCCGGCAGCGCCGGCCAGAACCACCTCATAGGCGAACTCGATGGCCCCGTAGGTGCCGGCGAAGATGACGAATTGCAGCCACAGCGACTGGCCCGGCTGCATGAATTGCGGCAGGAAAGTCGCGAAGAAGATCAAGGCCTTGGGGTTGGAGACGGCGACCAGAAGCCCTTGCGCGAAGGCGCGGCGCCGGGAGATCGGACGGGCCGCGGTCGCGGCGCTGTCGACGGCGGCGGAAAAGCCCGGTGCCCGCCACAGCCGGATGCCGAGCCACACGAGATAGGCCGCACCTGCCCATTTGACCACCGTGAACAGCAGCTCCGAGGTCTGCATGACGGCGCCCAGGCCCGCAAGCGAGGCACCGATCAAAAGGCTCATCCCGGCCACCGCGCCGAGCGCGGTGAAGATGCTGCGGCCAAGCCCGTAACGAACGCCGTGATCGAGGCAGAGCAGTCCGTTCGGCCCCGGCGTCAGCGACAGGGCAACGGCGGCAAGCACGAAGACAAGCCAGAGTTCGATGCTCATGGATCCCTCCCGGAACGGACCGCGCGACCGTCGTGCCGATATGACTGGCCGGCCGCCACGCTAACGCGGCCCGGGCCGGATAGGAAGCGGATTTCAGAGCCGCCGGACGCTGCCCGGCGAAAGGCCCGGCCGGGCCTGAATTTTGCACCGGACGAGCCGGATTTTGACAAGCCCGGACAATTCTTGCGCAGGATTTTCGAAAAATTGATTCATTTATTTTCGAAATTGCACGCTGCAGGCGGATGACGTCAGGCCGGCTTTCCGGCTTGAAACGGCGACGGCCGCCGGAGGTTATCCCCGGCGGCCGTCGCGACCTGTCCCCGCCGGGTCGGCGGGTCCGTGAGGAGCGTCTATTCGGCCGGGGTCTTGTCCGCCGCGGCGGGCGCCGGATGGTCCTCGTCGATGCGCGGCTTCAGCTTGCCGTCGACCGGGATGCGGGCGAACAGCCGCATGACGAAGACGTAGAACACCGGCACGAAGAAGATCGCCAGCACCGTGCCCGAGATCATGCCGCCCATCACGCCGGTTCCGATGGCGTTCTGGCTGCCGGCGCTGGCGCCCGTGGCGATGGCCAGCGGTGTCACGCCGAGGGTGAAGGCGAGCGACGTCATCAGGATCGGCCGGAAGCGCAGATGCGCCGCCTCGACGGTGGCCTCGAACATGGTCCGCCCTTCCGCCATCAGGTCCTTGGCGAACTCGATGATGAGGATGGCGTTCTTGGCCGAAAGCCCCACGATGGCGATCAGGCCGACCGTGAAATAGACGTCGTTCGGCATGCCCCGCAGGGTGACCGCGATCACCGAACCGATGACGCCGAGCGGCACCACCAGCATCACGGCGAAGGGGATCGACCAGCTTTCATAAAGGGCGGCGAGCAGCAGGAAGACGAACAGGATGCTCAGCCCGATCAGGAACGGTGCCTGCGAACCGGACTGGATCTCCTGCAGCGACTGGCCGGTCCACTCGTAGCCGAAGCCGGCGGGGAGCGAGGCGGCGATCCGCTCCATTTCGGCGATCGCCTCGCCGGAGGAATAGCCCGGCGCCGCCTGGCCGGAGATGCGGATCGAGGGATAGCCGTTGTAGCCGACGATCTGCGAGGGCCCCTTGACCCAGCTGACCGTGGCGAAGGCCGACAGGGGCACCATGCCGCCATTGGCGTTGCGCACCGTCAGCTTCAGCAGGTCGTCGGTCTGCATGCGGGCGTCCTCGCCGGCCTGCACGGTGACCCGCTGCATGCGCCCGGAATTGGGGAAGTCGTTGACATAGCTCGACCCCAGATGCGCCGAGATGGTGGCGTTGATGGAGGCGAAGGCGACGCCGAAGGCATTGGCCTTCTCGCGGTCGATCTCGAGATTGACCTGCGCCGCGTCGGGCAGGCCGTCGATGCGCAACCCGGCGATGACCGGGCTCTGGCCGGCCGCACCCATCAACTGGTCGCGGGCGGCGCCGAGCGCCTCGGTGCCCCGGCCGCCGCGATCCTGGAGGCGGAAGGAGAAGCCGTTCGAGGTGCCAAGGCCCTGGATCGCCGGCGGCGAGAGGGCGAAGGAAATCGCGTCCTTCAGCCCGAACAGCTGGCCATTGCCGCGACCGGCGATGGCAGCCGCCGAATCCTGCGGCCCGCGCTCGGACCAGTCCTTCAGCGTGACGAAGGCAAGGCCCGCGTTCTGGCCGGTGCCGGAGAAGGAGAAGCCGAGAATGCCGACAATGCGCGAGACGGCGCTTTCCTTGCCGAAAATCTCCTCGACATGCTGGATCACTTCCAGCGTCCGGTTGGCGCTGGCCTCGGGCGGGGCCTGGATGTTGACCAGCAGGTAGCCCTGGTCCTCGTTCGGAAGGAAGGAGGAGGGCAGGCGGGTGAAGGCCCAGCCGAGGCCGACAAGCAGGGCGAGATAGATGATCATCATCCGCCCGGCGCGGCGCGACAGCCAGCCGACGGTGGAGCTGTAGCCCTTCGTCGTGCGGTTGAAACCGCGGTTGAACCAGCCGAAGAAGCCCTTCTTCTCGTGATGTCCCTGCGGGATCGGCTTCAGCATGCTGGCGCAGAGCGCCGGCGTGAAGGACAGCGCCAGGAAGCCGGAGAACAGGATCGACACGACCATGGTCAGGCTGAACTGCTGGTAGATGATGCCGACGGCGCCGGGAAAGAAGGCCATCGGAATGAACACGGCCGTCAGCACCAGGGTGATGCCGATGATGGCGCCGGAGATCTGCGACATCGCCTTGCGGGTGGCGGCGCGCGGCGACAGGCCTTCCTCGGCCATGATGCGCTCGACATTCTCGACCACCACGATGGCGTCGTCGACGAGGATGCCGATGGCGAGCACCATGGCGAACATGGTCAGCACGTTGATCGAGAACCCGGCGGCAAGCATCACCGCGCAGGTGCCGAGCAGGGCGACCGGCACCACCAGCGTCGGAATGACCGTGTAGCGGAAGCTCTGCAGGAACAGGAACATCACCACGAAGACGAGACCGACCGCCTCGAGCAGCGTGTGGATCACCTTCTCGATCGACGCCTCGACGAAGGGCGAGGTGTCGTAGGGGATTTCATAGGCGATGCCTTCGGGGAAGAACTGGCCGAGCTCCTCCATCTTGGCGCGCACCGCCGCCGACGTCGCCATGGCGTTGCCGGTGGAGGACAGCTGCACGCCGATGGCCGCGCTCGGCTGGCCGTTCAGGCGGGTGGAGAAATTGTAGCTTTCGCCGCCGATCTCGACCCGGGCGACGTCGGAAAGCCGCACGGTCGAGCCGTCCGGATTGGCGCGCAGCACGATGGAGCCGAATTCCTCGGCCGAGGTCAGCTGGCCCTTGACCAGAACGGTGGCGGAAATCTGCTGGGTGACCGGGTTGGGCTGGGCGCCGATGCGCCCGGCCGCGACCTGGGCGTTCTGCGCCTGGATTGCGGCGATCACGTCGCTGGCCGTCAGGTTGAGGCCGAGCATCTTGTCCGGGTCCATCCAGATGCGCATCGAGCGCTGGCTGGCGAACATCTGGGCACTGCCGACGCCGTCGATGCGGCGGATCTCGCCGAGCACGTTGCGGCTCAGGTAGTCGCCGAGACCGATCACGTCGAGGGACCCGTCGGTGGAGGTGACGGAGACGACCATCAGGAAGCCGGCGCCGGCCTGCTCGATGCGGATGCCCTGCTGGGTGACGGTGCGCGGCAGGCGCGGCTCGACGCGGCGGATCGAGTTCTGCACGTCGACGGCGGCCTGCGAGATCTCGGTGCCGGGGGCGAAGGTCGCGGTGATCGCGATCCGTCCCGAGCTTTCGGAGGTGGATTCGAAATAGATCAGCCCGTCGACGCCGTTGAGCTCCTCCTCGATCGGCCGGGTGACACTCAGATAGGCGTCCTCGGGCGAGACGCCCGGATAATTGGTCTGCACCGAAATCTGCGGCGGGGCGACGGTCGGGTACTGGGCAACCGGCATGAAGGGGATCGCGATCACGCCGGCAAGCGTGATGAAGATGGCGATGACCCAGGCAAAGACCGGCCGGTCGATGAAAAAGGACGGCATGCGATCACATCCTGCTGGACCGGGAGGGGAGGCGGCGGCGTGGCGCCGTCATCCGGTCCTTTGTGTCATGGCGAAAGGCTCCGGTCCGCGCGCAGGCGCGGCCCGGAGCCTTCCGGGGTTCACTTTGCGGAGAGTTCCGCGGTCTTGGCCTCGGCGGCCCAGGGGGTGGCGGCGAGCGGCGCACCGGGTCGCAGCTTCTGGAAGCCCTCGACGATCACCTTGTCGCCGGCTTCGAGCCCCTTGGTGATGACCCAGCGCGAGCCGACGACGCGGCCCGTTTCGACCGAGCGCAGCTCCGCCTTGTCGTCGGCGCCGACCAGATAGACCTGGGCCTGGCCGCCGGCATTGCGCTGCACCGCCTGCTGCGGCACGGCGACGGCGTTCTCCTCCTCGCCCTGTTCGATCAGGACGCGGACATACATGCCCGGCAACAGGTCGCCGTCCGGGTTGGGGAACTCGCCGCGCAGGGTGATCTGGCCGGTTGTGGCATCGACCGCGGCCTCGGAGAAGAGCAGGCGGCCGGGATGCGGATACTGCTGGCCGTCATCGAGCAGCAGGCGAACGGAGGCCTCGCCGGAGCCGGGCCCGTTCAGCGCGCCGACATCGAGCGAGCGGCGCAGGCGCAGCAACTGGTTGGCCGACTGGGTGAAGTCGGCATAGACCGGGTCGAGCTGCTGGATGGTCGCCAGCACGCTGCTGGAGGGATCGACCAGCGCACCCTCGGTCAGCTGCGCCCGTCCGATGCGTCCCGAGATCGGGGCGCGAACTTCCGAGAACTGCAGGTTCAGCTCGGCCGCGTCGAGGCCGGCACGGGCCAGGGCGACATCCGCGTTGGCCTGGGCGAGCTGCGAGGTGGCATTGTCGAAGGCCTGGACGCTGCTCACCTTGCGGTCGCGCAGTTCCTTCTGCCGGTCGGCCTGCTGGCTGGCCTGCAGCCGGGCCGCCTCGGCGCGCTGCAGGGTCGCCTTGGCGCGCGCCACCTCGACGCGGAAGGTCCGCGGGTCGATGCGGTAGAGCACGTCGCCTTCCTTGACCACCGAGCCCTGCTCGAAGACCCGCTCGACCAGGATGCCGGAGACGCGCGGGCGCACCTCGGCGATCCGCGTCGGCGCGATGCGGCCGGGCAGTTCGTTGGTGATCGGGATCGTTTCGGCCTTGACCTCGACGAAGCTCACCCCGGTGGGCGGCGGCGCCTTGGCGCCCCCCGCCTCGCTCTTGCTGGAGACTTCGTTGCAGCCTGCCAGAAGGGCAGCGCTCAGGACTACGGCGATCAGTTTCCGGTTCATGTCGTCGACCTTTCGGGGAGACGGGCGGGCTCTGGGTTCTGGTCCACCAGCCAGCCGATCTCCGAAATCAGGCGGGCGCGCTCGTCGGGCGCCCAGGTGTGCAGGCCAAGCCACTCCAGGGACATGAGTCCCTCAAGGGCAAGAAAGGCGAGCAGCGCGGCGCGCGGATGGCGCGACGTCTCCTCGACCTCGGCGAGGCGCTCGCGATAGGCACGGGCGATCGGCTCGCGCAACTCCGCCTCCTGGGCGAGCGATGCGAGAAGGCCGAGCGCCACGGCGCGGTCCTCGTCGGTCAGGGAATGGGAGGCGACGGAAATGCGCGCCCGGATCGCGGCATCCGCCACATTGCCGAGTTCGTCCGCCGCGTCCCGTTCGCAGGCCCGGTGCGCGGCCAGCCGTCGTTCGACCACCGCCCGGATCAGGGCCTGCTTGTTCTTGTAGTCGTAAAGGACGCTGGCCTTGCTGATGCCGGCGGCACAGGCGACCGCATCGAGCGTCAGCCGCGCCGCGCCATCGCGCATCACGACCTGCTCGGCAGCATCGAGAACCGCATCGGGTTCTATGGTGCGTTTGCGTCCCATCCGGATCCAGAGATTTTTTCCGACCGAATGGTTATATATATCGCCACGCCGCCGGCGCAACGTTTTTTTGCAGTGCAAAATAAACCGGGAGAGGCCCTATTTGCCGCGGCGCAACCGGCCGGAGCGCATGCGCAGGCCGCGCAGGCGGCCCGCCTTGGCGTCCGGATCGCGCATCCGCCCGGCGGTGCTGCGCAGCGCCGCGACGGCGCGGTCGGTGCTCTCGGCGGGCGGCACGGCAGACCCGTGGAGGTCGCGCAGCAGCGCCCGCGTTTCCTCGTTGAGTTCGGTCTGCAAGGTGTCGAGCGGTGTCGGCCGGCCGACGAAATAGCCCTGGATCTCGTTGCACCCCTCCTCCGCCAGCACCCGCAGGTCGCTGGCGTCCTCGACCCCTTCCGCGACCACGCTCATGCCGAGCGCGGCGCCGAGCCGCACGATCGTTTCGACAATGGGACGGGCGCTCGCCGTCTGGCGCATCGCCTTGACGAAGGAGCGGTCGATCTTGATCACGTCGAAGGGGAAGCGCGACAGATAGCCGAGCGAGGAATAGCCGGTGCCGAAATCGTCGAGCGCGACACGCACGCCGAGCGCCTTCAGCGCCTTGAGGATCTGCAGCGCCCGGCGGTCGTCGTCGATCAGCACGTTCTCGGTGACCTCGACCTCCAGCCGGCTGGCCTGCAGGCCGGTCGCCTCCAGCACCTCGCGCACCGTCTCCAGGAAGTGCTTCTCGCGGAACTGCAGCGGACTGACATTGATCGAGATGCGGGGGATCTCCGGTTGCCGCCGGGCGATCTCGCAGGCGCGCCGGAGCACCCATTCGCCGATGGCGATGATGCGGCCCGACTGTTCGGCGACGGGGATGAAGTCGCTCGGGCTGATCAGCCCCTTCTCCGGATGGTGCCAGCGGATCAGCGCCTCGTAGCTGCCGATCGCCTGCGAGGCGATGCAAAGGCGCGGCTGCAGGTAGAGCTCGAACTCGTCGTTCTCGATCGCCTTGACGAGGTCGGCCTCCAGCAGGCGGCGCTTGCGCAGCACCGCATCCATGCCTTCCTCGAAGACGCAATAGGTGTTGCGCCCCTGGCTCTTGGCCTTGTAGAGCGCGGTGTCGGCCCGCGACACGATCAGCTCCGAATCCTCGCCATGCAGCGGACTGACCGCGATGCCGATGCTGGCGCCGGTGCGCAGTATCACGCCGTTGCCGCAGTCGATCGGCTGCGACAGCGCATGGACCAGCCGGTGGGCGAGATCGGCCGCCTGGTTGGCGAAGGCGATCTGGTGCTGGATGATGGCGAACTCGTCGCCGCCCAGCCGCGAGACGGTGTCGCTGGCCGGCACCAGTGCCTTGAGCCTGTCGGCCGTGGCGCGGATCACCTGGTCGCCGGCCAGATGGCCGTGAACGTCGTTGATTTCCTTGAACCGGTCGAGGTCGATCATCAACACGGCCGCGGCGCTGTCGCTGGCCCTGGCCGCATCGAGCACGCCTGTCAGCCGGTCGGCGAAGACCGCGCGGTTGGGCAGGTCGGTCAAGGGGTCGTGCTGGGCCAGGTGTCGGATATGCCGCTCCGCCTTCTTGCGGTCGCGCAGGTCGACAATGGCCGAGACCCGGGTCCGCTCGCCGCGATAGAGGATCTCCCGGGCGCGAACCTCGACCGGGATCCGGTCTCCGTCGGAATGGATGACATTGAGCTCGTAGGGTCCGCTTTCGGCTTCCGAAAGCTGGACGGCGACGCGGGCCCGGTCGTCCGGATCGATGAAGTCGAGCATGTTGCGGGACTTCAACTCGGCAAGCGGCAGGCCCATCAGCTGTTCCAGCGCGTGGTTGCCGTCGATGATCGTGCCGCGCACGGAGATGACGATTGCCTCGAAGGTGGCATTGGCAAGCGCGGTCAGGCGCTCCGCCTCCTCCGCCGTGCGGCGCACGTCTTCCTGGCGGTCGCGCGCCAGCTCCTCGTTCTGGATGGAATCCATCAGCGCGTTGAAAAGCACCGTCATGCCTTCCGCCTCGTCGCCGGCCTCGACCGGCAGGCGCAGGTCGAGATCGGCCTTGCCCGCGACAAGGCGGCCGACAGCATCCTCGACATGGCCGATGCCGATGCGTGTGCCGTGCTCCGCCTCGTTGAGGCCGCGCACCTCGCCCTCGGCCGAAACGCGCACCGCCATCACCCGCTTCAGGGCGAGGAAGAAGACCAGGCCGAGACCGAAGGCCCAGGCGAAGTTGAGCGCGGCGCCCGCCGCCTGCACGCCAAGCTGCGCCAGCCGCCCGCCGGAAGCGAGGTTCTCCACCGGCGCGAGCAGGGCAAGGCCGAGCGTGCCGACGACGCCGGCGATACCGTGCACGCCGATGGCGCCGACCGCGTCGTCGATGCGCAGGCGGCGCTCAAGGAAGGAAATGCCGTAGATCGCCGCGGTGCCGCCGGCAAAGCCGATCGCCATGGCACCGCGCGCATCGAGCACCATGCAGCCGGCGGTGACGGCGACGAGGCCGCCGAGCATGCCGGAAAACGCCTTCTCCGGCAGCAGCACGCCCTCGTGGTGCCAGCCGATGGCATAGCCGGCGGCGGCGCCGGTGGCGGCGGCGAGCACCGTGTTGGCGATCACATGGGCGATGGCGGGGGAGGCGGCCAGCGTCGAACCGCCGTTGAAGCCGATCCAGCCGACGAAGAGCAGCAGCGCGCCGGCGGTGGCCAGCACCGGGCTGTGGCCGTTGAAGCGCACCGGCCGGCCGTCGGCATCGAAACGGCCGATTCGCGGGCCGATGACGATGCAGGCGGCGAGGGCGATCCAGGCGCCGGTGCCGTGCACGACGGTGGATCCGGCGAAATCGATGAAGCCGGCATGGGCGAGGAAGGCGCCGGCATTCTCGTTGAGCGCCGTGCCCCAGGCCCAGTGGACGAAGGCGGGATAGACGAGGCCGGCGATGAACACCGAACACACCACATAGGCGGCAAGCGGCATCCGCTCCGCCACCGCGCCCGACACGATCGTCGCCGCCGTGCCGCAGAACATCACCTGGAAGACGAAGAAGGCAAGGCCCCAGGCATCGAGCCCGCCGAGCATGAACAGTTTCGCGTCGAAGCCGACAATGAAGCCGTTTGACGCGCCGAAGGCGAACATGAAGCCGACAAGCGCGAAGACCACGACCGAGAAGGTGAAGTCGAGCAGGTTCTTCTGGGCGACGTTGATCGAATTCTTCGAGCGCACCATGCCGGCTTCCAGCAGCAGGAAGCCGACCTGCATCAAAAGGACGAGCCCGGCGGCGACGAGAATCCAGACGAAATCGAGGGTGCGCTGCAGCGACAACAGCTCGCCCGCAAGACCGGATGCAAAGGCCGGCACGGGCATGGCCGCCATCGGCACCGCCAGTGCCGAAACGCGTCTCCAATGCCCGGATTGCAATGCCGCCATGTCCCGTGTCCCCTTTGTTTGCGGGAGCTTAGGACGCAGCGGTTAAAAACCGGTTGCACCATGTGTTCTCGCAATTAATCGCGAGGAACGTTTCTTTGGATGCGATGGTTTTCGCCATGCTGCAACGCGGAAATTCTTGCCGAGCCGCGCAGGACGAGGGCTCCTTCGACGATCACCCGTTCGGGCGCGGGAGCCTTCGCCTCGATATTGGCGAGCAGGATGCGCACCGCCGCCTCGACCATTTCCTCCGCCGGCTGGCTGACGGTGGTCAGCGCATAGGAGGGCCAGTCCGCCATCGGGGCATCGTCATAGCCGACGATGGACACTTCGCCCGGCACGTCGATGCCGAGCTCGTGGCGCAGCGTGTCGAGCGCCGCCACCGCCATGTGGTCGTTGGCGCAGAACACGGCGTCGGGCCGGCTCGGCCTGGAGAACAGGCGGCGGATCGCGGCGCAGGTCGCCACCCGCTCGTAATTGCCGACATCCTCGGCAAACAGGGTCCGTCCGTTGCGGGCCAGTTCCTCGATGAAGCCCTGGCGCCGGTCCCTGTTGGTGGAGCTTCCGGGCCAGCCGGCGAGATAGGCGATGCGCTCGTGGCCGTTCTCCATCAGGAAGCGCGCCACCTGGCGGCCCCCGGCCCGGTTGTCGGAGCTCACCGCCGACAGGCTCTCGTCGTCGAGGGTGCGGTTGAACAGGACGACGGGAATGCCGGCGGCGCTGCAGCGCGCGGCGAAGGCGGAGCTGAGCCCGGCCGATACCATGACGAGGCCGTCGATCTGGTATTCGAGAAGTTCGCGCAGCACGTCGTCCATCGGATCGTTGGACTGGCCGGTGAAGAACATCATCGCGTGGTAGCCGCGCGCCTGCAGCCGGCGCGACAGCTTCTCCAGGATCGCCGGATAGTAGGGATTGTCGAGATAGGCGGCGACGATGCCGACAATGCCGGAGCGCCGGGTGATCAGCGAGCGGGCGATCTTGTTGGGGCGGTAGCCGAGTTCCTCGGCCGCCGCCATCACCTTTGCACGGGTTTCCGCGGAGACGCTGGCGCCGGCGGTGAAGGCGCGGCTGACGGCGGACTGGCTGACGCCGGCACGGCGCGCGACGTCGAGTGAGGTGACCCGGGGCATGTTCTTGTTCTCCCGCCCCTGTCTTGCCGTCCCTTACGTCATTTGGCAAGCAGCAACCCGTCGGCGGGGGACGGCCATTGACCTTGCGGGTGCCCGGCACTTAGGATCGCGCGCAAATTGAAACGTCCACACCTTGCCTGGAAAACCGATCATGTTTCAGACCTTTCCTTCCGCGACCGGATGCCTGCGCGCTCTTGCCCGGTCCGTCATCCTGGCCGCCGCTCTCGCCATGGCAGGGCCCGCTCTTGCCCAGGACAAGGCGGCCGATGGCGCGGGCCAGACCGCCAGCCCGAGCGGCGAAAACTGGGTCCTGCAATGCAGCGAGGCGACCGAAAAGGCACCGAAAAGCTGCCGGGTGCTGCAGAACATCGTCATGAAGGACAGCGGCCAGCGGTTGCTGACGGTCGTGGTCGAGCCGCGCGAGGGCGCACCCAACCACGCGCTGGTGCTGGCGCTGCCGCATGGCGTGTTCCTGCCGGCCGGCGCGGCGATCCGTGTCGACGAGGGCGAGCCGACGCCGCTGGTCATCCAGACGAGCGACGCCAACGGCGCCTATGCGGGAACGGCGATCAGCGACGACCTGCTCGCCTCGCTGAAAAAGGGGCAGCGGCTGATCATCGCCTTCAAGACGGCGCAGCAGCAGGATCTCGCTGTGCCGGTGACGCTGATCGGCTTCACCGCCGCCTATACCAAGCTGGGAAGCTGACGCCCCCGGCAGGGCCATCGGCACTGGTGCCGTGGAACAAAGGCAGGCTTTCTTCGGAAAGCTTGCCTTCTTATTTTTCCGGATGCCTCAGGCGGCGGCCGTGCGACGGGTCAGGTCGGCCCAGTTGCGCATCGACCACAGATGCGCGTAGATCACCGGCAGCGCGCCGGAGTGGCGCAGGTCGAGAAACGCCTCGTCGGAAAGGGCCGAGAAGCGGGCCTCGTCGACGATGCAGAAGTCGTTGACGGTGAGCACCTCGCCGCCGGGCAGCGTGAAGCGCCCCTCGTTGGCGACGAGCAGGTCATGCTCGGCAAGCTTTCCCAGCACCGTCTCGCTCTCGCGCGCCTCGCGCTGGAAGGCGCCGCAGAAGTCGAGCGCCTTGCGAACCGCCTCGGACGGCTCCGAGCCCTCGAACAGCGGCACCTCGCCATCCGGGCCGATCTTGCCGCTCTCCATGTCGACGCACAGTGCGAACTCGCTGGCATCGTCGTTGCGGGCGAGCACGAAGGGATAGCGCCGGACATAGGAGGGAATGTAGATCTCCTCCGCCCAGGCCCCGGCCGCGTCGACGAACAGGTTCCGGTCGCGTCGCAGGCCAAGCACGGCGACGGCTGCCGGCGGCGTGGTGCCGGCGGCGAAGACGATCGGATAGTGCCGCGCCGCGATGCCGAACTCGATCGCGTTGACCGGCACCGCATGGGTGCCGGCGGCGAAGCCGTAGTCCGGGGCAAGCGTCACGCCGAACGCGCCGTGCCTGTCGGCCCGCAGCGCCTCGGGCCGCTTGTAGAACAGCGGCATGGCGGCGGCGCCTGCCGCGGCGCGCGGAGCGGTGCTGTCGGCCTCGGCCTCGGTCTTGGTCATGGTGATCCGTCCTTCGGGCGGTTGAATGAATATGCGGAAATCGGGCAGGGCCTCAGGCCACGCGACTTTTTTGTACAATTCCAGCGACGGGTTGCCTAGGGTGGCCGGGCAGATGAATGTGCATACCGCCGGTTGCGCGGCGCGGCGCCTGGTTTGTGCGGGCACGGCGCATGATGAAACGGACGGACGAGGAAACGGGGAGACGAGATGGCCAAGGCCGTTTCCGGAACGCAGCGGGTCGCCGGCGCGCATGCGGGCATCAGTTTCGCCGGCGAGGAGATCCTGCTCGACGGCGGGGCCTTTCGCGACTGCAGCTTCGAGCGCTGTCACCTGCATTACGATGGCGGCACGCTGCCGGTGCTGACCGGCTGCCGTTTTTCCGATTGCGCCTGGTTCTTCGGCGAGGCCGCGGCCGACACGCTGGCGATGCTGGCGGCGCTCCACCAGGGCGGCTTCTCGGCGATGGTCGAGAGGACCCTGGAAGGGGTTCGCAGCGGGGCCGTCCTGGAGCCTGCTCCGGCGGACACGCGCCCGACAGGGCGGCGGGGACGGTCGATCGATCTCGGCTTCGGCCAGTTCCCGGTGCCCAGGGTCTTGCATCGCCCGGCGGCGGCCGGCGCGACGCGAGCGGGAGCTTCGCCGGCCACAGTCACCACGGACAGGAAGGAAGACAGGGAATGAGCGGACAGAGCGACCTTGCGACGGCGACGATGGCCGACTTCGAGGCCTGCAAGGACAAGCCGGTACGGCTGACGGCCGGCGGTGAAAGCATGGACCTGGCCATCACCGAGGTGACCGCCGTCAGCGGGCCGGAACGGCCGGGCGGCGCGTTTTCGGTGGTGTTTCGCGGGCCGCGCGAGCCGGTTGTCGAGCAGGCGATCCACCATATCGTCGTCGAGGGACACGGCGAGGCGGAGATCTTTCTGGTGCCGCTCGGACCCGACAGGGACGGCATGCTCTACGAGGCGGTTTTCAACTAGTCACCTGAACTTGAAGTTCGTTTTGGAGCTTGCCGCAACCTGTGGAGCAAGCTTCAAATCCGCCACGCCACGCCACGCCACGCCACGCCGGCTGCCGGGCGGGTTCGCCTGTGGCCGTCCGGGACAAGATAAGCCGGCGTAGTAATACGGCACGGCAGGTCTCGCACGGGCCCGGCCTGCGCCAGGCCGCAGCCGCGCCGTCCCGGTTCAGCCCGCCCGATTCTGGCCGTCCGTTTCAAGCCTCCGAATTCAGGCCGTCCGATTCAGACTGTCCGATTCTGGCCGTCCCAGTGCATCAGGTGATAGACGCCCTTGTCCTCGCGCCTGGAGAAGCCGAGGCGGAGATAGAGGCGCATGGCCGGGTTGTTGTGTTCGACATGGATGCCGACGCCCAGGCCGTCGCGCGCGGCGAGCGCCTGCACATCCTCCAGCATCGCCCGGCCGAGGCCGGTCCCGCGCGCGCCCGGCATCAGGGCGATGTCGATGATGCGGATTTCCGACGGCCAGCGCTCCAGGTAGAGCCGGCCGACAGGCGCGCCCTCCCGTTCGACCACCAGCCAGTCTGCATCGGGATAGTGCTGCATGTAATGGGCATGCTGGGCGCGAAATTGCTGCTCGAGAAAGGCGCGCTTTTCCTCCGCGCTCCAGGGCAGGGGCGCAAGCTCCTCCGTCCGCGTCGAGGCGTAGAGGCTGCCGAGGAAGGGAAGGTCGTCCTCGTTCATTCGCCGAAAGGCGAGGCCGCGCGCGGCGGCACGCGGCAGAACGGGAAGCGGCCGCGCATCCCTCGCGGCCGCCAGTATCGTGTGCCCGGGGTCCGGCATCTCGTTCAGGCCGGGGTTTCCTGCGGCGGCGTCAGGTCGCGCACCACCGTGTAGCCCGACTGGAAGCCGCTTGTGGCAAGCAGTGTCCAGCCCGCCTCCCAGGAGGTGGATTCAGGTCCGGCCTCGGGCAGGCAGGCAACGCCGTTGGTGGCCGTCTGCTGGAAATAGAACAGGCGTCCGTCGGCACTGTAGTCCATCACCGCATAGCCGAAGCCCGGGGAAATGCCGATCTTCTGCCAGCCGCGCCACTGCTGGAACAGCGCATCGACCTGCTGGTTGGCGTACAGGCCATGGTTCTCGTCCTCGGCGACCAGCATGATATTACCATCGGCGTCGAAGTCGGCGGCAAGGTTGACGAGCGTGGTGCCGACCATGCCCGGGCGGATCCATTGCGACCATGTCAGCGATCCCGGCGGGCTCTGGCGGATCTGTACCACGTCGGAATTCGCCCCGACCATGAAGATGTTGAGGGCGCTTTCCTTGTCGAGCACCGGACAGGGCAGGCTGTTCGCCGGGCCGCTCGCGGCGGTGTCGATCTGTGTCCAGCCGGTCCATTGCTGCGGTGTCAGGGTCTGCGCCACCGTCTGCTGGTTGACATAGAGATGGCGGTCGTTCGGGTCGCTGCCGACACCGGCGATGAGGATGCGGCCGTCGACATTGGCCGCGACCTCGATGAGCGCGACGGACTGGCCGGCGAGCTGCTGCCAGGTGCCCCAGACATGCTCGGGCGGCTGCTCCACCGGCACGGTGATGGTGATCGGCTCGCTGGCGCCCGGCGGCACGACCTTGATCGTCTGCTCGACGATGCGGTCCGGGTTCTGCCGGATCCACCAGAGATCGCCGCTTGTCGCCAGCGCGAAGACCGAGACGCGGCCCTCGGCATCGGCGATAAGGCGCAGCTGGTGAAGCTGGGTGACGCCAGGCGGCAGGCCGAGCGAGACCGGCGCGTTCCAGCTTTGCTCCGGACCCGAGCCGTCACCCGCCTCGTCGATATAGTCGATGGAGGGCTGGCCGCTCCTGATCGCGACGATGGCGACACGGCCGTCGGCGGTGGTGCCGGAGGCGAGCGGCGCGCTGTAGGCGTCGGGTGTCACCGTCACCCATTTTTCGGACCAGGGGCCGTTCGGCGCGACCTGGGCCTTCCACACGAGCGGATTGCCGGCATCGGTCTCGATGCCGATGACCATGAGGCGCGAGTTCTCGAAGAACGGAACCTCGCGGGCCTCGTCATCGGCGAGGGGCTCGGGAAGGAAGGCGCCTTCCTCCAGTTCGATTTCGGTCCTGGCTGCCTCGGTCATGTGGCACTCCCGCAATTGGTTCGAAAGAAGGTCGAAAGCCAGTGTGGCGGACCCGAAGTTCGTCACGGTTGCGCTTCGGGACGCGGCGAACTTCGGTCTTTGGACACTAGCTGCGCGAGGGGTAGAGGCCCTGCAGCGCGATGATGAAATTGATGGTCAGATAGGGCTGCATGTTGTTGTGCGCCTGCGAGCCGCCGGTGGTCGGCAGCATCTGCTCGGCCATGGTGCTGTTGGGCTGGTTGAGCGAATAGGCGTTGCCGCCGCTGGAAAAGGCCAACGAGGTGTTGGAAGTCGGCGTGGTGATGTCGCCGGGATCCGAGCCAACGGCCCGCAGCGTATGGGTGTGATTGGGCATCTGCGCCTCGGTCAGGGTGACCGTCTCGACGCCGCCACGCTCGCCGAGCCGCCGCAACGTCAGACCCGGGCCGCGGCCCGGATGCATCGGCGCCCGGCCTTCCAGGTTGGGCAGCGCGGTGGTCGAGCGCCCGTCGCCGCCATAGGTGGTTCCGATCAGCGAGAACAGGGCCGTGTTCTGCGACACGGGCAGAAGCTGGCCGTTGCAGAAGGCCCAGCTGCGGGGCGCGAAATTGCCGGCGAAGATGCGGATCTCGGCAATGAACGGTTCGGACATGGGATCGCCTCCTTCAGTGCCGGCTCGGATAGATGCCGAACAGCGCGATGATGAAATGCACGCACAGGAACGGCATCAGGTTGGTGTGCGACTGGCTGCCGCCGGCATGGGTGACGGCTTCGGCGCGCAGATTGCTGTCCGCGGTTCCGTCGAAATAGATGTCGACCGCCGTGGATGTCGCGGTGACATTGCCGGCCGGGGTGGCTTCGGTGCCGATATTGGTGTCGGCGCGCGCGGGATGGCCGTGGCTGGGCATCTGGTTGACGGTAAGCGTCACCTTTTCCTCGCCGCTTTTGGCGCCGAGCCGCCGCTCGCTGAGGCCCGGTCCGTGGCCGGCATGGATCGGCAGGCGGCCGCGCATGTCGGGCAGGCCGAATGTGGTGCGTCCGTCACCGCCATAGATGGTGCCGAGCAGGGAAAAGAGTGCGTCGTTCTGGCTGACCGCCAGAAGCTGGCCGTCGCAGAAGGCCCAGCCGCGCGGGGCGAAATTGCCCGCGAACATGCGGATCTCGCCGACAAAGGGTTCGGACATGGATAAGGCCCTCCCAGCCTTCAGGAATATCGGGAAAGGAACGCGTCAGTTGCGCGAGGGGAAGAGACCCTGCAGCGCGATGCAGAAATTGACGGCGAGGTAGGGTTGCATGTTGTCATGCGCCTGGCTGCCGCCGACATTGGTCAGCGTGCCGGCCCGCAGCGTCACCGAGGTGCTGGAGAAGTCGGCGAAGCCTGCGGGAAAGCCGCCGAGAACATGTCCGGCCGGCGAGCGCGTCGTGCCGCTGGCCGAGTCCGCCTCGACGAGGTGCCTGTGCTGCGGCATCTCGTTGACGGCGAGCGTGTGGGTTTCCTCGCCGCTCTTCTGGCCTTCGCCGTGGTGCGCGCCGCCATTGGAAGTGCCGACATGGATCGGGGTGCGGCCGCGCAGGTCCGGCAGGGCGAAGGTGGTGCGTCCGTCACCGCCATAGGTTGTGCCGAGCAGCGAATAGAGCGACTGGTTCTGGTTGATCGGAAGGATCTGCCCGTCGCAGAACCCCCAGCCGCGCGGGGCGAAATTGAACCCCACCATGCGGACTTCGGCAAGAAACGGCTCCGACATGAATCCTCCAACTTTCAAAAAAGTGTAATCAACGTTCCGGCAACCGGCGGTATCATGCACGAGATTATTAGCGATTGAAAGAGCTAACCAGCGCCTCGCGCTATCCGTGAAAATATCGATCAAGGGTTGTGAAACCCAGCTGTTTCACGTAGGCGCCAACAAGCGGAGCCGGGCGTGCCGGCATCCGGTTGCCTGCGCCCCGGCAGGCGTCGTGTCCAGTGGCGGTGCAAAAACGCCCGCGCGTGGCGGGCGTTCCTGGTCGGATCCGGTGTCGCCCCTTGGCGATGCCCCTAGTGTGGTGGATTTGAAGTTCGCTTCATTGGTTGCAGCAAGCTCCGAAACGGACGTCAAATCCAAGAACCACACTAGAAACAGAAACTTGCTAGTCACCTTCTTGAATCTGAAGTTCGTTCAGAGACTGTCGCGAGTGAAGCGAACTTCAGATTCAGGTGACTAGTTCGGGCAAGCGGCAACGAAGGAGAGCGTGCCGGTGCCCGACAGCGCGGCGTCGATGGTCTGGGCGACCGTGTTGTTGGCCGCGCCGGCCAGATGCGTCTCGACGGCGACCTCGGTCGCGGCGCCGCCGGTGCCGTTGGCGATCTGCAGGCTGCCATTGTTGCGTGCCCGCACCCGGATGCCGTGGCCCGCATAATGGGTGCCGGTCACCGTGTTGTTGGTGACGGTGGCGCAGATCGTCGGCGTCGGACCGCTGCTCACGCCGGAATCGACGATGATGCCGTCGAACTCGAAGCCCGTGACGGTGTCCTGCACAAGGTTGTTGTCGATGAGGACGCTCATCTGGTGGCTGGAACCGGCGCCTTCGCCCGCCCGGACCCAGATGCCGCGTTCGTTGTGATCGAAGATCTGGTTGCCGGTGATGCGGTAGATCGACGAGCCGTCGCCGTCGCCGTCGACGTTGATGGCCGAGAAGGCGGTGCCCGATCCGTTGACGCCGTTCGTGCCGATCGTGTTGCCGGAAATCGTCATGTCGACCGTGCCGGCGAAGTTGCCCGCTCCGTTGACGCTGCCGACATCGATGGCGTTGTTGAGCGAGCCGAGCGTCGCCATGTTGTTGTTCGAGATGGTGACGTTGAACAGGCCCGAGCTCTGCGTGCCGGCAAGGATGCCGATGCCGCCGTTTCCGGCGATGCCGGAATGCCGGGTGAAGGTGTTGTTGTCGATCGTCAGCCCGTAATTGGCGGTGCCGGAGGAGACCAGCTGCAGGTGCGAGGAGACGGCGGCGACAAAGTTGTTGCCGCTGATCGTGCCGTTGACGTTGCCGGCGCTCGCCTGGATGGTGATGCCGTTGTTGCCGATCGCCGCGTTGCTGCCGTCGCCCGTGGTGATCGCCATGCCGGACATGGCAAGCGTCAGCGTGCCGGTTGTGCCGTCATTGTCGATATGGACCGAATCCTCGATGCCGCCGAGATAGGTGCCGCCGGTGAAGGTCGCCGTGCCGGTCAGGTTGTTGACGTAGAAGACGCCCTCGTCGGCGCCGGCATTGTTGCCGTGGACGCCGGTGAAGTCGACATTGGTCATCGTGATGCCGTTCACGCCGAAGCCGCGCAGGCCGAAGTTCGAGGTGTTCTGCACCTGCAGGTTGTCGGCGCGGAAGTTGGTGACGTTCTCCAGATAGATCGCCGTGCCCTGGCCGCTGGCCGTCGGCGTCTCGTCCGGCATGTCGGCGCCGCCGATGTTCTGGATCAGGCCGCCGGAACCGTCGGTCGAGCCCGTGCCGGTGATCAGGAAGAAGCCGGATGAGCCGGTGTTGCGCAGGTTGATGGCGTTGCTCGCGCCATTGCTCGAGATCGACTGGAAGGTGACGCCGGCGCCACCGATTGACGTGCCGTCGATCTGCACCGCCCGGCCCGTCGTCGTCGTCACCGAGTTGCCGGTGCCCGTGACCGTTACCGTGCCGCCGCCGGTTGCGACGTAGCCGGCGCCCGACGTGGTGTCGATATCGAGCCCGCCATTGGTGAAGGCGATGGTCGAGCCGGTGTTGTTGGTCAGGCTGACGGCGGTGTTGGTGCCGCCGTTGACGGTCGCGCTCGTGCCGGCGAAGGTCACGCTGGTGCCGGCCTGCAGGTTGGAGATGTCGATCGTCGCGCCCGTGCCGCCCGTGTTGGACAGGTTGAGGTTGCCGGTCGTCACCGTGCCGGAGACATTGTTGAGGCGGATGCCCTGGCCCGCGCTGGTCGGGGCGCTGACGGTGCCAAGGGTGAGGTTCAGCGCTGTGTTGGTGATGTCGATCGCGCCGGTGCTGGCGCCGAAGGAAATGATATTGATCGCCGAAACGGTGCCGAGCGACACGGTGCCGGCATTGTTGGCGAAGATTGCTGTCGTGTTGCGCGTCGAAAAAGCACTGGCCGACTGGATGGTGAAGCTGCCGGTGTTGTTCTCAAGATAGATGCCGCCGCCGCTTTCGCCGCTGTCGTCATTGTCCAGGGCCACGCTGCTGAGCGTGATGTTGGTCGCGGTGCCGCGGATGTCGATGGCGGCAACGCCGTCGCCGAGCGCGTTGTTGCTGCTCACGGCGCCATCGAGAATGGTGAGACTGCCGCCGTTATCCGCATCAATGCCCTGGCCGCTGGCGGTGACGGTGCCCCCTCCGGTGTTCCTCTGGAAGTCCGTATGGACGAACCTGGAGAAGGTGGTCTGGGAGGCCGCGTTGTTGTTCAGCAGCACCAGGCCGTCGCCGCCTGCCGTATAGGCAACGTTGTCGCGGTTGGAGACTTCCATCTGACCCTGGAAATCGGCGACGAAGGAAGCCTGGGCATTGGTGATCCGGATACCTGCCGTCTGGGCGTAGTAGATGATGTTCGACGCCGTCGTGGTGAACGAACCGGAATTTCCGTCGAGATCGATGCCGTAGGTCATCGGACCCGGCGTGCTGCTTTGGCCGAGCGTGATCGAGTTGAAGGTGAAGGCGGCGGACGAGTTGTTGACCCGGATACCGGTGCCGGTGACGCCGGCGGCCGAGGTGCCGGCGACGCGGAAGGCCCCGCCGGAGACGTTCTGCAGGTCGACGAAATTGCCGCTCGAGGTGCCGGAGGCGGTCGCATTGTCGAAGAAGACGCCGCTCGCGCCGACCGCGACCGTGTTCATGATGATGCCGCGACCGGTCGCCGTGTTGATCGACTGCGTTCCGGCGCTTGCGACATTCAGCGTCAGCAGTGTTCCGGCCGTGCCGTTTGCGTCGAAGCCGGTCGCCGCATTGGTGTCGATGTCGAGGGCACCGGTGAAGCTGACCGTGGCCGTGTCGCCGGCGCCGAGATCGATGTCGACGCCGCCGCCGGCCGAGCCCGCATTGTTGATCGTGGTCGCGCCGAGCGAGAACGTGCCGGTCGAATTGGTGATCCTGAGACCGGCATTGGTCGAGCCGGTGACGTTCAGCGTGCCGATGGTCAGGGCGTTGTTGCCCGCCGCCGTCGCGTTGCCGCCGTCGACGAAGACGCCGGACCCGGCGGAGCCGGTCGAGCTGACCGTGCCGAAGGTGAGGTTCATCGTCAGCGGATCGAGGAAGAGCGCTGCCCCGCCCGTCGTGTCGACCGTGCCCGAGCCGCCGCCGTTCAGCGTGAAGACGGTGTTGTTGCCATTGGTCTTGGTGTCGACCTCAAGGCCGGTGCCGCCATTGTTGAAGATGTTGAGCGTGGTGAAGCCGAGCTCGCCGGTCGTGTCGATCAGGGACAGGCCGTCGCCCTGGACCCGGTTGCCCGTGCCCTGGCCGACATTGAGCGTGCCGCCCGCGACGGCTGCTCCCGCGCCGTTGCCGTCGAAATCGACACCGGAGAAGAGAATGCCGCCGCCGGTGCCGTTGCCGATCACCGTGTTGCCCGAGAATGAGCGGATGCCGACGCTGCTGGTCGTCGTCGTGACGTTCTGGCCGGTGATCGCGACGCTCGGCACGCCCGCGGCCGTGCTCTCGAACGTCGTGGTGTCGAGCGACAGCAGCAGGTTGTTGGCGGTCCCCGCCCCGGTCTCGTTGGCGGTCAACGCCTGACCGGTCGAGCGGATCGTGTTGGTGCCGGTCAGGTTGACGGTCAGCACGCCCGTTCCGGAGGAATCGATGTCTACGCCGATCCCGGCGACATCGCCCGTGTCGCCGTTGCCGCCCGATCCCATCGTGATGCCGGAGAGCGCGACGGTTCGGGATGTGCCATCCGAATTGACGACCTGGATGCCCGCGCCGCCGATGGCGGATGTGGCGCCGAAGGTGATGTTGCCGAACGTGCCCGACGCGTTGGTGAGCTGCAGGCCGGTGCCGCTCGCCCCGTCGATCGTGTTGGTGCCGGTCATCGTGCCGGCAAGCGAGCCGCCGCCCGAACCGTTGAGACGCAGGCCGCTGGTCAGCGTCAGGTCGGAGAAGGCCGCCGTCGAGGCGCCCGACGTGCTCGCGAGGCTGATGGCGAGGGCGCCGGTGCCGCCGCCGATCGTGCTGGAGCGGATGATGGCGTTCGAGGCCGCGCCGAAACTCGCCGAAACGCCGTTGCCGGTGCCGGTATTGGTGATCGAGACGTTCTGGATCGTCGCCGTGCCGGCCAGCACCACCGTGTTGTTGGCGCCCGAGGTGGTCAGGATCGGCACCTCGTCATCGATCGTGGTGATGCCGCTGGTCGCAGTGATGGTGCTGCTTGAGGAGAAGCCGGTGAGCTGCACGCTGGCCGGCGCGCCGCCGGCCGAAATACCCAGGGTCGAGGCGTCGATCGTGTCGCCATTGGCCATGCCGATCAGCGCCTGGCCCGCTGCCAGGTTGAGAGTGCCGTCGCCCTGCGCGACGAGGTCGATCGTGTCCTGGACGGCGTCGACGGTGCTGTCGATCAGGACAATGACGCTGGCGCCGGAGGCCTCCGCCTGGGCGGCCGTGCCCGGGCTGTCGAAGGTGCCCGCGCCGGGTGTCCCGGCCGTGTCGACGACGAAATAGCTGACGCCCTGCAGGTTCGACACGTTGCTGGTGGCAAAGCCCACATCCTCGAAATCGTACTCGCCGGTGCCGGTTGCGCCGGTGGTGACGATGGCGAAATTGCCGGCGATGCCCGAGGTGTCGATCGTGCTGGCGACCGGGGCGGACCCGTCGCCATACTGGAAGCGCACGCCATTGGCGATGTTGGCATTGGTCAGGTTGACGCCGATCTGGACGCCCTGGATCGTGCCGGAGCCGGTCGTCACCACGTTCTGCGTGTTGTCGTAGCCGGTCAGGTCGATGCCGGTGGAGCCGGTCTGGCTGGTGCCGGTGATGTCGAGCGTGGCGAAGGTGATCGCGCCGTCGAACGTGCCGCCCGACAGGTTGACGCCGGTGCCCGCGCCAAGGCCGGTGATGTCGACGTTGCCGAACGTCATCGTGCCATTGGCGTTGGTGGCGCGGATGCCATTGCCGCCGGTGCCCATGGCGATGGTCATGTCGCCGGTGGTCAGCGTGCCGGAATTGCCGTTGAGAAGCAGCCCGTCGCCGCTGGTAACGGAGATGTTGACCGTGCCGAGACTGACATTCGAGGCAACATTGGCGAGCGACACGGCCGAACCGGTGGTGCCCGAAACCGTGGTCGTGCCGGAGACGGTGAAGGCGCCGCCGGTGAGGTTGTTCAGTCCGATGCCGGTCGCGCCCGCCACGTTGGTGTTGGACAGCGAGGTCAGGTTGATGCCGCCGGCGGCGATCGCCGTGTTGGAAAGATTGATGCCCTGACCGGCGTTGGCGGCGACCGTGCCGGTGGTGATGCCGAGCGAGCCACCCTGCTGGAAGACCACGCCGAAGGCGCTTTCGACGTTGATGTCGAGATTGGCGAAGCTGTACGTCCCCGCCTGGCTGTTGTTGTCGATGAAGAGGCCGGAGCCGCCCATCGCCGTCGTCGCGCCGAGATCGACCGCGCCGCTGAAGGTGACGGAATGCGCCCCTGTCGCGCCGAAGGAGGAGATGCCGCTGGCGCCGGCGCCATTGGCGGTGACCGTTCCCGCATGGGTGAGGCTGCCGCCGGCGAGGTTCATCAGGTTGACGGCCATGCCGGTCGTGACATTGATCGAGCTTGTCGCGTCGAAATTGTAGGCGGCATTGCCGCCATCGATCAGCAGGGCGACGGCGCCGCTGCCGGAAATGTCGACATTGGTGGCGTTGATCGTGCCGGCGGGACCGGTGGCGTTGGTGGCGAAGCTCAGCCCGTTCTGGCCGGCGCCGGTGATCGAGATGTTTTCCAGCGTCGTCGTGCCGGACACGTCGGTGAGCGTGATCGAGGTTCCGGTTGCGCCCGTCGAGGTGATGTTGCGCAGGGTGGAGTTGGAGGCGTTCAACAGCACGTCGCCGGCATTGCCGGAGAAGGTGACGCCGTTGATCGTCGTGTTGGTCGACGGCGTGATCTCGATGCCGCGCGTGGCGAAGTTGCGGATCGTGGACGTCTCGATCACCGTGCCGGTGGCGCCGGTGCCGTTGTCGTTGATGCCGCGTCCTGCGGTGCCGTTGCCTTCCAGCGTCAGGCCGGAGATGCGGTTGCCGCTGGCGCCCAGCGTGATCACGTCATTGCCGGCCGTGGTGGTCAGCGTGGCGGCGCCGCCGCTGGTCGGGTCGGCGATGGTGACGCCGGCCGCCGACAGCAGGATCGTCGGCGGAACCGTCAGATTGACCGTGATCGCCTGGCTGCCGCCGGCGCCGTCGCCAAAGCCAAGCAGCTGCAGGCCGTCGGCAAGGTTCAGCGTGTCGTTGGCGTTGGTGCCGGCCGTCGAGATGACATTGCCGTTGTTGATCAGCACGATGATGTCGCCGGCACCGGCGGCGAGTTCCGCCGCGGCCAGCGTCATCGGATTGGAGGCATCTGATCCGGACCCGTCGCCGCCGCCGGTCGCGCCGTCGGAATCCACATAGTAGATCGTGCCGAGCCCGAAGCCCGCGCCCGGGCTGCCGACAAACGCGACATCCTGGAAATTGTAGGTGCCGAGCGTCGGCGCGCTGGCCGCGTTGATCGCCGTCGTCGCGGAGATCGACGACCCGGTGTCGCTGGCGCCCTCGCCGTCGCCGAAGATGAAGTTGGCATTGCTGGTGTTGTCGAGGAAGACGCCGGTGTCGACACCGGCGATGGTGGCGTCCGCGCCGCCGGCCGTGGCATCGCCAAGTTGCACCGTGCCGCCGCCGAGAACGCCGCGCAGGTCGACGCCGATGGTGCCGGCCGAGCTGTTGCCCGTCAGGTCGAAATCGCCGGCGGTGACGGCGGCATTGAGCGTCGCCCCGGTCAGTTCGATGCCGGTGGAATTGGCGGAGTTCAGCGTGATGTCGAGATCGGCGAAGGAGATCGCCCCGGTGATCGTGCCGGAAATGTCGATGCCGGCGCTGTGCGCTTCCGGTGTGCCGGCGCCTGCGATGAAGGTGCCGGAAACGATCGGTGTGGCGTGCGGATTGACGATCACCGTCTGGCCGAAGGAGATCGCGCCGCTCGTGCCGGTGATGCGGATCGCGTCCTCGACCGTGTCGGTGATCGTCGTCGTGCCGGAAACGGTGAAGGTGCCGCTGTTGCCGTTGAGATCGATGCCGACCGTCGCGCCGCCGCTTGTGTGGTTGGCAGCGGCCACCGAGGTGATGTCAAGGGTGTTGAAGTTGAAGCTGCCGGAGGAATTCGCCACCGAGACGGCGGTTGTGGCGATGCGCTGGTAGAAGCCGCCGCCGAAATCCGTGAAAGTCTCCGGCGCATTGATGGTGGTCGCACCGGTGACGGCGAAGGAACCGGCGAACTGGTTGGCCGAGAGGCCGCCGCTCAGCGTCAGGCTGGAGAGCGTGATGTCGCCGTTGGTCGCGCTGGCGCCGGTGCCGAGACGGACGCTCTCGGCGGTGATGCTGCCGTCGGCGATGCCCACCGTCAGGCCCGGATTGCCGCCGTTGAGAGACAGGCCTGTGCGGACCGCGTTGACCGTGTAGTTGCTGAAGTCGATGCGGCCGGAATTGTTGTTGAGCGAATCGCCGAAGAAGATGCCGTTCAGGACGGATTGGCCCGGCGTGCCGGCGGTGAAGGTGCCGCCGTTGACGGTCTGGATGCCGGCCGTGGCGAGGTCGGCGTCGAAGGTGACGCCCTGGAAGTTGACGCCGTTGTTGAACAGCCCCGGATCGAAGGAGGTGGCGTCGCCGAGCAGCGTGTTGTTGGCGAAATTCGTGACCGTTACGAGGCTGTTGCTGGCGATCACCCGGACGGCGGAATCCTCGGTCCGGAAGGTCGAGTTGGAGATCGCCACGACGGCGCTGTCGTCGCCGTTCGTGGTCACGGCGATGCCGTGCTCGCTGGGTGTGCTGCTGGCGCCGGAGGCGTCGTGGGTGATCGTCAGCCCGTCGATGGCGAGGGTAAGCGCGCGCGTCGCCGTGCCGTCGTTCTGGACAACGTTGAAGCTGTTGAAGGAGCTGCCGCTGGCGACGGTCGCCAGCGTGCCGCCATTGACCGTGAAGGACCCGTCGAGGTTCTGCAGCGACACCGATGCGATGTTCGAGTTGGTGGCGTTGACCTGGTCGAAGGTGACGTCGGTGTTGATCCCGTTCAGCTCGAGCGCGGCCGCCGCCGTCGCCGTGACCGTCTCGCTGGCCGTGTCGGCGATCCGCAGCGTGCCGCCATTGACAGCGCGCAGGCCGGTGAAGCCCGTGGTGGCGACGTCAAGACCGCCGTCGAAGGCGACGGTCGAGGTCTGGCCGCCATTGTCGATGTTGACGCCGATGCCGCCGAGCGCGGTCGTCGTGCCGAGCGACACCTGGCCGCCGAAGGTGACGTTGCTCGCCCCGGTCGCTCCGGAAACGGTGATGCCGGTCGCACCCGCCCCGTTCGAGGAGATGGCGCCGAAGTGGCTGAAGCTGCCGCCGATGCGGCCGGTAACGGAGACCGCGGCGCCGGAGGTGTTGGTGAGCGAGCTGGTCGCGTCGAAGGAGATCGTCCCGTTGCCGCCGGTGACGGCGAGCGTGTTGACGCCGGCAATGTCGACATTGGTGCCGGTGACGCTGCCCGACACGTCGGCGAGCGTCAGGCCGGTGCCCGACCCGTTGGAAATGTCGAGATTGGTCAGCGTCACCGCGCCGGTGGTGTTGGTCAGCGCCACGGTGCTGGTCGAGGTGACGCCGGAAATCATCACGCCGGCGATGCCGGTGCCGGAAATCGCGCTGCCGGCCGAGCTGCCGATGGTGATGTTGCTGACGGCATTGCCGTTGGCGAGCGTCAGCGTCGCCACCGCGCCGGAGGAATTGGTCAGCGTCGCGGCGCCCAGGCCCGTCGGGTCGGTGACGGTGACGCTGCCGGTCGGCAGGTTGTCGCCGGTGATGTTGACCGGGATGACGAAGCCCGCCTCGGCGAAGGTGCGCCCATTGCCGAACGTGTCGACGCTCTGGCCGTTGGCCAGCGCGAAGCTGAGACCGTTCGTGTCGATCGCCGTGCCGTCGTTGATCAGCACGAAGTTGACGGTGCCAAGCCCGCCGGCAGCAGCGATGGCGGTCGCGATCGAGGCGCGGTTCGCCGTCGAGGAGCCGTCGCCGGTTCCGGTCGCCGTGGCCGCCACGTAGAAATTCTGCGTGCTGCTCACGTCGAAATTGAAGGCGCCGGTGAAATTGGTCGTGCCGAAGCCGTAGGTGCCGCTGCCGGAGATCACGCCGATGCCGTCGAGCGCGAACACGTTGCCGGCGATCATGCCGCCGCCGAAGGTGAAGGCCGCGCTCGCCGCCGTTCCGGCCGCCCCGTTGGTGCCCAGCACGACGCCGGTGGCGACGTTGGAGATGTTGCCGCCATTGGTGATGGTCACCGCGCGGCCGTTCTGCGTGCCGGACAGGTCGATGCCGCGCGAGCCCGCGACGCCGGTGCCGGTGACGTCGAGGCTCGACATCGTCACCGTGGCGTCGCCGCCGGCGAGATTGAGGCCGGTGCCGCCGCCAAGGCCGGTGATGTCCGTGTCGCCGGTGGTGATCGTCGCGCCGGTGGTGCCGGTCAGGTCGAAGCCGTCGCTGGTCGCGCCGGCGCCCAGGCCGTTGATCGCGGTCGTGCCGGTGAAGCCGAAGGTGCCGCCGCCGGTGATGACGACGCCGTCATCGCCGATATTGGTGGCGGTCAGGTCGGCGACGTTGATGATGCCGGTGTTGTTGGCGAAGGCGAGCGCGTCGCCGCTGACATTGGAGATGTTGATCGCCGACAGGCTGGTCGTGCCGGTGTTGTTGGCGATCGAGATGCCGGTGGTGCCGCCGTCGATGGTGATGCCCGACAGCGTCGCCGCCTCGTTGTTGAGGAAGATCGAGGTGCCGGTGATGCCGCTGAACGACAGGTTGGTGAGCGTCGTGCCGGTGGCGCCGGTGATGCGCACGCCGTCGGTCGCGTCCTGGATCGACAGGTCCTGCAGCGTGACGCCGGTGACATTGTTGCCGCCGACGACGGTGGTGCCGCCAAGCAGCGTCAGGTCGCGGATGGTGACGCCGTCGGCCAGCGTCACCGTGGTGACGCCGGGGTCGCCGTCGATGGTGCCGTTGGTGCCCGACAGCAGGAAGGTCGTCGTCGCGCCGCTGGCGAGCTGGACGCCGACGCTCTCGCCGCCGCCGGTGAGGATCTGCCCGGATTGCAGCGTGACGCCGGACGTGGTGACCGTGCCGCCGGCGCCCAGCACGACGACGATGCCGTCCGTGCCGGCATTGGCGACCGCGGTGGCAAGGCTCGTGGGATCGGCAAACGAGCCGACGCCGCCGCCTGCGGCATTGGCGTAGTAGACGCCGCCATAGACGCGGCCGGTGGTCGGGTTGATGACGGGCGTCGCGGTCTGCGGCGAGGTGCGGGCGCGCGCGCTCGAGCGGATGCCCTTGTCGCGGCGGATGCCTTCCGACATGCGTTCCTGGATCGGCGACAGGCGTGAGGCCGTGTCCGCGCCGTCCTCGGTCCGGCCGGCGAAGAGCGGCACGCGGAACCGGGCGGAGGCGATCGCGTCGAGCTCGTCTTCCTTGTCGTAGACGAGTTCCGCGCCCAGCGTCAGTCGCGATCCGGCGAGACCGAGCGCGCCGTCGATCTGGTATTCGAGGCCAAGCCGGGCGCCGGTCTCCATGGCGTGGCCGCCACGGTCGTAGACATAGCCGCCGACATAGGTGCGCAGCCGCTGGTCCTCGGAGAAGGGCGAATCGAACATCGCGCCGATTTCGCCGGTCAGGCCGTAGAGAAGGGCTTCCGAGCGCTCGGTCAGGCTGCTCTGCTCGACGAGCTGGTTGTTGACGATGGTCACGCCGGTGGACGTCGTCGTGCTCGACAGCTTGCTGACGCCGCCAAGCGGAATATGGCCGTTGAGGCGGATGTCGAAGATCGAGGTGAAGGCCTCGACGCCGAGCGTCATGCCGAGGAACTGGTTGCCGTTGTCGGTCCGCACCAGGTCGACAAAGGCATTGGCACCGAGAATCAGGTCGGGGCCGACGATTTCGCGGAAGCCGAGACCGACGGAGGCCGAGCCCTTGCTGTTCTCGCCGTAATCGAGGCGCAGGTCGAGGAAGACTATGCTGTTGCCGTCCTGGGCGAGCGGCATGAACCCTTCGAGAAAGGCGGCGTTCTGGGATCCGGCCTGGGCGCCGAGTTCACCCCAGGCGCCCCAAAGCGGAGCGGGCTCCTGGGCAAGGGCGGCGGATCCCGTGCCGGCCAGCAGGGCGGCGGCACACGAGGAGGACAGCAATTCCCGTCCGGCTCCCGAGAGGAAGCGCCTATGAGGATACGAGTAGGAAATGACACCCTCCCAAGGTGTGTGCAAAAATTCGAAAGAACGTAATCAATGGCAGCCCGGCGCTGACGCTGGCCGCGCCTCACGTTTAACCACCGCCCGCGTGTATGCAATCGCACGCACTCGTTTGGGGCGGCGATTTGCAGTGTTTTGTTAAGGGGTGTTGCACAAGGGCTACACATCGAGAGGTTGCAGTGCGGCCGGCCCGCCCCGTCGGTGCCTGGCCGCACCGACGGGGCGGGCCTGGTGCAGCCAAGCATCTGATGTGATTCCGCTTCCCGGTCCGGAAAAGCCGATGTCCGGCGCCGGCTCACCCGTCGCATTCAGGCAACAGGCGGGCTAGGATGGCAGGCCACGGCAAGGCGGGAGGCGCCGGGCACATGGAAGAGGCATGCGCGAAGGGGTGTTCCCCAGGGAACGGTCGCGCCAGACACGTTCACACCAGATACGGTCGCGCCAGACACGTTCACGCCAGACAGGCAGGGAGAGACGCTTGAGCCAGATCCTGACACCGGAGCCGCTGACCGCCGGGGCCTTCGCTCCCTTCGGCACGGTCATCGAGACCCGGTTCGAGGCCAGTTATCTGATCAACGAGGGGCGCACCCGGCGTTTCCATGCGCTTGCCGCCACCGATCCCGGCGAAGGCGGCGAGATCGCCCTCTCGGTGTTTCGCGGCACGCCGTGGCCGAGCCCGGTGACGATCCGCATGCTCGAGCGGCATCCGCTGGCCAGCCAGGCCTTCGTGCCGATGGAACGGCACCCCTGGCTGGTGGTGGTGGCCGAGGCCCCGAACGCCGCCGCCTGCCGCTGCTTCCTGGCGCGCGGCGACCAGGGCGTGCAGATCGCGCGCGGCGTCTGGCATCACCCGCTGCTGGTGCTGCAGCCCTTGCAGGACTTCCTCGTCGCCGACCGGGTCGGGCCGGGCGACAACCTGGAGGAGGTGTTCTTCCCCGATGGCGAGGCGGCGGTGCTGGCGCCCGTCTGATCGCCGTCCCGCACCCGCGCGATGCCGGGCGTCAGAACACCAGCTTCGGCAGGAAGGTCGCGACCGGCGGCAGCAGCCAGATCAGCGCGATGCCGGCGATCTGCAGCAGAATGAAGGGAATGACGCCGCGATAGATCTGGCCTGTCGTCACCTCCGGCGGCGCGGCGCCGCGCAGGTAGAACAGCGAGAAGCCGAAGGGCGGCGTCAGGAACGACGTCTGCAGGTTGACCGCGATCAGCACCGACAGCCAGACCGGGTCGTGGCCCATCAGGATCAGCACGGGCGCGACCAGCGGCAGCAGGATCACCGAGATCTCGACGAAATCGAGGAAGAAGCCGAGCACGAAGACCAGCGCCATGACGAAGAGCAGCGCGCCGTCCGGGCCGCCCGGCATGTTGGCGAGGAACTCCTCCACCCGGTGGTCGCCGCCAAGCCCGCGGAAGACGAGCGAGAAGACGCTGGCCGTCAGGATCGTGGCGAAGATCATCGCGGTGACCGACAGGGTCGAATTCATCACCGGCTTGAGGACATCGGCGCGGAAGGTGCGGACCAGCGCCTGGCAGATCGCGGCGCCCGCCACCGCGACGAGCAGCGTCGCGAGGCCGCCGACGAGCCAGTCGGCGAGACCGGCATCGTCGCGCTGCAGGCGCACCGGATGCACGCCGATCAGCACGGCGAGCAGGCCAAGGCTGATCGCGCCGGCGATGACGAGGCGCGGCGTGCCGGCGGACTGCCGGGCGCTGGCCATCAGGAGCGCGCCGACGGCGCCGACCGAGGCCGCCTCGCCGGGCGTCGCGATGCCGCCGAGGATCGAACCGAGCACCGCCACGATCAGCAGGACCGGCGGCAGGATGGCGCGCGCCACCTGGGTGCGCGAGGGACGCTCGTCGAGCTGTTCCATCGCCGGCGCCGAGGCGGGCTGCAGCCAGGCCTTGACCAGCAGGTAGACGATGTAGATCGCCACCAGCATCAGGCCGGGCAGGAGCGCTGCGGCGAAGATCTGGCCGACCGAGATGGTCTCGATGGTGAACTTGCCCTGCTCGTATTGCGCCTGCTGGTAGGCGTTCGACATCACGTCGGAGAGGATGATCAGGAGCGTCGAGGGCGGGATGATCTGGCCGAGCGTGCCCGAGGTGCAGACGATGCCGGAGGCAAGCTTCGGGTCGTAGCCGTTCCTCAGCATGGTCGGCAGCGCGATCAGGCCCATCGCGACCACTGTCGCGCCGACGATGCCGGTCGATGCGGCCAGCAGCGCCCCGACCAGCACGACGGAGATGCCGAGCCCGCCGCGCAGCGTGCCGAACAGGCGCCCGGCGGTCTCCAGCAGGTCCTCCGCGATGCGGCTTTTCTCGAGCACCACGCCCATGAAGACGAAGAGCGGGATGGCGATCAGCACGTCATTGGTCATCAGCCCGAAGACGCGCTGCGCGAGCGCGCCGAGCAGGCTCATGTCGAACTGGCCGGTCGCCCAGCCGAGGAAGGCGAAGAGCGTGGCGATGCCGGCCAGCGTGAAGGAGACCGGATAGCCGATCAGGATCGCCGCGATCAGGGCGGCGAACATCAGGAGGTCGAGCGGCAGCATCAGGCGGGCGTCCCGTCATTGGGGGAGGGCGCGGCGAGGCGCGCGAGGTCGCGCAACAGGCAGGCGAGGCCCTGGATGGCGAGCAGCAGGCAGAAGGCGGGGATCAGCGACTTCAGCAGGAAGGAGGCGGGAATGCCGCCCACCGAGATCGCCCCTTCCATGACAGCCCAGGCGTTTCTGACCGACGGCCAGGACCACCAGGCGAGGATGGCCATCGACGGCAGCAGGAAGAGGATCGCGCCGCCCGCATCGATGGTGGCCCGCCCGCGCCTTGCGGCCTTGGCGTAGAAGATGTCGACCCGCACATGCCCGTCGACGAGCAGCGTGTAGCCGGCGCCGAGCATGAACAGGGCGGCATGCATGTAGAGCACGCCCTCGTTCAGGAAAATGAAGCTGATGCCGTAGACATAGCGCAGCACGACGACGGCGAATTGCAGCAGCACCATGAAGAGCGCCAGCCAGCGCACCGTGGCGCCGACGGCGCGGTTGAGGAGGTCGAGCCTGTCGGCGAGGCGGTCGAGCACGGGCGGTCCTCTTGGTCGGGGGCGTGAACCGGGGGCGGGGAGACCGCGGGCCGTGTTGGCGGTCCGCGGTCCCTCGTGAACAATGACCTTGTTAGTACTTGTAGTCCATGGCGCGGGCATTCATCTGCCCGTTATCCGCATAGGTCATGTAGGCCGATACCGAGGTGCGGTAGGCAAGGAAGCTCTCGGTGATGCGGCGCACCAGCTCGTCGTCGTTCTCGCGCAACTCGCCGATAACCTCGCCGGCGGCATTGCCCATGGCGACGATCACCTCGTCGGGCAGCTTCTTGACCTGCACGCCCTGCTCGGCGACCAGCTTTTCCAGCGCCAGCGCGTGCTTGGTCGTGTACTCGGTCCACACCGGGTTGTAGAGGCTCGAGCAGGCGACGCTGACGGCCTGCTGGAGGTCTTCCGGCAGGGCGTCGTAGGCGGCCTTGTTGACCGAGCATTCCTCGGCCGAGGAGGGCTCGCCGACGCCGGGCCAGTAGTAGTTCTTGGCGACCTGGTAGAAGCCGAGGGCCGAATCCGACCAGGGGCCGATGAACTCGCCCGCGTCGAGCGCGCCCGACTGCAGCGCCTGGAACATGTCGCGTCCGCCCATCGCCTGCACGGCCATGCCGAGCTTGGCGCACATCTCCGAGGCAAGCCCGGTGGTGCGGAAGCGCAGGCCCTTCAGGTCGTCGACGGAGTTGATGTCGTTGCGGAACCAGCCGGCCCATTGCGGACCCGAGTTGCCGCACAGGAACGGCTTCAGGCCGAAGCGGCCGTACATCTCGTCATAGAGCGCCTGTCCGCCGCCATGGGCGAGCCAGCCGAACTGCTCGTCGGCGCGCAGGCCGAAGGGCTGCGACCCGAACAAGAGGATGCCCTTGGACTTGGAGCCCCAATAGGCGGGAACCGCGTGGTAGAGCTCGGCGGTGCCTTCGGAGACGGCATCGAAGACGCCGTTGCCCGGCACCAGCTCGCCGGCGGCGAAGAGCTGCACCTCGATGCGCCCGCCCGACAGCGCGGTGATGCGGTCGGCCAGCATCTGGGCGGCGACGCCCGGGCCGGGAAGGTTCTTCGGCCAGGCGGTGACCATCTTCCAGCGCCTGACGTCCTGGGCGATGGCCGGGGCGGCAAGGGTGGAGGCGGCGGCGGTGGCAACGGCGCCGACACCGGCGGTCTTCAGGAAATCACGTCTTTTCATGGTGCACGATCCTCTGGTTGGTCTTCGTTCACGTCTTCCATGGGGCGACACGCCCCGCAACGGCCCTTGGCCGCCCGTCCTCAGTTACCGAGGATCGCGGGCAGCCGCAGGCCGTGTTCCTTCGCGCAATCGAGCGCGATGTCGTAGCCGGCATCGGCGTGACGCATCACGCCGGTCGCCGGGTCGTTCCACAGCACCCGCTCGATGCGGCGGTCGGCGTCCTCGCTGCCGTCGCAGCAGATCACCATGCCCGAATGCTGGGAAAAGCCCATGCCGACGCCGCCGCCATGATGCAGGCTGACCCAGGTGGCGCCGGAGGCGCAGTTGAGCAGCGCGTTGAGCAGCGGCCAGTCGGAGACCGCGTCCGACCCGTCCTTCATCGCTTCCGTCTCGCGGTTCGGCGAGGCGACGGAGCCGGAATCGAGATGATCGCGGCCGATCACCACCGGTGCCTTCAACTCGCCGTTCCTGACCATCTCGTTGAAGGCGAGGCCGAGCCGGTGGCGGTCGCCCAGGCCCACCCAGCAGATGCGTGCCGGCAACCCTTGAAAGGCGATGCGATCGCGCGCCATGTCGAGCCAGCGATGCAGGTTGGTGTTGTCGGGCAGCAGCTCCCGCACCTTGGCGTCGGTCTTGTAGATGTCCTCCGGATCGCCGGAAAGGGCCGCCCAGCGGAACGGGCCGACGCCGCGGCAAAAGAGCGGGCGGATATAGGCGGGCACGAAACCGGGGAAGGCGAAGGCGTTTTCCAGCCCCTCCTCGAGCGCCACCTGGCGGATGTTGTTGCCGTAGTCGAGCGTCGGGACGCCCATGTTCCAGAAGTCGACCATGGCGGCCACATGCTCGCGCATGGAGGCGCGCGCCGCCTTTTCCACCGCCTTCGGATCGCTCTCGCGCTTGGCGTCCCACTCCGCCATGGTCCAGCCCTTCGGCAGGTAGCCGTTGATCGGGTCATGGGCCGAGGTCTGGTCGGTGACGATGTCCGGCTTCACCCCGCGCCGCACCAGTTCGGGGAAGATGTCGGCGGCATTGCCGAGCAGGCCGACGGACTTGGCCTCGCCGGCCTTCGTCCAGCGCTCGATCATCTCCAGCGCCTCGTCGAGCGTCTCCGCTTTCTCGTCGACATAGCGGGTGCGCAGGCGGAAATCGATGGAGTCCGGATTGCACTCGACCGCAAGGCAGCAGGCGCCGGCCATCACCGCGGCGAGCGGCTGGGCGCCGCCCATGCCGCCGAGGCCGCCGGTGAGGATCCACTTGCCCTTGAGCGAGCCGTCATAGTGCTGCCGGCCGGCCTCGACGAAGGTTTCGTAGGTGCCCTGCACGATGCCCTGGCTGCCGATATAGATCCACGAGCCGGCGGTCATCTGGCCGTACATCATCAGCCCGGCCTTATCGAGCGTGTTGAAATGGTCCCAGTTGGCCCAATGCGGGACGAGGTTCGAATTGGCGATCAGCACCCGCGGCGCATCCTTGTGGGTGCGGAAGACGCCGACCGGCTTGCCCGACTGGACGACCAGCGTCTCGTCCGCCTCCAGATCGCGCAAGGTGGCGACGATGCGGTCGAAATCGTCCCAGGTGCGCGCCGCCCGGCCGATGCCGCCATAGACGACGAGCTCGTGCGGCTTTTCGGCGACGTCCGGATCCAGATTGTTCATCAGCATCCGCAAGGGAGCCTCGGTCAGCCAGGACTTGGCGGTGATCCCGGTGCCGGTGGCGGCCCGCACGGTGCGGCTGTTGTGGCGGGGATTGGTCATGTGGAACTCCCGAAGATTGTCGAAAACAGGGTGATTGCCGGGACGGCCGGATCCAATCGTTTGTCCGTCATCGGTTCACCGATTTTCGGTCGCGGAGGGCATATTTCCGGTGGCGAAGGACATAGGCGATAACGAAGAGCAGTGGTGCCAGCGCCATGAGAGACAAGCCAAGGGTGCCTAGCGGCTGGGCGAGCGGGTGTGCCGGGAGGCAGTCCTTTCCGCACCGCAAACTGCTCCCAATGCTTTCAAGAATTGAGCCGCCGAAGAACGCGACGGTCGCCGCCAGGAAGATGAGCAGATAGCTTCGGGATGCATCGCCATGGCCTCGCTTGTAGAGCTTGTAGCCAATCGTGGCTGTTACCAGACCCAGGGGCAGCAGCCAGAAGGACGCGACTTGCAGCCCCAACGAGATCCGTTGCGCGTTAGACTCCATTGGGCATTTGGTGCAGCCGTCAAATGCGATTCCGGTGACAAGGAGCAAGACAAAGGTCACCGGGAACAACAGGAGCAGTGTGGTCCATTGCAATAGGGCTTCGGTCACGGATTTATCTACGACCGCGCTCATCGGTCCGGTTCCCCGGTCAGCTTGCCGTCGAGCGCGAGGCGTTCCAGACGGGTGAGCAGGGTCTTGAGATGGGCGCGCAAGGGGGCGGCCTTCGCCGCGTCATAGGCAAAGGGCGCGGTTTCGCTGGCAAGATGGGTCGACTGGGCGAGCTCCATCTGGATGGCGTGGACATTGTCCGCTGGCCGGCCGTAGTGGCGGGTGGTCCAGCCGCCCTTGAAGCGGCCGTTGAGGACGCTGGAATAGCCCTGGGCCCCGCCGCAGACATCGACCGCCGCCTGCTGGATCAGCGGATGGCAGGTCTCGCCGCCGCTGGTGCCGATGTTGAAATCCGGAAGTTTGCCGGCAAACAGAAACGGGATATGCGAGCGGATCGAGTGGCAATCGTAGAGGATCGCCACGCCGTGGATCGCCTTCACCCGCGCGATCTGCGCGGTGAGCGCCGCGTGATAGGGCGCGTGGAACGCCTCGCGCCGGGCCGTGATATCCGCCGCCGTCGGGGCCTCGCCGTCCTTCCAGATCGGCTCGCCGTCGAAATCGGTCTCCGGCACCAGCCCGGTCGTGTTCTGCCCCGGATAGAGGCTCGCGCCGGCGGGGTCCCTGTTGGCGTCGATGACGTAGCGATGGAAGGTGGCGCGCACCGTCGTCGCATCGTCCAGGAGCCCGTCATAGAGCGTGTGGATGTGCCAGTCGGTGTCGGCAAGCTCGCGCCCGCGTGCGTTCAGCCGGGCGGCGATCGCCTCGGGCACATGCGTGCCCGTATGCGGCAGGCCGAGGATGAGAGGGCTCGTGCCCTGCCGGATCTCGACGGGAGGCATGGCTGGGGTCATGGTCATGCGGCCTCTCCCAGCGTGATCAGGTTCTCCGCGCTGGCGGCAGCGACCAGCTCGCGGCTGGTGACGAGGCGGGCCGCACGTTCCAGGTCGGGCGCCATGTAGCGGTCGACCTCAAGTGCTGCAACATGGTCGCGCAGCCGGGCGATGACGGCCGCGAGCGGAGCGCTCGTCGCCAGCGGGGCGCGGTGCTCGATGCCCTCTGCCGCGCAGAGCAGCTCGACGCCCAGAATGACGGCGAGATTGGCGTTCATCCGGACAAGCCGCCGCGCGCCATGGGCGGCCATGGAGACATGGTCTTCCTGGTTGGCGCTGGTGGGGGTGGAATCGGTCGAGCAGGGATGAGCGAGATGCTTGTTCTCGCTCATCAAGGCCGCCGTCGTCACCTCGGCGATCATCATGCCGGAATTGAGCCCGGGATCGCGGGCAAGGAAGGGCGGCAGGTCGAAGGAGAGCGTCGGGTCGACCATCAGCGCCACCCGGCGCTGGGCGATGGCGCCGAGTTCGGCGATGGCAAGCGCGATCTGGTCGGCGGCAAAGGCGACCGGCTCGGCGTGGAAATTGCCGCCCGAGACGATGCGCCCCTCGTCGATCAGCACCAGCGGATTGTCGGTCGCCGCATTCGCCTCGATCTCGAGCGTGCGCCCGGCCATGCGCAGAAGATCGACGCAGGCGCCGGCCACCTGGGGCTGGCAGCGGATGCAATAGGGGTCCTGCACGCGGCTGTCGCCGGTGCGGTGGCTCTCGCGGATCTGCGATCCCTCCATCAGCGCGCGCATGGCGCTCGCCACCTCGATCTGGCCGCGATGGCCGCGCAGCGCGTGGATCTCGGCCAGAAGGGGGGCGGTCGAGCCCATGATCGCGTCGGTCGAAAGGCTCGCGGTGACCAGCGTCGCCTCGGCGAGCCGCCAGGCGGTGAATAGCCCGACAAGGGCGCAGGCGGTGGAGAACTGGGTGCCGTTGATCAGGCCGAGGCCTTCCTTGGGCCCGAGCACGACGGGTGCGAGCCCGGCCTTGGCGAGCGCCTCGGCCCCGGGCATGCGGGTGCCGCCGAACTCCGCCTCGCCCGCGCCGATCAGGACGGCGGTCATATGGGCGAGCGGCGCGAGATCGCCGGAGGCCCCGACCGACCCTTGCGCCGGGACGACCGGCGTGACGCCGCGCGCCAGACACGCCTCGATCAGCTCCATCACCTCGAAGCGCACGCCGGACGCGCCGCGCCCGAGCGACAGGAGCTTCAGCGCCATCATCAGCCGCGTGGTGGCCCTGTCGAGCGCCTCGCCGACGCCGCAGCAATGGGAGAGGATGAGGTTGCGCTGCAGCGTTGCCGTGTCGCCCGGTGCGATCTTGACACTGGCGAGCTTGCCGAAGCCGGTGTTGACGCCGTAGACGGCCTCCTCGCCGCGCGCCGCCTCCGCCACCCGGGCAGCGGCCGCGTCGATGGCGGGCTTCGCGGCGCGGTCGATGCTGACGGCCAGTTCCTCGCGATAGACGCGTTCGAGATCGGCGAGCGTCACGTCGCCCGGCGTGAGGGTGAGAAGGCTCATTGCGCGGTTCCCGGAGTGCTTTTTGGTGAAATGCGCTCGAAGAGCGGGTTGAAGCCGATGCGATAGGTGAGTTCGGCCGGCGTGCCGACGTCCCACACGGCAAGGTCGGCGATCTTGCCTTCCTCCAGCGTGCCGAGATCGGCGGCAAGGCCGAGGGCGCGCGCCGCCTCGCGGGTGACGCCGGCAAGGCATTCCTCCGGCGTCAGGCGGAAGAGGGTCGCCCCCATGTTCAGGGTGAGCAGCAGCGAGGTCATCGGCGAGGAGCCGGGATTGCAGTCGGTGGCGAGCGCGATCGGCACGCCGGCGGCGCGCAGGGCGGCGACCGGAGGGGCCTGGGTCTCGCGCAAGGTGTAGAAGGCGCCGGGCAGCAGCACGGCGACGGTGCCGGCGGCGGCCATCGCGTCGACCCCGTCCTGGCCGAGATATTCCAGGTGATCGGCCGACAGCGCGCCGTATTGTGCGGCAAGCTTGGCCCCGCCCAGATCGGAGAGCTGCTCGGCGTGCAGCTTGACCGGCAGGCCGAGCGCCTTCGCCCTGTCGAAGACTTGCGCCATTTCCTGGGGCGAGAAGGCGATGCCTTCGCAGAACCCGTCGACCGCGTCGACAAGCCCGGCCGCGTGTGCCGCCGCGAGGCCCGGCAACGCCACCTCGTCGAGATAGGCCTGCGAACGGTCCTTGTATTCGGCCGGCACCGCGTGGGCGGCAAGCCAGGAGGTGACGACGCTGACATTGCGTTCTCGCCCCAGCCGGCGGGCAGCGGAAAGCATCCTGATCTCGTCGGCGATCGTCAGCCCGTAGCCGGACTTGATCTCGATGGTGGTGACGCCTTCCCTGATGAGCGCGTCGAGCCGGGGCAGGGCGGAGGCGACGAGATCGTCCTCGCCGGCCGCGCGGGTCGCCGTGACGGTGGAGACGATGCCGCCGCCGGCGCGGGCCACCTGTTCGTAGCTTGCGCCCTTCAGGCGCAGCTCAAACTCGTTGGCGCGGTTGCCGCCATGGACGATATGGGTGTGGCAGTCGATCAGGCCGGGCGTGACGAGCCGGCCGCCGAGCGCGCGCTTCGGCCAGCCGGCGCAGGCGGCGGGAAGCGTGTCGGCCGGCCCTGCATGGACGATGCGCCCGTCGGCGCCGATGGCGAGCGCCGCGTTCCCGACAAGGCCGTATTCCGCCTCGCCGGCGCGCATGGTTGCAAGCCGGATGTCGACGAGCACGATCGGCGGCTGCATGCCGGACGCGGGTCCGGGCAGGCTGGCGCGGTCGGTGCCGGTTGTTGCTCCGGGCATGGCCCCTCCCAAGGCTTGGCAATGGTGCGAAGGTTCCGAAAAATGTCGGAATATGTGTTTGTTTAATTACGATATGTATGTACATAATTGTCAATCGCAAAAATGAGGCGGACGCATGAGGATTTGGGCGGAGACGGCCCTGGTGGCCGGAAAGTGGGCGGAAAAGGTCAGCGTCGAGGTCGATGCGGACGGGCGGATCGGCACGGTTTCCCAAGGGGTTGGCCGGGAGGCGGCGGCCGCCGACCGGACTGTCTCGATCCTGCTTCCCGCCGCCTCGAACCTGCACAGCCACGCCTTCCAGCGGGCGATGGCGGGTCTGAGCGAAAGGCGCGGTCCGGGTGCGCATGACACGTTCTGGACATGGCGCGAGATCATGTACCGCTTCCTCGATGCCTTCACGCCGGAGACGATCGAGGACGTCGCCGCCTTCGTGCAGATGGAGATGCTGGAGGCGGGCTATGCGGCCTCTGCGGAATTTCACTACGTGCACAACCAGGCCGACGGAACGCCCTATGCCGACCCGGCCGAACTGTCGCGCCGGATTGCCGGCGCGGCCAGGCGCTCGGGCATCGGACTGACGCTTCTGCCGGTCTACTACACGACCGGCGGGCTCGACCGGCGGCCGCTTGCCGGCGGCCAGAAGCGCTTCGGTTCCGATCTCGACGGCTTCGCCCGCCTCATTGAGGGGGCCGAGGATGCCGTTGCCGGTCTTGCCGCCGATGCGCGGCTCGGGATCGCGCCGCATTCGCTGCGCGCCGTGCCGGCCGAGGATCTTGCCCGTGTCGCGGCCTTGCGCCCGGACGCGCCCTTGCACATGCATATCGCCGAGCAGACCGGCGAGATCGAGGAAGTGCTCGCCGCCTATGGCCGGCGCCCGGTCGAATGGCTGTTCGACAACCACGCGGTCGATGCCCGCTGGTGCCTCATTCACTGCACCCACCTGACGGAGGCCGAACGCGGGCTGATCGCGAAAAGCGGCGCGGTGGCGGGCCTTTGCCCGATCACCGAATCGAGCCTCGGCGACGGCATCTTCGACGGGGCGAACTACCTCGCGGAGGGCGGAACGCTTGGAATCGGCTCGGATTCCAACATCCGCATCGCGCTATCGGAAGAGCTCAGGACGCTCGAATATTCGCAGCGCCTGCGCGACCGGCATCGCGCCGTGCTGGCAACGCCGGACCGCTCCTGCGGGCGGAGGCTCTATGACGAGGCGCTCGCCGGCGGTGCAAGGGCGCTCGGCCGCGACAGCGGCGTCATCCGCCCCGGCGCCTTCGCCGATCTCGTCGCGCTCGATGCCGGTGCGCTGCATCTGGAGGGGCTTGCCGGCGACACGCTGCTCGACGCCTGGATCTTCGCCGGCGACGACCGGCTGGTCGCCGACGTCTGGTCGGCCGGCCGCCATCTGGTGCGGAACGGCCGCCACGTCGCCCGCGACGAGATCGAGGCGGGCTATCGCCGCGCCATGAAGAGCCTGAGGCGGAGCCTTTGACGCGGGCGCCGACCGGCTCGGAGGACAGCGCGGCGGCTGCGCTCGCGGCGCCTCGCGTGCCGATCTCCTTCCGCACCATCAAGGCGGAGATCCTCAAGCGCATCCACGCCAGGGTGTGGTTGCCGGGAGAACTGATCCCCGGCGAGGAGGACCTGGCGCGCGAGTTCGGCTGCGCCCGCGTCACCGTCAACCGGGCGCTCAGGGAACTGGCCGAGATCGGCATCATCGAGCGCAAGCGCCGCGCCGGCACGCGCATCGCCGAGCATCCCTTGCGCGAGGCGCGGCTGGAAATCCCGGTGGTGCGCGTCGAGGTGGAGGCGCGCGGCGCCCAGTACCGCTTCTCCATCCTCAGCCGCAAGCGCATTGAGGCGCCCGAGCCGGTACGGGCGCGGCTCGACCTTCCGGCGGATGCGGAAATGCTGCATGTGCGCTGCCTGCATTTCGCCGACAACCGGCCCTGGCAGTTCGAGGATCGCTGGATTCATGTCGCCGCCGTGCCCGAGATCGCGGAGGAAAGTTTCGCGGTGCTGAGCCCGAACGAGTGGCTGGTCAAGAACGCGCCCTTCTCGGAAATGGAGATCGGCCTCAGCGCCACGGCGGCAAATGCCGAGGAAGCGGCGCTTCTCGGACTGGAGCGCGGCACGCCGCTCTTCGTCTTCGAACGGACCACCTGGCTGCTCGACCAGGCGATCACCCATGTCCGCATGCTGCATCCGCCGGGCTACCGGATGGTCTCGCGGTTCTGAGCGCGGATCCGGTTCGGGCGGCGGCGCCCGCGACCGGCAGGCCGGGCGATCAGGTTCCGAATTTGATCGGAAGGCTCACACCCTGCCACGCAAGGACGATGCCCAACATCACGAGCACCACCGCGAAGGTGACCGAAGCCCAGAACGAAGGCCAGAAGGAGCGCATGAAGCTGCCTTCCAGTGCCTTCTTGTAGACAACCGGCTCCTGGGTTTTGAGAACCGAATTGGCATATGTCGCGACGATATTGTCGGCTTGGGAGCGGTATCCGTCCAGAACGGTATCCGTCTGGCTTCTGGCGAACGCATGAAGCTCTTCGCTGGTCGGTTTGCGTCCCGCCTCATCGCGGATCTGCATCGCCCAGTCACGCTTGCTGATCTTGTAGAAGCCATATGCAACCAGCCCGACCAGCGTGGCATCACTGCCGTCGGCTTCATCGACCAGTTTTTCAAATACGCTGTTGTAGTCGTTGCCTGTCGTCGTGCCTTCAAGCGGCTTTTCCGGCTCCGCCACGATTGGTCCTCAATTTATTGGCCTTCAAGGTTTTCTTTAATTTCTGGTCAGCAATTTTCAGGGCGTTGGTGTGAACGCTCTCGTTGAGGACGAGCACGTCATCCCCGTTCGGCATTTCGATATGCCCGAATGCCAGCTTGGAACGTGTCGGAAGGATAACCACGCGTTTGAAATTCATGCGTCACTCCCTCACGGCGATGAGATCACGTAACGAACGTCAATATGATTTCCATATATCGCACGCGGATCCGCGATTTCAAAATGTGTTCTTCATCCACACCACGATCAATATGGCGCCGAGATATTCATTGTAGCCGATCTTCGTAACCGAACGGTAGCAGAAGCAGTGCCTTGATTCCGGGCGCTTTCGCCGGCATAATCGTTTACATTATAAACGAACTTGATCGAGCCTGTCCGCATGGACCGCCGGGAGGAGAAACGGCGGCTGGCGGGTTGCGGGATCGCGCGGCCGCACGCAATGTGCGCTCGCGCACGACCGCATGCGATAGCGCGGCGCCCGGTCGGCCCGGTCGGCCGCTGTCGCGATCCGGTTGGACGAGGGAATTGCCGGGAGACACTGTCGCGGCCGCACCGCGGGCGCAAGACGATATCTGGGAGGATCACATGCTTCGACTGAAAACGCTTGCCGTCGCCGCGACGGCGCTTGCCTGTGCCGGCATCGCTCCGGCGCTTGCCCAGGAGGTGACGCTGCGCGTCCACCACTTCCTGCCGGCGCCCGCGCCGGTGCCGAAGAATTTCATCACGCCCTGGGCGGAGAAGGTGATGGCCGACAGCGGCGGCCGCATCAAGGTCGAGGTCTATCCGGCGATGCAGCTCGGCGGCACGCCGCCCTCGCTCTACGACCAGGCCAAGGACGGCGTCGTCGACATTGTCTGGACGCTGCCGGGTTACACGCCTGGCCGCTTCCCCGGCACCGAAGCCTTCGAGCTGCCCTTCATGGCGGCCAAGGCCGAACCGACCAGCCAGGCTTTCTGGGACTTCTACGAGAAGTATCTCACGGACGAGTTCAAGGACGTCAAGCCGATCGCCGTGCATGTGCACGGGCCCGGCCTGCTGCATGTCAAGGGCGACGGCGTTGCCAGGCTCGAGGACATGCAGGGCCTGAAGCTGCGCGGTCCGACGCGCCAGACCAACGCGCTGCTCGGCGCGCTCGGCGCGACGCCGGTCGGCATGCCGGTGCCGGCGATGCCGGAGGCACTCTCCAAGGGCGTCATCGACGGCACGGTGGTGCCCTGGGAGGTGACGACGCCGCTGAAAGTGTCGGAACTCGTCGGCAGCCACACGGATTTCGAGGGCACGCGCGGGCTTTACACAGCGACCTTCGTCTTCGCCATGAACAAGGCGAAATACGACAGCCTGCCGGATGACCTGAAAAAGGTGATCGACGCCAATTCCGGCCGCGAGATGTCGAAATGGGTCGGCCGCGTCATGGACGAGGGCGACCTGCCGGGCATCAAGGCGGCGGAGAAGGCCGGCAACACGATCCGCAAGCTGCCGGAGGCCGAGGTCGACCGCTGGAAGCAGGCGGCCGAGCCGGTCGTCGAGGCGTGGATCGCGGAAGTCTCGGCCAAGGGCTATGACGGCACGGCGATGGTCGAGGACGCCAAGGCGCTGATCGCCAAATACGCCGGCGAGTAATCCGCAACAGGCAAATCCCGGTCGCGCCGGCCCGGTTCCCGGCGCGACCCGCAACGATCCTAACGACATTTCCGGCTCGGCACCGGTCCGGCGCGTCCTCGCCGGACGACGGCGGAGCCATGCCGGCCGATGGCAGGCCGGACGAAGGAGATACCAGGCCATGACCGTACTCGTTGCCGGCGCCGGCATTGCCGGCCTGACCCTTGCCCTCAGCCTGCACCGCATCGGCGTGCCGGTGCGCGTCTTCGAGGCGGTCCGGGAAATCCGTCCGCTCGGCGTCGGCATCAACCTGCAGCCGCACGCGGTGCGCGAGCTCGACGAGCTGGGTCTGCTTGCCGGGCTCGACGCGATCGGTCTGAGGACGCGGGAGGTCGCCTATTTCTCCAGCCACGGCCAGCCGGTCTGGACGGAGCCGCGCGGCCTGACCGCCGGCTATGCCTGGCCGCAATTCTCCATCCATCGCGGCAAGCTGCAGATGCTGCTGCTCGACGCGGTGCGCGAGCGTCTCGGCCCCGATGCGATCACCTGCGGCCGTGCCGTCACCGCCTGGCGCGAGACGGATGACGGCGTCGAGATCGATCTCGTCGACCGCGAGACGGGCGCCGGCGCCGGCACGGTCGCAGGTTCGACCTTTGTTGCCGCCGACGGCATCCATTCCTCGGCGCGGGCCACGCTTTACCCGCAAGAGGGGCTGCCGGTGTGGGGCGGCATCGTCATGTGGCGCGGCGTGACGCGCGGGCCGCGCTTCCTCACCGGCCGCTCGATGGCGATGACCGGCTGCAAGCCGCGCAAGTTCGTCTGCTACCCGATCGAGGACATCGAGCTGGACGACGGCAGCCCGGGCGCCGTGATCAACTGGATCGCCGACCTGAGGATGCCGGAAGACCATGCCTGGCGGCGCGAGGACTGGAACCGGCCGGGCAACCCGGACGACTTCCTGCCGCACTTCAAGACCTGGAACTTCGACTGGCTCGACATTCCGGCCGTGATCCGGGACGCCGAACACATTTTCGAGTATCCGATGGTCGACCGCGACCCGCTGCCGCGCTGGACCCATGGCCGCATGACGCTGATGGGCGATGCCGCCCATCCGATGTATCCGATCGGCTCCAACGGGGCGAGCCAGGCGATCCTCGATGCAAGGGTGCTGACCCGCGAGATCCATGCGCGGGGAGCCGTGCCGGACGCGCTCGCGGCCTATGAGGCGGAACGGCGCCCGGCGACGGCGGCCATCGTGCTGGCCAATCGCGCCGACGGTCCCGACAAGGTGCTCGACGTGGTCGAGGAGAGGGCGCCGCAGGGCTTTGCCGATATCGACGACGTGCTGTCGCGCGAGGAACTGGTGGAGACGGCCTCGCTCTACAAGCGTCTCGCCGGCTTCGACGTGGAGGCGCTCAACGCCCGCCCGCCGATCGTTCCGGTGCCCTGACCGTGGAAGGGCGGAAGGAGGCGGGGCCGGATGGCGGCGGCGAGGCCGCGGAGCGGCTGCGCGAGGACCTCGACTACGGCTGCCTCAACGATCTTGTCGGCCATCTCCTGCGCCACGCGTTCCTGCGCGGCCAGCAGGTCTTCGCGGACGTCTTTGCCGGCGAGGCGCTGACGCCGCTGCAATTCATGGTGCTGGAGCTTGTCGACCGAAATGACGGCATCACCCATGGCGACGTCGCCGCTGCGATGTCCTGCGCGCCATCGGTGCTGACGACCGCGCTGAAGCCGCTGACCGCGTCGGGCACGCTCGAACAGGTCACGGTCGCCGGGGACCGGCGAAGGGTCGCCTATCGGCTTTCAGCCACCGGCCGCGAGCGGTTTCTCAAGCTGCGGCCGATGATCGGGGAGGCCGAAGATCGCCTGCTGGACGGTCTGGAGGCGGACGACAGAGAGGCCCTGGCGAGGATATTGAGGCGGGTTTCCCGTAGAAATTCGCAATTGCGAAACAACCGATAGCAAAACGTTAAATTCTTTGGTGCAGCATGCAATAACCCGCAAGAGGCGTTGCTTCGCCAGTGCCCTTCCACGTTCTGCGCGGTCCGATCGCTAACACTCGTGCGATTCGTCGAAGGATGGTTGCATGACTGCCGAGGTTGACCTGTCTTGCTCGACGTCATCGCCTGCATAGCAATAGATCACAATCCGGTGCTGGTTGTGCTTGCCGCCGCAATCTGCGTGCTCGGCGCATGGATCAGCTTCCGGTTGTTCCAGCGCGCCCGCGACACGCGCGGCGCAACACGTGCCGGCTGGCTGTTCCTCAACGGCATGGCCGCGGGATCCTCGGTCTGGTGCACCCATTTCGTCGCCATGCTCGCCTACCGGACCCAGGCGGAGGTCTATTTCGATCCGACCCTGACCATCCTGTCGCTGTTCCTGGCCATCGCCGGAACCACAGCGGGGTTCGGCCTTGCCATCAGCGGCTGGTTTCGCCTGGCCCCGGAGGCCGGCGGCGCGGCGATCGGCCTGGCCATTGCCGGCATGCATTATCTCGGCATGGCCGGATATCATGTCGACGGCCTGATCAGCTGGAACCAGAACTTCGTCGTCGCCTCGGTGATCGGCAGCGTGCTGTTCGGCATGCTCGCCATCAACCGCTCGATGCGGCCGGTCACGGTCTGGTGCCGATACGCCGCCAAGACCGCCTTTGTCATCGGCATCGTCGTCCTGCATTTCACCGGCATGGCGGCGCTGGACGTGACGCCGCTGCGCCCGGTGCTGACGCCCGCAACTGACCAGCTGTGGGCGCTCGCCCTTTCCGTCGCCGGTGTCGGCACCATGGTGATCGGCATGGGCGTCGTCACCGCCCTGATCGACCACCGCACCCGCGCCCTTGCCGATGCCGATCTCCTGCGGATCGCCGAATACGATCCGCTGACCGATCTGGGCAACAGGTCCCTGTTCAACCGCGAACTCGAGGACGGCTGCATCTGGGCGGATGCCAACGATGCCCGGCTCTGCCTCGTCCTGGTCGACCTTGACGACTTCCAGGCGATCAACGACCTGCGCGGCCACACGGCCGGCGATGCCTTCCTTCAGGCGCTGGGCGCGCGCGTCCTCAAGGGGCTGGAACCCGGCGAGGCGGCGATGCGCACCGGTGGCGACGAATTCGCGCTGATCAAGCGGCTCGACGGCAACACCGACCTGCAGCCGTTCCTCGACAGGCTCGACGGGCTGTTCCGCTCTCCCGTGCGCGCCTCGGGAACCGTGCTGTCGTGCTCCGCCGGCATCGGCGTGGCGCTTTACCCCGAACACGGACTGTCGGTTTCCGACCTGCTGGCCAATGCCGGCATGGCGCTGGCCCGCGCCAAGCTCGACACGCTCGAGCGCACCCAGTTCTGCGACAGCATCATGGACCAGGCCGAGCGCCGGCGCCGGGAACTGTCGCTCTCCCTGCGCGGCGCCGTGGAACGCAACGAGTTCACGCTTTTCTTCCAGCCGCAGATGGATCTGGAGACCGGGGTCTTTTCCGGCGCCGAGGCGCTGCTGCGCTGGATCCATCCCCAGCATGGCGCGGTCTCCCCGGCGGTTTTCATCCCGATTGCCGAGGAGAACGGGCAGATCATTCCCATCGGCGACTGGGTGCTGCAGCAGGCCTGCCGGCAGGCAGCCTCCTGGTCGCAGCCGATCAAGGTCGCGGTCAATATTTCCGCTGTCCAGTTGCGCCAGCGCAACCTTGCCGAGCGGATCGCCGATATCCTCAAGGAGACGGGTCTCGATCCCGCCCGCCTTGAGGTCGAGGTGACGGAATCCTCCTTCATGGCGGACCTCGACCTGAGCCTTGCCGTGCTCCGCCGGATCCAGGGTCTTGGCGTGTCGATCGCGCTGGACGATTTCGGCGCCGGCTACTCGGCGCTGGCGAGCCTCAGGGTCTATCCGTTCGACAGGATCAAGCTCGACCGGGGCTTCACCTCCGACCTCGCCACCTCCGAGGAGGCGCGCGCCATCGTCCATTCCGTGCTGATGCTGGGCCAGTCGCTCGGAACCCCGGTGCTCGCCGAGGGCGTGGAGACCGACGAGCAGCTCGTCTTTCTGCAGGCGGCCGGATGCCGCACGATCCAGGGCTTCCTCTTTTCCCGGCCGGTTCCGGCCGGCGACCTGCTGAAGCTGATGCTTGCAGCCCCCGCGCCTGCCGCCGGTGCGCTGGAGCAAACCCGGCAGGCACTGCTTGCAGGCGCTGCCCCGTCCGGTGTGCAGACACTGCCCCTGGCTGCCGGCGCAACAGGCGGCTGACCCGCGCGCACGGCGCTTCGGTGCGCCGCATCGGGCGGTCGCGCCGGGTGCTGCCCTTGGCCGGCCGCATGATGCAAACCCCTGAAAATTCAGAAATATGACCCTCTGAGTCCAGTTTAGAGTAGTTCTAATATATTGATTTTATTGGAATAATAACTTGACTATCAAACTCCGATTAGAGTTAGTTCGGCCGTGGCCGCACTGGCCTTCCCTTTGATGACGGGACCTTGACCCCTGTCGATTGGAGGTTGACGTGACCGGAACTGACCAAACCCGCCTCGATGCTCCGGCGCGGGGCGCGGAGGCCGAGACCCTTGTCGTCGAGGGGCTGCGGCGCTGGCTTGCCGGATACCAGTCGGGCAGCATCGAATGCTGGGAAATGGCCTGGACCCTTTATGCCGGGCGGCTTGGCGTGACCCGCGCGCGCCACGCCGTATCGGGGCTTTCCGCCTTTGCCCGCGCTCTGAACGGCTGGGCCAAATGCGGCCTGTCGATCCTGCCCTATGACTGCCCGCATCGCTGCGCCCACGAGTGCCTGGCGGTTGCGCTGGTTGCCGCCTGGCAGCGCGGCGATCGCGAGGCCGCGACCAACATCGCGGAGGAACTGGTGATCTCGGGAGGACTGCCCTTCACGCTGGAGGCGGCCGCCAATTTCGCCGACACGCTGCGCCGGCTCGACCTGGTGCTCCCCGACAACCCCTGCCTTGCCTGTCCGCACGGTCAACGGCTTGCCACCCACGAGGCATCTGCCACGCGTCACTAGGGCCACGGGCCACTAGGGACCTGATCCTTGAGCCTTTCACACACTTCGAACGAGGACTGACACCGATGAACAAGACCCTTCTGCTGGCAACGCTCGCCGGTATCGCACTGATGCCCGCCACCCACGCAGGGGCCGTCGAGGGCGGCGCTGTCGTCAAGACCTATGGCGATATCGCCGAGGCGGCCTATGCCGATTCGCTTGCCGCCGCGCGCAACCTGTCCGCCGCCGTCGATGCGCTCGCCGCCAAGCCGACCGACGAGACGCTGGCGGCCGCGCGCCAGGCCTGGATCGCGGCGCGCCGGCCCTACCAGCAGACCGAGGTCTACCGCTTCGGCAATGCCATCGTCGACGACTGGGAAGGCAAGGTGAACGCCTGGCCGCTGGACGAGGGCCTGATCGATTATGTCGATGCCGGCTATGGCGCCGACAACCCCGAGAACCCGTTCTACACCGCCAACGTGATCGCCAATCCGAAACTTTCGGTCGGCGGGCGCGAGATCGACGCGACCGAGATCACCCCGGAGCTGCTGGCCGGGGAACTGCAGGAAGCCGGCGAGATCGAGGCCAATGTGGCGACCGGTTACCATGCGGTCGAGTTCCTGCTATGGGGCCAGGACCTGAACGGCACCGGCAAGGGCGCCGGCACACGCCCGGCAACCGACTTCGACACCGCCAACTGCACCGGCGGCAATTGCGAGCGCCGCGTCGCCTATCTGAAGGCGGCGACCGAGCTGCTGATCTCCGACCTCACCGAGATGGCGGATGCCTGGAAAGAGGGCGGCGGCGCCCGCGCCGAGCTGGCCGGGAAGGGCGAAGCCGGCGGCCTCGCCACGATCCTCACCGGCATGGGCTCGCTCTCCTATGGCGAGCTTGCCGGCGAGCGCATCAAGCTCGGCCTGATGCTGCACGATCCGGAAGAGGAGCATGACTGCTTCTCCGACAACACCCACATGTCGCATCTCGACGACGTCAACGGCATCCGCAACGTCTGGTTCGGCGCCTATGAGGGCTTCGGCGGCGGTTCGGCCAAGGGCGCGGCGCTGAAGGACCTGGTCGCCGAAAAGGACCAGGCGCTCGCCGACGAGGTGACCGCCAAGCTCGACGCGACGCTGGCCGCCTTCGAGGCGATGCGCGCGCGCGCCGAGACCGTCGAGGCCTACGACCAGATGATCGGCGAAGGCAACGAGGAGGGCAACGCGGTGGTGCAGGCCGCCGTCGACGCGCTTGTCGACCAGACCCGTTCGATCGAGCGGGTGGTTGCGACACTTGGTCTCGACCAGATCGCCTTCGAGGGCTCCGACAGCCTCGACAATCCGAACGCCGTGTTCCAGTAAGAACGAAACCGGCCGTGGCGGGGGACGAGGCCCCGCCGCGGCCAGACTTCACGCGCGGGACCGGAGGGCGCCCGCAAGTCTCAAGCGAAACTTCATGCAGAAGATAGCAAAAGCCGTCGCCGCATGCCTTGTGGCGGCGCTCTCCGCCGCCCCTGTCCTGGCCGGCGAGGGACCGCTTGCCCACCGCGACGACCTCAGCCCCCGCGACCGGGGCCGGGTTGCCCGCGTCACGGCCCCGGCGACTGATTTCTCCGCGCCCGAGCCGTTCGAGGCGATGAGCGCGGGCGCGGCGACGCATGCCAAGCGCATTGCCAGCACCGCCTTTTCCTTCCCGTCCGCCAACCTCTCCTTCGAGGACCAGCAGCGTTTCGCGCTGGGCAACGGGCTGTTCGAGAAGTTCTGGGTGTCCTCGCCCGCCTCGACCAAGGCCTCCGACGGGCTCGGCCCGCTCTACAACGCCCGCTCCTGCCAGGGCTGCCACCTGCGCGACGGACGCGGCCACCCGCCGCTTCCGGGCGAGGATGCGGTGGCGCTGTTCCTGCGCCTGTCGGTGCCGCCGGCAAGCGAGGACGAGCGCGCCCTGCTGGCCAGCGGTGTGGCGCTGGTGCTGCCCGAACCGACCTACGGCACCCAGTTCCAGACCTTCGCGGTGCCGGGGCTGGCCGCCGAAGGCCGGCTGGAGGTGCGCTACGAGGAGAAGACAGTCGCGCTCGGCGACGGCACGCAGGTGTCGCTGCGGGTGCCGGACTACCGCATGAGCGATCTCGGCTACGGTCCGATGGCGGACACTGTCATGGTGTCGCCGCGCGTCGCCCCGCCGATGATCGGCCTTGGCCTCGTCGAGGCGATCCATCCCGGGGATATTCTGGCCGGCGCCGATCCGGACGATGCAGACGGCGACGGCATCTCGGGCCGCGCCAGCCTCGTTCGCGACGAGGCGAGCGGTGAAACCGTGCTCGGCCGCTTCGGCTGGAAGGCGTCGGCGCCAACGGTCCGGGCCCAGTCGGCCGGCGCCTTTTCCGGCGATATCGGCATTTCCTCGCCCGACAAGCCCGACCCGTTCGGCGAATGCACGCAGGCGCAGGCCGCGTGCCGGGCCATGCCCAGCGGCGAGCAGGCAAATCTCGGCGAGACGGAAGCGCCCGATCCGGTGATGGAACTGGTCGATTTCTACAGCCGCAATCTCGCCGTGCCGCGCCGAAGCGGTATCGACGACCCGCAGGTTCTGGCCGGCAAGGAGCTGTTCCAGGCGCTGCAATGCGCCGCCTGCCACCGGCCGAAATTCGTGACCTCGCGCAAGGCGGACATCGAGGCGCACCGGTTCCAGCTGATCTGGCCCTATTCGGACCTGCTGCTGCACGACATGGGCGAGGGACTGGCGGACAACCGGCCGGCGGGCACGGCGACGGGGCGCGAATGGCGCACGCCGCCGCTCTGGGGCATCGGCCTGACCGAGCTTGTGTCGGGGCGCGAGACCTACCTGCATGACGGCCGTGCCCGCACGCTGGAGGAGGCGATCCTCTGGCATGGCGGCGAAGCACAGGCGGCGCGTGACGGCTATGCGGGACTGGAGAAAAAGGACCGGGAGGCGTTGGTCCGCTTCCTCAAGTCGCTATAGGCCAATGGCCGCAAGGGGCGCTGGCGGGGCCGAAGGAGAAGGCATGAGAGAACGACATCACCGGGTCCGGCGGCGGCTGTCCGCCGCGCTGGCGCTCGGCCTTGCCATGGCCGTTCCCTTTGCCGGCGCGCATGCACAGGACACGGCGGGCCCCGACTACGCGCGCTTCGTGCCGGCGCTGGTCGAGGGTTATGCGGCTCCGGCGACGGCGGCGCTTGGCGCGCGCCTGCAACTGCTCGGCACTGAAATCGACACAGCCTGCGAGGGCGGCGCGCGCGACGGCTTCGCCGAGGCCTTCCGCGCGGCGGTGGCGGCGCAGGCGCATCTTGCCGTGCTGCGCGCCGGTGCGCTGGCCGACGACAACCGGCTGGAGCGGCTTGCCTTCATCCCCGACGGGCGCGGTGTCGTGCGCCGCCAGGTGACGCGGCTGATCGCGGCGCGCGAGGAAAGCGCGCTGGACGCGCAAAGCCTGCGCGGCAAGAGCGTCGCGCTGCAGGGGCTGACGGCGCTGGAATGGGCCGCCTTTGACGGCGATGGCGACGTGCTGCTGGGCGAGACGGGCGAGGAGGGTGCCTATCGCTGCGCCTATGCCCGCGCGCTGGCCGTGCGGATGACGGCGACGACGGCCGAGGTCGCCAGGACCTTCGCCGAGCCGTCCGGACAGACGGCGCTGCTGCTCTCGGCCGGGCCCGGAAACGCACTCGCCGTGACCCACAAGGAGGCGGCCGGTCATGTCTTCAACGCGCTGATGACCTCGCTGGAACTCGTCCGCGACCAGATGGTCGCCCCGCTGCTGGGCGACGGGCTCGCCTCGGTGCGCGCCGCGCGCGTGCCGTTCTCGCGCTCGCGCTCGAGCATCGCCTACCTGTCCGGCGCGATCCGCGGCCTCAATGACGCGATCCAGGCGGCGGGTTTCGCCGCCGCCGTCGACGATGCGGCCTGGATCGGCAACACGCTCGCTTTCGAGACGGACAATGCCGGGCGGGCGCTTGACGCCGTGCCGGCCGATCTCGAGGCGGCGCTCGCCGACGACGAGGCTTCGGGGCGTCTTGCCTATGTGCACACGATCCTGACGGGCCTGCGCGCCACCCTTGCCGGCGAACTTGCCGGGCATCTCGATTTCCGGGGAGGCTTCAATGCGCTCGACGGGGATTGACCGCCGCCAGCTGCTGCTCGGCACGGGCGCGGGGCTCGCCGCCCTCGCCGCGCGCGGGCCAACCGCCTTCGCGGGCGACATGCTGGCGCTCGATGCGCAGGATCCGCTGTTCGCCGCCGCGCGGCGCGAGGCCGACGGCACCCATTCGGTGGTCGTCACCGGCCTCGACGGCATGACACGGGCGAGGGTGCCGCTGCCGGACCGGGGCCACGACGTGGCCGTCTGCCCGGGCACCGGCCGCTGTCTCGTCTTCGCCCGCCGGCCCGGCACCTTCGCGGTGCTGTTCGATCCGCTGGGGCGCAGCGCGCCTGTGACGGTCACCGCGGTTCCCGGCCGGCACTTCTACGGCCATGGCGCGTTTTCGCCCGACGGCCGGCTGGTCTTTGCCACGGAGAACGACTTCGAGACCTCGCGCGGCGTCATCGGCGTCTACGATCTCTCCGGCGAGACGCCCGTGCGCGTCGGCGAATACTGGTCCGGCGGCATCGGTCCGCACGACATCCTGCCCCTGCCGGACGGCAAGACGCTGGTCGTTGCCAATGGCGGCATCGAGACGCATCCGGACCGCGACCGCGAGAAGCTGAACATCGCCACCATGCGCCCCAACATCGCGCTGATCGACCGGCCGAGCGGCTCCATCCTCGCCACCATCGAGGCGCCGGCGCACCTGCACCGGCTGTCGCTGCGCCACATGGCGACGGGGACGGCCGGCAAGGTGTGGATCGGCGGCCAGTACGAGGGGCCGCGCGACGATGCGCCGCCGCTGATCGCCTCGCTCGACATCGCCAGCGGCCGGCTTGCGATGCATGACGTGCCGGACGACCTGGCTGGGAGGCTCGCCAACTATGTCGGCTCGGTCACGCTCAGCCGCGACGGCGAGGTGGTCGCCGCCTCCTGTCCGCGCGCCGGCAAGGTGCTCTATTTCAAGGCGGCCGACGGCAGCTTCCTGGCCGCCCAGAACCGCGTCGACGCCTGCGGACTGGCACCGCTCGACCAGGGCGCGTTCCTCATCTCCGACGGGCAGGGAGGGCTCAGCGACAGCGCCGATCCGGCCGGCGCGCCGGCCTTGCTGGCGGCCACGCCCGGCGTGGCCTGGGACAATCATCTCGTGGCGCTCGGCCCCGCCTGAACGGGCCGCGAGCCTCAGCCGATATCGGTGAAGTCGACTTCCGCCATCAGGTCGCCGGCAAGGTTTTCCAGCGCGGTGGAGAGATCGCCCGCGGCAAGATCGACCGGCAGCACCATGTCGACCTCGGCGCGGAACATCCGTTCGCCGCTCATCGAGCCGGCATAGACCTCGGTTTCCAGGCTGGTGATGCTGACGCCCTTGGCGGCAAGCACGGCGGAAACGGCATGAACGATGCCGGGATGGTCCTGGCACATGACGGTCATCCGCGCCGCCTGGCCGTGGGTCTCGTTCGCCGCGTCGCTGCGCCTCAGGGTGGTGGTGATGCCGTGCGGGGCAAGCGCGCCGAGCGCAGCCTCGAGAGCCGCGACCCGGCCCTCCGGCACCTCGACCCGGACGATGCCGGCGAACTCGCCGGCAAGCCGCGACATGGAGCTTTCGATCCAGTTGCCCTCGTGCGCGGCAATCACGTCCGCCAATTGCGAGACGAGGCCGGGGCGGTCGTCGGCAAGCGCGGTCAGGACCAGCGATGTCATGGACATGAAGGAGGCTCTCCCGGGTTGTTTTCCGGGAGGTTAGAGCCTTTCAGCGTCCGAGGAAACCGGTCCCTTTTCACGAGGCCTTGCGGTTGCCCGGCATGGTGCGGGTGCGAAAGGCCGCCGTATAGAGCCGGTCGGCGATCTGCGACAGGCGGACGAGCACCTTGACCGGCAGGCGCGCCAGCGGCGGCACCACGTCATGGCAGAAGGCGACCTTGCGGACATAGTCCGGCACATGCCATTCGAACCAGGAAAAGGCCGGAAAATACCCGGTATCGCCGGCACTCAGCACGCGCGTCTCGCCATCCGGGCCGGTGACGGTGACCGAGCCCTCGAGAATGTAGACGGCCTCGTCGCAGCCGAAATACCAGTTGAAGCAGCCGGCCGTGCAGTCCCAGACCGACATCGACGCATAACGGTCGTCGCCCTGTGCCAGCTGCACCGCGCGGGCCTGTGGCTCACCCTCCAGCACCCAGTCCGGGTTGATCGGCGCCGGGTCAAGCTCCAGCCCGTCCAGGCGCGCCAGCGTCAGGCCGGCGGGGGTGCGGTCGGCAAATGTCATTGCGCTGGCGGAGGCGGTCGCCGCGGCGAGTTGCGTCATGAACGATTCTCTCCCTCATTCTTGTTGCAACCGAGGATAAGGCAAAGCGGTGAACATCCGGTTTCCGCGATTGCTAGGATTGCATCTATCTGCCTGAGGCCGCCGGGGTTTTCGCGATGCCCGCCGCTCCGCCGACAGCGTCTGCCGGATTTGGCGCTTGATGCCTCCGGTCGGCTCCACTAGCGTGCCCGGCCAATGACGGCGTCCCGGGAGGGACTGAAAGCGATTCCGGTGCCGATCGACCCATGTCGGGGATCCAGTCCGGAGCTGTCCGAGCGGTTTGGCAGGCGTTGCGCGGGTTGCGCTGCGCCCGGCATGGCGTGCGCGACCGGTTTCTCCCTCTCAAGCGACGCCGATGGTGGCCCGGCATCCGGCCGGCCACGGGCACTGGCCGTCAGGCCGAGAGGGAGCTTTTGAGATGAAACACGAATTTGTCTTCGGCACGGTTTTGACGGAGCGTCCCTCGGATGCATTCGAGGGGGAAGCGTGATGGCCGACATGACGGGCGCGACGGGCGAGAAGCTCGGGCTGATGATCTGCGGCCATGGCAGCCGCAACCGCGGCGCGGTCGGTGAATTCGCGCAGCTTGCCGAACGGCTCAAGGCCCGCTTTCCGGACTGGCCGGTGGAATACGGCTATCTCGAGTTTGCCAACCCGGTGATCAAGGACGGCCTCGACCGGCTGCGCGCGCAGGGCTGCACCCGCATTCTCGCGGTGCCGGGCATGCTGTTCGCCGCCGGCCATGCCAAGAACGACATCCCGTCCGTCCTCAACACCTACCAGGCGCAGAACCCGGGCGTCACCATCACCTATGGCCGGGAGCTCGCCGTCGACACGCGCATGATCCGCGCCGCCGGCGACCGCATCCGCGAGGCGCTGGAGGCGGCGGAGGGCGATGTGCCCCTGCACGAGACGCTGCTGATGGTGATCGGGCGCGGCGCCTCCGATCCCGACGCCAATTCCAATGTCGCCAAGATCACCCGCATGCTGTGGGAAGGCTTCGGCTTCGGCTGGGCGGAGACGGGCTATTCCGGCGTCACCTTCCCGCTGGTGCAGCCGGCGCTGGAGCATGCGGCGAAGCTCGGCTACCGCCGCATCATTGTCTTCCCCTATTTCCTGTTCTCCGGCGTGCTGGTCAGCCGCATCTACAACCACACCGACGAGGTCGCCGCACGGCATCCGGAGATCGAGTTCCTCAAGGCCGGCTATCTCAACGACCATCCGCAGGTGATCGACACGATGGCGGACCGTGTGCAGGAGATCCTGCAGGGCGCCAACCTGATGAACTGCCAGATGTGCAAGTATCGCGAGCAGGTGCTGGGCTTCGAGGAGGATATCGGCCGGCCGCAGGAAAGCCATCACCACCATGTCGAGGGGCTCGGCGCCGATGCCGAGTGCAAGCTCTGCGACGTTACCTGCACCGGTGCCTGCGAGGAACAGGCGGCCGCCGGCCATCACCACGATCATGGCCACGGGCATGGCCACGGACATGGGCATTCTCACGACCATCATCGTGATCACCACCACGATCACGGACATGGCGAGGGCCATTCGCACGGCGATGACCATCACGGGCATTCCCACGGGCATTCCCACGGGCATGACCATCACGATCATCATCACCCGGTCTATCCGCATGCCGACCATCCGCACGGTCCGAAATCCATGCGCAAGTCGGATGGGTGAGCGTGGCACCACGACGGCAAGGATGACGGCGTGAACGCGGGCGATCCCCCCTGTTACGACTACGAGCACGATCCTTCGGCGATCTACCGCCGGTCCTTCGCCATCGTGCGCGGCGAAGCCGATCTGGCGCGCCTGCCGGAAAGCCTGCATCCGGCCGCGATCCGGATGATCCATGCCTGCGGCATGCCGGAGATCGTCGCCGACATCGCCTGGCGCGGCGATGTCGCGGCCGTCGCGGCGAAGGCGCTCGCCGCCGGGGCCCCGGTTCTGGCGGACGTGCGCATGGTCTGCGAGGGGATCATCGCAAAACGTTTGCCGGCTAATAATAGTCTCGTCTGTACGCTCAACGAACCCGGCGTGCCGGATCTGGCGCAGCGGCTGGGCACCACCCGTTCGGCCGCCGCCGTCGATCTTTGGGCGGAGCGGATCGAGGGAGCCGTCGTCGTCATCGGCAACGCGCCGACAGCGCTGTTCCACCTGCTGGAGCGGATCCACCAGGGCTTTCCGAGGCCGGCCGCGATCCTCGGTTTCCCGGTCGGCTTCGTCGGCGCGGCGGAATCGAAGGAGGCGTTGCTGGACAGCCCGCTCGGCATCCCGTGCCTGGTGTTGCGCGGTCGCAAGGGCGGCTCGGCCATCGCCGCCGCGGCGCTCAACGCGCTTGCCGCCGGCGTGCCGGAAGAGACGGCGTCGTGAGCCCGGCGGAGAACCGCGCGTCGGGCGCCCCGGCGCCCTGGCTGACGCTGATCGGCATTGGCGAGGATGGCCTGGACGGTCTGTCCCTGCTGGCTCGCCGGGCGCTGGAGGAGGCAGGGCGGATCTTCGGCGGCACCCGCCACGCGGAGCTGGTGACGGCACTCGGCAAGAGCGTGACGCCCTGGCCCTCTCCCTTCGAGGCCGGCGTCGGGATGCTGCTTGCCGGGCGCGGAACGCCGACCGTGGTGCTCGCCTCCGGCGATCCGATGTGGTTCGGCGTCGGCGCGACGCTGTCGCGCGCACTTGCCCCGCACGAGATGCTGGTTCTGCCGGCGCCGTCCTCCCTGTCGCTCGCCGCCGCAAGGCTCGGCTGGCCGCTGCAGGAGAGCGAGATCCTGTCGCTGCATGGCCGCCCGCTCGATCTTTTGCGCGGCGTGCTCTTTCCCGGCGCCCGCATCCTCTGCCTGACCTCGGGCGCGAATGCCGCGCATGAGATTTCCGACCTGCTCACCGACGAGGGCTACGGGGCCAGCCGGATCACCGTGCTCGAACATCTCGGCGGGCCGCGCGAGCGCATCCTTGCGGCGACGGCGGAGAGCTGGCGCGGGGCCGTGGCGGCGCTGAATGTCGTTGCCATCGAGGCGAAGGCGGTCGCCAACACGCCCTTGCGGGCCCGCGTGCCAGGCCTTGCCGACGACGCCTTCCGCCATGACGGCAAGATCACCAAGCGCGAGATCCGCGCCGTGACGCTTGCCCGGCTGATGCCGGTGCCGGGCGCGCTGCTCTGGGACATCGGCGCGGGATCGGGGGCGGTCGCCATCGAATGGCTGCGCGCCGCGCCGCGCAGTCAGGCCGTCGGACTGGAGCCGGACGACGCCCGCCGGGCCACGGCGCGCGCCAACGCGGCAGCGCTTGGCGTGCCGCATCTGGACCTGCGCGCCGCATCCGCGCCCGACGGGCTTGCCGGCCTGCCCGCGCCGGACGCAATCTTCTTCGGCGGCGGACTGACGGCGCCCGGCGCGCTGGAGGCCGCGCTTGCGGCGCTGAAACCCGGCGGCCGGCTCGTCGCCAACGCGGTGACATTGGAAAGCGAGGCGGTGCTGGCCGCAGCCCATGCCCGCCATGGCGGCGAACTGGCGCGGATCGCCGTCTCACGGGCCGGCCCGGTCGGCGGCATGACCGGCTGGCGGCCCCTGATGCCGGTGACGCAATGGAGCCTCACCCTGCCATGACGAAAACCGGAACCATGACAAAAACCGGAACGCTTTACGGCGTCGGGCTGGGGCCTGGCGATCCGGAGCTGATGACGATGAAGGCGCACCGCCTGATCTCCACGGCGACGGTCGTCGCCTATCCGGCGCCCGACGACGGCGAAAGCTTCGCCCGCTCGATTGCGGCCCATGTCATTCCGCGCGAGGCTCGCGAGATCCCCATTGTCGTGCCGATGCGCGTCGAGCGGTATCCGGCACAATCCGTCTATGACCGGGCGGCGGAGGAGATCGGCGCGGCGCTTTCCGGTGGCGAGGACGTGGTGACCCTGTGCGAGGGCGATCCCTTCTTCTACGGCTCCTTCATGTATCTCTACGAGCGGCTGTCGGGCAGCTATCCTTGCGAGATCGTGCCCGGCGTCACCTCGCTGACGGCCTGTGCCGCACGGCTTGGCCGGCCGCTCACCGCAAGGAACGACGTGCTCACCGTCATTCCCGGCCCGCTTTCGGACGAGGAGATCGCCGCCCGCATCGAGGCGGCGGGTGCGGTCGCCATCATGAAGGTCGGCCGCCACCTGGAGCGGCTGAAGAGGCTGATTTCCGGGCTGGGCCTGCTGGGCCATGCCGGCTATGTGGAGCGGGCGACGCTTGCCAGCGAAAAGGCGATGCCGCTGGCGGAGGTGAATGACGCTTCCGCCCCCTATTTCTCGATGATCCTGATTTACAAGGGAGACGAAGCGTGGATGCTTCCGCCGCAATCCTCGTCCTGACGCCGGCGGCACTCGCCACGGCGCGGCGCATTGCCGCCGCCCTGCCGGGCGCGACCCTGCACGGGCTCGCCCACCGGGTGCCGGGGCTCGACGTCCCCTTTGCCGAGACGCTCAACCATATCCGCGCGCTCTACCAGGCCGGCACGCCGATCATCGGCGTCTGCGCCTCCGGCATCCTCATCCGCGCGCTTGCCGCCGTGATCGAGGACAAGCGCTCCGAGCCGCCGGTGATCGCCGTCTCCGAGGACGGGGAAAGCGTCGTGCCGCTGCTTGGCGGCCACCGTGGCGCGAACTCGCTCGCCCGGCAGGTGGCCGGCGCGCTCGACGCCCACGCCGCGGTGACGACGCAGGGCGACACGGCGCTCGGCGTGGCGCTCGATTCGCCGCCCAAGGGCTGGTGGCTGGCCAATCCGGAGCATGCGAAAGGCGTGATGGCGCGGCTGCTCGCCGGCGAGCCGGTGCGTATCGAAGGATCGGCCTCCTGGTTGACCCGCTCGCGCCTGCCGGTCTCCGACAGCGCGGCGCTCGCCATTGCCGTCACCGAGAAGGCGCGCGCCGCAACGCCGGACACGCTGGTCTATCATCCGCAATGCCTTGTCGTCGGCGTCGGCTGTGCGCGCGGTTGTCCGCCGGAGGAACTGGCCGGGCTTGTCCGCGAGGCGCTGGCCGGGGCAGGGCTCGCCGAAGGTGCGGTGGCGCTGGTCGCCACACTCGATCTCAAGGCCGACGAGCCGGCCGTGCACGCGCTGGGCAGGGCGCTCGGCACGCCGGTGCGGGTGTTTCCGGCAAGCCGGCTGGAGGAGGAGGCAGGGCGTCTTGCCAACCCGTCTGACGTCGTCTTCGCCGAGGTCGGTTGCCATGGCGTCTCGGAAGGTGCGGCACTGGCGGCAAGCGGCACGGATGGCGCGCTGGTCGTGGAAAAGCGCAAGAGCGCCAATGCGACGGTCGCCGTGGCGCGCGCGCCCGCACCCCTCGATCCGGCGGAGATCGGCCGGGCCCGCGGCCGGCTCTCGGTGATCGGCATCGGCCCGGGACGCGACGACTGGCGCACGCCGCAGGCCTCGCGCCTATTGGCCGAGGCCGACGAGGCGGTCGGCTACTCGCTCTATCTCGACATCGTCGCGCCGCTGATCCAGGGCAAGCCGCGCCACGCCTTTCCGCTCGGCGCGGAGGAGGAGCGGGTGCGTTTCGCGCTGGAGCGCGCCGGCGAGGGGCGTTCGGTGGCGCTCGTCTCCTCCGGCGATGCCGGCATCTACGCCATGGGCGCGCTGGTCTACGAACTGCTGCACAGGCCGCAGGAAGAGGGCGGCGTTTCGGATGCGGCAAGGCGCATCGAGGTGGTCAATGCGCCCGGGATCTCGGCCCTGCAGGCGGCCTCCGCCCTTGTCGGCGCGCCGCTCGGCCATGACTTCTGCACCATCTCGCTGTCCGACCTGCTCACCCCCTGGGAGGCGATCGAGCAGCGGCTCAAGGCGGCAGCGCTCGGCGATTTCGTCGTCGCCTTCTACAACCCGGTCTCCAAGCGTCGCCGCACCCAGCTTGCCGCCGCCCGGGAAATCCTTTTGACCGGCCGGCCCGCCGACACGCCCGTGGTGCTCGGTTTCAACCTTGGCCGCGAGGGCGAGACGATCACCGTGACGACGCTGGGCGAGCTTCGCGTCGACGATGTCGACATGCTGACCACGGTGCTGGTCGGTTCGTCCGCCTCGCGCGCGGTGATGACGGGCGCGGGCAGGCCCTTCGTCTACACCCCGCGCGGCTACGCCAAACGCATCGAGGAGAAACTATGACCGTTCATTTCATCGGCGCCGGCCCCGGCGATCCGGACCTCATCACCGTGCGCGGGCTGAAGCTGATCGAGGCCTGTCCGGTCTGCCTCTATGCCGGCTCGCTGGTGCCCGAGGCGATCGTCAAGGCGGCGCCCGAGGGCGCGCGCGTCATCGACACCGCGCCGATGACCCTCGACGAGATCATGGCCGAGATCGAGGCGGCGCATGCGCGCGGCGAGGATGTGGCGCGGGTCCATTCCGGCGACCCCTCGCTCTACGGCGCGATTGCCGAGCAGATCCGCCGGCTGCGCGAAAAGGACATCCCCTTCGACGTGACGCCCGGCGTGCCGGCCTTCGCTGCCGCCGCCGCCGCGCTCGGCCAGGAACTCACCGTGCCGGAGATCGCCCAGACGGTGATCCTCACCCGCACGACGATGAAGTCCTCCGACATGCCGCCCGGCGAGGACCTGGAGACGCTGGGCCGGAGCGGCGCGACGCTCGCCATCCACCTGTCGATCCGCAACCTGCGCGAGATCGAGCGCCAGCTGGTGCCGCTCTACGGTGCGGATTGCCCGGTGGTGGTCGCCTACCGGGTCGGCTGGCCCGACCAGAGCTTCATCCACGGCACGCTGTCCGACATCCGCGAGAAGGTCAGGCTGTCGAAAATCACCCGCACGGCGCTGATCTTCGTCGGCCGAGCGCTGCAGCCGGCGGCGGATTTTCGCGATTCCGCGCTCTACCATGCCGACCACGTGCATGTGCTCAGGCCGAAGAAGAAGAAGGCGAAGGCCGGGGCTTGAGCCGTCTGATCGCGGGTTCCTGATCGCAGGCGGCGGCGCGCCCCTTTTCACACCCTGTCGATCAGGTGAATATAGGAACCCATGACGCGGCCGACGCGCAGGCCGACATCGCCGATGAGCGTGCCGGCCGCGTCGCGGGCCTCGAACAGGCGGCTCGCCTCGCCCTCCCGCACCAGCGTCGAATAATGGAACTCGTGGCCGGTGAGCCGTCCCTGCCAGGGCGCGCCGGCATGGGCGAGGAGCCGGCGATAGCCCAGGTGCCGCTTGCGCGTTGAAAAGCTCGTTTCCAGCGGCAGCAGGCCGAGCATGGCATGACGGATGCCTTGCGCGTCGACCAGCTCGTCGCCGAGCACCATGTAGCCGCCGCATTCCCCGTAGACCAGCGCCCCGCGCGCCGCCGCCGCGTGCATGCCGGCCCGGAACGTGGAGGCCGCCGCGATCCGGCCTGCGTGCAGCTCCGGATAGCCGCCGGGCAGATAGACGGCATCGGCGTCGCTGTCGGGCCCCTCGTCGGCAAGCGGCGAGAAGAACGTGATTTCGGCGCCCTGCGCCCGCCAGCCCTCGAGCAGGTGCGGATAGGAAAAGGCGAAGGCGATATCGCGGGCGATGGCGACACGCTGGCCGGGCGGCGACAGCGTCGAGGCCTCGCCGGCGGCAGGAACCGGGCGGGCCAGCCGGATCAGTGCGTCGAGGTCGCAGGAGGCCTCGAGGCGCTCCGCCGCGCGGTCGAGAAAGGCGGCAAGATCGCCATGTTCGCCCGCCTGCACCAGACCGAGATGGCGTTCGGGCAGGTCCAGCGCCGCATCGCGGGCGATGGCGCCGAGGACCGGCATGCCGATTTCCCCGAGTGCGGCGCGCAGCATCGTCTCGTGCCGGGGGCTTCCGGTCCGGTTGAGGATCACTCCGGCGACATCGATGTCGGTGCGGTGGTCGCGAAAACCGCGCACCAGCGCCGCCACCGACTGCGATTGCTTCGCCGCGTCGACGACAAGCATCACCGGCAGCGACAGGCGCGCGGCAAGGTCGGCGGTCGAGCCGCTGCCGTCGGCGGCCCCGTCGAACAGCCCCATCACGCCTTCGATGACGACCATATCGGCCTCCACCGCCTGCCGTGCGGCAAGCCGGTCGAGCAATTCGCCGCGCATGGCGAAGGGGTCGAGATTGACGCAAGGCCGGCCGCTGGCGGCGGCGTGGAAGGCGGGGTCGATATAGTCCGGTCCGGTCTTGCCGCTGGCAACGCGCAGGCCGCGGCGCGCCAGCGCGCGCAACAGCGCCAGCGTCAGCACCGTCTTGCCGGCGCCCGAGGAGGGGGCGGCCACGACAAGGCCTGAGCCGCAGCCTGTGCTCATCCGGTCACGGATGTCCGCTGACCCAGGCCCAGCGGGTCGGCGACCAGCTCGCGACCGGCGAGTGCGCCGAGCCAGTCGAGACCGGCGCGCAGGCGCACCACCTCGCCGACGCACACGATCGCCGGCGGTTCCAGCCCGGCCTCCGCCGCATCCCGCGCGGCCGTTCCGAGTGTCGTCTCGAGCACTTTCTGGGTGGGCAGCGAGGCGTCGCAGACGATGGCGACCGGTTCGCTCTCCTTGCGTCCGCCGGCAAGCAGCTTGGAGGAAATCAGCTCAATGTGCTTCATCGCCATGTACATGACGATCACCGGCGAGCCGCGCGCGACCGCCTCCCAGTCGATGGCCGAGGGGGTCAGGCCGGTCTGGTCGTGGCCGGTGAGGAAGGTGACCACCTGGTTGGTGTCGCGGTGGGTTGCCGGGATGCCGGCATAGGCGAGCCCGCCGATGCCGGCGGTGATCCCGGGAATGATTCGGAAGGGCACGCCTTGCGAGACCAGCGTCAGCGCTTCCTCGCCGCCGCGTCCGAAGACGAAGGGATCGCCGCCCTTCAGCCGCAGCACCCGCTTGCCGGCCCTGGCATGCTCGATGAGCTTCAGCGAGATGTCGCGCTGCTTCGGGCTCGGCTTGCCGCCGCGCTTGCCGGCATAGTCGATCACGGCATCGGGCCGGGCCAGCGCCAGGATCGAGGTGTCGACCAGCGCGTCGTAGACGATGACGTCCGCCTGGCGCAGGCCGTTGATCACATGCAGCGTCAAGAGGCCGGGATCGCCGGGGCCCGCGCCCGCCAGCCAGACCCAGCCGGGTTCGAAGGCGGGCAGGGAAAAGTCGGCAGGCAGCAGCCCGGCCAGCGGTGCGCCATGCGGTGCCGCAGCTTCGGTTCCGGCGTGCTTTTCGGTATCGGTCGTGTCTCTCATGCTGGCCTTTTTGTACGCCGCCGTGGCGGTCCAGCCAAGGTTGCATTGCGTCCGGCGCTATTGGAATTGCGACCTGGCGGCGCGCGCACCTATAGTCGCGCCCATGAACGCGGGAAAAACCGAACGAAAGCAGCCGTCCGAGCTGCGCCGGGGCTGGACCACCGGAACCTGCGCCAGCGCCGCCGCGAAGGCGGCCTACGAGGCGTTGCTGACCGGTGCGTTTCCCGATCCCGTCGAGGTCAGCCTGCCGAAGGGGGAGCGCCCCGCTTTCGCGCTGGCGCGCGAGGAACTGGGGGGGGATTTCGCCCGCGCCGGCATCGTCAAGGACGCGGGTGACGATCCCGACGTCACCCACGGAGCGCTGGTGATCGCCACGGTGCGCAAGACGGGCGAGGGCACCGGCGTCAGCTTCCGCGCCGGCGAGGGGGTCGGCACGGTGACGCTGGCCGGCCTGCCGGTGCCGCCCGGGGAGCCGGCCATCAATCCGGTGCCGCGCGAGATGATTCGCAAGGCGATCGCCGAAGTGGCGCAGCGCTTCGGCGCCAGCGGCGACGTGGAGGTGGAGATTTCCATCCCCGGCGGCGAGGAGATCTCCCGGCGCACCATGAACCCGCGCCTGGGCATTCTCGGCGGCCTGTCGATCCTCGGCACCACGGGCATCGTGCGCCCCTTCTCCTGCGCCGCCTGGATCGCCTCGATCCATCGCGGCGTCGACGTGGCGCGCGCCGCCGGGCTCGTCCATGTGGTCGGCGCCACCGGATCGACGTCGGAGGCCGCCGCCCTTGCCCGTCATCCGCACCTCAGCGAAATGGCGTGCCTCGACATGGGCGACTTCGCCGGCGGGTTGCTCAAGTATCTGCGCGCCCATCCCCTGCCGCGGCTGACGATGGCCGGCGGCTTTGCCAAATTCGTCAAGCTGGCGCAGGGCGCGCTCGACCTGCATTCGGCCCGCAGCCAGGTGGATTTCGAGGGCCTGGCCGGCATCATTGCGGATGCCGGGGCCTCGCCGGCGCTGGTTGATGCCGCGCGCCATGCCAATACGGCCAAGGAAGTGCTCGACCGCGCCGGGGCGGAAGGCATCGACGTTGCCGCCTGCGTGGCGCGCGCCGCAAAGACGCAGATCCGCACCGTGCTGCGCGACGCGAAGATCGATGTCGAGGTGCTGCTGGTCGACCGGGCCGGCACCGTCGTCGCGCATGAGCCGTTCGATGCGGAGGCCGCCGCATGAGCGGGCCGCTTGTCCTGCTGGTGCTCGGCGGCACGGGAGACGCGCGCGCGCTCGCCCGGCGGCTGGCCGCCGATCCGCGCTTTCAGGCAAGCGTGTCGTTGGCCGGCGCGGTCGAGCGGCCCGACGCCTATGCGCTTCCCGTGAGGACCGGCGGCTTTGGCGGGGCGCAAGGGCTGGCGCGGTTCCTGAAGGAGACCGGCGTCGCGGGCCTGGTCGACGCAACCCATCCCTTCGCCGCCCGCATCTCGGCGAACGCGGTGGCTGCCGCCGAGGAGGCCGGCGTTCCGCTGCTGCGACTGGAGCGGCCGCCCTGGCGTTCCTCTTCGGGCGACGACTGGCGCGAGGTCGATGATCTCGACGCGGCGGCGGCGGCGCTGCCGCAAGGCGCGCGGCCCTTTCTGGCGGTCGGGCGCAAGGAGATTGCCCGCTTTGCCGGGCGCAGCGATCTCGACTGCCTGATGCGGATGATCGATCCGCCCGGGCAGGACGTGCCGCTGCCCGGCGGGCGGCTGGTGCTGGCGCGGCCCTCGGACGATGTCGACACGGAGGCTGCCCTGCTGGAAAGCCACGGCACCACCCATGTCGTTGCCAAGAACAGCGGCGGGCGCTGGGGCGCGGCGAAGCTTGTCGCGGCGCGCCGGCTCGGCCTGCCGGTGATCATGCTGCGCCGGCCCGAACCCGGAATGGCGGGCGCAGGCGCGGGCGAGAGGGTCGAGGACGTCGCGGCGGCGATGGCCTGGCTGGAGCTGCTGGCCGGCAGGGCGGCGTCAGCCTGACGGTTGCCTGCCGCCCGTGAGCCTGAGCCACAGGATTTTCCACAAGTAGCGGAAGACGCCGGACGTGTAGCGCTTTCCAAGGCGGCGAGGCTCCTGCAGGAAGCGGAAGATCCATTCGAGGCCGAAGCGGCGCATCGTGCCCGGTGCGCGTACCACCTCGCCGGCGGTGAAGTCGAACAGCGCGCCGACCCCGAGCGCCAGCGGCACCTCGAGATGCGGGAACAGCCGGTCGATCAGGTATTCCTGCTTGGGATTGCCCATCGCGACGAGCAGGATGTCCGGGCTCGCGGCATTGATCGCGGCGGCAATCCCGGCCTCGTCGTCAGGGCTGAAATAGCCGTCGCGCCAGCCGCAGATCTCGATGGCGGGATAGCGGTCCGTGAAGGTCGTGGCCGCCTTTTCCACGACATGGGGATGGGCGCCAAGAAGGTAGAGGCGGGTACCGGCCGGCGCGGCGGAAAGCAGCGCGGGGATGAAATCGGTGCCGTTGAGATTGTCGGGAAAGCCCGTGCCGGAGAGCACGCGAGCGCCGATTTCCGCGCCGATCCCGTCATTGAGCACCAGAAAGCGCGACAGCGTCCGGGCATAGGCGGCATCGTCCATGGCCAGCAGCAGCCCGTGCGCATTGGCGAAGGCGACGGCGCGCCTTTGCCGCCGCGCGACATGATCGAGAAGCAGCGCAACGGCCGCCTCCCGTGACAGGCGGGCAAGCTCGACCGGTCCGATTCTCACCGGTTCGCTGGTCGCTCCGGCGCGGGAATCCCGGGCTTGGGGCGCTGGCGCTTGCTCGCTCATGGTTGCTGCTTCCGATCCGGTAGGGCAAGGGAATGGACGGTTTCTACTCAATGGGCCGCGAATGTAGGGCAAGCGCCTCTCGAAATGGTGAACAGGTGCCTAACCGGTGATGCGATATCGGGAAAGGCAAGGGCCGGTTTTGGGGAAATGTTAACCATGAACGGTGACACTCCAAAGCGCCGGAGCATGTGGCGGCGGGATGCCGCCGCGATGCCGGACACGGTGTGATCGGGCCGCAACGACCCCGGCGCCGGACAGGAAGATCGGTTCTCGAGCATGATAGACATCTACCAGATCCCCGGGATTCTCAAGAAGCGCATCGTCTGGCTGATCGTGCTGCCCCTCGTCTTCGTGACCCTGGCAATGGCGTTTCTTGCGATGCGCACGCCGGTCTACCGGGCGATGGCCGAGATGCTGATCGAGCCGCAGGGCCTGCAGATCGTCGGCAACGACATCGTCGCGCGCGAGGGCGGCGACACCTTGCAGCGCCTGTCCATCGACAGCCAGGCCTATGTGATCCTGTCGAACGCGGTGCTCAACGAGGTCATCGAGAAGCTGGACCTGGAAAGCGACCCTGCCATCACCAAGCCGATCGGCCCGGGCCGGGTCGCCCGCCTGCTGGGCAGGAGCGCTCCCGAGCCGACCGCCGACGACATCCGCGCCGCCGCCGTTGCCGGCCTGCGCGAGAGCCTGCAGGCGATCCGCATCGAGAAGGCCTTCGTTTTCAACATCTACGCCAGCCATCCGGACCGCTTCAAGGCGGCCGCCATCGCCAACGAGGCGGCGCGCACCTATCTCGACGAGGCGCGCCGTTCGCGCGCCGACACGACCCTGCGCGCCAGTGTCTCGCTGCAGTCGCAGGCGGAGGACCTGCGCCGCCGCCTCGAGATCGCCGAGGCGGCGGTCGAGACCTTCCGCGCGGAAAACGGCCTGATCAGCACCGGCCAGCGCGGGCTGGTCGTCGACCAGCAGCTCCAGGACGTCAACACCCAGCTGACCCAGGCCCGCCTGGACCTGGAAAAGGCGAAGGCGAATGCGGACCTTCTCGCCAACCTGACGGTCACCGACATCGAGGCCGGCGGCCTGCCGACCAACCTGCAGACCACCACGCTCGGCACGCTCCGGGTTCAGTATGCGCGCGCCGCCGAGCGCGAGGCACAGGCCGCGACGACGCTCGGCGCCAACCACCCGCAACTGCGCGAGTTGCGCTCGCAGCTCGACAACACGCGCCGCCAGATCGCCGACGAACTGGCCCGCGTGCGCCGCTCTGTGACCAGCGAGGCCCAGCGCGCCGAGGCCAATGTCGTCGCGCTGGAAGAGGAATCGCGCCGCCTTGCGTCCTCCAATGTCAGCCAGGGCAAGTCGCAGATCCGCCTGCGCCAGCTGGAGAGCGAGGCGGAATCGCTGAACGCCGTCTACAAGTCCTTCCTGAGCCGCGCCAAGGAGCTGCAGGAACAGCAGGAAATCGACACGTCCAATTCGCGCATCATCTCGCGCGCGGTGGCGCCGCTGTCGCCGACCGGCCCCTCGAGCATCATCGTTCTGCTCGCCGCCGGTTTCTTCGGCTTCTCGCTGGCCGCCGCCGGCAGCGTCGGCTGGGAGATGGTCAACGGCAAGCTGGGATCGGAGCGCGAGCTCGTCGAGCGGACCGGGGTGCCGCTGATCGCCAGCCTGAGCGCGCCCGGACGCCCCCTGTCGGCCCGGCGCCTGGCGCGGCTGCTGCCGGGCGCGGGAGACCCGGCCGAGGCGGCCGAGCGCCAGCTCGCCGTCGCCCGCATCGCCTACGCCCTGCGTCACGCATTCGAGAACGAACGCCCGGCTCATGTTCTCGTCCTCTCCTCGGGCGACGCTGCGGGGGTCTCCCCGCTGACCAGGGCGATCGCCGCCGGCCTCTACGACATGGGCGAGGACGTTCTGCTGGCGCATATGGACGAAGGCGGCTCCGCCGCAGCCACCCGCCAGGTGCCTGCGGAACCGGAGCAGCTCGCCTCGCCGGCGCGCAGCCGCCTGTCGAGCCTGCGTCGCGAGGCGCAGCCTCTTGCCGAGCCGGCCGCGACGCGGCGTGCCGCGCCCGCGAGCCCCTTCGCCGTCGAGCGCCTGGACGGGCGCGGCGGTGCGGTGCCGGGTCTGCGCGAGGCGGAGGACGACGAGTTCCTCGTCATCGACGGCGGCTCGGCGCTTTCCAATCCCTATCTGCCGATGCTGCTCGGCTATTGCGACGCGATCGTGCTGGTGTCCGGTGTCGGCGAGACTTCGCGCCGCGATCTCGACCGGACCCTGGCGCTGCTGCAGCCCTGGCAGGACCGGATGATCGGCAATGTGGCACTCGCGGCCTGAGGCGCTTGCAGCGCCCCGCACGGCCGGCCTGCCGGCCCGGCACCGCCCTTTCGAGGTGCGGCCGGAGCCCTATGACCTGTGGTTGAAGGCGGTCGTTGCCGTCGTGCTCGGCGGGCTTGTCTTCAATTTCTTCCTGGCCTTCGTCAACACCCGCCTGTTCGGTATCTCCGCCAGCCACGTGATGCTGCTGGAGGTGATCCTGATCGGCATCGGCCTGATGCTCGCGATTGATCGGCGCGTCGATCTCTATGTCGTGCTGATGATCTATCTGGCCTATATGGCGATGATCCTGGCGCTGCGTCCGGAACTCGACCTGAAGGCGATCCGCGACGGGCTGATCCCCATCGTGTTCTATTTTCTCGGTCGCGGCATCCGCGATATCGAGACCGCCGACCGGCTCGTGCTCGGCTGCGCCGGGATCGTCATCGGCGTCGGGCTCTTCGAGTATTTCCTGCTCGATCTCTTCGTCGCCAACGTCAACATCAACGACTACTACGTCGCCCGCGGCACCATCCAGCAGGGCGACAATTTCAACGAGGGTTCGAGCCTGTTCATCAGCGGCATCCGGCCGGAGGGACGCAACTTCTTCCCCTTTCTCGGCCAGCACCGGGTTTCCTCGGTGTTTCTGGAGCCGGTGTCGATGGGCAATTTCGGCGCGTTCCTGGGCATGTGGGCGCTGTTTCGCAAGGACATGGCGCGGCGCAAGCTGCTCTTTGCCGCCGCAGCGACGGTGATCATCCTGGGCGACGCGCGTTTCGGCCTGTTCGTCTGTTTCGGCTTCGGGGCGGCCTTCGTCGTCCACCGCTTCGTGCCGCGCGTCCTGTGGTGGCTGCTGCCGGCGCTGGTGATCGTCAGCCTCGTGATCTACGGCAGCTGGACGACGCGGCTGAGCTGGGAGGACGACCTGGGCGGCCGCTGGTTCCATGCCGCGCGCCTGTTCCTGAAGCTCGACCTTGCGGGCATTTTCGGCATCTCGGCCATCGACACGTTTCTCGACGACAACGGCTATGCCTACACGCTGCACCAGTTCGGCCTGATCGGCGTCGCCGGATTGTGGTCGCTGTTCATCTTCGCCAGGACGCGCTCTGTCGATGCCTGGCGCTTCCGGGCGCTGGTCGCGACCTATATCTGCCTGCTGATGGTGGTCTCGAATTCCCTGTACTCGATCAAGACCGCCGCGCTGCTGTGGCTGTGCGTGGGGGCTGTCGACGTCTGGCCGGGCTTTGCCCGCAAGGCCCCGCCGCAGTCGCAGCCGCGCGAAGCGCGCCAGCCCGCTCAGCGGCCGGTGACGTCCCGGTAGAGATCCTCGTAGCGCCGCGCGGTGCCGGCCCAGGAGTAGGCGTCGGCGACGCCCATCACCTGTGCGCGCACGGCGGCGGGCGCCTTCACCAGGGCCGCATGGGCTTTCTCGATCAGGCGCGCGGTCGTGGCCGGGTCGGTGAAATCGCACAAGGATATGCCCTCATGTCTGGCCGCGAAGGCGGAGAAGGCGGCGTTGCGCTGCACCACCGGCGTCAGGCCGGCGCTCATCGCCTCGATCAGCGCGATGCCGAAACCCTCGTAGGCGGAGGCGCTGACGAACAGGCTGTTGCGCGCCAGGATGTCCCGGATCTGCGCGTCGGACGGGCCGATATGCAGCTGGACCTTCTCCGTGAGCCCGCGCGCGGCGATCATCCGCGTCACGTCTTCCGCGCTCCAGTCGAACGGGGTGCCGATAATGTCGAGTGTCCAGCTGTCGTCGCGCGCGCTCAGGTCCGCCATCGCGTCGAGCAACAGGTCGACCCGCTTGTTGATCGCCAGCCGGCCAATGGTGACGAGGCTGCGGCGCGGAACGCCGGAGCCGCAATCCCCGAACTTGCCGAGGTCGACCCCGTTTTCGATCAGCCGCACCTTCGACGGCGCGATCTCCGAGAATTTTTCATAGTCGCTCTGGCTGCAGCAGGCGACGGCGCTGTAGCGGTTGGCAGTCAGCCGGGTCACGGTGCGGAACCAGATCTGCTTGAGAAGGCGGTAGTCCTGGCTGTGAAAGAAACCGCCATGGGTGGTGGCGACCATCGGCTTGCCGTGGAACGGCGCGGCGAAGGCGAGTGCATCGAAGAAGAAGTCGACCGCATGCACATGAACGAGATCCGCGTCGCGGATCGCCGACAGGATGCGGGGCGACACGGGATAGCGCGGCGAGCCGAAATAGGGCAGCCGCTCGATCTCGATCCCGTCGATCACCTCATGCGCCGGCAGCTTGCCGTCGGCGCCGCGAAACACCTCGTCGCAGGTGACGATGCGGATGCGCTTGAACCGGTCCTTCTGGCGCGCGGCGAGGCTGGCGACGAAATCCTCCAGCCCGCCGATGCTCGGCTTGTACTGGCGCACCACATGCACCAGCGTGTCGCCGGCAAAGACCGGCTCCGGTCCGGCCGCGTCGCTGTCCAGGGGCTCGTTCCCGTGCATCGCCGCCCTCACGTGACCGCTCCCGCGAGGCCTGCAAGCGGGCTTCCGCCACGGCTTGCAAGAGCGCGGAACAGGCCGGCCATGCCGCAGGCGGTGTAAGCGGCACCGTCTTCGGTGTATTCGGCATTCTGCCGGGGCAGGGTGAAGGGGCTGTCGACATGTTCGCGGAACAGGCATCCCGGCGAGGTCGTGACGGCCGAGCGGAACCCGGCCTCGCGGGCGATACGCGGCTCGCGTGCCCCGGACAGCGACGGTGCGCCGTAAGGATAGGCGAAATGCGGGACCTCCCGCTGCAGGCGTTCCTCCAGGAAGCGCTTGTTGTCGCTCATCTCGGCGCGCACATCCGCGTCGTCCAGGAGGGAAAGCGCCCGGTGGCTCACCGTGTGGGCGCCGATCTCGATCAGCGGGTGACGGTCGGCGGCGACCATGCCGGCCTCGTCGATGGCGGCGCGCTCGACAATGTCGGCAAGGTCGATGCCATGGCGCGCGAAGGTCGGGCCGAGCGTTTCGGCGCGGCGGAAATCGCCCCAAACCCAGGCGAGCGCGCGGCGCAGGCCCGCGATCTTGCTGCCGAGGTCCGGACAGGCATAGCGCACGCCCATCGGTTCGATGTCGATCAGTTCCCGGTCACGGAACAGGACCGTCAGGCCGAGCCACCAGGCGTTGATGTCGCGGGCGATCATGCCGGTCGGCACATAGATCGTCGCGGGCGCCTCGAACCGCTCCATGACCGGAAGGGCGAGATCGATGTTCGAGCGATACCCGTCGTCGAAGGTGAGCACGGCGAAACGGCGCGCGGCCGGATCCCTCAGCCGGCGCTGCGCCTCGTCAAGGGTGACGATGTCGCGACCGGACTTGCGCAAATGGGCCAGGATCCGCTCGAAATCGCCGATGCGGCACCCCTGGTCGAGGTCGCGGCGCGGATCGTGGGTGAAGTCGTGGAACATCAGGATCACGCCGCGCCCGCCATAGCGGGCTGCAACCAGGCGGGTCGCGCCGCTTGCGGACAGCACGCGCAATCCAAGCGTCTTGACGCGGCGCTTCCAGCGGTCCGTCCGGCTCAGTCTCGGCGTGGTGGTCGGTTGCGCAACCATGCGTCCTGCGAAATGTCCTGTTGCGGCCGGTTTGGCCGGCTCCGGAATCTGCCTCGCGCCGGGCGGGGCAGGGCTTGACCCCTTGCACGCTAGCCGCCGCGCGTGAACGACAGGTTGAAGTTTCGCCCTGCCGGCGACCGATTGCCGGTTTGGTAAAGCAATCGTGAACACGGGCGGCCGCCCGGGACTGCCCGATCCGGGTATGGGTTTAGCGGAAAGGTCCGGTTAAGCCCATTGAACGTTTTTCGCCGCCACAAGGCGCTCTCCGGGTTCGGGACACGGCAGGTTAAGATGTCCGGGCTATTGATCTTTCGATCATCGGCAGGGTCGCGCGTCCGCCAAGCCGACCTCCTGCCTTCTGGAAACGAACCGAGGATACCACTGGCTCCATGCGCATATTGATGCCTTGTGCCGCGTTCCCGCCCTTTGCCGACGGGGGAGGGCCGGTTTCCTCCCTGTTGCTGGCGAAGATGCTGGTCGCAGCCGGCCACGAGGTGCGCGTTGTCAATGTCGGCGATGACGACCGGCACGAGGTCTACGAGGGCGTTCCCGTCCACCGTATCCGCAGTCTCAACATCTACTGGAACTATTATACGCCCAGGCCCGCCTGGAAGAAGCTCGTCTGGCACGCGCTGGAGAACGGCAATCCGCGCGCCTTTTTCGCGATGCGCCGGGAGATCGACGACTTTCGGCCCGACATCATGCTGACGGTGAGCATCGAGAACACCAATGTCGCGTCCTGGGCGGCGGCGCGTGCCGCCGGCATTCCGGTCGCGCACACGATCTTCAGCGCCTTCATGATGTGCTGGAACGGCGTCATGCAGCGCGAGGGGGAGAACTGCCGCGGCCAGTGCACCGGCTGCTATGCCGGCTCCTTCGGCCGCAGGCAGTTCTCGCGTCTGGTCGATGCGGTGATCGGGGAGTCCCGGGACATCGTCCAGCGGCATCTCGACGAGGGATATTTCCCCCGCGCCAAGGCCTACCGGGTGCCGGCGGTGATTGACGCGATACATGCGCGCGCGCCGCGCGCCCTTGCTCTCGGCCGGCCGTTCCGGGTCGGCTTCCTCGGCGTCCAGACACGGTTCAAGGGATTTGGCGTCCTTGCGGAGGCCGCGCGCCTGCTGGCCCCGCACGGCAATGTCGAGTTCGTCATCGGCGGCACCGGCCGCGACAGCTTCGCGGAGGAAACCCGGGCGCTGTTCCCGGCGGAACGCACGACGTTCCTGGGCTGGACGACGCCGGCCGCTTTCTTTCCCCAGGTCGATCTTCTCGTCTATCCGACCATCGGCCGCGAGGCGTTCGGCCGGGCGACGATCGAGGCGTTCTCGCATGCGGTGCCGGTGATCTCGACCGACATCGGCGGCGTCGCGGAAAACATCGAGGACGGCGTCAACGGATATCACGCCGCAGCCGGCGATCCGGCGGCTCTGGCGGCTTGTATCGAACGGATCGCCGGATCGCCGGATCTCTACGCCCGCTTGTCGCGGGGCGCGCTCGAGGCCGCCGCCGACTATCTCGAACCGGCGGTGCGCACGGTCCTGGAAACAGCCCTTTCGGAGACGCTGGCGCGTCGCGGCGCGCCGGCGCGCCGGGACCAGCGGGAGGCGGCCGGATGAGACGGCTTCTGGCGCTCGCCAGCCGCGGCGACATCAAGCGGCTGTTCTGGTCGCTGTTCAGCCGTTTCGGCAGCACGGTGCTGAGCTTCGCGGCGCTGTTTGCGGCCAGCCACGCGCTGGAAACCGCCGAATACGGCCTTTACATCTTCCTCTTCTCGGTCGGCACCTCGCTCGGCGTGATCTTCGTCTTCGGCCAGCATGTCGTTCTGGTGAAGCATTTCCGGCTGAAGGACCATGCCCGGGGCGAGACCAACCAGGCGCTCTTCGTCTTCAACGCGCTCTGGCTGGCGGCCGGCTGCGGCGGCCAGCTTGTCGCCGCCCTCGTGCTGTGGTGGTTCGCCGACGGATTGCCGAGCCCCTACAACGCGCTGCCGATCGCGCTGCTGTTCGGTGCCGTGTTCACGCTCAGCGAGTATTTTCAGAACTATTTCCGCATCCACGGCCAGATCGTGCTGGCGCTGGTGCCGCGCGAAAACCTCTGGCGGCTCCTGTGCGCCCTCGCCCTGCCGCTGCTCGCCTGGGGCGGCTACCTGAGCAGCGGCGCGGCAGCAACCGAGATCGTCACCGGCCTTCTCGTCGTCACGGTCGGTTACCAGGCGGCACGCTTCGTCGCGCAGGAAGGCCTCGCCTTCCTCCGCCCGCCGGCCCGCAGCGGGGATATTCCCTGGCGCCGGTGGAACCGCGAGACGCTCAACTTCACGGCCAACGGCTTCTTCAATTCCGCTTCCTCCTATCTGGAAACGATCCTGATCGGCATCGCCATCGGGCTGGAGGTCGCCGCCTTCTATTTCGTCGCCTACCGCATCGCCATGCTGCTGACCCTGCCGGTGCTGGCCATCGACACGGTAAGCGTGCCGCTGATCTCGGCGAAATTCCAGGAAAATGACCGCGCCGGCGCGCAGCGCCTGGTGGCGATGCTGTCGGCCGGCAGTTTCGCGCTCGCCCTTGTCGGCGGCGTTTTCCTGTTCGTCGCCGGCCCCTTCATCCTGCATCTGTTCGACCCGGCCTTCGTCGAGCATTTCGACGTGCTCGTGCTGCTCTCGCTGGCCGCGATCAGCCATGCGTTCTTCGGTCCGGGCACCTGGCTGATCATGATAGGCGGGGGCGAATCCTATCTGCTTCGGATGCGCAGCGTCGTCTTCGTCTTCTACGGCGTGATGCTCTATGTGCTCGGCACCCGCTACGGCCTCGACGGCGTCGCCGTCGCCGGCTGGATCCAGCTCGTCACGGTGCATCTGCTGTCGCGGCGCTGGGTCATGCGCAACTGGCAGGTCGACAACATGGCGACCGCCTTCTTCCGCTTGCGCCGGGCGGACCGGCGGGCGCGCGAGGCGGGCGGACCTGCCCCGGCCCCGGTTTCGGCCCCGGTTCCGGCCCCGGTTCCGGCGAAGGGAGGCGGCGATGGCGTTGCCTAGGTTGCGCCGCCTGGGGGCGGGGCTGGCGGTGCTGGCGGTGCTGGCGACGCTGCTGCCGGCGCCGGGACTGGCCGAATGCCTGCGCGGCGCCAATGTGGCCGGAGCGGAGTTCGGCGACCTGCCGGGCGTCGCCGGCCGCACCTACACCTATCCCTCGCGCGCAACGCTGGCCTATCTGCGCGGCAAGGGCATGAACGTCGTCCGCCTGCCGTTTCGCTGGGAGCGGCTGCAGCCGCGCCTGAACGCGCCGCTCGACAAGGCCGAACTGGCGCGTATCGACGAGACGGTGGCAATGGCAACCGGCATGGGTCTCAGCGTCATTCTCGACCCGCACAATTACGCGAAATATCGCGGGCAGATGGTCGGATCGGCAAAGGCGCCATCCTCCGCCTTCGCCGATTTCTGGCGTCGCCTGGCGCCCCGCTATGCCGGGCGCGACGACGTCATCTACCTCCTGATGAACGAGCCGGCGCAGATTTCCGCCGCCGACTGGCTGCCCTCGGTCAACGCGGCGATCGCCGCGATCCGCGAGGCGGGCGCCGACAATCTCGTCATGGTGCCCGGCACCATCTGGACCGGCGCCTCGCACTGGTTCGAGGCCCAGCCCGGCGGGTCCAATGCCGAGGTGCTGGCCCGCGTCGCCGATCCGCTGGATCGCTATGCGTTCGACATCCATCAGTATCTCGATGCCGATTTCTCCGGTACGAAGACGGCCTGCGACCGGGTCGGCGACGCCGTTGCCGCCGTCGACGCGATGACGCGCTGGCTTGCCGAGACCGGCAACAGCGCGTTTCTGGGTGAGTTCGGCGGTCATCCGCGTCCCGACTGCTATCGCGGCCTGGCGCGGATGGTCGGACGCATCAACGGCAGGCCCGATGTCTGGCTTGGCTGGGCGATCTGGTCCGCCGGCGACTGGTGGGGCGACTATCCGCTCTCCATCCAGCCGGTCGATGGCGAGGACCGGCCGCAACTGGTCGCGATCTCGCGGCTGATCGAGCGGCGGAACCCGGAGGAAAAGGCGTGCAGCGCCTTGAAACGAAAATGAACGGCGCGGCTCTCGCGCCAATGCGGCCGCTTCGCCTTGCGCAGACCTTCGCCCTGTTGCATCCGGCGGCCGGCGATGTCGGCATCGTCATCTGCGAGCCCTGGGGCTACGAGGCGCTCTGCGCCCGCCGCTCCCTGCGCATCCTCGCCGACCGGCTGGCCGGTCTCGGCTATCCGGTGTTGCGCTACGACCAGCCGGGCTCGGGCGATGCGGCGAGAGATGCCGCCGATATCGACGGGCTGGAACCGTTCCGCGCGACCCTTGCCGAGGCCTGCGACACCTTGCGAGAGGCAACGGGCGTGCGCGCGGTGGTTCTCGTCGGGCTCGGGCTTGGCGCGGCTCTCGCGGCGGGCCATGCCGAGGCGCATCCCGACGGGATCGCGGGCCTCGTGCTGCTCGCGCCGATGGTGAAGGGCCGCACGTGGCTGCGCGAGGTGCAGGCGCGCGCCATGATGATCGGCGAACTGACCGGCAGCGCGCCCGCCCCCCGCGACGGCGAGGCGCTGGCGATTGCCGGCCTGCCGATGAGCGAGGGGCTGGCGGCCGAGATTCGCGGTCTCGACATGTCCGCCGCAAGGCTTGCCGGTACGCTTCCGGTGCTGGTGCTGGCCCGCGACGGTCGCCCGGCGGAGCTCGCACTTGCCGCCTCGCTCTGCGCGGGCGGCGAAAGCGCGCAAGGTGTCATGGCCGGGTATGACGAGATGATGGGCGACCCGACAGGGGCCGTGCCGCCGCTCGCCGATTTCGACCGGGTCGCGACCTGGCTCGCCCGCGCATGCCCTTGCCGGACGGGCGCGGGCCGCACGGCGCGCGATCTGCCGCCGGCGGTCCTTGGCGTCGATGGCCTCTCCGAGGAGGCGCTGGTCTTCGGCGCGCAGGAAAATCTCTACGGCATCTGGTGCGCGCCGCGCGACGGCGTCGTGGCCGGAATGCGCCCGGTGATCCTGCTCAATGCCGGCGGCGTTCCGCATGCGGGCTGGGCACGCGGCGCGGTCGAGCTTGCCCGCGACCTTGCACGTTCCGGCATCGCCTCGCTGCGTTTCGATGTTGCCGATATCGGCGACAGCCGGCCCGGGCCCGGCGCGCCGCCGGTGGTTCACTATCACGCCGGTCAGAACGGGGAACTTGCAGCGGCGCTCGACCTGGCGCTTGCCCGCGCGCCGGCAGACGGCGCCGTGGTTGCCGGGGCCTGTGGCGGGGCCTATCTGGCGCTTAACGGCGCGGCCGTGGACCCGCGCATCGCCCAGATCGTTGCCGTCAACCTGCAGCGCTTCCTCTGGGACCCGCGCGACGACGTGGCGGAGGTGCTGCGCTTCGGCCATACCTCGGCGCGCGATTACGGTCGCAAGATGCTGAGCGCGGAGAAGTGGAAGCGGGTGCTGTCGGGCAAGACCAACCCTTTCGGCATCCTGCGCAGCCTGGCGAACCGCGTCTACCGGACGGGGGAGCGCCGGCTGGCGCCCTGGCTGTTCGGGCTCCTGCCTTTCTCGCGGCTCTACAACCGCGTCCACGCCAATCTGGCGGTGCTGGCGGGCCGCGATGTCACGCTCGACCTGGTGTTCAGCGAGGGCGACCCGGGGCTTGCCCAGATGGACTTGTTCTTCGGCGCCGGCTGGGCGCGGCTCGCCGCGTATCCGAACATCCGCGTCACGATGATTGCCGACGCCGATCACAACCTGACACCGCGCGCCGCGCGCCGGATCGTCATCGATCATGTCACGGTCGCGGCCGGGGCGCGGCATGCGTTCGAGGATCGGTCGGGCGATCAGGCGGCGGAATAGGGAACCGGTGTTCCGCCAAGCGCCCTGACGCTGCCTTGCGGCACGGCATCCGTACCCGGATCGCGGGGCACGAGGGTCACCCTGCGAACCGCACCCGGCGCCAGGTGGAACCAGTTGTCGCGCGGCAGGAAGTTCGGGTCCTCGATGGCGAGGCTCTGCGCGACCCGGTCGCTTGTCAGGTGCAGTTCCCACGATCCGTCTTCGGCCTTCGACACGCACGCCTCGACGCGCGCGCCGCGCGCCGCCTTTGCGCGGCCGAGCGGGAAGTGGAACGCTTCGTCGAGGATGGCGCCGCTCTCCGGATCGCCGAGCGCGACATGCACGCAATCATGCGAGGGCGGGCCGAAGCGGAAGGCGAAGGTCGTGTCGAAGAAGGCGCCGATCAGCTCCGTCGCGGCGAAGCAGGCCGTGCCATGCGCGTCGATCTCGAAATCCCGGGTGCCGCCGGCGACCGGCAGCGCGCCGTCGCGCAGGCAGGAAAGCGTGAGGCGAAGCCGGCGCGGATCGGGTCCGTCATTGGCGATGTGGATGTCGAGCCCGTTGGTGCCTTCGTCGGTCGTGCTCACCCGCAACGGGGCAAAGGCGCGGCGCAGCGCATACCAGGCCGACTTCGGCGTGCCGTCGGCTGAAACGACGCCCCAGCCGGCGCCGGGCATCAGATCCTGGAAGGTCCACACCAGCGCACCATGGCAGCTTGAGCCGGCCCGTCGCCATTCGGCGTAGGTCGCTTCCATCACCTCGGCAACAGTCGCCCGGCCATGGTCGAGATAGGACGCGGGATCGCCGTAGCGCAGGTCGAGCGGATCGACATCGTAGAGCGCCCGCACGTAGTGGTCGCGCACATCCTCGAAATCCCATCCGACATCGCGGTCGCGCGGCACGCCGCGTTTCCAGTCGGGGTGATGGCAGGGAGCGGTTTCGATGCCGGGCAGGCAGCCCGCCTCCGGCACGTTGGAAAAGGCCAGGCACTCGGCCGCGAAGCGCACATTGGCGCGGCGTGCGTCCTCCAGCGGCCGGCGGTAGGCGCCGACGCCGTAATAGTGGGCGATGCCCTCGTTCGGCGAGAACGGCATGGCGCCGCCCGACGGCGAGTTGGCGACATAGGGCACGTCGGGCCGGGCGCGCGCGGCGGCGCGCGGCAGGATCTCTTCGGTGAGCGGGGTGCGCCAGCGCTCCTCCGGCAGGCCCGTCATCGCGCCCTGCTGGTGCATCTCGCTGCCCCCGCAGATGACCGCGAGCGAGGGCGAGGCCTGCGCCCGGGCGAGCAGAGCCTCCGTTTCCGCCTCGACCGCGGCGGCGAAGACCGGATCGGCGACCGGGTAGTCGAAATTGGCGAAGGGAAGGTCCTGCCAGACGAGAATGCCCGCCTCGTCGCAGAGCTCGAAGAAGGCCGGCGTTTCCGGCACCATCGTGCCGCCGATCCGCAGCATGTTCATGTTGCCGTCGCGGGCAAGCCGCACCCACGGCTCATAGGTCGCGCGGTCGCCGGGAAGCGCGACGATGTCGGCGCTGGTCCACACCGCGCCCCGGCAGAACACCGGCACGCCGTTGACACGGAGGCCGAAACCCTTGCCGTCGGCGCCGCGTTCGACCTTGATGCGGCGGAAGCCGGCGCGCGCCAGACGGATATGCGCATCGCCCTGGACGAGCCCGATCTCGTGCAGATGCGGGGTGCCATGGGTGTGCGGCCACCAGGCCTCGATGCCCGGCAGCAGCAACCCGGCGGCAAGCCGTCCGCCGCCTGCCTCCTCCAGCGGTGCGTCCCAGCCGGCACAGGCGATCGAGGCGGGAGCGTCCCGCGAGGCAAAGCCCGGACCGGGACGAAAGGAGACGGAAAGCCGCCCGGTCCCGTCATCCGTCAGGCTGCTTTCGATGCGCAGGTCCTCGACGGCGATCCTGGCTGCCGGCACCAGCGCCATCTCGCGCCAGGGCCCGGCCGCATGCACGTTCGGGCACCAGCCCGGCATGTGGCCGAGAAGCGTCGTGCGCACCAGCCGCAGGCCCGGTTCGCTGGCAAGCCGCGTGCGCCAGCGGGCGCGCGGGCCCTTGCGCGAAAGATGCGGACTGAGCGCCCGGAAGCAGAAGACGAGCTCGCCCGGCCCGTCGATGTCGAGACGGATCTCGTGGCCGGCATACATGCTGTCCGAGACGAGGATCGGCGCGCCGTCGAGCCAGGCCTCGCAGATCGTGGCAAGGCCCGAACAGGCAAGCACATGGGGCCCGGCTGCGTCCGGCTCGATCCGGCAGCGATACCAGACGTCGCTGTCATGCAAGGGGGTGGGGGTGTTGCGCGAAAACCGCCCCGCTGCCTCCAGCGCGGCGGCGGCCGTGCCGGGCACGGTGGCCGGGAACCAGTCGGCAGCCGCGCCCATCGCGGCAGGGTCCGACCAGGCGCCGGAGGGCGTTACGGTCATGTGCCATTGCGCAAAGCCAAGAAGGCTGGCGTCGGCGGCGATCCCGGCAAGGCTGATCATGAGCTTCTGCTCCGCATCGCCCGGTCAGGCGGCACGGTGCCGCCCTCCGGTCGTGGCGTCCTGGCAGAGCTTTGCCTCCAGGCCGGCGGTCAGGGCGTCCCAGCCGGCGGCGGCCGGGGCAAGCGCTTCGCCAAGGCCGGTGAAGCGCTTGCGGGCAAGCGCCCGGGCGAGCTGGAACTGGATGGTCTTGCAGCACTCCGCGATGGCACGGGCAGCGTCCGCTTCTCCCTTCAGCTCCTCGCCGGCAAGCCAGTCGAGATGGGTCGCGGCAAGCTCGAAATTGGCGCCCGCCTGGCGCAGCGTGTTGAAGGCGTATTTGTGGAAGGCCTCGAAGGGACGCTCGGAAAGCGCCTCGATATCGGCGGCGAAGGTCGTTGCGTAGGCGGCAAAGGGGTTTTCCGCCGGCCGCCGCAAAAAGTGTCCGGCAAGCAGCGTCCGCGCGGTGTCGCGAAGGTCGCCTGCGGGCGCTTCGTCGGGGAACTTGGCGAATTCGGTATAGGGCAGGAAGGGCAGGGCCTGCGCGAACTCGCCGCGCTGGAAGATGCCGTCGAAATCGTCCCCGGAAAGCTCGAAGAAACCGCCATTGTGGAAATAGCGCAACAGCCGACCGGCCGCGTCGAGCGCGGTGATCGCGACCGTCGTCTTGCCGTGCTCGATGCGGTAGCTCACCCCTTGCGTGTCCGGCAGGAAGAAGCTGTCGACCTCGACGAGGCAGAGCCGGCCGCGCGCGATCTGTGTCGCCACATGCCGTTCCGCCGGGTCGTAGATCGCAAGCTCCGTGGCGCGGATGCCGTACAGGGTTTCGAGATCCTCCAGCGGCACCTTGAAGAAGGTGAACTGGTCGCCCTCGAAATCCTGGGCGAGCGTGAAGCCGAGCATGGCGCGCGGCTCGAGCCCGAGGGCGGAGAGCACCTCGATCCACAGGTCGACGTAGCAGTTGGTTTCCGGCCAGACGCGCTCCGCGTCATGCAGCGCGTGCGGACGGTAGCCCTCGGCCGAGAGATTGCGTAGCCGGTCGAACATCGCGGCTCAGCCCCACAGCGCCTTGCGCACGTCCGCCGGCCAGTCGGCCGTGTCGAGGCCGTGGCGGGCAAAGAGCGCCAGCGCGATCCGCTCCAGCCCGAAGCCGACACAGGCGGTGTGGGCGGTTTCGCCGTCGGCGGTCGTCAGGCCCCAGGTCGTGCCGAAATGGTCCTGGTGGTAGTTGAAGCTCAGGCACGCGGTCTTGTTGGCGCTCGAGGTGACCGGGATCAGCAGCTCGAACTTGAGTTTCTGCTCGCGCTGGCTGTTGCCCATCATCTTGCCGGCACGGCCGAAGAACGGGTCGTTGGCCGTGTCGAGTTCCGGATCGAGGCCGACGGCGGCAATCAGCTTCTGGCCGCGCTCCATCCAGTCCTCGCGGAAATCCATCACCTGGTCGGGCGTGCCCATGCGGACGTATTCGCGCATGCGGAAGAGCTGCATGCGGGCCGGGTCCTTGGACGGCTCGTGGCGGAAGCAGTAGGACTGCAGGTCGAAGAGCCCGCCGCCCTCGGGCAGCGCGCCGCGCCTTGCGATGGTCGGGTAGAGCGGGTAGCAGGCCGCCGGCGTGAGCACGATCTCTGTCGCCTTCTGCCCTTCCGTCCAGTCGCCGCCTTCCGAGATGCACTGCAAAAGGTTCATGTGGTCGAGCTCGCAGCCGCAGAAGCTGTGCACCGTTCCGGCCAGCTGCGGGAAGCTCTTCATGTAGCCCGAGCCCTCGAAATGGGCGCGGTTCATGCCTGGCGGGAAGCGGATCACTTCCGGCCTCTCGGCCTGCGGCGCGTGGGCGTCGATCAGCGCCTCGAAGCGGGTGATGACGTCCTCGAAGGCGCCGCCGCGGCCGTAGAGGCCGTCGACGCCGGTGTCGATCAGCAGGCCGGCATCGAACAGCCGGTCGAGCAGCGAGCTCTGCATGTCCATGAGTGTTCCCCTCCTCAGCCCAGCAGGCTGGTGTCCTGCTTGTGGACGAGCAGCATGGTCGACGTGTTGCCGAGAATGCGGTCGTTGGAAATCATCAGCTGGGCCGAATGCGCGTCGCGCAGGTGCCGGCCGAGACTGAAGGGCGTGCCGTTCTTGTATCCGAGGATGCCGCAGATCAGCATGCAGTGGTTGATGATGGTCAGCACCGTCTGCGAGCTGGCGATCTTCAGGTTGTTCATGGCGACGGAAAAACTCATCGCCGACAGCTTGTCCTCGTCGCCCTGCGCGGCGGCGTATTTCTCCAGCGCGGCGACGATGCTGGCCTTGACCCCCTGCAGCAGGCTGGAGGCCTCGGCGACGCGCAATGCGCCCGGCGGCGTCTGCTCGGGGCTGCGCCTTGCGGCGGCGCGCACGAAGGCCTGCGCCCGGGAGAAGGCGTCGGCGGCGATGCCGTACCAGACCGCGCTCCACAGGATGTGCGAATAGGCGAGCATCGACTGGGCCGCGATCTCGGCGAAGGGGCGCGGCAGGATCTGCTCCGCCGGCGCCTCGCCCTTGAACAGGAACCCGTCGGAACAGGTGCCGCGCATGCCCAGCGTGTCCCACACATGGGTCTTTTCCAGCGTGTACTGGTCCTTGAGGAAGACCGTCAGCACCTGGTCGCTGGCGGCCGCCTCGGCATGCGCGCGCGAGGTGATCAGGATGGCGTCGGCCATGTCGCCATAGGAGATGACGGTGGCGTCCTTCTCCAGCCGGCAGGTGTCGCCCTCGACCGCGATCGCGCAGATCGAGTTGCGCAGGTTGCCGCCGATGCCGCCTTCGGTCGTCGCCGAGGCCAGCAGCAGCTGCTCGCTCGCGACACGCGTCATGAAGTCCCGGTGCCAGGAGGCTCCCTCGCCATGGCTGACGAGGCTCGACGCCTTGATCTGGTGCATGGCGAAGACCATCGCGGCGGCCGAACAGGCCTGGCCGAGAATGGCGCAAAGTTCGGCGATTTCCGCGATGGTGGCGCCATCGCCGCCCAGCTCCGCCGGGATCTGCGCCCCGAGCAGGCGCTCGGCGCGCAGCGCCTCGACCGCCTCGTGCGGGAAGCGCGCCCGGGCGTCGACGTCATCCGCGTGAACGGCCGCGACCTTGGCGACGCGGCGCATCCTGTCGCAAAGCGCCGGTGTTCCGGCACGGGCGGGGCTGTGCATGTTCATCAGGCGGCCTGGTGGTCTGCGACCAGACCGGACACGGCGGCGGAAATCGCCGCGATGCTGGCGAAGGTCTTGCGGTTGAGCAGGTTCTCGGGGAACTCGATGTCGAACTTCTCCTCCAGCGCCAGCATCAGCTGGACCGAGGCGAAGGATGACAGCCCGGCGGCATAAAGATCGGCCTCGTCGGCGAGTGTGCCGACGTCGACCGGCAGCTTGCCGTGGCTGGCGACGATATTGCGGACTTCGTCGATGACCGACATGTTCGCTCTCCTGGTAATGTTGTAAATCGAATGCAATGTTCTTGGCCGCCCATGGACTTGAGATCCGGGGCAGGTCTTTGCTCGCTTGTCTCACACCGCGATTGACAATCTCTAAAATCGGCGGGCGGAGCGGCATCTGTTGCTCTAAGGGTTAACAAAGACTTGCGCGCCTGTCTCGCTTCAGGGCGTGCCGCGCTCCGCCCCGGCCCCGCAGGAGAACGCCATCCAGGTCATGCCAGGCGGCATCCGTTTTAATTGACCGTCCGGTCGATCAATTATTATAATGCCGCCATTCGTCATTGACGCCGACCGGCATGACAGCCGAAAACAGCGCTCGACTGCGGAAGGGGCGAAACCGGATTCCGGTTCGGGCCGCCTTCCGTCAAGACCGGCCACAGGGAGGTTCGCCATGCGCCACGCCTATATCGTCGATTATGTCCGCACTCCCATTGGCCGTTTCGGCGGCGCGCTGTCGCCCGTGCGGGCCGACGATCTCGGCGCCGTGCCGATCCGCGAATTGCTTGCAAGGAATGCCGGTGTCGACTGGGCCCGCGTCGATGACGTGATCTACGGGTGCGCCAACCAGGCGGGCGAGGACAATCGCAACGTCGCCCGCATGGCGGCGCTTCTCGCCGGGCTGCCGCAGGAGGTTTCCGGCACCACGGTCAACCGCCTTTGCGGTTCGGGCATGGATGCGGTGATCATGGCGGCGCGCGCCATCCGCGCCGGCGAGGCGGACCTGATGATCGCCGGCGGCGTGGAAAGCATGAGCCGCGCACCGTTCGTCATGCCCAAGGCCGAGGCGGCCTTCTCGCGCCATGCCGAGATCCACGACACGACCATCGGCTGGCGCTTCGTCAATCCGGTGATGAAGGCGCAATACGGCATCGATTCCATGCCCGAGACGGCGGAGAACGTCGCCGAGGACTACGCGGTCTCGCGTGCCGACCAGGACGCTTTCGCCGCCCGCTCGCAGGCCCGCGCCGTCGCCGCACAGGAAAACGGCCGTCTTGCCCGGGAGATCGTTCCGGTCTCCATTCCGCAGCGCAAGGGCGATCCGGTCGTGGTCGAGCGCGACGAGCATCCGCGCGCCGGTACCACGGCGGAGAAGCTCGCCAAGCTGCCGACCCCGTTTCGCCAGGGCGGTTCGGTGACCGCCGGCAACGCGTCCGGCGTCAATGACGGCGCGGCGGCGCTGCTGATCGCATCGGAAGAGGCGGTGAAGGCCCATGGCCTGACGCCGATCGCCCGCGTCACGGGCGGTGCCGCCGCCGGCGTGCCGCCGCGCGTCATGGGTATCGGCCCGGTTCCCGCCTCGCGCAAGCTGATGGCACGCCTCGGGCTGTCGATCGCGGATTTCGACATCATCGAGCTGAACGAGGCCTTCGCCGCGCAGGGGTTGGCGGTGATGCGGGAACTCGGGATCGCCGACGACGCCGAGCACGTCAACCCGAATGGCGGGGCCATCGCGCTCGGCCATCCGCTCGGCATGTCGGGCGCGCGCATCGTCGGCACGGCGGCGCTGGAGATTGCCGCGCGCGGCGGCGCGCGGGCGCTCGCCACCATGTGCATCGGCGTCGGCCAGGGCATTGCCTGCGCCATCGAAAAGGCGTGAGGCGGGAGCCTGTCGCCATGGGACTTTGAAATGAAAAGGGCGGTGCCGCGGCGCCGCCCTTTTCATGTCAGCCGGGGAGTGCCGCAAGGTCGCGGTGGCCGACGCGGGTGACGAGACGCGCGTCTGCGATCTGCGACCGTCGCAGCGCCAGCCAGTCGTCGAGCTCGCCCTCGCGGGCCCCTGTTTCGCGCGCCGCCTGCGCCCAGCCCTCGACCAGCATCGTCTGGAAGGCGGTCTCTTCGGGCAGCGCCCGCCAGTCGGACGCACCCTCGACGACGCGGTAATCCTCCTGGCGAAAGCTTGCCGCCGCATGAGCGTGGGCGGCGGGGCCAAGCGCGGCGCCAAACCCCTTGTCGCCGCCCTGATGCGCCGTCATGGCGGCACGCACGACCGCGTCGAACGGGTGTTCGGGGTCGAGCGACTGGCGCCCGTCATAGGTCAGCATGGCGAGGAACGGCAGGCCGGCCCGCGTCAATGTTGCCGCAAGCCCGTCCAGCCAATCCGCAGAGACGAGATCGAGAAAGGCCGAGGTCGTCACCGCGTCGACGCCGGCAAGCAGGTCCCGCGAAATCCCTTGCGAGAGATCGGCGGCCACCACCTCCGCCTCATGTCCGTCGCGTCTTGCAAGCTCGCCGGCAAGCGCGATCAGCGCCGGATCGTGCTCGGCGAGCCGCCAGCGCACCGAAACTCCGAGATGGGGCATCCCGAGATGGGGGCTCAGTGCCCGCATGGTCGCGCCGGTGCCGGCGCCGAGATCGAGGACGGTGAGCGGTGCGTCGGTGCCGCGGGCGATTTCCCGAAGATGGGCGCAGAAGGCGGCGCGCACCTCCGGATTGCGGGCGCGAAGGTCCGCCGGCTCGCGCGCCGTAAGCCAGTCGCCGGAAAAACCGCTCATGTGATGTTCCCTGTCGCCGGATCGCCGAAAAGCTCGCCGGCCGGGTCGTTGCGTGCCAGCAGGTCCAGCAGGTCCGCCAGCCGCCGCGCCTGATCGCGCCATGTCGGCAGGCTTGCCGCGTGGGCTCGCGCCGCCGCAGCCATCTCGGACCGGACGAGCGGGTTGTCGCAGAGCCGGGCGATGGCCTCCGTGACGCCGCTGACATCGCCTGTGGCGAGCACCATGCCGGCCGAGGGCGGCACCGTGTCGCGCACCGCGCCCTCGCCGGTGGCGATCACAGGCAGGCCATGCGCCATCGCTTCCGCGAAGGCCATGCCGTAGCCCTCGTAGAGGGTGGTGAGGGTGAAGATATCGGCCTCTGCATAGAGTGCGTCGAGCGCCGCGCGCTCCAGCGCGCCATGCAGGCGGACGCGGGTGCCGAGCCCGAGCCGGTCGACCTCCGTCTTGATGGCGGCGGCGCAAGCCGGATCGAGCGCCGGGCTGCCGACGATATCGAGCCGCAGCGCCCGGTCGGAAAGCCGCGCAACGGCGCCAAGCAGGGTCGGATAGTCCTTGCGCGGGATCAGCGAGCCGACCGCGAGAAGCCGCAGCGGCCGCCCGTCACCGTGGTCGCAAGGCGAACGCTCCTTCGCCGCCTGGACCGACAGCCCCGGTTCCAGCACGGTGATCCGTCCGCGCGGCACGCCGAACCCGGCGGCGACGGCGGTGGCCGTCGCATGGCTCGTCGTCACCACATGGTCGGCAAGGGCGAGGGCGGCGCGCTCGCTGGCCAGCAGTTCGGCCGCTCGCGCCTCCGGTATTCCGCTTTCATGGGCAAGCGGGTGATGCACCAGCGCGACAAGGCGCAGGCGCCCGGCATGCGGCCGCGCGACATCGGCCATCACGCCGAAGGCGAGCCCGTCGATCATCACAGCCTGGCCGTCGGGGAGGCGGGAAAGGGCCGCTTCGGCGCGAACGAGCGTTTCAGGCGTCGGTGCGGGATAGCCGCCGCCGAGGGAGTGCGCCTCTATGCGAAGGCCCGCGTCCGCGAGCGCCGTCAGCAACTGCCGGTCATAGACATAGCCGCCGGTCGGCGTCTCCAGCGCGTCCGGATAGAGAAAAACGAGATCCGCGCCGGCGCCGATGCCGATATCGGCGGCATCGCCCGTCGGCATCAGAGCCGGCCTTCGTACCAGGCCCGCGCCACGTGGCTTTCATGCAGCGTGACCCGGATCGCGGCAAGTTCGCTGCCCGGCCGGCCGAGCCGGTCGCCGCGTGCCGCTTCGGCCAGGGCTTCGAAGATGTGCCGGGTCAGGAACTCCGTCGTGGTGTTCTTGCCGGCGAAGGCGGGAACCTCGTCGAGGTTCTGGAAATTCAGCGGTTCGAGCACCTCCTTCAGCACCTCGTGCGCCCGCCCGATATCGATGACGATGCCGTTCCCGTCGAGCGTCTCGGCCATGAAGGCGGCATCGACCACGAAGGTCGCGCCGTGCATCTTCTGCGCCGGTCCGAAGACCGCGCCCTTGAAGGAATGGGCGATCATGATGTGATCGCGAACTTCGACAGCATGCATCTATCGTGTCTCCGCTTTGTCGGAACGTTTCGCCGGATCGGCCGGCCCTCGCGATGGCCGGCGCACTTTCAGCCGTAGGCGATGGGCTGCGCCAGGACCACGCGCCTGCCTGCCAGGATGTCCGGCAGGGCCTGTGGGGCGTCGATAAGCCGGATCGGCGATGAAAGCAGGATATCAAGCGCGGGATCACGCAGAAGTGACAGCGCCGTCTCCAGCCGCCTGCGATGGGTCCAGCGCGCCTGCCGCCCGGGCGGGATGCGGCCGACCTGGCTGGAACGCAGCGTCAGCCGCTGGCTGTGGAAGCCGCCGCCGAGCGTGGCGGTGACGGGTTTCGTGCCGTACCAGCTCATCTCCACCACCGTCGCCTCGGTTCCCGCCAGCGCCAGCGCCGTGTCGAGCCCGGCCGGGTGTCCGCTCGCATGGAAGACGAGATCCTGTCCGGCGGGCGCGTTGGCCGGCATCGCGAAACCGGCACCGAGCGCGCGTGCGGGTTCTTCCTTTGCCGGATCGGTGTCGACCAGCGTCACCCGCGTCCCCGGCAGTTGCGCGCAGAGCCGGGCGACGAGGAGGCCGACAACCCCGCCGCCGACCACGGCAATGTGATCCCCCGGTGAGGCGTTGCCGTCCCATAACCCGTTGAGCGCGGTCTCCATGTTGGCCGCGAGAATGGCGCGCAGGGGCGGGACGCCGGCCGGGACCGGGACCGCGGCCCCGGCCGGAATGTTGAAGAGGGACTGATGCGGATAGAGGCAGAAGACGATCTCGCCGAGGCGCGATGCATCGCCGCCGGCGACCTCGCCGACGCAGGCATAGCCGTATTTCACGGGGAACGGGAACTCGCCTTCCTGGAAGGGCGCGCGCATGCGTTCCCGCTCGCTTTCCGGTACGTCCCCGGCAAGGACGAGGCGCTCCGTGCCAAGGCTCACCGCGCTCCACAGGGCGCGGATGCGCAGGCTCCCGGCATCTGGTCCGGGGAGGCGCGTCTCGCGTATTTCCAGTTGCCCGGGGCCGACGGTCCAGAGCGCCTGCGCGGTCTGCGGAATTATTTTCGGGATGTTGCGCTGCGTCACAAATCCTCCTTAGTCCGGCGCGACGTATAGCGCAACAGAACGGGCCGGGCATCCGCTGTCGCCGACCATCTGTCTACGAGGTTCTGTTTCATGTTTTACAGGAAATTGCCGACCTTTCTCAATCCGGACACAGCAGGCGGATGCGTTGCCGAGGCGGTCGGCGACCGGCGCGCGCGCATGGAGACCGAACCCGTCGATGCGCGCCGCGTGGCGCTGCGCCGGGTCGCGTTCGCCGCGCTGGTGCTCGGCACCGTCGCGGCGCTGACCGCGCTGCTCGGCGCCAGCTTTGCAACCGGCGGCATCAGCTGGGCGGAAGCGCTGATGATGGCCTGTTTCCTGCTCACCCTGCCCTGGACGGCGATCGGCTTCTGGAACGCGGTCATCGGCCTGGCCTTGATGCGCCTGTCGCGCGATCCCGTGGCCGCCGTCTGCCCGATAGCGCCGGGCGACCCGCGTCAGGCGAGCCCCGCCTCGACCGCGATCCTCTCCTGCATCCGCAACGAGGATGTCGACGAGGTGTCCCAGCGCCTCGACGCGATGGCCGCGGATATCGACCGTGCCGGCCGCGCCCCGGGCTTCACCCTCTATGTGCTCAGCGACACCAATGACGAGGAGATCGCAGCACGCGAGGCGCATGTCTTCGCCGCCCTCGCCGAGCGCTGGGCCGACCGGATGCCGGTCGTCTATCGCCGACGCGCCGACAATCCGGGCTTCAAGGCCGGCAATATCCGCGATTTCCTCGAGCGCTGGGGCGCGGCCCACGACTATGCGATCGTGCTCGACGCCGACAGCTTCCTGTCGGCGCGCACCATGCTCGACCTTGTCGCCCGGATGGATGCCAATCCGCGTCTCGGCATTCTCCAGACGCTGGTCGTCGGCAGTCCGACGGTCAGCGCCTTCGCCCGCGTTTTCCAGTTCGGCATGCGGCTCGGCATGCGCTCCTACACGCTGGGAAGTGCATGGTGGCAGGGCGATTGCGGTCCCTATTGGGGCCACAACGCCATCTGGCGGGTGAAGCCCTTCACCGAGCATTGCGAGCTTCCCGTCCTGCCGGGCAGGGGACCGCTGTCGGGCTGGGTGCTCAGCCACGACCAGGTCGAGGCGGTGCTGATGCGCCGCGCCGGCCACGAGGTGCGGGTGCTGCCGGTGGAGACGGAGAGTTTCGAGGAAAACCCGCCCAACCTGCTCGAGTTCATCCGCCGCGAGTTGCGCTGGTGCCAGGGCAATCTCCAGTACCTGAAGCTGTTGCGCCTGGCCGGCCTGAAGCCGGTGAGCCGCGTCCAGCTGGTGCTGGCGATCCTGATGTTCGTCTCCGCCCCCGCCTGGCTGACCTTCATGGCCACCGGCGCGGTCATCGTCGCGCTGGGCGGTGCCGAGCTGATCCGCTTCGAGGAAGTCACCGGTTTCACGCTCTTTGTCATCGTCCTGACGATGATCTTCGCGCCGAAGATCGCGAGTTTTCTCGACATTCTCGCCGATCCAAAGCAGCGCCGGGCCTTTGGCGGCGCGCCGCGCATTGCCGCGAGCTGGTTCGTCGAGCTCGTCTTCGCCGCCCTGATGGCGCCGGTCATCGCCGTTGCCGTGTCGCTCTTCATCGCCGGGCTGCCCTTCGGCAAGGCGATCGGCTGGGGCGCCCAGATCCGCGACAACCGCACCTTGCCGCTCACCCTGTGCGCGGCCAAGCTCTGGCCGCAGACGCTGTTCGGCCTGGCCGGCTTCGCCTGGGCGGCCGCCTTCGCGCCGGGGCTCGTCTGGCCGCTGCTGCCCGTCATCCTCGGTCCCGCGCTGGCGATCCCCTTCGCGCGGCTGACGTCGGGCGAGACGGCGGGCCGTCTGGCGCTGGCCTCGCGGCTCTGGCGGCTGCCGGAGGAAACCGCGCCGCCGGAATGCCTGCTGCCCCTTCGCCTGCCGGCGCATGCCTCGCTCGGTGTCCGCTTCGGGCAGCCCGCGCCGCTGTTTGCCGGCGAGATGGCCAAGGCGGAGGCATGACGAACCGCCTGTCCCGGAGCGCGTCCCCGGGTCACGCCGATGTCGCGTCGGCGTGATCCTGCTTGACTTGGCCATCGCGCGCCGTTGATTTGCACGGATCGGCGCGCCGACCCACTTTGGGCATGTCACCGCGGCAGGGGCCGCGGATCGGGGCCAGGGAGACACGCCATGCAACAGTCCGTCACCGCACGGGAGGGAACCGCCGGGTTCTTTCCCCCGCTCACGCTCGCCACGCTCGTCACGGCGCTGATCGCCGGCGTCTTCGCCGACGGCACCTGGGAGATCTGGGCGCGCTTCATCACACCGCTTTGGGTCGGCGGCCCGCTGCAACCGGCAGCCCTTGTCCAGTCGGTCTTCGGCTTCAGCAATTTCACGATCGCCGAGATCGTCCATCTCGTCGTCGGCGTCGTGTTCTATCCGCTCGGCTATCTCTTCATCGCCAAGCCGATCGCCGACCGGTTCCTTCCCTTCCTGCCCTGGCCGGTCGTGGCGCTCGGTTTCGGAACCGGCCTGTGGGTTTTCGCGCTCTACATCATGGCGCATCTGATCGCGGGACTGTCGCCCTTCCTCGGCTTCATCCAGTTGACCTGGGCCTCGCTTGTCGGCCATCTGCTGTTCGGCCTGGTTACCGGCCTCGTTGTCCGGCTGCGCACGCCGTCCTGAGCGGCCCGTTCAGGCGAGACGCCCACCCGTGAACGCGAGAGAACATGACGCTGCCTGATCCCGACACAGCCGCTTCCGCCGCAACCGGCGGGAGCGGTCCGCTTTCCGGCCTCAGGGTTCTCGATCTTTCGCGCATCCTGGCCGGTCCCACCGCCACCCAGCTGCTCGGCGATCTCGGCGCCGACGTGGTCAAGATCGAGCGTCCGGGAACAGGCGACGACACGCGCGGCTGGGGGCCTCCCTTCCTGCGCGACTCGCAAGGCAGGGAGACGCGCGAGAGCGCCTATTACCTTTCCTCCAACCGCAACAAGCGCTCGCTCGCCGTCGACCTGGCGAGCGAGGCGGGCGTCGCGCTCATCCGACGGCTGGCGCGCGAGGCCGATGTTCTGGTGGAGAATTTCAAGGTCGGCGACCTTGCCGGCAAGGGGCTCGGCTACGAGGCGCTTGCGGCGGAAAACCCCGGCCTGATCTATTGCTCGATCTCCGGTTTCGGCCAGGACGGGCCCTATGCCGGCCGCGCCGGTTACGACTTCCTCATCCAGGGCATGGGCGGGCTGATGTCGCTGACCGGCCGTCCCGACGCGGACGGCGGCGAACCGACCAAGGCGGGCGTCGGCATCGCCGACGTGATGTGCGGCATGTATGCCTCCAACGCCATCCTCGCGGCGCTCCACCACCGCGGCGCGACCGGCGAGGGGCAACATATCGACGTGGCGCTGCTCGACACCCAGGTGGCCTGGCTGATCAACCAGGGGGCGGCCTATCTCACCGACGGCAACGTGCCGCCGCGTCGCGGCAACGCCCACCCGGCCATCGTTCCCTACAACGCCTATCCGGCGCGCGACGGCGCCTTCATCCTTGCGGTCGGCAACGACGCGCAATTCGCCCGCTTCTGCGAGGTGGCGGGCGACCCGGCGCTTGCCCGCGACCCGCGTTTTGCCCGCAATGCAGACAGGGTCCGGAACCGCGCCGCGCTGGAACCGGAAATCGAGCGGCTGACAGGCGCGCGCAACAAGGCCGACTGGATCGCCGCGCTGGAGAGAGCCGGCGTGCCCTGCGGCCCGATCAACGATGTCGGCGAGGTGTTTGACGATCCGCAGATCCGCCATCGCGGCATGCGCATTTCGATGAAGCACGAGACCCCGGCCACCGGCGAGGTCGCCCTGATCGGCAATCCGCTGAAACTCTCAAAAACGCCGGTGACCTATCGCCATGCGCCGCCGCGCCTCGGCGCGGATGCCGCACCGGTTCTCTCCGACTGGCTTGGCCTTGGCGAGGGGGATATCGGGGAGCTGGCGCGAAGCGGCGCGATTGCCACGGACGGGGAAGCGGGAGACGACGAGGCATGACCAGCGGCGCGGATGTGATCGCGGCGAAGCTTGGCCAGGCGGGCTGCCGCCACGCCTTCGGCATCCCCGGCGGCGAGGTGCTGGCGCTGATGGGCGCGCTCGATGCAGCCGGCATCGCCTTCCATCTGGTCAAGCACGAGAATGCCGGCGGCTTCATGGCCGAGGGCGTCTGGCATGCCGAGGCACGCGCCGGCCATAACGCGCCGGGCGTGCTGCTTGCGACCCTCGGGCCCGGCGTTGCCAACGCGGTCAACGTTGTCGCCAATGCCTGGCAGGACCGGGTGCCGCTGATCTTCCTGACCGGCTGCGTCGATGCCGCCGAGGCGGAGACCTATACCCATCAGGTCTTCGATCACCAGCAGTTGTTGCGCCCCGTCGTCAAGGCGAGCTTCCGCGCCAGTCGCGGCACGCTCTCCGCCATGATGGACAAGGCGATCCTCACGGCGATGGAGGGCCAGCCCGGCCCGGTGCATGTGGATGTGCCCATCGGCGTCGCCGAAGGGGAGACGGACGAGGCTCTTCTTCCGTTGCCGGCCCTTGCCGATCCTCGCGATCTCGTGCCGGCGGGTGCCAGCCTGAAGGCTTCCCGGGCGCTGCTTGCGGCGGCCGAACGCCCGATCGCCATCGCCGGCGTCGATGCTGTCAACGAGGGCGCCGGCGCTGCGGTCGCCGATTTCTGCCGCCGGTTCAACGTGCCGCTCGTCACCACCTACAAGGCCAAGGGGCTTCTGGACGAAAGCGATCCGCTCGCCCTTGGTGGCGCCGGCCTTTCGCCGCGCGCCGATGCGCATCTCCTGCCGCTGCTTGAGGCCTCCGACTGCGTCCTGCTCCTCGGCTACGACCCGATCGAGATGCGGATCAACTGGCGCGATCCCTGGGCCCCCGATGCTCCGGTCGTGGAAATCGCCGCCGCCCCGCGCCGGCACGGCATGCATGCCGTCCGCCATCTTCTCCCCTGCGGCGTCGCGCCGGGACTTGCAGCGCTTGCCGAAGGGCTGTCGCCGCGCGCCACATGGCCGGGCGGCGAGATCGAAGGCGTCCGCACCGCCCTTGCCGCGCAGTTCGCGCAAGAACCCTCCGGTTGGGGACCGGCAAGCGTCTTCCATACGCTGCGCGCCGCGCTTCCGGCCGAGACGGTCGCCACCGCCGACAGCGGCGCCCACCGCATCCTCGCCTCGCAGGTTTGGCGGGCGGGCTTTTCGCGCGCCATGCTGCAGTCCTCCGCGCTGTGCACCATGGCCTGCGCCCTGCCGCTTGGCATGGGGCATGCGCTGGCCGAGCCGGAACGGCCCGTTGTCGTCTTCGTCGGCGATGCGGGCCTTGAAATGGGCCTCGGCGAGCTGGCGACCTTGCGCGATCTCGGCCTGCCGGTCGTCGTCTGCGTGCTGGTCGACGAGAGCCTTGCGCTGATCGAGCTGAAACAGCGCGCCGGCCAGCGCGCCAATGTCGGTGTCGACTTCGCCGGTACGGATTTCCCGGCCCTTGCCCGTGCCATGGGCGGCCATGGCGTCTGGGTGGACGACACGGAAACGCTGGCCCGCGAGGCACGCACCGCCCTTGCCCGCGACACCTACACGCTGCTTGCCTGCCGCATCGGCCGGCGCGCCTATGACGGCAAGTTCTGAAGGGACGACCACGGGGCCCGGCGTCGAGATGTCCGGCGTCGAAATGTAAAGCGTGCTTGACATCATCCGGTCGGGACGCCAAATGTAAAGCACGCTTTACAGGAAGTTCTCATGGACAAGCGATCCGCTTCTCTTCTTCTTCGCCGCGCGATGCCCTGCCTGCTCGCCTTCGCCGCCTATGTGGTCACGCTCGTCGTGTCGCTGCGCATGCTTGCCCATGGCGTCGAGGGGCGGATGGCCGAGCTTGCCGTCTCGCTCAGCCCGGTCATTCCCGTGATCGCGCTGTGCGTCTGCATTGTCCGGCTCATTCGCGGCATGGACGAGATGCAGCGGAGGGTGCAGCTCGAGGCCCTGTCGCTGTCCTTCGCCGCGACGGCGCTGGCAACCTTCAGCTACGGCTTTCTGGAGAATGTCGGCTTTCCGAAACTGTCGCTCTTCATCGTCCTGCCGCTGATGTGCAGCTTTTGGGCGCTGGGCACTTTTGTGGCGCAGTGGCGCTACCGATGAACAACCGCATCCAGCAGCTGCGCGCCGAGCGGAGCTGGTCGCAGGCCGACCTTGCCGCGCGGCTGGAGGTCTCGCGCCAGACGGTCAACGCGCTGGAGCGTGGCCGCTACGACCCGAGCCTGCCGCTCGCCTTCCGCATCGCCCGCCTGTTCGGCGTCGCCATCGAGGATGTCTTCCAGCCGTGAAGGGGCGGCACCGGGCGGGTCAGTCGGCCCGCGCCGCCCGTTCGCCGATCCTTGCGAAGACCGCGTCGAGTTCCCCGGCAAGTTCTTTCAGTGCCGCGCCGCCTTCGTCCATATAGGGGGCGAAGACATGACCCGGCGTCTTCCACGAAAGCGTCGCGCCGCCGTCGCTGTCTTCCGTGACGTAGAAGCGGATCGGCGCCTCGATGCCGGCGGCGAGGCTCGCCGCCAGCATCCGCCGCGCATAGTCGTTGCGATAGACGCCAAGGACCCGGTTGCCGGGAATGGCGATGCCCTGCATCGCCGCCCCGTCCGAGGCGCTCGCCTGGGTGACGAGCCCCATCTGCTCCTCGGCAACGGCCTGCTTCACCCGCTCGACCAGCTTGGCGAAACCGTGACCGGTCCCGATCACGACCCAGCCCGGACGCGGTGCGATTTCCGCTTTTGCGGGCAGGACAAGGAACACGAAGGCGGCGAGAAGGGCGAGGGTGGCGCGCATGACGGGGCTCCAGCTGTGACGGATCGTCGGTGACCGTTGGAGCCTAAGGCCATTGCCTGCGAGATGCGTCGCACGCCCGCTTGAGCGGCAGTCACGATTTGCTGAAGGCGGGTCCGCTTGTCTCGGCCCAGCCTCGACCTTCGCCTCAGCCCATGCCGAGCCTGAGGCGCAGGCGCGTGCCGGCAAGGCTGCCGATGAAGCCGAAGACCAGCCATAGCCAACCATGCATCGAGCCGGAGACGATGCCGCCGAGATAGGCGCCGATATTGCAGCCATAGGCGAGCCGCGCGCCGTAGCCCATCAAGAGCCCGCCGATGATGGCGGTGGCGAGATCCCGGCGCGACAGCTTCCATACGGGCGCGTATTTGCCGGCGATGGCGGCCGCCGCCATGGCGCCGAGCAGGATGCCGAAATTCATCACCGAGGTGGCGTCGGCGAAGACGGACGCCTCCAGCGCCCCCTTCTGCCATTGCCAGTAGGGCCAGTCGGTGACCGGCCCGCCGAGGAACTGCCAGATCTTGGCGCCCCAAAGGGCAAAGCCCGAGGTGATGCCCCAGGGCCGGCCGAGCACGAGGAAGGTGGCGATGCCGACCAGCGCGATGGCGACCGCGCCGAAGACCAGCGACCAGGGTCCGGCGAGCACCGAGACGGTCGGCTTCGGCTCGGCGAGGCTGCCATGGGCGCGGGTCTCGACCCTGATGCTCCACAGCGCCACCAGGCCGAGCACGGCAGCCGTCGCCGCATAGGCGCCGAGCGGGCCGAACTCGGTGACGAGCGACAGGGCCGGCAGCTTCGGCAGCTCCCCCCACAGATGCATGTGCGGGGTCGCCGCGACGGACCCGGTGACGAAGGCGGCGAGCGTCACCATCATCCGCGTCGAGCCGCCGCCGGCGGTGAACAGCGTGCCGGAGGCACAGCCGCCGCCCAGCTGCATGCCGAAGCCAAAGGCGAAGGCGCCGATCGCAGCCGCCACGCCGAAGGGGAAGACGAACCCGCCTGTCGGCATGCCGAAGGAGGCGCCCCAGGCGATCAGCGGAAAGGAGATCGCCGAGGTCAGCAGGATCAGCAGGAACTGGGCCCGCAATCCGCCGCCGCGCTTTTCCGTCACGATGCGCCGCCAGGCGGCGGTGAAGCCGAAGCTGGCGTGATAGAGCGCGGTGCCGGCGAACCCGCCGATCAAAACGGCAAGGCCGAGCCGCATGCCGCCGGTGTTGCCGGCGGCGAGCGCAACGGCTGCGAGCGCGGCGAGCGCCAGCGCCAGAACCGTGCGGTTCGCGTTCGAGAGGGTCTTCGAAAGATTTTGGACGAGGGCTGTCATGCTCAATCGTTTACCGTTTTCCCGAACGTCCCGAAAGGTATTCGTTTCCATCCCGTGCGGCGCGCGCGCAAGTCCGGTTCCGGGCTTTTGCCATGATTGGAACATGGATCCTTTCATGGCGAAGGGAACGGACACGGCCGTCACAAGTTATTGTGTATTGCTTGTCAACTTTGGCAGCGGAACACTTTGCAGGAACAGGGCGGACGATCCGCGCCGCGCCGCCGCCTCCACGGCCCGCTGGTGCGGGCCCCCCGCACGGGGATGGCGCGCGGACATGGCGCGGACATGACGACCACGCGGCCGCTGGCCGCCGGCAGGACGGTACCGATGACGATCCTCGACAGCTACGGCTATCCCCTGACACTCGGGCAGGCGTCCGCGCTGGCGCCCTGGACGGGCACGGTGCATGCGTTTCTCTCGCATGGCACACGCACCCCCGACCTGATCGCCGAAACGCTCCGGCTCGATCCTCATTTCGCCATGGGCCATGCCGCCCACGGGCTGTTCTGCATGCTGCTCGGCCGGCGCGAGCTGGTCGACGTGGCGCGGGCGGACTGGAAAACCGCCGACCAGGCACGCAAGGCTGTCGGCGCGAGCGCGCGGGAAGCGGCTGTGGTCGACGCGCTTGCCGACTGGCTCGGCGGATATCCCTCGCGCGCCGCCGACCGCCTCGATGCCGCCCTGCAGGCGCATCCCGCCGATCCGCTGCTGATGAAGCTCGTTCATGCGATCCGCTTCGTGCTCGGCGACGCCGCCGGCATGCATCGCTCCCTGGAAAGCGTCGCCGGTGCGGTGGGCGCGGACCACCCTGCCTATGGCTATTTCCTCGGTTGTCGCGCTTTCGCTTTCGAGGAGGCGGGCGATTACGTCACGGCCGAACGGCTCGGCCGGCAGGCCGTCGAGCACGCGCCGGACGATGCCTGGGGGCTGCATGCGGTCGCCCATGTCTACGACATGACGGCGCGCGCCGATGCCGGGCGGCAATGGCTGGAGGCCAACACCGCCGCCTTCGCCCACTGCAACAATTTCCGCTTCCATGTCTGGTGGCATCTGGCGCTGATGTATCTCGACAAGGGCGATATCGCCCGCGTGCTCGATCTCTATGACGAGGAGATCCGCGCTGAGCGGACCGACGATTATCGCGATATCTCGAATGCCGCCTCGCTGCTGGTGCGGCTCGAGATCGAGGGCGCCAATGTCGGCGGTCGCTGGGAGGAACTGGCGCGGCTGTCGGAGGGGCGCGTCGACGATCGTTGCAACATCTTCGCCGACCTGCACTACCTGATGGCTCTTGAGGGGGGCGACCGGCGCGAGGCGGCCGACCACCTGCTCGCCTCGCTGGGCGCCCATGCGGAGGAGGAAACCGACATGGGCCGTGTCGCGGGTGCGGCCGGCCTGCCGGCGGCCCGGGGCCTTGAAGCCTACGGCCGTGGCAATTTCTTCTCCGCCTTCCATCATCTCGATCAGGCGCGCCCGGCGCTGCGCTCGGTCGGCGGCAGCCACGCGCAGCGGGATGTCTTCGAGCGGCTGGCTGTGGAGGCGGCGCTGCGCGCCGGTCTTGCCGGGGATGCCGAGCGGGTGCTGCGCGAGCGGCTGGCCCTGCGCGGCGGCCTCGACCGCTTCGCGGAAGTCCGGCTGGAGCGGGCAGCGCGCATGCGTGCGGCGGCCCGTATCATGCAGGACGAGAGCCTGCGCGCCGTTCCCGCCTGAGCGGGGGGCGGACAGATCCCGGTGGATGCGCGTGCCCGTCGCCCGAATTGGGCCATGATCGGCGGGTGAATGGGCGCGAATTCCGGGAACCGGGAAACGAACAGGAGACTGGCGGATCGTGAACGTTCATGCAAAACCGGCTGCCGCCGTGCCGAGGCCGCGCGACCCGCGGCTCGACTTCTTTCGCGGCATCGGCATGTTCATCATCTTTATTGCGCATCTGCCGAACAACACCTGGACCCTGTGGATCCCGGCCCGGTTCGGGTTTTCCGACGCCACCGAGATGTTCGTCTTCTGCTCGGGCATGGCGTCGGCCATCGCCTTCGGCAAGGTCTTCGACCAGCACGGCTGGGCGATGGGCGTCGCCCGCGTCGGCCACCGCGTCTGGCAGGTCTATTTCGCCCATGTCTGCCAGTTCCTGTTGATCGCCGCCGGTCTCGTGGCGATCCACAACAGCGGCTATCTGGAGGCCTGCTGCGGCCTCACCGAGGACTATGTCGGCTCGCTCAATCTCTGGCATTTCTTCGAGCGCGCGGGAGAGAACCTGCCCGGCCTCTTGACGCTCACCTATGTGCCCAACTATTTCGACATCCTGCCGATGTATATCGTCATCCTGCTGCTGCTGCCGGTGATGATGGCGGTCTCGCGGGTGTCGCGGCCGGCCGTCTTCGGCCTGATGGCCGCGCTCTGGCTTGCCGCCGGCTTCGGGTTTCTCGACCTGCCGGCCGAACCCTGGTCCGACCGGACGTGGTTCTTCAACCCCTTCGCCTGGCAGCTTGTCTTCTTCACCGGCTTCGCCCTGATGCGCGGCTGGCTGCCGGCGCCGCCGGTCAACCGCACGCTGATTGCCGCCGCCGCCTTCGTCGTCCTCGCCTCCGTGCCCTTTGCCTGGCATGTCGCCTACGATGCCGTGCCGCAGCTTTTCGCCGCCCGGGATGCGGTCATGCCGCTCTGGGACAAGACGACGTTCGGCCTGCTGCGCTATGTGCATTTCCTGGCGCTTGCCTATCTCGCCTGGATCGCGGTCGGCGCCGGCGGGCGCTATCTCGTCGTCGACAACCTCTGGGGGCGCTTCGTGCGCGTCGTGCAGCGGGTCGGCCAGCAGTCGCTGGCCGTCTTCCTGGCAAGTCTCGTTCTTGCCCAGGCGATCGGCATCCTGCGCGACATGGCGTGGGGCCGCGGCGATCCGCTGATGGAACTGCTGGCCAATCTCGGCGGCTTTGCCGGTCTGATCGCCGTCGCCTATCTGGTTTCATGGTTCAAGAAGGAGCCCTGGCGCCGGCCGCGTGCGACGCCGGCCCATGCCGGGTCTTCTTCCGGGACCGGTTCGCCGGCACAGGCCTCCCGCACCGCTGCGGCGCGTCCCGAGGCGACGCGCGAGGCGGAGAGCGGCGGCGCCAAGCGCGCCCGCCAGGACGAGCCGGCCGAATAGGGACGGTTCTCCAGGGGCCCGCGCGCGGGCGGCTAGCTGCTCCAGCCCAGCCGTGCAGCCAGCGCCCGCCACGCCCGCTCCACCCATTCCGCGCGCACGCTGTGCCCGCCCTTGTGCAGGCAGACCTCGAGAATGCCCGGGCCGGTTCCGGCCTCCTGCCGCTGGCAGGCGAGCCCTTGCGCCGGAGCGGTTTCGGGAAAATCATGCGGCAGGCCGGCCTTGTCCTGCCACACGGCAAGGCTTTCCGCGACATCCGACTGCCGCCACTTGTCGCCGATCGGCCGTCCCTCCAGCGGCACGGTGCGATCGCTTGTCCCGTGCACGTGGAAGAGCACCGGCACGTCCGACGGGCAGGTTTGCGGCACCGGGTCCCAGAAGGCGCCGGCGATGGGTGCATAGCCGGCAAAAAGATCGCCGCGACGACAGGCGATGTTCCACACCATCGAGCCGCCCATGGAAAAGCCGGTCGCCATCAGCCGGTCGCGGCGTAGAGGAAACCGCGTCGTCAGGTTCTCGACAAGCGCCCCGAAGAAGTCGAACTCGTCGCGCAGCTGCCGGGGCGCGCCGGGATAGGACCAGGTTCCGCCCTCGCCCTGCGGCACGACGAAGGCGACGCCCAGCCGGTCGGCCAGTCGCACCCATGCCTGGTTGCGCATCTCGGCCTCCGCCGATCCGCGCCAGCCATGCAGGAAGACGATGGCGCCGAGCGGCGTCTTTCCGTCCCAGTCCCCGGGAAAGCGGATCCGGTATTCCCCGCCGGCGATGCGGCAGGGGATCTCGATCCCGCAGACGGCATCGGTGCCGATCCCGGCGGCCCTTGCGGGCGGAGAGAGCATCGACAGGCAGGCATGGGCAAGCAGGGCGGCAACGGCGGCAACGGGCAGGTGTCGATGGCGGGGGATCATCTGCGCTCCTGACAGGCTGGCAAGCACCTGTCACAAGGATGGCCATGCCGGCCACGGGGGCAAGGGCGGACATGCCGCCGGCCGCTCACGCTTTGGTGAAGGGGCCGGGCGACCCTACAGGATCGCCCAGCGTATCGCCCCGGCAACGAGCGTCAGCGTCGTCACGCCGGCGATCCACAGGGCGGCGAACCAGGCGAGGCGGCGGCCGAGGCCGCCCGGCTTCCTGTCGCCGCCGTGCCGCTCGCTCGCCATGCCCGCCATCAGTGATAGCCCTCGTCTGGCCGCACCTTGCCGCGGAACACCCAGTAGGCATAGCCGCTATAGGCCAGGATCATCGGGATCAGCACCGCCGCGCCGACCAGCAGGAAGAGAAGCGAACTGTCGGGCGCGGCCGCATCCCAGATGGAGATCGCCGGCGGCACGATGTTGGGGTAGAGGCTGATACCGAGCCCGGCGAAGGTGACGAGGAACAGGCCGAGGCTTGCCAGGAAGGGTGTCGCGTCGCGGGTCGAGGCGAGGCTGTTGAACAGCAGCACGGCAAGGCCCAGCACCATCAGCGGCACCGGCGCGGTGTAGAGGATCTGGGGGAAGGCGAACCAGCGCGCCGCGATCTGCGGGTCGAGCGCCGGGGTCCACAGGCTGACGATGCAGATCATCGCCAGCATCAGCCCGCCGAGAAGACGCGCCTTGGCGCGAAAATGCGCCTGCATCGGCCCCTCGCATTTCCAGATCAGCCAGGTCGCGCCAAGCAGCGCATAGCCGATGACCACGGCAATGGCGGTCATCACCGAGAACGGCGTCAGCCAGTCGAGCCAGCCGCCGGCATAGGCGCGTCCTTCCACCTCGATGCCCTGGACGATGGCGCCGAGCGCCAGTCCCTGCGCCAGTGCCGCCGTCAGCGAGCCGAGGAAGAAGGAGATGTCCCAGACCCAGCGGCGTTCGGGCGGGGCCTTGAAGCGGAACTCGAAGACGACACCGCGGAAGACGAGACCGAAGAGCATCGCCATGATCGGTGCGTAGAGCGCCGGCATCAGCACCGCGTAGGCGAGCGGGAACACCGCGTAGAGCCCGCCGCCGCCCAGCACCAGCCACGTCTCGTTGCCGTCCCACACGGGTGCGATGGAGTTCATCATCACGTCGCGCTCGGTGGAGGAGCGGGCGGTGGGGAACAGGATGCCGATGCCGAGGTCGAAGCCGTCGAGCACCACGTACAGAAACACGGAAGCGGCGATAAGCAAGGCCCAGACGAGGGCAAGGTCGATATCCATCTCTCTACTCCGCCGGCTGGTTTCTGGAACGCTCGTTATAGGCCGCTGCCGGGGTTACGCCGGCCGCCCGCGAGGGTGTTCCGCTTTCCGGTCCGTCGCTGCCCGCGTCCGGGGTCTTGGCCATCGATTTCAGCAGGTAGCCGGTGCCGATGCCGAAGACGATGAAATAGACCACGATGAAGACGACCAGCGAGGTCGCCACCGCCGGCGCGTCGACCGGCGACATGCTGTCGGCCGTGCGCAGCAGCCCGTAGACCGTATAGGGCTGGCGGCCGACCTCCGTCGTGATCCACCCCGCGAGCACCGCGATGAAGCCGGCCGGCCCCATGGCAAGCACCGCCCCATGGAACAGCGGCGTGTCGGCAAGCCGCCCGCGCGCCCTCAGATAGAGGCTCCACAGGCCGATCCCGAGCATGGCGAAGCCGATGCCGACCATCACCCGGAACGACCAGAAGACGATGGCCGCGTTCGGCCAGTCCTCGCGCGGGAAATCCTTCAGGCCCGGCACCCGGCCGTCGAGCGAATGGGTGAGGATCAGGCTGCCGAGCTTCGGGATCTCGACCTTGTAGCGGGTTTCCGCCGCCTCCATGTCGGGCAGGCCGAAGAGGATCAGCGGCGCGCCTTCCTCGCCCTCGAAATGGCCCTCCATCGCGGCGATCTTGGCCGGCTGGTGCTCCAGCGTGTTGAGGCCGTGCTGGTCACCGGCGAAGATCTGCATCGGGGTGACGATCGCCGCCATCCACATCGCCATCGACAGCATCACGCGCGCGCCCTCGTTGCCCCCTGCCGGGCCGCGTCTGCCCTTCAGGAGATGCCAGGCGCCGACCGCGCCGACGACGAAGGCGGTGGTCAGGTAGGCGGCCAGCATCATGTGAACCAGCCGGTAGGGGAAGGACGGATTGAAGACGATCTCGAACCAGTTTTCGGGAATGAACTGGCCGGCCTCGTTGATGGCGTAGCCGGCCGGCGTCTGCATCCAGCTGTTGACCGACAGGATCCAGAAGCCGGAAAGCGCCGTGCCGAAGGCGACCATGACGGTGGCAAGGTAATGCAGCCGCGGTCCGACCCGTGTCAGGCCGAACAGCATGATGCCGAGGAACCCGGCTTCCAGGAAGAAGGCGGACAGCACCTCGTAACCCATCAGCGGGCCCAGCACAGGCCCGGTCTTGTCGGAAAAGACCGACCAGTTGGTGCCGAACTGGTAGGTCATGACGATGCCCGAGACGACGCCCATGCCGAAGGCGACGGCGAAGATCTTCAGCCAGTACTTGAACAGCGTCAGGTAGACGTCCCGCTTGGTCGCCAGCCACAGCCCCTCCAGCACCATCAGGTAGCTGGCGAGCCCGATCGTGAAGGACGGGAAGATGATGTGGAACGAGATCGTGAAGGCGAACTGGAACCGGGCCAGGTCTAGTGCGGAAAACTCCATGCTGCCGTCTCCATCCTCTCGCTGGCGGTCGCCTTGCGGACGCTGTCCGGCGTCCCGCATGCGCACCGGCATCCGCCGGCTTGTGCGCGCCGCGTGCACCCTTGCACACGCTTGACAGGAATACTGTGTCGGCAGGCGGTTGTGCCCATGCGACAGATTGAAGCCTGCAAGCCCCGGCCGCAACCCCGCAGTCAGGACAGGCAGGGCATGGCAGTGCGGACGGGCAGGACAGTCTGGACCGTGCGGACGGGTGAAGGGCGCAGCCGGACGGCCGCTGCGCGTGCGGAGGTCCCTTCCAACCCCGGCGGAAACCTTCTACGCTTGCCGCGATGCAGCATAGGGGTGCCGAATGATCTCGCTTCCGCCGGGCTGGTCCGGCTTCCTGGCGGTGTGGGCCGCGTCCTACATCGCGCTCGTGATCCTGTATTTCGGGTTGGGTGCGGCGCTGGTTGCCGTGAACCGCCGCCATCCCGAACGCCGTATCCAGCAAAGGCGGCGCTCCGACCGGGTCCGCGCCGAAATTCGCCAGAGCCTTGTCGCCCTGGTATCGGTTGCGGGCTATGTCGCCGGCGGTCTCTGCCTCCAGGCGAACGGCTACGGCCTCTTCCCGTCCGCGGATCTGACCCTGCTTTCCTTCCTCGGCTGGTGCGTCGTCTCGGCCATCGCCTACGATACCTGGTTCTACTGGGGTCACAGGGCAATGCACAGCAAGGCGCTGTTCCGGTTCCACGCCCTGCATCACCGTTCGGTCACGCCGACGGTCTGGGCCAACAATTCAGACAGTTTTGTCGGCACGGCGGTGGAGCAGGGCTATTTCCTGGTGGCGCCGCTGCTTCTGCCGATACCCGCGCTCGTGCTGGTCCTGCACAAGCTCTACGATCAGGCCAGCGGAATGGTCGGCCATTGCGGGTTCGAACATGTGGCTTCGCCGGCCGCGCGCACGCCCTGGCCGCTGGTCTGCACCGTCTACCATGACCAGCATCACTCGAACTTTCGCTGCAACTTCAGCAACACGTTCTCCCTCTGGGACCGCATCATGGGCACGCTGCATCCGGCCTATGACCGCAAGGTGGAGGAGATGGAACACCCCGCGCGGGAAAGGCCCGGCGGCGGCGCGTGATGCCGCGTCCCGTCCGGCAGTCGCGCATGACGGGTGCCCCTCACATCCCCTCGGTGGGGATGTTCAGCATCAATCCGCAATGCTTGCAGTGGACCGCGTCCGGATCGTGCCTGCTCAGCCCGCAATCGGGGCATTTGTGGATGACCTTCTGCGGCCGGAAAATCGTCTGCACCAGACGCAGGAACAGCCCGACCCCGAAGATCATGATCAGCACGGTGAGGAAACGGCCGTACTCGTCGGTCATGGTGATGTCGCCGAAGCCGGTCGTGGTCAGCGTCGTGACGGTGAAGTAAAGCGCGTCGAGATAGGTGTTGATGCCCGGATTGCGGTGGCCTTCGGTCACGTAGACCATGGCGGTGATGACGAAAACGAAGACGATCAGGTTGACCGTCGACTGGATGATCTCCTCGTTGGCGCGGAAGAATGAGGAGAACTCCCGCATCTCGCGCAGCAGGTGATAGGAGCGCATCAGCCGCAGCATGCGCACCACCCTGAGAAAGGCGAGGCTCTCGACCAGGGCGCTGGCGAACAGCGAGGCGATGACGATGAGGTCGGCCAGCGCGGTGAATTCGATTGCCGCCCGCCAGGGCCGCGCGGCCGCGATCAGGCGCAGCACATAGTCGGCGGCCAGCACCGCACCGATGAGGTAGTCGAGGCGATGATCGACCTCATCGGCCTCGAACATCGAGGAGGCGATGAAATAGGTGATCGTCACCAGGTCGAAGGCGATCAGCGCCAGTCGCCAGCGCCGCGCGGTCGCGTCGGTGCCGAAATAGAGCCGGCGGACCCGGGCCTGCAGGCGCCGATAGGTGGAGCTGTCATCTTCGGCATGAGAGGTCTTTGCGGTCATCGCGCGATGAGACCGCAGGCGTCCGGCCACGTCAATTGTCCTCATGGAAGGGCTGCCCGCGGACCGGCGCAGCCCCCGGAAAAACATCGGCTTTTGACTCTTTCGCGAATCGGCGCAAACTTTTCGTTAACCATTTTAGTTTCGGGCGCCGCGAAATGGGGCGGCGGCCGGGTTGGAGAGTTCGTCATGGCCCGTTTTGTCACTTCGCTGCCGACGCTCAATGACAGCCTGCGTTTCGCAGAGCAGCATGTCGGCGACATCCTGCACACGCCGAAATCGCCGGACGGCGCCGCCTATCGCTTCATCGTGCGCGGCACCGGGCGCTTCGGCAATGGCGCCAGGAGCGGCAGCCCGAGCGAGGTACTCGCCACCACTCGCCGCGAGGCGGAGCTGCGCCGGCTGCATGCGGTCGCCACCAGCATCGCGCAATACCTGGAGGAGCGGATCGAGGCGGAAACGCCGAACCTGCCGTTTCACCAGTAATCCGGATCCGGTCGCCGGGCTCCGGCAATCCGAAGTCGGCACGCCGACACGACCGGGTCCGCGGCGACCTGCGACGCTCACGCCCAGGTTCTGTCCAGCACCGACAGCCAGTTCCTCCAGGCGATCTTCCCGATCAGCTCCTCGCCGTAGCCGGCATCGCGAAAAGCCTGCAGCAAAACCGGCAGCCCGGCGACGTCCGCGATCGCTCGCGGCACCAGGCAGCCGTCGAAATCCGACCCCAGCGCCACCCCGTCCTCGCCCAGCCGCGCGATCATGTGGTCCATGTGCCGCACCATGACCTCGAGCGGCGTGTCGGCGCGATGACCGCCGTCGGGCCGCAGGAACGCGACATGGAAGTTCAGGCCTGCAAGGCCACCGCTTTCGGCGATGGCGTCGAGCTGCCTGTCCGTGAGGTTGCGCGCCGACGGGCACACCGCATGGGCGTTGGAATGCGAGGCGACCAGCGGCCGGTCGCTCAGGGCCGCAACGTCCCAGAAGCCTTTCTCTGTGAGGTGCGACAGGTCGATCATGATCTTCAGCCGGTTGCAGGCGCGCACCAGCTCCTTGCCCGCGTCGGTCAGTCCGGGCCCGCTGTCGGGCGAAGCCGGGCACGCCATCGGCGCGCCGTGACCGAAGATGTTGGAGCGGCTCCACACGGGGCCGAGCGAGCGCAGGCCGGCGGCGTGCAGCACGTCCAGGGCGATGAAATCCGGGTCGATCGCCTCCGCCCCCTCGATATGCAGCACCATGGCCAGCGAGCCCGAGGCCATCGCCGCGCGGATGGCATCCGCGTCGCGGCAGATGGTGATGTCGCCGGCCGCTTCACGCTCCAGCCTGAATGCCCTCGCGGCCATGCGAAGCGTGAAGGCGAGGGCCGCGGGCTGCTGGACTTCCGCGAAATTGGCGGGATCCTCCGGATCGTAGCGCAGGTTCACCCCCTCGCCGAGGCGTGAGGGCACATACATGGCGAAGAGCCCGCCGGCAAAGCCGCCCGCCCGCGCCCGGGGCAGGTCGATATGGTCGCGCGAGGCGCGCTCGAAGAAGGAGCGTCCGCGCGGCGTTCCGGCACCCAGTTCCAGCTTCAGCAAGGTGTCGTTGTGCCCGTCGAAGACGGGAACGGGAGCAGCCACCATTCGGGAGATCCTTGTCGTTCGGGCCCGCGGGCCTGGACACGTTGGCGTGGCCGGAGTGTCGCCGCCGCCTTCGCGGCTGGCAAGAGCCGGCGTGACGGTCTGTGAGCGGGTTGTGTGTCATCGTTCTCATATTTATTTATAATTGCATAATAATTAAATATGCACTTTGAGGTTGCAATTCCCTAAGGTCCGTGATGGGATTGCCAGAACAGTTTCAGTATAGAAATTTTGCAGCGCATTGGGTGATGGCATGTTCGTCGAGCGGCTGGCCGACCCTCCTCAGGGTGAAACCTATCGAAAACTGCAACGTGCCCGCCAGGCCCTGATGGGGGTGGACGAGGCCGGGTTTCCCTGCTCTCCGGGCATGTTCGATGCCGGCGTGGTCTCCTTCGCCCATGGCGAGGGGGTGCGCCGTCCCTGGCACGGTGCGGTGCGTGCGGCACTGGGCGCGATCGCGGACGCGAATGGCAGTCCGATCGAGAACTACATGTTCCTGCGCCCCTTTCCCGATCTGGAAACAGCGATCCGCGATGAATTCATCCGCAACGGGGTTCCCGAAAGCTCTGCCGGCGAAGTTGTTCTCGATGCCGGCTCGACCCGGCTGATTGTCGCGGCCCTTGCGCTGGCGACCCGGGAGGGGGCGGAGGTCGTCACGGCTCCGGGTTTCTACCATCCGCTCGCCGGCTGGTGCGCCTATCTCCGGCGCACCCTGCATGTCGTGCCTGGCGAGCGCTCGCGCGACTACAAGCTGAGCGCCGAGGCGCTGGCGCGTTTCCTCGCCGGTCACCGGGCCGAGCGGCCGCCGGTCCTGCTGCTGTTCAACCCGACCATGACCGGCGCGGTCTATTCCCGGCCCGAGCTCGAGGCCATCGCCGACGTGCTGCTGGCCCATGGCATGATCGCGGTCGAGGACGCGCTTTTCGCCGGATCCGAGCATGATCAGGCGGCCGACCGGGCGCGGCTGGCGGCAACGCGGGCCGGGTCCCGCTGCCTGACGGTCGCCGGCGCCAGCAAGCTGCATTGCCTTGCCAACCTGCGCATCGGCTGGGGCTGCGGGCCGGCATGGATGATCGCGGCGCTGAAGGACTTCATCACCTCCTCCTCCGCCAGCCTGCCGCATGTCGGCAAGGCGGCTGCGCTCGGCGCGCTGCAGGCGCCGGCACGCTTCATCCGCCGCAATGTCGCGGAATGCCGCGACCGCATCGCCCTCGTGGAGGATCTCGTCGGCAGCCTCGACGCGCGCTTGCGCCGGGCGACGGGGAGTTCCTCGCCGGTTGTCGAGATCGGTCATCCGGTCGCCGCCGGCCATTCGCTGCTGATCGAGTTTCCGGGCCTTGAGGGCCATGCGGGACCCGACGGTGCCGAACTGGTCGACGGGGCCGACCTCACGTCCTTCTTCCTGCGCGAGGCCGGCGTCGCCTTCGCCCCCGCCCTCTCGCACGGCTTCGACGGGCTGAGGCTGCGGGCCAATGTCGCCTCGCTGGGAACGCAGCACACCTATGCGGCCTCGCGGGTCTTCGAGATCGATCCGCCCGCCGGCTGGGGCGATGCCGAGGAACGCACCTTCGACGAAGGCTTTGCCAGGGGGCGGGACGAGATCGCGGCGGCCTTCGCCGAGCGTATCGAGCCGGCCCTGCTGCGCCTGCTGGCCCCGGCCCGTCCGGCCAGGATCGCGCGGCCCGCCCTGCCGCGCCGCGAGCGGTTGCCGGGCGATGGCGCCGCGCATGCGGGAGCCGTGTCGTGACCGGCGCCGGCCTGCAGCGTGCGGCCTCCGTCCCGTCGCCGGCGCCGACCCCCTGCCTATGGCCGGACGGGCTGCCGCCGCGTGTTGCCGGCCTGCGCGCGCTTCTTGCTCCCGGACAGGGTGCGCCCGCTGCCGGGTCGCGACCGCGCGCGCTTCTCGTCGATGTCTGGGGCGTCCTGACGGACGGGACGAGAGCCTTTCCCAAGGCGCTTGAGGCTCTCGCCGCCGCCCGCGCCCTCGGGGTGCCGGTCGTGCTCGTTTCCAACACCTCGCGCCGCTCGGGTGAGCTTGCCGCGATGCTTGCGGTCCAGGGCATCGGCGAGACGCATTTCGATGCCATCGTCACCGGCGGGGAGCTGGCCTTCCACCACGTGCGGGCCTTGAGCGAGCCGCGCCGGCTGGAGGGCCGTCCGCCACTCACCGCGCTGGTGCTCGGTCATCAGCCGGGCGGGCACTGGGCAGCGGCGGCGGGGCTGGCGGCGACGGACGACCCGGATGCGGCCGACCTCGTGCTGGGCGTCGGCATTCTCGGCGAGCTCGACGAGGCGGTGCCCTGCGGGCAGGAGCGCCCCGATGCGCCGACCCTTGAAATCCTGCGCCGTGCCGCCGTCCGGCGCCTGCCGATGATCCTCACCAATGCCGACCGGCGGGTGCGCCTCGCCGGCCGCCTGCATGCGGGCATCGGAATACTCGCCGATGCCTATCGCGCGCCGGGTGGTCGGCCGGGCGGTTCCGTCACCGTCTTCGGCAAGCCGGGGCGGGCGGTGTTCGGCGCGGGCCTGGCGCTTGCCGGGCGGGTTCCCCCGCGCGAGGCGCTGATGATCGGCGACACGCTGACGACCGACATTGCGGGCGCCGCCGCGCTGGGTGCCCGGACACTGCTGGTCAGCAGGGAAGGCTCGCATGCCGCGACCCTGCATCCGGGCCCGGGCGGCGCGCTCTGCGCCGGCGGGCTTGCCGGCCTTATCGAGGAAACGGGCATCAGGCCCGACCATGTCATGGAGGCGCTCAAATGGTAGACCAGCATCCGCGTGCGACCGTTCTCGTCTTCGGCGCCGGCGTTATCGGCGGGCAGGTCTGCGACCTGCTGGCGCGCATGGACGACCGCTTTCGCATCGTCGTCGCGGCGCGCAACGCCGCCCGGCTCAACGAGCGGGCCAACCTGACCATCACCTCGGCGCTCTGTCTCGGCCACCAGCCGGATGTCGTCGCCGTCCCCTGCGACGTGACGCAGACGGACCGCTGCGCGGCGCTGATCGCGCAGGTCGATCCCGACATTGTCGTCAATGCCACCAGCGTGCAGACCTTCTGGCGCATCTCGCAGCTCCCCGGGGAATGCCACAAGCGTCTCGAGCAGGCCAAGATCGGCCCCTGGCTGCCCAATCACCTGGCCACTGCGCGCGCCCTGATGCGGGCGATGCGCGCCGCCGGCAGCTCCGTGCCGGTCGTCAATGCCTCCTTCCCCGACGCGGTCAATCCGGCGCTTGCCACCGTCGGTCTCGCGCCGCTGGTGGGCGGCGGCAACATCGCCAATATCGTGCCGACCCTGACCCGGGCCGCCGCCCGCCAGCTTGGCCGGGAGCGCACCGATCTCGATCTCGTCTTCGTCGCCCATCACGTCGCCTGCAACGCGATCTCCTCCAACGGATCTCCCGGCACCGCGCCCTACTGGCTGCGGGTGATGGACGGGGACCGCGAGGTGACCGATGACCTCGACCACACGGCGCTGTTCGCCAGCGTCACCGGGGAGTTCCGCCGGGTGCGCGGCATCACCGGCCAGATCGTCGCCGCCTCCGGCGTCGCGGCGGTGGTCAGCGCGCTCGCCCGCACCGACGGCGACCGGCTGATGCATGTGCCGGGGCCGAACGCGCTGCCCGGCGGCTATCCGGCTCGCGTGGGGCGTGGCCGGGTGGAGCTGGCGCTGCCGGAGGGGCTCGACCGGGACGATGCCATCCGCGTCAATCTCGAGGGCCAAACCGTGGAAGGCATCGCCGAAATCCGCCCCGACGGCACCATCGTCTATGGCGAGCCGGAAATGGCGGTTCTGCGCGAGGCGTTCGGGTACGATTGCGCCCGCATGCATGTCGACGAGGTCGACGACTGGGTCGGCGACCTGCAGGCCCGCTACACCGCCTATGCGGCCCGCCATGGCGTGCCGGTCGAGGGAGCGCACGCATGAATTCCGCCGCCGAAAGCCGCAAGGACGCGCCGCCCGGCAGCCCGGGCGAAAGCCTGGTCACCGCCAACCGGCGCGGCCGCACGACGACGCGTCTGAACGAGATCAACGCGCGCTTCGCGCAGCTTGCCGGGGAGGCGAGGCTTCCGGTTCTCGATCTCGGTTGCGCCTTCGGGGTCGCCGCCCATGCGGCGCTTGCCGCCGGCGCCACGGTGATCGCCAACGACATCGATCCCCTCCATCTGGAGGAGACGGCGCGCAACGCGCCGCCGGGCACGGGCGACCGGCTTCGACTTGCACCCGGCGCCTTCCCGGCCGGGCTCGATTTCGACGATGGCAGCCTTGCCCACGTCCATGCCTCCAACCTGCTCAACTTTCTCACGGGCACGGAGATCGACGCAGGCTTTGCCGGCATCTTTCGCTGGCTGGCGCCGGGCGGTCGCTTCCTGTCCATGTCGGGCTCGCCCTATTCGGCCAATATCCGCGGCTTCATTCCGGTCTACGAGGCCAATGTCGCCGCCGGTCTCGACTGGCCCGGCGAATGCCACGACCTGCATGCCCGTTCGGACGATCCGACGATCGCCGAACTGCCCGATTTCCTGCACCTGCTCGATCCCGCCGTGCTGTCGCGCTCGGCGCGGGCGGCCGGCCTTGAGGTCGAGGAGGCGCATTTTTTCCATCGGGCCGGTACGCCCGACTATATCGCGCTCGACGGACGCGAGAATGTCGTGTTCATCGCCCGCAAGCCTTTGTTGTGAAACAGAAAAGGTCCACGAATGCATCCGTAGCTTAACCGGTGAAATGCTGCAGCGGAATGCCTGGAAGGCCTGGCGACTGGGGAATGATTTCACCAGGGCATCGTCATTCCACCCCGACCCGGATCCCGGAACGGCGGACCAAATGCGGCTAAAGAGCACCAGCTTTGGGAGTTGGTAGGTGCGGGTTCGAGTCCCGTCGGGTGCGCCATTTTTCCGGCATGTCGCCGGAACCACGACTATGCGGGCCGTCCGTCACGTTCGGCCGGCCCGCGGGGTTTCCCGGCCTTGCCGGTCGAGACCCGGAGATTTCCAGCCATGGAAAGGAAAGGAGGTGAAAATCATGGACAAAGTGATGGCCATTCGCGAGATCAAGGCAGCGCTCGCACTGACGAGCTCGCGTCTCTCCGAAACCGCTGCTCCAATGGCGCAGCGATCCGTGCCAGCGTCTGGCTTGCCAGCCGCGATGCCAAAACTGGCTGCTCCACCCGCTGTTCCAGCGGGCAAGGGCGTGCCAGCCGGTGCTCCACCGTTTGGCGTGCCACTGAGCGTACCAGCTGCGGATCTTGATGATCTGTCGGTACCAGCGGCGCATCCACTGGCGCGTGATGCGGCGCCAATCGCCAGCGCGGCACCAGTCGTCGCCGGCGCACTCGCCAGGTTCGAAGCCGTTCCAGCCCGCTGATTGCAGGCAGGCGGAAGACGGCGGCCCTGCCGCCCGGCCCCGCCGCACCGGAACGCTTTCGGATTACGGACGTGCACATGATGCCCTGGAAATGATGCCCTGGAAACGATGCCCTGTAGAACACGGCGCCGCGGGAGGCAGGCCTTTAGGCCGCTTCCGCGGTCGCCTTGCTTAGGGAAACCTTCGCCCGTTCCGCCCCTGACGCCTCCGCCTGATCGCCGCTTCGCCGTGGCGGCCTATCCGGCGCGGCCGGCTTTTGCCGTGTCGCCGCCGATCCCGAGCGCTGCAAGTCCCGCGGCCGCCAGCCGGGCAAGCACGGCCCGGGTCACGTCGGTCACCGCCTGATCCCGGTCTCCCGTCTCCTCCCCCGTCGCCGGCCCCGCCTCTGCCCCCGTCTCTGCCCCCGTCTCCTCTCTCGGTTCGGCAAGCCGTTGCAGGAACCGCGCCACCGCAACCGGATCGTTGCGCTCGCACGCCTGCAGCACGACCCGGCGCAGCCTTTCGCCCTGCAGCAGCGCATGGCGCGCCTCGGGCGTCTCCGTGTTTCCTCCGGTGGCGGCCACACTGTCAGCGGCGGCAAGCCGCGCCACTGCCCAGCCGGGATTTGCAGCCCCGTCGGCGAGGGTGGCGAGATCGATGTCGAGCGTCGTGCCGGTCTCGGCAAGAAGGAAAGGGAGAAGCGCGGCCGCGACGAGCGCCATTCGCCGGGCTGCTGGGGTGGCGGCGGCAAGGTCGTCCGGCATGGTGCGCTCGAGCGCGTCGACGAGGTCGTCGATCAGGATCGCGTTGCCGGCGCTCGACTTCATGTCGGAGCCGGCCACCCGCACCAGTTGGTGCGCCACCATTGTGTATCGATCGAACAGCGCGCCCGCCCTGAGCCGGCGCAGGGTGTCGATGCGGATTTCCGAGGAGACCAGCCATTCCTCGCCCATCACATGGATGAAGCGGTCCGGCATCGCATCGGCGTCCGCATCCGCCGCCAGCGCCTCGTCCCGCCACAGGACGAGGGCGCGCAGGTGCTCGGTCGCGAACCCGTCGCTGCGGGTCAGCGGGCAGCGCGGATAGTCCTCGCGCCCGGTCTCCAGCACGATGCCGGCCTCGTCGAGGGTGCCGAGCCCGGCGGCGAGGATCTCCGCGCCCAGCCGCTCGCAGCCGGGCACCGCGGCGGATTCAAGCAAGGTCCGGTCGAAGCGGATGCCAAGCCGGCTCAGTGTTTCCGCCTGGTCACCCAGAACCCGGTCGATCACCCGTCGCCAAAGCGCCAGCGTTCCCGGATCCTCCGCGCGCCAGAGCGCCAGCACGTCGTCGGCGGCATCGCCGTTCACCGTCAACTCGCGCGCGATCGGCTGGTCGGCGAGCGCGACCTCTCCCTCGTTCCGGCCTGTGCCCGTGTCGTTCTGCCCGGTCTGTGCGGCGACATAGGCACCGTAGAGCCCGCCGAGATCGCGGTCGAGCCGGGCGGGCCGCGCCAGCACCTCCTCGGCGCCAGCCGCGATCAGTCCCGCCATCGCCTCGGCAATGTTGCGGCCGATGTCGCAGACGACGCTTTGCCGGACAACGCTCGCGCCGCGCGCCTGCCACAGGCTGGCGAGCGCATGGCCAAGCGCGGCGTTGCGCAGATGCCCGACATGCAGGGCCTTGTTGGCGTTGGGATCGAGGAAATCGACGGCGACCCGCATGTCCCTGGCCGTGGCGGAAAGGCGCAGCGGATCGGCGGGGTCGGCCCGCAAGCCGGCATGCAGTGCATCAAAGACGGGCGCGGAAAAGCGCAGGGTCAGCCGGTTGCCGGAGAGCCTTGCGCTTTCCACCAGCGGATCCGCCCCGGCCTCGGCAAGCACCGCCTTGCCCGTCGCCTTGTCAAGCCGGCCGCGAAAGATCACCGAACCGTCGGCGGCGCCTTGCGGGCTCCGCCGGAAGTCGGTCTGCCGGTCGATGCCAGGCGCCACCCGGTCGAGCAGGGCCTCGATCCGCCCGCTCAGCTCTCCGGGAAGAAGGCATGCGGGAACAGCGCGCCCGGGAACGGGCGCCTCGGGTCCGCTGTCCGGTGTCGTGACGCGTTGCATGCTCCGGCTCCGCCTGTGATGGGTGCGAAACCGAGATTTGCAACTATCGGATGTTTAATCAAGTCCGGCGCAACCGAGTCGGCTGACCGCTCAGGCGGCCGCCGCGCGCTCGGGGAAGAGGCCGGCCAGTCCGTCGGCGCTTGCCGCGCAGATGCCGCGTTCGGTGATCAGCCCGGTCACAAGCCGCGCCGGGGTGACATCGAAGGCCGGATTGGCGGCCGGGGTCGTCTCCGGGGTGATCAGCACGGTCTCGATCCGTCCGTCCTCGGTGCGGCCCTGCAGATGCGTGACCTCGCGGCCCGAGCGCTCCTCGATGGGGATTTCCCTGAGGCCGTCGCGCACCGTCCAGTCGATGGTCGGGGAGGGCAGGGCGACATAGAAGGGCACGCCGTTGTCATGGGCGGCGAGCGCCTTCAGATAGGTGCCGATCTTGTTGCACACATCGCCGGTGGCGGTGGTGCGGTCGGTGCCGACGATCACCATGTCGACAAGGCCGTGCTGCATCAGGTGACCGCCGGCATTGTCGACGACGAGCGTGTGCGGCACCCCGTGCCGCCCCAGTTCCCAGGCGGTCAGCCCGGCGCCCTGGTTGCGCGGCCGGGTCTCGTCGACGAACACATGCACGGGAACGCCGGCATCATGCGCCTGGTACATGGGCGAGGTCGCCGTGCCCCAGTCGACGGTGGCAAGCCATCCGGCATTGCAATGGGTGAGGATGTTGACCGGCTCGCCGGCCGGCTTGCGGGCGGCGATCTTGCGGATGATGGTCAGCGCGTGGCCGCCGATGGCGTGGTTGACGGCGACGTCCTCCTCGCAGATCTCGCCGGCCTGCTGCCAGGCCGCGGCGGCCCGTTCGCCCGGGGCGAGCGGCATCAGGCGATTGCGCAAGGCATCGAGCGCCCAGCGCAGGTTGACCGCCGTCGGCCGGGTCGCGATCAGCGTCGCATAGGCCTTTTCCAGGGCGGCGTCCGACGCATCGCGATGCAGCGCCAGCCCCATGCCGTAGGCGGCGGTCGCCCCGATCAGCGGCGCGCCGCGCACCCACATGTCGCGGATCGCGGTCGCCGCGTCGTCCAGCGAGACAAGGTCCACCGTCAGGAATTCATGCGGCAGGCGGGTCTGGTCGATGATGCGCACCGCCTCGCCGGTCGCAACCGGCCAGATGGAGCGATAGGGCGTGCCGTCGATCTTCATGGGCTCGGGTCCGTGTCTCGTCTCGGGAGGAGCGGACCCTATCACGGATGGCAGTACGGACGGAACGCCCGGCCGTGCAACTTTCGCGTGCGACCGGAAAGGCCAAGGTTGTCGTTCCCGGCCAGGTTCCGCCGCCCGGATGTTGCGGCTCAGGCGGTCTCGCTGATCACCGCCTCGAAGCCCTCGAATTCCGGCGGACCGAGATAGAGCGGCTTGTTGTCGCCGGCATTCTTGTGGGCATCGCGGAAGGCCTGGCTCTTGGTCCAGGCGAGGAACGTGTCCTTGTCGCGCCAGACCGTGTGCGAGGCGTAGAGTGTGTGGTCGTCGCGCTCCGGGCCTTTCAGCAGCTGGAACTCGACGAAGCCCTCCATCTCCGAGAGCCGCCGCTCGCGGTTGCGCCAGACCTCCTCGAAAGCGTCTTCGTTGCCGAGCTTCACGCGGAACCGGTTCATGGCGATGTACATCAGGCAGTCTCCCCCGGGTTGGTGTCGTCCCCTGCCATCTGGCCCGTGGCGGCCGTTCCGACAAGGGTTTGCAACGCCTTGCGGAAAGCGGTCTGGCCGGTGCTGCGCAGGGGCACGAAGGGCTTGTTGAGCTTCTGGCAGATCTTCTTGGCCCTGAGGCAGGCGTCATGGCTGACGCAATTGACCGGGCAGAAGACGCAGTCGACCGACGGCAGCAGGTGGTCGAGGCGCTGCGGGGCGTCCTCGACGCCGCCGTCGTGATGCAGGAATGTGGTGTTGAAGGTCTCGGCGATGCCGCGCAGCCGGTCGCGGTGGCCGTGCATGCCGCCGACATAGAGGATGGCGCGCGGACGCTCGCCCGCCACGGGCGTGAGATGCGCCGGGCCCGCGTCGATCCGCGCCGCTGCCGCCGGCTGCCGGGGCGCCTGCACAGTATCGGCGACGGCCGTGTCCGCCTGGCCCCGGCGTCCGTGGCCGTTCCCGATCTCCCGCAGCCGCGCCTCCGCCATGCGGGCGCGCACCCTTGCCGACTGTAGCGCCCGTCCGGTCTTGTCGAGCCGCCGTCGCAGCGCCTCGCCGTCAACGGTTGCCGTCTCCGATGTCTCGGCTGCGTCCTGCAGGCGGTCGGCGCGCAGCCGCGCCACCGCCTCGCGCAAGTCGGCGATCTCCTTGTCGCGGGCCAGAAGCGCCGCGCGCAGGCCGGCCTCGACCCGCCTTGCGCGCTCGTCCGCGTCCTGCAACTGGTCGCGCAGCGCCGTTGCTTCCTCGTTCTTGCGCCGGAAGGAGGCCCCGGCCAGATGCGACCACATATGCACCTCGCCGAAGATCCTGGCCCTCAGGCTTGCGGGAACATGCGCATGCGTCATGAAGGCCCAATAGGCCGGCGCCACCTGGCCGCGTTCGCACATCTCGCTCCACAGGGCATCGAGCGCGGCGGCGTCGCGCGCCCGTCCGACCCGGCGCAGGGCACCCTCGAAGCGGCTGTCGAGCAGTTTCTGGAAGGCGCGCGAAAAGGCGCAGTCGGTGGTCGACAGGCGCACGAAATGGCCGTGCACGTCATAGTCGGGCGTGTCGGGAGCCACCTCGATGCCGGTCTTGCGCGCCACCCGGCGCAGGTCGTCGACGCTGGCGCAGGTGCCCACGATCGAGCAGTGCACGCTGTCGCCCTGGTCCCACAGCGCGATGCGCCGCCGCGCGGCGCAGGGCCCGGCCGCGCCTGTGTCGCGGGTCGCCGCCGCCTCGGCGGCGACCGCGTCCTGGATCGCCTGCCGCAAGTCCTGATGTCTGGCACACATGGAGCCGAGAGCCTTCCCGAAGGGTTGGAAATGATCGTCCTTGCAAGAGCGTGGCTAGCTGGCCGTCGAGGGAGTTGACGGGTGGCTTGCTGGCGCTTGGATCTCCGTAGCGCTCTCCCCGGGCACAGCGAGAGGCGAAACGGACATTGCCTTTGCTATAAAACATGAGTATTTGAGTCAAGAATAATCTTGCGAACGGTTCGCAAGTTTAGAGCGGTTCCAAACCACGGGCTCGCCCGTCACGCGATCGAAGGAGCAAGACGATCATGACACAGTCGCCCAACCACGCCCATGCCACGCTCTACCGGCGGCCGCGCACCACGCAGCGCACCCTGACCCTGCCCAAGGCCGCGCAGCAGCAGGCCGCGCCGCTGGAGCTGGACAGTTCCGTCCTCTTCCAGGGCGCCCGCGAGGTGCATATCCGCCACAAGGACATGGTCTATCGCCTGTCGATCACCCGCTTCGAGAAACTGCTCCTGACCAAATAGGTCCGACTGGCCCTGCTTGCCTGACTGAAGCTTCTTCCCCGCGCCGGCAGGAAACGGCCCGCGCCCTTCGCGGCGCGGGTCCGGGCCGCTTCTCCACCCTCGGGCTGCGCGCGCGGCGGCGCTGCCGCTTGCCTTTGGCCGGTCGATCTGGCAGGACTTGATCCCGTTATCGGCAACAGGCAGGAACAGACGTGAGGATCTCCCTCGTCCACTTCCGGGAAACGAGGCGCGCGCCGCGCGTGGCGCAGGGCGAGACAATCGCCGTGCCGAGCCCGGCCGCTTGCGTTCTCCCGCCGGCCCGCGCCCTGGCGCAGGGCCCCGCCTGCGGACGATTTAGACGCTCCTGACCCCGGGCGCTCTCCCGCGCCTTCCGGTTCCGCGCAAGCCTGTGCGCTGCCGCTGGAAACCGGCTGAAAGTCTGCTAAAAGACCTCAACTCCCTGTCAACGTGCCGCGCCGGCAAGCCGGCCGCGCGCCGCCAAGTCCGACGGTGCCATGTCCGAACTGCAATCCCTTGAAACTGCGATTCTCGCGGCCGTCGCCGCCGCGTCCTCCGAAGCCGAGCTGGAAGAAGTTCGCGTTGCCGCCCTCGGCAAGAAGGGCTCGGTCTCCGAGAAGCTGAAGACGCTGGGCGCGCTTTCGCCCGAGGAACGCCGCGAGATGGGGCCGGCGATCAACGGCCTCAAGACCCGCGTCACCGAGGCACTCGCCGCCCGCCGCGACATCCTGCAGGAAGCGGCCCTTGATGCCCGTCTGCAGTCCGAGCGCGTCGACGTCACCCTGCCGCTGCGGGCCGCACCGGCCGAGGCCGGCCGTATCCATCCGGTCAGCCAGGTCGTCGACGAGCTTACCGCGATCTTCGCCGACATGGGCTTTTCCATCGCCGAAGGCCCGGACATCGAGACCGACCATCTCAACTTCACCCAGCTCAACTTCCCGCCCGACCATCCCGCGCGCGAGATGCACGACACGTTCTTCCTGCATCCCAAGGAAGACGGCGAGCGCATGCTGCTGCGCACCCACACCTCGCCGGTGCAGGTGCGCACGATGATGTCGCAAGAACCGCCGATCCGGGTCATCACGCCCGGGCGCACCTATCGCTGCGACAGCGACCAGACCCACACGCCGATGTTCCACCAGGTCGAGGGACTGGTCATCGACAAGGGCAGCCATATCGGCCACCTGAAATGGATCCTGGAGGAGTTCTGCAAGGCCTTCTTCGAGGTCGACGAGATCAAGATGCGCTTCCGTCCGTCCTTCTTCCCCTTCACCGAGCCGTCGATGGAGGTCGATATCGGCTGCGACCGCTCCGGCAACGAGGTGAAGATCGGCGAGGGCGACGACTGGCTGGAAATCCTCGGCTGCGGCATGGTTCATCCCAATGTCATCCGCAATTGCGGTCTCGACCCGGATGTCTACCAGGGCTTCGCCTGGGGCATGGGCATCGACCGGATCGCCATGCTGAAATACGGCATGCCGGACCTGCGTGCCTTCTTTGACGCCGACATCCGCTGGATCGAGCATTACGGCTTCCGCCCGCTCGACCTGCCGACCCTGTTCGGAGGCCTGTCGCGATGAGCGCCGCCCTGACACTTTCGCGTGCCGGCCGCCTGCTCGTGCTGCTCGCGCTCCTTCTCGCGCCCGCAGCCCTGGCCCTGCCGGCCGCCGCGCAAGGCACCGGCACGCCCGCCTCCTTCGTCGAGGTCTGCGCCGACAAGACCATCGAGCGCGGCCGGCTGCGCTACTGCGATGCCTACTTTCGCGATGCGCTCGGCCCGCAGGCCGACGCCGTTCTCTACCTGCGCGACCGGATCACCACCCTGCGCGCCAGCCAGGAAGTGAATGCCGAGAGCAATTACGAGAGTTTCCTGACCGCGGTCGCCATCGTTGCCTTCCTGTCGATCGCGACAATGTTGCTGGTGGTCAGCGAGCGGCGCATCACCGGCATTGCCAAGTGGTCGTCGGTCACCTCCGCCGCCGCCGTGCTGGTGATGGCCGGAACGATGACGCTCGGCTGGCTCGACAAGTACCGGGCCGAGGACGCGACGATGCTGGAGCTCGGCCTGTTGCGCGACCAGATCGAGGTCGAGGCCTCGCATGCGATCGCCGGCGGTCGCCTGCTCGACGACGCGCAGATCCGCCGCTGGACGGACCGGCTGCACCAGATCGGCGTTCGCTTCGCCACGAGCTACGGCGATGCCTCCATCGTCCCCGATCTCGACCGCTTCACCCCGACGAACTGACCGCTCGCGCCCGCGCCGGCCGCCCGGCGCCCGTGGCTGCAAGACACGAAGAGACCAAGCCCATGAAATTCACCCTCTCCTGGCTGAAGGAACACCTGGAGACCGACGCGAGCCTCGACGAGATCGTCGAGACGCTGACCCGCGTCGGCCTTGAGGTCGAGGATGTCGCCAGCCCGGCCGACCGGCTGAAACCCTTCACCATCGCCAGGGTCGTCGACGCCAGGCAGCACCCCAATGCCGACCGGCTGAAGGTGCTCACCGTCGATGCCGGCAACGGCGTCGCGCCGCTGCAGATCGTCTGCGGCGCGCCGAACGCGCGCGCAGGCCTTGTCGGCGTGCTGGCGCGGCCGGGCGATTATGTCCCCGGCATCGACGTGACGCTGTCGGTCGGCAAGATCCGCGATGTCGAAAGCTTCGGCATGATGTGCTCCGAGCGCGAGCTGGAGCTCTCCGATTCGCATGACGGCATCATCGACCTTGGCCCCGACGCGCCGGTCGGTGTTTCCTATGCCGAATGGGCCGGGCTCGACGATCCGGTCATCGAGATCGGCCTGACGCCGAACCGCCCCGACTGCACGGGCGTTGCCGGCATTGCCCGCGACCTTGCCGCCGTCGGCCTCGGCAAGCTCAAGGAAAATCGTCCGGCGCAGATCCCCGGCGACGGCCCTTGCCCGGTGCAGGTGCGGCTCGAGTTCGGCGACACGCCGCCGCTCTGCCCGACCTTCGCCCTGCGCTTGGTGCGCGGCGTGAAGAACGGCCCGTCGCCGGACTGGATGCAGAAGCGGCTGAAGGCGATCGGCCTGCGCCCGATCAACGCGCTGGTCGACATCACCAACTATGTCACCTTCGATCGCGGCCGCCCCTTGCACGTCTTCGACGCCGCCAGGGTCAGGGGCGATCTCGTCGTGCGCCGTGGCCGCGAGGGCGAGGAACTGCTGGCGCTCGATGGCAAGACCTACAAGGTCGACGACACGGTCTGCGTCATTTCCGACGAGAACGGACTGGAATCGCTGGCCGGCATCATGGGCGGCGAGGCGTCCGGCTGCACGGAGGACACCACCGACGTCTTGATCGAATCGGCCCTTTGGGACGACACCAACATTGCCCGCACCGGCCGCAAGCTCGGCGTCAACAGCGACGCGCGCTACCGGTTCGAGCGCGGCGTCGATCCGGCCTTCTGCGTGCCCGGTGTCGAGTTGGCCACCCGCCTCGTCATGGACATGTGCGGCGGCACGCCGAGTGAGGTCTCGGTGGCCGGCAAGGTGCCGGAGACCGATCGCAGCATCGACTTCCCCTTCTCGGAGGTGAAGCGGCTGACCGGTCTGTCCGTCTCCGACGCGGAGATCAAGGGCGTGCTGACGCGGCTCGGCTTCTGGGTCACCGGCAGCGGCGACACGGTCAAGGTGGCGCCGCCCTCCTGGCGCCCGGACGTGCACGGCAAGGCCGACCTCGTCGAGGAGGTCGTGCGCATCGTCGGCCTCGACAAGGTCGTCTCGACGCCGCTGCCGCGCCTTGAAAGCGTTGCCGGCCGCGTGCTGACGCCGGGCCAGACGCGCCGTTCGCAGGCGCGCCGCGCGCTCGCGGTGCGCGGCATGAAGGAAGCGGTCACCTGGTCGTTCATCTCTCGTACCCAGGCGGAAGCCTTTGGCGGCGGATCGCGTCTGCTGGAGCTGGCCAACCCGATTTCCGCCGACATGTCCGACATGCGCCCGAGCCTGGTGCCGGGTCTCGCCGCCGCCGCCCAGCGCAACGCCGATCGCGGCTATGACGATGTGGCGCTGTTCGAGGTCGGCCAGGTCTTCGCCAACGACACGCCCGAGGGCCAGTCGATGGTTGCCGCCGGCGTGCGCCGTGGCACCGCGGCAATGACCGGGTCGGACCGCCACTGGTCGGGCAACGCGCCGCAGGTGAATGTCTTCGACGCCCGCGCCGACGCGGAAGCCGCGCTCGCCGCCATCGGCGCGCCGGTCGACAAGCTGATGGTCTTTGCAGAAGCCCCGTCCTGGCTGCATCCGGGCCGGTCGGGCGAATTGCGCCTTGGGCCGAAGACCGTGCTCGCCCGCTTCGGCGAGTTGCATCCGCGCGTTGCCAGGGCGCTCGATCTCGACGGCCGGCTCGCCGTCTTCGAGGTCTATCTGGACGCGGTGCCGCAGCCCAAGGCCAAGCCGGGGCGCTCCAAGGGCGCCTTCGAGGCCTCCGACCTGATGCCGGTGCGCCGCGACTTCGCCTTCGTCGTCGACGAGGCGGTGACTGCCGACCGGTTGATCAAGGCGGCGCGCGGTGCCGACAAGGCGCTGATCGTCGACGTCTCGCTGTTCGATGTCTATCGCGGCGCCGGTGTTGCGGAAGGCGCCAAGTCGATGGCCATCGACGTCACCCTCCAGCCGCGCCAGCACACGCTGACCGAGGAGGAAATCGACGCGGTCGGTGCGAAGATCCGCGCCGCGGTGGAAAAGGCGACCGGCGGCACCTTGCGCGCCTGATCCGGCGCCGGTGAACGAAAACAAGCGAACGAAAGGGCGCGCGAGAACATCCCGTGCCCTTTTCGCGCCGTATCCCGATCCCGTTCGGAGGCTTGCACCGCGCGCGATGAGCCCGCATCCTGTCGGGCAGGGGGCATGCGTTGCGCGAAGCGGCGCGAATGACGAGGGGATCAGATGACGGCGGCGCAGGCTGCGGCGGTTGACCGGGGCCCCGGTCTTGCCTTCGGGCGCACGACGCTTGGCGATCCGGCGCTGACCGGCGAGGACGACCGGCGGCGCGTGCTGGAGCTGATTCTGCGCATGGATCCGGTGGTGATGCAGGTGCTGAAGACCGCGCGCCGCCTGGGGCTGCCCGACTGGCGGCTGGCCAGCGGCGCGATCTACCAGACTGTCTGGAACGCGCTGACCCGCCGCCCGGCCGGACACGGCATCAAGGATCTCGACCTCATCTATTTCGACGGCGACACCAGCTACGAGGCCGAGGATCGGGTCATCACCCGCGCCCGGCCGCTGTTCGCCGGCCTGCCGGCGCCGCTCGAGATCCGCAACCAGGCCCGTGTCCATCTCTGGTTCGCGGAAAAGCACGGCATTTCCTATCCGCGCCTGTCCTGCACCGATGCGGCCCTGCTGAACTATGCCGCGCGCACCCACGCGGTCGCCGTCCGGCTGGAGGCCGACGGCCGCCTGTCGATTGTCGCGCCCTTCGGCCTGGCCGACATTTTCGCCATGCGGCTGGTGCCCAATCCGGTGCTCGACAACGCCGCCACCTACATGGAAAAGGCGGTCAGGATGAAGGCCGCCTGGCCGGAGATCGAGATCGTGCCCTGGCCGGCGGCGGCAAGCGATGCCGCGCCCGGGCCGGTGGCGCCGAAGGTGCGGGGGTCCGGCACGGCCGCCCCCTCAGGCGACGCGGCCGCGCCTCATTCGGCGGCCTCGCGCAAGCGCGACTGGATGACGCTTTCGACCAGCCCGCGCAGCGAATTGCCGAGATAAATGCGCCCGGCGCCGTCCAGGTCCGCAACCCTGAGATCCGCCTCAAAGGCGCGTCCGCTGTCGATCAGTGCGGCGCGCAAGGTGCCGGGCAACAGGCCGTGCCGCAGCGCGGGCGTCAGCAGCCGCCCGTTGCGGGCGATGAAGAGGTTGGTGAAGCTCCCCTCCGTCAGGTACCCGTCCCGGTTGACGAACAGCACCTCGTCGCAGCCGGTCCCGGCGGCAAGGCGCGCCCGCGTGCCGTCGTATAGCGCCCGCCGCGTCGTCTTGTGGGCAAGCAGGGGATCGCCGGCATCGATGGCGACATCGGCGAGCGCCACCTTCCAGCGCGCCGGCGCGGGCGGCATCTCGCCTGTCTCAAGGCTCAAGGTTCCATCCGGATCGAGCGTCAGCTTCACCCGGCGCGCCGCCGGAAAGTCTGTCGCGTGTCCGGCAAGCAGGGCGCTCGCCGCATGCCGGTCGAAGGCGAAGCCGAGCCGCGCGGCGCTTGTCGCCATGCGGTCCAGATGGCGTTCGAGCAGCAGGTAGCCGGCAAGCCCTTCCGCCTCGCCCGGGTGCCAGGCCATCGTCTCGAACAGCGAGAAACCGGCCGCCGGCCGCTCCAGGAAGGCGAGCTTCAGCCGGCATTCGTCATATTCGGGGCTGGCGGCGGAATCGAAGACGAGACCCGAGCCGGCACCCATCTCGAAGCGGCCATCGTCATGCGCAACCATGGTGCGGATCGCCACGTTGAAGCGGAAATCGCCGGAGGGCTCCAGATGCCCGATGGCACCGGTATAGACGCCGCGCGGGCCGTGCTCCAACCGGTGGATGATCTGCATCGCCGACAGTTTCGGTGCACCCGTGATCGAGCCGCAGGGGAAGAGCTGCCGCATGCATTCGGCAAAGCCGGTTTCCGCCGGAACGCGGGCCTCCACGCTCGAGGTCATCTGGAACAGCGTCGCGTAGCGCTCGACCTCGAACAGGCGCGGAACCTGGACGCTGCCGGTCTCGGCGATGCGCGACAGGTCGTTGCGCATCAGGTCGACGATCATCACGTTCTCGGCCCGGGACTTCGGATCGCGGGCAAGTTCGGCGGCGATCTCCCGGTCTTCCGGGGCGCTTGCGCCGCGCCGCGCCGTGCCCTTCATCGGCCGGGTGAGGAGGCGGGAGCCGCGTCGCTCGAGAAACAGCTCCGGCGACAGCGACAGCAGCGTGGTGCCGTCAAGCCGCAGGAAGGCGGCGTGGCCGACCGGCTGGGCGGCGATCAGCCGGGTGAACAGGCGGGCGAGGCTGCCGCGCCAGCGCCCGTGCGCCCGCATCGTCAGGTTGGCCTGGTAGATGTCGCCCTTGGCCAGATGGTCGCGCACGGCGGCGAAGGCCGCGTCATACTCCGTCCGCGACATGTCGAAGCCGTCGATCCCGGCGCCGGTTTCCTCGTTCGGCGCACCGTCCTCCTCGTCAAGGAGCCGGGCGAGCGCCTCCGCCATCGGCAGGCGTTCGGGCGCCTCGTGCAGGCCGAACCAGACAAGCGGCAGGGCGGGATCGGCGGGGGCAAGGGGGAGGAGCTTCTCCTCGAAGGCGAATCCGGCCTCGTAGGCAAGAAAGCCGGCGACATGGGCGCCGGCGCGGGCCGCGGCCTCGGCCCGTTGCAGCACCGCCTCGACCTCGCCGATCTTCCGGCAGGCGAGCACCTCGCGCGGCGGCGGAAAGACCAGCGCCTCGCCCGCGATCGCGTCGACGAGGACGAGCCCTGTTCCGGCGGCCTTCGATGTCTCGCTCATGGGATGAACCTGCAAACCCTGCCCCTCGGGTCGTCTCTTAGGACGTGAACTCATAATTGTGCCGGAAACGGCGTCCGGTCCGGCAATGATCCGCCAGAAAGGCCGCGATGGCCGGGGCGGGACCCCGGTCAAGCGGTCTGACGCCGCGGGTCGAAGCCGGACGGGCGCCCTCCGGGTATGAAGGAACGGGCTGGCAACGGCGTCGCACCCCCTTGAAAACCGGGCGGTTTCCTGCGGGTTTGCTCCTGGTATCCAGTCCGTTCCCTCATACCGTTTCTCGCCAGAATTATGAGTTCACGTCCTAGTGCAGTTGGCCTGCGTTGCAAAGGCGCCGGCGCGACGGGGCGCGGTGCATAAGCGTCCTTGTCGCCGCTACGGCCTGCGGGCCGCGTCCATCCGCTTGAAGACGTGGTCGAGAATGTCGCGCGGCGAGCCGTGGGTCTTGGCCAGGATATATTCCTTGGGGTAGCGATAGAGCTTGCCGATGAACCGTCCGATCCCGCGCCGGCTCGCCACATGGCCGGCAACAGAGGTCGATGCCGTCAGGCCGGACCAAAGCCGGCGATAGTTTTCCTCCATCGGCCGCGGCACGTCGCAGAACGCCGCGCCGGTCTTGCGGACGATCAGCGTCGTGCTGTCATTGCTTTCGGGCAACAGTTCGAAACCCGATTTCAGCACCATGGCCTTCAGCGTGTCATGGTTGAAATTGTGGACATGGGCGTAGTGGAACCGGGTCCAGGGCGCGTGGCTGGTATGGGCGATGTCGGGCACCGCGACGCACAAAATACCGCCCGGCCGCAGCAACCCGTTGAGGAAGCGCAGCGAGGCGAGCGGGTCGCGCAGGTGCTCCAGAACATGGCTCAGGTTGATGATGTCGAAGTGGTCCTTCGGCAGGCCCGCCTGCTCGTAGTTGCAGTTCTGGACCGGCAGGTCGAGCTTTGTCCGGGTGTATTGCGCATAACCGGTGTTCGGTTCGATGCCGGTGACCTCGAACCCCATCTTGCGCGCCATGTAGAGGATCTCGCCGCTGCCCGCGCCGATGTCCAGGAAGCGGCGCTGTTCGGGGCCGGTGAGTGCTGCGAGCTGCGCCACCCGCTGATACGCCCCCGGCGCATAGCGATAGACGTGTTTCAGCTTCGGTTCGTGGGTGGACTTGTATTTCTTGCGGTAATCGACCGCATAGAAGCGTTCCAGCTCCGCCGCGGTCGGCATCGGGTGGCTTTGCAGAAGGCCGCAGCCGGTGCAGATCACCGTGGTGAGCTTTTCGAAGCCGCGGCCGATTTTCGACACGACCTTCCGCTCGCGCCCATGGCAAATGCTGCAGGCCTGCTCGCTGTCGAGCGTCAGCCCCACATCCGGATTGTCTGCCATGTCGCCCTCAGTTTCCCGTTTTCCAGAATATCAGCCCGGACGGACCCTAGTAAGTTTCTCCGGGAAGTAAACACCGGAGGGAACCATTCCTGTGCCGGCGCCGTTCCCACTGGCGTGTCAAGCCTGTAGACAGGGGATGACGTAACCGGGAGTTCTCCATGAGCGGCGACCAGATCGCGATCCTTGCCATTCTCGCGGCGACGATGGGCCTGTTCCTGTCCGGTCGCCTGCGCCATGACGTGGTCGCGCTGGCCGCGCTGATCGCCTGCGTTGTCGCCGGCCTGGTGCCGGCGGACGAGGCGTTTGCCGGCTTCGGCCATCCGGCGGTGATTACCGTCGCCTGCGTGCTCGTGCTCAGCCGCGGGCTGCAGTCCTCCGGCGCCGTCGACGTGCTTGCCCGCACGGTTCTGCCGGCCAATGCCGGGCGCACCGCCTCGCTTGCCGCGCTGACCGGGCTTGGCGCAGCCCTGTCCGGCTTCATGAACAATGTCGGGGCGATGGCGCTCCTGATGCCCGTTGCCCTGCAGCTTTCCCGCAGACTGGAGATGACGCCCGGCCGGGTGCTGATGCCGCTCGCCTTCGGCACCATTCTGGGCGGCATGACAACGCTGATCGGCACCCCGCCCAACCTCATCGTCTCCGGGTTTCGGGCCGAGACCGGTGCCGGCGGCTTCGCCATGTTCGACTTCGCCCCCGTCGGCCTCGGCGTGGCGCTGGCCGGGCTTGTCTTCGTCGTCTTCGCCGGCTGGCGCCTGGTTCCGGTGACCCGGGCCGCGGCGGGCGAGGATTTCGAGACCGGCGCCTATTTCACCGAGGCCCGGGTCAAGGAGGGCGGCAAGGCCGCCGGCATGACCCTGCGCGAGATCGAGGCCAAGCTCGACCCGGACGTTGCCCAGGTCGTCGGCCTGGTGCGCAACGAGGTGCGCGTCAGCGCCCCTCATGGCGCGCGCCGCATTCGCTCGGGCGACATCCTCGTGCTGGAAGCGGACATGGACGGCATCGCCGAGGCGCTGTCGAAGCTCGACCTCAAGCTGGAGGAACAGGTCAAACCCGAGCCGAGGGTTGTCGAGGCCGACACCGCAGAAGACGGCAACGGCGGCAACGAAACGGACAAGGCCGCGGAAGGCGGCGAGGACGACCGCCAGGAAAATTCCAGGGAGAACCATCAGGAGAGCCGCCAGACCAGCGAGAGCGAGGAGATCGTGCTGCGCGAACTCGTCGTGCGCCCCGGCTCTCTGATCGTCGGCCGCTCGGCCCGCGACCTGTCGCTCAGGACCCGCTACGGGCTCAACCTGCTGGGCGTGTCGCGCAACGGCCGGCGCTCGACCGCGCGGCTGAGGACGATGGCGCTGCAGTCCGGCGACCTGCTCTTGATGCAGGGGCCCACGGATGCGCTTTCCGATTTCGCCTCCGACATGGGCTGCGTTCCGCTGGCCGAACGCGAGCTGCGTATCCCGAACAAGCGCAGGGCTTTCATTTCGGCGGTGATTCTCGGCCTGTCGATCCTTGTCGCGGCGCTCGGCCTGCTGCCGGCCGCCGTCTCGTTCTCCGCCGGCGTGCTGGCCTCGATGGTGCTGAAGACGGTGCCCTTGCGCTCCGTCTACACGGCGATCGACTGGCCGATCGTCGTGCTGCTTGCAGCGCTCATTCCGGTGGCCGGCGCGATGGAGGCGACCGGCACGGCCGAACTCCTCGCCTCCTTCCTTGTCGGCACGGTGGCCCAGGGTCATCCCGTCGTCGCGCTGGCGATGGTCATGCTGGTCACCATGTTCCTGTCGGACGTGATGAACAACGCGGCGACGGCGGCGGTGATGTGCCCCATCGCCATCGGCATCGCCGCCGCGCTCGGGGTTGCCGCCGATGCCTTCCTGATGGCGGTGGCGATCGGCGCCTCCTGCGCCTTCCTGACCCCGATCGGCCACCAGAACAACACGCTGATCCTCGGTCCCGGCGGCTTCGGCTTTGGCGATTACTGGCGCCTCGGCCTGCCGCTGGAGGTGGTCGTCACCGCGGTGGCGCTGCCGCTGCTGCTGCTCGTCTGGCCGCTCTGACGAACGCGTGCCGGCTCAACCCCGGGGCTCGGGATCAGGTCCCGCCGCCGCGCTTGCGGCCGGTGATCATCGAGAGGACCAGGTTTTCGCGGTGCTCGAAGCTCGCCAGCAGGACGCCTGCAAGATGCAGGAAGACGAGCGCCAGCGCGCCGTTGGCGAGCACTTCATGCAGGTCCTCGACCCAGCCCGTGCCCCAGAAGGCGTCGGTCGTCATCATGTAGCCCGTGGCGCAGGCGCCGCCGAGCGCCGCGATCAGGGCCAGCACCATGGCGCCGCCCGCCGGATTGTGGCCGATGAAGCGCCGGGCCTTGAGGCGGATGCTGTCGATAAGAAACGAGGCCACTTCGCCGGGCGGGCGGACGAAATCCGAAAAGCGGGCGTGCGGCGTGCCGACGAAGCCCCAGAGGATGCGGAGGACGAGAAGGCCGGCGATCGTGTAGCCGGCAAGCTCGTGGATGCGCTGGATCTCGTCCGCCGTGACATAGGCGACGGTGAAGCCGGCGACCAGCGACCAGTGGAAGAGGCGGACGAGCGGATCCCAGACCCGGACGGTGGCGGCGCCGGGTTCGCCTGTCTGGCCGCCGGGCGACATCTCGCCGCCCGGCAGGGCCGTGCCCTCATGCGAGGTCATCAGTCGTCATTGTCGTGGGCGAGGATCTCGCCGGTGACCGGGTGAACATAGGCCTCGAGACGCAGGCCCTGGGCGTTGATGGCGTAGATTTCGTAGACGCCGTCGTCGAGCTCGACCTGACGAACCTTGAAGCCCTGCGCCTCGTATTTCTCGGCGATCTGGGCGACGCTCATCCACTGGTCGCGCGGCGCGTCAATGTTGAAGCGCTGGCGGCCGTCATTGCCGGCGAACGCGGCACCGGCCGTGCCGGCGAGGATCAGGACGAGAACGGAAAGAAGGATGGGCTTGCGCATGTGTCGGTCTCCTGTTGGTCTGCCGTGCGGCCCGTGCCACCGGCGATGGAAGTGATAATGCGCCATCGACCCTGACGTCAGGCCTTTGCGCGAAGTCAGTGAATTGTCAGTTTCGGCGCGCTATAGATCTCCTGTGATGAAACAAGCTCCCGCCCGCCGCCGGTTCGCCGCCCTGTCGCTCGCCCTTCTGCTGGGCGCATCCCTTGCCGGTGCCTCCGCTTTCGCCGGCAGCGATCATGAGAAGGCCATGCGTGCCGTGCGCGAGGGGCGGGCGCTGCCGCTCGCGGAGATCCTTCCGGGCATCGAGAGCCGGATCGGCGGCCGCGTCCTGGAGGTCGAGCTGGAACGCGAGGACGGGCGCTACTTCTACGAGTTCAAGATGGTGACGACCTCCGGCCGCCTGCTGGAGGTGATGGTCGACGCCGCCAGCGGCCGCGTCGTCGAGATCGAGGACGATTGATGCGCGTGCTGGTCGTGGAGGACGACGCGCGCATCCGCCGCGACGTGACGGCGACGCTCGAGGGGGCCGGCTATCTGGTCGAGGTCGCGCGGGACGGCGAGGAGGCCTGGTTCTCGGGCGACACCCAGGATTTCGACCTGGTGGTGCTCGACCTCGGTCTGCCCGTGCTGGACGGGCTGTCGGTGCTGAAACGCTGGCGCGCCGGCGGTCGCGCCATGCCGGTGCTGATCCTCACCGCGCGCGGCTCCTGGTCCGAGCGCGTCGAGGGCATCGACGCGGGCGCCGACGACTATCTTCCCAAGCCGTTTCGCATGGAGGAGCTTCTCGCCCGTTCCCGCGCCCTCATCCGCCGCTCCGTCGGCGTTGCCAGCGCGGCGATCGCGGCCGGTCCCCTGCTGCTCGACACCCGCCAGATGCGCGTCTCGCGCGACGGCGCACCGCTCGCCCTGTCGCCGCTGGAATACAGGCTCGTCGCCTATCTGATGCACCACAAGGGCCGCGTCGTGCCGGCAACCGAACTGCTTGAGCATCTTTACGGCGACGACGACGCCCGCGACCCCAACGCGCTGGAAGCCGTGATCGCCAGGCTGCGCAAGAAGCTCGGCCCCGGTGCCGTCGAGACCCGTCGCGGCTTCGGCTACCTGGTCGAGGAGGCGGCGCCGTGAGGCACGGCTCGCTGCGCCTGCGCCTCCTCCTGGCCGGCGCCATCTCGATCCTGCTGGCGCTGGCGCTGTCCGCCGCCGGTCTCGTGCTGCTGTTCGAGCGTCATGTCGACCGGCGCATCGATCAGGAGCTTTCCGTCCATCTCGACCAGCTGATCGCCGGTCTCGAACGACCGGGCGGCGATGCGCTTGACGTTGCCCGGCCGCCGGGCGATCCGCGCTTCGCCCTGCCGTTGTCCGGCCTCTACTGGCGGGTGGAGCAGGAAGGTCTCGTGCTGCGCTCCCGCTCGCTGTGGGACGGCGATCTAGCCCTTCCCCTCGATGATCCTGTCGACGGCGAGTTGCACAGGCACATGATCGCGGGGCCGGACGGGGCCCGTCTTCTCGCGCTGGAGCGCCGCATCTCCCTGCCGGAACGGCTCGGCGGCGGCACGGCCCGGGTGGCGGCGGCGCTCGACCGGGCCGAGATCGACGCGGCCGTTCGGGCCTTCGCCTTCGACCTCGTGCCCTATCTGGCGGTTCTGGCGCTGTTCCTGCTTGTCGCCGCCTTTGCCCAGGTGAGCGTCGGCCTGCACCCGTTGAAGGCGGTGCGCGACGGGCTTGCGGCGATCCGCTCGGGCGACCGCCGCCGCCTCGGAGATGCTTTCCCGGACGAGATCCGGCCGCTGGCCGGCGAGTTCGACGGGCTGATTGCGGCACGCGAGGCACAGGTGGCCAGTGCCCGGGCGCGGGCCGGCGATCTTGCCCACGGGTTGCGCACGCCCTTGCAGGTGCTTGCCGGCGACGTGGAGCGGCTGCGGGCACGCGGCGAAAGCGAGATCGCCGGCGAGATCGAAACCGTCGCCACCGCCATGCGGCGCCATGTCGAGCGCGAGCTCGTGCGCGCCCGCATCGCCTCCGGCCGGGCGGTGGTCGACCTTTCCGTGGCGGCGCGTCCCGCCGATGTCGCCCGCAGCGTCGTTGCTGTCGTCGCCCGCACGCCGGCGGGCAGTCGCCTCGACTGGCGGATTGACATTCCCGGGGCTGCCAGCCTGCGCATCGACCCGGACGATCTTGCCGAGGCGCTCGGCAATCTCGCCGAGAACGCCGCCCGCCATGCGCGCTCGCGCGTCGCCTTCACGCTGGAGGCGGAACCGGGCGCCCGCATGGCGGCGCTGGTCCTGCGCGACGACGGTCCCGGTATGGCGCGGGAGCGGGTCGCCGAACTCGTCGGGCGCGGCGGCCGGCTCGATCTCGCCGGAAGCGGCGCGGCGGGGACAAGTGCCGAAAGCGGGCGCCCCGGCCCGGGGACAGGCAGCGGCGCCGGTCTCGGCCTTGCCATCGTCACCGACATTGCCGAGGCCTGGGGCGGGCGGCTGTCGATCGGCAACAGCGATGAGGACGAAGCACCCGGCCTCGAGGTGCGCCTGCATCTGCCGTGCGCCGGTGCCGGATGAAAACTCGTGCAATTGCCATACAAGTTTCGATCAATATTGCGCAGAAAACTGTCGAAATTTGTTCGGGATTGTCGCAATTGCACGCCTCTGAAGCGTCCTTTGCCGCCCTCAAGCCTTGCGTGCGACGATGAACCGCGAGGCCGAGCGCACCGGATAGAAGCCGGTCTCGATGATCTCGAAGCCGGCCTCCGCAACCATCCTGTCCATCTCCGCCGGTTTCAGGAAGGCGACATGCGGCGCCTTGCCGAAAAGGCGCATCGCGGCGATCAGCGGCCACAGCAGCAGCGCCCGCCAGCCGCCGAGACAGACGGTCTTGGAAATCAGCAATCCCCCGGGAACGAGCCGCCCGCGCAGCGCCTGCAGCGCCGCCGGCAGGTCCTCGACGAGATGCAGCAGGTTGAAGGCGAGCACCGCGTCGAAGGGACCCGCCGGGAGGCCCGACGGCGTCAGCTCCGCCTGCTCGAAGGCGACATTTCCAGGATCGCCCGCAGAAAGCTTTTCCCTTGCGATCGCAATCATTTCCCCCGAGACGTCGGTCGCCGTCAGATGGCCGGTGGCGGGCGCCAGGATCAGCGCCGTGGTGCCGGTGCCGCAGCCCACTTCCAGCACCCGCTGATCCGCCTTCAGATGCGCCTTTGTCCGCTCCAGCGTGGCGTGATAGGCCTCCGGATCGCCGACCGGCCGCGCCGCGTATTTGCGTGCGACCCTGTCCCAGAAACGTGCCGAACCCGTCATTGCCTGTCCTCGCATCTCGCCGGTCATCGCGTCCCGGTGGATCCGGGAACGGGCCGCTGGTCGTGTCCCTCGCTTAGCGCGTCGGCCGGTCAAAAGAAATTGCAGAAAAATGCAGCCTCGATATACAGATTTGCATGAATTGGCGCAGCGTCACCTTCGACTGGAACCAGGTCCGGGCCTTTCTCGTCACGGCGGAGGAAGGGTCCCTTTCCGCTGCCGCCCGGGCGCTCGGGCTGACGCAGCCGACGCTCGGCCGGCAGGTCGCCGCTCTTGAGGAGCGGCTGGGCGTCGTGCTTTTCGAGCGGCTCGGCCGGTCCCTGTCGCTCACCCGTTCCGGTCTTGAACTGCTTGAACATGCAAGGGAAATGGGAGAGGCGGCGAACCGCGTCTCGCTGGCGGCATCCGGCCGCGCGGACGCGGTCGAGGGCGAGGTTTCGGTCACCGCCAGCGATGCCTTTGCCGCCTATCTGCTGCCGTCCATGCTCGGGCGACTGCGCCTTGCGGCACCGGGGATCGCGGTCGAGGTGGTCGCGTCGAACGGCCTGCGCGACCTGCGACGGCGGGAGGCCGACATCGCCATCCGCCATGTGCAGCCAGACGAGCCGGAGCTGATCCTGCGCAAGGTCGCAGACATGCACGCCCGCCTCTATGCCGCGCGCTCCCTGATCGATCGCCTCGGCCGGCCGCATGAGGCGGTGCAGTTATCCTCCTGGCCCTTTGTCGGGTTCGAGCGCTCCGACCGGCTGATGAACGCGCTCAACGCGCAGGGCTTGGCTCTCACTCCCGACAATTTCCGCATTGTCACGGAGAATGGCGTGGTCGCCTGGGAGTATGTTCGTCAGGGGCTCGGCGTCGGGGCGATGGTGGAGGAAATCGCCGCGCTGACGCCGGACGTCGAGTGCATCTTGCCCGGTTTCCCGCCATTCCCGGTACCCGTCTGGCTGGTCACTCACCGGGAACTGCGCAAGAGCCGCAGGATCCGGGTCGTCTTCGACCTTCTCGCCGAAATGCTGGCGGGCGAGGGCGGCGAAGGGGCAGGTCCCGAGCCTAGCTCATCCAGCGCAGCAAGCGTTCCTTGACCGGATTGACGAAGGGCCGCTTCTCCTCGCCGGAGCGCTGCCACTCTTCCTTGAGCTGCATCCACCAGCGTCCCTGCGTATCGGCATCGTTGATCAGCATCAGCTTGGGATTGTGCTCCAGGCCCTCGCGCTGCTGGATGACGACGCGGCGATCCTGGTCGAGAAACACCTTCATCAGGTGGCGGGCAAGCGGCGCCAGCGGTGCGACCCAGCCCATGCTGGCCCAGAACATCTGCCGCACTTCCGTGTGCGAGGGATCGATCGGCGTGATCGTGGTCAGCCCGACCACGGTGTGTTTGCTGCCCTTGATGTGCTCGATGCGCAGGCCCGGCAGCGCGTAGCTGATCTCGGTGGTCACGTCGTCGCCCAGCACCCGGTAGGCGATGTTCTGCGGCGGCAGCTTGTGGCGCACCATTGCCCACCCGAGCCCCGACGGCGCGAAGTGTTTCTCCTTGGAGCGCAGCACCTTGGCATTCTTCTTGAACCACCAGGAGGTGTGCACGAACGCCGCATGCGTGGGGTCCATCAGGCCGAGCGCCGCATGGTCGACCGAACAGACGAACGGCAGCACGATCTCCAGTCGCGGACCGGTGCCTGCATCGATATCCGGCATCATCGGAGGCTCGGGCTGGCGTCCGTCCTCGGGGCGCTCGCCGTTTTCCGGGAAATAGATCCAGATCAGGCCGTTCTGCTCGCGCGCCGAATAGGCGCCGCAGGAGATCTTCGTATAGTCGATGGTCTGCGTCGCATGGGTGGAGGGAATGTCGACGCAGGTGCCGTCGGTGTCGAACTTCCAGCCATGGTAGCAACACTGCACGGTCTCGCCGTCGAACCAGCCATGGCGCAGCGGGATGCCGCGATGCGGGCAGATGTCGCGCAGCGCGAAGACCTTGCCGCTGGCGGCCCGGCCGATCAGCACCGGCTCGCCGAGCAGCGTCTTGCCGAGCATCTTGCCGGGCTTCACCTCCGACCCGGGGCAGGCCACGTACCACAGTCCCCGCAGCAGGTCGGCTTCCAGCTTGTTCATCTGTCGGATCTCCTGATGCGGCCAAAGCGATGCCAGACCGGGCGCCGTTTCCGGCACAATTGTGAGTCCACGTCCTAGCCCGTGCGCCGTCCGGCTTGCAAGGCACAACTCGTCGCGGGCGGGTGGAGCCGGCAGTTGGCGGGGGTTGGCGGCTCAGGCCGTGCCGGAATGAGCCTCGCGCAGGAAACCGATCATCGCCCGGGTTTTCGCGGGCAGATGGGCACGGCTCGGATAGACCAGCCATGCGGCCGTGTCGAAGCGTGTGGCGGTCACGGCCCAGTCGGCAAGGCAGCGGACCAGCCGCCCGCTTGCAACGTCCTCCCGCACCAGCCAGTCCGGCAGCAGGGCCGGGCCGAGCCCGCCGACGGCCGCGTCGCGAATGGCGCCCGCCGGCGCGAGTACGAGGTCCCCGTCCACCGGCTGCTCGAAAATCTCCCCGGACGGGCCGCGAAACAGCCAGCGGCTGCGATAGTCGCGAAGCGGGAAGCGCAGCACCCGGTGGGAAGCAAGGTCGGAAGGCTGGTGCAGGGCCGGCGCACCGGCAAGATAGGCCGGCGATGCGACGACGAGATAGCGGGTGTCCATCAGCTTGGAGACGATGACGTCGCCCTCGACAGCGGGCGCCAGGCGGATCGCAAGATCCACCCGCTCGCCGACAAGGTCGACATTGGCATCGGTGAAGAGGCATTCCACGCCGACAAGCGGAAAGGCGCGACGGAATCCGCCGAGCAGGGGAACGACGATCTGCTGCCCGAAAGCGACGGATGCCGACAGCCGCAAGGTGCCGCGCGGCCGGGCGCGGGTGTCGCGCGTCGCCGCCAGCGCGTCTTCCAGTTCGTCCATCAGCGGGGCGACCCGGGCAAGACAGGCCTCGCCCGCCTCGGTCAGCGACAAGCGGCGTGTCGTGCGCTGGAACAGCCGCACGCCGAGCTGTGCTTCCAGCGCGGCGACGGAGCGCGAGATCGAGGACGGGTCCGTACCCCGTGCCCGGGCGGTGCCGGCAAAGCTGCCATGGCGGGCGATCTCGACGAAGAGTGCGATGTCTTCCGTGTTCATTCATGCATATTTCACATCAATGACCTGCATGATCAATCATTTTACGCGGGTTTCGGCATCGATAGCGTTCGGCGACGGGATGGCCATGGCGGCCATCCCTGCGAGAAGGACAGACCGATGAACACATTTCCCCTTCACACACGCGACAGCGCGCCGGAGGGTGCCCGCGGCTTGCTCGAGGCGGTACAGGCGCAATGGGGTTTCGTGCCCAACCTCCACGCCATCCTGGCGGAGAGCCCGCTGGCGCTGGCAAGTTACGAGACCCTGTTCGGCCTCGTGCAGGAACGCGCCAGTCTTGGCCCGGTCGAGCGGCAGGCGGCTTTTCTCACGGTCAGCGTCTTTCACGGCTGCGCCTACTGCACCATGGGCCACACGTTCCTTGCCCGGCAGGCCGGGATGGAGGAGGCGGACCTGGAGGCCCTGCGCGCCGGCGGGCCACCCGCCACCACGCGGCTGGCGGACCTTGCCGCATTCACCCGCAAGCTGCTTGAAACGCGGGGTCATGCGGGCCCGGGCGCGCTTGCGGACTTCCTCGCCGCCGGCTTCACCCGGGCACAGGTGCTGGAGGTCCTTGTGATCATCGCGGTCAAGACGATCTCCAACTACGCCAATCATATCACGGCAACGCCGCATGAGGATTTCATGACAGACCCGGCGCTCTCCTGGAGGGCTGCCGGCAATGACGCGGCGCAGGCAGGTGGCGCATGAGCCGGGTCGCCGTTCTCGGGCTCGGGGCGATGGGGTCGCGCATGGCCGCAAGGCTCCTGAAGGCGGGGCATTCCGTCACGGTCTGGAACCGGTCGTCCGGTCCTGTCGCCGCGCTGGTCGAACGGGGAGCGGTGTCCGCGCCGACCCCGCGCGCCGCCGTCAAGGGGGGCGAGCTTGTGATCGCGATGGTTTACGACGATGCGGCCTCGGAAGCGGTTTGGCTGGCTCCTGACACGGGCGCGCTGGCGGGCCTGGAAAAAGGATGCGTCGGCATCGAATGCTCGACGGTCTCCATGCGGCATGTGCTGCGGCTTCATGCCCTGGCGCAGGAGCGGGGCATTGCCTTTCTCGACGCGCCGGTAGCCGGATCGCGGCCGCAGGCGGAGGCAGGCGAGCTCGTCTTCATGGCGGGCGGCAGGGCGGATGTGCTGGAGACGGTGGAGCCGGTGCTTCTCGACCTCGGCAAGTCCGCGTTCCACGCCGGCGGGCCGGGTGCCGGTGCGCTGGTCAAGCTGATGGTCAACGCGCTGCTTGCCGCCCAGACCGCGACGCTGGCCGAACTTCTCGGCCTTGCCGCAAGGTCGGGTGCGGACACCGCCACCGCGCTCGAGATCATCGGGGCGACGGCCGTGGCGAGCCCGGCGGTCGTTTCGGGTGGCCGGGCCATGCTGGCGGGCGCGTTCGCGCCGGCAGCACCCGTCGACCTCATCGCCAAGGACCTGTCGCTCGTCCTGCGGGCAGGCAGGGAGGTCGGGGCGCGGATGCCGATGGTCGCGGCCGGCGGGGCCGTGTTCGGTGCGGCCGCCGCTGCGGGCCTTGGAGGCGACAACCTCACGGGCGTCGTCAAGCTGTACCGGGACCCGGCGCCGGCCGGCTGACTCGTGCGGCTTGTGCTCCGCTCGATCCCTGCAACGAAAAAGGGCGCGCCGTGCCGGCGCGCCCTTGATGTCAGTCGGGTCGGTGCCGGCCTTATGCCGACAGCGCGCCCTTGGCCTGCTCGGTCAGGACCTTGAACGCATCCGGCTCGCGGATCGCGATGTCGGACAGGACCTTGCGGTCGATCTCGATACCGGCCTTGTTGAGGCCGTCGATGAAGCGCCCGTAAGTCAGGCCGTGCTCGCGCACGGCGGCGTTGATGCGCTGGATCCAGAGCGAGCGGAAATTGCGCTTGCGGACCTTGCGGTCGCGATAGGCGTACTGTCCGGCCTTCTCGACCGCCTGCTTGGCAACGCGGATCGTGTTCTTGCGACGACCGTAGTAGCCCTTGGCGGCCTTGAGGACCTTCTTGTGCTTTGCGTGGGCGGTTACGCCCCTTTTGACACGCGACATGGAATTGAACTCCTTGGAAAGTCAGAACGCCGTCAGGTTCAGCCGTAGGGCAGGAACTGCTTGACGATACGGGCATCGGGCTCGGACAGCGTGGTGGTGCCGCGCGCGTCTCGGATGAACTTGTTCGAACGCTTGATCATCCCGTGACGCTTGCCCGCCTGGGCGCACTTGACCTTTCCGGTCGCGGTAAGCTTGAAGCGCTTTTTCGCTCCAGACTTGGTCTTCAGCTTGGGCATTTCGCATCCTTTCTTGACCCGGCGGGTGTAACGCCGCCGGCTGTTGTTGGAAGCCGTTGTGAGCCGCCACGGCATGCCCGTTCGTCACGGGAGGTCCGCCAAAACAGACCGGTCCCGCGAAGCCGGGCGGCTCGGGACACGGGCTTATAAGCGCGGTCCCTGAAAAACACAAGGGCGGGAATGGCCCTGGAAGGTCCAAATGGGCGCAAAAACGCGCGAGAAGGCAACCGGCCCCGCCAGCGCCGCACGGCTCGCGGGGAAGGGGCACAACGAAAAGAACCCGGCCAGATGACCGGGTTCCTGTCTTCAACACATGCCCGCCAAAGGCAGGGCAGTGTACGCAGTGGTCGTCTAGCGCGCGATCGGCGCCAGCACCATCACCATCTGGCGGCCCTCGAGCCGGGGATGGGACTCGACCTTGGCGAATTCCGCCGTCTCGTCACGCACCTTGTGGAGCAGTGCGATGCCGAGGTCCTGGTGCGCCATTTCGCGTCCACGGAACCGCAGGGTGACCTTCACCTTGTCGCCTTCGTCGAAGAAACGCTTCATGTTCCGCATCTTCACCTCATAATCATGGGTGTCGATGTTCGGACGCATCTTGATTTCCTTGACCTCGACGACCTTCTGCTTCTTGCGCGCTTCCGCGGCCTTCTTCTGGCTCTGGTACTTGTACCGGCCAAAATCCAGGATCTTGCAGACAGGCGGCGAAGAGTTCGGAGAGATCTCGACAAGATCGAGCCCGGCCTCTTCGGCCATCCTCATCGCATCTTCCGTCAGGGTGACGCCGAGGTTCTCTCCATCCTTGTCGATAAGCTGGACTTCCCGAACACGGATCTCTTGGTTGGTGCGCGGGCCTTCCTTGGTCGGCGGCGGTGCGCGGTATGGACGGCGAATGGTCGCTAACTCCTCTAATGTTTCAACGAAACTGTTCGATGAACCTTTCGGTTCGACGGCCTGTCTCCCTGATCCGTCTCCCTGATCCGTCTGCCTGAGGGCCGTCGGGGAAGAACGCTGGACCGGTTCGCAACAACGAATGCCCCGCACGCCTGGCGCCGGGGACCAATGTGGCGACCGATCAGGCCGTTGCCAAGAAAATCCAGTGAAAAGCGGGAGAAGTCAACCGGATTCGGGCGCAGGTGGACGATGCCGCAGCTGCGCGGCCGGGATGCGGCTGAAGCTGCGCGGCCGGTTTGGCCGAATGTCGATGCGGGCCTGCAGGTCCGGAAGTTGTTTCGCCGATGACCAGGAGTTGCCTGTCAGTGCCAAAAAACATGGGCGTGTTATCGGAGTTGTGACAATAAAGATTAACTGGCCGTTATGATTATTGAGGCACATATGCTTGCGGGAGGGATGGCTTGACCACCGCGAAAGGTCGCGTCCTTTCGGCGGTCGTCGATATGCTCAGGAGCGTATGGTGTCCCTCGTCCTTCTCCGTCCAAAGAACGGTATTCCCGTAGCCGTGCGTGTCGGTGTGCTGGCAGCGATCGCCGTTGTCGCCGTCATTGTGCTGTCGCTGACACATTTTCTTGGCGATGCGCGCAACAATGCGGCGGTCGATCGCATGCTGGACAATCGCCGGCTGGAAACATTCGCCGGGCAACTTGCCAACGAGACGTTGCAGATGCGCCGCCGGGAGAAGGACTTCCTGATTCGCCGGAACCAGGAGGAGGCGGATCGCTACGAGGCGGCCGTCGAATCGGCGCTTTCGATCATTCCGCGCATGTCGGAACTGGCGGCCGCCAAGCCGGTTGCCATGCAGATCGGCCTTGCGCAGGCGGGTATCGCCGCGCACCGGGATCAGTTCCGGCGCATCGTCGAAGCCTACCGGACAATGGGCTTCGATGAGAAAAGCGGTCTCCAGGGAGAGCTGCGCGCGGCGGTGCATGCCGTCGAGGCGCGCCTCAAGGTCGCCAGCCTCGACGCGTTGACCGTCAGGATGCTGATGATGCGGCGTCACGAGAAGGACCTGATGCTGCGCGGCGACCTGAAATACGTGGGTGAGGTCGATGCCCGCCGCGCCGAGTTCGACGGCCTGTTGCAGCAGGCGGACCTGGACACGGGTGCGCGCGCCGAGATTTCCGGTCTGCTGGACACCTATGTTTCCGGCTTCAAGGCTTATGCTGCCAATCATGCGCGGATCGCGGAGGAGGTGGATGCGCTGAGCCGCATCTATGCCGACCTGACGCCCCATGTGGAGGCGATCGTCAGCACGGCGGTCGACGGACTGGAAGCCGCCGAGGCCGATCTCGACCTCACGCGGGAAACGGTTGCGACGGTTTTCGTGATCGCCGCCTCTGCAATGCTTCTGGCTGCCCTGGCGCTTGCCTACGTGATCGGCCGCGGCATCACCCGCCCGGTTCTCGGCATCACCGGGGCGATGCGGGCGTTGGCCGACGGCGATACCTCCGTGTCGGTTCCCGCCGCCGCCGCCCATCGCGAGATCGGCGCCATGGCGCGGGCCGTCGAGGTGTTCCGTGCCAACGCGATCCGCACCCGGGAGCTGGAGGCGGAACAGGCGAAGCAGGCGCAGCGGGCAGAAGCGGAGAAGCGCGCGATGATGGCAAGGCTGGCCGAGGAGTTCGACGGTTCGGTTGGTCGCATCGTCCACGCGATTTCACAGGCGTCGCAGGAGCTTGACCGCGCTTCCCAGGTCATGGCCTGCGCTTCGCAGGACGTTGACGCGCGCTCCGCCTCGGTGGCGGCGGCATCCGAGCAGACGGCTTCGAATGTCCATACCGTTGCCGCGGCGACCGAGGAAATGTCGGCCTCCATCGAGGAGATCAGCGCCCAGGTGCTGCGGGCATCCGGATCGACCCAGCAGGCATCGGACAACATCGTCCAGACGACGGATCAGATGACGGCCCTGTCCGGGGTCGCCGACCGCATCGGCCAGGTCGTCTCGATGATCTCCGACATCGCGGCCCAGACCAATCTTCTGGCTCTCAACGCGACCATCGAATCGGCCCGGGCCGGCGAAGCGGGCAAGGGCTTTGCCGTGGTCGCCGGCGAGGTCAAGGCACTGGCCAGCGAGACCTCGAAGGCAACCGACGGTATTGCCAAGCTTGTCGCCGAGATCCAGTCGGAGACGCGCACGGCTGTTTCTGCCATCGACGGCATAGGCAAGATCATCAGCGAGTTGAACGGAACCACCGCAGCGATTGCCGCGGCGATGGAAGAGCAGGGCGCGACGACGCGTGATGTGTCCCGCAACGTGCTCGAGGCGGCGGAGGGAAGCCGGTCGGTCTCGCAGGGCATTGTCGGCGTCAGCACGGCTTCGCGCGAGAGCCAGGGCGCTGTACAGACGGTGACGGTGGCCGCCCAGGGGCTGTCGAGCCAGTCGGCGGCCATGCGCGAGGAGGTCGAGCGGTTTCTCGCGCATATCCGCGCGGCCTGAGCCGCCCTGTCAGCGGCCGGCAAGCAGCCGGTCGTAGACCGCAAGGGTTGCCGCGCACATCGCCTCGACGGAGAAATGCGCGCTGACATGGGCGTGTGCCCGCCCCGCCAGCGCCTCGCGCCGGTCGGGCGCAAGGGCCAGCATCTCGGCAATCGCGGCGGCGAGCGCTCCGGCATCGCTGGCCGGCACGCGCCAGCCGGTGCGTTCGTCTTCCGCGACATCGGGCGGCGCCAGCACGGTCTCGGGCACCGCGCCGAGGTTTGTCGCAACGACCGGCACGCCGGCGGCCTGCGCCTCGACGGCGGCCCGCCCGAAGGCTTCCGGTTCGATGGAGGCAACGACGGCGACATCGGCAAGCGCCAGCGCCGCGCCGATATCCGCGCAATGGCCCACGAGCCGCACACGATCCGCGAGGCCGGCGGCCGCGATCCGCTGTTCGAGTTCCGCCACATAGGCCTCGCGCCCCTGCGCGTCGCCCGCCAGGATCGCGACCCAGCCGGCGGGCGCCTCGCTCGAGAGGGAAAGCCGCGCCAGCGCATCGACCAGCACCAGCTGCCCCTTCCAGTGGGTGAGGCGGGCAAGGTTGAGGATCACCCGCTCGCTCCCCGCAAGACCCCATGCGCTCGCCAGATCCCGCCGGCGTTCGGCCGAAACCGAGGCCGGGTCGAGTGCGGCAAGGTCCGAGCCGCGATGGATGACGGCGATGCGCCCCTGCGCGAAGGGATGGCGCTCGGCGATCAGCCTTGCGGTGTAGCGGGAATTGGCGATCACCGAATCGCCGCGCGCCATCACCGAATTGTAGAGTGCCTTGGCCGCGTTCGACTGGTTGTAGATGCCGTGATAGGTGGTGACGAAGGGCACGCCTTGCGTCCGCGCGGCGCGCAGCGCCGACCAGGCCGGCGCCCGCGAACGGGCATGCACAAGATCGACGCCCTCGGCGCGAACCAGATGCCGCAGCGCTTGCGCGTTGCGCCAGAGCGCCAGCGGCGCCTTGCGCTTCAAGGGCAGCGTGACATGCTCGGCCCCGCCGGCCACGAGCTCCCCGACGAGCCGTCCGCCCTGGCTTGCGACGATCGCCCGGTGGCCGGCCGCGACCAGCGCGAGGGCGACGTCGACGGCGGTGCGTTCGGCGCCGCCGGTGTCGAGTTCGGGAATGACTTGCAGAACGGTGCGGCGGGTCACAGGCATCCTGTCGGGCAAGGTTGCGGGAGCCATGGGTGCGGAAGCCATGGGTGCGGGAGCCATGGGTGCGGAAGCCGGGGCGGACTTCTCAAACCCTGCATCCTGTGCCACATCGGGCAGCGACCAGGCAAGGAGCGACGACATGAGCGATGCAGTGACGGGACCCGGCGGCGAACGCTTCATCGAGGTGGGACGCGGCGCCCAGGCGCGGCGGATCGCGGTTCTGCGCGAGGAGGGCGAGCCCGGCCGCTGCGGCATTCTCTGGCTTTCCGGCTTCAAGTCCGACATGGCCGGCACCAAGGCGGAGGAGCTTGCGGCCTGGGCGCGCGCCACCGGCCATGCGATGACGCGGCTTGACTATTCCGGCCACGGCCTGTCCGGCGGCGCGTTCGAGGACGGCACCATCTCGCAATGGGCCGAGGAGGCCGTTGCCGTTCACGCCGCCTTCTGCCGCGAGCCGACCATCGTCGTCGGCTCGTCCATGGGCGGCTGGATCGCGCTGCTTCTAGCCCGTGCGTTGCTGGCCGAAGGCGCCGGCGCGGCGCCGCTCGCCGGCATGGTGCTGATCGCCCCGGCCCCGGATTTCACCGAGGAGCTGATGTGGAAGAACGAGTTCACCGACGAGATCCGCGAGACGATCCTGCGCGAGGGCCGCTTTGAGCGCCCGTCCGAATATGACGACAGTCCCTATGTCATCACCCGCGCGCTGATCGAGGACGGCCGCGAAAACCTGCTGCTTGGCGGGGCCATCGAGACCGGCTGCCCGGTCACCATCCTGCAGGGACAGCGCGACGACGCGGTGCCCTGGCAGCATGCGCTCAGGCTGACGGAATGCCTGGCGCTGGACGATGTCGTGCTGACCCTGGTCAAGGACGGCGATCACCGCCTGTCGCGGCCCGAGGATCTTGACCGGCTGCTCGATGCCGTCGCCCTCCGCGCCGAGGCTGCCGAACTGCACATGGGCTGAGGCCCGGCCGGGCGTGCGTTTTTGCCTGCGGGTCATCGGTTTGTCGTATTTCGCGCCAAGGCTTGGCGCGGCATGATCGTCATTGGCTGGACACGGACAGGCGAGGGTACTTATGACAGGGCGCAGGCGCTTCATTCTGGCGATCGACGGAGGCGGGATCCGGGGCCTTGTTCCCGTGCGAATCCTCGAGACGCTGGAGGCGCGCCTCAGGGCGCTCGGCAAGAGCGCGCCGATGCACCGTTATTTCGACATGATCGCGGGATCTTCCACCGGCGGGCTGATCGCAGCGGGCCTTGCCGCCCCCGGTCCCGACGACCTGGGCGGCCAGGCGGCCGGCATCACCGAGCTGCGCCGCTTCTTCGAGGTCGACGCCCGCGATGTCTTCCGCCGCAAGAGCCTGTTCGAGCGCTTCGTCGCCAATCCCCGGGCGCTGTTCGACGAGCGCTATGACGAGCGGCCGCTGGAACGCATCCTCAAGGACCAGCTCGGCTGGACCTCGCTGCAGTCGGCGCTGACCCGCATCGTGCTCACCGCCTATGACATCGAACGGCGCGAGGCGGTGTTCATGACCAATGGCCGGCAAAGCGACGGCAGCCGGCCGGATGACTACTACTTCTGGCAGGCGGTGCGGGCGACGACGGCGGCGCCGGTCTATTTCGAGCCGATGCGCGCGGAAAACCTGACCCATGGCGACGAGCGCGTGCTGATCGATGGCGGCGTGGTGATGAACAATCCGGTGCTTGCCGCCTATCTGGAGGCGATGAAGCTCGGCTGGAGCGCGCAGGAAATCACCTTTCTCTCGCTCGGCACGGGCGCCGCCAGCAGGCGCGGCTACACGTTCCGCGAGGCCTCGACCTGGGGACCGCTCGGCTGGCTCTCGCCCGGCAACGGCACGCCGCTCCTGTCGATCCTGGCGCATGGCCAGTCGACCACCGCCGCCTACCAGGCGGAACGGCTGCTGCCGGCTGCCGGCGTCGCCGAGGTGATCCGCCTCGACGGCGACCTGCCGGAAGGGGCCGAGGCGCTCGACAACACCCGGCCCGGCAACATCATCGAACTGAACGGCGTCGCCGACCGGATCATCCGCGACAACACGCTGACGCTCGACCGGATCGCCGCGGAAATGAGCGAGCGCGACGACTGAGCCGTCTTGCCGCCCGGTCCCCGTTTATGGTTAACCGAACGTAAACGCTCCGGCGCGACACTGCTTCAACGGGCCATGGCGAACGCCGCCTGCCCGGGGAGACCAAGGCCACGAGGGAGCCGGCCATGAGACGCGCGACAGCAGCCAACTGTGTGCCCTTCGAGATGACGGAGGCCGGTCTGCGAACCCGCCATGCCTGGCTCGGCCTGCTCGCCGCCGCCTGCATCGCGGCGCTGGCCGTGGCCTCTGCCTCGGGACCGGCCTTCTCCGCCCCGCTGCCGCGCGAAAAGCCGGCCAGCCTGATCGCCGCCGACGCCCTGTCGCGGCTGGAGGAACGGCGGGTGACGACAACGCGCATCCTTCCCTCCACCGATATCGGCGATCTCGTTTCCTCTGGCGGCGTTTCTTCTGGCGGAGAACGACCTGTTGCCGAGGCCGAGCGGTCCCGCTTCGCCGCCGCCCCCCTGCCGCAGCCGGCGCCGCGCGAGCGCGCCGAAATCGCCGCCGAAATTGCTGCCGGGGCCGCCCCGGCGCTGCAGGAGACGGCCGCCGCCGTTCCGGCGAATGTCTCGCGGTCAGCGGTCGCCAAGGACCTCTTCGGCGCCATGCGCTCGCCCGCGCCGCTCGCCGCCCGCTCCATCGGCTCCTATGCCAAGGGCTGCGTTGCCGGCGCCACCGCGCTCGCCGTCGACGGGCCGAGCTGGCAGGTGATGCGCCTGTCGCGCAACCGCAACTGGGGTCATCCGGAACTGATCGACATGCTGCAGCGGCTGGCCACCGATGCGCCCGCGCTCGGCTGGAACGGCCTGCTTGTCGGCGACCTTGCCCAGCCGCGCGGCGGGCCGATGACATCCGGCCATGCCAGCCACCAGATCGGCCTCGATGCCGACATCTGGCTGACGCCGATGCCGGACCGCACATTGTCCCGCGACGAGCGCGAGAGCATGTCGGCGGTCTCCATGCTCAAGGGCCCGTCCAACCTGAAGGATGCCGACCGGGGCGTCGACCCGGCGAAATGGAGCGACGCGCGCGCAAGGCTGATCCGCCGCGCGGCGCAGGACCGGCGCGTTGCCCGCATCTTCGCCCATCCCGGCATCAAGCAGGCGCTCTGCCGTTTCGAGACCGGCGACCGTTCCTGGTTGAGGAAAGTGCGCCCCTGGTGGGGCCACCACTATCATTTCCATGTGCGCATCGCCTGTCCTGACGGCAGCATCGGCTGCAAGGACCAGAACCCGCCGCCGGCGGGCGACGGCTGCGGCAAGGAGCTGGCCTGGTGGCTCTCCGACGAGCCCTGGGTGCCGAAAAAGCCCGCCAAACCCTCGAAGCCGTCGAAGAAGAAGCACATGACCCTCGCCGCCCTGCCGGACGCCTGCACGCAGGTGCTTGTGGCGAGGTGAGGGGTATGTAGGCGGCGGACTTAATCGCTGCTCTTGAACGTCAAGCAATGGTTGCAGATTCGGGCTCAATTTCTGAGAGAAAATAAATACAATCAGAGCGTTGATGACCTGATCCGGCCGGCGCACTCAACCCTGAGATCCGATGAGCTTTTCTCAGTCAAGCCGACTGAGTATCCTTGACACTAAGGTCGCATCTGATTGACCATAGTCGGATAAAGGTATTTTTTTTTAAGGTGTTTGAATGCCGGAAACACATTACAGGCTTCAGGTTGAGCGCGACCACCTGAATAAGCTGGCGATTGCAAAGCCAATTCAAGCCTTGTCCGAACTCGTTTGGAACTCACTCGATGCGGACGCAACCCGCGTTGACGTCGAGATCGATGCCGACGACATGGCGATGCGAGCAGTGACTGTCCGAGACAACGGGCACGGTTTTCCCCACGATGAGGTCGAGTCTTTCTTCGGGAAACTTGGTGGGTCCTGGAAGCGGCACGGCAGCCGATCCAAGACAAAGGGCCGGCTTCTGCACGGCAAAGAAGGAAAAGGCCGCCTGAAAGCGTTGGCTCTCGGGCGCTCGGCTTTCTGGTCGGTGCGCTACCTCAAAGGCAGTCAACTCATGTCATATACCATCTCGCTTCTGCGAGATGACTTGGTAGACGTGAGGGTCTCAGAGCCGATCGAGGTCGAAGCCGCATTAGGAACAGGCGTAGAGGTGAAGATTACTGAGCTTGATCGCGCCTATCGGTCACTCGAACCTAGTAGGTCCGTGCAGGCGCTATCTGAAGTTTTTGCTCTTTACCTCACGGACTATTCTGACGTTGGCGTGTATGTGGAGACGGAGAAGCTCGATCCCTCTGCCCTAATCGCCGAGCGGAAAACACTGAATCTCCATCCTATATTTGTCGGAGGCCACGAACATGCAGTTCAGGTCGAGCTAATTGAGTGGAAGACGGCGTCTGAGCGTTGGTTTTTCTTGTGCGGCCCTGAAGGTTTTCCATTCCAACGCATCATGCCGCGCTTCCACACCCCTGGCTATCAGTTTTCGGCCTATCTTAGGTCGACATATGTCGACGTCCTACAGCAACGCGGCGTGCTGGACCTTGCGGAGATGGATGCCGTCTTGCAGGAGACGTGCGATACGGCTGCCGAACTCATCAAGGCTCATTTCCGGGATAAGGATGTCGAGGCGGCTAAGAACGAAATCGAACAGTGGAAGCAAGAGGATGTCTATCCTTACCGGACGGAGCCCCAGACGTCAGTAGCAAAGGCAGAACGCAAAGTTTTCGATATCGTCGCTCTAAACGTCAACAAACATTTGCCTGACTTCAACCAACAGAGCTCGAAGAGTCGAGCCTTCCAGATGCGGATGCTTAGGCAGGCAATCGAGCGCGGTCCTGACGAGCTACAGCATATTCTAACGGAGGTCCTTGACCTTCCAGAGCGCACACAGAGGGAAATGTCGAAACTCCTCGAGGAGGCTGACCTCGCAAACGTCATTAGCGCCAGTCGGTTAGTATCCGATCGCCTCAAGTTCGTCCATGGACTAGAGGCGTTGCTCTTCGACGTAGATAGCAAGATCCACCTTAAGGAACGCAGTCAGCTTCACCGTATGATCGCGGAAAATAATACATGGCTATTTGGTGAGGAGTTCAGCTTAACGGTGGACGACAAGTCGCTAAGTGAAGTCCTGCGAAAGCACCAGGAAGTCATCGGCTTGGATACGGTCATCGACCGGCCGGTAAAGACGATAGATGGAAAGGTAGGTATCGTTGATCTGATGCTGTCTCGCGCTGTCCCACAAAGTCGGGTCGAGGAACGCGAGCATCTGGTCGTCGAACTGAAGAGACCGTCAGTGAAAATAGGTGCTGACGAGATAACCCAGACAAAGAAGTATGCCTTCTCGATCGCTGAGGACGAGCGTTTCCGCCACGTCAAGACGAGGTGGAGTTTCTGGGTCATATCCAACGACTTGGACGCTTATGCTCAACACGAAACGCGCCAGAAGGACGCACCTCCTGGGCGAGTGTACCTTTCAGAAAACGGTTGCGTGAAAGTCTGGGTGAAGAGTTGGGCGGAGGTACTTTCCGAATGTAAGGCTCGGCTACAGTTCGTCCAAGCACATCTGCAAGCGAACGTAGATCGTGAGGCCTCACTGCGTTACCTTAAGAAAACATATGATAAGTATCTCAGCGGAGTTGCGGAGGAGTACGCAGAAGAGAGCGAAAACGAGTATTCTGCAGCGGAGTAGTCGTCAAATCTTTCGGTCCTAGCGAAACATAGGTTCACCAAGAAGGCTTGGAAGTTCGTCATCCCTTATGACGCTCGGCCCACTGCAGACCGCTAACTCGCTTTTTCCCGTCTCCCCCGCGCAATCCCCTTTGCGGGCGCGTGCGGCGATGGTAAATGGCGCGCATGAGCACGCAGAAAATCTCCGACATCCGCAATTTCTCCATCGTGGCGCATATCGACCACGGCAAATCGACGCTGGCCGACCGCCTGATCCAGATGACGGGCACGCTGACCAGCCGCGAGATGAAGGAGCAGGTGCTCGATTCGATGGACATCGAGCGCGAGCGCGGCATCACCATCAAGGCGCAGACCGTGCGCCTGATCTACAACGCCGCCGACGGCAAGCAGTACAAGCTGAACCTGATCGACACGCCGGGCCATGTGGACTTCGCCTACGAGGTGTCGCGCTCGCTCGCCGCCTGCGAGGGCTCGCTGCTGGTCGTCGACGCCAGCCAGGGCGTCGAGGCGCAGACGCTGGCCAATGTCTACCAGGCCATCGACAACGACCACGAGATCGTCTCGGTGCTCAACAAGGTCGACCTGCCGGCGGCCGAGCCGGACCGGGTCAGGGAGCAGATCGAGGACGTCATCGGCCTCGACGCCTCGGAAGCGGTGATGATCTCCGCCAAGACCGGCCTTGGCGTGGAGAACGTGCTGGAGGCGATCGTCAAGCGGCTGCCGCCGCCCGAGGGCGACCCGGATGCGCCGCTGAAGGCGCTGCTGGTCGACAGCTGGTACGACCCGTATCTGGGCGTCATGGTGCTGGTGCGCATCATCGACGGACGGATGAAGAAGGGCCAGAAGATCAAGATGATGGGGGCGAACGCCACCTACGAGATCGACCGCGTCGGCGTCATGACCCCGAAATTCCTGATGACCGACGATCTCGGACCCGGCGAGATCGGCGTCATCACCGGCTCGATCAAGGAAGTGGCGGACACCCGCGTCGGCGACACGATCACCGACGAGCGCAAGCCGACCGCCAAGGCGCTGCCCGGTTTCAAGCCGGCCCAGCCGGTGGTGTTCTGCGGGCTCTTTCCGGTCGATGCCAACGACTTCGAGGATCTGCGCGCGGCGATGGGCAAGCTGCGGCTGAACGATGCCAGCTTCTCCTTCGAGATGGAGACCTCGGCCGCGCTCGGCTTCGGTTTCCGCTGCGGCTTCCTCGGCCTCTTGCATCTGGAGATCGTCCAGGAGCGGTTGGAGCGCGAGTTCGATCTCGACCTGATCGCCACCGCGCCCTCGGTCGTCTACCGCATGCACCTGACCGACGGCACCTTGAAGGAGTTGCACAATCCGGCCGACATGCCCGACCCGGTGAAGATCGAGACGATCGAGGAGCCGTGGATCCGCGCCACGATCATGACGCCGGACGAATATCTCGGCGCCATCCTGACGCTGTGCCAGGAGCGGCGCGGCGTGCAGGTCGACCTGAACTATGTCGGTTCGCGCGCCATGGTCACCTATGACCTGCCGCTCAACGAGGTGGTCTTCGATTTCTACGACCGGCTGAAGTCGATCTCCAAGGGCTACGCCTCGTTCGACTACCAGATCACCGACTATCGCGAGGGCGACCTTGTGCGCATGTCGATCCTGGTCAATGCCGAGCCGGTCGACGCGCTGTCGGTGCTCGTCCACCGCTCGCAGGCTGAGCGGCGCGGCCGCGCCATGTGCGAGAAGCTGAAGGACCTGATCCCCCGGCACATGTTCAAGATCCCGATCCAGGCGGCCATCGGCGCCAGGGTGATCGCCCGCGAGACCATTGCCGCGCTGAGGAAGGACGTCACCGCCAAGTGCTATGGCGGCGACGCGACGCGCAAGCGCAAGCTTCTGGAAAAGCAGAAGGAAGGCAAGAAGCGCATGCGCCAGTTCGGCAAGGTGGAGATCCCGCAGGAAGCCTTCATCAAGGCCCTGAAAATGGACGAGTGAAGCCTTCGGTTGCCGCCTATTCGGCGGCGACCAGCACCGGCTGTTGCCACCGGCCCGCCTCGATCTCCGCGATCTGCGTGTCGATCTGCCCCAGCACGAAGCGCGAGAACGGGCCAAGGTGCACGTAGAGCGCCACCATGTGCAGCATCGGGTTGAGCGCGCGCGGATTGTAGCGCAGCGTGAAGGCGATCATCCGCCACAGATGCCCGCGGTGCTCCGGATGGCGCCGGGTGATCGACCAGACGAGCCGGCCGAGCTTCTTCACGTCGCTGGCGAGGCGGGCGTTGAGAACGTCGCCGTTGGGCCCGCTCATGTCGAGCACTGAGACCATCTTCTTCAGCCGCCCGAAATACGCGTCCGGCGCGTAGACCCGCTCGATCACCTTGCGGTAGTCGGCCAGGATCTGCCCGCGCGGACGCAGTGTCTCGAAATTGAGCCCGGCCGTGCACTGGTCGCCTTCCTCGTGGTCGGGATCGGCCATGTCGAACTCGGCATGCAGGCGCCCCTGCGCCGCCAGGCGCCGGGTGAGCTGGGTGTTGGGCAGCGCGTAGAGAAGTCCCGTCATGGCGACGGGAATCGCGGCCTCCTCGATGAGATCCGCGATCTCGTCGGCAACGCGGTCGCTCTCCTCGTCGAAACCGACAATGAAGCCGCCGATGACGAAGATGCCCGCCTCGTAGATCTGGTGCACGCTGGCGGCGATGTCGCGCCTTGTGTTCTGCTTCTTGCGGGTGGCGATCAGCACGTCCGGGTCGGGGCTCTCGATGCCGACGAAGACGACGAAGAAGCCGGCATGGCGCATCATTTCCAGAAGGTCGTGATCGTCGGCCAGGTTGAGCGAGGCCTCGGTCGAGAGCTCGAACGGCCGGCCATGCGCCTTCTGCCAGGCGATCAGGTCCGGCAGGAACGCCTTCACGGCCTTCTTGTTGCCGATCAGGTTGTCGTCGACGAAATCCACATGGCCGCGATAGCCGAGATCGTAGAGCGCCTGCAGTTCCGCCAGGATCTGGGCGCTGCCCTTGGTGCGCGGCTTGCGGCCGTAGAGCTCGATGATGTCGCAGAATTCGCAGGTGAACGGGCAGCCGCGCGAGAACTGCACGTTGACCTGGACATAGTCGGAGAAGTTGAGCAGGTCGAAACGCGGCACCGGCGTGGTGGTGACGTCGGCCTTGAACTTCTCCGCCTCGAACGTGCCGAAGCGTTCGCCGCGCTCGAAGGCTGCGATGAACTGCCCGAAAATGCCTTCCGCCTCGCCGATCACCCGGAAATCGGCCACCGCATAGTGGTCCGGGCTCGAGGTGACGTCGGGACCGCCGACGACGACGGGAATGCCGGCCGCCTGGCACATGGCGATGATCGCCAGCGTGTCCGACTGCTGCGGCAGCATGCCGCCGGTGAAGACGACGTCGGCCCAGGCAAGCTCCTCCTCCCGCAGCTCCGTGGTATTGCGGTCGACCAGCCGAGGCTGCCAGTTCTCCGGCAGCATCGCGGCAACGGTGATCAGCCCGAGCGGCGGCGCCGGATACTTGGCGCCGACCAGGGCGCATGTCTCCTGGTAGTTCCAGAAGGATCCGGCCTGGAAGCGCGGATAAAGCAACAGGACGTTGACGCTCGGGGTCATCAAAGGCTCTTCGTCGTGGCGGGGTCGGATCATGAACAGCAGGATATCAAACTTGACGGTTTTTGCATGACCTGCGGGTGACGAATTGTCGGTTCGCGGCGGCAGGGCTTGCAAAATGAAATCCGGTCACCATTTCTTAACGGTAGTTGTTCATCATTCGCTGACGATATGGCGCGCCTTGCGGTGTCGCATGCCTGTCACCCTCACATTGCAAGATGAGGTCCGGGCGCTTTCGAGACGAACCGAGACGCAATTCGTCATGCGGCGGCGCGATACGTTCCGCGCGAGCATGGACGTTGCCCCGGCGCGACACGCGCGCCACGGCGGCATGACCGGCACCCCGCACGGGTGCGCAACAAGACTGACAAGAACGATAAGAAAGAGACTGAAATGGACTTTGGTAATGTGAAGTGGTTCGACATCAAGCAGGGTGTCGGCCAGATCGAACCGGACGAGGGCGACTTCGTCCATGTCGACATGGCGGCGCTGCGCCGCGCGGGTCTCCCGACCCTGCGCGAGGGCCAGCTGATTGCCTATGAGCTCGACTATGCGCGCGGCCATTCCGCCGCCGAGAACCTGCGCGTCCTGTAACGCGCATGCCCACCGGGCGGCTTGAAGAAAGCCGCGAGCGAAGCGCCGCTGCCGTGACGGGCACGGCGCTTTTTGCGTTTTGAGGGCAGGCTGCTCAGCCGGCGTCGCGTGAGCCTGCCGTCAGTCGCCGCAGTCGCAGCATGGCGACAAGGCCGAAGGCCGGCCCAAGCGCCAGCAGGGCCAGCAGCACCGGCCAGCCCGACGTCCCGACCACGATGGGCGTTGCCTGCACCGTGACGAAGGTCAGCGCGAAGCCGATCGCCGTTTGCAGTGTCATCAGGCTGCCCGCCTGCGAAGCCGGGGCAAAATCCGCCACCAGCGCCGAGAATTGCGGGGAGTCGGGCACGATCGAGGCTCCCCAGACCAGAAAGACCGCGCAGAGCAGCCAGGGCGGGCCGCCGAAGGCGAGGGCGGCGGCAAGCGCGCTGGCGAAGCTGACGGCCAGCGCGATGATCGCAACGTTTTCCTTGCCGATCCGGTCGGCGACGAGCCCGCCGACGATGCAACCAAGCCCGCCGAGCGCGACCGCCGCGAAGGTGGCGATCCGGGCGAGCGACAATGCGGCGGCATCGTCGAGCGTGACAGCGAAGGCGGCTGCCATCGCCGCGCCGGCCCAGGTCCACATGGCGTAGAGTTCCCACATGTGGCCGAAATAGCCGGCATAGGCGAGACGGATGCGGCGATCCGTCCAGGCCCGGCCGATGACGCCCGGGTCGAAGCGCGGCGACGTTGCATGGTAGGGGCCAAGCCGCATGCCGAGAGCGAGAAAGGCGGCTGCGAGGGAAGCCAGGGAGGCGAGAAGCACCGTGACGCGCCAGTCGGCGCCACCGCCAAGCGCGATCAGGTGCGGGGCGGCAGAGCCGAGTGTCACCGCGCCGACCAGCAGGCCGACAAGGAAGCCCCGGTCCCTGACACCCCAGCCGACGGCGATCTTCATGCCGACGGGATAGACCCCGGCAAGCAGCGCGCCGGTGAGGATGCGCGCGGCGATCGCACCGTTTCCGCCCACCGGCAGGACCAGCAGGGCGGCATTCACCAGTGCCGCCAGCGCGGCGCAGGCGGCAAGCAGGCGTCCGGGGTGGATGCGGTCGGGCAGGCCGAGAAAGGCCGACACCAGCGCGCCGATGACGAAGCCGACCTGCACGCCGCTGGACAGCAGTGCCTGGCGCGCGGCGGAGATCGGGGCCTCGGCAAGCATCTCCGGCAGGATTGCGGCCGACACGAACCACAGCGACAGCGCCGCGATGACCGCGGTCGAAAGGAGGCTGAGCGAGAGCGTTTTTATTGTCGTGACCCGGTCTGGCCGCGACCGCGGCGACTGGAAGGCGCGGCCGGACGGCCGCTTGCCGGAAGCCTATCAAGGTCGGCAGAACGCGTCGATCCCGCATTGGACGGTGCGGCGATGCAGGAAGTGTGATTTTCGATTGACCGTTTTTTTGTTTCGTTTGATGGTTTTTTTGGGCAATAAGGAAAGAAAACGAACGTATCGGGAGGCGGCGTGTGAGCGGCGGACATATACTCGCAATCGATCAGGGCACCACATCGAGCCGGGCCATCGTCTTTGACGGGGATCTGCGGTCGGTGGCGGTCGGCCAGCAGGAATTCGCCCAGCACTTTCCACATTCCGGCTGGGTCGAGCACGATCCGGGCGACCTGTGGACCTCGACGCTCGCCGTCTGCCGCGAGGCCTTGTCGAAAGTCGAGGGCGGGGCCTCAGTCATCGCCGCGGTCGGCATCACCAACCAGCGCGAGACCACGCTGGTCTGGAGCCGCAGGACCGGCGAGCCGGTCGGAAATGCCATCGTCTGGCAGGACCGGCGCACGGCGGAGTTCTGCGCCCGGCTGAAAGGGCAGGGGCACGAGGCGCTGTTCACGCAGCGCACCGGCCTGCTGCTCGATCCCTACTTCTCCGGCACCAAGCTTGCCTGGATCCTCGACAATATCGAGGGCGCAAGGGCGCGAGCCGAGGCCGGGGAGCTGGTCTTCGGCACGGTCGACAGCTGGTTGATCTGGAAACTGACCGGCGGCCGCGCCCATGTCACCGACGCGACCAATGCCTCGCGCACGCTGCTCTACAATATCGACGAGAATCGCTGGGACGAAGAGCTTTGCGGCATTCTCGGCGTGCCCCTGTCGATGCTGCCCGAGGTGAAGGACAGCGCCGACGAGTTCGGCACGGTCGAGGCGGGGCATTTCGGGACTGAGTTGCCGATCCTCGGCGTTGCCGGCGACCAGCAGGCGGCGACCGTCGGCCAGGCCTGCTTCCGTCCCGGCATGGTCAAGTCAACCTACGGCACCGGTTGCTTCGCGCTGATCAACACGGGCGAGACCCGGGTCGCCTCGCAGAACCGCCTGCTTTCGACGATTGCCTACCGGCTAGACGGCAAGACCACCTATGCGCTGGAGGGCTCGATCTTCGTTGCCGGCAGCGCCGTGCAATGGCTGCGCGACGGGCTCGGCATCATTGGCCAGGCTTCGGAAAGCCAGCAGCTTGCGGAAGCCTCCGACCCTGAGAACCGGCTCTATCTGGTGCCCGCCTTTGTCGGCCTCGGCGCGCCTTACTGGGACCCGGATGCGCGCGGCGCACTGTTCGGCCTGACGCGGGCGAGCGGACCGGCCGATTTTTGCCGGGCGGCGCTTGAAAGCGTCGGCTACCAGACACGCGACCTGATCGAGGCGATGCGCGCGGACGCGGCCGGTATCGACACCGCCGGCATCGTGCTGCGCGTCGATGGTGGCATGACCGCTTCGGACTGGACCATGCAGTTTCTCGCCGACCTGCTTGGTGCGCCGGTCGACCGGCCGCAGATCCTTGAGACGACGGCGCTGGGCGCCGCCTGGCTCGCCGGCCACAAGGCGGGTGTGTGGCCGGACATGGAAGCCTTCGCCGAGACCTGGCATCTCGACCGCCGCTTCGAGCCGGCGATGGAGGAGGGCGCGCGCGAGGCGCTTTATGCCGGCTGGCAGGATGCGGTGCGCCGCACCCGGTCCAACTGAGTCCGGCCGCGCTCGTCCCCGAAGGGGGCAGGCGCGGCGCTTGATGCGTTGGAGCCGCTGCGTCAAAAGACGCATTGCGTCCTGATCGCAGGTTCCATATGTTGACTAAGTCAACATATGGTGGATTTCAGCAATATGCCCGCTCACCCGTCAGGCCCGCATCGCCTCGATACCGCTCCGGTACGCGACGGGGACGTCGCCGCCATACGCCGGTTCAACCGCTTTCACACGCGGCTCGTCGGTGCGCTGAACGAGCATCTGCTCTCCTCTCCTTATTCGCTCGCCCAGGTCCGCATCCTCTACGAGCTTGCCAACGCGCCGCCCGACACCCCGCCGGCAGCGCGCGAACTGGGCGACGTGCTGAAGATGGATGCGGGTTACCTGAGCCGTCTGGTCGCCGGTCTCGAGGGTGACGGGTTGCTGGAGCGGACGCCTGCGCCCGACAATGCCAAGCGCCTGCTGCTGAGCCTGACGGAGCGGGGCCGCGAGGTCTATGCCGGGCTGAATGCCGCCTCGGCCGGCGAGGTTGCCGAATTGCTGGCGCCGCTTTCTCCGGCCGAGCGCCGGCAACTGACCGGTTCCATGGCGCGCATCCGCCGGCTTCTTGGCGATCGGGGCGAGGCGCGCGCCTTCATCCTGCGCGATCCCGAACCGGGCGACCTGGGCCAGGTCGTCCACCGCCAGGCGGCGCTCTACACGCGGGAATATGGCTGGGACTGGACGTTCGAGGGGCTGATCTCGGAAATCGCCGGCCAGTTCATCCGCAATTTCGACCCCGCCGGCGAGCGCTGCTGGATTGCCGAGATGGAGGGCGAGATCGTCGGCTCGGTCTTCGTCGTGCGCGAGGACGCCGAGACCGCCAAGCTGCGCATGCTCTATGTCGACCCGGCGGCGCGCGGCAAGGGGCTTGGCCGCACCCTTGTCGAGGAATGCCTGCGTTTTGCCCGGGCGAAGGGTTACCGGCGGATGGTACTGTGGACCAATGACATTCTTGTCTCCGCCCGCCGCATCTACGAGGCGGCGGGTTTTGAACTGCTGGAGGAAGCGCCGCACCGCAGTTTCGGCAAGGATCTGGTCGGCCAGGTCTGGGGACGCGAGTTGTGAGGCTGCCCGTCCTGGCCTCCGTCGTGACCGGCTTCCAGGTGGGGGCGGCCCTTGTCGCGAGCGAGGCGGTCGTTGCCGAAGTCGGCGCTGGCCGGCTCGGCTTCCTGCGCTATGCCATCGCGCTTGCCATCCTGCTGCCGGTGGCGGCCCTGTCTTCCGGCGCGCCGGTGACGCGGCGCGACATGCTGCCCGTTGCGCTGATCGGCATGGGGCAATTCGGCATCCTGGTGGCCCTGCTCAACGTCGCGGTGCTTCATACCGGATCGCCGCGCGTGGCGCTGGTCTTCGCCACGCTGCCGATCGTCACGCTGGCGGTGGGCTGGGTGCTGGGAGCGGCCAGGGTGACGAGGCTGGCGCTCTGGTCGATCGTCCTGTCCGTCGTCGGCGTCGCCTTCCTGCTTGCCGGGGACGCCCTGACCGGCCGGATGGCAGGCTCCGACTGGATCGGACTGGGATGCGCGGGGCTTGCCACCCTGACGGGAGCGCTGTGCTCCAGCCTCTACCGCCCCTATCTCCAGCGCTGCGGCGTCGCCCGGGTCAGTGTCATCGCCATGTCCGCCTCGCTGTTGCCGCTCGGCCTGATGGGACTGATCGAACCGCACGGCGTCGCGATGGCGGACTGGACGGCGCGCACGGTGGCGCTGGTCGGTTTCGTCGGCCTGTCGAGCGGTTTCGGCTTCCTGTTCTGGCTCTACGCCCTGTCACATCTGCCGGCGGCCGTGGTCACGGCGTTTCTTGCCCTCAGTCCCGTAACCGCCGTTGTCCTGTCGGTGGCGTTTCTCGGAACGGTTCCTTCCGCATCGCTCGGGGTGGCGCTGGTGCTGGTGATGGGAGGCCTTGCCGCGACAGCCTTCGCGCAGCGCCAGGGCAAGGCCGCCGCTCCTCCCGTTTCCCTGCCTGCGACAGGATCCGGCGGCCCTCCAGGCTGACGTTGCGTCTTCCTTCAGTCACGTGTTGCGAATTTTCTCTCTTGCGGGTTGAATGATCCCTGCCGGGTTCCCGTCATGCGGGAACGACGGCGGTTTCGATCAGCCATTTGGAGACGACCATGTCCGCACCGCGTTCTTCCGCCGCTTTCGAAAACGGCCTGCCGTTGCCCTATGCCGGCCTTCCCCATGTCGACGATGTCGAGCGTTTCGACCCGGCCGGCGATGCGCCTCTCTTCTCCGCCATCGCCGATATCCTGATCGACGAGGGGCTGGAGGACACGTTCGGCGTCAACCTGCTGCATGTGCACTTCACGCTCGCCGAGGGCGAAACTGTCTGGGAAAGCCACGACCGGCGGGCCAACAGCCTGTCGGTCACGGTCTGCGCGCGGGGCTCGGCGCTTTCGCGCGAAGGGCGGCCGACATCCTGGCGCTGTCTCGACGGCCGGTGGCTGCCGCTCGCCTTCGCCCGTCACGGTCTCGGCGAGGTGGAGCTGGCGCGCGCGGCTCCCGCCATGGAGAGGATCGGCCACCTGCTCGAGGAGGCCGGGCAGGCCGGGCGTTTCGGGCTCTGCCTGGCGCGGGGCGGCTTGCGCTCCTGGCCGCTGCGCATTCACGTGGAGCGAACCGACGAGACGGGGCGCCGCCAGATCCTTGCGCCGGAATGGGCGCCTTTGCGCGATCGCGGCCAGGATCTCGATACCTCCTGGACCTTTCATCCGTCCCTGCTGGCCCGCACGGGCATCGTTCGCAACACCGGCACCCGCTGCAGGAGCAAGTGCAAGACCACCTGCCTTATCGGCAGCGTCCATGGTCCCTGGCACGAGAAGGAGCACAAGAAGGAGGTCTGAGCGGCGCTGGCGGCCGGTTTCTGTCTGAATGTGCCGGCTGCTCGCCGGAACGTGAAAGGCCGGGGCCGGCTTTCGCCGTTCCCTCGCGTGAGCGGGCATGCTTCACTCAGGTGCCGTCGGATCGCCCGGGAGAAACAGCATGCGCGCACTCGCCCGCCTCGTGGTTTCCTTGCTGCTTGCAGCCACGACGTCCTTCGCGCCGGCGGTGGCGGAAGACCTGGATCTGGAACTCGTGCTGCTGGCCGATTCCAGCGGCTCCATCGACGATGCCGAGATCCGCTTCCAGCGCCAGGGTTATGCCGACGCGATCACCGATCCGATGGTGCTCTCCGCCATCCTCGACAACGCTTATGGCAAGATCGCCGTCACCTATGTGGAATGGGGAAACGCCGCCTCGCAGGATGTCGTTGTCGGCTGGACGGTGATCGACGGTGCCGACGCAGCGCGTGGCTTCGCCGAGGCGTTGATGGCCGCGCCGCGGCGCGCCTATGGGCGCAACGCCATCGGCTCGGCGCTTCTGAAGGGCAAGCGGCTGATCGAGGACAGCGGCCATCGTGGGGTCCGGCGGGTGATCGACCTTTCCGCCGACAGCGCCAACAGCTGGAACGGCCCGCCGCTGGAAACGGCCCGGGCCGAGGTGGTTGCCGCCGGGATCGTCATCAACGGCCTTGCCGTGCTGTGCCGGCACTGTTCGGGGCGTCCGGCCCGCTACGATCTGGAGGACGCCTTCGCCAGGCTGATCATCGGCGGCCCCGGTTCCTTTGTCGTCACGGCCGATTCCGAAGCGACCTTCGCCGATGCCGTGCGCAAGAAACTGATACTGGAAATCGCGGCGCTGCCGCCGGCGCGCAACATTGCCGCCCTGTCCGGCCCGCCGGTGCGCTTCGCCGCAGACGGGCAGACGCGCGGCGAGTGAAACGCGCTCAGCGCCAGCCGTCGCGATGAAGGGCCGAAAGCGCCTCGCGGTATGTGGGAAAGAGGAAGTCGTAGCCGAGTTCCGACTTCACCCGGGCATTCGAGACACGCTTGTTCTCGCCGTAGAAGGAGCGCGCCATCGGGCTGAGTTCGGCGGTCGCGAAATCCTGCTCCGGCGGCGGCGCCACGCCGAGAAGACCGGCCGCGTGGGAAACCACATCCTGCGGCGGCGCCGGTTCGTCGTCCGTGACGTTGAACACGCGGGTTTTCGCCGGCCCGTCGATCGCCGCCTCCAGCGCTCCGGCGATATCCGCCACATGAATGCGGTTGAACACCTGCCCCGGCTTGACCAGCCGGCGCGCGGTGCCTTTCTCGAGATTGACCAGGGCGTTGCGGCCCGGACCGTAGATGCCCGACAGGCGGAAGACCTGCACGACGCCTTCCGGTTTTCCGTCTTGCGCCGGTTTCCCGCCATGCGCCAGCCATGCTTCCTCGGCCGCCACCCGCTGGACGGAGCGTCGCGAGACCGGCTTGCAGGGCGTTTCCTCGTCGACCCAGTCGCCGCCATGGTCGCCATAGACGCCGACCGTCGAGAGATACCCGGTCCATGCGGGCCGGGCGGCGGCGAGATCCGCACCGTGACGGGCAAGCACCGGATCGCCCGCCTCCCCCGGGGCGATGGAGACGAGCACATGGGTCGCCTGCGCGAGGGCATCGGCGATGCCCTCGCCCGGTGCCGTCCCGTCGAACAGGAACGGGGTGATGCCGCGCGCCCTGAGAGCCTCCGCCTTGTCGGGGCTGCGCGTTGTCGCGCCGATCCAGGCGCAGCGCGATGCGATACGGGTGACGAAGGCATCCGCCGAGTAGCCGATACCGAAGACGAAGAGGCGCATGGCGTGATTTCCCAAGGGTTGTGGTCTTGTGGTATTTTCTCACATGGCGTGTGTCGGTGGCGGATCCCGCCACCGGGTTTCAATGCCGTTTTATTGCCAGCACAGGGAGTTTCAACATGGACATCGCAAAGACGCTGCAGGCGCGGCCCGCATCGCGGAGTTGTGCGCTGATCGATTTCGACACGGCCGAGGTTTTCGTAGGTCTCGGCGGCAACGGCAAGTTCCTGCTGGTCACCGGCGAGCGGGCGACCGTTTCCATGCGGGTGGAATTGCGGCCGCTGGTCTATGTGACGCAGCCGGATTACTGGGGGATCGAGGTCGTCGGCTGCGTGTCCGGCATCGTCCTGCCGCAGACCGCGCCCTATGCCGAGACACTGGAAATTTCCACGGTCACGGGCACGAAGGGCATCGAGGTGATCGGCGCGGGCGAAAGCCGCCGGATCGACCTTTAGGCCGTGCCCGGTCGCGCTCCGAGGGATGCCGCCGCGCTCCCCCTCAGAGCGCAAGGTCGGCGCGGCGGATCTCGTAGAGCATGACCGCCGTGGCGACGGCGAGGTTCAGGCTGTCGGCCTGCCCGGCCTGCGGGATGCGAGCGAGCGCGCTGCAGGCCTGCGCCATCTCCTCGGGAAGGCCGGACTGTTCGTTGCCCATCAGCAGCAGGGTGGGGCGAGCGTAGGCGATGGTCCGGTAGTCGCTCGACCCTTTGAGATGCGTGCCGACGACCGTCCCCGGCCAGGCCTGCGCGATCTCGCGGAACGCGTCTCGCGACAGACGGGCAAGCGGCACATGGAAGAGCGAGCCCATTGTGGCGCGCACCGCCTCCACCGCGAAGGGATCGGTGGTCTCGCCGACCAGGATGACGCCGGCCGCCCCGACCGCGTCGGCGGTGCGGATGATGGTGCCGAGATTGCCCGGATCGCGGACCTGGTCGAGGGCGACCCACACGGCATCGGGGCGGGCCGCGATGGCCGTGCGCAACGCGCCGGGAGAAAGGGTTTTCTGCCCGTAGACGCCGACGACCATCTGCGGGTTGTCGCGCCTTGTCATGGCTGCCAGGACGGCGGTCGAGACCTCCAGGATCGTCGCCCCGCGCGCCCGCGCCGTGGCCGCGACTTCGCGCGTAGCGGCGCTGTCGTGCGCTTCCGGTCCGATCGCCAGCATGTCGACCTCCCAGCCGGCGGCAAGCGCGTCGGTGGCAAGCTTCAGTCCTTCGGCAACGAAGCGGCCCGTCTTCTGTCGATGCTTGCGCTGCGCGATCAGCGCCTTGATGTCCTTGACCAGCGGGTTGGAGAAGGAGGTAACCTGCTTGACCTGGCCGGCCCTGCGGGCGCCAGGAGGATCGTCGCGCCCGCTCATTGTCCGCTCCAACGGCTGTAGAGGGACGTGGAAAGCGCCCGTTCGCCGGTCTCGGAGCGCAGCACGAGCTCGCCCGATTCAAGCCTTCCTCCGCGCGTGGCCAGCGTGTCGGCCATGACCTCGTGCAGCGCCAGGAAGCTGGCGCGGATCGCATAGGCGGTCAGCACCAGAAAATCGGCCTCCGGCGACAGGATCTTCTCGATCATCGGCAGCATCTGCGGCAGGCTTTCGTAAAGGTCCCAGATCTCGCCCTTCGGTCCGCGCCCGTATTTCGGCGGGTCGAGCAGGATGCCGTCATAGACATTGCCGCGCTTGACCTCGCGGGCGACGAACTTGGTCGCGTCCTCACAGATCCAGCGGATCGGCAGGTCGTCGAGGCCGGAAAGGGCCTGGTTCTCGCGGGCCCAGCCGATCGCCTTCTTCGAGGCGTCGATATGCGTTACCTCGGCCCCGGCGGCGGCCGGCACCAGCGAGGCAAGGCCGGTATAGCCGAACAGGTTGAGGATGCGCATCGGCCGCCCGCCCGCCGCCTGGCGGGCCCTCACCCGGTCGGCCATCCATTGCCAGTGGGCGGCCTGTTCGGGAAACACGCCGACATGGCGGAAGGACATGAAGCGGCCGAGAAAACGGACATCGCCGAATGCCATCTGCCAGGTCTCCGGCAGGTCGCGGTTCAGCCTCCAGCGTCCAGGCCCGTCATCCTCGTCATTGCCGGTGAAGACGGCATCGGCCGCGTCCCAGCGGGCCTGCGGCAGGTGCGGCGCGCCCATCGCCTGCGGTTCGGGACGGTCGACGACAATGCTGCCATAGCGTTCCAGCTTGCGGCCATGGCCGAAGTCGAGCAGCGCATAGTCGGACCAGCCCCGTGTCTGGAGCATGGTCGGCCAGACCGGCGCCGGCGGATTGCCGGCGGGCGCGGCCTCCTGCGTGTCGCCGGTCGCCCGGTCTCTCGCGTCGTCGGACAAGCGATGGTCCTTTCCTGCCGTGATCTGGGTTGCGGTCCTTGGCGAACGCCATAGGGCGCTTGCCTGCCGCGGTCAATCGCCATGCGCTGCCCCTCGGGTTTCCGCAAGGAGGTATCGCGAGGACCGTTCGGCGTGCCGCGCTGCACCAAAGAGAAGTTTGTAGCTGATTTTCTTTCAAGCACTTGAAAGGCGGGGCCGGCTTGGTCAAGCTGTCCGCAACTGAAGATGCGCAAGGCGCGGCGAGATGCGCGCGAACCCTTTTGCAAAGGTGCCGGAACATGGATTTGGTAGGCGAGTACCGGTTGTTGGCTGGTCGGGGTGTTGTCTGGTCTGCGTTGAACGATGCGGATGTTCTGCGTCGTTGCATACCGGGTTGCCAGTCCCTGGAGAAGCTTTCGGACCGTGAGATGAGCGCGACGGTCGTTGCGAAGATCGGTCCCGTGAAGGCGACGTTCAAGGGTGCGGTGACGCTGGAGAACATGGTTCCGCCGGAGAGCTACACGATTGTCGGCGAGGGCAAGGGCGGCGTTGCCGGCTTTGCCAAGGGGTCGGCGGACGTGTCGCTTGCCGAGGACGGCGATGCGACGGTTCTGAGCTATTCAGTGAAGGCGCAGGTCGGCGGCAAGCTCGCGCAGCTTGGCAGCCGTCTGATCGTGTCGACGTCGCGGAAGATGGCGGACGAGTTTTTCGGCAAGTTCAAGGAGATCGTCGAGGGGGACGGGGCCGCGCCCGATGCCGATGCGTCTGGCGGCGATGCGTCTGCGGCGTCTTCGGGCGAGGCTTCGTCGTCGTTTGCGGGTGTGGAGCTTGACGCGGGGCTTGCGGAGGAGGCGAAGACGCAGGCGCTTTCGGATGCGCCGCACCGGGTCGGCGAGGCTGTCTCCGAGGCTGTTCACGAGGTGGAGACGGAGGTCGAGAGCGCGGCGGGGCGTGGTTTTCTGGGCGGTCCGGTCGTGTGGGGCCTTGCGGCGCTGGGCGTGGTGATCGTGGTTCTGGCGTTGATGAGCTGAGGGCGCTGCCCGGCGGTTGGCCGGGCTTGAAGGTTTGCCCGGCTTGCTGCCGGGGGAGACAAGAGCCGGGCGGACGAGCTGGGCGGGAACGAGAGGGAGGTTTTGATGGGCGATGTGAGTGTTGTTGTGAACGGGCGCGAGGTGACGCGGTCGGTCGAGGACCGGACGCTTCTGGTGGAATTCCTGCGCGATGTTCTGGGACTGACGGGAACGCATGTGGGCTGCGACACGTCGCAATGCGGGGCGTGCGTGGTGCATGTGGACGGCAAGGCGGTGAAGTCGTGCACGATGCTTGCGGCGCAGGCGTCCGGGTCGGCGGTGACGACGATCGAGGGCCTTGCGCAAGGTGGCGAGCTGCATCCGGTGCAGGCGGCATTCAAGGAGCATCACGGGTTGCAATGCGGGTTCTGCACGCCGGGGATGATCATGGCGGCGGTGGACATGATCGCGCGCCATGGTGGGGGACCGCTCGACGAGGCGACGATCCGGGCGGAGCTTGAGGGTAATATCTGCCGCTGCACGGGCTACCACAACATCGTCAAGGCGATCGCGGCGGCGAGCGAGACGATGGCGGGAATGCAGACGGCTGCCGAGTAGGCGGCCCGAGTAGGCGGCCCGAGTAGGCGGCCTGAACAGGGCGTCGAAGGGCCGGCTCGGGTACGGGCATGGCCGCAATCCGGCTACGCACTGGGCCCCGCATTGGGCTTCGCACTGGGGACCCCGCATCGGCGGCTCCGCACTGGCGGCTCTCGTACTGGGCCCCGCACTGGGGGACCGCAATCGGGTCCGCAAACCGGACTTGCCGTCCGGGAGGGCTGGCAGGAATGGCTGGCAGGAAGGGTCGGAGGACCTGACCGCAAGGCCGGGGCTGGAAGACGCAGGAACGGCTGATCCGGGACGTTGGGAGCGGGACGTTGGGGCCCGGGACGTTGAGAGAACGAGGGCCTTGTGGCGGGAGGCCGCCAGGCTTGCAGTCAGGCTTTGCAGCCAGGCTTTGCGGCCGGGCCGGCGAGGTCCGGCGGAAGACGGCAAGAGAGCATATTCGGGGAACGGTTTTGCGGACCCGTCCCGGTTTTGGCCCCGGCTTCGGCCCTGCCCCTTTCCGGGGGAGGGAGCGGGGCGCCAGGGAGCGCGAAGGTCCGCTGCGAGGGAGGACGAGATGGCAGGTTCGGTTGAGGGTATCGGTGCGCGGGTTCGCCGGCGCGAGGACAAGCGCTTCATCACCGGCAAGGGGCGCTACACGGATGACATGAGCGTTGCGGGGATGGCGCATGCGGCGTTCGTGCGCTCGCCCCATGCCCATGCGAAGGTGAGGGGGATCGACGCGGCGGCGGCGCGCGCCATGCCCGGGGTGATCGCGGTGCTGAGCGGGCAGGAGCTTGTCGCGGACGGGGTCGGCAACCTGATCTGCGGCTGGATGATCCACTCGAAGGACGGCACCCCGATGAAGATGGGGGCGTGGCGGGCGCTGGAGAGCGAGCATGTGCGCCATGTCGGCCAGGCGGTGGCGGTGGTCGTCGCCGGGACGAAGGCGCAGGCACGCGATGCGGCCGATGCGGTCGAGGTCGACTACGAGCCGCTTGCGGCGGTGGTCGATGCGCTCGACGCGCTGAAGGAGGGCGCGCCGCAGCTGCACGAGGAAGCGCCCGGCAACCTGATCTACGACTGGGAGATCGGCGATGCAGCCGCGACCGATGCGGCCTTCGCCTCCGCCGCGCATGTGACGCGGATGGAGATCCGCAACAACCGGCTTGTGCCCAACCCGATGGAGCCGCGTGCCGCCCTTGCCGACTACGACGAGGCCGAGGAACACTACACGCTGTGGACGACCTCGCAGAACCCGCATGTGGCGCGTCTGGTGCTGTCGGCCTTCTACAACATCGCGCCGGAGCACAAGCTCAGGGTGATCGCGCCGGATGTGGGCGGCGGCTTCGGCTCGAAGATCTACATCTATCCGGAAGAGATGGTCTGCCTGTGGGCGTCGAAGAAGACCGGGGTTCCGGTGAAGTGGACCTGCGACCGGACGGAGGCGTTCCTGACCGACGCGCATGGGCGCGACCACTATTCGGAAGCGGAGATGGCGCTCGACGCCGACAACCGGATCACCGGGCTTCGTGTGAAGACGGTGGCCAATCTTGGCGCCTACATGTCGCTGTTCTCGTCGTCGGTGCCGACCTATCTCTACGCGACGCTGCTGTCGGGGCAGTATGACATCCCGGCGATCCACGCCAACGTGAAGACGGTCTACACCAACACGGTGCCGGTCGATGCCTATCGCGGGGCGGGGCGTCCGGAGGCGACCTACCTGCTGGAGCGGATGATGGAGACGGCGGCGCGCGAGGTGGGGATGGAGCCTGCCGCGTTCCGGCGGGCGAACTTCATCCGGTCCTTCCCGCACCAGACGCCGGTGATCATGTGCTACGACGCGGGCGACTATGACGCTTCGCTGGATGCAGCGCTTGGCGCGATCGACCAGGCGGGCTTTGCCGGCCGCAAGGCGGAGGCGGCGCGGCGCGGCAAGCTGCGCGGGCTGGGGCTGTCCTGCTACATCGAGGCCTGCGGCATCGCGCCGAGCCAGGCGGTCGGCTCGCTGGGCGCGGGCGTCGGCTTGTGGGAATCCGCCGAGGTGCGGGTCAATCCGGTCGGCACGATCGAGGTTCTGACCGGCTCGCACAGCCATGGCCAGGGGCACGAGACGACGTTTGCCCAGCTTGTGGCGGAGCGCTTCGGGGTGGGTCTCGACACGGTCTCGATCGTGCATGGCGACACGGACAAGGTGCAGTTCGGGATGGGCACCTACGGGTCGCGCTCGGGGGCTGTCGGCATGTCGGCGATCGTCAAGGCGCTGGACAAGGTGGAGGCGAAGGCGAAGAAGCTTGCGGCCCACCTGATGGAGGCCTCGGAAGGCGACATCACGGTGGAGGGCGGCACGTTCAAGGTGGCCGGCACGGACAAGGAGCTTCCTTTCTTCCAGGTGGCGCTTGCGGCCTACACGGCGCACAACATGCCCGAAGGCATGGAGCCGGGGCTGAAGGAGGGAGCGTTCTACGATCCGACCAACTTCACCTTCCCGGCCGGCACCTATGCGTGCGAGGTGGAAGTGGACCCGGAGACGGGCAAGGTGGAGATCGTCGACTTCGTGGCGGCGGACGACTTCGGCACGATCATCAACCCGATGATCGTCGAGGGGCAGGTGCATGGCGGGCTGACGCAAGGCATCGGCCAGGCCTTGATGGAGAACGCCGCCTATGACGGGGACGGGCAGCTTCTGTCGGGCTCGTACATGGACTACACGATGCCGCGCGCGGACGACGTGCCCTCCTACCGGCTGATGACGACGGTGACGGAATGCCCGGGCAATCCGCTGGGCATGAAGGGCTGCGGGGAGGCGGGGGCGATCGGCTCGCCGCCGGCGGTGATCAACGCGATCACCGATGCGATCGGCACCAATGCGCTGGAGATGCCGGCAACGCCGCAGGCGGTGTGGCGGGCGCTGAAGAGCGTGCAGCCGGCACAAGCCGCCGAATAGGCCGCCGGCCAGCGACCGGAGAGGGACAACAAGCAGCGCGGTGTTCCGCGCTGCGCAAACGGGACAGAACAGGCCGGGCCCGCGGGCCAGGCCGCCGGTTCAGGCGATCAGCTCAGGCGGGCCAGACTGATCTGAGGTGACTGGTCTGACGTGACTGGCCGGCTCGGACTGGCCGGCTCAGACTGGCAAGGCGATATGGGCGCGGGCCGCAAGCCGGCAGCGCAACGAGGGAGAGGGACATGTACGAGACCACCTATCACCGGGCAACGAGCGTGGCGGACGCGGCCTTGAAGCTTGCAGGGGCCGAGGAGGCGAAGATCCTGTCGGGCGGGCAGACCCTGCTGCCGACGATGAAGCAGCGGCTTGCCGCGCCCTCGGATCTGGTCGATGTCGCCCATGTGGCGCAGATGAAGGGCATTGCCGAGACCGGCGGCGCCCTGCGCATCGGCGCGGCGACAACCCATGCGGAGGTCGCGGCTTCCGATCTGGTGCGCCGGCTGGCGCCGGGGCTTGCCGAGCTGGCCGGGCATATCGGCGATCCGCATGTGCGCCATCGCGGCACGATCGGCGGCTCGCTGGCCAACAACGACCCGGCCGCCGACTATCCGGCCGCCGCCCTGGCGCTTGGCGCCACCATCGTCACCGACCGGCGCGAGATCGCGGCCGCCGACTTCTTCACCGGCCTGTTCGAGACGGCGCTGGAGGAGGGCGAGATCGTCACCGCGGTGATCTTCCCCGCATGCGCCTCGTGCGCCTATGCCAAATACCCCAACCCGGCCTCGCGCTATGCCATGGCCGGGGTGTTCCTCGCCAGGACCGGCGAGGGCATCCGTGCCGCCGTCACCGGCGCCGGCGCCAGCGGCGTCTTCCGCCATGAGGGCCTGGAGGCAGCGCTTGCCGAAAGCCTCACGCCGCAGGCCGCAGCCGGCGTCACCACCGATCCGGGCACCCTCATCGCCGACATCCACGGGTCGGCCGAATACCGCGCCAACCTCATCGCCGTCATGGCAAAGCGCGCCGCGGCAAAACTCGCCCCCTGAACCAAAAGCACAAACCGGACGCGCCAAAACACCCAAACACCAGAACCCGGACGCCAAAACCCAAACACCAGAACCCGGGCACCAGAACAAAACGGCCCGTGGAAAATCCACGGGCCGTTTCGCTGTTCGATGGTGAGCAGCGGGTTTGTTCAGGCCGCAGCCACATCGGCCAGGAAGCGGTCGATCTGCGTACGCAGCTCGCGGGTCTTGTCGCCGACGTCGCTGGAGGCAACCAGCACCATGTCGGCCGACGCGTTGGTTTCGGCGACCGCGCTGGAGAGCTGCCCCATGTTGGCCGTCACCGACGTCGTGCCTTCGGCGGCATGCTGGACGTTGCGCGAGATCTCGTTGGTCGCCGCGCCCTGCTGCTCGACAGCCGCGGCAATCGCCGAGGTGTAGCTGTCGACTTCCTGCATGGTCTGGGTGATTGCCCCGATCGCCTCGACGGCTTCCTTGGTCGAGCCCTGGATCGCCGCGATCTGCGCGCCGATCTCCTCGGTCGCCTTGGACGTCTGGTTGGCCAGCTCCTTGACTTCGGCGGCGACGACGGCAAAGCCCTTGCCGGCCTCGCCGGCGCGGGCGGCCTCGATCGTCGCGTTGAGAGCCAGGAGATTGGTCTGCTCGGCGATCGCCTGGATCAGGGTTACGACTTCGCCGATCTTGTTGGCGGCGGCAGCAAGGCCTGCAACCTTCTCGTTGGTCTGGCGGGTGCCATGCGAGGCCTGGTTGACCACCTCCGTGGTCTGGCCGACCTGGCGGGCGATCTCGCTGATCGAGGCTGCCAGTTCTTCCGCGGCGGTTGCGACGCTTTCCACATTGCTCGTGGCGGCGCCGCTTGCATGGGTCGTCTCCTCGGCCTTGCCGGCGCTCTCGCCGGCAATCCGGGTCAGGTCGCGGGCGGTGGCCTCCATCCCGGCGGCGGTGTCGCCAACCGAGGACAGCAACTCCTGCACCTGGGCGCGGAAGGCGCCGATCAGCTCGTCGACGCGGGTCTGACGGATCGCGGCGGCCTCCTGCTCGCGTTCCTGTTCCTCCCGCATGCGGGCGCGCTCGCGGGCATTGTCGCGGAACACCTCGACCGTGCGGCTCATCGCGCCGATCTCGTCGCCGCGCTCCGTGCCGGCGATCTCGACATCGGTGTCACCCTCCGCCAACCGGCCCATGACATCCGTCAGGCGGCGCGTCGGGCGGGTGATGGCGAGCGACAGCACGAAGGCGACGGCAATGCCGAGGCCGACGACGGTCACCAGGGTGACGGCGATGGTCCAGAAGCTGGCGGCACCCGAACTCGCGGCCTTGTCGGCCTGTTCGCTGGCGAGCGAGGTGATCTTGCCCCGCATCTCCGAAGCAACATTGCTGAGCTCCGAGGACGACAGGCGCACCGCGTCGATGCTGGCGGTCATGTTGTCGAAGGCACCGCGATAGGATTCGATCTCCTGCTGGGCGATCTTGACCGTCTCTGCAACCTTCGGGAACTGGTTGGCGGAGGCGGCAAGCGTGCCGGCGACGCGGCTCAGTTCCGCGATCTCGCGGGTAACATTGTCCGGGTTGACGGCACCGAGGCCCGTCAGGAATTCCAGCGTCGTCGCCTTGACCACCAGCGCCTGCTTCGACAGGTCGCCGGCATTGGTCGAGACCAGGTCGACCTTGATCAGGTCGATGTCACGGGCCTGGACTTCCTTCTGCACCAGATCGATGGCGGCATAGGCGGAGGTCTGCACCGCCTTGGCGGCCCCGACGATCTCCTCGAGAGCGACATTGATCTCGCGGCGCAGCTTGTGCACCTCGGCGAAAGAGGAGGTTTCCTGCAGCTGGGTGAAGTAACCCTGCAACTCGCCGGAGCGGGTCGCCAGCGCCTCGACGCTTGCCTGGTCGACGCCGTCCACACGGGCGTTGGTGAGGGCGCGGGCATTGTCCGCGAGCTTGTTCGCCTCAAGCACCGCCTCGTCGAGCAGGCCTGCGGCCGTCGAGGTGGTCGAGCGCAGGAAGAGGAATTGTGCCCTCAGGGCTTCTTCCTGGAGCGACACGACGAAACGGATGATGTCGTCGGCCTTGCGGCGGGTGGCGGCGGCACGCAGGCTTTCGCGCTTGGCATCGCGGCGCACGATCTGCATGTCGCCATTGATCTGATTGGCGAGATCGCCCAGCTTGCCGATGGCGCCGGCAAGGTCGCTTGAAAGCTGCTGCTGGCGGGAAATCTCCTCGCCGACCCTGGCGAAGTCCTTGCGCATCACGGCGACGGAGCTCACCGCGGAGGACACCGCTTCGGAGGCGGCCGCATCTCCGGCGACGGATGCCTTCAGGGACTGGAGTTCGTTCTCCAGGCCGGTGACAGCGCCCCGCGTCGCCTCCGCATCGGCCGCGTCACGGCTTTGCAGGAAGGTCTCTCGTAGCGCGGACACATCCTGCAGCCGCGCCATGACCCCTGTGGCAATCTTCGACGTTTCCATTTGATTGGTCAGACCGCCGATCGCCATTGTGCCGACGCCGCCGACAACGGCAGCAAGCAACAGCACGACGGCGAACCCGCCGCCGATCTTCGCGGCAAACCCGAGATTGCCAACCAGGCCAAGAATCCGGGACATCAATTATCCTCCACACGCATTAGCTGAGCGACAATAGGCTGCCGTCCGTGAATCTTAGGTAAAGTGCGGCGAATTTCTTTCACGCCGACAACTTCTGCGATTCCAGCAGCTTGAGAAAAAGCGGCGCGGCATTGAATGCCGCGCCGCCCGTGTCAATGCCGCTCTTGTCAAGGGGTGCCTCAGGCAGCGGCGACGCGGTTGAGGAAGCGGTCGATCTCCTCGCGCAAGGCGTCGGTGTTGCGGCTCATGGCGCCGGACGCATCGAGCACGTTGCCGGCCGCCGACGAGGTGCTTTCCACCGTCGAGGCGAGCAGCTCCATGTTGCGGGTGACCGCGCCGGTGCCTTCCGCCGCCTGCTGCACCGAACGCGAGATGTCGCTCGTCGCGGCACCCTGCTGCTCGACCGCCGAGGCGATCGAGGCGGTGTAGCCGTTCACTTCCTGCATGATCTGGGCAATCTCGCCAATCGCCGAGACGGCCTCGCCGGTCGAGCCCTGGATCGCCGCGACCTGGGCGCCGATCTCCTCGGTCGCCTTGGAGGTCTGGGTCGCCAGTTCCTTGACTTCGGCGGCGACGACGGCAAAGCCGCGCCCGGCCTCGCCCGCCCGCGCCGCCTCGATGGTGGCGTTCAGCGCCAGGAGGTTGGTCTGCTCGGCAATCGCTTGGATCAGCGAGACGACCTCGCCGATCTTGTTGGCGGCGGCCGCAAGGCCTGCAACCTTCTCGTTGGTCGAGTGGGTGCCCTGGGTCGCCTGGTCGACGACCTGGGTGGTCTGGCCGACCTGGCGGGAGATCTCGGCGATGGAGGCGGAGAGCTCCTCGGCCGCGCTGGCGACGGACTGGACATTGTCGGTTGCGGTCGAGCTTGCCTGCGAGGTCTCGCCGGCCCGTTCTGCGCTTTCATGGGCGGAGGCGGAGAGTTCGCGCGCCGTCTCGTCGAGACCCGAGGCCGTCTGGCTGACCGTGCCGATCAGGGTCTGGACGGTGGTCCGGAACTCGGCGATCAGCCCGTCGATCTCGCCCTGGCGGTTGCGGCTTTCGCTGGTCGCTGCCTCGCGATCGGCGGCAAGGCGGCGACGCTCCAGAGCGCGCTCCTTCAGCACGTCGACGGCGAGCGCGAGCTGGCCGATCTCGTCCTTGCGATCAGTATAGGGGACTTCCGCGTCCAGATTGTCGTCGGCGATGTTGTGCGCGACCTCGGCGATGCGCGGGATCGGCTTCAGCAGGCGGCGGGCCAGAAGGGCCATGGCGGCAATCGAAACGAGCAGGATCGGCACGAAGGCGATCATCAGCTTGCTGGTGACACTGTCCATCAGCGCCGTGATCGCCGACTTGCGCACGCCGGCATAGAGAATGCCGGTGATCTCGTCGGCCGGCGAGTAGATCGGCTCATAGATGGTGTAGTAGGGGGTGCCGAGGATGACGGCCTCGCCGCGGAAGGTGTTGCCCTTCGTCAGCACGGGATAGACCGCCCCGTTCTGGCCAAGTGGCGTGCCCACTGCCCGCGAGCCGTCCGGCTTGATGATGTTGGTGGTCTTGCGCCAGAAATCCTTGTTTTCCGGGTTCCACTTGAAGACCGTGACCGTCTCGCCCGTCATCCGGCCGATCGTGTCGATCATGGTGTGGTCGCTGACCTCTTCGGGAATGCTCTCCATCACGACGCGGCGAACATTTCCGTCCTCGCCCCAGGTGATGCTGGTTCCGGGCATGTCGCGTTCGACGATGGTCGCGGCGATACGGAGGCTGGCATCCTGGCGCGTGACCGCATCTGCCTGGATGCGATCGGCAAGGACCATATAGATGACGGTTCCGACAGTGCCGAGAGCCAGCACAATCATGAGAGCAGCGGCCATCGAGACGATCGAGACCAGGTTTAAGCGTGAAAGCAGGCCCATGACCGGTTGTTCCCTCAGTTGTTTGTTGGCTACTTGACTTCGCGTTGGCAGAAAGACTGGGGCAGAAACGTAAAATTGTCGTTATCTTGAAAACGAACCCGGATTAACCCGCTTGAAGTGAGAAATCGCGCGCGTTCCCTTTCGTCAATAAAGGGAACGCGCGTGATCTTTCAATCGGTTAGGCTGCACTGACTTCCTGGAGGAAGGTCTCGAACTCGGACTTCAGACGCTGCGAGGTGGTGGTCACGCTGCGGGATGCATCGAGAACCTCGCTGGAGCTGGCGGTCGATTGCTCCGCCGTGTCGAGAAGCTGGGCAAGGTTGTCGGCGACTGTCTTGGTGCCATGCGCGGCGTGCTGGACATTGCGCGATATCTCGCCCGTCGCGGCCCCCTGTTCCTCGACCGCGGCCGCGATCGCCGAGGTGTAGCCGTTCACGTCCTGCATGGTGCGGGCGATGATGCCGATCACCTCGACCGCCTCGCCTGTCTCGTTCTGGATGGCGGTGATCTGGGCGCCGATTTCCTCGGTCGCCTTGGAGGTCTGGGTCGCCAGTTCCTTGACTTCGGCGGCAACGACGGCAAAGCCGCGTCCTGCTTCGCCCGCTCGCGCCGCCTCGATGGTGGCGTTCAGCGCCAGGAGGTTGGTCTGCTCGGCAATCGCCTGGATGAGAACCACGACCTCGCCGATCTTGTGGGCGGCGGCTGCGAGCCCCGACACCTTGAGGTTGGCATCCTGGGCGCTGGTCGTCGCGTCGGTCACGACCTGGGTGGTTTGGCCGACCTGGCGCGAAATCTCGGCAATCGATGCGGCAAGCTCTTCCGCTGCACTGGCGACGGACTGGACATTCTCCGAGGCTTCCTGGGACGCGGTGGAGGCGGTCGTGGTCCGGTCGGATGTCGAGGCCGCGTTGTGCGACAGCGTTTCGGCCGCCCGTCCGAACGTCGCGTTGGTCGTCTCCGCCTGCTCCAGAAGCTGCGCGATCACGTTGCGGAAGCGGGCGATGAGCTGCTCGATGCGCTGCTGGCGCTTGATCTTTGAGGCTTCTTCCTTCTGCTGCTCGGTCGCCATCATCTCGCGCTCGATCGCCGCCTCGCGGAAGGCATCCACCGCGACGGCCATTTCGCCGATCTCGTCCCCGCGCCCGGCACCGGGGACAGGGGTCTGCGTGTCGCCCTCGCGCAGGGACCGCATGCGACCGACGAGTTCGTGAAGCGGCCGGGTGATGGAACGCACCAGCAGCACGCAGATGCCGCCGCCAAGCGCCACGATGGCAAAGACGATCAGCGATTGCCGCAGCAATTCGCCGTAGAACAGGGTGTCGATGTCATCGACATAGACACCGGTGCCGATGACCCAGCCCCACGGCATGAAGCCCTTGATGTAGGAAAACTTGCGAACCGGCTCGTCGGAGCCCGGCTTCGGCCAGTGGTATTCGACCAGCCCCTGGCCCTCGGCCTTCACCAGCTTGACGAATTCGGCGAAGAAGCGCTTGCCGGTCTTGTCTTCCATCGTCTCAAGGTTCTGCCCCTCGAGCTTGGCCGAGATCGGATGCATCACCATCATGTGGTCGAGGTCGTTGATCCAGAAATACTCGGTGCCGGCATAGCGTATGTTTCGCAGCGTGTCGGCCGCGTCCGCGCGCGCCTGCGCATCGCTCTTCTTGCCCTCCTGCGCGAGCTTGTATTCCCGCTCGACCGCCGAATAGGCGACTTCGGAGATATGCAGCAGTTCCGACTTTCGGTCTTCAACCAGACGGCTGTGATAGCCGCTGATCTGGACGGCGAGCAAGGCGGCGATGCCGGCTGCGAAGAGAAGGACGAGTGCCCAGAGGCGGTGACCGATTTTCCAGTTCATGAAACGCTCCTTCAGACAGGTGCCGGCACCTGCCGCCCGATATGGCACGCGGCAGCTTCTTGGCGCCGAAACCGGTTCAGATGAACCGGGATCGCACCTGCCGCTACGTGCTTTCACGTCATGAATAGGATAGATCGGCTAATCATTCGTAAATTTGCGTATCTCGTTAGCAATAAGATCCGCAGTTCTTTTTTGTTTTCTGACAAGGGAGATGAAGGGGGGAGGGTTGGCGATCCTGGGCGTCGGTAGTGAGAGGTTATACTCTTCACGACTTGGTTTTCGCTCCGGATGGACGAAGCTCGCGCAGGCGGGAGGTGCGGACAGGAGGATCGCGCGAAGACCCGATGGTCTGTCAAGCAGGGGATGAGTCGCGTGATCGCGCAAGCCATTTCCCGCAAGCAACCCGGCGCGTCCTGACGTATACCGGTGCAATCGGTTTGCATCGGCCCGGTTCGTCCCATATGTAGTGTCCAAAGTTCAACTTTTCGAAGGGAAGGTTGCGCGGCGTGCCGCGAGCCTGCATTCGACGTGATCGTATGTTCCTGCAATGTGTTGACCGACAAGGAGTTGCGCCGTGCCGCGCGCGAACTCCAGTCAGGTCCCGACCGCGTTGTCGTGACGCCGGGCGCGGTGTTTCGCGCGCTTGGCAAGCGACCGCGTTGTGGGGGATGCTTCAGCACGATTATTCCGATAATCCATGAGGAAGCGCCGGCGGAAACGGGCACGCCGCCGGCAAAGGGGGAGACGACGGGCGATGAAGGGTGACGCGAAAGTCATCGACTACCTCAACAAGGCGCTGCGCCACGAGTTGACGGCGGTCAACCAGTACTGGCTGCACTACCGTGTGCTCGACGACTGGGGCTACGGCAAGCTGGCGCAGAAGGAGCGCGAGGAATCGCTCGAGGAGATGCAGCATGCGGACCGCATCGTCGAACGGATTCTCTTTCTCGAAGGATTTCCCAACATGCAGACGCTCGATCCCCTGCGGATCGGGCAGTCGCTGAAGGACGTCATCGAGGCGGATCTCGCCGGGGAATATTCCGCCCGTGCGCTCTACAAGGAAGCGCGGGAGGCGACGCTCGCGGTCGGCGACTACGTCACCATGCGCCTCTTCGAGGACCTCATGGGCGACGAGGAAGATCATATCGATTATCTGGAAACGCAGCTCAACCTGATCGAGCAGATCGGCATCGAGCGCTACGCCCTGCTGCAATCGTCCGCCGCCAACGAGGCCGGCTGAGCAGCCGAGCCCGCCCGGTCAGGCGGACAGCGTAAGGTCGACGACCGAGCCGCCGGCCGCTTCCGCGTCCGCGTGATCGTGGGTGACAAGCAGCACGGGCAGCCCGTGCGCGCGCGCCTTGTCGAAGACCAGCTTGCGGATCTGTCCGCGCAGCGCGGCGTCGAGCTTGGAGAACGGCTCGTCGAGCAACAGCGCGCGCGGACGCGACAGCAGCACCCGCATCAGGGCTATCCGCGCCTTTTGGCCGCCCGAAAGCGTGGCGGGGTCGCGGCCCGCGAAATCCGAAAGATCGACATCGGCAAGCGCTGCGGCAACCGCCGCCTCACGGGCGGCGCTGCCTTTCAGGTCGGGCGTCAGCGCGAAGGCGAGATTGGCGCCGACGCTCAGGTGCGGGAAGAGCAGGGGATCCTGGAACAGCAGGCCGAGCTGGCGCTTGTGCGCCGGCAGTCCCGTCACGTCGAGGTTGCCGGAAAGCACCCGCCCGCGCGCTTGAAAGGCGGGGCCGAGGAAGCCGGCGGCATGAGACAGAAGGCTGGACTTGCCGACGCCCGAAGGCCCCATCACGGTTAGCACTTCGCCGGGGCCGATGGTTCTGTCGAGGCCGATCAGCGGTTGCCCGGCGAGGGAGATTTCCACCTTCTCGAAGGTCAGCGGCTCGCTCATGCGCCAGGCTCCGGTTCTTTGCGGTGGCGGAAGGTCACCGCGGGAATGACAGCGGCCAGCGCGAAGGCAGCAAACGGCAGTGCCATTTGCAGCAGCGCATAGAGGCCTACGAGCCGGCGGTTGCCGCCGGATGCCAGCGCAACGGCCTCGGTGGTCACGGTTGCCGTGCGCCCGCCGCCAATCAAAAGCGTCGGCAGGTATTGCGCGACAGATACGGCGAAACCGAGCGCCGCGGCGGTGGCGACGGCGCGCCGTGCAAGCGGCAGTCGGACCCGCCAGAAGGTCCTGCCGGGGGATGCGCCAAGCGCGCTGGCGACATGGCCGTAACGCGGGTCGATGGCGCGCCAGGGGTCGGACAGCGCCAGCAGCACATAGGGGATGACGAAGACCATGTGGGCGAGCGCGACCGCGGCCAGCGTATCGTGCAGTCCGGCCATCAGGAACAGAATCTGCAGGCCGAACAGAAAGGCGATCTGCGGCACGATCAGCGGCAGGTAGACGAGCGGCAAGGAGCGGTGCCGCAGGACGCGGGATCGCCGGGTCTCGTTTTCCAGGCAGGCGAGCGCCAGCGCGACGGCGATCGCCACGACCGGCAGCCCGATTGCCAGCGTCGTGCGAACCGTCCCTCCGGCCGCCGCCAGGTGGTGGTGCCATGTCGCCAGCGTGAAGCTTGCCGGCAGGGCGTCCGGAAACCGCCAGGGCCCGGCCAGCGACCAGAGCGCGAGCACGAGCAGGCCGAGCAGCAGGGCGCCCGTCAGCACACTCATCAGCGTGCCCGCAAGCGCGGCCAGGGTAAGATCGGCCGCCCGCCGCCCGCCGCTCTCGATCCAGCGCAGACCGAGCCATGCGAGGACCCTTTCGCCCAGGATCCACAGTGCGATGGCGGCAAGGCTCACGCCAAGCTGCAGCAGCGCCCCGGCCGAGGCCATGAAGCGCAGCGACAGGTCGGCATCGTTCATCCAGCCGGTCAGGCGCACGGCAAGCGGCGGCGGTGTCGTCGGGCCGAGGATGAGGGCGACGTCGACCACCGAAGTGGCGTAGGCGATGACGGCGAAGACCGGCAGGCGGATCTGCGGATAGACGCGCGGCAGAACGGTCTTCAGCCACCCGGCGACCGGTGCATAACCGAAGCTCGCCGCGACGCGCCGTGCGCGGGCCGGGTCGGCCTGCGGCAAGGCGGCGAGCACCATCAGGAAGAGGAAAGGGATCTCCTTCGCCATCAGGCCGAGCGTCATGGCAATGCCCGCCGGATCGCCGACGATGAGCACGTCGGGCGGGCGCGTCGCGCCGGTCGCCCAGGGCGACAGCAGCCGCATGGCGAAGCCGGACGGCATGATCAGGAAGGCAAGGCCGAAGGCCGCCGCGGCGTGCGGTACCGACAGCAGCGGCGACAGCAGCGTGCGGAGCGTGCGGAACAGCCGCGTGCCCTCGAAGGCGGCGGTGAACAGGATCGTCAGCACGAAGGCACTGAGCGTTGCCGCAAGGCCTGTGCTCAGGGAAAGCAGGACGGAGGTGGCCAGCCCCGGCTGCGCGGCAAGCCGGCGAAATGCGTCAAGGGACAGCATGTCGCCGCCAAGCGCGGGGACAAGGCCGAAGGCCGGCAACAGCGTGCCCGCAAGACCCGCGACAACCGGACCCAGCATCAGGATCAGTGTTGCCGCCGGCGCCAGTCTGATCATCGTCGTGCGGCCTGCCCGGTCCGTGTCGTCATTGGGAGGCGTAGCGGGCGGTCCAGGCGCGTTCCAGCGCCGTCATCCAGCTTGCATGCGGCTCGTCGATGACCGGGCCGAGCTGCTGCGGAGTGAGCGTCGCGATACCAAGGTTAAGGGCGGCGAAGCGGGCCTTGTCGGCATCGCTCAAGGCATCGATGGCAAGCACTGTCGGATCGCCCCAGATCGTCGGGTCCTGCTTGCGCGCCTGCGCTTCCGCGCTCAGCAGGAAGTCGGCGAGAACCAGCGCGCCGGCCTTGGCATTGGCGTTGTACGGGATCGCGACGAAATGGGCATTGCCGATGGTGCCGCCGTCGAGGACGAAGGTGCGCACGGTGTCGGGCAACTCGCCGGCCGCGATCGCGGCCGAGGCGCCGGCGGGGTTGAAGGTGAAGGCGATGTCGATCTCGCCGTCAGCGAGAAGCTGGCGCATGGCCGGCTGGTTCTGCGGGAAGGCGCGGCCCTGCCGCCACATGGTCGGGTGCAACGCGTCGAGCCAGGCGAAGAGCGGTGCGACATCGGCCTCGAAGCTCGCCGGATCGACCGGCTTCGCCAGTTTGGTCCTGTCGGCAATGGTTGTCGCCAGCACCTGCTTGAGAAAGGTCGAGCCGTGGAAATTGGGCGGCTGCGGATAGGTGAAGCGACCGGGATGGGTCTTCAGGTACTCCGCCAGCGCTGCCAGGGTCGTCGGCGGATGCTCGAGCGTCGCCGTGTCATGCATGAAGACGAGCTTGGCCATGCCCCAGGGGCTTTCAAGCCCGTCTGTCGGCTCGGTGAAATCCGTCAGCACCGCCGGCTTGTCCGCCGTGTCGACCAGGTCCCAGTTGGGGAGTTTCGTCGCCCAGCCGGGTGTCGTCAGCAGGCCGGCCTTCTTGAGGGAAACGAAGTTCTCGCCATTGATCCAGACGAGATCGACCGCGCCGCCGGTGTCTTGTCCGGCCGCCTTTTCGGCGACCACCCGGGCAACGACATTGGCGGTGTCGTCGACCTTCACCTGCTCGACCGTGACACCGTGCATTTCCTTCAGCCGCTCGCCGGCCCAGGCAATGTAGCTGTTGATGCGCGGTTCCCCGCCCCAGGCATGGAAATAGACCGTCTGGCCCTGCGCGGCCTCCAGCACGGCCGGCCAGTCGGCCGGATCGGGAGCATCGGCGGCCCGCGCTCCGGCGAAGGGAGCGGCGAGCAACAGGCTGGCGGCGAGCGCCGCGCCGGCAATCGGGCGCGAACGGTGGCGGCTATCGAACATCAAGGCAGGTCCTTCCCTTTTTTCTTTTCCTGCAAGAGGCGGCAATGACGGTCAACACACGGCTTCGTTATGCTGCCGTGCGCCTGACCTAAAGTGGCAGGACATGAGTATCCTTGACCTCTTCCATTACGGCGTAGGTATGGGTTTCCCGCACGCCCGGGAGGTCGAGCACGGCATCGGCGAGAAGCTTGCGATAGGCGGCCATGTCCGAGACGCGCGCCTTGACCAGATAGTCGAACCCGCCGGCCACCATGTGACACTCCAGCACCTGGGGCACCCGCTTCACGGCCTGTGCGAAGGCGTCGAAGACATCGGGTGTGGTACGATCGAGCTTGACCTGCAGGAAGACAAGAAGCCCCAGGCCGAGGCGAAGCGGGTCGAGCTCGGCGGAGAAGCGCAGGATGTAGCCGTCCCGCACAAGGCGCTTCATCCGCTCCGCAGTTGCCGTCGTCGACAGGTTGACCCTGGCCGCGAGGTCCGTGGTGGTGATCCGGCCATCGACCTGCAGGACCGCCAGAATGCGGCGGTCAATCCGGTCTAGCGCGGGCGTTTCGGCGGTATTCTCGGATTTCACAGAATAAAACTCCGTTTTTAAAGATATTTTCGAAGAAAATAACGGAGGAATTACGGTTATGATAGGGGAATTCGCTAAGCGGACGGTCCGGGCGTGGACCAGCCGGGAAACCCGCCGCGCGGCATTCGTTGTGTTCAGGAGCCGTCATGAGCCTTGCATCGGAACGCGCGCTCGTCGCGCAGTCGCATAAAGACCTTTCGCCCTTCCGTGCCCCCTTCGCTCCTTCCGACGAAGCCGCCGTTCGTGCGCTCATCGGCAAGGGGTCCCTCGACGAGGCGACCGAGGCGCGCGTGGACGAGCTGGCTTCCGGCTACATCCAGGCGATCCGCTCGGCCATTGGCGGACTGGGCGGGGTCGAGGATTTCCTGCGCGAATACGGTCTCTCGACGCGCGAGGGGCTGGCGCTGATGGTGCTGGCGGAGGCGCTGCTGCGCGTGCCGGACGCGGCAACCGCCGACAAGCTGATCGAGGACAAGCTCGCAGCCGCGCGGTTCGACGAGTCCGAGGGCGGGCCGTCCGACACCTGGCTCGTCTCCGCCTCCTCCTGGGCACTGGGCATCACCTCGCGGCTGATTCATCCGGGCGAGGCCCCGAACACGATCCTCGCCGCCCTCGTCAAGCGCATGGGCATGCCGGCGGTGCGCGCCGCGACGCGGCAGGCGATGCGCGTTCTCGGCCACCAGTTCGTCCTAGGCGAAAGCATCAAGGGCGCGCTTTCCCGGGCGAAGGGCCAGGAGGCCAAGGGCTACCGGTACTCCTACGACATGCTCGGCGAGGGAGCGCGCACGGCCGAGGACGCGGAGCGCTATTTCCGCTCCTATGCGGATGCCATCGAGGCGATCGGCAAGGCGGCCGGCAGCGGTGAATTGCCGAACCGCCCGGGCATCTCGGTCAAGCTGTCGGCGCTGCATCCGCGCTACGAGGCGGTGAAGGGTACGCGCGCGCGCGATGAACTCGTGCCGCAGCTTCTCAAGCTTGCCCAGGCGGCCAAGCGCCACAACCTGAACTTCACCGTCGATGCGGAAGAAGCGGACCGCCTGGAGATTTCTCTCGACGTGATCGCGGCCGTTGCCGCCGATCCCTCCCTGGCGGGCTGGGACGGGTTCGGCCTCGCCATCCAGGCCTATCAGAAACGTGCGCTGGAAGTGGTCAACTGGATGATCGGCCTTGCCGAGCGCCTCGATCGCAAGTTCATGGTGCGCCTCGTCAAGGGCGCCTACTGGGACACCGAGATCAAGCGCGCGCAGGAGCGTGGCCTGACCGATTTCCCGGTTTTCACCCGCAAGGCGGCGACGGACCTGTCCTATCTCGCCTGCGCCAGGGCCATGCTTGCAGCGCGCCCGCGCATCTATCCGCAGTTCGCGACGCACAACGCCCTGTCGGTGGCACAGATCGTGGCACTTGCCGGCAATGACGGCGGCTACGAGTTCCAGCGCCTGCACGGCATGGGCGAGAGCCTGTTCAAGGCGGTGGCCGAACGCGACGGCCATCCTTGCCGGATCTATGCGCCGGTTGGCGGTCACCGCGACCTGCTCGCCTATCTCGTGCGCCGCCTTCTGGAAAACGGCGCCAACTCCTCCTTCGTCTCCGCCGTGGGCGATTCTTCGGTGCCGATCTCGCGCCTGCTCGCCCGTCCGCAGGACCTGCTTGCCGGTGGCACCCGCGCGCGCAACCCGAAGATCCCGCTGCCTGTGGCGCTTTATGGCGAGAGCCGCAACAATTCGAAGGGCCTGGAATTCGGCGTCGCCCGCGACCGCGCCCGCCTGCACGAGGCGATGGCGGGAGCGCAGGTGACCGTCGACAAGGCCCATCCCCTGTATCCGGGAGTGCCGGCCGACGGCCCGACGCGCGACATTCTCTCTCCGGTCGATGGCACCACGCGCGCCGGCCGGGTGCGCGAGGCGACGGTCGCCGAGGTTCCGGCGATGTTCGAGGCGGCCTCGAAGGGCTTCGTCCGCTGGTCGCGCACGCCGGTCGACCAGCGCGCCGCCGCGATCGGGCGGCTTGGCGACATGCTGGAGGATGATGCCCCCCGGCTGATGGCGATCCTGGCGCGGGAGGCCGGCAAGACCCTGCCCGACGGGCTGGCAGAAGTGCGCGAGGCCGTCGATTTCTGCCGCTACTACGCGGCCGAAGCCAGCAAGCTCTTCGGCGAGGGCACATTGATGCCGGGACCGACGGGCGAGGAAAACCGCTACCGGCTGCGCGGCCGCGGCGTCTTCGTCTGCGTTTCGCCGTGGAACTTTCCGATGGCGATCTTCCTCGGCCAGATCACGGCGGCGCTGCTTGCCGGCAACACGGTCATTGCCAAGCCGGCGGAGCAGACCCCGCTGATCGCCTATGAGACGGCGAAGCTGATCCACGCCGCCGGTGTGCCGCAAGACGTCTTCCTGTTGGCTCCCGGCGGCCGCGATCTCGGCGCGGCGCTTGTCGCCGAGCCGCGCGTCGCCGGCGTCGCCTTTACCGGCTCGACGGAAACCGCCTGGGCGATCAACCGGACGCTTGCCGAAAAGCGCGGCCCGATCGTGCCGCTGATCGCCGAGACAGGCGGCATCAACGCGATGCTGGTCGATGCCACGGCCCTGCCCGAGCAGGTCTGCGACGACGTTATGATGTCGGCCTTCCGTTCCGCCGGCCAGCGCTGCTCTGCGCTCCGCCTGCTCTACCTGCAGGAGGATGTTGCGGACAAGCAGATCGAGATGCTGAAGGGAGCCGCGCGAGAACTGTCGCTCGGCGATCCGGCCGATCCGGCAACCGACATCGGCCCGGTGATCGATGCCGCCGCTCGCGACCGGCTTGTCGCTCATCTGGAGGAAATGGAGCGCACGCAGAAGGTGTTGCTCTCCTGCAAGGCCCCGGGCGGGGCGTTGGCGCGCGGCACCTGGGTGGCGCCGCACATCGTCGAGCTCGACAGTCCCGACGCGCTCACCCGGGAGACCTTCGGCCCGATCCTGCATGTGGTGCGCTACAAGGCGTCGAACCTGCCGAAGATGCTGGAGACGATAGCCGCCACCGGCTACGGCCTGACGCTCGGCGTGCACAGCCGCATCGACGCGACGGTCGCGGCTGTCGTCGACCGCCTTTCGGTCGGCAATGTTTATGTCAACCGCAACACGATCGGCGCGGTGGTCGGCACTCAGCCCTTCGGCGGGTCCGGCCTGTCCGGAACCGGCCCCAAGGCGGGCGGCCCGGCCTATCTTGGCCGCTTCGCGCTGGAGCAGGTGGTGTCGATCAACACCGCCGCCGCCGGCGGCAACGCGAGCCTGATCGCCATGGCAGAGGAAGACTGAGACACGCGACCTGCCGGGCTGGTCGGCGCTACTTGCGCGGCTTGGCGCGGTTGGTCGCCGGGGCTGAAAGCGGATCGTCCGGCCAGGGGTGCTTGGGATAGCGGCCTTTCATCTCCGCCTTCACCGCCCCCCAGGAGCCGCGCCAGAAGCCCGGCAGGTCGCGGGTGATCTGGATCGGCCGATGAGCGGGTGAGAGAAGCTCCAGAATGAGCGGCACCCGCCCGCCGGCGATTGCCGGATGGCGGTCCAGGCCGAAGAGCTCCTGGACCCGCACAGGCAGGACCGGTCCTTCGTTCCGGTCATAGTCGATCGGCACATGCGAGCCGGAAGGTGCCGCGAAATGGCTCGGCAGAAGCCGGTCGAGTTCGCCGAGCCGGTGCTGGGGCAGGAGTGCTGCCAGCGCGTTGCCGAGTGTGTCCGAACCGATCTCGGCGACGCTGCGCTTTCCCGCCAGATAGGGCTCGAGCCAGTCCTCGAGACGGTCCGTGAGCGCGGCGTCCGAGACATCCGGCCATGCCTCCGCCTCGTCCGGCGGCAGCAGCTTGCGCAGCGTTGTCACGCGGGCCCTCAGGACGGCTTGCGGTTTCGACCAGGAAAGAACGTCGATGCCGCGCGCCTTTATGAAACCGGCAAGCGCGGCGGCCACGGCAGCCGGGTCGGGTGAGGGCTCGATGTCTTCGCGCAGCACGAGCTTGCGATAGCGCCTGAGGCGGCGTGCCCGTACCGCGCCCGATCCGTCGCAGGTGACGTGCGTCTCTTGCGTGATCTGGGCGGAGAACAGTTCCTCGATGTCCTCCCGCAAGAGGGGCGCGGCGAGCAGAATGCGGCCACGCGCGGCGCTCCCCTGAACCTCGGCGACAACCAGAAAGGCCTCGCGCGCCAGCGCCTCTGTCTCCTCGACCCTGGCGCCGCGGCCGTTGGCCATGCGAAAGCCGCCCTTGCCGTCCTGCGCCTGCGCGATCCGGTCCGGGTAGGCGAGCGCGAGAATGCGCCCGGCGTCCCCCATTGCGGTTCCGCTTTTGCTTTCGCCGCCGGCAAGCCGGCGCCAGCGGTCCGCCATGCCCTGAGCGGCTCGGCTGCGTGGATCGCGGGCGCGCCGGAAGGTATCGAGCCGGTGCCGGAGATCGGCCGAGCGCCCGCCCAGTCCCTGTTCGGACAGGAGGGCCGCGATCTGGGCGGCCAGTGTGGCCTCCCCGGTCCTGCCGGCCAGCACCAGCATGTGGGCAAGCCGGGGCGCAACGGGCAACTCGCGCATCCGCCGGCCGGTTTCGGTCAGGCGGCCTTGCGCATCGAGCGCTTCGAGACGTTTGAGAAGCGTCACCGCCTCGTTCCAGGCCGGGCCGGGCGGGGAATCGGGAAAGCGCAGGGCGGCCGGGTCGGTGACGCCCCATGCGCCAAGGTCGAGGGCGAGGCCGGAAAGGTCGGCCTCGAGGATTTCCGGTCGGTCGTCGGGTGCAAGGGAGGCTGTCTGCGCTTCGTCCCAGAGCCGGTAGCAGATACCGGGTTCCACGCGTCCCGCGCGGCCTCGGCGCTGGTCGGCGGCGGCGCGCGACACGCGCACCGTTTCCAGCCTGGTGAGACCGGTGTCGGGCTCGAACGCCGGCACGCGGGCGAGACCGCTGTCGATGACGACGCGAACGCCTTCGATGGTGAGTGAGGTCTGGGCGATGGATGTGGCGAGCACCACCTTGCGCCGGCCTGTCGCCGGCGGCCGGATCGCGGCCGCCTGTTCGGCGCCGGAGAGCGCACCGTAGAGCGGGGCGAGATCGCTGTCGGCGGGCAGCGTGCCGGCAAGCAGGTCGGCGGCGCGGCGAATTTCGCCCTGCCCGGGCAGGAAGGCAAGGATCGAGCCGCTCTCTTCGCGCAAGGCGCGGCGCACCGCCTCCGCGATCCGGTCGGCTATCGGGCGGGCGGCGTCGCGGCCGAGATACCGGGTCTCGACAGGAAAGCTGCGCCCTTCGCAATGAATGACCGGCGCGCCGCCGAGATGGGCGGCGATACGCGCAGCGTCAATGGTCGCCGACATCGGCACAATGCGCAGGTCCTCGCGCAGCGCGCCCTGCGTGTCGAGCGCAAGCGCCAGGCCGAGGTCGCCGTCGAGAGAGCGTTCATGGAACTCGTCGAAGAGGATGCAGGCGATGCCGGTGAGTTCCGGATCGTCGAGGATCATCCGGGTGAAGACGCCTTCGGTCACCACCTCGATGCGGGTTCTCGCCGATACCCGCGTTTCCAGCCGGACCCGAAGACCGACCGTTCCGCCGAGTTCCTCACCGAGCGTCGAGGCCATCCGCGCGGCGGCGGCACGTGCAGCCAGGCGGCGCGGTTCCAGCACGACGATGCGGCCGTCACCCCGCCAGGGGGCGTCGAGCAGCGCAAGCGGCACGCGGGTGGTCTTGCCGGCGCCGGGCTCGGCCACCAGCACGCAGGCCGTGTTGCCGGCGAGCGTTTCGAGGAGTTCGGGAAGGACGGCCTCGATCGGCAGCGGGGGCTGCACCGCGCGCGGCCCGCTCATTCGGCGGCCGGCGTGCCGTCCCGCATCCAGTGTCGTCCGGCGAGTTCAACGGCAAACAGCGTCGGCGTTCGCGCGAAGGAGGCAAGACCCTTGAGGGCAGGGTTCTCGTGGCGGATCAGGAAAGTCGGGATGCTGGCAAGCAGCGCCGAATGGGGGGCCTTCGCCTCGAAGGCGGCGCGGAAGGCGGGATGCGCCAGATAGGTGTCGATGCGGCCGGGGATGCCGCCGCCGAGAAAGACACCGCCACGGGCAAGGAAGGTGAGCGCATGGTCGCCGGCAACCCGGCCGAGCGCCCGCACGAACATGTCCATCGTCCGCAGGCCGATCTCGTCGCCCGCATCGGCGGCCTCGGTCACATCGCGCGGCGCTGCAAAGCGCCGTTCGGTGCCGGCCTGTGCGGCAACCGCACGCGCCAGCCTCAGAAGGCCCGCGCCGCTGATGATGCGTTCGGCGCCGATACGTCCCTCAAGCCGCTCGATATGGGGCCAGACGCGGTAGTCTTCTTCGGAGACGGGGCCGAGTTCGACATGCCCGCCTTCGCCGGGGATCGGCACCCAGGTGCCCGCGGCATGCACCATGGCGGCGGCACCGAGACCGGTGCCGGGACCCAGCACGACCTTGGCCCGGTGCGGCAGCGCCGTGCCTCCGCCGATCTGCCGGATATCGTCCCCTTCGAGCCCTGGAAGCGCCAGGGCCTGGGCTTCGAAGTCGTTGAGCACGACGACGCTTTCCAGGCCGAGTTGCGCGATCAGTGCGCGCGGCTCGATCACCCAGTCGGCATTGGTCATCGCAATGCGGTCGCCGGTGACCGGCCCGGCCACGGCCAGCACCGCCGTGCGCGGCATCAGCGAGGTGTGGTCGAGCACCGTGTCGACCACGGCTGCGGCAAGGTCTGCATAGGCCCCGGTTTCCACCGACCCGAAGACGTGCGTTTCCGCGTGCGCATCGCTGACCACGGCGAAGCGGGCATTGGTGCCACCGATATCGGCGACGAGCACGGGGAAACGGAAGTTGCGGAAGCCGGTAAGGGTCGCTGTCATCAGGCCAGGGGTATGATTTCCGGGGTGGTCGACGTGGTGGCGAGGCCGGCGAGCCGGGCCGAGCGCAGCAGGATTTCCGCCGTCGCGCGGTTGAGCGCCGTGGGAATGTTGTAGACAAGCGCGAGCCGCATCAGGGCCTTGACGTCGACATCATGCGGCATCGGCGAGAGCGGGTCGACAAGGAAGATCAGCCCCTGCAAGCGGCCTTCCGCGATCATTGCGCCGATCTGCTGGTCGCCGCCGAGCGGGCCGCTCTTGAGGCGCTCGATCTTCAGGGACGGGCAGGCGTCCAGGATGCGTCCGCCGGTCGTTCCCGTCGCCACCAGGTCGTAGGAGCGAAGCTTCTCCTCATGCGCCCGGGCGAAGGCAACCATCTCGTCCTTGCGCGCATCGTGTGCGACGAGGGCAAGCGAAGGCCTTGCGGCGGGTGCGTTGCGGCGCGGTTCGGTCAACGGTCGATCCTGCTTGCTGCATGCGGTCGGGCGGTGATCACCATGGCGGCGATCCCCTGGACAGGATGTACCCGCTTCCGCTGCGGGTTGAAAGCCGCAGTTTGCCGGCCGCCCCGCTCGCGCCGCCAGGCCAGCCCCCGGTCGGAACCGGCTTCAGTCGTAAAGGCTGCAATTGATCGGCTTGCGCGCGTCAGCCTTCATGACGCCCGCCTGGCCGGGAGCCAACCCCGCGATCTCCAGCACCAGCTTCATGCGAATGGCATCGCCGAACTGCGTCTTGGAGCGCACGGGAATCGAGAAATGACCGGGACCGCCGATGACGCAATCCTCGTAGTAGTGGTCGAGATTCATCATCGTCTGCCATGCGTCGCGTTCCGATTTCATCATCAGCGGCAAGCCGTTGATGGTGATCCCGGAGGCGATCACCTTGTCGCGGAACTGGGTCACCTTGCCGCCCTGGTTGTTGGGGCCGTCGCCGGACATGTCGATGACCTTGCGCAACCCCTCATACTCGTTCGAGGAGACCATGGTTGCCGCCTGGGTCAGGGCTGCCGAGATCGACGTGCGCTGGCTGTGGCGCAGCGGCGCCTCGGCGATCTTGGCTGCGAAGGCGGCGGCGGTCGCCGCGTCGCTGATCACCGACCAGTCCGCGACGATGAACTGCTCGCCGACGCTGCCCCACTCCAGATAGGAGATGGCGATGCGTCCGGTCGGGCCATAGCGGATCGCGTCGAGAACCTCGGGCGAGGTGAGCGCGGCGATATAGCCTGCCCGTTGCACTTCCTGCTCGTCGCGGTCCATCGACTGGGAAATGTCGACGGCCAGCACGAGCTCGACATCGACCTCGCGGTCAGGATCGTAGCCGTAGCCGAGGACGGGCGCACCGGCCGGTGCGGCGAGTGCCGCCGACGCGGCGGTCAGGGTGGCGAGGGTGAGAGCGACGCTTGCCGCCTTCGCGAAGGTCGGCAGGAAGCGCCCTGCCCGGGGATGGGGAACTGGCACGCGCATGGTCGAAACCTCCTTCAACCGGTGAAGGGCTCCTGCCTTGTCCGACGTTCCTCGCGATATGCCTTATCTTGCGTCCGTTCCCTCGATCCCGACCGCGTTTCCGCGGTCCCTTCCGGCGCTCTGGCGATACGGAATATTGAGCAAGAGCCGTGCCAGACGCTGCGTAACCCCTGATGCCCGCCTTCCGGGGGCGGCTTTCCGGAGCACGGACGGCGAGACGCAATCCGTGCGCTTCCCGATTGCCGATTTTCATCAGCCGGTTAAACGGATCGCCTTGCGATCTTTTCCGGGTGGGGTTTCGGGCGTTCCTTCACGGTAAACTGCCCGTCTATTTGGCAAACAATGCGGATTTGCAAAAAATCCAGGCAGAAATTGCCTATCTCTACGGAAATTTCTGCCGGGGAGCCGTCCTTCCTCGTTTTTTCCGCACAGCCATCTTGCGCCAACATGCTTGACCTTGCGCGTACGCTCATGCAGTCTCGCTTGAAAGAAATCTCAAGAGCTGAAGAAATTTTCAGCCGGAGGCGAGGGGTGGTCATGGCAAGGCGCGCGCGACAGCGCGGGTAGCCTTGCGCGGTGACCGTCGGACGGGAGACGCGCGGCCATCATGCAGCAGGGTGACTGGACCACGGATATGGCCATTCGAGCGGCGTGGATGTCGTTCGTCGGCGGCGCCACGCAGGGTGAGATCGCTACCCGCCTGGGCATTTCCACCGCCAAGGTCCATCGGCTGATCGCCCATGCGCAGAAGACCGGCCTTGTCCGCTTCCAGATCGCCGGCCGGCCGTCGGATTGCCTGGAGATCGAGGCGACGCTCGCCGGGGAATACGGTCTCGCGTCATGCCTGATAGCGCCCGACATTGGCGGCCAGGACCCGGATATCGAGATACGCGCCATCGCCGAGGTGGCCGGGCCGCATCTGGCCAACCTTCTCGCCAACCCTGCGGTGTCCCAGCTTGGTGTGGGAATGGGGCGCACGCTCAAGGCGGCCATCGACCTGATGCCGCGCATCCAGCGGCCGGATCTCGGCATCGTCTCGATCTCGGGATCGCTGACGCGCAAACTCTCCGCCAATCCGTTCGATGTGGTTCAGCAACTGGCCGAACGCACGGGCGGCGAGGGGTACTATCTGCCCGTGCCCTATCTGGCCGAAGACGCCGCCGAGCGCGACATGTTCCTGGGCCAGCGCAGCGTCCAGGCCCTGCTGGAGCGCGCGCGCGCGTCCGATCTCTTCGTCATCGGTATCGGGTCGGTCGAGGATGACGGTCATCTGATACGTCGCGACCTGATCTCGCGCGAGGAGCAGCGCGACCTGATCGCGACCGGCGCGGTCTGCGACCTGATGGGGCGCTTCATCGGCCGGGACGGCCGGCTCGTCGCTGCCAAGCTCGGCGAGAAGGCCGTCGGCCTGCCGTTCGAGGCGGTGCGCGGCGCGCGCGTGGTGGCGCTGGCGGGCGGCGCGGGCAAGCTTGAGGCAACGCGCGCGGCCCTGCGCGCGGGGCTGATCACGGACCTGATCGTCGATGAAAGCCTGGGCCGCGCCCTGGCCTCGGCGGAGGGGACCAGACAGGCCCGATCGGCATGAAGCCGACGGGTGACAACAGGTGGAGGTGAGTGTGGTGATGAAGCGTTTCATTCTCGGCGTCGCCGCGGCGGCGCTGCTGTCCGGCACGGCGCTGGCGCAGGAATTCCAGCCGGCGGTCGTCTATGATCTTGGCGGCAAGTTCGACAAGTCGTTCAACGAGGCGGCCTATACCGGCGCGGAGAAGTTCAAGGCCGACACGGGTATCGAGTATCGCGATTTCGAGATCCAGAACGACAGCCAGCGCGAGCAGGCACTGCGCAATTTCGCGCGCCGCGGCGCCAATCCGGTGGTCGCCATCGGCTTCTCCCACGCCAATGCCCTGGAGAAGGTCGCCAAGGAATTCCCGGACACCAAGTTCGCCATTGTCGACATGGTCGTCGACCTGCCGAACGTCCGCTCGATCCTGTTCAAGGAGCACGAAGGCTCCTACATCGTCGGCAAGCTCGCCGCGATGGCGTCGAAGACCGGCAAGGTCGGCTTCGTCGGGGGCATGGACGTTCCGCTGATCCGCAAATTCGCCTGCGGCTACAAGCAGGGCGTCAAGGAAACCAATGCCGACGCGGAAGTCTTCGAAAACATGACCGGCTCGACCGGCGCGGCCTGGAACGATCCCGTGAAGGGCGGCGAACTGGCCAAGTCGCAGATCGATCGCGGCGCGGACGTGATCTATCACGCTGCCGGCGGCACCGGCCTCGGTGTCCTGCAGGCGGCGGCAGATTCCGGCGCGCTCGGCATCGGCGTTGACAGCAACCAGAACGGCGTTCACCCGGGCAAGGTGCTGACCTCGATGCTCAAGCGCGTCGACGTGGCCGTCGCTTCCACCTTCACGGATGCCAAGGACGGCAACTGGACGTCCGGCTTCTACACGCTGGGCCTTGCCGAGGGCGGTGTCGACTGGGCGCTCGACGAAAACAACGAGCCGCTGATCACCGACGAGATGAAGGCGGCGGTCGATCAGACCCGGGCCGATATCGTCTCCGGTAAGATCGCCGTCCACGACTACATGGCAACGGAAGACTGCCCCTACTGATCGGGCCAACCGGCCGGGGCCGTGGCGGCAAGCCGCGGCTCCGGCTTCTTTCGACGCGCACCATGGGACGCCGGCGATGACGCGCTTTCCTTGTCTCCTTGCGGGCCTTGCCTTTGCCACTGTCCTGTCATCGGTGGCGATGGCCGAGCCGGCCCTGGTCTATTCGGTCGGTGGCCGTTTCGACGGCTCCTTCAACGAGGCGGCTTATCGCGGTGCCGAACGCTTCACGGCGGAGACCGGCGAGAGCTACCGGGACTTCGAGATCGCACGCGACGCCGACAGCCTGCAGGCGCTGAGGAGTTTCGCCTCCCGAGGCCTGTCGCCTGTCGTTGCCATCGGCTTCAACCAGGCTTCGGCTGTCGCGGCAGCGGCGAAGGATTATCCGCAGACCCGTTTCTCCATTGTCGACATGGTGGTCGAGGCACCGAATGTGCGCTCTGTCGTCTTCCGCGAGCATGAAGGCGCCTATATCGCCGGGCTTCTGGCCGCAATGGCCTCGCAAACCGGCACCATCGGTTTCGTCGGCGGCATGGACATACCCATCATTCGCCGGTTCCTTTGTGGCTACCGGCAGGGCGCGGCTTCCGTCTCTGCGGATACACGCGTCCTGTTCAACATGGCCGGCGACACGCCTGCGGCGTTTGCAGATCCGGCGCGCGGCGCGGAACTGGCGCGTTCGCAGATCGCCAGGGGCGCCGACGTGGTGATCCAGGCGGCCGGGGGCACGGGCATCGGCGTGCTGCAGGCGGTTGCGGACGCCGGCAAGCTCGGCATCGGCACCGACAGCAACCAGAACGGCCTGCACCCTGGGAAGGTTCTTACCTCCATCCGCAAGCGCGTCGACGTGGCGGTCCTCGGCAATTTCGCCGATGCCCGCGATGGCAAATGGTCGGCCGGGGTCCAGGTTCTGGGTCTTGCCGAGGGCGGCATGGACTGGGTCATCGACGGTGACAATCGTGATCTGGTCACACCGGAGATGGAAGCGGCCGCGCGTGCCGCGGAGGCGGCGATCGCCGGGGGGCGGATCAAGGTTCACGACGCGGCGAGCGATGGGGAGTGCCCGCTATGAGCGAAGAGCTTGCCATCGAGCTTGTCGGCATCGACAAGCGTTTCGGCCCGGTCCATGCCAACAGGAACATCGACCTGAAGGTCCGCAAAGGGTCGATCCACGGCATTGTCGGCGAGAACGGCGCCGGCAAGTCGACGCTGATGTCGATCCTCTACGGCTTCTATCACGCGGATGGCGGCGAGATCCGTGTCGACGGCAAGACGGTCTCGATTGCCGGCAGCCAGGCCGCCATCGCGCTCGGCATCGGCATGGTCCATCAGCACTTCATGCTGGTCGAGAATTTCACGGTGCTGGAAAACGTCATCCTGGGCGCTGAAGGCGGCCCGGTTCTGGCCGGCGGCATGTCGCGGGCGCGGGCCGAACTCAAGCGCCTGGCCGCCGACTACGACCTGAAGGTCGACCCCGATGCGGTGATTGGCGACCTGCCCGTCGGCCTGCAGCAACGAGTGGAGATCCTCAAGGCGCTGTTCCGCGGTGCCGACATCCTGATCCTCGACGAACCCACGGGCGTGCTGACCCCGGCCGAGGCGGACCATCTCTTCCGCATCCTCCGGGTGCTGCGGGACGAGGGCAAGACCGTCCTCCTAATCACCCACAAGCTGCGCGAAATCATGGCCGCGACCGACCATGTGTCGGTGATGCGCCGCGGCGAGATCGTCGCCACGCGGCAGACGCAGAAGACGTCGATGGGCGAACTGGCGGAGCTGATGGTCGGCCGGCGCGTGCTGCTCGAGGTGACCAAGGGACCGGCAACGCCGGGGCGGCCGGTGCTGCAGGTGGAGGGGCTGACGGTGCGCGACGGGCGGGGCGTCGACGTCGTGCGCGATGTCTCGCTCGAGGTTCGGGCCGGGGAAATCGTCGGTATCGCCGGCGTGTCCGGCAACGGCCAGTCGCAATTGCTCGAGGCAATCGCCGGTATCCGCAAGGTGCGCTCCGGGTCCGTTACCGTCGACGGGACCCGTATCGATCTGGCCGCCACGGAGGTGGACGCAGCGCGCATGCGCCGGCTTGGCCTTGCCCATGTGCCGGAAGACCGCCACCGCATGGGGCTGGTGACGCGCTTTCCCGAATGCGAGAACGCCATCCTTGGCTATCACCACGACCCGGCCTACGGGCGGGGCGCATTCCTCGACTATGACGCCATCCGCAACGCGGCGCGCGAGAAGATCGAAAAATACGACATTCGCCCGCCTCAATGCATGCTCAAGACCGCCAACTTCTCCGGCGGCAACCAACAGAAGATCGTGCTTGCCCGCGAGATCGAGCGTGATCCGGTGATCCTGCTTGTCGGCCAGCCGACGCGCGGTGTCGATATCGGTGCGATCGAGTTCATTCACAAGCGGCTGGTGGCCCTGCGCGATGCCGGCAAGGGCGTGCTGCTCGTCTCCGTCGAACTGGACGAGATCCGGGCGCTTGCCGACCGGGTGCTGGTGATGTTCGACGGTCGGGTGGTCGGCGAACGGGCGCCGGAAACCGAGGACAGCGAACTCGGGCTGCTGATGGCAGGCGCGGCCGGACAGGAGGCGGCGGAATGACGGCAGGACAACTCCCGCGCTGGGCCGACTACATCCTGATGCCGGCAATCAATGTCACGGCGGCGTTCATTGTCTCCGGCCTTGTCGTGCTGCTGATCGGCGAGAACCCGATCGAGGCGGTCAAGGTTCTGGTCTGGGGCTCGCTCGGCTGGAACGAGGGCATCGGTTTCACCCTGTTCTACGCCACCAACTTCATCTTCACCGGGCTGGCGGTGGCGATCGCGTTCCATGCGGGGCTTTTCAATATCGGCGGGGAGGGGCAGGCCTATCTCGGCGGGCTCGGCGTGGCGCTCGCCTGTCTGGCCCTCGACCGCTACGTGCCCTGGTGGGTGACGCTGCCTGTCGCCGTGGCGGGGGCCGCCGCCTTCGGCGCGGCCTGGGCCTTCATTCCGGCGGTGCTGCAGGCGAAGCGCGGCAGCCACGTGGTCATCACCACGATCATGTTCAACTTCATCGCCGCCTCGCTCATGGTCTACCTGCTGGTCAACGTCATGTCGAAGCCCGGCTCGATGCAGCCGGAGACCCGCACCTTCGAGGATGGCGGCCGCCTGCCGCTGCTGCAGGATGTCCTGCCCTTCACCGATTTCGGATCGGCCCCGGTCAATTTCTCCTTCCTGCTGGCGCTCGCCGCGTGTCTGTTCGTCTGGGTGCTCGTCTGGCGCACGCGGCTCGGCTACGAGATCCGTACCTTCGGCGCCAACCCGACGGCGGCCATCTATGCCGGCATCTCGCCGGTGCGCATCACCGTGATCACCATGCTGCTCTCCGGCGGCCTTGCCGGCATGATGGCGATCAACGAGATCATGGGATCGCAGCACCGGCTGCTGATGGAGTTCGTTTCCGGCTACGGTTTCGTCGGCATCGCCGTTGCGCTGATGGGCCGGGCGCACCCGGTCGGTATCGTCTTTGCCGGGATCCTGTTCGGCATGCTCTATCAGGGCGGCGCCGAACTCGCCTTCGAGATGCCGGCCATCACCCGCGACATGATCGTCGTCATCCAGGGACTGGTGATCCTGTTCGCCGGTGCGCTCGAGCACATGTTCCGTCCGGCGCTTTTACGCGTCTTCGGGGTGCTGTCAGCCCCTGCCGGCACGCCGGCCTGAGTGGGAGCGCGCGCATGTTCGACACGTTGATCCTCATCCTCGACAGCACCGTGCGGCTGTCCACACCGCTGCTTCTCGCGGCTCTCGCGGGCCTTTATTCGGAGCGTTCGGGCGTCTTCGACATCGGCCTTGAGGGCAAGATGCTTGGCGCGGCCTTTGCCGCCGGTGCCGCCGCCGCCGTGACCGGCTCCGCCTGGCTCGGCCTTGCCGCCGGCATTCTCCTGTCCGTCGGGCTTGCCCTGGTGCACGGGTTTGCCTGCATCACCCATCGCGGCAACCAGATCGTCTCGGGCGTTGCCATCAACTTCCTCGCCATGGGCCTGACCGCGCTGCTCGGGCAGGCCTGGTTCAGCCAGGGCGGCCGCACCCCGCCGGTCTCGGGCGATGCCCGCTTCGCCAATCTCGTCTGGCCCTTTGCCGAAAGCCTGCGGGATGTGCCCGTGCTGGGCGGCCTTTATTCCGAGCTCCTGTCGGGGCACAACATTCTGGTCTACGCGGCTTTCCTGGCCGTGCCGTTTTCCTGGTGGGTGCTGTTCCGCACGCGTTTCGGGCTGCGCCTGCGCGCCGTTGGCGAGAACCCTGCCGCCGTCGACACGGCCGGTATCTCCGTTGCCTGGCTGCGTTACCGCGCGGTGATCTGCACCGGCATCCTGTGCGGTCTGGCCGGCTCCTATCTCGCCATCGCCCAGTCGGCCGGGTTCATCTCCAACATGACCGCCGGCAAGGGTTTCATCGCGCTCGCCGCGCTGATCTTCGCCAAGTGGAAGCCGGTGCCGGTGATGTTCGCCTGCCTGCTCTTCGGCTTCCTCGATGCCGTCGCCATTCGCCTGCAAGGCCAGAAGGTGCCCGGCATCGGCGAAGTGCCGGTGCAGGCGATCCAGGCGCTGCCCTACATTCTCACCGTCATCCTGCTGGCCGGTTTCATCGGCAAGGCGGTCCCGCCCCGAGCCGGCGGTGTCGCCTATGTGAAGGAACGCGGCTGACCGGGCCCGCCGGTCGCCCGGTCGCTGCAAGCCGAGGATCCCATGTCCCGTTTCGATGATCTCTTCGCCGCCGCCCGTGCGGCCCGGGCCAATGCCCATGCCCGCTATTCCGGTTTCGCGGTGGGCGCCGCCCTCCTGACCAGGGATGGACGCATTTTCGCCGGTTGCAATGTGGAGAATGCCAGCTTTCCGGAGGGCTGGTGCGCGGAAACCAGCGCGCTGGGTGCCATGGTCTCTGCCGGTGGCCAGCCGGGCGATGTCGTCGAGGTGGTGGTGACCGCCGATGCGGCGCTGTGCACGCCCTGCGGCGGGTGCCGCCAACGGCTTGCCGAGTTTGCCGGGGAGGAAACGCCGGTGCATGTCTGCGACACGAAGGGACTGCGCCGCACCCTGACACTGTCGGAACTGCTTCCGGCGCGGTTTGTTCTGAAGGATGAGGAAAGAGACCTATGAGCGGCTACGGACCGGAATGCGCGGAACTGGTGCGTGCGGCGCGTCCGGGGAACTATCGCCTCGGCATGGTGCTCGGCTCCGGGCTCGGGCAGCTCGCCGACGAGATCGAGGACGCCGTGCGGGTGCCGTACTCGAAGCTCTCCGGCTTCCCGGTGTCCTCCGTCTCCTCCCATGGCAGCGAACTGGTCGCCGGCACGCTTGCCGGGGTTCCGGTCGTCGTGCTGTCCGGGCGGGCCCACTACTATGAAGGAGGCGGTGCCGACGTGATGCGCACGCCGGTCGAGACGCTGAAGGAACTCGGCTGCGACACCGTTCTCCTGACCAACGCGGCCGGGTCCTTGCGCGAGGATTTCGCGCCCGGAACGCCGATGCTGATTTCCGACCACATCAACTGGTCGGGGCTCAATCCGCTGATCGGCGAGGAGAGCGACAAGCGCTTCCTCGACATGAGCGCGGCCTACGATCCGGACCTGAGGGCGCGGCTGCGTGCCTTGGCCGGGGAGGAGAACATCCCGCTCGGCGAAGGTGTCTACATGTGGTTCTCCGGCCCGTCCTTCGAGACGCCGGCCGAGATCCGCATGGCCAAGGCGCTGGGCGCCGATGCGGTCGGCATGTCGACCGTGCCGGAGGGGATCCTCGCCCGCTACCTGGGTCTGAGGGTCGCCGCGATCTCGACGATCACCAACTATGGCGCCGGCATGCAGGCGCATGGTCTGTCGCATGACGAAACCAAGTCGACCGCGCTGAAGGCGGTCGACGCGCTGAAGCGGCTGATCCGCCGTTTCGTGAAGGACCTTGCCAATGACTGACATGACGCCCGCAGAGGTCGCCCGCCGCGCCCTGCCGCTGGTCGACCTCACCAATCTGGACGATGCCTGCACGACGGCGGACATCGATGCGCTCTGTGCCCGCGCGGTGACGCCGCACGGAAGCGTTGCCGCCGTCTGCATCTGGCCGCGGCACGTGGTGCAGGCGGCAAGCCTGCTGGCCGGGAGCGGCGTGAACGTCGCAACCGTCGTCAACTTCCCGCAAGGCGGCGATGACACGCTCGCCGTCGTCGCCGGGACGAAGGCGGCAATCGCCGACGGTGCCGACGAGATCGATCTGGTGATGCCTTACCGGGCCTTCGTTGCCGGACGCAGGGGATTTGCCGAGGAGCAGATCCGCCGGGTCCGGGTGGCGTGCGGCGAGGCGCTGCTCAAGGTGATCCTGGAGACCGGCGAGATCGGCGATCCGCTGCTGATCCATGCGGCCTCGAACGTGGCGATTGCCGCCGGCGCGGATTTCATCAAGACCTCGACCGGCAAGGTCAAGGTCAACGCCACGCTGGAAGCGGCGGAGATCATGTTGACGGTCATCGAGGAACTGCGCCGCGAGGGCGGCCGCGAGATCGGTTTCAAGCCGGCCGGTGGTGTGCGCACGCTCGACGATGCGGCGGCCTATCTGACGCTCGTCGACCGGCTGCTGGGCGCCAACTGGGTCTCGGCGACGCATTTCCGCTTCGGTGCGAGCGGCTTGCTCGATGCGCTGCTTGCCGCGCTCGACGGGCGCGACGACACGGCCGGCCAAGGATATTGAGACGATGCTTGCACAGGAACTCATCCGCAGGAAACGCGACGGCGGCACGCTGAGCACCGAGGAGATCGCTTTCTTCGTCAAGGGGCTCTCCGACGAAAGCGTCAGCGAGGGCCAGGTGGCGGCGCTTGCCATGGCCGTCTTCTTCCAGGGGCTGTCGCCGGACGAGCGCGTTGCGCTGACGCTCGCCATGCGCGACAGCGGCTCGGTGCTCGACTGGTCGGACATCGACGCGCCGGTCCTCGACAAGCATTCGACCGGCGGCGTCGGCGACAATGTTTCCCTGATGCTGGCGCCTGCCCTTGCCGCCTGCGGTGCGGCGGTGCCGATGATCTCGGGGCGAGGCCTCGGCCATACCGGCGGCACGCTCGACAAGTTCGACGCGATCCCCGGTTACAGGACGCAGCCCGACAATGCGCTGTTCCGCAAGGTGGTACGCGAGGTCGGCTGCGCGGTGATCGGCCAGACGCCGGATCTCGCGCCGGCCGACAAGCGTTTCTACGGCATTCGCGATGTGACGGGCACCGTCGAAAGTCTCGACCTCATCACCGCCTCGATCCTGTCGAAGAAGCTCGCCGCTGGCCTGCAGGGTCTCGTTCTCGATGTGAAGTGGGGGACGGGCGCGTTCATGGCGACGCTAGAACAGGCAAGGGCACTGGCCGAAAGCCTGGTGACGGTCGCCAATGGTGCCGGCTGCCGCACGAGCGCGTTGCTCACCGACATGAACGAGCCGCTCGCCTCCGCCGCCGGCAATGCGGTCGAGATGCGCAATGCCGTCGACTTCCTGACCGGACGTGCGATCGACAACCGTCTGTTCGACGTCACGGTGGCGCTCGGCGCCGAAGCGCTCGTCCTTGGCGGGATTTGCGCCCGTGCCGAAGAGGGGGCGGAGAAAATGCGCGAGGCCTTCGCCAGCGGCGCGGCGGCCGAGCGGTTCGCCAAGATGGTTTCGGCCCTCGGCGGCCCGGCGGACTTCGTTGAAAAGGCGGAAGGCTATCTCGCTGCCGCGCGGGTGGAACTGCCGGTCTATCCGCAGGAGCCAGGCACTGTCATCGGCGTCGACGCGCGCGCCATCGGTGTTGCCGTCGTCGAACTCGGCGGCGGGCGCCGCCGGGCCGGCGACGTGATCGATCCGGCGGTAGGGCTGGTGCATCTTGCCGGTATCGGCCACTCCGCCGACAGCGACGCTCCGCTTGCCATCGTCCACGCCGCCGACGAGGCGGCGGCGCGAAGGGCAGGCGAAGCGGTGCGCGCCGCCTATCGGCTGGGCGCGCCGCGCGACGTAGAGGATCGGCCCGTCGTCGTGGAGCGTATCGCGCCGTCTGTCTGACGGCGGCCCGGATCGGGAACCGGGTTTTCGGGACTGCAACGGGGCGGGACACAACCGCCCGGCAACGACAAACGGGGAAACCTCATGGCACGCGCGATCCTGTGCGTCTTGGACAGTTTCGGCATCGGCGGGGCGCCGGATGCCGCGCGCTTCGGCGACGAAGGCTCGAACACGCTCGGCCACATCGCCGCCGCCTGCATGCGCGGGCAAGGCGACCGCGAGGGCCTGCGCTCCGGTCCGCTTGCCCTGCCCAACATGACCGCGCTCGGTCTTGCTCGCGCGGCGGAACTTGCCGCCGGCGCGGTGCCGGCCGGCATGGATGCATCCATCGAGCCGATCGGCATTCACGGCGCCGCAAGCGAAACCTCGCGCGGCAAGGACACGCCTTCAGGTCACTGGGAAATCGCCGGTGTGCCGGTTTCCTTCGAGTGGGGCTATTTTCCGGACACGGTGCCCAGCTTTCCGAGCGAACTGACCCAGGCGATCATGCGTGAAGGGGGAGTGCCGGGTATTCTGGGCGACTGTCACGCCTCGGGCACGGTGATCATCGCCGAACTCGGCGAGGAGCATCTGCGCAGCGGCAAGCCGATCTGCTACACAAGCGGCGATTCAGTGTTCCAGATTGCCGCGCACGAGGAGCATTTCGGACTGGAGCGGCTTTACAGCCTCTGCGAGACCGTGCGGGATCTGGTCGATCCCTACAATATCGGCCGTGTCATCGCCCGCCCCTTCACCGGGAAGGACGCGGCAAGCTTCGAACGCACCCCCAACCGGCGCGACTACTCGGTGCTGCCGCCGGAACCGACGCTGCTTGACCGTGTTGTCGCGAACGGGGGCAGGACGCTTACGGTTGGCAAGATCTCCGACATCTTCGCCCATCAGGGCATTTCCGTGGTGCTGAAGGCGGCCGGCAACGACGCGCTTTTCGACCGCACGCTCGAGGCGATGGAAGATGCGGGCGATGGCGATCTCGTCTTCGCCAATTACATCGACTTCGACAGTCTCTACGGCCATCGCCGCGATGTCGCCGGTTATGCCGCGGCGCTCGAGGCGCTCGACCGGCGCCTGCCGGAGCTGCTTGACCGGCTGCGCGATGGCGATCTGCTGATGCTCACCGCCGACCACGGTTGCGACCCGACCTGGAAGGGAACGGACCACACCCGTGAGCGGGTGCCGGTGATCGGCCTCCTCAAGGGCGGCTCGCCGCTCGACATTGGCGTACGCACCAGTTTCGCGGATATCGGCGAGAGCGTGGCCACCCATCTCGGCCTTGCCCCTGGACGACATGGCACGTCCTTCCTCTGATCCTTGGGGCGCGGACGGCGGCGGCGAACTGGAGCGCGCTCCATGATCCCGCTAGAGTGATCGCCAACGACTCGCCCGGCAGATGTCCCGAACCGGAGACGCGCATGACCGCACGGTCCTTTCCCGCCCCCGCCGACGGCGCCCTCACCGCCGAGATGACGCGTGCTTACGAGGAGGACGGATTCCTTGTCCTCACCGGCTACAAGACACCGGCCGAATGCGATGCGCTGCGCGCCCGGATGGATGAGTTGATCTCCGCCTTCGATCCCAGCGAGAACGCATCCGTTTTCGAGACCGGTGCGCAAAGTCATGCCCGTGACAGGTATTTTCGCGAAAGCGGCGACAAGATCCGTTTTTTCTTCGAGGAGGAGGCCTTCGACGGCAACGGACGGCTGACCCGGCCGAAACACGCGGCGCTGAACAAGGTCGGCCATGCGCTGCACGATCTCGATCCGGTCTTCGAGCGGTTTTCCCGCGATCCCAGGCTGTCGCGCACCGCCGGTGATCTCGGCCTCGCCGATCCGCGTCTTGCCCAGTCCATGTACATCTTCAAGCCGCCGGAGATCGGCGGCGAGGTCAATTGCCACCAGGATTCGACCTTCCTGCACACCGAGCCGCTGTCCTGTACGGGCTTCTGGTTCGCGCTGGAGGATGCCGACGAGACCAATGGCGGCCTCATCGGCGGGCCGGGCGGTCACAAGGGGCCACTGCGCCAGCGCTTTCATTATGACGGCGAGGCACTGGTGATGGACTGTCTCGACGAGACGCCCCTTGCCGGAGACGTGCCGCTGATGGCGCCGAAAGGGACGCTCGTGGTCCTGCACGGGCTGGTGCCGCACCGATCCGCCCCCAACCGCTCGCCGCGCTCCCGCCATGCCTATGCCCTGCACCTGGTCGATGCGGCCGCGCGCTGGTCGTCCGACAACTGGCTCCTGCGGGCCCCGGAAAATCCGATGCGGGGTTTTTGAGGACCTATGGCGAATACCTCACCCGCAAGGCCCGTCGTTCCCAAGGCGGAACTGCATGTCCATGTGGAAGGCGCGGCGTCCGGCGACCTCGTCCGCCGGCTCGCCAAGCGGCACCACATCGACCTTGAGGACCTGTTCGGCGAGGACGGGACCTACGATTGGGACGATTTCGCCGGATTTCTATCCGCCTATGACCGGGCCAGCAGCGTCTTCCGCACGCCACAGGACTTTGCACTCCTGTCGGAAACCTATCTGCGCTCGCTGGCCGCCGAAGGGACGATCTACGCGGAACTGACCATCTCGCCCGATCATGCCGCCGCCGCCGGGCTTTCCTATCCCGATTACGTTGCGGGGCTTGCGGAAGGTATCGGGCGCGCGCAGGCGGAAAGCGGCATCGAGGCGCGGATGATCGCCGTCGGGGTTCGCCATTTCGGCGCGCGTGCGGTCGAGCAGGTCGCGACGCAGGTGATCGCGCATCCGCATCCGCTGGTCACGGGCTTTGGTCTGGCGGGCGATGAGCGCGAGGGGCATCCGGCGAATTTCGCCCGTGCCTTCCGCATGGCGGGCGAGGCCGGGCTCGGCCTGACAGCCCATGCCGGCGAATTCGCCGGTCCCGAGAGTGTCACCGCGGCCCTCGACTTCCTGCGCGTCACGCGTATCGGCCACGGCGTGCGCGCCATCGAGGACAGGGCGGTGGTGGAGCGCATCGCGGAGGACGGCATCGTGCTCGAGGTCTGTCCCGGTTCGAACCTGGCGCTCGGCCTTTATTCGACGCTGCGCTTCCACCCGGTCAACCTGCTGCGTCGGGCCGGGTGCCGGATCACGCTCAACTCCGACGACCCTCCCTTTTTCGGCACGACGCTCGGCCACGAATACCGGAGCTGCGCGGCAACCTTCGGTTGGAGCGAGGACGTGCAGCTTGCCCTGACCCGTGATGCCGTCGCTGCCGCCTTTTGCGACGAGGAGACGCGCGGGCGCCTCGCCGGGCGGCTCGAGGCGCATGTCGCGGCCAGGAACGAAAGCTGAGCGCACGGCGTGACGGTGGACCAGGCGTGGCTTCCGGCCTCCCGGCGGTTCCGCTTTGGCCCGGCTTGATCTATGAGACTGAAAGGGCCGGGCGGAAAGGTTCGGCGGCGGCAAGGATGAAAGGCGCGAGACAATGAGCGGAGCAACCGTGATCGATCACCCGCTGGTGCAGCACAAGCTCACCCACATGCGGATGAAGGAGACGTCGACGCAAGGGTTTCGCCGCCTGCTGCGCGAGATCTCCGTGCTGCTCACCTACGAGGTGACGCGCGACCTGCCGATTACCACGATGCAGATCGAGACGCCGCTGCAGCCGATGGCGGCCCCGGTCATCGAGGGCAAGAAGCTGGTCTTCGCCTCCGTGCTGCGCGCCGGCAACGGTCTTCTGGAAGGCATGCTGGAACTCGTGCCCGCGGCCCGCGTCGCCCATATCGGGCTGTACCGGGACCCCAAGACGCTGGAGCCGGTCGAGTATTACTTCAAGGCGCCGGAGGACCTCGCGGAGCGTCTCGTCGTCGTCGTCGATCCGATGCTCGCCACGGCCAACTCCGCCATTGCTGCCGTCCAGAGGCTGAAGGAGCGCGGCGCCACCCAGCTTCGCTTCCTCTGTCTTCTCGCCGCGCCCGAAGGCATCGCCAAGTTCAACAAGGCGCATCCGGACGTGCCGATCTTCACCGCCGCGGTGGACGAGCGACTGAACGAGAAGGGTTACATCATTCCAGGTCTCGGCGACGCCGGTGACCGGATGTACGGCACCAAGTGAGCCGATGACGGGTCGGCGGATGCGAGAGGGAAGGCGCGGCGGTCTTTTATTTTTTCGGTATCCGAATTAAAAAGACTGACTTCCCTGGCACCGGCCGGGGAAGCGTCACCGCGGGAGGTTGAAACATGAGCGCAGGCGAAGAACGGGGGCTCGGGGGCGGCGCGACCTATCCGGACCTGCGCGAGCGGACCGTGCTGGTCACCGGCGGGGGCGGAGGGATCGGCGCCGAGATCGTCCGTCATTTCGCGCGTCAGGGCTCGCGGGTCGGTTTCCTCGATATCGACACACAGGGGTCGGAGCGTCTTGTCGCGGAGCTTTCGGCCTCCGGTGCAACGGTCCGTTTCGCTGCGGCCGACCTGACGGACATCGAGGCGACGCGTGCGGCGATCGGTACGATCCGCGAGGCGCTGGGCCCGATCTCGATCCTGGTCAACAACGCCGCCCATGACGAGCGCCATCGTCTTGAGGATGTGACGCCCGACTATTGGGACAGCCGCATGGCCGTCAACCTGAAGCACCAGTTCTTCTGTGCCCAGGCGGTCGCGGCGGACATGCGTGCGCTTGGCGGCGGCGCCATTGTCAACATGGGTTCCATCTCCTGGATGATCGGGCAGGGCGGCATGGCCGGCTACACGGCGGCCAAGTCGGCGATTATCGGTCTGACCCGCTCGCTTGCCCGTGATCTCGGGCCGGACAACATCCGCGCCAACTGCATCGCGCCGGGTTGGATCATGACCGATCGCCAAATCGAGCTCTGGCTCGACGAGGAGGGCGAGCGCGAGATCATGCAACGCCAGTGCCTGAAACGGAAACTGGTGCCGGCCGACGTTGCCCGGGTGGTGCTGTTTTTTGCGTCCGACGAGGCATCGGCCTGCACCAACCAGACCTATATCGTGGATGGTGGCTGGGTCTGAGTGACAGGTCCCGCGAGTGCTTTTCCGGTGTTCCTGTGCAAAGACTGAAAGCCCGCACGACCGGAGGCCTTTCGTGATCACTGTTTTCGGCTCCATCAATCTCGACCTTGTCGTCTCCCTGCCGCGCCTGCCGGCGCCCGGCGAGACCGTTGTCGGGCCGGATCACCAGTCGTTTCCAGGCGGCAAGGGCGCCAATCAGGCGCTGGCCGCGGCGCGGGCCGGGGCTCTCGTCCGGATGATCGGCGCCGTCGGGCAGGACGCCCACGCGCAAGCCGCGCTCGTCAATCTCGACCGGGCCGGCGTCGACCTTTCCGGTGTGCGCCATCTCGACGGCACCACCGGCATCGCCATGATCGGTGTCGATGCGAAAGGCGAGAACCTGATCATGTGCGCCAGCGGCGTCAACGCACGCGTGGTCGCCGAGTGGCTCGACGGACGGCTGGCGCGGGGAGACCTGCTTGTCCTGCAGCGGGAACTGAGCCCGGAGCCGATCTCGCAGGCCATCGACCGCGCGCGCCTGTGCGGAGCGCGGATCCTGCTCAATGCGGCGCCTTCCGGGGCGGGAGAACTTGCCGGCCTCGTGGGCGATGTCGATGTGCTCGTTGCCAATGCGGGGGAAGCGGCCGAGCTCGCTGCCGCGCTTGTGGGCAACGGATCCCTGGTGCCGGAAGCCCATTGCGCGGCACTTTCCGGGGAGCGCCGTCTTGCCGTCATCACGCTCGGTGCGCGCGGTCTTGTCGCGCAACGGGGCGGTCAGCGCTGGCGGGTTGCCGCCCCGCGCGTCGACGTGGTCGACACGACCGGCGCAGGCGACGCCTTTGTCGGGGCGCTGGCGGCGGCGCTTGACCGCGGGGCGGACATCGAACGGGCGCTTCGCGAGGGCACCGCGGCCGGCGCGCTCGCCTGCAAGGCGAGCGGAGCGCAATCCTCTTCGCCTGACGCCCAGGCGATCGCGACCCTTGCCGACACGCTCGAATGCGAGAGCATCGCGGGTTAACGGGAACGTGCGCCCGTCGTTCGGATTTTCGCCTTTCCGGCAACCTTGCGGCAACCCTTTGCGAAGATTTCGCGCAGGGTTTCACCCCTTGCTAAAACCTGCCGGCGCATGCTTCTCCTTGTCGAAACAGGCGGCCGGGGACAGGATCATGGCGCGCTATATCATCATCGCCGTTGCCGCCATCGCCGCCGCGGCGTTCGTGCCCGACCTCGCCAGGCAGTATCTTGCTGGCCAGGCGGTCGTGGCGACCGCGCGCGAGATGCCCGAGAAGGCGGAAAGGACGACCGGTCCACGCACGCTGGTGCTCAAGGCCGGGCGCGGCGGACACTATGAGGTCAGCGCCCATATCAATGGCCGGCCCGTGAACTCTCTCATCGATACCGGCGCATCGGCGCTTGCCATTCCCGCCGAGGTGGCGCGGCTGTCGGGTCTGGCGCCGCCGGCCTCGGCCTACAAGGTTCGCGTCAGCACCGCCAATGGCATCGTCATGGCAGCGCAGGTGCAATTGCGTGAACTGCGTCTCGGCAGCATCCGCCTTGCCAATGTCGAGGCGCTGGTGATGCCCGACGGCGCCCTCGAGATCCCGCTGATCGGCATGTCGGTGCTTGGGCGCCTTGCCAAGGTGGACATCCGTTCCGGCACGATGCGGTTGATACAGTAATCACGACAGGTGATTTCGGGCGAGGTCCCGTTGTAAGGTCCCGGACAAGGCGGTGTTCATCGCCTGCATTGCTACGGGACACGTCATTTCATGGGCGAAAGGCTCTTTGGCGCGCTTTCTGACGGCGCGCCGGTCCGCTGTATCGGGATTGCCCGCGGTGATCTCTCGGCGGAAATCCTCACCTATGGCGCGGCAATCCGCGATCTCCGGTTTGCCGGACGAAGTGTCGTGCTCGGCCTTGAGACGCTTGACGACTATCTCGCACATTCCCCCTATTTCGGCGCCATTGCCGGGCGCCACGCCAACCGGATTTGCCACGGCCGGTTCGTTCTCGACGGTGAGGAGCACGCGCTCGACCTCAACGAAGCCGGTCGCCACCATCTGCATGGCGGGGTGGCGGGGTTCGGCAAGCGGCTTTGGTCGCTCGCCGATCACGGCGCTGCCCATGTAGAGCTGATGCTGGTCTCGCCGGATGGCGATGGCGGGTATCCGGGCCGGGTCGAGGTGCGCTGCCGCTACGAGATCGACGCGGACGCCTGCTTTCGCATCACCTTGAGCGCCGAGACGGACAGGGCGACGCTTGTGAACCTGGCCGCGCACAGCTATTTCAATCTCGACGGCACGCCGGACATTCTCGGCCACCACCTGGCGATGGAAGCCGAGACCTATCTTCCCGTCACCGACGAGGCGATCCCGACCGGCGAGATCCGCCCCGTTGCGGGAACGCCTTTCGATTTCCGGGTGCCACGCGCCATCGGCGCTGCTGGCGGGGAGGTCACCACGGCCTATGACCACAATTTCTGCCTGGCGCGGGCAGCGGTGGAGGACCCTCGCCCCGTTGCCCGGCTGACCGGCCCTCTGTCGGGCCTTGTCATGGAGCTGCTGACCACCGAGCCAGGACTGCAATTCTACGACGGCTACAAGCTTGCGGTGCCATGCCCCGGCCTGTCGGGCCGTCACTACGGCGCGCGCGCCGGGCTTTGCCTGGAGCCGCAGCGATGGCCGGACAGCCCGAACCATGCCGGTTTCGCCGATGCCGTCTTGCGGCCCGGCGAGCGCTATCGACAGATCACCGAGTACCGCTTCTCCACCCTGCCAGGACAAGAGATCCGCCCGTCATGAAGACCGTTTTTTCCGCCGGCCAACTCGCCCACGATCCCAGGCACGAGATTTCCGATGGCACCCTGAAACCCGCCGTGGAGATTCCGGCCCGCGCCGAAATGGTCCGCGAGGCGGTGCTGGCGCGCCGCCTTGGCGAAATCCTCGAACCGGAGGATTTCGGGATGGAGCCGTTGGCGCGCGTCCATGATGCCGATTATCTCGCTTTCCTGGAGAGCTTCTGGACCCGCTGGACCAATGCCGGCCGCTCCGGCGAGGCGTTCCCCTTCGTCTGGCCCGTGCGCGGGCTGAACATCGATCCCGTTCCCGACCACATCGACGGGTTGCTCGGGCGCTATTCCTTCGACGCCGGGACCCCGATGGGGGAACACACGTTTGCGGCCGCGCGCGCGAGCGCCAATTCCGCCCTGACCGCAGCACGCCTGGTCGCAGGCGGCGAGCGCGCCGCCTTCGCGCTGTGCCGCCCGCCCGGACACCACGCCGCGGCCGATTATTACGGCGGCTACTGTTTCCTCAACAATGCGGCGATCGCGGCGCAATGGCTGCGCGATGCCGGCGCCGAGCGCGTCGCCCTGCTTGACGTCGATTATCATCACGGCAACGGCACCCAGGCGATCTTCTACGAGCGCCGGGACGTTCTCTTCCTGTCCGTCCATGCCGACCCGCGCGAGGAGTACCCCTACTTTCTCGGCCATGCCGGCGAGACCGGCGCCGGGGAGGGAACCGGTTTCACCGCCAACTATCCGCTGGAACTGGGGGCGGACTGGGACGCATGGTCCCGCGCGCTCGATGCCAGCCTTGCGCGTGTTGCGCAGTACAAGCCGGACACGCTGGTCGTCTCGCTCGGCCTTGATCCCTATGAGCACGATCCGATCTCGCGCTTCCGCCTGACCAGCGATGACTTCACCCGGATGGGCGCGCGTCTCGCCGCCGCCGGCCTGCCCACCGTCTTTGTCATGGAAGGGGGCTATGCCGTCGAGGCGCTCGGCGTCAATTGCGTCAATGTGCTGGCCGGTTTCGAGGCGGGCAGCTGAGACCTCAGAAGACGAAACCGAGGTCTCGCAGCGCGCGGTCGAGAGGTTCGGCGCCGGTGAAATGGATCGCGTGCATGCCGATCTCGCGCGCCGCCTCGACATTGGCGGGGCTGTCATCGATGAACACGGTCTGTGCGGGAGCAAGCGCGTTGCGCGAGAACAACACCTCGTAGATGCGTCGGTCCGGCTTGATCAGCCCCTCATGGGCGGAGATCACCACGTCGATGAAATCGTCGGCGAGAAAGGGAAAGCGCTCGCGGCATTCGGCGAATTTCTCGCGCGAGAAGTTGGTGATCGCGTAGAGCGGCACGCCTGCTGCCTTCAGAGCCTTGAGAATGGCGACACTGCCCGGCACCTCGCCGGGAACCATCTCGTGCCAGCGGATGTCCCAAGCGCGGATCGGCTCTTCCTGGTCCGGGCGGCGCGCGATCGCCTCGGCGATGGCCTCGGAGAAGCTGCGGCCGCGGTCCTGTTCCAGGTTCCATTCAGGCGGCAGGACCTCTGCCAGGAACCGGTCGGCATCGTGGTCGTTGCCGAAGAACTCGCGATAGAGAAGGCGCGGATCCCACTGGATCAGCACGTTGCCGATATCGAAGACGACCGTGTCCGGGCTGCGTGGCATGATGGCTCCTGAAGGGATGAGTCGAATCGACCCAAAGATGAGGGCCCGAAGACGAGGGCCCGAAGACGAGGGCATGGTGGAGAAACTGGCGCGACAAGGACGGGCTCGGCAAGCGGTAATTGCGGCCTGGTCGGGTTTCCGGTGTGTATTACGGGTAGTTCACGGCGCGTTTGCAGCTGCCCGGGTCCGGGTCGCCTTGCGGGCGCTGAGTGTGCTGTTCGTGCTGGCTGCGGGAGTTGCAGGCGGTGCGCATGCCCAGGCACCGGACACCGTGGTCGGAGATCCTGGTGGCGGAGATGCGCCGGCCGCGCACGTTCCCTGGACCGGCGAGGTTGCGACACCCGGTGACGGAACGTCGCCGGCGGCCGATACGCCTTTCGATCCGGCCCGTCTTGCGCTTCTGCCGCAATTGCGCGTCGGGCTGGTGCTCGACCCTGCGGCTGGCGACTTCGACCGCGCGGCGCCGTTCCGCGAGGCGCTGGAGCGCGGCTTGCGGCTGCCGGTGCTGCTGGTCGCCTATCGCGACCTGTCGCGGCTGCAGCGCGCACTCGTTGCCGGCGAGGTCGACTATGCACCGCTGTCGGCATCCGCCTATGCGAAGGCGCAGCGCACATGCCGGTGTCTGGTGCCGCTGCTTTCGCCGCGTGCCGCAGACGGATCGGCGGGCTGGCATGCGGTGGCGCTGGTCGCCCGGGACAGCCCGTTGCAGCGGCTTGCCGATCTGGCCGGCACTCGTGTCGCGACGGGGCCGCTGCAATCGACCGGCGCGCGTCGGGTTCCGCTGGCAGCGCTTGCGGCGGAAGGGCTGGACGCCGAGCGCGATCTTGCCGCGCTCGTCGCCCATGCCAACCCGCTGGCGGCCGCCGATGCCGTGCGGCGCGGCGAGGCCGACGTTTCCTTCGGCTGGTCATCCCTGCGGGGCGATGCGGATGAGGGATACTCGCGCGGCACGCTCCGGGATCTTTTCGAGCGTGACGGCACGGCCGCATCGTTGCGGATCCTGTGGGCGTCGCCGCCCATTCCCAACGCCGCGCATGCGGCGCGCGATACGCTGCCGGAGCCGATCCGTGCGGCGATTGTGGAACTCTTGTCGGAAACGGCGGAGGGGGAGGGTGGTTTCGAGGCGGCGCGCGCCATCTCGCCCTTCGGCTTCGTGCCGGTCGAGGCGCAGGACTATGCGCCGGTGCTGGCGACATTCGACGGGCAGGCCGGTTCTCCGGCCGGGCGGCTGCGCCCGCTCTCCCCGCCCAGGTAGCGCATCTGAAGGCCTGTTTCAGCGCTGCTATCGAGGCCCTGATCCTAGTTGCAGCACTCGACGCTGGTGCTCACGCGCGGCCGCAGGAAATAGGTATCGCTCAGCCCGATCGTCGTCGTGTTGAAGACGTCCTTGAGAACATTGGCGAAGGCCGGCTTGTGGTTGTACTCCGCATGGGTGACGACCAGGTAGCTGTCCTTCTGCTTTGCCAGTTCCGCCGGTATCTCTATCGGGGGGGCGGTGTTCGCGCCCCACTGGCTGGTGTTCATCGCCCGGCTCCAGACCACGCGCGGTTGATCCTTCTCCTTGATCCAGACACTGGCCACCACGAGCTTCAGCTCGCCCTCCGGATACGGGTCGAGTACTGCCTTGGACAGCTTCATCAGGTCGTTGACCTCCGAGCTTTTCAACTTGTCCGCCTGCGCGACAAGGTCGGCAACCGAACTTGCAGCCTGGCTGACCTTGCGGTCGAGCGTCAGGGCGGAATTCAACTCGTTCATGCCGAGGAAAAGCACCAGCATGAAGGGCAGGACAAGGGCGAACTCGACCGCGGCAACGCCCTTTCGGTCGCGCGCCAGCGCGAGTGTCAGGCGGGCCGCCGCACGCCGCAGGATACGACTCGGCGCGCCGCGCGTGTCTTTCGGATTGGCCTGATACATCGTCAGTTGCTCGCTTGCTGCGTGGACCAGGGGAATGGCTCGTTGCGGAACACCGTCGTCGCGACCAGGAGGCGGTCGCCGGAGGACAGGTCGCCGTAATTGGTCTTCATCATCGAAGTGAACATCGGCCAGCGATACAGGGCCCGCACGATGACAATCTCGCCCGCTTCGCCGTGGTTGTAGCCGATGTCCGAGGTGACATCGCCATCCTTGATCAGCGGCTTGGACGAGTAGCCCGCGAAATTGTTGATGCGCTCGACATCGATGGTCAGGCGATCCGAGGTGATCGGAAAGCCGGACAGGCGCTCAAGCATCGATTCCTTGAACTTGCCGGCATCAAACCCTTGTGCATGCGCCTGGCCCGTGCGGATCGTGCGGGCGGCGTCGAGCACCGCGTTGCTGAGAACCTGGTCCGCGAAGAAGGCAAGACCGATCTCGATCGTCCCGAAGAGAAGCATGAGGAAAGGAATGGCGACGAAACCGAATTCGATCGCGGTCGTTCCTTCCTTGTCGCGCAAGACCGCGCGGATCGGGCGCAAACGCGCGAAACGACGGGGTTTTTGCTGCTTCGGCATCAGGTGGGCACTCGCTTGTGGCAGGGCATGCGGGGTTCAACGAAGCGGTTCGGAAAAGGGGTGCGGGCGCGGCCACCGCGCCGGCATCAGTTCGTCGCGCCGGCGGCCTTTTCCGACATGTCGTTGCGCTGCGTCGACTGCTTGGTCAGAAGTTCGTAGCCGGCCTCGCTGTCGCCGACCCGGAGCACGGGCTCGCAGGAAGGTGAGCAGGAATAGGTCGAGCGCGCCAGCTTGCGCTGCACGGTGATGACGTCGCCGGTCACGGCGCCGACGGTGATCACCTCGTCGATGATCGGCTCGCCGTCCTTGTCGAGGATGACGAGATTTGTCGTGCCGTAGAGCTTTCCGGTGACGACGACCGTCTGGCGGTCATACATGGTGACGTCGGCAATCGCCGGATTGCCGACGATGACAGTGTCGGCAGGCGCGTCGATGCGAAACACCTTGGCGCGGTCGGTCATGACATGAACGCCGGTTTCCTCGGCAATGGCGGCGCCGGCCAGGGCGGTCATGAGAACCGCCAGCATCGGGGCGCGAAGAAGATCGCGAATTTGCGGCATCGATCTGTGCTCCTCGGAGAAATTCCTACCCGAGCGTGAAGGATATTGGTGAAGGAAGGCCTAACGCGCCCCGCTGCCGGGGGCGTTTTGCGAGCATCGTTAACGTGGCTGGCGGGGTTTCGTGACCGGCCGGGCGCCACTCCGGTTGCAGCGGCGCGATGATCGCTCATCGGATTGGCAGGAGGGGCTGGAGCTGCTTGCGGAGGCCTCGGCGGGAATCATGGTTAAGATCTTTGGAAATGTATTTCCTATGCATTAACTATACTTCTTCTCGTTCAAAGGTTGCTGGGCCGTGCCGTGGAATTTAACTTTGTGGCAAGATGTGCTGCCTATAGTGACATCATCTTCGAACGACCGAATAAAAACAGGTCGGCGAGATGGTGCAGACAAAACAAGTGAAAGTTAGGAGCCAACCAATGAAGAATCTCTTTGCTCGTTTCGCGAACGACGAATCTGGTGCGACAGCCATCGAGTATGGCCTGATTGCAGGTCTGATCGGCGTCGCCATCATTGCCGCGATCACCGCTGCCGGCGGTTCGATCACCGCGATGTTCACCCGCGTTGCTACCGAGCTGAACACCGCCGCCTCCCAGTAAGGACGGCTGTAGCGCTTTCACCGGCTGTCCCGGCAGCGATGCCGGGACGCGTGGAAGTGCCTGATGCGGGCGGCGGGAGCCGCCCGTTTCCGTTTGGGGACCGTTCCGGGGTTCCCGGGCGTCAACCGGCCCTTAAGGGGTCGGGCCTATAAGGGCGGACATGGCCGGTCCTGCAACCTGGCGACCGGCAGTGGCAAGTAAGGGAAGGGGTGATACATGATCGAGGCCGCGCTCCTGGTTGTGTTTCCGTGCCTGGTGGCCTTTGCCGGCGCGTCCGACCTGTTCACGATGACCATTCCCAACCGCGTATCGCTTCTGCTTGTTGCCGGTTTCGCCGTGCTGGCGCCTGCCGTCGGCCTTGCCCCCGCGGCTGTCGGGTTCCATGTGGCTGCCGCCGGGATCGCCCTTGCCGTGGGCATCACATTCTTCGCTCTCGGTTGGATGGGCGGCGGTGATGCCAAGATGATGACGGCCATTGCTCTCTGGTTCGGCCTGACGCCGGCGCTCGGCGATTTCCTGCTGATCGCCAGCGTCTACGGCGCCGTGCTGACCCTTGCCGTGCTTTACTTCCGAACCATCGTCCTGCTTCCGGCTTTCGTCTACAGGGCCGAATGGATTGCCCGGCTGCATGACGGCCGGAACGGCATTCCCTATGGCATCGCCATCGCCGTGGCCGCCCTTCACGTCTATCCCCATTCGATCTGGTTCCGCGCCCTGCTGTAAGGCGATAGACGGGCTCTCGGCGCGTGCGGCATCCCGACTCGTTGCCGTCAGGGATCAAGAAATTAACGAACGATAAACGAAGTCGAAGCTTCGATTTGAATTTGCGAAAAGTTTAAGGCCTGTTCATCAACATTGCTCACACCTGATTAACCATGTCTTGACCATTTGCCCGCAACAGTAATCGCACGATGACCGTTGGCGCATCCGCGTCCGGTCCAGTCCGATCCATGCGGGTAACAGTTATGAAGATCGCGCGTTTCGCAATTCTGGGCGTTTCCCTCGGTGCCGGCCTGCTGGTGGCGCGGATGGTGATGAGCCCCGCTCCCGAGCCGGTTGCCGAACCGGTGATGGTGACGGAGACGGTGGAGAAGGACGAGGTCCTGACCGCGTCGCAGGACATCGGCCTCGGCCAGGTTGTCAATCCGGATGATCTTTCCTGGACAAGCTGGCCGCGCGATCTCGCCCCCGCGACCGCAATCCTGCGGTCGCAGCGCCCCGATGCGATGGCCGAGATGGCCGGCCGCATCGCCAAGGCCCCGCTCTACCAGGGCGAGCCGCTGCGCGAGGAACGCCTGATCAACAGCGATCGCGGGTTCATGTCGACCATACTTCCCAAGGGCAAGCGCGCGATCGCGGTTTCCGTCGAGGCACTGACGGCGGCCGGCGGCTTCATCCTTCCGGGCGACAAGGTCGACGTGATCCTGACCCGGCAGACCGCGGCGCGGTCCGGCAACACCTTCACCAGCGAGACCATCCTTCAGAATGTCCGCGTCCTGGCGATCGACACCACGACGGCCGGCGAGCAGGACGAGAAGGCGCTTCCCCCCGGCCAGACGGCGACGCTGGAACTCGAGCCGACCCAGGCCGAGGTCGTTGCCCAGGCCTCGCAGCTCGGCACCATCGCGCTGGTCCTGCGGTCCGCCCAGGATTCGGCCGACGACGCCGAACCCGCCATCATCGGCGGTGGCGTGAACTTCGTGAAATTCGGCGTTGCCAGCCAGATACAGACACAGCGTTGAACGCGGAACCGGCGCGGCAATGACGGCAAGGAGAACTCGGATGTTGGCTCAACGTTTCTTCCGGATCGGCATGGCGGTCGGCCTTGTCCTTTGCGGGCTTGCCGAAACGGATGCGGCGCGCGCGGACGGCTATCCCAAGTCGCTGACGATCAGCGCCGGTGAACGCGTCGCCGGGCGGCTGCTCAAGGTCGGCCTTGGGCGCTCGGTGGTGATCAATCTCGGCGAGGAAGTGAGCGACGTGATCGTCTCCAACCCCGAGGTCGCGGATGCGGTCGTGCGCTCGTCGCGCCGCGTGTTCATTCTCGGCAACAAGGCGGGGCAGGCGAGCCTCTTCCTCTTCGGCCGGGCCGGCAACCAGATCGCCAGTTTCGACCTCGCGGTGGAGAATGACACGACGGATCTCAACACGATGATCCGCCGCTCCATTCCCAATGCCGATATCACCGCCGAATCCGTCAATGGCAACATTGTCGTGAGCGGCACCGCCTCCAGCACCGCCGACGCGCAACGCGCCGCCGACCTTGCGGCCCGTTTCGCCAAGACCGAAGGCGAGGCGCTGCCGGTGCTCAACATGATTTCCGTCACCGGCAAGGACCAGGTTCACCTGAAGGTCACCGTGGCAGAGGTCGAGCGTTCGATCATCAAGCAGCTCGGGCTCAACCTGTCCGGCACGATCGGCATCGGCAACTACAATTTCGGCTTCAACAACAGCCCGGCCTATTCGGTCAACTCCAACATCGTCGGACGCGGTTCGGGCACCGGCGGTTTCCTTGCCGGCGGCTCGAAGATCAACGCCGACCTGCAGGCGCTGCAGCGCGACGGTGTGATCCGGACGCTGGCCGAACCGACGCTGACGGCGATCTCGGGTGAGAACGCCAGCTTCCTGGCCGGCGGCGAGTTCCCGATCCCGATCGCGGAAGACAACAGCAAGCTCACCGTGCAGTTCAAGAAATTCGGTGTCGGCCTCGATTTCACGCCGGTCGTGCTGAGCGGCGGCCGCATCTCGCTGCGCATCAAGACCGAGGTCAGCGAGATCACCCAGGAAGGCGCGGTCACCATCGGGTCGCTGACCATCCCGGCCCTGAAGGTGCGCCGAGCCGAATCGACCATCGAGCTTCCCTCGGGCGGAACGCTGGTGATGGCCGGCCTTTTGAAGGAATCCTACAAGCAGGACCTGAACGGCGTCCCCGGCCTGATGCAGGTGCCGATCCTCGGCGCGCTGTTCAAGAGCCGCGACTTCCTCCGTCAGGAAACCGAGCTTGCCGTCTTCGTCACGCCCTACACGGTGCGCCCGGTCGCCCGCTCGGAACTGGTGGAGCCAACCAAGAATTTCGCCCCGGCAACCGACGGCGGCACCATTTTCCTGAACCGGCTGAACCGGGTCTACAGGGTCTCCGGCGATCCCGCCGAAGGCGCCTATCACGGCCAGGTCGGCTACATCTACGAATGAGGACCGGTCCCATGCATCGTGCACCCGACAAGCGTCGCGTCGCTCCCGCCAGGCAGGGCAGGACCGTTGTGCCCGCTCTTGCCATTCTCGCCGCCCTGCTCGCTGCCGGCTGCCAGACGCAGCAGCCCACCTCCGACGTCCTGGCGACCAACGATTATCGCCTGCGCCACCCGATCATTGTCGGCGAGGGAGTGAAGACGCTCGATCTGCCGGTCGGCAGTGACATGCGTCGCCTGTCGCCGCAGATTTCCGCGGTGGTCTCCAGCTTCGCCGCCGAGGCGCGTTCGCGCGGCGGCGGTGCGATGGAGATCATCGTCCCGTCCGGCTCCCGCAACGAGGCGGCGGTGCATGCGGTGCTGCCGCAGATCCGCAAGGCGCTGGTCTCCGGCGGCGTTTCCCCCAAGCGCATTGCAACGCGCGGATATCCTGTCCAGGACCCGTCGGCGGCAGCGCCCGTGCGTCTTGCCTATTCCGGGATCCAGGCCAAGGTCGGTCCGTGCGGACAGTGGCCGGACAACATCACCGGCGGTGGAAACGGCATGCGGCACAATCCGCAGCTGAACAACACGCAGTATCACAACTTCGGTTGCGCCAGTCAGGCGAACCTCGCAGCGATGGTCGAGAACCCGTCCGACCTTCTGTATCCGCGCGCCTCCGCGCCGGCCGACCAGATGCGCCGCGGAACGGTCTACGAAAAGTATCGTGCCGGCGAGCAGACCTCGGCCAGCATCAAAGAAGGCGACGGCGCGCGTGTCTCCGACGCAGCCGGCAACTGATACCCGAGAGGAGCTGGACGGATGAACACGCTCGCCTATGACAGCCCGCTCGACGAGGTCGAGGCATCGGATCACGTGGAGGCAGGCAGCTTCTCCACGGATGTGCCGGTCGACACGCTCGACCTGAAGTCGGTACCGCGCATCGCCATCCAGGCGTTCTGCGAAAGCGATGACGTGGCGCGCGCCATCGAGGCAGCCGGCCAGGACCGGCGCATGGCCAAGGCCCATGTCAAGGTTCACAAGGGTGGCCTTGGCGCCGCGGTCGACTTCTACGGTTCGGCGCCGACGCCGAACCTGATCATCCTGGAAAGCCGGATGGAGCAGTCGCGGCTGGTGGAGGGGCTCGATCGCCTCGCCGAGGTCTGCGATGCCGGCACCAAGGTGATGATCATCGGTCACGTCAACGACGTGAAGCTCTATCGCGACCTGATACATCGCGGCATCAGCGACTATCTCGTCGCGCCGATCAACCTGTTCCAGGTGATCAGCACCATCGGCGAGCTCTACGTGAACCCGGACGCCGATCCGCTTGGCCGCACCATCGCCTTTGTTGGCGCCAAGGGCGGCGTCGGCTCGTCCACGATTGCCCACAATGTCGCCTGGTCGATCGCGCGGGTCTATGAGAGCGATGTCGTTCTCGCGGACCTCGACCTTGCCTTCGGCACGGCTGGTCTCGACTTCAACCAGGATCCGCTGCAAGGCGTCTTCGAGGCGGTGTCCTCGCCGGAGCGTCTGGACGAGACCATGCTCGACCGGTTGCTCTCGAAATGCGCAGAGCGGCTCAGCCTGCTGGCGGCGCCGGCGTCTCTCGAGCGCACATACGATCACGGGGAAACCAGTTTCGACGGGTTGCTGGACGTGATGCGCCAGGGTGCGCCGGCGGTGATCCTCGATCTGCCGCATGTATGGTCGGGCTGGGTTCGGCGCGTGCTGGCTTCCGTCGACGAGGTGGTGATTGTCGCCGAGCCGGATCTGGCCAACCTGCGCAACGCCAAGAACATGATCGACACCCTGCGCCAGCTGCGTCCCAACGACGCCGCGCCGCGCCTCGTGCTCAACCGGGTGAACGTCCCCAAGCGCCCGGAGATCAAGGCGACGGAATTCGCCGATGCGCTGGAGCTGGTCGCGGTTGCCGCGATCCCGTTCGACCCGCTGCTGTTCGGAACAGCCGCGAACAACGGCCAGATGATTGGCGAGCAGGACGAGAAACACCCCACGTCCGATGTCTTCGGCCAGATTTCGCAGGTCGTGACCGGCAAGGGCGAGGTGACCAAGCCCAAGGGGCTTGCGCTTGGCAAGCTGATGAACCGTTTCCTGAAGAAGGGCAACGCGGGCGGCTAGATCCGCCCCCCTATCCGGTCTTCGAGACGCAGTTGAGAGCAGGTGATTATGTTCGGTCGACGTGGCGCAACAACAGGAACACCGATTTCCCAGCCCAGGGCGCCCGCGCCGGGGGCCGCGCCGCTGTCGCCCGCGCCTCCGCCCCCCGTGTCCGATCCGGCGCCGGCCGCCTCGTCGGCGCCGCCCGTGATGCGCGACGAACCGGCCCCTGCAGCACCCGCGGTGGCGGTAAAAAAGGCGGCGCCTCCGCCCCCGCCGCCGCCGGAGCCCAAGGCACCGAACCGCTCGGAAGGCTATTACGCGACCAAGGCCTCGATCTTCAACGCGCTGGTCGAAGCGATCGACCTGTCCATGCTGACGAGGCTGTCGGCGGAGGACGCGCGCGAGGAAATCCGCGACGTCGTCAACGACATCATCGCGCTGAAGAACGTGGTGATGTCGATTTCCGAGCAGGAAGACCTGCTGGAAGACATCTGCAACGACGTGCTCGGCTACGGTCCGCTGGAGCCGCTGCTTGCCCGCGACGACATCGCCGACATCATGGTGAACGGCGCCAGCACGGTCTATATCGAGACCGAGGGCAAGATGCAGCAGACGGGCGTCCGCTTCCGCGACAACAAGCAGCTGATGAACATCTGTCAGCGGATCGTCAGCCAGGTTGGCCGCCGCGTCGACGAATCGAGCCCGATTTGCGATGCCCGCCTCGCCGACGGTTCGCGCGTCAACGTCATCGCCCCGCCGCTGGCGATCGACGGTCCGACCCTCACCATTCGTAAATTCAAGAAGGACAAGCTCACGCTCAAGCAGCTTGTCCAGTACAGTTCGATTTCTCCCGAAGGGGCGACCGTGCTGGAGATCATCGGCCGCAGCCGATGCAACGTGCTGATCTCGGGCGGCACCGGTTCGGGCAAGACGACGCTGCTCAATTGCCTGACGGCCTATATCGACTCCACCGAGCGCATCATCACCTGCGAGGACGCGGCCGAGCTGCAGCTGCAGCAGCCGCATGTGGTGCGCCTGGAAACCCGCCCGCCCAACCTTGAGGGCGAGGGCGAGGTGACCATGCGCGACCTGGTCAAGAACTGCCTGCGCATGCGTCCCGAGCGCATCATCGTCGGCGAGGTGCGCGGGCCCGAGGCCTTCGATCTGCTGCAGGCGATGAACACCGGCCATGACGGTTCGATGGGCACGCTGCACGCCAACAGCCCGCGCGAGGCGCTCTCGCGTCTGGAATCGATGATCACAATGGGTGGCTTCACGCTGCCCTCCAAGACCTTGCGCGAGATGATCGTTTCCTCGATCGACGTCATCGTCCAGGCGCAGCGCCTGCGCGACGGCTCGCGCCGCATCACCCACGTGTCCGAGGTGATGGGCATGGAAGGCGACGTCATCATCACGCAGGACGTGTTCCTCTATGACGTCCTTGGCGAGGATGCCAACGGCAAGCTGATCGGTCGCCATCGTTCGACCGGCATCGGCCGGCCGAAATTCTGGGAAAAGGCTCGCTATTTCGGCGAGGAGCAGCGCCTGGCCGCCGCCCTCGACGCGGCCGAAGTCGTGGAGAACGACCATCGTGGCTGACCTTCAGGCGTTCCTCACCCCGCAGGTCACCACCATCGCCGTGGCGCTGCTGGCCGCCTTTTCCATCGGAGGCATCATCTACGCGATCTTCGAACCGAGCCTGAGCGGTCGCAAGGCGCGCGAAAAGCGGATGCACTCCGTCTCCTCGCGCAGTGCCACCATCGATGCGGCCCGCCGCGCCAAGGATGGCGACCGCCGGCGCAAGTCGGTGCAGGACCAGCTCAAGGAATTCGAGAGCCGCGAGAAGAAGAAGGCGCAGAAAGCCGCACGCCTCAGCCTCGAGGAACGCATCGACCAGGCCGGCCTGAGCTGGTCCAGGACGACGTTCTTCGTCTTCTCCGGTATCTGTGCCGTCGTCCTGATCCTGGTCGGTTTGTTCGCCACCGGATCCCTGTACCTGACGGCCGGGCTCGGTTTTGTCGGGGCGCTCGGCGTGCCGCGCTTCTATCTCTCGCGCCGTCGCAAGAAGCGCGTCAACGCCTTTCTCAACGAGTTGCCGAACGCCGTCGACGTCGTCGTGCGCGGCACCAAGGCGGGTCTGCCGCTGGGCGAGTGCATCCAGATCGTCTCGGCCGAGGCGCGCGAACCGATCCGCACGGAGTTCAAGCGCATCGTCGAGGCGCAGACGATGGGCATCACGCTGGCTGAAGCGGTGTCCAAGCTGCCGGCCCGCATGCCGGTCGCCGAGGCGAACTTCTTCGCCATCGTCATCATGATCCAGTCGCAATCGGGCGGCTCGCTGTCCGAGGCGCTGGGCAACCTGTCGAAGGTGCTGCGCGAGCGCAAGGCGATGAAGGGAAAGATCGTGGCGATGAGCCAGGAGGCCAAGTCCTCCGCCGCCATCATCGGGTCCTTGCCCTTCCTCGTGATCGGAGCGCTGTCGGTATTGAGCCCGTCCTACATGATGGTTCTGTTCACCGACCCGGCCGGCAAGATCATCGTCGGCGCGAGCGTGATCTGGATGATGCTCGGCCTGTTCATCATGAAGAAGATGATCAACTTCGATTTCTGATCGCGCGGGCGGCACGCAACCGGACGGACCACGACCATGGGTTTCGACTTCTCCAATCTTCTCTCGCAGCAGATGATCATTGCCGTCCTGACCACGGTGGCGATTGCCGGCACGCTCTACTCGATCGTCGTGCCGCTGTTTGAAGGCGACAAGCTGAAGGGACGGATGAAGTCCGTGGCGCTGGAGCGCGACCAGATGCGCGCCCGCGAGCGCGCCCGCATGGTCGACGACAAGAACAATGCGCGCATGTCCCTGCGCAACAAGCCGAAGAAGCAGATGCAGAGCATCGTCGACCGGCTCAACCTGAAGAACCTCCTGTCCGACGAAGGCACGAAGAAGCGCCTGGTCATGGCCGGCTACCGTGGCACCAAGCCGCTCTACACCTACCTCTTCGCCCGCATGGTGATGCCGGTCATCATGTTCTTCTTCTCGCTGTTCTACGTTTTCGCCGTGCTGCAGCTCGAGCAGCCGGCGATGGTCAAGATCTTCATTGCCTGTGCGGTGGCCTTCATCGGGTTCTACGCGCCCGATCTCTTCTTGAAGAACAAGATCCAGAAGCGTCAGGTGTCGATCAACCGTGCCTGGCCGGATGCGCTCGACCTGATGCTGATCTGCGTGGAATCGGGCATGTCGGTCGAGGTTGCCTTCCGCAAGGTGTCCGAGGAGATCGGCATCCAGTCGATACCGCTGGCCGAGGAACTGACGCTGACCAACGCCGAGCTCTCCTATCTTGGCGATCGTCGCATGGCCTTCGAGAACATCGCCAACCGTACGGGCCTGGAAGGCGTGAAGAACGTCAGCCTCGCGCTGATTCAGGCCGAGCGCTACGGCACGCCCGTTTCGACCGCGCTACGCGTCATGGCCGATGAAAACCGGATGCAGCGCATGCAGGCGGCCGAGAAGAAGGCCGCCGCACTGCCGCCGAAGCTCACAGTGCCGATGATCGTCTTCTTCCTGCCTGTGCTGCTCGCCGTTATCATCGGCCCGGCGATCATCCAGGCGATTGCCACCTTCTGAAGACCGGCGGGGCCGGCCGAACGTCCCGGCAGGCCCGAGCACGGCCCAGGCATGAAATTCTGAACGCAAGAGGCCGCCGGGGGAACCCGGCGGCCTCTTGCGTTCATGTCGTCTTTCCTGCCTCGACGCGCCGCCGGGCAGGTCCTTCGCTTCGGCCCGGTCAGCCTCCGCGCTTCTTCTTCTTGTCGGCGGCGGATATTTCCGCCCATGAGTTGCGCTGCGCGAGCATCGACTTCAGATAGGCGATGTTCTGGTTGGCCTGCTGCGGGTCGATTTCCGAACGGGCCACGTCCTCTGCTTCCTGGAAGCGGCCCTGCAGGCCGATGGCGAGTGCAAGGTTCTGTCGGATCCGGCTGTCCGCCTTGGGGCTGGTGGAGGCAGCCTGCAGGATCTTCTCCGCTTCCTTCACCTCGCCCGCGAGCAGGTGCGACATGGCGAGATTGTTGAGCAGGCTCGGTTCGCCGGGGGCGATTTTCAGGGCCTGATTGTACAACTCGCGCGCCGTCTTGGTCTCACCCATCTGGTCGTGGATTGCGGCCGCCGCCGACATCAGCCGCCAGTCGGGCCGGGTCGGGGTCTGCGCGCCGTTGATGACCTGCAGCGCCTCGGGAAGGCGGCCATTCATGGCCAGCACCTTGCCGTATGCAGCGGCGATGTCGCGGTCGTTCTGATGGGCGATCACCGCCTTGCGCAGCACCGCCTCGGCCTGGTCGACCTGGCCGTTGCGCCGCAACGCGGCCGCGTAGTTGAGAATGTTCTCGCGATCCTTCGGCGCCCGCTCATAGGCCTGGCCCCAGTAGCCGACAGCCTGGGTCGCGGTGCTGGAACCGGGTGCGGCATATCCCTGGGTGGCGCTTGAGTGTGTGCCGACATTGCGCTTCGAGGATGCGCAGCCGGTGAGGGCGACAAGCGCGGCGACAGAGGCCGCGAGCATCAGGCGGGTGGCGACGGGACGTCGCGAACTTTGGCGCGTGGCGGGCATGGTGCCGGGCTCCTCAACGCGAAACGGGATTTGCAAATTGCGCTGTCCCATCAATACGTCGTTAACCCTAATGCTTCGTTAAGCAGACACGGATGACGGCACTCGCGCGGGTGGGCGGGCCAATTGCCGCGCCCTCGCCTTCATGCTTAAACGGAACACCTTGTTCCCTCCCGCCTTGTCAGGATGCCCGCCCATGCGTTCCTCGCTGATTGCCTTCGATCCCGCTTCCACGGCCATTCCCGTCCATCCCGTTGACAAGGAGGGCGCGGCCGGCCTGCTGCCCTCTTTCGGCGAGGCGGCGCGCGTTTATGCCGAGGCAAGCGGCTTCGAAGGGACTTCCGGTCAACTGCTGCTCGTGCCGGACGCGGGAGGGGTGCCGCTGGCGGTGCTTTTCGGCGTGGCGAAGGATGCCTCGCCGCTCGCCCTCGGCGATCTCGCCCGCAAGCTGCCTGGCGGCGACTACCGGTTGGTCTGCGCCCCGGAAGACCAGCATGACGCGGCACTCGGCTTTGCTCTTTCCTCCTACCGTTTCGAGCGCTACCGCAAACCCGCCGACAAGCCGCGGCCGCGCCTGATGGTGGGCGAGGGTGTCGATCTGGAAAGGCTGGGGCATGTTCTCAACGGCGTTGGCCTTGCGCGCGACCTCGTCAACACGCCGGCGAGCGATCTCGGTCCGGCGGAACTGGCCGATGCGGCACTGAAGCTCTTTGCCGATCACGGAGGCCGGGTGCGTGTCATCGAGGGCGATGCGCTTCTCGACGAAGGCTTCCCGATGGTGCACGCCGTCGGACGGGCAAGCGATCGCGCTCCCCGGCTTGTCGATGCGCTCTGGGGCGAGGAGACCCACCCCAAGGTGACGCTGGTCGGCAAGGGCGTTGTCTTCGACACAGGCGGCCTCGATATCAAGCCGTCGAGCGGAATGGCCTTGATGAAGAAGGACATGGGCGGGGCGGCAAGCGTGCTGGCGCTGGCCTCCATGATCATGGCTGCCGGGCTGCCGGTGCGCCTCAGGGTGATCATTCCGGCCGTGGAGAACGCCATTTCCGGCTCCGCCTTCCGGCCCGGCGATGTCCTCGCTAGCCGCAAGGGCATCAGCGTGGAGATCGGCAACACCGACGCGGAAGGCCGGCTCGTCCTTGCCGACGCGCTGGCGCTCGCCGACGAGGACGCGCCCGACCTTGTCATCGACATGGCAACCCTGACGGGGGCGGCCCGTGTCGCGCTGGGGCCGGATCTGCCGCCCTTCTACACCGATGACGAGGGTTTTGCCGCGGACCTGGCGCGCCACGCGGACACCGCCCGCGACCCTCTGTGGCGGATGCCTTTGTGGCGGCCCTACGAGAGCTATCTCGACAGCCGGATTGCCGATATCAACCACATCAACACCAGCGGCGCCGGGTTCGCCGGCTCGATCACCGCGGCGCTGTTCCTCTCCCGCTTTGTCGAGAAGGCGGCCATATGGGTGCATTTCGACATCTATGGATGGAACCCGGCCGATCGCCCGGGTCGTCCCCAGGGCGGCGAGGCGCAGGGTGCCCGCGCCTTGTTCGACCTTCTCGCCAGTCGCTACCCGGGTCGCTGAATGTCGTTGCGTTGCCGGATTGTTTCGCCGTTTTTCTAACGGAACCGAAATGAATTGCCGGTCATGATGCACCGGAAGCGGCCAGCGGGCCGCGCGTTCAGGTGAAGGTGAGGGGATGGGTGTCGACATACGGCCGTCGCAGGCTTTGCGGCTCTGGCACGACGTGACGATGTCGCTGGTGACCGACGGCGACAAGGATCTCACCTCAAGACAGATGGCCATCCTCATGACCGTCTACCTCGAGCCGCCGCCGCACACGGTGCGCGGGCTTGCCTCGCGCCTCGATGTCACCAAACCGGTGATCACCCGTGCGCTCGACACGCTCGGCGCGATGAAACTGTTGTCGCGGCGGCGCGACGAGGCGGATCGGCGCAATGTCGTCGTCACCCGTACGGTTGCAGGGGCGCTCTACCTGGAACACATTGCCGATACGATCGTCGCCAAGGCGGCCGAGATGCCGCGCTGACACGCAGAAGGATCCGCGGGCAGACACACATGGCCGGTACCGATTTTTCCTCTCTCGACAGGCGCCTCCACCCGGTGCGCCCGGACCTTGCCGCAACCCGCTATCGCGGCGTTGTGGACGCCTTGCGATTCGCGGATCCGCTGGCAAAGCGGATTGCGGCCGACAGCGTCGCGCTTCGACCGGTTCCCGACGCGGCGCGTTCCATCGACACCGAGGCGCTCCACGGCGAGGGCTTCGACGTCTACGAGACGCGCGCCGATGGCTGGTCCTGGGGGCAACTGGCGACGGACGGGTATGTCGGCTATCTGCCGACGGAGGCGCTGGGAGATCCGGGCGTAGCCCCGACCCACCGGGTCTGCGTGCCGCGCAGCTACCGCTACCCCGGGGCCGAGCTGAAGTCTCCTCCGCTTGGCCTGCTGTCGCTCGGCGCGCAGGTGAATGTCGTCGGCTCGGCAAAAACACGCGGGCTCGACTACGCCATGCTCGCCGACGGAAGTGCCGTTGTCGCGCGGCACCTGTTGCCGTTCGGCAGCTTCGTTGGTGACTGGGTCTCGGTGGCCGAGGAACTGCTCGGCACGCCCTATCTGTGGGGCGGACGCACCACACTCGGCCTGGACTGTTCCGCTCTTGTCCAGCTCGCCGCCGCCGAGGCCGGCATTGTCGTGCCGCGCGACAGCGACATGCAGGAGCGCGAGGCGGGGGCGGACCTGGACATGTCCGGTGGGTTGCCGGAACTGAGGCGCGGCGACCTGGTCTTCTGGAAAGGGCATGTCGGCATCCTGCGCGACGCCGAAACATTGCTTCATGCCAACGGCTTCACCATGAGCGTCGCGAGCGAGCCGCTGGCGACCGCCGTGGCGCGGATTGCCTCCAGCGAATGGGGTGCCGTGACCGCCTGCCGCCGGCTGGGCAGGGTCCCTCCGGTCTGACCCCGGTGTGTCGGGCTTTTCTGATTTTCTGAAAATTTTCCGCAGACCTGCGTTTTGGGAATTTACTTGCTTTGCAGTATGCGTAATTACCGTGGAATTTCAAACTTCCCTAGCGTAGCAGGTATGCAGGGATCGCATTTGTCGTGAATCGTTTCATGTAATATACAAGCGATGACTTGGCGCGACGCTTTTGCCGCGCGACAGTGACGGATCGACCGGCTGTTCGGACAACGGTGCCCGAAAGCGCGCAATCCGCTCGAAATCAAACAACCACGGTTCTCCATCTGCGTTGTGAAAAACGCGATGGATTGCTTGTGCTGTTGTCCATACGGATAGTCGCGAAATCATGCTTCATGTCATTCCACGTGCCGTTTTTCTTCACGTTGAGGACAACGTCAACGACGCCCGCGTATTTCGTCAGGCGGTCGAGAGTGTCACCAGCAACATTCGCGTCCGGCGGGTTGCCTCGGCGGAGACCGCGCTTGAACTGATCGGCGGCGCCGGCGGCGAGGGCGGTCCGCCTTTCGACTGCGTCGTGACGTCGCTGAACCTGCCCGGCATGGGCGGCGGCGACCTCGCGCGGCGGCTGCGGCAGCGCTATGACAGCGCCACCCTGCCGCTTATCGGCATGACCCGGGACACCCCGGTCGGCAATGACGACCGGGGTTGGTTCGATGCGGTCTACCAGAAATGCGAGACACCGCGCGGCCTGCGCGCGGCCGCTCAGGCCGCTGTCGACCTTTGGTTCTCCCAGGCCCGCCGCTTCCATTGCTGAACGCGCGTGCTCGCGCTTTCCAGGTTAGTAGCCGGTTCCCGGATCGACCCTGTTGCACAAGACGCCGGTCGCCTCATAGGCAAGGATCTGCTCGGCGACATAGTCCGAGATGGCCTCCGGATCGCTGTCGGCTGCCACATGCGGTGACACGACGACGTTCTCCATTTGCCAGAAAGGGCTTGTTGCCGGCAGCGGTTCCGTCTCGAAGACATCGAGGCTCGCCGCCTTCAGCGTGCCGTCGCGAAGCGCTGCGACGAGATCTTCCTCGACCTGGCTGCCGCCGCGTCCGGCGTTGACGAAGACCGGGCCGCCGAGCGCGCCGTCACTGGCAAGCCTCGACAGCACCTGGCGGTTGACGAGACCCGTGGTCTGCGGCGTCAGCGGCAGCAGGTTGACCAGGATGTCGGTGCGCTGCAGGAAGGCGTCCATCTCTTCCTCTCCGGCGTAGCAGGCGATCCCTTCGATCTGCTTGCGTCCGCGCGCCCAGCCGGCGACGTCGAAGCCGAGATCGGCGACCGCGCGCGCGGCCCGTTCGCCAAGAACGCCGAGCCCCATGATGCCGACACGGACGCTACGCGCCGCCGGCTGAGGCAGGTCGCGCCAGACCCGCTCCCGCTGCTGGGCGGCGTAGGCGAGGTGCTGGCGATGGTGCAGGAGCACCTGCAGCACCACCCATTCGGCCATGCGCGCCGTCAGGTCCGGGTCGACGACCCGCACCACGGGGACGGAAGGCAGGCCGGGCTGGGCAAGCAAATGGTCGACGCCCGCGCCAAGCGAAAAGATCACTTCGAGATTGGGGCAGGCGCTGAGTGCCTCCGCCGGCGCCTTCCAGGCGAGTGCGTAGCGGATATCGGATGCCTCGCCGATCGCGTCCGGCCAGGTGCGGATGTCGCGGCCGGGCAGGCGGACTGACAGGCGCGTGGCCCATGGCGCTGGGTCCCAGCCCTTGACGGCGACGAGCAGGCTCATGCGGCAATCCTCCCGGTGGTCATGCGATCGAGTTTCGCCCGTCATACCGACCTTCGCATGCCGACGCAAAGATGCCGGGTTGACTGGCGACGTTGACGGCGGATTGCGCGGGAAGTTGATGCAATCTAGAATAGGTAAATTGTAACCGTTTATTGTGTGCCGGCCGCAGGATGCATCATTCCACGGTGCTCCGGCATGGGGAGGGGATGTCATGAAAGTTGGCGATGTGAAGGATGTGGTGGCCTGGGTGAACGCAATGCCGGGGCCCGGCAGTGCCCCGACACTGCATGTGACCGGCAAGGTCACCGCTCCGACGCCCTGTTACGAGGTGCTGGCCGAGTTCGACGGCTTCGACAAGTCGGATCCGCCGGTCTATCGGGTCAAGGTGACGCTCAGCGAGCGGCCCGGTCTTTGCCCGCAGGTGCTGACCGACAAGGAGTTCCACTATGTGGAGCGAAACTATGCTGGCACTTCGAAGCAGGTGAGAGTGCTGTCCGACACGGACAGCAAGACGGTGGACATCCAGATCGTCAGTTGACCGGCAACACGCGGGCAGCAATGGCCGGCAAGCTCAGAACCGCTCCGGGTCTTCTGCCACAGTGCGATGCGCGGCGGGAAAGGCGCGGGCCGGCTCCCCCGTCTCGTGACGGGGCACGCTGCCGTTGCCCGTTCCGTTGGCCTCCCTGTTCCCTGCCGGGGCCGTGCGATCGGCATCGGGGTCCGTGCGCGCCGGGGCGAGGTCGAGTTCGCCGATGCTGCGGCCGCGTTTGCCGATCTTGTCGGACGAGATGAGGATCTGCTCGATGTCGCGGCCTGCCTGGCCGAAATGCTGCTGCAGCTTGCGCACGCGCTCGTCCAGCCGGTCGACATCGGCGACCAGATGCGCCACCTCCGCCTGGATCCGGTGCGCCTCCTCGCGCATCCGCGCGTCGCGCAGCACCGATTGCACCACCTGGACTGACAGAAGCAGCAGCGACGGGGACACGATGACGACGCGCAACCGGTGGGCGCGCTGGACGAGATCGTCGAACCGCTCGTGGATTTCGGCGAAGACGCTTTCCGACGGCACGAACATGAAACCGGTGTCCTGGGTCTCCCCGGGGATCAGGTAGCGCTCCTTGATATCAGTGAGATGTTTGCCGATATCGCGGCGAAACCGGGCGCTGGCCTGTTTCAGCGCTTCCGGGTCCTGCGCGGCACGCAGCTCATTATGCGCCTCCAGAGGAAACTTGGCGTCGATGACGAGCGGCGCTGCGCCGTTTGGCAGACGGATCAGGCAGTCGGGCCGGGCGCCGGTGGAAAGCGTTGCCTGGAAGCTGTAGCCGCCCGGCGCGAGGGCGTCCTGGATGATCGCCTCCATCCGCCCCTGGCCGAAGGCGCCGCGCGTCTGCTTGTTGGAAAGGATCGCCTGCAGCGCGCTGACCTGTCCGGAAAGGTCGCGGATCGTGACCTGCGCCCGGTCGATGACCGCCAGCCGTTCGTGCAGGTGCCGCAATCCGTCATGGGTGCGCTTGGTCGTGTCGGCCATCGACTGGCCGAGCTTGTGGCTCATTCCGTCGATCCGGTCGTTGACGGCACGCATCAGGTCGCCCTGCCTTGTGCCGAAAACCTCGGCCATGGTCTGCATCCGGCCGGTCATCTCCGACTGGACCTTGAGCAGGTCGGAGATCCGGGCTTCCAGTTCGTGTGCCTGTTTTTCGGCTCGCCACTCGGCAAGCCGCCGCGCGCGCGCCTGCCGCGCTGCTCCCAGCACGCTGGCGAGGAACAGCAACAGCGCAAGGGCGCCAAAGGCCGCCACGCCTTCCCCAAGCGTCACCGGACGTCCGGCCAAGTCGAACAGAATCGCATTCATGGAAACAAAGATAGAACATTTGAGCGAAGCGCGAAATGGCGACGCCGGTTGCCTTGCGACATGCACCGCACTGTCGCAAGCGGGCACGCCTGCGTTGACGCGGCCCGAGTTCTCCAATATCTGAGCCTCATGACGAAGCGTGACATCCTGATCCTGCCCGACCCCAAGCTGCGCCTGGTGAGCGAACCTGTGGCACGGGTCGACGATGCCGTGCGCCAGCTTGCCGACGACATGCTGGACACGATGTATGCCGCGCCGGGCATCGGGCTTGCCGCGATCCAGATCGGCGTGCCGAGCCGCATGCTGGTGCTTGATGTCGCCCGCGAGGGCGAGGAGCCCGCGCCGCTGGTGGTGATCAATCCGGAAATCGTCTGGGCATCGGAGGAGCACTCCGTCTACCAGGAAGGCTGCCTGTCGATCCCCGAATATTACGAGGATGTCGAGCGTCCGGAGAAGATCGGTCTGCGCTTTCTCGACAGGGACGGCGCCGAGCGCGAGATCGAGGCCGAGGGCCTTCTTTCCACCTGCCTGCAGCACGAGATCGATCACCTGAACGGCGTGCTCTTCATCGACCATATTTCCCGGCTGAAACGCGGCCGGGTCTTGCGCAAGTTCCAGAAGCAGGCGCGCCAGTCGGAGAAGGCCTGACGTCGAGCCAACCTGCGGACGGGAGCGAGACGCATGGACATTGCCTTTTTCCTCAAGGTTTTCGCCGCACTGTTTGCGATCATGAGCCCGATCGCCAACCTGCCCGTCTTCCTCGCGCTGACCGGCGACCGGGACGCGACCGGCAAGAGGGCGGTGGCGCTGACGGCGGTCGTCGCGCTCTGCGTCGGCGCGGTGGTCGTCTTTGTGGGCGGCGAGGCGATCCTGGCGCTGTTCGGCATCAGCATCGACGGGTTCCGCCTTGCCGGGGGATTGCTGATCCTGTTCATTGCGCTCTCCATGCTGCATGGCGGGGAAAGCGCGGCCCATGCCGGCTCCGAGGCGGAAAAGCAACATCACCGGACGGTGGACAACCCGGGCATCTACCCGCTTGCCGTGCCGATGCTGCTTGGCCCCGGATCGATTTCCACCATCGTCATCTTCCGCGAGCAGGCGACGGGCGCCGGGCAGGAGATCGCGCTGGTCGCCGCGCTCGCCGCCATCGTGACCCTGCTCGGGGTGACGTTTCTCGCGGGCCCCCTGTTGTCGCGCCTGCTCGGTCGCACCGCGGTCAGCATCATGAGCCGGTTGATGGGCATGCTTCTGGCGGCTATCGCCATGGAGATGATGGTGACGAGCCTCAAGGTCCTGCTACCGGGGCTGGCGTGATGCGGCAATGTCAACAAAGCGACCGGCAACTGAAGGACAAACCATGAGCCTGCGTATCGTCTTCATGGGAACGCCGGAGTTCTCCGTGCCCACGCTGATGGAGATCGTCGGACAGGGGCACGACGTCGTCGCCTGCTACACCCAGCCGCCGCGCAAGGCCGGCCGCGGCATGGACGAGCGGCGCTCTCCCGTTCACGACGCGGCCGAGACGCTTGGCATCGAGGTGCGCGCACCTGCCTCGCTGAAAGGCGAGGGGGAGCGCGCCGCACTCGCCGACCTTGCCCCTGATGTCGCCGTCGTGGTCGCCTACGGGCTGCTGCTGCCGCAGGCCGTGCTCGACATTCCGGTGCATGGCTGCCTCAACCTGCATGCCTCGCTGCTGCCCCGCTGGCGCGGAGCCGCGCCGATCAACCGGGCGATCATGGCCGGCGATGCGGAGACCGGCATCGAGGTGATGCGGATGGAGGCCGGTCTCGACACCGGTCCCGTCTACATGGCGGAAAAGGTCGTCATCGACGAGGCGATGACAGCGGGCGAGCTGCATGACCGGCTGTCGGTGCTTGGCGCCGACCTGATGGTGCGCGCGCTGGCCGCCCTGCCGCGCGGCGGCCTGACGGCAACGCCGCAGGCGCAGGAGGGCGTGACCTATGCGCGCAAGCTCGACAAGGCCGAGACCCGGATCGACTGGTCGCGACCGGCGCGCGAGGTGCATGATCATGTTCGCGGCCTGTCGCCGTTTCCCGGAGCCTGGTGCGAGATCGCGATCGGCGGCCGCACCGAGCGGGTCAAGATCCTGCGCAGTTCCCGTACCGATGTCATGGCCGCGGCCGCGCCCGGCACGCTGCTCGACGCGGATGCGGCGGACGGGTTGCTGGTCGCTTGTGGCGATGGCGGTGCGTTGCGGCTCGTGCAGTTGCAGCGTGCCGGCAAGAAGGCGATGCCGGCGGCCGAGTTCCAGCGCGGTGCCCAGCTCGCTGTCGGCACCAGCCTGTCCTGATCCCGGCCGACATGGCGTCGCCAAGCCGGTGGCCGGCGGTCTATGATGGACCGACGGACCGAAAACCCAAAGCAACCGCTGTAGCCATACCGCAAACGGAATGCCCCGACATGACCCATCCCGCGCTTGAACCCGATATCCGCCCGGCGACGCCAGCCGACGAGGCGGACATCTCCCTCGTCACCGCCACGGCCTTCGGCGACGAGGCGGAGGCGCGCCTTGTTCGCGAGCTTCGCTCCTGTGGCGCGCTGGTGCTGGAGCGGGTGGCGGTCGACCGCGACGGGCGCATTGTCGGTCATGTCGCCTTCTCCCGCGTGACCGGGGCCGGAGCCGGCCATCGCCTTGCCATTACCTGCCTGGCGCCGATCTCCGTTAGCCCTGACCGCCAGCGTGGCGGTGTCGGTTCGGCGCTGATCCGTGCCGGGCTGGAATCCTTGCGCGAGCAGGACGAGGATCTCGTCCTGGTGCTCGGCCATCCCGACTACTATCCGCGCTTCGGCTTCGACCCGAAGCTTGCGCAAAAGGTCGCGGGTCCCTATGCGGGGGCCGCGTTCCAGGCGCTGGCGCTCAGGGACGAGGTCGCCGCCGCGCTTCCCATCGAGGTGACGTTCGCCACGCCCTTCCAGGTATTCGAGTAGAACGGAACGTCGCCTCGCCATGCCCCGCTACAAGCTCACGGTTGACTATGACGGCCGGCCCTTCGTCGGCTGGCAGCGCCAGGACAACGGCCCCTCGGTCCAGGCGGTGATCGAGCGCGCGGTGATGGCGTTTTCCGGCGAGAGGGTGACCATCGGCGGTGCCGGACGCACCGATTCCGGAGTGCATGCGACAGGACAGGTGGCCCATCTCGATCTTGAGCGCGACTGGCCCGCGGCGACGGTGCTGGGCGCGCTGAACTTCCATTGCCAGCCCGATCCGGTCGCGATCCGCGCCTGCGAGGTGATGCACGAGGGTTTCGACGCGCGCTTTTCGGCGATCCGTCGGCATTACCGCTTTCGCATCGTCAACAGGGTGGCGCCGCTCACCCATGATCTCGGCCTTGCCTGGCATGTGAAGAAGCCGCTCGATGCCGATGCGATGCATGCGGCGTCGCAGGTTTTTGTCGGTCATCACGACTTTACGACATTTCGCCACTCGCGCTGCCAGGCGAAGAGCCCGTGGAAGACGCTTGAGGCCTTTTCGGTGCGCCGCGAAGGCGAGAGCGTCATCGCCGAGTGTTCCTCGCGCTCCTTCCTTCACAACCAGGTCCGCTCGATGGTCGGCACCTTGCGGTTGGTCGGCGAGGGGCGCTGGGGACCGGTCGACGTGGCGCGGGCGCTTGCCGCGCGCGACCGCGAGGCCTGCGGGCCCGTGGCTCCGCCTGACGGGCTCTACCTGACGCAGGTCGACTATCGATCCGCCGAGGAAGACCGGGCCTCGCTTGCCGCCTATCTCGCGGAAACGGGATCTGCTCAGGAGAGCTGATCTTCCGCCGTCTGCTCGTCCGCCGGAGGCACCAGTTTGCGATAGAGATGCCAGGTCGTGTGGCCGAGCACCGGCAGCGCGACGACCAGCCCGATGAACAGCGGCAGCATCGACACGACCAGCGTCGCGGTGACGAGGATGGCCCAGCCGATCATCGGCCTCGGGCTGGTCACCACCGAGCGCACACTGGTGATCATCGCGGTGATGAAGTCGACGTCCCGGTCGAGCAGCATCGGGAACGACACCACGGTCAGCGAGAACAGGATCACCGACAGGACGGCACCGACGACATTGCCGATGAAGAGAAACATCAGCCCTTCCGGCGTGGTCACCACCACCTCGGCGAAGGCGCCGAACGAGGCGAAGGACTTGAAGCCGAGGAACAGGGCGAGCAGCAGCCGCACCTGGTACATCCACATGATCTGGACAAACAGCACGACGAAGGCCATCCAGGCGATCTCGCGCCGACGCTGCTCCCAGACGACGCCGAGCACGCCGCCCCACTTGAGCGGTTCGCCGGTTTCCAGGCGGCGGCTGACCTCGTAGAGGCCGACGGCGACGAAGGGACCGGCCAGACCGAAAGCGATCGCGAGCGGATAGCTGAGATAGCTCATGTGGAAGGCGGAAGCCGTCAGCAGCACGAGAATGCCGCCGGCCGCGTAGACGCCGCCGAAAAACAGGCCGAAGCGGGGAGCGGCACGGAAATCGCGCAGCCCGGCGCCGAGCGCGTCGACGATGGCATCGAAGCCGATGGGGTTCACCCGCGTCGGGTCGGGCCGGCGTTGCGGTTCGATGCCGGGCTGCCCTGTCTCCGTTTCGCCTGTCATCGGCCTCTCCTCCACGTCGATTGTTTCCCGTCAGTGAAACAACATCCGGAAGGGGCCGTCACCTTCGCAATGCTACGAGGGCGACACGCGGACAACGTGCGTCAGCCCGCGCGCAGGTAGTCGTCGAGGAAGCGCTTGTAGATCGCGGTGAGCCGGTCGAGATCGGCGATGGCGACCCGCTCGTCGACCTGGTGCATTGTCTGGCCGACAAGACCGAACTCGACCACGGGGCAGAAATTCTTGATGAAGCGGGCATCCGACGTGCCGCCGCCGGTGGACAGCTCCGGCCGGTGGCCGGTTTCCGCCTCGATCGCGTCGGCAAGCGCCTCGATCAACGCCGTGTCATGGGTGAGAAAACTGTCGCTGGCATCGTCGGTGAAGTCGAGCGCCCACTCGCAGGCGAGCTCGTTGACGCCGCCCAGTTCGGCGCGCAGGCGCGATTTGAGACTCTCCACTGACCAGGTGTCGTTGAAGCGCACGTTGAACTTCGCCTCCACCTTGCGCGGGATGACGTTGAAGGCGGTGTTGCCGACGTCGATGGAAGTGATCTCGAGGTTCGAAGGCTGGAACCGCTCGTTGCCGGTGTCCAGCTCGATCCGGTCGAGCGCGGCGGCGAGGCGCAAGAGATCGGAGAGCGGGTTCTTCGCCAGATGCGGATAGGCGACATGGCCCTGCACGCCGGTGACGGTGACGATGCCGGACAGCGAACCGCGCCGGCCGACCTTGATCGCGTCGCCGAGCCTCTCCGGATTGGTGGGTTCTCCGACGATGCAGGCGTCGAAACGGTGGCCGCGTTCCGCCGCCCAGTCGAGCAGCTTGACCGTGCCGTTGATGGCCGGGCCTTCCTCGTCGCCGGTGATCAGAAAGGAGATGCGGCCATGAAGCCCGTCGCCCCGTTCGCGTATGTGGGCGAGGGCCGCGGCGGCGAAGGCCGCGATGCCGCCCTTCATGTCGACCGCACCGCGGCCGAACAGGACGCCGTCCTCGATCGTGCCGGCGAAGGGGGCGTGCCGCCAGGCGTTGAGATCGCCGGCCGGCACAACGTCGGTATGCCCGGCGAAGGCAAGGCTCGGTCCCTTGTCGCCGATGGTGGCGAAGAGGTTCTCGATATCGGGCGTGCCGGGCGCGGAAAACACCATGCGCTCGACGGCAAAGCCCGCCGCCTCAAGCCGTGCCGCAAGCAGTGCCAGCGCGCCGCCCTCCTCCGGCGTCACGGAAGGGCAGCGCAGCAGGGCGCGGGCAAGTTCGGCGGCGGGAGACAGCGTCTGGTCGGTCATGCGGGCAAGTCCGGAAGGAAGGCGCCGCTGCGGCGCGGGCAGGGGGGCATATGGTTTATTTCGGTCGCGCCCAGCGGCCGTTGGCCCAGGGGCCGTAGGCGTTCGGGCCGGGCGTTCCCGGCATGAAGCCGAGGCCGATGACAAAGAGGATGTTGAGATAGGGCATGAACACAAGGATCGCGAGCAACCCGCTCAGACCACGGTCCTGCAACCGTTTGATCACCAGCGCCAGTTCCACCCACTGGAATGCGATCAGCATGAATGGCATCAGCGGGTTGGCGTTGATGAAATCGCCGAGATAGCTCGCCATGTCCCGGCCCTCGACGACCTCGACGGTGCGCGCCCAGACGGCAACGGGGATCATGAACAGCGCCCAGGTCAGCGCCAGCGCCAGCCAGTAGGGCTCGCGCGAGACGCGTCCGATCGGGCTGAACAGCAGCCAGAGTGGCCCGAGCGGACCGGGATGGGGAACGGGGGCGGTCATGTCTCTCCTTGCCGGGCGAATGCCTGCCCACCCTATCTGGTGCGTGTCCCGGCATTTTGAAGGCGTGGCATGGCAGCGCAGGGACACACTGCCCCGCGCTCTTCCGTGATCAGTCGCGCAGCAACTCGTTGATCGAGGTCTTGGAACGGGTCTTCTCGTCGACGCGCTTGACGATGACGGCGCAATAGAGGTTCGGGCCCGGCTCGCCGTTCGGCATCGGCTTGCCCGGCATCGTGCCGGCGACGACCACCGAGTAGGACGGCACCTCGCCATAGAAGACCTCGCCCGTGGCGCGGTCGACGATCTTGGTAGACTGGCCGATGAACACGCCCATGCCGAGCACTGCGCCCTCGCGCACGATACAGCCCTCGACGACTTCCGAACGCGCGCCGATGAAGCAATTGTCCTCGATGATCACCGGGCCGGCCTGCAGCGGCTCAAGCACGCCGCCGATGCCGACGCCGCCCGACAGGTGGACGTTCTTGCCGATCTGGGCGCAGGAGCCGACGGTGGCCCAGGTGTCGACCATCGTGCCTTCGCCGACATGCGCGCCGAGATTGACGAAGGAGGGCATCAGCACGACGTTCCGGGCAATATGGGCCGAGCGACGGACGATGGCGCCCGGTACGGCGCGAAAGCCGGCTTCCTCGAAGTCGACGCCACGCCATCCGTCGAACTTCGACGGTACCTTGTCCCACCAAGCAGCGTCGCCCGGGCCGCCCTTGATGACCTCCATCGGATTGAGCCGGAAGGAGAGCAGCACCGCCTTCTTCAGCCACTGGTTCACCTGCCAGTCGCCATCGGTCTTTTCCGCCACCCGCGCGTGCCCCCGGTCCATCAGGTCGAGCGCTGCATTGACCGCGTCCCGGATCTCGCCCGTGGTGCGCGTATCGATGTTGGCGCGGTCCTCGAAGGCGGCGTCGATGATGGCGGCGAGCTTCGCCGTGTCGGTATGGGCGTGGTTCATGCGCGCGGGTCTCCAGCAAGTCTCGGGGATCGTGGCGGGAATTCTGTGCGCGGACCTAAGACCCGTGGCGATGCGAAGTCAAGGCCGGGCAGGCCTTGTCCCCGGCGCCGGGCAGGACGCATGACGAGGTGGGTCTCAGGGATGGCGACGTGTCATGTCGCGAAGGAGCGCGTGCAGGTCGGTGCGCCCCTTGATCGTGATGCCGGTCAGGTCGGCAAGCCAGATGCCGTCGGCAGCGGTGCGCACGGCCGCGAGCCGCACGTCGTCGTCGGTGGCCCGGTGCCGTTCGAGGCGGGCCTCGTACCAGCCTGCCCACAAGGCCCGCAGGTCCGGGTCGGCGAGCATGGAGACGTAAAGCGCTGCCCACGGCCCCCCGCCCGTGCCCGGGACCATATCGAGAACCGCATCCAGATAGGCGCGGGTGAAGATGCCCCAGGCTTTGGAAGGGGTTTCGGGACGGGCGTCGGGATCCGCCGCGATCCGCGCGTCGAGATCCCGGTCGAGCGCGTCGAGAAGCTCCTGGAACACGGCGTCGATCAGCGCCTGCTTGCTGGGGAAATGATGCATGAAGCCACCCTTGGTGACACCCGCCGCATCGGCGACGGCCTGGACCGTGACAGCGGCAAGCCCTTGCGCCACGGCGAGTTCCGCCGCGCGGTCCAGAAGGGCGCGGCGAACGGCCTCGGGCTGCTTCTTGCGGGCGTAGGGGTTCTCCATCTCAGTGCACGGCGCTGCGGGAGAAGACATTGATGACGACGACCCCGGCAACGATCAGCGCCATGCCGATCAGTGCCGCCGCGTCGAGGGTGAAGCGGAACACGACGACGCCGATGATCGCCGTCAGCACGATGCCGACCCCGGCCCAGATGGCATAGGCGATGCCGAGCGGAATGACCTTCAGCGCCTGCGACAGGAAGAACAGCGCCGCGACGAAGCAAAGACCCGTGGCAAGCGTGGGAACGAGCCGCGAGAACTGCTCTGTCTTCTGCAACAGGGACGAGCCTGTCACCTCGCAGACGATGGCGAGGGCAAGCGAGGCATAGGCGATCAGGACCGGGTTCATGACAGCGTCTCGATTAGGGGAAACATTCCTATAAAGATGCCAACTGTTCGGTTTCTTTTCAAGGGGGCGCCGGCCTTCGCTCCACCGGGTCGTCATCATGCGTCCGGGCGCGCCGGTCGTGCGGGATGTGCCCTGCGGGTTGCCGAATGGCGGCCATCGCGTTTTCGCGCTACCCCCACCGCTGCCCTTGCTGTATGTGCGGATGCCATGGAACTCTGGATCCCCATCACGATTTTTGCCGCCTTTTGCCAGAATGCACGCTCCGCCCTTCAGAAGCACCTGAGGGGCCGGCTCGGCACGACCGGCGCCACATTCGTGCGTTTCGGCTACGGCTTTCCCTTCGCGCTCGCCTACCTGGCGATCCTGCGCTACGGCTTCGATTATCCGCTGCCTTCGCCTGGGACGGATTTCTGGCTCATCGGCGCGGTGGGCGGGCTTGCGCAGATCGCGGCCACCTTTCTGCTGGTGCATCTCTTCAGCTATCGCAACTTCGTGGTCGGCACGGCCTATTCGAAAACCGAACCCGTGCAGGCGGCCGTGTTCGGTCTGGTCTTTCTCGGGGAGACGGTGACCGCGATTGCCGCTTTCGCGATCGCCATCGGCGTTGCCGGCGTCGTGATGATTTCGCTCGCCGGCCAGCGTGTCGGGCTGAAGAGCGTCTTCGCCGCGCTCGCCGGACGGGCGGCACTGATCGGTCTTGCCTCGGCGGCGTTGTTCGGCGTATCGGCGGTCTGCGTGCGCGGTGCCTCGCTCTCCTTGGGCGGACCGAATTTCCTCATGCAGGCCGGTTTCACGCTCGCCTATGTCACCGTCTTCCAGACGATCGCCATGGGTTTGTGGATGGTCTGGCGCGAGCCGGGCCAACTGGTCGCGAGCATCGCAAGCTGGCGTACCGCGATCTGGGTCGGCCTGTCGGGTGTCGCCGGTTCGGCCGGCTGGTTCACGGCGATGACGCTGCAGCAGGTCGCCTATGTGCGCGCGCTCGCCCAGATCGAGCTGGTCTTCACCTTCGTCGTCTCCTGGCTCATCTTCCGCGAGCGTGTCCGCACGGTCGAGGCGGCCGGCGCAATGTTGATCGTCGCCGGCATCGTGGTGCTGCTTCTGGGCGTGTGAGGGGGGCGGCGCGTTCCGCCCCTTGCGCATCAGGCCTTTTTCACGAACTGGCAGAGAATGACGATGCGCTGTCCCTCGACGCGGCCTTCGAGCTGCGCCGCGTTGTCGGGAACGAGCGCGATCTTGCGCACCGCTGTTCCCCGCTTGGCGGTGAAGCCCGCTCCCTTGACGGGAAGGTCCTTGATCAGGGTCACGGTATCGCCGGTGGCAAGCACCGTACCATTGCAGTCGACATGGACGACCGCGTCCGTGTCGCCACCGCCGGCTCCCTGCTGTGCCCAGTCGAGGACGTCCGGTTCCAGATAGGCAAGCTCCAGAACGTCGCGGGCCCAGACGGCTTCCGGCAAGGCCTTGAGCAGGCGCCAGGCGAGCACCTGCACGGCCGGTTCCGGGCTCCAGATCGCCTCGTTGAGGCATTGCCAGTGGGGGCTGTCCTCCAGCCCGCTCGCCAGGCCTTCTTCCAGTCCCTGCCGGCATGTGGCGCAGACCGGAGCGCTGTCCGCCCTCGGTGCGACTTCATAGGGGGTGGCGCCATCGGCGTGGCAAAGGGAGCAGTGCGACATTGTCGGTTCCGTCGGCGCGAGGGCAAGAATAAGGAGGCTGGCGTGGCTTACGTCACGCCAGCCTCCCTGTCCATCGCGTCGACGCCGGGTCCGTGGCGATACGGACCCTGTCGTCGTTTCGGTCTCCCGTCCCGCATCTGCGGTTGTCGTGGTTCAGAACCCTTCGATGACAATCTTGCCGCGCGCGGTCCCGGCCTCGATGCGCCGGTGCGCTTCGCGCAGGTTGGCGGCGTTGACCGGTGACAGCGTCTCGGCGAGCGTACTGCGCAGCCGGCCTGCATCGACCTCGTCGGCGACGAAGCCGAGCAACCGGTGTTGTTCGATCATGTCCGGCGTTTTGAACATCGCCCGGGTGAACATCATCTCCCAGTGCAGGCTCGCCGCCTTGGTCTTCATCTGCCCCATCGGCATCGGCAGGTCGGTGTCGTCGATCGTCACGATCGAGCCCTGCGGCCGGATCAGTTCGGCCGCGTCGTTCCAGTGCCGCATGTCGTTGAAGATCGCCACATGGTCGACATGCTCGATCCCGAGCGCGCGCACCTGCGGAACGAGCGGTTCACGGTGGTTCACGACATGATCTGCACCCAGTTCACGCACCCACGAAACCGTCTCCGGTCGCGAGGCGGTGGCGATCACGGTGAGCCCGGCACGTTTGGCCAGCTGGATGCCGATCGAGCCGACACCGCCCGCCCCGCCGATGATCAGGATCGAGCGGCCGGCATCCGCTCCGTCCCGGTCGAGGCCGAGCCGGTGGAACAGCGATTCATAGGCGGTGATCGTCGTCAGCGGCAGGGCGGCTGCCTCGGCAAAGGAGAGGCTTGCCGGCTTGCGCCCGACGATGCGCTCGTCGACCAGATGGAATTCCTGGTTGGTGCCGGGGCGGGTGATGTCTCCGGCATAATAGACCTCGTCGCCCGGCCTGAAGAGCGTGACGTCGGGACCGATCGCCTCGACCACGCCGCTGGCGTCGTAGCCGATGACGCGGGGCGCGGTCTCGACATCGTTCTTGGGCGCGCGGACCTTGGTGTCGACCGGGTTGACGGCGACGGCCCTGACGGCAACGAGAATGTCGCGGCCTTCGGGGACGGGGTTCGTCAGGTCGAGATCGATCAGGGATTGCGGGTCGTCGATGGGCAGGTAGCGGGTGAAGCCGACGGCTTTCATGCTTGTCATCCTTGTCATTGGAGATCGAACTCGACGGTGACGAAGACAAGCTCCGTCGCTCCGGTATTGGTCAGGTCGTGGACGAAGGCCGTGTCCGGGCCGAGGTCGGGGAAATGCCCCGTGTCGCCGGCACGGTAGCTGATGTCGGCAACGCGGCCGTCGCCATGGCGCGAGCGTCCCTGGCCGTCGCTAAGGACGGTCCAGAAATAGGGACGGTCGTGGCGGTGGGCGGCAAGCGTGTCACCCGGGGCGAGGCGCAGGTGCCACACCCGCATCGCGCGATCCTCGAGCACCAGGGCCGTTCCGATGGTCGCGTTTGCAAGGCCGGCCCGCGCTTCTTCGGCCGTCAGCGGCATGCTCACGCCGCTTCTCCCCAGGCTGGATAGGTCGAGTAGCCCTGGGCGTCACCGCCAAACAGCGACACGGGGTCGAACTCGGAGAGTGGCAGGTTTTCGGCGAGCCGGCGCGGCAGGTCCGGATTGGCGATGAACGGACGCCCGAACGCGACGACATCGGCGAGCCCGCGCGCCAGGATGCTGTCGGCGCGCATCTTGTCGTATTTCCCGGCCACGATGATGCGGCCGGAAAACGCCGCCCTCAACGCGTGCCGGAAACTCTCGGGCGTTTCCGGGGCGTCGTCCCAGTCGGCCTCCGCCAGATGGATATAGGCAAGGCCGATGCGATCGAGCTCGCGTGCAGCCATCAGCATGGTCGGCATGATCTTGTCGTCCACCATGCCGCGCTGGGTGATGACGGGCGACAGCCGGATGCCGGTACGGCCGGGCCCGGCGGCTGCGGCGACGGCTTCCGCCACCTCGACCAGGAAGCGGATGCGGTTTTCCCGGGGGCCGCCATAGCGGTCGTCGCGCCGGTTCGACGAGCGGCGCAGGAACTGGTCGATGAGATAGCCATTGGCGCCGTGTATCTCGACGCCGTCGAAGCCGGCGGTCATCGCATTGGCGGCGGCCCTGGCGAAATCCTCGAGGATCCCGCCGATCTCCGCCGTCGCCAGGGCGCGCGGCACCGGGCAGTCGGCCATGCCGGCCACGCCGGTCGCCGGGTCGGCGATCCAGACCTTGGCATCGGGCGCCAGCGCGGACGGGGCCACGGGCAGTCCGTCCTCGTGGAAGATCGCGTGGCTCATCCTGCCCACATGCCACAGCTGCAGCACGATCCGTCCACCGGCCGCATGCACCGCGTCGGTGACGGTTCGCCAGCCGGCGACCTGCGCGTCGGAGTGGATGCCGGGGGTGAAGGAGTAGCCCTGGCCCTGCGGGGAGATCTGGGTTGCCTCGGTGATGATCGCGGCGGCGCCGGCGCGCTGGGCGTAGTAGCGGGCCATCATCTCGTTGGGCACGTTGCCGGGCTGGGTGGAGCGGGCGCGCGTCATCGGCGCCATGGCGACGCGATGCGGCAGCGACAGGTCGCCGAGCATCACGGGATCGAAGAGGGAAGTCGTCATGAAAAGCGGTCTCCTGGGCGAATGGGAGGCGGGGTGGGCCGCGTGGTTCGATCAGGATTTAGGCGTTGCGGATCATCCGGATAATCGGCTAATTTCCGAAATTATAATTCGGATATATCGAACAATGATGCTCGACACTCTGGCTCTCTTCCTGCGCATCGTCGAAAAGGGCGGACTGGCCGCCGGAGGACGTGATTTCGGCCTGTCGCCGGCCACGGTCTCCGAGCGGCTTGCAGCACTTGAGCGCCACTATGGTGCGACCTTGCTGCTGCGCACGACGCGCAGCCTGCGCCTGACCGACGAGGGCACCCTGCTTGTCGAGGGAGCGCGCCGGCTGCTGACCGAGGCCGAGGAACTGCAGGACCGCATCCGCTACGGCGCCGAGCGGATTTCCGGGCCGATCCGCATGAGCGCCCCGGAGGACCTCGGTCGCCGCCGTGTCGTGCCGATCATCGATGCGTTTCTCGCCCGGCATCCGGACGTGAGCGTCGATCTCGATCTCACCGACGGCTATCTCGATCTCGCCGGCCAGGGCCTCGATCTGGCGATCCGGCACGGGCTGCTTGCCGACAGCGCCTTGCGGTCAAGGTCGCTGGGCGAAAACCGGCGTGTCGTCTGCGCGGCACCCGCCTATCTTGAGGCGAACGGCATGCCGGAGCATCCCGACGATCTTTCCGGCCACGACTGCATTCTGATGCGCTTTGGCGGCAATCTCGACCGGGAATGGCCGTTCCTGATCGACGGCAAGACGCGCAAGGTCGCCGTACGCGGCCGCCGCGTCGCCAATGACGGCGGGCTGGTGCGGCAATGGTGCCGGGACGGGCACGGCATCGCCCTCAAGTCGATCCGCGACGTGGAAGAGGATCTTGCGACCGGCGCCCTGGTCGAACTGCTCGAGGACTATTCCCACGGCCGCACCGCGCTGCAGATCGTCTATCCGCCAAGCGTTGTGCAGCCCTGCCGGGTGCGCGTGCTGATCGAATGCCTGGCCGCCGAACTCTCCGCCTTTACCGATCCGCGGCCTGTCCTTCCGTCCTCGGCCGGTTGACGAGCGTTACCAGCACGAAAGAGATGATCATCAGCAGCACCCAGGCGTTGAGCTTGGCCAGGGAGACCAGCGTCCAGCCGTTTGCCTGGTCGGGATAGCGCCAGGCCCGCGCGAAGGTGCCGATATTCTCGGCCAGCCAGATGAACAGCGCCACCAGGAAGAAGCCCAGCACCAGCGGCATGCGGTGTCGGTAGCGATAGACGGAATAGTGCACCCAGGTTCGCCCGTAGAGCAGGAAGAGGGCGGCAAACAGGGCAAGCCGGATATCGAGCGTGTAGTGGTGGCTGAAGAAGTTCACGTAGATCGCCAGCGCCAGCAGCCAGGTCGTCCATAGCGGCGGGTAGCGCGAATAGGCGAAGTCGAAGATGCGGGAGACGCGGGCGAGATAGCTGCCGACCGCGGCATACATGAAACCGGAAAAGAGCGGCACCCCGCCGATGCGGAAGAAGCTCTCCTCCGGATAGATCCAGGAGCCCGCGGCGGTCTTGAAGACTTCCATCGCGGTCCCCACCACATGGAAGATCAGGATCACCTTGGCCTCGTCCAGCGTTTCGAAACGGGCGGCGAGCAACCATGCCTGGATGGCGAGGGCGGCGAGGAACAGAAAGTCGTAGCGGGCGAGGGCGATGCCGTCGGGATACCAGAAGCGGGTCGCCAGGATCAGCGCCAGCAGCAGCGCGCCATAGATGCAGGCATAGGCCTGCTTGATGCCGAAGGCGAGGAATTCGACCGCCGCCCGCGCCAGCACGCCCTTGCCGAGACGCCGGTAGACGAGCGGCAGCGTCCTGTGCAGCAGGCGTTCGGTGCGCGAGGCGGCGTTCGCCGGCCGGCCGAGCCTCCGGACCAGGTTCAGTCCCATCTTCTGCTTGGCCTACGCGTTGATGGCACCGAGCACAGCATTCAGGAAGCCGGTGAGGTCGTCGGTGACGAAGTCGACATGCGGCGCATTGCGGCCTTCCAGTTCCCATTCCTCGCGAAAGACGGCGCGCGTGCCTTCCGGCACCAGAAGCACCGAGCGCATGCCGAGCCCGTGCGGAACGGCGAGATTGCGGGAAAGGTCCTCGAACATGGCCGCGCGCACCGGTGACACGCCGGTCTTCTCGATGAACAGGTTGTAGGTTTCCAGGTTCGGTTTCGGCAGCAGGCCGGCGGCGACGATGTCGAAAATATCGTCGAAATGCTCGGCGATGCCCAGCCGCGCCGCCGTGCGTTCCGCATGCGGGCGGTCGCCGTTTGTGAAGATGTACTTCCTGCCCGGCAGCCGGGCGATGGCGCGGCCGAGTGCCGGGTTCGGTGCAACCGGCGAATAGTCGATGTCGTGGACATATTCGAGAAAGGCGTCCGGCTCGATGTCGTGCTCGATCATCAGCCCGCGCAAGGTGGTGCCGTAGTCCCGGTAGAACGCCTTCTGCTTCAGGCGCGCGTCCTCCGCCGAAAGGCCCAGATGACGGGCGATATAGTCGGAAATGCGCACGTCGATCTGCGAGAACAGGTCGGAGCTTGGCGGGTAGAGCGTGTTGTCGAGGTCGAAGACCCAGGCCTCCACGCCGGTAAAGACGCGCAGGTCCTGCTCGTGCGCCTGGAGGCCTTCCCTTTCGTCGGGGGTCATGGACGCAGGAGCGTCCCCGCGCCCTGGTCGGTGAACAGCTCGAGCAGCACCGCATGCGGCACCTTGCCGTTGAGGATGACGACGCCCTCGACGCCGCGCTCCAGCGCCTCGATGCAGGTTTCCACCTTGGGGATCATGCCTCCCGAAATGGTGCCGTCCTCGATCAGCGCGCGAGCCTGGCTGACGGTCAGCTCCTTGATCAGCTTGCCATTGGCATCGAGCACGCCCGGCACGTCCGTGAGGAACAGCAGCCGCTTGGCGTCGAGCGCGCCGGCGATCGCGCCGGCGAACGTGTCGGCATTGATGTTGTAGGTCTCGCCGTCGGCGCCCGGTGCGACCGGAGCGACCACCGGGATCAGCTCCTCCTTCATGACCAGGCGCAAAACGGTGGGGTTGACCGATGCTGGTTCGCCGACGAAGCCGAGGTCGAGAACCTGCTCGATGGCGGAATTCGGATCGCGCACCCGCCGCTGCAGCTTCTCCGCCGTGACCATGTTGCCGTCCTTGCCGCACAGGCCCACGGCCTTGCCGCCCTCGGCATTGATCAGGTGGACGATTTCCTTGTTGATCGAGCCAGCCAGCACCATCTCGACGATCTCCACCGTCGCCTTGTCGGTGACGCGCAGGCCGTTCCTGAACTCGCTCTTGATGCCGAGCCGGTCGAGCATGGAGCCGATCTGGGGGCCGCCGCCATGCACCACCACCGGCAGCACGCCGGCCAGGCGCAGCAGGGTGATGTCCCGGGCAAAGGCGTTGCCCAGCGCCGGGTCGCCCATTGCATGGCCGCCATACTTCACCACCACGACCTGGTCGTCGTAGCGCAGCATGTGCGGCAGAGCCGTGGAAATCACCTTGGCGGGATTGATCGGAGCGGTGTCTGTCATGTCGGGAGGGAGCTCTCGGACTGTTTCGCGGGCCGCGCACAGGCGCTTGACCGGTCTATAGCTGCTTTCACAAAAGGGCTCAATGATGGCCCGGCGATGCGGCCTGCCGGATCAGGCGGCGCCGACCTTCAGCGCGTCGTCGCTCTGCGGTTCATGTCGCAGCGCCTGCGCCGGCGCGAGCGCGGGGTCGGGCCCGTCGTCTTGCCTTCGGGAGAAGGAGCCGGCCTCGATCAGGCGCGGAATGCTGTTCGCCGCGACCGGGCGGGAGAAATGGAAACCCTGCAGGTCGCTGCAGCCGATCTGGGCGAGGAAGTTCTTCTGCTCCTCGGTCTCGATCCCTTCGGCCGTTACCTTCAGGCCAAGATCGACGGCGAGCTTCACAACTGCATGGGTCACGGTGTTGTAGTCGACGCGCTCGCCCAGGCCGCGGACGAATTGCCGGTCGACCTTGATCCGGTCGATCGGGAACTGCAGCAGGTGATTGAGCGATCCGTAACCGGTGCCGAAGTCGTCGAGCACGATCGAGATGCCGAGCCGCTTCAGCTTGGTCAACGTCTCCACGAGATCGGCGCTCGGCGTGAGCAGGATGTTTTCGGTGATCTCCAGATCGAGGTCGCGTCCGTCGAAGCCGGTGCTCTCGAGAATGGAGCGCACCCGGTTGACCAGCCGCGTGTCGCGCAACTGGCCGGAGAACAGGTTGACCGAAAGGCGGAAGCCGTTTGGCGCGACCAGCGCCCAGGGCCGCGCGGTGCGGCAAGCCTCCTCCAGCACCCAGTAGCCCACATCGGCGGCATGGCGGCTGCCGTCGAGCGCGCCGATAAATGCGCCGGGCTGCAGGCAGCCCCGGTCGGGATGATCCCAGCGGATCAGCGCCTCGGCGCCGATCACGACCTCGTCGGTGATACGGACCACCGGCTGATAGTCGAGATGGAATTGCTTGCCGTCCACTGCTTCGGTCAGCTCACGCGCCAGGGTGTTGCGATGATCCGCGTCGCGGCGCATCGCCGCGTCGAAGATCATGAAACGGCCGCGGCCCTTCGACTTTGCCTCGTAGAGCGCGAGATCGGCGTTGCCCATCAACTGGCTGAAGGAGCCGCCGTGATCGGGCAGGACGGCAATGCCGAGGCTGCAGCCGCATTCGACGCTCTCGCGGCCGGTCGGAATGGGGCGGCCGATCGCCTGGGCAAGGGCCGCGGCATATTCCGCGATGGCACCGTCGCGCGAAAGGTCCGGCTCCAGGACTGCGAATTCGTCGCCACCAAGCCGGGCAACGGTTGCCTTCGGACCGACGCTGGCGGCCAGCCGGTCCGCCACCTCCATCAGCAGCGCGTCGCCGCTGGAATGGCCAAAGGTGTCGTTGACGAGCTTGAAATGGTCGATATCGAGCAGGAACAGCGTTGCCTCCGCGCCCGTTTCCTGCCAGCAGCGGAACGCGTCGGTGACACGGTTTTCGAAGGTCGAGCGGTTGACCAGGCCCGTCAGCGGGTCGTGCCGCGCCATATGCTCGATCTCGCGGTGCACCTGCTCGATCTCGGTGACGTTTCGCGCCGTGCCGCGGTAGCCGAGAAAGCCGCCGTCATGCGCGAAGACCGGCCGTCCGCTGATTGAATAGATGCGCTCCTGATCGCCGGAAAACCAGCGGAAGCGCAGATCGCGGAACGATTTGTGAGCCTTCAGAAGCTCGTGATGAGCTTCCCAGAAAGCTGCGCTCTCGCCATTGCCGCTCTCTGCCTCCCAGCGGGTCTTGCCGAGGAAACGGTCGATGACGATGCCATTGTCGCGGGCGCTGGAGGACAGGTAGGTAAAGCGGAAATCGGCATCCTGCTCCCAGATCCAGTCTGAAGCGATCTCCAGATAGTCGGCGAAACGGGCATCACGCCGACGGCCTTCGAGCACGCGCACGGCAAGCGCCGTCAGTGCCTGCATGCTCGCGAACTCGTCCGGGGTCAGCCCTTCCTCGCGCACGGTCCGGTCGATGACGCAGAGCGTGCCGATGGGAAAACCGCTTTCCACGCGGACGGGGAAGCCGGCATAAAAGCGGTTGCCCTTGTCGATGTCGACGTAAGGATATGTCTTGAAGCGCGGATCGATCGCCAGGTTGGCGACGACAAGCGGGGCATCCTCGCGATAGGCGACGCCGCAGACCGACGTTGCCGCCGGTGTCTGGGTGACGTCGCTGCCGACGGCGGCGAGCACATGCACGTCGTTGCCATGCACAAAGGTGACGAAGGCCTTTTCGCAACGGGTGATCCGCGCGGCGGCCTTGACGATATGGTCGAGGGCGAGGTCGGGGGCATTGCCGGCAAGGTGGAGGCTTGCGAGCTCCGCGCGCAAGCGCGCTTCTTCCCGCGCGGTTGTCGCTGGGACGGCAATCTCGTCCGTGGCACTCCTGCCTTCCACGTGCATGCGGTTATCCCCTCATTCCGCAGGCATAGCGTAAGTAAATTTACGCTACGTTAAAAGTGAGGGGATTCGCCACGCATGTCGACAGGTAAGACTGTCGGGTACGCCAGTAAACTCCCCGGTGCCGATCGGTTGACCGTTGCCTCTTGATTGCTCTTGGCGGTCAGTCGATCGAAAGCTTGTAAATCTCTGCTCTGACATCCCCGATGCCTGCTCCCTTTTCGGAGGAGGTGTCGATGATGTTCGGATGGGCGGCAGGCCTCTTTTTCAGGCTTTCGGCCGTGTCCTGCCGGATGCGCAATAATTGACCCGGTTTTATCTTGTCCGTCTTGGTGAGAACGACTTGGTAGCTGACGGCCGCGCGATCAAGCAGCCCCATGACCTTGAGATCGACCTCCTTTAGGCCATGGCGGCTGTCGATCAGGACGAAGACACGGCGCAAACGCGCGCGGCCCTGGAGATAGGTGAAAACCAGCTCCGTCCACGCATCCACGAGCGACTTCGGAGCCTGAGCGTAGCCATAGCCGGGCATATCGACAAGAGTGACAGGGGATTCCGGCGCGGCGAAGAAATTGAGCATCTGTGTCCGGCCCGGCGTGTTCGATGTCCGCGCCAGTCCTTTAACGCCGGTGAGAGCGTTGATCAGGCTCGACTTGCCGACATTGGACCGGCCCGCGAAAGCGACTTCGGTGGCGGCTTCGGGCGGCAACTGCTCGAGATGGGCGACGCTGGTGACAAAGCCCCAGGGGCGGCGGAACATCAGCCGGCCGGCCTCGATCTCCCCTTCGGTATAGGGGGCGTCGGGCTTGAAGGAATTGTCCGGCTCGCTCATTGCGTCTCGCTTCGCATGGGGTGTGCCGGGTCGCGGCGGGCGGTCCCGTGTGCCGCGACCCGGCCTGATGCTCTAGCGGGCCTGCGCTAGCTTGTCGAGATCGGCGCCGCGTATGGCGGCGAGATTCCGCGCTATCTTCTCCGCAGGCCAGTTCCACCAGGCGATCTCCAGCAAGGCGTCGATGGTGGCTTCGTCAAAGCGCATGCGCACGACCCGCGCCGGATTTCCGGCGACGATGGCGAAGGGCGGCACGTCGGAGGCGACCACCGCACCGGCGCCGATGACCGCGCCGTCGCAGATGGTGATGCCGGGCATGATCGTCGCTCCGCGGCCGATCCACACGTCATTGCCGACCAGCGTGTCGCCGCGATGCGCGCTGACAAGCTCCGCCATGTCGAAACCCTTCTCCCAGCCTTCGGCGAAGATCGCGAAAGGATAGGTGGAGAAGCCGTCCATCGGATGATTGGCACCGTTCATGATGAAGCGCACATCCGTTGCCAGCGCGCAGAAACGCCCGATCCTGAGCCGGTCGCCGATGAAGTCGAAATGGTAGAGCACGTTGCGGTCCTCGAACTCCGCCGCGTGATCCGGGTCGTGATAGTAGCTGTAGTCGCCCACCTCGATATTCGTTCGGGTGATCACCGTGTTGAGGAAAACGGTATGTGCCTCGCCGGCAAGGGGGTGGCGCGTGCTCGGGTCTGGGCCGTGCATGGGGGATGTCTCCGGATCGGGAAAAGGTTCGCGTGTCGCGACGTCGGCCATGCCGGCTCGCCGCCGCAGGGTAGGGCGCGAGGCGGTTGCGTTGCATGCCGTCGCTCGCGCCGTCTTCAGGCGATCCTGTTCATCGGTCCTCTCCCCGCATTCGTCTCGACCCTTAATGGGAAGCGGATGCTGCCGCTGCAACCCTCGAACCATCCGGGACAAACGAAAAGGCCCCGGGGGTGTTCCCGGGGCCACAGTCATGATCGGGCCTTTTAGCGCCGCCAGCGTCACTTGGACTTGCTGTCGGCCTCCCCCTTCTTTCGACTGAAGGAGCCTTTCAGGTTGTCCCAGAGTTCCACCTTCACGCCCTGGCGCCGCATGATCACGTATTGCTGGGCGATCGACAGCGAGTTGTTCCAGGCCCAGTAGATCACCAGGCCGGCCGGGAACGAGGCCAGCATGAAGGTGAACAGCACCGGCATCCAGGTGAAGATCATCTGCTGGGTCGGGTCCGGCGGGGCCGGGTTCATCTTCATCTGGACGAACATGGTGACGCCCATGATCAGCGGCCAGATGCCCAGCATCAGCATCTGCGGCGGGTCCCAGGGGATCAGGCCGAACAGGTTGAACACTGAAGTGGGATCGGGAGCCGAAAGGTCCTGGATCCAGCCGAAGAACGGCGCATGCCGCATCTCGATGGTGACGAACAGCACCTTGTAGAGCGCGAAGAAGACGGGGATCTGCACCAGCACCGGCAGACAGCCGGCGAGCGGATTGATCTTTTCCTTCTTGTACAGCTCCATCAGGGCCTGCTGCTGCTTTTGCTTGTCGTCCTTGTAGCGATCCCGGATCTCGGTCATCTGCGGCTGGACGAGCTTCATCTTGCTCATCGAGACGTAGGACTTGTTGGCCAGCGGGAAGAACACCGTCTTGATCGCGACCGTCACGAGAAGAATGGCGACGCCGAAATTGCCGACCACCTTGAACAGGTAGTCGATGACGAAAAACAGCGGCTTGGTGAGGAAGTAGAACCAGCCCCAGTCGATCAGCAGCTCGAACTGCTTGACGCTGAGGTTCTCTTCGTAGGCGTCGAGCTTGGCTGTTTCCTTGGCGCCGGCGAACAGGTGGGTTGTCGAGGTTGCGCTCGCGCCGGCTTCGACGCGGACGGGGTCGGCGAGGAAGTCGGCCTGGAAGTTGTCGGACGCCTGTGCGTAGGAGAACTGCGGCTGGAAGCCGGTGCCCTGCGCCGGGATCAGCGCCGATGCCCAGTACTTGTCGGTGATGCCGAGCCAGCCGTTGCTGACGGCGGCGGGGCGTACCCGGCCGTCTTCCTGGACGTCCTCGTAATCGACCTCGGAAAGCCCGGTTTCGCCGAAGACGCCGATCAGGCCTTCATGAAGGATGTAGAAGCCGGCGGTTTTCGGTGTGCCGTTACGAACGATCAGGCCGTAGGGGTAGAGCTGGACGGCCTCGCCGGTCTCGTTGCGCACCCGCTGCTCGACGGTGAACATGTAGTCGGCATCGATCGAGATGACGCGCTCGAAGACAAGCCCGCCGCCATTGTCCCAGGTCAGGGTGACGGGCGATTGCGGCGTCAGCTTCGCGCCGTCCGCCGCCGTCCACACGGTGGTTGCCTGGGGCAGTGCGACATCCGCGCCCGGATCGGCGGTGACGCCGAAATCGGCGTAGTAGGGCGCCGGTGCGCCCTTCGGCGAAAACAGCACAATGGTCGGGCTCGAGGCGTCGACCGTCTCCCGGTAGTCCTTCAGCCGGAGGTCGTCGATGCGCCCGCCCGCCAGGTTGATCGATCCGCTCACGCGCGGCGTGTCGATGATGACGCGCGGGGTTGCCTCGATCGCCGCTTCACGGGACATCGCCGTCGTTGCAGGCGCCGTGCCGCCCGGCACGCTCGCCGCGCCGGTAGCCGCGTTGCCGGGCGCGCCCGGGGTCTGCGGTGTGGCATCGCCGGTAACCGGCTGACCCTGCTCGGCCGCCTGCTGCTCGGCAACCTGTCGCTGCTGTTCGAGCTGCGGCTTGGCAATGAAGTACTGCCAGCCAAGCAGGACGATCAGCGACAGGACGATAGCCAGGATCGTGTTACGGTTGTCGGCCATAATCGGCGTTCACCTTCGGTTTTTCGCTGGAGTTTTGGATGGGGTGCGACCCGTGCGACGCCTGTCCTGCGACGGGTCGGCGGTCACTGGCGCCTTGGCCAGGCAGTGTCCGATCTCGCGCACCAGTGTGTCGAAATCCATGGACAGTCCGGCGCGGCGGCCGATCAGCACATAGTCGACGCCCGGGCGCGCCTGCACGGCTGCGGCGCGCACCGCCTCGCGGAAGCGTCGGCGGATGCGGTTGCGCTCTACGGCGTTGCCGGTCTTCTTGGTGACCGTGTAGCCCATGCGCGGCACTGCGTCCGCCCGTGCGGCGGTCGCGGCCTGCAAGACAAAGGCCCGCCGTGCGCTCCGGCCGCCCTTTGCGGTGGCCAGGAACTCGGCGCGCTTCTTTAGCGTTGGCAATGTCGTGGCCGGCGGGGACTGGATCACGTAAACGATTCCTCCACCGCCAACCCGGCCGGGCCCGCTTAGGCGCTCAGCCGCTTGCGGCCCTTCGCGCGACGGCGGGCAAGGACCTGACGGCCGTTCTTGGTCGCCATGCGGCTGCGGAAGCCATGGCGGCGCTTGCGGACGAGGCGGCTCGGCTGATATGTGCGCTTCATTGTTTCTTCTCCCGCGCGCGAGGGGCGCGCGGCCCTGGTTCTCGAATTGTCTGGTGGTCGATCCCCCCACCCGTCCGGGCCGCGACCCGTAGAGGCAAGGATGTCGTGGGCGCCGCAAAAGTCAGCACGACCCGATTGCGGGGCTTATACGGGCCGAACACCCCGAAGTCAACGACAAGCGGGCGTCCTGCGACGGGAAACCGCGCCGCCGCGGTTGGCCCATTCCTCCCGGTTTCCTGCAAGCTCCCGAGCACGTCGCGGTGAGCCGGCTTCACAGGCGGGTGACGAGCCTTCCAGCGCCTTTCACTTCCCGGTGAGAGGGGCCGATTCCGCCTCACGACATCCCAGATAGAAGGTAGAACGCAAGGGCTGGTCCGCTCCGGCGCCCTGATGGCTGAAACAGGAGACCAATGACATGCGACACGTGGCAGGCTGCCCGGCCGAAGGGCCTCCGCACACGGATGAGCACGCTTTCGGTGTCGCCGCGCCGGTGTCGCGCCGCTCTCTCGTTGCCGGACTGGGCGCCGCCTTCCTGCTGCCGGCCGGTGCCGCCAGGGCGGCAGCGCCGTCGCACGGCCCCTTCACAGATCTGCTGCAACGCTATGTCGTTGCCGGTCGCGACGGGCTCAACCGGGTCCGCTATGCCCGTTTCAAGGCGGAGGCGGGCGGGTCTCTCGATCGCTACATCGCATCGCTTGCCGCGACCCGCGTGTCGGGCCTTGGTCGCGACGATGCCTTTGCCTTCTGGGTCAATCTCTACAATGCCGTGACCCTGCAGGTGGTGCTCGCCCACTACCCCGTCCGCTCGATTCGCGAGATCGACCTTGGCGGGGGCTTTTTCGCCCGCGGCCCCTGGCGCAAGAACCTGGTTGCCGTCGAGGGGCGCGACCTGTCGCTCGACGACATCGAGCACGGGATCCTGCGCAAGCGCTGGTCGGAGCCGCGCGTTCACTATGCCGTCAACTGCGCCTCCATCGGCTGCCCCAACCTTGCCCGGGAGGCCTGGTCGGGCGCGACGCTCGAGCGGATGCTGGACGAGGGCGCCCGCGCCTTCATCAATCACCGGCGCGGCGTCGCGGTGACGGCGGACGGCGTGCGGGCCTCGCGCATCTACAGCTGGTTTTCCGAGGATTTCGGAACCGGGGAACAACTGCGCGAACATTGGCGTGCCCATGCCGGGGCAGGGCTTCGTCGCGGGCTCGATGCCAATCCGCGAATCGCCGGATATGATTACGACTGGGGGCTGAACGATGCGGGCTGAACGGGACGCGGACAGTGCGGCCGCGACCGCGAAAACGGGGGAGGGCGCAATGCGGCAGGGCGAGGAAGGCGATGCACCGGCACCGGTTCCGCCGCCAGCGGGCGGCGGTGCGCTGCGTCGCTTCGCGCCGCTCGCGGTCATCGCCGCCGCGATGGGGCTTGGCTACGCCTTCGGCCTTCACGAATATCTCAGCCTGTCGAACCTGATCCGCGAGCGCGCCGAACTTACTTCCTTCGTATCGGGCAACCTGCCGCTCGCCATGGCGGCCTTCGTCGGCGTCTATGTTGTGGCCGTGGCGCTGTCCTTTCCCGGCGCCTCGCTCCTCACCATCATCGGCGGCTTCCTGTTCGGCTGGGCGCTTGGCGGCACCCTGGTCGCCTTTGCCGCCACCATCGGCGCGGCGCTCATCTTCCTGGCCGCGAGCACCTCGCTCGGCGAAACGCTGAAGCACCGTGCCGGTCCCTTCCTCTCCCGCCTCGCGGCGGGTTTCCGGGAGGACGCCTTCAACTATCTCCTGTTCCTCCGGCTGGCGCCGGTCTTTCCCTTCTGGCTGGTCAACATCGCTCCGGCGCTGTTCGGCATGAGCCTGCGCCCCTATGTGACGGCGACGTTCTTCGGCATCCTGCCGGGTACCTATGCCTATGCCTTCATCGGCGCCGGCCTCGACAGCGTCATCGCCGCGCAGGAAGCGGCCTCTCCCGGCTGTGCCGCCGCCGGCACCTGCAGCATCGAGCTGTCGGCGCTTGTCACCCGCGATCTGGTGCTCGCTTTCGCGGCGCTCGGGATCGCGGCCCTCGTTCCCGTTGTCGTTCGCAAGTGGCGGGCGAAGAACCGTCCGCCCCGCGGCTGAGCGCGTCGGGCACCATGTCCTTTTCAAGGGGGCCGGTCGTGCCCCGCGCGGCAGCGCCTGCCGTGACAAATCCGGAGCAAGCACGATGACCCGCATCCTGACGCCCGATATCTGTGTCATCGGCGCGGGCTCCGGCGGCCTCTCGGTCGCCGCCGCGGCGGCCGCCTTCGGTGTCGAGACCGTCCTGGTCGAGAAGGGCGAGATGGGCGGCGATTGCCTCAATTACGGCTGCGTGCCCTCCAAGGCGCTGATCGCCGCCGGCAAGGCCGCGCATCATGCCGCCCATTCCGTGGCACTCGGCGTCACCGCGCCGCGCGTCGACATCGATTTCGCCGCCGTCAACAACCATGTCCACTCCGTGATCGCGGCGATTGCCCCGCATGATTCGCAGGAGCGTTTCGAAGGGCTCGGCGTCACCGTCATTCGCGCGCCAGCCCGGTTTCGCGATGCCGAGACGGTCGTCGCCGGCGACGCCGAGATCTGCGCCCGGCGTTTCGTCGTGGCCACCGGCTCCTCGCCGCTGGTGCCGCCGATCCCCGGTCTCGACACGGTGCCCTTCGATACCAACGAGACGATCTTCACCCGCCGCGAGTGTCCCTCGCATCTCCTCGTCATCGGCGGCGGGCCGATCGGGCTGGAGCTTGCCCAGGCACATCGCCGGCTTGGCGCGCGCGTCACCGTCGTGGAGGCGGCCAGGGCGCTGGCAAAGGAGGACCCGGCACTTGCCGCGATCGTGATCGAGACCCTGCGAGAGGAGGGGGTGGAGATCCTTGAGCAGACCAAGGTGATAAAGGCGGCCGGCGCGGCCGGAGACATGTGGCTCACGCTCGAGGATGCCTCCGGCATACGCGAGATCTCCGGCACCGACCTGCTTGTTGCCGCAGGTCGCAAGGTCAATGTCGAGGGGCTGGGACTGGAGGAGGCTGGCATCGCCTTCGACCGGCGCGGCATCACCGTCGGAGCCGACTTGAGAAGCTCCAACCGCCGCGTCTATGCCATCGGCGATGTCGCCGGCGGACTGCAGTTCACCCATGTCGCGGGCTATCACGCGGGCGTCGTCATCCGCGCGCTTCTCTTCCGCCTGCCGGCAAAGGAAAACCGCGACATCATTCCCCGGGTCACCTTTACCGATCCGGAGATCGGCCATGTCGGGCTGACCGCCGACGAGGCGCGCGGCCGCTACGGCGCGGAACGGGTGAAAGTGCTCGAGGCGCCGTTCTCCGGCAATGATCGCGCCCAGGCGGAACGGCGCACGCAAGGGCTGGTGCGCCTCGTCGTCGGCAAGGGCGGCAAGGTGGTCGGCGGCGATGCTCTCGGCGCCGGGGCCGGCGAGATCGTCAACATGCTGTCGCTGATCGTGGCGCGCGGCCTTACCGTGCGCGATATCGCCGGTTTCGTCTCTCCCTATCCGTCCCTTTCGGAAGCGGTTCGCCGCGCGGCGATTTCCTACTATGCTGACAGCGCGCGCAACCCGTGGATTCGCCGCCTCGTCCGCTTCCTTGCCCGTTTCGGCTAGCGGCCGGCTGCATCTTCCGGTCCTGCGCACGGGGGGCGTTGAGCAGCGCCGGACGTGGCAGCGTCCGGACGGACAGGCGACAGGCGGGCCGCGGCGATGCGGCCGCGAGAGGGTGGCTAGTGACGGCGCCGCAGATGACCGACGACCCGCGCGAGAACTCCGTTACCGGGGCGGAGATGCCACGCGAAGGCAGGAGGCGCTGGGGCGGCCTGTCCGGCAAGCTTCTCATTCTCACCGTGCTTTTCGTGATGCTGAGCGAGGTGCTGATCTTCGTCCCCTCGATCGCCAATTTCCGCAATACCTGGCTCACGGACAAGCTGACGGTGGCCGGCGTTGCGGCGGCGATCCTGGTGGAGACCGACATGGTCTCGCCCGCCGTGCAGGCCGAATTGCTGCGCACCACCGGGGCATTGGCCATCGCCCTCGATGACGGCGAGCGCCGCCGGCTCATCGCCATGTCCGGTTCGCCCGGTGCGGTCGACCGGATGGTCGATATGGGCAAGGCCGATCCGATGAGTTCCGTCCTCGACAGCTTCTCCACGCTGCTTTTCGGCGGCGACGGGCAGCTTCGCGTGGTCGGGCCCTCTCAGATGGGGCTCGGCGGACGCGTCGACATCGTTCTGCCCGAGGCGCTTCTGCGCGATGCGATGCTCGCCTTCTCGGTCCGCATCCTGGCCCTGTCGCTGGTGATTTCGGCGATCACCGCCACGCTGGTCTATCTGTCGCTGCGCTGGCTGCTGGTGCGGCCCATGCAGAAGCTCACGCGCTCGATGGCCCGGTTCCAGGAGGCGCCCGAGGACCCGTCCCGGGCGATCGTCCCGTCCGGACGCAACGACGAGATGGGCGACGCCGAACACCGGCTGGCCGCCATGCAGGCGACGCTGACCGAGACGCTGCAGAGCCGGCGGCGGCTTGCCGACCTGGGGCTCGCGGTCTCCAAGATCAACCACGACCTGCGCAACATCCTCGCTTCCGCCCAGCTCTTCTCCGAACGCCTGGAGCATGTCGCCGACCCGACGGTGCAGCGGCTGGTGCCGAAGATCATCGCCACCCTCGACCGGGCCGTCGGCTACACCCAGTCGGTGCTTGCCTATGGCAGCGCCCGGGAGGCACCGCTTGCCCGTCGGCTCGTGCGCCTCGACGCCGTCGTGCGCGATGTCGGCGACGTGCTCGGCCTTGCGCCCGATGGCGACATTTCCTTCGACAACCGGGTGTCGGAAGGAGTGGAAATCGACGCCGATCCGGAGCAGCTCTTTCGCGTGTTGATGAACCTGTGCCGCAACGCGGTTCAGGTGCTGGAGCAGAACGGGGCCGATGTGCTGGTGCGACGGGTCGTTGTCGAGGCCGAGTGCGGCGCCGATGGCGCGCTGATCCGGGTTCGCGATACCGGGCCCGGCATTCCGCCGGCCCTGCGCGACAAGCTGTTCAAGCCGTTCCAGTCTGCCGCCAAGCGGGGCGGCACGGGTCTTGGCCTTGCCATCGCGGCCGAACTGGTGCGCGCCCATGGCGGCAGTATCCGCCATGTCGCGCGCGACGGTCCGGGGGCCGAATTCGAGATCGTCCTGCCGGCGCGTCTGCCCGGGGAGCGGTCCGGCACCTTGCCGCAGGCGCATGGCGCCGGTGTTTCCGGGCGCGATGCGGCCATGTAGCCTTGCTTCCGGATGGTGTGCGCCCTGGCCTTCCCTGCGGGTCGCCGGGCTTATCAACAGGCATGCTCGCCGGGTCCGAAAAATGCGCTAAAAACGCATTGCCTCGCTTGCAATCGGCAAAGGACCGGAGTAGAGGTAGCGCCCTGTTCGAAAGGTAATGCCTTCGGACGGAACGCCTCGCCTCGCGCCATGCGACGGCCTGACGGCAAAAGCACCGGTAGCTCAGCTGGATAGAGCACCAGACTACGAATCTGGGGGTCGGGAGTTCGAATCTTCCCCGGTGCGCCATTTCCTCTTTTTTCCTTGATTGCATAGGCTGCAGCCTGCCGCGTCAATTACCTGACGTCGCCTGCGGCTTCATTCAGCATCCATGACCTGAACGCGTCGATTTTCGTCCGCGAGCCGTTTCCTTTCGGATAGACGAGATAATACGCGAACGCGTCGAGTAGGATGCTGTCCGCAAGTTGAACGAGGCGCCCGTCCGCCAGTTCCGTCTCGATCAGCGCGGCCGGAAGAAGGCCAACTCCCTGGCCGCCGATAACGGCCTTGAGAAGGAGACCCGCGTCGTCGAACGACGATCCGCGGGAAGGCACCGTTTCCTCGATGCTCTGCGACTGAAACCAGAGGTGCCAGGCTTTTCGTTCGGCGTCGTGAACGAGCGGCCATGACGCCAGGCTGGCCGTCGCGGTGGGCCTGCCTCTTTCCGCGAGGAGCGAGGGGGCGACGACCGGTACGACTTCCACCGTCAGGATCCGGTGGCTGCAAAGCCCCGGATACAGGCCGAGACCATGGCGGACCGCGACGTCCACACCGTCATGAGAGAAATTCGCCAGCGCGCCGGTCGTCAGAACCCGCAGGTCGATGTCCGGATACGCATCCTGAAATTTCTTCAGGCGCGGGACGAGCCATGTCAACGCGAAAAACGGGGTGACGCTCACCGTCAGCGTCGTGTCCGCCTCGCCCGCGATGCGCTGCGTTGCCTCGGCAATCTGCCTGAAGGCATTGCGGATGGGCGGAAGATAGGCTTGCCCTTCTTCTGTCAGCAAGATGCCCCGGTTGATGCGATGGAACAGCTTCGTTCCAAGATGCAACTCCAGAACCTTGAGCATCTGGCTGACCGCACCCGGTGTCACGCAGAGCTCCGCAGCGGCGTGCTTCACCGACAGGTGTCGTGCGCTGGCCTCGAAAGCACGCAATGCGTTAAGTGGAGGGAATTTCCCCGATTTCATTTAGTTTTCCTAATTCTTTTTCTCAAAAAATCTGGTTTGCTCATGAGGTATTTATCGGCGCAAATGAGATCACTGACCCGGATAAGGTTTCGTCAAAACAGTTTAGCCCAACTGAGTTCAGTCGGAAAGGGTGGCGCTTGCGAGTGCCTTCGACCGCCTCCGGATTGATCAAACCGAAGCTGCATGAAAGTGATCGACATGAATGCCCCTTCCACCGCTCTCCATTATCTTGATCTTTCGGATCTTGCCGCACGCATCAGGGCGGGCGCCGTTTCGCCCGTGGATGTGACGCGCGCGCTGCTCGACCGGATCTCCCGGCTGGACCCGTCGCTGAATGCCTATGCGCTGGTCACGGCGGAGGATGCGCTGGCACAGGCCGGCGCGGCCGAGGCGGAAATCAAGAGCGGCCGCTACCGCGGTCCGCTGCACGGCGTGCCGCTTGCCGTCAAGGACCTGTGCCTGATGGCAGGTCATCCGGCCGCGGCCGGTATGCCGATACACCGGGACCGGCTCTCGCCCGAGGATTCGACAGTGGTCCGCCGGTTGAAGGAGGCGGGCGCGATCATCCTCGGCAAGCTTCAGATGACGGAAGGGGCTTATTCGGACCATCATTCATCCATACTCCCGCCGAAGAACCCCTGGAATGCGAGCTACTGGCCCGGCATCTCCTCAAGCGGCGCGGGCACGGCGACGGCCGCTGGCCTGTGCTACGGCGCGATCGCGTCCGACACCGGGGGGTCGATCCGTTGGCCTTGCGCGGCCAACGGCCTGACTGGCCTGAAGCCGACCTGGGGGCGGGTCAGCCGCCATGGTGTCTTTCCGCTTGCCCCCACGCTGGATCACATCGGCCCGATGGCCCGCAGCGCAATGGACTGCGCCCTGATCCTGGCAGCGGTTGCCGGCCCGGACCAGAACGACCCGACAGCGCTCACTGTCCCGGTGCCGGACTATGCCGGTCTGGCCGGCGCGGGGGCGGCCGGTCTGAAGATCGGCGTCGACCCTGGCTGGAACAGCGACGAGGTGGATCCGGAGGTGAGGGAAGCGCTCCAGGGCGCGGCGGACGCGTTCCGCTCGCTCGGCGCGGCAATCGTCGAGGTTGCCTGCCCCGACGTGGCGCAGGCCGTCGCCGACTGGACGCCCCATTGCGCGGTCGAGGCGGCCGTCGCCCACGAGGCAACCTATCCGGCGCGCAGATCGGAATACGGCCCCGTTCTGGCGTCGGTTGTGGAAAGCGGCCGGGCTCTCCCTAGCATGGAGTACCAGAAAATCCTGCTCCGGCGTCTGGAGTTGCGCGGCAGGATGGCCGCCGTGTTCGGCGCGATCGATCTTCTGCTGACGCCGGTTCAACCCTTTGGGCCACTCACTCTGGAGACGATCCGGACGCTCGGAACACAGCCCGAACTCATTGCGAGGCTGCAGCGCTACACCTGCCCGTTCAACCTGACCGGCAATCCCACGCTCACATTGCCCGGCGGCTTCTCCGGCGCCGGGCTGCCGGTCGGCATTCAACTGGTTGCCGCACATCTGGGCGAGCCGGCCCTGCTGCGCGCGGGCGCAGCGTTCCAGGGCGTAACGTCCTGGCACCGCCGGCATCCGCTTGGCTGACGGATGGTCATCATGAGCAGCAAACCCGCCAGGCCGGGCCCCCGTGTGTTCTACGGCTGGTTCGTGGTTCTCGCCGCCTTCACCGTGACCCTGCTCGGTTTCGGCAGCGCCTATACGTTCAGTGCCTTTTTCGAGCCGCTTCAACGGGAGTTCTCGGCGTCGCGGGGGGCGACCTCTCTCGTGTTCTCGTTTGCCGGTTTCCTCTATTTCGGCGCCGGCATCGTCAGCGGCCCGCTCGCCGACAGGATCGGCTCCCGTCCGCTCGCTGTCGTCGGCATGGTCCTTCTCGGTTCGGGACTGGTCCTGGCTGGCGCGGCGCGCAGCCTGACGGAGGTCTGCCTTGCCTATGGTCTCGGCGTGGGATTGGGGATCGGGCTTTCCTATGTGCCGGTTGTCGGTGCCGTGCAGCGTTGGTTTGACCGGCGGCGCGGCTTCGCCTCGGGTATCGCGGTGAGCGGGATCGGCGTCGGAACCCTCGTCATGCCGCCGCTGGCCTCCTGGCTGATCGGGCATCTCGGCTGGCGCATGAGCTATATGCTGATCGGTGGCCTTGCCGGCGTCATCGGGGCAGGCGTGTCCCTGCTGGTCGTCAACGATCCCCGCGAGCGCGGACTGATGCCGGATGGCGGTCCGCCCGGATCCCCGTTGCGCAGGGCGCAACCGGAAGGCGCCTCGATCCGCGACGCCGTCCTGTCACGACGGTTCATCGCGCTCTACGCAGCCTGCCTGCTCTGTTCGTTCGGTGTGTTTGTGCCCTTCGCTCATCTCGTGCCCTATGCGCTCGATCACGGTATTCCGCCGTCGTCGGCCGTGTGGATCCTGGGAGCCATCGGTATCGGCAGCACGGCGGGGCGTTTCTTCCTCGGAGGGGTGGCCGACCGCCTCGGACGGCAGGCATCGCTTTTGGCGATGTTCGTCGGGATGGCGCTTGCCATGGGCATTTGGGCGCTGTCCACCCAGGCATGGCAGCTGGTCGTCTTCGCGCTTGTCTACGGCCTGTTCTATGGCGGCTGGGTGGCGTTGCTTCCGGCCGTGGTCATGGACGGTTTCGGCGGGCGAAACGTCGGGGGTATCATCGGGGTCCTCTACACCAGCGTCGCCTTTGGAACCCTGGCCGGGCCGAGCGCCGCGGGCCTCGCGTTCGACCTCACCCGAAGCTACATGCTGCCGATCGCGGTGAGCGCCGTCGCCGGTATGGCGGGAGCCTGCCTCATCGCGGTCGCCTGCCGTTCAGACATATTCGGAAGCCGTCGGTCTTCGAGGGGGCCGGACGGTTGAGGCCGGGCATCCGCGTTTCCAAGGACAAGACCGCTTCGGTGCGCGGGTGGTGCCTGTTATCTCTGCAGGCTATCCACGATCAGCCACAGGCCGGAGAGCGAATAGACGGTGACCAGTGCGTATTTGAAGCCGGTGGAATTGGCCACTGTCTCGCGTGTCAGCATCCTTGAGGAGAACAGCAGCACGTAGCTGGAGAAGATGACGGCGCCAAGGACGAGGCAACCGAGCACGATCGCCAGCGGCACATACCAGGGCGAGTCCTGCCGCACGCCCGTTGCGATGATCAGGATCCAGCCGACCACCGCTTTCGGATTGAGGATCTGGATGAAGAACCCCCGCCTGAAGTTGCCGGCAAGGCTGGTTCCGGCAGTGCCTGTGTCGCCGCCCGCGGCCACCGGCCGGCGCATGTTCGTCCTCCAGGCCAGCCACACCAGGTAGACCCCGCCGGCGATACCGATCGTCATCATCGCCGCGGGCATGGCGACAAGCACCGATGACAATCCGATCGCGGCAAGCAGGGCCCATGTCTGGCCCGCGGTCATGACACCGGCCGTTACCGCAAAGCCGGGCAGGCGGCCCTGCTGGACCGATGTGGTGGCGATGGTCATGTTGCCGAGGCCCGGGCTCGCCGCGCCGACAATATAGACCAGGAAGGCGGACAGCATGTTCGCCAAATCATGGGGCATGACCGACATGTGCCAGGAGATCCGGTAGCGGGTTGAAGGGGAGGGGAAGTGTACGGCGCATTATAGCAAGGCCGCCGCAATCCCTGATAGTCGATATTTGTCGCCGGCCCGCAATCCGCGCAACCCCTCGGCCTCTCACATTGGCAGGAAGCGCCTCTTTCAAGGCGCGCGCGGCGCGTCCCCCAAATTCTTACCTTGATAAATTTACGTAAATGTCGGAATGCATATGCATTTGGTCGTCTATCATATAGACAGTGACTCACCTGATATATTTAAAGAATTTCGTACAAAAGTGTCCGTGTGATAGATAATACAAAACAAATACTTTGAATATCCTGCCAATTTTTATGAATTGGCCGGATGAAAGATGAATTTATACATAAATCCCGAGCGTCATGTGTCGACGAAACACCATATATGTTTGGAGGATGAAACATGCTGAACCGGGACGACCAGATCGCTCATGAGATGTTCCAGGAGGTGCAGTCTCCGGATCAGCCGCGCCAGAAGGTGCTCGACAGTCCGCATCTGCACAAGTTGCAAAGGATGCACTTCCTTCTCTTCGACGTGTTGCCGATCGTTGGAACGGTCTGCGCGGTCGCGCTGCTTTTCTTTCATCCCGTTTCGGTGGTCGACATCGCGCTCTTCGCGGTCATGTGGATACTGACGGGGCTGGGCGTTTCGGTCGGATATCACCGCCTGTTCACCCATAGAAGCTTCAAGACCACGCCGGTGGTGCGCGCGCTTTTCGGCATCTTCGGCTCGATGGCGGGGCAGGGCGGGGTGATCTCCTGGACGGCCATGCATCGCAGGCATCACGAACTGGGCGACCAGGAAGGCGACCTGCACTCGCCCAACCTCCATGGCAGCGGTCTTGTCGGCAAGCTCAAGGGCTTCGTTCACGCGCATTTCACCTGGATGGTCGCGCATCCCTATCCCAACGTCGTCCACTATGCCCCGGACCTTCTGAAGGACCCCGTGATCATCTGGGTCAACAGGCACTACTACACCTGGATCGTCCTGGGGCTGCTGGCTCCCACGCTGATCGGCGCGCTTGTCACGCAGACCTGGATGGGGGCGGTGACCGGCTTCCTGTGGGGCGGCATGGTGCGCATGTTCGTCGTCGAGCAGGGGATCTTCTCGCTCAATTCGCTCTGTCACCTGATCGGACGGCGTCGCTTCACCACCGATGACCAGAGCACCAACATCAGCTGGCTGGCGCCGTTCATCTTCGGGGAATCCTGGCATCACAACCACCACGCCTTCCCCGCTTCCGCGTCGTTCGGCCTCGCGTGGTACCGCATCGACCCCGGTTACTGGGTCATCTGCATGCTGTCTCTCCTCGGACAGGCCTGGGACGTCAAGGTCCCCACGAGGGAGCAGATCAGCCGCCGGGAAATCCGCGCGTCCTGACATTCTCGACCAGCAGTGAAAGAGGAGGGAGATCCCATGGATCATGTCCAGATTGCAGAACAGATCGACGAAGCGGCCGTTGCCGCCTGGCTGAAGTCCTACATCGCCAATGTGCTCGGCATGGAAGATGCCGCGATCAAGGGCAGCGACGGGCTGGACTCCCTTGGCCTGGACTCGGCGCTGACCACGGCCCTGGCGATGGACATGGAAGGATGGCTCGGCATCGAGATCCCTCTCGCCATCCTGTTCGAGGCGGAGACGCTCGACAAGATCGCCGAGGGCGTCACGCTCGAGACCCAGCGCCAGCAGGTAACCGCAGGATGAGTACCGCCATGAAGAACGACCAGCAGGACTATGGCGGCTCGATGTCGGCCGTCCAGTACCACTACGATGTCAGCCGGGAATTCTACAGCCTCTGGCTGGACGAGAGCCTGACCTATTCCAGCGCTCTCTGGGAAGGCGAGGACGACACCCTGGCCGCGGCCCAGCAGCGCAAGATCGACCATCACCTGAGCGAGGCTCGGGTCGCGCGGGCGACCTCGCTTCTCGACATCGGCTGCGGCTGGGGCGCGCTGGTGCGCAAGGCCAGCGCCTTTCCCGCACTCGAGCGTATCGTCGGACTGACGCTGAGCGAGGACCAGGCGGACCAGGTCCGCGGCTTCGCGATCCCGAAGATCGAGGTGCGCCTCGAAAGCTGGACGCAGCACAAGCCGGACCAGCCCTACGACAGCATCATTTCCGTCGGCGCGTTCGAGCATTTCGCCAAGCCCGAGGACAGCCGGGAGGTCAAGATCTCCACCTATCGGGATTTCTTCTCCACCTGTGCGGGGTGGCTGACGCCGGGCGGGCGGCTTTCGCTGCAGACCTTCGTCTACGGCACGATGCGCAACGAGGAGGCGAGCGAGTTCATCAACGAGGAGATCTTCCCCGCCGCCGACCTTCCCCGGCTGGAGGAGATCGCCGCTGCGATCGACGGCGTAATGGAGATGACCTACCTGGTCAATCACCGCCTTCACTACGCGCGCACCTATGACGCGTGGGCGCGAAACCTGCGCCGCAGGCGGGACGAGGCGGTTCGCCTTGTCGGCGAGGAGGTGACGGAGCGCTACGAGCGCTACCTGAAACAGACCTCGATCGGTTTCTATACCGGCAAGATCGGCCTGCTTCGCATCTCGCTTCGCCCGACCGACCGTGGCGTGTCCGTCCTGGCGAAGATCTAGGCTGTCCCGATAGACGGCAGGCCCGTCCGCTTTTCATCGCGGCATGACAGTACGGCGGCGGCGCGGATCCCGCGTCGCCGGTCGCCTCCCCCTTGCGTGTCCAGGATCAGGGAACAGTGCAATGACCCTCACGGCTCCAACCATCACGGACCCGGCCCAGAGCAAGGCTTCGAGCCCGGCCACCGCGGGACGTGCCGCCGCGGACATCGTGTTCAACCCGCTCGATCCCGCCTTCCGGGAGGATCCTTATCCGGTCTATGCGCGGCTGCGCGCGGAAGCACCCGTTCTGCGGACGAAAGGAACGCTGATCCTGTCCCGCTACGAGGACGTGGTTGCCATTCTTCGCAGCCGGAAATTCAGCGTCAGCCTGATACCGGACACCGTGGTCAAGCAGGCCTCCCGGCTTCGCTTCACCGAATACGGCCAGATGCTGCGTTTCCTGCTGGCATCCATCGTCTTCACCGACAATCCGGACCACATGCGGTTGCGCCGGCTGGTCAACCAGGCCTATTCGAACGAGGCGATCAACGCCCTCCTGCCGGCGATGACCGACAGGATCGAGCGGCTGCTGGCGGATCATGCCCGCAACGGCGCCTGCGAGGTCATCGGCGACATTGCCGAGCCGCTGCCGATCCACATCCTGTGCGACTGGATGGCGGTGGAGGAGGAGGCCCGTCCCGGCATCTCCGAGAAGGTCCATGCGGTGCGATACCTGCTCGATCCCGGCATGATGAACCGGTCGAGCTTCGAGACCGCCGCGCGCAGCATGCAGGAGCTGACCGGCTATTTCGGCGAGCACGCCGCGCGCCTGCGCAAGTCCGGCAAGGACACGCTTGTGGCCCGGCTCCATGAGGCGCGGTTCGATGGCAAGGGCCTGTCGGACGAGGAAGTTGCCTTTGCCTGCGTGATGTCCTTCGTCGCCGGTACCGAAACGACGCAATGCCTGATCGGCAACATCACGGACGCGCTCCTGAACGAGCCTGGCCAGTTTGCTGCGCTTGCTGGCGATGATGCGGCGATCCGCGCGGCCATCGAGGAGGTGACGCGGCACGAGACGCCGCTGCAGTTCACCAAGCGGCTGGCCGTGGAGGATTGCAGCGTCGGCGGCATCGATATCCGGGCGGGCGAGCAGATCCTGCTCTGCCTGGGGGCCGCCAATCGGGACGAGACCGTCTTCGAGGACGCGGACGCGCTGCGCCTGCAGCGGTCGGGACCCGCCCATGTCGGCTTCGGCTTCGGCATGCATTCCTGCCTCGGCGCGCTCCTGGGACGGGTGCAGAGCGCGACCTTCCTTCAGGTTCTTCTTGACGGTTACGAGGCGTTCGAGCGCGTCGACAAGCAGCGCAGCTGGCAGGCCAACAGCCTCATCCTGCGCGGCCCGGCACGGCTCGACATGCGCTTCGCGGCACGGCGGGGGATCGCGTGAGGGCGTGTACCGACATATTCGCGAGTGAGCGCAAGGAAAGCGCGCTCGATCTCTATGCCTTCCATCATGCGGGCGGCAGTCGTCATTCCTTTGCCGCCTGGCAGACCCGCTTTCCCGATGCCATCGCCCTGCACCGGGTGCAACTGCCGGGACGGAGCGCGGAGGCGAGCGACCTGCTGCCGAAATGGGCGGGCGGGCTGATCCCGGACCTGGCGCGCCGGTTCGTGCGCGAGCGCGCCGGATCGCGCAGGCCTTTCGTGTTCTACGGGCACAGCCTTGGCGCGCTGATCGCCTTCGAGCTGGCCCGGTTCCTCCGCCTGCTCGGTGCGGAGATGCCGGCCGGGCTGGTCGTTGCCAGCCGCCGCGCGCCGCAATGCCCGCTGACCCATGGCGAACTGTTCAGCCTGCCGGACGAGGAACTGGTCGCCGCTCTGCACCGCCTCGGCGGCGTTCCCGCCCATATGCGCGGCAAGGACGACTGGCTGCGCCAGATGCTGCCGGTCATCCGGGCCGACCTGATGCTCTCCGATATCTACCGCTATGCCGGCCAGCCGCCGTTCGCTTGCCCGATCCTGGCGGTCAAGGGATTTGACGATCCGATCCTCTCGCGCGACGAGCTTGCCGCATGGTCGACCCACACGACACGGGAGTTCGTCTGCGCGGAACTGTCGGGTGCGCATTTCTTCGACGCAGCGGGAACGGCGCAACTGCAAGAAATTCTCATCGACACCCTGGCCCGCTGGGCCGAGTTCGAGCCTGCGGCCGTGCCCGCGTAAACAGTCTTTCCGGAGGGACACCATGCTGGACAAGAGACACGAGTTGAGCGCCCCCGCCGTCCCGACCTTGTGGGGTCTTCTGGATGGCTTCGCCGCCACGCGGCCCGACGAGAAGGCGTTCCTGTATCTGGGGCCCGACAACATCGAGCAGGAGGTCCTGACCTACGCCGAACTGCTGCGCCTTGCGCGGGTCTATGGCCAGCGCCTCCGCCAGCATTCGAGGCCCGGCGACCGGGTCATCCTGATGTTTCCCTCGGGTCTCGCATTCGTGGTGGCCTTCTTCGCCTGTCACTTTGCCGGCGTGGTACCCGTGCCGATGGTGCCGCTGAAAGGGCAGCGGCTGCGCAACACGGTGCATGCCATCGCCGAGAACTGTGCCGCGTCCGTCGTGCTCAGCAATGTCGAGCAGGCCGAACTCGTTCACGCCCAGCTCAGCCCGTTGCCGAGCTACCGCGAGGCGACCTATATCGCGGTCGATCTCGACAACGGCTCCCCGGCGCCGGTGGCGGACGCCCATGAGGCCTCGCCGCAGGAACTCGCCTTCATCCAGTACACGTCCGGGTCGACCTCGGTTCCCCGGGGCGTCATGGTCAGCCATGCCAACCTGGCGGCCAATCTGGAGATGATGGCCGAAGCCTTCGGCAACGATGACACACCGACCTATGTCGGCTGGGCGCCGCTTTATCACGACATGGGACTGATCGCGAACGTGCTGGAGCCGTTCTATCTCGGGTCCTTCTGCATCCTCATGTCGCCGAACCTGTTCGCCCACCGGCCATGGCTCTGGCCCAAGGCGATCAGCGATTACCGCGCCGTCGTCAGCGGCGGGCCGAACTACGCCTATGACCTTTGCATCGAGCGGCGTGACCAGATCCTGGAGGCCGGCTTCGACCTGTCGTCCTGGAAGCTTGCCTTCAACAGCGCCGAGCCGGTGCGCGCCGGCACGCTGGAGCGCTTCACGAAGACCTTCGAGCCGATCGGCTTCCGGCCGCACACCTTCTATCCCTGTTTCGGGATGGCGGAGGCGACCCTTCTGATCACCGGCGGCAGCCGCAAGGAGGAACCGATCGTCCGCTCCGTCAGCCGCGGCGGCCTCGCCCGGGGAAGCGCGGGCCCGCCCGCCGACGAGAAGGACGAGACCCTCGCGGTCGGCTGCGGCCGCGCGCTGCGGGACGAGACGCTGCGCATCGTCGACCCCGAAACCTCGGCGGCGTTGCCGGACGGCGAGGTCGGCGAGATCTGGGTCGCCGGGCCGCATATTCCGGAAGGCTACTGGGGCCATGAGCAGGCCTCGAAGGACACCTTCCACGCCAGGGTCGACGGCGAACCCGGTCCCCGCTTTCTCAGGACCGGAGACCTCGGCTTCGTCCTTGACAACGAGCTCTACGTCACCGGGCGGCACAAGGACCTGATCATCGTCCGCGGCCACAATATCTACCCGCAGGACATCGAATACATGGCCGAACGGGCCTGGCCGGGGCTGAAGAAGAATTCCGGTGCGGCGTTTGCCGTGGAGGATCCGGAAACCGGCATCCAGACGCTGGTCCTTGCCCAGGAGGTGATGATGGGCAATCGGCAGGCGATCGATATCGACGCGGCGACCAAGGCGATCCGCCAGGAAATCCTGAAGGAGGCCGACGTCACGGTGCACAAGATCGTCCTGCTCGATCCGGGATCGATCCCCAAGACGTCGAGCGGCAAGATCCGCCGCGCCGAGACGAGGATCCGCTACCTGGAGGAAACGCTGTCGATTCTCTCCAGGCGCTCGCCGGCCACGGCGGCGGCGGCCGGCAGCGACTGACCCTCGCGGGCGGTGCTGAAAATGCCGCTGCTCGCGGTTCCAACCCGAAATGACGAGGCGGATCAGACCATGTCCGACGACCAGGCGCCGGCACTCTCCCGTGAGGAGATCGAGGCGATCATCGCAAAGACGCCGTTCGCGGTCTGGGTGGGCGCGCGTCTCGATGTCTACCGGCGCGGTGAGGTCGAGATCAGCATCCCGATGCGCCGCGACCTGACGCAGCATCACGGGTTCGGGCATGGCGCCATCATCGGCTTCCTTGCCGACAGCGCCTGTGCATGGGCGGGGGCCTCGGTCGCCGGCGACGTCGTGACGTCGGAATACAAGCTGAACCTGGTGGCACCGGCCGTCGGCCAGACCCTCGTGGGATGTGGCTCGGTCGTCCATGCCGGAGGGCGTCAGGTCGTTTGCCGCGCCGATCTCTACGCCATCGCGTCCGAACGGCGAAAGCTCGTGGCGACCGCGCTTGCCACGATCGTTCAGGTCAAACGGTAACAACAAACCGCTTGGGAGGTTGCATCATGTATCACACCGAAAACCCGCTCGGCTCCGACATGCCGATCGTCGTCTGGTCTCCCGCCAACGGGCGCGGTTTCGACCTTGACGGCCTTACCCGCTATCTCGCCGACAGCAAGGACCGCCTGTCGGCCCAACTCGACGAGCATGGCGGCGTGCTGTTGCGCGGCTTCGACTGCGTCCGCACCTCCGATGACTATCAGAAGGTTCTCGATGTCGTCGCGCCGGACCTGATGGACTATGTCGGCGGCACCTCGCCGCGCAAGGTGGTCAACGGCCGGATCATGACGGCGACCGAGATCCCCGGCACCTATTCGATCCCGCTGCATCAGGAGATGTCCTACACCGACAACTCGCCCGACCGCATATCCTTCTTTTGCGAACGTCCGGCCACGGAAGGCGGCGAGACGACCATCGGCGACATGCGTGCCATCACCCGGAACATGGATGCCGCGGTCCGGGCTCGCTTCGAAGCGCATGGCGGCGTTCAGCTCTGCCGCAACCTGCCGCTTCCCGACCGGGTGGATGCGCGTCCCGGCGTGCCCAAGACCTGGCATGAGGTCTTCGCAACCAAGGATCGCAGCGAGGCTGAAAAAGTCGCCGGGAAGTCAGGCTGGCGTTTCGAGTGGATGGAGGACGGTTCCATGCAGCTCTGGCAGGAGGTGCGGCCCACCACCCGCCTGCATCCGAGATCCGGTGACGAGGTCTGGTTCAACCAGGTTCACATCTTCTCGCCCGCCTCAGCGCTCAAGTGGGCGCGCGAGGACGGGCGCACGGAGGCGGCCGACAGGCTGGCCCGGGCGCTCGAGGAGGCGCCGCAGCTGCTCGATCACATGCGCTACGGCGACGGCACGGAAATCGAGGAAGCCGACGTCCTGCACATCTATGACGTGCTGACGGCCAACGCCCGGCCGGTCAAGTGGCAGGCGGGCGACGTGCTCATCCTCGACAACATCCTGGTCGCCCACGGTCGCCGCAAGTTCGCCGGCGACAGGAGCGTGCTGACCGCACTCATCCAGCACGCCCACTAGGCGCGTCGCGCCGACCTTTCACGGCTCCGGGAGAGCCTCGCCCGAGTGGCTCTTCCCGGTCCTGCCCCATCTGATCGGAAGAAGACCATGCTGAAGACAGTATCGAACCAGACCGCCGGCCATTCGGACGCAGACGAGCACCAGGAGGAGGCGCTGCTGCGCGTCCAGCTTGCCGAGTTCTATCATCTCGTCGCCTATCTCGGCTGGACGGAGATGATCTTCAATCACATCTCCCTGCGGGTCCCCGGCCCGGAGGGACACTACCTGGTCAATCCCTTCGGCCTCCACTACGAGGAGGTGACGCCGGACAACCTGGTCAAGGTCGATATCGAGGGCAATCTCGTGGGGACGTCGGACCATCCGCCGAACCGCACCGGCTTCGCCCTGCATGGGGCGATTCACGAGGCGCGTGACGACATCCACTGCATCGCCCACACGCATACGACGCCGATCTCCGCGATTGCGCTGAAGGAAGACGGCTTCACCTATGACGACTTCTACGGGGCGCAGCTCTACGGCCGGGTCGGCTATCACGCCTTCGAGGGCGTGACGGTCTTCGCCGAAGAGCGGCCGCGAATGATCGCCAGCCTTGGCGACAGGAACGTGCTCGTGCTGCGCAACCACGGCATCGCGGTTGGCGAGCGCGACGTGCCGCGTACCTTCTGGCTGCTCTATACCGCGCAGCGCGCAGCCGAGATCCAGTGCCAGGCCGGCATGCTGCCGGGGGGCAACACCGGTCTCGGTGTGGACGTGCGCGAACGCTGCTCGCAGGTCGCGGAGGAACTCATTGCCGGCGATGCCTTCGCCGCCAAGCTCTTCGACGCGATGATGCGCAAGGTCCGGCGCGACAGGGGTCCCCTTTGGGCCGGAGACACCGCGCCCGACCGGCTGCGGTAACGCCTGAGAAACGCGCCTGCCGCGCGTTTTCGTAAGATTGGGGAGGTTCGTCCCGTGTCACTTGCAGAGAACAGCACAGGCCAGGCGCGCCGGGAGCGGCTGGGCGTCTGGGCCAGCAGCTTCCGCGTGCAGCTTGGCATGCCGCATCTGGCCTTCAGCGGCCTGTCCGAGGCATGGCTCCTGAAGGAGCTGGGGCATCGCCACTGGATGCAGCTCGCGCGCATGGCCGCATCCGGACTGCCGGACTTCTACGACGCGGCCGGCAACATCGTCTACGCGGCGTTCCGCTCCGTGCAGATCGAGGATGCCCGCTTCGATCTGGCCAAGGAGAACGACACGCTCGTCATCCGCTCTAACCTGGTGCGGATCTCGCGCACGCAGGTGCAGAGCGAGCACCGCCTGACCGTCGGCGGCGCCGCGATCGGGACCATCCGGATGGTGTCCGTCTTCGTGCATCGCAACGGCAAGTCGTCGAACCGCTCGGTGGTCCGGGTCGAGATCCAGGGCCTGCCGCCGATTTCGCAGGCGCACAAGTCGGCGCTGGTCAGGCCATCCATCGAAGGAACGATCTGGGACACGGAGGCCGTTGAGACCGCGGGCCGCCGGCCGCAGGTTTTCTTCCCGTGCCCCTCGCAGGATTTCAACGGCGCGGGCTTTCTCTACTTTGCCAATGTGCCGGCCTTCGTGGACCGGGCGGAATGGAATGTCGATCAGGACTTCGCCCGCAATGCCGTCACCCGCTGGCGGCGTGTCACCTATCTCGCCAACATCGATCCCGGCGAGGCGATTTCGATCGAGGTGGTCGATTTAGAGCGCAGCCCCGTCCTGTGGCGGCACAAATGCCGCGTCACCCGCGCCACCGATGGCAAGCACATGGCCGATGTCCTCACCGTGCGGAGCCGGGTGGAGGTTGCCGGCTCCAGGCGGGTCGCGGCTCCCCGCGAAGTCGACTGTGTCGGCGGCCCCGACTGTCCCGGATAGCAGTCCGGACCCCGAAGCCGGCTGAATGCCAGACAGATGGTTCCATGAAACGGCAACGCATGCGCGGATTTTACACCCCGTTGGGCTCGTGATATCCGACATGATCGCCTCTTGCTGGAGCAAGCGGGGATCTTTGTAAGTATATTTTACAGTGAGCGCATGTCGAAGTGACCATTTTTCAGAAACGCATGCCTTCCTCCGCGCAGTATCGGTCTTCGTCGACAGGCCCCGATTGCGATGACGAGGGCAAATTCATGGGATTTTCGGTGCTGCGGCGGATCGAGGAGACCGCCCTGGCGCATGGCGACCTCATCGCAATGGAGGAGGGAGAGCGACGTCTCTCCTATGCCGGACTTGTCGAATGCATCCGCCATGTTGGACGGCAGGGGCTGGCGATGCCGGGTCCGGGGCTTGTCGGCGTCAACGGGCGGCCGTCGATCGAGGCCGGTATCGGCATCCTGGCGGCGATGGCGTCGGGCGACGTCGCCGTACCGGTCGACGAACGGCTGCCGCCCGCGCGCCAGCAGGCACTGCTCGACTGGTGCGATGTCGCGCAGGACCGTGGCGCGGTCTCCGCGATCCTGGCGGATCTGGCCTGCGGGGCCAAGGCTCCCGGCGCAGCGGCAAGTGTCGTTGCCGCCCGCACCGAGCGGCAACCGGCCTATGTCACCTTCACCTCTGGCACGACCGGCAAGCCCAAGGCCATTGAGGGAACGATTGAGGGCATCGACCATTTCATGGCCTGGCAGTCGCGCCTGGTCGGCACGTGGATCGACCGCCCCCGCGTCTCCTGGCTGACGCCGCTCTCCTTCGACGTCATGTATCGGGACCTGCTGCTGCCGCTCTGCACGCAAGGGACGCTGGTCATTCCGGACGGCAAAGCCGGGTTCAACATCGCCTCCGGCTGGAACTGGCTGATCGGGCAGGATATCGACATCGCCCATGTGGTGCCCTCGATCATGGGGGCCTGGCTTGCCGGCGGCGACCTGCCGCCGCTTCCCGCTGCCGCTCTGTTCTTTGCCGGCGAACCGCTGAAGCGGCATCTGGTCGATGACCTGAAGTCTCGCTACGCGGGCCGCATCTACAATCTCTACGGTCCTTCCGAAACGACGATGGCCAAGTTCTGCCGCCGCGTCGATGACGGCTGCCCGACACCTGGCGGGCTCTATCCGGTCGGCCGGCCGATTGACGAAGCGGTCGCCTATGAGCTGGCAAAAGATGGCGAGGTCGTCATTCGCTCGCCCTTCCTCGCCAATGGCTACCGGCAGAAGGATGGCACGGTGACGCCCTTTCCTGACGCCTCGCCGGGCTGGCGCGCCTATGCGACGGGCGACCGGGGCGAGGTGATCGACGGCGAGCTCTACCTGCTCGGCCGGATCGACGGCCAGATGAAGGTCAACGGCATCCGCATCGAGGCCGGTGAGGTCGAGCGGCTGGCGGAAGGCTGCGTCGGGGTCGCGCGCGCCGTCGTCGTCAAGCTGGCGCCGCCCGAGGCTCCGCTTGAGACGCTGGCGTTGTTCCATCAGGGCGACAAGGTTTGCGAGGCAACGTTGCGCGCGCATCTCGCCGATAACCTGCACCCGGCCGTGGTGCCGACCCTTTACGGCGCCCTTGGCAGTTTCCCCGTCACCATTAACGGCAAGGTCGACCGCGTGGCGCTCGTCGCGCTGGCGCTTGAGCGGCTTGCCGCACCTGCCGGAGAGGACACGGAGGCGGAAGGGGAGCGCGAGGCGCCCCCCGGCGCGGCCGCAAGCCATGTCCAGGCGGTGATCTCGAAGGTGCTGCGGCGCCCTTGCGGCCTCGACACGGACTTCGTCAGCATCGGCGGCAACTCGCTGATGTCCGGCCTGATCGCGCTGGAACTGGAAGCCTCTTTCGGCATCTCGCTCCCGCAGGACCTGTTCTACCGGTCCGGGACGCCGCGTGCGATCGCCGGCTGGCTGGAGTGCAACGGCGGTGTTTACAGACCGCCGGTGGACGAGGCGAAGGGCCGGCCGGCGCGCCCGGAGCAGGGCCGGGACTGGCCGCTGACCAGCCGTCAGCGAACCATCTACAACATCTTCTGCACGAAGGCGGTCGGCGCCGCCATCAACATGACCTTGCAAATGCCGGTTGCGGCGGGCGCGCCCGAGCGGATCCGCGAGGCGGTGTCGCAGGTCGTCGCCGGCAACGACTGTTTCCACCTCCGCTTCCGCCAGGGGACGGACGGCCTGCGCCAGTATTTCGTGCCGACCCGGTGCGAGGCGGACGATTTCGAGGAGGTCGCCGCGCGGGAAGCGGATTTCGACCGGCTGGCCACGGCCTTTTGCGAGCGGGCCTTCGACATAGAGACCGAGCGCCCCTTTCGTCTGCTGCTGCTGAGCGCACCCTCCGGCGCCGGGCGTCTCGTCCTGTCGATGCATCACCTGATCAGCGACGGCATGTCGCGTGAATACATCCGGCGCGACATCGAGGACGGGCTGAAAGGCGTGCCCGTCGCGCCGCGCACGCCCTTCAGCTCGGTGCTGGCGCTCCAGTGCGGCGAGAAATCCGGCTCGGCGGCTCACTGGTTGAGACATATCCGGGATGCGCCGCCGATGAAGCGGTTCATCGCCGGGCCCGACAGGCACGACATGTCCGGCCGCTCGCTGACCGTGCCGCTGGGCTGCGATCACGCGGCCCTCCTTGCCACGGCGAAGGAGATGAAGACCGGCGTCTTCCCTTATCTCATGTCGCATTTCTATCGCGCGATGGCGTGGCATGTCGGTGTCGATGATCTGATCATCCGCGTCACCACCCACGGTCGCTACCGGCCGGAACTGCTCGACACGCTCGGTCTCGTCTTCAGTGCGGTGCCGCTGCGTCTCGATTGCGCGGCAGCGCCGACACGCGAGATCGTCGCGTATCTAGACCGTCTGCTCGACGAGGCGCGGGAGCACCAGGACGTCGGTTTCGAGGACCTGGCAAGACTGATCGGCCAGCCGCCCGACGAGCACATCCACCCGGTCACCGGCATCAGCTTCGCCCTCGACGGCTATGACGTGAGCGAGCGCATGCCCGCCGGCCTGGCGCTGGCGCCCCGGGGCGGGGCGCTTCGCGCCTCGCTGCCGCACGAGATGCTGGCCTTCGCGAGGCCCTATGCCGACGGCTGCGTTCTGAGGTTCCTTTACCGCACCAAGGCGTTTAGCGACGATGATATCCTTGCCATCGTGTCGCGGATGAGAAAGGCGATCGAGGGTGAACTTGCCGCCCGCCAATGACGTTACCAGTGACGCCACCAGTGAAAGCGCCGGCCGTGCCCCGGCCTGGTGCCCTTGGCCCGGTGAAGACCTGGCGCCCGGCAGTCTCTCGGTCTGGCTCTGCCGCGACGCGGAGCCAGACGCGGCCGCTGCCATCGCCGAATGCCGGGATTGCCTGAGCGACGAGGAGCTGGCCCGCATGGCCCGATTCCGCTTTCCTGCTCTGCGGCGGCAGTTCGCCATCGCTCATGGCCTTGTCCGTCATGTTCTCTCGCTCTTCCATCCGCAGGTGGCGCCGCGCGACTGGCGCTTCGACACCGGCGCGCAGGGCAAGCCGGAGGTCGCCGCCGGCCTGCCGCGTATCGGCTTCAACCTGTCGCACGCTGAGGGGCTTGTCGCGCTTGCGGTTGCGCATGACGAGACCGGGGTTTTTAGCGGCGATCCGGTCGGCGTGGATGTCGAACAGGCCGCCCGCAACATCGGTCCCGGCATCGCGCGGCGCTATTTTGCACCCGAGGAAGTGGCGGATCTGGAAGCCTTGCCTGAACCGGAACAGCGCGACCGCTTCTTCGCTCTCTGGAGCCTGAAGGAGAGCTACATCAAGGCAACGGGCTTTGGTCTGTCACTGCCGCTGGACAGCTTTTCCTTCGCCTTCGGCACACCGGATAGCGTTTCCTTCCGACACCATCCCGATCGCCTTCCGGCAGGCTTTGGCACGGACGGTTTCACCCCGCTCTTCTGGCAGACGATGCTGTCCTCGCCGGCAGGCGAACGTCATTCGCTCGCGCTGTGTGCGGGAGCCGGGAACTGCCCGGACGACAACGGTATCGCGGTCTTCGAGGCCGTTCCGGGGCGCGCCGTTCGCCGCCTTGCCCCGATCTGGGACAGGTGCCCGGTCGCGGTCTGACCACAGGAACGTAAAACACAACGGGCCCGGCAGCGCTGCCGGGCCCGTTTTCCTTTGCCAGTGGCCTCGAAAGGCTCAGAACGCCGGTTCGACGCTGTCGACATTCTCGATGGTCACCACCGTCAGAGGGATCGGGCGGCGGGCCTCCACCTCCTTGCCCTCGAGGATCTCGGCGATGGTCTCGATCGCCAGGCGCCCGTCCTCCACCGGAGACTGCACGATGGTCGAATACATCTCGCCGGACTTGATCGAGGCGAAAGCATCTTTCTGGCCGTTGATGCCGACGATGGGCGGTGTCGGCTTGCCGGGATTGGCCTCCTTCCAGGCATCGATGAAGCCGCGCGCCATCGTGTCGTCATTGGCGTAGACGCCGTCAATCCTGTCGCCGAAGCGGGTGATCAGGTCGCGGCTCACGACCAGCGCCTTCTGCTGGTCGAAATCGGCATTGACCGTGTCCAGCACCTCGATCTTGCTGCCGATTTCGGCGAGCCGGTCGACGAAACCGCCGACGCGGCCGATGGTCGTGCCGTTACCGGCCTGTCCGGCGATGACGATGACGGAACCTTTACCGCCAAGCGCGCCGTTCAGCGAGTCTGCCGCCATCTCGCCTTCCTCGTAGACGTCCGGTCCCGTGAACGACTTGATGAACTGGTTGGCCTGTTCGTCCATCGGCGAGTTGATCAGAATCGCCGGGATCCCGGCCTGCTGGGCGCGGGCAAGGCCGGGGATATAGGCCTGCGGATCGAGCGGCCAGAGAATGATCCCGTCGACGCTGCGCGCAATGCAGGTGCCGAGCTGTTCGGTGCCGGTCTGCACGTCGAAATTCTGGCTGAGCGTGATCATCTCGATGCCCAGTTCCTTGGCGCGTGCCTCCAGCGCCTCGTTGGCGGGGGTCGCGTACGCGTGAGCGTCGGCCGCTGTCACGTAACAGACGGTTTTGGCCTGCGCCCAACTGGCGGATGCCAGTAGCGCCAGCGTTCCGACAAGCAATCCATGTTTCCAGTTGGCCATCGTCTCCTCCTTCGAATGGCTAGAAAGTCAGTGCGCGCTGCCTGTTGCGGCATGGCTGCGGTGAGCGGGCCGCATCGTGCGGTCCAGAACGACAAGCAGGATCAGAATGCAGCCGGCGACGACCTGCTGGACGTAGGCGGGCACCGACTGGAACTCCATCGCGGTGGTCAGCGAGGCGATGGTCAGCACGCCGCCCAGTGTGCCAAGCGCCGAGCCGCGTCCTCCCTCGATGCGGGTGCCGCCGACGACGACGGCCGCGATCACGGCGACAAGCAGCTCCGAGCCGAAGACCGGCGAGCCCGTGTTGGTGGTCAGGCTTTGCAGCACCCCGGCGAGACCGGCGAACAGGCCGGCGAAGACGAAGCCGAGGAACACGGTCCGGCCGGGCGAAATGCCGCTTGCCTCCGCCGCCTCGGCGTTCGAGCCGACCGCGAACAGGTTGCGGCCGGCGACGGTCCGGGTCAGCCAGACATGCAGGAGCAGCACTGCGCCGATGAACAGCGCGCTGCGCAGGGTGAAGACGCCCAGATAGATTTTCGAGAGGGACACCGACAGCATGATGTCGGTGCCGGGTACCGGCTGGCTGTCCGTGAGCCAGTGGGCGGCCGAGCGGAAGATCAGCATGGTGGCGAGGGTCGCGACCAGCGGGTTCACCCGGAAGGCGACGACGAGCACCCCGTTGACGGCGCCCGCCGCCGCACCGGCGATGAGCCCGGCCACCGCCGCCGGCCAGATGCCGAGGCTCGGTTGCAGCATCACCGCGACGATCCCGGCAAGCGCGAAGGTCGAGCCGACGGAAAGGTCGATCTGCCGGGCGATGAGCAGCACCGTCATGCCGATGGCGATGAGGCCGACCGTCGCGCCCCGGTCGAGACCGAGGCTCAGCGTGGTCGCCCCGAGGAACCCCGGCACCAGCAGGGACGCTAGCACAAGCGTCAGCCCGAGGATGACGGCGACGCGGAACCGGACGAGGGTGGAAAGCAGGCCCATCATGCGCCTCCCCGGCGGCGAAGCGCGACATCGAGCGCCACAGCGCCGGCAATAAGCAGGCCGAGCACGAGGCCCTGGACCGGGGTTCGCACCCCTTGCAGCACCATCACGTTGGTCAGCAGTTGCACGAAGACGAGGCCGGCTATGGCGCGTGGCACGGAGCCGGCGCCGCCCATGATCGAGACGCCGCCGACCACGACGGCGGTGATCGCGCTGAACTCGTAGCCGGTGCCGACCAGTGGCCGCGCGCTTTGCAGGGTCAGGCCGAGCAGGGCCCCGCTCAGGCCCGAGCAGAGCCCGGTGATGACGAAGGCACCGGCCTTGACCGCCCGGACCGGCACGGCGGCGGCTTCCGCGGCCTTCTGGTTGCCGCCCGTGGCGAAGGTCCAGCGGCCCCACCAGGAGCGCGCCAGCAGGAAGTTTCCGGCAATGGCGACGGCGAGAAAGATCAGCACAATGGCGGGAATGCCGAACAGGCGGCTCTTCACCAGCATCGCCGTGTCGGGGTTGGTGCCGTAGACGATGACGCCGCCGACGGCGGCCTGGACGATGCCGAGCACGATGGTGCCGACGCCGAGCGTCGCGATGATCGGATTGATGCCGACATACCCGATCAGAACGCCGCTCACGAGGCCGCACAACCCGGCCAGCCCGATGGCCGCGACAAAGGCGGGAACCGGGCCGATCACCGGCTGCAGCGCCAGCGAGAGAATGGCGCCGCAGGCGATCGTTGCAGGCACGGAGAGGTCGGCGAGCCCGCCAACCACCAGCACGAAGGTCATGCCGACGACGACGATGCCGATGATTGCCATCGAGGTCATCACGTTGATCAGGTTGCCGGTGGTGAAGAAGACCGGACTGACGGCGCTGCCATAGGCGATCACCGCCAGGATGGCGATGCCGAGCCCGGCCCGCGCGAGCAGCGCGGCCAGTCGGCCGTCCTTGCTGAAGCGCGCGCTGCCGGCCTCCTGTCGCATGGTTGCCGATACGTCCGTCATGCCGCTTCCTCTCCCGTGGCAAGCGCCATGATCCGTTCCTCGCTGAGGCGATCGCGCGCCACCGGCGGCGAGGCGCGGCCGTCGCGCATCACCACCACTCGGTCGCACACGCCAAGCACCTCCGGCAGTTCCGACGAGATCATCACGACCGCCATGCCGCCGGCGACGAGTTCGCCGATGATGCGATGGATCTCCGCCTTGGCGCCGACATCGACACCGCGTGTGGGTTCGTCGAGGATCAGCACGGAAGGGCTCGTCGACAGCCAGCGCGCGATCACTGCCTTCTGCTGGTTGCCGCCCGAAAGCTGTTCGATGCGGCGCTCGGGGTCGGGCGGGGCAATGGCGAAGTCGCGCGTGTATCGTGCCGCCAGCCGGCGGTCGGCGCTCATGCTGACGCGCCCCAGGCGTGACAGCCGTCGCAGCACCGGCAGGCTGATGTTTTCCCGAACGCTCATCGAGGGGATGATGCCGCTGTCCTTGCGGTCTTCCGGCACATAGGCGATGCCGGCCTTCACCGCCGCCGCCGGCGAGGTGATCGCGGCCGCCATGCCGTTGATCTCGATCCGTCCCTCGCTTGCCGGGGCAAGCCCGAAAATCGCCCTTGCGAGCTCCGTGCGTCCCGCTCCGACAAGACCGGTCAGGCCGAGGATTTCGCCGGCGCGGACCTCGAAGCTGATGTCGTGGAAGTCGCGTCCGTCGCCGAGGCCGACGAGTTTCAGAACCGGGGCGCCGATCTGCGAGGGTGTCTTCGGAAAGACGTTGGTGACCTCGCGCCCGACCATGAGGCGGATCATCTCCGCCGCGGTGAGGCCGGCGGCCGGCCTTGTGTCGATCAGGCAGCCGTCGCGCAGGACAGTCACGTCGTCGGCGATCTCCAGCACTTCCTTCAGGCGGTGGCTGATATAGATGATCGCGATCCCGGCCGCCTTCATCGTCCGCAGGATGCGGAACAGCGCCGCGGTCTCGTGTTCGCTGAGGCTGGAGGTCGGCTCGTCCAGGACAATGATGCGCGGGCCGGCCGAATAGGCCTTGGCGATCTCCACGAGCTGCTGCTGGCTGATCGACAGGTCGCCCAGCCGCACCTCAGGGTCGATGGCCGCACCCAGTTCCTCCAGAATGGCTTTGGTGTCGCGCAGCATCGCAGCGCGGTCGACGAAGCCCCGCCGCCGGGGCATCCGGCCGAGATAGACGTTTTCCGCGACACTGAGGTCCGGCACCAGGTTCAACTCCTGATGCACCATCCGGATGCCCAGCTTCTGCGCGTCTGCCGGCCTGCGCATGCGCACTTCCGCGCCGTCGACTTCCGTCGTTCCCGCGCTGGGCAGGTAGGCGCCGCTCAGGATCTTCATCAAGGTGGACTTGCCGGCGCCGTTTTCGCCGACAATGGCGTGGACCCGGCCGTATTCCGCGCAAAGGCTGACATCGGAGAGCGCCTTGACGCCCGGAAACGTCTTGCTGATGCCCCGCATGCGCAAGGCGCTGCCGGATGCGGCCATGTCCTCCCTCCCGGTTCCGTGTCCCGCCGCCGCTGGTCTGTCGCCGCTTCCGCCGGATGGATAACCAATCTATTACACTAATATAATAATGAGCGCAAGACTGGACCTGTCTCCACTCTTGCGGCGTGACCTATCCTTCCAGGCCGTAGAAACGTGCGGCATTCGAGCCGTAGACCCCGGCACGCTCGGCGTCGGAAAGCTTGTCGTCGAGCACCGTGCGCAGGGCACCGAGAACCTCGGCATAGCTGCCGGCCAGCAGGCAGACCGGCCAGTCGCTTCCGAACATCAGCCGCCGCGTACCGAAGACCTTCAGGGCATGGTCGACATAGGGTTCGAGGTCTGCCGGTCTCCACGTCTTGTGGTCGGCCTCGGTGATCATCCCGGAGAGCTTGCAATGGACATTGGGCAGGGCGGCGAGGCGCGCTATTTCCCTCGCCCAGTCGTCGAATTCCCGCGCCGCGATCGCCGGCTTCGACAGGTGGTCGACGACGGCCTTGAGCTGCGGAACGGCCTCCAGCGCGCGTGTGACGTTGGCAAGGTGCCGGGGGAAACCCAGCACGTCGAAGGCAACCCCGCGTTCGGCCATGCGGGCGAGATTGTCCATGACGCGTGGCCGCAGGATATAGCCATCGTCGTCGAGGTCCTGCAGCATCGGGCGCAGGCCGACGAATTTCGGCCGCGCCATCAGCCGATCCAGCTTGCCGGCGAAACCGGCGTCCTCCATGTCGAGCCAACCGACCACCCCGGCGACGAAACCGGCCTCGTCTGCGAGGTCGAGGAGGAAGTCCGTCTCGGCCTCGCTTTGCGCGGCCTGCACCACCACCGTCCTGTCGACGCCGGCCCTGCGCAGCAGCGGGGCGAGGTCTTCGGGCAGGTAGTCGCGGCGGAGCGGGGCTCCCGTCTCCGCCGTCATCCAGTGATAGTCGCCGCGCGCCACCCGCCAGAAATGGTGGTGGGCGTCGATGACCGGGGAGAGCTTCGGTTTCGGGCTGGAGGACATCGGCATGCCTCAGGCGTCGGCGTGCACGGACTGCTTCTGGGAACCCAGCCCCTCGATCTCCAGTTCGACCACGTCGCCCGCCTTCAGGTAGCGCGGCGGCTTCATGCCCATGCCGACGCCCGGAGGCGTGCCGGTGGAGATGACATCGCCGGGTTGCAGCGACATGAATTGCGACAGGTAGGAGACCAGGAATGCGACGCCGTAGACCATCGTCTTCGTCGAGCCGTCCTGCATCGTCTCGCCGTTGACGCTGAGCCGCATGGCAAGGTTCTGCGGGTCGGCGATCTCGTCGCGCGTCACCAGCCAGGGGCCGAGCGGCCCGAACGTGTCGCAGCTCTTGCCCTTGGTCCACTGGCCCTGGCGTTCCGTCTGGAAGGCGCGCTCGGACACGTCATGGGCAACGCAATAGCCGGCGACATGGTCGAGCGCGTCGGCCTCGCTCACATACTTCGCCGTCTTGCCGATGACGACGCCGAGCTCGACCTCCCAGTCGGTCCTGGTCGAGCCGCGCGGGATCAGCACGTCGTCATTGGGGCCGGTGATGGCCGACGTCGCCTTCATGAAGACGACGGGCTCGCTCGGCACGGGCATGCCCGATTCCGCCGCGTGGTCCGCGTAGTTGAGGCCGATGCAGATGAACTTGCCGGTGCCGGCGACGCAAGGGCCGAGCCGCGGATTGCCGCCGACAAGCGGCAGCGCCGCCGTGTCGAGCGCTGCAAGCTTCGCCAGCGCGTCGGGGTGGATGTGTTCGCCGCCCACGTCGCCGATCACGCCGGACAGGTCGCGGATCTTGCCGTCCGCATCGAGGATGCCGGGTTTTTCGTTGCCTGCCTCGCCATGGCGCAGAAGCTTCATGTCATGTCTCCGAAAAAGTTGGGAAGATGGGGAAGGGGGAGCGAGAAGGGGGTCAGTAGGTGGCGCGTCCGCCCGACAGGTCGAACACGGCGCCTGTGGTGAAGCTGTTTTCCTTCGAGACGAGCCAGGCGACCATGTTGGCCGCCTCGTCCACCTCCAGGAAGCGTCCGCGCGGGATCTTCGAGAGCATGTAGTCGATATGCTCCTGGCTCATCTGGTCGAAGATCGGCGTGCGCGCGGCCGCCGGCGTCACGCAATTGACCGCGATGTCCTGGCCGGCAAGCTCCTTGCCCAGCGACTTGGTCAGGCCGATCACCGCCGCCTTGGAGGCGGAATAGGCGGAGGCGTTGGGATTGCCCTCCTTGCCGGCGATCGAGGCGACATTGACGATGCGGCCGTAGCCCTTGGCCTTCATCGAGGGGACGACGGCGCGGTTGACGTGGAACGTGCCGTTCAGGTTGATGTCGACCACACGCCGCCAGTCTTCCAGCGGATAATCCTCGAGCCGGTGATTGGGACCGGCGATGCCGGCCGAGTTGACGAGGATCGAAACCGGGCCGAGGCGCGCCTCGGTCTCGCGATGCGCGGCGACGACTGCCTCCGCGTCCGTGATGTCGACGACGGTGCTTTCGACGCTGCTGCCCAGGTCCGCGCACGCCGCCGCCAGGCGGTCGCCATTCATGTCCCAGAGGCTGACTTTGGCGCCGGACGCCAGGATGCGCCGGGCGAAGGCCAGTCCGAGCCCTTGCGCGCCGCCCGTGATGACAGCCGACTGGCCGCCCAGATCAATCGTGTTCACCTTGGAATTTCCTCCTGTTGCAGGACCGCGCCGCCGCCGGCCATCTCTTCGCGGCCCGTACGCATTGCGGATTGCCGTTTTATGTTACACTAGTATAATAATAGAGTGAACAAGGATGACGCCCGCGATTTGATTGACGCATGCTATTTTTCGCGACAATCCGAGGTCAATCGGTCAAGACGGCCGCGGACAAAGTGGGGTTTTGGAACATGGCTGCGAAAATGCGGGAAGAGGCGGACAAGCTCAAGCTCTCGGGGTTCCTGGACGGCGTGACGCTCAACCGCACCATTCCCCTGCGCGACCAGGTCTATGCCCTTGTGCGCAAGGCGATCGTCATCGGCAAGCTGGAGCCGGGCGCCCCGATCAACGAGATCGAGATCGCCAACAAGCTCGGCATCTCGCGCACGCCGGTTCGCGAGGCGGTGAAGAAGGTCAGCGACGAGGGGTTGATCGAGGTTTTCGCCCAGCATGGCACATTCGTCTCCGCGATCAGCCGCAAGCAGGTCGAGGAGGCCTATATCATCCGCATCGCGCTGGAGCTGGAGAGCATCAAGCGGGCGGCGCTGGTCATCGAGCCCTCCCAGATCCACGATCTGGAGGACATCATCCACGCCCAGGAAGTTGCCGTGAAGCGCGAGCGATACGACGAGGCGATTGCCCGCGACGACGACCTGCATCGCTATATCGCCGAGGTGAACGGGCTCAGCATGCTGTGGAAGGCGGTCGACGTCTCCAAGGCGCAGATGGACCGCTGCCGTCTGCGCACCATTCCCTCGCCGGGCGCCGCCCAGGAAACCATCGCCCAGCATCGCGCCATCCTGGCGGCGCTGGCAAACCGCGACCAGGAAGGCGCCATGACCGCCCTGCGCGAGCATCTGGAGACCTCCCTGCGCAACACGCTGGCCTATCTCGACACCGAGCCCGACAGCCGCGCCGCGTCGCCCGCCTGATCCGCGTGCCGGCTGGTCGTCCAGCGGATTGCGTTTGCCGCGCCGCAAAACGCCAAGATCACCAGACCGGGGAGAGAGACAGGCCGTGAAGGTTTCCGATCGCAGGATATTGAAAAGAACCGGCCTCGAGGTGACCGCGCTCGGTCTGGGATGCGCCGCCTTTGGCGGTCTCTACCGGTCCGCCGATGCGTCGCAGGCACTGGCCACGCTCGCCGCCGCCTGGGAGGCGGGTATTCGTCATTTCGACGTGGCACCCATGTACGGGCTGGGCCGGGCGGAGCACCTTCTCGGCCATTTCCTGCGGGAGGAGGCCGGCGACAGCGGCGAGGCCGTGGTCAGCACCAAGGCGGGACGGCTGATGGCGCGCGCGCGCCCCGGCCGCGACCTGCCGCCGCCGGTGCCCGCCAATCCCTTCGATTCCGGTTGGCGCAACGGCCTGCGGTTCCAGGAGATCTTCGACTACGGCTATGACGGCATCATGCGCAGCTTCGACGACAGCCAGCAGCGCATGGGCCGACCGGAGATCGACCTCCTCTTCGTCCATGACATTGGCCGCGTCACTCATGGCGAGCGGCATGACGGCCATTGGGACGCGCTTGTGACCGGCGGCTTCAGGGCGCTTGCGGAACTGCGTGCGGCCGGGCTGATCAAGGGGCTCGGGCTCGGCGTCAACGAGGCGGAGGCGATCGACGCGGCCATGGACGAGGCCGATCTCGATTGCTGCCTGCTCGCCGGCCGATACACGCTGCTCGACCGCAGCGGGGCGGCGCTCCTCGACAAGGCGAAGGCCCGCGACGTCGCGATCGTCATGGGCGGTGTCTACAATTCGGGAATTCTGGCGTCGGCAACCGGCGGCGACCGCAAGTTCAACTATACTGATGCCCCGCCTGAAATCCTGCGCAAGGTCGACAGGCTTGCCGCGATCTGCGCCCGCTTTGAGGTGCCGCTCGGCGCGGCGGCGATCCGTTTCCCGTTGCGCAACCCGGCGGTCGCCTCCGTCCTCGTCGGCGCGCGAAGCCCACAGGATGTCGCGACCAGCGTCGACTGGTTCGAGCGCGACATTCCCGATGAATTGTGGAGCGCCCTGGAGGCGGTCGAATAGCAGGCGCGGCAGGCGAGGGCCTCCCGGTCCGGTGCGGCCGGGCCTCGCGACTGCGGGGAATTACATTGTTGCGCCGACCTGCCAGGGCACGAACTCGCTGTCGCCATAACCGAGCGCTTCCGATTTGGTCCGCTCGCCCGAGGCCACTGCAAGAACCCGTTGCAGGATTTCCTCGCCCTTGTCGGCGAGGCTGACGCCGTCGAGGATGTCGCCGCAATTGATGTCCATGTCCTCGTTCATCTGCCCGTAGATATAGGAGTTGGAGGCAAGCTTGATCGAGGGGGTCGGCTTGCAGCCGAAGGCCGAGCCGCGCCCGGTGGTGAAGCACAGGATGTTGGCACCGCCCGCGACCTGACCGGTGGCGGAGACCGGATCGTAGCCGGGCGTGTCCATGAAGACGAGACCCCTCGCATCGACCGCCTCGGCATAGTCGAAGACGCCGGTCAGGTTGGTCGAGCCGCCCTTGGCGGCGGCGCCGAGGGACTTTTCCAGGATGGTGGTGAGCCCGCCCGCCTTGTTGCCCGGCGACGGGTTGTTGTTCATTTCCATGTTGTGGCGGGCGGTGTATTCCTCCCACCAGCGGATCCGTCCGGCCAGCTTCTCGCCGATGGCGGCCTGCTCCGCGCGGCGCATCAGGAGATGTTCGGCGCCGTAGATTTCCGGTGTTTCGGAGAGGATCGCCGTGCCGCCTTCCGCCACCAGCAGGTCGACCGCCATGCCGAGCGCCGGGTTGGCGGTGATGCCGGAATAGCCGTCCGAGCCGCCGCATTGCAGCGCCAGAATCAGTTCCGAGGCGGGTGCCTCGCTGCGCGTCGCCGCATTGGCGACGGGCAGCATCTCCAGCACCGCCTTGACCCCGGCCTCGACGGTCTTGCGCGTGCCGCCGACCTCCTGGATCGTCAGCGTGCGGAACGTGGCGTCTTCCTTGATGCCGTAGGAATTCATCCAGCGCGGGATCTGGAAGGCCTCGCAGCCGAGGCCGACCATCAAGACGCCGCCGATATTGGGATTGGTGGCGAAGCCCCACTGGGTGCGCTTGAGCAGCTCGTATGCCTCGCCATCGACATCGAGACCGCAGCCGGTGCCGTGCACCAGCGAGATGACCCCGTCGACATTGGGATAGTCGTCGAGCACGCCCGAGCGGGTCACCTGGTCGGCGATGAAGCGCGAGGCGCTGGCCGAGCAGTTCACCGATGTGAGGATGGCGATGTAGTTGCGGGTGCCGTACTTGCCGTTCGCGCGCTTGAAGCCCCGGAAGCTGCGCCGCTTGTCCTGCGCCACATAGGCGGTCGGGCGGGCATCGCGACCGAAATCGTAGTCCCGGTCGAAGGCGTGCAGGTAGACATTGTGCTCGTGGACCCAATCGCCCGGCGCGATGTCGTCCCTGGCAAAGCCGATCACCTGTCCGTATTTGACGATGGCCGCATCCCGGACGATCGGCTCGATGGCCATCTTGTGGCCGCGCGGCACCCGTTGCGCCGCGCTGATCCCGCTCGCGATCTCGCCGGGGCTGATGGCCTCGATCGCCACGATGATGTTGTCGGCATCGGTAAGTCTGAGAGCGCGCGTCATTGTGCCGTCGATGTTTCCGCAGTGGCTGCGTCTGGTTGCATTGTTACGCAATATCAATTAAGAATACTAATATAATAATAGGCAATGTCAAGATCGAAGCGCCTGTCTTCGCGCTTGTTTTTGCGTTGTTCCCGCCGCACGGGGAGGGTGTTGATGACCAGAATGGGCATGTGCATAGGCCTGAAGCCGGATGTGGTTGCGCGATACCGCGAACTTCATGCCGCCGTCTGGCCGCAGGTGCTGGCCGCCATCTCGGCCGCCAACATTCGCAACTACTCGATCTTCCTGAAGGAGCCGGAGAACCTGCTCTTCGCCTATTGGGAATATGTCGGCGAGCACTTCGCGCAGGACATGGAGCGGATGAAGCTCGATCCCGCGATGCGCGAATGGTGGAAGATCTGCGACCCGCTGCAGGAGCCGCTTGCAACCCGCCTTGAGGGCGAATGGTGGGCGGCGATGGAGCCGGTGTTTCATCATCCCTGAACACGGTGCCTGAAGAAGGGCGCCGCGCGGCCCCGGCAGGCAGTGTGCCGGGGCCGCGCACGCTGGGACATGCGCCGGGATCGCACGTGCCTCAGCGGTAGATCAGCGTCGGCAGCCACATCGTCACGGCCGGCACGAAGGTCACCAGTATCAACACCAGGAACAGCGGCACCAGGAACGGCAGGGTCGCCGAGACACAACGCTCGAAGGGCAGCTTGGCGACCCGCGACAGCACGTAGAGAACCATGCCGATCGGCGGCGTCAGAAGCCCGATCATCAGGTTCAGCACCACGATGACGCCGAAATGCACCGGATCGATGTTCATCTTCAGCGCGATCGGCAGCAGCACCGGCACCAGGATCGTGATCGCCGCAACCGTTTCCATGAAGCAGCCGACGATCAGCAGGATCAGGTTGATCAGCAGCAGCACGATGATCGGGTTGTCGGAGATCGTCAGGATCAGCGAGGCGAAATGTTCCGGCGCGCGCTGCGAGGTCAGGATCCAGGCGAAGGTCGTCGCCGCCCCGACGATGAACAGCACCACGGCGGTCGTCTCGATCGTGTCGAACGACACTCTCAGGAAACGCCGCAGCGACAGCGTCCGGTAGACGAAAAGTCCCAGGAACAGGGCCCAGGCGCAGGCGGCGATTGCGGCCTCGGTGGGCGTGAAGGCGCCAGACAGGATGCCGCCGACGATGATCACCGGCGTCATCAGCGACAGTCCGGCGCGCATCAGCGAGCTGCCGAGCACCGAGATGCTGAACGCCTGGTCACGGGGATAGCCGCGCCGCCGCGCATAGATCGCGATCATGATCATCAGCGCCACGGCCATGATCAGGCCGGGGATGAAGCCGGCGGCGAACAGCTGGCCGATCGAGGCGCCGGCGACGACGCCGTAGATCACCATCGGCAGCGACGGCGGAATGATCGGCCCGATGGTCGAGGAGGCCGCGGTCACGCCGACGGCGAAGCCCGGGTCGTAATTGGCGTCGCGCATCGCCTTGATCTCGATGGCGCCGAGGCCGCCGGCATCGGCGACGGCCGCGCCCGACATGCCGGCGAAGATCACCGAGGCGCCGACATTGACATGGCCGAGACCGCCCCGCATCCAGCCGACCAGGGCCTTGGCGAAGTCGAAGATCCTTGCCGTGATACCGGCGGTGTTCATCAGGTTGCCGGCAAGGATGAAGAAGGGAACCGCCAGCAGCGGGAAGGAGTCCACGCCGTTGATCATCCGGTGGATGACGATGACGTCGGGCACCCGGCCGTCGAGCAGGATGAAGACGGCCGACGAGCCGGCCAGCGCGATGGCGACGGGAGCGCCCATGGCGATGAGCAGGAACAACAGCACGAAGAGCAGCGCGAGCAGCATGCGGGCCTCTCAGAGATTGGGGCCGGGAACGGCGGCGTCCTCGGGATCGACGAGGCGGCTTGTGCCGGAACGCCAGTGGCGCGCGAGCACTTGCAGCGCATAGAGCGACATCACGGCGAAGCAGGCGGCGACGATCCAGTAGACCGTCGATTTCGGGACGTCGATCGAGACCATCATCTGCTGCGTGTTGCCGGCGAGCTGCACGCTCAGCCAGCCGGCGACTGCGTAGAAGACGAGGCAGATGACGTCGACCGTGATCTGCAGCGCGAAGCGGGCGCTCCGGCTGAGGTAGCGGTAGCAGAACTCGACGGCGATATGGCTTTCCTTGCGCACCGCCATGAACGATCCGAGGAACGTCACGCCGATCAGCAGGAAGCGGGCGATCTCCTCCGTCCAGCCGAGCGAGTTGTTGAGGACATAACGCGTGAAGAACTGCAGGAAGACGACGAAGGCAAGCGTCCAGAAGACGGTGAGAACGATGCCGTCGCCCCAGGAAATGTCGGAAAGGTCTTCGGACGCGGCGTCGGCATCGCCGTCCGTTTGCTGCTTGATGTCCATGATTGGCTCCTCCCATGCCGCCGCGCGGATGCCCTGGTCGGGCAGCCGCGCGGCGGTCCGGCAATAAGCGGATGCGGACGGGTAAGGCCTACTTGATGGCCTGGAGCTTGTCGTAGGTGGCCTGGTCCCAGGTGGCGTCGTCTCCGTTATGCAGCTTCATCGTTGCCTCGCGGAACGGCCCGCGATCGACGTCGCGCACATCGACGCCCTCGTCCTTGAACCACTGCACAAGGCTCTTTTCCTTGTCGATGATCTGCTGGGTGGCGCAGTCGGCCGCCTCGTCGAGCACCGTGCCGAGCGCGGCCCGGTCGGCCTCGTCCATCTGCTGCCAGGTCGGGTCGCCGACGATGGTCAGCAGCGCGTCGGTGATGTGGCCGGTCAGGTTGATGTGCTTCTGCACCTCGTAGAACTTCTTCGCCTGGATGGTGGGAAGCGGGTTCTCCTGCGCATCGACCGTGCCCTGCTGCAGGGCGAGATAGACCTCGGCGAAGGCGATCGGCGTCGGGTTGGCGCCCACCGCCCGCGGGAACATCATGTAGAGCGGCGCGTTCGGCACCCGGATCTTGAGGCCGGACATGTTCTCCGGCTTGTCGATCGGCACGTTCGAGGTGACATGGCGCTCGCCGTAATAGGTCACCGACGTGATGTGGTTCTTGGTGGCGTCCTGGTAGCCCTTGGACAGATCCTCGAACAGCTCCGAGTTGCGGTACTTGTCCCAATGGTCGTAGTCGCGGAACATGAACGGCGCGCCGCCGATGGCGATCGGTCCGAAGGCGCGGCCGGCGAACAGCTGGCCCGTATAGATGATGTCGACGGTGCCGAGGCTCAGGCCCTCGTTGATGTCGACTTCCTTGCCCAGCGACGAGGCCGGGAAGACCTCGATCGAATAGCGGCCGTCCGTTGCCGCCTTCAGCTTGTCCGAAGAGGCGACGGCACAGGTGTGGTACGGCTCGGTCGGCTCGTAGACATGGGCCCATTTCAGGGCCGTCTCGGCCATCGCGGCCGAGCCCGAGAAGGCGAGCAGCGCGACGGTTCCGATGAGCGTTTGCTTGAGGTTCTTCACTAGGTTTTCCTCCCTTTCTGACGAGATCCGGACCGATGCGTCGCCGCATTCGCCGTGACGGCCTCCCGGCGCAAATCGCGCCTCCGTCACAACTTTTCGGTTCCCAAACCCATGCCTGTATACTAACATATTAGTATGAATTCAATGCCGAATTCCACGATCCGGACACGATCGCCGCAAACGCGGGCCTCGCGTACCAACGTTGGTGAGCTGATCGCCAATGCGTTGCGCCGCGAGATCGTCTCCCTTCGCCTGCGGCCCGGCGAGACGCTCGACAAGGGCGAGCTTGCGCTGCGCTTCGGCGTGTCGCGCTACCCGGTTTCCGAGGCCCTCAACCAGCTCCGCAACGAAGGCCTGGTTGATATTCGCCCGCAAAGCGGGTCCTGCGTCTCCCATATCCGGCTGGCGGACATGGAGGAGGACCTGCTCATGCGCCGGGCGCTTGAGGCGGAGATCGTCGCGCGGCTGGCGGTGCGAAAGGATGCCGGTCTCCTCGATGACCTGCACCGCAACCTGCGCTACCAGCGCACCGCCATCGAGGCGGATGACAGCGACGGCTTCCACGAGCTCGACCTTGCCTTCCATGATGCGCTCGCCGACGCGCTCTCCTACCCGCGGTTGCGCGGCACGGTGGAGAAGTTGCGCCTGTCGCTCGACCGGGCCCGGCGCCTCGTCGGCTCGACACGGCGCCTGACCGCGACGCTGCGCGAGCATGAGGCGATCGTCGCCGGGCTGGAGTGCGGCGATGCGGACATCGCCCGGAATGCGATGACCGCGCATATCGACACGGTCACCGGGGAGTTGCGGGACTACGCCGCGAGAAATCGCGAGATCTTTGCCAACGGCTAGAAAGGCCTGAGGTGCCCACGCGGAGCGCTGGCACGACAACACGGGAGGAACGGGATTTGAGCGGAAAACTGAACGGCAAGACGGTGCTGGTGACAGCGGCGGCGCAAGGGATCGGACGCGCCAGCGCGCTGGCTTTCGCGGCCGCGGGCGCAAAAGTGCTGGCCACGGACATCAACACGGAGCGCCTGGGGGAGTTGGAGGGGACGGCAGGCATCGGGACCTGCCGGCTCGACGTGCTGGATGATGCGGACGTCGCCGCCGTCGTCGCCGCGCGCGGGCCTTTCGACGTGCTGTTCAATTGCGCCGGGTTCGTCCATGCCGGCTCGATCCTGGAGATGCCCGACACCGATCTGGACTTTGCTCTCGACCTCAACGTGCGCTCGATGGTGCGCACCATCCGCGCCGTCCTGCCGGGCATGCTGGAGCGCGGCGAGGGCGCGATCATCAACATGGCTTCCGTCGCCAGCAGCATGAAGGGCGTGCCCAGCCGCTGCGCCTACACGCTGACCAAGGCGGCGGTGATCGGCCTGACCAAGTCCGTCGCCGCCGACTATGTCGGCCAGGGCATCCGCTGCAACGCCATCTGCCCCGGTACGGTGGAAAGTCCCTCGCTTGCCGACCGGATGCGCGCGCTCGGCGGCGATCTGGACACCGCGCGCGCCGCCTTCATTGCCCGCCAGCCGATCGGCCGGCTCGGCACGCCGGAGGAAATCGCCGATCTTGCCGTGCACCTTGCCGGGGCCACCTACACCACCGGCCAAGCCTACGCCATCGATGGCGGCTGGGCGATGTAGAAGCTCCCCCGCGAGCCCTTCGGTCCGGCCGGCACGCTATTTCCGAGATCCCGCAGCCTCCGTCGGTTGCGACGACCCGTCGCTCCCCTCCTGGTTGCGGTCGCTCTGCGCCGCGCGCATTCTCTGTCCTTCAAGGGGGGAGAGACGGATGCGGGTCGTCAACATTCACGAGCGGGTCTATCGGGCGGAGCCGGACGCGCTTGGCGCGCTGCTGGGCACGCTGGCGTCCCGCGGCGACCGGCTCTGGCCGGTCGGCGCCTGGCCGAAAATGGCCTTCGACCGTCCCTTGCAGGTCGGCGCGACCGGCGGCCACGGCCCGATCGGCTACCGGGTCGAGGCCTACCGGCCAGGCCGGTCCGTCTGGTTCGCTTTCCTGCGCCCCGCCGGCTTTGCCGGCGGCCACGGGCTGGAGATCGAAGCGCTTGGCGAGGGGCGCACACTGCTGCGCCATCGGCTGGAAATGACCATCTCGGGGGTGGCGCGCCTGTCCTGGCCGCTTGCCTTTCGCCCCTTGCATGATGCGCTTGTCGAGGACGCGCTGACCCGCGCCGAGATCGAGCTCGACCTGCCGCCGACGGTCCGCCGCTGGTCGCCCCGGGTCCGCGTCCTGCGCTGGATCGTCTCCGGCGGCAGCGCCCGGCCACAGGCACTGGCCGGCTGACGCCGTCCCGCTCTATTTGGCGCGGGAGACGTGCATCATGTCGGCGCTGATCAGCCAGCCGTCGTCCCGCCGGGTGAAGTAGACCAGCGAGCGCCCGTTCAACCTTGTCTGCCTGCCGTCCTGTCCGTCGATCTGCGCCGACCATTCCCAGTAGGTCGCGGCCCGGTCGGCGCCCGTTTCGGTCTGCACCTTGGTGAAGGCGATACGGTTGCGGCCAAGCGAGAAGTTCCGCTGGAAGATGGCCCGGATGGCGTCGCGGCCGGCAATCGGCGCGCTCCCGGGAGCGATGAACAGCGCCTTCGGGTCGTACATGGCGGCAATCGCGTCGGCATCGCCGGCAGCCGTTGCCGTGACAAACCGTTGCACGGCGTCGGCGGGCGTTGCCAGCCCTTCGGCCGCCACGGGACCTGCCCCGAAAAACACACCCGCCAGCATGGCGAGGACCGGGGCTACCGCCGCGTTCCGCAACCTCGCCGCGGCGGGCGCGGACGATGCGTCAGGGGCGGTGCCGTCCGGGTGCACGGATACTGCGCTGCCGGGCATGTGGTTCTCCTCGTTCATGGTGGCGGCCTGCATTGCCGTGCCTCACGCAGCGTCCGTCATGGTCGCAGGACGTCAGCCTAACCCGGAGGAGTGACGACGAACAGATCTTCATGACGGCAGGCGTCCCTCTGCGGACTGCCCCGCCTTGACGCCCATCTTGACGCCTGCAGGACTTGCTCCTATCTTTCCGCGAAATTCGTTGGGGTGCCTTAGCCGGCTGAGAGACGCGACCGCGTCAACCCACTGAACCTGATCCGGGTCATGCCGGCGTAGGGAACGAATGCGAAGGCCCGAAAGCTCCCCCCGGGAAGCGCGCAAAGGGCCACAGCCGCAAGTCCGGCCATCCGTTTCCTGCTCCTCGCATCCTGGATCCGCATGCTCGCGGGCGCTTGTCCGCGTCCGCGAAACGCGCGCCCGACGTGGCGCCTGGGGAGATGGACAGGCCGTGGCAGAGACGATTGCAGCAACGCCCGGATCGGCGACAGGGACGGCACCCGGCCGGGGCGGCGCCCCGGCCATCGCGCTCACAATCGCGGGGTCCGACAGCGGCGGCGGCGCCGGCATCCAGGCCGACCTCAAGGCCTTCTCGGCGCTTGGCGTCTATGGCGCCAGCGTGATCACGGCCGTGACCGCGCAGAACACCCGAACAGTCACCCATATCCACGACATTCCGCTCGATGTGGTCGAGGGCCAGATCGCCGCCGTGCTCGGCGATCTCGATGTTGCCGCGATCAAGATCGGCATGCTCTCCTCGCCGGAGATCGTCGCGGCGGTGGCGGCGGCGCTGGAAGGCTATGCGGGGCCGCTGGTGCTCGACCCGGTCATCGTCGCCAAGTCCGGCGCCAAGCTTCTGCGCGACGAGGCGGTCGCCGCGCTGAAGGAGTGGCTTTTGCCGCGCGCGACCGTGGTCACGCCGAACCTGCCGGAGGCCGCCGCCCTTCTGGAATGCGCGCCGGCCGGCGATGCGGCGGAGGTCGAACGGCAGGGCAGGGCGCTGCTGGCGCTCGGTCCCGCCGCCGTCCTGATGAAGGGCGGTCATGCGCAAGGGGATGTCTGCACCGATCTGCTGCTTGTGGCCGGCCAGCCGGCCCTTCCCTTCACCGCCGGCCGGCTCGACACACGCAACACCCACGGCACCGGCTGCTCGCTTTCCTCGGCGATTGCCGCGGGCCTTGCAAAGGGCATGGCCCTCCCGGAGGCGGTTGGCGAGGCGCATGACTGGCTGCACGGCGCAATTCGCGCCGCCGACCGGCTTGTCGTCGGCTCCGGCCACGGTCCGATCCATCACTTCCACCGGCTGTGGGAGGGCTTGCGATGAAGGTCTCCGTCATCGGCGGTGGCGTCGTCGGGCTTTGCGTTGCCACGGTCCTTGCCGAACGCGGGCTTGAGGTGACGCTTTACGAGCGCGCGGAAGCGCCCGGTCCCGCCTCCTGCTCCTGGTGGGCGGGCGGCATGCTCGCCCCCTGGTGCGAGGGCGAGAGCGCCGAGGAGCCGGTGGTGCGGCTCGGCCGCGATGCCATTTCCTGGTGGTCGGAGCGTGTCGGCGGCGTCGTGCTCAATGGCAGTCTCGTCGTCGCGACGCCGCGCGATACGGCGGACCTGCGCCGCTTCGCCCGGATGACCGAGTGCCATGAGGCGGTCGACGCTGGACGCATCGCCGCGCTGGAGCCGAATCTGGAAGGACGCTTCCGCCAGGGCCTGTTTTTTTCCGGCGAGGGGCATCTCGACCCGCGCCGGGCGCTTGCCGACCTTGTCGCCCGGCTGGAGGGCCTGGGTGCGGAGCTGCGGTTCGGCACGGAACTCGCGCCGCAGGACGCGCCGGGCGACCGGGTCATCGACTGTCGTGGTCTCGGCGCGCGCGACGACCTGCCGGAATTGCGCGGCGTCAAGGGCGAGATGCTGGTGCTGCATGCGCCCGATATCGCGCTGTCGCGTCCCGTCCGCCTGTTGCACCCGCGCATTCCGCTTTATGTGGTGCCGCGCGGGGAGGGTGTCTTCATGGTCGGCGCGACCATGATCGAAAGCGGCGAGCGCGGCCGCATCACCGCCCGCTCGATGATGGAGCTGCTCGGCGCCGCCTACACGCTCAACCCGGCCTTCGCAGAGGCGGAGATCCTGGAAACCGGCGTCGACGCCCGTCCCGCCTTCCCCGACAACCTGCCGCGCCTGTCGCGCGACGGCCGCATCCTGCGCGCCAACGGCACCTATCGACACGGCTACCTTTTGGCGCCGGCTCTTGCCCGGCAGGCGGCCCGGCTTCTGCTCGAACCTGAAACCGAACCGGAGTTCTTCCATGACCATAATTGTCAACGGCGCTCCGCTTGACGTTGCGCCCGGCTCGCTCGCGGCCCTGCTCGATGCGCTCGACTATGGCGAGGCCATCGTCGCCACCGCCCTCAATGGCGAGTTCGTGCCGGCCGAGGACCGCGCGGCGACGGATGTCCGCGCCGGCGACCGGGTCGAGATACTTGCTCCCATGCAGGGGGGCTGAGTTATGCTGACACTCTACGGAGAAGCGGTCGAAAGCCGGCTGCTGCTCGGCACCGCGCTCTATCCCTCGCCGGCGATCATGGCGGACGCGGTGCGTGCGTCCCGTTGCGGCATCGTCACCGTCTCGTTGCGGCGCGAGGCTGGAGCCGGCGGCGCCGGCCAGCAGTTCTGGTCCTTCATTCGCGATCTCGGCCTGCGCATCCTGCCCAACACCGCCGGTTGCCACTCGGTCAAGGAGGCGGTGACCACGGCGAAGATGGCGCGCGAGGTCTTTGGCACGCCGTGGATCAAGCTCGAGGTGATCAACGATGCCGAGACGCTGGCGCCCGACGTCTTCGGTCTCGTCGAGGCGGCGCGCATCCTCACCGGTGAGGGCTTCCAGGTGTTCCCCTATTGCACCGAGGATCTCGGTGTCGCGGCGCGGTTGATCGAGGCCGGCTGCGAGGTGCTCATGCCCTGGGGCGCGCCGATCGGCTCGGCTCGCGGCCTTAACAATGTCTACGGCCTGCGCTCGTTGCGCGCCCATTTCCCCGATGTGCCGCTGATCGTCGATGCCGGCCTCGGCCTGCCCTCGCATGCGGCCGCCGCCATGGAGCTCGGCTTCGACGCGGTGCTTCTCAACACCGCAGTGGCCAAGGCCGGCGATCCGGTCGCCATGGCGGACGCCTTCGCCCGCGCCATCGAGGCCGGCCGCATCGGCTTTACGGCCGGTCCGATGGAGCCGCGCGACATGGCCGCCCCCTCCACCCCTGTTCTTGGAAAGGCCTTCCTCGAATGACCGCGACCGTCACCGCCGGGCTCGATCCCTTCTATCCGATCCTCGACAGCGCCGCCTGGATCGACCGCCTGGTGCCGCTTGGCATCAGGCTGGTGCAGCTGCGCGTCAAGGACAAGCCCGAGGCCGAACTTGTCGCCGAGATCCGCGCGGCCGAGGCGATCTGCCTTGCCCATGGCTGCATGCTGGTCGTCAACGATCACTGGCGCATCGCCATCAAGGAAGGCTGCCGCTTCGTCCATCTCGGCCAGGAGGATCTGGCCGAGGCCGATGTCGGAGCGATCCGTGCAGCTGGCCTCAAGCTCGGCCTTTCCACCCATGACGACGATGAACTCGACAAGGCGCTGGCCGTCCGGCCGGACTACATCGCGCTCGGTCCGGTCTATCCCACCATCCTGAAGAAGATGAAATGGGCCCCGCAGGGACTTGAGCGGATCGGCACCTGGAAGAAGCGCGTCGGCGACATCCCGCTTGTCGCCATCGGCGGCATGAGCGTCGAGCGCGCCGCCGGCGCTTTCGAAAACGGCGCCGACATCGTCTCCGCCGTCACCGACATCACGTTGAACGCCGACCCGGAGAAGCGGGTGCGGGAATGGCTCGCGGCCACCCGCCCCGCATGAACAAGCATTGTGCAATATCGCTCAAAATCCGATCAGTTTTTCGAAAATCTTGCACCGGAGTTGTCAAGAATGATCCGAATCTTCGCACTCGCGGTCGCCATTGCGGCGGCCTCTCCCGCGCTTGCCGCCGACAGGATGACCCTGCTTCTCGACTGGTATGTGAACCCGGATCACGGCCCGGTCATCATCGCCAGGGAGAAGGGTTATTTCGCTGACGCCGGTCTCGACGTCGAGATCATCGCGCCCGCCGACCCGTCCGCCCCGCCGAAGATGGTAGCTGCCGGCAAGGCGGACCTCGCCATCTCCTACCAGCCGCAGATCCACCTCCAGGTGGCGGAAGGCCTGCCCCTGAAGCGCGTTGGAACGCTTGTGGCAACGCCGCTTAACTGCCTGATGGTAAAGGACGATGGCCCGATCAAGACGATTGCCGACCTGAAGGGCCGCAAGATCGGCTACTCGGTCTCGGGCGTCGAGAGCGCCCAGGTCAAGGCGCTGCTCGCCCGCCATGGCCTGACCGTCGACGATGTCGAAATGGTCAACGTCAACTGGTCGCTGGCGCCCTCCGTCATGTCCGGCCAGGTCGATGCGGTGATCGGCGCCTATCGCAATGTCGAGCTGCACCAGATGGAGATCGAGGGCGTCAAGGGTCGCTGCTTCTTCATCGAGGAGGAGGGTGTTCCCCCCTATGACGAGCTGATCTATGTGGCCAATCCTCAGACCATGGACGTGGACAGGATTACCCGTTTCCTCGAGGCAACCGAGCGCGCCACCCAGTACATCGTCAACCACCCGGAGGAGAGTTTCCGCGTCTATGCCGGCACCGCGCCGGAGCTCGACGATGAGCTCAACAAGCGATCCTGGGCCGACACGATCCGCCGCTTCGCCTTGCGCCCCGCCGCCCTCGACCATGGCCGCTATACCCGCTTCGAGGCCTTCCTGAAGGAGAGCGGCCTGATAGACGCGGTACGCCCGGTCTCCGACATCGCCGTCGACGTGACCGCGCAATAAGGCGCGGTGGCAGAGCAGCGTGACGCAACTTGAGGAGGGACGGTGATGACCGCCATGGAACACAAGGGGTTTGACGGCGAAACGGATTTCGGTTCGCCGGTCTTCGCCCGCCTGCGGGCGGAAGCCGGTCCCGCATGGGGCGCCTATACGAACCACGCCTTCGTCGCCGGGCTCGCCGATGGCAGCCTGCCGAGGGCGAATTTCCTGCATTACCTGGTGCAGGACTATGTCTTCCTGCACCACTATGCCCGCGCCTGGGCGCTTGCCGTGGTGAAGTCGGAAACGCCGGCCGAGGCGCGCTTTGCCGCCGGCACGGTCGACGCTCTGCTCAACACCGAACTGGCGCTTCACGTCGGTGTTTGCGCCGAGGCCGGCATCAGCGAGGATGCCCTCGAAAGCGCGGCTGAGGAGCGGGAGAATCTCGCCTACACCCGCTACGTCCTGGAGTCCGGGCTCACCGGCGATTTCCTTGATCTCGTTGCTGCCCTGGCACCCTGTGCGCTCGGCTATGGCGAGATCGGCGCAAGGCTTGCCCGCGAGGCCTCGCCCGACACGCCCTACCGGGCCTGGATCGACACCTATTCGGGCAAGGATTACCAGGACGTCTGCCACCGGGTCGCTCGCCTGCTCGAGGAAACGGCCGCCTCGCGGCTCGGTCCCGATCCTGTTGCCGTGCCGCGCTGGGCCTTTCTCTCGAAGCGGTTCCGAACCGCGACAGAGCTTGAAATCGGCTTCTGGGACATGGGCTTGCGCGGCGGCGCGCTCCCGGAGAGCGCTGCGTGACCACTGCACCTGAAATCCGGCTTTCCGGCGACTTTCATCACGCCGGGCGGCCGCTCTTTTCCGGTCTCGACTTCACGGTCGCGGCCAATGGCTGGACCTGCCTGCTCGGGCCTTCGGGCGTCGGCAAGTCGACGATCCTGCGGCTTTTCGCGGATCTCGACACCGGCGGCAGCTTTTCCGGCGAGATCGCGGCGGGCGACGGCGAACCCGTCACCGGCCGCATTGCCTTCATGGCGCAGAGCGACCTGCTCGCCCCCTGGCTCGACGTCTTCGGCAACGTGACGCTTGGCGCACGCCTGCGCGGCGAGGCGCCCGACCGCGCGCGCGCCCGCGACCTGATCGAGCGAGTCGGCCTTGCCGAACACGCCGAAAAGCGCCCCGCGAGCCTTTCCGGCGGCATGCGCCAGCGCGTCGCGCTTGCCCGGGTGCTGATGGAGGACCGCCCGATCGTGCTGCTCGACGAGCCTTTCGCGGCGCTCGACGCGCGCACCCGGGCCGAGATGCAGGAACTGGCCTTCGAGACGCTGAAAGGGCGCACCGTGCTTCTCGTGACCCATGACCCCGCCGAAGCGGTGCGCCTCGGCGATCACATCTTCATCCTGTCCGAACAGGGGCTTGAGACAGTCATGGCGCCCGGCTCGCCGCCGATCCGCGCGGTCGACGCGGACGAGACACTGGCGATGCAGGCGCGCCTTTTTCGCGCGCTCAGGGGGATGCCGGCATGAGCCCGATGCAACGGTTCCTCGCCCGGTCGCGCGATGCACTGATAGCTGCCGGCGTTGCACTCGCCCTGTGGCAGGGGACTGTCTGGGCGACCGGCGTGCCGGCCTTCATCCTGCCCGGGCCCTGGCGGGTGGCGACGACGCTCGTCGCCAACATCGGCCTCATCGCCGACCATGCGCTGACCACAATCGCCGAGGTGCTGATCGGCCTTGTCGTCGGAGCTCTTCTCGGCGCCGCCACCGCCCTGCACCTGATGGTATCGCCGGCGGCGCGCCGCATCGCCCTGCCGATCATGGTCTTCAGCCAGGCGGTGCCGGTCTTCGCGCTGGCGCCGATCCTGACCCTGTGGCTGGGCTACGGCATGGCTTCGAAGATCGCCATGGCCCTCTTGATCATCTATTTCCCGGTGGTCTCGACCTTCTATGACGGCTTGCGCAGGACCGATCCGGGACTGATCGACCTTGCGCGCACCATGGGCGCGACGCCGGCGCGCACGCTGCTCTTCCTGCGGCTTCCCGCCGGACTGCCGGCCTTCGGCTCGGGCCTCAGGCTCGCCGCCGTCTATGCGCCCATCGGCGCGGTGATCGGCGAATGGGTCGGCGCCTCCAAGGGGCTCGGCTACCTGATGCTGCTTGCCAACGGACGGGCCAAGACGGACCTGATGTTCGCCAGCCTCTTCGTGCTGGCGGCCTTCGCCGTGGCACTCTATGCGGTGGTCTCCGTCCTCACGAGACGCATGACGAGCTGGTCACGGGAGAGCACGGACACGATCTGAACCGGTGGCGCGCTCTTACGCCCGGTGGGCGCCGAAGGTCAGGCCTTTTCAAGATCGTAGGGCCGTGACAGGAGCACGGCCCTGCCGTCGCCCAGACGAATGCGGATGCCGTTCGCGCCTTGCGCCACCCGGTTGGAGAGCGTCAGCGATCCGCCCATCGGCACGTTGCGGTCAAGAAGCGGCCAGTCAACGCCCTCCAGCGTCAGCGCGGTGAGATCGGTGAGGGCAAGGACGGAGAAGAGCGATCCGGCCGGCAGGTCAAGCGCCTGTTCGCCTGGCACCAGCGGCCAGGCCTCCTCGTGGCCGCTGGTCAGCAGCACCGGCAGCCCGCGCGCCCTCAGCGCGGCGCCATGCAGGAGGTTCTGCAAGGCGTGATCGGAGCGTTCGCCGCCAAGCGCCCCGGCGATGACCAGCCGGTCCGCGCCGCGCGCCACCGCTTCCTCCGCCGCAAGCGCCCCGTCGGTCGCGTCCTTGGCGGCCGGATGGCTCTGCCGGGCCACATGCGACCAGTCGCCCGCCAGGGCGGGTGGGCTGGAATCGAAGTCGCCGACCCAGAGCTCCGGCTCGACGCCAAGAACCCCGGCGTGACGCATGCCGCCATCGGCGGCGATCGTGCGTAAGCCCGCGATCTGCCGCCGGATACGCGGGGTCGGTGTCAGGTCGCCGCCAAGCAGGATCAGGAACGGCGTCGTTCCGGTCATCAGCCATGCCTCCCGTGCGATATGAGATATTACGGAATCAGCCTTGTAATATCGGCTTTTTCCCGGCCATGCTCGCGCAAAAGGGGAGGACTTCATGAATCTGTCTCACATGCTCGCCCATCGCGCGCAGTCCGGGCGACCGCTTCGCGTCGCGCTCATCGGTGCCGGCAAGTTCGGCTCCATGTACCTGACGCAGGCCCGCCTGACCGTGGGCGTGCACATCACGGCAATCGTCGATCTCGACCCGGGTCGGGCGCGTGCGACACTGGCCACCTGCGGCTGGCCGGAGGAGCAGTCGGCGGCAACCTCCCTGGATGATGCCGTCTCGGCAGGCGCGACCTTCGTCACCGACGACCTTGCCACGGTGCTTGGCGACGAGCGCGTCGAGGTGGTGATCGAGGCGACCGGCGATCCGGCGGTCGGCATCCGCCACGCGCTTGCAGTGATCGAGGCCGGCAAGCATCTCGTCATGGTCAATGTCGAGGCCGACGTGCTGGCCGGGCCGCTGCTGGCGCGCAAGGCGGAGAAGGCCGGCGTGGTCTACTCGCTCGCCTGGGGCGACCAGCCGGCGCTGATCTGCGAGCATGTCGACTGGGCCCGGGCCTGCGGTTTCAAGGTCGTGTGCGCCGGCAAGGGGACGCGCTACCTGCCGGCCTATCACCAGCTGACGCCGGAGACGGTCTGGGACGTGCTGGTGCAGTATCTCGGCATCACCGACCGCAGCCTGATCAATCCGAAGATGTTCAACTCGTTCCTGGACGGCACCAAGTCCGGCATCGAGATGACGGCGGTGTGCAACGCGACCGGCCTCCTGCCGCAGCCCGACGGGCTTTCCTTCCCGCCGGCGAGCCGTTTCGAGCTGTCCACGGTGCTGCGCCCGAAGGAGGCGGGCGGTGCCTTGCCGATCACCGGCACGACCGAAGTCGTCTCCTCGCTCACCCGCGACGGTGCCGACGTCCCGCATCACCTCGCCATGGGTACCTTCGTCGTCATCGAGGGCGAGACCGACTATGCCCGCCAGTGCTTCCGCGAATATCACATGCTGGAGGACGAGAGCGGGCGCTTCGCCGCGCTCTACCGGCCGACACACATGATCGGCATGGAGCTCGGGCTGTCGGTGGCCTCCGCCGTCCTGCGCAAGGAGCCGACGGGCGCGCCGCGCGGTTTCGTCGCCGATGTGGTGGCAACGGCCAAGCGCAACCTCAAGGCCGGAGAGATGCTCGACGGCGAAGGCGGGGCGACGGTCTGGGGCAAGCAGCAGCCGGCCGAGGCCTCCGTGCGCTCCGGTCTCCTGCCGCTGGGCCTAGCCACCCACGTCAAGCTGGTGCGCGATGTCGCGGAAGGCGCGATGCTCGCCTGGGACGATGTCGCCATCGACACGACGCAGACGGCGGTGCGCATCCGCCGCGAGATGGAAGAGGCCTTCGTTCCGGCTGCCTGACTTCGCCTTTCAGCAGGCGACGACGTTCACGGCAAGTCCGCCCTTCGAGGTCTCCTTGTACTTGTCGGTCATGTCGAGGCCGGTCTGCCGCATCGTCTCGATGCAGCTGTCCAGCGGCACGAAATGAGTACCGTCGCCCCTGAGCGCCAGGGAGGCGGCGGTCACCGCCTTGACGGCGCCGAGCGCGTTGCGCTCGATGCAGGGCACCTGGACAAGCCCGCCGATCGGATCGCAGGTCATGCCGAGATGGTGCTCGAGCGCGATCTCGGCGGCGTTCTCCACATGCTCGTTGCTGCCGCCGAGCGCGGCGCACAGTCCTGCGGCGGCCATGGCCGAGGCGGAACCGACCTCGCCCTGGCAACCGACTTCCGCGCCGGAGATCGAGGCGTTGGCCTTGATGATGCCGCCAACGGCGGCCGCCACCAGCAGGAAATCGCGAATGCCGGCCTGCGAGCAGTCGGGGCAATGGTCGAGATAGTAGCGCAGCACTGCCGGCACGACGCCCGCCGCCCCGTTGGTCGGCGCCGTCACGAGGGTCCCTCCGGCCGCGTTCTCCTCGTTGACCGCCATCGCATAGACGCTGAGCCAGTCCATCACCGTGTGCTGGAAGGGGCGGTTCTGCCCCGTTTCCCCGATGAGCTTGCGGTGAATCTGGTGGGCGCGCCGCTTGACCTTGAGCCCGCCGGGAAGCGTGCCCTCCTGGGCAAGACCGCGCTCCAGGCAGGCATTCATCGCCTCCCAGATACGGTCGAGCCCGGCATCGAGGTCGCCGTCCGGCGCGCGGGTTTCCTCGTTCGCACGCTTCATCGCGGCGATCGTGAGACCGCTGTCGCGGCCCATTGCCAGCATTTCGGCGGCCGACTTGAAGGGATGCGGCACACCTTCTTCCACATTGGTCGCAAGCGGCTCGTCACGATTGGCAAGTTCCTGCGCGCTGACGACAAAGCCACCGCCCACGGAGTACAGCGTTTCCTCGGCTAGCGTTTCACCGTCGGCGCCAAGCGCGCGGAAGATCATGCCGTTGGCGTGGCCGGGCAGCGGCGGGCCGTAGTCGAAGACGAGATCCGCTTCCGGGTCGAAGGCGATATGCCCGACGCCCTCGACGGCAATGCGCTTGTCGCTTGCAAGGCGTGCCATTTCGCCATCGACGCAGTCGGGGTTGATGGTTGCCGGATCATGGCCGAGAAGGCCGAGGCAGATGGCGCGGTCGCTGGCGTGGCCCTTGCCGGTGAAGGCAAGCGAGCCATGCAGCGACACGGAAATGCGCGCCGGCTTCATTCCGGTCTCGCGCAGGCCTTGCAGGAAGCGGCCGGCCGCCACCATCGGCCCCATCGTGTGCGAGGACGAGGGCCCGATCCCGATCTTGAAGATATCGAAGACGCTGATGAACAAGTGACCCTCCCGGCCGGCCCCGATACGGGCGTCTGCTGCACCCTTTCGGCGGCGATCATGCTTGGCATTTCATCTTCTGTCACCCGTTGCCGCGTGGCATGGCGGAAACGCGAAAATCGCTGTCGCTTTCAGGCTTCGAGCGGCCACAGGAAGGCGTAGACGGCAAGAGAAAATCCGATGTGCTCGACAAGCAGTGCGACGGCCCGGTCCGTGTCGCGGGCAAGCGTCGCCTCCATCAGCTCGGTATGGTGGGCAAGGCCGAGCGTGCGCTCGACCAGTTCGCCGAACGAGGGCTGCGCCAGCGGATCGAGCTCCTGGCGCGCGGCCGGATCGAACAGCATGTGGCGGTGATGGCGCTGCAGCTGTTCGGTGATCTGGCGCTGGAAGCGCGTCAGGCTCTCCGAGCGCCCCGCCGCGAGGAGGGCTCTGTGGAAGGCGTCATGCCGCTCCTCCCACAGAGCCATGCCGGCCTCATTGATGCCCGGTGCGGGCGAGGGCGTGCGCGACAGCCGGTGATGTTCTGCGACGATGCCCGCTTCCCAGTTCGCATCGCCGCTCTCGATGGAGCGGCGCAGCAACGTCTCCTCCACCGTGCGGCGGGCAAGCTGCAGGTCGCGGATCGCGCCGGCCGAGACCGGGGCGACCCGGTAGCCGCGATTGTGCTCGAGGATCACGAGCCCCTCGATCTCGAGCCGCGACAGGGCCTCGCGCAAGGGCGTCCAGCCGAGACCGTAGCGCTCCTTCAGTCCGGCCACCACCAGCGGCGTATCCGGCACGATCACGGCGCGCAGGATGTCCGATTTCAGCCGTTCGTAGGCTTCACTGCTCTTTGCCATCGTGGCCCGGTGCTGGATGCCGGCGGGAGCGCCGGGCATCTTGGAAATATAATAGACCTGATTATATATAATTCTTGAGGCTCTCCGTCCACCCTGCTACCGTACCGGCATGAACAGATGCGGGCGGCCTGCCGTCCGCGCCGTCAATGACTGCAAGGACAGGCCCGATGCTGACAAGGACCGGGGTCGATATCGATGCCCTCGACCGCGACGACCCGCTCAAGGCGCGGCGCGAGCTCTTCTCGATTCCGCAAGGCGTGATCTATCTCGACGGCAATTCGCTCGGCGTCTTGCCGAAGGCGGTGCCGGAACGTCTGGCCGAGGCTGTCAGGAGCGAATGGGGCGAGAGTCTGATCCGTGCCTGGAACGCCCATGGCTGGATCGACCTGCCGCAGCGCGTCGGCGACCGGATCGCACGGATCGTCGGGGCGACGCCGGGCACCGTCACGGCGAGCGACAGCACCTCCGTCAACGTCTTCAAGGTCCTGGCGGCGGCGCTGGCACTCCGTCCGGAGCGCAAGGTAATCCTCTCCGACAATGGCAATTTCCCGACCGATCTCTACATGGCGCAGGGCCTGCGCGATCTGCTGGGGCAGGGGCATGAGCTGAAGATCGTCGATCCGGAAGCGGTCGAGGACGCGATCGACGAGAGCGTCGCCGTCGTCATGCTGACCCAGGTCGACTACAAGACCGGCCGCCTGCACGACATGGCCGGGGTGACGGCGAAGGCCCATGCGGCGGGCGCGCTGGCGATCTGGGATCTCGCCCATTCGGCCGGCGCCCTGCCGGTGGAACTCGATGCGGCCGGAGCCGATTTCGCCGTCGGCTGCGGCTACAAGTATTTCAACGGCGGCCCCGGCGCGCCCGCTTTCCTCTATGTTGCCGCCCGTCATCTCGACAAGGTGACGCCGCCGCTGACCGGCTGGATGGGGCACGAGGCGCCGTTCGCCTTCGATCTCGATTTCCGCGCCGATACCGGCATCGGTCGCATGCGCGTCGGCACGCCGCCGATCCTGTCGCTGATCGCGCTGGAAGCGGCGCTCGGTGCCTTCGACGGCGTCGACATGCAGGTGCTCAGGACGAAGTCGATCTCTCTGGCCGAGCTCTTCCGCGCCGAGGTCGAGCGCCGGTGCCCCGACCTGGTGCTGGCGAGCCCGCGCGATCCGCATGCGCGCGGCAGCCAGGTCTCCTTCCGCTTCGAGCACGGCTACGCCTTGATGCAGGCGCTGATCGCGCGCGGTGTCATTGGCGACTTCCGGGCGCCCGACATCGTCCGCTTCGGTTTCACCCCGCTCTATCTTTCCCATGCCGACGTGCTCGCCGCCTGCGACATTCTCGAGGAGATTGTCACGACGCGCGCCTGGGACCGGCCCGAGTTTCACAAACGGGCCAAGGTCACATGAGCGCCGGCGGGGAGGGGGAAGGCCTGTCGCCCTATGCGTCGGGGCCGTTCGATCCGGCCGAGGACGGGGCGGAGATGGCCTTCGACGGGCGTATGTCCTATGGCGACTATCTGCGTCTCAGCCGCATCCTGACGGCGCAGAACCCGCTGTCGGAAGCCCATGACGAGATGCTGTTCATCATCCAGCACCAGACGTCGGAACTGTGGATGAAGCTCGCCATTCACGAGCTGTCCGCGGCCAAGGCGAAGATCGCCGCCGGCGACCTGCAGCCGGCGTTCAAGATGCTGACCCGCATGTCGCGGATCTTCGAGCAACTGACCGGCGCCTGGCAGGTGCTGCGCACGATGACGCCGTCGGAATACACCGAGTTCCGCAGCGATCTCGGCCAGTCTTCCGGCTTCCAGTCGCACCAGTACCGGGCGATCGAGTATCTTGCCGGCAACAAGAACGCCGCGATGATGCGTCCGCATGCGCATGTGCCGCGCCTGCATCACTGGCTCGACCAGATCCGCCGCGACACCAGCATCTATGACGAGGCGACACGCCTGCTGGCGCGCTCGGGGCTTTCCATCGACCCTGAGCACCTGGCGCGCGACGTATCACAGCCCTATCAGCGCAACGACAGCGTCCACCGGGCCTGGCTCGAGGTCTATCGCGACCCGCACAAGTACTGGTCGCTCTACGATCTTGCCGAGAAGCTGGTCGATTTCGAGGATTACTTCCGCCGCTGGCGCTTCAACCACGTGACCACCGTTGAACGGATCATCGGCTTCAAGCGGGGCACTGGCGGTACGTCCGGCGTGCATTACCTGCGCCGCATGCTGGAGGTCGTACTGTTCCCCGAATTGTGGGAAATTCGCGCCGACATGTGAGGATGGGGGCGGGTCGCGCTGGCGACCGGTCCCGACATATGCTGTCCGGCCTTGGGAGGGGCCCGTCATGGCAAAGCTGATCGACATCACGCCGCCCTTGCGCGTCGGCGCCGCCGTCTTTCCCGGCGATGCGCCCTATGCGGTCAGCCAGACCTTCGCCATCGGTCCGGGCTGCCCGGTCAATGTCACCTCCGTCTCGCTCTCCACCCATTGTGGCGCCCATGCCGATGCGCCGTCCCACTACGACGCCGGGGGCGCGACCATCGATGCGCTGGCGCTTGAGGACTATATCGGCCCGGCCCGGCTCGTCGACGCACGCGGGTCCGGATCGCTCGTGCTGCCGGGAGATATCGAAGGCGCGCTTGAGGGCACGCCGCCGCGTGTTCTGCTGAGGCTTGCCGACGAGCTCGATCCGCAGGCCTGGCCCGAAGGCTTCCGGGCACTGGCGCCGGAAACGGTCGACCTGCTCGCCGCCCGCGGCGTGCGGCTGGTCGGGGTCGACGTGCCGTCCGTCGACCCGGAAACCTCCAAGGAGCTTCCCGCGCATATGGCGGTCCGCCGGCACGACATGCGGATATTGGAGAACCTGGCGCTCGCGCGGGCGGATTTCGGGGATTATGAGTTGATCGCGCTGCCATTGAAGCTAGAAGGGCTCGACGCAGCGCCCGTAAGGGCGGTGTTGCGCAGCCTGTAGGGCTTGCGTGCCCCGGGAAAAGAATCTGGAGACGGCCGGGACAAGGCCGCTTTGCAAGGGCGAGGGACTGATGAGCGGGCAAGACAGGATGCTGGAGGTCGACGACCTCGTCATGACCTATGGCGGGTTTCGCGCCGTCGACGGGTGTTCCCTGGCCGTGCGCGAGGGAACGATCACCGGCCTGATCGGTCCGAACGGCGCCGGCAAGACGACGCTGTTCAACCTGATCGCCGGCGCCTTCCCGCCGACCGCCGGGCGCATCCGCTATCTGGGCAAGGACATCACCGGCCTTTCCACCGACCGGCGCTTTCACCGCGGGCTGGTGCGCACCTTCCAGATCCCGCACGAGTTCCACCGCCTGACCGCGCTGGAAAACCTGATGATGGTGCCGCCGGGGCAAACCGGCGAGGGGCTCGCCGCCAACTGGTTCGCCGTCGGCCGGGTGCGCGAGGGCGAAGCCGGGGTGCGTCGCCGGGCGCTCGACACGCTTGCCTTCCTCGAGCTCTCCCATGTCGCCGACGAGCGCGCCGGAAACCTCTCCGGTGGCCAGAAGAAGCTGCTTGAGCTCGGCCGCACGATGATGACCGATGCGAAGCTCGTACTGCTCGACGAGCCGGCCGCTGGCGTCAACCGGACGCTGCTGCGGAAGCTCGAGGAGAAGATCGCGATCCTCAACAGGGAGCGCGGCTACACCTTCATCCTGATCGAGCACGACATGGAAATGATCGAGAAGCTCTGCGATCCGGTGATCTGCATGGCCGAAGGGCGCGTGTTGATCCAGGGCGATTTCGCCACGGTGCGCTCCGACCCGCGCGTGCTCGAGGCCTATCTCGGCGAGACCGTCGGAGACGCCGCATGAGCGACATGCTGGAAATGCACCAGGTGGTCGGCGGCTATGGCGAGGCCGACATCCTGCAGGGCGTGACCATACGCGCCGGGAAAACCGAGATCGTCGCCATTGTCGGCCCCAATGGAGCCGGCAAGTCGACGGCGATGAAGGCGATCTTCGGCCTGCTCAACGTGCGCGGCGGAACGATTGCCGTCGACGGGCGCGACATCACCGGCCTTGAACCCAACCGCATTGTCGAGGCCGGCGTTTGCTACGTGCCGCAGGTCGACAACGTGTTCCGAGAGATGACGGTGCACGAGAACCTCGAAATGGGTGCCTTCCTGCGTTCGGGCGACCTTTCGGCGGCCTATGAGCGGGTCTACGGGCTCTTTCCGGACCTGAAGGAACGCCGCCGGGCGCTCGCCGGGAACCTGTCCGGCGGCCAGCGCCAGATGGTCGCCATGGGCCGCGCGCTGATGCTGGAGCCGAAACTGCTGCTGTTGGACGAGCCGACCGCCGGCCTGTCGCCGAGATACATGGAGCAGATCTTCCAAATCTGCCGGGATGTGCGCGATACCGGCGTCACCATCCTGCTGGTCGAGCAGCATGCCAAGCAGGCGCTCGCCTTCGCCGATCGCGGCTACGTGCTCGCGTCCGGCGCCAATCGCCATGAAGGCACCGGCGCCGAACTGCTGGCCGACCGCGAAGTCGCCGCCATGTTCCTCGGAGGATGAGCGCGATGGGTGCTCTGGAAATCATCAATTTCTATCTGGTGCCGGGCATTGTCGTCGGCTCCATCTACGCGCTCGGAGCCGTCGGCATCACGCTCGTCTTCGCCATCCTGCGCTACGCGCATCTGGCGCATGGCGACCTGGCGACGCTCGGGGCCTTCCTGGCGCTCGGCGCGGTCACGATCCTTGGCGTGTCCCCCTATGTCGCGCTGCCGGTCGCGATGGTGCTGACCGCCGTGATTTCGGTCGGCATCGACAAGACCTTCTACGCCTATCTTCGCGAACGTCCGAAGATCGTCACCGTCATGGCCTCGCTCGGCGTGGCGCTGATGGTCCGCTCCATCGTCCAGGTCGTGTGGGGGGTCGATTCCGAGACCTATTCGCGCGGCATCGTGCGCCCCGACAACTGGTTCGGCATCCGCCTGCGCGACCGCGAGATCGTCACCGTGCTCGCCATGGTGGGGCTGGTGCTGGCGCTTCAGGTGTTCCTCAAGCGCAGCAAGTGGGGCAAGGCGATGCGCGCCATGTCCGACAATCCCGATCTTGCGCTCCTGTCGGGTGTCGACAATCGCAAGGTGGTGATGCTGACATGGCTGATCGTCGGCGGGCTCTGCGCCGCCGCCGGCGTGTTTCTCGGCCTCAATTACGAGCTCAAGGCGATGATGGGCTGGACGATGCTCCTGCCGATGTTCGCGGCCGCGATCCTCGGCGGTGTCGGGCGCGTCGAGGGCGCGGTTCTCGGCGGGCTGATCGTCGGCATAGCGGAGGAGATGTCGACGCTCTTCCTGCCGACCGAATACAAGGCGGCGACGGCCTTCGCCATCCTGTTGCTCATGCTGCTTGTGCGCCCGACCGGGTTGCTCAAGGGCAAGGTTCTGTAAGGGGAGACGGCTCGAATGGAATGGTTCGGCTTCCTCAACTACGCCGTCTTCATGGCGATCTTCATCGGCATCTACGCGCTGCTGTCGCTGGGCCTCAACATCCAGTGGGGCTTCACCGGCCTGTTCAATGCGGGCATCGCGGGGTTCTTCGCGGTCGGCGCCTACACGTCGGCGATCCTCACCTCGCCGGCAGCGGCGGGGCGGATCGGCGGCTTCGACCTGCCGGTTCCGATTGGCTGGCTCGGCGCGATGCTGGCCGCCGGGCTGATCGCCTGGCCGATCGGCAAGATCTGCCTGCGCCTGCGCTCCGACTATTTGGCCATCGCCACGATCGGTGTCGCGGAGATCATCCGGCTGGTGATCAAGTCGGAGGAGTGGCTCACCAACGCGGCGCGCGGCATCACCGATATCCCGCGCCCCTTCGGCGATCTTCCCTATCTTGCCTCGCAGCTCGCCTATCTGGCGATCGTCGCCGGCGTGCTGCTTGCCGTCTACCTGCTGGTCGAGCGCCAGTTCGCCTCGCCCTGGGGCCGCATGATGCGGGCCATCCGCGACAACGAGGACGCGGCGCGCGCCATGGGCAAGGACGTGCCCTACCGGCGGCTTGAGGCGTTCATCTTCGGGTCCGCGCTGATGGGGCTCGGCGGTGCGCTTTTCGCCCATTTCAACCGGACGATCACGCCGGAGGCGATCGACCCGATGGTCGCGACCTTCCTCGTCTGGATCATGCTGATCCTTGGCGGTTCGGGCAACAATCGCGGCGCCATTCTCGGCGTTACCGTCGTCTGGATCATCTGGTCCATGTCGGAGATCGTCACCGACCAGTTGCCGCATGAATATGCGGTCAAGGCAAAGTATCTGCGCGTCTTTCTGATCGGCCTGATGCTGCAGCTGGTGCTCCGCTTCCGGCCCGAGGGGCTGTTGCCGGAACCGCAGGGGGGCGGTCGCGACAAGGAGAAGAAGCGTACCGCCACCTCGGCCGGAGGGGCGGATTGAGACTTGTGGCGGCGGCGCGTTTCGGTTGAAACTGCCGCCACGATCGGGTCCGGCCGTTGGCCGGATCCGCGAAGCGGGACGCGCCAACACGCTCCCGCGACAAAGGGAAACGGCCGGCCATCGCGCGCCCGGCCGAAAACGACAAGGTGGAGGTTTTCATGAACAGGTTCCGTATCGCCGCGACCGCGGCGCTTCTTGGCGCGACCGCACTTGCGGCCCCCGCTCATGCGGACGTCAAGATCGGTTTGCTCGGCGGCGTCACCGGCCCGATCGCCGCGATGGCACCGGCCATGATCGACAGCGCCAACCTGGCGATCCAGCAGGTCAACGAGGGCGGCGGCATCCTGGCCGGCGAGAAGCTTGTCGGTGTCGTGGGCGACTCGGCGTGCAACCCGCAGAACGGCACCGACGCGGCGACCAAGGCCGTGAACATCGAGGGTGTCGTGGCGATCGTCGGCCCGCATTGCTCGGGTTCGGTGCTTGCGGCCGCGAACTCGGTCACCATCCCCGCCGGTATCACCATCGTCACGCCATCCGGCACCTCGCCCGAGATCACGGGCCTGAAGGACAACGACACCGTGTTCCGCACGGTGTCCTCCGATGACTTCCAGGGCCGGGCGCTGGCGCGCACGCTGCTGGAACGCGGGACCAAGAAGGTCGCCGTCGCCTATCTCAACAATGACTACGGCAAGGGCCTGGCCGACGCGTTCAAGGCCGAATTCGAGGCCAAGGGCGGCGAGATCGCCGGCTTTGCCGCGCATGAGGGGGAGAAGGCTTCCTATCGCTCGAACCTGGCGGAACTCGCATCGGGCGGTGCCGACACGCTTGTCGTTCTCGACTATGGCGACGGATCGGGCCTGACCATGCTGCGCCAGGCACTCGAGAACGGCTTCTTCGAGAATTTCATTGGCGCCGACGGCATGAAGTCGGATGCGCCGATCAAGGAACTCGGCGCGGAGAACCTGGCAACCTTCCTCGCCTCGGCCCCGGTTGGCGAGAAGTCGGATGCGCTGGAACTGTTCAGCAAGGCCTTTTCCGATGTCGGCGGCGATCCGAGCGCGATCTTCGTGACCACGTCCTATGACGCGACCTTCATGCTGGCGCTGGCCATCGAGAAGGCCGGCGGCGACAAGGCGAAGGTTGCGGCGTCCCTGCGCGAGATCTCCAGCGGCGAGGGCGAGCCGATCCGTCCCGGCGAGTGGGCCAAGGCGAAGGAACTGATCGCGGCCGGCACGGCCATCGATTACAAGGGCGCCGCGGGCGATCACAACTTCGACGCCAACGGCGACGTTCCGGGTGCCTACGCGCTGTTCAAGGTGACTGGCGACGGTTTCGAGGTCGTTGCCGAGATGAAATAGGACGGTCGGGGCCGGGACCGGCTTCGGACACCTTCCAGACAAGCGGCGGCGCCTTCAGGTGCCGCCGTTTTGCGTTATGGCAAAATTTCCGGAGAGACGCCCGCTCGCGCGTGCGCGGCATCGCGCCGGCAGCGTTCCGGGCGTGAGTGTCGAAAGGCGGACGTATCGAAAGACGGGATCAGGCGCGCTGCAGCTGCACCGAACCGGCGGGGGCGTCCATGTTCAGCAGGAAGCGGATTTCGGTGCGATCCTCGGCCAGTTCCGCGATCGTGTGCGAATCGAGCACGCTCATGAAGGCCTCGAGCGCCTCGTGAAGCAGGCCGTTGAAGCCGCAGGAGGTGATCAGCGGACAGTCCTTGCGACCGGATTCGAAGCACTCCGCCAAGAGGAAGCTTTCCTCGGCGGCGCGCACCGCCGCACCGACGGTGATCTCCTCGGCCGGGCGGGCCAGCATGATGCCGCCGTTGCGCCCGCGCAGGGTGCGGACGAACCCTGCATCGACAAGAACCTTGAGGATCTTGAAGAGATGGGTTTCCGACATCTCGAAGCTTGCCGCGATATCCGCGACACGGCTTGGAGATCCGGGATTGGCCGCACAGTAGATGAGCGTGCGGACGGCATAGTTGGTCTGCTGGGTCAGGCGCATGCCACTAGATATGAGGCGCTAGCTGGCCCGCGTCAACGGGAAAGCGAGCTAAAACCCACCTCTGTTTGTCAAGTTTTTGTCGGCGCCTGTTCCCTTACGGAAAAGGCCGGTTGCCTGGAGCTGCCCGTTGCCCGAGGGCGCTGGCGGCGAAGGCGAGGAACGCGCGAACGCGGGCCGGCACGCGTCGGCCGTGCGGGTGGACCAGATGGACCGGTATGCGGGATGTCTCGAAGGGGGCGAGGATCTCGACAAGGCTTCCCCGGGCAAGCGCCGGCTGCACCTGGTAGGACAGTGCCCGGGTGACACCGAAGCCGGCGACCGCCGCGTCGATCGCCGCCCGGACCGTGTTGACGCTGAGCGCCGGCGCGCGCGCATGAACGATGCTCCGCTCCCCGTTTCTGAAAGTCCAGTCGCCGTCGCCCAGGCCTCGGGCCGCGACCAGCCGATGCTTCCGAAGTGCGTCCGGCGTTTCCGGCGTGCCGGCATGCGCCAGATAGGCAGGCGCTGCGACGGTGACGAGGCGTAGTGTTCCGACGCGCCGGGCCATCAGGCTGGCACCTTGCAATTCGCCGATGCGAAGAGCGATGTCGAAACCTTCCTCGACAAGGTCGACGATCCGGTCGAGCAGCATCAACTCGGCCGCGACCTCGCGATTGGCATCGAGGAAGTCGCGCAGCACGGGGGCAAGCAGCATCTCGCCGAACAGCACCGGAGCCGTGATGCGCAGGGTGCCGCGCGGCGTGCCGTGGGCACCCCTGGCGGTTTCCTCCGCTTCCGCGAGGGCGGCAAGCACCTGACGAGCCTCGACGAGGAAGCGTTCGCCGGCCTCGGTGAGGGCTATGGCGCGGGTGGAGCGCAGGAAGAGCCGCGCATCGAGACGCGCCTCGAGACCCGCGATCAGGCGGGTAACGGCGGCCGGCGACCGGTTGAGGGCGCGTGCGGCGGCATTGAACGCACCGCGTTCTGCCACTGCGACGAAGGCCTGCATCTCACTGAATCGATCCATGATTGCGCATAATGAAATAAACTAATTCGATAATCGACGATTATCTCGGCAATCAGCATTCGCCATATTGCCTGAAACGCGGCAATGCCGTGCCGGCGTCCGGCCGGCAGCCGGTGGGCATCGGTGCCCGCGGCATCTCATGCATTGCCCGAACGGAGTGGATGTAATGGCTCGTGCCTTCGCTGAAATCGCCTTCACGCCGACTGTGCGCGCCCTTCAGAAGCAGGAGGGGTCGAATGCTGCTTATGACCCGTTCCTGGAGCCCGGCGTCGAGCCCCGCGACCGTCTCGGCGAGGCGGAAGCGACGTTCATTGGGCTGCGCGACGGGTTCTATCAGGCGAGTGTCTCGGAAACCGGCTGGCCCTATGTGCAGTTTCGCGGCGGGCCGCGCGGCTTTCTCAAGGTGCTCGACGAACGGACGGTGGCCTATGCGGATTTCCGCGGCAACCGGCAGTATCTGAGCGTTGGAAACCTTGCCACCGACGACCGGGTGTCGCTGATCCTGACGGACTATCCCAACCGCGGGCGGCTGAAGCTGTGGGGCCGTGCCCGTGTCATCCAGAAGGCGAACGATCCGACGCTGATCGGCAACCTTGCCGACCCCGGATACCGCGCCTTGCCGGAGCGCGCCGTGGTGATCACGATCGAGGCTTTCGACTGGAACTGTCCCTCGCACATCCCGCGGCGCTTCACCCTGGACGAGCTGGAGCCGCATCTGGCGCCGCTGCGCGCCGAGATCGAGCGGCTCACGGCGGAGAACGCGCGCCTGAAGGGGGCTGGCACGCCGGACTGAAGACCCGGTCGCATCGGGTTGCATGCGCACCAATCCGCTTGTCATGGCTGTACGGATGATGATAGGCGCAAGCGATCGAGACCCGGGAGGAGGGCACCCGATGACGGAGATGACGCTCGCCGCCTTTGCCATGGTCGCCTTCATCGGGATCGCGACACCGGGGCCGACCGTGTTGCTGGCGCTTGCCAACGGCTCGCGCTTCGGCCTCGGCCGGGCGCTCTATGGCATGGCGGGCGCGCTCCTGTCCGACCTCGTGCTGGTTGGCGCGGTCGCCCTCGGGCTGGGCGCGCTGCTCGCCGCGTCCGAGTTCTGGTTCCAGGTGGTGAAATGGCTGGGCGTCGGCTATCTCGCCTTTCTTGGCGTGATGCTTTTGCGCTCGCGCGGATCGGTGGACGGGGCGCTCGCGGACGCAGCCCGACAGGAAGCCGGCTCGCCAAGGGCCATCTTCCTCAAGAGCTTTCTCGTGGCGGTCACCAACCCCAAGGGTTACCTGTTCTTCTCCGCCTTCCTGCCGCAGTTCATCGACCCGGCGGCGGCGCAGGTACCGCAATATCTCGCCCTGACCTGCATCTTCACCGCGATCGATCTCCTTGTGATGTTCGCCTATGCGATCTGCGGTTCAAGGCTTGCGCATGTTCTCAGGAATGCCGGCGCACTCTGGCTCGACCGCATCTGCGGGGGCGCCTTGTTGGCGCTCTCCGCGTCGCTTGCCGCCTACCGTCGTTCGACCGTCTGAAGGCGGGCCCCCGCCGCTTCTGAGCATTTCAGCTTGAACGTCCGGTGAAAAATATGAATACTGATTCATAATTCATATTAAGCCGGGTGGAAGCGACGTGAGCGAGGCGAGGGCTGGCAAGGGCGGCAAGCGGCCGGCGGAACGCGGGCGGGCGCCACGCGGCGCCAATAATGGCGCGCCGCCGCGTGGACGCGCAAGGGCAGCTGAGACGGCTGCGGAGACGGCCGCTGACAGCGCCAGCGGGATGCCGAAGACGGCACGCGGGGCGGCCACCCGGCGCGCTATCCTGGAGGCGGCCGAACGGGCCATCGGCCGGCAGGGCTTCAACGAGGCGTCGATCGGCTCGATCACCCGCGAGGCGGGGGTCGCGCAGGGCACCTTCTATATCTATTTCGCCAGCAAGGACGAGGTCTTCTCCGAGCTTGTCGCCGAGATGGGACGCATGCTGCGCCATGCGATCAGCGAGGCGACGTCCGGCTATGCCGACCGCCTGGCGGCCGAGCGCGAGGGCCTGCGGGCCTTTCTCGGTTTCGTCTCCGCCCATCCGGAGCTCTACCGGATCGTCCAGGAGGCGCAATTCGTCGATCCCGCCGCCTATCTCGCCTATTTCCGTACCTTCGCGGACGGCTATCGCGAAGGCCTGGAACGCGCTGCTGGCAACGGCGCCATCCGGCCGGGCGATGCCGAAATCCGTGCCTGGGCGCTGATGGGCATTGCCCGTTCGCTCGGCGAGTTCCAGGTGGTCTTCGGCGGCCAGACACCGCTCGACACCATGGTCGAGGTTGCCCACGACCTTATCGAGAACGGATTGAAGGCGCCGGGCGACAAGGCCGAGGCCGGGCGATGAGCGGCACTGTTCATCTCGATCATGCCGGCGGGGCCGCATGGCTGACGCTCGATCGGCCCGGGCGCGGCAATGCGCTGGTGCCTGAACTGCTCATCGCTCTGCGCTCCGGCGTGGCCGAGGCGCGCCTGGCCGGCGCCCGGGCGCTCGTGATCACCGGTGCGGGCCGGGCCTTTTCCACCGGCGGCGATGTCGCCGCCTTCGCCGCCCATGCATCCGATACGGCCGCCCTGCGCGCCTATGCTGCAGAGATCGTCGGTGAACTCAACGCGGCGATCCTCGATCTGCTGGCCTTTCCCGCACCGGTCCTGGCCGCCGTCAACGGGCCGGTGACGGGAGGCTCGGCCGGTCTCATGCTGGCCGCCGACATGGTGACGATGAGTGAAACGGCCTTCCTGCAGCCCTACTACAGCGAGGTCGGCTTCGCGCCCGATGGTGGCTGGACCGCGCTTCTGCCCGAACGTATCGGCAGCGCGCGGGCGCTGAAGGCACTGTATCTCAACGAGCGCGTTTCGGCGCACGACTGCCTGAAGCTCGGCATTGCCGATCATGTGTGCGAGGCAGACCGACTGCGCGCCGTCACAGGCGGGCAGGTCGCGACGATCCTGGAAAAGGACGCGGCAAGCCTTGCGGTTTCGCGTGCGAATGTCTGGAGCCCGGCGCGCCGGGCCCGGTTCGCCGCCGCGCTGGAACGCGAGCGGGAGGGGTTCCTGTCGTTGATCGCGCGCCCTGAAACGCTGGAGCGCATGCAGCGGTTCCTCGCCGCGGTCCGTCCGGCGGAGCCCGCGAAATGATCCACGTGACGGACATGGCGGCAAAGCGCGCCGAGCTGACGCCGGAAAAGATCGCCTTTCGAGACCACGAGACGGGGGTGGTTCTCAGCTTTTCCGAAGTCGATCGCCGGGCCAACCGCATTGCGCGCGGGCTCAGCGCGCGTGGGTGTCTCGCCGGCGACCGGATTGCGGTGCTGTGCCATAATCATCCGGATTTCTTCGTGCTGCTCTTCGCCGCCCAGAAGGCCAGCCTCATCCTGCTGCCGCTCAACTGGCGGCAGCCGGCGGCGGAACTTGAGCCCGTTCTGGTCGAGGCCGGCGCGCGCCTTCTCCTGCATGATGCGGCAACGGCGGGGACGGCTGCCGGGCTTGCATCCGCACTGGCGCTGGAAACGATCGGTTTCGCCGACGCGGTCCCGGGCGAGGGGGGCGTCCTGCTCGAGGCGCTGCTGGAGGGGGCAGGCGACGAGGCTTTCGGCGATGGCCGTGTCGATGCCGGGGCACCCTGGTATCTGCTTGCCACCTCCGGCACCACCGGAACGCCGAAGCTGGTGATCCAGACGGCGGCAATGGCCTGGGCGAATGCCGTCAACTACGCGCAGGCGACCGGCCTGCTGGCCAGCGACACGGGCGTCAACTATCTGCCGCTGTTCCACACCGCCGGGATCAATCTCTTCGCGCTGCCGCTGTTTCTGGCTGGCGGTGAGACCATCGTGCTGCGCAAGTTCGACGCCCCGGCAGTGCTGAAGCTGATCGCAGGGGGCGCCGTGACCGCCTTTTTCGGCGTGCCGGCGATCTATCAGGCGCTGGCCCTGGAGCCAGGTTTCGCGAATGCGGATTTCTCGGCACTGCGTTCGCTCGGTTGCGGCGGCGCGCCGATGCCCGCGCCCTTGCTGGAAACCTATCTCAGGCGCGGCGTCACCGTCTGCAACGGCATGGGCATGACCGAAACCGGCCCGACCGTGTTTCTCGCCGACCCGGGCCGCGCGGCGGAGAAAATCGGTTCGGTCGGCAAGGCGCAGATCCTTGCCGAGGTGCGTCTCGTCACCGCCGGCGGCAGCGTCGTGGAAGGGGCTGGCGAGGGCGAGTTGCAGATCCGCGGTTCCGGTGTCACGCCCGGATATTACGGCAACCCGGAGGCAACGCGGGCCGCCTTCGTGGACGGGGGGTGGCTGCGTTCGGGCGATGTCGCCCGCCGCGACGGGGACGGCTACTACTACATCGTCGACCGCATCAAGGACATGTACATTTCGGGCGGGGAGAACGTCTATCCGGCCGAGGTCGAGCGGGTGCTTGTCACCCATGCGGACATTCTGGATGCGGTCGTGGTCGGCGTACCGGACGAGAAGTGGGGAGAGGTGGGCGCCGCCTACCTGATCCCGAGACCCGGCGCGGAGGTCGACACGACGATGCTCCTTGCCTGGTGTCGTCAAAGGCTTGCCGGCTACAAGGTGCCGCGCAGCGTGACGATCGTCGCGGATCTGCCGCGCACCGCCGCCGGCAAGGTGCAGAAGCATGTCCTGAAATCCATGCATGAGGAGGGCGCCCGATGACGGAAGACCCGCACGCCGCCCCGCCCGCCATCCTGTCCGCCGCCCTGTCTGCCGGAGAGGTCGTCGCGACGTGGACCCCGAGCCAGTCGGATTTCGATGCCTTTGCCGAACTGTCCGGCGACGACAATCCGATCCATGTCGATCCGGCTTTTTCCGCCCGCACCCGCTTTGGCCGGACCGTGTCGCACGGCATGCTGCTTTACTCCCGGGTCTGGGCGTTGCTCGGCACCCGTCACCCGGGCCGCCGCCACGCCATGCAGTCGCTGATGTTTCCCAATCCTGCCTATGCGGGGGAGGAACTCGCCTTCCGGTTCTCGGGCGCCGAGGCGAAAGGGAACGGCGGGACGATGGCCATCGAGATCCGGAGGATCGCGGATGGAAAGGTGGTGCTGTCGGGTGAGTGCCTGCTGGAGGAAATCTGATGACGCTGGAACTCGGCCAGACAGCGGAGGTGCGGCGGACCTTTCCGCTAAGCGACGCAGACGCCTTCGCCCGGCTTGCGGGCCTCGAGGATACGCCGGACGCGGTACCCGAGCCGTTGATCGGCGGGCTCTTCTCCTATCTCCTTGGCGTCAAGCTGCCCGGTTTCGGCACCAATTATCTCAAGCAGGAGATGCGCTTCCTGGCAGCGGCTGCATTCGGTGAGGAGTTGACCGCGCGCGTGACCGTGACGCGGCTTCGGCCGGAGAAACATCTCGTCGATCTGGAGACGGTCTGCGAGGGCGCGGACGGCCGGCGTGTGTGCGAAGGCAGGGCGCTCGTCTATGTGGAGGATGTCGGCGTCTGAAGTGCCGGGCTCTGAAGCGCCGGATTCTGGAGCGCTGCACGCGCCTCCAACGAAAAACGCCGCCGGCAAGCCGGCGGCGTTCGTCAAACAGCTGTCAGGCCGAGGAGCGCGTGTTACGCGAGCTCGAGCTGGGCGGCCTGCAGGCCACGACCGCGACGGTCTTCTTCCGTCACGAAAGTCAGGGTCGTGCCTTCCGCCGGAACGGCGATGCCCGAGCGCTCGAAGGCGGTGATGTGGACGAACACGTCCTTGCCGCCTTCGGCCGGGGTCACGAAACCAAAGCCGCGATCATGGTTGAAGAACTTGAGGGTGCCGGTCTGGCGCATGGGGGAAACTCCTGTCCCGAGTCAAAACGTTAAAGCGCAAGTAAGCGCGCTTGCTTGCGCGAGCGTGGCATTCAGAAACGGGAAAGGCAGTTCTGTTCGACAGAACCGGTCACGGAGACCGGGAGAGAGCCGCATACCGAAACTTTCTTAACCGGGGTTCGAATTTTCAAGCCCGCTTTTGCCGGACCTAGGCCCGACGCGCGAAGTGTATGCGAAAACACGGAAGCCAGCAAGCGCCGTGGTACGGGCGAGGGATGCGGAACGCGGCCGTCTGCCATCAGTTGGGGGAGCGGCACGGATCGATCACTTCCCCTAGCATGGCGTTGAACGGACCGGGTTCTTCCAGGTGCGGGGCATGACCGGATGCGGGGAATGTGTGGAGGTGCGCGCGCGCCAGCCGAGAGCATTGCCAGTGGGCGGCACCGGCGTCATAGAGCTGGCTTTGCGCCCCGCGCGCGAGCACCACGGGCAGTTCGAGGCGCGGGATCAGGCCGCGGAAGTCCTGCGCGGTCAGGGATCGCCACATGGCGGCAAGCGACCCGGGGTCGGCGGCGCGCATTTCCCTCTCCGCGAAGCAGAGAAGGTTCCGGGGTGCCCCGGATGCGAAGGTGCGCCGCGCGGTCGGTGCGGCGAGCAGCGGCCATTGCGTCTCGATCGCCTTGAGAAAGACCGCGTTGCGGTCGCCGTCCAGGCCGCTGCGCGATCCGAACTGCCAGTCGGGCGCGTTGACCACCTTGGGCGACATGTCCTCCACCACGAGCGCCGACAGGCGGTTCGCGCCGTGCCGTTCGATCATCGACCAGGCGACAAGCGCGCCCATCGACCAGCCGACAACGACGGCATCCTCGATCCCGTCTTCCGCAAGCAGGTCGTGAAGCGCGTCGGCACCGGCCTCGATGGTCGGCGCGAGGTGCCCGGCGCTGCGGCCGTGACCGGGAAGGTCGGGGGCCAGTACCCGTGTCTGTCCGCCCAGCGCCTGCATCTGCGGTTCGAAGAAGCCGCCATGGCAGGACCAGCCATGCAGCAGCACAAGCGGACGACGTCCGTGCCGCGGCGCGCCGGCGCGGCGGACGAAGAGACTGGTCATCCCCGTCTCCGCAGTCGCCCGACGACCCCGTCGGGGAAGAAATAGACGGACAGGATGAAGAGCACGCCGAGCCAGAGCAGCCAGCGCTCGGGGGCGAGCAGCACGGGCACCAGCGGCAACGCCTCGGTTGCCCGCTCGGCCGCGCCCATCAGGTTCTGAAGGTAGGTCTGGGCGAGGATGAAGAGCGTCGCGCCGATCACGGCCCCGTACATCGTGCCCATTCCGCCGATGACGACCATCAGGAGGATGTCGATCATGATCTCCATCGAAAGCGTCGTCGCCGGGCCTGTATAGCGGATCCAGATCGCCAGCAGCGCTCCGGCAAGGCTCGCCATCGCGGCCGACAGGACGGTTGCCGTCGTCCGGTACCAGATCACCCGGTAGCCGATCGCCTCGGCGCGGAAGGCGTTGTCGCGCACCGCCTTCAGTGTCGTGCCGAAGGGCGAGTTGACGATCCGCAGCATGGCGAGGAAGAGCACCAGTGCGCAAGCAAAGACCAGGTAGTAGGACAGGAGCCGCCCGTCGAGGCGAACGCCCAGGATACGCATGTCGGCGAGGCGGAAGGCCGGCGTCAGCTCGCGCGGTATGCGATAGGTGAGGCCGTCCTCGCCGCCGGTGAACCCGGACAGCTGCGACACGAGCACGGCGAAGGCGCTGGCCACAGCGAGCGTCACCATGGCGAAGAAGATCGCCTTGACCCTCAGCGAGAAGAGCCCGATGGCGAGCGCCAGCGCAGCCGAGACGAGCGTGCCCGCGGCAACGCCGATGCCGATCGCCCCGAAGCCCGGCCCGAGCGCGGAGAGCGCGATGGCGACACCGTAGGCACCGATGCCGAAGAACATCGTGTGGGCGAAGGACACGATCCCCGTGTAGCCGAGCAGCAGGTCGTAGCTCGCCACCAGCACGATGAAGATGCAGATGCGGGCCGCCGTGTCGAGCGGCTTGGTACCGGGAAACAGGAACGGCGCGAAGGCAAGCGCAAGCCCGATCAGGACCAGTATGGCGGTCAGGATGCGGCTTTGCGGACGGTCCCCGGAGAGCAGCGTGTTGATCATGATGGGACCTATTTCGCCTTGACCACGGGATAGAGGCCTTGCGGCCGCCACATCAGCACGCCGACCATCAGCGCGATGGTCGAGACAAGCGCGACCTTGGGGGCCAGGAACGCCATGTAGTTGGCGAGCAGCCCCACCAGAAGCGCGCCGATGAAGCAGCCCTCGATGGAGCCGAGGCCGCCGATGATGACGACGACGAAAACGAGCACCATGATCTCCGACCCCATATGGGCGGTGATCGTCTCCTGGTAGAGGCCCCACATCACGCCGCCGAGGCCGGCAAGCGCGGACCCTGCCATGAAGACCAGCAGGAACAGCCGGCGAATGCGGTAGCCGAGCGCTTCCACCATCTCGCCGTTCTCGACGCCGGCGCGCACCAGGAGGCCGAGCCGCGTGGCGCGCAGCACGTGGCGCATGGCGAGGAAGAGCACGACGCCGATGCAGACGGCGAAGACGCGGTATTTCTCGATCGCCGCCTCGCCGAAGATGAACGAGCCCTGCAGCGACTGCGGGCGGGCGACATGGATCGCGTCGGGGCCCCAGACCACGTGGATGAGCTGCTGGGCGACGATCAGCCCGCCCATGGTGACGAGAATCTGCTTCAGGTGATGGCCGTAGACCGGCTTGACGATCACCCGCTCGAAGGCGAGCCCCAGCGCACCGGTGATCGCCATGGACGCAAGGATCGCCAGGAAGACGGCGGCCAGGTTGAGGATCACGGCCGGGCTCTGGGTCCAGCCGGCCAGCCAGGCAAGCACTGTGAAGCCGACAAAGGCGCCGACGGAAACGAAGGCGCCATGGCCGAAATTGATCACGTCCATCAGGCCGAAGACAACCGTCAGCCCGGACGCCATGATGAAGATCATCAGCCCCATGGCGAGACCGGCGACGGTCAGTGTCAGCCACACGGACGGGTCGCCGATGGCAATGAGGCCGGCGAGGGCCATGACGGGAGCAAGCAGCAACGGGGCCGCGTGTATCGCTCGCTCAAGTGGCGTCGGGCCGACGAGTTTGGGGCGGATCGCGGTTTCGCTCACTGGTGTTCCTCCAGGCTCAGGCCCATCAACCGTTCCTGCAGGCCGGCATCGGCGGCGAGCGCGCGCATATCGCCCGCATGGACGATGCGACCGTCATCCATCACCGCGACGGTGTCGCCGAGTGCCGAGGCCATGACGAAGTTCTGTTCGACCAGCAGGATGGTGGTGTCGGTCTCCTTGAGCTCCCGCAAGGCGGACGTCATCGACGCGATGATCGCCGGGGCAAGCCCCTTGCTGGGCTCGTCGATCAGGATCAGCCGGCGTGGCTCGATGATCGCGCGGGCGACGGAGAGCATCTGCTTCTGCCCGCCCGACAGCGTGCCGGCCGTCTTGTCCCAGAACGTTGCGATCGGCGGAAAGAGCTCCTTGATCCAGGCAAGTCGGCGCGCATCGAAAGGGCCGTCGACGGCGGCAAGCCGCATGTTCTCCGCCACCGTCAGGTCCGAAAAGACCCCCATGTTCTCCGGCACATAGGCAATGCCGGAGCGGGCGATCTCGGGTGTCGCGAGCGAATGGATCGCCTTGCCGTCGAAATGGATCTCGCCCGCGCTTGCCCGCCACAGGCCCATGATCGTGCGCAAGGTGGTGGACTTGCCGGCACCGTTGCGGCCAAGCAGCACCGAGACACCGCCACGCGGAACGTCGAGCGTGACGTCCTGGAGAATATGGTAGGGGCCGATATGCGTGTGCACGCCGGCAAGCCGCAGGAGCATGTCAGTCATGGGCGGTCTCGATGGTGACGGTTTCCGGGCTGGCCGTCTCCGGCGCCTTGCCGAGATAGGCTTCCTGGACGATGGCCGAGCGCATCACCGCGCCCGGCTCGCCGTCGGCGACCAGCGCGCCGTTGTGCAGCACGATGATCCTGTCGGCGAGTGTGCGAATGACGTCCATCTTGTGCTCCACCAGAAGGATGGTGCGGTCGCGGTCCTTCTTGAGGTCGCGGATCAGGTCGAGAATGACGGGAACCTCGTCGACGCTCATGCCGGCCGTGGGTTCGTCGAACATCAGCACCTGGGGGCTGAGCGCGATCATCAGGGCCACTTCCAGCTTGCGCTGGTCGCCATGGGGCAGGGCGGAGACCGGCATGTCGCGCTTGTCGATAAGCCGCACTTCGGCAAGCACGTGCTCGGCCCGCTCGATGAGTTCCACATGGGCGCTGGCGCGCGAGAAGATGTCGAACCCGCGGCCGGCGCGCGACTGAACGACCAGGCGGACGTTTTCCCGCACGCTGAGGCTCGCGAACAGGTTGGTGAGCTGGAAGGCGCGACCGATGCCGCGGTCGCAACGTTCGGCGACGCTCTTGCGGGTGATGTCCTCGCCGTTGAGGCGGACGCGCCCCGCGCTCGCCCGCAGCTGGCCGGACACGAGGTTGAAATAGGTGGTCTTGCCGGCGCCATTCGGCCCGACGATGGCCGTCAGCGTGCCGCGCTCGAAAGCGCAGGAAACGCTGTCGACGGCGACATGGCCGCCGAAGCGGATCGTCAGGTTCTCTGTCTCGAGAACGGGCGGTTCGCGAGTCACGGCGCGGATCTCCGGCAGTTGGGTGGGATATCGCAGGCAATCGCGGCGGTCCGCCCCCCGCCCGCATGCGGGGGAGGGCGGACCATGCGGATCAGCGTGTGTTGCGGACCGGGATCGCCATGTCCTCGATCTTCAGTTCGCGCACCAGTTCCGGGATGCCCCATTCGACATCAGGATCGACGCGGATCTTGAAGTGATACATCGACTGCAAGGCCTGATGATCCTCGGCGCGGAAGGTCATGGTGCCCTTTGGCGTCTCGAAGGACATGCCTTCCATCGCCGTGATCAGCTCTTCCGTGTCGGTCGAGCCGGCCTTGCGGATGCCTTCCACGACGGCGATGGCGGCCGACATGCCGCCGGCGGTGAAGAAGTCCGGCGGCGAGCCGTGACGCTTCCCGTGCTCGGCGACGAGCCAGTCATTGGCCGCGTTCTTCGGGATGTCGTGATAGTAATAGGTGGCGCCTTCCATGCCCGGCAGCGCCTTGTAGGCCTTCATCGCCGCGAGAATGTTGCCGCCGGTGGCGATCTCGATCCCGAAACGCTCCGGTTCCATCGCCTTGATCTTGCCGATCGGATTGTTGCCGCCCGCCCAGATCACGAACAGGAACTTGCGGCCCTCGACATCCTTCATTGCATCGAAGATGCGCTGGGCGCTGGCCGTGAAGTCCTGCGTGTCGGTCGGCGCGTACTCCTCGAAGGCGAGCTTTGCACCTGTTCCTGCCAGCGCCTCGCGGAAGGCCGCGACGCCGTCGCGGCCGAAGGCATAGTCCTGGGCGAGCGTGGCGATGGTGACGCCGTCCTTGCCGAGCGCCACCGCGTTTGCGATGGCGTCCTGCGACGAGTTGCGCCCTGTGCGGAAGATGTAGCGGTTCCAGTTCTCGCCGGTGATGCTGTCGGCCACCGCCGGCTCGACGATCAGCAGCTTGCCGTATTCCTCGGCCACCGGAAGCATGGCGAGTGCCACGCCCGAGGAGACCGGCCCGACGGCCAGGTCGACCTCGTCGTCGCCATAGGCCTCGGCCAGCGCCGCGCGGGCGATGTCAGGCTTCAGCTGGGTGTCCTTCTCGATCACGACGATCTTGCGGCCGTCGATCTCCATCGTGCCGTCGGTCGCGTATTCCAGTCCCATCATGAAGCCGGTATGCGACTGCTTGGCATAGGCCTCCAGCGCGCCCGTCTTGCCGTAGACATGGGCGATCTTGATGTCCTGCGCGAATGCGGCAGCGCCCAGCGGAGCGGCCGCGAGGCTGGTGGCCAGCGCGGCCACCAAGGCGAATTGTCTGTGCATGGCGTTCCTCCCTGTCGGCGCGCGCAAGCCATGCCCGTTCCTCCCGGAGCATGCCTGCCTCGTTGCACCTTTCGTATATGACGCATGATTCATGTTTCATGTCAATCGGGAGAGCGAAACCCCGCGGGACGGCGAAATTGCGCATTACGTCGCTTCGTGATGGCGATCACATTCATTTGCAGAAATGCCGGCTATCTTCAAAACATGGACGCAGGAAAAAGTGGCGTCATACAGGAAACAGAGCAGCATCGAACAGAGGGAATTAAGTCATGATGAAGAAGTTCGCAATCACAAGTCTTGCAGTTGCCCTGACCGCCGGTGCGGTTATGGCCTCCTTCACCACCGATGCCGAGGCGCGTCGCTGGCATCATCGCAACGGCTGGGCCGCCGCAGGCGGTTTCGTTGCCGGCGCAATCGTCGGATCGGCGCTGACCCAGCCGCGCTACTACGAGCCCGCTCCGCAATACGTCCCGGCGCCGGCCTACTACGGCCGTCCGGCCCCGTGGACGCCCGAGTGGTACCGCTACTGCTCGTCGAAGTATCGCTCGTTCGATCCGTCGACCGGCTATTTCCGCACCCACTCGGGCCGGGTGAAGTTCTGCCGCTGAGTGGAACTGTCGTGAGGAACCTGGAAGAGGCTGGCCTTTGCCGGCCTTTTTCCCGTGCGTGCCCCGCCCGCCGGTGCGATGAACCTGAGATTCGTCGGATTGGCTGCAGAAAGGCCCGACAATAACTTCGGATCAGGGCAACTGGCGCGGGTCCCCGGCGATGCGGTTTCGGCCGGCCTGCTTGGCGGCGTAAAGATACTGGTCGGCGCGGTTGAACGTATCGTCGATGTCTTCTGCCCGCACAACCGCCGTGACCCCGCCGGAGACGGTCGCGGTGATGGCAGTGCCGCCGAACAGGACGGGCTCTTCTGTCAGGGCAAGACGCAGTCGTTCCGCCATTGCCATGACCGCGCCTGCGTCGGCATGCGGCATGACGACGAGGAACTCCTCGCCCCCGAGGCGGCCGAAGTGATCGTCCTCGCGCAACAGCGCCCGTGCGCGCTCGGCGAATTCCCGCAAGACGGTGTCGCCGGCCAGGTGGCCGTGACAGTCGTTCACCTGCTTGAAATGGTCGAGATCAAGAAGAATGACGCCAAGGCCGGCCGCCACGATGTCGGGCTGCGCGGCAAGGTGCCTTGCCGCCGAAAGGATGGCCCGCCGCGACATGGCGCCGGTCAGCTCGTCACGATGGGCGAGATCGTAGAGCTCCGCCTGCCGCTGCTTCAGGGCGGTGATGTCGACGCGGAAACCGACCGTGCCGCCATTGGGCAACTTCTTCTCCAGAACCCGGATCCAGCGCCCGTCGGGCAGCAACTGCTCGATCGCCTCGGTGGAGGTGCGGTGGGCGGCGAGACGCTCGACAAGCCAGTCCTCCTCGCGCCCCCGAGCTTGCGGAAACTGCCCGCATCTCAGGCCCTCGCGCAGGATTTCCTCGAAGTGCTGCCCGGGCCGGATGGCATGGGCCAGTTCCGGATAGACCCGCCGGTATTGCTCATTGCAGATCAGCAGCCGGTCATCGGCGTCGAACAGGGCAAAGCCGTCAGGCAGGATCTCGATGGATTCCGTGAGCGTTTCCCAGAACGAGGTGGCGACGCGCTCGGCCGCCACCTGTTGCAGTTCGCGAAGGACGAGTTGGGCAACGTCCTCGACCGCGTCAAGGTCCCGTCGGGAGAGACAGTGCCTTCGGCTGTCCGCGAGACAGATCGATCCGACCGCGCGGCCTTCATTGTCCTGCATCTGGAACCCGGCGAGGAGTGTCACCCCGGTACCGGCAAGCCGGGCCTCTTCGGGCAGGCCGCGATGGGGCGAGCTGGTGCCGGGCGACCAGAGAAACGATCCCGCGGCGGCACTGGCCTGCGCGATCGCGCAGGCGAGGTCGGCAAGCGGGGGCGCGCACCCGTCCTGATGCAGGTCGCGCGTACCGTGCCCGCCGGGCAGATAGACGAACACGGCATCGACCTCGCACAAGCGACGTGCAATCCGCAATATTCGGGTCATTGCGGCGTCGGCATGGAGCCTGGTGTCCTGGTCGGCCGCGGGAGCATGCAACCCCGTGGCCGGTCCTGCTCCGGACCTGCTTGCCGGGGCCGCGGTTGCCCTGACCTTGCCCGCGGGATTCGGTGCCTTCACGTCAACCGTCCATGCATCTCGACCCGACCTGACCGGCCCGACCCGGCCGTGTTGATCGGTCCTGGGGTGTCGGGCATCGCGAAAAAAGCGAGGGATGCCGGAACCTGCCGTAGAGGACGCAAGGCTTCAAGGCTCGAAGGGCGGATGTACCCATCGCAGACCTGCTATCGCAAACAGCTGCTTGCGGGCAAAGGTGCGATTTGAATCGAGTTTTAAAGTCCGAGCCGCGCGGCGACCCCGTGAGCGGCTGCCAGTCCCGTCGCGAAACAGGCCTGAAGAAGATAGCCGCCGGTCGGGGCTTCCCAGTCCAGCATCTCGCCTGCGACATGGATGCCGGGCAGGGCGCTCAGCATGAACGTGTCGTCGATCGCGTCCCACCTGATGCCGCCGGCCGAGGATATCGCGCGCTCGGAAGCGGGAAAGCCGGTCGCCACCAGCGGCAGGGCCTTGATCAGGGCCGCCAGCTGTTCCGGGTCGCCTGGGCGGTGGCCGGGTTCGGAGAGGAGTGCGACGGCAACGGGAGGAAGGCCTGTGCTCTTGCGCAGGTGGTTCGACAGCGACTGCTTGCCGCGCGGCCGCGACAGGCGCTGCCGCAAGTCCTCGCGATCAAGGTCGGGGCGCAGGTCGAGCGTGATGTCGGCCCGCCCGGTCTCGGCGATCCTGGCGCGAACATCCGGCGTCAGGGCATAGATGGCGCCGCCTTCGAGACCGGTGGCGCTGACGACAGCTTCGCCCGCGACCCGCCGGTCGCCCACCGTGATCGCGATCCGTTTCAGCGGGGTGCCGGCGAAGCGCTCGCGCAGGTGCTGCGACCAGGGAACGGAAATGCCGGCATTGGCCGGTTGCAGGGCCGAGATCGCCACGCCGCGTGCTGCGAGCAGCGGCACCCAGCCGGCATCGCTGCCGAGCCGGGGCCAGCTGGCCCCGCCAAGCGCCAGAAGCGCGGCGTCGGCACGGACCTGCGAGGGGCCGTCCGCCCCCTCGAAAAGCAGCGCGCCATCCTCGCCAAGGCCCGTCCAGGTCGAGCGAGCCTGAAGACGGACACCGTTTGCCGCCAGGCGGGCGAGCAGGGCGCGCACCAGCGGCGAGGCCTTCATCTGCCTCGGGAACACACGCCCGCTCGAACCGACAAAGGTCTCGATGCCAAGTTCCGCGCACCATGCGCGCAGGGCTTGCGGATCGAACGCCCCGATGGCTGGCGTCAGCCGGTCTTCCGCCTCGCGGTAGCGCCCGAGGAAGGTTTCGACCGGCTCGCTGTGGGTCAGGTTGAGGCCGCCGCGTCCCGCCATCAGAAGCTTGCGGGCAGGAGAGGGCATGCGCTCGTGAACGGTCACCGCCGCGCCGCGCCGCGACAGCGCATCGGCGGCGATCAGGCCGGCGGGGCCGGCGCCGACAATGACAACGGCGGGTTTGGCGATGCCCATGACTTGGTTCCCCATGACTTGGTTCCCGGTGTGGTGAAATGGAAGTTCGTTCGGAGCCGGCCGGGAAGTGGGCGAATTTCAGACCCGGGGGCGCGGCCCGGCCTCGCGGCGGGCAGCGAGTTCGCCTTCGTAGGCTTTGGCGATCCGCAGGAAGCGGGTATAGGCGAAGTTCCCCGAGATCACGATCCCCCACCATCCGTAAAGCATGTAGCGACGCAGGACATAGGCCTTGAGGAAGGCAAGCGGGAATTCGGTGAGAAGACGCCAGCGGGCGACCTTGCGGCCGCGCTTTGCCATGTCGAGCGCCTGCATCGTGGAATAGCGGTTCATCTTCTCGACATGGAAGGCGACCGAGCGGATCGACCGGTGCTCCATGGCCTGCCGGAGCCGTGCTGGCCGCGCATCCTCGGGCGGCCGCACGGTGTCGTGCACGGGCGAATCGGAAAAGCGCCCGACCCGGCGATCATAAAGGCGGATCTGGATATAGCCGTAGGCCCAGGGGGCCGGCCCGTCCTCGTGCGCGAAGACATCCAGGATCGACACCTGCCAGAACGAGTTGGAAGCAAGGGCGGAGGAACGCGCCAGTGTTTCGATCTCCAGTGCCAATGCCGGTGTCGCCGCCTCGTCGGCGTCGAGATTGAACAGCCAGTGATTGCGGCACTGGTCTTCCGCGAAGCGCTTCTGCGGCCCGTAGCCCGGCCAGGCATTCTCGATCACGCGCGCGCCGTGCCGTTCGGCGACGTCTCTCGTGCCGTCCCGCGAACCGCTGTCGACGACGATGATCTCGTCGGCGAAGGATTTGACGCTGTCGATGGCGCGGCCGATCCGGTCCGCTTCGTCCCGCGCTATTATAAAGACGGAAATCGCCTGGGCTTCGCTCATTGGGGCAACGGCCTTCCTGCTGCTGCGACGGCATCGCGCCGAATCGCGCCTGCCCGGGCAGGCCGGAAAGGCGGGAGCGATGCAACTGCAAACCGCGCGCGCCTTCTTTAAGTGGCGATTCTCCCGTCATCAAGCATGTAGGCGGATTGCTGTGCAAGCGCCGGGCGGACGGCAAGCCACGCGGCGTGTTTCACCTCCCGGTTTGAGTGAAAAGCAGCGAAACGGCGGAAATGCCGGGAAACGGGGCTCATTTGCTAACAGAGGCTTAACGGGGTGTCACCGCAAAGACACACTGTGTCCGTGGAGTGCCGCAAACGGGCATTTGCCGGTTGCGAGGCGCGGCCGGCCCGGCTTAGAACAGGGTCGAGCTCGCGGGGAAGCTTGCTCAACTCTCATCTCCCGTTGGCCACAAGGTCACTAGGGAACAACGACGAGGTCAGGAAAATGAACATTAAGAGCATCCTGCTCGGCGCTTCCGCAGCTGCCCTGGCAGCCACGGGCGCACAGGCCGCCGATCTTCCGGTGGCTCCGGAGCCGGTCGATTACGTCCGCGTTTGCGACGCTTTCGGCACGGGCTTCTTCTACATCCCGGGCACCGAGACCTGCCTGAAGATCGGCGGCGGCGTTCGCGTTGAATTCCGCGCGTTCGACATGCTCCAGGACGGCGGCAGCGCTTGGGACGCCCGCACCGATACCTCGACCGGTATCCGTGCTCGTGGCTACCTGAACTTCGACAGCCGCACCAACACCGAGTACGGCCTGCTGCGCACCTACGTCGCTGCTTGGTCGACCACCGACAACGCTGGTGGCTCGGACTTCTATCTGGATGAAGCCTTCATCCAGCTCGGCGGCTTCGTCGCTGGTCGTACCGCTTCGTACTTCCAGTTCTACACGGGCAACAACTGGGGTTCCGTGCTCGACCAGGGCTTCGCTGACTTCGGCGAGACCAACCTGTTCGCGTACACCGCTCAGTTCGGCAACGGCTTCTCGGCTTCGGCCTCGGTCGAAGTTGCCAACAAGCGTGGCCAGATCTTCTACAACGGCGCCCAGCTCGGCACCCAGACCGTTGCGCTCTCGGGCACTGCTGCTGCAGCGATCGACGGCTACGGCGGTCACAAGATCCCGGACTTCGTCGCCAACCTGCGCGTCGACCAGGGTTGGGGTTCGGCTCAGTTGATGGGTGCTCTGCACCACGTCTACGGCCGTTCGCTGAACGCTGCCACGATGGGTACCGGCACTGCCGCCACCAACTTCCCGGGCGCCATTGTCAGCACCAACGGCAAGGGCAAGCTCGGCTGGGCGATCGGCGCTGGCGCCACGTTCAACCTGCCGATGATTGCTCCGGGCGACAACGTGTCGATCCAGGCTTCGTACTCGCAGGGCGCTATCGGCTACGTGAGCTCGGCTTGGGACGGCGTCTTCTCTGACGCTTCCTACAACGCTGCCGGCGCTCTCAAGCTGTCGAGCGCATGGGGCATCGGTGGTGGCTTCACCCACTTCTGGACCCCGGCCATCTCGTCGGCTCTGACCGTGTCCTACAACAGCCTCGACCAGGCTGCTGGCGGTGCGGACATCCGCGACCTGAACGTTCAGGGTAACCTGATCTGGCGTCCGGTCTCCGGCCTCTATGTCGGTGCCGAGCTCGAGTACCGCAACCGCAACACCAACGTCGTTGGCGCGGACTCTGACGATCTCGTCGGTATCTTCCGCGTGCAGCGCACGTTCTAATCTGATCCTTTAAGATCGGATTGAAGGCCCGGCGGGAAACCGCCGGGCCTTTTCTTTTGGGTGCGTCGCAAAAGGCGTATTGCCCCGAAGGGATCTGCAGCACCCGGCATGGTTCATGCGGAGGGCGTCGCCGGTCCGTTTGGGCTTCCTGGTTATTTTTGATAATTGTTTGTTTTGTTTCATAAAAACTGCCTTCGTTGACGTGTCCGTAAATAAGTCGCTTGCATCCCCGCTTCCAAGGTGGAATCTTCTCTCCCGACTGGAACAGCAAGACGCTTGCCTGCTGAGGCGCCGGGCCAATGCCCGCTGCGCTCCATCTCGCAGGGCAAGCGGCACCGCGAGGGAGCAATGCCATGACTGCAGCGATCGTTGGCTGGGCGCATACGCCGTTCGGCAAGCATTCCGAGGAAAGCGTCGAGAGCCTCATCGTCACCGTCGCGCGCGATGCGATTGCCGATGCAGGCTTCGAACCCGGCGATATCGACGAGATCGTGCTCGGTCATTTCAACGCCGGCTTCTCGGCGCAGGACTTTACCGCGTCCCTGGTTCTCCAGGCGGATCCCGCCCTGCGGTTCAAGCGTGCGACGCGGGTCGAGAACGCCTGTGCAACCGGTTCGGCCGCGGTGCACCAGGGGGTGCGGGCGATCAATTCCCGCGAGGCGCGCGTGGTGCTCGTCGTCGGCGTCGAGCAGATGACCACGACACCTGGCCCGGAGATCGGCAGAAACCTGCTCAAGGCGTCCTATCTGCCCGAGGACGGCGACACGCCGGGCGGATTCGCCGGCGTCTTCGGCAAGATCGCGCAAGGCTATTTCCAGAAATACGGTGACCGCTCGGACGCGCTGGCAGCGATCGCGGCGAAGAACCACAAGAACGGCGTCAGCAATCCCTATGCACAGATGCGCAAGGATCTGGGCTTCGAGTTCTGCCGCGCCGAAAGCGAGAAGAACCCGTTCGTCGCCGGTCCGCTGAAGCGCACCGACTGCTCGCTCGTCTCCGACGGCGCGGCGGCGCTGGTGCTCACCGATGTCGAAACGGCGCTGGGGCGCAAGAAAGCGGTGGCATTCCGCGGCCTGTCGCATGTCCAGGACTTCCTGCCCATGTCGAAGCGCGACATTCTCGCGTTCGAGGGCTGTGGCGAAGCCTGGCGGCGGGCACTGTCGGCAGCCGGCGTCGGCCTTGACGACCTCTCGTTTGTCGAGACGCATGACTGCTTCACCATCGCGGAACTGATCGAGTACGAGGCGATGGGGCTGACGAAGCCGGGCGAAGGCCATCGTGCCATCCTGGAAGGCTGGACGCAGCCGGACGGGCGCTTGCCGGTCAATCCGTCTGGCGGGCTGAAGGCCAAGGGACATCCGATCGGCGCCACCGGGGTCTCGATGCATGTCCTCTCGGCAATGCAGCTGACCGGTACGGCCGGCGACATCCAGGTGAAGAACGCCGGGCTCGGCGGCATTTTCAACATGGGCGGAGCGGCTGTCGCCAACTACGTGTCGGTGTTGCAGCCGCTGCGCTAGGGTTTCGGTTCCGGCCTTCGCATCCCTCGGGCGCAAGCCCGACATGGCAGCTCTGACGGCGCGAAGCTTCGGCTGTCGCGCCGTTTCCTGTTGCGGAGGGCCGTTCTGCTTCAGTAGATCGCCGATTCCATGTGGCGGGCGAGGTCGAGCATGTCGAAGGCCACGACTTCCCAGGAATCCCCGGGTGCAAGGTCGCTGGTCTGCTCGGCTCCAAACTCTTTCGGCCTGGCAAAGAAGGCCGTCTTCAGGCCGACACTGCGTGCGACGGCAAGATCGGCATTGTGGGCCGAGGCATACATGACCTCGCCCGGTGCGAGGCCGATCGCCTGCACTGCCCCGGCCAGCAACCCGCCACGCTGGCCCTCGCCGACCAGGTCGGTTCCCAGAATCAGATCCCACGGCAGGCCGGCATGCTTGGCAAGCCAGGTCATGGTCGAGGTCGGGATGTCCGTGCAAGGGGCAATGACGTATTCGCGGCGCAATGCCCGCAAACCGGGAACGCTGTCGGGCCAGGACGGCAGCCGTTGCCAGCTGCTTGCAAGTTGCGCGGTGTCCTTGTCGCCAAGAACCCGATCCAGTTTCCAGGCCTCCAGCACATCCTGCAGGGATGCGCTTGCGACCTCGTCACCGCGCACATCCTGCGCAAGCGGATCCCGCACACGGGCCCTGTAGGCCTGATACCACGCGTCGGCCAGGGCGTGGGAACTGATCTCGCGACCGCTCTTGGCAAAGGCCCGCTCGAAACCATGGGCAAGTCCTTTACGCCAGTCGATAACGGTGCCGAATACATCAAAGAAAATAGCTTTTACCACGGGATTCACTCGATATTGATTTGATTGAAATGTCTCGCGACAGCGTAGTATTAGTTGTCCGGATGCGAGAATCAACCAAGAGTGCTAAGCCTCGACGCAATAGTAGCATCCTTGAAATGGATTCGTTGCAGAATCTAATTTCCCTGTCGTTGTGAAAAATATGGTTACGAGTTGAAGTCGTTCGAGTTCGATTCAAATAAAATCACCGGTATGCACGAAATGAATGTGCGTCTCTGGATTTTGGTTTGGTTGCGTTGGTGTCTTGCAATAACTTGTAACCACATGCTGGTGGTGCAAGCGGAGAGAAACCACAGGTGGTAATATTGCGCAAGCCGCCCGGGGTTCGGCCGTAGCGGCCGGCACATCTCTGGCGTGACGCCTCTCCGGATGCGATGCCCGCAGGCGCAGGAGATGTATCGGTGCGGTGCGCCGCGACCGAATGGCAGCGTCGGCAGAACCGGAAAGCCGGGGCGTACGGCGTTTCATCTGAGGAGCCTTCGCACGGAGGTTTCTCGCGCGGGGAACCTTAGGCCTGCAGGGCCGCGGCATTGCCTTTGCCGTGTCGACATGCCCGCCCGGGGATGTTTTTTCTCCTCTTCTCGTCTCGTTTGAAATGCCATGCCCGGCGGATCGGCACGCGAGCCTCTATCTGTAGGTTCACTCAGAATTCAGCCGGAGACCGCGCCGAATGGCCCGACAGGATGACGCAGCAAATCGAAAGCTTGCCGTCTTCCCGACCTTTCACAAGGTCGAGGGGCGGCGGGTTGTCGTGGTCGGTTCCGCCGACGAGGCGGCCGCCAAGGTCCGGCTTTTGTCCGAAACGCGGGCGCTGATCGAGGTCGTTGCGCCGGAGATCGAGCCCGCGGTGGCCGTGGCTCTCGACACCGCAGGTGGCGTATGGGTTCGTGCCGGGTTCCGGCCCGGGCTCCTTGAGGGCGCTGCGCTGGTCTTCGCCGCGAGCGGCGAGGAAAGGCAGGATACGGCTGTCGTCGAGGCCGCCAGGAAACTCGGTATTCCCGCCAATGCGGTTGACCGTCCGGAGCTCTGCGACTTCTATGTCGGCGCGCTCGTCAACCGCGCGCCGGTTGCCATCGCCATCACCTCGACCGGCGTCGGGCCGGTGCTGGCACGCCACATTCGCGCCCGGATCGAGGCGTTGCTGCCGCGCGAGACCGGCGATCTCGCCCGTCTCGCCGAGAGCTTCCGGGAGACCGTTGCCCGGGTCATCACGGGCGGGGCGGAGCGGCGCAGGTTCTGGGCACGGTTCTTTTCCGGTCCCGTGGCCGCGCACCTCCAGGCCGGTCGGCCGGACGTCGCCCGCGCCGAGGCGCAGCGCCTGCTCAACAGCCGCAGCGACGATGCCGGTTTCGTCTGGCTCGTCGGTGCGGGGCCGGGCGCCGAGGATCTTCTCACCCTGCGCGCGCAGCGCGTGCTTCAGGAAGCGGATGTGATCGTCCACGATGCGCTTGTTCCCTCCGATGTGGTGGCAATGGGCCGGCGCGACGCGGAACGCATTGCGGTCGGCAAGCGCAAGGGCGCGCATTCGGTGTCGCAGGCGCGCATCAACGAGATCCTGGTGCGGGAAGCCTCGCTCGGGCGCCGCGTTGTTCGCCTCAAGGCGGGCGATCCGCTGGTCTTCGGGCGCGCCGGCGAGGAAATGGCGGCGCTCAGGGATGCAGGCATCGCCTACGACATCGTCCCCGGCGTGACGGCGGCGCTCGCCGCGGCCGCCAGCGCGCGCATTCCGCTGACCTTGCGCGGGATCGCCTCCGATCTGGTGTTTGCCACCGGTCACGACCGCTCCGGCGACACTCTGCCCGGCTGGGCGGGGCTCGCCATGGGCGGCGCCACGGTGGCCGTCTATATGGGTCGTAGCGTTGCCGCGCGCGTCGCCGAACGTCTGGCCGAGGCAGGACTTGCCGCCGAGACCCCTGTCGCGGTTGTGGAGAATGCCGCGCAGCGCGGGGAAACCCTCTATGCCGGCACGCTTGGCGATCTCGCCGCCCTGGAAGGGCGCGACGACGTCACCGGACCTGCACTCATCGTCATCGGCAAGGCGGTTGGCCATGCCGATCTGCCCGAAAGCCAGCCCTTGCGCGCGACGCTCGCCTCCCGAGCCGTCGCCGCCGCTTGAGCACGCCACAAGGAACGACTGCATGAAAGCTCTTACCGCCAACCGTCTGATCGATGGCGAGGTTGTCTGGCTGGGCCGTGCCGGCCAGTGGGTCGAAACGCTTGACGGGGCCCGGTTGCTGGAGAGCGCCGAGGCGATTGCAGAAGCCGAAGCGCTGGGGACGGAGGCCGTCGCCCAGCGGCTGATCGTCGAGCCGTACCTGATCGATCTGCGGCGGGAGGACAACGAGATCGCGCCGGTCCGGTTCCGCGAGCGGATCCGCGCCAAGGGTCCGACGACGCGCCTCGACCTCGGCAAGCAGGCCCGCCGCGAGGTTTCGGCCGCCTGAGCGGCGCAACGCGCATACCGGGCAACCCAGACAAACTTCGGGCCGCCGGCGCAGGATGCGCCGCGCCTGTCGATCCAGGAGACAGCGATGTACCGCTACGACGAATTCGACGCGCATTTCGTTTCGGCACGGGTCGAGCAGTTCCGCGACCAGGTGCGCCGCCGGCTCGCCGGCGATCTGACCGAGGACCAGTTCAAGCCGCTGCGGCTGATGAACGGGGTCTACCTGCAGCTTCATGCCTACATGCTGCGGATCGCCATTCCCTACGGCACGCTGGATGCCCGGCAGATGCGCCGCCTGGCCCATATCGCGCGCACCTATGACCGTGGATACGGCCATTTCACCACGCGCCAGAACATCCAGTTCAACTGGCCGCGGTTGAAGGACATTCCCGATATCCTTGCGCAGCTTGCCGAAGTCGAGATGCACGCCATCCAGACCTCGGGCAACTGCATCCGCAATGTCACGGCGGATCACTTCTCGGGAGCCGCCGCCGACGAGATCGTCGACCCGCGCCCCTATGCGGAGATCCTGCGCCAGTGGTCGTCGCTGCACCCGGAATTCTCGTTCCTGCCGCGCAAGTTCAAGATTGCGGTCACCGGCGCGCCGCATGACCGGGCGGCGGTACAGGTGCACGACATCGGCCTGCAGGCGGTGCGCGGCGCGGATGGCAATATCGGCTTCACCGTCTTCGTCGGCGGCGGTCTGGGCCGTACGCCGATGGTCGGGCGCAAGGTCCGGGATTTCCTCCCCGAGGAGGACCTTCTGGCCTATAGCGAGGCGATCCTGCGCGTCTACAACCGCTACGGCCGCCGCGACAACAAGTACAAGGCGCGCATCAAGATCCTCGTGCATGAAACCGGTCTGGAGACGCTCAAGGCCGATATCGAGCGCGAATTCGAGGAAATCCGGGGCGGCGCGCTCGACCTGCCGCAGGCCGAGATCGACCGCATCGTGGGATATTTCGCGCCGCCGGAGCTTGCCGCCGGCGCGGATGACGAGGCGTTCGAGCGGGCCGTTGCCGCGGATCCGGCGCTTGCCGCCTTTGCCGAGCGCAACGTCCATGCGCACCACAGTGCCGGCCATGCCAGCATCACGATCTCGCTGAAGCCGGTCGGCAAGGCACCGGGCGATGCGACCGCGGAGCAGATGGAAGTCGTTGCGGACCTCGCCGAGCGCTACGGCCACAACGAGATCCGCGTCAGCCACGAGCAGAACCTCGTCCTGCCGCATGTGCGCAAGACCGACATTCCCGCGATCTTTGCGACACTGGTCGGGGCCGGTCTCGGCGATGCCAACGCGGGCCTTGTCACCGACATCATCGCCTGCCCGGGCATGGATTATTGCGCGCTTGCCACAGCGCGCTCGATCCCGGTCGCACAGCGCATCTCGGAGCGTTTCGCCTCGCTGCAGCGGCAGCGCGACATTGGCGACCTGAAGATCAAGATCTCCGGCTGTATCAATGCCTGCGGTCATCACCATGTCGGCCATATCGGCATTCTCGGCGTGGAGAAGAAGGGCGAGGAGTACTACCAGATCACCCTTGGCGGCTCGGCCGACGAGAACACGTCCGTTGGCGAGATCATCGGGCGGGGCTTCTCCTACGACGAGATCGTCGACGCCATCGAGAAGGTTGTCGACACCTATGTCGGCCTGAGAAGCGATCCGGCGGAAGACTTCCTCGCCGCCTATCGCCGGGTCGGCGATGCTCCCTTCAAGGAGGCTCTCTATGGCACAGCCTGAAGCCCTGCTGCCCGAACCGGATGCGGCATTCGAGGCGCTTGCCCTGGCGCAGCGCCACCAGGGAGCCTCCGCCACGGAGGTCATCGCCGCCGCGCGCGAGCGCTACGGAAACGGTCTGGCGATGGTCTCCTCCTTCGGCGCCGAGGCGGCGGTGCTGCTGCATCTCGTCTCGCGGGTCGATGCGGACATTCCGGTGCTGTTCATCGACACGAAGAAGCTGTTTCCCGACACGTTGCGCTACCGGGACCTGCTGGTGGAACGTTTCGGCCTGGGCGACGTGCGCACGCTGACGCCGGACGCCGCCGACCTTGCCGCCGAGGATCCGGCCGGCATGCTGTGGATGGGCAGCACCGATGCCTGCTGCGACATCCGCAAGGTGCGGCCGCTGGCGCGCGGCCTGAAGGGCTTCGATGCCTGGATTTCCGGCCGCAAGCGGTTCCAGGCGAGCAGCCGTTCGGACATCCCGCTCTTCGAGGCGGAAGGCGGCCGGGTGAAGGTCAATCCGCTTGCCGACTGGGATCCTTCGGACCTGCGCGCCTATGTCCTGGAACACGGGCTTCCGCCTCATCCCCTGGTCGCAAGGGGCTATCCCTCAATCGGCTGCATGCCCTGCACCAGCCCGGTTGCCGAAGGCGAGGATCCGCGCGCCGGTCGCTGGCGCGGGCAGGAAAAGACGGAATGCGGCATTCATTTCGCGCTGCCGCTCGAAAACGAACAGGGAGCCGGGATCTGACCATGGCCGCAAGACTTTATCGCGCCGGCGGATTTGTCGCCGATGACTGGCAGTTGCTCGGCGACGAGGACGCGGTGCCGGAGACCGGGTGTGTCATCCTGCCGCTCGGACGCTTTCTGGAACTGGCCGAGGCGGAGAGCCTCGAGCCGCGTTTCGCGGTGCTCGTGCAAGCCCATGAGGACCCGCAGCGCCTTGCCGGATACCTTGCCGGACTGCCGCTCGTGGCCGTCGCGTTCGAGAAGTTCTCGGACGGACGCGGCTATTCGACGGCACGCCTGCTGCGCCAGCGCCTCGGCTTCACGGGCGAGGTCAGGGCGGTCGGCGATGTTCTGCTCGACCAGATCCCGCTCATGCGGCGTGTCGGCTTTGACAGTTTCCTGGTCTCAAACGAGCCGACGATCCGGGCGCTCGAGGCTGGTCATGATGTGGACGTGCCTCTATACCTTCAACCCTCGGAACGCTCCGACGAGGTGCCGGCCGGCGCCCGCTACTGGGCGCGGCGTCCCTCCGGTGCGCAGCTTTCCTGATGCCAGGGCGCTGCCAGGTGGTTATTCTGCCGCGCGCGGCACGCTCCATGGATGTTCCCAGACAGATTTGAGGATGAAGCGGATGAATGTGGTCAATCTTGCCGGCGATCTTGCGGACGCCGTTCCTGCCGGCGCCACCGCCGAGACGGTGACCGAAGTCCAGCACTACACGGACGATCTGTTTCGTTTCCGCATGACGCGGCCGGCGAGCTTCCGCTTCCGGTCCGGCGAGTTCGTGATGATCGGCCTGGCGACCGGCGAAAAGCCGGTGTTCAGGGCCTATTCCATCGCCTCTCCGTCGTGGGACGAGGAGCTTGAGTTCTTCTCCATCAAGGTGCCCGACGGCCCGTTGACCCAGCATCTGCAGAAGATCAAGGTCGGCGACAAGGTCCTGATGAAGAAGAAGCCGACTGGAACGCTCGTAAACGACGCGCTGATCACCGGCAAGCGGCTCTACATGTTCTCGACCGGTACGGGTTTCGCGCCGTTCGCCAGTCTCGTTCGCGATCCGGAAACCTACGAGAAGTTCGACGAGGTGATCGTCACCCACTCCTGCCGCTTCGTGGCGGAACTCGCCTATTCCAGGGAAACGGTCGCGGCCGCCAGGGAAGACCCGCTGATCGGCGAATATGCCGCCGATCGCCTGCGGCTCTTCACCTCGACGACCCGGGAGCCCTATGAAACGACCGGCCGCATCACCACCTTGATCGAGAATGGCGAGCTTTTCGAGAAGCTCGGCGTGCCGCCGCTCGATCCTGCGGTCGACAGGGCGATGATCTGCGGGTCGATGGCCATGCTGAAGGACACCAAGGCATTGCTCGAGGCTGCCGGCCTTACCGAGGGCGCAAACAACCGGCCGGCCGAGTTCGTGATCGAGCGTGCCTTCGTCGGCTGATGCCGTAGAGGCACGCTTGCACTGGCCCCCGGCGCCTGACATGAGTGTCGACACGCGCGATACCATGAGGGGTTCCATGAACGAACGTGATGATGGGGAACTGGCGACGGACGGCACCCGGCAGGATGCGGTCCGCGTACTCGAACGGAAGACCCTTTTCGAGGGGTTTGGCAGCTACCGTGAAATGACGGTCGAGCATTCGACCGCGGATGGCGGCAAGCAGACCATCTCGCGCGAGTACCAGACCCGCACGGACGTTGTCGCAATCCTCCCCTATGATCCCGTGCGCCGTGTCGCGATGCTGGCGCGCCAGTTGCGCGTTCCGCTTTTCGCCCGGGACGATCATGACGGATATCTCACCGAGGTTCCGGCGGGGCATATCGATGCCGGCGAGGATGCGCAGTCGGCCGCGCGGCGGGAGGCTGCGGAAGAGGTCGGCATCTCCGTTCGCGAGATGGTGCATGTGGGCGATGTCTTTGCCTCGCCCGGTGCGCTGACCGAGAAGCTGAGCCTCTATCTGGGAACGTATGGTGCCGGAGACCGGATCTCCGGGGGCGGCGGCCTTGCGGATGACGGCGAGGATATCGTGGTGCTGGAGCGCCCCCTGGCGGAACTCGCGGCCCTCGTAAGCGCTGGCGAGATTGCCGACGCCAAGACGATGCTGCTTGTCCAGGCGCTGCAGTTGCGCCAGCCGGAGCTTTTCTCGTAACCTGCCGGTCCCACCCGCAAACCTCGAGGAATTGCCCATGCCGATGAACCGTGTCGCGCGTCTCGTCAACCGTCCAGCCCCCGGTCTCGTGAGCCCGGACTGTTTCGAGATCCGTGACGAGGCGGTGCCTGAGCCGGGCGAGGGCGAATTCCGTGTCCGCGCGCAATTCGTGTCGCTCGACCCGGCGATGCGCGGCTGGGTCAATGACGGACGATCCTATGTGCCGCCGGTGGGCCTTGGCGACGTCATGCGCGCCTTTTCCGCCGGAACGGTCGAGGCATCCCGACATCCCGACTTTCATGAGGGCGACGCGGTCGTCGGCCTGTTCGGAGCGCAAACCCACGCGATTTCCGACGGCAAGGGCGTTCAGCGGGCGGACACATCCATCGCGCCGCTGCAAACCTGGATCGGCGGTCTCGGCATGCCGGGCCTGACGGCCTATTTCGGTCTGCTGCGCGTTGCCGAGGCGAAGGAGGGCGACACGGTCGTGGTCTCCGCCGCGTCCGGCGCGGTCGGTTCGATCGTCGGGCAGATCGCCAGGATCAAGGGCTGTCGGGCCGTCGGCATCGCCGGCGGCGCCGGGAAGTGCCGTGCCCTTGTCGAGGAGGACGGTTTCGACGCGGCGGTCGACTACAAGGCGGGCAATCTCGCCGCCGATCTTGCCGCCGCCTGCCCGGACGGCATCGATGTCGACTTCGAGAATGTCGGCGGGCCGATCCTCGACGCTGTGCTTCCCCTGATGAACCCGTTCGGCCGGATCGCCGTCTGCGGCCTGATCTCCGCCTACACGGCCACCACCCCGCCGCCGGGACCCGCCAATCTCCGGTTCCTGTTGACCATGCGGCTGAAGATGCAGGGCTTCATCGTCTTCGACTTCGCACGCGAGAACCCGATCGCGCTTGCCGATCTTTCGCAGTGGATCGTTCAGGAAAAACTTCGCTTCCGCGAAGATGTGCGCGATGGCGGCATTGATGCGTTCCCCGAGACGCTGAACCTTCTCTATACGGGCGGAAATTTCGGCAAGCTCAGCCTCAGGGTCTGAGCCTGGCGCGTGTCGCGCCATCGTGCTGACAAGAAGGCACGGCCAGATCGGCTTCGCCTATCATCATGAAGGCGGGGGAGCACGATGCGTCTTATTGGATTTGGCAATGCCGGACTGGGCGCCGCCGTGTTGGCGGGCGCGATGAGCGTATGCGTGGGTCTGACCGGACCCGCCGCTGCCTCTCTCGACAGCTGCGTCGCAGCGATCCGGTCGCAGGCCGTGAAAGCGGGCGTGAGCCGGTCGACCGTCGAGGCTGCCTTGCAGGGCGTTGCCTATGACGAGAAGGCGGTGCGCTTCTCGACGAGCCAGCCGGAATACAAGACCCCGATCTGGGACTATCTGGCGTTCCTCGTCGATGACGCGCGCATAGAGGACGGGCGTGCGATGCTGAAGCGTCATGCGACGACGCTTGCCAATGTCGAGAAGCGATATGGCGTCGACCGCCATATTGTCGCCGCCGTCTGGGGCGTGGAGAGCGATTATGGCCAGTTCCGCGGGGACTTCCACGTCCCGCACGCGCTTGCCAATGTCGCCTGTGCCGGGCGTCGCGCCAAGTACTTCCGTTCGGAACTGATCGAGATCCTGAAGATCGTCGACCGCAAGGATGTGCGCCTGTCCGATCTCCAGGGGTCCTGGGCCGGAGCCTTCGGGCAGACCCAGTTCATGCCGTCCACCTATCGGCGTCTCGCCGTCGATTTCGACGGCGACGGACGCAAGGATCTCGTCAACTCGGTACCCGATGCGCTTGCGTCCACCGCCAACTACCTCAAGAAGGCCGGCTGGGTCACCGGCATGCCCTGGGGCTACGAGGTGAAGCTGCCCAAGGGCTACAGCGGCCCGTCGGGGCGAAAGACGCGGGCAAGCGTCACGACATGGGGCAAGCGCGGTATCCGCCATCTCGATGGCGGCGACCTGACCGGCGCGGCCGATGCGGGGCTGTTGCTGCCGGCAGGTGCCGAAGGGCCGGCCTTTCTCGTCTTCAAGAATTTCAACGCGATCTATTCCTACAATGTCGCCGAGAGCTACGCGCTCGCCATCTCGCATCTCGCCGACCGGTTGCGCGGCGGCGGCGCCTTCAAGGTCGGCTGGCCGACCGCCGATCCCGGATTGTCGCGGGCCGAGCGGCTTGAACTGCAGAAACTGCTCTTGCGCGCGGGATATGACATCGGCGAGGCCGACGGCAGGGTCGGCGCGGCGACGCGCGAGGGGATCCGGCAGGCGGAGGCCCGCTTCGGCTTTCCCCGGACCGGCCGTCCCGGCCAGCGGATCTACAAGGCGCTGGGCGGCAGGTAGCTAATTACCGGTCTGCCGCCCCGCGACCGCTTGCCGCGATCAGCTCCCCGGCTTGCCGGGAATGCCCTTGTAGGCGTTCTCTCCCCAAACCTTCCTGACCTGCTTGTCGCGGCCGCAGGACCAGCGGTAGTAGGTGTAGCGGCGCGGCGAACGCTCATGGAAGTCCTGGTGGTAATCCTCCGCGGGATAGAACGCGCCGGCCTCCAGGACAGGGGTCACGATCTTTGTGCCGAGCTGCTTTTCGGCCTCCGCCTTCCGCGCCTCGGCAATCTGCGTCTGGTCCGCGCCCTGCGTGAAGATCGCCGTGCGGTAGGACGCGCCCCGGTCGCAGAACTGGCCGCCGTCGTCGGTCGGGTCGACGCTTCTCAGGAGCGCGGAAACCAGCTCCGCGTAGCCGACCTTGTCCGGGTCGAACCGGATGCGCACCGCCTCGTAGTGGCCGGTGTCGCCACCTGTCACTTGTTTATAGGTAGGGTTCTGCGTGTGGCCGCCGGTGTAGCCCGAGACCGTCTCGATGACGCCCGGGATCTTGTCGAAATCGGCCTCCACGCACCAGAAGCAACCACCCGCGAAGATCGCGGTCTCGGCGTCCGCCGCGCGCGTCGGGTTTCCCGCGCCAAGCAGCAGCATGAGGGCGACAACGGCCGGCGCCGCCAGCGCCCGGGCATGCCGCCTGTGTCCGGCTTGCCCCTGGCTTGTGTGTCTGTTGGCCTGCATGTCCGTCTCCCGGTTGATGCGTCTTTGCGTCTCGGGAGTTTGGCGCGTCCGGGCTTGCGATCAAGCACCATCGACTTCACATCCTCGGGATGTGGAAATGGATATGAGTCGATTGCCGGGCCCTGGGCCATCGGCTACGGTCCGGCAAAACTTGCAATCATATGACAAATGGGAGCGCAGGCCTTGCAGACCCAAATCACTCACTACGAGGCTGTGATCGACGGGAAACCGGCCGCTTCGGTGACCGGCGGCCGTATCGAGATGATCTGCCCGAGCGACGGCAAGGTCTTCGCGACGGTCCCTCGCTGCGATGCCGCCGATGTCGGCCGGGCGGTCGTCGCCGCCAGACGTGCCTTTGACGAGGGCGGCTGGCCGTCGACGCCGGCTGTCGAGCGGGGCCGCATCCTGTCGCGGCTGTCCACCTTGATCCGCGAGAATGAGGACGAACTGGCCGCGCTTGAATCGCGGGACACCGGAAAGCCGCTGCGGCAGGGCCGGGCGGATATCGTCGCCGCCGCGCGCTACTTCGAGTTCTACGGGGGTGCCGCCGACAAGGTGACCGGCGAGACACTGCCCGTTCAGACCGGTTTCTTGGCCATGACCCTGCGCGAACCGCACGGCGTTGTCGGCTCGGTGGTGCCATGGAACTATCCGGCGCAGATCATGGCGCGCGTTGCCGGCGCCGCGCTCGCCATGGGCAACACCCTGGTGATGAAGCCGGCAGAGGATGCCTGCCTCTCCGTTGTCAGGATCGCCGAACTGGCGCTTGAGGCGGGTCTCCCCGCCGGCGTCTGGAATGTGGTCACGGGCTTCGGAGGGGAGGCGGGGGCGGCGCTTTCCAATCACCCGGGACTTGATTTTCTCACATTCACGGGCTCGCCCGAAGTCGGAACGCTGATCCAGACCGCGGCGGCGAAAAACCATATCGGTTGCACTCTGGAGCTGGGCGGCAAGTCGCCGCAGATCCTTTTTGCCGATGCGGATCTCGAGGCCGCGCTGCCGGTTGTCCTCAATGCCATCATCCAGAATTGCGGCCAGACCTGCTCCGCCGGCAGTCGGCTTCTCGTCGAGGCAAGCCATCTCGACACGGTCGTCGAGCGGTTGCGCCAGAGTTTCCGGGCGCTTGTCAGCGGACCACATGACCGTGATCTCGATCTCGGGCCGCTGATCAATGCAGCGCAGGCACGCCGTGTTGCAGGTTTTGCGGAAGACGCGGCAAAGGCCGGGGTGCCACTGATCGCGGAAGGGACCGTGGCCCCGGACAGTTCGCCGCACGGCTTCTATGTTCCCGCGCGGGTCTACGGCCCCGTGCCGCTTGATGCACGTCTTGCGCGCGAGGAGGTCTTCGGTCCGGTCCTCGCGGTCATCCCGTTCCGGGACGAGGCGGAAGCGGTGCGGATCGCCAACGGCACGGAGTACGGGCTGGTGGCCGGCGTATGGACCAGCGACAGCGCGCGCGCTATGCGCGTCGCCCGGGCGGTGCGTTCGGGCCAGGTCTTCGTCAATGGATATGGCGCGGGTGGCGGCGTGGAACTTCCCTTCGGCGGGTTCAAGAAGTCCGGCCACGGCCGTGAAAAGGGCTTTGAGGCCCTGCGTGAATTCTCGGCGCTGAAGACCATTGTTGTAAGCCACGGCTGAATTGCCGGGCAGGGGATTGCAAGAGGAGCGTCGGGGAATGGCTGGAAGGCTTGAGGGCAAGGTTGCGATCGTGACCGGTGCGGGATCCGGGTTTGGCGAGGGCATCGCCCGTCGCTTCGCCCAGGAAGGTGCCAGCGTCGTCGTCGCGGACATAAACGGCGAGGCGGCGGAGCGGGTCGCGGCGGACATCGGCCCGGCCGCGCGAGCCGTGCGGGCCGATGTCACGGTCATGGCGGATGTCCGGGACATGTGTGCGGCAGCCGAAGCGTTTGGCGGCCTTGATGTCCTCGTCAACAATGCCGGCTATACCCATCGCAACGGTTCGATGCTGGATATCGACGAGGAGATGTTCGACCGTATCCTGGCCGTGAACGCCAAGGCGATCTACCTCGCGGCCCTCGTTGCCGTTCCGATGCTGCGCGCGCGCGGCGGCGGTTCGATCATCAACACGGCATCGACCGCGGGACTGCGCCCGCGCCCCGGTCTCACCTGGTACAACGCCTCCAAGGGCTGGGCGATCACCGCCAGCAAGTCGATGGCGGTGGAGCTGGCACCGGACAATATCCGCGTCAACGCGCTCTGCCCGGTCGCGGGCGAGACCGGCATGCTGCATCTCTTCATGGGAGAGGACACGCCGGAGAAGCGGGCCCAGTTCCAGGCGTCGATCCCGCTCGGCCGGCTCTCGCGACCGGACGACATGGCAGGGGCGGCGCTTTGGCTTGCTTCCGACGAAGCGGCCTTCATCACCGGCGTGGCGCTGGAAGTGGACGGCGGCCGCTGCGTTTGAGCGGTGGCCCGCGCCTGTGTCCTGGCGTCAGGAGGCAACCGTCCGGTTGCGACCGCCATGCTTGGCCTCATAAAGGCGCATGTCCGCGATCCTGAGGGCGGCATGGAGGTTCGCCTCGGTGCCGCTCGACACGCCCACGCTGATCGTCACCGGACCGAGCGACTTCAACTGGCCCCGGGCGCCGGTCAGCCCGGCGAGCTCCGCCCGAACCTTCTCGACGAAGGCCATGCAGTCCGGAGCAGGCAGCCCCGGCAGCAATACGCAGAACTCGTCACCGCCAAGGCGCGCGGGAAAGGCGCGTTGGGGACAGGCGCCGCGCAGGATCGTGCCGAACATCCGGATCAGCTCGTCGCCCTGCTCGTGCCCGTGGCGGTCGTTGACCGACTTGAACGTGTCGATGTCGATTGCCGCAACGGCGATTTCCTCGCCGCCGCGCCGCGTCTTGTCGAACAGGCCATTGCCTTCCGAGAACAGGTGCCGGCGGTTGGACAGGCCGCTCAACGCGTCGCCATGCGCCATCGTCGAGAGCGTCTGGATCCGGTCGAGCATGTCCAGGTTCTGCGAAATCCTGAGCATGAATTCTTCCGGTGTGCAGGATTTCGGCAGGAAATCATTGGCACCCGATTTCAGGAAGCGCGCGATGACTTCCGGCCCCGCCTTGCCCGACAGGCCGATCACGGCCAGTTCATTCATCCCCTGGCGCCCCCGGATGGCGCGCAGGATTTCGAACCCGTCGACGCTCGGCAGGATGTAGTCGAGGATCACCAGCCGCAGGTTCTCGATCGTGTCGAGCATCGCGATCGCGGTCTGGTGGTCCGGAGCCGTATGCACGCGCAACTGGTAAAGCGACAGGCGGCGGGCGATGACTTCGGTGTCGACCCGGCTGTCGTCGACGACAAGCGCGTCGATATGGCGGTTGGCATAGACCCGCTGCACCAGGGTCGTCAGATAGGTGAGGCTCGCCGGACTGTCCTTCAGGATGTAGTCGACGATGCCCTTGTTGAGCAGGGTGTGGCGGAGGGCCTGATCGAACCGCCCCGAAAACACAATGGTCGGCAGGTCCGCGGCGAGTGTCACGTCGACGATCTCGCCGTCAGGAGCGTCCGGAAGTGTGAGGTCGACCAGCGCCACGACCGGATTGAAATCCGGCCGCGCGAGCAGGGCCTCGGCGTCCGCGCGGTTGGTGGCGGATACCACCTCGAGCCCGTGAATTTCGCTGAGTTGGCGGCGGATGACGCGCTCGAAGAACGAGGCGTCCTCTACAAGCAATACTTGTCCCATATGCCTTCAGTCCAAATCGCGTCCCTGGGACGGCTAGACTTGCGCAGCAGGGGTAAAGGAAGCGTTTACCGAATCGCTGTTGGGTTCATACGGGCAATTGCGGGTCGGCAGATATCAGGGGCGATCGGGGGCCCCCGCTCCCTTGTCAGGCCCTGGCAGGGCAAGCGTCAACCGCCCGCCCCGCCGGGTTCCCGGCAATGGTCTCAGGCGGGCACCGTCAGCTTTGCCCTGGTGCTCGCCATGACTTCCTCGGCGGTGACGCCGCTGGCCAGCTCGACCAGCGTCAAGCCGTCATCCGTCACGTCGAAGACGCCGAGATTGGTGATGATGCGGTCGACGCAGCGCACGCCGGTCAGCGGCAGGGTGCAGTCCTCGAGCAGCTTCGGGTCGCCGCCTTTCGAGGTATGGTCCATGATCACCACGACGCGCTTGACGCCGGCGACCAGGTCCATCGCGCCGCCCATGCCCTTGACCATCTTGCCCGGGATCATCCAGTTCGCCAGGTCGCCCTTTTCGGAGACCTCCATGGCGCCGAGGATCGACAGGTCGATATGGCCGCCGCGGATCATGCCGAAGCTGTCGGCCGACGAGAAATAGCTCGTCTGAGGAAGTTCGGTGATCGTCTGCTTGCCGGCGTTGATCAGGTCGGGATCGACCTCGTCGTCGGTCGGGAAGGGACCCATGCCGAGCATGCCGTTCTCGGACTGGAGCGTGACGTGCACGCCCTGGGGAATGTAGTTGGAAACCAGCGTCGGAATGCCGATGCCGAGGTTGACGTAGAAACCGTCTTCCAGCTCCTGCGCGGCGCGCTGAGCCATCTCGTCGCGAGTCCAGGCCATGTCTGTTCTCCTTGTCCTCAGGCGGCGCGGGTGGTGCGCTTCTCGATCCGCTTCTCGTGCTGGCCGAGAATGATGCGGTCGACGAAGATGCCGGGCGTGTGGATGTTGTCCGGATCGAGTTCGCCGATCTCGACAATCTCCTCGACCTCGACCAGCGTCTTGCGACCGGCTGTCGCCATCATCGGATTGAAGTTGCGGGCGGTCTTCCGGTAGATCAGGTTGCCTTCCTTGTCCGCCTTCCACGCCTTGACCAGGGAAACGTCGGCGACGAGGCCGGTTTCCATGATGTAGGTTTCGCCGTTGAAATCCTTGTGCTCCTTGCCCTCTGCGATCAGCGTGCCGACGCCGGTCTTGGTGTAGAAGCCGGGGATGCCGGCGCCACCGGCGCGAATACGCTCGGCAAGCGTGCCTTGCGGATTGAACTCGAGCTGCAGTTCGCCGTTGAGATACTGCCGTTCGAATGTCGCGTTCTCGCCGACATAGGACGAGATCATCTTGCTGATCTGGCGTGTCTGGAGGAGAAGGCCGAGACCGAAATCGTCGACGCCGGCATTGTTCGATATGGCGGTGATATCCTTGGCGCCACTGTCGCGAAGGGCTGAGATCAGGTTCTCGGGAATGCCGCAAAGGCCGAAGCCGCCGGCCATCACAACCATTCCGTCGAACGTCAGCCCCTCAAGCGCGGCGGCCGCGTCGGGGTAGATTTTACTCATGGGCATCTCCTCGCATCAGCGTCTCCATGCAATCGGTTGCATCCGCCGGCCGCTTGGGTTTCGGGCACAGGCCCGCCTGGCAATATGAACCGTTCGTCAGGCGACCTGTGATAGCGTCCTTGCGATATCTTCTCAAGCGCGATGCGTCACGCGTGGCTTTTCATGCGCGCGGACCTTGAACCCGCGCGCCAGACCTCCTATCCCGGTATGCAAGCAGGGGACGGGGCGTTCGAGGCAGTCCGGCGCACGATTGCATGTGCCGTTCGCGATTGCCGCCGGCTCCTTGCGCAGATCGCCGAAACCACCAGCGCCGAACCGGACTGCATCATGAAGCGCCTCCTGGCGAGCCTGATCATACTGCTCGTTCTCGTCACAGCCGCCGGTATTGCGGGGTTTGCGCTGGTGTCGAGCGACCGTGCGCGCCTGCGCGTGGAGAGCGAGCTGGCGGAATGGCTCGATGTGTCGGTTCGGGTGGGCGAGGCGCCGCGCGCCACGATCGCTTCCGGTCCGGGGCTCGTGTTGCGCGACGTGCGTCTGCAAAGCCTGGACGGTGCGTGGTCGGTCGAGGCGGAGCGGATCGACATCGAGGTCGATGTTTCCGCGCTCCTCCTGGGCGAGATCCGCATGTCGGCGATGGCCGTTTCGGGCGCGCGGATCCGCGTGGCCTCGGCCACGGCGCCTGCACGCCTTGCGGATGCCGGTCGGCTTGGCGCGGAGTTCCGGCGCCTCCTTCAGCACCCGGTTTCCCTGTCCGGCGGCACCGTGTTTTTCGGCGAGGAGAAACGCCCGCGCTGGCGGGAGGTGGCCCTGCGCGCCGCACCCAATGATCCCGGTGCCACGATACGCGGCTCGCTGACGGCCATGGACCAGGCCGTCGAGTTCGGGGTGAGCATTGCCGACAAGGCGATCCTGGCGGGAGAGGGCAGCGGCCGCGTCTCCGTTTCGATTGCCGCCCCGCTTGCATCGCTCCGTGTCGACGGCGAGGTCCGTCCTGCCGGGTCGGGGCGCATAGAGGGAGCGATCGAGTTCTCGGCCAGTGACCTGCGGGGGCTGGCGGCCCGTTTCGGCAGGGAGCTCGCCGGCGACGCGGCATTCGGCACCGCCCGGCTGACGGGCACGGGCAGTGTCTCGCTCACGGCGATCAATCTCGACATGGCAAGGCTGGAACTCGACGGCAATGTCGGCGAGGGGCGCCTCGGCCTGGACACGGGTGGCGAGCGGGCGCGCATGGACGGCACGCTGGCTTTCGAGCGCTTCGACATGTCCGTCTATGCAAGGGAGTTCGGCGAGTTGCTGGGCATTGCCGCGCCCGGTGCGCCGGGCGGTGCCTGGCGCCAGTGGCCGCTGCGGGACGTCTTGAGCCAGTTCGATCTGGATCTGCGCCTCTCGGCCACGCAGTTGGTCCTGGGGCCGCTCTCGGGTGGTCCGGGAGGCTTGTCGCTGCGACTGCGCGAGGGTGACCTGTCGCTTGATCTGAGCGAGACGGCGGTTGCCGGCGGCACGGTCGAACTGGCCGGCCGGCTCAAGCCGGACCAGGACAGCGGTTTTCTCGACTTCTCGATGAAGATGATCGCCGCCAATTTGTCGGCCGAGGCGCTGCCGCGCCCTGAAACCCTGCCGGAAATCCTTTCGGGCAAGGTGGGCGGGCGGCTTGACCGTGTGGGCCGTGGCGCGAACGTCGAGGAGGTGCTGGCTTCGGCCAGCACCACGGCAAGCCTCTCGTTGTTCGATGCCCGCTTCGCGGGCGCCGAACCGGCCGCCCTGTTCCAGCGCCTGACCGGGAACGGTGATGCGCCATCGTCGGGCTCCGGGGTGTTCGAGAGGATAGATGTCCAGGGGGAGGTCGGTAAGGCTGCCATGCGTGTTGACCAGGTGACGGCGGAAACCGCGGACCATGTGCTGACGGCCAGCGGTCGCGTGTCGTTGCCGGACATGGCTCTCTCACTGCGCGGCCACCTGGCGAAACAGCCGGTCGGAACCCCTGGAGAGGCGGGGCCGGTTGACGGCTCTGAAACGCCTGGCCGCGAAGAAGATGATCCGCGAACGCCGGTGCTACTGCGGGGCACCCTCACCGAGCCACGCCTTCTTCCCGACCTGATGCGCAGCGACGACGCCTCCCGCCGCTGATCCTTCTCCCCGGGCCGCAAAGTGCGGAACGTCGCTGCGAAAGGCTTCGCCTTGTTGCGCAAACGCGATATGAAGACAGGAGAGCCGCGACCGCCGCGAGCTGGCAGCGATTTCAACAAGGTGGGGGCCTTTGCTGCGCTTCTTGTCGACAGTGCTGAAGATCGGCCTGGTTTCGCTGATCACGGGTGCCGTGCTTGCGGAATTCGATGTGTCCGCGGCCGACCTGCTCGCGGGTGCCGGCCTGACGCCTGAAGAGCTTGCCGGCTATGCGGTCCGCACCTGGCAATGGGCGCTTCCCAACATCATTCTCGGCTCGATGATCGTGCTGCCGGTCTGGCTGGTGATCTACCTTTTCCGCCCGCCGCGCGGCTGATCCGTTTGCGGCCACGCGAGACGGGAAAGGCAATTGCGGAACCCGGGCACCCGGATCTCAGATCTGGGCTTCCGCCTTGCGCATGTCGCGGACCCTGGCCGCTTCCTGCCGCCTGGTCATGATCGAGGCGAAGACGACCACGACGGTCACCAACCCGACGAGGATGGTGCAGACCGCGTTGATCTCCGGCGTTACACCCAGACGCACCTGCGAATAGATCTTCATCGGCAGGGTCGTCGCTTCCGGACCGGTGGTGAAGCTGGCGATGACAAGGTCATCGAGCGACAGGGTGAAGGCCAGCATCCAGCCGGCCACGACGCCTGGCAGGATGATCGGCAGGGTGACGGCGAAAAAGGTACGGAACGGCGGGCAGCCGAGATCCTGCGCCGCCTCCTCCAGCGACCGGTCGAAGCCGGCGAGCCGCGACTGCACGACGACGGCGACGTAGCACATGGCGAAGGTCGTGTGGGCGATGATGATCGTCCAGAAGCCGCGCGCCTGGTCGATGGCGACGAAAAGCAGCAGCAACGACAGGCCGAGGATGACTTCCGGCATGACCAGCGGCGCGTAGACCATGCCGGAAAAGAGCGTGCGGCCCAGAAAACGGCCGGACCGGGCGAGCACCATGGCGGCGAGCGTGCCCAGGACCGTTGCGATCGTGGCGGAGAAGAAGGCGACGCGGGCCGTCACCCAGGCCGCGTCCAGGAGCTGCTGGTTGTCGAGCAGGCCGGCATACCAGCGTGTCGAGAACCCGCCCCAGACGGTGACCAGGCGCGACTCGTTGAAGGAATAGATGACAAGCAGGACGATCGGCAGGTAGAGGAACGAAAAGCCCAGCACCAGCGATGTCACGTTGAACCAGCTCGGTCCCTGGCGCATCAGTGCGATCCTCCCGGTGTTCTTGTCGCCATGCCCGCCATCACAGCCCCCTCTCCGCCGCCTTCTGCTGCTGGTTCTGGAAGAGCACGATGGGCACCACCAGAATGAGAAGCAGGATCACCGCGACGGCCGACGATACCGGCCAGTCCCTGTTGTTGAAGAATTCCGTCCACAGCGTCTTGCCGATCATCAGGGTCTCGGAGCCGCCGAGCAGGTCGGGAATGACGAACTCGCCGACGGCGGGAATGAAGACCAGGAAGCAGCCGGCCAGCACGCCGGGCAGGGCCAGCGGCACGGTGATCGACCAGAAACTGCGCCATGGCGGACAGCCAAGGTCGGCCGCCGCTTCCAAGAGGCTCATGTCGAGTTTTTCCAGGTTGGCGTAGAGCGGCAGTACCAGGAAGGGCAGGTAGGAATAGACGATGCCGATATAGACCGCGACGTTGGTGTTGAGGATCGTCAGCGGCTGGTCGATCAGTCCCAGCGACAGGAGCAACTGGTTGAGCAGGCCCTCGTTCTTGAGGATGCCGATCCACGCGTAGACGCGGATCAGGAAGCTTGTCCAGAACGGCAGGATGACCAGCATCAGCAACGTGGCGCGCCATTCCTTCGGCGCCCGCGCCATGCCGTATGCCAGCGGAAACCCGACGACCAGCGTGATCAGCGTGGAAATTCCCGCGATCGAGACGCTGGAGAGGTAGGATTTCCAGTAAAGGTCGTCTTCCGTCAGCCAGATGTAGTTGTCGAAGGAGAAGGCCCCGAGCATCTCGGTGAACCCCTTCCAGCCCGCCGCCGGGTCGAAATTCGGGATGTAGGGCGGGATCGCCACCGCGATTTCCGACAGCGAGATCTTGAAGACGATGAAGAAGGGCGCGAGGAAGAAGACCAGCAGCCAGGCATAGGGAAGGGCGATCAGCAGCCATCCGCCCGCACTGCGTCGGGGCTTCGCCTGCGGCGCCGCAACGTCGTCGTCGCTCATCCCTCACTCCCTGTCGTTGCGTCCCGCGCAGCCATGCCGCCGGGCCGGTCGGTTGTCCTCAGCGGGTCAGCACGACGCCCGCGTCCGCATCCCATGAAAGCCACACTTCGTCGTCCCAGCTCATCGGCCGTTCCACGACCCGCGAACGGTTGGCCACTGTCGCCCGGACCGTCTCCTCGTTGGCGATATGCGTGTGGTAGATGGAGACGTCGCCGAGATAGGCGATGTCCCAGACCTCGCCCTTCAGCGCGTTGACCCGGCTTTCCGGTTCCTCGAAGGAAATGCGCACCTTTTCCGGGCGGATGGCGAACCAGACCGTGTCGCCGATACCTGCATCGACGGCCTGGGATATCTCGATGTCGCAACCGAAGACGGGCGCATGCAACCGGGAAACATCGCCCTCGCGCGCCGTCAGCTTGCATTCCATCAGGTTGATGTCGCCGATGAAGTCGGCGACGAAACGGGAGTTCGGCAGTTCGTAGATCTCCGCCGGCGTCGCGATCTGGACGATGCGGCCCTTGTCCATCACCGCGATCCGGTCGGCCATGGTCATCGCCTCCTCCTGGTCGTGGGTGACGATGAGGAACGTCATGCCGAGTTCGTATTGCAGGTCGGTGAGCTCGAACTGGGTTTCCTCGCGCAGCTTGCGGTCGAGCGCGCCGAGCGGCTCGTCGAGCAGCAGCACCTTCGGCTTCTTGGCAAGCGAGCGGGCAAGCGCGACGCGCTGGCGCTGGCCGCCGGACAGCTGGTGCGGCTTGCGCTTGGCGAAATCCTGCAGCTTGACCAGCTTCAGCATCTCCTCGACGCGCCCGGCGATCTCGGCCTTCGGCATGCCTTCCTGCTTCAGGCCGAAGGCGACATTCGCCTCCACGCTCATATGCGGGAACAGCGCATAGGACTGGAACATCATGTTGACCGGCCGCTTGTAGGGCGGCACGCCGGCAAGGTTCTGTCCGTCGAGGAAGATCTCGCCCGCATTCGGCGTTTCGAAGCCCGCGAGCATGCGCATCATCGTCGTCTTGCCGCAGCCGGAGCCGCCGAGCAGGGCGAAGAACTCGCGTTCGTGGATTTTCAGGCTGAGGTTGTCGACCGCGGTGAAGTCGCCGAACGTCTTGGTGACGTTGCGAAATTCAATATATGGTCGCGCCTGCGGGTCGTCCCAGGGTGCGAAGTCGCGGCGCACCGGCCCGATCGGTTTCTTTGCCAAGATCTGCCCCCTGCCTCGTTCGACGGGCAGGGACCGGCCGTGTCCGGCGGCCGGTCCCTGCCGGCCATGTTACTGACCGGTCTTGACCTTGGTCCATTCGCGGGTGCGCGACCGCATCGCCTTGGGCGATTTGGTCGTGGTGCTGAAGAGCTTCTCGACCGTCTCCTCGGTCGGATAGATGGCCGGATCCTCAAGCACTTCCTTGTCGACGAAGGCCTGGCTCGCCTTGTTGCCGTTGGCGTAGAAGACGTAGTTGGTGGCCTTGGCGACAACCTCGGGCTTCATGATGAAGTTGAGGAAGGCGTGTGCCTCCTCGACATGCGGGGCGTCGGCGGGGATCGCCATGTTGTCGAACCACATCATCGCGCCTTCCTTCGGGATCGAATAGGCAACGGTGACGCCATTGTCGGCCTCGGAAGCGCGGTCACGGGCCTGCAATACGTCGCCGGACCAGCCGACGGCCATGCAGATGTCGCCATTGGCGAGCGCGTTGATGTACTCGGACGAGTGGAACTTCTGGATATAGGGCCGAATCGAAAGCAGCAGTTCCCCCGCCTTGGCGAAGTCGTCCGGGCTCTGGCTGTCGGGGTCGAGACCCAGATAGTTGAGCGCGGCCGGGAAGATCTCGTCGGCGGTGTCGAGGACGTGAATGCCGCAATCGGCGAATTTGGAGATGATTTCCGGCTTGAAGATCATGTCCCAGCTGTCCAGCGGCGCGTCGGGCATGCGTTCCTTGATCTTCTCCACATTGTAGCCGATGCCGGTGGTGCCCCACATGTAGTTGATGGCGTGCTCGTTGCCCGGGTCGAACTTCTCGATGCGGCCCATGATCTGCGGCCACATGTTCTCAAGGTTCGGCAGCTTCGACTTGTCGAGCTTCTGGAACACGCCGGCCTGGATCTGGCGGCCGAGGAACGTGCCGGTCGGCACGACGACGTCATAGCCGGTGCCGCCGGCCAGCAGCTTTGTCTCCAGCATCTCGTTGCTGTCGAAGACGTCATAGACGACCTTGATGCCGGTTTCCTTGGTGAACTCCTCAAGCACGGACTCGTCGATATAGTCCGACCAGTTGAAGACCCGCACGGTGCGCTCCTGCGCCGCGAGCCCGGTTGCCGCGACCGCGCCGATCAGCGCGACGCCTGCGAATAGAAACTTCTTCATGTGTCCCTCCGTCTGGCCCTGTTCCGGCGCATCATCTTGCGCGCCGTGTTTTCGATTGTCTTGTCCCCTGCGGCAAAATCCTGTGCTGCGGGCCTGTTGCTCCCGAATGCGCCGTTGGCGTCATGACGTCAGCCTAAAAGCGATAGCCCTCAGCCTCAAGGGGAGGCGTGACGTGCGTCGCCGGGAATTCATCCGCCTTGCCAGACGCTTCTTCCGGGGCCGTGGCAATGCCTCGCTTCGTTTCTCCGGCCTGACCGCTCACAGGTATGTCTGACGCTCCAGGGTCGAAATCTCGCGTCCGAATGCGAAGAGTTCGTGACGCTTGATGTCGACCAGCACCTTGTGCATCTCCTCGCCGACCGCATCCTGCATATGTTTCGAGGCGGCGAAGGCGTCGATCGCCTCGTCCATCCACGGCGTCAGGCGCGGTGCGGTCTTCTCGTAGGCGTTGCCTTCCACCGGCGGCGGCGGGGCCGTCTCGCCGGCCACGCCCTGCAGCATGCCCGCCAGCACGCCCGTCAGCACCAGGTAGGGATTGGCGTCGGCACCGGCGATCCGGTGTTCGATGCGGGCCGAGGCCGGCGTTCCGGCCGGCACGCGCAGTGCCACCGAGCGGTTGTCGAACCCCCAGCAGATCGAGGTCGGCGCATAGGAGCCGGGCTGCATGCGGCGGAAGCCGTTGAAGGTCGAGACGAACAGAAGATGCGCCTCGGGCATCGTGTCGAGCAGGCCCTTGATGGCGTAGCCGAGCCGCGCCTCGCCCGTTTCCGGGTCGGCGAAGATATTGCCGCTGCCGTCTTCCATCGAGACATGCACGTGCATGCCGTTGCCCGGCCACTCGACGAAGGGCTTGGCCATGAACGAGGCCTTGAGGTTGTGCTTGCGGGCGACGCCGGCAACGAGCCGGCGCAGCAGCACCGCGTCGTCGGCGGCGCGCAACGGGTCGCGCTGGTAGTGCAGGTTGAGCTCGAACTGTCCCGGGGCCGCCTCGGAGACGGCGGCATCGGCGGGAATGTCCTGCGCGTCGGCGGAGCGGCGGATCTCGTCGACCAGCGGCATGAAGGCCTCAAGATCGGACAAGGCGTACATGTTCTGGCGTGCGGGCCCCAGATGGGTCGAGAAGACCGGCGTCGGCGCGCCGCTCCAGTCGCCGTCGTCCTGGTCCTCGAACAGGTAGAACTCGAGTTCGAAAGCGGCCGTTGCGCTCAGCCCGTGTTCGCCGAGGCGCGAGGACATGCGAGAGAGCACATGACGCGGGTCGCACATGAAAGCGCCGCCCTGCCGGTCATGCATGGACAGGAGCACCTGCGCCGTCGGACGCTCCGCCCAGGGGACCGAGCGCAGCGATCCGGGCACCGGCCAGCACACGCCGTCCTTGTCGCCGGTTTCGATATGCATGCCGGTTTCCTCGACCTCGCGGCCCCAAACGTCGAGGCCGAAGAGGGAGAAGGGCAGCGCGACACCGCTTTCGAAGACCTTGCGCAGCGCGCTTCCGGGCAGCCATTTGCCGCGCAGGACGCCGTTGCTGTCGGGCAGGATCACCTCAAGCGTGTCGAGGTCGGGATGTTCCGCCTCGAAGCGGGCGACCTCCTCCTGCCAGTCGTCTCCGCCGGCCGGGCGCTGCCAGGCCGAGCGATGGGTCTGCAACATGAAGTCCTCCGGTTGGGGTGGCGGATCGACCGGGATGGACCGATTGCCGGATTGAGAAAAATGTGATCACGTAGCGGCAAGACTGTCAAGCAAGCCGGCCGAAGGGTCGGCCATCAGGGTTCTGGAACATGGCGGAGCCACTGTCGGGCCGGGCGGACGTCCCTGCGACGGATGGGCGCGGCGGGAGTGCCATCAAGGGTGCAATGTCGCCGCGTGGCTCGGTCCGGGACACCGTGGAGCGGGCCGTGCGCGAGGCGCTGCTGACCGGCCGGTTCGTGCCGGGACGCGCAGTGACCCTGCGCGGCCTGGCGCAGGAACTCGGCGTCAGTCCGATGCCCGTGCGCGAGGCGGTGCGCGCCCTGTCCGCGGGGAACGCGCTGGAGATCCGCCCCAACGGCCGCATCCAGGTGCCGACAATGACCCGCCCGCGCCTGGAGGAAATCCTCAAGGCGCGGCTTCTTCTGGAGCCTGAACTCGCTGGCCTGGCCGGGCCGGGGCTGAACCGTGCGGATGCCGCCGGGCTCGCGGCGATCGACGACAGGATAGATGCAAGCCTCGATGGGGGTGATGCGGAGACCTATATGCGCCTCAACCATGCCTTCCACTTCCGGATCTATCGTGCGGCCGGATCGCAGGTGCTGTTGCCGCTTGTGGAAACTCTCTGGTTGCAGTTCGCCCCCTTCATGCGCACCGTCTACGGGAGGGTCGGCACGTCCGCGCTGGTGGATCATCACAAGGAGGCGGTCGACGCGATTCGTGCGGCTGATGTCCGGGCATTGCGGGACGCGGTCGCCGCCGATATTCGCTGCGGCATGGACCTGCTCGTCGAGGGGTTTCCGGCGCCGGGGTGACGGAAAGCGAATTGCCGTTTATAAATGTGATCACAAATTGGCGTGGGAAAGACGGTTCATGGCCCGGGCATTGGGGGTCGCCGACGGACACGCCTGAAAGGCGAGAGACGTGAGCAAGAAGAAGAAGCAGGAACCCAGTATCAACAGCCGTCGCGGCGTGGGCTCCTTCGAGGATGCGCGCACATGGCTGTCGGAACGGGGCATCGAGGATATCGAGTGCATCGTGCCCGACCTTGCCGGGGTCGCGCGCGGCAAGATGATGCCGACGGAGAAGTTCTTCTCCGGCCCGGTCATGACCATGCCGGCCTCGATCTTCGCGCAGACGATCTCCGGCGACTATCCGCCCGACGATGACCGCTTCCAGCACAATGTCACCGATGGCGACCTGTTCTTCCGCGCCGACTATGCGACGCTGACGGCCGTGCCCTGGGAAAGCGATCCGACCGCGCAGCTCATTCACGACGCCTATACGCGCGAGGGGATCCCGGTGGAGACCGCGCCGCGCAACGTGCTCAAGCGCGTGTTGCAACTCTACGAGGACGAGGGGCTGGAGCCGCTTGTCGCGCCCGAGATGGAATTCTACCTGGTGCGCCCCAACACCGATCCGGACTATCCGCTGGAGCCGCCGACGGGCCGTTCCGGCCGTCCCGAGGTGGGCCGGCAGTCCTATTCGATCTCGGCGCTGAACGAGTTCGACGACCTCATCGACGACATCTACGACCTGTCTGAGGCGCAGGGGCTGGAGATCGACACGCTGATCCACGAGGAAGGCGCGGCGCAGATGGAGATCAACCTGCGTCACGGCCGGCCGCTGGAGCTGGCCGACCAGGTGTTCCTGTTCAAGCGCACCATCCGGGAAGCGGCGCTGCGCCACGAGATGTACGCCACCTTCATGGCCAAGCCGATGTCGAACCAGCCCGGCTCCTCGATGCATATCCATCAGTCGCTGGTCGACAGGGAAACCGGCAAGAACGTCTTCTCGCTCGAGGACGGGGAGGCGTCGCCCCGCTTCCTGTCCTTCATCGCCGGCCATCAGGCCTACCTGCCGGCCGTGACCTGCATCCTGGCGCCCTATGTGAACTCCTACCGGCGCTTCACCCGGGGGACGACGGCACCGGTCAATGCCTATTGGGGCTATGACAACCGCACCGTCGGCCTGCGTGTGCCCAATTCCAAGCCGGCGGCGCGGCGGCTGGAAAACCGGGTGCCGTCATCGGACGCCAATCCCTATCTCGCCATCGCCGCCTCGCTTGCCTGCGGCTATCTCGGCATGAAGCAGAAGCTGACGCCGGACGAGCCGCGCAGCGGCAATTTCAGCGAGGACATGCATGCCCTGCCGCGCGGCCTCCTCGAGGCGGTGGCGCTGTTCGGGGAATGCGACGAGCTGATCGACGTTTTCGGCGAGAAGTTCGTCGCCACCTACCGTGCGATCAAGCAGGAGGAGTTCGAGACCTTCATGAAGGTGATCAGCCCCTGGGAGCGGGAATACCTGCTTCTCAACGTCTGACCGGCACGCTCGGACCCCTCGCCGGATACGAACACACATGAACGAAAATCGGGAGAGATGACGCCATGAGCGGTGCATCCAACATCTATCCGACGGCCGAGCTGCGTGCTCGCGACGCCGCCCACCACATGCATCCGTTTTCCGATACGGGGGCGCTCAACCGGGAGGGCGTGCGCATCATCACCAGCGCGGACGGCGTCTGGCTGACCGACAGCGACGGCAACCGCTACCTGGACGGCATGGCCGGTCTCTGGTGCTGCCAGGTCGGGCACGGGCGAGACGAGATCGCCGATGCGGTCAACCGCCAGATGCGCGAGCTCGACTACTACAACACGTTCTTCAAGACCAGCCATCCGCCGGTCATCGCCCTGTCGGAGAAACTGGCCGAGCTCAGCCCGCCGCAATTCAACCGGGTCTTCTTCACCTCCTCCGGTTCGGAGGCCAACGACACGGTCTTCCGCATGGTCCGCACCTACTGGGACCTGATGGGCAAGCCTGAGAAGAAGACCATCATCGGCCGCTGGAACGGCTATCACGGCTCGACGCTGGCCGGCACGAGCCTCGGCGGCATGACAGCGATGCATGGCCAGGGCGACCTTCCGGTTCCCGGTGTCCACCATATCGCCCAGCCCTACTGGTTCGGCGAGGGCGGCGACATGTCGCCGGACGAGTTCGGCGTCTGGGCGGCGCGCGAACTGGAGCGGGCCATCGACAGGCTCGGCGAGGACAAGGTGGCCGCCTTCATTGCCGAACCGGTCCAGGGGGCGGGCGGCGTGATCATCCCGCCCGACACCTACTGGCCGGAAGTTTCGCGCATCTGCCGCGAGCGCGGGATCCTGCTCGTCGCGGACGAGGTCATCTGCGGCTTCGGCCGGCTCGGCCGCTGGTTCGGATCGGAGCATTACGGCATCGAGCCGGACCTGATGCCGATCGCCAAGGGGCTGTCCTCCGGCTACCTGCCGATCGGCGGCGTGATGGTTGCCGACCGGGTGGCGGACGCCTTCATCGAAAAGGGCGGCGAATTCTTCCACGGCTACACCTATTCCGGTCATCCGGCGTGCTGCGCGGCCGCTCTCGCCAATCTGGAGATCATGCAGCGCGAGAAGCTGGTGGAGCGGGTTGCCGACGACATCGGCCCCTATCTGCAGGCGAAATGGCGGGCTCTTGGAGAACATCCGCTGGTCGGGGAGGCGCGCATGGTCGGTCTTGTCGGCGCGCTGGAACTGGTACCGGCCAGGGGCGACAGGGCGCGCAAGTTCGCTTCCGTCGGCGAGGCCGGGACGCTGTGCCGCGACCTGTGCTTCGAAAACGGGCTGGTCATGCGGGCGGTACGCGACAGCATGATCATTTCGCCGCCGCTGGTGCTCACCCGCGAAGAGGCCGACGACATGGTTGCCCGCATCGTCCGCACGCTCGACCAGACCCATGCGGCGCTGAAGAAGGACGGACGTCTCGCTGCCTGACGGCGAGGCGCCGGAGGACCCGCATGGCCGATGCAACGAGCGCTCACGCCCCGTCCTACTATGCGGCGACAACGGCCGACCGGGAGGCACGTCCGGCGCTCGCCGGGCGGGTCAGGTGCGACGTGGCGATCGTCGGTGGCGGCTTCACCGGCCTCAACGCTGCCATCACCCTCGCGGATGCCGGTCGCTCTGTTGTCCTGATCGAGCAGAACCGCATCGGCTGGGGAGCGTCCGGTCGCAATGGCGGCCAGCTGCACAGCGGCCAAAGGCGCGACCAGCATCATCTCGAGCGCGCCTACGGAGCAGAGACCGCCCGCCGGCTCTGGGAAATGGCGGAGGAGGCGAAGGCGCTGCTGCACCAGCGCCGTATCCGCCACGCCATCGATTGCGACTGGACGCCAGGGCTCATCCATGCCGCCCACAAGCCGCGTTTCGTTGCCGAGGAATGGGACTATGCCGAGCATCTGGAGCGGGTCTATGGCTATGACCGCATCGAGACGCTCGACCGGGATGCGCTTGCGGCCGCGATCGGTACGCCCGGCTATTTCGGCGGCTCCCGCGACACGGGCGCCGGGCATCTCCATCCGCTGAAGCTTGCGCAGGGGCTTGCCGATGCCGCCGAAGCCGGCGGCGTGGTCATCCACGAAGGGACGGCGGCGACTACGGTCGCGGATCGCGGCGGCAGGGTCGAGATCGCGACGCCGAACGGCATGATCGACGCGGAGACGGTGCTGCTTGCCGGCAACGGCTATCTCGCCGGGATCGATCCCGACAGCGAGGCCCGCGTCATGCCGATCAACAACTACATCCTGACGACGGAGCCGCTTTCGCAAGAGGCCGCCGATCGCCTGATCCCGGGCAGGGAGGCGGTCTCCGACAGCCGTTTCGTCGTCTATTACTGGCGCCTGACCGCGGACCGGCGGCTGCTCTTCGGGGGCGGCGAAACCTATCGGCGCGGCTTTCCGCCGGACATGCGCAGCTTCGTGCGCTCGCACCTGCGCAATGTCTATCCGCAGCTTGCCGAGGCGCCGGTGTCGCATGCCTGGGGCGGAACGCTCGGTGTCACCCGCTCGCGCATGCCCTGCCTGCGCCGTACGCGGCCGGGTGTCTATGTTGCCGCGGGCTTTTCCGGGCACGGCGTTGCGATGGCGGGGTTTTGCGGCCATGTGGCGGCGCGCGCGATGCTCGGCGACGCGGAGCGCTTCGACGTCTTCGCGGGCCTTGCGCCGTCACGCTTTCCCGGCGGACGGGCCCTGCGCTGGCCGATCCTGGTCCTGGCCATGAGCTGGTTCGCCCTGCGCGACCGGCTCGGCTGAGGGAAGGGGCCGATCTTCAGGCGCGTTCGGTCGACTTGTCGCGAAAGCTGCGGGCCGATGTCCGGGCCAGCAGGATCGACGGCAGCAGGCCCACCATGACGATGAGCAGTGCCGGCAGCGCACCGTCTGCGAACGCCTCGCGCGAGGCGGCGTTGTAGACGGTCGTCGCCAGCGTCTCGAAATTGAAAGGACGCAGCAGGATCGTTGCCGGCAACTCCTTCATGCAGTCGACGAATGCGAGCAGCAGCGCGGTCAGCAGCACCGGGCGGATCATCGGCAGATGCACCTCGAACAGGATGCGGCCGGAACTCCTGCCGAGGGTGCGCGCCGCCATGTCGAGATGCGGCGTCACCTTGCCGAAGCCGCCTTCCACCTGGCCATAGGCGACCGCGAGGAAGCGGACCATGTAGGCGTAGACCAGCGCCGTGCCCGAGCCGATCAGCAGCAGGCCGGTCGAGAAGCCGAAGGTCGAGCGGGCGATGCCATCGATGAAATTGTCGAAGGTCGCAAGCGGAATGAGGATGCCGACGGCGAGCACCGTGCCGGGGATGGCATAGCCGATGGAGGCGATCCGTCCGAACAGCTGCGTTGCCCGGTTGGCCTGCACGCGCTGGGCATAGGTCAGAACGATGCCGATCGCCACGGTAAGCAGGGCTGCGGCAACCGACAGCGACAAGGTGTTGACCACGGCGGCGGCGAGTGCCGGATCGCCGAGCTCGTCCAGCCGCCGGCTGGCATAGTCGACGAGCAGGCCGGCGGGAAAGACGAAGCCGATCATCACCGGCGCCGCGCAGGCCGCCGTCGCCAGTCCGGCGCGCCAACCTTCGAGCCGGTAGCTCGGCAGGGCCAGATAGCGTGTCGAGGTGACGTGAAAGCGCTGCCTGCGACGGGCGTGCCGCTCGATCCACAACAGCGCGAAGACCAGCGCCAGCATCGCGCAGGCAAGCTGCGCCGCGCCGGCCAGGCTCGAGCGGTTGATCCAGGTGTCATAGACGGAGAAGCTCATCGTGTGGACACCGAAGAAGGTGACCGCGCCGATGTCATTGAGGCATTCCATCAGGGCAAGCGATACGCCGACGACGATTGCCGGGCGCGCCAGCGGCAGCGCCACGCGGAAAAACAGGCGCATCGGCCCGGCGCCCAGCGTTCGCGAGACGTCGAGCGTGCAGGCCGATTGCAGCAGGAAGGACGCGCGCGTCGTCAGGTAGACATACGGATAGAGCACGAAGCCCATGACGAAGATGGCGCCACCGAGCGAGCGGATCTCCGGAAACCAGTAGTCGCGTGAGGTGCGGAAGCCGAAGATCTCCCGGATCGCGGTCTGCACCGGGCCGGTGAAATCCAGGATTTCGACATAGGTATAGGCGATGATGTAGGTCGGCACCGCGAGCGGCACCAGCAGCGCCCAGTCGAAGAAGGCGCGGCCGGGAAAGCGGCACATGGTCACGAGCCAGGCGGTGCCAACGCCAACGACGAAAGTGATCGCGCCGACGCCCGCCATCAGGAGGACCGTTGTCCAGAGCGAGCGCGGCAGGACGGTTCCAACGAGATGTCCCCACACGTCCCCCGTCGGCTGCGCCGCGAGGACGGCAAGGGCCACGACAGGCAGCAGCGTCAGCGCCGCGACCGCAAAGCCGGCGACGAGCCAGATCCTGTCGGCCGGCGTGGCGGCGGAACGCGGTACGGGAGCGCCTGCGGTCAGGTCATCCATGCGGGCAGTGTCGGTCATGCGTGTCGTCGGGGCTGTTTGCTGGCGAAGCCGGACGGACGGGCTGCGTCGTCATCCGGAAGGGTCGTTGGCTGGAAATGGCGAACGGCGCCCGACCTCGTGGTCGGGCGCCGCGCAGGAGCGGGTTTGCTTCGGGACGCAGGGTCCCTCAGCTTGCAGGACCGTCGTTGTAGCCGACCTTGTCGACCAGTTCACTGGCGGTCTTGCGGTTCTTGGCGATCTCGTCGAGCGGCAGCGTGTCGGCGTTCAGTTCGCCCCAGGAGGCGACCATTTCCGAGATTTCCACGCCCGGCTTGACCGGATACTCGTTGTTGGCCTCGGCATAGATGTGCTGGGCCTCTTCCGAGGACAGGAACTCGACGAGCTTCAGGGCCGCATCCGGGTTCGGGGCATGCTTGGCCATGACGACGCCTGAAATGTTCACATGCGTGCCGCGGTCGCCGGCATTCGGGAACAGGATCTTGACCGAGTTGGCCCAGTCCTTCTGCTCCGGCTCTTTCTCGTTGGTCAGCATGGCACCCATGTAATAAGTGTTGCCGAGCGAGATGTCGCATTCGCCGGCAAAGATCGCCTGGACCTGGCCGCGGTCATTGCCCGAGGGCTTGCGGGCGAGATTGTCGCGCAGGCCGGCAAGCCACTTCTCTGCTTCCTCGGCGCCAAGATGGGAGACCATCGAGGCGAACAGGGCGACGTTGTAGACATGCTGGCCGGAGCGTGTGCAGATCTTGCCCTTCCACTTCGGATCGGCCAGTTCCTCGTAGGTGATCGCGTCCTGTTCGACGCGCTCCTTGGAGGCATAGACGATGCGCGCGCGGGTCGTCAGGCCGATCCAGTGGCCCTCGGGATCGCGATAGGCGGCCGGAACGTTGCCGTTGACGACCTCGGACGAGACCGGCTGGGTGATGCCAAGCTGCTTGGCACCGTCGAGGCGGCCGATATCGACGGTCAGCAGCACGTCGGCGGGAGAGTTCGCGCCTTCGGCCTCGATACGCTCGGCAAGGCCGTCGGAGGCGAAGATCACGTTGGCCTTGATGCCGGTTTCCTTGGTGAAGGCCTCGAGCAGCGGCTCGATCAGGAAGGGCTGGCGATAGGAATAGATGTTGACCTCGCCTTCGGCGACAGCGGGCGTCGCGATCGCGGCGGAAGCGAGCAGCAGGGCGGACAGGGCCGCGCCGCGCAGGGCGGCAACTTTCTTGATCATGTGTCTCTCCCAGCATCCAGGGGACAAGGCCCTGATGTCGGTTTGCATTGGCGCGGAGCGCTGCCGTTACGGCAAGAGCCTCATGCGCGCCTGCATCATAGAAACAGGAGTTTTGGTGTCAACAAATATCGCTTGTAATATCAATAGATTAGAAGAGTTCAAAACTAACCTGAATGGCGGTTTCCGGTTTTCGCAGAAGGCCTTGCGGGAAAATGCCTGCTCCGTCAGGGCGACGGCGTCCGTCCGGCGAGTACGTCGCACATCCAGGTCGTGTCGATGTTCTGGCCGCAAAGGATGACGCCGGGCGTCTTGCCCCGCTTGCCGTCGGCCATCAGTGCGGCGAGGGGAGCGGCTCCCGCGCCCTCGGCAAGGTTGTGCGTGGTGCGGTAATAGAGGCGGATGGCCTCGGCCACCTGGTCGTCGCTGACGCGCACGATGTCCTCCGCACCGGCCCGGATCACGGCGAGCGCGGCTTCGTCCGGACAACGCACCGCCATGCCGTCGGCAAAGGTCGCGGCACTGGCCGTCTCGGTCAGCCTGCCCGTCTCGAGGGAGCGCGCGTAGGCATCCGCCTTGTCGGACACAACGCCGACGATTTTGGTCGTGAGGCCGAGGACGTTGCGTGCGGAGATGAGCCCGCAAATGCCCGATCCCAGCCCGATCGGCACATAGACCACATCGAGATCCGGCACCGCCCGCAGGAATTCCATCGCATAGGTCGCGACGCCCCGCACGAGATCGGCATGGAAGCTCGGCACCATGAACAGGCCGCGCTCCTCGGCCAGCGCCTTCGCATGCGCCTTGGCCGCGTCGAAATCCTCGCCCTCAACGACGAGTTCCGCGCCGAACGCCCGCATCGCCGCGTTCTTCTCGGTGGAGTTTCCCCGAGGAACGACGATGGTGCAGGCGATGCCGTGCCGGCTCGCGGCGAAGGCGAGGCTCTGTCCGTGATTGCCGCGGGTGGCCGAGACGATGCCGGTGCCGCGTGTCGAGCGCCGGGCCAGTTCGTGCAGCATGACGAGGCCGCCGCGCACCTTGAACGCGCCGGTCGGCGTGTGGTTCTCGTGCTTGACCCACACGGGGCCGCCCACGGCCTCGGCCAGCAGCGGCCAGGCATATTGCGGGGTCGGACGCATTGACCGGTAGACGATGTCGGCTGCGTCTTCGATTGCGGCAAGAGTGAGCATGGCGTGTCCGCGAGAACGGGCGCGGCCTGCGGCGCGCGACCAGAGGAGGGACGACCACACTGGCAAGGAAGCGTGCAAGGGTCAATCCGCGCCGGACCTGTTGCCCGGCGCGTCGGCGTCGTCCCGCCGGATTACTCGGCAAGCACCCGCTGCGGCGGGAAGGTGACCTCGATCAGCGTGCCGTGATTGACTTCCGAATCGATGCGGAAGCTTGCCCGGTTCGCCTCGACCAGCGCCTTGGTCAGCGGCAGGCCGAGGCCCGTGCCGCCGCCGTGGCGTGCGGTGTGCAACTGGCGGAAAGGCTCCATCGCCGCGGCCAGATCCTGGTGGCTCATTCCCATCCCGGTGTCGCGAACCCTCAGGATAACCTCGCCGCTGTCTTCCAGTGCGGTCGAGACGATGACCTGGCCGCCGGGCTGGTTGAACTTGATCGCGTTGGACAGAAGGTTCAGCACGATCTGGCGCACCGAGCGGCCGTCGGCGACGATCTTCGGCACGGAGGTCGGCAGGCTGGCGCGAATGATCACCCGCTCGCGATTGGCCTGCGGCTGCATCAGGGCGACGCATTCGCGGATGATGTCGTTCGCCGAGACCGCCTCGAAGGTAAGGTCGAGCTTGCCCGCCTCGATCTTCGAGAGATCGAGCAGGTCGTTGATCAGGCTCATGATATGCGAGCCGGAATTGTGGATGTCGCGCAGGTAGCCCTTGTAGCGCTCGTTGCCGACCGGGCCGAAGCGCTCTTCCATCATCACTTCCGAAAAACCGATGATGGCGTTGAGCGGCGTGCGGATCTCGTGGCTGATCTTGGCGAGGAAGTCCGACTTCTGCGAGCTGGCGTTCTCCGCCTGCCGCTTTGCATCCGTCAGTTCCTCTTCCGCCGTCTTCCACTGGGTGATGTCGCGCAGCACCGTGCAGAAGCGCGGGCCTTCCGCGCCGTGGCCGACCCGGCCGATGGTCATGAACAGCGGGATCAGGCCGCCCGAGCGCAGCTGGCCGATCACCTCGCGCCCGTCATTGAGCACGCTGGCGACGCCGTTGCGGGCGAGGCCGTCGAGATAGTCGCTCGCGTCGCGGTGGCTTTCGGGAGCCAGATAGTCGTTGAGCGGCGCGCCGACCATGTCCTCTCGCGCCGCGTCGAACAGCGCTTCGGCGGACCGGTTCACCTTCATGATGCGGCCGCCTTCGTCGAGGATCAGCACGCCGTCCGTCGCGGTCTCGAGCACCGCGTCCATCTCGGCAAGATGCTCCTCGGCAAGCGACAGGGACGACTGCGTCTCGTGCAACCGGTCGAGCGCCGCTTCCTGCGCCGGATCGTGGCGGTCGAGCAGCGACATCATCAGCGCCGTACCGTCTTTCCACGCGACGCTGTGCAGGCGCGACTTGACCGGCTTCGCCCCGCCATCGGCCAGACGGATGCGCATGGTGCGCTCCGTCATCGCGCCTGGCAGCGAACTTGGCCAGTCCTCCGGCTCGGCGAAGATCGCGTCGAGCCCGCCGACGGCATGCAGCGCCTCGAGATCGGGGTAGCCGAGCAGGTCGAGCAGGGTGGCGTTGGCGTAGTCCACGTCCTCGCCGTCGATGATGGCGACGCCCACGGGCAGCTTGTCGAGCAGGTTGGTGCGCGCCGCCCGGGTGGTGCCGGCCGGAGCGCGCGGGATGATGCCAAGGCTCGCGACATTGGCCGGTGCCGGCGTTCTCGCGAGATCGTCTTCGTCAGGAGCGGGGATGTCTTCCGTCGGTTTGGCGGCCTCCACGAGATCCGCGTCCGTTTTCGCACCATCCGTTGCAACGGTCGGCGCGCTGTCCTGCGGAGCGGCGGCGAGCATCACCGGTTCGTCGGATTCGGAACGCGCGCCGAGCGCCTCGGCGATCTTGCGGAAAGCTTCCCTTTCGGGCTTCGACAGGCGCGAGGTGTCCGTGGCCTCGGTCCTGTAGGACGAAGCGGACCGGACAGACGGGATCGGGGTTTCATCGGGCGCGGGACCCGTGCCGGCCGGCGCGTCTTCCCGGTTCGCAAGGCTGTCGGTGGCCGGGTTGTCGGCTGCGGGGCTATCGGTTGCCGTGTGGTGGAGCAGGTCGGCCAGGGCTGCGGCGTCCGCATCGACCTCATCCAGCGGCAGCGCGCCCGCCGCGTGCTCGTCCTCGTCGGCAGCGTCCGGCTCTTCTTCCGGACTTTCTGGAAGCGCGTTCTCCGCGAGCCCGGAAAACCCGATGTCCTCGTCGTCATCTTCGGTTCCGGGGGCGCTGTCTTCGGCAGCGGGCATGTCGTCGTCGGATGCGCTGATCCCGTGCATCCCGGCAGGCTGCAAGGCGAACTCTTCCCTTGCATCATCGCCCGGGAGACCGGTTGCGGCGGGCTCTTCGGGCCCGGTTTCTTCCGGCTCCGGCTCGAAACCTTCGTCGATGATCGTGGGCGCGTCGGTATCCGCGGCGGAAACGGCATCGGCCTCAATCGTCGCCGCGGTTGTTGCGTCCGCGACATCCGCCTCGTCGTCGGCAAGAACCGGCAGATCAGGCATCAGGTCGTCGGCAACCGGCTCCTCCGCGACCGAAGCCTCCTCCGGCTCTGCCGGATCGGCGCTGACGGCCTCCAGGGTCGGGCGCATGACAAGGCGTGTGCCGAGGGCGTCGGTGTCGTCCACCGCCTCGCCGGTGCGACAGACGCCGAACCCGCGAAAGCCTTCGAAGATGCGTTGCCTGTCGAAGGCCGGCAGGGCTGCCATGTCGACGGGAACGCGCAGGGCCGCGCCGCTGACCGGCCACGCGACGGTGCGGCCGCTCCACGTGTCGCGTCGCCTGAGCGCCGCCGATACCCGGCCGTCGCGATCGAGGTCGAAGCGTTCCGCCACTTCTTCCCAGGTCAGCCCGACGACGTCGGCCGCTTCGGGGCCGAGCGTCTCGGCGAATTCCGGTGACAGGAAGGTGAAACGCCGGTCGATATCCATCTTCCAGGCAAAACGCACCGGACGCTCGCGCGCGTCGAACAGGAAGCCGGAAGCGGCCGCCGCCGGCAGGTCAACGGCGGGAACGGCGTCGTCCGCATGATCCGGTCCCGTGTGAGGCGGAGCCGGGGTCTCGTCTTCTTCTTCAGTCACCTCGTCGGCCGCATCGACATCGGCCTGCCCGTCGACTGCCGCGTGGGCTTCCTCGCCTGTGGCTGCGAGGTCGTCGAACGTCAGCTCGCCGGCGCCCAGGATGTCGTCGGCAAGGTCGCCGTCATCGGCAGCCGCGCGCTCGTTTGCCTCTTCGGCAGGAGAGGTGGAAAGCCCTGCATGAGCTCGCGCACCGGCATCCTCTTCGTCCTGGCCGGCGTCCCCGTCGTCGACCCCGACGAGATCGGGAGCGTCGTCGACCCCGACGAGACCGAGAGCGTCGTCGGCATCCGCCGGGAATTGTGGGTCGCGCTCGGTATCCGCCTGCTCCGTGCCGGCCGCGGCGGTTTCCGTGTCCCCGTCGGCGTGATCCGGCACCGGCGACAGCCCTTCCGGCTGGCTGGCGGTCTCAACGTCGCCGCTTGCGTCGTCGTCTCCAGGAAACGCCTCATAGGCAGGCTCGGTGCCCGCCGGCGGCAGCTGCGCGGCGTCTGCGGAGATCTCGTCCGCAGGCCTGTCGGCCGTGCGCGAGGAGGAGAGGAACCGGGTGCCGCTGGCGAAGGCAAAAAGGCCGCCCTGCGCCCAGCGTCGCCGCGCGGGAGCCGGCTCCGGCGTGCGGGTGTCGGCCTCGGTCGGGCCGGGCGGCACGGTCTCGTCTTGCCGGACTTCGTCTTGCGGGGCTTCTTCCTGTGAAACCGGAGCGCCCGTCGGCGCCTCGGCTTCCGCTGAAGCAATGTCCCCATCAGTTTCCGGCTCGAACCCGTCCGGGTCTTCCTGCGACATGGCCATGGCAGCCGCGTCGGCGACAGGGACGTCGGCGACAGGGACGTCGGCGATGGGAGCGGTCTTCTCCACGCCGCCGGCGTTCGTCATGTCGGCGAGCAGCAGGATCGACCCGGTGTCGAGCATTAGAACCGAGGCGTCGCGATCGGCGCCCTCGATCTCGAAGCTCCGGCGCAAGGGCGCATGCTTGGCGCTGCGCAGCGCCGTCTTGACGGTGTCGAGATCTGGACCGGCGAGCCCGGCGTCGCCGGACTGCACGCTGCCGTCGCGGCGGTAGAGAAACGCGGCATGCGAGGAATGGGAGATCAGGGCGAGCAATGCGCTCTCATCCTGCGCGCCGGCGGTCCCCGGAGCGTCGAGTGCGACGATGAGCGCGCCATTGCTCCCGTCCGCCAGCACGAGGCGGCGGCAAGCACAGGTAAGAAGCATCACCCGCAGCCCGCGATAGAAGCGCAGGCGGTCGGTCGTGTCGCGATCGACGGGACCGGATGTGGCAACGCGGGCGATATGAGGACGGGCCGGCGCGCGGGCCAGGCCGGTCAGGTCGGCGAGCCCGGACAGGCTGTCGACGCCGAAAAACGCGGCGCCCGCCGGATTGGCCCACAGAATGCTCTTCCCGTCCTCCGCCCATATCCAGGCAGGACGGGGGTCGGTGAGATAGATGTTGGCGGCAGCGAGGCCGCTCAACGCCATGAAGGTGCTCAACTGGCTGTTCATGGGCACGCTCTCTCCGCCGTTGCGGTGCTCGCCGGTGGTTCCCTCAAACGCGATACGCGGCCGGAACCCGGGCGGTGGTCGCGCGGCACGGCCGAAATCCCCGTCTCTCAAGGGCTTCGACGCAAACCCGCGCGTACATACCGCATTCCGTTAACGCCTCACGCGGTAAACAAAGAGTAAATATCGTTTCAAATCCGAGTCGTCCACGCCAAGCACCCCGAATGCCGCCATTCTCTTCAAGTGTGGTTAATCCCGGGAATCGGGCATTGGCATGACGCCTGCCTGCGAAGCGGTGCCGGACAGAGATCTGGGGGCTCCCCTTGGGCGCTATTTCCTCTAGGATCGAAGGCCGGTGCCGGCGGGCGAAGATCCCCTGGCGTCTGGGCATATGATCAACAACGGCAAGGAGAGGCATCGTGGCGAAAGGCGACAAGAGCGGCTTTGAGATCCCTGAACAGATGCGAGAAATGGCCGATCAGAGCGTTGGCCAGGCGCGCAAGGCTTTCGACGACTACATGAGCGCGACGCGCAAGGCCGTCGGCAGCGCCGAGGATACGGCGCAGACCGTGAAGGCGGGCGCCGATGACATGGGCCGCACCGCGCTGGAATACACGGAGGAGCATGTCTCCGCCGCATTCGATCTCGCACAGAAGATGGTGCGGGCCGGCGACGTGCAGGAAATGATGAAATTGCAGAGCGAATATCTGCGCAAGCAGATGGAGGCGCTCGGCGAGCAGGTCCGCGATCTCGGCGACAAGGCGGCAAGGACCGCCCAGGATGCGGCGAAGAAAACGCGCGGCTAAAAGACGCGCGCGCGAAGACTGGCGGTTGCGGTGACGGGCTGAAGAGGCGCGGCCGCACACTGCGGATATCGCGGCGGGCGACCGCGTCACGGCGGCCGCCGCCGCAACCCCGGCTTGCGACATGACAGGCGTCTTGGCGGACGCGGCGGCCCGGCCAGGGCCCGCCGCGTGCGGCCGTTTCCGGTCCGGTTTCCGGGGCGGTGATCTTGTGCGTCGCAATATTTATGTTGCAATGCACAATAAGTCTTGCTATGTATCCTCCTGTAGATGGCGATCGGCGCGTTGGCGTTGAGATCGCAAAAAATTCCCCGCAAGGCGCGGGACGCTGCTCAAGCGCGCCCCGGCCAAAGGAGTTGAGATCATGACCGAGACGAAGACCGCAGCCGCTGCGCCGAAGGCGCCGCGTGCAAAGACCGCCAAGACCGTCGATGCGACGGTTTCCGCATTCCCGAACTTCGAGGCTTTCAACATGCCCAAGATGGAAATCCCCGCCGTGACGCGCGAAATGGCCGAGAAGAGCATCGAGCAGGCCCGTGAGGCCTACTCCAAGCTCAAGACGGTTGCCGAGGACGCGACCGACCTCATGGAAGACGGTTTCGAGACCACCCGCCGCGGTGTCCTCGACTTCAACCACAAGGCCGTCGACGCCGCGAAGTCGAACACCGATGCGACCTTCCAGTTCGTCAAGAACCTCTTCGAGGTGAAGACGCTGGCCGAGGCGATCGAGTTGCAGACGTCGTTCGCCCGCAGCCAGTTCGACGCGTTCAGCGCCCAGGCCAAGGACATGCAGGAGCTGTCCTCCAAGCTGGCCGGCGAAGTGACGGAGACCTTCAAGGGTGCCGTCGAGAAGACGACCAAGGACTTCAAGGCGGCCTGACCACGGGCGTGACCTGAAGCAGACCGGAACCCGGGCCGCCCACGGCCCGGGTTCTTTTTTGTCGGCCGGCCCGCCTTGTCGCACCTGCGACCGGGCATTCCGGCAAGGCCTTGCGGAGAGGGCGCGGGACGCGGTTCTCGCGCTTTTGCACACGCTTTTCCATGCTGTGGACGAGTGTAGCGAATGCTCGGTACTGCCTCTTGCATTCCCCCGCTTTTCAAACTAGTTTCCGCCACCGAATTGACGTGCAGACGTAGCTCAGTTGGTTAGAGCGTCGGATTGTGGCTCCGAAGGTCGTTGGTTCAACTCCAACCGTCTGTACCATTCGCCTCCCTGTCTTCCCCCCCCTGTCCTGTCGAGCGTGTTGCCTCCGGCCCACCGGGCCTTGCGCTGCTGTCTGCGCGGCGCTGCCGGCTTCCGCGTTTCGAGCGACCTCCTGTCGATGCGTGCGTGCGGGATCCGCGCGGTTCCGCCCGGCTTGCGTCGCCGGGCGCTCTTGAGGCACCCTTGAGCCTGCGTGCAAGCGTCGCGTGACCGCCGATGGCCAGCCCTCTTTGAAGGCCGTCTGTTCGCGAGACCGATGTCACGCGGGGAGGGGACATGGACAGTGAAGCGGAAACCCCGATGCCGGCCGGTGGCAACGCGACCGCCTACCGCATGCGGCGCCTGCTCGAGACCTACTACGACCTCACGCTGCAGATCAGCGACCGGCTCGAGGTGCGCGATGTTTCCGACGTTCTGCTGCTGGTGCTGGTCGCCATAGCGGACCTGAGGGGCGCGCCGATGGATGCCGAGCTGCTGGCGGAAAAGCTCGGCACCTCACGTTCGACGGTCGAGCGGCGCTTGCGCCCCTATCTCGATGACGGCCGGATTGCCAAGGAACGACGCGGAAAGTCGGTCGTTTATCTATGGTCGACGGAGGCGGCCTGCGGAAAATCCGCCGAGCGCACGGACCCTGACATGAGCGTCGACATGGTGCGGGCGGTGATGGCGATGGTTTTCGACGTGGCGAACGATTGAGGCGCCGCAAGGCCGGTTTGGTTAAAATTTGTGGAAAAGCTGAATTAAAGCCCGAATTACCCTGGGGAATATGGAGCCAAGTCGAGAACCCGTTGTTGCATGCGTGCGAATCCATGCGCAAAGCGGGCAACATTCGTCAAAATGACGAATGTAAGGCACCAAGGAGGCGCCGATGTCATCGCAGGATGAAGAACTTTCGACTCAGGCTCACCGGATACTCCGCCTCTATGAGATGTTCTTCAGTCTCATGTTCCGGTTCATGGAGGAGTATGAAGTAAAAGACCTGGGTCAGTTGATGATACTGACGACAATTGCAATCGCGAATGCAAACAAGATCGACCCGGATATTGAGGTAATCTCTGAAGAGACAGATATTCCGTATTCAACTGTGCGCAGAAAAGTTGATAAAATGTGTGAAGACGGAATGATATGCATGAGGAGATCTAACAACAAGCTTTTGTTTTCTATATCTCCTGAGATGAGATTTGCTCATCCTGAACAAGAAGAAGAAAATTCAAATAAAATTTTTCAGAAAGATGTATTGGATATCATAGTAAAATCACTTACGGCAATAATACTTGAGAAAAATAAGTAAAAACCAAAATGAAAAGAGCTTTAGATTGACTTGTTAAGGATTTGTTCACTATAAGTTACGCATAGTCGATGGCGAGTTCATCGAACGGCACGTGGCCCGAAAGGCGGTATCCGCCAGGGTCCCCATCACGGCGATCTCGGTCGCTATCGCAACAGAAACGAGTTGGCGGCCGTCGGTACCCCAGAAAAGGGTTCCGGCGGAACGGGAGAGATGTGTACCCGCGTAACCGTCTCCGCCAGGTGACAAGAAGAAGTGGGGCTGAACATGGCTTGGACACAGGAACGCGAAGATCTGCTCAGGAAGCTCTGGCTGCAAGGCCTCAGCGCAAGCCAGATCGCCTATGTTATGGCGGGCGTCACCCGTAACGCGGTGATCGGCAAGGCCCATCGCATGGGTCTGCCCAAGCGGTCTCCTGCGACCAGCCACCGTCCCAAGCCCCGCGTCCAGCGCGGCAAGCCTTCGCTCGCCTTCGTCAGCGGAAAGCCGGCGCCTCGCGATACCGCGTCGGATGTCCAGTATCGCCGCGGCCTCGACTTCGGCACAGCGCACAAGAGCTTCGATGTTGCGCACTCCGATGTCGCCGCCGAGGACCGCATCACGCTGATGACGCTGACCAGCCGCACCTGCAAGTGGCCGATCGGCGATCCGTCGGACGCCGATTTCCACTTCTGCAGCCAGGACGCGGAGAACAACCGTTCCTACTGCGAATTCCATCACCGGCTCGCATATCAGGGTGTGCGTCGCCGCCGCCCGGCGGAGAAGACGGCCTCGGCGCCTGTCGCTCTTCCGTTGCGCGCCATCGCGGTCTGAGCGCAAAGGTTCGGGCCCAACGGTTCGGGCCCAACGGTTCGGGTACGACGCTCCCTGCTTCCTCCCTCCCAGGCAGATGCGTTTGCCCCAGGCGGGGCCGGTGTTCCGGCCCCGCCTTTTTCATGTCCGGCCTGGGCCGGAGAGGGGCCGGTGTTCCGGCCCCGCCTTTTTCATGTCCGGCCTGGGCCGGAGAGGGGCCGGTGTTCCGGCCCCGCCTTTTTCATGTCCGGCCTGGGCCGGAGAGGGGCCGGTGTTCCGGCCCTCACCTTTTCATGTCCGGCCTGGGCCGGAGAGGGGCCGGTGTTCCGGCCCCGCCTTTTCATGTCCGGCCTGGGCCGGAGAGGGGCCGGTGTTCCGGCCCTCACCTTTTCATGTCCGGCTTCTGCCGGAGAGGGGCTTTGCGGCGAATTTGATCTCGCTCATTGCGGGATGCCCGATCCCGTTGAAACTGCTAATATTCGCCCAGCGGAAAGCAGGAGCTCCGACATCCATGACCACTCATTCCGGCCTCAAGAAGATCCGCCTCAACCTGGCCCGCACCCGGGAATTCCCGAACGGCTCGGCCCGGCATGGCTACGAGTTCATCGCTCCTCTCGATGCGGACGATCACATCGACGCGGGGGGATGGAAGAAGCACAGGGGCGAGTGCCGGGTGCGCCGGTTCTGGGCCGACGAGGAAGAGGACATCGGACACCTCCGTCATCGCCCGGGCGGCTCCTGGGCCTTCCACTACGATATCGACGGCGATGAGGACGACGAGGCGGGATACCGTTTCGGCGCACACCCCTTCCGCCCCGGAGAGTACGTTTCGATCAAGGACGAGGACGGCGAACTGCACACGTTCCAGGTCGTGACCGTGCAGGATCTCTGAGTTTCCGGCTTCGGGATAAAGTTCATTCCGGACCGGAATTGGAAACGGAGTCTCGTGCCTTTGCGCCGATCTGCGCCGCCGTTGTATATCGAAAGGGCAACACTCTGCTTGATCGGGGACAATCGACATGGAAAAGCGTGCGGCGCGCCGGATCACCGGCACCGGTGGGGCCCTGCTTGTCAGGGCACTCGAGCAGTTGGGAGCCGACCGCATCTTCTGCGTTCCCGGCGAGAGCTATCTTCCTGTCCTCGATGCGCTGCATGACGCCGAGATCCCTGTGACCGTGTGCCGCCAGGAGGGCGGCGCGGCGATGATGGCCGAGGCCTTCGGCAAGATGACGGGCCGGCCGGGCATCTGCATGGTGACGCGCGGCCCGGGGGCTACCAACGCGGCCGCCGGTGTCCATGTCGCACAGCAGGATTCCACGCCGATGATCCTCTTCGTCGGCCAGATCGAGACCGGCATGCGCGGGCGCGACGCCTTCCAGGAGGTCGATTACCGCCAGTTCTTCGGCGGCATGGCCAAATGGGTGGCCGAGATCGAGGGCCCCGCCCGTATCCCCGAAATGCTGTCGCGGGCCTATCATGTGGCGACGTCCGGCCGCCCCGGCCCGGTCGTTCTGGCGCTGCCGGAGGACATGCTGGCGGAGAGTGCCGAGGTGTCCGCGTTGCCGGCCTTCACGCCGCTGGAAACGCATCCCTCGCTTGCCCAGATGGCCGATCTGCAGAAGCGCCTGTGGGCGGCGAAGCGTCCGCTCGCCATCCTCGGCGGCAGCCGTTGGAGCGAGGGTGCGCGGGCGGCTTTCACCCGCTTTGCCGAGCGCTTCCAACTGCCCGTCGCCTGCTCCTTCCGCCGCCAGATGCTGTTCGACAACCTGCATGGAAACTATGCCGGCGACGTTGGCATCGGCATCAACCCGAAGCTGGCGGAGCGCGTTCGCGAGGCCGACCTGCTGCTGCTCGTCGGTGGCCGCCTGTCGGAAATGCCAAGCCAGTCCTACGGTCTGCTCGACATTCCGCAGCCGAGCCAGACCCTGGTGCATGTCCATGCCGGGGCCGAGGAACTCGGCCGCGTCTACCTGCCGGACCTTGCCATCCACGCGACGCCGAACGGCTTCTGCGCGGCGCTCGAGGCACTTCAGCCGCCCAACGCGATTGCCTGGGACGGAGCGGCCGGGACGGCCCATGCCGACTATCTCGCCTGGTCGGGCGCGCGGCCGCAGGTGCCCGGCGCGCTGCAGATGGCGCAGGTGATGGACTGGCTCGAGCAGCACTTGCCCGAGGATGCGATCCTGGCCAATGGCGCTGGCAATTACGCCACCTGGGTGCATCGCTTCCACCGCTTTCGCCGCCTCAACACACAACTCGCGCCCACCAGCGGCTCGATGGGCTACGGCCTTCCCGCGGCGGTCGCCGGCAAGCTGAAATATCCGGAGCGCATGGTGGTCTGTTTTGCCGGCGACGGCTGCTTGCAGATGACCATGCAGGAGTTCGGCACGGCGGCGCAGGAGGGGGCCGCGATTATCACCATTGTCGTCGACAACGGCATGTATGGCACCATCCGCATGCATCAGGAGCGTGACTTCCCCGGGCGTGTCTCGGCGACGACGCTGGTCAATCCGGATTTTGCCGCCTTCGCCCGCGCCTATGGCGCCCATGCGGAGACGGTGGAAACGGCGGCTGAATTCGCGCCGGCCTTCGAGCGCGCGGCGGCATCCGGTAAGCCGGCCTTGCTGCATCTGAAGCTCGATCCGGAGGCGATCACGCCGGTTCGCTCGCTCAGCCAGATCCGCGCCGGCTGAGGCGCCGTCTCAATCGGCAGGCCTTCCTGCCGGGGACACCGGCAGGGTCACCTCGGCGATGGCATCGTCGTCGGGCGAGGAGCGGACGGAAAAACCGAGCGCCGTGCACATGGCGAGCATGGTGGTGTTCTCCTTCAGCACCTCGCCCTTGATCGTCTCGATGCCGTCGGCCGCGGCATAGTCGATGATCATCTGCATCAAGGCCCAGCCGAGCCCCTGTCCCTTCAGCGAGGACTGAACCAGGATCGCGTATTCGCCGGTGCGATGGTCGGGGTCGGCATGCAGCCGCACCACGCCGAGAATGTCGCGGCTCTCCGGGTCGGAGGCGGCGAAGGCCATGGCGCGCGAATAGTCGAGTTGCACGAGACGCGCCATGAAGGCGTGGTTGAACTCCTTGACCGGCGCGAAGAAGCGCAGGCGCAGGTCCTCCGGCGACACTTTCTCGAAGAAGCGGCGATAACGGTCCTCGTCCTCCGGCCGGACGGGGTGAATGTCGACGCGCGTACCGTCCTTCAGCGCCAGGTCCCGTTCCCATTCCTTGGGATAGGGAGCGATCGCCAGCCGCGACGTCGGGCGGCGGCCGGGATGCACCCGCGCCTCGCAGATGGCGATGCGGGCATCGAGCACCGTCACGCCACGGCTGTCGGCGATCAGCGGGTTGAGGTCGAGCTCGCGGATTTCGGGAATGTCGACGGCGATCTGGGCCACCTTGACCAGCGTCAGGGCGATGGCGTGCATGTCCGCCGCCGGGCGGTTCCGGAAACCTTCGAGCAGGCGGCTGACACGGGTTCCGCGCACCATCGCCTCTGCAAGGTTGAGATCGAGGGGCGGCAGTCCGATTGCGATGTCTCCCATTACCTCGACGCCGGTGCCGCCATGGCCGAAGAGCAGGACCGGGCCGAACGTCGGGTCGTCGGCGAGGCCGATGAACACCTCGCTGGAATGGGCATGGTGCAACATCGGCTGCAGCGCGATGCCGGTGATCTCTGCGTCGGGATGGGTTTCGGCGATGCGGGCGAGCAAGTCCCTGGCGGCGCTCTCCACCGCCTCCGGCGTGTCGAGGTCGAGCAGGACGCCCCCAACATCCGACTTGAAGGGCAGTTGCGGGGACACGAGCTTTGCCGCGATCCTGTCGCCGGTCTGCATCAGTTCCGCGGCGATGGACGCCGCCTCTTGCGGGCTTCGCGCCAGTCGGGTCTCCACCTGCGAGATGCCGTAGGCCGCCAGTATCCTGTGGATTTCCGGCGGGGTAAGCCATTGCTGCCCGCGCGAAAGCGCCATGCGCACCACATCGCGGGCCGTTTCCGGGTCGGGCTGGAAATCCGCCGGCAGGCTGGGCGGTGCGGCCATCAGCATGTCGCGCCCGTCGGCATAGCGTACCAGATGCATGAAGGCGCGGACCGCCTCCGATGCGCTGCCATGGCAGGGGATGCGCGCCCGGTCGAGCGATTTGCGCGGCAGCGGTGCGCCGGCCGTCAGCGCCACCAGCAGCGGTTTTCGTCGCCCATACGCCGATCCTCCGGCGGAGCCCGCATGCGCCAGCGCGTTGGCGGTGTCTTCCAGCGAGGTGAAGGCGGACGGGGCGACGACCGCGAGCACCGCATCGACATTGCGGTCCGCCAGCAATGCGCCGGCGGCTTGCGCATAGGCCTCCGCACCGGCGGTCTCGCACAGGCACAGGGGATTCGATGCGGGATGTCCGGGGCGTTGGCTGGCCGCGAGTGCGCTGGCCGTGTCGGGATGAGGTTCGGCCAGAACCCCGCCCTGCCGCTGCAACTGGTCGGCGGCCAGCGTCGCAAGGCTGCCTCCCGTCGCGACGATGGCGAGCCGTCGTCCGCTGACCGGCTTCACCCGGCTGATGGTTTCCACCGCCTCGAACATCTCGTCGATATCCTCGACCCGAAGGACGCCGGCGCGTGCAAGGGCGGCATCATAGACCGCATCGGCCACCGCGATCCGTCCCGCGTGAGTGACGCGTTCGCCGCTCACCTCCCGGCTGGCGCCGGACCGCAGCACCACCACCGGCTTGGAACGGGCGGCGGCACGCGCCGCCGACAGGAACTTGCGCGGATTGGCGATGGTCTCCAGATGAACCAGGATGGCGCGCGTGCGGTAATCGAGCGCGAACCAGTCGAGCATGTCCGAGACGTCGATGTCGGCGCGCTGCCCGAGCGAGGCCACGCCTGAAAAGCCCACCCCGTTCGCCGCCGCCCAGGACAGGGTGGCGTTCGCCACCGTGCCGGAGCGGGCGATAAAGGCCAGGTCGCCGGGATGCGCGTCGCAGGCACCCAGATGCGCGGACACATTGGCCAGAGGCGCCGCGACGCCGAGGCTGCCGGGTCCCAGAAGACGTAGTGTTGCCGGTTGTCCGGCCTGCAGCGTCGCTGTGACGTCGGCGTCGCGCCACCGGTCATAGTGCGGCGAAAGAGCCACGGCCGCGCGCGTTCCCGATGCCGCGAGCGTCTTGACGGTGGCCGCCGCCTCCTCCGGCGCGCCGAGCAGGATGGCGAGCTCCGCGCCCTCCTGCATGTCCGAAATGCGTCGTTTCGGCCGATAGCCGTCCGGCAGTTCCTCGCCGCATCCAACCACGGTCTTCGTGCCGGCAAAACCGCCCTCGGAGATCCGCCGCAGCAACAGCTCCAATGCCTCCGCGCCGAGGCGGTTGGGGCCGGCGACGACAATCGATCGCGGGCGAAACAGGGCGTCGAGATTTCGGATCGTCATGGGCCCGTCTCATGCAGGTGGCAATGCGCGTCAGGGACGTCGAAACCCGCGCCGTGCGGGAGCTGCCTGTTCTTCAGAGACAATGTGGCGATGGGGGGAGCAAGTCAAAGGCGCCGCCATCCCCCCGAATGGCGGCGCCCTCCCACCACGCCGGCCGCGGGACGCGGCCTGGCGTGAGGGGAACGCGGACTTCTCTCCGGTGTCAGTGCGCCATCAGCACCGGGACCGTCATCGAGGCGAGAATGTCGCGGGTCGCCCCGCCAAACAGGAACTCGCGCATGCGCGAATGACCGTAGCCACCCATCGCGATCATGTCGACGGAATGGTCCGAGACATAGTTCAGGATCGCGTCGGCGACGCCGGAATGGGGGCGCGGGACCACGTCGATCGTGACCGACAGGCCGTGCCGGGCCAGATATGTGGCGATGTCGGCGCCGGGTTCGCCATCGTGCCGGCGTCCGGTCTCGACGATCATCACGGTGACCTTCTTCGCCATCTGCAGCATCGGCATCGCGGCATGCACGGCCCGGCTTGCCGTCGGGCTGCCGTCCCAGGCGACCATGACATTGTTCATCGGCAGGCCGCCGCCGATATAGGGCACCACCAGAACCGGTACGCCGGCTTCGAACAGCACCGTCTCGATCAGCATTTCACGCATGGGCTCGGGTTCGTCCGGATTGTCCTGGCCGACGACGACAAGATCGGTCAGCCGGCAATGGGCGAGCACCGCTTCCGCCGAGCCGCCGGTGATCACCTCGGCGATGCGTGTCTCGGAGGAAACGCCGGCCTTGCGCGCCAGTTCGGCAAAGGCCTCGCCCGCCGTATGCGCCGCCCGCAAGGCCTGGTCGCGGGCGATGGCGACGTAGTCGGCCGGCATCGGACCTGCGATGAAACCGGGCACGACCGGCTCGAACGCGACGGTCAGGCCCGTTGCGTGCGCCTGGGTCCGGGCCGCCAGTTGCAGGGCCACCTGTGCCGCCTGCTGCTTGCCGGCAAGATCGACCAGCGTGAGGATGTCCTTGATCGCCATGAGATACGTCCCTCCTTGAACGGAGGCTCCGGCGCGATGCCGCAGCCTCCATGAAAGTTGCCTATATCTAGGACGAAGACGAAGGCCGATCTTTGACCGGGATCAATCCGGGATCAATCACCTGCTGGTGTGGTCGATCCGAAGTTCGCCCGGAGCATGCTGCGCCGTGAAACGAACCTCGGATCAGGGTGACTAGACGGACTTGAGCGCTTCGCGGGCGATCACCAGGCGCTGGATCTCCGAGGTGCCTTCGTAGATCGTCGTGATCCGTGCATCGCGGGCCAGGCGCTCCAGCGGATAGTCCTGGATGTAGCCGGCGCCGCCATGCAGTTGCAGCGCTGTGTAGGTCGCCTTCTGCGCGGCCTCCGAGGCGAACAGCTTGGCCATCGACGCTTCCCGGGCGAAGGGCTTGCCGGCATCCTTGAGTGCGGCCGCCTGCAGGATCAGGAGCTTTGCCGCCTCGAGTTCCGTCTCGCGGTCGGCGATCATCCATTGCACGCCTTGCATCTCGGCGATCGTCCTGTCGAACTGGCGGCGTTCCTTCACATAGGCCTTGGCCCGATCCATCGCAGCGCGGGCGATGCCGAGCGACAGCGAGGCGATGCCGATCCGCCCGCCGGCAAGCTCGCCGACCGCGATCCGGAAGCCGTCGTTCGGGCGCCCCAGAATGGCGCTTTCCGGCACGCGGCAGTCCTGGAACAGCACTTCGTTGGTCGCCGAGCCCGTCTGGCCCATCTTCTTCTCGGCCTTGCCGATGAGGAGACCGGGCGTGCCCGCCTCGACCAGGAAACAGGTGATGCCCTTGCCTTTCGGGGCGGCCTTGTCCGTCACCGCCCAGACGACGAAGACGCCTGCATATTCCGCCGAGGTGATGTAGAGCTTGGCGCCGTTGAGGACGTAGTCGTCCCCGTCGCGCACGGCCTGGGTGCGCATCGAGGAGGGGTCCGACCCGGCGCCGGCCTCCGTCAGGCAGAAAGCGCCGGCGGAATAGGTGCCGTCGGTCAGCTTCGGCAGGTAGGTTGCCCGCTGCTCATCGGTTCCCACGGCCTGGATGACTTCCGCGACCATGTTGGAGACCGACACCGTCACCCCGGTCGAGGCGCATGCACGGCCAAGCTCCTCCACGGCAAGCGCGAAGGCGACCGTGCCGGCTCCCGTTCCGCCGTGGTCCGGCGACACGTTGAGGCCCATGAAGCCGTTTTCCGCAAGCAGTTTCAGATTGGCGAGAAAGGCCTCCCGGCCCTCACCCTTGTCCAGTTCCTCGGCCAGCGGCGCGATCCTGTCCTCGGCGAGCTTTCGCGCCGTATCCTGGATGAGATACTCTTCCTCGCTCAGTGAAAACTGCATCTGCGTCCTTTCAGGGCAATGGTGGCAACCGCGGCCCACGGCCGCTACGATTGATCATGACAACAGCAAATTCATACGGGCAGGCTCCGGCCGTGTCCACGCCCGAGGCGGCGGCGGCGGATGCAACCGGCGCGAGCGTCGCCCGGCCGGATGCGTCATGGCCGGTCCTGGGCCTGCGCCTGTCGCGGCGGGTCTTGCGCAGGCTGGTGCTTGTGTTGCCGCCGCTGGCGGTGCTCGCCGCCGCCGTCCTTGCCGCGGACTGGGCGGAGGAACGCTCGCGCGAGCGCAGCGACGCGGGCGCCCGCGAGCGGCTGACGCTTTACCGGGAGACAATCCTGCGGGAGCTGGAGAAGTACCGCTACCTGCCCTACATCGTCGCCCGCGATCCGCGCGCCGTCGGGGTGCTTTCCGATCCGGACGAGACGGATGCCGCCAACCGCTTCCTCAAGGACCTTGCCGCGACCACGGGAGCGGACGCCCTTTACGTGATGGACCGGAACGGCCTGACGGTTGCCGCCAGCAATTTCGATACGGCCAATTCCTTCATGGGCCGCAACTATGCCTTCCGCCCGTATTTCCAGGCGGCGCTCGAGGGCGAGGAGGGGCGCTTCTTCGCCGTCGGCGCGACGACCGGCGAGCCGGGCTTCTTCTTCGCGCGTTCCACGCCGTCCGGGGTGCGGCCACGCGGCGTCGTGGTGGTCAAGGTCGACATGGACCGGCTGGAGCGCAACTGGCTCGAGGGCGGCGAGACGGTGATCGTCACCGATGTCCACGGGGTCGTCTTCCTCGGCACCCGTGACGACTGGCGCTATGCCTCGATCGCGCCGCTCGATGACATGGTGGTCGCCGCGATCCGCTCCGACCGCCAGTATGGCGGCGAACGGCTGCAAAGCCTTCAGGAGGGACCGGCGCATGCAACCGATCTTGAAATCGGCGGGACGGCCTACCGGCAGGCACGGCTGAGGGTCGGCCTGCTCGACTGGTCGATCCACTACTTCACGCCTCTCGCGGAGGTGCGTGCCCCGCGCGGGACGGTCTGGGCGGCCGCCTTCGCGCTGATCCTGGTCTATGCGGTTGCACTGCTGTTCCTGCGCAGCCGGCGGCTCGGCCGGGTGACGGCGGGTCTGCGCCAGGACGCGGCCGGCCTGCGCGACCTCAACCGGCGCCTTGTCGACGAGGTGGACGAACGCCGCCGTGTCGAGCGCGAATTGCGCGAGACCCAGGCGGATCTGGCGCGGGCAAGCCGGCTTGCGGCGGTCGGCCAGATGTCGGCGGCGGTGGCGCATGAGCTCAACCAGCCGCTGGCGGCGCTTGGCATGTTCGTCTCCGGTGCGCGGCTCTATCACCAGCGCGGCGAGGCGGCGGAAGTGCTGGAGAACCTCGACGAGATCGACGCCCTGCGCCTGCGCATGGCGAGCCTGACGCAGGAACTCAAGCGCTTCGCCCGACCGGGGGAATCGCGCATCGAGACGGTGGATTTGCGGGATTGCCTGAAGACCAGCGCCAAGCTGGTGCGGCCGCGCGTCGAGGAAACCGGCGTGGCGCTGCACCTGCACCTGACCTCCGCCGACCTCCTGGCGACCACCGCGCCGCTCAGGGTCGAGCAGGTTCTGGTCAACCTGATCCGCAACGCCATCGATGCCTGCCAGGGCGAAGCCGAGCCGCGTGTCGAGGCGCGCGCCTGGAGCGAGGGAGGGTGCGCCATGATCGAGGTCGCTGACAATGGCGCGGGCATTCCCGAAGAGCTGCGCGAGCGGATCTTCGAGCCCTTCTTCACGACCAAGCCCGCGGCAGCCGGTCTTGGCCTGGGACTTGCGATTTCGGCCAGGATCGTCGAAGACCTCGGCGGCGGCCTGAGCGTGCGCGAGGGGCGGTCGGGCGGCGCCTGCTTCGTCCTGTCGCTGCCGCTTGCGCGCCAATGACGGGCGGATTTCAGGGAAATGGCGGCCGATCCGCGCCACGGGGCTGGGGCTGATGAGCAGGGACACTGACACCACACCGGGGACAGCACCGGCCGCGATCGACCGGACGCCGGTGCTGGTCGTCGACGACGACCCGTCGATGCGCGCCGGCCTGCGCCAGTGGATGCGGCTGGCCGGGTTCGAGCCGGTCGAGGCCGTCGACGCGGAAGCCGCGCTCGCGCGGATTGACGCGGCCTTTCCCGGCTGCATCGTCTCCGATGTGCTGCTGCCCGGAGCCAGCGGAGTCGATCTCCTGCGCCGGGTGAAGGAGATCGACAGCGAGTTGCCGGTGGTGCTGATGACCGGCCATGGCGATGTGCCGATGGCGGTCGAGGCCATGCGCCAGGGGGCCGCCGACTTCATCGAGAAGCCGTTCGATCCCGACCTTCTCGCCGCCGTTGTGCGCCGGGCGGTCGAACGCCGCCGCCTGGTGCTTGAAAACCGCAGCCTGACCCGACGCCTCCAGGATCTGAACGGTCTGGCGGCGCGGTTGATCGGGGAATCCGCGCGGATGCGCGCCCTGCGCGAGCAGATCTCCCATTTCGCGGCGACCGATGCCTCGGTGATGATCGTCGGTGAAACGGGGACCGGCAAGGAAGTCGTGGCGCGCGCCCTGCACGACCTGTCGGCCCGCGCGGGCGGTCCGTTCGTCGCCCTGAACTGTGCCGCCCTGCCGGAGACCATGGTCGAGGCGGAGCTTTTCGGCCACGAGGCCGGAGCCTTCACGGGAGCGGGTCAGGCACGTGCCGGCCGCATCGAGCAGGCCGAGGCGGGCGTACTTTTTCTCGACGAGATTTCGGCGATGCCGCTGGCGCTGCAGCCCAAGCTCTTGCGCGTCCTGCAGGAACGGGAGGTCGACAGGATCGGCGGGCGGGGCACGACACGGGTCGATATCCGCGTTGTCAGCGCCGCCAACATGGATCCCCATCGCGCGGTCTCGGAAAACCTGCTGCGACAGGATCTGCTCTACCGGCTCAATGCCGTCGAGATCCGCATTCCGCCGCTGCGCGAGCGCGGCGGCGACGCGCGGCTCCTGTTCGACAGTTTCGTCAATCGCTTCGCCTCCGACTACGGGATCGAGCCCGCGCCGCTTTCCGCCGACGATGCCGCCTTCCTGCTCGCGCATGACTGGCCGGGCAATGTGCGCGAGTTGCGCAACGCGGCGGAACGCTATGTCCTCAACACGCCGATGGGCGCCCCGGCCTTGCGCACATTGGCAGGCGGGGCGCGGGAGGCGGCGGACATGCAACCGCACGGGCGCCTGCGCGACCTGATGGAGGGGTATGAGCGGCGGATTATCGCGGACGCGCTGCGCCGCCACGGCGGCAGCGTCGCTGCGGTTCTGGCCGAACTGGACCTGCCGCGCCGTACGCTCAACGAGAAGATGACGCGCCTTGGTCTCAGTCGCGGGGACATCGACCCTTCGGCCGATGCATGAGCCGCGTCGGCAAGATCTTGCCGACGGCCTCCGTCTTATCGGCAATATGTTGCCTGAGGGCGCGCGCTGTCCCGGCTGTCCGTTAATCTTTTGTTGAGGAGCGGCGCGGGTTGCGCGTGGCCGCGGCCAACTGGCATGGTGATTGCCATGGGAATTGCAATCGCCTGCCTGGGAGGGCTGGCGAGGATGGCAAGACAGGCCGCGACGGGGTCAACCCGCCGGGCCGGAAATTATCCTTGGGAGGACTGACATGAACATTTCCCGCAAGCTGGTCGTGCTCGGCACGGCCACTATTCTCGGTTTTGGCTTTGCCAGCGAGACCATGGCGCTCGAGTGGAACGTTTCCGTCTGGGGCAAGCGCCGCGCTTTCACCGAGCACATCGAGAAGCTCGCCGAGCTGGTCAGCGAGAAGACCAATGGCGAATTCACCCTCAACATCGCTTATGGCGAGGCCCTGTCCAAGTCGCGCGAGAACCTCGACGGCATCTCCATCGGCGCCTTCGAGATGGCGCAGATCTGCGCGTCCTATCACGAGGACAAGAACCCGACCCTGACCGTTATCGAGCTGCCGTTCCTCGGCGTGCCGGACCTGCCCACGCAGATCGAGCTCGACAAGGCGATCTATTCGCACCCAGCCGTGGTCAAGGACCTGATGCGCTGGGATGCCAAGCTGCTGATGTCCTCGCCGATGCCGCAGTACAATTTCGTCGGCAAGGGTGAGGTGCCCACCAAGGTGTCGGACTTCGAAGGCATGCGCGTGCGTGCGCTTGGCGGCATTGGCCAGGCCATGCAGACCATCGGCGCGGTTCCCACCACGGTGACCGCTTCGGAGACATTCCAGGCGATCGATTCCGGCACGGTGCGCGCGGCGTCCTTCGCGCCGCATGCGCACCTGTCCTTCAAGACGGTCGAAGCCGGCAACTGGTGGACCACCAACATGAACCCCGGCACGGTGAGCTGCCCGGTCGTCGTCAGCGCCGCCGCCTATGACGCCCTGCCGGACAATTTCCGCGAGGCTCTGGACAGCTCCGTCGACGCATCGCTGGAGCACTACCTTGCCACCTACGACAAGGTCTACGAGAAGTGGTTCCCGACGCTTGACGAGATGAAGATCCAGAAGGTCGAGTTCACCAAGGAAGAGCTTGACGCGTTCAAGGCGAAGGCCGGCAAGCCGCTCTGGGATGCCTGGGTGCAGAAGATGAATGCCCAGGGCATTCCCGGTCAGGAGCTTCTCGACCTGGCCCTGTCCAAGCTCAACTGATCACGCGCCGATGCAACGGGCCGTCTGGGCAATTCCCGGGCGGTCCGCCGCACGGATTGCCCCGGCCTTGCGGCCGGCACCACGTGTGACCTGAGTTCCGCCCAGACCCTTGAAGCCGTTTCACCGCCCGCAATGGGACCAGCGCGCCAGGCTCCGCCTGCGATGCCGGTTTCCGTCAAGCGGAGCCGGGCGAGCACCGCTGTTTGCGGGCGCGTGCCGGCACCCGCCTGACGAGCGGCCGCACGGCCGGAGTTAGCCATGACATCGCCATCCGCACCAAGCGGCCGGCCGGGCACCTATATCCGCTTCGACGGATGGCTGCGCGGTCTGGAAAACGCTTTCAATCTCGTCGCCGCCGGCAGCATCCTGCTGCTGATGCTGTTGGCCGTTGTCCAGATCGTCGGGCGCAACGCCTTCAACTGGCCGGTGCCGGGTTTCATCGACATCACCGAACAGGCCATGGCCGTGTTCGCTTTCATGGGCATTGCCTATTGCCAGCGCGTCGGCGGGCACATCCGGATGGAACTGCTGCTCGGCAAGCTCTCGGGCCGCGCCATGTGGGTCGCCGAGATGGTCGGCATCACCGGCATCTGGATCGTCGTCGCCGCCCTCATCTACGGTTCCTGGTTCCACTTCGAGCGGTCCTGGTCGTTCGGCGACAGCACCATCGACATCGGCCTTCCCACCTGGCCGTCGAAGCTGGTCATCCCCGTCGCGCTGTCCCTGCTGCTGCTGCGCCTGAGCCTGCAGCTTTACGGATACTGGCGGCTGGTGCGCGACCCGTCGGCCGAGCCGATCGCCGTTCCGGTGATCAGCGATGTCGAATCGGTTGCCAAACACGAGATCGAGGAAGCGCTCGGCGACGATGCGGACGATGCCTCCGGCAATGAAGGAACGCGCCGATGACCCCGTTCGATATCGGTCTCATCATGACCGGCCTGCTGCTGGTTCTCGTCGTGCTCGGCATGCGGGTCGCCTTTGCCGCCGCCCTTGTGGGCACGCTCGGCCTGATCGCCATCTTCTCCATGCGGATGGGTTTCGAGCGCGGTGTGGTCACTGCGCTGAAGATGGCCGGCACCATTCCGCATTCGAAGTCGGTGACCTATTCGCTGTCAGTGCTGCCGACCTTCATCCTGATCGGCTTTCTCGCCTTCTATGCCGGCTTCACCCGCCAGCTCTTCGAGGCGGCCAAGCGCTGGCTCGGCTGGCTGCCCGGCGGCATGGCGGTCGGCACGGTCTTCGCCACCGCCGGCTTCGCCGCCGTGTCGGGCGCTTCCGTCGCAACTGCCGCCGTCTTCGCCCGCGTGGCGATCCCGGAAATGCTTGCGGTCGGCTATTCCAAGCGCCTGTCGGCGGCGGTTGTCGCGGCCGGCGGCACGCTCGCCTCGCTGATCCCCCCCTCGGCCATCCTCGTCATCTACGCGATCCTGGTCGAGCAGTCGGTGGCGAAGCTGCTGCTTGCCGGTTTCCTGCCCGGCATCTTCTCCGCGCTGGTCTATGTTCTGATCATCATCGGCATGGCGATGTGGAAGGGCGATGCCCCGGCGGTCGGCGGCTTCACCTGGAAGCAGCGCTTCGTCTCGGTTCCCGGGACCCTGCCGATCATCGCCGTCGTGGTGATCATCTTCGGATCGCTCTACTACGGCTACGCGACGCCGACGGAAGCCGGCGCGCTCGGCGCCTTCGTGGTGCTGATCTCGGCCTTCGTCAACGGCATGCGCGGCAAGCAGCTCTGGCAGGCCCTGCACGAGACGGCGAAGCTCACGGTGATGATCTTCACGTTGATCTGGGGCGTGCTCGTCTATGTGCGCTTCCTCGGCTTCGCCGGTCTTCCCGATGCGTTCGAGCAGTTCATCGTGTCGCTGCACTTCTCGCCCTGGCTGATTTTGATCCTCATCCTTTGCGTCTATGCGCTGCTCGGCATGTTCATGGACGCGATCGGCATGCTGATCCTCACCCTTCCGGTGGTCTATCCGGCGGTGATGGCGCTGAACGGCGGGGAAAGCGTCGCAGCGGCGGACAGCGCCTTCGGCATGTCCGGTGAAATGTGCGCGATCTGGTTCGGCATCCTGGTGGTGAAGATGGCGGAGCTCTGCCTGATCACGCCGCCGATCGGGTTGAACTGCTTCGTCGTGGCGGGGGTGCGCGACGACATTCCGGTGCAGGAAGTGTTCCGGGGCTGCACGCCCTTCTTCGTCGCCGACATCCTGACCATCGGCGGCCTCGTCGCCTTCCCGTCGATCATCACCTTCCTGCCGTCGATCATGTAAGGGGCGGGCAACAGCCTGAACATCGAAGGGGCGCCGCCGGGCGCCCCTTTTCGTTGGTGCCGTCCAAAGCGCGGGGTCAGAACAGCGAGCCCTGCCCCTTGCTCGCCGCCTTTGCCGTCTTGCCGCTTTTCCTGGGGCGCGGCGCTGCGGACTGCGATGCGGGAGGTGTCGGCCCGCCATCCCCGCCCGCAACGGCGGCGAGCCGGGTCTCGTCGCCGAACTCGATGGAAAGCGCCGCGCCGGTCGCAACTCCCGTGGCCGAGCGCAGCGGTTCGCCGTCGCCGCCGCGCACCAGGGCGTAGCCGCGCCCCAGCACGTTCTTGTAGGACAGGCTTTCGAGCAGTTTCACCGACGAGGACAGCCGTGCCCGCTCCGTTGCGAGCCGCTGCCAATGCGCCCGCCGCGCCCGCGCCTCGAGCCCGGCAAGCCGCTCGCGCCCCAGCGAAACGCCACGCGACAGGGCATGCGGGGAAAGCCGTGCGGAGGCGGCATCGCAGCGCCCGCGCTTGTCGCGTAGCCCGGCACGCAGGGCCGGTGCAAGCCGTTCGCCATAGGTGTCGAGCCGTTGCCTTGGCAGCGCCAGCAGGTCGCGCGGCGAGGGCAGGGCCGCCGACGCTGCCCGGAGTTCCGTGCGCCGCCCGGCAATCAGCCGGAGCAGCCCGGAGATGGTGCGCCGGGCAAGGTCGTCGAGTGAGGCGATCAGTTCGCCGCGCACCGGCACGGCAATCTCCGCGGCCCCCGTCGGGGTCGGCGCGCGCAGGTCGGCGGCATGGTCGATCAAGGTCCAGTCGGTTTCGTGACCGACCGCGGAGACCAGCGGGATCCGCGAGGCTGCCGCTGCACGCACGACAACCTCCTCGTTGAAGCCCCACAGATCCTCGATGGAGCCGCCGCCGCGCGCCACGATGATGAGGTCGGGACGCGGGATCGCGCCGCCCGGCTGCAATGCGTTGAAACCCTCGATGCCGTTCGCCACTTCCCGCGCCGAGGTCTCGCCCTGCACGCGCACCGGCCAGACCAGCACATGCAGTGGAAACCGGTCGGAGATCCGGTGCAGGATGTCGCGAATGACGGCGCCGGTCGGCGAGGTGACGACACCGATGACGCGCGGCAGATAGGGCAGCGGGCGCTTGCGCGCCTCCGCGAAGAGGCCTTCGGCGGCGAGTTTCTTGCGCCGTTCCTCGAGCAGCGCCATCAGCGCGCCGATGCCGGCCGGCTCGATCGAATCGATCACCATCTGGTATTTCGACTGGCCGGGGAACGTGGTGATCTTGCCGGTGGCGATCACTTCCAGCCCCTGTTCGGGCTGGATCTTCAGCCGCGATGCCTGGCCGCGCCAGATGACACCCGAGAGTACCGACTGCGCGTCCTTGAGGTCCAGGTAGATATGCCCGGACGCGGGGCGCGAGATGCGCCCCAACTCGCCGCGCACGCGCACATAGCCGAACGTGTCCTCCATCGTGCGCTTGATCGCGCCGGAAATCTCTGACACCGAGTATTCGGCAATGTTGCTGTCGTCGGACAAGGTTCGTATCCATTCGCTGTCTGGTTCCTGGGAGGGGACCGTACCCGGGTCCCGCCGTCAAGACCGCGCGCCCGCAAGTCCACGCAAGCTTTGAGGACCGGCTTCCCGATGCCCCGTTACGAATTCCGCATGCAGCGCCTTTTCGTCGAGCCGGATCTCGGGCCGGGCGCGGCGCTTCCGCTCGACCGGGCGCAGTCGAATTATCTGTTGAACGTGCTGCGGCTGAAGGATGGCGACGAGGTGCTGCTGTTCAACGGCCGGGACGGCGAATGGCGCGCGGCGATCCGCCAGGAGGGACGCAAGCAGGCGTCCCTGGTCGCGGGCGCGCTCACCCGTGCGCAGGAGCCGCTTCCCGATCTCCACTACCTCTTTGCGCCGCTGAAGCATGCGCGCCTCGACTACATGGCGCAGAAGGCTGTCGAGATGGGGGCGGGTGCCCTGCGGCCTGTCATCACCCGCCACACCCAGTCGGCGCGGGTCAACCTGGAGCGGATGCGCGCCAACGCGGTCGAGGCCTGCGAGCAATGCGGCGTGCTCGGCCTGCCGGAGATCCGCGAGCCTGTCGCGCTGGAGGTGCTGCTGCAGGGGTGGGAGGCGTCGGAGCCGGGACGCCGGCTTGTTTTTTGCGACGAGGGCGAGGCGAGCCAGAACCCCCTCGATGCGCTTCGGGGTCTTGAACGCGGGCCGCTTGCGGTGCTGATCGGGCCGGAAGGCGGCTTTGCGGAAGACGAGCGGGAGTTGCTGCGCCGCCTTCCTTTCGTCACGCCGATGCCGCTCGGGCCCCGGGTGCTTCGTGCCGACACGGCTGCGGTCGCCGCGCTTGCCGTTGTCCAGGCCGTCCTCGGCGACTGGCGATAGGCGCTTTTGCGCCGCGATCAAGCCCAGAACATTGATCGATCATCACAAAAAAACGCGTTTGTTTTGATCCGGGCGCCTGAGTAAGGTGCGCGCCAACAGCGCGAAGGAACCCATCTTCATGGCCCGCGATACCATTGATTCGACCCCAGTATCCGGGGTTGCTGAACTTGCCGCTACACTTGAGGCGGGGTGCAAGCCGGAAAGCGATTTCCGCATCGGCACCGAACACGAGAAATTCGGTTTCAACCTCTCCGACAATTCCCCCATTCCCTACGAGGGGCCGCGCGGCATCGAGGCCGTCCTCAAGGGCATGGAAGGGCTGCTCGGCTGGGAGCGCATAGAGGACAACGGCCTGATCATCGGACTTGCCGATCCGGTCGGTGGCGGCGCCATTTCCATCGAGCCGGGCGGACAGTTCGAGCTGTCCGGCGCGCCGCTGGACAACCTGCACCAGACCTGCCGGGAGACGAACTGTCATCTCGCCCAGGTGCGTCAGGTCGCCGAGCCGCTCGGCATCGGCTTTCTCGGCCTCGGCATGACGCCGACCTGGGCCCGCGCGGACGTGCCGGTCATGCCCAAGTCGCGCTACCAGATCATGACGCGCTACATGCCCAAGGTCGGCTCGCTCGGTCTCGACATGATGTACCGGACCTCGACCATCCAGGTGAATCTCGACTTTTCCACCGAGGCCGACATGCGGGCCAAGATGCGCGTCGGGCTGGCATTGCAGCCGGTCGCCACGGCGATCTTCGCCAATTCGCCCTTCACCGACGGCAAGGTCAACGGCTTCAAGTCTTTCCGCGCGGAGATCTGGAAGGACACGGACAACGACCGTTCCGGGCCGCTGCCGATCGCTTTCGAGGACGGGTTCGGCTTTGAATCCTATGTCGAGTGGGCGATCGACGTGCCGATGTATTTCGTCAAGCGCGGCACCACCTATCACGACGTTACCGGCACCACCTTCCGCGCCTTCATGAACGGCGCGCTCGAAGGCGTGATCCCGGACGCGCGCCCCACCCTGGGCGACTGGAACAACCACCTGTCGACGCTTTTCCCGGATGTCCGGCTGAAGAAGTATCTGGAGATGCGTGGCGCCGATGGCGGCCCGTGGCGGCGTATCTGCGCGCTCCCCGCGCTCTGGGTGGGGCTTCTGTACGACCAGGGGATGCTCGACCAGGCAGGCGAGATGATCCGCGACTGGACCGAAGAGGAACGCGTGCATCTTCGCGACGAGGTGCCGCGCCTCGGGCTTGAGACGCCGTTCCGTAATCGCACCGTCCGCGATCTCGCCAAGGACATGGTCGCGCTTTCCCGCGAGGGGCTGAAGCGCCGGGCTCGCCTGAATGACGGCGGCCAGGACGAGCGGGTTCATCTGGCGGCGGTCGAGGAGACGCTGGCAAGCGGCATGACGCCGGCCGACGTCATGCTGCGCCGCTATCACGGTGAATGGGGTGGCGATCTGTCGAAAGTGTACCAGGCCTACGCCTATTGAAGGCCGTTGCGCGCGGACGGGCCATTTGACCCGTCCGCACGGACGTCGGAAGATGCGGCAACCCAAGCGGAGAGGCGCATCATGACCGACCGATTCCCGACCTTCGGCGCCTTCGATCCGGCCTCCGTCAGCGAGGCCATGCAGCGCCAGTTCGGCTGGCGCGACGCCGATGTCGCGCGGGCCGCCGGGGCCCTGATGCCCGCCGCCCTTGCCGGCATGCGCCGCTACGCCGCCACACCGTCCGCCTTCGAGGCGCTGCTTGCCTTTCTGCCGGGTCCCGGGCGGGCAACCGCCATGCCCGGGCCGGACAGCCTTGTCGGCGAGCCCTTGGCGCTGATCTTCGGTCCGGCCGAGGTCCAGCGCTCCGTTGCCCGATATGTGTCCGAACAGACCGGGCTCGAACTTCCGGGCATCGAGACCATGATGCCGGTCGTCGCCACGCTGGCGCTCGGCCAGGCGGCCCGCGGGTTCACCGTCGGTCCGGCACGGGAACTGCTCGACGCGTTCCTGGCCGGCTATGCGCGCGGCCGGCCGAAACCGGTTCCCAATCCGATGCGGATGATGGCGCCCTATACGGAGGCGATGCGCTCCTTCTGGGATGGCTATCTCGGGCTTGTCGGCGCCGCCACAGCGACCGGCGTCGCGGCGCACCAGGGAGAAGAGGAGCCCGCGCCGGAAGTCTCGCCCGAGCCTGCGTCCGGGCCCAACCCTGGACCTGGCGATGAACCCGCCGACGACACCGCTGCGGATGACGGTTCGGCATTGGTTGACAGCTGGCTGTCGCTCGGCCGCGATATCCAGGAGCGGCAGATCCGCAGCTTCGAGACCCTGTTCGAGCAGGCCTCTTCCGGTAAGAAGGAATGATGGTCCGGCGCGCTGCGTCAGGTTTGCGGGAATTCGATCCGGAACGCCGCGCCACTGCCGGCAGCGGCCGGCTCTAGCGAAATCCGTCCGCCATGGGCGCGCAGCAGGCTGGCGACGATGTGCAGTCCCATGCCGGTGCCGCCGCTCTCCCGCCGTGTTGTGAAGAACGGCTCGAAGATCCGCTCGCGGTTGCCGGCCGACACGCCGCGCCCGTCGTCGCGCACAACGACGAGAAGCCCTGCCTTGCTCCGCGTTTCCACGCTCACCGTCTTCGCTCCGTGCCCGGTCGCATTGCCGAAAAGATGCGAGAAGACAATCTCCGCCCCCTCCATCGTCAGCGGCAGCACGGCCCTTTCGCCCTCCGGGACGATCCGAAGACCGGGGTGGCGCGGTGCCAGCCGCTCGATCACGGCACATAGCGCAGTGCGTCCGCGGTAGTCCGCCTCGCGGGCCGCCGCCATCTGGCGCAGTGCCTCCATCTGTCGGTCGAGCTGCTGCCCGGCGCCGCGGATCTGGGCCACCAGATGCCGGTCGGCCGGCGACAGCTCGGCGCTGTCCTCCAGCAGTTCGGTCGCTGCGCGCAGCGTCGAGATCGGCGTGCGCAGCTCGTGCGTCACATGATTGGTGAAGCTGCGCACGGTGGTCTCGCGATTGCTCAGCGTCGCGGCCATGTCGATCACGCTCATGCCCATGTCGTGCAGCTCGCGCGTGCCGAAATGGCTTGGTGGGGCGACCGCCTCGCGGCCCGGCGCCCGCATCGCGGCGGCATAGGCGGCAAGGGCGGCGACCGGCCGCAGCAAGACGCGCAGCAGCATCAGCCACAGGACGGCGGTCAGCAGGCCGATGATCGCCGCCAGCAGGATCGCCGCGTGGCGGAAGCCGATTTCCGGACCGAGATAGCGCAGCGCCACGATGCCGGCGAGCGAGAGCGCCAGCGTCCCGGCCAGCGCGCCGCCCAGCACAAGCCACAGCGAGGGGCGCCACTTGCGGGTCACGGCGCGCAAGCCCCCATGCGGATGCCGACGCCATGCACCGTTTCCAGCGCCTCGCCGCCGCCGGCCGCAGCGAGCTTCTGGCGCAGGTTCCGGACATGGCTGTCGAGCGTACGGTCCGACACCTGGCTCGCCGGTCCCCAGACGATGTCGACGATCCGCTGCCGCGACACCGTGCGTCCCGGGTCCTGCATAAGCGCGGCAAGGATGCGCATCTCGGTCGAGGTGAGGGCGATGGCGGTGCCGCCCAGCCGGCAGTCATGCGCCTGCGGATCGAGCTCGAGCGCCCCGTGCCGCATCGGGCGCGGCGCGGCCGCCCCTTGCCCGCGCTTGAGGATCGCGCGAACCCGCGCGACGAGTTCGCGCGGGCTGAACGGCTTGGTGACGTAGTCGTCCGCTCCCAGTTCCAGCCCGACCACACGGTCGATCTCCTCGTCCCGTGCGGTCAGGAACAGCACCGGCACCTCGGAGCGCGTGCGCAGCCTGCGACAGACCTCGAACCCGTCGATCTCCGGCAGGCCGACGTCGAGGACGATCAGGTCCGGCCGTTCGCGTGCCGCATGGGTGAGGGCGATCTGGCCGTCCGCTGCCGTCAGCACGTCGAAGCCGGAGCGCTGCAGCGTGATCGACAGCAGGTCCCGCAGGTGCGGGTCGTCATCGACGACCAGGATTTTCATTCATGCGCCTCCGGACCTTGTCGGCCTCCAGATAACCGATCGCTCGCCAGGTGCGAAAGTCCCAATTGCGCCAGTTGCCGATACGCGGCGCGTAGGCCCTGCACCGTGCGTTGGAGGGGGCATGGCTCGGCATCACCGGATAGCCTGCCTCGCAAACGGGTTCGCCCGGGCCCTTTAGCCGGGCGATGTTGTGGCTGGCGATGATGTGCCCGAAATTGACGAAGGAGCAGAGATAGAGCGTTGCCAGCGCCAGCGCCGCGATCCGCGCAAGCAGCCATCCCGCCGAGCGCTCGCGCCGGATCTGCCAGGCGATCAGGGCGAGGCCGACGCCGACCAGCAGCGTCCAGATCGCTGCATGGATGCGCAGATAGGTCAGCCCGTACGCCTCGACATAGATCCACAGGCGGTATCCGGCCGCTGCCGTCAGGACCAGGTTCTGGACAAGCCACAGATACATCAGGCCGCGCAGCCCGGGCCGTTCGCCGAGGAACGGGCGCGCCAGCACGGCAAAGGCGCCGGCCAGGATCGCCGTCGCCATCAGCGCGAAGGCACCGTGCCGGGCATAGGCCGAATAGGTGAGCCCCTCGGGCAACTCGCCACCGACGAGCAGGTAGCGGACATCCGTGCCGACCTGCACCAGCAGCATCGCGTTGAACAGAATGAGCGCCAGGCTCACCGAGCCGGCATTGAGGCCGAGCCAGCGGCCGACAGGCGCGCCGGCATCCGTCACCCGCATTGGCGGCAGGACGCCGGACCAAGCCAGGAACGGCCAGACCAGCGATGCGACGAGTGACAGGAACACCAGCCGCCACAACAGCAGGACGACATGGATGTCCAGGCTAAGCAACCGGTCGAGCCAGCCTTCGATGACGGGATTGGCCACGGCCAGCAGCACCAGCAGCGCCGCTGCACCCAGCATCGGGAAGGCGAGCCTGCTCGCTGCTTTCAGCGCCACTGTCCCGGTGTTCTTGCCCCGACCTCCCGCCTGCACGGCGAGGGAGGCGAAACGGATCGCCCTGAAGGGTTGTTTCACCGACGAGAACAGCAGGAGGGCCGCGCTGGTGATGACCTGCACCGCTCCGGGTCTTGCGGCGGCGCGTGCCCACACGAGGCTGACGGCGAGGCCGGCAACGGCGAAGGCGACGGCGAGCAGCTGCTGGTACTCGATCAGCGGCAGCTGGCTCGCCAGGAGCAGCAGCGCCGGCCCGCGCGGGATCTTGCGGCCCGGAAGGGCGGCGATGCCGGCGAGGAAGACGATGACGGCGAACGGGACGAAGGCAAGGCCCGGCCAACGGTGGTAGAGCAGGAGGTTCGCGGCGATCACGCAGGCAAGCAGTGCGGCAAGGCTTGCCTGCGACGGCCAGCGGAAGCGGCCGTCCGGAGGTCCGTGGCTGGCGGCGGGTGCCTCGTCCGCGTCGGACGAGACGTCTGCGTGCCTCTCGGGCCGCGCGGCGGCCGTCGTCGCCGGCGTTCCTGCATCCGCTCCGGCTGGTGCGGCGGCCGAGGTCAGCCACCATCCCTCCCGTTGCAGCAGGCGTGGCAGGCTGCGGTCCAGTGTTGCTGCAAGCGTCATCGGAGGTTCCTTCGGCAGGGACGAGGCAGGACCGATCCGGGCGGATCAGCCGGCATTCCCGTGCCATGGCGATTGCGGAGTTCGCCTGAAGGAGTTCTGCAGCTTTTGTGCAGATGCCGGCGGAGGCACAAAAAAAGCCCGCCTCCGGAGAGGCGGGCAAGGTGCGTCGGCGAGGGGCCGACAGGGCCTCGGCACGGGGCGGTGGGAGAGGGTCTTCAACCCGGCCCGGTGCGAAGAAGGTCAGGAAGGCGGGGCCCTTCCGGGGACCTGCGGCAGGCTGCGGGGATGCAACTAGCCGCGGGTCAAGCCTCTAGCGACGGCGTATCCGCCTTGCGGACAGCGTCGACGAACGGCGTTCGTTGCGCAGGCGGGCGAGCTGAACGCTCGGATCCATGTAGTCGCTGCCATGCAGGGACGCGGCCACGTCGCTCCGCGTCACGCCGAGATCGGCAAGCATGTGCTCGTCCAGCTCGAGCAGTCCGGAGACGGCCTTCCGGTTGCGGTAGCGTCGCCATGCGCCGGCCAGCGCGAGGTAGAAGCTGGACGCGGCGGCAGCTGCAACGGTGCTCGCGGAGAAGCGGTAGGATCTGGCAGTCTGGGTATCGCATGCCTGTGTCATGGCAACAGTCTCCTTTCCGACGCCCGGGGTTCCGGAGCCTGGTATTGGCTGGCGACGGCGGGCCGTCGCCTCTGGTCGTTTCGTATGAGAAGAAATTAAGCCCGGGAGATAGATTTAACAAACGAATGTTTTCGATGGATATCGATCTTGATCCGTGATGTATTGGGATCAGGACACAGTCAGCGCGGCAGGCGGCCCTTTGGCGCGCTGCGCAAGCCGGAGGCGACAGCCATGGCCCATGCACTCGATATCGACCAGTTGCGCACCTTTCTTGCGATTGCCGAGCTCGGCAGCTTCACAAAGGCCGCCGATGCGGTGAACAAGACCCAGTCCGCCGTCTCCATGCAGATGAAGCGCCTGGAGGATCGGGTTGAACGGCCGATCTTCGTCAAGGACGGGCGGCAGTCGCGCCTGACGGAGGACGGCCACCGCCTGATCGAGTTCGCGCAGCGCATGATCCGCCTCAACGACGAGACGATGACCGCATTTGCCGAGCCCTCGATCGTCGGCCGCGTCCGCCTCGGACTTCCCGACGACTATGCCGAGCGGCTGTTGCCGCAGGTCCTCGCCGCCTTCGCCCGTCTCAATCCGGCCATCGAGATCGCCGTCCAGTGCCAGGGCTCGACCCTCACCGGTGACATGATAGAGCGGGGCGATCTCGACCTTGCCATCGTCACCTCCGGCGATTGCGTCAAGGTGCACGGAGAGGTGATCCGCCGCGAACCGCTGCACTGGGTCGCTCCGGCCAACATGTGCATCCATACCGAGGATGTGGTCCGCCTGGCGCTCGGACCGACAAGCTGCGCCTGGCGCTCGCAAGCCGTTTCCCTGCTCGACCGGATCAATCGCCGGCATGTCATCTCCTACACCTCGTCGAGCGCCGCCGCCCTGATCGGCGCTGTCCAGGCCGGTCTCGCGGTCGCCGTCCTGCCTGAAAGCGCGGTGCGGTCAGGCATGCGCATCCTTGGCGAGAACGACGGCTTCCCCATGCTGCCGCCCTGCGACATCACGATGATCCGGGCCGCGGCCGCGACCGATCCGGTGCATGATGCGCTCTGCTGTCATATCCGCGCGGCGATCGGCAACGTCGCGGCGGAGCTGATGGCGGCCGAATAGGCCCGCGCGCAGCTCGACGGGCAGCGTCAGCCGCGCGCCTTGCCGGTGCGCAGCACCAGCAGGTTGCCGGCGAGCACGCAGGCAAGACCGGTCAGCGCGGCCGCGCCCCAGTGGAAATTCTCCAGCACGGTCGAAACCAGCAGCGCCACGACCGGGAACATCACGGTCGAATATCCGGCGCGCGCCGACCCGATGCGGCCAAGCAGCGTCAGGTAGCAGGCGAAGGCGACCACGGACGCGACGACGGAGAGATAGACCATCGCGCCGAGATAGGTCGGCGTCCACTCGATGGCGAAGGACGCGCCGCGCGCGCTGGCGAACAGCCCCAGGAAGATCGCGCCATAGACCATGCCCCAGGCGCTCGCCGAAACGATGGAGATGCCGTCCCGCTGGTTTGCCGCCGAGACCATGCTGCCGAAGCAGAACGACAGCGTTCCTCCGATACACAGCGCCAGGCCGAGCAGGGCCTGCCGGTCGAAGCCGCCGCCCGCCTGGTCGGCGATCTGCGGCCAGAACAGCAGCGCGATCCCGGCAAAGCCGAGCACGCCGCCGATCAGCACGCGTCGGCTGATCCTCTGGCGGAAGATGACGAAGCCGAGGATCATGTTGAAGATCGAGGTCAGGGAGAACACTACCGACAGGAGGCCGGAGGGGACATACTGGCCGCCATAGTAGAACAGCGTGAAATTGGTCGAGAAGATGAACAGGCCAAGGCCCGCGAACCGAAGGTGCGTCATCGCCGGAAAGCGCAGTCTGGCGCCGCGCGCCAGCGCCCAGCCCATCATGATCGCCGCCGCCACGACGAAACGCCAGAACACCGAGACTTCCGGCGGAACGGTGCCGAGCTGCAGCTTCAGCGCGTACCAGGAAAACCCCCAGGCGATCACGGTCAGGCCATAGAGGCCAAGGTCGGCCGGGGTCAGGGAAGGGGCATCGCGCGTCGGCGCGCCGGTGGCGAGCGAGGTCATGGGGGGCGGAAATTCCTTTGGGAGATCAGGCTCGCAGCATGGCCCAACCGGTCCATGCAGACAAATCATGATTGTTGACGCGATCCATGCCTGTTGGTGATGGATCGCGTCCCGGGCCTTGCTGTCCTGCGCTGGTTCAGGCGCGCCCGCGCGCGCGCCAGCGGGAACGGATGCCTTCCGAGGTCAGATAGACAAGACCGAAGAGATAGAGCCCCGTCATCGACAGCATCGTGACGATCAGCAGGGGATAGCCGACCCAGATGACGGCCAGCAGCCAGAGCGCGAGGATGTTGAGCACGAAGGCGAGCCGCTCCGCATAGCCGCCCAGCCGGGCGCTGCGCACGAAGGCGCCGAACACGGGGATGTATTCGAGAAGGCGGATGAGCCTGTTCGTCATGAAATGTCCGTCCTGTTGTCGCGGCGCCCGGCAGGCCGCGGCTGGCGGCCTGCCCTCCACGGGCGCGAAACCGGCACCTTAGCCTCGAGACCCCGCGCCCGGTGATGCGACGGCCTGTCCCTGCGACAATCTCGACCGGCTTGCCCGGGAGGCGTGCGTGCGTGTCTCAGCCCGCGATGCCGCCGGCGCTTTCGTGCCAGCGCGGCCGGTAGCCGGCGGCAAGCACCGACACGATGGCCGGCGGGGTGAGGAGTTCCGCCAGTGCATCGGGATCCGTTCCCGCTACCGCTGCGTAGCCGTTGAAGCTCCAGCCGAGCAGGCGGCCCTTGCAGGGCGTGACGACCTGGTCGCCGACACGGGCCATTGCCCCGTCCGGCAAGGCGCCGAGCCGCGCCAGGGGGCGCTCCCCGGTTCGCTCGCCGTGCAGCCTGACATCCATCTCGGGGGCGCTTGGTCCTGGCCGGGTGCCGTCGGCCCGTGTCCAGGCCTCCCGGAAGCGCAGTGCATCGGCGCGCCGGCACTCGAAACAGGGACGATGGCCGGCGGCGAGCGCGGTCACCTCGTCGAGGAAGAAGAACTCCGTGTAGCCGGCGCCCATCACGCTGCGATGCCGGTCCTTGAAGGCGATCTCGCAGCAGATCCATGCGCGCGAGCGCCAACGGGCCCGGCCGAGAGTTCGCGTTTGCGGGTCATGCAGCCGGCCGCCGCGATTGCCCATCAGGGTGCCGCGCGCCGTCACCGCGTGGAACGTGCCGTCCGGTGCGACCCGGTTTCGCAGTGCCACGGCTCAGCCCAGCCGCCAGTCCTCGGTCTCCACGCCCTTGTCCCGCAGCTGGTTGACGCGATCGTTGGAGTAACGCTGAAAGCCCTCGCTTTGATGCGCGCCGCTGCGCACCCATTCGAAGAAATGATAGAAGTAGAAAGGCGGGAGGTAGCCCTGGATGCGGGCCAGCTCCGCCGAGCGCCCGTCCTTGCCCTCCACCGCCTCGATGCTCTTGGGGAAGAAGACGATCGTCGGCGTGAAATTGACCAGCCAGCGCCGCGCCAGCGCCCGCTCCTCCATCGCCTCGCCGTCGAAATCTGTGGTCTCGCGGGCGCCGAACAGGTCGAGCTGGATGAAGGAGAAATTCTCCTTCAGATAGGGGAGATAATCCTCGCGTGCGAGGTTGACCTCGTGGGTCTTGCGGCAGAACGGGCAGCCGCCCTGTTCGAACATGACCACCAGATGCTTGTCCGCCGCATGTGCCTCGGCGAGGTCCTCGCCCAGATCGAGAAAGCTCTCGACGAACCAGTCCTGCTTGTAGAGCCCGTCATCGCCAAGTGTCGCGGCGCGGGCAGGGCGCGCGGGGGCTGTTGACAGGGTCGCCGCCGTGCCGGCGGCCAGCGCGCCAAGGCCGAAGTGCCGTCTCGTGATCATGATGTGTCCTCCCGACATATTCCGTGTCGGGAATGTATCAGGTCTTCCGCGCCTTGCCATCCGGTGAAATCGCGAGGGTGGGTTTCTCAGACGTCGTCGACGACAAGAATGTGCAGCGCCCGCGGGCCGTGCGCGCCGAGCAGCAGGGTCTGTTCGATATCCGCCGACCGCGACGGGCCGGTCACAAGGTTCACCGTGCGCGGCATGACGCCCTTGCCGTGTATCTCCCTGACGCGGTCCCACAGCGTCTCGTAATCGCCGGCAATGTCGGCGGCCCGAAGCACCACGATGTGGTGTTCGGGAACGAAGTTCAGCGTCGTCGGATTGTCCGGTCCCGATGTCAGCATCAGCGTTCCTGTCTCGGCAACGCCGCCAAGCGCGTGCGAGACGCTGGCCATGTCGTCGGCCTGCGCCGGGCCTTTCGCCACCTCCAGATGTGCCTGGCCCTGCCAGGGCAGGTCGGCCAGGCGGGTATCGGCGCCGGTGCGCACGCGCGCCGGCAGGTTCTTCGATTTCAGATAGTCGCTGACCGCGGCCGGAACATCCGCACTGCCCGGGAGCCGGGCGATGCTCGCCTGCACCTTCTCCGCCATTTCGCAGAAGAGGGCGATCCGGCCGGCGGGGTCAAGCTGGCCGCGTGCGGGGATCAGGCCGCGGGGGCTGCGCTGCAGCCGGTCGGTGACGGCGGCGCGGCGTGCGTCGTCGTCCCTTCCCCGTCCCATGGCGGCGCGCATCTTGGCCAGGATGGCGGCTCGTGCATCGCTCATCGGGCGCCTCTCCTGCTGTTGCCGTGCCGTTTTGCCCATTGGGCCTGGAATGTCCCTCCCTCGGGAGCCGGCAGGTCGCGGTAGCGGGTCCATCCGCCGGCAAGCGGCATCGCCCGGAAGCGCCCGCGTGCGCGGCCCATGAGCCCGAGCGTGCCGATGGCGACCCGGGTAAGCGCCTGGTAGAGCGCCGGGCGCTTGGCGAAAAACGCCCACAGGCCGAGACCGTAGCGGGCCGCCGCCGGATTGAGGTTGCGGGAGAACTCCCGCTCGCGCCAGTGCCGCATCATCTTCGGCAGGGGGATCCGCATCGGGCAGACGCTTTCGCAGCGCCCGCAGAAGGTGGAGGCGTTGGGCAGGTGGCCGGACTGGTCGACGCCGATCAGCGAGGGGGTCAGCACCGCGCCCATCGGGCCCGGATAGACCCAGCCATAGGCGTGGCCGCCGACCGCGTGATAGACGGGGCAATGGTTCATGCAGGCGCCGCAGCGAATGCAGCGGAGCATGTCCTGGAACTCCGTGCCGAGCATCGACGAGCGGCCGTTGTCGAGAAGCACGACGTGATAGTCTTCCGGCCCGTCGGGGTCGATCTCGCGGCGCGGCCCGGTGGAGAAGGTCGTGTAGACCGACATGTCCTGGCCGGTGGCCGAGCGTGCCAGCACGCGCAGGATCTGCGACACGTCCTCCAGCGTCGGCACGATCTTCTCGATCGAGGCGACCACCACATGCGTCTTCGGCAGCGACTGCGTCAGGTCGCCGTTGCCTTCATTGGTGACGATGACCGACGTGCCTGTTTCGGCGACCAGAAAATTCGCGCCGGTGATGCCGATATCGGCCTGGAAATACTTCTCGCGCAACACGGCCCGGGCCTCGCCCAGCAGCGTCGTCGGCTCATCGAGATTGCGGTCCGGGTCGAGATGGGTATGGACGCGGCGGAAGTCGGCTTCCACCTGGTCCTTGTTGACATGCACGGCCGGCGCGATGATGTGGCTGGGATGCTCGCCGCGCAGCTGGATGATGTATTCGCCCAGATCCGTCTCGACGGGCGCCACCGAGTGCTCCTCGAGAAAGGCGTTGAGGCCGATCTCCTCGGTGATCATCGATTTGCCCTTGGTCACCGTGCGGGCATTCTTCTGGCGGCAGATGTCGAGGATGATGCGCCGCGCGTCTTCCGCCGTTTCGGCCCAGTGCACATGGCCGCCGGCCGCCTCCACCTTGTCGGCATAGGCCTCCAGGTAGAGGTCGAGATGGGCGAGTGCGTGGTCCTTGATGTCGCGGGCGTTGTCGCGGAGCCTGTCAAACTCGGGCAGGGCCTCGGCCGCGACCGCGCGCTTGGCGATGAAACCGGTTCGCACATGGCCGAGCGCGCGCTGGAGAGGCGCATCCGCGAGCGCCTCGCGGGCATTGGCCTTGAACGCCGGGGAGGTGATCTCAACCACGGGGTTCTCCTTCTTCGTCGATCAGAATCTCGACGATCACCGTGTCGCGCCAGCGGCCGTCGAGCTTGCCGTGGCGGGTATAGGTGCCGACCTCGCGAAAGCCGAGACTGTGGCACAGCGCCAGGCTGGCGGTGTTTTCCGGGAAGATCCGCGACAGCAGCTTCCAGGCGCCGTTCACGCGTGCCGCCTCGATCAGGCCGGCAAGTGCTGCCCGGCCGCATCCCGTGCCCCGGGCATCACGCCGGACATAGACGGAAAACTCCCTGACCCCGTCATAGCAGGGGCGGGCGCGGTAGGGGAAAGCGGCGGCGTAGGAGACGATGTCGCCGCCCGCATCCTCGACAACGACGAGCGGATGGCCGGCATCGAACCAGGTTCCGATGGCGTCGGCATCGCGGTGTTCGGTCTCGAAGGTCGCGACCCGGTCGTCGATGCCCTGGTTGTAGATCGCGGCGATCGCCGCCGCATCCGCCCGGCGACCGGCACGCGCGGTGAAGGACATTGCGGCGGGCACATCTGCGGCGGGGGCGGGGGCCGTCATGGTTCAGCCGCGCCTCTTCTCGCCGATTGCCGGCTGGTCGGTCATGCCGGCAAGCACCTCGGCGACATGCCGCGCCTCGATCGCCGAACCTTCGCGCTTCAGCTTGCCCGCCATGTTCATCAGGCAGCCCAGATCGCCGGCCAGCAGCAGCGATGCGCCGGCCTCGCCGATGGTTCCGGTCTTTTCCTCGACGATCTTGTTGGAGATGTCCGGATACTTGACGCAGAACGTGCCGCCAAAGCCGCAACACACGTCGGAATCCTTCATTTCCTTCAGCTCGAGCCCCTCGACGGAGCGCAACAGTTGGCGCGGCTGTTCCTTGATGCCGAGCTCGCGCAGGCCGGAACAGCTGTCGTGATAGGTGACCGTTCCGTCATGACGCGCGCTCACCTCGGTAACGCCGAGCACGTCGGCGAGGAAGCTGACCAGTTCGAACACCTTGGCGGAGAAGGCTTCGGCGCGGGCGCGAGCCTCGTCATCGTCGTCGAACAGCTCGGCGTAATGCTTCTTCAGCATGCCGGCACACGAGCCCGACGGGGCAACGACATAGTCGTAGTCCTCGAACGAGCGGATGACGCCTTCCGCGATCGCGCGCGCATCCTTGCGGTCGCCGGAATTGAAGGCCGGCTGGCCGCAGCAGGTCTGCGCGGCCGGCACGTCGACGCGGCAGCCGGCATCTTCCATGAGCTTGACCGAGGCGAAACCGACGCTGGGCCGGAACAGGTCGACAAGGCAAGTCACGAAGAGGCCGACACGTGGCGCCTTTCCGGCCTCGGAGCGGCCGTCGGGGTTTTGCTGCGCGTCGTGCTGCGCGTTGGCTGTCATGGAGTGGTGGCTTCCTCTGTCGAGCGGCGCTGCGGGCGGCGCCTCTTGCTGTCGTCCTGTTCGCTCTCGATGCGTTGTTCGAGACGCAGGGCGGAGACGTTGTTCCAGCTGCCCGTCCGCGCCATCGCATGGGCAATCTGTTCGACATAGTCGATATGGGCGCCAGCTGCCTCGGTGGCCGCGGCCGCGTCGCCGGACATCACCGCCTCGTAGATCGCCCTGTGCTGGGCAAGCAGCCGCTCGCGCGACCCGGGATAGCGGTAAAGCTGCACGCGGCTGTAGAACACGCCGTCGGCCAGCAGCCGGTAGCAGGAGCGCAACGTGTGCAGCAGCACGATATTGTGCGCGCTTTCGCCGATTGCCTGGTGGAACTCGACGTCGAGCTCCGCCTCGGTGTCGAAATTCTCGCTGTCGTGGGCGGACTCCATCGCGTTGAAGATGCGGCTGATGATCTCGCGGTCGGCTTCGGTCGCGCGAAGGGCGGCCAGGCGCGTCGTCATCCGCTCGATCTCGCGGCGGTATTCCAGGTAGTCGGCAATGGCCGGCGGATGACGGCGCACCAGCTCGACGATCGCGTCGGAGAACACGGTTCCGATGACATCGGCGATGAACGTGCCGCCGCCATGACGGGTGACGAGCAGCCCGCGCTCCTCCAGCGTCTTGATGGCGTCGCGGAGAATGGGACGGGAGACGTCAACTTTTTTGGCCAGATCGCGCTCGGCCGGCAGCCGGTCGCCGGGGCGCAGGACGCCCTGGAGGATGAGCTCCTCAACCTGGTCGACAACCGAATCTGCTGTCCGGTTGTGTTGGATCTTTCGGAATACCATTTTCCCGTTCGTTTTTATTGCAGCGCCAGAAGATGATATTGCATCGCAGCAAGTAGCGTTCGCTTACGGCGCGGACCAGCAATCTATTCTGTGTTGCGTTGAGTGGTCAATATTGTTATCCAGTTAGGGCGAGGTGATTGCTCCGGTTGGGAGGCCGGGGGGAGCATCATTCGTTCCGGATGGAGAATGGGACATGTCTGCGCCTGACCGGGCGGCGTCGGTTGGGCTGGTCTGAGGCGTGTCTTGTGATGTGCCGGAGCGGAAGGCTGTCACCTTGTGCCGACCCGCTGCGAATTGGGACCGCGGCGGTTTGACGTACGTGCGGGCAAACGCCCGTATGTCTGTTCCTAGGGAGGACATCAACGTGAAATCATTTCTTTCAGCAGTTGCCGTAACGGCGTCTCTTGCGGTAGGCGCGGCTTCGCCGGCCGTCGCGCTCGACAAGCTCGACTGGGACATGCAGTCCACCTATCCCGGGTCGCTGACGCAGCTCGGCACCCTCGGAAAGGTTCTGTCGGAGCGCCTCAACGCCGTGTCCGGCGGCGAGATCAACCTGAAGTTCCAGGAGCCGGGTGCGATCGTTCCGGCGCTGGAGGCGTTTGACGCCGTGGCAAGCGGCGCCGTCCAGGCGGCGTGGTCGACGCCGGGCTACTGGACCGGCAAGGACAGCTCGCTGGCGCTCTTCGCGGCCGTGCCCTTCGGTCCGAGCACGCCGGAATACGTGTCCTGGCTCAAGTTCGGCGGCGGCCAGGAGCTGCTCGACGAGATCTACGCCGCATATGGCATCAAGTCGCTGATCTGCGCCGTCATCGCGCCGGAAGCGGCCGGCTGGTTCCGCAAGGAGATCAAGTCGGTCGACGACCTCAAGGGCCTGAAGATGCGTTTCTTCGGTCTTGGCGCCAAGGTGATGCAGAAGCTCGGCGTCTCGACGCAGCTGCTCGCCGGCGGCGACATCTTCCCGGCGCTGGAGCTCGGCACAATTGATGCGACCGAGTTCTCGATGCCGGCGATCGACCTGAAGCTCGGCTTCTACCAGGTCGCCAAGTACTACTACTTCCCGGGCTGGCACCAGCAGTCGACCATGTTCGAGCTGATGCTCAACAAGGCCGAGTGGGATGGCCTCGACGACCAGACCCGCTCGATCTTCGAGACGGTCTGCGATGCCAACATCGTCTACGGCATGGCCGAAGGCGAGGCGATCCAGGCTTCGGCTCTTGCCGAGCTGAAGTCGAACGGCGTCAACATCATGGAGTGGGATGACGCCACCCTCACCGCGCTCGAGGCCGCATGGCTCGAGGTCGTGGAAGAGGAAAAGGCCGCGAACCCGAACTTCGTCAAGGCCTGGGACTCGCTGACCAAGTTCCGCGAGGAATACAAGATCTGGTCCGACATCGGTTACCTGAAGAGGTAATCCGGACGGCAAGAAACGATCGCGCGGCCTTCGGGTCGCGCGATCCTGCGTGCGCGGGTCACAGGTGACGGACTGCGTGTCCCCCGGATGGATCTGCCGCCGCTGTCCCTGTCGTGTCGCGATACCCCAGTCGGGAGTAAGGTCTTCATGTCAACTCTGCTTTGCCTTGCCGGCATTGCGCTGTCCGTGATCGCGCTGTTCGGGCTGGGCGTTCCCGCCTACATCCTGTGCCCCGTCGCCTTCGTCCTCAGCGCGATCGGCGGTCTTGCCCGCGGTCGGCTGTCGCTGGCGATGGCGGGAATGGTGCTGAGCGCTTTCGTTTTCGCCATCACGTCGGACGGCATGACGGCGCTGCTGACGTCGCTCGACGTCAATCCGCGCAATTTCTTCCGCGCCTATGACGGCCTCTCGGGCCTGATCGGCGCCCTTCTGATCCTTGGGCTGACCCTGCTGATGGCACGCCGCCACGCGCCGCAGGGGTTCGAGACCATGCTCGGCGCATCGGACGATATCGACCGCGTCGTCAACGGCGTCGGCAAGCTGGCCTCCTGGCTCTTCGTGCCGATGATGATCGTGATCTTCTACGACGTCAGCCAGCGCAAGCTGCTCGACTTCGACAACTCGATCATCGATTCACCCTTCTATTTCGACAGCACCAAGCTGCAGGAGCTCGAATGGCACCTGCATGCCACGCTGTTCCTGCTGTGCCTCGGCTTCGGCTACCGCTACGACGCCCATGTGCGCATCGAGCTGGTTCGCGACCGCCTCCGCCAGCGGGCCCGGGTGTGGATGGAGCTGCTCGGCATCCTCTTCTTCCTGCTGACCTACTGCTACCTGACGGTCGAGTTCGGTTGGGTCTTTGCCTCCAAGTCGTACCAGATCGGGGAGGTGTCGGCGGCCCAGACCGGGCTCAGTCACCGCTGGGTCATCAAGGGGATGCTGCCTGTCGGCTTCGCGCTGCTCTTTGCGGCCGGGGTTTCGGCCGCTTTCAGATGCGTCGTCTACCTGTTCGGTCCGACCTACCTGAACGAACGCTCCGGCGACTACGCAGGGACCCATCATGCGGACCTGCCCAAGGATGTCGCCACCAATGGGCCGATAACGGACTGATCGGGGATTTCGCATCATGACATTTGTGGAACTTCTGCCGGTCTTCATGTTCCTGGCGCTTGCGCTGTTGCTGTTCACCGGTTTTCCCGTCGCCTTCATCCTTGGCGGCGTGGGTCTTGGCTTTGCCTTCCTTGCGCAGGAACTGGGCGCCTTCAACGTCGCCCGGCTCGTCATCATCCCGAACCGCATCTTCGGCGGGACGATGGAAAATCCCGTCCTTGTGGCCATTCCCATGTTCATCTTCATGGGAACGATGCTGGAAAAATCCGGCGTCGCCAAGGATCTGCTCCACTGCCTGCAGGTGCTGACGAGGCGCATTCCCGGCGGTCTTGCGCTGTCGGTCACGCTGATGGGCACCATCATGGCCGCCACCACCGGCATCATCGGTGCCTCGGTGGTGATGATCACCCTGCTGGCCCTGCCGGTGATGCTTGAGCGCAACTACAACATTCCCCTGGCAACCGGCACGATCGCCTCGTCGGGAACCCTCGGCATCCTCATTCCGCCATCGATCATGCTGGTAATCATGTCGGACCTGATGTCGATCCCGGTCGGCACCGTCTTCGTCGCCGCCATTGTCCCGGGACTTCTGCTTGCCGCGCTTTATGCGCTCTACATCATCGTCCTGTGCCGGCTGAAGCCGCATCTCGCCCCGCCGTTGCCGGACGATATCGGACCGACCAACCGGGCCGAGTTCTGGACGATGATCTTCAAGAGCTTCATTCCGCCGGTCTTCCTGATCGTCATTGTGCTGGGTTCGATCTTCGCCGGCCTGGCCACGCCCACCGAGGCGGCGGGCGTGGGCGCTGCTGGCGCGACGCTGCTGGCGCTGCTGAACAGGAAACTGTCGGTGAGCGTCATGAAAGAGGTGTGCCATCGCTCGGCGCTCACCGGCGCCATGCTGTTCGGCATCTTCCTTGGCGCCACCTGCTTCTCGCTGATGTTCCGCTGGCTGGGCGGCGAGGTGCTGATCGACGAGTTCATCGCCTGGGCCGGTGTCGGTCCCTGGGGCATCCTCTTCGTGCTGATGGGGATGATCTTCTTCCTCGGCTTCTTCTTCGACTGGGTCGAGATCACCCTGATCGTCCTGCCGGTCTTCGGCCCGATCGTCGCCGCGCTCGACTTCGGCACCCATCTCGGCGGCTACGAGGGGGTTGGCGAGGCGGCCCTGATCTGGTTCACGATCCTGGTATCGACCAACCTGCAGACATCCTTCCTGACGCCGCCATTCGGCTTCGCGCTGTTCTACATGAAGGGTGTCGCGCCTCCGGGCGTCACCATCCAGCACATCTACAAGGGCATCATCCCCTTCGTGCTGTTGCAGCTGATCGGACTTGGACTGTGCATCCTGTTCCCGGATCTGGTCCTGTGGCTACCTAACCTGTTGCTTGGCAAGTGATGCCTGTGAACTAATGGTTCTCCGTCTTTCGTGACGGAGAACCGGCCGGCAGCACGGGAGGCGCCAGACCATGGCGAACAGGGACGAGGAGCTTGCGCCACAGGCCGTTCGGGCCGACGGCGGGGATCGCCATGGGTCCGAGCGGCTTCCCGCCTTTGCGGCGCATCCCGCGCGGGATCTTGTCCTGGGCGAGGTGCATGCCCGTCCGTTCCACCCGCTCGCCGGACCGCGTGTCTTCCTGCGCTACGGTTTCGTCGTCGACGAGGCTTCGGTCGAGCGCGACCGGGAGTGGTTTTCCGGCTATTGCCGGTCGATCGGCATGCCCGGCCCGGCGGCCGCCGAACGCCACCATCTCCTGCGCCTTGGCGAGGCGGTGCTTCGGCGCGAGCGTCATGGCGAGTTCATTACCTACACATGGGACGGGCCGCTCGATGCAGCGGCGAATGGCGAGGTTCCCCCCGAAGGCCATCCCTTCGGTGCGCGCTTCCAGGCGCCGGGGCCGTTGATGGTCGCGATCCGGTGCGATTTCGTTCCCGCTGCCAGCGCCGCCTTCGAGACCCGCTTCGAGCGTTTCGACCAGGCCAGCCTGTCTGTGGCGGAAACCGACGGCGGCGCGGCGGTGATCGCGACCGACTTCCGGCAGGACCGCGACGGCCTCACCCGGCTTCTTGTCGGGGACCAGTCGCTCAATGCCGTGCAGGCGGGCGCTCTGACCCAGCGCCTGCTGGAACTGGAGACTTACCGCACCTTCGCGATGCTTGGACTGGCCGAGGCCAACCGGCAGGCGCCGCGGGTTTCGGAGATCGAGGCCGGCCTTCTGGCCATCACCGAGCGGATGCGCGCCAGCGTCGGCCTTGATGCCAACCGCCTGCTGCTCGACGAACTGACCCGGCTTGCGGCCGACCTGGAGGCCGGCGCGGCAGCAAGCGCCTACCGTCTTGGAGCCAGCCGCGCCTATTATCAGATCGTCAAGCAGCGGTTGGAGGTTCTCGGCGAGCACCCGCGCGGCGGCTATTTCACCTTTACCCAGTTTCTCAACCGGCGGCTGGCACCGGCCATGCGCACCTGCGAGACCCTCGACGAGCGTCAGGCGAACCTGTCGCGCAAGCTCGCCCGCGCCGCGACGCTGCTGCGCACCCGGGTCGACGTCGAGTTGCAGGAACAGAACCGCACGCAGCTTGAAGCGATCAACCATCGCGCCCGTTTGCAGTTGCGCCTGCAGCAGACGGTCGAGGGCCTGTCGGTTGCCGCCATCAGCTATTACGTGGTCGGCCTGATTGCCTATCTGGTGAAGGGCATGAAGAGCGGCCCGCTCGCGACTTTCCTGCCATCGCCGGAGGTCATGGCCGGTGCCTCCGTGCCGGTCGTGCTGGCCGCCGTCTATCTCGTCGTTCGGCGCATTCGCCGCCATCACGGAGACGCGGACGGGCGCGAATGACCGCGGCCTCCCTCACTTCGTCCGGGGCGCCGTCCGGCGGGAGCTTCGATGTGAAAAGGGCCGGACAATGGTCCGGCCCCTTCTTGTCGCACTTGATCGGCAGCCGCCGGACCCTGGCCCGGCGGCCGGCGTCACTTGGTCGTGCCGTCCGCGTTGAACTGCGTCAGATAGGCGATCACGTCGGCGCGCTCGTCTTCCTTCTTGAGGCCGGCAAAAGCCATCTTGCCCTTCGGGATCACCTTCTTGGGTGCCTCGAGATAGGCACCGAGCGTCTCGGCGTCCCAGACCTTGCCGGCTTCCTTGCCCTCGAGCAGCGGCTTGGAATACTTGTAGTCGTCGGCATGGCCCCAGGGGCCGTCGACGATGCCGTTGAGTGCGGGGCCGACCTTGTTCTTGGCGCCTTCTCCCACGGCATGGCAGGCCATGCACTTGCGGAAAACCTTCTCGCCGGCGGCTGCGTCGCCTTCGGCATGCGCGTTCGCCGAAAAAGCCAGAATGGCAGCGCCAGCAAGCAGCATCAGACGTTTCATAAGCATCTCTCCCGAAACTCTCTTGTTCCTCAGTCCGGGCGCGTGTCGCCCGAAGGCCTGTCGGACAGGTCCCTGAAGACTAGCATGCTCCACGGCGACGTCACCCCGCAAGGGCAGGGTCAGTATGTCGCATTGGCTCGGGCGCCCCTTTGCGGATCAGCCGGCCTCGGCCGTCACCGGCGCGCTGTCGGGGATCGTCAGCCACTGGTCGAGCCCCTGGTCCCAGTAGGGAGCGGGGCCATAGAGCTTGGCGAGAAAGTCGATGAAGACGCGAACTTTCGCCGGCAGGAAGCGCCGGCTCGGATAGACCGCGTGCAGGCCGACATTCTTCGAGGCGCGGTAATGCGGCAGGACGATGCGCAACCGGCCGTCGTGCAGCTCCGGGCCGATATCCCATGTCGACCTGAGCGCGATGCCGAGCCCGGCCAGAAGGGCCTCCCGCACGACTTCGCTGGAATTCGTGCGGATCGGACCGCCGGTGCGCACCATTTCGATACCCTTGGGACCGGCCAGTCGCCAGATGTCCTGCTGGGTGGTCGAGATGCACGAATGGCTGGCCTGCAGTTCCTCCACGGACCCGGGCGCGCCGCAGCGTTCCAGATAGGCGGGCGCGGCGCACAGAACCCTGTGGACCGGCGCCAGCCGGCGCGCGACGAGGCTGGAATCCTCAAGTTCCGCGATACGTATGGCAAGGTCGTAGCCTTCGCCGACAATGTCGATGAGTTCGTCGGAAAGGTCGAGATTGAACGACAGGTCCGGATTGTCGGCAAGAAAGGCTCCCAGATGCGGGGCGACATGCATGCGGCCGAAGGCTGTCGGCGCGCTGACTTTCAACGTGCCGCGCGCGATCGCCGAGCGCCGGGTGACGAAGGCCTCCGCTTCTTCCACGGAGGCCAGGATGGCGACGACACGCTTGTAGTAGCCCTGACCCGCCTCCGTCAGCGCCAGCTGCCGGGTGGTGCGCTGGAGCAGCCGCGTGCCGAGGCGATCCTCGAGCCGGCGCAGGCGTTTCGAGACCACCGCCGGAGACAGGCCCATTTCCCGGCCCGCTGCCGACATGCTGCCGGCCCCGACCACGCGGGCGAAAATCTCCATGTCTGGGAAACTGCTCATTTTCAACGCACCGGACTTGGTTCTTGTCTGCTTTCAAAGATTCATGACAGACGCAGGACATGTAAACTGGGTCAAGCGCCAGAACCGTCCCGAGGCCGTCAATTTTCGCTCTTCAGGATCTATACGTGCGCCCCGTCCGGGTGGATTTGTTGACGCCGCATCTTGAACCGAAAGGAAGGACAACGCCATGACCGGCATTGCCATGCCCCTACCCGACGCCGACGTGCTCGCCCGGCGATCGGAAATCGTCAAGGCGCTCAAGGCGATGGTTCCCGGCGAAGGGGTGATCGACGCCGAGATCGGCATGCGGCCCTACGAGTCCGACGGCTTCAACGCCTACCGCCAGATGCCGATGGTCGTGGTCCTGCCGGAGACGGTCGAGCAGGTCGGGGCGGTGCTGCGCTACTGCCATGAGAACGGGGTCAAGGTGGTGCCGCGCGGCGCCGGCACCTCGCTGTCGGGCGGCGCACTGCCCGTTGGCGACGGCGTCCTCATGTCGATGATGAAGTTCAACCGGGTGATCGAGGTCGACGCGGCCAATCGTGCCGTCGTCGCCCAGCCCGGCGTCACCAATCTCGGCATCACCCGTGCGGTCGAGCATCTCGGTTTCTATTACGCGCCCGATCCCTCCTCGCAGATTGCCTGTTCCATCGGCGGCAACGTGGCGGAAAACTCCGGCGGCGTGCATTCCCTCAAATACGGGCTCACCACCAACAACGTGCTCGGCCTCGAAATGGTGCTGATCACCGGCGAGGTGATCCGTCTTGGCGGCAAGCATCTCGATGCCGAGGGCTACGACCTGCTGGCCTTGATGACCGGTTCGGAGGGGCTGCTCGGCGTTGTCACCGAGGTGACCGTGCGCATCCTGCAAAAACCGGAGACGGCGCGCGCCGCCCTGGTCGGCTTCCCCTCCAGCGAGGCGGGTGGCCAGTGCGTCGCGGAGATCATCGGCGCCGGCATCATCCCGGGGGGCATGGAGATGATGGACGAGCTTGCCATCAACTTCGCCGAGGATTTCGTCAATGTCGGCTATCCGCGCGATGCCGGTGCACTGCTGATCGTCGAGCTCGACGGTCCGGATGCGGAGGTCGACTACCTGCTCTCCGAGGTCGAGGCCATTGCCCGGCGCAACGGCGCCACGTCGCTCCGGGTCTCCAATTCCGAGGAGGAGCGGCTCGCCTTCTGGGCCGGGCGCAAGTCGGCGTTCCCGGCGGTGGGGCGGATCTCGCCCGACTATCTGTGCATGGATGGCACGATCCCCCGCCGCGCCCTGCCGGAGGTGCTCGCCCGCATGCGCCAGCTTAGCGAGAAGCACGGGCTGCGCTGCGCCAATGTGTTCCATGCCGGCGACGGCAACCTGCATCCGCTCATTCTCTACGACGCCAACAAGCCGGGCGAACTGGAGACGGCCGAAGCCTTCGGCGCGGATATCCTGCGGCTCTGCGTCGAGGTCGGCGGTGTGCTGACCGGGGAGCACGGCGTCGGTATCGAGAAGCGCGACCTGATGCCGGAAATGTTCTCCGAGGATGACCTCAAGCAGCAGCAGCGGGTCAAGTGCGCCTTCGACCCCAAGCAGTTGCTCAACCCGGGCAAGGTGTTCCCGGTGCTGCATCGCTGTGCCGAGCTCGGCCGGATGCATGTCAGCAAGGGGCAGTTGCCGTTCCCCGACATTCCCCGCTTCTGACCCCCCGTTTCCGACAGAGCCGAACCGCAAGCCAGGACGAGAAGACACCATGCCAGACACGTTCAAGCCGCGCACGGCCGAGGAGGCCCGCGACGTCGTCCGCTGGGCGGCGGCCGAGCACGAGCCGCTGGAGATCGTCGGCCAGGCCTCCAAGCGCGCCCTCGGGCGCCCGGTCCAGGCCGGCCATCTGCTCGACATGTCGCAGCTTTCCGGCATCGAGCTCTACGAGCCGGCCGAGCTGATCCTGACCGCATTGCCCGGCACGCCGATGGCCGAGATTGAGGCGGCCCTTGCCGCCGCCGGCCAGGAACTCGCCTTCGACCCCCTCGACTATGGCCCGCTGCTCGGCCAGCCGGCGGGGCTCGGCACGCTCGGCGGCGTCGTCGCGGCCAACCTTGCCGGCTCCAAGCGGCTCAAGCACGGCGCAGCGCGCGATCATGTGCTCGGCATGGAGGCGATCTCCGGACGCGGCGAGATCTTCAAGTCCGGCGGCCGGGTGGTGAAGAATGTCACCGGTTACGACCTGCCGCGCACGCTCACCGGATCCTGGGGCACGCTGGCCATCGCCACCTGCCTGACGCTGAAGGTGCTGCCGCGTGCCGAGACCGAGGCGACCTTCCTGCTCTCCGGCCTTTCCGATGCCGACGCCGCGCTGGCGATGACTGCCGCCATGGGCGCGTCGGCCGAGGTTTCCGCCGCCGCGCATCTTCCGGACAACGCCGCCAACCGCCTTGCCGCGCGCGGTCATGTGCTCGCCGGTCCCTCCACCTTGCTGCGGCTGGAGGGTTTCGGCCCCTCCGTCGACTACCGTTTCGAACAATTGCGCGGCCTGCTTGGCGCACGCGCCAGCGTCACGCGGATCGAGGCCGAGGCCTCGCGCGACCTGTGGCGGGCCGTGCGCGACGCGGAAGCCTTCGCCGGTACCGACGATATCGTCTGGCGCATCTCCGTTGCCCCGACCGCCGGCCCCGCCGTGGTCGCGCAGCTGGCGGAGGCCTTTTCCTGCATCGCCTTCTACGACTGGTCGGGCGGTCTTGTGTGGCTCGCCGTGCCGGGGGATGAGGCCCGCGCCGGGGAGATCCGGTCCGTCGTCGCGGCCACCGGCGGCGGGCATGCCACGCTGGTGCGCGCGCCAGCGCCCCTTCGCTCCGCCATCCCCGTGTTCCAGCCGCAGCCGGCGCCGCTTGCCGCCCTTTCGGCCCGGCTCAAGGAACAGTTCGATCCACACGGCATCCTCAATCCGGGCCGCATGACCGCGGGACACTGATATGCAGACCAGCTTCTCCATCCACCAGCTTGCCGATCCGCACATGGCGGAATCGGAAAAGATCCTGCGCAAATGCGTGCATTGCGGCTTCTGCACGGCGACCTGTCCGACCTTCACGCTGCTTGGCGACGAACTCGACAGCCCGCGCGGGCGCATCTACCTGATCAAGGAGATGCTCGAGAACGACCGGCCGGCCGATGCGCGCACCGTGCGTCATGTCGACCGCTGCCTCTCCTGCCTGTCCTGCATGACGACCTGCCCCTCGGGCGTCCATTACATGCACCTGGTCGACCATGCCCGCGCCCATATCGAGCAGACCTACAAGCGTCCGCTCGCCGACCGGCTGACGCGCGAGCTGCTCGCCTTCGTGCTGCCCAATCCGGGCCGCTTCCGCATGTCGCTTGTGGCCGCTTTCTTCGCCCGGCCCTTCGCCGGACTGCTGAAGACGCTCGGAGGCCCGCTGAAGCCGCTTGGCGCCATGCTGGAACTGGCGCCCGCGCGCGCACCGCTTCGTTCAGCGATGGAAGGTCCGGGGAGTTTTCCGGCCACCACGGCGCGCCGCGGCCGCGTCGCCATGCTGTCCGGCTGTGCCCAGCCGGTTCTGGCGCCGCAGATCAACGAGGCGGCAATCCGCCTGCTCACCCGTGCCGGCATCGATGTGGTGCTGCCGGAAGGGGAGGGCTGCTGCGGCGCGCTCGTCCATCACATGGGCAAGGAGGAGCGGGCGCTCACCGACGCCCGCCGCAATGTCGATGCCTGGTGGCGCGAAATCGAGGGCGGGGGGCTCGACGCCATCGTGATTACCGCGTCCGGTTGCGGCACCACGATCAAGGATTACGGCTTCATGCTGCGCGGCGATCCAGCGTATGCCGAAAAGGCCGCGCGCGTATCCGAACTGGCCAAGGATATCAGCGAGTTCCTGCCGACCCTGGAGCTCGGCGCGCCGGAGCGGCCGGGCGGGCTTGTCGTTGCCTATCACTCCGCCTGCTCCATGCAGCACGGCCAGAAGATCACACGCCAGCCGAAGGACCTCTTGAAGGCGGCCGGCTTCACCGTGCGCGACGTGCCCGAGGGGCATCTGTGCTGCGGCTCCGCCGGCACCTACAACATCCTGCAGCCGGATCTCGCCCGCCGCCTGCGCGACCGCAAGGTCGCCAATATCGAGAAGACGGCGCCGGACCTCGTCGCCACCGGCAATATCGGCTGCATGACCCAGATCGGCGGCGGCACCGGCCTGCCGATCGTCCATACGGCGGAGCTGCTCGACTGGGCCTATGGCGGACCGGTGCCGCTCGCCCTGCGCGAGACCGCGCTGGCCGCGCGCGCCGTGGAGGCGGCCGAGTGACGCCCGCCGAGTGACGCCCGCCTTGCACGGATCGACCGACCGGCCGTCATGACAAATGCAAAAGCCCCGCGGCGAGGCCGCCGCGGGGCTTTTGCTTTTTCGCCTTGAACGCCGCTGCTGCGCAGCCTTCAGATCACCTGGACCTTGGCCCCGACCGGCACGCGCTGGTAAAGGTCGATCACGTCCTCGTTGCGCATCCGGATGCAGCCGGAGGAGACGGCCTTGCCGATCGTCCACGGCTCGTTCGAGCCATGAATGCGGTAGAGCGTCGAGCCCAGGTAGAGGGCGCGTGCGCCCAGCGGGTTCTTCGGTCCGCCGGGCATGAAGCTCGGCAGGCTGGGCTGGCGCTGGCGCATTTCCGACGGCGGCCGCCAGTCGGGCCATTCCGCCTTGCGGGTCACCTTGTGGGTGCCGGCCCATTCGAAGCCGGGCCGCCCGACGCCGACGCCGTAGCGCCGCGCGAAACCGCCCTTTTCCACCAGATAGAGATAGCGCTCATTGGTATCGATGACGATCGTTCCCGGCGCGTGCTTGCCGTCATAGGCAACCGTGGTCGGCAGGAAACGGGGATCGACCGTGCGCTGCGGCCGCTGGCGTGCCGGTGCGGCCGGAGCAACGCCCATGTGGCGCACCCGCTGCGGCTGCATCTGCACAGGCGGGCGCACGCGCGCGGCCGGACGGCTGGTCACCTGCGCGCGCAGGCTGCGCCGGTGTGGCTGCAACTGCAGCACCCAGGGTTCGGTAAGGTCCGGGCTGAGCAGAAGCGGCGGCGCGCTGGCGCCGCTGCGGTAATCGGCCTGGGCCGGCGACAGCGCGCAGGCGCCGATCCACGCCAGCGCGGCAAGTAGCTTTGATGTTCGTTGCATCGACGTACTCGCAACCTCTTCGTCGGTACACGGGTCCATGCGCCGGAACGGGCGGTGCCGGAGGGGTCCGGACCGAGGCAACGGCACATGGGTCGAAAGATTATCCGGTTGCGGGCAGTCAATCGTAAACCTTGACGCAAGTCCGCAAGGAATCGCGCGGCGTGGTTAGCGCACCGTTGAGGGACGTGGTCAACAAGTCCTGAATCGCCGGTGCCCGCCGGTTAACGGCCGGACGCCTCAGTTCACCAGCGGCCGCACTTCGCGGACGATCGAGGGCAGCAGCGGCTCGACCTGCGAGGGGCGCATGCCCGGCTTGATACGCGGGTGATAGAGCATGTTGAGGATCAGCCGGTCGAAGGAGGTGAAGCGGCTGTGCCTGGACCGGTCGTTGAAGACCGAATGAGACAGCGAGGGATCGTCGTTCATCGGTCCGAGCCCCTGCAGCAGCTCTTCCACCAGGCAGCGCCGGAACAGGAAGTCGCCCTCGTCGGAGACGATCACCGCCGCCGATTGCGAAATGCCGCGGCTGTCGGAGACCACCCGCACGAGGCAGCGGCCGGGAACGTCGGCGTTCGGGTCCTTGTAGATGTGCCGCTGGACGATGTCGCGATACTGGCTGCGATCGACCACATAGACGTGAAAATTCGCATCCGCCGGGCTCGCAACGATCGCGGTCGCCAGCCCGCGAATGCTGGCGCCGATCTGGTCGATGAACCGGTAGACGGTCGGCTTGCGGTTCTTGCGCGCCATGTTGTGCACGTAGAAGCGCACCGGGCCGGCATATTTCTTGACCAGATAGGGCTGCCAGCTCCACGACCGGTACTCGAGGCCGAAGACGGTCTTCATGAACCCGTCGACCAGTTCCTCGGTGGAGAACGTATAGGGATTCGCACGCGCGCTGCCCTGCAGGCCGGCTCCGGTGAGCAGGGCACAGAAGATCAGGACGACAAATGTCGGTATCGGTCGGCGCACGAGCGGGTTCCGGCTCTCTGTTTGGGGACGGCGAGCGTCGACCGCCAGCGGCAACCATACAAAACCGGAGAGCCGTGCGGAAAGCAAAATCACGCCCGCCCGCCACTTCGGCGGAACCCGTGGCCTTTCGGGCACGTGCCCCGGCAAAGGATCTGCTGGAGGAACAATTCCTTAAAACTCGACTTGTATAGATTGTCCTGCACCCGAGACAGCACCTGGTCCGAGATGTGGAGACGAAGCCGACCATGATGGCGACGAGAAGAGCCTTTAGAGCCGAAAGCCTTTTGCAGCAGTCGGGCGTCAAGACCTCCCCCTCCGCGGCGGGTTCCGACTACCGGCACCAGGAGCTCATGGCGGAGATCGCCTCGCTCAAGGCGTTGATCCGTCCGGCCGAGGAGGTCGGCGACCAGGTGCTTGAGAAATTCAAGCAGGAGCTGGGCGAGGCGGTGAAGCTGAAGGCCGAGCTCGACTCGATCTACGAGGCCATCGCCAAGACCAAGCGCGAGATCGCGACCCTGCACAACACGGCCGGCTCCGAGAGCCAGGACATGACGCGGGTGACCAACGAGCTTGACGCGGTCGTCAGCGGCACCGAGGGCGCGACGGAAGGCATTCTATCGGCGGCGGAATTCATCGACGAGACCGCCAACACGCTGAGCGCGCGGCTCTCCGGCCAGGACGCCGAGCTTGCCAACGATATCCAGGAGAAGGTCGTCCAGATCTTCGAATCCTGTAACTTCCAGGACCTGACCGGCCAGCGCATCACCAAGGTGATCGGAACGCTGCGCTTCATCGAGGACCGCATCATCCGGATGATGGACATCTGGGGCGGCATCGAGACGTTCAAGGCGATCGAGCCGGAAGGCCGGCCGCAGCGCGAGGGCGATGCCGCACTTCTCAACGGTCCGGCACTCGACATTGACGAAGGTGTCGCCAGCCAGGACGATATCGACGCGCTCTTCGCCTGAACTCTTTTCCCCGCAGTCCGTCCACCTGTTGTTACGACCATCCGCGCCGGGAAACCGGCCGGAACGGGCCTTCGTGAACGGTGCTCGCAAGGCGTGGCGCGTGTCCGGTTGCCGGCCCCTTGCGGGCCGGCTTGCCAGGCGGCGCCGAATTCGCTATTCCGAACAAAGAGTGAACAATACACCCGGCCGCCGGCCGGGGCGGGCATGGAGGCTGACATTGAGCGAGGAACACGGGGAACCGGCGGCGGGGCTGATGGTCGGCGAGGACGGCGCCACGCGTTGCTGGTGGCACGGCAACAAGCCCGACTACCTGCATTATCACGACAACGAATGGGGCCGGCCCGTTGCCGACGACCGGCGCCTGTTCGAGAAGATCTGCCTTGAGGGTTTCCAGTCCGGCCTGTCCTGGCTGACGATCCTGCGCAAGCGCGAGAACTTCCGCAAGGCCTTCGCCGGTTTCGATCCGGAGGCCGTGGCAAGGTTTGGCGATGCCGACATCGAGCGGTTGCTTGGCGATGCCGGCATCGTGCGCCATCGCGGCAAGATCGTCTCCACCATCAACAACGCGCGGCGCGCCTGTGATCTCGCTGCCGAGCGAGGATCGCTCGCCGCCTATTTCTGGAGTTTCGAGCCGGATCCCTCCGAGCGGCCCGAGCGCTTCGATCACGCCTCCTTGTCGGTGCTTGCACAGACCCCGGCGTCCAAGGCTTTGTCGCGCGATTTGAAGAAGCGCGGCTGGAGTTTCGTCGGGCCGACCACCGTTTATGCGTTCATGCAGGCGATGGGCCTCGTCAACGATCACCTCGATGGATGCTGCATACGTGTGCAGGCGGAGCAACAACGTTCGGAATTTGTCCGCCCAAAATAAAACCAGCGATTGTATTCAGTCGATTTCCGTAGTTGCGCGGAAGCGATGCATGCGCTTAGCTACTGTTGTATTTGCCGAGCTTTCGCGGCTGGAGGCGTGGGGCGCGCCAGTTGTTGTGGACACGATTCGAAATTGTGCTCGGGTCCGGCAAATCGTGTAGGATCGGCGACCGGTATGAGGTTACTCATGCGGCCTAGGGTCCTGGGACCGAAACGGGGCGGGGAGAGCGGCACGCGCCGGATTCCGCGCGCCTGAACATAAAACAGCGGCTGCCACAAGGTGCCGCATCCGGGTGCGCATTTTGGGCGCCCGAAGGGAGGAATGTTATGAAACTCGCTCGTTTCGCCGTCGGCCTCGCCGCCGGCCTCGCATTGACCGTGTCGGCGGCCTGGGCCGAGACGACGACGCTGCGCATCACCTTGCAGCTGCCGCTCAAGAGCCATCTCGGCGAGAACCTGTCGCTCTTCAAGCAGAAGGTCGAGGAAATCTCCAAGGGCGAGATCGCCGTCGAGATCTACGATTCGGCACAGCTCTACAAGGACAACGAGGTTCCGCAGGCCGTCGGTTCCGGGTCCATCGAGATGGGCGTTGCCTCGCTCACCCGCTATGTCGGCGACGTGCCGGCGGTGGACGTCTTCTACATGCCCTTCCTGCTGAACAGCGAGGAGCTGGTGCGCAAGGCCGTGGCTCCGGGCAGCCCGGTGCGCGGACCGCTTGACGAGGCGATCCTGGAAACCGGCGCGCGCGTGGTCTGGTGGCAGGCCTATGGCGGTTCGGTGCTGCTGTCCAATGGCGGCCCGATCAAGACCCCGGCCGATGTCGTCGGCAAAAAGGTCCGCGTCTTCGGCAAGACGCTCGGCGAATGGATCAAGGCCGCCGGCGGCGCGCCGACGCTGGTCTCCGGCTCCGAGCAGTACATCGCCTACCAGCGCGGCACCGTCGATGTCGGCATGACCGGCGTCTCCGGCGTCAAGAGCCGCCGCCTGTGGGAGGTGATGGACACGATCACCGTCACCAACAATGCCGACATCGAGTTCATCGTCGTCGTCAACGAGCAGTTCTGGCAGGGCCTGTCCGACCAGAAGCGCGCGTGGATCACGGAAGCTGCCGTTTTCGCCGAGAACGACGTGCGCGACCGCATGACCGGTATCGAGACCGCAGCCTATGAAGCGGCCCGCGAAAACGGCATGACCGTCTATGAGCTCAGCGATGCCGAAGTCGCCGCCTGGATGGAAGCCGCGCAGCCGGTCTACGACCAGTTTCTCGCCGATTCCGGCGATCTGGGGGCCAAGGTTCTCGCCGCCGCCCGCGCGCTCGGAAACTGAGCACGCATCTCGCCGCATACCACCGGGGCGGCAGCCGTCGCCCCGGTTTCTCCCGTTAGTCAACATGCACGGATGACGCCGATGCTGCGTATGATCGACCGCGTGTCCCGCTTCGCCGGGACCGTCGCCGGCTGGGCCTATTTCGCGATCGCCTTGATGCTCTGCTACGAGGTCGTCATGCGCTATGTCTTCATCGCCCCGACGATCTGGGCGGAAGAGCTGTCGCGCATGTTCCTTGTCTGGGCGACGTTCGGCGGCGCCGCGATCCTGGTGCATCGGCGCCAGCACATCGTGATCACCCTGGTCACCGACCACCTGCCGCCACGTCTGCGTCAGGCGCAGGAGGTTTTCGCCCTGCTCTTCGTGGCGGCGCTGGCCCTCTTCATCGTCATCTATGGCGGCGGCATCGCGGGCGATTCCCTGACCCGCGGGCGCACCACCGGCTCGATGCTGGACCTGCCGGCCTGGTGGGCGCAGGCGTCGCTCCCCGCCTGTTTCGCCCTGCTTGCCCTGCAAGCGCTCGTCGAGGCGCTGCGGGTGGCGCTGAACGGACCCGATGACACGCCGCGCGCGCCGCTGGAGCATTGAGGCGACATGACCACCATCCTGATTCTGCTGGCGCTTTTCGCCCTGCTCCTGGCCGGCATCCCGGTCGCCTTCACGCTTGCCGGCCTCGGCCTCGGCCTGCTCTATTTCGGCGGACTGTCACCGCTGATGGTGCCGCAGGGGCTGCTTTCGGCCGCTGACAGTTTCGTGCTGATCGCCGTGCCGCTGTTCCTGCTGATGTCCAACGTGCTGCTCAAGGGCGGTGTCGGCCGCGATCTTTTCGCCGCCGTCCAGGCCTGGGTCGGCCACTGGCCGGGCGGACTGGCCATCGCCACCATCCTCTCCTGCGGCATCTTCGCCGCGATCTCCGGGTCCTCGGTTGCCACCGCCGCGACCATCGGCACGGTCGCGATTCCCGAGATGACGGCACGCGGCTATCCCCGCCGCTTCGTGCTCGGCCTGCTTGCCGCCGGCGGCACGCTCGGCATCCTTATCCCTCCCTCGATCCCGATGATCGTCTACGGCGTCATCACCGAGGAATCGATCATCGCGCTGTTCCTCGCCGGCATTGGCCCCGGCCTGATGCTGATGGCGCTTTTCATCGCCTGGTCGGTGCTTTACGCAAGCTTCGCCGCCGACTACCAGCCAAGCCCCAAGGCGACCTGGGGCGAGCGCCGGTCGACCGCCATCAGGGCCTTTCCGACGGTGCTGCTGGCCACGCTTGTCATCGTCGGCATCTATGCCGGCATCTTCACGCCGACGGAGGCCGCCGCCGTCGGTTTCCTCGGCTCGCTGATCGTCGTCGGTCTCATCCTGAGAACGCTCGACTGGCCGAAGCTGCGCGATGCGGTGGCCGAGTCCATGACCACCACGGTGGCGATCCTGTTGATCGTGTGCGGTGCCAAGGTGTTCGGCAAGGCGATCACGCTCTACCGGATTCCGCAGGACATCTCGATGTTCCTGTCGGAGCATATCTCCACCGCCGGCATGTTCATCCTCGTCGTCGCGCTGGTGCTTCTCGTCATGGGCCTGTTCCTCGAGGCGCTCTCCATGATGCTGATCATGGTCCCCGTGCTTTCCGGGGCGCTCTTCGCTCTCGGGATCGACCCGATCTGGTTCGGCGTCTTCTTCGTCATCATGGTCGAGTGCGCGCTGATCACGCCGCCCGTGGGATTGAACCTTTATGTCATACAGGCGGTCGGAAAGGCGACGATGGGCGAGGTCTCGACCGGCGTCTGGCCGTTCCTGGCGATCATGCTGGCCAGTGTCCTGCTGATCTTCTGGTGGACCGACCTGGTGCTCTACATCCCCTTCAAGCTGTAGCGACCGGCGAGCCTTCGGCCCATCGCCGGAGGCACTCGGTCCTTTGAAACCAAGATCTTGCCGGCCCGCGTTCGCGGGGCCGGCCGCCAGGCAGAACAAAGGCAGGAAACAATGTCCTCACCCGCCGCACGGCTGCGCGCCCATCTCGCCGCCACTCCTTTCACCGTCATGCCCTGCTGTTTCGACGGCCTTTCGGCCCGCCTGATCGGCGACGCCGGTTTCGACGTGACCTTCATGTCGGGCTTCGCGGTTTCCGCCACCCGCATCGGCCAGCCCGACACGGGCCTCATTTCCTATGGCGAGATGGCGGACACGGCCCGCAATGTCGCCGCCGCGACGCGGGCATTGGTGATCGGCGACGGCGACACGGGCTACGGAAACGCGCTGAACGTGAAGCGCACCGTGCGGGGATACGCGCAGGCCGGGCTGGCGGCGGTGATGATCGAGGACCAGGTGGCGCCAAAGCGCTGCGGCCACACCCGCGGCAAGCTGGTGGTCGACCGCACCGAGGCGGTGAACCGCATCAAGGCGGCGGTCGACGCGCGCGAGGAGGGCGCCGACATCCTTATCCTCGCCCGCACCGATGCGCGCCATGGCCACGGGCTCGACGAGGCGCTGGAGCGGGCCCGCGCGTTCCGCGACGCGGGGGCCGACATGCTTTTTGTCGAGGCGCCGCAAAGCATTGAAGAGATGGAGACAATTTGCCGCGAAGTGCCGGGCGTCCACATGGCGAACCTGGTCGAGGGCGGCGCGACGCCGATGCTGCCGCATGCCGAGCTTCAGCGCATCGGCTACCGCCTTGCCGCCTATCCCCTGACGCTGCTCTCGGCCATGACCCGTGCCATGCAGGAGGCGCTTGCGGTGATGAAGGCGGGTGGCCATCCGGATGCTGCGCTGCTCGATTTCGCCGATCTGCGCAAGGCCGTCGGTTTCGATGCCTATTACGAGGAAGAAGCGGCCTACGCCGACCGCCGCGACTGAGCGATCCGGTCCGGGGCATGTTCACCCCGCCTGTCCACGCGGCCCGGCGGGGACAGGGGAACGCCTGGCCGGACCAGGAAGCGCCGGCACCGGGTTTTCTCACTTTGTTCAATTTCGACAAGTTCGAACAATTTTGTGCAAGTTTCTGCGCGAAATTGTTCGAAAAAGTCGCATTCTTTTGTCGTCCTGCGCAGCACCCGAGGCCGCCGGACCGGCATCTGTGATCCGGGCCGGGGGCGTGCAGCGTAGACCGGAACGGAACAGGCGGCGCGACGGCCGTTCCCGATCCGCCGTCGAGCATCGCCGCCGGTTCTGCGGGAGGTCCACCCCGATCGGCCACCCGTCAAGGAGATCGCTCCTCCCCCGGAGCGGTCTCCTTTGTCCTTCGCGGGATCTCTCCGGGAAGCGCGGCGGTCGTTCTCCTGTCCCTCAGAACCTCAGAACCTCGGAACCTCATAACTCCGGAGTGCGGGTGAGCCAGTCCGTCCCGCGCTCATAGGCCTTGGCGAGGCGCAGCACGCCGAGATCGTCGCGCGGCCGTCCGATGAGCTGGAAGCCGGCCGGAAGGCCACTGGGTGAAAAGCCGGCTGGCAGCGAGATGGCGGGAAGCCCGAGCAGGCTTGCCGGGACGACGGTCTCCATCCAGCGGTGATAGGTGTCCATCGGCCGGCCCGCGACTTCCGCCGGCCAGTCGAGCGTGACGTCGAAGGGGAAGATCTGGGCACTCGGCATGACCAGCGCGTCGAAACGGTCGAACAGGCGCAGCATCGCCCGGTAAAAGGCGCTGCGCACCGCGCTTGCCTCCTCGATGCGCGCAAGCGGCAAGGCCCGCCCGCGCTCGATCTCCCAGATCGCTGCCGGCTTCAGCTTGTCGCGGGTCGCCGACGCATCGTAGAGCGGGCCGAGCTTGCCCGCGACACGCCAGCTCCGAAGGTCGATCCAGGCCTGGAAGACGCGCTCCGCCTCGAAGGCAGGCTCCGCCTCCCCGACCGTGCAGCCGCGCCCGGCGAAGGCGTCGAGGGCGGCGCGGGTGAGCTCCAGGATACCGGGTTCGCAGGGCAGGTGGCCACTGAGGTCGCCGAGCCAGCCGATGCGCGTGCCGGCGACATCGTCGGCCAGCTCGGCTGCGAATTCCGATCCGTCGCCGGCAAGCGATTGCGGCGCGCGCGGGTCGTAACCGGCCTGCACGGAAAGAAGCAGCGCCAGGTCGTCGGCGCTGCGTGCCATCGGTCCGTCGGTTGCCATCGTGTCGAAGAAGACCTCAGGCGCGGGGCCGGCCGGAACCCGGCCGTAGCTGGGGCGAAGACCCATCACGTTGCAGAAGGCGGCGGGATTGCGCAGCGAGCCCATCATGTCGCTGCCATCGGCAACGCAAAGCATGCGGGTGGCCAGTGCCGCCGCCGCACCGCCACTCGATCCGCCGGCGCTCTTTGTCCGGTCGTAAGGGTTGAGCGTCGCCCCGAAAAGCGGGTTGTAGGTATGCGAGCCAAGGCCGAATTCCGGCACATTGGTCTTGCCGATGATGATGGCGCCGGCCGCCCGCACCCGGGCGACATGGATGCTGTCTTCCTCCGGCACCTGGCGGGCAAAGACCGGCGAGCCCATGGTGGTGGGCAGGCCGGCGGTCATGGCGAGGTCCTTGATCGCCTGGGGAATGCCGTGCAGGACCCCGCGCGAGCGCCCCGCGGCAAGCTCCGTATCGGCCGCGTCCGCCTCGGCGAGCAGCGCGTCCCCCTCGCGCAGCGAGACGATGGCGTTGATCTTCGGATTGACCTTTGCGATGCGGGCAAGCGTCGCCTCCATCACCTCGCGTGCCGACACCTGCCGCTCGTGGATCGCCCGCGACAGGGCCCGCGCGCCAAGGCTGGTGATCTCGCCATTCGCCATTCGTCTCTCTCCCGTCTGTTTGAAATGTCCGGCGCTCCGGACCCGGCCGGACAGGGGATGCCCGGCGGCAAGGGCGGCCCGGTGCCGCCCGGCGGACGATCCGGCACTGGGGGGCGCCGTCCTGATCCTTTCTCCGAGAGTGGCGCATCTTGCACAGGATATGCAAGCGGCAACAGGCATTTGGGCGGCGAGAGGGCAGGGGGCGGGAGCATTGCCGCAGGGTCTGCGCGCACCGGCGCATGCCTCCCACTCGGCGATCATCCCTCCACGCTGCCGAGGTCGCCGTCGACCTTCTGCACTTGCCTCCCCACAAACGTCATCCCGGCCGAAGCGAAGCGCAGGGCAGGGACCCGTTGGCGACCCCGGCCGGCATGTCGGTTCCCATCGGTTGCGGCGGACGGCGAGCCCCGCGCCGTCAGGGGGTCAGACCGGCCGGCGCCCGCCCGCGATCCCGGCCGCCTCTCCTGCCACCGCCTCTCCCTGCGTCCCTCCCTTCGCCCTCCGCGCTTAACCCTCAAGCCGGTGCATCAGCATGCAGGCTTGCAATCGGGGGCGTTCGGACTATGGTCCCGCGCGATCCTGCCGCAGCCGGCCAGATGGCCGTGCGCGGCTTCACGAAAGCGTTCGGTTCCTCAATGTTCGGAGTTCCCATGCCGGTCGACGGCGTATCGCAGACGAGTGAGCCTGACGGCGCGGCGCGCCCCGCAACGGCGCGGCTTTCGGTCGTGCTGCCGACCTTCAACGAGCGCGACAACCTGCCGGTCCTGATCGACCGGCTCGACACCGTGCTTGCCGGCATCGCCTGGGAGGCCATCGTCGTCGACGACAATTCGCCCGACGGAACGGCGGAGGCCGCGCGTGCCATCGCCGCGCGCGATCCGCGCGTGCGCGTCATCCGCCGGGTCGGCCGGCGCGGCCTTTCGGGCGCCTGCATCGAGGGAATGCTCGCCTCCTCCGCCGACTATGTCGCGGTGATGGATGCCGACCTGCAGCATGACGAGACCCTGCTGCCGAAGATGCTGGCGGCGCTTTCCAACGGCGCCGCCGACCTTGCGGTCGCCAGCCGCCACGTGGAGGGCGGCGATGTCGGGTCGGGTCTTTCCTCCGTGCGCGCCTCCGGTTCGGGGCTCGCCAACCGGCTCGCCCGGCTGCTCCTCGGCGTCACCCTCTCCGACCCGATGAGCGGCTTCTTCATGATCCGCCGCTCCGAGGTGGAACGGCTGGCGCCCGGTCTTTCCTCGCAAGGGTTCAAGATCCTGCTCGACATCGTCGCGACCGCGCGCGGCAGCCTGCGCATCGTCGAGCTTCCCTTCGTCTTCCGCGAAAGGCTGCACGGGCAGAGCAAGCTCGACACGCTGGTCGCGCTCGATTTCCTGGGGCTTCTCTTGTCAAAATTCGTCGGCGACGTCGTGTCCGTGCGCTTCCTCATGTTCATGATGGTCGGAGCCTCCGGCGTCATCGTCCACATGGCGGCGCTGTTCGCGCTGATCGAGCTTGAGGGCATGTCCTTCCAGCTGGCGCAAACGGCGGCGACCTTCGTCGCCATGACCACCAATTTCTGGCTCAACAACCGCCTGACCTATCGCGACCGGCGGCTCAGGGGCCTGGCCGCGCTGCGCGGGTTGCTGACCTTCTACCTGGTCTGCGGTTTCGGCGTCATCGCCAATGTCGGCGTCGCCTCGCTGGTCTACCAGGAAGATGCCGGACGCATCCTGATCGGGCTGGCGGGCGCCGCCGGCGCGGTGATGGGCGCGGTGTGGAACTACGCGGCAAGCTCGGTGCTGACATGGCGGAAGGCGTGAGCGCGCCGACTGCGGGGACGCGATCGTGAGCATGCCGCGCGACCGCGCGCCGCTGCCCTTCTGGCTGCGGCCTTTCTTCCTTGTCCTGCTCGTTTGCGCGCTGACAGGCCTGCGCCTCGTCGTCGCGGCGCAGTCGGGCCTTGCCGAGGACGAGGCCTATTACCGGCTCTGGGGGCTTTATCCGGCGACCGGCTACTACGACCATCCGCCGATGATCGGCTGGTTCGTCCATCTGGGTCAGTGGATCGCCGGCGACACCGCGCTCGGCCTGCGGCTTCTCGCCGTCCTTTCCGGCATCCTGGGTTCGGCCGCGCTGTGGCGCACCGGCTTCCTGCTCTACGGGCCGCGTGTCGCCGGATACGCCGTGCTCTTTCTCAACGCGACGCTGCTGGTCGGCATCGGCGGCCTGATCGCCACGCCCGACGCCCCTTCCGTGCTGTTCTGGGGACTGGCCGTCTGGGCGCTGGCGGAGCTGACGAGCGGCCGCAATCCGTGGTGGTGGCTGGCCATCGGGCTCTTCGCCGGCCTCGGCCTCAATGCAAAGTATTCCGTTCTCTTCCTCGGCGCCGGCATCGTCGCGTTCCTCGTGCTGGTGCCGCAAGCCCGGCGCTGGTGGCGGAGCTGGCAGCTCTGGGCGGGCGGGCTGATCGCGCTGGCGCTCGTCGTGCCGGTCGTCTCCTGGAACGCTGCCCATGAATGGGCCTCCTTCGCCAAGCAGTTCGGCCGCGCCGTGCCGGACGGCTGGTCCTCGCGCTATCTGCCGGAGTTCCTCGGCGCCGTCATCGGCCTGCTCAACCCGCTGATCGCGCTGCTCGCCGGCATCGGCCTCGTGCGCGTCGTGCGCGGCGCCTTTCGCGGCGAACCCGCCGCCGGCCTGCTGCTGTGGACGAGCCTGCCCTTCTTTCTCTACCTGCTCGCCCATTCGCTCCATTCGCGCGTCCAGGGCAACTGGCCGGCGCCGCTGTTTCCGGCGCTGGCCTTGATGGCGGCGATCGTCGCCGCCGATCCCCCGGCCGCAGCCGCCCGGTTCTGGCGCGCCCTTGCCGGGACCGCCATCGTGCTCGGCCTTGCCGTCTCGCTCCTGGTCTACGCCCATGCGGTGACGCCCTTCACCGGCGCGCTTGCCCGCAAGGACCCGACCTTCCAGACCCGGGGCTGGGAGGAGATCCGCAAGGAGCTTGTCGCGCTCGCCGGCGCGCACGATGCCCGCTGGATCGCCACCTATGGCTACGGGCTCAGCGCACAGCTTGCCTTCCAGCTCGACCGCCAGTTGCCGGTCGAGCAGCTTACCGAGCGCATTCGCTACGCGATGCGCCCCGATCCCGACCCGGCGGTGCTTGCGCGGCCCGCGCTCTTCGTCGTCGAGGAGCGGCGCGACCCTGGCACGGACGGGCTCTCGGCCCGCTTCGCCACTGTCGCGCGCGTCGCCGAGCTGACCCGGCGGGTCAGGGGCGTGCCGCTCGAGACCCTCGTCGTCTACGCGATCTCGGACCCGCGCAGGCCAGGCCCGCTCGATCCCGTCTATCCGCTCCCCTGAGCTCTCCCCTGAACTCTCCCCTGGCCCCTTCCCCGGGGCGGCGCAAAAAAGAGGGTGGCGCCGAGGGCCGGCACGCTGCATAGAATCGGGCGATGAAACGGATCCTGCTGACCTCCGCCGATTACGGCCTCGCCTTCGGCGTCGACCGGGCCCTGCGCGAATTGATCGGGGCCGGCGCACTCTCCGCCGTCGGTTGCCTCGTCGTGTCGGACCTGTGGTCGCGCGAATACCTGCCGCTGCGCGATGCCGTCGACAGCGTCCGCCACCGCACCCTGGTCGGGCTGACGCTGGCGCTCACCCAGCCGCACCAGCCGCTTTCCGTGCGCGGGCGCGGCCAGTTTGGCGACGCCTTCCCCGGGCCCCGCTGGTGGCGCTTTCGCGGCGCCCTGCGGCTGCTGCCGGACGAGATGATCGCCGACGAGGTCGAGGCGCAATTCGCCTGTTTCGAGGAGTTCTACCAGCGCCCGGCCGACTTCCTCCACGTCACGGACGACCTGCTTGCCGTGCCGGCGCTGGCCCGTGTGGTGCTGAAGCAGGCGGGCCTGCGCCGCTGGCCGCCGCGCGTGGTCATGCCGCAGCTGGAGCCGCGCGCGGCCCGGCGTTTCGCGCGCCTGGCCGGCGAGTGCGGCCTGCGCGTGCTGCAGCGCGGCCCGGCCTTTCCCGCCACCGTCGAGGAGGCGGACCATGTCCATCATGTGCGCCGCCGGCTCGACGGGCTCTCCGACCGCACCGTTGTCTTCTGCCAGCCGGGCGAGGTCGACGACCGCTTGCGGCGCGCCGAACCGCGCGCAAGGCTCGACACGCGCAGCGCCCAGTACGCCTTTCTCAGGGGCAGCACCTTTCCGCTGCTCCTGATGGAAAAGGACATCTTTCTCTACTGACGTTTTCTCTACTGGCGTTCGGCCTCGGCAGGCCGTGTTGGAGCGGACGCGTGCGGCCGGTCTCAGGCCCGCGCGGCACCCTCCGCCGCCCGCTTCAGCGCGCCGCGGTCCACTCCCATCGCCTCGAGCGCCCGCGCGGCGACACCCTGTTCCATGTCGGCCACGACAGCGACGACATGAGCCCCCACCAGCGGGACGTGATCCTTGCGGCCGGCGGTCAGCGCCCGCATCACCTGCCCGCCGGATGCGGAGGTATGATAGAGGCCGCCACCGGCGCTGCCGGCATCCCCGCGCGGGCCGTGCCGGGGAACCGTCGGTGGCTCGATGCCGATATGACGCAGCGCCTCGTCATACTGGTGCGCGATCGCGTCCCCGAAGGACGAGGCATTCGCGCCGACCTGTGCGAAGGCCGCCCGGGCGGTGCCGTCCGGCAGGTCGAGGGCGGCCAGCATGAAATGCTCCGCGCCCGGCTCCGTCTTCGCGTCGCGTCGGGCATGCAGCTCCGCCTGCCGGCAAAGCATCCTGATCGCGCGCATGCTTTCCAGTCGCTTCCTGATGCCGCCAAACATCGCTGTCTCCTATCGGTGGTCCTCGTCCGCGACTGTCCCCGACAGCCGCTTGTGCGCGGCCTGCCTCGTCACCCCCAGCGCCTGGGCAATTCTCGCCCAGGACCAGCCCTGTCGCAGCGCCGAGGCCACCGCCTGCCGCTCCAGCCTGTCCGCCAGATCCCGCAGGGCGACGACGGCGGCCAGTGCCTTGTCCGGTTCATCGGGGTCGGGCAGCACGCTCGGTTTGTCCATTTGTCAACATTGGTTGACAATGTCGGGCTTGTCAACAAAGATTGACAAGATCGATGACCTGCCGGCATCCGCCATCCCCTCAAACGCGAAAACCGGCCCCCCGCGGGGATGGGGGGCCGGTTTTTCGGGGGGAGGAACACCGCGAGGTCAGGAAGAAGCGGCGTTTGATAATTGTAATATGGGGGTGATGCGGGCCGCTTACAGTGATGGCGGTCACACAATCCGCTTTGCTGGGGGCGAAACCGCCCTAATATGGGGCGGGGCCTGCCGGCCCGGCACGACGGGGCAGTCGTGCGGGGTCCGTTTCCAGTTCATGCGGCATTCATGCCCGGGTCCCGATAATCGCGTCCTTTGAAGACGACAGATCGAGGCGGAACTGATGCTGGAAATCAAGACATTCCTGGAAAACAGCTTTTCCATGGAAGGCCTGGACACCGAGCTGGCCGCCGGGCTCTCCGCCCTGGCGAGGCCGATGTCGGTGAAACCCGGTGCGATCCTGTTCGAGGCCGGCGACCCCGGCAACGGCTGCTACGCCATCCTGGAAGGCTCGCTGAAGGTCTCCATCGTCAGCGTCGAGGGCGACGAGCAGTTGCTCGCCGTGCTCGGGCCCGGTTCGATTGTCGGCGAACTGGCGCTTCTCGACGGGCGGGCCCGCTCGGCCACCGTCACCGCGCTGAAGCCCTCGCGCCTCGCCTTTATCGACAAGTATGCCTTCGAGCGCTTCGCCGACGAGAACCCGGCGCTTTACCGGCACATGCTTTCCATCGTCGGCAAGCGGCTGCGCCAGGCCAACGACGTGCTTGCCGCGCGCTCCTTCCTGCCGCTGCCGGGCCGCGTCGCGCAGACCCTGCTGCAGCTTGCCGACACGTTCGGAAAGCCGGTCGACAAGGACCGCATCCTGATCCACTACAAGCTCTCCCAGGCGGATATCGCCAACATGGCCGGCGCGGCGCGCGAAAACGTCAGCCGTGTGCTCAACGACTGGAAACGCGCCGGAACGATCAGCCGCATATCCGGCTATTACTGCCTGGAAAACCCCGACTGGCTGCGCCGCGCCTCGGCGCTTTGATGAATTTTCAATGACGCTGACGCAGCGTCGAAAAGGACTGCCGCCGTTTTTGTTTCCTGATCCTGCAACAAATGCCGAGGGTTAAGTCCGCGGTAAGGCGAATCCGCTACCGCTTTGGGGAAAGTTCGGGCCCCAAAGTGAGGTTAGGCAATGCGGTTTTCCGACCTGTCGATACGCAACAAGCTCCTGGTCAGCGCCGGAGCGCTGTTCTTTGCCTCGATGATCGGCACCAGCCTGACCGGCTCGCTGGTGATGTCCTCGGCGGCCGAGAAGGCGGCCGAGAGCGAGGCGCGCGCCCTGCTCGATGCCTATGCCAGCGAAGTGTCGGGAGGCGTGTCGCGCTCGCTCACCGTTGCGCAGACGGCGGCCGCGGCCGTCGAGGGGCTGCTCGCCGGCGGCATGGCCGACCGCGACCGGCTCGGCGACCTGATGATCCGCACGGTGGAGGCCAATCCCCAGCTCGTCGGCATGACGCTGGCCTTCGAGCCGAACGGGCTGGACGGGCGCGATGCCGATTTCGTCGGCCACAAGTATTCCGACGCCAACGGCCGCTTCGTCCCCTATTTCTACTTCGGCGCCGACAAGAAGGTGACCGTCGAGCAGCTCGTCATGACCAAGGAAACGGGCACCGAGGGCTGGTACGACATGCCGGTGCGCGAGAACCGTTCGCTGGTCACCCCGCCCTATACCTATCCGATCGACGGCAAGGACGTGCTGATGACCACCATCAGCTGGATCGTGCGCAAGGGCGACAAGCCCGTCGGCATCGCCACCTCGGACCTGGCGCTGACCTCCATCGTCGAGAAGATGTCGGCCCTGAAGCCCTTCGGCGCGGGCGAGGTCAAGCTGGTCGGCGGTGACGACCTGTGGGTCTCGACCTCCGATGCCGCGCTGCTCGGCAAGAAGGTCGAGGATGCCGAGCTTCTCAAGCTGATGCGCGAGGCCACCTCCGGCGCGGCGAGCGCCCATGTTGGAGAGCGTTACCTCGCCGCTGTCCCGGTTTCCTTCCCCGGTGTCGCCGAGCGCTGGTATGTCGCCGTCGATGTGCCCTATGCGGCGATGGTCGCGGGTGCCACCAGCGCCCGCAACACGATGCTTGCCATCGCGCTCGCCCTGCTGGTCGTCGTCGTCGGCATCGTCTGGTTCGGGGCCGGCGCGCTCGCCCGTCCCGTCGCCCGCCTGACCGAGGTGATGGGCCGTCTCGCCGGCGGCGACACCTCCGTCGATGCCGGCATGGAGGAGCGCAAGGACGAGATCGGCGACATGGCGCGCGCGGTCGAGACCTTCCGCGAGAACGCGCTGGAGCGCCAGCGGCTCGAGGCCGCCCAGGGCGAGGACGCGCAGGCCCGCGCCGCGCGCCAGGCCCGCACCGAGGCGCTGATCAGCGGCTTCCGCGACACCGTGCGCGGCCTTATCGGCAGCGTCAGCCAGACGGCCTCGGGTCTCGACGAGACAGCGCGAGAGCTCTCCGCCTCCGCCCATGAAAGCGCGGAACGGGCCAGCGAGACCTCGCAGGCAAGCTCGGCCGCGACCGGCAACGTGCAGACGGTGGCGAGCGCGGCCGAGGAACTTTCCGCCTCCATCGCCGAGATCTCCCGCCAGGTCGGCCAGACCACCCAGGTCGTCGACCAGGCGACCCAGGGCACCCACTCGACCAACGAGAAGGTTGCAGGCCTTGCGGCCGCCGCCAACAAGATCGGCGAGGTCGTCTCGCTGATCCAGGCGATTGCCGAGCAGACCAACCTCCTGGCGCTGAACGCCACCATCGAGGCGGCGCGGGCCGGCGAGGCCGGGCGCGGCTTTGCCGTCGTTGCCGCCGAAGTCAAGGAACTGGCGACCCAGACGTCCAAGGCGACCGAGGAGATCGGGGCCCAGGTCGCGGCGATCCAGGGCTCGACCGGCGAGGCCGTCTCGGCGATCGGCGAGATTGCCCAGATCATGCAGGAAGTGAACGGCTACACCGCCTCGATCGCCTCGGCGGTCGAACAGCAGGGCGCCGCGACGAGCGACATCTCGCGTTCGGTGCAGCAGGCGGCGGAAGGCACCGGCGCGGTCACCCGCAACATGGAGCTGCTCGCCTCGACGGTGGAAAGCACCTCGTCGGCGGCCGGCAACGTGCTCGATGCGTCCGGCGCCATGAGCCGCAACACCGACGCCCTGCGCGAGGAGATCGACCGCTTCCTGACCGATGTCGCCGCTGCCTGAGGCGGCCGCGAGCGCTCCATATGGTCCCACGCGAAACCCCGGCGGGCATCCCCGCCGGGGTTTTCCGTTGCGCGCCTGGAAAAATCGCGGGCGGCGGGCAATTTCCAGCGCGGCGGAATGGCTCTAGGCTTTCTCCCGGACCGATTTTCCGATTCCCCTGCGCAAGGAGACCGCCCGTGAGCGATGCGACCGAGACCCCCAGCGGCGAGCTGACGCTGAGAACCATGGCGATGCCCGCCGACACCAATGCGGCGGGCGACATTTTTGGCGGCTGGGTTCTTTCGCAGATGGATCTGGCGGGCGGCATCGCCGCCGGCCAGCGGGCAAGGCTGCGCGTCGTCACCATCTCCGTCGACCGGATGACCTTCATCCGCCCGGTGCATGTGGGCGACGTGCTTTGCGTCTATTGCCGCGTCATCGGCGTCGGGCGCACCTCGATGAAGATCGGCATCGAGGCCTGGGCGCTGCGTCACCGGCACGGCGAGCGCGAGAAGGTCACCGACGCGACCTTCACCTTCGTCTCCGTCGACGATCAGGGCCGGCCGATCCCGGTTCCGCCCGAGTAGGGAGCAAAGGGCGCGGCCGCGTTGCGGCGACGCAGGCGGCTCCTGAGCCGTCCCGCCAGCTCCGGGTAGCGCGCCGCGATGTCGCGAAACAGCACCTCGTCGACAACGTTCCGGCACCCTCCGGCCCACAGCCCCACCAGGGCCGCCAGCCTGTCGGCCCGTTCCGCCCCGGCGAGGATGTCGCTGTCCGGCCCGCAGCGACCAAAACCCGGGGCGCGCATCCGCAGGCCAACCGCCAGCACCCGCATCTCGGCGAAGGAAATCCGCGTGAGGGACACACACCGGCCGCCGGCCGGCGGAGTGCCGGCTGCGTCGGCTGAGGCGAGAGGTGAAGCGTTCGACATAAAAAATCCTCCATCGGTTTCCCGAGGAGGACTGGCGCGGATCAGACGACCGTTTCGTTGCCGCTTGCGCGGCCACATCCCCAAAACGCGGACCGGTTTGTTCCGGCCTTTCGTGTCAGGGAGACCACCTTGCCCGGTCGGGCAGGTTGGCGAGGGCGCCAGCCCTTCTCTTGATGACGGTTTCGCTATGCCATGATCCGGCGGGCCATGCAAGGCCAAAGCGGCCGGCTCACGCCGCGTCGCGCGGCAGTTCCGCCTCGTCCTCCTCGGCGCGCGGATCCATCGCCAGCGTCTCGGGGGTGGAGAAGCGCACGCCCGAGGCCATGGCGACGAAGTCGTCCTTGTCCTCGCTCGGCAGGGCGCTGCGCTGCGTCATCCGCCACAGTGCGAAGGCGATGAGGCAGGCGTGTGCGGCCGAGGTCACGGCGAACAGCCCTTGCGGCGTCGTCAGCGTCATCATCACGGCGGCAAGCAGCGGCCCGACCACCGAGCCGGCGCCGAACAGCAGCAGCAACCCGCCGCTTGTCTTGAGGAATTCACCCGGCGGCGTGTGGTCGTTGGCATGGGCGACGATCACCGGATACATCGAATAGATCATCCCGCCGAAGGCGGCGACCAGCGCGATGATCACCACCGGCGACAGGGCCCCGCCCAGGCTGAGCGCCGCCCCGAGCAGGCAGCCGGCGCCGGCGATGCCGACCAGCACCAGGCGCCGGTCGACCCGGTCCGACAGCATGCCGATCGGCACCTGGATCAGCGCGCCGGCCAAGAGCGCCACCGACATCATCGTCGCGATGGAGGAGACCGACAGGCCCACCTGCCGGCCGTAGACGGCGCCGAGCGTACCGAAGGCGCTGTTGGAAATGCCGATCAGGAAGACGCCGATCACCGCCACCGGCGAGTTGCGCCACAGTGCCCTCAGGTCGAGGCGCGCCTGCGACAGCGGCTGGGGGGCAGCGGCCGTCGACAGCGCGGTCGGCAGCAGCGCCATGGAATAGATCATCGCGCCGAACACGAAGAACAGGAAACCGGTCGTGTCGCCGAGCGTCAGCAGCATCTGGCCGAGCATCGTCGCGCCGAGATTGATCATCGTGTAGATGCCGAAGATCCTGCCCCGCGTTGACGGGCTGGCGCGCTCGCTCAGCCAGCTTTCCACGACCATGGCGGCACCCGCGAAGCAGAACCCGGAAAGAGCCCGGAGCGGGATCCAGGCGGCCGGGGTCATGAACACCAGGTTGAGCAGCACGACGATGGAGGCGAGCGAACAGAACACGCCGAAGCAGCGGATATGACCGACGCGCTTGACGATCACCGGGGTCAGCAGGCAGCCGGCGACATAGCCGATCGCCCAACCGGTGCCGAGCAGGCCGAGCGAGGTGTCGGAAAACCCTTCGAAGGACCCGCGCAGCGGCAGCAGCAGGCCATGCAGCCCGCCGCCGATCAGCAGCAGCGCCGATCCGACGAGAAGAGCTGCAATGGGAAGGATCTGGGTCATGAAAGGGCCGGCCTGAACGAGGAAACGGGCGATGCTTGCAATATCCGCGGCGGACGCGTCGACGGCGCCGCACGATGCGTTCGCCGCTGGCGCATCCCTCTGCCGGCATTGCGACGGCATGATGGCAGCCTAGCAAAATCTCCAGCGATCACAACATGCTCCCCCGGCAGTCACTCGGCAACAGCGAGGCCGGCCCGCTGCCGCGCCACATGCTCAGGCCGTCACCCCGGACGAGCATCGCGAGATCCGGGGCCCATTCGTTGCCGGAGCGGAAGCGAGGGGGTCGCTGCGGCCGCGTGCCGGCCCGGTACGCCGGCAGCCGCTCCGACCAGTTTCCGGCGACAGCGCAACTCTGCGTGTCTTCAGCAACCGCCTGGAGCCTTCACAGCTGCCGGGGTTGCCAATGGATCCCGGATCAGGTCCGGGATGACGTCCGAGAGGGGGGATGCGCCTCGCGCCCCGCCCGGCCGGTGTAACTTCGGAGGCTGGGATGACGCGGAGCGGGGGGATGCGCCTCGTGCCTCTGCTGCGAGGTTGCCAATGGATTCCCGCTCGGAGGCCGGGATGACCCCTGAGAGGAGGCAAACGCCCCGCGCCTTGCCCGGACGGGCTGTTTCGTCTAGGAAACCGGCACCCTTTCGCGCAATGCCTCCCGCGCCCCTTACGATGGATTCCGACACGCCGATGGCTAAGAACAAACCGTCCAAGCTGAAGGCCCGCCTGCCGCGCGGCTTCGTCGACCGCTCGGCCAGCGATATCCGCGCCACCGAGGCGATGCTGTCGAAGATCAAGACCGTCTACGAGCAGTATGGCTTCGATCCGGTGGAGACGCCGGCGTTCGAGTATACCGACTGCCTCGGAAAATTCCTGCCCGACACCGACCGGCCCAATGCCGGCGTCTTTTCCTTGCAGGACGACGACGAGCAGTGGATGAGCCTTCGCTACGATCTCACCGCGCCGCTCGCCCGTCATGTCGCCGAGGGGATCAACGAGATCCAGCTTCCCTATCGCACCTATCGCGCCGGCTGGGTGTTCCGCAATGAAAAGCCCGGGCCGGGGCGTTTCCGCCAGTTCATGCAGTTCGATGCCGACAGCGTCGGCGCGCCGGGCGTCCAGGCGGATGCCGAGATGTGCATGATGATGGCCGACACGATGGAGGCCCTTGGCATCCCGCGCGGGTCCTATGTCATCCGCGTCAACAACCGCAAGGTGCTCGACGGGGTGATGGAGGCGATCGGCCTTGGCGGCGAGGAAAACGCCGAGCGCCGGCTGACCGTGCTGCGTGCTTTGGATAAAATGGACCGACTTGGCACAGATGGAGTTCTTCAACTCTTAGGAGAAGGCCGTAAGGATCCAAGCGGCGACTTTACTCCTGGAGCACAGCTTTCAGATACGCAAAAGGCCGCTTTCGGCGTTTTCTTGACGTTTAAACCTGCCATACTACACAACTTCTCAGACAAAGACGGCAATGTTCGCCGTGAGCTGAAGAGCATCGCACGCGTTAGTGAAAATGAATTGCGTATCAAGGACGTCGACAATCTAAAAACGATAGAGATCTTTTCGGAAAATCTACCCAAAAACGATCTTGTCCGAGATGGGCTAAAAGAGCTCAGCATTATGGCTGATCTTTTCAGGGCGGCTGGATATGATTCCGCTCAGATCAAGATTGTGACAGATCCCTCCGTCGTTCGCGGTCTCGAATATTACACCGGCCCGGTCTATGAGGCGGAGCTTCTGTTCGACGTCACCAACGAGAAGGGCGAGGTCGTGCAGTTCGGCTCCGTCGGCGGCGGCGGGCGTTATGACGGGCTGATCAAGCGCTTCACCGGGCGCGACGTGCCGGCGACCGGCTTTTCCATCGGCGTCTCGCGGCTGATGACCGCGCTGAAGAACCTCGGCAAGCTGCAGGCCGACGAGGTGCTGCCCCCCGTGCTCGTCACCGTGATGGACGGCGACACGGAAAACCTCGCCCGCTACCAGAAGATGACGCAGGACCTGCGCGCTGCCGGCATTCGCGCCGAGATGTACCAGGGCAACTGGAAAAAATTCGGCAACCAGCTGAAATATGCCGACCGGCGCGGCTGTCCGCTCGCCATCATCCAGGGCGGCGACGAGCGCGCCGAAGGCATCGTCCAGATCAAGGACCTGATCGAGGGCAAGCGGCTGTCCGGCGAGATCGAGGACAATGTCACCTGGCGCGAAAGCCGCCCGGCGCAGGAAAGCGCGCCCGAGACCGATCTTGTCGCCACCGTCCGCCGCATGCTCGCCGCGCAGGCCGAGGACCGGGCGCGCGAAGGTGCGAAGGCGTCGGCCCAAGGGAGGGCCGAATGAGCATCCTGCCACCCTCGCGCCGCTATTCGGAGCTGACGGACCTTTTTTCCGAGGAAGGGTTTCCGCGCGTCGAGCCGGCGGTGCTGCAGCCCTCCAGCCTCTTTCTCGACCTGATCGGCGAGGACATTCGCGGCCGCATGTATCTGGCCAGCGACACGGCGGCGGGCGAGGAACTGTGCCTGCGTCCCGACTACACGATCCCCGTCTGCCGCGCCCATCTCGACGGGCCGGGCGCGACGACGCCGGCGCGCTATTCCTATTGCGGGCCGGTGTTCCGCCAGCGCCGCGAGGGCTCGGGCGAGTTCATGCAGGCGGGCGTCGAATGCTTTGGCCGGGCGGACGAGGCGGCTGCCGATGCGGACATCCTGGCGCTGTCCGCGCGGGCGCTTCATGTGCTCGGCGTCGACGACCTGAAAATCCATATCGGCGACGAGGCGCTCTACCGCGCCGTGCTCGACGGGCTGGACCTTGCCCCGGTCTGGCGGCGACGGCTCGGCGAACTGTTCGGCGAGCGCGACCGGCTGGACGCGGCGATCTCCAACATGAAGGGCGGCACCGGCATCGATGCGCCCGCGACGCCCGCCTTGATGCGCGCGCTGGAGGGCGTCGACCCGGAAACGGCGCAGGCGGCGGTTGCCGAACTGCTCAGCCTGACGGGCCTGCGCCCGGTCGCCGGACGCTCGGCTGCCGACATTGCCGAACGCCTGCTGGAACAGGCGATGCTGGCGACCCATGACAGCGGCACCGACCGCGCCGCCGGGGTGCTGACGCGCTTCCTGGCGATCCGTGGCACGCCGCGCGAGGCGGTGGCGGCGATGCAGCGCTTCGCGGCCGAGACCGGGCTCGATCTTTCCGAGGCGCTGGAGCGCTTTTCCGCAAGGCTCGATGCGCTGGAAGCGGCCGGCGTCGACACGGGCGCGCTGACCTTCGCCGCCGATTTCGGCCGGCGGCTCGACTACTACACGGGCTTCGTCTTCGAGATCCATTCGGCCGCCCGCGCCAGCGCCGGCCAGATCGTCGGCGGCGGCCGCTACGACCGATTGCTCGCCCTGCTCGGCGCCGAGACCCATATCCCGGCGACCGGGTTCTCCATCTGGCTCGACCGGATCTGAAGGCGCCAATGCCATGACCCAAGCTCCCGATACCCGTTCCCGGCCGCTGATCATCGCCGTGCCCTCCAAGGGCCGGCTGCAGGAGAACACGCACGACTTCTTCGCCCGCGCCGGCCTGCCGGTCGGCCGTCCGGGCGGCGCACGCAACTATCGCGGACGGCTCGGCCGGTTCGATGCGGGCGAGGTCGAGATCGCCTTCCTGTCGGCCTCCGAGATCGCCCGCGAGCTGAGCTCCGGCCAGGCGCATCTGGGCGTCACCGGGCTCGACCTGGTGCACGAGACGATCTCGCGGCCCGAGGAGCTGGTGCATGTGGTCACCCCGCTCGGCTTCGGCTTCGCCGATGTGGTGGTTGCCGCGCCCGACGCCTGGATCGATGTTTCGACCATGGCCGACCTCGTCGACGTCGCCTCGCATTTCCGCGCCCGCAGCGGCGCGAGGCTGCGTGTCGCCACCAAATACGTGGCGCTGACGCGGGCCTTCTTCGCGAGCCACGGCCTGTCGGACTACCGGATCGTGGAAAGCGCGGGAGCAACGGAAGGGGCGCCGGCCGCCGGCACGGCGGAGCTTGTCGTCGACATCACCACCACCGGCTCGACGCTTGCGGCGAACAACCTGAAGGTGCTCGAGGACGGCGTCATCCTGAAGAGCCAGGCGCATCTCGTCGCCTCGCTCGCTGCAGAATGGTCGGATGCGCAGCTCGCCGCCGCGCGGGTGATCCTCGACCGGATCGCGGCCGAGGACCGGGCCCGCGGCTTCCGCGAGATCCGCGCGCTGGTGCAGGCCCCGGAACTGACCGCCCGCACGGCGGCCGAGCAGTTTGGCGCCGTCGCGCCCTTCGGCACGCAGGTCGGCCAGCCCCTGCTGCTGCATTGCCCGGCAGGGCGCGCCGCCGATTGCGCGACGCTCCTGCGCGACCATGGCGCGCCGCATGTCAGCGTCACGACGCTCGACTATGTCTTCGGCACCAGCAATCCGCTCTACGAGCCGCTCGCCGCCAGGGTTGCACCGGCGGGCTGAGGGGGGAGGGGCCTCACTCCGCCTCAGTAATGCGGCGGTTTGGTCACCGGCGCGCCGCGCGAGGCGGCGTCCTCCAGTTCCTCGACATGCGCGGCAAGAGCGCCAAGGCGGCGGGTGAGCTTGTCCAGCTGGCCCGCCTGGGCGGTGACCACCTCGTTCAGTTCCTCGACCGTGCGCGTCTGGAAGGCGAGCTGCTCTTCAAGCTGCTCGATGCGGGCAATCGTGTCGCGGTCCATCTCGCTCTTTCCCAAATCTGTTTCGGCCGTCAGCGGCGTCCGGGTTTTCGGGCCGGCGCGCCCGCGGCATCGCCATACCGCTTGCGCTCGCATCTGTCCATGAGGACGGGGGCTGGGGAGATGTGAAGCGTCGCCCCGCTCCGGATGCCACGGGCTCCTGCTCTGCGCTCCGCTCCGGCCGGGATGACACAGGGTGGGAGGCGAGGGCGGACGTCCTTCGTCCGTCGTTGACCTGCCACAAACGAAAATGGGCGGCCCGAGGGCCGCCCATTCCCGTGTTCCAAGCTTTACGGACTTCTTAGAAGTCCATGCCGCCCATGCCGCCGCCCGGCATCGCCGGAGCCGGAGCGTCCTTCTTCGGAAGCTCGGCGACCATCGCCTCGGTGGTGATCAGCAGGCCGGCGATCGAAGCCGCGTCCTGGAGAGCCGTGCGCACGACCTTGGTCGGGTCGATGATGCCGGTTTCCACCATGTTGACGTACTGCTCGGTCTGCGCGTTGAAGCCGAACGTCTGGTCGTCGTTCTCGAGGATCTTGCCGACCACGATCGAACCTTCGACGCCCGCGTTCTGGGCGATCTGGCGGATCGGGGCCTCAAGGGCGCGGAGCACGATCTTGATGCCGGCCATGATGTCCGGGTTGTCGGAGGTGAGGGCCTCGACAGCCTTCTTGGCGCGCAGGAGAGCAACGCCGCCACCCGGGACGATGCCTTCCTCGACGGCCGCGCGGGTCGCGTTGAGGGCGTCGTCGACGCGGTCCTTCTTTTCCTTGACCTCGACCTCGGTCGCACCGCCGACGCGGATCACGGCGACGCCGCCGGCGAGCTTGGCAAGACGCTCCTGCAGCTTCTCGCGGTCGTAGTCGGAGGTGGTCTCCTCGATCTGCGCCTTGATCTGCGAGACGCGGCCCTCGATGTCGGCCTTCTCGCCGGCACCGTCGACGATCGTGGTGTTTTCCTTGGTGATGGCGACCTTCTCGGCGGTGCCGAGCATGTCGAGCGTGACGTTCTCGAGCTTGATGCCGAGATCCTCGGAAATCACCGTGCCGCCCGTCAGGATGGCAAGATCCTCGAGCATGGCCTTGCGGCGGTCGCCGAAGCCCGGAGCCTTGACGGCGGCGATCTTCAGGCCGCCACGCAGCTTGTTGACCACGAGGGTTGCAAGCGCCTCGCCCTCGACGTCCTCGGCGATGATCAGCAGCGGACGGCTGGACTGAACGACGGCCTCGAGGATCGGCAGCATGGCCTGCAGGTTGGAGAGCTTCTTCTCGTGCAGCAGGATGTACGGCTTCTCGAGATCAGCGACCATCTTCTCTGCGTTGGTCACGAAGTAGGGCGAGAGGTAGCCGCGGTCGAACTGCATGCCCTCGACGACTTCCAGCTCGGTCTCGAGCGACTTGGCTTCCTCGACGGTGATCACGCCCTCGTTGCCGACGCGCTGCATGGCGCTGGCAATGTCTTCGCCGATCTGGGTGTCGCCGTTGGACGAGATCGTGCCGACCTGAGCCACTTCGGCGGAGGTGGAGATCTTCTTGGAGCGGGCCTCGAGGTCCTTCACCGCAGCGGCGGCGGCAAGGTCGACGCCGCGCTTCAGGTCCATCGGGTTCATGCCGGCGGCAACCGACTTGACGCCTTCACGGACGATCGCCTGGGCGAGAACGGTGGCGGTGGTGGTGCCGTCGCCGGCGATGTCGTTGGTCTTCGAAGCGACTTCGCGGACCATCTGCGCGCCCATGTTCTCGAACTTGTCCTCAAGCTCGATCTCCTTGGCGACGGAGACGCCGTCCTTGGTGATGCGCGGGGCGCCGAAGGCCTTGTCGATGACGACGTTGCGGCCCTTCGGGCCCAGCGTCACCTTGACGGCATTGGCGAGAATGTCGACGCCGCGCAGCATGCGGTCGCGGGCATCGGTGGAAAACTTGACTTCCTTGGCAGCCATTTTCATGTCTCCTGGTTGTTTCAGACGTCGCGGGTTTCGCGCCAGGGCCCGGGCGGGCCGAGAGGCTCCGCCAGCCGGCGCGGCCGCGACGGGGACAAAAAGCGCGGTGCGGCTTAGCCGACCACGCCCATGATGTCGCTTTCCTTCATGATCAGCAGGTCTTCACCGTCGATCTTGACCTCGGTGCCCGACCACTTGCCGAACAGGACCCGGTCGCCGGCCTTGACGTCGAGGGCGATCAGATCGCCGTTGTCCTTGCGGCCACCCGGGCCGACGGCGACGACTTCGCCTTCCTGCGGCTTTTCCTTGGCGGTGTCGGGAATGATGATTCCACCGGCGGTCTTCGCTTCGGAATCGACCCGGCGAACGACGACGCGATCATGCAGAGGACGGAACTTCATGTCGTGCTCTTTCCTTTCCTGGCCAGCGTGGTACTCCTTCCCGCGATGCCCCGCCTCGGGGTCGTCGGGAAACCGCAGACCACGTTGGCACTCTGTGAATGAGAGTGCTAACAGCGGCCTTGATGTAGGACGGCCTCCGATGGCTGTCAATGACCTCCCGTACGGGTTTTTTCGCCGTTCGCGACACATTGCCGGTTTTTCCCTTGCAGGCCTCCGCCAGCGCCGTCGGCCACTTGGAAAAACTGCGGAATTTCCTTGGCGTTAACGCTTTTTGAAAACGTTTTGGCAAGGTCGCCCGGATAGTCTTCGTTGCATGATGAAGAAGCCGCGTCTCCTCGCCCGCCTTGCCGCCGACCGTCGCGGCAGCATCGTCGTCCCGCTTGCGGTCTGCACGGGGGTCTGCCTGCTCGTGGTCGGCGCCGGCATCGACTACACCCGCGCCTACAACGTGAAGGTGGACCTGCAGGCGGCGGTGGATGCCACCGCGCTTGCCGCCAACTACGACAGCAACGGGCTGTCGGAGGCCAAGGTCAAGGCGAACGCCGAGGACTATTTCCGGGCGATCTACAAGGGCGGGAACGACGAGGCCGTCGATCTCGACGTCTCGGTCGTCAAGGGGACGGTGACCGTGCGGGCGGGGAAAACCGTGCACACGATGCTTGGCAGCGTCATGAACAAGAGCTCGATCGATGTCAGCGTGATGTCGCAGACCGTCGTCGGCAAGGCGACCTTCGACGTCGTCATGGTGCTCGACAATTCCGGCTCGATGGCCGGAAGCAAGATGAGCACGCTGAAGGATGCCGCCGAGGACCTGACCAAGACGCTGTTCAAGATCAACGAGGACGGCGACAAGAAGGACCGGGTCAGGATCGGCCTGGTGCCCTTCACCTCCTTCGTCAATGTCGGGACGGACAAGGAAACGGCAAGCTGGATGGACCGCGAGGGCCGCTCGCCGATCCACTGGAAGAATTTCGAGACGGACGGCAGCGGAAAGCCGGACACCGACGAGTTCGACAGCAAGCACCTGGTCAACGGCAAGCCGAGCCGGTTCACCCTGTTCAAGCAGCTGAAGCACACCAACTGGCTGGGCTGCGTCGAGGCGCGGCCGATGCCCTATGACGTCGACGACACGCCGCCCTCGACGAGCAATCCGGCAACGCTGTTCGTGCCGGAGTTCGCGCCGGACGAACCGTCCAGCGCCAACAAGAAGTGGGGCGATTATTACTACAACGATTATCTCAACGACGATCGCGGCGCCTGCAAGAAAAAGGCGAAGAAGGCCTACAAATCATCGGGCATGAACCAGTGGGAATATGCCCAGAAGCGGCTTTGCAAGTACAAGGATCAGCCGAAATCGCTCGGCAACACGTGGAATAACGGGCCCAACTACTGGTGCAAGACCGAGCCGATCACCGACCTGACCGAGAGCAAGTCGACGGTGCTCGCCGCCATCAAGAAGATGAAGGCGGACGGCCACACCAACATTCACCAGGGGGCGATCTGGGGCTGGCGCGTGCTGTCGCCGTCCGAGCCGTTCACCAAGGGCCGCGAGCCGAAAAAGGACTCCGACGAGGAGCATGTGCGCGTCCTCATCGTCATGACCGACGGCGAGAACACCTATCAGAGCCAGAGCACGTTCAACAAGACGCGCATCAACGCCTATGGTTATGGCACGGAGGAGCGGCTGGGCAATGGCGTCGACGACTACTGGGAAATCCAGAACAAGATGGACGAGCGTTTGAAATTGACCTGCACCAACGCCAAGAAGACGGGCGTTCAGGTCTACACCGTGGCGTTCCAGATCTACAACAGCGGCACCGTCAGCATGATGCGCGACTGCGCGACCACCGCGTCCATGGCCTTCGACGCCAAGTCGAACGGCGACCTGACAGAGGCCTTCGAGCGGATCGCCGAGGAAATCACCAAGCTGCGCCTGCAGATGTAAGGCAGGCGCCGCTCCGCCTTTCCGGTCCCGGTCCTAGGGTCAGGACCCATTAAATTGACGAAAATGGCGTTCGATATGACAAGAGATGCAAGGAAAAGCTCGAAGAGCGGGGTTGGCGCCCCGGCCGAGAGCTTTGACGCGGCAGATCGCCGTCAGATCGAACGTCCTTCGGATCGGGCGAATTTGCACGGGCGTCAGCGTCGCAAGGCCTTGAAAGGCTTCAGCCTTCCCGCGGCCTTGCTCCTTGCCTCCGCGCAAATTCGCTCCGACCATGTCCGCCTATTTAATAGGTCCTGACCCTAGGCGTTCAGCGCGAAGGACCAGGCGGCTGCGATCACCATTCCGGCGGTGATTGCCCAGACCGCGCTTTTCCAGCGCAGCATGACGAGCGAGGCCAGCGCCACCGCGACGGCCTCCCGCAACCCGCCCCTGGCCACCAGCGATGCGACAAGCGCAGCGATCACCGAGATCGACAGGTTGTCGAGAAAATGCTCGACCGCCGGCGACATTCTGACACGGCTCATCAGGAACGCGCCGGCGAGGCGGCTGCCGAGCGTGATGGCGGCGACCAGTAGGATCGCGGCCCAGGCTGCCAGGTCACCTGGCATGGCGCACGCTCCCCGCGATGCCGCCGGCAAGCGCGCCGAGGATGACGTTCCAGCCCGTCGGCACCTGGTCGAGCAGGACGACAGCGACGATGGCTGCGACCAGAACGGGAAGGATCTTCGTCCTGCGCTCGATCTGGCCGGCCACCATGGCGGCGAGAAAGCATGTCATCACCACGTCAAGGCCGTAGGTGGCGGGCGCGCCGATCAGGCGCCCGGCCAGGGCGCCGATTGCCGTTCCGGCGATCCAGTTCACCCACAGGATCAACCCGCCGCCGAGAAGCACGCCGAGGTCGCGCTCGCCCGCGCGCAGCGCCATCTGGCCGCTGGCGAAATTCGGATCGCTGAGCAGCGACAGAAGCAGCACCCTGTGTCGGGGGGGCAGGGTGTTGATCCAGGGAGAGAGGGCCGCGCCCATGACGACATGCCGTGCGTTCACCGCCAGCACGACCAGCGCCAGCGATGCGAAGGCGATCGGATCCTGCCAGAATTCGAGCGTCGGGAACTGGGCGGCGCCGGAAAAGACCAGGGCGCTCATGGCGATCGACTGGATCACCGGGAGGCCGCGCTCGGACGCGGCCACGCCGAACGCGATGCCGAAGGGGATGACGAAGATCGCCACCGGCAGCAGCGTGCGCACGCCGCGCCAGGTGCCGGCCGGGCTCAGGACCAGCCTGCCTCCGGGCGGCTCCGGGGCAGGAGAAGGGGTCTGTGTCATTCTCGGCCTGTTCGTCCTGTGCGCGCCCCGTGGGGCCGCAGGGCGCGCGGCCGGGTCAGTTGGCGGCGCGCACCGTGAAGGGCAGGGTCACGTCCGCGGTCTTGCCGCTCGCCGTGTCGGTGAGTTTCGTCACCAGGGCATAGTCCCCGGCGCGCAGCCCCTCGAAGGCGAACCGCAGCGTGGCGTGGAACTCGCGCAGCTTTTCGCGGCTGTCGGCGGTGAGTTCGGCAAAGCCGGTCTGCGCGGCGAGCACCTGTCCCGAGGTGTTGAGGAGTTCGAAATCGGCAACCAGCCGGACGCCGTAGCCCAGATCCGTCTCGACATACCCGAACCCGACGGGCCGGGTATAGACGGTGAGCGTCTCGCCCTCGGCGAAGACGGCCTCACTGCGCGGCGTGTAGCGGCCGAAACCGGCGACCTCGCCATCGACGAAGGTGGCGGTGGCCAGCGACAGGGGCGCCTGCGCCCAGGCGGCATCAAGACCCTCATAGGCGGCGGCGAGCGCTTCGGGAAGGGCGGGGGAGACGGGCTGTTGCGCGGTGGCCGTCCCCGGGACTGCCGAAAGGGCGAGCGTGGCGGCAAGCGCGCAGGCGCTTGCAAGGCGTGACGCATATCGTCCCGCGCTGCCGCGTGCCCGTGTTCCGAAAGGTCCGCTGCCGCGGTCCGTCAATCCACCCCTGATCATGTCTGCCCCGCCCTGGTAAAGCCCCGCAAATGCGTATTTTGCGGCGCACCGTATAGAACGGACAGGGGAAAACAACAAGATTATCCGGCAAAACCGGTGAACGGCGCGAAGCCTTCGCCCTCGGGGCGTCCGCTCCATGACTGGCGCTTGCGATAGATCGTCGAGGGGCTGATTTCCAGGGCCGCCGCGGCCTTGGCGATGTTGCCGTCGAACGCGTCCAGCGCATCCTCGATGATGCGCTTTTCCTGCGCCCAAAGCGGCTCGATCTCGCCGCCGCGCCGGCGGTGCTGCATGGCTGCCGCGTGGCGGGCCGCGTCCTGCCGGTGCGACAGGCCTTCCCCGGAGAGGAACGCCGGCAGCATGGCCGCCGTCAGCGCGTCGCCGTCATTGAGGACCACCGCCTGGCGGATTGCGTTCTCCAGCTGGCGGACATTGCCCGGCCAGTCGTAGGTGAGCAGCTTCTCGCCCGCGCAAGGCGCGATGCCGGTGAAGGCGCGCCCCTCCTCGCCGGCGTGACGGGCAAGAAAAGTGCCGGCCAGCGGCAGGATGTCCTCGCGCCGGTCGCGCAGGGCGGGAAGGCGGATCGGCAGCACGTGCAGGCGGTAGAAGAGGTCCTCGCGGAACCGCGCGGCGGCGATTTCCGCATGCGGATCCCGGTTGGTCGCGCAAAGGATGCGCACATCGACAGGGCGCGGGCGGGTGTCGCCGATGCGCTGGACGGTGCCGGTCTGCACGAAGCGCAGGAGCTTCGACTGCAGCGCCATGTCCATCTCGCCGATCTCGTCGAGGAACAGTGTGCCCTTGTCGGCAAGCTCGGCCGCGCCCGGGCGGCTTTCGGAGGCGCCGGTGAAGGCGCCGCGCACATGGCCGAAGATCTCGCTTTCCATCAGCTCGCCGGGAATGGCGGCGCAGTTGATGGCGATGAAGGGGGCCTCGCGGCGCGGCGACCTGGCGTGGATGGCGGCGGCGCAAAGTTCCTTGCCGCTGCCGGATTCGCCGGTGACGAAGACCGGGGCGGAAGACGGCGCGATGCGGCGGATCTGGTCATAGACCTCGCGCATGCGGGCCGAGCCGCCGACGAAACCCTCGAACCGGTAGGGTTCCTCCGGCGCGCCGCCCGGCTGGCCGCGTCCGGGAATGCGCCGGCCGGCCTCGTCGCGCGGAACGCGGATGTTCTGGATCAGGAAGCGGTCGATGCGCTCGGCCACGGCAACAGGGTCGGCGGGGACGGAGATGACGTCATGCGCACCGGCCTCCATCGCGGCCAGGCTGCGTGTCAGCGAACCGCGCGAACTCACCGCCATCAGCATGGCCTGCGGCTGGGCGGCGGCAAGCCGCGAAAGGTGCCCGTCCTGCCCCAGCGTCTCCAGGTCGACGATCATCACGTCGGGACGGACCTGGGTGCTTGCGGCGTAGAATGGCTCGAAACTGTGATAGGCGACCGGTGTCGCACACGCGTGGTCCATCGCATCGACGATGGAACCGGCGAGCGTGCGCGTGACACCCTCGCCATCGAGTATGGCCAGTCGGATTTGCCCCGCAGCGCCATGCATGGATTCCATGCTTTGGCGACCCCCTTCTTTGCAGCCGAACGAACGGCATCGATTTGATTTGCCGTCAGATTCTTGATCGCACATGGTAAACAAAGTGTTTCCGCCCGCGCTATTGGCCCGTACGGCTTGCGAAGTTCTGCGGATAGGTGCCCCGGCCCGGCGGTGCTAGGGTCGCCGCCGGTCGGTTCGACCATCCGATTTCGAGACATCCGGGGATCTTTGCAGATGAGACGCCTCCTGACCCTGCTCCTGCTGGTTCTTGCCGGTGGCGGTGCCTACGCGGCCTATCATGTCTGGTCGTCGCGTCCGCTCGCGGTGACGATCGTGCGCCCGCATATGGGAAGCGCCGCGGACGTCGTCTACGCCACCGGCGTGGTCGAGCCGGTGCGCTGGGCCAAGGTGACGAGCGTCCTGCGCGAGCGCATCATCGAGCTGTGCAGCTGCGAGGGCGAGGCGGTCGAGGCGGGTGAGGTCATCGGCCGGCTGGATTCCTCCGCCGCCCGCGCCACGCTCGCCGAGCTGGAAGCCCGCGCCCAGCTCTCCGAACAGGAGCTGGAGCGTGCCGCCGGCCTGCTCGAGCGGCGGGTGACTTCGCGCAGCGCCTTCGACAAGGCGGAAAACGACCATTCCCGCAACATCGCGCTGGTCGCCGCGCAGCGTGCGCGGCTCGGCGACTACGAGTTGCGCGCGCCGATGGACGGCCAGGTGCTGCGCCGCGACGGCGAGGTCGGCGAGGTGGCCGAGCCCGGCTCCGTGCTGTTCTGGGTCGGCCAGGCACGGCCCTTGCAGATCGTCGCCGACGTCAACGAGGAGGACATCCCGCTGGTGCGCACCGGGCAGGAAACCGTTGTCCGCGCCGACGCCTTTCCGCAGGCGAGCTTCGATGCCAGGGTCGACCGGATCACGCCGAAGGGCGATCCGGTCCTGAAGACCTACCGGGTCTATCTCGCTTTTCCGCAGGAGACGCCGCTGATGATCGGCATGACCAGCGACGTCAACATCGTCGTGCGCGAGGTGGCCGAGACGATGCTGGTGCCGCTGGCCGCGCTCGACGGCGACAAGGTGCTGGTGCTGGGAGCGGACGGCATGCTGGAGGAACGGGTGCTGGAGGTCGGCATTCGCGGTGTCGACGAGGTCGAGGTGCTGTCGGGCCTGACGCTTGACGAGCGCGTCGTCTCCCCCTGGGCGGAAGGGCTGGCGGCGGGGATGCGCGCCCGTCCCGCCACCGGCGATGACGCTGTCGAGGCTGGTGGGGATGACGCTGGCAGGACTGGCGGCTGAGCCATGCCCCTGGTCCTGTCCATCGCCCTCACTCATATCGGCGGCCGGTTGCGGCAGAGCATCATCTCGGTGCTCGGGGTGATGCTCGGCGTCGGCTTTTCCATCGCCATGGCCTCGCTGATGCAGGGCTCGCAGGACGATTTCATCGCCACGCTGATCGACGCGATCCCGCATGTCGAGGTCAGCGACGATCGCCGCGAGGCCGCCCCGCCGCCTGCGGCGGAACGCTTCGGCGCCGTCAATGTCATCGGCGCCCGGCCCGACGACGACACGCGCGGCCTGCGCAATCCCGTCCGGCTGGAGGCGATGCTGGAAAGCTGGCTGCCGGGCCGCATGGCCGCCTCGCTCTCCGGACAGGCGGTGCTGCGCTATGGCGGGCGGGACGTGGCGCTGTCGCTGACCGGCATCGACCCGGCGACCTATCTGCGCGTCTCCACCATCGGCGACGACATGCGCGAAGGCTCGTTCATGGAGCTTGCCGCCAATCTCAACGGCATCGTCGTCGGCGACGGGGTCACGGAAAAGCTCGGTGCCAAGCCGGGCGACACGATCGCGGTCTCGACCTCGGCCGGAGCGGTGCGGCGGCTGAAGATCGTCGGCACCTTCCACACCGGCGTGACCCAGGCGGACGAGGCCACCGGCTTCACCGTGCTGAAGACGGCGCAGGTGCTTTTCGCGAAGCCGAACGTGATCAACCGGCTGGCCATCCGCCTCGACGACGTCAACGCGGCGCGCGCGGTCGCCGCCCGCGTCGAGCGCATGACCGGCTACCGCGCGACCTCCTGGCAGGAGGCCAACGAGAGCCTGATGGAGGTGCTCGTGGTGCGCAACATCATCATGTACACGGTGGTCGGCGCGATCCTGCTGGTCGCCGGCTTCGGCATCTTCACCATCGTCTCGACCATCGTCCACGAAAAGGCGCGCGACATCGCCATTCTCAAGTCGCTCGGTTTCGAGCAGGGCGATATCCGGCGGATCTTCCTGACCGAGGGACTGGCGATCGGGGCGCTGGGCTCCGTCCTCGGTTCCGCCCTCGGCTACGGGTTGTGCGTCGGCCTCGGGTCGCTGACCTTCGAGGTGAAAACCAATATCGAGATGACCTCGCTGCCGCTCGCCTACAGCCCGGTGCACTACGCGATCGCCTGCGGCTTCGCATTGTTTTCCTCCGGCATCGCCGGCTATGTGCCGGCGCGCAAGGCGGCCTCCCTCAATCCCGTCGAGATCATCCGGGGGGCCTCGTGAGCGCGCCGCCGGCAACCGGTTCCGAGGCCGGCCGGGTGCCCTTGATCGAGGCGCGCGGGCTGACCCGCGTGCTGCCCGGCACCGTGCCGGTGACGCTGGTGCGCGGCATCGACCTTGCGATCCAGCCGGGCGAGTTCGTCGCCATCACCGGGCCGTCGGGCTCGGGCAAGTCGTCGCTGCTGTATCTGCTCGGCCTGCTCGACGTGCCCAGCGAAGGCGAGGTGCTGGTCGAGGGCGAGGCGACGCACCGCCTGTCCGAGGCGCGCCGCGCGCGCATGCGGCTCGCCTCGCTCGGCTTCGTCTTCCAGTTCCACTTCCTCTTGCCGGAATTCACGGTGGCGGAGAACGTGATGATCCCGATGCGCAAGCTCGCCCGCCTGTCGCGGGGCGAAATGCGCGCGCGCGCCGAAAGCCTGCTTGGCGAGCTTGGCCTTGCCGACCACACCGACAAGCTGCCCGACCAGTTGTCCGGCGGCCAGCGTCAGCGCGTCGCCGTTGCCCGTGCGCTCGCCAACGAGCCGCCGGCGATTCTCGCCGACGAACCGACCGGCAGCCTCGACAGCAAATCCTCCGAGCAGGTGTTCGAGATCCTGCGTGCGCTGGTCGACGATCACGGCAAGACGGTGATCGCCGTCACCCACGATCTCGACATGGCGGCGCGCATGGACCGACGCCTGCATCTCGTTGACGGGATGCTGGCCGACCCGTGAGCGCGGAAGAGGGAAGGGGCGCTCAGCCGGCGACGACGTCGTAGCCGGCCGCCTCGATCGCCTCGACGATGCGGGCCCGCGGCAGGGTCGTCTCGATTGCCGCCTTGCCGCTTGCCAGGTCGATCTCGGCGCTCGCCGTGGGGTCGGCGGCGAGGAGCGCCTTCTTCACCGAGGCGACGCATCCGCCACAAGTCATGCCTTCGATTCTGATCTCGATCATCGTGGTTCCCGTTTGCTGGTGCCGGCCCGCAAGGACGCCCCCGATACGGTGGCGACGGCGGAACGGCTTGCCTGATCGGGCGGAGGATGGAGTTTCCGGCAACTGGAAGGTCAAGCGCAAAACGCAGAGTGGCTCCGCCGGTGGGCGGAGCGCGGTCAGCCGTTGAGGCCGTCGGCGGTCCGTGTCGGGCGGAACTCCGTGACCGTGTAGCGGGCAATGCCCTGGGCGTGGAACGGGTCGGCTCGGATGATCTCCTCCACGCTCTCCCGGCTTTCCGACACGGCGACGATGATGCCGCCGGTCCTGGGCACCTTGGCGCCGGAGGCGAGAAAGCGACCTTGCGCATAGTTGCGGTCGAGAAAGGCAACGTGGCCGGGGATCAGCGGCTCGACCTCCTCCAGCGGCACGAGATATTCGATGTCGACGATGAAGAGGTTCTGTCCCTCGGCGATCAGTGGCATTGGCGGTCTCCTTCGATGGTGGGCACCCGCACGCCGGGCAAGGATGGTGCGTCAGGCGAACTGTACCAGGTCCCACAGGTTGCCGTAGAGATCGCGGAAGACCGCGACCTTGCCGTAATCGGCCTGTTTCGGCTCGCGAACGAACGTGATCCCGGCGGCGAGATAGGCCGCATGGTCGCGGTCGAAATCGTCGGTGGCGAGGAACAGGAACACCCGCCCGCCGGACTGGTCGCCGATGTAGCTCTCCTGGCGGGGCGTCGAGGCGCGGGCGAGAAGCAGGGACGTGCTGCCCGTGCCTTTCGGCCTGACCACGACCCAGCGCTTGTCCTGCTCGGGCTGGCAGGTGTCCTGGACGAGTTCGAAGCCGAGCTTGCCGACATAGAAACCGATCGCCTCGTCATAGTCCCTGACGACGATGGCGACATGGGCAAGGGTCTGGGTCATTCTGCGCCGCCTCGATCTGGAAAAACGCGATTCCGTCTCGCGGCATCGTTTCAGGAGCGCGGGGCCCGGGCAAGCGGCGCTTGCGGCAAGAAAAGGGAAAAGCAATGCGGAAAATCGGCCTGATTGGCGGCCTGAGCTGGGTGTCCACGGCGGAATACTACAAGCGGATCAACGAACTGACCCAGGAACTGGCGGGCGGGGTCTCCTCCGCCCGAATCGTGCTGGAGAGCGTCAACCGGCAGGATTACGTGGATGCGGTCATCGAACGCCGGGACGAGGCGGCGGCCTGCGGGCAGATTGCGGCATCGGCGCGCGCCCTGGAGGCGGCGGGAGCGGACTTCGTCGTCATCACCTGCAATGACGTTCACCGCTTCGTTCCCGAAATCCGGCCGATGCTGGATATCCCCTTCCTGCATATCGCCTCTGTCACCGCGGCGGCGATCCGCGCGGCCGGTTACCGGAAGGCGGCTCTGCTCGGTGTTCGCAAGACGATGGAGAGCGCGTTCTATCCCGATATGCTGGCCGCCGAGGGCGTCGCAACCGAGGTGCCGGAGGAGGCCGAAAAGGCCTTCATCCACGACAGCATCTACGAGGAACTGGTGCACAACCGCTTTCGCGAGGAGACGCGGGAAGGCTACCGCCGGGTGATCCGGGCGATGGCGGCGCGCGGCGCCGACTGCGTGGCGCTTGCCTGCACCGAAATCCCGTTGCTGCTGTCGCCGGACCAGGTGCCGCTGCCGTCCTTCTCGACCACCGAACTGCACTGCCGTGCGGCGGTGGAACGGGCCCTGGCGGGGTAGCGCTGCCGCGCCACCTGTTCGTGCGGCACGTCTTTCCGCTGCGCGCGGCACCTCTTGGGGCTGGAGACTCGGAAGAATCGTCGTATTCATGCACTATTAGGGGTAGGTTTGATTCGGCTTCCGTGGAAGCTCGAGCATGGCCGGACAGGTATGGCACGCGCGACAAGCATCTTCATTTTCCTCTGCATGGGGGTGATCGCCGCCTCTGTCGCCGCGATCATGATCTTCCAGTTCTCCCGTCCCGCGGGCGAGGCGATTTCGCTTGGCCTGGCGCTTCTGTGCACCATGGCGGTGCTGCAACTCGTCTTTGCCCGCCAGCGCGAACGCGGCGATATCTCCGAAAAGGTATCGATGCTGGAGGAACGTGTGCTCGAGGTCGACGAGGATATCGGCAACCTCGAAGGACGCCTCTCCGGCATGGAGACGAACCTGCCGCGCCGGACCCGCGAGGAGATCGACCCGCTCTTTGCCGAGGTCGAGGTGCTCGGCAGCCTGATCAAGCAGATGGCCGAGGCCATGGCCGGCATGGAAGACCGGATCGACGAACAGGAGACACGCCAGCTTCCGCCGCCGCCGCAGGAGCGCTTCGCCCGCTACGAAGAGGCGCCGCGCGCGCTCGGCTATACCGGGCAGACGCGCCCGGCGGGCAGCGGGCAGGGGGCGGGGCTCGATCATGTCACGCCGGAGCGCGTCGGAGGCGGGCATTCGGGGCATGGAGATGCCGGATACCGGGATGACGGGCGCAGGGACGAAGGCCACAGGGATGACGGGCGCAGGGATGACGGCGCCGGCCGTCGTGGCGATCCCGGCAGGGATACCCGCCCCGCGTCGCGTCACGAACCCCGTGCAGGCATGCCGCGCGCCCGCGAGGAGCCGCGTCCGGATCCGGAACTGCGCCGCGTCATCCAGGATGCACTCGACAACAACCGCGTAGACCTGTTCATGCAGCCGCTGGTCAGCCTGCCGCAGCGCCAGGTGCGCGACTACGAGGCGCTGACCCGCATTCGCGACGCAAACGACAATTACCTGGAACCGGTCGATTTCATCGGCGAGGCGATCCGTGCCCGGATGATGCCGGCGATCGACAACCTGATGCTGTTTCGCGCGGTCCAGGTGCTGCGCCGCCTGACCAGCCGCAACCGGCGCTCGGGGCTTTTCGTCAACCTGTCGTCGCAGACGCTGGTGGACGAGCGTTTCTTCCCCGGCTTCCTCGATTTCCTGCGCGCCAATGACGGTTTCGCCGGTCAGCTCACCTTCGAATTCACCCAGGACGACGTCAACGAGATGGGCGCGCTGGAGCTGGAAAGCCTCGCCGCGCTCGCCGAGCTTGGCTACCGCTTTTCCATGGACCGGGTCTCGGACCTGAAGATGGATTTCAAGAACCTCTCGGACCGCGGCTTCCGCTTTGTGAAGCTGCATGCCAGCCGCCTGATCGGCACCGAGCACATGCCGGCAAGCCACATTCATCCGGCCGACCTGGGAGACCTCTTGCGCCGCTTCGCCATGGAGCTGATCGTCGACCATGTCGAGACCGAGGCGCAGGTGCTGGAGATCCTCGACTACGATGCGCGCATCGGCCAGGGCTACCTGTTCTCGCCGCCGCGTCCGGTGCGCCCCGAGGTGCTGCAGGCAAGGCCGGCGCAAAAACCGGTGCGCCGCGCCGCCGAATAGGCCAGGGCCGTTTTCCGCGCGACCGGATGGGCGGGCAAGGCGGGAAATACCGGTGCTGGAGAAGAAAAAAGGCGGCAGGGCCGAAGCCCGCCGCCTTTCGTGTTTTCAAATCAGCTGTTTTCGGATCACGCGTCTCGCCTTGGGGGCGACCTGTCGCCGGTTGCAGGCTCAGCTTGCTCCTGAGCCGACCGTGACCACGAGCGGCCTTGCATTCTTCAGCAGCCGGTCGGCAACGCGGCGCACGTCTTCAAGCGTTACCGCCTCGATCAGGCTGTTGCGGTTGTCGATATAGTCCATGCCGAGCCCTTCGATCTGGAGGCCGAGAAGCTGGTCGGCGATCTTGTCGGACGTGTCGAAGCGCAGGGCATAGGAGCCGGTCATGTAGGCCTTGGCCTTGGCCAGTTCCTCCGCGCCCGGCCCTTCGCTCACCATCCGGGCGATCTGCGCCTGGATGATCGCCAGCGTCTCCTCCGCCCGGTCGGAGCGGGTGCCGGTTGCCGCCATCCAAAGGCCGGCATGCTCGTAGGGGATCAGGTAGGAGCCGACGGAATAGGCAAGGCCGCGCTTCTCGCGCACCTCCTCGTAGAGCCAGGAGGAGAACGAACCGCCGCCCAGGATGTGGTTCATGACGAAGGCCGGGATGAAATCCGGGTCGTCGCGCTTCAGCCCCGGCAGGCCGAGGCGGATCGAGGTCTGCGGCACGTCGAGCGCGATGCTCTTGCGCTCGCCGTCCGGCGACAGCGCCGTGTCGGCGACGGCGACCAGTTCGCCGGCCTCCGGCAGGGTGCCGAAGACGCTGTCGAGCAGCGCCGCGAGACGCTCCGGCCCGATGGCGCCGACGACCGAGATCTTCAGGTCCTTGCGCGCGAAAATGCGGCCGTGCAGCGCGGCGAGGTCATCCGGCGACAGTGCCGCGACGCTGTCCTGCGTGCCGCTGGAGGGGCGGCCATAGGGGTGGTCCGGAAAGGCGGTCTCGGCCCAGACCCGGCCGGCGATGGCATCGGGATCGGTGGCCTCGCGGCGCAGGCCGGAGACGATCTGCCGCTTCATTCGCTCGACAGCATCCGTGTCGAAGCGCGGTTCGTTGACCGCAAGCCGCAGCATCTCGAAGGCGTCGTCGATATTGGGGGTCAGCGTGCGCAGCGAACCGTAGAAGTTGTCGCGGCCCGCATCGAAGCCGATCCTGACCGAGAGATCCTCGAGCCGCGTCTGGAAGGCTTGGGAATCGAGATCCCCGGCGCCCTCGTCGAGCGTCGAGGACAGGAGGTTGGCAAGCCCCTCCTTGCCGTCCGGATCCTGCGAGGCACCGCCGGCGAAGGCGAACTTGATGGCGACGATGGGAACCGTGTCGTCCTGCACCAGCCAGGCGGTCAGCCCGCCGGGGGTGGTGATTTCCTGGATCTCCATCGCGGCGGCGGGCAGTGTCGCGGCGAACAGGCCGGCGACGAGGAACCCGGCGGCGGCGAGGCGGCGTCCGGTTGCGGTGAAAGCGGTCATCGGGAAGCTCCCTGGATGGCGGTCATCTGCGGGCGCGCGGCACGGACGGGATCCGTGGCGCGGCATGGGGCCCGTATGTGTCATTGCCTGGCGGCCTCGCCGGAGTCGGCGGCCGGCGCGGCCGGATCGGCGGCCGCCGGGGCGGGTGTCGGCGAGGGGCGCAGATAGGCGGTCACCGGCGCCGCCGTGAGATGGGTGCGGGCCGCCTCCTGCACGTCCTGCGCGGTGACGGCGGCGATCTCCGCCGGCCAGTCGCGCACCTCGTCGATGGTCGATCCGGTGGTCAGCGCCACGCCGAAGATGCGCGCAAGGCTGGTCTGGCTGTCCTGGGCATAAAGGGCGGAGGACAGGAGGCTTTTCTTGGCCCGCTCCAGCTCCTCCTCCGTGACGCCGGCCTCGGCAATGCCCTTCAGCACCTCAAGCGCGGCAGTGCCGGCGTCTTCCAGCGTGGTGCCGTCGGCGGGCACCGCGTAGATCATGAAACGGGTGTCGTCGAGCGAGCTCGACTGGTACCAGCCGCCGGCCGAGGTCGCGATGCCCTTGTCGATGACGAGGTCGCGATAGAGCCGGCTGGTGCTGCCGCCGCCGAGGATCTCGGCAAGCAGGTCGAGGCTGGCCGCGTCACGCGTTTCGCCGCTGGTGTAGCTCGGCACGATCCAGGCCTTGCGCAGGCTCGGCTGGTTGACGCGCGGATCGGCGTAGCTGACCTCCATCGCGCCTGGCAGCGCCTGCGGCCGCGGACGATCGCGCTCGCCCGGCTCGGCCCGGCGCGCGACCTTGCCGTAGGTCTCTTGCGCGAGGCGGCGCACCTCGTCGGCGGTGACGTCGCCGGCAACGATCAGGATGGCGTTGTTGGGCGTGTAGAAGCGGTCGTAGAAGGAGATGGCGTCCTCGCGGTCGAGGGCGGAGATCTCGCCCGGCCAGCCAATCACCGGCGTGCCGTAGGGGTGGTTCACATAGAGCATCGCGTCGAGCGTTTCGCCGAGCATCGAGCTCGGATCGTTCTCGACCCGCTGGCGGCGCTCTTCCAGCACGACGTCGCGCTCGGGCAGCACGACCTCATCGGAGAGCACGAGGTTTTCCATGCGGTCGGCCTCCAGCGCCATCATCTCGGCGAGATGCTCCTTGGCGACGCGCTGGTAATACGCCGTGTAGTCGTTGGAGGTGAAGGCGTTCTCCTGTCCGCCGATCTCCGCGACCCGCCTGGAGAAGGCGCCGTTCGGGTTGGTCGGCGTGCCCTTGAACATCAGGTGCTCGAGAAAATGGGCAATGCCCGACATGCCGTCCGGCTCGTCGGCGGCGCCCACCTTGTACCAGATCATGTGGGTGGCAACGGGCGCCCGCTTGTCGGGAATGACCACCACCTGGAGCCCGTTGTCGAGGCTGAAGGAGCTCATCTCGCCGCCGATCTTGATGTCGGCAAAGGCGGCAGCGTCGGCCGCCTGCGGAACTTCGGCACGCGCTGCGGCGGGCGCGAGCGCCAGCAGCGCGCAAGCGCCGGCAAGCAGTGCGGTCTGCCGAATGCGGCGCGGCAAGGCTCTAGCGGGTTGCGACAAGGGAACGACCTCCGGGATCATGGCAATGCTGCGATGCATCGAGATATAGGCAGCGGCGGCACAAAAGCCCGTGAACTTTTCGTAAGGTTGCCGGTTCTGCCGTGCCGGACGGTCCGGCGCCCGGCGGGGCGCATGGCCTGCGGGGGTCGGAAACCGGGTGCCGCCAATGAAAACGCCGGGGCATTGCTGTCCCGGCGCGTGTCAGCCTGGCGGATCGAACGTCGGCGGCGCTCAGCGAAGCGTTCGCGCCGAGCGGCCATCCATCAGCAGTTCGATATCGGACTTCTGCGGCTGCTGCGCGGTCCGGGTCGGCTCGGCCATCGGCGCGTCGGGCGAGGGCTTGGAATATTCCGTCGGCGGCTCGATCAGGTAGCGCCGGACGGGCTCGCCATTGGCGTCGAAGATCCCGGTCTGCTCCTTGGCCACGCCAACGCGCTGGTTGAGCTCGTTCGGCTTCATCCTGGCGTCGTCGAGCTTCTCTTCCTGGCGGATCTCGGCCTGGATGTCACGGTTGGCTCCGTTGCCGGCAAGCTCCTTGATGCCGCGCGACTGGTAGATGTTGCTGCGGCCCTGCTTGTCGATATCGGCCTTGTCCCGGTAGATGTCCTGGATCTTCTTGAGCTGGGCGTCATCCTGCTCGGGCCAGTTGGCGACGACCTTCTCTTCCTCCGGCTGGGGGAGAGAATCCATCGACGCGGGCATGGCGAGCGGCGCGCGCGGCTTGTACTCGATCTTCGCCTCGGTCTTGGCATCGACCGCGCCGAGACCTTCCATCAGCGAGCGGACCATCGCAACATCCGGGGCCTCGTCGGACGACGAGCCGTCATTGAAGCCGTCCGCGCCGTGCTGGCAACCCGCAAGCACGAGCGCTCCTGCAACGACAAGGGCAAGCCGGCCGCGACGGGGGATCGGGCTGGCGATCGGGCTTGCAGGGTTTTCGGTCTGGCTACGACGCGACACGGCGGCGATCCTTCAACGGTTCTGGCGCGACATGGCCTGCGTGGCCCTGCTCGCTGTCATGGCGGTCGCCGATCTTGCGAGCGGGCACGCCGGTCGAGCGCGCGGAAAATCTCTCGCTTACTCAGACGGACTCTTTGCGGCATCATTGGGGCCGCCAAGAAAACTGTCATACAGCAGAGCGGCCACACCGGCAACGATCCACACGTCGGCAAGGTTGAAGACATACCACGAGAAGCTGCCGACATGAAAATGGAAGAAGTCGGCGACCGCGCCATGGACGATCCTGTCGATGCCGTTGCCGAGCGCGCCGGCGATCACCAGCGCGAAGCCGACGACCTGCATCTTCCGGGTCGCATGGCTGCCCCAGACCCAGAACAGCGCCGCGACGACAAGCGTGACGCCGACCAGCAGCCAGCGGCCGAGATCCGCCTCCTGCTGGAACAGACCGTAGGATATACCGTAGTTCCAGACCATGACGAGATCGAGGAACGGGGTCAGCGCCACCCGGCCGCGCGCGGCGATATCGAAGCCGTAGAGCATCCAGGCCTTGAACGCCTGGTCGACAAGCATGCCGGCAACGGCGATGCCCAGGACGGGAAGGCTGGCGTGTCCCCAGAAACGGAAGCGGGTCATCGGGTTTCCTCGAGGCGGCGGACTGGGGCGGGGCGTTTGGCTCCGCCGCTGCGGTCAGTCGGGCGGGCCGGTACGGTTGATGCGGGCGGCCAGTTCCTCGCGGCTCTGCCGGTTCTCGCGATGGGCGATATAGATGCCGCTGGCGACGATGAGCGCGATGCCGATCCAGGTCGGACCGTCCGGGAAGTCGCCGAAGACGAGGTAGCCGAACAGGGTCGCGCTGACGATCTCAAGATAGTTGAACGGTGCCAGCACGGACGCGGGCGCGGCCGCGAAGGCCTTGACGATCAACCCGTGGGCGAAGAAGGACAGCGCTCCGACGATGGCCAAGAGCCCCCAGCCGGGCAGGTCCGGCATGACCGCGATGCCAGGCTCGTAGCCTGCGATGTTGGCGATCAGGAACAGCGTGCCGAGCAGCATCACGCCGCCGATGCCGGCGGTGAACTGGACGCAGAGCATGCTGCCCTCGCCGGACAATTTGCGGGTGATCACGAGATACAGAGCGAACAGGAGGGCGGCGGCCAGCGGCAGCAGCGCCGTCAGTCCGAAATTGGCGAAGCCGGGGCGGATGATGATCATCGCGCCGACAAGGCCGACGGCGACCGCCGCCCAGCGGCGCGGCCCGACCGGTTCCTTGAGCAGCACCGCCGACAGGATGGTCAGGATCATCGGCTCGACGAAGAAGATGGCGATGGCGTCGGCGACCGGCATCGTCGCGAGCGCCGTGAAGAAGCACACGCTTGCTCCCGAGAGGAAGAAACCGCGCAACAGGTGCGGCCACAGGCGCGGCGCGCGCAGCACGGCAAGGCCCGGACCGATCGCCGCGGTGAGCAGCGCGAACAGCATCTGGAAGGCGAAGCGGCCGAGGGTGATCTGCAGCGGCGGCTGGGTCGCGGTGAGGTATTTGGCGGTGACGTCCATCAGCGGCACGAGCAGCATTGCCGCCGACATCAGGGCGATGCCCCGCATCACCGATGCGGCCGGTGCCGGGATGTGCGCTGTCATGCCCCGCCGTCCCCATCTCCGCCGCGGCCGGTGGCCGCGCCGTTGACGGCAAGGTCGACGGATCCCAGCGGCACGAGGCTGGCGAGCGCGGCGCGCGCCTCGGCGCTGTCGCGGTCCATCTGCGCGATCAGCGCCTCGATGCTGTCGAACTGCGCTTCGGGGCGCAGATAGGCGGCGAGCATTACCCGCATCCGCCGGCCGTAGAGATCGCCGGAAAAGTCGAAGAGATGCACCTCGAAGAGCGGCGCGCCATTGTCGAAGGTCGGTCGCCGGCCATGACTGGCGACCCCGTCGATCCATCTGCCGTCGACCTGCGCGCGCACCGCGTAAATGCCGTGGGCAAGCCCGGTCTCGGGAGGCAGCGCCAGATTGGCGGTCGGATAGCCGAGGTCGCGGCCCCGCTTGTCGCCGTGGCGCACCTCCGCCTCCACCGACCAGCGGTAGCCGAGCAGCGCGTTCGCGAGCGCGATGTCGCCTTCGGCAAGGGCTGTGCGAATGCGGGTCGAGGAGACGGCCTCGCCGGCCTCGTCGTTCTCCGGCGAGACGATGGTCACGCCGAACCCGTCCGTCCGCCCGGCTTCCTCGAGGAATTCGGGGGTGCCGCGGCGGGCCCGGCCGAAGTGGAAATCGTAGCCGGTGACCGCGTGGCGGATCTTCAGCCGGCCGCGCAGGATGTCATGGACGAAGGCCTCGGCCTCGATACCGGCGAATTCCCGCGTGAAGGGCAGGCTGACCACGCCGTTGAGCCCGGTGGCGGCCAGAACGCGGGCCTTCATCTCCGCCGGCGTCAGGCGAAAGACGGGCCGGTCGGGGTTGAAGACGCTGCGCGGATGCGGCTCGAAGGTCAGCGCATAGGCCGGCGCGCCGGCCTTGCGCGCGACGGAAAGCGCGATGTCGAGCACCGCCCGGTGGCCCCGGTGTACGCCGTCGAAATTTCCGATGGCCACCACGCCGTGTTCCAGCGCTGCCGGAAAGGCGTCGAGATCGGCAATCGAGACGAAGGGAAGGGGAGCGAACTGGGTCATCGGCATTCGGTCATCGGCGCGCGGCCGGGGCTGAATTTCCCGACCGCAGAGACGAGTGCCGGGGTTGCCGGCGGACCCTGCCCATTCGCCCGGGAAAGGTCAAGCGCGGATGGCGCGGGAGCCCCCTTGCGGGCGGCGGCCGGCCCGCGCCTCAGCCGCGCGGGTCGCCGTCCTCGGCCTCCGCGCGCGAGGGCACCTTGACCATCGCCTCGCCCTCCAGGACGACCGTGTCGCCCACCATGCAGCGGCAGTCGAGGCGGGCCCGGTTGCCGCGCTCGATCAGCTCCGCGACGGTCACCGTCACGGTGACGACGTCGTCGATTCGCACCGGTGCGCGAAAATTCAGCGTCTGGGAAAGATAAATCGCACCGGGCCCCGGCAGCCGCGTACCCAGTACGGCCGAGATCAGGCTGGCGGTATAAAGACCATGCGCGATGCGGGTGCGGAACGGGGTCCGGGCGGCGAAATGCTCCGACAGGTGTATCGGATTGCGGTCGCCGGATACTTCGGCGAAACCAATGACATCGGAAGAACTTACAATCTTCGTCAGGGTTTCGCTTTGCCCCGTTTCGAGATCTTCGAAATAGAGTGTCTGCAACGCCAGCATGGTCCCCTCCCGTCCGTTGTCCACCAGGCCGGGCGGAAGCTAGCCGGTCCCGCGTTCCTCGGCAATTGAGCTTTCGAGGCAGATAGGCCGGCGCGCATTAACGGAGTTTTCAGGTGCGCCGGGCTAAGGTCAGCCAGCGTGGGGAGGCGGAGACACGAAAGACGTGTCGTCCTCCTGAAGATCTAAAAAGCATCAGACGCTCGCTCAAGCGGGTCGGGCAGATTGACAGTATGGAGTAGACAATGGCCCTTGATGTTCAGATGCCGGTCCTCGTGGTCGACGACTACAAGACCATGATCCGCATCATTCGCAACCTCCTGAAGCAGCTTGGCTTCGAGGATATCGACGATGCGGCGGACGGCACGGAAGCGCTCGAGAAGATGAAACAGCGCCGCTATGGCCTGGTCATCTCCGACTGGAACATGGAGCCGATGACCGGCTATGAACTGCTCAAGCAGGTTCGCGCCGACGCCGGTCTCTGCAAGACGCCGTTCATCATGGTCACGGCCGAATCCAAGACCGAAAACGTGATCGCCGCCAAGAAGGCCGGCGTGAACAACTACATCGTGAAGCCGTTCAACGCGCAGACGCTGAAGGGCAAGATCGAGGCGGTCTTCTCCGACTGATCCAGACGCGGGCGCCGGACGGACGCCCGGGCGAAGGAACCGGCGGCCTGGCTGCCGGTGAGTGGGAGAGGTGCATGCGCTGCGGCGCCTGCGCACGGCGACGCGCGGCCTGAAACCGGCCGCGCCAATAAGGACAACGACCGATATGGGCGCACTGAAGAAGAAGGATGTCGAGGGGCTGATCTCGTTCCTGGAACAGAACCGGGACAGGCAGGGAGACGTCACGCTCAATGACGTGATCGACCTTGCCGGGGTCATGACCGGCTCGATGCGCGAATTTCTCGGCGCCGTGCAGCCGACGATCGCCGCCGAGCTGACCGCGATCGCCGACGAGATCGCGCGCCTCAAGGTCGAGATCCTGAACCTGCGCCCGAACGACATGAAAGACAACCAGATCCCCGAAGCGGGGCGCGAACTGGATGCCATTGTCGAGGCGACGGAGTCCGCCACGCACACGATCATGGAAGCGGCCGAGACCATCATGGGCGCCGGCGACATGGCGCCCGGCGACTACCAGAACCTGGTCAACGACAAGATGATCGAGGTGTTCGAGGCCTGTGCCTTCCAGGACATCACCGGCCAGCGCATCTCCAAGGTGGTCAACACGCTCAACATGATCGACGAGCGGGTCACCTCCTTCGTCGAGCGGCTGAGGATCACCGAAGGCGACGACGCGCCGGGCGAGGAGAGCGAGGCGGACCGCCGCCGCCGCGACCTGATCCTGCATGGCCCCCAGCACGCCGGCGAGGGCGTTTCACAGGACGATGTCGACAACATGCTGGCCAGCGGCTCGCAGGACGACATCGACAAGCTTTTCGGATAAGCGCGCCGCCGCGCGAGGCGACTGCCCGCGCCTGGACGCATGTCCGCCTGTTTTCCGCGTCCGCCAAGAGACGCGGCGACCGCCTGGCCCGCCCCCGCGAGCGGCCGGTAACTGAAGACAAGGCCGGATCCGCGAGGATCCGGCCTTTTTTCATGGCAGGACGCGCGTCCGCACGAACCGCCGGACAGGGTCACTGCTGCTGCGGGACGCTTTCTGTCTCGGCGGTGACAACCATGCCGCCGGTCGTGGCCGGAGCAGGCATCGCCGGGGCCGTGTTGAGATAGAAGCGCTGGCCGTTGACCTCGACGAACTGGTTGCCGTTGTCGTCGACCTGGACCACCGGCTGTGCCGTGCCTTGGGCCGGGCCGGCCGGCGCTGCCACAGTCTGAACCGGAGCGGCCTGAACCGGAGCCGGTGCGGCCTGAACGGGAGCCGGGGCGGCCTGCGCGGGAGCCTCCATGGCCGGCGCCGGCTGCTGCGCATTCGCTCCGGCAAGCGGGGGGAAGGTCGAGGCCGCGGCCGGAGCCGATCCGGCAACCGCGCCGCCTACCAGCGGGAAGGCGGCGGTGCCGGCGGTTGCCATGCCCGTGCCAGACGAGGGGGCGGCGGCGGGGAAGACAGGTTGTCCGCCCTGCTGCGGGGCCAGCGCGGGGAAGGTCGCCTGCTGGCCGGCCTGGGGAAAGGCGCCGGGCTGCTGGACCGGGGCCTGATAGCCCTGCTGCACCTGGTAGCCCTGTTGCACCTGGTAGCCCTGTTGTCCCTGATAAACCTGCTGTCCCTGGTAAGCCTGGGTGCCCGGTGCGCCATAGACCGGCTGCTGGCCCTGTGCCTGATAGGCGGGGGCGGTCCCCGGCATCATGTAGGGGGACGGGGCGGTTGCCATCGTGCCGCCGGAATTGACCCGCGCGAACAGGACGCCTGCCTGCTCTGAGGTCAGCTTGCCGTTGGGAACGGCATTGATGCTCATCTGGAATTGCGTCACCGCGGCACGGGTCTTGCGGCCCGGCGCGCCGTCGACGGGCCCGGCATCGAAGCCGAGCGTGTTGAGCGATGCCTGGACGTTTCTCCAGTACTGGCGTTCCTCCGAGGTGCGCCGCGGCCGGTATACCCGCTCGCGATAGACGCGGCGCGGCCGGTTCCTGTTGATCTGGCTTCCGACGATGGCGCCGGCGGCGAAACCGATGATGCCGGCGGCCACCCCTTCGCCGCCGGCATGGGCCGGCTCGGGCGCTGCCAAGGGAACGAGGGCGAGGCTTGCCGCGGCGACGAGAAGGCTAGTTGTTCTGAACATTGCTCTGCAGGGCTCCTTGCTTGAGGTTGACCAGCCATTGGGCCGTCGAAATGTCCTGCTCGGCCGCGAAATGACTGATCATCTGGTCGAGCCGGGCGCTGCTGAGTGCCATCGCGCCGATCATGGAAATGCAGGTCTGTGGAAAGACCTCGTAATAGAAACGTCCTGATTTCTGCGTGCGCGCCTCGTCGGTCTTGCCGATATTGGCACCGCGAAACTCGCCCACATTGAGCATCAGGAAGGAAAAATGATCGAAGGTCGGCGGCATCTGGCCGGCCACGAACATGATGTAGCGACACAGGAAGTCCTGGTTGGCGCTGCGCTCATGGTTGCGGAAGCGGCGGCTCGTCAGCGTCATCGACAGGGCGTCGAGGAAGTTGAAGGGCTGGCTGTCCAGCCGCGCTTCCGGGATCTTGTAGGCGTCTTCCAGGTCGAGCTCGTAGAACTCCTGCAGGAGGGTGAACTGCGACAGCGGGAAGATCTCCTTGCCCAGTTCCAGGCCGTTCTGCGCGAACCAGTTGAGATCTTCCAGCGAGTACCGGCTGCCGAGATTGGCGATCAGGGCGAGCGCGGGGGAGGCGACCTCCCCGGGACGCGCCGAAAGGTCGAGGCCGCGCTGGAGAAAGAAGGAAATGGTCGCGGGCCGGATGCCCTGCGCCAGCATGACCGCCGCCAGTCCGCACCAGCGGTCGCTCGTCCACCTGTCGCGACGCCAGCAGCGGGTGCGGCCGTTCAGGTCGACCGGTCCGATCCCCGACAGGTAGTCGTAGAGCGCACCGACCTGCTCGATATTGTCGAAGTCGAGCGGCCGTGCGTCTCGGCCATTCTGGTTGTTGGCGAAAAGCGCCTTCAGGAACAGGGCGCTGGTGTCGACATCCTCCGCCTTGACGATGCCGTTCTGGAGAAAGAACTGGGCCGCCTGCAGGTCGTTGTTGATGATGTAGGCCTGGAACGTCTGCAGCGGCGTGGCATCGTTCTTCGCCATCACCGCAACCGACGTGGCCAGACCCATCGTCAAGGTCATGCATGCGATCGTCGCCATCCGCGAAATTCGCGGCAAGAATGCCAAAACCCGCATGAAGCCCCCCAGCTCTGCGTGTCAATCAATGATGGGAACGGCGCATCGCGTCCCCCGAAAACGGCCATTGTACCTGACAGCATACAAACTGGGGTTACGCAGCGCTACCCTCTTCCCGCATGAACAGGCGAGGGGCGGGCGCTGTCGCTACCGGTCGCGGTTCGCCCGGCCCTGCCTCACCAGACCAGATGCGGAACGGCGGCGCGTGCCGAGAGGCCTTCCTCCGCCAGCCGGCGGCGCACCAGGGCCTCGTCCGGCTCCGCGACCGGACCGAAATCGGCGGCATGGATACCGCCGGTGATGAACAGCACGTCGAGCTGGTTGGCGACCGCGCCGCGGATGTCGGTCGGCAGTCCGTCGCCGATCGCCAGGATGTCGCCGCGCGGCACCGGCGCGCCGACAAGCCGTTCGACGCGGGAAATCGCCTCCTGGTAGATCGGGGCATGCGGCTTGCCGAGGATGGTCACCGTGCCGCCGAGATCCTCGTAGAGCCGGGCGAGCGCGCCGGCGCACCACACAAGCCGGTCGCCGCGCTCCACCACGATGTCCGGATTGGCGCACAGGAAGGGCAGGCCGCGCGCCACCAGGCGGGCAAGCTGCTCGCGGTAGTCGTCGGGCGTCTCGTTCTCGTCGTCCATGAAGCCGGAACACACCACCTGCCCGGCCTCCGTCTCCCCGACCAGGCGAACGTCGAGCCCGTCGAACAGCGCGTGGTCCCTGGCCGGCCCGATATGCAGGATCGGCTTGTCCCGGGTCGCGTCGATCGTGCCGCGCGTCACGTCTCCGGACGTGACGACGTCGTCATAGGCCTCGCGCGGCACGCCGAAACCGTCAAGCTGCTCCAGCACCGGGCCGGCCGGGCGCGGCGAGTTGGTGATCAGCACCACCGGGCAGCCGGTTTCCCGGCGATAGGCGGCAAGCGCCTCGCAGGCGGCGGGAAAGGAGACGACGCCGTTGTGCAGCACGCCCCAGACGTCGCACAGGACGGCGCGATAGGACGGCGCGAGGGCGGAAAGGCCGGGAACGAGAAGCGGCGCGGACTGGGTCATCTGGACCTCTTTGGGAAACCGGAACGGGGACAAGCGGGAGGGCGGGGCGGTGGCCGTGCCGGCGGACCATAGTTGATCGGCGCCGAAAAGGAAAAGGCAGACAGGCCCCGTCGACCAGAATCTGGACTAATGACTTGTTTTTGATGGACTTTCCGTTACGGAAGGCGGGATTGCTTAAGAAATTGTTCAGCTTGTCGAATGCAACCTGACGATGAATTTCAGTCACTCATGAATGTTCATGGTCGAGAAAATACGGCCCGCCTTTCCTGCTTCCCGTTTCTGCGGAGATTCCGATGAAGACGATACGTGCTCGAATGATCCTGGTGACGGTGGCGCTGGCGCTTCTCGGCGCCATCTCCGCCGTCCTGATCTCGCAATGGGTTGCCGGCAGCCTGATCGACACGGCGCTGCAGCGCGAGGTGGAGGGCGCCAAGCGACAGTTCCAGGCGCAGGTCGAGGCGGAAAGCCGCCAGGCGCTGGCGATGGCCAAGCTGGTTGCCGGGCAGGGCAACATCCAGGCGCTGTTCGAGGCCGGCGACCGCGAGGCGCTGGCCGGCGAGTTCGTACCCGTCTTCAAGACACTGAAGGACGGGTTCGGCATCCGCCAGTTCCAGTTCCACCTGCCGCCGGCAACCTCCTTCCTGCGGGTCCACAAGCCGGAGAAATTCGGCGACGACCTGTCGTCCTTCCGCGCCACGGTCGTTGGAACCAATGCCGGCGTGACCGACATTTCGGGCCTGGAGAAAGGCGTGGCCGGCATCGGCATTCGCGGCGTGGTGCCGGTGCTGCGCGAGGGCCGGCACCTGGGCTCGGTCGAGTTCGGCCTGGGGTTCCACGAGATGTTCGTTGGCGAATTCACCGACAAGACCGGCTATCCGGTCGCGGTCCTGCGCGGCGGCGAGAACGGGCTTGAGGTGATCGGCAACCGCCTGCCGGAGGGGATGGACCCGATCTCGCTGGTCGAGGAGACGGCCTCGGGCGGCATGGTCTCGGCATCCGGCGACTACTATCTCGACCGGCTCGGCATCAATGATTATTCCGGCAACGAGATCGCCGTGGCCGTGATCGCGGTCGACCGCACGGCCTATGTGGCGATTGCCGGCAAGGCACAGCTTGCCGGTGTGGTTGTCGGTCTTTTGCTGCTGGCGATCGCCGGCGCCGCCGTGCTTTACGCGGTTCGCTCGATCTGCAATCCGCTGCGTACCGTGACCGGGCAGATCATGGAGCTGGCCGGCGGTCATACCGGCTTCGAGGCGGCCGGGCGCGAGCGGTCCGACGAGATCGGCGACATTGCCCGCGCCATCGAGGTGTGTCGCGACAACCGGGTGGAGCAGGAGCGGCTGGAGGGGCAGCAGCTTGGCGACCAGCGGGCGCGGGACGAGCGCCAGAAGCGGGTCGATGCCCTGATCTCCGGCTTCCAGGCGACCTCCGCGGACGTGCTTGCCGCCGTCGACGGGGCAACGTCGAGCCTCGATGCGACGGCGCGGACGCTGGAAACGGTCGCCTCCTCCAGCGCGGCCCAGGCGGACGAGGCATCGTCCGCCTCGCGCGAGGCGTCGGGCAACGTCCAGTCGGTCGCCGGCGCGGCCGAGGAACTGGCCTCCTCGATCCGCGAGATCTCCGCCCAGGTCGAGCGCACCACGGCAGTGGTCGCCAAGGCGGCGGAAGGAACCCAGGCGACCAACGCCAAGGTTGGCGGACTGGCGGCCTCGGCCGCCAAGATCGGCGAGGTCGTGACCCTCATCCAGGCGATTGCAGAGCAGACCAACCTGCTGGCGCTGAACGCAACGATAGAGGCGGCGCGCGCCGGCGATGCCGGCAAGGGCTTCGCGGTCGTTGCCGCCGAGGTCAAGCAGCTTGCCGACCAGACGTCGCGGGCAACCGGCGAGATCTCCGGCCAGATCGTCGCGATCCAGTCGGCGACGTCGGACACTGCCAACGCGATTGCCGAGATTGCCGAGACGATGGGTGAGGTGAACGATCACACCAGCGCCATCGCAGCCGCCGTCGTCCAGCAGGGCGCCGCGACGACGGAGATCAGCTCCAACATCCAGCTTGCCGCGACCCGCACCCGCTCGGTCGTCGACAGCATCGGCGCGCTGGACGAGGCGGTGGACGAGACCAACCGCTCGGCGAAATCCGTGCTCGGGGCGACCGGCGAGGCGTCCCGCCACACCGCCCGCTTCCGGCAGGAGATCGAGCGCTTCCTGCAAGGGGTGGCGGCGGCCTGAGCGGGGAAGCAAGTGACGAAAACAAGGGGCGCCGCGGCGCCCCTTTCTGTTACGGGGAGGAAGCCGGTGCACGGGTGGCCTCGCGCCGGCAAAAGGAGGATGCTGTCGCCGGGCAAGGGCACGATTCGGAGCGGAACCCGGGAATGACCATCCGGCAGTTGAGCGATCACGCGATCAACCAGATTGCCGCCGGCGAGGTGATCGAGCGCCCGGCGAGCGTCGTCAAGGAACTGGTCGAGAACGCGCTCGACGCGGGCTCCGGGCGGATCTCGGTGGCGACCGCCGCCGGCGGCAAGACACTGATCCGGGTCGAGGATGACGGCTCGGGGATCCCCGGCGACGAACTGCCGCTGGCGGTGGAGCGGCACTGCACCTCGAAACTCTCCGAGGACGACCTCTTCGACATCCGCAGCCTGGGCTTTCGTGGCGAGGCGCTGCCGTCCATCGGCGCCATCGCCAGGCTTTCGCTCACCTCGCGCCACGCGGGAGATCCGCATGGATGGACCGTCGGCGTCGAAGGCGGCGTGAAGCGCGGCCCCGAGCCCGCCGGCCGGCCGGTCGGAACACGGGTCGAGGTGCGCGACCTCTTTTTCGCGACACCCGCGCGGCTGAAATTCCTCAAGTCCGACCGGGCGGAAGGGGCGGCGGTGACCGATGTGGTCAAGCGCCTGGCGCTCGCCAACCCGTCCGTGCGCTTCGAACTGTCCGGCTCCGACCGGCAGACGCTGACATTTGCCTCGGCCAGCGGCGAGACGGCGCTTGCCGCCCGCATCGCCCAGGTGATGGGCACGGAATTCGTCGAAAACGCAAGGCCTGTCGATGCCGTGCGTGAGGGGGTGCGCCTGCACGGGCTTGCCGGCCTGCCGACCTTTCACAGGGCCAATTCGCTCGCCCAGTTCTTCTTCGTCAACGGCCGGCCGGTGCGCGACAAGCTGCTGATGTCGGCATTGCGCGGCGCCTATGCCGATGTGCTCGCCCGCGACCGCCATCCGGTCGCGGTGCTGTTCATCGAGCTCGATCCGCGCCTTGTCGACGTCAACGTTCACCCGGCCAAGGCGGATGTCCGCTTCCGCGATGCGCAGCTGGTGCGCGGCCTTGTCGTCGGCGCGCTGCGGCAGGTCTTCGCCGAGGCCGGCTACCGCTCTTCCACGCACAATGCGCAGGCGGCGCTGGCGGCCTTTGCAACCGGCGGCGCGGCGCGGGCGCAAGAGGGCCAGATGCCAGGTGGCCAGATGCCGGGCGAACAGATGCCGGCCGGGCGCATGCCGGCAGGGCAGGGACGCGGTTTCGGCGCACCGCCATCCGACTGGCGCGCCTCGGCGTTTCGCCCGCTCGGTGCCGATGGCGCGAGCGTCGGCGTGCCGCAGCCTGTGGCCGGCTTCGGCGAGGCGCCGCAGGCGGGGTTCGAAAGCGTCGACCGCCCGTCCGCCGACGCGCGCGCCCATTCCGGCGAGATCGAGGCGGAGCGCCTGGCGCGCCCGCTTGGCGCGGCGCGGGCCCAGCTGCACGCGACCTATGTGATCGCCCAGACCGAGGACGGGCTGGTGATCGTCGACCAGCATGCCGCGCATGAGCGGCTTGTCTACGAGCGCCTGAAGGAGGCGCTTGGCCGCAAGGCCGTCGCCCGCCAGGGTCTCCTGATCCCCGAAGTGGTCGAACTGCCGGAGGAGGACATTGCCCGGCTTGTCGCGCGCGCGGGCGATCTGGAGGAGGTCGGTCTTGTCATCGAGCCGTTCGGTCCCGGTGCCGTGGCGGTGCGCGAGACGCCGGCGATGCTGGGCCAGATCGACATTCGCGGGCTGGTGCGCGACCTTGCCGACGATCTTGCCGAATGGGACGAGACGACGCGGGTGCGCGAGCGGCTCGACCATGTGGCGGCGACGATGGCCTGTCACGGATCGGTGCGCGCCGGACGCCGGTTGCGGCCGGAGGAAATGGATGCGCTCCTCCGGGAGATGGAGGCAACGCCCAATTCCGGCCAGTGCAACCACGGCCGGCCGACCTGGATCGAACTCAAGCTCTCCGATATCGAGCGGCTGTTCGGTCGCAAATAGCGGCTTTTTGCGACAGCCCCGTCATGCAGGCCCGTCATGCAGGCGCCGTCACGCGGATGTCGCAGGCCGCGTGTCATCTGCGGGATCACACGTGGGTCCCGGCGAAGGTGAGTCGCGATGAGGGTTCTTGCCTGGGCGGCGGCCGCCATCCTGATCCTGCTCGGCCTGCTGACCGTATGGACGCCGCTGCCGACCGGCGTGCCGATGCTTGTCGGCGGCATGATGCTGATACTCGGGACCAGCCGCCAGGCGAACCGCTGGTTGCGCGGCCGTCGCCGCCGCTGGGCCGGTCTCGACGGCACGTTCATCTGGCTGGAAACGCGCGCCCCCCGCGCCCTTGCGCCCGTCCTGCGCCGCACCCGGCCCAGGCGGAAACCGGGTGGCAACCATCTCTGAAGCAGAAGGATCGAGGTTTTGTCCGGCTTGGAGAACAAGCGGGACGCCAGGTGCGGCTTCGGGCCGCGAGTTGCTCGTGCTATGGTCGCAGTATGCGGGAGTTGCACCTCAGGGGTGATTTTCATGCCCGGCCAATATCCGGTGAGATCCATCGTCATCGTGGGTGGCGGAACCGCCGGCTGGCTGGCGGCGGTTCTTGCGCGTGCCTTCCTCGAGGGCCTGTACGGACCGGTGTCCGGCAAACGCGGCGGGTGGACGGTCACCGTGATCGTTTCACCGCATCGACCGGCCATCGGCGTCGGCGAGGGAAGCACGGGGCTTCTTGCCTCGGTGTTGCGCGATCCTCGCAACCGGCTCGACGAGGCCGCCTTCCTGCGTGACGCCCGTGCAACCCTGAAGCTTGGCATCGAGCATCGCGGCTGGCGGGCCGATGGCGGCAGCTACTGGGGACCGATCGATGCCCCTGAAAGCCTCGTCCCGGGACTGGCGGGGTGGGATGTGCCACTTACCCAGGCGTTCTGCGTCGCCGCGGGCCGCCCGGCGGCGGACGCCTATCTGCATACATGGCTGATGCGCCGCAGGCGCGTGCCGGTGTTCGAGAACGGCAACGGCTATGAGCTAATTCCCAGTCATGCTTTTCATTTCGACGCCGGCGCCGCTGCGCGACATCTCGAGGCCGCCTGCATCCGGCTTGGCGTCACCTGCGTCCATGCCCACGTGTCGCAGGTGCGGCGGGGAGGTGACGGATCTGTTTCGGGGGTCGTGACCGAGACGGGCGAAACGATTGATGGCGATCTCTTCATCGACTGCAGCGGCTTTGCCCGCTGCCTGCTGACGCCAGGACAGGCGCGATGGCGCGGCTATGGCGACCTTCTGCCGGTGAACCGGGCACTGGCGGTGCAGCTGCCGCATCCGCGGGGGCGGCCGATCCACACCGCGACGCTGGCGCAGGCGATGCGGGCCGGTTGGATGTGGAACATCCCGACCCGCGACCGGATCGGCGTCGGTTACGTGTATTCGGCCGGGCATCTGGGCGACGAGGAGGCCTTGCGGGAGCTTTCCGAGACCCTGGGCGGCCTCGCGCCCGACAGCGTTCGCAGGATCGATTTCGAGAGCGGGCGGCTGGAACAGGTGCTGCACGGCAACGTGCTTGCGGCGGGGCTCGCCGCGTCTTTCATCGAGCCGCTGGAAGCGACGTCGATTCACGCGACGCTTGTCCAGTTGCAGCGGCTCTTCGCCCTGCTGGAGGCCGGCCGGGGCAGAGTGCCGGACGCGATCACCGCAAGCGCCTATAACGGGTTCGTGGCGGCGATGTTCGACGATTTTCGGGATTTTGTGCTGCTGCATTATTGTACCGGGCGCGCGGACACACCCTTCTGGCTGGACATGCAGCGACGAGCGACCGGTGGTCGCATGCTGGAATGGCTGGACTTGTGGCGGCGCGACTTTCCCAGGAACGATCATTTCCAGGCCGGATCGGGGGCGGTTTCGGCCAATCTCTTCCTGCCCGTGGTGCACGGCATCGGGTTGGCGGGGCGCGACGTCGCGAGGCTGGCACTCGATCGCCTGGCCCCCCCGCCGGCCCTGACCGCAACGGTGGAGAACCTGCTCGGTCTCTATCGCGAGATGGCGGGCCGCGCGATGCCTCAGCGCAGTGCCCTCGATTGCCTGTCCGGGAGGCAGGCCGCTCGTTCTTAAACCATAGAATGCATATTTCATTGAATGCACGTTTTATGATATAGTTCCCGTGTTTTGGTCGGAATTATTTTCATGAGGAGTTGGAAAATGGCTTCGAAATCTGAAGAACCGACTGTCGAGCTTTACATGTACTCCCTCAATCAGGAATTTCCCGTAGGGAAAGGGCATCAGACATACCTGAAGCGTTTCTCCGAATTGAGCAAGGATATCACCGGAGATCTTGCGGAACGCGTTCAGGTCGAGGCCCAGGTGTTCGGTGTCGATCCCAAACTCGCCGCAGTGCCTTCGGACTGGCGGGCGCAATGGCTGGAGAACCAGTGGATCGAGAACCACACCAAGGCGATCGGCATGGGGCGCCGGCCTGATCTCGATCCCCTGCGGACGGCGATCATGCGCGAGGAGGAATTCGGCGCGATCGTCTTCGAGCCGCGCAGCGACAGGGTCTACAAACTGAACCGTGCCGGCGCGGAACTGTTCAAGGCGCTGCAGGCGGAACATCTGAAGAATGAGGGAGAGCCGAAGGTTCGCCAGTATGCCGGCTTCAAAACGGACACGGTCGAGGGCTTCGTCCGCCAATTGAAGGCGGCCGGGCTCTGGAGCCTGCAATGAACGCCCGGCAGGAAGTGCTGCGGGCGCCCTTCACAGTCTGCCTGTGGGTGACGGACTACTGCAACCTCGACTGCAAGTACTGCTATGCCAAGCCTTTTTCCGGCCGCCGCATGGATTCGGCCCGGGTGCTTGAACTGGTGGATGAGTTTGTCGAGATGGGCGTCTTCGACGTGACCCTGGCCGGCGGGGAACCGACCCTGCATCCGGAAATCCTGGAAATCATCCGGCGGTGCATCGCCGGGCGCATCCGGGTCGGATTGCTGTCGAACGGCGTCTCGCTCTCCGACCGGTTGATCGACGAACTCGACCGGATCACGACCCGGCAGGACTTCATCCTGCAGGTGTCGATCGACTCCGTCGATCCGCAAGTCAACGACATGGCGCGCGGCAAGACGCGACGGGTTCTCGATGCGCTCGACCGGGTTTGCCGCACGGGCCTGGAGGTGCAGATTGCCTGTGTCGTGCACAAGGGCAATGTCGCCAACGCGCACCGGATCATCGAGGCCTATTATCCGCGCGTCAAACGGTTCCATTTCCTCAACATCCAGCGGACCGCATCGGCCCTGGAACATCCTGAACTGCTGCTCGACGAAGCCGAGGCACTGGATTTCTGGATGCGTCTCAACGAGTATGAGAAGCAGTTTCCGGAGGATCTGTTCCTGCCCTCGCTGCGGGTGCAGATGCGCACGCTTGGGCACGCATCGGTGGATCCGCAAGCATCGCTTCACACGACCGCCAGCTTCGATTGCGGCGCGTGTTCCGCCGGGTGGACCCATGTCAACATCACCAGCGATTTCGACGTGCTGGGCTGCGACATTGCCAAGGATCATTCACGGATGGGGAATTGCCGGGATCTGCCTTTCCGGGAAGTCTGGTTCTCGGAAGGGGCGGACCGCATTCGTCATGCGGCCTATCCGGCATGCTACAAGATCAAGGCACCCGACGGCAGCAAGCTGGAGGATCACCTGAAGCCGCAATACGCCGCAACGGTGTGGTAGTGCGGGCCGCGGTTGCGTCGCCGGGAATGCCCCTCAGGGAGCGCGGAAGAACAGCACCTGGCTGTCGCCGACCTTGCGCCGGTCGACAAGCTCGAAGCCTTCGATCGCCTCGACATCCGTGCGGGCATCCTCTTCGAGAAGGACGAGGGCGCGGGGCGCCAGCCAACCTCCCTCGCGCGCGGCGGCGAGCGCCTGCTCGCCCAGCCCCTGGCGATAGGGGGGGTCGGTGAAGACGAGATCGAAGGGAGCAATCGTACCGGCCGGGCCAAGGCGGGTGGCGTCGCGCCGGAAGATCTTTGTCGCGCCGGTCAGGCCTAGCGCCTCGACATTGGCGCGGATCGCGGCCCGCGCCGGGCTGGCGTCCTCGACGAAGAGACAGGTGCGCGCGCCCCGGCTGAGTGCTTCCAGGCCGAGCGCGCCGCTGCCGGCGAACAGATCGAGCACGCGGGTCTCGTCAAGCGCTTCCGGATAGGTGTGCGCCAGCACGTTGAAGACGTTTTCCCGAAGCCGGTCGCTGGTCGGCCGTGTCGAGGCGCCGCGCGGCGCCTCGATTGCTGTTCCCCGGAAGCGTCCGGCAACGATCCTCACGGCTTGCGGCCCCGTCCGGCTCCGCCCTTGCCCGGTCCGGCCTTGCCAGGTCCGGCGCGTGAAGCTCCGCCGCGGGGAGCACCGCCACGGGAGGGACCACCCTTGCCAGGTCCGCCGCGACCGCCGCCGTCTTTCGCGGGCCCGCCACGGAAAGAGCCGTCACGGGAGGGGCCCCCTCGTGAAGGACCTCCTCTTGAAGGACCCCCTCTTGCAGGGCCACCGCGCGGTGCGAAGGGCTTGCCGCCGCCGCGCTCTCCGTCACGGTCGCGGCCCCGATCTCCGCCCCGGTCTCCGCCCTTGCCGCCATCCTTGTCATTGCCGAAATCGCCGGGCCGGGCATCGGTGCGCGGCCGGAAGCCGCGATCGTCGCCGCCCCTGCCTTGCGGCCGGCCGGCACCACCGCGCGCCGGGCCGCGCGCGCCGCCCTTGGCATCGTCGTCCACCGGTGCGGTGTCGACGACGAGCGCGCCGTCCTCGTCCCAGATGCGCCGACGCCGGCCCTTGCGCTGGGCATCATCCTTGGGGCCGCGCGGCATGGTCTCCGGAGTGAAGCGGAAGCGCGAGCGCGGCGAGACATGCTGCGGCTTTGCGGAAGGCGCGCGCTCGCCCTCGTCGCGCCGACCGGCGCCGCGGCCGCCATCCTTGCCGCGCCCGCCGCCATCCTTGTCATGGCCACGCTTTTTCGCGCGCTGGTCGCTGGCGTCCTGACCCTCGCGGGCACTCAGGTAGCGGCCTTCCTGGCGAACGGCACCGCGTGGTGCAGCTCCCTTGACCGGCGTCTTGCCGGGGACGGCCTCGCCGCCGGGAACATTGGTGAGGAGCGGCGCCTCGAAATCGACACCAGCCTCTTCCGCCAGCCGGTCGCCCAGCTGGTCGCGCAGCACGCGGCCACGGATCTCGCGCACGTCGCCCTCGGGCAGGTCGGCGAGCTGGAACGGACCGAAGGAGACGCGGATCAGGCGGTTCACCGCAAGACCCAGATGCTCGAGCACCTTCTTGATCTCGCGGTTCTTGCCTTCCCGGAGCGCGATCGTCATCCAGACGTTGTCGCCCTGCTCCTTGTCGATCTCGGCCTCGATCGAGCCGTAGAGCACATCGTCGATGGCGATGCCGTCGGCGAGCTTGTCGAGTTCCGCCTGGGTGATGCGGCCATAGGCGCGCACCCGGTAGCGGCGCAGCCAGCCGGTCGCGGGAAGCTCCAGAACGCGGCCAAGCCCGCCGTCATTGGTCAGCAGCAGCAGGCCTTCGGTGTTGATGTCGAGCCGGCCGATGGTGAGGACGCGCGGCAGTTCCTTCGGCAGGTGGTCGAAGACGGTCTGGCGGCCTTCCGGATCGGAGTTGGTGGTCACCAGCCCGCGCGGCTTGTGATAGAGCCACAGCCGCGTGCGCTCGCGCTCGGGCAGCGGCACACCGTCGACCGTGACCGTGTCGGCATCGGTGACCGTGACGGCCGGCGAGATGAGCACCGTGCCGTTGATGGCGACGCGCCCGGCGATCACCCAGCTTTCCGCCGTGCGCCGCGAGCAAAGCCCAGCGCGCGCCATCACCTTGGCGACGCGCTCCGCGCCATCCGTGCGCGCCGCGATCGGGGCCGCGCCCGGGGGAGGGGTCTTGTCGCGCTTCGGCGCGCCGGGCTTCGGCCCGCGCCGCGGTGCCATGCCGCCCGCTCCGGCCGCATCGCGGCGGGGACGGGTTTCGCCGCCCTGCCGCTCGCCATAAGGCCTGTCGCCACGCGGACGGTCTCCCTGGGGGCGGTCTCCATGGGGGCGATCACCGAACGGCCTGTCGCCTCGCGGACGGTCGCCGAACGAGCGGCCGCCTTGCGGCCTGTCTCCGTGCGGCCTGTCTCTTTGGGGCCTGTCACCCTGGGACCTGTCGCCTCGATACCCGGCGCCCTGCGGGCGATCGCCGCGCGGACGCTCGTCGCTTCGTGCATCGCCGGACTTTCGGGCTCCGAAGCCGCCGCCGGCCGGCCGGCTCCCGCCGGACCTGTCGCCGCCGAACTTGCCGCCACCGAACTTGCTGCCGCCCGAGCGGTTGCCGCCCGCGCTGTTACCGCCCGCGCTGTTACCGCCCGCGCTGTTACCGAAGGCACGATCACCGGACCCGCGCTCGCCTGACGGACGGTCGCGGAACGGCCTGTCGCCGGACGGGCGGTCGCCGAAAGACCGTTCACCGGGCCCACGGCCACCTTGCGGCCGATCGCCGAACGAGCGCTCTGCGCCGGCTGCCCTGCCCTGGGGCCGGTCACCCTGCTGCCTGTCACCCTGCGGCCTGTCACCGCCGGGTTTGCCCCCGCGCCCGCCGGAAGGCCGGTCGCCGAAGGGCTTTCCGCCGCCGTGCTTGCCCGGCGGCCGGCCGGAGCCGAACTTGGAAGCGCCGTCGCGCGGCTTGCCGTTGCCGGATCGTCCGCCGCCGGAGCCAGCCGGAGCGGAGGAGCGGCGCTCGGGCCGCGAGGGTCGTTTGTCTTTGGTCATGGCGCGCGTCATACCAGAGCCGCAAGATGCGGGGAAGCAGGCTTTTTCGGCGGGGCGTCATGCGTTTTCCGCCGGGCGGCCCGCAGCGCCCGCCTGCGGGATTTTCTTTGCCATGCCGCCACTGTAGGGTCTGCCGCGATGAGCAGTGCGGACGACACCCCGAAAGCCCCCCCGGAAGGTCCCGGACAGACCCTGTCCGGTGGCGGTTTCATGGACCTGGCGCTGGCCGAGGCGCGGGCCGCGGCCGCGCGCGGCGAGGTGCCTGTCGGTGCCGTTCTGGTGCGTGACGGCGAGGTGATCGCGGCGGCCGGAAACCGGACGCTGGAGCTTGCCGATCCGACCGCCCACGCGGAGGTTCTCGTGCTGCGCGCGGCCTGTGCGGCGACGGCAAGCCAGCGGCTGCCGGACTGCGATCTCTATGTGACGCTGGAGCCCTGCCCGATGTGCGCGGCGGCCATCTCCTTCGCCCGCATCCGCCGGCTCTATTTCGGCGCCGCCGACGAGAAGGGCGGGGCGGTGGAAAACGGCGTGCGGCTCTATGCGCAGCCCACCTGCCATCATGCGCCGGAGGTCTATTCGGGCCTTGCGGCGCGCGATGCGGCAGAGCTTCTGAAAGTATTCTTTCGCAACCGCAGGGCGTGAGGGCGGAGAAATTCGCGTTTTCTGTTTCCCCGGAGACTGAGGCCGTCCAGGTCGATTGCTAGGCTTCTTGTTGCCGCCGGTGCCCTTTCGCTCCGCGGCGCATCGTTTCAGGACAAGAAGTTTGGAGATCAGGATGTCTTGCCGTTTCCGTTTCTCATCGATGGGCGCCGTTGCGGGCGTCCTTGCAATCGCCCTACCCGCCCATGGCGCGGATGACCGTTTCCTGTGCTGGGAACCCAACACCGCCCTGATGGCCGCCGATATCGAGTACTGGACCCCGGAACGACGTGCGGCCGCAGTCAACGAGGTGTTCGGCCTCGTCAACCCGCCTGACCGTGCGGCGGCCGATGCCCCGATGGTGGCCCCGGCGCGGGCCGATGTGGCCGTTGCTCCCTTCTCCTATGGCGGGAAGCTGTTCTACACCCGCGGCGGGCAGGACTTCCAGGCCAGCGCCCAGTTCGTCGCCATGGACAACACCGTGCTGGCCGCCGCGCACAGCATGTACAAGGGCGGCAACCAGGCGACCAACATCACCTTCTATCGCGCCTATGACGGCGGCGGCGGTACCCAGTTCGAGATCGACAACGCCGCCGTCCTGGCCGCCTGGCCGGACGTTGCCGACGATCCGCCGTCGCCCCAGCGCAGCGCCTTCGACTATGCGGTGCTCAAGACCCGGACGGACAGCGCGGTCGGAAAATTCGCGCTCGGCAAGGATGCCGCGTTCACCGACGTGACGCTGATCGGCTATCCGGCGGCCCTCGACAATGGCGCGCGCATGTACAAGCAGCCCTCGCAACGTGTCGCGACGATCGGCGATGCCTTTCAGGCGGCGCCGAACCAGCTCACCCAGGGCGCCAGCGGCGGGGCGTGGTTTACAGGCGACGCGGCGCCGTTCACGGCGGTGAGTTCGATCTCCTCGGGTGGCGGCGGCAATGTCTACGGTCCGGTTTTCAAGGACCTGACTGAAGACCTGTTCGCCTATGTCGCCGGCGGGTGCCGATAGGATCGCCATGCCCTGTCGCGGCCGCTGTCAGCGCAGCGGCCGCGACAGAGCGTTCAACGCGTCCGGGTCGAGAATGGTGATATGGCTCCCCTGCACCCGGATGAATTCGGCGCAGTGCCAGCGGCGCATCTGCAGATTGATCTTCGGGCGGCTGGCGTTGATCATCTGACCGATGACGCTCTGGGAGATCGGCCGGTCGATGAGGATGCCGTCGCCGACATCCCGGCCATCCCTGTCCGACAGCCTGATGAGAAGACGGGCGAGCCGTGTCTCGAGCGTATGAAGCGACATGGTTTCCGCGAAGACCATGATCTCCCGGACCTGGCCGCAAACCCGCACGAGAAGCTTTCGGGAGAAGCCCGGATCATCCAGCAGACGGTTGAACAGCGCGCGGCGAACGCGCAAGGCACGTGTTCGCGTCAGGGCGACGGCCTCGCAGAGCGTCGGCTCCCCGGTGATCAGCTCGACCTCGCCGAACATGTCGCCGGGACCCAGTTCGCGGACGATGACCTCCCTTCCCTCCTCGGATGACAGCCGCATGGCGACGGAACCGGACATCAGCAGAACAGCCGTCTCGAGCTGTTCGCCCTGCTGAAAGACCGGCTGGCCCGCATCGAATTCCGTCTCCTGGAGGAACGCGACCTCGCGCTCCAGCGCCGCTGCCTCGAAATGGGAAAAAAGGGGGAGCGACCGAAGAATGGTCGATCGTTCAGTTCGTGACTGGTTCCGTGACATGAGCCCCCGCCGACCTCCCGAAAATGCAATCATTGTAAGTGGTAATCGAATTTTCAATTTTTAATTGTATCGCGGGGAACAGCTCGCCTTTCGATTGTGCTCTAGCCTCGAGATCGTCTCCCGCCGACACTGGCGGGGAGGTGTAACCGGCGGCACACGGACTGTTCCGGCGCCCGCTACCGGCGTGTCCCGCCGGCGGCGGAAGGGCGCGCCGCCATGTTTTCCGATTGAAACGGCATTGGAGAGAAAAATGACTTTTCGAATGGGAGCCCTCGCGCTCAACCGGGATCTCGAAGCCCCGCAGCCCTACAGCCTGACGGTTCTCAACGAGAACAGTCGCCTGCAGCAATTCGCCATGTTCCAGACGATCCCCAACATCGTCGGCCCCTCGACCGATCCCCTGTCTCTCGCCTGGATGCTCGGCACGGCGGCGCCCGGCAGCCCGAGCAATCCGAGCCAGTCGCGGTTCGACTGGCAGATCGAGTATTCTGCGAACACCGGCTATGTGCAGGACATCGGCACGACGACGGATCCGCGCCGCTTCACCACGGCAAGCAATATCGGCGTCGCCGTGGACAGCGACAACATGCTCAACGTCACCTATCTGGGGACGTTCCCGAACGGCGCGCCCGCTTTTCCCTCCGACCCGACCTCCGGCAAGAAGGGCGAGATCCAGGTTCAGGCGGACGGGCTGATCCCGACCCATGTCCAGACGCAGTCGCAGAACATGACGGTCAATGTCGGTATCGGCATGAACAACAAGCCGACCGTCGTCGTCGAGCTGCTGCCGAACCTCCTGTACCAGTTCACGCCGAAGCCGACCTACTACATCATCTCGGGCTCCTTCGTCGAAGGCCAGGTGATCGACACGGCGACGTCGACCGCCGCCTACAAGGTGACGTTCGACGGGGTGACGACGCGCACGCTCAGGTTCACCGAGGAAAACCAGTTCGTGTCGGCCTGAGCCGCCTCCGGCAGCCGCTTGACGGCTGAACGCTTCCCGCGCGGCATCGCGTCCGCGCGGGAGGGATCTTGCCGGGGCGGCATCGTGTCCGCGCGGGAAGGATCTTGCCGGGGCGGCCGCGCGGCCACCGCCGAGGCTGTGACAGCGGTTGCGGGGAAGGGAGAGAAAGATGCCGTTCAGGCGGGGCCGGGTTCCGAAGGAGGAAGAGGCCGTTTCTCCTTTCAACCTCGAAATCTGGAATGAAACGCCGAACGACCAGACCTTCGTGATGCTGGCCGATCCCGGGACGGCAAGCACCGTGCCGTCCGGGCCGGCGCCCCTGCCGCTGGCCTGGCTGGTCGGGGTCATCCCGGGCAAGGTCGGCAGTGTCGTCTCCACCGGCTATTTCTACTGGGCGGAGGATTTCGCCTACGCGCTCGGCGAGATCAGCGCGAAGGGTGCCGGCGGCTTCCTGGAGACGGTCGCGGCGCCGCTCAGTGCCGGCGGCGACGACAGCGTGGCGGCAGGTTTTGCCGGAAGCGCCGGCCACGGGGCGCCGAAGCTCGTCTCCATCACGAAGGCGGGGACAGCCGGGTTCACGATGAAAAGCGATGCAAGCGTGCCGACGGCGGCGGAACAGGCGGCGGCGCTTGTCTACTACGCTGGCTGCTGGGCAATCGACGAGGTCGATACCTCGGGACGCTATGCCGCGACGCAGGCCCGGCAGTATCTGCCCAATCTGGTTGAAACGCTCGCGCCGGCCCCGGCCTATTCCGTTATTGCGGGACCCGCGCAGACCTTTGCCGGGGATGTCCTCGCCCAGGCGGTGGTGCAGGGCGCCTATGATGTCGACTTCGCCGGCGTGTCGGTGGTCCGCCTGACCTATACGGCGAGCAACACCTTCCAGCCGCGCTGACCCTTCCCCGCAAGAGGCGGTTTGGCCCTCGACCCTGTCGTCCGGCTCGCGATATATCGGAACTGCCCGTGACGAAGTGGCGCCGGAGGGAGAGACGATGATCGCCGTTATTTTCGAGGTCTGGCCGAAGGACGGCCACAAGGAACCCTATCTCGACATTGCCGCCGGCCTGAAGCCGCTGCTTGCCGAGCAGGACGGTTTCATCTCGGTCGAGCGCTTCGAGAGCCTGACCGAGCCGGGCAAGCTGCTCTCCGTTTCTTTCTGGCGCGATGAGGAAGCGCTTGCGAAATGGCGGCACGAGGCCGAGCACCGCATCGCCCAGGCGGCCGGGCGCGGCAAGCATTTTGCCAACTACCGGCTGCGGGTCGCCGGCGTCATCCGCGATTACGGCATGGACCAGCGCGACGAGGCCCCGGAAGACAGCATCGCCCTGCACGGGTGAGGCGGGCCGGGCCGGTTCCGCCTCAATGCTCGGGCAGGACCAGAACGGTGGGCATTGCCGGCAGCGCGGCGCGGCTTGCCACATAGAGCGGGCTCGGCGAGGTCTCGACCGTGTAGCCTTCGGTCGCCATCCGCGCTGTGAAACTCTCGCGCGATCCGTAGGTATAGGCGTGCATCGGGATGACGATGCGCGGCGACACCGCCTTGAGCACTTCGACGAGGCTGTCGAGACGCAGGGTCGAGGCATTGTCGACCGGTGCGAAGACGATGTCGATCGTGCCGAGCCGGGCGAGGTCGTCCTGGGTCAGGCGGTGATGCAGGTGGCCGAGATGGGCGATGCACAGATCCGCCACCTCGAAGACGAAGATCGAATTGCCGAGCCGGCGGGTTTCCCCGTCCCAGCCACGGATATTGGTCTGCAGGTTGCGGATGCGCACGTCCCCGACGGTGAGATCGTGGTCCATCGGCCCGCCATCCGGGTTCCAGCCGAACAGCACATGCTCGATGCCGGGGTCGGGATTGAGGGTGAAATGGGTGGAATGGGCGCCGTTCATGGTGACGACGCGCGGCAGTCGCTCGGGTCGATGGACATTGTTGTAGTCGGTGGCGATGCGCACGCCCGTTGGCGTTTCCAGTTCGAAGGTCGCGTGGCCGATATAGGTGATGCCGACCTGGTCGCGCTCGAGGGCGGCCAGGTGGACAGGCGCCGCCTCGGTGATCCAGCCGCCCCCGGCCAGCAACTGGCAGGAGGCGAGGGCCGAGCCGCCGGAGCCAAGCGCCAGGGGAACGGCCAAGGCAAGCGACAGGATGAAAGCCGGGACACCAGCCGGCACCAAAGACCGGGCAAACCCGCGAGGCCGCCGAGAGCTGCGTGGCGCATCCGTGCGGCGCGTCTGCGTGCCGGGCGGAAGAGGGTCGCACGCAGGCGCGGGCGATGAGGGCGGCAAGGCCATGGCAGGGCTCCTTCGGGTCGCTCCGCCCTGATAGGATAGGGCCGGGCGGAAAGGCTTCAAGAACCCTGCGGCGCCGGCCTGCCTCAGGACGCCGCCCCGGCCCTTCGCTCGAAGGCCTCGATCGCCGCGGCGATGCGCTGTTTGGTCGTTTCGCGCATCGGCTCGGCGGCGGCGAGGATGCGATCGGTCTTCATGAAGTCGAGAACCCGGAAGCCGGCAATGTCGGGCTTGATAAGGATATCCGGCTGCCGGCTCTTGAGCTTTTCCTGGGTGATCGACTGCATCAGGATCTGGGTTGCGCCGAAGACCGCATCGGTGGCGCCGGGCACCATCCGCCCCTTGCGCGGGATCGGCGAGCCGACGACGTCGGAGGCGACGACAATATCGATATCGGCCGGCAGCGCGTCGAAGGGCAGGGGATTGACCAGTCCGCCGTCGACCAGGATCCGCTCGTCGAGCGTCACCGGCTTGAACAGGGCGGGGATCGCCATCGAGGCGGCGACGGCGGCATGCAGCGGGCCGGAGGAGAGCTGTACCTCGCGGCAGCGGAAGAAATCCGTGGCGATCACCGAGAGTGGTATCTGCAATTCTTCGAAGGTGGCGGGAATATGCGGCCCGACGAACTGCTCCAGCACCTTGCCGGCGTCGAACTGCATGATGCGGGGATTGCCGAAGAAGTCGCCGAGCTTGCGCGGCCTCAGCTTCCAAAGCCGGGCAAGCACCGCGTTGCGGTCGCGGAAGATCGCCTCCGAAACCTCGCGCAATGCCTCGCCGTCCAGCCCGCCGGCGAAGCCCGCGCCGAAGATGGCGCCGATCGACGTGCCGGAGATCGCGTCGGGGACGATGCCGAGATCGCCAAAGGCCTCGATCACCGGAACATGCGCCATGCCGCGTGCGCCGCCGCCGCCCAGTGCCAGCCCGATCCGGGGTCTGCTCATGTGTTCTCCGCCTGAAATGCCGTTCCGTGGTGCGTTGCCGATGACGCGTTGCCCGACAGGAAGCGCAGGATTGGGGGCGCAATATGGCGGCCGCCGTCGTCGCCCTTGCCGCGTGGCGGGCAGGCGCTATCAGTCGTCGCCAAGGGGCCGCACCGTGTCGCCGAGCGAGATCCGGCCGGATGCGAGCACCTCGGCATAGAAGCCGCCATGCCCGCGCATGGCGTTGTAGCCGCCGAAGCCGATGGCGGTCTCCATCCGGCTGCAGGGCGCGCAGGGGCCTGTGATGCGCAGGCGCGCAGCCCCGAGCTGTATGTCGCGGTGGCGCAGTGCGGCGAGATTTATGCCGGAAACGACGATGTTTCGACGCAGCAGTGCAGGGTCGATGCCGGCCTGCCCGGCGAAGCCGGCGATCAGCGGCAGATGCTCGGCCTGGATCAGGGTGACGGCGCGCTTGCCGCCACTCGTATAGTGGTCGCCGGCAATGCCGCCTTCGCCGATCTCGGCGCTTTCGACCACACGCACCGGCTCAAGACGGGCGGGGCGGATGCCGATCCAGTCGACCCTGCCTTCGCCGGCATGACGGGCCAGCAGTTGCTTCAGCTCCATGCGTTCTTGTCCTGTCCCTGGTCGGCGCGTGCCGCGCGAAGCGGATCACCGGTCAAGATGGTGCGGCGGGACGAAAGTCGCTAGTCTCGGCCGTCAACCGATTCCGCCGTCCGGACTGGCCCGCGCAAGCAACAAGAGACACCATGGCCAGCGAAGCCGTACCTCCCTTTTTCGCCGAATCCCTCCTGTTCCTGTCGGCGACGGTGGTCGCCGTGCCGTTCGCCAAACGTGTCGGCCTCGGTTCCGTCGTCGGTTTTCTGGCGGCCGGGCTCGCCATCGGGCCCTACGGGCTCGATTTCATCCGCTCGGCCGACGAAATCCTGGGCGTTGCCGAACTGGGCGTCGTCCTGCTCCTCTTCGTCATCGGTCTGGAACTGGAACCGGCGCGGCTGTGGAAGATGAAGGGCGACATTTTCGGGCTCGGCACCTCCCAGGTGCTGGCCTGCGGCGCGGCCCTGGTCGGACTGCTGCTGCTGGCCGGACAACCGGGCGAACTGGCGGTGATCGCGGGTCTCGGACTGGCCCTGTCCTCCACCGCCTTCGCTCTGCAGATCCTCCAGGAGCGCGGCCATCTGACGACGCCCTACGGCCAGCGCGCCTTCGGCATCCTGCTCTTGCAGGATATGGCGATCGTGCCGCTGCTGGCGCTGATCCCGATCCTGTCGCCGCGCGACGAGGGCGGTGGCCTGACCGACGTGCTTGCCCAGGTGGCGATCACCATCGCCGCGGTCGGCGGCGTCGTGATCGCGGGACGCTACCTGCTGACGCCGCTGTTCACGCTGCTGTCGCGGGTGCGCGCCCGCGAAGTCATGCTGGCGGCGGCCCTGCTGGTGGCGCTGGGCAGTGGCGCGATCATGCATGCCGCCGGCCTGTCGATGGCGCTCGGCGCCTTTCTGGCCGGCGTGATGCTGGCCGAATCGAGCTTCCGGCACACGCTGGAAGCCGATATCGAACCGTTCCGGGCGCTGCTGATGGGACTGTTCTTCATCTCCGTGGGGATGTCGCTGGACCTCGGCCTTGCCATCGCCAACTGGGAGGTCGTGGCGCTCGGGGTCGTCGCGGTGATGGGCGTCAAGGGCGTGCTGATCTGGGCATTGTCACGGATCTTCGGTTCCAGCAATGCGGACGCGCTGAAGATCGCCTTCACGCTGCCCCAGGGCGGCGAGTTCGCCTTCGTCCTGTTCACCGCCGCGGCGACCGCCGGCATCCTGGGCCGCGACACGCTGACCCTGCTGATCGCCATCGTCGTGCTGACCATGCTGTTCACCCCGCTCGGATGTGCCTTTCACGACATGCTGGTGCGCCGCCTGCAGCGCCGGGGCGTCGTCACCGATGCGGTCGAGACCTTCGAGGAGGCGCGGCCTGCGGTGCTGGTCGTCGGCTTTGGCCGCTTCGGCATGATGGTGGCGCAGATGCTCACCTCCGAGGAGGTCGAGATCATCGCGCTCGACAACCGCGCCGAGCGCGTCGCCTATGCCCGCAAGCTTGGCTACAAGGTCTATGTGGGCGATGCGACACGGCCGGACGTGCTGAAGGCGGCCGGCGCCGACAAGGCGGTGCTCGTCGCGCTGTGCATCGAGAACGACAAGGTCATGAGCCAGGCAATCGAGCTGATCCGGGCGAGTTTTCCGGCGGCGAAGCTGTTCTGCAGGGCCACCGACCGAGTGCATGCGCTGGAACTGACCCGGCAAGGGGTCGATTACCACATCCGCGAGACGTTCGAATCCAGCATCTCCTTTGCCCGTGCGGCGCTGGGCGAGCTCGGCATTGCCGCCGACCGCATCGCGGAGATCGAGGAGGATGTGCGCCGCCGGGACAACGAGCGCATGGAGATCCAGATGCGCGAGGGCATGATGGCGGGCACCGACACGCTGCATCGGGTGACGCCGCGTCGGCCGCCGGCCGGCACGGTCGATGTGTCCGGGGAGCGAGGCGAGTGAGCCAGGGCCCGCAGACGGGTGGCGGCGGCATGGCAGGGGGTGGTCAAGGCGATGGCGGCCCTGTATTGAGGACCGAAAGGCGCCGGCGAACGGCAGCCAGAGGCAACAGACGCATGAACCGATACGAAACACCGCGCGTGCCGGGCGAGGCGCGCATCCGCTATCTGGACGCCGACTTCCAGATCCTGTCGCCGGGCACTTTCGTGCGCTGTGCGGTGACCGGCCAGTCGATACCGCTGGACGAACTGAAATACTGGAGCGTCTCGCGCCAGGAAGCCTATGTCGACGCGCAAAGCGCGCTTGCCCGCTACAGGGAAACCGGCGACACCGCCTGAGATCGGGCCCTGAACGCGGCGATCCGGTCAAGAAGCAGCGCAACGAGGCCGGCCGGCTCGCGCAGGCGCATCTCCACCTCCAGGACCAGACTGCGCGCCGCCAGTTCGTTCAGCGCGGGCGCCTGTACGCCGCCGAGGCGGACGTGGTCCTTGGCCGTGGTGACAAGTGTCAGCCCGCCCGCATTCGCAGCGTCCAGCAGCTGCCGTGCCTCCGCCTCGCGGAAGGTGTGGTGGTCGCCGAAAAACCGCTGGCCGACGACCGTCGCGCCGGCACGGGTCAGGCTTTCGACGAATTTTTCCGGCCGCCCGATGCCGGAAAAGGCGAGCACGGAAAGCCCGTCGACCAGCGCGGCGTTGCAGGGTTCAATCCGTGCCTCGAACACCGGCAGAGCCCGTGCCTGAGCGGCGCTGCGAACCGGTTCGGCCCCTGCGCCCTCGCCGGCGACGACAAGCGCGTGCCCATGCGGGAGCTGACGGGCGACCGGCGCGCGCAGCGGCCCGGCGGGAAGACACTGCCCGTTGCCGATGCCGCTGGCGGCATCGAGGAGCACAAGTGAGACGGTCTTTTCCAAAGACGGGTTCTGGAACCCGTCATCCATGAGGATCACCGATCCGAGTGTTTCGGCAATGCTCGCGCCGGCGACCCGGTCGGGGCAGATCACGGTGGGCCGGCAACCAGCCAGCAGCAACGCCTCGTCGCCGACATCGGCCGCCGTGTGGTGCCGAGGCTCGACCTGCACCGGGGTCGCTCCCGACAGGCGCCCCCCATAACCGCGCGTGAGAAAGACCGGCCGCTCGCCCGCATCGGCGAGCAGGCCCGCAAGCGCCAGCGCGAAGGGGGTCTTGCCGCTGCCGCCGGCAACAAGGTTGCCGATGCAGATCACCGGAATTTTCGGGCGGGCACGGGGCTTGCGATCCATGCGGGCCGCCGTGACCGCGCCGTAGATCCGGCCAAGGGGGGCAAGCAGGCGGGCCGCAAGGCTCGGGCGCGCCTGCCACCAGAAGGCCGGGCTGTGCCAGCCGCCGCTCATTTTCGTTTCTCCGGCAGGGCGGCAAGCAGAGGCGCCAGCGCATCCAGCGAGGCGGCAAGCGCGCCGCTTCCCGCGGCAACGACGCTGGCGGCGGTCGCCGCGCGCGCCCGCGTCAGCTCGGGATCGGCGAGCAGGCGCGCCAAGGCCCGGGCAAGTGCGTCCGCATCCTCGACGACTTCCGCGCCCTGCGCGGCGATCAGCGGACGGTAGATGTCCTGCAGGTTGAAGACATGGGGTCCGGTCAGGATGGCGGTCTCCAGACGGGCGGCCTCAAGCGGGTTCTGTCCGCCTTCCGGCACCAGCGACTTGCCGATGAAGGCGACCGGCGCGACCCGGTGGAACAGGCCCATCTCGCCGATCGTGTCGCCGAGATAGATGTCGCCGTCGGGCGACGGCAGCTCGCCATGCGAGCGGCGCGACAGCGTCAGCCCGCGAGCCGCAAGGCTCGCCGCGATGGCATCGCCGCGCTCGGGATGGCGCGGCACGACGATCGTCAGCAGTCCGGGAAAATCGGCGGCGAGCGCCTGGTGGACGCGGGCGGCCAGCAGTTCCTCCCCGTCATGGGTGCTGGCGGCAAGCCAGACGGGCCGGTCCGCGATGCGGGCGCGCAGCACGGCAAGGGCGTCCTCGTCGACAGGTAGCGTCGTGCCGTCGAATTTCAGGTTGCCGCAGATCTCGACCCGGGGAACGCCGAGGTGATGCAGGCGCGCGGCATCTGCGGCGGTCTGCGCAAGGCAGAGCGGGATGCGCGAAAACACCGCGCGTGCCAGCGGCAGCATGCGCGACCAGCCGCGCGCGGTGCGTTCCGACATGCTGGCGCTTGCCACGACCAGCGGGATGCGACGTGCGGCAAGTGCTGCGATCATCGCCGGCCAGACTTCCGATTCCAGCGTGATCGCGAGATCGGGCCGCCAATGACGCAGGAAGCGGGCGAAGTTGGACGGGGTGTCGTAGGGCACGAACTGGTGGATGACGCCGGGATCGCTCTCGCCGCCCGCGATCCGCGCCGAGGTGACCGTGCCGGTGGTCAAGAGCACCGTGAAGTCCTTGGCGCGCAGCGCCTGCATCAGCGGTCGGGCGGCGTTCATCTCGCCGACGCTGGCCGCGTGCAGCCAGGCAAGCCGTCCGGGCGGTCGTGCTTTCGCTGTGCGGCCGAAACGTTCTCCCCGCCGCGACGGGTCTTCCTTGCCGCGCGCGGCACGGCGGGCGAAGAGGATCGGCAGCAACGGCGTCACGGCAAGCCCGAAGCCCCGGTAGGCGCCCAGCAGGGCGGCGCCGGCAAGGCGGGAGGCGAGCGATGTCCGGACCGGCGCGTCGCTCATCCGCTTTTCGCCAGGGCATAGGCGCGCTCGGTCGCCGCGTTGACGCCGGCCTCGACGGCAAGGCGGGCCGCTTCGAGTGCGTCCTCGTCGGCATCGGCGGCGACACGGATCGGCTCGCCGACCACGACGGCCAGTCGGCCGAAAGGCAGGTTGATCGTCGCCCGGTCCCAGCTCGGAAGGTCGATATGGCGGTTGGTGGCGACGGCGACCGGCAGGATCGGCCGTCCGGAATGGCGGGCGAGCTGCACGACGCCAAGCCCCGCGATCCGCGACACCTTGGGCACGTCCGCCGTCATCGCGATGCTGTCGCCCTCGCGCAGGCAGCGCAGTGCCTCGATGAAGCCGCGCATGCCGCCGCGCTTGGCGACCTGATGGGCATGATGGGCGCCGGAGGCGCGGATCACGCCAAGGCCGAGACGGCGCGCGGCAACCGCGTTGATCTCGCCGTCGCCGGAGCGCGAGACCATGACCCGGAAGGCGTGACCGGGAGGACGATGCAGCGGGACGGCGAAATGCTGGCCATGCCAGGTGGCGACGATCGCCGGCATCTCCCCGTCGATCCGCTCGAACCGGTCGGGCGGGTCGAGACGGACAGTGCTCGTCCTGTAGACCAGCTTCAGATAGGCGGCGAGCGCGGTGCCGAGCAGGCGCTGCACGACCGGGCTGCGGCCGATGCGCTTCAGCATGACGCGCTCCGCGCCGGCACCGGGTCCAGCCTGGGTGGGAACTGCCGCAAGCGCCTACTTCCCGTCGGTTTCCGGGTCCAGCAGGCGATGCATGTGGACAATGAAGTAGCGCATGTGGGCGTTGTCGACCGACTGTTGCGCCTTCTGCTTCCAGACCGCGTAGGCGCTGGCGTAGTTCGGGTAGATGCCGACGAGATCGAGATCTTCGAGATCGCGGAAGGTAAGGCCGTCGACCTGTTCGAGCTCGCCGCCGAATACGAGGTGGAGCAGTTGCTTGCCGGATTCCGTGGTCGTCATGGACGTCTCTCCGAGAACGGGTATCGCAGGGCTGGCCGGATGATCCGGCCGGGCGGACAGGGTTACATCAGGTCGGCGAGGATCGGCCGCAACGGATCGACAAGCGCCGCCGGACCGGCCACGAGCGCCGGGTGCCGGACACTGGCCCGGTTATAGGCAAGCGCGCGACCGTCAAGGTCCTCGAGCAGGCCGCCCGCTTCCTGCACCAAAAGGTCGGCGGCCGCAAGGTCCCAGTCGCAGGCGTTCTCGCGCACCACGGCAAGGTCGATGCGTCCTTCCGCGACCAGCGCGAGGCGAAGCGCGAGCGAGGGAACATAGCCGGCGTGGGAAAGGCCGGTCGCGGTCAGCCCGGCGCGTGCCGCGATGCTCTTGGGTCCGGCGACGCTCGAACCCCTCAGCCGGTCCCGCGAGGAGATCGACACGGGCTGTCCGTTGAGCCGGGTCCCGTGTCCCGGGACCGCCACGTAAAGGTCGTCGCCGACCGGACGGTAGAGCGCCGCGGCCACGGGCCGGCCGGCCTCGACGACGGCGATCGCGACAGTCCATTCGCCCGAGCCGGAGAGAAAACCACGGGTGCCGTCGATCGGGTCGACGACGAAACTGCGCGCCGTTCCCAGCCGCGAGCGATCGTCGGCGGTCTCTTCCGACAGCCAGCCGTAATTCGGCCGGGCGGCGCGCAGCACCTCGGCGAGATGGCGGTCGACGGCAAGGTCCGCCTCGGAGACGGGCGAATCGTTCTCCTTCGTCCAGCGCCTGGGATCCTTGCGGAAATAGGAGAGCGCGATCTCGCCGCCGCTGCGCGCGGCACCGGCGATCAGTTCCATGTCGGCAAGGTTGGCGTGGCTGTCACTCACCGGCAATGGTCATGTCCTTCACCAGGAGGCTGGGAACCGCATAGGCCGAACGTGTGTCGAGATCGCTGCCGGCGACAAGCGAGGCGAACATGCTCACAAGATTTCCGGCGATGGTGATCTCAGATACCGGGAAGACGATCTCGCCGTCCTCGACCCAGAAACCGGACGCGCCGCGCGAATAGTCGCCGGTGACGCCGTTGACGCCGTGGCCGATCAGGTCGGTGACGAAGAGGCCCGTGCCGATGCCTGCCAGGAGTTCGGCCTGCGACCGGTTGCCGGGCGAGAGCGTCAGGTTGGTGGCCGAGGGGCTGGTGCCGGCGCCGGCGCGCGAGGCGCGGGCATTCGGTGCAAGGCCAAGCTCCCGGGCCGCCGGCGTGTCCAGAAGCCACTGGGTGAGGACGCCGTTCTCGACAAGCGTCAGCGGGGCAACCGGGCGGCCCTCGCCGTCGAAGGGACGGCTTGCCGCGCCGCGCGGCCGGGTCGGGTCGTCGATGACGGAGATGGAGGCTGGCAGGATCGCCTGGCCGAGCCGGTCCTTCAGGAAGCTTGTGCCGCGGGCGATGGCGGCGCCGTTGATCGCGCCGGCAAGATGGCCGAGCAGCGAGCGCGCCGCGCGCGGCTCGTAGACGATGTCGGCGGTGCGCGTCGACAGCCGGCGCGGGTTGACGCGGGCAACCGCCCGTTCGCCGGCGCGCCGGCCGATATCGGCGGCATCGTCCAGATCGGCAAGGAAGCCGCGGCTGTCATAATCGTAGTCGCGTTCCATCGCGGTGCCTTCGCCGGCAATCGCGGTCGCGGAGACGCCGTGACGGGACACGAGATAGCCGCCGCAAAAGCCTTCGCTCGTCGCCAGCACCAGTCCGCCAAGGCGCCAGGAAGCACTGGCGCCGCCCGACTTGGTGACGCCAGCCACCGCGAGAGCGGCGGCTTCGGCCGCCTTTGCGCGCTCGGCCAGCATCGCCGCGTCGACGGTTGCCGGGTCGAGAAGGTCAAGCTCGGGAAAGCCGGTGGCGATCTCGTCGGCGGGAACGAGGCCTGCGAACGGGTCTTCCGGCGCAACACGGGCCATGGCGACCGCCCGCTCGGCGAGACGCTCGCCATCCTGGAAGGAGTTGGCCGAGACGCTGGCGACGCGCCCGCCGCAGAAGACGCGCAAGGTGACGTCGTCGCCTTCGGCCCGTTCGCTTTCCTCGACCTTGCCGTCGCGCAGATCGGCGGAGAAGGCGACACCGGTTGCCGCCACGACGTCGGCCGCATCGGCGCCGGCGGCCCGGGCCGCGGCGACAAGCCGGCGTGCCTCGTCCATCAGCTTGCCCTGGTCGATCGGTGTTTGCATCATGTCGTCCCTGAAAGAGTTGCGCCCAAAGCTCTAGTCATCGTCGCCGCCAACGGCAAGCGCGGGCAGGCCGGCATGGTCACGATTTGTTTGCCCTCTTCGGTGACCAATGGCTAACCCTGGTTGCAATCAGAAAAACTTAACCGTGCTTGTTAAGCGTATCGGGAGGGCTCGCTGCTAGATTGAACCCATCAGAGGCCAACAGAAAAATGGCCCGATGGAGAGCGAATTGAGCCGTCAAACAGCACATCAGGACGCCACTGCAAACGGATCGGGCCGCACCGCGCGGCTCGATCCCGCGCAGATGCCGCACCGCTTCGCGACCCGCGGCACCGCCTGCGAACCGACGACGTTCGACGTCTATATCGACCGCCAGCAGGTCATCGTCAAACGTCGGCTCGCCGGCCTGCCGCTGACACTGGTCCAGCCGGTCAACGTCTTCCTCGGCGTTTTCGCCCAGGTTGTTCCCGGCAAGGAGCCGGGCACGCTGAAGGCCCGCATCGGGCTCATGCACCGCGACCCGGCCATGTCGATCGAACTGGCCGTCGACGACCGCCTTGAGGGTCTCGCCGACGACTGGTGCGGCTGGGGCGAGGCGCTCGGCCTGCCGCTGCTTCTCGTGGAGCCGGACGGGTCCGTCACCCGTGTCGACGGTCCCGAACACCCCGCACGTGTGCCGCTGGTGCCGGCACGCCGCCGCGTCGCCGCGCTGACCGGCCGCCGTCCGCGCTTCCTGCTGCGGCGCAAGCCCGGCAAGGCCGACGGGGCGCCGCACGTGCACCGGGCGGAGCGCGAGATCATCGCCCGTACCTGAACCCGTCAGGGGCTGACGGCCGGGGTCCCGACCCTAAAGCAGCCCCTGCACCATCGCCTCGAGAACGAGCCCCGCGAAGACGATCCAGCCGTAGCTGGTGTTGGAACGGAAGAGCTTCAGGCACTGGTCCGGATCGTCGATGTCGAGCCGGACGATCTGCCAGACCAGATGACCGAGACCAAGCGCCAGTCCCGCAAACGCGGCCGGCCCGGCATCCGCCCCGAACAGTGCCAGCGCGAAGAGAGCCGTCGCCCCGCCGTAAAGGGCGGCGAGCGCGGGCTTGGTCCAGTCCCCGAAAAGCCTTGCGGTCGAGTGTACCCCGACCAATGCGTCGTCTTCCTTGTCCTGGTGGGCATAGATCGTGTCGTAGCCGATGGTCCACAGGATGCCACCGGCATAAAGCGCGACCGCCGGCCAGTCGAGCCGGCCGAACGCCGCCGCCCAGCCCATCAGCGCGCCCCAGGAAAAGGCGAGGCCGAGAAAGAGCTGCGGCCAGTTTGTCACCCGCTTCATGAACGGATAGACGGCGACCACCGCCAGCGAGGCGATGCCGAGCAGGACGGCGAACCAGTTGAACTGCAGCAGCACGGCGAGCCCCGTCAGGGCCTGCGCGGCAAGGAACACCTTTGCCTGCAGCCGCGACACCTGGCCCGAGGGAAGCGGCCGCGAACGGGTGCGCGCCACCTTGTCGTCGATCTCCTGGTCGACAAGGTCGTTATAGGTGCAGCCGGCGCCGCGCATTGCCACCGCGCCGATGAGAAAGAGCACCATGTGCCAGGGATCGGGGAAGGCCTTGCCGCCGGCGATCGCGGCGAGTGCCGCCGACCACCAGCAGGGCCACAGCAGCAGCCACCAGCCGATGGGGCGCTCCCAGCGGGCAAGCCGGGCGTAGGGGCGCAGCCAGTCCGGTGCATGGGTATCGACCCAGTGCCCGCGAACCGCGTCGGCCACCCGGCCGGTAATCGTCTCGTCCTGCATTGCCTCACCTGTCGCAACCCGTGTCCTGTCGGGTGATAAAGCCTTTGCTCCGGGGATGAAAGGGCGGGGCTTGTCTCCGGCCGGACCTGCCTGTACGACGCGGGCCTGTGGAACGTGGCGCCGTGCATGCGGCGGGCACGGCGATGCGAAGGAACGGGGTGAGCGACAGATGAATATCCTGCTGATCGGATCCGGCGGACGGGAGCACGCGCTTGCCTGGGCGATCGCCAATTCGCCGCTGACGGATACGCTCTATGCCGCGCCCGGAAATGCCGGCATCGCCGCGGAGGCGACCTGCGTTGCCCTCGACACGAGTGACGCCTCCGCCGTCATCACCTTCTGCCGCGACCACGACATCGGCCTTGTCGTCGTCGGGCCGGAAGGTCCGCTGGTGGCCGGTCTCGTCGACGACCTTGCCGGGGCCGGCATCAAGGCCTTCGGGCCGAAGAAGGCGGCGGCAGCGCTCGAGGGGTCGAAGGGCTTCACCAAGGATCTTTGTGCCAGGGCGGGCATCCCGACCGCCGGCTACGGCCGGTTCACCGACGCCGGGGCGGCGCGCGCCTATGTGCGCGAGAAGGGCGCGCCGATCGTGGTCAAGGCGGACGGGCTTGCCGCCGGCAAGGGCGTCGTCGTGGCGATGACCGAGGACGAGGCGCTCGCGGCGATTGACGCGTGTTTCGACGGCGAGTTCGGGGCCGCCGGCGCCGAGGTGGTGGTCGAGGAGTTCCTGGAGGGCGAGGAGGCGAGCCTCTTCGTGCTGTCGGACGGGCGCAACGCCCTGATGCTGGCCACCGCGCAGGACCACAAGCGCGTCGGCGAGGGCGACACCGGCCCCAATACCGGCGGCATGGGCGCCTATTCCCCGGCACCCGTGATGACCGCCGAGATGACGGCGCGCGCCATGCGCGAGATCGTCGAGCCGACCGTGGCAAGGCTCGCGGCGGAAGGAACGCCCTTCGCCGGCGTTCTCTATGCCGGGCTGATGATCACCGCCAAGGGGCCGCAGCTGATCGAATACAATGCCCGTTTTGGCGATCCCGAATGCCAGGTCATGATGATGCGTCTCAAGGATGACATCGTCACGTTGATGCTTGCCTGCGTCGACGGCACGCTCGACAGGGTCGGGGCGCGCTGGCGCGACGAGGTTGCGCTGACCGTCGTGCTGGCGGCCAGGGGCTATCCGGGTATCTACGAGAAGGGCAGCGAGATCCGCGGTCTTGCCGAACTCGACGGCGACCCGGCGCTGAAGGTCTTCCATGCGGGAACCCGAACCGAGGGTGATGCGGTGCTGGCCAATGGCGGGCGGGTGCTCAATGTCACGGCGCTGGGTGCGACGGTGGCCGACGCGCGCGCGCGCGCCTATGCCGCCATCGAGCGCATCGACTGGCCGGAGGGCTTCTGCCGCCGCGACATCGGCTGGCGCGCGGTGGCGCGCGAGGAAACGCGCGGCTGAGGCCGGCCGGAGCCGACCGTCTCCCGGCGATCGTCTTGAAGCAGAACGCAAAAGCCGCCATTCTCGCGGGAAGGACGGGTCCGGGCGCATGCCGCCCGGGCAACGCGGGAGGCAGATCATGGGCATCGGTACAAGCGGGCAGGCGGACGACCTCTTTCCCGGCTTCCGCAGCGAGATGCTGCGCGGCGACGGCGTCGACATCTTCTGCCGGATCGGCGGCTCGGGACCGCCGCTGCTGCTGCTGCACGGATATCCCCAGACCCATGCCATGTGGCACAAGATGGCGGGCGAACTGGCCGGTGATTTCACCGTGGTTGTTGCCGACCTTCGCGGCTATGGCGCATCGGACGCACCCGAGGGCGATGCCGGGCACCACCTCTATTCCAAGCGGGCGATGGCGGCCGACATGGTCGCGGTGATGGCCGGGCTCGGCCACGAGCGGTTCGCCGTCGCCGGCCACGACCGGGGCGGACGCGTCGCCTACCGCATGGCGCTTGACCATCCCGACCGTGTCGCGCGGCTCGCCGTGCTCGACATCCTGCCGACCTACGACTACTGGCGGAACATGGACTGGCACTACGGGATGGCGATCTATCACTGGCTGTTCCTGGCCCAGCCCCGGCCGATGCCCGAACGGCTGATCGCCGGCGCCGCGGATTTCTATCTCGAGCACACGCTGGCGAGCTGGACGGCGACCAAGGACCTGTCCGCCTTCGATCCGCGCGCGCTCGCCGCCTATCGGGCTTCTTTCCTGCAGGAGGCGCGCCAGCACGCGGCCTGCGAGGACTACCGGGCCGGCGCCACCATCGACATGGAGCTGGATACGGCCGACCGCGAGGCGGGCCGGCGTATCGGCTGTCCGGTGCTGGTGCTCTACGGCAACCGGGGCATTGCGGAAAAAACCTCGACGCCGCTCGGCACGTGGTCGCGCTGGGCCGACGATGTGCGCGGCACCGGTGTCGATGCCGGCCATTTCCTGGTGGAGGAGAACCCGGCCGAAACGCTCGATGCGATGCTGCCCTTCTTCCTGCAGGAAGCGCTGGCGTGAGTTCCGGGGAAGCCGGAGGTTTCGACCGGCAGCAGGCCTTTTCCGGGACACAGGAGGTGCCGGACGCGCTCGCCATCGATACGGGACGGCTGGCGGATTTCCTCTCGGGCGCCGTGCGGGGCTTTGCCGGGCCGCTCGGCGCCAGCCAGTTCAAGGGCGGCCAGTCCAACCCGACCTACCTGCTGGAAACGCCGGGCGCATCCTATGTGCTGCGCCGCAAGCCGCCGGGCAGGTTGCTTCCCTCCGCCCATGCGATCGACCGTGAATATCGGGTGATGAAGGCACTCGGCGAGGCGGGCTTTCCCGTGCCGCGCGTCCATTGCCTGTGCGAGGACGAAGCGGTGATCGGCACGTCCTTCTACGTGATGGACAAGGTCGAGGGGCGGATCTTCTGGGACCCGTCCATGCCGGGAGAGGACCGGGCAACGCGCGCCGCCGTCTACGGCGAGATGAACGCGACCCTGGCGCATTTACACGGGATCGAGCCGGCGGCGGCGGGGCTCGGCGATTTCGGCAAGGGCGAGGGCTATGTCGCCCGCCAGATCGCCCGCTGGTCGAAACAGTACCGTGCTTCGGAGATCGGGCGGATTGCCGAGATGGACCGGCTGATCGACTGGCTGCCGACGCGGTTGCCCCAGGCCGGCCCGGTCCGGGTGGTGCATGGAGACTTTCGCCTCGACAACCTGATCGTGACGCCCGGCCGTGCCGAGGTCGCCGCCGTCCTCGACTGGGAATTGTCGACGCTCGGCGATCCGGTCGCCGACTTCACCTATCACTGCATGCAATGGGTGATGCCGGAAGGGCCGGACGGCGGCGGTATCGGCACGCTGAAGGGACATGATATCGAGGCGCTCGGCCTGCCGCTGCTTGCCGGCTACATCGCCGCCTATGAGCGGGCGACGGGCTTTTCCGTCGCCGAGGATCTCGACTTCTTCTTTGCCTACAATTTCTTCCGCATCGCCGCGATCCTGCAGGGCATTGCAGGCCGGGTGCGCGACGGCACGGCGACCAATGCCAACGCGGCGGTGATGGAACGCCAGGTCCGCCCGCTCGCCGAAACCGCCTGGGCTTTCGCCAGACGCGCGGGGGCGTGACGGGCGCTCGCGGCGGATGTTGCCGTGTCTGTGATCAGACGGCGGTGCCGCCGATGGTCATGGCGTTGATCCTCAGCGTCGGCTGGCCGACGCCGACCGGCACACCCTGTCCCTGCTTGCCGCAGGTGCCGATGCCGGGGTCGAGGGCCATGTCGTTGCCGATGGCGCTGATCCGGGTCAGCGCGTCCGGGCCGTTGCCGATCAGCATCGCACCCTTGACCGGCGCACCGATGCGTCCGTTCTCGACCCGGTAAGCCTCGGTGCAGGAAAAGACGAACTTGCCCGAGGTGATGTCGACCTGGCCGCCGCCGAAGGAAACGGCGTAGATGCCGTCCTTGACGCCTTCCAGGATCTCGCCGGGGTCGCTTTCGCCGCCCAGCATGATCGTGTTGGTCATGCGCGGCATGGGGATGTGGGCGAAGGACTGGCGCCGGCCATTGCCGGTGGACTGCGTGCCCATCAGGCGGGCATTCTGCCGGTCCTGCATGTAGCCGGTGAGAATGCCGTCCTCGATCAGCACCGTGCGGCCGGTCGGCGTTCCCTCGTCGTCGATGGTCAGCGACCCGCGCCGGCCGCCGATGGTGCCGTCGTCGACGATGGTGACGCCCTTCGAGGCGACGCGCTGGCCCATCAGACCGGCGAAGGCCGAGGTCTTCTTGCGGTTGAAGTCGCCTTCCAGCCCGTGCCCGACCGCCTCGTGCAGCAGGATGCCGGGCCAGCCGGCCCCCAGCACCACGTCGAAGCTGCCGGCCGGGGCGGGCACCGCCTCCAGATTGACCAGTGCCTGCCGCAAGGCCTCGTCGACGGCGCCCTTCCAGCTCTCCTCGGTGACGAAGGCATCGACCATGTCGCGGCCTCCGAACCCGTGCGAGCCGCTCTCCTGGCGCGATCCCTCGCCGGCGACGACGGAGACGCCGAAACGAACGAGCGGGCGGATGTCGCGGACCCGGTGGCCGTCGGCGCGCAGGATGTCGACCACCTGCCAGGAGGTGGCGAGCGAGACGCTCACCTGGCGGACCTTGGGATCGCGGGCCCTTGCATAGGCATCGATCGTCTGCAGCAGTTCGACCTTGTCGGCGAAGGCGGGGGTTTGCAGCGGATTGGCATCGCCGTAAAGCCGCGCATTGGTGCGCCGCGGAGCGGCGGCGTAGGTTCCCGAATGCCCGGAGGTGACGGCGGAGACCGCGTCCGCGGCGCGCTTCAAGGCCGCTTCCGAGATATCGCCGGAATGCGCGTAGCCGGCCGCCTCGCCGGCGACGGCGCGCAGGCCGAAGCCTTGCGTCGTGTCGTAATTGGCGCCCTTCAGCCGGCCATTGTCGAAGACGAGGCTTTCCGACTGCCGGTACTCAAGGAAGAGCTCGCCGTCATCGGCACGGGCAAGCGCTGCGCCGACAATGGCGCGCGCCCGGTCTTCGGACAGGCCGGTGCCGGAAAGAAGGTCGGTTGCCGTGTCGGTCATCGATTCGCTTCCTTCGGGACAGTCGCGATCGCCGCGACATCGCGGCCGTGTTGATTGCGCAGGAGCCCCCGCATCAGGGCAGGGCGGCGAATCCCTCGGAGAAGCCGTTCAGCGAGATCGGAATGCCGATGCCCTCCTCGGGCGTCTGGAAGATGACGAAGGTGGCGGCCTGTCCGGTCTGCATCTTGTTCACCAGGTCGTCCTGCATCACCACCTCGACGATGCACCCGTTCGGCAGGCAGCGAACGAAGCCGGCCCGCCCGACATCCGCGTTGTCGACCCTCAGGCCAAGCCCCATCGGCAACAGCACGCCGAGCGGTGCAAGCACCCTGAGCAAACGCGAGTTCTTGTCGGCCGTCTTCAACACGATCACCGAGAGGCCGACATTCTCGCGGTCGTCCGCGGTGACGTTCTGGATGAGCGCGCATTGCTCTTCCTGGGCGCCGGCCGGCGTGTCGCACCGCATCTGCCAGTCGCCATGGACCGAGCGGACCGCGCCTTGCGCATGCGCCAGCGGCGCCGCCATGATCTGGGCAAGGACGGCAAGCACGGCGGCGATGCGGAAACTCATCGGCTTGGTGAAAACTGGCACGGTCAGAACTCCGTTGGTTCGCGGCAATCGGTCGATCGGCGACAGCACCGCCGCGGTCAGGTGGCGCGGCGCCGGAACTTCGCCGCGTCGCCGGCGAGTGTCGCCTGATTCGCGGTTCGTCGCGCATGCAGAGCTTTGTCGACCCTTGAAAAGCCGATTTCAAGGCGAAAGGCACCGCAACGGCCCGCTTTCCCGCATGGCGAAGACGCCGAACCACCTTTTCGGGAACACGCGGGAGGGGATGGCAGGATTGAGCCGGAATTTGGGCATTGCCGCAACTCGTGCATTGCGCTACGTGGCGGCTTATGGTTTTTCATCCCGACTTTGACGTCGATCAAGCGGTCTTGCGGCGTTTTGACGCCCCTTTCTGTCATGTCGTCATGCGATAAGCTAGAAAACGACTGGCAGCGCGAGACGGCTTTCGCGAGACGGGCACGGCGACAGCGCCGCAAGAATTGGGTAATAGACCTCCGGCATGGATCTCCGGGGGTCAGGAAGGGAGCACGGACGTGACAGGACTGGTCAAGCGTCTGACGACGATCGCGGCGGCGGCACTGGCCCCGCTGGGCTTTGCAGGCGCGGCATCGGCCGCGCAGCCGGAACCGTGGCAGATGGGCTTTCAGCCGGCTGTGACGGAAGTCATGGAAGACATCACCTGGTTCAGCGACTTCACGCTGGTGATCATCACCGTGATCACCCTGTTCGTCCTCGGCCTGCTCCTGTGGTGCATCTTCCGCTTCAACTCGAAGGCCAATCCGACGCCCTCGCGCACCTCCCACAACACCGTCATCGAGGTGGTGTGGACGCTGGTGCCGATCCTCGTCCTGGTGGCGATCTCGATCCCGTCCTTCCGCCTGCTCTACAAGCAGCTGGAAATTCCCGCTTATGACATGACGGTCAAGGCGACCGGCCTTCAGTGGGCCTGGACCTACGACTATACGGACGAAGGCATGGAGGGCGTTTCGCTGTCCTCCTACATGCTCGACAACGAGGGCCGCGCCGAAAAGGCCGACCGCTACGGTCGCCCGGCCGAGGAATATCCCCGCCTGCTCGCCGTTGACTACGAGATGGTTGTCCCGGTCAACAAGACGGTCCGCGTTCAGGTCACAGCCGCCGACGTGCTGCATTCCTTCGCCATGCCGGCCTTCGGCGTGAAGATGGATGCCGTTCCCGGCCGTCTCAACGAGACCTGGTTCCGGGCCGAGAAGACCGGCATCTATTACGGCCAGTGTTCGGAGCTGTGCGGCAAGGATCACGCCTTCATGCCGATCGCCATCCGGGTGGTCGAGCAGGAACTCTATGACGCCTGGGCGGAAGCGGCGAAGACCGATGTCGATGCGGCCAACGACCAGCTGATGGCGGCGCTCGGCAAGCCGGCGAGCACCGCCGGTGCGGCAACCGGCACGCTCGACGTCGCCGCCCGCTGACAAAATCAAGCAAGGCGCGGGCGGTGATGCCCGCGCGACCCGGGCGGGAGAGGGCCGATGGCCGCGATCCCGGACCCGTTCGAAAATCTCAAACGAGGGAGCTGGAAGATGGCCTATGCTGCGCACGCGCAAGGCGACCATGACCATCCTACCGGATGGACGCGCTGGGTCTATTCGACCAACCACAAGGATATCGGCGTTCTCTACCTGATCTTCGCGATCATCGCCGGCATCATCGGCGGCGCGCTCAGCGTCGGCATTCGCCTGGAGCTTCACGAGCCGGGCATGCAGTATTTCTCCGATCCGCACACCTTCAACGTGTTCACGACCTCGCACGGCCTGATCATGATCTTCTTCATGGTCATGCCGGCGCTGATCGGCGGCTTCGCCAACTTCTTCGTGCCGATCATGATCGGCGCGCCGGACATGGCGTTCCCGCGGATGAACAACATCTCCTTCTGGCTGCTTCCCCCGGCCTTCCTGCTGCTGCTGCTTTCGCTCTTCGTCGAGGGGCCTCCGGGCGGCAACGGCGTCGGCGGCGGCTGGACGATCTACCCGCCGCTGTCGACTTCCGGCCAGCCCGGACCGGCGATGGATCTCGCGATCCTGTCGCTGCACGTGGCCGGCGCCTCGTCGATCCTCGGCGCGATCAACTTCATCACCACGATCTTCAACATGCGCGCGCCGGGCATGACGCTGCACAAGATGCCGCTCTTTGCCTGGTCCGTGCTGGTGACGGCCTTCCTGCTGGTCCTGTCGCTCCCGGTTCTCGCCGGCGGCATCACCATGCTCCTGACCGACCGCAACTTCGGCACGACCTTCTTCGATCCGGCCGGCGGCGGTGACCCGATCCTGTTCCAGCACCTGTTCTGGTTCTTCGGCCACCCGGAAGTGTACATCCTGATCCTGCCGGCCTTCGGCATCGTCAGCCACATCATCTCGACCTTCGCCCGCAAGCCGATCTTCGGCTATCTGGGCATGGCCTACGCCATGGTCGCGATCGGCGTGGTCGGCTTCATCGTCTGGGCCCACCACATGTACACGGTCGGCCTCGACGTCGACACGCAGGCCTATTTCGTCGCCGCCACGATGGTGATCGCGGTGCCGACGGGCGTGAAGATCTTCTCCTGGATCGCCACCATGTGGCAGGGTTCGATCTCCTTCCGCACTCCGATGCTGTGGGCGGTCGGGTTCATCTTCCTGTTCACCGTCGGCGGCGTGACGGGCGTCCAGCTCGCCAATGCCGGTCTCGACCGGTCCATGCACGACACCTACTACGTGGTCGCGCATTTCCACTACGTGCTGTCGCTGGGCGCGGTGTTCGGCATCTTCGGTGCCTGGTACTACTGGTTCCCGAAAATGTTCGGCTACATGTACAACGAGACCATCGGCAAGGCCCATTTCTGGATCACCTTCATCGGCGTGAATCTCGTCTTCTTCCCGCAGCATTTCCTCGGGATGGCCGGCATGCCGCGTCGCTATGTCGATTATCCGGATGCGCTGGCGGGCTGGAACTCGGTCTCGTCCTGGGGCTCCTACATCTCGGCCTTCGCCGTGCTGGTGTTCCTGGCTGGTATCGTCGAGGCCTTCGCCAAGAAGCGCCAGGCTGCCGACAATCCGTGGGGCGAGGGTGCGACGACGCTGGAGTGGACCCTGTCCTCGCCGCCGCCGTACCACCAGTTCGAGACCCTGCCGCGCATCAAGTAGGCGCGCGCAAGCAGAAACGGGACGCCACGCCGGTTCGCCGGCGCGGTGTCCCGAAATTCGACCCGGTCCGGGTTTCCCGGATCACCGCAAGGACCAGACATGTCGCTCGCAGAACTCCAGGACCGCAGCCTTGACGACGCCACCGCCTTCGGCGGGCAGGGCGATGTCGGCGATTACCTGGCGCTGCTCAAGCCGCGCGTCATGTCGCTGGTGATCTTCACCGCGCTGGTTGGCCTGCTGATCGCGCCCGGCTCGCTCCATCCGGTCCTGGGGGCTGTCGCGATCCTGTGTATCGCGGTGGGCGCGGGCGCGTCCGGCGCGCTCAACATGTGGTACGACGCGGATATCGACGCGGTCATGTCGCGGACCGTGAAGCGCCCGATCCCGGCCGGCAAGGTGACCCGCGAGGAGGCGCTTGCCTTCGGCCTGACGCTCTCCGCCTTTTCGGTCGTCGTGCTGGGGCTCGCCGTCAACTGGCTGGCGGCCGGGCTGCTCGCCTTCACGATCTTCTTCTACGCGGTCGTCTACACGATGTGGCTGAAGCGCTCGACGCCGCAGAACATCGTCATCGGCGGGGCCGCCGGCGCCTTTCCCCCGATGATCGGCTGGGCCGCCGTGACCGGGTCGGTGACGCTGGAAAGCACCGTCCTGTTCCTCATCATCTTCATGTGGACGCCGCCGCATTTCTGGGCGTTGGCGCTGTTCAAGCGCGGCGACTACGAGGCGGCGCGCATTCCGATGCTGCCGGTCGTCGCCGGCGAGGATGCGACGCGCACCCAGATCCTCGTCTATTCGCTGCTGCTCGCCCCGATCGGCGTCGCGCCGGCACTGCTCGGCTTCGCGTCCGCCTTCTACGGCGTGGCCGCCGCCATTCTCGGCGCCGCCTTCGTCTGGTACGCGCTTCGTGTCTACACGGTGCGGGAGGGCGAGCCCGCCCGCAAGGCGGCCGTGCGCCTCTTCACCTTCTCGCTGGTCTATCTGTTCCTGGTCTTCGCGTTGCTGCTCGGTGACAGCCTCGTCGGCCGGTTTGCCCCGGGAGGCTGGCTGTGAGCGACGACGGAATTCGCCCGACCGAAGACCAGAAGCGCCGACAGCGTGGCCGGTCGGTCGCCATCGGCCTGGCGCTGGCCGGGCTGGTGCTGCTCTTCTACGTGATCACGCTGGTCAAGATGGGACCTGGCGTGTTCGACCGGTCGCTTTGAGGAAAGGGAGGTGCATCGCATGACGCGTGAAACCGGATCCCGCGATACCGACCCGGCAGCCGGCTCGGCACGGCTGTCGCGCTCCAACCGCCGGGTGGCCGTGGCCGTTCTCGGTGGGGTCATGGCGATGACCGGCGCGGCCTATGCAGCGGTGCCGCTCTACGAACTGTTTTGCCAGGTGACGGGTTACGGCGGCACGACGCAGCGCGCCGACGCGCCGACCGGCACGATCATCGATCGCAAGATCACCGTGCGTTTCGACGGGAACGTCAATTCCGACCTGCCCTGGGACTTCAAGCCGAAGCAGCGCACGGTCACGCTGCGCATGGGCGAGAGCACGCAGGTCGCCTATGTCGCGACGAACCGCGGCGGCGACGGGACGATCGGAACCTCCGTGTTCAACGTCACGCCCTTCGCGGCGGGGTCCTATTTCAACAAGATCGAGTGCTTCTGCTTCACCGAGCAGCCGCTGAAGGCGGGTGAATCCGTCGAGATGCCGGTGGTGTTCTTCGTCGATCCGGCCATGGACGAGGACGAGCAGCTGAAGCACATCAAGGAGATCACGCTCTCCTATACCTTCTTCCCTGTGAAGGGAGCCGAAACGCCGGTCGCGGCCGCACCCGCCACGCCGGACGCCAACGACCGCATGTAGATGCCTGATTTCTAGATGCCTGACTTCCGCCCGCGGGCGGCATGAGAGAAAACCGGGGGAGAGTACCCATGGCGCACGCCAAGAACCACGATTACCATCTTGTCGATCCGAGCCCGTGGCCGTTCCTCGGCGGCATCGGCGCCTTCCTCATGGCGCTCGGCGCCGTCGGCCTGTTCCGCTACACACGCGGCGGCGAGTTCCTCCTGTTCGGCGTCGATCTCGCCGGCTGGGGCATCTTCGCCGTCGGCACGCTGGTCGTCCTCTACGTGATGTTCGGCTGGTGGCGCGACACTATCCGCGAATCCATCGCCGGCGACCACACGCCTGTCGTGCAGCTGCACCTGCGTTACGGGATGCTGCTGTTCATCGCCTCGGAAGTGATGTTCTTCGCCGCCTGGTTCTGGGCCTTCTTCGACGCCTCGCTGTTCCCCAACGACGCGGCGCAGTTCGCCCGGGTCGAGGCGACCGGCGGCGTCTGGCCGCCGGCCGGCATCGAGACCTTCGATCCCTGGCACCTGCCGCTGCTCAACACGCTGATCCTGCTGACCTCCGGCACGACGGTGACCTGGGCGCATCACGCGCTGCTGCATGACGACCGCGAGGGCCTGAAGTGGGGCCTGACGCTGACCGTGGTGCTCGGCGTGCTGTTCTCCTTCGTCCAGGCCTACGAGTACAGCCACGCGGCTTTCGGCTTCTCCGGCTCGATCTACGGCGCGACCTTCTTCATGGCGACCGGTTTCCACGGCTTCCATGTCATCGTCGGCACGATCTTCCTGCTGATCTGCCTGATCCGCGCCTCGATCGGCCAGTTCACCCCGCAGAAGCATTTCGGCTTCGAGGCGGCGGCCTGGTACTGGCACTTCGTCGATGTGGTCTGGCTGTTCCTGTTCGTGTCGATCTACATCTGGGCGGCCGGTTCCGCGCATTGATCGTCATGAGGATGTGGTGCCGGATCGCGGCATCCGTCCTGGTCTTCCTGTCCGCGGCGGCCGCACCCGCCGCGGACAGTTTCGTTGAGGGTGGAGCGTCCCGGGCCGGGCGCGTGGAGGTCCGCAAAGCCGCCCGCCTGTTGCTGCTGCTCGACCGGGACGGCTCAGAACTCAGGCGCTACACGGTGGCGCTTGGCGGCGATCCGCAGGGAGACAAGCGCCGGGAGGGCGACAGCCGCACGCCCGAGGGGCGCTATGTCGTCGACTGGCGCAATCCGGACAGCGCCTACCATCTGTCGCTGCATGTCTCCTATCCTGATGAGCGGGACCGCGCCGAGGCCGCCGCGCGCGGGGAGGATCCGGGCGGCATGATCATGATCCATGGCATGCGCAACGGATTTGGCTGGCTCGGCACCCTGCATCAATATGTCGACTGGACGGATGGCTGCATCGCCGTCACCAATGACGAGATCGAGGAGATCTGGCGGCTCGTGCCGAACGGCACGCCGATCGACATCCTTCCCTGAAGCTCCGCTGCTCCGGCACCGGGCCGGAGCGTGAACCCCGCGCCGGGAGCGCTGCAGATGACCGATCCCGCCGATCATGCCGATACCGCCAACCACCGGCCGCATGCCGACCGGGCCCACTATCCGCCGCAGGACGCCATGCGCACCGGGCTCGCGGGTCGCTGCCCGCGCTGCGGCCAGGGGCGGCTCTTCAAGGGCTTCCTCGCGACGCGCCCGGCCTGCTCGAATTGCGGTCTGTCATTCGACTTCGCCGACAGCGGCGACGGCCCGGCGGTGTTCATCATCATGATCGTCGGTTTCATCGTCGTCGGGCTCGTGCTGGCTGTCGAAATGACGTTTCGCCCGCCGATCTGGCTTCATATGGTCCTCTGGCTGCCGCTCACGGTGATCCTTGGTCTCGGCATGCTGCGCCCCCTGAAGGGGCTGATGATCGCCCAGCAGTACCGCCACAGCGCCCGGGAGGGACGTGTTGACGAGTGAAACGGCACAAGGTTGGGGGCGCAGGCTGCTCTGGCCGGCCGTCGCAACGGCCATCGCTTTCGCCATCCTGATGGCGCTCGGCACCTGGCAGGTGGAGCGGCTGCAATGGAAGCTTCAGCTGATCGAGCGTGTCGAACAGCGTCCGGGTCTGGCGCCGGTCGAGCTGCCGCCCACGGATGAATGGCCGCTCATGACCGAAGAGGCATGGGACTACCGGCCGGTGACGGTGACGGGTCGTTTCCTGCCCGCCGAGGCCTATTACTATCTCTCGCTCGGCAAGCCGAATGGCCTGCACGCGGGACCGGGATACTTCGTCTATGCTCCGTTCGAGATCGAAGGCGGGGGCGTCGTCATGGTCAATCGGGGTTTTGTGCCCGAGCCCATGCGGCAGCCGGAAACCCGCCCGGAGAGCGCCGCTCCGCAAGGCACGGTCACGCTGACCGGCCTCTGGCGCCGTGACGAGCGCGGCAACATGCTCACCGTCGAGCCGGACAGGGCGAAAAACATCTGGTTCGTCCGAGAGGCTCCGAAGATGGCGGCCTCGCTTGGCGTCACGGATGTCGCAATCGCTCCGTTCACCATCGACCTGGTCGCCCGCCACACGCCGCCCGGAGGATTGCCGCAGGCCGGCGAGACGATCATGACTTTCACCAACAACCACCTGCAATACGTGGTGACGTGGTACGGGCTCGGGGCGGCGCTGATCGTCGTGTTCATCGTCTTTGCGCGCGGCGAAAGGCGCAAGGCGCGGGACTGACCGGCGGGTGGATGTGAAAACGGCCGCCCCGTTGCCGGAGCGACCGCGAGTTCATGCCGCTTGTCTGCGACCGGTCAGAGCGCCGACAGGATCGCCGCCGCGCCGGAGACCTCGGCCTTGCCGGGCATGTCCTCGACATTCAGCGCCGCGACCGTACCGTCCTTGACGATCATCGCGTAGCGCTTCGAGCGCACGCCCATGCCGAAGCCCGAGGCGTCGAGCTCCATGCCGATCGCCTTGGCGAACTCGGCGCTGCCGTCGGCGAGAAAGGTGACCTTGCCGCCCGCGCCGCTGGCCTTGGCCCAGGCATCCATGACGAAGACGTCGTTGACGGAAACCACCGCGATCTCGTCGACACCCTTGCCGAGGATCGTGTCGGCATGCTCGACGAAGCCGGGCAGGTGGTTGTTGTGGCAGGTCGGCGTGAAGGCGCCGGGAACGGCGAAGAGAACGACGGTCCGTCCCCCGAACAGGTCGGCGCTGGAGCGTTCCGCCGGGCCGTCGGCGGTCATGGTCTTGAACTTGGTGTCGGGCAGCTTGTCGCCCACCTGGATGGTCATCGTGGAAGGTCTCCCGGGTCTGGGTCTTTTGGAATCCGGATCTTGCGAGAAGCGCAAGGCGCGCGGACACGAAAGCCCGCGCGACTGACATAGGGTTTCAGATGGCGCGCGTCGAGCGGCAATCGCGCGAAAGGCGGACTTGTTGCTGCCGGACCAGGCCGAGCGAACCTAGCCAGGGGGTGGAGCGGCGACATCGACCTGGTGTTCGACGGCATTGCCGTCGACGACGAGCACCAGCGAAAGTGGTCGGCTGCCGTCCTTTGCCTTCTGCAGGCCCTGCATCGGCAGCGAGAAGACGGCAACGTCGCCCTGCCGGGAGACGAGCTTCGGCACGCCGTTATAGGAGCCGGGCGCCCCCTCGGCGTAAAGGGCGAGATCGCCGGCGCCGGCCGGCAGCTCGACGGAGATCGCGAGCTTGCCTTCGGTCTTTTTGCCGCCTTCGGAGGTCTCCGCCACTTCCGACAGATGGACGGACGCAATACGCGGCGGCGCCTCGCCCTGGGGTCGGGGCAGGGTCAGCCGCGACGAGGCAATCGCCATGCGCGCGGCGAAATCCGACCCGGTCGCATTCAGCGGAAGCTCGAACCGGGCCTCGCCCGGCACGCAGATTTCGCGGCAGACCCCGAAAACGAGATGCACCCGCAGCGTTGCCTTCCCCTCTGCGCTCCCGTCTGTCTTCCCGGCCTCCAGGTCGATCGGCAGCACGACCTCGTCCCGGTAGACGATCGAGGTCGAATAGGGATCGGAATAGGTCTCGGGCGGGGGGAAACGCAGGCGCGCGCCCTCGATACCGGTCGAGCCGGCGAAATCCGCCGTTGTCGGGATGCCGGCCTCGCCCGGAAAGCGCCAATAGGTGTGCCAGCCCGGATCCAGGCGTATCTGGATGGCCGCGTCGCCGACCGGGGAGGCGTCCTGCGCGCCGGACGCGATCACCCGCACATGCGCTCCCGCGACATTCTGCCATTCCGTCTCGGCCGCCGGAGCAATGGCCGGGCAGAGGAGAAGGGCGATGAGAACGGCAGGCAGGGCAGGGTGCCGGGCGACTGCCAATGGCGCGCGCCTGGACCTTGAATGCAGCACCATGTGATCCTCGTCAGGTTGATCGGGCGGTTGCCAGTGATGACGCAAAGAAATGCGCCGGTCCACAGCCGGCGCGGCACAACTGCGTGATCGAAACACCGGCAGCAGTTAACATGAGGCCGCCGCCGTCGTAGACTGGCTGAACGAATTCACGCATTGCCGCAAGCCGATGCGGCCATGCGAGGAGCGATTGGGAGGGGCGGGGAGCCGGGGGCGGCATCGACACGTTTCGTTTTCGGGACGTTTCATGGAGACGACTGGCATGCAGGATGATGACGCGTTCGATGTTTCGCTGGCAGGCCAGCTTCTCATTGCCATGCCGCAGATGGCGGACGAGCGCTTTGCCCATTCGGTGATCTACCTTTGCGCCCATTCCGCGGAAGGGGCCATGGGCATCGTGCTCAACCAGCGGGCGCCGAGCCTCACCTTTCCCGACCTGTTGCGCCAGCTCGACATCATCGCCGAGGAGGGCGACATCCGCTTGCCCGGCCCTGCGAACCGGATGCAGGTACATCGCGGCGGGCCGGTCGAGACCGGGCGGGGCTTCGTCCTGCATTCCGGCGACTTCGTCATCGCCAATTCGACCATGCCGATCCAGGACGGCATCTGCCTCACCGCGACGCTCGACATCCTGCGTGCCATCGCGGAAGGGCGCGGTCCGAACCAGGCAATGCTGGCTCTCGGCTATGCCGGCTGGGGAGCAGGGCAGCTGGAGACGGAAATACAGGAAAACGGGTGGATCACGGGACCGGCCGACGCGGCGATCATTTTCGATGCGCCGCTGGATAGCAGGTGGGACCGCGCCTTCGCCAAGATCGGGATCGATCCGGGAAGGCTGTCGAGCGAGGCAGGCCACGCCTGAGGCCTGTTCCTCGCCCGTTGTGGCGCCGTCTCGCGGCCCTGCATCGCGTCTTGCCCGTGCCTGAGTGCGGGGCTAGGGTGCGCATGGATGCAGCAGGTGGTTCTGGACTGCGGGACAGCGCCGGCGACGGGCGGTCTCTGCGTCCCGGACGATCCGTGCATCTGTCTCCGGTTCACTCGTTCTGGCAGTTCGCCCTTGCCGGGGCCGGCTGAAGCCGGGCAGAAGAAGATCAAGGCCGGCCATCGGCCAACGACCCCTGGAGGATGTCGCCGTCGTGAAATATGTGAGTACAAGGGGCGAGGCGCCGGTCCTCGGTTTTGCCGACGTGCTTCTGACCGGCCTTGCCGCCGATGGCGGGCTCTATGTCCCGCAGACCTGGCCGCAGCTTTCGCCGGAGACCATCGCGGGGTTCGCCGGGCGGCCCTATGCCGAGGTCGCACAGGCCGTGATCGCGCCTTTCGTCGGCGACGACATCGCGGCCGACGATCTGTCGCGGATGATCGGCGAGGCCTATGCCGGCTTCCGCCACCCGGCGGTCACTCCCCTTGTCCAGATCGCGCCCGGCCGTTTCGTGCTGGAACTGTTCCACGGTCCGACGCTTGCCTTCAAGGACGTCGCCATGCAGCTTCTCGGCCGGCTGATGGACCACGCGCTCGAACAGCGCGGCCAGCGGGCGACCATCGTCGGCGCCACTTCCGGCGACACGGGCGGCGCGGCGATCGACGCGTTCAGGGGCCGCGAGCGCACCGACGTCTTCATCCTGTTCCCCGACGGGCGTGTGTCCGACGTGCAGCGCCGTCAGATGACCACTCCGGTGGAGGCCAACGTCCATGCGCTGGCGCTTGCCGGCACCTTCGACGACTGCCAGGCGATCGTGAAGGGCATGTTCACCCACGCGGCCTTCCGCGACCGGGTGCAGCTTGCCGGCGTCAACTCCATCAACTGGGCCCGCATCGTCGCCCAGGTGGTCTATTATTTCGTCGCGGGCGCGGCGCTCGGCGCCCCGCATCGCCCGGTCTCCTTCACCGTGCCGACCGGCAATTTCGGCGACATCTTCGCGGGCTTCGTCGCGGCCCGCATGGGCCTGCCGATCGAGCGGCTGGTGATCGCCACCAATTCCAACGACATCCTCGCGCGGACACTGGAAAGCGGCGCTTACGAGACGCGCGGCGTGGTGCCCACCATCTCGCCCTCGATGGACATCCAGATCTCCTCGAATTTCGAGAGGCTCCTGTTCGAGGTCCACGGTCGCGATGCCGGTGAAATCCGGTCGCTGATGGCACGGCTTGCCCAGTCGGGCCGCTTCGAACTTGCAGCCGGTCCGCTCGATGCGATCCGTGCCGGCTTCGATGCCGGCCGCTGCGACGAGGCGGCGACATCCGCCACCATCGCCCGGACGCTGGACGAGACCGGCTACCTGCTCGATCCGCATACCGCGATCGGCGTCGAGGTGGCGGCCCGGCAGGCGGACAGCGGCACCCCGATGGTGGTGCTGGCGACCGCCCATCCGGCGAAGTTTCCCGATGCGGTCGAGGCTGCCTGCGGGGTGCGCCCCGCTCTGCCGCCTGAACTGCAATCCATGATGACGGCGCCGGAACGCTTCGAGCGTGTGGCCGGCGACCGCCAGTCCGTTGAAGACCACGTCCTGCGTCAAGCGCGCGCCGTTGGCCTGGAGGTGTCCTGATGCAGGTAAGGGTGACGAGGCTTGAAAACGGACTGACCGTGGTGACGGACACCATGCCGCATCTGCGGACCGCCGCGCTCGGCGTGTGGATCAGCGCCGGCTCGCGTTCCGAGACGCCGGAACAGAACGGCATCAGTCATCTGCTCGAGCATATGGCGTTCAAGGGCACCGCGACCCGCAGCGCCCAGCAGATCGCCGAGGAGATCGAGGCGGTCGGCGGCGAGCTCAACGCCTCGACCAGCGTCGAGCACACCAACTACTATGCCCGGGTGCTTGCCGAGGATGTGCCGCTGGCGGTGGAGCTGATCGCCGACATCCTGCAGAACTCGAGCTTCGACCCGGCCGAGCTGGTGCGCGAGAAACACGTCATCCTGCAGGAGATCGGCGCCGCCCACGACACGCCGGACGACAAGGTCTTCGACCAGTTCCAGGAAACGGCCTGGCCGCGGCAGCCGATCGGGCGGCCGATCCTGGGAACGCGCGAGACGGTGATGTCCTTCACCCCGGACGACCTGCGGGCCTATCTGGCCGAGCATTACCGGGCCGAGAACATGGTGCTCTCGGCCGCCGGTGCGGTCGACCATGACGCCGTCGTCGAGCTGGCGCGAAATCATCTCGGCCGACTGTCGGGAAAATCGGCGGCGATCCCGCATCCGTCCAGCTATGTCGGTGGCAGTGCCGCGATCGAACGCGACCTGATGGAGGTCCAGCTGGTGCTAGGCTTCGAGGGCAAGCCCTATCGTGCGCCGGACTACTACTCGATCCAGGTGCTGGCTTCGGTGATGGGCGGGGGCATGTCGTCGCGGCTCTTCCAGGAAATCCGCGAGCGGCGCGGCCTTTGCTACGCGATCTATGCATTCCACTGGGCGTTCCAGGACACCGGCCTGTTCGGCATTCACGCCGCGACCGGCGAGGAGGACATTGCCGAACTGTTTCCGGTTCTGGTCGACGAGATCGGCCGGGCCGCGCAGGAGATCACCCAGTCCGACATCGACCGGGCCAAGGCCCAGATCCGCGCCGGCCTGATGATGTCGCTGGAAAGCCCGGCGGCCCGCGCCGGCCAGATCGCCCGTCAGTTGATGATCCACGGCGAGGTGCTCTCGCCGGAGGAGATCCAGGCGCGTGTCGATGCTGTGACGCTTGCAACGGTGCGCAAGGTGGCGGCCGAGACCTTCGCCGGCGCGCCGACGCTTTCGGTCGTGGGTCCGAAGGGGGACAAGTTGCCGCTTGCCCTCGATGCGGATGCGGTCGGTGCCAGGCTCGGCACCCGGCCGGCGCGCGCGGTCGGCGCCTGATCTCGCAAGGAGGCGGCGATGTCGTTGCTCAGGGCTTTCGCCACGACGGAAACGGCCAGGGTCCTGCGCGGCGGCGAGGGGGCGAGCGCCGTGCACCTGCGGGCCCCGCAGCCGCATGACTTTATCGACTGGGCGGCGCTGCGCGAGGAAAGCCGCGCCTTCCTGCAGCCCTGGGAGCCGCAATGGGCCGACGACGAGTTGACCCGCCCGGCCTATCGCCGCCGCCTGCGTCGTTATGCCCGCGAGATCCGCGACGGCCGAGCCTATCCGTTTTTCCTGTTTCGCGAGGAGGACGGGGCGCTGGTAGGCGGGGCGACACTGTCCAATATCCGCCGCGGCGTGGCACAGGCCTGCTCGCTCGGCTACTGGATGGGGGCCGCCCATGCCGGCAAGGGTTACATGAGCGAGGCGGTGCGCGTGCTGCTGTCCTTCGCCTTCGGGGAACTTGCCTTGCACCGGGTCGAGGCGGCGTGCCTGCCTCACAATGCCGCATCGCAGCGTCTCCTTGAAAAAGCCGGTTTCTCCCGCGAAGGCTACGCCCGCCACTACCTGCGGATCGCCGGCAAGTGGGAAGATCATCTTCTTTTCGCCAGGCTTTCAAGCGACATGGCCACAGGCGATATCGTCGCCGATATTCAGCCCCGACAATCTCCGGTCTGGCACGTGCAGGCGGGTTTGCTGGCCGACGAGAAAGAAATCTTGTGAGATGGGACGGATGCCGATATGTGTCCGACACCTCGTGAAAGCCGAATCTGAGCGGGTAAACCGGTTGCGTTTTCTCAACATCCTAGTGCTCGCGCTGACGGCGTGGCTATACGCGCTCGCTCCGGCGGGCGCCATCGAGGCCGTCGAGGTGCCGGCGCGCAGCGACGCCATGGACCTGACCGGCGCGGTCGACCTCTATCCCTTCGAGGGGCCGAGCCTGCAGGTCTCGACCGCGCCCGGCGCCGACGGGATCGTCCGGCGCATCGAGGTGAACTCGCGCGACGATGCCAATACGAGCTGGGCCGTCTTCGCGCTGTCCAATCCCGGTGACGAACAGATCGACCGCCTGATCGTGGCGCCCTTTTTCCAGCTTGTCGGATCGCAGCTGATCTGGCCGGATCTCGGCGCCTCGCGGATCGCCTCGATCACGCCGAGCCAGGGCATCGCCCCGGAGCGCCAGTCGAGCCAGGAGGCGGATGTCTTCCTGATCACGCTCGATCCCGGCGCAGTCGTCACCTATGTGGTCGAGATGCGCACGCCCGGCCTGCCGCAATTGCGGCTGTGGGAGCCGGACGTCTACAAGGACACGGTCAACGCCTACACGCTCTACCGCGGCATCATCCTGGGCATTTCCGGCCTTCTGGCCCTGTTCCTGACCATCCTCTTCGTGGTCAAGGGAACGATCATGTTCCCCGCGACCGCCGTGCTGGCATGGTCGGTTCTGGCCTATCTGACCATCGATTTCGGTTTCTGGAACAAGGTTCTGCAGATCACGCCGGGCGAGGAGCAGCTCTACAGGGCCTGTGCCGAGGTGGCGCTGGCGGCCAGCCTGATCATCTTTCTCTACGCCTACCTGAACCTGAACCGCTGGCATATCCGCTACAGCCACCTGGCCCTGGCGACGCTGATCCTGGTGCTCGGCCTGCTCGGGGTCGCGGTCTGGGACCCCTCGGTCGCCGCCGGCATCGCGCGGATCTCGCTCGGCATCATCGGTGTCCTCGGCTTCGCGGTGATCGCGACGCTCGCCTGGCAGGGCTACGACCGGGCGATCATGCTCGTGCCGACCTGGGTGCTGCTGCTGTCCTGGCTGATCGGCGCGGGCATGACCGTGACGGGCTCGCTTGCCAACGACATCGTCCAGCCGGCGCTTGCCGGCGGGCTGGTCCTGGTGGTGCTGCTGATCGGCTTCACGGTGATGCAACACGCGTTTGCCGGCGGCGCCATCGCGCAAGGACTGATCTCCGACGTCGAGCGCCGCGCCCTCGCGCTCACCGGTTCCGGCGACATCATCTGGGACTGGGACATCGACCGCGACCGGATCTCCACCGGCAATGAGGTGGAGGATCTTCTCGGTCTCAAGCAGGGCCTGCTGGAGGGGCCCGCGCGCGACTGGCTGGACATCCTCCATCCGCAGGACCGCGACACGTTCCGCGGCACGCTCGACGCGGTCATCGACCAGCGCCGGGGCCGTATCTCGCAGGCGTTCCGCCTGCGCGCCGACGACGGCCATTTCCGCTGGTTCCGCCTGCGCGCCCGGCCCATCGTCGGCTCCGACGGCGAGGTGATCCGCTGCGTCGGCACGCTGCTCGACATCACCGACCAGAAGGTGACCGAGGAACGGCTGTTGCACGATGCGGTGCATGACAACCTGACCGGCCTGCCGAACCGCGAATTGTTCATGGACCGCATGCACGCGGCGATCGCCCGGGCGCGCGCTGAAGGGCTCGGCCGCCCGTCGGTGCTGATCATCGATCTCGACAGGTTCAAACAGGTCAACGATTCCATCGGCCTGTCCGCCGGCGACAGCATTCTCCTGACCATTGCCAGGCGCGTGTCGCGCCAGCTCAAGCCGCAGGATTCACTGGCCCGGCTGAACGGCGACACCTACGGCCTCCTGCTCCTGTCCGAACAATCGGCGGACCGCGTCGCGGCCTTTGCCGATGCGGTACGCCGGGCGGTACGCTCGCCGATCACCTTCGGCGAGCGCGAGGTTTTCCTGACTGCTTCCGTCGGCATTGCCATCTACGAGGCCGACAGCACCGGCGCGGCGGACCTGTTGCGCGAAGCCGACATGGCCATGAACCACGCCAAGCGCCTGGGAGGCGACCGGGTCGAGGTCTTCCGTCCGACCCTGCAGACCAGCGGGGTCAACCGCATCGAGCTGGAAGCGGACCTGCGCAAGGCGCTGAAGAGCGACGGCATCACGGTCTATTACCAGCCGATCGTGCGGCTGGCGGATCGGTCCATCGCCGGTTTCGAGGTGCTGGCCCGATGGAACCATCCGCGCCGGGGCGCGATTTCGCCGGTGGAATTCATTCCCGTGGCCGAGCAGTCCGGCCTGATCAACGAGCTCGGCCTGTTCGTGCTCGACCGCGGCGCGCGGCAGCTGTCGGAGTGGCAGCAGTCGTTCCGTCTGCCGGTGCCGCTCTTCGCCAGTGTCAACATCTCGTCCCTGCAGCTGCTGCGCCACGACCTGATCAACGACGTCAAGTCGGTGCTGTCGCGCTCGTCGCTGGCCCCGGGCACGCTGAAGCTGGAGCTGACGGAATCGGTCGTCATGGCCAACCCGGAATATTCCGCCCGGATGCTGGAGCGGCTGAGGGCGCTTGGCGCGGGCCTGTCGCTGGACGATTTCGGCACCGGCTATTCGAGCCTCAGCTACCTGCAGCGCTTCCGCTTCGACACGATCAAGGTCGACCAGTCCTTCGTGCGCTCGAACGGGCGCAGCGCGCGGCCCGTTATCCTGCGCTCCATCGTCGCGCTGGGGCATGACCTGGGCATGCAGGTGGTGGCGGAAGGGGCGGAGACGGAGTCCGATTCGCTCGAACTGCACCAGCTCGGCTGCGAATACGCGCAGGGCTTCCTCTTTGGCCAGCCGATGGAAGCGGTCCAGGCAACGAGGCTTCTGCAGGCGGAAATGGACGCCCTGCGGTCGTAAATTCTACTCCGGCGGCCGTTTGGCGTCGTTTTCTGCGCTTCCGGTGCTCACGTACCTGAATGTACGCTCCGCTCCGGTTCTCGAAAACAATACCATCCGGCACACCGGAGCGAATTTCCGGCCGGGATCCGGCCCGGGACCTGGCAATGTGTCCGTCGAGCGCCGGTGCCGTCCGGCGGGCCTATTTCTTCTTGAAAGGTGCCATGCCCTTGCGCGCCAGTTCATCGGCGCGCTCGTTGTCGTCATGGCCGGCATGGCCCTTGACCCAGTGCCAGACAACCTCGTGCCGGTTTCGCGCCGTGTCGAGCGCCTGCCACAGGTCGGCGTTCTTCACCGGCTTCTTGTCGGCGGTACGCCAGTCGTTGCGCTTCCAGTTGTAGAGCCACTTGGTGATGCCGTCGCGCACATAGGTGCTGTCGGTATGCAGGTCGACCATACAGGGTCGCTTCAAGGCGCTCAGGGCCTCGATCGCGGCGGTCAGCTCCATCCGGTTGTTGGTGGTGTCCGCCGCACCGCCGCAAAGCTCCCGCTCGTTTGCGCCGAAGCGCAGCAGCGCGCCCCAGCCGCCAGGGCCGGGATTGCCCGAGCAGGCACCGTCGGTATGGATGGAAACGCGCTGGGACTTCTCTGCCGTCACGAGACAAGCCCGTAGTCGGAAGCCGTTGCCACGCCCTGGTGGAACCGCAGCTTTCTAAGGTATTCGCGCGGATCCTTCGGCGTCACCAGCGCGCCTTCCGGCACGCGCAGCCAGTCATGCAGCCGGGTCAGCAGGAAGCGCAGCGCCGCGCCGCGCGCCAGCAGCGGCAGCGAGGCGAACTCCTCGTCGGTGAACCCGCGCACGGAGCGGTAACCGTTGAGCAGCGCCCGGGCCTTGGTGACGTTGAAGGAAAGATCCGGCTCGAAACACCAGGCGTTGAGGCAGATCGCCACGTCATAGGCGAAGGCATCGTTGCAGGCGAAGTAGAAGTCGATCAGGCCCGACAGGTCCTCGCCAAGGAAGAACACGTTGTCGGGAAACAAATCGGCATGGATGACGCCGGAGGGCAGGCCCTCCGGCCAGCGGCTTTCCAGATGGTCGAGCTCGGCGGACAGCTCCGCTCCCAGCCCCTCGACGATCGTGTCGGCCTGGTCGAGAGAGCCCTCGAGCAGCGGCCGCCAGTTCTCGACCGAGAGCGTGTTCGGCCGCGTCATCGGGAAATCGGCGCCGGCCAGGTGAAAGCGGGCGAGCGCCTCGCCCAGGGCGGTGCAGTGCTCGCGCTTGGGCCGGCGCACCCACATGCCGTCCAGGAACGAGATGATCGCGGCCGGCCGGCCGGCGAGTTCGCCCAGCATGGAGCCGGAGCGGTCCTCGACCGGCTGCGGGCAGGAGATGCCCCGCGCTGCAAGGTGACGCATCAGCTCGAGGAAGAACGGCAGGTCGCCGCGTTCCACCCGTTTCTCGTAGAGCGTCAGGATGTAGTAGCCCGACTGGGTGTGCAGCAGGTAGTTGGAGTTCTCGACGCCTTCGGCGATGCCCTTCAGCGCGAGAACGCCGCCTATGTCGTATCCGGCGACAAACTCCGCGAGATCCTCGTCGGATACATCGGTGTAAACGGCCATGTCTGCGTCAGTGTCCTTGAAACGTCGAACTGTCCCGGGGCGGGGAGGGACCTCAGGGGGCGAGAGGCGTGCGGCTGTCGGCGAGAATGCGGCCGCCGATGCCGATGAAGCAGACGCCCGCGGCCCGCTCTATCCAGTGCCTGGCACGGGAAAAGCGGCGGATGACGGGCGCCGAAGACATGAACAGGCTGACGAGCGTGTACCAGGTGCCTGCCGATAGCACCACAAGCGCGACCATCGCACCCATTACCCAGTTGGGCATGTCGCCGGTGACGGATGTCGCGAAAACGCTGGTGAACAGCACGATGGCCTTGGGATTGGTCAGCGTCACGAGAAACCCGAAGAGGAGAGGTGTCTTGCCCTGTGCGCCGTCCGCCGTGCCGATCTCGATGGGCGCCGGCCGGGTGAACAGGAGACGGACCCCGAGATAGGCGAGATAGAGGCCGCCGAGAACGCGCAGGGCGAAGGCCAGCCACTGGTATTCGATGAGGATCGCGGAAAGCCCGAGCAGCGACAGGCTCGCATAAAATCCCAGACCTGCCGAAACTCCGAGCGTGGTCAGCAATCCGTGCCGCGTGCCATGGGCCATGGACGAGCGCACCACGGCGATGAAATCGGGGCCCGGCAAGATCAGCGCGGGAATGAAGATCGCGAACACCGCGCCCAGAACGCCCAGCCATTCCATCGTGCGATCCTTTCCGCCGGCCTACTCGGCCGCAGCCTCGCGCAGCGCACGCGGCAGGTTGAAGGAGATGGTTTCCTCGGCCGTACGGACGCTTTCGACGGTGACGTCATAGCGCGTGGCGAAGGCCTCGATGATTTCCTCGACGAGCACTTCCGGTGCCGAGGCGCCGGCGGTGATGCCGAGGCGCTCAAGCGGGCCCAGCTCCGTCCAGGGGATGTCCGTCGCCCGCTGGACGAGAACCGCCCTGGGGCAGCCGGCGCGCTCCGCCACTTCGCGCAGGCGCTGCGAGTTGGACGAGTTGGGTGCCCCCACGACGATCAGCGCGTCGACCTGCGGCGCCACCGCCTTGACCGCTTCCTGGCGGTTGGTGGTGGCGTAGCAGATATCGTCCTTGTGCGGCGCCACGATGTCGGGGAAGCGCTGCGTCAGCACGGCGACGATCTCGGCCGTGTCGTCGACGGACAGCGTCGTCTGGGTGATCCAGGCAAGCGCGCGGTTGCCGGCCGGCTGAAAGCGGCGCGCATCCTCCACGGTCTCCACCAGCTGGACCGACCCCTCCGGCAGTTGCCCCATCGTGCCGATCACTTCCGGGTGGCCGGCATGACCGATCAGGACGATCTCCCTGTCGCGCCGGTGATGGATCTCCGCTTCCTTGTGGACCTTGGAGACCAGCGGGCAGGTGGCGTCGAGATAGAACATGTTGCGTGCCTGCGCGTCCGCCGGCACGGATTTCGGTACGCCATGGGCGGAAAAGACGACCGGCCGGTCGACATGATCGCCGGGGATCTCGTCCAGCTCCTCGACGAAGATGGCGCCCTTGGCCTTCAGGCTTTCCACCACGAACTTGTTGTGGACGATCTCGTGCCGCACATAGACCGGTGCGCCGAAGCGCTCGAGCGAAAGCTCGACGATCTGCACGGCCCGGTCGACGCCGGCGCAGAAGCCGCGCGGCGCGCACAGCATCACGGTGAGCGGCGGCAGCGTGTGCGTCGTCTCGCCGGTATTCGTCTGGGATCTGGTGTTCGCCTGGGATGTCGAAGCCAAGCCCGGGCCTCCTTGCTTGTCCGTATCGCGCCGGCAAATGATGGCCGGCCAGCGTATCGTGCCCCTTACCGGCAATAGAGGTACGGGGGCAGGGTGTGTCAAGGGGCGCGGGGAGGAGCAGGGGAACCTCCGCGCGGGTGCCGCTTTCCGCTTTCCGGCCTTTGTCTCGCCAAGCTGCGATGGCCCTGATATAGACGGGCGCTGGATATGCGCATCGAGACAATCAGAACTGGGAAAGACTGGCATGCAGCAGGCCGAATGGATCCGTCTCTCCGGCAAGGTCGCCACCCTGGCGCTCGGACTGGCCCTTGCAGGCTGCGGCGGCGGCGACGTTTCGGATGTCGGCAACGGCATCGCCAAGACGGTGATTTCCGGCAATATGGCGGACAAGTCCGTTGTCGATGACATCAATCCGTCGATCTTCGCCAAGGACGTTCCCTGTCCGCCGCTCGAGGTCGAGGCCGGCCGCTATTTCGTCATGCATTACCAGCGCGGCAAGGATGACGATCCGCGCGCGCTTCTCTATCAGGCGAGCCTGGAGAAGTGGGCTCGCCGTTGCCGGCGCGAGGGCGCAGAGGTGAAGATGACGCTCGGCGTGTCCGGGCGCGTGACGCCGGGGCCCGCCTTCCAGGGGGGCGAGATCTTCCTGCCGATCCGTGTGACCTACCGCAATCTCGACGAGGACAACGCCAGGGCCAAGCCCGAGACGCGCGTCCTCACCGTGCCCGTCACGCTCGGCGCCGGAGCGCCCGCCGAACAATGGGCTCTCGTGGAGGAAAACTTCGTTGTTCCCCAGGGTCCTTCCATCAAGGTTCAGATTGCGCTGGACGAGAACGCGAAACGGCGGCAATAGGGAGGTGTGTTGACAGTCCGGCACGGGCTGTCGACAATGCGACGCGAGGTTAGGATTTTTGGTGGCGTAGACGTTGTGCGCCACCGACGGGGCTGGACTGACGGATTGTCGTTCCCGCCCCGTCCAGACGAACTGCGGGAGAGGTCGATGCCACGGGCGTCGGCGCCGAAGGAGCAACCGCCCCGGAAACTCTCAGGCAAAAGGACCGCAGGTCGAGCAACGCTCTGGAAAGCAGGATGACGCATCGCAAGATGCGTGCGTCCTCACCGAAGGAGTAACCGCCTTTCTACTGGGGGCGCCGGCCACGGGCCGCGCGCCGGGCGGGAAATCTCTCAGGTCGTCAGGACAGAGGGGGTGCGTGGATACGAAACGTGTTCGCGTCACCAGACCCTCTAGAGCCAGGACGACCGCAATGGCCGATGCCGACACGCTTCTCTCGACACCGCTGACAGACCTGCACCGCGAACTGGGCGCCCGCCTCGTGCCGTTCGCCGGCTACGAGATGCCGGTGCAGTTTCCCGCCGGCATCATCGCGGAGCACACCCAGACCCGCGAGAAGGCGGGCCTGTTCGATGTCTCGCACATGGGCCAGGCCTTTCTCGTCGGACCGGACCACGAGACGACGGCACGGGCGCTGGAGACGATGGTTCCCTCCGATGTGGCGGGCCTGAAGCCCGGCCGCCAGCGCTACACGGTGCTGCTCAATGCCGATGGCGGCATTGTCGACGACCTGATGGTGACCCGCCCGCTGGGTGCGGAAAACGACGGCCGCCTCTATCTGGTCGTCAACGCCTCGCGCAAGGATGTCGACTACGCCACGATCGCCGCCGGCCTGCCGGCGAATGTCCGTCTCGAGCCGATCGGGGACCGCGCGCTGGTGGCGCTGCAGGGACCGATGGCCGCCGAGGTGATGGCCTCGCACGCGCCGGCCGCCGCCGACCTTGCCTTCATGGGCGCGGCCGAGATGGAGTTCGACGGCATCGCGGTGCATGTCTCGCGCTCCGGCTATACGGGCGAGGACGGCTACGAGATTTCGGTACCCGCCGGTGCGGCCGAGCCGCTCGCCCGGGCGCTGCTTGCCGACGAGCGCGTCGGCCCGGTCGGTCTGGGCGCCCGCGATTCGCTTCGCCTCGAGGCCGGGCTTTGCCTTTACGGCCACGACCTCGACGAGACGACTTCGCCGGTCGAGGGCGGCATCACCTTCGTGCTGCAGAAGCGGCGCAAGGAAGCAGGCGATTTTCCCGGCGCGGCGCGCATTCTTTCGGAACTCGACAAGGGCGCAAGGCGCATGCGCGTCGGCCTGACGCTTGCCGGGCGTGCCCCGGCGCGCGAGGGGGCGGAAATCCGCTCGTCCGACGGCCCGGTGATCGGCGTGCTGACCTCCGGCGGCTTTGCACCGACGCTCGGTGCTCCGATTGCCATGGGCTATGTCGATGCCGCCCATGCGGCCGTCGGCACGCCGGTGAAGCTTGTCGTGCGCGGCCGCGAACTCGACGCCGAGGTGGCCGCCATGCCCTTCGTCCAGCAGCGCTATTACCGCAAGCCGGCCGCCTGAGCGCCGGCATCCACCACTTTGCATTGACCTGAACCGGCCACAATAACGGCCCTTCCGGAGGACCAGAAAGACATGAGCACCCGTTACACCGAAGATCACGAGTGGATCACCGTCGACGGCGATATCGCCACCGTCGGCATCACCACCTATGCCCAGGAGCAGCTCGGCGATGTCGTTTTCGTCGAACTGCCCGAGGTCGGCCGCAAGGTGTCGAAGGGCGACGAGGCGGCTGTCGTGGAGAGCGTCAAGGCCGCATCCGAGGTCTATGCGCCGCTCGACGGCGAGATCGTCGAGGCCAATGACGCGCTGGCCGACGCACCGGGCAAGGTCAACGAGGACCCGGAAGGGTCGGCCTGGTTCGTCCGGATCCGGCTTTCTGACGCCGGGCAGCTCGAAGGCCTGATGGACGAAGCCGCCTACAAGGCTCATGTCGAAGGGCTCTGAGCGCCATGGCGAAGCACCTCTACCGGGCCGACGTGATCTGGCGATGTGACGGCGATTTCGCCGCCAATGCCTACAGCCGCGGCCATGACTGGTCCTTTGACGGAGGCGTCACCGTGCCGGCCTCGGCCTCGCCGAGTGTCGTGCCCCTGCCGCATTCCGTCGAGGCGGCGGTCGACCCGGAAGAGGCCTTCGTCGCCGCCATCTCCTCCTGCCACATGCTGTGGTTCCTCGACCTTGCCCGCCGCGACGGCCTTGTCGTGGACAGCTATCGCGACCGGGCCGAAGGCGTCATGGAGCGGGTCGCCCCCGGCAAGATGGCCGTGACCCGCGTTACGCTGCGCCCGCAGGTCGTGCTCGCCGGCAACACCCTCCCGGATGCCGGACGGCTCGATGCCCTGCATCATCAGGCCCACGAGGCCTGCTTCATCGCCAATTCCGTGAAAAGCGAGATCGTGGTCGAGGCCTCCCCCGCCACGCTTGCCGACAACAGTGGCGATAGAAGCTCATGATTGAACTGTTGGGAGCCTCCATCGGGGCGTTCGGTTTAGGGGCGATCTTCCAATCGTTCGTGCAGCATTGGCTGCAGAGCAAGAAATATGCTCGGGAAAGAGACTACAACGAGAAGAAGGAAGCCTATCTCGGATTTCTGAGTTCCATTGCAGAATCTGAAATAGATCCATCTTCAAAGAATTCAATAATGTCAGGAAATTGGATCAGTAGATGTAACCTGTTTGGGTCTGAAAATGTGAGGGCGCTACTGTCCAGATATTTGGAAACAAACCCTGTTTCTGGCGTGCCCCATGAAGATCGCCCTGAGGTAATGCGGAAGCTGATTCAAGAAATGAGAGACGATCTCAAGAGGACCTGAAATGCGCTATCTGCCGCTCTCCGATGCCGACCGCGCCGACATGCTGGCGCGGGTCGGGATCTCCGACATCGACGAGATCTTCGTCGACGTCCCGAAATCCGCCCGCATCGACGGGCTGCTCGACCTGCCGCGCCGCCAGGGCGAGTTTGCCGTTGAGCGCGACATGAGCCGCATGGCGGCGAAGAACGTTGCCGCCTCCTCGGTGCCCTTCTTCGTCGGCGCCGGCGCCCACAAGCACCATGTGCCGGCCAGCGTCGACCACCTGATCCAGCGCTCCGAGTTTCTCACCTCCTACACGCCCTACCAGCCCGAGGTGACGCAGGGCACGCTGCAGTACCTCTTCGAGTTCCAGACCCAGGTCGCCGCGCTGACCGGCATGGAGGTCGCCAACGCCTCCATGTATGACGGCTCCACTGGCACCGCCGAGGCGGTGCTGATGGCGCACCGGGTGACGCGCCGCAACAAGGCGGTGCTCTCCGGCGGGCTGCATCCCCACTACCGGCAGGTTGTCGAGGGGCTGAGCTCCATGGCGGGCGACCGGGTCGAGGCGCTCGGCGCCGATCCGGCCGGCACCGAGGACATTCTCGCCGCCATCGACGACGAGACCTCCTGCGTCGTCGTCCAGTCGCCGTCGGTCTACGGGCACCTGATCGATCTCAGGCCGATCGCCGAAAAGGCCCATGCCCACGGGGCGCTGCTCATTGCCGTCTTCACCGAGGTGGTGTCGCTCGGCCTGGTCGAATCGCCGGGCGCGCAAGGCGCCGACATCGTCGTCGGCGAGGGCCAGTCGATCGGCAACGGCCTCAATTTCGGCGGGCCTTACGTCGGTCTTTTCGCCACCAAGCAGAAGTTCATCCGCCAGATGCCGGGCCGGCTGTGCGGCGAGACGGTCGATTCCAACGGCAAGCGCGGTTTCGTGCTGACGCTGTCGACCCGCGAGCAGCACATCCGCCGCGACAAGGCGACCTCCAACATCTGCACCAATTCAGGGCTTTGCTGCCTCGCCTTCACCATCCACATGACGCTTCTGGGCGGCAATGGCCTGGCGAAGCTCGCCCGCATCAACCACGCCAACGCGGTGAAGCTGAAGGCGATGCTCGAGACCGTGCCGGGCGTCTCGGTGGTCAACGACACGTTCTTCAACGAGTTCACCGTGAAGCTGCCGGGAGCGGCCGACGGCGTTGTCGAGGCACTGGCGGACAAGGGCGTTCTCGGCGGCGTGCCCGTGTCGCGCCTTGAGCCGGGCAAGGGCGATCTGGAAAACCTGCTCCTCGTTGCCGCGAGCGAGGTCAATTCCGACGAGGACCGCGCGGCCTTCGTCGCGGCGCTGAAGGAGGTGCTGGCATGAATACTCGATGGCACTCCTGCTTCGAGAAAATGAACGAAGCGCTAGATACAATGCTGTCCTTTGATGTGCCTGCGAAAAGTAATATAGCGCATGCATATAGGGAGATATTGGTTCTTGTTAGAAATGATTTTCCAGATTCATGTTTGGACGCGTATGATTATTATGTGAGTTTGATAAATAAATATAAGAGAAATGATGTTAGGGGAGGGATTAATTTTGACAGCGTGAGGAATTCGTCTCTCGCGGAGATATCTGCGGCTTTCGTTGAACTCTATCGATGCGTCGCTATAGCATATTACACAGACAAGGGAGCTGCGGCATGAGCATGAACAACCAGGGCCGTCCGTCCGCTCCCTCTGATATGGCAATCACCAGCGAGCATCCGACCTTCACCGGCAACAAGGCGCTGGCGATGGAAGAGCCGTTGCTGTTCGAGACCGGCCGCATGGATGTCTGCGGCGTCGATCTCGACGAGCCGGAGGATTTTGCGCCGGCGCTCGGCGCGCTTGCCCGCAAGGCGGTACCGGACCTTCCGGCACTGACCGAGCCGGAGGCGATGCGCCATTATGTGCGCCTGTCCTCGAAGAACTACGCCATCGATGCCGGCCTCTATCCGCTCGGCTCCTGCACGATGAAGCACAATCCGCGCCTCAACGAGAAGATGGCGCGGTTGCCGGGCTTCGGCGACATCCACCCGATGCAGCCGCTCTCCACCGTGCCGGGCGCGGTCGAGCTGATCGCCGAACTTGCCCATTGGCTGGTCACCATGACCGGCATGTCGGCGGTTGCCATGAGCCCCAAGGCCGGCGCCCATGGCGAACTGTGCGGGATGATGGCGATCAAGGCGGCGCATACGGCAGCCGGCCGCGATCCGAAGATCGTGCTGGTGCCGGAATCCGCCCATGGCACCAATCCGGCAACGGCGGCACTGCTCGGCTACAAGGTGGTCTCCATCGAGGCGCGCGAGGACGGCACGGTCGATACGGCAGCCGTGAAGGCGCGGATCGCCGAGCATGAAGGCGACATCGCCGGCATCATGCTGACCAACCCCAACACCTGCGGGTTGTTCGAGCGCGACATCATCGCGATTGCCGAGGCGATCCACGCCGCGGACGGCTATTTCTACTGCGACGGGGCGAACTTCAACGCCATCGTCGGCAAGGCCCGCCCGGGCGATCTCGGCGTCGACGCCATGCATATCAACCTGCACAAGACCTTCTCGACGCCGCATGGCGGCGGCGGTCCGGGTGCCGGGCCGGTGGTGCTCTCCGAGCGGCTGGCGCCCTTCGCGCCGCTGCCGTTCCTGCGCAAGGAAGGCGACGGCGTCACCTGGGTGGAGAGCGAGAGCGAACTGAAGGACGGCGAGACGCCCTTCGGCCGCATGACCGCCTTCCACGGCCAGATGGGCATGTATGTGCGCGCGCTCGCCTACATGAAGAGCCATGGCGCCGACGGGTTGAAACAGGCCTCGGAAGACGCGGTGCTCAACGCCAACTATGTGCGTGTCGGGTTGCAGGACCTGATGAGCCTGCCGTTCGGCCAGCGCTGGTGCATGCACGAGGTGCTGTTCGACGACAGCTTCCTCAAGGATACCGGCGTCACCACGCTCGATTTCGCCAAGGCGATGATCGACGAGGGCTACCACCCGATGACCATGTATTTCCCGCTGGTCGTCCATGGCGCGATGCTGATCGAGCCGACGGAATCGGAAAGCCGCTCCTCGCTGGACCTGTTCATCGCCACCATGCGCGATCTCGTCATGAGCGCACAGAAGGGCGAGACGGACCGCTTCAAGGGGGCGCCGTTCCATGCCCCGCGCGGTCGCCTCGACGAGACCCGCGCGGCGCGCAACCCGGTGCTCAAGTGGGAGCGTCCGGCGGCGCGGGACGTGCAGCCGCAGGCGGCCGAGTAGCCGACTGATCCGCAAGGCTGAAGAATGCGGGCGCCCGGCCCCGTGCCGGGCGCAGATTGCCGACAAAGGACGAATGCCCACCCTGCGTCATCCCGGGTCGCGGCTGACGCCTTGCCCGGGATGACGGTTCCTGGAGGCTTTGTCATCCCCTCGCCCGGCCATCGCGCCGGGCGTTTTCGATTCCGGGCTTGCGCGTAAAAAGACATATGATATGTCATTATGACACATTGCATGTTAATAGAGAGCGCGATGGCCGACAACATTCAGGCTCTGTACGACCTCCTGCAGCAGGTGCGGCCGCTGCACCGGCGGGTGGTCCGCTCGGTTGGCGATCATCTGGACGGCACAGGTATCGGGGTTGGGGAGCGCGCGGTGCTGGCGCTTCTGGTGGAAAGCGGGCCGCTGAGCGTTCCGGCAATCGGCCGTGCGCTCTTCCTGCCGCGTCAGAACATCCAGAAATGGGTCGACGGCCTTCGTGTCGCCGACCTTGTCGAGCGAAGGGCGAACCCCGCGCACCGACGGTCGTATCTCATCGCGGCGACGGAGGAGGGGCGTGGCCTGTTCGCGGGTATTCGCAAACGCGAGGACGCGGCCATTGCCGGCCTCGCCGCGCGCCTGTCGTCGTCGGAGGTAGAGGCCGCGCGTGCCGTGCTCGCGGCCTGTCTGGAGCATTTCTCGCCATTCGAGGACGATCCGGACCATCCCCGCCCGCTTGCCTGACACCCTCGCAAGGAGATCCTCCATGTGGCTCATCATCCTGGGCTCTGTTGCCGCGGTTCTCGCCGCCCTGGCCCTCTATTTCGTTGCGACCGCGCGGCGCATCGCCCGTCCGACACTAGGGGAGCCGATTGCAGGCGATGCCGCGAAAGGCGCGCTTCTCGTCATCGACATGCAGGAGGATTTCACGAGGTCGCAAGGCGCGAACGCCTATGATCCGGGTGCGCGGGATCACGCGATCGCCCGCATCAACGAACGTGTGGCGCAGGCGAGAAACGCGGGCGAGCCGGTCGCCTTCATCCGCCAGGAGCATGAGGGGCGCGCCGTGCAACTGGTCGCAAGCCTTCTGCTCGGCGGGGCCGGCAATCCGGGACGGCCGGGCGGGCGTCTCGACAGGGATATCGACGCTGACGGCTTTCCCGTCTTCGTCAAGCATGTCGGCGACGGCTTTTCGAACCGGGAGCTGGAGCGGTTTCTGGACGAGGCGGGCGTCGGCCGGCTCCGCCTTGCCGGGCTCGACCTTGCCCATTGTGTTGCCCGGACCGCTCATGGAGCGCGCAATCGCGGCTATGCTGTCGAGATCGACGAGGCCGGCTCGCTGACCGCGGACCCTCGACGCTGGCTGCGCGAGAAGGCGGCGCTTGCCGCGCGCGAAGTGCGGTTTGCGCCTTGCCTGGAACACGGGACGCCCCATCTTGGGCGGGACATGTCCCTTGAAAGCAGCGGATACCGATGACGGACAGTGCCGATCTCGACAGCCGTGCCGGCCTGCCTGGCGAATTGCGTTTCCTCCTTGAGCAGCATCCCCGCGGTACCTGGGAAACCCACGACAACCTTGGCGGCCTGATGCAGTTCTGGCTGTCGCGCCACGACGGGTTTCGAACGCTCGGCGAAACGCTCTCGCAGGCGCTCGGGAGCTTCCGCGAGGGCGAGATCGCGGCGGAGCGCTTCGGCGGCTTCCTGGCGCCGCGCCTGCAGCATTTCCTGGGCGAGTTGCATCACCATCACATGATCGAGGATCACCACTATTTCCCGGTCTTCATGGCGGCGGAAACGCGGCTCGTGCGCGGTTTCGAGATCCTGGAAGGCGACCACGAACTGATCCACCAACGTATCGGGACGGTTGTCACCCGGGCCAACGAGTTGCTTGGCCTGCTTGGCGACGGCGACCGGGACCGCATTCGCCGGGCCGCGGATCGTTACGCCGCGGACAGCGACCGGTTGATTTCCGGCCTCATGCGCCATCTGGAGGATGAGGAGGACCTGATCGTGCCGCTCGTTCTGGAGCGGGGCGAAACGGAACTCGGGGTCGGCTGACCGGTTCTCGCACAGCGGCAGAAACGAAACCGCCCCCGGCCGGTCTGTCCGGACGGGGGCGGCAATTTCGCGCGGGGAAGCGCTCTGGAAAGTCGTTGAACGGCTCAGGCCGCGGCCTGGGCCTTGCGGAAGGTGTCTCGCAGCGTGTCGATCGGCCGCCGGTTTCCGTTCGCCTCGACATGCCAGAACGTCCAGCCGTTGCAGGCCTCGAGCCCCTGGACCAGGGCGCCGACCTTGTGAATGGAACCGTTATGCGGGCCGCAGGCAAGCGACCCGTCGGCCCGGACCGTGGCCACATGCCGGCCCTTGGGGCAGGTGAGCCGCGCGCCGGGATCGAGCAGGCCTGCCTCCAGCAGGTTGCCGAAGGGCACACGCGGCGCCGAGCGCTTGCTCTGGCTGACGCCAAGGGCCGCCTCGTTCGTCGGGACCACCGCATCGATGCGCGCGCGTGCGGCATCGATATAGTCCTGCTCGCGTTCGACGCCGACGAAATGGCGGCCAAGGCGCTTGGCGACGGCGCCCGTGGTGCCGGTGCCGAAGAAGGGGTCCAGGACCACGTCGCCCGGATTGGACGAGGCGAGAAGCACCCGGTAGAGCAGGCTTTCCGGCTTCTGTGTCGGATGGACCTTCTGTCCCTCGTCATTCTTCAGCCGCTCGGCGCCGGTGCAGATCGGCAGGTGCCAGTCGGAGCGCATCTGGAGATCGTCGTTGAAGGTCTTCAGTGCCTCGTAGTTGAAGGTGTATTTCGCATCCTTCGACGGTGAGGCCCAGATCATCGTTTCATGCGCGTTGGTGAAGCGCTTGCCACGGAAGTTCGGCATCGGGTTGGACTTCAGCCAGACGACGTCATTCAGGATCCAGAATCCGAGATCCTGGAGAATGCTGCCGACGCGGAAGATGTTGTGGTAGGAGCCGATCACCCACAACCCGCCATTCGGCTTCAGCACCCGTCGCACCGCCATCAGCCAGGCGCGGGTGAAGGCGTCATAGGCCTCGAAGCTGGCGAACTGGTCCCAGTGGTCGTCGCAGGCATCCACCTTCGACTGGTCTGGCCGGTGCAGGTCGCCGCCAAGCTGGAGATTGTACGGTGGATCCGCGAACACGAGGTCCACGGAGTCCTTGGGCAACCTCTCCAGCGCAGCGACACAATCCCCCTTGAGGATGGTGTCAAGCCAGGCGGCGCTCGGCGCGGCGCCGGGCGTGGCAGGAAGGGCTCGGGAAGGGTGGGGTGCCACGGCGGGCACCCCGATACGCTGTACACTCATTGCGACGCAGAACCTCACGCAATTACGAGCATCATGGTTACCGGGCTTGGTAAATCAGCGGTTAAGGGCCCAAACAAAAAAGCTTATTTGAATCAATACTATGTTTACCATTTCAGAACGGCATTCGCTGCCTGCTTCGCTTCGTTAACAGGAGCTCCCAGGAGGCTTGCCGGCAGATTTTGCCTAACGGCCTGACGGAGTTGCCGAATTCCTGGGCACGCGGGCTGCGCCTTGCAAAATGCCATTTTTCGTCACTGGAGAGTGTTAATTTCCGGGCATGGTGATGGATCGACGAAGGGCGGAATGAAAGAACTTTTCGGGAGATGAAAAAAATTTCATACTGGGACGCCAGAACAAGAACGAGAAAAGAAAGGCAATTGAATGGGTATCGAATCCGCTCAGACCGGCACGGGACCGGAAGGCACGGGACCGGAGGCAACAGGGGCCGAAGGGGTGTTGCACCAACCGCCCCGGGCGCCGTTCGAGCCCTTTACCGACGCCAAAGCCGCCGTTGCCCGCCTTCAGGAGATATTCGAGGACAACGCAGCTTTTCTGCGTGACGCGTTCCAGGCCTTCCTTGCCGGGGACATACCGGAGGGGCGGGTGCGCGCCTGCTATCCTGAGATCCGCATCGTCACCGCAACCCATTCACGCGTCGACAGCCGGCTCGCCTATGGCTTCGTCTCGGGGCCGGGCGTTCATTCGACGTCCGTGACCCGGCCCGATCTGTTCACGGAATATCTGAAGGAACAGATCGAGCTGCTCATCCGCAATCACGACGTGCCGGTCGAGATCGGCACGAGCGACCGGCCGATCCCGCTGCATTTCGCCTTCTATGACGGGACGCATGTGGAGGGCGCGGCCGAGGTGCTGCAGCGGCCGCTCGCCGACGTCTTCGATCTGCCGGATCTTTCGGTTCTCGACGATGCCATCGTCAACGGCACGTTCGAGGCGGCACCGGGACAGCCGCGGCCGCTGGCGCCGTTCACCGCGCCGCGCGTCGACTATTCGCTGCACCGCCTGCAGCACTACACCGCGACGGCGGCCGAGCATTTCCAGAACTACGTGATCCTGACCAACTATCAGTTCTACATGGACGAGTTCTGCCGTCTGGCGAAGGAACTGCTCGCCGACCCGCAGAGCGGCTATACCCATTTCGTCGAGCCGGGCAATGTGGTGACGCGGGCGGGAGAGCTGGAACCTGCCGATGGCGACCGCTTGATGCGCCTTCCGCAGATGCCGGCCTACCATCTCGCCCGCGCGGGCCAGTCGGGGATCACCATGATCAACATTGGCGTGGGTCCCTCCAACGCCAAGACAATCACCGATCATGTGGCGGTGCTTCGCCCGCATGCCTGGCTGATGCTGGGGCACTGCGCCGGCCTTCGCAACAGCCAGAAGCTTGGCGACTACGTGCTTGCCCACGGCTATGTGCGCGAGGACCACGTGCTCGACGCGGACCTTCCCGCCTGGGTGCCGATCCCGCCGCTCGCCGAGGTCCAGGTGGCGCTGGAAAAGGCGGTGGAGGAAGTGACCGGCTATGCCGGCTACGAGCTGAAACGGGTGATGCGCACCGGCACCGTTGCCTCCATCGACAACCGCAACTGGGAACTGCGCGACCACCGCGAACCGGTGCAGCGCTTCTCGCAGTCGCGGGCAATCGCGCTCGACATGGAATCGGCGACCATTGCCGCCAACGGGTTCCGGTTCCGCGTGCCTTACGGAACCCTGCTTTGCGTTTCCGACAAGCCGCTGCATGGCGAGCTGAAGCTGCCCGGCATGGCGACGGATTTCTATAAACGCCAGGTCTCCCAGCACCTGAAGATCGGCATTCTCAGCATGGAGAAGCTGCGGGCGATGCCGCGCGAGAGGCTCCATTCGCGCAAGCTTCGCTCCTTCGCCGAGACCGCGTTCCAGTAGGCATCGTCGGTCGTCGGCTTCAGCGGAAGGCCGGGCCGTGGCACCAGCAGGTCAGGGAATGGCGCCGTCCATGCGTGACCGGCGCGACCCGGTGCAGCATGAAGGAGGCGAACAGCGTGGCATCGCCCGTGCCGCGCTCTGCCGTCTGCACCGCACCGCCCAGGTTGATCTGCAACTCGCCCCCGGCATAGTCACCCGCATCGCTCAACTGCGCGACGATGGTCAGCTTGCGCCTTTGCGCGATCGGGCCGTCGCCGATGTCGGAATGCCAGTCATAGTGGCCGGCGATGCTCTCGTCATAGGAGGCGACCTGCAGCCTTTCGCTGAAGTCGGTGATGGCGAAGTCGAAATGCTCGCGATTGGCCTTTGCCACCGCCGTGACGACGCGCTCCATCACCCAGGCGGCGGTTCCCGTATCGTCGAGCCAGGATATTTCGGCGCGGCGGATGTTGTGGTGATGCAGCCCGCCGACAAGCCCGCCGGCTGTTGAGTGTGCATCCTCGGCGAGACGAATGATCTCCGCCGCCTCGCGGGTCGAGAAAAGGGCAGAAACGGAATGCGTGAACATGGCCGAAGTCTCCGCAACGGCTTGAGGGCATGCCTTTGAAATCTTGCGACCCGGGGGCGCGCGTCTATGCGGCAGTTTGCGGCAAAGCGCAACGGCTTTGATGCCGTCCTCAGCGCCTCAGGCCCGCCTCCACGGCCTTGCGCATCACCGTGGGCAGTGCTTCTCCGGGGAGATCGCGCGTCGTCGACCACCAGTGCCCGGCCGGAATGGCGAGCGCTGCCGAAGCTTCCGCCCGCCAGATTCCCAGCTCGAGATGGAAATGGGTGAAGGTGTGACGCACGTCTCCGGCAATGCGCGCCCAGCGCAGTTTCATCGCGCCAAGTTCCGCAGGCACAAGGGCAAGGTCGTCGGTGCCGATATCCTCGCCCCAGGTGCTGACCGGCGGTTCGCTCATGCCGCCAAGGAGGCCTTTCGGCGGGCGTCTGCGCAGCAGCACGGCCCCGTCGGCGCGGATCACCACAAACGCCATCCCGCGCCGCGTTGGCTTGGGTGCTTTCGGTGCCTTGCGCGGCAGCGTCTCGGCGATGCCGGCCGCGCGCCCCGCGCAAGGGGCCGACCAGGGACACAGCGCACAGGCGGGCCGGCGCGGGCTGCACAGGCTGGCGCCGAGATCCATCATCGCCTGCGCGAAGTCGCCGGGTCGTTCCTGCGGCACGAGTTCGGCGGTAAAGGCGCGGATGTCGGCCTTGGCGGCGGGAAGCGGCGTTTCGATCGCCCTGAGCCGTGATATCACCCGCTCGACATTGCCATCGACCACGGTCGCCGGCAGGTCGAAGGCAATCGCTGCGATCGCAGCGGCCGTGTAGGGGCCAATGCCCGGCAGCGCGCGCAACGCCTCCTCCGTCTCCGGGAACCGGCTGCCATGCTCGCGCGCCACGGTTTCGGCGCAGGCCTTCAGGTTGCGGGCCCGGGAATAATAACCAAGCCCCGCCCATGCCTTCATCACATCGGCCTCGTCGGCGCGGGCAAGATCGTCAACCGTCGGCCAGCGTGCGGTGAAGTCGAGGAAGTAGGGTTTGACCGCCTGGACGGTCGTCTGCTGCAGCATGATTTCCGACAGCCATACCCGATAGGGATCGGCGCGCGTCCCGGCCTGCCGCGACCCCGGCGGCACCCGCCAGGGCAGGGCGCGGGCATGGGTGTCGTACCAGGCAAGCAGGTCGGCCGCGAGGTCGGGGGAGGGGGCATGGTCCAGGATGGTCATCGGCACACAGGATCGGGTGGCAGGCCGCGATTTCAAGTGTCTTTCGCATCCGGGGGGTGCGGGCCTGTGGATTGGGGCTTCCGCAAAGGAGCAGCAGGCTGAAACAACGGGGAGTTCGGCAGATTTTGTCGCAAAAGGGTCGCAATTGACGGGCGACACTCGATTGATGAGCGATTCGCAGGCAAAAGGGTCCGGACGTCCGGCCGCGCGAGGGCAGGGTACGCAGACCCGGGCCTACATGCGGCGGGTGACACGTGCGCGTCCGCTTGCCGATCTGATCGGGGCCAGCCTCGACAAGGCGTGCCGGCAGCGCGGTTTCGCCGCCTCCGATCTTGTCGCCGACTGGCCCGACATTGTTGGCGAGCGCTATGCCGGACGGGTCCAGCCGACGCGGCTCGACTGGCCGCGCGAGCGCGGCCAAAGGGACGATGCGGATGGCCAGGCGCGTCCGGCGACGCTCACCGTCCAGACCGACGGCGCCACGGCGCTGATGCTGACCCACGACATGCCGCAGGTGATCGAGCGGATCAACGGCTTCTTCGGCTGGGCCGCGGTCGGGCGGATCCGCATCCTGCAGCGGCCGCTGACCCCGCCGCGCCGCAAGGCTCCGCCAAGGCTCAGGGCACTGACAAGTGCGGAGGAGGCGGAACTGTCCGATGTGCTGCGCCCGGTCGAGGGCACCGCGTTGGGAGCCGCCCTTGAAAAGCTGGGCAGGGCCGTCCTTGCCAAGTCCCGCTGAGGCTTCTCTTTCTCCCCCTCGCGAGGTTGTGATCGACAGGCGGCGATCGCTCTTCCGGCACTCCCAAAGACGCCATATTCTGCGTGTCGGTTGACGCATGCGTGAAAGGCGATAAACAGCCTCCTGCGGCCATGCGCCGTTTCGCGCAAGGATTTGATGCATATTCGCGACCAACGCACTGAGATGGGATAGCGCTCGTGACCTTGAACCGCCGACAGTTGATCCTCCGTTCCTCCGCCGGGCTTCTGGCTGCGGGCACCGCGCTTTCAGCGCTTCCGGCACTGGCCCAGTCGGTGGACATGGACAAGTTGCTGGAGCCGGGCACGCTGCCCGAGAAGGTTCTTGGCGAGGAAGGCGCGCCGCTGACCATCGTCGAGTACGCCTCGATGACCTGCGGGCATTGCGCCAATTTCCACAAGGCCACCTATCCGCACCTTAAGAAGGAATATATCGAGACCGGAAAGGCGCGCTTCATCTTCCGCGAGTTTCCGCTCGATCCGGTGGCCGCCGCCGCCTTCATGCTCGCCAGGTCGGTTCCGGAGGATAAATATTTCGACGTGATCGACGTCATGTTCGCCGAGCAGCGCAACTGGGCCTTCAGCAACGATCCCTACAATTCGCTGCTGAATTTCGCCAAGCAGATCGGGTTCACACAGGAAAGCTTCGAAAAGACGCTGACGGATCAGGCTCTGCTTGACGGGATCAACGCGACGCGCGACCGTGCCTCATCGGACTTCGGCGTAGACTCCACGCCGACCTTCTTCTTCAACGGAAACAAGGTAAGCGGTGCGATCAGTGTTGAGCAACTCGACAAGGAAGCCGCGAAGTACCTCTAGGGGGCTTTCGGCGCGAAACGCGACAGGCGCGGGCCTGCGCCGTTTCGCGCGCGCTTCCCGCCAGATCCCAGCGACACCGCATCCATGAAGTTCAACAAGCTGCGCGTCCTGGGCTTCAAGTCCTTTGTCGAACCCATGGAGTTCATCATCGGCGACGGCCTGACCGGCGTCGTCGGTCCCAATGGTTGCGGCAAGTCCAACCTTGTCGAGGCCCTGCGCTGGGTCATGGGCGAGAATTCCTACAAGAACATGCGCGCGTCCGGCATGGACGACGTGATCTTTTCCGGCAGCCTCAACCGCCCGGCCCGCAACACGGCGGAAGTCACGCTCTTCCTCGACAATGCCGAGCGCACGGCGCCGAGCGGTTTCAACGACGCCGACATGCTGGAAGTGACGCGCCGTATCGAGCGCGAATCCGGCTCCAACTACAAGATCAACGCCCGTGACGTGCGCGCCCGCGACGTGCAGCTTCTGTTTGCCGATGCCTCCACCGGCGCGCGGTCGCCGGCGCTTGTGCGGCAGGGGCAGATTGGCGAACTGATCGCCGCCAAGCCGACGTCCCGACGGCAGATCCTGGAAGAGGCCGCCGGCATCTCGGGCCTGCATTCGCGCCGGCACGAGGCGGAGTTGCGGCTGCGCGCGGCGGAGCAGAACCTGGACCGGCTGGAGGATGTGCTCGTCCAGATCGACGGCCAGCTCGACAGCTTGCGCCGGCAGGCCCGTCAGGCAAGCCGGTTCCGCAACCTTTCCGCCGAAATCCGCTCCGCCGAGGCTGCGCTCTATTACCTGCGCTGGGTCGACTGCCGCGACAGGCTGGCGGCAGCGGACGCCGAATTCGCCGAGGCGGAGAAGGGCGTGCGCGAGGTGGCGGCCCGTCAGGCGGAGGCGGCCAAGGCGCAGGCGATCGCCTCCTACAAGGTGCCGGAGGCGCGCGACGCCGCCGCTCGCGCCGGCGCGGCGGTGCAGAGGCTCGTCCTGGCGCGCAACGAACTTGACGGTGAGGAGCGCCGGGTGCGCGAACGGCTCTCCGATCTTGCCGGGCGCCTGCAGCAGCTCCACCAGGATATTGCCCGCGAACAGGCGCTGATCTCCGAAAACGACGAGCACCTCGCCCGGCTTGCCGAGGAAGAAGAGGACCTGCGCGGCGAGGCCCTTGCCGAGGAGGAAAGCGCGGCCGAGGCGGCGCTTCTCGTCGAGGCGGCCGGCGAGGCGGTACAGGTGGCGGAGGAGAGGCTAGCCGCGCTGACCGGCGAACAGGCCGCGCTTCATGCAAGACGCCAGCAACTGGCCGAGGCGCATCAGGCAGCCTGCCAGAGGTCCGACCGGCTGGCCCGCCAGCATGGCGAGGCGGCGGCGCAACTTTCCGGCCTGCAGGGCGAACTGGAAGACGCTCCGGACCTCGAGCTTGGCCGAGAGGCTCTGATCGTTGCCGAGGAGCGGCTGGATGCGGCGGAGGAGCTGGCGCTGTCCGCCGAGGAACGCACAAGGGCCGGGCGCACCGGGCTGGAAGCGGCGCGCATGCCGCTCGCCGAGGCGGAAGCAGGGCTCTCCCGGCTGGAGACCGAGGCGCGCACGCTGGCCGATGTGCTGGCTGCCGGACAGGTTGGCGACTGGCCGCCGGTCGTCGATGCGATGTCGGCGGTTCCCGGATACGAGACGGCGCTCGGGGCCGCGCTGGGCGAGGATCTGGATGCGCCTCTTGGCGGCGATGCGCCGATGCGCTGGACGGACCGGGGCGAGGCAGGTCGAGAGTCCGATCCGGCGCTGCCCGAGGGCGTCGAGGCGCTGGCCCGCTTTGTCGAGGCGCCTCAGGCGCTGGCGCGGCGGCTTGCCCAGATCGGTGTCGTCGAAGGGGAGGAGGGCGCGCGCCTGATGCCCCTCCTGCGGCCAGGGCAGAGGCTGGTCAACCGGGACGGGGCGGTCTGGCGCTGGGACGGGTTTACCATTGCGGCCGATGCGCCGACCGCGGCGGCGCAGCGCCTGGCGCGCAAGAACCGTCTCGCCGCGCTGGAGACGGAGATTGCCACGGGCGCCGAGCGTTTGACGGCATTGCGCGCGGCGTTCGAGGATGCCGGGGCAAGGCTTGCCCGCGCCGGCGAGGCCGAGGAGGCCGCGCGCCAGGAGGTCAAGGCCGCGCGCGGGGCGGCGGATGCCGCGCGCCAGGAGGTGCTGCGCCTGGAGCGGGCCCATGCGGAGGCCGAAGCAAGGCTGGCGGGTCTGCGCGAGAGTGTCGAGCGGCTGGAAACCGATCTTGGCGAGGCACGCGAGGCGGTGGGGACCGCCGAGGCGGCGCTTGCCGGTATCGCCGGCGATGGCGACCTGTCGCGGGCGATCGACACGGCCCGGGCGGAAGCGGCGGAGGCGCGCGCTGCCCTGTCGCGCGAGCGGGCCGCTGCCGACGGTCTTGCCCGGGAGGCGGACATGCGCCGCCGCCGGATGGAAGCGATCGGCCGCGAGCGGGCGAGCTGGGTGCAGCGTGCCTCCGGTGCACGCCAGCAGATCGAGATACTGGGCGAGCGCATCGGGACGGCGGAAGAGGAACGCGCCGCGCTCGTCGAGGCGCCCGAGGATATCGAGCTGAAGCGCCGCGCGCTGCTGTCCGAAATATCCGCTGCCGAGGAGGCGCGCCGGGCCGCCGACGATCTTCTGGTCGGCGCCGAAGCTGCGCAGCGTGCCGCCGATGCGGAGGCGCAGGCCGCGCTGTCGCAATTGGGAGAGGCGCGCGAGCGCCGCATTCGCGCGGAAGAACGGCTGACGGCGGCGCGCGGGCGCAAGGCGGAAGTCGAGGCGCGGATCGACGAGGCGCTGGAAGCGGCGGTTTCGGAACTGCCGGGGCTGGCCGGCCTGAAGGAGGGCGCGCCGCTGCCCGAGCCGGACGGCATCGAGCGGCGCGTCGAGAGACTGAAGGCCGAGCGCGAGCGGCTTGGCGGCGTGAACCTGCGTGCCGAGGACGAACTTTCCGAGATCGAGACGCAGCGCGGCACCCTGGTCGGCGAGCGTGACGACCTGATCGAGGCGATCAAGCGGCTGCGCGGCGCGATCTCCAACATCAACCGGGAGGCGCGCGAACGCCTGCTCGCTGCCTTCGAGACGGTCAACGCGCAGTTCCAGCGCCTGTTCACCCACCTGTTCGGCGGAGGCACGGCCGAGCTGCAGCTCGTCGATGCGGAGGATCCGCTGGATGCGGGCCTCGAGATCATCGCCCGGCCGCCGGGCAAGAAGCCGCAGACGATGACCTTGCTGTCGGGCGGCGAGCAGGCGCTGACCGCCATGGCGCTGATCTTCGCCGTCTTCCTGACCAATCCGGCGCCGATCTGCGTGCTCGACGAGGTCGATGCACCGCTGGACGATGCCAATGTCGAGCGGTATTGCGACCTGCTCGACGAGATGACCCGCTCGACCGCCACCCGCTTCGTCGTCATCACGCACAATCCGATCACCATGGCCCGGATGAACCGCCTGTTCGGCGTCACGATGGCGGAGCGCGGCGTTTCGCAGCTCGTGTCCGTCGATCTGGACACAGCGGAGCGGTTCCTCGAAGCCGGCTGAGGCGACCCGCAAGATGCTTGCACGGCAAGCACGGGCTTCAGCGGCGGAACGCAGCGGCATTCGATACCCCTTCTTCATGCCACGTGCTACGTTGCAAGGATTGACGCAAAGCCACGTCTCCTGCGGGCATTGAGCCCGTCATGCAAGGGGAGCAGCGGCATTTCAGTCTGGGGGATGACAATGCGAATTCTGCTTGCTGCCATTGCATTCGTTTGCTCGGTTTCCGCTGCTTCGGCGATGTCGATGAGCTTTACCTGGGGACCGACTGCGAAATGTTTCGATTCGAAGTCTCCCCCTATCAGCCTGTCCAAGGTCCCAAAGGGAACCGTGAAGCTCCGCTTCAAGATGGTCGACCTCAATGCGATCAACTACAACCACGGTGGCGGGACGGTCGGTTATGCAGGCAAGAACAAGTTGCCTTACGGCGCGTTCCGGTATCGCGGTCCCTGTCCTCCGACCCGGCACACCTATGAAATCCGGGTGGAGGCGCTGGATTCGGCAGGCAAGGTCCTGGCGAACGCGAAAGGACGACGGGCTTTTCCGTAGCTCGCAGGCGCAGCAACCCGGGGACGGGCGGTCTTCGCGCGCGCCGGCTCCGGCGGTTGCCGGGCCGCCGGGTCCCCATCCCGCGGATTCTCGTGCAAGGACGCGGCGCACGGCTCTTGCGCCGCGCTGCGGCATCGCCGCGCGCCCTCTGCCGGAAAAGCTCGATCGCGCTATGTTCGGACAACGATTAGGTATTGAATTCAATATGTTAAGTATCACGCAAGCGTTCTTGACAGGTGCAGGGGTGCCGACTATGGTGCGCCCGGCTTCCAGGGGCAGGCGGCGCGGGCCGGTGCGTATCGAGGAAAGGGGACGGTAGTGATGTCTCCGGACGAGAACGGACCAGGCAACGGTCAACGGCCGACGGAAGCGGAACTGTCCGAGCGAAAGAACCGGCTGGTGCGCTCGCTTGAGGAACGAACGACGAAGTCCGCCGAGGCGGACAAGCGCGCGTCCTCTGGTGCGGGCCAAGGTTACGCGCAGGCCATGAAGCTGTCGACGGAGTTCGTCGCCGGCATTCTGGTCGGGGCGGCCATCGGCTGGATGATCGACAAAGGGTTCGGTACAAGTCCCTGGGGCTTGATCGTGTTCCTGCTGTTGGGCTTCGTCGCGGGCGTTCTGAATGTCCTGCGTTCCGCCGGTTTGATGGCGGAGCAGAAGGACAGGATGAACGACGGGTAGTTTGAAACCAGAATCATGGCGCTTTTGCGCGAACAGACATGGCGCGTGCGCGCGAAATGCGACCGCTAAAGAGGGGCCGACCCGGTGGCGAACGATCCGATCTCCCAGTTCAAGATCATCAATCTCGTCCCGATTGAGGTTGGCGGCCTCGATCTGTCCTTCACCAATTCCGCCCTGTTCATGGTCGCCACCACGGCCGTCGTCGCGACGTTCCTGATGCTATCGACCGGCGGTCGCGGTCTCGTTCCGGGGCGCTGGCAGTCCCTGGCGGAAATGTCCTACGAGTTTGTCGCCAACACGTTGCGAAGTTCGGCCGGCAACGAGGGCATGCGGTTCTTCCCGCTGGTGTTCTCGCTCTTCATGTTCGTGCTGATCGCCAACCTGATCGGCATGTTCCCGTATTTCTTCACCGTCACCAGCCACCTGATCGTCACCTTCGCGCTGGCTATGGTGGTCATCGGTACGGTGATGATCTACGGCTTCGCCAAGCACGGGCTGAAGTTTCTCAAGCTGTTCACCCCGGATGGCGTGCCGCCGGCACTGTTCTTCCTGGTGACGCCGATCGAGATCATCTCGTTCCTGTCGCGCCCGGTCAGCCTCTCGGTTCGTCTCTTCGCCAACATGCTGGCGGGACACATCACCCTGAAGGTGTTCGCCGGCTTCGTCACCTCGCTGATCGCGGCGGAAGGTCTGGGCATCTTCGGCCCGCTCGTGTCGATCCTGCCGCTGGCGATGACGGTCGCGCTGACCGGCCTGGAGTTCCTCGTGGCCTTCCTGCAGGCCTACGTGTTCACGGTTCTGACTTGCATGTACCTCAACGATGCGCTGCATCCGAGCCACTAGAAGTCAGTTTGGTTCGGCTCCGCAATAAGGCGGAGCCGTCGTTTCGTCGCTGAAAACTTATCTCAAGGAGCAAGTGTCATGGAAGCTGAAGCAGCAAAGTACATCGGTGCAGGTCTCGCCTGTCTCGGCATGGCCGGTACGGCTCTCGGCCTCGGCAACATCTTCGGCAGCTACCTGTCGGGCGCCCTGCGCAACCCGTCTGCCGCCGATGGCCAGTTCGGCCGCCTCATCTTCGGTTTCGCCGTGACCGAGGCGCTCGGCATTTTCTCGCTTCTCGTCGCGCTTCTCCTGCTGTTCGCCGTCTGATCCACGACGTCGAATTGCGTCAGCGACGCGAGATTATTGACCGGGCGCGCCAGTCGTGCCCGGTCATCGCATCGCGGCCGCCGCGATGCAGCGTAAGCTGCGGCATTGGAGAGACAGATGGCCACGACTAGCGCCGATACCACGTCCGGCACACAGGTGCCCGCCGACGCGCACTCCCCCGGAACGTTTCCGCCGTTCGACGGAACCACCTACGCGTCGCAGATCCTGTGGCTGGCGATTACCTTCGGCCTGCTCTACTGGATCATGAGCAAGGTTGCCCTTCCGCGTATCAGTGGCATCCTCGAGGATCGCCGCGACCGCATCGCGGGGGACATCGCGGAAGCGAACCGTCTGAACGAAGAGAGCAACGCCGCGATCGCCGCCTATGAGCAGGCCCTGGCGGAGGCGCGTACCAACGCCCACAAGATCGCCCAGGAAACCCGCGACAAGCTGAAGAGCGACGTCGAGGCGCGCCGTGCCGCGACCGAAGGCGAGCTTGCAGCGAAGCTGGCGGAAGCCGAGACCCGGATCGGGGACGTCAAGCGCGCGGCGCTCGAGAATGTCGGCGAGATCGCCACCGGCACGACGTCGGAACTGGTCGAGGCCCTGATCGGCAAGGCGCCGACCAAGACCGAACTTACCAAGGCCGTCGATACGGCGATGAAGTGAGGACAGCCTGATGGACGCTTCAGCATGGGCTCTGGTCGGCCTCGTCATCTTTCTCGGCCTGGTCGCCTATTTCAAGATCCCGGCTACGGTCGGCGCTTCGCTCGACAAGCGCGCGGACACCATCCGCAAGGAGCTTGAGGACGCCCGCCGTCTGCGCGAGGAGGCCCAGGCCCTCTTGGCGGACTACCAGCGCCGTCGCCAGGAGGCCGTTTCCGAGGCGGAGGGAATCGTCGCGGAAGCCAAGCGCGAGGCGGACCGCCTGACGCTTGAGGCGAACACCGCCCTTGAGGAAATGATCGCGCGCCGCACGAGCGCGGCCGAGCGCAAGATTGCCCAGGCAGAGAGCCAGGCGATCGCCGAAGTGCGCAGCCGCGCGGCGGATATCGCGATTGCTGCCGCCGAGACGATCCTTTCCAAGAAGGTGTCGGGCGCGGTTGGCGAGGATCTTCTGGCCAAAAGCATCGAGGAAGTGAAGTCGCGTTTCAACTGACGCGTCTTGCTCTCTCCCGCTGGATTGAGACGGCCCCGCAAGGGGCCGTTTTCGTTTGAGGCAGGCATTTTCGGCTCAGGCGCTGTCCCGGCTTGCCTCCTCGATCCGGGCGCGCACCGGGCGGAAGCTCCGGCGATGCAGCGGGCAGGGGCCGAGCCGGGCAAGGGCCAGGGCATGGGCGGCAGTGCCGTAGCCCTTGTGGGCCGCGAAGCCGTATCCGGGCCATATGCCGTCCATGCGGGTCATCAGCCGGTCCCGGGCGACCTTGGCAACGATCGAGGCGGCCGCGATGCAAAGCATGCGCGCATCCCCCTTCACGACGGCCTGACCGGGACACGGCAGGCCCGGTGGCACGTCGCGCCCGTCGACAAGGCACGCCGCAGGGAGGGTCTCTAATGCCCGTGCCGCGCGCGCCATGGCGTCGAGCGTCGCGGCGCGGATGTTCAACTCATCGATGCGTGCCGGCGAGGCGAAGGCGACAGCGACAGTCGCGCTTGCAAGGATCTCGCCGTAGAGCCGCTCGCGGTCGCGCTCGGCGAGCGCCTTGGAGTCGTCCAGTCCCCGCGGCAGCGCCTTGTGGTCGAGAATGACGGCGGCAACGCTGACCGGCCCCGCCCACGGCCCCCGACCGGCTTCGTCGATGCCGGCAAGACGGCCCTCGAAATCCGCAGCCAGACGCGCCTCCTTTTTCGGTGAGAGGCGGGAGGGGAGATCGAGATGCAGGGTCGTCTGGAGCGAAAGGGCCATGGCGCATCGTCGGCGGCGGACCGGCGCGCCGCAAGTCGCTTGTGGGCTGATCCACGGGAAGTTGCCGTTGCCGGGACCTGGCTTGGCTGGTTTGGCAGGGCGCGCTCAAAAGAGCTGCAGCTGGACGCCTCCGGCGGTGGGCCGGATGAAGGCGTCGGTTGCAAGCGGCTTGCGCGTCCGGTTCAGCCCGAGCCGCTTGCAGGCAAGTGCGAAACGGTTGGCGAGCTGTTTCGCATAGGGGCCTTCGCCGCGCATGCGCTTGCCCCATTCCGCGTCATAGTCCTTGCCGCCGCGCATCGAGCGGATCAGGTTCATGACATGGCGGTAGCTGTCGGGCCGGTGGCGCAGCAGCCAGTCGCGAAACAGCGGGCTGACCTCGATCGGCAATCGCAGCAGGATGTATCCGGCGCCCGCCGCGCCATGTTCCGAGGCGGCGTCCAGTATCCGCTCCATCTCCGAATCGGTCAGCGCCGGGATGACCGGCGCCACCATCACCGAAGTCGGTATGCCGGCCTGCGAGAGGCCGCGAACGGCGTCGAGCCGTTTCTGGGGCGTTGCTGCACGCGGTTCCATCGTCCGCGCCAGCTTGCGGTCGAGCGTGGTGATCGAGATGGCGACGCGCGCCAGACCGCGCTCGGCCATCGATGCAAGGATGTCGGCATCGCGCAGCACCAGCGCCGATTTCGTCACGATCCCGACCGGGTGATTGCACTTGTCGAGAACGGACAGGATGTCGCGCATCAGCTTCTGCTCCCGCTCGACCGGCTGGTACGGATCGGTGTTGGTGCCGATGGCGATGGTGCGCGGTGTGTATCCGGGACGCGACAGCTCGCGCTCCAGCAGCTCGGCGGCATTCGGCTTGACCGTCAGCCGGGTTTCGAAATCCAGGCCCGGAGACAGGCCTATATAGGCATGGCTCGGCCGGGCGAAGCAGTAGACGCAGCCGTGCTCGCACCCGCGATAGGGATTGATGGACCGGTCGAAGGAAATGTCGGGCGATTCGTTGCGCGTGATGATCGTCCGGGCGCGCTCTTCCTGGAGATGGGTCTTGAACGGCGGCAGCGTTTCAAGGGTTCCCCAGCCGTCATCGAAGGCCTCGATGCTCTCGCGCTCGTAACGACCGGCCATGTTGAGGCCGGCCCCGCGGCCGCGGCCGCGATGCGCATCGATATCGGCGATATCGCTCTTGCCCTCGCTGCTTGAGGAAAGGTCGGGCTTCTTGCTGTTGGCACGCATGCCTGTCGCCTGCTCCACTGTCGTCCCGAATGGACCGCTCATGGAACATATCAGGAACAAATTCGACTGAGAACCGGATTCGGCGTCATCCCCGCCTTTCGAGAACAGATGTCCCGGGTGCTCTTGCCGGACAGCGCGACCGCCCCGCCTGGCATTGGCCAGACGGGGCGGCGGCATCAGCCGTGGCGAACGGGGAGGGGGTTACCCGCCACTGCCGGCAAGGACGGCAAACTCGGCCTCCGAGAGCGAACCGTTGCGGTCGGCGTCGGCTGCGGAGAAAGCCTCCATCGTGACTTCGGGAGCGATTGCGGTCACCTCGGCATAGGTCAGGTCACCGCTCTGGTCGGCATCAATGTCCGCGAAGCTGGCACCCTGAGCGACGGCTGCCCCGGTGAAGGCAAGGGCGGCGAGGGCGATGAACAGTCTCTTCATGGTCAGATTCCTTCCGGTTCTGGTTTGGCACGGCCTTGAGCCGGCCAACCGATGAGCGGCCTGCAGCCGTTCACGGGAAGCAAGGTGAAGTCGAAGTCGGTCTCAAAAGTGATCGAGAGAAGGAGAATTAGGGAAAACAACATGACTATTATCGGGCGATTGAGGATAAAACCGTTTTTCGTTTCAAGTTTATGAATTCTTTGAAGGAGTATAGCAAATTGAATACAGGGAGAAATTTAGTGAATGATTGTGATTATTGGCAGGATTAACTTTCGATAATTCTCAATAATATGCGGTTCCCTGCCGTCTCCATGCGAGGAACAGTTCACATGGAGGCTCTTGAGGCGCGCAGCGTGTCGCTCGGGCGTTCTCCATAGGCCTGACGATAGGCAAGTGCTGCGCGTCCCAGATGTGAAAAGCCGCAGGCGTGGATGAGCTCGGTTACACTGTAATCCCTGTCGCGGGACAGAAGGCGCTGGCGAAGCAGGGCAAGACGGCGCGTCTCCAGGGTTGCGGTGATGGTTTCCCCGCAATGTCGGCGAAAGGCGGTCTGCAAGGCCCGGATGGAACAGCCGCAATGACGGGCAAGATCCGCCACGTCGAGCGGGTCCTCCAGATGGGCGTCGAGATAGCCGAGCGCCCGCGCGATGCGCGCGGGGGGCAGGGGCGTGCGATCTTCGCTCTTCAGCAGCAGCAGGCGGCGGTTGCTGTCCTGGTTCCAGATCAGGGCCTGGGCAATCGTGTCGCCGATCCGCGCCAGCACCGCATCGCTCTCGGCGCTGCCTGCTTCGGCCCGTGCGGCCAGTCGGGAAACCTGGGCAAAGAGCGTGCGGCCGAAGTCGCCGTCAAGCCGCACGCGAGGGGAGAACACCAGTTCGCCGACATCTTCCTGCAGGAGTTCCGAGACGGCGGCTTCGACCGGCGCCCGGTCGAGCATGAGGATCAACTGGCCGCAGGAGGCCCGCCAGCGCATGACGGACGGCTGCGTTGGCGACAGGAGCGAGGCCGCCTGCCCGGGGCTTGTTTCGGTCGTCCTGCCGCCGCAGCGGATCTCGGCCGCCCCCTTCAGCAGGATCTGCAGGAGAAAGAAGCGCTCCAGGCAACCGGGATCGATCTCGACATCCCCGCCATAGGCGACGTAGTTGATGGATCCGCCGGGAAAGCGGCAGTGATTGTGGAGCGCGTTGAAACCCGGAGCCCGGTCGAGGGGCGCAAGCCGGTGCGCGCAGAAAATGCGGCCGACCTGTTCGGCCGCCTGGTGGACGTCCCGCGTGGCCACCTTCCCGTAGTCGGCAAGCGGCACGCGCGCCGCCGTCATGGCGCACCTGTCATCGTAAACCCGTCCTCTGGAAGCCGGACCGTTTTCGGTCCTTGTTGGCGAAAAGCCTAGCACGGGGACCGGGGCACGTCATCCGCGCCGGAAAGCCGGCAAAATGCGTGACGAGCTGCGTTTTACGGACAGGGGCAGCGTTTAGCGGATAGACGCCGTGCGCGGACACGCGCTTTCATTGGAGATGCGAACAAGAGCCGGCACCGCGATCAGACATGCGTGTACGGCCCGCGCCAGAGGACGGATGCGCGCGATGCGCGCCAGAGGGGAGACTTCGAATGAGCAAGGCAATCGCCAACATGGTGAAGGTCAACACCGATCCGGGCATCACCCGGGCGGGAACCGGCCATGACGGGGTGGAGTGGAGCATTCTCGGCCACACCTACTGGATGAAGACGGAAGGCGAGGCCTGCTTCTCCTTCGAGACGCTCGACCCTCCCGGCACGTTCGTGCCGCCGCACGTCCATCCGACCCAGGACGAGTTCATCTATGTGCTCGAGGGCCGCTTCGACCTCTATCTCGACGGGCAGCACCACCAGGCGCATCCGGGTGATGTCGTGCGCATGCCGATGGGCATTCCCCACGGTTACTACAATCTCACCGACAAGCCGGCCCGGGCGATCTTCTGGGTCAGCCCCGCGCGCCGCCTGCGCGAGCTCTTCGACAACCTGCATAATCTCGGCGATCCGGCGGAGGTCGTGCGCCAATCGGCCCTGCGCGAAGTCTTCTTCCTCAAGCCCGAGGACATGGTCTTCGATCCGCTCGAACTGAAGGTCTGAGCCGGACATCTCGCGGTGTGCCCGCCGGGGCGGGCACCGATTTCAGGCAAGCAGGGACAGGAACCATGGTCAATCGCAAGCGCGTTTGCGTCATCGGCGCCGGCGTCAGCGGACTTGCGTCCGCGCGCGCCTTTCGGGACAAGGGGCACGAGGTGACCGTGCTCGAACGCAGCCAGGAGCTTGGCGGAGTGTGGGCCCCGTCGCGTTCCTATCCGGGTATCAGGACGCAAAGCCCCAAGGATCTCTACCGCTACACCGGGCTCGCCATGTCGAAGGACTTTCCCGAGTGGCCGAGCGGGGCGCAGGTCCATGCCTATCTCACGGAGTTCGCCGGGCGGTTCGACCTGCTGCCGCTGATCCGGTTCGGCCGGAGCGTGAGCGCGATGCACCGGCGCGCGGGCGGCGGCTGGGACCTGGAGGTCGAGGGCCAGGACGGCACCCGCGCTCGCGAGGGCTTCGACTTCGTCGTGGTGGCAAGCGGCACTTTCACCGACCCCAACCGCCTGCACCACCCGGGCGAGGAGGCGTTTCTTGACGGCGGCGGACGCATCCTCCATTCGAGCGAATACACAGATCCGGCGCTGGTCAGGGGGCGGAAGGTCGTCGTCCTCGGCTTCTCCAAGTCGGCGACGGATGTTGCCGTCAACGCGGTAAAGGAAGGGGCCGAGGAGGTCGCCATCGTCTACCTGGAGCCGGTCTGGCGGGTTCCCTATCGGTTTGGCGGCCTGGTGAACTTCAAGCATATCCTCTATTGCCGAGCGTCCGAATGCATGTTTCCGCCCTGGGGCGAGGGGCGCGTTGCCCGTATGGTCCGCGCCCTGGCGAAGCCGCTTGTCTGGGCCAACTGGCGGGGCCTTGAGACCCTCTTGACGACCCAGTTCGGACTGAAGCGGCTCGGCATGCGCCCCAGCCAGCCAATCGAAAGCACCATCTCCTGCGGACTGCCGATCGCCACGGAAGGGTTCTTCGAGCTTGTGAAAAAGGGGAAGATCAGGGCCGTTCAAGGCACGTTCGAGCGCTATGGGGACGGCGAGGTCGTTCTGTCGGGCGGCGAGCGGATCGCACTCGACCTGGCGATCCAGGCGGTCGGCTGGAAGCTCGGCGTGCCCTATCTCGACGAAGCAACACGGGAGGCGCTCGTTGCGCCCGACGGCCAGTACCGGCTCTACCGGTTGATCGTCAATCCGGATGTGCCGGATCTCGGCTTCGTCGGGTTCAACTCGAGCTTTGCCACCGTGCTGACCAGCGACATCGCCGCCCAGTGGCTGGTGCGCTATGCCGACGGGAAGCTTGAGAGCCAGCCGGATGCGGGGGAAATGACCCGCTGGATCGAGGAACACATGGCGTGGCGCCAGTCGGTCAGGCCCGCCGCCCGAGTCTATGGCGGCCTGTGTTCGGCGCCCTACCACTTCCGCCATCTGGACGAACTTCTCGCCGATATCGGCGCGCGCGAGCGTCGGCGCAATCCTCTTGCGGAGACCTTCCGCCCGCCGGATGCAGAGGCCTATGGTCGCTTCCTTGAAAGTGCTCCGGCCTACTCCGCCGGTTGATGGCCGGGGATACGAAAACGGGGCCGGCTTGCGCCGGCCCCGTCGGTGGTGCGGTACCCGGAACGGGCCACGGATCGTCTCAGAGCGTGAACTGATATGCGGCGGGAACCCAGCGATAGCTTTCTCCGGCGGTCTCCAGATAGCCAAGCGCAGGGAACGGCATGTGATAGCCGGTGACGGGGATCTTCTCGGCGATGATCAGGTCGAACATCGTCTTGCGCGTCGCGGCCGCCTTCTCCTTGTCCATGTCGTAGCGCACGTGCCAGTCCGGGCGCTGGATCGAGACGACGAAATGATTGGCGATGTCGCCCCAGATCAGGAGCTGCTTGCCGGCGCTTGAAAGGTGGAAGGACATGTGCCCGGGCGTATGGCCGGGCGTGTCGAGGCCCAGGATGCCGGGCACCACTTCCTTGTGGCCGCCGACGAAGGTCATCTTTTCGGCAAGCGGCTTGACGTTTGTCTGCACCAGTCGGGCGACCCGCTCGGTGGGACCACTGAGACGGTCCTCATGGGTCCAGAAGTCGAACTCGGTCTGACCTGTCACGTAGCGCGCGCTCGGATAGGTCGGCGCGCCGTTGGTCATCAGCCCGCCGATGTGGTCGGGATGCATGTGGGTGAGGACGACGATATCGACCTGCTCCGGGGAATATCCGGCGGAGGCGAGTTGCGCCGTCAGAGATCCGTTGTCGCCGCCAAGGCCCGTGTCGAACAGCACCAGCTCGGAACCTGTATTCACGATCACCGGTGTGAAGCCGTTGACCATCTTGTCGGAAGGCAGGTGGTTTGCTGCCAGCAGCTCCGATACGGCCGCCGCTTCCTGGTCTTCGCCGAAGATCGGATGCGGACCGTCCATCGTGCGGGCCGCATCAAGCATCATGGTGACTTCGAAGTCGCCCACCTTGACGCGGTTGAAGGTGGGGGTGGCGACGCCGAGCATCGGGGCGGCGGCGCTCGCGCGCCCGCTCGCGGAGATGATGGCGGGCGCGGCGAGGGCAGCGGTGGCGGCGCCGGCGATCAATGCGCGGCGGTTCAGGTTCACTATGCTCATGTCGGATGTCCTCCCGTCGGGATGCCTGTAACGGTCGAAGCCGAACTTAGGCCCGGAAGGACGTAGGGGAAGCGACGATCACGCATCCGTGAACGGCTTCCCCGCAGCCCTCAGCGCACCAGGGGCGCCACCAGCACCATTCCGTCCTGCATCAGCGGCACCCAGATCGCCCCGGCGGCGGTGTCCACGGCAAAATCGGCCGGTCCGTGAACCTCGCGCGGCAGCGACAGCCTTGCCAGTTCGGTTCCGTCTCCGGCATGCAGCGAGAGGACGCCCGGCGTCGGCGGGTCGAACGCCCGCCAGTCGGAGAGCAGCATCCTTTCGCCCGGCAGCAACACAAGCCCGTCGAGAATGCCATGCGGCCCTCTGTCGAGCTTGCGCACCGCGCCATCGACGCTCACCTCGAACAGGTCGCCGCCTTCGAACCGGGCGCCGAGACCGGCAACGAGAAGCCTGTTCCCGCGCGCGTCCCAGGCAATGCCGTTGGCGCCGGGGATGCCGGAGGCGACGCTCGTGAAGGCTCCTGTCCCCAGATCGACCCGGTAGACGGTGCCGCGCAACGTGTCTGTGACGGCAAGCCCTTCCGGCACGCTCACCAGGTCATTGAGCAGGCCGGGCGCGCCGGTCGGAACGCGAGCCTCGAAGACCTTCCGGCGGGAGGAAACATCGAAGCCGACGACGCGATCGATGTCGGCGACATAGAGACGGCCGTCTGCAAGCGCCATGCCCTTGGGAGCGTCGAGCGTCTCGCCTTCCGCCGGGAAGGCGCGCAGGGCGACGATACGTCCCGTAGCGTCCAGCTCGCTGATGAAGCCGTCGCCGTCATGGCCGGTCGGGTCCAGTTTCGCGCCGAGATTGGAGACGAACCTGCGCGGTCCGTCGATCAAAACGCTTTCGGGATTGCTGAAACCTTCAATGATCCTGGCCGCCGTGTCTGCCTGGGCCGGCGACAACGCGAGGGCGGCCAGGACGCCGGCAAAAAGGGGAGCAAGTGTGTAACGCATGGGGTCTCTCCGGTCATCAGATGAGCGGAAGCTAGAGCCCCGGGACGCATCGCGCGGTCCCGTCCTGATCAGGTTTGAACCCGATCCGGTCATACCGGCTTTGCCGGGCGCCGGCCGATGGCCTAGTCTCGCGCCATGATGGACAACGGTTCTTTGAGAAACGAACTGGCAAGCCGGCTGCGCGCGGGTTTGTCGCGCTACCGCGTTCAGGGTGTGTCCGGGATCTCGGAGCACGCGCCCGGGCTGTTCTCCTATTGCGCGCTCGAACGGGAGCGGCTGGCCTGCGTACGGCTTGACCGGCCGCTGATCGGCATTGTGCTGTCCGGGGCGAAGGAGGTGTGGCTCGGAGACGTCTCGGAGCGATTTGCTGCCGGCACGGCATTCGTCCTGCCGGCGGCGGTCGACCTGGAGATCGTCAACGAGCCCGATGGACGGACGCATCTCTACCAGTCCCTGATCCTGCCGGTGGAGCCCGACATGCTGCCGCAGGTCGGCCCGGGCGATGCGGCGCGGGCGCCGGCGCAGGACACCTTCGTCGTTCCCCTGACGCCCGGGCGGGTCCAGGCCCTGCTGCATGCGGCCGACGCCATTGATGCCGGACCGGCTGAGGCCGTCCTTCGCACGGCGCGGCTTCACGAACTGCTCGCCCTGCTGCACGATGCGCCGGCCGCAAGGCCGCTCTTCGACGTGACGATCGCCGAGCGTGTCGCCCGGCTGGTGCGCAGCGAACCGGACAGGAGATGGACGGCAGCCGACATCGCCACGCGCCTGGCCCTGTCGGAATCGACGCTCCGGCGCCGCCTTGCGGGCGAAGGGCAGGCGCTGTCGGTGATCCTGCGCCGAGAGAGAATGGCTGTTGCACGCCGGCTGATCGCGCAAGGCGCGGCAAGCGGGACGGCCGGGTTGGCAGTCGGTTATGCGTCAAGGGCGCATTTCGCCCGGGCCTTCCGTGCGACCTTTGGGGTCAATCCCGCACAACTGGAACCCGCCCCTTAGGCTTCGCGCAGTTTGCCGCGCTTCAGATGTTCATCCAGCCTCGGCATGATCTCGACGAAGTTGCAGGGCATGTGACGGTAGTCGAGCTGGAACTTCAAAATGCCGTCCCAGGCATCCTTGCAGGCGCCGGGGGAGCCGGGCAGCACGAACACATAGGTCGCGTCGATGACGCCGCCGGTCGCGCGGGACTGGATCGTCGAGGTGCCGATCTTGTCGTAGGAGATGCGGTGGAAGACCTCCGAGAAACCGTCCATGCGCTTGTCGAACAGCGGCTCGATCGCCTCCGGCGTCACGTCGCGGCCGGTGAAGCCGGTGCCGCCGGTGGTGATCACCACGTCGACGCCGTCCGACAGGGTCCAGCCCTTCACGACGGCGCGGATCTTCTCCACGTCATCGGTGACGATGTCCCGGCCGGCCAGAACGTGGCCCGCCTCGGTGATCCGGGCGGCGAGCGTCGCGCCCGAGCGGTCTTCGTCCAGCGACCGGGTGTCGGACACGGTCAGCACCGCGATGTTGAGAGGGACGAAGGGACGGCTGTCATCAATGCGATGCATGAGCGTGGTGATCCTCTGAGGGACTGCGGGCAGGCAAGACAAGCACGCGATTGCGGTGCAGGATAGGGCCGTCGGCACCCGCACGCCAGACGGCGAGCGGTCGCAGGTCCAGGGAGCGGGTTCGCCGCGCAACGAGGCAAGGAGGCGAGGGGATGGATTGGACGAGGTCCATCGATGCCTATTGCGAACGGCTCGATCCCGGGTTCTGGGCCGAGCCGGTCAATGCGCTGACCAATGCGGCTTTTCTCATTTCCGCTGCGGCCGCATGGCGTGTCTGGCGCGCCGAACAGCGCCGCAAGGTGCCGTGCACACCGCCCGATGACTGGGCGGTGCCCGCGCTCATATTCATCCTTTTCGTGATCGGCATCGGATCGTTTCTGTTCCATACGATCGCCACGCGCTGGTCGGTGCTTGCCGATGTGGTGCCGATTGCCGTCTTCATCCATTTCTATTTCTTCCTGGCGATGCGGCGCATTCTTTGTCTGGGGCTGGTCCCCTCGATGGCGCTGACCCTTGCCTTCCTGTTCGCAGGCTACGGGGTGGCGCCGCTGCTTTCCGGGGTGGTTGGCTCGTCCGCCGGCTACGTGCCGGCGGCCGTCGCCATCCTGGCCGTGGCGGCGGTGGCCCGCCGGCTCAACCGCGCGGCGGCAGGCCCGCTTGCGCTCGTCGGGGCGATCTTCGTGATTTCCCTTGCCTTCAGGACGGCCGATATCCCATTTTGCCCGTCTTTCCCTCTGGGAACGCATTTCGTATGGCATTGCCTGAATGCCGTGGTCCTGTACCTGTTGATTCGCACCCTCATCCGGACGAGCCTGCGCTCGTGAGAGACGAGGCGCCGATGGGGGCGAATTCGAAGGGGAGGGGAGCGGCTCGATGGTAAGCCGTCGCAAGTTTCGTCAGCCAGCCTCAAGTGGATCGTCATGACCGACAACAAGACACCGGAAAAGCCCGCCAACGATCTCGACGAGGCAGCTCTCTTCTACCATCGTTACCCGCATCCGGGGAAACTGGAGATCCAGGCGACCAAGCCGCTCGGCAACCAGCGCGACCTGGCGCTGGCCTATTCGCCGGGCGTCGCCGCGCCCTGCATGGAAATCGCCCGCGATCCCTCGCTCGCGGCGGACTACACCGCGCGCGGCAACCTCGTTGCGGTCATCTCCAACGGCACCGCCGTTCTCGGCCTGGGTGCGATCGGCCCGCTCGCCTCCAAGCCCGTCATGGAGGGCAAGGCGGTCCTGTTCAAGAAATTCGCCGGCATCGACGTCTTCGACATCGAGGTCGACGAACTCGATGTAGAGCGCTTCGTCAATGCGGTTGCGGTGCTGGAACCGACCTTCGGCGGCATCAACCTTGAAGACATCAAGGCGCCGGAATGTTTCATGATCGAGCGCGCGTTGCGCGACCGGATGAACATTCCCGTCTTCCATGACGACCAGCATGGCACGGCGATCATCGTCGCCGCCGCCGTCAAGAACGCCCTGGAGCTGGCCGGCAAGGATATATCGGCGGTCAAGATCGTCGCCTCGGGCGCCGGCGCGGCGGCGCTGGCCTGTCTCAACCTGCTGGTGTCGCTGGGTGCGCGCCACGAGAACATCTTCGTCACCGATATCGAGGGCGTTGTCTACAAGGGCCGCGAGACCCTGATGGACGAGTGGAAGTCGGTTTTCGCCCAGGAGACGGAGGCCCGCACCCTGGCCGATGTGATCCCCGGCGCCGACGTCTTCCTCGGCCTCTCCGCCGCCGGTGTGCTGAAACCGGAGATGGTCGGGAGCATGGCGGACAAGCCGCTGATCCTGGCGCTTGCCAATCCGCGGCCGGAGATCATGCCGGAAGCGGCACTCGCCGTGCGCGACGACGTGATGATGTGCACCGGCCGCTCGGATTATCCCAACCAGGTCAACAACGTCCTCTGCTTCCCCTACATCTTCCGGGGCGCGCTTGATGTCGGGGCGACCAGCATCAACGAGGAAATGAAGCTCGCCGCCGTCGCGGCGATCGCCGAGCTCGCCCGCGAGGAGCCGTCCGAGATCGCCGCGCGCGCCTATGGCGGCGTCAGCGAGACCTTCGGCCCGAAATACCTGATCCCGTCGCCCTTCGACCAGCGGCTCATCCTGCGCATCGCGCCGGCGGTGGCGCGCGCCGCGATGGAGACCGGTGTTGCCGCCCGGCCGATCGAGGACTTCGACGCCTATCAGGACAGGCTCAACCGGTTCGTCTTCCGTTCCGGCCTGATCATGAAGCCGATCATCGCGGCCGCCCGTGACAGCGACACGCGCATCATCTACTCCAACGGCGAGGACGAGCGCGTGCTGCGTGCAGCCCAGGTGCTGATCGAGGACCGGCTGGCAAGGCCGATCCTGATCGGGCGACCGTCGGTGATCGAGGCACGCTGCGAGCGCTTCGGTCTCAGGGTGCGCCCGGGCCGCGAGTTCGAGTGCATCAATCCGGAGGACGATCCGCGCTACCGCGACTATGTCGACAGCCTGCTGTCGCTGATCGGCCGGCGCGGCGTGACGCCCGAGGCGGCGCGCACCATGGTGCGCTCCAACACCACGGTGATCGGTGCGCTGGCTCTGCACCGCGGCGAGGCGGATGCGCTGATCTGCGGCCTCGAGGGGCGCTACTCCAAGCATCTTGCCGATGTGCGCGGCATCATCGGCACGGCGCCCGGCGTTCAGGACTTCTCCGCCCTGTCGCTGCTGATCAATTCGGGCGGCGCGACCTTCTTCACCGACACCTATGTCACCATCGACCCTTGCGCCCGCGAGATTGCCGAGACGACGATGCTCGCGGCCGAGGAAATCCGCCGCTTCGGCATCACGCCGCGCGCCGCTCTCCTTTCGGCCTCCAACTTCGGCTCGCGCGACATGGAGTCGGCGGAAAGGATGCGCGAGGCCCTGGCCATGCTGCAGGATCTGGCTCCCGATCTCGAGGTCGATGGCGAAATGCACGGCGACAGCGCGCTGTCGATGGCGATGCGCGGGCGGGTGATGCCGGATTCGCGCCTGACGGGCGAAGCGAACCTGCTGGTCTTCCCCTCGCTCGATGCGGCCAACATCGCTCTCAACCTCGTCAAGGTGATGACCGACAGCCTGCATGTCGGCCCGATCCTGCTCGGCACGGCCAAGCCGATGCACATCCTCACCCCGTCGGTGACCTCGCGCGGCGTGGTCAACATGTCGGCCTTCGCCGCCGTGGAGGCGCAGACGCGCAACCGGGCCTGACCAGAATTCATTTGCCGGCTTTCTCATGATCGTGTTGACTCGCGTCATGAAAGCGTCGTCCGGCTGATGCACCCTGACAGGGCCCGGAGAGGCACTGCAGGGTGGAAACGATGGTACATGTTCTGGTGGTCTACGCCACGACGGAAGGCCAGACGGAAAAGATTGCCGGACGCGTTGCCGACTGGCTTCGCGGAGCGGGAGACCAGGCGACATTGGTCGATGCCCGGGCGGCCGCCACGCTCGAACTCGGCACCTTCGACGCGGCGGTGCTGGCCGCCTCGCTTCATGTGGGACGTCACCAGGCCGAGATGGTCGAGTTCATCCGCAAGCAGCGCGCCCGGCTTGACCGGGTGCCCACCGCGTTCATCTCGGTCAGCCTGTCGGCGACGTCAAAGCTGGAGGAGGACCTCGCCGGGGCCCGGGCCGCGGTCGAGGACATGTTCGACGAACTCGACTGGGAGGCAACGAGCGTGCACCTCGCCGCCGGGGCCGTTCATGACCGGCGGATGAGTTTCCTGAAGCGCTGGGTCATCCATCGCATCCTGCGCGAGAAGGGTGTCGAGATGGCCCCTTCAGGCGACATGGAATTCACCGACTGGGCCGCGCTCGATGTTTTCCTTCAGACGTTCATGGGACGGGCAAGGGCAGCGGGACACGAATACGCGTGAGGCCGCGCCATGCGCGGCCTCCTGGCTTGACCTGATCGCGGACCGAAACGTTCCGGCAGGGACGACGTCTCACATGTTCGGGTAGTTCGGCCCACCGGCGCCCTCGGGCACCGTCCAGGTGATGTTGCCGTTCGGGTCCTTGATGTCGCAGGTCTTGCAGTGAACGCAGTTCTGCGCGTTGATCTGGAAGCGCGGCGCGTCCTCGCCTTCCTCGATCCATTCATAGACGCCGGCCGGGCAGTAGCGGTTCGAGGGGCCGGCGAAGACATCGTGTTCCGACGCCTTCTGCAGTGCCTCGTCCTTCACCTTCAGGTGGATCGGCTGATCTTCCTCGTGATTGGTGTTCGACAGGAACACGGAGGAGAGCTTGTCGAAGGAGACCTCGCCGTCAGGCTTGGGATAGGCGATGGGGCTGTGCCTGGCAGCCGGTTCAAGGCTTTCGGAATCGCGCTTGCCGTGCGAGACGGTGCCGAAGAAGGAGAAACCGAAAAGCTCGTTGGTCCACATGTCGAACCCGCCGAGCATGGTGCCCAGCAGCGTGCCGAAGCGCGACAGCAGCGGCTTGACGTTGCGCACCTTCTTCAGGTCGCGGCCGATCTCGCTCTCGCGCCAGGCGGTGTCGTAGTGGCCGAGCTCGCTGTTCGCCTCGCCGCGTGCGAGCGCCGCCGCGACTTCCTCGGCCGCCAGCATGCCCGACAGCATCGCGTTGTGCGATCCCTTGATGCGGGGCACGTTGACGAAGCCGGCCGAGCAACCGATGAGCAATCCGCCGGGGAAGGAGAGCTTCGGCACCGACTGGTAACCGCCCTCGGTGATGGCGCGGGCGCCATAGGAGATGCGCTTGCCGCCCTCGAACGTCTCGCGGATGGCCGGGTGGGTCTTGAACCGCTGGAACTCGTCGAAGGGCGACAGGTACGGGTTCTTGTAGTTGAGGTGGACGACAAAGCCGACGGCGACCTGGTTGTCCTCAAGGTGATAGAGGAACGAACCGCCACCGGTCCTGTTGCCGAGCGGCCAGCCGAAGGAGTGCTGAACCAGCCCCGGGCGGTGGTTCTCCGGCGCGACCTGCCACAGTTCCTTGATGCCGATGCCGAATTTCGGAAAATCGCTGTCCCTGTCGAGGTCGAAGCGGGCGATCAGCTCCTTGGCCAGCGAGCCGCGCACGCCTTCCCCGATCAGCACGTATTTGCCGCGCAGTTCCATGCCGCGTGTGAAGCCCGCGTTGGGCTTGCCGTCCCGGCCGATGCCCATGTCGCCGGTGGCGACGCCCACGACACGGCCCTCGTCGTCATAAAGAACCTCGGCCGCGGCAAAGCCCGGATAGATCTCGACGCCGAGCGCCTCCGCCTTTTCGGCGAGCCAGCGGCAGACATTGCCGAGCGAGACGATGTAGTTGCCGTGGTTGCTCATCAGAGACGGCATCATGAGGTTCGGCAGGCGCATGGAGCCCGCCGGCCCGAGCACGAGGAAATGATCGGCCGTCACCTCCGTCTTGAACGGGGTGTCGACCTCTTCGCGCCAGCCCGGCAGCAGCTTGTCGACACCGACCGGGTCGACCACGGCACCTGAAAGGATGTGGGCCCCGACTTCCGAGCCTTTCTCCAGCACGACGACGGAGAGCTCCTCGCCCTTTTCCGCGGCGATCTGCTTGAGCCGGATCGCGGCGGACAGGCCGGCCGGACCGGCGCCGACAATCACGACGTCGAAATCCATGCTCTCGCGTTCGCCCAGCGTCTCCGTCTCGCTCATAGCACTCTCCCTCTCATGTGCCCTGTGCCTCGCCTTTTCGCGCTTTCTGTTTAGTGCAGCGCGAAAGTCGCTGCAATGTCGATAAGCCAATGACAGGAATATTACGTTTACGTAAAGGGAATAGGAAGCAGCGCTTGTCCGGTCAAGTCCAGGCAATTGCGCTTCGCCGGTCGATGCGGCACAACAGGGGCATGGAACCAAGAGAGCCGATCGACGACCATCCCGCCGGGGACGCGCAGCTTGCCGACCCGTCGCGTGACATGACGGTTGCCGCCGGTCTCGAGGCGCTGCTCGATTTTTATGTCTCCGCAGGTGCCGATGCCTGGCTGGAGAGCGGGCCGGTCGATGCCTTCGCGCTCACGGCCCGGCCACCGGTCGCTCGCCAGCCCTATGGCGCGCAAATCCAGGGCACACACGACCAGGGCACCCGGCCTCAGACGAACCAGGCCCGTTCCGACCGGCATGATGCGGCACCGGCGTCCTTGCGCGGCGGCGCGCAGACAGGGCCGCGGCCTGCGCCCGCGCAGGAGCACGTGCGTCCTGTGGCCCAGCCGCCGGCCGCACTCACCACGGCCTCGGGTGCGGTCCTGCCCGGTGACGAGGCTGTCGTCGCCGCGCGTGATGCGGCCCGCACGGCTGCAACACTGGAGGAGCTGCGCGAGACGCTCGCCCGTTTCGAGGGATGCAACCTGCGCCTGACGGCCAAGTCGCTTGTCTTTGCCGACGGACCGGCCAACGCGTCGCTGATGTTTGTCGGCGAGGCGCCCGGTCGCGACGAGGACCTGCGCGGGGTGCCGTTCGTGGGGCGTTCCGGCCAGTTGCTCGACCGCATGATCGAGGCGATCGGCCTGACACGCGGCGATGTCTACATCACCAATGTCGTGCCCTGGAGGCCACCGGGCAACCGCACTCCGAGCCCGCAGGAAACGGAGATCTGCAAGCCGTTCGTGCTGCGCCAGATCGAGCTTGTGCGCCCGCGCGTGCTTGTCTTCCTGGGGGGCGCGTCCGCCAAGGCATTGACCGGCGCCCAGGAGGGAATCCTGCGCCTGCGCGGCCGCTGGACGCAGATGCCGCTTGGCGAGGACGGCTCGGTCGCGGCGGTGGCGACGCTGCACCCGGCCTATCTGCTCCGCAATCCGGTGCAGAAGCGGCTGGCCTGGCGCGATTTCCTGGCCGTGCGCGAGGCGCTTGCCACCGCTCAGGCCGGCTGATCCGCGCACGGATGGTGCGCAGGTGTCTTTTCCTTCTTCGCGCCGCCACCTATATGGGCAGGAGCCGCTTTTTCGGCTCCGACATTCCCGACTGCCTCATCGAAGGGATTTCTCTTGTTCGACCGCATCCGCAGACGACTTCCGGGCAAATGGGGCGAGGTGCCGACGACAATTCCGGTCGTCCGCCTGCAGGGCGCCATCGGCATGGTCTCGCCGCTCCGCCCCGGGCTGTCGCTCGCCGCGCTTGCTCCGGCGCTCGACAAGGCCTTCGGTTTCGAGGCGCCCGCGGTGGCGCTGGTCATCAACTCGCCCGGCGGGTCGCCGGTGCAGTCGCGCCTGATCCATGACCGGATCCGGGAACTTGCCGCGGAGAAGAAGCGCGAGGTGCTTGTCTTCGTCGAGGATGTGGCGGCGTCCGGTGGCTACATGCTCGCGGTGGCCGGCGACGAGATCTTTGTCGATGCCAGTTCGATCGTCGGGTCCATCGGGGTGGTTTCCGCGGGCTTCGGCTTCACCGACGCGATCGCGAGGCTTGGCATCGAGCGACGGGTGCACACGGCCGGCGAAAGCAAGGCGATCCTCGACCCCTTCCGTCCTGAGCGGGACGAGGACGTTCTGCATCTGAAGACCATCCAGCAGGAGATGCACGAGAGCTTCATCGCCTTGGTCAAGGCGCGGCGCGGGGATGTCTTGTCCGAGGCGCCGGACCTTTTCTCCGGTCTGTTCTGGACCGGCAGCACGTCCCGCGATCTCGGTCTTGTCGACGGCATCGGCAACATTCGCTCGGTCCTGCGCGCAAGGTTCGGGGACAAGGTGAAGATGCGGCTCGTGGGCGGCCCGCGGTCGATCTTCTCGCGCAAGCAGGGCGTCGGCGTCTCCGGGGCAAGCCTGCTTTCGGGCGGATCCTTGAGCGAAGGCTGGGCCGAAGACGCCGTCGCGACGCTGGAGCAGCGCGCATTATGGGCACGCTACGGACTTTAGGCTGAAGTGACCCTCAGCCCGGGAGGATGAAATGGTCAATGTATTTGCAGCAGCGGGATTGGCGATTGGCGGCTACCTGCTTGTCCGTGCCGTTCGCCGGGAAATGGGCCGGATCGAGAAGAAGGTCTCCAGGGTCGCCCGCAAGACGCCCGATGGACAGCCGATCAAGACGCTCGAACGGGATCCCGAGACAGGCCGCTACCGGCCGAAGGACTGAGCGTCGCATTCCCGGGCGCCGATGGTGCCCGGCACTGCGCTCGTCAGTGCTCGGTTTCGCACAGGGCATGATCGGCAAGCGTGTGGATCACGTTGCACTCGCCGACGGTCTCTCCGTGGCAGCTCGCCAGCACCCGCGACAATTCCCCTTCAAGTCTCCGCAACCGTGCGATCTTCTCGCGAATGCCGGCAAGATGGCTGCCCGCGATCAGGTGCGCCTCCGTACAGGGCATTTGCGGGTTCTCGCTGAGATGCAGCAATTCGCGGATAGCCTCCAGCGACAGACCGAGGTCGCGGGCATGACGGATGAAGGTCAGCCGGTCGCGCGCTGCCTGCGAGTAGCGCCGCTGGTTGCCGGCCGAGCGAACCGGCTCCTCGATCAGTCCCTGCTGCTCGTAGTAGCGGATGGTCGGCACCTTGACGCCGCATTGCCGGGACAGTTCCCCGATCGAGTACATCGCGAGTTTTCTCCTGAAGCTCTAGTCTCTGGAGCATTTAGGGGCGCGCGGTCGCATCGGCAAGGCGGAATCAAGGGAGTGAGCGGAAAGGGGGCGCTCGCATAGATGTGGGTTGATGGCGCTGTCCGGCCGAAGGGCAGACGGGGAGTACGGACAGGGAGTACGGACAGGGAGTTCCGGCGGGGAGTTCGGGCGGGGCAGTGCCGGACATGCCGCCGGACCGGGGCTGCGCTGTCGCAGCTCCCGGCCTGGATTGCGAGGTGAGGCCTCAGCGGTAGGTGGCGGTGTATCCGCGGACGGCGCGCGGGCAGGTCGACTGCACGATCACGGTGCCGTTCGGATAGACATACCGGACCTTGCTGCAATTGTCCGCCGGCGGGCTCTGCACGATCCTCTCGCGGCCGTAGCGCCTGCGGGGATAGTTCGGCGAGTGGGTCACCACCGCTGCCGCGGTCTCCGAGCCCATGCATTCGCGCGTGGCGCAAAGGATGACGCCGTTGGCCGATCCGCGATGGCCCCAGACCTTGCTGCCGCCGCCGCCTGCCGGCGGGGAACTGTCGGTCGCGCTGGTTGTGGCGCCGCCGCCATTGCCGTTGGTGCTGGCCTGTGCCAGGGCGCCGGTGGTTGCAAGCGCCATGGAAAGGGCGGTCACGCCTGCCAGTGTCAATGTCTTGAGTTCAAACATTTTTTCGTCCTCCATGTCTCCGGCCGCGGAACCATTCCGCCGGTCCGGCTCTGGATGGCGCGGGGATTGTCTCCTCTGTTCCGTCATCGCATTTTGATGATGCCGTAAGGGAAGATCGGGTGCTGTGACGTGCAGCACAGTTGAGGCGAAGGCGGTTCGCCCCGCCCCGGCGCCTGCTCCTGCTTGACGCAGGCGGGTGTTGATGGCACCTCTCGCCCGGCGCCAGCCGGGGCACGCCCGTGGCTGCGTTCCCGCCGAATTCAAGGACGAGAGACATGACGAGCGAAGCCGTGCCTGCGCACATGCGGCCCGAGAACTCCTTCCAGGGGTTGATCCTGACGCTGCAGCGTTTCTGGGCGGACCAGGGTTGCGTCGTCCTGCAGCCCTACGACATGGAGGTCGGTGCCGGCACGTTTCATCCGGCGACGACGCTGCGCTCGCTCGGGCCGCGCCCGTGGAAGGCGGCCTATGTGCAGCCCTCGCGCCGCCCGACCGACGGGCGCTACGGCGAGAACCCCAACCGGCTGCAGCATTATTACCAGTTTCAGGCGATCCTGAAGCCGTCGCCGGAAAACCTGCAGGAGCTCTATCTGCGCAGCCTCTACGCGATCGGCCTCGATCCGGCCCTGCACGACATCCGCTTCGTCGAGGACGACTGGGAGAGCCCGACGCTCGGCGCCTGGGGGCTTGGCTGGGAATGCTGGTGCGACGGGATGGAAGTGTCGCAGTTCACGTATTTTCAGCAGGTGGCCGGTTTCGAGTGCGCGCCCGTTTCCGGCGAGCTCACCTACGGGCTGGAACGGCTGGCCATGTATATCCAGGGCGTCGATAACGTCTACGACCTCAACTACAACGGCCGCGAGGGTGCGGAAAAGGTCACCTATGGCGACGTCTTCCTGCAAGCCGAGCAGGAATACTCCCGGCATAATTTCGAGCACGCCGACACGGACATGCTGTTCCGCCATTTCAAGGATGCGGAGGAGGAATGCCGCCGCCTGCTCGATGCCGGGGCGAAGGCGCGCGATGCGGCCGGTGCCGCCGTCCACCAGGTGGTGCTGCCGGCCTATGACCAGTGCATCAAGGCAAGTCATGCCTTCAACCTGCTCGATGCCCGCGGCGTCATCTCGGTGACCGAGCGCCAGAGCTACATCCTGCGCGTGCGGGAACTGGCCAAGGCCTGCGGTGCGGCCTTCCTGGAGACCGAAGCCGGCGGCGTCGGCTACTCCGGGTAGGTTTTCGCTCGCCGGTACACGCCTGGCATGCTAGTTGCCTCGATGTTTCTACCGGGAGGCATTGCAATGCAGCGTTTCGTCGTTTTGGTCTTTTCCGCGATTTTTGCGGCATGTGTCGCCGTTTCCGCCCCGCCCGCCCTGGCAAAGACCAAGGGGGGGATCACGCCGCTGTCCGTCTGCTCCAGCAAGGGCGAGTGGGACAAGCTCAACAAGACGCTCCGGACCCGCGCCCACGCCTACAACATCGAGTTCCTGGGGCGCATCGACAAGAGCAACCCGAACCGGCAGGACAAGCACGCGGCTGCCCGCAGCGCCCTTGCCAGCACGAAGAAGGGGCAGCCGGTCGACGTGAATTGCCGTCCGCTGCCGGGCGGCACGGTTCATGTCGACGATGTCGGCGGTTTTTCCGGCTACATGTGCGTGCGCGCGCCGAAGTGGAAATCCTGCGGCTGGATCCACAAGCGCTATTTCACCGATTATTTCGGCGCCACGTCCGACCCCAGGGTCTGGCGCCGCAACCCGCAGCAGGAAATCCTCTTTTTCTATCGCTGAGAGAGGGTCGCCCGCACCGGGCTCGGCCGGGGTGGCGGCCGGACGCGGCCGGTTTCGCCCGGCTGGTGACCTGCGTCACAGTCCGCGCGGCGATGGCGGTTTCAAGTGTTCCGTGCTTGCAGTAGCGTAAGCGCCAATCGCGGACGCAAGGGGACCTTTGCCACATGGCTACCTGGATCGTGCTCGGGCTGATCGTTCTGGTCGGCCTTTATCTCGTCTATCTCTACAATGACCTGGTGCGGAAACGGCAGATGGTGCGCGAGGGCTGGAGCGGCATCGACGTGCAGCTGAAGCGCCGCTCCGATCTCATTCCCAATCTGGTCGAGACGGTGAAGGGCTACGCGACGCATGAGCGCGATGCGCTGGAAGCGGTGACCGAGATGCGGGCGAAGGCCGCCGGCATGCCGCGCGACGACGTTGCCGGCCGCGCCCAGGCGGAAGGCATGCTGTCCCAGGCGCTGGGCCGCCTCTTCGCCGTGGCTGAAGCCTATCCCGATCTCAAGGCCAACGAGAACTTCCGCGACCTGCAAGCCTCCATCGAGAAGACCGAGGACGCCCTGCAGATGGCCCGACGCTACTACAACGGTGCGGTGCGCGCACTCAACGTCGTGGTGGAGAGCTTCCCCTCGAACCTCGTTGCCGGTCGCTTCGGCTTTACGCAGGAGGATTACTTCGAGATCGAGGACCCGGCCGACAGGGCCGTGCCCAAGGTCGCGTTCTGAAGGGGCGGGTCATGCGTCTCCGCAATCTCCCGGTCCTGATCGCCGGTTGGCTTGTCGTGTTCGTCCTGTGCATGGCGCCAACCGCCGCGCAGGCCGACGAGCGCATTCTGGCCTTCAATTCGACGGTCGAGGTTGCCGCCGACGGCGAATTCACGGTCACCGAGACGATCCGGGTGCGTGCGGAAGGGAGCCAGATCCGCCGGGGCGTCTATCGCGATATCCCGCTTGCCTTCGAAACGCCGGACGGGAGCAGGGCTATGGCCGGCTTCGATCTCGTCTCGGTTCGGCGAGATGGCGAGGAGGACGGCTATTCCGTCAATCGCGGCGGTAGCGGGGTGCGCATCTATATTGGCCGGGAGGAGGTTTTTCTCTCCCCCGGCATCCACACCTACACGCTCGTCTATCGCACCGACCGGCAGGTCCGCTTCTTCGGCAGCCATGACGAGGTCTACTGGAACGCGACCGGCAACGAGTGGAATTTCCCGATCGACAAGGCGGTCGCACGGGTCGTGCTGCCCGAGGGCGCGACGGCCAGCGACTACTCTGCCTATACGGGCGCCTATGGCGCCGCCGGCCGGGACTTTACGGCCCGCGTCGAGGATGGAGGCCGCAGCGTATTGTTTGCCTCCACGCGCGTCCTGGCACCCGGCGAAGGGCTGACCGTCAATGTAGAGATGGCAAAGGGGGTGGTCGCCGAGCCGACCGCCGAACAGGAACTGGGCTATTTCCTGTCCGACCATCTTGGCGAAATCCTTGGCGGCATCGGCCTCGCGCTTGTCCTTGGTTATTATCTCTGGGCCTGGTGGCTGGTTGGCCGCGATCCGCCGAAGGGCGTTATCTTTCCCCGTTTCGAGGGTCCTGAAGGGATCTCGCCCGCGCTGTCGAATTACGTTGCGCGCAAGGGATTCGGCGATGGCGGCTGGCGGGCGCTCTCCGCCGCCTGCATCAGCCTCGCCGTCAAGGGGCGGCTGGTGCTCGAGGACCTGGCCGGCGACCTGACACTGACCCGTCCGGCGGGGACGCAAGGCGACTACAGCGGGTTGGCCCGCGGCGAAAAGGCAATTGCGCAGTGGCTCGACGGGCGCGAGGGAAGCTTCACCGTCTCCAAGGCGAACGGCACGGCGGTCAAGTCGTTCGGCAACACCTTCCGCGGTGCCATCGAGGGCGAGAACCGCAACCGCTTCTTCAAGTCGAACACGCTTTATCTTGTTCCCGGAGTCGCGATTTCCGTCGTGACGATCTTCGCGCTGCTCGCCTTCGGCAATCTCAGCGACAACCAGATCGCCTTCATGATTCCGATTTTCATGATCACCTTTGTCGTGGTCATGTTCACCGTGCAGATCGGCAAGGCGTTTCGCCGCTCGGGCAGCATCGCGTTACGGGTCGCTTTCACCCTCGTCGTCTTTGGCTTCATCACCATGGGCCACCTCGTCGGCGCGGCTGCGCTGCTGCAGGCGCAAGGGGCCATTCCGCCGCTGGCGCTCATTGCCGTCGCGCTGCTTGCCGTCAACATCCTCTTCTATTTCCTGATCGGCGCCCCGACCGCGCTCGGCCGCGCGGTCACGGACGAGATCGAGGGCCTGAAGATGTATCTCGAGGTCGCCGAAAAGGACCGGATGAACATGAAAGGGGCGCCTCGAATGAGCCCTTCCCATTTCGAGACGCTGCTTCCCTATGCGGTGGCGCTCGACGTCGAAAAGCCGTGGTCGAAGGCCTTCGAGACGTGGCTTCTGACGGCGGCCGGCGCGGCCGCGGCGACCGCCTATGCGCCGACCTGGTATTCGGGCCGGGCCTTCGACAGCCATGATGTCGCCGGAACCCTGGGAGACACGGTAGGCGCCATGTCGGGCACTTTCACGTCCTCGCTTCCCGCGCCGAAATCCTCCAGTTCCGGCGGTGGAGGCGGAGGGTTCTCCGGCGGCGGCGGTGGCGGCGGCGGTGGAGGCGGCTGGTAGTTTCGCTCCCCGGCGCTTGCGCGGGGGTGACTTTTCCCCCCGCACTTGCTAACGGACGCGGGATGAAAATCGGATGCCGTGCGCAGGTGCGCGTATCCCGGCCCCAAACTTCGAGACCGCCCGATGCCCGACCTTCTCCTGGAGCTCTTCAGCGAGGAAATTCCCGCCCGCATGCAGCGCCGCGCGGCGGACAACCTGAAGCAGCTGGTGACCGATGCGCTGGTCGACCGGGGCGTGACCTATGAGGGCGCCAAGGCCTTCGCGACGCCGCGCCGCCTGGCGCTGCACATCGCCGGGCTGACGGCCGGCTCGAAGCCGACCCGGGAAGAGCGAAAAGGCCCGCGCGTCGGATCGCCGGAAAAGGCGCTTGAAGGGTTCCTGCGCGGCGCCGGACTTGCCTCCATCGACGAGGCGCAGGTCGCCTCCGATCCGAAGAAGGGCGACTTCTACGTCGCGGTGATCGAGAAACCGGGGCGCGCGACGCCCGAGATTTTCGCCGAGATCATGCCGGACATCATCCGGGGTTTCCCCTGGCCGAAATCGATGCGCTGGGGGGCAGGTCACTTGCGCTGGGTGCGGCCGCTTCATTCCATCGTCGCCACCTTCGGGCCGGAGACCGAGGAACCCGAGGTGATCCCCTTCGAGATCGACGGGATCGCTTCGTCGAACATGACGCGCGGCCACCGCTTCCTGGCGCCCGATGCCTTCGAGGTGCGCCGGCTCGAGGACTATGCCGACAAACTGGAGAAGGCGAAGGTCGTGCTCGATGCCGACCGACGCAAGGACATCATCGCCAACGACGCGCGCAACCGGGCCATGGCGCTCGGCCTGGAACTGGTCGAGGACGAGGGCCTGCTTGAGGAAGTTGCCGGTCTGGTCGAATGGCCGGTGGTGCTCGTCGGCTCCTTCGAGGAGGCGTTCCTCGAACTCCCCGACGAGGTCATCCGCCTGACGATCCGCGCCAACCAGAAGTGTTTCGTGCTGCGCGATCCCGCGACCGGCAAGCTCTCCAACCGCTTCGTCGCGGTTTCCAACATCGAAGCGGCCGATGGCGGCGCCACGATCATCGCCGGCAACGAGAAGGTGATCCGCGCAAGGCTCTCAGACGCCCGTTTTTTCTGGGAGACGGACCTCAAGGCGCCGCTGGAAAGCCGGCTGCCGAAGCTCGACAGCGTCGTCTTCCACGAGAAGCTCGGCACGCAGGGCGCGCGGGTAAACCGTCTCGAGGCGCTTGCCCGCGAGATCGCGCCCTTGGTTGGCGCGGACATGGAAAAGGCCGGCCGCGCCGCGCGTCTTGCCAAGGCCGACCTGCCGACGCAGATGGTCTACGAGTTCCCGGAACTGCAGGGCCAGATGGGCCGCACTTATGCGCAGATGCAGGGCGAGGAGCCATCGGTGGCGCTTGCCATCGAGGATCACTACAAGCCGCAAGGCCCGTCCGACGCGGTGCCGGCCGATCCGGTCGCCATCGCGGTGGCGCTTGCCGACAAGCTCGACCTGCTCGCCGGCTTCTGGGCCATCGACGAAAAGCCGACCGGCTCCAAGGATCCTTTCGCCCTGCGCCGTGCAGCGCTCGGCGTCATCCGCATCGTGCTGGAGAACGGGCTGCGGTTGCGCTTGTTAGATTTGCTCACTGTTCTCGAATCTACACATCAGCAGTTCGTTGAGCCGCACCAGATAGATTACGACCTTAGCGCCCAATGGACTGAAGAGGATTTCAAACGAAAGTTTCCGAACTACGCATTTAAAGTTCAGAGGCAGGGTGGACGCCTCCTTGAATATCTGCGTACGCATCAAAACAACGCAAAACACTTTGGATATTGGCGATTTGTGGAGGACCTCCTCGCCTTCTTCGGCGATCGCCTGAAAGTGCATCTGCGCGAGCAGGGCGCACGGCACGACCTCATCGACGCGGTGTTCGCGCTGGAGGGTCAGGATGATCTCCTGATGGTGGTGAAGCGCGTCGAGGCGCTGGGCGCGTTCCTTGCGACCGAGGACGGGACGAACTTGCTTGCCGGCGTCAAGCGGGCGGCGAACATCCTGCGCGCGGAAGAGAAGAAGGACGGGGCTGAGATTTCCGGCCGCCCGCATGCCGACCATCTGGTGGAGAAGGCCGAGATCGAGCTCGCCGCCGCCATCGATACGGCGCGTGCCGATATTCGCGAAGCGCTCAAGGGCGAGGACTTCGCCAGCGCGATGACGGCACTGGCCGCCTTGCGTGCGCCCGTCGACACCTTCTTCGACGACATTCTCGTCAATGCGGACGATGCGGATCTGCGCCTCAACCGGCTGCGTTTGCTGGCGGAAATCCGCGAGGCAACCCTCAGTGTCGCCGACTTCTCGAAGATCGCCGGCTGAGACGAAAGATCGGTGCTGCTACGGCGTCGGGTCGATGCACTGGCACCGCCCGTTGGTCGACACCGACGCCTCGTAGTAATCGGCCTGCACCGAGACGGAGATATCGACGATCTGGGTGATGACGAAGCCGCAGCTTTTGCCGGCCTCGCACTCGCCGACAAAGCCGCAGCCGCCGTTGCCCGCCTCCATGACATTGGCGAAGGCGTGCCGCACTGCTTTAAACGGTGTGCGGCCGATGCCTCCGGCCTTGACCGCCTGATTTTCAAGGCTTCCGCATTTCATCCGCGTGATCTCCGGTTGTGGGGACGCGGATGAAGTCAATCAGGGATCGTGACGTAGCGTCAAGGGAATTGCCGGCGGATCACTCCGCCGGCATTGCCGAAAGCCGGGCCACCGGCTCCTCCCGGATCGGCCAGTGGATGAGCGCGGCGAAGATGCTGAGCCCGATGCCGAGATACCAGATCACGTCATAGGAGCCGGTCTGGTCATAGAGCCGCCCGCCCAGCCAGACGCCGAGAAACGAGCCGATCTGGTGGGAGAAGAAGACGAAGCCGAACAGCGTGGCCATGTAGCGCGGGCCGAACATCACCGCCACGAGCCCGGATGTCGGCGGCACGGTGGACAGCCACAGGAAGCCCATGGTGCCGGCAAAGACCAGCACGCTCAGCGGCGTTGCCGGAGCCACCAGGAACAGCGAGATCGCAATGGCCCGGCCGATATAGATCAGCGACAGGAAATAGGGTTTGGAGAAGCGGCCGCCGATATAGCCGGAGGCGAGCGCCCCGAACACGTTGCAGAAGCCGATCAGCGCGATGGCGATGGCGCCCCATTTCGGGTCGAGGCCGATATCCGCGATATAGGGCGGCAGGTGCACGGTGATGAAGGCGACGTGGAAGCCGCAGACGAAGAAGCCGAAGGTGAGCAGGATGAAGCCGCGGGTGCGGAAGGCCTCGGCGATGGCCTGGCCGAGATTCTGGTCGGCGATGCCCGACCCGGGCACATAGGCGGCCGGCTTGCCCCTTAGCGCGATGGCGAGAAACGGCACGACGAGCATCAGCCCGCCGAGAATGTAGAGCGTCTCCTGCCAGCCGAAGGCGTCGAGAAGCCCCTGGCTGAGCGGGGCGAAGAGAAACTGGCCGAAGGAACCGGCAGCCGTGCCGACGCCAAAGGCGAGCGAGCGTTGCTCCGGCGTCACGGCGCGGCCGAAGGCGGCCAGCACCAGCGAGAAGGACGAGAAGGCGACGCCGAGGCCGATCAGGACGCCGCCGGCGAGATAGAGCATAAGCGGGCTCTCGGCCTGCGCCATGATGATCAGGCCGGCCATGTAGAGCACACCGCCAAAGGCGATGGTGCGCGCGGTGCCGAAGCGGTCGGCGATCATGCCGGCGACCGGCTGTGCCGCGCCCCAAACGAGGTTCTGGATGGCAAGCGCCAGCGCGAAGATCTCGCGCGACCAGCCGCGCGCTTCCGTCATCGGAGTGAGAAAGAGGCCGAGCGCCGAGCGCGGGCCGAAGCTGATCAATGCGACGAGGCAGCCGCAGACGATGATCAGCGGCAGGCTGACCGCCAGGCGCGGCAGCGGGGAAGGGGAGGCGGTTGTCATCGTGGAATTCCCGGCGAAGGGCCGGCGCGATGGCCGGCAATCTCATTTGCGGGTGACTATGCGGCAAGACTCCCATGCCGAAAAGTGAAACATCTTCGTGTTTCACATTCACACGGCGAATGGGTTGGGGGGGGACGGCTCCGGTGTGGTAAGTGAGGGTAAACCCCCACACGAATTGCGATCTCCAAGTAAATGATCCAGAATTCGTTTAATTTTGGTCGTGCGGATGAAGAAATAATCTTGAGTGGATGTTATCGCCAGTCTAGGGGCTTTATACAATGACATTAAAAATTTATCTCGATTCGCAAGATTTCCTCAGAATGTATAAATGTGAAGATGGATCTATATATAGAAAAGTAAGAGACTATATGGTGGATTTGGTTGATTCAGGAAACGTGTCAGTTCCAATTTCGGCTCCCATTTTATCTGAAGTTCTACAGCCTGCATCTGGTGTTTATTTCGAAGATAGAATAATGCGCGCTAGGATGTTAAATTCTCTATCAAGAGGTGCCTGCTTGCCGTATATCTCTGATCTTTTGTCCGGGATAAATCTAGATGGTGAGCAAGGTTGGATGCCGGTTTCATCATTGAATAAATTTAGCTTTAGTAATTTTGTCGAAACTATGCGCGTGAAAATTCGTCATCACGAAAGACTTTCCCGCGCTCATCGGAGGAGGCTTTCCTCGCCAAAGGTTTTTCGAGATGAAGTATTACGAAACCCCTATATCTTAGCCGGATTTGATGATCCCTGGAAGGAGGTTCCCTTCTTGCGGGAGTTTATTGACGGAGATTATTGGAGAGGTTTCCTGAAAGGGGACATAAGTATTGATGACGCAGATGCGGCGCTTCGTCGATGGTTGGTAGACTTTGAAGCGCTTTTTCGTATCTTTCATAATCTTGAAGAGGAAAGAGATGTTCTGCAAAGGATTTTTGCGGACAATGAAAGGAGAGTCGTTGATGCCATTTCTGGCATGCAATCTTGCATGGTTGAGATGCGAGAGGCAGAGAAGGTTGTAAAGGAAAAAAAATCTGAGTTAAGGAAAGGTCTCAAAGAAGTTGGCTTCGATGATCGATTTGTGCGAGGCTTTCTTTCGAAATTAAGTGCTTCTGGAGGTTCAAAAGAATTTACAGCAGATAGTATATTCGGAAATTCACGGGGCGAGCTTCAAGATTTGGGAGTATATGAAATATTTTCGGCTTATATTAATGCGTCTCTCAGCGGTAGAAGTGTTTCTAGTTCGGATTATCGAGATGTATTTCATGCGCTTTATTTAGGCAGCGTGGATGCTTGGAGGGGGGATCGATCATTTTCGAATATTTTGATATCTCGGAAGGTGCGAGGGTGGGAGAAAATAAAACCCAGCATTCAGGATTTGTATGACTTTCTTTTAGAAAAATTTGGATAGTCCTTATATATCTGCGTTCAAGGTTGCTATGTGGCTTGGCTTCCAGAGCCCTTTCAGGTTCACCGCCCGTCTCGCGGTCTGGATGATGACCGCCGGCCATTTGCCGGCTTTGGCGCCGGCGCTCGGTGCGGTGCGCCGGGCGGTCGAGCAAGTCTTTGAAACAGAATAGCAATATCCATTCATCCTACAAAATAATGATGCTGCGACAAGAAAGACATTGGCAAGCGCCGGGTGGATGCCTATATATGCCCCGTACGAGCATAACCGACGGCTATTGCCGCGTTTTTTAAACGACGGTTTATGCTCAAATTGAGCAAAAGGCGATCCGAGGCTGCCCGCGCGAGAGCGTTCTGCCCGGATCGACGCATTGCTCCATGCACACGGATCGTGCCTCGCGGGCGGTCCGGAAAGCCAGGGAGGTCATCATGGCCACCATTGCACTCGATATCGGTCACCGTCCCGCCGCCAGCGCCGCACCGGCGCGTGCCTCGGGCTTCGCGCCCCTTGAGCGGCCCGAGCTTGCCTACACGCCGGAAGTCGCCGAGGCGACCGCGCCGGTCTACGAGAAGGTCAAGGACTTCATTCCGCAGATCGAGTGGCCGGTGCTGGCGCCGGTGATCCATGCGATCAACAAGCTCAAGAAAGAGCGCAACGCCGTCATCCTGGCGCATAACTACATGACGCCGGAAATCTTCCATGGCGTGGCGGACATCGTCGGCGACAGCCTGGCGCTCGCCAAGGAAGCGGCGAAGACCGACGCGGACGTGATCGTCCAGTGCGGCGTGCACTTCATGGCCGAGACCGCGAAGATCCTCAATCCCGACAAGACGGTCCTGATCCCGGACATGAAGGCGGGCTGCTCGCTCGCCGAATCGATCACCGCCGCCGACGTGAGGGCCTTGCGCGAGAAGCATCCCGGCGTGCCGATCGTCACCTATGTGAACACCTCCGCCGACGTGAAGGCGGAATGCGACATCTGCTGCACCTCGGCGAACGCTGTCCAGGTGGTGGAGAGCCTCAACGCGCCGAAGGTGCTGCTGATCCCGGACCAGTATCTGGCCGCCAACGTGGCGCGCCAGACCGATGTCGAGATCCTCACCTGGGCGGGCGCCTGCGAGGTGCACGAGCGTTTCACTGCGGCGGAACTGCGCGAATATCGCGAGATCGAGCCGTCGGTGAAGATCATCGCCCATCCGGAATGCCCGCCCGAGGTGGTCGACGAAGCCGACTTCACCGGCTCGACCGCCGGCATGATCGACTGGGTCAAGCAGAACCGGCCGGGCAAGGTGATGCTCGTGACCGAATGCTCGATGGCCGACAACATCGCCTCGGAGACGCCGGGCGTCGATTATGTGCGGCCCTGCAACCTGTGCCCGCACATGAAGCGCATCACCCTGTCGAAGATCCTCGATGCACTGGTCGAGATGCGCGACGAGGTGACCGTCGATCCGGGTATAGCGGCCCGCGCCCGCCAGTCCGTGGAGCGGATGATCAATCTCAAGAGCTGACATTTGGTCGCGCCCGGAGCCTCCCGCTTCGGGCGCATTTCGTTTGGCAAGCTGCGGTGCCGGGGTAAGATCGGAACCGGACGGCCTTCGTCGAGGCGGATCGCTCCGTGTTGCTTTTCGGATGAGGCAAACCGACGGCGGCCGGCCCCGGCCCGAAACCCTCGACATGCCCCCGCTTGCCCGAGGTCGCTTGCCGGCCTCGTTCCTGCCCATGGCCCGTTTGGCCCTTCCCCGGACGTGAAAACATGACGTCAGCCCGCCCTGCCACTTCGCATATCGACGATGTCGTCATCCTTGGCGGTGGCCTCACCGGCCTGTTCTGCGCACTCAAGCTGGCACCGCGGCCGGTCACCATCCTGTCCGCCTCGCCGATCGGCGAGGGCGCGTCCTCGGCCTGGGCGCAGGGCGGTATCGCCGCTGCCGTTTCCGACGAGGACAGCGCCGCTTCCCATGCTGCCGACACGATGGCTGTCGGCGGCGGCCTGTGCGACGAGAAGATCGTGCGGCTGATGACCGAGGAGGCGGGCGACCGCGTTCGCGACCTGCTCGGCTACGGCGTGCCGTTCGACATGGACCTGGAAGGCCGGCTGCAGCTCTCCCGCGAGGCGGCCCACTCGGTCAACCGGATCGTGCGCGTGCGCGGCGACATGGCCGGGCGGGCGATCATGGACGCGCTTGTCGCCGCGGTTCGCAAGACCCCGTCGATCCGGGTTGTCGAGGGATATCTGGGCGAGGAGTTGCTGCACGAAGGGCGCCTTGTCACCGGTGTGCTTGCCCGCCGCCGAGGCGATCGCGAGCGGCTTGCCTTCCCGGCGCATGCCGTGGTGCTTGCCTCCGGCGGTATCGGCCATCTCTTCGCGGTGACCACCAACCCGCCGGAGGCGAACGGCCAGGGCATCGCCATGGCGCTCAATGCCGGGGCGGTGATCGCCGATGCGGAATTCGTCCAGTTTCACCCGACCGCGCTGAATGTCGGCCACGACCCGGCACCGCTTGCCTCCGAGGCGCTGCGCGGCGAGGGCGCGATCCTGATCGATCGCACCGGCCGGCGGTTCATGGAGGAGATCGATCCGCTGAAGGAACTCGCCCCGCGCGACGTCGTCGCGCGCGCGGTCTTCGCCGAGACGCTCTCGGGGCGAGGGGCGTTCCTCGACTGCCGGGAGGCAATCGGCGCGGCCTTTCCGGAGCGCTTCCCGACGGTGCATGCCGCCTGCCTGAAGGCCGGCATCGATCCGGTTCGCGAGCCGATCCCGGTGGCGCCGGCCGAGCACTATCACATGGGCGGCGTGCTGACCGACGCGAACGGTCGTACCTCGCTCGACAATCTCTGGGCGGCCGGCGAGGTCGCCTCCACCGGTGCCCACGGGGCCAACCGGCTGGCGTCCAACTCGCTGCTGGAAACGGTGGTCTTCGCCGCCCGCATCGCCGAGGACATCCAGAACCAGATGCCCAATCCGCGCACCGCGCACTGGCCTGGCATCGACGACCACATTCAGGAACCGACCCGGCGCAACCAGGTCGAGCGCGAGGCCATTGGCCTGTTGCGACGGGCAATGGCCGCCGGCGTCGGGGTGATCCGCGACGCGGAAGGGCTCACCGGAACGCTTGCCGTCATCGATGCTTTGGAGGCGCGCTGCAAGCGTCGCTCGATCCGCAACATGATGACCACCTGCAAGGCTGTCACCGCCTCCGCGTTGATGCGCCGGGAAAGCCGGGGCGGGCACTGGCGGTCCGATTTTCCTCAAACCGATCCCGCGTTCGCCCGGCGTTCCTTCGTCACCCTCAAGGATGTCGAGGCGGCGGTCGTGGCCGCCCGCGACAGCGAGGTCGGGCGTGCCGCCGTTGCCCGGCTCGCACTTGAGAGCGGAGACGAGACATGAGTGCGACCGCCAATCTTCCGGTTCTGCCTGGCCTTCTGGTCGAGGATGCTGTCCGCGCGGCCCTGCTGGAGGACTGGGGCCGGGCCGGCGACATCACCGCCCAGGCGACCCTGTCCCCGGAGCTTGGCGCCAGCGCCGTCATCGCCGCTCGGCAGCCCGGCCGTCTCGCCGGCCTCGCCCTTGCCGAGACGGCCTTCCGGCTGAGCGATCCCGCGATCCGGGTCGAGCCGCTCGTCGCCGACGGCGCACGGCTAGCCCCCGGCGACGTGGTGATGCGCATTGACGGGCCGGCGCGCGGGCTGTTGTCGGCAGAGCGCGTTGCCCTCAATTTTCTAGGTCACCTTTCGGGGGTTGCGACGGCGACCGGCCTGTTCGCCGACCGGACCGCGCATACGAAGGCCCGCATCGTCTGCACCCGCAAGACGACGCCGGGTCTGCGGGCCTTCGAGAAATACGCGGTGCGCTGCGGCGGCGGCGCCAATCACCGCTTCGGCCTCGATGACGCGATCCTGATCAAGGACAATCACATCGCGGTTGCCGGCGGCGTGCGTGCCGCCATCGATGCGGCGCGCGCCTTTGCCGGCCATCTCGTCAAGGTCGAGGTCGAGGTCGACACGCTCGACCAGCTGCGCGAGGCGCTCACCGCGCGCCCGGATGTGGTGATGCTGGACAACATGGAGCCGGGAATGCTGCGCGAGGCGGTTTCCATCGCCGGCGGTGCGGTGCTGCTCGAGGCTTCCGGCGGCATCACGCTCGAGACGGTCGCGGGCGTGGCGGAAACCGGGGTCGACCTGATCTCCGTCGGCTGGATCACCCATTCCGCTCCTGTCCTGGACCTCGGCCTCGACATCGTCCTCCGCTGAAGCCCCGGGTTGTGCTAGGGGCTCGACAAGTCGGGCGGCATTGGCGAAAGTCTCTGCCGCAAAGGGACGCCATGCCGAAGTTTGCTGCAAATCTCTCCATGCTCTTCACCGAGCACGACTTCCTTGACCGGTTCCAGGCCGCTGCCGATGCGGGGTTCACGGCGGTGGAGTTCCTGTTTCCCTACGAATTCCAGCCGGACGAGATCGCGGCCCGCCTGACCGCCGCCGACCTGCAGCTTGTCCTTCACAACTTTCCGCCGGGCAACCGGGTGGCGGGCGAGCGCGGCATCGCCATCCTGCCGGATCGGGTCGCGGAGTTTCGCTCGGGGGTCGACTGGGCGGTGGCCTACGCGACGGAACTCGGCTGCCCGCAGCTGAACTGCCTTGCCGGCCTGGCGCCCGAGGGGGCCGATCCCGCGCTGCTGCGCGCGACGCTTGTCGACAATCTGAAATATGCGGCCGAACGTCTGGAGCGCGCCGGGCTTCGCCTGCTCGTCGAGGCGATCAACACCCGCGACATGCCGGGCTTCTTCCTGAACCATTCGGACCAGGCAATCGCGGTGATGGACGAGGTCGGCGTCGACAACCTCTTCCTGCAATACGACATCTACCATATGCAGGTGATGGAGGGGGATATCGCCAACCGTCTGGCGCGACTGCTGCCGCGTATTGGGCACATCCAGATTGCCGATACGCCCGGCCGTCATGAGCCGGGAACGGGCGAGCTGAATTATCCCTTTCTTTTCGGCCATCTCGACCGGATCGGGTATGACGGCTTCGTCAGTGCCGAGTACAGGCCCCTGGCGTCGACGGAAGCCGGGCTCGATTGGTTCGCCGCCGCCCGGGTTGGCTGACGCCGGCTCTCACGCTGTCGAGCGAAGCGCCGGGTCGGATGGGCGACCCGCTCCTGTTCCCTGACTTTCCAGAGGTGTGCCGATACTGGCGATGGCGACGCCGTCGGCCTGCGCCTTGGCGTGCTGCTTCAGCCGGGCGATGTGATTGCTCAGCATGTCGAGATTGTCGATCGCCACGCCCTTGGGAATATGCATGACGGCGATCGAGCAGGTCAGCAGCGGATAGGTCTGCATCCGTCCCGTGCGGTCCTCGGCGAGAATGAAACCCTGTCGGCGGTGTTCGGGGCTGTAGAGGCTTTCCACCTGATGGGCGAAGTCGGCTCGCAGGTCGCGCATGTGCCGGGCGACCTTGTCCCGCGGCCAGTCTTCCAGTCCGACGAAGAAGTCGTCGCCTCCGACATGGCCGACAAAGGCGCGACCCATGTCCAGCTTCCGCTTGAGCAATTCGGAGAACAGGATCAACGCCCGGTCGCCGATGCGAAACCCGTAGGCGTCGTTGAAGGGCTTGAAGTTGTCGAAGTCGATATAGCACAGGGACCGGTCCCGGTCCGCTCCCGCCCCTGTTCGCACAACATGGTCGGAGATAGCCGAATTGCCGGGCAGCTTTGTCAGCGGGTTCTGGTCTTGGGCGATCTGCAGGCGCGCCTCGTTCGAGATCTTCAGCAGCGAGTGGGCAAGCAGGCAACCGGCGTAACGGCCGGCGCGGGTGATGACGATGCCGTCCGCCAGCTCTTCCGAACTGACATCGACCAGCCGGGCGAGCGGCGCGTTGATGTCGGCGATCGCACATGGACGGATGAAACGCCTCAGGTGATTGTCGATGGTCGGATTGAGCAGCAGGTCCCGCCCGAAGGACAGGTAGAGGAAGCTCTTCAGGTCGGCCTCGCGGATCAACCCCCTCGGCTCGTTGGCCGCGTTGACCACGGGAAGGATGGTCTGCTGCGGGTTTGCCTGGAAGATGTCCAGCGCCTGGGCGATGGAGCCGCTTTCGCTGATTGACGGGACGCGCGCCATTTCCTTTTCGAGGAAATCGAGATCGGCATGCTTGCGCATGTCCGGGCGGTCAGGCCTGTCGCCCTGAACGGCATAGGCGGGGCGAGCCTGGGTGATGTCGGTGAAGGGACGCGCGATCAGGTACCCTTGAACGAGATCGCAGCCGACATCGCGGCATGCGCGCAGCTCGGACGGGGTTTCGACGCCTTCGGCAACGACGCGGATGCCGAGAACATGAGCCAGATCGACGACACTGGACACGAACAGCCGCTTGCGGGCGTCGTTCTGCAAGGAGGTGATGAAGAACCGGTCGATCTTCAGGATGCCGGGTTCGTACTGGTAGAGCAGGCGGAGCTGCGAGTAGCCTTGCCCGAAGTCGTCGAGGGCGATGCCGAAGCCATGGTCGCGTGCGCTGGTGACGAAGCTGTGCAGGTCGTTCTGGGCGAAGCGCTCGTGGATTTCCGGGATCTCGAGGCATATGTGCCAGGGTGACAGCCCATGGGCGCGGGTGGCCGCCTGCGTCGCCTCGAGCTGCTCCTGCATTGCCGACAGGTTGCGGGCGTCGATGTTCAGGAACAGCTTGGTTTTTTCCGAGACGTTCATGCGCGCGAACTTGGCGATCGCCTTGCGTCTCAGCAGGCTTTCCAACTCGGCGATGCGGCCGTTGTCCGCGGCATAGTCGAGAACCTCGCGCGGTGAGCCGAACCCCAGCCTGCCGAATTCCCGCAAGAGCGCCTCGTAGCCGAACACCGCGCCGGAATGGATGTCCACGATCGGCTGGAAGGCATAGTCCAGCGCTGCCTCGGCCTGCGTCATGAAGAGCGGCAGGTTGCGGGTGGCGCGCAGGGCCTCGGCAATGCCGCCGGCGTTGTCGCTCACATCTGGCTCCTTCGTTCGCCGGCGTCGTTGCATCCGGTCGTGCGCGCAGTCGGTACCGGTCTCGGGCCGAATCGCGACTGGCGGGCACCAGTCTTGCAGCCGAATGGTGACGGTATGAATGCAGGGAGCCGCGCGGAGCTTCGCACGAAATCCATGAGATGGCCTTTTCGCCGCAATGAACAATCGAATTCGGAACGTCGTGAATGTTCCCGCAGCCGGGCTGCAGGCGAAAAAAGTCATATATTCTAATTGTAAAGGGAACCTTGCACGGATCGAGGAGCGGCCCGCCGCGATGTCGCCGGACTGGGCCGGCGAGACGGCCGGATCAGCTCCAGCCGCCGCGTTTGGTCTTGTAGAAAATGTGCTGGCCGATCTTGTCGAGGCGCTTCATGTAGCGCGCCCAGCGCGGGTTCACATAGGTCGCGTGATAGTGCGTCGAGGCGCCGACCTTTTCCAGATAGCGCTGTCCCGAGACGGTCTCGCGAGCGACCTTCTGGGCGACCTCCCATTCGAGCTTTTCGCTGATCCGGTCGCGGACCCCGTCGCAGGCGAAGGAGAACTGGCAACGGTTGCGCAGGTGCCGGTTCTGGTAGACGACCTTGCAGATGGTTTCCGGGTAGGCCGGGTTACGCACCCGGTTGAGCACGACCTGGGCAACGGCCGCCTGGCCGTCGACCGGTTCGCCGCGGGCCTCGAAATAGACGGCCTCGGCGAGACAGCGTTGTTCCTTGGCGGTGATCACGCTGGCGGGAAGGGCGCGGTTGGCCCACCAGAACGGATCGCTGTCCTTGTTGGTTTCCAGCGCCGCCTCGTCGCCTGTGCCCGGCGCCAGCGGGTTCCCGCCAAGCAGCGCCTCGAAGGGCGCACGCACATTATCCATTCCCTGCGGGGCGTAGGCGGAGGCGTAGGAGACGCTGGTTGCCGCCACGTTGCGCGCCATGGCAAGCCTTGCCAGGTCGAGCGGCGAGCCCTTGCCGGTCGTACTGGCGCTGGCAAGTGCCGTGCCTTCGAGGCCGACAGGAATATTGGGGCGCACGAAGGCGACGCGCGGCAGGTCGGCGGAAGTCCGTCCGCCGATCATGCTGGTCATCGTGTAGACCGAGCCGGCGGCGACGCCGACCATCTCGCGGTCGGGAGCGAGCGATACGTAGCGGTCGCCCTTGGCGGAGCGGTTCACGGGCGTGCGTGCCGGCGGCTGCTTGGGAGCGCTTTCCTTGACGAAGGTCTCCAGTCCGCGCACCACGGCCGGGTCCGTGCCCGGCGCCGCGTTGGTGATCGCGTAGTCGGGAGTGTCGCCCTTGCGGTCCTGCGACGCATCGGCAAGGACGAGGGAAGGCGCGACGCTGCTTGTATGGGGAGCCGCCTCGATCGCGGACATCCAGCGCGGGGCGTTGCCGCGCGTTGCCTCGATCAACGCGGTGATGTCCTGTTGGCCGATGGAGCCGGACCAGGCGAGATAGATCACCGGAGCAAGCGCGGCGAGGCGCCAGGCAACGGGTCTCTTCGTGCCATGCGCGTTCCGCCCCGTGCGGGTCGGACCGTCGGCTCTTCGACGGGGGGCGAGGCGGTGGCCAAGCGTTTGCACCGTGCCAGTCATACGCGGCAACTCCGGTCCATGCGGCAAGAGGTCGGGAACGTCCGGCGAGGGGGCCGTGACGCGATGTCTAAAGTTGATCCTCGCGGTTTAACCTTGAAAGAGAGTTAATAGGGACGGAATGCGGCCGGTTTCCATGTTTTCGGGACCCTGTACTGGGTCCGTCATGGTTAATGCGGCGGGCCCTGAACAGGCCAAATTGCTCTTGGAAAAGCGTTTTTCTTAGAAGGGGCAGATGCTGGCGAATGTCGTGGGAGCGCCGCCGTTCGGATGACGGATCGTCAGGCTCTCGGCATGAAGCTGAAGGCGCGGTGCGCCGTTTTGCGACTCGGGCGTGCCGTAGAGCGGATCCCCGAGGATCGGATGGCCAAGCTCGCGCATGTGGACGCGCAACTGGTGCGACCGGCCGGTCAGCGGCTCCAGCAGCACCCGCGTCGCGTTCTCCTCGCGCGCCAGCACCCGCCAGTTGGTGAGCGCAGCCCGGCCTGCCTCGTGATCGACCATCTGCCGCGGCCGGTTCGGCCAGTCGGTGCAAAGCGGCAGGTCGATGGTGCCGCTATCCTGCATGACATGACCGGCAACGCGCGCGACATAAGCCTTGCTGACGTGGCGACGTTCGAACTGCAGGCCGAGATGACGGTGGGCAGCCGCGTTCAGCGCCAGCACCATGACGCCGGACGTATCCATGTCGAGGCGGTGGACGATGCGCGCGTCTGGATGAAGTTGCAGCGCGCGCGCGGCGAGGCAGTCGGCAAGTCGCGGGTGCTTGCCGGGCACGCTCAGAAGTCCGCTCGGCTTGTCGACGACGAGCAGGTCAGGGTCGCGATGCAGCACGACCAGCAGCGGCTCGCGCGGCGGCGCGTAGACGCGGTCGGGAAGCGGCAAGCCTGGGGGCGTGTGTTCCTGCATCGTCCCCACATAACGGGCCGGGCGCGCCATGCAAAGGGCCATCAGTGGTCCGGGGGCGGCAGTTCGGGCAGGCGGGAGGCCCGCCTCTTAGCGTGTCTCGCCGGCGGGGAAGATCATGCAGGTTTCGACGCCGTGGGCGACCAGCTTGCCCTTGCCGTCGACGAGCCGTGCTTCCGAGGTCGCCATCCGGCGGCCGCGATGCAGCACCCTGCCATCGCATATGAGCCGTCCGCTTGTCTCGAACACCGGGCGCACGTTGTTCACCTTGAACTCGACGGTCGTGTAGCCCTCGCCGGGAGCAAGCGTCGTGTGCACGGCGCAGCCGAGGGCGGAATCAAGGATCGTCGCGATCCAGCCGCCATGCACGGTGCCGAGCGGATTGTAGTGGTCGAAGGAGGGCTCGCCCTCGAAGCGGGCGAAGTCGGCGTCCACGTCCGTCAGGACGAAATTCATCGTCCGGCAGATCGGCGGGGCGGGCAGGCGGCCGGCGATCATGCCGCGCAATTGTTCCAGCCCGCTCAAGGAGGCCGCCTCGGCGGGATCGGCAAGGCCGAAGGTGCGGTCACCGAAATCCATCGCATCGTTCCTCGTTTTGTGTGCATATGCACATATACATGGACGCCGCCGCCATGCAAGGTATCCGCAAGCCGGTTTCCCGTCTCGGGGCATGCTCGGGGACGGAGATCTCGACATCGCTATCCGGCAAGTGCGTGCCTATGCACGCAACTTTGACCGTGTTACTCTGCGGCATGAATGCCAGCCTCTTCTGCTCCTGTCATCGCCTGCGCCGCGCCGGTCGTGTCGTCACCCGCCTCTATGAACACGCACTCGCCGACAGCGGCCTGACGCCGCAGCAATTCGCGGTGCTGGCGAGCCTTGCCTATGACGGGGCGCGAACCGCGTCGGAACTGACCGAGCGGGTCGGGGCGGAACGCAGCACGCTGACCCGGGCAATCGACCGGCTTGAGGCGGCCGGGCTTGTCGAGACCGGTCCGGCCGGCGACCGCCGCGAGCGCCGCGTCGCGCTGACCGGTGCAGGCCGCGAGCGCCTTGCGCAAGGTGTCGCCGGCTGGCGCCGGGCGGAGGGCACCATGCGCCATGCCATGGGACCGGAGCGGGTGGCGCTGCTCTGGGAGCTGCTCTCCGAGGCCGAGGCGGCGACCACGCAATACGATCCGGACAAGGCTCGCCGCGCACGCCACGTCAGGTCCGGGGAGTTGAAGGGGAATGGAGCTGGCGGAGATGGAACTGGCGGGGAGGCCACGGCCGCAAGCGAAACTACCGCCCGCCGACCCTGAGGCCGAGGGCCGGGCGCTCCTTCAGCACCTCGTGGCGGAAGCGGAAAAGTGCCGCCGGGCGGCCGCCGGTCTGGGTCGAGGTTTCGCCGGTCGGCTCCACCAGGTCGCCCTTTTCCACCAGGCGGCGGAAATTCTGCTTGTGCAGGTGCCGGCCGGAGATCGCCTCGACGCAGCGCTGCAGGTCGGTCAGCGTGAAGATGTGCGGCATCAGCTCGAACACGAGAGGTCGGTATTTCAGCTTCGTGCGCAACCGCGATATGGCGGTCGCCAGGATGCGCCGGTGATCGTAGAGCATCGGCTGGCCGAGGCCGGGCAGGTCGCCGCGCTTCAGCGCCGCCGGGCGTCCGTCACGTCGGGCTTCCTCCAGAAGGCCGGCTTCGTAGAGCAGCTCGTAGCGATCGAGGACCCGTTCCTCGTTCCACATCCCGTCCTGGATGTTGAACGCCTGATGCACCTGTTCGCCGCGCGAGCGTGCCCGGGGCGGGCTGTCGCGCGGTATCGGCGCGGAGGTCCAGGCTTCCAGCGCCGGCAGGATTTCCTGTTGCACCACGGCCGGCATGCCGGAACGCCAGTCTTCCCAGGGAAAGAAGCTGTACCATGACCGCCACTGGGCGTTCTGCAGCGTAAGGGCCTCGTCGGAGCGCAATGTCTGCCGGGCAAGGGCCAGATAGCCGACCGAGACCACATGCGGCCCTGTGTCGGAGTGGATGTGGTGACGGCCGCGATCGCCGAACGTGTAGAGTTGCTCGACATAGCCGAGCTTCAGCGCGGTCTGTTCCTCGACCCATTCGCGCAGGCCGATCTCGAAGGTCCGGTGGCGTGTCGGATCGAACGGGCCGAAGGGCAGCGACTGGGCCGGGTTCTCCGGCTTCGCCGCAATGGTCAGGACCTGCGGCTGGGGATCCGCGACGGAGACGATGACGGCGTTGAGGCCGATCTCGATCATGGGCGGCCCGCGGCGGCGGCGATATCGAGGGTGAAGGGCGTTCCCTCGTAGGCGTCGGCCCCCCGGCCGATCGCCTTCACCGCCGCCGTCATCCGGCCCTCGCGCCCGAGCAGCGTATCGGCCAGGGCCACCAGCCGGGCATTCGGGGTCGCCGATGGCGAGGCCGTGCGCAGGGCCTTTGCCAGCGTGACCTCGCTGGCATGCGGGGAGAGCGCGCAGGCGCTGATATAGGCGGCGGCCGTGGACCGGCTGATGCCGGCGAAGCAATGGATCACCATCGGCTGCGCCCGGTCCCAGGCGCCGACGAAGTCGAGAAGCTGGCGCACATGTATCTCGCCCGGCGGGGTCAGGCCCTCGGCCGGTGCGGTGATGTCGTTGAAAGCGAGAAAAAGATGATCGCCGGCGGCAATGCTCTGGGGGCGGCGCACCTCGGTTCCCGCGCTGATCAATGTCACCAGGCGACGGGCGCCGGTGCGCTCGACGGTTTCCGACAGACGCGCCAGCGAACACACGGTGATCATTGCCCCTCCTGCGATTTGATCGGTGCCGCGGCTCCCGGATGCGTCCCGGAGCGCGACTCGCCCTTGTCCTTATCTAGGGCAGCAGGCAGCGCCTGTCACCGCGCTGATGAGCAGGCGCGCCGTGCCGCCTCGATTTCCTCGAAACGCTTCAGGAAAAGCAGTTGCGCCTTCGCCGCCGGCAGCGCGGTCAATCCGAGCCTCGGGGACTGTCCGCTGGCGGGAACGAGGCCGCCGGGCTGGCCGAAGATCCGCGCCGCTTCCCCGTCGTCGAAACCGGCCAGTTCCACCGCCTCGAAATAGGCCGCGACGGTGTCCGCTTTCTTGGTCAGCACGCGGGTCTTTTCGGGAATGATCGCGGGCAGGGCGAAGCGGAGATGGATCGCCGCCTGAAGGCGCGCCTCGATCTCCTTGTAGTTGCCGCCCATCACCGCCTTGAACGGTGAGATCATGTCGCCGATGACGTATTCAGGCGCGTCGTGCAGCAGCACGCAAAGCCGCTCGTCGGCACTCAGGCCTGGTTGCAGCCGCCGCGCCAGTTTTTCCACAAGCAGCGAGTGCTCGGCGACGGAAAAGGCATGGTCGCCGACGGTCTGGCCGTTCCAGCGTGCCACCCGGGCAAGTCCGTGGGCGATGTCCTCGATCTCGACATCGAGCGGGGAGGGGTCGAGCAGGTCAAGGCGGCGGCCCGACAGCATGCGCTGCCAGGCGCGCGGCTCGGACGCCGTTTTTTTCGGCCCGCGGCTCATGGGAGCGGCTCCCTCACGCGTCGTCCTCGCCGCCGCCCGTTTGCTGCGGCCAGGTGAAGCGCGCGAACTCAGGCAGGGCGAAGGTGAGGAGAATGCCGTCCGCCGTGACATCGGCGCCCCGCGCGAGCGCGCCGGCGATGCGGTCGAGCCGTACCAGCGCCAGGCCCTGGGTGCCGGCGACGCTGCCCAGGGTTCCGGCCGGCTTGCCGTCGGCGAGGATCTCCGTTCCGGTTTCGGGCAGGGCGGTTTCGGCGCTTGCCTTGACGATGCGGCGCCGGGCGGTGCCGCGATGCTGCATCCGGCTGACGACCTCCTGGCCGACGAAACAGCCCTTGTCGAAGGCAACGCCGTTGAGGTCGTCCATGTCCGCGTCGTGCGGGAAACTGTCGCCGGGTGTGAAATCGAACGGCGCCTCCGGCAGGCCGAGCGCCACGCGCCGCGCGTGATAGGCGGAAGCCGGCGCGTCGGAAAAGCCGTCGAGCCCGCCAGCCGGCCCGCCAACCGGCCCACCAGTCGACCCTGCGGCAGGGGCATAGACGCGCCAGCCGAAACCGGCAAAGCGCGGATCGGCCATGACGATTGCGTCCGCCGCCTCCGGCTTCTCGCCCCAGGCGGCAAGCACGCCCCGTTCGCCGGAGACATCCTCGATCTCCACCTTGGCGCGCAGCCGGTAGAAACCGAGCCGCTTTGCAAGGTCGGCGATCTGCTCCCGGTTTGCCTCGATCAGGTAGCCGTCCCCGTGGCCGACGATCAGGAAATCGAACAGGATCTTGCCCTGCGGCGTCAACAGCGCGCCGTAGCCGCCGGTCGTCGCATCGACCTTGTCGAGGTCGCAGGTCAGGAGGTTCTGCAGGAAGCCGTGTGCATCCGGCCCGCCGACACGGACAAGGCCGCGCCAGTCGAGCCTCGCGGCGGCCTGTGTCGCGTCCTGCGTGGTCGCGGAATTCTCGCTGATGCCGGTCATGTTCATTTCGGTCCTCGAGACAAGCGGCGGCGTGTGCGTGGCGCGACTCGCCATCGTCCCGCCCCGCTCATGGCGACATAGGCCGGATCTTACGGGTCAACAAGGTTCCGGCAAGGGGCAGTCGGGAGGGCGGCGGCCATATCGGCAGGCTGGCCCCTGGCGAGGCGGCCGGCGGCGGCAGAGATGGTCGATATGTAGGAAGGTCTTGGGACAAGTTCCCGTTGAATCGTTCATCTGCCGAAAATTCGACACGCTTTGTTACGAGTTGCGCATTAGCATGTGATGTCTTCGATCCGCTCCGCCGGTCGCTCCGGCCCAGCGCTTTCAGGTCGTTCCGCCATGTGCCGTCTGGCTGCCTATCTCGGTGCCGAAATTCCGCTGGAAAACATCATCGCCCGCCCGCGCCACTCGCTGCTCGTGCAGAGCCAGGATGCGCAGGAGGCGAAACTGCGCGTCAATGGCGACGGCTTCGGCATCGCCTGGTACGGCCACCTGCCCGAGCCAGGCCTGTTCAAGGACGTGCTGCCGGCCTGGGCCGACACCAACCTGCCGAGTGTCTGCCGGCTGGTGCGCTCCCGGCTCTTCCTTGCCCATGTGCGGGCGGCGACGACGGGCGCTGCCTCCCGCGACAATTGCCACCCGTTCGCCCATGGGCGCTGGGCTTTCATGCACAATGGCTGCATCGGCAACTTCGCCGCCCTGCGCCGGGACATGGAAGCCTGCATTGCCGACGAGTTCTACGCCACGCGGCGCGGCACGACCGATTCGGAGCTCTTCTTCCTGCTGCTGCTGAGCAACGGTCTCGATACGGATCCGAAAGCCGCGCTCGACGCAACGCTCGCCCGGTTGCTCGAGATCGCCGGACGGCGCGGCACACGCGGCGAGCCGCTCCGCCTGACCTGTGCTTTCAGCGACGGCGAGCGCATCTTCGCCTTCCGCTTCGCCGATGACGGCCGTGCGCCCTCGCTCTATCTCTCCGACTGCCTCGATCACGGCGGCCGTGCCTTCGCGTCCGAGCCGCTTGAAGGCCCTTGCGCGCGCTGGCGTGTCGTGGAGCCGGATATCCTGTACGAACTGGGCAGTGACGGCGTTGCCGTTCATGCGATCAATCCGTCCCGTGGCACAGGGAACCTGGAACGTCCGATGCGTTCGATGTCGTCCTGAGCGGGAAACTTCCGGAACGAGCTATCCTGAAGCGAGGTCATGATGCCGGACGCCACTCTTGCCCGCGACATTCTGGGCGCGGTCGATGAAGGCTTCGAGGATCAGATCGCCTTCACCGAAGCCCTGATCCGCTTTCCCTCGCTGCGCGGGGCGGAAAAACCGGCCCAGGATTTCATCGCCGGCGAGCTGGAACGGCGCGGCTATGCGGTCGACAGCTTCACGATCGACATTGAAAGGATCCACGACCATCCGGGTTTCTCGCCAGTGGTTGGCGTCGACTACGCACAGGCCGTCAATGTGGTCGCAACGCACCGCCCGCACCGCGAGACAGGGCGCTCGCTGATCCTCAACGGACATATGGACGTGGTGCCGGAGGGGCCGCCCGAGATGTGGGAGGTCTCGCCGCCCTTCGTGCCCAGGCGCGTCGGCGACTGGCTCTACGGTCGCGGCGGCGGCGACATGAAGGCTGGTATTGCCGCAAATCTTTTCGCCCTCGACGCGCTGCGCCGCCTGGGCTTCCAGCCGGCGGCCCGGGTGCATTTCCAGAGCGTCGTCGAGGAGGAATGCACCGGCAATGGCGCGCTCGCCTGCCTCGTCGAGGGCTACACGGCCGATGCCGCGATCATTCCCGAACCGGTCGATGAACGGCTGGTGCGCGCCAATGTCGGCGTGCTCTGGTTCGACGTCGATGTCGCCGGCCATCCCGTGCATGTGCGCGAGGCCGGTTCCGGCGCCAATGCCATCGAGGCGGGTTACCGGGTCATCGCTGCACTGAAGGAGCTTGCGGAGGCCTGGAACGCGGAAAAATCCGGGCATCCCCATTTTGCCGAACTCGACCATCCGATCAACTTCAACGTCGGCAGGATCGAGGGTGGCGACTGGGCCTCGTCCGTGCCGGCCTGGTGCCGGCTTTCCTGTCGCATCGCCATCTATCCGGGCGACGATCCCGCCGCGCGGGCGCGCGAGATCGAGGCGCATCTGGCGAACGTTCTGGCCGATGACGCCTTTCTCGGCAACCGGCCGCCGAAAGTCACGTGGAACGGCTTCTTCGCCCGCGGCTATGTACTGGAGGAGGGGAGCGAGGCGGAGGCGGCCCTTGCCCGCGCGCACGGGCTTGCCGCCGGCAGCGCGCTTTCGAGCTTTGTTTCGCCAGCCTATCTCGATGCACGGGTCTTCGTCATCTATGCCGGCATGCCCTGCCTGGTCTACGGACCCCTCTCGGAGAGCGTGCATGGGTTCGACGAGCGCGTCAGCCTTGCCTCGATCCGGCGGGTGACCGGCGCCATCGCGCTGTTCATCGCCGACTGGTGCGGGCTGGAACCGGTGACCGGGCCGGAGGGCTGAGGAACGGCGGCCGGCAAAAAAAGAAGGCCCGCCTTGCGGGCGGGACCTTTTCGCGCGGAGAGGGGCCTGGCGGGCTTGGATAGGGCGTGTGGGAGCAAGGTCAGGCAGGGCTTGGCAGTGAGCCGCGTGAGCCGCCAAGGGCCGCGGAGATGCTGGCGATGCGGGCACTGGCCGGGATCGGCCGGATCGTGAAGAGGCGGGGAATACGGCTCTGGCCGGCATCGTTCGCCAGCGCCAACAGCGATTCGATCTGCTCGCCGACGCGGCGATGGGTTTCGGTCTCGATGCGGATCCGCCGCCAGACGTGGCGCTGGACGACGAGGTCCATGCAGGCCTTGATGTCTCCGATCAGGAATTCGAGGTCGAGCGTCGGCAGGCCGAGATAAGCCCGCAACTCGTCGAAGATGCTTCTCAGCACCGCCGCATAGGCAAGGTCCTCGGAAGCCGGCCGCAGCTCGTTGATGTCGAGGCACTGGATCTGTGCCTCCTCGCGGGCGGTCTCGATGAAGGCTGCCAGCTGCGTGCTGGTCAGTTTCGCGGAGCCGTCTTCCAGCGACAGTTGCTTCATCAGGAGCGAAGCCTCGAAGATGTCGAGAATCCGGCGCGACAGAAGATGCACCAGCTCGCGCAACGCACGCTCCTGCGCCGGATTGCATTCGATGAAGTTCATTTCGACGATGTCGAAAAGTCCGGCCTCGAAGGTCTCGCTGATGTTGCGGAAGCAGGGATGGTGCTGGAGCAGGCGGTTCACCACCGGCAGGGCGTCGGCCTCGACAGGACAATCCGACATGCGGATCTCGGTGATGTCGGTGAAGAGGTTCGGGCTCTTGCGCTCCACGCCATTCTGCGGTTTGAACACGGCAATCTCCTTCGCCGGCCCGTTGTCCGGGTGGCGTTTCTGGTCGTCTTGTCTTGTGTGCTTTCGGCCGGGAAAGCCGTCTTGGTTAAAAGATTCCGAATCGTGACCTGAGTCGCAATCGGGAAATGACCGCGCGAAGCAAGGATATTTTGCGTTTGCAAGAGGTTTTGTGTGGACAAGGGCGAATCGGTTGCAGTCTCCAACCGTGCCCTTTGTGACCGCCATCACGGCAATTTGAGTCAAACAAGCCCAAACCTTGTCGAAACTAACGTCGGATTCACGGCTTTGCGGTTAAATGCAGTCGCGCCGTAGAAATCCAAGGGTGAAGGTTGGGCGGATGATCGAGACTTTGAAGACCATGGGTGGCACGTCGAAGGGCGTTTTTGCCGGACAGGTGACGGCTGTTGCCGTCGCGGCCCTGCTGGCGCTGGGCGCGCTGCCGGCGAACGCGCGGGACGGCAAGGCGATGACGCCTGTCGCCGGTGGCGTTGCGAGCATCGGCGGTCAGGATGCCCTGTCCGAAGCGCCGCTGCAGATCCTTGTTTCGCTCTCCGACCAGCAGTTGGAGGTCTATCGCGGCACCCGCCTCGTGGAAACCACCAGGATCTCGTCGGGCAAGGCCGGCTATGGCACGCCCACCGGCGTCTTCAGCATTCTGGAAAAGCGCCGGCGGCATTTCTCCAACATCTACGACAACGCGCCGATGCCGTACATGCAGCGGCTGACATGGTCCGGCATCGCCCTGCACGAGGGGCGCGTGCCCAACTATCCCGCCTCGCATGGCTGTGTCCGCCTGCCGCGCGGCTTCGCCAAGGAACTCTTCGCCATGACGGGCCGGGGCGGTCATGTCATCGTCACGCGCGAGAAGACCCGCCCGAGCGAAATCGTTCACGCCTCCCTGCCGGCCCTGCGCCTGCCCGAGACGACGGTGGCGAGCCTCGAGGTCGGCCTGCGTCCCGCGCTTCCCGGGCCCGTCGAGGACAGCGCGTCCGACACGGTCGGGGCGATCGGGATGCCCGAGGCGGCGCTGGAATTGCCGCGCGAGCCGCTGCGCATCCTCGTCACCCGGACAAGCCCGCAGGAGCGCTTGCGCGACCTGCAGCGTGTGCTTGACCGGCTCGGCTACGAACCCGGTCCGGTGGATGGCGTGATCGGACGCAAGACGCGGGCCGCGATCCGCCTGTTCCAGGAGGGAGCCGAGCTTCCCGTCACCGGGGAGCCGACGGACGTCGTTCTCAAGGCGCTCTATGCCGAAGCCGGCGAACCGGGGCCGGCGACCGGCCGGCTCTATGTCCGGCGCAAGTTCAGGGAAGTGTTCTCCGCCAATGTGGTGCTGAAGGATCCGGATGCGCCGCTCGGCACCCATCTCTTCACGGTCATCGGCGGTGTCGGACAGGGCGAGACGTCGCGCTGGATGAGCGTTGTCGCGGATGCCGCCGAAGGCGTCACCCCGGCCAGCGTGCTCGACCGCTTCGAATGGAGCGACGACGCCCGTTCCTTCGTCGAGGCAAACCTTGCGTCCGGCTCCTCGCTGATGGTCACCGACCGTCCGTTCCGCCTGCATTCGGGACTGGGCACCGATTTCGTGGTGATGACCCGCCAGTAGGGGCGACGGACCGGCTCGTCTCTCCGGTCCCGACCCTAACCGTCGCCGCCGACCGTGACGTCGACGCGATCGGTATAAAAGGCGATATGCCCGGCGATCTCCGCGACCTCGTCATAGGGGGTCTCGTAGCTCCACCCTGCGTTCTCCACCTCGCTGTCGGGGGCATCGACATTCCAGTAGGTCGCCTCGCCCTTGAACGGGCAGCGAGTGGAGTGGGCGGAGCGCACCAGCCAGTCCGTGCGGATGTCCGCCTTGGGCAGGTAGTGGACCGGTGGATAGCCGCTCTCGCGCAGGATCACGCTGTTGCGGCTCTCCGCCAGGGGGATGCCGTTGATGCTGACGCGGATGCGTTCATCGGACCGGTGCAGAGTGATCTTGTGGTCCGGATGACGTGCGAAGCCCGGGGCCGGATTGGCCATGATGTCGTCTCCCGATCAGTCTCCTGCGACGAAGTAATGCAGCGTTCCGTCCGGACCTATGCCCACCCGGTAGAACGTCCAGGCGCCGGTCGTCTCCATTTCGGCAAGATCGCCGGAGGTGACGATGCGATACATTTCCACCTTCTGCTCGTTGCTCAGCCGGGCGAGCGGCATGCGCGCGAAATAGGGCCAGATATACATTTCCTGCGCCGTGCCCTTGTCGGCATGAACATAGCCGGTTTCGAGGAGCTCCGTCAGGATCGCGAGGATTTCCAGCCCCTCCGGGTCGCCGGATGCCGATTTCAGATACTCGATCGGATCGGTCATCTCCCCGAAGGTGAGGGTGGGCATCATCTCGTTGCCCTCCAGCACCATGCGCAGCCGCTCCAGGTCGCCGGCATGGGCGGCTTCGAGCAACTGGGCGCGGGTGCGGGCGACCGCCCCGGGCAGGTCCGCATCCCCGTAGAACACTTCCGGCAGGTGGACAGGCTGCGCGCCATAGGCGCCCGAGGCCGCCGTGCCCGGTTCGGCAAAAGGCTCTTGGGGCGCCAGGTCCTCGGCCGGGATTTTCTGCGTTTCGACGGCCTCCTCGGTCGGCTGGACCTGGATCCGTTCGGTCTGCACGCTCGCGGCGCCGGCAGGCAGGGCGCAGGTGGCGGAAAGCAGTCCGAGGGCGACGGCAAGGGGGCGGACCGGTAGCATGGCAATCCTTTCGGGTCCCGGTTCAGGCTGATGCGTGGACCCTATACCACGCCGCGGCGTGTTGAAATCACAGGATCGCGAGAGGCGCCCCCGGTCGGAACGGGCAAAAAATCCGATTGTGCGGTTGAGCTTGCGCAAGGCGGTCGCTAGGGATGGGCGGCAGGGAGCGCCCGCGTGGAGGCGCGGGAACAGACGACGGGGACGAACGTCTTTGCAGGAACCGTTCTTCTTCCTGGTAGGTCTGGGGGTCGGGCTGGCGACCAGCGCGCCGGTCGGGCCGATCAACATTGCCGCCATACAGCGGGCCTTGCGGTCGGGCTTTCTTGCCGGGTTCTGCGCCGGCCTCGGCGCGGTGCTCGCCGATGGCCTTTACGCGAGCTTCGCGGCCTTCGGCGTCACCGCCGTGTCGGATTTTGTCGACGAGAACAGTGCCATCATCCAGACGGTCGGCGGGCTGCTGGTTATCGTCTTCGGGATCCGCATCCTGTTGAGCCGGCCGCACTTGGAAAACGACGAGGAGCCGTCGCCGAGCCTGATGTCGGGGATTGCCACGGGTTTCGTCATGACGGCGACCAATCCCGGCGTGGTGCTGGGATTTCTTGCGATCTTCGGAAGTCTGGGGAAATGGGCGCCGGACCCGGGTGACTATGTAGGGGCGGCGATGCTCGTCGCCGGCGTCCTGACCGGCGCGGTCTCCTGGTGGGTAATGCTTTCGGCGCTGGTCTCGCGGCTGCGCCTGCAGATGAACGACACCTGGCTGTTGTGGATCAACCGGGGCGCGGGGGCCGCGCTGATCGCCTTCGGCATCGCCATCTTCCTGCACCACTACATGCTCGGCTAGTCATCCGAACCCGGCATTCGTCTTGTCGACCGGTTCAGTGCATCGGCTTGAAGATCGTGTAATCGCCGCGCCGCACCCGCTCCGGCAGCCCTTCGGCGAGCTGGGCAACGGCTTCCTCGCCAAACGAGGCGACGAGATCGGCGAATGCGGTGAACAGGGCCGCATGGGCAACGGCAGCCGAATCGATGCCGTCGGCGACGGCTTCCGCAAAGGCATCATCGATGTAGCCGAGCGCCATCCGGCGGATGTCCTGGTCGGTGACCGGACCCTCGTCGAACTCGAGATCGGTGTTCTCTGTGTCTTGCATGGTTGACCCGCCTGTGCCTGCCGGAAGCTGGATTCCGGTATGTCCTTTGGCGGCTACTGTGCGTGAGTCGGGCGGGAACCGTAAAGAAAAGCTTAAAATCTTCGCTAAATTCCCGCGAATATGGTTAACGCTGCGAAAGTATCCGATCAGCGATTGTAGCGGGTGGTGACGTTGCGGATCAAAGCGCCGCCCTCGTCGATATAGCGGGCCAACGCTTCTTGCGCCGCCGGCGTGCACCGCCGGTAAACCGATGAAAAACCTCGATATCCCTGGTTGAAACGTTCGATGAACCGCCGCTCGCGTTCATCGTCCTGCACTTCCGCATCGAGCAGGGATTGCATCTGGTCGCGCCACAGGCTGCCGTCGGACGATCCGCACAACGGGCGCAGGTAATGCAGGGCGCCGAGAATCTCGGAGAGCCGCATCAGGTCCGCCTCATAGGGGGGATCTTCCCCCCGCGCGGCATCCTGGGCCAGCGCCTGCCCCGACATCAGCAAGGCAGTGGCGAGCACAGCGCGGCACAGGAGAGGCGCGAAGCGGCGGGAAGCCGGAAGGGGGAACGGGAAGCGCGGCGTCATGCCCGGCAAGATGCGTCGGCCGGGCAGGTTGCGCAAGCCATTGTGGCAAGCGCTGCACGTGCTGCCGGCAGTGACTGGTCGCGCGTCATCTTTCCCGGGCCGCCGCGAGACGCAGGATCCGTGCCGCGGTTCCCGGTGTCATCGTCAATCCCTCCAGTTCGGCAAGCCCGACAAAGGCGGCGGCCTCCGCGTCATCGCCGGCAACGGGGATGCCGTCGCGCGCTGTTCCCCTGAACACGGCGATGACGAAGTGATGCCCGCCGTTCTCCGCTTCGGAGGTGCTGATCGCCTCGACCAGTTCCACCGGCCGGGGCTCGATCTCGGCGCCAAGCCCGGTCTCCTCGGCCAGCTCGCGCCGGGCCGCCTCGCGCAGGCTCTCGCCAAACTCGACGGACCCGCCCGGCAGGCTCCAGTGGCCGCGAAAGGGCTGCTTGCCGCGCCGGACCAGCAGAACGCGATTCCTGTCGAGGATCAGCACGCTGACGCCAAGGCGGGGATGAGGGGGAGGGGCAGGGGGAGGCGGCGCGTCGTTCATGGTTGGCGAGAATGCCACGCCGGGCGGGCGGGGCAAGCGGCTTGTCGCGACCCTGGCTGGAGCAGGCCGGTCAGGCGAAGAGTGCGTCGATCTCGGCCTGCGAATCGGTTTCGACGGTTTCCGCCGGGTCGAGATGGCCGTGGATGATGCCGCTTGCCGTTGCGATAAGGGGCTTGATCTCGTCCGCCGTTTCGCGGGCGATCGCATCGGCGAGCGGAGCGATCTCCGCTGCGTCGCGCAGCCGGCCCTGTTTCTCGCAGACCGCGGTGTTGAGCGTCGTAACGACGTCGCGCAACGCGCGCCGGACGGCGGCGGGGGCGGCGTGGAACGCCTTGATGGCGAGGTTCTTCTCGGCGAAATTGGAGGCTTCGAAATGCTGCTCGTAGCTGAGCGGCTGCCACTCCAGCACTTCCTCGGCGCATTCGGGCATCGCCGGAAGCATCTCGAGCATCATCACCACTTCGTTGAAATGGTTCAGATAATCGGTGGCGAGACCGGTGTGCGGATTGATATTGGCGGCGACAAGCCTGTCAGCCGACAAATCTCCCTCGCCCAAGATCATTTCCGCCAAGCTCATGTGCCGCCTTTCCGGACAGTTCATGGCGAATCTATCGTCATCGGGTTTCAATTTGCCTAATTCACGGAATGCGATACCAACGGGCAGGAGCAATTCCGGGGACACAAGGAGGGCGGCCATGTGCGGACGTTTCGCGCTCAAGCAGAGCTCGGCCGAGGTCAGCGCGCTGTTCGGATATCGCGGCGATGCGCCAGGTGCGGACTTTCCGCCGCGCTACAACATCGCGCCGACGCAGCCGATCGCGACCGTGCGCCTCTCCCATGGCGAGCGCCGCTTCGCGCTGGTGCGCTGGGGTCTTGTGCCCGGGTGGGTCAAGGACCCGGCAGCCTTCTCGCTGCTGATCAATGCACGTGCGGAGACGGCGGCGGACAAGCCGTCCTTTCGCGCGGCCATCCGCCATCGTCGCTGCCTCGTGCCGGCCTCCGGCTACTATGAGTGGCACCGCCCGGAAACGGGCGACAAGACGCCCTATTTCATTCGCCCGCGCGACGGCGGCATTGTCGCCCTCGCCGGTCTCTGGGAGGAATGGTGCGATCCCGATGGCGGCGAGATCGAGACCGGGGCCCTTCTTACCGTTCCGGCAAACGCTGCGCTCGCACCGATCCACCACCGCATGCCGGTCGTTGTCGCGCCCGAGGATTTCGATACCTGGCTCGACGTCGGGGGCACGCCGCTGAAGGAGGCGCTGACCCTGCTGCGCCCGGCCGCCGGTGATCTGTTCGAGGCGGTACCGGTCTCCGGGCGGGTCAACTCGGCACGCGAGGACGACCCGGCGCTGACGGTGCCGGTGGCCGCCACGGCGCCAGGCGCGCCCGCCAAGACGGACACGCAGGCCCCGGCGGACGGGACGAGCCGGGCAACGCGCCGGGCCGCCGGCAGCGCCAGGCCGGACGCGGACCAACTCGACCTTTTCTGACCCTGGCCGCTATAAGACGCGTCCCGGATTGAGCGTGTTGTTCGGGTCGAAGGCGGCCTTGATGCGGCGCATCAACTCAAGCTCCACCGGGCTCTTGACGTCGGCGAGCAGATCGCGCTTCAGACGGCCGATGCCGTGTTCGGCCGAGATCGAGCCTCCGAACTTCAGCACGATCCCGTGGACGACCGCGTTCATCTCGTCCCAGCCCGCCAGGAAGGCGGCCTTGTCGGCGCCTAACGGCTGGCTGACATTGAAATGGATATTGCCGTCGCCCATGTGGCCGAAGGGCACGGGCCTGCAGCCAGGCACCAGAGCCTCGACCGCGGCGATCGCCTCCTTGAGAAAGGCCGGAACGCTTGCGACAGGCACGGAGACGTCGTGCTTGATCGACCCGCCTTCCTCGCGCTGCACCTCCGACATGCCGTGGCGCAGGTGCCAGAAAGCGGCCGACTGCGCCACCGAACCGGCAAGCGCTGCATCTTCCACCAGGCCTGCCTCGTAGGCCTCGCCGAGGATGGTTTCCATCAGCGTCCGCGTCGGGGTCTCGCTGCCGTCCTCTTCCGTACCCGAGGACAGTTCCATCAGGACATACCAGGGGGAGGGCGCCTGCAGCGGATCGCGCGCGCCTGCCAGGTGACGGACCGAAAACTCAAGCCCGACGCGCGGCATCAACTCGAAGCCCGTGAGCATCGCGCCGGCACGGGCCCGCGCCCGGGAAAACAGCGACAGTGCGTCCTGCGGCGAAGCGATTCCCGCAAAGGCGACGTCCTGGGCGCGCGGCCTGGGGAAAAGCTTGAGGACAGCGGCCGTGACGATGCCGAGCGTGCCTTCCGAACCGATAAATAATTGTTTCAGATCGTAACCGGTATTGTCTTTCCGCAGCCCTCTCAGCCCCTCCACGACACGCCCGTCCGGCAGCACCACTTCCAGTCCGAGAACCAGGTCGCGGGTGTTTCCATAGGCGAGCACGGCGGTGCCTCCGGCATTGGTGGCGATGTTGCCGCCGATCTGGCAGGAGCCCTGGGAGCCGAGCGTGAGCGGGAAGAAGCGGTCGGCTTCCGCAGCCGCGTCGTGGATTGCCTGCAGCGTGCAGCCGGCCTCGACGGTCATCGAGAAGCCCTCCGCATCGGTCTCGCGGATGCGGTTCAGGCGGCCCAGGCTGAGGACGATTTCCGTAGCGGAATCATCGGGTATCTGCCCGCCGACGAGACCCGTATTGCCCCCTTGCGGAACGATCTTCAGGCCGTTCGCATCGGCATGGGAGAGGATCGCGGCAACCTCGTCCCGGCTGCCCGGCCGCAGCACGACAGGGGTCTTGCCGACATAAAGGTCGCGCCACTCGCGCAGGTAGGGCGCGGTGTCGGACGGGGCGGTGAGCGCGTTGCGGGCGCCGACGATGTCGACGAGGGGGGCGAGGAGTGCGGTGTCGGGCATGGCGGCGGGACCGGCGTCTGGCATCTGAGGGAGCAAAATTCGACGGTCACGCATATCACATTTTCCCCGTCGGTCGATCCGTGCGGGAGACCTGTCAGTGGCTTGAAGCGGCTAGGGGGCTGTGCCATACGAACCCGTCCCGGCCGGCGGTTGTGGTTCGGGCGCGGATACGCGGGTCGGGTTCGGCCGAAATCATCCGCGATTTTTGGCGTGCAGGAGACACAGCATGGCGATGACACAGGGACTGATGGCTGGAAAGCGCGGGCTTATCTTGGGCGTCGCGAACAATCGGTCCATCGCTTGGGGGATCGCCAAGGCGCTCGCCGATGCGGGCGCGGAAATCGCACTGACTTATCAGGGAGATGCATTGCGCAAGCGGGTCGAGCCCCTGGCTGCTGAACTGGGTGCCACCGTGGCCGGCCATTGCGACGTGATGGACGAGGCCTCGATCGACGCGGTGTTCGACGGCCTCGCCAAGACCTGGGGCAAGATCGATTTTCTCGTCCACGCGGTCGCCTTTTCCGACAAGGACGAACTGACCGGGCGCTATGTCGACACGTCCCCGGAGAACTTCCGCAACACGATGCAGATCTCCTGCTATTCGTTCACCTCCGTCGCGCAGCGCGCCGAGAAGCTGATGACCGATGGCGGCTCGATGCTGACGCTCACCTATTACGGCGCCGAGAAGGTGATGCCGCATTACAACGTGATGGGCGTCGCCAAGGCAGCGCTCGAGGCAAGCGTGCGCTACCTCGCCGCCGATCTCGGCAAGAAGCGGATCCGGGTCAACGCGATCTCCGCCGGGCCGATCAAGACGCTTGCCGCATCCGGCATCGGCGATTTCCGCTATATCCTCAAGTGGAACGAGTACAACGCGCCCCTGCGCCGCACCGTGACCATCGAGGAAGTGGGCGATGCCGCCATGTTCCTGCTGTCCGACCTCGGGCGCGGCATCACCGGCGAGATCCAGCATGTCGACAGCGGCTACCATATCGTCGGCATGAAGGCCGTCGACGCGCCGGACATCACCACCGTGGTGAAGGACTGATCCGACCGCAATTTTCCCGGTTTTCAGATCCTGTGACCCGGGTGGCTTGCGGCCACGCGGGTGACGGATCGTTTGTGTGATGGAGGTTCGATGAGCAGCGCCGACACGGGCATTGCGCGTCTTGTCCCCCCGTTCATGGTCTTCATCCGTCACGGCCAGACCGACTGGAACGCGGAAGGACGCATGCAGGGGCGGCGGGATATCCCGCTCAACGACACGGGTCGCATCCAGGCGCGCCGCAACGGTGCGGCCCTGCGCGACTACTTCGCCGACAAGGGCATCGACAAGAACGGGCTTTCCTATTTCGTCTCCCCCCTGTCGCGGGCGGTGGAGACGATGGAACTGATTTGCGGCGAGCTCGGCGTCGAAGCGGATACCTGCCAGCGTGACGAGCGGCTTCTGGAGATCACGTTCGGCGCCTGGGAAGGCTACACGATCCCCGAGCTTGCCGAGCGCACGCCGGAACTGGCGGCGGCGCGCAAGGCCGACAAATGGGGTTTCGTGCCGCCCGAGGGCGAGAGCTACCGGATGCTGTCGAGCCGCATCGATGCCTGGCTCGCAACCCTGACGCGCCCGTCCGTCGTCATCTCGCATGGCGGCGTCATGCGTGTCCTGCAGGGGCGCCTGCGATCGCTTCCGAACCAGGATATTCCCGGATTGGACATCCCGCAGGACCGCATGCTGGTATGGACCGGCAGCGAGGTCGACTGGGTCTGAGGCCGTGACCGGGGGCGCGAGCGGACGGTGTCGCCGCCGCTGCGTCGGCCGGGACGGCTTCGTTCAGTTGAGGATCTGGACGTCGGTGAGCGTCTTGGCGCTGCCGCCCTCGTCGAAGAAGACGAGTACGCGCATGCCGGACTTCAGGTCGTCGACGAAAAAGTCGACCGGAATCTCGTAGCTGGTGCCGTCCGACAGGACGAGCTTGCCGGTGTCCGGCTGGATCTCGACGATCGTTGCCTCGACCTCGCCGGCCCAGGCGGCACCGGATGCCAGCGCGGCGAGCGCCAGGATACCCAGCATCTTTGCAGGGGTCTTCGCCAGTGTCTTCGAAAGGATGCGCTTCATTCTCGTCTCCGTGGCCCCGCCCGCTTGGCGATCGGGCAGGATCGAACAAAACCTGCGCGTCGGCGTCAAGAGGTTGAGGCGTCGTGGCGCGGGCAGGATATGCTGTCACTAACGTGTGTTCGACACGACTTTGCGCAACCATCCCCGCGTCGAAGCCGTATAGGCTCTTGAGGACTGCGGCCGGCGCGTGGATCGTCACGGTCGAACGGGGGTCGTTGGTAGGGGCCAAGGATGGCGTTTCGATGGCGGAAATGACCGAGGGAACCGAGGGCTTTTACGAAGGCCTGCCGGTCTTCAGCGATTTTGGACGGGTCAGCGAGGCGGAGGCCTTCGCGCCGTTGCCGGACGACTGGACGTTGCTGGTCGCGGACATCGTGCGCTCGCGCGACGCGGTCGCGGCGGGACAGTACAAGACCGTCAACATGGTTGCAGCGGCCGTCGTCACGGCGGTGCTGAACGCGGCCGGGCGTGCCGATCTTCCTTTCGTCTTCGGCGGCGACGGGGCGATGGCCGCGGTGCCGCCATCGCTTGCCGAGGCGGCGTCGGAGGCCCTCGTCCGCGTTCGGGTCATGGCGCGGGAGACTGCCGGGCTCGACCTGCGCGTTGCCGCGATCCCGGCGCGCGATCTCAGGCGGCAGGGTGCCGACCTGCGTGTCGCGAAGTTCGAACTGAGCCTCGGCAACAACCTCGCCATGTTTTCCGGCGGCGGCATCGAACTGGCCGACACGATCCTCAAGGACGAAACCCGCGTCGCTCCCTATCGCCTCGCGGAGAGCAGCGCCGCCGGTCCGGCTCCGCTCGACGGACTTTCCTGCCGCTGGGAGGCGCTGCCGGCCGAGCGCGGCCGCATGGTGACCTTGATCCTGCGTCCGGCGAGCGGCCGCGTGGAGGACCTGAAGCACTTGCTTTTCGACCTGCGCTCGCTGCTCGGTATCGACCTGGCCGCATCCGATCCCGCCAGCGCGCCGGTTCGCCGAAGCTCGCTGAAGTTCCGTTTCCCCCCGTCGGGTCTCAGGATGGAGGCGCGCATGGTCGGTTGGCGGCGCGGTACATGGCGGATCTATCTTTCCGGGTTTCTCGCCTCGCTTGCCTTCGTCTTCGGCGTCGTCACAGGCCAACGGCTTGGCCCGTTCGAGCCGCGCAAGTATCTGCGCGAAGTCTCCCTGAACACCGATTTCCGCAAGTTCGACGACACGCTGCGCCTGGTCCTCGATCTCGATGCCGGCGAGACGGCCGCACTTTCGGAATATCTTGCCAGCGGCGAGGCGGACGGGCGGCTTGTCTACGGCATGCATGTCTCGCATTCGGCGCTGATGACGTGCCTCGTCTTCAGCATCGAGCAGAGCCGGCACATTCACTTCATCGACGGGGCGGGGGGAGGCTTCGCGCGCGCCGCCGTCGATTTCAAGGCCCGGCTTGCCGCGGCGTCTTCCGCTGCGCCCACCGCCCCGCCCTCGGTTTGAGCTACGCCGGGGCTCTTTTTACGGTTTCCCTGCGGCGCAGGCCGAACTAGAAGACCTGTGCAAGACTGCAGTCGCGAACCCCCGCCCGGACGAAGCCGATGTCGCACAACACCTTTGGTCACCTTTTTCGAGTCACGACCTGGGGCGAGAGCCACGGTCCCGGGCTTGGCTGCGTCATCGACGGTTGCCCGCCGCTGATCGAGATCTCCGAAGCCGGGATCCAGGCGTTCCTCGACAAGCGCAAGCCGGGCCAGTCGCGGTTCACCACCCAGCGCCGGGAGGCCGACGCGGTGCGCATCCTGTCCGGCGTCATGAGCGGCGATGACGGCGTGCAGCGCACCACCGGAACGCCCATCTCGTTGATGATCGAGAACACCGACCAGCGCTCCAAGGACTATTCCGAGATCCGCGAGAGCTACCGGCCGGGCCACGCGGATTTCACCTACGACGCCAAATACGGCATCCGCGACTATCGCGGCGGCGGCCGTTCGTCGGCCCGCGAGACGGCCGCGCGCGTGGCGGCCGGTGCGATCGCCCGCAAGGTGATCCCCGGCCTCGTCCTGCGCGGTGCGCTGGTCCAGATCGGCCCGCACAAGGTCGACCGGTCGCGCTGGGACTGGAGCGAGATCGGCAACAATCCGTTCTTCTGTCCGGATGCGACCACCGCGGCGCGCTGGTCCGACTACCTGGACCAGATCCGCAAGGACGGTTCCTCCGTCGGTGCGGTTGTCGAGATCGTCGCCGAAGGCGTGCCGGCCGGCCTCGGCGCGCCGATCTACGGCAAGCTCGACCAGGACATCGCGAGCGCCTTGATGTCGATCAACGCGGTCAAGGGCGTGGAGATCGGCAACGGATTCGAGGCGGCGACGCTGACCGGCGAGGAAAACGCCGACGAGATGCGCATCGGTGCAGACGGCCGGCCCGTGTTCCTGACCAACAATGCCGGCGGCGTGCTCGGCGGCATTTCCTCCGGCGAGCCGGTGGTCGCGCGCTTCGCGGTCAAGCCGACATCCTCGATCCTCACCCCGCGCAAGTCGGTGACCCGCTCGGGCGAGGAAATCGATGTGCGGACAAAGGGCCGCCATGATCCGTGCGTTGGCATCCGCGCGGTGCCGGTTGGCGAGGCGATGGTCGCCTGCATTCTCGCAGATCACTATCTTCGTCACCGTGGTCAGGTCGGTTGATTTTCAGTATTGCTGAATTTTATCGAATTTTTTATTGCCACTGAATTTTCTGTTGGTAAAATGCCGGCATGCGTCTGGATGCCTGGCTCACGATCAACAAGGAAACCCGCTCGGCCTTTGCCCGGCGCGCCGGCCTGTCGCCGGCGGCGGTGACGGCGTTGTGCAACGATCCTGGCGTCTGGGTGTCGCGCGACAGCGCGGAACGGATCGCGGTCGCCACTGGCGGCGCCGTGACCCCGAATGACCTTCTCGGCTTGAAAGGATCCAAGGAATTGGACATGTCCCAGACCCGTGTCGCGGAGGCGATCCGCGCATTCGAACGCGGCGAGATGCTCGTCGTTACGGATGATGACGACCGTGAGAACGAGGGCGACCTTGTTGTCGCCGCCGCGTTGATCACGCCCGAGCAGATGGCTTTCATGGTCCGTCACACCTCCGGCATCGTCTGCGCGCCGATGACCCGCGACGCAGCGCGGCGGCTGCGGCTCGACCCGATGGTTGCCGATAATGATGCGCCGCTCTCCACGGCCTTCACCATTTCGGTCGACTATCGCCACGGCCTGACCACCGGCATCTCGGCCGAGGAGCGTTGCTCCACCGTGCGCGGGCTTGCCAACCCGAACGCCGGGGCCGCCGATTTCGCCCGCCCGGGCCACATCTTCCCGCTTGTCGCGCGCGAGGGCGGGGTGCTGATGCGCTCCGGTCATACCGAGGCCGCGGTCGATCTCTGTCGTCTTGCCGGCCAGCCGGAAGTCGGCGTGATTTCCGAACTCGTCAACGATGACGGCACCGTCAAGCGTGGCGACCAGGTGGTCGCGTTCGCCGCCGAGCACGGGCTGAAGGTGGTGTCCGTCGCCGATCTCATCTCGTGGCGGCAGCGCATGGAGCGGCTGGTCGAGCGGGTTGCCGAGCAGCCTGTCGAGACCATTGCCGGTCCCGCCTATGCGGTCACCTATTCGACGCCCTATGACCCGATGCATCATGTCGCCGTCGTCTATGGCGACATTCTCGACGGCCGCAACGTTCCGGTCCGCCTGCAGCTGGAATCCGTGCTCGACGATGTTTTCGGCGATACGCGGGTGATGGACGACGTGATGCGCGATTTCGCCGCACGCGGCCGTGGCGTGGTGGTCTATCTTCGGGAAGGTTCCGTCGGTGTTGCGCGTCAGGCGCGGCGCGCGCGCACCGACCTGATGGCGGCCGAGGACGAGGAGCACCAGTCGGCTCAGGCCCGCGAGGAGCAGTGGCGCGAGGTCGGTCTCGGCGCGCAGATCCTCAAGGATCTCGGCGTCAACTCGATCACGCTGCTGGCATCGCGTCAGCGTCACTATGTGGGCCTGGAAGGCTTCGGCATCGTCATCGAGGGAACGGAGATCCGGGAGGGGTAAGTCCCGCTTTCGCTCCCGTCGCGAAGGCCCGCCTGGCCGCATAAGGCCGGGCAGGCAAGGGTAGCCGGCAAAAAAGAGGCCGTGCGCAGGCACGGCCTCAAGTCGATCACTGTGCACGTGGCCCCATCGACCACAACCTCTGTTTAGTAGGTTTTGCTCTTGTGTCCATCACCCTTGGGGGTGATGTTGGCGGAGATTTTCCCGGAATATCATCACTTTCGACAGGGCTTGAATTACTTAAGGTTGCATGACGATAACGGCAAGGCTCTCGCGTGCAGCCGTCATGATGCCGATTCTCGCGCGGGCGCTGCCGACCGGTGCGGTCGCACGACCGGCACCTGCAAGCAGCATGTTTGCGCACTATATGGTCATGGTGGTATTGAGCGCCTTGGCGAGATCCGCGCAAGCGGTGCCGAAACCAAGCGATGAACCTCTGGGACCGCCCTCGTGTACAAACGCCCCGACACCCCGCTTCTGGACACCGTGGTAACCCCGCACGACTTGCGGCTTCTGCCGGAGCGCGACCTGCGCCAGTTCGCCGATGAACTGCGGGCGGAGGTGATCGACGCCGTCTCGGTGACCGGCGGTCATCTGGGGGCGGGCCTTGGCGTGGTTGAGCTGACCACGGCGCTCCATTATGTCTTCGACACGCCCGATGACCGGCTGATCTGGGACGTCGGCCATCAGTGTTACCCGCACAAGATCCTGACCGGTCGGCGCGACCGCATCCGCACCCTGCGCCAGGGCGGGGGGCTGTCGGGCTTCACCAAGCGCTCTGAGAGCGAGTACGATCCCTTCGGCGCGGCCCATTCCTCGACCTCGATTTCCGCCGGCCTCGGCATGGCCATGGCGCGCGATCTTGAGGGGCGCAAGAACAACATCATCGCCGTCATCGGCGACGGTGCCATGTCCGCCGGCATGGCCTATGAGGCGATGAACAACGCCGGCGCCCAGCATTCCCGGCTGATCGTCATCCTCAACGACAACGACATGTCGATTGCCCCGCCGGTAGGCGCGATGAGCGCCTATCTGGCCCGCCTCGTTTCCGGCCGCACCTACATGACCCTGCGCGATGCCGCAAAGCAGCTCGCCAAGGCGCTGCCGCGCCAGCTCAAGGAAAAGGCCGCGCGGGCGGAGGAATACGCGCGCGGCTTCTGGACCGGCGGCACGTTGTTCGAGGAGCTCGGCTTCTACTACGTCGGGCCGGTCGACGGCCACAATCTCGATCATCTCCTGCCGGTGCTGAAGAATGTCCGCGACACCCATCAGGGTCCGGTCCTGATCCATGTCGTCACCCGCAAGGGCAAGGGCTACGAGCCGGCCGAGAACTCCGCCGACAAGTATCACGGCGTCGCCAAGTTCGATGTGGTCACCGGCAAGCAGGCGAAGCCCAAGGCCAACGCGCCGAGCTACACCCGGGTCTTCGCCGAGAGCCTGATCGAGGAGGCGCGCCACGACGAGCGCATCGTCGGCATCACGGCGGCGATGCCCGACGGCACCGGGCTCGACCTCTTCGGCGAGGCCTATCCCGCCCGCACGTTCGACGTCGGCATCGCCGAGCAGCACGCCGTCACCTTTGCCGCCGGCATGGCGAGCGAGGGCTACAAGCCTTTCTGCGCCATCTATTCGACCTTCCTGCAGCGCGCCTACGACCAGGTGGTGCACGACGTCGCGATCCAGGGATTGCCGGTGCGCTTTCCCATCGATCGCGCCGGGCTTGTCGGTGCCGACGGCCCCACCCATGCCGGCAGCTTCGACACGGCCTATCTCGCCTGCCTGCCCGGCTTCGTTGTGATGGCGGCCGGCGACGAGGCGGAGCTGAGGCACATGGTGGCGACGGCGGCGGCCTATGACGAGGGGCCTATTTCCTTCCGCTATCCGCGCGGCGAGGGTGTCGGCATCGAGCTGCCGCAGCGCGGCGAGGTTCTGGAGATAGGCCGCGGCCGTGTGCTGCGCGAGGGCGGCAAGGTGGCGCTGCTCTCCTTCGGCGGGCGGTTGGCGCAATGCCTGCTCGCGGCCGACGAGCTCGATGCGGCGGGTCTTTCGACCACCGTCGCCGATGCCCGCTTCGCCAAGCCGCTCGACGAGGACCTCATCGTTCGGCTTGCCCGCGAGCACGAGGTTCTGGTGATCGTCGAGGAAGGCTCGGTCGGCGGCTTTGCCTCCCACGTCCTGCACCGGCTTGCCGAGCGCGGCATGCTCGACGCGGGGCTGAAGGTGCGGCCTGTCTGCCTGCCGGACCGTTACCTCGATCACGACAAGCCGGAGCGCATGCATGCCGAGGCCGGGCTCGACGTGAAGGGCATCATGACGACGGTCTTCTCCGCTCTCGGCAAGGACGCGGCCGCGGCGGCGCGCCTCGCCTGAGAAGGTGCCGCGAGAGCTATGCGCATGGGTCGGGACGCCATGCGTCTCGCCGTGATTGACAGTCTCTTGCGAATGTTGAAACGGTCGCCCTGATGCACCGGGCAGCGGCTTTGAGCTGCTGTCGTTTCTTGTGGTTGCGCGGAATTGTCCGTGCGCACCGACGAGCCAGATCAGGAAAGAGCGCGACCATGGCGCAGACGCTGGCCCCGGTATCGGCCCTCCTCATCGCCATCGCCCTGCTTGTCACCGGGCACGGGCTGCAAAGCACCTTGCTGCCGCTGGCCGGCTCGCAGGCGGGCTTTTCCGACCTTGCGGTCGGTCTGGTGTCGTCGAGCTATTTCTTCGGACTGGTGCTGGGCTGCCTCGGCGCGCCCTACGTGATCATGCGCGCCGGCCACATCCGCGCCTTTGCCGCGCTGGTGTCGCTGATGTCGGCCGCCGCGATCTTCCACCCCCTGATGGTCGACCCGCTCGCCTGGAGCCTGATCCGCATCGTCTCCGGCTTCTGTCTCGCCGGCTTCTACATGATCGTCGAGAGCTGGCTCAACGAGCAGGCCTCCAACGAGAACCGCGGCACGATCATGTCGATCTACATCGTGCTGGTCTATGCCGCGATGACCGCCGGCCAGATCTCGCTGACGGCGACCGACATTTCCACTTTCGTGCCGTTTGCCATCGCTTCCGTCGCCGTCAGCCTGGCGGTCATCCCGGTGTCGCTGACCACCGCCAACCAGCCGGCGCCGATCACGGTGGTGCGCTTCCGTCCGGTCAAGCTCTACCGCAACTCGCCCACGGCGCTGGTCGCGGTGCTGCTGATCGGCGTGACGCAGGGCGCGCTGTGGATGCTGGCGCCGCTTTATGCGATCCAGATCGGCCTAACCACCAACAATGCCGCCTATTTCGCCGCTGCCATCGTCGGTGCCGGTGCGATCTCGCAATGGCCCATCGGCCGCCTGTCCGACCGGCTTGATCGCCGCCTCATCCTGCTCGGCCTGTCGGTGAGCGCCGTGCTTGTCAGCATCGTCTTCATGACCGTCTCGATCGACGGTGTCGGCATGGCGCTGATGCTTGCCCTTCTTGCCGGGGTCGCGACGCAGCCCGCCTATGCGATCGCCGCCTCGCACGCGTTCGACCACGCCGACCGCGACGACTATGTCGAGACCTCCTCGGGCATGAACCTCGCCTTCGGCATCGGGTCGTCCATCGGCCCGCTGACGGCCTCCTACCTGATGCAGTCGGTCGGTCCGTGGGGACTGTTCCTGCAGGTTGCCATCATCCAGGCCGTGATGGGCCTCTACATCTTCTCCCGCCTGTTCCAGCGCGCCGCCCTGTCGGTGGAAGACAAGACCGACTTCGACTATGCCGCCTCGGCCCAGGTCGGTACCGTGCTGTCGCCGGAACCGCTCGACCTGGAGGATCCCTATGTCATCTCGCCGGAGGAGTTTCCGGCCTATGACTATGAACGCGATGCCGAGACAGGCGAGGAGGACGGCCCGGTGATGGAGGAGCATTTCTCCCTCGGTCCCGAAAATGTCGAGGATGACGGCGCTTCGGAACCCGGGCCCGACGACAGAGACGCGGTCATGCCCTCCCGCTGAGCGGCAGGCAGCAGGCGGGGCCTGCGGCAAATCACCCCTCGACCTTGGCCGGGTGCTGGGGCATTGTCGCGCCGATGACGAGAGACACCATGCTCCTTGGGCTGTTCAGACGCGAGGCGCTGCCGCTGGCGGTGCTCTGCGCGCTTGCGCTCGTCGTCCAGCTCGTTGCCGGCACCTTCACGGCGGCCGCGACAAGCGGCGACAGCGGTCTCAAGGTTCTTTGCATTGGCGGTCAGGCGGCCGACGGGGATGCACAGCCTGCCCCCGGTCACGGCAAGGGGATTTGTCCTTGCGGTCCCGTCTGTCCGCATGGCACGGCCTGCCTGACGGGCGGCTGCGCGTCAGCTGCCGTGTCGGTGCGCCCGGTGCTTCGCGTCTCGTCCCCGCGCTTCGTCATGCGCGACACGCCGCCCGGTGCGCGCGCGCTCCTGGCGTCGGGGGGCATTCGCGCCCCGCCCGTTCCGGTTTCATTGCCCGTGTGAGCCGCGCCTGGCGCGCGGCGGAACTGCAATCGAAATCCGGAAAATCATCATGACCTTTTTCAAGACCGCCGCGACCAGCGCGGCCCTCGTCCTGTCTGCTCTTCTCGCCGTTCCGGCGTTTGCCCATGACACGAAGACCGTCGGCGACATCACCGTCTCCTCCCCCTGGACCCGGGCAACGCCGCCCCGCGCCAGGGCCGGCGGCGGGTTTGCCACAATCGTCAATGCCGGCGGCGAGGACCGTCTCGTTTCCGCCTCGGCCAATGTCTCCAAGCGCACGGAACTTCACGAGATGACCGTGGCCGACGGCGTCATGAAGATGCGCGAGATGGCGGACGGCATTCCGGTTCCGGCCGGCGGCACGCTTGAACTGAAGCCCGGCAGCTATCACGTCATGTTCTTCGACCTCACCGGGCCGTTGAAGGAAGGCGAGAACGTTCCGGTCACGCTGACCTTCGAGAAGGCGGGCGAGGTCACGCTCGATTTCAAGGTCGAGCGTATCGGCGCCAAGGGACCTGAGCATGGCGAACATGCCGGTGGCCAGATGGACCACGGCAGCATGGACCACGGCACCATGGATCACAGCACGATGGATCACGGCAAGACGGACCATGGCGGCGAAGCCGGTCACATGACCCACGACAAGTCGAAGGATTGAGACGAGCATGTCAGGATTGAAGATCCTGCGCTATGTGGCATGGGCGGCGGTGGCCGTCCTGCTCGGCGCCATCGGATTTGTCACCGCCCAGCACTATCTCGGCCCCAAGGGCGGAGGGCTGCTGTCGCCCGCCGCATCCATCGGCGGTCCGTTCACGATGGTCGACGCGGCGGCCGGACGAACCGTCACGGAGGCGGACTTCAAGGGCAAGCCGACGGCCTATTTCTTCGGTTTCACCTTCTGCCCGGACGTCTGCCCGACGACGCTCGCCGAGACGCAGATGTGGATCGAGAAACTCGGGCCTGACGCTGACAAGGTCAATTTCGCCTTCGTCTCCGTCGATCCGGAGCGCGACACGGCCGAGGTGATGCGCGACTACGTCGCCGCGTTCGACGACCGCATCCGCCCTCTGACCGGCTCGCCGGAGCAGGTCGAGGCGATGCTCGCGGCCTACCGGGTCTATGCCCGCAAGGTGCCGCTCGACGATGGCGACTACACGATGGATCATTCGGCCGCGGTTTTCCTGATGGATTCCGACAACCGTTTCGTCGGCACCATCGCCTATGAAGAGGCACCGGAAAACGCCATGGCCAAACTGCGCCGCCTGATCGATAATGCCGGCTGACCCTCGCACCTGACACGGACCTGAGAGATGCGCTCCGACCTGATGCTCCCCGCCGGCATTTTCTTCGCCGCCGCCTTCGCGGCGAGCGGGTTGCTGTGGTGGGTCTACGGGGAGCGCATCTATGTCGAGCGGCTGCTCACCGGCATCGCCAACTGCTTCTGAACGGCGGCTTTCATGGCGGACAGGGACCGGCTTGACCAGCTGCTGGTGACGCGGGGCCTCGTCGAGACCCGCGCGCGGGCCCGTGACGCCATCCTGCGCGGCCATGTGCGCGTCGCCGGTCTTGCCGTTGAAAAGCCAGGCCAGAAGGTCGCTGTCGACGCCGAGCTTTCCATCGACGATCCGGCCGGAAACTATGTTTCGCGCGCGGCACTCAAGCTGAAGGCCGGGCTGGAGCGCTTCGCCATCGATGTGGCGGGGAAGGTCGCGCTCGATCTCGGCGCCTCGACCGGGGGCTTCACCCAGGTGCTGGTCGAGGCCGGCGCGCGCCGCGTCCATGCCATCGACGTCGGCCACGACCAGCTTCACGAGCGGATCGCGGCACTGCCGCAGGTGCGCCGCCGCGACGGGGTCAACGCGCGCGCGCTTGACCTGGCCGATCTCGATGGCGAGGCGCCTGAAATCGTCGTCTCCGACATGAGCTTCATCTCGCTGCGCCTTGCCTTGCCGCCGGCGCTTGCGCTCGCCGCCCCCGGGGCATTGGGGCTGTTTCTGGTCAAGCCGCAATTCGAGGCCGGCTGGCACGCGGTCGGCAAGGGCGGCCTGGTCGACCCGCAAGTGGGCGAGGCGGTCGCCCGCGATCTCTCCGATTGGCTCGGCGAACAGCCCGGCTGGTCGGTTGTCGGCCTTGCGCCGTCGCCGATTGCCGGCGGTGACGGCAATGCCGAATGGCTGCTTGCCGGGCAGAAGGCCGACTGAGCCGCGCTCACCGCACTTGCGCTTGCCGGTTCAAAGGCCTAATCGGGCGCGATGAGCAAAGACAACCTTCTTGAGATCACCGCCCTTGCCCACAAGGGCGAGGGCAGGGCGGAGACGCCCGACGGTCCCGTCCATGTCCCTTTCGCGCTGCCGGGCGAGACGGTGCGCGTCACCCCTGACGGCACCCGCGCCCGCATGGTCGAGGTGGTGACGCAATCTCCCGACCGGGTGGAGCCCGCCTGTCCGCATTTCGGCACCTGTGGCGGCTGCGCCCTCCAGCACATGGCGCTTCCCGCGCAGCTGGAATGGAAACGCGGGCAGGTCATCGCCGCCCTCGCCTCCAGGGGACTTGAGGACTGGGCATCGCTGGTCGAGCCGACGGTCGATGCAGGCGGGGCGGGGCGCCGCCGCGCGGTCTTCGCCGCCGCCCGCGCCGGATCCCGCATCCTGCTCGGTTTTCATGAGCGGGCCAGCCATCGTCTCGTCGATATCGAAACCTGTCCGGTGCTCGTGCCGGAGCTTTCCGGCCTGTTGCCGGTGCTGAGGTCGCTTGCTGCGCGCGTCATGCCGCGCAAGGGCGAGGTGACGCTGACCGTGCTTGCCACGCCGAACGGCGCCGACCTGGCGCTGGCCTCGCCGGCGCGAACCGAGCCGAGGGCCGTGGCCGGCCTCATTGAAGAGGCGATGGCCGCGGGCATCGCCCGCCTGTCGCTCAATGGCGAGGTGCTGGTCGAGGCCCGCTCGCCGGAGCTTCTGATGGACGGCGTGACGGTCGTGCCGCCGCCGGGCAGCTTCGTCCAGGCAACGGCTGCCGGCGAACAGGCGCTGGTCGAGCGCGTCGTCGCCGGTGTCGGCAAGGCGCGCAAGGTCGCCGATCTCTTCTGCGGGTCGGGCACCTTCGCGCTCCGGCTTGCCCGCAAGGCGACCATCCGCGCGGTGGAGGGCGAGAAGCCGGCCCTGGCCGCGCTCGAGCGGGCGATGCGCGGCGGTGCAGGGGCGCTGCGCCAGATCCATGCCGAGCGCCGCGACCTGATGCGCAACCCGCTCACCGCCGGCGAGCTCGACGATTTCGGCCGGGGCATGGAGGCGGTCGTCTTCGATCCGCCGCGCGCCGGTGCCGAGGCACAGGCCCGCGAGATTGCCCGCTCGAAGGTCCCGGTCGTCGTCGCCGTGTCCTGCAATCCGGCGACACTGGCGCGCGACCTGCGCATCCTCGTCGATGGCGGTTACCGGCCGCGCTCCATCCTTCCGGTGGATCAGTTCCGTCATTCGCCCCATATTGAGGTTGTGGTGGTTCTGTCGCGCGGCTGAGAAGGTCGCCCGGCAACGGATGTCGGGGAAAGCTCATGGCGCAAGCAAGCCTCGCCGGTCGTGCCTTCAACTGGGCCCGCAGGGCGCGCTATGTGGCGCGCCAGGGCTCCCGTGTCGTCTGGTTCGCGGCCCACGGGGAAGTGGCCCAGGCAATCTCCCGCCGGGTGGTGCGCAAGGCCCGCCTGGAGCGCGGCGAAGAGGAGACGTCCACCCGGCCGCCGAAGCCTGCGCGAACGACGTCGACCCCCGACCTCAAGCGGCTCTTTTCCCAGATCGCGGGGCTTTTCGCCCGCGACCTCGCCAATATCGAGGCAGGCCACTATCCCGTGCCGGAGGGCGAGTTCGGGCGTCCGCGCGCCTTTCTCGATCTCAGCCGCAGCTTTCTGGCCGATGTGCCCAAGGTCGCCAGGCGGCGGGTGAGCGAAGCCCATCAGGAGGTGTTCGATACCACCCGCGAGGCCGCCTCCGGCCTGCCGCGATACTACCGGCAGAACTTTCATTTCCAGACCGATGGCTGGCTGTCACGCGACAGTGCCCGCATCTACGACTTCCAGGTCGAGGTGCTGTTCAAGGGGGCCACGGCGGCGATGCGGCGGCAGGGGCTCGTGCATCTGTCGGAACTCCTGCGCGAGAAGGACCAGCGCCGTGTCGCCTATGCCGACATTGCCTGCGGCACCGGCGGATTGCTTGCCTCCGCGCTTGCCGCCTTCCCGCGCCTGCGCGGCGTCGGCGTCGACCTGTCCGAACCCTATCTGGCGCATGCCCGCGAGGCGCTGCCCGCCGGCCGGCGCGGCCGGGCGGGGTTCGTCAATGCCAATGCCGAGCGCCTTCCCTTCGCGGATGAAAGCCTCGACGCGGTGAGCTGCGTCTATCTTTTCCACGAGTTGCCGCCGAAGGTGCGGGCCGTTGTCGCCGCCGAGCTGGGCAGGGTGCTGAAGCCGGGCGGGCGCCTGATCTTTATCGATAGCCTGCAGAGCGGGGACCTGCCGGAAAACGACGGGCTGCTGGAGCTCTTCCCCGACCTCTTCCACGAGCCCTACTACCGCAGCTATCTGGCGGAGGATCTCGATGCGCTGTTCTCGGCGGGCGGGTTGCGCCGCCGGGAGCTGTCTCCCGCTTTCCTCTCGCGCGTCGCGCTCTACGAGAAGGCGTGAGCGTCCACGCGCTCGGTCGTTCAGTCGACGTCGAGGGGGGCTGTGCCTGCCGCGCTGCCATCCTCGGCGAGCTGGATGCGCTCGACCTTGGCCTCGGCCGATTTCAGCAGCGTGTCGCAATGGCGGCGCAGGGCATCGCCGCGCGAATAGAGCTGGATGCTTTCCTCCAGCGGCACGTCGCCGCGCTCCAGCCGGCCGACAATGGTCTCCAGCTCTTTCAGCGCTGCTTCGAAGGCAAGCGCTGTGATCTCCGGGTCGATCTCGTCTCGGCTCACGCAGGGGCTCCCGGGTCGGTGACGGGTTTCATCGGTTGAGCGGCGATCCTAGAGGCCGTGGCCGGCCCGGGCAAGGAGCGCTGCCGGTCCCGTCCGCACTGGCTGTGGACAGGGAGCGCCGGCCAGGACCGGCAAGGGCCGCCTCAGGCCTTCATCAGCGTCATGATATGGGCGGCGGCGGAGCGGGCGAGCCCTTCCAGGTCGTAGCCCCCTTCCAGCAGCGAGACCACCTTGCCGCCGCAATGCCGGTCGGCGATGTCCATCAGCCTCAGGGTCGCCCAGGCGAAGTCCGCCTCGACAAGGTTGAGCCCGCCGAGCGGGTCGCGCTGATGGGCATCGAACCCGGCGGAAATGATCACCAGGTCCGGCTGGAACGTCTCCAGCCGGGGCAGGATCGCAACCTCCATCGCCTCGCGGAACTCCTCGCCGCCGTCACCGGCTGAAAGCGGCGCGTTGACGATCGTGTCCGCTTCGCCGCGCTCGCTCGCCGCGCCCGATCCCGGATAAAGCGGCATCTGGTGGGTCGAGCAGTACATCACGCTCGGGTCGTTCCAGAAGATGTCCTGGGTGCCATTGCCGTGATGCACGTCGAAGTCGATGATCGCGACCCGTTCCGCGCCGTATGTTTCCTGCGCGTGCCGGGCGGCGACGGCGGCGTTGTTGAAGAAGCAGAACCCCATCGCGCGGGCCGTCTCGGCGTGATGCCCGGGCGGGCGCGAGGCGCAGAACGCGTTGCTGACCTTGCCTTCCATCACCTCGTCGACGGCCCGGCAGGCTGAGCCGACGCCGCGCATCGCCGCCTCCCAGCTGCCCGGCGACATGGTCGTGTCCGCGTCGATGCGCACCAGCCCGTCCGTCGGGGCGGCGTTGTGCAGCATGTCGATATAGGAGGAGGGGTGGACGCGGGCGATGTCGGCAATCCGGCCCATCGGTGCCATGTCCCGCTGCAGGGTCTGGAAGCGCTCATGCTCGAGAATGCGGTCAATCGCGCGAATCCGGTCCGGCCGCTCGGGATGACCGACCGGCGTCAGATGGTCGAGATAGGCGGAATGGTGCAGGTAGAGCGTTCCCAAGAGCGTTTCCTTGCGCGGGCCATTGTCGATGCTGGCGTTTCGCGCCCATCTGACCGGCCGGTCAGGCGGCTGTCAATGAGCGAGCGCAAACGGCATGGCAGGATGTGCAAGCCTTGGGGAGGGAACCGGGAGGGCCGGCATGCGGGCTGGCGGACAAAAGAAAGCCGGGGCGGCATCCGACTGCCGGCCCCGGTGGAAGGTGCGGGCATGACAAGGCCCGTAGGGGAGGTCCGCTGCATCGCCTGTGAAGGCAATTATAATACTAATTGATTCGCCGGCTTTGCAGAAGGCGGAATGCGAAAAAGGTGAATTTTCATCTTGGGGTTGCGTTGGGTCTTACGCAGCGGCATATGGTTTTCATTGTAAAAAATAACAGTATTCGACGCTCTCATCTGTCGCTTGCAACCGGCCGGGTATGCCGGAGTCGGGCCGGACGTCAGAGGCGCGGCGCCGCCGCCCGCCGCAGCCGGTCGTTGATCGCCTCGCCGAGGCCGGTCTCCGGTACAGGCATTGCCGCAATGCGTTCTGCGCCGCTTGCATCGAGCTGGCGCATGGCGCTGAAGAGCCGCGCCGCCGCTTCGCGCAACTCGCCCCTTGCGCTCAGCTGCAAGACGGCCCGGGCATGTTCCGCGCCTGGCGGCAGGTCGGGACCGAAGGCGAGCAGCGCCTCGTTCGGCTCCACATGGGTGGCGTCGAGCCGCAGGGCCGCGCGCGGCGCGTAGTGGGAGGACAGCATGCCCGGGGCGTCGGGCGCGTCATCCGGCCGTGACAGGGGCGCTGCAAGCGTTTCGCCGAGCACGGCCTCGATGGCCTGCCGCTCGATGCCGCCGGGGCGCAGCAGGCGCGCGTGCTCGTCGGTCAGGGCGACGATGGTGGACTCCACCCCGACCGGGGTCGGCCCGGCATCAATGAGCAGGGCCAGCCGGTCGCCCAGATCGCCGGCCACGGCCTCGGCCGTGGTGCCGCTGATACGCCCCGACCGGTTGGCGCTGGGCGCGGCAATGGGGCGGCCGCTCGCTCGCGCCAGATCGCGCATGATCGCCGCTGCCGGCACCCGCAGCGCCACGCTCGGCAGGCCGGCCGTGGCAAGCTCGCAGATCGGGCTGTCGACCCGTTTCGGCAGCACCATCGTCAGCGGCCCCGGCCAGAAGGCCTCGGCCAATGCCCGGGCGCGCGTATCGAACAGCGCGTGCCGCTCGGCCGCTTCCGTGGATTCCACATGGGCGATCAGCGGGTTGAAGCTCGGCCGTCCCTTCGCCGCATAGATGTCGGCGCAGGCCAGCGCGTTGGAGGCGTCGGCGGCGAGCCCGTAGACCGTTTCCGTCGGTATGGCGAGAAGCCGGCCCGCGACGAGATCCGCCACCGCCGCCTCGAAGGCGGCGGTGGCGCGCCAGTTCTCCTCGTTGGGATCGATCTGCCAGCGGCGCATCGCCTCGTTCACTCCGTACTGTTGTCCTTCGCGAGGCGGGAGCCGCCCCGGCACCGGAAAGCCTTGCCGCAACGTCACCGATTGACGTTCACGTCAACACGGACCATCCTCGCGCCCAACCACAAATGCCCGGCGGTTCTGCGGCCTGTGCCGCATTTCGTCAAGCCGCCGGCCCGCGCCTGCCAGGGAGTGAAATATGTATCGTGCCCCCGTTTCGGAGATTGCCTTCACGTTGAAGCATGTGGCCGGCCTTGCCGATGTGCTTGCCCACGAGGGCCACGCGGAGGTGACCGACGATCTGGTGGACGCGATCCTGGAGGAGGCGGGGCGCTTTGCGGCCGAGGAGATCGCGCCGCTCAACGCGCCCGGCGACCGTGTCGGCGCGAAACTGGAAAACGGCGAGGTCACCATGCCGCCGGGCTGGCGCGAGGCCTACCGTGCCTGGGCGCAAGGGGGATGGAACTCGCTGACCGGCTCGCCGGAATTCGGCGGCCAGGGCCTGCCGATGATGCTGCATGCGGCGGCGCTCGAGATGTGGAATTCTGGTTCCATGGCCTTTGCCATCGGCCCGACACTGACCATGGGCGCGGTCGAGGCGCTGGAAAAGCACGCCAGCCGCGAGTTGCAGGACACCTACCTGCCGAAGCTTGTTTCGGGCGAATGGATGGGCACCATGAACCTGACGGAGCCGCAGGCCGGCTCCGACCTCAACGCGCTGCGGGCCCGCGCCGAACCCGTCGGTGACGGCACCTACCGCATCTTCGGGCAGAAGATTTTCATCACCTTCGGCGAGCAGGACTTCACCGACAACATCGTCCATCTGGTGCTCGCCCGTCTGCCGGACGCGCCCGCCGGCACGCGCGGCATCTCGCTCTTTCTCGTGCCGAAGTTCTTCGTCAACGCCGACGGCTCGCTGGGCAAGCGCAACGACGTGCGCTGCGCCGGCATCGAGCACAAGCTCGGCATCCATGCCTCACCCACCTGCACCATGGTCTATGGCGACGAGGGCGGGGCCATCGGCTGGCTGATCGGCGAGGAGAACCGCGGCCTCGCCTGCATGTTCACGATGATGAACAACGCCCGCCTGTCGGTCGGCATCCAGGGCCTCGGCGTCGCCGAGCGTGCCACCCAGCAGGCGCTGGCCTATGCGAACGAGCGCCGCCAGGGGCGCGTCGCCGGCGACACCGGCGAGGGCATGAGCCCGATTGCCGGTCATCCCGACATTCGCCGCACATTGCTCGCCATGCAGGCCTGGACGCAGGTCGCCCGCGCCGCCTGTTTCACCAACGCGCATGCGATCGACATGGCGCGGCTTGCCGGCGACGCGGACGCCCGCACCCATTGGAGCGAACGCGCCGCAACCCTGACCCCGATCGCCAAGGCGCTGTCCACCGATATCGGCGTCGAGGTCGCCTCGCTTGGCGTCCAGATCCATGGCGGCATGGGCTATGTCGAGGAAACCGGTGCTGCCCAGCACCTGCGCGACGCCCGCATCGCTCCGATCTACGAGGGCACCAACGGCATTCAGGCGATCGATCTGGTCACTCGCAAGCTGCCGCTCTCCGGCGGGGACCATATTCGCGGCCTGATCGCCGAGCTTTCGGCGATCGCGCAGGAAGCGCACGGCGCCGGCTCGGAGCTCGCCGATGCGGGTAGCCGGCTGGAGCGGGCGTTGGGGAGCCTTTCGGACGCCGCCGAGTGGATGCTGGAGGCGCTGGGCGAAGGGCGCCAGAGCGAGGCGCTGGCCGGTGCCACGCCGTTCCTGCGGCTGATGGGCATCGCCTATGGCGGCGCCATGCTGGTCAAGGGCGCGCTCGCCTGCCGGGGCGAGCAGTCGCCTGCCGCCGAACGTCGCCTGCTTCTGGCCCGCTACTTCGCCGCCGCCCATCTCGCCGAGACCGCGGCGCTGAAGGAGCAGGTGATCGCCGCCGCCGATGCGGTGCTTGCCTATGATCCGGCCGCCTGAGGCCTGAGCTGAAAGGAACCGGGATGATCGAGATCCAGCGCGACGGCGCGGTGCAGGTGATCCGCCTGAACCGGCCCTCGAAGAAAAACGCCCTGACCGGCGAGATGTACGAGGCGCTCGCCGGTGCGCTGGAGGCTGGCAACACGGACAAGGGGATCCGCGCCCATCTCCTCCTGGGTGTGCCTGGAGCTTTCACCTCGGGCAACGACATTGGCGACTTTCTCGGCTTCGCCATGTCCGGCGGCGGCATGCAGGATGCGCCGGTGGTGCGGTTCCTTCGCGCGCTGGTGCAGTGCGACAAGCCGCTCGTCGCCGGCGTCGACGGACTTGCCATCGGCGTCGGCACGACGCTGCTGTTTCATTGCGACATGATCTTCGCCAGTCCGCGCGCCGTGTTCCGCACGCCGTTCCTGGATCTCGGCCTTGTGCCGGAGGCCGGCGCAAGCCTGCTTGCCCCGCGCGCCATGGGCCATGCCCGCGCCTTTGAGCTGCTCTGCCTCGGCGAGCCTTTCGATCCGGTGCAGGCAAAGGCCGCCGGCTTCGTCAATCACATCGTCGCGGAGGAGGAGCTGGAACCGCGTGCGCTGGCCGCTGCGCAGGCGATTGCCGCCAAGCCGGCGGAGGCCATGCGCCTGTCACGCGCCCTGCTGGTCGGCGACCGTGACGAGCTGCGGGCCCGCATGGAGGAGGAGATCCGGCTCTTTTCCGAGCGGCTTTCCTCCGATGAGGCCCGCGCCGCCTTCACCGCATTCATGGACAGGGCGCGGCCGGCCGGCTGAGCCGGGTGCCACCAACGGGAGGATCGACATGTCGCTCAAGGGCAAGACGCTCTTCATCACCGGCGCCTCGCGCGGCATCGGCAAGGCGATTGCCCTGCGCGCCGCCCGGGACGGGGCCAGTGTCGCCATCGCGGCCAAGACCGCCGAGCCGCATGCGAAACTGGAGGGTACGATCTACACCGCCGCCGAGGAGATCGAGGCAGCCGGCGGCCGTGCCCTGCCGCTGGTCGTCGACGTGCGCGACGAGGGGAATGTGGCGGAGGCGATGGCGCGCACGGTGGAGGCTTTCGGCGGGATCGACATTCTCGTCAATAACGCCAGCGCCATCCAGCTGACGCCGCTTGCCCGGACCGACATGAAGCGCTTCGACCTGATGCACCAGATCAACACGCGCGGCACGCTGGCCTGCTGCAAGCATGCGCTGGAGCATCTGGCGCGCGCCGACAACCCGCATATCCTGATGCTGTCGCCGCCGCTCGACATGCAGGAGAAGTGGTTCGCCCCCTTCACCCCCTATGCCATCGCCAAATACGGCATGAGCCTCGCGGTGCTCGGCCTTGCCGGCGAATTGCGCGACAAGGGCATCGCCGTCAACGCCCTGTGGCCGCGCACGACGATCGCCACCGCCGCTGTGCGCAACCTCATCGGCGGCGGCGACATGGTCTCGAAGAGCCGCACGCCGGAGATCCTGGCCGACGCGGCCTGGGAGATCTTCACCAGTCCCTCGCGCGAGTTCACCGGCAACTTCCTGATCGACGACACCTTCCTCGCCTCGCGCGGCGTCAGCGATTTCGACCGCTACCGGGTCGATCCGTCGATGCCCTTGATGCCGGATTTCTTCGTGCCCGACGACAGCGTTGCGCCGGCATCGACGGGGCCCGTGAAGGGCTGACGGCAAGTTCGGCGCTGGAGCCTACCAGCCCATGGCCTTCCACAAGAGCGCGCCGAGGAAGGCGCCGGCCGCCACGGCAAAGGCAAGGACGCGCCAGACAGGATGGGCGTCCTTGCGGGACTTGCGTGATTTGCCGCCACGATCCGCCATCGGCCGGACCCGTCAGTCGAATTCGGGGCCGCGCGGCCGGTAGGGGCGCAGTTCCTTCCAGGCCCGCATCAGGGTCGCAAGTTCCTCGTCCTCTTCCTCGGGCAGGACGATGCGCAGCGTCACCAGGAGGTCGCCCCGGCCGCCGTTCTTGTTGGGCAGGCCCTTGCCTTTCAGCCGCATGGTCTTGCCGGCCCGCGCGTTCGCGGCGACCGTCAGGTTGACGGCTCCGTCGAGCGTCGGCACCCGCACCTTGCCGCCAAGCACCGCCTCGTAGAGGCTGATCGGCAGGTCCAGCTTCAGGTCGTCGTCGGCCGGCACGAAAAGCGGGTGCCGGGCGAGCCGGATCTCGACGATGGCGTCACCGGCACTGCCGCCGTTCTCGCCGGGATGGCCCTGGCCCCGCAGCCGGATCTTCTCGCCGTCTGTCGTTCCCTCCGGCAGCTTGACGTCGAGGGCCTTGCCCGAGGGCAGCGTCACGCGGGCCTTGTGGTCATGCACCAGCTGCTCGAGCGTGACACGCGCCGTCACCTGCGCGTCGGCACCGCGCCGGGGCGTGGCCGCCCGTCCGCCGCCCATGCCTGCCCCCATGCCGGCTCCGCCCATGCCGGGGCCTCCCGCGCCGGCCCCCGCGCCCGCGCGCGCCCGGCCGCCGAAACCTCCGAGAATGTCGTTCAGGATATCGTCGAAGCCGCCACCGCCGGCCGCACCGCCCTGGCCGAAACCGCCGCGTGCGCCGCGTGCCTGGCGGAAGATGTCGTTGTCGCCGAAACCCTCGAAGCCGTGGGCATGGAATTTCGGCTTGCCTTCGGCGTCGATCTCGCCCCGGTCGAAGCGCGCGCGCTTGTCCTTGTCGCCGAGGATCTCATAGGCCTGGTTCGCTTCCGCGAAGCGTTCCTTGGCCTGGGGATTGTCGGCGTTCTGGTCCGGATGGCACGTCTTGGCGAGCTTCCGGAACGCCTTCTTGATCTCGGCCTCGCTCGCAGACTTTCCGACGCCGAGGACGCTATAGGGGTCACGCATGGTTCAGACCGCAATGATGAATGGTGGACACGGGTATACACCCGCGCGATGCTCGTGAACCATATGGTAATTGATAGGAATAAAATCCAGTAGCCTGCCGGCTGCCCTTGCAGGCCGCCGTCCTGACTTCAGCCTGCGCTGTCGTCGTTGCCGTCCTTGACGGTGAGACCGATCACGGCCCAGTCGCGCATCAGGTCCTGGCAGGCGACACCGTTATAGGCGCGCACACCGCCGATCGTGTTGGCCGTCGTTTCGAAGCGGGCGCAGCCGGTGCCGTTGGCCGGCGTGTCGTCGACCAGGGCGATGATCGTGCCCGAGTTGCCGCTGATCGGATTGTTCCAGGAGAACGGCGGCTCGGCGATGCCGTCCTCGCGCGCTGTCGCGATCGCCTTGGCGATGATCGCGCGGTCCTGCGCGCTGATATCCACGTCGGCGGGATTTTGCTGCCCGTCGATGGAGCCTGTCAGGTCGAGCGGGGTTTCCGGGTCGGCGCTGCCCATCGGCATCGACACGCTGCCGCATGCTCCGGCGAGCAGCGTCAGGCCAAGGGCAAGCGCGGTGCCGCATCGGCGAAAGCCGGCCTTGACCTCGTGTCGTCCGAAGGATGTCGCAATGCCGTGCCTGGATGTCATGGCGATGGCTCCTGGGGCTTTCCGCGCACTGCCTCGCAAGCGAGGATGTTGCGCCATTGCAACAGGATCGGAGAAACCGATTAACAAACTGTAACCGGGGTAATTCAGCGTTTCCGTTTTGGCTGCTATGGCAGCAGCTTGCACGCACCGGTGGCAAAGCGCCCGGCCGGTCGAAACGAATCGGAAGGCCGCACAGATCCATGCATGCATTCGACCGCGCTCCGGAAGTCATGACCGAACGCCTCTGCCTGCGTGCCTTGCGGGTGGAGGATTTCGACGTCTTCTTCGCCATGCGCAGCGACCCGCGGCTTGCCGTCGGCGGTGTTGTCGAAACCCGTGAGGAGGCCTGGTCCCGGTTGCTGCGGGCCCGTGGCCACTGGGCTGTTCTCGGCTTCGGCTACTGGGCGCTCACGGAGCGCGCCGGCGGCCGTTTCGTCGGGGAGGCGGGGTTCATCGACTTCCGCCGGGACGTGGAGCCCTCGCTCGACGGGACGGCGGAGGCCGGCTGGATGGTGATCGCGGAGCGTCAGGGTCTCGGCTACGCCGGGGAGGCCGTCGCCGCGATGCTGGCCTGGGGGGCGGCCAACATCCCCCGCGATCTGGCGACCTGCATGATCGCGCCCGACAACGCCCCCTCGATCGCGGTCGCCCGGCGGGCCGGGTTCCGTTCCTATGCCGAGGCCACCTATCGCGGCGAACCGGTCACGCTCTATCGAAGGCGTTTGCGGGCGGCGTCCTGATCCGTGAAGTCAGCCGCCGCGCTTTTCCAGTACGGCGCAGAACTCGCCGGCGCGGTAGGGCGTCGGGTAGACCCGGTAGGGTGAAAGCCCGGTCAGGCCGAGTTCGTTCAGGAGCGTCATGATCTCGCGGAAGCTTTCCGGCGTGAAGCGCCAGCCATGCACGTCCACATAGCCGCCGGCGCTTGCCTCCCATTCGTCGATCGCCGCACGGGTCATGTCCTCGACATTGTCCAGTGTGCCGTGGTCGCCATGCCAGTGCCGAACCGCATCGTTGTGGGTGGTGAGCGCGCGCATCTCGATGATCTTGCCGAGCCCGTGCACCCTTCGGCCTTCGATGCAGGCGGCGACCGCTTCGGCGATCGTCGAGGGCGCGATGAAATGGTCGAAACAGTAGCGGCAGTCGGGAATGACCAGCGCGTAGAGGCCGCCGGGCTCCAGCAGTCGCTCGACCTGTACCAGATGCGCGACGAGGTCCGGCTGGTGCTCGATCACATGCGAGGAGGCGACGAGGGCGAATTTCTCGCCGATGATCGAGAGGTCGCCGAGCGGGGAGACGAAGTCGATCTGCGGAACGCCGGAGGGATCCTCGCCGATCTGTACTGCATAGGCGGCGAGCTGGTCGTGCGTGCGGATGTCGAAATGCCTGGTATTAGCTCCCTTCAGCATCGGCCGGTGGAAGGCGCCGATCTCCAGCGCCGGCTCGTCGGTCTGCAACGCGTCGATGAACTGGCGGCGCAAGGCCTGCGGCGCGCCGACGCGCCCCTCTGCCCGGCCGCGCCGCTCGTAGTGCCGGGCAAGCGCGGCATCGCTGCGCAGGGCGAGGACGGGATAGTAGGCGCGGTAGCAGCCGGGGAGGAACTCGGACGCGAACCTGCCGCGCAGGGGCAGGCGTTCGCCCCGGTCCCGGACGGCGATGCGCGACCACCGGCCCCGGCCTGGCCGGCGCCTGTGGACGAGCGGCAGGATGTTGGCGTCGCGCAGCTTGCGCAGCAACCGTGTGAAGAGACCGCCAGCAGGCTTCAAAGCAGCTTCTTCCAACGGAAATAAAGGAAGGTGAGGGCGACGGAGACCAGCATGATGCCGATCGAGAACGGGTAGCCCCAGGCCCATCTGAGTTCCGGCATGTCGCCGAAATTCATACCGTAGATCGAGGCGATCAGCGTCGGCGGCAGGAACACGACGGCCAGCACCGAGAAGATCTTGATGATCTGGTTCTGCTCCAGGTTGACCAGGCCGACCGTCGCATCGAGCAGGAAGTTGAGCCGCGTATCGAGCCCCGAGGCATGCTCGCGGATCGAGCGGATATCCCGTCCAAGGGCCTTCGCCGCGGTCTTCTGCTGGCCGGTGAGGCCGATGGTCTTGGCGTGCACCGACAGGAACAGGAACAGCCGTTCCAGGCTGGCGCAGGAATCATGCATCCGGGCGATCTTCAGGCCGATCAGGCCGATCTTCTGGATGGTCGCCTTGTATTGCGCGCTCTTGCGGCTGTCGATCCCGCGCTCGAACACGTCGCTGGCAGCGGCATCGAAGGCGCTGGAGCAGTCCTCGACCACGTCCGCGGCCCGGTCGGCAATGGCATCGAGGAGCACGAAGAGAATATCCGTCGCGCCGCGAATGGGGATCGATTCGCTCTGGATACGGCGTACGGCGACGGAGACCGACACCGGCTCCCCGTGGCGCAGCGAGACCAGCAGTCCCTTGGTGGCGACCAGCGTCATCGAGGCGGTCTTCGGGTCGGGATCGCGGGCGATCAGCGGCATCACCGCCGTCATGATCAAGGCGCCGTCCGCCTCGTAGAGGCGCTCCGAGGTCTCGATCGCCGCCATTTCCTCGCGGGTCGGGATCTCTGTGCCGATCCATGCCTCCGCCAGCGCCCGCTCGTCGGGCGTGGGTGTCGCAAGGTCGACCCACAGGGCCAGATCGGGAATGCGCGTTTCCGTTGAGCAACGCACCTCGACAATCTTGCCGGCGTCGAGTGTGTAGGCTGTGATCATGAGGATAAGGCTCCCGGAACGTCGCGTTGGCTGCCCCGGAAACCTAGCCTGATTTCATGTCGGATTTACCGCAAAAAAGCCGTGTCGGGCGGAGACCCCGCCCGTCCGGTCGCAGCTGCGACGGTGCCTACTTGGCCTTGGGCGCGGAAGCCTTGACCTTGCCCGTCTTGCAGATGTTGGCCGCCGTCACGGCATTGATGCCCACCGGCTTGTAAAGCGCGTCGAGATTCGGGCGGGGGGCTGTCGGGGCGGTTTGGGTCGCTTTGGAAGTCATCACTGGGTCCAGGTACTCGTGGCGCCGGGGGATCATCCCCATTGGCATTGCGCACAAATCTGTTCCGATTTGGACAAAACTAAGGATGACGCAAGGAAACATGTTGGCGCCAGTCACTCTTCTTATCGCCTTGTAACCTTTCGCGATTTTTCGCCGCCGGCTTGCGGTTTTTCCAATGCCCGCGAAACCGCTAAAAATGGCAGGGCGCTATTGTTTTCAAAGAGTTCCAAGAACTGTGCTGTCTTTGCAATGGCATCTGTTGCCGGTTTGCAACGTTTACTGGGCCGTGTCGGTCCCGGGAGCCGAAGGCTGATCTCCTTCGTAGATTTCCGAGAGCTCCGGCGGCAGCTCCTCCAGCTGCGGCAGCCCGGTCTGCTCCCCGTCGTCGTCCTCCGGTGTGCCCTGCGCCTCCGGTTTGGCGCCCGGAAGCGGCGGCGGCCCGTCCTCGCGCGGCGGTGCGTCCGGGTCGGCCAGCGGCAGGTCCGGCAGTTCGTCGTCCTCCTCGACGGGCTCGATCGCGCCATAGGCGGCGATCAGGACCGCGTCGAGATCCTCCAGGAAATGGCGGATGCGGGTGGCATTGGCGCCGAGGTCGTGTTCGCCGAAACGGGAAGCGGAGCGGATGTCGAAGCGGGCGCCGACCGGGTCGGGCATGATCCTCACCGATATGTCGTCGCGAAAGGCGAAGATCAGGGAGGTCGCCACGGCCTGGAACCGGGTCGGCTCGTCCGGCATGCCGGGTGGCAGTTCGGCCGTGACCGTCCAGCCGCTGCTGTCGGCCACCTGGAGCGCTGCCCGGTGCAGGTCGCCGGGCGCGATGCGGAAGCGGCGGGTGACGAGATCCGGATAGGTCTGCTCCTGCAGCGCGGCGCCGGAAAACGCGCGTCCACCGGCCAGCGCCGGCGGGTTTGCCGTGTCGGTGCTGACGTCCGCAAGCCGGGGATGGGTGGCGAAGGCGTGCAGCGAGAAGGCGACGGGCGCAAGCGCCAGTGCGCCGTAGACAAAACCCCGGATCGCCTGTGCCCAGCCGGTGCCGCCCTTCCGCCACAGGGCGAGCGCTGCCAGCGTCGCGGCGGCGCAGGCGAAGGCGGCAAGCAGGACGCCAAGGGCGAGCAGGACGAGGAATTGCGGCGTGGTGACGAACTGGGCGCGATGCGCCAGTGCTGCGATCACCAGGACCGGCACCGCCAGCCGTCCGCTCTTGACGCTTGCCGCCGCGAGCCGCGACCGGAAGATGGGCAGAACCTTGCGCATGCGGCGGGCGGAGATCCCTGTGGCGACGGACACGGATGCGGACTTTCGCACGACGTGCGGACGAACGCGTTTGCTTCCAACCGCTTACCATGAGCGAACGGAATTGCGAACCGCCTTGTGCAGGGCGGCCCGCCTGGCTACGCGTCGAAAGCGTAGCCCGAGAACTGCTCGCGCAGCGCCGTCTTCTTGATCTTTCCGGTCGCGGTATGCGGGATCTCGTCGACGAACTCCACGTCGTTCGGCGTCCACCACTTGGCGATCCGCCCCTCGAACACGGCCATGATCGAGGCCTTGTCCGGCTGCGTTCCGTCCTTGGGAACGATCACCAGGAGCGGCCGCTCGTCCCATTGCGGATGGGCGATACCGATCACCGCCGCCTCGGCGACGTCCGGGTGCAGGAGGGCCAGGTTCTCCAGGTCGATGGTCGAGATCCACTCGCCGCCGGACTTGATCACGTCCTTGGCCCGGTCGGTGATCTGCATGTAGCCCTGGGCATCGATATGGGCGACGTCGCCGGTCTCGAAGAAACCCTCCCCGTCGAGGACGGTGGCATCCTCTTCCTTGTAGTAGGCGCGCGAGACCGCCGGTCCGCGCACCTTCAGCCGTCCGAAAGTGCGCCCGTCCCAGGGGCGTTCGTCATCGTCGTCGCCGGTAACCTTCATCTCGACGGTGAAGGGCGCGATGCCCTGTTTTTCCTGCAGGTCGAGCATCGCCTCGCCGGCAAGCTCCGCGACCTCCTCCTTGATCGCGCAGACCGTGCCGAGCGGGCTCATCTCGGTCATGCCCCAGGCATGCTTGACCCGCACGTCGTAGACATCCTCGAAAGCCCTGGTGATGGCGCGCGGGCAGGCCGATCCGCCGATCACCACGCGGTCGAGATGGGGCAGCGTCTTGCCGCTCTTTTCCAGGTATTGCAGCAACATCAGCCAGACGGTCGGCACCGCGGCGGTCAGCGACACGCGTTCGCCGTCGAGCAGTTCCCAGATCGCCTCGCCGTCCATGCGCGGCCCGGGCATCACCATCGCGGAGCCGCTCAGCGGCGAGGAGAAGGCGAGCGACCAGCCGTTGGCGTGGAAGAAGGGCACCACCGGCATCACCCGGTCGCGGGCCGAAAGCCCGAGCATGTCCGGCACCGACGCGGCCATCGCGTGCAGCACGTTGGAGCGGTGCGAATAGACGACACCCTTCGGGTTTCCGGTGGTGCCGGAGGTGTAGCACATGCCGGCGGCGGCGTTCTCGTCGAGCTCCACCCAGGCGAAGTCGCCGTCGCTCTCGGCCAGCCACTCCTCGTAGGGCACGAGATCGAGTGAACTCTCCGGCAGATGCGCCGCATCGCTGAGGACGATGATCTTCTCGATGTTCGCAAGCTGCGGCCGGATCTTCTCGACGATCGGCAGGAAGGTAAGGTCGACGAAGAGGAAACGATCCTCGGCGTGGTTGATGATCCAGGCGATCTGGTCGGGGAAGAGGCGCGGATTGACCGTGTGATAGACGGCGCCGATGCCGAGCAACCCGTACCAGACCTCCATGTGCCGCCAGGTGTTCCAGGCCAGCGTCGCCACCCGGTCGCCCTCGCGGATGCCGTCGGCCTGAAGCCGTTTCGCCAGGCGCAGCGCGCGCGCATGCACTTCGGCATAGGTGGTGCGGTGGATCGGTCCCTCGACGGAGCGCGAGACGATTTCCCGCCCCGGATGGTTGCGCGCGGCGTGGTCCAGGATTCGGGTGCAGGTCAGCGACCAGTCCTGCATCAGGCCTGGCATGACGGGCTGTGGCATGTGTTCCTCCGGCAAGTGCCTCTTGTGGCGAGGTTTTTCTTGTAAGGAGGAGCATAGCACCGGCAACCGGGGCGCTGTCCAGCGCGTCTCCGGCGCAAGGGCGGGAGGAGAGCCTTATCCGGCGCGCTGGAGTTCGATCCAGGCGAGCGCCTCGCTCAGCGACGTGGCCACATGATCGGCATGCGGGGCCAGCACCTCGGCGCCGACCGTTCCGGTGGTGACGGCGAGGGTGCGCGCGCCCGCGGCCCGCCCGGCATGCATGTCGTGCAGGCTGTCGCCGACCATGACGACGGAGGCGGGGTCGAGGGCGAGCGCCTCGCAAAAGCCCGTGACCATGCCGGGGCCGGGCTTGGCGCCATGGCCGCTGTCGAAGCCGATGATCGCGGCGAAACGGTCGCTGACGCCCATTGCCGCGAGTTGCGCGCGGGCCGAGGCTTCCGAATCGTTGGTCGCCACGCCGAGCACCAGCCCGTGCACGGCAAGCCGGTCGAGCATCGGTATCAGGTCGTCGAAAGGTGACAGATAGGGCAGGCTCATGTCGCCGATGCGGGCGTTGATGTCGTCGGCGAGCGCTCGCGGGTCGGGCAGCCCGAGAATCTCGGCGAAGGCATCGACAATGTCGTCATTGGAGCCGGCGACGAGCACCGAATCGGGCGCGAAGCGACGGGCCGGTAGGTCGAAACCCGCAGCTTCCGCCAGCCGCTCGGCGATCGCCATGTCGCCGCCCGACAATTCGCTCATCAGGACGTGGAAGGTCGGCCCCCAGGTGCCCTGGAAGTCGATCAGCGTGCCGTCCTTGTCGAAGAGAACCGCTTCTATCGCCGCCATCGTCAGGCCGCCCGTCCGAGCGCCAGCGGCAGCAGCTCCGCCATCGTGTCGATGACCACATCCGCCTCCGCTTCCAGCGCCGGCCGCTCGATGGCGCCCGTCGTGACCGCGATGCGGAACATGCCGGCGGCTTTGGCCGCATGCATGTCGTGCAGGCTGTCGCCGATCATGGCGATTTCCTGCGGTGCCAGCCCGGTGTGGCGGGCAAAGGCGAGAAGCTGGCCGGGCTCCGGCTTGGAGCCGTGTCCGCTGTCGTAGCCGGCGAGGAAACCGAAGGCCTGGCCAAGGCCGAGCGCATGCATCTGCTTGCGGGCCGAGGCTTCCGTGCCGTTGGTGGCGATCCCCATCGGCAGGCCGCCGGCATGGATCGTCTTGAGCGTGTCGACCACGCCGTCGAAGGGGGTGACGGTGCGGGCGCAATGTTCCAGCAGCGTCGTTTCGATCCGCTCCAGCATGGCCTTCGGGTCGCTTTCGCCGATCACTTCCGCCCATCCGGTGGAATAGTCGGCCGGCGACTGCACCTTGAGGACGGACGGGCCGGTGAAACAGGCGCGCTCCACGTCGAACATCGCGAGATCCTGCAGCACGCGCAGGATTTCCGGGTCGCCGCCGGCGAGATCGCGCAGCACGTGCGAGATCGCCGGTCCCCAGGTGCGGTCGAAGTCGGTCAGCGTGCCGTCGCGGTCGAAGAGTACGGCCTTGATGCGCATGGGGGTCGGTCCGTCGGAAGGAAGGTCAGGCTGCGTCCGGCCGCCGGCTGCGGCCGGGGCGCGGACATTCGGGAAACTGAAGCAGAAGTGAAATGCCACGTTCCCTGCGTTTCGTCAAAGCCGCAGGAGGTCAGGTGGCGACAAGCCGGCTCGCCAATGTCACGGGCGTATCGCGATGTTCCCCGTCCGCGCGCACGAGCCCGCGCTCGACCAGCCATTCGACCTGCGCCAGCACGGAGAGTGCGGCCGCGCCATGCAGGGCGGGATCGACATCGGCATAGATCGTGGCGACCATCTCCGGAATCGTCTGCGCGCCCGAGACCAGGCGGTCGAGGATCGCCTGTTCGCGCGCCCTTCGATGGGCTGCAAGCCCGGCGACGTAAGCGGCGGGATCCTCCACCGGGCCGCCATGGCCGGGCAGGTAGCGCGCGTCGCCGCGCCCGGCCAGCTTGGCGAGCGAGGCCATGTAGGCGCTCATCGCGCCGTCCGGCGGTGCGACGATCGACGTCGACCAGGCCATCACGTGGTCGGCGGAGAAGAGGATGCTCCCCTCGTCGAGCGCGAAGGCGAGATGGTTCGCGGTGTGTCCCGGCGTTTCGATCGCGGTCAGCGACAGCCCGTCGACAACGAGCGTGTCGCCCTCCGCCATCTCGCGGTCGGGCCGGTGCTCGCCGTCGGCGCTGGCATCGAGCGGATTGCGTTCGCCGGCGTTCAGCGGCCGCGCCGCCCGATGCGCGCCGCAGCCGATGATCGGCGCGCCGGTCATCTGCTTCAGCATCCGCGCGCCGGGGGAATGATCCATATGGGTGTGCGACACGAGGATCGCGGCGATGCGGCCCTCGCCGGCCGCCGTCACCAGCCGCTCCATGTGTGCCGCGTCGGCCGGACCCGGGTCGAGCACCGCCACCTCGTCGCGGCCGATCAGGTAGCTGTTGGTGCCATGCCATGTGAACGGACCGGGATTGTGCGCGGTCAGGCGGCGTATCGCTTGCGAAATCTCCACCGCACTGCCGTATCGGGGGTCGAAATCGCGGTCATGTCGCAGGGAAACCATGGCTTTCGGCGATCCGTGTCTGATTTTCGCTTTTGCCTATACGAAAAAGGGCGCTCCCGGCAAGCGCGCAAACTGGCAAGGAAATGGTCCACAGCCGGCTAATCTTTGGGTTGCATCCTTTTTTCTGCGGAAATAACGTCGGGACTGCATGAAGGGGGACAGTCAAGCGCAGGTCGACGTGGCGGCCGGGCGACAAGCCTGTCCACGCCATCTTGGCCTGCCGGCCGGCGGCGTGCCCTCCATGTCATACTATCGTTGTCAATTTGACCTAAGGCCGAGCGAGCGACGCGGGAGGAGAACCGCCACACCGTTGCCGCTCACAGAATCAATGAAACGGAGAGGTCCGACATGTCCATTTCCCGCCGTTCGGTGCTCAAGGGCTCCGCAGCCGCATCGACGCTGCTTGCCGCACCCGCCATCCTCAAGGCAGGCGACGCGCTCGCGTCCTCGGGCCAGGTCAATGTTTTCGCCTGGGGCGATTACATCCAGCAGAACATGATCGACAAGTTCGAAGGCGACACCGGCATCAAGGTGAACCTGTCGACCTACGGCTCCAACGACGAGGCCGAGCAGAAGCTCAAGGCCGCCGGCGGCAAGGGCTTCGACGTGATCTTCCCCTCGATCACCAACGGCAACAACTACTATCCGGACGGCCTGCTGGCTCCGATCGACGAGAGCAAGCTGAAGCTCGACGCCCTGATCCCCTCCATGCTGCGCGACAGCGTCCAGCTCGGCGGCACCTATCGCGGCAAGCGCATGCTGCTGCCGTTCAACTGGGGCACCGAGGCGATCACGCTCGACAGCTCGGCCTTCAACGCCGAGGACGTCTCCTACGGCACCATGTGGTCGCCCGAGGCCGCCGGCAAGGCCGCGTTCCGCCAGAAGTCGGTGATCATGGGCGTCGGCCTCCACCTCGACGCCATCGGCGAGGTCAAGTCGAACCGCATGCTCGACGTCTACAAGACCGAGGATGATGCCCGCCGCGTGTGGGATGCCTGCGCCAAGTTCATCATCGAGCGCAAGGCCAACATCGCCGCGTTCTGGAACAACGCCACCGAGGCGACCAATGCCTTCAAGCAGGCCGGCGCCACCATCGGCCAGACCTGGGACACCACCGGGCTCCTGCTGAACCGGGAAGACGCCAAGTGGAAGTACCGCATGCCCAAGGAAGGCGGCATCACCTGGATGGATTCCATGGGCGTGCCGTCGGGCGCCGAGAATGTCGATCAGGGCTATGCCTTCCTGAACGCCATGCTGGACCCGAAGATGGCGGGCCTGCTGGCCATGAACACCGGCTACAACTCGGCCGTTGCCGGGGCTGCCGAATATGCCGGCGACAACTACAAGGCCCAGTTCGCCGACGTTTACAATGCCGACAACCTCGCCAATCTCTGGTGGTGGCAGGCCGACACGCCGTGGTTCGCCACGCTGCGTCAGGAATATGTCGACAAGATCACCAACGCCTGAGGCGTGACCTGATCTGGCGGATCGCGGCGTCCTGCCGCGATCCGCATCCTTCGCGGGAGTTCGCCTCCCGCCTGCGTGCGAAATGAGGGGCTCATGCACGGACAAGACGTCGTTCTCGATGGCGTGTCGATGCGGTTTGGCGACTTTACCGCCGTCCAGCCGACCGACCTGACTGTCAATGCCGGGGAGTTCTTCTCCATTCTCGGTCCTTCCGGCTGCGGCAAGACGACCATCCTGCGCATGGTTTCCGGCTTTCTCGACCCCAGCGCCGGCGACGTGCGCATCGGCGGCAAGAGCATGACCGGCATCCGCCCCAATGCGCGGCCGACCGCGCTGATCTTCCAGAACCTGGCGCTCTTTCCCTTGATGAGTGTCTGGGAAAACGTCGCTTTCGGCCTCGAGGCCCGCGGCGTGTCGAAGAAGGACCGGCGCCAGCGCGCCGAGGAACTGCTTGCCATGGTCGCGCTGACCGGCCAGGGCGAGAAGAGGCCGACCGAATTGTCCGGCGGACAACGCCAGCGCGTCGCGATCGCCCGCGCGCTTGCCGTGGAACCGTCCGTTCTGCTGCTCGACGAGCCGCTCTCGGCGCTCGACCTGAAGCTGCGCCAGCACATGCGCAGCGAGCTCAAGGACCTGCAGCGCAAGACCGGCGTCACCTTCATCTACATCACCCATGACCAGGGCGAGGCGCTGACCATGTCCGACCGGGTCGCGGTGATGAATCGCGGCGTGGTGGAGCAGGTCGCCTCCTCGGACGACATTTACAACCGTCCCGCGACCCCGTTCGTTGCCAGTTTCGTCGGCGAGCAGAACGTCTTTTCCGGGCGTGTCACCGCCACCTCCGACGGCCAGGTCGAGGTGGAGACGGCACTCGGGACGTTCCGCGGGCTTGACCGGCACGGGCTGGCGATCGGCGACGAGGCGCTTGCCATGGTGCGCCCCGAGCGGGTCTGGCTGGGCAACCGCACCGACGGCGTTGCGCCGGCTGGCGGCGGGGCCCACAACCGCCTTGTCGCCCGCCTGCAGCGGCGCGACCTGGAAGGCCCGCTCATCAACCTGCATCTCGATGCCGCCGGCCAGGCGATCCAGGTCAACCTGCACAACACCGGAGACGCCGGGCTCGGTTCCGACGAGGAGCAGACCCTGCTGTTTTCCGCCGAGGACACACTGGTGATGCGACCCTTGTCCGCCCTTGCCGAGCGGGCCTGACGCCATGGCCTCGCTGATCAGGAGCTATGGCAAGGGGCTGACGGCGGTTTTCCTGCTGCTCACCGCAGGTTGGATCGCGCTGCTCATCGTGCTGCCGCAGGCGCGCCTGATCGAGCGCGCCTTCACCTACACCGACCGTGCCGGGGAGGCGGCGACCCTGTCGTTGGAGATCGACCGTGCCTATACGCGGGTCTTCGAGATCGACACCGACCTGCGTGACCTGCGAAGCGACCTGGAGGGCGTCTCCGCGCCCGCCGGCGGGGCGGCAGGCGGGCTGGTGCCGTCTCCGTCCCTGACGCCGTCGCTGCCGTCGCCATCGGCCACGCCCTCCCTTCCGGCCGCCCCGTCGCTGACGCCGAGCCTCTCGCCGAGCCCGTCCCCGACACCGACGCCGGGCGTTGCGCCCAGTCCGTTCGCGCCATCCGCAAGCCCGACCCTGCCGCCGGCGCAGATCGAGGCGCGCATCGCGGAACTCGAGGCCGAGAAGGCGGAGCTGCAGACGCGTCTCGCCGGGCTCGAGGAGGAGGAATCCTCGAACAATTCGGCCGTCGGCATCAACGAGACCTATTCGCTCCAGAACTTCACCAACATGAGCGACATCCATTTCCGGATCTTCGTCTCGACCCTGTTCTATGCTCTCTGCGTGACGGTGCTGGCCTTCGTCGTCTGCTATCCGGTCGCCTATGCGGCGGCGACGACGAAAAACGCGAACAAGCTCGCGCTTCTGATGCTCGGCCTTGTCATCCCCTACGCGATCAACGAGTTGCTGCGCATTTTCTCCTGGGTGATGATCCTGGAGAAGAACGGCATCCTAAACGGCGTCCTTGACGCCATCGGCCTCATCGACATGCAGGCCGGGGAGGGCATTCGCTTCGTCGCCTCCAACGGCGCCGTCTTTACCGTGATGGTCTATGCCTATGTGCTGTTCATGGTGTTCCCGATCTACAACACGATCGAGACGCTCGACCGCAACCAGATCGAGGCGGCGCGCGATCTCGGCAGCGCCACCTGGCGGATCCACTGGCGCATCGTCCTGCCGCATGCCAAGCCGGGCATCGCGGTCGGTGCGATCATGACCTTCATGCTGTCCGCCGGCTCCATCGCCGTGCCGGAGATCGTCGGCCGCGGCCTGCATCCCGACTGGTTCGCGCAGGTCATCTACCGCCGCTTCTTCGAGGCCGATTCCTGGAACGAGGGCGCCGCCTACTCTCTGGCGCTGCTGATCGCCTGCATCGCCTTCGTCCTCGTCAACATGGCCGTCTTCAAGGTCGGCATCAGGGATATCGCCAAATGAGTGTCGCGACCCTCGAGAACACGCCGGGCGCCGCCGCCGCGCCGCGCCGCAAGGCGAGGGACTGGTCGGACGCGATCCTGTCGCTCTACCTGCTCGTCTTCTTCGCCTACATGTTCCTGCCGCTGCTGTTCATGGTGGCGGCCGCCTTCAACGCCAACCCGACGCCGTCGGTCACCGACTGGCAGGGCTTCACGCTGAAATGGTTTGCCGGGCTCCCGGGCGACACCCGTTTCGTCACCGGCCTGCTCTATTCGCTGCAGATCGCCGCCGGGGTGATCGTCATCGCCATTCCGCTCGGCCTTGCCGGGGCGCTGGTGCTGACGCGGCTGAGTTCCGGCGCCTCGACCCTGCTTTACACGGTGCTTGTCTCGCCGATCCTGACGCCTGGCATCGTGCTCGGCGCGACGACCATGATCTTCTGGCGCGACGCCTTCGGCATCGAGGCGGGCCTGCTCACTGCGACCATCGCCCAGGCCGCCTTCATCGCCTCCTACTGCATGCTGATGTTCATGGCCCGGTTGCAGCGCCAGGACCGGGCGCTGGAGGAGGCGGCGCTGGATCTCGGGGCCTCCTCGATCCTCGTCTTTCGCCGCATCACGCTGCCCTTCCTGATGCCGACCGTCCTCACCGCCTCGGTCATTGCCTTCCTGCAGTCGATCGAGAACTACAACACGACCTTTTTCGCAATCGGCCCGCAATGGACGCTGGTCACCGAGATTGGCGCGCGCATGCGCTTCGGCCTGTCGCCGGTGATCAACGTGATCGGCGTGATCTTCGTGCTGATCACCATCATCGCCGCGACGAGCTGGGTTCTGGCCAAGCGCCGCGCCCGGCCCGCATGATCCTGTTCCTCTCCGGCGGTTGACGCCGGAGGGCAATGCTTGCGACCCTTCGTCGGCTGGCCGCGCATTGGCCGCGTGCCGGCCAACGCCTGCAACCTGTCCCACCGGGAGCCGACATGTCCGACGCGGACACCCCAATCGTTCTCACCCGGTCGCTGCCGCTGTCGCGCGAGGCCGCTTTCGATCTTTTCGTCGAACGGATCGGCGAATGGTGGCCGCGCGATTACACCTTCTCGCGCGACCCGGCGGCCGACCTTTCCATTGAGCCTTTCCCGGGCGGTGCCTGTTCCGAGCAGGTGCCGGGCGGCGCCCGCCTGGTCTGGGGCACGGTGCTTTCGATCGAGCCGCCGCTGTTCCTCCGCCTTGCCTGGCAGATCTCGCCGGACAGGCAGCTGATCGCCGACCCGGCCGCCGCCAGCCGCGTGACGGTCGAGTTCCGCGCCATGGCCGACGGCACGCTGGTCGAGCTGGCGCATCGCGATTTCCTGCGCCATGGCGAGGCCGGCGAGGGCTACCGCGCGGCGATGGCCTCGCCCGAAGGCTGGCCCTTCTGCCTTGACGCGCTGGCCGAAGCCGCCGCGCGCAAGCCTTCGCCGCGATGAAGCTCTCCTTCCGCTGCCTGCCGGAGCTGCTCGGCCATGTGCCCGAGCCGGTGCCGGCCCGCGCCAGCCTGCCGGACTGGCTGAAGGCGGTTCCCTCCCTCGTTGCCAGCGAGACCCTTGGCGGCGCGGAAGTGAGGACACTGAAGCATTGCCCGCCGCTGATCGACGCGCTGGCGCAAGGCGTGATGTTCCGTCTCGCCGCCGACCTTACCGTCGAGAACGGCGAGATCTCCTGGGACTGGTCGCCGCCGCCCGCGCCCCATGCCCGCCAGACCCGGTCGCCGATCGGCCTGCATGTGCCCGAACAGGCGGCCGGCGTTCCCTTCGGGCTGCCGGAAGGGCAGTTCGTGGTCAAGTTCACCAATTTCTGGACGGTGGCGGCGCCCGAGGGCGTGTCGCTTCTCTTCACCCATCCGCTCAACCGCGAGGATCTGCCGTTCCGCACGCTCGCGGGCCTCGTCGACTGCGACCGCTACCGCGACGGCTTCGTCCATTTTCCCGCGATCTGGCGCGATGCGGGATTTTCCGGCTGCCTTCCCGCCGGCACGCCCGTGGCGCAGGGCTTTCCCCTGCGCCGCGAGGCGCTGGAACTCGACATCGGCGCCATGGATGCGCGCGAACTTGATCGCCACGGCGAGGTGCAGGACGGATTGCAGGACGATCCGGGCCTCTACCGCAAGGCCTTCCGCGCCCCGCGCGAAAGGTGAGGCGGATCAGCCGGCCTCGTCGCAGGCGCTGCGCGTGAGCGCGTGGCTTGCCAGCGGGATCCGTCCTCTGGGCCCCTGGCTCATCGCCTTCAGCAGGCGCGGTCGCAGGCTCGGCTGTTCGGCATAAAGCGCCCGCAAGGTGGCAAGGCCGCTCTCCTGCCCAAGTCGGAGGCCGGCTTCCGCCTCGCCGATCCGTGCCTCGAGATCGTCCTTGCGCAAGGTCCGGGCCCGGGCAAAGGCCTCCGCCGCGGCCTCGGCGCGGTCCAGCCGCAGGCGCAGCCGGCCGAGATTGAGCCAGGCATCCGCATCGTCCGCCACGCGCGCCGCATAGGCGGAAAAGTCCGCCTCCGCCTCCTCGATCCGCCCGAGCTCCATCCGCGCCGATGCCGTCTCGAACAGCGCGTTGACGTGATCCGGCGCATGCTTCAAGGCCGTGCCGAAGGCGGCGAGAGCCTCCTCGGGACGCTCCATCCGGCGCAGCACGAGACCGAGATTATAGTGCAGGGAGGCGTTTCCCGGATCGGCGCGCAGCAGCCGGGCGAGGGCCTTTCGTGCAACCGGCCAGTCCTGCGCGGCGAGCGCGCGCGGCAACGTCTCGGCAGCCTGTGCGGGGGTCATCTGACGGCCGCCTCCATCGGGAAAGCTCCTCCATGTCCGGCGAGGGCAAGAGGCCCCGCCAGCCGCATGTCACGCCGACCGGGATAGCATCGCCGGGCCTGCCGGGGAAGGCGCCGCGCGGGGCCGCCGCCGCGCGGAAACGTTTCCGTCTTGGGACTGTCATGCGCGCCGTGCTATTCAGGGCGCCCGTTTCCGCCCCTTTGCCGCATCCGTGTCGCGCACTGCCGCCGCCCGTGTGATGCAAGGGCGCGCGGGCCACAACGACACGCGGAGCCCGGCAGCGATGTGCGGCGACAGGCAGAGATGAACGACGAGAGCACGGACCGCCCGGCACCGGCCGCCGGAAACTTTCTCGGTGAACTGCGCGCGCGCCTTGTTGCGCAGCGCTGGGTGCTTGGTGCCGCGGTCGCGCTGGCCGCGGCCGCCTGGTGGCAGGCGGTGGTGACGCTGCCGGTCGCGCTGGCGGGCGTCGCGGTCATGGCTCTTGCCGCGCTTTTCGCGCCCCGCCGCCGGCTTCTCGTTGCCCGTCGCCAGCGCCAGGCGCGCCAGGTCTCTCCCTGGCCGGACACCGGCATGAAGCATCTCGCCGACGCGCTCCCCAATCCCTGCTTCATCGTCGACCGGCGCGGCATCACCCGCTATGTCAACCGCGCCGCCCGGGTCCGTTTCGGCGACCCGCATCCCGGCGATCCGCTCTCCATGCGGCTGCGCATTCCCGCCCTGCTCGAGGCGCTCGACAAGGTCGCCGCCGGCGGTCCGGCACAGCGTATCGAGTGGAGCGAGCGGGTGCCGATGGAAAGCTGGCTCGAGGCCTTCGTCGCTCCGCTGGCGCAAGGCGGCGAGGGCGGTGAGGCGAGTGCCGCGCCCCTCCGGTTCATCCTCGTCACCGTCCAGGACCTCACCGAGCAGCGGCGGCTGGAGCGCATGCGCGCCGATTTCGTCGCCAACGCCAGCCACGAGCTGCGCACCCCGCTCGCCTCGCTGACCGGCTTCGTCGAGACGCTGCAGGGCCCGGCCCGCGACGACCCGGTGGCGCGCGAGCGCTTTCTTGCGATCATGCTGCAGCAGGGTGACCGCATGCGCCGGCTCATCGACGACCTCTTGTCGCTGTCGCGCATTGAGTTGAAGGCGCATGTGCAGCCGGAGACGGTGCTCGACCTGGCGCCGCTGCTGCGCCACACCTGCGACGCCCTGAAACCGGTCGCCGACGAGGCCGGCGTCACGGTCGAGGTGACGACGCCGCAAGCGCCCTGCATGGTGCGCGGCGATCGCGACGAGCTCATCGAGGTGATCGAGAATCTCGTCGAGAACAGCATCAAATACGGCGCATCCGGCAAGCGGGTGGAGATCGACCTCGCCGCCGGAGAGGCCGCCCGTGCCGATGCACCGGGCATCTGGGTGCTGGCCATTCGCGATTTCGGCCCGGGCATCGCGCCGCAGCACCTGCCGCGCCTGACCGAGCGCTTCTACCGCGTCGATGTCTCGACCAGTCGCGAGATGAAGGGGACGGGTCTCGGCCTTGCCATCGTCAAGCACATCCTGACCCGTCACAAGGCGCGGCTGGAGATCGAGAGCACGCCCGGCGAAGGAGCCTGCTTCAGTGTCAAAATCCCGGCGGCGACCCTCGTCGAAGAACCGGGTGATGGCGATAAAGCCCTTTTAAAACATACGCTTGATCTGTCACAAAACTGATACTCAACGTTCATATAAGCATCACGGGGCAGGACTAGGGTGCCCCTGACCTTGCAGGAATAAGTCTGTGGGGGGTCGAATTATTAATCCTGAAATCCAGGGAGAGATCAGGTGAACATCAAAGCTCTTCTCAGCGCGACCGCGATTGCCTCGGTTGCATTCGCCGGCGCCGCCGTTGCCCGTGACCAGGTCCAGATCGCCGGTTCCTCGACGGTCCTTCCCTACGCTTCCATCGTTGCCGAGGCCTTCGGCGAGAACACCGAATTCCCGACCCCGGTGGTCGAGTCCGGTGGTTCGGGCGCCGGTCGCAAGAAGCTCTGCGAGGGCGTGGGCGAGAACACCATCGACATCGCCAACTCTTCTTCGCGCATCAAGCAGTCGGACATCGATCTCTGCGCCCAGAACGGCGTGACGGAGATCCAGGAAGTCCGTATCGGCTATGACGGCATCGTCTTTGCCTCGGACATCAACGGCAACTCCTTCGCCTTCACCCCGTCGGACTGGCACAATGCCCTTGCCGCCAAGGTGGTCAAGGACGGCCAGCTCGTCGACAATCCCTACACGATGTGGAACGAGATCCGCGCCGACCTGCCGGCCCAGGCGATCCTTGCCTTTGTCCCCGGCACCAAGCACGGCACCCGTGAAGTCTTCGACGAAAAGGTCATCATCGATGGCTGCGAAGAGAACGGCGCGCTGAAGGCCATGGTCGACGCCGGCACCTCCGAGAAGGACGCCGAGAAGGCCTGCATGGCGCTTCGCACCGACGGTCGCTCGATCGACATCGACGGCGACTACACCGAGACGCTCGCCCGCATCGCCGCCAACAAGGACGGCATCGGCGTGTTCGGCCTGTCGTTCTACGAGAACAACACCGACAAGCTCAAGGTCGCGACCATGAACGGCATCGTGCCGACGACCGAGGCGATCGCCAAGGGCGAGTACCCGGTGTCGCGTCCGCTGTTCTTCTACGTCAAGAACGCCCATCTCGACGTCATCCCGGGCCTCCAGGAGTACATCGAGTTCTTCGTCTCCGACGAGATCGCCGGCCCGAACGGCCCGCTCGCCGAATACGGCCTCGTCTCCGATCCGGAGCTCGCCAAGACCCAGGAAATGGTCAAGAACCGTACCCCGATGGGTCCGCTGAACTGACACTGAAGCACCCGGTGGCGCGGTCCTCGCGTCACCGGTTTTCTTCTGGCGGCTAGCGGCGGAAAGACCATGAATATTGGTATTCTTTTGCTGATTGTGCTGGGCATATCCGGGCTCGGTTATTATTTCGGCAAACAGCGCGCGCTTTCTCTCTCTGCGAAAAGCGGGCGCAAACTGCATTCTCTCCCCGGCTATTACGGACAGGCGGTGGCCCTGTTCGCGGGTGTACCGGCGCTTCTCCTGATGATCGCCTGGCTGTTCCTTCAGCCGATCGTGCTGCACAGCCAGGTGAACGGCATGATCCCCGACAGCGTGATCCCCGAGGGCGGCGCGCGCAGCCTTGTGATGGCGGATGTCGAGCGGGTTGCCGGCGGGCTGGACGCGCTGATGGAAACCGGCGGGCTGGATGAGGCCGGGCTGGAGCGGCTGCGGGCCGACTTCACCAATATCCGGTCGCGCCTGGCCGATGTCGGCGTCGCCGTCGGGTCGGACATTCCGGTCGAAGTGCTCGAGGCGGCCAAGGCCTTCAGGAGCGGGAACAGCACCGGGCAGACCCTGATGGCGGTTCTCGCCGTGGCACTGTCCCTTGGTCTTGGCGGTTGGTTTTACGTCCGCATCACGCCGGAAATGCGGGCCCGCAACACCAGCGAGACCTTTGTCCTGGCCTTGCTGATCGGGTCGTCTTCGGTCGCCGTCCTGACGACCGTCGGCATCGTTGCCTCGCTGATGTTCGAAACGTTCAATTTCTTCAAGATGTATCCGGCGCAGGACTTCTTCTTCTCCACGGTGTGGAACCCCCAGTTCCGCGGCGGCTCCGATCTCGGCATCCTGCCGCTTCTCTGGGGCACGCTCTACGTGTCGTTCGTGGCACTGTTCTTCGCGGTTCCGATCGGCCTGATGATCGCGATCTACCTTTCCGAATATTCGGGCAGGGTGCTGCGTGGCTTCGCCAAGCCCGCGATCGAGGTGCTGGCGGGCATTCCGACCATCGTCTACGGTCTCTTTGCCCTGATCACTGTCGGTCCCTTCATTCGCGACTGGATCGCGCAGCCGGCCGGTCTTGGCAGTTCCTCCTCGTCGGTTCTGACTGCGGGATTGGTGATGGGCATCATGTTGATCCCCTTCGTCTCCTCGCTGTCCGACGACATTATCAACGCGGTGCCGCAGGCGATGCGCGACGGGTCCTACGGTCTCGGGGCGACGCAGTCGGAAACGATCAGGCAGGTGATCTTGCCGGCCGCGCTGCCTGGCGTCGTCGGTGCCATCCTTCTCGCGGCTTCCCGCGCTATCGGCGAGACCATGATCGTGGTTCTCGGTGCCGGTGCGGCGGCGAGGCTCGACCTCAATCCGTTTGAAGCCATGACCACGGTCACCGTGAAGATCGTCAGTCAGCTTACCGGCGACACGGAGTTCGCCAGTCCGGAGACGCTCGTTGCCTTCGCTCTCGGCCTGACCCTGTTCGTCTTCACTCTCGGGCTCAACGTCCTTGCCCTCTACATCGTCCGCAAATATCGGGAGCAGTACGAATGACCGACGCGACAATCACTGCCGCTGCCGGTTCGGTATCGAGCCCGGCCCCGAAGATGTCGCTTCTGGCGGCGGACGCTCGCACCAAGCGCCGCAACGCTGCCGAAGCCAGGTTTCGCATGCTCGGACTTGCCGCGGTGATCCTCGGCGTGCTCGCTCTGGTCGGGCTTCTTGCCTCGATCCTTTCAAACGGCCTGTCGTCCTTCCAGCAGACCTATGTCGCACTCGACATCTATCTGGATCCGGAGCGGCTCGACAAAGCAGGAGACGGCGATCTGGAGAAGATCGCCAAGGTGTCGACCTTCGGTTACGCGCCGATCATCCAGAAGGCGATGGACGACAAACTGGCTGCAGTCGGTGTCTCCGTTGACGGTCTTTCGTCCAAGGATGCCGCCGACCTGATCTCCAAGGAAGCTCCGGCGGAGTTGCGGCGCTACGTCCTCGCCAACCCGACCCAGATCGGCGAGACCGTTCCCTTCAACCTGCTCGCCTCCGGCCGCATCGACGGTTACTACAAGGGGCGTGTGTCGATGGAGAGCGCGGCACTCGACCGGAACGTCTCGCCGGAACAGCTGCGTCTCGCCGACAAGCTGAAAGAAGAAGGCGTACTGGTTACCCGCTTCAACTGGAACTTCTTCACCGCGCCGGATGCGTCGGATACCCGGCCTGAGGCTGCCGGTCTTGGCGTGGCGATCCTCGGTTCCGCCTACATGATGCTGGTGGTGCTGGTCCTGTCGCTGCCGATTGGCGTGGCGGCCTCCATCTACCTGGAGGAATTCGCGCCGAAAAACCGCTTCACCGACGTGATCGAGGTGAACATCGCCAATCTCGCGGCGGTGCCGTCCATCGTTTTCGGCATTCTCGGTCTTGCCGTCTTCATCAACTTCGTCGGTCTGCCGCAGTCGGCACCCATCGTCGGCGGTTTGGTGCTGACGCTGATGACCCTGCCGACGATCATCATCGCGACCCGCGCCTCGCTGAAGGCGGTGCCGCCGTCGATCCGGGACGCGGCACTCGGTGTCGGCGCCTCGAAGATGCAGTCCATCTTCCACCATGTGCTGCCGCTGGCCATGCCGGGCATTCTGACCGGCACGATCATCGGCCTTGCACAGGCACTGGGCGAAACGGCGCCGCTGCTGCTCATCGGCATGGTGGCTTTCGTCCGCGAGTTTCCGGCGGCTCCGCCGGAAGGGTTCTTCGACCCGGCCTCCGCGCTGCCCGTCCAGGTCTACAACTGGACGCAGCGTGGCGACCCGGCCTTTGTCGAGCGCGCATCCGGGGCGATCATCGTCCTGCTCGTATTCCTCGTGATGATGAACCTTGTTGCGATCATCCTTCGTCGCCGGTTCGAGCGTCGCTGGTAAGGGAGACCTGGAACCATGAACCAATTGCTCAAAGCCGATAAGGTTGTCGCCATGTCAGACTCCAAGATTTCCGCGAAGAAGGTCCAGGTCTTCTATGGCGAGACCCATGCCATCAAGGACGTTGATCTCGAAATCGCGGAGAAGACCGTCACCGCCTTCATCGGCCCCTCCGGCTGCGGCAAGTCGACCTTCCTGCGCTGTATCAACCGCATGAACGACACGATCGACGTGTGCCGGGTGAAGGGCGACATCCTCATCGACGGCGAGGACATCTACGATCCCAAGGTCGACCCGGTGCAGTTGCGCGCCAAGGTCGGCATGGTGTTCCAGAAGCCGAACCCGTTCCCCAAGTCGATCTATGACAACGTCTCCTACGGACCGCGCATTCACGGGCTTGCCCGCAGCAAGGCGACCCTGGACGAGATCGTCGCCTCCAGCCTGCAGAAAGCGGGCCTGTGGAACGAGGTCAAGGACCGGCTCGACGAGTCCGGCACCGGACTTTCCGGCGGCCAGCAGCAGCGCCTCTGCATTGCCCGCGCCATCGCGGTCAATCCGGAAGTGATCCTGATGGACGAACCCTGCTCGGCGCTCGATCCCATCGCCACCGCCAAGGTGGAGGAGCTGATCGATGAACTGCGTGAGAACTTCACCATCGTCATCGTCACCCACTCGATGCAGCAGGCCGCCCGCGTGTCGCAGCGCACCGCCTTCTTCCACCTCGGCAACCTTGTCGAGGAAGGGGAGACCAAGGAGATCTTCACCAACCCCCGGGACAAGCGCACCCAGGACTACATCACCGGCCGCTTCGGATAAGATCCGGAAGGTCGCGATTTTCCAGGCGGGGTGTGGCGCAGGCAATGCGCCCCCCGGCGCAGACAGGGCGGGAACGCCCGATGGAGAAGAGACATGAGCGAACATACCGTGTCCTCCTTTGACGAGGAGCTGAAGGAGATCGCCGGCCGCGTGTCGGAAATGGGCGGTCTTGCCGAAGTGATGCTGAACGATGCCATTTCCGCGCTGGTGCGCATGGACAAGGAACTGGCCCGTCGCGTCATCGCCCAGGACAAGCGCGTCGATGCGCTCCAGTTCGAGGTCGAGGAGCAGGCGATCCTGATCATCGCCCGCCGCCAGCCGGTCGCCAGCGACCTGCGCGACGTGATTTCCGCGATGCGCATCTCCAACGACCTGGAGCGCGTCGGCGATCTGGCCAAGAACATCGCCAAGCGCGTCATCGCCATCGAGGGCAGCTTCGATTCCAAGAAGTTCGCGCTCGGCGTCGAGCACATGGTCGAGCTCACCCAGGTGCAGCTCAAGGATGTTCTGGATGCCTATGGCAGCCGCGACGCGGTTGCCGCCGCCTCGGTGCGTGATCGCGACGACGAGGTCGACGCGCTTTACACCTCGATCTTCCGCGAGCTGCTCACCTACATGATGGAGGATCCGCGCCAGATCTCGATCTGCGCCCACCTCCTGTTCTGCGCCAAGAACATCGAGCGCATCGGCGATCACGCGACCAACATCGCGGAGAACGTCATCTACATGTCGACCGGCGTGCTGCCGACCGACGAGCGCCAGAAGGTCGACGAGACCGGTGTCGAGGCCGGCGCCGCCTCCTGAGGCGCGAAAACGGCGCCGGCGGGAGACCCCTCCGGGGCCGGCGCATCAAGTGACAAGAACGTCCGGAGGCCGCGGGGCGGGGAATGCCCCGCCGGCCAACCGGACGGGTCGGGTGAACGAGGTTACCTGGAATGCCGAAGGTTCTGATTGTCGAGGACGAAGAACCTCTGATCATGATGCTGCGCTACAATCTCGAGGCCGAGGGATACTCGGTCGAGACCTGCATGCGCGGCGACGAGGCCGATATCCGCCTGCGCGAAAGCCAGCCGGATCTCCTGCTTCTCGACTGGATGCTGCCGGGCCTGTCCGGCATCGAGCTGTGTCGCCGGTTGCGCTCGCGCGCCGAGACCGAACGCCTGCCTGTCATCATGCTGACGGCGCGGGGCGAGGAGTCCGAGCGCATTCGCGGGCTCGCCACCGGTGCCGACGACTACGTGGTCAAGCCGTTCTCGATCCCCGAGCTGATGGCCCGGGTGCGGGCGATGCTGCGCCGCGCCAAGCCCGAGGTCGTCTCCTCGCAGCTTCGCGCCGGCGATCTCGAACTTGACCGCGAGACCCACCGCGTGCGCCGCTCGGGCCGCGAGATCCATCTCGGGCCGACCGAGTTCCGCCTGCTGGAGTTCCTGATGACCTCGCCGGGCCGTGTCTTCTCGCGCGAACAGCTTCTCGATGGCGTGTGGGGACATGACGTCTATGTCGACGAGCGCACCGTCGACGTCCATGTCGGGCGGCTGCGCAAGACGATCAACCGGGGCAAGTCGCCGGACCCGATCCGCACCGTGCGCGGTGCGGGCTACGCCTTCAACGACCAGTTCGCCGCAGCCTCGTAGGGGTCCCGGCACGTCGGGACAGGGCTTCGGCGCGCTCCGCGTCTGTCTCTTGCGGCCACCTGCCGCCCACGAAAACGCCCGTGAAAAAGCCCGCCGCGGTGACCGCCGGCGGGCTTTTTCACGGGCGTGTCGCCGGGCGCTTCGCCCGGCCTTGAAGGTCAGCCGATAGCAGCGGTCGGGGCGCTGCGGTCGCGGCGGCGGTCGCTCGCCGGCTGGTAGGCAATGCGGCAGTGATAGGCGCAATAGGGCACGCCCGGGGTCGACTGGTGGCCGCAGAAGTAGAAGTCGTCCTTGGTCGGGTCGCCGATCGGCCATTTGCAGGTCCGCTCGGTCAGCGTCAGGATCGTCGCCCGCTTGGCGATCGGCACCAGCTCGGCGACCGGCTTTGCCCGCGGTGCGGGAGCGGCCTGCGGAGCGGTCTCCATCTTCAGCGCCGTCGCGCCGATCGTCTGCGGTCCGGCCTGCGGCTGCGTCTCGCCGCCCTGAGCCGCCTCGGCCTGGCCGCCGGCGGTCTTCACCGGCTTGCTGCGGGCCTTCTGGCTGTTGGAGGGCGCCTTGGCGCGGCCCGAGAGGCCCAACCGGTGCACCTTGCCGATCACCGCATTGCGGGTCACGCCGCCGAGCTCGGCTGCAATCTGGCTGGCGCTCAGGCCATCGCTCCAGAGCTTGGCGAGAAGGTCGACGCGTTCGCTTGTCCAGGACATGCGCATGACTCCGTGTTGGATCGGGCTCCGACATCTGGTTAATAAAAGGTTATCGGCACACCGTAGGGGCGCCCCGCTCATTGCCGGATTTTGAGGCTTTTGTGAGTCGGTTACACGAGATGTCGTATTTGTTAATTTGGAAACTACAATATGCCGCGTTTTGAGTGCAAGACGCAGACCCGATTCACCTGGGGATTGATCCGGTTTTCCCCAGGAAAGCAGCCGGTGCCGGCCTTTTCCGGTGGTTGCCGGGCACGCCAATACCGTTGACTTTCTCGCGCCTGCGAGGTGTATAACGGGGCTTCCTGGTCGTGCCGCCTCTCGTGGGCGGCATATTGCTTTCAGGCCCGTCCTTTTCAAGGCGGCCGGGGGCGGGACGGGAGGCGGGCCCGCACGGGCATCGCCGGCATTTTTCGACCGCGAGCCGGGTGACCCGGACGCGGATCCGGGCGAAAGGCCCGCAACGAGGAGCTGGACGGACATGGAAGCGTCATCTCTCTATCAGACCTACAGCCGTGCGAACCTTTCGTTCGCGCGTGGCGAGGGTGTGTGGCTGGAGACCGCTGATGGCCGACGCTTTCTCGATTGCGCCGCCGGCATCGCGGTGAACTCTCTCGGCCACTGCCATCCCGCGCTGGTCGCCGCGCTCGAGGCGCAGGCGGGCAAGCTCTGGCACGTCTCCAACGTCTACGGCATCGACGGCCAGGAGGAGTTCGCCCGCAAGCTGACGCAGGCAACCTTCGCCGACCGCGTCTTCTGCACCAATTCGGGCGCGGAGGCGCTGGAATGCGCGATCAAGACGGCGCGGCGCTATTTCTATGCCAAGGGCGAGCCGGAGCGGATCGACATCATCACCTTCGAGGGGGCTTTCCACGGCCGTACGCTGGCGACCATCGCCGCCGGCGGGCAGGAGAAGTATCTTGAGGGCTTCGGCCCCAAGGCGCCCGGCTTCGTCCAGGTGCCCTTCGGCGATCACGAGGCGCTGCTTGCCGCCATCGGCGAGACCACTGCCGGCATCCTGATCGAGCCGATCCAGGGCGAGGGCGGCATCCGGCCGGTGGCGACCGAGTATCTGCGCGAGTTGCGCAAGCTGTGCGACGACAACGGCATCCTGCTCCTCCTCGACGAGGTGCAGACCGGCGTCGGCCGCACCGGCAGGCTCTTCGCCCATGAATGGGCCGGTATCACGCCGGACATCATGGCGGTTGCCAAGGGTATCGGCGGCGGCTTCCCGCTCGGCGCGTGCCTTGCGACCGAGGAGGCGGCCTCCGGCATGAAGCCCGGCACCCACGGCACCACCTATGGCGGCAATCCGCTCGCCATGGCGGTGGGCAATGCCGTGCTCGACGTGGTTCTTGCCGACGGCTTCCTCGAGGAGGTCCAGAAAAAGGGCCTGCTGCTGAAGCAGAAGCTGGCCGGCGTCGTCGACGGCCATCCGGCCATTTTCGAGGATATTCGCGGCAAGGGCCTGATGCTCGGCCTCAAGTGCCGGGTCACCAACACCGATCTTCTCGCCCGCTTCCGCGAGGCGGGCGTCCTGGCCGTCGGGGCCGGCGACAATGTGCTGCGCATCATGCCGCCGCTGACGATCACCGAGGCGGAGATCGAGGAGGCCGTGTCGCGGATCGAGCAGGCGGCCACCGCCATGGAAAGCGGACTTGAGCGGGGAGCTGCCGAGTAATGACCATTCAGCCACGCCATTTCCTCGACCTCACGGATGTCGCGGATGAGGACCTTCGTTTCATTCTCGACGGCAGCCGGCGCATCAAGCAGGCGCGCGGTCCCGTGCGCGTGTCCGGAGACGGCCCGCTTGCCGGCCGCGTGCTCGCCATGGTCTTCGAGCAGCCCTCGACGCGGACCCGCATCTCGTTCGATGTGGGCATGCGCGAGCTCGGCGGCGAGACCCTGATGCTGACCGGCGCGGAAATGCAGCTCGGCCGCGGCGAGACCATCGCCGACACCGCCCGCGTCCTGTCGCGCTATGTCGACGCCATCATGATCCGTATCCTCGACCATGACGCCCTGCGCGAGCTGGCCGAGCACGCCACCGTGCCGGTGATCAACGGCCTGACCAAGCGCACCCACCCGTGCCAGATCATGGCCGATGTGCTCACCTTCGAGGAGAAGAAGGGCAGGATTTCCGGTCGTTCGGTTGCCTGGACCGGCGACAGCAACAACGTGCTCGCCTCCTGGGTCCATGCGGCTGCCAAGTTCGATTTCGAGCTGCGCATCGCAACGCCCGGCGAACTGGCCCCGCCCGAGGAGCTGATCGCCACGGCGCGCCGTGCCGGCGCGCAGATCCGCGTCACCGACGATCCGTTCGAGGCGGTGAAGGGTGTCGACTGCGTCGTCACCGATTGCTGGGTGTCGATGGGCGACGACGATGGCGACCGCCACAACCTCTTGAAGCCCTACCAGGTCAACTCACGCCTGATGGGCGAGGCCGACCGCGAGGCGATCTTCATGCATTGCCTGCCCGCCCATCGCGGCGAGGAGGTGACCTCCGAGGTGATGGACGGCCCCCAGTCTGTCGTTTTCGACGAGGCGGAGAACCGGATGCACGCGCAAAAGGGCATTCTTGCCTGGTGCTTCGGAGCGTTGCAGGGCGCATGAGATGAGCATGCAGGACGAACTTGAACGGCTCGGTGTCGCCCCGGCCGGGCGCGATGCCGTGTTGCCTTTCGCCGTCGAGCCGCTCGACGTGCGCGGTCGCGCCGTCCTGCTCGGCCCGGTGCTCGACCGCATCCTCGACCGGCACGCCTATCCGGCGCCCGTCTCGCGGCTCCTGGCCGAGGCGGCGACGCTTGTCGCGCTGCTCGGCACCTCGCTGAAGTTCGAGGGCCGCTTCACCCTGCAGACGACGACGGACGGTCCGGTCTCCATGCTGGTCGTCGATTTCCAGACGCCGGACGGCCTGCGCGCATGCGCCCAGTTCGACGCCGAGGCTGTCGCCGAGGCGGAAGCGCGCGGCGCCACCGATACGCCGGCGCTGCTCGGTCGCGGCCATCTGGCGATGACGGTCGACCAGGGCGCGGCGATGAACCGCTACCAGGGCATCGTCGCGCTGGACGGCACCACCATGGAAGAGGTGGCGCACCAGTATTTCGCCCAGTCGGAACAGATCCCGACCGTGGTGCGCATTGCCGTTGGCGAGGTGCTCGACCGGCAGCCGGGCGCCGCGCCGCGTCACTCATGGCTTGCCGGCGGCGTGCTTGCCCAGTTCCTGCCCGACGCGCCGGAACGCATGCGGCAGGCCGACCTGCCGCCCGGCGATGCTCCGGAAGGTGCCGGGGAGCATTTCGTCGAGGAGGACGACGCCTGGCGCGAGGCCCGCGCTTTGGTCGAGACACTGCGGGATTCCGAACTCGGAGATCCGGAGATGAGTGTCGAGCGCCTGCTTTTCCGGCTTTTCCACGAGCGCGGCGTTCGCGTTTTCGCTCCGCAACCTCTCGCCGACCGCTGTCGCTGTTCGGACACGCGCATCCGCGCCATGCTGAAGGGCTTCACCGGGGAGGAGCGCACCGACATGACGGTCGATGGCCGTATCGAGGTGACCTGCCGCTTCTGCAACACCCGTTACGACTACGAGGCCGGCGAGTTCTGACGCCGCCGCCTCACTCTGCCTTCGGCAGCGTCGGCGTGCCGGAGCCGACATCGACCGTACCTGATCCAACCTCGACGGTTCCTGATCCGATCTCCGCAGGTCCGGACGCGATCGGCACGGTGCCGCTCGCCGGCGGGCTCGGCGGCAGCGGTGCAGGAGCGGTCGCAGGGGGCGGATCTGGGTAGAGGACCGGGTCGGGGCCGACCGGGTTCATCCAACCGCGACCTGTCTGCTCGGTGAGCGGATCCGGTTTGTCCTTGCCTTCGGGTCTGCCATCGGGGTCCGGTGCGGTATGGTTCTTCGTCATGCGCGTATCCCCCTTGGTCAACGTCAGACCTCATTCTGATCGCGCTCGCGCAACCGCGAAATGCGCTGGATCAAACTGCTGCAACGGGCGCAACTTTGTCGCGGAAAGCGTCAGCGCCCCGCACGGCCACATTTTGATACACTCTTGAACTTGCAAGCCATGGCGGCCGCTTCGATAGTCTCGAACGGCGCAGTGTGCATGCGCGTAGCAATCCAGTCCGCGACCGTCCCCCTATAAAGGGGCGGGCGCGTGCAGAAAGCCGGCGAGTGGACACCAGCGTGTGGACAAAGGACGAGTGGTCAAAGGGCGAGTGGACAAAGGGCGAGTGGAAAAGAGTGTCATGCTGAAATCCGTCGCGGACGTCTCGCAGTCGCCAAAGGGCGATGTCGCCTTCGAGCGGCCGCAGCCCCGGGCGCGCTCCCGCAGGCGCATCGGCGTCCTGGCGATGAAGGCCCTGCTTCAGGCGCTGGTCGCGCTTGCCGTCCTTGGCCTCGCCTATCAGGGCATGTCCCGGCTGATCCTCGCCAAGGACCCTGTCCCCGTCCGCCAGGCGCGCGAGACCACCTATATCGTCGAGCTGCAACCGGTCGGGATCCGCGATCACGCACCGCTCCTGTCTCTCTATGGGGAAGTCCTGGCGGCGCGCACGGCGGAGCTGCGGACCCTCGTCGCCGGCGAGATCATCCGTGTCAATCCGCTGCTCGAGACCGGTTCGGTGATCACCGCCGGCGAGGAGCTCGTCGCCATCGACCGCTTCCAGTACGAGGGTGCGGTCACCGAGGCCCGCGCCAACCTGGCCGAGGCCCGCGCCGTGCTTGTCGAGGCGCGTGGCCGGGTCGCCACGGAGGAAGGCAATGTCGAGCGCGCGCGCGAGCAGCTTGCCTTTGCCGAACGCGACCTGGAGCGGGCTGCCCAGCTGCGCGACAGCGGCTCGGTTACCGAACGCACCCTCGACGAGCGCCGGCTGCTCGTCTCCCAGCGCGCCCAGGCGCTTGAGCAGCGGCGTAATGCGCTGACCGTCGAGACCGCCCGGGTCACCCAGCAGGAAGCGGCGATCGAGCGGCTCGAATGGCGCCTTGAAGAGGCACAGAAAAACCTTGCCGACACAGTGCTGAAAGCGCCTTTCTCGGCTGTCGTGCGATCCGAGAACGCGGCCATCGGCCGGCTCGTCGGCGTCAACGACGTGGTCGCGACGCTCTATGACCGCGATGCGCTCGAGGTGCGCCTGACCCTGTCCGACAACCAGTATGGCCGCATCCTGGCCGACAGCGGCACCGTCGTCGGCCGCCCGGTCGAGGTGTTGTGGTATATCGGCGGCACGCCCGTCACTTATTCCGGCGAGATCCGGCGCATCGGCGCCGATGTGGCGCTCCAGCGCGGCGGCATCGACGTCTACGCCCACGTCACCGTGGCGGAGGGCCAGACCGTGCTGCGACCCGGCGCCTTTGTCGAGGTTCGCCTTGACGACCGCACCTATCCCGGCACCGCACGCATTCCCGAAGGTGCCCTCTACGGGACCGACCACGTGTTCGTCGCCGTCGACGGCCGCACCGTGCGGCGCGATGTTGAGGTCGTCGCCTTCGACGGGACCGAGCTGATCGTGCGCGGCGATCTTCGGGACGGCGACCAACTGGTCGCCACCCGTCTTGACCAGGCCGGCGAGGGCATCCTCGTCGCCGAGCCGTCGAACCGCGCCTCGGGCGGCGAAAAGCCGGCATCCGCCGGCGGGAAACAGTGACCATGCGCGACACCGGCTACGTCCCCAAGAGCGTCATCGGCCATTTCCTGCGGCACCACAACGCGGCCAACCTGGTCATGGTGCTGATGATCCTGTTCGGCGCCTTTGGCCTGGCCCGGCTCAACGCGGAATTCTTCCCGCAGATCGTCATCGACCGCATCTCGGTGTCCATCTCGTGGCCCGGCGCCAGCGCGGAGGACGTGGAAAAGAACATTCTGCAGGCGGTCGAGCCGGAGCTGCGCTTCATCGACAATGTCGACGAGATGATCTCCTACGCCCGCGAGGGATCGGCCTCGGTGCGGCTGGAGTTCCTCGAAGGCGCCGACATGCAGAAGGCGCTGTCGGACGTGGAGCAGGCGATCGCCGGCGTGACCACGCTGCCGGAGGACGCCGAGACCCCGCGCATCTCGCTCGCCAACTGGTTCGACCGGGTGGCGCGCGTCGCCCTGCGCGGTCCCTTCAGCGAGGACGCGCTGAAAAGCTATGCCCGCCAGATCCGCGACGACCTGATCGCGCGCGGCATCGACAAGGTCACCTTCAACGGCTTCCGCGACACCGAGTTCGTCGTCAAGGTTCCCGAGCGCGAGCTGCGCCGCCTCGACATGACGCTCGCCGACATTTCCGAACGCGTCGCGGCCAACACCCGCGACCTGCCCTCCGGCAATCTCCAGGGCGGCGTCGAGCGGCAGGTGAGGGCGGTCGCCGACACCACCTCGCCGGAAGCGATCAGCCGCATCGTCGTCAAGTCGTTCCCCAGCGGCGAGAAGGTGGAGCTGCGCGACGTCGCCGAGGTCTCCCGCTCCTACGACAAGGACCAGGTGATCGGCTATTCCGACGGCATGCGGGCTGTCGAGCTGACGGTCGAGCGCTCCGCCCAGGCCGACCAGCTCAAGGTCAACGCCATTCTCGACCGCTACCTCGCCGAGATCGGGCCGCGGCTGCCGCAATCGCTGGAACTGGTCAAGTACGAGGTGCGCGCCGAAGGCCTCAGCCAGCGCATCATGATCCTGGTCGAGAACGGCATTTCCGGTCTCTTCCTCGTCGTCATCGTGCTCTTCGCCTTCCTCAATGCGCGCATCGCGTTGTGGGTGGCGGCCGGCATTCCCGTCGCCATCCTGGCGACCATCGGCATCATGTGGATCTCGGGCCAGACCATCAACATGATCTCGCTCTTCGCGCTGATCATGACGCTCGGCATCATTGTCGACGACGCCATTGTCGTGGGCGAGCACACCGCGACCCGCGTCGCCATGGGCGACAGCCCCTACGCCGCGGCGGAGGAGGGGGCGGGCCGCATGCTCTGGCCCATCGTCGCAGCCTCGACAACGACCATCGCCGCCTTCCTGCCGATCATGCTGATGGGCGACACGATCGGCCAGATCATGGGCGCCTTGCCGCTGGTCGTCATCGCCGTCGTGATCGCCAGCATCGTCGAGTGCTTCTTCGTGCTGCCGGGCCACCTTGCCCACTCGCTGTCGCGCGTGCCGTCGTGGAGCTGGTGGCGGGTCGTGCTTCTCGCCGGTGCGCCGGCGCTCTTCGTCATCGGCCTTGCCGGACGCCCGGACATCGCCGTGCCGCCCTGGCTCGACTGGCTGGCGGTGCCTGCCCGTTCCGCCCGCGAGGGCCTTGGCGAGATCGCCTTCGACACCGTCGTGCTCGGTCTCTTCTTCCTCCTCGCCGCGGCGCTGGAGTTCCTGCTCCTCGTGCTGCGCCGCCTGCGCGCCCGCAGCCCCTATGACGAACGTCCGGGCTGGTTCCGGCGCGGTTTCGACGCCGGCTTCGGCTGGACCCGGGACGTTCCCTTCCGCGGCCTCGTGCGCGCCGCCTACAACTGGCGCTATGTCACGGTCGCCGTTGCGGTCGCCACCCTGCTGCTCACCGCCGGGCTGATGCGCGGCAATCATGTCGGTTTCCGCTTCTTCCCCTCGCCGGAGGCGGAGAACATCCGCGCCTCCGTCGATTTCGTCGCAGGCATTTCCATCGAGGATGCCGAGGCGGCCCTGCTCAGGGTCGATGCGGCGCTGCGCCAGGCGGAGGAGCGGCTGACGGCGGAAAACGGCGAGAAGCTCGTCGTCGCCTCCTACGCGACGCTCGGCCAGTCCGGCTACAATCGCGGCAACAACGTCGCCAGCATCGACGTGCAGCTCACTGCTTCGGAGGAGCGCAGCATCCGCACGCCGGAGGTCGTCCAGGCCTGGCGCCGGGCCCTGCCGGACATTCCCGGCACCAAGCGCGTCGCCGTGTTCGAGCGGCGCGGCGGCCCCCCGGGACGCGATCTCGACATCCGCCTGATGGGCGACGACATCACCGCCCTGAAACAGGCTTCGCTCGAGCTGCAGGAACTCCTGACCGCCTATCCCGGCGTCGACGGGGTCGCCGACGACCTGCCTTATGGCAAGCCGGAGCTGGTCATCGAGCTCAGCCCGCGCGGCCGGGCGCTCGGCTTCACCGTGGAGAACGCCGCCCGCCAGATCCGATCGGCCCTGGAAGGCACCATCCCGCGCCGCTTTGCCCGCGGCGAGGAGGAGATCACCATCCGCGTCCAGCAGGAGCTGGAGCTTGGCGGCGGCGGCGCGCTGCGCGACCTCGCACTGAAGGCGCCGGGCGGCAGTTTCGTGCCCCTGACCGAGGTGATCACCCTCTCCGACCGGCAGGGCTTCTCGGTCATCCAGCGCCGCGACGGCCGCATCACCATCTCCGTCTCGGCCGATGTGGATGCCGACGTCACCTCCAACATCCAGATCGTCCAGGACCTGGAGACCGGCAAGATGCAGGAGATCGCCGGCAAGTACGGCGCCGACTACCGCTATTCGGGGCGCGAGGAGGAGCGGCGCGCCGCCTTCTCCGACCTGCAGCTCGGCACGGTCGCGGCGATGGCGATGATCTACATCATCCTTGCGGCGATCTTCGCCAGCTATTTCAAGCCCCTGGCGGTGATGTCGATCATCCCGTTCGGGGCCGTCGGCGCGGTTTTCGGCCACTACATGATGGGCTACGACCTGACCATCCTCAGCTTCATCGGCCTGCTCGGCCTCTCCGGCATCCTGGTCAACAACTCGATCATTCTGGTCGACCGCTTCGAGGACCGCATCAAGGAGGGTCAGTCGGTCGCCGATGCGGCGGTGTCCTCGGCGCAGGACCGCCTGCGTGCCGTGCTGCTCACCTCGCTGACCACCATTGGCGGTCTCGCGCCGCTGCTGTTCGAGACGAGCCTGCAGGCGAAGTTCCTGATGCCGATGACGATCACCATCGTCTTCGGACTGTCTACGGCGACCGTGCTGGTGCTCGTCCTCGTGCCGGCCCTGATGGGGATTGGCGACGATATCGCCCGGCTCCTCTCGACTTCGCGTGCGCCACGTCCGGGCCCGGGCGAAGACGTCTCCGGCCCGCCCGCCCGCATGTCCGGAAGCGGCGGCGTTCCGGCGGAGTAGCAACCCGCAATTCCGGCACCGCGCGTCGTGAAAATGCGTCAGAAAGCTTGCGTTGCCGGCGACTACTCGGCTGACAACTGCTTTGCGAACTCCGCCGCCATGGACGCCGCCCTGGCGAGGTTCCCGTCCCAGGTCGCCGGCGACGCATTTTCCAGCGGGCGCGCAGCGCCGCGCGTCGTGAAAATGCGTCTGAAATCTTGCGTTGCCGGCGACTACGCGGCTGACAACTGCTTTGCGAACTCCGCCGCCATGGACGCTGCCCGCGCCAGATTGCCGTCCCAGGTCGCCGGTGACGCCCCGCGCGGGGCAAGGTCGTGATTGCCGTCTTCCAGCCAGTCGATCCGCACATGCTCCGGCAGGGTCTTGTCTGCCAGGTCCGCCGCACTGCCGAACCCGTCGCGGTCGCCCTGCGCGATCAGCACGGGCCGCCGGGCGCCTTCCAGCGGGGCCATGCGCCAGTCGTCGGGCTTGCCCTGCGGATGGAACGGATAGCCAAGGCAAAGAACGCCCGCGACGCGCTTGGGCAGCGATCCGCCGGCCGTCAGGATCGCGGCGACCCGTCCGCCCATCGACTTGCCGCCGATCAGCACCGGCCCGCTCGTCTGCGCCAACACCGCCTGCAGCGCCGCCTGGTATTCGCTGACGAGCAGTTCCGCCTTGGGCGGGGGCTTTTTCGGCCCGCCATTGCGCCGCCCGGCCATGTAGGCGAACTCGAACCGGGCGACCGCCAGCCCGGCCGCCGCCGCGTGGCCGGCGAAACGGTTCATGAAGCCGGAATCCATCGTTCCGCCGGCGCCATGGGCGAGCAGCAGCGTCGCCACGGCCGGCGTGTCGCCTTCGGGGCGGGTCCAGAGAAGCTCGGTCATGCGTGGCCTTTGGTCGCGATCTGTTGAAATTCGTTGCGACCGCCTATCCCACGGGATGGGGTAAGGTGCAAGCGTGGCTCGTCCCTGCGAGGGGTAAATCCGCCCCTGACAAGCCGGAGCGAAGACACGCATCATCGGGCGGGCAGGGCCCGTGGGCAACGAAGGCGGGAGCCAGGAATGAGTGAAGCGACGGTCAGGCTGCTGCTGTTTCTCGGTATCTTCGCGGCGATGGCGCTGTTCGAGCTTGTCCTGCCGCGCCGCGAGCTGATCTTTTCGCGCGCCCGCCGCTGGACCACCAATCTCGCCATTGTCGCCGCCGACACCGCCGTGCTCAGGATCGTCTTCCCGATGGCCGCCGTGGGCGTTGCCCTGTGGGCGGAAGCCGGCGGCTACGGCCTGTTCGCGCTGGCCGGCCTGCCGTTCTGGCTTGCCGCGATGCTTGGCTTCGTGCTGCTCGACTTCGGCGTCTGGCTCGAGCACTGGGCCTCGCACAAGATCCCGCTGCTGTGGCGCATCCACAAGATGCACCACGCCGACCGCGACATCGACCTGACCACGGCCTTGCGCTTTCATCCGCTGGAGATCGTGCTGTCGATGCTTTGGAAGGCGGCCATCGTGCTCGCCTTCGGCATCCCGGCCGGGGCGGTTCTGGTCTTCGAGGTGGTGCTCAACGGCGCGGCCATGTTCAATCATGCCAATTTCCGCCTGCCGCTCGCTCTCGACCGCTGGCTGCGGCTTCTCGTTGTCACGCCGGACATGCACCGGGTGCATCATTCCGTCATCCGCGCGGAGACGGATTCCAACTACGGCTTCAACCTTGCCGTCTGGGACCGGATCTTCGCCACCTATACCGACCAGCCGCGCGACGGCCACGAGGGCATGGTGATCGGCCTGACGGAGTATCAGCACGAGGGGCCGACCGGCATCCTCTGGTCGCTGGCGCTGCCGTTCCGCCGGCCTGAAGCCGCGACGGAGGTGCCATCTCCGGAGGCCGCGGCCTCAGTAAAAACCGACGGGGAAATAGCGTAGGTAGAGCTCGGAATAGACGCCGTCGACCTGCAGCCGATAGAGCGCGTGGTCGACAGCCGCCTGGCGCACGCTGTCGTCGGCGCGGAAGGCGATGGCCATGCCCTTGTCGAAATAGCCCGGCTCGATCCACGGCCCGCCGACGAACGTGCAGCAGTTGCCCGAGGTCGTGCCGTTGAGCCAGAAGGACAGCGACAGCCCGTCGCCGAAATGGGCGGCCGCCTCTTCGGTGCCGAGCGCGGCGCGCGCCTCCGTGGCACCTTCATAGGCGACGATCTCCGCATCGGCGAAATACGCCTTCAGGAACGCCTCGTGGACGGTTCCCCCGACGACCGAGATACGCTTGCCGGCCAGTCCCTCCGGCGTCGGGTCCACCTCCTTGCCTTTCAGCACCGCAAAGCGCGCCGGCAGGCCGAGATAGCGGTCGGAGAAGCGCAGCGTCTTCACGTTTGCCTCGGTCAGGGCAAGCCCGGCGATGATCGCGTCGCCCTCCTCGCGCACCAGCGCGGGCACCAGCGCGTCGAAGGATTTGATCCGCAGCGAGCAGGCCGCGTTCATTTCCTCGCAGATCGCCCGTGCCAGATCGATGTTGAAGCCGGTCAGCCGGCCCGTCCCGTCGCGAAACGAGAAGGGAGGAAAATCATCGCTCGCCAGGAACCGGATCGTCTCCGGCTCGATCAGCGGGCGGTCGCCGATGCCGCGCGGGTCCCAGAAGTTGGGCACCGTTACCGGCATCGCATCGGCATTCGGGGCGAGCGGCCCTAGATCCTGCGCGGCCGCCGGGCGGATCGCGGAAATCGGGCTGAATGCAACCGAAATGAAAGCAAGGGTTGCAAAGACGAGGGTTCTGCTATCAAATCGCATCAGCATTTTGGCCGTTTGTCGGGGGGCAGGCTGCATGGGGGCGCTGGCGCCGGTTGTTTTGCTGTCCGGTCTTCCGGGGCATCCTTTGTCACTGCAAGTCCTGTCGCTGCAAGTCCTGTCGCCGCAAGTTCTGCCAGGGCGTGCCTGCTTGCAGCCGCGTCACCGGCTGCGGTGTCCGTCGCATCGGATCCGGCGGCCCGGCTGATGGTCGAGACGCTGCGTCCCGGCCCTGAACCTGCAGCCGTTCCGGATATCGGGTCGATTCTATCACATGCCCATGCGGGCTCGTCCAGCCGAACCGTCACCATACGGCGCGGAACGTCCGTGCAGCCTGTCCGGGGGGCCGCGCGGCATCGCGTGACGCTGCCGCCGGAAATCGCGCTGCTGGGTCGGCGGGGCGTGCCGGTGGCCCTGTTGCACGGGCTGGCCGGGCGTGCCGGGGGCTCGCCCGTGCGCCTTGCCCGGCTTGCCGTCGAGCGCGGGCTGGTCTCGGCCGAGGCCTATTATTGCGCGCTTGCCGAGAGCCTCGACCTGCCGTTTCTGCCCGAAGGCGCGTTCCATGCCGATTTCTCGGCCCGCTTCCCGTTGCCGCCCGGAGTTGCCGGGCCGGTCTTCTGCGGCCGCAACGCCCTCGGCGAGCGCGTCGTGGTGCTGGCCCCGCTTCCCGAGACGGTGCCGGCGATCCGCGCGCTGCTGCGGCGGGCGCCGGATCTGGCCCGCCGTCTTCGCATCGCCACTCCCGCCGCGATCGCCGGTGCCGCCCGCGCGGCCGATCCGGCCTTGCGTCTTGCCGTCGAAAAACCCGCGCTGAGCGCCCGCCGCCGGCTCACGCCGCAGCAGGTCGCCGTCGGTACGGCGCTTCTTGCAGCGCTTGCGGCCGGTCACTTCCTGTCGCTGAAGATGATGGGTGTCGCCCTCTCCGTTGCGGTCACGGTGCTCGGCATGCTGCCTGGCGCGGTGCGCGCGCTCGCCGGCGTGTCGCGCCCCAGGGCCCGCTCGCCCGCCCGGCTGCTTTCCGGTGTCGAGCTGCCTGCCTATACGGTGCTCGTGCCGCTCTACCGCGAGACCCGTGTCGCGCGCAGCCTTGTCACCCATCTGGCGGCATTCGACTATCCGCAGGGCCGACTGGAGATCCTTTTTCTGCTTGAGGAGGACGATGCGGAAACGGCCGCCGCGCTGGCGCCCGAACTTCTCCCCCATATGCGCATCCTCACCGTGCGCGGCGCCGGTCCGCGCACCAAGCCGCGCGCCCTGACGCACGGGCTCGAGCAGGCGCGCGGCGAGATCGTCGCGGTCTATGACGGGGAGGACAGGCCCGAGCCGGACCAGCTCCGCCTTGCCGCCTCGCTGTTTGCGGAACTGCCCGTTGGCGTCGCGGCGTTGCAGGCGCACCTGGCCATCGATCATCGCAGCGCGCGGTTCTTTCCCCGCCAGTTCCTGCTGGAATATTCCGGTCTTTTCGACTGTCTTCTGCCCTGGATGGCGGCGCGCGGCTGGCCCTTTCCGCTCGGCGGAACGTCCAATCACTTTCGCCGCGCCGCCCTTGTCGCGGTCGGCGGCTGGGACCCGTACAACGTGACGGAGGACGCGGATCTCGCCATTCGCCTCTGCCGCGCCGGCCACCGCCTCGAGATGCTTGCCTCCACCACCTTCGAGGAGGCGCCGCTCACCTGGCGTGCCTGGCACGGCCAGCGCACCCGCTGGCTCAAGGGCTGGCTGCAGACGCTTCTCGTCACCTTGCGCGATCCTTTCGCTCTTGCCGGCGAGATGCGCCGCACCCGTCTTGCCGTGCTTCTGGTCTACCTCCTCGGCATGGTGGTGACGCTTGCCGCGCACCCGGTCTTCGTCGCCATCCTGCTGCTCTACGGCTCGGGTCTTGCCGATCTGCAATTCTATGCCGATGCGCTCACCGGCGTGACCTTCACGCTCGCCGGCGTCAGCGTGGTGCTGTGCTATGCCAGCATGACGCTGCTTGCGATCGGCGGTTCGGCGGCCCGCAACCGCCTGCCGGCCCTGCACGACCTGCTGCTCATCCCGGTCTACTGGCTGGCCCAGAGCCTTGCCTTCTACGCGGCGGTGATCGACCTCGTCCGCCAACCGCACAACTGGAGCAAGACCGAGCACGGCCTTGCCCGCCGGCCGCGCCGTGCCCCTGGAAGCAGGTGAGGCACAGGCGACGTGCGCAACAGCGGGTTTGAGCATTGTCCGTGCGCGCGATAGACAGGAGACGAGAGGCCGCCGAAACGCGGCGATTCCCGTTTTGCTCCGGCCTCACCGGCGGCAGCGGTCATGACGAACCGGCAGGCAGGCACTTGGCGTCCTTTTCCTTCGTTCACGCGGCCGATCTTCATCTGGGCAGCCCGCTTGCCGGCCTTGCCGCGCGCGATCCCGCGATGGCCGAACGCTTCGGCGATGCCACCCGCCAGGCGGTCGCCTCGCTCGTCACCCGCACCATCGAGCTGGGCGCGCGGTTCCTGGTGATCGCCGGCGATGTCTATGACGGGCCCTGGCCGGACAATTCCGTCGGCCTGTTCTTCAACCGCGAGATGGCCCGCCTTGGCCGCGCCGGCATTCCCGTCTTCGTCCTGCGCGGCAATCACGACGCGGAAAGCGTCGTCACGAAGTCCGTCACCCTGCCGGACAATGTCGCGAGTTTCGACACCCGCAAGCCGCAGACCCATGTCATCGGGGACCTGCGCGTTGCCCTGCACGGTCAGGGCTTCGCCGACAGGCAGGTGACCGACAATCTGGCGCTGTCCTATCCGCCGGCCCTCGCCGGTCATCTCAATATCGGCGTGCTGCACACCTCGCTGACCGGCCGCCCGCCCCATGCCGATTACGCCCCGTGTTCGCTCAACGACCTGCTGTCGAAGGGGTATGACTACTGGGCGCTCGGCCATGTCCACGCCCACGAGATAGTCCATGCCGACCCGCCGGTGATTTTTCCCGGCAACATCCAGGGCCGCAGCATCCGCGAGACGGGGGCGAAGGGGGCCGTCCTCGTCCATGTGGAGGAGGGGGCTGTCGCGGGGATCGAGCGGCTGATCGTCGACGAGGCGCGCTTTGCCCGGGTCGAGGTCGACGTCTCGACCGCCAGCGACCTGCCGGCGCTGCTGCGCGCCGCCGAAGCCGCCATCGGCGAGGCACTGCAGGCGGGCGAGGGGCGCCCGCTCGCCCTGCGCGTCCGTCTTTTCGGCCGCACGTCCCTGCAAGGCTGGGCCATCGCCAACCGGGCAACGCTCACCGACGAGATCGTCAATCTCTGCGGCCATCTGGCAACCGAGGCCTGGCTGGAGAAACTCCAGCTCGACCTTCGGCCGGAAGGGGAGATCGCACCGCTGGTTGCCGGCGACGCGGCCCTCGACCTGAGCGCTCTGATCGAGGAAGCCTCCGGGGACGAAGAACTGCGCGCCGAGGCGCAGCGCCAGCTCGCCCTGCTGGCCGGCAAGCTGGCTGGGCTTGTCGATCCGGCCGCGCCCTTCGGCGAGGACCTCGATACGCTGCTCGCCGAGGCGCGCCTGCTGCTGGCCGAGCGGATCGCGGAAGGGGGGCAGGCGTGAGGATCGAGCGCCTTCACCTCATCCGCTACGGTGCCCTGACCGACCGGGAGTTCCGCTTTCGGCCCGGTGCCGGCCTGCATCTTCTCTACGGGCCCAACGAGGCCGGCAAGAGCTCGGCGCTCGCGGCTATCTCCGACCTTTTCTTCGGCTTTTCCGAAAAGCGCGACGCGCCGCGCTACGACTTCCTGCATGAGGGCAAGGACCTGCGGGTCGCCGCCAGCCTGCGCGCCTCAAACGGGGGCGAGCTTGCCTTCCGCCGCCGCAAGGGCCGCAAGAACACGCTGCTTTCCGACGACGAGGCGGAAGCCCCCTTGCGCGACGATGCGCTGGCGCCGTTCCTCGGCGGGCTGTCGCGAGAGGTTTTCGGGCTCTCCTTCGGGCTCGATTCCGCACGGCTGAAGGAAGGCGGCGACGCCCTCATCGACGGCGAGGGCGAGGACGGCGGCCGGGTCTTCGCCGCCGCCTCCGGTCTGCACGGGCTCAACGCCCTGCGCGGCGCGCTTGAGGCCGAGGCCGATGCGCTCTTTGCCCCGCGCGCCTCGCGCGACCGCAAGATCTACCAGGTTCTCGACCGCCACGATGTCGCCCGCCGCGCCGAGCGCGACCGTGCCCTGCGCGCGCCCGAATGGAAGCGCCTCAATGCCGAGGTCGAGGCCGCCGCCGCTTCTGTTGCCGAGGCCGAGGCGGCGCTCACGGAAACCGGCCGCCGCGCCACAAGTCTGCGCAAGCTGCTCGCCCTGTTGCCGCTCCTCAGCCGCATCGGCCGCGCCGAGGACGAGCTTGCCGCCTTCGCCGATCTGGCCGAATTGCCCGCCGGCCTGTCGGAGAAGCTTCGCGCCGCGATGGCCGCCTGCGAGGGCGCGCGGCATGCCCTCGACGAGGCGACCCGCGCCCGCGACGAAGCACTCGCCCGGCGGAGCGCGATCGCCGTCGACGAGACGCTGCTGGCCGCCGGCGGCGAGATCACCGCGCTGCATGCAAGGCTTGATGCCTATCGCCAGCGCCGCGAGCAACTGCCGCGCATCGAGGGGGAGGCAGAGGAGTTCGAGCGCGCTTTGCTTGCGCTTCTCGACCGTCTCGGGCAAGGCGGTTCCTCGACCCCCGAGAGCGAGGCCCTGCGCGCGTTGCAGCCGGGCGATGCCGCCCTTGCCGACCTGGCCGCGCGCCTTGCCGAGGGCCGCGAGCTGCGCCGCGAGCGCGCCGATCTTGTCGCGGTGCTTGCCCGCGAGGAGAAGGCGCTCGCCGAACTGGAACGGCAGGCGGGCGCGGCCCCGCCGCAGGATCCGGCCCCCTTGCGGGCGCGGCTTGCGGCCCTTGCCCCCGACATCCGCGCGCTTGAGGAGCGCGACCGCCTGTCGGGAGAGCACCAGCGCCTTTGCCGCCGCGTCGCCGAGCAGGCCGCCCGTCTCGCGCCGCCGCTGGCCGAACCGGTCGCCGATGCGGATGCGCTTGCCGCCGCCCGCCTGCCGGGCGTGGAGGAGATGGGCGAGCACCGCGCCCGCTTCGAAGAGCTTGCCGAGGACCTGCGCCGCAATGCCGGGCGCCGCCTTGCGGAAGGTGAGGAAATCGCCCGTCTCGACATCGCCATCGCCGAGACCGGGCGCGGCGAGGAGATGCCCTCGCCGGAGAGGATTCTCGCCGCCCGCGCCGCGCGCGATGCGGCCCTTGCCCGTCTCGTGGAGGCGGATGTCGCTGCCGCCCGCCAGCCGCTGCGCGATGATCTTGCCGGTCTTGTCCACGCCGCCGACAGCCTTGCCGACCGGGCGATTGCCGAGGCCGACCGGGTCTCCCGCCATGCCGCCGACACCGCCCGGCGCGCGGAGTTCCGCCGCCAGCAGGCCGCAACGCAAACCGAGACTGAGCGCCTTTCCGGCGAGCGGGCGGACGCGATTGCCGCCTGGAAGGCGCTGTTCGCACCGCTCGGCATCGAGCCATCCGGCGTTGCCGCGATGATCGAGTGGCGCCGCGCCGTCGACCGGCTGCTGGAGGAGCGCGAACAGGCCGGCGAAATCGCCGCGCGGCTTGCCGCGCTCGGGCTTGCCGCGACGCGCATTCGCCCGCCACTTGCCACCCTTGCCGCCGCTCTCGGTCTGACGGCGGACGAGACCGAGGACGTTGCTCTCCTGCACCGCCGTGTGGCCGAGGAGCTGGAGGCGCGCGGCGCCGCGTTCCACGAGGGGCGCAGCCTTGCCGGCCGGATCGGGGATGCGCGCGCCCGCCTTGCCGATGCGCAGGGCCGGGCGGCAGTGCTCGATGCCGCGCTCGGCCAGTGGCGCGAGGGGTTCGACGTGGCGCTTGTCGCCGTCGGCGGCACCGCCGGCATGGAGATCGAGGCCGCCGAGGCGCTGCTCGGCGTCTGGCGGGAATTGCCCGCGACCCTGCGCGAGCGCGACAACCGCGCCGGCCGGGTGCGCGGCATGCTGCGTGACAACGAGATCTTCGCCACTGAAGCGCGTGCGCTTGCCGTCCGCCTCATCCCAGGCTTGGCTGAACACGGCCTGGCCGATACAGCGCCCGACGCGCTTGTTGCGGAACTGCAGGCGCGGCTGGATGGCGAACGCGTCGCGCTCGCCCGCGCGGAAGGGGCGGAGGAGACGCTGCAGCGCGCCGGCGAGGCGCTGTCGCGGGCGCAAGGCGCGCATCAGGCAGCGGCCGCTGCACGGGCCGCGATTGTGGCCGGCCTGCCCGAAGCCTTGCGCGATGCCGATCTGCCGGGCCTTGCCGAGCGCCTTGCCGAGCGCGACACGCTCGCCCGCGCCCTTGCCGGGGATCTTGCGCTCTTCGACGAGACGGCGGAAGGCGAGGCGCGCGCGGATGTCGCCGCCGAACTGTCAGGTTTCGACCCGGAGGCGGCCCGCGTCGAGCTTGCCGTTCTCGGCAGCGAGAGCGAGAGCCGCACCGACGCGCTGAAGGAGGCGCATGGCCACTTGCAGCAGGCACGCGCCGCCCGCCAGGCGGCGGAAGCGGGCGAGGGCGCGGAAAAGGCCGCCTTCGAGCGCCTGTCGGCGGAGGCCGAGCTGGTTGAGCTTGGCCGCCAGTGGTTCGTCACCCGCCTTGCCTCGCTGCTGCTGTCAGGTGCGCTGGAGCATCACCGCGCCCGCCAGGGCGATCCGCTTCTGGCCAGCGCCGGGGAGCTCTTCGCCTCGCTGACGCAAGGCGCTTTCGAGGGCCTGCGGCGCGAATTCGGCGAGGATGACCGGCCACAGCTTCTCGCCCGCCGCGCCAGCGGCGAGACGGTCGGTCTTGACGGCCTCAGCGAGGGCACCCGCGACCAGCTTTATCTCGCCCTGCGCCTTGCCTTCCTCGCCGACTATGCCGGGCGGGCGGAGGCCGCGCCCTTCATCGGCGACGATCTCTTCCAGAGCTTTGATGATGCCCGCACCGCCGCCGGCCTGCGCACGCTCGCCGGCCAGTCACAGGTGATCCAGCCGATCCTCTTCACCCACCATGCCAGCGTCGTCGACATCGCCCGGCGCGAGCTCGGCGACCGGCTCGACCTGCTGGAATTCTGAAGGACCGCCCGATGCCGGAGCCGTGCCGTGCTTAGTCAGACAGTGCGCAACGAGACGGTCGACACGCTGATCCTCGGCGCGGGCGCCGCCGGCATGATGTGCGCGATCCATGCCGCCGCGCGCGGCGACCGCGTGCTTCTCATCGACCATGCGAAGGCGCCGGGCGAGAAGATCCGCATTTCCGGCGGCGGGCGCTGCAATTTCACCAATACCGGCGCGACGGCGCGCAATTTTATCTCCGCCAACCCGCATTTCGCCAAGTCGGCGCTCGGCCGCTACACGCCGCGCGACTTCATCGCCATGGTCGACCGGCACGGGATCCCCTGGCACGAAAAGACCCTCGGCCAGCTCTTCTGCGACAATTCCGCCAAGGACATCATCGCCATGCTGGTCGGCGAGATGCGCAAGGCCGGCGCCGAACTGCGCCTCGGCACGGTGCTGGAAAGCATTGTGCGCCAGGAAGACGGCTTTGCGGTGACGCTTGGCGGCGAGGGGGCGGCAAGCGTCGCCTGCCGCCAGTTCGTCGTCGCCTGCGGCGGCAAGTCGATCCCCAAGATGGGCGCCACCGGCCTCGGCTACCGGATCGCCGAACAGTTCGGCCTCGCCGTGACCGAGACCCGCGCCGGGCTGGTGCCGCTCACCTTCGGCGAGGATGTGCTGGCCGGCTTCCGCGAGATTGCCGGCGTCGCTGCCGATGCGCGCGTTTCCTGCGGCAAGACCTCTTTCGACGAGGCGCTGCTCTTCACCCATCGCGGCCTGTCGGGGCCCGCCATCCTGCAGATCTCCTCCTATTGGCGCGAGCGCCAGCCGGTGCGCGTCGCCTTCCTCCCCGGCCGCGACCTGCTTGCCGAGTTGAAGGCCTCGAAACGGGAAAACGGCCGCCGCACCATCGTCAACGCGCTGGGCGAACTCCTGCCGAAGCGGCTCGCCGCCCATCTCTCGGCGCTTCACGGCTGGTCGGGAACCATGGGCGAGGCGAGCGACCGGCGGCTTTCCGCCATTGCCGCTACCCTGCAGGGCTGGGACCTCTTCCCCATCGGCACGGAAGGTTACCGCACGGCCGAGGTGACGCTGGGCGGCGTCGACACCGCCGGCCTCGATTCAAGGACGATGGAAGCGAAATCGGTGGCCGGCCTCTATTTCATCGGCGAGGTCGTCGACGTCACCGGCTGGCTCGGCGGCTACAATTTCCAGTGGGCCTGGTCGTCCGGCTGGGCTGCCGGCACCGCCATTGCCGAAAGGACGGGGAGATGAGCGGGCAGGATCCAAGCGGACCGGAACCCTGCATCTGGCTCGTCCAGGGGCATGGTCTTGGTGAAAATGGTCGGGCATGGGTGCCTGCCGAAAGTTTCGAAAACGGCGGTAAAGCACCCGAACCAATCCTGAAATCTATCAAGCAAACAAAGGTCGGATGGTTCCTGCCACAAGACCGGTTCCCGACAGACAACTATCCGCGTCCCGAGCACTATCCCCCAGCGCACGAACAACCGGCACCGCAGATCTTTTCCAATGGTTTCACTTTTCTGTCGGGCGAAAGCGCCGAGGTGGTGCGAAGCTTCGACATGGGCGAGGGTGCGCTCTATCCCGCGCGCCTCTGGCATCCGGACGGTAAAACCTTGATGCCGGGCGCGTTCTTCTATCTCAGCCAGGGCAACAGGAAGGACGCCTTTCTGAGGGAGCGGTCCGATGAGAAGGGTCTCGATGCGATGTCGCAGGGGCGATGGCGTGTGGATGTCGTCCGCGCCCGGGCGCCGCTGCTGCTCTTTTCGGAAAACGCCCTCGCGGGGCGCGACATCTGGTGGGACAAGTCGATCTACATCCACTTTTTCATCAGCGACCGGTTGAAGCGCGCGCTCGACAGTCGCGGCCTGTCCGAGGACTGGCACCTTGTCCGCTGCCCGGTCGTGACGGGTTAGGGCTGACCGGCTGATCGTGACGGGAGAGGGCTGACCGTCACGCGACCGCCGCGCTCCTGTCGCCGCCGCTCTGGGAACGAATGGGCCCCGGGTCGCGCGATGCTTGCCCGGGGTGACGGCCGAGTATGAGGTGGTGATTGCGAACCGTCCTCGCTGTTGTGGGGTGACGCGCGGAGAGTGGGGTGACGGCATGAGGATGCGGTGGCGACGGAGCGCCGACTGCGCCGCGTGATGCGGGAGTGCGAGCATCGCCACACGCGCCCCTCTCCCCCCTTGAGGGGGAGATGTCCCCGAAAAGGGGACAGAGGGGGGAGCGGGCACCGACCAACCCCGCCGCCAGATGGTGCTGGCGCCGCCCTTGCCGTTCCCCCCGCCATCATCCCTCCGCACCGCTGGTGTCACGTCGGCCTTGCCTCCCCCTCGGACGTCATCCCCGCCTCCGAGCGGGGATCCATTGGCAACCCCGGCAGGCGTGGCGGCCCTCACCGGTCGCGGCTGATGGAGCCCTTCACCTCCGCCCTTTACCGACACCGCCGGTTGCGACGGACCGGCATGCGACCGCCGCGACCCCGTCGCCTCCGCTCTGGGAACGAATGGGCCCCGGGTCGCGCGATGCTTGCCCGGGGTGACGGCCGAGTATGAGGTGGTGATTGCGAACCGTCCTCGCTGTTGTGGGGTGACGGCCTGAGCGCGGGCGGCGGCATGAGGGTGGGGCGGCGACACGCCGGCCTTGCCTCTTCTCGGCGGTCATCCCGGACTTGATCCGGGATCCATTGGCAACCCCGGCGGGTGTGGCAGGCACTGTCAGTCGTGACGGGCGCGGAGCCCTTCACCTCCGCCCTTTACCGACACCGCCGGTCGCGACGGACCGGCATGCGACCGCCGCGACCCCGTCGCCTCCGCTCTGGGAACGAATGGGCCGCGGGTCGCGCGATGCTTGCCCGGGGTGACGGCCGAGTATGAGGTGGCGGTTGACAACCGTCCTCGCTGTTGTGGGGTGACGGCCTGAGCGCGGGCCTGCGAGGGAGCGGGCACCGGCCAATCCCACCGCAAACCGGCCGAAATGACAGGACTACGGGCATCGCCACGCGCACCCCTCTCCCCCCTTGAGGGGGAGATGTCCCCGAGAGGGGACAGAGGGGGGGCGGCACCGGCCAGTCCCGCCATCTCATGCTGCCGGTGCCGACCCCTGCCTCCCCCTCCGCTGTCATCCCGGACTTGATCCGGGATCCATTGGCAACCCGGGCGGCTGTGGTGGTCTCAGCCGGTTGCGGCAGGCGCGGAGCCCTTCGCCATCAGTGGGGGGTACGAAAGCCACCTCCCGCGATCCCATCGCTCCTGCTCTGGGGACGAATGGACCCCGGGTCTCGCGATGCTCGCCCGGGGTGACAGCCTGAGCATGGGTTGGAACCGAGCAAGACCGGTTGCTCTTGTTCTGCCCCCGCCCGTCCGCATTCGCCCGATGCCTGTCACGGCGTCTCGAAGCCTGCCCTTGAATTGCGTGATTACTCACGTATATAGACTGCAACAGCCACGTATCAGGAAAGGATGCGATCATGAATACCCTCGTGTTCTCGCTGCTCGATATCGCCGGGTTGATCGAGAAGCGGTTCGACCGGCCGCTGGCCGGCGCGCGTGGTGTCAGCTTTCGCGAGTATCGCCTGCTGAAGAGCCTTTCGGAGTTTCCGCAAGGCCGCGCCATGCGGGTCGAGCTTGCCCAGGCCGTCGGGCTGACGCCCTCGGCCGTGACCCGCGCGCTGAAGCCGCTGGAGAAGATCGGCTATGTCACCACTGAAAAGGGCGAGCGCGACGCCCGCCAGAGCCTTGCCTGCCTGACCGGGGCGGGCGAGATCCTGGTGTCGGATGCCGATGCCATCGTCAGTGACGTGGTCGCGGGTCTGCCGGCCACCACGATCAGCGAGGCCCAGCTGGCCGAACTCCATCGCGGTCTCGCCGGTCCGCCGGCAAGCCGCGCCCGGCCCCTTGCCGTGGCGCAGTCCTAGAGCCCTGACCCTGGACAGTCCCCCGCGCTTCCCTGGAAAGCGCGGGGGACTGTCCGTTGCCGCCGCCGGTGCTGGTCCTCGCGCCGCCCGCTCGCGTATAAACCGGTACGAGACACCCGCCATCCACCTTGCCTGCCGGTTCCTTCATGCCTCTTGCCGTCGTCCATCATCCCGCCTATTGCGCCGAGATCCCGGCCGGTCACCGGTTCCCGATGAACAAGTTCCGCCGCCTTGCCGAGGTGCTGGTGGAGGAGGGGATCGTGGCGCCGGGCAGCTATCGCCAGCCGGTCCCCGCGCCCGCCGAATGGGTGGCGCTGGCCCATGAGCGCGCCTATGTCGACCAGGTTTTCGCGGCCGCCGTGCCGCCGGGGATCGTGCGCGAGATCGGCCTGCCAATGAGCGAGGCGGTCGGTTTTCGGGCGCGCTGCGCCACCGCCGGCACGGTGCTGACGGCAACGCTGGCGCTGGAACACGGCATCGCCTGCAACACCGCCGGCGGCAGCCATCATGCCCGCCGCGCCCATGGCGCCGGCTTTTGCGTCTTCAACGATGTTGCCGTTGCGATCCGGGTGCTGATGGCCGATGGCGCCATCCGCCGGGCGATGGTGGTCGACCTCGACGTGCACCAGGGCGACGGCACCGCCGAAATCCTCGCCTGCACGCCCTCGGTCTTCACGCTCTCCATGCATGCAAGGCGCAACTACCCTGTGCGCAAGGTCGCCTCGACGCTCGATATCGCGCTGGAGGACGGGCTTGGCGATGCCGCTTATCTCGATGAACTCCGGCGCGCCCTGCCGCAGGCATTGCAATCCTTCCGCCCCGACATTGTCTTCTACAACGCCGGCGTCGACCCGCATGGTGACGACCGGCTCGGCCGTCTGTCCTTGTCGGACGAGGGGCTGGAAGCGCGCGAGCGCTTCGTCATCGGGACGGTGCGCCGCGCCGGCATTCCCCTCGCCGGGGTGATCGGCGGCGGCTATCTGGAGGATATCGACCGGCTGGCGCGCCGCCACGCGATCCTGCACGCGGTGGCGGCGGAATTCGCCTGACGATCGTGCGTCAGCCGCCGCGCCCCAGGTTCATCAGGCGGATGACGATCCACACCGGCACCACGACGAGGGCGCCGAGCACGAAATAGCCGCCGAGCTGGCCGAGCGCCTCGAAGCCGAGGTCCCACAGCCGCCGGATGAAGCTGACGACACCGTCGAAGACGTCGAGCGGATGCAGGTCGAGCGCCGAAAGAAGCACGCCGACAACGAAGGAGAGCACCAGGAGCTTGAGGATCACGCGGCCGGGCGTGTCCCCGAGAAAGCGGCTGAGCGGTCGGTTGGTCATCGGCGGTTCCTGAAATGTGCTTGCGTTCGGTTCCCGGCTGTCCGCCCGGTCGGTCATCCCGAGATGTAGGCGGGCGGCCCCTTGCGATCAAACCGAAAATGCAGGCACGTGCCGGCGCGGTTTCGGTGCATTGACATGGATCCTTGGGAAAAACGTCAAGATGATGCCACAATGGAACGGGAAACCTCGCTTGCGTCCGGATGATGGCAGGGGGCGTTTCCTGCCCGGCAACGGGCTGCGGTCCGGGAGGCGGCGGACCGCGTCGCGCAGCGCCTGCAAGTCGGTTGCCCCTGCGCGAGGAAAACGGGAACCGAGCCGGCCCGCGAACGACCGCAACAGACGGTGCGGCGGGCCAAAGCCAAGGACAGTTCAGCCATGATCACGATTGCCCGCAAACCCCTCGCATGCCTGGCCGCCGCCCTCGCCCTGGCGTTTTCCGCCGCGACCGGAAGTGCCGGCGCGCAGCAGGAGCCCTCGATCACCGGCACCTGGCGCATCGCGGCGCTGGCGGCTCCCGGCGGTGCGCTGGTCGACCTCGACGGCACGCTTGCCGGCCGCACGGAGGTGACCGTCGACCGGCACGGATTGTGGCTCGCCTCGGCCGGCTGCAACCGCCTGCGCGGCACGCTGGAGCAGGATGGCCAGGATCTCGCCGTCTCCGAAAAGGTGATGGCGACCAGGATGGCCTGCCAGGGCCCGGCCGGCGATCTGGAGCGCCGCTTCCTGCATTTCTTCCCCGCCGTCGTCAGGGTCGACGGCATGCCGGGCCGCGTGCTCCTGCGCGACCGTTCCGGCGCCGCCGTGGTGCTGCTTGTCGGCAAGTAGGTCTGGCCATTCTGTTTCGGTGAGGCTAGTTTCAACCTGATTTCTATTTCTGGTTGAGATTGGGTGCCATGGCGGTATGGCTGCATCGTGATGATCTGCGCCGAATCGCGGAGGAAAAGCTTGCTGACGCCAAGCTGCTCCCGGCGCACGAACGATACTCCGCCGCTTACTATCTCTGCGGCTATGCTGTGGAGACGGCGATCAAAGCCCGCATCGCCAGCCAGTTTCGCGAACATGCGATTCCGGAGCGCAAGCTCGTCGAGCAGATCTACAAGCACGATCTGGATGGGCTCCTTGGTACGGCGAACCTGCGGGGAGAGCTGGAGCGCCGAGCCCGCGACGAACCAGGCTTCGCGGCCAACTGGGCAATCGTCAAGGAGTGGAAAGTTGAGACCCGCTACGCGATAATGGGGCAGGTCGATACCAAACGCATGCTCGCCGCGACGGACGAGCCCGATACGGGGATCCTGCCATGGATCAGGCTGCATTGGTGACATCCGCCAGGCTTTTGGTGGACGAACTGAACAGGGAAGGGCTAGCGGTCACATCCGCGGCCTGGGTGCGCGACGAGGAAAACGAGACCTCCTGGCGGCTCTGGCTGGCGCTTGAGGATGCCGATGCGAACCGGCACGATGCCTATATGCGTGTCGCCACGATAGTCGGGCGGGATTTTGGACGGCTGGGCGGACTTGAGCCGAGCCGGGTGAAGCTGGTGGAGGGCGACCATCCGGTCATGCTCGGCGTTCGCAGGTTCCAGCAGATCCGTGATTTCACTGGAAAGAACCTGCGAAACAACCTGTTCGGCGAACATTATGTTTTCGATGTCGTACCGGTTTTTGTCGAGCCGGTACCGGTGATCTCCTGACGGGAACGCAAAAGGGCGGCCATCGGCCGCCCTTTCTTGTGTCCGGCGTGCAGGCGTTGGCGCCCCCCGCGTCTCAGGCGGCGTCCCGCTCCTCGCCCTTGTCCGGGGCGAAGCGCACGTAGAAGCGCTCGTCGGTCTTGGCCATCTCCTTCAAAAGCCGGTTGGCCTTGAAGCGCGGGCCCCATTTGCGGGTGAACTTGCGGCACAGCTCCGCAAAGGCCGCGGTGCCCATGCCGTCGATATAGGAGATCGTGCCGCCGGTGAATGGCGCGAAGCCGAAGCCCAGGATCGAGCCGACATCCGCCTCGCGCACATCCGTCAGGCACTGTTCCTCGAAGATCCGCGCCGTTTCCAGCGCCTGCATGACGAGGAAGCGCTGCTTCAGCTCCTCGACATTGAAGGCCTCGGCCGGCTTCGGCTTGCCGACGACGTCGGGAATGCCCGGCCACAGCTTCTTCTCGCGGCCCTCGTAGTCGTAAAAGCCCTTGCCGTTCTTGCGCCCGAAGCGCTCGCGATTGACCACCATCTCTTCCAGGATGTTGTCGAGCGGGCCCTCGACATATTTCACGCCGAGATCCTTGCGTGTCGCCGAGACGATCTTCCAGGCAAGGTCGAGCGCCACCTCGTCGCCCAGCGACAGCGGTCCCACTGGCATGCCGGCCATGCGCCCGCAATTCTCGATCATCGCCGCCGGCACCCCGTCGGCGAGCATCATCAGTCCCTCGCGGATATAGGTCATCACCACGCGCGAGGTGTAGAAGCCGCGCGAATCGTTGACCACGATCGGCGTCTTTTTGATTGCCTTGATGTAGTCGAGCGCCATCGCCAGTGCCTTGTCGCCGGTCTTCTTGCCGAGGATCACCTCGACCAGCATCATCTTGTCGACGGGCGAGAAGAAGTGGATGCCGATGAAGTTCTTCGGCCGCTTCGAGGCTTCCGCCAGCGAACTGATCGGCAGGGTCGAGGTGTTGGAGGCATAGATCGTCCGCGTCTTCAGCACGGCCTCCGCCTTCTCGGTGACGGTGCGCTTGATCTCGCGGTCCTCGAACACCGCCTCGATCACGAGATCGCAGTCCGCCAGCGCCTCGTAGTCGGGGGTCGCGGTGATGTGGGAAAGCAGCGCCTCGCGGTCGGTTTCGGTGGCCCGACCGCGTTTCATCGCCTTGGAGACCAGCGCGTCGGAATGCGCCTTGCCCTTGTCCGCCGCCTCCTGGTCGCGGTCGATCAGCACCACGTCGATGCCGGCCCTGGCGGTGACATAGGCAATGCCGGCACCCATGAAACCGGCGCCGAGAATGCCGACCTTGCGGATGCGGTTCGCCTTGACGTCCGCCGGCCGCCGCGCGCCCTTGTTGAGCTCCTGCATGGAGACGAACAGCGAGCGGATCATGCTCGCCGCCTCCGGCGTCTGCAGCACATGGGCAAAATTCCGGCTTTCCACCGTCAGCGCCTGGTCCATCGGCATCAAGAGGCCCTCATAGACCGACTGCATGATGCCGCGCGCGCCCGGATAGTTGTCATGCGTCTCGCGCCGGTAGATGGCGTTGGCCGCCGGCCAGAACTGGAAGCCGGCGGGCGAGTAGACCGGGCCGTTCGGCAGCTTGAAGCCCTTCTTGTCCCAGGGCTTGACGGGATCGACGCCGGCCTTGAGCAGCTTGACGGCGGCCGCCACCAGCTTCTTTCCCGGGGCGATCTCGTCGACGAGCTTCATCGCCAGCGCCTGTTTCGCGTTCAGCGTCTTGCCCTGCAGCAGGAACTGCATGCCCTGCTGTCCGTCGGCCATGCGCATCACCCGCTGTGTGCCGCCGGCGCCGGGGAAGAGCCCCACCTTGACCTCGGGGAGCGCCATCTTGAAGGCATCCTCCTCGGCCGCGATGCGGGCGTGGCAGGCCAGCGCCAGTTCGGTCGCCCCGCCCATGCAGGTGCCGTTCAGCGCGGCGACGAAAGGCTTGCCGCAGGTTTCCAGCTTGCGGAAGATCTGCGACAGCCGCCGGGATCCGTCGAACAGAAGCTGCGCCGCGCCTTCCGGGTCCCTCGCGCGCTTGGCGTGGAAATCGCGGAGCAGGCCCTCCAGCATGGTGAGGTCCGCGCCGCCGGAAAAGGCCGGCTTGCCGGAGGTGATGACCGCGCCCTTCAGCGTGGCGTCGCCGGCGACCTTGTCGATCAGCTCGTCGAGTTCGTCCATCACCGAGATGTCGATGACATTCATGCTCTTTCCCGGCATGTCCCAGACGATATGGGCAATACCGGAATCATTGGTCAGGGAGAAATTCGCGTAAGCCATGTCGGCCTCCTGAGGTCAGTAGGGCGTGCCGTCCTTGCGATGGAGATGGTTGCCGGTCTCGTCGCGCCGGTAGCTGAGGTCGTCGTCCGGGTAATGCGCCTGCTCGCGCGGCGCCCGCGTCCCGACCTCCAGATAGACGACGTCGCGCTCCGTGCGGTTGGCAAGCTGGTGCGCCACGCGCTCGCCCGCCTTGAAGCCGGCCGCCTCGCCGGCGACAAGCAGCGTTTCCGTGTCGTCCTCGACGAGCGTCGCCTCGCCCTCCAGGATGAAGACGAACTCGTCCTCGTTTTCGTGCCAGTGCTTCAATGCGGAGATTGCACCCGGCGCCAGTCGCGTCAGGTTGACGCCGAACTGGGTGAGCCCGGCAGCGTTCCCGAGCGCCTGCTTGGAGCGGCCCCGCATCCGGTCCGCGAAGGCGGCCGGATAGATGCTGCTTGTGCGCGGCGCGATGGCGGCAATGTCGATCTTCGGCATCCGTTTTCCTTCCGGTTCCAGACCCGCGCCTAGACGCGCTCGATGATGGTCGCTGTGCCCATGCCGGCGCCGATGCACAGCGTCACCAGCGCGGTGTTGAGGTCGCGCCGCTCCAGTTCGTCGAGCACCGTGCCGAGGATCATCGCGCCGGTCGCGCCGAGCGGATGGCCCATGGCGATGGCGCCGCCATTGACGTTGACCACGTCCGGGTCGAGGTCGAATGCCTGCCGGTAGCGCAGGACGACGGACGCGAACGCCTCGTTGATTTCGAACAGGTCGATGTCCTTCAGCGACATCTTCGCGCTCGCCAGCAGCTTTTCGGTGACGTCGACCGGCCCGGTCAGCATCAGGGCCGGCTCGGACCCGATATTGGCGAAGGCGCGGATCTTCGCGCGCGGCGTCAGCCCGGCGCTGCGCCCGGCCTTGCGGCTGCCGATCAGCACGGCCGCCGCGCCGTCGACGATGCCGGACGAATTGCCGGCGTGATGCACGTGCCGGATCGTCTCCAGTTCCGGATGCGCCTGGATCGCCACCGCGTCGAAGCCGCCCATCTGCCCCATCATCTCGAAGGAGGCGTTGAGCGCGGCGAGCGACTGCATGTCCGTCTCGGGCCGCATGTGCTCGTCGCGGTCGAGAATGGTCAGTCCGTTGACGTCGCGCACCGGGACCACCGACTTGCCGAAATAGCCTTTCTTCCAGGCGGTGTCGGCGCGCTTCTGGCTTTCGACCGCATAGGCATCGACATCGTCGCGGTTGAAGCCGTACTTGCTGGCGATCAGGTCGGCGGAGACGCCCTGCGGCATGAAATAGGAGGGCAGGGCGACCTGCGGATCGACCGGCCAGGCACCGCCCGAGGCGCCGATGCCGATGCGGCTCATGGATTCCGCGCCGCCTGCGACCACCAGGGAGTGCTGACCGCTCATCACCTGGGCGGCGGCGAAATTCACTGCGTCGAGGCCCGAGGCACAGAACCGGTTGAGCTGCACGCCGGGCACGGAATGGTCGTAGCCCGCGGCAAACACCGCTGCCCGGGCGATATCGCCGCCCGCTTCGCCGACCGGATCGACGCAGCCGAGCACCACGTCGTCGACCTGGCTGGTGTCCAGGTCGTTGCGCTGCTGCAGCGCCTTCAGCGGTTCGGCCGCCAGTCGCACCGCCGGCACCTCGTAGAGCGCGCCGTCCTTCTTGCCGCGTCCGCGCGGGGTGCGCACATGGTCGAAAATCAATGCGTCGGCCATTGGAGCCTCCTTGGCTTGTCGTCTCGTTGCCGTTCGCCGGCGGCAGGCCGCCAGACACGCTGGCAGACGCGCTGCATGGCGCGCCTCACAGGCTGCGGGCGATCAGGACCTTCATGATCTCGTTGGTTCCGGCATAGATCCGCTGGACGCGGGCATCCGCGTAAAGACGGGAAATCGGGTACTCGTTCATGTAGCCATAACCGCCGAAGAACTGCAGGCATTGGTCCATCACCTTGGACTGCAGGTCGGTGGTCCAGTATTTGGCCATCGAGGCGGTGGTGCTGTCGAGCTCGCCGGCGACATGGCGGGCAATGCACTCGTTGACGAAGACCTGGCCGATGGTCGCCTCGGTCTTCAGCTCCGCCAGCTTGAACTGGGTGTTCTGAAAATCGAGGATGCGCTTGCCGAAGGCCTGGCGCTCCTTGACGTAGTCGAGCGTCAGGGCAAGGCCGCGTTCGATCGCGGCCATCGCCTGCACGGCAACGACCAGACGCTCCTGCGGCAGCTGTTCCATCAACTGGTAGAAACCGCGTCCCTCCTCGTCGCCGATCAGCGCATCGGCAGGGACCCTGACGTCGTCGAAGAACAGCTCCGACGTGTCGTTGCCCTTGAAACCGAGCTTGTCGAGATTGCGGCCGCGCCGGAAACCCTCGACCTTGTCGGTCTCCACGACGAAGAGCGATGTGCCCTTCGATCCGGCGGACGGGTCGGTCTTGGCGACGACGATGATCAGGTTGGCCAGCTGGCCATTGGTGATGAACGTCTTGGCGCCAGAGATCCGGTAGTGATTGCCGTCGCGCACCGCCGTCGTGCGGATCGCCTGCAGGTCGGAGCCGGTGCCCGGCTCCGTCATCGCGATGGCAGCGACCAGGTCTCCCGACGCCAGCCCCGGCAACCAGCGCTTTCGCTGCTCGTCAGATCCGTAGTGCAGGATGTAGGGCACGGCGATCGCCGAGTGCAGGGCGATGCCGAAATGGTCGAAGCCGGCAACGCCGAGCCTGCGGATGATCACCGCCTCATGGGCAAAGCTGCCGCCTGCCGCGCCATACTCCTCCGGCATGCCGGCGCAAAGGAAGCCGCCGGCCCCGGTCTTTTTCCAGGCCTCGCGGGTGACGCGACCGGCCTCCACCCAATCCTCGTAGTCCGGGGCGATCTCGCGCTCCAGGAAACGCGCGAAGGCGTCGTCGAGCAGCCCCAGCTCCTCGGTCATCCATGATGGTGTGGCGGCGATGCTTGCAGTCAATCCGGTTTCCCTCCCGTGGCGCCGGGGCCGCCGGGCGGCGGCCTTTCGTCAAGGCGTGTCGATGCCCGGTTGCAGCCCCTTCCTGTTCGATTGGGCCGGTCCAGGCAGTCGCGGCGGCGGCCGTTCACCGGCCGCCGGTCGATCGTGGGGTCAGAACGCGTCCGCGTCGAGGCCCATCATCGTTTCGGCGCCGGCCGAGATGCGAGAAAGGCGCAGGCTCGTCTCCGGCATGTGCCGTTCCATGAAGTAGCGGGCGAGCGTCAGCTTGGTCTCGTGGAAGCGGTCATCGCCGCTTGCGCCGGAGGCAAGTGCGGCCGCCGAGGCCTTCGCCATCCGCGCCCACATGTAGCCGAGCGCCACCGTGCCGAAGAGATGCATGTAGTCGGTGGAGCCGGCGCCCGCATTGTCGGGTTCGGCCATGGCGTTGTTCATGAACCACATGGTCGCCTTCTGCAGGTCGTCGAGACCGGCTTTCATCGGCCCGAGCAGGGGAGCAACGGCCTCCTCGCCGGCGTTGTCCTTGAGGAACGTGCCGACCTCGTTGAAGAAGGCCATTACCGCCCGGCCGCCGTCGCGCGGCAGCTTGCGGCCGACGAGGTCCAGCGCCTGGATGCCGTTGGCGCCCTCGTAGATCATGGTGATGCGGGCATCGCGCACGAACTGCGACATGCCCCATTCCTCGATATAGCCGTGACCGCCGAGCATCTGCTGGGCCGCGACCGCGTTGTCGAACCCCTTGTCGGTGAGCACGCCCTTGATCACCGGCGTCATCAGGCCCATGTGGTCGTCCGCCGCCTGGGCCGCCGCCTTGTCGTCGGAGCGGTGCGAGGTGTCGGACTTGAGCGCGGTCCACAGCACCAGCGCGCGCGCCGCCTCGTTGAAGGTGCGGATCGACAGCAGCGTGCGGCGCACGTCCGGATGGACGATGATCGGGTCGGCCTTGCCGTCCGGGTTCTTCGGGCCTGTAAGGGAGCGTCCCTGCAGCCGGTCGCGCGCATAGGCGAGCGCGTTCTGGTAGGCGACCTCCGACTGGCCGAGACCCTGGATGCCGACGGCCAGCCGCGCCTCGTTCATCATCACGAACATGGCGTTGAGGCCGCGATTTTCCTCGCCGAGCAGCCAGCCCGTCGCCCCGTCATAGTTCATGACGCAGGTGGCGTTGCCGTGAATGCCCATCTTCTCCTCCAGCGAACCGCAGGAGACCGGGTTGCGCGCACCGGGCTTGCCGTCGCCGTCGGGCAGGAACTTCGGCACGATGAAGAGCGAGATGCCCTTGGTGCCTTCCGGCGCGCCCTCGATGCGGGCCAGCACCAGGTGCACGATGTTCTCCGTCAGGTCGTGCTCGCCGGCGGAGATGAAGATCTTCTGGCCCGAGATCTTGTAGCTGCCGTCGCCCTGCGGCACGGCCTTCGACTTGATCAGGCCGAGGTCGGTGCCGCAATGCGGCTCCGTCAGGTTCATCGTGCCCGACCATTCGCCGGAGGCGAGCTTGCTCAGGTAGAGCGCCTTCTGCTCCTGCGAGCCGTGCACGGCGAGCGCGGCCGCCGCGCCCTGCGACAGGCCCGGATACATGCCCCAGGCCAGGTTCGCCGCCGACATGAATTCCTGGATGATCGAGTTGAGGGTGGTCGGCAGGCCCTGGCCGCCGAACTCCTCCGGCATGGAGAGCGCGATCCAGCCATTCTCGCGATAGGTTTCGTAGGCCTCCTTGAAGCCCTTCGGCGTGGTGACGTTGCCCTCGCCGTCGCGGGTGCAGCCCGCTCGGTCGCCGACCGGGTTGAGCGGCGCCAGCACCTCCTCGCAGAACCTTGCGCCCTCGCTCAGGATCGCCTCGACCAGGTCGGGCGTGGCGTCGGCGAATCCCGGCAGGTTGCCGTGGCTCTCATAGCCAAGGACGTCGTTCAGCAGGAACATCACGTCCTGCACAGGCGCTTTGTAGCTCGGCATGAAATTGTCCTCCCCGGATCTGGCCCGGATCTGGCCCGGATCTGGCCCGGATCTCTCCCGGGCCTGGGCCAACGTCGCTTCAAGTCTCGCTCCGGCAGGATCACTCTAGCCGGATGAACTTGACGTTTCCGTAAACGTCACCTTGGGCACGTTATATGGCGGCGGCCCGGCTCCGGCAAGACATATCCTTGCGGAAGCGCGGCGGCTTTGTCGTGTTTGAATCAATTTCGATCAGAATCTGGACAAATTTACGCAGATTTGAGCCCAAATTTGTCGCGTTTGCACGAAATGCGCGCCGGTTTTCGGCTTCCTGGCATGCTCGCGCCGGCGGTCGGCGCAGGGGCGTGTGCGGGGACAGGCCGGTCCGGGCGGCCGCCCCGCGACTCACCCGCCGGTTTTCGCGAGGCGGGGATTACTCCGCCGCCTCGGTCTCCTTTTCCTTCAGCATGCCGGAGACGATCTCGACGGTGCGGCCGAGCTCCTCGACCGCCTGGTCGATGTCGCGGCGCTGCTCGACGAGCACGTCGATCTGGCTCTGGAAGCGCGACAGCGCGACCCGCAGTTGCGTCACCTGGCCGTCGCGCAGGTCGTAGAGATCGAGCATGTCGAGGATCTCGGCCAGCGAGAAGCCGACCCGCTTGCCCATCAGGACCAGCTTCAGACGTGCCCGGTCCCGGCGCGTGTAGACGCGGTTCATGCCGTCACGGCGCGGGTTGATCAGCCCCTTGTCCTCGTAGAAACGAAGTGTCCTCAAGGTTACGCCGAATTCCTTGGCAAGATCGCCGATCGTGAAAAGCGTCTTCTTTGTGGATTCGTCCTTGGCGGCGACCGCCTCGACGATGTCGTTGTTGACCGAGAGCGCTTCGCTCATGGCTTGTTCCTTGTCTGTATTGACGTGCCGGAGACGGCCGCCATCCGGATCGGGGCGGGCCGTGACCGGCATCGCGAATGCGCGGACCTGCATCCGCCCCCGGCACCTGACATAACGTCACCTGCCTTCGGAATACATTCCGTGCACGTAAGCGTCAAGCGCCTCGGCAAACCTGACAGGCTCGCCGTTGCGTTCCGCACCACGCGTTCATGTTTGGTTAACCATGTAAACGCGCCGCTTAACCGCCTGTTTACCATAAGCAGCGACAGTTTAGCCGAAGGTCGTCCGGATCCCGTGTAGCCGTCTTTGGTCCGGAAGAAGAACAAGTCTTGCGCCGAGCGGCGCGCCCAACTGGGTTGAAGAGGCCATTCATATGTCCTGGAACGCGCGACATCGCACTCAAGGCGGCACGGACCCCGAGGCGGGGCATGGCCGTGACCCGGCCGGCGATGCGGACAGCTGGTACGAGCCGCGTCGGCGCGCCCCCGCCTGGACCGGCGAGCGCCCGGCTCCGCTGCCGGCCGACCCGCGCGGTTCCCAGACGCGCGCTCCCGAAAGGGCGCGAGCCCGCGAGCAGCTCAACGATGTCGCCGACGCGCTCGGCCGGTTGATGGATGCGCCCGCCACTGCCGCGCCGCGCCAGGCAATGGCCCATGCCCAGACCCATGCCCATGCCCAGACTCAGGCCCAGACCCAGGCCGCAATGCAGGCCGAACCCAATCGCCATGCCCGGCGGGCTGCCGCTGCACGCGCGCGCTCCGATCGTCCCGCCCAGCCCGTCGATGCCCGCACCAGCCGTATCGAGGCGGTGCTCGGTGCGCTCGACCGGCTTGACCGCCGGGTCGAGGACCTGTCGCAGGCTCCGGACGCCTCGCGTGGCGCTCGTCGCGCACGGCCGGCGATGGAGGCGCACGCCTACGAGCCGGAAGACCATGACGTTGCCCGCCATGATTATGACGGCTATTCGCAGGCCGGGGACAGCTACGCCGGTAGCTATGATGTCCCCGAGGCTTACGATGCCTATGCAGACGACTACGCGCCGCCGCACCGCCCGCTGCGCGAGGATCCGCGCCCTGCCACCCGTCCCGCCCTGCGCGCCGACGATGACCTGCGTCCGCTGATCCACGACCTGGCGCAGCGTGTCGAGCGCGCCCACGGCACGCGGGACGAGCGTCTTGACGTCATGCGCCGGGAGATCGGCGAGCTGCGCGCGGTGCTGATGGAATCCCTGCGTGCCGAGCGTGCGCGGCCTGTCGCCCGGGAAAGCGGCGAGATGCGGCGCCTGTCGGAAGCGGTCGAGCGCCTGCGGGCCGACCGCACCGACACCCGCTTCGTGCATGAGGTGCGCGCCGAGATCTCCGACCTGCGCGCGATGATCGGCCAGTCGAACGTCGACGGCATGCTGCAGTCGCTCGAAAACGGTTACGCTCATCTGGTGCAGCGCCTCGACGAGATGGCGCGCGACCGTCTCGAGCCTCGCCTCGTCAGCGAGCTCGGACAGCGCCTGTCTGACATCGAGGACGCGTTCCGGATCGTGCCCCGCGCCGACCAACTCGTCGCCCTGGACGACCGGGTCGCCGATATCGGCCGCCGGGTCGAGGAACTCGTGCGCCGCAACGGCGGCGAGGACATGGCCCTGCTGCGCGGCGAGATCCGCGCCGTGCGCGATCTGGTCGAGCGGATCGACGTCAACGACCTTCTGGCCGGTATCGACGAGCGCCTGTCGTCGCTGTCGGTTCGTTTCGATGCGATCGACCGTCTGGTCGAGGGCCAGCGCGAGCTGGCCGGCCGGGTCGGCGCCATCGAGCACCGCCTTCCCCAGGCCGGCGCCGTCGATCGCCTGAACGACCGGCTGGAGCAGATCGCCGGCATGCTGGCGGATGACCGGGCGGAGCGCCGCGATCCCCAGATCGACGAGAAGCTTGGAGAGATCGCCGGTCGGCTGAAGCGGATCGAGAACGCCCGGCAGATGCCGCCGAGCTACGATGCGGCCTTCACGCTGCTGGAGAAGCGTCTCGCCGCGATCGACGGCAAGATCAACGCGCTCGACCGCCCCGAAGGCGTGACCCTGATGGCCGAGGGGCAGCAGGGCACCATCGAGGCGGACCTGATCGCCCGCCTGGAAAACGGCATTTCCCGTCTTAACGAGCGGTTCGAGGCCGGACGCGGAACCGCGGAAACCGGGGACCTCGATGCATTGCATCGCGAGATCGCCGGTTTGCGCGAAAGCGTCTCCCGCCCGGTTGTCACGGCCGAACTCGAAGCGCAGCTGCGCGACCTTGCCGAAGCGGTGAACCGGGGAGCCTCAAGCGAGGACAATGCCGTCCTGGCGCAGGTCGAGGACAAGATCGCGGCGCTGGCGAGCAAGCTCGACGCGGCCGAAACCGGCTTTGCCCGGCTCGGCGAAATCCAGTCGGCGCTGCAGTCCGGCGCCTCGGGCGATGGCAGCGACGTCGCCCAGGCCCTGCGCGGCGACCTGCATCGCCTGATGGAGGCCGCCACCAGTTCGGAACGGCGGGCGCGCGATTCCATGGACAGCGTCCAGGACGTGCTCGCCTCGATCAATTCCCGGCTGATGTCGCTGGAGCAGGAAGCCCGTGCGGCCGGTATGCCGATGCCCAGCCTTGAAGACGACCGGCCGCTGGAGCCGGGGTCCGGCAAGCCGCGTGTCCGCCAGGCGGCCCATGCCTCGCAGGCGCAGGTTCATGGCAATGCCCGCGCGGCGGACACGGCTCCGCAGGCGCCCGCACGGCCGGCATCCGCGCGTCCCGCCGGCGCCCCTCAAAGGCCGGCCCAGGCCCAGAACCCGGCTGCCACCCGCGCCGGCGGACAGCCGCAGGACGGCCGCGACCGCAAGGCCGACTTCATCGCGGCGGCGCGCCGCGCCGCCCAGGCCGCCGCCGAGGAGGCCGGCCAGCAGAAATCTCCGCTCGGCTTCATGGGTTCTGCCCAGGTCGAGGAAAAGGCCGCCTCCGCGAAAGGGTGGCTGCGCTCCCGGCTTGGCCGCAAGCGCAAGGACGAGCAGGCGGACGTCACGGACGTAACGCTCGATACGCCGGTCGACATGCCGCTTGCCGGCGACCGCCGGGATGGCCCGCGGGCCGACAGCGCCCGCAAGCGGGCCGAGGCGGCGACCGCCGAACTGCGCGCCGACACGCGCCCGGTTGCGGAAGGTGGCGACGAACTGGCCGAGGCCGGCGAAAAGGGCGGCCGCAGGCTGTTCTCCATCGGAGGCCGCCGGGCCGTGATGCTCGCGGCCGCCGCCGTCGTGATCGCCGTCGGCGCCTTGCAGATCTTCAAGCAGGTGTCGCCGTCGCAGACCGACATGGCATCGCTCGAGACGCCTGCGGCCATCGAGACCAGCGTTGGCGGCGGTGCGCCTGTCGCTGCCGGCATGGACGAGACCCGGACATCGGCGGGGGCTTCCAGCGATGTCGCTCGCTCCGCCAGGGGAGCCGGCGGGCAGCAGCGGGAGAGCATGGCCGAAGCCCCGGCCGCCATGGCATCCGCCGGTCATGCGCCGGGTGAGGTGCAGGGGACCGGTTCCGTCGCTTCCGGCGATCCGGCGGCAATGGCGCCTGCCGGTACCCCGCCGACCGGCGAGGTCGCCACGGAACCCGGCCCCGATGTCGCCTTCGGCCCTCAGACGCCGTTCGATGGCGGGTTCTCCCCGAACCCGGCCGGCATTCCCGGCAGCCAGTTCCAGACACCCGGCGACGCCGCAGCCAGCACGCCGACAAGTGCCCCCGGCTTCGATCTGCCGCAGCAGGGCGTCTCGTCGAGCGCCGAGGCGTCGCTGGCACCGGACGTGTCGATCGGCGGCATTCCCCAGGCGGCCGGCCCGATCGCTCTGCGCCAGGCAGCGGCCACCGGCGATCCGGCGGCCTATTTCGCCATTGCCGTCAACTATACGGAAGGCGCTGGCTCAACGCCGGACCTCGCCGAGGCCGCGAAATACTATGCCAAGGCCGCGGAAGCCGGTCTCGCACCTGCCCAGTACCGCCTCGGGAGCCTCTTCGAGAAGGGGCGCGGGGTGGAGAAGAACCTGGAGACGGCACGCGACTGGTACCGGCGCGCCGCCGAGCAGGGCAATGCCAAGGCCTCGCACAATCTGGCCGTCCTCTATGCCGAGGGCTTTTCCGGCAGCCCCGAGTTTCCCGATGCCGCCTACTGGTTCAAGAAGGCCGCGAATTTCGGCCTTGCTGACAGCCAGTACAATCTCGGTATCCTCTACGCCCGTGGCCTGGGCCTGGAGAAGAACCTGGTCGAAAGCTACAAGTGGTTCGCGCTTGCCGCCCGTCAGGGCGACCGCGATGCGGGCAACAAGCGCGACGAACTGGCCAACATGCTGTCGAAGGAAGAACTGGCCGAGGCCCGGATCGCGGTCGAGACCTGGAAGGAAGCGCCGCGCCTGGTCTCGGCGAACGAGGTCGAGCTGAGCCCGGGCTGGACCGTGCAGCCGGAAACGGCTCCGCGCGCGAATATCTCAGTCGAGCCGCAGGACATCGTGATGAGCGTGCAGCGCCTGCTGGCCAAGCGCGGTTTCGATCCCGGCACGCCCGACGGCCAGGTCGGCCCGCGCACCCGGGACGCCGTGCGCGCCTTCCAGGAAGCGAACGGTCTTCCCGTCACCGGAGCGATCTCGAAGGACCTGGTCAAGGTGCTGATCGGCCAGTCGATCTGACGGGCGACCGGCGCGACAGGCCGGACGTCGCCTGAAGAGCGGAAAAAGCCGCAGCTCCTGCGTTGACATGACAGCGTTCCCCGCGCTTTATCGGGGAAACGCGCGGGCTTCCGGGGACCGCCGTGAAACGGTGCAAACCGTGGAACCGGCGGATGCGCGCCGCCTGACCAACATTCACCCCGCTTGACGAGCGCAAGCGGCCAATCCGCCGGTGTGCCGTGCAAATCTACCTGCCCATCGCCGAGTTGCCCGTCAACATGTTCATGGTGTTCGGGATGGGCGGCGCCGTGGGCTTTCTCTCGGGCCTTTTCGGCATTGGCGGCGGGTTTCTGCTGACCCCGCTCCTGATCTTCTCCGGCATTCCTCCGGCCGTGTCGGTAGCGACCGTGACGACGCAGGTCGTCGCCTCGTCCGCCTCCGGCGTTGTCGCCTACTGGCGGCGCAAGATGATCGACTTCAAGCTCGCCTGGGTGTTGCTGATCGGCGGTGTGGCGGGTTCGGCCGTCGGCGTCTGGCTGTTCGGCCTGCTGCAGAAGCTCGGTCAGCTCGACCTCGTCATCTCGCTTTCCTACGTCACGTTCTTGAGCGCCATCGGCGGCCTGATGCTGTTTGAATCGCTGCGCGCCATGGCCCGCCGGCGGGCCGGAGCGCGGGTGCCCTCCCGCCAGCCCGGCAAGCACAACTGGGTGCACGGCCTGCCGCTGAAGATGCGCTTCTACCGCTCGCGTCTCTACGTGAGCGTGATACCGATCGTCGGCCTTGGCGCGATCATCGGTTTTCTCGGCACGATCCTGGGCATCGGCGGCGGCTTCATGATGGTGCCGGCGCTGATCTACCTGTTGCGGGTGCCCACCAACATCGTCATCGGCACGTCGCTCCTTCAGATCCTGTTCACGATGGCCGCGGCCACCTTCCTGCACGCGATGTCGACCCAGTCGGTCGATGTCGTGCTGGCGCTGACGCTGATGATCGGCGGCGTGATCGGCGCCCAGTTCGGGGCGCGCATGGGCCAGAAGCTGCGCGGCGACCAGTTGCGCCTGCTGCTGGCGCTGCTGGTGCTCTCCGTGGGCGTGCGGTTCGCCGTGAACCTGCTGGTGCAGCCCGACGAGCTCTTTTCCGTTGCCGTCTCGCCGCTGGTGGAGGCGACGCGATGACCACGTTTCGCCGTTCCTCCGTTGGCCGCCGTGTTGCCGCCGCCGTGCTGGCCGGCGGCCTTGCCGCTGTGCTGGCGCCCGCCCTCGTACAGGCGGAAAGCCTTGTCGCCGACATCTCCTCCGACGAGGTCCGGATCGAGTCGAATTTCACCGGCACCCGCATCGTCGTCTTCGGCGAGATCGCGCGGGACGCGCTGACGGTCGGGCGGCCGGACCCTTATGACATTGCCGTCGTGGTCAGCGGCCCGGAAGTCGATGTCACCACCAGGCGCAAGGGCCGTTTCCTCGGTATCTGGGTCAACCGCGACGCAGAAACCTTCTCCGACGTGCCGAGCTTTCTGGCCGTTCACACCTCGCGCCCGCCGCATGAAATGGCCTCCCGCTCGGTGCTGGAGCGTCATCGTATCGGCCTGCACTTCCTCAACCTGCCCATCGCTCACGCATCGGACGTGCCGATCACCGATCGTGCCAACTTTCGCGCGGCGCTGCTGCGCCTGAGGGTGGCCAGCGGGTTGTTTGCCGAGCGCAGCGGGGCGGTCACCTTCCTCAGCGAGTCCCTGTTCCGCACGACCGTGCCGCTGCCCGCCAATGTGCCGGTCGGCGACTACACCGTCTCGACATACCTGCTGCGGGGCGGAACGCTGCTTGCCCAGGACGAGCAGGAATTGCGCATCGCCAAGACCGGCTTCGAGCAGTTCACCTTCTGGCTGGCGCATCAGTATTCGGCCGCCTACGGCTTGATTGCCATCGTCTTGGCGATCTTCACGGGCTGGCTGGCCGGCGTGATCTTCCGTCGCGACTAGAGCGCGACGCGAGCACGCACCGTGCGGGACGTCCGGCCTGCGGTGGTGTTCCGGGATGTGAAGAGGGTCAGTCGCCGACGAGGCGGCTTGCCGTGAACGGATAAAGACGGCCGTCGCCCAGAAGGAAGACCGAAAAGGCGCGGGGCGTGAAGAACGGCTTCCAGGCCTGGTCGAGCACGTTGAGCCCGCCCGTCAGCACGCCGAAGGCCGGCATCACAAGCCTGTGGCCGTCGGTGGCGAAGCAGGGACGGCGCACGCTGCGGCCGTAACGGCGGATGCGTGCCGCCGGATGCAGGTGCCCGGCGATTTCGCCTGGATCGGCGCCGGCGAGGGGCTCGTGCCGGAAGACGAGCCGACCGAGCGCGACCTCGTCGACGGTCTCGCCGCACAGGCCGACCGGGGCGACGGGGTCGTGATTTCCGGTAACCCAGATCCATTCGCGGCCAAGCTGCAGGGTGGTGAGCATTGCCCGGTAGGCTGCCGGCAGCCGGTCCGATCCTTCGCCGTCGTGAAAGCTGTCGCCAAGCGCGACAACGCGCGTGGGCTGGAAGGCGTCGATGGCCTCGGCAAGCTTTTCCAATGTCGCGGCCGTGTCGTAGGGCGGCAGCATCACGCCCTTGCGGGCGAAGGACGAGCCTTTCTCGAAGTGAAGGTCGGCGACCACGAGCGTGTTCTGGTCCGGCCACCAGAGCGCGCCGCTGTCATGCAGGCCGACAAGCTCTCCGGCAATGGAGATGTCGTGGCAGACGGGCGCATATCGGCGCGTTTCGATACGGGCTGTGAACGGCCTCACCCCATGGCCTCCCTGACCAGATCGTCGGCGGCATCTGCGAGCAGCGCTTCCTGCGCTTCTCCGTACACAGGCTCCTTGCCGATCTCCAGCATCACCGGAACGGCGAGCGGGGACACCCGTGCGAGCGGAGTATGCGCGATTCGCTCGCGAATTCGGCGGAGAAGTTCACCCAATCTGGAGATATCCAGAAGTCCTGTGGCCGCGTCCTGCCAGGTCGCCTGGAGGAGGATGTGATCCGGCTCGTGCCGATGCAGCACGTCATAGATCAGGTCGGAGGAGATTGTCACCTGCCGGCCGCTCTTTTCCTGTCCCGGATGGCGGCGCTCGATCAGCCCGGCGATCACCGCGCAGTTGCGGAAGGTGCGCTTCATCAGGCTGGATTCCGCCAGCCACGCGTCGAGGTCGTCGCCCAGCATGTCCTCGTCGAAGAGCTCGGCCAGCGACAACCGGCCGCAGCCGATCATTTCGCCGAGATCGGCGAGGCACCACACGGCGAGCGCGTAGTCGTTGGCAACGAAGCCCATCGGCCGCGCCCCCATCCGCTCCAGCCGGCGGGTAAGCAGCATGCCGAGCGTCTGGTGGGCGAGGCGGCCGTCGAACGGATAGCAGACGAGATAGTGCTTGTTGGCCCTTGGGAAGGTCTCCACCAGCAAGCCGTCGGGAGCCGGCAGGGCGGAGCGCAATTGCTGGATCTCCAGCCATTCGCGCACCTGGGCCGGCAGCGCCGTCCAGCTTTGCGGATCGGCGACCATCGCCCGCACGCTTGCCGCCAGATAAGTCGAGAGCGGAAACTTGCCGCCCTGGTAGGAGGGGATTTTCGGCGCCTCCGCCTGTCCGCGCGAGACATAGGCCTCGTTCTCCCGCAGGCCTTCGAAGCGCAGGACCTCGCCGGCGAAGAGGAACGTGTCGCCGAGCGCGAGCTGTTCGACGAACCACTCCTCGATCTCGCCGAGCCAGCGCCCGCCACGTCCTACGGGCGTGCGCCGCCCGTCCGCCTTCGAGCGCACCAGGCGGACCTTCAGCATCGGCGCCTCGACGATCGTTCCGACATTGAGCCGGTATTGCTGCGCGATCTTCGGATGCGACAGGCGGAAGCGGCCGTCCTCCTCGCGCTTCAGGCGGGAGTAGCGCTCGTAGGTGCGCAGCGCATAACCGCCGGTGGCGACGAAGTCGACGACCTGCTCGAACTGCTCCCAGCCAAGACCGCGATAGGGCTCGGCCGAACGGATCTCGCGATAGAGCTCGAGCGGATCGAACGGCCCGGCGCAGGCGCAGCCGAGCACATGCTGGGCGAGGACGTCGAGCCCGCCGGTGCGCAAGGGCGGCGTGTCCTGATGGCCGGCGCGCGAGGCGGCGAGCGCGGCCTGGCATTCCAGCACCTCGAACCGGTTGGCCGGAACCAGGATCGCGCGCGAGGGCTCGTCCATGCGGTGGTTGGCGCGGCCGATGCGCTGGGCCAGCCGGCTGGCGCCCTTCGGCGCGCCGACATTGACGACGAGATCGACGTCGCCCCAGTCGATGCCCAGATCCAGCGAGGAAGTGCAGACGATGGCGCGCAGGGCGCCGGCCGCCATCGCCGCCTCGACCTTGCGCCGCTGGCCGACATCGAGCGAGCCGTGATGCAGCGCGATCGGCAGGTTCTCGTCATTGGCATGCCACAGCGCCTGGAACAGCGCCTCGGCCTGCGAGCGGGTGTTGACGAAGACGAGGCTGGTGCGGTGATCCTTGATGATCCGGTAGATCTCGCCGACGGCATGGCGGGCCGAATGGCCGGACCATGGCAGCCGCTCGGCCGTGTCGAGGATGGAAATGTCCGGCTCCGCCCCGCCGGCCACCGTCACCAGTCCCGCCAGCGCGCGTTTGGTTTCCGGCTCCTCATCCGGCGTTTGGCCGACGAGATAGGCGCGCAGGTCGTCCGGCTCGGCGACCGTCGCCGAAAGTCCGATGCTGCGCAGGCCCGGCGACAGGCGGCGCAGGGCCGCGAGCCCGAGCGACAGCAGGTCGCCGCGCTTGGAGGTGACGAGCGCATGCAGCTCGTCGAGGATGATCGTGTCGATCCCGCTCAGCATCTGCCGTCCCTGCGCGTCCGACAAGAGCAGGGCGATCTGCTCCGGCGTCGTCAGCAGGATGTCGGGGGGAACATGCTTCTGCCGCTGGCGCTTGTGCGAGGGCGTGTCGCCGGTGCGCGTCTCGATGCGGATGTCGAGCCCGATCCCTTCGACCGGTGCCTCGAGGTTGCGGGCAATGTCGACGGCCAGCGCCTTCAGCGGCGAGATATAGAGCGTGTGCACCCCGCGCCGTCCGGCCGAGCCCGGCTTGCGTTTTCCCCGCGCGGCGAGCGCGACGAGGCTCGGCAGGAAGCCGGCCAGCGTCTTGCCGGCGCCGGTCGGGGCGACCAGCAGCACCGAATCGCGCTGCCTTGCCATCTCGAGCAGTTCGAGCTGGTGGGCGCGCGGGTGCCAGCCGCGGCTCTCGAACCAGCGGGCGAAGCGTTCCGGCAACAGGGGCGAAGCAGCGGCGGCATCCATCGCCTGACAGAGATAAGGCCTCGCGGGCGAGGCGTCGAGGTACGGATCGGAAACCATGGACCGGTGCATGCATTTCCAATCTCTCGCCGCATGCCTACATTTGCAGTCATGACGAGGCCACAGACCACGACGCCGACCACGAAGCCGGCCACGACACCAACCACTGGCGGCGACATCCTGACGCTGACGCCGGCCGGGCTTTACTGCCCGCGCGGCGATTTTCACATCGACCCGGTGCGCCCCGTGGCAAGGGCGCTGATCACGCATGGCCATGCCGATCATGCGCGTGCCGGCCACGGTGCGGTGCTCGCCTCGCGCGAGACGCTCGACATCATGGCGATCCGTTACGGCGAGGATTTCGCGGGCAGCACCCAGGTGGCCGGGCCGGGCGCGCGGACCCGGCTGGGCGAGGTCACTGTCTCCTTCCATCCGGCCGGCCATGTGCTCGGGTCCATGCAGGTGCTGATCGAAGCGGCAGGACGGCGCATCGTCGTTTCGGGCGATTACAAGCGCCAGGCGGACCCGACCTGCGCGCCGTTCGAGTTGATCGAGTGCGATGTCTTCATCACCGAGGCGACCTTCGGCCTTCCCGTATTCCGCCATCCGCCGGTGGCCGGCGAGATCGACAAGCTGCTGGCGAGCCACAGGCTGTTTGAACAGAGGACGCATCTCGTCGGCGCCTATTCGCTCGGCAAGGCGCAGCGGCTGATCGCCGAACTCAGGGCACGCGGCTATGAGAGGACGATCTATCTGCACGGTGCGCTGGTGCGGCTGTGCGCCTATTATGCGGAGCAGGGGGTCGGTCTCGGCCCGCTCGAGCAGGTGGGCGAGCGGGCGAGGGACCTGGCGGGTGAAATCGTGCTCTGCCCGCCGGGCCAGCTCGCCGACCGTTGGGCGCGGCGCTTCGGCGATCCCGTCACGGCGGTCGCCAGCGGCTGGGTGCGGGTCAGGGCAAGGGCGCGCCAGCGCGGTGCGGAACTGCCGCTGGTGATATCGGACCACGCCGATTGGGATGATCTGAGGAGGACGATTGTCGAGACGGGCGCGCGCGAGATATGGGTGACGCACGGAGCGGAGGAGGCCCTGGTGCACTGGTGCGGTAGCCAGGGCCTGGAAGCCCGGCCGCTCAACCTGATCGGCTATGGCGATGAGGGCGACACGACGGATGCCGTCGAGCGAAAGGCCGGGACTTTGGCCGAGACACGGGCGGATGCGACCGCCGGGACCGGGAGTGCGAGATGAGCGACGAGATTTCAGGGCCCGAAGGCCTGCAGGAGCCTGACGAGGGGTTCGACGAGGGTCTGCTCGACCTCTTCGATGATTACCGCGAGGCGTTCGAGGATTTCGACGCGGAAAGCGTTGCCGACTGTTTCGCCTATCCGGCGGTGATCTGGCAGTTCGGCAAGGGCAATGTCTTCCAGGATGACGAGGAGCTTCTGGAGAACATCGAGAAGCTGTTCGCCGCGCTCGACAAGGAGGGCGTGGTGAGCTCCGCCTTTGACGTGCTTTCGACCCATGTCGAGGGAGACGCGGGCATGGCAACGCTTGCCTGGGTGCAATCGGATGCCGATGGCGAGCCGGTGATCGAGTTCACCTGCCACTATCACCTGATCTATGACGGCGACACCTGGCGCATCGCGATGATCGTCAACGAGCCCTGACCGGCCCGCCCGGATGCACGGCTTCGCCACCTTGCTGGACCGGGTGTCCTTCGAGCCGCGCCGCTCGGCGAAGCTGGCGCTGCTTGGCGACTACTTCTCGCGCGAGAGCGATCCGGCGCGCGGCTACGCGCTTGCCGCGTTGACCGGCAACCTGCGGTTCCGCAACGCCAAGCCGGCGACCTTGCGCGCGCTTGCCGCCGAGCGTGTCGACCCGCATCTCTTCGCGCTCTCCTATGACTTCGTCGGTGACCTGTCCGAGACGATCGCGCTGATCTGGCCCGTCCCGGAAACGGGTCCGGCCGGCGAGCCGCCTTCGCTCGACGAGGTGGTGGAACGGCTGGAAAGGGCGGGCCGCGGCGAAGTGTCGGGACTGATCGCCGGCTGGCTCGGCACGCTCGACGAGACCGGCCGCTGGGCGCTGCTCAAGCTGGTGACCGGCGGGCTTCGCGTCGGCGCTTCCGCCCGGCTCGCCAAGACCGCCGTTGCGAGCCTCGGTTCGCTCACGCCCGACGATGTCGAGGAAGTCTGGCACGGGCTCGCCCCGCCCTATGAGGCGCTCTTCGCCTGGGCGACCGGCAAGGGCGACCGGCCGCAGACCGACGATCCCGTGCCGTTTCGCCCGGCAATGCTCGCCCATCCGCTGGAGGCGCGGGACATGGCGGCGCTCGATGCAGGCGAATTCGCCGCCGAGTGGAAATGGGACGGCATCCGCGTGCAGGCCGCAGCCGCGCGGGACCGGACGGGGGCGCTGCGTCGCCGGCTCTACACGCGCACCGGCGAGGACATTTCCGCAGCGTTTCCCGATCTTGTCGAAACGCTCGGTTTCGATGCCGCCATAGACGGCGAACTGCTGGTCGTGACCGACGGGCTGGCGCAGAGCTTCAACGCCTTGCAGCAACGGCTCAACCGCAAGACGGTGACGGCGAAGATGATGCGAGACCATCCGGCCGCGATCCGCGCCTACGACCTCCTGGCGCTTGAGGGCGAGGATCTGCGCGAGCGCCCCTTCCGTGAACGGCGAACAATGCTGGAACGGTTTCTCGCAGCGCTGGACCATCCCCGCATCGACCTTTCGCCGCTGGTCATGGCAGATGACTGGGAGGCGCTGGGAAAAGCGCGTTCCGACCCGTCCGCGTTTCATGCTGGCGGCGATGCCGCGGCGATCGAGGGCCTCATGCTGAAGCGCTGGGAGGCACCCTATCTGCCCGGCCGTCCCAAGGGGCAGTGGTTCAAGTGGAAACGCGATCCTTATCGGGTCGATGCGGTGCTGATGTATGCGCAGCGCGGCCACGGCAAGCGCTCCTCCTACTACTCCGACTACACGTTCGGCGTCTGGCGACCGCGCGAGGACGGCGGCGAGGAACTCGTACCTGTCGGCAAGGCCTATTTCGGCTTTACCGACGAGGAACTGCTGGAGATCGACCGCTTCGTGCGCAACAACACGGTCAACCGCTTCGGTCCGGTGCGCGAGGTGCGGCACGAGGCGCAGGCCGGACTGGTGCTGGAAGTCGCGTTCGAAGGACTGAGCCGGTCCGGTCGCCACAAGTCGGGCCTGGCGATGCGGTTTCCGCGCATTTCCCGCCTGCGCCGGGACAAGCCGCCGGTCGAGGCCGACCGGATCGACACCTTGCTGGAGCTGATCGGGGATGGTCCGGCAGACGGTGCTTGATCGCCGGCGCGTCCCGTCGCAGGGTGCCGGCGGAAAATGCTGAGCGAGGAACAGCCTGAATGCAGCGCGTCATCGACTATTTCTACACGCACGCCTCACCCTGGGCCTATCTCGGCCACACGGCATTTCTCGCCATGGCCGACAAGCAGGGCTACGCAGTGCGCTTCCGCCCGGTGTCGCTGACCACGGTCTTCGCCGAAACCGGTGGCCTGCCGCTGGCCAAGCGCCATCCGGTGCGCCAGGCCTACCGGTTGGTGGAGTTGCAGCGCTGGCGCGAGTTCCGCAACCTGCCGCTGACCCTGCAGCCGGCCTATTTCCCGGTCAATCCGGACCTTGCCGACCGCATCGCGCTGGCGATTGCCGTCGATGGCGGGCCGGTGGCCGCCTACACGCAGGCCGTGTTCGAGGCCCTTTGGGTGGCGGAGCAGAACATCGCCGAGGAAGATACGCACAAGTCGATCCTCGGCAAGCTCGGGCTGGACGCGGCGGCTGTGATCTCCCATGCCGGCGAGAAGCAGATTGTCGAACGCTACATGGAGAACCAGTCCGAGGCGATCGCCGAGGGGGTTTTCGGATCGCCGAGTTATGTCCTGAACGGCGAGGTTTTCTGGGGACAGGACCGGCTGGAGTTGCTGGAAGCGGCGCTTTCCAGTGGCCGTGGCCCTTTCGGGCAGCCCTGAACCGTCATTCGAACGCACGCATGGTCGTGCTTTTGCCATGGCGGGACGTCATGATCGCCTGACGGCGACCGGCAATTCCCGCCGGACAGACGAGGAAGAAACGTCATGCGGATCGCGACCCTTGTGCTTGTTGCCGTGCTCGGCGCGGTTGCCTGGCCCGCCGCGGCCCAAAGGGCGGACCGGCCGCAGGCGGACGACCGCTATGTGCTGGCGCCCGCCGGTGAGGGCTATCTGCGCCTCGACCGGCAGAACGGCCGGGTGGCCGAATGCAGCCTTCGCAACGACAGCTGGCGCTGCGTGCCCGTTCCCGATGCACAGCTTGCTCTCGAGGCGGAGATCGCGCGCCTTGCCGGGGAAGTGGCATCGTTGCGCGCGGAAAATGCCAGGCTTTCGGGAGGGACGGACAATGCCCGTCCCGGAACGCCGCCCCGTAGCGTGCCGGAAGCGGCGCCCGGCACGCCACCGCGCGAGGAGGACGGGCGTCCGCGCTTCAGCCCCGAGGAGGAAGCCGAGCTGGACAAGGCGCTCGACTTCACAGAGCAGGCGATGCGCCGCTTCTTCGGATTGATGAAGACCCTGCGCGACGAATACGAGGGGATGGGCAAGTAGCGCTCAGCGCTTCAGCAGGCCCTTGAGGATCGCCGAGCGAATCTCCTCCTGCAGTGGCACCGCCTTGCGGCTTTCAAGGTTCATGGTGAGCGCGACCACGTCGCAGATCGCCGCGAGACGGTGGGTCCGCGCCTCGTAGAGATAGTGGCGGAAGGTGAAGGTCGTCCGGCTCGCGCCGGTCAGTCCGCTCAAGGTCAGGACCGGCTCGCCCTGTTTCAGCGGGCTTGCCCAGACAAGCTTCATTTCCACCGCGACACGGCCCAGGCCGCGCTTGGTCAGCCAGGCGTCGGTCATCGGCGTGCGGTTCCACACATGCGGCGCGCCTTCGGTGAAGCAGGCGAGCGCGAAGGCATCGTCGGCCCGGCCGTCCGGACCGGTGTTGCGCGGCAGCACCGTGGCCCGGTGGACGACATTGGCGCCGGCAGCCTCCACCTGGCGGGCGGTGACGCCGGTCGCCTCGGGCGCCGAGGACAGGCTGCGCGGCTGCGCCTTGTCGGGCATCGGGGCGCTTGCTTCCTGAAACCGGCGGCGCAGTTCCCGGGCCATGCCGTCGGAGGGCGCATACCCGTCGATGGCGGTGGCGGCCAGAACACCGTCGACCGTGCGGCGCAACTCGTGGACCACGGTCAGCATGTAGGGGCCGTCGAAGGCGATATGGCTGGTCGCCATCAGCGTGTCGCCGGCATAGAGCTCGGCATGATAGCGGATGTGGCGGGCACGCCGGGCGCCGGCGACCGCGTCGCTGAGGCCGGTCATCAGCCGGAACTGCCGGTCGGCCTCCTCGAAGCGGGCGAGGTAGAATTGCACGTTGAGATGATCGTTCTCGTCGCACTCCCAGCAATTCACGAAGGAAAACAATGTTTCGAATGCAGGCATGGTCGGCTCCCCGGGAGCGTGTCGAATGGTTTGGAGGGTGATGTTCAGGCGGGAGAAAGCGTTGCGTTCAGGAACCGGTCGATGGCCAGGTTGCTGGCACGGGCAATCTCGAGGTCGAAATGCTGGAAGACGTGGCAGCCGCCCGGATGGACGGCAAGATCCGTGCTGTTGCCGGCGGCTCGCCAGCGGGCTTCCATGAAAAGCGTGTCGTCAAGCAGGGGGTCCTCGCTGCCGACGACGAAATGCGCCGGCATCAGCCCGGCAAGATTGGCCAGCAGGGGCGAGACGTCGGGTGTCGCCGGATCTTGGCCGTGGGCAAGGTAGTGGCGCGCGAACATGGTCAGGTCGCGGGTGTTGAGAACCAGTTTGGCATCGCCCCAGTTGCGGGCGCTGGGCGTCAGGCGCAGGTCATAACAGCCGCAGACCAGCACCGCGGCGCCGAACAGGCCGGAGATGCCGTGCCCGTCGCGCAGGCGCAGCACCGTCGTGACGGCAAGATTGGCGCCAGCCGACTCGCCGCCGATGGCAAAGCGCGTGCCGCCGAAAAGACCGGCCCCCTCGCGCTGCAGCCACAGGGCGGTCGCCTCGCAGTCGTCGGGACCTTGCGGATAGGGATGCTCGGGCGCCAGCCGGTAGTCGCATGAAACCACCGTGAGCCCCGTCGCTTCGGCAAGTTCGCCGAGGCGCGGATCCTGTTCATCGGCGGCCCCGAGCGTCCAGCCGCCCCCGTGGATGTGCAGATAGGCACCGGTGGAAGGGCGGTTTTTCGGAGCAAGAAGGCGCAGGCGCACCTTGCCGTGCGGGCCGTCGATCTCGATTTCCCTGGCATCGGGCGAACGCGGCGGCCGCGGGAACGGACCGAGCCCTTCCGCCCTTCGCTCACGGATCACCGATGGCGGATAGGACCACTGGTCCGGCAGCAGCGTCAGGCGTCGCAGCAGGTCGCGATTGAAGTCGCGCGTTTCCTCGGTCGCCTGGCCGAAAGACGTGTTGGTGAAATCGTATGCAGCCATGCGGCCACCGCCCCGTTGCCTTGCTCGAATAAGGGATAAGCGGGTGCAGGCTAATGGCTGCGGGGGGCGATGCCAAGCCCCGCAACCCAAGTTAACCGATTGACGTTGCAGGCCTGACCCGGCACGGAGCGATCCTCACCCTCCGGGGGGTGTCCAGCTTGCGCTGGCGTGCCGGCAATCGCATACTCTGCCTCCTCCAGGAGGCAAGCCGAACCATGCGCCAGACCCGCTATCCGCAACCCTATGAGTGCTGGACCTTCGAGGATGACGGGCTCGACCTGCGTCAGCGCATGGGCCGGCTGATGGTGGCGACCAAAGGCCCGCGCTTCTACGGAATCGGCCGGGCGCTTGATGCATGGCTTGCCGAGCAGGGCGCACGCGACGGGGAACTGTCGGTCTTCCTGCGCCACACTTCCGCATCGCTGACGATCCAGGAAAATGCCGACCCCGACGTGCAGGCCGATCTGGCCGACGCCCTGTCACGGCTGGCGCCCGAAGACGCGGCCTGGCGGCACACCACGGAGGGACCCGACGACATGCCGGCCCATGTGAAAAGCGCGCTGACCGGCGTCAGCCTGCAGGTGCCCGTGGTGGCCGGGCGGCTCGATCTGGGCACCTGGCAGGAAGTCTACCTGATCGAGCACCGGCGCGAACCGCATCAGCGCAGCCTGACGCTACGCTATCTGGGGACCTGAAAGCCGCCGTTCGTCAGTCCCGGGCAAAGGCCTTCGTGGCGCCGACCAGCGCCGCGACGATGCCCGGTTCGCTTGCCGCGTGGCCGGCATCCTCGACGATGCGCAACTCCGCTTTCGGCCAGGCATTGGCAAGGTCGATCGCGTTTTTCATTGGCGTGACCGCGTCGTGGCGGCCATGCACGATCACGGCGGGAATGTCGCGGATCGCCGGGACGCCGCGCAGCAGCTGGTCGTCATGGGTGAAGAAACCGCCATTGACGAAGTAATGTGCCTCGATGCGGGCGAAGGCATGGGCGTAGCGCGCTTCCCCAAAGGCGGCCTCGCGCGCCGGATCGCGCAGAACCGACAGCGTCGAGCCCTCCCAGACCGCCCAGCGTTGCGCGGCCGCCACCTGCATCGCCTCGTCCGGTCCGGTCAGCCGGCGGTGATAGGCGGCGATCAGGTCGCCGCGCTCGGCCTGCGGGATGAAGTCCCGGTAGGGCGCGAAGAGATCCGGGTAGAGCCAGCTCGCGCCCTCCTGGTAGAACCAGAGGAGCTCGGCGCGGCGCAGCAGGAAGATGCCGCGCAGGACCAGCGATGACACCCGCTCGGGATGGGTCTGGGCATAGGCGAGCGCCAGTGTCGACCCCCAGGATCCGCCGAAGACCTGCCAGCGGTCGATGTGAAGATGTTCCCGCAGCCGCTCGATATCGGCGACAAGGTCCCAGGTGGTGTTCTCGCGCAGTTCCGAATGCGGCGTCGACCGGCCGCAGCCGCGCTGGTCGAAGAGGATGATCCGGTAGCGCTCGGGATCGTGGAAGCGGCGCATGATCTCGCCCGCCCCGCCGCCCGGCCCGCCATGCAGCAACACCGCCGGGATGCCCTGCGGGTTGCCGCATTCCTCGTAGTAGAGCGTGTGCAACTCGCTGACGGGAAGCTGGCCCGTGGCATAGGGCTGCAGCGGGGGAAACAGCGCTTCGGTCATCGGATGCGTTCCTTGGGGCGGCCGGATACGGCCTGTGGCGGGACGGGAATTCAACTAGCGCAAAAGCAGTTGGCCGGCCATCACGATTGCCGGCAGGGCAAGCAGAGCGGTCGCGCAGAACCACACCAGCGCCGTGCCAGGGTCGTCGGGCTGCCGGCCGAGGACGCGTTCGTAAAGGGCGGCCGGAACGCCGCCGGCAACGAGCGTCAGCAGGGCGCCGAGGACGATGGAGAAAAACGCCAGCGCCTGAGGCAGGGCGGCGACGGGCTGCGGGGCGAGCAGGATGACGGCCGCCATCGTCTGGGGAGCGAGCAACGGATTGAAAAACCCGTTGGCAAGCGCAAGCAGCGCGGTCGCGGCAAGAAGGCCGTGGTCTCGTGCCATCCTCTCAGCCTCCCGCGCCGGTGTGTGCCAGAAGGCCCGCGTTGGCAAAGCCGACGACCAGCGCGACGCGCAGGACGACAAGCCAGACGGCGGCAAACAGAAGCAGCAACGTGTCGGGCACGCGGCGGGGCGTGACCAGGCGGACGGCGGCGGCAACAGGATCCGTCCCGCGGGCAAAGGCACGCTGGACGATGCCGTCCTCCAGGGGGCCGAGCAGCAGGCGCAGCACCAACCGCCCGAGCATGAGATACATGAGGGTCGCCAGCAGGAAATTCACGATCATGAAGACCGACAGGCTCATCCGGCCTCAGCCATCGTTTTCGGGCGTCGTCATGAAGCGCCGTCGCGCAGGACCGGCTCGCCCGAGGGCTTGCGGATCTCCAGAACCAGCGCCTGCACGTGGCGTGACGGTGCCGGGGTGACCAGGCTGACAAGTATCGCCACCGCGAAGCCGAGCGGCACGCCGAACAGGCCCGCCGAGACATTCTTCACCCCGTACCATTCTTCCATGCCGCCGAACTGGGTCATCGCCAGATAGTAGAAGGTGATGCCGAAGCCGGCGATCATGCCGCACACGGCACCCGCCGCCGTGCAGCGCCGCCACCAGATGCCGAGCACCAGCGCCGGGAACAGGCCGGCGGCGGCCAGCGAAAAGGCCCAGGCAACCATCGACAGGATGTCGGAGGGGCGTAGCGAGGCCACGAAGGCGGCCAGGAGAGCGGCGCCCAGCAGCAGCAGGCGGGCGATGAACAGCCGGCGGCTTGCCGGCGCGCGGGTGTCGACCATGCGGTAATAAACGTCGTGGCTGAGCGCGTTGGCGATCGCAAGCAGCAGCCCGTCGGCGGTGGACAGGGAGGCGGCGAGACCGCCCGCGGCCACGAGCCCGGCGATCACGTAGGGCAGTCCGGCAATCTCGGGCATCGCGATGACGATCATGTCGCGGTCTATGGCGAGATCGGGGAGGCGCAGCACGCCGGTGTTGCCGGGCTGTGCAGAGCAGGCCTCGCGCACCGCGTCGGCCGAGGCCGCGCTCTGTCCGCAAATGTCGACGAGCCCGAGCTTGCCATAGGTGTAGATCCACTGCGGCAGTGCATCGAGCCCGGCGCCGATGACGTTCTGATAGACCTCCAGCTTGGCAAAGGCGGCATAGGCCGGTGCCGTGACATAGAGGATGGCGACGAAGAGCAGGGTCCAGGCAACCGAACGCCGGGCGTCGCGCACGCTTGCCGCCGTGAAGTAGCGCATCAGGATATGCGGAAGGGAGGCGGTGCCGATCATCAGGCAGCCGATCAGCGCGAAGAAATTGAGCGGATCGAGCGTGGTGAAAGGCTGAAGATGCGGCACCAGCGTCGCCGGATCGGCAAGGCCGGAGGCGAGCATCTGCTGCTCGAGCTCGGTAATCCGCTGGAGAACGCCGCCATAGGTCGCCTGGGCCAGGGGGAAGCCGAATTCCTGTGCGGACAGGATGGCGACCGGCAACAGATAGGCGAGGATCAGCACCAGATATTGCGCTACCTGCGTCCAGGTGACGGCGCGCATGCCGCCGAACATCGAGCACAGCAGGATGCCGCCAAGCCCGACATAGACCGCGGTTTCGAAGGCGAAGCCGAGGAAGCGGGAGGCGATCAGGCCGGTGGCGTAGATCTGCGCCACCACATAGGTGAAGGAACAGGCGAAAAGGACGAGAACGCCGATCATCCGCGCCAGGTTTCCGCCGAAGCGGGCGCCGAGGAAGTCCGGCACGGTGAAGGCGCCGAACTTGCGCAGGAACGGCGCGATCAGCACGGCGACGAGGACAAATCCGCCGGTCCAGCCGATCACATAGGCCAGCCCGTCATAACCGAGCACGTAGAGCGTTCCGGCCATTCCGACGAAGGAGGCGCCGGACATCCAGTCGGCTGCGGTCGCCATGCCGTTGTAGACCGCCGGCACCTGGCGTCCCGCGACATAGTATTGCGAGACGCGCATGGTGCGGGCCGCGATGCCGATGCCGGCATAGATGGCGAGCGTCACGAAGACAAAGACATAGCCGGTGATCCGGTCCGGAAGGCCGAGCTGTTCAAGGATCGCCAGCGTGCCGACGATGGCGAGGAGACCGCCGATGAACGTTCCGTAGATGCGGCCGAGATTGTCGAGGAACGGATCCGGTGCGCCGGGCGGGTTCACAGGCTGTCCTCCGGATCCCGGGGGGAGGGCTCCGCCACGCCGGCCTTCCGGTCGATGCGCTCCTGCCGGGCGACGAACCAGAACACAAGGACGACGAAGGCGATGACGGATCCTTGTGCCGCCATGTAGTAACCGAGCGGGAAGCCGAAGAAGACCAGGGTGTCGAGCGCGCCGACGAAGGCATGGACCGCGAATGCGAAGACGGCCAGGACAGCAAGGGTCAGCAAGGCGAGCCGCATCGTCTGCTGCCACCATCGCCGCGCGGTCGCGGGCGGCTGTTCCGAAAGCTGCGTCATTCGCCAGAATCTCCCGACGGATCCATGTTTCCCTTGCGATGCGTGATTCGCATCGCAGTCAGTATGACCCGGCATTCGACACATATACGACTGTGCCGCCGTGGAAAATTGTGCAAGGACATGGCCGGGACAGACGGGCGATACTGATCCGGGCCACGCTGGCGGCCTGCTACCGCTTGAAGCCGCCGTGGCCAGTGACGATAATGCAAAGCGAAACTGATCCAAACGGTGGGGGAGCCGGAAGGATCGGTTCAGGGGGGAGACCGGCGCTGGCCTTCGCGGGCTGGCCTGCGGGCGCGCCGGTCAAGGAAAGGTACGAGGGGGCGGCGCGACAACTCGCGCGCGGCGTGTCTCGGCCGACGTCGATGGAGGAAGCCGGCGTGTCGGACAACGCAAGCTATCATTTCGTGATTGCCGACGATCATCCGCTGTTTCGCGGCGCGCTGCGCCAGGCGCTCGAGACGCTCTATCCGGAAGCCGGGATATCCGAGGTCGGAACACTCGAGGATGCGGCGACGCAACTCGAGAAGCATGAAGAGGTGGACCTCGTCCTGCTCGACCTGTCGATGCCGGGCATGCGGGGGTTTTCCGGGCTGATGTATCTGCGCGCCCAGTACCAGAGCGTACCGGTCGTCATCGTCTCGGCGACCGAGGACGTCTCGACGATCCGCCGCTGCATGGAGCTCGGTTCGTCCGGCTTCATTCCCAAGTCGCTTGGGATCGAGGTGATTCGCGATGCTGTCCTCAGCGTCATGGCGGGCGGGGCCTGGACGCCGCCGGACGTGGATCTCGGCGAGGATGACGACGAGCTTCTCGACATGGTCCACCGTCTCGCGACGCTGACGCCGCAGCAGGTGCGGGTGCTGATGATGCTGTCGGAAGGACTGCTGAACAAGCAGATCGCCTATGAACTCAGCGTCTCCGAGGCGACCGTCAAGGCACACGTCTCGGCGATCCTGCAGAAGCTCGGCGTCGAAAGCCGGACACAGGCGGTGATCGCCGCCTCCAGGATCGAACTGGGCCAGTGGCAGGCCGCGGTCGCCCGCTGAGCGCAAGCCCGCCCGCCGCCGGGGAAAGCCGGGGCGGGGTCAGCGCGTGACCCGCGCCTCGGGAACCGGATAGCCGAGACCGCCCTGGGCGCCGAAATTCTGCTGGTGGCATTCGCTGCAGGCGGAGATCACGTCCATGGCCATCGGCGATCCGTTCGGCGCGACTGCCATGTAGAACCAGTCGTCGGTCTGCGGGGATCGGCCGGCCTCCACCTTCTCCATGATGAACAGCGGACCGGGTTGCACCTTGCCCTGCTCGTCGACCGCGAAACTTTCCTTCGCGATCACCGTGCCGGCGGGAACGATGACGCCCTCGTCCCTGTACTCAAGATAGGTGTCGGCGCCGATCTCGTTGACGTAAGTCATCAGCAGCCGCTCGCCGTGGAAGCCGGGCGCGGCCGGAAAGGCGCTGGCGGGCGTCCAGGAGCGGTAGGAGGCGACGTAGTCGGCCGGAATCCAGCGCTTGTCCCCCTGCAGGTAGCCGTCAAGAAGCTCTGCCTTGAGGCAGTCATAGACGGCAGTCGCTTCCGTCGGTGTCAGCTCGTATCCCGCCTTTCCGGCCTCGCAGGCCGCTTGTGCGGCGTGACCGGACAGGGCAAGCGCCAGGCCGGCCAGAACCAGTTGCAGACGTCGTTTCATTTGGTGTTCCCCGAAGCGTTCCAGAGACGCCGGTACCGCGAAATGCGGCCGCGCCTCAGCAAGTTCCGTGGTTCGCCGGTCACGGACAATGCAAGCCTTTACACGGTCGTTTGAAGGAAATTGTGACCTGCGTCACTCCGCGGCCGTCGCCGCGCCGCGAAGCCGGGAAAGATAGGCGCGAAGGGCGGCGGGCTTGAGCGGCTTGTTGAGCATATCCATGCCTTTTGCCGCAGCCTCGGCACGAACCGCCTGGCTCCGGTCGGCGGTGACCAGCATCGCGGGGATCTCGACGCCGAAACGCCAGCGCAGCTGGACGACGGCCTCCACGCCGGTGCCTTCGTCGAGATGGTAGTCGACGACCAGGACATCCGGCCGGTCGCTGTTTTCGCTCGCCTTGCGCGCCGCTTCACGCGGATCCAGCGCGGTGGTCACCCGGCATCCCCAGCCGCTGAGCAGCACCCGCATGCCGTCGAGGATCTGCGGTTCGTTGTCGATCACGAGCACGTGCAGGCCGCGCAGCGCGGAAGCGTTGGCCAGCGGGGCAGGAGGTTCCAGGACCACCGGTACCGAGGCCGCGGCCGGCAACTCTATGGAGAAGCGCGAACCGTGGCCCGCGCGCGAGACGAGCTCGACCGGATGGTCGAGGACGCGGGCGATGCGCTCGACGATGGACAGGCCAAGCCCGAGACCGCGCGCCTCGCGTGCGCCGTCGTCGAGGCGATGGAATTCCAGGAAGATCAGCTTCTGCTTCGATTCGGGAATGCCGATGCCCGTGTCGAACACCTCGACGACGACCTTGCCGCGCCGCCGGCGCACTCCCACCAGGACCCGGCCCGAGCGGGTATACTTGATGGCATTGGAGACAAGGTTCTGAAGCAGGCGGCGCAGCAGGCGCCGGTCGGACCGCACGCTGATGCTGGTCGGCAGGATGCGCAGGTCGAGCGCCTTTTCGCGCGCGACCGGCTCGAACTCGGTGCGCAACGGATTGAGGATCTCCTCCAGGCGGAACACGGTCACCTCCGGCTTCAACGCGCCGGTGTCGAGCCGCGAGATATCGAGGACGGCGCCGATGATTTCCTCCACCGATTCCAGCGACGCGCCGACATTCTGCACCAGATGCTTCAACTCGCCCTCCGAGAAGCGCTCGATCAGGCTGGAGGCGTAGAGGCGCGCGGCATTCAGCGGCTGCAGGATGTCGTGGCCCGCGGCGGCGAGGAAGCGGGTCTTGCCGAGATTGGCCTCGTCGGCGAGCGCCGTGGCTTCCGTCAGTTCCTCGTTGACGCGCGTCAGCTCCAGCGTCCGCTCGCGCACCCGTCGTTCCAGCGTCTCGTTGGCGCGCGCCAGCGCCTCCTCGCCGAGCACGCGCTCGGTGATATCCGTATAGGTGGTGACGATGCCGCCATCGGGCATGGGGCTGGTGCGCACCTCCAGAACGAGGCCGCCGTTGATCATGTGTTCCTGGAACGTCTCGTGGCGCACGGCGAGCTTGTCGATGCGGTCTCCGACCGTTGCCTCGACGGAATCATTGCCGAATTCGCCCCGCTTGGCGTTGTAGCGCAGGATCGCGTCGAGCGGCGTTCCGACCTGGCCGTATTCCGCCGGCAACCCCAGCAACTCGCGGAACTGGCGGTTCCAGCAGATCAGCCGCAGGTCGCGGTCGAACACGGAAATGCCCTGCCGCACCTGGTCGAGCGCGGTTTGCAGGAGGTCGCGATTGTACTGGATGGCAACGGTGGCATCGTCGAGCAGTTTCAGCGCACCCTTGCTGGAGGCGTCGCGCCGCTTGACCAGAAGCGACAGCACCAGCCGCGAGGAGGCGGCGCCGATGGCGCTGGCGAGCAGTTGTTCGGAAAACCGCAATATCTGCGCGTCGGCGAGGGCGGCCGGATCGGAGTCGCGCCCTCGCTCCCGGGTGAAACGCTGGAACGAGCGCTCGGTGCGTTCCTCGCCGAGATAGCGGGCGATGGTCGCCTGCAGGTCGCCGACGGTGACCGATGTGCGCCACAGCCGCAGCCCTGGCGCGGGCGACAATTCCGCCGGCACGAAGATATTGGCCTGCAGGCGCTCGATCGGTTCCGGCGCGCGCGACAGCGAGACCAGCACATAGGCGCCGACATTGATCGCCAGGCTCCAGAAGACGCCATGCGTGAGCGGGTCGAAGGCCAGCGTGAACAGCGCCTGCGGCCGCAACAGCCAGATGCCGAAGGGGCCGTTCTCCATGAAGCCGTCGGACATCAGGCCCGACTGGGCGAAGGTCGGCAGCAACAGCGTGTAGACCCAGATCGCAAAGCCCGACAGCATGCCGGCGATGGCGCCGCGCGCCGTGCCCCGCCGCCAGACCAGGCCGCCGAAGAAGGCGGGTGCGAATTGCGCGATGGCGGCGAAGGACAGGAGGCCGATGGAGGTCAGCGCGGCGGTGTCGCCGGCGGCACGGTAATAGGCATAGGCCAGCAGCAGGGTGACGAAGATCGCCGCCCGCCGCGTCAGCAGCAGGAGACGGCTCATGTCCTCGCCCTTGGAGGAGATGATGGCGTCCTCGCTGGAGCGGCGGAGCACCAGCGGCATGACCAGGTCGTTGGAAATCATGATCGCCAGCGCGACGCTGGCAACGATCACCATGGCGGTCGCGGCAGAAAGGCCGCCGACGAAGGCGATCAGCGCCAGCCACGGATTGTCGGCGGCGATCGGCAGCGCCAGCACATAGGTGTCCGGGTTGGTGGAGGGACCCAGGATGATCATTCCGGCCGCCGCGATCGGTACGACGAAGAGATTGATGGCAACGAGATAGAGCGGAAACAGCCAGGTGGCGCGGCGCAGTTCCGCGCCTGAATTGTTCTCCGTCACAGTGACGTGGAACTGGCGCGGCAGCAGGATGACCGCGATGCCCGAAAGCAGCGTCATCACCACCCAGTTGCCACCGGACAACTCGCCCGCCATCGCATCGACCACGCGGGTGTCGGCGGCCATCGCGGAAAAGAGGTCGCCCGGCCCGTCATAGAGGAAATAGGTGACCCAGATGCCGATCGCGAGAAAGGCGAAGAGCTTGACCACCGCTTCGGCGGCGATCGCCAGCATCAGCCCTTCCTGGTGCTCGGTCGCGTCGATGTGGCGGGTGCCGAACAGCCAGGCGAAGACCACCATGCCGATGGCGATCATCAGGGTGATGTCGTCGAAATAGGGCAGGCCGGGAGGTCCGGCGGACAGGTCCATGTGGCCGATCATGGTGGTCACCGACAGCGACACGGCCTTCAGCTGCAGCGCGATATAGGGGACGATGCCGACGACGGCGATGATCGCCACCACGGCCGCGACCGGCTGGCTCTTGCCGTAGCGCGCGCCGATGAAGTCGGCCACCGAGGTGATCCGCTCGCTCTTGGCAAGGCGGATGATCCGGCGCAGCAGCGGATAGCCGAGCGCGAAGACCAGGATCGGTCCGATATAGATCGTCAGGAATTCAAGGCCGCTGCGCGTTGCCGTGCCGACCGAGCCGAAGAAGGTCCAGGAGGTGCAGTAGACGGAGATCGACAGGGCGTAGATCAGCGGGCGGCCGTGGCCGGATGTCGTCCAGCGCGCCGTCCTGTCGCCATAGCTGGCGATCGCGAACAGCAACAGCACGTAGCCGAGCGCCGCGACGACGACGACCCATCCCTCCAGCATTCGTGCCGTTCCTCCCGCGCTGCCTGCCGGCTCCTCCTTGCCAGCTTTTGCCGATCGGACCACAGTTGTCCGATGCTGTCCATTGGCCGGACGGCGATAGGAGACACGGGGTGCTGGAACGATTTCGGCGATGGCTGCGCGGCGATCGCGCGGTCGCGCTTGCCGATTGCGACGATCTGGCCGGGGCGCTCGCCCTGGAGGCCGGCTACCTGTGCAACCGCGTCATGCAGGACTACGCAAGGATGCGGACCGGGCGCGGCTGGCCGGCGCTTTTCTCCTCGCCAGCCTTTCAGGAACGGCTCGATGCGGCGCGGTACCGGGCGGCGCCCCTTTGCCTTGTCTGGGTGACGCGGGCGGCGCGGCTGGCAGCGCATGACATGCTGTTGGCCGATGCCGCAACGGCGCGGGAGCGGGCCGCGCGCTTCGACGAGGTCCTGCAGCGCGAGGCGCTGGCCGCGCTGGATCGGCTGACGGCGGCAGGGGGCGAGGTCGAGGACGACGTCCGCGCCGCTCTGGAACAACTGGCGATGCGCCCGCCCCTGGACCTGCGCGCAATGGTTTCGCGGCCGGGGGCTGCCCGGTTTCATGCGTTGCTGCCGCTCGATCCGATCGTCGATGCGGACCGGAGGCAGGGCGAGGAAGAGGTTCTGCGCAACCTTTTGCGACTGGTGCTCGCCGGCATCCACGCGCGGTTTTCCCGGGAAATCGACGCGGTGGGGATCGCGGGTGCCCCCGAAAACTCTCCAATTTCAGGATCGCCGGCGCCATGCTAAACGACGACTGGCAGGACCGGTCGCGCGCACAGGGCGCCGGTCACGACATCGAACAGCAACGGGCGGAACCATCATGCTGAAGGAATTCAAGGCGTTTGCCGTCAAGGGCAACATGGTCGACATGGCCGTGGGCATCATCATCGGCGCAGCGTTCGGTGCCATCGTCTCGTCGCTGGTCGACGACGTGATCATGCCGCCGATCGGCCTGATCATCGGCGGCATCGATTTTTCCCAACTTTTCGTGATCCTGAGCGAAGGCGCGACGCCCGGTCCCTACCTCACCATCGAGGCGGCGAAGGAAGCCGGCGCGGTGACGTGGAACATCGGCCTGTTCATCAACGCCGTCATCAAGTTCGTCATCGTCGCCTTCGCGCTGTTCGTCGTGGTCAAGGGCGTCAACCGCCTGCGCGAACAGGAAAAGGCGGCTCCGCCCGCGCCGGCGGCTCCGACCAAGGACCAGGAACTCCTCGCCGAGATCCGCGACCTTCTGAAATCCCGCTGATTGCGGCTCGTGCCCGGCGGCGGCAACGCGGGACCGCGTTCCGAGCGCCGGGTGCTCCGCCACTCCCGCCAAGAGACTGACCCATGCCCGATGTGATTGCGGCCCTGAGGCCGGAGGCGCGTTCCGCGCCCGAAAGCGGTATTGTCGAAGTGGTGAATTTCGCGCGCGAGCGCGAAGACCTGATTGCGCTCTGGGTTGGCGAGGGCGACATTCCCACGCCGGGGTTCATTCGCCGGGCCGCGGAGGAATCCCTGGCCCGGGGCGAAACCTTCTACACCTACCAGCGGGGCATCCCGGCGCTGCGCGAGGCGCTCGCCGGCTATCACCTGCGTCATTTCGGCCGGGACTGGGGCAGCGAGCGCTATTTCGTCACCGGATCCGGGATGCAGGCGATCCAGATCGCCGTCCAGGCGGTTGCCGGCGCCGGCGACGAGGTCGTCTATCCATCGCCCGCATGGCCGAATTTCCCCGCCGCGATCGGTGTGATGGGAGCTAAGGCCGTCGCCGTTCCGCTGGAATTCTCGCCGGACGGCTGGACGCTCGACGTCGAGCGCCTGTTCGCCGCGGTGGGCCCACGCACCCGCGCCATCTATCTCAATTCGCCTTCGAACCCGACCGGCTGGATGGCCGATCGCGAGACCCTTTCTGCCATTCTGGAAGAAGCGCGCCGCCGGGGCCTGTGGATCATCTCGGACGAGGTCTACAGCCGCTTTGTTCCAGGAGGGAAGGCGCGCGCACCGTCGTTTCTCGATGTTTCGGAGCCGGACGACCTGATCCTCTACGTCAACACGTTTTCAAAGAACTGGGCGATGACCGGCTGGCGTGTCGGCTGGCTGGCGGCCCCGCCGGCCATGGGGCAGGTGGTCGAGAACCTCATCCAGTATTCGACATCCGGCGTTGCCGAGTTCATGCAGCGCGCGGCGGTGGCCGCGCTGGGCGAGGGCGAAGATTTCGTCACGGAGCAGGTTCGTCGTGCCGACGAGGGCCTTGCGATCGTCCGCGAGGCGCTCGGGGGGAGCAATCGGGTACGGTTCGCGCAGCCGCAAGGTGCCTTCTACGTCTTCTTCGGCATAGACGGTCATCCCGACTGCCGCGAGACCGCAAAGCGCATCGTGGCGGAGACGGGCGTCGGCCTTGCTCCGGGAAGCGCGTTCGGCGAGGGCGGCGAGGGGTTCCTGCGCCTGTGCTTCGCGCGTTCGCGGCACGATCTGGAGCGCGCCTCGCAGCGGCTTACCGCTTGGCTGGCGCGTTGACGACGCACACGTAATTGCGTTACGGATTTTTGCGTACACGAAAAAAAATTCGGACTGTTGAAGACATTTCCGGAAACGGGCGCCTGGCGGCCGGGTGACGGAACCGGATTGGATTGGGCCAGTCATGCGCGAAGACAACAGCCAGGGTTCGCCTGTTCCTCCGAGTGTCTCGGAGGCGCGCCTCGAGAGCGTGCTCGAAACAGCCGTCGACGGAATTGTCGTGATGGATGACCGCGCCCGGATCATCCTCTTCAACAAGGCCTGCGAAACATTGTTCGGCTTTTCCGCCGAAGAGGTGCGGGGCCAGAACGTCAAGCTCTTGATGCCGTCGGACTATGCTCATGCGCATGATGGCTATGTGCGTCACTATCTCGATACCGGGGAAAAGCGCATCATCGGCATTGGCCGCGAGGTTCGCGGCCGCCACCGTGACGGGACGGAATTCCCCCTTGAGCTGTCGGTCGGCGAGGCGGCAACGCCGGAGGGACGCCAGTTCATCGGCATCTTGCGAGACCTTCGCCAGCGCAAGGTCGTCGAACGGCGCCTTGCCGAAGTGCAGGGACAACTCGTCAGCATGACCCGGATCAGCGCGCTCGACGAGTTGGGCGCTGCGATCGCGCACGAACTCAACCAGCCGCTCACCGCGATCATGCTTTACCTGCAGGCAGCCAAGCGGAAGGTCAGCGACGACCATCCCGACGGGAAGCTCGTCGAGATCGTCGACAAGGGCGTGCGCGAGGCCGAGCGGGCGAGCAACATCATCCAGCGCATGCGCCGTTTCGTCGAGAAGCGCGACCCCGAGCGCCGGCAGGTGGACATCGCCCAGCTCGTGCATGAATGCCTCGAACTGGTGACGCTGGGCACGGATTGCAGCGGCATCGACATCACGAATTCCGTCGCGGACGGGTTGCCGCCTATCAGTGTCGACCCGGTCCAGGTTCAGCAGATCCTGATCAACCTGGTCAGGAACGCGCTCGAAGCTGTGCGCAATACACCCGTCAAACGTGTTGGCATGTCGGCCGCGGTGCTGGGGGACGACATGTTCATCCGCATCACCGATTCGGGCGGCGGCGTGCCCGCAGAGGTGGTCCCGACGCTTTTCAGTGCTTTTTCCAGCGTCAAGAAGGGCGGGCTCGGTCTCGGCCTGACGATCTCGCGCTCGATTGCACAAAATCATGGCGGCGATCTCGCCGTCGAGCCAAACGGGGGCGAGGGAGGGGCCGCGTTCGTGCTGCGGCTGCCGCTCGGCAGGCCGGCACAGAACGGCGCGTCTGCCGACACCGTCCCAACCATGAAAGGACCTACCGCATGAGCGAGAGCGCGCAGACAATTCACATTGTCGATGATGATCCCGCGATCCGCGATGCCCTGACGTTGGTGCTCGATCTTGAAGGCTACGACGTGGCCTCGTTCGAAACCGGAGAGGCCTTTCTCGATTATGTGGGAACCGGGGGAGCGCCCGGCGACTGCGTCATTCTCGACGTCCACATGCCGGGGCAATCCGGCATCGAGATTCTGCGCAAGCTGCAGCTCGACGGGTTCCGGACGCCGGTGTTCGTCATTTCCGGCCAGGGCGACATCCCGATGGCGGTGGAGGCGATCAAGCAGGGCGCGCACGACTTCATCGAGAAACCCTTCGACGCGGAGACGGTGGTGACGCGCGTGCGCGATGCCATCGCAGCGACACAGAAGGCGGCCGGCGAGAAGTTGCCGGAACGCACGTTCCCCGGCGCCGAAACGCTGACGCCGCGCGAGCGCGAGGTGCTTGAGGAAATCACGGCCGGCGCATCCAACAAGGAGGCGGGCCGCACGCTTGGCATCAGCCCGCGCACGATCGAGGTTCATCGTGCCCGGATCATGGAAAAACTGGGCGCGCGCAACGCTGCCGACCTGGTCCGGATTGTTCTTTCCCGCGAGTGAACGCCGCATCGCACCCGTTCTTGCGAAGTCTCCGCCTTGCGTGTTCCTCCTGATTTTTGAGAGGAGAGGAAGGGACTATATTCCCTGTCTGGTGACCGGATGAGTACACTACCTCCGGTCCATTGCATTGTGCGGCCGACGGGGCTTTTCGCCGCTTGCCGCCAGCTGGCAGGGACAAGGGTCGGTGATCATCCATATTGTCGAGGACGACCTGGGAGTGGGGGATTCCCTCGCGCTTCTGCTCGACCAGATCGGGCACAAGTCCATCATCTATCCCGACGCCGAAAGCTTCTTTGAAGGCAAGCCTCCGCGCCAGGAGGACACGGTGATCGTGGATCTCGGCCTGCCCGGTGTCAGCGGCATGCAGCTTATCCGCTGGCTCGATTCCATGAAGCGTCCGCCCAAGGTGATCGCCATCACCGGGCAATCGAGCCGTGCAATCGCCGATTTGTTCGGTACGAACATCCCGGCGATCCTGCTGCGCAAGCCCCTGACCGAGGAAGCGCTCGTTGCCCATCTTTGACAAGGATTTGTTCCGTCGTTGTATTTCCCGGTGCGCGCAAATGACGCTCTAGGTAATACGTCGTACGAAAACGACCGAATTACAGTCATCACGACTTGCTCCTAGAATTGTGACAGGTTGACGGAGCGCTTGTGTCGGACGGGACACGGGTGCAGCACGGAGCAGGCGGACGCGCCGCTCGTGCAAGGTTTCCCGGCAGCCACGCAGACAGTCTCAGGAGGACACGACGATGGCTTATCTGGAACGCACCGGCGACGGTATCCCGCAGATCTCTGTCGTGCCGCCTGTTGTTGATCACAGGCTCGACGGTGACGCCAGACGAGGTCTCCAGTCACGCTCCCAGCGCCATGCCCAGCATTCCATTATCTTCTATGAGGGCGATCAGGCTGACCGGGTCTTTGAACTCGATGACGGCATCGTCATGCTCTACAAGCTGCTTCCGGACGGGCGCCGGCAGGTTGTCGAGATTCTCAACCCGGGCATGATCTTCGGCATTGCCGCCGGCACGCGCTACGATTGCTCGGCGGAAACGCTGACGCCCGCCCGGGTCTCCGCTTTCGACCGGAAAGAGATCGAAGGCTGCAACACGCTGCAGCGTCACGTCTCCAAATGCCTGATCTCGCAGATGGAGAAGATGCACGAACACGCCATGCTGCTTGGCCGCAAGTCCGCCATGGAACGTGTCGCCAGTTACCTGCTGCGCATGGTGCCGGACCGCGGCGGGGACGATTGCATCGGTCCGCGGGACGCGGAATGCGACGGCCACGACCTGGCGCTGAGCATGACGCGGCAGGAAATTGCCGACTATCTCGGCCTGACAATCGAGACGGTCAGCCGGGTGATCTCCGAATTGAAGCGGCGCGGTGTGATCCGTCTCGAGCGCCAGGACCGTATTCATGTCAATCGCGTCTGCGGTCTTTGCCAGCTCACCGGCATTCACTGAAACACGATCTGCACTCGACCTTGCCCGCTCCCTCCATGCGGGCTGACCCGGATACTTCGGTATCCGGGTTTCTTTTTGTCGGCGTATCGGTACGCGTTCCGGTCTCACACGGCGAGCGAATGGCGCGCGGTGCCCCGGTCCAGATAGGCGTCGAAGGCGGCGGCCGCGACGCGGGCGTATCGCTGACCCGGTTCGGTTATCGTAACACGGGAGCCGCTGACTTCGACCAAGCCGTCGTCGATCATCTCTTCAAGCGCGGCAAGGTCTCCGGCGAAATGCACTTCGGCAAAGCCGTGGGCGCGGGCGATCTCTGCAAGGTCGGCCATATGCCCGGTCATCAGTTGCTCGATAATCGCGGCGCGCGCTCGGTCCTCGTTTGACAGTGCGAACCCCCGCGCCACCGGCAGAAGCCGGTCACGCACCGCCCGCGACCAGCCGCCCGTGTCTGGCATGTTCTGCACATGGCCCTGCGGCAGTCGGCCGATGGAGGAACAGCCCAAGCCGATCAGCGTATCGGCGGTATCGGTGGTGTAGCCCTGGAAGTTGCGGCGCAGCGTGCCGGCGCGCAGAGCGAGCGCCATGCTGTCGTCGGGCAGGGCGAAATGATCGAGCCCGATCGCCTCGTAACCGGCCTCGACCAGCTCGTGGCGGGCGAAGTCGGCCATCGCCAGCCGTGCCCGGGTGTCGGGCAGGGCGGTCTCGTCGATCAGCCGCTGGTGCTTCTTCATCCAGGGCACATGGGCATAGCCGAACAGGGCGATGCGGCCGGGAGCAAGCTCACGGGTCAATCGCACAGTCTCGGCGATCGTCTCGACGTCCTGGTGCGGCAGGCCGTACATCAGGTCGAAGTTGATCTGCGTGATGCCGACGGCGCGCAGCCGGTCGACGGCACGTGCCACCTGCGAGAAGGGTTGCACCCGGCCGATCGCCTTTTGCACCGTCAGGTCGAAATCCTGGACGCCGAGGCTGGCCCGGGTGATGCCGGCCTCGCGCAGGGTTTCGGCGAGTTCAGGCGTTACCGTCCTGGGATCCAGCTCGATGGCATGTTCGCAGGCTTCACCGATGTCGAAGTGCCGACGAAGCGCGGCAGTGATGGCCAGGAAGGGCTCGCGCGGCATCAGGCTCGGTGTGCCGCCGCCCCAGTGAATGTGGCTGACCGGATGCCCGCTGCCGAGCCGCGCCGCGACGAGATCGATTTCGCACAGCAGAATCTCGGCGTAGTCGTGCAGCGGTCCGTCCTTGCGCGCCGCCTTCGTATGGCAGCCGCAATAGGTGCAGATGTTGCGGCAGAAGGGAACGTGAAGGTAGAGCGACAGCTCGCTTGAAGGTGCAAGCGCGGCGAGCCAGTCGCCATAGGTCGCGCCCGTCACGCCGGCATGAAAATGCGGTGCGGTCGGGTAACTGGTGTAGCGCGGAACCGAGCGGGTCGCGTAGCGGTGGTCGAGATCTGTCATGGGGCGACAATCGCCTTGCCTCGGTCGCGCCGCCTTGATCTGGCTCAAGCCGGCCTGCGGATCCGCCTTGCACGTGGCGCAGGGGTCGGTTGCGCATTTCAGGCATGCGCCTGCGAGCGGATATTTGTAATATGAAATGCCTTCGATTCACGTCAGCTTTCCGGATCACGACCATTTCGCCGCAAGCCTCCCTCATCCTGAAGACTGCCACGACGCTCGCGCTCGGCGCGCTGGGCGGCGGCATCTTCCATGTCCTCGGTTTCCCCGCCGCCTGGCTTTCCGGGGCCATGGTGCTGGTTGCCGTGGCCGTGCTGTCCGGGGTTCCCTGCGCCATGCCGAACGGCCTGCGGGACGCGCTTTTCGTCGTTCTCGGGCTGACGATGGGGTCCGGCGTGAAGCCGGAAACGATCGCGCGGATCGGGGAATGGCCCGTGACCATGGCACTGCTGGTCGTCTCCGTTGTGGCGATTCTCGGGGCCACATATGTCTTTCAGCGCAAGGTTGCCGGCTGGGACAAGCCGACCGCCTATTTCGCCGCGATCCCTGGTGCTCTGTCCTATGTGATGATCCTGACGCTTTCCTACCCGCGCGCGGATGCCATGCGGGTGGTGATGGCGCAAAGCTTTCGCGTCTTCGTGCTGGTTGCGGTGCTGCCTGCCGTCATTGTCGGCAGCGATACGCACGGGTCGGGGCTGCCGCCACAGGTCGACCCGCTGTCACCCGAAATGCTGGCGCTGCTGGCTGCGGCCGGTCTTGCCGCGGGCTATGTCTTCAACCGCGCGGGCGTGCCCGCCGGCTGGTTGACCGGTCCGTTCTTTCTGAGTGCGATTGTCAACGCCGCCGGCTGGATGCAGGTGGAGATGCCGCAATGGCTCAGCATGCCGGCGCTTGTCGGTCTCGGCTGCGTCATCGGTTGCCGCTTCACCAATCTTTCACCGCGCGAGTTCGCGCGCATGATCGGGGTGTCGCTTGGCGCGTTCATCGTCGGCATGAGCATCGCGACCGCGATCTCGGGCCTGATCTGGGCTTTCTTCGGCCTGCCGTTCGGCCAGCTTCTGCTTGCCTTTGCGCCCGGCGGCCTGGAGGCGATGACGCTGCTCGCCTTCCTGCTCAATCTCGATCCGGCCTTCGTCGCGGCCCATCAGTTGGCGCGCTATGTCGGCATGGTGCTGCTGCTGCCGCTGATCACGCGGCGGTTGCTCGGGCCGCCGGAAAAGCCGAACTGAGAAAGGGCAGGACGTCCCGTCCCGTCCTGCCCTCCCGGTTCGTCAGGCGCGCGATGCCTGCCATTCCCTTGCAAGTGTGGCATAGACGAATTCGTCGCCCCAGACACCATCGAAGCGGTCGTTCTCGATGAAATGCGCCTCGCGCCTGAGACCCAGTCGCTCGACGATCCCGACCGAGCCGTGGTTCAGCGTGTCGATGCGGGCGAAAATCCGGTGGAAGCCGAACGCGCGAAAACCGATGCCGATCATCGCCTCGACGGCCTCGGTCGCATAGCCTGACCCGCCGTAGCGCGGATTGAAGATGTAGCCGATCTCGGCCTGCATCGCCGCGCCATCGGCCAGTTTCAGCAGGACCTCGCCGATGACGGCCCCGTCGTCCGCACGCTCGACGGCCAGGCGCAGCGTGTCGCCGGCGCGTGCAAGTCCCGTCTGCATCGCTGCCTCGAAACCGGCCCGCAGCGCCTCAGCTTCAGGGGGGGCGCTGTACAGAAAGCGATAGACGTCCTCGCGCTGATGGTAAAAGCTGTAGGCGTCGAAATCCTCAAGCCTGAAGGGGCGAAGGACAAGGCGAGCCGTGCTGCATGTCAGCATGGAGACGTCTGGTGCCATGGACGGGCGTTCCGATCGGTTGGGGTATCTGGAGAGCGCGGGGAACGTCGGGCCTTTGCCCGGCAGGTGGTTCGACCGCGATATGGTCGTCGCGTGATGCTCCGTCAAGGGACGAGGCCGCCCGACGGGCTGCTGTCGAGAAGACCCACCGAAACTCTTAGGTGATAGTACCTAGTTCGTTGTTCGGAATGAAAGAATTTCAGAAACAATTCGTCGCACCCGGGCTTTTGCGGATGTAATTGCCGGGCGCTTGTCTCAAGGTCGGTTGACCTGGATCAAGGCGGAAACCGGTGTGCACGTCATACCGTCCGTCTCGACCCGCTGGGGTTGGATCATCAAGATACTCGGGGCGCAAAATGGCTCAAGCACAAGCCAAATACATCACGATGGAGGAGGGCTTCTTTGCCGCGTTCCTCGTCGCGATTGCCTTCGCCTGCCTGATCATCGCGGGCAAGACCTACGATCAGGTCATGGCGTTTCACATGTCGATCGGTTCGCTGGCGGCGGCAGCCGGCGCGTTCGTCATCTTCAAGAACTATTTCGACGGTCGCGCCCCGGCTCCACAGGAAGTCGGCGGCAAGCCCAACTACAGCCTCGGCCCGATCAAGTTCGGTGCCTGGGCGGCAGTGTTCTGGGGCGTTGCGGGCTTCACGGTCGGCCTGATCATCGCCCTGCAGCTCGCCTATCCGGTGCTGAACCTGGACCTGCCCTGGACGAGCTTCGGCCGGCTGCGGCCGCTGCACACGTCCGCGGTGATCTTCGCCTTTGGCGGCAACGTGCTGCTCGCGACCTCGTTCTACGTGGTCCAGCGCACCAGCCGCGCGCGGATGCCGGGCACCATTGCCCCCTGGTTCGTGATCCTCGGCTACAACGTCTTCATCGTCATTGCCGGCACGGGCTATCTGCTCGGCGCCACGCAGTCGAAGGAATATGCCGAGCCGGAATGGTACGCGGATCTGTGGCTGACCATCGTCTGGGTCGCCTACCTGCTCGTCTTCCTCGGCACGCTGTGGAAGCGCAAGGAGCCGCATATCTACGTGGCGAACTGGTTCTACCTCGCCTTCATCGTCACGATCGCGCTGCTGCACATCACCAACAACCTGACGATCCCGGTCTCCGTTTTCGGAACCAAGTCCTACATCGTCTGGGCGGGCGTGCAGGATGCCATGGTGCAGTGGTGGTACGGCCATAACGCGGTCGGCTTCTTCCTGACCGCCGGCTTCCTCGCCATCATGTATTATTTCGTGCCCAAGCGGGCCGAGCGGCCGGTCTATTCCTACCGCCTGTCGATCGTGCACTTCTGGGCGCTGATCTTCCTCTACATCTGGGCCGGTCCCCATCACCTGCACTACACGGCCTTGCCGCAATGGGCCTCGACGCTGGGTGCAACCTTCTCGATCATCCTCTGGATGCCCTCGTGGGGCGGCATGATTAACGGCCTGATGACCCTGTCGGGGGCCTGGGACAAGCTGCGCACCGATCCGGTGTTGCGGATGATGGTGGTCTCGATCGCCTTCTACGGCATGTCGACCTTCGAGGGCCCCTTGATGAGCCTGCGGTCGGTCAACTCGCTGTCGCACTACACCGACTGGACCATCGGTCACGTGCATTCCGGTGCGCTCGGCTGGGTCGGCTACATCTCCTTCGGCGCGCTCTACTGCCTGATCCCCTGGCTGTGGAACAAGAAGCAGGTCTACTCGCTCAAGCTGGTGAACTGGCACTTCTGGATCTCCACCATCGGCATCGTGCTCTACATCTGCGCGATGTGGGTCTCGGGCATCATGCAGGGCCTGATGTGGCGCGCCTACGACAGCCTCGGCTTCCTCGAATACTCCTTCATCGAGACCGTGGAAGCGATGCATCCCTTCTATGTCATCCGTGCCCTTGGCGGCGCCCTGTTCGTCGCAGGCTCGCTGATCATGGCCTACAACCTTTGGATGACCGTGCGGCATGGTGAGGCTGAAGAGGCCGAGACCCTTCCCGCCGGCGCCATGTCTCCGGCCGAGTAAGGGGAGAGGCAGAAATGTCCATCTGGAACAAGCACGAAATCTTCGAGAAGCACTCCCTGGTTCTCGTCATCGGCATCCTGATCGTGGTTTCCATCGGCGGCCTGGTCGAGATTGCCCCGCTCTTTTACCTGAAGAGCACGATCGAGAAGGTGGAGGGCATGCGGCCCTACACCCCGCTCGAACTCGCGGGGCGCAACGTCTACATCCGCGAGGGCTGTTATCTCTGCCACTCGCAGATGATCCGGCCGATGCGGGACGAACTGGAGCGTTACGGCCACTTCAGCCTGGCGGCCGAGAGCATGTACGATCACCCCTTCCAGTGGGGATCGAAGCGCACCGGTCCCGATCTTGCCCGCGTCGGCGGAAAATACTCCGACGAATGGCATCGTGACCACCTTGTGAACCCGCGCTCGGTGGTGCCGGAATCGATCATGCCCGGCTATCCGTTCCTGCTTAACGCCCGGGTCGAGACGCGCGACATCGCCGATCACCTGAAGGCCAATATCGTGGTTGGCGTGCCCTATAGCGAGGAGCAGGTCGGGGAGGCAGCTCGCGACCTCGTCGCGCAGGCCAGTCCTGACAGCGACAATGTCGACGCGTTCCTCGAACGCTATCCGAACGCCATCGTCAGGGATTTCGACGGCGATCCGAAGCGGGTGAGCGAAATGGACGCGCTCGTTGCCTATCTGCAGATGATGGGCACGCTGGTCGACTTCTCGATCTACGACAACAAGGCCAACCTGCGCTGACGGCAAGGAGCGTGTGATGAACGAGACATACGAAACCGTCGCCAGCTTCGCCCAGACCTGGGGCCTGGTGTACTTCGTGGTGCTGTTTGCGGGCGTTCTCGCCTATGCGCTGTGGCCGAAAAACGCCAAGCGCTTTGACGAGGCCGCGCAGATCCCCTTGCGGGAGGATTGAGAACATGGCTGACATGAAAACAAGGGAAGTCGACCATATCTCCGGCGTCGAGACGACCGGTCACGAATGGGACGGACTGAAGGAACTCAACAACCCGCTGCCCAAATGGTGGCTCTACATCTTCTATGCCACCATCGTCTGGGCCATCGGCTACTGGGTCGTCTATCCCGCGTGGCCCCTGGTTTCCGGCTACACCTCCGGCGTTCTTGGCGACAGCCAGCGCGCCAACGCCCTGGCCGCCTACGAGGCCGGCATGGCGGAGCGCGCGCAGATCGGCGAGAAGCTGATCAACGCCTCGCTCGAGGAAATCCAGTCGACCCAGTCCCTGATGGAATTTGCGATGGCCAACGGCCGCGCCGCCTTCGGCGACAATTGCGCCGCCTGTCACGGCAGCGGCGCGACGGGTGCCGAGGGCTATCCCAACCTGCAGGACGACAACTGGATCTGGGGCGGCACGCTCGAGGACATCCACCTGACGCTGCAATACGGCATCCGCTCCGGGCATGACGAGGCCCGTTTCGGCGAAATGCCCGCATTCGGCCGCGACGAGATGCTCGACAAGGAGCAGATCACGCAGGTGGCCAATTTCGTGGCAAGCCGTGCCGGGGCGACGCCTGACGACGGTGTCGACCTTGCCGCCGGCGAGCAGGTCTATGTCGAGAACTGCGCCGCCTGCCATGGCGACGACCTGAAGGGAATGAAGGAAGTCGGCGCACCGAGCCTGATGTCGAACAATTACCTTTATGGAAAATCCGTGGAGGCGATCAAGGCGCAGGTCACCAACGCCCGCAACGGTGTCATGCCGGCCTGGGCGCCGCGCCTCGACCCGGCAACGGTCAAGTCGCTTGCCGTCTATGTCCACGCGCTGGGCGGCGGCGAATAGGCCCTCACCATCCTCTCCGGACCAAGAGACAGAAGGCGCCCTCCGGGGCGCCTTTTCATTCGTGCGCGGGCTTGATCTTTTTCGCGCCTGGAGGGTTGCACCGGGCTTGTGTCTTCGCACAACATGGCGGGTGTCCCGCTACCACAATTGCCGTCAGGCGGGACCAGGGATGGGGGTACCGATGCGGTTTCTGTTTGCCGGACTGATTGCCGTGGCCATGCTTGGCCTGTCCCAGCGCGCGCTGGCCGATGATCTCGACGTGCCGATATACGAGTATGGCGGCGATGACCTGCCGACCTGCGCGACGAGCGTCGTGTCCGGCCTGAAGGCGGGCGGGGATGGCTTTCTCGCCGTGCGCTCCGGCCCGGGCTCGCAGTATCGCGAGATCGGCCGGCTGAGGAACGGCGACAAGGTTTTCACTTTCGACATGAACGGCAAGTGGTTCGGCGTCGTCTTCGGCGGCTCTGAACCGGGTTGCACCTCGCCGGCCAAAAAGCGGCTCCTGCCCTATCGCGGCAAGAAGGGCTGGGTGCATGGCAACTGGCTGGCGGACCTTGCCGGCTGACATTTCCCTGTTCGCCGATCCTGAACATATCGAAGGACCGTTCCGCATGCGCCTTCTGTCATGCCTTGCCTTGTTGCCCGCCGTTTTCTGGGGGCTCTGCGGTTCCGCCGTGGCGCAAGGCTGGTTCACCGAGCGCCTTGATGGAGATACGCTCGTCGGCGTAGATGCCGGTGGCAACGGGCTGTTGGTTTCCTGCGGTCACGCGTTTCCCTCCCTGGAGATTACGATTGCCGGTACCGCGCCGACGGGCCCCGCATCGGTCACGATCGATGGCGGAAGACCCTTTGGCTTCGTCTTCACGAACGGGCGCTTTGAGCCGGGGAACGGGGCGCAGGCGGGATTGGTGCGCAACCTCATGGACCAACTCGCGAAGGGCAGCGCGGTGGCGCTGTCGACAGTCGACGGCGCCCATGCCCGGTTGTCGCTCGCAGGGTCCTCTCGCGCGCTTTCCGAATGCCCGGCGGCGCGGTTTGCTGCCCCTGCCTCGGGCGCACCCGGGATAATGGCGAAGGCCGAGGGCTACGAAGCGCAATCGCAGGCAGCACGCGCAGGTGTCGCAAGCACGGCGGGGCAGGGGACGCCCGGCATGGCGCTGCTGGCGGAGCGCTACCTGGCGGCCCTCGGCTTCGACCCCGGAACGGTCGACGGGATCAGCGATGCGGCGACGCGGTCCGCGATCCGGCGCTTCCAGGAGCGCCACGGTCTGGCTGCGAACGAGGAACTGCCCGCGTCCCATTTTGCCGTGCTCGAGGCGCTTGCCAGGGCGGGTGCCAAGAGCGCGGCAACGTCCCCCGCGCTCATCGCCGCCGCGCCGAAAGCCGAGCCCGCCGCTTCTGGGAAGCCGCCATTGACGGCCGGGTCTTCAACGGCCGTCGCTGCGACGACGGAAAACGACGACCTCTATCCCTATCACCGGCTGACCGGCTGCGAGGGGGAAACCGGCCGGGCGATCGCCTGGTACAGCTTCACCGGAGAGGGGACGCGCCGCGTTCTGGAGATGACCGATCTTTGCTTCAACCGGGAAACCGGAAAGCTGAGCGGATCGGAATGGGAAGACAAGCTGCAACTCGTCAGGCGCGAGGGGGGCACGGAATTCTACGAGGTGATCGAGACGGGGGAGAAATCCTACGAGCGCGCCAAGGCCAACGTGGGTCGCTACGACGATGAGGGACCGTTCGCAACGGGCTGGGTCAACTTCGGATACAGCTCGCCCGGCGGATGGCCGGTCGCGCGCTACAGCCGCCGCTTTGGCAACGCCAGGGCCCATCTCCATGGCACGCTTTTCAAGGGACATGGCGGCCGGGGGGTGACGGAAAACGGCGAGTTCAAGATTCACATAAGCGGCAATGACCTGCGCGCGCATGACAAGCGCAAGTACAACACGCCGCGTTCCGCCAGCGAGACGCCGTATGTCGCCTTCGAGGGCAAGGCTGTCTTCACCGGCGGCGTGGGCAAGGTCACGCTCGCCAACACCGAAACCGGAAATGGCACCGGATCGGGAGAGCTGGTCCTTCACGTTTCGCAAAGCGGGGAAATCTCCGGCTCCGGCGTGCTGCGCCTGCAGAATGCCCGCCTTGCCGGGGCGAACCCGCAGGACTGGAAAACGACCGAATGGGATATTCGCCTGCTCGCCGGAAACGTTGCCGGGGAGACCGGAGAGATACTGACGGTGCATGCCATCGCCGAAGGCGAGACGATCGATCATGACGGCGTTGTCAACCCGGTGCTCGGCAGCCTGACCATCAGCGGCTACAGCCGCCGTATTGCCGAGATGACGGAAGACTGGGACTGACCGACCTGCCGTCAATCGCGCCCGTTTTGCTGGCGGAAACGGGACGGGGAGGTGCCGGCTGCACGGCGGAAGGCCCGGGCGAAGGCGCCCTGGTCATCATACCCGAGCCGCCAGGCGATCTCGCCGACCGGCAGGTGTGTCTCCCGAAGTGCCCACAGGGCATAGGCGGTGCGGGCGTCCTCGACCAGCGAGCGGAACGACTGGCCCCGGCGGTCGAGCTGGCGGCGCAGGCTGCGTTCCGACAGGCCGCAATCCTCCGCGATGGTCCCCTGGCTGAGTTGCCCCTGTCCGAGCCGCCGGTAGACCGCCTCGATGATTTCCGCGCAGGACGGCTCCGCCGCCGCGGCCGGGGCCGGCGAGGCCGGTACCGGGCGAAAGCTCAGGCGTTCCGGTACCGGCAGCACCGATGGCGGGTGCACGGGCGTTTCGAGAAGCCGCGCCGGGAAGGCAAGCATGTTGCTCGGCTGACCGTAGAGCGGTGCGGAACCTGCAAGACGTGCGAGCGAAGCCCCGGTGTCGCGCTCATGCTCGAAGGAAAGGGCCACGGGGAATGCGGCGTCTCCCGCTGCGAAACGGCGTATCACGGCATCAAGGAAGGCGAGGGTGAATTCCGCATCGCGTGAGCGGGGCCAGATTGCCGGATCGATGATGCGATACGTGAGAATGCAGGTGTCGTCGGCGATGCTGCGCTGAAATGCGGTTCCGTGCTGAAGCGACTGGAGATCGGCAAGCAGTCCGTCGAGCAGTCCGTCGAGCCGGCGTGCCTCAAGGCCCGCCGGGAACAGCTCGGCCAGTGCCGGGGCGGCAATCGCCTGTCCGCAGCGCCACATGCGGCCCTCGTCGGGCGCCTGCGAGCCGCCGGCCTGCATCAGGTCGGTGAACTGGGCAAGCGGCAGGTCGCAGGCAGCAGCTGCGGCGCCTTGCGTGACGCGATCCGGTCGGCCAAGGCCGCTTTCGGCAAAGGCGCGGGCGGCATCGACGCCGCTGGCCTGCATCGCCTCCGCAATCAGCGGCAATGCCGAGGTGGAAATCGTCGCAGGAGGAAGGGGCAGGGCAGGCATGGCCGGATCCGATCGCTGCCCTGATCGTGGGCGCGTGCGGCGGCGCTGTCAATCGGCGGGGACGGGCGCGGAGAGTGGCGGGCCGGAACCTGTCCGGCCCGCCTGGGCTGTGTGCTCAGTTCGCCTTGGGCAACGGGATGGTCAGTGCCGGGTTGTGGGCGAAGAAGTTGAAGGGGCGCAGCGTGAACCCCTTCCACATGGTCGACATCACCGGCCAGTCCTCCGTGTGCGGCACATGGTGGAAGCCCATCGTGTACCAGGTGACGATGTCGGTGTTGGCGATCGGCCTGTCGCGCTCGCTCCATGCGGCCAACGTGTCCGATCCGTCGCTCTGGAAGGCAAAACGCCCGCCCGCGTAGCGCTCGTTCACGTTGTAGGGCGTGTTCCACAGCGTGTACTCGATATAGGCGTTGCGCTTGAACGGAGCGTCGTCGGCAAAGTCGAACGGACCGTAGGCGACGGAGTTGCCGGGCACGATCATATAGCCGGGCCTGTGGCCGAGCGGACCGTCCGCGCCCATGTTCATCACATGGTACATGGCAGGCGTGTCCGGATTGACCTTGTATCGTCCGGCCGTCTCCGTCCTTGCCATCGTGGTTTCGGTCACCCAGAACGAGCGGCGTGGCGCTCCGTCCTCGGGCGTTCCGGCGACCAGCGCTGTACGCATGAAGCTGTTCGCCTGGCCGTCGACGTCGAAGTCGAGCTTGAAGTTGAAGTAGTGGTCGTGGTTGGGCGCGACGAGGTTCGGGGCGATCAGCGTGCCGTAGCGGGTCTCCTCGGCGGCACCCGCCTCGTTCATCGACTTTACCGCCGCGCCCTTGACCGCGTCGAGGCCGGTCGAGCCGACCATCACGTCGATGCGCCCGTCCTGGTGGAAGACGTAGTCGACGAGATAGTCGTAATTGCCCACCTCCGAGGCCGAGCGCACGACGAGCTGTGTCGCCGGACGCCCCTCGGCGGGAACCTGTTCGGTCTCCGACTGGGCGAAGATCTCGAAATGCCGCCAGGCGGGATCGCCGATATTGCGCTCGAAGATGCAGATCGCATCGGGAATGGAGAGCGGCGCTCCTTCGTCCGTATGGACCACGGCCGGCAGGAAGGTGGCGTGGGCCGGGCAGTCGACACCCGGCCTGAGCGGCGTCAGGAAGATGCCGAACCCGTACTCGCCGCTGTCCATGTAGGTGCGCCAGTACCAGCCGTCATCCGGGTCCATGTAGGGCACGAAGACTTCAGACAGATGCGCCTGGTAGAGGACGTTGCGCCAGCGTTCGCCTTCGCGCACGTCGATGTTGGACAGGACAACGCCGGGGCGCTTGTCGACACGTGCCCTGAACCGCCAGATGTCCCAGGAGATCAGGCCATTCTCGATGGTGACATTGCTTCCCCCGGGTTGCGACAGGGCGGCCGGGTTGCCTTGCGGACGCAGGGCGCCGGTGCGCGCCTCGACCTCGGTCTCGCTGTAGCCCCAGCCGTCCTCGGGCACGGCGCGCGCGCCGGTATCGAAGACCTCGACGACGTTGCGGGCGTTCAGGTCGACCACCGCATAGAGCCCTTCGACCGGCTTGGCGTAGAAATTCGTTCCCTCGGGCAAAACGTAGCAGGGAACCTTCATCAGGCGCCGGCCGTCTTCCTCGGCCAGCCCGAAACGTCCGGCCGTCAGCGGCAGGCAGAAAACCTGGTCGGGCTTGAGGCCGCGCTTTTCAAGGCCGGCGATGAAAGCCGGGTCGCTGGTGGCAAGCTCCATCGCCGTCATGAACTCGGCGAGCAGGATCATGGTTTCGCCGCCGGCCGGCTCGACCGACACGACGCGGTCGCCGGCAAGGTCGACTTCGGCGACGAAGGCTCCCGTGTCGTTCTTGAAGTGAACCTCGACCGCGCGGGGTTCCGGATTGCCTTCCTGCCACGCCAGGACCACGGATTTTTCCGGCTCCTTCAGCGAGATATAGGGATAGAGCGTACCGGCTCCGGTGTGGTCGCCATCGGCCAGAAGCGCCACCGCCTCGCTGATCTCGGCCTCCGTGAGCGCGTCAAGCGGATGACCCGAAGCGGGCAGGGCGGATGCGGCAAGCGCCAGCAAGCCGCCGGCAAAAAGCGGCGCGCGGACCGCGCACCTCAAGTGGTGAGATGTCATGGGGATTGCCCCTCCTCGATATGAACCCGTCTGGTGTGCGGCGCCGAATCCTTTGGCCGGTCTTTTCCGCGTCCGGCAGGATAGGCGCGTCGGCGCGGTCCGGTTGTGCATTTCCGGCCAGAACGAACCTCCTCCGCGGGCGCCCGAAAAGTGTCGTTCGGCGAAATTGCCCTGCATTCGCCTGACGCTACGGGCGCGCGACGTCCGCTGCGGGTCGCGAATGGATTGCCCCGCGGCACCGGCCGAACGGCAGGATTTTCTTCACATTTCCGAAACGATCCGGGCGTCACCGTGTCTGTGCGCCGTTGGTTTCGGACCCCGTCATGGCGCGCTTCCCGGGCGAACCGGGTGAGGGGTCAATTGGAGATGATTGTGAAGAGTATGTCCAAGTCTCTCCTGGCGATGTTGCTCGCCGGGTTCAGCACGTTGCCAGCTTTCGCCGCCGAGAGGGTGGCCGACCGGATCTGGTCCGGCGGTCCGATCCTGACCATGAACGACCTCGCGCCGCGCGCAGAGGCGGTTGCGGAAAAGGACGGCAAGATCATCGCGGTTGGCCCTGCGGACGAGGTGATGAAGCACAAGGGAGAGGGGACCGAACTCGTCGACCTGAAGGGGCGCGCGATGTTGCCCGGTTTCGTTGATGCACATGGCCACGCCTTCATGATTGGCGTGCAGGCGGTATCGGCCAACACCCAGCCTGCGCCCGATGGCAAGGTGAACGACATTCCCGCTTTGCGGCAGACGCTTGGCGAGTGGCGGAAGGCCTATCCGGAGCGGATCGAGCGGCTCGGAACCGTGCTCGGCTTCGGTTATGACGATGCGCAGCTCAAGGAACAGCGCCATCCGACGCGCGCTGATCTCGATGCGGTGTTCGCGGACGTGCCGGTGGTGATCATTCACCAGTCCGGTCACATCGGCGTCTTCAATTCCAAGGCGCTTGAAGTGGCAGGCATCTCGGCCGGGACCAAGGACCCGGACGGCGGCGTGATCCGCCGGGAAGAGGGCGGCAGCGAGCCGAACGGAGTGCTTGAGGAAGCGGCCTTCTTTCCTGCCTTGATGAAACTCCTGTCCGGTCTCGACCAGGAGGGCGGTCAGGAACTCTTCGTTGCCGGAACCGAGCTGTTGGCGAGCTACGGCTACACCACCGGCCAGGAAGGACGCTCGACAACGAACGTCGTCAAGCTGATGCGGGCTGCTGCCGATGCCGGCCGGATCAAGATTGACGTGGTGACCTATCCCGACGTGCTGGTCGACCGCGACTATATCGCCCAGACCGTTTCCCGGACCTACAAGAACGGCTTCCGCGTCGCCGGTGCCAAACTGACCATCGACGGCTCGCCCCAGGGGTTCACGGCGCTGCGCGACCGGCCCTACTACAATCCGCCGGCTCAGTATCGCCGGGATTATGCCGGTTATGCGGCCGCCAGCGCCGATCAGGTGTTCGACGCCATTGACTGGGCGTTCGAGAATGACATCCAGATCATCACCCATGCCAATGGCGAAGGCGCTTCGGACATGCTGATTGCAGCTGTCGGAACGGCGAGGGAAAAACACGGCGTTGCCGACCGGCGACCGGTTCTGATCCATGGGCAGTTCATGCGCAAGGATCAGGTCGCGGCCATCGATGAGCTGGACATGTTTCCCTCGCTCTTTCCCATGCACACCTTCTACTGGGGCGACTGGCATCGGGACCGCACCGTCGGCCCGGTCAATGCCGACAACATCTCCCCGACCGGCTGGGTGCGCGAGCGCGGCATGATGTTCTCCTCCCATCATGATGCGCCGGTGGCCTTCCCCGACAGCATGCGCATTCTGGATGCCACCGTGACCCGCCGCACGCGGTCAGGCGATATTCTCGGCCCGCACCAGCGCGTGGACGTGATGACCGCGCTGAAGGCGATGACCATCTGGCCGGCCTATCAGCACTTCGAGGAAGCCGAAAAGGGATCCATCGAGGTCGGCAAGGTCGCCGACCTGATCGTGCTGAGTGCTGATCCGACAGCCATTGACCCGGAGACGATCGAGACGCTCAAGGTCCAGGAGACGATCAAGCACGGCCAGACCATCTATACCCGCAAGGGCGAGGAGAAGCAGGGCAACCTGCAGATGCGTCCGGGACCGGATGGAAGCGATGCGCTTGGCAACTTCCTGCGTCACGCATCCGCCAGCGTTGAAGCGTCCGGTGGCCATGCGCATGGGCCCGATCTCGTGTACGATGCTTTCGCTTCGGGCTTTGCCAGGGATACGCCTGCCGTCATTCGCTGACGCATTGCCTGCAACGATGATTGCAGCCGCCCGGGGCCGCAGGCTCCGGGCGTTTTGCGTTTGCAGCGGTCGAACGTTCGGTCCGCAAAGGCGAGCATGTGCATTTCCGGCCGGGATGGCGCATGCTGGGAGAGGCAGGCTGCTGCCGGCCGCCGGATGCGCTGACGAGCAACGCGGCTTGACGCGGATCAAGGCCGGCCCGGGGCGAAGCTGCTACTTGTCCGTAAGAGGGCCACCCCGGTGCCGCCGGGACGCGGTGACGGATTGTCGCGGTGTTGACGTGTCGCAATCTGCGGGCTTGCGTGCCGCTGTAGATTGGCCGGGCTGGCGAAACGGCAAACCGCCGGCACCCGCTTGCGAATGTCCTTCGCGAACCTGTTTCGCAAGTGTCCAGCGGGGCGGGACAAAGGGCCGAAGAAATGGACGGAACAATGCGTGCAGAAACCGATCCCGCCGGCGGCGGATCCCACCCGGACGACTGGTTCGCCTCGGCGAAGAAGATCTATCCGATGGCGGTGCATGGCCGGTTCCGCAACATCAAGTGGACCGTGCTCTTCATCACGCTCGGCATCTACTATTTCCTGCCCTTCATCCGCTGGGACCGGGGACCGGATGCGCCCGACCAGGCCGTGCTCATCGATCTGGCCGGCCGGCGCGCCTATTTCTTCTTCATCGAGATCTGGCCGCAGGAGGTCTACTACCTGACCGGCCTGCTGATCCTGGCGGCAATGGCACTGTTCCTGATGAATGCGGTCGCCGGCCGTGTCTGGTGTGGTTACCTTTGCCCGCAAACCGTTTGGACGGACCTCTTTCTGTGGGTCGAGCGCTACACCGAGGGAGACCGGCGTGAGCGCATGAAACTGGCCGACCAGCCCTGGTCGGTTCAGAAGGTGACGCAAAAGCTTGCCAAGCATACGCTTTGGCTGATGATCGCCTGGTGGACCGGCGGCGCCTGGGTTCTCTATTTCTCCGATGCGCCGACCCTGATGAAGGACCTGGCGACCGGCAGCGCCCCGTTCTCCGCCTATCTTTGGATCGGCATCCTGACCTTCTCCACCTACGCACTTGCCGGGCATATGCGCGAACAGGTCTGCATCTTCCTGTGTCCGTGGCCGCGCATCCAGGCGGCCCTGACCGACGAGGAAGCCCTCAACGTCACCTATCGCTACGATCGGGGCGAGCCGCGCGGATCGCTGAAACACAACCGCAAGCTGGAGGAGGAAGGCCAGCCGGCAGGCGACTGCGTCGACTGCAACCAGTGCTTCCATGCCTGTCCGACCGGTGTCGACATCCGCAACGGCACCCAGCTCGGCTGCATCCAGTGCGGGCTGTGCATCGACGCCTGCGACACGGTGATGGACAAGGTGGGCAAGCCGCGCGGACTGATCGCCTACGACACCGATGAAAACATCAAGCGGCGCACAGAGGGCAAGGAAGCCGTCGTGCACATCGTACGGCCGCGCACGGTCACCTACGCAGTTATCATCGCCCTGGTCGGTGCGATCATGGCCTATGCGCTGGCAACCCGTGCCTTCGAGGGCATAAGTGTCCTGCACGACCGCAATCCGATCTATGTGGAACTGTCCGACGGTTCGGTCCGCAATGGTTACACGATCCGTCTTCTCAACAAGCGGCAGATGGCGCGCGAGTTCATCCTGTCGGTCGAGGGCATGCCTGCGGGAACCCGGATCGAGGCGGTGGGCATCACCGAAAACGTGTTGGGCAAGCCCGTCGTCGGCGTTGGCCCGGATACGACCCGGGAAGTGCGTGTCCTGGTGTTCTCGCCGGCTGCCGCCGCACTGCAGAAGTCGACGCCGGTGACATTCCGCATCACCGAGACGGTGATGGGCGCCGTCGCCCGGGCCGAAGATTTCTTCAAGGCTCCCTGAACCCTGAACCCTGAACTGGGGGCCGGCCCGTGCGGGGCCGGCCATGACACGCCTGAGTAGTAATCCCGATCGGAGGCTTGCGGCTGTTGCGGCTTCGCGGAGTTCGCTAGGATCGAGACATGGCACATCTTACAGAGCATACCTTTAGCAGCGACGACATCAGGCCGGTGACCGGCCGTACGGTGTTCTTCTGGCTTGCCGGGTTCTTCTCGGCGATGCTGATCGCCAACGCGTTCTTCGTCTACTTCGCCCTGTCCTCCTTCCCCGGCGTGGTGACGGAGCAGGCCTACGAGGACGGGTTGGCCTATAATGGACGCATCGCCGCCTCGCGCGCCCAGGTCGAACTGAACTGGGACGTCTCCGGCAAGGTCTGGCGCGATGCCGATGGCGTGGCCCGCATATCGGTGACGGCGCGCGACGCGGCCGGAGCTCCGCTGACGGGGCTGGCGGTGACGGCAAGGCTTTTGCGTCCGGCCAGCCCGGAGCCGGCCCGTACCGTGTCTCTTCAGGAAGGCGAGACCGGAAGCTATTCGGGCGGGGTGGATGCTGTGGCAGCCGGAAGATGGATCCTCGATCTCGACGCGCAGTCAGGCGGCGAGGGGGAGCAGTTCATCTCCCGCAACCGCATCTTTCTCGACCAGTGAGGCAGGCGCCGTCCGTTTTCGGCCGGCGCGCGCAAGAGGGTTTTCGCGGCAATGACGGCGCATGAGCGCGACTGGGATGCCTTTGTCACGTTGACGCCCGAGGGGCATGCCCACATGGATCTCGCGGTGGAGGGTGTCACCTGCGCCGCCTGCATGGTCGAGATCGAGCGTGGCCTCGGCGCTCAGCCCGGCATCGAGAAAGCCCGCCTCAACCTCACCAGCCACCGCCTTGCCGTGGATTGGCGGGATGGCGAGACATCCGCCGAGCAGGTCGTTTCGACATTGTCCCGGCTCGGGTATCGCACCCACCCTTTCGATCCGGCGCAGATGCGCGAACGTGCCGATGCGACGGGCCGCGAACTGCTGCGCTCGCTGGCGGTTGCCGGCTTCGCGATGATGAACATCATGCTGTTGTCTGTGTCCGTCTGGTCGGGCAACGCGTCCGGTATCGACACCGAAACCCGCGACTTCTTTCACTGGCTTTCGGCACTGATCGCCCTTCCCGCTGCCGTCTATGCCGGCCGCCCCTTCCTGCGCTCCGCCCTTTCGGCCATCTCCGCCCGACGCCTCAACATGGATGTGCCGATCGTCATCGGCGTGTCCCTGGCGTTGTTCCTGTCCGTCATGCAGACGCTTCAGTCGGCGCATCACGCCTATTTCGAATCTGCCGTGATGCTCTTGTTCTTCCTGCTGACCGGCCGCTATCTCGACCATATGATGCGCCGCCGAACGCGGGCCTTCGCGGAGAATATCGCGGCGCTGAAAGCCGAGACGGCGGCTCTCCTGCGCCCGGACGGGTCCCTGCGCGAGGTGCCGCTGTCGAAGGTGGCGCCGGGCGATCTGATCCATGTCCGCGCCGGCGAGCGTGTGCCGCTGGACGGCAGGGTCGAGACGGGACACTCGGAAATCGATCAGAGCCTGGTGACGGGCGAAACCGCGCTGGCCCCGGCCGGGCCGGGCGATGTCGTCTATGCGGGCACGCTGAATGCAGCGGCCAACCTGACGGTGCGCGTGACGATGGCCTCCGGGGCGACGCTGCTGGATGAGGTGACCCGTCTTCTGGAGACGGCCTCCCAGGCGAAGTCGCGCCATGTGCAACTCGCCGACCGGGCGGCATCGCTCTATTCCCCGCTTGTGCATCTGGCCGCGCTCCTGACCTTCATCGGCTGGTTCGTCCTCAGCGGCGACTGGCAGCAGGCGCTGGTGGTGGCGATCTCGGTGCTGATCATCACCTGCCCATGCGCGCTTGGGCTGGCCGTGCCGGCGGTCCAGGTGGTGACCTCGGGCCTGCTCTTCCGCGCCGGGGTGCTGCTCCATGCGGGCGATGCGGTGGAGCGGCTGGCGGAGGCCGACACGATCGTCTTCGACAAGACCGGAACCCTGACGCTGGCGGTGCCCGATCTTGTCAACGCTGACGAGGTGCCCGTTGCAGTGCGCGAGCTTGCCGGACGGTTGGCACTTGCGAGCCGTCACCCGCTGGCCGTGGCCCTTGCCCGTGCCGCGAACGCCAGCGTGCCGGTCGAGGGTGCGCGCGAGTGCCCCGGCGAGGGGGTCGTGGCCGAGCTGGGCGGACGGGAGGTGCGGCTCGGCGGCGCCGTCTTCTGCGGCCTGCCCGAAACGGCCGCGCACGCCGCGCTTGCAAGCTATCCCGGAGCCTCGCTGATTGCTTTCCGCGATGGAGACGAGGCGCCTGTGCCCTTCGCCATCGCCCAGAAGCTGCGCCCCGATGCCACTGAGACCGTCGCCCGCCTGCGGGAGCTCGGCTACCGGCTGGAAATCCTGTCGGGTGACCGCGCCGCGCCCGTGGCCGATGTGGCCGAACGACTTGGCATTGCCGATTGGAGGGCCGGCATGAAGCCGGCCGACAAGATCGCGCGGATTGGCGAACTGGCGGCGGACGGCGCCCGGGTTCTGATGGTCGGCGACGGGCTCAACGATGCGCCGTCTCTCGCCGCCGCCCATGTGTCCATGTCGCCGGTCACGGCGGTGCATGTCGCCCAGGCCGCCGCCGATGCGGTTTTCCTCGGCGACAGGCTGATGCCGGTGGCCGACGCCCTTCGCCACGCGCGGCGCGCCCGTGCCGCCATGGTCCACAACCTGTGGTTCTCGACGGTGTACAATCTGGTCGCGGTGCCTTTTGCCGTCGCCGGGCTCGTCACGCCGCTTCTCGCGGCGCTGGCCATGTCCTCGTCATCCGTCGTCGTTACCCTCAATGCCTTGCGGTTGCGCCTTGATGGCGCGCGCACCAGGCCCGTTGCGGGGGAGGAAAGCTGATGGACGTGCTGATCTATCTTATTCCCGTCGCGCTGGCGCTTGGCCTCATGGGGCTGGCCGGATTCCTCTGGTCGCTCAAGGCAGGTCAGTACGACGACCTCGAAGGAGCGAAGTACCGGATACTGGAAGATGACGACCTGCCGGACGAGAAAGACGGGAATGATCGCGGCGGCTAACCGTTATTTCAGATTTCGCGTGTCATAAGGAGGATCACTGGAGGTCCAACGTGTCGCTTGATCTGGCATCCCTGACATTTCTCCTTGTCGAGGACAGCGCCTATATGCGTACGATCCTGCGCACGATGCTGCAGGGTTTCGGCGCCAGGCGTATCGTCGAGGCCGAAGACGGCGCATCCGGGCTGGAAGCCATGGAGCGCGCCAATCCGGATATTCTCATCCTGGACTGGGTGATGCCGATTCTCGACGGCGCCGACATGGTGCGGATGATCCGCAACCCGCACAATCCCTTCGCCTATATCCCGATCATCATGGTGACCGGCCACACCGAGCGCAGCCGCATCATCGAGGCGCGGCGCCTCGGCGTGCACGAGTTGCTGTCCAAGCCGATTTCGGCCAAGGCGCTGTACCAGCGGGTCAACAGCGTGATCATGCAGCCGCGCGATTTCGTCAAGACCCCGAGCTATTTCGGTCCGGCGCCGCGAGAGATCCGCAATCGCCAGAAGATCTGGCAGAGCATGGACGGCAACGAGGACGGCCAGGCCGCCTGACCGGCAGGTCTTGCAACCGCCGAATTCATGCAAGGTTCGCCTCGCGCTGCAGGGACCGGTCTGCGGGGGATTTCGCCACCTCGGCGAGCAGGGCTTCACGGTTGCCGGCCAGGTCGGCCAGGGTGATACCTTCCAGGTGGTCGAAGAAGCGCGCGAGCGCGGTATCGAACTCCCCCTTCAGCCGGCACGCCATATAGAAGGTGCAGCGCACGCGGCATCCTCTGAGATGACACTCCGTAAGGTAAAAATCGGGCTCGATAAGCTTTACGATCTCCGCAACCGAAATGTCGGACGGGGTGCGGGCCAGGGCGATGCCGCCACTGCGCCCCACGACCGATCTGAGATAGCCATTTTTGCGCATGGTCTGCACTGCCGAGACGACTTGAGATCGATGACTTGCGCTCTTCTCCACTATTTCATCAATAGGCACTATTCTTTCGTCGTTTATGGCTAAGTATATTAGCGTTCTGAGCGCAATATCAGTTCTGTTTGTCAGTTTCATTCAGTTCGACCCTTTTCGAGATGTCGTCTAAATCAAAATAATATTCTGATATATGTTGGAGCGCAATTTTTCAGTAAATATACATCTTCGTTATTTGTTTTAAATCGAAAAACTGGGTGAGATAAATGAAGAAACAACTTGCATGAAAGAATGTGTTGTTTATAGATATGAAAAATCGAAACAAGAAAAAGACTGGCTGGCGGCATGCAGGCGGAATATTGGGCCAAGGTTCACGATCTCGTCGATTTTATCGAGGTGTCGCGGCAGGACATGGTCAATACCGCGGAGGCCTGGGGGATTTTGGCTCCGCACATGCGCATGGTTCTCGACGACTTCTACAGCAACAGGATCATGTCCGAGGAACGCTGGAAGCTGAAGGGAATCGACATCGGTCAGCTGAAAGGCAAACAGCTTTCGTATTGGGGGAAGCTGTTCACCGGAGTGATCGATGACGTCTACCGCACGCAGGTACGCTCGATCGCCGTGGAGCATCACCGGCACGGCGTGACCATGACGGATTACATCGCCTCCTACGGCTGGTTCCTGAACGCCTTCGAGCAGGTGCTGGTTGCCGAGGTCGGTTGTGCAGCGCGCCGTGCCGAGATGATGGCTGCGCTGCGCCGCCTTGTCTTTCTCGACATGACGATCGCTGCGTCGAGCTACTACATCGTCTATGTGGATTGAGGGACGAACCGCTGCCCCTTGGTGCCGAGAGAAGAGGGCGGTCCGGCGGGCGCTGACCCGCGACCGGTGCCTCGGGCCGCATCAGCTGTCGTCGCTGCCACCCTCTTGCGGGGAGGCCGGGGTCTCCGGCGCAGCGGTGTTCCCGGGGCTGTCGTCCGCGCCTGCCTGCCGGCCTGCCGCCTTGCGGCGGCGGAGGTTGGCGCGCAACGCGGCCGCCAGCCGCGCCTCACGCGCGGTGGCCTGTCCGTCCTGGCCCCGGCTGCCGGAGGGATTGTTGTCGGGCTTTTGCGGGCGATCCGGCATGCGCGTATCCAAGGTCTTTGCAGTTGATCGTCCAAGCGCGCCGCAGGCGTTCCGGCCGCTTGTGCAGATATGCCGGAAAAGCTGCGGCGATGACAAGGGCGCAGGTTTTGTCATGGGTTGCGATTGTCGCGTGGATTGCGGCGGCAAATGCCGTGAAGACCCCTTGACCATGCCTGAATTTGCGCATAAACCCGCGCTCATCGCTGCCGTAGCTCAGGGGTAGAGCACTCCCTTGGTAAGGGAGAGGTCCGGGGTTCAAATCCCCGCGGCAGCACCATTTCAGGCGATTGCTTTCCCTGGAGCAAATTGCCTTGGACGGATTTCAGGCCAGCCGGCCTGCGCGCAAGGCTGATTGAAACTCCTGCTGCCTGCCGACCCGCTATCCCAAAATCAGCACCCGCTACCTTCGCGTCCGTGTTCCACACGGCCCTCCGTTCGCGGATGAACGTTGCGGCCGGTCCCGGGCCTAGGTCTCGATGCGCCCCGCAGCGGTGAATGCGTAGCCGATGCCGTAGACGGACTTGATCGGCGATTCCGTCGAGGTCTGGCTGGCGATCTTGCGCCTGAGCCGGCTGACCACCGCGTCGAGATGTCGGTTGTCGAACTGGGTCTGGCGACGCGCCAGCAACCGGGTCAGTTCATCGCGCGAACACGTGTCGCCGTTCTCTTTCTGGATCAGGGCCTGGAGAAAGGTGAACTCGGTGGCGGTCAGCTTGATGGCGCTGCCGTCCGGCGCCACGAGATGCCAGCGGCGCAGATCGAGCAGCCAACGCTCCGGAGCGGTCCCGCCGTCCGGCTCCAGGAGACCGATGCGGCGCAGCAGGTTTTGCACCGCCGCCGCGATTTCGCGCAAGGGAGCATGCTTGACCAGATAGACGTCGGCGCCGCTCTCGAAGCCGCGGATCCGGCTTTCCGCATCGCCATGGGCAGTCAGCATGATGATGCCGCAATCGATCCTGGCGCGGATTTCGCGGGCGAGGTCGAAGCCGCTGGCATCGGGCAATCCGATGTCGAGGATGACGACCTGCGGTGCGGCTCTCTCTGCCAGCTCCTTGCGCAAGGCCGCGGCGGAGGCGACGCCGGTCGCCTCGTAGCCGCTCAGCGTCATGAAATCGATGAGGTCGCCGCGCAGCATCGCTTCGTCCTCGACGATGAGGATACGGGTCACGCCAACTCCTCGATCGTGCCTCTTGCGGTCTCGCTTATGCCGGGCAAAGGCAGGCGTACGGTCGCAATCGTCCCGCATGGTGTACGCGGGCCGATTTGCAGCGTGCCGCGATGGTAGCCCAGAAGCCGCCGGCAGGTGTAGATGCCAAGGCCCGTGCCTGTCGCCGCCTGTGTGTTGGAGGCCCGGAAGAAGCGCTGGCCGACCTGGGCGAGTTCCGCGACGGGTACGCCGATGCCGCGATCGGCGACCGAGATCCGCAAGGCCTCGGGCTCGGCTTCGATCGTGGCTTCCACGTCCTGGCCCTCCGGCGAGTACTTGAGAGCGTTGTCGACGAGATTGATCAGCACGCTCAACAGCATGTCGGTGTCGCCCCAGTAGTTGGGAAGCGGCCTTGCGACGGAGAAGACGAGACGGTCGCTGCGGCCGGCGTGATCGAAGTGGCGCAGCACCTCGTCCAGCAGGGCTTCGAAGTCGATCCGCGTCACCTCCGTTACCCCGTCTTCCTGCCGTTCTGCGGTGAGGAAGCGGTCAATCAGCACGGTCATCCGCCCGGACGCCTCGTCGATGCCGGCCAGCCTCTTGGCGACCGCGTCTGTCGGTTTGTCGAGCAGCATGCCGAGCATCTCGGTCGCATAGCGGATGATGGAGAGCGGCGTGCGGAACTCGTGGCCAACCATGCGCATGAGATGGTGTTGCTCCAGTCGCAATGCCTTCTCCGTGGCGAGGCTGTCTGACAGTTCCCCTTCCAGCCGCTGGCGAACCGCGACTTCGCGGGCAAGGGCGGTGTTGCGGTCACGCAGATCGGCCGACAGCCGCGCGCTGACCATGAACAGCAGGCAGGCAAAGAATGCGAGCAGGAAGAGCGCGCCTTGAAAGATGTACCAAGAGTTGACGTCGGACAGGACCTTGGCACTCTCCACGCTCGCCGGATAAAGCTCCGCGAGCGCACTCTGGAAGATGCTCGCGCCCATATACTCGACAAGCAGGGCGATGGTGATCCATCGCAGCGCGCGCGGCTGGGTCCTGTCGGTGACGAGGGTGCGGCACATCATCGTCATGATCGCCACGGTCACCAGGGTCGAGAGATGGATGCGCGTGGCCAGGCTCTCCGGGACCACGTAAACCGCCACGCTCCACGAGATCACCTGGAACCCGACCAGGGCGAGGCCAAGTCCCAGAATGCGCGGCTGGCCGAGGAAGCGCGCCAGTCCGTCCGCCAGCAGCACGAGACCGAGCTTGATCACCGCGTTGTCGAGGACGATCCGCAGGTCGGAGGGTTCGGGCCCTCGCAGTATCAACAACAACAACCCGAGCGAGATCATCGCGAAGCCGGCCACGATGAACTTGAGCTCGTAGAGACGGCGCCAGGTGAGCCAGACCAGAAGCCATACGACGGTCTGCAGGGAAGTGTTGCAGAACTCCAGCAATATGAGGGTATTGAGGTCGAGCATCCCTCCTCATGCCTCGCCTGCGGCACCGGCGCAAGTCATCAACCGGCCCACTCCCGGCGATCCGGCCGAGATACGCGAAGGATTCCGGGCGATTTCTGGCAGCTTGTCAGATTTGGTCAGAATTGATCGGAATTGGTAGGTGGTATCGCAAACTTCCCCATCGGTATTTAGCCCTACACGTCCGCTGCCGTCCTCAGCGGCACAAGCATGCAGGGAGAATGTCGATGGGTGTGCGCCACGCACCGTCTCGCACGACGGGTCACCGCAAGTCGGGTCGTGGATCCGCCTCCTTCGTATCGGCCAAGGGCCGGGCGACCGGCGGGGGCTCGCGCGGTGCCCTTGCGGCCCTGCTGGTCACGAGCGCGCTTGTTCCGCTGCCCCTGTCGGCGCAGGAGGTTCTTCCGAGCGGCGGCCAGTTCACCAGCGGCTCGGGCACGATCACGCAGTCCGGCTCGTCGCTGAACGTCACCCAGTCTTCCGCCGCCGGCATCATCAGCTGGAACGGGTTTTCCATCGGCCAGGGCAGCAGCGTCCATTTCGACAATGGCTCTGGCGCCACGCTCAACCGCGTGACCGGAAACATCCAGAGCCGCATCGACGGCGCGCTGACGGCAACCGGCAGCCTCTATCTGGTCAATCCGGCCGGTGTCGTCGTCGGCACCGGCGGCATGGTCGCCACGGGCGGCTCCTTCGCTGCCTCCACGCATGACGTGACCGACGCCGACTTCCTCGACGGCGGCGGCCTCACCTTCAAGGGCACGAGCCGGGCCGGCGTGTTGAACGCGGGCACGATCTCCTCCGCGCAGGGCGATGTGGCGCTGATCGCACGCTCTGTCATCAACACCGGCACGGTGGCGGCGCCGAACGGCACGGCCGGCCTTGCCGCCGGTTACGAAATCCTGATGAAGGACGCCACTGACGCGGACGGTTTGCTGTCGGTGAAGATCGGCGGAGGTGACACCGAGGCGGTCAATTCCGGCACCATTGAAGCCGCCAACGCCGAGATCCGCGCCAACGGCGGCAACGTCTATGCCCTTGCCGGCAATACCGACAGCGTGATCAAGGCATCGGGCGTCAGCCACACCGGCGGCCGCATCTTCCTGACCGCCGGGGAGACCGGTCAGGTGAAGGTCACGGGGCGCCTTCAGGCCAGACGCTCGGTGGCAAGCGCGCCGCCGCCGGTTCCCGGCGCAAACCCGGCGCGCGAGGGCGGAAACATCACGATTACCGCCGGCGATGTCGACATCTCAGGCACGATCGACGCATCCGCCGAGGGCGCGGGCACGAACGGCGGCACCGTCATGGCACTCGCCGCGCAGTCGATGACGTTTTCCGGACGCATCGAGGCGAACGGCGGCCGTGGCGGCGAAGGCGGCTTCGTCGAGACGTCCGGCAAGACCATCTCGGTTGCGGATACCGCGCGCGTGTCGACGCTCGCGCAAGAGGGCAGGGCCGGCACCTGGCTGATCGACCCGGCGGATCTCACGATCGCGGCCTCCGGCGGCGATATGACGGGGGCGACGGTTTCCGCCAATCTGGCCTTGGGCAATGTCACGCTGGACAGCGATACGGGCCTCAGCGGCACCAACGGCGACATCTTCATCAACGATGGCATTTCGTGGAGCTCCGACACGACGCTGACGCTTGATGCCGTCCGCAATATCGAGATCAACGCCGACATCGCGGGGTCGGGCGCGAATGCCGGCCTGGCGATGATCTACGGCGGCAGCTACAGCTTCGACAATGCCTCGGTGACACTGTCGGGCGCGTCCGCCGCGCTGAGCCTCAACGGCACGGCCTATACGCTGATCCACAGTGCCAGCCAGCTTCAGAACATGAACCTCGACATGGCCGGCCACTACGCGCTCGCGCAAGCGATCGACGCCTCGGCCTTCGTCGGTTTCGTGCCTGTCGGAACGGGAGTAAATCCGTTCACCGGCACGCTGGCCGGTCTTGGCAACGAAATTTCGAACCTCACCATCAATGGTGGTGGCGGCACGTACAAGGGCCTCCTTGGTTCGGCGAACGGCGCGACCGTGCGGGATATCGGACTGGTCAATGCGACCGTGACTGGCGGTGCCTATGTCGGCGCCCTTGCCGGCTTCGCCCGTGGGGGCACCACCTTCACCAATGTCCACGCCAGCGGCAGCGTCACGGCGTTGAGCGGCTATACCGGCATGCTGGTCGGATCCTTGTATGGTGGCAGCATCACACATTCCCATTCGTCGGGCTTGGTCACAGCCTTGAACATGGCGGGCAACGCCGGCGGGCTGGTCGGGCAGATCTCGTCGACGAGCGTGCTCGACAATGTCTTCTCGACAGCGGCCGTGCGCGGCAACGAGAACCTCGGCGGCCTTGTCGGCGTCAGTAGCGGCGCCATTTCCAACGCCTATGCGATGGGTTCCGTCACCGGCGTTGCCAGCGGCGGCCAGGCGGCGCAGAACATCGGCGCGCTCGTCGGCGGCCAGTCGGGCGGCTCGATCACCAGCTCCTACGCCACCGGTTATCTCACCGGGGCGAACGATATCGGCGGGCTCGTGGGCGTCAATCCGAGCAACGTCACCAACAGCTACTGGGATGCCGAAACGACCGGCACACCGACGGATACCGGAGGCACGGCGGCAACGACCGAGGAACTCCAGGGGACGCTGCCTGCCGGTTTCGATCCCGATGTCTGGGGCATTGGCGCAGGCTTGTACCCCTATCTGAGGTGGCAGTTCGACACCACGCCGGTCGCCGTTTCCGGCAATGCCTACAGCGACGCGGGCACAACGGCGCTTGCAGGGGCCGATGTCAGTGCGATCTCCGGCGGCGCGCTTGTCGGCAGTGCGGGCACGGGCGCCAACGGCTACTACTACATCCTCCTGCCGTCGGGCTCGATCGGCGCGGCCGGCGCGCTCGCTTATCTCGATGGCGAGAGCACGCAGGGCGCGGCTTTCGGCGACGCCGTCACCGCGACCGGCGTATCCGGCCTCGATATCTACGGCTCGGCGCTCAATCTCGTGGCCGGGGGCAGCACGCTCGGCAGCACGCTGGTCAACCTCAACACGACCCTCGGGGCCTACTCGGATACGGATATCAACTTCTTCAATCCGCTGTCGACGAAGGTCACCTATGACGGCTACGGGCTCTACCTGCAGGCGGATCAGGCCTACGCCCTCAACGGAAACCTGACCTCCGGCGGCCTGCTGTCGCTTGGCGGGAGCGGGACCTACAGCGTCAGTGGTAATCGCGCCCTGACGGCGGACGGGGACCTGACGCTTGCAGCCGCGTTCGCGTGGTCTGACACTTCCGCGCTTACACTCGGAACCATCAATGGCGGCGACATCCAGCTTGACGCGGGCATCACCGCCGCAAACGGCTCGCTGACGATCAGTGGCAGCGGATCGGTCGCCACCGGCACGAACGGCACCGTCGATATCGGCATCTTCGACCTTGTCGCCGGCGACTGGCGGCAGCTTGGTGCGGCACTGCCTGCTTTCGCGGCCAGCGACTTCCGTCTCGACCCGGTCGACGCGACGTTCCTGCGCGCGCTGGGCGGCGACGGTTCGCCGGGGACGCCCTACAGGATCGCGGACCTCTACGGCCTGCAAGGCATGGCGTCAGAAACTTTGCTCAACAATGACTTCGTCCTGGAAAACGACATCGACGCGTCGGGCACCACGGCCTGGAACGGCGGCGCAGGCTTCCTCGCCATCGGCACGGATGGGGTCGACTTCATCAATGCTTTCGCCGGCTTCACGGGGTCGTTCGACGGTCAGGCTCATACGATCACCGGGCTATACATCGACCGGGCAACCGCCTCTCTGGTCGGGCTGTTCGGCGCGACAAGCAACGGCTCGACGATTTCCAACCTCACGCTTGCCGGAGGTTCGATCACAGGGTTCGGCCAGGTCGGAGCTGTCGTCGGTTCATCCGGTTCGACAGTGACCAACGTCCACAGCTCGGCAACTGTCAACAGCACGACCGGAGGTGGTTCAATCGGCGGTCTCGTCGGGTCAAACAACGGTGCCATCAGCGGGTCTTCCGCGACCGGCGCGGTGACCGGGACGGGCGCCGTTTCGTCCATCGGCGGTCTGGTCGGGGATTCGTCCGGAACCATCGACCTTTCCTACGCGACCGGCACGGTGACGACGGGCGGAGCGCTCAACGCCAACTTCGATGCGGGCGGACTGGTCGGCGTCTCATTCGGAACGATCAGCCGGTCGTTCGCGACCGGTGACGTCTCGACACTCGGCAACGCCGCCGGCGGGCTCGCGGGCAGCAACTACGGTACGGTCGAGAATTCCTATGCGACCGGCAATGTATCCGCCTACACCTATGCAGGCGGTCTTGTGGGCATCCAAAATTTCGACGGCCCGATTGCCAACTCCTATTCCAGCGGCACGGTCGTCGCGACCGACGGCACGGCCGGCGGCTTCGTCGGCCTGGTCGGCTTCGGAGCCGAGAACACATTCCAGAACAATTTCTGGAATACGGAAACGTCCGGCGAGAGTGATCCGGCGGGTTTCAACTTCGTTGCGACGCTTCCCGGCGTTTCCGGCCTCACCACCGCGGGGATGCAGACCCTGGCAACCTTCACGGGCGCCGGCTGGGACATCGATGGCGAGGGTGGCACCGGTGCTGTCTGGCGCATCTACGAGGGCCATACGTCGCCACTGCTTCGCGCCTTCATGACCGGCGTCACCGTCACGGTCGACGACAAGTCGAAGACCTATGACGGTACCGCCTATACCGGCTTCACCTACACCGCGTCGGATCCGGGTGCCGTATTTGATGGGACGCTCGGCAGCGATCTGACGTCCAGCGACGCCGGCACCTATACGATCGCCAACGGCCTCTACTCCGGCCAGTTCGGCTATGACATCGCGGTCAATACCGGCACGCTGACGATCGATCCGCGCACCATCACGGTGACGGCGGATGCGGTGAGCAGGGCGTATGGCGACACCAACCCGACCTTCACGTTTGGCTATAGCGGCCTCGTGGCCGGCGACGACGGGTCGGTCTTCAGCGGTGCCTTGAGCACGGCTGCAGACGAGACGACCGGCGTTGGCAGTTACGCCATCGGGCAGGGCACATTGTCGGCGGGAGGCAACTACGCCATCGACTATACCGGTGCCAACCTGACGATCGATCCGCGCACCATCACGGTGACGGCGGATGCGGTGAGCAGGGCGTATGGCGACACCAACCCGACCTTCACGTTTGGCTATAGCGGCCTCGTGGCCGGCGACGACGGGTCGGTCTTCAGCGGTGCCCTGAGCACGGCCGCCGACGAGACCACGGGTGTCGGCAGCTATGCCATCGGGCAGGGCACACTGTCGGCGGGAGGCAACTACGCCATCGACTATACCGGTGCCAACCTGACGGTTGACGCCCGTGCCATCACCGTGAGGGCCGCCGACATTCAACGGACGGAGGGGGATCCCAATCCCGCTCTGACGTGGATGATCACCGGCGGCAACCTGGTCAATGGTGATGCCCTTAACGGTGCGCTCGCGACGGCTGCGGATATCGGCTCGCCCGCCGGCGTCTATGCCATCGAGCAGGGGACGCTCGGTGCATCCGCGAACTACGCGCTGACGTTTGTGCCCGGCTCGCTGACCGTCAATACGGCCCCAACGTCTCCGGGACACCCGACGTCCCCGCAAATCTTCGAGAGCGATGCACCGCTGTTCGTCAGACCTGACGGCATTGGAGGGCCCGAGTTCGGCTTGTGCGAAGTCGGCGTTGTCGGCTCCTCGGAAGCCCGCGTCGTCTATCCCTGCAATCGGCTTTACGGCACGTGGCTCAGTGCGAGCGCGCAGTGAAACGAGCCCGGAAAACGATGGTGAACATTATGTATTGCGTAAGGTGCTGCCTCCTCGGCAGCCTGGCAGGCTTGTCGAGGGCGACGGCCCTCGTGTTTGCGATCGCGGTGTTCGGCGCGAACCCTGCCGAGGCCCAGTCCGCGATCGAACGCCATCCTCCCCGTCAGCCCGAGATGCCGGCCACGTCGGTCTCGGTCGACGCCCAGGATTTCGGCATGGCGACCGATACACCACTTGGAGTCGATCTCGCCGGTATCCGCATTGTCGGAGAGACCGGGGTCGTGGTTGAGCGACCCGAGGCGGGCATCAGCGGGCTTGCGGCCTCGATCGACCCCGTCGTCATGCGTGGTGCCCTGGCCCCGTTCCTTGGCCAGCCCTTGTCACTGGCGCTCGCGCGCGACATTCAGGCGGCCATTGCGCGCCGGTACCGTGCCGCCGGTTTTCCATTTGTCTCGGTGACGCTGCCGCCGCAGGAGATCACCTCCGGCGTGCTGCAGGTACGCGTGATCGAATTCCGCCTGGGCACGGTGGCGGTCAACGGCGATCCCGCTGAAGGCGGCCTCCGCGACCGGCTGCGGGCGAAGCCGGGCGAACGAATCGACGCGGCGCAACTGGACGAGGATCTCTCCTGGCTCAATCGCACGCCCTACCGCCGCGCGGAGGGCGCCTTCAAGCCTGGCGAGGAGGCGGCGCTCAGCAACCTTGACCTGACGGTGCGCATGGAGCGGCCGTGGCAGGCCTTCGCCGGCTGGTCCAATTCCGGTTCCAGGGCTTCGGGACGCAGCCGCTACTTCGCCGGAGCCAACGCCTATATTGCCGCGCTCGGTGGCACGGTGGTGTCCTACCAGCTCACCGGCAGCGACACGCTCTTCGCCGACCCGGGTCGCCTCGCACCGCAAGACGGCGACTACCCGGACTATCTCAGTCATTCCGCCCGCATCACCATTCCCACCTTCGCCCGGCAGGAACTGGAAATCGCTCCGGCCTTCGTGGCCAGCCGGCAGGATACGAACCCGTTCATTGCTTTCGAGAACCGGACCTTCGAACTGCCGGTCATCTATCGTTCCGCCGTCTCCAACCTGTTGCCTGGCCACTATTGGGGCGAGGTCTATGGCGGGGTGGAGTTCAAGCGATTGGAGCGCACGACCTTTTTCGCCGGCAATCCGGTGGCAGATGGCGGTGCGGATCTTTTCCAGGTCGTCCTCGGCTGGACCCGCACCTTCGACGACAGTTTCGGACGCACGGCGATCGATCTGCGCGTGAAGGGCAATCCCGGCGGCGTGCTCGCCAGCAACGACGCAAAGGCCTGGTCGCTCTTTTCCAACGGGCGTGTTGACGACGTGAGCTATGCCTATGCCGCGGTCGATGTCAGCCGGGTCACGCCGTTGCCGTCTGCATTCAACTGGGTCAGCGCCGTCACCGGCGTTCTGTCGGGTCAGCCGCTGCCCGACACGGAGCGCATTTCGCTCGGCGGTCGCTATGCCGTACGCGGTTACGGATACGATGACGTCAGCGTCGATCGGGGCTTCTACTGGCGAAACGAGCTGCGCCTGCCGGCTGTTGCGCCCCTGGGCCGGTTCACCGGTCTGACCGACAGCCTGTCGTCGTATCTCTTCGCCGATGTCGGATACGGCGTCGATGCGGCAAGCGGCAGGTCTTCGACGCTCGCCGGCATTGGCCTCGGCGCGGACTACGATATCGGGAAGTCGGTTTCCGCCGGGGTCAGCGCCGGATACGCGCTCACCAATGCCGGGGCCACGCGGTCCGGCGACTTGGAGATCCAGGCCCATTTCACGGTGCGCTACTGAGGACCGTAGATCCGGTTGGCCATCGCGCATGATTGTGAGCGCCTGGCCCTGAATTGAGCCCTTGCCGGGCGCGACCGGAAAATGGCGGCTGTGTTCGTCCCCGCGCGGGTGAGGATCGCCCTAGGCGTCGCCTGTTCCGCCGGCTGGCGCCAGCTGGAACCGTGCCTCCAATGCGGCAATGTCGATACCGTCGTCGCCATCGCCCACAAGCCGGCGCATGCCCAGCCCGCGCAAGGCGGACAGGAACATCAGGACGTCCGGGTCGCCAGCCTTTCGGCCGTAGTAGTTCGCGACCCGCGCATCGAAGCGGGTCATATGGTCGTCGACAAGCGACCGCAACTCGGGCTCGAGTTGCGCCTCCAGGATCAGGCTCAGGAAGAAGCGCATCCGCCCGGGGTCGGACGTCAGCACGTCGAGGCCCTTGCGGATGGCGGCGGCATGTCCGGGGCCGGCCGCATCGGTTGCCGTGGATTCTGCCGGGCGGCCATGACCTTGCAGGAGCCCCATGATCAGGTCGATCTTTCTGGGAAAGTAATAGGTGAGGTGCGACTGGCGGATGCCGGCCGCCCTGGCGACCTGCGGCTGGGTGAATTTCTTCACGCCGTAGGCCTGCATCAGGTCCAGCGCGGCTTTCAGGATCTTCTCACGTACCGGATCTTCTGACACAGACCTCTCCATGAAGCGGGCATATGGCCGGGGCACCTTCCGCTCGGGACGCGCCGCGCAGAAGGTCGCGGGTGCAACGACAGGGAAGGCCTGCGCGGTTGTCTTGAACTGTCAGTGTCGCAGGCGACTTGAAAAACAGCGATAGTCGAGAGCCTGGAAGAACGATCTTGTATCGTCAAAGCCGGCCGAGCGCAAAAGGCCCGCAAGCCGGTCCCGGTTCGCCGCATCCCAGCTCTTGAGAATACGGCCTTCCATCATGTCCACATCGCTTTCGGGCTGGCCGATCTGTCCGGCCCAGGTCCGGTAGGCGGGATCGAGCGAGGCCGCCGGGGGCACGTAGTCGAGGTGCAGGAGGCTGGCACCGGGCGCGAGCCGGGCGGCGATGGCCTGGAAGAAGGCCTGCTTGGCTTCGTCCCCGGCGAGAAAATGCGTGACCAGATGGGCAACGCAGGCATCGGCCGCATGCCGGGCGTTCAGGGCATCGACCGTTCCGCGCACGATTTCCAGTCTGTCGGCAAACCCGCCGACCTCCGCCTTGGCAACCAGGATGGCGACCATGTCGTGCGAGGGCTCGACGGCGACGAACCGCCACATGGGGCGGTGCGCGGCATAGAGTTCTATCTCGGTCCCGGTTCCGGCTCCGGCGATCAGGATGGTGGCCTCGTTCGGCACCAGCGTTTCCAGTTTTGCCAGCGTCAGCTCGTGGGCCAGGCGATAGCCGGGAACCAGGCGCTCGATCCGGGTGTCGTAGGTGTCGGCATGGGTTCCCGAGAACAGGGGCTTGCTCATTGTTGCGGCTCCAGGCTGGGTTTGTCGTTCGCGGCGGGGCCGGTCCCGGGTTCCGCGGGCACTTGCCGGCATGCGCCAAGCACGGCCGCTGCCAGGAAGGCTGCGACGCAGAACGCCGGGGCGGCGCCGAAGGAGAGCGCGTTCAACAGCGCGCCGAGGATCGGCCCGCAGGCCATCCCGAACCCCTGGAAGACGGCATTGATGCCGGCGGCCCTGCCCTGACCGTCGGCACGGGTTTGCAGGCTGATCGCCCCGAGATTGCCGGGAAACAGGAGGCCGAGGCCGGCGCCGAAGACCATCATCGAGATCAGGATGGAGACATGCCCGGGGGCGGCCCAGACGCCAAGGAGTGCGAGCATCGCCAACAGGCTGCCGCGCACAAGGAACGCCCTCGGCGTCCAGTTGAGCCGCCAGATGACCACACCCTGAACGAAGATCATGCAGAGGGCGGCCGCGGCCAGGATGGACCCGGCTTGTGAAACCGACTGGACCGGTCCGGCCTGGTAGTAGTCCTGGAGCCTGATGGCCATGACCTGCTGCATCACCCCGTAAGCGGCAACCGCAAGCAGCGTGACCAGAAAATGCGGCCACAACCCCTTGACGTTGACACGGGTCCCGGTCGTCGATGCGGGCCGGTCGCGGGGCGGGGCCGTTTCCGGCAGATACAGCCAGGCCCCCGTCGCGGCGAGCAGGAGGAGCGCTGCGACAAGGGCGAAGGACAGGGCGGGGGCCTCGCCGCCGATCCGCCAGGCGACCATGCCGCCCAGTATCGCGCCGAGCCCGAAGGCGGCGCCGAGAAAGCCCATCCCCTGGACCCTGCGGCGGCGATGCGTCGTGTCCGCCATGTGAGCCTGCGCGGCCGGGATGACGCTGCCCGAAAAGCCTGTCTGGAACAGCCGTATGACGAACACCGCGGCAAGCGTTGCGCCCGCGGTGACGCTCATCGAGAACCGGAGGTCGACGAGAACCGCAGTCAAGGCCAGGCATGCCGCGGGTGCGAACAGGCCGAGAAGCAGGACCGGCTTGCGGCCGATCCTCTCCGTCAGCATGCCCCATACCGGGGCCATCACGATGCCGGCAAGCGCCGAGATGCTCATGACCATGCCTGTCTCGAGATCGGAGAACCCCATCCGGCGACCGAGCGGCGGCAGCAGGATGACGGCGAGGCTCATGCCCGAGGCCTTGAAGACCAGCCCCAGGAAGAGGGCCGATCTTGCGGCGAGGCCGGGCGAAGGAAGGGCGGGGGAGGGTGTGTCCATCTTTTCCGCGCCTCAGAAGCGGACCCGGGCGCCAAGCCCGAAAGCCCGTCCGGTGCCCGGAACGCCTGCGAACACGCCGTTGCCGCCGGGATCGGTGCCCGCACGATAGGCGGAAGTCACGTAGCCCTCGTCGAAGGCGTTCTCGACAAAGCCATAAACGTCGAAGGTCTGGCTTTCCCATCCGGCGCGGAGGTTGACGAGATTGTAGGCGTCGAGCTCGCGGCTGTTGGCAGGGTCGATCTGGCGCGACCCCACATGCTGGTATTCGACCCGTCCGTAGGCACTGCCGGCAAGCTCGCCGAGATCCAGGTCGTCGCGGTATTCGGCGAAGAGCGCCGTGGTGAAGCCGGGTGCATAGGGGACATCGTTGCCGATCAGGAGCGCGTTCCGTCCGCCGGTGATCTCGGCGTTCAGCAGCCCGATGTTGGCGCCGAGGCGCAAGGTCTCGGTCGGCCGGGCATCGACGCTCAGTTCCAGGCCATAGGAGCGGGTGTCGGCGTTCTGGACGTCGAAGCGGCCCGCGACGGGGTTGAAGGTGAAGAGTTGCTCGTCGCTGGTGTCGTTGAAGAACACGGACGCGGACATGTCCAGCCAGTCGGCGACCGGGCGGCCTTTCAACCCCGCCTCATAGGACCAGGTGCTGGAACTGTCGAACGCGTTCAGCGGAACGCCCATCGATGCGAACTGGTTGAAGAACAGGTAGCCGCCGGGCTTTTCCCCGCGGGCGATCGTCCCGTAGAGCGTCAGGTCCGGCAGGAGATCGAAACTCACGCCGGCCCGCCCCGTGACGAAGTTGAAGGTGCTGCCGTTGCTCTCGGCATACGTTGCAAGGTTGGGAACCGCGCTCGGCCGGCCGGCATAGGTGCCGTCGAAATCCTGATGTTCGAACGTGTAGCGCGCACCGCCGATGATCCGCAGCCTGTCCGTTGCCGGAATGGTGACCTCGCCGAAGGCGGCAAGGTTGGTTTTCCTGACAGTGCCGGTATAGGCACCGTTCGCCATGGCAAGGCTTGTGATGTCGGTCGTGCTCTCGAAACTGGAATGGAGGCCGCTGACGCCGGCGACCCACTGCCCGTCGTCGCCGATCTGGCCGTTCAGGCGGATCTCCTGGCTGAACTGGGAGCTGACCTCGTCGATGCGGCGGACATTCAGGCCGGGCGCGCCGAAGGCAGACGGAGGAAGTCCGGTCTGGGCGCCGGCGATGAAGCCGTCGAGAATGTCGGCCTCGAGCCCGAGATCGTAGTGGCTGATGCCGGTGAGCGACGTCAGCGTGGCGAAGCCGAGGTCATGGGTGATTTCCAGTGAGGCCCCGCTCGTCTCGACGCTGGAATCCGGCACCGGGCTGTAGGCATTGCGGGGGAAGCCCGGATCGTCGAGCCATACGCCGGTCGTCGGCCGTTCCTCGTTTCTGGAATGGCGCAGGGAGAGCACGGCGTCGGTGCTGTCGGAGAGCTCGGCGCGGATCTTTGCCGACACCGTTCCGGAATACTGCTCCCGAACGGAGCGGTCGTCGCGGGTCACGTTGCCCAGCCCGTCGAAGCTGATGTTCCGGATGTCGCCGTCATATCCGTGAAACGCGCCGGAAATGCGCGCGGTGACCCTGTCCGAGATCGCTCCGTTGACATGGGCACTCAACTGGCGCCGGCCGTGCGAGCCGACCTCGATCCCGGCGCCGGCGCCGAATTCCGCCGTCGCCTCCCGTGTCGACACGACCACGGCGCCCGCCTGGGAGTTGAGGCCGAAGAGCGTTCCCTGGGGTCCGCGCAATACCTGGATGGAGCTGACGTCAAGAAACCGCCGGTCGAAGACGCGGGCGGGAACCGGGACCCCGTCGACATAGTAGTTCACGGACGGGGCGATGAGCGCCGACGACGAGCCGATGCCCCGAATGTTGACGGTGTTGGCAAAACCGAGGCCGCTGTCCGAGAAATTGAAGTTTGGCACCCACCCGGCAAGGTCCGACGTGTTGCGGATGGCGGCGGCTTCAATATCGGAGGCCGGTATCGCGTCGATGGAAAAGGGAACGCGCTCGATCGGCTCTTCGAACTTGCGGGCTGTCACGTGGATTGCGTCGAGGCGTGTCGCTCCGGTGAGATCGATCGTCGCCGCGAGCGTGCCTGTCTCGTCCTGCGCGCGCAGCTCTCCCGATATCGGCGCGATCAGCGCCGCGATCAGGATGGTGCAGGTCATGTCTGTTGCAGTTGGCTTCGGCATCTTGCCCCCGGGTACGCCCACCAATGAATTTTGGTTGGTCTACCAGCCAACAAATATGAGTGTCAAACTCATATTTGTTGGCTGCCGGCCGTAAGGGGCACCGAGGGGAGAAACGTCTACAAGCTGATCACGCCAGAGCATGCAGGCAGTGTTTCGGCGCCGGAGGCGTTGAGTGCCTGAAGGCGGTTGCCGTTTCGCGCGGGCAACAGCTGCGCAATTTGCTCTGCGAGATCGGGCGGAACGTCCGCATGCCGGCCGCCGGCGTCAAGTTCAAGGGCGCAAAGCCAGATGGTGCGGGCGCGCATCAAGGGTGTCTCCCGGATGGCGAAACGCTGTCCGCCTTCGTCTTCGACGACAATCCCCCAGTGGCTGTCCTCAAGGTCGCGCCATTCGACATTGAGATGGATCTCGGCATGCGCAAAGAGATTGCGCAGCGCCCGTGCCGGCTGGGTCGCCTTGCGGCGGATGGCGGTCGGTTCCAGGGAGGCTGCGACCGGCATGGAGATGCCCGGGTGCTGGCGTGCCCAGGCAACGATCTCACTGAGCGCGCGCGCATGATAGCCGACATGGGCGACGATCTCGCGGCGAGGCACGTCCTCGATTGCCGAAGGCGCATCGAGACCGGCGTCGCTCAGCGCGTTCAGCAGCCTTGCAAAATATGCCGTGCCGCGCCGTGCCCAGGAAAGCTCGCGGACCGGGGCGCTCGCCGCGTCGTAGCGCGCGCCGGCCCCCTGCCGCTGGCGCAGCGCGGCGCGAGCCTCATCGAGGCCGCCGGTCGTCGACCGGGCTGTCATCGCCCGGCCGTCTCGACATGGGTGCGGGCGAAGTGCAGGCGCTCCATGATCGGCGCGTCGGAAAAGCGGAAAAGGTCGAACTGCGTCTCCGCCTGCAAGGACCACGGGATCCAGGAGGGAATGACGAACAGGTCGCCGATCTCCAGCCTGTGCTCCATGCCGTCGAGCACGACGGAGCCGCGCCCCTCGAAGACCTGGAAGACGGTCGATCCGACCTCGCGCCGGGTTGGTGTCTGGCACCCCGCACGCAGCCGGTGGAACTCGCAGCGGATCGTCGGCATCACGTCGCCGCCGGTCGTGGGATTGACGTAGCGCACAGCGGCATGCCCCTGTTCCACCGTCGCCGGCTGGCCGTCCTCCTCCAGCAGCAGCTGTTCGTTCAGCGCCCGGTCGGTGAACTCCCAGCGATAGGCGCCGATCGGCGAGTTGACCGTGTCCTGCAATCCTGACAGCGGCCGCAGGCCGGGATGGCACCACAGCCGCTCGCCGCGGGAGAAGCGGGGTGTCGCGTAGTCGGTGACGCGGTCGGAGCCAAACTCGAAGAAGCCGACATCGTTCTGCTGCGAGAAGGGGATGTCGAGCCCGTCGATCCATGCCATCGGCTGGTCGGTATCATTATGGTGGCCGTGGAAGTTCCAGCCTGGCGTCAGCAGCAAATCGCCCCGGCTCATGCGCACCGGATCGCCATTGACGACCGTCCACACGCCTTCGCCCTCGACGACGAAGCGGAAGGCGTTCTGCGAGTGGCGGTGTTCGGGCGCCGTTTCGCGTGGCCCCAGATACTGGATCGCCGCCCACAAGGTCGGGCTGACATAGGCATTGCCGCCGAGGCCCGGATTGGCCAACCCGATTGCGCGCCGCTCGCCGCCGCGTCCGACCGGAACCAGTTCGCCGGACGTCTCGGCGAGCGGCAGCAGCTTCGACCATTTCCAGACATGGGCGAGCGCGCGCGGCTTCGGATGAACCGGCATCAGGTCGCCAATCTGGGTCCACAGCGGGATGAGGTGGTTCTCCTCAAAGCCGCGATAAAGCGCGCGCAGCTCCGGCGTGTCCTCGGGCTGCATGGCGTGCTCGACGGTTTCGTGCGTCATGGCGTCGTTCATGGCAATCCTCGTTCCTGTCTGGAAAGGTCGGGGTCAGGCCGCGTCGGGTTGGTTCGGCGGGGCTGCGTCACGGAAGGCCGGGATGCCGTCAAGCCGGTCGAAAATGCCGGCAATGGTCGGCCAGGCGTTTGTGTCTATGGCGAAGCGCCGGTTGTTCCACACCTGCGCGTAAAGGCAGATATCGGCCAGGCTTGGTGTGTTGCCATGGCAGAAGGCCCCGGTGTCCCGGTCCCGGACCAGCGTGGCTTCCAGCGCGTCGAAGGTGGCCGTAACCCAATGGGTGAACCACGCCTTCTGTGCGGCCTCGTCGGCGCCGAACTGCTCGGCGAGATACCCCAGAACCCGAAGGTTGTTGAGCGGGTGGACTTCGCAGGCGATCATCTGCGCTAGCGCGCGGACCCGCGCCCGCCCGTCCGCATCGGCCGGCAGCAGGGGGGACTGCGGGCAGGTTTCGTCCAGCCACTCGATGATCGCCAGCGACTGCGTCAGCACGCGTCCGTCCTCGCGTTCGAGCGCCGGGACGAGCCCTTGCGGATTGAGGGCGAGAAACTGCGGCGTGCGCGTCTCGCCCTTGCGCAGGGCATAGGCGACATAGCGGTAGTCCAGCCCCTTCAGGTTCAACGCGGCGCGCAGCCGGGTGGAGGTCGAGGAGCGGAAGAAATTGTGCAGGGTCAAGGTCATGGGATCACTCGCGCGGGCCGATTGTGCTGGTGATTTCTCCCATGCCCTCGATGGCAACGGTGCAGATGTCTCCCGCGACGAGCGGTCCGACACCCGCCGGCGTTCCCGTCATGATCAGGTCGCCCGGCCGCAGCGCGATGGAATGCGAGAGGATCGAGACGACTTCCGGCACCGACCAGATCAGCTCGGCAAGGTCCGCCTCCTGCTTGACCGTCCCGTTGACGGCGAGCCGGATGAAGCCCTTGTGCGGATGGCCGATGGCCTCCGCCGGATGCACGGGGCCGATCACGGCCGAGCGGTCGAAGGCCTTGCCGAAATCCCAGGGGCGGCCCTTGTCGCGCGCGGCGAGCTGCAGGTCGCGGCGGGTCAGGTCGTTGCCGATGGCATAGCCGAAGACGTGCGAGAGGGTGCTTTCCCGGGAAATGTTGCGGCCAGCCGTACCGATCACCGCGACCAGTTCGGCCTCGTAGTGAAAGTTCTCCGTCTCCGGCGGATAGGCGATTGTCTCGCCGCTCATCACAACGGCGTCCGCCGGCTTGGTGAAGAAGAAGGGTGGCTCGCGGTCCGGGTCCTTGCCCATCTCGCGGGCATGGGCGGCGTAGTTGCGCCCGACGCAGAAGATCCGGCGGACCGGCAGCAGCGCCTCGCTGCCGACGACCGGAACGGTGGGGACAGGAGCGGGCGGAAATATGTAGGACATCGGTGTTTCCTTCGTTCGGTATCGATTGACAAGGGAGGGGTCAGCGGCCCGGAGCTTCGGCCGTCCGGCGTCTCGAGACGTTGCGCCCCGCGTGCCACAGCAGGGCGAGGGCGAGAAAACCCGCGCCGTTGACCCAGAGCGTCGCCTCGCCGCCGATCCCTGGCGGCAGCAGCAGCGCGATGCCGGCGGCGGCGATCGCCAGCCGCAGCAAGGGACCGGCCGGCCCGTGCAGCCAGCCGATGAAGGCCGCCGAGATCGCGTAGACCCCGAGCACGGCTGTGGCGACGGCCAGGAGACTGTCGAGCGGGTCGCCGATCAGCAGCAGGGCGGGCGAGAAGACGAACAGGAACGGGATGATGTAGGCGGTCCAGCCGAAGCGCATCGATTCGATGGCGGTTGCCATGGGCGGTGCCTTGGCGATGGAGGCGGCGAAAAAGGCGCCAATGCCCACCGGCGGCGTCACCATCGACATCATGCCGAGATAGAAGATGAAGAGATGGGCGGCGATCGGCTCGACGCCGGATTCGATCAGCGACGGGGCGACCAGTACGGCAAGCAGCAGATAGACCCCGACCGTCGGCATGCCCATGCCGAGAACGAGACAGACGGCGGCGGAGATCAAAAGCAGGACAAAGAGGTTCCCCTGGCCGAGGTCCACCAGTGCATAGGTGACGGCGAAACCGAGGCCCGTGACGTTGAGCACGCCGATGATGAAACCGGCGGCGGCCGAGATCATGACGATGTCGGTGATGGCCCCGCCGGTCTCGACCATGCAGTCCCAAAGGTTGCGCAGGCTCATCCGCAACCGGCCGTAACCACAGGTGAGGCCGATCGCCATGGCGGCGAGGGCACCCCAAAGCGCTGACGTTTCCGCCCGCTGGTTGAACCAGAACAGCGCCGCGACGATTGCGGCGAAGGGGATGAGAAAGACCCAGCCGCGCGCCATCACCTGCGACACGGGCGGGATCTCCTCGCCCTCGATCGTCCGGATGTCTTGCTTGGCCGCCAGGAGGTCGGCCTGTGCGAAGAGCGAGACGTAATAGAGAAGTGCCGGCACGATGGCCGCGACGACGATCTCCGAATAGGGTTTCTGCAGGATGTCCGCCATCAGGAAGGCGACCGCGCCCATCACCGGCGGCGCGATCTGCCCGCCTGTCGAGGCGACGGCCTCGACCGCTGCGGCGGTGGTACGGCGGAAGCCGGAATTGACCATCAGGCGGATCGTCACGACGCCGGTGGCGACGATGTTCGACACGACCACGCCGGAGATCGAGCCGAACAGGCCGGAGGCAACGATGGAGATCTTGGCCGCGCCGCCCCGACGGCGGCCCATCGTCGCCATGGCGATGTCGTTGAAGAAACCGGCGCCGCCCGAATACAGCAGGATCTGCCCGAAGAAGACGAAGGCGATGACGACGGTCGCGGCGACATTCAGCGTCAGCCCGAGCAGGCCGTTCGGATCGAAGGCGAGGTAGACCGCCATGCGCGCAGGCGCGACTTCCCGCGTCTGCAGCACGCCCGGCACCAGATGGCCGATCAGGCCATAGGCGCAGATGGCCAGCACGACGATGACGAGCACCCAGCCGACACAGCGGCGCAAGGCCTCGAGCACAAGCAGAAAGAGCAGGCTGCCCGCCGCCAGCGCATCCCAGGGCAGCATCATGGCGCGTCCGACCAGCGAGGGGTAGAACCACGCCACGTAGAAGGACAGGGCCAGTCCCGCGACGCCGAGGACGGGGTCGAGAATTCGCTGCACGCGACCTGCGCGTCGCCGTCCCGCCGCATCCTTGCCGAGAAAGACGAGGCCGAGGCTCAGGCCCAGAACCACGGCCAGGAACTGCTCGGTATAGTAGGAATACCCGAGCCGGGAACCGATGTCGGCCGCCTGCGCCAGGGAAAGCAGAGTGAGCGTGCCGCCGAGCAGGGCCTTCAGCCCGAGAGGCGCACGCGTGTCGCCATCTCCGGCGGTGCCGGACGTTTCCGAAATCTCGTTGATCGCCATCATGTGTCCTGACGGATGCAGCGGGGGATTGGGCCGGACGGCAGATGGGGCCGCCCGGCCATGTATCCGGTCACTCGACCGGGGTCAGTTCCACACCGCGTGCCTTGAAGAAGGCCGCCGCCGCCGGATGGTATTCAAGGCCGGGATACTCCTTGTAGGCGCTTGCCAGGTCGAGCGCGCGCAGCGGCGGATAGGCGTTGCCGATTGCTTCCGCCTCATCGAACAGGACCGTGAGCAGCGTCTTCACCTGCGCGTCGGAGACATGCGTTCCGGCAACCAGGATGTTGTCCCAGGTCACGAAGGCCATCGGTTCCTTGACGCCGACGCGCGGCGGGGCCGGCGCAACCTGCGAGAAGTAGAAGGCCGGGCGGACCTGCCGGATCTTTGCCAGTGTGTCGTCATTGGCCTCGACGGTCAGGAATCGGACCCCGCCGACGGAGGCGTCGACCTCGGCCACCTTCGGGCCGCCGACGGCGAAGAAGGCGCTGTCGACACGGCCGGACGCCATGTCGTCGGAGCCGCGGATCAGCTCGGGCACCGGCACCTGCCGGACGTCGTCCCAGGTGAGCCCGCCTGCGGCCAGGATCGCCGAGATGTGCGAGCGGGCGATCGGGAACGCATCCCAGCCGGACGGCACGCTCTTGCCCTTCAGATCGGCGACCGCCGTCATGCCGGAGCTCTCCTTGACATAAAGACCGACGGGGAACGGGTTGATCCGCGCGATCACCCGCAGGTTCGGCATCGCGGCGTCGTATTCGCCGCTGCCCTGAAAGGCGGAGATCACGTCGTTGACGTCGTTGAGCGAGAACTCGGCGAGCCCCTCGTTGACCGACTGCATCATCTGCGCATTGCCGCCATAGGGCTGCACGACCATGCGCATGTTCGCGCTCTCGCGGGCCTGGCCGGCGATGACCGAGGCCATCGTGTTCCACACCGAACCTTGCGGCGGCGTCGAGATCGACGCGACCTGGGCAGCTGCGGTCCCGCTCATGGCCAGCGTCAGGCCGGCAGCCAGCATGTATCCCGTCAGTGTGTGCTTGTTCGATTTCATGTCTTTCCCTCCCTTTGAAAAATCGTGTCGATGCCTGTCCGGCTTCGCATGCGCCCGTCCAGCGATGCGCGAAGCCGCAGGACGTCCCGTGTCCGTGTGAGTGTTCAGGGTGCGTGTTCAGGGTGCCTGGTGCAGCGCCTGACGATCGATCTTGCCCGTGCCGGTCTTCGGCAACTCGTCGATGTAGTCGATGACGCGGGGGTACTTGAAAGGCTGCAGCTGCGACTTGACGTAGTCGCGCAGCCGGGCGCTCTGTTCCTCGCCCTGCCTTGCCGTGTCGCGCAGCCGCACGATCGCCCTCAGCGTCATCCGCCGGTCGGGCAGTTGATGCGCCAGAACGGCGCATTCATGCACGTCGGGATGCTCGTTCAGGCAGCGTTCCACTTCCAGCGGCCAGACCCACTGGCCGGACACCTTGATCAGGTCGTCGGCACGACCCTGGAAATAGTAGTGGCCGTCGCGCTCGATGAAGCGGTCGCCGGTATGGATCCAGTCGCCGCGCATGGTGTCGCGGGTCTTGTCCGGCCGGTTCCAGTAGCAGGGCGCGGAGGAATGGCCGCGCACGAACATGACGCCTTCCTCGCCGGGTTTCGCCTGCGTCCCATCCGCCGTCTCGAGCCGGATCTCGTAGCCCGGCACGCGCTTGCCGGCCGCCCCGATGCGATGGTCGTCGGTGGTGTTGGAGAGGTAGATGTGCAGCAGTTCGGTCGAACCGAGGCCCTCGGTCGGGCCGTGCCCGGTCCGCGCTTTCCAGGCTTCGTAGACCTCCTGCGAGAGGATTTCCGCTGCGGACATCGACTGGCGCAGCGAGGAAAGGTCCCGCGCGTCCAGCGTCGCGGCCCGGGCCAGCGCCGTGTAGAGCGTCGGCAGGCCGAACACGACCGTCGGTCGCCATGTTTCGATCAGGGCAAGGACGTCGTCGGGGCGTGGCTGGCCTGGCATCAGGAGTGTTGTTGCTCCCACCGAGAACGGAAAGGTGAGGGCGTTGCCGAAGCCGTAGGCGAAATAGATCTTCGGCACGGAGAAGCAGATGTCGCCGGGCTCCAGCTTCAGCACATGCGTGCCGAAGGATGCCTGCGTGTAGGCCATGTCGTGATGCAGGTGGACGACGCCCTTCGGCCGGCCGGTCGAGCCGGAGGAGTACATCCAGAAGGCCATGTCATCGGGGCCGGTATCGGCGCAGGCGAGGCTGTCCGGCCGGCCCGACAGAAAGTCGGCGGCCGGGATGTGATTGTCGCGTCCGGCCGGACCGTTCGCGACAATGACTGTCTCCAGGGCTGTGCCCTTCAGCGTGTCGCCCTCGAACCGGTCGGCGAGCGAGGCCTCGCACAGGGCAATGCGTGCGCCCGTGTCCTTGAGGAAGAAGTTCAGCACGTCCGGGGTGGTCTGGATGTTCAGCAGCACCGGCACGAAACCGGCGCGCACCGCGCCGAAGAAGGCGGCCGGATAGGTCGGCGTGTCGTCGAGGAAGAACGCGATGCGTTCGCCGCGTTTCAGGCCGGCGGCGATGAACGCATGACCCCAGCGCGATGCCTCGGCGATCAGCTCCCGGTAGCTGAGGGTGCCGCCGGGGCCGGTCACGGCGGGCTTGTCGGGGTTGCGCCCGAGATTGTCCCAAAGGATGGCCGAGCAGTTCGGATGGGCGGCTTTGTCGAAGCCGATCTCGGCGGCTCCCGGCGCGTCGTCGCCGACGGCATCGGTGACCTGCCGGTCCGCAGCAGTTGCCTTGAACGTCTCGTAGCGCGTCATGAAACGGGGCGCGAGGCCGCGCAGGCGGTCCATGTCGACCCGCCCGGAGCGGGTCATGTAGTCGAAGGCGAAGTCGAGCGGGGCCAGGTCCATCTTTTCCGCAAAGGTCTCGTACCAGGCGGCCGAGGTGTTGGCGGCATCGACGATCTTGCGGGCGACCGGCTGGCGCTCGTTCTGGTAGGCGGCCAGCGCCGCGTCGACATCGGCATGCGAGGCCAGCGCACGGACCAGCGCGATCGCGTCCTCCATGGCGAGCCGCGTGCCCGAGCCGATGGAGAAATGCGCTGTGTGGGCGGCATCGCCGAGCAGGACGTTTCGGCCGGCGACCCATCGGTCACACCACAGTCGCGGAAATTGCCGCCATAGCGAGCGGTTGGTGACGAGCGGCGCGCCTTGCAGCGCCTCGGCGAAGATCTCGCCGCAGACCCTGGCGCTTTCCTCCTCGCTCATCTCGGAAAAGCCATAGGCGCGATAGGTCGGGTCGTCGCATTCGACGATGAAGGTGCTGCGGTCGAGGGCGTAGCGGTAGTGATGCGCGTTGAGCGCGCCCTTGCCGGTTCGGACGAAGCTCTGGGTCAGCGTGTCAAAGGCGCGCGGGGTGCCGAACCAGGCGAAGTGGTTGTCGAAATGATCCAGCCTCGGCTCGAACGCGGTCTGAAGCTCCTGCCGCACGAGCGAGTTGAGGCCGTCCGCCCCGACGATCAGGTCCGCGTCGAACTCGTCCAGCGACGAGACCGCATGCCCGAAGCGCAGCTCGACACCCAGCGACGACGCTTGCCGGCGAAGGATCTCGATAAGCTCCAGCCGCCCGATTGCCGAAAAGCCGATGCCGTCCAGCGTGATCCGTTCCGCCGGCAGGTTCAGCGTCATGTTCTGCCAGCGCTCCATGTGGGGCGTGACGAGATCGTGGATATCGGGATCGTCGGCCTTCAGGAAATCAAGCGCCTGATCGGAGAACACCACGCCGAAGCCGAAAGTCGCGCCCTCCGGGTTCTGCTCGCTCACACGCACATGCACATGCGGCATCAGCCGGCGCAGCAGGATCGCCGTATAGAGCCCCGCGGGACCTCCACCCAGCACTTCCACCCTCGAAAGTCCGCTCATGTTCCTCCCCCTTTCCTGTCGACAAGCTTGATGCGGGAAGATACGTATAATTTCACATGATGCAACTGATTTTGGATTATGAAAGAATGAGCGAGCAAAAACACAGCTTTTCCCTACGTGTCAGCTTCGGTGACTGTGACCCGGCGGGCATTGCCTACTACCCCAATATCCTCGGCTGGCTTGACCGTGCCTTTCACGACTGGCTGTGGGAGTTCGGCGGTCACGACGCGTTATGCGAACGGGTGGGCGCGCTTGGCATCGGCTTGATGGATGTGTCGGCGCGGTTCCTGAAGCCGCTACGGAACGGCGACAGGCTGATCGTCGAAATGAGCGTCGAGGAATGGGGGGAAAAGGCGCTTCGCCTGGCCTATGAGCTGCGTTCTGGCGAAAGCCTGATGGCGCGGGGGTGCGAAACAAGGGGACTGTTCGCGCAAGGTGCGGCCGGTATGATGGCGGCAAGACTCGACCCCTTGCGCCGGATACTCGAAGGTCATGAAAAATAAAAAGAACGAAGCGCCGGACACCGAACCCGCCGGCGAACCCTCCGGCGGCATCCAGTCGCTGGACGCGGCTCTTAGATTGCTGCGGGTGATGTCCGGATACGGCCGGGCGGTGTCGCTGTCGGAGCTTGCCCGCGACTGCGACATGCCGCTCAGCAAGGCGCACCGCTATCTGGCATCCTTCATCCATGCCGGTCTGGTCGAGCAGGCGGGTCGGTCGGGAAAATACGACCTGGGAACGGGGGCGGTCCGCCTTGGGCTCGCCGCCCTTGGTCGCCACGACTTCGTCAACCGGACTGCAGAGGAATTGCCGGAACTGTGTGCCGACACCGGCCTGACCGGACTGCTGTCGGTCTGGGGCAATCAGGGGGCTACCGTCATCCGGTGGGAACGGACCGCGTCGCCGACCATCACGTCAATGGGGCTTGGAACCACCTTGCCGTTGCTCAATTCGGCAACCGGCCGCGCGTTTCTCGCCTGGGCGCCGCCTGGCGTCATCCGTCCGATGCTGGATATCGAACTGCGTCATGCAAGGCGCAACCCGGACCTGATTTCGGACCTGACGGCAACGGCGCAGGGGGTGGCGAGCTTGCGCGAGGAGATTCGCAATGCCGGATATGCCACCGTCGACGGACGGTTCATCCCCGGTCTCGTGGCAATTGCCGCCCCGGTCCTCGACTGGCAGAACGAGGCACAGGCGGTCGTGACCCTGATCGGGACCGATCAGGGCGTCACCCGTCCGCAGTCGGACGCGGTCGCCAGCCTGATCGAGTTTGCAAGGAAACAGTCGCTGGCGGGCACGCAAGAGGACGGCTGACCCGCGACATGGGGCGAGGGACGCGCGGGCCGGCTCCGACAAGAACCGGCCCGCACGGCAGGCTTGGTTATTCCGGCTTGCGGAAAAGCTGGATGCCCCAGGCCAGATGCCCGGCATCCGCGGCCTTGACCCAGTTCTCCAGACCCACGGCCATCTTGTCGAGATACTCTGCCGAGGCCTCGTTCGCACGGAGCGCGTCGTAATTGGCCAAGAGTTCTTCCCGGACACGTGCGTAATGGGTGCGCAACTGACCGGTCATGTCTTCCTGGGCGAGGATCTCGAAACCGAGCGAGCGCGCCGCCTCGCGATAGAAGCGGAATGAACCAAGGCTCGTCAGGTTGAGGCGGTCATAGACCGGCTGCAACACGCCTGCGGGAACGTCGTCCGCCTGCATCGGGTCGGTGAAGATGAAGTGGCCTCCGGGCTTGAGAACGCGCCAGGCCTCCTGCAGCACGGTCTGGCGCTGGTCGGAATGAAGGATGGCATCCTGGCTCCACAGCACGTCGTAGCTGGCGTCCGCCTCCGGGATGTCCTCGAACACGCCGTGAACGACCTTGATCCTGTCGGCGACGCCTGCGCGGCGATTGCGATACCTGTTGGTGTCGTTCTGCGTCTCGGAAATGTTGAGGCAGGTTGCGGCGCAGCCGGTTCGCTCGACCAGCTTCCGCATGGCGCCGCCATAACCCGCGCCCAGGTCGAGCAGGCGCGTGTCGGCATTCAGCTCAGGCAACAGCTCGACCATCCGTTCGATCGTGGCATTGCTCGCCTCGCGGATGTCGCTCGTTTCGTCATAGAGGCCGATATGCAGGTCCTCGCCGCCCCAGATCGTGCTGTAGAACGTGTCGGCGTCATTGCTGTCGTAGTAATCCTCGGCGACGTCGCGAATGTCGGTCTCGTCGTTGTCGCGCGTGCCGCCGCCCCAGCGTACGAGATGAACCGTCGATTTCTCGGCGACATGGACGAAAAAGTCCGGCTCGCTCTCCGCATAGGTCTCCTGAAAATCACCATAGGTGCGAACGCGCGCGAATCCGGCTTCAGAGAGCAATTTACGCATGTAATTCTTGCGAATGGGAAACATGTTCAACGTGTAATCGGAGCCGTCCGGAAAGCTGTATTTGAACCGAGCCAGGCTTTCGTCGATGTGCTCGGGTTCGGCAGTAACCCTGTCGCCGCAATAATAGTATTTATGCTTGGACTGAAAGCCCTGATCCAGCATCATGTCGTAGTTGCGCTGGTCGAGGATCAGGATGCCGTCATGCTTGAGGGCGGCATAGAATTCCGCCAATGCGCGACGGCGATCGGCTTCGTCATGCAGGTGGGTGAACGAGTTGCCCAGGCAGATGATCGCGTCATACTTGCCGTTGATGTCGCGGTTCAGCCAGCGCCAGTCGGCATGAACGGTCTTGAGGATCAGGCCCCGCTGCTGGCTGTTGTTGAAGGCCTTGGCAAGCATGGCGGCCGACCCGTCGGCGGAGGTGACGTTGAAACCGGCTTCGGTCAGGCGCACCGAGTGGAAGCCCGTGCCGGTGGCGACGTCGAGAACCGTTTCCTTGCCCCGGGCGCGGAGCACGTCGATGAAGAACTGACCTTCGCTCTGGGCCCGTGCGTCCCAGTCGATCAACTCGTCCCACTTCTCGACGAAGGACTTCACATATTCGCCACGGTAAAGATCGGTCTCCCGGTCTTCCAGCGGGTTCTCGCCATAGACCTGCTCCCGGGGCTGAAGGTCGGCATTGGCGGGTTTTCGGGCGACATAGCTCATCTTGATCTCCTTCAAGTGGGCACGGCTTATCAATTGGGCACGACATGGCTGCCGCAGCCCACTGGGTGCGTGTCTTGGGCGCGTGAACGAGGGGACGCCACGCGCGGTTCGATAGCTGCTAGCGCCGTCGGTCCGGGGCGGCATCGTGAGATGCAGGGACAATCGCGACGCCGGCACACGCTGCTGGATGCCACTCCGTCACAGGAGCGGCACGCATGCCGACAGGTTGCGCGCGCGAACCCTCGTCGGGCCCAAGCGTCAGTGGATGAAGCTGCGCAACTCTGATTTGAACCGCACTATAACGACGGTCGGAGACGATGCAAGGCCCGGGCGGAGATTGATGATGCGGCCTTCTGGAATGCAATCCACATCCCTGTTATTTTTATGGTTTCGTCGATGTGAAAGATTTATGACGAGCGATTACGTGCAGATTGCACGGGATCTTTAGTGGCCGGCTGTCAACAACGATCTGAAAGTTTTTTTATTCTGAATTGAAGGGAAGAGTGACACGTGTTCCGGTGCCTGGCCGCGTTCCGGGGAGGCGGGCGCAGTGCGGCGAAACTCAGGCCCTGGCGCTTCGGCGCGCCTCGCGCGGCGACAGTCCGAATTCGCGCTTGAAGGCGGTGGCGAAGTTGGCCGCGCTTGTGTAGCCGGCCGCATGAGCCGCTTCGGAAACCGGTATGCCTTCCCGCTCCAGCAGCTGCCGCGCCCGCACGAGCTGGGTCCGGCGGGTGTATTCGGAGACAGTGCTGTCGTGCGCGATGCGGAACAGTCGCTGCATCTTGCTGACGCTGACACCGCAAAGCCTGGCGATCCGGTCGAGCGGGAGACCTTCGGCGTCCGGTCTTGCCATGACGTCCTTGATCGACTGCAGGCGCTTCTGTTCGACGGGGGAGAGCTGGCCGCGCGTCACGGCCCGTCCCTCGCTTGCCAGTGCGGTGAAGGCTTCCGCCACGAGATCCAGCGCCCGGCTCTCCAGATAGAGGCCTTCCGGATAGGTTTCGTTGTGCGGGGGGTGCAGCATCTGCTCGGCGATCGCAATCAGTGCCGGGCTGGCTACCCAGTCGAAGCGCGCCAGATGCGTCTTGCAGAATGCCTGGACGATTTCGTGCCCGGCAATGCCCTCGAAGCCGCTTTCTGAGATCCACTCCGGAGACATGGTGACGATCACCTTGCGCATGTGATCGCCTTTGTGGGCGTGGCGGACAAAACGATCCGGTCGGGCCCGCGAAATCATCACGCCGCGCACGGGCTCATCGCCGCGCCGGCCGACGTCGAGGGGGACGCCGCCAATGGTGGCATCCACGCCGCCGCTGAGGAATATCATGATCGTCAGACCGGGCGGCTGCTCGATTGTCGTCACCAGATCCTGCAGCGTCACGGTGTCGGAGGTGTGAACATTCAGGCCTGCCCGCAGCCGGGTCATGCGGTGATTGCCGTGCAACACCGCTCCGCTGGAGGAGGTCAGTGGCCGAAGCAGACGGAATCCTGGCCCGGTTACGGCGGCACAGTCATTCAGATCTGCCGCGAGAACGTCGTTATCTGTGATATTACAACCGGTTGCCATTTCTGGCCGCCTTTCGTGCGCGCACCGCAAGAGCCGCAAACATCTTTGACGCTTGCGCAAAGGTAGGGCGGTGGCATTCGTCGAGGCCTTCCTCTAACAAACATGAGTGTTTTTATCAAGTTTTCGCTCGGCAAATGCGCCCGGGCGGTGTATGGGGGTATGCATGGCTACGAAGATGGGCCACCGGATGGTCGCTGGCGGTTTCGCCGTTCGTATGGGCGGTATGCTGCTCGCAACGACGGCCATCGGCCTCGTGCTTGAGAGTGCGGCGTTCGCGCAGGGCGTGGAGCCGACGGTTCTGGACAGGATCGTCATCGAGGGCGCGAGCTACGAGACCGACAGTAGCGACAGCTACACGACAAATCTGATCAGCGTCGGCGAGAAGGATGTGCTCTCCGTCCGCGAGATTCCGCAGTCGACGACGGTGCTGACGCGCGAGCGGCTCGAGGATGGCGGCTACACCTCGCTCGACACGGCCCTGCGCGAGACCCCCGGCATCGTCGTGCTGAACAACGACAATGGCCGATCCAGCCTGTTCTCGCGCGGTTTCGAGTTCGACAGCCTCTACTTCAACGGGTTGCCGGCGCCGCTTTCCAGCGTCTACGGCACACAGCCAGACATGGCGATCATTGACCATGTGGAGATCCTGCGCGGCCCGGCCGGCCTGTTCGGCGGCGCCGGCGAGCCGGCCGGCGCCATCAACATGCGCCTGAAGCAGGCCAAGAGCGATTTCGAGGCCCGCTTCGAGGGAGCGTTCGGTTCCTGGGAGCACAAGCGCGGCGAGGTCGATGTCACCGGCCGGTTGAACGAATCCGGTTCCGTGCGCGGCCGTTTCGTTGGTGTCTTGCAGCACGAGAACGGCTTCGTCGACAGTGTCGAGAACGGTGTCGGCGTCGCCTATGGCACCGTCCAGGCCGACATTGGCGATAGCACCACGGCGACTTTCTCGGTCAGCCACCAGGTACGCGACATCACGCCGTTCAACGGCCTTCCGACTTTCCAGGACGGCACGCTGATCGATCTTCCGCGCTCCACCTTCACCGGTGCCGACTGGAACCGTTTCGACAACAGCGTCACCGACTATATCGGCGAACTGGAACACAAGTTCGATGACGGTGGCCACGCCAAGCTCTCCGCCCGCTACCAGGCCACGGATGTCGACTTCCTCTATGCCTGGGCGAACGGCTACGCTGCGCCGAACGGTGACATCATCTCCGGCGGCGGCGACACGTCCGACACCCGCTGGCTGGCGCGAGATTACGAGGCGGGCTCGCTCGCCATCGATGCGCATGTCAGCAAACCGTTCGAGCTGTTCGGCCAGGAGCACAACATCATCCTGGGTGCCGACTATCAGAACCAGGACATCACCATGCTGCAGGGTGCCGGTGTGATCGCCGGCAACCAGAACATCTACGGCTGGAACTCGGCGCTGCCCGAGCCGACGGTGAACTACACGGTTCAGCAGGGCACGAAGACCGACCGTTTCGGCATCTACGGCCAGCTCCGCGTCAAGCCGATCGACCGGCTCACCTTGATCGGCGGCGGCCGCGTCAGCTGGTACAACGCCACGACGACCAACCTGGTCAGCGGCGCGATCACCAGCAAGCAGCAGGTAAACGCCAAGGTGACGCCCTATGCCGGTGTCGTCTTCGACGTGACCGACTGGCTCTCGGCCTATTCGAGTTACACCGAGATCTTCCAGCCGCAGACGGCAACGGACGCGGCCGGCAACATCCTCGATCCGCGTGTCGGCCGGCAATACGAGATCGGCATGAAGGCCGAGCTCTTCGACGGCGGCGTCAATGCCTCGCTCGCATATTTCAACCTGCGCGACACCAACCGGGCGGTGGCCGACCCGCTGGTTCCCGGCGCGTCGATCGCACAGGGCGAGGTCGAGGTGCAGGGCGTCGAGCTGGAGGCGTCGGGCTCGCCGCTGCCGGGCTGGGAGGTTGCCGGCGGCTACACCTATACCGACAGCCGCTATCTGAATTCGGCGCAGGCGGGGCAGACCTTCAGCACGTATACGCCGCAGCACATGTTCCAGTTCTGGACCAAGTACACATTCGACGAGACCGCGGGGGCGTTCGAGGGCGTTTTCGTTGGCGGCGGCGTCACCGCCTTCAGCTCGTTCTCCAGCGTGTCGCAGGGCGTCACGATCAAGGCGCCGGGCTATGTCACCGCCGACCTGATGGCCGGCTACAAGATCAACGACAACTTCACCGCCACGCTGAACGTCAACAATGTCTTCGACCAGAAGTACTACTCGCGGGTCGGCGGCACCTCGGTGTTCAACTTCTATGGAGAGCCGCGCAGCGCGACCTTCCGCCTGTCGGCAAAGTTCTGATCTCGTCCGCGCCGCGGATACACCACAGCAACGGGGCGGATGATCCGCCCCGTTCGGGCCAACTCAAGAGCGGACAGGTTCATTCATGCCGGGCATCCAGACAACGGTCGCGACCGCCAATGCTTCGCGCTATCTGCAGCAGTTGTGCAAGCACTTTGCCCACAAGGTCGAGGTCAGCTTCGACGCACAGACGGGCAAGGTCGACTTTCCCTTCGGCGACTGCCGCATGTGGGCGGACGATGGCGCTCTGAGAATCGAGTGCGTGTCCGAAACGCAGGAGACGCTGGCGCGGACGCATTTCGTCGTTCATGACCACCTGACCCGCTTTTCCTGGCGGGAGAAGCCGGAAATCGTCTGGGAGCCGAAGGTCCAGGCATGACGCGCAATGTAATCCGGTCCGGATGGTTGATTGCGGCCGTCGCGCTTCTCGCGGCGGCTGTCGTGCGTGGCGCGCAGGCGGACGAGGTCTCGCGGCCTGTGACAATCGAGGGGGCAATGGAGATACCCTTCGTCTCCGGGGCCTCGGGAGAGGCGTTCCGCCTGCTCCTGTGGCGCCCGGACGGGCCGGCTCCGCAAGGCGGTTATCCGGTGCTCTACAGTTTCGACGGCGAGGACAGTTTCGCTCTTCTGACCGACATCGCCCGCATGCTCAATCCGGCTGCCGCCAGGGTCGGCGTCGCTCCGGTCGCGGTCGCCGCCATCGCCTACCCGCCGGGCAGGGCGAGCCTCGACCGACGGGTCTTCGACCTGACCCCTCCTGCGGCTTCGGCGGGGGGGAGCCACCGGATGCCGGAGCGACCGAACGGAAAGCCCTGGCCGAAACTCGGCGGCGGCGACGCCTTTCTTGACCTGCTGGAAAGCGAGGTGAAGCCGCGCGTGCGTTCAGCGCTGGGTGCCGAGACAGCCGCGCAAACGCTGTTCGGCCATTCGCTTGGCGGTCTGATGGTGTTGCGCCGCCTCGTTACGGAGCCTGCTGCTTTCGACTGTTATGCCGCAAGCAGTCCCTCGCTATGGGTTGACGATCGCCGGATGCTTGCCGACATGGCCGCATTCCTTACGTCGTCGCCGAAGGACGGCCGCCGGCCGCGCCTGCAGGTGTCGGTTGGCAGCGCGGAGGAAGACCTCGGTCCCTTCGACCCGGTTCAGGGGAGGGAGCTCGAGGCGCGCCGCCGCTGGATCGCCAGCAACGCCATGGTCACCAACGCCCGCTCCCTTGCCGGGCTTGCCGAAGCGGGAAAGGGGCGTGCCGTGGCCTTCGCCTACCGCGAATATGAGGGGCGTGCCCATCAGCCAGCCAAGGTTGACGCCGCCCTCGACGCGCTCCGGCTCGCGCTTGAATGTGCCGGCCGCTAGCAGTTCCCCACATCCCACGGATGGAAGTCATGTCCAATATCGCTCTTGCCCGAATGCTTCTGTTGCCGGTGCTGGCATTGGCCGCGGGGCCGATGCTTCTCCTTGTCCCGCATGCGCATGCCGAAACACTGCGCATCGAACATGCGCAAGGTGTCACCGAGGTGCCGCGCCTGCCGCAGACCCTGCTCGTCTTCGATCTGGCCGCACTTGACACGCTCGACGCGCTGGGCGTCGAACCGGCCGGCGTGCCGGAAGGCGTGAAACCCGCCTATCTGAGGAAATACGACGCGGATCGCTACGCGAAGATCGGTTCGCTGTTCGAGCCGGATTTCGAAGCCGTGGCCGCCGCCGCCCCGGACCTGATCATTGTCGGCGGGCGATCCGCGGCCAAGTACCGCGAGCTCTCGAAGATCGCTCCGGCAATCGATATGACGGTCGACACCGGCAACTACTTCAAGGACGCAACCGGGAAGATCCTGTCCATGGCACGCATTCTGGGCAAGGAGCCGGAGGCGGCCTCACGGCTCGAGGCACTGGAGGCATCCGTTGCAAAGCTGAAGGAGCAGGCCGGCGGTGTCGGCACGGCGCTTGTGATCATGACGACGGGCGGGCGCATGAGTGCCTACGGGCCCGGGTCACGCTTCGGTGTCATTCACACGGAACTCGGTATCAGGCCGGCCGCTCCGGACCTGACGGTGGCGACGCACGGACAGGCCATATCCTTCGAGTTCATCCTCAAGGCCGACCCGGACTTCCTGTTTGTCATTGACCGCGATGCCGCCACCGGACAGAAAGGGCAGGCGGCCGAGGCCCTTCTCGACAACGATATCGTCCGCACGACACGGGCCTGGGAAGCTGGCCGGGTGGTCTATCTGGATCCCGACAACTGGTATCTGAGCGGCACCGGCCTGACCGCCATGCAGGCGATGGTCGACGAGATTGCCAACGCAATCCAATAGGGCAGTACGTGCCCGTGGCATCCCAAATGCAAGCAAGAACACCTCGCCCGACAATCGGCGGCCTGACGGCCGGCCTTCTGGTGCTGGCGGCCCTGGCGGCTGCGAGCCTTTTCATCGGCGTCGCGGATCTCACGCCGGCCCGTCTTGCCGACCCCGCCACGCGCGAGGCCGCGATGTCGACGCTGATGGACAGCCGTCTGCCGCGCACGATGGCCTTGCTGTTGTCCGGTTCCTGTCTGGCGATTGCCGGCGTCATCATGCAGATGCTGACACGCAACCGCTTCGTCGAGCCGACGACTGCCGGTACCACCGAGGCGGCCGGTTTCGGCATGCTGCTGATGATGCTGCTGTTCCCCGGGGCGCCGGTGGTGGTCAAGTCGCTGGTCGCGGCAGGCTTTGCCTGCGCCGGCACGGCCGTATTCCTGCGTCTGCTGCGGGCGGTGCCGCCGGGTGCACCGCTGCTGGTTCCGCTCACAGGCATCATGTTCGGCGGGATCGTCGGATCGGTGACGGCCTTCATTGCCCATCGCTACGGGCTGATGCAGTCGCTGGGCGCATGGCGTAACGGAGACTTCTCCGTCGTGATCTCCGGGCGGTATGAACTGCTCTGGCTCACCCTGGTTCTGAGCGTCGCGGCCTATCTTGCGGCCGACCGGTTCACCATTGCCGGTCTGGGCGGCGACATGAGCCGAAACCTGGGCCTCGACTACGGGAAGACCGTGGCGGTCGGCCTCGTCATCGTATCGCTGGTTTCCGCCCTGGTCGTCACCACGGTCGGATCGATCCCGTTCCTGGGGCTTGTGGTTCCCAACCTCGTCAGCCTGGCGGCGGGGGACAACCTGCGTCGGACCCTGCCCTGGATGGCGATTGCCGGAGCCGCGCTCGTCCTTGTCTGCGACATGGCCGGACGCTTGATCGTGGCACCTTACGAGATCCCGGCGGGCACTGTCTTCGGGGTGCTCGGCAGCGCCGTCTTCCTCTACCTGCTGCTGGGGCGCTCGACCCGTGCGGCATGACGAGGTGCCGGGGGAGGCCCGGATGACGAGGCCGCGAACGGTTCTGCTGGTGCTGGCCTGCGCGGTCGTTGCAGTGGCCGTCATCTTCATGACGCTCGACGTGCGGGGCAACTGGGACTACGTGCTGGCGCTTCGCGCCCGCAAGCTGCTGGCGATCTGTGTTGTGGCGACGGCGATCGCGGTCTCGACCGTGGTCTTCCAGACGATCGCCGGCAACCGCATCCTCACTCCGTCCATCATGGGCTTCGATGCGCTCTATGCATTGCTGCAAACGGCCTTCGTGTTTTTCCTGGGCGCCGCGCGCCTGTCCTCCGTCGATCCGAGGCTGCTCTTCGCCGTCGAGGCGGGCGCGATGCTCCTGTTTTCCGTGCTCCTCTATCGCTGGCTGTTTCTGGGCGCGCGGCAGAACCTCCATCTGTTGTTGCTGGTCGGCGTGGTCTTCGGGCTCTTTTTTCGCGGCTTGATGGTGCTTCTGCAGCGGGTAATCGATCCCAACGAGTTCGTTGTCCTGCAAGACCGGCTCTTCGCCAGTTTCAACGGGGTCGCGCCCGATCTTCTTCTCGTGGCGACGCTCGTGACGGGCGGCGTCTGCCTGCTCGTCTGGCGGATGCGGGACAGGCTCGATGTCCTGCTCCTTGGTCGTGACCAGGCGATCAACCTGGGACTGGACTACCGCCGCATGGTGTCGCTGATCCTCATCCTGGTCTCGCTCCAGGTATCCGTGGCGACAGCGCTGGTCGGCCCGCTCAACGGGTTCGAGCCCATCAGCTTCTTCGGGCTGCTCGTTGCCAATGTCACCTATCTGCTGATACCCGGATTTCGGCATGGCCAGGTACTGGCCGGGGCCGTGCTCGTGGGCATCCTGCTCCTGCTCGGTGGCCAGTTGGTGCTCGAGCAGGTTCTCGGTCTGGGTTCGACGGTCGGCATCGTCACCGAGTTCGTCGGCGGGACGATGTTCATCATCATGCTGCTGAGGGGAATGGCGCGTTGATCGAGATCGACGGACTGACAAAGTCCTATGGGAGACGCATCGTCGTCGACGGCATCACCCTTGCCATTCCGCGCGGCGGGCTGACGGGGATCATCGGGCCGAACGGTGCCGGCAAGTCGACACTGCTCGGCCTTGCCTCGCGCCTGCTTGCTGCCGACAGGGGGACCGTCACGGTTGACGGGCTCGATGTCGCGCGCGCATCCGGCGACCTTCTTGCACGGCGGCTCTCCGTTCTCAAACAGGAAAACCGGGTCGCCGCACGGTTGACGGTGCGCGATCTCGTCGCCTTCGGCCGCTATCCCCACTCGCGCGGACGCCTGTCCCCCGGCGACCGGGCGCATGTGGAAAAGGCACTGGATTTCCTCGACCTGCAGTCGATCTCCGGCAGCTTTCTCGACGAGCTTTCCGGCGGCCAGAGGCAGCGGGCCTATGTGGCGATGGTGCTGTCACAGGACACCGACTACATGCTCTTCGACGAGCCCCTGAACAGCCTCGACATTCGCCATGCCGTCTCGATGATGCATCTTCTGCGCAACGCCTCGCGATCGTTCGGCAAGGCGGTGGTCGTCGTGCTGCACGATATCAACATCGCCGCCAACTTCGCCGACAGGATCATCGGCATGAAGGATGGCCGGGTCGTCTTTCACGGCGACACTGCGGACGTGATGACCGGTGCCCATCTCAGCAGCATCTACGACATCCCGATCAGGGTTCACCGTCTGGAGGGGCAATACGTGACCACCTACGCGTTGCCGGGCGAGCCCGAAGGGGGAGCGGGCGGGGAACCGGTCCTGGTTGCGGACGACTGACTTGCGAACCTGCGCACGCAAAGTGGTGGGTTCCTTGTGGGGCATGAAACGGGAGCGCGGTCTCCCGCACGCCCGCTCGCGTTTGGTCGCCTGCCTCTAGAGAAGTGAGGGAACCAGGGTCGCGAGTGCAGGGAAGACATAGACCAGTGCCGCTATGGCAAGGATCATTGTCCAGTAGGGCGCAAGGCCCCGAAAGACTTCGGAGAGCCGCAGCTCCTTGTCCGGGATCGCGGCCAGCACGACGAACGCGCCGATGCCGAAGGGCGGCGTCAGGACGCCCGCTTCGATGACCAGGATGCCGACGATCGCAAACACCATCGGGTCGATGCCCATGGCCTGTGCGATCGGCCAGAACAGCGGCACCGTCAGCAGCATGATCGAGATGCTGTCAACGAAACAGCCGAGTACCAGCCAGATCGCCGCCATGACGAGGATTGTCTCTGTCGGGCCAAGCTCCATCGTCTCGAACAGCATGCCGACAAGCTGCGGGATGCCGGCAAGCGCCAGCAGCTTGGAATACATCGCCGCACCCAGCAGCAAGAGCATGATAGGCGTGACGACCATGCCGGCCTCGCGGGTCGCCTCGACGATGGCGGTGCGGCTCATTCCCTTGGCCAGGGCCAGCAGCAAGGCGCCGGCAAGACCGACGGCACTGCCTTCCGTCGGTGTGAAGAACCCGCCCCAGATGCCGCCGAGCGTCACCAGGATGATCAACAGGACGCCGACGATGCCGACCGGGTCGGGCCGCGTCGCCGCAGCGTCCGCCACCGCTGTCTCCGAGCTGACCATTTCCGGATTGCGGATCGCGCGCACGACACAGTAGAGGCCGAAAAGCACGGCAAGGGCGATGCCCGGGAGGACACCGGCAGCGAAAAGCCGCCCGATCGACTGCTCCGTCAGGATTGCCCAGACGATCATGAACACCGAAGGCGGGATCAGCAGGCCGAGGACCGAGGAGCCGGCGATGCAGCCGGCGGCGAAGCTGCGTTTGTAGCCTGCTGCCTGCATCGAGGGATAGGCGATGTGGCTGAACGTCGCCGCGGCCGCGACGCCGACGCCGGTGACGGCGGCAAAGAGCGCGTTGCCGGCCACCGTTGCCACCGCGAGCCGGGCCGGGACACGGCTGAAGGTGCGGTTGGCGGCGGAGAACAGGTCGGTCGCCGCGCCCGAGCGGGCGATCAAGAGGCCCATCACCGCAAAGAGCGGGATCACCATCAGGTTGTAGTCGCGAATGCCGTCGAAGGCGGTCTGCTGCAGCAGGCCCAGCGTCATCCACCAGTCCTGGAACAGCAGATAGAGACCGACGGTGGAGCCGATCAGGAAGGAGAGCGCGATATGGACGCCCGCCAGCGAGAGCACGAAGATGAGGCCGAGCGCGATCGCCGCGGTCTGTTCGATCATCGGGAAGTCCTCTGCAGCGACGTGCGCGCCTTTGTCAGGAAGGCGATGGCGAGCAGGCACCACAACACGGCGACGGCCAGGCGAACCGGCCAGGCGGTGACGCGAAAGGCATCGGTGCCGAAGAACTCGTGGGTGCGGTAGGCCTGCAGTATCGGTTCCACGGCAAAGGCCGCAAGGCACAGGAACAATGCAGCACCGACGACGTTCGCTGCGGCCATTGCGACGGCGAGCAGCCGGCCCGGAAGCTTGTTCAAGAGCAGTGTCATTTGCAGCAGTCGGTCCCGCAGCAGGGCTTTCATCGCCTGCAGGAAGGTGACGAGCACAAGGGCGATGGCAACGAGGTCGGCGGTTCCGGCGAAAGGCTGACCGAAAGCAAGCCTTGCCACCACGTCGTAGACGATCAGCGCCGCGCAAAGATAGACGACGAGGCTGCCGGCATCTGCCAGCAGGCCCGCCGCCCGATGGATGAAGCGTTCCATGTCTTTCCCCATTGGACGAGCGGCTCGAACGGTTTTCCGGCCGGGTCGGGACCCGGCCGGTGCCGTTGGCTCAGAAGGTGTAGTCCGTGGGGAAACTGTAGCCTTCTTCCGCCAGAATGCGGATATAGGCTTTCAGGACATCGGCGGTCGGGTAATCCCGGTCGGCGAGGCCGGCGACCGAATTCGCCGGGATCTCCGCCACCGCCTTGGCCCAGCGGGCCCGCTCCGCATCGGAAAGGTCGCGCACGGTGATGCCCTCGGCCGCGAGCCGTTCGGCGACCGCCTTGTCCCGTTCGGCACTGCGCTCGGCGATCATGATCGCGGCCTCGGCGGCCACCTGGTCGATGATCTTCACCACCTCTCCGGGCAGGCGCTTGCGGGTGTCCTCGTTCATGAAGGCAACGAAGGTGGACAGCGATCCGAAGCCCGTGCGTGTGAACGTGGAGGACACCTCCTTGAGCCGAAACGCCTCCATGCCGGAGATGAAGAAGAGGCTGCCCTCCGCCAGGCCCGTCTGCATGGCCTGGTAGTGCTCGCCGATGCCAAGGTTCACCGGAACGGCCTCGATGGGCACGAAAAGCGGTGCGTTGGTTCCCGCCATGGCGATGCGCCGGCCCTTGAGTTCGTCGATGGACGTCCAGTCGAAATTCGTGGCAAGGCCGTAGGCCTCCGTCACCATCATCGACAGGATGCGGGCGTTGTAGGGCTTCATGCTTTCCTGGAGGCTCGGGACCTCGGCAAGCATGCGGGTGGCGACCCGGCCCTGGAGAACGGGGTCGGCGGTGGTGAACGGCACCATGGCGCTGTAGTTCAGGAGTGCCGCCCGCGATTGCTCGAAGCCGATCGGTGAAAGCCCGATATCGAGCGTGCCGCGCTGAACCGCCTCGATGGCACCGTCGACCTTGGCAACGCTGCCTCCCCAGGCCTTGATGAAGCGGATGTCGTGTCCGGTCTTTTCCTTGACCCGCTTCGTCACCTCGTCGGCGAAGAAAGTGTCATAGGTTGCCACATAGGTGAGGCCGGTCGTATGACCTCCGCCCATGCGCAACAGGAACGTGTCCGCCCGTGCCTCCATCGCGGTGGCCGCCAGAAGCGCCATGCCGCAAACCCCCTTGATCCACGTGCCCAGTTTCATGTTTCCCTCCCAGGTGATTGTTTCCGTCAGATCGACGCCAGCACAGCGCGTGCGAAGTCTTCCGGTGCGTTGACATAAGGGTAGTGACCGCCGGGCACCTGTCGGTGACCGGCCTCCTTCCATGTTCTCCGGAACCGAGCCCGTGCCGGAGCGGTGACGATCGGGTCGTCGGGGCAGTCGATGACCGTGACCGGCCCGGCAAAACGCTCCGGACCGGGAACCGGTCGCGAGGCGGTGACCTGCATCAGGCGTCCTTTCAGGTCCTCCTCCGAAAGCCATCCCGTCATGGCCTTGAGCAGAAGGGCGGAAAGCGGCGTCGACGGCCCGCCGGCGGCGCGGTCGCGCCATTGCTCGCGCAATTCCGTCGCCGGCGTGGCCGCGATCGCGGCGTGGTCGAACAGCGGATTTCCTTTCAGGTCCTCCGCTTCGACGAAGCCGTTGCACAGGATCAGGGCGGCGAAAGGATCCGCCGTCGCCGCATATTGCAGCCACCAGGCGCTGTAGGAACATCCCACGGCGAGCGGCGAGGCAAGACCGAGCCGGATTGCCAGCTTTCCCGTTTCCCGCGCCAGGGCGCGAGGTTCGAGCGTTCCGGGATAGTCGACCAGAACCGGATCGCAGCCGCCGTCGCGCAGAAGCGGTGCGACAAGGCAGAAGAACTCCGAGGTCCCGCTTGCACCCGGCAGGAGCAGTACGGCGCGCCCGTTCGCCGAGGGCCCGCGACGAAACGACAGCGGGCTTTCCGGCAATTGCGTCCTGGGGAAAGCAGCATCGAATGCGGCAGGTTGCTCTTCGTGCGTCGACATCGCTTCGCCGGCCATCAGGTCGTCAGAAGACCGCGGTCGCGCAGTTCGTCCATAGAGCCCGGCGAGAATTCCGCCTTCGGCTGGTTGCCGCTGATCACGAACATCAGGAGATGCTCTGTGTCCGGCTCGTCGAACGTGATGTTCTGGAAGCGGCGCTGCACGCCGGGCGGGAACGAGATCACGTCATGCGGCCCGAGCTCGAAGGCCTCGACCTGGCCGTCGATCTCCCATGAACACCGCCAGCGGCCCGTCATCGGAATGAAAGTCTCGTTGGTGTCGTGATTGTGCATCATCGGGCCCTTGCCCGGCTTGGCATGGCAATAACCCAGATTGAATCCCTCGGAGATCTTGATCGAGGCATTCTCGGCCGCCTGCGCACCCACGGGCGATGTCGTTGCAACGTCCGCGCCCTCGGGCGGCTGGAAGCCGACGACATTGTAAAGCGTACGCTTGCAGTCGGGATGGTCGCTGTCCGGCAGGCCGCCGTCAAACCCCTTCAGTTCCGAAAACAGCGCAACGCGCTTGCGCATTTCTTCCCGGCTCACCCGGATGGTCTTCAGAGCCATTCTGCTCTCCCTGTACGGTTCCCTCATATCCGGCATTCAACCGGCAAGCCCTCCGGAGAAATGCGGAGAGCTATCAGGAAGGACAATGGAGGACGAGGAATGTTTGCGGCAACTGGCTGGCTTTGATAGCCTCTATTCGAAAATCGAATAATTAAAGAGTATGAAATGGTTGGCATCGACTACAGCCTGAAGGACCTGCGAGCCTTGGAAGCGCTCCTGCGCGAGCGGCACGTCAGCCAGGCCGCGGCGCGGCTGGGAATGAGCCAACCGGCAATGAGCATGACCCTGAAGCGGTTGCGCGAGGTGTTCGACGATCCGTTGCTGATACGGCAGGGCAACAAGCATGTGCTGACCGACGTGGCGCGGGGCTTGCACGAGCGTGTCCAGATCCTCATTCGCGAAATGGAGGGGCTCGTGGATGACAGTGGCGGGTTCGATCCGCGCCATTCGCGGCGAACCTTCACGCTGATCCTGACCGATTATATCGACGCGATCCTCATTCCGTCGCTGCAACAAAGGTTTCGCGAGCTTGCACCGCATGTGAAGTTGCGCGTCGTCGGGCCGGATCCGTTCCGGCTGGCCCGCGTTTTCGGAGAAGGCAGCGTCGATCTGACGGTGTCCTATTTTCCCGATGCTCCGGGCGACCTCATCTCCAGGCGGGTTTTTTCCGACCGGATGGTCTGCCTTGCGCGCAGCGGCAACCCGGCCATCGCCGGTCCGTTGACGCTTGCCGGCTTCTGCGACCTTGACCATGTGGCGATCGAGCCGGCCGAGGCGACCATGTATCGGGCCGTGCTCGACGAGGCGCTTGCGAAGATGAACCTGATCCGCCGCGTGGCCATCTCGAAACCCGATTTCGTCGGCGTGCCGTTTCTGCTCGAGCGCTCGGATCTCGTCGCGACGATGCCGGAACGGCTAGCAAAACTGTTCACCGCCCGTTTCGACCTGATTACCTTCTCGCCGCCCATCGACCTGCCTCCGCTCGATATCCAGATGATGTGGCACAAGAGCACGCATCTGTCGCCGGCGCATGTCTGGTTGCGCGAACAGGTGATCGAGGTCTGTCGTCGCCAGTCCCCGGACGCGGGCGACATGCCGCAGCTCTGCGCGGGGACGCATTGACGACCGCAATCGGCCGAAAGGCTCGCCGGGCGAGGGCGTCTTACACAAGAAGCCGCGTGGGCTCTTCGGGCTGTGCCGGCATGATGTTCCTCAGGATGGCATCCAGGATCAGCAGCGAGGGAACGGCGATGAAACCGCCGGCCGGCCCCCACAGCCATATCCATGTCGCGATCGACAGAAGCACGACAAAGGGATTCAGCGTCATGGCGCGGCCCAGAACGGCTGGCGTCAGGAACTGGGCTTCGAGCAGGTTGAGGCCGAGATAGACAGCCGGGGGCAGCAGGATGCCCAGCGTACTGTCGGACGTTGCCAGCCCGACACCCGTCAGGATCAGTGCCATCACCGCCGGGCCGATATAGATCAGGTAGTTGAGCGCACCCGCCAGCATGCCCCACAGAAATGGCGAGGGAACGCCCAGTGCGAACAGCGTGGCCGACACCGCGAGTCCCAGGACGATGTTCACTGCGGTGATCGACAGAAGATAGCGTGACACGCGCGCCTCGACTTCTACGAATATGCGCCGGGCGCTGTGGCGCAGTCTCGGGTTCACACAAAGCGAAAGCGCGGCTTCGCGAATGTCGTTACGCGTCGCGATGAAGAAATACATGCTGGCCAGGAACAGGATAATCTGGGCCATGAAGGCGGGTGCAAAGAAGACGACGCTCTCGACCGCGGACGTGTCCTCCACGTCGACCTTCATGCTTGCTCCCTGACCCATCGCCGTCCGCAGATTTTCCTGGATACCGCCGATGGACGCAACCACGCCCTTCCAGCTTGTCAGCTCCGATTGCAGGCGCTCCCAGATGGAGGGAAGCCTGTCCATCCAGCCGGACAGGGGAACCGCGAAGGCGGTTCCGGCCACGGCGATGAGCATGAGGAAGGTTGCCACCACGCCAAGCGCCGAAATCCAGCCCGGGATGCCCATCTGCTCGATCCGGTCGGACAAGGGACCGAACATCAGACCGATGACAATTGCCAGGAAGATCGGTGCCAGGATCATCTGCGCGTATTCAAGCGCCGCGATCACCGTGACAATGCCTATCGCGATGATCGCAAGTCGCGATGTGTTGGCGAGGAGGGCTTCGAAATCGACGGTTTGCAAGGGGATCCGCGTCTCCTGAAGGATGGATGGACCGCGGCCAGTTGCCGGTCCTCGTCAGGATAGAACGCATTTGGAACGCAAAAGTTCCCCCGCGCCGTGGCGGTCATGTGATCGCAAGGTCACGACGGCCCGACAGGAATGACCATGGTGAAGCGCATGCCTTCCGGCGGGAATGTCCGCTCAAGCGTGCCACCGAGCTCGCCGAGGATGTTGGCCTCGATGAGGCGGGTTCCAAAGCCGTTGTCCTGAGGTGGCGACACAGGCACCGGCGAGGTTTCGATCCACTCGAGCCGCAGTTTTCTCGCCCGCCGCGGGCCGTGTATCTCCCACCGGATGCGCAGATCGCCGCCATCGTCCGACAGGCCCCCGTATTTGAGGGCGTTGGTTGCAAGTTCATGGAACGTGAGACCGAGCGCCTGGGTCGCGCGTTCGTCGAGAAGCACCGGCGGCCCGTCGATCTTGTCGTCAGCATGACTTGTTCCGAACACCTGCTCGAGTTCCGTTGCAAGCAGCTCGCGCAGATCCGTGCGTCGCCAGTGCGAGCGGGTCAGCATGTCCTGGGCATTGGCCATCGCGTTGAGCCGCGCGGCGAAGGACTGCGAAAACTCGTCCATGTCGCTCGAACTGCTGGCGGTCTGCCTGGCTATCGCGAGCACGCGGGCGATCGAATTCTTGATGCGATGCTTCATTTCCTGAAGCATCAGGTCCTTTTCCTTGATGTCTCTCTCGGATGCGGCGCGTAAGCTGTGGGCAGCTGCCACGGACTTGATCTGGAAGCGTGTGGACATGGCGAAGGCGACTGCGAGAAGCAGGGAAATCGTGCCGACCACGAGGGAGTTGAGGTGACTGGCGCGGTCGCGAAAATCACTTGTGGCATGCGCTGAAAACACCCACGTCCGGCCGACGACCTCTACCGTGCGTTCTGCTGTCAGCCGGGAGAGGCTGCCGTCCTCGGAAAACCCGTCGGAGCGGTAGAGGAGCATGGGTTCGTCATCGCTCGCATCCTGCGTCTTGAGTGCAATCGGCAGGACCGGTTGCCTGCCAAGCGCTGCCGTGTGCAGGTCGCCGGCGCGGAAGGGAGAATAGACGAAGCCCTGTACGGCGTCGGCTGGTGTCGCGCTGAAAGGGATGTAGACGAGGAAGCCCGCCTGCTTGACCTGTGTTATCTCCTGGGCGAGCTGAACCGGGGCGCTCGCACGTGGCTCGCGACTGGCTATCGCCTCTTCCATCGCCTGCCGGCGGCGCGCCTCGCTGAACATGTCGTATCCAAGGGCCGCGCGGTTGCGCGCGTCAAACGGCTCCAGAAACGTGATGGGTGCTCGCCGCTCGATTGTCGTGACGGGCCAGACCTCGCGCTCCACGGCGTAGTTTCGCAAGAGTTCCCGCTCGATCCCCTGTTCATCGCCTGTCTCGATGAGTTGTGCGTAGCCTATGCCGCGAATGCCCTTGAACTCGCCTTCAAGGTCGAGCTCGGCCACGAAACGGGCGAAGGCCGCGCGCGATACGTCGCCGGAACTGGCTGAGAAGAAGGCGTGGGTCGAGATCAGCAGGGCGATGTGTTGATACACCCGGTCGACGACGCGATCGACCGCACCGTCGACGAGGCTTTCGAAGCGCACACGATCGGCGGCCTTTTCAGCGTCGTAGACCACCAGGGTCACACAGGCTCCGATCAGGGCCACGACTGCAAACACGACCGGCGGCAAAATTCTGATCACGCGATACTTCCCTGCAAGGAATGGGATTTTTCTACAATCACAACCTCCGCCTGCCAACGGGTTTTATCTGCCTGTCAGGCTGGCGTTGAAGCAGGGATCGGCTCGGGACAACTCCGGGAACTTCTCGCCCGACAATGCGTTGCCTTTGTGGAGCCGCGAAGGATGGCTCCGCCAGAATGAAGGAGATTTTCATGAACTGGAACCAGGTTGAAGGAAGCTGGGAACAATTCAAGGGCAAGGTCCAGGCCGAGTGGGGCCGTCTCACCGGCGACGATCTCGACGTGATCCGGGGGGACCGCAAACAACTCGCCGGGAAGATTCAGGAGCGCTATGGCCGGGCCGAGGAGGCTGCCGAGCGCGAGATTGACGACTGGCTGACACGCGGCTGACGTGGCAGTGATCCGGTTGCAATGATTTGCACGAAAAAGACCGGGCCGGAGCCATGAAGGCTCCGGCCCGGTCTTTTGTCGTGTCGTCTTGCAGCTTTCGCGCCCGGCCAGGGACCAGATGCTGATCAGGCCTTGCCGCCGGCGCTCTGATCGAAGAACAGCGCCTGGCTGATCAGGGCTTTTACCATATCGGGATTGAACGGTTTTGTGATCAGGAACGCCGGTTCCGGACGCTCTCCGGTCAGAAGCCGCTCGGGGAAGGCGGTGATGAAGATCACCGGAATGTCGTCGTTCTGGAGAATCTCGTTGACGGCGTCGATCCCGGAACTTCCGTCGGCGAGCTGAATGTCGGCGAGAACCAGCTTTGGCTGCGTCTTGCCGAAGAGGTCGACAGCCTCGGTGCGGGTACGGGCGATGCCGGCCACCTGGTGGCCCAGTTCCTTGACGATATGCTCGATGTCCATCGCGATCAGCGGTTCGTCCTCGATGATCAGGATGTCGGTGGCGATTTGGCTGGAGATGCCGCGCGAGGCTTCGCGAAGAAGCTCGTCGACCTCGTCTGTCGAAACATCCAGGATCTCGGCCGCTTCTTCGCTTGCAAACCCTTCGACGGAGGTGAGCAGGAACGCCTGACGCGCTTGCGAGGGCAGCATGGCCAGGTTCGCGCTGGCGCGCTTTTCCCAGGCGAAGGGCGAGGGAACATCGCTTATCTCGATCCGGGCGGAGCCGTAGACCGAGGCAAGGACCTTGTAGATCGAAACGCGGTCGTTCCCTGTTTCGGGGAAGCTCGAGACATCCGCTATGAGGGCTTCCAGAGCTGCCGCGACATAGGCGTCGCCGGACTTCTGTGACCCTGTGACCGCCCTTGCGTATCGCCGCAAATACGGGAGATGAGACGCAATGCGGGTGGAAAGTGACATGTGTGACTCCCTGTTCGCCTTTGGCGGCATTCAACAACAAGCTAACGCCCGGGAGAACGGAAAGTTCCCTCGGCGGGTGATTTTTTGAGTTGAGCCCTGTAACCTGGAACAGGCAAACCAACCGGGCACGCGTTCCATGAACGGATTCAAGAAAACCGCGGCAGGGAGCACGCCGCATCCAGGCAAGCACTCAACGGTCAGCCACGAGCAGATCACGGAGAAGCTGCGCGAGTTCTACGATTCCGTCCAGGACGAGGACATTCCCGACAGGTTTCTGGAGCTTCTGGAGCGACTGGACGAGGCGGAGAAAAAAGTCTCCGGGTCCGGCGGGAAATGAGTGAAGCTCCCTCGTCTCCGGATCCGGAGTTCAAGCGTGCTCTGCTTGCGCAGTTGCCGGCCTTGCGCGCCTTTGCGGTCTCTCTTTGCGGCAGAAGCGACCTTGCCGATGATCTCGTTCAGGATGCGATCCTGCGAGCATGGGCCAACCAGCACACATTCACGCTCGGCACGAACATGAAGGCCTGGCTGTTTCGTATCCTGCGCAACGGTTTTTACAGCCGGGCCCGGAAGGCCGGGCGGGAGATTTCGGACAGTGACGGGCAACTGACCGAAAGGCTCGCGGTCGGCCCGGGACAATATGCGTCGCTTGCCCTTCAGGATTTCCGCCAGGCGCTGGAGGCGTTGCCGAGCGACCAACGTGAGGCGATCGTTCTCGTCGGGGCGTCCGGATTTTCCTATGAGGAGGCAGCCGATATCTGCGACTGTGCTGTCGGGACGGTAAAGAGCCGGGTCAACCGGGCCCGTGCCCGACTGCGTGAACTGCTGACGCTTGCCGAAGGCGAGATGCCGGCGCCGGACATGCCAACGCCCGCGACCTGAGGGGCGACGACTTCAGCTGTCGTCGCGATTCCTGGCCGCGAGGATCAAGGCCAGACCGCCGGCAACAGCCAGGCCGAGCCCGGCTCGCGAGCGCGTCAGCGAGGGCAGCGCAGAAAGCGCGAGCGTGGCAAGCAGTGCCTGACTGCCCTCACGTTTCCGCTCCCGTCGCCGTTCCAGCGAGTTGACGAGAGACAGCGCCGCCACCAGCAGCGTGGCGATCGCCAACTGCGCCGCGGCAATAGCAAGCGCCGCGTTGACGGCGCCCAGCAGCGTGGAGAGATAAAGCCCCGCAGCGGCAAGCACGGCAGCGTATGTACCCAGCAGCAGGACGCCGGCCAAGAGACAAATCAGGGCCGACCGGCGCCCCCTGCGCAGAACCGCACCGAAATCCGTGCCAAGGGCCGAAGCCAAGAGTGGCACAAGGCGCAGCATCGGTCAGCGCCGCGCAAGAAGAGCAACGAGAAAGCCGATGCCGGCGGCGATGCCGAGCGACTGCAGCGGTTTCTCGCGAACCTGCGTCGTCAGCGAACGCTCCAGCTTGTTGAGCTCCTCGGTCAGGCTGTCGAGCGTCTGCTGGGAGGCATTCGCGATGTTCTTGCCTGCCTTGTTCGCCCGGTCCTTGTACTCGCCGGTCTTGTCGGTGCCATAGCGCGTGATCGACTCCGCGAGGGCCGAAATGTCGCCGCGAAGGCGTTCGATGTTCTGCTCGATCGTTGCCGCGTGCTCTTCCGAGCGCGCATTGGAACCGGAAGTCGTGTTGCGGGTAGCGGCAGCGGTGCTGGCCATCTTGTACCTCCTTGATTGGGTAAGGGAACAACGCGCCATGCGCGGAATCGTTCCAGGAAATTTGCGGGTCTGTCGTGTCGGGACCGGAACAAGCGAAAACGCCGGCCGGGCGGCCGGCGTCTTCTTTGGAAAGGTCGGATGCTACTGGGTGATGTTTGCATCCGGCTTGGCTTCGGTGGCGTCGCCCGAGTATTCCGGAAGGGCTTCGAGCTGCTCCTGCGTGTAATCGGTGTAGATATGCAGGGAGCCGTTCTCGTCCTTCTTGATCTCGAGCGTGGTCACGTCAATTGCGACCGGCTTGGCGCCGATTCCAAGGAACCCGCCCACGTCGAGAATGAAGGCCTCGACCACGCCGTCCCTGGACACGATCACATCATTGACCGCACCGAGGTCCTCGTCCTGAGCACCGTAGACCGGCGTACCGATCAGTTCGTCGGCGCTGGCGACAGATGCCTCGGCCAGGATATCCCGGTCCACGGTGTCGGACTGCATTGCGGTATCGTCCGACTGCATCGCCGGATCCTGCGCTTCGGCAGACTTGTCGAGGGGAACCGCGGGAGCGGTCGAAGCAGCGCCCGTTGTCTCACCCGACGCGCTCGGCTGCCCGGTTCCGGACGACGACGAGGTCGTCCGGTTGTCGGCCATCACGCTCCTGTCGCGAGACATCTCGGCCGTGTTCTCGGGCATGAGCACCGTGCGATCGAAGGCGGGAGCGGTTTCCAGCTCTTCCTGAGTGGCACTGATCGTCAACCAGCGCTCACCGTCCCGCTCGACCCAGCTGACACGCTGGAAGTCGATTGCAACGTCCTTCTCCCCGATGCCGAGGAAGCCGCCGACACCAACGACAACGGCCTCGGCCTCGCCGGTCTGCGACAGGACGACGTCGTTGACCTCGCCAATCGCCTCAGCTTCTCCGCTGGCTCCGTTGTACAGGGATTTGCCGATCAGCGAGGTCGCCAGGATCTGGGACTGCGAGGCCGCGAAGTAGCCGTTTTCGCTTTGCATCGGCTGTGTGTCGGACTGGATGGAGAAGACGGCGTCACCGGAGCCCGCCTCGGCCCGGCCCTCCGTCTTCATTGCGTCATCCGCCAGGGCGCCCGTGGTCAGGGCGGCGGCGAGGGCGGTGGTCGTCAGAAGTGTGCGGATCATGTCATGATCTCCCGATGTTTATTCGTCGTCGTCAACGCATCCGCGCAGTACATGTGGTCGCATGCGCAGTTCATGCTGTTGATGTCAGGTCAACTTCCTGCCGTTGGAAAAGTTCCGGGATTTTTTCAATCGTTTATGGATGACCTGCATGAGTTCTCGGCCGGGGAGGTGCTCGCGGTTTATTTGAAAGGGCCGGATCCAAGGGAAAGGCCGGGGACGCCTGTCGTCGGGCCTGGATCTCGCGAAAGGGGGCAGGTCGATGCAAACCGCATGTCGAAGGTGTTCCGGCCGGGCAGAATATGTCTGCATGGATACACGGGTGTTGATGTCCCTGTCCGGAACGGCTTGTCGATGATCGCGGAACTCAAATCGGGTCTGGCAATTTTCAATCGAACCAAATTGAGCTTGAGGCGTTCTTCAATGGACAGCGCATGACGTTCCGCATGCCTGCGGTCTTGATCTTGCGAATGGATCAGGGTGCTTGCGAGTTGAAGTCAGTTTCTCTGGTTTTGTACGAAACTCGCCGAAATATCCTGAACTGACGATAAGGAGAAAACGATGTTTGCCTGGGCTCTGACGTTTCTGGTCATCGCGTTGATCGCGGCGTTTCTTGGTTTCGGCGGCGTGGCCGGTACCGCAATCGGGATCGCCAAGCTGATTTTCGTGGTCGCGCTGGTGCTTTTCGTCGTTTCGGTGATTTACGGCCTGATCAGCGGCCGTCGCCCGCCGACGGTCTGACAAGCAAGCCTGTCCCTTCAAGACAAAGCGCCGCGGTCTACACCATCGTCCGCGGCGCTTTTTTCTGGATTGGCTTGAGCGGAAGCGCGCGGCGCCGGTCAGATTGACGAGTTTCCGGCCCGATCGGGCGTCTCCGGCTGGCGGGCCGCTGGTATCTCCAGTCGTGTCGTGTTGCCTTCCAAAGTGCAGGATGCGGAGAGTTGACGAAGATAGGCACGAACAAGGCGTGCTCGCAGCGGTGCCTCTTCCTCCACGTCGTCAAGGACTTCCTCGATTCCGCTCGCCCCTGAAATCAGGAGGGAGATCGTCTCCCCTCCCTCTATCTCGATATTGAGCCTCTCACCGTGTTGCAGGCCGTCGAAACGCTGTGGCAGCAGTTCGGCAAGAATGAATGCCAACGGGATTGCCCGGTCGAGGTCGATGGACGATCGGCTTGTCCCGCTGAAAAGAATTCGGACTTTGCCTTGTGACACCATCGCAGGTCCCCTCAGCGATTCCACCACGTCCCGAACCAGGGCCTCTATGGCCACGTCCGTCCCCTCGTTCGAGGCATAGGAAACCCGGTATGCGGCAGAGATGGACAGAACCCGCTCCAGGGCAACGCGCAGGACGGCTTTCTCGTTGTCCTGCATTGCGTCGCGCCGCTGCATCGCCACGAGGCTGGTGATCATCTGCAGGGTGTTCTTGATCCGGTGGTGCAGTTCGCGGCTGAGCCGCTGCTGTTCGCCGAGAGCTGCCTCCAGGTCGCGTGCCCGATGGTCGATACGGTCGGCCATCATGTCGAACGTTATTCCAAGCAGGCTTATCTCGGGCGGAGCGGCGACCAGTTCGCCGACGCGCGCCCTGGTGTCGCCGGCCCCGTATCTGCGGAAGGTCGCGTAGATGTGGTTGAGATAGCGCAAAAGGAACCGCTGGATGCCGTAGCGCAGCACGACGAAAACGATAGCGAGAAGCAGGAGGGGGGGCGCGAGGGCGCTGGTGATGCTGAGCCAGGGCTCAAGCAATGTCGCCGTGGGTTGGCTGGCGGTGACGACGCGGTATTGCGTGCCGGGCAAAGCGGCGGAGCCGATATACCATCCGTTGTCGTTCTCCGTGAACGATCCGGCTGGCCAGTTCACAGGCGTGAGACTGCCGACAGCATCCAGAAAGGCTCGCTGATAGTTGGTGTCATAGGTGTGAGAGGCCAGGACGGTGCCGACTTCGTCAACAAGGGCAAACCCGATATTGCTGGAGATCGTGGCCGCGATCGGCGCAGTGAGAAGCGTCTGGGGGCGCAGGCCGATCCCGATGCGCACGCCGGTTGCTTCATTGATGCGGGAGACGGCGATCGCGGCACTAGCAGGCACGCGCGCCGAGCCTGGTGGGAGCGGGGTGATTTTGCCCTCGCTCAGGACGACCCTGCACAGCCGTTCCCCACCGCGGGCGATGTCCAGCTCGACGGCCTCGATCAACTCCTCGCGCATGGAGGCGAACAGATCTTCACAATCTCCAAGGCTGGTGGAGGGAAGGGCGGCAAGCGCGCCGGCATACCCTTCCGCGCGTGCCATCACCTTGGCGCTCGACTGGCCGATCAGGCGCGCGTAGTCGATGAAGCGGGCGTGTTCTTCGTCCGCGCGGCGCAGATGGTCCGAATAGGACAACAGGAAGGCCAGGGCGGCGAGTGGCACCAGTGCCGCCGCGATATGGCCGAACAATCGGCGATCAAGCCTTGTGCTTGTCGGGGGTAATCTATTCCATGGCACTGAGCTTTACCGTTGACACCGAGGACATCGAAACCGCTGCCTGGATGGACTGGTCGGGCCCGTACTCCCCGGCAGACACCACACTGAGAATTTCGGCCAGCCTGTTGCGGGCCCGGTTGACACGGCTTTTTACCGTTCCGACCGCGCAACCGCAGATTTCCGCCGCCTCCTCATAGGAGAAGCCGGATGCTCCGATCAGGACAAGCGCCTCGCGCTGGTCTTCCGGCAACTGCGCAAGGGCGTCGCGGAAATCCTCGAAGTCGAGATGAGCGGTCTGGCCCGGATGTTCGGCCAAGGTGTCGGAATACCGGCCGTCCGGGTCCGGCACCTCGCGTTTGGTCTTGCGGCAGCTGGAATAGAACGCGTTGCGCAGAATGACGAAGAGCCAGGCTCTCATGTTGGTGCCGGTCTTGAAGCGGCCGATATTCGCCCACGCCTTCATCAACGCTTCCTGGACGAGGTCATCGGCCCGGTCCCGGGTGCCCGTGAGGGAGGTGGCAAAGGCGCGCAGGCTCGGGATGCAGGCCAGCATTTCCTCGCGGGTTTCGACAGGTACGTTCGCCATCAGCGTTTCTCCTGTTCGCGCGGGGAAGCGCCTTGTTCGTCGAGCTGTCTCAACAGATTTTCGAAACGGTCAGGCACCGGTTGCGTCAGGATGTCCTCGTAATAGGCCTTCAAACGGGTGCCGATGCGCGCGTGAATGTCCTCGTCGGCGCCCGACCGCACTTCTTCTTGCAGGGTTTTGTGGCTCGGAGTTGCCATGTCAGACATTTCCTTTTCAAGAACAGGCAGGGCCGCGACGGGACAGACCTTCCCCAAGTGGCTAGCCAGGCTGTCCCGCGTTGCCGGGGCCGGGCATTTCAGGAGCCGGGAGTGGGAAAACCTGCGCCCGCGCCGCTGCCGCAAGGACGGAACGTTCAAGGCAAACGCACCGCGATCGCCTTGGTTCCATCGGCTCGTGTTTTTTTTGATGACCGGGTTGCGGGCGTTATGCGCGTGCCGGTCTTGACGGTCCCGCGACCAGCCAGAGCAGGAAGCCGATGACCGGCAGGAGCAGGATGAGAACCACCCAGACGACCTTGCTACCGGTGGATGATCCCGATCCGACCGTCTTCACGATGGCGTAAACGTCGAGAACCAGAATGATGAGACCCAGCAGACCTCCGACCTCAATGCCCATGATCTCGCTCCTCAGGTTTGTGTGCCGCAAGCGCGGCCTTCGCAAGCAGAACGCGGCCCGTATGATTTGGTTCCATCGGACGGCGCGATAGGGCAGGTGCCGGACCCGGCGCGCCAAGCGGACTGCCATCGCCGCCCGCGTATGTTGTGTGATGTCCGCCGTGGGTCCGCGACCGACCTGCGGTTCAGCGACCGGGGCGAGGGTTCTGCGCAAACCCGTGATCGGGTCTGCCGCGAGGTGGGCTATGCGAAGGTGGTCAGGGTGGACAACGGCAGCGGGTTCTGCGCCTGCGCTCTCGCTTTCGGTTGTGGCCAGCCTCCGGCCGGCCGCGGCAGCGCCAGTTGAAAGGAGTGGCGCGCGGTCGCATATGGCAAGCTTGACATAAGTAACTAAATTATATAATTTAGTTATTCATTAACGGAGATTGCCATGTCTATCCACTCCCTCGCTGCGCTCACCTTCATGCTTGCGGCCCTCGCGTTGAGCCTTGTTCTTTTCCGCGACCTGGCTGACATAAGTCAGTGGGTTTTGCGCACAAGCCGCAAGAAGACCATGCGAACGTTCTACAATAGACATCCGATGATACTGGCTTTGGGCATCCTCTGGGGGTGCGGACTTGCGGCGGCGTCTGTCGGAGGATTCGATCGGATCACGGTGATCGCCATCGTCGGGGCAAGCGTCCTGATCCTGATATTTCTGTTCATGGGATACGTAAATCCCAAGCTCATGATGCGATCACAACAATCCGGTGCACGCTATTTCGATATATCGCAGGCAACGCCTCATATCGATGACGAGACGAGCCTCATCGTGGTCGAGACCGCACGCGGCGCATTCGGCCACCCGGACCGACATGTGCTCAGACCTCATGTCGCGGGCATCCCTGGCGATCCTGACGGTACGGTTCTGACCTATTGCGGGCTGACCAACATGGGGATCGCCTATGTTCCCGAGATCGGCGGGGCGCCAGTCGAGCTTGAGGCGGTGACCCAGCTCGAAAATAATCTGGTCATGTGGGACAAATCTACAGGCGAACCAGTTCAACAGTTTTGGGGAACAAGGGAGCGGGACGGCAAGAACGGCCCGCGGATGCCCGAAGTGGCGACATACCGGATGCCGTTCCGCGCGTTCAGGAAGCGCTTCCCGCAAGGTCAGGTCTTCCTGAACCTGTTTCCCTCTTTCCTACGCAACCCTTTCCTTGCCGTCTTCGACCGCATCACGCACTGGGTTTTCGCCCATGCTGTCGATGAGCAGGCGAGCAAGGAGAAACCGACATTCCCGACAATCGAGCGGTTCGATTCCAGACTGCCCAACAAGCAGAAAATCTTCGGAGCGAATGTCGGGGACACTTACTTCGCCGTCACAAAGCAACACGTGCGTGATCACGACGATCGGCTGGACCTCGATATCGGAGGCACGATCATTCATGTCGTCTATCACCTGGACGACGAGAGCCTTGGAATGTACATCGGATCGCGTGAAACGGTTGGTGTGGACATCGCGTTTGGCGGTCGCGTCGACGGGAGGATCCTTCCGCGGCTTAGCACTATGAAATCCGAGGCCTTCTGGGTTGTGTGGCAGAATTTCTATCCGGAAACCGTGGTCAATCCGGTCGGGAAGATTGAACTCGGAACCTGCGAGGGAAAACGTGGGGCCGCCTGAATATAGAAACTGGTCACGGTTGTATTGGTGATGCACCATTGGGTCCGGACTTTTGGATTTCCGAGCCTGGGTGGATCGGACAATGCGAAGCAGGTCATGGGATCGGCGCTATGGAAAAAACTTCGAACGTCGCCATTCCGGCTACAGACGATAGTGATCGTATCAACCGGTTTATCTGGAGTGCGTTTTCGCTGTCGAACCATCTGCATGAGATCCGCCAGGCATGGGCAAAGCAGTTAGGCGTCAGTGGTCCACAGTGGCTCATCTTGTTCGCAATCATGTCTGACGACAATGGAAACGGCGTTCCTGTTGGCAGACTTGCTGAAAAGCTGCATGTGAAATCCACCTTCGTTACGGCCCAAACCAAGCTGCTGGAAGAACGTGGCATGGTTGTTCGGACAGTTTCTCCCGCCGATCGAAGGGTAACTCTTCTCTCCGTGGCGACGGAAACTCAGGATATTATAAATGCAGGTGCAACAGAAAGAAATTCAGTCCATAGATATATTTTTGGAGGATTGACGGAAGTTCAGTTCGCAAATCTTGTCTCGGCAATGGAGTTAATTGAAGATCGTGCTGGCCAGGCGCGATCTTCTCTGTGACCACTTGACTGTTTTGTGAAAGGCGGGAAAGGGATATTTCGCCCTTTCAGGGCTTGGACTCATGATTGTGCCGGAAACGGCGCCCGGTCCGGCAATGATCCGCCAGAAAGGCCGCGATGGCCGGAAGGAGGGATCCCGGTCAAGCGGTCCGACGCCGCGGATCCAAGCCGGACGGGCGCCCTCCGGATATGAGGGAACGGGCTGGCAACGGCGGCGCCCCCCTTGAAAACCGGATGGCTTCCTGCGGGCCTGCTCCCGGTATCCAGTCCCGCTCCCTCAAGCCGGTTCTCACCGGAATTACGAGTTCACGCCCCTAAAACTCGCGCACCAGATGGCCTTCGCCGACGGGGTACATCCGCGAGGCCGGGCGTATCCAGTCGAGCGCGCGCACAGGGCTTTTCAGCTCGTCGGAGAGCAGGCTCCCGCGCTTGCGTTTCTCCGCCGGGTTGGGAATGGGGACGGCCTCGATCAGCTTCTTCGTGTAGGGGTGCTGGGGGTTGCGCAGGACGGCATCCCTCGGGCCGATCTCGACGATCTCGCCGAGCAGCATGACCGCGATACGGTGACTGACCCGCTCCACCACGGCGATGTCGTGGCTGATGAACAGATAGGCGAGCCCCAGTTCCCGTTGCAGGTCCAGAAGCAGGTTGATCACCTGCGCCTTGATCGAGGCGTCGAGGGCGGAGACGGACTCGTCCGCGACGATCACCTTGGGCTCGAGCGCCAGGCTCCTGGCGATGCAGATGCGCTGCCGCTGGCCGCCGGAGAACTCGTGGGGAAACCGCAGCGCATGCTCCGCCTCCAGCCCGACAAGGTTGAGCAACTCGCTCACCCGGTCCGGGATCGCCTCGTCGTCCATCAGCCCATGGACCCGGATGGGTTCGGCGATGGCCGAACCGACCGCCTGGCGCGGATTGAGGGAGCCGTAGGGGTCCTGGAAGATCATCTGCAGCCGCCTGCGGGCAATCCGCAGTTCCGAATGGTTGGCCGCCATCAGGTCCTTGCCCTCGAACAGGATTTCCGCACCGGCGGGCTGCACGAGACGCAAGATCGAGCGGCCGGTCGTCGACTTGCCGCATCCGGATTCCCCGACAAGCGCCAGCGTCTCGCCCTCGGCGAGCGTCAGCGAGACGTCCTCGACCGCGTGGACATTGCCGACCGGCCTGTTGAGCAGGCCGCCGCGAATGGTGAAGCGGGTGGTGAGGTTCCGGACCTCGAGCAGCGTCTTGCCGCGTGTGTCCGGCTCGTTTTCCGGTTCCGGGCCGGCGCCGTTCGCATCCAGCTTCGGGAACCGGCGCGGGGTCCTGGTATCGCCGAGCCCGCCGAGCTTCGGCACGGCGCCGAGCAGCATTTTCGTATAGGCATGCTGCGGCGCGGCGAAGAGGTCGGCGACAGGTGCTTCCTCCACCTTGTCGCCACGCAGCATGACGACCACCCGGTCGGAGATTTCCGCGACGACGCCCATGTCGTGGGTGATGAACATCACCGCCATGCCGATCTCTTTCTGGAGCTCGCGGACGAGTTCCAGGATCTGCGCCTGGATGGTGACGTCGAGCGCCGTGGTCGGCTCGTCGGCAATCAGCAGCTTCGGCTGGCAGGCAAGTGCCATCGAGATCATGGCGCGCTGGCGCATGCCGCCTGAGAAGCTGTGCGGATATTCGCCAATTCGCCGCCTGGCGTCGGGAATCCGTACCAGGTCGAAAAGGCGCAGAACCTCGGCCTCGGCGGCGGCGGCGTCCATGCCCCGGTGCCGGCGCAGCACTTCGGCGATCTGGAAGCCGATCTTGAGCACCGGATTGAGGCTCGTCATCGGCTCCTGGAAGATCATGCCGATATCGCCGCCGCGCACGTCCCGCATCGCCTCTTCGTCAAGGCCGAGAAGGTCGGTGCCCGCCAGCCGCACCGATCCCTCGATCCTGCTGCTGCCCGGCTGGAGCAGCCGCATGATCGACAGCGCGGTGACGGACTTGCCCGAGCCGCTCTCGCCGACGATGGCGACTGTCTCGCCCTTGTCGATGGTGAAGTCGAGGTCGCGGACGACCGGCTGCCATTTTTTGTCGACGCGGAACGAGGTGGTCAGGCCGTCGACCTTGAGGATGGGCTCGGTCATTCTTCCCCCTTCAGGCGCGGGTCGACCGCGTCTCGCAGGCCGTCGCCCAGCAGGTTGAGCGAAAACACGACGATCAGGATTGCCAGAGACGGGAACAGCGCCAGCCAGAAGCTGTCGAGAATGTTCTCGAAGCCCTCGCGGATCATGCCGCCCCAGGTGGCCGTCGGCGGGTTCACGCCGAGACCGATAAAGGCGAGCGAGGCCTCGACACGGATGGCGGTCGCCAGCCACAGGGATCCCATCACCAGCACCTCCGGCGCGATGTTGGGCAGGATGTGGCGGAACATCAGCCGGATATGCGAATAGCCGAGCGCGTGGCCGGCCTCGATGAATTCCCGGTTCTTGATCGCAATCGTTGGCGCCCGGGCGATCCGCGAGAAGGGCGGGATCGCCGTGAGCGAGATCGCGATCACCAGGTTGGAGATCGACGGCCCGAGCATGGCGACGACGATGAGGCCGAGGATCAGCGAGGGGAACGCCAGGAGCACGTCCATCACCTGCATGATCAGAAGATCGGTGCGGCCGCCGAAATAGCCGGCGATCATGCCGATCAGCGTGCCGATGATCATCGCCGAACCGATGGCGAGCAGGCCGATCACGAGCGAGATGCGGGCACCCCACAGGATCCGCGACAGCGTGTCCCGGCCATAGTAGTCGGTGCCGAACCAGTGGGCCTCGGACGGCGGTTTCAGCCGGTATAGGATGTTCTGGTCGAGTGGATCGTAAGGGGCGATCACCGGTGCAAGGATGGCCAGCAGCGCCACCACCACGAAGATGGCAAGTCCCACCCACGAGGTCTTGTTGGCGTTGAAGGCGTTGAACACGCCCCGGCCGACAGTCGCCAGGGCGAGGCGGTAATAGGTCATGCGTGACGGGCGCCTTGCCGTCACGGCGGTCTGGGGCGTCGTCATGCGTATTTGATCCTCGGGTCGATGAGGCCGTAGGTCAGGTCGGTGACCAGGTTCACGAGCACGACGATGAGCGTGTAGATCACCATCATTCCCTGCAGCATCGTGTAGTCGCGCTGGTTGAGCGCACCGACGATGAGCTTTCCGAGACCGGGGCGGTTGAAGACGATTTCCGTCAGCACGGAATTGCCGATGAGGATGCCGAGATAGAGCCCCACCACGGTGACCACCGGGATCAGGGCGTTCCTGAGACAGTGTCGCCAGACGATCACGGCGAAGGCGAGCCCCTTGGCCCGGGCCGTGCGGACGTAGTCCTGGTTGAGGACTTCCAGCATGGCGGAACGGGTCACGCGGGTGATGTAGGCGGCCATGATCAGGCCCAGGTTGATCGCGGGCAGCGCCAGGTCGCGCAGCCGGTCGCCGAGCCCGTCGCCCTGCCCGGAACTGATCACCGGAAACCAGCGCAGCTGGATCGCGAACAGCAGCAGGAGAAGCACGGCCGAAACGAAGGCGGGGAAGGAGAGGCCCAGCAGCGAGCCGATGCGGGCGAGATAGTCCGGCAGCTTGTTGCGCCGGACCGCTGACCATACGCCTGTCGGCAGGCCGACTGCGATCCCCAGGACGAGCGAGGCAAGCGTCAGTTCGATCGTTGCCGGCAGGACCTTGAGGATCTCCTCGATCACGGGCCGGCCGGACACCATGGAAACGCCCCAGTCACCGACGAGGACGCCGGCAAGAAACTCCACATATTGCTGGTAGAGCGGCACGTCGAGGCCGAGCCGGACACGCAGGGCGGCAAGTGCCGATGCGCTCGCCTGGTCGCCGAGAATGGCCATGGCCGGATCGCCGGGAAGCACCCGGACGATGAAGAACACGATGGTCAGCACGGCAAACAGCGTGATCGCCGCGAAGCCGAGCCGCTTGAGGATGAAAGCCGTCATGCAAGGGCACCTCCGTCGCTCGCGCCGGGTTGGGCCGCAGGGGCGGCGACCGGAGCAGCGGATGAGAGCGGCCCCCTTTGCCAGCCGGGACGGCTATCGCAGAGGACCGCGTCGTCACTTGCCGGGAGGCCCGTGAGGGGCTTCCCGGTGCGGAGTGGGTGTTATTCCGAGAACGATGCGGCCTCGGTCACCGGCGGGCTGAGGTTCAGCGACCCGTTCACCTCGACACCGAGGTCGAGCGTGTCCTTCCAGGCCCACAGCTGCATGCTTTGCACGATCGGCACGGCGCAGACCTCTTCCATGATCTTGCGCTGGGCGGTGGCCCAATACTCGATCTGCTTTTCCGCGTTGCCCTCGGTCCGGGCCGCCTCGATCTCCGCATCTGCGACCGCGCAATGCGAGAAGTTGGTGATCGCCGTCGGGGTGCCGACGATCGATGCGGAATGGAAGAACTGTGTCAGGTAGACGTCGGCGACCGGGAACCGGGCGGCGGCGTAATGCGTCACCTGGCTCATGTCCTTGCGGATCTGCTCGTGGAAGGTGGCGTGCTCGACGGTCTCGATCTCGAGATTGATATCGGCCTCGCGCAACAGCGCCTGCAGCGCTTCCATCGTGGACAGCATGCCCGGCAGCGTCGTGTGGATCGCCTTGATGGTCACGCCGTCGGGATGGCCGGCTTCAGCCAGCAGCGCCTTGGCCTTCTCGATCGAGTATTCGTAGTCCGGCACGTCGGCGGTGAAGCCGAGATGGCCTTCGGGCACCGGCGAGATCGCGGCGAGGGTGACGTCCGGCCCCTTGAACTGGACCATGGCGTCGCGATTGATCGCGTGGGCGACCGCCTTGCGCACGCGCACGTCGTCGAGCGGCGGCATCGTCATGTTGAGGTGGATGACGGACATTTCGCCCGGCTTCATCACCACCACCTTGGTACCCGGCACCTGCTTGATGCGCTCGACCCAGGTCTGCTCCTGCTTGCCGTAGATCATGTCGATCTCGCCGGCCTGGAAGGCGAGATCGCGCGAGGCGTCCGAGGGGATGTAGCGGTAGTAGATTTCCTTGATCTTCGGCTCGCCGCGGAAGTATTCCGGGTTGGCGACCAGCTTCACGAACTGCTGCGGCTGATACTCGGCGAACATGAAGGGGCCGGTGCCGATCGGGGTGCGCTGGTATTCCTCGCCAAGCGCCTCGACGGCGTCTTTGCACACGATGTTGCCGCCGTGATACGGCACCAGCAGGCCAAGCAGGCTCGGCACCTTTTCCTTCAGCTTGACGGTGACCTCGAGCGGCCCGCTGGCCTCGATGCTGTCGATCGCGCTGTAATCCTTGGCGAAGGCGGAGATATCCGGGTTGGAGGAGCGCTTCAGGGAGTAGGCGACGTCCTCGGCGTCAAGCTTGCCGTAGTCGCCGTGACATTCCACATCGTCACGCAGCGAGAAGACCCAGGTCAGGCCGTCCTCGGAACTGGTCCAGCTCTTGGCGATGTCGGGCTCGATGAATTCCGGGCTGGCCTCGCCGGGCTTGATCCGCACAAGGCCGTTGAACATCCAGTGCAACAACCCCTTGTCGGGCGTCGAGGTGGCCACATGCGGGTCCAGCTTGCCGGCATCGGCGCTGCCCATGCCGACATTGAGCGTCGTTCCGGCGGCATAGGCGTTGCTCGCCGCCATCATGGCTGCGAGTGCAATTCCCGTCCTGATCTTCATGTTCTCATCCTCTGGTCGTGGTTTTGTTTTTTGTTGAAGCCCTCGTTCACGCTGCTCCTACAACGTGTCTTCCAGCCGGCAATTCACCAGCATTTCCGCCATGGCTGCCGTGTTCGGCAGGGCCAGCGCCAGGGCGGTTATCTCGGCAAAGTCCGCAGGATCGATCATCTCCTCCCGGGAGACCTTGGTGACCCCGTCGGTCAGGTCGGTGGCGACGAAGCTCGGGCAGACGGCGGTGGCGCGCACACCATGATCCCAGCCGATGCGGCGGGTGCCGTGGGTCAGCGCCATGACCGCGTGTTTCGTCATATTGTAGGCAATGTTCTCGTTGCGCACGCGCTTTCCCGAAAGCGAAGCCACATTGATGACGCGGCCGGAGCCTGACGCCTTCAGATGGGGCATGCAGATGCGCGTCATGAAAAGCGGACCCTTGACATTGATCGCCCACAGCGCGTCGAGCTCCGCCTCGTCGCCCTCCTCGATGGAGAACGTGTTGGACGTGCCGGCATTGTTGACGAGACCGTCCAGGCGGCCGAAGCGGGCCAGGGTCTTGTCCAGCCAGGACTGGTGCGTGCTGCGGTCGGCCGCGTCGTAGCGGCAGCAAACGAAGCGGTTCTGCGGGGCGTCCGACAGCGCGTCCCGCAAGGACTGCGGGTCGCGTGCGCCGGCGCTGACGCTGTAGCCCTTGTCCAGCAGCTTGCGTGCGATCGCGAGGCCGATCCCGCGGCTTGCTCCCGATACCATCACGACGCGACCTTTGGGACTGAGCAAGGCGGTCTCCTTCATCCGTGCAGGGTGAGCGGGGCGGGGGCGGCGGCACTGCTCGCGAAGCGGTCGAAGCGGAAGCTGTCGATCCCGTGACCCGGCGTCTCGCCGAGCACGAGGCGGGCAGCGATCGGACCGGTCACCGGGCCGATGCCGAAGCCATGGCCGGAAAATCCGGCGGCGACCACGACATTGGCAAGGCCGGGGACGCGGTCGATCACCGGCAGGGCGTCCGGCGTCAGGTCGAGCGCGCCGGCCCATACGCCGGCGAGCTCCATCTCGGCAAAGTCGGGCAGCACGGCGGACACCTTGTCGATGGTCTCGCGCACACCGCGCATGCGTGGGCGAATGGTCGGCCGGCCGTCGGTCGTGACCATCTCGCCCGGCCAGTCCTCCGCCCCGCTCGTCACCCGCATGCGCCCCGAGATTTCCTGCCGGGCCGCCATGTCGGCGTTGGCGACGCCGAGGACCGGTGTGAGCAGCGGCGCGCAGGGCGCGCTGCGAAGCACGGTCACCATCGGCCTGCGCAAGGGGATGTCATGTCCGAGAGGGCCGAGAAGATCGTTGACGAGGAAGCCGGCGGCGATGAGCACCGCACCGGGAGAGAGCGTCCTGCGGTCGGTCACGACCCGGACGACCCGGTTGCCCTCGGTCTCCAGGCGCAGCACCCGCTCGCCGAACGAAAGGCGCGCGCCCAGTGCTTCGGCGCGACGGGCGAAGGCCTCGACCGTTGCCACGGGATCCGCGTGCCCGTCGGTCGGGCAGAAGGAAGCGGCGAGCACCATGTCGGACAGGGCAGGGGCAATTTCGCGCACGGCCTGCAGGTCGGGGAGGAAGTCGAGGGGCAAGCCGGCTGCGGTCTGGCTGGCAACCAGCGCGCGGACCGTGTCGACTTCGCTCTCGTTGCGGGCAAGGCGCAGATTGCCCGAGCGCCGGTATCCGGTCGCCGCGCCGAGCGTTTCGTCGAGCCCGGCCCAGATCTCCACCGCGGCACGCGCCAGCGGCAACTCTGCCGGATGCCGGCCTGACTGACGCACACCTGCAAGCGTCCATCCGGATGCCATCGCCGCCGGACCGTAGCTGTCGATGACCTCCACCCGCGCCCCGCTGCCGACCAGTTCGAGTGCCGCCGAGGTGCCGGTGATGCCGGCGCCGATGACAAGCACGTCGGGGGTCGGGGCAGCGGGTCGGGTCATGCGGCCGCCTTCCTGGTGAACCGGGAGAAGGCGAAGGGCTTCATGTCGACCAGTGGGGTTTCGCCCTCGATATGCTGGACGACCAGCTTGGCGACCCCCGGCCCGATGCCGAACCCGTGTCCGGAAAGGCCCGTGGCGATCACCAGCCCCGACCATCCCGGCGGTTCGTCGACCACCGGGATCTCGTCGGGCAGCACGTCGATGAGCCCGCCCCATGTCTCGGCGATCTCGACACCGTCGAGACGCGGATGAAGCGCCTTGGCGCTTGCGAGAACCCTGTCGAGAAGCTGCCGGTCGGGTGTCGGGTCCATCACCCGCACCTGTTCGAAAGGCGTCACCTCGTCCGCTTTCCAGCGATGCCGGCCGAGCGGGCCGAAGAAGTCGCCGGACACGCGGATCTTCATGATTCGCCAGCGGTCGGCGAGGATCGGCAGGAAATCCGCGAAGTGCCGGAAGGCGGCGGGAACGAGCTGGAACTCGGCGGCACCCGAGCGGGCGATCGTGTAGCCGCCATCGGCCCGGCGGCGGAGCGATGCGTTCGTTGCGCCGACCGCGCCGGCGATCACTTCGGGCCCTGGCGTGGTGCGCATCACCGACGACTTCACCGCCAGTTGCGGCAGCGACAGGCCGAGGTTCTCCAGGAAGGTGCGCGACCACACGCCGCCGGCGAGCACCACCGACTGGCAGGCGATCTCGCCGCGCTCGGTGACGACCGCGCGCACCTTGCCGCCGCTGCGTTCGATGGAGCGCACGGCGCAGCCTTCGAGGACCGTCGCTCCCAGGCGCTCCGCATAGCGGGCCATGGCCGGCACCGCCAGGGCGGGCTCCGCGGTGGCGTCGGAGGGTGTGTGCAGCGCGCCGGCGAACTGGCGGTCGTTGCGCTTCAGCAGGTCGTCCGTCTGTTGCGGGCTGAGGAGCGTCGAGCCGTGGTCGAAGCCGCTGTTGTCGGCAAGCCAGGTCTCGTGCCGAGCCAGTTCAGTTTCGTTCGCGGCAAGATAGGTCGTGCCGCGGATGCCGTAGCCGATGTCCTCGCCAAGCCGTGGCGCAAGCTCGTTCCAAAGGGCGGCACTCTCGATCATCAGCTGGAGTTCGCGATTGTCGCGCCCGGCCTTGCGGATCCAGCCCCAGTTGCGCGACGACTGCTCGCCGGCGATCCGCCCCTTTTCGCACAGGACGACGGGGATGCCTTTTTCGGCAAGGTAGAGCGCCGTGCAGACGCCGACGATCCCGCCGCCGATGACAACGACCTGGGTCTTCTCCGGCATCGACCGATTTTCGTCTGACACGCTCACATCGCCCCTCCAGACATGCGCCTTGTTGTCAGACTGCGGAGGCGGGCGGTATAAGGCAAATACCGTTTTATTCCACGCTTATGCGGAAATGTTATAATGGCGTCTTTATCCCAGCGATCTCTAGAGGCTTTCCGCGCGGTGATGCGCACCGGTACCGTGTCGGCGGCTGCGGACGAGCTTGCCATTTCGCAACCTGCGGTAAGCCGCCTCATTCGCGATCTCGAGGAACGGTTGGAACTGCCGCTTTTCGCGCGCAGGGGCGGGCGGGTCGTCGCCACCCGCGAGGCACATGAATTGTGGACCGAGGTGGAGCGCAGTTTCGTCGGCCTGACGCAGATCGAGCGGGCCGCCGCCCAGATCAGGCAGGGCTACCGGGCGACGCTGACCATCGCCGCCGCCCCGGCGATCGCCCAGTCGGTGCTGCCCGGGGTGATCGCGCTGCTCGCCGCCGAGCGGCCTGAGTTTCGGGCCGAGTTCCTGTCGATGACAACGCTGCCGGTCGTGCGCCAGGTGGCGCTGCGCCAGTGCCAGATCGGCTTCGGCATTCCAACGCAGCACAAATACGAGGTCGACGTTGTGCGCTCCGGGTCCGTGCCTTTCCGCTTCATAGCGGCACCGGGACATCCGCTGGGCGAAAAGGCGGTGATCCGCCCGGCCGATCTTTCCGATCTCGACTTTGTCGGCTTTGTCGATTCCACCATGTCCGGGCGCGCGTTCGACCGGCTCTTCGCCAAGATGCAGCGTCCGCCGGTGCAGAAGATGAAGTCCTATCTTTCGCACATCGTCTCGGCACTGGTCATGCGCGGCATGGGGGTCGGCATTGTCGACGCCTTCACTGCCGAGGATCACCGGAGTATGGGCGGAGTGGTGCGGCCGGTCGATATAGTCGAGCGGTTCGAATACTCGATCATCAAGCCGCATGGTGACAAGCTGAGCGGAGAATGCGTGGCGCTGGTCGACTACTTCGAGCGTGGCGTCCAGCACTATCAGGGCAGTTGACCGTTTCGATGCCGCCTGTCGCTCAGGGCGGGTAGGCGCAATCGGCAAGCGTGCTGCGGTCGAGTTCGGCGAGGAACGCGTTTTCCGCCGCTGCCAGACGCGATTTCAGGCGGCATCCCTGCACCAGCGTGCAGGCGCTGGCATCGCCGGCGAAACATTCGACCAGCGCCTGGTCGGCCTCCAGGATGCGGGCGATGTCGCCAAGCCGGATCTCTTCGGCCGGGCGCGCCAGAACGGCGCCGCCGGCGCCGCCCCGACGCGTTGAAAGGATGCCGGCCCGCGCCAGCCGCGAGATGACCTTGGCCAGGTGATTGCGCGAAATGCGCAGGTCTGTCGCAAGCTCGGACGTGGAAAAGGCACGCCCCGGTTCGCCGGCCATGCGCATGAGCGCGCGGAAGCCATAGTCGGTGAAGGATGTGAGGCGCAATGTCGCGCTCCTGAATTGGTATTTGAGATGCGTAATAACATCTGTTAATTGGTATTTCAAATACGTATTCACCGATGGTGCCGGTGGCCGTGGCGAGAGACCCGGCGCGGTTAGGCCAACACAAGCGAGGGCGCGATGGCAATGGCGACGAGCGCGGAGCGGATGCGGGCATGGAAGGGCCTTGCGATCCTCACATACGGTTTCCGCCCCTTCTTCCTGGGCAGTGCCGTTTTTGCCGCGCTGGCGATGGCGGCCTGGATCCCCATGCTCGCGGGACGGCTGTCCCTGCCAACCGCCTTCGACCCGGTCTCCTGGCATGCCCACGAATTCCTGTTCGGCTATCTCGGCGCCGTGATCGCCGGTTTTCTGCTGACGGCGGTGCCCAACTGGACGGGCCGTCTGCCCCTGGTCGGATGGCCGCTCGCCGGTCTTTTCACGCTCTGGCTTTCCGGACGGATCGTGGTCGCCGTATCGGCCGGACTTCCGGCAAGCCTGGTCGCGGCGGTCGACCTCGCCTTTCAGGTGGTACTTGCGGGCGCGATCCTGCGCGAGCTTGTCGCCGGACGGAACTGGCGGAACCTTGTTGTGCTTGCAATGCTCGCCCTCATGATCGCCGGAAATCTGCTTTTCCATCTGGATGCGGCGCGCGGGGAGTATGCGGCGCAAGGGTCGGGCTTGCGGCTGGGACTTGCCGCGGCGGTGCTGATGATTGCCGTCATCGGGGGCCGGATCGTGCCCTCCTTCACCCGCAACTGGCTGGTGAAGCGTGGCGAGACCCGCTTGCCGCGCCCGCTCGGGCGATTTGACAAGGCGGCCCTTCTGGCCCTGTTTGTCGCGCTCGCGCTGTGGGTGGTGATGCCCGAGGGGGTGTCGACGGGCATTGCATTGATGGCGGCGGGGGCGCTCCACGCGCTCCGCCTGTCGCGCTGGGCCGGTGCGCGCACCGGCGCCGAACCGCTCGTCTGGATCCTGCACGCCGGCTACGGCTTCGTTCCGGCCGGGGCGCTGGCGCTCGGCACGGCCATCCTGTTCCCCGGGATGCTTGGCACCGCCGCCGCGCAGCACCTGTGGCTTGCCGGCGCCATCGGCGTCATGACGCTCGCTGTGATGACGCGCGCCACCCTTGGTCATACCGGACAGGCGCTTGCCGCCGGCCCGGGAACGGCGCTTGTGTATCTGCTGCTGATCTGCTCGGTCCTGATGCGTGTGCTGGCCGGCCTGTCACCGGCCCAGGCGGAGATGCTCTACGTGCTGTCCGCCCTCACATGGATCTCGGCATTTGCCGGTTTCGCCGTGCTCTACGGCCCCTTGCTGGCGCGCTACCGGAAGACCGTGTGAGCATGGCCTGGGCGGAGCTGGCGATTGCCTTCGCGGTGTTCTTTGTCAGTCATTCGCTGCCGTTGCGCCCTGTCGTGCGGAGCCGGGTCGAGGGCCTGATCGGCCGCCCCGCCTTCCTGATCGCCTATTCGGCTCTGTCGATCGCCGTGCTGGCATGGTTGATCGGCGCTGCCGGGCGCGCGCCCTACGTGGCACTGTGGCCCTGGCAGGCCTGGCAGATGCATGTGCCGGCACTGGCGATGCTGCCGGCCTGCCTGATTGTCGCGCTGGCGATCGCCCGTCCCAACCCGTTCTCCTTCGGTGGCCGGGCGAACGAAACCTTCGATCCCGCGCATCCAGGGCTTGCCCGCTGGTGCCGTCATCCGCTGCTTGCCGCGATGGCGCTGTGGGCGGCGGCGCATGTCATCGCCAATGGCGATCTTGCCCACGCGCTGCTTTTCGGAACGTTCGCCGCCTTCGCGCTTGCCGGGATGAAGATCGTCGACCGGCGCCGCCAGCGTGAAATGGGCGCCGGATGGCAGTCGCTGTCGGATGCGGTCGCGGCGTCGCCCCTGCTGCCGGGGCCGGTCTCCGCAAAGGCGCTCGCCTTGCGTCTCGTCGCCGGGCTTTGCCTTTATCTCGGCCTGATCGCGCTCCACCCCTATCTAATCGGCGTCAACCCGCTCCCCTGACCAACCCGGTCGGTCTCAATGCTCGGGGTCGTCGATCAGCGGTGTCGGCTTTGCCAGGCGGACAAGCTCGTCGGGATTGTCTATCCGCACCCGGCTGTTGTCGACCTCGACGCCATAGGGCTGCAGGGCCCGGATCGCCCGCGACAGGTTTTCCGGCGTCATGCCCAGCAGCGATGCCAGCCGGCGCTTCTCCATGTCGAGTTCGAACTCCGGGCCTCCGCCGGAGACCGCGCGCATGCGCAGCAGGTAATTGGCCAGCCGCTCGATCGAAGTGCGCAGCTTGAGGTTCTTCTTGCCTTTCACAACCGCCCGGTAGGCCTGGGCGAGTTCCGCGACGACGGCGCGGGCGAAGGCGTTGTCCGTGTCGAAGACCGCGCGCACATCCGTCGAGGGGACCAGCACCATGCGGGTCTTCTCGATGGTGCGCGCCGACATGAGATAAGGCGCGTCGCGGATCGTTGCGGCAAGAATGAAGGCGTTCACCGGCTGGACGATCGCCATGCTCGTCTCGCGACCGTTCCAACTGGCGAAGAGCTCGACGCTGCCGTCCACCACGATATGCAGGAAGTCGCAGGCATCGCCCTCGGAAACGATTTCGACATGCGGGGGGAAGGTCTGGACATAGGCCGCCCGCATGAGCGCACCGAAACTGTCGTCGCTCATGTTGCTGAACAGGGGGAGACTGCGGACCTCCGGAATGTCACTGGTTCTCATTGCCCACCCTTGCCCGTCGCGGCCTGCCGACTGCGGTCGTGTTTCTTCTCTTGATATTTATCAAGAGAAGAAACAAAAAACATCAGAATAATATGAATTCTATGTTGATCGACGAATTGCACGGGTTGCGCCGATGAGCTGACATTTTTCTATAAGCCATTTATTTCAAAAGACTTTTACGTGTTTCTTGACTTGGATCAAGTTCGGCACACCCGCCTCCTGCTGTGTTGGCGCCTGAGCTTTTGGCTCGAGCGAAGCGCATCCGCCTGGAGGCATCGACATGCAAACCACTGACAGCGTCAGACCCGCCGAACAAAATCGCGCGCTGGCACTGAGCACAATCGCGTTCACCGCCTGTTTCGCGGTCTGGACGATTTTCTCCATCATCGGCGTGGCGATCAAGGACGAGCTCGGGCTGACGGACACCCAGTTCGGACTTCTCGTCGCGACCCCGATCCTGACCGGCTCCGTCACACGCCTTTTCCTCGGTGTCTGGACCGAGAAATACGGCGGCCGCCTTGTCTTCTCGGCGCAGATGATACTGACGGCGCTGGCCACTTGGGCGCTGACACTGGCCCATTCCTACACGATGTACCTGGTCGCCGCACTCGGCATCGGCCTTGCGGGCGGCTCCTTCATCATCGGCGTTGCCTATGTCTCGCGCTGGTATGATGCCGGCCGTCAGGGCACGGCGCTGGGCATCTTCGGCGCCGGCAATGTCGGTGCGGCGGTGACCAAGTTCGTCGCGCCCTTCGTCATGGTCGCCTATGGCTGGCATGGCGTCGCCTACGCCTGGGCGATCGGCCTTGCCATCGTCGGCGTTCTCTTCTTCATCTTCGCCAAGGACGATCCGGAACTCATCGAGCGCCGCCGCAGCGGCATCAAGTCGCCGAGCCTTGCACAGCAGTTCGCGCCGCTGAAAAACCTCCAAGTCTGGCGCTTCTCGCTCTACTACTTTTTCGTCTTCGGCGCTTTCGTCGCGCTGGCCTTGTGGATGCCGCACTACCTGATCGACGTGTATGGCGTCGACGTGAGAACCGCCGGCATGAGCGCCGCGGCCTTCTCGCTGTCGGCCTCCCTGTTCCGCGCCTATGGCGGTCATCTGTCGGACCGTTTCGGTGCCCGTTCGGTAATGTACTGGACCTTCGGCTTCAGCCTCGTGCTGCTGTTCATGCTCTCCTACCCGCCGACCGACTATGTCATTCGCGGCAAGGACGGGTTGATCTCCTTCACCACGGAAATGGGCCTGTGGCCCTTCGTTGGCACGCTCTTCGCCCTCGGCTTCTTCATGAGCCTCGGCAAGGCGGCCGTCTTCAAGCACATCCCCGTCTATTATCCCAATCACGTCGGCGCGGTCGGCGGTCTCGTCGGCATGATCGGCGGCCTTGGCGGTTTCGTCCTGCCCATCGCCTTCGGCGCGCTGCTCGATTTGAGCGGCATTTATACGAGCTGTTTCGCGCTGCTCTTCGGCGTCGTCGCGGTCTCGCTTGCGTGGATGCACCTGTCGGTCCGCGCGATGGAGCGGGCAGCCCACGGCGAGGCGCTGGATGCCCTGCCGCAACTGCCCGAGATGCAGCCGATCCACCATCCCGAGAAGACCGCGATGCCGCGCATGCTCGACGACTGGCGGCCGGAGGACAAGGGCTTCTGGGAAGGGACGGGCCGCCATGTCGCGCGCCGCAACCTGTGGATCTCGATCCCGTCGCTGCTTCTGGCTTTCTCGGTCTGGATGGTCTGGTCGGTCGTCGTCGCCCGGCTTCCCGCCATCGGGTTCGACTTCACGCCCGGAGAACTGTTCTGGCTGGCGGCGCTGCCGGGCCTGTCGGGCGCGACGCTGCGCATCTTCTACAGCTTCATGGTGCCGATCTTCGGTGGCCGCTTGTGGACGACGCTTTCGACCGCTTCGCTGCTCCTGCCGGCGCTCGGCATCGGCTATGCGGTGCAGAACCCTGACACTCCGTACCTGATCTTCCTCACCCTGGCGCTGCTGTGCGGCTTCGGTGGCGGCAACTTCGCCTCCTCGATGGCCAACATCGCCTATTTCTTCCCCAAGGCGGAGAAGGGCAACGCGCTGGCGCTCAATGCCGGGCTTGGCAACTTGGGCGTCTCGGTGATGCAGTTCCTGGTGCCGCTGGTCATCACGGCGGGCGTCTTCGGCGCCCTTGCCGGCGAGCCGCAGGTCATGTCCGACGGCGGGCGCCTGTGGATGCAGAACGCCGGCTTCGTCTGGGTTCCGCTGATCCTGATGGCGACCGCCGCCGCCTGGATCGGCATGAACGACATCGCCGACGCCAAGGCGAGCTTCCGCGAGCAGGCGGTGATCTTCGGCCGCAAGCACAACTGGCTGATGTGCATTCTCTACACCGGCACATTCGGCAGCTTCATCGGCTACTCGGCGGGCTTCCCGCTGCTCACCAAGCTGCAGTTCCCGGAAGTGAACGCTCTCCAGTATGTGTTCCTGGGTCCGCTTGTCGGTGCGCTGTCACGCGCGGCAACGGGCTGGGTCAGCGATCGCTTCGGCGGCGGACGGGTCACCGTCTGGGTTTTCGCCGGCATGATCCTGGCGGTCTTCGGCGTTATCGCCTCGATCGGTGCGGGCAGCTTCGAGGGTTTCTTCGCGGCGTTCATGGCGCTGTTCCTGCTGACCGGCATCGGCAATGCCTCCACCTTCCAGATGATCCCCGCGATCATGGGCCGGGAGATCCCGCGCCTGATGCCGGAGCTGGACGCGGCCGCGAGCCGCAAGCAGGCGGAGCGCGAGAGCGCCGCGATCATCGCCTTCACCAGCGCGATCGCCGCTTACGGCGCCTTCTTCATCCCCAAGGCCTACGGCACCTCGATCGCCATGACCGGAGCTCCCGTGGCCGCGCTCTGGGGCTTCCTCGGCTTCTACGTGATCTGCCTCGTCATCACCTGGGCCTGGTACACGCGCCCGGGCGGCCTCCTGCACGACATCGAACGTGGCCGCGCAGCGGCCGCCACCGCCCAGCCCGCCGAATAGAAAGGACCGGACCATGAGCCATCTGCTCGACAGACTGAACTTCTTCCAGTCGAAGGAACTGGAGAGGTTCTCCAACGGCCACGGCCAGGTCACGCGTGAAAACCGCGACTGGGAGGAGACCTACCGGAACCGCTGGCGCCACGACAAGATCGTGCGCTCCACCCACGGCGTGAACTGCACCGGCTCGTGCAGCTGGAAAATCTACGTCAAGTCGGGGATCGTCACCTGGGAGACCCAGCAGACCGACTATCCCCGCACCCGCCCCGATCTTCCCAACCACGAGCCGCGCGGTTGCGCCCGCGGCGCCAGCTACAGCTGGTATCTCTATTCCGCCAACCGGGTGAAGAACCCGCTGGTGCGCGGCCGGTTGATGAGGATCTGGCGCGAGATGCGCCGCACGATGAGCCCGGTCGCCGCCTGGACGCGCCTGCAGAACGATCCCGTGCTGCGCGCCTCCTATGTCGAGAACCGGGGCAAGGGCGGTTTCGTGCGGGCGAGCTGGGACGAGGCGACGGAGTTGGTCGCCGCAGCCAATGCCTACACGACCCGCAAGTATGGTCCCGACCGGGTCTTCGGCTTCTCGCCGATCCCGGCCATGTCGATGGTCAGCTATGCCGCGGGCTCCCGCTACCTGAGCCTGCTCGGCGGCGTCTGCATGTCGTTCTACGACTGGTATTGCGACCTGCCGCCGGCCTCGCCCATGACCTGGGGCGAGCAGACGGACGTGCCGGAATCGGCCGACTGGTACAATGCCGGTTACCTGCTGCTGTGGGGATCGAACGTTCCCCAGACCCGCACGCCGGACGCGCATTTCTACACCGAGGCGCGGTATCGCGGCACCAAGTCGGCCGTCATCTGTCCCGACTATTCGGAAGCGGCGAAGTTCGGCGACGTGTGGCTCAACGTCAAGCAGGGCACCGACGCGGCGCTGGGCATGGCGTTCGGCCACGTCATCCTGCGCGAGTTCCATCTCGACCGGCAGGCGGAGTATTTCGAGGACTACTGCCGCCAATATTCCGACATGCCGATGCTGGTGCGGCTGGAGGCGCGCGACGGGCGGCTGGTCCCGGGCCGCTTCCTGCGCGCCGACGATCTCGACGGCAAGCTCGGCGAGGCCAACAATCCCGAGTGGAAGACCGTCGCCTACGACGAGAGTTCCGGTTCGCTCGTCGCCCCCAACGGCGCCATCGGCTACCGCTGGGGCGAGAAGGGCACCTGGAACCTTGAGGAACGTGCCGGCGCGGCCGAGACGCGGCTGAAGCTGACTTTCATCGGCGAAGAGGACCGCGACGACGTCGTCGGCGTCGATTTCCCCTATTTCGGCGGTGCGGCGAGCGAGGCCTTCACCACCGGCGACACGCGTCCCGACATCCTCACCCGCAACGTGCCGGTAAAACGGGTGCAGACCGCCGATGGCGAGGTCGCGGTCGCCACGGTGTTCGACCTGCTTTGCGCCAATTACGGCCTCGACCGGGGTCTTGGTGGCGACTGGGTGGCGAGCGACTACGCCGACGACTGCCCCGGCACACCCGCCTGGGCGGAGAAGATCACCGGCGTGCCGGCCGACAAGATCGCCCATGTGGCGCGGGAATTCGCCTCCAACGCGGAAAAGACCAAGGGTAAGTCCATGGTCATCATCGGCGCGGCGATGAACCATTGGTACCACATGGACATGAACTATCGCGGCGTCATCAACATGCTGGTGATGTGCGGTTGCATCGGCCAGTCCGGCGGCGGCTGGGCCCACTATGTCGGCCAGGAAAAGCTCCGGCCGCAGACCGGCTGGGCGCCGCTCGCCTTCGCGCTCGACTGGGGCCGCCCGCCGCGCCACATGAACTCCACCTCCGCATGGTACGCCCATACCGATCAGTGGCGCTACGAGACGCTGGAGGCGAGCGAGATCCTGTCGCCGACGGCGCCCGAGGGCGACTGGGACGCAAGCATGATCGACTACAACATCCGCGCCGAGCGGATGGGTTGGCTGCCGTCCGCGCCGCAACTGAAGCAGAACCCGCTCGACGTTGCCCGCGCCGCAAAGGAGGCCGGCGTCGAGATCAAGGACTATGTCGCGCGCGGCCTGAAGTCCGGCGAGCTCGAGATGTCCTGCGAGGATCCGGATGCGCCGGAGAACTGGCCGCGCAATCTCTTCGTCTGGCGCTCCAACCTGCTCGGCTCGTCCGGCAAGGGGCACGAATATTTCCTCAAGCACCTGCTCGGCACCGATCACGGCGTCCTGGGCGGTGACCTGAAGGAGGAGGGGCGCCCGCTTCCCAAGGAAGCGCGCTGGCACGACGAGGCACCGCGCGGCAAGCTCGACCTGCTGGTCTGCATCGACTTCCGCATGTCGACCACCGCGGTCTATTCCGACATCGTCCTGCCGACGGCCAGCTGGTACGAGAAGAACGACCTCAACACCTCCGACATGCATCCTTTCATCCACCCGCTGCAGGCGGCGGTGGATCCGGCCTACGAGAGCAAGTCGGACTGGGAAATCTTCAAGGCGATCGCCGCCAAGTTCCAGCAGGTCGCGCCGGAGGTGCTTGGCCGCGAGACCGACATCGTCGCGCTGCCGATCCTGCACGACACGCCGGCCGAGATCGCACAGGACCAGGTGAAGGACTGGAAGAAGGGCGAATGCGACCTGATCCCGGGCAAGACGGCGCCGGCCTTCATTGCCGTCGAGCGGGACTATCCGGCGCTGTATGACCGCTTCGTCGCCCTCGGCCCGCTGATGGACAAGGTCGGCAACGGCGGCAAGGGCATTGCCTGGAAGACGGGTCACGAGGTCCAGCACCTGCGCGACCTCAACGGCGTGTGGGAGGAAGGCCCGGCCAAGGGCTGCGCCCGCATCGTCACCGACATCGACGCGAGCGAGGTCATCCTCATGCTTGCGCCGGAAACCAACGGCGAGGTGGCGGTCAAGGCCTGGCAGGCGTTGTCGGACTTCACGGGCCGCGACCACACCCATCTGGCACTGCCCAAGGAAGACGAGAAGATCCGCTTCCGCGACATCGCCGCTCAACCGCGCAAGATCATCTCCTCGCCGACCTGGTCGGGGATCGAGAGCGAGACGGTCTGCTACAATGCCGGCTACACCAACGTCCACGAACTGATCCCCTGGCGCACGCTGACCGGCCGCCAGCAGCTCTATCAGGACCATCTGTGGATGCGGGCCTTCGGCGAGGGCCTGGTCTCCTACCGGCCGCCGGTCGACCTGAAGACCGTCACCGGGCGCATCAACACGGATGCGCGCGACGGCGAGCCGCACCTGGTGCTCAACTTCATCACCCCGCACCAGAAATGGGGCATCCACTCCACCTATTCGGACAACCTCTTGATGCTGACGCTCAACCGCGGCGGCCCGGTGGTGTGGATCAGCGAGACGGACGCGAAGCGGGCCGGGATCGAGGACAATGACTGGGTCGAGGCCTACAACGCCAACGGTGCGCTGACCGCGCGTGCGGTCGTCTCGCAGCGCATCAAGGACGGCACGATCTTCATGTATCACGCACAGGAGAAGATCGTGAACACGCCGGGCTCGGAGAAGACCGGCCTGCGCGGCGGCATCCACAATTCGGTCACCCGCGCCGTGCTCAAGCCGACCCACATGATCGGCGGCTACGCCCACCAATCCTACGGTTTCAACTACTACGGAACCGTCGGCTCCAACCGCGATGAATTCATCGTCCTGAGAAAGATGCGCAAGGTCGACTGGCTCGATGAGCCCGCGTCCGCAGACGCAAGCCACGAGGAGGCCGCCCAATGAAAGTGCGCGCACAGATCGGCATGGTGCTCAACCTCGACAAATGCATCGGCTGCCACACCTGCTCGGTAACCTGCAAGAACGTGTGGACCAGCCGCGAGGGCGTTGAATACGCCTGGTTCAACAATGTCGAGACCAAGCCCGGCACCGGCTATCCCACCGACTGGGAGAACCAGAAGCGCTGGAACGGTGGCTGGGAGCGCACGCGCTCCGGCAAGCTGCGGCCGAAGCAGGGCTCCAAGTGGCGGATCCTGGCGAACATCTTCGCCAATCCGGACCTGCCCGAGATCGACGACTACTACGAGCCTTTCGACTTCGACTACGACCATCTGAAGTCGGCGCCGGAGATGAAGGCCTTCCCGACGGCGCGTCCGCGTTCGGTGATCACCGGCGAGCGGATGGAGAAGATCGAGAAGGGGCCGAACTGGGAGGAGATCCTCGGCGGCGAGTTCGCCAAGCGCGGCGAGGACTACAACTTCGAAGGCATCCAGAAGGAGATCTACGGGGAATACGAGAACACCTTCATGATGTATCTCCCCCGGCTCTGCGAGCACTGCATCAACCCGACCTGCGCGGCGAGCTGCCCGTCGGGTGCGATCTACAAGCGCGAGGAGGACGGCATCGTCCTGATCGACCAGGAGAAGTGCCGCGGCTGGCGGATGTGCGTGTCCGGCTGCCCCTACAAGAAGGTCTATTACAACTGGTCGACCGGAAAGTCGGAGAAGTGCACGCTTTGCTATCCGCGTATCGAGAGCGGCAATCCGACCGTCTGTTCGGAGACCTGCGTCGGGCGCATCCGCTATCTCGGCGTCATCCTCTATGACGCCGACCGGATCGAGGAAGCGGCAAGCGTCGAGAACCCGATGGATCTCTACGACGCGCAGCTCGGCATCTTCCTCGACCCCAAGGATCCGGCGGTGATCGAGGCGGCGCGCGCCGACGGCATCCCCGAGGACTGGATCCGCGCCGCGCGGGAAAGTCCGATCTGGAAGATGGCGATGGAGTGGAAGGTCGCCTTTCCGCTGCATCCCGAATACCGGACGCTGCCGATGGTCTGGTACATCCCGCCGCTCTCGCCGATCCAGAACGCCGCCCAAGCCGGCAAGATCGGCGTCGACGGCGCCATGCCTGACGTGCGCTCGCTGCGCATTCCGGTGAAGTATCTCGCCAACATGCTGACGGCGGGCGACGAGGGGCCGGTGGTGCAGGCGCTTGAGCGGATGCTGGCGATGCGCGCCTACATGCGCGCCAAGACCATCGAGGGCGAGCTCGACGAGGGCATCGCCGAGCGTGTCGGCCTCACCGGGCGGATGATCGAGGACATGTACAAGATCATGGCGCTTGCCGACTACGAAGACCGCTTCGTCATCCCGACGACCCATCGCGAACAGGTCGAGGAAGCCTATGACCTCAAGGGTGGTTGCGGCTTCACCGACGGCAATGGCTGCTCGTCGGGAACCAGCCAGGCGTCGCTGTTCGGCGGCAAGAAGCGGCCGCTGAAGATGCCGACGGAGGTGATGTGATGGACCGCTCGATGAAAGCCCTGTCCCTGGTGCTCAGCTATCCGGGCGAGGAACTGCAGCGCGCCATGCCCGAGATCTCGGCGGTCTTTGCCGCCGAGACAAGGCTCACGGCGCTGGCGCGACGCGGCATGCGCGATCTCTGCGACATGCTCGCCACGGGCGATATCTACGATCTGCAGGAAGCCTATGTCGGCCTGTTCGATCGCTCCCGTTCCTTGTCGCTGAACCTGTTCGAGCATGTTCACGGCGAGAGCCGCGACCGTGGCGGGGCGATGGTCTCGCTGCTGGAGACCTATCGTGCCGCAGGCTTTGAGCCCGCGACAACCGAGCTGCCGGATCACCTGCCGGTGCTGCTGGAGTTTCTGTCGAACCGGCCGGCGGAGGAGGCGACCGATATTCTCGCCGATGCCGCCCATATCCTTGAGGCCTTGCGTCAGCGTCTGCAACGGCGCGAAAGCGCCTATGCGGCGGCCTTCGAAACCCTGGGACAACTCGCCGACGCGCGTCCGGACGACACGGCGCTTGCCGGGCTTCTGGCCGAACCGGAGATCGATCCTTCCGACCTTGAGGCGCTCGATCGTGTCTGGGAGGAGAGCGAAGTGACCTTCGGTCCCGATCCCAATGCCGGATGCCCGCAGGTGCGCGACATGCTGGCGCGCATGGACACACCCGTTTCCGTTCCGCTCGCTCACGGCCACGCGGCTGAATGATGGAGGTCGAGATGCACAATTTCGTGTTCGGTATCTATCCCTATATCGCGCTGTCGGTGCTCGCGATCGGTTCGATCGCGCGCTACGAGCGTGACCCCTTCACCTGGAAATCGTCATCGTCGCAGCTCCTGCGCAGGCGCCAGTTCGTCATTGGTTCGGTGCTGTTCCATGTGGGGGTGCTGGTGATCTTCTTCGGACATCTCTTCGGCCTGCTGACGCCGATCTGGGTGTTCGACATGCTCGGCATCAGCCATGGCGCCAAGCAGCTTCTTGCCGTCGTCGGCGGCGGCATTGCGGGCGTGATGGCTCTGATTGGCGGCGGCATGCTGTTCCACCGGCGCTGGACCGATCCCCGCATTCGCAAGACGTCCAGCTTCGCCGATATAGGCATTCTGGCGCTGCTGCTTGCCCAACTGGTGCTGGGCCTGGCGACCATCGTCGTCTCGCTGCAGCATCTCGACGGCCACGAGATGACAAAATTCATGGCCTGGGCGCAGGGGATCTTCACCTTCCAGAAGGACGCGGCCGCGCATATCGCCGACGTCTCGCCGATCTTCAAGCTGCATCTGGCGCTCGGCCTGACGATCTTCCTGCTGTTTCCCTTCACCCGGCTCGTCCACATGCTGTCGGCGCCGCTGCGCTACCTGCTGCGGCCGGGCTACCAGATCGTCCGCTCCCGGCGGCAGACGCCGCTTGCCGGGCGCGGTACGCGCCAGTCCTGAAACGGTCTCGACACGGGTGCGGTTGCATGGACTTGCAGCCGCCCGAACCTTCGGAGAAAGAACATGGCCAATGCCCGTCGAACAGTGATCGCCGTGAAGGGCGTCGCGGTGGAAGGACAGGAAACGGCGGCCGAGCCGTTCATGCGCGAGATTGTCGTCAATGGCGAACATCTGCCGGTCGCGGCGATCGGCACGGAAGCGCAAAACCATCCTGTCCGGGACGGCTCGCCGCGCGCCGCCTGGCAGCGCGCCGCCGAGGCGCTCGCCATCCGCACCCTGCTGCTGCAGGAAGCGGCCCGGCGGGAGATCGTCACGGAGCGGCGTGAGGTCGGCCCCGGGCGCTACGAGACGGACGAGGAGGCGCGTATCCGGGCGCTGCTGGACCTGGTCGTCGAGGCTACCCCGTCCGAGGACGCGGCAGTCCGCCAGGAATGGCAGCGCGACCCCTCGCGCTTCAGGTCGCCGCCGCTGTGGGAAGTGTCGCATATCCTGTGCGCTTGCGAGCCGGGAGACAAGACGGGCGCGGCGATCGCGCGCGACCGGGCACGCCGGCTTTGTGCCGAGGCGCTGGCCGATCCGTCCGGCTTCGCAAGGCTCGCCGCGCGCGCAAGCGACTGCGGATCGCGATCCAGTGGCGGCACCCTCGGCCAGCTTGGCCCGGGCGACACCGTGCCGGAATTCGAGACGGCGTTGCGCCTTCTTGGCGACGGCGAGGTCACGGCGGAGCCGGTGGCAACACGGCACGGCTATCACGTGATCCGTCTCGATGCGCTGGCCGAAGGGCAGGTGCTTCCCTACGAGGCCGTTCGTCCCAAGATCGCGGCCGCCATGGAAAAGGCGTCCTGGGCACGCGCCGCCCGGGCCTTTGTCGCGGATCTCGTGGCTTCGGCGGAGATTTCGGGTGTCGATCTTTCCACCCGGACTGCCTGACGCGACGCCCTGGTCCCGTTTTCGGAGGTTCTGCATGCTCAGTGACCTGCTCAGGCGAAACGGCGAATGGTCGGCGCAGCGCAACGCACAGGAGCCGGGTTATTTCGCGCGGCTGGCCATCCGCCAGTCGCCGGAGTTCTTCTGGATCGGATGCTCCGACAGCCGGGTGCCGGCCAACGTGGTGGCCGGTCTCGATCCCGGCGAGGTCTTCGTCCATCGCAACGTCGCCAACGTGGTGCATTCCTCGGACATGAACCTTCTGAGCGCGCTGGAATTCGCGGTCGACACGCTCGGTATCCGCGAGATCATCGTCTGCGGGCACTATGGCTGCGGCGGCGTCAGGGCCGCGACGGAAGGCCTTCCGCACGGGCTCGCCGACCATTGGCTCGAACCGATCCGTCGTCTTGCGCGGGCCTATGCGATCGATCTTGCCCGGGCCCGGTCCGTCGAGGACCGGCGTGACCGGCTGGCCGAGCTCAATGTCATCGAGGGTGTCCGGCGGGTATCGGAAACGCCGATCCTGCAACGCGCCTGGGCACGCGGCGGGAACATCAATGTCCACGGCCTGATCTACGGGCTCAACGACGGGCTTTTGCGCAACCTCGACTGCACGGTTGCGCAAGATCATTTCACTCCGGAGGTTAGGTCATGAAGACCGTGCATCGTCTCGAACGACCAGGATGCGGCTGCGGCGAGGATGAGGTTGGCGACGGTCTCCTGTCACTCGACGGGGCGCTCGCCCGGATCGCGGGGAAGTCGGTTGCGGTCGAGGAGACCGAGCACGTTTCCCTGCAACACGCACGAGGCCGTGTTCTGGCCGAACCCGTCATTTCCGCCACCCTGTCGCCTCCTTTCGACAATGCCGCGATGGACGGATACGCGCTCGCCGCCGGCACGCTCGAGGGCGAGGGGCCCTGGGTCCTGCCGGTTGGCGATTGCATCGCTGCCGGCCACGTCCCGGGCGACGCGGTGCGCGAGGGAAGCGCCGTGCAGGTGCTGACCGGTGCGCCCTTGCCGAAGAGAACGGACACCGTCGTCATGCAGGAGCATGTGCAGCGCGAGGGCGACCGCTTGGTCCTTCGCCGTCGCCCGGAGGTCGGCACCCATATCCGCCCCGCAGGCGAGGACATGATGCCCGGCCAGGTGATCGTGGCGGCGGGAACCCGGCTCGGGCCGCGGGAGATCGCCGCTGCCGCTGCGGCAGGTGCGGGATCGCTCCGCGTTCGCCGCAAGCTCAGTGTCGTGATCCTTGCCACCGGCGATGAATTGCGCCCGGCCGGCGATCCGCTTGCGGGGGCTCATATCTGGGATGTCAATTCCCCCATGCTGGCGGCGGCCATCTCCCGCGAGGATGTCGAGGTTCTGGTCTCGCGCCACGAGGGGGATGCGCTGGGTCCGCTCAGGGCGCGTCTTTCCTGTCTGTCGGAGACGGCCGATGTCATCGTCACCAGCGGCGGCGTCTCGGCCGGTGCTGCGGATCTCGTTCGTCCCGCCATCAGCGGCCTTGGCGGCGAGACCGTCTTCAGCGGCGTTGCCATCAAGCCCGGCAAGCCGTTGACGTTCGGACGCCTTGGCAAGGCCTTCTGGCTTGGCCTGCCGGGCAACCCGCTTGCCGCCTTCACCACCTGGATGTTGTTCGGCAACCGGTTGCTGGAACGCCTGGCGGGGATTTCGGCGCCCCGCGCCCGTCGGCGCCACGTGGTGACCGGGATGAGACTGAGCCACAAGCCTGGACGCTGCGAGTTGCGGCTCGCCCGCCTTGCCGGGTTCGACGGATTGGGCCGTGAGGTGATCCTGTGCCCTGACGTGACCAATTCCGCCCGCGTGTCGCTGCTGCCCCAGGCTGACGGGCTTGTGCTGATCCCGGCCGAAGTCGAGTCAATCTCGGAAGGAGATTTGCTCGAATTCGTACAGTTTTTCGAAAGATAGGGAGTTCTCTTGATGAAACTTGCATTTGCGATATCGCCGGGGCGCGGTGATGTGGACCTGTTGATGGCCTCTCTTTCCGAGGTGTTGCAGGTGGATGGCCTGCGTGTTTGCGGAACGGTCCAGGTCAATTCGGAGCGGCCGGACGACGGTCCCTGCGACATGGATGTGAAGATCCTGCCCGAAGGGCCGGTGATCCGCATTTCCCAGTCGCTCGGCAAGGCGTCGCGCGGCTGCCGGCTCGATCCGGACGCGCTGGAGAGCGCCGTCGGTCTCGTGGGAGCGCGGCTTGCCGCCGGCGCCGATGTCCTGATCATCAACAAGTTCGGCAAGCATGAGGCGGAAGGGCGCGGTTTCCGCGACTTGATTGCTGAAGCAATTGGCAGGGAGATCCCTGTTCTGGTGGGGCTGAACCGCTTGAACGCGCCGGCCTTCCAGGAGTTTTGTGGCGGCCTTGCCGTCGAGTTGCCGCCGCACGCCGCGGATCTTGCCGCCTGGGTCTGGGAGGCGGTTGCCGCTCAGGACGGACGTCGTTCCGTGCACATCAATCCGAGCCCGCAGACGGCGATCAGCGCGGCGCCGGCAAGCGTCAGCGGGCGCGGGGCGGCCTGAAAGAGGACGAGATCGAAGAGTGCCGCCCAGAGGACGGCGGAGTAGCGCGTGGCCGCGACCAGCGTCGAACGGCGTGCCCGCGTCGCCGAGGCGATCAGCAGGTTGCTGAGGATGTAGAAGCCGATCATCGCGGCGAGAATGCCGCTCTCGCCGGCTTGCAGGGGACGCCACTCGGTGATGGCACCGAGCGCCACGGCGAGGACCAGCGTCGCGATGCTGGCGGTGAAGGACAGTTCCAGGCTGGAAGCGTCCGATGCGCGCCGGCTCGTGACCAGGTCGCGCGTCACGTAAAACACGGCCGAGATGATTGCGAAGATGGCGCCCCTGGCGCTGCCCGCCAGCGCCGGCCCGGTCGCGACCATGGCGCCGGCAAACCCGATCAGCAGCAGGACCCGGCCGCGCGGGCTGAGCGGCTCTCCGGCGAGCACCCAGTTCGCCGCCATCACGCCGATGGGGATCGTCATCATCACGGTTGCGATGAAGCTGAGCGAGGCGAGCGTCAGCGCGTGCATCAGGCAGACGGTGGCCAGCGCCTCGAGGGCGGCCCGCGCGATCACCGCCGGCGGCGGCCGGCGCAGCCCGCGCCGGATCATCACCGGCAGCAGGACCAGCACGGTTCCCGCGGCGCGCAACAGGATGAGCTGGCTCGTCGGCATCGTCGCCAGCAGCTTGACGCAGGCATTGTTGATGACGCCGGCACCGACGGCGAACAGCCCCTCGACAAGGGCGCGCTTCTCGTCCGGCGCCGGTCGTTGTGGGACCGCCGTCACCGGTGCGGTCGGCACGTCTGCCTTGCGGCTCATGAAAGCTCCGGAGTTGGAGGCTGGGGCGGAGGTCAGTCCCGGGGAAAGGCGGCTCTCGCGGCGGCGACGAAATCTTTCGCGGTCTTGGCCAGCGTGTCGAGGTCGGTGCCGGGCCGATAGAGCGCGCCGCCAATGCCGAACCCGTCGGCGCCGGCCTTGCGCCAGTCGGCGATCGAGGCGGCATCGATGCCGCCGACCGGCAGCAGCAATGCGTCCTTCGGCATGACGCTGCGCCAGGCCTTCAGCGCCGCCATGCCGATGGCGTCGGCCGGGAAGAGCTTCAGTCCGTCGACCCGCTGGCGTAGCGCGGCGAAGGCTTCCGAAGGAGTGGCGACGCCCGGCAGTGTGACGAGGCCGAGGCGCTGCGCCTCCTCGACGACATCGGGTGCGTAGTTCGGCGCGACCATCAGTCGGCCTCCCGCCTCGGCGAGGCGCCGGCAGTCGGCCGGGTCGGTGACGGTTCCGGCACCGATCATCGCCCTGTCGCCATAGGTTCCAGCCAGCCGCTTGATGCTGGCGAAGGGATCGGGCGAGTTCAGCGGCACCTCGATGGCGCGGAAGCCGGCATCATAAAGGGTCCCGGCGACACCGAGGATTTCGTCCGGCTTCACGCCACGCAGGATCGCAATGAGCGGGCAGGCAGCAAGGGCGTCATGCAGCGTCATGGCGGGTTCCTTTTCCGGCTGCAAGAATGGCGCGCGCACCATCGATGGCGGCATGCTCGCTGCCAGCGACGACTTCAAGCCCGAAATGGCGTGCAACATCGGCATAACGCCGGTTGAGCCCGTCATTGCCGACAATGCCGATCCGGTCGCCTTGCCCGAAGAAGCCGCAGGCCCGAGCCTGACGGAATTCCTGGGCGATCAGCAGGCCGGAGACATAGTCGCGAATGTCGGCGGCGGCGAGTTCGCCGGCCAGCATGCCGGTGCGTGCCGAAAAGATCAGCGACATCATTGCCTCGCCATCGATCGTATCCGTTGCGCCTTCGGAGATGCCGCGCTCGAAGGCCGTGGAGGATCCGCCTTCGGTCGCCGCGCCGGCGGCGCGCGCGATGAAGGAATGCTGGACAAGCAGCGCGTAGAGTTCGCCGGTCACGAAGGTGCGAAAGCCGGAAATGCGGCCGCCGGCGATACGTGCCCATTTGCTGTGCGTGCCGGGAAGCACGATCGTCGCGTCCTTCTCAAGGCCGAAGCCGACGATCTGGGTTTCCTCTCCGCGCATGACATCGGGAAAGGGCTTGCGCGCCGGATCGTTGATCCCCGGCAGCAGGATCGCGCAAGACCCGTTGACGAGCCGGCGCCGGACCGCACCGCCGGCAAGGTCGCCCGGCGTGCAGGGGCAGGGGACATAGGGCACCTCGATCCATCCGTTGCGGCTGGTGACCATGCCGACGAGCACGATGTCGAGCGCGCCCTCCGCCGCCAGCCAGGGCTCGAGCAGACGCAGCAGTGTCGCCTCGAACGCGTCCTTGTCGACGAACTGGATGCCGTCGCCGGTCTCGATCCGGTCGCGTATCGCGCCGTCGGCCGACAGAAGCACCGCGCGAAACGACGTGGTGCCCCAGTCGACGACGACATGGGCTGCGGGCAATTCCGGGATGGAGGGCATGAAGGGTCCTTTCGGGCACGGCGTGGCGCGAGAGCATTGATGCTTGTCTTAGCTCGGGAAACAAGATAGTGTCAATTTATGAAACATAGTCTCACATATTGGACATATAGATGACGAGCGCGCTTGCTGGCATTCTTCCCGTTCTTCCGACCCCTTTCACCAAGGCGGGTGAGGTCGATGCATCGGCGATGCGACGCCTGGTGCGTTTCGCGCTGGACTGCGGCGTTGATGGTGTCGTCTTCCCGGGGTTTGCCAGCGAGGTGGAGAAGCTCGACGGCGCCGAGCGCTCGCAACTGCTTGCGGTCGTGGCGGACGAGGTTGGCGGTCGCGTTCCGATCATTGCCGGTGCCAGTGCGGGATCGGCCGTCGAAGTGATCGGGCACGGACGCGCGGCGGCGGCGGTCGGCGTCCATCACCTGATGATCCAGCCTCCGGTGGCGATCGGGCCGGAGGCCGGAGCGGTCACGGCCTTCATGGCCGAGGTTGCGGCCGGGCTTCCCGGCGCGCGCATCGTGCTTCAGAACGCGCCGGCGCCGCGCGGCTCGGACATCTCGCCGGAGGCGCTTGTCAGCATCGCCGGGGCGGTGCCGCAGGTCGTCTATATCAAGGAGGAGACCTTGCCGGCCGGACCCGCGATCTCCCATCTGGTCGCGCACGGGCCGGAGACCCTTGCCGGGATCATCGGCGGCGGCGGGGCGCGCTATATCCTGGATGAATATGCGCGCGGGGCCTGTGCGGCCATGCCGGCAATCGAGATTGTCGACGAGCATGTCGCGATGGACCGGGCCTGGCGCGCCGGTCGCCGCGACGAGGCGCGCGCGATCTATGTGCGGACCCTGCCGCTGCTGACGCTCCAGGCGGTCTATCGGATGCGCCTGACGAAGCATGTGATGAGCCGGCGCGGCATCCTCGACAATACGGTTGTTCGCGCGCCGACACCGGAGCTGGATGCCCCGGCCATCGCCGATATCGACGCCAACCTGGCCGAGCTCGGACTGATCGCCGCGCCGCTGGCGGTCGAAGGGGGGCGTCGATGAGCGACGCAGTTCGCGCCATCGAGGTCTTCGCGCTGATGCAGACGCGCGACACGCCCTATCTGGGAGCCTCGCGACCGGGCGAGGAACCCAATGCGCGCGGCTACCTGGTGCGCAGGGGCAACCGCACGGTCTATCCGACTTTCGACCGCAGCGTGCTCGTGCGCATCGAGACGCGGGACGGCGTTACCGGCTGGGGCGAGACCTACGGCCTGGTGGCGCCCGGTGCGGTCGCGGAGATCATCAAGGACCTGCTCACCGATTTCACCATCGGGCGGGACCCGTCAGACCCATCGGCGATTTACGACGATCTCTACGACCTGATGCGTGTGCGCGGCTATACCGGCGGCTTCTATGTCGACGCGCTTGCCGCCATCGACATCGCGCTTTGGGACATTGCCGGGCGGATCGCCGGCAAGCCGGTTGCGGAGCTTCTCGGCGGCGACCGGTCGAAGATCATTCCCGCCTATGTGTCCGGCCTGCCGGAAAAGACTGCTGGCGCCCGCGCCGAGCTAGCCCTGTCCTGGCAGGCGCGCGGCTTCAACGCCTTCAAGTTTGCGACCCCGGTGGCCGATGACGGCCCGGCGGCGGAGATGGAGAGCTTGCGTGCGGCTCTCGGGCCGGATGCGCGGATCGCCGCCGACATGCACTGGAACCAGAGTGCCGACGAGGCGCTGGCCCTGATCGGGGCAATGGAACCGCACGGGCTGTGGTTCGCCGAGGCGCCGGTGCGCACCGAGGATATCGCGGCGCTGGAAAAGGTGTCGAAGGGAACCGACGTGCCGATCGCCGTCGGCGAGGAATGGCGCACGGTCTGGGACATGCGCCACCGGGTCGAGCGCTGCCGGATTTCCATCGTCCAGCCGGAGATGGGGCACAAGGGGATCACCAATTTCACCCGCATCGGGACGCTTGCCGCCGAGCGCGGCATCGACGTGTTGCCGCATGCAACGATCGGCGCCGGGATATTCCTCGCCGCCAGCCTGCAGGCGAGCGCCGCCCTGCCGACGCTTATCGGCCACGAGTTCCAGCATTCGATTTTCGAGCCGAACCGACGCCTTCTCACCGGCGACATGGATTGCAGGGAGGGTACCTACCGCCTGCCGACCGGTGCGGGGCTTGGGGTCAGGCCATCGGAGGAAGCGCTGCGCCTCATGCAGCGGATCTAAAAAAAGCCAAGTGGAGGAAACGCAAATGACCAAGTTCTTCGGACGATCCGTCAAGGCCGCGACGATTGCCGCCATGCTGTCGGCGACCATGTTGTCGCCGGCGCTGGCCGACACGACCCTCAAATTCGTCTCATGGCAGGTGGACGATGCCGGCACCGGCGACTGGTGGAAGGCGGCCATCGCCGCCTTCGAGGAAAGCCATCCCGGCGTGACGGTCGAGTTCACCAAGGTCGAGCGCGCCGCCTACGCGGACACGATGACGACGCTCTTTGCCGGCGGCCAGCCGCCGCATATCGTGCATCTGGCCTCGTTCGAATACCAGTCCTTCGCCGAGAACGGCTGGATGGAGAACCTCGGCCCCTGGCTTGAGAAGGACGGCATCGACACGGCCGGCTGGGCCGGCCAGGGCAAGTGCGTGTGGAGCGGCGAGACCGCCTGCATCATGCTGAACTATTTCGGGTTCATCATGGCCTACAACAAGGCGATCCTGGACAAGGAAGGCCTTGCGGTTCCCACCAGCTATGCCGAGTTCCTCGACGTGGCGCGCAAGACCACCAAGGACCTCAACGGCGACGGCATCACCGACCAGTTCGGCACCGGGCACGAGACCAAGGGCGGCGCCGGCCAGTACCTCACCGAGATGCTGAGCTACATCCTCGACGCCGGTGCCTACTGGACCGATGCCGACGGCAAGGTCACCATCGACACGCCGGAAATGGTCGAGGGCCTGACCCGCTGGAAGACCGTCGTCAAGGAAGGCCTGACCCCGGTCGACATGTCGGCCGGCGACATCCGCAAGCTCTTTGCCGACGGCAAGGTGGCGCTCCGCCTCGACGGGCCGTGGCTCTACGGCACGATGCAGAAGGGCGCGGCCGCCGCCGACACCGTCGTCGCGGTTCCGCCCTTTACCCCGCCGGTCGGCGGCTCGTCCAACGTGCTCGGCATGGCGAGCGAGATCTCCGATGAGGAGAAGGCGCTCGTCTGGGACTTCGTCAAGCTGGTGATGTCGCCCGAATGGCAGCGCAAATACGCCACCATCGGCAAGAACACGCCGCCGAGCCCGGCAGCAGACGTTTCCGGCGTCGAAAAGGAGGTGCCGCATTTCCCGCTGCTCATCGAGACGATGAAGGCGGCCGCGGCGGCCAATGTCGACCGCATCCCGACCGGACTGGAGATCCAGTACAACGAGTTCGGCAAGATGGTGCAGGAAGAGGTGCAGCGGATGCTGATCGAGGATCTCGATCCGGCGGATGTCGTCAAGACCATGCAGGCGCGCGCCGAGGCCATCCAGAAGGGCTGAGTTCCCGCGGCGACGACCGGCTCCTCGCATGAGGGGCCGGTCTTTTCTTGAGACTGTGAAACGCCGCCGCGCAGTGCCGGCGGCAGGAGGTTGCATGACACGCGCCCGGATATTCGACCTGGCCCGGCCCAGCCGCCAGCACCTGCTCGGCTATATCCTGCTCGCGCCGGCGGTGCTGCTTGTCGGGCTGATCATCGTCTACCCGCTGGTCATCTCGATCGACCTGTCCCTGCAGGCGGTGAAGCTGCCGCGCATCGGTGCGCCACGGGCCGATTTCACCCTGGCGAACTACGAAAAGCTGTTCTCCTCGGCGGAGTTCTGGATGGCCTGCTGGGTGACGCTGAAGCTCGTCTGCGTCGTCACGATCGGCAGCCTGGTGACCGGCGTCTCCACGGCGCTTCTCGTCAACAACCGGTTCCGGGGACGGACGCTGGCGCGCCTTGCGATGGCGCTGCCCTGGGCGGTGCCCGAGGTCATCGCGGTGGTGATCTTCGCCTGGATCTTCGACAGCTCCTTCGGCCTGATGAGCTGGCTGCTCGTCACCCTCGGCCTCTCCGACGGCATGGTCGCCTGGGTTTCCACGCCGGGCGCCGCCTTCTGGGCCGTGGCGATCACCATGATCTGGAAGGGGTTCCCCTTCGTCTCGATCATGACCCTGGCCGGGCTGCAGTCGATCCCGGCCGACTTCTACAACGCCGCCAAGGTCGATGGCGCCAATGTCTTCCAGCGTTTCCGCTGGATCACCCTGCCGCTCCTGATGCCGGTGCTCGGCGTCACCCTCGTGCTGGTCATCCTCTGGGTCTTCCGCGATTTCTCGATCATCAAGGTGCTGACCGAGGGCGGGCCGCTGAAATCGACCCAGACCCTGTCGATCATGACCTACGACCAGGCCTTCGGTTTCTTCAACTTCGGCTATGCGTCGGCGGTCGGCGTGGTCACGCTGGTGATCTGCGTCGTCGCCAGCCTGCTGATGCTGGGTCGCGAGACCCGCGCGATGTATTGAGGCAACGGCGATGAAACGAACCCCGATGCAGAGCCTTGTGCTCTACGGCACTGTCATCCTGCTGGCGGCGCTGATCCTGTTCCCGGTCTACTGGCTGCTGGTCACCGCGCTGTCGACCTCCGCCGACCTGTCGCAACTGCCGCCGAGCTTCTGGCCCGAGAACGCCCAGTGGCAGGTCTTCGCCAAGGTCTGGGAGGAGCGGCCGATCCCGACGTGGCTGGCGAACTCGATGCTGGCGGCAATCGGCTCCGTGGCGCTGTCCATGGTGGTCTCGGTGATGGCCGGCTATGCGCTCTCGCGTTTTTCCATCCGCGGCGGCCATTCGCTCGGCCTCTTCATCCTGACGGCGAAGATGCTGCCGGCGACGCTGCTCGTCATTCCGCTCTTCTCGATCTTCCGCAGCTTCGGGATGATCGGCAGCCTGTGGACGCTGGTGATCGCCCATTCGACGCTGATCATCCCTTTCACCACCTGGATGCTGAAGGGCTATTTCGACACGATCCCGCGCGAGCTTGAACAGGCGGCGATGGTCGACGGCTGCTCGCCGATGGGGGCGATGCTGCGCGTGGTGCTTCCGGTGGCAACGCCCGGACTGGCGGCCACCGCGCTCTATGCCTTCGTGCTCAGCTGGGCGGATTATGCCTATGCCCGCACCTTCCTGATCAACGCGCAGGGCAGCTGGACCGCCAATCTGGGCATCACCACGATGCGCGGCGAATACACGACGGACTGGAACGAGATTTCGGCCGCGGCCGTCTTCGTCGCGGTGCCGATCATCCTCATCTACCTGTTCCTGGAGCGCTACCTGGTCGGTGGTCTCACCGCCGGTGCGGAGAAATAAGACATGGCGAATATCTCGATCCGAAACGTCCACAAGAGCTACGGCGCGGTGGAGGTGCTGAAGCCCTTCTCGCTGGAGATCGCCGAAGGCGAGTTCATCGTGCTGGTCGGCCCGTCCGGCTGCGGCAAGTCGACCATGCTGAAGATCCTGGCCGGACTGGAACCGGCGAGCGGCGGCGAGATCTTTCTCGGCGAACGCGAGGTGACGGACCTGGCCCCCGGCGATCGCGACATCGCCATGGTGTTCCAGAACTACGCGCTCTATCCCCATCTCACGGTGCGCCAGAACATCGGCTTCGGGCTGAAGATGCGCGGCATGCCGGCGGCGGAGATCGAGACGCGGGTCGCGGAGGTCGCCCGCACGCTGGAGGTGGAGAAATATCTCGACCGGCGACCGAAGGACCTGTCCGGTGGCCAGCGCCAGCGCGTCGCGCTCGGCCGGGCCATCGTTCGCCAGCCGCAGGCCTTCCTGATGGACGAACCGCTCTCCAACCTGGACGCCAAGCTGAGGGTACACATGCGCGCCGAGATCGGCGCCCTGCACCAGCGCATCGGCGTGACCACCGTCTATGTCACCCACGACCAGATCGAGGCGATGACGATGGCCGACCGGGTGGTGATCATGCGCGACGGCGTGATCCAGCAGATCGCCGATCCGGACACGCTGTTCCAGCGCCCCGACAACCTCTTCGTCGCCGGTTTCATCGGCTCGCCGGGCATGAATTTCCTGTCCGCCGAGGTGGAACGGGAGGGCGGCCGCGCCTGGCTCGACGTCTTCGGCAATCGTGTCGAGATCGACGAGGCGCGGCTTGCGGGGGCCTCCGCCGTGATCGCCGGCATCCGGCCGGAGCACCTGAAGCTCGGTGCGGGACCTGCCTCCTTCAAGGTGAGGCCGAACCTTGTCGAAAGCCTCGGCTCGGAGAAATACGTCTATTTCGACGGCGGGCCCCACACGGTGGCGCGCGAGGACGGCGAGGAAGACAAGTCCAAGGGACTGATCGCCCGGCTCAGCCACACCGGACACATGTCCGAGCATGACGAACTGGCTCTCTCTTTCGATCCTGCCGATCTTTATCTTTTTGATGCAACAACCGAAAAGGCGCTTCGCTGATGCGCATTCTGGTAACCGGCAGCGCCGGGCGGGTGGGGCGCTCGGCCGTGGCAGCGCTTGCCGCTGCGGGGCACGAGGTCCGCGGCTTCGACTTGCGCTCTTGCGACGCCGCTCTCGACGAGGTGACGGGCAGCTTCGACGATCCGGACGCCTGCGAACGGGCCGTTGCCGGCATCGAGGCCGTGCTGCATCTGGGTGCCTTCATGTCCTGGATCGAGGCCGACCGCGCGGCGATGTTCCGCGCCAATGTCGAGGGCACGCGGGTTCTGCTCGACGCGGCCTCGAAGGCCGGCGTCGGGCGTTTCGTCTTTGCCAGCTCCGGCGAGGTCTACCCGGAGAACGCGCCGCTTTCGCTGCCGCTGAGCGAAGACCACCCGCTGCGCGCCAATTCGCCCTACGGTCTGACCAAGCTGCTCGGCGAGGAGCTTGTGCGCTTTCACCAGAGGGCGGGCCGGATGGAAACGGTGATCCTGCGCTTCTCTCACACCCAGGACGCGAGCGAGTTGCTTGATCCCGGCAGCGTCTTCTCCGGCCCGCGCTTCTTTCTCCAGCCGCGCATCCGCCAGCAGGAGCGCATGGGCAATTCGGCTGTCGCCGATCTGCTGCGCGCCGCCGATCCCGGGGAGCCGGCGCATGTGCTGGCGCGCAACGAAGCCGGGCGCCCCTACCGGATGCACATCACCGACACGCGGGATATGGTGGCGGGCCTCATGCTTGCGCTTGAGTCGGACAAGGCCGCTGGCGAGACCTTCAATCTCGGCGCGACCGATCCCGTCGATTTCGGCAAGCTGTTGCCGGCCATGGCCGAAATCACGGGATGGCCGGTGGTTGCCGTTGACCTGCCGGGCGCCGGGGTCGATTACGAAACGTCGAACGCACGGATACGCGAAAGGCTGGGGTTCAGGCCGCAATGGACGATCGAACGCATGTTGCAGGAGGCGGCGGGGACGTGGCGGACGCGGACACACGCCTAGCGACCCTGCGCAAGGACGTGCCCTCGGGCACGGCCGCGCTCGCCAAGGGGCTGACGCTTCTCGACATGGTCGCGGACGCGGAAACGCCGATGCGTTTTGCCGACCTGTTGCGCCAGTCGGGCCTGCCCAAGCCGACCTTCGCGCGGATCCTGCGCACGCTCATCGCCTTCGGCCTGGTGCGTCAGAACGAGGAGCGCGGCACCTATGTGATCGGGCCGCGCTTCCTGGAGCTTTCGCACCGGGTCTGGGACACGTTCGACCTGCCGACGGCAGCCGCGCCCGAACTTGAGCGCCTGTCGGCCGAACTGGGCGAGACGGTTGCCCTGTGCAAGCTGGACGGCGAGCATGTGCTTTATATCGACGAGCGCTCGGGTGACGGGCTCGGCGTGCGGGTCGACACCGGCCGGCGCGCGCCGCTGCACTGTACGGCCGCCGGCAAGGTGCTGCTCGCATTCCAGGAGCCCGGTTTTGCCCGCGCCCTTCTCGAGCGTCTCGTGCTCGAGCGCTTCACGGCTCACACGATCACCGGCATCGAGGCCTTGCAGGCGGATCTGACCCTGACGCGCGCGCGCGGCTATTCGGTCTCCTACGAGGAACATCTTGCGGGTGTGAATTCCGTTGCCGTCGCGATTGCCGGCAAGGACGGCACGCCGATCGGTGCGCTCGTGACGCTCGGACCCTCGTCACGGCTGGACGCTTCGCATATCCATCCCGTCGGCCGGGAGTTGATCGCCGCTGCGAGGCGGATCACCGGTGCCGCCGGCGCCATTGCCATCAGCTCCAGGCCCCGCCCGCGCAGCTCGCAGTCGCAGACGCCGGACGATCTTGCCTGCGTGTTGCCCTGGGGTGCGCAACTCGGCGAAGCCCCCGTCTGGGACCCCGTGACGCGAAAGCTCTGCTGGGTCGATATCCTGCATCCGGCGGTCTATCGCTTCGATCCGAAAAGCGGTCGCAACGAGATCTGCGAGACCGGCAAGCTGGTCAGCGCCGTCATGCCCTGCGCGGACGGACGGCTGGTTGCCGCGACCCAGGACGGCATCGAGTTTCTCGATTTCGCCAGCGGGCGCCTCGACACGCTTGTCGATCCGGAAGCGGGCATCCAGGAAAACCGCCTCAACGATGCCAAGGTCGGCCCCGGCGGGGCGATCTGGGTCGGCTCCATGCGCCTCGATGCGAGCAAGCCCAGCGGCGCGCTTTACCGGGTCGGCGCCGATGGCACGGTCGCGCGCAAGGAAAGCGGCATCTCGGTCGGCAACGGCATGGCCTGGAGCCCGGACAACAGCGTCTTCTATTTCGTCGATACCGTGCCCGGCCTGATCTACGCTTATGACTTCCAGCCGGGCGAGGGTGTGCTCGCCAACCGGCGGGTGCTCGCCCGGATCCCGGAGGCGGAGGGGCGGCCGGATGGTATCGCGGTCGACACCGAGGGCGGCATCTGGTGCGCGATCTGGGACGGGTGGCGGGTCAACCGCTACCTGCCTGACGGGCGGTTGGAGCGCAGCATCGACCTGCCGGTGCCTCGTCCCACAAGCATCGCCTTCGGCGGCGACGACATGGCGACGCTCTACATCACCAGTGCGCGCACACGCCTGCCGGCCTCGACCTTGTCCGAAGCGCCGCTGTCGGGAGGGCTCTTCGCCTGCCGGCCGGGTTGGCGCGGAACGCCGGTGACGCTGTTCGACCCTTCTGCCGGATTGCCAGGATGACATCGTTGCAGGACGTCTTCGGCCTGTCGGGCCGCGTTGCGCTTGTCACCGGATCGAGCCGGGGGATCGGCGCCGCCATTGCTCTCGGTCTGGCCGGGGCCGGCGCGACCGTCATCGTGCATGGCCAGAGCGAGGCCTCGACTGCGGAGACCCTTGCGCTGATCGAGAGGGACGGCGGCCAGGCGTTGGCGCTGTCGGGGGATCTTGGCGAGCGCGGTGCCGGGCGCAGGCTGGTGGAGGCGGCGGAAGAGCTTGCCGGGCACCTTGACATTCTCGTGGTCAACGCGTCAGCCCAGGTCAATGCCGACCTTGCGCATCTCACCGAAGAGGATCTTGACCTGCAACTGTCGGTCAACCTGCGCTCGACGGTAGAAATGCTGCAGGCCTGCCTGCCGCGCATGGCGGCGCGCGGCTGGGGGCGGGTCGTCAATATCGGTTCGATCAACCAGTTGCGGCCGAAGGCGGTCGTCACCGCCTATGCGGCGACCAAGGCGGCCCAGCACAACATCGTGCAAAGCCAGGCGCGGGACTACGCGCGCCACGGTGTGTTGCTGAACACGCTTGCCCCCGGCCTTGTCGATACCGACCGCAACGCCGGCCGCAAGCAGGCGGACCCCGATGGCTGGGAGGCCTATGTGCGCGAGCTCAACTGGATGGGCCGCGCCGGCAACCCGTCGGAGATGGTCGGCGCGGCGATCTTCCTGGCATCCGGCGCCTGCAGCTTCATGACCGGCGAGACGGTCGTGCTCTCGGGCGGCTACTGAGCGGATCGTTGCCGGACCAGACGCGGTTTTCGGCGCAGTCTTGAGCCTGGGGTCCGGGAAGATGACGCTCTGTAAGGATGGCGGGTCGGTGCTGTCGGGCATGCCGGCTGCATCCGTGCGCGCCGCTTCGAAAATTTCGTTCCCGGCAACGGACCTGGCGGTCCGCACGCAGCGGCTCCGGACGGAACCCGGCCGGGAGGCTCGATCGGGAGCAGAGCGTAGCCCTGCAGCAGTGTACTGGTAGAAGTGTCGCTGCGTTACTTCAGCCAACCTGTCGCGCCTCGGACACGGTTAAGGGAATTTTTCCAATCAGTAGAATTTTCTTGTGATTGTTTGGAAGCGTTTACTCCTTGCCATGCATACTGTGCTCATGAATTCGTTCTCGACCGATCCGCTGCCGCAAAACGAGGAGAGCCGCCTTCAGGCGCTGCATCGCCTCGGGATCATGCGTTCCGGAAAGAGCCCGGAATTCGACGCGATCGTCGAGGTCGCCGCGACACTGTTCGATTGCCCGGTGGCGCTGGTGACGCTGGTCAACGAGGACGAGCAGTGGTTCAAGGCGAGTTGCGGACTTGAGATCGACAGCACCGATCGAGATGCCGCCTTCTGCCGGTACACGATACTCGGATCCGAGCCGCTCGTCGTACCCGACGCGCTGGCCGATGAGCGTTTCGCCAACAGTCCCCTGGTAACGGGTCCCGTCGGTGTCCGGTTCTACGCAGGGTGTCCGCTGTCGCTGGACGGCGAGCATGTGCTTGGGTCCCTCTGTGTGATCGACACGAAGCCCCGAAATCCCTCCCAGGCTCAGATGGACCAGCTTCGCCGGCTGGCAACGGCCGTGGAAGGGCTGATCGGATCCTATGCGAATGCCGCGGAGGCGGGCCGCCTGCGGGAGGAAACGAACCGGCAACGGGCATTGGTCGAGACGCAAACGGAGTTGATTGCGCAGACAACCAGCGTTTCGGGCGTCGGCGGATGGGAGCTGGACCTGGAGCGCGGCGCGCTCACCTGGAGCGAGCAGACGCGGGCACTCCACGAGGTTGATGACAGCTACGTGCCGGAACTCGGCAAGGCCCTCGGTTTTTTTGCGCCCGAAGTGCAGCCGGTCCTGCGCGAGGCAGTCCGCGCCGCTTGCGAAGACGCGCTTCCCTACTCTCTGGAACTGCCGCTTCTGACCGCCCGCGGGCGCGAACGCTGGGTTCGCACGGCAGGTCGGCCGGTCCTTCATGATGGCAAGGTCGTTCGCATCATCGGTGCGATCCGCGACGTCACTGATCGCAAGACCGCCGAATTGCGGCTGCAGCATTCAGAGGCGCTTTATCGCAGCACGCTGGAATCGCTGTCCGAAGGTGTCGTTGTCGTCGACAGAGACGGCGCGGTGATTTCCTGCAACCCGGCCGCGCTGGTCATGCTCGGCATCGACACCAGCGATCTCGCCGGAACCCGGTTGTCGGACCTTGACCTTTGCTTCGTCGAGAAGTCGCGCGATCAGGCCCCGCTGGGAAACCTGCTCGCCGACGGGGCCGCCGATCCTTCGCGGCTCTCGAACATGGTGGCCGGTCTCAACCTGCCTGGCGGGCGCGGGCTCAGGTGGCTCAATCTCAATGCTGTGCCGTTCGCCAGCCCTGCCGATGGCGCCGAGGCGGGTGTAGTGATCTCGTTGGGCGATATCACCGAGACGGCGCGCCAGGCCATGACCCTGGAAGGCGTGTTCCAGAACTACCCCGGTGCGGTGGTTTATTTCGACGAGGAACACAAGGTTGCCGGGTGGAACCGAAATTTCGAGGTTCTTCTCGATGTAACGCCCGAATATCTGGCGAACCGGCCGTCCCTTGAAGACTATGTCCGCATGAATGCCGAGCGTGGCGAATACGGTGCCGGGGATGTCGAACGACTGACACGCGAGCGGCTGGAGGCGATCCTCGGCAGCAACATTCACAGTTATGAGCGCAGCCGGCCGAACGGGACCGTCGTCGACATTCGCGGCACGTTCCTTCCCGGCGGCGGGCTGCTGTCCACGTTCATGGACATTACCGACCGAAAGCTGATCGAACGCCGGCTGATCGAGAAGGAGCGGGTCGCACGGGAAAAGTCCGACGAGCTCGAAACCGTTCTGGCAAACATGAACCAGGGTGTGAGCGTCTTCGACAGGAACGGGCAGTTGCTTCTGTGGAACGACAATTACGTCTGGCTCTTCGAACGCCATCTGAAGGACCTCCGTCAGGGCTTGCGGCTTGAGGAGCTTGTCCTCGCGGAAGGGACCTGCGGAGAAACGCGGGAGGAGGTCGACCGTTATGTCGCGGAACTGCGGCGCAAGCTGCTGGCCGGGGACACGGTCAGGTCCCTCTTCCACTTGCGGTCAGGCCGCGTGGTTTCGACCGTCCATGCGCCGCTTCCGGACGGCGGCTGGGTCGGCACGCACGAGGACGTCACCGAGCGCGAGGCCGTCGCCAACCAGGTGCTCTATGCTGCCCGTCACGACACGCTGACCGGGCTTGCCAACCGGACCTATCTCAACGAGCAACTGGGCGAGCTTGTCGCGCGTCCGGAGCCACCGGGGCAGGATGCGTCGACCGGGACATGCGCCGGTATTCTCATGCTGATCGATCTTGACCGGTTCAAGCCCGTCAACGACGCCCTTGGTCACAATGCCGGCGACCAGCTGTTGCGCGAAGTGGCCGAACGTCTGGGGCAATGCGTGCGCGGCAGCGACATCGTGGGGCGCGTGGGGGGAGACGAATTCGCAGTGGTGCTTTCCTCCGCGTCCGGCATGCCCTGGCCGTCGGATCTGGCGGAAACCATCGCCCGGCGCATACTTGCTGCGATGGAACCGCCATTTGTCATCGACGGCAGCGGCGTGCGGATCGGGGCAAGCATCGGCATCGCCCCGGTGCTGCATGGCGCGAGCATCAGCGATCTGATGCGCAAGGCCGATGCGGCTCTTTACGCCGTCAAGAACGAGGGGCGAAACAACTTCCGGATCTATCGGGCCTCCGACAGGCTGGCGGACAACCAGGCCCTGGGTGCGCGTTCGCGGCGCCATGCGGCTCCCCTTGCCGGTCGACCGGCTGCATCGCCCGAGATGCCGGAAGTCATGTTCCAGCCCGTCGTCTGCCTGCGGACGTCCGAGGTGAGGGGATACCACGCCGTGGGGGGGCGTAGCACGGAACTGGAGGAGACGCCGGGCGCCGATGCCCATCAGGACGTCGCCGCGCTCGAGGCGTCGACCTCGGCATTGATCGGGTCCCTTGTCGAGAGTGCCACAGCCTGGCCGGACGACCACCTGATCGCGCTCGACCTGAGCGTCCGGCAGTTTGGCCTGGAAACCTTGCCGGCCATCGTCTCCGCCGCCGTCAAGAAGATGTCGTTCGACCCCTCAAGGCTGCACCTGCAGGTGTCCGACGGTTATTTCCTGGTCAACGCGGCGGATGCGATGCGCCAACTGCGGGACTTGCGCAGCGTCGGCGCACGGCTCGTCCTCGACCGTTTCGGATCGGACACCTCCTCGCTTCGCCTGCTCGGACGTTTCCGTTTCGATGCCTTGAGAATGGACCGCGCCGGACTGGACGACGTGCTGGCGGGGGAGCGCGGCGAGACGGTCATGCGGGCGCTGGTTTCCGTTGCCGGCACACTCGGCGTGAATGTGGGCGTCGACGGGGTCGACAGCGAGGAACACCTCGCCTTGCTGCGCGCCGCCGGTTGCGTGCGGGGAACCGGACGCCTGTTCGGGCCGCCGATGCCCGCCGAGGCGCTGCGTTTCGTCGCCTGAGTTCTCACCTGCCGTTTTGCGGTACACTCGGTGCGTCCGGTGACGCGGTGCCACTCACCTGTTGCTTTGCCGCGCGAATTCATTAGGTAAGGGCGGAACCTCCGCCCGGGCCGGGCGGGCGGACACGAACCCGATCAATGAGGTGGCTTGCCGATGCCGCAGCTCAAACTCGCCGCGCTTGACGAGGAAGACCTCGCCGTCATTTCCGCGCAGGTGCAGGACGCGGTGCTGAAGGTTGGCGACATCAGGTACTATCCGCGCGACCGTCACCTGGTCGTGGCGATGAACCGTTTCGCCTGGGACAAGGAGGAGAAGGGGCCGCGCGATGCGAAAGAGCGCCGCCGCGCCGCCTTGTCGTTCGCCCGGGCCGGCGAATTGAAGGCGCAGAACATCCGCCAGGATGCCAAGGATGCCGTCCTGTCGCTCCTTGCCGTCAGCTTCACGGCCACCACCGCGCCGGCCGGCCGTATCGACCTGCTGTTCGCCGGAGGGGGCACGTTGTCCTTCTCGGTGGAATGCATTGAAGCGCAGCTCGCCGATCTCGGCGCCGCCTGGGCAACGGACCATCAGCCGAGCCATCAACTCGACTGACATGCCTTTGCCTCTGCATCCGTGGCGCGGATGAAGGGGCCGTCCCTGACAGGTTTCTTCGCGGAGTGAAAACCATTGGCTATCCGCCTTTCCACCAGCGCATCCGATTTCACAGCAAGTTTCGATGCTCTTCTTGCGGGCAAGCGCGAGGCTTCGGCCGACGTGGACGCGGTCGTTCGTGACATCATCGAGGATGTGAAGGCGCGAGGCGATGCCGCGCTTCTCGACTACACGAAACGTTTCGACCGGCTTGACGCGGCATCGATGGCCGAGCTTGCGGTAACGCCGCGGGAGATCGAGGAGGCGCTGGCGCGCATCGATGCGCGCACGCTGGAGGCCCTGACGCTGGCGCGCGACCGGATCGCGGCTCATCACTCCCGGCAGATGCCCGCGGACGACCGCTACACCGATCCGATCGGCGTGGAGCTCGGGTCGCGCTGGACGGCGGTCGAGGCGGTCGGGCTCTATGTCCCGGGCGGCACGGCAAGCTATCCGTCCTCGGTGCTGATGAACGCGGTGCCCGCGCGGGTTGCCGGCGTGTCGCGCATGGTGATGTGCGTTCCCAGCCCCGACGGGGTTCTCAACCCGCTGGTGCTTGCCGCGGCGCATCTGGCGGGCGTGACGGAGATCTACCGGATTGGCGGGGCGCAGGCGATCGCGGCCCTTGCTTTCGGGACCGCGTCCGTCAAACCTGTTTCCAAGATCGTCGGGCCCGGAAACGCCTATGTCGCGGCCGCCAAGCGGCGCGTCTTCGGGACGGTCGGCATCGACATGATCGCGGGTCCCTCCGAGATCCTCGTCGTGGCGGACGGTGAGAACGATCCCGACTGGATCGCCGCCGACCTCTTGTCGCAGGCCGAACATGACGTCAGCGCCCAGTCGATCCTGATCACCGATGACGCGGGCTTCGCTTCGGCCGTGGAAGCGGCGGTCGAACGCCAGCTTGCGACATTGCCGCGCGGCGAGGTGGCCGGGGCGAGCTGGGCCGACTTCGGCGCGGTGATCACCGTCGGTTCCCTGGACGAGGCGCCGGCCCTTGTCGATGCCATCGCGCCGGAGCACCTCGAACTCGCGGTCGCCGATCCCGATGCGCTGTTCGACCGGATCCGCAATGCCGGCGCCGTCTTTCTCGGGCGCTACACGCCGGAGGCGATCGGCGACTACATCGGCGGTTCCAACCACGTGCTGCCGACGGCGCGCTCGGCCCGTTTTTCCTCCGGCCTGTCCGTCCTCGATTTTGTCAAGCGGACATCCATCCTGCGCTGCACGGCGGAGAATCTGCGTGAACTGGGACCTGCCGCGATCGCGCTGGCGGAGGCGGAGGGCCTCGGCGCCCACGGGCGTTCGGTCGCCATCCGCCTCAATCTTTGACGGCTGGCGGAACGCGATGCCCTTGTCGGGACCGCGGATGCCGGGCTAGGGTCAGGACCCATTAAATTGACGAAAATGGCGTTTGATATGACAAGAGATGCCAGGAAAGGCTCGAGGAGCGGGGCTGGCGCCCCGGTCGAGAGCCTTGACGCCGCAGATCGCCGTCAGATCGAACGATCCTTCGGATCGGGCGAATTTGCACGGGCGTCAGCGTCGCAAGCCCTTGAAAGGCTTCAGCCTTCCTTCGGTTTTGCTCCTAGCCTCCGTACAAATTCGCTCCGACCATGTTCGCCAATTTAATAGGTCCTGACCTTAGGTGTTGAAGGCAAGGGTTCGGTCGCCTGCCGGCGGCCATGCAAGACGGGATCGAGTGATGACGGCAATGCCGGACAACGCTGAAGCGAAGAAGGCGCGCCTCGTCGCCGTTCAATTGGACGAGGGGTCCATTTCCCGTTCCACGCCCGATATCGAGCACGAGCGGGCGGTCGCCATATACGATCTGATCGAGGACAACGAGTTCGAGCCGATCGGCGACACTTCCGGCCCCTATCAGCTGCATCTTTCCCTGGTGGAAAAGCGCCTGATCTTCAGCGTGTCGGGCGAGGCGGGCGAGCGCGTCGTCACGCACATTCTTTCGCTGACGCCGCTGCGCAAGGTGGTGAAGGACTATTTTCTCATCTGCGAGAGCTACTTCGAGGCGATCAAGACGGCGACGCCGAGCCAGATCGAGGCGATCGACATGGGGCGCCGCGGCGTTCACAACGAGGGGTCGCGGATCCTGATGGAGCGCCTGGAAGGCAAGATCCGCGTCGACATGCAGACCGCCCGACGGCTCTTCACGCTCGTCTGCGCCCTGCACTGGAAAGGATAGGCGGCGTGACGCGGCCGGGAACGACGCCCGGTGCGGTGCTTTTCACCTGCGGCATGAACGCGGTGCGCTCGCCGATGGCGGCCGCCATCCTCGCCAAGCTGTTTCCCGGACGTGTCTATGTGAAATCCTGTGGCGTGCGGGAGGGCGAGCCCGATCCTTTCGTCGACGCGGTGATGGAGGAGATCGGGTGCGACCTGTCGGCGCATCGCCCGAAAACCTTCGAGGATCTCGATGAATCGGGCTTCGACCTGGTCATCACGCTGGCGCCCGAAGCGCATCACAAGGCGCTGGAAATGACACGTACGGATGCGGTCGAAGTCGAGTACTGGCCGACGCCCGACCCGACGCTGGCGACGGGCTCGCGCGACCAGATTCTCGACAGCTACCGCAGTGTCCGCGACATGCTGATGACACGGATCAAGAAGCGCTTCGGCTGGACGTCGACGCCCGGGGGCTGACCCGCGTCCGGACAGCTCCGGCGACCGGCTAAATTCCGCGAATCCAGCCTGTTCCCTTTCTCGATGCGATCCGCTAGGTTCCCGCCACATCTGGCTCGCTAATCAGGAATCCATATGGCCAAGGAAGAAGTCCTCGAATTTCCGGGGGTGGTTACGGAACTGCTCCCCAACGCGACGTTTCGCGTCAAGCTCGAAAACGAACATGAAATCATTGCCCACACTGCTGGCCGCATGCGCAAGAACCGCATTCGCGTGCTTGCGGGTGACCGCGTGCTCGTCGAGATGACGCCCTACGACCTGACCAAGGGTCGCATCACCTACCGCTTCAAGTAAGGCCGGCGTGACTCCTCGCCACCGCCAGCCGTCCGGCAGAAAGAACGCGGTCCGATGATCGCCTCCGCACCCGACCAGAACGACACATCGAGGGGCCGGCAGGATACCGGCCGCCCGACACTCGTGCTCGCCTCCGGCTCGCCGCGCCGCCTGGCCCTGTTGCAGCAGGTCGGTATCGACCCCGACAGCCTGTTGCCGGCGGATATCGACGAGAGCCCGCGCAAGGGCGAGACGCCGCGGGCGCTTGCCCAGCGGCTGGCCCGCACCAAGGCGGAGGTTGCCCGGCGGGCGGCCGACCGCGTGGAAGCCAATATCGACGGGCTCGTGCTGGCCGCCGACACGGTCGTCGCGGTCGGGCGCCGCGTCCTTCCCAAGGCGGAGACGCGTGAGCAGGCAGAGGCCTGCCTGCAGCTTCTTTCGGGGCGTGGCCACCGCGTCTATACCGCGCTTTGCGTGAGTGCGCCGAAGGATGTCGTCAGGCAGCGCCTTGTCGAGACCCGCGTCCGCTTCAAGAAGCTGTCCCGTGCAGAGATCGCCGCCTATCTGGCAAGCGGTGAATGGCGCGGCAAGGCAGGCGGATATGCCATCCAGGGGCTTGCGGGTTCCTTCGTGGCAAAGCTCGTCGGATCCTATTCCAACGTCGTCGGCCTGCCGCTGCACGAGACCGTCAACATGTTGTCGGGTCTCAAGTATCCGGTTCTCGACGGATGGCAGGACCCGGCTCGGATCCGTCCCTGACACCCTCCCTTTTCGTTGTTTTCGGCTTGGCCTTGCCGTCTCTTCCCTGCGATAAATGCGCAGGGGCATGCGTCCGCGTGACCTGGCAAGAACGACAAGATGCGTGGAGGACACATGAATCTCGCTGCCTGGCTGGCGCGGGCCGGCCGGTCCCGGCCCGAGCAGACGGCCCTGGCGAGGGGCTTCGAGCCCGTCGCCACCTATCGCGATTTTGCCGGCCGTTCGGCCCGGCTCGCCGGCGCCCTGCGTGGCCGCTACGGCCTTGAGGCTGGCGATCGCGTCGCGATTGTCGCCAAGAACGGTCCCCATTATCTTGAGGCGCTTTACGCGATCTGGTGGGCGGGTCTTGCCGCCGTACCGGTCAATGCCAAGCTGCACGGCGCCGAGATCGGCTGGATCCTCGAGAACAGCGGTGCGCGTCTGGTTTTCGCAAGCGAAGGCATGGAGACGGAGGTCGCCGCGCATGCCCCGGAGGCACTGCGCGACGTCGTTGTGCTCGGCAGTCCCGCCTTCTGGACGCTTGTCGCCGGCCATCCCCTGCCTCTGGCCGATGTGGCGCCGGACGGGCTTGCCTGGCTCTTCTATACATCGGGGACCACCGGCCGGCCCAAGGGGGCGATGCTCAGTCACCGCAATCTGGCGACGATGAGCTATGCCTACCTGACGGATGTCGATCCGACCGAACCCGGCGACACGCTGCTTCACGCGGCACCGATGAGCCATGGCTCCGGCCTCTACGCGATGGCGCATGTGATGCGCTTTGGCGTCAATGCCGTCGCCGCGTCGGGCGGGTTCGAGCCCGAGGAGGTGTTGGGCATCGTTGCCCGCACGCCGCGCCTGTCGATGTTTGCCGCGCCGACCATGATCAAGCGGCTGACCGAATGCCAGATGGAGGCCGAAGCGGACAACATCCGCACGCTCATCTGGGGCGGCGCGCCGATGCATGTGGTGGACGCGATCCGGGCGATTGACCGTTTCGGCCCGCGGTTTGCCCAGATCTACGGACAGGGCGAGACGCCGATGACCACGACGGTTCTGTCGAAGGCCGACATTGCCGATCGCGGTCATCCGCACTGGGAGCAGCGGCTGGGCTCCGCCGGCATTGCCAACTCGGCCGTCGAGGTGCGCATCGACGGAGCCAACGGGTCGCATGGCGAGAGCGGCGAGATCCTGGTGCGCGGCGACACGGTCATGCTCGGCTACTGGAACAATCCCGAGGCCACCGGGGAAGCGCTCGCCGGCGGCTGGCTGCACACCGGCGATGTCGGCATGTTCGACGCAGACGGCTACCTGACGCTGAAGGACCGTTCCAAGGATGTCATCATTTCCGGCGGCACGAACATCTATCCGCGCGAGGTGGAGGAGGTGCTTCTGACCCATCCGGGCGTACGCGAGGTGTCGGTGATCGGGCGCCCTGACGCGGAGTGGGGCGAAAGCGTCGTCGCCTATTACGCGGGCGATGCCGAACCGCGCGAGCTCGATGCGTTGTGTCTCGACCGGATCGCCCGGTTCAAGCGACCCAAGGACTACATCCGGATCGAGGCGCTGCCCAAGAACAACTACGGCAAGATCCTGAAGACGGAATTGCGCTCCAGGGATGCGCGCCGCGTGGCGGGGCGGGGCGGTTCGCAAGTGGGGGGAACGGAATGAGCGGACGTTTGGCAGGCAAGGTGGCGCTCGTCATCGGGGCGGGGTCCGTCGGACCCGGCTGGGGCAACGGCAAGGCGACGGCCGTGCTCTTTGCCCGTGAAGGGGCCCGGCTGGTTTGCGCCGATATCAGCGCGGCGGCGGCCGAGGAAACGCGCGCCCTGATCGAGAGCGAGGGCGGCGAGGCCGTCGCCATCGCCTGCGATGCCACCAAGAGCGCGGAGGTCGCGGCCGCCGTTCAGCTTGCCGTCGACCGCTTCGGTGGGCTGCAGGTGCTCGACAACAATGTCGGCATTGCCGAGGTCGGCGGTGTCGTCGAACTCGACGAGGCCGAGTGGGACCGGGTCCATGCGGTCAACCTGAAGAGCGTTTTTCTCGCCATGAAGCACGCCATCCCGGTGATGGAGCGCGGTGGCGGCGGTGCGATTGTCAACATCTCGTCGATTGCCTCGCTTCGCTATACCGGCGTTGCCTATTCGACCTATTATTCCTCCAAGGCGGCGGTCAATCACCTCACCGCCACCACGGCCGTCGAGTATGCCGCGCGCGGCATCCGGGTCAACGCGGTGCTGCCCGGCCTGATGAAGACCCCGATGGTCGAACATGCCGCCGGTCTTGCCAGCGTCTATGGCGACGGAGACGTCGAGGCGATGTGGCGCAAGCGTGACGGCCAGGTGCCGATGGGCCACATGGGAGATGCATGGGACGTGGCGAACGCGGCGCTGTTTCTGGCAAGCGACGATGCGCGCTATATCACGGGCCATTCGCTGGTGGTCGACGGCGGCATCACGCTAAAGTATAGCTGAGAACAGGTTGGCTGCCGTCCGGCGGCCTCGTTGTCGACAATCAGGAATTGCAGATGCCCCCAGTGGAAGGTCCGTCAGGCAAGTCCTCGCGAAAGGATTTTCGCGCCCGGCCGTGCCCGGTCTGCAGCAAGCTTTCGATCGAACGGTTCAAGCCGTTCTGCTCGGCGCGTTGCGCCGACGTCGATCTCAATCGCTGGCTCTCGGGCGGCTACAGCGTTCCCGTTGTGGAACTCGAGCCGGAAGATCTGGCGGAGCTCGCCGAGATCGACGCGCGTGGAGACACAGACGGATGACGCAAGGGCAAGACCGCCATTGTGTGACCGTCATCACCGACAGGGGCCGGGGCCGCGGATAAGCTGACTTTCAGGATCTGGCAGCCCGCTCGTTCCGGCACACCGCCCGACAGGAGCCTTGAAATGACCTTCTCCGCCCGTCTCCTCGCCACCGCGCTCGTCGCGGGATCGCTTGTTTCCGCGCAGGCCGGTCGTGTCGCGGCGGCGGACCGTGTCGGGGTCGCCAGCGCCGTGAACCAGAGCGCCACAAGCCAGGTTGGCGGCGGCGCGATGAAGACCGTGCGGATCGGCAAGGAGATGTTCAGCCGTGAGCGGATCGCGACCGGTCCCTCGGGTCTCGTCCAGGTGCTTCTCGCCGACGGGTCGAACTTCGTGGTCGGTCCGAATTCAACCCTGGTGATCGACGAGTTCGTCTACCGGCCGGCCGAGGGGCAGGGCAAGCTCGTGGCGACCTTCGGGCGCGGCGTGGCGCGGTATGTTGGCGGCAAGATCTCCAAGAACCGCGGCGGCGTCACCATCAATACCCGCCAGGGGACGATCGGCGTTCGTGGCGGCATGGCCAATCTTGTCGACCGCGACGGCCAGACGATCTTCTCCTTCCTTTTCGGCAAGGATCTCACCTTCACCGGACGCAATGGCAAGGTGACCCGGGTCTACCGGCCGGGCTTCTCGATCGTGCCCTCGGGCGCCGGGGGCACGTCGCAGCGGACGCCCAAGTCGATCCTGGCGCTGGTCAACTCTCTCTTGTCCGGCAACGGGCCCTCCGGCAATCGCGCCGGAAACGGCCGGTTGAAGAAGTTCTCGCAGGTCAACTCCGCACTGGACTCGGCGCCTCTGCCGCAATTCCCGGCGCCCGTTCTGGGGCAGCGCGGCGTGCCGCGCGGCCTGCTCGATCTCAATCACGCGAATTCCGTGATCCTTCAGGAAACCAAGCAGTATTGCGGCTACTACTGCTGAACCGGGCCACGGTTCCCGCGGCGGTCCGGCAACAGGCGCACTCGTGCCTGTGAATGTCGGGCAGGCAGGACCGCCGACCTCCCGTGAGTTGTTGATATCCCTCCGGCAAGCTGGCAGTCTCGACAGGCAAGGGCGATATCCTGCGCCTGCCGACATGGCGCGCAATCTGGCGCCGGCAGGCTGGGCTCGACGGCTCCGGTGTCCGCTCGTTTGCGTAGCCTGGACGGTCCCGGCGGGGTCGGACAAGGATGATCTGGGAGACGACGGACATGCGGCTGGGAATGTTGGGTGCCTGCGCCTTGGCGCTGACTTGCGGGTTTGGCGGAACCGCGGTTCTGGGAGTGGCGACGGCGCGGGCCGACTATGCTCTGACGATCCTGCATATCAACGATCTGCACTCCCGCCTCGAGGCCATCAACAAGTACGATTCAACCTGCAGCGCCAAGGATGAAACCGAAGGCAAGTGCTTCGGTGGCGTTGCGCGTATCAAGGCGAAGATCGACGACCGGCGCGCCGCGCTGTCCGCCGCCGGCCGCAACGTGCTGACGCTGGATGCCGGCGACCAGTTTCAGGGCTCGCTCTTCTACACGACCTACAAGGGAGCCGCCGCGGCCGAGTTCATGAACATGATCGGCTTCGACGCGATGGCCGTCGGCAATCACGAATTCGACGACGGGCCCAAGGGGCTGTCCGACTTCATCGACAAGGTCGACGCGCCGGTTCTGTCCGGCAACATCAACGTGGAGAACGAACCGACCCTGAAGGGCAAGGTGCCCGGTACGCTGGTGCTGGAGGTCGGCGGCGAGAGGATCGGCATCGTGTCCGCCCTGGCCGAGGATACCGTGGAAACCTCGTCGCCGGGGCCGAATGTCCTGTTTTCGCGGGCCGAGGATTACCTCAAGGGCGCCGTCGAGGGGCTGGAAGCCGCCGGCATCACCAAGATCGTCGCGATCACCCATATGGGGCTGCCGCGGGACATGGAGATTGCGTCCCGCGTGCCGGGGATCGACATCATCGTCGGCGGCCATTCGCACACCCTCCTGTCGAACACGTTCGAGGGAGCGGCCGGGCCTTATCCGGTGCTGGTCCAGAACCCGTCCGGAAAACAGGTTCCCATCGTCCAGGCCTATGCCTATGGCAAGTTCCTCGGCGAGATCGAGGTCGTCTTCGACGATGCCGGCAACGTGACGTCCGCCAGCGGCAACCCGATCCTTCTCGATGCCTCCGTTCCGGCCGACAAGGCGGTGGCCGCGCGGCTCTCGGAACTTGCCGCGCCGCTCGACGAGGTCCGGGCCAGGGTGATCGGCAGTGCCACCGGGGTGATCGACGGCTCGCGCGACACCTGCCGTGCCGGGGAATGCCCGATGGGCAATCTCGTCGCCGACGCCATGCTGGATCGCACCAGGGCGCAAGGCGTTCAGATCGCGATCCAGAACGGCGGCGGGCTTCGCGCCTCGATCGAGGGTGGAGAGATCACCATGGGCGAGGTTCTGACCGTGCTGCCGTTCCAGAACGCACTGGCGACGTTCCAGCTCAAGGGCAAGGACGTGATCGCCGCTCTGGAGAACGGGGTCTCCCAGGTCGAGGAGGGGGCCGGACGGTTCCCGCAGGTCGCCGGGATCCGCTATTCCTGGACCCGCGCCCGCAAACCCGGTGACGGCCGTATCATCCAGGTCGAGGTCAATGGCGAGAACGGCTGGGAGCCGATCGACCCGGACAAGACCTATGGCGTCGTCACCAACGACTACATGCGCCGCGGCGGTGACGGCTACAAGGTGTTCGCCGAGGCCGGAATGAACGCCTATGACTTCGGACCCGGGCTCGAAGTGGTCGTCGCCGACTATATCGGCGCGCTTCAGGATGGCTACACGCCGTTCACGGAAGGTCGATCGCGCGAGGTCAAGTAAGGGCGCGCTGCACACTCCGTCCTTGCGATGTTGACCGGATTTTGGTCACGTGGCGCGCGCGGCCGGCCTGGCCGCGCGCCTTTTGTGCCATGAATGCAACATCCCCGTGGAAATCCCTGCAGGTTTGACCAAGGATCGGGACTCCCGCAACTCGCCTAACGTAAGCTCGCCGCGTTCTTGTACATGAATTCGGCTCGGAGGGGCTCGTGAGCTTGGCCCAGATTGCCCGGCGTGGTGTGATGCGTATCGCTGGTGCGGCGTTGGCGGTTGCCGTTTTCGCTGGTCATGCGCTTGCCCAGGCGCCCGCTCAGACATCGACGGAGTTTTCCGCGAACGGAGCCTCTTCCGCGGCACTGGTGTCGGACGATCAGCTGAAAGCCCGCCAGACCGAGCTGTTGGCGGCCATGCTGCGCGATCCGGCCAATCTCGACATTGCCTTCGAGTACGCGACCGTCTCCGCCCGCATCGGCGACTACGAGGCGGCGATCGGAACCTTCGAACGCATGCTCATCTACGCGCCGGGCCTGCCGCGTATCCAGCTCGAACTCGGCGTTCTCTATTACCGGCTGGGTTCCTTCGACGCGGCGCGCTCCTATTTCGAGGCGGCCCTGCAGGCGCCCGACGTTCCCGCCGAAGTCGAACAGCGGGTGCAGACCTTCCTGGCGGCGATCGACAATGCCGAGGAGCCGACGAAGTTCTCGGCCACGGTGGTTTCGGGCCTGCGCTGGCAGTCCAATGCCAATGCCGGCCCCGGTGGACGGCAGGTGACGCTCAACGGCGTGAATTTCCTGCTGGATGACACGGCTGTCGGCCGTGCCGACTGGAACGTGTTCATCGCCGGCAACATCCATGCTGCCTACGACCTTGGCACCCAGGGCGACCTGCTGGAGGCGGACCTGCTTTTCTATGGCGGCCGCTATTTCGACAGTACCCGGCTGAACAGCGAACTGGCGGAGCTGACCTTCGGTCCCTCCTTCAACCTTGCGCGGTTCGACATCGACAATGCCCGGTTCGGCGTCTACGGCATTCTCTCCGGCGTGCGCCTTGACGACACGAACTATTCCGGCGCCACCGGCCTTGGCGCTCGCGTCGCCGTCCAGCCGAGCCTGCGCTCCGCGCTGACCGCAAAGCTCGAATACCGCTACCGCTGGTTCCGCGACAGCGCCGTCTATCCGACAGTGAGCAACCGCAACGGATATCAGATCCTGGCGGAGGCGGCCCACAGCTATCAGTTGACGAACAACTGGTCGGCGCGCCTCACCGTGCTCGGTGACTACGAGAACGCGGCAGCCCGCTTCGAGCAGAGTTGGGAGCTAGGAGCCGGTATCGGCGCCACCTATCGTTTTGCCTCGCCGATCGAGAGGATCGAGGCACCCTGGTCGCTGGACTGGGATGCGGGCTATATTCGCCGGCAGTACGACCGGCCGGATCCGGCCGTCAGCTTCACCGAAAGCCAGCGGGACAACGAGTTCTGGCTCCGAAGCGGACTGACGGTGCCGTTGCGCGCGGATTTCGCGCTTGCCCTGTCGGCCGAGTTCCGGCGAATGCAATCCAATTACCAGACGCGTGACTATTCCAACGCGTCCGTGACGCTGAGCGTCGTCAAGGCGTTTTAAGATCTGTTATCGGCTGTCGGAGCGAGGAGCCTGACATGCACAAGCAACTCGGCGTTGCCGGCATCGCCGGCATGGCATTGCTGCTCGTCCTGTCCGCTTCCGGCGCCAGCGAACGGGTGGGCGTTGCCGCCGCGGTCAACCAGGACGCTTCGCGCACCCCGCCGGGTGCATCGGCGCGCACGGTTATCCTCGGCGACAACCTGATTTTTCGCGAGCGCATCGAGACACGCGGCGACGGGCTCGTGCAGATCCTTCTGGTCGACGGCTCGACCTTTACGGTGGGCGCCAATTCCGATCTGGTGATCGATGAATTCGTCTACGATCCGGACACGGGCACCGGCCGCCTCGTTGCCTCGTTCGGCAAGGGCGTCGCCCGCTTTGTCGGCGGCAAGCTCAGCAAGACCGCCGGCGGCGTCACCGTCAAGACACCCGTCGGCACGATCGGCATACGCGGCGGCATCGCCAATCTCAACGTGCGGGGAGAGGAAAGCCGGTTCTCGCTGCTCTTCGGTGACGAACTGAGTTTCATCGGCAAGAATGGCGAGCAGAGCCGCATCTACGAGCGCGGCTATACGCTCTCGGTTGCCGCGGCGTTGTCAGGCAGCCTGGAGCGTCCTGTCGTCCGCCGCACCACGCAGGCCGACATCGGCGGCGTGCAACGCGGGCTGTCCGGTTCGCCGGGGCAGTCGGGCGGAGCCCCGACCCCGCCGACCGACCGGACGGTCGCCCGCTCTCCGGTGGGCAGGGGGAATTCCGGCCGACCGACGACCAATGTCGCGCCGCGGCCGAAGCCGCAGGTGGTGCGCTCGACCAACATCAACGAAAGCGGGCATGTCACCAATGTGATCAACCGGGGCGCCAACAGCGACATCGTGCGGCGGACCGACACGCCGGTCGACGGGTCGACCGTGCGCGTTCGCGTGCTCTCGGCCGGCGCATCCTACAGTCCCGCCTCCGAGACGTTCTCCGTGACCGATCCCGGTGCCCAGGGCCTGCTCGGCGGCAGCACCGCCGCGGACCGCGAGGTTGTCTTCACCGTCGGGGAGGACGGGACGCAGATCACCGGAACGATCGACGGCGAGACGCTCGCCATACCCTTGCCAAGCGGCGACGAGGCGGCTTTCCGGGTGGTGACGAGCGGCGACCGCGTCGTGGTGGGGACCGTTCACAGGAGCGGCGACCATTTCGTCGCCTTCACCTATTTCGAGGAGATTTCGGCCTCGCTTCTGAGTGCGTTCGAGGGCGGGTCGACACCGGTTCTGGCGACCGGCCAGCCGGTTTTCGGCTTCTGGGGCACCCGTACCGACCCGGCCACGGTGCGGGCCGACAATGGCGCGCAGGTACGTCGCTACAGGCTTTCCGCCGATCCGGTCCAGACCGCTCGGCTTGGCGCCGGTCACGATCTCTATTTCCTCAATCCGCTTGCGGCGGATGCGCTCGGGTCGGCCTTTCTGGCCAATGTGCGCACCAGCGATCTCCTTCTCGTTGCCGGCGACGATCTGATCGCCGATGACCCGCGCTTCCTTGTTGCCTCGATGAACATCGAGGGCAGCGGCCTGTCCCAGTCCTCGGCCATCTCGCTGTCGGTCGGACGGATCCACGAGGACGAGACCAGCGGCTTTGTCGTCGGTGGTCCGCGCCGTGGCGGCTACCGGGCATCGGCGGACGACCCGTCGGTCTCCTTCGGCGGCCCCGTCAGTTCGGTCGCCGCTGCCGACGGCAGTCATGTCTTCGGTCCGGACGCCGAGACCTTCGTTCTGGGCTACGGGCTTGAGACACTGGATGTCGGGCATGACGTCTCGGCCGTTCCTCCCTCGCCCTATGACAGCCCGAACGGGCAGGTGGCGGGCTATCTGCATGTGGCGCAACTCCAATCGGTGACGCCGATCCCCGAATATTCGCGCACCTCCCGTGTCCTCAACGGCTTTGCCTCGGGGATGGTGGAGGCCGGGTCCTTTGGCGGGACCGCGACGCCGTTCTGGTCGGTGACGCCGGACGCGCTCGTCATGGTCTTCGACGCGACCTCGAATTCGATCGGTGCCGGCATGTCGGTTGCCGACGTGCTGGGACGGGATCCGCATCTCGCCGGCCTTGTGCTCGGGTTCGGCGACAGCCTGTTCACCACTGGCCCCAGCGGCCAGTCGGCGCTGATCGATGACGGGACTTATGCCCTGACCCACAATTTCGGCGAAACCTTCGCCATCACCGATGCTGAGGAGGTGCTGGTGCCGGACAGCAATCCGCGCAGCTTCATGGTGCCCTCGACGCTGATCGGCGGCGCCGACAACGCCCTGCTCACCGACGTCGCGCGCTGCACCTGCGCCTTTCTCGAATGGGGTTATTGGGGCACCCGGTTCTCCGGCGAGGACACCACCGCGACGGGGCCGGGCGCACAGCGCAACGACATCGTGCATCTGGGCACCTGGGCCGCCGGGGACGTTTCCACCTTCGGCGAACTGCCGTCGTCGGGCTCTGCCTCCTATTCGGGACACGCGGTCGGCAATGTCGCGCGCAGCACCGAGGGTGGCCAGGCGCAGTATCTCGCCGCCGGCAATTTCAGCATGACCTACAATTTCGGCTCGCGGGTCGGCTCGGCCAGCATCACCGGTTTCGACGGCGTGGATGTCGGCGGGACCGTTGCCGGGCCGGCCGGGCTTGCCACCTCGCTCAATCACTTCGGCGGTGCCATCGCCGAGGTGGAGGGCGACATTTCCGGCACGCTGACCGGTGCGTTCGTGCGCGGTCCCGCGGGTCCGGCGCAGGGCGTGGTCGGCAGCTTCGGGCTGAGCAATCCGACCGGCACCTACACGGCGACCGGCGTTGTCGTCGGCCAGCAGTAGCGGGCCAACCACGCACCGAAACGCGTTCCTTTCCAAGGCGGTGCAGGGTGGCCGGCAGCCTGCGCCGGCTTTCAGACAGGGCTTGTGCAAAACTTGCAAGCTGTCGCTGGACAGGCCGGGAACGAGCCTCTATAAGACCGGCACTTCGAGGCGTCGCGGATGATCGCGAACCGCCCGGGCCCAGGTAGCTCAGTTGGTAGAGCAGCGGATTGAAAATCCGCGTGTCGCTGGTTCGATTCCGGCCCTGGGCACCACTATTTTCAATCGCCAGCAAAAACAACATGTTGGCGTTCGGTTTTTCCCCAAACCCCTGTTTCTGGCCGCAAGCGTTCGGGAAACCGAGGATTTCGGCCGACCGACCCTTGTTGTGAACCAGCAGTTTCATGCCGGACGCGGCCAGTACTTTTTGTCGCGCCGCCTTCGTGCGCCGGACGGTTTCCTTCATTGTCGACACGCTGTCCATGGCCACTCTGTGCGGCGCAGCCGCTTCGGGGTCCGGGTACGGTCGAAGCTCATCCTCTTGCTGATGCGTTCGCCGCGGGCACGGCTGACCGCCCGCTGCTTTGCCCAGGGCCGGTCGGGGGGAATTGCAGCGCCACAAGCTGCAGTCGACTCCCAGACCCGTCTGCGCTTTCTTTGCCGTCGACAGAGGTTCCGAGTGTGACTCGGATGAAAAGGGAACACGGTGAGGCGTACCCATCAGGGGCCGAGACCGTGGCTGCCCCCGCAACTGTGAGCGGAGAGTAGGCGTTCCGCAAACCACTGACGTCGCCCGAAGGCGAGGTTGGGAAGGTGAGCGCCCGCATTGACCCGCAAGCCAGGAGACCTGCCCCTGTCAGTCACCCGACCTTCGATACGGGGTGTGTCGAGGTGCGGCTTTCCGTTGAGGTGACACCCGAAAAATACCTGCTTTCGCGGGCCGGAAACGTGCGTTCATAGCACGCCTGGTCTCCGCTGCAGGTCCATGTTGTCTGGCGACCGGGGTTCCGATGGGCATCCCGGCGCACGCTGGGGGTGTGTCTGAATGAATGTGATTTTGCGCGGATCTGCGAGCGTTCGGATCCTGACCATCCTGCTGGGGGCAGGTGCCGCCATGGCCCGGCCGGCTATGGCCGAGGAGATCGATCTCGACGAGGTGGTGGTTTCCGCAGGGCGTACGCCGATGGCCTCGGAGGCAGTGGGGCGGGCCCACACGGTGCTGAGCGGCGAGGAACTGGAGAAGACCCAGACCCGCTACGTTGCCGATGCACTGCGCAAGGTGCCGGGCCTCGCCGTGTCGCGAACCGGCTCGCATGGCGGGCTGACTCAGGTGCGCATCCGTGGTTCCGAGGCCAATCACGTCCTGGTTCTGATCGACGGGGTCGAGGTCGCCTCGACGTCGGGCGGCGAGTTCGACTTCGGCGGCCTTCAGGTCGCCGACATCGAGCGGATCGAGGTGCTGCGCGGTCCCCAGAGCGCGATTTACGGCTCGAACGCGACGTCCGGCGTCATCGCGATCACGACGAAGGGCGGCCTGCGCAACGATATCCGGGTGACGGCCCGTACAGAGACCGGCACTGACAGGACCGTGCTTGGTCATGTCGGCATACGCGGCGGCGGCGAAACCTTCGACGTCGCGGTCTCCGGTGCCTTTCGGGAGAACGAGGGCTTCAACATTTCCGACTTCGGCACGGAAAAGGACGGAGACCGCAACGCGACCCTCAATGGCCGGCTGAACTGGGACATCACCGAGGATCTCGCCCTTGACCTGAGCGCCCGATATGTCGACCGCAAGTCGGACACGGACGATCAGGATTTCGCCTTTCCCGCGACGCCGACCCAGGGACAGGTGATCGACACACCCGGCTACAATGCGACGAAGGAGTTCTACTCCGGGGTCGGGCTGTCCTGGTCGCTGTTCGATGACCGCTTCGTGCAGAAGGTGCGCGCGGAATACACCGACCTGGAGCGTCGGGGCTTCAGCAGCAGCTCCTTCAATGGCAACGACGACCGCCGGCTGCACGCCAGCTACCAGGCGACCGTGACGGCGGAAACGCCGGACTTTCTCGGTGCCGAGCACAGCCTGACCGGCGCGCTGGAGTGGGAGCGGGAATATTTCAAGAACCCCTATCCGGCCTTCAGCCCGTCGCAGGTTCCCGGCAAGCAGCGCGATCTCGTCGGCTACATCGCCGAATATCGCGGCGCCTTCATGGACCAGTTGTTCCTGAGCGCCGGGCTGCGCTTCGACCAGAACGAGGCCTTTGAAAACACGCTGACCTACAGCGCCAGCGCCGCCTATCTGCTGCGCGACACGGGCACAAGGTTCCACGCCTCGATCGGTACCGGCGTCACCAATCCGACCTTCTTCGAGCAGTACGGCTTCATTCCCTCAAGCTTTGCGGGCAACCCGAACCTGCGTCCGGAAACGAACTTTGCCTGGGATTTCGGTGTCGAGCAGCGGTTCTGGGATGACCGGGCACGGGTCGATGTCACCTATTTCAGGGAACGTCTGGAGGACGAGATCCAGACACCGTTCGTGCCGGGCGTCGGCACGACGCCGGTCAATCTGGCCGGCACCAGCAAGCGCCAGGGCGTCGAGGTGTCGCTCAGTGTGGAACTGCTGCCGGAGCTGCATGCCAAGGGCACCTATACCTATCTCGATGCGACCGAGCCCTCGGGCCTGGAAGAGGTGCGCAGGCCGAAGCATTCCGCGTCGCTCAGCCTCACCTACGGCTTTGACGAGGGTCGCGGGAACCTCTTTCTCGACGCGATCTACAACGGCCGGATCAAGGACAGCGAGTTCATCACCGCAACTCCGCAGACCCGCGTCACGCTCAGTGAGTACTTCCTCGTCAATGTCGGCGCCGACTACCAGGTTTCGGAGAACTTCACGGTCTATGGCCGGGTCGAGAACCTGCTCGATCAGGATTATCAGGAAGTTTTCGGCTTCAACACGCAGGGGCTGACGGCCTTTGCCGGCGTCAAGGCAACCTTCTGACCAAAACGGGAAGGGGGCGTCAGCCCTCTTTTCTGTCCGGAACCCAGGCATAAAAGGAGATTGGGAAATGGATGCGAACTGGCGGGGTGGCCCGGAACCGAGCGAGACCATTCGGACGGAAGACGGGCGTATGAGACGCGAGGTCTGGTCGGTGCCGCCGCAGGAGGCCGTGCTTGAGCCGATCTTGCGGGACATTTTCGAGAACCATTTCGAGGGGATCCGTTTCGGGCCGCTGATCGAGGGGGCGGCCTATGAATGGAAGTGCCCGGGAAAGCCGACCTCCATCGGGCTGATGGACGGCTATCTCACCGTGATGTTCGCCACTGGCGGGCATTTTCACCTGTGCATCGGAGAGAACCGGGGCAGCGCCGCATTCCCGACGCCCGACGATCTGCGCCTGCGTCGCAAGCCGTCCAGGGCGCAGTTCTTCCGCGGGTTCGGTCGTGACGGAAAACCCGTGACCTGGGGGTTCGAGATGTGGAACGGCGCGGACGAGCCGATGCTCTCGGTGTTCTTCCCCAATCCGTTCATCGAGGACGACGACAGTCTTTCGAAAATTCCGGTTTTCGCGCGGCTTGCGAGCTGGCGAGCGATCTCGGGCACATGGCTCGGCCGGGCACCCGAGTCACTGGACGAGGAAGGGGCCGGGTTCGGTGGCAAGTAGAGGTGTCCTCTGCCTTCTGGCAATTCTGACGGCAGCGACGGTTACGGTCGCCGGCGCCCGCGCCGGGGAACCGCCGCGACGTGTCGTCTCCATGAACCTGTGTACCGACCAGTTGGCGATGCTGGTCGCGGCGCCCGGCCAGCTTGTCTCGGTCTCCCATCTTGCCAATGACCCGGGCATCTCGCTGATGAGCGCGGAAACGGACGGGCTCGTCATCAATCACGGTCTTGCCGAGGAGATCTTCCGTCTGCGGCCGGACCTGGTCATCGCCGGCACCTACACGACGCGGGCAACCGTCAACCTGCTTCGGCGGCTGGGGCGGCGGGTGGAAGAGTTCGAGCCGGCGAATTCCTTCGCCGACATCCGCGGCAACGTGACCCGCATGGGCGCGATCCTGGGGCGCGAACGTCAGGCCGAGGCTCTGAACGCGGCCTTCGATACCGAACTGGCGGGGATATCCGCACTGGCCGGGGCGGCCGAGGTTCCCGTGCTCGGCTCCTATGGCGCCAACAGCTTCACCACAGGCGGGGGAACGCTGGAAAATGAGATCGTCGAGAAAACCGGCTTTCGCCATCTCGGCGAGGAACTGGGACTGTCCGGCACCTCGCGTCTGCCGCTGGAAACACTTGTTCTCTCCAACCCGGATTTCATCCTGGTCTGGGAGCGCTGGTCGGCCGATCCCTCGCGCGCCACCGACATCCTGCGCCATCCCGCGCTCCGGGCACGCTTCGGCGAGGAACGCCGCCTGTCGGCCGACAGCCGCTACTGGATCTGCGGAACGCCGCTGACGCTCGGCGCGGTTGAGCGCCTGCGGGCCGCAGCGCATGTCGCCGGCGGGGCAGGGAGTGCCGACCGATGACCGCGGATCGCCGCTACCCGATGCTGCTCGCCCTTCTGGCGGGTCTGGTCTGCCTTCTCTTCGTCCTCTCGCTTGCGACAGGTCAGGTGTGGATCGACCCGCGCCTGCTGCTCTCGGCCATCGGCGACACGGATGGCGCCGAGGCCTTGATCCTTGCCGAGATCCGGTTGCCTCGCGCCCTGCTCGGCCTCTCAATCGGTGCGATCCTCGGCCTCTCGGGCGCCGTCCTGCAGGGTTTCCTGCGCAACCCGCTGGCCGAGCCCGGTCTGCTGGGCATTTCGGCGACCGCCTCGCTGGGTGCCGTCGTTGCCATCTATGCCGGGCTGACGCTGCTGCATCCCTATGCCTTGCCGCTCTGCGCCCTGCTCGGAGCGCTTGTCGCCGTCACTCTGCTGCAGATGCTGGTTGGCCGGTCCAATGACGTCCTGGTCATCATCCTCGCCGGCGTCGCGCTGACCTCGCTTGCGGGGGCGCTGACCTCGCTTGCACTCAATCTTTCCAGCAGCCCGTTCGCGGCGCTGGAGATCGTCTTCTGGATGCTGGGCTCGCTCACCGACCGCAGCATGGCGCATGTCGGTCTTGCCCTGCCGTTTATCCTGCTCGGAGGCGTCCTGCTCGGGCTGACGGGACGCGCCCTCGATGCGCTGGCGCTTGGCGCGGATGTCGCGAGAAGCCTTGGCATCAGCCTCACCCGGACCCGGATCCTTGCCGTGGTCGGCACGGCGATAGGGGTCGGTGGCGCCACCGCGGTCAGCGGCGCGATCGGTTTCGTCGGCCTGATCGTACCGCATCTCCTGCGCCCGCTGGTCGGGCACCGTCCGGGCCGCCTTCTGCCGGCGAGTGCGTTGGGAGGGGCGGCCTTCCTGCTTGCTGCGGACATTCTTGTTCGCCTGGTGATGCCTGATCGCGACCTGAAGCTCGGGGTGGTCACGGCCATCCTTGGCGCGCCCTTCTTTCTCTGGCTGCTGATTGGTTTGCGGAGGCGTGCCGCATGATCCGCCTGGACTGCGAGAATGCCGGCGTCGGTCGTGGCGGCCGGTCGGTACTCGACGGGGTCTCCTTCCGCTGCGAGGTGCCGCAGCTTGTCGGCATCGTCGGCCCGAACGGTGCGGGCAAGTCGACCCTCATGCGGGCGATGACCGGTTTGCAGGAGCATTCCGGCAGCATTGCCTGGAATGGGCAGGCCGTTGCCGGAATACCGGCGGGGGAGAGAGCGCGCAGGATCGCCTACATGCCGCAGGAGCGGACCGTGCACTGGGCGATGGATTGTCTCGATGTCGTGCTGCTTGGCCGCCTGCCGCATCGCCCGGCCTTTGTCGGTGCCTCGGCATCGGACCTTCGGCATGCCCGCGAGGCGATGGAGCGGATGGACGTCCTGGGCTTTGCCCGACGTGCCTTCAACGCGCTGTCGGGCGGCGAGCAGGCGCGGGTCTTGATCGCCCGCATGCTCGCCCAGCAGCCCGACGTCTATATCGCCGACGAACCGGTCAACGGTCTCGATCCGGCCCACCAGATCGCGCTCATGCAGATCCTGCAGGGCGTCGTCGCGGAAGGCCGGTCGGTATTCGTCTCGCTGCACGACCTGACGCTTGCGAGCCGCTGGTGCGACCGGCTCCTGCTGCTGCACGAGGGACGGCTTGTCGCGGACGGCACACCGCAAGCGGTGTTGGACCGGACGCGTCTTGCCGAAGTCTACGGCATTCGGGCCGAGGGCGTTGTGATCGACGGTCGGCCGGCGATGGTGCCTTCCGGCCTTGTCGGCGCTGGGCCCGCCTGTTGGCCTGCGGAAGGAGAGTTGCCCACATGACCATGCAATCCTTGAGGAATGTCCTGCGGACCCAGCTCGTCGACCGGGATGCCGGCTGGAGCATCGGGTCCTTCGGCGCTATTGGAGAGTTCCATCAGCGGCCGGATGACAGGATTGCCGTCGACCGGGCGGACAACCTCTGCCGGGCGACGGAAAAGGGCGGCATCCGCCTGGAGCCCGAGGCGCTTTCCGAGACCGTTGCGGTCGCCTTCGAGACGCTCAGCCCGCGAGCCGAGCGGTGGGGACATGGCTTGGCGCTGTGCCTGCCGGCCGACAAGGCGGCGGTGCCCAGCCGGGAAGTACTCACCGAACTCGGCCCCGACGACGAGGCCTTGCGTCCGGAGGACCGAGGCGCGGTCCTGTTCGACATGGGGCTTGCGCAGCCGCAGATCGAATTCTGTATCCGCACCGCCGATCCGGAGCTCCTCGGCGTGCTGCGCGCGCGGGCCGGTCGGTCGCTGATGGAGCCCGGCAACCCGGTCATGGGCACGATCCTGTCGTCGCATCCGCATCGTGTCGTCCGCTCGCGCCTCGGGCGGGTGGAAGTCTTCCAGAAAATCGGCGGGCCGGATACGGGCGGCATCTCGCCCGACGGCCCGCACACCCACGTCTTGCCGAAACTGCTGCGCTCGGGTCGGACCCATTCGGCGAACACGCCGATCCCGGACGGTCTCGTGCCCTGCGCCATGCTGCATCCGCCCAGTGCCGTGATGGGTGCGCGGGGCGAGGACATCCCCTTCGACTTGCAGCGCTTCGAGACCTTCCAGGTCTTGTTGCGCCTGTTCGGGCGTACCTCCTATGTCGCCGCCAAGGACCGGGTCTTGACGGCGCTGGAGGAGGGCGCGGAGGACGCCTTGCAGGAACCGGCGACGCGACTCGAGCGGACTGGCCTGCGTATCGCTCTGCGGCAGCAGGCACGACAGGCCGCGCTTCATGGGAAGCGGAACCTTTCGATGCGGATCGACCGGCTGCGCCGGCGGTTCGACCATTTGACGGAGGAACCCGACGCCGTCGAGGACGAGCGTCCCGGTCATGAAAGCGAGGGAGAAGCCTCGCGCGCGGCAGCCGGCCCGGCGCCGTGACCACGCCGCCGCGAACCACCCGGCCCGCCATAGCTTTCAGGAAAGCGAACCGACATGCTTGATCGCCTATCATCCGCCCTCCCGCCCTTTGCCCACCCGCTTGCCGATCTGGTGGAGGCCGGCGGGCCCGTCGTCCTACTGTTGCTTCTCCTGTCGGTCGCGGCACTTGCGATTGTTCTCGGCAAGGTCCTCCAGTTCCAGGTGGCCGGTATCGGGCGTCATACCCGTGGACATGGCGCCCTCAAGGCCTGGCTCGAGGGCCGCAAGGGCGATGCCGGCGCGCTCCTGAAAGATGATCGCACGGTGCTCGGCGACGTTGCCGCGCGGCTTGTCGCCGCGTCCATGCGCCGGAATACAGATCCGTCATCGCTCAGGGAGGATATCGAGCGGGTCTGCAGGAACCGGCTCGCGGAGTTGCGCGCCTATCTGCGCGCCCTCGATATGATTGCGCAGACGGCACCGCTCATCGGGCTCTTCGGTACGGTGATTGGCATGATCGAGGCATTTCGCGGGATGCAGGGGGCCGGTGCGGCGGTTGACCCTTCGGTCCTTGCAGGCGGCATCTGGGTGGCTTTGCTGACGACGGCTGTCGGGCTTGCCATCGCCATTCCGGTTTCCGCGATCACCGGTTGGCTGGACGGCCGTCTTGAACGCGAGCAGGTCGCGATGGCCTCGCTGGTCACCGCCTTCTTCACCGGGGCCGTGGCGGAACCGGCGGCGTCCGCTGAAGAACCGGCCTTGGTCGGACTGGAGGCCGGACATGCAGCATGACCGGCCCTTGGGGCGCAGGCCCGTCGGGCTGACTTCGCTGATCGACGTGATCTTCCTGTTGCTGCTCTTCTTCATGCTGGCGACGAGCTTCTCCCGCTACCAGGCCATGCCGGTCGGTGCCGGACAGGAAGGGGGAGGCGCGCAAACGCGTCCCGCGCTGCTGCGCCTGCATGATGCCGAGCGGCTTGACCTCAACGGGGTTCCGGTCACGCCGGAGGCGTTGCCGGTCCTTCTTGGGGAATTACGGTCGGGCGAGACGCGCGTTGTCGCGATCCGGTCGGAAGCCGGCGCGCAGGTGCAGGACCTCGTCTTCGCCATTGCGGCGGTACGAGCATCGCAGCTCGCTCCGGTTGTTCTTGCGGGCGACCGGTAGGAGGCGGCGATGGATCTGGGACCTTCGCGCCGGCGAACGACGACGGACAGCACCATTCCGCTGATCAACATCGTCTTCCTGATGCTGATCTTCTTTCTCTTCGCCGGAACCGTCTCGCGCGACGACGCCCGCGAAATCGCCCCGCCGGTCGATCCGGCCGCAGAGGAGGCCATCCGTTCGACCGGGGCACTCGTCATCGACCGAGCCGGCGCGTTGTCGCGTGACGGAGTGCCGGTGACACTCGATGAGGTCCTGGTGTCCCTGGGTAAAGGGCTGGACGAGAGCGTGAGGCTGGTGATTGCCGCCGACGGGAGACTGTCCGTTGACGAGTTGAAGCCGGTGCTGCGCAGGCTGTCGCAAAGCGGTGCCTCCCTCGTTCTGCTTACAGAAAGGGCCGACAGGTGAAGGCGCGCCACTACCTGCTTCTTGGTGTGGTCGCCTCGCTTTCCGCGCATGCGGCGATACCGATGCTCCTGCCTCACGAGGATGCGGCGCGTATCGCTGCGTCCTCGGGGGCTCCGGTTGCGGTGGTCGGTTCCCTGGAGGACCTTGTCGCGGGATCTATGGCGGAAACCGCAGAACTGGTAGAATCCAAGGCACGCGAGACCGAACTCACACCTGCCGCGGAAACTGTGGCCGTGGCGCAGCCCAGCCCAACACCTGCAAGGGTCACCGCCTTGCCACAGCCTGTTTCCGCCGGCGTCACCGAAACGCGGGAACCTGCGGACGTGAGGGGTGGGGTGGCGAAGGCTGTCAGCACGGTGGAGACGGTTGCGGCCGCCCCCGTCATCGAGGCGCGGCCTGTTTCGCCCGATCTGGCAACCGATCTGCCACCCGATTCGGCATCTGATCCGGTGCGTGCGGCTGAGCCGGTCAACGATACCCTGCGTCCGCCGAAAGCGGGTGAGGTTGTTGCGGCAGTTGTGGTACCGCCTTCGCCCCTTGCCAAACCTGCCGTGCCCGAGCATGCGCGGACCCGCGAACGCCCGGAAAAGGCGCGTCCCCGCAAGACGCGGCAGGCGTCGGCCGGTGCTCCGGTCTCGTCCCGACGGGGTGCCCAGTCCGCGTCGCGGACACGTTCGCAGGCGGTCACCGGCGGTCGCGCCGACGGCCGTTCGGACGAGGCGGGCGCCGCGTCTCTCTCCAACTACAAGGGAAAGGTCCTGTCGCGTCTCCACCGCGCCAAGCGCTATCCGCCCAAGGCGCGACGAAGGCAACTGGAGGGAACCGCGGTCCTGCGCTTCACCGTGTCGAGCGACGGCCGGGTGTCCGGCGGACGGATCGTCGGCTCGTCGGGAGAGACCCTTCTCGACGCTGCGACGATGGCAGCGCTGCGACGCGCCTCGCCCATGCCAAGGTTTCCCTCGGCCATGGGCGGCAGGCCGCTGACTTTCAGGGTTCCTCTCCGGTTCGAATACCGTTGAGCGGGAGCGGCCGCCGTCAGGCGGCCGCCAGTACGTCTTCCAGCGTCGCCTCCAGCATAGCCAACATTCCGTCGATTTCGGCTTCGCTGATGATGAAGGGCGGTGCCAGGACGATGGCCGCAACGGCCGAAGCGGAGGCCGAAGGCCTGCGCCTCCTGCGCAAGTCGCAAATGGAGCAACTTGATGCCTGCTCGAAAGAACTCGCCGCCGCCGCCTTCCTCGTCTCCAACTGGGACGCGGTGATAAAATTCTTTCGTACATGACTTGGCCCCCGCTCACGCGGGGGCCTTTTGTCATTTGGGGTTAGGGAAAACGGCGCGGAACACAGCGGGATGTCACGGGATATCCAGTTCCCGAACCTTGATTTATCAGTTTGATATATATCAAGAATTCCTCCCCGGCCCTGGGCACCACTATTCCCGCTGAAATCGCAAACCTTTCTCCGCGCCGGCCCGCTGCGCCGCCGTCTTACCGTGCTGTAACGGGGACGTGCCGTTCGGGCTCATAGGCCTGGCTGGCGCGTTCCGGCCGGCGGCAAGGCGACCCGGTCGGACCAGGGCCGAGGCAGGCCCGTCGGCGGCATAGGACGCTTCTGGGACGGGTTGAAGAAAACCGCCCGATGGAGGAGGTTCGCAGAACCTGACCTGTGCCAGCCAATACGGGGATCTCGCAAAGTGACCACGCTCTATGTCGATGCCGATGCATGCCCGGTCAAGTCCGAGGTGGAGCGTGTGGCGTCGAGACTGGAAATCCCCGTGGTGCTGGTTTGCAACGGCGGGATACGGCCCTCCAGAAACCCGCTCGTCTCGCTCAGGATCGTTGCCGAGGGGCCGGACGTGGCCGACAAGTGGATCGCCGAGCATTGCGGCCCCGGCGACGTCGTGGTCACCGCGGATATCCCGCTTGCGGACCGGTGCCTGAAGGCCGGCTCGCATGTGTTGCAGCACGACGGGCAGATCCTGACCCTCTCCAATATCGGCGGGCGTCTGGCGACCCGCGACCTGATGCAGGACATCCGCGCCGCGGACCCGTTCCACCAGGGCGGAGGCCGGGCCTTTTCGCAGGCCGACCGGTCCCGCTTCCTGCAGGCGCTGGACAGGCTGGCCAGGCTGGCGCTGAAACACCGATAGGGGAGAAGCCTACCCGTCTTGCCTACCCGTCTTGCCGGCCCGTCTTGCTCGCGGTCCCGGCCGGACGGACCGGCTCTGGTCGGCGTCTTGCTATTCGCTATCCGCAGCGGCGGCGTGACCGCCGGACAGGCTTGCCTTGCGGATCCTGCTGAAGCTCATGGCGATATGTGCGCGTCTGACATGGCCGGCGGCGATCAGGTCGCCATGCCCGACCGCTTCGGTAATGTCGGCGACCTCGCGCTGAAAGGTCACGAATTCGTTGTTGATCAGTTCGTCGAAGTTCCTCAGGCGTGAAGCCGTCTTCAGCCAGATCCGGGCGGTCTGATAGTAGAGCCGTTCGCTGATTTCGCGCAGAGGTTCGTTGGTCGTCAACGTGGTGAAGAGGTGGAAGAACTCCATGTTGATCCGTGAAAACGAACGCGGATCGCCGTCGGCGACCATCCGGTCGCAGCGCGCCCGGATGTCGCGGAACCGCGCCACCAGCGCTTCGTCGACAACGGTCGGCGACAGCTTGCCGATGAGTTCGGCCAGTTCGACGCGCAACTCATAGACCTGCGCCAGTTCGTTGACGTCGATGTCGGTGACGATGGTGCCGACGCCATGCATAGACCGCAACAGGCCCTCCGCCTCCAGCTTGACGAGAACGCGCCTGATCGGCGTCCGCGACACGTTGAACTCGTCCGCCAGGTCCTCCTCGCGCAGGCGGCTGCCCGGCGCGTAGTCGAGCAGGCAGATGCGCGTTCGCAGGGTCTGGTAGATGCGTTCGAACCGACCCCTCGCGCCTTCGTCGGCGGGCCCCGCGGCCGCGCGTTTTTCCGTCATCGGCTATCTCCATCCCGGTTCAAGGGCGTCTCCCCCGCGCTGTGTCGGCGCCGCAGCTTGTCCGGCATTTCCAGGCGGGCGGCAAGGTCCCGGCCCTGCAGGCCGCGCCGGCCCCCACGACAACGAGGAGGCTCTTTGGAACCCCGGCGACAGGAGCGCTTCATCCTCCAATGTATACATCTTTGTTGCGCCCTGCGGGGCGGATGACGATATCTCTCCGGATTTCCGCTAAATTCCATTGACACAGTCTGAGGCAGCATGATGTTGTGCACAACATAAGAAGACAACAATTAGTGGAACACAGGAGAGCCTCATGAAAAGCGCAATCTTCAAGGGCCTAGCCACGCTTGGCATGGCCATGTTCGCGTTCGGTTTCGCGGGCTCCGCGAACGCCCAGTCCCTGCTGGAGCGAGCCGAGAAAGGCGAGCCGATCCGCATCGGTTTCGCAAACGAGATTCCGTTCGCCTATCCGGGCGACGACGGCAGTCCCAAGGGCTTCGTCAACGCCTTTACCATCGGCGTTCTGAAGAAGATGGGCTTCGAGAAGATCGAGCCGGTGCAGACGGAGTGGGGCGGGCTCATTCCCGGCCTCAACGCCAACCGCTTCGACATCGTCACCGGCGGCATGAACATCCTGGCGAGCCGCTGCGAGAACATCGCCTTTTCCGAACCGATGGCGAAGGTCGGAGACGGCTTCATCCTGGCGCCCGGCAACCCCAAGAACATCAGCGACTACGCAAGCCTCGTCGAGAGCAATGCGGTGATGGTCACCGGTGCCGGCTATTCCAACATCGAGGCCGCCAAGGCCGCCGGCGTGCCCGAGGCCAACATCATGCAGGTGCCCGGGCCGACCGAGATCCTGGCTGCCGTGCGGGCGGGCCGTGCCGATGCCGGTGCCGGCACCTACTTCACCATGACGCAGCTGGCCGACAGCTCGAACGGTGCTGTCGAGGCCTCCGATCCCGACGCCATGCCGGAGGACTCCTTCAACTGGGCCGGCATCGGTTTCCGCAAGGCTGACGAGGCATTCCTGGCCAAGTTCAACGCGGCGCAGGCCGAGTATATCGGGTCCGAGGAAATGCTCGCCGCGGTCGCCGAGTATGGCTACGGCAAGGGCTCGCTTCCCGGCGACAAGACCACCGAATGGGTCTGCGCCAACCGCTGACAATGACGAAGGGCGGGCCGGCTCGTCCGGCCCGCCTTCCTTCCCCGATGCCTGAGCGGGCGATGCCTGCCTCGCCTTCGTGGCCTTGAGCAAGGTCTGAGCGGCATGTCCTATTTCGAGTTTCTCAGCCAGTACAGCGACCGGATCGTCAGCGGCACGTTCATCACCATGGCGCTGACCGTGCTTGCCTCGCTTCTGGCCGTGATGATCGCCGTGGCCGCCGGCCTGATGCGGATGGCGCCCAATCTCGCCGTCCGCGGCGTGGCGATGGTCTATATCGAGATCTTCCGCGGCACCTCGCTGCTCGTGCAGCTCTACTGGATCTTCTTCGTGCTGCCGCTCTTCGGCATCACGCTGGAAAAGTTCACGGCCGGCTTCGTCGCCGTCGGCATGAACCTCGGCGCCTATGGCGCGGAGCTCGTGCGCGGCGCGATCCTCTCCGTGCCGAAGGGGCAATGGGAGGCGGCGCTGGCGCTCAACATGTCGCCGGCCAAGCGCATGCGCCGGGTGATCCTGCCGCAGGCGGTGCTCATCATGCTGCCGTCCTGGGGCAATCTTCTGATCGAGCTCCTCAAGGGAACCGCGCTCGTCGCGCTGATCTCCGTCGCCGACCTGATGTTCCAGGTGAAGCAGATCAACGGCACAACCTTCATGTCGGCGGAGGCCTTCGGCACCGCGCTCATCATCTATTATGTGCTGGCGCGTTTCATGATCACGCCGTTCATGCGCTGGCTCGAACGGTTCATGATGCGCAAGATGGGGAGGGCCTGAGCCATGTTCGACTGGCGCTGGGACTTCACCTTCGAAATCCTGCCCCGCCTGCTGGTGGCGACCGGCAACACGCTGCTGGCGGCCGGGCTGGGCTATGCCATCGCGGTGGTGCTGGGGCTGGTGCTCGCCCTGGCACAGCGCACCCCGTTCAGGCCGCTCACCATGGTCGTGCGCGAGGCGGTCGAGTTCGTGCGCTCGACGCCCCTGGTGCTGCAGATCTTCTTCGTCTTCTATGTCGGGCCGCAGTTCGGCATCAGGCTGTCGCCGTGGACGGCCGGAATGATCGCCATCGGCCTGCATTACGCCGCCTATCTGTCCGAGGTCTATCGCGGCGGCCTGGAATGCGTGCCGAAGGGCCAGTGGGAGGCGGCAAAATCGCTCAACCTGTCGATGCCGCGCACGTATTTTCGCGTCATTCTTCCGCAGGCGTTGCCGCCCTCCCTGGCGGGCATGGGCAACTACCTTGTCGGCATCTTCAAGGACACGCCGATGCTCTCGGTCATCGGCGTTGCGGAACTGATGCACACGGCCAACGCCATCGGCTCCGAGACCTATCGCTTCCTCGAGCCCTTCACGCTCGTCGGCATCATCTTCCTTTGCATCTCGCTACCAACGGCGGCAGCGGTCCGGTTCTTCGAGACCTGGGTGCGCCGCAAACTCGGATTGAGCTGATGGACACCAGAGACGTATCCGGCTTTCCTCTCGCGCTTGAGGGCGACCCGACCCCGATGGTGAGCTTCAGGAAGGTCACCAAGTCCTACGGCAGTCTGGTGGTTCTGGACTCGCTCGATCTCGATGTTGCCGAGGGCGAGATGGTGACGGTCATCGGCCCGTCCGGCTCGGGCAAGACGACGGTCCTGCGCATGCTGATGACGCTGGAGACCATCAATGGAGGCGTCATCTATGTCGATGGCGAGCCGCTGACCCACATGCCGGAGGGGGGCAAGCTGGTTCGCGCCAACAACCGGCACCTGCGTCAGATGCGCTCGAAGATCGGCATGTGCTTCCAGCACTTCAATCTCTTTCCGCACATGACGGCGCTGGAAAACTGCATGGAAGGCCCCGTGCACGTGCTCGGCCTGTCGAAGCAGGACGCGCGGGAGCGGGCCGAGGAGCTTCTGGCGATGGTCGGCATGGCGGAAAAGCGCGACCAGCATCCCTCGCGTCTGTCCGGCGGTCAGCAGCAGCGTGTCGCCATCGCCCGCGCGCTCGCCATGCGCCCCAAGGTCATGCTGTTCGACGAGGTGACTTCCGCGCTCGACCCGGAAGTCATCGGCGAGGTCACCACGGTGATCCGCAAGCTCGTTTCCGAGCACAACCTGACCATGCTCATGGTCACGCACCAGATGGGCTTCGCCAAGGACATCTCCGACCGCGTCTGCTTCTTCTATGGCGGGCGCATCGAGGAGCAGGGGACGCCCGACGAGTTGTTCGGCAACCCGCAGAAGGAGCGCACCCAGCAGTTCCTGAGCGCGGTGAAGGAGGCAGGTTGACCATCGATCTTGCCGACATCCTGGCGGCGCGGGCGACAATCGCCGGCGTGGCCGCGCGCACGCCGCTGGTGCCCTCGCTGCATGTCGGCGCCATTTCGGGCACCGAGTTCCTGATGAAGCTGGAGACGGCACAGCCCATCGGCGCGTTCAAGCTGCGCGGCGCGCTCAATGCGGTCGCGGCCGTTCCGGCCGGCGCGCCCGGCGTCACCTGCTGCTCCACCGGCAATCACGGCCGGGGCGTCGCCTATGCGGCGCGGGCCAGGGGCCTCAGGGCCGTCATCTGCATGTCCTCGCTGGTGCCGCAGGCCAAGGTCGACGGCATCCGCGCCCTGGGGGCGGAAGTGCGCATCGCCGGACGCAGCCAGGACGACGCGCATGCCGAGAGCCGGCGCCTGGCGCGCGAGGAGGGGCTGGCCGAGATATCGCCGTTCGACGACCCTCTGGTGATCGCGGGGCAGGGCACCATCGGCCTGGAGATGCTGGAGGACAGGCCCGACCTTGCCGCGATCCTCGTGCCGCTGTCCGGCGGCGGGCTGGCGGCGGGCGTGGCGCTGGCGGCGAAGGCGATCAAGCCGTCCATCAAGATCATCGGCGTCACCATGGACAGGGGCGCGGCCATGCACGCATCCGTTCGGGCCGGCCGGCCGGTCGAGGTGGAGGAAGTGGCGAGCCTTGCCGACTCGCTCGGCGGCGGCATCGGACTTGAGAACCGGCTGACCTTCTCCATGTGCCGCGACCTTCTCGACGACTATGTCCTTGTGACCGAGGACGAGATCTATGATGCGATGCAGACGCTTTATTTCGAGGATCGCATGGTGGCCGAGGGCGCCAGCGTCGTCGGCATCGCCGCTGTGAAGGCAGGCAGGCTGCCTGCATTTGGCGGCCCCGTCGCCACCATCCTGACCGGGCGCAATGTCGACATGACCAGCTTCACCGATGTCGTCGCCGGGCGCGGCGTCAGGCTGGGCGATGTCGAGGTAAAGGGACGCAGCTATGGCGCATGAGGTGACCATCCTGACCGCGACGGACCTGCGCGGACTGGTGAAGCTCGGCCTGCCGGCCATCGACGTGGTGGAACGGGCGTTCACCGCCCTTGCGTCCGGTGCCGTCGTCATGCCGCCGATCCTGTCGATGGCGATCCCTGAGGCCAATGGCGAGGTCGATGTGAAGACCGCCTATATCCCCGGCTTCGACGGGTTCGCGATCAAGGTCAGCCCCGGCTTCTTCGACAATCCGAAGCTCGGCCTGCCGAGCCTCAACGGGCTGATGATCCTGTTTTCGGCCAGGACCGGTCTTGTCGAGGCCCTGCTGCTCGACAATGGCTACCTGACCGATGTGCGCACCGCTGCCGCCGGCGCCGTTGCCGCGCGCCACCTTGCGCCCGCCAGGGTCGAGACCGCCGGCGTGATCGGCACCGGCATCCAGGCCCGGCTGCAGATCGAGGCGGCCCATCTTGTGCGCCCGTTCTCCCGCGTTCTCGTCTGGGGCCGCGACATGGCGAAGGCGCAAGCCTGCGCGGCCGACCTCGCCGAGGGGCTGAAGATCGAGGCCGCGGCGGTCGACGATCCGGCGCGGGCCGTGGCACAGAGCCAGCTTGTCGTCACGACAACGCCGGCCGAAGAGCCCGTGCTCAAGGCCGAATGGCTGCATCCTCGCCTCCACATCACGGCGATGGGCTCTGACCAGGCGGGCAAGAACGAGATCGAGGCGGCGGCACTCGCAGCCGCCGACCTTTACGTCTGCGACCGGGTCAGCCAGTGCGAGGCCCTCGGCGAGCTGCGGGCTGCGCTTGCCGCAGGCCTGTGGCGCGGCGGCACGCCGCCGGAGCTCGGCGAGATCGTCACCGGCCGGCAGACAGGGCGCACGTCCGACGACCAGGTCACGATCTGCGACCTGACCGGCACCGGCGCGCAAGACACTGCCATCGCGACCCATGCGCTGGACGCCGCGCGCAAGGCGGGCGCAGGCTCAACCATCATGACCTGAACCTTTCATGGCAATGCGCCTGACGGCTCGATGCCCTCAGCCGCCGCGCAGCGCCTTGTAGACGCGGCTGGTCGGCCGGATGCCCATGTCGCGCTCGATGAAGGCGACCGCGTCGAGCAGCGGCTCCATCGAGATTTCGCAGTCGTAACCCTCGCCCTGCAGCAGGTAGAGGACGTCTTCGGTGGCGACGTTGCCGCTGGCGCCGGGCGCGAAGGGGCAGCCGCCGAGCCCGCCGGCGGCTGCATCCACGGTGCGGATGCCGAGACGCAGCGCCTCGGCGACATTGGCGATGCCCATGCCGTAAGTGTCATGGAAATGCGCGGCGAGCTCCGTGAGCGGAACGTGCCGGGCGACCGCCTCCACCACCGCCGCGATGCGCGCCGGCGTTGCCTTGCCGAGCGTCTCGCCGAGTGAAATCTCGCCGCAGCCCATGTCGCGAAGGGCGCGCGACACCTCCGACACCGGGTGAGGGGCGATCCTGCCCGAATAGGGACAGTCGGTGATCGTCGAGACGTAGCCCCGCACGAAAACCCCGGCATCCCGTGCCTTGGCAACGAGCGGGCGGAAACGGGCAAGCGATTCGGCCACCGTGCGCCCGATGTTCTTTTCCGCGAAAGCGTCGCTTGCGGCGGTGAACACCGCGATGGCGCGCGCGCCGTTTTCCAGCGCCTGGTCGAGGCCGCGTTCGCTGGCGACGAGCACCATGTCGCCGTCCCGCCCGCGCGAGCCGGTCGCGGCCATCACCTCGGCGGTATCGGCCATGCGCGGCACGGCCCTGGGCGAGACGAAGGAGCCGACCTCGATGCGCCTTGCGCCGGCGCGGCGCAGATGCTCGACGAGGCCGATGCGGGCCGTCGTCGCGACAGGGTCCTTGCGGGCCTGCAGCCCGTCGCGCGGGCCGACCTCGACGATTGCAACGTGCTCGCTCATCCTTGTCTCCTCGCAGCTCCGGCTTACTTGCCTGCGCGAAGCCGCGCGAGAATCTCTTCCGCAAGATCCTGCCGCACCTTGCCGAGCGCCTTGAGTTCGCTCGCCACCCGGTCGATTTCATCCCCGACCGCGCCCACGAGCAGGGCGACATTCTGGGCGTGAAGGGCCATGTGGCCCTTCTGGATGCCGGTCGTCGAAAGCGCGCGCATCGCCGCGAAGTTCTGGGCAAGGCCGATGGAAACGATGATGCGCGCCAGCGCGTCCGCCGTCTTGACGCCGAGGATCTCCAGGTTGGCCTGCGCGGTCGGGTGGATCCTGGTGGCGCCGCCGATCAGGCCGACGGCCATCGGCATTTCGAGGATGCCGACCAGATTGCCGTCGCCGTCCGCTTCCCAGCGCGACATCGAGCGATAGTGGCCGTCCTTCGCCGCGAAGGCATGGGCCCCGGCCTCGATGGCGCGGGTGTCGTTGCCGGTCGCCAGCACCACGGCGCTGACGCCGTTCATGATGCCCTTGTTGTGCGTGGCCGCGCGGTAGGGATCGGCATCGGCGAAGTGGTAGGCCGACAGCATGTCGTCGCGCACCTGCTCGCCGCCGATCTCGTCCAGCGGCCACACGGCGCGGGCCCGCACCACGCGCCGGTCGGCAAGGTTGGTCAGGATGCGCAGCAGGCTGCGCGCGCCGGTCCACTCGACCAGCTTCGGCGCCAGGGCCTCGGCCATGCTGTTGACGGCATTGGCGCCCATGGCATCGCGCGTGTCGACGATGATGTGGACGATGGTCATCGGCCCTTCGTCGGTGTCGATGACGCGAATGTCGAGGTCGCGGAAGCCGCCGCCGAACTTGACCAGCAGCGGGTCGGTCTCGTCGCAGATGGTGCGGATCTCTTCCATCCGCTCATAGACCTTGAGACGGACGTTTTCCGGATCGCTCGCGCCCAGAAGCTGGATCTGCGCGGCCATCACCGGACCGCTTGAGGAGGTGCGGAAGCCGCCGGTCGGCCGGCAGCGCTTGGCCGCGTTGCACACGGCGGCGACAACGGAGGATTCCTCCGTTGCCATCGGCACCAGCACTTCCTGCCCGTCGACGATCATGTTGGTGGCGATGCCCACCGGAATGGACATGGCCGAGATGGCGTTCTCGACAAGGCGATCGGCCAGTTCGATCTGGCCTTGCGCGGCTGCGGAAAGGCTGGCGATGGCCGCGTTGCCAAGGCCTGCCTGCCGGGCCACGGCCTGAAGGCGGGCCTCCGGCGTCATCTTGTGGAGGCCTTCGATACGGGACGATCGGGCGTCGCTCATCATGTGTCCTGTTAGTTGATCATGGAGTTGGGAAGCCAGAGCACCAGCTCCGGGAACATTGCGCAGATCAGGATCCCGAGGGCCTGGAGCAGCATGAAGGGAATAATCGCGCGGTAGACGGTGCCCATGCCGATGCCGGCGGGCAGCACGCCCTTCATGTAGAAGAGCGTGTAGCCGAAGGGCGGGGAGATGTAGGCCATCTGCGCCGAGACGAGGAACAGGATGCCGAACCACAGCCTGTCGAAGCCGAGGAAGTCGATCACCGGCAGGAACACCGGCACGCAGAGCAGGATGATGCCGATCTCGTCGAGGAACATGCCGAGGAAGAACAGCATGGCCAGCATCACCGCGAGGACGATCCAGCGATCCGCATCCAGGTTCTGGATGAAGTCGAGCAGGAAATCCGCGCCGCCCGTGCCGGTGAAGATCGCCACGAAGGCGCGGGCGCCGATGGTGATCCACAGGATCATCGTCGTCACCTTGACGACGTCCATGCCGACGTCCTGGATGAGCTCCCAGCCGAAACGCCGCTCGATGATCGCCGAGACGAAGGCAAGCGTGACGCCGACGGCGGCGGCCTCGGTCGGGGTGGCGATGCCCATGTAGATGGTGCCGAGCACGCCGACGATGATCAGCATGGGAAGCACCAGCGACTTGAGCGCCGCGATGCGGATGCCCCAGGTGATGTCCTCGATCTCCTCGGGACGCGGGGCGATCGCCGGGTTGAGCGTGGCCCGCAGCACGATATAGCCGATATAGAGCGAGGCGAGCAGCAGGCCGGGAACCACGCCGGCGATGAACATCTGCCCGATGGAGGCCTGCGCCGTCACCGCATAGACGATGGTGATCACCGAGGGCGGGATCAGGATGCCGAGCGTGCCGCCGGCGCAGATCGTGCCGATGGCCAGTTCCGGCTGGTAGTTGCGCTTCAGCATCGAGGGCAGCGCCAGCATGCCCATGGCCGCGACGGCGGCGCCGACGATACCGGTCATCGCGGCGATGATGGTGCAGATGGCGATGGTGCCGACCGCAAGCCCGCCGGGCAGGCGCCGCGACCACAGCTCCATCGCCTTGTAGAGGCTTTCGATGACCCCGGAGCGTTGCAGCACGCTTGCCATCATCACGTAAAGGGGGATCGCCAGCAGCGATTCCGAATGCATCGTGTCGTAGAGATTGAGCACGGTCACGGCGAGGGCTGCCTCGCCCCACAGCGTGACGGTGAAGACAAGGGCGAGGGCGCCGAGCGTGAAGGCGAGCGGCACGCCGGTCAGCAGCAGGCCGACAAGGCTTGCGAACATGACCGCCAGGACGAGTTCGGAACTCATGGCCGCGCCTCCTCGTTCGAGGCCCGCGAGGGGGCGGCGAAGAGCTCGACCAATGCCTGGGCGAAGAGCATGGCGAAGGCGAAGGGCACGATGAACTTGACCCACCAGATCGGCGGGTTCCAGGCGGAGAAGCTTGTTTCGCCCAGCATGTAGGCGTTCATCGCCAGCGGCCAGCTGACCTTGGCGAAGACGGCGGCGAAGATCGCGATCACCGAGAAAGTAAAGATCTCCAGCATCCGCCGGGGCACGCCGGAGACGCGGTCGCTGAGGATGTCGACGGAGACATGGCCGCGCAGATGCAGCAGGTAGGGACCGGCCAGCATGAAATGCGGCCCGAAGACAAGCGTGCTCGCCTCCATCGCCCAGACCGTGGGGGCGTCGAAGACGTAGCGTGCCACGACCTCGTAGAGCAGCATCGGCACGACGGCGAAGATGATGGCGGCCGCGATGACGAAAAGGATCCGGTTGAGGCCGGTGACAAGGGCGCTGAGCGTTTTCATGAGCTGCCGTCTGGCCGCGTCGGGTGCGGCAGGAAAGGGCGGGCAGCGCATGCGCTGCCCGCGAGGTGTTGTGCGAGGCGTTCGCTCAGAGCAGGCCGAGCGACTTCATGAAGGCGGTCTGGCTTTCGACGATCTTCGTCGCCAGCGGATCGCCCTTGGTCGCGTTCGACCAGGACTGCACGGCCCTGGAGCGGGCTTCGGCGATGTCGCCCTGGTCGAGACGGATCACCTCGACGCCCTTCTCGCGATATTTGTCGAGCACCTGGGTGTCCTGCACGATGATGCGCTGGCGCAGCGACCCGGAAATCTCGCGGGCAGCGACCGCAAGCGCTGCCTTGAAGGACGCGGGCAGGGCGGCGTGGGCGGCCGAGTTGGCGACATAGCTGGTCGCGGTCGTCGGCTGGTGGACGCCCGGCAGGATGATGTACTTGGCCACCTCGGCCAGGCCCGCCTCGTAATTGGCGGTCAGGTCGCCGCGGTCGGCGAAATCGATCAGGCCCTTCTCGAGGCCGGAATAGACTTCGGCGGTCGCCATCGGCGTCACGGCAACGCCGAGATCGCCCATCACGGCGGAGGCAAGGCCGACGAAGCGGCCCTTCTTGCCGGCCATGTCGGCGATGCTTTCCATGCGCACCGTCGAGTGGATCGGCTCCTCGCCATAGACGGTCGGCGCGATATAGGTCAGGCCGGCCTTGCCATAGGCCTCGCGGGCCATGTCGAGACCGCCGAGCTCGTAGAACCATGCCTCGTACTGGTCCGGATCGGGGAAGCCGAAGGGGATGGTCGAGGTGAAGGCGAAGGCCGGGATCTTGCCGGCCTCGTAGCCGTCGAAGGTCTTCATCATCTGGAAGGCGCCGGAGCGCACCGCGTCGAAGGCCTGGGCGGCGGGAACCAGCTGACCGGCCGAGAACAGCTTGATCTCGAACTTGCCGTCGGTCAGTTCGCCGACACGCTCCACGAATTTCTTCTCGAACTCGAACGGCGTCGTGCCGCCGTCCCAGAGCGCCTGCATGCGCCACTGGACGCCTTCCTGCGCGTTGGCGATTGCGGGCATTGCAAGCGTGGCGGCGCCACCAAGCGCCGATGCGGTCAGGAACCGGCGGCGATTCAATTCGGTCATGGATTTCCTCCCAGGGATGGTTTGATTGTCGACCGGTGTAAATTGTCATAAAATAAACTGGGACAATCAAGGGACAGTGCCATGCGATTTCGCGATGACTGTCCCAACAAAAGAGGTGGGACAGTCATCGCCAAAATTAGCAATGCCCAGAACTAGCAATGCACGGGTCACGCGCGCCGGGCGGATCGTCCAGCATGTGAGCGGGCTTCTGTCCGCCGGGGCCTACAAGCCGGGCGAGCGGCTGCCATCGGTGCGCCAGGCGGCGCGCGAGCATGGCGTCTCCAAGAACACGATGGCCGATGCCTATGACCAGCTCGTCGCGCAAGGGCTGCTCGAGGCGCGCGCGGGATCCGGCTACTACGTCGCCCAGTTCCAGCTGCCGCGCGCGGTGCCGCCGGCGCCGCATGTGGCGGCCGCCGTCGATGTGGTCTCGCTGCTGCGCGAACAGCTCGACCAGCATTACGAGGTGCGCCCCGGCGACGGCCGTCCTCCGGCCTTCTGGACGGAAGGTTCCGAGCTCAAGCGCTACTTCTCCGGCTTCAAGACGGCCGAGCCGGAAGCCGTCGATTTCGGCTATGGCAGCTCCTGGGGCTATGCGCCCTTGCGCGAGCGGTTGCGCATGTGGCTGCTGGAGCGCTCCATCTCCGTGCAGCCGGACGGGCTCTTGCTCACCCACGGGGTCAATCACGGTCTCGACCTGATCATCCGCCACCTGATCGAGCCGGGCGACACGGTTTTCGTCGACGATCCAGGCTATTACCCGCTGTTCGGCAAGCTGACCCTCGCCAAGGCGCGGATGATCGGCATCCGCCGCGGTCCCGACGGTCCCGACCTTGAGGATCTCGCCGCGCGCCTTGCCGTACACCGGCCGAAGGTGTTCTTCACCCAGTCGCTCGCCCACAACCCGACCGGCAGCACCCTGTCGCCGGCTGTTGCCTTCGGGTTGATGCAGCTTGCCGAGCGCTGGGGCTTCCTGATCGTCGAGAACGATGCGCTCGCCGACATCGTCCCGACCACGCTGCCGCGCCTTGCCGCCCTCGACCAGCTCAACCGGGTTCTTTATGTCGGGACCTTCTCCAAGACCCTGTCGGCGAGCCTGCGCTGCGGCTTCGTCGCCGGCCATCCCTCGCTTGTCGGCGCGCTCGCCAACCTGAAGATGCTGACCACGGTCGCGACCTCGGACTATGTCGAGCGTTTCGTCTTCAACCTCATCCAGGGCGGCCAGTATCTCCGCCACCTGCGGCGCCTGAAGGCGCGGGTCGAGGAGGCGCACAAGGCGTCCTGCGCCGGACTTGAGGCTGTCGGTCTCAAGGTCCGGCAAAGCGTCACGCCGGGCTTCTACCTGTGGACCGAGTTTTCCGGCGAGATCGACGAGCTGGAGCTGTGCAGGAAGGCGGCCGAGCGCAGCATCTTCCTTGCGCCGGGCAGCCTGTTCCGGCCGGACCGGGCATCCGGGGGCAGGGCGGCGATCCGCGTCAATGTCGCCTACGGGACGAACCCGGCCTTCCTCGACTTCCTCAGTGAACAGGTGCGCTGAACGTAGTGAAAGCCCCCGGGCATGTGACCCGGGCATCCGCAAGGCCGGCTCCAGGCCCGGTTCTCACGCCGCGCTTCGCCAGTCTCACCGGGCTGGCGGTCCACACCCTATGCGAAATACACGCTGACGGAGCCGTGAGCACCGAAATCGGCAACGATCGTGTCGCCATGGCGCGCCTCGACCGGACGGATGAAGGACCCGGCGAGCACGACCTGTCCGGCTTCGATGCCGTCTTCGTAAAGCGCGAGGCGGTTGGCCAGCCAGGCGATGCCGCGGGCCGGATGGTTGAGGACGCCGGCGCCGAGCCCGGTTTCCTCGACCTCGGCGTTGCGCGAGACGATTGCTCCCATCCAGCGCATGTCGATCTGGTCCGGGCGCATCGCCCGTCCGCCGGTGACGATGCCGGCATTCGCGGCATTGTCGGAGATCGTGTCGAGCACGTTGCGGGCGGTGCCGCTCTTCGCGTCCACACGGGTGATGCGGGTGTCGAGGATTTCCAGCGCCGGCGTCACGTAGTCGGTGGCATTGAGCACGTCGAACACGGTGACACCCGGCCCCTTGAGCGGAGCCTTCATGACGAAGGCGATCTCCGCCTCGATGCGCGGCTGGATGAAACGGTCCGCCGGGATGGTCGCGCCGTCCGCGAACACCATGTCGTCGAGCAGGACGCCGGAATCGGGAATGTCGATGTTGAGGGCGCTCTGCATGGCCTTCGAGGTCAGGCCGATCTTCCAGCCCACCGTCCGGCGGCCGTCGGCGATCTTCCTGCGCACCCAGGCGGCCTGGATCGCGTAGGCGTCGTCCATGGTCATGCCCGGATGCTGCAGGGAGAGGAGGCCGATCTGCCGGCGGCCCCGTTCCGCGTTGTCGAGGGCGGCGGCGGCCTCCTCGATCTCCGGTTCCTTGAGCATGGTCAGGTCTCCTCCATCGCGGTTTCGTCTGCGACCGTGTTGCGCAAGGTTCCGATCCCCTCCGCCTCGACCTCGACCACGTCCCCGGGCTTCAGCCAGATTGGCGGGTCGAAGCGCGCGCCGGCGCCGGTCGGGGTGCCGGTAACGATCACATCGCCGGGGACCAGCGTGGTGAAGGTGGACACGTAACTGATGATCTTGCGGAACGAGAAGATCATGCGGCCGGTGCGGTCGCTCTGGCGTGTTTCGCCGTTGACGCGGGTTGCGAGCGCGATATCGGCGATCTGCGCTTCATCCGTGAAGGGGATCAGCCAGGGGCCCATCGCGCCGCTGCGGTCGAAATTCTTGCCCTGGGTGACGTTGAACTTGGCATGTCGCACCCAGTCGCGCAGCGTGCCCTCGTTGCACAGCGACAGGGCGGCGATGTGATCGAGCGCCGCCGCCTCCGCAATGCGCCGGCCGGGCTTGCCGATGACGATGACGATCTCGCCCTCGTAGTCGAGCTGCGAACTTTCCGGCGGCCGGATCAGCGGTTGCCCGTGCCCGGTGAAGGAGCGCGGGAAGCGGATGAACAGCGACGGGTTGGGCGGTGCCTCCTTGCCGTCCTTGTACTCCTCGTTGCGGTCGGGAAAGTTGACCCCCACGCAGATGATCTTTTCCGGCGCGGGGATCGGTATCTCGCAGGTGATGTCGGCAAGGGCATGGTCGGCGGCAAGTGCCGCGGCCTCGTCGACCAGCGATGCCAGCGCGCCGGCCTCGATCACCTCGCGCAGGCTCGGCCAGCGGGCGCCGTGGCGGGCGGAAAGGTCGACCACGCCGTCACCGGCCAGAAGGCCGTAGCCGGCCCTGCCGTTGCGGGTGAAGCTGAGAAACCTTGGGCGTGACATGTACTCTCCTCAGGCCAGTCCGCGGGCGATTTCGGTGATCACCTCGAAGGCGGTGTCGGTATCGTCCTGTGTCATCTCGAACTGGCCGGCCTGGAAGCGGATGGCGATGCGGTCGTCGACACGGGTCTGCGTCAGGTAGATGCGGCCGTCGTCATTGATGGCGTTGACGAGCGCGATATTGCGCTGGTCGGGCTCGCCGGGGCCCTCGTGGCGGAACGAGAACAGCGAGAGCACCGGTTCGCTAACGATCGTGAAATCCGGTTCGGCCGCCAGTCGCCGCGCCAGTTCCTGCGACCACTTCACATGGTTGCGGATCATGCCGCGCAGGCCTTCGAGACCGTGATGGCGCATGAGGAACCAGAGTTTCAGCGCACGAAAGCGACGGCCGAGCGGGACGGACCATTCGGAATAGTTGATCAAACCGTCATGGCCGTGCGTTTTCAGGAACTCCGGCTGGATGGCGAGCGTGCGCACCTGGTCCTCGGGGCTGCGGATGAACTGCACCGAACAGTCGAAATTGGCGCCCAGCCATTTGTGCGGATTGAAGACGATGGAATCCGCCGCCTCGATGCCGTCCCAGAGCACGCGAAATTCCGGGCAGATCATCGCCGATCCGGCCCAGGCCGCGTCGACATGCAGGTAGAGCCCATGCGCCTTGGCGATCGCCGCGACCTCGCGGATCGGGTCGCATGCCCCGATCGAGGTGCCTCCGGTGCAGGCGATCACTCCGGCCGGGATGTGGCCTGCGGCAAGGTCGGCCCGGATCGCCGCATCGAGCGCTGCCGGGTTCATTCCGTTGAGCGCTCCGCGGGTGGGGATACGCAACAGGTTGGCCTCGCCGATACCGGCGATCCAGATCGCCCGGTCGATCGATGTATGCACCTGGTTGGAGGCGTAGACGCGCACCGTCCTGTGCGCCGCCAGCCCCTCGCTGTTGCCCTTCCAGCCGAGCGCCTTTTCGCGCATGACCAGCGTTGCAGTGAGGGTCGCTGTGGAGGCGGAGTCCTGAATGAGGCCTGAGAAACCTTCCGGCAGGCCGAGCGCCTGGCGCAGCCAGTCGATCACGCGGGTCTCGAGTTCGGTCGCCGCCGGCGAGGTCTGCCAGAGCATGCACTGGGCGGCTATGGCCGTGACCAGATAGTCCGCGATGACCGAGACCGGGGCGGCGTTGGCCGGAAAATAGGCGAAGAAGCGCGGATGCTGCCAATGGGTGAGGCCGTCCGGGATGATGCGCTCGAAGTCGGCGAAGATCGCCTCCATGTTCTCGCCGGCTTCCGGGGGCGCGTCGCCGATCTGGCGGGCGATGTCGCCCGGCCTCGTCTGCGCGCGCACCGGTCGCTCGCGCAAGGTCGCCCGATAGTCCGCTCCCCAGTCGGCGGCCTGCCGCGACCAGTGCCGGAATTCTTCGCTGTCCATGTCCCCTCCTTGTCCGCTGCCGTGTTTCCGGCGCTTGCCGGCGTATATGTACTGTCCGTCAGGGAGCGACGATCGGCTGGGCGTTGAGCTCCGCGTCGCGCACCGGCGTGCCGGCAAAGAGGCTGCCTTCCTCGAACCACGAGCGCGGCGCGGCCGCACCCCACAATGTCTGGCGCTGCGGGTCCTTGAGGTCCCACCGGATCGGCTCAAGGTCGGGATCGACCGTCTGGTAGTCCGAGCAGTAGATCTCGATGCGGTGGCCGTCCGGGTCGCGGACATAGAGGAAGAAGGCGTTGGAGATGCCGTGACGGCCCGGTCCGCGCTCGATGTTCGAGACCCATCCGGTGGTCGCCATCAGGTCGAGAAGATCGATGATGTTGAGCGGCGTCGGCACCCAGAACGCGGTGTGGTGCAGGCGCGGTCCCCGGCCGTTGGTGAAGGCGATGTCGTGGACGCCGCCCTTGCGGTGGGTCCAGGCGGCCCACAGCCGGCCGGTCACCTCGTCCTCGGTATATTCCGTCACCCGGAAACCGATCTCGTTGTAGAAGGCGACGCTCTCGTCGACATTTGGCGAGAAGCAGTTGAAGTGGTCGATCCGCAGCGGCTTGACGCCCTTGTAGAGCGCGTATTTCTGATGGATCGGCGCGAGCCGGTCCATCTTGCAGTAGAACTCCAGCGGAATGCCGTGCGGGTCGCGGGTCTGGAACGTCCGCCCCTGGTAGGGCCGCTCGACCCACGCGACCGGCAGGCCCTTGCCCGTGAAGAAGCGGGCGGCCCTTTCCAGGTCCTCCTCGTCGAACACCTTGAAGCCGAGATCGCGGGCTTGCGCCGTGTCGGACCGCCTGAGCACGAGGCAGTGATGGCCGCGCTCTTCCATGGCGCGCAGGTAGATCGCGTCGGCGGTCTCGTCGCTCACCTGAAGGCCGAGCGTGTCGACATAGAAGGCGCGCGACCGCGCCAGATCGGTGACGCCGAATTCCACATGGCTGAGGCGCACGATGTTGAAGGGCGGGTAGAGGTTGGGTTGGGGTATGGGCATTGCGGTCTCCTCCGGCCCTCCTGCAGGCGGGCGGTCAGTGGTTCGGCGGCCGGCGCTTAGCCGCCCAGTTTCGGGATCGCGTGGGAGCCGGAGGCGAAGGCGATGTTCTTCGTCTCCATGTAGAAGTCGAAGGACCAGTCGCCGCCGTCGCGGCCGATGCCGGAGCTCTTGACGCCGCCGAAGGGGGTCGGCAGGTGGCGGACATTCTCCGAGTTCACCCAGATCATGCCGGCCTCGAGCCGGTCGGTGAAACGGAACGCCCGGGTGATGTCGGCGGTCCACAGATAGCCGGTCAGGCCGTACTGGACGTCGTTGGCGAGCGCCAGCGCCTCCGCCTCGTCCTTGAACGGGATCGCCGTCAGCACCGGCCCGAAGATCTCCTCCTGGGCGATGCGCATGCCGTTGTGAGCGTTCGTGAACAGCGTGGGAGCGACGTAGCAGCCGCCGCCCGGTCCGTCGAATTTCGTGCCCCCGGCTGCCACACGGGCGCCTTCCGAGCGACCGATCCCGATATAGTCGAGCACCTTCTTCTCGTGCACGGGGTGGATCAGCGGACCGACGGTGGTCTGCTGGTCGAGCGGGTGGCCGACCTTGATGCGGGCGGCCTTCTCCGCGACTTTCGCCGTGAACGCCTCGTAGATGCTGTCCTCCACCAGCAGGCGCGAGGAGGAGGTGCAGCGCTCGCCGTTCAGCGAATAGATCATGAAGACGGCCGCATCGGCCGCGCGCTCCAGGTCGGCATCGGCGAAGACGATGACCGGGTTCTTGCCGCCGAGCTCGAAATGCACCCGCTTCAGCGTTTCCGCGCCCTGGCGCATGATCATCGAGCCGGTGCGGCTTTCCCCGACAAAGCCGATGGCCTTGATGTCGGGATGCTCGGTCAGGGCCTTGCCGGCATCCTCGCCGAAGCCGTTGACGAGGTTCCACACGCCTTTCGGCAATCCGGCTTCCTCGGCGATCTCGACCAGCAGGCGCGCCGTCAGCGGCGACAGTTCGGCGGGCTTGTGCACGATGGTGCAGCCGGCGGCGAGCGCGGGAGCGATCTTCCAGGTCGACAGCATGAAGGGCGTGTTCCACGGCGTGATGATGCCCACCGGCCCGATCGGGGTGCGGGTCGTCATGTTGACCTGGCCCTCGGCCCGCATCGCCTTGCCGTCCCGGGCTTCCGCCGCCCGGTCGGCGAAGAAGCGGAAATTCTCCGCGCCGCGCAGCGCCGCCTTGGACATGAACCTGAGCGCCTGGCCGGTGTCCATGCATTCGACGAAGGCGATCTCCTGCGCCCGCGCCTCGATGGCGTCGGCGATCCTGTGCAGCAGCGCCTTGCGTGCCGCCCCGCCAAGCGCCGCCCAGGCCGGGAACGCTTCCTTCGCGGCCCGCGCGGCCCGGTCGATATCGGCGGCCTTGCCGTGGGCGACCCGGGCCAGCGGCGCAAGGTCGACGGGCGAGATCGTCTCGAATGTCTCGCCGTCGAGTGCCGGGCAGGCGGTGCCCGCGATATGGTTGGGCACGCCGTCCTGGCGGAAGCGGGCGAGATAGCCCTGTGCCCTGGCGATGTTGTCCTCAAGATTAGACATGATGCGTCTTCCTCAGTCTTGCGGGTCGCGCAGCCGCGCGTGCATGGCGTTGCGTTTCCAGCTCAGGTCCGGGTCGATCTCCCGGATTTCCAGTGACAAGGCGAAATGCGGATGCGCCAGAAGCGGGCCGAGCACCGTCTGTGCGGCCGCGAAGATCGCCTCGCCGGCGCGCTTCTTTTCCTCCGTGCTGCGTCCCCGGCCGATGCGGAAACTCATGTCGACGAAGGCGTTGTCCGGGTGGCGGTCGGCGATCGCGTGATGGGCGCTGCGCAACGCCCGCACCCGGACGGCGCCGGTCTCGAACAGCCCGCACCCCTGGATCGCCTCCAGCAGCCGGTCGCACAGCAGGGCAATGTCGGCCCGCTCGTCGAGATTGGCGGAATATTCGATGGAGAGATGCGGCATCTGTCGTTGATCCACGTGAGGTTTTGCAACTATTGAACGGTGGTGCCGGCGCGCGCGGCGGCTTCCGGCGTCTCGCCCGGCTTTCCGCCAAAGCCGAGATAGGTTTCGATCAGCCGCCGGTCGGCGGCAAGGTCCGCGGCCGGGCCTTCCATGACGATGCTGCCGGCCTCCAGAACATAGCCGTGATCGGCGACCTGCAGGGCGGCGCGCGCGTTCTGCTCGACGATCAGGATGGAGACGCCGGCATCGCGCAGCGAGCGGACGATGGCGAACACCTCGCGCACGATCAGCGGCGCCAGTCCGAGGCTCGGCTCGTCGAGCATCAGGAGCTTCGGCCGCGCCATCAAGGCGCGGGCGATGGCCAGCATCTGCCGTTCTCCGCCCGACAGGGTGCCGGCGAGCTGGTTGCGGCGCTCGCGAAGCCGGGGAAAGCGGTCGTAGACATCGCCAAGATCCTCCTCGCGGCTGCCGTCGCGAACGCGCCGCCGGCTGTAGGCGCCAAGCAGGAGATTGTCGGCAACGCTCATCTCGCCGAACAGCTCGCGTTTTTCCGCGACCAGGCACAGGCCCTGCTCCACCCGTTCCTCCACCCCGTCGCCGGTGATGTCGCGGCCTTCGAGGCGCATGCCGCCGCTGCAGGGCAGGAGCCCCATCAAGGCGTTGAGCAGCGTGGTCTTGCCCGCCCCGTTCGGGCCGATCACGGTGGCGATGGCGCCCGGCTTCACCTGCAGGCAGACGCCCTGCACGGCAAGCACCTTGCCATGCGAGACCGAGATATCCGTGACCTCCAGTAGCGCGCTCATGCGACGGCTCCCAGATAGGCGTCCTGGACCTTGCCGTTGTTCTGGATGTCCGCCGGCACGCCTTCGGCGATTTTCTGGCCGAAATCCATGACGACCAGCCGGTCCACCAGGTTCATGACGAAGTCCATGTCGTGCTCGACGATCAGGATGGTGAGGCCTTCGCCCTGCAGCCGCTTCAGCACGCCGGCGAGCTCCTGCTTCTCGTGGTGGCGCAGGCCGGCGGCCGGCTCGTCGAGCAAGAGCAGCACCGGGTCGGCGGCGAGCGCGCGGGCGATCTCCAGGATGCGCTGCTGGCCAAGCGCGAGGCTGCCCGCGTCCTGTTGCAGGTATTCGCCGAGCCCGACGCGCTCCATCTGCCGCTTTGCCTCCGCCAGAAGCGATTGCTCCTCGGCCCGGTCGAGGCGAAGGATCGCCGGGAGCATGCCCTTGCGGCTCCTGAGATGGGCCCCGACGGCGACATTCTCCAGCGCCGACATGTCGGACTTGAGCTGCACGTGCTGGAACGTGCGGGCGACGCCCGCCCGTGCGATGGCGCGCGAGGGCAGGGTGTCGATGCGCGTGTCGGCGAAGCGGATCTCGCCGGCGGAGGGGCGCAGCACGCCGGTCAGCAGGTTGAACAGCGTCGACTTGCCGGCGCCGTTGGGGCCGATGACGCCGACGATCTCGCCGGCCGAGACGTCGAAGGAGACCTCGTTGACCGCTATGAGCCCGCCGAAATGCCGCCGCAGGCGATCGGCCCGCAGCAGCTTCGTTCCGGCCGCCGGCTTGACGCGTCGCGGCAGCGGTGCTGCGGCATCGTCCACGACAAGCGGCGGCCTGGCCGGTGCCAGGCGCAGCAGATAGGGCATCAGGCCCTGCGGCGCGCGCTGCAGGATCAGCACCATCAGGAGGCCGAAGATGATGCTCTCCGCCGCGCCGCCGCTGCCGAGCAGGCCGGGGACGATGTCCTGCAGTCCGTCGCGCACCAGAATGAGGGCGGCGGCGCCGGCCACCGCGCCCCACAGGTTCGCCGCGCCGCCGATCACCGCCATGAACAGGTACTCGATGCCGATATTGAGGCCGAAGGGGGAGGGGTTCACGAACTGGATCAGGTGGGCATAGAGCCAGCCGGAGATGCTGGCAAGGAGCGCCGCGTGGATGAAGATCGCGGTCTTCAGCCGCGCCGTGTCGACGCCGAAGCTTTCCGCCATCACCCGGCGACCGCGCAGGCAGCGCACCGCCCGCCCGTCGCGCGAGCCGATCAGGTTGTGGACCGAAAGCAGGGAAACGAGGACGAAGGCCCAGATCAGCCAGGTGTAGGACGCACCCGACAACGGCATGCCGAAGAGGCTCAGGCCCGGTATGCCGGTCATGCCGTTGTGTCCGCCGAGCACCTCCATGTTGCCGGCGAGAAAGACCAGGCTGAGGCTCCAGGCGATGGTCGACAGCGGCAGGTAGTGGCCGGACAGGCGCAGCGTTATGGCGCCGATGAAGGCTGCCGCCACGCCCGCCACCATGAGCCCGGCGAAAAGCGTCAGCCAAGGCGAGAGGCCGTAGGAGGTGGTCAGGAACGCGGTGGCGTACGCGCCCATGCCCACGAAGGTCGCCTGGCCGAAGGATGTCAGCCCGCCGATGCCGGTCAGCAGGACGAGGCCGGTGACCACGATCGCGGCCAGCCCGACGAAGTTCATCAAGGTGAGCTGGTAGGAGGTGAGCACGAGCGGCGCCGCCAGGATTGCCACAAGCGGGGCGGCAACGAAAAGATGACGAGGTGTCATTCCTCGTTCTCCTCCAGGTCAGTGGCCTTCAGGCTGCGCCACAGCAGCATCGGGATGAGCAGGGAAAAGACGATGACGTCCTTGAACACGCTCGCCCAGAAGGACGCGTAGGATTCCAGCAGGCCGATGCCGATCGCGCCGAGTGCGGCCAGCGGATAGGACACCAGCCCGCCGAGGATGCCGGCGACGAAGCCCTTCAGGCCGATCAGGAAGCCCGTGTCGTAATAGACCGTCGTCAGCGGCGCGATCAGCAGGCCGGAGATCGCGCCGATCAGACCGGCGAGGACAAAGGCCAGCATGCCGGCGCTCGCGGTGCGGATGCCGACGAGCCGGGCGCCGGTGCGGTTGAACGCGGTGGCGCGCAGCGCCTTGCCCCTGAGCGTCGTGCCGAAGAAGAACGCCATGGCGACGATCATGCCCAGCGACGCGCCGATGACGAAGAGCGCCTGGAGCGACAGCGAGATGCCGGCAAGCTCGACGCGTCCGGCCAGAAGCGCCGGGCTGCGCACGCCTTCGGCGCCGAAGAACACGAGGCCGAGGCCTGTCAGCACGTAGTGGACGGCCATCGCGACGATGAGCAGGACAAGCACCGAGGCATTGGCGAGCGGGCGGAAGGCGATGCGGTACATCAGCGGTCCGAGCGGAACCACCAGCAGCAGTGTCATCGCGAGATCGAACCAGAGGCCGGGCCTCAGCGGCACGGTGATCCAGGCCAGTCCCGCCACGGCCGCCGGCAGCACCGCATAGGCGACCGCCGTGCGGATGCTGCCCTCGTGTCCGCCCGGGCGCCGCGCGGCGAGAAGTTCCATCGTCGCGGCGACAAGGCCCGCGCCGAGCAGCAGCCAGACGATGCCGGGAACCTCGCCGCTGCGGACCGCGGCCAGCGTCAGGGCGGAATAGGCGACGATCTCGCCCTGCGGGATCAGGATGATCCGCGTCACCGAGAAGACCATGACGAGCACCAGCGCCAGCAGGGCGTAGATGGCGCCGTTGGTCAGGCCGTTTTGTGCCAGCAGCACGGCGATTGTCGAATTCATGGGGGCAGCTCCGTCCCGCATCGGTCAGGCGGTCATGGCACGGGCACGGGAACGGCATCCCGTCCGGCGAGAGGTCCGGTGCCCGCACGCGGGCACCGGCGTTGTATCCGGGCGGAAGCGTCAGTCGCGCGGGACGTAAATCCACTTGCCGTCTTCGATGCGCACCAGAACCTGGGCCCGGAGATCTGTGCCGTTGTGGTTGCCGGGGCTCATGTTGAAGACGCCCTGGGCGCCGACCATCTCGCTGGTCTGCTCGGCCGCCGCGCGCAGCGCCTCGCGGAAGGCTTCGGTGCCGGGTTCCGCCGTCTTGCGCGCTTCCGGAACGGCGGCGGAGACCACCAGGAAGGCATCCCACACGGTCGCGCCGAAGAGCGAGCGCGTGCCTTCGCCGTACCTGCTTTCATAGGCCGCGACATATTCGAGCGCGACCGGCTTCACCACGTTGTCGTCGGCAAGCTGCTCGGCGACGAGCGCGGGAGAAACCGCAAGCATGACGCCGTCGAGGGCCGCGCCGCCGACGCGCAGCACGTCCGGATTGGCCATGCCCTGGTTGACATAGATGGCGCCGTCATAGCCCTGGGCGCGCAGTTCGAGCACCGGCGTCACGCCGGGCGTGCCGGAGGCGCCGATGATGACCGCGTCCGGATTGGCGGAGATCACCTGGAGGACCTGCGCGGTGACGCTCGTGTCCCTGGCGTTGTAGCGCTCGTCCGCCACCACCTCGAAACCGCTTTCCGTCGCCACCGCCTTGAAGGCGCCGATGAAGGAATCGCCGAAGGCGTCGTTGAAGCCGATGAAACCGACCGTCCGGTTGCCGTCGTCCTTCATCTGGCCGAACACATAGGCGGCCATCGTCGGTTCCTCGGGGGCAAGCTTGAAGGCCCAGGTCTTGGGTCCCTCGACAGGCTTGGCGATGACCGCCGAACCGGCGGCCGAGATCATCGGCGTCTTGCCGGCGGCGATCGTCTCGATGATGGCGAGCGAGGTCGGCGTGATCGAGGGGCCGATGATGACGTCGACCTTTTCCTCGTCGATCAGCTTCTTGGCCGCGCGCACCGCATTGGTCGGATCGCTGGCGTCGTCGAGGATGATGAACTCGACCGCTTCGCCGTCGATGGTGCGCGGCAGCACGTCGATCGTGTTCTTTTCCGGAATGCCCAGCGAGGCCGCCGGTCCGGTCAGCGACAGGATGGCGCCGATCTTGATGTCCGCCTGGGCGCCCGTCGAGGCCGCCAGAGATGCGGCCGCAACAAGGCCGATGATCTGAATACGCATGTTTTCCTCCCAGAAAGAGCGCTTTCGGAGAGCGGTAACCAGGCGCAATGCCGATCCGGATCTCTCTCCACGGGAAATGTAATTAACATGTTCATTTATTTTTCGCAACGGAGCTGCTGCCGATCCGGGTGGCGGTGTCGGGAAGGCGCTAGTCGTCGGATTTGCGCGGCGGGACGGCGACCGGCGCGGCTGAAAGGTCGATCGGCTCGGCCAGGATCGCCTCGAGGTCCCTCAGCATTCCCTGCAGTTCCGCAAGCTTTTCGGCGCCGTAGCGACTGGTGATCTCTGCATAGATCGCTTCCGAGTGAACGCCGGCCTGGTCGATCAGGTGGCGCCCCTCGACGGTGATCGAGATGATCCCCCGCCGCATGTCCTGCGGGGAGGTGCGGCGCAGGATAAGTTTCCGTTCCTCAAGGTCTTTCAGGATTCTGGACAGGGACGGAGGGAGCAGGAACGTCGCCTCCGCCAGCGCCATCACCTCGATGGTTTCCACCGCGGTCAGGGCGCGCAGGACGCGCCATTGCTGCTCGGTGATGCCGAAGTGATGCAGGCCCGGCCGGAAGTGGCGCATCACCGCCTCGCGTGCCTTCAAAAGCGACATCGGCAGCGAGCGCGAGAAATCGCGCAGCCTGGCGCGCGATCCCGGCTTTGCGGTCGCTGCCCCGGCACCTGCGTCCCTGTTGATATCGGGATTGCCGCCCTCTTTCATCGATTGTCTCCGCTTGCTCCGCATGCACGCGGGCCGTTAGTTCACATGATAACCTAATTTGTGGCGATAGATCCCGCCAGCGCCGTGAACCCGAAAAGCGCCTCGTCCGGGGTGGCGAGAGCGTGTTCAGGCACGGGCGACGAGCGTCTCCTTGCAGAAGCCGCGAAAGGCTTCGGCGCGGCGCGTCAGTCTCGCCGACCTGGCCCAGGCAAGAACCACCTGATAGCGGCTCGCCAGTCCGCTGACGTAGCGGGTCACCACCGGGCTGCCATCGTAGCTGGTGTCGAGCGCCGGCTTCTGGATCAGCATCGTATATCCCAGTCCGCGCGCCGCGAGCGAGCGCGCCAGTTCGAAATTCGATGTCCGGTAGACGATCCGCGGTTGCACGCCGGCCTGGGCGAAGACCTCGAACGTGTTGCTCGCCGCCGGCGCGAGCTCGAACAGGATGAAGGGTTCGCCGGCAAGATCGCGCAGGTCGACCTCCTCCCGGTCCGCCAGCGGATGGTCCTTGTGCAGCACGACGTGGGGGCGCAGTTCGTAAAGCCGCTCGCGCTCGACGTCGTCGCCGAGGCCGAACTCGTAGAGCAGGGCAAGCTCGCAGATGCCGGCGCGCAGCTCCGCCCGGATCCGGTCGGCCGAACCTTCCATCAGTTCCAGCTCGATTGCCGGATGCTGCTGCATGAAGCCGGAGAAAAGGCGCGGTACGAGCATCGGCGCCATGGTCGTGTAGCACCCGACGGCAAGCCGTCCGGCCAGCCCCTGGTCCCAGCCGCTGGCGGCGGCATAGAGGTCGTCGGCGGCATCGAGGACGGCGCGGGCCTCGCCGAGCAGGCGTATCCCGGCCGCCGTCAGGCTGGCCCCGAGCGACCGCCGGCGCGCCAGGAGCGGCGTCCCGAGTTCCGTTTCAAGGTCGGTGAGCGCCTGCGAGAGCGCTGTCTGGGAGATGTTGAGCCGTTCCGAAGCGGCCCGGATCGAGCCCGCCTCGGCGATGGCGAGGAAGTAGCCGATCTGCCTGAGCGAAAAGCGCGGGATCTGCATGGCGGGCACCTTCCCCTGAAAAACAGGCTTAGTAATACGATTAAATCTGTTTTACATGTTTTCTATCTCCCGCAACACTCTGCCGTGAAGAAGACGGAGCCAGGAAAAGGCTCCGCTTGCGATGCGGAGGAGACTGCGATGGAGGCGAAGGTTGCAAGGCCGGGCGAAGGCGTGCGGCTCACCGATCTTTGGGACGATCCCTATCCCGTCTACGAGCGGCTCCGGCGGGAGGAGCCGGTTGCCTGGGTGCCGGCCGCCAACCGCTATCTGGTCACCCGTCATGCGGACATCGTGACGCTGGAGCGCCAGCCCGAAATCTTCAGCGCCGATGAGGAAAAGTCGCTGATGAAGCGCGTCATGGGGCATTCGCTCCTGCGCAAGGACGGGCCGAGCCATCGCCGAGAGCGCATCGCCTGCGAACCGGCGCTGCGGCCGGCGACGGTGAAGACCCACTGGATGCCCGAGTTCCGCCGCATCGTCGACGAACTCATCGACGGCTTCATCGGGGAGGGCGAGGCCGACCTGTTCGACCGGTTCGCCGCCCCTTGCGCGGCCCTGTCGCTGGCCGGCATGCTCGGCCTGACCAATGTCGACCAGAAGGACCTGCGCGAGTGGTCGCAGGCGATGATGGACGGCACCGGCAACTATGCCGACGACCCGGATATCTGGCGCCGTTCGGAGGCCGCCGCCGCCGGTGTCGACGCGGCGCTCGACGAGATGATCCCCTACCTCCAGCGCAACCCGGACCGCTCGCTGGTCTCCTGCATGCTGCATGCGGAGGACCCGCTGAACCGGGAGGAGATCGCCGCCAACGTCAAGGTGATCATCGGCGGCGGCCTCAACGAGCCGCGCGATGCGATCGCGACCGCCGCCTTCGCGCTTCTCGCCGATCCGGCGCAGCGCGCCGCGGTCGAGGCCGATCCCGCCCTGTGGCGGGCCGTTTTCGAGGAAACCGTGCGCTGGGTCTCGCCGATCGGCATGTATCCGCGCCAGACCACCTGCGAGGTGGAACTGGGCGGCACCCTGCTGCCGGCGGGCGCTCGGATCGGTGTCGTGCTGGCGTCGGGCAACCGCGACGAGAGCGTCTTCGACAGGGCCGACGCCTTCGACATTCACCGGGCGAAGAAGCCGCATGTCGCTTTCGGCGGTGGCCCGCATTTCTGCCTTGGTGCCTGGGCGGCGCGGGTGCAGGTGGGCGAGGTCGCGCTGCCGGCCCTGTTCGGCCGGCTGAAGAACCTGCGGCTTGCAGACGAACCGCCGGTGCGCTTTGGCGGCTGGGTCTTCCGCGGTCCCCTCAACCTGCCCTGCCGGTGGGATGCGTGAGCCGCGCCGGGGCCGTCCGGCCGCTATCGGCTTCGACCTGAAGGTCCGGCGCGCGGCCGCATGACAGGCGGCGCCACGGCCCCGCCCGCCCCCGATATCCCTTGCGAGGTTTGCCATGCCCAGCATCACCTATATCCAGCCCGACGGATCGAGCCGCACGCTCGACGTGCCGGCCGGCACCAGCATCATGCAGGCGGCGGTTTCGAACGATGTCGCCGGCATTGTCGGCGAATGCGGCGGCTCGGCCATGTGCGCCACCTGCCATGTTCACGTCGAGCCGGGTCACGACGCGGCGCTCCCGCCGATCTCCGAAAACGAAGCTGAAATGCTCGACTTCGCCGCCTCGGGGCGGCAGGAAAACAGCCGTCTGGGCTGCCAGGTCTTGCTCACCGAGGAACTGGACGGGCTGGCGGTCCGGGTGCCCGACACGCAGGTTTAGGAAATCTCGGGCTCCGCCGGCGGTCAGGCCGGTTCCCTGGCGGAGTAGTCGGCCCGCGCCTCGCAGATTGCCGCATGATGGGTGTCCGCCCAGGCGATCAGGCCCTTCATCGGCTCCAGGAAGGAGCGTCCGAGCCCGGTCAGCTCGTACTCCACCCGCGGGGGAACCTCCGCGTAGACCGTGCGGTGGACGAAGCCGTCATGCTCCAGCCGCCGCAGGGTCTTGGACAGCATCTGCTTGGAAATGTCGTCGATCTGTCGCGAGATCGCGTTGAAGCGCAAGGTCCCGCCGGCCAATGCGTCGAGCACAAGCAGGCTCCATTGGTCGCCGATCCTGTCCAGCACGTCGCGTATCGGGCAGGGTTGCTCGAAGGAGCGGGACTTGGGGAGTTCGGTTTCAGTGATCATGCGAGGTCCTTTCCTGCCAGCGCCAAGGGTCACGCCGCGATGACCATGTCGCGAAAAGATGACTTCTTGCGGGTTTGACGCGTCCGTCCTAACTGGGTTTCAGTCTGGATAATAGACCAGATCCGATTTTGAAACCAAAGGATGAAACATGACACATGTTGCGCTGATCGGCGCATCCGGCAATGCCGGAGCGCGCATCCTCAAGGAACTCTCCGACCGGGGCCACAAGGTGACGGCGATTGCCCGCAATCCGGAGCGCATCGCGGCGCTGCCGGGCGTGACGGCGGCGAAGGGCGATGTCTACGACGCCGAAGGCCTTGCCGCTCTTCTGAAAGGGCATGATGCGGTGATCAGCTCGGTGCATTTCAGCGTCAGCGATCCGGCCATCCTCCTGCAGGCCGCGCGTGCCTCGGGCGTCAGGCGCTATCTGGTCGTCGGCGGTGCCGGCAGCCTTGAGGTGGCGCCGGGCCAGAGGCTGGTCGACCAGCCGGACTTTCCGGCCGAATACAGGGAAGAGGCCCTCGGCGGCGCGCGTTTCCTTGATCTGCTGAAGAGCGCGGACGATCTCGACTGGACCTTCCTGTCCCCGTCCGCGATGTTCGTGCCGGGCGAGCGCACCGGCCGGTTCCGGCTTGGCAAGGACGCGCTTCTGGCGAACGAGACCGGCAGCAGCATCTCCTTCGAGGACTATGCCATTGCCATGGTCGACGAGATCGAGACGCCGAAGCACTCGCGTCAGCGTTTCACCGTCGGTTACTGACGTCACAGGCAGGGACAGGGACCATGGAGACCGTGTCGATGATGCATCTGGATTATATCTTCGATCCCCTGTGCGGCTGGTGCTACGGCGCATTGCCGGCCATCGTGCAGGCCGACCGGCACCCGGACATCTCGGTTGAACTGGTCCCTTCCGGCCTGTTTGCGGGCGAGGGCGCCTTCCCGATGAATGCCGGGTTTGCCGCGCATGCCTGGGAGGCGGACCAGCGCATCGCCAGTCTGAGCGGGCAGCCCTTCAGCGAGGCCTATCGCGCCAATGTGCTGGGCGGCAACGCGTCCCGCGTCGATTCCGGGCCAGCAACGCTGGCCCTGACGGCGGTGCGCCTCACCGCTCCGGAGCGCGAGCTGGAGGCGCTCTCCGCCATCCAGCGCGTCCGCTACGTGGCGGGCAGGGACAATGGCGATCCCGTTGTCGTTGCGGAGGTTCTGGAGGATATGGGACTGGACGAGGCGGCGAACCTCTTCGCCGCCCCGGACGAGAAGCTTGTCCAGGCCAATCGCGAGCGCATCGGGACCGGGCGCGCCGGGATGGCCCGCTTCGGCGCGCGCGGCGTGCCAGCCCTCGTCCTGGACAAGGGCGGGGCGCGTCGCCTCATCGGGACGGACGTGCTTTACGGCGATCCGGACGCGCTTTTCGCCAGGCTCGAGGCGGCCTGACATCCACGCCCGGCTCAGGTCTCGTCGGGGTCGAGCGTGACCAGAACCGCGCCGGCATCGAGCGTATCCCCGGCCGCCGCCCTGACAGTGGTGACGGTGCCGGGCGCGGCCGCTTTCAGGTCGATCAAGAGTTTCATCGATTCCATCACCGCCAGCGTGTCGCCCTTTGCCACCCTGTCGCCCGGACGAACGCTGATCGAGACGAGCAGTCCCGGCATCGGTGTCGTGATGCGGTCCGCCGCGCCCGCACCTTCTCCGGCCTGGCCGGCATCGAAGTCGCCGGCCGCAATGATCCGGTGGACGGCATCATGGCGCGCGCTCCACAGATGAACGGTGTCGCCAGGCGTGAGCGCGCCGACCGTCTCGAACCGGCCGTCCACTGAAACGGCAAGTGTCGTCCCGTCCCGCCATTCAGCGGAAATCTCTCGTGTCTCGCCGCCATGCGTCACCGCAAAGGGGCTCGCGCGACCGTCGATCGTCACCCGAGCGTCGGGCCGGTCGGCATCGAGATAGGTGGCGCGGGCTGGGCTGCCGGCCTTGGCAAGGAGGCGAAAGCCGCCAAGCGCCTGCCAGGGAGAGGCGGGCCGTGCAGGGGAAAGGCCGGGCCGGTCTCGCAGATGCCGGGCAAGGGCCGCGAGGACAAGGCTGTCGGCCGTGTCTTCCGCCTGCCAGCCGTCCGGCCACTCCTGCATGAGGAAACCGGTGGTCGCGCGTCCCTCGGCGAAGCAGGGCCGCTGGACGGCATCGCGCAGAAACATGCGGTTGGTCGTCACTCCGGCGATTGCCGTTCGCTCCAGCCCGGCGGCAAGCTTGCGGCGGGCCTCGTCCCGGTCGCGGCCGTGGGCGACGAGTTTGGCGATCATCGAATCGTAGAAGACACCCACCGTCGATCCGGCCTCTATGCCGCTGTCGCAGCGCAGGTCCGGGGACGGGCGCCAATGCACGATCTCGCCGGTTTGCGGGCGAAACCCTGCGCCGGCATCCTCCGCCGTCAACCGTGCCTCGATGGCGTGACCGGTGGCACGGATCTCGTCCTGTGCGAAAGGCAGCGCCTCCCCGGCGGCAACGCGCAGCTGCATCTCGACCAGGTCGATCCCGGTGATCTCCTCGGTGACGGTGTGCTCCACCTGCAGGCGCGTGTTCATCTCCAGGAAAAAGAAATCCCCGCTCGCCCCATCCATGATGAACTCGGCCGTTCCGGCATTGTCGTATCCGATGGCCCGGCCGAGCCTGAGGGCGGCCGAAAAAAGCCGCTCGCGGGTCTTCTGATCGAGGTTCGGGGCCGGTGCTTCCTCCAGCAGTTTCTGGTGGTTGCGCTGGACCGAGCAGTCGCGCTCGAAGAGATGGAGGAGGTTGCCATGGGCATCGCCGAGAAGCTGGACCTCGATGTGGCGCGGGTTCCGGACGAGCTTTTCGACAAGCAGCCGGCCGTCGCCGAAGGCACGCTCCGCCTCGCTCCTGGCGGAGGCGATGGCGGAGGCAAGCTCCGCTTCGGCGAAGACGGCGCGCATGCCCTTGCCGCCGCCGCCGGCACTGGCCTTGACCATCACCGGCAGGCCGATCCTGCGGGCTGCGGCGACAAGCGCGGCGTCGCTCTGGTCGTCGCCCGAATAACCGGGAACGCAGGGCACGCCTGCCGCTTCGGCGATCCGCCTGGCCTCGATCTTCGATCCCATGGCGGTGATCGCGGCAACATGCGGACCGACCCAGATGAGGCCGTTCTGCGCGCAGGTCCGGGCGAGGTCCGGCCGTTCGGAGAGAAAGCCGTAGCCCGGATGGATCGCGGCGGCGCCCGTCGCCCTTGCGGCCGCCATGATGCGCTCGACCCTGAGATAGCTCTCGCTCGCTGGGGAGGCACCGATAGGCACGGCCTGGTCCGCCATCCGCACATGCAGGGCATCGCGGTCGGCGTCGGAATGGACCGCGATGGTGCGCAACCCGAGACGGCGCGCGGTGCGGATGATGCGGCAGGCGATCTCGCCGCGATTGGCGATCAGAAGGCTGTCGAACATGGAGGCCTCACATCCTGTAGACCGGACGCGGGCCGGTGTCCCGCGGCTCTCCGGCGGAAAGCGCCAGGCAAAGGCCCATGACGTCGCGGGTCTGGTCCGGCTCGATGATGCCGTCGTCCCAGAGCCTCGCGGTGGCGTAATAGGGATCGGACTGTTCCTCGAACTGGGCCCGCGTCCGGCGGTCCAGTTCGGCGATATCGGCTTCGCTTGCCGCGCTTGTCAGGCTGGCGCGGCGCAACTCCGTGACGACCGTCGACGCGACATCCGGGCTCATCGTCGCGATGCGTGCGTTCGGCCAGGAGAACAGGAAGCGCGGACGGAAGCCGCGCCCGCACATGCCGTAATTCCCCGCGCCATAGGAGCCGCCGACGATCACCGTGAGTTTGGGCACGCGTGCGTTGGAGACCGCGTAGACGAGCTTGGCGGAATGCTTGGCAATGCCGCCGCGCTCCGCCGCCGTGCCGACCATGAAGCCGGTGATGTTCTGCAGGAACAGGAGCGGGATCTGCCGCTGGTCGCACAACTCGATGAAATGGGCGCCCTTCAGGGAGCTTTCCGAAAACAGCGCCCCGTCATTGGCAAGGATCCCGACCGGATAGCCGTGCAGATGGGCAAATCCGGTGATCAGCGTCGCGCCATAGTCGGGCTTGAACTCCGAAAGCCGCGATCCGTCCACCATCGAACAGATCAGCGCGCGCATGTCGGCGGGGCGCTTCAGGTCCACCGGCGCATGATCGGACGGGGTGCCGAAGGCGGGCGAGGGCGGTGTGCCGGCCTGCGTCGGCGGCGCGATCCGGCGGCCCTCGCCGAGATGGGCGACAATCTCGCGCAGTTTGCGCAGTGCGCTTTCCTCGTCGGCCGCGACATGATCGCTGACGCCGGAAACGCTGGTGTGCATGTCGGCGCCGCCCAGCGTTTCGCCGTCGACGATCTCGTTGATCGCCGCCTTGACGATGGGCGGTCCGCCAAGGTGGATGCGCCCCGTGCCCCGCACCATGATCACCTGGTCGCTGAGCGCCGGGATATAGGCGCCGCCCGCCGTGCAGCCGCCGAAAACGACGGAGATCTGCGGCAGCCCTTGCGCCGACATCTGGCACTGCCGCCAGAAGGCGCCGCCGAAATGGTCCTTGTCGGGAAACACCCGGTCCTGCTCGGGCAGGAAGGCGCCGCCGCAATCGACCAGATAGATCACCGGCAGGCGGTTTTCCTGCGCGATCTCCTGGGCGCGGGCATGTTTGCGCACCGTCTCTGCGAAGAAGGAGCCGCCTTTCACCGTCGCGTCATTGGCGATGATCATGCAAGGCCGGTCGTGGATCAGGCCGATGCCGGTGACGATGCCGGCGCCCGGAACCTCGCCGCCGTAAAGCCCGTGGGCGGCCAGCGGCGACAGCTCCAGGAAGGCGGTGCCGGGATCGAGGGCGAACTCGATGCGCTCGCGCACGAACCACTTGCCGCGCTCGGTGTGGCGGGCGCGGAACTTCTCGCCGCCCCCTTGCGAGGCGGCGGCGTGCTTCGCCCGCAAGTCCTCGACCAGTTTTCCGATTGCCGGCGTCTCGATGTCGGGCACGGCGCGCCTCCCTTGCCACTATCCGGTTTGACGTTCTGTCTAACGTTCGTTAGAAATTATGTCAAACGACAGGGCCTGAAACCGGCCGGACAGAAGGGCAGGGAACATGAAGGCGACACTCGGATTTGACGCGACAACGGCCAGCAGCTTCTTCTTCGAGGAGGAGCACCACATGCTGCGGGCGCAGGTGCGCCGCTTCGTCGAGGAAGAGATCAAGCCGCATGCCGGCCAGTGGGAAAAGGACGGGCTGACCCCGCGCGCCGTCCTGCGCAAGATGGGCGAGCTGGGCTTCTTCGGCATCCGCTATCCGGCGGAATATGGCGGTTCCGACATGGACGAGCGGGCGACGGTGGTCCTCGCCGAGGAGCTTGGCCGCTCGACCTATGCGGGCGTTGCGATCACCGCGCTGGTCCATACCGACATGGCCTCGGTCCACGTCTTCAATGCCGGCAGCGCGGCGCAGAAGGCGCGCTACCTGCCCGGCGTGATTTCAGGCGAACTCATCACGGCGGTCGCGGTGACGGAGCCGGATGCCGGCTCCGACGTGAAGGGCATCCGGACCACGGCGCGGCGCGAGGGCGACCACTATTTGCTCAACGGTTCCAAGATGTTCATCACCAACGGCGTTCATGCGGACCTTTATTGCGTGGCGGCGAAGACCGAGGCGGCCGGCCCGGCGAGCCAGTCGGTGACCATGTTCCTGGTGGAGAAGGACACGCCCGGCTTCCGTGTTTCGCGGGCGCTCGACAAGCATGGCTGGCGCAGCTCCGACACGGCCGAGCTTTCCTTTGTCGACGCGCGCGTGCCGGCGGACGCCGTGCTCGGCGAGGAGGGGCGCGGCTTCTACGCCATCATGAAGAACTTCCAGAACGAGCGGCTCGTGCTTGGCGCCATGTCGATGGGCGAGGCGCAGGCGGCGATCGAGCTGACCGTGGATCATGCCCGCGAACGCAAGGCGTTCGGCGCCCCCTTGTGGGAAAAACAGGTGATCCGCCAGCGGCTTGCGGAACTCGCGACCCGGGTCGAGGCCGGGCGGCAGATGATCTATGCAACGGCTGCCCGCTCCGCCGCCGGTGAGGATCTCGTGCGCGAGGTGTCGATGATCAAGTCCTATTGCGGCGAACTGGTCAACGAGGTCATGTATGCCTGCGTCCAGTTCCATGGCGGCATGGGCTTCATGAGCGAGAGCACGATCGAGCGCATGGCGCGCGACGCCCGGGTGCAGTCGATCGGCGGCGGGGCGACCGAGGTGATGCTGGAAGAGGTCGCCAAGCGCATGTGAGGCGCGCGGCGCTTGTCGCAATGCGACAAGTTTGACGCAGAATTTGCGTCAAACTCGCCAAAAATTGTCGAAATGGAGAGTCATTTTTGATCGAGGAAACGACGCTGCGGAAGCCGACGCGGAAGGCGCAGGTGGCGCGCCACGAGATCCTGACGGTTGCCGCCCGGATGATGCGCGAGCGCGGCTATGCCGAGACGTCGCTGCGCGATCTGGCGGCCGAGGTCGGCATGAAGGCCGGCAGCCTCTATTACCACTTCTCCTCGAAGGAGGAGCTGGCCTGCGAGGTGATGCGGGCCGGCGTCGAGATCGTCTCCGAGGCGGTGACGCAAGGGCTGGAAGAGGCCGGGGATATCCCGCCGAGGGACCGGCTTGTCACGGCGCTGCGTATCCACCTTCAGAGCCTGCAGTCGGCGAGCGACTTCGCCTCCGCCCATATCCGCTGTTATCCCTTCGTGCCCCCGGCCGTGCAGGCGGAACTGAAAGAGGTGCGCCGCGCCTATGACAAGGTCTGGAGCGGCATCATCCGCGCCTATCTGGGGCCGGACGCCGATGCCAACCGGGTGCGCTACCTGCGTCATGCGCTGATCGGTGCGCTGAACTGGTCGCTGGAATGGTTCGCCCCCGAAAGGGACGATGTCGCGGGCTATGTCGAAACGCTTGCGCGGCTGCTGCCGGGGGAGCCGGGCGGCCCTGCCTGAACCCGCGCAAGCCGGCGCTTGCATCGCAGCGCCCGGTCGGACATGAACGAACGAGCCACCCCGAAGTTCCCGGCCGTCCGGCCGCCACAAGGCGCTGTCTTTCATGTCGCTGACCATCGTCACCGCCGCAGACGCGGCCTTTGCCCGAACGCTGGCGCAGTTCCTGAAAAGCGTCAGGCGGCACGGCATCGGGACGACCGCGCGGATCGCCGTCTACGACCTCGGGCTCGATCCGGCGGAGCGTGAAAGCCTTGCGGCGCGCTTTGCGTTCGCCGAGTTCCTGCCCTTCAGCCTGGTGCCCTATCCGGCGCATGTGGCGCCCGCCGCCGGCACCTATGCCTGGAAGCCGCTGGTCATCGCCGATGCGGCGGAGCGTTTCGGCGGCCGGCTCTTCTGGTTCGACAGCGCGACGCTGTTTCACGGCCCCCTCGACGCGCCGCTCGCCGAGCTTGACCGTCTCGGCACCTACACGCTTTCGGGCCAGTCGAACCTTGCCGAACGCTGCGCCGCCGAAATCCGTGACAGGCTCGCGGTGGAGCCGGAATTCCTCGACCGGCAAATCCGCGTCGGCGGCGTTGTCGGCCTTGATCTCGCCCGGCCCGCCGCGCGCGACCTGCTGATCGACTGGGCGGAGCTCTCGCTCGATCCGAAAGTGTTCATCCCGGCGCGGCCCGACCACAGCCACAATGCCGACCAGGCGATCCTCTCCATCCTGCTGTTCCGGGCGCAAAAGCGCGGCGATCTCACCCTCAACGCGGGCGACATCGACATCAGTTCGCCCTGGCCGGTGCGCTGGATGTCGTCGCGCAACAAGATCGACACAAGCCGCCCGGCCTGGACCGACCCGCTGCAGCGGCTCTGGCATCGCGCCTACAAGGCGGGAGACCGGCTCAACCTGCGCTGGCAGGACTTTTATCGCCGCCGGGTTCTGGGCCTGCACCGGTTCCCCAAGGAGCACTTCCAGACCTTCGTGATGCGTGCCGGCGACAGCGTTCCGACGCCTGTGCCAACGCCGGCCTTGAGCTACTATGCCGATCCCTTCCTGTGGCAGCGCGACGGGCGGACCTGGCTCTTCGTCGAGGAGTTCGAGTATCTCGAGCAGCGCGGCCGGCTGGTGGCGATGGAACTGGGCGAGGACCTGACGCCGGGCCCCGCGGTCCCCGTCCTGCCGATCCGCGAGCATGCGAGCTTTCCGTTCCTCTTCGAGGCGGAAGGCACGCTCTACATGCTGCCGGAGACCTGCGCGATGGGCGCGCTCGATCTCTATCAATGCGAGCGCTTTCCGGACAAATGGCGGCGGGTGCGCCGCATCTTCGAGGGGCGCGACGCGGTCGACAGCCTGCTTTTCCGGCACGAGGACTGGTGGTGGCTTGTCACCTGCGAGAAGCCGGCGGGAGCGGACGGGCCGCGCTGGCTGACCGCCTGCCGGGCGCGCGACCTCCTGTCGGGCGGTTTCCAGCCGCTGCCGGTCAATGACGAGAAGATCTTCGCCGACGCGAAAAACGGCCTCGGCCGGGGGGCGGGCGGCGTCTTTGCCGACGGCGACGGCCTGCTGCGGGTGATGCAGAAGAACACGGGCTATTACGGCCAGGGAACCGAGGTCCGGCGCATGGCCGGGCTGGAGACGGGCGATTATCGCGAGACGGCAGTGGGCGCGGGGCATCCGCTCGCCGATCTGGCGCGCCTTGCCTCGCCGCATCATGTCTCTATGGCCGGCGACACGGTCGCCTTCGACCTGCGCACCCGGCTCGGCTTCGTCTCGGGCCTGCCCTGGATCGGGCGCCGGCTCAACCGGCTCGACCCGGCCGCCAAGCGCTTTCTCGCCGGCGATCCGCACGTGCTTGCCGGGATCGCCGGGGCGGTCAGCCGGCTGGTGGACGAGACCCGGCCAGTCGATGGCCGCCGACCGTCCAGCGCTCGGCGAGATGGCGGATGACGATGGTGTTGTTGCGCGTTTCCGGCGTGCCCTCGCCGCGATTGACGAGGGCAAGGCTCGACGCCTTGTAGAAGGACATCCGGCTGATCATCTGGAACCCGGCGCGCCTTGCCGGGGCGACGTATTTCGGCGCCGCGCAAAACCCGGAGATCCACACGTCATCGACGAAGAAGGCTGCTTCCGGCGCGTCGCGATGGGCGAGCATCGCCTCCATTTCGGGAAAGAAGCGCGGCCGCACGAGGTAGCCGGAAAACCCTTGCAGGATGTCGATGGCGACGGGCTTGCGGATGCGCCGGGCACGGATCGGCGCGGGCGGCAGCATGAAGAGATTGCTGCGCAGCGTCGTCGAACGGTCGATGAAGTCGCCCGGCACCACCCAGCCCGAAAGGCCGAAGGCGGCATCCGGCTCCGCCGCCGCGTGGGCCGCGAGGTTTTCCAGAAAGTCCGGCGGATAGATCCGGTCGTCGTCGACGACGACGATGGCCGTCTCCTCCGGCACGCGCGTCAGTGTCGGGAAGAGCTTCGTCGCCGGGCCGAAATCCTTGCACCGCACGATGGTGACGCACCGGAGCGCCGCGAGCCAGTCCGGGATCTCGTAGCCGCAATTTTCCCGGCGCGAGTGTTCCGGCACGTTGAGGCGGATTTCCACCGGCGGCAGCGTCTGGTCGAGCAGGCTCTTGATCGTCATGGCGATATGGCCGATGCGGCTCGGGATCGTCGTCAGGCTGACAACGGGTCCGCGCTCGGTGGCTGCCGCCGCGCGGGCGTCAAGGTCGGCAATGTCGCGCCGCGCCAGACGGCGGGTGCGGATCAGGTCGGCAACCAGCGTCTCGCCCTCGAAGAAATCGTGCACGGCAACCGCTGTCGCGGCGCAGCCGCCGAGTGCTGCAAGGGCGAGCGGATAGGCGAGGGACATGGCGGCCTTTTCATGCGGGCGAGTGAAACGCCGGTCGGAACGGGGAGATTGCCGCCCGGCCGCGTCGTGTCAAGCGCGGGCGGCCTAACCGCCCAGCCCCTGCTGCCAGTCGCGGATGATATCGAGCGGCCAGACCAGCATGATCACGTTGAGGGTGAGATTGTCGCGGATGACGATGGCCGTGCCGATCTCCATGGCGAGCGCCAGCGCGACGGTGAGCGCGACCGGCAGGCGCAGCGCCAGCCAGAAGCCGAGCAGCATCCAGCCGATATCGGCGACGGAATTGATGACGCTGTCGCCAGTATAGCCGACGGCGATGGTCGCCTCGCGGTAGCGGTCGATGATCAGGGGGCTGTTCTCGAGGATCTCCCAGGCGGCCTCGATGACGATCGACCCGACCGCGCGCCAGCCGAGCGACAGCTGCGGCGTCACCAGATGGAACAGCCCGTAGAAGAGCATGCCGTGGATGATGTGCGAGGGCACGTACCAGTCGGCCAGGTGTTGGGAATTGTCGGCGGAGACGACGTCGCCGGTCCACAGCTTGATCTCGCCGCAGGTGCAGATCGGCACGCGGCCCATGGCAAGCAGGATGACGGCGGTCAGGGCGATCAGCACGAGCCCGGTCAGGAGGGGCGCGAGGGCGCGGCGGGAGAGGGTCATGCGGCGGGGTCTCGTCCTGCTCATTGGCGGGGAGGGCGGTCTGAAGGTCCGACACCTATGGTCGGGAAAGCCGCCATGCGCAAGGCGCACTGGAATTTGCCGGTGCAAACGACTAGACCTTGCGCCAACCTTCGCGCGGACGGGAACCGGCCGGCGCCAGCAAACTCCAGACCGAACTCCAGGGAGCGGCCATGAGCCTCACCGAAACCCGCGCCGATGCAGGGGCAACCAATGCCGCCGGGACCGCGCCGTCGCATCTGACCCGGCGCACCTTCGCCATCATCTCGCATCCGGATGCGGGCAAGACGACGCTGACGGAAAAGCTGCTCTTGTCCGGTGGCGCCATCCGTGCCGCCGGCCAGGTGCGCGCCCGCGGCGAGCGCCGCCGCGCCCGCTCCGACTGGATGAAGATCGAGCAGGAACGCGGCATCTCGGTCTCGTCCTCGGTGATGACCTTCGAGCGCGACGGGATCACCTTCAACCTGCTCGACACGCCGGGCCACGAGGACTTTTCCGAGGACACCTACCGCACCCTGACGGCGGTGGACGCGGCGATCATGGTCATCGACGCGGCCAAGGGCATCGAGACCCAGACGCGCAAGCTGTTCGAGGTCTGCCGCCTGCGCGACATCCCGATCATCACCTTCATCAACAAGATCGACCGGGAGGGCCGACATCCGCTGGAGGCGCTGGACGAGATCCAGGAGGCGCTGGCCCTCGACGTGACGCCGATGACCTGGCCGGTCGGCATGGGCTCGGATTTCTTCGGCGTCTACGACTGGCAGACGAAGACGTTCCTGACTTCCTCGGAAGGGCGCGGTCAGCGCCTCGACACCGAGCGGCAGGTGAGCGGCGTCGACGATCCCTATCTGGTCGAGACGCTGTTTCCCAACGTGCTGGCCGAGCTTCAGGAGAATGTCGAACTCGGCGCCGAGGCCTATCCGGCCTTCGACCGCGAGGCCTTCCTGGAAGGGCACATGACGCCGGTTTTCTTCGGCTCGGCGCTGCGCGACTACGGCGTCGAGGAGATCATCCGGTTCATCGCCAGCTCCGGCCCCGCGCCCCATGCCCAGCCGGCGACGACGCGGGTGATCCGCCCGGAGGAGCCGAAGGTCACCGGCTTCGTCTTCAAGGTGCAGGCCAACATGGACCCCAAGCACCGCGACCGCATCGCCTTCGTGCGCCTGTGCTCGGGCGTCTTCAAGCGCGGCATGAAGCTGAAACACGTGCGCGCCGGCAAGACCATCGCCGTTACCGCGCCGATCTTCTTCTTCGCCGAGGAGCGCGAACTGGCCGAGACCGCCTATCCCGGCGACGTGATCGGCGTGCCCAACCACGGCCAGTTGCGCGTCGGCGACACGTTGAGCGAGGGCGAGGAGATCCACGTCACCGGCCTGCCGGCCTTCGCCCCGGAAGTGCTGCGGCGCGTGCGCCTCTCCGACACGATGCGCGTCAAGCAGATGCGCCAGGGCCTGATGGACCTGGCCGAGGAGGGGCTTGTGCAGATCTTCAAGCCGCAGATCGGCTCCAACTGGATCGTCGGCGTTGTCGGCGTGCTGCAGCTCGACGTGGTCGTCGACCGGCTGCGCAACGAGTATGCGACCGAGATCGGCTTCGACCCGGTGCCCTACAGCACCGCGCGCTGGGTCGAGTGCGACGACGAGACGACCTTGCGCAAGTTCCTGGAAACGACCCGCATGAGCGTTGCCCAGGATCGCGACGACCGGCCCGTTTACCTTTTCAAGAATGCCTGGGAGGTAAACTATGTCGGAGAGAAGAACCCGGATATCCGTTTCCGCGAGACCCGCGAAATCGTCCATACGCCGGAGGGTTGAGCAGGGTCCCGAAGGGCGCGCGCAGGACGCCCGGCTTGCAACAAAAGGCGCACATATTACGCTTTTTGTTGCAAATCGGCGCGACGCGCCCTATCTCTGACATATCAGCCGTTAGTATGACGGCTTCATTGATTCTGTTTGATTCGACAACGACTAAAGCGATCGGACAGCGAAACGCAGCAGTCGAGCCGCAACAAGAGGGGCATTCCAGCCGTGGCCCTAGCCGTGCCAACCGAACCCAGGGGGAACTCGCGCATCGGGGATGCGATCGAGATCATGCGCCTGTGGCTCGGCGGCAAGCCGGCCGCCGTTCAGGTCGCGGCGCTGCCGTGGCGCCGCGACGGCGAGGGTGCGCTGGAGATCCTGCTGGCGACGAGCCGCGACACGGGCCGCTGGGTGCTGCCCAAGGGCTGGCCGCAAAAAGGCCGCTCGCTGAGCGAGACGGCGGCGCGCGAGGCCTGGGAAGAGGCGGGGCTTGTCGGCGATATCGGCGCCGATCCGCTGGGCAGCTTCTTCTACCGCAAGGTGCTCGACAACGGGCTGCGCCGCCGGGTGCGGGTGCAGGTGTTTCCGCTTGCCGTCGTTTCCATCGACGAGGACTGGCCGGAAAAGGGCCAGCGCCGCTTTGGCTGGTTTGCCCCGCAGGAAGCGGCACGCAACGTGCACGAGCCGGAGCTTTCGGGCCTCTTGCGCAATGTGCGGCTGCTGGACCGCCTGCGGTGATCACGGCGCCGCGCTACGCCGGCATGCGGCGGGCCTGCCCGGTGCTTCCGGGGGGCGTGTCTCGCGGGTCTGTGCTTCCGGGGTCCGTATCTCGCGGGTCTGTGTCGCCAAACCGTTACGCATCTGGCGCAGCATAGGACAATGAGCGAGCGGATCTCCCGACAATCCAGATCGACGATCGACAAGGATCTCGACAAGTTCACCTATGTGGAGGAGGCGACGGCCTACCTGTCGCGCTCCTATGTGACGCTCGGCTTCGGCCTCCTGTTCCTCATCGTCACGGCCTGTGTCGCCGCCCTGTTCTTCTCCGACAGCTCCCACTGGCTGCTGCTGACCGCGGCGCTCGTGCTCGGCGGCTACATGGCGCTCAACATCGGCGCCAACGATGTCGCCAACAACATGGGCCCGGCGGTGGGCGGGCGCGTGCTCACCATGGGCAGCGCGCTGGTGCTTGCAGCCATTTGCGAAAGCGCCGGGGCGCTGCTCGCCGGCTCGGAGGTGGTGACGACGATCTCCTCGCGGATCATCGACCTCGACAGTTTCGCCCGCCCGGCCGACTTTCCGCTCGCCATGCTGGCCGCCCTGGTCGCCGCCGCCCTGTGGATCAACCTTGCAACCGTCATCGGTGCGCCGGTCTCCACCACCCACGCGGTGGTCGGCGGCGTGCTCGGCGCCGGCTTCGCCTCGGCCGGTGTTTCCGCGCTGGATGGCGGCACCATCGCGGCCATTGCCGCGAGCTGGGTGGTCTCGCCGCTGCTCGGCGCGTTCGCCGCCGCCGGCTGCCTGGCCTTGATCAAGAACCGGATCATGTATCGGGACGACAAGATCGCCGCCGCCAGGTGCTGGCTGCCGGTGCTGTTCGCGCTGCTGGCGGGAACCTTCACGCTCTATCTGGTGCTGATCGGCCTGCCGCCGGCGCGCACGCCGGGCGCTCTCGGCGCCCTCGCCATCGGCATGGCGGCCGCGCTCGGCGCCTATCTGCTCGCCGTGCCCTTCGTCGGACGGGCCGCGCACGGGCTGGAGAACCGCAACAGCTCGCTGCGCCAGCTCTTCCGCGTGCCGCTGATCGCCGCCGCCGCGATCCTCTCCTTCGCCCATGGGGCCAACGACGTCGCCAACGCGGTCGGTCCGGTCGCCGCCATCTTTTCCGCCCTCGACCAGGAGAACTGGAGCTACACGGGCCAGGACTTCCTGCTGCCGGTGCTGCTGGTCGGGGCGCTCGGCATCTCGCTCGGCCTGCTCCTGTTCGGGCCGAAACTGATCCGCATGGTCGGCGAGCGGATCACCCGGCTGAACCCGATCCGCGCCTTCTGCGTGCTGCTGGCGACCGCCGCCACCGTGCTGCTGGCCAGCGCGCTGGGGCTTCCCGTCTCCTCCACCCACATTGCCGTCGGTGCCGTGTTCGGCGTCGGCTTCTACCGCGAATGGTACACGAACCGCATCCGCACCCGCCGCGTTCTGGAGCGGATCGACGATGTCGCCGTGACCATCGCCGGCAGCTGGCGCCATCCGGAGCCGGCGGACCTGCGCCGCCGCAAGCTGGTGCGCCGCGCCCATGTGCTGACCATCGTCAGCGCCTGGGTGGTGACCGTGCCGGCGGCCGCGCTTCTGGCCGCCATCGTCTGGGCGGGCTTCTCGCTGGTGCATTGAAGGCCGGCGCGTGCGTACAAGGGATTGACTTTCAACGCGCGCGGACGGCCTTGTCGACCCCGGCGCGGGGCCATGCATGCAGGGTGAGGAATGATGGACCGGTCGCACTACCGCAAGCTGCTGGAAGCGGATCTCGTCCGCTGGCTTGAAAAGGGCTGGATCGGCACGGAGGGCGCGGGCCACATCCGGGCAGAGCTGGCGGCCGCGCCGCAGGCGTCAAGCCGGCTGCCGGCGCTCTTTGCCGGCATCGGCACGATCTGCCTGGCGCTTGCCGTTGCCGCCTTCGTCGCCGCCAACTGGGATGCGATCCCGCGCCCCGCCAAGCTTGCCGGCATCGCCGTGCTGCTCCTCGGCGCGCACGGTTTCGCCGCCGCGATGGCGGCACGCGGGCGCGAAGGCATTGCCGACCTGGCGACCATGTTCGCGACGCTGGTCTTCGTCAGCGGCATGTCGCTGGTCGGCCAGATGTACCACCTGCCGGTCGACTGGGCCGGCGGCGCGCTGCTGATCGCCATCGGCGCGCTGGCCGCTGCCTGGATCTGCGGCTCGCGCGCCTCGCTGGTCGCCGGCGCGATTGCCGCGATCACCTGGCTTGCCTGGATCGGCGACCCGCCCCGCCCGACGCTGGCGGAGACGGCGATCGCACTGGCGCTGCTGGCGCTGACGGCCGGCCATGTGCTGCGCCGCACCTCGCTGGCCGGGCGCTGGATCGTGCTGCTGCAGGCATCCGCGGTCTATGGCTGGCTCTTCGCCGCCCTGCTCGAGGCGCGCTACACGCTCTCCTCCTCCGACATGGAATTCGCCGTGCTGCCGGCCTTTGCCGGGCTCGGCGCGGTGCTGGTCGCCTGGGGCCGGGTGCTGGCCTCGCGCGCCGGACGCCTTGCCGGCGACACGGGCGAGGGCGCCGCGCGCCTTGCCGGTTCCGCCGACACATACGGGCTGCTGCTGCTCGCGGGCACGGCGCTGCTCTCGCTCGTGCTCGGTTTCTTCGACGCGCTGGACAAGGGCGTCGCGGCGCGCGACCTGCTCTCCGTCTGGCCGCTCTGGCTGACCCTCGTGCTTGCCTTGGCGGGCCTTGCCCTCATGTTCGCGCGCGCAAGCGGCGACCAGGCCGCGCAGGCACTGGCGGGCGCGGTGCTGCTGATGCTCGCCTGTCCGCTGGCGCTGATCATGGCGCCGGAGGCGCGGGTGGTGCTGGCGGCCCTGGTGCTGGGCGCCATGGTGGCGACGAGCGCGGCCGGCTCGCTTGGCGACAACAGGGGCTGGAGCGCCACCGGCAATGTCGGCATCGCCGCAGCGCTGTTCTTCCTGCTCTATGTCACGGTCGGCTCGCTGCTCGGCCAGTCGGTGTTCTTCCTTGTCGCCGGCATCGTTCTGGTCACTGTCGCCATTGTCGCCGCGCGCCGGATGCGCCGTCAGCGGGCCGGGACCGCCACGGGAGACAACACATGACCGCCGCGCTCCGCTCCCCCTTCATGCGCTCCCCCTTTATGAAATGGGGTCTTGTCGCGCTGATCCAGCTGGCGCTGGTCGCCCTGCCGCTCACCGAGCGGCTGCGCGTGCACGCGACGGGCACCGAGGTGACGCTGGCGCTCGCCCCCATCGACCCGCGCGACCTGTTGCGCGGCGACTACGTCATCCTCAACCCGCAGATCAACGTGGTCGAGGCGGGCGATCTCGCCGACAGCGTCTACCAGGACGATCCCGTCTGGGCCGTGCTGGAGGCGGACGAGGAGGGCATCCACCGCGCCGTGGCGCTGCGGGATGCGGCCCCCGAGGACGGCCGGCTGGCGATCCGGGGCCGGGTGCGCGGCCACCGCGCGGGACAGAGCCTTGCCGTGGACTACGGCCTCGACGCGTTCTTCGTGCCGGAGGGACAGGGGCTCGACATCGAGCGCATGCCGCGCGACCGGGTCCGCCTCGTCGTCGCGGTGAGTGCGGGCGGCGCAGCGGCGCCGCTGCGCCTCATGGCCGACGGCAAGGTGCTGCTTCAGGACAGCGCCTTTTAAGCTGCCCGTGGTCCGGGTTGCCGGGCTGTCATAAAGCCCTGCGACGCCGCGTCGCATAAAAGAAGCATTTGAGATGCATGTTTTTCCTTGCGCGGCGCTCTCAAAAAGAGGTATCTGATACGCATCTTTTATGGAGAGACCGATGCGGCTGACGCACCAGACCGACTATGCCCTGCGCATGCTGATGCATCTGGCGCTTGTGGGCGTGGATGACCTCGCCACCATTGCCGACGTGGCGCAGAGCTACCGGATCTCGAAAAACCACCTGATGAAGGTCGCGCAGGCGCTGGTCCGTGCCGGGCTGGTGGAGGCGGTGCGCGGGCGCGGCGGCGGCTTGCGACTGGCGCTTCCGGCAAAACGGATCAGCGTCGGCGGCGTCGTCCGCCACCTGGAGGAGGGCACCGCGCTGGTCGACTGCTTCCCGGGCGGCAACGGCACCTGCCGGATCACCCCGTCCTGCCAGCTGAAACACGCCCTTCACGCGGCCCGCGAGGCCTTCTTCGCGGTGCTCGACACCTATTCTATCGACGACCTTGTGGCCGGCAACAGCGGCCTCAGGCACATTCTCACCGGAGAGGCGGCATGACGACGATCAGGGTCAGGAGCGCGGCCGAGCGCCGTGAGGAAATCCAGCGCGAAGCGGCGCGACTCGGCATTGACGATGCCTATATCTCGCTGCTGGTCGAGACGTTTTATGAGCGGATCCGCGCCCATGCGCTGCTCGGGCCGATCTTTGGGCAGGAGATCGGCGACGACTGGGGGCCGCATCTGGCCAAGATGAAGGACTTCTGGGCCTCGGTGGCGATGAATGCCGGCCGCTATTCGGGCAAGCCCGTGCCGGCGCACACGAAGCTCACGGACCTGCAGCCCTGGCATTTCGGCGTCTGGCTCGGCCTTTTCGAACAGGTGCTGAAGGACACCGCGCCGCACCCGGAGGCGGGCCCCTATTTCATGGAGCGGGCACGGCGCATCGCCCAGAGCCTGGAATTCGCCATTTCCGGCCTGCCGCCCCTCAACACCGGAGAGAGGCCATGAGCATCGCCGCTGTCGTCATCCTCGCCGAGGTCGGGACGGGGCTTTTCTTCGCCATTTATCTGGGCGCGCTGACGCTGGGCCTGCGCGAGGACCGCGCGGAAGGACGCGTGCCGGTCCTCGATGCGACGGGCCGGGCGCTGTTCTCGGCCGCCAAATACGGTTTCGGCGCCGGCATATTCGCCGTCGTCGTCCTGACCCTCCTGAACATCGCGGGGAGCGTGGCATGAACGGACATGCAAACGGGCAGGCAAACGCGGCAGCGGGCGAGGGCGCGCGGGCGGAGAGGGGAGCGCAGGCAATGCCGCAGCGCAGCCGCTGGGGCCGGATCTGGCCCTGGGCGCTGCTCTGGGGCGCCGCGCCCATGCCGCTCTATATCTGGCTGGTGGTGGGGATGATGGTGTAGGGTCGGCCGATGTCGACTTGCAACGACAACGACCGTACGCGGTGCTCAAAGCACGCTTTCGTCAGGCATAACTGGGTGAAGGCTCCAAGCAACGTTTCGTCTATGAGATAACGACCACAGAGAATTTATTTTGAATTCTATTTATTATATGCTCAATGAGCGAATTATTGATTCGGGAGATTTAGAATGACTGCCGAGATCGCGATCTTAAATATGTCAGCCGCTTGCTTAGCTGCAGATAGTGCAGTAACAATCGGCGTAGGCGAAAATAAGAAAGTATATAATTCTGTAAATAAAATATTTGAATTAAGTAAAAAACATCCTGTTGCCATAATGATATATGGTAATATTAATTTTATGAATCTTCCTCTTGAAGTTCTCATCAAGGAATTTCGGAAGAAAATCCCTGATGATGGGTACAATAGTCTTGTCGAATATGCGGATAAGTTCATCGAATATCTGGGCAATGATATTCCGTATGAGGATGTGAATGAGTGGATTGGTGCGGTTAGTATTATAAGATCTGTTGCTCTTCCAAATATAAAATCTGCGTGTGAAACCATATTTAGAGATTCATTGACCTCTGGTAGGCCAGAAAAAAATAAATTTGGCGCGAAATTTTCTCGAAAGATTGATGAATTAATCGTTTCTGCTGAAGAATATGAAGATATCCCGAACATAAAAAATATAAAGTTTCCAAAAGATATAATACTTGAGGCAATTGATGATGATATATGTGATAGTTATTTTATAGGAAAAATTTCAAAGGCAAATAAAAATAAAATATGGAAATATTTTGAAATAATTTTAAGAAAAAATATTATGAGCAAGAATTTATCTGGGCTTGTTTTTTGTGGATTTGGTAATAAGGATCTGTGTCCGACGCTTGTTTCCTATGAAATAGACGGAATAATTGGAGGTCAACTTAAAATTCAGCAGACAAAATCGGTTGATATAGATCGAAACAAGAATCCTGCTTTCGTTTCTGGGTTTGCGCAAAAGGATATGGTTGAATCATTTGTTGATGGTGCGTCTTCAGATCTGTTGTTGCATATTCAGGCTAGGATGCTTTTTGCAATATTTGCGTTTAGAAATAAAGTTTTATCATTGCTTGTCCCAGATGAAGAAGATGACGACCTTCGTAAGGAGCTATCTAAGGAATTGCAGGCACCTGCTGTCGACATAATTAAAAATGAAATGCGTCGATTGGATGAGTACATGGATAAAAACTATTCTCAGCCGCTATTACAAATGGTAAGATTTTTACCCAAGAGTGAGTTGCCATTGGTCGCTGGTTCGCTTATCGAACTGACCTCTTTGAAGCGAAAGGTGTCAATGGAGGCGGACACGGTGGGTGGCGACGTCGATGTCGCTGTAATCAGCAAGGCGGAGGGATTTGTCTGGATACGGCGCAAGCACTATTTTCAGCCGGACCTAAACACGGCCTATTTTCGGCGTTTCTGATAGGTGTGATCTGCGCATAATCGAGGGACCAAGTTATGAAGCAAGCAAGCTTGATGGAGCGCGAGAGAAACCTTTTCGTTAGATTCAAGCGTGGAGACCTTGAGTACAATGTTTCCGATGTCGGTTGGCTTGAAGATGAGATTCAGTCAATTATTCGAGATATGCATAGCGATTTATTTGAAGATATTGGGAAGTATAAGTTGGATACCGAAAAAATTGAAAGTCACCTTCAGCGCAAGAAAGAGTCTTGTAAATAGTTAGATGGTGGCTAGTTGTATTTGTGCTGTGTAGTGGCGACACGTCCCCGATTGGGGAGGTGTTCGAGGTGGTATAATATGCTAAGGTGTAGAATGTTGGACTAGAGTGTCCTTATCATTTTCCATCGCTCACCTCACCCTTCCTCCGCCAGCATCTCCAGTTCCAGCCAGGTCTCCTCGGCGGTGGCGAGTTTCGACTGCAGGTCGGAGAGTTTGGCCATCAGCGTGTCGAAGCGCTTGGGCTCGCGGGCATAAAGTTTCGGGTCTTCCAGCTCGCCCTGCAGCTTTGCGATTTCGGCGCCGAGCTTCTCGATGTCCTTCGGCAGGGTCTTCAGCTGGTGCTGCTGCGAGAAGGTGAGTTTCGACTTCTTCTTCGCCTTGTCTCCGCCCGTCTTTTCGCTGCCAGAGGTGTTCCCGCCGGACTTGTCGTCGGAGGTTTTTGTCCTGCCGCCGCTTTCGGTGACGGACTTGCGCGCGGCAACGCCGGCGCCCCGCTGGGCGATCATGTCGGAATAGCCGCCGGCATATTCGCGCCACACGCCGTTGCCTTCGGCGAAGACGACGGAGGTCGCCACCCGGTCGAGGAAGTCGCGGTCGTGGCTGACGAGGAGCACCGTGCCGGGATAATCGGCGAGCATTTCCTGCAGGAGGTCGAGGGTTTCAAGGTCGAGATCGTTGGTCGGCTCGTCGAGGACCAGAAGGTTGGAGGCGCGGGCGAGGGCCCGGGCGAGCAGCAGCCGGCCGCGCTCGCCGCCCGACAGGGCGGAAACGGGCGTGCGCGCCTGTTCGGGGGCGAAGAGGAAGTCCTTCATGTAGGAGACGACGTGGCGGGGCCCGTCGCTCAGCATCACCTGGTCGCCGCCGCCACCGGTGAGGATCTCCGAGACGGTCTCGTCCTTCTTCAGCGCCTCGCGCGACTGGTCCATGGTCACCATGGTGAGGCCGGAGCCGAGGATGACGGTGCCGCTGTCGGGCTCGAGCGCGCCGGTCAGCATCTTCAGGAGCGTCGTCTTGCCCGCGCCATTGGCGCCGACAAGGGCGACCCGGTCGCCGCGCAGGATGCGGGTGGAGAAACCGTCGACCACCGGGCCGGGGCCGAAATCCTTGGCGATGCCTCGCGCCTCGATCACCCGCTTGCCGGAAACCTCCGTCTCGCCGACGGTCATGCGCACATTGCCCTGCGGCCCGCGATGCGACTTCTTCTGGGCGCGGAGGTCTGCGAGTTCGCGCACGCGGCGCATGTTGCGCTTGCGCCTGGCGGTGACGCCGTAGGTCATCCAGTGCTCCTCGCGCTTGATCTTCTGCGCGAGTTTCTGCTGGTCGCGTTCCTCCTGCTCGAACACCTCGTCGCGCCAGGCCTCGAAATGGGCAAAGCCCCGGTCGTGGCGCCGCCCGATGCCCCGGTCGATCCACACGGTGGCACGGGTGAGGTCCGCCAGGAAACGGCGGTCGTGGCTGATCAGGACGAGGGCCGATTTCATGGAGGAAAGCTCGCTCTCCAGCCATTCGATGGCCGGCAGGTCGAGATGGTTGGTCGGCTCGTCGAGAAGCAGGATGTCGGGCTCGGGCGCCAGCGTGCGGGCAAGCGCGGCGCGCCGCTTCTCGCCGCCGGAAAGGGTCGCCGGATCCTCGTCGCCGCGCAGGCCCAGCACATCGAGCAGGTACTGCGCGCGGTAGGGCTCGTCGCCGGGCGCAAGGCCGCCCGAGGCGTAGTCGAGCACGGTGGCAAAGCCGGCAAGATCCGGCTCCTGCGGCAGGTAGCGGATGGTGCGGCCGGGCTGGACGAAGCGCTCGCCGGCATCGGCCTCGACAAGGCCGGCGGCGATCTTCAGCAGCGTCGACTTGCCCGAGCCGTTGCGCCCGACAAGGCCGATGCGGTCGCCCTCGCCGACCTGCAATTCGGCCGAGGTGAGGAGCGGCGTGCCGCCGAAGGTGAGCGCGATGTCGCGAAGATGCAGAAGGGGAGGGGCCATGAAGTCTCGCGTTGAGGGCTCGTGTTCGAAAGCCGCGGCGAAGCGCGGCGCGGCAAGGTGCGCGGGAGGGGCCTGGAGGAGCCCGCGCCGCCGCGCCGGGTGTTGGTATCAGGTCGGCGTGGTGTCAGTCGAGGGCGCCGGCATCGACCAGCAGCGCGCGGGTCATCGCCATCAGCTTGCGCATCTCGGCGCGGGCCCGCTCGGCATCGCGGGCCGCGACCGCGTCGAGCACGCCGGCATGCTGGCCGAGCGCGATCGGGTCGCTGACCTTCGGGTCCGAGGTGATCCGGATCGAGGCGCGCAGCGCGTTCTCGATACAGGCCCCGAGCCCGGACATCAATGCATTGCCGCTGGCCGCCAAGAGCAGCCGGTGGAAGCGCACATCGGCATCAAGGGTCGCCGGCGTGCGGTTGCCGTCGGCGATGCCCATGGCGTCGAGCGCCTCGCGCATGGCGGCGATCTCGGCCTCCGTGGCGTTCAGCGCGGCCAGGGCTGCGGCCTCCGGCTCGACCAGTTCGCGGATGCCGACCAGTTCGGCCAGCAGCTGGGTCTGCGGCACGACCTTGCGCCGCCAGGACAGCATCTGGTCGTCGAGATAGTTCCAGTCGACGGCCGGGCGCACGCTGGTGCCGTGTTTCGGCCGCGAGGTGATCAGCCCCTTGCCGACCAGCATCTGCAGCGCCTCGCGCAGGCAGGTGCGGCTGACGCCGAGATCGCCAAGCAGGTCCGCCTCGGTCGGCAGCGTCGTTCCCGGCGGATAGGTGCCGTCGAGAATGCGCAGCGCGATGATTTCCGCGACGGCGGACTTGAGATTGCCGCGCAGCTGCGGCGGGGCGGATGACATCGGTTTCGTCTCTTGCATCGTGGTTGCGGCCCGTCCCTCGCGTGCGGATCGCGGCGCTGGCCTATGCCTTCCGCGATTGCGGCCGGCAAATCAAGAAAAACAGGGAAAATCATGCCGGAAAGGGGTGCCGGCCGGCTTTCTCACGCATTTGTGCCGACTGTTTCGCGCGTTTGTGAAGGGCGCGCGGGCAAGATCGTCGGGCGGCGTTGCACGGCTGCACTCGCGCTCGAGGTCCCGATCGGATATGAGGGACGGGTTTTCCACCCGTCGACCGGGAGCATTTCAGACATGGAACCGACACGTTCCGCATCACGATCCGTTCTTCTGAGCCGCCGCGCCCTCCTCGTCGGTGCGCCGCTGCTTCTTGCCGCCTGCCAGAGCTCGGGCGTCGGCACCACCGGCGCGGCGCTGACGGGAGCGGCTCCCAACACGCCGCCGCTGCCGGGCGAGGATTTCGACTACGCCTCGGCCTATGCGGCGCTGACGGATTACGATTTCAAGATCCCGGCGATCCCCTACAAGAACTTCGACCGCAAGTACTGGCGCCAGGTCGTCGACCATGACAGCCGCCACGCGGCCGGCACGATCATCGTCGATCCCTATTCGAAGTTTCTCTACTGGACGCTGCCCGGCGGCAAGGCGCTGCGCTACGGCATCGGCGTCGGCAAGGCGGGCTTTGCCTGGTCGGGCGATGCCAAGGTGCGGGTCAAGCGGGTGTGGCCGCTCTGGCGCCCTCCGCGCGAGATGATCGCCCGCAACCCGGGGCTGGAGAAATACTGGAAGGACGGCTATCCGCGCGGGCCGAAGAACCCGCTCGGCGCGCGCGCCCTCGACCTGTGGCAGGGCAGCGTCGACACGCTCTACCGCATCCACGGCACCAAGGAGCCGACGAGCATCGGCCGCAGCGTCTCGTCGGGCTGCATCCGCATGTGGAACCAGGACATCCTCGACCTGTTCCAGCGGGTGCCGACCCACACCAAGGTGGTCGTCCTGTCGAAGGCCTCGACAACCTCCTGAGGTCGACAACTTCCTGGGGCCTCAGCCCGCCTGCAGGTGCGCGGCCAGCAGCGCCGCTGCCGGCTTGTCCGCTCCCTGCGGCGGGCTCACCAGGTAATAGGCGCCGCCGGGAATGACGGCCCGGTCGTGGAAGACCGCCAGCCGCTCCTCCCGGACGAGGTCGGCGGTGTTGGCGATCCATCCGAGCATCACCCCCAGCCCCGCCAGCGCGGCCTGGGTCGCCTGCACATGGTCGCCGAAGGAAAGGTCGCCCTGCCGCGCGTGCGGCAGGTCGGTTGCGTCGAAATACTCGTCCCAGCCCGGCGACAGGTCCTCGTCCGCCTCGACGTGAAGAAGGGTGGCTTTGGCGAAGTTTCCGGGGCCGATCCGCTCAAGGATCCCGGGGCTGCAGACGGGCACAAGCCGCTCGTCGAACAGCCGTTCGCAGCGGCCGTCCGGCCAGTTGCCCGCGCCGTAGCGGATCAGGAGGTCGGTTTCGGCGGCAAAGCGCGGGGTGCCGGAGGTCGGCACCACCTGGACGACAATCTCCGGATGGCGGGCGTAGAACGCCGCCAGGCGCGGCATCAGCCAGTACATGCCGGTGCAGACAGTGCAGGCGATCGTCACGACGTTCCGCCTTTCCTGCTCCTGAACCCTGATTTTTCCGATCGCACTTTCGATCTGGTCGAGCCCGCCTGACACCGCGTGAAGCAGGATGCGGCCGGCCTCGGTCAGGGCGGCCGGGCGCTTGCCGCGGTCGAGCAGCCTCGTCCCGACGTGCTCTTCAAGGCTCCGCAGGGCCTGGCTGATCGCGGGCTGGGTAACGTTCAGCTGCGTTGCCGCGCTCTGCATGCCGCCCGTCCGCACGACGGCCTCGAACGCCGACAGCAGGCGGAGGGGAGGGAGATGACGACGCGGTACCATAACTTCACGCTTATGCCGGATCAGGGTTTCTGGTCTTACGGATTTGATCAGATAGGCTAGTCCTTGCCAAGGAAATCGGCGCGTTTTCGTCGTGCAATATAAGCATGGCCATGGCGTGCCGGGGTCTGAAACTCGCCCGAAGCCAACGGAGGCAGACATGCACACGATCGACGTGCTTTTCTTTGACGTCCTGGGGACCATGGTCGACTGGCGCGGCAGCATCGCGGCCGAGACCCGCGCGTTCCTCGAACGCAACGGGCGCGGCGACATCGATCCCGCCGCCTTCGCCGATGCCTGGGTCGGTCGCTACGACGCCTCGGTCGAGCCGGTGCGTCGCGGCGAGCGCCCCTTCGTCTCGCTCGATCAGGTGAACCGGGAGAACCTCGAGGCCTGCCTCGGGCAATTCGGGCTGGCGCCGGGGGCATTCCCTCCCGGGGAACTCGAACAGCTCAACCGGGCCTGGCACCGGCTGAAGGCCTGGCCGGATCTGACTGAAGGGCTTCCCCGCCTGAGGGCGCGTTTCATTGTCGCGCCGCTGTCCGACGGGCACACCCGGCTTCTGGTGGATGTGTCGAGACACAACGGCCTGTCATGGGACGCGGTTGTCGGCGCCGATATCGCCCAAACCTACAAGCCGGTGCCGCGGGCCTATCTGGGCGCATGCGAGCTGCTTGGGGTGAAGCCGGAAAATGCGATGCTGGTGGCGGCGCATGGATACGACCTGCAAGCGGCGCGCGATTGCGGACTGAAGACTGCCCATATTGCCCGGTCGAATGCGGGGGATCCGTCCAAGGCCGGCAACCGGGAAGCGGGCGAGGGGTGGGACTACAGCTGCAAGGACCTGCTCGACCTTGCCGACCGGCTTGGAGCGTAGTCACCCGAATCTGAAGTTCGCTTCACTCGCGACAGGCTCTGAACGAACTTCAGATTCAAGAAGGTGACTAGCAAGTTTATGTTTCTAGTGTGGTTCTTGGATTTGACGTCCGTTTCGGAGCTTGCAGCAGCCAATGAAACGGACTTCAAATCCACCACACTAGGGTCTGTTGACAAGAGGGTTTCCCGGATCGCGGCGTGACTGGTTCAAGGCTTCCTTCCTGGGCGTCCTCGCACTTGCCGCCGCAAAAGCCATGGATACCGGTCTTTGCAAGAAGGGCCAGCCAGCGCCGGACTTTCACCTACCTCGTCGGGCGCACCGGCTGCCGGAGGATGATCCTGCGCTGACGCGGTGCAACGCGGCTCCAATCATCGAGATAGATCTCGTGATAGGGGCCATCCGGTTCCAGCCCTTGCTGCGCCAGGTAGTCGCCGTAGAGCCCTGCCAGAATCTCCGGAAGGTCGTCCGTTTCGCCAAGATGCAGGAACTGAACGCACGTGCCTTCGGCCAGAACCTCCCATCGAACGGCAGGCTTATCGCCCAATTCGTGCCTCGCCTCGGCAGCCGAGTCCTTCAGTCTCTGTGCGTCGGCCCAAACCGGCAGGGTAATCTGTACGCGCCAATGCCACTTCTCGCGATTGCCCGCTGCCAGGTCGCGCATGTCGTCCGCCCAGTAGAGGATTTCCACCGGCGGCTCGACAAAGGACTTGCCCATTCGCTCCCGCGCTTCGCGCCGGATGGCGTAGATTGCGGTGTAGAGAGCCTTCACCGCAGCCTGGATGGAGGTCTGTTCGGGTGGGCCTTCCCCATCCAGGATCGCGAAGGGAAGCCTGGGCACATCGACCACGCTGAAGGCACCTGCCGGTGGCGCGTACAGCGTGCGCAATGTGGTCCGGTCCTGCGTCAGATCGATCAGTGCTTCGTCTACCATGGCTTGCTTCTCATATAGTCCAGTGTGGTGCTGATCCAGTTGCGCTCGGCGTTCAGTTGGCCGGCCGAAAAATCAAAGAGAACCTCGACATGATCAGGCATGGGCTGCCTTTGTCGGCGCACGCGCTCGAGCCGCTCGAGTTCCGCGACGACCGACGGCAGGCGTGCCTCCAAGGCATCCAGTGCCGCATCGCGTGACAGCACTGGCCAGTGCACCATTCCGAGCAGGAGTGACGAGAACGTCGGGCGATATGTTCCGAGGGCAGCAATGGTCTGTTCGCCCAGAACCTCACGGCCCGATGAAGTGATGCAAAACGTCTTCCGCGCCTTCGCACCCGCGGGTACCTCGGCCGCCACAAGTCCCGCCTTCTCCAGCTTGCCCAGCACAAAGTAAATCGACGAGAAGCCAACCTGCGTCCACTCGCGCATCCCCCGCGCTTCAATGATCTGTTCAAGCTCATATCCATGGCGCGGCATCTCAGCGACGAGTCCGAGCAACAGGAGTTCAGAATCTGTAAGATTCATCGGCATATTCTAGTACTAGAATATGAGAATGGCAGGCGTCAAGCATTCAGGCCCTTCACTCGCGGGATTCGCTTTCCGCCAAAAGGCAGCCGCGAACGATCGGCAGCTGCTCCTCCGGGGCACCCTTTGTCAACGGACCCTAGTCACCAGAATCTGAAGTTCGTCACATTTCCCGGCATGCTCTGAACGAACTTCAGATTCAAGGGGGTGACTAGTAAGTTTATGTTTCTATTGTTGTTTTCGAATTTGAAATACGCTCTGGGCGTGACGCCAAAGTGAGGCGTATTTCATATTCACCACACTAGGACGTGAACTCATAATTCTGGCGAGAAACGGTATGAGGGAACGGGACTGGATACCAGGAGCAAACCCGCAGGAAACCGCCGGGTTTTCAAGGGGGTGCGACGCCGTTGCCAGCCCGTTCTCTCATACCCGGAGGGCGCCCGTCCGGCTTCGATCCGCGGCGTCATACCGCTTGACCGGGGCCCCGCCCCGGCCATCGCGGCCTTTCTGGCGGGTCATTGCCGGACCGGACGCCGTTTCCGGCACAATTATGAGTCCACGTCCTAGCCGGCGCGGCTGCGCGCCGGTTCTCCCACCGTGCTGAGCGAGGCGACGAAGTCGTTGAACCGCTCGCCCTGGATGAGGATGTGCGAGCGCAGGGCGCTTTCCGCCTTGCGGTCGTCGCCGGCCAGGATCGCGTCGACGATCTGCTGGTGCTCGGCGAGCGAACCGCCCATCCGGTTGCGCACCCGAAGCTGCAGGCGCCGATAGGGCTTCAGCCGGTTTTGCAGCGAGCGCGCCTGCTCGGCAAGGAAGCTGTTGCCGCTGCCCCGGTAGATCGCGTCGTGAAACTTCTCGTTGGCGTGGAAATAGGCGTCCGGCTCTCCGGCCGCCGCCGCTGCCTCGCAGGCCTCGTGTGCCGCCTGCAAGGCCTGGTGCTCCGACACCGTCATGCGCCGGCAGGCAAGCCTTGCGCACATCGCCTCCAGTTCCGCCATCACCTCGAACATCTCGATCAGCCGCGGGATGCCGATCTCGCGCACGAAGGCGCCGCGCCGGGGCCGGATCTCGACGAGGCCCGAGGCCGACATCTCGATCAGGGCCTCGCGGATCGGTGTTCGCGACACCTGGAATCGCGTGGCGAGCGAGACCTCGTCAAGCCGGGTGCCGGGCGGGTAGAGCCCGACGGCGATGTCGTATTCCAGCGTTTCACGCAGGGCCTGGGCGGCGCGGGTCGCCGGTTTGTGCGAAGGGGTCGAAGCGTCCATGTCGGAGAGCTTATGCAAGCGCGGCGTTCTTGTATACAAAAACCGTTGACTTGGATGCAGTCCGGTGGTTGCCTGTGGGCAGACGGAAAACGCCGGCGGGGGGCCGGTCGTCGTGCCGTCCCGAAGACACGCAAGCCGGCGGCCGCGACAAACGCCGATCGGCAGTGGGAGGAAACACATGCTCAAGAAACTGACGAGGGCCGCTCTCGGCCTGACCACCGCGCTCGCCATCGCCGTTCCGGCAGCTCATGCCGCAGACGTCGTCCTCAAGGCCTCGCACCAGTGGCCGGGCGGCAAGGGCGACGTGCGCGACGAGATGGTCCAGATCCTCGCCCGCGAGGTCGCCAAGGCCGGTGTCGGCGTCGAGATCAAGGTCTATCCGGGCCAGTCGCTGTTCAAGGCGCGCGAGCAGTGGGGCGCCATGACCAAGGGCCAGCTCGACATTTCCGCCTTCCCGCTGGACTATGCCTCGGGCCGCCATCCGCAGTTCTCGGCGACGCTGATGCCGGGCCTGGTGCGCAACCATGACCGCGCCGCCCGCCTCAACACCTCGCCCTTCATGGACGACATCAAGAAGATCGTGAACGATGCGGGCGTGGTCGTCATCGCCGATGCCTGGCTTGCCGGCGGCTTCGCCTCCAAGAAGCAGTGCATCACCTCGCCCGAGACCATGCAGGGCCAGGTGACCCGCGCCGCCGGTCCCGCCTTCGAGCAGATGCTGGTGGGCGCTGGTGCGTCGATTTCCTCGATGCCGTCCTCGGAGATCTATACCGGCCTCCAGACCGGCGTGCTCGATGCGGCCAACACCTCGTCCGGCTCGTTCGTCTCGTATCGCCTCTACGAGCAGACCACCTGCCTGACGGCGCCCGGCGCCAACGCGCTGTGGTTCATGTACGAGCCGATCCTGATGTCGAAGCGCAGCTGGGACCAGCTGTCGAAGGAGCAGCAGGACGCACTGTTGGCGGCCGGCAAGGTGGCCGAGGACTATTTCGCCGGCGAGGCCAAGGGGCTCGACGCCAAGATGGCCGAGACGTTCAAGAGCGCCGGCGTCGAGGTTGTCGAGATGAGCCCGGAGAACTATGACGCCTGGCTCTCGATCGCCAAGGAGACGTCCTACAAGAACTTCTCCGAGAACGTTCCCGGCGGCGAGGAGCTGATCGCCAAGGCGCTTGCCGTCGACTGATCCGCAAACGGCAACCGCCGGCCGGCCCGGCCGGCGGTTCGCCCCGGATCGCCGTTAACGCCCCGACCGACCATCTTCACGAGCGGCCCGTACCTTCTCAGGCGCGGGCCTCCCGGCGGCGGCTTGCCGCCTGCCGGTCGAACCTGGAACATAAAAGGCGATGTCTTTCTACATTTCAGCGGTTTCGGCCGTGTCGCGGGCGCTCGGCGTCGTCGCGATGGTGCTGACCGGCACGGCCGCGCTCGTCGTCACCCACATGGTGATCGTGCGCTACTTCCTCAACGGCTCGACCATCTGGCAGACCGAATACGTCATCTACGCGCTGGTCGCGGCGACCTTTCTCGGTTCGCCCTACGTGCTGCTGCACAAGGGCCACGTCAATGTCGACCTGTTCCAGCTGCGCGCCTCGCCGCCGGTCCGCCGGCTGCTGCAGACCCTGTCGGGCCTCGTCGGCATCGCCTTCTGCGCGCTGCTTGCCTGGTCCGGCTGGACCTATTTCCACGAGGCCTGGTCCTATGGCTGGCGCACCGACACGGTCTGGGCGATCCCGCTGTGGATCCCCCTGCTGCCGCTGCCGCTCGGCATCGGCATGATGGTGCTGCAATACATCGCTGAAATCATGAAGATCCATGGAGGCGCGAAATGACGCCCATGCTCTGGGGCGCCGGCGTCCTTGTCGGCCTGCTCGGCCTGCTGGCCATCGGCACGCCGATCGCCTTCGCGCTCGGCCTCGTCTCGATCGTCGCGCTCATCCTCGCCGATGGCTGGGGCAGCGTGTCGATCCTCGGCGAGACCTTCTTCGGCGGTCTCGCCTCCTTCGGCCTCGTGTCGATCCCGATGTTCATCCTGATGGGCGCGGCGGTGTCCTCCTCGCCCGCCGGCAAAGACCTCTACGAGGCCCTCGACCGGTGGCTGAACCGGGTGCCGGGCGGTCTCGTGCTCTCCAATCTCGGCGCCTGCTCGATCTTCGCCGCGCTTTCCGGCTCCTCGCCGGCGACCTGCGCCGCGATCGGCAAGATGGGCATCCCGGAGATGACCAAGCGCGGCTATCCGAACGAGATCGCCGCCGGTTCCATCGCCGCCGGCGGCACGCTCGGCATCCTCATCCCGCCATCGATCACCATGATCGTCTACGGTATCGCCACCGAGACCTCCATCGGCCGGCTGTTCCTTGCCGGCCTGCTGCCCGGCGCCATGCTGACGGCGTTGTTCATGGCCTGGACGATCTATGATTGCCATCGCCGGGGCATCGGCCTCGACGCGCTCGGCCGGCGCTTCTCGTTCAGGGAGCGGCTGGAGGTGCTGCCCCGGGTGCTGCCCTTCCTCGGCATCATCCTCGCCATTCTCTACGTGCTCTACGGGGGCGTCGCGACGCCCTCGGAGGCGGCCGGCGTCGGCGCGCTGTTCTGCCTGATCTTCGTCGCCCTGATCTACCGCCTCTGGAAGCTGTCGCTCTACAGCACCCTGTTCCGCGACACGCTGAAGGAGAGCGTGATGATCATGATGATCATCGGCGCCTCGGAGCTGTTCTCCTTCGCGCTCTCCTCGCTGTTCATCACCCAGACCATCGCCGAATGGATCGCGGCGCTCGATGTGAACAGGTGGGTGCTGATGGCGATCATCAACGCCTTCCTGCTGTTCGCCGGCTTCTTCCTGCCGCCGGTCGCCGTGATCCTGATGACCGCGCCGATCCTGCTGCCGATCATCATCCAGGCGGGCTTCGATCCCTACTGGTTCGCGGTCATCCTCACCATCAACATGGAAATCGGCTTGATCACACCGCCCGTGGGCTTAAATCTCTACGTGATCAACGGGATCGCGCCGAACATCACGCTCGGCGAGATCCTGCGCGGCTCGCTCCCCTATGTCGGCTGCATGGTCGCGGGGATCGTGCTCCTGTGCCTGGTGCCGGAGATCGCGCTCTGGCTGCCGAACCTGTTGATGGGACCCGCCTTATGAACCGCAGCAGCTTCTTCAACGACCTCCTTGCCTCGATCGCGGAACAGGGACGGCACCTGCTCGACCTGCGCCGCGAGCGCATCCCCAGCGGCCGGGCGCTGGGCGAACTGTGCGAGGCGCTGCTTTCGGGGCGCGGCGAGGCGTCGGGCGTGGCGCTCGCCCGGGACGTGCTGACGAGCTATGCGGGGCTGTCGGCGGAGGAGCGGGTGGCGTTCTTTCAGGAGCTGCACGAGCGTTTCGGCGCGAACCGGGAAAACGTCGAGGCCGCCGCCCGCGCGGTGATCGAGGCGCCGGACGACGATGCGCGCCTGCGCCAGTTGCACGCGGTCTCGGAGCCGCGCCGGCAGGAGCTGATCCGCCGGCTGAACCTGGCGCCCGGCGGCACCTCGGCGCTCGTCAGGATGCGCAAGGACCTGATCGACGCGCTGCGCGCCAATCCGGCCCTGCGCGAGGTCGACCGCGATTTCGAACACCTGTTCTCGTCCTGGTTCAATCGCGGCTTCCTGGTCATGCAGCGCATCGACTGGTCGACGCCGGCGGTGATCCTGGAACGCATCATCCGCTACGAGGCGGTGCACGAAATCAGCGACTGGAACGACCTGCGCCGCCGCATCGACCTGGCCGACCGCAGGCTCTATGCCTTCTTCCATCCGGCGCTGGTCGACGATCCGCTGATCTTCGTCGAGGTGGCGCTGACCCGCGACATTCCCGGCGCGATCCCGCCGATTCTGGCGGAGGGCCGCGACGAGCTTGCCGCGGCCGAAGCCGGCACCGCCGTCTTCTACTCGATCTCCAACTGCCAGGAGGGCCTGCGCGGCATCTCCTTCGGCAATTTCCTGATCAAGCAGGTGGTGGAGGAACTGCGCCGCGACCTGCCCAACCTGAAGACCTTCGTGACCCTGTCGCCGGTGCCCGGTTTCCGTGCCTGGCTGGCATCGGCGCTGGAAAGCGGCGAGCCGCCACTGCCCGCGCTCGTCTCCGAAGAGCTGCGCGGGATGCTGGAGGCGGACACCGGCGAACCCTTGCCGGAGACCGCGCGCGAACCGCTCAAGGCGCTTTGCGCGCATTATCTGGTGCGCGAGAAACGCGGCGGCCAGCGGCCGCTCGATCCGGTCGCCCGCTTTCATCTGGGCAATGGCGCGCGGCTGGAACGCGTCAACTGGAACGCCGATCCCTCGCGCAACGGGTTGCGCCAGTCCTACGGGCTGATGGTCAATTACCTTTACGATCTCGGCCATATAGAGAAGAACCACGAAGCCTTCGCGGCGAATGGCGTGGTGGCCGCCGCCAGCGGCGTCACCCGCCTGCTGAAAGCCGTCCCCGAACAGAAAAAACAGACACCGGACCCCGTCGCATGACGCAAGAAAACCATCTCTTTTCCCAGATCCTCTCGGCTGTCCGCGACGAAGCGGCGCCCTTCCTGGAGACGCCGGCCGGCGAGGTCACCACCTATGGCGGTCTCATCGGACGCTCGGCCGCCTTCGCCAACGCGCTCGTCGCGCTGGGCGTAGCGCCCGGCGACCGCGTCGCGGTGCAGGTGGAGAAATCGCCGGAAGCCCTGATGCTTTACCTCGGCACGGTGCGCGCCGGCGCCATCTTCCTGCCGCTCAACACCGCCTATACGCCGGCGGAGATCGACTATTTCGTCGGCGACGCCAAACCGGCGCTGCTGGTCTGCGATCCGGCGCGGCTTGACGCGCTGAAGGGCGTTGCGGGCAAGGTCGGCGCGAAGGTCGAGACGCTCGACGCCGACGGCAGGGGCAGCCTGCGCGCGCGGGCCGACGCGGCCGCGACGACATTCTCCGACATCGCGCGCGGGCCCGGCGACCTCGCAGCGATCCTCTACACGTCCGGCACGACGGGCCGCTCGAAGGGCGCCATGCTCTCCCACGAGAACCTCGCCTCGAACGCGCGGGTGCTGTGCGACTACTGGAAGTTCACCGAACGGGACGTGCTGTTGCACGCACTGCCGATCTTCCACACGCACGGGCTCTTCGTCGCCACCAACGTGACGCTGCTGGCCGGCGGGTCGATGCTGTTCCTGCCGAAATTCGACCTCGCCGACGTCTTGCGGCTGATGCCGCGCGCCACGACGATGATGGGCGTGCCGACCTTCTATGCGCGGCTTCTCGGCACCGACGACTTCACCCGCGAGCTGGCCGCCCACATGCGGCTCTTCGTGTCGGGCTCCGCGCCGCTTTCGGCCGAGGTGCACAAGGCCTTCAGCGCCCGCACGGGTCATGCGATCCTCGAGCGCTACGGCATGACCGAGACCAACATGAACACCTCCAACCCCTATGAGGGCGACCGCCGTCCGGGGACGGTGGGCTATCCGCTGCCCGGCGTCGAACTGCGCATCGCCGATCCCGACAGCGGCACGGTGCTGGCGCAAGGCGAGGTCGGCGTCATCGAGGTGAGGGGGCCGAACGTCTTCCAGGGCTACTGGCAGATGCCGGAAAAGACCGCGTCCGAATTCCGCGCCGACGGCTTCTTCATCACCGGCGACATGGGGCTGGTCGACGAGCGCGGCTATGTCGCCATCGTCGGCCGCTCCAAGGACCTGATCATCACCGGCGGCTTCAACGTCTATCCGGCCGAGGTCGAGGCGGTCATCGACGAGATCGGGGGCGTTGCCGAAAGCGCGGTGATCGGCGTGCCGCATGCGGATTTCGGCGAGGGCGTCGTCGCAGTGGTCGCCCCCCACAAGGGCGTCTCGCTCGATCCCGAGGCGGTGATCGCGCCGCTGGCGGACAAGCTGGCGAAGTTCAAGCAGCCCAAGCGCGTCTACGTGCTTCCCGAACTGCCGCGCAACACGATGGGCAAGATCCAGAAGAACGTGCTGCGCGACATGTACAAGGACACGTTCGGCTGAGGGCTATGGGCGGGGCGGGCAATCGCGTCGCGCCCCGGCAACCGGCCCGGCTTCCTCCGGATGCGGCAGGACCGTTGCGTAGCATTTGCGGCTTTACCGCAGCCTCTCTGGGAACGAATGGGCCCCGGGTCGCGCTGCGCTTGCCCGGGGTGACGGCCGAGGATGGGGTGGCGGTTGTGAACCGTCCTCGCTGTTGTGGGGTGACGGCCTGAGCGTGGGGTGCCGCTGGAGAGCCGGAACCGATTGCCCCCGGCGGGAGAAAAGCGCGAGCGCTTGCCTCCCCACGGACGTCATCCCGGACTTGATCCGGGATCCATTGGCAACCCCGGAGGGCGTGATCACTCCCGCCGGTCGCGGCAGGCTTGGGTCTGCGCTGCCAATGGGTCGGATCGGTGTGCGACCGCCGCGTCCCCGTCACCGCCGCTCTGGGAACGAATGGGCCCCGGGTCGCGGCTTCGCCTTGCCCGGGGTGACGGCCTGAGGATGGGGTGTCGGTGGAGAGCCGGAACCGATTGACCCCCGGCGGGAGAAAAGCGCGAGCGCTTGCCTCCCCACGGACGTCATCCCGGACCTGATCCGGGATCCATTGGCAACCCCGGCGGGCGTGATCACTCCCGCCGGTCGCGGCAGGCTTGGGTCTGCGCTGCCAATGGGTCGGATCGGTGTGCGACCGCCGCGTCCCCGTCACCGCCGCTCTGGGAACGAATGGGCCCCGGGTCGCGCGATGCTTGCCCGGGGTGACGGCCTGAGGGTGGGGCGGCGGTTGAGAACCGTCCTCGCTGTTGTGGGGTGACGGCCTGAGGATGGGGTGGCGGTGCACCCGCCTCAGAACAGGTTCTCGACCGTGGTCAGGCCGAGCACCGTCCAGTCCTGCATGCCGCCGCGATAGTAGTGGATCTTCGTCGCCGGGAAGCCCTCGCGCACCATCGCCTTGATCGCCTGCGGCTCTGGCCGCAGGCCGGGCCGTTGCAGAAGGCGAAGACGTCGAGCGCGGCCGAACAGTCCCAGCTGCCCTGGGTGCCCTCGCAGCCGAGTTCGTCGAGGCGCATGGCGACCTCGGTATAGGGAATGTGGATCGACCCGGGGATGGTGGATTTCACCCGCCATTCCGTCGTGCGCATGTCGACGACACGGGCGCTCTCGTCCTGCAGCGCGGCCAGCACCTCAAGCTCGCCCGCCGCATGGACGCCCGGCACCGGGATCATCGGCTGCAGCACCCCGCCGATCAGCTGCACCTCGTTCTTCTGCCGGGTGATCTCCACCGGGCCGTCCTCGGTCTCGACCGTCACCGAGGTGACGTCGGGCCCGATCTGCAGATCCTCGGCGGCAAGGAGCGGAAGCGGTGCGGCGGCAAGGCCGGCGGCACACAGGGCGGTCAACAGGGCGGTCAACAGGCGCATTCGATATCCTCCCGGATGGGCCGCCATCAGCAGCCTCTCGTTACACATGCATGATTTCGAATGTGAGCGGGAAAAGCAAGCGTTCTTGCAGGCCTCGCGCGTGCCCCTGGCGACCGGAGCAGCTGCCCCGGCCGTGGCACGCCTTTCAGCCGTGATGCCGGCAGGCGGCGGCGGGCTTGCCGGCGTGACGCTCCGCGTCCTTCAGGTCATCGGCGAGAACGCCGGCGAAGCTGTCGAGGGCCGACAGCACCTGGTTGCTTGCTGTCTCGAGCTCGCCGAGCCGCGTCGCCGTGGTGCCGGCATCGCCGGCGGCATGCGCCTCGAGCGCCGCGCGGGCGGCGTCGTGGACCTTCCGATGCGGCTCCCTGATGGCGGCATAGGCGGGATGGGCGCGGATGCGCTCGTCGGTGACGGCGTCGTACCAGCGGCCGAGCCGGCAGCCGTGGTGGTCGGGCACGGCCTGCGCCGTCCACGTGTCGCGGCCCAGGATCGTGTCGACGACCCGCTTCTTGAACAGGACGTGGTCGATCTTCGCCATCTCGCACAGGGAGCGGTGCGAGCCCTCGTCGAACCAGCTGCGGGCATTGGCCTCGAAGCGCTTGTTGCTGGTCTCCAGGGTGGTGCTCATCGACAGGAGCTGGCTGTCGTTCTCGACGGCGAGGTCGGCGACGCCGGCGATGCTCTCCGCGATCTCCTGGCTGGCGTCCTTCTGCTGCTGCAGGATCGCGGAAATATCCTGCATGCGCCCCGACACCTCGGCGATCTGCGTGCCGATCGAGACCATGCGCTCGTTGGCGCCCTCGATGGTCTGCTGGCCGCGCTCCACCGCCTCCCGCGATCCGGCGATAGACTGCTGGGTCGTCACCATGCCGGCCTGCAGGGCGGCGATGCGCCGGGTGATGTCGTCCGTCGCGCGCGCCGCCTGGGTGGCGAGGTTCTTCACCTCGCTGGCGACGACGGCAAAGCCCTTGCCGGCCTCGCCCGCGCGGGCGGCCTCGATCGTCGCGTTGAGCGCCAGGAGGTTGGTCTGGTTGGCGATGCTCTCGATCACCGACAGGAACTCGCCGATCTGCTCGGACGCCGTCTGCAGGTCGGCGAGGTTCTGCGCGCTTTCCTGGGAGGCGGAGGCGATATCGGCCATCCGGCCGGAGACGTCCCGCATGGCGCGCAGGCCCTCCGCCACGGCCTCGTTGGTGGCATCCGCCATCCGCGCCGCGCCGTCGCTGTTCTCGGCGATCTGTTCCACCGAGGTCACCAGCTCCGCCGCCGCCGCCGAGATTGCCTGTCCGCCCTCGCGTGCCCTTCGCGTGTTGCGCGACAGGGTCGCCATGCTGACCGCGACGTCGTTGATGTCGGAAACGGTGCCGGCCAGGCTTGTCAGCGAGGCCAGTTCGGTGTCGCGCCGGTTCTCCTCGGCGCGCTGGCCCAGCACGCCCGTCTCGTAGGCGTCATAGGAGACGATCATGTCGAGGAAGGCACGGCTGACAAGCGTCTGCAGCGCCTCGGCGAGCCGGCCCGGACTGAGGCGGTGGTGGCGGGTCACGGCCGGGATCGCCTCGACCAGCAGCCGGCCATAGGAGGCGAGATACCACTTCGGCTCCAGCCCGATGCGCACATGCGCCTCGCCGATGCGCTTGGCGCGGGCCTCGAACTCGCCATCGGGCGGATTGTTGAAGATATGGTCCCAGTGGCCCATCTGGGCTCCCTTGAGACGGGCCACCTGGTTGCCGGAACGGCCGAGCTTTTCGGCGAGCTCGGGAGTGTCGCCGATCGATGCATAGAAGGCATCGAGAATGTCCGGCATCGCAGGCTTCAGGTTGCGCCAGAGCGCGCGGGCCTGCTCGACATCGAAATGGTCCGCGCCGACGAAGCGGGCGATCTCCTGGCTGAGACGTTCCTGTTTCGGCGCGGGGTCGGCTTTGCGTGCAACTGGGCTCATCGTCGTTCCTTGGGGGGAGGCAGGCGCGTGTGTGGGGTCACGTTTCGGCGCGCCGGGTAAACAAGGCGCTAACAGTTCTCGATCAATGAATGTTTTGGGGGGCTTGCCGTCGCGGCGCCCGGAACTGTCCCCTGTTTCCGTCCGTTTGCGCCACACCGGCTTTGGCCGGAGGGGCGAATCGCCGATAGTGCTGAAAAGCGACCCTGCGGATGGCCCGCCTGCGCGCGGCGCGCGCGCGACGCCGTTATGGCGTCCGGGCCGTCCTGTTCCGACCACACGAGACCATTGCCAGAATGACAGTCAGTATCGACATGGGCGAGGTGAGGGGCGTGGGGGCGTCCGCGCCCTGCACCTTCGACCTTGAGGAACTGCTTGCCACCCGGCTTCTGGTCCAGGGCAATTCCGGGTCGGGAAAATCGCATCTGCTGCGCCGGCTGCTCGAACAGAGCGCGCCCTGGGTGCAGCAGGTGATCGTCGACCCGGAAGGCGACTTCGTCACCCTGTCGGACCGTTTCGGCCATGTGGTGGTCGACGCGGCGGGAAGCGAGCGGGATCTCGCGGTGATCGCCACACGGGTGCGCGCGCACCGCGTTTCCGTCGTGCTCAACCTGGAAGGGCTGGAGCCCGACCGCCAGATGAAGGCGGCGGCGGTGTTTTTGAACGCGCTGTTCGAGGCCGAGCGCGATCACTGGTACCCGGTGCTTGTCGTCGTCGACGAGGCACAGCTCTTCGCGCCCGCCGCCTCCGGCGACACCGGCGAGGAGGCGCGCCGCGTTGCGCTCGGCGCCATGACCAACCTGATGTGCCGTGGCCGCAAGCGCGGCCTGGCAGGGGTGATCGCCACCCAGCGCCTGGCGAAGCTTGCCAAGAACGTCGCCGCGGAAGCCTCCAACTTCCTGATGGGCCGGACGTTCCTCGACATCGACATGGCGCGCGCCGCCGACCTGCTCGGCATGGAGAAGCGCCAGGCGGAGGCCTTCCGCAATCTCGACCGGGGGCATTTCGTGGCGCTCGGCCCGGCCGTCTCGCGCCGTCCGATGACGGTGCGCATCGGCGCGGTGGAAACCACCGGGCGCGGCGGCGGTCCGAAGCTGACGCCGCTGCCGCAGGCGCGGCCCGAGGAATTGCAGGATCTCCTGTTCCAGCCGGCCAGCAGCGGCGAGCGCAGCGCGGCCGAGCGTCCGCCGACGCCGCAGGTGGTGCCGGCCTCCGAGGTTCTGGAGCGGCTGACGCGGCAGGCGGCGGCGCGCGAGGCGGCCGTCGAGGCCGAGCCGCTCGACCGCGAGACGCATGAAAAGTCGGTTGCCGCACTGATCGCGGAACTGCTTGGCGACGGCGAGGCGGCGTTCCAGCCGGTTGCCGCGCTCTACCAGGACTTTCTCGTACGCTGCCGCATCGCCCGCCTGCCGGGCCGTCCGCCGGAACTGGCCGAGTTCCGCCAGCGCGTGGCGCTTGCCCGTGCCGGCGTCGAACCGAGCGACGTCGATCCGGCCGTCTGGTCGGCGGCGGAGACGGTCGCCGCCAGCCTTCCGGAGGAGATGCGCGGCGTCTACCTGCTGATCGCCAAGGCGGCGCTGGAGGGGCGGGTCTGCCCGCCCGACGCGGAGATCGCGCGCGCCTACGGCACCCGCTCGCCGGGGCGGGCGCGCTGGCTGCTGACCCATATGGAGGAGCAGGGCGTGCTGGTCTGCGTCAACGACCTGCGCGGCAACCGCATCGTCACGCTGACCGACCTCGACTGCCAGACGGCCGCGCCCGGTTCCCGCGCCGCCGGCTGAGTGCTCGCCGGGCGAATGAACCGGCGCCGGGCCTGCGATTTTTCCGCTCGCGCCAGATCGCGGCTCGTGTCAAATGCCGTGATCAGCGTCCTGTTCCGGAGATCCCCGCTTGACCGCCCTGCCTGCCGCCGGCCCGCTGGTGCCGCTCGCGACGATCGGACTGCTCATCGCGTCCAATGTCTTCATGACCTTCGCCTGGTACGGGCACCTGAAGTTCAAGACGGCGCCGCTCGTCGTGGTGATCCTGGCGAGCTGGGGCATCGCCTTCTTCGAGTATCTGTTGCAGGTGCCGGCCAACCGTATCGGTCACGGGGTGTTCTCGGCCGCCGAACTGAAGACCATCCAGGAAGTGATCACCCTTGGCGTCTTCGCCGTTTTCTCCGTTGCCTATCTGGGCGAGGAATTGCGCTGGACCCATTTCGCCGGCTTCACGCTGATCGCGGCCGGTGCGGGCCTCGTCTTCTACAGGCCGTAGCGCGAAACGCCGGGCTCCCGCTGCCCGGTCTTTCGCCTTGTCAGTACTGACGCTGCTATCTATTCTTGCCACGTGGTTTCACGCATGCGCGGCAACCGTCCGGACGCAGACAGCGCACCGGGGCGAGGAGCGCCAGGCGGCAAGCCGCTGAACAGGCCCTGCCGCGAACCGCGGCCGGCCGGCGCCGAGGTTGCCCGACAATGCGTTTGTGGAATTTGCCTGCCCTTGGCACTGCCGGCCTTGCCCTCGTCCTGGCCGGGGGCGTCACCTATCTGAGCCGGTCCGAGGGTCCGGTCTCGATCGCCTCGCTGCTGCCGGCCTCCGCCTCGACGGAGCCTGCGCGCGGGCAGGGCGGCGAGAAGCGCCGGCCTGCGGTCGCCGTCGAGACCGCGCCCGTGAACGTCCACGATATCGTCGAGGACATTCGCGCCTTCGGCACGCTCGTCGCCAATGAATCCGTCGTCATCTCGCCGGAGATCGCCGGCCGCGTCGCGCGCCTCGCCTTTACCGAGGGGCAGCAGGTCAAAGCCGGCGACGTGCTGGTGGAGCTGGATGCCGAAATCCTCAAGGCCGAGCTCGACAAGGCCCGTTCCGAGGTGTCGCTCGCCGAGGCCAATTTCGAACGGGCCCGCAAGCTCGCCGAGCAGGGCAGCGGCACGCTGCGCGCCCGCGACGAGACGGCCCAGGCCCGCATCGCCGCGCAGGCCAACCTGTCGCTGGCCGAGGCGCGCCTGGCCAAGACCTCCATCGAGGCGCCGTTCGCCGGCACGGTCGGCTTCCGCACGATCAGCGCCGGCGCCTATCTCAGCCCGGGTGACCGGATCGTCGAACTGGCCAGCACCGACCCGCTGAAGGTCGAGTTCCGGGTGTCGGAAACCCACCTGGCGAAGCTCGGCAAGGGGCTCTCCGTGCAGGTCTCCGTCGACGCGCGCCCCGGCGAGGAGATCGCCGGCAAGATCACCGCCATCGATCCCGTCGTCGACGTTTCGGGGCGCGCCATCCGCCTGCGCGCCGAGGTACCGAACCCGGACGGCCGCCTGTCGCCGGGCCTGTTCGCCCGCATCCGCATTGTCATCGAGGAACGGCCCGAGGCGCTGCTGGTGCCCGAGGCGGCGATCTTCCAGGATGGCGGGCGGCTTTATGTCTACCGCATCGAGGAGGGGCGCGCCGTCAAGACGCCGGTGGAGATCGGCCTGCGCCGGCCGGGCGACGTGGAGATCACCGGGGGGCTGAAGCGCGAGGCGGTGGTGGTCACCGCCGGACAGCTGCTGTTGCGGGACGGAGCCACGGTCGACATCGTCGACGGACCGAAGGGCTCCTGAGATGGGCCTGCTCGAGTTCTTCGTCCGCAAGCCGGTCTTCGCCTCCGTCGTCAGCCTGATGATCGTGCTGCTCGGGCTGGTCTCCTTCTCGCGGCTGTCGCTGCGCGAGTACCCCAACATCGACCCGCCGGTCGTCTCCGTGCGCACCGACTATCCCGGCGCCAGCGCGCAGATCATCGAATCCCAGGTCACCCAAGTGCTCGAGGGCTCCATCGCCGGCATCGGCGGCGTCGAGATCCTGGAAAGCCGCTCGCGCCCGGAATCGAGCCGCATCACCGTGCGCTTCCTGCTCTCCGTCGATCCGGACGAGGCGGCCAACGACGTGCGCGACCGGGTCAGCCGGGTGCGCGGGCGCCTGCCCGACGAGGTCTCCGAACCGGTCGTCTCCAAGGTCGAGGCGGATGCCCAGTCGATTATCTTCATCGCCCTGACCAGCGACCGCAACACCCCCATCGAGGTGTCCGACTACGCCGACCGCTACATCAAGGACCGGTTGCAGAACCTGCCGGGCGTTGCCGAGGTGCGCATCTTCGGCGAGCGCCGATACGCGATGCGGGTGTGGGTCGACCGCACGAGGCTGGCCGCCTACGACCTGACCGTCCAGGATGTCGAGCTTGCCCTGCGCCAGCAGAATGTCGAGGTGCCCTCGGGGCGGATCGAGAGTTTCGACCGCGAGTTCACGGTGCTTTCGCGCACCGGGCTGACCACCAGCGAGCAGTTCCGCCGGATCGTCGTCAAGGACGCGAACGGCTTCTCCGTCCGCCTCGGCGACGTCGCGCGGGTGGCGGTGGGGCCGGAGGACGAGCGCCGGACGACACGCTACAAGGGCGACAATGCGGTCATCCTGGGCGTGGTCAAGCAGGCGACGGCCAATCCGCTCGACGTGTCGGGGGCGATGAACGAGGCGATGCCCGACATTCGCCGCGACCTGCCGGCCGGCATGAACGCCGACATCGCCTATGACAAGTCGATCTTCATCGACCGTTCGATCGAGGCGGTGTTCATGACCATCGCGGAGGCGGTGGTGCTGGTCGTGCTGGTGATCTTCTTCTTCCTGCGCTCGCTGCGCGCCACGCTGATCCCGCTGGTCACCATCCCGGTCTCGCTGATCGGCGCCTGCACGGTGATCTACGCGCTCGGCTTTTCCATCAACACGCTGACCCTGCTCGCCATGGTGCTGGCCATCGGCCTTGTCGTCGATGACGCCATCGTGGTGCTGGAGAACATCCACCGGCACATCGAGAACGGCATGAAACCGGTGCGCGCCGCGATCACCGGCATCCAGGAGATCTCCGGTGCCGTCGTCGCGATGACGCTGACGCTTGCCGCCGTCTATGCGCCCGTCGCCTTCGCGGCCGGCCGGACGGGCAAGCTGTTCACCGAGTTTGCCCTGACGCTCGCCGCCGCGGTGCTGATGTCCGGCCTGGTGGCGCTGACGCTCTCGCCGATGATGTGCGCCAAGCTGCTGCGCGAGCACGAGAAGCCCGGCCGTCTTTCCGCCGCGCTGGAGCGCGGTCTCGACGCGGTCAACGAGGCCTACCGGCGGGCGCTGGTGCTGTCGCTCAAGGTCCGCTGGCTGGTGGTTCTGCTCGTCTTCGCGGTCGCCGGCGGGTCCTGGATGCTGCTGACGACGCTGAAATCGGAACTCGCCCCGCTCGAGGACCGGGGCGTGCTGTTCCTGAGCGGCTCCGCTCCCGAAGGCGCGACCATCGACTTCACCAGCCGCTACGGCTTGCAGGTCGAGGAGATCATCGGCGCGGTGCCGGAGGTGAATTCCTTCTTCGTCATCGCCGGCTCGCCGGAGGTCAACGACATCACCTCCTTCTCGCAGCTGGCACCCTGGGAGACCCGCACGCGCAGCCAGATCGAGATCGGTGCCGAGCTGCAGCCGCAGATCCGCCGGGTCGCGGGCCTGCGCGCCTCGGTCAACAATCCCGGCTCCTTCGGCGTCAGCCCGCGCTCGCGCCCGATCGAGTTCATGATCCTCACCTCCGAGCCCTACGAGCGGCTCGACGAGATGGTCAATTCCTTCCTCGACGCGATCTCCCAGAACCCCGATCTCGTCAACATCAACAGTGATCTCAGCCTCAACAAGCCGCAGATCGAGGTCGAGCTCGACCGCGACCGGGTCGCCGACGTGGGCGCGGGAGTGCTGACCGTCGGGCGGACGATGGAGACGCTGCTCGGCGGGCGCAAGGTCACCCGCTTCAACATGAACGGCGAGCAGTATGACGTGATCGTCCAGGTCGATCCGTCCGACCGCCGCACGCCGGGCGACCTGCAGGACATCTACGTGCGCGGCCAGGGCGGCGCGATGGTGCAGCTCTCCAACCTGATCAGCGTGCGCGAGAGCGTGTCGCCGAAGGAGCTGAACCGCTTCAACCAGCTGCGCGCCGCCAAGATCTCCGGCAACCTGGCGCCCGGCTATTCGCTCGGCGAGGCACTCGACTATCTGGAGGCGACGGCGGCCACCGTGCTGCCGTCGAGCGCGCGCACGGATTATGGCGGGGTGTCGCGCGAGTTCCGCCAGACGGGTTCGAGCCTGGCCTTCATCTTCGTGCTGGCGCTCGGCTTCATCTATCTGGTGCTTTCCGCCCAGTTCGAGAGCTTCGTCGATCCCTTCATCATCATGCTGACGGTGCCGCTCTCCATGCTCGGCGCGCTTGCCGCGATGCACTACACGGGCGGGACGCTGAACATCTACAGCCAGATCGGGCTGGTGACCCTGATCGGCCTGATCACCAAGCACGGCATCCTCATCGTCCAGTTCGCCAACCAGCTCCAGGAGGCGGGGCAGGGCAGGCGCGAGGCGGTGATCGAGGCCGCGGCGCTGCGCCTGCGCCCGATCCTGATGACCACCGGCGCGATGGTGTTCGGCGCGGTGCCGCTGGCGCTGGCCGGCGGGGCGGGCGGCGAGAGCCGACAGGCGATCGGCTGGGTCATCGTCGGCGGCATGAGCTTCGGCACGGTGCTGACGCTGTTCGTCGTGCCGACCGCCTACACGCTGTTCTCCCGCGACCGGGCGAAGATCCGCGCGGGCGGCGGCGCAAGCACCCAGCCGGCGGAATAGGGCGGGCTGCCGGGCTGCTGATGTCGGCGGACCGGCACGCGGATGCCGCGCTCCTGTCGCCTCCGCTCTGGGAACGAATGGGCCCCGGGTCGCGGCTTCGCCTTGCCCGGGGTGACGGCATGAGGATGGGGCGAGGGCGGCAGAGTGCCGACTGCGCCGCGTGATGCGGGAGTGTGAGCATCGCCACACGCACCCCTCTCCCCCCTTGAGGGGGAGATGTCCCCGAAAAGGGGACAGAGGGGGGAGCGGGCACCAACCAATCCTGCCGTCTCATGCTGCTGGCGACACGCTGGCCCTTGCCCCCCTCTCAGGCCGTCATCCCTCCGCGCGGCCATCGACACGTCGGCCTTTGCCCTCTCTCGGACGTCATCCCCGCCCCCGAGCGGGGATCCATTGGCAACCCCGGCGGATGTGGTGGTCTCAGCCGGTTGCGGCGGGCGTGGAGCCCTTTGCCGCTCGCGGGCGGGAACGCGGTCGTCGCCGCTAGCGGACGGGACCGGCACGCGGATGCCGCGCTCCTGTCGCCTCCGCTCTGGGAACGAATGGGCCCCGGATCTCGCGATGCTCGTCCGGGGTGACAGCCGAGTATGAGGTGGCGATTGAGAACCGTCCTCGCTGTTGTGGGATGACGGCCCGGGGGCGGGGCTGCCACGCGGCAACACCATCGGCAAGTCGCTGGAAGCATGGGAAGCGCGCCTGCGGCGCTTCTCATTCGCTGGATTCCTGCTCTGGCCATGCAGCTGCGCTGCCGGCCGTCCGGAATGACGGGAGAGGGTGGCAGCGCCTCCTCGGCCTCTCACGCCCGGCTGAGCGCGCGGGCGGTCGACTGGGCGAGGGGCGCGAATTTCTGGCAGAACTCCTCCGGCTGCCATTCCGACAGCGAGCCGGCGACATGGATCGCGGCGACCGGGCGCCCGTCCGGCCCGGTGATGGCGACGCCGAGCGCGATCTCGCCCGGCACCACCTCCTCCAGCGCGCAGGCATAGCCGACCTGGCGTGCCTCGTGCACCTTGTCCCGGATCGCTTGCGGATCGGTGATGGTGCGCATCGTGATTGGCCTGAGGTCGGAACGGGCGAGGATGCCGTCGACTTCCGCATCGGACAGAAGCGCCAGGATGGCCCGTCCCCCGCTTGCACAAAATGTCGGCACGGCGTGCCCGATAAGTGCCGCGAAGAAGGTCTCCCGCTTGCTCTGGTTGCGCGCCGCATAGACCACGCGCAGGTCGTCGAACAGGCTGAGATCGACACGCTCGTGCACATGGCGCCGCATTTCCTGCAGCACCGGCGTTGCCCGCTCGACCAGCGGATTGAGGCGCAGATAGTCGAGCGAATGGTCGAGCAGGCGCAGGCCCGGCACGAAGCCGCGATCCGTCGCGTCGCGCTCGATATAGCCCAGCTTGCGCAGGGTATGGACGAATCGCTGGGCAGCGCTCTTGTCCATCTTCCCGGCCGCGGCGATTTCCGTCAGCGTCATCGGGGCGTCGGCCTGGTGGAACGCGGACAGCACCTGCATGGCGCGGGCGACCGAGCGGACGAATAGGGGATCGCTCATCTGCTCCTCCGGCGTGCCGGCATCCGGCCTGGCCCGCGGCCACCAACCTGTCATTCGCGTTCCCCAGCTCTCGACATGCTCATTAAACGGCATTGACTCGCCGTCTCGCTGAACCTTATCGTAAATAATAATACGAATGTATTGCAATATAATACACGAGGGGTCGGCATTGGTCATTCGTAGAGTTGCATCCTCCCGCAGGCCGGGCTGGCCGGCGACACGGTTTGCGAGTACCGACCGCGCGCCGCGCCTTCGCGCCGGCTCGCTCGCCCCCTCGGGCGTGGGGCGCCGGTCATGACCCGCCGCGTTGCCCTTGCCGGTTTTCTCCACGAAACCAATACGTTCGCTCCTTCTCTCGCGACCATGGCGCAGTTCGAGCAGGGCGGCGGTTATCTGCCGATCTCGCGCGGAACCGAAATCCTGGAACGCTGCGGCGACGTCAATCTCGGCATCTCGGGTGCTGTCGCGCATGCCCGCAAGGCCGGCTGGGACATGGTCCCGGTGCTGTGGACGGGCGCGATCCCTTCAGCCCATGTGACGCGCGATGCCTATGAACGGATCGCCGGCGAAATCGTCGGGGGCATCGCCGCCGCCCACCGCGCCGCGCCGCTCGACGGCGTCTGCCTCGACCTGCACGGGGCGATGGTGGCCGAGCATCTGGAGGACGGCGAGGGCGAGCTGATCGCCCGGGTGCGCGCGGTCGTCGGACCGGATGTGCCGATCGCCGTCAGCCTCGACCTGCATGGCAACACGACGCGGCAGATGGTCGGCGCTGCCGATTTCCTCGTCGCCTTCCGCACCTACCCGCATGTCGACATGGCCGAGACGGGCCGGCGCGCGGCCGAAGGGCTCGACCGGATCATGGCGCGGGGACGGCCCTTCGAAAAAGCCTTCCGCCAGTTGCCCTTCCTGATCCCGATCCCCTGGCAGTGCACCTTCATCGAGCCGGCCAGGAGCCTCTATGCCGAACTCGGGGCACTCGAGGGCGGCGAGGTCGCGAGCCTGTCCTACTGGATGGGCTTTCCGGCTGCCGACATTGCCGAGTGCGGCCAGAGCGTGCTTGCCTATGGCGAGACGCAGGCGGCCGCCGATGCCGCTGCCGACCGGCTGGTGGCGCGGGTCATGGAAAGCGAGAGCGCCTTTGCCGGGCGCGCCTTCTCACCCGACGAGGGTGTTGCCGAGGCGATGCGCATCGCCGCCTCAGCAAACCGGCCCGTCGTCATCGCGGACACCCAGGACAACCCGGGCGCCGGCGGCGATTCCAACACGACCGGCATGCTGCGGGCGCTGCTGCGCAACGGTGCGAGGAACGCCGCGCTCGGCCTGATGGTCGATCCGGCCGCCGCCCGTGCAGCCCACGAGGCCGGCGAGGGCGGCGAGATCGCCATCGCGCTCGGCGGACAGTCGAACGTGCCCGGCGACGCGCCGTTCGAGGGGACTTTCCGCGTCGAGGCGCTGTCGAACGGCGACCTGCACGCGACCGGCCCCTACTATGGCGGCACCCGCATGAATGTCGGCCCGTCCGCCTGCCTTGCCATCGACGGCGTCAGGATCGCCGTCGCCAGCCACAAGGCACAGATGGCGGATCTTGCCATGTATCGCTTCGTCGGCATCGAGCCGACGGAAATGGCGATCCTCGTCAACAAGAGCTCGGTGCATTTTCGCGCCGACTTCGACCCGATCGCCGAGACGGTGCTGGTGTGCACCGCGCCCGGCCCGATGCCGCTCGATCCGGCGAGCCTTGCCTGGACGCGGCTACGGCCGGGCATGCGCCTGTCGCCCGGCGGTCCCGTTTTCGGCGATCCGGCTGGAGCGCCGGCAACGCCATCCGAACTGCATGTCCTGGAGGGCTGACCCGCGAGGCAGCGGAGATCCCCGAGGCGTGTACTGAAAGCCGGGCAACGATCCGGCCAAGAAAGAAAAGAACCGACTGCCTTAACCAGAAAAGGGAAGCACGATGCTGCATCTTGAAGACATTCGACACGACACCAGGACCGCCCGGTCGTGGTCGGGCCGCGCCCGCACCGCGATTGCCGGCATGCTCGCCGCCGCGCTGCTGGCGGGTACCGGCATGGTCTCGCCGGCCGTGGCCGAGGGCAAGACGATCACCGCCGTGATGCATTCGGGCCTGCGCGTCCTCGACCCGATCATCACCACCGCGCATATCTCGCGCAACCACGCCTACATGATCTACGACGTGCTCGTCGCCGTTGACGAGAACTTCAAGCCGCAGCCGCAGATGGCCGACTGGACCGTTTCCGACGACGGTCTCGTCTACACCTTCACCCTGCGCGACGGCCTCAAGTTCCATGACGGCGCGCCGGTCACCTCCGCCGACGCCATCGCCTCGCTGACGCGCTGGGGCAAGCGCGATTCCGGCGGCCAGTTGCTCTTCGACATCACCGAGAGCCTTGAGGCCAAGGACGACAAGACCTTCGCCTGGACGCTGAAGAGCCCGTTCCCGGCGCTGCTCGACACGGTCGGCAAGCAGTCGGCGCTGCCGCCCTTCATCATGCCCGAGCGCGTCGCCAGCGGTTCCGCCGACCAGGCGGTCACCGACTACACCGGCTCCGGTCCCTTCATCTTCGTCGAGGAAGAGTACCAGCCGGGCGTTTCGGTCACCTACCGCAAGAACGAGGACTATGTCCCGCGCGACGAGCCGGCGAGCTGGATGGCCGGCGGCAAGGTGGTCAAGGTCGACGAGGTCAAGTGGGTGACCATGCCGGACGCCCAGACCGCGATCAACGCGATCATGTCGGGCGAGATCGACTATATCGAGCAGGTGCAGATCGACCTCTTGCCGATCCTCGCCAGCAGCGAGGACGTCACCGTCGAGACCCGCGACGATCTCGGTTACCAGACCATCGGCCGGATGAACTTCAAGCATCCGCCCTTCGACAACAAGAAGGTCCGCCAGGCCGCCCAGATGGCGCTCAGCCAGGCTGACGTCCTCGGCACGCTGATCGGCAACGCCGACTACTACACGGTTTGCGGCGCGATCTTCGGTTGCGGCACGCCGCTCGCCGACGAAACCGGCGCGGAGACGCTGATCTCCGGCGGCGACGTCGAGGGCGCCAAGAAGCTGCTGGCGGAATCCGGCTATGACGGAACCCCGATCGTGCTGATGCAGCCGACCGACGTCGTCAGCTTGACGGCACAGCCGGTGGTGGCCGCCCAGGCCATGCGCAATGCCGGCTTCAACGTCGACATGCAGCCGATGGACTGGCAGACGCTGGTGACGCGTCGCGCCAGCCAGGCGAAGCCCTCCGAGGGCGGCTGGAACATCTTCTTCACCAACTGGCTGGTGCCGGAGATCAACTCGCCGCTGATCAGCCCGATGCTCAACGGCCGCGGCGACGCGGCCTGGTTCGGCTGGCCGACGGACGAGACGATGGAGGCTCTGAAGGCCGAGTTCATCGCCGCCGACACGCCGGAGAAGCAGAAGGAAGTGGCCTCGCGGATCCAGAAGCACACGCTCGACAACGTGCTCTACATCCCGCTCGGCCAGTATGCCTCGCCGCAGGCGCGCAGCAACAAGCTGACGGGCATGCTCTCCTCGCCGGTTCCGGTCTTCTGGAACGTCGAGAAGGCCGACTGAGACGCGTCATGACATGTCCCGTCCGGTTTCGCGCCGGACGGGACATGCCCGGATGAAAGGGCGGGGCGCGACGCGCCCTTGCGGCACCGGCGGGTTCGCCGGCCGGTGCCGCGTGCCCGCCGGGCACTGCGGCCGCCGCCCCGCGGGCAGCGGCGACACCGAGAAGAGGCCCCGAACGGGGCTCGGGCCTCAAACGGCCCGCAACGCCTCAAAGGACAGCGCGATCCGATGCTAGGCTATATCCTCAGGCGAGTTCTCGCCGTCATTCCGGTGATGATCATCGTCGCCGTCTTCGTCTTCCTGCTGCTGCGGCTGACGCCGGGAGATCCGGCCGCCATCATCGCCGGCGACATGGCGACGCCGGCGCAGCTGGAACGCATCCGCCAGTCGCTCGGCCTTTCCGATCCCTTGCATGTGCAGTTTCTCACCTGGGTCGGGCTGTTGATGAAGGGGGAGCTCGGCACCTCGCTGATCTCCAACACGCCGGTGACCCAGATGATCGGCCAGCGCATCTGGCCGACGGTCAACATCGCCGTCATGACCATCGTGCTGTCGGTGCTGATCGCCGTGCCGATGGGCGTGCTCGCCGCCTGGCGGCACCGCACCTGGGCCGACTACGCGGTGATGAGCTTCTCCGTGCTCGGCTTCTCGATCCCGGTCTTCGTCATCGGCTACATCTTCATCCAGGTCTTCTCCATCGAGCTGCGCTGGCTGCCGGTGCAGGGCTACACGGCGCCCTCGCAGGATTTCGGCAAGTTCCTGGCCCGCGCCATCCTGCCCTGCCTGACGCTGGCGACGATCTATGTGGCGCTGATCGCCCGCATGACCCGCGCCTCGATGCTGGAAGTGCTCGGCGAGGACTATATCCGCACCGCCCGGGCCAAGGGCGTGAAGGAGAAGGTCGTTCTCTTCCGCCATGCGCTGCGCAACGCGGCGGTGCCGATCCTGACCATCATCGGCACCGGCTTCGCGCTGCTGATCGGCGGCGTCGTCGTCACCGAGAGCGTCTTCAACATTCCCGGCATCGGGCGGTTGACCGTCGACGCGATCCTGGCCCGCGACTATCCCGTCATCCAGGGCATGATCCTGCTGACCAGCGGCCTCTACGTCTTCATCAACCTGCTCATCGACCTGTCCTACACGCTGTTCGACCCGAGGATCCGCTACTGATGACCAGCCCGTATCCGATCCGACCCGGTCCGCGCGCCGCCAGCGGGAGGGCCGCCCATGCGCTCTGACATTCAACCCGCCTCCCGCCTGCAATGGCTTTTCGGCGCCGTCGCGCTGCCGGCCAACTGGCGGCTCGGCACCGGCCCGATGCTGGCCGCCATCGTGCTGGCGGTGATCGTCGTCGCGGCGCTGCTCGCCCCGCTCATCGTGCCGCACGACCCGATGACGATGGATGCGGTGCAGCGCCTCAAGGGGCCGAGCGAGATGTATCCGCTGGGCACCGACGCCTATGGCCGCGACGTGCTCTCCCGCGTCGTGACGGGCGGCCAGGTGTCGCTCTTCATCGGCATCGGCGCGGCGGTGGTCAGCGTGCTGATCGGTCTCGTCATCGGCCTTGTCTCGGGCTTCTTCCGCATGGCCGACGCGATCATCATGCGGATCATGGACAGCCTGATGGCGATCCCCTCGATCCTGCTCGCCATCGCGCTTGTCGCGCTCAACGGCCCGAGCATCTGGTCGGTGATGGCGGCGATCACCATTCCCGAGATCCCGCGCGTGGTGCGGCTGGTACGCTCGGTCGTGCTGTCGGCGCGCGAGGAGCCCTATGTGGAGGCGGCGATCGCGCTCGGCTCCTCCATGCCGAAGATCCTCTGGCAGCACCTGATGCCCAACACGCTGGCGCCGCTCACGGTGCAGGGCACCTATATCTGCGCCTCGGCGATCCTGACGGAGGCGATCCTGTCCTTCCTCGGCGCCGGCGTTTCGACCGAGATCCCGACCTGGGGCAACATCATGGCCGAGGGCCGGGTCTACTTCCAATTGAAGCCGTCGCTGATCTTCTGGCCGGGTCTGCTTCTGTCGCTGTGCATCCTGTCGATCAACCTGCTTGGCGACACGGCCCGCGACCTGCTCGATCCGCGCCTGAAGAAGCGGGAGGGATGACCATGAAATTCAAGTCCCGCACATTCGACGACGTCGCCGGCGTCCTGGAAATCACCGACCTCAGCGTCCGTCTTTCCGGCAATGCCAGCGCCGATCCCGTCCTCGACCGCATCTCGCTCACCATCCGCCAGGGCGAGACGGTGTGCCTTGTCGGCGAAAGCGGCTCCGGCAAGTCCGTGACCTCGCTGTCCGTCATGGGGCTCTTGCCGAAAGGCGCGCTGGAGGTGACGGGCGGGCGCATCGCGCTGGAGGGCCGCAACCTGCTGGAACTCGGCCCCAATGCGATGCGCGACCTGCGCGCCAGCAAGATCTCGATGATCTTCCAGGAGCCGATGACCGCGCTCAATCCGGTGATGCGGGTCGGCGACCAGATCGAGGAAGTGCTCGACACCCACGCGAAGCTCCCGGCGCGCGAGAAGAGGGCCCGCGTCCTAGACATCATGGAGCAGGTGCACCTGCCGGATGTCGAGCGCATCTACCGCTCCTATCCGCACCAGCTCTCCGGCGGCCAGCGCCAGCGCATCATGATCGCCATGGCGCTGATCCTGGAACCGCAACTCCTGATCGCCGACGAGCCGACCACGGCGCTCGACGTCACCACCCAGCAGCAGATCCTGAGCCTCATTTCCGAGATGCAGGAAAAGCACGGCACGGCGGTGCTGTTCATCACCCACGACATGGGCGTGGTGGCGGAGATCGCCGACACCGTGCATGTGATGAAGCTCGGGCGGATCGTCGAGCAGGCGCCGGTGGAGACGCTGCTGCGCGAACCGCGCGAGGACTACACCCGCGACCTCTTGCGCTCCGTGCCGAGCCTGACGCCGCGCGCCGCGCGCCCCGACCCCGATGGCGGGGCGGTGCTCACCGTCTCGTCGCTGGAAAAGGTCTATGGCGGGCACGGCGTTTTCAAGCGGCGCGAGCCGACACGGGCGGCGAGCGAGGTCAGTTTCGAGATCCCGCGCGGCCGCACGCTCGGCATCGTCGGCGAGAGCGGCTCGGGAAAGTCGACCGTCGCCCGCTGCATCATGCGGCTGATCGACCCGACCGGCGGCGACGTCAAGGTGGCCGGCATCGACATCGCGCGCCTGTCCCGGCGCGAGCTCAGGCCGCACCGCAAGCATGTGCAGATCGTCTTCCAGGATCCGTTCCGCTCGCTCAATCCGCGCTGGACCGTCGGGCGCAGCCTGATCGAGGGACCGCTCAACAGCGGCACCGACAAACGGGCGGCGCTGAAACGGGCGGCCGAGCTGCTCGCCCTGGTGGGTTTGCCGGACGACGCGCTCGACCGCTACCCGCACCAGTTTTCCGGCGGCCAGCGCCAGCGCATCGCCATTGCCCGGGCGATCGCCATGGAACCGGACGTGCTCGTCGCCGACGAGGCGGTCTCCGCGCTCGACGTCTCCGTGCAGGCGCAGGTGCTGCAGCTTCTTGATGAGCTGCAGGAAAAACTCGGCATCGCCATCCTGTTCATCACCCACGACCTGCGCGTCGCCGCGCAGATCTGCGACGAGGTGGTGGTGATGCAGCATGGCCGCGTCGTCGAGCACGATGCCGCCGCCGCCGTCCTCGCCAGCCCCCGGCACGCCTATACCCGCGCTCTCATCGAGGCGGCGCCGGGCCGGTCCTGGGACTTCGCCAATTTCCGGGAACTGACGACCGCATAACCCTTTCACTTCTTTTCGCATCTGGAGAAAACCCATGCCCGTCCTGCCGCAGATCGCCGCCTACGCCAGCGAACTGACCGACATTCGCCGCGACTTCCACGAGAACCCGGAGATCGGCTTCGAGGAGGTGCGCACCTCCGGCATCGTCGCCGAACTGCTGCGCAAGTGGGGCGTCGACGAGGTCCATACCGGCATCGGCAAGACCGGCGTCGTCGGCATCGTCAAGGGCAAGCGCGAGGGATCGCGCTCCGTCGGCCTGCGCGCCGACATGGACGCGCTGCCGATGGACGAGCTGACCAACCTGCCCTATGCCTCGAAGAACCCGGGCGCCTTCCACGGCTGCGGCCATGACAGCCACACCACGATGCTGCTCGGCGCGGCGCGCTACCTTGCCGAGACCCGCGACTTCGCCGGCCGCGTCGTGCTGATCTTCCAGCCGGCCGAGGAAGGCCTGGGCGGCGCCCGCGCCATGCTGGAGGAGGGGCTGTTCGAGAAGTTCCCCTGCGACGAGATCTACGGCATGCACAACAACCCGCTCGCCCCGCCGGAGACCTTCGGCGTCAAGCCCGGCCCGGCGATGGCCGGCGCCACCTTCTTCGACATCACCATCAACGGCGTCGGCAGCCACGGGGCGATGCCGCACCATGCGCGCGATCCGATCGTCATCGCCACCGCGCTGGTGCAGAACCTGCAGACGGTGATCAGCCGCAACGTGCCGGCGACCGAGCCGGCGGTGCTGTCGGTCACCCAGGTCCATTCCGGCTCCGCCTACAATGTCGTCCCGGACAAGGCGGTGATTTCCGGCACGATCCGCTATTTCTCCGATGATGTCCGCGACCTCATCCACCACCGCGTCGAGAAGCTGTGCGCCGGCCTTGCCCAGTCCTATGAGGTGGAGATCGTGCCCGACCTGCGCCCGATCTTCGACGTGCTGATGAACGATGCCGACCTTGCCGAAGCCTACCGGGAGGCCGCCGGCGACATCGTCGGCGCGGAGAAGGCGACGGTGACGGAGGAACTGGTCACCGGCAGCGAGGACTTCGCCGACATGCTCAAGGTCGTCCCCGGCGCCTATTGCACGCTCGGCCACAAGGGCGACGTGCCGGTGCACAATCCCGGTTTCCTGCTCGACGACGACATGCTGCCGGTCGGCGCCAGCATCATGGCGCGCATCGCCGAGAAGCGCCTGTCCCTTTAGTGCCTGTCCCTTTGACGCCGCCCCGAATTTCGCGAAGCACCTTTCAGGAACCCCCACGCCATGAGCTATCTCGACCTGCCGTTTGACACCGATACGATGCTGGCCGGGCTGAAGCCCTGGGTCGAGTGCGAGAGCCCGACCTTCGACGCCGCCGCCGTCGACCGGATGATGGATCTTGCCGCCTATGACCTTGCCGCCGTTGGCGCCGAGATCGAGCGCATCCCCGGCCGCATGGGCTTCGGCGGCTCGCTGCGCGCCCGCCTGCCGCACAGGGATTTCGGCAAGCCGGGCATTCTCGTCTCCGGCCATCTCGACACGGTGCACCCGATCGGCACCCTGGCGAAGAACCCCTGGCGGATCGAGGACGGGCGCTGCTACGGCCCCGGCATCCAGGACATGAAGGGCGGCAACTTCGTCACCGTCGAGGTGCTGCGCCAGCTGACGCTTGCCGGCATCGAGACGCCGCTGCCGGTCACCGTGCTGTTCACCCCCGACGAGGAGGTCGGCACGCCTTCGACGCGCGAACTGATCGAGATGGAGGCGCGCAAGAACAAGATCGTGCTGGTGCCCGAGCCGGCCCATCACGACGGCTCCGCCGTCACCGGGCGCTTTGCCATCGCCCGCTTCAACATCCGCACCTCCGGGCGTCCGAGCCATGCCGGCTGGGCGCTGAAGGACGGCCGCTCGGCGATTGCCGCCATGGCCCGCAAGATCCTCGAGATCGAGGCGATGACCACCGAGGACTGCACCTTCTCCGTCGGCGTCATCCATGCCGGCCAGTGGGTCAACTGCGTTTCGTCCTTCTGCGACGCGGAGGTGCTGTCCATGGCCAAGCGCCAGCACGACCTCGACGAGGGCGTCAAGCGCATGCTGGCGCTGAGCGGCGAGGAGAACGACGTCGTCATCGAGGTGACGCGCGGCGTGACGCGGCCGGTCTGGGAGCCGGACGAGGGCACGCTTGCGGTCTACGAGACGGCGCGCGGCATCGCCGGGGAGATCGGCTTCGACCTCACCCATTGCAGCGCCGGTGGCGGTTCGGACGGCAACTTCACCGGCGCGCTCGGCATCCCGACGCTCGATTCCATCGGCGTGCGCGGCGCGGGCCTGCATACGCTCACTGAGCATATCGAGGTCGACAGCCTCGTGGAGCGCGCCAGGCTCATCGCCGGGCTGATGCTGCGGCTGAAGTAACGGCGCGGCGTCTGGAAGCTGGAGTGGGCCGACCCGGATCTGAAGCGGGTCGGTACCTCTCCCAAGCTGCAGCATCCCAAGACCCACCGGCGCAGCGGCCACCGCCCCTGCGCCGGTTTTGTATCGAGGCCTCTCCTTTCGTCATCCCGCACGAAGCGCAGCGGCGATGCGGGACCGGAGAGCCGAGGGCCTATGAGGCGTGCTCCATATCCATGCCACGACCGTCCTGCCTCTCCGGTCCCGGATCTTCGGCCTTCGGCCTCGTCCGGGAAGAGGCAACGAGAGGCATCCCGCCTCACGCCCGCTGAGGGCACCTCTGGGTCCCGGCTCTGCGCTGGCGCGCGGGCCGAGCCCGCACTTTCGAATGTGTCAGGGCTGAACGTCTTGCTTGCCGCAGGGTTGGACGACGATGTCGTAAGCCTCTCTCATGCGCGAGATGTCGAACGATGCCTCGATGAGGACGGCGTCCTTGTCGCGCATGACCACGTCAAGCGTCTGGCCCCCGACAATCTGATCCAGGAAGGGCTTGGCTGTGTCGGCATCCGGGAGCTCGAAAGTACGCTTGTTTTCATGGGCGGGCATGGACACGGAGTGAGGCGGGCCCCCGTCGATCCGGTACGTCAGTTCGGCGGCATCTGCGTTGAAAATTCTATCGCGCCCGATCCACAAACTTAGCCTGTCCATAATACAGGCCATGGCGAATATCGTGCGCTCGCCGCTTTCAGGCTTGCTCCATAGCACTCCTGACGTGATCAGGGTCTCGGTCTGGTTCGGCCCGCCGTGGATCTCCCATTCCGCGCTCGCGGTGCCGCCTGTCTGCGCGCTGGCCGCGCCTATCGTGAGCGCCAGCGCGGCGAGTGCCATTCCCGGTCTTTGCATCGTGTTTCCTTGTTCCACCTGAGTTCGGATCTCAGCACATTGGCGCATTGCCCGTCCATGTTTCCCGCTCCGTCGGGAGTGAGAAGTGCGGCAGGCCCGCCGTCTGGCGAACGCGCAGGGCGTGCTTCACCCGTCCGCTCGTCGTGCTAGTCTCGCCCCGCGCAACGGAGAGCGAGTGGGAATGATCAAGGGGCTGATGGTTGACGTGGACGGCGTCCTGGTTTGCGGCCGACCTTCGGATGGGCAGTCGTGGGCCTCGGCTCTTCCGGAAGACCTCGGCATTTCGCTGGAGGACCTGCAGTGCGAGTTTTTCAGGCCCCACTGGAGCGAGATCGTGATCGGGCAGGCCGAGCTGCCGGACCGTCTGGAACCTGTTCTCGCCAGGATCGCGCCGCATCTTTCCTGCGATGAGTTCATTGGCTACTGGTTCGAGAACGATGCGCGGCTGAACATCGAGTTGCTCGAAGAACTGGATCGTCAGCGCAGCGCCGGGATGCCGGTCTGGCTGGCCACCAACCAGGAGCATCTCAGGGCGGCATACCTGATGGATGTTCTCGCCTTGGCCGGTCGTTGCGACGGTATCTGTTACTCGGCGGCGATGGGGTGCCGCAAGCCGGAGGCGGCGTTCTTCGAAAAAGCCGCCGCCCGTTCGGGCCTTCCGGCCGAGCACCTGCTTTTGATCGACGATACGTCGGCGAACGTCGTCGCGGCGCAAGCTGCGGGCTGGTACGCGGCCGAATGGCGCGAGGGAAGCTCGTTGGCGGCCGTGCTGGCTGCGTTCGAAGCCTGAAGGCTCCGCCATGTTCTGACTTCGCGCTGTCGCCCTTCGGGCTTCGCTCCGGTCAGGACCTCGCATAAGCTCGGACGGCCCTTGGCCTTGCGAACCCAGCGGGTTCGAAATGTCTCCGCGATGCTCCGCCCGGCCGTCGATGAGGCTTGCCCGACGCCTCTTGGATGCACGCAGGCCTGGATGCAGGCAGACTTGGATGCAGGCAGGCGGGTCGCGCCCCTTGCGACGATTGTTACCCCGAAAGGGACGGTGCCGGCGCAGCTAGGTGTCTGGATTTAAATGGTCGGAGTGGCAGGATTTGAACCTGCGACCCCCTCGTCCCGAACGAGGTGCGCTACCAGGCTGCGCTACACTCCGAATCCATGCGCCGGAAGACCGCGAGGCGGTGGCGGCGAGCGTTTGACCGGGTCGGGTGTCCGGCGCTCGTCGATGGCGTGGCGGGTTCATATCACCACGATGGGGGCTCCGCAACCCTGTCATCGCATCGCATTTTCACGTGCCTGTGGATGAGCTTGCCGCGCTGCGCCGATCTCCCCGGCGACCTTTGCCCGTCCGGCGGGCAGGCGCCGCCCGTTCGCCGGAACGGGGGTGTTCACAGGGAGCCTCGCAAGGGCCTTCGAAGGACAACGCCCCGCTTGCGCAGCGCGGGCGCTCTCGCTATACAGGCCGCCAGCAAATTGGGGCGTCGCCAAGTGGTAAGGCAGCGGCTTTTGGTGCCGCCATTCGCAGGTTCGAATCCTGCCGCCCCAGCCAGCCCGCCCGATCGGGCTGGCTCGGCATGTCGGCCCCTTGCGTATGGCCGCCTGATTTCTCCCTGCCAAAAAGCGTCCCGTTTTGTCGCCGGGAGATCCTGCACAAATGGCGGATGCGGGCCCGGCTTTCAGAAAATTGCGGCCGCAACGGCAAGCGTTTCGCTTTCTCTATGTGTAACGCGCAAGAACACATGGCACAGAACCGGGATTAGGTGGGAATAGGCGAAAACAGCCGAAAGAGCCCGGAAATCTGCGGTTTGCCGTGACAGCGCAACGGGAAAACCCGAAACCGTCCGCGCAAGATCAAATGGCACAAAACGGCTGTCAGGACCGCGTTCCAAAAATCGGAAGCGGCGGAAAAGCGCCAAACAGCACTCTAAGGTCGGAACTCGGGTTCCGACCCTGAATTGGCGGAGTACCGCCATTCTCCGGGATAGAGGTCGGAACTCGCGATCTTCTGAAAATACCGCCTGAGATCCGGCCTGTGGCTGACGGGAGCGCCTCAGCCAAGCACAACTGATGAGCGATGCAACTTCACTCGCGAAATACGTGCAAAACCGAGTTGCAAACTCTATTGAGCAGCAATTAATACGATCATTCAAAATTCTAGAAGCATCAAGCCTGACGTTTACCGGTTCCAGGCTCGGCAGCAGCCGTTTGCAATTTTTTGCGCAGACGCGCTTCCAGCCATGGCAGCAGGCTTTCCAGTTCCGCCGCATCGGCAGGATCTTCAGCGCGTGCCAACAGCGCGTTGTACGCCTCCGCCTGCTCGTCCAGTGCCGCATCGGGCGGCAGCTTGACGCCTTCTTCCTTATGCACCCGTCCAACGAGCCGGCCGACTTGGCGAAACAGCGCAGGGTCGATTCCACGCGGCCCAAGCAGACCTGGTGCCTTTAGCGGTACGGCAAACATCTCCCCTTCTCCGGTGACAAGCCACTCCAAGCTGACACCTAGGCGAACATAGGCGGATAAGGCCGATGCCGGAGGTTCCGCTTCACCGCGTTCATAGTTGGCGAGGGTGCTCTTGTTCAAACCCGCCCGTTCAGAGAATTCCGCGCGGTCCTGATCGCCCAATGCCTTTCGAACGTCTCTTAGCCGTCGGCCAAGCGGCGTTTTGGGCTCGACTTCTGGTCTAGCCAACAGCTCACCCCAATAAAACCAGATTACCCTTTACAAAAGGGAGATATGGTTTTATTCCTGTTTTAACGGCCCGTGATTTGGGGCCGTTGTTTCACATCAACCGTTCAAAGAAACCGGCCTGTTGCCGCAGGCCGGTTTCGCAAGGGGTAGCCCATGAAGCCTGGAAAGCGTCCCGCATGGGACCAACACTCCATCAAGGCCGAGCTGCACCGACGCGGCATGACGCTTTCGGCCCTGGCCGAGAGCATCGACATGAAGCCGAATTCCTTCGGCCATGTCTGGAAACGAACGAACCGCAAGGCCGAGGCGGCTATCGCCCAGTTCCTTGAGGTGCCCGTCGAGCAGCTCTTTCCCGATCGGTATCCGATCACGAAAACCCGCATTCTTTCTAGCAGGTATGAGCCGAAGGCCACCAGTGCCAATCGCGGCCAGGACCGCGCGGCAGCATGAGTGCTTCCCCTTCCGAGGTCCTCGCAGCCAAGAGAGAAGCCCAGGAACACGTGCTTTCCAGAGTACTGCCGGCGGCACGAGCTCAGATGGCAGCGCATTTCAGGGCCGCTGTCCGCGATGCGGTGCGCGAGGTTCTGCCGGAGGTCCTTGAGGAGCTTCGTGCGGAAGGATCAAGCCGATGATCCGCCGCGTCTCTTCGTCGCCGAATGCACGTACGGCGGGCGGTGTGTTGTCGGGCCAATCCAACAGCGTCCGTTCGGCTGCCTCACGGACCACGGCGGTAAAACCGGGCCTCAACTCCTCCAGGCAGGCGGTCATGCATCGCTGGATCACGTCTCGGACATTCTCTCGGTGCTCATCCATCCATCTCGTCTCGATCATCGGTCTTTCCCCTCGGCTCGTCCCTGCTGACGATCCTAGGAGGCCGACGATCGTCCGGAACAGGAAATTCCGGACCGTCCGAGCTGACAGTTCGGCGTCTGACATCCGTTGTCTGCGTCAGCACGAACGACGTCGGCTGACAGGCCAACTCCCAACCTTCTCCATGCTGGAGCCTCCCATGAAAGCCATTCTGACCAAGGTGTCGGCATCAGGCCGGCGCTACTACCACACAGGCCGCAACCACGTGATCAGCGTCGACGGTGGCGGTTCCGCCATCGTCGCGGAAACGAGTTTTTTCGATGGCGATGCGCACCGGTTTGCCGATCTGGCCGAGGCGCAAGCCGAAGTCGACTGGTTGAAAGGGCGCGGTATCGGCGGAGCGGATTGGCAGGCTGACGAGGTGCAGGCGTGACTGCACCAGAACAGCTTCCACTCGCAAAAATCGATGCCAGCAATCGCCTACGCAAGGTGCTACCGGCTCGCGCCGAGGCGCTCGCCGAGGACTTCGACCAACGCGGGTTGTTGACGCCGGTCGAGGTGGTCGGTCCACTCGAAGGCGGCGGCTACCGGTTGGTGTACGGGGCGCACCGCCTGGCGGCGGTCAAGCTGCTCGGCTGGGACAGCATTCCGGCTGCCGTGCACGCGCCCGATACCTTTGCCGACGAAGCGCAGGAACGCCTGCGAGAAATCCGCGAGAACCTGATGCGGTTCGAGCTGAACGCGCTGGAGCGGGCCGTGGCGATCGCCGCCTGGCGGGACATCTACGAGGCTGCGAACGGCCAGGTGAAGCCCGGTCGCAAGGCGAAAAAGGCGGCGGAGGGAAATAGTGCAAACATTGCAGAATTGCAGCCCGCCGGAAATCTCGACGATCAAAGTGCAAAGTTTGCACTTTGTTTTTCCGACGCTGCCCAGGCCGCATTCGGACTGAGCGGGCGAGCGATCTATCTGGCTCTCAAGATCGCCACCGTTCCGGAAAATATCCGGGATCGGATTGCCGAAAGCGCCCTTGCCAACAATCAATCGGAACTTCTCAAGCTCGCCGACCAGTCACCCGAGCGCCAAGCACAGATCGTCGGTCTGCTGCTCGCCGAGCCTCCGATGGCCGCGACCGTCGATGCGGCGATCGCCGTCCTCGACAAGACGCCTGCGCCCCGGAAATCCGGTGCATGGGAAAAGCTGTCGGACACGTTCTCGCGGCTGAAGAAGACGGAACAACATCGCTTCTTCGAAGCGCATCGCGAGGCCGTCGAACTCTGGCTGGCGGAGCGAGGCTAAACCATGTCCCGCCGCCGCGACCCTCTCACTCCAGACCTGTTCTCCTGGGAGCCGCCCAAGGTGACCGTCAGCCTTGGAGACGAGGCCCCGGGTCGCGGCGCGCTCGACAACCAGATTGCGCGAATGGTGTCGCGCGCCCTTCGCGAGGCGCGCGAGGACGGATCATCACGGGCGGAGATTGCCCGGCAGATTTCGGCAACGGTGGGCCGCACAGTCTCCGAGGCCACGCTCGACAAGTGGGCAAGTGAAGCGTCGGAAGAGCATCGCATCCCGCTCGACGCCTTCATCGCGCTGGTCGAGGCCACAGGCTGCAATGGCGTGCTCGGCGCGGTCGTCGAGCGCTTCGGCTTCGTCGTGGTGCCCGCCCGCTATGCCGACCTCATCGAATTGCACTTGATCGAAGAACACGCGCAGGAGGTTGCCGCGCGGCGCGCCGCCGTGGAAGCCAAATGGAGGTCGCGACGATGACCCGATCAGCTCTTCTTGGCTGTGGCAACCTCACTGTTCTTGGAAAAATCGCTTCCCTCAAAGGCGAACAGCCATCCGAGCAGCATGTGGCGCGGTTTCAGAACCAGCCGCTCACTGCGCGGGTAGATCTCGGTCGCATCGAGAGCGTCGTTGAAGGCCTTGGCATCGAGAGCGCGGAGCACAGGCGGTTCGTCCGCCGTGATGCGGATCATCTGTGCATACCATTCCGCGCAGAGTTTCGGGTCATCGCTGGCCGCGCTCTCGATCTCCGCAAGCAAATGGTAGTAGTCGCGCTGGAGCTGCTGGTGATCGCGGGCCATGCGGCCAAAGTCGAGCACGAGTTGGAGCGCGCCGATAGCCGCGATCGCCGCGCCGATCCAGATCAGGTCGACGCCAATTCGGGCAAAGACGTCGCCCATCGCGCCTGCGCCCAGGATCACGACCGCGAAGTTGAACATACGGTTCAGCCTTTCGAAATGCATGCGCCGTGCCGTGTGATAGAGCGCGTTACGCAGGACATTGAACCGGATGTTGTCGCGGTCGGGAGTCATCGTCACTTTCCTTTCGGTGGCTTCACCGGTTGTCTGACCCCGGGGCTCTGCTGGGGCGTGGGGCGGTCGGTTGACAACTGCATGTTGGGTTGTCGCACGCCCATGGAATTGATCGCCATGCTCATGCCAGGGCGAGTCACTCCGAAGGCACGCGTTTCCTTCTTCTTCGTCATTCGGATCGTCTCCTTGTGGTCGCTTCATAAGGGGATGCCAGGGGCCGGTGCGCGCGTGACCACGCGCCGGCCCCATCATCATACCAGCGTTCGCGCGAAAGCTGCACCCATGTCCGCCCGCATCCAAGCTGTCGGGAGGTCGCGGCGATGAAGGAGTGGTTCACCGCCCGCGAGATCGCCGAACTCGATTTGCCGGGAGTTCCGGGAAGCGAACGAGGGGTACGCGTGCTTTCCGACCGGGAAAGCTGGACCACACACCCGTTCCTCGCCCGTGACCGCAAGGGAGCGGAAGGCGGCGGTGGTCGCGAGTACCATTTCCGCCTGCTTCCGACGGAAGCCCAATTGGAGTTCACCCGTCGCGTTCTGGCCGTGCGCAAGGAAGTGCTGCGCTCTGAAAACGGCGACGTTCAAATCACCTTCAAAGGCAGCGACAGCGCACGCCGCGAGCGGGACGCGCGCCTTGCGATCCTCAGCGTTTTCGAACAGTTCCGGTCTGGCTTGTCGCTCGGACTTGCATCCAGCCTCCAGATCTTTTGCGACCGCTACAATGTGGGGAGCCTGCCAGTCGAGGCCTGGATCAGGGAGACGGTTCCGCACCTTTCCAAGCGCTCCTTGCAGCGTTGGCGTTCGGCCAAGCGGTCCGGTGGCGCCGACCGGCTGGCAGTCGACCGCTCGGCCGCTCGCAAGGGCAAAGGCGTCCTTGACAGCGCCAATGGCGGCACCGTGCGGGCCTTCATCTTTGCGCTCGTGGCCCACCAACCGCACCTGTCGGCCGATCTCGTTCGGATGACATGCCGCGACGAGTTCGGCGACGCGCTCACCGTCGAACGACAAGGGCGGAGCGTCTCGGTCGAGATGCCACCGGTTCGCACGTTCCAGCACTTCATCAAGCGTTTGAAGGAGACCGAAAAGGTCGCCCTGACGAAACTTTCGAACCCCGATCGATACCGCTCGACCATGGCGCCAGCCGGTGTGGGCGCGCTCCGTCATATCCGGGAACCGAATGCCTTGTGGCAGATCGACGCCTCGCCGGTCGATGCGCTGTGCACCGATGGCCGGCATGCGATCTATGCCTGCATCGATATCGCGACACGCAGGACGCTGTTCTACGTCTCCAAGACGCCACGCGCGGCCGCCGTCGCGATGCTTCTGCGCCGAGCGATCCTCGCCTGGGGCGTGCCGGACGTCATCACGACCGACAACGGCTCGGACTTCGTTGCCCGCGACACAAAGCGCCTGTTCGCCGCGCTCGATATCGAGGCGGACGTTTCCGACGCCTACAGCCCGGAGCAAAAGGGTCATGTCGAGCGCGTCATTCGCACTTTCCAGCACGATTGCGCCACCTTGTTGCCGGGCTTCGTCGGTCACTCGGTCGCAGACCGAAAGGCGATTGAGGACCGCAAAACCTTCGCGGCGCGCCTTGGTGCGGATACTGCCGAGCTGTTCGGCGTCTCGATGACTGGACCGGAGCTGCAGCGCTACGTCGATGAGTGGGTCGAATTGCGCTACCAGCACCGCCCGCATGCGGGGCTCAAGGGCAAAACGCCGGCCGAGGCTGCACTGGTCTCGACCGCTTCAATTCGCACTGTCGATCCGCGCGCCCTCGACGTGCTCCTTATGCCGGTCGCCGGTCAGGACGGGCTCAGAACCGTCACCAAGACCGGTATCCGGATCGATCACTTCCACTACGTGATCAATGCCGCGCTTCCCGGTGCCCAGGTCTTTGTCCGAATGGACCCGAACGACGCAGGCCGCGCCGTCGCCTTTGCTGCCGGCGATGGTTCCTATCTTGGCGACGCGATCTGCGCGGAACTGGCGGGCATCCATCCGTCCACGCTTCTCGCCGCCAAGCGCGAAGCGCAGGCCGAGACCCTGGACGCGGCGACCCGGCAGGCACGCTCCAAGATCCGCGAGATCACCAAAGGCCGGCCGCTGATCGAGCGGGTGCTCGAAACCGCCCGTCGCGATCTGCCGAACGTCCTCGCTCTGCCGAAACGCGAGGAACGTCACGAAACGCCCGCCATCGCTGCCGCACTCGACGCGGTGACACCGGCCGAGGCTCCGGCGCAGCCGAAGCGCGCGGCCGAGCTCCTGGAAGAGATGCGGAAGGAAATGGCCGCACCGGCAGCACCGGCCCCGTCCGTCACACCGATCCGCCGCCAGGAACCTCCACAGCTCCGGTTTCGCCGGGCGCTCGAGCTGATGGACCGGCTTGCGGCCGGCGAGGACATCACGACTGACGAAGCGCTGTGGCTCGGCAGTTATCGGGACGGGTCGGAGTACCGCGCTCTGCATGCGCTGCACGAGGATTTCGGCGGATAGGTCCGCCCAAGAAAAAAGGAGCCCCGGCAAACCGGAGCCCCCCAAAGGCATTTCGAAGGACGAAAACATGGCTGCAAACGAGAACACGGTCAAGGCACCACGCGGGTCAATCGCTCCGCTCAAGAATGTCGCTGCCCTGCTCATGATGATTGAAGCCCTGCGCACCCGCGCTGTCGGGTTGCCGGGGATCGGCGTGTTCAGTGGCGATAGCGGATACGGCAAGAGCGTTGCAGCGCAATACGCGATGAACAAGACCGGCGCGGTCTATGTCGAGGTCCGCCACTATTGGGCGAAGAAGACGTTTTGCGAGGCCTTGCTTGCGGAGCTCGGGCAGCATCGTTCGCGCGGCACCATCGCTTCCATGATGGGCGACATCATCCATCGGCTGGGCGATGCACCCGATCGGCCCTTGATCATCGACGAGGCTGACAAGCTCGTTGACGGCAAGATGATCGAGTTCATCCGGGACATTCATGAAACGACGCAGGTCCCCGTCATTCTGATCGGCGAAGAGCTGCTGCCAAAGAAGCTGGAAGCGCATGAGCGCGTGCACAACCGCGTTCTGGACTTTCAACTGGCACAGCCCTGCGACGAGGAAGACACGGCCGTTCTCGCCCGTTTCCTGTGCCCTGAGATCGAAATTGCGGCGGACCTGCTTGCGGACATCAGGACGCGGACGGCCGGCAAGGCTCGGCGCATTGCCACCACCCTTCATGAGGTCCGGCAATTTGCCCGCAACCACGGCCTCAAGGCCGTTGATCGCTCCAGCTACGAGGGACGGATCTTCACGGGCGAGACACCGATCCGACGCCGAGCGGGAGGGCGCGGCTGATGTCGGCGGTCCTGAAACTCCAGACGATCAAGGGTCGGCCGGTTCTGCGCGGATACGAGCACATCTGGTCCGTGATCCTCGACCTGACCCGGGACGGCGCGGCCTTCACCAGACACGACGTCGACCAGCGAAGTTGCGATCCCGGCGACACCACCGTCACCGACTATCTGCGCCGGCTGCTGCGGGCCGGCATCCTTGAAGAAGTCGGCTTCGAGCCTGCCATCGGCCGGAGACGCGGGCGCCGGATCTATCGGTTGGTCCAACGCCATCAAGAGGCGCCACGTCTGCGCCGTGACGGGTCGCCCGCACCCGCGATGATCAACCAACTCCTTTGGAACACCATGCGGCACCTGCTGCGCGACGGGTTCACGGCGCGTGATCTCGCCGCCTTTGCGTCAACCGACGAAACGACTGTGCCCCAAGTGACCGCAGTGAGCTACGTCAAGCGCCTTGCGGATGCGGGATATCTGCATTGCCTTGAACCCGGTCGGGGAAGGCATCTCGGAAAATGGCGTCTCAAGCCGTCCATGAACACAGGGCCGAGGCCACCCAAGATCCTTCGCGCGCACACGGTTTACGACCCCAACACGAATGCCTTTCACGGGCAACCCGTCGCCGAGGAGGTCGCACCATGACGCCGGTCTCCATGGTCGACAAGGCCACCACCGGATGGGGCGAAGCGCCCGATTGGGTGCGCGAACTGGCCGGTCTGGCGGATCGCGACGGCCTGAATGGTGCCGCCGCACGGATCGGCTACTCGCCGGCAACCACAAGCCAGGTGATCAACGGGAAGTATCTCGGCGACCTGGCCAAGGTCGAGGAGCGCGTGCGCGGGGCCTTGATGGGCTTGTTGGTCGATTGCCCTGTCGTTGGCGACCTCAGCCGGGACCAGTGCCTTGACTGGCAAAAGAAGCCCTATGCACCGACCTCGGCTCACCGTGTCCGCATGTTCCGGGCCTGCCGGGCCGGTTGCCCCCACTCCCGCGTGAAAGGAGGCGGCGATGCTGTCTGATGACATCCGAGCTCTGCGCAAGTGGGTCGACGATCACACCACAGACAGCGGCGGCCTCGTCCTGTCCCCCATGCTCACGCACCTCATGAAGATTGCCTTCCTCAACCTGTTGAAACGCTCATCAAGCATGGAGGCGAGCCGGATCGCCGGCCCGTCAACAATCACGGACGCGGATCTTGCCTCCGGCAAGGTCGAGCGTCTGCCGGTGATCGCACGGCCGGCACCCTCCGATGATGGAGGGTCGGCGGCATGAGCGAAGCCCTCGAAACACTTGTCGAAGACATCCTTGCCGTCGTCTTCGACGATCGCGGAGCGGTTCCTCAACAAAGAGACGAGCCGGGCGGAATTTGTCAGTTCGATCGCGCGGTTGATCATCGCGGTCAATGCCGAGCTGCGCCACCGAGAGGAGCTCAAGTGGGAGGCCGAGGCGCGGGCGATCCGTGCCCGCTGCGCCCGCGATCCCATGCCCTCGCAGCGACGTGCACCGCCGGCCTCAACGATCATGCGCCCATGGCGGGTCAATCCTCTGCTCGACCTGATGGTCGACCGCCAATCCGACCGCACAGCATCCCTCATGGGCGACCCGGCACCGGGCCGCTCGGCGCTCGACCAACGCAATGGAGGCACGCAATGACCGATATCAAGGCAACCAACGACGGCGTCCTGGACGTCAACGGCAAGCCGTACATGACCGATGCGAAAGGCTCGCTCGTTCCGCTTGAGGTGATCAAACCGATGGACAAGCTGCAGGACGAACTGGTGCGCAAGGTGATGGGGTATGCCCGCGATTTGAGCGCCCAGATCGGCCGCTTTCGCGGTCACACATTCGAGGACATCGGGTCTCTCGAAGCGCTGCTCGCCCAGGAGTACGACGCCACGATCGGCGGCCGGAAAGGCAACAAGACGCTGCTCAGCTTCGACGGCCGGATGAAGGTCGAGGTGAAGGTCTCGGATTTCATCGACTTCGGCCCGGAGCTCCAGATCGCCAAGACGCTGATTGACGAGTGCCTCAACGAGTGGTCGGCGGAAAGCCGGCCGGAGATCCGCGCCATCGTGACCCGCGCCTTCAACACGGACAAGGCCGGCTGCATCAACAAATCGGAAATCTTCATGCTGCTCCGGCTCGATATCGAGGACGAGCGATGGCGTCGCGCCATGGATGCGATCCGCGAGGCAATGCGTGTTGTCGGGTCCAAGACCTACCTGCGCTTCTACGAGCGCGCCTCGGCCGACGGGCCTTGGCTGCCGGTCACCATCGATCTGGCGAGGGCGTCGTGATGAGCGGCTCACATGCAATCATTCACGTCGGCCTGAAGCAACTCGGCATCGGCGGCGACGATGCCCGCGACCTGTACGAACGGGTCACCGGCGCGCGGTCACTGCGCGCCATGTCGCCGCCCCAGCATCAGGCGGTGGTGGGCGAACTCGAGCGCCTCGGCTTCAAACGCGGTTTGAAGACCGGTCCCGCCAAGCGCGCCACCGGCCCCTTCGCTGGCAAGCTTCAGGCCCTTTGGATCGCCGCATACAATCTCGGGGTCGTTCGGAACGGCACCGACGAGGCGATGATGGCCTTTGTCACCCGCCAGACGGGCCTTTCCCATGCGCGGTTCCTGCGGGTGGCTGAAGATGCCGAGAAGGCAATCGAAGCCATCAAGGGATGGGTCCGCCGCGCCACGGGCAACGATGGACTGTACCGCCGGGATCGGAACCAGCCGCCGCTGCTCAACGATTTCCGTTTTCAGATCCTGCTGACGCAATGGGCGCGCCTGACCAGTCTGGGCGCGGCACCGGCCACCACGCTTGACGCCTGGCTCGGGCGGACGGTTCCCGGCAAAGGGTATGGCGATCTGACGAAAGACGACTGGATCGACCTCATGAACGTGCTTGGTCGATGCCTGCGCGCAGCGATCAACAAGCCCAAGGCCGAGGCCTGATCCCGTGGCCGACGATCTCTCATATCTTCCCGGCATACTGGCCGAGATTGCGGAGGTCGCCGGCCTGGACGCTGCCCTGAAGCTTGCCGCCGAAAAGGGTGGCCAGACGGTTTACATTCCAAGCCATGCGGATGACGGGCACTGGCTGACCGATACGGTCGGCCGGGAAGCCGCTGCCGCCATATGCGAGCTCTACCGCGTCAGGAACACGGGCGGCCGGTTCCTGATACCGATCGCCCGCGAGGCGAGCGCGCGCCGCGCTCTTGTGAAGGCACTTGAAAACGGCGCGTCCGCGCGCCAAGCTGCCGCCGCAAGCGGGCTTCACGAGCGAACGGCCTTCCGCACCCGTGCCCGTCTCAAGTCGAAAGACCCGCGCCAGGGCGACTTGTTCTGACGGCCGGTTCCTCATCCGCCTGACACTGTCAGTCTCACCACACAACCCGCGATCCGCCAACGTGTCGGCAACTCTCCACAGAGGCCGGGACGATCATATGCAGATCATCACCAACTTGAGCCCGCACGGGGCGCGCGATGTCGTCGCGCATGAAGGCTTTGTCAGCCGTGCCTATCGCGATCCGGTCGGCGTGCTGACGATCGGCACCGGCTACACCAACCGCTCGAAGGTCTTCCGGAACTACTGGATCTCGACACGCGGTCGGCCACTGAAACCCGGCGACACGATCACGCGCGAGGAATGCCTGAAGATCCTTCCGAAGATCGTCAACGAGGAATACGGCGCGGCCGTCGTGCGGCACATCCGGCCGACCCGCCAGCACCATTATGACGGCGCGGCCAGCGTCTGTTTCAACCTCGGCCCCGGTGCGGCGAAGTGGAAGTGGGCGAAGGCGCTTGCCGCTGGCGATGCTGCGAAGTCAGCAGCGCTGCTGCGCAAGACCGGCACCACGGCCGGCGGTCGTCGCCTGCCGGGCCTCGTCAAGCGCCGGCAGGCCGAAGCGCTGCTGATCCAGCGCGGCGTCTACGCAACGTCCGGCGCGATCCGCGTCGAGCCGCGCGACACGGTCGCCAAGGCCTCGACCGCTTCCGAGGAACTGCGCCACTATCAGGGCATCCTCGCCAAACTCGGCCACTATGACGGTGCACTGGACGGCCTTGCCGGGCCGAAGACGACCAAGGCCGTGCGCGCGTTCCAGAAGGACCACCCGCATCTCAAGACGGACGGTGTGCTTGCCCCTGCGACGGCGGCAGCGCTGGAGCGCGCGGTGTCGGCCGGCGAGGCCGGTACGACGACGGGTGTCGGGCTCCTCGTCTCCGGCGCCGGTGCCGCCGCCGCCCAGGGCGGTGCGCCCGAATGGGTCCTTTGGGCGGCCGGCGGCGCGCTCTCCCTGGCGGTCGTTGCCGGCGCGGTGTTCGCCTGGCGCTATCGCGACGAGATCCGTCATCGCCTGTCCGGCCTGTTCTCGCGGAGGGCGTCGGCATGAGGGGATGGCGCACGCTGATCGTCAACGCGCTGATTGCGCTACTTCCCATCGTGGCGGAGGTGCTGCGCTGGCTCGAAGGCTTCGACTGGACCTGGTACCTGGAACCGCGTGACGCGCTCTGGGCGATGCTGATCGTCGGCCTCCTCAACATCTTCCTGCGCCGGATCACGCGCACACCGATCGGGGGTGGCGAATGAGCTGGCTCCTGTCCGTTGTCCTGCGCTTTGCATCCTCCGGCCTGGTCGAGCGCACGCTCTCCTATCTCGAGCGGCGCCACGCCGAGGAGACGGGCCGCGAGAAGCTGCGAACACAGGTCGAGATCGAAGCCATTCGCGCGGCCGTTGCCGAAACGAAGGAGCTTGCCGCCTTCAACACGGCGAAGCTCGAACACGCCGCATTCTGGTGCTTCGCCGGCCTCTTCGTCCTGCCCTTGGGCGCATGGTGGGCGGCCGTCATCGCCGACAGCATCTTTCGCTTTGGTTGGGGCGTTGCGACGGTCCCCATTCTGGAAGCCTGGGGCGGCCAGATGATCCAATGGCTCTTCTATGTCGGTGGCGGTGTCGCTGCCCTGCGAACGCTCCGGTAGGTGCCCATGTGGTTTGACTGGAGGACCCTGGACGCATTCCTTGGCGTCGTCGCACTGCTCATCGCGTTCTCTTCGGCCTTCTACACCTGGCTGACGAGCGGGAGCCGGAAGAACACCGAGGCCATCGCCGAGCTCAAGGCGGACATGGAGCATCAGGAAACCCGGCTCGACCGGGTGGAAACCAAGCTCGATGCGTTACCCGACCGGGACGATCTGCACCGCCTGGACAAGCAAATAGAGGGCATGGGCGTTCGCTTTGGAGCCGTTGAAGACACTTTGAGAGCGGTTCAGCGAGCAACCGAACGCATCAGCGATTACCTTCTCAAATCCGGGGGCAAGGCATGAGCTACGCCGAATATGTCGCGGCCAACTGCCGCCTGATCATCTTGCGGGCACTTGCCGAGGAGACGGATCAGCAGCTCAACGAAACGATCCTTCTCGCGATCCTCGAAACCTTCGGCCATCGCAAGAGCCGCGACTATGTGCGGACGCAGCTGCGCCGCCTTGAGGATCTCGACGCCGTCCGCCTGACCGAGGCGGGTTCGATCCTCGTCGCGACGCTGCGCCGCGCCGGGCTCGACCACGTCCAGCGCCGGGCCCTGCTCGAAGGCGTGGGCGCTCCATCGCCGGAGGCCTGACATGGCTCGCCCCAAAGGACGCGGCCGTCTGTCGGCGATCGACATCCTGCCGGAGGAATGCGACGCCGCCGTCACCTGGGCAGCGCAGGAGCTGACCGGCCGCGACCGCACCCAGACCGAGATCTATGCCGAGTTCCGCGAGAAGCTGATCGCTGTCCAGGGCGAGACGGGCGCGAGTTTCGACGTGCCGTCGTTCTCTTCGTTCAATCGCTACAGCGTCAAGCTCGCGGCGATGGCCCGGCGGATCGAAGAGACGCGCAACATCGCCACCGCCTTGAGTGACCGTCTGGATGCCGGGGCGTCCGATGACCTGACCGTCATCGCGGCGGAAGCCATCAAGACGCTGATCTTCGAAATCCTGCAGTCGGCCGGCGAAGGCGGGCTGTCGACCAAGGGCGCGCAGGAACTCGCCAACGCGCTGCGCGCTGCCGCTGCCGCGCAATCTGTTTCCACCTCCCGTCGCCAGAAGGTCGAGGCCGAGATTGCGGAGAAGTTCGAAGAGGTCGTCGACACGGTCGGCAAGGAAGCCGGTCTGTCGGGCGAGCGTGTCGCTCAGCTTCGCCGGGACTTCCTGGGCGTGCGGACATGACCACGCCAGATCCGTCACACGACATCTTCGCCGGACCGCCGCTCCTTTCGCGCAAGACCGACGAACTGCCCGGCGAGTTGCCTCGCGGCGCGCAGGTGCCGGATGATCTCGATCCACTTGCGGACGGGATCCTGATGCAGCACCAGGTCGACTGGATCGCGGATAGATCCGATTTGAAGCTTGCCGAAAAGGGCCGCCGCACCGGCATCACATTCGGCGAGGCACTCGACGACACGCTGACCGCCGCCTCCAAACGCTCGGCGGGCGGCGACAATGTCTTCTACATCGGCGACACCAAGGACAAGGGCCGCGAGTTCATCGGCTACGTCTCAAAGTTCGCGAAAGCGATCGGCGAAGATCTGGCGGCGATCGAGGAATTCCTGTTCGAGGATCAAAAGGCGGACGGCTCGACGCGGATGATCTCCGCTTTCCGCATCCGCTTCGCAAGCGGCTACCGGATCGAGGCCTTGTCGTCGCGCCCGGAAAACATCCGCGGCCTTCAGGGCATCGTCGTGATCGACGAGGCGGCGTTCCATCAGGACGTGCGCGGCGTGCTCGACGCGGTCAACGCGCTGCTGATCTGGGGCGGCAAGATCCGGGTGATCTCAACCCATAACGGCGTCTTGAACCCGTTCAACGAGTTGATCCGCGAAGCGCGCGCCGGCAAGGTCCCGTTCTCGGTCCACCACATCCCTTTCGCCACCGCCGTTGCAAACGGCCTCTACAAGCGCGTCTGCCTGATCAAGGGGATCGAGTGGACGAGCGAGGGCGAAGCGGAGTGGGAAGCGAAGATCCGGGGCGCTTATGGCGCGCGCCAGGCGGCGATGCGCCAGGAGCTCGACGCCATCCCGGCTGAAGCCGAAGGCTCTGCACTGACACGCGTGCAGATCGAAGCCTGCATGGAGCCCGGCATTCCCATCGTTCGATGGGCCTGCACCGATGATTTCAAGAACGCGCCGGAACACATCCGCAAGGCCGACACGCTCGACTTCTGCGAACGCGAGCTGAAACCTCACCTGGAGAAGCTCGACCCGCTCCTGTCCCATGTCTTCGGGGAGGACTTCGCGCGCAAGGGCGACCTGACCGTGATCAACGTCATGGCGATCACGCGGTCGCTCGTGCGTCGGTCGGGACTGATCGTCGAGCTGCGCAACGTGCCGTTCGACCAACAGCGCGACATCCTGTTTTATGTCGTCGACCGTTTGCCGCGCATGTCGGGTGGTGCGCTCGATGCCACCGGTAACGGTGCCTATCTCGCCGAAGTCGCGGCGCAGAAATACGGTCCGTCGATTGTCGAGGTCAGCCTGTCACGCGCCTGGTATCTCGCGGAGATGCCCGCCTATATCGAGGCGTTCTCGGATCGCACGGTCGTGTTGCCGAGAGACGATGACATCCTGCGCGATCATCAGGCGCTTCAATACGTCGACGGCATCATCAAGGTGCCCGACGATCACAGCGTCAACGGCGCGGACGGCATGAAACGCCACGGCGACAGCGCGATCGCCTCCGCGCTCGCCTGGCATGTGAGCCGCCTCGACCTGCCCGAATACGACTACACGGCCGCACGGCACTCACCGCTCGCGCAATTCGGTCACAACGGCGGACCTCCGCTCGATCTCGATGACGACGACTTCGCCCGCATCGGCGGGATCAATCCCGGACATTCAGGAGGCTTGTGGTGAGCACCTATCAGCTTGTCGATCCGCACGGGCGGCCCGTCTCCTCCACGTCGCTCCTGAAGGAAGAAGCCGCACCGACCCTGACCGGGGTGCGTTCGATCTGGGGCGAGCCGGTCGCCTCGGGCCTCACGCCGGCCAGGCTTGCGCGCATCCTTCGTGATGCCGTCGAGGGCGAGCCGGGCGAATATCTGGCGCTTGCCGAGGAGATGGAGGAACGGGATCTCCACTATGCGTCGGTGCTGGGCACCCGCAAGCGCGCTGTTCTGGCGATCGAGCCCGTGGTCAACCAGCCGAAGAACGGCACGGTGGACGACAAGATCCTCGACGCCGTGCGCGACCTGGTCGAGGCTCCGATCTTCGAGGACATGCTGATTGACGTGCTCGACGGGCTCGGCAAGGGCTTTTCCGTTGTCGAGATCCTCTGGGACTATCAGGCGACCTGGTACCCGCGCGAGTATGTCTGGCGCGATCCGCGCCATTTCCAGTTCGACCGCAGGACCGGCCGCGAGTTGCGCCTGCGCGAGGATGGTTCGACCGAGGGCCGCGAGCTTTCCCGCTATTCCTTCATCCGGCATATCCCGAAGCTGAAATCGGGCCTGCCGATCCGGGGCGGTTTGGCCCGGCTTGCCGCCTGGGCGTTCCTGTTGAAGTCCTACACGCTCAAGGACTGGGCCGCCTTTCTGGACGTCTTCGGCATGCCGCTGCGTGTCGGGCGCTACAACCGCAGCGCCACGCCCGACGAGAAGCGTGTCCTGCTGCGCGCGGTGCGCGACCTTGCCGCCGACGCGGCGGCGATCATCCCGTCCGGCATGGAGATCGAGTTCATCGAAGCCAAGGGCGGTTCGGGCAATGCCGTCTTCGGCGCCATGGCCGAATACCTGGACGCGCAGATCTCCAAGGCGGTTCTTGGTCAGACCATGACCACGGACGACGGCTCGTCGCTCGCCCAGGCGCAGGTGCACGAGAACGTTCGCTACGACATCCTCCGGGCGGACGGCCGGCAGGTGTCGACAACGCTCAACCGGGATCTGATCCATCCCTTCATCGCCTTCAACTTCGGCCCGCAGGAGCGGTATCCCACTGTCGACCTACCCGTCGCCGAGGCCGAGGACATCAAGACGCTGTCCGAAGCGCTCAACACACTTGTCCCGCTCGGGCTCAAGGTTGCCGGTTCCGAGGTGCGCGAAAAGATCGGGCTGAGCGAGCCGGAAGACGGTGCCGATATCCTGCGCGCACCGACCGCCGCAAAGCCGGTCGTGTCCGACCCTGGTCAAGCCGAGGCCGAGCCGGACGATCCGACAGCCGAGCCGGCAACGGCCCGAGCCTGCCCGAGCTGCGGCGGCTATCATGCGACCGCGCGGGCCGGCGAGGAGACAGACGAGCTTGATGCGCTCCTTGAGGAAGCCCTGGAGGAATGGGGCACTGATCTCGCCCCGGTGCTCGATCAGCTTCAGGCAGAGTTCTCGGCCGCAACATCCTATGAGGATCTGCGTGCCCGCCTCGACCGGCTGTCCGGCGCCCTCGATGTCGGCCCGCTGGCACGCCGGCTTGCCGATCTTGCCATGATCGCGCGCGGGCTGGGCGATGCCGGCTGACCTGCCCGTTGAGTTCCTGACCGCCTCGCCGGAGGTCACCCGTTATTTCCGGGAAAAGGGATCGCGGCCGACCTTTGACTGGCGCGATATTGCACCGGTCGAACACGCCTATGCCTTCACGGTGGCGAAGTCGGCCGGCTTCGACGTGCTCGACGATCTGCGCAAGGCCGTTGATGACGCGATCGTCAACCGTGTGCCCTTCGAAGCTTTCCGCGAACGGCTGACGCCTGTGCTTCAGGGCAAGGGATGGTGGGGCAAGCGCTTTGCCAGGGACCCGGCCGACGGCGAGACAAAACTCGTGCAGCTCGGCAGTCCGCGTCGGCTGCGCACGATCTATTGGGCGAACATCCGCACGGCGCATGCGGCCGGCGAATGGGAGCGGACCCAGCGCACCAAGCGGTTCTTGCCGTATCTCGTTTACACGCTTTCGCTTGCCGAGCGCCGCCGGCCGGAACACCGCGGCTGGGTCGGGATCATCCTGCCCGTTGATGATCCGTTCTGGAACACCCACTATCCGCCCAACGGCTGGGGCTGCAAATGCGGCGTGCGCCAGATTGCCCGGCGCGAGGCTGAACGCCTTGGCTACGACCCAAAAGCCGGCGGCCCGCAGATCGTCATGCGGCCCTGGCGAAACAAGCGCACCGGACAGACGGTCAACGTGCCGGTCGGCATCGATCCGGGCTGGGACCACAATCCCGGGAAGACGCGAGGTCGGAACGTCGCCGAACTGCTGTCCGGCCGCTTGGGCGATCTCTCGACGATGGCCAGGCGCGCGGCTATCGCCGACTTTACGGCGTCGCCCGCCTTCAAGGTCTTCGTCCAGGACGCGATCGACGTCGGCCTAAGGCGCGCCGCGCGGGCGCCGTCGCTCAAGGCGGAAGGGGTATCAGGACAGGCATTGGCCGGTCGACTTCAGGCCGAGGCGCCTTTCGCACTGACGCGGTTTCCGGTGGCGATCGCGCCGGGTCGCTTTGGCGACGACTATCTGCCCGTGATGATCGACGCGGCGACGATCGGCCACGCCGCCGATCATCGGCGGGTGGTCGATGTCTCCGCCTGGCCGGACTTCGGCGAGATCCTGAAACGCGCGCGGCTGCGCCACGACCTTGCCGGCACCACGCGTGCCTTCGATCCGAAGACAGGCCTGTTCATGGTGCTAGATCCGCTCGGCCGGCACTGGCGCCTGCGCACGCTCTACCGTCCGCGCGGCCGGGAACGTTACTTCGAGAAGCAGCCCGGAACGGATGTGGAGTGAAGGGCACACGGGCAGAAGGTCGCAAACCCTTCGCCAGCACGAGGTGGCCGAGCGCGCCCGAAGGCTTGATTTGCCCGTGTGCAAAACCGAGTATACTCGCCAGCGGAACAGGTTGCAAAACCTTCCGAGTAGTCAACAAAATCCTAGGGCCTGCGTTGTGAGGAGCGTGAAACGCTCGTAAGCCCGGACCAGCTTTTTACTTGATGACGGAGACTCGGCCGAAGGCGTCACTAAAGTATGTGGCTGCGACTTCACACTATTTTCCTGAAGATGGTTTGCTCCTATCCTGCTGCGATGGAAAGTGCCCCCCTAGACAGGCGAGTCGCCACCCAGGCTCAAGCTGAGACCGTGGTTCAACCCCTGAGCCAGTTGCGGCACGAGCCATATGTTGTGTTGCTGGGCGAGCCGGGCGCCGGAAAATCAACCGCGCTGGAATACGAAGCGGGCACCGAGGGTGGCGAGATTGTGACCTGCCGGGAAGTAATGACCGGCTCACCGTTCGGCGTATCTGGAACGGCCTATCTTGATGCGCTCGATGAGTATCGTTCGGGCGGCAGTGGCAAAGACAAGCTTCTGCTCCTCGCCAACGCGATTTCGGACAATAACATTCTCAGGTGGCGACTCACCTGCCGCGCTGAGGACTGGCGCGCGACCGCCGACATTAACGCGATGCGACGTGCGGCAAACAACGAGCCCATCATTGTGGCACATCTCCTACCGCTGAATGACGAAGAGGCACAATTGGTCTTGGCGTCTCTGGGAGAACTCGATCCAGAGCGGTTTGTCGGTGACGCGCGGAACCGAGGTGCCGATGCATTTCTGGAAAATCCGCTCAGTCTGAGACTGCTTCACTCGGTTATCGTTTCGAACGGCGTATGGCCGACCTCCCGCTTTGATTTGTTCGAGAAGGCGACAAGGGCGCTTGCCCACGAATACGACCCGGAGCGCGAAACAGATTCACGACCGGGGGCGGAAGAAATCCTCGCCGCGGCTAGCGCCATGAGCTTCTACCTTCTCGCCTCTAAGGCGAAAGCACTCTGGCGCTCAAATGCGTTGCCCCCTGATGCAACAGACGGCGAGTATGTGGCTACCCATTCCTTGGGACTCGAGGCGCGCATTCTCGAAGCAGCCCTGGATACCGCGCTGTTCAGGGGTGAAGGACACGCGTTTGCACCGTTTCACCGAACGGTCGCCGAGTTTCTGGCGGGGCGTTTTCTGGCAAGAAGGGTCGTGGGTGCTAGGGAAACACCCGCCTTTCCGTTGCGGCGAGCGATTGCCCTCATCACCGGGAGCGATCAGAAGGCCCCGAGCGAGCTCAGGGGGCTATACGCGTGGTTTGCCGCCCATCTGCAATCGTCAGGAGATCCCGGTGGGGCAAGACGGCTCATTCAGCATGATGCGGCAACGGTGCTGGCTTATGGCGACGCCGCAGCGTTCGATACGGCTGGCCAACGAGAAATCCTCTATCACCTCGATCGTGATGACCCGTTCTTCCTGTCTTCGCAGGATGACGCGACTGTCGTGGGCGGGCTTGCTGGCGATGATCTCGCTGACGATTTCAAAGCCATTCTCGATGCCGAGGTCCGAAGTCACTTGCAGGTCACCGTCCTTCAGGCGCTTGCGGACGGCCCGCCTGTTGAAAGCATGTCGGAAAAGCTACGGGAGATCGTGCTTGATGCTACGCGACCTCTGTGGATGCGGGAAAGAGCGGCTGGAGTTCTCGTCTCAAAAGCAAGCGACAGCATTGGAATGCAACGGCGCCTCTTAGACGATCTGGCCGGCATGACGGCGGACCGGGGCCAATTGGCGATCCGTGCGCGCATCCTGTCGAGCGGATCAACGCAGGATGTTCGTTTTTCCGATCTCCACGCGCTGCTTGAGGATTTCGACAGCTTGCCTGTGAAAACCCGTGATGAGGAGGACAACGACGACGCTGGTTCGTTGGTCTCCCTGAGCATAGCGATTGCGCGATCTCCGCGGCCGGATTTCTTCGACAAGGGTATTGGAAGAAGCGATGCTGAGCGTCGACACAAATCGGAAGTCCGGTCGCTCCTCGATCGCGCGTTCGTCGCCACACTTGAAGCCAACTCGGACATTCCCGCCGTCCGACTTCTATCGTGGCTCGGCAATCTCCGAGAACATCGATGGGACATGCTCGACAGCGATGTTGCTGAGGCCATTGGAAGGTGGATTGACCACGATTCGGATCGTCGGGAATTGGAGTTGTTCCTCGCCGTCGAAGACCAAAGCTCCCCCGACGAAGGCCCGTGGGTGGTGTGCAACGAATATATCTCGACCGCAAGAAGGCTACCCTCCGACGCATTGATCCGAGGGTTGTTGGATATCGCTCAAGCGACGAATGAACGCAAAGCTAGAAAACGAATGTTTCAGATTGCCGCGTATGCGGCCCGCAGTGAAACACACTGGCCGAAATGGCAAGAGCCGATCGTGTCGCTACTGGAGCAAGAAGGCGGTTTCAAGGGCTTCGTCAAATCTCTCTGCTTCGATCCCAATGCGCGATGGAAAAAACAGCAGGCGAAGCGAAAGGCCAGCCAGGAAAAGAAAACAGCAAACTCGCGGAAAAGGAACATCGCCGAGCTAATGCCGGCTATCGATATCCTTTCCAGCGGCTCACCTGATCAATATGGCGTTTTGAGTTGGGCTGCCGAGCGCTACCGGAGCGGCATGATCGACAAGATTCAGCAGCCGCTGGAAAATGTGATCAAGTATACAAATGAGGAGATCGCCGCCGCAATCGCCGAAGGCTTCGTCCAGTTTGCGATTCGCACTGACATTGTGGTCAGCATCGAAGATCTCGGCAAAGCCGAAGCAACCAACGGATCCTACCGACAAGAGTATGTCGTGGCCGCGGGGCTACACCAAGCGCTATTGCATGGCCGGGAAAAAGATATCGACGCTTCGTCGCTGACCATCGCTTTAGTTGGGCTTCGGCAAGCCTATTTTAGCCGCAACGATGATCCCTCTATCGCTGCCTGGGCAGTTGGCCGGTTGGCCCGCGATCCCCGGCAAGGCGCGGACACGATACTGCGATATTGGAATGCTGCTCTCGATGCGGGCGATGGCGACCTCGACGCAATCCATCACCTTACGAGTGCAGACAAACCGGAGCTAACTTCCCTGTGTATGATCGATCTGCTTGGCGACAGACCGGCACTGCCTGATCTAGCCCTGAAGCAGGCGATAGGCGCATGCGCGGCAACTTTAAACCGCAGCGAACTGGTTGAGCTCGTCCGACGTACCGTTGATCGCGATGATCTCGGTCAGAAACAACGAGAGATTTGGTCTTTCGCTAGCCTAGCGCTGATGCCCCAGGAATTTGCCAACCGGTTATCGGAAGACGAACAGGAAGCAGCTTTGTTGGCACCAAACGGCGATCTTGCGAAGGCATTCAACGAACTGTGTCCGGACATCGATCTGTTGAACTGCATCAGGATTGGCGTTCTAGGGAAAAAGAATGCTGCCCGTGACGATGACTGGCGGCACTCTGGTGAGGTGAGTAACATTATCAGAGCGGCGATCCAGAGGCTCGGCGCCTCCAACGCGCCTGATGCGGGTGAGCGCCTGAAAGAGCTAGTGCCAAGAGTCGATACGACTTGGGCACCGCACATCGCTCATGCGATCGCTGAACATGCCCGCAAGCTGCGGGACCAGCAATTCGCATCTCCGTCGGTAAACCAATTGATGAGTTCGCTTGCAGACGGTCCCCCGGCAAACCCATCGGACCTCGCGGCTATCGTTCTCGAAGAAGTCGAGAGGTACAAGAGCACGCTGAGAACTGGTAGCGAGACGCCATGGAAGCGGTTCTGGAATACCGACGCTTACGGGGCAGCGACCGACCCCCAAATCGAGAACGAAGACAGGGACCGCCTTCTGGAACTGCTTCGACCGCGGTTCGAAAGATATGGGATCGCAGCGAGCGCGCCTGAGGCACGTCGCGGCGAAAACACAAGAACCGATATTTTAATGTTGAGCCACGCGGGCAAGAACCTGCCTATCGAGGCAAAGCGCCACTACAACGACGCACTTTGGACCGCAGCATCGACCCAACTTGCAGGTTATGCTGCTGATCCAGACGCCTGCGGTTTCGGGATCTATCTCGTCTTCTGGTTCGGCACTGAGTTCAAAACTCCGAAGAGAGACGGTGGCACCGACAGTCCGAAGAGTGCCGAGGCGCTCGAGGTGATGCTCATTGATGATCTTCCGCTTCAAATGAGGGATAGGCTCACGGTCGTTGTTCTGGATGTATCCCGACCACATGAGATGATTGAGGCAGTCGAGAAACGACATCAGAAGCTCAGCAAATGAAGCGATCACAACTGTGAGTGTGGAATGCAACACTATCGGTTCGCTGGCGGCACCTGAAGTTGACGTCCATTCGTGAGCGGGCCGAACAACCACCATTGTCAATCCGTCACCTATAGCTGCCAATTCGGTTCCAGCCCAATGATGCCTCGCTGTTTCCCCAAACGCGCGTCCTACCCCCTTTGAAACCCCTTTAACGGCGAAGCTGCGCGCGATGCGCGGTCGCATGTTGCAGCTGGCGGCGATGTCGGCTTGGGGGAGCAGGTCAGAGTGTCTCCGCCTGACAGTGTCAGGGGCGCGCGTGGTGCGAGCGACACGCACTTTGTCGCCTATGACGACAGGATCTGCAACCGCCCTTTTTGCGACAACTGCCATCGCCTCCAGCGAGGGGGCGGCCGCGCCCGAATGGGTCCAACTGTTTCCGGCCGGGCCGCAACTGGTCGCCCGTGACGGGCGGAGCTGGCGCCTGTCCGATCCGCAGGCGGTGATTGCTGCTTTCGAGGCGAACGGCGCACCCATCCCCATCGACTACGAGCACGGCCAGGCGCACCGCGCGCCAAAAGGCGAGACCGCGCCGGCAGCCGGCTGGATCACCGCGATGGAGATCCGCGAGGGCACCATCTGGGCGCGTGCCGAATGGACCGACAAGGCGGCCGCGATGATTGCGGCACGGGAGTACCGGTTCCTGTCGCCGGAGTTCTACCACACGAAGGCCGGCGAGGTTTTCCTCGTCGTCGGCGCGGGCCTGGTCAACCGACCCGCCTTGCGTATGACCGCGCTCTCGCGCGCCGACGATCCGACTGCCCCTCACACAACGGAGACTGACATGGACCTCACAGCCCTTTGCCGCGCGCTCGGCCTCGATGCCGGCGCTTCGGTCGAGAACATTCTTGCAGCCGTGGAGCGGCTTCAGGGCGAACACCGCACCGCGCTTGCAGCCGCCGAAGCCCCGGCCATGGAGCGGTTCGTCCCGCGCGCCGACTACGACCAGGCGATTGCCCGCGCCGACACGGCCGAAACCGATCTGGCCGCCATGCAGACCGAGCGCCAGACAGGCGAGATCAGTGCGGCGATCGAGGACGCGGTGAAGGCGGGCAAGATCGCCCCTGCCTCCCGCGATCACTACCGGGCGCTCTGTGCCGTCGAAGGCGGGTTGGAGAACTTCAAGAAGCTCGTCGGAACGATGCCGGTGATCGGCACGCCGTCCGATCTCGACGACCGCGATCCCACGCGCCCTTCCGGTCTCAGCGAACAGCAGCGCTCGATCGCCTCGATGATGGGGCTCTCGGAAGAAGATTACGCCAAGTCGCTCTGATCCCCCGACCTGCCCGTCTCGGAGACATCCCATGCCCCTTGCCAAAGAACGCCAGACCCCGATGCGGCTTCCCGACCGCGAAAGCCACCCGGTCGCGGGAGCCACAAAGATCCAGGCCGGTTCACTCGTCGTGCTCGACGCGGGGCTTGCCAAGCCCGGTCACACGGCCACCGGCCTTGTGTCCCTGGGCCGTGCGGAGCGCACCGTCGACAACACGAACGGCGCGGCCGGCGAAAAGCGCGTCGAGATCCTGCGCAAGCGCACGTTCCTCTTTTCCAACCTGGAGGCCGATCCGGTCGCGCTCGCCGACGTCGGCAAGCCTTGCTTCGTGGTCGATGACGAGACCGTCGCCAAGACCGACGGCACCGGCACGCGGTCACCCGCCGGCCGGGTGGCGGATGTCGATCCGTCCGGCGTCTGGGTCGAATTCTAACTCGGCCGCGAGCGCCGCCGTCCAACAAGGATCTTTCCCATGATCATCAACCAGACATCGCTCGACGATCTCTTTCGCGGGTTTTCCCGTGCCTACCAGAACGGCTTTGCCGAGGTGAAGCCGCACTGGCAGCAGGTCGCGACCATGATCACGTCGTCGACACGCGAGAACTCCTATGCCTGGCTCGGCAAGTTCCCGAAGCTTCGCGAATGGATCGGCTCGCGCGTTTACGAGACGATGAAGACGCACCGCTACACGGTCGTGAACCGCAAGTTCGAGGGCACGGTCGAGGTCGATGCCGACGACATCTCCGACGACCAGGTCGGGATTTACTCGCCGCTCTTCACCGAGATGGGCCGCTCGGCCGCCGCGCATCCCGACGAGCTGGTGTTCGAGATGCTCGGCCAGGCTTTCGACACGGAATGCTACGACGGCCAGCCGTTCTTCGACACCGATCACCCGGTGATGAACCCGGAGACGCGCAAGGAAGTGTCCGTTGCCAACATGCAGGCCGGTGGCGGCGTGCCCTGGTACCTGATGGACACCACCCGCGCCCTGAAGCCGCTGATCTTCCAGAAGCGCCGCGACTATCGCTTCGTGCGCAAGGACGATCCCAAGACCTCCGATCGCGTGTTCGACCAGGACAAGTTCACCTATGGCGTCGACGGACGCGGGGCGGCCGGCTTCGGCTTCTGGCAGATGGCGTTCGCCTCCAAGGCGGACCTGAGCAAGGACAATCTGCGCGCGGCACGCCGCGCCATGATGGACCTGAAGAACGAGGCGGGCCGGCCGCTCGGCGTCAAGCCGAATGTGCTCGTCGTCGGCAGCACCCACGGCGACACGGCCCGCGACCTGCTCCTGGCCGAGCGCCTTGCGAACGGCGAGACCAACACCGACCGCAATCTGCTGCAGATCATCGAGATCCCGTTCCTCGACTGATCCGGCAGACCGGCCCGCGCCATCCTCCCGGCGCGGGCCATTCTTCCCCAAGCCCCGGAGTTTCTCATGTCCACCCGCAAGACCACGTCCCGGACCTCCGGCAAGGCGACCGCGCCGGCCGACAAGGAGACGACTTCCACGACCGAGCACGACACGGCCACTCCCGATGCGGCGACGGTTTCCGTCGCTCAGCCTGAACAGGAACCGGTCGCCGAGCCCGAAGGCAAGGCGACCGCGCCGGCCGACAAGGAGACGACTTCCACGACAGAGCACGACACGGCCACTCCCGATGCGGTCACGGTTGCCGGCACTCAGCCGGATCAGGAGCCGGTCGCGGTGGCCGAAGAGACGGCGACGGATACGTCGATCGCCGATGCCGCGCCCGAAGACCAGGCAGCGGCGGAAGAAGCGCAGGAAGGGGCCGAGGGGCCGATTGCGTCCGGCGTCGTCCTCGTCATCACCGCGCCGCGCGCCCGCCGTCGTGCCGGGATCGCCTTCGGTCCCGATCCGGTGCGCATTCCGGTCGATGACCTCACCGAGGACCAGCTCCTGGCGATCGAGAGCGATCGCCTCCTGTCCGTGCGTGCCGAGCGACCTTAAGCGGCGCAACCGCCACCACCTGCCGAGGAACCGCCGTGGCCTATGCCAGCAAAGCCGACATCGAAACCTTGTGGGGGACGGACTTCCTGTCCGACCTCCTGCCGGAGGATGTCGACGTTGACGCGGCGATCGCGACCGCATTGCGCTTTGCCTCGGCCGAGATCGACGCGCATCTGTCGGCCCGCTACGAGCTGCCGCTTGCCGACCTGCCCGAGATCCTGATCGCGCCTGCCGCCAACATCGCCGTCTATGTCGCGGCCAACCAGCACGCCTCGCTCACGATGACAATCGAGGAGCGGTACAAGCAGGCGGTCGAGCTGCTGAAACGGATCGCCGAAGGCAAGGCCGGGCTGGGCAGCAGCGAGCCGGTGATTGCCATCGATGGCGCGGCGAGTGACAGCGGCGCGGCCTTCTTCGCCGAACCGCGCGTCTGGGGCCGGAGGCAGCCATGACCGGCATCGCCATTCGCGTCGACGACACGGACCTTGCGGCACGCCTTGTGAAGATCGAGGGGCTTGTCGATGCACCCCAGGACGATCTGCGCGACGGGATCGGCCGGCTTGTCCAGGAGCAGACGCGCCGGCGCATCGAAAGCGAAAAGACCGCGCCGGACGGCACGCCCTGGAAGGCGAACCGGGCCGGCACGTCGACGCTCTACGCGGAAGGTCATCTGTCGCGCTCGGTCGACTATGTGACGTCCGGCTCCGGCGTGCTGGTCGGTTCGGGCCTCATCTACGCCCGTCCCCATCAAAAGGGCGCGACGATCAAGCCGAAGGACGCCAAGGCGCTGCGCTTCATGGTCGGCGATGCGGCGGTCTTCGCCCGCACGGTGACCTTGCCGCAACGCGAGTGGCTGGGCCTGTCCGACGAGAACCGTAGCGACATCGAAGGTGCCGTCATCGACTGGCTCGGGAGCATCCTCCCATGAGCCGGATCAACGCCTTTCGAACGGCCCTTGAAGCGACGTTCGCGGCGGCGCTGCCGCAGCTTCGAAGCTGCGAGGCGCAGTTCGGCCGCTTCGACCTGGACGAACTGCAGCGCAACATGATCAAGGCGCCGGCACTGCGCGTCGCGATCCTGCGCGCACCGGTCATGATCAATGCCGGCGGTTCCTATGACGCCGCTCTGGAATGCGCGGCCTTCGCCGTGACGGACGGCAAGGGGGAAAACCGGGACGCCGATGCCTGGAAGATCGCGGAAGCCGCGCTTGCCGTTCTGTCGCCGCGACAGCGCTTCGGTCTGCCGTCCATCGGCGCGCCGGGTGATCTGCGCATTTCACCGCTTCTGACCGGGCAGTTGGACCGTCGCGGCGTGTCCGTCGTTGCGCTCGAATGGAAACAGGCACTGCGCGAGGTGACGGTGGGCGTCTTCGAAGACGGCGGGCCGATCGAACTGGAGATCGAGGTCAACGGCGAACCGTTCGACGTGGAGCCGACGCCATGATCCCGACCATCTCTCGCGAACTTCGCACGCTCTACAAGGAGGTCGACGGGCTGCACCGGCGGCTCGCGGCCTCGCACATGACCGGCAAGGTGGTCGAGATCAAGGGCGACAAGGTCCGCCTTGAGCTGATGCCGCCCGACAGTCGCACCGGCAAGCCGTTCCTCTCGCCCTGGGTTCAGATGCAGGAAAGTGCGGGCGACGGGGTCGGCGGTTATTCCACCCATGTTCCGGTGACCGTTGGCGAGACCATGCGCCTTCTGTCGCCCCATGGCGAGCTCGGCCCGCAATCGCTGGCCGTCCGCGACGGCTACACCGGCGACAACCCGAGACCGACCGACGAGGACAAGCGCCTGGTCATCAAACATGGCGAGACGCGCCTTGTGATGGACGCCGACGGGATCGAGCTCGGCGTCGGCGCTGCCGCCGTGAAGATCTCGGCCGAGGAGATCCTCACCACGGTTCGCACCCGGCTCAACAACGGCACCCGCAAGGTTCACTACGTCGACGGCCTGGACGATGCGGGCGACCGCGCGCTCGACGGTGCCGATGACGTTCTTGTCTGAAGGAGAAACCCCATGCTGAAAGCCTACCGCGTTACCGAAAAGGCCGGCCCGTTCGTGGCCGGCATCCGCAACCCCGGCCAGGGCGAAGCCGTGCGCCTGACCGAGGACCAGGCGCACTATGCGCTGATCTCCGGCGAGATCGAGCCCGCCGCGAAGACGGACGCCGCCAAGGCCGAGCCGGCCAGGCCCGCAGCCGCGAAGTCCGCCAGGGACGGCGGCAAGTAAGCCATGCGCACCGGCATCTCGGCGACAACAGGCAAAGTGCTGACCGGCTGGGACCACTGCGTCCAGTCGCTGGCCAAGATCCTGACGACGCGGTTCAACAGCCGCGTCATGCGCCGGGATTTCGGGTCGCGGGTGCCCGACCTTCAGGACGCCAACGCAAACGAGCGCACGCTGCTGGAACTGTATGTGGCGATCGCCGAGGCGGTCGAGGACCCGGTCAATGGAGAGCCGGCCTTCCGGTTGCGGACGATTGATCTTGCCGCCGGCGGGCGGTCGGGTCGCTTCGTCTTCATTCTTGAGGGCGACTTCTACCCGCGCGGCCACCTCGGCGACTACTCGCAGCGCCAATCCCGTGTCGCGGATCTCGCGGTCGGCAGCGGCGACCGTCTCGTACTACTCGAGGCCGCGTCATGACCCGTCCCGATCTTCCGCCCCCCGCCATTCTTGAGGAGCTCGGTTTCGAGGCGCTGCTTGCCGCGATCGTTGCGGATGCACAGGCGCGGCTTGCGGCGGTGGGCATCGCCTGGGATGTGGGTACGCTGGAAACCGACCCGGTGATGATCCTGTGCCAGGCCTTCGCCTATCGCGAGTTGCTGCTCCGGGCACGGGTCAACGATGCCGCCCGCGCCAATCTGCTGGCCTTTGCCGGCACGTCGGACCTCGACCATCTCGCGGCCTTTTACGATGTCACGCGACTACTCGACGAGCCCGACGCGCGGCTGCGCGAGCGGGTCTGGCTCACCATCCTTGGCCGCTCGGCCGGCGGGCCGCTGGAGCGCTACAAGGCCGTCGCGATGGCGGCCTCGGCGCAGGTTCGCGATGTCGCGATCTGGCGGGAGGGGCGCGACCCGACCGTGCGCGTCGCGGTGCTGACCGACGATCTCGCTCCAAAGCCTTCGGAGCTTCTCGACACGGTGCGGGCGGCACTAGAAGCGCCGGAGGTCCGCGTTGTCTCCGACAGGTTCGATGTCGTCTCCGCGATCCGCACCGTGACGGATGTCGCCCTGACCGTGCGGTTGGCGCCCGATGCGCCGGCCTCCCTCTTTGCGGATGTCGCGACGGCCCTCCGCGCCGCCTGGGAGACGGAAAGCCTGCTCGGCCTCGACCTCACCACCTCCTGGCTGATTTCCAAGGCGATGATCCCCGGTGTGACGCGCGTCACCGTCACCTGGCCGGACGAGGATCTGGTGGCGCAGCCGCATGAAGCGATCGGGCTTGGCGGGATCGAGATCATCGACGGGGGGCGCGGCCGGTGACCTCGCTCCTCCCCATAAATTCGACGCCGCTTGAGCGCGCGCTCGACCTGACCGGCGCGGACATCGCCGACCGGATCGCGCCAGGTGTTGATGCGATCGTCGGCTGGAAGCTGGTCAACCCGCAACCGAACCTTGCCCCGTGGCTGGTCTATGAATACGGCCTCGGCGCGCTGTCGCCCTTCGTGGCGAATGTCTTCGAGTTGCTCGAGGACGGCATCGCCTGGGAGCGGTTGCGTGGCACGCATGCCGGCATGGCAATGGGCCTCGGCTTTGTCGGCTACTCGGCCGAACTCATCGACCCGCCCGCACGCCGGATCGCATGGGCCGACTATCAGCTCACGTTCGGCCGGGTCCGGGACAGCGAGGCGGATCTCGTGCGGATCGCCGGCATTGCGCAGCTCTCGCAGCCGGCGCGCTCGAAGTTCCGGCGCGGCGTCCATGGCTACGATATGCCGGCCGCCGAATGCTCCTGGACGCGGCTTTCCGGGTCCATCGTCGGCGACGACAGCGGCGTGCATGTCGAGGCAACCGGTAGTCTCTCCGGCCCGAAGTGGTCTTACGGGCGCACCCACGAGGCGGAAGTGACGCTCACCCAGGCCGAGCTTGAAGCGCTGGGCATCTGGATCGCCGACGACGGGTCCGGGTCTCTCACCTGGGCGGATCTGCCGGTCGCCTGGTCAACGGTCAACGACACCTGGGCGGAGTTGGGCTCGGCCGGCGCGCGTGTCCGCCAGATGGCGGCGGCGCTCGGCGGCATGGGCGCCTATCTCGGCTTCTACAATTCGGGTGGCGCGCTGATCGGCGGCCGCCGCTGCCGCACCTTCGCGCAAGTGGAGCCGGCTGGCGCGGCCGGCCTCTACACCCTGCTCGGTCAGGGCTGGTCTCCCGGCGAGGACGGCGAGGTTCTCGCCGCAATCGCCCTGACGGATTTCAGCGATGGTGACGGCGCGGGCATCAATAGCCGCGCCATCGAGGTCGGCCTGCTTGTCGGCGCGGCCCCGCTCGATCCCGCAACGCCCGGCAAGCTCTGGCTCGGCCCGGGCGAGATCCACACGCCTTACGTGGCCGTCGGCCGCGCACCCGTCGACATCATCTTTGGGGAGACCGTGCGCGAGCGCGTCGGGCTTCTCGTCCGCTTCACATGAGGTTCAAATGACCTTCGAACACTCCTTGATCGGCGGCGCCTATGACCGCTCGGCCGCCAAGCCCGAGATGACGGATGTGGTCTTTGTCGAGGGCAACTTCCTCCAGGGCGCGGAGCTGAACGAAGCGCAGTCGATCCTGCGCGGTCGCATCGCTCGTGCCGGCGGCCTGTCCGCCCGCGATGGCGACCGCATCTCCGGTGCCGGCATCGTCGTCGACACGGATGCCGGCAGCGTGATCCTCGAGGCCGGCAGGATCTATGCATCCGGCGACGTGCGCCCGGTCGCGGCGGCAACGCTGGCAGGCGTGCCGATGGCTGGTGAAGTCACGATCGGCGTGCGGCTTGTCCGTCAGGTGGTCACCCACGAGCAGGACCCCGATCTCCTTGGGCTTGCTCCAGGTACTGCTTCGGAAGGCGAGGCCGGCGCGGCGCGGATCGAGGAAAGCCTTTCCTGGGGCCGGGCCGGCGATGGCCAGCCCGGCGACCTCTACCCGGTCTACCTCCTCAAGGACGGCGTGGCGCTCGACCAAACAGCGCCGGTCGAGCTGTCCGTGACGCTCCAGGCGATCGCTGGCTATGACCGGGACGCCAACGGCAGCTACGTGGTCTCCGGGTGCCGTGTCGCCGCGCTCGGCCGCATCGAGGGCGACCAAGTCTTCGTCATCGAGCAGGGCGTCGCCAACGTCAACGGTTTCAAGCGCACGCGCTCGGCCAGCTTGCGCCTGGCCGTGCCCGAGACCTTCGATGTCGGCCGGATCGATGCGGAACAGCACAGCTTTGCGGACGGTGGCACGGGAACGGCGGTGCTCCCCCTGCGCTTCCCGCCGCTCGCAAACCTCATCACGGCTCTTGTCACCAAGGAAACGACCGAGGCGGTGACGCACGGGCCGAGCGCGGGCTCCATGAATCTCCTGTCGCAGGACAGTGTCACGGCACTGGTCGAGGTGCGCCAGGGCGGGACGGTCTACACGGCCGGCACCGACTACATCCTCAACGCCGACCGGGTCGACTGGACGCCGGGCGGCGCCGAGCCGGCTCCGGGCTCCAGCTATCAGGTGACCTATCGCTACCGCGATGCAGTCGCGGCCGTCGCGACCACAGACGGCACTGTGACTCTTTCCGGCGGCGTCACCGGCGGCGAGGTGCTACTGACCTACGATTACAAGTTGCCGCGCACCGATCTGATCTGCCTCGATCAGGAAGGCCGCGCTGTCTACATCGAGGGCCTGTCCAGCCGGTCGCGTCCCGTACCGCCGGCGGCGCCTGCCGCCCATCTGCCGCTTGCCGAGGTCCGCAACACCTGGGGCGGCGCTCCGGCGATCGTCAACAGCGGCGTGCGCGCCTATGGCATGGCGGATGTCGACCACATCTACAAGCGGATGGTCGACCTCTACGACCTGGTTGCGCTGGAGCGCCTGCGCCGCGACATCGACTCGCGCGAGCCCGTCGCCAAGCGCGGTGTCTTCGTCGATCCGTTCACCTCCGATCGCTGGAGGGACGCCGGCATCGCCCAGGATGCCGCCCTGTTCGGCGGCTCGTGTCAGCTCGCCATCGACCCGACGATCCACGGGCTTGGACCTGTCCGTCCGGTGCTGCTCGACTGGACCTCCGAACCGGTGATCTCGCAAGGCCTCGTCACCCATTGCCGGCTGGTTAATCCCTACGCCAACTTCCTGCCGATCCCGGCCGAGCTTGTGCTCGATCCGGCGATTGACCAGTGGGTCGAGACGCGCACCGAATGGGCGTCGGCGCAGACGGCCCAATTTGGCGCTGGCAACCAGACCCGCACCACCACGACGACGGATATCGTCGACGAGCGGCAGGAACTCGCCGAGTTCCTGCGCGCGATCAATGTCGCCTACACGATCCGTGGCTTCGGCGCCGGCGAGGCGCTTGAAGAACTCACCTTCGACGGTGCCGACGTAACGCCGGCGGGCGTCGTCGCTGATGGCAATGGCGAAGTGTCCGGCACCATCGCGATTGCCGCCGAGACTTACCCGGCCGGCCGCAAGCTCGTGCGCGCCGTCGGCGCCTCGGGCACCGAAGCGTCGGCACTCTTCGTTGGCGAAGGCCGGATCGAGGTGACGGTCATGCGCCAGGTGACCACCGTCACGCGCTGGAGCGATCCCCCGATCTCCGTTGGCGTTGGCGGATCCGAGCCGCCAGGCGGTGGCGGAGCGGATCCTCTCGGACAAACGTTCATCCTGCCACCCGGGAATGCCGGCCGGCATCTGGCGAGTGTCACGCTGCGGGTCTGCGCGATCGGCGATCCGGCCAATCCGCTTTTGCTCGAGATCCGCCCGGTCGCTCACACTTGGCCTACGCACCAGGTGCTGTCACAGGTCTATGTCGAGATGAGCGGCGTCGTGATCGGCCAGCCGACCGTGATCGACCTGCCCGAGCCGCTCTGGCAGGCGGCGGGCCAGGAATATTGCTTCATCGTCAAGAGCGATGATGCCGGCCATTCGATCAGCTCGGCGAAAGTCGGGGCCTTCGATGCGGTGGCGCAGTCCTGGGTGACCGCGCAGCCGTACCCGGTCGGGGTGATGATCTCCTCAAGCAACGGTCGCACCTGGACCGCGCATCAGGACGAGGACCTCACATTCGAGCTGCGGGCGGCGCGCTTCGCGCCGACGACGAAGCGGATCTCGCTCGGCCAGGTCGACCTTGTCGACTGCACCGATCTCATCGTCCGGGCCGTTGTCGATCTGCCGACGGCCGACTGTTCGGTCGTCTTTGAGATCGAGCGTCCGGGCGGTGGCATCTGGCGCGTGGCGCCGGGTCAGGTGCTCGAACTGACCGAACGGGTCACAGAGACGGTCGTCGTCTTCGCCGTCCTCACCGGCACGGCGACGGCTTCGCCGACGCTGTTTCCCGGCGTCCAGCTCATCGCGGGCAGTCTTCGCGACACCGCCACCTACGTCTCCCGCGCCTTTACCGTCGCCGGGGCCGGGCGCGTGCCGGCTCGTCTCAAGTCGCTCCTGCCGTCCGGCTCGGGTCTGACGGTCGAGCTGCAACGCGGCGATGAAGGCTGGGAGGTGATCCCGCTGCGTGCCACCGAGGTGCTCGAAGCCGGCGGCTGGGTGGACCGGAGCCACGAGATCGACCCGCTCGATCCGCAGCCGGCATGGGGTTTCGAGACCCGCGTCCGTCTGACGCTCACCGGCGGGCCGGCCGCGCGTCCGTCCCTGGCGGACCTTCGCGTCGCAACCATCTGAGGAAACGCACATGGTCGCCAACACGACCCTGAACCGGAACTACCCGCTGCCGGACGCCGCCAACAAGGTGAACGAGGATGTGCAGCGGTTGATCGACGCCTTCGCGGCGATCGACGGCGATGTCGCCGCGCTCCTCGCCGCCCTGGCGACCAAGGCGGCGGTGGGGCACGGACACGCGATCGCCGACATCACCGGCCTTGCAACCGCCCTCGACGGCAAGGCGGCGGTTGCACACAACCACACGCTTGCCGGCCTGTCGGATGTCTCGATCGCCGGGGCTCCGGTCGGCCGGCCGCTGACGACGCAGGCCGGCGGCCAAATTGGCATCGGCGGCGAGCCCGCACCAAAGGAGCACGCGCACGAGATCTCCAATGTCACCGGTCTCGTGGCGGCCCTTGCGGCGTTGCTCCCGCTGGCCGGCGGCGTCTTGTCCGGGCCGCTGGCGGTCAAGGACACGCTGGACGTGCGCGGCGCCGATGGCGGGTTCCGGATCTACCGGATCTCCAACGAGGCGGGCATTCGTCGCTGGGAGTTCGGCACCGACACGGACGGCAACTTCTTCCTCCATCGTTTCGATGCTGCCGGAAACCCTCTGGCCCGGGTGTTCCGGGGCAACTATGCGACCGGCGTCTTCGAGGTCGGCACGATCGGCACCGAGATCGGCCAGGCGCATATCGTCATCGGCGATGGCGTCCAGGAAGCGCGCTGGATGCTCAAGACCGGTGGCTACAACCTGACCTTCGCCAGGCACAACGGCACGGACTATGTCGACGCCTTCCGCATGGGGCTCGACGGCGAACTCTACACAGGCGCCGGGGTGCACAAGTTCCTTCATGAGGGCAACGCGCCGCTGCGCCGCCCGCCCTACAAGAGCCCGGAGCAGGTCATCACGCCGGGCGGCCCGTTCACGCTTGCTCATGGCCTTGGAGTAGAGCCGCAGGTCGTCGCGGCGGAACTGATCTGCAAGACGGCTGAGCACGGGTTTCTCGTCGGCGAGACGATCCCCGCGCAGTGGATCGATGGCATCGGGGGCAACGGTGTTCAGCTCGCGTGGACCGCCACGGATGTCGTGGGCCGCTATAGCTACCCCTACGGCCCAACCGTCTTCAAGGCAGGCCACAAAGACACCGGTATCCACGTCAATCTGACCGATGCCAACTGGCGCTTGGTTGTGAGGGCCTTCGCATGATCACCAGGTATTTCGTCGACGCCGAGGGCAACTATCTCGGCCCGGTCACGTCCGCCCCGGCCTACACCGTCCGCACTCCGCAGCAGCCGGTCCCTGACCCGGAAACCGGCGAGCCCGTCGAGCAGCCGCCTCTGGTCGAGACAGTCACGCCCGAACTCGTCCCACCGTCTGGCGGGATCGAGGTGCCGGGGCCGCCCGCGGACGGCCGTGCGGTCTGGGACTTCAACACCGAGGAATGGCAGGAGCCCGCACCGATCCTGCCGCCGATCACCGCCCGACAGTGCCGGTTGATGCTCATCAACATCGGCATTACCCCGGCGATGGTCGAGGCCGAGATCGCCGCGATCGCCGACGAGACCGAGCGGGCCTGCGCGCTGATCGAATGGGAATACGCCTCGACCTATGACCGCCACCATGCGCTCATCGACCAGATGGCGGCAGCCTTCGAGCTGCCGACGCTCCAGGTCGACACGCTCTGGCTCGCGGCGGCGGATCTTTAAGCTGCGCGTTGCCAAGGGACGCGGTTTCATGGCAGCGTGAGACCTGTTTGAAGCTGACTTTTCCTCTTGCCGCCAGCTGAGCCCGCGTTCCACCGACAGGTGACCTGACACTGTCAGGGGCGCGGGCAAAGGCATCCCCCACATAGTGTTGCGCTGACCCTGCAAACGAGGATCAGCGCATGCCCGTCGCCCCCTTCAATCACGGCAACCGTGTCCTGCGGCTCGGCGACGAGCCGCGCCCGATCGCGGTTTCGGACGTTTCCACCCTCGGCGCGCTCGTCACCGCGCCGGACGCCGACAACACCGCCTTTCCCATGGACGAGCCCGTCCATATTTACACCCACGAGACCGAGAAGATCGCGCTGCTCGGGGCGACCGGAACAGCGCTTGACGTGATCAATGCCGTCAAGGCGCAAGGGATCGAAGCTTCCATTGTCATGGTGCGCGCCGCCGAAGGTGTCGACGCGGATGCCACCCGTTCCAACATGGTAGGGTCGGCCGCCTCGCAGACCGGCGCGCATGCCTTCGCCTATGCCCTCGGCCATGTCGGCGTGGAGCCCGATCTCCTGATCGCACCGGGTTATGCGGCGACCCGCATTTCCGATGCCAAGAACCCGGTCGCCGACGCGGTCGAGCAGGTGGCGAAGAAGCTGCAGGCGATCTCCATCTTCGACACCGGCGGTCCGACGAAAGACGCGAGCCTTGCCTATCGGGCCGACTTCTCCGACCGCTTCGCCTACCTGGTCGATCCCATGGTGCGTGTCGCCTCTGAGGGCGGACCCGTCGCCAAGCCGGCCGCCGCCTATGCGGCCGGCCTCTTCATCAAACGCGACAAGGAAAAGGGCGGCCCCTACTGGTCGCCCTCCAACCAGGACTGTGGCGGCATCCTCGGCATCGCCCGGCCGGTTTCCTACTATGACGGGGAGATCGACCACGAGGCCAACCTCCTCAACGAGGCCGGCATCGCGACCTTCATCCCGGCCCGCCTCGTCCAGGGCGCCGGCGGCACCTTCGCCGCCAATGGCCGCATCCTGTGGGGCAACCGCACCACCTCGACCGACCCGCTCTGGCAGTTCGTCAATGTCGTGCGCACCCGCGCCCTGATCGAAAAGACGATCTCGCGCTCTTTCCGCTGGGCCAACGACCAAAACCTGTCGCCGCAGCTCGTCATCGCGATCATGCGCTCGCTGCAGCAGTTCCTGGACGAGCTGAAGGCGGTCGGAGCGATCCTAGGCGGCGATGTCTATTGGGACCGGGACGTCAACACCAATGCGGCCTTGCGGTCGGGCAAGCTGCGCATCGAATTCGATGCGGAGGAAGCCCCGCCGCTTGAGGACCTGACGTTCGGCTCGCGTCGCAACGAGGTCTATTTCGACCTGCTCGCCGACGAGATCAACCGCCGCATCTCCGTCAGCTTCGAGCGCGTCGGCGAGGCCGCGTAAGCCCGACCCTTCGAAAGGAGCTTTCCATGTCCCTTCCCATCCTGCGCGGGTTCACGCTGATCGTGAACGACGACATGAACCTCGTCATCCAGATCGAGAGCATGCAGTTGCCCGGCCTCGAGGAGATCACCGAGGATTTCCAGCCAGGCGGCAGCGATCTTCAGATCCAGGTCGCCGGCCTCGGTGTGAAGGCGCTGGAAGCCCCGTTCAAGCTCAAGTCGCATGCGCCGGCCGTTGCAGGCCTGTTCGGCGGCGCGCCGGGTATCCGCCAGACCTTCACCGGCAAGAAGTTCATCGTCGACGAACTCGACGGCACGGAGCACGAGCACGCCATCGACATCACCGGCCGGCTGATTTCCGTCGCCGAGGAGGAAATGAGCGGCGGCAAGGCGTCCGGCTACGACCACAAGATCGGGTCGATCACCCAGTATTCCTACATGGCCGACGGCAAGGTGCTGCACCGCTTCAACTTCACCCAGGGCGGCTGGGCGGTGCGCAATGGCGTGGCGGTCAACGAAGGCCGGCGCCGCGTCCTTTTCGGCTGATCCTCGCCTCCCGTTCTCGCAATCGGACCCGTCCCATGACCACCCCCAAGCTCACCGAAACCATCACCCTGACCGTGCCGGCCGAAGAAGGCGGGGACACCGACCGCAAGTCCCATTCGTCCCTGACGATGCGCCGGCCACGCGCCCGCCATATCAAGCGCGTGGTGGTTCTGCTTGGGGCGGACTTCCTGGAAAAGCTGCTCGCCGCTGCCGAGCAGTCTCCCGGCGGCAATGTCGCTGCAGGCGAAGCTCTTGCGCGCCTGACAACTCCCGAGTGTCTCGACGGGTTGACCGAGATCCTTGCCGACCTGTGCGGCGTGTCACCGGCCGTGATCGACGATCTCGACCCGGTCGACCTGTTCAAGGCGGGTCAGGCGATGTTCGGTTTTTTTCCGGACCTTGGCACCGCGTTTTCGAACTGATGAGCGATTTGGCGGCTGCCTACCATTGGCAGCCATCGGAACTTGAGGCCCTCGACTGGCAGGAGTTTCTGGCATTCCGCCGTGACCTGCCGCGCGTCCTCAAGGCGCTTGGCCAACTCCCGTAAGCGAGGGCGATCATGGCCGACATGAATGTCTCGCTCCTGATCTCCTTCCTGACCAAGGGAGCGGAGAAGGTTCGCCAGGACGTCGCCGGCATCCGGAAGGGCGCGAAGGATCTGCGCGAGGGATTTTCCGGCGCGATCCGCCAGGGCTTTTCAACCACCAACATCGACACGGCCCTTGCCAATGCGGAGCAGCGGCTTTCCCGCGCGCGCGGCCGGCTGACCGACGCCCTTGGCATGGCGGTGGCTCTCGCCGCGCCGATCCGCGCGGCCGCGCAGTTCGAGGACGCCTTCGCCGACCTTGAGAAGGTCCTGGACGTGCCGGTGCGCAAGCTTGGCGAGATCCGCAAGGGCCTGCTCGGCATGAGCCGAAACATCGCCATGTCTGCCACGGGCCTGACGACGATCATGGCCGCCGCAGCACAAGGCGGCATTCCAACCGAGCAGCTGGAGCGCTTCACCGCCTTCACGGCACGCGCGGCAGTCGCCTTCGACATGGCGGCCGAACAGATCGGCACGCGCTTTGCCAAGCTGCGCAACGTCTATCGGCTGGGTCAGGAAGGGCTTGAGCTGTTTGCCGACGCGGCCAACCACCTTTCCAACAACATGGCCGCGACGGCGGCCGAGATCACGGACTTTGCCAACCGGGCAGCCGGTGCACAGCGAACCCTGAAGCTGACGGCCGTCCAGATGAATGCGGTCGGCGCTGCCATGGTCGCGGCCGGGATCGCGCCGGAGACCGCCGCGCGCGGCGTGTCGGCACTGGCCAACCGCCTGGCGCAGGGCGGTGCCAAGGCGCGCGGCGCCCTGAAGATGGCCGGTCTCACCTACAAGGGGTTCATGGCATCGCTCGATGCGGATGCGCCTGCCGCGCTTCAGGACCTCTTCGAACGCCTTTCGAAGTCACCCGATGGCATGAAGGCGCTGATCGATCTGGTCGGCCAGGACTTTTCCGACGACTTCTCCAAGCTCCTCAACAACCCGGACCTCCTGGCACAGGCCTTCCGGCTGGTCGCGGAGGAAGCCGAATATGCCGGATCGGCGACGGACGAGTACAACAAGCGGGCGCAGACCACGCTCAACCGGTTTGCGCTCTTCAAAAACCAGATCGCCAGCCTCGCCATCATGCTTGGCGATGTTCTGTTGCCCACCATCAATGAACTGATGGAGACGACAAGCGGCCTCGTCGCCCGGTTCGCGGCGTTCGCAGAGGCCAACCCGGAACTCACCGCGCAACTGGTCGAAGGGGCCGCCGCGCTTCTTGCCTTCGGCGTGGCAAGCCGCGTGGTCTCCTACGCCTACGCCCTGATGGCCGGCCCGTTGATCCGGCTGGCATCGCTGTTCTGGCGGTTCGCCGCCAGCGGCCGGAACATCTCCCTTGTGGCGCGTGCCTTGCGCGGGTTGCGAGCGGCGAGCGGCGGCCTTGGCCGCGCGGCTGCGTCTGTCGGGCTGTTCCTCGCGTCTTTCGGCCCGCGACGGATCAAGTCCGCGCTTGCCGGCTTGGCAATGCTTTCGACCGTCATGAAGGGCGGTGTGATTGCCGCCGCCTTTGCCGGACTGAAGACGGCCGCCACCGCCGCGCTTTCGGCAATCGCGGCGGCCGGCTGGCCGGTGACCGTGGTGCTTGCGGCGATCGCCGCCGCCGCCTTCAGCGTCTGGAAATACTGGGACCGACTGAAAGCGGCGGTCGGCGGTTTCTTCGACGGCCTCGCTTCGGCCTTCGCGCCCGAGATCGAAGCGGTCAAGCAAGCATGGTCGAGCTTTGTAGACAGCGTTGCGGCGCGGGCCGGCGAGATCGCCGCTTCTCTCGGCATCAATGTCGATGCGGTGCGGGCCGCGTTCGCCCGCATGTTCGACCTCTCCGGGGTGATCGCGAGCCTCAAGGAGGCGAAACAGGCGGTCGCCAACTTCTTCGCCAGCTTCTTCACGGCCGAGCAGTTGAGCGAAACCGAGGCCGGCGAAATCTCGGCCGCCGGCCGACGCATCGGCGAGCGTATCGGCAATGCCATTCGCGACACGCTGCGCGCCTTCACGGGCTTCGGAACGGCGATCGTCGAGGCGATTATTTCAGGGCTCGAAGGCGCGTGGGGAACCCTGACCGCGTGGTTCGAAGCCAACGTGGCCGCCCTCAAGGGGCTGCTGGATTTCGGGTTCACGTTTGGGGGTGGGCAAGGAAGCCACAATCAGATCCGGGGCGAGCTACTTCCGCCAGGCGCCGGCGCGACAAGCCGACCGAACTCGCCATTCCCGGCAGAGAACGACAATTCCATCCCGCCGCTGGAGAGCTATGCGCGGGAACGCGGTCTCGTTGACGCGCCCAAGGTCGAACAGAAAATCAAGGCGGAGGTCATCGACAAGCGTCTGCCGCAGGTCACCGTCAATGTCTCGCAGTCCATCACCGGCGTGACCGATCCGGTCGCAGCCGCCAATGCCGCCAATCGCGGCATCACGGATGCGGTGCGCCGCGCCAAGACCGGCGCCATGCACGGGGGAACCGAGTAATGGCCGTTCCGCTGCTGGCGTTGGGGCCGCATGTCTTCGAGATCGCCCCGCTCAACTTCCAGGCGCTCGACCGCCAGACCGAGGCGATGTGGCCGGCCGTGCCGCGCTTCGGCAATGCGCCCGGCCGCCAGTTCACCGGCTATGGCGAGAACCCGGTGACGATCTCCGGCCTCCTTTATCCCGAGGAGTTCGGAGGCCGAAACGAGTTCGAGGCAATTCGCGCCACGCAGGCCGCCGCGCTGCCGGTGATGATGGTCGGCTGGGCGGCCGCCGGCACCGCCGGCCGCGTCTTCGGCAAGGTGGTCATCCTGTCGGTCTCCGATACGCAGTCGATCATCTCGGCAAGCGGCCAGGGCCGGCGTCTTGAGTACACGGTCGACGTCGCCCCGCACGGCGACAGCGCCGGCGGCAACCTGGGGATCTTCCGATGACCGAGACGACCCTGCCAGCCGCCAAGATCCGCGTGACACGCGAGGATGCGAGCCTTGAACAGCTTTGCTTCGAATATGCGCTGGAGATCCTCGGCAATGCCGGCAAGGCCGCTCGCCTTGCCGGTTATGTCGAAGCGGCCATCGAGGCCAACCGGGGCATAGCTGCAGAGGGTCTTGTCCTGCCACTCGGCACCGAAGTGAACCTGCCCGAGTGGCGTGTATCGAACCAGGTGGAGCAGACGAGGCTTTGGGACTGATGCGCGATCGCCCGTTCATCGAGGTCATGGTCGACGGCCAGCCGGTTGCGGGCGTCTTCTACTCGCGTCTTGTCTCCGCCACCTTGAGCGATGCGACGGGCCAGGACGCGGACACATGCGAGCTGACGCTTGACGATGCCGGCAACACATTAGCGGCACCCCGCGAGGGCGCGAAGCTGCTCGTGCGGTTCGGCTATCGTGACGTCGGTGCCTGGGTCATGGGCCTCTACACCGTTGAACGCATCGCCTTCGAAGGCGGGCCGCAAGGCGAGACCATGACCGTCTCCGGCCGATCGGCCGACATGCGCTCCGACCTGAAGGAGCCGCTCTCCGAGCACTTCGACAACGAGACGGTGGGCGGCGTGATCCAGCAGCTTGCCGCCCGTCACGGGCTTCAGGCACAGGTGAGCCCGGAGCTTGCCAGTGAGCCGCTCCCCTACATCGCGCGCATGGACCAGTCGACGCTCGACTTCGGGACACGGATCGCCGACCGCTTCGGCGGGCTCTTCTCGGTCAAGGGCGGCAAGATGGTGCTGGTCAAGCGCGGTTCCGGCTCGGCCTCCGGTAAGGCGCTGCCGGCACTCACCATCGATCGTTCGCAGGTGAGCGATTGGCAGATCGAAGGTGACCCGCGCCCGCGCTACGGGGCGACCTCTGCCAAATGGTACGACCGCAAGACGGGCAAGGTCGAGATCGAGAAGGCAGAGACCGGCCAGACGGGACCGGATCGCCGGCTGCGCCATGTTCTGTCATCGCGGGAGGAAGCGAAGAAGGCAGCCTCGGCCGAGGGCGAGCGACTTTCGAGAGCAACCGGGTCGGGTTCCATCACGCTCGCGGGCCTGCCGGAAGCGCAAGCCGAGGCCAACGTCGTGCTGACCGGCTTCCGCGCCGAGATCAACGGCCGCTGGCGCGCCGCCAGCGTCGAGCACCGGTTCGACACCACCTACACAACCACCATCGAACTGGAGGCACCGGAAGGAGGGAAGAAGGACTAGGACTGCCCCGCACTCGTGCAATCGCTGGCGAGGAGCGGGGGACGGGAATGCGATTTCCCGCCCGTGGGGACATGGCGCCAACCGAACCCCCACCCGTTGGAATACGACTTACAACGGCCCGCCGCTTCTGCTGACCGGATAGATCGGCAGCGGGCCGGTTCTATTTGAGGTAGAGAGTGGAGTCCATCCGCTGCACAAGCTGCCGGCGCCTCTTGATGCGGACGGCGGCCAGAGCCATCTGTGGCACCGTCGAGATCAAATGCCCGCGTTGCGGCACGATCAATTCATTGAGGCCTATCGAGCCCCAACCCGAGCGCCCGTCGAGCGTCGAGACATGAGGCTCTTGATGCTTTGGCAGATGCACAATGTCGACGCGCTTTCCTGGCTGACTGAACAGGCCTCGGCCGAGTTCGATGCGCTGGTCACCGACCCGCCATACTCCTCCGGCGGTCTGCACACGAAAGACCGGGTGAAGGACAGCGCGAACAACAAGTATCTGAACACGCCTGCGCGCTATCCGGAGTTCGCGGGCGAAAACCGCGACCAGTACTCCTATCTGCGCTGGTCGACGCTCTGGCTGACGGAAGCCCACCGCGTCTTGCGGCCGGGCGCTCCGGTGCTGCTCTTTTCCGACTGGCGGCAGTTGCCGACCATGACGACGGCGCTTCAAGCCGCAGGCTTCGTCTGGCGCGGCGTCGTCGCCTGGGACAAGACGGAAGCGAACCGTCCGCAGAAGGGCCGGTTCCGGCAGCAGTCCGAGTTCGTGATCTGGGGGTCGAAGGGGCCGTGGCACGACAATGACGGGCCGACGCATCCCGGCGTCTACCGGGTCGCTGTCAACGCGGGCGGTCCCAAGCTGCACACGACAGGCAAGCCCTTGCCGCTGATGGATGCGCTGGTGAAGGTGTGCCCCTCCGGCACCGTCTTCGATCCGTTCGCGGGCTCCGGCACGACAGGCGTGGCGGCAGTCAGGAGCGGCCGGCGGTTCGTTGGATGCGAGCGCGAAGGGGCTTATTACAGGATCGCCTGCGACCGCCTTTCGAAGGCGCCGTGAACCGCCTTCGAACTTTCTCTAGGGTTGAACGCTCGGGCCGCCGCGTGCACTGTGACGCCATTGCAAGCGACGTACTGTTCAGCCGAGGATTGGGAACACAATGAATTGCCGAGCCTGGACCATATCCGCTCTGGCCAGCCTGCTGGTCGCAGGCACCGCATGGGCGATGCCCGATGCCTCAACGATGAAGCGACTGGAGACGGTGGCGTTCTATCTCGGGTCAGCTGATCATTGTCGGATCAAGATCGAAACACCGCGCCTTCGAGACTACTACCGGTTACATGGAGCGCTTGAACCTGTTGCGTTCGGAGCAATCGACAAACAGGTACGATTGGGGTCGATGATCCGTCACCAGCCCGGCAGCGCACATTGCTCCCTTACGAGGAAGATCCTGCACGCGGAGGGGATCATCGACTAGGCGTGCCCGGTGACGCCTGGGCACCCATATATGCAGCCATTTCTGTTGCCATTTGATCTTGCGCGCTGTGCCATTTGATTTTGCGCGCTACACTATGGTTATAAATACGTATTATTTCGCCTGACTAATATTTATCTTTCCTGATCTTCGGAATCATGTTGTTCTTAAAAACAATATTACCGTTAGTACTTTGGAAACCGACTCCGCCCAGCGTCGACGTAACGTCATGCAACGAGGGTGGCACCGGTGTCGGGTACGGATTCAGCACACACTATGGAACGGCTGGCCTTTGCCAGGATCGAGGACGGAACCCGGGTGCAGTTGCGCGCGCTGTGGGCAATCGTCGAACCTGAACTGGATCGCATCCTGTCGCGGTTCTACGTGCATCTGGCCGGCCAGCCGACGCTTAAGGCCCTGCTCGGAGATCGCCAGTCGTCACTGGAATCGGCGCAGAAGAAGCACTGGAAGCGCCTGTTCGCCGCCACGTTCGACGATGACTATGTCAGCAGCATCGACCGCATCGGCCGCGCCCATAGCCGCATCGGCCTGGAGCCGCGCTGGTATATCGCCGGCTATCAGTACGTCCTCAACGAGTTGGTCGACGTCGTCATTCGCCGCTACCGGCTGTCGCCGGCCAAGGCGACCGCGGCCATCCAGGCGCTGAACAAGGCGGTGCTGCTCGATCTCGACTTTGCCATCTCCACCTACCAGCAGATCCTGATGGAAGCCCAGGAGGCGCAGACACGCGGCCTGAGCGATGCCATCGACCGGTTCAAGACGAAGGTCGAGGTGTCGCTGCAGACGGTGGACACGACGGCCGACAAGATGCAGTCGCAGGCCGGCACCCTGTCGTCGGTGGCGAGCGCGGCGTCCCAGGAGGCGGTCTCCGCCTCTGCCGCATCCGAGCAGACCTCGGTCAGCGTCCAGACGGTTGCCTCGGCGGCGGAGGAGCTGTCTTCCTCGATCGAGGAGATCGGCCGGCAGATTACCGGCGCCTCGGACGTCGCACGCCGGGCCAACGTGGTCACCGAAAGCGTTTCCAGGGAAGTCGGGCAACTGTCCACCAACGCCCAGAAGATCGGCGACGTGATCGGCCTGATCCAGGCGATTGCCGAGCAGACCAACCTCCTGGCGCTGAACGCGACCATCGAGGCGGCCCGCGCGGGCGATGCCGGCCGCGGCTTCGCGATCGTCGCCCAGGAGGTGAAGCAGCTCGCCAGCCAGACGTCGAAGGCGACAGAGGACATCGCCAAGCAGATTGCCGAGGTTCAGGGGGCGACCACCCGGGCGGTGGACACGATCGGCTCCATCGCCTCGACGGTCGGCGAGATCGACACGCTGACTGCGGCCATCGCCGCCGCGGTGGAGGAGCAGGGCGCGGCGACGCGCGAGATCTCCATGAACGTCCAGCACGCGGCCCAGGGCACGCTGACGCTGACCCGCAATGTGAGCGGCGTCAACGAGGCCATCGAGAAGACCGAGCACGCCGCCGAGGACTTCCTCCAGGTGTCGGGATCGCTGCGCAGCCAGTCCTCCCAGATTTCCGAACAGGTGCGGGACTTCTTCGCCGAGATCCGCACCTGCGCGCAGGAACGACGCAAGCAGGCCTGATCCGGTTCCCGGCCTTTCGTTCGTTTCGGAGTACCCCGGCGTCCGGCCGGCGCCCCGCCGGCGGTCATGGCGCCGCTCCGGCGGAAAGCCCGGAGGCACATCCGGGACTGCACCATCTCCATCCACTCAAGGCCGGCGCCGGAAAGGCTCCGGCCTTTCTTTTGACTTCGGACGCGGGAGCCGGGTCGCGGACAAAGAAAAACCGCCCATCCGCGTGCAGGCGCGAATGGGCGGCGTTTCAGTGTGAAACCCTCTGGACTATGCCTGTATCAATTTCCTGCTGCCGCCAGGCCTATGATTTTGACGCCGAGGCGCCGAAAAACCGTTGGGCGCGATCGCGAATGCGGCGATCGGCCGAAAGACTGTCGCAGATCCGTCCAGAGGCCGCCAACCGCGCGTCCGGCGAAGCGCTCGCCGAAAAATGGGCCGGATCGGGTTAGGACCCGGCCCAGTTGGGTCACGTGCGATCCGAAGCCTGAAAACAAGCCTGGATGGTCCGCATGTGTCTCGCATCACCTGTCCGGAGGGGCGAACCTCCGGTTCGATACGGCGATGCCGTTCGAAAAGGTGCCGCGAGGGCACTCCTGAAACGCCTGCCGCGCACCCCGTGCGCGCGGCGTGAAACGGGTTCACGCCGGGAAACCGGTACGGATCGTCCATCGAACATCCGCTCGTCAGCCGGGGGAGATCAAACCTGCTCCGTCATGCTTCGGGCACGCGATCTCGTGCCTGGCAAGCGTGCCGTGTCCCCCATCCGTTTGATTTTCCGATACAACACCAGCTAGCGTTATCTGTCCGTGATTTTTCCGCTCATCTTTTGGGCAGGGCGTTATTGCCGGGGATCGCGGCAGTGCCGCAGCGGAACGGGGAATGAGCGGGAGGCGGCTCGGGGGAAGGATGCGGATGCGCGAGGAGACGCGACAGACCTTGCGGCTGGCAGGCGATGCGGTGGCCTCTGGCGGGCTGTCCGCGGACCGCGACGGGCGGGTGGGTGCCTTCCTCGCCTATCTGGGCGAGGGGGCGGGCGGAGTGCCCGTGGGCGATCCCGATCTCGCCGCCCTGTTGTCCGCCGCCGCCCGGCTCGACCGGCTGTTCGAGCTGCCGGTGCCCGATGCGCCCGGCCTGTTCTGTTTTGGCGCCCAGGCGACCGCGTCCGCCTTCGGCGCGCTGGCGCCGGCGCGCGGGTCCGTTTCCGGCATGGGCGAAACGCGGCTTGCCGCCTTCCGTGCCTGCGTGGCGGAAGCGGCCGAATTCGCCAGCCAGTTCGAATGCGAGGACGAGACGCGGGCCCGAAGCGCGAACGGTGCGGAAGCCGCGCTGCCGGCGGCACTGCTCGCCGGACTGGTCGGGGAGGCACCGGCCGGCGAGGCGGATCGGGCGCCGGAGGGGGAGGCGGTTGCCCGCGACCTTGCGCGCGATGTCGATGTGAGGCTGCCCGCAAGCCTTGTCTGGCGGCGCCGCGACAGCGGTCCGGCGAGCGCCGTCCCCTTCGCGCCCGGGCTTGGCGTCGCCGCCGGCCGCGACGCGGCGTCGGCGCGCCGGCATGCGCTGTTCGAGTGGATCGAGCGGGATGCGGTCGCGCTGTGGTGGCGCGGTGGCCGGCGCGCGCGCGGCTTTGCGCAGGAGACGCTGGCCGAAGCCGCGATCTCAGGATGCCTGACGGCCTGGCGCTGCGGCCGCACGCAGCGACGGACATGGTTCCTCGACCTGACCACCGATATCGGCATTCCCGTGGCCGCGGCCCTCTCGGTGGATGCCTCCGGCGGCGGCTTTGCCTACGGCTTCGCGGCGCGGGGCACGCGCGCAAGAGCCCTGTCCGCGGCCTTGCAGGAACTGATGCAGATCGAACTGGCCGACAGGCTGGTCGATGCCAAGCGGGCGGAGGCCGGGGAGGCCGCGCTCAACGACACGGACCGGATCCATCTGGCAAGGCGCGCGCACGTGCGGCATGACTGGCCGATCCTGCAACCGGCCGGAATCGCCGCCGAAACAGCGGACGCGACGCACGCGGGGGAGCGGGAAGACGCGGGCGCGGATCCGCTCGCGGCCCTGCTCCATGCGGGGTTCCCCGTACTGTCAATCGATCTCACCCGTGCCAATCTGGGAATAAACGTGGCGCGGGTACTCGTTCCGGGCTTGCAACCCGATCCGGGTCGTATCATCACAGCAAGGCTCGCGCGCCAATGCGCCGCGCATGATACGGTCCGGGGCGGGCGGACACACCCGCCTCTCTACTGATTTTTTTTACAAACCCTTTGAGACGCAAATCTTTTCTTCTGGGGCAAGAGGGACTGGCCGGCTAAGGTCTTGATGCGCAAGGGGGTTGGGGCAAGGTGGACGATATCGGGAACCAGGACAGGTTCGGCTCCGGGCCGGCCGACCCCGCCTCGCGGGCGCGCCTGCACGCCTCGATTCTCGGGGTTCCCCGCTTCGAGGTCGGCGGCCGGCCGGTTTCGTTCCGCTCGCGCAAGGCGGAGGGCCTTCTTGCCCGGTTGTGCCTGACGGGCGATGGCCGCCTGTCGCGCGAGATGGCGGCGAACCTCTTCTGGGAAGACAGTTCCGAGCATCACGCCCGCTCCTCCCTGCGGCAGACCTTGTTGATTCTGCGCCGCAATCTGGAGGCTGCCGGCTTCGACGGACTGGACAGCGACAAGATCAATATCAGCCTCGATCTCTCCCGCGTGGAAACGGATGTGGAGGCGTTGCTGGCGCCCGGCGGCACCGTCGCCCGGCGGCTGCTGCGCGAGAAGCGGTTGTCCGAGCGCCTGTTCGAGGGCGGCGAGATGCTGGCCGAGCCGTTCACCGCCTGGCTTCGGGTGCGCCGGCAACAGCTCCACGACCAGCTGCGCGGCATCCTAGAGCCGATGATTCGGCTTGGCGCGGGCGACTGGCGGTCGATTGAGGAAGCGGCGCTGGCGTTGCTCAACCTCGACCCGACGCACGAACCCGCCTGCCGCGCCTTCATGACCTCGCGGGCGGTGAGCGGCGATTTCACCGCCGCGCTCAGGGCCTACGAGGATCTCTGGAACATCCTGGAGGAGGAGTTCGACACCCAGCCCTCGAGCGAGACCCAGTCGCTCATTGTCGACATCAAGCTCGGCAATTTCTCCGAGTGGCTGAAACGCGAGCAGACCCGTCTTGCCGACGGGGCGGGCGCGGAGGGGAAGGTGCGGGCCGCGGGCGACGCGCGTGGCGAGGCGAAGGCGGAACCGGCCGTTCGGCCCGTGAACCCCGTGATCGTGGTCGACCAGATCCTGCAGATCACCGAGGCCGATGACGACGTGCGCCTGGCCAAGGTGTTCCGTCATGACCTGATCTCCCGCCTCGTCAGGTTCCGGGAATGGTCGGTCGCCGACGACGTGACCGAGGAACTGTCGCGCTCGGCGGCACCGATCTACCGCGTCTCGATCAGCGCCATGCGCTCGCAGCACGCGGTGTCCTACTCGGTGACGGTGAAGAACTCGCGCACCAACGCCTATGTCTGGGGGCGCAATTCGGATGTCGGCATCTCCGAACTGTTCTCGCGCCAGTCGCTGCTGGTGGCGGAGATCGCGCTGGCGATGAACGTCAACATTTCCGCCGAGCGCCTCGCCAACATGTCGCGGATGCCCGATGCCTCGCTCGACCAGTATGACCGCCTGCTGATGGGCCAGCGGCTGCACTACACATGGAAGATCGAGAACACGCACCGCGCGGAGGAGATCCTGTCGGGACTGATCGAGGACAACCCGCGTTTCGGCCCGGCCTATTCAAGCCTGGCGCAGATCATCAACTCGCGCCACATCGTCTTTCCCGGTCAGGTGCAGACCCCCGAAATGCTGGAGCGTTCGGCCGGGCTGGCGCGCAGCGCGCTGACGCTCGATCCGTTCGATTCGCGGGCCTATCTGTGCTCCGCCTGGACACTGGCCCTGCAGCGGCGCTTCGAGCAGGCGGAGGCGCAGCACCGGCAGGCGCTCGAGCTGAATTCCAACGATCCCTGGACGGCCCTGTCGGCGGCGCACGGCCTTGCCTATTACGGCTACCGGGAGGAGGCGGCCGGGATTGCCTATCGCCACCGCGACAGCGGCCTGCTGACCTCGCCGCTGCACTGGAGCTACTTCGTCGGGATCATGTGCCTTTGCGGCGATCACCGGGCGTCGATTTCCGCATTCCGCTATCTGAGCGACGGCTATCTGGGGGTGGAGGCCTGGTATGTGACCGCGCTGGCCCTGACTGGCGAGGTCGAGGAGGCGCAGGCCCAGGCCGAACATCTCAAGCAGCGTATCGTCGAGCGCTGGATCCTGCCGGACAAGCCGGACGATGCGCAGATCGGCCGCTGGATCGGAAACTGCTTTCCGATCAGTTCACGGCGCACCTGGGACGACGTGCGTCACGGGCTTTCCCTTGCCGGAATTCCCCTTCCGGACGACCTGGCGCCGCCGCCGGACACGCCGCACTGAAAGACCGGCGGGCCAGGGACCCGCCGGCAAGCCGTCGTTTCAGGTGCACACGGCGATCGTATAGTCGGCAACCCTGTGGAGCAGGAAGTCGCTGTTGGAAAGCGTGTCGCCATCGTCGTAGAATCCGGGCAGCGGATAGGGACCGGTGGCCCCGTCGCCGGTCGAGTAGTTCTCAAGCGACTGTTCGATCATGCGACGCGGCGGCAATCTCAGCAGCAGGACCTCTTCAGAGGGCTGGATCACCTGCAGCGCCTTGAGGTGATCGGGGACGGTGGCAATTCCCGCCAGTTCGCTCTTCAGTGCGGCAAGCGTCTCCGGCCAGGGTTTTGTGCCCGTGGCGTAGTCTGCCACTAGCTGTCCCAGTGCCTTGTGATCGTGGATGTCGATTTTTGCCAGTTCGTCAGTCATGTTTTGCCCCGTACCGGTTTGAGAAGAAGACGCGCCGCATGAACGCCCTCCGGCCTCTTGCCGGAGCCCCGTCATGTAATCCGCACTGCCCGCCACCCACCGGCCTCGACGGCGAGTGGCAGTGTTCGGCGCCCAAAAGCCGTGAACGAAAAGATTCCCAGCATGTGAATTAGAAGATTGACCGGGCAAAGCGTCAACCGGCTATTTGTATAAATTCGAAAATACAACCTAAATACAATTCACGATACCCGGAGCAGGTGGGAGCCGTTCGATACTGCGGGAAAGTACTAGATTGGGGCTTTCGGGCACCGGGAGCCGCGAAAGTAACTCAACGGAAGATTTTGCCGGGCCGCACCGCCCGTCCGAAGGTTGGGGAAGAGGGGCGCATCTTCCGGTTTTACGCAAGCACCGGATGCCGTAATCTGGCGTCTGGCTGCGATGTCGGGGTGCGTGTGGAAAGGCATGCGCACCATTGCTGACCGCTGGATGTCGGAGCCGCCAGGGCCGGATGCTGGAAACCTGCCGCCGGCCATGATCGCGTCGCCCGGTGCTGGCGAAGGCCAGACCTGCGCGGCGCGCCAGAAGGGGTGGTTGCTGGCACGCATGACCGGGAATAAGCCCAGTGTCCTGCTGGTCGAGGACGCGCGCGCGCTTGCCGAGACCTACAGGGCCTATCTCGCACCGCAGGACCTTGAGGTCCATGTTGTCACGACCGGCGCGGAGGCGATGGAGCACGTGGCAGCGCATGCGCCCGGCGTGGTGGTGCTCGATGTGAACCTGCCGGACGGCAACGGTCTCGATGTACTCAAGCGAATCAAGGCGCGCGGTGCGCCCTGCGAGGTCGTGCTGATCACCGGCAAGGCATCCGTCAACATCGCGGTCGAGGCGATGCGCGAGGGGGCTTTCGACTTTGTCATGAAGCCCTTCACCGCCGACCGGTTGCGGGTGACGGTGCGCAACGCGCTCGACCGGCTGCAACTGGCCAGCCGGCTGGAGGAACTGGGCGGCGAGATCGGCGCGGACGGCTTCGAGGGCATGATCGGCCGTTCGCCGGCGATGCAGGCCGTCTACCGCCTGATCGGCAGCGCCGCTCCCACCAGCGCCACTGTCTTCATTTCCGGCGAAAGCGGCACGGGCAAGGAACTTTGCGCCCATGCGATCCATGCGTTGAGCAAGCGCGCGGCGGGGCCGCTCGTTTCCATCAACTGCGCCGCGATCCCGCGCGGCATGCAGGAAAGCGAGATCTTCGGCCACGCCCGCGGCGCCTTCACCGGCGCCGTGAGCGAGCGCAAGGGCGCGATGCTGTCCGCCGATGGCGGCACGCTGTTTCTCGACGAGGTCTGCGAGATGGACCCCGACCTGCAGACCCGGATGCTGCGCGTCCTGCAGGAAAAGGCGGTGCGCCGGGTTGGCGAGGATCACATGCGGCCCGTCGACGTGCGCATCGTGTGCGCCACCAATCGAGATCCGGAAGCGGAGGTCGCCGCCGGCCGCTTCCGCGAGGATCTCTACTACCGGCTGCATGTCATGCCGGTCGAACTGCCGCCGCTGCGCGCGCGCGGCGGCGACGCGGTGCTGATCGCCCGCCATTTCCTGCGCCAGTTCGCCGAGGAGGACGGCAAGCGGTTCCGCGATTTCACGGCCGATTGCGAGCGCGCGCTGGCAGCCTGCGCGTGGCCGGGCAATATCCGGCAGCTCCAGAACGCCATCCGCCGTGCCGTGGTGCTCAACGACGGCGAGTTGATGGAGGCGGGAATGCTGCCGGCGCAACCGCAGGGCCAGGCCGATATCCCGCCGCCGGTGCCCGTTCCGGCGGTATCCCCTGCGGGCGTCGGAGTGACGGGGATCCCGGCCGATGCGCAGGCCGGCAACGGCGCGGCCATGCGCGGCGAGGCGGGGCCGGACATCCGGCCCCTCGACACGGTGATCCGCGAGGCGATCGAGAGCGCGATCTCGCTCTGCGGCGGCAACATCCCGCGTGCCGCCCAGGCGCTGAAGGTCAGCCCCTCGACCCTTTACCGGCGGCTGCAGTCCTGGAACGGACAGGGCAGGGCTCCGGCGGGCGGGCGCGGCGATGCACCGCCGGACGAGGGGCCGTTCTCCGAACGGTAGGGCGGTTGTCCCTGCGGGAGGCAACGCGGCCTGGCGCAAGGTGCCGGGCAAGGCTTGGTCAGCCGTGCTCCTGTCCGGTGCCTGCCAGCCGGCCGGTCGGCGCGTCGCGTTCCGGTTCGGCCTCCGCATTCATGCGCTGACGCGCGTGCGCGACCTCCGCGATATGGGCCTCCAGCGCCGGGTCCTTGTCCATCAGGCTCCTGAACTCCGAGCGCGACAGGACGAGAAGGTTGCAATAGCCGAGCGCCCGCACATCCGCCGTGCGCGGTTCGCCGGTGACCAGCGCGATCTCGCCGAACACGTCGCCGCGGCCGAGCCGGATGCGCATCGTGTCGGTGGACACCTCGACAGCACCCGAGGAGATGAAATAGGCGGTGTCGCCGCGTTCGCCCTTGCGGATGAGGCTGTCGCCGGGCACGGCGAAACGCGGCCGCATGAGCCGCGCGATGGCGCGGATCCGGTCCTCGGGCAGGTCGCGGAAGAGGGGCAGCTGGGCGGTCAGTTCCTCGGTGCGCATGCCCATGTCGAGATGCGGGCGCCGGTCCGCCTCGTCGCGGCCGGCATGGACCTCCTGGGCAAGGTTCGAATAGAGCTCCGAGCCGATCAGGTTCTGTGCCTGCAGCGCCCGGTAGCCGTCTTCCTCGAGCCGCAGCGCCGCCTTCAGCAGGAACCGCTGGTCGAGACTGTCGGCATAGTCGGGATATTGCAGGCGCAGCGCTTCCAGCGCCGTGGTGGTGGATTCGCGCCGCAGCAGAAGGATCTCGGTGAGGATCTCGGCGACGCGGTTGCCGAGCAGCGGCTCGATCTTGTCGTCGGTGAAGGCGACCAGCTCGTCGATGACGATGCGGCCCAGCAGCAGCATCTCGTAGCGGTCGGCCAGAAGGCGGGCGAGCCAGCCCTCGTATTTGAGGCGGCGCTGGCACCATTGCGCCAGCCGCATGGTGCGCGGAAAGGCGAGCGATTCGCGCGCCGCACGGTTGTACTCGAGCCGCCCGCCGGCGCGCGCCCGGTCGCCGATGCGGCCGATCTTGGCCAGAAGATCCTCGGCGGTGTGGATCGAGGCGGTGCGCTCGCGAAGATGGCGCAGCACGATCTCGCGCTCGCGGTTGGAGATCGAGACGAGGCCGACCGTGACCCGGTCCCGGTCGAGGATCTCCTGCGAGGCGCTTGCGGCGCCCGAGGCGATCGTCTGCCGGTCCCGGTAGCGCCGGTCGGTTTCCTCCGCCGCCGCCGGGGCGATGTTGTAGTTCGCCGCCACCCGGGCGACGCCTTCGCGCACCTTGGCCAGCGCCAGCGCCAGCACCTGCGAGCGCATCGCATTGTCGAGCGGTGTCAGCCTGTCGAGCCCGAACACCTTGATCAGCGGTTTCAGGGTGGTGCCGTAGACAAGCAGCGTGAACAGCACGAAGCCGGTGGCGAGCACGGCGACGAAGCGCTGCACCTGCGGGTCGATCGCGGCGTTCTCGGTGACGCCGAGGGCAAGCGTCAGGGTGATCGCGCCGCGCATGCCGCCCCACAGGATGACGGTCTTGAACGGGGTGCTGACGGGCTGCGACAGGCGCAAGAGGCTCATCAGGGGCAGCGCGCCGAACAGCACCACGGCGCGGGCGACCAGCGCCGCCACGACGACGATGGCGAGCAGCCCGAGATCTTCCCAGCCGACATCCACCAGCAGCTTGGGGATCAGGATCGAGGCGAGCACGAAGATCAGCGACGAGGCCCAGAAGGCGATCTGTTCCCACACGTCGTTGAGATACGTCCAGCCGTCCGGCGTCACCCGGGAGGGGCCGGCGAGATTGATCAGGATGCCGGCGGAGACCACCGCGACGACGCCGGAGACGTCGACGAAATTCTCCGCCACGATATAGACGAGATAGGGCATGGCGACGGACAGCGTCACCTGGGCGAGGCGGAAGTCGCGCACCAGCGGCAGCAGGCGGACCATCGCCTGGCCGCCGAGATAGCCGAGCGCCATCCCGCCGGAAAAGCTCCACAGGAACAGCTCGACGCCGCCGATGAGCGTCGGCGCCTCGCCGCCGGTCAGCGCATCCAGCAGGATGACGAAGAGGGCGATCGCGGCGGCGTCGTTGAGCAGGCTTTCCCCTTCGACCAGGCGGCCGAGGCGGGCCGGCGCGCCGATGTCGCGGAAGATGGCGACGACGGCGACCGGATCGGTGGTGGCGACGATCGCGCCGAGCAGCAGGCAGGCGATCAGCGACACGCCGGCGAAGGGCTGCAGCGCCAGCCCGATAAAGGCGGTGGCGACCAGCACGGCGACCACCGCCATGACGAAGATGACGCCGGCATCGTCGGCCATGCGGCGGATGTCGAGGGTCAGCGTCGTCTGGAACAGGAGCACCGGCAGGAACAGGTGGAGAATGCCCTGCGAGTTCAGCGGCAGGTTCACGAAGACGGCGGCGATGTCGTTGAACGCGTCGGTGCGCGGCGTGTAGAGCAGCCACGAGGCGAGCACGCCGATGCCGATGCCGACAAGGGCCAGCAGCACGGAGGAGGTCACCCTGAGCCGCCGCGCCAGCGGCTGGATCAGGGAGATGACGACGAGCAGGCCGGCGATCGCGGCTATGAACAGGGGCGCTTGCATGGCTCGTCTATCTTGCCACATTTCGGCAAATGCGCGACGGCCTTGCGGCACTTCGCCGATATTCGGTGTTGATTACGTGACGTTGCCGGGGCGAGGCGGCGCGGCGCCTCAGGTAACGGGCGCCGCGGTCCGCGATTTGCGCTCGGAAAGCGCGATGCCGACCAGCACCAGCGCGAGCGCGAGCGCGTGATAGAGATGGAAGGGTTCGCCGAGCAGCATGACGGCGAGCAGCGAGGAAAAGATCGGCACCAGGTTGATGAAGACGCCGGCCCGGCCGGGTCCGATCAGCTCGACGCCGCGCATGAAGAAGATCTGCGACAGGAACGAGGGAAAGATCGAGATATAGGCGACGACCAGCCAACCCTTCGGGGTCGGCCATTGCACGGTGCCCTGCACGAACTCGAAGGCGAAGACCGGCACGGAAACGATCGCCGCGATCACCGACAGCACGGTGAAGAAGACCATGCCGGAAACCGCCGGCCGGTTGCGCAGCAGCACCGCGTAGAGCGAGTAGAGGATGCAGGCGGCGATCATCAGCCCGTCGCCGGGATTGACCTTGAGCTCGGCGAGGCGGGCGAAATCGCCCTGGCTGGCGATGAAGACGACGCCGGTCATGGTGACCAGCACGCCGAGCGCCTGCAAGGGCCGGACCGGAGTGCGCAGGATGATCAACGCGCCGAGCAGCACGAACATCGGCATCGAACCCTGCAGGATGCCCATGTTGAGCGCGGTGGTGCTGTGCGCGGCGATGTAGAAGAGCGCGTTGAAGGCGGTCAGCCCGATGGTGCCCATCAGCGCCATCATCGGCAGGTGCTTCCTCAGCATCGGCCATTCGGCCCTGACCTGGCGGCCGTAGAGCGCCACCATCAGCGCCGAGACGAAGACCCAGCGCAGGAACACGACGGCGAGCGGCGACACCTCCCCGATGGCGAGCCGGCCGGCGATGGTGTTGCCCGCCCAGAACAGCGTGGTCAGCACCAGCAGCAGGATCGGCCGTGCATAGAACCGCGCGGCGAGGGTGGAGCCTGGTTGCGACATGGGGCGGTCGGTTCACCTGCCGGGCGAGGACGATTTCCGGCGGCCGATGCCGGTTCGGGTCGCTGTCCGGTCTTGCTGGGGGTCTCGGTTCGCGGCGCGTTTGGAGCGCCGGTTCATCGACGGGAATGGCTGGCCCTATCGTATGACCAATAGTGCAAACGGATGCAAGCCGTGCCCGCGCGCAAGGGGATTGCGCGTGGCGCAGGGCTGGCGCCGCGGGGAGTGTCGTGCGGGATCAGGTCGCCGCTTTGCGGACCCGCGCCCGCCGCCGCTCGATCTTGGCGAGCAGCACGAGGCTGACGCTCAAGAGCAGCGCGCCGTTGGCCGGGTGAAAGGCGAGGAAGCGGGAGGCCTCGCCGGCGGCGAGCGCCACCTGCACCAGGTAGAGCAGGGCGGCAAGTCCGGCCCACCAGCCGAAGCCGCGCAGCCGCGGTATCGCGAGCGCGCCGCCGGCAAGGCAAAGGACCGGCAGGGAGATGGCCGACCCGAGGCCCGCATGCACGGTCCAGTCGCCGGTTTCGCCGAACAGGGCGAGCCCGGCCGTGAGGAACTGGGCGAGAAGGGCGGCGGGCAGAAGCCGGCCGGACAAGGTGAACCAGACGGGCGTGCCGCGCGCGAGGTCGGTCAGGGTGTCGTGGACGGTGTCGGTCATGGTTCAGGCCTCCGCGAGCACGGGAACGGATGCCGCCTGCCAGGCAACAAGGTCCGCCGCGTAGGTCCGCGCGGCGGCCTCCAGCTGCTCCTCCGAGAGGGTGTCGGCGTCGTGCAGAACGAAGGGGTTCGACCAGGCGAGGCCGCAGCGGTTGGCGGTGGCGCGCAAGGGTGCCAGCATCTCGGGGATCGGGAACAGGTTGCGGCCGCCGTTGCGATAGGCATCGGCTGCGCCACCCGTCGTGATGGCGAGCCTGAACGGCTTGCCGGCAAGGCACGCCCCTTCCGAATCCGGCAGCAGATACATCATGCGGGTGAGAACGGTGGCCTGCCAGGACTGCACGAGCGGCGGCGGTGCGTACCAGTGGAGAGGGAACTGCAGGACGAGCCGCTCGGCGGCAATCAGCCGTGCGGCCTCGGCCTTTCCGTCGCGCGCCATGTCGAGCCCGGCGGGAAAGCGGGCCTGCATGTCGATCACGTCGGTGCCGGGCACGGCTTGCGCTGCCCGGGCAAGCGCGGCGTTGGCGCGAGAACGCGACAGGTCGGGGTGAAAGAGCAGGATCAGTGTCTGGGTCATCTTCGCCTCCATTGCGATGGCAAGGAAGGTGAGGGCGCTCGAGAAATTACTCCAATCGATAAGAGATATAGCTTATTATAAATCGTATGAATTTGCGAAGCATCGACCTCAACCTGCTGGTGATCCTCGACGCCTTGCTCGACGAGGCCCATGTCAGCCGCGCCGCGGAGCGGCTCGGCCTGACGCAGCCTGCCGTCTCTGCGGCGCTGCAAAGATGCCGGGGGCTGTTCGCCGACGAACTGCTTGAGCGCGGGCGCGGCACCATGCGCCGTACCGAGCGGGCGGAGGCCTTGCGAGCGCCGTTGAAGACCCTGCTTGCCGGGATCACCCGGCTGGTCGATCCGCCGCCGACACCGCTAGCCGATCTGTGCCAGACGCTGAGGATCGTTATGGCCGACTATCCGGCGGTCCAGCTGATGCCGCCGCTGATGGAACATCTGGGCCGCACCGCGCCGGGCATCGATCTCGTGCTGCAGCCCTGGCAGGGGGCGGATGCGGCGCGCGCCGGGCTGGTCGCGGGCACGAGCGACCTGGCGCTCTCTGTGTTTCCGCCGGCTGAAGACGAGTTGCAGCGGCGGGAACTGCTCAACGAACGCTATGTGGTGGCGATGCGCCCGGATCACCCGGCGGCACGGGATTTCAGCCTGGAGGCCTGGCTTGCCCATCCGCATGTGCTCGTCTCCGGACGCGGCGATACGCGCGGGCCGCTCGACGCCGTGCTGGCCGGGCACGGGCTGCGCCGGCGGATCGGCGTTGTCGTGCCGACTTTCCAGATGGTGCCTGACCTGCTCGCCCGTTCCGACCTGATCGCGATGCTGCCGTCGCGCTGCGTGCCGGCGGCGGCCGGCCTGGCGACCTTCGCGCCGCCCGTGCCCGTACCGGGTTTCCCCATGCATGTTGCCTGGCATCGCCGCCGCGACGGCGACGCCGGGTTGCGCTACGTGGCGCGCCTGCTGGCGGACATCCTGTCAAAGGACGATCCCGATTGTCTCCCTCAAGGATCAAGTCTTTTCGATTTGTGACAGATTGACCGGGTGGAGGGGCTTCGCTTTGATGGGACGACCCGATCCGGCCTGCGATCTCCATGACGATCCGGCCGGTTTTCGCAAAAAGGTTCAGGATGGTGGCGGCGACATGCCGCCCGTCCTCTCGCCAGGATTGAACGAAGGAGCGCTGACGCCATGGAGCGTATCGAGATTGCCGGCCTGAAGATCGCCACGGAACTGCGGGATTTCGTCGAGCAGGAGGCGTTGCCGGGCACCGGGGTCTCGGCCGATGCCTTCTGGCAGGGACTGTCCGGCATCGTTCACGACCTGGCGCCGGAAAACCGCGCGCTTTTGGAAAAGCGCGACGCGCTGCAGGCGAAGATCGATGTCTGGCATCGCGCCCACCCCGGCCCGGTCGACCTGCCCGCCTACAAGGCGTTCCTGAAGGAGATCGGCTACCTGGTCGAGGAGGGCGGTGCCTTTGCCGTGACCACGGCCAATGTCGATCCGGAAATTGCCTCGATCTCCGGTCCGCAGCTGGTCGTGCCGATCACCAATGCCCGCTATGCGCTGAACGCGGCCAATGCCCGCTGGGGCTCGCTCTATGACGCGCTCTACGGAACGGATGCGATGGGCAGCCGGCCGGGGGGCGGCGGCTACGATCCGGCGCGCGGCGGCGAGGTGATCGCCCGGGCAAAAGCCTTCCTTGACGAGGCCGCGCCCCTCGACGGCGCGCGATGGGCCGACTTGACCGATGTCGAGGCCGGCACGGAGCTCAAGCTGTCGACGGCGTCGGGCCCGGTCCGTCTCAAGCGCCCGGACCAGTATGCCGGCCATGCCGAAGGCGAGGGCGGCTGGCGCCACGTGCTCCTGAAGAACAATGGCCTCGGCATCGAGATCCTTCTCAACCGCGACTACGGGTCAGGCAAGACCGACCCGGCCGGCATTGCCAGCGTCAATCTCGAGGCGGCGGTGTCGACCATCATGGACTGCGAGGATTCGGTCGCCGCCGTCGATGCCGAGGACAAGGTCGTTGCCTATCGCAACTGGCTCGGCCTCATGAAGGGAGACCTGAAGGAGACGTTCCGGAAGGGCGGCGAGACAGTCGAGCGCAAGCTTTACAGCGATTTCACGTATACGGCGCCGGATGGCGCGCCGCTGGTCGTCAAGTGCCGCTCGCTGATGCTGGTGCGCAATGTCGGGCACCTGATGACCAACCCGGCCATCCTCGACCGCGACGGCAACGAGGTTCCGGAAGGCATTCTCGACGGCATGATGACGGCGCTGATCGCCATGCATGACATCGGCACCGGCGGCGCCAATGGCGGCGGCCGGCGGATGAACTCCCGCGCCGGCTCCCTCTACATCGTCAAGCCGAAGATGCACGGCCCCGACGAGGTCGCCTTCGCCGACAGGCTTTTCGGACGTGTCGAAGCGGCGCTGGGCCTTGCGCCCGACACGCTGAAGATGGGCATCATGGACGAGGAGCGGCGCACCACCGTCAACCTCAAGGAATGCATCCGCGCGGCGTCCTCCCGTGTGTGCTTCATCAACACCGGCTTCCTCGACCGCACCGGCGACGAGATGCACACCTCGATGGAAGCCGGCCCGATGATCCGCAAGGGCGACATGAAGCAGGCCCCCTGGATCGCCGCCTATGAGAACTGGAACGTCGACGTGGGCCTGGAATGCGGCCTGCCGGGCCACGCCCAGATCGGCAAGGGCATGTGGGCGATGCCCGATCTGATGCAGGCGATGCTGGAGCAGAAGATCGGCCATCCCAAGGCCGGCGCGACGACCGCCTGGGTGCCCTCGCCGACCGCCGCGACGCTGCACGCAATGCACTATCATGCGGTCGATGTCGCCGCCCGCCAGCAGGAGCTGAAGGCGCGCGGCCGCGCCAGCCTCGACGATATCCTGTCGATCCCGGTCGCCGGGCGGCCGAACTGGTCGGCCGACGAGATCCAGGCCGAACTCGACAACAACGCGCAAGGGATCCTGGGCTATGTGGTGCGCTGGGTCGACCAGGGCGTCGGCTGCTCCAAGGTGCCGGACATCAACGATGTCGGCCTGATGGAGGACCGGGCGACGCTGCGGATTTCCTCGCAGCACATCGCCAACTGGCTGCGCCACGGCGTCTGCACGGACGCCCAGGTGATGGAGACGATGAAGCGCATGGCGGGGGTGGTCGACGGGCAGAATGCCGGGGATCCGCTCTACCGCCCGATGGCCGCGGATTTCGACGCCTCGGTCGCCTTCCAGGCCGCCTGCGACCTGGTGTTCAAGGGGCGCGAGCAGCCGTCCGGTTACACCGAGCCGGTCCTGCATGCCCGCCGGCTCGAGGCGAAGGCGCTCGCCGGGGCCTGATCGCCTGCAAGGGTGCCCAAGGGAAAGACCCCTATCGGCCTCCGGGCCGGTAGGGCTGCTCGATCGTCTCGGCGGTCTGGCGTTTCTCGATCTCGCTGAAGATCATGTCCTTGAGCCGTTCCTGCTCGGGGTCGTTGTAGATGAAACGCCAGCCGCTCTCCTCGCCGCGCCGCCAGCGCTGTTCTGCCCGCAACTCCAGTCCGTAGGCGGTGACCGAAATCCGCACGCTGAGCGCGAATTTCGGCAGGTCCGAGCACAGGATGCGGCAGCCCGTGAGGCTCAGATCCGTCAGCTTCGCGGGCATCGGACCGCGCATGGTCACCACCATGACGGGTATCGAGCCTTGCGCCCGTGGTGTCCTGCGCCGCTCCCGCTGTGTTGCGGATGCGGACATATAGCGGTTTCTTGACGACAGGGTGACCACCTCCTGTGTCTCCTGCTTTCACTCAGTCGAAAACACTCCTCCCCGGAGCCAGTCGAGAGTTCTATCCTTCACGTATCGGCAAATGTAACATGGAAAACCTTGCCAGTTTCCAATGATGGGGACCGGACCCTGAGGAAGGCAACGTCATTGCGGGCGCGGGCGAGGCTTTTTTTGGGTTTTCCATTGGAAAAACGTGCGAACTGCCCTAGCGGCAGGTCGGTCTTGCCTGGGAGCGATGTCCCGGGACCGGGCGTGAGGGGATCAGGCCTGCGCCGGACGGTCGGCGGGGAGCGTGATTCGCGCCTCCAACCCGCCTTGCGGCCGGTTGACGAGATCCAGCGTGCCGCCATGGGCATGGACGATGGAGCGGGCGATCGACAGGCCGAGGCCGATGCCGCCGGTCTCCTCCGAGCGCGATTCCTCGATCCGCACGAACGGTTCGAACACGTCCTTGAGGCGATCCTCGGGAATGCCCGGACCATGATCGGCAACGGCGATGCGCACCGAGCCGGCGCCGGCATGGAGCGAGAGCTCGGCCTCGCCGCCATAGCGCACCGCGTTGTCGATGAGGTTGCGCAGGGCCCGCTTCAGGCTGAGCGGGCGGCATGACACGACGATGCGCTCCGCGGGCGGATCGAAGGCGACTGGCCGGCCCATGTCGCGGTAATCCTCGGCGATGGCGTCGATGAAGCCGCCCAGATCGGTGCGCGCGGCGTCCTCGCGGGACGCCTCGTCACGGGCGAAGGCGAGGGTCGCCTCGACCATGCCCTGCATCTCGTCGAGGGTCTCGATCATCTTCTCGCGGTTTTCCTCGTCGTCGATGAACTCGGCACGAATTCGCAGCGAGGTGATCGGCGTCCTGAGGTCGTGGCTGATCGCGCCGAGCATGCGGGTCCGGTCGCGCACGAAGCGGGTGAGGCGGTCCTGCATGACATTGAAGGCGTGGATGGTGCCGCGCACCTCCGACGGACCGGTCTCGGCCAGTGCTTCGACATCCTCGCCCCGGCCGAGCCGGTCGGCTGCCGCGGCAAGCTCGCGCAAGGGGCGCGTCAGGCGTCGCACGGTCAGCGCGATGATGGCGATGATCGCCGCCGCCATCAGCGCCACCGCGACAAGCACCGGCAGCAGCGTGTTGCGCGGCACGCGGAAGCGGCTCGAAGCGTTGAGCCACAGACCGTCGGAAAGGCCCACGGACAAGGTCAGCGACACCGGCGCATCGCGCCAGCGGTCACGTCCGTGCCGCCGCCCCTCATCCGTCCGCCCGTCCTCCGCCCGGCTGTCTTCGTCACCGTCGCGCTCGCCGACATCGATGCGCCGCCGCGACGGGGCCTCGCGCACCGGCGGGCGATGGGAGACGTCGACGCGAATCTCGCGCTCCGCCCCAAGTTCCTCGGCCAGCATTCCGGCGATGCGCCTGTCTGTCTTGCCCTTGCCGGTGTTGCCAAGGGCCGGGGTTTCATCGATCCAGAACCACAGGAAGCGGCTCGATATGGCGCGCAGCATTTCCGGGCGCTGGGTCTCGGTTGCGTCCTCGACCAGGCGCACGAGCGAGACGGTGCGCGACACGATGGTGTTGCGGGCAAGTTCGACCAAGGCCACCCGGCGTTCGCCGGCGAAGAGCCACAGGGTCAGCACCTGCGCGACCACGAGCGCGATCAGCAGCAGCGCGATGAGCTGGCCGGCGAGCGAGTGCGGCCAAAGGCGGAAGCGGTTCATGCGTCGTTGCCCTCAACCTCGGCGGTGAAGGTGTAGCCGCCGCCCCAGACCGTCTTGATGAGTTCCGGCGACTTGGGATCGGGTTCGATCTTGCGCCTCAGCCGGCTGACCTGGTTGTCGATGGAGCGGTCGAAAACACCGGGACTGCGTCCCGACGTCAGATCGAGAAGCTGGTCGCGCGACAGGACCATGCGCGGGCGCTTCAGGAAGGCGATGAGCAACTGGAACTCGCCGGTCGACAGCGGCACCGCCACGCCGTCGGCGCCGGTGAGCAGGCGCTTGGGCACGTCGAGCCGCCATCCGGAAAAGCCGAGCGTTTCCGCCTCCACCGGATCGCGGTCCCTGGGCACCTGCGAGGAGCGGCGCAGCACGGCGCGGATGCGCGCCAGCAACTCGCGCGGGTTGAAAGGCTTGGTCACATAGTCGTCGGCGCCGATCTCCAGGCCGACGATGCGGTCGGTGTCCTCGGCCATGGCGGTGAGCAGGATCACCGGCACGGTGCCGCTTTCCACCAGCGACCGGCAGAGCGACAACCCGTCCTCGCCCGGCATCATGATGTCGAGGACGATGAGGTCGACGGCCGCCGCCTTGAGGAACTTGCGCGCCTGCGCGGCGCTATCGGCGACGGACGAGCGCAGCCCGTTCTTGCGCAGGTAGCGCGCCAGCGATTCGCGAATGTCGCGGTGATCGTCGACGACAAGAATATGTGCCCCGTTCTCGCTCATGGGTTCCGCCCGGTCCTTCAGCTCAGCCTCATTCTGTCTTATCGCCCGCGCGCCGGAACCGGAAACGGCAATTGTATCGAGGTGTAACCGGTCGCGAGCCCGCCACAGCTTGCGACACAAACACCCCCGGGCCGGCATAGTTCTGCGACAAGCGATCCCTATTTCGGTGTCATCGCATTTGAACCCAAGAGGAGACCTGGCGATGACCATGTTGAAGAAGATTGCCCTTGCCGCCCTTGCCGCAACGCTCGTCGGCACCACCGCAATGCCGGCCTTCGCCGATCGTGGCGGTCGCGGAGAAGGTGGCGGCAAGCACGGCTGGCACCAGGCGTCCCAGGGCGGGCACTGGGGCAAGCATGCCGGCAAGCGCGGCGGCCATCACGGGCGTCGCGGCCAGATGGTGCGCATGTTCATGGAGCGCTTCGACACCGACCGCGACGGCAAGGTGACCCAGGAAGAGATCGACGCCAAGGCGGACGCCATGTTCACCGGCGCCGATGCCGACGGCAATGGCAGCGTCACGCTGGAGGAATTCAAGGTCGCCTATGCGACGGAGTTCTCCGAGCGGCGGGTGCGCGGGTTCCAGCGCCTCGACCGCGATGGCGACGGCAAGGTGACGGAAGACGAGTTCAACCGCCGCGCCGAGCGCATGCTGGAACGCATGGAGCGGGCCGGTGATGACGACAGCGACAAGCGCCGCGGCGGTCGCCGGGGCCATGGCCGGATGATGGAGCGCTTCGATGCCGACGGCGACGGCAACGTCACGGCCGACGAGGTCCGCCAGGGCCGTGCCGCGAGTTTCGCGGCCGCCGACGCGGATGGCGACAAGGCGCTGACGCTCGAGGAGTTCGCCACGATCTGGGCGGAACGCGCCGACACGCGCATGGTGCGCGGCTTCCAGCGCCTCGACCGTGACGGCGATCTCGCCGTGACGAAGGACGAGGCAACCCGTCCGCTCGCCGGCCTCGTCGCCCGCATGGACCGCAACAAGGACGGCGCGCTGTCGGTCGAGGACCGCCCGCGCCGCGGCATGGGCGGCCATGACGGCAAGCGCTGGCACGGCCAGAAGAATCGCGGTGAGCGCGGTGAAGGTCGCGGCGAGCACGGCAAGCGCGGCAACGACAGCAACTGAGGCGCGGCTTCCCCGCATCGACCTCATTGCCCTGGCAGGCCGGACGGCGGGACCTTTTGTCCCGCCGTCCGGCTTTCCTCACAAAAATGCGATCATCGTTCCGTGAGGCCGGCCGCAATCGGCAGAACTTGCGAGGCGAAAAGGGGGCATGCGCGTCAAGGCGCAAAAAATGCGCTCCCGGATGCGAATTTTCTCTTGATTATGATGGCGGCTTGATTCATATGTCGCTTGCCCAAATTCGCACGTGCCCGTGGTCGTCCAACCGAAAGGTGGCAGCCGCTCAATAGGGCCCGGACTAGTCCGGAATAGAGCGGCAAAACGGACGGCTTAAAGCAACGACGTAAGAGGGCTTTTTTGGTCTCTGCCGGGTTTCCAAGTCCCGGGGTCACTGAAGAGGCACTTGTTACATCATTGCCGGCCGTGCGGTTCGGGGTCCCCGATCCAATCCAAGGCAGCAATCGCGGAACGGCGAACGACGACCCGTATTCTACGGGGGTCCGATGCCCGACCGTTGCATATGCAGTCCGCATTCTCCCGTCTCCAAAGCGGGTGGGACGCGTTTCCGCATCTGCAAGCTTGCGACCGGAATTCGGAACATCGGGTGACTGCCATGACGGAGCGTATCAAGAACTTTCTCCGCCAGCGACGAGGCGACGGGCCTTGCGTTGTCGTCGATCTGGACATCGTCCAGGATAACTATCTCGCCTTCGAGCGGGCATTGCCGGACACCCGCGTCTTCTACGCGGTGAAGGCCAATCCGGCTCCTGAAGTGCTGGCCCTGCTCGCCAGCCTCGGCTCCTCCTTCGACTGCGCCTCCGTGGCCGAAGTCGAGATGGCGCTGGCTGCCGGCGCCGGCCCGGAGCGCATTTCCTTCGGCAACACGATCAAGAAGGAGCGCGACATCGCGCGGGCCTTCGAGCTCGGCGTTCGCCTGTTCGCGGTCGACTGCGAGGCGGAGGTCGAGAAGGTCGGCCGCGCCGCGCCGGGCGCCCAGATCTTCTGTCGCATCCTGTGCGACGGCGCCGGCGCCGACTGGCCGCTGTCGCGCAAGTTCGGCTGCGCGCCGGAAATGGCGCCGCGCGTGCTCGAGCACGGCCATCGCCTCGGCCTTGTCGCCCATGGCGTGTCGTTCCATGTCGGTTCGCAGCAGGCCAATGTCGAGGCTTGGGACATTGCGCTCGCCTCGGCCGCGTGGATCTTCCGCGAGATGGCCGAGCGCGGCATCAACCTCGCGATGGTCAACCTCGGCGGCGGCTTCCCGGCACGCTACCTCAAGGACGTTCCGGGCGTGCCGCGCTACGGCGAGGCGATCCTGCGCGGGCTGTCCAAGCATTTCGGCAACCGCATCCCGCAGACCATCATCGAGCCGGGCCGCGGCATGGTCGGCGATGCCGGCATGATCGAGGCGGAAGTCGTCCTGATCTCGAAGAAGTCGGATGCCGAGGACGAGATCCGCTGGGTTTACCTCGACATCGGCAAGTTCAACGGCCTGGCCGAGACCATGGACGAGGCGATCCGCTACCCGATCCGCACGGACAAGGACGATGACCGCAAGACCCCTTGCGTGCTCGCCGGCCCGACCTGCGACAGCGTCGACGTGCTCTACGAGAAGGCTCCCTACGAGCTGCCCGTCAGCCTGTCGATCGGCGACAAGGTGCTGATCGAGGCCTGCGGCGCCTACACGACCACCTATTCGGCGGTCGCGTTCAACGGCTTCGAGCCGCTGCGCTCCTACGTCATCTGACGGTCATCCCCGATCGCCCATAGATAGAAACCGGGCCGGCCGGTCGCGAAAGCGGCCGGCCGGCGTTATGCTCTCGCGTGGGCCCGTCATCGAGCGCGCCCATGCAGGCTTTTCCCAGACAGAAGGACATCCGCCATGACCGAAGCGAAGACGCCGGCGGCACGCAAGAAGACCACAAGGGCCAAGGCCGCCGCCGCGCCGGCCGCCGCTCCGGCTCCGGCCGCCGCCGCCAAGTCCTGGCCCGTGCACGGCACGATCTCCGGCCCCATCGTGATGATCGGCTTCGGCTCCATCGGCAAGGGCACGCTGCCCTTGATCGAGCGGCATTTCCGCTTCGACGCCTCCCGCGTCACCGTCATCGACCCGGTCGATGCCGACCGCAAGCTCGTCGATGATCGCGGCTACAGGTTCGAGAAGGTCGCGATCACCCCGGACAACTACCGCGAGGTGCTGTCTCCGCTGCTGACCGAGGGCGAGGGGCAGGGCTTCTGCGTCAACCTTTCCGTCGACACGTCCTCGCTGGACCTGATGAAGCTCTGCCGCGAACTGGGCGTGCTCTACATCGACACGGTCGTCGAGCCGTGGCTGGGCTTCTATTTCGACGAGGACGCCGACAGCGCCTCGCGCACCAACTACGCGCTGCGCGAGACCGTGCGCCGGGAGAAGAAGAAGAACCCGGGCGGCACGACGGCGGTTTCCTGCTGCGGCGCCAATCCCGGCATGGTCTCCTGGTTCGTCAAGCAGGGGCTGGTCGACATCGCCCGCGACACGGGCACGAAGTTCGAGGAGCCGAACAGCCGCAAGGGCTGGGCCAAGCTGATGAAGAAGGTCGGCGTCAAGGGCGTCCATATCGCCGAGCGCGACACCCAGCGCGCCAGGAAGCCGAAGCCCATGGGCGCCTTCTGGAACACCTGGTCGGTCGAGGGCTTCCTCTCCGAGGGCTTCCAGCCGTCCGAGCTCGGCTGGGGCACGCACGAGAAGTGGATGCCGAAGAACGCCCGCAAGCACAAGAAGGGCTGCAAGGCGGCGATCTACCTGGAGCAGCCGGGCGCCAACACCCGCGTGCGCACCTGGTGCCCGACGCCGGGCGCCCAGTACGGTTTCCTCGTCACCCACAACGAGTCCATCTCCATCGCCGACTATTTCACGGTGAAGGAGGACGGCAAGGTCGTCTACCGGCCGACCTGCCACTACGCCTACCACCCGGCCAATGACGCCGTGCTGTCGCTGCACGAGCTGTTCGGCGCCGCCGGCAAGATGCAGGAGACCCTGCATGTGCTGGCCGAGGACGAGATCATCGACGGCATCGACGAGCTCGGCGTGCTGCTCTACGGCCACGAGAAGAACGCCTACTGGTTCGGCTCGCAGCTCTCCGTCGAGGAAACCCGCGAGATCGCGCCCTACCAGAACGCCACCGGCCTGCAGGTGACCTCGGCCGTGCTGGCCGGCATGGTCTGGGCTCTCGAGAACCCGGCCGAGGGCATCGTCGAGGCCGACGAGATGGATTATCGCCGCTGCCTCGAGGTGCAGCGGCCCTATCTCGGTCCGGTGAAGGGCTACTACACCGACTGGACGCCGCTTGACGGGCGGCCGGGCTTCTTTGCCGAGGATCTCGACGAAAGCGATCCCTGGCAGTTCCGCAACATCCTGGTGCGGTGAATCCGGAACGCGTCCGATGTCGGCTGCATTGACGATGCGCCTCCGCCCGCCCGTGGTTCAGCCCTTCGGGAGGGCGGGGGCGCTTCCGCACTCGACGCAGCGTCAGGGAATAGATACTAAGGCCGGAGAATTGCCGTGATGTGGGGACGCACGAAGATCATGAAGCCGACCAATCCCGTTTTTACCGGTCTTCCGACCACCATCTTCGAGACCATGTCGCGGCTGGCCATCGCCCGCGGGGCGATCAATCTCGGCCAGGGCTTTCCGGACGTGGACGGGCCCTCGGATGTGCGCCAGGTGGCGGCCGATGCGCTGATGGCGGGTCCCAACCAGTATCCGCCGATGCTCGGCCTGCCGGAACTGCGCCAGGCGGTGGCCGCCTCGGCCAAGCGCTTCTACGATCTGGACGTCGACTGGCAGAGCGAGGTGATGGTCACCTCGGGGGCGACGGAAGCGCTCGCCGACGTGCTGCTGGCCCTGCTTGAGCCCGGCGACGAGGTGATCCTCATCGAGCCGCTCTACGACTGCTACCTGCCGCTGGTGAAGCGCGCCGGCGGCATTCCGGTGCGCCTGCGCGTGACGCCGCCGCAATGGCGGCTCGACCTCAACGCGCTTGCCGACGCCTTTACCGAGAACACCAAGGCGATCCTCATCAACAATCCGATGAACCCGGCCGGCAAGGTGTTCCAGGAAGAGGAACTCGCGGCGATCGCGCGGCTGTGCAACGAGCACGGCGTCTATGCGATCTGCGACGAGGTCTACGAGCACCTTTTGTTCGACGGCCGCCGGCACATGCCGCTGATCGCGTTCCCCGGCATGCGCGAGCGTGCGGTGCGCATCGGTTCGGCCGGCAAGACCTTTTCGCTGACCGGCTGGAAGGTCGGCTATGTCACGGCGGCGCCGAACCTGCTCGACCCGATCGCCAAGGCGCACCAGTTCGTCACCTTCACCACCCCGCCGAACCTGCAGAAGGCGGTTGCCTACGGGCTCGGCAAGGACGACGGCTATTTCGCCGGCCTGCGCGACGAGATGCAGGCCAAGCGCGACCGCTTCGCCGGCGGGCTGGCGGCGCTGGGCTTCGGCGTGCTGCCCTGCGAGGGCACCTACTTCCTCACCTGCGATGTTTCCACGCTGGGGCTCGAAGGCACCGATGCCGACATCTGCCGGCAGCTTGTCGAGGAGGCGGGCGTCGCCGCCGTTCCCGTCTCCGCCTTCTATGTCACTGATGCGCCGACCAATTTCGTCCGCTTCTGCTTCTGCAAGAAGGACGAGGTGCTTGACGTGGCGCTGGAGCGGCTTGCCGCCTTCATCGCCGCGCGCCGGCCTGCCCTCCAGGCCGTGGCGGAAGGAGCCTGACCATGGACAATCCGGTTCTGGTCGAGGTGCTGCGCGGCGATGCGGTCGAGAGCCGTCATCGCGGCGCCATCGCCATCGTCGATGCCGCGGGCCGCAAGGTCGCGGGTCTGGGCGACACCGCCCGTCCGGTCTTTCCGCGCTCGGCGATCAAGGCCCTGCAGGCGCTGCCGCTGGTCGAATCGGGCGCCGCCGACGCGCTTGATCTCGACCCGGCCGAGCTGGCGCTGGCCTGCGCCTCGCACAATGGCGAGGAAATCCATGTCAACGCCGCGCGGGTGATGCTGCTGAAGGCGGGGCTGGAGGAAGACGCGCTGGAATGCGGCAGCCAGTGGCCCGCGCGCATGCAGGATGTCGCCGCCATTCACCGGACTGATGCCACCCCGTGCCCGCTGCACAACAACTGCTCCGGCAAGCATGCCGGTTTTCTGGGCCTTGCCCGGACCCTTGGTGCGCCGACGCGCGGCTATGTCGAGCCCGACCATCCGGTGCAGATCGAGGTGAGGGCCGCCATCGAGGAAATGGCCGGCGTCTCGCTGAAGGACATGGCGCGCGGCACCGACGGCTGCTCGATCCCCACCTATGCGATGCCGCTGGAGGCGGCAGCCCTTGCCTTTGCCCGGCTTGGCACCGGCGAGGGCCTTTCCCCGCTGCGGGCCGAGGCGGTTGAACGCCTCTACAATGCCTGTGTCGACAACGCCTTCATGGTCGCCGGCAGCGAGCGCTTCTGCACCGAGGTGATGCGGACCTTCCGGGGACGCGTCTTCGTCAAGACCGGGGCCGAGGGCGTCTTCACCTGTTCGATCCCGGAAAAGGGCATCGGCATCGCGCTGAAATGCGAGGACGGGGCGACCCGTGCGGCCGAAACCATGATGGCGGCGCTCATCGACGCGCTGATCGACAAGGACGAGGACGAGACCGCCGGCCTCGCACCCTGGCTGGCGCCGCGTCTGAGCAACTGGACAGGCCGCCATGTCGGCGACATCCGCGCCGTCGCGGATGCCTTCGCGCCCCTGCGGGGCATTGCCGGCTGAGGCTTCGGTCTTGCCCTACCGCACCATGTTTCCCTGAATGGCGAGATGGGAGAAGGCCTCGGCCGCGCCCGGCGCCGTCAGGTCGCCGGTGGCTGCCTCCTTCCAGCGGTGGCCGACAATGGCCCCGCGCGTCGCGCCGGAATAAAGATTGCCGGAAATCAGCGCCGGCCCCGCCCCCTCGACAACCGTCACGGCGGTGCCGATCGGGCAATCACGGATGACGTTGGAGGTCGCCGCGACATCGCGCAGATAGGGTCCCCAGCCCATGTGCAGCCCGATGCGCGCGGCCTTTTCCACCACATTGCCGGTGAGCGCCGTGTCGGCCTCGACCGCGATGCCGATGCCGAAACCCTGCACCTCGGCCGGGTAGGGGCCGGTGTCGGCGATATTGCGCACCACGTTGCCTGAACAGGTCGCGAGCCGCCCGCCATCGAGGAAATTGGCGATCGAGATGCCGATGGCGCCGCCGTCGACAAGGTTGCCGGCGATCACCGCGCCCTGGAAGGCGAATTCCGAGTAGATCGCCGTCTCGCCGGAGCGCAGGCACGAGTTGCCTTCGATGACGATGTTAGAGCCGGAGTTGGAGCGGATGGCCGAGAACGCGCAATCGGCGATGCGGTTGCCGCGCACGACGACGCCATGGGCGCGGAAAATGTTGATGCCGTTGCCGTTCTGACCCGTGCCGCCGTCACGCGCGGCGATCCGCTCGACCCGGTTGCCGGTGACGATGGTGCCGTCCTCGCCCTCCGACCAGCGATAGACGAGAATGCCGGCATTGGCGCAGTCGCGCACGTGATTGTCGGTGAGGGAAAGGCCGCGCGCCTCGATGGAACGCAGGCCCGCGCCGCGCGCGCCGGAGATGATGTTGCCGGTGATCCGGCCGGCGCAGCGGTCGAGCGCCAGTCCCGTCTTGGAACTGCCCGAAATGGTACAGCCCTCGATCAGGAGGTCGTCGACATCGGCGAAATGCATCAGCGCCGGGGTGTACTCGCCAAGCAGCTTGTTGTCGCCGTCGAAATGATGCCCTCCATGCCGACCGACTTGGCGCCCTCGGAGAAGACCAGATGGCCGCCGCCCTGGTAGTCGAAGCGGGTCTGCCCCGGCAGGCCGACAAGCCTTGCGCCCGACGGCAGGCGGAGATTGGCGACCGTATAGCGTCCGCCCGGCAGGAACAGCGCCCGTCCGCGGCTTGCGGCCGCGTCGATCGCCTGCTGCATGAGGCTGCTCTGGTCGTCGGCGGCACCCGGGCGGATGCCGAACTCGGCCGCGTCGATCGTGCCGCGCAGGTCGGCGACGCGCACGGCCGCGGCGGCGGGACGAAGGCCGAGTGGGGAGGAAACGAGACCGGCAAGCGCCAGGCCGCCACTGGCCAGACCTCCGCCGAACAGCGCCCGGCGTGTCAGCCGCCGCGCCGCCGGCAGGATCAGTTTCGACGTTTGCCAGTCCCGTTTCATGCCCATCCACTCTCCCGATCAGGAGGGGAACGCAAAGGGCATGCCGGCGCCTGTGTCCCGAAACGGGACGGCGGTGCCGGCTCAGGCGGGTGTCGGGGAGAGGCGGTTCAGGAGGCTTTCCAGATGATCCGCTGGATGGACGCCTTGCGCAGCTGGTCGTCCGGCGGCAGGCGGTCGAACGGACCCTGATACTGCGAGACCGCGTAGACCAGCGTCACGCGCTCGCTGCCGCGTGCCTTGCAGATCGCCATGCCGCGCCACAGGTTGCGGCCGACGCGGCAGTCGCCGCGGGCCGTGCCGATCTCGGCGAAGGTCATGCCGATGCGCTCGCCATTGGGACCCTGCAGGTGATGGGTGACGCCGTGCACCTCGCGGATACGGCCGCTGTCGCCCTTGTAGACATGCAGCACCTGGAAGCCGTCGGAGTTGAAGGCGCCGATCGCCCATTCCGTCCTGTCCTCGGTCGCCGCCTGGAAGCCCTCGGCGGTAAAGCCGGGAAGTGCCGCCACGACGGCCTTTTCCGAATAGGGCGTGTCGTCGCCTAGCCCGCCGGCGCCGCTCTCGGTGATCTGCACCAGCGTCACGTTGGAGGTGCGCACCGCCGCCACCGGGCCGCCATCGACGGTCGGCGAGCAGGACGCGGCGACCATGGCGGCGACAAACAGGGAGGGGAGGAGGCGTGCGTGCACTGTCATCTTGTCTCTGGGTCCCTTGGCGGCCGAACAGCCGCGCCGAACAGCCGGGCGCGGCACCTTGCGTTGAGCGCAATAGCATTCCTGCGACGGGGGAGAAAGCCCGCGAGGCAAATCCCGGCAAGGCGCGGCGCGCGCGCTGTGAATCATTTCTACTGTCAATTGGAACCGTGACTATAATACCAATCAAGGACAACCTGAGATTTAGGCGGATTGTCCTCCCGTTGTGTCGCGCAGCGACTGAAGAAACGTCTGGACGGCACTGAATTCGCGTTCTGTCCCCCATTTTGTTTCGTTGCAGTAAAAACTATTGGTAACAGAGGGTTGCAGAAGTCATGTCTTCCGTGGTGAGATTGCGGGGGGACGGCTTTGCGGCGCTTGCCTGAATCGGCGGAATTCGAACGATTGGTGAGTGAAACCGTACGGTCGGCAAAGGGAGGCCGGTGGGTCGGCGCATCACTGAAGCGCGCGACCTAACGGTTTTCAACAGGGGTGGGGGCACCGCGTACGCAGGAGTGCATCCGGGTTTTTGCATGATCGTGAAAGCCGGTTTCGGCCGGTTTCGCGAATGGCATCCCGGGTGTCGCGAAAGTTGCGGACGATACGACAACCGAAGATGGCGAGCCGACCGAGGTTGGGTGCCGGGCAGGACGAAAGGCAGGACAGATGGCCGACCCGATGGAGATGCAGTCTAAGGCTTCGGCGATCGCCGAAGCGCAGACGAGCAAGCATGTACTCGACATTGTCGAGGCACAGCTCAGGCGACTGGGCGCGACACATATTCTCGTCACCGGCCTGCCGATGCCGAACCGGCCGATCAACGGTCTCGTGCATCGCTTCCGCTGGGCCGACGACCGCGCCGGCGGGATCGAGCGCGCCGAGATCGACGTCGAGGACAGCGCCCTGATGCTCGGCCTGATGCGCAACCGGGCGTTCCTGTGGGATGTCACGGCGGGCGATATCGGCCATTCCGAGCTGTTTGCCTCGCTTGGCGCCGACACCCGCGTCGTCGTCGCGCCGGTGACCGAGACGCATCCCTTCCAGGCTTTGGTGCTTGGCGGCGGCGTGCATCTGGAGGCAAGCTCGGTGGATCTGTCCAATCTGGAGCTGATCTGCAACACCGCCTTCCGCCGGCTGATCGAGCTTGGCGTCTTGTCGGTGCAGCGTCCGGGCGACCTGTCGGCGCGCGAGCGCCGGGTGCTGGAACTGACCGCGCTCGGCAAGACGGCCAGCGACATTGCCGGCCTGCTGGAGATCTCGCAGCGCACCGTGCATGCGCATCTGCAGAACGCCAGCGCCAAGCTCAATGCCTCGAACAAGACCCACACGGTGGTCGAGGCGCTGCGCTACGGCCAGATCCGGCTCTAGGTCGAGCCGCCCTGTGCCCGGCAGGGCGCGGGGCCGCCGGACAAGGCCGGCCGGGAACACCAGAACGGGCGCGGGCGGCGAGAGCGGCCCGCGCCCTTCGTGTTTTCAGGGGAAGACGGCGATGGCGCTTCCGGGCGCAGGCCTTCCTGCGCTAGACTGCGATTCCGGCGTGGCCCGCGCCTCCTCCCTCCAGACGGGGAAGCATCATGCATGCGGGGCGCGCGCGACTTCACATGTCAACCGACTGTACGAGTGACGGCACAAGGAGGGACTGCGCGATCCGCTCGTGACAGGAGGTTTCGACATGCATCTGTCCGCCCCTCTCTATCGCCTGAAGCGCGAGGCCCGGCTTCTCTCCCGGCAGCAGGACATTCCCCTTCACACGGCGCTCGACCGGATCGCCGCGCGCGAGGGCTTTCGAAGCTGGAGCCTGCTGGCGCGCCAGGCGGCGTCCGTCTCGCCGGCCGCGCGGCTCTTTCCCCGCCTTTCGCCCGGCGACATGTTGCTGGTCGGTGCGCGGCCCGGCGAGGGCAAGACCCTGCTGGCGCTGGAACTTGGCGTCGAGGCAATGAAGGCGGGCGGGCGCAGCGTCCTCTTCACGCTGGAATATGTCGAGCGTGACGTCGCCGCGCGGTTCAGCGCCATCGGCGCCGACGCGGGCAGCTTTGGCGGGCGCTTCGAACTCGACGCCTCGGACGGCATCTGCGCGGCGCATGTCATTGCCCGGCTGGCGACGATGCCGTCCGGCACGCTGGCGGTGATCGACTACCTGCAGATCCTCGACCAGCGCCGCGACACGCCCGACCTCGAGACGCAGATGCGTGAACTGGCATCCTTCGCGCGCCGCTCGGGCGCGATCCTCGTCTTCGTCTCGCAGATCGACCGCTCCTACGATCCGGCCGTGAAGCCGCTGCCGGCCCTGTCCGACATCCGCCTTCCCAACCCGCTCGACCTTTCCTTGTTCAGCAAGACCTGTTTCCTCAACGGGGGCCAAGTGCGTTTCGCGGAGGTGGGGTAGGCGAGGGGCGCGTCTCGACCGCCGCAGGCTTCGGATGTCGCCTGTGCGGCCTGGACCCGACACTCGGTCGCCACCCCGGGCAAGCATCGCGCGACCCGAGGCCCATTCGTCGCCAGAGCGGGGGCGGTGAGGATCGCGGGAGGCTGCACAGCACTCCGACGCACGGGCGGCAAAGGGCTCCGCGCCTGCCGCGACCGCTGAGAGCCGTCGCGCCTGCCGGGGTTGCCAATGGTTCCCGGCTCTCCGCTTCGCTCCGGCCGGGATGACGTCCGAGAAGAAGGCAAGGCCGGCGTGTTGCCGGTGGTGCTGAAGAATCAGGGCGGGTTGCGGCGTGGCCGACACTCGGTCACCCTCCACCCTCGGGCGGTCGGTTCGCTCCTGACCACGGCTCGCAGCCGTCACCTTGGCCTCAGGCCGCTGCCCGCACGCAGGCTGTCACCCCCCTCACGCCACGTTGCGGCGGCGGCCGGCGATGAGGTCCAGCACCGAGCGGGCGGCGTCGAGCACGTTGGAGCCCGGACCGAACACCGCCGCGACGCCGGCATCCTTGAGGAACTGGTAGTCCTGGCGCGGGATGACGCCGCCGACGATGACGATGATGTCGGAGGCGCCGCGCGCCTTCAGCGCTTCGACCAGCTGCGGGGCGAGCGTCTTGTGGCCGGCGGCGAGCGAGGACATGCCGATGACATGCACCTTGTTCTTCACCGCAAGCTCGGCCGCCTCCTCCGGCGTCTGGAACAGCGGCCCGGCGATCACGTCGAAGCCGATATCGCCGAAGGCGGAGGCGATCACCTTGGCGCCCCGGTCATGGCCGTCCTGGCCGAGCTTGGCGACCAGAAGGCGCGGCGTCTCGCCGATGGAACGGGCAAAATCGTCGAGACGCTGGACCAGCGTCTCGTATTCCGGCTCGCCCTCGTAGGCCGGCCCGTAGACGTCGCTGACCACTTCCGGAACGGCGGCATGGTCGCCAAAGGCCTCGCGCAGGGCGTCGGAAATCTCGCCGAGCGTGGCGCGCGCGCGCGCCGCCTCCACCGCCGCCTCCAGGATGTTGCCCTGGCCCGTGCGGGCGACCTCGCGAAGCGCGGCCAGCGTCTCTTCCGTCCGCTGCGGGTCGCGCTGGCGCCGGGTCCGCTCGATGCGGGCGATCTGGGACAGGCGCACGGCCTTGTTGTCGATGTCGAGGATGTCGATGTCGTCCTCGGTCTCCAGCCGGTACTTGTTGACGCCGACAATGACCTCGTCGGCCCGGTCGACGGCGGCCTGCCGGCGGGTGGCCGCCTCCTCGATGAGGCGCTTGGGCAGGCCGTCATTGACGGCCTTGGTCATGCCGCCCATCGCCTCGACTTCCCCGATCAGCGCCCAGGCCTTCTCGGCAAGCTCGTTGGTCAGGCTCTCCACATAATAGGAGCCGGCGAGCGGGTCGACGACGCGGGTGACGCCGGTCTCGTGCTGCAGGATCAGCTGGGTGTTGCGGGCGATGCGGGCGGAGAACTCGGTCGGCAGGGCGATCGCCTCGTCGAAGGAGTTGGTGTGCAGCGACTGGGTGCCGCCGAGCGCCGCCGACATTGCCTCGAAGGCGGTGCGCACGATGTTGTTGTAGGGATCCTGCTCGGCCAGCGACACGCCGGAGGTCTGGCAATGGGTGCGCAGCATCAGGGAGGAGGCCTTCTTCGGCTCGAACTCCTTCATGATCCGCGACCACAGGAGACGCGCGGCGCGCAGCTTGGCGGCCTCCATGAAGAAGTTCATGCCGATGGCGAAGAAGAAGGAGAGGCGGCCGGCGAAGGCGTCGACATCGAGCCCCTTGTTCAGCGCGGCGCGCACATATTCGCGCCCGTCCGCCAGCGTGAAGGCGAGCTCCTGCACCAGCGTCGCGCCGGCCTCCTGCATGTGATAGCCGGAGATCGAGATGGAGTTGAACTTCGGCATCTCCGTCGCCGTGTACTCGATGATGTCGGCGATGATCCGCATCGAGGGCTCGGGCGGGTAGATATAGGTGTTGCGGACCATGAACTCCTTGAGGATGTCGTTCTGGATGGTCCCGGACAGCTGCGCGCGCGGCACGCCCTGTTCCTCGCCGGCGACGATGAAATTGGCGAGGATCGGGATCACCGCGCCGTTCATGGTCATGGAGACGGAGATCTTTTCCAGCGGGATGCCGTCGAACAGGATCTTCATGTCCTCGACGCTGTCGATGGCGACGCCCGCCTTGCCGACATCGCCCTCGACGCGCGGGTGGTCGCTGTCATAGCCGCGATGGGTGGCAAGGTCGAAGGCGACCGAGACGCCCTGCTGGCCGGCGGCGAGCGCCTTGCGATAAAAGGCGTTGGAGGCCTCGGCCGTGGAGAAGCCCGCATACTGGCGGATCGTCCAGGGGCGGCCGGTATACATGGTCGCGCGCGGGCCGCGCAGGAACGGCTCGAAGCCGGGCAGCGTGCCCAGGTGACCGATCCCCTCAAGATCCTTCTCGGTGTAGAGCGGCTTGACCGGGATGCCCTCCGGCGTCTGCCAGACGAGTGCCTCGGGGTCGGTGCCCTTCAGCTCCTTCGAGGCAAGGTCCATCCAGTCGCGAACGGTGTTCTTCTCGGCCATGATCCCGCTCCCTATTCGAATTCCATGATGATCTCGTCGACGGCGAGGCTGTCGCCCGGCTTGGCGGCGATGGTCCTGACCACGCCCTTGCGCTCGGCCTTCAGCACGTTCTCCATCTTCATCGCCTCGACGGTGGCGAGCGTCTGGCCCGCCTCGACGGTCTGGCCTTCCTCCACCGCGATGGAGACGACGAGGCCCGGCATCGGGCAGAGCAGCATCTTCGAGGTGTCGGCCGGGATCTTCTCCGGCATCAGCCGTGCCGCCATCGCCTGGCGCGGGGTGAGGCAGGAGAGCGTCACGTCGGCGCCCCGGCGGCGCATGCGGTAGCCCTTGTTGGTGCGCTCGATCTTGATCGCCACCGGGCGTCCGCCGACGGTTGCCTCGATCAGGGCCGCACCGGGCCGCCAGCCGCCGAGCGAAACGTCAAGCCCGCCGGAAAGCGCCAGCCCGCCTTCCGCCGCGCGCGGGCCGACGACATAGCTGTCCTCGCCTTGCCGCTCGACGCTGACCGGATATTCGGCCTTGTCGACAAGCACGGTCCAGTCGGCGCCGACGACACGGCGGTGATTGTCCATCGCTCCCGATATATGGGTCGCGCGCGTCTCGGAGAAATGGGTGCAGGCGGCAGCCACCGCGACCAGCGCCTCCAGATCCGCACCGTCCGGCATCACGCCGGCGAAACCGTCCGGATATTCCTCGGCGATGAAGGCCGTGGTGATGGCGCCGCTGCGGAAGCGGGCATGGTCCATCACGGCGGAAAGGAACGGCAGGTTGTGGCCGATGCCTTCCACCTCGAACCGGTCGAGCGCATCGGCCATGGCGTCGATGGCCTCAATGCGCTCCGGCGCCCAGGTGCACAGCTTGGCGATCATCGGGTCGTAGAACATCGAGATCTCGCCGCCCTCGAAGACGCCGGTGTCGTTGCGCACGACGATGCCGTCGGCATTCGTCCCCTCCTGCGGCGGCCGGTAGCGGGTCAGGCGGCCGATGGAGGGCAGGAAGTTGCGATAGGGATCCTCGGCATAGAGACGGCTTTCCATCGCCCAGCCGTTCAGCTTCACGTCGTCCTGCGCGATCGACAGCGTCTCGCCGGCGGCGACGCGGATCATCTGCTCGACGAGGTCGATGCCGGTGATCAGCTCGGTCACGGGATGCTCCACCTGCAGGCGGGTGTTCATCTCCAGGAAGTAGAAATTGCGGTCGCCATCGACGATGAACTCGACCGTGCCGGCGGAGGCGTAGTTGACGGCCTTCGACAGCGCCACGGCCTGCTCGCCCATGGCCTTGCGGGTCGCCGCGTCGAGGAAGGGCGAGGGCGCCTCCTCGATGACCTTCTGGTTGCGGCGCTGGATCGAGCATTCGCGCTCGCCGAGATAAATCGCGTTGCCGTGGCTGTCGGCCAGCACCTGGATCTCGATATGGCGCGGCTGGGTGACGAACTTCTCGATGAAGATGCGATCATCGCCGAAGGAGGATTTCGCCTCGTTCTTCGACGACTGGAAGCCCTCGCGCGTCTCCGCCTCGTTCCAGGCGATGCGCATGCCCTTGCCGCCGCCGCCGGCGGAGGCCTTGATCATCACCGGATAGCCGACTTCCGCCGCGATCTTCACCGCCTCGTCCGCATCGGCGATCAGGCCCATGTAGCCCGGCACGGTGGAAACGCCGGCTTCCGCCGCCAGCTTCTTCGAGGTGATCTTGTCGCCCATCGCCTCGATGGCCGAGGCCGGCGGGCCGATGAAGGCGACGCCTTCCTTTGCAAGCCGTTCGGCGAACTCGGCGCGCTCGGAGAGGAAACCGTAGCCCGGATGCACCGCATCGGCGCCGGATGCGCGGATCGCGTCCATGATCCTGTCGATGACGATGTAGGACTGGTTGGCCGGCGGCGGGCCGATATGGATCGCCTCGTCGGCCATCTTCACATGCAGCGCGTCCCGGTCGGCGTCGGAATAGACGGCAACCGTGGCGATGCCCATCTTCTTCGCCGTCTTGATGACCCGGCAGGCGATCTCGCCGCGATTGGCGATCAGGATTTTCTTGATCATTGTTTCTGTCGGTCCTGTTCGTGGCGTCTTGCTACGCAGCTCTGATGGCCGGAAGGAGAATGGTGAGAATGGGAAGGGAGCAGTAGGCCTTCACTCCGCCGCCTCCGCAGGAGGTCTGGCGCCGGGGGCGGCCCCGCCAATGATCAGGGCCTTGGCGCTGATATATTCGTCAATCTCTTCCCAGCCGACCGCATCGCCGAAGGGCAGGATCTGCCAGTTGCGGCGCTGCTCCGGCGTTGCGGCATGAAGCCTTGGATACCACCACAGCGGCGCCTCGATGCGGCGCCCGTCGGCCATCCTGAAGACGATCGTTGCCTCGGTGACGTCGACATCGGCGACCTGAAGCTGCTTTTCGTCAATGTCCAAAGTGGTCATCCCACGCCTCCAGAAATGCCGACCGGTGTCGCTCCCCCTTGCGCCGGCGCCGCCGTTACAGCGGAATGTTGTCGTGCTTCTTCCAGGGATTGGAGAGCTGCTTGTTGCGCAGCGTCGCCAGTGCCCGTGCGACCCGCCGCCTGGTCGAGTGCGGCATGATCACGTCGTCGATGAAGCCCTTTTCCGCCGCGACGAACGGGTTGGCGAAGCGGTCCTCGTACTCTTTCGTGCGCGCCGCGATCTTCTCCGCATCGCCAAGCTCGGAGCGATAGAGGATCTCGGTCGCCCCCTTGGCGCCCATCACCGCGATCTCGGCCGTCGGCCAGGCGTAGTTGATGTCGCCGCGGATATGCTTCGACGACATCACGTCATAGGCGCCGCCATAGGCCTTGCGGGTGATGACGGTGACCTTCGGCACGGTCGCCTCGCCATAGGCGAAGAGCAGCTTGGCGCCGTGCTTGATGACGCCGCCATATTCCTGGGTCGTGCCGGGCAGGAAGCCGGGCACGTCGACGAGGGTCAGGATCGGGATGTTGAAGCAATCGCAGAAGCGCACGAAGCGCGCGGCCTTGCGCGAGGAATTGATGTCGAGCACGCCGGCCAGCACCATCGGCTGGTTGGCGACGACGCCGACGCTCTGGCCCTCGATGCGGATGAAGCCGGTGACGATGTTGCCGGCATAGGCCTCCTGGATCTCGAAGAAGTCGCCCTCGTCGGCGATCTTCGCGATCAGCTCCTTCATGTCGTAGGGCTTGTTCGGATTGTCCGGGATCAGCGTGTCGAGCGAGTTGTCGACGCGGGCCGGGTCGTCGAAGAACGGCCGCACCGGAGGTTTCTCGCGGTTGTTGGCGGGCAGGAAGTCGATGAAGCGGCGCAGCGCGATCAGCGCTTCCACGTCATTGTCGAAGGCCCCGTCCGCGACCGAGGACTTGCTGGTATGGGTCTTGGCGCCGCCGAGCTCCTCGGCCGTCACCACCTCGTTGGTCACCGTCTTCACCACATCCGGGCCGGTGACGAACATGTAGGACGTGTCGCGGACCATGAAGATGAAGTCGGTCATCGCCGGCGAATAGACCGCGCCGCCCGCGCAAGGGCCCATGATCATCGAGATCTGCGGCACCACGCCCGAGGCCATGATGTTGCGCTGGAAAACGTCCGCATAGCCGGCGAGCGAGGCGACGCCTTCCTGGATGCGGGCGCCGCCACTGTCGTTGAGGCCGATCACGGGGGCGCCGTTCTTCATCGCCATGTCCATGATCTTGCAGATCTTCTGGGCATGAGTCTCGGACAGCGAGCCGCCGAAGACGGTGAAGTCCTGCGAGAACACATAGACCATGCGCCCGTTCACCGTGCCCCAGCCGGTGATCACGCCGTCGCCCGGCATCGAGGTGTCCTGCATGCCGAAATCCACGCAGCGATGCGTGACAAACATGTCGTATTCCTCGAACGATCCCTCGTCGAGGAAGACCTCGACGCGTTCGCGGGCCGTCAGCTTGCCCTTGGCATGCTGGGCCTCGATGCGGCGGGTGCCGCCGGCCAGGCGCGCGGCGGCACGGCGGTTTTCCAGTTCCTGCAAAATTTCCTGCATGGCCGGCCTTTCAGGCTCTGGTGACGTTTTCGTCGTGTCGCGATCAGCGGGCGCGGGCGCGCACCAGCGCAACGGCGATGGCCGCGGCGAGCGCCGACTTCACGATACCGCCAATGATGAAGGGATAAAGCCCCAGGGCAAGGACCGGCTTGTCGAAGCCGATGACGGCGCCGAGCCAGAGAAGGCCGGGGACGAAGACGACGGCCTGGGCGAGAAGCGAGGCGGGCAGGGCGCGCCACAGGCTGCGGGTCCAGCCGCGCGCGGCGAAGATGCCTGCAAGCCAGGCCGAGGCGATGAAGCCGAGGAGGTAGCCGCCCGTCGGGCCCGTCATGTAGGCAAGGCCGATGCCCTTGGCGGGCGTGTCGGCGAAGACCGGCAGGCCGGCGGCGCCCTGCGCCAGGTACAGGATGACGGAAAGCGCGCCGAGACGCGGGCCGAGCGTGAAGCCGAGCACCAGCAGCGCCAGCGTCTGCAGCGTCATCGGCACCGGATAGAACGGCACGCTGACCTTGGCGGAGGCCGTCAGCAGCAGCGAGCCGGCGAAGGCGAGCGCGAGGCCGCGCGCAAGGCGGCGGGCGGGGGTGGATGCGGTGGCCGTGTCGAACATGGCGGTTCCTCCTGAACGTCTTGTTTCGCCAGCGCGTCATGTTGCGCTGCAATGCCAGCCTGTTGGCTACTCCTTTTCCCGCCATCACGGGAGTGTTGAAAAAGCCGCAAAGCGAATTTAATCTATTTGCAAATTCGTTTTTGCAAATTTGCAAACTTTCCCACGCTACCGGAAGCGGACCGGCATGAAGAAGCTGTTTCTCGGACGCCAGATCCGCAGTTTGCGCGAGAACGCGCAACTGACGCAACGCGATTTCGCGGAGCGGCTCGGCCTGTCGACCAGCTATGTCAACCAGCTGGAGAACAACCAGCGGCCGGTCTCCGCGCCGGTGCTCCTGTCGCTCGGCGAGCATTTCGGCCTCGACCTTGCCTCCCTGTCGGTGGACGACAATGACCGGCTGATCGCCGCCTTGCAGGAGGTTTTCGCCGACCCGGTTTTCGCCGGGTCGCGGCCGGGCCTGCAGGATTTCAAGATGGTCAGCCAGAACGCCCCGGATTTCGCCCACGCCCTGGTGCGCCTGCATCAGGCCTACCGGCAGATGGGCGAGCAGCTTGCCCGGTTCGACGACCGGCTGGTGCGCGACGAGGGACTGGCGCGGCCGACCCCCTACGAGGAAGTCCGCGACTTCTTTCACTTCGAGAACAACTATGTCCACGATCTCGACCTGGCCGCCGAGGAGCTGTCGGTGCGCCTCTCGCGAACCGGCCGGCTCTTCGCCCGGGATCTTGCCCAGCATCTGGAGGAGCGCCACGGCATCACCGTCGAGCGGCGGCGCGGCGAGGCCGGCGCAGGGGTGATCCGCCGCTACGATCCCGCCACCCGGCGGCTGGCGCTGAACGAGGCCCTGCCGGAATCGACCATCGTCTTCCAGCTCGCCCACCAGGTCGCGCTGATGGAGGCGGGCGACATCGCCGACGCGGTGCTGGCGCGGGCCCGCTTCCAGTCCGCCGACGGGGCGCAGGTCGCCCGCATCGGCCTTGCCAATGCCTTTGCCGGTGCGCTGGTCCTGCCCTATCGCGCCTTTCTGACGACCGCCCAGGAGACCCGCCACGACCTCGACCTGATCGCGGACCGCTTCGGCGCGAGCCTCGAGCAGGTGGCGCACCGGCTGTCGACCCTGCAACGGCCGCGGCTGAAGGGCATTCCCTTCTTCTTCGCCCGGGTCGACCGGGCCGGAAACATCACCAAGCGGCATTCGGCGACCAAGCTGCAATTCGCCCGCTTCGGCGCCGCCTGTCCCTTGTGGAACGTGCATCGCGCCTTCGAGAGCCACGGCACGATCATCCGCCAGCTTGCCGAAACGCCGGACGGCTCGCGCTACATCTCGCTCGCCGCCCATGTGATCAAGAAGTCCGGCGGTCATAGCGGGCCGGTGCTGCACTATGCCATCGCGCTCGGCACCGAGATCGCCCATGCCCGCGACATCGTCTATTGCGACGATCTCGACCTTGCCCGCGAGGCCGCCTTCGAGCCGATCGGCGTGTCCTGCCGCATCTGCGAGCGGCTGACCTGCCCGCAGCGCTCGGTGCCGCCGCTCAACCGGGCGATCTCCATCGACAGCAACGACCGCCGGCTGATCCCCTACGAGATTCGCTGAAGTGCGGGCGGCATGCGCATTGTCCGGGTTACCGCCTGGTCACGTCTTTGTCGCGGGGCCTGCCGTTTTGCCCTCCCGCGCATTGCCCGGCCGCGCTAAGCTCGCCCCGAAAACCCGCCCGCCTGTTGCCGCCGGCCGGGAGCGGATGCCCTCCGCCCTGCCGGCAAGGACCTGCCCGCCGATGCCGGATTTCTCCGCCCGAACATGCCCGCCACCTTGCGTGAAGCGCTGCTGCCCGCCACTGTTCCTGACACGGCAACCGACACGGCAACTGGCGCGATCCGCCGGCCCGGGCGGGGAGCGGACATGAGCGCGCCCGCCACCGAACGGCCGCTGGCGCTGGCGCTGGGCGGGTTGCTGGCGCTTGCCGCCGCCATGGGGATCGGCCGTTTCGCCCTGACCCCCGTGCTGCCCTACATGAGCGAGGCGATCCCCTTGAGCGCCTCCGAGGGCGGGCTGATCGCCTCGGCCAATTTCCTCGGCTATCTGGTTGGCGCGCTGGGCGCGGCCGCCCTGCCGCCGTCGCGGCTGGCTTCAGGCTTTCTCGCCGCGCTTGCGGCGAGCGCCGCGACCTCCGCCGCGATGGCCATCGACGGCGGCCTTGCCTGGCTGGCGCTGGTGCGCTTCGCCGGCGGCGTGGCGAGTGCCGGCGTGCTGGTCTTTTCCTCGACCCTGGTGCTGGAGCGTCTGGCAAAGGCCGGGCGCGGCGGGCTTGCCAGCCTGCATTTTTCCGGTGTCGGCATCGGCATTGCCCTCTCCGCCCTGACCGTCGGCTGGCTGGCGCGCGAGGGCAGCAGCTGGCAGGGGCTCTGGCTTGCCTGCGGCATTGTTTCGGCCCTGCTCTGCGCCGGGGCCGCTCTTCTCGTGCGCCCGAGCGGCACGCGGGCAGGGGCGGGGGCTGCCGCTTCCACCTCGAACCCTGCCACCTCGAACCCTCCCGCAAGCCCCTCCCGGCGCCGCGCCGGCCTGTCGCCGGCCTTGGTACGCCTTGCCATTGCCTACGCGCTCTTCGGCATCGGCTATGTGGTGACGGCGACCTTCCTGACCAGCATCCTGCGCGCCTCCGAACGGCTGGCCCCCTTCGAGGCGCCGGCCTGGGCGGCGGTGGGCCTTTCGGCGGCGGTCTCGGTCTGGCTGTGGAGCCGTGTCGCGGCGCGGATCGGCGGCGCCAGGGCTTTCGCGCTTGCCTGCGCGCTCGAGGCGGTCGGCGTGGCGGCGAGCGTCACCTTCACCGGCATGGCCGGGCTCGGCCTTGCCGCCGTGCTGCTTGGCGGCACCTTCATGGGCATCACCTCGCTCGGCCTGATCGAGGCGCGGCGGCTGTCCGGCGGCGATCCGCGCAAGGTGCTGGCGCTGATGACGGCGTGTTTCGGTCTCGGCCAGATGGTTGGCCCGACGCTGGCCGGGCTGATCGCCGATGCCACGGGCAGTTTCTACTGGCCCTCGATGGCCGCCGCCGCCCTGCTTGTCGCCGCCGCCCTGCTGGTCGGGCTTTTCGCGGGGCGGGACGAGGGCGGCGCCACGCCATGAAAAGAGCCGCGAACCGGTCTCCGGTTCGTGGCTCTTTCGCAATCGGGCGAAACCCCGGTTCAGCCGTGGGCCTCAGCCGTGGGCATAGGCCCAGTAGAGATCGCGGGCGCGGGCGGCGACCGGGCCCGGCTGCAATTCACGGTCCTCGATCCGCTTCACCGGCACCACCTTGTTGTAGTTGCCCGAGGAAAAGATCTCGTCGGCGTCGAGGAAGTCGCCATAGCCGAGCGTGCGCTCATGGACCTCGGTGCCGGCATCGCGCAGCAGCCTGATGATGCGCTGGCGGGTGATGCCGTTGAGGAACGTGCCGTTCCAGGCGGGCGTGTGCACCGCGCCGTCCTTGACCATGAAGACGTTGGCCGTCGTCAGTTCGGCGACATTGCCGAGCATGTCGAGCACGATGGCGTTGTCGAAGCCGCGCGACTTGGCCTCGACGATGGCACGCGCGTTGTTGGGATAAAGGCAGCCGGCCTTGGCGTTGACCGGCATGGTCTCCAGCGTCGGGCGGCGGAAGGGGGAGAGCGTCAGCGTGATCGCCGCGTCCTTCGGCGCCAGCCCCGCCTCGAACAGGCAGAGCGCGAAGCGCGTCGTTTCCGGATCGGGAGCGATGGTGCCGATGCCCTCGCCCTCGCCCCAATACATCGGCTTGATGTAGACGGGGGTTCCGGGGGCGAACCGCGACAGGCCGTCCTGCGTCAGCTCCATCATCTCGCCGGCCTTCATCACCGGCTTGAGGCCGAGGGCAAGCGCCGAATCGTTGAGCCGCTGGCAATGCAGGTCGAGATCGGGGGTGACGCCCTCGAAGGCACGCGCGCCGTCGAAGACGGAAGAGCCGAGCCAGGCCGCGTGGCTGCGCGTGCCCATGATCGGGGCGTTGCCCTCGATCCATTCCCCCTCGATCCAGTTCCAGGTCTGCGACCACTCGGCCATGTCGATCTCCCCGATCCTTTTGCGTGTCCGGCGTTATGCGCGAATTGACCGGATCGAACGCCCTTCGCTCCCGAAGGTCAAGACCTTGGCCGGCATGCGCGTCAAAAGGACCGGATTGTTCTGCAAAGCCTTGTTTGCCGATGCCGTTCGGTTGCAAGTCGCGGATTTTTGGAATTTTTCTTTCGCGGGCGCGACCGCGAAGGATTCGCGGGCAGAAAATTTCGGCTGACATGATGTTCACTTTATGTTCTTTTCTTGCATGAGGCTGAAAGGGCCGGGCGGCGGCGGCAAGGGGCGATGTTTGCCTGCGGACCTTTGCTGGAAACCCACGCGGCGGAAAACCAAGCACCGGAAAACCAAGCACCGGAAAACCACGCGGCGGACAACACGATGGAGAAGACGCAATGGAACAGAGACTGACACTGGTGACGCTTGGCGTTCCGGACGTGGCGGCGGCGCGCCGGTTTTTCGAGGACGGGCTCGGCTGGCGGGCGGCGGAATTCGACAGCGACGAAGTTGCCTTCTTCGATTGCGGAACCTGTGCGCTCGGCCTGTTCGGGCGCGGAGCCCTGGCCCATGACGCGGGTGTCGCCGACGATGGCGGCGCCTTCCCGGCGACGTCGGTTGCATGGAACGGACGCACGCGCGCGGAGGTGGACGCGGCCTTTGCCCGGGCGGTTGCCGCCGGTGCCGAGCCGGTCAAGCCGCCGGAGGAAGCCTTCTGGGGCGGCTATTCGGGCTATGTGCGCATTCCGGGCGGTCACCTGCTGGAACTCGCCCACAATCCCGGCTGGCCGCTCGACGAGACGGGCCGGATGGTGCTGCCGCCGCCCGGGGCGTGAACGCGGCAAGCAGGACGGCGGCGGGAAGGCGGCCGTTCTTGCCGGCTGGCCGGCGAATTGCCGGAGAGCTCCAACGGGCCGCTTCTTGTGCGCTGCACAAAAACATTGACCTTGAGGTGTTATGGCTGTTTGCTTGGCAGGTGAATAAAAAAACGGCAGTTCCGAGAAGGCCTTCCCATGTCGCTGTCCAGCTCCAAGCCCGTCTCCGCCTATGTCTTTGACGCCTACGGCACCTTGTTCGACGTGCATGCGGCCGTACGCCGGCACGCCGGCGATCTTGGCGCCGAGGCAACGCGGCTTTCGGCGCTCTGGCGCGAGAAGCAGCTCGAATATTCGTGGACGCGGGCGCTGATGGGCCGCTACCTCGACTTCTGGACCCTGACCGAGCAGGCACTCGACACGGCGATGGCGATCACCGGCAAGACCGATGCCGGCCTTCGCCAGCGCCTTCTCGACGCTTACTGGAAGCTCGACTGCTACCAGGAGGTGCCGACGGTCCTCAAGCGGCTGAAGGACGACGGCAACCGGGTGGCGATCCTGTCCAACGGCTCGCCGGCCATGCTGGAGTCGGCCGCGCGCGCCGCCGGCATCGACGACCTGCTCGACGAGGTCTTCTCCACCGACCTTTTGAAGACCTACAAGACGCGGCAGGATGTCTACGAACTGGTCACCAACCATTTCCGCATCTATCCCGAAGCGGTCTCCTTCCAGTCGTCCAACCGCTGGGACATTGCCGGCGCCACCGCCTTCGGCTTCCGCAGCGTGTGGATCAACCGGGCCGGCGCTGCCGATGAATATGCCGACCTGCCGCCGGTTGCCGTGCTTGCCGATCTGGAGGGGCTGCTGGCGCTCGCCTGAACCTGACCGTCGGATCGGGCGGCCGCATGCTCGCCGCGCCCCGCATCGAAACGCGGGTGCGGGCGGCGCTTTGAGGGGAAATCGCCCGCCAGCCCGTTGCCGATTGAAGATCGCGTGCCTATTTTGCCTTTTGTGACAGGCGCCGACGGCTCTCGGCCGCGCGGTGCCGACAGAATGACCGGCTGTCACGAGGCTGCCGGACATGTGCCCTACAACCGCGCGGGCGATCGCGGCAACGGCGACACCGGGCATTTCCCGCCCGGCCGTCGTCTCCTTCGCCGGTTCCATCCCCTGCGCCCCCCACCCGGAGGACGACTTCATGGCTTTTGAACTCCCGGACCTGCCCTACGCCTACGACGCGCTTGGCCCCTACATGTCCGCCGAGACGCTCGAGTATCACCACGACAAGCACCATCAGGCCTATGTGACCAACGGCAACAACCTGCTGAAGGACTCCGGCCTTGAGGGCAAGTCGCTCGAGGATGTGGTGAAGGAGAGCTTCGGCAAGAATGCCGGCCTCTTCAACAATGCCGGCCAGCACTTCAACCACATCCATTTCTGGAAGTGGATGAAGCCGAATGGCGGCGGCACCAAGATCCCCGGCGCGCTGGCGGCGAAGATCGACGCCGATCTCGGCGGCTACGACAAGTTCCGCGCCGACTTCATCGCGGCCGGCACGACGCAGTTCGGCTCCGGCTGGGCGTGGCTGGCGCTGAAGGACGGCAAGCTTGCCGTGATGAAGACGCCGAACGGCGAGAACCCGCTGGTGCACGGCGCGACGCCGCTGCTGGGCGTCGATGTTTGGGAGCATTCCTATTACATCGACTACCGCAACGCCCGCCCGAAATACCTGGAGGCCTTCGTCGACAGCCTGGTCAACTGGGACTATGTCGACGAGCTGTTCCAGGCCGCCTCCTGATCCTGAAGGACGGCAGAGTGACGAAAGGCGGGCCCGCAAGGCCCGCCTTTTTTCGTGCCTTCTTGCCAACAGGGGGCACGGCGCGCGCCGGATGCCGTCGAATTTTCGCCATTCAATGCGGTACACATGAACCCAGGCCCCGGGATGGAAGTCCGGATGCCGCCCCTGGCAGCGGGATGGCATGTTAACTATTTGTTAACTTTTGAAGCGGTGAATCTGAACAGGAACATGGCCGGGGCGAACGCCCAAACGCGGCGGGTTGTCCGGCAGGCAGGATAGACATGAACGCGATCGAACCGCAGTCAAAACCGAGTTCCCTCATCGCGGAGCTGGAGAGCATTCATCTCAAGGCGGAAAACCTGGCAATCGCCTCGCCGGTCGGCTTCCACATCGAAAGCCGGGTTCTTGCCGTTCTCGAGGAACTGGGGGTCGCCTCGGCCGAGATCGACAGCGTCGTCTTCCCCGATGGCCGGCCTGACGCGCTCAGGACCGCATCGGAACTGTCGGCTGCGCATTCGGACCGGGCATGCCGGCTCGCCCGGGTCGTCAACTTCGCCGAGCAGGTCTTCGACAATCACCAGAAGGCGTTTCTGTGGTTGCGCGCGCCCAACAGCCAGCTGATGAACCGCTCGCCGCTCGACTGCCTCGCCACCGAGACGGGGGCCAAGGCCGTCGAGGAACTTCTGGCAAGGATCGACTTCGGCATGGCCGCCTGATCCCCGTCCGCCGATCCGCGGGGCGGCTCTTCCCCTGACTGGCGCAACGCGCCACGCCTTCGACGCCACGCCTCGACGCCTCTGTGGACGCCGAGTTGGCGGTGCAGGGTTGTGCACGCGACGATTGTCTTGTGCGATCGTTTCCCGCGTGCAAGGATTCCGGCCGACAGGATTTGTTTTTCAGGCTCGGGCCGATGCTTTGGCCGCATTTCTTTCGAGCGTCCTCTTCCTCCGTCTACCGGGAGGCTCGCGGCTGGAAATGTTCTTATGGCGATTGTCGAATTATGACGACTTGAGCGGGCGGGGCGGGCTTGTGCCCTCGGGGCGCTGGCACAATCGTGGCAGGTCGGTCGTCTATTGTTCGGAGAGCCTGCGCGTTGCCCGTATCGAAATCGAACAGGGGCTCGGCCTGCCTGACTATCTGTGGCCGGACAGTTTCAAGCTCTTGTGCGTCGAGGCACCGGCAAGCGTGAAGATCGAGGATCTCGCGGCTTCGGACCTTCCCGCCGACTGGAAGGAAAATGTCCTCGTCACCCGCAGGCTTGGCGATGCATGGTTGCGGGCCAACACCGCGCCATTGCTGCGGGTGCCGTCCGCACGGGCGGACGGCTGGAACTATCTGATAAATCCTGCGCACAGATACGCCGATTTCCTGACGATCCGCTCGGTCTACGACTTGGAGGCTGTTCGCTCCGGGGTCATTGACGAGGTGTAGGCGCCCGCGGGGACGCCCGGCTCAGCGGTGCCGGCATTCGCGGGTGAACGTCATCGTCAGGAAGCCGGAAATATAGTCGAGGAAGGCGCGGCACTGGGCCTCGGTGCGAAAGCAGCCCTCGCGCGAGAATTGCAGCGTCTTGAGGTCGACATTCTTGCGCCCGCCGATCAACCCGCGCCAGGGGCCGGACGAGGGGTTGCGGCAGTCGGCCTCCGAGCCATAGGTGTCCGGCACGTGATCCTCGTCATAGGTCGGCGAGAAGAGCAACTGGCCGAAAAAGCCGGCCTGGGCGGACGCTGTCTGCGGAAAGGCGAGGGCAGCCGCCAGTGCCAATGCGACCGGCATGGAGCGCCATGCTCCGGCGGGGCGTCGGGTCCTGCGGGAAGGCGTGATGCGAACGGGCATGATGTCCTCGATATGTCTTTGATCGCCAGTGGTTCTGTTCCGGGTGGCGCCTTCCCGAACAGATAGCGCGGGCAGGGCCGCCGCGCCATGGGCAAGGCCATGACGTTGGCGCGAGGCGGCGGGGCAGCGCTGCCCGCATCAGGGAGAAGGATCGGGGCCAAATGATGATGCCGGCTCGCGCCGAAGGCGTCATCGTCCGGCTCAGCCGGCGAGTTCGCAGGCGAATTCGCCGATCAGTCGCAGCACCTGGTCCTCGGCCTCGCGGTGGGGATTGTGCCCGATACCGGCCAGGATCTCCGCCCGGCCCCGTCCTTCGGCGATGCGGCGGGGATGCTCGGCCGAGCCGAACTCGTCGGCCGCGCCATGGATCGCCAGGACAGGACGCGCGACGCGGGCAAGGGCGGCATCGAGCGTCCATCCGGCGAAAGCGGGCGAGAGCCAGGTTTCAGTCCAGGCGTCGACCACCCAGCCGGCCTTGTCGCCGTGGTAGCGTTCAAGCCGGGCGAGGCCTTCGGGCGCGGTAAAGTCCGCCTTTGCAGCGCGGATGCCGGCAAGCGTGCGCTCCTCGACAAAGGCCTGCGCGCCCATGGTGACAAGGGCAAGGCAGGTGTCGGGATGCCGTGCCGCCGTTTCGACCGCCATGCCGCCGCCGACGCTGTGGCCGCAGGCGATGAAGCGGGAAAAGCCGAACGTTTCATGCAGGAGCGGCAGCGTGTCCCGCCCTTCGGCTGCGATGAAATCCGCCGGCAGCGGGCCGGGAAACGGGTCGGAGCGGCCGAAGCCGACCCGGTCATAGGCGATGACGGGCCGGCCGGTGGCGGCGGCAAGCGCTTGCGGAAATCCGCGCCACAGCTCCGTGCAACCAAGCGAATCGTGAAACAGCACGAAGGGCGGCGGCGCCCCGTCGAGCTCCGCGTTCGCCCACCACAGCCGGGCGAAGACATCGCCGGTTTTCGCGCGGATCGTCCGGTCATGCGTTGGAGACGGTGTTGCAGGCTGCGTCACGGCAAGGGTCCGGGAGAGAAGGAGAGGCAGGATCAGGCCCGAGGACATAGGCGAGCCGCGCGGACCTGTCCATGGCGCGGATGCATCGGCCTGCCCGCCCGGCGCGCCTGCCAACCTGTCGCAGCGGATGGCGCTTGCGGGGCGGCGGGAGATTATATATTTTCGAATAATAGAAAATTATCAGATCTGCCCGCGCGTCTTCCATTGCGGATGGAGGCATGGCGGGAGGTCCAACGGGAGTTTCCTCGCCATGTCGATCGTCACCACCAATGTCGGCAGCGCCGACCGGATCGCCCGCATCGTTGCCGGTCTGGCGCTGATTGCCTTCGCGCTGTTCGGCCCGGCCGACATCGCCTGGAAGTGGGCCGGCTGGATCGGCGTCGTGCCGCTTCTGACGGCGTTCCTGAAATGGTGCCCGGCCTACACGATCCTCGGCATCGACACCTGCGGCAAGTAGCCCGGCGCCTCTCTCCTCAGGCGGCGAGGGTGCGTTCGAAGAAGGCGATCAGCTTTTCGTGGTGGCCGTTTTCCGCCTCGCTGCGCGGAATGTGGTCCTCACCCTCGTAATAGTGGACTTCCGGCTCCCGCCCGTGATCGCGCAGCCGCCCGGCGAGCCGGCGCGTCATCTCGACCGACCACACGCGGTCGGCGGTGCCGTGGCTGAGAAACAGCGGCCCGCCATAGCGCTCGATCCCGATCGGCATTGTCGGAAGCAGGCCGTCGCTCGACCCGCGCCACGTCCAGGCGCGCTCGCCCGGATCCCACGGCTGCCAGCCCGGGTCACCGGCGTCCCGCCATCTGCGGCCGTCGAAGGCGCCGCAGACCACATCGGGCGCGCTGTGCACGGCGATCGCGTCCGGCACGCCGCCGACACGGTCTCGCAGCATCAGCGAGGCCAGCAGCAGCGCGTGCTCCGCCCCGCGCGAGACGCCGTAGAGGCCGACCTTCTCGCCGACCGGCGCAAAGGCGCGCAGGGCGACGAGCGCCTCGGCCGTGCGGTCGAGCGGCACGTCGGCGATCGCGCCCGCGTTCCAGGCATTGCCGCCCTTCGAATAGGGGAAGGGAAAGGCGAGGAAGCCGTGGGCGGCAAGCAGCACCGCGTTGCGATGGCTCCACCCCGACCACGCGCCTTCCGAGCCGTGCAGGATCATGACCGCGGGAAAGGGCCCGTCGCCGGGCGGGCCGTAGGTCGTGCCGAAATCCGGAAGCAGGCGGCGGACGATCTTCAGCGACATGAAAAGCTCCAGGGCCGGGAGGCTGCCAACCATAGCCAAGGCGACGTGGTCGCGGAACCCGGGCCGCGTTTATCCCGTGCCGATTTCCGCGCGCAGGCGCGTTGTCCATTCGCGGCTTGTCGCATCGGCCAGCCTGGCGACGCCCGGCACGATCCCGTCAGCGGCTTTCCGGTCGGCTCCCAGTGCTTCCAGCACCTGTCGCAGCGCGCCAGGCGGATCCGCTGACAGCGCCTCGTAGGTAAGGCGCAGCGGCGCGATCCGCTCGCGCGTGAACCAGTCCTCCCACGCCCGGTCGGCCTCCGTCATCTGCCCCACACAGGCGCGAAGCCTCTCCGCGTCGTAGACGGGGGCTTCCGGCGGCGAGAGGCGTTCGAGCTCCGTGCCGTCGGGTGCCTTGTGCCACAGGCCGGTCTGCTGCGCCTTCACGTAGGACACCGCCTGTTCGGCCTTGTCGAGCCGCGTCAGGTGGATGAACAGGGTGCGCCCGAAAGCGGCCTGGAAGCGGGCGGCATCGCCCTGCGGTGTCGGGTGCAGGAGCGCGAGCTTGCCGGCGAAGAAGTCGAAGCTGTGGCGCTGCAGTCGCAGGCCGAACATTCCGGTGTCGCCGCGCCCTTTTGCGATTGCCGCCCTGAAGATCGCCTCGAGAACCTCCCGCTCCGTGCTGGTTGCCGCGGGCGAGAGATTGAAATAGGCGAGCCAGTCCTGGATCGAGGGGCGGTGGAAGTACGAGCCCGGGCGCCCGGCGACGCCCGTTGCCGTCAAGAGCTTGCAGAGGAGCGTGCTGCCGCTGCGCGGCGAGGTGCAGATCACATAGGCGTCGTGGTGTGTCATGCGGGGAAAGGCTCGTCCGGCGTCGGGGCGATACGGTGCCGGAAGCACATGTCGCCCTTGTGACACCTGCAGGAGGAGGTCCTCCCGCAGGTGCCCGAGTAAGACGCCTGATCGAGGTCGCCTAAGCCCTGCCGGTGACCTTCAGCGCGAAGGCATAGACCAGCGCCACTTCCTTCAGCCGGTCGAAACGGCCCGAGGCGCCGCCATGACCGGCTTCCATGTTGGTCTTCAGGTAGAGCGCCGCGTCGTTGCTGCGCAACTCGCGCAGCCGTGCCACCCACTTGGCCGGTTCCCAGTAGGTAACGCGCGGATCGGTCAGCCCGCCGACGGCAAGCAGCGGCGGATAGGCCTGCGCGGCGACGTTGTCGTAAGGAGAATAGGCCGCGATCGTGCGGTAGTCGGCCTCCGAGGCGATCGGGTTGCCCCATTCCGGCCATTCCGGCGGGGTCAGCGGCAGCGTGTCGTCGAGCATGGTGTTGAGCACGTCGACGAAGGGCACTTCGGCGATGATGCCGCCGAAGGCCTCCGGAGCCATGTTGGCAACCGCTCCCATCAGCATGCCGCCGGCGGAACCGCCCTGCGCGACGATCCGGTCGGCGGAGGTAAAGCCCTCAGCCGCCAGATGCCGGGCTGCGGCGATGAAGTCGGTGAACGTGTTGGCCTTCTCCGCCCGCCGTCCGGCGGCATACCAGCGAAAGCCCTTGTCCTTGCCGCCGCGCACATGGGCGATGGCGTAGACGAAGCCGCGGTCGGCGAGCGACAGGCAGTTGGTGTTGAAGCTCGCCGGGATGGCGATGCCGTAGGAGCCGTAGCCGTAGAGCAGGCAGGGGGCGGAGCCGTCGAGCGGCGTGTCCTTGCGGTAGAGCAGGGAGACGGGAACGCTCTCGCCGTCTTCCGCCGGCACGTGGATGCGGCGGGTGACATAGTCGGCCGGATCGTGGCCGGAGGGCACGTCCTGCGTCTTGCGCAGGGTGCGCGCGCGGGTCTCCATGTCGTAGTCGAAGACCTGGCCCGGCGTCGTCATCGACGAATAGGTAAAGCGGATCCGGTTGGTGTTGAACTCGTAGCCGTCCGACATGCCGAGCGAATAGGCCTCCTCGTCGAAGGCGATCGCATGTTCCAGTCCGTCGGCGAGCCGGTGGATGACGATGCGCGGCAGCCCGTCCTCCCGCTCCAGCCGCACCATGTGCTTGGCATAGACGGTATGGGACAGGATCAACCGGCCGGACCGGTGGGCGACGACGTCCCGCCAGCCATCGCGCCCCGGTGCAGCAAGCGCCGTTTCGGCGTCGACGGTGACAATGCGGAAATCCTCGGCGCCGCCGGCATTGGTGAGGATGAACAGCGTTCCGGCGCCGTCGTCCTCGATCGAATATTCGGTGCCCGTCTCGCGCGGCGCCACGAGGCGCGGCTCGGCGGTCGGGTCTCCCGCCGGGATCAGGCGGACTTCCGAGGTCTCGTGGTCGTGGATGTCGACGGTGATGAAGCGGCCCGACTGCGTCTTGCCGACGCCCATGAAGAAGCCGGGATCGGTTTCCTCGTAGACCAAGACGTCACCGGCCGGGTCGCTGCCGACCTCGTGGCGGAAGAGCTTCGAGGGACGGTGATTGGCGTCGAGACGGACATAGAAGATGTGGCGCCCGCAGGCGGACCAGACGCCGCCGCCGCCGGTGTCCTCGATGCGCTGGTCGAGGTCGCGCCCGCTCTTCAGGTCGCGCACCAGCAGGGTGTAGAACTCCGATCCCTTGTCGTCGAAGGCCCAGGCAAGTTGCGAGTGGTCGGGCGAGTGCATGGCGCCGGCAAGACGGAAATAGGCCTTGCCGCTGGCTTCACTGTCGCCGTCGATCAGCACTTCCTCGGCTTCGCCGCCCTTGTCCGCCGCCTCGCGGGCCATGCGCACGAGGCGCGGGTGCTGGCCGCCGGTGACATAGGAAACGCCATAGGCGAAGGGGCCGTCGGGCGAGGGGACGGAGCTGTCGTCCTCCTTGATGCGCCCCTTCATCTCGGTGAAGAGCGTGCCCTGCAGCGCTTCCGTGTCGGCCATGCCGGCATCCAGATGGGCGTTTTCCGCCTCCAGATAGGCGCGGATATCGGCGTCGAGCGTGTCGGGCGCGCGCATCACCTCCTGCCAGTTTCCGGCCCGGAGCCAGGCATAGGGATCGTGGCGGGTGATGCCGTGGATCTCGTGCACCGTGTCGCGCTTTTCAGCGCGGGGAGCGGAGGCCCGGGGAGCGGCGTCGGCGGCGGGGGATGAGGAGTTTTTCAGCATCACGCGGAGGTAGGCACTTTGGCCCGGGAAGGCAAGAGCGCAAGAGCACCGACGTCGGACGGATGCATGCCGCCGCGCCTTGTGGTAAAAAGCGCAATCATGAGCGACAAGTCGACGATCCTGAAGCCGGAGCGCAAGACCCGGACCGAGAGGCCGCGCCTGCACAAGGTGTTGCTGGTCAATGACGACTTCACGCCGCGCGAGTTCGTCGTGGCCGTGCTCAAGGCGGAGTTCCGCATGAGCGACGACGAGGCCTTGCAGGTGATGCTGACGGCCCACAAGCAGGGCCTGTGCGTCGTTGCCGTGTTCCCGCGCGACGTGGCCGAGACCAAGGCAACGCGGGCGACCGATGCCGCCAAGGCGCACGGCTTTCCGCTGCGCTTCGTGACCGAGCCCGAGGAATAGGGACCGGAAGAGCAGGGCTCTCCCGGTGCGTTCGCCCGGCCGCTCACGTTTCGGAGCGTTCGATCCATTTCGGCGTGGCCGGCGGCGTGTAGCCCTCGAACAGCTCGATGAGCTTTGCCGCCTCGCTTGCCACCAGCACCATGTCGCGCATTTCCGGCTTCACGAACGCCTCGTCCCGCTGCAGGTCGAGGAAGGCCAGAAGCCCGTCATAGAAGCCGTCGACATTGAGGAAGCCGCAGGGCTTGCGGTGATAGCCGAGCTGGCCCCAGGTCCAGACCTCGAACAGCTCCTCCAGCGTGCCGGCGCCGCCGGGCAGGGCGATGAAGCCGCCGGAAAGGTCGGCCATCATCGCCTTGCGCTCGTGCATCGACTTGACGACATGCAGCTCGGTCAGGCCGGTATGGGCGAGTTCCTTTTCCTGCAGGGCGATCGGCAGCACGCCGATCACCTCGCCGCCGGCGGCAAGGGCCCCGTCGGCGACCGCCCCCATCAGCCCGACCCTGGCCCCGCCATAGACGAGACGGCGGCCGGAGCGGGCAATCGCCTCGCCGGTCGCCACCGCCGCGTCGCGATAGGCGGGCTTCGCGCCCATGCTTGAGCCGCAGAAGACGCAGATCGATTTCATCGGTTTCAGCCCTTCGCCAGTTCGCCGAGGACGCGCGCCCAGGAGCGGATGCCCTTGTGGTAGCTCGTCATCTCGTATTTCTCGTTGGGCGAGTGTACCCGGTCGTCGTCGAGACCGAAGCCGATCAGCAGCGAATCCATGCCGAGCATGGTCTTGAAGTCGCCCACGATCGGGATCGAGCCGCCGCAGCCGATCAGCGCGGCCTCGCGGCCCCATTCGTCGGCGAGCGCCTTGCGGCCCTTGGCGAGCGCGTCGCTGTCGAAGGGAAGGCGCAGCGCCGGGCTGCCGCCATGCTTGGAGAAGCTGACGGTGCAGTCGGCGGGCAGGTGCTCGCGCACATAGGTGCGGAAGGCGAGGCGGATCTGGTCCGGGTCCTGGTCGCCGACGAGACGGAAGGACACCTTGGCATGGGCCTGGGAGGGGATCACGGTCTTGAAGCCGGCGCCGGTATAGCCGCCCCACACGCCGTTCACCTCGCAGGTCGGCCGCGTCCAGATGTGCTCGAGCGCGCCGCGATCGGCTTCGCCGGCCGGATACTTGAGATCGACGCCGCCGAGAAACGCCTCATGGTCGAAGCCGAGCTGGTCCCACAGGGCGCGCACGTCGTCGGGCATCTCGATGACGCCGTCGTAGAAATGCGGCAGCGTCACCCGGCCGGTCTCGTCATGCAGGCCGGCGAGGACCGAGGAGAGCACATGCAGCGGGTTGCGCGCAGCGCCCCCGTACATGCCCGAATGCAGGTCCTTGTCGGCGGCTGTGATGGTGATTTCCTCGCCGACGAGACCGCGCAGCATGGTGGTGATGGCCGGCGTCTCGCGGTCCCACATGCCGGTGTCGCAGACAAGCGCCAGGTCGCAGGCAAGCTCGTCCTTGTTGGCGGTCAGGAAGGGATGGAGCGAGGGCGAACCGGACTCCTCCTCGCCCTCCAGCAGCACGGAGACGGGAACCGGCAGGCCGCCGGTCTCGGCGATCCAGGCGCGAGCCGCCTCGACGAAGGTCATCAGCTGGCCCTTGTCGTCGGCGGCGCCGCGCGCGACGATCATCTTCGAGCCGTCCTCGCGGGTCACCACTGCGGGGTCGAACGGATCGCGCTCCCACAGGTCGAGCGGGTCGACCGGCTGCACGTCGTAATGGCCGTAGAACAGCACATGCGGGCCCGCCTTGGCGTCATCCTTGCCGTCGGTCTTGCGATGCCCGACGACCATCGGATGACCCGTTGTGTCGCGCACGTCCGCATCGATGCCGAGCGCGGTCAGCTCCCTTGCAAGCCAGTCCGCCGCCTGCCGGCAATCGGCCTTGAACGCCGGGTCGGTGGAAATGCTCTTGATGCGAAGGAGGTCGAAGAGGCGGGCGAGCGAATTGTCGAAATCGGAATCGATTCGAGACAGGACCCGGTCGAGATCGGACATGGGAAAGCTCCGCTGTGAAGGATGCGGCGACCGGTTCTTGCAATCTCCGGCGGCGCGAATGAGGACGCCTAGAAGGACACAGAACGGCAGGCGTGGCAAGGCAGCCTGCCCCCGGAAGCGGCGACCGGGGGCAGGGCAGTATCAGAAGTTGTTGACCTGCGCGCAGGCGGTCATGACGTCGGCGGGAGCGATTTCCGTGCCATTGACGACAAGCGCCGCGCCGCCCGACTGTGTCAGGCTGGTCGGCATGTAGGGCGAACGGCCGCACGGTGCCGGCGTGCCGGTGACGGTGATGTTTCCGTTCAGGTTCTCGAAGTCGCCCATCATCCAGAAGCCGGCGCGGCCGGCGTCCGCGACCGAGACCGCCTCGAAGGTGAGGTTGTCGGACGGGTTGAGCATCTGCATCAGCTGGACGCCGATGAGGTCCACGTCGGAGATGCGGATGTCGCGGAAGCTGGAATTGCGGATGCCCATGATCATCATGCCGCTGTTGGTGGCATTGCTGATCGCAAGGTTCTCGAAATCGTAGCCGTGGTTGGATTCGGCCCCGACGATGATCGAACCGTCGCCGCTGAAGGAGCTGATGTTGATGCCGCTGCGCTGGCCCGGATTGGGCAGGGCGCCGAGGCCGGTGAGCACCGAGTTGCGGTAGGCGATGTCGCCCGAGGCGATGAAGGCGGCGCCGTCCGCTGTCGTCTGCGCGACGTTGACCCGGTCGAGCACCGCGCCGTGCACATAGTGGAAGACGAAGCCTTCCTTGGCGGTGTTGGAGATGTCGAAGCCGGTCAGGCTGATGTTCTGCGAGACATTGGCGAAGATGCCCATGCCGACCCGGTCGGCGGTGACAGTCTCGACCGTCACGTCGGAAGCCCGGTTGAGCCGTATGCCGACGCCGGCCCGTGTGTCGGTCGGATCGAAATTGCTGAAGCCGTCGGCCGAGCCGAAGGCGATGTCGGAGAGCGCGACGCGGGCAACGCTCAGGTTGCTGCCGTTCTCGAAATTGATGCCGGCTCCGGCAACGCCCGAAATCCTGAGGTCGGTGAGCGTCACCCGGTCCGCCCCGTCGGAGGTGACGGCGTTGCGCCCGCCCGACAGCGTCAGCCCGGCGAGCGCCGTGTCGTCGGCCATGGCGAAGAGGTCGCGTGTCGCGTCCGTGCCGCGGACACGGGTGTCGCCGACCCGGGTCACCCGGCCGGTGAGCGGGTTGCGCACGTCGAAGGCGCCGGCGACGCGCTGGTTGGCCGAAAGAGCGATGGTGTCGCCGATGACGATCTCCTCGCCAGTGCCGTTGATGAACACCTGCCGGCCGGGGGCGGCGGTGGCGATCGCCTGTTCCACATTGCCGGCGGCCGGGTCGATGACCGCGAGGTCGTCGAGCGTGTTGCCGGTTGCCGCGTCGACGCCGGTGACGGCGGCGCCATAGGCTCCGGCCTGGGCGACGATATCGACATCGCGCGTGACGGTTTCGGTCATCCGCTGCTGCAGCGGGGTGAGGCGGGAGCCGCCGTCGTCGCCGCCGAACACCCGTTGCAGCGGCAGCCGCAGCCGCGCGCCGAAGAAGCCCTGCGAGCCGCGCGGCTCGTCATACTGGTACTCCGCCAGCAGGCTGACGCGGCTGCCCTCGAACAAGACGTCGTTCATCCGGTACTCGGCCCGCAGGCGCGGTCCCCAGACCGTGTCGGCCTCGTCTTCCCAGAAGGCGTAGCCGCCGCCATGCAGCCAGAATTCGTCGCGATCCTCGCCGAGCAGGCTGAGGCCGGTGAGCACGCCCGCCTCCATGTCGAGCCCGCGCATGGCCCGCTCCTCGCCGCCGCGCACGGTGATCGAGGCGGGGCCGACGCTGGCTGTGTCATGCGAGGCGAGCTGGTGCTTCGTCTTGCCGACCGGCAGATAGGCATTGGCGCGGAAGCTGAGGCGCTCGCTCATCAGTTCCGCGCCGAGCGTGACTTGCGTGAAGTGGTTGTTGTACTGCGAGCGGCGGTAGTCGAGGAAGCCGTAGGCACCGACGATCCAGCGGTTGTCGATGATCTGGCGGATGCCGAGACCGGCATTGAGCTCCTGCGAGCCGGACGCGCCGAAGCTGCCGCGAATGTCCGTGTAGATCAGCCGGTCGAAGGTCTGGAACAGCGGCACGAACAGGGTTGTCTCGCCGACATCCGTCTTCGTGCCGACCTTGCCGCCGATCTCGATATGCGGGCCCCACAGCGGGGCGTTCTCGGCCGCGGCCGGAACGGCCGGGGCGAGTGTGGCGCAAAGTGCCGTGGCGCAGAGGAATGCGTTGCGTGTCTTTGTCATGGCGTGCCGGGCCGCTGTGGACACACGGGGGCCGGCGGCGGGCAGGGCCCGGCCGTGGCGCGCCCGTGTGCGCGCGGTTTCTCCTTGATCCGTTCAGGGATGCAGGCCCGGCCTGGCGGGAGGGCTCGGGGAGGGCCTGCGGATTGTCGGTGGCCGACCCTTGAGGGCGGCTCCTGGAGCGAGGCATAGGGGGTGTAAAAATATGAGTCAATTACTCATATTTTAATCCACAGCAGCTGTGTCCATCCGCAAAAATTCCCTCGCGGCGCCGCGAGGGAAGCTGTGTACCATGGGAAATATCCGGAGGCTGCACGTGGAGGCGGGCAACCCGGCATGGCCGGGCCCGCGCTCAGGATCCGCGCTCAGAATCCCCGCTTGAAGGAGCCCAGGACGCCGCGCGCCAGCGCCCGCCCGAGCGCCGAGCCGAGCGAGCGCACCACCGACTTCACCGCCGCGTCGGCAACGCTGTCGGAGGAGCGCGAGCGGCTGGTACGGCTGCGGCTGCGCGACGGCGCCGGGCGGTCGTCGAGGCCGAAGTCCGGGATCTCGAAACCGGAGCGCGTGCGCCGGGGCGCGCCGCGCCGCGCCGTCTCCTGCTCCTCGCGCATCTGCTGGCGCTCTTCCATGCGTGCCGCTTCCTCGGTGCGGCGTTTCAGCACCTCGAAGGCGGACTCGCGGTCCACCGTCCGGTCGTAGAGATGGCCGACCGGGCTCGCCGCCAGGATCTCGCGCCGTTCCGCGTCGCTGATCGGACCGAGGCGCGAGGAGGGCGGGCGGACCAGGGTGCGCTGGACGATGGAGGGAATGCCCTTGCCTTCCAGCGTCGAGACCAGCGCCTCGCCGACGCCGAGTTCCATGATCGTGCGCTCGGTGTCGAGATCCGGGTTGGGACGAAACGTCTCGGCCGCCGCCTTCACCGCCTTCTGCTCGCGCGGGGTATAGGCGCGCAGTGCATGCTGCACCCGGTTGCCGAGCTGGGCGAGCACCGTGTCCGGCACGTCGAGCGGGTTCTGCGTGACGAAATAGACGCCGACGCCCTTGGAGCGGATCAGCCGCACCACCTGCTCGACCTTTTCCAGAAGCGCCTTGGGCGCCTCGGCGAACAGCAGGTGCGCCTCGTCGAAGAAGAAGACGAGGCGCGGCTTTTCAGGGTCGCCGACCTCGGGCAGTTCCTCGAACAGCTCCGACAGCAGCCACAGGAGGAAGGTGGCGTAGAGGCGCGGCGCGCCCATCAGCTTGTCGGCGGCAAGCACCGAGACGACGCCGCGCCCGTCGCGGGTGGTGCGCATCATGTCGCGGATGTCGAGCGCCGGCTCGCCGAAAAAGGCATCGCCCCCCTGCCGGTCGAGCACCAGCAGCTGGCGCTGGATGGCGCCGACGGAGGCCTTGGAGACATTGCCGTAGACCCGGGACAGCTCGGAGGAGCGCTCCGCCACATGGGCGAGCAGCGCCTGCAGGTCCTTCAGGTCCATCAGCAGCAGGCCCTCGTCGTCGGCGAGTTCGAAGGCGACGTTGAGGACGCCTTCCTGGGTCGCGTTGAGGTCCATCAGCCGGGCCAGCAGCAGCGGCCCCATCTCGGAGACGGTGGCCCGGATCGGATGCCCCTGCTCGCCGAACAGGTCCCAGAAGATCGTCGGGAAGTCCTCGTAGATGTAGTCCTGCGTGAAGCCGATCTGGGCGGCGCGCTTTTCCAGGAAGTCCTTCCTCTCGCCGGGCGCGGCGATGCCGGCAAGGTCGCCCTTCACGTCGGCGCAGAAGACCGGCACGCCGGCATTGGAAAACCCTTCGGCGAGGATCTGCAGCGACACGGTCTTGCCGGTGCCGGTGGCCCCGGTGATCAGCCCGTGCCGGTTGGCGAGTTTCAGCGTCAGGTATTCCGGCTTGTCCGAACCGCCGATGAAGATCCTGTCTGCGTCCTGCACGTTTCTCGCCTCCGCTGCCCTGAAGATCGCGCCCCCGTTGCGGCGAATGGCGCGTTTGTCATGTAACGCGGGCGCGGCGGTCTGTATAGCGGTTGTGAACGGGCCGGCTCTCGTGTCAGATTGGCCTGACACTTTCTTTCGATTCCAAGGGGGGAGAATGGAAGAGATCATCAGGCGGATTGCCGCCGCGGCCGGTATCAACGAGGACCTGGCGCGCGAGGCGGTGGGTATCATTCTCAATTTCCTCAATCGCGACGGACCGCAGGACAAGGTGCGCCAGTTGCTGGACGCGTTGCCGGGGGCCCGCGACCTTGTTGCCGGCACGGACGCTCCCGGCGGCCTTCTTGGCGGCCTTGCCGGCAAGCTGGGCGGCAGCCTTGGCGGCGGCATGGGCGCCATGGCGGCGCTCAACGAGCTGACCAGTGCCGGCCTCGACATGGGCCAGGTTCAGACCGTCACGCGCGAGCTTGTCGGCATCGCCCGCGAAAGGGCGGGCGCCGATGTGGTCGACCAGGTGGTCGATGCCATTCCGGGCCTTGGCCAGGTTTTGTGAGACCAGGTGCTGTGAGGCCGGGCGGCGTTGCCCGGTCGTTTTGAAATCCGGCAAGGTGCGCCGGGTCATTTTGGAGATGCGAGATGTCCTATTCCATTGACGAAATCGAGGGTATCGGCCCGGTCTATGCCGAGAAGCTGCAGGCTGTGGGCATCAAGACCACGGAAGCCTATCTGGAGCGGGCCAAGGATCCCAAGGGGCGCAAGGCGCTGGCCGAGGAAACCGGCATCGACGACAAGCGCATCCTGAAATGGGCGAACATGGCCGACCTGATGCGCATCAGCGGCGTCGGCGAGGAATATTCCGAGCTGCTCGAGGCCGCCGGCGTCGACACCGTCAAGGAACTGAAGCACCGCAACGCGGCCAATCTCCACGCCAAGATGGCGGAAGTGAACGAGGAGAAGAAACTCGTTCGCCAGCTTCCCAGCGAATCCGCGGTGGAGAAGTGGGTGGCGCAGGCCAAGGACCTGCCGCCGACCATGACCTACTGATCGACGGGTCTCACGTTCGAACGGGCGCGGCGGACGCGCCCGCCTGAAGGTTTCCGCGGCGCCGGGCTGGCAACAGTCCGGCGTCGCGCGTTTGCGGGGCCTGCGCGCCGGCACGCGACGTGTTCGCCCCCGGCCCGATCGCCGACGAAACGGCCGGCTGGCGAAGCCGTCCGGCGCGGCTCAGCCCGGCGGGCAGACGGCATCGCCGCCGCGCGTGGCCGGCGCGCCGTTCATGATCACGTTGGCGGAGCCGCCCGCGATACAGCCCTTCACCGGCGCGGAGAAGCGCACCGCCGGCTGGCCCTCGATGGAGATCCCCGGCACCGGCTCGAACATGCCGGGCGGGCAGGTCGCGACATCGGAAAGCCGCAGCGCCGGCCGGCCGTTGATGATCACCGAGGCGGCGCCGGTGGCCGCGCAGGGCGGCATCGGCTGGGCGAGGGCGGCAAGGGGCGCAGTCAGGAGCGCGAGCGCGGCGGCGACGGCGAGGGCAGCAGGGTGGCGGGCAGCAGGGTGATGGGTGGCGTGTCGAACGTTCACGGTGTTTTCCCCGGCGTAGAGGGCGCGCGCCGGCCGATGCCGCGCGGGCGGGCAAGGTCGCATGGATATGGCGCCCTGGACAAGACGGTGCGGGCAGGCGGCTCAGTCCAACAGGATGAACTCGACCCGGTCGCGTCCCGCCTCCTTGGCGCGATACATCGCCTCGTCCGCCCGACGCATCAGAAGACCGAGATCGGCGGTGTCTCCCTCGATCAGCAGCGCTCCGATGCTGGCGGTCACGGCCATCGGCTGCCCGCAGCCGGGCAGAACGGTCTCGCGCAGAGCTTTTGCGATGCCGTCCAGCACGGCCAGCAGGCGAGGCCTGTCGATCTCACGCATCACGAGACAGAACTCCTCGCCGCCCATGCGTGCCACAAGGTCACCCTCGCGGACGGCATCACGCAGGATCTCGCCGACCCGCACCAGCACGGCGTCGCCGGCCTCGTGACCATGGGTGTCGTTGATCTGCTTGAAGCGGTCGAGATCGACCAGCGCAACGCCGAGCCCGACCGCGCCGTTGTCGCATTGCTCCTGCACCAGTTTGGCGAAGATCCGGCCGAAGGCGCGCCGGTTGTAGGTGCCGGTGAGCGGATCGGTGTCCGACAGGACCGCCATCCGCTCCACCTGGCGATGAATGCGGATGCTCGCCGCCACCCAGTGTGCCATGGCCTCCAGCCGGAGCATGTCGGCTTGCGTGAAGGCGTCCGTCTCCACATCGCCGACATTCACCGTGCCGAAACACTCGTTGCCGCTGACCAGCGGAACGTCGAGACAGGACTGCAGGCCCCTGGCCTTCAGCATCGCGCAATCGAGATCGTCGGAGGCCGAGAAGTCGGGACAGATCTCGGGGCGACGCTGCGTGAAGACGCGGCCGATCATCGTGCCCTCTATCGGCACCGGCATGTCGAGCGGGATGGCATTGTTGCCCTGCATCGCGATCAGTTTGAGATGGGTGGGTGTATCCTCCAGCGCGATGGTTGCGCGGTCGGCATTGAACACGACGCGCGACCATTGCGCGACGGTGTCGAGCACGTCGTCGAGGGTTTCGGCGGCCGAAAGCTGGTGCACGAAACGCACCGGCAGCTCGATGATCAGATCGCCGGCGGTTTGGGTGGCACCTTCGGTCTGCCCTGAGGTGGCTGGTTGCATGGCCATCTGTCCTTCCGTCCGTCGTGCGGTTGCCCCGAAACCGCCTGCATAGTCGCTGCCCGCGCCAAACCTGCCATGCGAGATGTAAAGATTTCGCGACCCCGGCCATCCAGGGCCGGTTCCGTGTCGGTGCGGAACGAGGGCGGGGGCAGGCCGTTTGGTGCTACGCTGCAAGGACATGCATGTTGTGCCCCGACGCGTTCCGGGCGGGTGCCGCCTTCAGGCGCGGTGCCGGCGCTTGGGGGCAGGGGTGACGCCACAGGTGAGGGCTGGGAGCCGGAAGGTGCCGTTCGTCTCTGCTTTCACCTTCTGCAAGCAAGGATGCAAGCCGTGACAGGATCCTACCTCGTCTTCATGACCTTCATGACGCTGGCCCTGCTGCTGATGGTCGCCGGCTATGTCCGCACGCTGCTCTTCGCCCGCCGCCTTCGCCTGCTCGAAGACGCCACGTTCAATCCGCTGGACGGCGTCCGCCTGTGGCTGCGGATCTTCACAAGGGATGGTTTCGGCCCGGACCAGGAACCGGCCCGGCGCGGCATCGTCCGGCTCTACGCCCTTGCGCTCGCCGCCTTCGCCGTGGCGGTGCTGCTGTTTCTCGCGTTGCCGGTGGTGCCGGAGGTGTAGAGGGGGAAGGGTCTACTTCGTCCGGTCGGACACGTAGCACGTGTCGGGGTGCCTTGCGGCAATGTCCCGTCGCCATCTTGTCGGCCGCCGACGATGTCACGGATCGTTCCGCAGGAATGCTTGCATGGCCAGCGGTTCGGGGTGGCGGAAACGCTGACGGCGCGCCTGCGGCGCGGCTGATGTCTGGATGCCGGATCACGCGATGGCGCTTGCGCGCCACACGGTCCGGCATGACGGGCGAGAGACATGGAGCACGGCGTCCCGGGAGCCTTCCGCCTGTTCGCTCAAGCCTGTTCGCGAGGCTTGTCCAGGCCGGTCGGTCGCCTGTACAGTTCGGTTCTTCCAGTGGTTGTGAGGTTCGGGTCAGATCGGTGACAGCCTGGGTTTACATCTTGGCATCACAGCGAAACGGCACCCTGTATGTGGGAGTGACAGGCGACCTTTCGCGGCGGATGTTCGAGCATGTCCAGGAACTGACCGATGGGTTCACCCGCCGCCATCATGTCAAGCGGCTGGTCCATGCGGAGCAGTTCGAGCGGATCGACGAGGCAATCGCCCGCGAGAAAAGACTGAAAGGCTGGCGCCGGGCCTGGAAGATCGAGTTGATTGAGGCTTCAAATCCGGACTGGCGGGATCTGAGCGAGACATGGTTGTTCTGAAGGAACACCCGGCCACCGGTCGTTGCGTGAAACTTGCCGCGTCCCGCAGCCGTCATGCCGGACGGCCTGTGGCGAAGCCGCACGGCCAGATCCGGCATCCAGACATCAGTGCGGGCGAAGCCCGCGCGTACTGGTTTTCTACCTCAAAAGGCCTTGTGCATGAGCGCGACATCCTTGCGCGGGATCTCGCATGACCATCCGAAGAGCGCGGCGAGGTAGCGCAGCGTCTCCTCCTTGTAGAAGACCACATGGGTCGGATCCCGGCGATAGTGCCAGTTGGCAAAACGGCTGTCCTCCGTTCTGAAGCAGGTCATCAGGCCGAGCCAACCGCCCGGCTTCAGGAGCCGGTCGAAAAGGGCAAACTCGCGCGCCGGCTCGTGGAAATGCTCCGCGACCTCGCTGCAAGCGATGAAATCGTAGCGCCCGGCGAGCATGCTTCGGTTCGGGGCGAAAAAAGGGTCATAGGCGGCGACCGAATGGCCGTCCTCGCGCAACATCTCTGCAAGGCCGGGTCCCGGCCCGCACCCATAGTCGAGGCCGAGGCTTGCGGGCTCAAGTCTCTCCGTCAGCGGATCGGCCAGCCTCGACAGGAAACGCCGGTATCCCGGGTCCTGCGGATCGTTCCGGTGGGTGAGATAATGCGCGCGTTCCTCTGGTCCCGCGGGCAGCTTTGAACGCTCGACCAAGACGGCCTCGCAGGTCTCGCAGCGCCAATAGGCGACGTCACCGACTGTCTGGAACGGACGGCAGGTGCGCGCGCGGCAGACACGGCAAGGTTCGTCATGCCCCTGGTCGTGCCTGTCGAGCGCCTCCTTCAGAACCGATACCTCCACGTCCGCACTGTCAGCCTCCGCTCATCTTCCCGGCCGTCCGCTCTTCTTCGAGCGGCCGCCCCGGCGGCGGTCCTCGCCCGGGTCCTCGTAGGAGCCCGTTCCGATCTTGCCGCGCGCCAGCGGCCTGACGTCGTCGGCGGGATCGTCGCCGGGCTTTTGCGGCAGCGGGCCCGAGGACAGCGGCACCTCGGTGCGGCCGACGGTCATCTCGTCGAGCGTGTTCTTGCGCACTTTCGACTTGGCGGGAACATTGGCGCTGGCGCCGTATTTCTTCTCGCCGCGATAGCCGCCGCTGCGGTCCTCCACCGCCGACTGGCGGGCCAGCGGATCGTCGGCCAGCGCCAGTTCCGTTTCCTGCAGCCGCTTGACCTCGTCGCGCAGCCGCGCGGCGGTCTCGAACTCCAGGTCGGCGGCCGCCTCGCGCATCTGCTTTTCCAGGTCCTGGATATGCGCCTTGAGATTGTGGCCGACGAGGTTGCCGCTCTCGGCAAAGCCCGCCTCGACGGTGACGTGGTCCTGCTCGTAGACGCTTGACAGGATGTCGCCGATGGAGCGGCGCACGCTTTCCGGCGTGATGCCGTGCTCGGCATTGTAGGCTTCCTGCTTCTCGCGCCGGCGGTCGGTCTCGGCGATCGCCCGCTCCATCGAGCCGGTGATCCGGTCGGCATAGAGCAGCACCTTGCCGTCGACGTTTCGCGCGGCGCGGCCGATGGTCTGCACCAGCGAGGTCTCCGAGCGCAGGAAACCCTCCTTGTCGGCGTCGAGGATGGCGACCAGCGAGCATTCGGGAATGTCGAGGCCCTCGCGCAAGAGGTTGATGCCGACCAGCACGTCGAAGGCGCCAAGGCGCAGGTCGCGGATGATCTCGATCCGCTCCAGCGTGTCGATGTCGGAATGCATGTAGCGCACGCGCACGCCGTTTTCGTGCAGGTATTCCGTCAGGTCCTCGGCCATCCGCTTGGTCAGCACGGTGACCAGCGTGCGCATGCCCCTGGCCGCCACGGCGCGCACCTCGCCCAACAGGTCGTCGACCTGGGTCTTGGCCGGGCGGATGTCGATCTGCGGGTCGACGAGGCCGGTCGGGCGAATGACCTGCTCGGCGAAGACGCCGCCGGACTGTTCCATCTCCCAGGAGCCGGGTGTCGCCGACACGCAGACCGTCTGCGGCCGCATCGCGTTCCACTCCTCGAAGCGCAAGGGGCGGTTGTCCATGCAGGAGGGCAGGCGGAAGCCGTATTCGGCCAGCGTCGCCTTGCGGCGGAAGTCGCCGCGATACATGGCGCCGATCTGCGGAATGGTCACATGGCTTTCGTCGGCGAAGACGAGGGCGTTGTCCGGCAGGTATTCGAACAGGGTGGGGGGCGGCTCGCCCGGCGCGCGTCCCGTCAGGTAGCGCGAGTAGTTCTCGATGCCGGCGCAGGAACCGGTCGCCTCCATCATCTCCAGGTCGAACAGCGTGCGCTGCTCCAGCCGTTGCGCCTCCAGCAGCCGGCCGTGGGCGTTGAGCTCCTCCAGCCGCTGCACCAGCTCCGACTTGATCGACTTGATCGCCTGGTTGAGCGTCGGCTTCGGCGTCACGTAATGCGAGTTGGCGTAGATCTTGACGCTCTTCATCTCCGCCGACTTCTGCCCGGTCAGCGGGTCGAACTCGGTGATCGATTCGATCTCGTCGCCGAACAGCGAGATGCGCCAGGCGCTGTCCTCGTAGTGGGCCGGGAAGATCTCGACCGTGTCGCCGCGCACCCGGAAGGTGCCGCGCTGGAAGGCGGCGTCGTTGCGCTTGTATTGCAGCGCGACCAGATCGGCGAGCAACTGGCGCTGGTCGATGCGCTCGCCCACCTCGATGGCGAAGGTCATCGCCGTGTAGGTCTCGACCGAGCCGATGCCGTAGATGCACGAGACCGAGGCGACGATGATGACGTCGTCGCGCTCCAGCAGCGAGCGGGTGGCCGAGTGGCGCATCCGGTCGATCTGCTCGTTGATCGAGCTTTCCTTCTCGATATAGGTGTCGGTGCGCGGGACGTAGGCCTCCGGCTGGTAGTAGTCGTAATAGGAGACGAAATACTCGACCGCATTGTCCGGGAAGAAGCTCTTGAACTCGCCATAGAGCTGGGCGGCCAGCGTCTTGTTCGGCGCCAGGATCAGCGCCGGGCGCTGGGTGCGGGAGATGACCTGGGCCATCGTGTAGGTCTTGCCCGAACCGGTGACGCCGAGCAGCACCTGGGTGCTGTCGTCATTGGCGAGCCCGTCGAGCAGGTCGGCGATGGCGGTCGGCTGGTCGCCCTTCGGCTCGTATTCGGAAACGAGCTTGATCGGGATGCCGCCCTCCGACTTGTCCGGCCGCGTGGGGCGGTGCGGCACCCAGGCCTCGCCGTTCTTGTGCAGCGGGTTGCCGGAGGTGATCAGGTCGGTCAGCGCCTGCACCGTCGCCGTGTGGCCGGTGGTGCCGTCCGACATTTCCGGCGGCGGCTTCTTGCCGCCCTTGCGCGCCTTCTTCGTCTCGGCCACCTGCCTGGCCAGCAGCGCCTCGGCCTCTTCCAGGCTCATGTCGAGCCCGGCGACCGGGTTCAGCCCGCCGGCGGCGCGCTCGCGCGGGGTGCCGGCAGCGCCGGTGGAGGTGCCGCGTGCCGTGCGGACGGGCTTCTCCGCCTTGCCGGCGTCATTGCCCTTGCCTTTGCCGGATGTCCCTTTTGCGGGCGCCCTGGCTGGCGGCGCCTTTTTCGCCGGGACATCCTCCTCGATCTGCCGGGCCCAGTCGGCCACGGAGCCCGACAGGGGCGCGCCCGCGAAGGCGGCCTGCGGCGCTTCGCCGAAGCCCTCCGGCCCGGCGGGCTCGCCGCTCCCGACGGGCGAGGGCAGGGCGTCGCCGTCGCCGGAGCGGTCGGCGCGTTTGGCGGAAAGGTCGGAGGAGGAGGAAGGTCGCTTGGCCATGGCGGCAATATGGTCCGAAAGGCGGGTTTCGGGAACCCCGCGTTCCGGCTTTGTCCGCCGGAATCCCGCAACATGCTGACACAACGGTGTCAGTGGGGGGAGTCAGTGCTTGAAGATCTCGTTGCGGTGCCACGCGAGATAGTGCGGATGCGGGCGCAGATGCGGCGCTTCCGGCACGCGCGCTCTCATGTCCCTGTGCAGCAGATGCGAAACGTCGTAGTTCAACTGGCGTGAGGGGAGAATGCTGAAGTCGTCACCGAGCGACAGCAAGCCCCTGTCGAACATCCAGTGGACGGTTCCCGACAGGGCGATGCCGTTCTGGATCGAATCCGATCCGCCGTGTTCCACGGGCTGGATATGGGCGGCCTCCACCTCTGGTCGGCCATGGCCGTTGATCAGGCGCAGACCGGTAAAGGCACAGGTCCGATCGTAGATCTTGCGGATGTTCTGGCGGAACTTTGCGTCCCGGAACGGCCGATTGAGCAGTTGCGTGATGATCGGCCGTTCCTGCTCATCTCCGACAAAGGGCGCCTGCGCCACGTCGCCGAAACCGGGAGCGACATTCTCGGCGCCGGGCGTATCGACCCGGTCCGGCCATTCGTCGGGATTGGCAAGCCCGGCATGAATGATGGCGGCGAACTCGGAGGGGTCCAGCAGGCGGACGGCCTGGACCGAACGCCCGCCGTTTACCGACCCGTCTGGACGGAACATCTTCTTCTCGTAGCCGCCGCTTTCGGAATAGTCGACCAGTCGGTCGAAATCGAGATAACCGCTGAGTTCGGCGTAGAAGTGATTGTCTTGTCTTTGATCGGGCCTGACCGACACCACCTTTGCGATACCCGAGTAGAAGCGTCCCTTTTCCTTCGGGACAGGGCCGTAATAGACGATCCAGTCGCCCACCGTCTGCTCGATACGGCTCAGATACATCTTCGGGAAATGGTATTGCTCCCCGGTGATGTCGTCATAGACGCTGTCGAGCTTGTGATAGAGAACCGCCTGAACCATGCGAGCCTGCTCCTCCAGCCTCAAGAAGTAGGCCGAAAGCGGTTGTGGTGACAATAGCTTGGATGCCGGTTGGGAGAGCAGGGCCATGGCCGCCCAGCGGACGTGGTACTTAATAGTCGGCTGTTGAGTATTTAAGAAAGGGAGATGTGACAATGAATTTTGCGACAATGGGTTGCAATAAATAATTCTATATAATATAATTATGTTAAAATGATTAGAAACTCATTATCTAAATTGTTTTGAGGTATTCTTGGTGGATTAGGAGGCTTATATGCGAAATGGTATCCCTCACGATGATTATGAAGCAGGTTTTGCAGTGGGTTGGCAGTTGCTCCGCGGTACTGAAACGGACGTCCCGGCGGCACTATCTGTGCCTGATATTCCAGATGGCTCAACGGCTTTCTTAGAAGGCGTGAAGGATGGTTTGAATGCCGTACCGAAACCGAAGAATGCAAAAGACAGAGAAGAAAACTATGTCGAAGTAAAAGCCTGCCGTCATCCTGAAGGAGAAGCGGGTTGTTTTTTTTCCAATCTCTACGAGGTCCTAAATTAGCAGGTTGGATAGGGTTATGACTGAATTGAAATAGCTTGGATGCAGATCAGGGCTATTGGAACATGGCCGGCCGGTGGTCGCGGCACTTGACGTTGGTAATGCATTTGCATTACATTTGTCTTTCCTCTCGTCAGGAGAATGGCCATGGCCGAGCAACTCGCCTTCGAAGCGACCCTTACCGACAAGTACCAGAACACCGTTCCTTCCGCGGTGCGGCGGGCGCTTGGTCTCGGCAAGCGCGACAAGGTCCGCTACATCATTCGCGACGGCGAGGTGCTGTTGCAGAAGGTCGAGGGCAGTGCGGACGACGATCCGGTGGTTGCCGCCTTTCTCGACTTTGTCGAGAAGGACATGATCCGCCATCCGGGTCGGGTCACGCCGCTTTCCGCCGCGCTGGTTGATGAGGCGCGGGCGCTGGCAACGGGCGTTGACGTCGATCTCGACGCGCCGCTCGACGACGACTGACGCAGGATGCGGCCCGAAGGCGCATTGAGAGTGAACGGTTGGCTGCTGCTTCAGCATCCGGCCTTTCGCGACGCCTTTGAAGCCTCGGTGCGAGAGGTCGCGACACTCGCCCGCAAAGACCCGGAAGGCTACCGGAGCAAGGCGGAAACCAAGCTCCTCGCCGCGATCCTGAAGCTCACCACCGAAGAGATTCCGGCCAACCCGGCCGATGAAAAATATCGTCTCGGAAACACAATCGGCAAGGACCGTCGCCATTGGCGCCGCGCCAAGTTCTTTCAGCAATACCGATTGTTCTTCCGCTTCGACGCGGCCCGCAAGATCATCATCTATGCATGGGTCAACGACCGGACGACGAAACGTGCCTATGGCAGCAGGACGGATGCCTATGAGGTTTTCCGCAAGCGCCTTGGCAAGGGGCATCCGCCGGACGACTGGGACGCGCTTCTCGCCGATGCAGACGCCTTCAGCGCAGGTGGAGAACTTCCCGCTCCCTAGGGGCGCGGTTTCTTTCCGCCTCCTCACTCCCCTCCCTTGTGCCCGTCGGTGTGGCCAAGGCGCATCTCCGGCCAGAGAAGGTCGCGGACGCGCTGTTTCAGCACCTTGGCGTCCGGAAAGCCGCCGTCCGTCTTGCGGTCCCAGATGGCGGCGCCGTCGCAGGTGATGGTGAAGGTGCCGCCGGTGCCCGGCACCAGCGTCAGCGAGCCGATCTCCTCGGAGAAGGTGGAGAGCAGTTCCTGCGCCATCCAGGCGGCGCGCAGCATCCAGTTGCACTGGCGGCAATAGGTGATGGTCAGGGCGGGTTTGGGCGTTTCGGTCATGGCTGGTCCGCATGTCGCAAGGGGGGAGGCGCCCCGCCCGGTCCGGGCGCCGTGACGGTTGGGTCTCGGCGGCCGGATCTCGGCGGGGGCAGGCGTTCCGGCTGGAGCGGGGCCGGGCTCCGCATGCGCGGGCTTCCGTGGCGGCCGGTCTGGCTGGACCCCAATATGGCGGCAAAGCGCGGCGCGGCAAGCCTCTTTCCCCCGGTTTCGCCGGCGCGGCGGACTTGCCGGAAAAGTTTCAAAAAGCCTGTTGACCTGGAGTGCGCTCCAACTCCCAGGATGCGACGCTGTTCACACAAGGAGACAGCGCCATGAGCGTCATCGAACCGTTTTTCACCGCCCTCAAGAGTGGCGACCCGGACAGGGTCCTGCCATTGATCGCCGACGATGCCATCATCGTCGGCGTCAGGGGGAAGGCCGATCCGCGCCTGCCGATCTACGGCACCTATCGCGGCCAAGAGGGCATGCGCGCTTTTCTCGGTGCGTTGCGGACAGCGTTCGACACGGAGGCGTTCGAGGTCGACGAGGTGCTGGAGAGCGACACGCTGGGCTTTGCCTCCGGCCGCTTCCGCCACCGCGTCCGGCACACGGGACGGCTTTTCGTCTCGACCTGGGCCTTGCGGGCGAAGCTCGCCGACGGGAAGATCGCGCATTACCTGTTTTTCGAGGACACGGCCGCGCTGGAAGCGGCTTTCGGGGTTTCCACGGCGGAGGAAGCGGCATGATGATCGGCGACCTTGCACAGCGCACCGGCCTCAGCGTCGACACGCTGCGCTACTACGAAAAGATCGGGCTTGTGCCGGCGCCCTTGCGCGACAGCGGCGGCCGCCGCGTCTATGACGAGGCGATCCTCGGCTGGCTGCGGTTTCTCGACCGGCTGAAGGCCACGGGCCTGGGCATGCGCGACCGGCTGCGCTACGCGGACCTGAGGACGCGGCCGGGCGTTGCCTCGGTGCGCGAGCGCCGCGAGATGCTGGAGCGGCACCGCGACAAGGTGGCGGCGGATCTGGAAAAGCTTGCCGACACGCTGAAGCTGCTCGACGAGAAGGTCGACCTCTACCGCCGGATCGAGAGCGGCGAGGTGGCCGATCCGGTGGTGCCGCTGGCCGAGGCGGCGGCCGTCCCGTCCCCTGTCGGCGCACGCGGGAGGGCCGCGTCATGAGCACGGCTCTCGAAAAGGGGCGGGACCTCGCCGCCCGGCTCAATCCCGATCTCGAACAGGTGCTGGCGGAGCGCTACGACGCGCTGCTGCCGGGCTTTTCCGAAAGCCTGATCGAATGGGCCTATGGCCGCCATTACGCGCGCGGCACGGTCGACCTGAAGACGCGGCAATTGTGCACCGTCGCGGCGCTGACCGCGCTGGGCGGCCAGACGGGGCCGCAGCTGAAGGTCAATATCGAGCACACGCTGGCCGCCGGCGCCAGCGAGGAGGAAATCCTCGAGGTGATCTGGCAGATGGCCGTCTATGGCGGATTGCCGGCGGCGATCAACGGGCTCAACGCCGCGCGCGAGGTGTTCGAGGCGCGGGCCTGAGAGGGGGCCTGAGAGGGGCCTGAGAGGAGGGACAGGGCGCGAAGGATCGCACCCTGTCAAAAATACTTATATAGTTCTGTGGCAGAGGAGATGACCGCCTGCACGGACGGGCGCGCAGACGGATCGTGCACTCCAGCAGTGGAGATCTGCCATGTCTGCGAGAACCCTCGTCACCAACAAGCATTCCGTCATCCTCCGCCACATGCCGCTTATCGGCTGGCGTATGGGCCTGATCCCGGCCGCGCTGCTTGTCTTCGCCGCGCTGGCGTTACAGGCGCGTCTCGACGTCTGAGGGCCTGGCCCGGCCCGTGCCATGCACGCCGGGGCCGCGCAGGCCGTCGCGGCCGGCCGGCGACCCGCAAGATCCTCCGTCTTTGCTCTCGCAGCTCTCGAAGGCCAGCCTGTCGGCCCGTGCCGCAGGGCATCGGATCGGGCATATTTTTAATTCATTTGAATTGTTCATTCGAATGAATTAGGTGTTGGGCGTTCAATGTCTCTATGAGGATGTCATGAAACGCCGAGATTTTTTGGGAATGTCCGCGGCGGCCATGCTGAGCAATCTGCATCCGGCCAATGCCACCAGCACAACCCCGGCCACAGGTGCCGATGCCTCGCCGCTGCACCTGGATGCGGCGCCGCGTCTTTCGCTTGCCGAGCGTGACCGGCGATGGGGAACAGCACGTGAAATCATGAAGAAAGCGGGTGTCGAGGGGCTCATTGTCTATGGCGACAGAGAGTCCTCCGCTCCGGCCCCTTTCGCTCCCGACAGCTATTTTACCAATGACCGGCTGGGATCCATCGTCGTCTTCAAGGGAGATGAGCCGCCGGTGGTGCTTGCGTTTGCTCCGATGGCTGTATCCGACCACATGCAGGCACGCTTGCGTGGCGATCAGCAGTGGCTTGAGCCCGAGCAGATCTATGTGGGCAAGAGCGGCGCGCACCTGGTTTCGATCATGGATCGCATTGGCCTCACAGGGAAGGTCGGCGTGATCGGTCTGGAGCCCTATCCGCCCTTCTATTTCGACGGAGCCATTCCCTTCGGCATATGGAACGCAGTCCGGGAGGCGTTTCCCGAGGCCGAATTCAAGCCGGTATATCGCGAATACTTTATGTTGACCGCAGCGCATAGCGCGGAGGAGCTGGCCCTCATTCGACATGCCGCCGGGATCGGCGAAAAGATGTGCGAAGCGATGAGGGCCGCGACCAGGCCTGGCGTAACCGAAGCCGATATCGTCGCCGCGACCACGGCCGAATGCCTGCGCAACGCCGGCTTTACCGCGGAGGTCCTTTTCGGGTCCGGGCGCGAGTTCATCGGCTGGGGACCGGCTCCCTGGACGTATCGCGCCCAACCACCCAGAGTAATCGAAGAAGGTGACGTGGTCCTTGCCGAGGTCTTCGCATTCTACGGCATGTACGAAACCCAGCACCAGCCCGCGATAACGGTGGGAAGGGCGCATCCGGAGTTTGAGCGAGCCGCGGCCGTTGCCAGGGCCTGCTACGAGGAAGGGCTTGAGGCCCTGCGTCCCGGGCGCACATTCGGCGAAGTCGTGGACATCATGGAAGCGCCCTTGCTCGCCTCCGGCGGCTGGCATGTCCATCCCCTGGTCCACAGCATCAATCCCTACGGACCAATTGGCTTCGGATCGGCCCCAGGTCCGGAATCGCTGCCGGAGGCGTCGGCCTACGGCTCGATCGGGCGCCTTCCTACGACATGGCGCGACTTGCCGCTGCAAGAAGGCATGTCCTTCGCCTTTGAAACGAATTGCGCGTTTGGCAGGCATCTGGCAAATCTGGGTGGAACCGTTCTTGTCGGCGCAGATGGGGGCATTGAGCTCAACCAGAACTCGACCAACGTAATGAGAGCCGGTTGACATGAGGCAGGCGCCTGACCGAATTCACGGTTGGGCGCTTTCCAATACATCAAAAAGTCCAAACGATGAGCCGCAGGATCGAGAGCCAGAGCAAGTCTTCGGAAACAACGCGCGCGAAACTGATTGATGCAGGACTGAAACTCTTTGCCGAGTTCGGCATGGACGGTGTGCGCACACGCACCCTGGCCGAAGCAGCGAGCGTCAATCAGGCCGCGATACCGTACCATTTTGGCGGCAAGGAAGGCGTTTACGCCGCCGTGATCGAAGAAACCGCCAGGGAAATCGCGGATGGATTGGCCTCAACTGGCCTGCTGCAAATCTCCACGGCAGAGATCGAAACGATGTCGCCGGCCCTGTGCCTGGAAAACCTGCGCGCCCTGATCCGCGCCTTCACGCTCCTGATCTTGTCGCCTGGCCGGTCGACCGATCGCACCATCTTGATCGTCAGGGAGCAGCTTCGGCCGACAGAAAACTTCGATCTCCTTTTCAGAAGCTTCATCGAGCCGATACACAAAACCGTAAGCAGTATTGTTGCGCGACTGAACAACCATCGTGCGGACAATGGGGTCGTTGTGATACGCGCGCATGCGATCATCGGTCAGGTTTTGGCATTTGCCGTTGCCCAACAGTCCTATCTGTTGCGATCAGGTGGTTCCGAACTGTCGCTTGAGAAAGTGGAGGAGATTGCAAATGTCATTTCCGAAATGGCGGTGATATCTGCAGGTTCCAGCGAAAACTGAGAGTGTCGACGTGGTGTTGCCGCCGGTCGAGCTTGGCCAGCGGGCGGCCTGGCCGCCGTCGCTCTTCTTCGAAGGTGAGCGCTGTGCCGTTCATGCATTGGCGCAGGCCGGCGGTTGCGGCTCGTCGAAGTATCGCTGCAACAGCCCCGGCTTCACCTGTTGCTGCGGCAACTCGGCCGACGGGTTCTCCTGCGCCGCCGTCGTCAACGGCTGCACGAAACAGTCCTGCCTGTCCGCTCGCGCGGCCCGGCCTCAGGCTCGGCCGCGCGGGCGCGCAAGCTTGAGGCCCAGCAGCAGGATCAGCACATAGGGCCAGATGACGAGCGCGATCAGCCCGGCCTCGCGGGGCATCACCAGTCGGGCCGCGTCGATCGCCGTGTCGGCCGCCGCTTTTTCGCCCTCGTAGACCTGCTCTGCCCGGGTCAGCGCCGCCTCGAGTTTCCTGCGCTCCGCCTCCGTCGCTGCCGGATCGTCCGGCCGGCGCAGCACGGCGCGCAGGTCGCCGACGCTGACGGCGAGCTCCTCGCCGAGCACCAGCATGCGGCCGGAAACGGCGTCGAAGCGGCTGCCGTCGGCCAGGAATTGCGCGGGCGACAGTGCGCGGGCCCGGGCGGCCGCGATGCGCTGTTGCCATGCCTCGAGCGCCGTGTCGCAGGCGGCGCGGGCCATTTCCCGGGCCAGCGTCTCGCGGGCCTCGCGGATCGGGTCGAAACGCTCCTCTCCGGCGAAATCGTGCAGTCCGTGAAGGGGGAGGCCCTCGGCCTGCCGGCAGGCAAGCAGTTCGCTCTGGTTGAGCCGCTCGGCGGCCGCCACTTCCATACGCCGGATCTCGGCGAGGATGTCAGTTGCATTCCCGGCAAAGGCCGCCCGGATGCGGGCCGAGCGAACGGTGAGCCGTACGTGGTCGGCCAGCGCCATGCGCGCCGCCTCGCGCTGCTCCGCATGCGGGCGCAGCGCCTCCAGCGCCTCGCGTTCGACCCGCTGCGGATATTCGCTGGCGAAAAAGACAAGTACGCCGACAAGGCCGAGCGCATAGTAGAAGACGTCGACCGCCTCCTTGTTGAACAGCGTGCTGCGATGCGCCGCCTGCCGGGCCAGAAGGAACGTTGCCAGCGCGACCGCCGCGACGAAGGGAATGGCGGACGCGACGAGAAAATGGCCGACCGCCGCCACTCCGGCCATGGCGAGCGCGGCGAGAAGGCAGGCACCGATCCCCCGGCCGAAGGGCGTTTTCGGCCAGGGACTGCGCCCTTCGCTGTCAGGCCCGTTGCCCCGTCCGCCGCTGGTTCCCTGCCGTGATGCCTCCGCCATGCCCGTTTCCCCCCGGAACGCTCATGAGACGGGTGCAATCATAGATGGCTTTATGGTTCACCCGCAACTTCGGCGGCGGGCAACGGGTGGCCGGTCCTTCCGGCCTTCAGAAGCAGGCCCGCCATCAGCTGCATCGCCGTCTGGGTGGTCGGATGGTCCTGCGTCAGCACCCGTGCGAGCAGCGGCACGACGGCTTTGATCTCGTCGAGGGCCGCCTCGTCCTCTCCTTGTTCGGCCAGCGTCTTTGCTTTCAGGTAGCGCGTCATCAGCACGGCCGGGTGGTCCGGCGCAAGGTTCTTGCCCTCAAGGGAGGCGATGGCGTCGAGTTCCTCCTGAACGGCCTGATGGTCCCCCGTCATCTCCATCACCTGCGCCTTGAGGCGCCGGGTCGCCAGCACCCCCGGGTGGTCCGGAGACAGGGCCTTTTCCTGACGCGGTGCGAAGGCCTCGATTTCGGCAAGGGCGGCGGCGTGCCGGCCCAGATTGTTCAGGATGCGCGCCTTCAGCCGGCGCGTCGCCATCACGTTCGGGTGGTCCGGGGTCAAGGCCGCCTCCTCGAGCGGCAGGACCGCCTCGACTTCCGTGAGCGCGGCCTGGTGGTCCCCCAGATTGTCCAGGACCCGCGCCTTCAGCCGCCATGTCGCCAACAGGTTCGGATCGTCCGGCGGCAGGGCCTTCTTCTCGTCGGGAAGCAGGGCGTCGATCTCGGCCAGGGCCGGCCGATAGTCGCCCAGATGATTGAGCACGCGCGCCTTGAGGTAGCGTGTCGCCAGCACGCCCGGATGGTCGGGCCGTCCGATCCGTTCCGCGATGATGCCGGCCCGCCGGTTGATCAGCCCGGCCACATGGTAATGCCCGTCTTCAAGCTGCTTGAACGTGGCCGTGTGCAGGGCGGCGAGGGCCGGCAAGCCGTCCTGGCTGCCAGGATAGGCATCGTGCAGGTCGTCCCAGGTGGTGAACTCCCGTGCGGCCGAGATGCCGGACATCGCTGCAAGAAGGTCGACCTCGGTCAGAAGCCCCTCCCGGGACGGTGTCGCCCCGCCATGCAGGACGGCAAGGCGTGCATGACGACGCGCCTCGGAAAGATGCGCGGGATCGCCGTCGAAGGCCATGGAGACATGGTGCCGGGCGAGATTGTCCGCCGCCTCCGCCAGCGGCTGGGCGATGGCCCGCAACTCGTCACGCAGGAAGCCGAGCGCCAGCTCCTCGTTGCCGTCGCGCCGCTCCTTCCTGACGACGTCCATCCAGAAGGCCGGCAGCCCGCGCTTGAGGGATGCCAGCTCCGCCTGGGCCTCGTTGAACTTCTTCAGCCATTTGCGCGAGGCGTCCTTTTCCTCGGCCAGTTCGACGGCGAGATTCTTGTTCGCGCCCAGGTAATAGCGGCGCATGCCGGCCAGCGAGGCAAGCACCGGTCCGAGGACGGTCAGGGCCGCAAGGGCCTGTTCGGCCGGGGTGAGGTCGGTGAGATAGGAAACCCAGACGGAGGCGAAGAACTCCATAAATCCCATTGCATGAGCCTCTTGCGTCAAATCGATGGAAAGAACCGGCCGGCCCGACGGCGTGCGGCCGCAATTGAATCCGCTCTTCGCCGATTGGGCAAGCCTCTCGCCGGCGCCGCAACCGGCAGTGCGGTCTTGCTCTCCCTTCCTCCTCGGGCGCAAATGCGCAAGTTCTGTCAGGTCGCCTCGTTTAGCGAGGAGCGTGAACGGAGGAGCGCATGCCGAAACCGGAAGCAGACCAGGAAACGGAGCGGGAGCTCAAACCCGCCACCGCCCGTGACTATGCAAAGCGGATCGCCCGCGTCGTCGATCATATTGCGGCGCATCTCGACGGTCCGCTCGACATCACCACGCTTGCCGAGGCGGCGTGTTTCTCCCCGTTCCACTTCCACCGGATCTACCGCACCCAGACGGGAGAGACGGTCGCCCACACGGTCAGGCGCTACCGCCTGCACCGGGCGGCCACCGACCTCGTCGCCGGGCGCCTGTCGCTTGCCCGGGTGGCGCGGCGGGCGGGCTATGGCAGCACGGAGGCGTTCTCGCGCGCCTTCGCCGGCCATTACGGCATGGCGCCTGCGGCCTTTCGTGACATGCCGCGCGATCCGGTGCTGGAGTTCCCCAAACGAGGAGAGAACGGAATGACGGAAAAGCTGGATGTCAGGATCGAGACGCGCGAACCGCTGCGTCTCGCCGGCCTGTCGCACACGGGTCCCTATATCGAGATCGGCGGGGCTTTCGAGAAGACCTTCGCCCATGCCGGGCCCGCGGGCCTGCTCGGTCCCGGCATGCGGATGATCGGGCTTTACTACGACGATCCGAAATCGATGCCGGAGCGGGAGCTGCGCTCCTTCGCCTCGGTGAACGTGCCCGCCGGTGCCGATCCGGCCGCGCTGGCGCCTCTGGAGGTCAGGGATCTGCCCGGCGGACGCTACGCCATCGCCATCCACAAGGGCCCTTACGCCGACCTGCACCTGACCTGGGACCGGCTGTTCTCGGCCTGGCTGCCGCAAAGCGGCGAGGAGGCGGAGGACCGGCCGGCGGTGGAGGAATATCTCAACAACCCGCGCGACACGCCGCAGGCGGATCTCATGACCGCGGTCTGCCTGGCGCTGAAGGGCTGAGCGGAAGCTGCGATTGCCGCGAAAACGGGACGGGGCGCGGATGCGGAAGCGGCGCGCCCCGTCTTGCGCCCCGTCTTGCGCCCCGTCTTGCGCCCCGTCTCGCGTCAGGCCTGGCGTTCGGGAATGCGCACCACGAGGCCGTCCATCGCCTCGGTCACCTTGACCTGGCAGGACAGGCGCGAGTTCGGCTGGACGTCATAGGCGAAGTCCAGCATGTCCTCTTCCATCGGCTCGGGCGCGCCGGTTGTCGCGGCCCACGCCTCGTCCACATAGACATGGCAGGTGGCGCAGGCGCAGGCGCCGCCGCATTCGGCCTCGATCCCCGGAACCATGTTCTTGATGGCGTTTTCCATCACGGTGGAGCCGACCGGCGCGTCCACGGCTGTCTCGGCGCCGTCGGCGGTGATGTAGGTGATCTTGGGCATGGGCGGGGGATCTCGACGCTGGAATTGCGGAAGGTCGTGTCAGGCTCCGACATAACCGTTCGCGCCGAAACGTCAAGCGTCCCGCCCCCGACGAAGCCGCCCGGACCGTCATTCGCGGCAGGTTGCCGCGCCGGAACAGGGCCGGCGCGGTTTCGCCCGCGGCCGATGCCGCCGCCGTCAGGCGTCGAGAAGGATCTCGATGAAATCGGCGGATTCGGCGACGGCAGCGCTCACCGCGACGAGATCGGCACTGCCGGTCTCGCGCAGCGCCTGCTGGGCCTGTTCGACCGCCTCGGCCACCTTCCAGGCGCCGATGCCGCGTGCCGAACCCAGCAGCGTGTGCAGGCAGCGCTCCAGCGCCTCGCCCTCGCAGGCCTCCCGCATCCGTTCCGTCATCATCCTTGCCTGGCGGGAGAAGAGACGCAGCACCTCGCGCTCCAGCTCCCGGTTGCCCAGCGTGTGACGGGCCAGGTGCACCAGATCCACCGGCGCGTCGGGCGTGCCCGCCCGCTCGGCCGCCTGCGCCGTTCCGTCCAATTGTCTCGCGGTTGCCTGCATCATGGCAGAACCTTTCCTGGTCGCGATGCCGGCCGCCGGAAAACCTCCGCGCCCTTGCATCTGTCTGCCATCAAGCCTCGTTAAAATTCGCGAAAACGAGGTTAAGCATGGCGGCCGAAAGCCGGCCGCCCGCCAACAAAGTGAATCTTTGGTTAACACGCGTTCACACATCCGGGGGGATCGACCGGCCCGCGCCATCCCGGGCCGGCATGCGGGCACCGTCCGCGGACGCTTCCGCGCGCCTCTCGCGCCGGTCGCCGGCCGGCGCGCGCGCCGGTCAGCGGTGGCTGCCTTCGAGCGCGGCGCGGCCGGCATCGGTGAGCCGGCAGACCAGCCAGTCGGGCTTTATCGGGTTGGAAAACCAAGGCTCTGCCCACCCGGCGGCGATGCAGGCGCGAATGGTTTTCTCGGCCACGCGGCGTCCCTCGGCGTCGAACAGGGGAAGTTTTCCACCTGCCTGATCGAGCCCGCGAGCCAGCCAGAGCGCCTGTGCCGGGGAGGGGCCGCGCGATGCCGGGGACGCGCCGGAAGCGGCCTTGCCGCCGTGCTTGCCGCCTGTTGCCGCCGTCCGCGCGGGACGCTTCGACGCCTCTGCCATGCCCCTCATCTCCTTGTCATGACTCTGCAAATTGTTGTTCGAGCCGCCGGATTGTGTCATTAGGTTGATGTGTGCGGCAAGTTTGGGAGAGGTGTGTTTTCGAACCAGAGGCCGGTTCGTCACGCCGTTTTCACTTCCCGGCTACCGATTCCGGCGTGTTCCGCCGGAACCGCCTGCCGTGCACGGTCTTGCGGCGCCACAGTCAAGCGCCGTGGCACCCGATGTGTAACGAGTACGGACGCGAGGCGAACTGACCATGGCAAATCCCCCGAAGGCGAAGGATCCCGCCGAGGCTGCCCTTTCGGCTGTCGAGGAGGCGCTGAAGATCGATTTCGGCGACCTGGAAGACGACGGCAAGGCGGCATCCGCGACGAGCACTCCGGAGAGCGCGAACGCCGGGGCTTCGAGCCCGGTGCGCGGCGACGCGGAGCGGACCGGTTCGGCCGGCAAGGCACCGGGTGAAGCGGAAGGCCAGCGCGGCAACGGCCGGCGCGGTCGCGGCGGCGGCCGTCCCACCTCGGCGGCGAACGACGATCGCCGCACCATCGGAAATCTCATCTATGCGCTTCAGCGGCGTCCGACCTCGGCGCCGTTCTGGTTCGCGCTCGCCCTGTCCATCCTGTGGGTGGGCGGCGGCTGGTGGCTCGCCTCGGCCGCCTTCTCCGGCGAACTCGCGGCCGTTCAGGGCATCGGTGACATCGCCTCGTCGCCTTCCCTGATCCTGTCCGCCGTTGCCATCGCCGTGCCCGTCCTGTTCTTCTGGACCATGGCGCTGATGATTTTCCGCGCCCAGGAAATGCGCATCGTCGCGCGCGGCATGACAGAGGTCGCCCTGCGCCTCGCCGAGCCCGAGGACGTTGCCAAGGAATCCATCCTGAGCGTCGGCCAGGCGATCCGCCGGGAGGTCGCCGCCATGGGCGACGGCATCGAGCGGGCCATCGCGCGGGCCAGCGAGCTGGAGGTCCTCGTGCACAACGAGGTGTCCTCGCTCGAGCGTTCCTACAACGACAATGAGCTGAAGATCCGCGCGCTGATCGACGAACTCGTCACCCAGCGCGAGGCGGTCGTGTCCAATGCCGACCGGGTGCGCGACAGCATCACCGGCGCGCATGAGAGCCTTGCCGCCCAGCTGCAGGCGACCTCCGAGAAGATCGGCGAAGTCACGGACACGGCGACCGAGCGCCTCACCGGCGCCATCGAGTCGCGCGTCGGCGATTTCAACGCCACGGTCGACGGCCGCGTGCGCGAGATCGCGGACACGTTCAGCACCGCCGGCGGCGAGCTGATCGAGAGCCTCGCCTCCCATGGCGAAAGCTATGTCTCCCGCCTGACCGGAACCGGCGAGACGCTGGTCGACAGCATGAACCGCACCGGCCAGGAATTCGCCTCCACGCTGGAGACGCGCGGCACCGAGATCAACGACCGCTTTGCCTCCACCGCGGACGGCTTCGTCGAGACGCTGACCTCGCGCGGCGAGGAGATCACGGCCAACCTGTCGCTCACCGGCGGCAAGCTGATCGACACGATCACCACCCGTACCGACGACCTGCTGTCGACGCTGGACAGCCGCGTCACCGGGCTCGATGCCTCGCTTGCGGAAACCGGCGACCGTGTCGTCGAGAGCATTTCCCTGCGCGGACAGGAAGTTACCGACACGATCTCGGTCAAGGGCGCGGAAATCGTCGAGACGCTGTCCTCGCGCACCAACGAGGTTGCGGAGATCCTGCGCGGCACGGGCGAGTCCATTGTCGTCGACCTGTCGCTGCGCGGCGGCGAAATCGCCTCCAAGCTGGACGAGACCGCCGGCAGCCTGACCGAGACGATCACCGTGCGCGGTACGGAGCTTGCCGACCGGCTCGGCGCCGTCGGCGACAAGATCCACGAGGCGATCTCCGTCAACGGCGAGGCGCTCGACCAGCGCCTGGAGAACCGCAGCCAGGAGATGGCGGATCTCATCGACAACCAGACACGCGCCTTCCGCTCGGCGCTCGAGGATGCGTCCTCCACGCTCGGCACGTCGCTGTCGATGCACACCAGCGACTTTGCCCGCACCCTGTCGGAGACCGGCACCGAGCTGGCCCATCTGATCGGTTCGCGCGGCGAGCGCGTCGCCGGCGAGCTGTCGGCGATCGGCGACCGTCTCGATGCGACGCTGGAAGAGCGCGGCGGCGCGCTGCAGAGCGGCCTGGGCGGTCATCTCGAGCAGATGGAAATCCTCATCGGCGAGCGCGGCCACCAGCTGGTCGCCTCCTTCGACCAGCGCACCGCCGAGCTCGGCGCGACGCTGGACGGGCGCATCGAGTCGCTCAACTCGACGCTGGACCTGCGCGCCTCGTCGATGGCCGACGCCCTCGACACGCGCATCCACGGCTTCGACGAGACGCTGTCCGGCGGCATCGAGAAACTGTCGGCGACGCTCGACGCGCGCACCGGCCAGTTCGAGACGACCCTCAACGAGCGCACCGTCGCCCTGTCCGACGTGCTGGAGAACCGCTCGCAGGCGATCACCATACAGCTGTCTGACAAGGTCGACGAGGTCGGCGCGACGCTCGGCGCCCGTGCCGAGGAGATCGGCACCAGCCTGTCGGAACGCTCGCGCATCATCGGCGAGGCGATCGAGCAGCATCTCGTCACCTTCGAGGGTTCCATCGGCACCAAGGTCGAGCAGGCCGCGACGTCGATGTCGGAGAAGGCCGAGCACCTGGCCAACACGATGTCGCTCGGCACCGAGCGCATCGACCAGGCGCTCGATGCCCGTGCCCGCCAGATCAGCGAGACGCTGATTGCCCGCACGCGCGAGATCGCCTCGGCCTTCGTTGACGGCCAGACCGAAATGTCGAAGTCGCTCGACCAGCGCCTGACCGACGCCGGCGAGGTCCTGTCGCGCCAGAGCCAGGATCTCACCGACACGCTGTCCGACCGCATCGCGGAGATCAACGTGTCGCTTGGCTCCAAGGTGTTCGAGGTGGCCGAGACGCTGGACAGCCGTTCCGCCGAACTGGAACGCATCCTGGCCGAGCGCCTCGCCGCGATCACCGGCACGCTGACCAGCGAGAGCGAGCGGGCCCGCGAGACCCTGTCGGAGGTGATCACCGAGGCCGGCGGCACGGTCGAGCGCCTGACCGGCATGCTGTCGGGCGAAAGCGGCAAGCTGCGCGAGATCGTGGAATCCACGCTCGGCGACGCCACCCAGAAGCTGGAAGACGAGGGCGCCCGTCTGCGCCAGATCGTTCTCGGTTCGGTCGGCGAGGCGCGCGGCGCCCTGCAGAGCGAAAGCGAGAAGGCGGCCGAGACCATCGTCGCCTCGCTCACCAGCGCCACGGACTCGCTCTCGGGCGAGAGCGACAAGCTGCGCGACCTCTTGTTCTCTGCCGTCGGCGAGGCAGCGCGTTCGCTGGCCGCCGAAAGCGAGAAGGCCCGCACCCTCTTTGTCGGCACGCTCGGCGAGATGAGCGGTGCGCTGGGCAGCGAAGGCGACAAGGTTCGCGAGGATCTGACCCGCACGGTCGCCGATGTCACCGGCATGCTGTCGAGCGAAAGCGAGCAGGCCCGCATGGTGCTGGCCCGCACGGTCGAGGAGATCCGCAACACGGTCTCCGGCGAGGCCGACGGCGTCCGCTCGGAAGTGGCCGGTGCCGTTCGCGCCGCCGCCGACCTGCTGGCGGAGCGCGGCAACGCGGTCGCCGAGGACCTCGTGGCCCGGGCCGATGCGCTCAACCAGGCGCTCGAGGAACGCTCCGGCACCCTGTCGCAGATCCTCGGCACGGACGGCAATGCCGTCGTGGCGGCGATCGAGGAACGCGCCCAGGCGCTGACGACGCGGGTCTCCGAGATCCACGACGCGATCCTGGACGCGATCACGGTCAAGGGCCGCGACGTCACCGACAACTTCGCCCGCACGGGCCTCGACGCGACCCGCAAGCTGGTCGAGGCCGGCGACGCGCTGGTCGCCAAGCTCGACGAGCGCAGCAGTTCCGCCGCCGAGATCCTGACCCTCACCAAGACGCAGCTGGAGAGCGACATCACCGGCCTGCTCAACCGCCTGACGGAATCGAACAGCCTGCTGAGCGATGTCGTTGCCAATGCGGGTGAGAACCTCGGCAATGTCGAGACCTCGCTGTCGCGCAGCGCCGGCGAGTTCCGCACGGCGATCGACCGCGCGGTCAGCGAGACAACGGCCTCCACCGGCACCCTCGAGAACCAGACCTCGGTGCTGCGCAAGGTGTCGGAATCGGTGCTTGCGGATATCGGCTCGCTGTCCGGCCGTCTCGAGGAGCATGGCTCCATGCTGAGCGAGGCCGCACGCAATCTCGACGAGATCAACCGCTCGGTCGATGCAAGGGTGGGCGAGCGCAAGACCGCGATCGAGGAGGTGGCCGACACGCTGCTGGCCAAGACCGAGGCGATCGACAGCCTGATGCGCAGCTTCTCCAAGCAGCTCGAGGCCTCGCTTGCCGGCGCCGACGAGAAGAGCCGCGAGGTGACCCTGCAGCTCACCGCCGCCGCCGAGGCGGCGACCCTGGCGGTCACCGAGCAGTTCGAATCCATGCGCATGTCCGCCGGGCTCGAGGGCCAGAAGGCCCGCGAGGCGGTGCGCGCGGCACAGGACGACGTCGTCTCGGAGATGACCAAGACCCTGTCGGATGCATCCGAGCGCTTCACCGAGGCGACCACGCGCATGCGCGACGTGGCCCGCGGCGTGCATAGCGAGCTGGAGAAGACCCGCGCCGAGCTGAAGCGCGGCATTCTCGACCTGCCGGAGGAGGCCGAGCAGTCGACCTCCGCGCTGCGCAAGGTGGTCAGCGAACAGGTGCGTGCCCTCACCGAGCTCTCGGAGATCGTCGCCCGCCAGTCCAATTCGCTGGACATCTCGCGTGCCGGCGAGAAGACCCTGGCGCAGACCGCGACGCTGGCCAGCGTCGGTTCAGCGGCCCCCGCGCCCTCGCGTCCGGCTCCCGAGCCGGCGCCGCGGGCACAGGCACCCGCCGCGGCTCCCGCACGCGGCGAGCTGCGCGGCGAGTTGCGGCGCAAGACGCTGAGCGACTTCGACACGCCCAAGGCGCAGCCGGCGGCGGAAACGCGCGGCGGCAACGCCCAGGGCGGCGGCAAGGGCTGGGTCAGCGACCTGCTGCGCCGCGCCTCGCAGGACGAGGCGGGCGCGGGCGACCAGGATCCGCAGGGGCGCTCGCCGCTGCAGATGGTGGAAAGCCTCAATTCGCTGTCCATCGACATCGCACGGGCGATCGACCACGAGACCTTCATCGATCTGTGGGAGCGCTACAAGCAGGGCGAGCGGCATGTCTTCACCCGCCGTCTCTACACCCTGCAGGGTCAGCAGACCTTCGACGAGATCCGCCAGAAATACGCGCGTGACGCGGAGTTCCGGGGGGCGGTCGACCGCTACCTGACCGATTTCGAGCAGTTGCTGGCCCAGGTTTCGCGCAACGACCGCGACAACATCATGAGCCAGACCTACCTGACCTCGGACACGGGCAAGGTCTACACCATGCTCGCCCATGCCAGCGGCCGTCTCGACTGAGACCGCCTGCCGGCCTGACGGTTGAAACGAAAACGCGGCCCCCGGGGGCCGCGTTTTACTTTTGCGGGGCGCGATCCGGAGCTTCGCGGGCTCCCGTGCGCCTGTTCCTCCTCGAAGGCCTGTTCCTCCTCGAAGGCCTGTTCCTCCTCGAAGGCCTAGTCCTCCTCGAAGGAAAGTGCCGTGCCGTTCATGCAGTAGCGCAGGCCCGTCGGCGGCGGCCCGTCGGGAAACACATGGCCGAGATGACCATCGCAGGTGCCGCAGCGGATCTCGGTGCGCACCATCCCGTGCGAACGGTCGACGATCTCGGTGACGGCGTCCGGGCTGACCGTCTCGTAGAAGCTCGGCCAGCCGCAACCGGCGTCGAACTTGGTGTCCGAGCGGAACAGCGGCGAGCCGCAGCCAAGGCAGGAATAGAGCCCCGTGCCGAACGTGTTCCAGAACGGCCCGGTGAACGGGCGTTCGGTGCCGGCGCGGCGCAGCACGTGAAACTGCTCGGGGCTGAGCTGCGCCTGCCACTCTGCTTCGCTCTTCTGCAACTTGGGGCGGTCGGTGTTCGACATGGGCAGGACCTCGGGTGTGAAGTGACGTTTCCAACGTCGGGGGTGTGAAGTGACGTTTCCAACGTCGGGCGTGTGAAGTGACGTTTCCAACGTCCGGAAATAGGTCCTTCCTGCAAGGGCGACAATAGGGCGCGCGGCTTTTGCCGAAAGCTGTCGCCCCTTGGCCCTAAATCGCTTGCCCGTCGGATTGTGCTGGTTATATGTGGGGCAAATCTTAGCAAACACTCGGTAAGATGGGCCGAATCGATTTGATTCTCCGATTGCCCGGCGTGTTTCATCTTCCAGGGGAGGCTCATGGCGCTCACAGGTTCCGAGGCGACAGTCTTCGCCGTACTGGCCCCGTTCGCGGCCGCGCTCGTGGCGCCGGCCCTGACCCGGCTGATGGGGGCGAACGCGGCCTGGCCGCTGGCGCTCGTGCCCGCCGGCATCTTCCTGTTCTTCGCCGGCCTGGTGCCGGACGTTGCGGCAGGCACCCGCTATACCCCGGCGCTCGAATGGGTGCCGTCCTATGGCGTCACCTTCTCCTTTCACGTCGACGGCCTGTCGACGCTGTTCGCGCTGCTGATTTCCGGCATCGGCACCTTCATCATCCTTTACGCGGGCGGCTATCTGAAAGGCCACCCGCACCAGGGCCGGTTCCTGTCCTTCCTGTTCCTGTTCATGGGCGCGATGCTCGGCCTGGTGCTCGGCAACGACCTGATCACGCTCTTCATCTTCTGGGAGCTGACCTCGATCACCTCGTTCCTGCTGATCGGCTTCGACCACCTGCGCGCCGCCTCGCGCCGCGCCGCCATCCAGGCGCTGGTCGTCACCGGCGGCGGCGGGCTGTCGCTGCTGGCCGGCTTCCTGGTGATCATGAGCGTCACCGGCGAGGCGAGCATGTCGGCGGTGCTGGCCTCCGGCGACATGCTGCGCGAGCATGCGCTCTACCCGCTGATCCTGCTCCTCGTGCTCGGCGGCGCCTTTACCAAGTCGGCGCAGTTCCCGTTCCATTTCTGGCTGCCCAACGCCATGGAAGCGCCGACGCCGGTGTCCGCCTTCCTGCACTCCGCCACCATGGTCAAGGCCGGCGTCTACCTCTTGATGCGCATGCATCCGGTGCTCGGCGACACGATGCTGTGGACGACGATCCTGCCGCTGTTCGGCGGCGCGACGCTGATCGTCGGGACGCTGCTCGCCGTGCGCCAGACCGACCTGAAGCTGATGCTTGCCTATACGACCGTCGCCTCGCTCGGCCTGCTGGTGATGCTCACCGGCACGAGCTGGGAAAAGGCGATCGAGGGCGCGGCGCTCTATCTTCTCGCCCATTCGCTGTTCAAGGGCGCGCTGTTCATGGTCGCCGGCACCATCGACCATGAGGCCGGCACCCGCGACGTGACCAAGCTCGGCGGATTGCGCAAGGCGATGCCGATCACCTTCGCCGCCGCCTGCCTTGCCGCGCTCTCCATGTCGGGCCTGCCGCCCTTCGTCGGCTTCATCGCCAAGGAATATCTCTATGCCGGCATCTGGGGCGAGGGGGGCATGCAGCTGACCTTGACCGCCGTTGCCGTGATCGGCAACGCGCTCATGCTGGTGATTGCCGCCGCGGTCGCGATCAAGCCGTTCCTGGGGGCGAAGGTCGACACGCCCAAGCATGCCCATGAAGGACCGCTACTGCTCTATGCCGGCCCGGTGGTGCTGTCGCTCGCCGGTCTTGCGGCGGCGCTTCTGGCCCATGATACCGGCGTCTATTTCATCTCGCCGGTGGTCTCCTCGATCCTCGGCAGCCAGGTCGCGGTCGATGTGCACCTCGTTCCCGGCTATATCGGCGCGGCGGCGATCCTGTCCGTCGTCACCGTTGTCCTTGGCATCCTCCTGTTCCTGAAGCTCGACGCCCTGCGCGATGCCATGGCCCGTCTTCTGGCGGCCATCGGCTGGGGCCCCGACAAGGGCTTCGACCAGGTCATTGCCGGCATCGTCGCGTTTGCCGGCTGGCTGACCCGGCGCCTCCAGGGCGGCCGCATGGACGTCTACATGACGATGACCTTCCTGGTCACGGCGGCGGCGTTGCTGGTGCCGCTCACGCTCACCGGAAACTGGCCCGACACGCTCGAGATGCCCGGCTTCCGCTTCTATGAATGGGGCGTGCTGGCCATCGCCTTGAGCGGCCTGGTCGCGGTGCTGGTCGCCAAGACCCGGCTCACCGCCATCGTTTCGCTCGGCATCCAGGGCTTTGCCGTTGCGCTGGTGTTCATGCTATTCGGCGCGCCCGACCTGTCCTTCACCCAGTTCATGGTGGAGACCCTGTCGGTGGTGATCCTGGCGCTGGTGATGACCCGGCTCAACCTGCAGCCGCGCGACCACCGGCCGATGCTGCCGCGCCTGGTGCACGGCGCCATCGCGCTTGCCATCGGCGTCGGTCTCGCGGCGCTGCTGATCCGCATCACGCAGATGCCCTTCGACCGGTCGCTGTCGGACTTCTTCGAGCAGTACAGCCGCACCATCGCCCATGGCCGCAACATCGTGAACGTCATCCTCGTCGACTTCCGCGGGTTCGACACGTTCGGCGAGATCGCCGTGGTGATGCTTGCCGGCCTTTGCGTGCTGGCCCTGATCCGCGTCCGGCCGACGAAGGACCGGGCGGCGGCGCTCGACCATGCCGCCGGTGACGAGGCGCTGCAGAAAAGCGGGGAGGCACGCCTGTGAGGACGATCATCTTCCGCACCATCGCCCCGTATCTGGCGGCGCTGATGGTGCTGTTTTCCATCTTCGTGCTGCTGCGCGGCCACAACGAGCCGGGTGGCGGCTTCATCGGCGGGCTGATCGCGGCCTCCGCCTTCGCCATCTACGGCATCGCCTGCGGCGTCGCCGCGGTGCGCCGGGCCATCGCCCTGCATCCGATGAGCATTTCCGCCGCCGGGCTGTTCGTCGCCGGCCTGTCGGGCCTGCCCTCGCTGTTCATGGCCCAGCCTTTCATGACCAGCCAGTGGTGGTATCTGAACCTGTTCGGTGTCGAGGTGCCGCTGTCGACGCCGCTGTTCTTCGACATCGGCGTCTATCTGGTTGTCGTCGGGTCGATCACCTCGATCGCCCTGGCCCTTGAAGAGCGGGAGAGCGACTGATGGAAGGCGTCTTTTCGATCGTCATCGGCGTCTTCTTCGCCGTCGCCGTCTACCTGCTGATGTCGCGCCAGCTGGTGCGCGTGCTGCTCGGCATCGCCATCCTGGGCAATGCGGTCAACCTGCTGATCTTCACCTCCGGGCGGTTGCTGCGCGAGGTCCCTCCGATCATCCCGGAGGCGCTGCAGGTGCCGGACGAGACGATCGCCAATCCGCTGCCCCAGGCGCTGATCCTGACGGCGATCGTGATTTCCTTCTCCTTCTTCGCCTTCCTTCTGGTGCTCGCCTTCCGCGCCTACCAGGAACTCGGCACCGACGACACCAGCGAGATGCGGGTGGCCGAGCCGACGGGCGAGACCTCGCCGCCGCAAGGGTACTGATCGATGGCCGCTTCGAACTACAACGTTGATCTGTCGCTGGCCATGCGGATGGACCCGGTGGCGCCGGGCGACTGGCTGCTGGTCGCCCCGCTGGTCATCACCGTGCTCGGCGGTGCGCTCTGCCTGATGACGCGCAAGAACACCGGCGCCCAGCCGAAGGTGGCGATCATCTTCCTGTCGCTGCTGGTCGCCGCCTGCGCGGGACTGCTGGCACGGGTGCTCGACAAGGGCGTGATCACGATGGTCGCCGGCAACTGGCTGCCGCCCTTCGGCATCGCCTTCACGGTCGATGCGCTCGGCGCGACGCTGGCGCTGACCTCATCGGTCGTGGCGCTTGCCGCCGCAGTCTACGGCATCGGCGATGTCGACAGTTCCGGCCGGCGCTACGGCTTCTATCCGTTCCTGATGCTGTTGATGACGGGCGTCTGCGGCGCCTTCCTGACCGGCGACATCTTCAACCTCTATGTGTGGTTCGAGGTGCTGCTGATCTCGTCCTTCGGCCTGTTGGTGCTTGGCAACGAGCGCGCCCAGCTCGACGGCGCGGTCAAATACGCGCTGCTCAACATCATCGCCACGACCCTGTTCCTGATCGCCACCGGCCTGCTCTACGGCATTCTCGGCACGCTCAACATGGCGGATATTGCCATCAAGGCGCGCGCGACCGGTCTCCAGGGCCCGTTGATGACGGTCGCGGTGCTCTATTTCCTCGCCTTCGCCATGAAGGCGGCCGCCTTCCCGGTGAATTTCTGGCTGCCGGCCTCCTATCACACGCCGCGCATCGTCATCGCCGCCGTCTTTGCCGGCCTGCTGACCAAGGTCGGCGTTTACGCGCTGTTGCGCATCTTCGCGCTGTTGCTGCCGGATGCCCGCGTCGCGCTTGCCGATGTCATCGCCCTGGTCGCCATCGCCACCATGCTGACCGGCGTGCTCGGGGCGCTGGCGCAGACCGACATACGCCGCCTGCTCGGCTATCTGGTGATCTCCGGCATCGGCTCGATGCTGGCCGGTCTTGCCATCGGCACCACGCCGGCGCTTGCCGGCACGATCTTCTACGCGGTTCACTCGATCCTGGTGATGACGGCGCTCTACATGGCGGCCGGCGTCATGCGCGGGCTTGGCGGCTCCTACTCGCTGCGCGAGCTGGGCGGCCTCTACCGGGCCAGCCCCGCCTTCGCGGCGGTCTTCCTGATGCTCGGTTTCGCCGTTTCGGGCCTGCCGCCCTTTTCCGGCTTCTGGCCCAAGGTGCTGCTCGTGGACGCGGCGCTGGTCGGCGGCCACGGCTGGATCGCCGCCTCGATCCTGGTGACCGGCCTGCTGACCACGATCGCCATGGGCCGGGTCTGGATCTATGCGTTCTGGCGCGGCGGTGCTGAGGGCACGGCCGACGGCCAGCTCACCAGCGTGCTCGTCCCGGCGCCCGGCATGGCCAGCGCCAGCATCTGGCTGCCGATCGGGCTGCTGCTCGGCCTGGTCATCCTGCTCGGCGTGCAGCCCGAGTTCATGATGCAGGTCTCGGGGCGCGGCGCATCGACGCTGACCGAGCCGCTCGGATATCTTCGCTCCGTCTTCGGAGGCGCTGTCCAATGACAAGCCTGTTCCTGATCAACATTCTGCTGGCCCTCGCCTGGGGCGCGGTGACCGGCAGTTTCGCCGAGGTCAACCTGCTCTTCGGCTTCCTGCTCGGCACCTTCGCGCTCTACATCATTCGCGAGCAGGTCGGCACCAGCCGCTACACGCGCCGGCTGTGGCAGATCGTCAGCCTGGCGCTGCTCTTCGTCTACGAGTTGCTGCTGTCGGCGCTTCGGGTCGCGGCCATCGTGCTGCGTCCGAAGATCGACCTGAAGCCCGGCATCATCGCCTATCCGCTGACGGTCGACCGGGACTTCGAGATCACCATGCTGGCCAATCTCATCACCCTGACGCCGGGGACCCTGTCCGTGGATGTGTCGGATGACCGCAAGACGCTCTATGTGCACTGCATCGACGTGCCCGACAAGCAGGCGACCATCGACGACATCAAGAACGGATTTGAACGCAAGATCCTGGAGGCTTTCCGATGAGCGGGCTCCTTGGCTATTCGTCGCAATTCCTGGATATCTGCGTCAACATCTCGCTGGCGATCCTGACGGTGTCCTTCTTCCTCATCGTGGTGCGCATCGTGCGCGGGCCGACCCTGCCCGACCGGGTGGTGGCGCTCGACATGCTGGTTGCCGTGGGCATCGGCTTCATCGCCGCGATCGGCGTTCAGACCGATTATTTCCTCTATGTCGACATTGCCATTGCGCTCGGCCTTGTCGGCTTCCTGGCAACCGTCGCCTTTGCCCGTTTCGTGCTCAATCGCGGACTGGCAAGGGACGCCACGATCGTCGACGAGATCTCGCAGACGCAGACCGAAGGGGAGGGTGGACGATGATCCCGATTTTCGAGATTGCCGTCGGCGTGGTGCTGGTCGTCGGCTCGATCTTTTCGCTGATCGCCTCCATCGGCCTGCTGCGGCTCAAGGACGTCTACATGCGCATGCATGCCGGCTCCAAGGCCGGCACGCTGGGATCGGGGCTGATGCTGATCGCGCTGGCCATCCATGCCCACCAGATCGACGTCATCACGCGGGCGCTGGCCGGCGTGGTGTTCTTCCTTCTGACGGCTCCGGTGGCTGCCCACCTGCTTGCAAAGGCCGCCTACGAGGCCGGTTACAGGCCGTGTTCGGATACCCATATTGACGAAATGCCCAAGAATGACGACTGAGTGGGGCCATCAGCCGTGCCGTTGACGGCGCGTCATGCGTTTTATTCACGATTTGCTTGATCTGGAATTCGCGAAAACTAACCACCGGATGGCAATTAGATCAGCAATAAGGCCGCCCTACATGAGAAACTGACGGAAATTTCTCTTGTGGTCCCGATTATGTCGATATATACGACACGCATGCCTTTTGGTCGGCAGAATCGAAGTCAGATCCTCACGCGCGTTAGTATCGGGACAGTACGCTGAGTGAGCCTGGCGGTTCTTTTTGTCGGTCTAGTTCGTGAGTGTTCCGACTTAACTGATGGGTGGAAAATGACTGAAACGGTCGCCGACGACAATCTCATCGACCTGACTGCCGACATCGTTTCGGCTTATGTGTCGAACAACACTGTTGCATCTTCCGATCTGGCCAGCCTGATCAACGAGGTCTACAACGCGCTGCACCGCACCAGCAGCGCGGCCGTTGAGCCGGAGCCGGAGCCTCTGCGTCCCGCCGTTGCCGTCAAGAAGTCGGTCACGCCGGACTACATCATCTGCCTCGAGGACGGGAAGAAGTTCAAGTCGCTCAAGCGGCACCTTCGCACCCATTACGACATGTCGCCCGAGGAGTACCGCGAGAAGTGGGGCCTGGCGAGCGACTATCCGATGGTGGCGCCGAACTACGCGGCGGCCCGTTCCGAGCTTGCCAAGAAGATGGGCCTCGGCCAGCAGCGCAAGCGCGCCAAGTAAGCCGCTTCCCTGTCGAGACAAAAGGCCGCCGTGGTATCCACGGCGGCCTTTTTCGTGCGGCAACGGCCCTGTGCGGCGGCGCGTGGTGCCTCCGGCAGGGTGCCGCTCACGCCGTTTCGGGCAGGACCCATCCGCCGGCAAGGGTCAGCGGCACGAGTTCTCCGGGGGCGGCAGGGCGGGGCAGGTGCAGCACCAGCGGTTCGACATGGCCTTCGAGCGTCGCCGTCGCCTCCCAGAAGCCGCCGCGATAGCTGGTATGCACGATCCGCGCGTCAAGCGTCTCGCCGGTGCCCTGTGTGCCGATGCGGATGTCCTCCGGGCGCAGCATCAGCCGGGCGGCGCCGGTCCGGGCGGGGGTGTCGCAGCTTGCCTCCACCGTGGTCGCGCCGATCCGCGCCAGGGCCCGGCCGCCGTCGCAGGCCTCCACATGCGCATCGAGAAGCGCGGAGCGGCCGATGAAGCGGGCGACCTTCTCGCCGGCCGGCCGGCGGTAGACGGTCTCCGGGCTGCCCGCCTGCAGAAGCTGCCCCTCCCACAGGATCGCGATCCGGTCGGCAAGCGCCATCGCCTCGCGCTGGTCGTGGGTGATGTAGAGCGTCGTCGCGCCGGTCTTGGCGTGGAAGGCGGCCAGTTCCTCTTCCATCGACTGGCGCAGGTGCGGATCCAGATTGGCCAGCGGCTCGTCCATCAGGATCGTCCCGGCGGCCTGGGCAAGGCAGCGGGCGAGCGCGACGCGCTGGCGCTGGCCGCCGGAAAGCGAGGCGGGCTTGCGCGCGGCCAGGTCCGAAAGCCCCACCGTGGCGAGCGCGCTGGCCACCCTTGCGCGGCGCTCTCCCGCCGAAAGCGCGGTGCCTTCCACCGGGAAGGCGACATTGTCGTGAACGCTCATGTGCGGCCACAGCGCGTAGGACTGGAACACCACGCCGACATTGCGCGCCTCCGGTGGCACATGCAGCCGCGGACCCGCGACCGGGGTTCCGCCAATGTCGATTTCGCCCGCATCGGGCGTCTCCAGTCCGGCAATGAGGCGCAGCAGCGTCGACTTTCCGCAGCCCGACGGACCCAGGATGGCGAAGAAACTGCCGTCCTCCACCTTGAGGGAAATGTCGGAGATCGCGGCGAGGGCGCCGAAACGCTTGGCGAGGGAACGGAGGGAAACCGACATGCGATGCGGGACATCCGGTTGCTGGAGAGGGCCGGCCCTGTGCTTAGCCGGTGCGGGCGGTGGCCTGCAAGTGTGCGCCCCAATGGCACAAGGATGTGAGGATCGCATGACAGTCGCCACCGGCCAGCGCTCCGGTTGAGCGCGGCGCCCTATTTGACCGGCGCGGGACGCTCCGTTCCCCAGTTGGAGAAGATGCGCGAGCGTTGTGTTTCCTCGACCTGGCCGTAGCGATTGCCGGTCTCGCAGCCCTTTTCGAGCTGCACCACTTCGGCGGCGAGCTTCTTCCAGGCCGTGTTGGCATCCCAGACCTTGCCGCTCGACGGCGTCTCGATCTCCAGCGCGTCGATGGCGTTGCGGTAGGAGACCAGGCGGAAGCGCAATGCCTGGCTGGCCCAGTCCATGTAGCGGCGGTTCTCCCAGACCCGGGCCTGTGCGCCGGCAAGTTCCTCGCCGGTCGAGATCTCGCGCCGTCCGAGCGCGCGCAGCCGCTCCTCGTCGGCCGTCGTCACCCGCAGCGCGATCTCGCAAAAGGGCGGAATGAGCGCCGCATCGGCGGTCGCGTCGGCCGCCACCCGGTCGTAGCGCACTTCGCTGGAGCGATAGCGGTCGGAGCGCAGGAAGGCGTAATAGCGGTCGGGATCGCCGGCCCCGCCGGTCTCCGGCAGCACGCGGGTGCGGATCAGCTCGGTGCGGCTGCCCTCGATCCAGTCCTCGGCCGAGGGCGGGCGGATCAGCGACCAGGCGCGGTTGCGCATTTCCTTCTCGTCGTCGGTGAGATTGAAGCGCGACACCGGCTCGCCGCGATTGATGGCGAGCTCGTCTCCGGCTGCCGGCAGGATCGTGTCATGCAGGACGGAAGGGGCGGCACGGCCGAAATCGCCGGTCGGGCGCTGGCACGCGGCGACCAGCAGCAGCGCCGGCAACAGGAGGGCGGCGAGGGCGAGTCGCGGACGCGGGCGACCGGTGCGCGCGACACCCGCTGCCACCTGCGCGCAGGTCTGCAGGGCGCCTTCGCGCTTGCGGTCAACGTCTGCTCGGCGCTTCGTCACCTTGTCATCTTTCCCGTCGCGGGCGCGACACGTTGCCGGCGGGCAGGCTTGATGCCGCCGGACCGGCGGAAGATCGCCTTCAGTGCGTCTTGCCGGGGTCGCGATCCTTGCCGGAAAAACCGGCTCCTTCCTGTTTGCGCCCGATTCGCGCGCTCAGATCAAGAGCCTCGGCGGTCGTGTGGCGTTCAATCCGCACGCCCGGAAAGATGACGATCTCCGCCGGCGCATGCCGGCCGGACTGCATCGGCCGCCGGGCGAAGCGCCCCGGTCTGGCCTGGTTGTGGAAGTTCAGCACGGTGCCCATGGCATCCTCCTGAGCCCTGCGGGGCGGCAGGATCGCCGGCCCTTGAACCCTGGCAGGTCACGCAAAACCATCTGCCGTAAGGGTAGTAGGAATGAGTCACGGTTAATAAGTTGCTAACGCTTTTGCTCCAGTTTGAAGCGGTTCGTACGTCCCTTGTGGGGTCAGGCGAGCGCGTGTGTAACTGCGTAGCGTAAGCAAGTCCGGCCCAGTGTCCTGTCCTCCCGAGCAAAACGGGCCCGCCAACGGCCCTCCGGTATCGTCGAAGGACCCGGTTTTACCGGGACAGCCGAGTACGCACAGGCAGATGGAAGGCGTCGTGGATCTGTCGCTCGAACCCGAACGCAAACGCAAGGCCGGCGTGCTGCTGGCGGCGACCGAGCTTTATGTCGCGCGCGACCGTCACGACGCGGCCGAGCAGCGGATCTTTTCCGAACTGTTCCGCCAGCTCCTGCCCGACGCGCCGACGGACCATCGCCGCATGATCGCGAGGCTCCTTGCGGACTATGCGCACACGCCGGCGGATTGCCTCTCGCTGCTTGCCGCCGATGCCGACGCCGATGTTGCCGCCCATGCGCTGTCTTCGGCCGGCCCGCTGGCCGAGACCGACCTGATGACGGGTGCCGCCAGGGGCGCGGAGACCGTGCGCCGGGCGATCGCGGGGCGCACCGCGATGCCGGCGGGCGTCGCGCAGGTGTTGCTGCGCCATGCCGATGCGGAAACGCTGAAGGTGCTGATCGCCCGCCCCGACTGCCCGCTCGATGACGAGGCGCTCGCCATTCTCGCCGCGCGGCCTGAGGTGCTGGCGGCGCTGGCGCCAGAGCTTGCCAGCCGCCGGGCGCTGCCCGCTCCGCTTCTGTTCGCGCTGTTTCTCGATCTCGACCCGGCCGGGCGCATGGAGGCGATTGCCGCCGCCGAGGCCCGCGCGCTCGGCGAACTGGCCCGCAAGGGCGATCCGCGCGTGCTCAACGCCGCCTTCAAGCCGGCGGTGCTGAAATCGCTGGTCGATGCGGCCCTGTCCGGCGGCGTCGCCGTGTTCGCCGCTCATCTTGCCTATACGCTGGCCCTGTCCGGCGACACGGCCGCGCGTCTCGTCGACGACACCGGCGGCGAGGCGCTGGTGGTGGCGCTCCGGGCGCTCGGCACCGGCGACAGCGAAAGCGGCCGCATTCTCGTGCGCCTGCTCGGCCAGAGCGTGTCGCTGGACCGCTTGCGGCAACTGATTTCCTTGCATGACCGGATCACGCCGCGCGCCGCGATGCTGCTTGTCGAGGGCCTGCGCGCCGGCATCCCGGTGCCCGCCCTTCGCCCGGCGGCATCCGGCATCGTCTCGTCCTTCGGCGGCATCGCCCATGCCGACCGCCGCGAGGCCGGCGCCCCGCGCCAGACGGGAACCGGCACAGCCAACCCGCTGGCGGGCGGGCGCCGCGATGTCGGCTAGATCGGCGTAATCGGCAAATTTTCCGAGGCCGGTGGGCGGACGCACAAGAAACTGTTACATGCGGCTGCTATGGCCCCGGGATCGCCCGCTCCGCCGGGCCGGACAGATCACGTCGAATGGGGATCCGCATGTTCAAGACCAAGCTGCTCGCAGCGCTTCTCACCGTGTCGCTTGCAACGCCGGCCATGGCCGACGTTTCCGGCAAGCTGGTGCTCTATACCTCGCAGCCCAATGCCGACGCCCAGCAGACCGTCGACGCGTTCAAGGCGAAGCATCCCGGCGTCGAGATCGAATGGGTGCGTGACGGCACCTCCAAGGTGATGGCCAAGCTGCGCGCCGAGTTCGCCGCCGGCGACCCGCAGCCGGACGTGCTGCTCATCGCCGACACGGTCACGATGGAAGGCCTCAAGCAGGAAGGCCGCCTTCTCGCTCACGAGGGTGCCGACGTTTCCGCCTACGATCCCGCGATCATGGACAAGGACCGCACCTACTTCTCCACCAAGCTGATCACCACCGGCATCATGTACAACACCGGCGCAGAGATGGTGCCGGCCTCCTACAAGGACCTGCTGAAGCCGGAAGCCAAGGACAAGCTGGCGATGCCTTCGCCGCTGACCTCGGGCGCGGCCACCATCCACATGGTGGCGGTCACCGGTCATCCGGATCTCGGCTGGGACTTCTACGAGGGCCTCGCCGCCCAGGGCGCCAACCCGCAGGGCGGCAATGGCGGCACCTACAAGGCGATTGCCGGCGGCGAGAAGCTCTACGGCTTCATCGTCGACTTCCTCGCCATCCGCGGCGCCGCCGAAGGCGCGCCGGTCGCTTTCGTCTTCCCGGAGGAGGGCGTTTCGGCCGTGACCGAGCCGGTCGCGATCCTGAAGACGGCGAAGAACCCCGACGCGGCCAAGGCCTTTGTCGACTTCCTGCTGTCGGAGGACGGCCAGAAGCTTGCCGCCAGCCAGGGCTACCTGCCGGCGCATCCCGCCGTTGCCGCGCCCGAGGGCTTCCCCTCGCGCGACAAGATCAGGCTGCTGGACTTCGACGCCGCCAAGGCGCTTGAGGGCGATACCGCCAACAAGATGAAGTTCGAAGAAATCTTCGGCGGATAAGGCGTTCCCCTTGCGCAACGCCATCACCTTCCGCGGCGGCGAGGGCCTGTCCCTCGCCGCCGTCTGCATTCTCGTCACCGCGCTGTGCGGGCTGCCGCTGGCCTTGCTGTTCGCCGTCGGGCTCGCCCCGGACGGCGTCCTGTCGCTGTCGCCGCTTGGTGAGACGTTTGCCAGCCGCTCGGTGCAGCGGGCACTTTGGAACTCGCTGGAAAGCAGCTTCCTCTCCGCCGTGCTCGCCACGGTCCTCGGCACCGCCCTGGCGCTCGCCATCGGCCTGACCAACCTGCGCGCCAAGGCGGCGCTGGTCTTCCTCGTGCTGGTGCCGATGATGATCCCGCCGCATGTGACGGCAATCGCCTGGAGCCAGGCGCTCGGCCCGGCCAGCCCCGTGCTGCAGTGGCTCGGCCTTGCCCCGCCCCCCGGCGCCGCCCATCCGGTCTATTCGCTGCAAGGGCTCGTCGCGCTGCTCGCCCTGCAGCACATGCCCATCGTCTTTCTTGTCGTGCGGGCGGGCCTGCGCGCCTTCCCGCGCGAACTCAGCGATGCGGCGCGCGTCAGCGGCGCCCGCGCGCCGCGCCTGCTCTGGCGGATCACCCTGCCGCTGCTGGCGCCCTCGCTGCTCGCCGGTTTCGTCCTCGCCTTCGTCAGCGCGCTCGGCAATTTCGGCATCAACGCGCTGATCGGCATTCCGGCCCGCTACACCACCTTGCCGGTGCTGATCTGGCGCCGGCTCGCCGGCTTCGGTCCCGACATCATCGGCTCCGTCGCGCTGGTCGCCATCGTGCTGGCGCTGGTGACGCTGGTGCTCGTCGCCCTTCAGGGGGTGCTTCAGAGGCGCTTGCGCAATGCGCTTGTCGGCCTGCCGCAACAACCGCTGGCGGTCGATCTCGGTCGTGCCCGCCTGCCGGTCGAGATCGGCGTCTGGAGTTTCCTCGCCCTGACCCTCTTGTTGCCGGCGGCCTCGCTGGTCGCGACCTCGCTGGTGCGCACCTACGGACTGCCGCTGGCCGCCGACAGTTTCACGCTTGAGAACTACGCCGAGATCCTGTTCCGCCAGTCGGTGACGCTGCGCGCCTTCGCCAACTCGACCTTTGCCGCCGCCGTCGCCGCCGTCCTGATCGCCGTCATTTCGGTGATCCTCGGCTATTTCCTCACGGTCGGGCGCGGCGCCTCGCGGCGGCTGGCCGGCCTTGCAGCGGCGCAGGCGGACGTTGCCTATGCGGTGCCGGGCCTTGTCATGTCGATTGCCTTCATCCTGATGTTCCTGCGGCCGCTGCCGCTTGTCGGCATCGGCCTCTACGGCACGCTGGCGATCATTCTGATCGCTTATGTCGCGGTGTTCCTGTCGATCGGCCTGAAATCGGTGGCTGCCGCCTACATGCAGATCGACGCCAGCCTTGATGACGCGGCACGCGTGTCGGGGGCGGGCTTTGCCCGTCGCATCTTGCGCATCTATGCGCCGCTGGTGGCGCCGGCCGCCGCCTCGGGGGCGATCCTCGTCTTCCTCACCTCCTACAACGAGGTGACGGTCTCCGCACTGCTCTGGTCGACCGGCAACGAGACCATCGGCACCACAATCTTCAATTACGAGGATGGCGGCTACACGACGCTGGCCGCGGCCATGGCGAGCGTCACCGTGGTGGCGACCGTGGTGGTCATGCTGGCGGTCAACGCGCTTGCCCGCCATGTGCCGGCGGGAACGATTCCCTGGAAGGACTGAACGCGGGCCGCCGCGACGGTTCGCACTCCGGGTCGCGTGTCAACTCGCACGCCTGCTTGCGGGCGAGAGCGCGCGCCAGGTCGCGCGCCTGCCGCAGCGCCAGCAGGCGATTGGGATCATGCGCCCAGGAGCCGTCGCGCCCCAGTTGCCGCTCGGCTCGCTCGGCCTGATCGAGCCACTTCAGCTGGCGGGCGATCTCGGCGGCGGTGAAGCCGCTCCCCTTGCCGGATCGGCTTGCTTGGGGGACGCCGAGGCGTTGCGCGACCCGCTCGTAAAGCGCCGACAGGTCCGCCGTTCGGGCATGGTCGTGACGATGTTCCTGCATCCCGCTGCTCTCCCGCGTCTCTTCTGCCTGCGCTCCCTCTTCGAAAAGGTCCCGCCAGGGTGCCAGTATCGCATCGCCGGAGCCTTGCGAGGATGAGGCACGCGCATCGGCGTGCCGCGCGAGGGGGCGGGAAGACTTATCCCCGCCGGCAAGTTTTTCCCGTATTGATATAGGAATATAAACCTAAGATTGAATGTGGAGGCGAATATGCTTGAACCGGCGCAAGAGGCAGGGACGGCGCATGGCGAGGGGATGGGCGCGGTGAGGAACGGGGCGGGGCGACGGCGTCGTCCGGCCCCGGGCGCCGGTCCGCTTGTCACCGCCTGCGTCATGTCCGTCTTCGATGTCAGCGAGGAGGATATCGCACGCGGCAGTCGCGGTCCGGCGCGTGTCGCGCTGGCGCGCCAGGTCGCCATGTACCTGCATCACGTCATCCTGGCGCGGACGCTGACGGATATCGCCGTCGGCTTCGGCCGCGACCGCACCACGGTTGCCCATGCCTGCCGGCTGGTGGAGGACCGGCGGGACGAGCCGGAGTTCGACGCGATGATCGGCGAACTGGAATCGGCCCTTCATGCGGGCCTTGCGCTGATCCGCGGCACCCGGCGGGCGGCATGACGGTGGCCGCACGAAAGGGGCACACCGAAACGGGGCGCGGCCTCGACCGGTTGCTTGCCCGGCTGTCGGTGGCGCCGTCCTGGATTGTCGCGGCGCGCGACCGGGAAGCGGAAGGAGCTGGCCGCGCCGCGCCGGGGAGCGTGCGCCTGATCGCGCGGCGATGTGCCGGGCCGGGACGCGGACAGGGGGAAGCCGCCAGCCCGGCGGGGTCGGCGGGGCTCGTCGTGGATGCCGACCTTCTGCGCCTCCTGGCCGGGGAGGGGTTGGTCGAGCGCGGGCCGGGCGCGGCGCTTCACCTGTCGCAGGCCGGGCGCAAGAGGTTGAAACGCGCCGGGGCGGGGGAGGACCGGTTCCTGGAGCAGCACCGGGAAACGGGCACGCGCCGCCTGCCGGATGGCGGGTCGGGGGAGATCGTCACCGTCAATCACGCGGAAAGCCCGCTTGCCTGGCTGCGCAACAGAAAGTCGCGCGACGGCCGGCCGCTGATCGATGCGGCGCAGTTCGAGGCCGGCGAACGGTTGCGGTCCGATCACGCCTTCGGACAGATCGTGCCGGGCATGCGCGGCATGGCCTGGTCGGCGCTTGGAAGCGGTGCCGGTGGTGCGCAAGGGGGCGGAGGCCGCGGCGGGCTCGCGGAACTGAGCGACATGGCCATCGCCGCGCGGCGGCGGCTGGAGCGCGCGCTTGCCGATGTCGGACCGGAGCTTGCCGGCGTGCTGGTCGATGTCTGCTGCGATCTGAAAGGGCTGGAACAGGTGGAGCGGGCGCGCGGCTGGCCGCCGCGCTCGGCCAAGGTGATCCTGTCGCTCGGCCTGACCCGGCTGGCGCGTCACTATGGCTGCGGGTGAGCCGGGACCGGCGACGCCTCAGGCGTCTGCCAATGCCGCGCGGGCATCGGAGCGGATCCGCTCGACCATGGACTTCAGCCCGTTGGCGCGCTGCGCGGAAAGATGCTCCTTGAGGCCGATCCGGCCGAAGATCCCGTCGATGTCGGTGGTTGCAATGGTCTGCGCATCGCGCCCGGAATAGGTGGCCAGAACGATGGCGACGAGGCCCTTGACGATATGGGCGTCGCTGTCCCCCTGGTAGACCAGCACCGGCGTGCCGTCCCCGTCCGGCTCGACACGCCGGGTCAGCCAGACCTGCGAGGCGCAGCCGCGCACCTTGTTCTCGTCGGTGCGCTCGTCCTCGGGAAACTCGGGAAGCATGCGGCCGAGCTCGATGACATAGCGGTAGCGGTCGTCCCAGTCCTCGAGAAATTCGAAGTTTTCGAGAATGTCGTCGAGCGGTGGGATCATGGCTGCCATCTGGTCGTGAACGCGTTCCGTCCCGCTATATAGGCCGTTGCCGGCCGGTTGGGAACCGCCGGCGGCCGGCGCGGGAGCGCGGACCGGAGCAGCAAAAGAAAAAACCCGCAGGTGGAAAGGGCAGCAATCCACCTGCGGGCGGCGGGATGTCCCCGCCGGGAGTTCGCGCAATGCAAAGGGATGTCATGTGTGGGAAACCGGGTTTCCGCCAGGTATCGGGTGTCGTATCGACTCGCCGGGGGCGCGATCCGCTCGGCTCAGGCCGGCCGGTCGCGCAATGCGGGCTTGGGCAGGGGCACCGCGGTGGTGCCGGGCACGCTCGCGGCTTGCGCGGCACGGCGCTCGCCCGTCCGGTCGGCGGCACGCTCCGCGCTGTCGGCCGGCACCGTCGCCACGGGCGCCGGCAGGGTCCAGTCCGGCTCGAGATCGGAGGCGGTCAGCGTGCCTGTCAGCGAGCCTGTCGCGCCGGTGGTCAGGTTGCCGTCCTCGTCGAGGTAGTCGTAGAGCATCTTGGCGCTGACCTTGGCCTTGGCGCCGATCTGCGTGATCGCCTGGCCGCCCGTCTCGCAGGTCTGCGGGTTGCGCTCGCAGAAGCCGGACAGGTCGCTGATGGTCGATTGCGCGGCGAAGAACGCCGTCACGGGATTGATGCCGGTGCCGGATGTCTCCTCGCTGCCGGTGTCGATCGGCAGGAGCAGGAGGATCAGGCCGATCCAGAATGCGCTTCTGAGAAGAAAGAACATGGTTGCTGCCCTTGACTGTCTGTTCGTTCGCCTCGGAAACCGGTCGCCGAATGTCGGTCGCCGGGTCCGTTATGAAGACAATCTAGCACGCAGGTTCCAACGCCGGGTTGAGTCGGAAACGCGCATTTTCGACAAGTTCGACGCAAAATTTTCGAAAACTTGATTCAAATTTTATCGAAATTGTCGCCTCCTTTGTCGGGAGGAAGCATGGCCCCGAAAAGCGGTGGTTTCATGGTTCCTTAAGCCGTTCCTGTGACCATCGGGCAAGGTTCGATCAACGGGCGGCGCGCGTGCCGGAAAGAGAATAATGATCCCAGGATTGCAGGACCGGCTGAGGCTTGCGGCAAGTCATGTCGACGCTTTGGTGCATCCCGGCGCGGCCCGCGACGAGGTTGCCCGGGCGCGCCACGGCGCGTTTATCCGCGGCCATCTGGCCTGCGGCGCGCTGGCGCTGGCGCTGCTGCCGATGCTGCTCGCCTTCAACGGCGTGACGACGCTGGCGCTGGCGCTGGTGCTCGGCTGGCTGACCGCGCATCTGCCGCTGGCGATGTATGTCTCGCGCAGCGGCAACCTGGCGCGCGGTCATCTCGCCTCCGCCGTTCTGTTCGCCGTCTTCTTCGCCGGCCTTGCCGGTCTGACGGGCGGTCTCGAATCACCGGTGCTGCCCTTCCTCGTGCTGGCGCCGCTGGAAGCGGCCCTTGCCGGCTCGCGGCGCGCGGTTGTCGCGATGGTCGGCCTGTCGACGGCCCTGCTCGCCGGCCTGTGGATGTTTGCACATGGTGTGCCGACAACCGGGGCGATCGGCGGCGTGTTGCCTGTGACCGTCGTCGCCATCGTGCTGGCGCTGCTTCATGCCGCCCTGCTCGCCGTCCGCCTGACCACCGACACACGGTTGCAGGCCGGTCGCCTGGCCGAGGCGAGCCGCCGCGCCGACCTCCTTGGCGGCATGATCGGCGAGGCGGTGCTGCGCCACGCCCCCGGCGGCCAGGTCGAGGCGGTGACCCCGTCCGCCGCCGCCCTCTTCGGCCTCGCGCCCAACACCGGCGCGCGCGAGCTTTCCGGCGACGGGCTCTTCGCCCGTGTCCATGTCGGCGACCGTCCGGCCTATCTCAAGGCCTTGAGCGATGCTGCCCAGGACGACACGCCGCATCGCATCGAGATCCGCGTGCGCAAGGGCGCCAGCCAGCCGGGCGAGGCCGGACAGGCGGCCCATGCCTGGATGGAGCTGAACTGCCGGGCCGGCGCCGACGGTCAGGTCGTTTCGGTGCTGCGCGATGTCGACGGCGAAAAGCGCCTGGCGAGCGAGCGTGACCTTGCGCGCACGGAGGCGGCTGCCGCGCAGGACGCCCGCTCGCGCTTCCTGGCGACGGTCAGCCACGAATTGCGCACGCCGCTCAACGCGATTCTCGGCTTTTCCGACCTGCTGCGCGGCCAGCCGTCAGGCGAGGGCGGCACGATGCCGACGGTCTTCGCCGCCGATCCGGCCCGCACGGCCGAATATGCCGGCCTCATCCACCAGTCGGGCAGCCATTTGCTGCAGATCGTCAACGACATGCTGAACATGGCCCGCATCGAGGCGGGACAGTTCGAGATCCGCGCCGAGAGCTTCGACGTGCGCGCCTGTCTCGACGGATGCCGGCGGATGATGGAGCCGGAAGCCGCGAAGCTCGGCCTGCGCCTCGCTTCAGACCTGCCGCTCGCCCTCGGGACGTTTTCGGCCGACGAGCGGGCCTGCCGCCAGATCGCGTTGAACCTCCTGTCCAACGCCTTGAAATTCACGCCCGAAGGCGGCCGCGTGGTGCTGTTCGCCCGTGCCGAGGCGTCGGGCCTCGTCTTCGGCGTGCGCGACACCGGCATCGGCATCGCACCGGAGGACCAGGACCGGGTGGTGCTGCCGTTCGTCCAGGCAAGCTCCGGCCTGTCGCGCCTGCATGACGGCGCCGGCCTCGGCCTGTCGGTGGTCAAGGGCCTGGCCGAACTTCACGGCGGACGCATGATGCTGGAAAGCAGGGTCGGCGAGGGGACCTGCATCAGCATCGCGCTGCCATCCCGCGGGACGCGGGCACGGCCCGCACGGGGCGAGAGTGCCATCGTCCCGACCCTGCAACAGGACCTCAAGCGCAGCGCATGAGCGCAAGGAAGAAAGACATGAGCCGCTCGCCCCGCGATACGGGCGCCCCCGCGCCACGGCGCGGCCGCCAACACGAACCGCTGGCCCCGCCGCGCCCGGCGCCGGGCGGGCTTGGCGCCGCCGCGCTCGACAATCCGGTCGCCGCCGGCGGCTGGCTGGTGATGGCGCTGACCGGCGTCCTGATCGTCGCCAACGCGATGGCCTTCCAGCCCGGCCGCCATCCCGCACCGCTGTTTTCCACCCGCGACGCGCCGAGCGCGCCCGCCGCCGAACCCGGCAGCATCGCTCCCAGCGCCGAGACGCTCGCCCGCCAGCGGCTGGTGCGCGACGTGCAGGTCGAATTGCGGCGCCTTGGCATGTATGGCGGGCTGCTCGACGGGTTGAGCGGCCCGGCGACCGAACGCGGCGTGCGTGCCTACCAGCGGGCGCGCGGGCTTGCCGAGACCGGCAATGTTGACGAGGCGCTGCTGGCCCGCCTGGCGATGGACACGGGCGAGGGGGAAGCCGGTTTCGGCCATCCGCCGGTGCCCCCGCTGCCGCCCGAAACCGCGCCGCGCGCCGATGCCGGCCGCGCCGTGCCCCGTCCCTCCGCCGCAGCGCCCGCCACCACGGCGTCCATTCCGGCCTCGATGCCGGCGGCGACGGCGAGCGTTTCCACCTCGCGCATCACAGCTGAAGGTGCGGCCCCGGTGCCGCCGGCGCCCATCGGCACGGCATCGCCCGCGCCCGGTGCCGCCGCCAGCCCGGAACGGGCGCGCATTGCCCGCATCCAGGCGGCCCTGGCCCAAATGGGCTATGGCCCCATCGATATCGATGGCTATGCTGGCGAACAGACCGCCAATGCGGTGCGCCGCTTCGAGCTCGACCGGGGCCTTGCCATCACCGGCGAGCCGGGCGCGCGGATCGAACGCGAGATCGAGCGCGTGCTGGGCCATCCGATCACCGGCTGAACGCCAGGGCGGCCCGCATCGTCAGCAGACAGGAACGCGCATGCGCCTCACCTCCGGCTTCTGGGTTTCCGCGCTCGTGCGCCGATGCTTTGCCGAAAACGCCTATGCCAGCGTCGCCGCGCGCGGCGCCGAGGAGGCCGGCGCGGTCTATCTGGTCGTCGACCGCCGCGACGGCACCCATGATTTCTACGCGCCCGCGCCGCAAAGCCTGTTCATGCAGGGCGGCCCGGGCGATCGCCTGTTCGAAAAGCGCCTTGCGGGCGTCCCCCGCGAGGAGGTCGACGCCCGCCTTGCCTCCGAGCGGCGGATGGACCCGGATGTCTGGGTGGTCGAGATCGAGGACCGCGACGGCCGCGTCTTCTGGGACGTCGCCGAGGAGTGAGGCGGGAGGAACTACCCCCGCTGCAGGGCCAGATGCGCGCCGAGGCCGATGAGGATCGCCCCGCCCGTCCGCCGCGCCAGCTTCTGCGCCCGGCCGGAGCGGGCAAGCCGCGACCGGAGCGAGGCGGCGAAAAGGACACAGGCGAGATCGGCGGAGGAGAACATGGCATTGACCGCCGTGCCGAGGATCAGGAACTGCATCCAGACCGGGAAGGCCGCGCCCGCATCGACGAATTGCGGCAGGAAGGCGAGGAAGAAGACCGCCGTCTTCGGGTTGAGAACTTCCACCGTGATGCTTTCCAGGAAGGCCTTGCGCGCCGAATTCGTCCGCGCGGCCGGAGCGTCGCCGCCTTGCGCGGGCTTGCCGGCATTGCGGATCAGCGTGACGCCGAGCCAGGCGAGATAAAGCGCCCCGGCGATCTTCACCGCCAGATAGAGCGGTGGCACCGCATGGAAGAGGACCGACAGGCCGGCGGCGGCAGCCCCCACATGGACATAGCCGCCAAGATGGATGCCGAGCGCGGCCATCAGCCCGGCGAAACGGCCGCGCGCCAGCGTCTGGGCGGCGGCATAGAGCATCGCCGGGCCGGGCATGTAGGCGAAGATCGCCGTGGTGGCGAGAAAGGCGAGAAGGATCTCGGTCGAGGGCATCGGCGGGTTCCTTCCGCGGTTTTCCTTGAAAGGCGGTTCCAGGCGGTGCGCCGGGATCGCGCGAAGAGACTTAAACGGGGATCTGGCCGGCAACCGCAAGCGCCTGTTCGCCGCCTTCGCGGCGCAGGCCCTCGGTCACCCCGGCGCGGTCTTCGGCGCCGCGGTTCTGGCTCATCTTGCGCTTGCCCTCGATCCGCGAAATCTCCAGCCGCAGGCCGACGATACCGCGCAATTGCGCGGCGATGAAAGCCTCCGGCGCATCATCGACCTTCCATGCCTCCGCGCGCCCGGCCTCATGATGGTTCGTCAAGCGGGTGACAAGCGCCAGCAGCCGGTCGGCATCCTCGAAGAAGGTGGCCGTGCCATAGGCATGCACGGCGGCATAGTTCCAGGTCGGCACCACCTTGCCATGCTCGCGCTTGGCGGCGTACCAGCCCGGCGAGACATAGGCATCGGCACCGGGGAAGAGGACCATCGCCTCGCCAAGCGCGGGCGTGCGCCATTGCAAGTTGGCGCGCGCCAGATGGCCGTAAAGCGTGCCGTGCGGTCCCTCGTCCGGATCGAAGAGCAGCGGCAGCGGCGTTGCCATCAGCCCCTCGGCGGTGGCGGTGACGAGCGTGGCAAGGCCGGCTCCTTCCATCATCGCCTGAAGGGCTTGCGGGTCGTCCTCGCGAAAGGCGGGGGGCGTGTACATGGTCTCCGGCTCCGGATGAGTTTGCGGTATCGACCGGCAGCAATAGCCGATCCGCGCCGCGACCCGAAGATCCGCCCGGGAGGTGAAGGAGAGGGCCAGTTCGCCCGGGCGGCCCGCCCGCCCCGTCCAGCGGGTGCGCTGACCGGTATCAGGCCAGAAGCGCCTGCAGCCGGTCGTCCGTCCTGGCCGGGGCGATCTCGTGGATCTCGGCGCTGACGATGCCTTCCGCCACGAACGGGTCCGCAGCGACACGGGCCTCCAGCGCGGCGCGGTCCTCGCCGCGCGCCAGCACGGCGCCGCCAAGGCCGGGCTTGAGGCTGCCGACCATGAGGAAGATGCCATCCTCGAAGCCTTGGCGGATCCAGGCATTGTGGCCGTCCATGTGCTGGCCGGCGGCGGCGCGATTTTCGGCGAATTTCAGCAAGACAACATACATTTTCGGGTCCTTTCCCTGAGATTTCGAAGAATGCGGGCGAGCGGGGAGGCGCTCAGTTGCCGGCGGCGATACGGTCGAGCCAGGCGCACATGCCGGCGACCTCCCGCTCGACGAACTCCGTGCCGGCGAAACCCGTGTCGGAGAAATCGGTGTCACCGAAGGCATTGGCGAGCGTCGCCACCCCTTGCGAGCGGGCGAGAAGATGCAGGGCGAACTCGTCGGCCTCGTCCTGTGCACGGCCCATCAGCATGAACTGGCGGGCGAGCCAGTCGCGGAACAGGGTGAAGAGCCGCGCCGCATCGCTCAGCGAGGGATGGGCGAGCTTGGCGAGTTCGCCCGTCAGCGTGCCGACCGGGCAGCCGTGGCGGATGATCTTCGCCCGGTTGGCGATCAGGATGCGGATGAAGCAGCGGATGCGCACCGTGGGATCGCCGCCCTCGCGGTCCCAGCGCTCCAGCATGGCGTGCGTGTTGGCGAGCCTCAGCTCGATCACGGCTGAGAGGATCTCGTCCTTGCTCTTGAAATGGTAGTAGAAATTGCCGCGCGAGATGCCCACCGCCGCGGCGATGTCGGCAAAGGACGTGTGCTCGAAGCCTTGTTGGTAGAACAGCCCGTCCGCCTCGCTGACGATCTCCTCGCGTGTCGTGCCGGCCATCCGCCCAGTCCTTCTTTTCGTGCCGTTTTCGTGCCACCCGGACGCCCCGCCCGGGCGCGCTGCCTCACGAAAGCAGCGCTTTGGGACGCTTGACCTAATCACGTCTTTAGGACGATCGTCCTAATCCTGTCAAGCGGGGTGGCGGGGGAGGGGAGAGGGAAGCAGGAAGCAGGAAGCAGGGAGAGGGAAGGGGAAGGGGAAGGGGAAGGGAAGCGGGAGAGGGAAGGCCGAACGGCGAAGGGGGAGAGGGGAGAGGGGAGAGGGGAGAGGGGAGAGGGGAGAGGGGAGAGGGGAGAGGGGAGAGGGAGCTTGCCCCTTCCCGGGAGGTCATCCCCGGCTTGACCGGGGATCCATTGGCAACCTCGGCAGGCGTGAGATGCGAGGCGGTCACGGCAGGTGCGGACTTGCGCCGTCCTTGGGCCGCGCGCGCTCCTCCGGCCGCGAGGCACGGCGACAGGTCGAGACGCCGCCGGCAGCGAGTGGGAGTAGGGGCACACGGGCAGAAGGTCGCAAACCCTTCGCTCTCTAAAGCCGAGCGCGCCCGAAGGCTTGATTTGCCCGTGTGTCTTTTTAGAACGTACCAGACGATATCGAAAATTCAATATTATCTATTTTTTCTTGCTTCGGTTTTCAGTCGAGGGCGCAAATCGAGAAAATGGACAGCAACTCTGACAGAGCCACCAGATGCATTCTGAACTCTCTTGGCTTCATCGCTTAGAAGTACGAACAACTCTTCGATATCGATTTTACGGCCCTCATCCGGATGATCCCACTTCCGATCTTTCGCAAGGGTCACCATCAAAGCACCGGCCCGGCTGTGCTCCGTTGCCATGTACTTTTTCACCAACTGATTCTCGATTGTATCGCGCAAATCTTTAGCTGTGCGTCCATCCCCGAGCTTGAGTTCGATCACCGCCTCATGGGGAGAGGCTACGGAACGCAATCTGATGTCAGTTTCTTTTTCGTCTGCGGTCACGGCCTCTTGGTCCACAGTGTAGATCGAGTTGGCGGCATGGCTCAGCTCTCGCGCGATTTCTCGACGCATGACCTTCTCGACTAATATACCTGCCCAAGCCTCTCGCGGTGAAACATCACGGAGAAGAAGGTCATCAAGGTCGGACAGCCTATCCTCCATAATCGCAAACATAGCTTCATTCGTTGAGGCAGGGGCTTCTCCGCTCCGGTCAAGAGCCATCGCTTGAGTCTCATCCAATATGTCAGCATCAATCTCTTGCGCCCAATTCTCTTCTGCCACAGCCAAAATGCGATCCTTGAAATGAGCGCACAAAGGATCTGCGGCCATCTCGAGCTTGGCTGCCAAACCCTCCTCACCCTTCGCGTTGAGCAATGCTGTTACAATGTTATTGCGTGCCTGTTCCGCGTCATCGCGAGTGTCCGGTGAATAGGATCCTTCGTGGTGCGCGTCGTCTTTTATTCGAACATGGCGATAGGCCAGACGAAGCAGCCGCAGCAGTAATTGCGGCGTGAAGCGTTCGTCACCCAACCCAATTCCGTCTTGCCGATCCCCAAAGAGGCTGGCCAGCCATGTCACAGCGTCTGATCGCTCAGATGGTTCAACTATCTCGATCTGGTCAGCCAGCTTTTCGACACTCGCCTGCGGATCAATCCGCATCAAGGTTGACAACCAAACAAGACGCAGCGCGAACGGCAATTGTTGCTCCAATCTTTGGAGTGCCCGTTCTCGAAGTTTCTCAATTTCAGCAACATCGCCATGCTTCAAGATAACCCGTGTGACTTGCCGAACCCTTTCGGTCATCCCAGTCGCGTTATCGGTGCCAATGATCCGGTCCCCACCGACATCAAACCAAGATTCCAGCCGTGGGAGAAATAGTCTCGCAACTCTCTCAGACGCGTACCCAATTCCTTGAAGCAGGCCTGAATGTCCATGCTCACCTGGCGGACGGCTCAGCTCCCACGACAGTTCATTTCCAAGCGTCCGGCCCAAAGCGTTTGGGTGCCAATCTCCGAGACACTCGATCCATTGGGGAAGGCCGTTCAGTTCAATCGGAGCGTACCGCGCGGCTAGCTCAGCTTCGGCATCGCTGAGTTTAGCCGCCCAGTCCGGGGCCTCCGCTTCGGCGTAGATTGCGGCCAGACCAAGTTGCCAACGTACAAAAAATGTATTGCGATCACCTTCGGGCCTTTCGCTGGGAAAGGTTGGGTGATCATCGCGCCAGATCTTCATCAGCACGAGACGAAGTTTGTCGGCAGTGTCTTGATTGAATTGCTCCTCAATGAAGCGCCGGTTCCAACCTGACGACCGACTGTTATCACCATCGTGACTCATGGCGCGCCACAAGTTCCAAGCTGTGTCCCAGCTTTGCTCCGTCGAGAATGCGTTCTCAGGTTGATTGGCTATTTCTCGCCAGAACTGAATCCAACTAGCTCGGTCCTTGGCCTTTCGCCGCTCTTCTTGCTTCTTTCGTTGAGCCTGCTTCTCTTCCCAAAGACGATGTTCTTTGTCGTGTTTCGATGGCCTCAGCCAGTCGTCAAGTCTTTGCACGATTGAAGGTTCATCCGCTATTAGAGGCCTAAGTCCTACAACGTGCTCTTGCAATGCATCACGATCCGGCAACAGGCGGATAGCTGCCTCCAAGAGCATTGCGCGTACACCCGTATCCTGGGTCGTGTCGCCAAGCGCTTCGCTCACCCAAGTCAGATCTCGGTCCGCTCTAAGCTGGACGGGCCCATCGTGAATCGTGATCTTTGCGAGCCGTGTCCAAGGGTCTTTGACTTTATCGAGCGACTGAAGCAAAGCGTCATCAACCCAGAAGAGGCGAGCATTGCCCTCTGCATTCAGATTGCTCAGTCGTTCGCGAAGCGACTTGATCGGCTCATCGTCGCCATGGTCACGGTGATGCAATCGCAATGCAAGTGCGCCAGCATGCAGCCATTCCTCGTCTTGGCTCATATCAAGGCCGCGTTCACACGTTGCTGCGAGCGCTCCGCTGAGATGTGGCCGATCACTCGAAATATGTGGCCACTCTTTTCGCCATCTAAGCCCCTCTGAGACTAGCGCTAGGAGATCATCACGAAGTTTTTCAAGGACAGGGAGATCAAGTTGCGATGCTGCTATCAGGCGTGGAAGTTGCCAGCTAAGGTTGCCTACACTCCGCTTCTCCCGCTTCACCCATCGAAGAGTCCGACAAAGCTGCTCAACCGACATATACTTGGGGAAAAGGCGTGCTACGGCACCTCGGGCCACTCTGTCAGGCCAGAGAGCGTCAGCATCCGCTATACTGGAAGCGATATCCCCTAGCCTCTCGTCATCCAAGGCTATTAACGCGTCAATAGCCATTATGCGCCCAACCGCAGGTGCTGTAATGTCCTGAGTGATATCGAATACAATGTCAGCACAGTCTTCTATGCGGCCCGCCTCGATAAGGCTGACGAGGACTTCTCGCACATCTGGGTTCTCTACTCCGCTACGCCAAACTCTATCGATTTCATCTGCGAGCTCTTTCGATGCAAAACGATGGACCTGAATGTGGGGCACCTGAAGGCCTCTCCAGCCACCAGGGCCGTAACGCTCAGCGTAGGCGCGAAGAGCTTGATTTCGCTGTCTTTGCGTTAGCGACTCTGGGTCGCCTTCGTCCAAGAGCACGGCAGGCTCATTGTCCCGCAAGAGTTCAAATACCCCGTCTTCTTGCAACGCTAGCCAACCCGCTACTGGTCGCTTGGACGGGCGAACGATCGTCTTGTCTTTGGTTTCCGCGAAGAGAAGCCGCTTGAGGGCTCGAAACGGCATCCCTTGTCGTCGAAGAGTTATTAGCCGCTCTGCAGCAAGATACTCCGCCACCGAGCGATGATGGAAGCGCACCCGGCCGTACGAGGCGAAGCCAAATAGCGGACGCTCCAGCAGTGCTTTTCGTTCGTTTGCTTGCCAATCGGACAGGATGATCGCGGGATCGAGGGCCGCCTCTTCGCCAACAACGTCGGACGCTGCACTGTGACGGATTGTTAGACGACGCGTCATCTGAACTGCAAGCGCGAGCCGACTAGCTCCTTCGATAGCCTTGTCGACGGACAATTCCGCCGGTTCAGGTCTGTCGTCTCGAGGAAGCAGCTTAACGCGAACATTCGTGGCAACCTGATTGCGATGCGTTCGAATGCGCTTATGCTCACGCCAGTCCGCGCACAACTCAATGAGGTCCTGAGGCCTACGTGCAAACTCCAAGGCATTACGACGTCGTAGATCTTCAAAAAGGAGATCGGGATCGCTCACGCCCTGATGCCGACAAAACTCGACGATCTGTCCATCCGAAAGCGGCAATAAGGCTACAGACCGCCAATCGGGCGATTGGGTGTTGCTGTTGTTGTTGTGTTGCTCCTGAGGCTCACGCATCGCGATCTTCGCAAAAGCCTCTTCATCTGATTCCGAGGACGGCGCGGGTGGAACGGGCAGTACATTTCGGACCAACTGTTCGTCGAAAGGTATCGGTCGGGTCGTGATGACTACCCGCGCCCGGTGAAGCTGATTTCCGATGCCCTTCTTCAGTCGTTTGAGCGCGCTCTCAAATGAACCCAACGTCAATTTCAGCTCGTCAATCGAGTCCAAAAAAAATGTCGCCACCTCGGACTGTGAAGCAAGCCAAGCGTCCAGCCGTGCTTCTTCATCGGCATCTAGCAGGCTGCGAAGTTCGCCAGTCGCGAGTGCCGCCAACTCAACGAAGAATGCCGGCTCACCCTCAGCCCAAAGACGCTTCGTTTGAGTTCGGCACTCATGGGTTTTTCCTGCGCCAGCCTCGGAAATAATTAGCACACGTTTTGATCTAAGTAGATCGTTCCACGTTGAGCCTCGCGCCCAGCCCAAGCTCACCAATAACGACTGCTGATCGGCTTCTTTGACCTTTCCCTTAGGAATATCTCTAAAGATGCGATCAGTCATGTTAGTTTCCCAACGTTGTAACCTGTTTGGCCAGAATGGACTCCAAGTTGGGGTCACATAATTCGCATCGCGTCCGCCATACGGGATTTCGAAAGCACAGTGAGATTTCGCGACGCTCACAGAATCGTTGCGTGGCGGGTCGATAGGGTGCCATTGTCTGTTGTTCAGATTCAATGCAAACGCGCGCCCTACCTCCTTTGAAACCCCTTTCACGGCGATCCTGAGGGCGACGGACAGGCGCCTGTTACACTGAACGTTGTTGGGTGTGTGAGGGCTGTTTCCGCCTGGACCCTTTCAGGTGCGCGTGATGTGGGCGGCACGCAGTATGCCGCTGGCGAGCCCAAGAGGCAGGTTCCGGCGACAGATCCAGACAATATCCGGGGGAAGGAGCACTTGGAGCGGGTAGCGGGAATCGAACCCGCGCGTTCAGCTTGGGAAGCTGACAGGCTACCATTACATCATACCCGCCTGAGCCGCATATATCGGGGCGCGGGGGGCAGGCTGTCAAGCGCCTCGCGGGCGGCTGGGGACGGCTCTCCCGGAAAATTGCTTTCTCCTTGATTTCGCGGTGCCGATGACCACTTCTCGTGCCGTCCGGCGACCCCGCCCGGGCGCGCGCCCCGCACGAAAGCTTTCTGGAGAGTGAAGACATGCGTGAACGGCTGAAGGCCCTCGTCCAGTCACGAAGCTGGGAAGCGGCGATCATCGCGCTGATCGTCGTCAACGCGATCACGCTGGGCCTTGAAACCAGCGAGGCGGCGATGGCCTCGGCCGGCGGGTTCCTGGTGTTTCTCGACCGGGCGGTGCTTGCCGTCTTCACCGTCGAGATCGCCTTGCGCATCTATGCGCACGGGCCGCGCTTCTTCCGCGATCCCTGGAGCCTGTTCGACTTCGCCGTCGTCGCGGTCGCCTTGATGCCGGCAAGCGGCGCCTTCTCGGTGCTGCGCGCGCTGCGCATCCTGCGCGTGCTGCGCCTCATTTCCGTGGTGCCCTCGCTGCGCCGGGTCGTCGGCGGCCTCGTCGCGGCGCTGCCCGGCATGGGCTCGATCGTGCTGCTGCTGACGCTGGTCTTCTACGTTTTTTCGGTGATGACGACCAAGCTCTACGGCGCCTCTTTCCCCGAATGGTTCGGCACGATCGGCGCCTCGCTCTACACGCTGTTCCAGATCATGACGCTGGAGAGCTGGTCGATGGGCATCGTCCGGCCGGTGATGGAGGTCTATCCGCTCTCCTGGCTGCTGTTCGTGCCCTTCATCCTGTGCACCGCCTTCACCGTGCTCAACCTTTTCATCGGTGTCATCGTCTCGGCGATGCAGCAGGAGCACGACCAGACCGCGGAGGCCGACCGCCAGGCGATCCACGACGAGACCGGGCTGGTGCTGGCCGAGGTGCGGGCGCTGCGCGAGGAACTGCGCGAGCTGCGCGGCCGCATCGACCGCTCGGGCTGACCTCGCGGCTAGCCGCTTTCGCCCAAGAGTTCGAACACCGCGATCTCCGCTTCCCGGCCCTTGAGCTGCGCCGCGCCGAGCGGGCGGAAACAGAGCGCGGGGTCGCGTGCCGCGTCCCGGACGGCGGCGCTTGCCAGCACCGTGGTGCCGAATTCCTTGTTGAGGCCTTCCAGCCTGGAGGCGACGTTCACCGTGTCGCCGATGGCGGTGTACTGGCGGCGCGTCGTCGCGCCCATGCTGCCGACCACGGCAACGCCCGTGTGCAGGCCGAAGCGGGTGACCAGCTCCGGCAGGCCGGCCGCCCGGTTCTCCGCGTTGAGCATGTCGACGGCGGCCACCAGCGCCAGCGTGCAGCGGCAGGCCTTGTCGACATGGTCGGGATCGGCCTCCGGCGCGTTCCACATCGCATAGATGGAATCGCCCAGATACTGGACGATCACCCCGTCATGCGCCTCGACGATCTCGTTCAGCCGCTCGAAATAGGCGGCCAGCAGCATGACCACCTCCTCCGGCGCATGGCGTTCGGAGACGGTGGTGAAGTCGCGAATGTCGGTGAACAGGACGGTGACCTCCTGGCGCAGCGCCGCGCCCGGATCCTGCCGGCCGGCGGCGATCACCTTGCGCACCAGCTCGCGCGGCACGTAGAGCGCAAAACTGCGGATCGCGCCGCGTGCGGTCGCCATGGCGGCGGACAGCGTGTTGATCTCCTCCACATAGGAGGCAAGCGGCGGGGAGGCGAATGGCGGGCCGGCCTCGAGATCGAGCTCGCCGATCCGCGCCGCATCGCCGGCAAGCCGGGTGAGCGAGCGGCTGACGAGACGCGCGATCAGCAGCGAGGCGAGAATGCCGGCCACGATCAGCGCCACGGAGATGGCGAGAGCCTTTGTCAGCAGCGCCGCGGCCTCGGCGGTGAAATCCGACAGCGGCGCGGCGATGACGACGGTGGTCCCGGCAAGCCCCGCGACGCCGTCCATCGGCTCCAGCGCGACAAGATGCGGGGCGCCGTCGATGTCGATCCGGTGGAGCCCGCCATCGCCGGGCGCGGCGAGAAGCGGCCTCACGGACGCCAGCAGCGGGTCGTCGACATCGACCCGCGCATGGCGCGACCGGCTTGAGAGTTGCGGCAGCAGCCTGGCCATCAGGGCCGGGTCGGAATGGACGATGAGCCGCAGGTCGTCATCGAAGACATAGCCCCTGGCGCCGGGGGAGACCGCCTCGCGCGACAGCAATTCGCTGATCGTCGTCAGCAGCACGTCGGCGCCGACGACGGTGCCGGGATCGTCGGCCGCCGCGATGGCGATGGTCAGACCCAGCTCGCCGGTCGTCGCCATCGTGTAGGGGCCGACGGCGACAGGGGTTCCCCCCGCCGCCAGGGCCGCCCGGTACCATGGCCGCCGGCGCGGGTCGTAGCCCGTCTCGCCGCCGTCGCGGCGGGCAAGGAGCGTGCCGTCGGAGGCATGGAACCGCCAGGTCGCGCGGCGCTTGCCGTCCGCGCCGGGACGGATGCTGCGCACCGCGTGGTCGGTGCCCCGCGGCATGTCGAGCGTTTCGCGCCAGGCTCTCCTGTCGCCGACGCCTTGCAGGAAACTGCCGTCGGCGCGCCCCGCATAAAGCCCGTCGATATGGGGGGAGGTCGCCAGCGCCCGGTCGAGGAAATGCACCTTGCCGGCCAAGTCGCCTGCCATCTCGGCTGCCGCCTCGGGGGAGGGGGTGTCGAGCAGCGTGCCGGCGGCCGCGGCGAGGGTGACCACCGCCAGCCCGTCGTTGAAGATGGCTTCGTAATGGGTCGCGGCGCGCCGCGCCAGCAGGCTCATCTCCTGGCTGGCGGCCCGGGTGGCGAGCCGCGTCCCCTGCTCGTTCGCAAGCCACATGAGCGGCAGCGAGATGCCCAGCAGCAAGGCCACGATGATGGTGCTGAGATGCAGCCGCAGCGGCCGGGCCCAGCGGGTTGGCCGGCACCCGGCCGGCCGCACGCGGGGGGAGGGGGCGGCAATGCCGCCGCCGGATGGGTCAGCGCCGGACGGGTTTGCGCCGGGCGGGTTTGCGCCAGACGGGTCAGCGCCGGGCGCGTCCATGTCTGCACGATCCGTATCCGTCCGGCCTGTCGCGGTCCGACCCGTGTCCGCCCGATCCGTCGCCACCTTGTCTCTTGCCCCCCGGGAAATTTTCGCGCGGAATCATCCGCACGGAAATCCTAGCACGGCCAATGTCTTGTCGGGATCGGATCGTCGAACATCGTTGACGCCTGCCGGCACGCGGGGGGGCGGGCCGGCAGGCGCCGGGCGTTCCGGCCCGCCCTCCGCGTGCCGGCAGGTTTGCCGGTCAGCCGTCCCGGGCCTTCATGGCCTCCTTCTTCAGCATCGCCGCGCGCATCGCCGGCAGGCGGATCGCGTTGATGGCGAGCACGACGATCTGGATCAGCACGGCGGTGACCAGCGCATCGAGGAACCAGCCGAGCGGTGTCGCCAGCTCTCCCCAGAAGGCGGGCAGGTCGTCAAGCGCGGCGAGCGTCGACAGGCCGGTCGCGCCATGCAGGCAGAGCGCGATCCAGAACCCGGCGCAATAGGGGCAGCGCCACTGGACGTAGAGCGTGCGCAGCGGCGCGGGCAGGGCGGCGATGAACCGGTTGAACCAGGTGCCCCATTCGGGAAGCTTTTCCCAGAACAGCATGTGGATGGCGGCGCCGATCAGCGCGGCTTCAAAAGACATCCGGATTTCCTTTTCTCTCGAGGTTTGCGGCCGGTTGGTACGGGGCGCAAGCCGGGGTTTGGCGGGCAGAAGGCCTGTCCCGCCGGGTCGGTGGATGGTGGCCCATGGCCTGTCGGCCACGGTCTGTGGTCGGGGTGGCGCCCCGCTGCCGGACGTGGCCGGAAGCAGCGCATCCAGGGCCGCTTGTTCCGGCCGGCGCCAAGGCGGAGCGCCCGAAAGCGAGGTAGAGGTCAGTCTGGAAAACGAACTTGTGATCGAGAGTTCTCTCCTTCTGTTGTCGAGTGTCCAGGGCGGAGCGGTGGCGAGGGCTTGCCGCTTTGCCCCCCTCTGCCCCCCTCTGTCCCCGATAGGGGACAGAGGGGGGAACGGCGCCGGCCGCCCTCGCTGCCATATGGTGCCGGCAAAGGCCTTGACCCTCTCGGGCGTCATCTGCCGGGGTCTCCGGTGCCACGCCGGCCCTTGCCTTCCCCTCGGCTGTCATCCCGGCCGCAGGCGCAGCCGGAGAGCCGGGACCCATTGGCACCCTCGGCGGATCTGATTGGCACCGCCGGTTGCGGCGGGCGCGGAGCCCTTCGCTGTCAGCGGAGGCGGCGGAAACGCGGTCGTCGGCGTCGTGTATGACGCGCCGCTTCCGCCATCCCTTCGCCGACGCTCTGGCAACCAATGGGCCCCCAAGACTTGCATCTCGCGGCTTCGCCTTGCCCGGGGTGACGGCCTGAGGGGGGCGGGCCGTCCGAATGCCGCCGGCCGGTTCAGGCCGGGCGAAACGGTTGCCGGGAGCCGGCCACACGCGACCCTCTCCCCCCTTGAGGGGGAGATGTCCCCGATCGGGGACAGAGGGGGGAACGGCGCCGGCCGCCCTGGCTGCCATATGTTGCTGGCAAACGCTTCACCCCTCTTGGGCGTCATCTGCCGGGGTCTCCGGTGCCACGCCGGCCCATGCCTTCCCCTCGGCTGTCATCCCGGCCGCAGGCGCAGCCGGAGAGCCGGGACCCATTGGCAACCCCGGCGGATCTGATTGGCACCGCCGGTCGCAGCGGGCGCGAGCCCTTCGCTGTCAGCGGCAGGACCTGCACGCGACCTCCCGCCATCTCCTCGCTGCCGCTCTGGCAACCAATGGGCCCCCAAGACTTGCATCTCGCGATGCTCGTCCGGGGTGACGGCATGAGGGGGGCGGGCCGTCCGAATGCCGTGGGCCGGTTCAGGCCGGGCGAAACGGTTGCCGGGAGCCGGCCACACGCGCCCCTCTCCCCCCTTGAGGGGGAGATGTCCCCGACCGGGGACAGAGGGGGGAACGGCGCCGGCCGCCCTCGCTGCCATATGGTGCCGGCAAAGGCCTTGACCCTCTCGGGCGTCATCTGCCGGGGTCTCCGGTACCACGCCGGCCCATGCCTTCCCCTCGGCTGTCATCCCGGCCGCAGGCGCAGTCGGAGAGCCGGGACCCATTGGCACCATCGGCGGATCTGAGGGCTCTCGCCGGTCGCAGCGGGCGCGGTGCCCTTCGCCGCCCGCGGCAGGACCTGCACGCGACCTCCCGCCATCTCCTCGCTGCCGCTCTGGCAACCAATGGGCCCCCAAGACTTGCATCTCGCGATGCTCGTCCGGGGTGACGGCATGAGGGACGGGCGATTGCCGAGGACCGGCCGGCTGCCTGACCGCCCCCCGCCTTGCCGTCGGGTCGTCCCGCCCATTCGCTCTTCCTCCCGCTTCCTTGAAAATAAGTCAGCCAAACGAACTTTCATCGCGCCCAGGGAACTTGCGCTTCCTGCCTCCGGGAAGGCACGGCGAGGACCGCCCCGGCCACCCGTTGCGGCTTCGTCTTCGACCTCTCCTTCACCTCCCGGCGATCCGGCAGCTTTGCCGGAGGCGGTTCCCTTGTTCTGTGTCTTGCCGATGCCTCCTTCGGGGCAGGCCTTTTGTCTCTTCATCATAAGTCAGTCAGGAGAGCTGACTTTTATGCGACAGGCATGCGGCTCCCTGTCCACCGCCGGTCTCGGGAGGCCGGGAGCAGAATGCCGGCGAGCCCTTGCGTTCTCCCTTCCGGTCAACCGGGCGGGCCGGCGGATCAGGGCCCGGCCGCTGGAGCAAGCCGGCGGCGGCTCTCGGCGGCCGGTGCGGCCCGGAGGCTCACGGCAGGTCGGAGAGCTCCCGCAGCGCCCGGCGGAACGCGTCCCGGTCGTAGCCTTCCAGCCCGCCGAAGATCTGCCGCAGGGCGTCGCGATAGACCTCCTCGCCGCGCCGCAGCAGGCTCGCCCCGTCGTCCGTCAGCAGGATGTGCTGGGCGCGGGCGTCCATCAGGCAGGGCACGCGGCGGACCAGTCCGCGCTCCTCCAGCTTGACGACCATGGCGCTCGCCGAGGCCTTGCTGACGCCCATCGCCGCGACCACGTCCTGCAGGTGCTGGCCGTGATCGTCCCGGTCGATCTTGCGCCGCTCCTGCTCCTTGATGGCGCGCAGGTATTCGAACTCGCTGTGGCTCAGCCCGGCGGTTGCCGCCTGTGCCGCCCAATGCCGGTGCGCTATGCGGTGAAGCCGTTCCAGTGCCGCCGTCGGTGTCATGCGCTCTCCAGTTAGTCAGTCATCCATACTAAATGGCCGAGGGGCTGTCAAGCAGGGGACGGAGGCCGGGGGAGGGGCGGCCTGAGGTGGTGGCGGGAGCAGGGGGAGGAGGAGGGAGCAGGAAGGAGCAGGAGGGAGCAGGAGGGAGGAGGGGGAGGAGGGAGCGAGGGAGGAGGGAGGAGGGAGGAGGAGGGGCAGCCCCGTCCCCGTCGCCGCCGCTCTGGCAACGAATGGGCCCCCGCTCTGCGCTCCGGCGGGGGTGACGGCCCGAGGATGGGGTGGCGTCCGGATGCAGTCGGCCGGTTCGGGCCGGGAGCCGGCCACACGCGCCCCTCTCCCCCCTTGAGGGGGAGATGTCCCTGATCGGGGACAGAGGGGGGAACGGGCACCGACCAATCCCGCCGCCAGATGGTGCTGGCAAAGGCCTTGTCCCTTTCGGGCATCATCCCTCCGCACCGCTGGTGCCACGCCGGCCCATGCCTTCCCCTCGGCTGTCATCCCGGCCGCAGGCGCAGCCGGAGAGCCGGGGATCCATTGGCAACCCCGGCGGATGTGGTGGTCCCAGCAGGTTGCAGCGGGCATCGAGCCCTTCGCCGCTCGCGGTCGGGAACGCAGTCGTCGCCGCTTGCGGACCTGCACGCGACCTCCCCGATCTCCATCACTCCCGCTCCGGGAACGCAAGACTTGCATCTCGCGGCTTCACCTCGCCCGGGGGGACGGCCCGAGGGGTGGGGTGGCGTCCGGATGCAGTCGGCCGGTTCGGGCCGGGAGCCGGCCACACGCGCCCCTCTCCCCCCTTGAGGGGGAGATGTCCCTGATCGGGGACAGAGGGGGGAACGGGCACCGACCAATCCCGCCGCCAGATGGTGCTGGCAAAGGCCTTGTCCCTTTCGGGCATCATCCCTCCGCACCGCTGGTGCCACGCCGGCCCATGCCTTCCCCTCGGCTGTCATCCCGGCCGCAGGCGCAGCCGGAGAGCCGGGGATCCATTGGCAACCCCGGCGGATGTGGTGGTCCCAGCAGGTTGCAGCGGGCATCGAGCCCTTCGCCGCTCGCGGTCGGGAACGCAGTCGTCGCCGCTTGCGGACCTGCACGCGACCTCCCCGATCTCCATCACTCCCGCTCCGGGAACGCAAGACTTGCATCTCGCGGCTTCACCTCGCCCGGGGGGACGGCCCGAGGGGTGGGGTGGCGTCCGGATGCAGTCGGCCGGTTCGGGCCGGGAGCCGGCCACACGCGCCGCTCTCCCCCCTTGAGGGGGAGATGTCCCCGAAAAGGGGACAGAGGGGGGAACGGCACCGGCCGCCCTGGCTGCCATATGTTGCTGGCAAAGGCCTTGACCCTCTTGGGCGTCATCCCTCCGCACCGCTGGTGTCACGCCGGCCTTGCCTCCCCCTCGGACGTCATCCCCGGCCGCAGGCGCAGCCGGAGAGCCGGGGATCCATTGGCAACCCCGGCGGTTGTGGTGGGCACCGTCGGTCGCGGCGGGCGTGGAGCCCGCCGGCGGCAGGGGGGCGGAACGGCGCTCTGTCGCCGAGGCCTTGTTGCCGCCGCTCTGGCAACGAATGGGCCCCCGCTCTCCGCTGCGCTCCGGCGGGGGTGACGGCCTGAGGGTGGGGTGGCGTCCGGATGCAGTCGGCCGGTTCGGGCCGGGAGCCGGCCACGCGCGCCCCTCTCCCCCCTTTGAGGGGGAGATGTCCCCGATCGGGGACAGAGGGGGGAACGGGCACCGACCAATCCCGCCGCCAGATGGTGTTGGCAAAGGCCTTGTCCCTTTCGGGCATCATCCCTCCGCACCGCTGGTGCCACGCCGGCCCATGCCTTCCCCTCGGCTGTCATCCCCGGCTTGACCGGGGGCCCATTGGCAACCCCGGCGGTTGTGGTGGTCCCAGCGGGTCGCGGCGGGCATGGCGTCCTTTGCCGTCAGTGGGCGGGAATGCGGTCGTCGCCGCTTGCGGACCGGACCGGCGGGCAAGCCTCGCGTCTCCGTCGCCGCCGCTCTGGCAACGAATGGGCCCCCGCTCTGCGCTGCGCTCCGGCGGGGGTGACGGCCCGAGGGTGGGGTGGCGTCCGGATGCAGTCGGCCGGTTCGGGCCGGGAGCCGGCCACACGCGCCCCTCTCCCCCTTGAGGGGGAGATGTCCCCGATCGGGGACAGAGGGGGGAACGGCACCGGCCGCCCTGGCTGCCATATGTTGCTGGCAAAGGCCTTGACCCTCTTGGGCGTCATCCCTCCGCACCGCTGGTGTCACGCCGGCCTTGCCTCCCCCTCGGACGTCATCCCCGGCCGCAGGCGCAGCCGGAGAGCCGGGGATCCATTGGCAACCCCGGCGGTTGTGGTGGGCACCGTCGGTCGCGGCGGGCGTGGAGCCCGCCGGCGGCAGGGGGGCGGAACGGCGCTCTGTCGCCGAGGCCTTGTTGCCGCCGCTCTGGCAACGAATGGGCCCCCGCTCTCCGCTGCGCTCCGGCGGGGGTGACGGCCTGAGGGTGGGGTGGCGTCCGGATGCAGTCGGCCGGTTCGGGCCGGGAGCCGGCCACGCGCGCCCCTCTCCCCCCTTTGAGGGGGAGATGTCCCCGATCGGGGACAGAGGGGGGAACGGGCACCGACCAATCCCGCCGCCAGATGGTGTTGGCAAAGGCCTTGTCCCTTTCGGGCATCATCCCTCCGCACCGCTGGTGCCACGCCGGCCCATGCCTTCCCCTCGGCTGTCATCCCCGGCTTGACCGGGGGCCCATTGGCAACCCCGGCGGTTGTGGTGGTCCCAGCGGGTCGCGGCGGGCATGGCGTCCTTTGCCGTCAGTGGGCGGGAATGCGGTCGTCGCCGCTTGCGGACCGGACCGGCGGGCAAGCCTCGCGTCTCCGTCGCCGCCGCTCTGGCAACGAATGGGCCCCCGCTCTGCGCTGCGCTCCGGCGGGGGTGACGGCCCGAGGGTGGGGTGGCGTCCGGATGCAGTCGGCCGGTTCGGGCCGGGAGCCGGCCACACGCGCCCCTCTCCCCCTTGAGGGGGAGATGTCCCCGATCGGGGACAGAGGGGGGAACGGCGCCGGCCGCCCTGGCTGCCATATGTTGCTGGCAAAGGCCTTGACCCTTTCGGGCATCATCCCTCCGCACCGCTGGTGCCACGCCGGCCCATGCCTTCCCCTCGGCTGTCATCCCGGCCGCAGGCGCAGCCGGAGAGCCGGGGATCCATTGGCAACCCCGGCGGTTGTGGTGGGCACCGTCGGTCGCGGCGGGCGTGGAGCCCGCCGGCGGCAGGGGGGCGGAACGGCGCTCTGTCGCCGAGGCCTTGTTGCCGTCGCTCTGGGAACGAATGGGCCCCGGGTCGCGGCTTCGCCTTGCCCGGGGTGACGGCCTGAGGGTGGGGCGAGGGCCGAGAACCGGCCGCAACCGCCGTCGGAGCGCCGGATCCAGTTGGCAACCCCGTGGGGAGAAAAGCGCGCGGCACATCTTCGTTTTGGGACGCCGTACCGCTGGTGCCGGTGTCACGCCGGCGTTGGCGCCTCTCTCCGTCGTCATCCCGAACTTGATCCGGGACCCATTGGCAATCCCGGCGGTTGTGGTGGGCACCGTCGGTTGCGGGGGGCATGGCGTCCTTTGCTGTCAGTGGGCGGGAACGCGGTCGTCGCCGCTTGCGGACCGGACCGGCGGGCAAGCCTCGCGTCCCTGTCGCCGCCGCTCTGGCAACGAATGGGCCCCCAAGACTTGCATCTCGCGGCTTCGCCTCGCCCCCGCGGACGGCCCGAGGATGGGGTGGCGTCCGGATGCAGTCGGCCGGTTCGGGCCGGGAGCCGGCCACACGCACCCCTCTCCCCCCCTTTGAGGGGGAGATGTCCCCGAAAAGGGGACAGAGGGGGGAACGGCGCCGGCCGCCCTGGCTGCCATATGTTGCTGGCAAAGGCCTTGACCCTCTTGGGCGTCATCTGCCGGGGTCTCCGGTGCCACGCCGGCGTTGGCCCCTCTCTCCGTCGTCATCCCCGGCTTGACCGGGGATCCATTGGCAATCCCGGCGGGCATGGTGGTCCCAGCCGGTCGCGGGGGGCATGGCGTCCTTTGCTGTCAGTGGGCGGGAACGCGGTCGTCGCCGCTTGCGGACCGGACCGGCGGGCAAGCCTCGCGTCCCCGTCGCCGCCGCTCTGGCAACGAATGGGCCCCCGCTCTCCGCTGCGCTCCGGCGGGGGTGACGGCCTGAGGGTAGTGCAACCCCGAGAACCGGGCGGATACACGGGGCGACCCGAGAGAGGGGCGGTGCCCGAATGCTTGCGGCAAGTTGGGGGGCGGCCCGGCCTCAGCCCGGCCTCAGCCGCACGACAGCGTCCGCCGTGCCGCCATGGCGCGCGAAATACCGGACGCGACGGCCTCGGCAATATGCGCCTGACGGTCCGCGCGGCCGTGCCTCGAAAAGGCGTCGCAATCGAGGCGCACGAGCGGGAAGGGGGCGGCCCCGGCAAGGGCGGTGCACAGGGTCGTCTTGCCGGCGCCCGCCGGCCCGCAGATGCCGGCAACCAAGAGGCCCGCGCCGTGCAGGCGCGCATGGAGGAAGGCGACCGCCTCGGCCACGGACCGCAGCACGGGCGGAGCGGGGCGCGCCGTGTCGGTCATCGGTTTGCCGCCTTAGCGGAAATGCTTGGACAGCTTCAGGCCCTGGCCCTGGTAGTTGGAGCCGATGCCCTCGCCGTACAGCGTGTCGGGCCGGGCCAGCATGTGCTCGTAGACCAGCCGGCCGACCGTCTGGCCGTGCTCGACGATGAAGGGCACCTCGTGCGAGCGCACCTCCAGGACGGCGCGCGAGCCGCCGCCGCCGATCTCCGAATGGCCGAAGCCGGGATCGAAGAAACCGGCATAGTGGACGCGGAACTCGCCGACCAGCGGGTCGAAGGGCACCATCTCGGCGGCGAAGAGCGGCGGCACATGCACCGCCTCGCGCGACACCAGGATGTAGAACTCGTTGGGGTCGAGGATGAGGTCGCCGCGGCCGCGATGCACGATCGGCTCCCAGAAGTCGAGCGGGTCCTGGGCGGCGCGCGCGTCCATGTCGATGACGCCGGTATGGCGCTTGCCGCGATAGCCGATAAGGGCGCCTTCGCCTTCGCCCCTGAGGTCGATGGTCAGGTGCACGCCGACGCCGATCGTCGCCTCGCCGCCGGAAACCAGCCCGTGCTGCCGGTGAACCTCGGCAAGCTCGGCATCGCCCACCATCGGCTGGCCCTTGCGGAAACGGATCTGCGACAGGCGCGAACCCTCGCGCACCAGCACGGGGAAGGTGCGCGGGCTGATCTCGGCATAGAGCGGGCCGCGATAGCCCGCCGGCACCGTGTCGAAGGCGCGCCCGTCATCGGTGATCACCCGGGTGAAGACGTCGAGGCGGCCGGTCGAGCTCTTCGGATTGGTGGTGGCGGAGACGTCGCCCGCAAGGTTGAGCCCTTCGAGCAGCGGCACGATATAGACGCAGCCCGTCTCCAGCACCGCGCCGCGCGTCAGGTCGAAGGCATGAAGCTTCAGCCGGTCGAGCTTCTCCATCACCTTGGCGCCGGGGCCGGGCAGGAAGCTCGCCCGCACCCGATAGGCGAGCGGCCCGAGGCGCAGGTCGAGGCTGGCCGGCTGGATCTGGTCGCCATCGGGCCGGCGCGGAGCGGAAATTCCGCCGCGCTCGAACATCTCGGCAATGGCCTGTGCTGGAAGAATGCCGTGTTCAGCCGCGGTCATGACGTCCCCTGAATTCGCCGTGTCCGCCGTCCTTAACCCAGCCGGCCGGCCGGGCCAACGCGTTTTTGCCCCGTTGGCGCGCAAGAGGGGGCGCAAGAGGGGGCGCAAGAGGGGGGAGCAAACCCCCGTGAATTCGACGGCAGGCCTCCGGGATGCTGCGTATTGACGTAATTTTAGAACATACTAATATTGATACATAATCAATCGCAACAGGAGTATCCCGATGACGCTCGACCGTGCCGTCCTGGCTTTTGCCGGAGCAATGACGCTGCTTTCCGTCGCGCTGACGCTCACCGTCTCGCCGCTCTTCGTCTGGTTCACCGTCTTTGTCGGCCTCAACATGCTGCAGGCCGCCTTCACCGGATTCTGCCCCGCGGCGATGATCTTCAAACGCATCGGCGTGAAGCCGGGAACGGCGTTCTGAGGGGAGTTGCTTCGATGACGCCTCGTTCCACCGCGCTTGCGGCCGCCTGTGCCGGCGGCCTGATGCTCGCCGCCCTTTCGGCGTCCGCGCTTGCCGCCTCGCTGGTCGTCGAGCCGCGCATGGTGACGGAGTGGAAGGCGGTCTTCGGCCAGGTCGAGGCCCGCGACGAGGTGCCCGCGCGGGCGCGCATCGGCGGCACGCTGGCCACGCTCGAGGTCGAGGAGGGCGACACGGTCGCCGCCGGCGCGCGCATCGCCGTCGTCAGCGACGAGAAGATCGCCTTCCGCACCGCCGCCATCGAGGCGCGGCTCAGGGCGCTGCAAAGCCAGCTTGCCAATGCCGAGGCGGAGCTGGCAAGGGCCGAGACCCTTGTTGAGCGCGGCGTCGCCACCCGCCAGCGGGTCGACCAGCTCGCCACCGCCGCCGAGGTGGTGCGCAACGAGATCTCGGCCGCCACCGCCGAGCGCTCGGTCGTCGTCCAGCAGGGCGAGGAGGGCGCCGTGCTGGCGCCGGCCGCCGGCCGCATTCTCAAGGTTCCCGTCACGCGCGGCGCGGTCATCCTGCCCGGCGAGACCGTGGCGGTGCTGGGCAGCGGCGGCACCTTCCTGCGCCTGTCGGTTCCCGAGCGCCACGCCGTCCGCCTGGAGGAGGGCGCGGATATCGAGATCGAGACCGGAGGCGGGCTCTCCCCCGGCCGGCTCGCCAAGATCTACCCGACCATCGAGAACGGCCGTGTCGTCGCCGATGTCGAGGTGCCCGGCCTTGACGCGACCTTCATCAACGCCCGTCTCCTGGTTCGCCTGCCGGTCGGGGAGCGATCCGCGCTCCTGCTGCCGCCGGCCGCCATCGTCACCCGCGCCGGCCTCGACTTCGTCCGCCTGCGCGTGGGGGAGGGCGAGGTGGAGCGCACCGTGCTCACCGGCGGTGCCGTCCGCCATGACGGCGAGACCCATGTGGAGATCCTCACCGGCCTGAAGCCCGGCGACGAGCTGGTCCTTCCATGACGACACCATCCGGGACGACGCCATCCGGCGGCCTCGGCATCGCGGGCGGGCTGACCCGCGCCTTCATCGCCTCGCCGCTCACCCCCCTGTTCCTACTCGCCGCCCTCGCGCTCGGGCTGATCGCCCTCGTCTCGCTGCCGCGCGAGGAGGAGCCGCAGATCTCTGTGCCGATGGTCGATATCCATGTGCGCGCCGACGGGCTCAAGGCCGCCGACGCGGTCAAGCTCGTCACCGAACCGCTGGAGACCATCGTCAAGGGCATCGACGGCGTCGAGCACGTCTATTCGCAGACCCGTGACGATCAGGTGATGCTGACGGCGCGCTTCCTCGTCGGCACCTCGTCCGACGCCGCCGTCTTGCGCGTGCATGACAGGATCCGCGCCAACATGGACCGCATCCCGGTCGGAATTCCCGAGCCGCTGGTCGTCGGGCGCGGCATCGACGATGTCGCCATCGTCGCGCTGACGCTGTCCGCCGCCCCGGGCTCCGGGGTCGAGGTGACGCCGGCCGATCTCTCGCGCGTTGCCCGCGAATTGCAGGTGGAACTCGCCAAGGTCGAGAATGTCGGACTGACCTATCTGGTCGGCGCGGTGGACGAGGCGCTGCGCATTGCCCCCGATCCGGAGAAGCTGGCGCTCTACGGCGTCACCCTGCAGCAGCTCGCCGGCAAGGTCGGGGGCGCCAACCGGGCCTTTCCGGCCGGCCGCATCCGCGACGCCGGCGCCGACGTGACGCTCGTTGCCGGCGAGACGCTGTCGAGCCCGGAGGAGATCGGCAATCTGGTGCTCACCACCCGCGACGGCCGGCCGGTCTATGTGCGCGACGTCGCCGATGTCGCGCTGGCCTCGGAAAGCGATGCGCTGACCGCCAGGGTGACGCGTGCGGGCGACGGCGCATTGCGCCGCGTGCCGGCGGTGACGCTGGCCATTGCCAAGCGCGCCGGGTCGAACGCGGTGACGGTCGCGGAGGCGATCCTTCACCGGGTCGAGATGCTGAAAGGCCCGCTGGTGCCCGAAACGATGACGGTGACCGTCACCCGCGACTATGGCGAGACGGCCAACGAGAAGGCCAACGAACTCCTCTTCCATCTCGGCCTTGCGACCCTGTCGATCATCGCCCTCGCCTGGGTGGCGATCGGCCGGCGCGAGGCGCTGGTGGTGGCCGTGGTCATTCCCGTGACCATCCTGCTGACGCTGTTCGCCGCCAGCGTGATGGGCTACACGCTCAACCGCGTCTCGCTTTTCGCGCTGATCTTTTCCATCGGCATCCTCGTCGACGACGCGATCGTGGTGATCGAGAACATCGCCCGCCACTGGGCGATGGGCGACGGCCGTCCGCGCCGCCAGGCGGCGATCGAGGCGGTGGCCGAGGTCGGCAACCCGACCATCGTGGCAACGCTGACCGTCGTCGCCGCGCTGCTGCCGATGCTTTTCGTCTCCGGCCTGATGGGCCCCTATATGAGCCCGATCCCGGCCAATGCCTCTGCGGCGATGATCTTTTCCTTCTTCGTCGCGGTCACGGTGACGCCCTGGCTGATGATGAAGACGGCCGGCGCCGCGCCGGCGCATCACGCGGGCGGCGAGGATGCCGGCAGCGGCGGCCGTCTCGGTCGCGCCTATCTCGCCGTCGCCCGGCCGGTGCTCGCCAGCAAGGCGCGAAGCTGGGTCTTCCTGCTGCTGGTCGGCGCGGCGACGCTCGGCTCGATGACGCTGTTTGCGACGAAGGACGTGACGGTCAAGCTGCTGCCTTTCGACAACAAGTCGGAGCTAGCCGTGATGATCGACCTGCCGGAGGGCTCCTCCGTCGAGGCGACGGACGCGGTGGCGCAGGCGGTGGCCCGCGCGGTGCTGGGCCTGCCGGAAGTGGCGATGGCGACCACCCATGCCGGCACGGCGGCGCCCTTCGATTTCAACGGCCTCGTCCGCCATAGCTACCTGCGCGCCGAGCCGCAGCTTGGCGATGTCTCCCTGGTGCTTGCGCCGAAGGGCGAGCGCGCCCGCGCGAGCCATGCCATCGCCCTCGACATCCGCACCCGGCTTGCCGCGCTCGACGTGCCCGTCGGCACCTCGCTGAAAGTGGTCGAGCCGCCGCCGGGGCCGCCGGTCATGGCGACGCTGCTTGCCGAGATCTACGGACCGGATGCCGAGACGCGCCGGGCCGTCGCCGAGAAGGTGCGCGAGGCCTTCGCCTCGGTTCCCTTCATCGTCGATGTCGATGACAGTTTCGGCGTGCCGGCGCCGCGCAAGCGGGTCACGGTGTCGACCGACGAGCTCGACTTCTTCCGGGTCGGGGAGGGCGATGTGTTCGACACGCTGGCGCTGCTCGGCACCGGCCGGACGGTCGGCTATTCCCACCGCGGCGAAGGGCGCCAGCCGCTGCCGATCCGCATCGAGCGGCCGCGCGGCGAAAGACTGCTCGACGAGCGCGCGCTGGCAACCCCGATCCCGGCCAACGTGCTGCCCGGCAGCGCCGCCATCGTCGAGCTCGGCGACGTGGTGCGGGTGCGCGAGGAGACGGCCTCCCACCCGCTCTTCCGCCACAACGGCCGTTTCGCCGAGATGGTGACGGGCGAGCTTGCCGGCGCCTACGAGGCACCGCTCTACGGCATGATCGCGGTTGGCGAGGCGCTCGACGCCATCGACTGGGGCGACCTGCCGAAGCCGGTCGTCCGCCTCAACGGCCAGCCGGAGGACGAAAGCGCCGTGACGCTTCTGTGGGACGGCGAATGGGAGGTCACCTGGGTCACCTTCCGCGACATGGGCGCGGCCTTCATGGTGGCGCTGGTCGGCATCTACATTCTCGTCGTCGCCCAGTTCGGCTCCTTCAAGGTGCCGCTCGTCATCCTGACGCCGATCCCGCTCACCTTCATCGGCATTCTCGGCGGCCACTGGCTGTTCGGCGCGCCGTTCTCGGCGACCTCGATGATCGGCTTCATCGCGCTTGCCGGCATCATCGTGCGCAACTCGATCCTGCTGGTCGATTTCATCCGCCATGCGCGGCAGCCCGACCGGCCGCTGACCGAGGTGCTGCTGCTCGCCGGCGCGATCCGCTTCAAGCCGATCCTGCTGACCGCGCTCGCCGCGATGATCGGCGCCGCCGTGATCCTCACCGATCCGATCTTCCAGGGGCTGGCGATCTCGCTGCTCTTCGGCCTTGCCTCCTCGACCCTGCTCACCGTGCTGGTGATCCCGGCGATCTACCGGGTGCTCAGGACGTAAGGGGAGGCCTCCGCTGCTCCCCCCTCTGCCGGCTTTGCCGGCATCTCCCCCTCAAGGGGGGGAGAGGGGAGTGTGCGGCATGGCTGTGTGCCATTGCGGGCGCCTCTCCCCGAGGTCGTTCGCCTTCTGCAAGGAAAGTTGACGCGCCTTGCGCCGTGGACTATCAAAACTTCCGTACTTCGTGGTGATTTGGGCCGGCCGGCTTGCAGCCACGTTAAACAAGTCGCTAAACAGGCCGGGTTTGCGAAAACCCCGGTCCGTACAAGGCCGGGGTTTTGCATTTGGAGAGCAGAATGACGACAAAATCGCACGGCTGGCACCCGGAAACGATCCTGGTTCACGGTGGCACGACCCGCTCGCCCTTCGGAGAGACCTCCGAGGCGATGTTCCTGACCCAGGGCTTTGTCTACGAGACCGCCGAGGCGGCCGAGGCCCGCTTCAACGGCGAGGATCCGGGTTTCGTCTACTCGCGCTACGCCAATCCGACCGTCGCCATGTTCGAGAACCGCATCGCCGCTCTCGAAGGCGCGGAAGCCGCGCGCGGCACCGCCAGCGGCATGGCCGCCGTCAATCTCGCTCTCATGGCCTGCTGCAAGGCCGGCGATCATGTCGTCGCCGCCAAGGCGCTGTTCGGCTCCTGCCGCTACATCGTCGAGACGCTGCTGCCGCGCTTCGGGGTGACGTCGACGCTGGTCGACGGCACCGACCTCGATGCCTGGCGCGCCGCCATCCGGCCGGAAACCGTCGCCTGCTTCCTGGAAAGCCCGACCAATCCGACGCTCGAGGTGATCGACATCGCCGCCGTCGCCGACATGGCGCATGCGGTCGGCGCGAAGCTGATCGTCGACAATGTCTTTGCAACGCCGCTCTGGCAGTCGCCGTTCGAGCTGGGCGCCGACATCGTCGTCTATTCCGCGACCAAGCATATCGACGGGCAGGGCCGGTGCCTTGGCGGCGTCGTGCTCGGCAGCGAGGAGTTCATCACCGACGAGGTGATGCCCTTCATGAAGCATACCGGGCCGGCGATGAGCCCGTTCAACGCCTGGGTGCTGCTCAAGGGGCTGGAGACGCTGCCCTTGCGCGTCGAGCGCCAGACCCGCACCGCCGCGCGTCTCGCCGATGTGCTGGCCGAGCATCCGGCCGTCGCCCGGCTGATCTATCCCGGCCGCGACGACCACCCGCAGGCGGAGCTTGCCCGCCGGCAAATGAAGTCCGGCTCGACGATGATCGCGCTCGAGGTGGCCGGCGGCAAGGAGGGGGCGTTCCGCTTCTGCAACGCGCTGAAGATCGTCAGGATGTCCAACAACCTGGGCGATGCCAAGAGCCTCGTCACCCATCCGGCGACGACGACCCACCAGAGCCTGGCGGAAGAGGCGCGTGCCGAACTGGGCATCGGCGAGAGCCTGTTGCGCCTGTCGGTCGGGCTCGAACACGAGGACGATCTGGCCGCCGACCTGCTCACCGCGCTCGACACCGTGCGCGGCTGAGGTTCAGGACAGCATCCGGGCCACCAGCACGACCCGCGACACGGCGGAGACGACGCAGATGGCGGCGAAGCCATAGGCCAGCACCGCGAACCATTGCGGGAACAGGCACATGGCGAGAAACACCGCGATCGTCTCCGCCCCCTCGGCAAGCCCGCCGAGATAGTAGAGCGACTTCGCCCCTTGCACGTCGGTGGTGATGCCGCGCTTCGCCGCCATCACCGAGAAGCCGAGAAAGCTGGCGCCGTTCATGTAGAAGGCGAGCAGCAGCGCTGCGGCGGCAAGCGCGTTGTCGGCGCCGTTCTGGACGGCGAAGGCGAAGGGAATCGCCCCGTAGAAGAAGAAATCCAGCACGATGTCCAGATAACCGCCGCGATCGGTCCTGGCGCCGGCCCGGGCGACGGCGCCGTCGAGCCCGTCGGCCAGCCGGTTGGCGAGGATCAGCAAGGCGCCCGCCAGCATCGCGCCGCAGGCGATCGAGGCGGCCGCACACAGCCCGCAGGCAAAGCCGGCAAGGGTGACGGCATCGGCGCTGACGCCGGCACGCGCCAGCCGGCCGCCGGCCGCGTCGAGCGGCGGGTCGATCAGCGGCCTGAGGCGTGCGTCGAACATCGGTGAACCCCTTTCGCGGCCGGCACCGCCGGCTGCCCTGGTGCCCGGCCGGCACCGCCGGCTGCCCTGGTGCCCGGCCGGCGCAGGCCGGCTGCGTTGGTCTCAGATGACCCAGACGCCGGGGCAAGGCAAGCACGCTGCGCTCACAAGCGCATCACCCGCTGGCACAAGCGCGTGTCCGAAAACCCCCGGCAGGTTTTGCAAGGGGTGAAAAATCCGCGATTCCGGTATAGATTACAGACGGCTGAAGCGTGCGTGCGGATTGGCGCGAGCACGCCTTGCGGTGGAGCGAAACATGTACCGGGCGGTCACGCACGATATCCAGGTCACGGTCGAGCCGCAGTATCTGGCGGAGGAATCCGACCCCGCGGACGGGCGGTATTTCTGGGCCTATAACGTCGATATCGTCAATCTGGGCATGGACACGGTGCGCCTGCGCGCCCGGCACTGGCGCATCGTCGACGCGGTCGGGCACCTCGAGGAGGTGCGCGGTCTCGGCGTCGTCGGCGAACAGCCCGTGCTCGCCCCCGGCGAACGCTTCGAATACACCTCCGGCTGCCCCTTGCGCACCAGTTCCGGGATGATGGCCGGCTCCTACCAGATGGAGACGACGGACGGCGAGCGATTCGATGTCGACATCCCCGCCTTCTCGCTCGACATCCCCGGAGAGGTCCGCAGCGTAAACTAGGACGTGAGCCCGGCCGGGCCGCCCTTCTTCCGTCCGCTCCTTGCGATGAGGGGCATCCGGTTGCGCGCGCAACCGGTTTCGCGTGCATTCGACTTGGCTTCAACTGGTTTCGGTTCGGATTTCGACTGGACCGGCGCCGGATTCGCATCCCCGTAACCATGGCTCTTAAAACAAACGTAATGATGCAGGGGGCAATCTGGCGAAACGGCTTTATGCTGTTACGGCACGAGTACTTGGGTGTAGGATTCGTGCAGGTGTTTCGCATCGGCGGAAATGCGGGAAGGAGCCAGCCAGCGTGGCGTCCATGGGCAATACGATCAGCGGCGCGGGGGATGTGGCATTCCATTTGTCCGGCCCGCAGGCCAGCGCCTTCGGCGCGGCGTTCCATGTTTCCCCGGTCCGGATGCTCTATTGCGACAGGAACCTCGTCATCCGCGAGGTCAACGCCGTCTGCCTGCAGGTCGACGGGCTGAGCCGCAGCGAGGTGATCGGCCGTTCGCTGGGAGATGTCTACGGAGCGGCGATCGTCGATGCCCGCCGCCCCAATATCGAGGCGGTGCTGCGCGGGGAGCCGCAATCGACGGTCGAATGGGGTCTGCGCCGGGCGACGCGGGGCCGGTTGCTGCGCATCCGCCACGAGCCGGTCTGGGACGCCGCGGGCGAGGTCATCGGCTTTCTGCTGATGATGGAGGACAAGACCCACCTGCACGAACTGGAACAGCGCGTGTCCATGCAGGAGGACGTCATCCGGCAGACGTCGGACGCGCTCGCCGTGGTCGGGGCCGACTATCGCTACCACTGGGTCAATCCCGCCTATGCGATGATCTGGAGGCGGGCGCCGGAAGAGGTGATCGGCCTGACGGTGCCCGACATCATCGGCGCCGAAGGGTTTCGCCAGCGGGTGTTGCCGCGGCTGACCTCCTGCTTCAACGGCGAGGCGACGCAGTACGAGTTCGCCTGGCCGAACGGCAAGGGAAGCGACACGCAATACGCGGTACGGCTGGAACCGCTGCGCGACGAGAACGGCGACATCGTCGGCGCCGTCGTCAACATGCGCGACATCACCGAAGCGGCCATCCTCAACCAGCGCCTGCGACGCCAGGCGCTGGAGGACGCGCTCACCGGGCTGGCCAACCGCTATGCGCTGGAGGCCGAACTGGCGCGCCGGATCGACCTTTGCCTGCAGGCCGGCACGGATTGCGGCACCCGTTACGGCACGGCGCTGCTTCTCGTCGACCTCGACGACTTCAAGGTGGTCAACGACCTTGCCGGCCATGTCGCCGGCGACGCCCTGCTGCGACAGGTGGCAAGCCTCCTGCGCTCGCTGGACCAGACGGCCTTCATCGCCCGGCTGGGCGGCGACGAATTCGCATTCCTGGTCGATGCGCTCGACGAGACCGGCGCGGCGCGTCTTGCCGACCGGGTCGTCGCGAGCGTCGAGGGAACCGGCTTCGTGTGGAAGGGCGAGCGCTATTCGGCCGGTGCGAGCGTCGGCGTCGCCCTGCTCGACGTGGAGGCCTTCGCCGCCGGGACCCCGTCCGTTCACGACATCATCAACTGGGCCGACAGGGCCTGCCTCGTGTCCAAGGAAAAGGGCGGCGCACGCGTGTCGGTCTTTCATCCCGAAGACGGCGAGATGCAGGCCCGCTTCGAGGAGATCGGCAACCTGCAGGTGGTCCAGGCCGCCTTGAAGGAGGGACGTTTCGCCCTGCATGTCATGCCGATCGCCCCTGTCGACGGCCGCAGCAAGCCCTGGCACGAGGTGTTGCTGCGGGTCATCGGCGAGGACGGCCGGGCACTGCCGCCGCAAGTGTTCATCACCGCCGCCGAGCGGCACGGGCTGATGAACCGGGTCGACCGCTGGGTGGTGGAGACCGCGCTTGCGCGCATGCCGGCCCTGCCGCAGGACGTCCGGCTGACGATCAACCTGTCGGGCCAGTCGGTCGGCGATCCCATCTTCCGCGACTTCCTGCTGGCGGCGTTGGACGAGGCGGGCATCGGGGCGGGGCGCCTTGCCTTCGAGATCACCGAAACATCGGCCGTGCGCTCGATGGAAACCGCCCTCGACATGATCGCGGCGCTCAAGCAGCGGGGACACGGGGTGATCCTCGACGATTTCGGCTCGGGCCTGTCGTCCTTCGGCTATCTGCGCCATTTCGATGTCGACATGCTGAAGATCGACGGCAATATCATCGGCAATGTCCGCGAGGACGAGGTGCAGCAGACCATCGTCGCCGGCATTGTCGCGGTGGCCGAGGCGATGCGCATTCGCGTGGTGGCCGAGTATGTCGAGGACGAGGCGACGCTGGAGACCTTGCGCGAGCTCGGGGTCAGTCTCGTGCAGGGCTATTTCGTGGGGATGCCCACCCCCTGGGACGAGGTGTTCTGCTGATGGTATCCGCAACACCGCGCGATGCGCGGCGCGCATTGTGGTGCTAGCCCTGGACGTTGCAGGTGCATGGCCCGCAGCTGCGTTCCATCCGATGCCCACACTCCGGCCAGCGAGTTGAAGCCATGGCGGTAAAGCGCAACGGACCCGATCCCGACATGAGTGACGTCGCCTCCGCAACGACAACGCTGCCGCGCGGCGCCGCCCTTTCCGGCAGGACGCAGGCCGGGGACTGGCCGCTTCCGATCGACCGCGATGTCCTGCACCAGGCCATCATCGACATCAACCGCGCGGGCATTTTCGTCTGCGACCGCAGCTACCGCATCTGGGATGTCGACGGGGCCTTTCTCGACATGGAGGGACTGGGCCGCGAGGATGTCATCGGCAAGCATGTCGAGGAGGTCCTGGGGCCGCGCGTCTTCGTCCTGCGCAAGGGCAATATCGACGACGCCTTCGAGGGCCGCCCGTCCCGCATCCGGGCAAAGGGCATCCGTTCCCACACCCGGGACAAGCTGCTCGACGTCTATTTCCAGCCTGTCGCGGGACCCGACGGACGGGTCGCCTGCGTGATTTCGGCCGCCCGCGACGTCAGCCATTTCCAGGCGATCAACGACCGGCTGTCCCTGCACGAGGAGATCGTCCGCCAGACGACCGACCGCATCTCGGTGATCGGCACGGATTTCCGCTACAAGTTCACCAACGCCGCCAACGCCGCCTATTACGGCAGGCGGCCGGAGGAGTTCGTCGGGCTGCACGTCTCCGAACTGATCGGAAGCGAGCGCTTCGGCGGCCGCGCGCGTGCCCATTTCGAGGCCTGTTTCTGCGGCCAGTCGACCGAATACGAGCATGAAATGGTCGACACGCAGGGCGAGACCCGCTTCCTGCGCGTGCGCATGGATCCCTATCGCGACGAGAACGGCCAGCTGACGGCGGCCATCGTCGTGTTGCGCGACGTCACCGCCGCGAGCCTCATGGCAAGCGAGATGCGGCGCCAGGCGCGCGAGGATGCCCTGACCGGCCTGGCCAACCGGCATGCGCTGCAGGCGGATCTCGAGGCCCTGCTGGAACGTGTCGAGCTGGGCGGGGCGGGTTCGGCGCTGATCACCGTCGATCTCGACGACTTCAAGGTCGTCAACGACATTTCCGGGCATAGCGGCGGCGATGCGCTGCTGTGCCAGATCGCCGACATGCTGCGCACCTTCGAGCAGCCCGGTAAGGTGCGCTGCGCAAGGCTTGGCGGCGACGAGTTCGCGGTCGTCCAGGAGGGGGGCGACGAGGAGGCGGCGCGCGATCTCGCCAACCGGATCGTCGCCAACCTGGTCGCCATGCGCTTCGTGTGGAACGGCGACAGCCATGTCGTCAGCGCAAGTGTCGGCATCGCCACGATCGAGCCCGAACCCCGTGGCGATCTGCCCAAGACCGTCTACGAACTGCTCAACCGCGCCGACCAGGCCTGTCTCTACGCCAAGGAGATCGGCGGGGCTCGTGCCGTCGTCTATCGTCCGGACGATGCGGAAATGGTCGCCCGGCGAACCGATATCGGCAATCTCCAGATCCTCCAGCAGTCGCTGGAATTCGGCCGCTTCCAGCTTCACACGATGCCGATCCGGCCGCTCGACGGAACCCGCGCGCCCATGCTCGAGGTGCTGCTGCGTTTCCTTGACGACGAGGGGCGGGTGGTCGCTCCGGCAGCCCTGATCGGCTCGGCCGAGCGCCACGGCCTGATGCCGCAGGTCGACCGCCGGGTGGTGGAGACGGCGCTCGACAATATCGGCCGGATCGAGGAAGGCACGCTGCTGTCGATCAACCTTTCGGGACGCTCGGTCGGCGATCCGCAGTTCAAGGATTTCCTGCTGGAGGCGCTGGACGCGCGGCCCGGCGCGGCGCGGCGGGTCTGTTTCGAGATCACCGAGACGGCGGCCGTGCGCAGCATGGCGACGGCACAGGCGCTCACCTTCGCCCTGCGCGAGCGCGGTTGCGGGATCATTCTCGACGATTTCGGCTCGGGCCTGTCGTCCTTCGCCTATCTGCGCCAGTTCCGCATCGACAGCCTGAAGATCGACGGCGCCATCATCGGCGATGTCGTCCACGACGAGTTGCAGCAGACCATCGTTGCCGGGATCGTGGCGATCGCCCGCAAGATCGGCGTCGGCGTGATCGCCGAATATGTCGAGGACGAGAAGACGCTGGACATGCTGCGCGGCCTGGGCGTCACCCAGGTGCAGGGCTATCACATCGGCAAGCCGGCGCCGTGGGTCGGCACCGGCCTGGCGTGACCGCGCCTCAGGCGCCGGTGCGGTAGCGCGCCTGCGCGCCGCGCTCGATGGCGGCGACCGTCAGCTTGTCGAGGCCGAGCGTGTCGCGCAGCATCTGCAGCATGCGCAGTTCCTCCTGCGCCACGGTGACGTCCGCCACCGCGATTTCAACCGCCAGCGCGTAGGCCGTGTCGGCATAGCCCGCCGGCACGCTGTCGGCGATCAGGGCGAAGGTCGCCGACATGCCGTTCTCCGCCTGCAGGCGCTCGCCGCAGTCCTGGGCGACCGGAACCAGCCGCTCCGGGTCGAAATTCTTGAAGACAGGCAGCGTCTTGATCAGTTCGCCGATCGAATGCAGCTCCTTGTCGGTCATGCTGCTGTCGGAGGCGGAGACCATCACCATCACGTAGATCAGGGCTTCCTGCAGGCTTACACGCTCACTCATCTGGGATCTCGGCCTTTTCTCGCTCATCCATGAAGCTCCCTTCAGGTAACGGGATGGCGAGGGGATCGCAACCCTGCGATTCTACGGGGCTGCGCTCCGGGGTCCCGCCATTTTTTGTGCGGTGCAGGTTTCGTTTGCCGCGGGCTTGGATTAGTGTCCGCGCGCGCCCGCACTTGTCCTCCGGCGTCGCCGCCCGGGCACGCGAGTGGACAAGCCGGCGCAAACCCTGGACAAGCTGACACCCGACCCGCAACAGACCCGGAAGGCACCGGTCCGCACATGACCACCGCTTCGCAGCCCAAGCTCGACCTTTCTCCCGCCGTGATCGAGGCCGCCCGCACCTCGAAAGCCTGGCCCTTCGAGGAGGCGCGCAAGCTGCTGAAACGCGTGACGGCGGCGAAGATCGACCGTCCGGTGCTGTTCGAGACCGGCTACGGCCCGTCCGGCCTGCCGCATATCGGCACGTTCGGCGAGGTGGCGCGCACCACGATGGTGCGCACCGCCTTTCGCGTGCTCAGCAATGACGAGATCCCGACCCGGCTGCTGTGCTTCTCCGACGACATGGACGGCATGCGCAAGATCCCGGAAAACGTGCCGGACCGCGCCTTGCTGGAGCCGCATCTGCACAAGCCGCTGACCGATGTGCCCAACCCCTTCGGCGGCGACGCGCCGAGCTTCGGCGCCCACAACAACGCCATGCTGCGCCGTTTCCTCGACACGTTCGGCTTCGACTACGAGTTCGCCAGCGCCACCGACTATTACCGGTCCGGCCGGTTCGACGAAATCCTGCTGAAGGCGACCGAGAAGTACCAGGACATCATGGATGTCATGCTGCCGACGCTGGGGCCTGAGCGGCAGGCGACCTACTCGCCCTTTCTGCCGATCTCGCCGACATCGGGCCGCGTCCTCTACGTGCCGATGAAGGCGGTCGACGCGAAGGCCGGCACCATCACCTTCGACGACGAGAACGGTGCGGAGACGACGCTTCCCGTCACCGGCGGGCGCGTCAAGCTGCAGTGGAAGCCGGATTTCGGCGCGCGCTGGGCGGCCCTTGACGTCGATTTCGAGATGTTCGGCAAGGACCACCTGACCAATGCCTCGATCTACGACCGGATCTGCGAGATCCTCGGCGGCACCGCGCCGGAGCATTTCGTCTACGAGCTGTTCCTCGACGAGATCGGGCAGAAGATCTCCAAGTCGAAGGGCAACGGCCTGACCATCGACGAGTGGCTGACCTATGCCTCGCCGGAGAGCCTGGCGCTCTACATGTTCACCAAGCCGAAGACGGCGAAGAAGCTCTATTTCGACGTCATCCCGAAGACGGTGGACGAGTATTTCGCCTTCGCCGGCAAGCTTCCCGCGATGCCGATCGAGCAGCAACTCGCCAATCCGGTCTGGCACATCCATTCCGGCCGGCCGCCGCAGGTCGACATGCCTGTCTCCTTCACGATGCTGCTCAATCTGGTTTCCGCCTCCAATGCGGAAACCAAGGACGTGCTGTGGGCCTTCATCTCCCGCCATGTTCCAGGCGTCACCGCCGCGACCCATCCCAAGCTCGACGAACTGGTCGGCTACGCGATCCGCTACTTCGAGGATTTCGTCAGGCCGACCAAGGTCTTCCATGCGCCTGACGAGATCGAGCTGGCGGCGCTGAAGACGCTCGACGGGAAACTCGCCGAACTGCCGGCCGATGCCGACGGGAGCGCCATCCAGGACGCGGTGCTCGACGTCGCCCGCGCCATCGAGCGCTACCGCGACCACGCCAAGAAGAGCCCCGACGGCGGGCCGGGCGTCTCGGTCGCCTGGTTCTCGGCGCTCTACAAGCTGCTGCTCGGCCAGGAGCGGGGGCCGCGTTTCGGGTCCTTCGTCGCGCTCTACGGCATCGACGAGACGCGGGCGCTGATCGCCCGGGCGATCGCCGGCGAGCTGGCGGATGCGCCGGCCGAAAGCTGAAGGCCGGCCGGCCGTGTCGCGTCTTGCCTTCCACCTGAGCACCCTGGCGCTGCCGCTCTACGCGGTCGCCGGCCTGCGGCTGCGAGCGCGCACCCATCGCTTTCCGCCTGCCGACGGCCCGGTCTTCGGGCACGCCCTGTCGGCGGACGGTGAAGGCGATGGCAAGAACCGGCTACGCCTGCTGGTGCTGGGCGACAGTTCGGCCGCCGCCGTCGGCATTGCGCGGCAGGAAGACGGGCTCGCGCCCTGCGTTGCCGCGCAGCTTGCCCGGCGGCACAGGTGCGGTGTCGACTGGCGCGCGGCCGGGTTCAACTCCGCCACCACCGGGATGCTGCGCGACCATGTCGTCCACAATCTGGAGCCGGCTCCCTACAGCCACATCCTGATCAGCGCCGGCTTCAACGATCTGAAGAACTTCCATTCCGGCCGCCGTTTCCGGCGCGAGTTCGGCGGCCTGATCTACGCGCTCAAGGCCCGCTTTCCCGAAAGCCGGATCTATTGGTCGCAGGTGCTCGCCCCTGACGACGTGCCGGCTCTGACGCCGCTTGTCAGGACCATCCTGCGCCCGCGCGCAGTCGAGATCGTGCGGCTTGGCCGGTGCCTGTGCCGCGAGCGCGGCGTCACCGCCATTCCGGCGACCAAAGGCCTGCCGCGCCGCGCCTTCTGCGCCGACGGCATTCACCCGTCAGAGGAAGGGTTCGCCGGCTGGGCGGAACATGTGGCGGAGCACATGAACGCCGACTGAGGCGGCCGGGCCGCTCAAGGCTCCGGCGTGTCGGGCCTGTGCGTATCGCCGTTCGTCCCGGCCGGGCTCTCCACCGGGCCGTCTTCGGACGCCTCCGCGCCCGGATACCAGGGCGTGTCGACGATCTCCACCGGCTCGCCGCCCAGAAGCGGCGCGATGTCGGGTGTCGCAGCGCCGGGAGCGGGTGCCGAACCGGCCGGCGGACGGTCCGTGCGCCAGTCGAGCTGCCACAGGCCCTTGCGCGCCGCGCGGGCCACCTCGAAGGCCTCGGTCATCGCCTGCGGCGCGCCATCGCCGGGTCTCGCCCAGCCCTGTTCCACCATCCATGTCGCAAGATCGGTGTCGCGCCGCCGGCAATTCGCCCGGATCAGCCCGCCGGCGGTCTCTTCCATGTTGTCGCAGGTGATCGCGTGGCGGCGCACCAGCGCGCGCAACGCCGTGCGCGCCCGCACGCCGCACGGCCAGCTGCCGCCCAGCCGCGAGGGACAGGTTTCCTCCAGGCGCGGGGCGGTGATGCCGGCGAGCCGGATGGTCAGCTTCTTCGTCCGGAAGCTGCCGGCGTCGATCACCATCGGCTGGTGGAAGGTGATCTCGGTCGGGATCTCGCGCCTGGGGAGCTCCGGCAGGCGCGGCTCGACCCGTTTCAGGGGGCCGGAAACCGGCGGTGGCGGCAGGATGTCGTCCGGCGCCACGTTGCGGATCGTGGAGGGATGCGGGGCCGGGGGCGGGGAGGCCGGCGTCGCGGGCGTCTCCGTCGCATCGGGGGCGGTCGGGGAGGTTGGCGCCACCGCTTGCGGGGGCAATGCTGGCGGGGCCGGTGCTTGCGGGGGCAATGCTTGCGGGGCGGCCGCGTCCGGCGCCCGAGGAGCGGGGGCCTCCGCCACGACCCTGTTCTCGGGCGGCGGGTCGCCGACCAGATAGGCCTTGCCGGCGAACCACAGCAATCCGCCGGCGGCGACGGCGACGAGGAGGCCGGTGATCTTGTCGGCGAGCGCCATTGCTACTGGCTCGCCCAGATGATCCGCGCCATCCAGGCGATCTCCGACACGCCGAGCCGTTCCGGCGCGGCGCCGTCGATCAGCGGGGCGAGCTCCACCCGCGACCGTGTGCGCCGCTCGAAGATCCGGGCCAGCACGGGGCCGGAGGCGAGCCGCAGGATCACCCGGTCGCCGCGGTCGATCGGGCGGCGCGGCGAGATGACGACGACATCGCCCTGCCGGTAGAGCGGCAGCATCGTGTCGCCCTCCACCCGCAGCGCGGTGTCGGCCTCCGGCGCCTCGGGCAGCGGCCCCGTGACGACCGGGGGCGCGGCCTCCGGCGTCAGCGCGTCCATCGCCCCGTCGTGGAAGAAGCCGGTCGCCTCGGCCTGCGACAGGCCAAGCGGGGGCAGGGTCGGCGGGATCGCAAAGCGCATGACATCGGCGCGCGCGGTGCGCTCGTCGATCAGGGCGACGAAGTCGGCAAGTTCGGAGCGGGTGGCGCCGAGGATCTTGGCGATCGATTCCATCGAGGGCCAGCGGGGCCGGCCGTCGGAGGCGGTGCGCTTGGACGGGTTGAAGGTGGTCGGGTCGAGGCCCGCCCGCCGCGCCAGCCCCGAGGGGGTCAGGCCGTTCCTGCGGGCAAGGCGGTCGATCGCCGACCAAACGCTCTCGTGCGACAGCATGGCGTGGCTCCAGCGCCCGGCCGGTTGCTGGCAGGGCTTTCGTCCGCCGGGCGTGGCGGCGGACTGCCGAGGGATACTCCCGTTACGGGTATATATTCCTAAAGGCACCCGAGTGCCAGTCCGCGGTCGCCCTGCGGGGGGCTTGTCCCCGTCTTCCGCCCCGTCTTGTTCCCGTCTTCCGCGGCAACGCGCACCCTTGTCTCGGCTGCCACCAGCCTGTAATCCGGCACCATCAAGGACACGCAAGCCGGCCGGGGGCGCTGCATGACGCTGATCTACAAGATTTCTCCGCAAGCAGCCTGGGCGGAGGCCGAGGCTGCTGGGCGCTTCACCGGCGCGCCCGTAGACCTGGCGGACGGATTTATCCACTTCTCGGCCGCCGACCAGCTGCGCGAAACGGCGGCCAGGCATTTCGCCGGCCAGGCCGACCTTGTCCTCGTTGCGGTCGAGGCGGAGGCGCTGGGCGCGGCGCTGAAATGGGAGCCCTCGCGCGGAGGCGCGCTGTTCCCGCATCTTTATGCCGAACTGCCGGTATCGGCCGCAGCGTGGGTGCGCCCGCTGCCGCTCGGACCCGACGGGGCGCATGTCTTCCCGGAGGGGCTTTGATGGTCTCTTCGGTGCTGGACGCGCTTGCCCGCAAGGCGCTTTTCTCCATCGACGCGGAAACCGCCCATGGCATGACGGTGAAGGCGCTGGCGAGCGGGCTGATGCCCTCCTGCCGGGTGCCGGCGGACAATCGCCTTGCCGTCAGCCTCGGCGACCTCGCCTTTCCCAACCCGCTCGGCATGGCCGCCGGCTTCGACAAGAACGGCGAGGTGCCCGACGCGCTCTTGAAGCTCGGCTTCGGCTTTTCCGAGGTCGGCACGGTGACGCCGCGCCCGCAGGAGGGCAATCCGCGGCCCCGCGTCTTCCGCCTCGTGGCCGATCGCGGCGTCGTCAACCGGCTCGGCTTCAACAACGAGGGGCATGCGGCCCTGCGCGCCCGGCTTGAGGCGCGCCGCCATCGCGGCGGCATCGTCGGCGTCAATGTGGGGGCCAACAAGGACGCCGACGACCGCATCGCCGACTATGTGGCGGGCATCGAGGCCTTCGCCGACCTCGCCTCCTATTTCGCCGTCAACGTCTCCTCGCCGAACACGCCGGGCCTGCGCGACCTGCAGGCGCGCGCTGCGCTGCACGAGCTTCTGTCGCGGGTGATGGAGGCGCGCGAGATGGCCGCCGCCCGCCACGGCCGCCCGGTGCCGGTGCTTTTGAAGATCGCGCCCGACATCGACCAGGGCGGCCTCGACGACATCGCCACCGAGGTCCTGGGCTGCGGCATCGACGGGCTCATCGTCTCCAACACGACGCTGGCGCGCGAGGGCCTGAAGGACAGGGCGGGCGCCGCGCAGGCGGGCGGGCTGTCGGGCCGGCCGCTGTTCCGCCTCTCCACCATCGCGCTGGCGCGCATGCGCCTTCGTGTCGGGCCACGCCTGCCGATCATCGGCGTCGGCGGCATCGACAGCGGCGAGAGTGCCTGGACCAAGATCACCGCCGGCGCCAATCTGGTGCAGCTCTACACCGGGCTCGTCTACGAGGGCCCCGGCCTTGTCGGCCGCATCCTCAACCATCTCGGCCTGTCGCTCGACCGGCACGGGCTCGCCGGTCTCGACCAGGCGGTCGGGCGCAACGCCGAGGCCTGGGCCAATATCGACGAGCATGGCGAGGAACTCCCCGTATGAGCGGCGCGCGCGACGTCGTCATCTGGCACAATCCGCGCTGTTCCAAGTCGCGGCGGACGCTGGAGCTGATCCGGGAGGCGGGCATCGAGCCGGTGGTGCGGCTTTATCTCAAGGACGCGCCGGACGAAGCGGAAATCCGCGCCGCGCTTGCCGCGCTGGGTCTTGCAGACCCGCGCGCCTTGATGCGCACCTGCGAGCCGGTCTATCGCGAGGGCGGGCTGGGCGATCTCGACGACAGCGAGGCGCTCGTCGCGGCGATGGCGGCCGATCCGGTGCTGATCGAGCGCCCGCTCGTCATGCGCGGCGGCCGCGCTGTCATCGCCCGCCCGCCGGAGGCGGTGCTCGCCCTCCTGAAGGGCTGAGCGGTTCACGGTCTGTCGCGCAGCAGAGCGGTAATCCGTTCGATACGGTCGAGCCAGGTCGCCGCTGCAGGATTGCGCCACGCGATCAGCTGGCGAAGACGACTGTAGTCGGCCGGCAGGTTGCGAGCGAAGACCGGTTCGTGATGGGCAATCCGGTTTCGAAACTTGCGGATCGCCTGGAGGTTTGCAAAAGCCCGCTCTCGCGCCCTTGGAATGGGGATCGCGGTTGAGGCGCCGGGAAATGCCGTGCGGAAACGGGGAAGCCAAAGACGGGCGTCCTGTCCTCTGGTGAAGATCTTTTCCCAGAACGCGAACTTGAGTTCGACGACGACCCTGCCGACGGTTGTCGCCCGGCCGGATACCTTGCGCAGGTCGTCCTGCGGATCGTATTGCCAGGAGGCCTTGGGTTGCGGCAGGCTGCGCGTGAAGCCTGTCGACCATGGCCAGTCGGGACCGTGTACGGCTTCGAGTGCATGGGCGACGCCGTTGCGCACGCCGATCTCGCAAATCTGCAAGGGGACGATAAAGGCGGCGGATATTTCCAGGTTCCACTGGTAGAGAGCGAGTGCGGGTACAGGTCGATTGCCGCAAACCCGAAGATAGGTGGCAAAACGGGGCGCCGAAATCACGTCCGGCAGATGCCTTATTTCGTCTGATGAAAACGGCACGGACCCTCATGCGGGCTGGTCAAAACTTGACTTTCAAATGCATGAAACCATATGATCCGATAGTACGGCTTTGAGATCCGCGGGCGCAAGCCCCCCCTCATCGCCAACCGGAGTTGCAAGGCCCGCCCCTTGAGGCGGGCCTTCGCGTTTCTGCCTCAATAAGCGCTTTCGACGTCGCCCATCTCCACATAGACCGACTTGACCTGGCTGTAGTGGCCGATCGCCGCGTGGCCGTTCTCGCGGCCGATGCCGGACTTCTTGTAGCCGCCGAACGGCATCTCGATGGGCGTCAGGTTGTAGGTGTTGATCCAGCAGGTGCCCGCGTGCAGGCCCGCCACCATCCGGTGGGCGCGGGCGATGTCGCGGGTGAAGACGCCGGCGGCGAGCCCGAACTCGGTCGCGTTGGCGCGCGCCAGCGCCTCCTCCTCGGTGTCGAAATCGAGCACGCACATGACGGGACCGAAGATCTCCTCGCGGGCGATGGCCATGTGGTCGGCGACATCGGCAAAGACCGTCGGCTCCACGAACAGCCCGTCGGGAAGGCCCTGGACCCGGGCCCGTTTGCCGCCGCAGACAAGCCGCGCGCCCTCGCTCTTGCCGGCCTCGACATAGGCCATCACCTTGTCGAGCTGGCCTTGCGAGACCAGCGGCCCGGTGTCGACGCTCTCGTCCATCGGATCGCCGAGCCGTGCCCTGGCGGTGCGCTCCGCCAGCCGCTCCAGGAAGGCATCCTTCAGGCCGCGCTGGACGAAGACCCGCGTTCCGTTGGAGCAGATCTGGCCGCTCGAATAGAAGTTGGCGTTGATCGCAGCCGACACCGCATTGTCGAGATGGGCATCGTCGAAGACGATCAGCGGCGACTTGCCGCCAAGCTCAAGCGTCACGTGCTTCAGGGTCTTCGCCGCCATCTCGGCCACTTTCGTGCCGGTCGGCACCGAGCCGGTCAGCGACACCTTGGCGACATCCGGGTGGGAGACGAGATGCGCGCCGGTCTCGCCAAACCCCTGCACCACGTTGAAGACGCCGTCCGGCAGGCCGGCTTCGGTGAAGATCTCGGCCAGCTTCAGGGCCGAGAGCGGCGTCATTTCCGAGGGCTTGAAGATCACCGCATTGCCGCAGGCAAGCGCGGGAGCGGCCTTCCAGCAGGCGATCTGGATCGGGTAGTTCCACGCCCCGATCGCCGCGACGACGCCGAGCGGCTCGCGCCGGGTGTAGGCGAAGGAGCCGCCAAGATCGATGTGCTCGCCGGTCAGCGTCGCGGTCAGGCCACCGAAATATTCAAGGCAGTCGGCGCCGGACGCGGCGTCCGCCACAAGGGTCTCCTGCAAGGGCTTGCCGGTGTCGAGCGTCTCGAGCTCGGAAAGCTCGCGGTTGCGCTGGCGCAGGATCCCGGCGGCGCGCCGCAGCACCCGGCCGCGCTCGGCCGCCGGCGTCGCCGCCCAGACCCGGAAGCCGCTGCGCGCCGCGGCGACCGCCGCGTTGACCGTCTCCGCGCCGGCCGCGTGCAGCCGGGCGATCACCTCGCCGGTCGCCGGATAGCGGTCCTCGATCGGCCGCCCGTGCGGGTCCTCGGTGTAGCGTCCGTTGATGTAGTGCGAGGCTTGCGGTTGCGCGCGCATGGCGTGTCCCTCCTGACGGACGCGATTGTTCTTCTGCAGAGTATGGTGGCTCAACGCTGGGCTGTCTGCCAGTGCGGATGTATCCACGCTTCGCGGTTGGAACGTGGCAGGGGCGTGCGGCCCATGACGTGGTCGGCGATCTTCTCGCCCGCCATGATCGAGGGCGCGTTGAGATTGCCGTTGGTGATCTGCGGGAAGATCGAGCTGTCGGCAACGCGCAAACCCTCCACCCCGATCACCCGGCCTTGCGGGTCGACCACGGCATGCGGGTCGTCGGCCGCACCCATCCGGCAGGTGCCGCAGGGGTGATAGGCGCTTTCCGCATGCTCGCGGATGAAAGCGTCGAGCTCCGCGTCGGACTGGATCTTGTCGCCCGGCTGGATCTCGCGGCCCCGATAGGGGGCGAACGCCTCCTGCCCGAAGATCTCCCGGGTCAGGCGGATTGCTTTGCGGAACTCCTCCCAGTCGTCGGGATGCGACATGTAGTTGAAGAGGATCGAGGGCGGAGTCGTCGGGTCGGGCGATGTCAGCGCCACCCGTCCGCGCGATTTCGAGCGCATCGGCCCGACATGGGCCTGGAAGCCGTGGCCTTCCGCCGCCGCCTTGCCGTCATAGCGCACGGCGAAGGGGAGGAAATGATACTGGATGTCGGGATAGTCGATGCCGGCGCGCGAGCGGATGAAGGCGCAGGCCTCGAAATGGTTGGAGGCGCCAAGCCCGGTGCCGGTGAACAGCCACTGCGCCCCGATCAGCGCCTTGGAGACAAGGTTCCAGTGCTTGTAGAGGGTGATCGGCTGGGTACAGGCCTGCTGGATATAGAGTTCCAGATGGTCCTGCAGGTTCGCCCCGACGCCCGGCCGGTCGGCGCGGACCGGAATGCCGAGCGCCGACAGGGCGGCCCCGTCGCCGATGCCCGACAGCATCAGGATCTTCGGCGAGTTGATCGAGGAGGCAGCGAGGATCACCTCGGCCGAGGCGTGTGCGGTCTCGGTCCTGCCGCCGCGCGTGAACTCGACACCTAGGGCGCGCGTGCCCTCGAACAGGATGCGCCGCGCGGTGACGCCGGTCACGAGCCTGACATTGGGCCGTTTCAGCGCCGGCTTCAGATAGGCATTGGCGGTCGACCAGCGGCGCCCGCGCCACACGGTCATCTCCATGTCGGCGAAGCCTTCCTGCTTCAGCCCGTTATAGTCGGGCGTCGTCTCGTAACCGGCCTGCCGTCCCGCTTCGATGAAGGCGTCGTAGAGCGGGCTCCACTTGCTGCCGCGCGTCACATGCATCGGACCGGAGGTGCCGCGCACGCCCGCCTCGCCGCCATGGCTCGTCTCCATCCGCTCGAAATAGGGGGCGACATCGGCATGGGACCAGCCTTGCGCGCCCATCCCGGCCCAGGTGTCGAAGTCGCGGGCATGGCCGCGCACATAGACCATGCCGTTGATCGAGGAGGAGCCGCCGACGACCCGGCCGCGCGGGGTGGCGAGACGCCGTCCGCCCAGATGAGGCTCGGGTTCGCTTTCAAAGCCCCAGTCGTAGCGGGACATGTTCATCGGGTAGCTGAGTGCGGCCGGCATCTGGATGAAGGGGCCGATATCCGTGCCGCCGGCCTCCAGCACCAGCACCTTGTTGGCGGGATCCTCCGACAGCCGGTAGGCGAGGGCGGCACCCGCCGACCCGGCGCCGATGACGATATGCGTCGCGTCCTGCATGGCGTTGTCCATTGCTTCGGGCCCGCCTTCAGCCGGCCAGTTGACGTTCGACATAGTCCTCCACCCGGCGCACGGCGCTGCGCGGCTGGGGAGGACCGTCGGCGAAGATGTGCTGCAGCCACAAGCCGTCGATCATGGCGGCGGTGCCTTCCGCCGCCTGGCGGGGGCGCTCGCCGTCGAGCAGCGCGGCGAAGGCATGGGCCAGGTTCGAGACGAGACGGCGGTGATAGACCCTGAGCAGGCGCCGGGTTTCCGGCTCGGTGCGTGCCTGCAGGTAGAAGGCGAGCCAGGCGGAGATCAGCGCCGGCTGGAACTGGGTCGGCGCGAAGCTTGCCGCGATCATCGCCGAGATGCGCTCGCGCGGCCCGGCCGCCCTGGCCATGCGTTCGCGGGTCTCGCGCGACAGGTCGGTGAGCAGCGCCCGCATCGTGGCGTTCAAAAGGCCCGCCTTGGAGCCGAAATAGTGATGCGCCAGCCCGCCGGAAACCCCGGCGCGGCGGGCGATCTCCGCCATGGTCGCGTCGCCGAAGCCGCGCGCGTGGATCGTCTCCACGGTCGCGTCGATCAGCGCCTTGCGGCGATGTGCTTCCATTCCGATGCGCGGCATGGCGGTTCCCGTTTCACGTTCCGGCGGTTGCTCCCGTCGCATCGCCGTCCCGTGACGGCTCCATCCGACGACGGACACCTGGTACGGCAGCGACGGGTTCGGTGCGGGCCCTGTGCGGCCGCCCGGCGAGCCCGGGACGGCTGGCGCGGCTGCCCGCTTGCCCCTTGCGGGCGGGCATCCGGGCCTGCGCATCCGCTGCGATGCAGCTGTTGCCCGGGTTCCCGGCAGTTATGCAGGAATAATTTTGATTGGCCGTTCAATCAATGAAAAAACGGAAAAAAAGCGGGGAATTGCACATTCCGGTCAAAAATGTTTTGATGCTCGGCGAAACGGGCAGGGAGGCCCGCCTGAATTTCTTCCGGAGATGTCCGGCCGTGCTGCCCGTCCGTGCTGCCTGTCCGTGGCGCCGGTCGAGCCTCGCGCCGAAGACCCCGGGTGCCGCATGCGGGCTCGATGCCAGGAACAGTCCTGCATCGACCTCAGCCTGCAACTGGCCGGGATGTCGGCGCCGCCTCCCGCTTCCCGCCCGTGCCGTTCCGGCGCGCCCGCATCCAGCGGGCCGCCAACCCTTCGCATGCCGCCGGCGCGCAAGCCCGGCGATTGTCGAAAACCGGGCAGGCGCACGCCGCCCGCAGCCCAACCCGGGGATGTCGCGTCTTGCCGCGTCCCCGCGATCAGGAGGACGAGATCCGATGAAGACTTTTGCCCTGCGCCTCGGCGCCGCAGCCCTGGCGCTTGGACTTGCCGCCCCGGCCGCCCTTGCCGCCGACCCGGCATCCTGCAAGGCGGTGCGCTTTTCCGATGTCGGCTGGACGGACATCACCGCCACGACGGCGGTCGCCTCGGTGCTGCTCGATTCGCTCGGCTACGAGAGCGAGGTGAAGATCCTCTCCGTGCCGGTGACCTATGCTTCGCTGAAGAACAAGGACATTGACGTCTTCCTCGGCAACTGGATGCCGACCATGGAAGCCGACATCAAGGCCTATCGCGAGGACGGTTCGGTGGAGACCGTGCGCACCAACCTGGAAGGCGCCAAGTATACGCTGGCGGTGCCCAAATACACGTTCGACAAGGGGCTCAAGACCTTCGCCGACATCGCCAAGTTCAAGGACGACCTCGACGGCAAGATCTACGGCATCGAGGCCGGCAATGACGGCAACCGGCTGATCATCGACATGATCGAGAAGGACATGTTCGGCCTGAAGGGCTTCGACATCGTCGAGAGCTCGGAAGCCGGCATGCTGTCGCAGGTGACGCGCGCTGCGGCGCGCAGCCAGGATGTCGTCTTCCTCGGCTGGGAGCCGCACCCGATGAACGCCAATATCGAGATGGCCTATCTCGACGGCGGCGATGACGTGTTCGGCCCCAATTTCGGTGGCGCCACCGTGCACACCAACGTGCGTGCCGGCTACACGGGCGAATGCCCGAATGTCGGCAAGTTCCTCGAGAACCTCGAGTTCTCGCTGGCCATGGAAAACGAGATCATGGGCGCGATCCTCAATGACGGCACCGAGCCGAACAAGGCCGCGCAGGCCTGGCTGAAGGAAAACCCGTCCGTGCTCGATGCCTGGCTCGACGGCGTCACCACGATGGATGGCGGCGATGCGATGGCCGCCGCACGCGGCGCGCTCGGCCTCTGACAGGTCTTTGAAATGTCCGCGCCGGGGTTCTTCCGGCGCGGGCCACTCGTCACGAGGTGACGGTTTCCCGAGGAACACAGCGAAACGGCGGGGCGACGCGTGGACTGGCTGACCGACTGGCTGACTGACAACAAGCTGCCGATAGGCCCCTGGGCGAAAGCCGTGGTCGACTGGCTGACCAACAATGCCTACTGGGTGTTCGACGGCATTTCCGCCGTGCTCGACGCGCTGATCGCCGGCATCCTGTGGCTGCTCCAGGCGCCCGACCCGCTGACCGCCGTGGTCATTGCCACCGCCCTTGCCTGGGTGGTGCGGCGCAAACTCTCCTTCGCGGGTTTCGTCGCCGCGAGCCTGCTTCTCATCATCAACCAGGGGTACTGGGAAGAGACGACCGAGACCCTGTCGCTGGTCATCGCCGCGGCCACCGTGTGCATGCTGATCGGCGTGCCGCTCGGCGTCGCCGCCGCCCATCGGCCGAGGCTCTACGCCGCGATGCGTCCCGTTCTCGACCTGATGCAGACGATCCCGACCTTCGTCTATCTCATTCCGGCGCTGATCCTGTTCGGCCTCGGCATGGTGCCGGGCCTGATCGCAACGGTGATCTTCGCCATTCCCGCGCCGATCCGCCTGACCCAGCTCGGCGTTTCCTCCACGCCCCGCCAGCTGATCGAGGCGGGCGAGGCCTTCGGCGCGACGAAATCGCAGCTCCTGTGGAAGGTCGAGCTTCCCTACGCGCTGCCGCAGATCATGGCCGGCCTGACCCAGACCATCATGCTGTCGCTGTCGATGGTGGTGATCGCCGCGCTGGTCGGTGCCGACGGTCTCGGCGTGCCGACCTTGCGTGCCCTCAACACGGTCAACATCGCCCGCGGTTTCGAGGTCGGCATCGCCATCGTGCTGGTCGCCATCGTGCTCGACCGCTTCTTCCGCAAGGACGAGAACGGAGGCAAGACGCAATGAGTGCTCCGATCGTCACGTTCAAGGATGTGGACATCGTCTTCGGCGAGCGTCCGGAAAGCGCGCTGCCGCTGGTCGATGCCGGCCGGACCCGCGCCGAGATCCAGGAGGAGACCGGCCAGATCCTCGGTGTCGCCGGTGCAAGCCTCGATATCAACGAGGGCGAGCTGATCGTGCTGATGGGGCTTTCCGGCTCCGGCAAGTCGACGCTGCTGCGCGCCGTCAACGGCCTCAACCGCATCACCCGCGGCGAGGTGCTGGTGCGCGACGGCGAGGCCATGGTCAACCCGACGAGCTGTTCGCCCGAGGAGTTGCGGGCGCTGCGCCGCGGCCGCATCGCCATGGTGTTCCAGAACTTCGCGCTGCTGCCCTGGCGCACGGTGCGCGAGAATGTCGGCTTCGGGCTGGAGCTTGCCGGGATGCCGGTGCGCGAGCGCCGCGAGAAGGTCGACGCCCAGCTCGATCTCGTCAGCCTCGGCCAGTGGGGCGACAAATACGTGCACGAGCTGTCCGGCGGCATGCAGCAGCGCGTCGGGCTCGCCCGCGCCTTTGCCACCGAGGCGCCGATCCTTTTGATGGACGAGCCGTTCTCGGCGCTCGACCCGCTCATTCGCGGCCATCTGCAGGACGAACTGCTGGCGCTGCAGGAGAAGCTCGACAAGACCATCATCTTCGTCAGCCACGACCTCGACGAGGCGGCCAAGATCGGCTCGCGCATCGCCATCATGGAGGGCGGCCGGGTGATCCAGGTCGGCACCCCGCAGCAGATCGTGCGCAAGCCCGCCAATGACTATGTCAGCGAGTTCGTCGCCCACATGAACCCGCTCGGCGTGCTGCGCGCCCGCGACATCATGCGGCCGATGGAGGAGGGGACGCCGTCCGGCCTCGACGACTGCCCGCGCTGCGCGCCGAAGACGCCGGTGCGCGAGGTGATCGCCCTGAAGCGCGGCGTGGCGGTGCCGGTTCTGGTGTGCGACGGCGACATGCCCGTCGGCCTTGTCGGCGAGGCGGAGATCCTCGACTGCCTCAGGTAGTGGGGCGCCGGTTCGGGCCTGTCAGGCCGGCTCTGCCGGAAAGGTCTCCCGCGCCCGCCGGCCGGTGATCGCCAGGAGCGAGAAGCCGCGCGCGGCGAGGAAGATCGTGAAGGCGAGCCACAGCCCGTGATTGCCCATCGCCGGAAACGCGATGTGGTAGACGGCCAGGAACAGGACGAGCGACACCAGCATCATGTTGCGCATGTCGCGCGACCATGTGGCGCCGATGAAGACCCCGTCCATCTGGAAGGCGAGCACGCCGAAAAGCGGCGTCGCCGCCGCCCAGGGCAGGTAGAGGATGGCGACGGCCCGCACGTCCTCCGCCGTCGTCATGGCGTGGATCAGGCTCGGGCCGGCGGTCGTCAGCACCAGCGCCACCCCTCCCGCAAGCGCGTATCCCCACACGAGGCTGAGCTTCAGCGAGTGGTCGAAGGCCGGGCGGTAGCGCGCGCCGACGGCCCGGCCGGCGAGCTGTTCGGCGGCGGTCGCCAGCCCGTCGAGGAAGAAGCTCGCCACCATGAAGAACTTTTCCAGCACCGCATTGGCGGCGAGCACCGTGTCGCCTTGTGCGGCCGAGCGCGAGACGAAGAACGCGAAGGCCAGGATCAGCGCGAAGGAGCGGATCAATATGTCGCCGTTGAGCGCCATCATCCGCCGGAACCGGGCCTTGTCGAAAATGAGCGCGCGCGAGGGCCAGGGCTTGCCCTTCAGCGCGCGGGCCGCGAGCATCGCGCCGGCAAGGGCGGCCAGCGCCTCGGAAAGGACGGTGGCGGCGGCAACGCCCGCAACGCCCCACTCGAAATGCAGCACGAAGAGGATGGAGAGCGCGATGTTGACGCCGTTCAGCCCGGTCTGCAGGCCAAGCGCGGTCATCGCCTGTCCACGCCCGATGAACCAGCCGAGAAAGGCGTAGTTGGCCAGCGCCAGCGGTGCCGACAGGGTGCGCACGGCGAAATAGGTGGCGGTCGCCGCCTGTACCTCGGTGCTGCCGCCCATCAGCCACAGCCCGCCGGCCAGGAACGGCTGCTGCAGCACGATGACGGCAAGCCCCAGCCCCAGCGCCAGCAGCCCGGCGCGGAACAGCACGGCGCGCTCCTCCTCGCCTTCGCCCGCGCCGACCGCCTGCGCGGTCAGCCCGGTGGTGCCCGAGCGCAGGAAGTTGAAGCTGGTGAAGACGAGATCGAAGAGCACGCCGCCAAGCGCGATGCCGCCGAGCAGGGCCGCATCGCCGAGCTGGCCGATCACCGCCGTGTCGACGAGGCCGAGCAGCGGTGTCGACAGATAGGCGAGCGTCATCGGCACGGCGATGGCAAGCACGCTGCGGCTGGTCACGTCGAACGGGCGCACGGCGCCTTGCTGGCTCGTCATCGGGCTTGGCTCTTGGACAGGGTGTTTCGCGGCGCGGGCGGGGACGGGCGGGAGGGGATGAAGATGGGACGATTGCCTTACTGCACTATGATCATGCTTTGCCGGTACGGCGTCCATGTGCCGTCACGCCATTCCAACGGGGATCGTGATTGAAGGCATTTGCGAGAAATCCCATTAGCAGCGATATTCGGCGCACGCTGCGCAAGTCGGGATGGGTGAGAATCCAGAGCGTGTTCACAGTCGCTGCAGGATAAGTGAAACATCGCTTCAAATCCGGCCGCTGTAAATCGTCAGGCAGCAGTGCAACGCCGCAACCTCTTGCCGCCAGGCACGCCATCGTGGTGAGGTCGTCGCATTTTATCGTGGTCAAAGGCTGCTTCTGACCCAGGGCTGTACGAAAAGTCGGATGGCGCAGCAACTGCCCCGCAGGTGCGATCAATCTGTGCCCTGCCAATTCGTCCGCTCCATTCAGCGGCGGCGTGGATTTCAGGTAAGACGGGGCGGCGTAGACTGCCCAGTCGATGCTGAGAACGCGCCGGCCCCAAAGATGATCCGGCGGGCTTTGGGCGACCCGCAAGGCGATATCCGCGCTCCGGTCCGACATGTTCATCTCCTGGTTGGAAACCAAGAGCTCCACCTGGATGTTCGGATGTGCGTCACAGAAGTCCGCCAGATAGTGCGGCAGGACGGCGTCGGAAAAGCTGCGCGGCGCGGTGAGGCGGACAATCCCTTCGGCGCTTGCATCCCGGCCGGAAACGCGCCGATCGATCGCCTCGAAAGATTGAGCGATGCCGAGACCGATCTCACGCATTTCGTCGCCGGCGTCCGTCAGCACAAAGCGGCCTTTGACGCGTTCGAACAGTCGCGTTCCCGTTTGCTCTTCCAGCGCCGAAATGTGCCGGAAGACCGTCGCATGGCTCAGCCCGATGCGCTTGGCGGCCTGGACCTGGGAACCAGTCTCACAGACCGCGAGAAACACTTTAACAAGGTTCCAATCCAAGCTGGGTCCATTTCATTATTGAAAGATACGGTTACAAAAATGTCTATTTCCGCAAAATTTGCAACAAAATACGATCTCCTCATCTCAAGAATCCCAACGACGGAGTTCGACATGATTGGGTACACATCGCTCGGCACGGCCGATATGGTCCGCTCGGAACGCTTCTACGATGCTCTCCTGGCGGAGTTCGGCGCGAAGCAGATCATGCATATGGACGATTTCATCGTCTGGGCGAGCGAAAATGGCGGTCCGGCGTTTTCAATTCACATCCCCGAAAACGGAAAGACCTACTCGGTCGGCAATGGCGTCATGATCGCGCTTGCGGCCGCCGGTCAGGCACAGGTCGATCGTGTGCACGCCAAGGCGCTGGAACTGGGCGGCACGGATGAGGGCAAGCCGGGGCTTCGCGCAGAGGGATTTTATGCCGCGTATTTCCGCGACCCGGATGGCAACAAGCTCAACATCCATTGCATGACTGGCTAAGCGATGTCGGTGCCCTACAAGATTGTCGGGCACCGACTGTGCCCTTACGTGCAACGGGTCGTCATCGTGATGCGGGAAAAAGGCATCGCCTTTGAGCGGACCGATATCGACCTGGACAACAAGCCATTCTGGCTCCAGGACATTTCACCGGGCCGTCAGGTTCCGGTCTTTCGGGTCGGGCCTGACGACTGGTTGTTCGAGTCGGGCGTTATCGCGTGCTATCTGGACCGGATTTCAGGCGGCGGCCTGATGCCGGGCGATCCTTTGGCGCGAGCCCGCCACGAAGCCTGGATGGGCTACGCGGACGGCCTGCTGAGTATCGTCGCCCGCATCATCTATCGCGACGCCGGCGCGTCCGCTCTCTCGACCTCGATGACTGAACTGGCGGAACGCCTGAAGATAGTCGACGAGCGTTTTCGGCCAAGACCATATTTCGCCGGTGAGGCGTTCGGGCTTGTCGACGCGGTGTTTGCCACATTGTTTCGGTATTTCCCCGCGCTCGACGCTGCGTCGGACGCCAAGTTGGAGACCGGGCTTCCTCGCGCGCTCGCAGACTGGTGGACGGTCGTTCGGCGACGTGCGTCGGTGATGGATGCTGTTCCTCGCACATATGAAGCCGAACTCATCCGATTTATCGCAGCAAAGAAAAGCCATGCCGGCCAGGTACTGGCGCAACTGCATGTGAGGATGCACGAAGGCCGGCGACAGCAAACAGCGTGGATTCGGCGGTGAACGGATTGCCCGGCATTGTACTGAGATGGCGGGCAGGAGGGCTTGCTTGCCTGACGCAACCGGCGGGGCCGTCACGCTCGCCGGGGTTGCCAATGGCTCACGTCTCCCCCGCATGTTCCAGGATGTTGAGCAGCCGGCCGTTCGGGTCGCGCAGGAAGAAGCGGCGCACGCCCCAGGGCTCAATGGCGGGGCCGTATTCGGGCACAAGGCCGGCCCGTTCGACCCGCTCCAGCACCGCACTGAGATCGTCGACCTCGATGGAAAGATCCGGCACCGGCGTGCCCGAACCGCCCTCGGTGGCGATGCCGATCTGCGGCCGGGCCGGGCTTTGCGTGGTCGCCGCCAGCGTGACGAACCAGCCATGGTCCATCACCGGTTCCAGTTCGAGGATCTCGCGGTAGAACGCCTGCGAGGTGGCGGTCTCCGCGACGGCGATATTGGCAACGATGCGTCTGACGGCCATGGCGCGTCTCCTGTCCTGCATTCCGGGTCGGGGACCATCGTGTAGCCCCGCCCGCCCGCCATGCATTGAAGAAATGTCCGGCGACGGGCGGGATTACAGAAGCCCGCGTCTTCGTTCTGCCGCAACCGGCGGGAGCCGTCGCCCTTGCCGGGGTTGCCAATGGATCCCCGCTCGGGGGCGGGGATGACGCCTGAGTGGGGGGCAAGGGTCGGCGTGTTGCCGGTCGCGCTGAAGGAGCGCGCAGGAGGGGGTGTCCGGGCGCGTGCACATCACGCGAAGCGCCGGAGGGGATGCGCCGCGCGCCTGCACATCACGCGAAGCGCCGGATGACACCGCCGCCTTACCCTCCCGCGTTCTGTCAGTTCTCGGCGTCACCCCGCCCTCAGGCGGTCACCCCCGGCTTGACCGGGGGCCTATTCGTTTGCAGAGCGGGGGCGGGGGCATCGCGGGGGTCGCGTGACGGTCCGGCCGCCCGGTCCCTGACGAGACCGGCCCCGCCCGCAGATCTCAGACCGTCGCCGCGATGCGGGCGATCTCGGCAATTGCCGCGTTGCGGGCTTCCGGCTTTGCCGCCGGCATCTCGCAATAGGCAGTGACGAGGAGCGGAGCGCGACCGTTCGGCCAGGCGACGCCGATATCGTTGGCAGCGCCACTGCGGCTGGTGCCTGTCTTGTCTCCGACCAGCCAGTCGGACGGAAAGCCGGCCCGCAGCCTTTCGTCACCGGTCTCGTTGGTGATCATCCAGGCCGTCAGCCGGTCGCGCGAGCGGCGCGACAGCGCATCGCCGAACAGCAGTTTGCGCAGTGTTCCGACCATTGCCGCCGGCGTTGTCGTGTCGTGCTGGTCGTCCGGACCGTCAAGGGCATTGAGCGCGGGCTCCGTGCGGTCGTGGCGGGTGATGTCGTCGCCGAGCGAGCGGGCGAAGCCGGTCAGCGCCGCCGGGCCACCGAAGCTCTTCAGCAACAGGTTGGCGGCGGTGTTGTCGGACATGGTCATTGTCGCCTCGCAGAGCTCCGCCACGGTGAGACCAGGTCCGCCGGCATGCTTTTCCGTGCCCGGCGACCAGGATACGAGATCGCGTTTGGTGAAAGGGATACGGCGCTCCAATTGCTCTTGCTTCCGGTCAACCCGGGCGAGAATGAAGGCGGCTACCATCAGCTTGAACGTGCTGGCCATCAGGAAACGTTCGTCCGCCCGGTTGCCATAAGTCGTGCCGCTGGCAACGTCGTGAATGGCGATGCCGAGGCGGCCGCCGGTCTTGCGCTCCAGCGCCGCGAGTCGGCCCTCGATGTCCGCCTTGCCGGCAGAACCTGCGAAGGCGGGTGAGCTGTTCAGCGTGGCGGTGACCGCAGGGGCAAGCAGCAGCGAGCCGGCAAGCGCCTGCCGGCGTGACAAGTTCAGCATGATCTTCGTCTCCGTATGGGTGCGGTTCCGCCCGGCATCCGCCGGTCACGAGAACCATTGCGTCGGTCTCCCCAACCCTCGGACGCGACTATGCGGATGCATTGAGCCCTCGCCAAACGATCAATTCTCGGCGTAGACATGAGAAAATATTGGCCTTTAGGAGCCGAACCGATGGACGTTTCCCAACTGCCGCTCAACGCATTGCGGGCCTTCGAGGCCTCGGCCCGGCTCGGCAGCTTCACCCGCGCGGGGCTGGAACTCAGGGTGACGCAGACGGCGATCAGCCATCAGGTGAAGGCGCTGGAGGAGACCCTCGGCCTGACCCTTTTCAAGCGCCTGCCGCGCGGCCTGGCGCTGACCGACGAGGCGCACGCGCTGCTGCCGGTCCTGACGGATGCGTTTCGCCGCATGAGCGCGACGCTCAGCCAGTTCGAGCAGGGAAACTTTCGCGAGATCCTGACCGTCGGCGTTGTCGGCACCTTCGCCATCGGCTGGCTGCTGCCGCGCCTGAACGGGTTCCGGGAGCGCCACCCCCATGTCGACCTGCGCCTCAAGACCAACAACAACCGCGCCGACATGCTGCTCGACGGGCTCGACGTCTTCATCCGCTTCGGCGACGGCGCCTGGCACGCGACCGATGCGGTCCGCCTGATGGAAGCGCCGTTCGCGCCGGTCTGTGCGCCGGATGTCGCGGCCCGGCTAATGCACCCGGGGGACCTTTCGCGGGAGGAACTGCTGCGCTCCTACCGCCAGGACGAGTGGGCCGTGTGGTTTCGCGCCGCCGGCATGGAGCCGCTGCCGGCGCGCGGCTTCATGTTCGATTCCTCCCGCGCGCTGGTCGAGACGGCGGCGCGCGGCGACGGCATCGCCCTCGTGCCCGTTGCCATGTTCTCCAGGGAGATCGGCGAGGGGCGCGTCGTCAGGCCCTTCGACACCGAGGTGTCGATCGGGGCCTACTGGCTGACCTGGCTGAAATCGCGCGAGGAAACGCCGGCCATGCGCGCCTTCCGGCTCTGGATCGCGGAAGAGGCGGGCGGCGCGCCTCAGCGGTAGAGGTCGGCGCGGGTCAGCGGAATGGCGGGCAGGCCCTTGGCCGACTTGCCGCACAGCACCTGGTAGATGCGCGCCGAGCCGCGATGGAAGGTGAGGGCGCAGCCGCCCAGATACGCGACCCAGAGCCGGTAGAGCTCCGGTCCGGCGAGCGCCTCGGCCTCGGTGCGGCGCGCGGTCAGCCGCTCGCACCAGACCCGCGTGGTGCGCTCGTAGTGCTGGCGCCAGTTCTCCACGTCCTGCACCTCGAAGCCGGCCCGCTCCATCTCGGCGACGGTGTGGCCGATATCGTCGAGCTCGCCGCCGGGGAAGATGTATTTCTGCAGCGCCCGCTGTTCGGGGCGGGTGACGAGCCGGCGCTGCCGCTTCTTGGAGCGCCGCGAGATCGCGTGATTGAGGAACAGCCCGCCCTCGGCGAGGAGGCCCTGCACCTTGCCGAAATAGGCGGGGATGTTGTCGAGGCCGATATGCTCGTACATGCCGACCGAGACGATCTTGTCGAAGCGGCCGTCGAGGTCGCGGTAGTCCTTCAGCTCGAAGGTGACCTGGTCGGAAATGCCGAGACGCTCGGCCTTGGCCCGGGCGAAGGCGAGTTGCTCCTCCGACAGGGTGACGCCGTGGCCGCGCACCCCGTGATGACGCACTGCATGGCAGAGCAGTCCGCCCCAGCCGCAGCCGATGTCGAGCAGCGTCTCGCCCGGCGTCAACCGCAGCCGCCGGCAGGTCATTTCCAGCTTGGCGGTCTGTGCGTCTTCCAGCGAGGCCTCTTCGGAGGGGAAATAGGCGCAGGAGTACTGCATCTCCGGGTCGAGGAAGAGGTCGTAGAAGTCGTTGCCGACATCGTAGTGGAAGCCGATGAAGCGCTTGTTGTCGGCTGCCCCCTTGCGGGTCCGCCCGTCGGACGCGCCGCCGAAGCCGCGGGTCTCGTCCGGCGAGATGGCCGGCGCGACGAGGAGCGGCAGGGCGGCCTTCGCCAGCGCCAGCTTGCCGACCTTGCGCATCCGCCGGCGCGCGGCGCGGTCGGTGGCGAAGGGCATGCCGATATCGATGATGGTGCCGCCGGAAATGTCGATATGGCCATGCGCGTAGTGGCGGATCAGCCGGTCGAGCGAGGGGCGGCGCAGCAGCGAGGGCAGCACGCCGGGCGCATTGATCTCCAGCATCAGGCCGGGGACCACGTTGCCGCCGAGCGGTTCCACCGAGCCGTCCCACAGGCGCAGCGAGAAATGGGCGTCCAGATGCGGCCGCAGAACGGCTATGGCCTTGCGGGTGGCGCGCAGGACGCGGTCATCAAGCGCCTGGCTCGGGGTTTCGCCGCTGGCTGTCATGGGTCTCGCTTTTCGTTTGCGTGGGAGCCGGAAGCCCGGATCATTGCTGCGCGAGCACCGTGCAACGGGCCTCGGCAAGGGCTGCCTCGACGATGTCGCGGCGCAGGGGCTCGCCGTCGAAGGCGCGCAGCAGCGCGTAGCCCATGGTCTCGTCGGTCTCGATGACGATCAGGTCCTCGAGCCCTTCCGGCGGGTTCTCGCGCAGCACGCTGAGCTGCTCGGTGGTGATCACCAGCACGTCGAGCCGGCCGCCGCTGCCGGAGGTGCGGTCGTTGAGGCTGTAGATCGCCTGGCCGCGCGCGTTGAACAGGGCGAAGGACCAGAAGGGCGGCGGCAGTGCCGCCTCGATCTTCAGCGGTCCCCGGCCAAGATCGAAGCGGCAGGCGGCATGCAGCATCGTCGGGTCGAGCATCGGCAGCGGCTCGGCGCCGGGCACGACAGCCGGCAGCCGGTTGAAGACGCCGTCCGGGCCGAAGGCGGCGATGCGCGCATAGGCCGTCTGGGGCACATGCGCGGGCACGCCGAGCACCGTGACGACGTGAACGATGCCGCCGAGGAAAAGTCCGGCGAGGAGGACCATCGCGGCGCGAACGGGCAGGGTGCCGTCGAGGACCTCGCGCCAGAGACCGCCGCGGGCGGAGCGGGCGCTCACCGGCAGTCCCCCCGGAAAATCGAGGGCATCGGTACGTTGGCAACGCCCGTGCCCGTGGTCAGCGGCGTGTCGTAGAGGCGCAGCGCGAAGACGAGACCGGCGGCATCGGCGGCTGTGGGCAGCCAGTTGCCCGGCCGTGCCCGGGCGGCGGCGGTGACGGTGAACTCGCCGTCGGGACGGCGCAGCAGGTGGCGGCTGTCGAGGCCGGTGCGCGGGCCCTGCGTTTCCACCAGCCGCAACCCGGCATCGAGCGGCACCAGCGTCCACAGCCGGGCCGGGGCGGCCTGCCCGGCAATGACATAGTCGCAGGCGGGCGACAGGAGCGCGCCGGAGGAATCGTTGCGCGCCAGGAAGACGAGACCCTCGCCATCGGCCAGCGGCACGCGGCCGGTGCGCGCGTGGGTGGCGGCGGAATAGGGATCTGCCTCGCGGGTGCCCTGGCTGGGCCGCGCCTCCCAGACGCCGAGATTGAGCGTGCCGAAGGCGGGGCCGCGCTCGACCGCGAAATAGGCGCTGAGGAAGCCGATGGAGACGGCGATCGCCAGCACGAGGGCGAGGTCGAGCGCGAATGTCCGTTGCCGGGGACGCAGGATGGCGGGCAGGCGGTCGGGCATCTGCCCGTCGGCTTCCGGGTTGACCGGGAGCGCGGCGCGAAGGCGGGAGCCGCGCATGCCGGAACCGCGAAAACGGCTCGCGGTTCGTCCGGACTGGGAGGCGGGTATCGTCACCGGTATCGTCACTGATGTCGTCACTGGGCGACCGGCTCCCCGCTGGCGCCTGTCGGAGCCTCGACCCGCTTGCCGATGGCGTCCAGCCGGGCGCCGATCTCTTCCAGCACGGCGATGGACTGCTCGCGCAGGAGCCTTGGCCGGTCGGCGCCGATGCCGGCAACCGGCACCTCGTCGGGCGCGCGCGGCGGCCGGTCGACGCCAGGCAGCGGCCGCAACTCGATGCCCTTGTGCGCATATTCCATGATTGCCTGCCAGGTCATCGCCGGAATGCTGCCGCCCGTCATCCGCGCGGTGGAGGTGAAGTCGTCATTGCCGAACCAGACGGCGGCGGCATAGTTGCCGGTGTAGCCGACGAACCAGCCGTCGCGATAGGCCTGCGTGGTGCCGGTCTTGCCGGCGGCGGTGACACCCTCGACGCGGGCGCGCCGGCCGGTGCCGTTTTCCACCACGTTGACCAGCACCTCGTTCATCTCGCCGGCCTTCTCTTCCGGGAAGATGCGTTCGGGCGGGATGCGGCTGATGGCGTGCTCGTAGATCGCCTCGCCGGAGGAGTTGCGAACCTCCAGGATCGCGGTCGGTGTCACCTTGAGCCCGCCGCTGGCAAAGCTCGCATAGGAGGCGGCCATGTCGATCACGGTCACCTCGGCGACGCCGAGCGGCAGCGGCCGGGTGATCAGCAATTCGGTGGTGATGCCCATTGCATGGGCGTAGGCGACGATCTTGTCGCGGCCGATCGCCTGGGCAAGGCGCACGGGGATGGTGTTGATCGACTTGGTCAGCGCGGTCTTCAGCGTCACCGGCCCGGCATAGCCGCGCGAATAGTTGCGCGGGCTCCAGCCGCCGATGGAGATCGGCGCGTCGGGCACCACCGAGGCCGGCGAATAGCCGTTCATGAAGGCGGTGATGTAGACGAAGGGCTTGAACGAGGAACCCGGCTGGCGGATGGCGGTGACGGCGCGGTTGAACTGGCTCTCGCCATAGTCCTTGCCGCCGACCATGGCGCGCACGGCCCCCGTCTCCGGCACGACGACGACGACGGCGCCCTCCTCGACGTGGTAGCGCGGCCCGTGCTGGCGCAGGTTGTCGAGCACGGCGCGCTCGGCCTGCCGCTGCAGGCCGGGGTCGAGCGAGGTGCGCACCGTGACGATACGGTCATTGGCAAGCTCGGGCCGGGTGCGTGCCAGTTCCTTTACCTGTTCGAAGGCGTAGTCGAGGAAATGGTCGGGCGAGCGGTCCTTGCTGCGGTCGATGGCGACCGCCGGATTGCGCCTTGCGCCGATCACCTGGCCCTCGGTCATGAACCCGGCCTGGACCATGTTGGTCAGCACCTCGTTGGCGCGCGCGCGCGCCGCCGGCAGGTTGATATGGGGGGCGTATTTGCTCGGCGCCTTGAACAGGCCCGCCAGCATCGCCGCCTCGGCGAGGCTGAGCTCGCGCACGTTCTTGCCGAAATAGAACTCGGACGCGGCCGCGACGCCGAAGGTGCCGCCGCCCATGTAGGCGCGGTCGAGATAGAGCTTGAGGATCTCGCGCTTGGACAGGTTCATCTCCAGCCACAGGGCGAGGAAGGCCTCGTTGATCTTGCGCTCCAGCGTGCGCTCGTTCGACAGGAACAGGTTCTTGGCCAGCTGCTGGGTGATCGACGAGCCGCCCTGCACGACGGTGCGGGCGCGCACGTTCTCCATCATGGCGCGGAAGGTGCCCATCACGTCGATGCCGAAATGATAGAAGAAGCGCCGGTCCTCGGTCGCCAGCGCCGCCTTGATCAGGTGGTCGGGGATCTCCTCCAGCGGCACCGTGTCGTTGAGCAGGATGCCGCGCTTGCCGATCTCGTTGCCGAACCGGTCGAGGAAGGTGACGGAAAAATCCTCCGTGGTGCGCCAGTCGGCCCGTTCCGTCTGCTGGAAGGCGTCCTGGGCGAGCGTCAGGAGCACGATCAGCCCGAGCAGGCCGAAGGTGACGCCGTCGGAGGCAAGCTCGGCCGCGACCCGGCCGGCGCCCCGCGCCCGGAAGCGCCTGAGCCAGGCCGAATAGCCCTCGACGCCGGAGCGCAGCGAGGAGAACAGCCGCCAGATCGCGGTGTCGACCCAGGCATCGGCCGACAGGAGGCCGGCCCGCACCCGCGTGCCCAGCGGACGACGCATGCCAGGCGCGGGACCACCGCCGGCGGGATTTTCGCCTGCCTGCCTGCCTGCCTCGCCGCCGGCGTGAGCGCCTGGCTGCCTGTCCGGATCGCCGGATCGCTGGTTCACCTTGACCGTCCGTTCTGTTATGGCCGTAACTGTCGGCGCCGGAATGTCCCGCGGGGACGGGCGGCACCGGCCGGTCGGCCGGACGACTTTCCGGAAAATCCCGCGGGCCGGAAAATACTTGCGGACATTCGCACGCGCGCCGCCGCGTCCGCAAGGCCGGGAACCCCTCGGGCAGCGCGCCCCTCGTTTTACTCCCGATCCGTCGGGCCTTTCAACAAGTGACAGCACAGCGCCCCGGGAAAGAGCGATGGACCCTGAGATGATCGACAAGGCAGCGGGCGGCGCGCAAGAAAGCGTCGAGGCGCCGTTCTGGAAGCGCAAGGGGCTGACCGGGCTCACCGACGGCGAGTGGGAATCGCTGTGCGACGGCTGCGGCCGCTGCTGCCTCAACAAGCTGGAGGACTGGGACACGGGCGAGATCGCCTGGACCTCGCTCGCCTGCACGCTGTTCGATGCCGGCACCTGCCGCTGCGGCGACTACGAGAACCGGCTGGAGAAGGTGCCCGACTGCCTGCCGCTGACGCCCGAGACCGTGCCGGACCTGACCTGGCTGCCGCCGACCTGCGGCTACCGCCTGGTGGGCGAGGGGCGGGACCTCTACTGGTGGCACCCGCTTGTCTCCGGCGATCCGGGCACGGTGCATGCCGCCGGCATCTCGGCGCGGGGAAAGACCTTCCCCGAGGATGGCGTTCCGCTGGAGGACTACGAGAATTTCCTCGTCGACTGGCCGGGCGAGAACCCGATGGAGGAGAAGGTGCAGGCGGGGTTCGTCGAGCGGCGGTGAGTGCGCGCGAGACGGGATGCGGTTTGCGTTCCCGTCGGTGATCGGGGTCAGGTCAGGGCTCGACCGCAGCCGGAGCCCCACCCTCGGGCCGTCACCCCGGGCAAGCATCGCGCGACCCGGGGTCTATTCGTTGCCAGAGCTGTGGTGGAACAAGCGTGGAGGCCGCGTGCCGGCTCAACCCGGTTGGCGTTGGAGAGCCAGAGGTTTGCCGCGACCGCCGAGCGTTCTTCACAACCGCCGGGGTTGCCAATGGATCCCGGATCAAGTCCGGGATGACGGCGGAGAGGAGGCGAGGGTCGACGATCAGCCGCCACCCCACCCCAAGCGGTCCTCTCCAACAGCAAGGCCGGCACTCAACTGCCACCCCACACTCAGGCCGTCACCCCCGCCGGAGCGAAGCGCAGAGCGGGGGCCCATTCGTTCCCAGAGCGAGTGGGATGAGGCTGAGGCGATTGCGCTGCGGGCCTGCCGCAACGGTCGAGCGTTCCTCGCAACCGCCAAGGTTGCCAGTGGATCCCGGATCAAGTCCGGGATGACGGCGGAGAGGGAAGCGCCCTACGTCCTGCTCCGGTCGGGGCTGCCATTGGCTCCCGGGTCGCGGCTTCGCCTGCGGCCGGGATGACGGCCTGTGAGGCAAGGGAGGAACGGAGCGGGTGCGATGATCCGCGCCGTCAGGCAACTTTCCGTAGCGTGAATTTAAAAGTGTTCACAAGGCCTTGGCGATTGTGGGCGGACACAGAAGCGTCACACGGCTGAGATGTGTCTTTGAAATGAGACGGGCTCACGCATTCCGCGAGAGGTCCGCAATGACATCCTTCACCCGTCGTTATTTCCTGTCTTCCGCCGCAAGCCTTGGCGCGCTGGCCGCCCTGTCGCCGGTGCTGGTGCGCCGCGCCGATGCCACGCCCGGGCCGGGCGAGTTGCAGATGGTCGCCGCCCGTCCCAACCCGGCCGGCGCGGCCGAGCGCATCTTCCTGCTGAAGGGCGATCCGCTGGCCGGTCCGGTGACCACCATCGTGGCGCAGGACGGCGCGCCGGTGCCCGGGCGCCGGCTTGCCGACGGCGAGCGTCACGTGCTGCGGCTGATGCATTTCAACGACATGCACAACCACATGACGGACATGCACGCCAAGCGCGGCGACACGCACCGCATGGCGCAGATGGTCAAGCGCGTGAAGGAAACGCGCGCCGCCGCCGCCGCCAACGAGACGGTCCTGTTCCTGTCGGGCGGCGATGACCACACCGGCTCGATCTTCGACGAGCTGCTGGGCTGGGCCGAGGCGGAATACGTGGTCGACGCGGGTTACCGCGCGGCCTCGGCCGCCGGTGTCGACATCGCCGTGCTCGGCAATCACGAGTTCGACCGGGGCGCGGCCCAGCTGAAGCTCGGCATCGAGCGGGATGCCGCCTTCCCGCTGCTGTCGGCCAATGTGGCGGGCTCTGCCCATGTGGCGCGCGACCGCGACTATGTCGCCGCCGCCATCGTCGAGGCGAACCGCCTGCGCGTCGGCGTCATCGGCCTGACCACCAATATCGACATCCGCACCGGCACCAAGGCCGATCCCGCCATGCGGGTGGCAAGCCCGGTCGAGGCGGCCGCGAACCTCTACAAGGCGGTGGAAGCGGTCTGCGACGTGGTCGTGATCCTCTCCCATTGCGGCTACGGCAAGGGCATGCACAAGTCCGGCAAGGCGGGCGCGCTGCGCGAGATCGGCGAGGGCGACTTCGCCATTGCCGAGGCGGTCGGCCCGCTGGCGACGAAGCCGGTGGTGATCATCGGCGGCCATTCGCACACCGAGCTCAACACCGACGGCATCGATCCCGACAACATGGTCTCCGGCGTGCTGCTGACCCAGGCCAAGGCCAATGGCGCCTTCCTCGGCGAGATCGCCATGTCGATCGCCGCCGGCGAGGGGCGCGACAAGTGGTTCTCCAGCGTGGCGCTGCATCCGGTGAAAAAGCGCGACGACACGGTGGCGGAGGGCGCCGAGGGGTATGGCGCGCTCGAGCATGACGGCGACTATGACGCCGGTTTCGAGGCCGAGGTGATGGCCCCGATGATCGCGGCGCTCGACGACAAGCTCGCCGAGGTGATCGGCACTGTCGCCGCCGACGCGCCGGTGTCGACCGAACAGACCCAGGCGACCCGCTATATCGGCGAGACGGCGCTCGCCAACTTCATGAACGACACGCTGGTGCGCCAGTCGGCGACCTTCCCCGGCGGGGCGGTCGACTTCTCGCTGTTCAACGCGACGGGCCTGGCCCGGGGCATCGCGCCGGGTGAACCGCTCAGCTTCCGCTCCTGGTTCGACGTCATGCCCTATGCCGACCAGGTCGAGATCGCGACCATGACGGGCGCCGAGATCCGCGACATACTGACCTCCAACGCCAGGCGCCTGCTGCGGCCGGAAGAGATGGCGGATGCGGACCTTTCCGCCTTCGTCTCGCGCGGGTTGCTGCATTTCTCCTCCGGCATCCGCTACAAGGTGGAGCTGGGCGAGACGGCGGCCGGTGCGAAGGCCGTCGACATCACGCTTGCCGGGCAGCCGGTGGAGGAGGTGCTCGACCGGCGCTTCCGCTTTGCCTTCAACACCTATGTGATGCTCGGCGCCTTCTCGGAAGCCTGGAACGGCAAGCCCATCGGCGGCGGCGTTGCCGGCGAGATCGCCACGCCCGACCTGCGCAAGCTGCCGTTCGAGAACACCGGCCTCGTCTATCGCAACGAGCTGATCGCCGCGATCCGCGAGATGGGCACGGTGACGCGGGCGCAGGGCGCCGATCTCGACGGGCGTCTGGTGGTCGCCGGCTGAGGTTACCTGCCGCGAAAGGACAGAGGCGCCCCGCCGGGATTTCCGGCGGGGTGAGGAATATGAGCCTAGGAAAATAATCCTTGACAGCGCGACGCTGGTCAGGTAGGGTTCAGGCATGGTCGCAGAAATGCGGCTGCAGCGAATTCAGGATGGCGGCGGACCGAAAGGCCCGGCCGCCGTTTGCGTTTGGAGGGCCTTGGGCCTCGTCATGCAGAGGCGTGGGGCTGTCACCATCCCTCCTCTGTCTCCCCTCTCTGCCCCCCCTCTGTCCCCTGCCGGGGACATCTCCCCCTCAAGGGGGGAGAGGGGTGCGAGAGGCGAGGCTTGCAAGCCGGCCGGCGGCGCGGGGAGCGGGGACCTGTTCGTTGTCAGAGCGGAAGCGATGGGATCACGGCGTCCGCGTATCGGTCCTGTCCTGTGGCAGAGAAGAACGTCACCACACCTGCCGTATCCGCAAAGGAACATCGCCCTGCCGGGGTTGCCAATGGATCCCGGCTCTCCGCTTCGCTCCGGCCGGGATGACGTCCGAGAAGAAGGCGAGGTCGGGGCACCCGCCGCCCTTCAGGCCGTCCGTCCTCGGCCTTGACCCGGCGCTCCGCGCTCACACCACCCTCAGGCCGTCACCCCCGGCAAGGCGAAGCCGCGACCGGGGGCCCATTCGTTTCCAGAGCAGCGGCGGTGGGAACGCGGAGGCCGCTTCGGCCCGCAGACACGGGACGCGCCTGCCGCGACCGTCGGGGACGGTCACAGTCGCCGGGGTTGCCAATGGGCCCCCGGTCAAGCCGGGGGTGACAGCCGAGGAGGAGGCCGGGACCTGCGTAACAGCGGCGGCTTCGAAGCAGGGCGCCCCGAGCAAGGGGATGCGCCTCGCGCTTTCCCCGGCGGGAGGCAGAAGGCCCGAGCGCATGGCGGGCGACGGTCTCGCGGGCAACCGCCTGCCACGCAAGAATTCACCGACCAGGGAGAGCTGCATGACCGGGTCCGAGGGGCAACCGGAAGGGCGGGGTGCGTCCGCGTCGGCGCGGGAGGCGGGGGCGCACCGACTGCGGCCGGGGAAACCACCGACAGGGAGAGTTGCATGAGCGGGACCAGACAGGAACCGGACGGACAAGGCGCGGCCGCGCCCGGACCGGGTCCCGCCCGCAAGCAGCACCTGCGTCTCGCACCCGAGGTCTGGCGCCAGGCGCGGCATCTCTACGAGGACGAGGGGCGGGGGTCCGCCGAGCTTGCCGAGCGCTTCGGCGTGACGCGGGCAACGGTCGAGCGGCGCGTTCGGGCCGAGGGTTGGGTGCGTCAGGAACAGTTGCGCGCGCTGATGGAAAGCGGCGACACACGCGGCCTTGCCCGCATGGTGGCGCGGCTGATCGCCGCCTTCGAGGCGCAGGTCCGCGCGGTGGAAGCCCAGTTCCAGGACGAGGCGGGCAATGATGGCATGGCATCCGCCCTGGACGCGGCCGCGGTGGAGCGCAACGCAAGGACGCTTGGCAGCCTGGCCAAGACGCTCGACATCCTGATCGAGCTGCGCAGCGGACTTTCGACCGACGACGACGGAGCGGAAAGGGATGCCGATGCCCTCAGGCGGGACCTTGAGAAGCGCCTTGAGCGTCTGTGCCGGGAAGCACCTGTTGCCGCAGTTCCTGGCCGGCCTCGGTCCGGCCGAACTCGCCTTCCTGCGCCATGACTGGGAATTGTGGGCGCATGACCACCAGAGCGAGCCCGACGGCGACTGGCGCACATGGCTTTTGATGGGTGGACGCGGCGCGGGCAAGACCCGGGCCGGGGCCGAATGGCTGCGCGGCGCGGTGGAGCGGGCCGCGCGGCGAAGCCTTGGTACCGCCGAGCCCTTGCGCATCGCGCTGGTCGGCGAGACGCAGATGGATGCGCGCGAGGTGATGGTGGAGGGCGTCTCCGGGCTGATGGCGGTGCATCCGCGCCATGAACGACCGCAATGGCTGCCGTCCCGGCGGCGGCTGGAATGGCCCTCGGGTGCGGTGGCGCAGGTGTTTTCCTCCGAGGACCCGGACGCGCTGAGGGGGCCGCAATTCGCGCTCGCCTGGTGCGACGAACTGGCCAAGTGGCGCTATGCGCAGGAGACCTGGGACATGCTGCAATTCGGCCTGAGGCTCGGCACAAGACCGCGCCAGCTGGTCACCACCACGCCGCGTCCGATCCCGCTCCTGAAACGGCTGATCGCCGATCCGGCGACGCGTGTCGTCACCGCCCCGACCGAGGCGAACGCGGCGCATCTGGCCAAGGGCTTCGTCACCGCGATCCGCGCCCGCTACCACGGCACGCGGCTCGCCCGGCAGGAACTCGACGGCGAACTGGTGGGGGCCCGCGAGGGCGCCATGTGGTCGCGCGAGGGGCTGGACGGGATCCGCGTCGAGGTGGCGCCCGAACTGGTGCGCATCGTCGTTGCCGTCGATCCGCCGGCAAGTGCGACGCGCCGTTCCGATGCCTGCGGGATCATCGCCGCCGGCATCGACGCGAAGGGCATCGTTCATGTGATCGCCGACGCGAGCCTGCAGCAGGCGACCCCCTCGCGCTGGGCAAGGGCGGCGGTCTCGCTGTGGCGCGACCTCGATGCCGACTGCCTCGTCGCCGAGGTCAACCAGGGCGGCGACATGGTCGGCGCGGTCATCGCCGGTGCCGATCCGGGCGCGCCGGTGAAGCCGGTGCGGGCACGGCGCGGCAAGTGGCTGCGGGCCGAGCCGGTCGCCATGCTCTACGAGCAGGGCCGGGTGCGCCATGTCGGCGACTTCGCCGCGCTGGAGGACGAGATGACGGACTTCACCACGGAAGGCCTGTCGAGCGGACGCTCGCCCGACCGGCTGGATGCGCTCGTCTACGCGCTCCACGAACTGGCACTGGCCAAGGGCGGCGTGCCGCGCCTGCGCAGCATCTGAGCCTCCTCGAAACCGCTTTTGAATCAGTCTCGCAGAAACCTGAATCAGCGTCTCAGGTGGCGGAATCGTTTTCTCAAGTTGCACCGGAAAGGAAAGTCATATCATGGGCTTGCGCAGCATGTTTGACGCGTTTCTTCGCGCGCCCGCCGAAGCGAAGGCCTCGCGCACGGGGCCGCTCGTGGCGCTTGCCCATGCCGGCCGCCCGGTGTGGACGCCGCGCGACTACGCGGCGCTGGCGCGGGAGGGATACGCGCGGAACCCGGTCGTGCACCGGGCGGTCAGGATGGTCGCGGAAGCCGCCGCCAGCGTGCCGATGGTGCTCTATGACGGGGAGCGGGAGGTTGACGAGCACCCGCTGCTGGCGCTGCTGGCGCGGCCCAACGCGATGCTCTCCGGCACGGCGCTGATGGAGGAGGTCTACGGCCATCTGCTGGTCGCCGGCAATGCCTATCTGGAGCGCGTCGACATCGACGGCGCGCCGCGCGAACTGCATGCGCTGAGGCCCGACCGGGTGCGCGTGGTGCCGGGCCGCGACGGCTGGCCGGAGGGGTTCGACTATACGGTCGCCGGACGCACGGTGCGGATCGCGGCGGACGCCCGCGACGGCCGTCCGGGCGTGCTGCACCTGAAGATCTTCCATCCGCTCAACGACCATTACGGCTTCGCCCCGATCGAGGCGGCGCAGGTCAGCCTCGACCTGCACAATGCCGCCGGGGCCTGGAACAAGGCGCTGCTCGACAATGCCGCGCGGCCCTCCGGCGCGCTGGTCTATGGCGGGGCGGAGGCGGGCAATCTCTCCGACGAGCAGTTCGAGCGGCTGAAGAAGGAGCTGGAGGACGGCTACCAGGGGCCGCGCAATGCCGGACGGCCCTTGCTGCTGGAAGGCGGGCTCGACTGGAAGCCGATGGGCTTCACCCCGCGCGACATGGATTTCATCGCGGCGAAGAACCAGGCGGCGCGCGAGATCGCGCTCGCCTTCGGCGTGCCGCCGATGCTGCTGGCGATCCCCGGCGACAACACCTATGCCAACTACCAGGAGGCCAACCGGGCGTTCTGGCGCCAGACCGTACTGCCGCTCGCCGGCCGCGTCGGCGAGGCGCTGGCCCGCTTCCTGGCACCGGCGGACACGCGGGGCCTGAGGCTCGCGCCCGATGCCGACCGGATCGAGGCGCTGGCGCCCGAACGCGGCGCGCTGTGGGAGCGCATCGAGCAGGCCTCCTTCCTGAGCCTTGCGGAAAAGCGCGTCGCCGTCGGCTACGGGCCGGAGCCGGAGGGCGGTACGGGGGCGGACGCCGCGCGGGCGGGAGAGGGGTGATGGATCCGCTTGCCGCCTATATCGGCGGGCGCGGCGACCTTGCCCATCTGGTGCTGTTCCTGTGGGCCAGCTCCGCATCGAGCCTGCTTGTCTGGTCCTTGCGCGAGATGGTCCGCTCGAACCGCCGCTTCGACGATTTCGTCGACGCCATCGCCCGGCTCAACCGGATGATCGGCGAGGATTAGGGGCGGGGGGCGCGTCTCTTCTGTCCCCTTGAGGGAAAGAGGCGCAGAACGGTGCTTGCCACCCTCTCCGGTGTCATCCCCGCCTCCGAGCGGGGATCCATTGGCAACCCCAGCAGGCATGACGGCTTCGATCAGTCGCGGCAGGCGTCGAGCCCGCCGGCAGCAGCGGGTCGGAACAGCGCTCTGTCGCCGAGGCCTTGTTGCCGCTGCTCTGGGAACGAATGGGCCCCGGGTCGCGGCTTCGCCTTGCCCGGGGTGACGGCCGAGAGTGGGGCGCGGCTGAGAGCCGGCCTCGCTGTTGTGGGGTGACGGCCTGAGCGCGGGGCAGGCCGTGAACCTGGCCCGCCGGAGCCGGGGTAACGACCTGAGCGTGGGGTGGCGTCTTCGCCGCTCACGGCAACGGAAAATCACCAAAAGGGAGATCCAGACGATGACGCACCGTGATGCGGGGCGCGGTTTCGCGCGCCCGCGATCCATGTCGACGGGCTGCTGCCCGGCAACCGGGGGCGGCGGCCGGGGCGCCGCCATTGCGGCCGAGTGCCGCCCGTCCGCGCCCTCATCATCGGCGTTGTTCCCGTCCGCATCCTTCCGGTCCGCGCCCGGTCAGTCGGCTCCCCATGTGAAGCGGGCGCACCGGGCGGTGTTCGCCCGCTTCGCGCTGTCGCTTCGCATCGCGATCCGCCGGCGGGCCGGCAAAGAGGGAGTGCCCGCATGAGCGTTGTGCAGATCGCCATTGCCAATGCGGGGGCCAACGCGGGGGCCAACGCGGGGGTGAACGGGGGGGCGAGCGGGGGCGCGAACGGGGGCGCGCGGCCGGCAGCGGGCATGCGAACCGCCGCGGGAGCGGGCGCGCGCGTCTCCGGTTATGCGAGCCTTTTCGGCACGCCGGACGATGCGCTCGACCTGGTGCTGCGCGGCGCCTTTCGCCGCTCGATCAGGGAGCGCGGGGCGCACGGCATCCGCTTCCTCTGGCAGCACGACCCGGCCCGGCCCATCGGCGTGTGGGAGAGCGTGCGGGAAGACGCGCGCGGCCTGCATCTGAGCGGCCGGCTCGTCACCGGCACGCAGGCCGGACGGGACGCGGCGGCGCTGGTCGGGGCCGGCGCGCTCGACGGGCTCTCCATCGGCTTTCGCACCCGCTCGGCCCGCCGCGACCCGGCAACCGGCATCCGCCGGATCCACGACATCGATCTCTGGGAAGTGTCGCTGGTGACCTTCCCGCTGCATCCGCTGGCGCGCCTCGACGCGCGGCCCGGCGGTGCCGCAGCCGGCGGCGGCGGACCGTCGCCGCTGCACGCTTGAACCGAACTTCCCTTTTGCAACCGACCATCCGAGAACGGAGCATTCGACCATGAGTGACAGCAACAGCCGGCCGGCACCGGCCACCGCCCTGCAGGCGCCCGAGACCAAGGCGGTGACCGGGGACGAGGCGACGCGGCGCGAACTCGACGAGATGCGCGCCGCCTTCACCGCCTTTCGCGAGGTCAATGACGAGCGGTTGGCCGAGATCGAGACGCGCGGGACGGCCGATGCGCTGACGGGCGACAAGCTCGCCCGCATCGATGCCGCGCTCGACCGCCAGCAGCAGCGTCTCGACACGCTGGCGCTGAAGGCGGCGCGGCCGCCGCGCGGCGAGGGCGGGGAGAAGGCGAGCGGGGCGCCGGACGAGCACAAGTCCGCTTTCCTGGCCTATATGCGCAAGGGCCGCGAGGACGGCTTGCGGGTGCTGGAGCAGAAGGCGCTGTCCGTCGGCTCCGATCCCGATGGCGGCTATCTGGTGCCGGAGGAGACGGAGGCCGGCATCCTGCGCCGCATGGCGAGCGTCTCGCCGATCCGTGCCATCGCCGGCAACCGGCAGGTCTCGGCCAGCGTCTTCAAGAAGCCGTTCTCGATCGCCGGCCCGCAATCGGGCTGGGTGGCGGAAACGGCGGCGCGGCCCGAGACCGGCTCGCCGACGCTCGCCGAACTCTCCTTCCCGACGATGGAGCTCTACGCCATGCCGGCGGCGACCGCCTCGCTGCTCGACGACGCGGCGGTCGATGTCGACGCCTGGATCGCCGAGGAGGTGGAACTGGCCTTCGCCGAGCAGGAGGGCGCTGCCTTCGTCAATGGCGACGGCGTCAACCGGCCGCGTGGCTTCCTCGATTATCCGAGCGTGGCGGAGGCCTCCTGGAGCTGGGGCAGTCTCGGCCATGTGGCGACCGGCGTCGACGGGGCGTTCCCGGCCGCCGCTCCCGGCGACGTTCTGATCGACCTGGTCTACGCGCTGAAGGCGGGCTACCGGCAGAACGCCCGCTTTGTCATGAACCGTCGCACCCAAGGGGCGGTGCGCAAGATGAAGGACGGCGACGGCAACTACCTGTGGCAGCCGCCGGCATCGCTCGGCGCTCCGGCGACCCTGATGAGCTTCCCGGTGACCGAGGCCGAGGACATGCCCGACATCGCCACCGACGCGCCGGCGATCGCCTTCGGCGACTTCCGGCGCGGCTATCTGGTGGTCGACCGGACCGGGGTGCGCATCCTGCGCGATCCCTATTCGGCCAAGCCCTACGTGCTGTTCTACACGACCAAGCGCGTCGGCGGCGGCATGCAGGATTTCGACGCGATCAAGCTGCTCGCCTTCTCCGCCTGAGCGGAACATGGCGGGAGGTCGGGGCAGGAAGCCCGGATCTCCCGCCGATTTGCCCGACACCCACGCAAGCGATGAAGGACGGTCATGACCGCGATCGTAACGACGCCGCCGGCGAGCGAGCCGGTGACGCTGGAGGAGGCGCGCGCGCAGCTGCGCCTGACGGGCGAGGCCGAGGACGGCCTCCTCGGGAGACTGATCGCCGCCGCCCGCGCCCAGGTGGAACGGGCGACGCGCCGGGCGCTGGTCACGCAAGGCTGGCGGCTCTATCTCGACGCCTGGCCGCCGGGGCGCGTCGTGCGCCTGCCGGTCGCGCCCGTCGCGACGGTCGAGACGGTGACGGTCTATGACGGGGACGGGGTGCCGGTGGCGCTCGATCCGCAAGTCTACCGGCTGGATGGCGCGGCCGAACCGCCCCGGCTGAAGGTGGCGGCCGGGGCGCCCGCCGGGATGACCGGCTTCAACGGCATCGAGATCGACTTCATCGCCGGCTACGGAGGCGACGCGGCTGCCGTGCCGCAGCCGCTGCGCCATGCGGTGCTGCTGCTCGTCGCCCACTGGTTCGAGCATCGCGAGGCGATGGCGGACCCCGGTGCGCTCGGTACGCCGCCCGGGGTCGCCGCTCTGCTCGCCTCCTACCGGACGTTGCGGCTGTGAGCGGGCGCGGCGGCGCGGGCCTGCTCGACCGCGCGATGCGGCTGGAGCGGCCCGAACGGATCGAGGCGGCGGACGGCGAGGCGCAGACCGTTTTCGCCGATACCGGTCTCGTCTTCGTGGCGCTGGCCCCGGCGAGCCTTGCCGAGCGGCAGGCGGGCGGGCGGATCGACGGCGTTGCAAGCCATGTCGGCCGGTTGCGGCACGGCACCGGGATTTCCGGCGGATGGCGGCTGCGCGACGAGGGCCGCGTCTTCGAGGTGCTGGCGGTCGATGACAGCGCCGCGCGGCGCACCGGCCAGGTGCTGTGCCTGCTGCAGGAGGAGGGACGGTGAGCGCGCTCGCCGCGCTGCGCGGCGCGCTCGTTGCCTGCCTGCGCCAGGATGCGGGCCTGCAGGCCTTGCCCGTACCGCCTGCAATCCACGACGGCGCACCACGCGCCGCAGCGTATCCGTTCGTCGAGATCGGCCGGATCGACACACGGCTGCTCGCCGCCGTGCCGGAAGAGGGCGAGGTGTCGCAGGTCGAGATCCTCGTTCATTCGCGCAAGACGGCACGCGGCGAGGCGGCGGAGATCCTCGACGGCGCGCGGACGGCGCTCGCCGGGCTCGGCGCGCATCTGTCCGGCCATCTGCTTGTCAATGCGGGCGATCCCGAAACGCGGCTGGAGCGGCTTGCCGACGGGCGCACATGGCGCGGGCGGCTGCGGCTGCGCGTCGTCACCGAGCCGGCCGGCTGAGCCGACGGCACGTCTTCAACCGGGCAGATACAAGGAGGCGGTGATGGCCGCACAGGCAGGCAAGGACCTTCTACTCAAATGCGACGCGAGTGGTGCGGGGGGCTTCGTCACCATGGCGGGCCTCAGGGCCCGGCGCATTGCGCTCAACGCGGCGAGCGTCGACATCACCGATGCCGACAGCGCCGGGCGCTGGCGCGAGCTGCTGGCCGGCGCCGGCACCCGCTCGGCCGGCGTTTCGGGCGGCGGCATCTTCCGCGACCAGGCGGCGGACGAGACCGTGCGGGGGCTGTTCTTCGACGGGCTGATCCGCGACTGGCAGGTGGTGATCCCCGGTTTCGGCATGATCACCGGGCCGTTCCAGGTAGTGACGCTCGACTATGCCGGCACCCATGACGGCGAGGTGACCTACGAGATCGCGCTGGAATCGGCCGGCCAGCTCGCCTTCGCGGGGGACTGAGCCATGGCCAACCGGAGACGGGGCGAGATAGACGCGACGATCGAGGGCCGTCGGCACGTGCTGGTGCTGACGCTCGGCGCGCTGGCGGAGCTTGAGGAGGCCTTCGCCGCCGAGGACCTGGTCGCGCTGACGGAGCGTTTCTCCGGCGGACGGCTCTCGGCGCGCGACATCACCCGCATTCTTGGCGCGGGCCTGCGCGGCGGCGGCGCGGAATTCAGCGACGGGGAGGTGGCGCGGGCGCGGTTCGGCGGCGGCGTGCCGGAAATGGCGCGGCTGGCGGCCGACCTGCTGCGCGCGACGTTTCTCGATGCCGGCACAAAGGACAGCAACGAGCAGGGCGGCCCCAGCGATGCCGATGCCTGAGGCCTTTCCCTGGGACGCTGTCATGGGCGCCTGTCTCGGCCGGCTGGGCTGGACGCCCGAAGCCTTCTGGAAGGCGACGCCGCGCGAGGTCGCGGCAGCCCTTGCCGGCCTTGGCATGCGGCCTGGACCGGGCGCGGGACGACTGGCGCGGCCGGAGCTTGCGGCGCTGATGCGCCGCTTTCCGGACGAGGTGGGGACAGAGGGAGGAACCGGCGATGACCGGACGCGATGAAACGGACGGGTTCACGGCTGCCGGCGACGAGGCGGAGCGGCTGAGACTGGCGATGGAGGATGTCCGCGAGGCCTCGCGCGCGGCGGCCGGCGTGCTTTCGACCGGATTGCGTCAGGCATTGGTCGACGGGCGCTCGCTGGAACAGGTGCTGCGCTCGGCCGCGCTCTCCCTGTCCGGGCGGGCCCTGTCGGCGGCGCTGGCACCGCTGGAGCAGGGGTTTTCGCGCGGGTTGTCCGGGTTGGTTGGCCGGCTGTTCGGGGCGGTTTCGGGTGCGGGCGGCGTCACGCCCTTCGCCAAGGGCGGTGTGGTCGCGGCACCGGGATATTTTCCGCTGCCCGGTTCGCGTGGCGGGACGGGCCTGATGGGGGAGGCGGGGGCGGAAGCCGTGCTGCCGCTGTCGCGCGATGCGAGCGGCCGGCTTGGCGTTGCCGCGGGCGGGGCTTCGGGCGCGCCGCAGATCGTCTTCAACGTGGAAACGCGCGATGCGGAGAGCTTTGCAAGATCGGAGGGGCAGATCGCGACAATGGTAGCCCGCGCCGTCGGACGGGGACGGCGCGGGCTTTGACGTCGGGCCCGAAGAGGAGGGGCTCGGGCACCGGCGTTTCAGGCAGCGGCAAGCATCGCCGCAATTTCGTCCTTCAGATGAAGGCGCTGTTTCTTCAGCTCCTCCAGCGCCTCGTCGGAGGCCGGGGCAACCTGCGTCTCGATCCGGTGAATCTCGCGGTTGACCGCGTGATAGTTGTCGGCGAGCCGCGTGAAATGGGCGTTCGTCGTCTTCAGCGCATGCAGCGCGTCGGCGGCGTCCGGGAATTCCTCGTGCAATTCGTGGGGAACATGAGACATGTCCGCTAGACCTCCTTTGTTGAGCCGACATTGCGCGGCCCGTGACGAGGCTGCCTTGAGCGAGATCAAACGGCAGGCGATTTACCCGGCGGGTGCGGCGCGATGACGCCGGGCTTCATCGAGGAGCGGTTTCCGCTGTCGGTCGCCTTCGGCGCGAGCGGCGGGCCGCAATGGCGTACGGAGGTGGTGACGCTTGCCTCCGGCGCGGAGATGCGCAACGCGCGAAGGGCCGGGTCCTGGCGGCGCTACGATGCGGGGACCGGCGTCGCCTCGCTGGCCGACCTGCAGACGGTGGCCGCCTTTTTCGAACGTGTGCGCGGCCGCCTGACGGGCTTTCGTTTTCGCGATCCCTTCGATCATGCCTCGCCCGCAACCGGAAACGCGGTCGCGGCCGGCGACTGCCTGCTCGGCGAGGGCGACGGGACGCGGACGCAGTTTCTTCTCGCCAAGACCTACGGCACGGGCGTGCTCGTCCATGTGCGGCGCATCGCCAAGCCGGTGGCCGGCACGGTGCGCGTTGCGGTCGACGGTGCGGAACTCGCCGAGGGCCCGGACTTCACCTGCGACACGGCGAGCGGAACGGTGACGCTGTCTGTTGCTCCGGCGCCCGGGCAGGGCGTGAGCGCCGGCTTTCGCTTCGACGTGCCGGTGCGCTTCGACACCGACACGCTGGATTTGAGTCTCACCCATTTCGAGGCGGGGCGGGCGCCGACCATCCCGCTGGTGGAGATCGATCCCCTGCAGGAGGGCGGCGCATGAAGGAGATCCCGGCGGCTCTTGCCGGCGCGCTTGCCGGCCCGGCGACCACGCTTGCCACCTGCTGGCGGCTGACGCGGCGCGAGGGAACGGTGCTCGGTTTCACCGATCATGACCGGATGCTCTCCTTCGACGGGACGACGTTCCGCCCGGAGCTCGGCTTCGAGGCAAGCGCGACGACGCTGGAGCCGGATTTCGCCTCCGGCAGCTCCGAGGCGACCGGCATCCTCGCCTCCGAGCGCATCTCGGAGGCGGATCTTTCCGGAGGCCTTTGGGACGGGGCGCGGGTCGAGATTTTCCTGGTCGACTGGACGAATACCGGGGCGCGCATGCTGCTCAGGCGCGCGGTCATCGGCGAGGTGAGCCGCGCCGGCAATGCCTTTCGCGCCGAACTGCGCGGCCTTGCCCATCTGCTCGACCAGCCGCAGGGGCGGGTGTTCTCGCATCTGTGCGATGCCGATCTCGGCGACACGCGCTGCGCGCTGGACCTTGCGGCCGGAGGATTTCGTCTCAGCGGAACGGTGGCGGCCGCCGACAGTGGCGACCGGCTGCGTATCGCGGGCATCGCCGGACCGGCGGCCGACTGGTTCGCCGGCGGCATGCTCGAGATGCTCGACGGGCCGCTTGCCGGCGCGCGCGGCGAGATCGTCTCGGACAGGGTCGAGGACGGCGTCCGCCGCATCGGCCTGATCGCGCCGCTGGCCGGCGTCCCGCAGGCGGGAGCCGGCGTCCGGCTTTCCGCCGGCTGCGACAAGCGCTTCGCCACCTGCCGGGAGAAATTCGGCAACGGATCGAATTTCCAGGGTTTCCCCCACATGCCCGGCGCCGACCGGGCGCTCGCCTATCCCGAGCGCGGGGCGGCCGAAAACGACGGCGGCACGCTGGTGCGCTGACGCCGGCGGAAACCGGGAGGCAGTCACATGATCACACGCGACGACATCCTGCGCGAGGCGCGGGACTGGATCGGCACGCCCTATCGTCACCAGGCGAGCTGCAAGGGCGCGGGCGCCGATTGTCTCGGCCTCGTGCGCGGCGTCTGGCGGGCGCTCTACGGGGACGAGCCGGAAACCCCGCCACCCTATAGCCGCGACTGGGCCGAGGCCGATCCGCGCGAGAGCTTCCTTTCCGCTGCCCGCCGCCACATGCGCGAAAGCGATCCGGCCCGGGCGGGGCCGGGAGATGTGCTCCTGTTCCGCTGGCGCGCCGGCGCGCCGGTCAAGCATGCGGGGATCCTCTCGTGCGCGCCGCTTACGGGCGATGCCTGCGTCATCCATGCCTATGAGGGCGTGGCGGTCAGCGAGAGCCCGCTGGTGCCGGCCTGGCGCGGGCGCATCGCTGCTGCCTTCTCCTTTCCCGGGGTGGACACATGGCAACCTTGATCCTCGCGGCCGCCGGCAAGGCCATCGGCGGTGCGCTTCTTGGTGGCACCGGCGCCCTGATCGGGCAGGCAGCCGGTGCCATCGCGGGCTCCGTGCTCGACCAGCGGCTGTTCGGCTCAAACCGCACCGTCGAGGGGCGCAGGCTCGACGAACTTGCCGTGCAGTCCTCCACGGAAGGAGCGCCGCTGCCGATGGTGCACGGCCGGGTGCGGCTGGCCGGTCAGGTGATCTGGGCGACGCGCTTCGAGGAGGAAGTGCGCGAGGAACGAAGCGGCGGCAAGGGCGGGGGCGGCAGCAGCACGACGGTGCGCAGCTACCGCTATTTCGCCAGCTTCGCGGTGGCGCTGTGTGCCGGTCCGGTCTCGCATGTCGGCACGGTCTGGGCCGACGGCAAGCCGATGGACATGACCGGCGTCACCTGGCGCATCCACAGGGGCGAGGCCGACCAGCCGCCCGATCCGCTGATCGCGGCGCTGCAGGGCGAGACGCCGGCCTATCGCCATACGGCCTATGTCGTCTTCGAGCGATTGCCGCTGGACGCCTTCGGCGACCGGCTGCCGCAGCTGACCTTCGAGGTGATCCGCGCCGCCGAAGAGCTTGAAGACCTGGTGCGCGCGGTGACGATCATCCCCGGCGCCGGCGAGTTCGTCTACGAACCGGCGCCCGTTACCTGGACGGTGCGACCGGGCGTCTCGGAAAGCGCCAACCGGCAGGTGCTGCACGCGCCGAGCAACTGGGCGGCCTCCATGGACGAGCTGCAGGCGCTGTGCCCGAACCTCCGGCGGGTGGCGTTGGTGGTCGCGTGGTTCGCAGACGACCTGCGCGCCGGCCATTGCGCCATTCGCCCGAAAGTCGAGACGCGCGGCCGCCAGACGCAAGGAGCGAGCTGGGGCGTTTCCGGCCTCAACGGATCGACCGCGCAGGAGGTGAGCCGTCACGAAGGGGTGCCCGCCTATGGCGGCACGCCGTCGGATGCAAGCGTCATCGCCGCGATTGCGGATCTCAAGGCGCGCGGCCTTGAAGTGGCGCTCTATCCCTTCCTCTTGATGGACGTGCCGCCGGCAAACGGACTGCCCGATCCCTATGGGGAGAGCGAACAGGCAGCCCACCCCTGGCGCGGTCGGATCACCGGCGAGGTGGCCCCGGGCCTGCCCGGAACGAGCGAAGGGACGGAAGCGGCGGCGAGCGAGATCGCCGCTTTCACCGGCACTGCCGAGCCCTCGCATTTCCTGCCGCAGTCCTCGGGCGTGCTCTATCTGGGGCCGCACGAATGGTCCTACCGGCGGTTCGTCCTGCATCACGCCAACCTTGCGGCGGCGGCCGGCGGGGTCGACACGTTTCTGGTCGGTTCGGAAATGCGCGGGTTGACGCGCCTGTCGGATGCAACTGGCCGGCATCCCTTCGTCGAGGTGCTGCGGGAGCTGGCCGGCGAGGTGCGGGCGATCCTGCCGGGCGCGAAGATCACCTATGCGGCCGACTGGAGCGAATACGGCGCGCATCAGCCCGCACCCGGCGAGTTGCGCTTTCCGCTCGATCCTCTCTGGGCCGATCCGGCGATCGACGCGGTCGGCATCGATGCCTATTTTCCGCTCGCCGACCGGCGCGAGGAGGGCGACCCGGACGGGGAGACCGATCCGCATGCGCTCACGCCGCTCGCGGCGGCGGTTGCCGGCGGCGAGGATTTCGACTGGTACTATGCAAGCGAGGCCGACCGGCGGGCGGGAACGCGCACGCCGATCACCGACGGGGCCCATGGCAAGCCCTGGGTCTACCGCGCCAAGGACATCGCCGGCTGGTGGGAAAACGCCCATGTCGAACGGTCCGGCGGCGTCGAGGTCGGAGCCGCGACGGACTGGATCCCGCGTTCCAAACCGGTCTGGCTGACCGAGCTTGGCGTGCCGGCGATCACCTTCGGCGCCAACCAGCCGAACGTCTTTTACGATGCCAAGTCGTCGGAATCCGCCTGGCCGCGCTTTTCCGACGGCGGCCGCGACGACCTCGTCCAGCGCCGCGCGCTGGAGGCCGTCATCGGTCACTGGTCGGGCGCGCATCCCGCAGTCCTGCCCGGATACAATCCGGTGTCGCCGCTCTATGGCAGGCCGATGGTGGATCCGGACCACATCTATCTGTGGGCCTGGGATGCCCGGCCCTATCCCGCCTTTCCCGCGCAGACGGACATTTGGGCCGACGGCGGCAACTGGCGCGCCGGCCACTGGCTGAACGGCCGGCTCGGCGGCATGTCGCTGGCCGGGCTTGCGCGCCGGCTTGCCGCCGATTTCGGCCTGCCCGGAGACATTCTCGACTGCACCGGCCTGCCGGGCACGCTTGACGGGATCGCCGTCGCCGGGCCGGTGCGGCTGCGCGACGTGCTGGCCCCGCTCGTCGAGGCGCATGGCGCGGTCGCCGTCGACAGGGGAACGGACCTGGCGCTCGTGCCGGCGTGGAGCCCCGCGCTTGCGGATCTCGGGGCAGGGGAGATTGTCGCGGGCGCGGACGGGCGGGCGGCGACCGGGTTGCGCCGCGCGCAGGAAGCGGAGATGCCGGCCGAGGTCAGGATCGCGGCGCGCGATCCGGTGCGCGAGCACCGGCGTTTCGTCGTCTCCTCGCGCCGCATCGCCGGCCAGATCGCCGGAAATGGCAGGCGGGTGGAGGAAATCGATCTGGCCGCAAGCCTCGATCCGGCGCTGGCGTCGAGCCTTGCGGAAAGACTGCTGGTCCGGCGCTGGGCCGAGCGCGAGGAGGTGCGCTTCGCCCTGCCGCCAGGCAGCATCGCGCTGGAGCCGGGCGATGTGACCCGGCTGGTGGCGGACCCGCTGACAGGGCAGGCGGAAACGCTGGAGGTGCGCATCGAGGCGGTGGAAGAGGGCGAGGCGCGCCGCATCGTGGCGCGGTCCGTGCGCCGGCCCCCGTCCTTGAGGGCGCGGGCCGTCGGCGGCGAAGCGCGGCCGCGCAGCATCACGGCGGTTGCCGGCCGGGCCGATGCACTGATCCTCGACCTGCCGCCGATGCCGGGCGACGAGGCGCCGCAGCAACCCCGGATCGCGGCCTTCGTCGCGCCCTGGCCGGGCGCGGTGCAGGTCTACCGGGCAAGCGACGGCGTGCCGCAAACGCTGCTGGCCCGGGTCGAGAAGCCGGCCCTGACCGGCACGCTTGTCGAGGACCTTGCTCCGGGGCCGGTCGCGATCTGGGACCGGGCCGGGCAAATCGAGATCGAGGTGACCGGCGGCACGCTCTCTTCCGTCACCGAGGATGCGGTTCTGGCGGGCGCCAATGCCCTTGCCGTCCTGGCGCCCGATGGCGGCATCGAGATCGTCCAGTTCGCGCAGGCGCAGCTTGTCGGCCCGCGCCGCTATGCGCTGACCATGCTGCTGCGCGGCCAGCAGGGAACGGAGGCGGCGGCCGCGCGGATGACGCCGGCCGGCAGCCGTGCGGTGCTGGTCGACGACGCGTTGACGCCGTTGCCACTGACGCTCGACGAGATCGGCCTTGCCTTCACCCACGCGCTGGTGCCGGCGGGCCAGCCGCTCGACAGTCCGGCGCGGGCCGACATCGACCATAGCGCCGGGGCGCGCGGGCTCCTGCCGTTTTCCCCGGTGCATGCGTGGGCGGAACGGCTCTCCGGCGGCGAGGCGCGCTTCACCTGGATCCGCCGCACGCGCATTGGCGGCGACGGCTGGCGCGAGGGCGAGGTGCCGCTTGGCGAGGAACGCGAGGCCTACCTCGCCGAACTGCTCGATCCGGGCGGGGCCGTCGTCATCACGCGCGAGACGGACCTGTCCGAATTCACGCTGGCGGTGGCCGACGAACTGGCCGCCTTCGGTGTGCTGCAGGAGGCGTTCCGGCTGCGCGTTCGTCAGATCTCCGCCGTTGTCGGTCCGGGCGCGCCCGGGACCTTCGATCTCTCCGCCTGATTCACGTCCAGCAAGACAGGGAGAAACCCATGCGCATCAGCGACAGGGGGCTTGCCTTCATCGCCCGGCACGAGGGTTTCGTCGCCAGGGCCTATCGCGACCCGGTCGGCGTGCTGACCATCGGCTACGGCTTTACGATGGCGAGCCGTGTCTTCTCCGCCTTCTGGCGCGACCGGCACGGCCGGGCGCTGGCCCCCGGAGACCGGCTGGAACGGGGCGAGGCGGATGCGCTGCTGCGCCGGCTTGTCGACGGGGAATATGGCGCGGCCGTCACGCGGGAACTCGGCGAACTGCCGCAGCACCGGCATGACGCGGCCTGTTCGGTCGTCTTCAACCTCGGACCCCGGGCGCTCGGATGGCGCTGGGCGCGGGCGCTGAAGGCGGGCGACATGCGCGGCGCCGCGGAGATCCTCGGCGCCAACTACAACACCGCCGGCGGCCGGCGGCTGGCCGGCCTCGTGCGCCGCCGCCGCGAGGAGGCGGCGCTGCTGCTCTCCGGCGACTATGGCGATGGCGGCGATGAACCGGACACCTTCGTTCCTGCGCCCGAGACCGTGAGCCGGCCGGCCCGTGCACGTCGCGGGCTGCTCGCAGCGCTGGTCTCCGCGCTTGGCCTGGCGGGAGCGGCGCAGGGCGAGGGCATCTCGCTGTGGTGGATCGCCGTCGCCGTCGGTGTTGCGGCAATCGTCGCGGCCGGGCTCCTGCTCGCCGGTCGCCATCACCAAAATCAACGACCGGATCAAAGCAGGGACCGGGCGGGCTGACCGGCCGGTTTCAGGTCGGTGCACTCAGGTGGAAGGAGCATGTCGCATGCGCGGATGGAGAACATTTGCCGTCAACGCCCTGACGGCCGCCGGGATCGTGGCGCTGGAGGCGCTCAGGTTCCTTGGCGAGGTCGATTGGGCGGCAGCGCTGGGGCCGCACCGGGCCTTGTGGATCGTGGTGGCGGTCAACCTTGCCAATATCGTGCTGCGCCATGTCACCGGCGCACCCGCCGGCTGGCGGCGAGAAGCGCGTCCGGGGCGGCCGCGATGAGCGCGCTGCTGGGGTTCCTCGCCGGACCGCTGCTGGCGGCGCTGGTCAAGGTGTTCGAGAACCGCGTCGCGGAGCGCTCCGAGACCGCGCGGATATCGGCCGACCTGGCGGGCCAGGCAATCCGCGGCGAGATCGAGGCGCGCGCCCATGCCCGCGCGGTGCTGATCGCCGAGCAGGGGCATTTTCTCTCCGCCGCCCGGCTCGGGCGGCTGCTCTTCGTCCTGCCGCTCGGCCTGTGGTGGAGCGCGGTGATCGCCGACTCGATCCTGTCCTTCGACTGGGATGTCGCCGCCCTGCCGCCGCCGCTCGATGAATGGGCCGGCGGCATCCTCCTGTCGCTGTTCCTGGTCGACGGGGTGCAGGGCGCGGTGCGGGCGGCGCGCGCGGGATGGTCCGACAAGGGGTGAGCGGGCGCGAAACCCTCAGGTTCCTGCGCGATGCGTTCATGTGCTATTCAGGCGCATCGCGATATGGATCGGGCATGGTCAGGCACACACCCATATTCACCGGCACGGCGTCCGGTTTTCGACGCGGCGCGCGGATCCTCGCGCTGGCACTGGCGCTTGTCGTTCCGGCGACGGCGGCCTCGGCCCAGTGCCTCAGCCAGCAGCAGGCCCGCGCCGCCGTGCAAAGCGGCGAGGCCCGCCCGCTCGGCAGCGTCGCCGGGGCCGTCAGTGGCGAGATCGTGCGCGCCGAACTGTGCCGTGAGGGCGGGCGCCTCGTCTATGTCCTGTCCGTGCTCTCGGGCGGACGCGTCGCAAACCAGGTCATCGATGCCCGCTCCGGCCAGGTGCTCCGCTGAGGCCCGCCCGGCCTTTCCGCCAATTCCTGCCATCAAAGGACGACCGAACGCATGCGACTGCTCGTGGTGGAAGACGACAAGGACCTCAACCGGCAGCTTTGCGAGGCGCTGGGCGAGGCCGGCTATGTGGTCGACACCGCCCATGACGGCGAGGAAGGCCACTTTCTGGGCGATACCGAACCCTATGACGCGGTCGTGCTCGATCTCGGCCTGCCGGTGCTCGACGGGCTGTCGGTGCTGGAGCGCTGGCGCCGCGACGGCCGCCTGATGCCGGTGCTGATTCTCACCGCCCGGGACCGCTGGTCGGACAAGGTTGCCGGCATCGATGCCGGTGCCGACGACTATGTCGCCAAGCCCTTCCACATGGAGGAGGTTGTGGCGCGGCTGCGCGCCCTGCTGCGCCGCGCGGCAGGCCATGCCAGCAACGAGATTGCCGTCGGCCCGTTCCGTCTCGACATTCGCGCCGGCAAGGTGACCAAGGACGGATCGACGATCAAGCTGACCTCGCACGAGTTCCGCCTGATCTCCTACCTGATGCACCACAAGGGCCGGGTGGTGTCGCGCACCGAGCTGATCGAGCATCTCTATGATCAGGACTTCGACCGCGATTCCAACACGATCGAGGTTTTCGTCGGACGCCTGCGCAAGAAGCTCGACAGCGACCTGATCGAGACCGTGCGCGGCCTGGGCTACCGCATCGGCGAGCCCGATGCCTGACGTCTCGCCGGGAGCGGAGGGGACGCAGGACGCGAGCCGGGAGGCACCGCGCGCGCCGGCAAGGGGTGGCGCCAACCGGTCGATCGCGACACGGCTCATCATGGTCGCGGCGCTGTGGTCGCTGGTGGCGCTCCTCGTCACCGGTTTCGTTCTGGTGACGCTCTACCGCGAGGCGAGCGAGCGCGAGTTCGACGCCAGGCTCGACGTCTATCTCAAGGCGATTATCGGCGAGATGGCGGCCGGCACGCCGAGTTCGCCCGCCGTGCCCGGCAATCTGGGCGACCCGCGCTTCGACCTGCCCGCCTCCGGCTGGTACTGGATGGTGATGCAGGCGGAGACCGGCGAGGTGCTGTTCTCGTCCGAATCGCTGCTTGGCGACCGTCTCGAGCTGCCGCAACCGGAACCCGGCGAGGTGCTGAAATCCGTGATCGGCGGTCCGCGCTCGGCCGAGCTGCGCGCCCTGCAGCGCACGATCATCTTCGGCGAGGCCGCCGCCTACCGGATCGCGGTTGCCGGCGACACGGACGAGCTGCGTGAACGCGAGAGCGATTTCGCCGGCCAGGTGGCGCTGACGCTGCTGGTTCTGGGCCTGGGGCTCGTCGGGGCCATTTTCCTGCAGGTGCGGGTCGGCCTCAGGCCGCTGGCGACCTTGAGCGCCTCGCTGGCCGCCGTCCGGCGCGGCGACGCGCAGACCGTCGACGAGGACCTGCCGCCGGAGCTCCGGCCGCTGGCGGTCGAGCTCAACGCATTGGTGCGTTCCAACCGGGAGGTGGTGGAACGCGCCCGCACCCATGTCGGCAACCTGGCGCATGCGCTGAAGACGCCGCTCAGCGTGATCGTCAACGAGGTGCGCGGACAGGACGCCCCCTTCGCCGGCAAGGTCGGCGAGCAGGCCGAACTGATGCGCAGCCAGGTCAATCATCACCTTGAACGCGCCCGCATGGCGGCGCAGCGCCGCGTCATCGGCGTCTCCTGCGATGTCGAGCCGGTGCTGGCCCGCCTGATCCGGGCGATGAGCCGTATCCACCGCGATCGCGACCTTGATATCTCCCTCGACATGAAAAGCCAGGTCCGCTTTCGCGGCGAGGAACAGGATCTGGAGGAAATGGCCGGAAACCTGATCGACAATGCCTGCAAGTGGGCGTCCTCCCGGGTGCGCGTCAGTGTCGCGCCGCAAGGGGAAGGAGCGACGGCAGAGCGGGTCGTGGTGACCATCGAGGACGATGGCCCCGGGCTCGGTGCGCAGGAACGGGCGGAGGCGCTGAAGCGCGGCCGCCGGCTCGACGAGACGGTGCCGGGAACCGGGCTCGGACTGTCCATCGTGGTCGACCTGGCGGGGCTCTACGGGGGCGACCTGTCGCTGTCGAAGGCCCGCACGGGAGGGCTTGCCGCGCGGCTTGTCCTGCCGGCCCTGTGAGGGCCGCCCGGATGCAGGTTGCAGTGCGGCGAAAATGCTGTCGGGACGCCCGGCACGAGACGCAGTTCGGCCACAAAGGCATGTGTAACCTTGTTTCACATTCACTCGGGCCGACCCTTCCTCCCGGTTGGCGTTTCCCGCCCGATTGGCTAGATTCGGTTCCGGCGATCCGTGCGCGCCGGCAAGGCGCGGATTGCGGATTCCCGGCGGTGCGGATCCGGGTCGGCGGAACTTTTGAGGCGGTTGCGGGTTTTGCATGACGTGATCGACACGCAACATGCAAACGAAAGAGGCAAGGGCGGGTGCGAGGAATGAAAGCCTTCAGGCTGGCGAGTGTGGTGGCGGCCGCGATGCTGACGGGTGCCTGCGGCACCAGCAGCAATGTCGACAGCGGCCCGGTCGTCGTTGGAGGCAGCCTGTTCGGCAGCGCCTTCAGCGCCGCCGCCGTGCCGCAGTCCGAGGCCGATGTCGTGCTTGCCGACCTGATGCGCTCGGAAGCCGGCAAGGGCCTGTCTGTCGACGACCGGCGCGCGGCTGCGACCGCCTGGCGCGGGGCGCTGCGCACCAACCGCACCGGCGAGACCGTCGAGTGGCAGAATCGCGGCAACGGCACGCGCGGCCGCGTTGTCACTGGCCCGAACTACCAGGTCAACAACATCGTCTGCCGCGACTACACCCATGTGGTCGTCGTCGGCGAGAGCGAGCGCTCGATGCGCGGATCCGCCTGTCTTGCAGATGATGGCGGCTGGCAGCCGATCACCTGACGGTCCGCGCCCCAAGGGGGCGTTTGACCTGACGCAGGGTCGGCCGGGCCTGGCCGCCGATCCTCGGTGTTTCTCTCAATCCGTTGCCAAGATTCGATTAATCCTTTTCTGCGATGATTTCGACAGTGTGTTTTCATCCCTTGTCGAGCGCGGACTGATGCCTGATCGGCACCATTTGACTGAAAAAATCCGCTCCTATCTGGATGCGTTGTCTCCGCGCGCGGTGCAGACCCTGCTGCGCGGGCTCGAAAGCGCGCGTGCGCGCGGTTCCGACGACCCTCATCTCGACCTCATTCTGGGCGCCTGCGTCAGTGCCGCCCGGCGCAGCTGCGGTGTCGTCCTCGATTCCGAGCCGCGCGAGAACTGGCTGCAAAGGCTGTTCTTCGTGCCGGTCGAGGACCTGCTGCTCAGCGAGATGCTGCCGGCCAAGGAACCCGGCCGTATCACCCGCGCCAGCCTGCCGTTGATCTGGACCTGGATCGCCCGCGACATCGCGCCGGACCGGGTTTCGGTCGCAACGGAACTTTCGCGCCGCCTCGAGACCGAGCCGGACGAGGTGGTGGAGATGGCCGCAGGCCTGCGCCGCCATGTCCTGCAACCGCTGCAGAAGGCTCTTGCCGAGGCCCATGCGGACGACCGTTCGCATCAAAAGATCTGCATGCTGGTGGGCGGCGAACGGGCGCTGCGCGACCTCGAGGATGTTGCCGCCGCCATCGTGGAGATGGGGTGGCTCGACGCCTTGCGCGAAAGCCTGCCCGAACGGCTGACCGAATGGGACTTCAAGACGGGCAGCCCGTCGCTCGTGCGCATCAAGGCCGTCGCCGACCGTCATCCCGATCACAAGCACCTGGTCGGGGCCATCGTCCTGAACCGGGTCGAGGCGCCGGAATCGATGCTGTCGCTTGCCGCCGCGCTTGCCGGATCCATGTCGATCCGCAAGATCGCCGCGAGCCCCTATGCCGTCTTCGCCGAGATGGCGCTGTCGGAGGTAGAGCGGTTTTCCGGCATCGCCTGCGGCAGCTGCACCAACCGCGAGCTGTCGACCGCGATCAACGCCTATTCGCGGCTGGTCAAGGTGCTCGACCGGCAGTTCGACCTGGCCGAGAAGCCGGCCTGGCAAAAGCGCGTTGCCGAAACCCGCCGCGCCCTGTCGAACCTTGTCACCCGAGAGCTCGAGGCGACGATGGGCAATATCCGCCGCGCCCTCACGGTGCCGAAGATCGGTGCCGACGGCGAGCCGGATGTCGATGTGCTGCTGCTCGAGGAAGCGCATCGCGGCGTCATGCTCGTCAACAAGATGCGCGATGTGGCCGAAAGCCTTGCGGTCAACGAGATCACGGCGCGCACGCGCCTGGCGCTCGACCAGTCGCTGGAGATCAAGACGCGGGCGCTGCTCCAGGCCTTGTCCGAATCCAAGGGCGCCGAGCGCAAGGCGCACCTGGTCGCCGTCGATGTCGCCATCGACCTGTGCGAGGACTTCTACGGCAAGGACTATGCCGACCAGCTGCGCCGCAGCCGCAAGGCCGCCCTGACCCCGAAGACCGAGGCCAGGCAGGCCGCCTCCTGACCGGTGTGCCCGGCGCGACCCCCTGTCACAGGCGGCTTCCACTTGCGGAAACCGGCAAGGCGCGGTCTATATCCCCCTTATGACGATGTGGATTGCCTTCTCCCTTCTGACCGTGCTGGCAGCGCTTGCCGTTCTCGTGCCTCTGGCCCGCGCCGGGCGCGCGCAGGCGCGCGCAGGCGCTGCCCATGACGCGGAGGTCTACAAGGCGCAGCTTGACGAAGTCGGGCGCGATCTCGATCGGGGCCTGATCTCCAAGGAGGCGGCCGTGGCCGCGCGCACGGAAATCGCCCGCCGGCTGATCGCCGCCGACCAGGCCGCGACCCGGGGCGAGACGGCGGAACCGGGAGACGGCGGACGGCTGCGGCTGCGCGCCGTGCAGGTGCTGGCGATTGTCCTCGTTCCGCTCGCCGCGATCGGCGCCTATCTCGCCTTCGGCGCTCCCGACATTCCCGACCAGCCGCTCGTCGCGCGCCTGCAGGCTCCCGCGCAGGACAGGTCTCTGCCCGAACTGGTCGCCCGGGTCGAGCAGCATCTGGCGAAGGACCCGGAAGACGGCCGCGGCTGGGACGTGCTGGCGCCGGTCTACATGCGGCTCGGCCGGCCCGAGGATGCCGCCGCCGCCTACGCGGCCGCGATCCGCCTGCTCGGTCCCGATGTCGGCCGCGAGACCGACCGGGGCGAGGCCCTCGTGGTCGCCAATAACGGAATTGTGAGCGCCGAGGCGCATGCCGCGTTCGAACGGGCCGTGACGCTCGACCCGGAGGCGGTCAAGCCGCGCTTCTTCCTGGCGCTGGCGCTCACCCAGGAGAACCGGCGCGAGGCGGCGATCGCAGCCTGGCAGGACCTCTTGAAGGACGCCAGCGGCGGAGAGGCATGGGCCGAGGCCGTGCGCATGGAACTGGCGAAGCTGGGCGTCGAGGCACCGCCTGCCGGCGCGCCCCTTGCTGGCCCCTCCCGCGAGGACGTGCAGGCGGCCGAGGGCATGGCGGCGGAGGATCGCGGCGCGATGATCCGTTCCATGGTCGACGGGCTCGACGCGCGGCTTGCCGCCGATGGCGGCTCGACCGAGGAATGGTTGCAGCTGATGCGGGCGCTGGCGGTGCTTGGCGACACGGAGCGTTTGCGCCAGGTCATTGCGCGCGCCGGCGAGGCGCTGAAGGATGATCCGGCCGCGGTGGCGCAGGTGAAGAGCCTCGCCCGCGACCTGGGAGAGGGATCGTGAGCGGCGGGTCGCGGGCCCTGCGGGGAGCGGGTGCGCCTGCCGGAAACGGCCGGAACGAGATAGCAAGATGACACGCAAGCAACGACGCCTGACAATGATCGCCGCCGCCGGCGCGGTGCTGGCCGTGGCGGTCGGCCTGATCCTTTTCGCGCTCAACGACCAGATCGTCTTCTTCCAGAGCCCGAGCGACATCGCGGCCAGGACGATCCCCGACGGCCAGCGCATCCGGCTTGGCGGGCTGGTGGCCGAGGGCAGCGTCACGCGCGGCGAGAACGCCGAGGTCCGCTTTTCGGTGACGGATACGGTGGAGAGCGTCGACGTGGTCTATGTCGGCCTGCTGCCGGACCTTTTCCGCGAGGGGCAGGGCGTGGTCACCGAGGGGGTGATGAAGCCGGACGGGCTGTTTTATGCCGACAACGTGCTTGCCAAGCACGACGAGAACTATATGCCCAAGGAAGTGGCCGACGCGCTCAAGGGCAAGGGCGTGTGGCAGGGCAAGGAATAACCGGCCGTCAAGGCGGCCCGGGCCGGAAAGGCTGCCGGGCCCAACGGCGTCGCGACGACGAGGGAGAGAACCGGCCATGATCACCGAACTCGGACATTTCGCGCTGATCCTCGCCTTCGTGCTGGCGCTGGTGCAGTGCGTCGTGCCGGTCTGGGGCGCTGTTTCCGGCGACCGGCGCCTGATGGCGGTGGCGCCGCCTGTTGCGGGAATGCAGTTCCTGCTGGTCGGTATCGCCTTCGCGGCCCTGAGCCACGCCTATGTGACCTCCGATTTTTCGGTGCTCAACGTCATCGAGAACTCCCACTCGGCCAAGCCCGACCTCTACAAGATCACCGGCGTGTGGGGAAACCACGAGGGCTCCCTGCTCCTCTGGGTGCTGATCCTGACCCTGTTCGGCGCGCTGGTCGCCGCCTTCGGCCGCAACATTCCGGCTGACCTCAGGGCCGCGACGCTGGGCGTGCAGGGCTGGGTGACGGCCGCCTTCCTGCTGTTCATGCTGGCGACCTCCAACCCGTTCCTGCGGGTGTCGCCGGCGCCGATCGAGGGCAACGACCTCAACCCGATCCTGCAGGATGTCGGCCTCGCCATCCATCCGCCGCTGCTCTACATCGGCTATGTCGGCTTCTCCATCGTCTTCTCCTTCGCCATCGCGGCGCTGCTGCTCGGCCGTGTCGACGCCGCCTGGGCGCGCTGGGTGCGGCCCTGGACGCTGCTGGCCTGGATGTTCCTGACGCTGGGCATCGCCATGGGCTCCTACTGGGCCTATTACGAACTCGGCTGGGGCGGCTACTGGTTCTGGGACCCGGTCGAGAACGCCTCGTTCATGCCCTGGCTCGCCGGCACGGCGCTGCTGCATTCGGCCATCGTCATGGAAAAGCGCGGCGCGCTGAAAGTGTGGACGGTGCTGCTCGCCATCCTGACCTTCTCGCTGTCGCTGCTCGGCACCTTCCTGGTGCGATCGGGCGTTCTGACCAGCGTCCATGCCTTCGCCACCGATCCCCTGCGCGGCACCTTCATCCTCGGCATTCTCGTCGCCTTCATCGGCGGATCGCTGGCGCTCTATGCCTGGCGCGCGCCGCTGCTCAAGCAGGGGGGGCTGTTCGCACCGGTGAGCCGCGAGGGCGCGCTGATGCTCAACAACCTGCTTTTGACGGTCGCCGCCGTCTCGGTGCTGGTGGGCACGCTCTACCCGCTGGCGCTGGAGGCGCTGACGGACGAGAAGATCTCCGTCGGCCCGCCGTTCTTCAACCTGACCTTCGGACCCTTGATGGTGCCGCTGCTGATGGCGATGCCGTTCGGCCCGCTGCTCGCCTGGAAGCGCGGCGATCTCGCCGCTGTCAGCCAGCGCCTTTACGCGGTGCTTGGCCTGGTGCTCGCCGCGACGCTGGTGACCGCCTGGATCCAGGGCACGGAAAAGATCCTCGCGGCGCTCGGCATCGGCCTTGCCACCTGGGTGATCGGCGGTGCGGTGGCGGAAATCCTGTCGCGGGCCCGCTTCCGCGATGTGGGACTGTCGAAGGGCCTGTCGCGGCTTTACGGCCTGCCGGGTTCCGCCTGGGGCACGGCGCTGGGTCATGCGGGCATCGGTATCGTGCTGCTCGGCATTGTCGCCGTCTCCGCCTTCGAGGAGGAGAAGGTCCTGACCATCCGTCCGGGCGAGAGCGTCGAGATCGGCGACTACCGGCTCGCCTTCGGCGGGCTGGCGCGGCGCACGGGACCGAACTACATCGACGATGTCGGCCATTTCGACATCTATCGCGGCGGCGCCAAGGTGGCCGAGGCCGATCCGGCCAAGCGCCTTTACACCGCGCGCCGCATGCCGACCACCGAGGCCGGGATCGTCACTTTCGGCCTGTCGCAGATCTATGTCTCGATCGGCGAGGTGCATGCCGACGGGGGCGCCGACATCCGGCTCTACCACAAGCCCCTTGTGACGCTGATCTGGCTCGGTTGCCTGGTGATGGGGGCCGGTGCCGTGGTCTCGCTGTTCGACCGGCGGCTGAGGGTCGGCGCGCCGAAGCCCGCCCGCCGGCACCTGGCGGCGGCGGAGTAGGGCGATGCGCAAGCCGTTCGTCCTCACCCGGTTGCGGGCTTTCCTTGCGATGCTCGCGGTGGCGCTGACGGCGCTCGCCGCCTCGCCGGCACTGTCCGTCGCGCCCGACGAGGTGCTCGACAACCCGGCACTGGAGCAGCGCGCCCGCGATCTGTCGGCCGAACTGCGCTGCATGGTCTGCCAGAACCAGTCGATCGACGACAGCGACGCGCCGCTCGCCAAGGACCTGCGCGTGCTCGTGCGCGAGCGGCTCGTGGCCGGCGACAGCGATGCGCAGGTGATCAATTTTCTGGTCGAGCGCTACGGCGAGTTCGTGCTGCTGAAGCCGCGCTTTTCCTGGAACACCCTGGTCCTCTGGTCGCTGGCGCCGCTGGTGCTGCTTGGTGGCGGCATCGTGCTGGCGTTCGCCGCGCGTCGGCGGGCACGGGACACGGCGCTCAGGGCCGAGGAAGCCGGCACGGCCCCCGGCACGCGCCTCGACCCCGGCGAGCAGGCCGAGCTCGACCGCATCCTGGGCGCCGACGCGGAGCGCTGAGCCCGGCCGGCAAGGGTGCGGCGTCCCTCCTTTTCCCGCCTCTTCACGTTGTTGTCCCGGTGTTGTGAACCGTTTGCGTCTGGCGCCGCGCGCCGGGCGTTCCCATCTCGCGTTGTGTCGGCCCTCGCGCCATCCGCCTGAAATGCTTTAGGCTTGCTGCGCGCGCCGCCAAGGGTTCACCAGCAGAATTCGGGAGAAGGTCGATGCCAGCCAAGCCGATCCGGTTGACGTTCGAGGGACATGACGGGGCGGAGCTTGCCGCGCGGCTCGACCTGCCCGCGGGCGCGGTCAGGGCCTATGCGCTCTTCGCCCACTGCTTCACCTGCTCCAAGGACGTGACGGCGGCGCGCCGCATCGCCGAGGCGCTGACCAGTGACGGCATAGCGGTGCTGCGCTTCGACTTCACCGGGCTTGGCGGTTCGGGTGGCGACTTCGCCTCGACCAATTTCTCCTCCAACGTCTCCGACCTGATCGAGGCCGCCGCCTTCCTGCGCGAGAAATACGAGGCGCCGAAGCTTCTGATCGGCCATTCGCTGGGCGGCGCGGCGGTGATCGCGGCGGCTGCCGATATCCCCGAGGCGGTGGCGGTGGCGACCATCGGTGCGCCGGCCGATGCCGATCATGTCGTCCACAATTTCGGCGCGGATCTCGACACGATCCGCGAAGAGGGCCGAGCCGAGGTGACGCTTGCCGGACGCAGCTTCACCATCGAGAAGCAGTTCCTCGACGACATCTCCGCCCAGAACGTGCGCGTGCGCGTCGCGCATCTGAAGAAGGCGCTGCTCGTCATGCACGCGCCGCTCGACGAGACGGTCGGCATCGACAATGCCACGGGCCTCTTCGTCGCGGCGAAACATCCCAAGAGCTTCGTCTCGCTCGACAGCGCCGACCACCTCCTCAGCGACCCGCGCGACGCGGCCTATGCGGCAAGGGTGATTGCCGGCTGGGTCTCGCGCTATCTCGACAATGCGGCTGATACGGCGGCGGTCGATACCCGGGAGGGGGTGCATGTTTCCGAAACAGGGCACGGCAAGTTCCAGTCGACCGTCGTTTCCGGCCGGCACCGGTTGATCGCCGACGAGCCGGAGGATGTCGGCGGGCTCGACAGCGGTCCTTCGCCCTATGATTACCTGGCGGCCGCGCTCGGCGCCTGCACGGTGATGACGCTGCGCCTCTATGCGGAGCGCAAGGGGATCGCGGCCGAACGCATCGCGGCAACCGTCCTGCATGAAAAGGTGCACGCGGCGGATTGCGAGGGCTGCGCCGGGGAGATTCGCGAGCGGGACGGGCGCATCGACCGGTTCGAGCGGCGCATTGCCATCGAGGGCGAGATCAACGCGGAGGTCCGTGCGCGGATGATGGAAATCGCCGACCGCTGCCCGGTTCACCGGACGCTGGAGGCGGGAGCCGCGATCGTCACCCGCGAGGTCTAGGGTCCGGACCCTGGGCCGCCCCGCTCGCGGTGCTTCACATTACAAAAGCTTAATGCCCCCGACAGGCGGCTGTAAGGCGGCCTCCTCCATATAGGTCAGGACAGCATCGGCGCGCGCTTCCCCGCGACACATGCCGGGCTTGAACGTTCCTGACCTCCCGGCGCTTCCGCCGGACCTGACGTGGAGAGAGAAACATGTCGACCAAACGTATTTCCGCCGCTGTTCGCCGTCTGCCGCGTGGCCGCAAGAGCGGCCTTGTCGCCGGCGCCCTGGCACTGGGCCTTGCCGGTGCGCTGAGCGCCCAGACCGTCGTGCCGGGGCAGTTCGCCTTCGCCGAACCGGTGCGCGTCGAAAGCGCCGCCCCGCAGAGCTTCGCCGCCGTCGTTGCCGGGGTGAAGCCGGCCGTTGTCAGCGTGCGCGTGCGCTCCGAGACCACGCCGCGCATGATGTCGTCGCACGGTGGCGGCATGCCCGGTTTCGAGGACCTGCCGCCCGATCATCCGCTGCAGCGCTTCTTCCGCCGCTTCGGCGGTGAGCCCTTCGGCGGCGAGCGCGGCGAAGGCCGCGGACAGCGCCGCGAGGAACCGCGCCGCTATGGCACCAGCCAGGGCTCGGGCTTCTTCATCACCGGCGACGGCTACCTGGTCACCAATGAGCATGTCGTCTCCGGCGGCAGCGAGTTTACCGTGATCACCGACACGGGCGAGGAATACGAGGCGAAGCTGATCGGCGCCGACAAGCGCACCGACCTGGCCCTGCTCAAGGTCGAGGGCGAGAGCGACTTCACCTATGTCGAGTTCGCTCCCGACGCGCCGATGGTCGGCGAATGGGTGGTCGCCGTCGGCAATCCGTTCGGCCTTGGCGGCTCGGTGACGGCCGGCATCGTCTCGGCGCGTGGCCGCGACATCGGCGCGGGCCCCTATGACGATTTCATCCAGATCGACGCGCCGGTGAACCGGGGCAATTCGGGCGGCCCGGCCTTCAACGTCAAGGGCCAGGTGATCGGCGTCAACGCCGCGATCTTCTCGCCCTCGGGCGGCAATGTCGGCATCGCCTTCGCCATCCCCGCCTCCACGGCACAGACCATCGTTGCCGACCTGAAGAACGACGGCACGGTGGTGCGCGGCTGGCTCGGCGTCCAGATCCAGCCGGTGTCGAAGGACATTGCCGAGAGCATCGGCCTCGACAAGGCGAAGGGCGCCATCGTCGCCGAGGCGCAGGGTGACAGCCCGGCGCTCAAGGCGGGCATCCGCTCCGGCGACACGATCCTCAAGGTCGACGGCGAGGCCATCGACAGCCCGCGCGACCTGGCCCGCAAGATCGCAGGCTATCCGCCGGAAACCACGGTGACGCTGGATGTGTGGCGTGATGGCCGCGAGCAGGCGATCGAGGTGAAACTCGGCCGGCTCCAGGAAGAGGCGCGCGCGGCGGCCATCGAGCCGACGGGCGAGAACACGGCCTTTGTCGACAGCCTTGGCGTCGAACTGGCATCCGCCAGGAGCGTCGGCGCGGGCGACAAGGGCGTCGTGGTGACGGACATCTCCGCCGACAGCGCGGCCGCCGAGAAGGGCCTCAAGCGCGGCGACGTGATCCTCGAGGTCGCCGGCCAGCAGGTCAACGAGCCGGGCGACGTGGCCGGCGCGGTCCTCGGTGCGAGCGAAAGCGGCCGCAAGGCGGTGCTGATGCGCGTACAGAGCGAGAACGCCACCCGCTTCGTCGCGGTGCCCGTCGCCAAGGGCTGACGCCGCCGGAGGCAGAACCGCGCCCGGACATCTCCGGCCGGGCGCGGACCGTTCCGGAGCCCCGTGTCCTTTGCCCGGTCAAGCCCCGGGGACCAGGGGATGCGGGGCTTTCGGCCGGCGGACCGGCGCGCCCGACAGGCGAGGTCCGCAATCGCCAAGGCAGCGCGCCGGAAAACCGGGCCCCGGATCGCGGTGACGCGGTCCGGGGTTCTCGACGACCGCGCATCGGTCGGTGTGCCATGCCCCGACATGTCGGAGTTGAAGCACCGTTCGGTGCCCGCCAGGACGTCAGGCGAACTTCAGATTCGGGTAGCCAGGTGCTAAACGGTTCGAACGGCTTCGGCGCGAGGCCGAGACACGGAAGAGCTCATGCGGATACTTATTGTCGAGGACGACCGGGAAGCGGCCAACTACCTGGTCAAGGCACTGCGCGAGGCTGGCCATGTGGTCGATCACGCCGCCGACGGCGAGACCGGCCACGAGCTTGCCTCCAGCGCGCCCTTCGACGTGCTCGTGGTCGACCGGATGCTGCCCAGGCGCGACGGCCTGTCGGTGATCTCGGCCTTGCGCGCGGAGGGCAACCACACGCCGGTGCTGGTTCTCTCCGCGCTCGGCCAGGTCGACGACCGGGTAACCGGCCTGCGCGCCGGCGGCGACGACTACCTGCCCAAGCCCTACGCCTTCTCGGAGCTGCTGGCCCGCGTCGAGGCGCTCGGCCGCCGCCCGCGCCAGCAGGACGTCGAGACGCGCTACACGGTCGGCGACCTGACGCTGGACCGGCTCAGCCACACCGTGACCCGGGCCGGGCAGGACATTCCGCTGCAGCCGCGCGAATTCCGCCTGCTGGAATACCTGATGCAGAATGCCGGACAGGTGGTCACCCGCACGATGCTGCTGGAGCATGTGTGGGAGTATCATTTCGATCCGCAGACCAATGTCATCGACGTGCATGTCTCGCGGCTTCGGGCGAAGATCGACAAGGATTTCGACCGGCCGCTGCTGCACACGATACGCGGCGCCGGCTACACGATACGCGATACCGGCCGCGACACTGGCGGCGACACTGGCCATGATGCCGGCGGCGATGCCGGGCGTTCCGGCCCATGACGGCGCTGACGACGACCGCCCGGGTCTTCCGCACCACGGCGATCAAGCTGGCGCTGATCTATCTGGCGGCGCTGACGCTGGCCTCCGGCGCGGTCCTCGTCTATCTCTCCCAGAGCACGGCAACGGTGCTGCGCGACCAGATCGTCGAGACGGTCGACGCGGAGATCTCGGGTCTCGCCGACCGTTACCAGGTCGCCGGCATTCGCGGCCTTGTCGCCACGGTCGACGCGCGCTCGCGCCGGCCGGGCGCCAGCCTCTATCTTGTCACGGATTTCGCCGCCAACCAGCTTGTCGGCAATATCGAGGAACTGGACGACCGGGTGCTGGCCGGCGGGAGCGGCGAATTGCAGCGGGTCGTCTACACGCCGATCGGCGGCGGCGTGCAGCGCGAGGCGCTGGTGCGGGTGTTCCAGCTGACCGGCGGGTTCCGCCTGCTGGTCGGACGCGACCTGCAGGAGCAGCAATATTTCCGCTCGCTGCTGGCCGAGGCCATGCGTTTCTGGCTGTTCGTGCTGGCCGCGCTCGGTCTGATCACCTGGGTTTTCGTCAGCCGCCGGGTGCTGAAGCGCATCGACGCGATGACGGCGACCAGCCGGCGGATCATGTCGGGCGATCTCGCCGAACGGCTGCCGGTGGAGGGAAGCGGCGACGAGTTCGACCGGCTCGCCATTGGCCTCAACACCATGCTGACCCGCATCGAGAGCCTGATGCAGGGGCTGAAGGAGGTCTCCGACAACATCGCCCACGACCTGAAGACGCCGCTGACCCGGATGCGCAACCGGCTGGAGGAAGCGCTGCGGCAGGATGCTGCCGGATCTGGGGGCAAAGGGGATGCGCGGGTGGTTCTGGAACAGGCCATCGAGGATTGCGACGGCCTGATCCGCACCTTCGACGCGCTGCTGCGGATCGCCCGGGTGGAGGCGGGATCCTCCGGCGCGAGCTTTGCCGAGTTCGATGCCGGGGCCCTCGTTCAGGAGGTTGCGGAACTCTACGCGCCGGTTGTCGAGGATGCCGGCGGCGTGCTCGAGAGCGTCGCGGAAGAGGCGCTGGTTCTTTCCGCGAACCGCGAGCTGATCGTTCAGGCATTGATAAACCTTGTCGAAAACGCTCTCAAATACGCTCGGCAGGACGAGGCCGATGCCGTAAGGGTGGAGCTGCGCGCGCTGCGCGAGGGACATGATATCGTGCTTGCCGTCAGCGATGACGGACCCGGCATCGCCGATGCGGACAAGGAGCGCGTGCAGCAGCGTTTCGTGCGGCTGGAGGAAAGTCGCAGCGCTCCCGGCTCCGGCCTCGGGCTCAGTCTCGTTGCCGCCGTGGCACGGCTGCATGGCGGGCGGCTGGAACTGGCCGACGGGTCGCCGGGACTGGTCGCGCGGCTGCGCCTCCCGGCGAACCGGGGGGCGGGAGAGGTTGCCGGGCGCGCCTGAAACGGAAAACGTGCCTGAAACGGAAAAACGCGGCGGGCAACGCCGGAGATGAAGGACTGGGGGTGAACGTGGTGGGGGTGAACGTGGCAGACGACAGCAAGACGGCCGGCGCGGCTTTGCGCCTGTGCGAGGCGATCCGCATCGTGCCCCGGGCCGCCGACGGCGAGGCCGCCGCGGCGCTTCTGGCCGATCTCGAACCCGCCCTTGAGGCGCTGTCGCCGGATGCCGGAACGCGGGAGACAGCGTCGACCTTTCTCGCCGGGGCCCTGACCAACGCTCCTTTCCTGCGCGATCTCGCCTGCGCCGATCCGGAGCGGCTGGCCGGCATCCTGTCGAGCGCCCCGCAGGCGCGGGTGGACCGGCTGGTTGACGAAGCGCGCGAGGTTGCCGGCGACGACGAGGCGTCGGTGATGGCGGCCCTGCGCCGGCTGAAAAAGGACCTCGCCCTGACGCTGGCGCTCGCCGATATCGCCGGGGCGCTGGATCTCGATGCGGTGACGGGCAGCCTCAGCCGTTTCGCGGACGCGACGCTGACGGCGGCGATCCGCTTCTGCCTGCGCGACCTGGCGCGGCGCGGGAAGTTCGCCATCGCCGACGAGGCCGCGCCGGAAAAGGCATGCGGCTTCGTCGTGCTGGCCATGGGCAAATACGGCGCCTTCGAGCTGAACTACTCCTCCGATATCGACCTGATCGTGCTCTACGACCCGGAACACGCGCCGGTGACGGGCGGGGCCGAGGCGCCCGTCGAGTTCGTCCGCCTGACCAAGCGGCTGGTCAAGATCATGGGCGACCGGACGGCGGACGGCTATGTCTTCCGCACCGACCTGCGCCTGCGTCCCGATCCCGGTGCGACGCCGCTCGCCATGTCGATCCCGGCCGCACTCGTCTATTACGAAAGCCTTGGCCAGAACTGGGAGCGCGCCGCCCTGATCAAGGCGCGCGCCTGCGCCGGCGACGTTCCCTGCGGCGAGAGTTTCCTGAAAGAGATCGTGCCGTTCATCTGGCGCAAGTATCTCGACTACGCCTCGATCGCCGACGTGCACTCGATCAAGCGCCAGATCCATGTCCACAAGGGGCACGGCGAGATCGCGGTCGCCGGCCACAACGTCAAGCTCGGGCGCGGCGGCATCCGCGAGGTGGAGTTCTTCGCCCAGACCCAGCAGCTGATCGCCGGCGGGCGCATCACCGAATTGCGCGGGCGCCGGACACTCGACACGCTGGCAACGCTCGCCGAACTCAACTGGATCGCCGCCGACGCGCGCGACGAGCTCACCGAGGCCTATCGTTTCCTGCGCTGCGTCGAGCACCGCATCCAGATGGTCAATGACGAGCAGACCCACATCCTGCCGGCCGAGGACGAGGCGCGCGCGCGCGTCTCGCGGCTGATGGGCTATGACGACATGGGCCCGTTCGAGAGCGATCTCAGGACCCGCTTCCGCACCGTGCAGAAACACTATTCGGCCCTGTTCGAGAACGAGCCGGAACTGGCCTCCGATCTCGGCAACCTGGTCTTCACCGGCGACGACGACGATCCCGAGACACTGGAAACCCTGTCGCGGCTCGGCTACCAGCGGCCGAAGGAAGCATGCAAGATCATCCGCGCCTGGCATTTCGGCCGCTACCCGGCGGTGCGCTCCTCCAAGGCGCGCGAGAGGCTGACGGAGCTGCATCCGGTGCTCGTCGCCGCCCTTGCCAGCACCGACAATGCCGACCAGGCGCTGCTCGCCTTCGACGGCTTCCTGTCGAAACTGCCGGCCGGCGTGCAGCTGTTCTCGCTGCTGCGCTCCAATCCGCAACTGCTGCGCCTGCTGGCAACGGTGATGGGCGCCGCGCCGCGCATGGGCGAGGTGGTGTCGAAGCGGGTGCATGTGCTCGACGCGGTGATGGACCCGGCCTTTTTCGGCGCGATGCCGACAGCGGACGAGTTCCGCGCCGGGCTTGCCCGTACTCTCGATCTCGCCCGCTTTTATGAGGACGCGCTCGACCGGGCGCGCATCTTTGCGCAGGAACAGCAATTCCTGATCGGCCTGCGGCTCCTGTCGGACACGCTGACCGCGCATCAGGTCGGCGAGGCGCTGGCGCGGCTCGCCGAGAGCATCATCGCCGGGCTGATGCCTTTCGTCATGGACCAGGTCGCGGAGAACCACGGGCGGCTCGACGGGGCCGACTGGGCGGTGCTGGCGATGGGCAAGCTGGGCGGACGCGAAATGACCGCGTCCTCCGATCTCGACCTCATCCTGCTTTACGAGCACGGCGAGGACGTGGAGGAGACCGATGGCAAGCGGCCGCTCGCGCCAAGCCAGTATTTCATCCGCCTGACCCAGCGTCTGGTCGCGGCGCTCTCCGCGCCGACGGCGGAAGGACGGCTCTACGAGGTCGATTTCCGTCTGCGCCCGTCCGGCAATGCCGGCCCGCTGGCAACGCGGCTGGCCTCCTTCGAGGCCTATCAGGTGAGCGAGGCCTGGACCTGGGAGCACATGGCGCTGACCCGGGCGCGGGTGATCGCCAGTTCGGGCACCGCCTTCAGGGAGCGCATCGCGGCGCATATCGGCGAGACGCTGGCCCGTCCCCGCGAGGCTGCAAAGATTGCGGCCGAGGTTGCGACGATGCGCGCGCGGATCGAGGCGGAAAAGGGCACCAAGGATATCTGGGACCTGAAACAGGTGGCCGGCGGGCTGGTCGATATCGAGTTCATCGCCCAGTTCCTGCAGCTGGCGCATGCGGCGGAACGCCCCGAAATCCTGTCGCAGACGACGGAGACGGCGCTCGAGCGCTGTCGCGACGCGGGATACCTGGCCGCCGGCGATGCCGAGGTGCTGATCCCCGCCATCCGCCTCTATCACGCGCTCACCCAGGTGCAGCGCCTGACGCTTGAAGGCGCGTTCAAGGTCGACACGGTCCCCCGGGGCGTCAAGGAGCTCCTGGTGCATGCCGGAGAGGCGCCGGACTTCGCCTATCTGGAACACTCGCTGGCCGAGTGCCAGCAGCGGGTCCGCGCCATCTTCGAGAGCCTGGTGGGCAAGGTCGAGATCCCGGCGGGGTAGGGCACGGCCGAACGGGCTCTTACGGAGCCCGTTCGTTCCGCCTGGCGGTCCGTTGGTTTTCCGGCAGGAACCCTCTCGCCGGCGGGGTCAGGACCTGCCGAGCGACAGGGCATAGGCGTCGAGCTGGTCGACCACCGTGCCCCAGCCGTCGTGAAAGCCCATCTCCTCATGCGTCTTGCGCGAATCCGTCGAACGGTGGCGGGCGATCGCTGTGTATTTCGTGCCGCCGCCGGGTGCATCCTCAAGGAGCAGGATGGCGGTCATGAAGGGATCCGGGGCCGGCTTCCAGCCCTCGCTGTAGGTGTCGGTGAAGACGAGCTTCTTCCCGGGCACGATCTCCAGGAAAACGCCGTTGTTGGCCATCTCGTTGCCCTCGACCTCGAAGGTCGAGTTGAAGCGGCCACCGACCTTCAGGTCGATCTCGCAGGCCGTCACCTTGTGCGGCTTCGGCACGAAGAAATGCTTGATGTGCTCGGGCGTGGTCCAGCATTCCCAGACCAGCGCGCGCGGCGCCTTCAGGACGCGTTCAAGGATAAGGTCGGTTTCCGGATCAAGGTCAGGTTTCATCGGATCTCTCTTTTGCAAGGTTCTCGACATAGTCGTCGAACCGGTCCAGTCGTCTCTCCCAGATCGCGTGCTGCTCGGTCAGCCAGTGTTCGAGCGGCTTGATGCCGCCCACTGCGAGCCGGCAGTAGCGCACCCGGCCTTTCTTGGCCGTCTCGATCAGGCCGGCTTTTTCCAGCCTGGCGATGTGCCCCATGAAGGACGGCAGGGCCATGTCGTGGGACGCCGCCAACTCGCCCACCGAAGCCGGCCCGCGCGCCAGCCGGGAGACGATCGCCCGGCGGGTCTCGTCGCTCAGTGCCGCGAAAAGCAGGTTCAGGTCAGGACCATGCTTAGTCATGTGCCTAACTATTATGGGGCAGTGTGGACGTCAAGAAAAAACTTAGGGGCTTTCCTAAGTGATGTGAGGCGGGGTCCGGGTGATGTTCGCGAGAGGTGGGGTCTGGGCGCCGTCACGGGATCTGCCGGGCGCGGGCGATGCCTCATACGCAGGCTGTCACCCCGGCCCCCGAGCCGGGGTCCATTGGCAACCCCGGAAAGTGTGATGGCTCGCAAGGGACGCGGCGAAGGCGAGCCCGGGGGCGGAGCCGCACCCGCTCTGGATGCGGTGGAGGCAAGCCGGAGACGAGAACGGCACCTGCTCTGGAAATGAATGGTTCCCGGCTCTCCGGCTTCGCCTGCGGCCGGGATGACGACCGAGGGGAGGCGGGGTCCGGATGACGACCGAGGGGAGGCGGGTCCGGATGACGGACGAGGGGAGGCGGCGCCCGGGTGATGTTCGCGAGAGGCGGGGTGTGAACGCCTGCCGGAGCAGACGGGCACCGCGCGCCCGCGATCCGGCCTCAGGCGGCGGTGACGCTCCTGGCGTCGCCCGATGCGACGGCAACCGGCATGGTCACGGTGACCGTGGTGCCCTTGCCGACGGCCGAGCGGATCTCCATCGTGCCGCCATGCAGCTTGACCAGCGACTGGGCGATGGCGAGGCCGAGGCCCGAGCCCTTGTGGGTCTTGGTGAACTGGTTCTCGACCTGCACGAACGGCTTGGCGAGGCGGGCGATGTCGCTGTCCTTGATGCCGATGCCGGTGTCCGAGATGGCGATGGTGACGCCGTCCCGGCCTCCGGGGCCGGCCCGCGTCGCGGCCAGCGTCACGGATCCGCCGTCGGGCGTGAACTTGACGGCGTTGGCGAGGAGGTTGAGCAGCACCTGCTTCATCGCGCGGCGGTCGGCGGACAGCGTCAGCGCCTCCTCGGTCTCGCAGGTGACGGAGATCGTCTTCTCCGCGGCGGCGGCGGAGATGATGCGGGTCACGTCGGCGACGATGGCGCACAGGTCGACGGTCTCGCGCTTCAGCTCCATGCGCCCGGCCTCGATCTTCGACATGTCGAGAATGTCGTTGATGACGTTGAGCAGGTAGCGGCCGCTGTCGTGAATGTCGGTGCAGTATTCCTGGTACTTGTCCGAGCCGAGCGGGCCGAACATGCCCTGGTCCATGATTTCCGAGAAGCCGATGATGGCGTTGAGCGGCGTGCGCAGCTCGTGCGAGATGTTGGCGAGGAATTCGGACTTCGCCTGGTTGGCTTCCTCGGCCTTGGTCTTCTCCTGCGAGTATTTCTCGGCAAGCTCGACAAGCTGCTGCGCCTGCACCTCGAGCTTCTGGCGCGACTGGCGCAGGTCGGCGACGGTGGCCATCAGCCGCCGCTCGCTCTCCATCAGCTTTTCCTCGTGGCGCTTCAGCGCGGTGATGTCGGTGCCGACCGAGACGAAACCGCCATCCTTGGTGCGGCGCTCGGATATCTGCAGCCAGCGGCCGTCGGCAAGCTGCGCCTCGTAGGAGGACGAGGGGTCGGAGGCATCGCTGCCGATGGTCGGGCTTGCGGAGACGACCGTCTGACGCGCCGCCGACATCACCTGGGCATAGGGCGTGCCGGCCTTGATCGCCGAATTCGGCAGGCTGTGCAGCGTCTGGTAGTTGGAGTTGCACATGACGAGGCGGTTTTCCGTGTCCCACAGGACGAAGGCCTCGGAAATCGTTTCGATGGCGTCGCGCAGGCGCAGGTCTGCGGTGCGGCTCTGCTCGGCCAGCTGCTTCTGCTCGGTGACGTCCATGCAGATGCCGATCAGGTGCGGCTCGGCGATGCCCGGCTCGCTCTGCACCTCGGCGCGGGCGCGCAGCCACACCCAGTCGCCATTGGCGTGGCGCATGCGGAACATGCGGTCGACGGTGGTCTCGCCGGTCTCAAGCAGGCTCTCGGCCAGCTTGTAGAGGTCGATGTCGTCGGGATGGGTCAGCGAGGAGATCTCGGCAAAGCCGAGAATGTCGTCGCGCGGCTGCAGGCCGAGCATCTCGTAGAGAGAGGCGGACCAGAAGATCCGGCCACGCGACAGGTCCCAGTCGAACAGGCCGCAGCGGCCGCGGTCGAGCGCAAGGTCGATGCGCGCCCGTGTCGCGGCATAGATCTGGTCGGCCTGCTCCGCGCGCGTCGCCTGGGCGAAGAAGGCGTAGATCAGCACCAGGAGCACCGAGGCGGTGCCGACGAAAAGCGTCACGTTGGCGGAAACGCTGGCGCGCCACTCGGCGAAGATCATGTCCTTCGACTGGACGAGCGCGACCATGCCGAGCCGGCCGTCAAGGTGGTGGACGGTCGCATAGGCTTCGTCATCGCCATTGGCGCCAACCGTCAGCACCCCGGCGCGGGCGCCGAAGACGGTGAGCGGCTGGCCGGCGCCGAGCAGGTCGGTGAGCGGCTGGCCTTCGAGGTCGGACCGGATCGGAGCGGTGGCGACGATGTTGCCGTCGGCGTCCGCGACATAGATGCGGCGCGCGTCGCCGGTCGCCCGTGGCGGCAGGCTGTCGGCAAGGGCGGCCTGGAGCGCCGTGCGGAAGCCCTGGTCGGGCAGGCCTTCCTCGGCGCCGGAAAGACGGGCGGCGAGGGTGGTGGCGATCATCGTCAGGTCGTCGCGGGCGCGCTGGTCGGTCTCGTCATGCTCGTAGGACATGGTCAGGCCGCGATAGGTGGCGAGCGTGGCGATGAAGACGATGCAGAGGATCGGGATGGCGCGACGGAAGAAGGGTTCAGCGGTGAGCAGGCGCTGGTAGGCGGGCTGCGCCAGAAGGCGGATGTGGCCCGTCAGTGACTGTGAGTCACGTTGTTTTCTGAGTAAGTCCGCGAATCGACGCGCGGACGCTGCCCCTGCAAAGGAACGCGCCATCATGATGGCTCCCGATGTGTCGATTTTGCCGCAAACTGAACGCAACCGGCGCTCGAATCAACTTCATTTGAATCGCATTCGCGAGATTTGTCCAGAGTCCGCCAAGAAAAATATAGTTAATGAAAGCTTAATGAAAGTGGCGCTACGCACAACTCTTGCGAGTCCCGTGCCGTCGGCATGGGTGTGCCACCCGCAACGAGGGTGCAAGCCTCGTGCGGATGGCGGGAAAATCTTCAAAAAACGGGAGTTTTCAGCGCTATTGCAGGCAGCGGTCGACGATATCGCGCATGTCGGCCGAGAGCGTGTCGTCGGAGGCAAGGTGGCGCAGGGCCGCCTCGGCATGCCTGCGCCGCTCCGGTTCGAGCGCCCGCCAGGAGCGGAAAGCCGACAGAAGGCGGGCGGCGGCCTGCGGATTTCGCCGGTCGAGCTCGCGGGCAAAGCCGGCAACATAGTCGAAGCCGGCGCCGTCGACGCGGTTGAACTGGCTCTGGTTGCCGGTCGCGAAGGCTCCGATCAGCGCCCGGACGCGGTTCGGATTGCCGGCTGAGAAGGCCGGATGGCGGGTGAGCGCGCGCACCTTGTCGAGCGTTTCGTCCCGCGCCGCGGTGGCCTGCACCATGAACCACTTGTCCATCGCAAGCGGGTTTGCCTTGTGGCGCGCCGCGAAGGAGACGAGCGCCTCCTCGTGGCCGGGGAGGGCTGCGTGGACGAGCACGTTGAGCGCGGCGAGGCGGTCGGTCATGTTGTCCGCCTGCCCGAAATGCGCCCGCACCAGCGCACCGTCGGCGCCGGCCGCGCCATGACCGATATAGTCGAGCAGGACATTGCGCAGGGAACGGCGCCCGGCAGCGGCGGCCTCGGGCGAGAACGCTCCGTCCCCGGCAAGGCGCGCATATTCGGCGGCGATTGCCGGCGCCATCCGGTCGGAGATGGTGCTGCGCACGGCGGCACGCGCGGCGCGGATCGCCTCCGGATCGATGTCATGTCCGATCTCGCGGGCGATGTCGGCCTCGCCCGGCAATTGCAGGCACAGGGCGCGGAAGGCGTGTTCCAGCGTGGCATCGACGGCGTTCGCCTCGATCGCCGCGACAAGCGTCTCGGGAACAATCACCGGCTCCTGGCGCGCGACGCAGGCACTCGCCGCGATCAGCGCGTTCATCACCACCGTTTGCAGCGCCGCCCAGCGGTTGAACGGGTCGCTGTCGTTCGCCGCCAGGAACAGAAGGTCGTCGTCGGAAAGGTCGCTCTTCAGCGACACCGGCGCGGAGAAGCCGCGCAGGATCGAGGGTACGGGGCGTTCGGCGATACCGGTGAAGGTGACCGTCTGCGAGGCTTCGCGCAGATGGATGACGTCGCCGGTGGTCTCGGCGCCCGTGACGGAGGCCGGGCGAAGCTCGCGACCGTCCCGCCCCATCAGCGCGACGCGCACGGGAATGTGCATCGGCTGCTTGTCGGCCTGTTTGGGCGTCGGCGGCACCTGCTGGCGCAGCGTCAGGGTGTAGCGGCCGGCTTCCTTCTCGTAGCGGCTCTCGGCGCGCACCACGGGCGTGCCGGCCTGCTCGTACCAAAGCGCGAATTGCGCAAGGTCGACGCCGCCCACCTCCTGGAAACAGGCCAGGAACGCCTCGATCGTGGTCGCCTCGCCGTCGTGGCGATCGAAATAAAGGTCCATGCCGGCCCGGAAGGCGGTCTCGCCGAGCAGGCATTTCAGCATCCGCACGACTTCCGAGCCCTTCTCGTAGACGGTGGCCGTGTAGAAGTTGTTGATCTCGTGATAGAGGCGCGGGCGCACCGGATGGGCGAGCGGGCCGGCATCCTCCGGGAACTGGTGCGACTTGAGCAGGCGCACGTCGGCGATGCGCTTGACCGCGCGCGAGCGCTGGTCGGCGGAAAACTCCTGGTCGCGGAAGACCGTGAGGCCCTCCTTCAGGCAGAGCTGGAACCAGTCCCGGCAGGTGATCCGGTTGCCGGTCCAGTTGTGGAAGTATTCATGCGCGATCACCGTCTCGATGCCGGCATAGTCCTGGTCGGTGGCGGTGTCGGGCTCGGCCAGGACGTATTTGTCGTTGAAGATGTTGAGGCCCTTGTTCTCCATCGCGCCCATGTTGAAGTCGGAGACGGCGACGATGTTGAACACGTCGAGGTCATAGGCCCGTCCGAACGCCTCCTCGTCCCAGCGCATGGAGCGCTTCAGGCTGTCCATCGCCCAGTCGCAGGCGCCCTCGTTGCCATGCTCGACATAGATGTTGAGGGCGACGTCGCGGCCTTCGCTTGTGGTGAAGGCGTCGCTCACCCTGGCAAGGTCGCCGGCGACCATCGCGAACAGGTAGCTCGGCTTGGGATGGGGGTCGTGCCAGAGCGCGTAGTGGCGGTCGGTGCCGGGCACATCGCCCTGTTCCACCGGATTGCCGTTGCCGAGCAGCACGGGAGCATCGCCTTTGCGGGCCTCGATGCGGGTCGTGTAGACCGCGAGGCAGTCGGGCCGGTCGAGGAAATAGGTGATCCGGCGAAAGCCTTCCGCCTCGCACTGGGTACAATAGGTGCCGTTGGAGCGATAAAGGCCCATCAGCCTGGTGTTGGCGTCGGGGTCGAGCTCGGTCTCCATCTCCAGCGTGAAGGGGCCGGCCGGCGGCGACAGGATTTCCAGCCGTTCCGGCGATACCCGGATCGCGTCTTCCGCCAGCACGCGGCCATCGAGCGACAGCGCCACGAGCTTCAACTCGTCCCCGTCGAGCACCAGCGGCGTGCCCGCCGCCGTTCCTTCCGCGGGGCTGACGGCCAGCTTCGCCCGTACCCTGGTTGCCTGCGGCGCAAGGCGGATGTCGAGATGCACGCTGGCGATCCCGTAGGCGGGCGGCCGGTAGTCCTCGAGGCGGACGGGGGCGGGGGTCTCTGGGCGCATGGATGCTCCTTCCTGCGACGGATATGTGCTTGCGGACGTTGCCGGGTGCCGACAATCAGAGAGGGAAACCGGCGCAGCCGCATTGATACGGGTCATGTCCGCCCGGCGGGGCGGCTCGGGATCAGCAGACCGTGCGGGCCATCGAGACGAAAGCCGCGGTCAGGTCGCTGGCCGGATCGGCGAGGGGCGCGATCACGGTGAAATGGTTGTCCTTGCCACGAATGTCGAGTTCCGTGGCAACGCCGCCGCGTCCCCAGGCATCGGCGATGACCCTGGACTGGCGGATGTATTCGGAGGATTCGCCCCCGCCGACGGCGGCGATGAGACGGGTTCCCATGGGGGCGGCCAGCGCCACCGGCGAAACCTCGATGGCATCCTTGCGGTCGAGCCGAAGGTTCACGTTGACGGAGGTGTCGATCAGCGGCTGCAGGTCGAAGATGCCCGAGACGGCAAGCCCGGCGGGCACGAGGCGGGGCGGCAGGCCGCGGCTGCCCCAGTCGGTGGCGAGCAGGGCGGCGGTCAGCTGGCCGCCGGCGGAGTGGCCATAGGCGACGACCGGCTTGCGGTAGCGTTCCCACAGGTGCCCGGCAAGCTGGCGCACCTCCTCGACGATGTCGGCCACCCGCACTTGCGGGCAGAGCGAGTAGTTGGCCACCGCCACCGGCAGGCCTTGCGCATTCGGTCCGTGTGCCATGTGGGAAAAGAACGAGCGGTCCAGCGCCTGCCAGTAGCCGCCATGCAGGAACAGCGCGATCGGGCCCGTCGCCGGCATTCCGCCGGCCGGCAGGAACAGGTCGTATTGCGTCCGTTCGCCGAGTTCGTAGGCAATACCGGTCTGGCAGTCGGCGGTGTCGCGATAGGCGGCCGCATCGCGCGCCCAGCCGTCGATGACTGCCATGTGGTCGGGAACGCGTGCCCGGTTGTTGTATTCGGCCTCGTAGTCGATCACCCGTCTGTGCTCCCCTCGGTGCCCCGCTCCGGCGGGTCCGGACCCTAGCCGCTACGCGGGTTCGAGTACAGTGACAGCGACCCGGACGGCGCAGGTTGTGCACCGGAGCGATGCTGCCCGTCATCCACCCGGATTTGCCGTCCCGGGGTCGCCATGGCGCCGCAATCCGGCGTATGGTGTCGCCAGGGATTGCTTCGCAGGTCGGGCCACCGGCAGCAAGGGCCCAGATACGCGGCCGATATATATGCGGCCGGGATACGGGGCCGGCCTGGATGGCCGGCATGCAGGGACGAAGGGCGACAGCCACGCATGATACGCCGACAGGTGAAACGCGCGCCCCGGGCGCGGCGCGTCTACTCGATCACCTGGGTTGTGGGCTCGGCCTTCGGCCTGCTGATCGGCGTGTCGATGCTGCTTGTGCTCGGCCTTGCCGTCACGGCCAACATGCGCAACACGTTTTCGCTGCTCAACGACAAGGCGGTGCTGACCACCAATGCGCTGGAGCGGCGGTTGCGCGACCATCTCGACCTGGCCTCGGGCGCCGTCGCGCAGTTGAAGGTGGTGTTCGACAACCGGCCTCTCGACCGGGTCGCCCTCGAGACCTTCCGGCCGGAGATCCTGGCCGCCGTGCATGCCAATCCGGCGCTCGATGTCCTCGTCGTCACCAGTGTCGAGGGCGACGAATACGGCGTCTACCGCTCCGCCACCGGCAAGCTGTGGCCCTTCCAGCGCCAGCAGGTGCCGGACGAGGCGAAACGCTACATTCTTCCCAAGATCACGGCCGGCTCGCCGGCGACCTGGGGGCCGCTGGTGAAGTCCGGCGAGGTGCTCTACGCCAATGTCACGGTTCCGCTGGCAACCGACGGCGTCCTGAAGGGATATCTCACCGCCGCGGTCTCGATCGACGAGCTTGGCCGGACCGCACGCCAGCTCGACGACGGTCCCTTCGCCACCGTCTTCATCATCGCCAACGGCAACGAGGTGATCGCCCATTCGGACATCGAGGATTTCGCGAGGCCGGATGGCGAGGTTCCGAAACTGCCGTTGACGGTCGACGAGCTGGCTGACAAGGCCCTCATGAGGCTGGCGACCGCGCCCACGCTGGAGAATTTCGAACGTGCCAGCGCCGCGGGCGTCGAGGTGCGCGATCTGGAAAGCGACGACGGTGGCCCGGACTTCCTGTCGATGACCAAGATCATCGCCGGCTACGGGCCGGGCGTTTGGACCGTGGGCCAGTACTATGTCGCCTCGACCATCTCGCGCGAGGTGCAGCGCCTGTTCGGATCCGCGATGGTCGGCCTCGTCTCGATCTTTCTGGCGATCGGCGTCTCCGTCCTGCTCGTGCGCCGGGCGACGCGGCCGCTGGCGGAGATCTCCCGGCAGGCGCGTTTCGTCGGGGACCTCGACTTCGACCGGGTCGAGCCGTTGCCGCGCAACCGGGTGCGGGAGATCGACCAGGTCTTCCAGGCGTTCAACGCCATGGTGATCGGCCTCAAGGCGATGAACACCTATGTGCCCCGCTCGCTGTTCCGAAAGCTGATGCGGCTCGGCGTCGACCAGGCGGCGGTGGCGAGCGAGCGCGACCTGACCTTCATCTTCACCGACATTGTCGGCTTTACGTCCCTGTCGGAGAACCTCACGGCCGCGCGGACGGCGGAAGTTCTCAACGAGCATTTCGCCGTGCTTGTCGGCGCGGTCGAGGCGGAGGGCGGCACGGTCGACAAGTTCATCGGCGACGGCATGCTGGCCTTCTGGGGCGCGCCCGACGAGCGGCCCGATCATGCGATCGCGGCCGCCCGGGCCTGCCTTGCCATCGCCGCCGCTCTGCGCGAGGCGAACCGGGCCGCGCGCGCGGACGGGCGCAAGCCGATCCGCATGCGCATCGGCCTGCATTCGGGGCGCGTGGTGGTCGGCAATGTGGGGGCGCTCGATCGCTGGAACTATACGGTGGTCGGCGATGCGGTGAATGTGTGCGAGCGCCTGCAGTCCTTCGGACGGGACATCGCGCCGGACGACGAGATGGTGATCCTGGCAAGCGACACGGCGATGGCCCGCATCCGGGCGCAGGCCGGCGGGCTGGTTGCCGGCTGCGCCGCCCGCGTCGGCACCCACAGGCTGCGCGGACGCAGCGAGGCGATCGCCGTATGGCGCGTCGACGACACGGTGGCCCCCGACGAGATGGCGCCTGTGCAGGACGGCATCGAACTGGCCGGCTGAACCGGCATCCGCAATGCTCCCGGTTTTATTCCACGCGCCGTCATGCTTTTGTGATGCCGGTCACATGCACCTGCTGTAGCAGTGATATGTGCGTATGGGGGCGCGTGTCGGGGAAGGCACTTTCACGACAGGGCATGCCTCCTATAATGGCTCGAACAATCGCCGGAACAGAAGGGCGAAAGACGAGGGCGCCAGGAGGAGGGCGAACCACGTGGATGTGTTGACGGTCGACGGCCTGAGCGTCGATTTCACGACCCAGGAGGGGCGCGCGCGGGCGGTGGACAATGTGTCCTTTTCGGTGCCGCGCAACCGCACCGTGGCCCTGGTCGGGGAATCCGGTTCGGGCAAGACGGTGATCTCGCAGACGATCATGGGCCTGCTGCCGGAAAAGGCGCAGGTGAGCGGCGGACGCGTCCTTTTCCGTGACAGCGACGAGGCCGAGCCGGTCGACATCGCCGCGCTGGACCGCAAGGGCCCGGCGCTGCGCGCCATTCGCGGCAACCGCATCGCCATCATCTTCCAGGAACCGATGACGTCGCTCTCGCCGCTGCACACGATCGGCGACCAGATCGGCGAGGCGGCGGAGCTGCATCGCGGCTGCTCGCCGGCCGAGGCGCGCGAGCTGACCCGCGAGATGCTGCGCCTGGTGCGTTTTCCCGATCCAGCGCGGGCGCTGGATTCCTATGCGTTCGAACTCTCCGGCGGCCTGCGCCAGCGCGCGATGATCGCCATGGCGATGATCTGCCGCCCCTCGCTGCTCATCGCCGATGAACCGACCACCGCGCTCGATGTCACAATCCAGGCGGAAATCCTCAAGCTGATCAAGGATGTGCAGACCGAGCTGCACATGTCCGTTCTCCTGATCACCCATGATTTCGGCGTCGTCGCCAACATGGCCGACGACGTGGTGGTGATCTATCACGGTCGTATCATGGAGCGCGGCAGCGCTGCCGACCTCTTCGCCAATCCGCAGCACGCCTATCTGAAGGCGCTGCTCCACGCCGTGCCGCGCTTCGGCATGGAGGCGGGCGAGCGCCTGGTGCCGATCCGTCCGATCGAGCCGCATGCGGAAGGCTTCCTGAAGAAGGCGCACGGAAGGCCCGCATGCGCGCCCGGCACGCCGCTGGTGACGCTCACCGGCGTGACCAAGCGCTTCACCACCCGCAAGGGCGGGTTGCTCGGCGGCAGCGCCCGCTCGGTCCTGGCGCTCGACGACATCAACCTTTCGGTCAGGCGCGGCGAATGTCTCGGCCTGGTCGGCGAAAGCGGCTCCGGCAAGACGACGACCGCCAAGGCGGTGCTGCGCGCCATCGAGGTCGACGAGGGCGAGATCCGCTACGATTGCGGCAAGGGTCCGGTCGATGTCGCGAAGATGAGCGGCGCCGACCTGCTCGACTACCGCAAGCGGGTGCAGCTGATCTTCCAGGATCCGTTTTCCTCGCTCAATCCGCGCATGACCGTGAACGAGCTGCTGTCCGAGCCGCTGGTCATCCACAAGATCGGCACGCCGGAGGAGCGGGCGGAGCGGGTGCGCGAGCTGATGCGCCTTGTCGGCCTCGATCCGCGCTTCCTGCGCCGCTATCCCCATTCCTTCTCCGGCGGCCAGCGCCAGCGTATCGGCATCGCCCGCGCGCTCGCGCTCAATCCCGAATTCATCCTTTGCGACGAACCGACCTCGGCGCTCGACGTTTCGGTCCAGGCGCAGGTTCTCAATCTGCTCAAGGACCTGAAGGCGGAACTTGGACTGACCTATCTGTTCGTCAGTCACAATCTGGCCGTCGTCGACTACATTGCCGACCGGGTCGCGGTGATGTGCCGGGGGCGCGTCGTCGAGGTGGGCGCCACCCGCGACGTGGTGGAAAACCCGCTGCATCCCTATACGCAGGCCCTGCTTGCCTCCGTCCCGGAGCCCGACCTGAACGCGCCGCTGGATTTCGCCGCGCTCGACGCCGGCCGGGCCTCCGAGCCCGCCGAATGGCCGGATCCCTACCGGGTGGTCGACGGTGTCCGGCCGGTGCTGGTGGAGATGGCGCCGGGTCATTTCGTCTGCGCGCCCGGACTGGCGCCGGCCAGCCCGGCCGCATCGATGGAGGCCGCGCAATGACGATCCGGCCCCCGAAAAGCCCTTTGCTTGCCGCCGCCCTTGCCGCGCTGCTGGCGCTGCTGGCGGTTCCGGCAACGGCGCTGACGCTCAAGGAAACGCCCTCGCTTGCCGGACGCATCGGTGTCGACCTGCCGCCGGTGGCCGAGCGGGTGCCGGAGGAACCGCTTGTCGTCGACCTTGCCGCGCGCGGCCGCCAGATCGGCACGCCGGGCGGCCAGATCGACACGCTGATCGGCCGCTCGCGCGATGTTCGCCTGATCAATGTCTGGGGCTATGCCCGGCTGGTCGGCTACGACGAGGATCTCGAACTGAGACCCGACATCCTCAAGGACTTCATCGAGGAGGACGGCCGGGTCTTCACGCTGGTCCTGCGCAAGGGGCACAAGTGGTCCGACGGCCACCCGTTCACTTCCGAGGACATCCGCTTCTGGTACGAGGACGTGGCGCTGAATGACGAGCTGCAGCCCTCCGGCCTGCCGCAATTCATGCTGGCCGGCGGCAAGCCGCCGCTCTTCGAGGTCGTCGACGAGACCACGGTCCGCTTCAGCTGGGACGAACCCAATCCGCTGTTCAAGCCGGAACTGGCCAAGTCCCGGCCGCCCTTCATCTACCGGCCGGCGCATTACCTGAAGCAGTATCATGCCCGCTACGGCGACATGGAGAAGATCGGCAAGCTGGCGCAAGCGAAGAAGCTGAGGAGCTGGGCGGCGCTCTTCAACAAGATGGACGACATGTATGACGCCCGCAATCCGGACCTGCCGAGCCTGCAGCCCTGGGTGCGGCTCGCCGATGACAGCGAGCGTCGCTTCGTCCTGCACCGCAATCCCTATTATCACCGCATCGACAAGGCCGGCCAGCAGCTCCCTTATTTCGACAGCGTCGTGATGACGGTTGCCGACGGCAAGATCATACCGGCCAAGACCCAGGCGGGCGAAGCCGACCTTCAGGCGCGCAACATCGGCTTTTCCGACATCACCATCCTCAAGCAGGGCGAGAAGGCGGGACGCTTCGACACCTATCTGTGGCCGATCAGCAAGGGTTCGCAGATCTCGCTGCTGCCCAACCTGACCGTTGCCGATCCGGTCTGGCGCAAGGTGATGCAGGACACGCGTTTCCGCCATGCCCTGTCGCTGGGCATCGACCGGGTGATGATCAACAAGGTGCTTTATCTGGGCTTCGGCACCGCCGGCAACGACACGGTGCTCTCGCGCAGTCCGCTTTTCCGTCCCGAATACCGCGACATGTATGCGGGCTTCGACCCGGACAGGGCGAACGAGCTGCTCGACGAGATGGGCCTGATCGAGCGGCGCGGCGACGGCGTGCGCCTTTTGCCCGACGGGCGGCCGCTGGAGATCATCGTCGAGGCCACCGGCGAGAGCCAGGAGGAGCTCGATGCGCTCGAACTCGTCGGCGAGACCTGGCGGGAGATCGGCGTCAAGCTGTTTCCCAAGCCGAGCCAACGCGACATCATGCGCGAGCGCGCCTTGTCGGGCCTGATGGTGATGGCCGTCTGGTCGGGGTTCGAGAACGGCATTCCGACCTCGGAGATGACGCCGGAGGACTTCGTGCCGGTGCGCGGCGATTTTCTGTCCTGGGCGCGCTGGGGCAACTGGTACGAGACCGACGGGCAGACCGGCGAGAAGCCCGAATGGGCGCCGGCGGTGCGCCTGATCGAGCTTTACGAGGCCTGGCTTGCCTCGACCTCGCACGAGGAGCGCACCGAGATCTGGCACGAGATCCTGCGCATTCATGCGCAGGAGACGATCCATATCGGGCTGGTGTCGGAGGTTCGCCAGCCGGTGGTGGTGAAGAACCTTGGCAACGTGCCGGAAGAGGGGATCTACGGCTGGGATCCCGGGGCGCATTTCGGCATTCACCGGATGGATGAATTCTACAGGAAATGAGTGCGCGGCGCGGCGCGTGGGCGCCGCGCGGTGCTGGGGGACCGCTTGATGCTCTACTATATTGCGCGCCGGGTGCTGACGATGATCCCGACGCTGTTCGTGATCAGCCTGCTTATCTTCGTCATCATCGAACTGCCGGCCGGCGACTACATCTCCAACCAGATCGCCGCGCTGCGCGCCGCCGGCGAGAGCGCGTCCATCGCCAAGCTGGAGTTCCTGCGCGCCGAGTTCGCGCTCGACCGCCCCTTCCTGGAACGCTATCTGATCTGGATCGGCCTGTGGCCGGGCGTCCACGGGCTGGACGGATTGCTGCAGGGCAACTGGGGCTGGTCGTTCGAATACGAAAAGCCGGTCTCCGAGGTGGTCGGCCCGACCCTGCCGCTGACCATCGTGCTCAACACGGCGACCATCCTCTTCGTCTATATCGTCTCCTTCCCGATCGGGATCTATTCGGCCACGCGGCAATATTCCTGGGGCGACTACGGCTTCACCTTCATCGGCTATATCGGGCTCGCGACGCCGAACTTCCTGCTCGGCCTGATCATGCTCTATTTCGCCAATCTCTGGTTCGGCCTGTCGGTCGGCGGGCTGATGGCGCCGGAATATATCGGCCAGCCCTGGAGCGTGGCCAAGGCGCTGTCGATCCTGGCGCATCTGATCGTGCCCACCGTCGTCATCGGAACGGCCGGGACGGCGGCGATGATCCGGCGGTTGCGGGCCAATCTTCTCGATGAGCTGCACAAGCAATATGTGACGACGGCGCGGGCCAAGGGCCTGCGCGAGGCGCGCCTGCTGGTCAAGTATCCGCTGCGCATGGCGCTCAACCCGTTCATCGCCGATATCGGCAACCTGATCCCCTCGCTCGTCTCCGGCTCGGTCATCGTCTCGGTGGTGCTCAACCTGCCCACAGTCGGGCCGGTTCTGCTCAACGCCCTGCAGTCGCAGGACCAGTTCCTCGCCGGCTTCATTCTTCTCTTCGTCGCGATCCTGACGCTGATCGGCATGCTGGTCTCCGACCTGCTGCTGGCGGTGCTCGACCCGCGCATTCGCCTCGGCGGAAAGGCCGCGTCATGAGCATGCGCGAGGAAACCGCTCACTACGTCAATCCGGAGGCCTTCAACCCGGCCCAGGCGGAAACGCTGTCGCCGGAGCAGGAGCGCTACTACCAGGCGTCCCAGTGGCAGATCATGTGGTGGAAGTTCCGCCGCCACCGGGTCGCCGTGTGGTCCGGCGTCATTCTCATCCTGTTCTATCTCTGCGTGCCCTTTGCCGAGCTGATCGCGCCCTATTCGCCGAACGAACGCTCCAACGACCACCTCTACGCGCCGCCGCAGTCGCTGCGCCTGTTCCACGAGGGATCCTTCGTCGGGCCCTTCGTCTACGGTTCGAAGGCCAGCATCGACCTGGAGACGGTCCGCTGGGTCTATGCCGAGGACCGGCAGGACGTGCAGCCCTTGCGCTTCTTCTGCCAGGGCTCGAAATACCGGTTCTGGGGGCTTTTCGACGCGCGCTTCCATCTCGTCTGCCCGGCCGAGGGCGGCACGCTCTACCTGCTCGGCACCGACCGGCTGGGGCGCGACGTGCTGTCGGGGCTGATCTATGGCGCGCGCCTGTCGCTGACCGTGGGTCTCGTCGGCGTGACGATCTCCATCGTGCTCGGCCTGTTCTTCGGCGGGATCGCGGGCTTCTTCGGCGGGCTCATCGACAGCGCCATCCAGCGGGTGATCGAGATCCTGCGCTCGCTTCCCGAACTGCCCCTGTGGATGGCGCTTTCGGCGGCGCTTCCCGTTACCTGGTCGCCGGTATGGATCTATCTCGGCATCACCGTCATTCTCGGCCTGCTCGACTGGCCGGGGCTGGCGCGCGCGGTGCGCTCCAAGCTGATGGCCCTGCGCGAGGAGGAATACGCCAAGGCGGCGCTGCTGATGGGTGCAAGCCCCTCGCGGGTGATCCGCAAGCATCTGCTGCCCGGCTTCACCAGCCACATCATCGCATCCGCCTCCCTGTCGATTCCGGCGATGATCCTCGGCGAGACGGCGCTTTCCTATCTCAATCTCGGCCTGCGCCGGCCGGCCGTCTCCTGGGGCGTGCTGCTCAACGAGGCGCAGGATATCTCCGTCGTTGTCGTTTATCCCTGGCTGATGGCGCCCGTCGTCCCCATTATCGTCGTTGTTCTGGCCTTCAACTTTCTGGGAGACGGTTTGCGTGACGCGGCCGACCCGTATAAGTGATGGCGCACTGCAGCACGAGCTGCGGCGAGTGAAGGCGAACAGGAAGACGAGCATGTCCAAGAACGCATCGACCGCCGACGGATGGGACGAGGAATACCGGCGCGGGCGCTGGTCGTTCCTGCGCGACCTGCCCGAGAGCGGGCGGTATGGCATCATCGGCATGTGGTTGTCGCTGAACGGCTCGCTGGACAACGTGCTCGACATCGGTTGCGGCGAAGGGCTGCTCTACGAGCGCCTGCAGCCGATGGGGATCGGGCGCTATGTCGGCGTCGACCTTGCCCCGGCAGCGCTGGGCATTGCCGACGTGGACCCGCAGATCGCCTCGCTGCGTGCCGGCGACCTGCACACGTTCGCGCCCGAGAAGGGCGAGACCTTCTCGGCCATCGTCTTCAACGAGGTGCTGCATTTCTCCGACGATCCGGCTGCCGCGGTCGCCCGCTACGTGCCGTTCCTGGCGCCCGGCGGCGTCATTGCCGTGTCGATGTATTCGCCCAAGCGGCTCGAATCGGGCGCCAACCGGCTGATCGCGCGGCTTTGGGAAGCGACCGACGGTCCCGACTGGGACGTGCTCGACGACTACCGCCTGACCTCCGACAAGAAGAACGTCACCTGGCGGTTGCGGCTGCTGAAGCCTGTCGCCTGAGGGTCAGTTTCCGGCGGGCGGAACCTGCGGCAGCAGATCGGCGATCCGCGCGAAGCGGGCGCCGGGATGCGCGGCGAGAATCTCGAAGGTCCTGTCGAGGAAGTCGAACGAGGCATCGTCCTGCGCCAGGTGATGCGACAGGATGCCGAGCGGTTCGTCCGGGTTGTTGCGCCGCCGCGCCAGATGGAAATCGAAGCGCAGGCGGGCCGACTGCCAGCCGATGAAGCGCCGCTCCTTCTTCCACTTGATCATGTCGATATGGGTCTGCACGTGGGTAAGCGCGTGCGGATGGAACTGGGTGAAGGTCGAAAGCCCGACAAGGCCGGCCTCGCCGAGACGCGCCGAGATGCGCGGCGCGATCCGGTTCCAGGGCGGTACCATCACAGGCACGAAGCGCTCCCCGAAGAGATCCGACAGGCGCTCGCGGCCCTTGGCGACCAGCGCCAGCGCCGCGTCCGGATCGCGGGCCCGGCCAAGCTCCGCCGCCTTCTCGCCGCGCGCCTTGTCCTGGAAGTTGCGGTGCTCGTAGCCGTGCTGCAGGACGGATGCGAAGCGCTCGCCGGCGAGCCGTCCGGCCAGCGCTTGCGTCGCGTCCCTGGGGATGACGGCGAGCGCCACCTCGACCTCATGCGCATTGGCGATGGCAAGCAGCCGCTCGAGCGCAGGGCTCGGCTCCACGGCATCGTCGTCGCGCCACCAGACGGGAACGGCAAGGCCGCGCTCGGCGAACCAGTCGAGATGGCGAACAAGGCCGTCGCTCCAGGTTCTGATATCGGCGGGAAACTCCACGTCGGTGTCGGAAGCCCCGCTCATCCGCGCGCCTCCAGCGCTTCGGCGAGAATGTCCGCCGCCCGTTCCGCGCCTCCGAACTGCACCTCGACCTGGCGGCGGGGGAGGGCGAGCGCCTCGTCGGCGGCTGCCGCCAGTCCCTCCGGCGTCAGTGTCTTCTCCGGGATCGAGACGGCGCGGCCGTGGCGGGCGAGCGCGTCGGCGCGCTGCTGCTGCTCCGTTTCCCTGATCTGGGCGAAGGGAACCAGGACGGACGGCACCCCGGCACGCAGGATGTCGAGCACCGTATTGTAGCCGGCCTGGCTGGCGGAGAGCCGGGCGCGCGACAGGAGCGCGGTGAAATCGCGCCGGGCGCGCTCGACGACGATGCCGTCGCCCGCCTGAGCGCAAAGCCTGCCGAAGGTCTCCGCGTCGATGTCATGACCGGCAAGCAGCCGCCAGGTGCAGTCGCCGGCACGCCGCGACAGCGCACGCGCCGGGATGGCGGCGGCCAGAAGATCCGCCCCGACGGCACCGCCGCCGCAGGAGACGATCACCTCGTCCTCGCCGTCGCGGCCTTCGGACGCTGCAAGGCTGCCGCCGGTCTCGGCAAAGCCCGTGTAGCGCAGCAGGTGGGCGATCCGGTCCGCGAAGGGGAAGCTGTCCTCCAGTTTCACGAATTCCGGATCGGAGTGAACGAGGACGAGGTCATAGGCGGCAAGCGCCCGGGTCGCCATCTCCTCTTCCTTCCGGATCTCCTGCTTGCGCACCAGGATGTCGCGGATCGAGGCGGCAACGAGAGGCGGGCGGGGCCGTGCCCGCGCTGCCGTCACAAGCGGTTCCATCTCGAAGGCGAAAGGGCGGCGGCCGAAGGGCCAGGTCTCGGTCAGCAGCAGGTCGAAATCGCGCGCCTGGAAGGCTGCAAGCGTCGCATCGCGCCGCGCCGCCTTCCAGGCGTCGTCGATCTCGCGGCCGTCCGGCGTCAGGAAGGTCTTGAACCGGGCATCGAGCGCCCGGACGGGCGGCAGTTCGACAATGTTCAGGCCTTGTGTATCGAGCAGCGACGGCAGCGTGTTGCCGGTGGCAAGCGTCACCTCGATCCCGCGCGCGGCAAGCGCATGGCCGATCGCGGCGGCGCGAAACACATGGCCGGTGCCGAGCAGGTGCTGGACGTGGATGAAGGCGGATCGGGTCATTGCGGCGAAGCGGTAGCGCGGGCCGCGAAGTTGCGCAAGGCATGCCCGAGAAAGGCGTCGAGCCGTGCTGCGCCGGCCGCCAGCCCGTGGCGGGCGAGTATATGGGCGCGCGCCGCCATGCCCATGCGGGCGGTGAGGGCGGGCGTTGCCAGCAGGCGGGCAAGGGCCACGGCAAAGGCTTCGACATCGCCTTCCGGGGCCAGCAACCCGCTGACGCCGTCGGCGACGACATCCGGAACGCCGAACGTGTCGCCGCCGACAATCGCCAGTCCCGCAGCCTGCGCCTCAAGGAAGACGAAGCCGAAGGCCTCGCGGATCGCCGGCCAGACGAGAATGTCATGGGCCGCATAGAGCGCCGGCATCTCTTCCGGCGACAAGGCACCGGTGAAGCGGGCGCCGGTGAAGCGGGCGCCGTGGCGCGCGAAAAGCGCCTCGACCTCGGCCCGGCCGGGTCCGTCACCGGCGATGGTGAGGGTGAAAGAGTGCTGCCGCTCCAGTTTGCCGAGCGCCTCGGCGAGCAGCCGGTAGGAGGCCATCTTGGCGCCCTCGCGCATCATGCCGACCGCGAGGAGCCGGGGGGGAGCGTCGGCAGGCGGCGGGATGCGCGGCGCGTCGAGGAAGGGACGCTCGTCGAGAAACGGCGCGAGCACGGTCAGCCGCGCCTCCGGCGTCACGGCGGCAAGGCATTCCCGGTCGGCCCGGTGCAGGGCGGCGACCATGTCGGCACGGAGAAGGGCCGCATCGGCGGCGGCAAACCCGTGCTCCCATTCGCCGCGCTGGCGCTTCGGTGCGCGGCTCGCCTCGATCACCGCGTAGGGCAGGGCGAAATGGTCAGCAAGCGCCGGGCCGATCCAGTCCGGCGCCTTGTGATAAAGGTGGTAGGTGAGGAAGAGATCGGGCCGGTAGCCTTCCGCTTCCCAGCGCCGGGCGATTGCATCCGCCTCGGCGAGGGCCTCGCGCTCCACGGCGCGTTGTTCATCGACACCGCCCTTCGCCCGCCACGAGCGGAAGCGCGAGGCGATCCGCACCTCATGGCCTGCCTGTTCCAGACCCTTGACGATCAGGCGTCCCATGGTCCGGTCGCCGGAGGGCAGCGGATCGTCGAGCGGCTTCATCGGGGCGGTGAAGGCGATGCGCATGGGGCAAGCCCTTCCCTTCAAAGCACCCTGGCGAAGCGCTGCGCCAGAAGATCGAGGCCCGGGTCGGCGGAAAATCGCGCCCGCACGTCGCTGCTTGCCGCCATGCCAAGGCGTGCCCGCCGCGCCGGGTCGCCGATCAGGGCTGCAAGAGCGGTTGCCAGCGCCGCCGGATCGCCGGGCGGCACCAGCACGCCGGTCTCCCCGTCACGGATCAGCTCCGGGATCGCCGAGACATTGGTGGCAAGGCAGCACAGGCCCATGGCCTGTGCCTCCATCAGCACGTTCGGCAGGCCGTCGCGATCGCCGGATTTCGCCACCTTGGAGGCGAGCACGAAAAGATCGGCGCGCGCCGCGGCCGCGATCACGTCCTCGCGGGGTTTCGCCCCGTGCCAGGTGATGCGGCCGGAAAGGCCGAGGCCTTCGGCCAGGTCCTTCAGCCGGCTGCCCTGTTCGCCGCCGCCGATATGCTCGAAATGCCAGTCGAGCCCTTTCGGCAGGCGGGCAAGCGCCGCCAGGAGATCGTCATAGCCCTTTTTTTCCACCGCCCGGCCGACGGAGAGCAGGCGCACCGGCCCCTGTGCCGCGCCATCGCCGGTGCCATGCGTTTCTCGCAACGGGAAGGGGGAGAAGTCGAGGCCGTGATAGACGAGATCGACCTTGGCCGGGTCGGCCGCCAGCGACTTCAGGTGCTCGGCATTGACGCGGGTGCAGGTGACACCCCAGGCGGCGTCGTCGAGCTTGGTCCGCAGGTCCCAGTCCGGGCTCGTCCAGATGTCCTTGGCATGGGCCGAGAAGGACCACTTGCGCCCCGAAAGGTGGGCGGCGTAGCGCGCCACCGAGCAGGGCGTGTGCAGGTAGTGGGTGTGGATCCAGGTGACGTCTTCGGGCAGCTCATGCGCCAGCACGCAGGCCTGTCCCCAGCGCCTCTGCCGGTTGGCATTGTGCTCGCGGGCGAAATCGGCCTCGTACAATGCGCGGGCGGCGGCGAAGGTCGGCTGCCTTTCCGCCCATCGCCGGGCCCTGGCAACGCGCGCCGGATCGTCCTTGATGTATTCGGGCAGGTAGAGCACGTCGGCGGAAATCTGCCGGTGCACCTCGTGGATGAACGGATCGTAGGGACGGCGCAGGGCGACGATCAGCTGCGCGATGCCGCGCCGCTCCAGCCCCAGCATCTCCTGCGCGATGAAGGTCTCGGAAAGGCGCGGATAGCCTTTGACGACGACGGCGATGCGAGACATTCACGGATACCGGTTGAACGAGGAAGGACGTGCCTCAGACGGCGCTGACGGCGGTCAGCGGACGGGAAACCGCCGGGCGGTCGGCAAGGATGCGCTCGACCCTGTCGCCGATCACGTCGAGGCCGCCGAGCAGGTTGTCGATGCCGGCGGTGGAGGGGGGCTCCAGCCAGGGCAGTTCGGCGAGCGCGTCGATCATCTTGTCGACATCGGGATAGTTGTCGATCGGCAGGACCTTGAGGAGGCCGATCGTTTCCGCCCGCTCCGCGCGGATCGACTGCTCGCGGCGCGGCACGACGCGCGGCACCAGCAGCGTCGGCTTGTCGAAGGACAGGATCTCGCAGAAGGTGTTGTAGCCGCCCATGCCGACGATCGCCTTGGCGCCGGCCATGTAGGGCTCGATGGTCGGCAGGAAGCGCAATATGTGAACGTCGCGCAGATGCTCGGCGCGGGCCTGGAAGTCCGCCGTCGCCTGGGCCGGCATGAACGGGCCGAGCACGATCAGGGCCGGGAACAGGGGTTGGGCCCGCGATTCGTAGGCCCGCATCACCCAGTCGACCATCTCCACGCCGTCGCCGCCGCCGCCCGGCGTCACCAGGATATAGGGCTCGTCGTCGAAGGGCAGGGGCTCGGTGATGCGCGCGTCTTCCGGAACGTCGCGGCGCAGATAGCCCGTGTTCACGGACTTCGCATGCACCGAGGCCGGCAGCCCCATGCCATCCAGCGGGTCATGCAGGTCCGGAGGACCGTAGACCCAGATTTCGTCGTAAAGGGCATCCAGCGCCGGATCGACATTCTTGCGGGTCCACTCCTCGCGCAGCACCGCCGGATCGTCCATCACGTCGCGCAGGCCGAGGATGAGCCGCGTGTTGCCCCGTTGCTTGAGCATCTCCAGCGTGCCCAGGATTTCGCCGCGAAGGCCGAGCGGCTCCTTGTCGACGATCAGGATGTCCGGGTCGAAGACCTTGGCCGTGTGCTCGATGATCGAGGAGCGGATGGCCAGGATGTGCTCGATATTGAGCGACAGCGACAATGGCGTGTACTCGCCGTTCCGGAGTTTGATAACGCCGGGAATGCGCACGAAGTCGACGCGCGAGCGGAATTCGAAGCTGCCGATGATCGGCGAACCCGACAGGATCAGCACGGACATGTCGGAGAATCGGCGAGTCAGCGCATGCGCAATCGTGCGGCACCTGCGCAGGTGGCCGAGCCCAAAGGAATCGTGGCTGTAGATCAGCACTTTCGGGGAGCTATTGATCATGCCTACCCATTCGGTCAGCGTACTCGCCCTGACGCACGACCACGCATCCCCAGTAATTACCATTCTCTAGCCGCCGTGCCGGCCGGGCGCAAGAGGCGGGTGGTTCGCACATGCGAATGCCGATCCTCGGGGGAGGGGTGGCATCGGCCTTGAAACGGGTGCGGGTTCCGGCTGGCGGTTTGCCGTCTCTGCGCTATGATGCGGGGATTCTTGGCGCCGAAGATGAAACAGGCCCGCGACCCCGTAACGCGACCGACAATGGAAAAAAGCCTTTTCAGTTTCATCTGGCGCTACAGCGCCCGCCAGCAACTCGTGATCCTGCTGATCACGGTGATTGCCTATCCGGTCACCTATGCGCTGCTGGAATTGCCCAAGCTGATCGTCAATGACGCGATCCAGGGCGAGAACTTCCCGCGCGAGGTCGCCTCGGTCGAGTTCGACCAGATCTCCTATCTCGTGCTGCTGTGCCTGACCTTCCTCGGCCTCGTCGTGGCCTCGAACGGCATCAAGCTGGCGCTCAACGTCTACAAGGGCCGGCTCGGCGAGCGGATGCTGCGCCGCCTGCGCTTCGAGCTCTTCCAGCGGGTGCTGCGTTTCCGCCTGCCGCATTTCAAGAAGGTGAGTTCCGGCGAGATCATTCCGATGATCACCTCGGAGGTGGAGGACGTCGGCGGCTTTATCGGCGAGGCCGTGGCGCTGCCCGCCTATCAGGGCGGCATGCTGGTCGTGCAGATCGGCTTCATCTTCATGCAGGACCCGTTGCTGGGTCTTGCCGCCGTGTCCTCCTATCCGATGCAGGCCTACATCATCCCGAAGCTGCAGCGGAAGGTCATTCTGCTGTCGCGCAAGCGCGTGCGCAATGTCCGGGTCATCGCCGACAAGATCGGCGAGAGCATCGGCGGCGTTGCCGAAATTCACGCCAACGACGCCTCCGCCTGGCATTCGGCGGATCTCTCCGAGCGGCTCTACACCAACTACAAGATCCGCTTCAAGATTTTCAACTGGAAGTATTTCATAAAGTTCCTCAACAACTTCATGAACCAGTTGACGCCCTTCCTGTTCTACCTGATCGGCGGCTGGCTGGTCATCGAGGGGAACCTGTCGCTCGGCGCGCTGCTGGCGGTCATCGCCGCCTACAAGGATCTCGCCGGCCCCTGGAAGGAACTGCTCGCCTACTACCAGATGGTCGCCGACGTCGACGTCAAGTACCAGACCGTCGTCGAGAACTTCGATCCGGCCGACATCTACCCCGTCGCGCGCCTGACCGACGACGGCAACGGCGATCCGCTTGCCGGCGACCTCGTCATGCGCAATGCGAGCTTCTCCGGCGGCGCGGCGGGGCAGGAGGTCTTCGAGGTCTCCCTGAAGGTGGAAGAGGGCACGCATGTCGCGGTGATCGGGGTCGACGGGTCCGGTCGCTCCGAGGTGTTGCAACTGGCCGCCGGTCTTCTCGGTGCGACCAGCGGCCGGGTCGAGATCGGCGGGCACAATCTCGACACCTTGAGCGAGGCGGTGCTTGGACGCCAGATCGCCTATGTCGGCTCGTCCGTGCATGTGTGGACCGGCACCGTGCGCGACAACGTGCTCTACGGCCTGCGCCATCGCCCCTTGCGCGCCCCCGAGCGGGAGGGCGAGGCGAAGAACGAGCACGCCCGCCGGCTCGCCGAGGCCCGCGCCACCCAGAACCCCGACCACGACATCGAGGCGGAATGGGAGGACCTGGACGCGGCCGGCTGCGAGGGCGCGGACGGTCTCGACGCCCGCGCGCTGGAACTGATCGAGGCGATGGGACTTGCCGCCGACGTTTTCCGCATGGGGCTGCAATCGCCGATCGACCCCGGCCGGCATCCGGAATTTGCCGAACGCGTGCTTGCCGTGCGCCGGGCCCTTGCCGACCGGGTGGAGGGCGATGGCCGGCTGGCGGCGATGGTGGAGCTGTGGCACATCGACCGCTTCAACAATTCTGCGAGCGTCGCGGAAAACCTGCTGTTCGCGGCTCCTTCCGACCCTGCCGTCGGCATCGACACGCTGGCCGGAGATGCCGACGTTCTGGCGGCGCTGAAGGAAACCAGGCTCTATGACAGGCTGGTCGGTATCGGCCTGAAGATCGCCGCAACGATGGTCGAGCTGTTTGCCAATGTCAGCGGCGATTCGGGACTGCTTGGCGATTATTCCTTCATCACCCAGGACGAGTTGCCGGAGTTCGAGCGGATCACGCGTCTCGCCCGTTCCGAGGCCGGCAAGGGCAGCCTGACGCCGGCCGACCGGGAGCGGCTCATCGGCCTTGCCTTCAAGCTGATCCCCGCCCGTCACCGCCTCGGCGTGCTCGACGACGAGATGCGCGGCGAGATCATTGCCGCCCGGTCGGTTTTCCACAAGCACCTGGCCGACGCGCAGCAGCGCTTCGTCGTCTTCGACCGGGAGCGCTTCGTGGCGCCGATGAGCATTGAGGACAACTTGCTGTTCGGTCGTCCGCGCGTCGACCGCCGCGATGCGCGCGAGCAGATCGACCGCCTGATCCGCGCCCTTGTCGACGAAATGGACCTGCGCCGCCCGATCGTGCGCGCCGGGCTCGATTTCCATGTCGGGGTTGCCGGCTCGCGCCTGTCCGCCGGCCAGCGCCGCCGGGTTGCCCTGGTGCGCGCGCTGATGAAGCGCTCGCCGGTCACCATCCTCGACGAGACGGCGGCCGGCACCAGCGACGACGACAAGGCCTTGCGCGCCGCGGTTCGCGGCGAGCTGGAAGGCCGCATGCTGTTGTTCGGGGCGTCGAATTTGATCGTGGCGAAGGAATTCGACCATAGTATCGTGATGGAGCAGGGACGCCTGGCGGCGGACCGGGAGAGCGAGCAATGACCCGGACCGTGGTGAGGGACACCCTGCAGTCGAACGAGGAACCGCACGCGCGCCTACCGGCCGCACGCTTCCCGAAGGAGGACATGTGACCCTTGACGCGGAAGTCGATGCATTGCGGCGCGTGCCGCTGTTTCGCGGCATCGACGCAACGAAGCTGAGGCTCCTGGCCTTTATTTCCGACCGAAGTCATTTCGCGCCGGAGGAGCATCTTTGCGACCAGGGGGACGAGGGCGATTCCGCCTTCATCATTCTGGGCGGGGAGGCGGAAGTCCGGGTCCGCACCGGCGACAGTGAACGCACTGTCGCACGTGTCGGGGAGCATTCGATTGTTGGCGAGATCGCGATCCTGTGCGACGTTCCCCGCACAGCCACTGTCGTGGCGGCGACGGAGATGGACGTCCTGACGATCTCCAAGGATGGTTTCCTGAGCCTTCTGAAGGAGTTTCCGGACATGTCGCTTGAGGTCATGCGCACGCTCGCGCAGCGCCTGGATCGCACCACGCAGGCCCTTGTGGCCCTGCAGTCATCCGACGGGCCGGCATGAACGGGGCGGCGGATCGGTGACCCTCTCCCTGAAGCTTTGGGGCGTGCGCGGATCGACCCCGACACCGGGCCCCTCGACATTGCGCTATGGCGGCGAGACCACGTCCTTCGAGATCCGTGCCGGCGGCGACATCGTGCTGATCGATTGCGGGTCGGGGGCGCGCAACCTCGGCAGCGAATTGCATGCCGGTCCGCCGCGCGCCTTCGACATGTTCTTCACCCATACCCATCTCGATCACATCTGCGGTCTTCCCTTCTTCACCCCCGCCTATGACGACCGCTTCGCCATCAAGGCCTGGGCCGGGCACCTGACCGACAGCTACGGCCTGATGGACATCATCTGCCGGATCATGTCGCCGCCGATCTTTCCGGTCGCCGCCAACAGCCTGCGCGCCGTGTCCTTCGCCAATTTCCGCCCCGGCGGTCCGCTCGAACGCACCGGCGAGATCGCGCTCAGCACCGTCGCCCTCAATCATCCGGGCGGCGCCACCGGCTACCGGCTGGAGCATGGCGGCAAGTCGATCTGCATCATCACCGATCACGAGCATGGCGATCCGGAGATAGACCGGGCGGTGCGCCGCTTCGTCGAGGGCGCCGACGTGATGATCTACGATGCCATGTTCACCGACGAGGAATATCCGCGTTTCACGGGCTGGGGCCATTCCACGTGGCAAAAGGGCGTGGAACTGGCGCTGGAGGCCGGGGTCGCCCGTCCGGTGCTGTTCCACCACGATCCGCGTCGCGACGACGACGCGCTCGACGCGATCGCCGAGCAGGCCGCCGCCCGACATCCCGGGGCACTGGTCGGCCGCGAGGGAATGGTGCTGACGCCCTGAGGCAATGCCGTGACCGGCGGTCGGCTTCACGGCGCTTCGATCCGCGCTGTCCGTTGTCGTCGACAAAGCGTGATTTGCCGCCCGGCCGGCCCTGCTGTGTGTTGATGACCTGCCTGCCGCAAGGCGGAGGGAGATGCGGGCGATGACAGTGGAACCCGGACCTGCGAGGGACCTGACGCGACAGACGGACCTGGCGCGACAGGGAGACGTGGCGCTGCCCGCCACTGGCGGTGCCGCCGGCGTTCCCTTGCGGGTGCGCGCCGAGATCGCCGCCCGCGAGACGGAAGCCGAACGGCTGATCGGCTGGGTACAGCTCGCCATGGTGCTGTTCTTCGCCGCCCTCTACTCGTTGGCCCCGCGCGCCGAGGGGGCGGACGGGTTCAACTTCGTGCCGCTGGCGCTGGCCGCCTATTTCCTCTTCACCGTGCTGCGTGTCGCGCTGTCCTACCGGTTCGAATTGCCGGTCTGGTACCTCGTCGTCTCCATCGTCGTCGACGTGACGCTGCTGTGCGGGTTGATCTTCTCCTTCCACATCCAGTACGCGCAGCCCGCAACCTTCTACCTGAAGGCGCCGACGCTGATGTACCTGTTCCTGTTCATCGCGCTTCGGGCGTTGCGCTTCGATCCGCGCTTCGTCCTGATCACGGGCACCCTCGGCGCGCTCGGCTGGATCGCGCTGGTCGCCTATGCGGTGACGCGCGACATGGGCGAGATGTACATCACCCGGAACTATGTCGAGTATCTCACCTCCAACGCGATCCTGATCGGCGCGGAGCTTGACAAGATCATCGTCATCATCGGCGTGACGCTCTGTCTTTCGGTGGCGCTCTACAGGGGCCGGCGGATGCTCCTCGATTCCGTGCGCGATCATGCCGCGGCCGAGGACCTGCGCCGTTTCTTCGCGCCGGAAGTGGCGCATTCCATCACCGATGCCGACGAGACGCTGGTCGCCGGCCGGGGCAGCCTGCGCGAGGCGGCGGTGATGATGGTCGACATTCGCAGCTTTACCCGCATCGCGGCGACGCTGCCGCCGGCAACGGTCATGGCCGTGCTCGCCCGTTACCAGGAGGCGGTGCTCGGCGTGATCGCCCGCCATGGCGGGCAGGTCGACAAGTTCCTTGGCGACGGTGTGCTGGCGACTTTCGGCGCGGTCTCGCCAAGCGACACGGCGGCGGCGGACGCGCTGCGGGCAGGCCTGGAACTTCCCCGGATCTTTGCCGGTCTCGGTCCGGAACTTGCAGCTCTGGGGTGGCCGGAGGACCTGCGTGCGGGCGCGGCCGTCTCCTTCGGACCGGTTACCGCCGGCGTTGTCGGGGCGGCCGGACGGCTGGAATTCACCGTGATCGGCGATGCGGTCAACCGCGCGGCGAAGCTGGAAGACGCCAACAAGGCGCAGGGATCCATCGTTCTGACCGATGCCGCGACCCTTGAGGCCGCCAGCCATCAGGGCTTTGACGGCGCGGCGGCGGTGCTGCGTCCCGGGCAGACGGTCGCCGGTCTCGCCGCGCCGGTCGACCTCGTCGTGCTTGCGTGAACGGGCGTGTCGGCCGCGCGGTCATGCGCGCTTGACCAAATCCGTCCTTCCTGCCACCTCTTGCCACCATCCAATTCGGCCAGGCGGTGCAATGCCGCCGGCAACACAACCGGGGAGTGAACATGAAGCTTGGGGAAGGTCTGTCCGCCGTCGTCACGGGTGGCGCATCCGGACTTGGCGCTGCAACGGCGCGCCGTCTTGCAGCCGCAGGCGTCAAGGTCACGCTGTTCGACATGAACGTGGAGCAGGGCGAGGCGGTCGCCGCCGAGATCGGCGGTGCCTTCGTTGCCGTCGACGTGACCAGCAATGACAGTGTCGAGAAGGGCTTTGCCGCGGCGCGCGCGCATTTCGGCGTGGAGCGCATCCTCGTCAATTGCGCCGGCATCGCGCCGGTCGCCAAGACCACCTCGCGCGGCGAGCCGCACCCGATGGACATGTTCGAGAAGGTGATCGCGGTCAATCTCGTCGGCACCTTCCGTTGCATCGCGCATGCCTCGACCGCCATGTCGGCGCTGGAGCCGGTCACGGCGGACGGCGAGCGCGGCGTGATCGTGTCCACGGCGTCGGTCGCCGCCTTTGACGGCCAGATCGGCCAGGTCGCCTATGCCGCGTCGAAGGGGGGCGTTGCCGCCTCGACCCTGCCGATTGCCCGCGACCTGTCGAAATCCGGCATTCGCGTGATGACGATCGCGCCGGGCCTGTTCGAGACGCCGATGCTGCTCGGCCTGCCGCAGGAGGTGCAGGATTCGCTCGGCCAGCAGGTGCCGTTCCCCTCGCGCCTCGGCAAGCCGGACGAATATGCGAACCTCGTCGCGGCGATCTGCGAGAACCCGATGCTCAATGGCGAGACGATCCGCCTCGATGGTTCGATCCGCATGGCACCGCGCTGATGCGCGGGTGCCCCAATCAAGCACCGCGCTGATAGCGCAGGTGCCCAGGCCAGGCACCGCGTGGATAGCGCGGGTGCCCGGCGAGGGTTGATTTGACCGAAAGCGGCCGGGTCCGGCGCGGAAACGCGGGGCCCGGCCACTGTCATTCGTGACGCTTGTGCGACTCGATGTTCGGTCTTAAAGGTGAGTTTGACACTCCCTTTCCGGAAAACCCAAAGTGGACCAAACTATCCGTCCGGCCAGTGCCGACAGGGTTGCCAGCGCGCCCGGGTCGGACCGTCTGGTCGTGCTCGATGCGCTTCGCGGTTTCGCGGCCCTCGGCATTCTCTGGCGCAACATCTTCGTCTTTGGCCTGCCGACGGTGGCGTTCTCGCTGCCGGAGGAATGGGGCGAGAACGTCGTTGCCAACGTCGCCGCCTGGCTCTACGTCGTGATTTTCGTCGATGGCACGATGCGCGGCATGTTCTCGCTGATCTTCGGCGCGACGGCCCTGCTTTTGCTGGACCGGCACACCAGACGACCAGGCGGGCTGCTTGCCGCGGACCTCTATTTCCGCCGTCTCATGTGGCTGATCGTCTTTGGCCTCGTGCATGGTTACGTGCTGCTCTGGCCGCATGACGTCCTTTATGTCTACGGCATACTGGGCATGTTCCTCTTCGCCTTCCGCAACATGTCGGGACGACGGCTGCTCCTGATCGGCCTTGCGATCTTCGCGGTGTCCTCGCTCAAGGACGGCACGGGCTGGTCGCTCGACCAGATCTCCAACGATGCCTTCGACGCCAGCCAGGCGGAAAGCGTCGAGGGTGGCGGGGCCGCGCAAGCCGGTGGCGATGCGTTGCCCGCGGATCCCGCGCCGATCGATGCCGGACCCGCCGAGGTTGAGACGAGCGAGACCGAGGACGAGGTCGCGATGTTCGAGGAGCTGGAGCGGCTGGCGCTCGCCGAAATGGACGAGCGGCTTGCGGGATACACCGACCTGGTGCGCACGCTGGCGCTGGAGACCTTCCAGGAGCAGACGACGCTGTTCTTCACCGATCATGTGCTCGACGTCGGCGCGATGATGTTCTTCGGCATGGCGCTGTTTCGCCTCGGTGCCTTTTCCGGGCGCTGGACGAGCGGGCAATACGCGGCGATGGCCGTCATCGGTCTTGCCGGCGGGCTGGTTCTCGGCTTTCTCATCCACGGGGCAACCGCCGTGCCGGGCTATTCCGAATGGTCGATCGGGTCGGCCGATGCCTATCTCTACAATCTGCGACGGCTGCTCCTGTGCCTCGGCCTGATCGGACTCGCCAACCTGCTGGCGCGCGGCCGGGTCGCACGGATGCTGTTGATGCCGTTCACGGCGGTGGGGCGGATTCCGCTCACCACCTATGTCGGCCAGACGGTGATCTGTGTTGCCCTGTTCTACGGGGTGGGCCTTGGCCTGTTCGGCACGCTGGAGCACCACCAGTTGCTGGGCATCGCCTTCGCCATCAACCTCGCCCAGGTGGCGTTCGCCTTCGTCTGGTTGAAGCTGGTCGGACAGGGCCCGCTCGAAGCGCTGCTGCGCAGGCTTGTCGGTATCGGGATCGAGACGGACAGGCGCTGACGGGCGGTTTAAGTCCGCGCGCCCTCAATGCAGCGCCCGGCCGGCATTGTCCTGCGCGCTGGATGCCATACACTCCCAAAGATGGACACAAGGGCCACAGCCTCCTCGCGCTCCGTCGCCGCGGCGATTGCGGCGCTGTCGCTCGCGCTGCTCGCGGCACCGGCGGCATACGCCTGTCCTCTGGCGCTGGTGCTTGCCATCGACGTCTCCTCCAGCGTCGACGACAGCGAATACGAGCTGCAGCGCCAGGGCCTGGCGGAAGCGTTCCGCGATCCGCAGGTGGGCGCCGCGATCCGGGCCACCGGCGGCTTGCTGGCCAGCGCCTTCGAATGGAGCGGGCGCGAGCAGCAGGTGGTGCAGGCGGACTGGACCTGGCTTGAAACGCCCGAGGAAATCGCCCGTTTTGCCGACAGGATCGAGGGCACCCCGCGCAGTCATTATCGCTATCCGACGGCGCTCGGCTATGCGCTGGGCTATGCGGCGATCCATCACGGGCGCGCTCCGCGCGACTGTGCCCGCCGCGTCGTCGACATGGCGGGCGATGGCATCAACAACGAGGGGTTCCCGCCCGAGAGCGCCTACCGCGCCTTCGACTATTCGGCGATTACCGTCAACGGGCTTGCCATTGCCGGCGACGACCCCGATCCGGTGCGCTACTACGGCGACCGCGTCATTCGCGGACCAGGCGCCTTTGTCGAGGTGGCGCGCGGCTTCGGGGACTATGCAAGGGCGATGAAGCGCAAGCTGCTGCGGGAAATCGACGGCCCGCCGCTCGCCCTCGGACCGGGCGAGAGACCGGCGCCGGAACTTCAGCGGCAGTCGCGCCTCGAGGAGGCGCCGTAGCGCCCGCCATGGCCGGATCCGGTGACCGCGCCGCCGGAACGGCAGCGCTCTCGCGATGTCGACGGCAACGGGGTTCCGGCCATGCAGGCGGCAAAACCCCTGTCGAAGGCCGCCTGCCAGCGGGCCGGGTCGACCCGGTCGATGCCGTCAAGCGCCGCGAGCCCGCCGCCGAGGCGCGCGCCGCGTTCGGCCCCGCCCGCACTCCAGCCGGTGCCGCGCCGGTCGCGACCGCCAAGCCCGCCGATCACCGCGCCCTCGATTGCCGCCGCAGCGACGTCGTCGCCGTCGGGTCCGCGCGGCGTGACGTCGTCCGCATGCCGCGCCGCCGCCCGGGCGCAGGCCTCCTCGGAAAGCACCGGCTCGGGACCCGAATCCGCACCGGCGGGACCTGCCGCCAGGGTCGCGAGGACAAGGACCGCGAAGACAAGGACTGCGCAGACAGGCGTCGCGCAGACAGGTGCCGCGGCTCTCATGTCGCAAGGATAAGCCTTTCGCATCCTGCCGTTCTCCCGTTTCCGCGGGCTCCTCGCCCGGCGCCGCACCGTCGATGCCAAGAGTGCCAGAAAACACCATTGAACCTATTCGGTTTCCGCTTTCCGCATGCTTAACTTGGTCGAGGCCGCATGACGGGGCTTCACAGGGGAAATATTTTAGGCTTAAACTATTTCCCGGCCGCCGGGAGAGCGGGGCGGCGCCGCATGGCGCTGCGACAACGACAAGTCAAACCATCCAGATGCGCGTGCCGGGCGACAAGACCGGGCGCGGGCGGTCCTGAGGGGAGAATGCAATGAAGCGTATGGTAACGGCGGCACTGGCCGCGGCGGCTTTCGGCCTTTCCGGCATGGCCGCGCAGGCGGACAGCCTGAAGATCGGTTTTCTCGCCACCTTGTCCGGTCCGCCGGCATCGCTTGGCGTCCACATGCGCGACGGTTTCCTGCTTGGCGTCAAGCAGGCCGACGGCAAGCTCGGCGGTCTCGACACCGAGGTGCTGGTCGTCGATGACGAACTGAAGCCGGATGTCGCCCTGACCAAGGTGCGCGGCCTGCTGGAGCGCGATCAGGTCGACATGATGGCCGGCATCGTCTTCTCCAACGTGATGATGGCGGCCTACAAGCCGATCATCGACAGCGAGACGATCTTCGTCGGCGGCAATGCCGGCCCCTCGCCGATCGCCGGCAAGGCCTGCTCGCCCTATTTCTTCACCACGTCCTACCAGAACGACCAGAACCACGAGGCCATGGGCAAATACGCCGAGGACGCCGGCTACAAGCGCATGATCATCATGGCGCCGAACTACCAGGCCGGCAAGGATTCGCTCGCCGGGTTCAAGCGTCACTTCAAGGGCGAGGTCGTCGACGAGATCTACACCAAGCTCGGCCAGCTCGACTTTTCCTCGGAGTTGACCAAGATCGCCGCCGCCAAGCCGGATGCGGTTTTCGTCTTCATGCCTGGCGGCATGGGCGTGAACCTCGTCAAGCAGTACGCCCAGGCCGGCCTGTCCGGCAGCGTGCCGTTCCTCTCCGCCTTCACCGTCGACGAGACGACCCTGCCGGCGACGCAGGACACGGCCCTCGGCCTTCTGTCCGGCGCGCAGTGGGCGCCGAACATCGACAACGAGGCGAACAAGGCCTTCGTCGCCGCCTTCGAGGCGGAATACGGCTATGCCCCGTCGATCTACGCCTCGCAAGGGTATGATGCGGCCCGTCTCATCGACGGCGCGCTGAAGCAGGCCGGCGGCAAGGCCGACAAGGCCAAGCTGATGGCCGCCCTCAAGGACGCGCCCTTCGACAGCGTGCGCGGCGACTTCAAGTTCAACACCAACCACTTCCCGATCCAGGACGTGTATGTGGTGAAGGCGGTGAAGCGCGCCGACGGCAAGTATGTCACCGAAACGGTCGAGAAGGTCTTCGACGACAAGGTCGACGCCTATGTCGGCGAATGCTCGATGAACTGATGCTGCCCGCCCGCCGGCACCCGCAAAGGGGCCGGCGGGTTTCGCCCGATCACGCCCCCATCGCAAAGCTTGCGCAACCGACGAGGCCGGTCCGTTGAGCGCCACCCTTTTTGCCGTCCAGACACTGAACGGCCTGCAACTCGGCATCCTGCTGTTCCTGATCGCCGCCGGCCTGACGCTGGTCTTCGGCGTCATGGATTTCATCAATCTGGCGCATGGCGTCCAGTACATGCTCGGCGCCTATCTGGCGGTCGCAGCCTACGCCGTGACCGGCACCTTCTGGGGTGCCCTGGTGCTCGGCCTTGCCGGCGCCCTCATCGTCGGCCTGTTGCTGGAGGTGCTGGTCTTCCGACACCTTTACGATCGGGACCACCTCGACCAGGTGCTCGCCACCTTCGGCATCATCCTATTCCTCAACGAGGCGGTGAAGGCGATCTGGGGCTCGACGCCGCTGACCCTGCCGATGCCCGAACTGCTGGACGGCTCGTTCGAGCTGATGGACGGGCTGCTCTATCCCGTCTACCGCATCGCGCTGATCGTCGCGGGACTTGCCGTGGCCGTGCTGCTCTACGTGCTGGTCAGCAAGACAAGGGTCGGCATGCTCGTGCGGGCAGGGGCCACCAACGCGCCGATGGTGGCAGCGCTCGGCGTCGACATCCGCCGCCTGTTCATGCTGGTCTTCGGCTTCGGCGCGATGCTCGCAGGTTTCGCCGGCATTCTCGCCGCGCCGATCCTCGTGGTCGAACCGGGCATGGGCGACAACCTGCTGATCCTTGCCTTCGTCGTCATCGTCATCGGCGGCATCGGATCAATCCGCGGCGCCTTCCTGGCAGCCCTCATCGTGGGCCTCGTCGACACGCTCGGGCGCGGCTTCGCGACGGACATCGCCAAGCTGGCCCTCTCGCCCTCGGCGGCCAATGACGTGGGACCGGCCATCGCCTCGATGCTGATCTACGTGCTGATGGCCGCCGTCCTGTTCTTCCGCCCCTCGGGGCTGTTCCCGGCGCGTGGCGGGTGAGGCGGCAATGACAACGATCCCCCCAAAAACTCCTCCCCGGACGTCCCCGCAGGCGCCCGTTCAGGCCCCGGCCGGGATGGCGGCGGCTCCCGTGGTGGCCTCGCGGCGCTGGACCCGCGAGACGCTGATCGCGCTTACGGCCTTTGCGCTTTTCGCGCTGCTGCCGGTTCTGGCCGCCGGCCTCGAGGACACGTTCATGGTGTTCTTCGCCATCCGCGTCATGGTCTTCGCCATTGCCGCCGTCAGCCTGTCGCTGATCCTCGGCTTCGGCGCGCTGGTCAGCTTCGGCCATGCCGCCTATCTCGGCCTTGGCGCCTATTCGGTCGCGATCCTGGCCGAGCACGGTTACTGGGACGTGACGATATCGCTGCCGGTGACCCTGCTCGTCTGCGGCCTTTTCGCCGCGGTCACCGGCGCGATCTGCCTGAAGACGCGCGGTGTCTACTTCATCATGATCACACTGGCCTTCGGCCAGATGGCCTATTACACCGCCACCTCGCTCTCCGCCTATGGCGGCGATGACGGACTGACCATGTGGGGCCGCACGGAAATCCTCGGCTCCGGCATGCTCTCCGATCGCACCACCTTCTACTACGTCGTGCTCGGCGTTCTGGTCTTCTGCTACGTGCTCGCCCGCATGATCGTCGCCTCGCGCTTCGGCCGGGTGCTGCAGGGCGCCAAGCAGAGCGAGATGCGGCTGCGCGCCATCGGCATCGACCCCTACTGGTACCGGCTTGCCGCCTATGTCATCGCCGGCATGATGGCCGGCCTTGCCGGGGCGCTGCTTGCCAACGCGGCCGAATTCGTCTCGCCGGCCTACATGACCTGGCACCGCTCAGGCGAGCTCATCGTCATGGTCGTGCTCGGCGGTCTCGGCTCGCTTGCCGGCGGCATTGTCGGCGCGGCCAGTTTCCTCGTGCTCGAGGAGCTGCTGTCGCATGTCACCGAGCATTGGCGGCTGATCTTCGGACCCTTCCTCGTCCTCGTTGTCCTCTTCGGCAAGGGCGGACTGATGGCGCTGATCCCGGGAGGCCGCAAGAATGACTGAGCCGATCCTCCAGCTCGACGACCTGACCAAGGCCTATGGCGCGCTCAAGGTGACCGACCATGTGTCGCTCGATGTCCGGCCCGGCGAGATCCACGCCGTGATCGGCCCGAACGGTGCCGGCAAGACCACCTTGATCGGCCAGATCTCCGGTGCCTTGCGGCCCGATGGCGGGCACGTGCGCTTCGACGGGCGCGATGTCACGGCGCTGCCGATGCATGCCCGCGCCCGCGCGGGTCTTGCCCGCTCCTTCCAGATCACCGAGATCCTGCCGGCCTTCACCGCGCGGGAAAACGTGGCGCTGGCCTTGCAGGCAAGGGCCGGGCATTCCTTCCGCTTCCTGCGCAATGTCTCCCGCGACCGCGATCTCAACGAGCGCGCCGGCCAGTGCCTTGCCGAGCTGGGCCTTGCGGAGCGCGCCGACATAACGGCGGGCATCCTGTCGCATGGCGAGAAACGGGCGCTGGAGCTTGCCATCGCCATCGCCTGCAAGCCGAAGCTCCTGCTTCTCGACGAACCTATGGCCGGCACTGGACGGGAGGAGACCGATCGGCTGGTCGAGGTTCTGCAGGCGATGAAGGGGCGCTACGCCATGCTTCTGGTCGAGCACGACATGAGCGCGGTCTTCGCGCTCGCCGACCGCATCTCCGTGCTGGTCTACGGCCAGATCGTCGCCACCGGCACGCCGGAAGAGATCCGCTCCAGCGCGCGGGTGCGCGAGGCCTATCTGGGCGAGGAGGCTGCGACATGAGCGCATTGCTCGAGATCGAGGGGCTGGAAGCCTCCTATGGCGCGGCCCAGGTTCTGTTCGGCATGACGCTTTCCGTCGGCCCGGGCGAGGTGGTGACCCTCATGGGCCGCAACGGCATGGGCAAGACCACCACCATCCGCACGCTGATGGGAATGATGGCGGCCTCCGCCGGACGTATCCGTTTCGACGGCGAGGACATGACCGGCCAGCCCGCCTACCGGATCGCCCAGGCCGGCATCGGCCTGGTACCCGAAGGCCGGCAGGTCTTCCCGACGCTCTCCGTGGAGGAAAATCTCGTCGCAACCTCGGCCAACCGCCATGCCGCCACGCCCGGCTGGTCGCTGGAGCGGGTCTACGGGTTCTTCCCGCGCCTGAGGGAACGACGGAACAACATGGGCAACCAGCTGTCCGGCGGCGAGCAGCAGATGCTGGCCATCGGGCGGGCGCTGATGACCAACCCCAAGCTCGTCATCCTCGACGAGGCGACGGAGGGGCTCGCCCCGCTGATCCGCGCCGAGATCTGGGCCTGTCTCGACCGGCTGAAAGGCGAGGGGCAGTCGATCCTCGTCGTCGACAAGAATGTCGACGCGCTGGAGGCGCTTGCCGACCGCCATGTGGTGGTGGAAAAGGGGCAGGTCGCCTGGACGGGCACCAGCGCCGAGCTGAAGGCGGACGCCTCGATCCGGGAGCGCTATCTGAGCGTTTGAGGCCGGCTCGCGGCCGGCCGGCGCGAAACCGGGGGAAGCCATGCGGGAAAGCGCTGGCGAGCGGATGCGGATCGTGGTCTGCGCGACCTGCGCTCCCGAAACGGGTGGCGCCGGCGCGGAGCGGTTCCTTGCGAGCCTGCGCGAGGCCCTTGACCGGGACGGGCTGGGGGAGACGGTGGCGCTGGCATCGGTCGACTGCATGGGTGCCTGCGCCGAGCCTGTCGCGCTCGCGCTGCAAGGCGAGGAGCGGGCCAGCTACCTGTTTGCCGGCGTCTCGCCGATGGATGATCTGGCGGATATCGTCGGCACCTGCCGCCACTACCTGTCATTGCCGGACGGCTGGATCGTCGATGCGCGTCCCTGCGGGCGTCTGCGCCATTGCCTGAAGGGCCGGATCCCGGCCCTGCCGCGCAACTGACGATCCCCCTATTCGACCGTCACCGTATGTGCCGCCCGCAGCGGCTTGCCGTCGATGGTAAGGGCCCGGTGGTCGTTGGCGTTCAGGCTCACCTCGATGGTGTTCTCGCCCGCCGGCAGCGCGGCGATGTGGAACCACTCGCCATAGTGGCGGGCGACCTTCGCGCCATTGACATAGACATGGGCGTGGCCCTCGCCGTCGACATGGGCGCCGCTGGCATGTTCGGGCGCGAAACGGAAATTGCGCGCCTCGATCCGCAGGTTCCATCCCGACGCGGGATCCCGCGTCACGGCGATGTCGAGCCCCGGGGCGTTCGGGCCGGCGGCCAGGGACAGCATCTTGTCGTGGCCATGCATGCCGTGCCCGCCGGACATTGCCGCAGGCGTCCCGCCTTGCGGGGCTCCGCCGTGTTGCGCGGGATCCGAATGGTCGTGGCCGTCGATGGCGACATTGTTCGTCGCAGCGACGGTGAAGCCGATCCCGGCGCCGAAGAACAGGCCGAGAAGAAGCATGGGGATGGAGCGGTCCATGGCTGCCGTTCAGGTGAAGATCGTTGAGAGGACCGGGCATCGCAAGCAAGTGCGGTGCCCGGCCGTGGGATCGTTCTGTCCGGGGTCAGGCCGTGCGGGGCGCGGCTTCCGTTGCCGTCTGGCTCGACCAGAAATGGCCGGCAAAGCAGCCGACCAGGGCCCAGGCGGCCATGCCGACGCCGAACGCGCGCGCGGCGAACAGGGCGCCGAGTTCGGTCGGAACGGGTCCGGTGAAGACCTCCGGCTCCGGGGCTCCGATCACATGCGGTGCCAGCAGCAGGATCGCGGCGATGCCATAGGAGATCCAGTTCCGGACGAAAGCGATCAGCCACAGCGCGACGCCGGTGGCAGCCACGGTGGAGAACCACCAGACCTGCCGTGCATAGACGTCCGCCGCCGCCACGCCGGGAACTTCCGGCGCCAGCGTGAAGCCGGGTGCAAGATGGACCGCGACGAAGCCGGCAATGCCCCATACGATCCCGGTGCGGGCCGAGATCACGGCGCCGCGCGCCTCGGCAAGCGACATCAGCGCAACCAGCATCAGGGCGTAGCCGCAATACACCAGCATCGTGAAGAAGGTGCTGAGCCCGTCGCGGACAAGGTCGATGCCGCCTAGGTCCTGAATGGCCGAAACCGTGGATTCAGTCCCGAAATGCACCAGGTCGCCGCCCTCGTAGAGTTCGGCGTGGAGCAGCACGGGCTGGACGAAATAAAGCTGTAGCAGGGCCGCGATAAGCCCGGCTGCAGCGCCAGCGAACAGGGCGCTGGTCAGGATGCGTGTGAACATGGCTCAGTGGCAGGGGAAGCCGGTGGCGTGACGCACGTCATGCGCCGCGTCATGAAGCGCTCCGGCCTGCACATGGCCCGCGACGAAGATGATGGCAAAGCCGAGTACCAGGGCAACGAGCGCCGGGATCGCCTGCGTCGATACGGACTTGGCCGCAACCTGTGTTCCAGTCGTCATGTGTTTCACTCCTTGACCGTCTCTCCCGACGGTTGGTTGAAGAGGCTTGATGGCAGGTCTCCTGACTTGCGGGTCGTCGCGATCCTGACACCTTCCCGGGCCGGCATGGCCCAGTGGATATCGTCAAGGACGCTCTCCGCCTACAGTTGCGGGGGCAGTCACGGACTTGGCGCCTGTTGGCTACACCTTACCGTGTTCCCTTTTCATCCAGCCTGCCGCCGGCACGGCTGGAACCATCACGCCAGACCGTCTACCCTTGGGGTTCTCCTGTCAAGGACGGCGAGACGCGGGCGCATCGGAGCTTCCGCAGCGGCGACCGCCTCATTGCGGTGACTATGGCCTGTTCTAAGCAATTTCCTTGCGTCGGCGCGTGCGATCCCGTACCCCATGCTCCGGATAATTGTCATACGAACTGATCGAGGCGAGCATGCCGACTTACCGCTCCAGAACCACCACCCACGGACGCAACATGGCGGGCGCGCGCGGCCTTTGGCGCGCCACCGGCATGAAGGACGGCGACTTCGGCAAGCCGATCATCGCGGTGGTGAATTCGTTCACCCAGTTCGTGCCGGGCCATGTGCACCTGAAGGACCTTGGCCAGCTGGTCGCCCGCGAGATCGAGGCGGCCGGCGGCGTCGCCAAGGAGTTCAACACCATCGCGGTCGACGACGGCATCGCCATGGGCCATGACGGCATGCTCTATTCGCTGCCTTCCCGCGAGATCATCGCCGACAGCGTCGAATACATGGTCAACGCGCATTGCGCCGACGCCATGGTCTGCATCTCCAATTGCGACAAGATCACACCCGGCATGCTGATGGCCGCCATGCGCCTCAACATCCCGGCGGTGTTCGTCTCGGGCGGGCCGATGGAGGCCGGCAAGGTCAAGCTCGCCGACGGCACCGAGCGCGCGCTCGACCTTGTCGACGCGATGGTCGCGGCTGCCGACGACAAGATGTCGGAAGAGGATGTCCTGGCGATCGAGCGTTCCGCCTGCCCGACCTGCGGCTCCTGCTCGGGCATGTTCACCGCCAACTCGATGAACTGCCTGACCGAGGCGCTCGGGCTGTCGCTGCCGGGCAACGGCTCGACGCTCGCCACCCATGCCGACCGCAAGCGCCTCTTCGTCGAGGCCGGCCACCTGATTGTCGATGTCGCCCGCCGCCATTACGAGCAGGACGATGCAAGCGTGCTGCCGCGCGCCATCGCCAACCGCGCCGCCTTCCACAACGCGATGGCGCTCGATATCGCCATGGGCGGGTCGACCAACACGGTGCTGCACCTGCTGGCCGCCGCGCGCGAGGGCGAGATCGACTTCACCATGGCCGACATCGACAAGCTGTCGCGCAAGGTTCCGGTGCTCTGCAAGGTGGCTCCCTCGGTGCCGGACGTGCACATGGAAGACGTCCACCGCGCCGGCGGCATCATGGGCATTCTCGGCGAACTCGACCGCGCCGGGCTCATCGACACGAGCCTGCCGATGGTGCATTCGCCGAGCATGGCCGATGCGCTGGACCGCTGGGACATCAAGCGCACGACCAGTGCCAGCGTCCACGATTTCTACCGTGCCGGTCCCGCCGGCATCCCGACGCAGACGGCGTTTTCCCAGGATTGCCGCTATGACAGCGTCGATGCCGACCGCGAGACGGGCGTCATCCGGACGAAGGAGAAGGCCTTCTCCCAGGATGGCGGCCTGGCCGTCCTTTATGGCAACATCGCGCGCGACGGCTGCATCGTGAAGACCGCCGGCGTCGACGAATCGATCCTCAAATTCACCGGCCGGGTACGCATCTTCGAAAGCCAGGACAGCTCCGTCAGCGCCATCCTGACCGGAAAGGTCGTGGCCGGCGACGTGGTGCTGATCCGCTACGAGGGGCCGCGCGGCGGACCGGGCATGCAGGAAATGCTCTATCCGACCAGCTACCTGAAGTCGAAGGGCCTGGGAAAATCCTGCGCGCTGGTCACGGACGGCCGCTTCTCCGGTGGTACTTCGGGCCTCTCGATCGGCCATGTCTCGCCGGAAGCGGCGGAAGGCGGCGAGATCGGCCTGGCCCAGGAAGGCGACACGCTGGAGATCGACATCCCCGGCCGCACCATCCATCTGGTTGTCTCCGACGAGGAGATGGCCGCGCGCCGCGCCGCGATGGAAGCCAAGGGCGAGAGTGCCTGGAAGCCGTTGGAAAAGCGGACCCGCAAGATCACAACGGCGCTCAAGGCCTATGCGCTGCTGACGACATCGGCCGCAGAAGGTGCGGTGCGCCGCGTCGACTGAGCGCCAGTCCGGCCCAGACCACGCATTCGGGCGGCCTCTCGGCCGCCCGTTTTTTGTGATGTCGGGGTTTTCGCAAAGTTCGAACCCGGTCGCCGCGCAGCTTCCCTCACGAAGAAGCGCCTTTGCCTTTCGCCGGGATCGGACTACGGTCGCCGCCCGAAACGCCCGGCCGGTGCCTTCCCAGGCGAGCCGCCCGGCGAAAATGCCCAACGAAAGGAATTCCAGGTGAAGCGAAACGGTCTCTACGTGATTATCGCGGTCCTTGCCGTGGCGGCGGGTGTGCTGGGTTACAAGGTCTATCAGGACCAGCAGCGCGCCAGCGGTATCGATATCCGGATCGGCGAGAAGGGCATTTCCGTCGAGACGAACTAGATCGTTTTGCACGGCAGGCTGTCAGGCCTGCCGTGGAAGGTCTTTCACGCCCGCTCGATACGGCCCTGATAGCAGTTGTTGCGGGCCGAGCGCAGATGCACGAAGGCGATGTCGTCGCGCTTCAGCAACTCGCCCGCACGCGCCTCGATCTCCCGTGTTTCGACCACGCCGCCGGTGCCGTAGACGATCCGCTCGTCGTGGCCGTAGCCGCGCACGATGAGGCTCTCCATGTCGGCGAACATGTCCGGCAGGCTCGCGCTTTCCGGATGCCGCTCGCACGGGTCGGCGCACAGGAAGATCGGGCCGATCTCCGCATAGGGCTGCGCCTGCGGAAACGGACGGTGGGCGAGGATGAGGAAGGGCGTGCCTTCGGGTATCTGCCGCAGGCAGTGCCGGCAGGGAACCCCGCTGCCACCGGAAATCTTCCGTTCCGGTGTCTGGCCATTGGCGTCGAGGCCGCCTGCCTGATAGTGGCGCACGGTGTCGGTGTCGAGTGCAAGGAAACGAAGCTCGGCCATGGTCTGTCTCCGGCTGGCGATGGTTGCACCAGACGGATAGCCGTGCCCTTGGGGGCGGACGACCCGATTTGCGAGCCGCCCGCGCCTCGATACCCGTTCTATTCGGCGGCCTCGCGGAAAGCCGGGTTGTGCGTCTTCGGCTTGGCCTTCAGCTTCAGTTCCTTCAACTCCTCGCGGGCACGTTCGGCGTTGCGCAGGAGCTGGAACTTGCCCGGCTGGTACTGCTTCGGCGCGAAGATCTCGCCGGCACCGTAATCGCCCGCCGCACGCAGCGTGAAGGCCGGGTCGGCCAGATGCGGCCGTCCGAGCGCGATCAGGTCGGCGCGGCCGGCTGCAAGGATCGTGTTGGCCTGGTCGGCCGAGGTGATCGCCCCCACCGCCATTGTAGCAGTGCCCGCCTCGTTGCGGATCTGGTCGGCGAACGAGGTCTGGAACATGCGGCCATAGACCGGCGCGCTTTCGGGGCTCGTCTGGCCGGTCGACACGTCGATGAGATCGGCGCCGGCCTGCGCGAAGGCGCGGGCAATGACGACGCTGTCGTCGCCGGTGATGCCGCCGGCGATCCAGTCGGTGGCCGAGACGCGCACCGACATCGGTTTGTCTTTCGGCCAGGCCTCGCGCATAGCCGCGAAGACTTCCAGCGGGTAGCGCAACCGGTTCTCGATCGACCCGCCATATTCGTCGTCACGTGTGGTGGTGACCGGCGACAGGAAGCTGGCCAGCAGGTAGCCGTGGGCGCAGTGCAGCTCGATCATGTCGAAGCCGCATTCGATCGCCCGTTTGACGCTGGCGACGAAGTCCGCCTTGACCGCGTCCATGTCGGCCCGGTCCATCGCCTTCGGGGTCTGGCTTTCGGGATAGTAGGGCAGGGCGGAGGCGGAGAGGATCGGCCAGGCCTCGCCCGCGGGCAGCGGCCGGTCCATGCCCTCCCACATCAGCTTCGAGGCGCCTTTTCGTCCCGCATGGCCGAGCTGCAGGCAGATCCTTGCCGCCGACTGGGTGTGGACGAAATCGACGATGCGGCTCCAGGCGGCCTGCTGCTCGTCGTTCCAAAGGCCGGTGCAGCCCGTCGTGATGCGTGCGGTGGGCGAAACGCAGGTCATCTCGGTGAAGACGAGACCGGCGCCGCCCATGGCGCGCGATCCGTAATGCACCAGGTGGAAATCCTGCGGCATTCCCTCGACCGCCGAATACATGCACATCGGCGAGACGACGAAGCGGTTGGCGAGCTGCATGTCGCGCAGCCGGAAGGGCTGGAAGGCCGGCACGACCGGGTTCTCCACGTCGACGTCGAGGCCCGAGGCGCGAACCTTCTGCGCAAAGGCGCGGGTCGCGTCCGCCACGAATTCCGGCGCGCGCAGCTCCAGATTGTCATAGGTGATCGCCTTGGAGCGGGTCATCACCCCGAATGCGAAGGTCACCGGGTCCATGTGCCAGTAGCGCTTGACGTGCTCGAACCACACGAGCGACACGTCGGCCGCGTGCTGGGTCTTCTCGACCTCCTCGCGTCGCGTCTCCTCGAAATCGGAGAGTGCAGCGGTGATGCTGGTCGTGCGCCGCACGCTTTCGTAGAGCGCGATCGCGTCCTCCATGGCAAGCTTTGTGCCCGAGCCGATGGAAAAATGCGCGGTCGACTTGGCATCGCCCAGCAGGACCACGTTGCCCATCGTCGTGCGGGCGTTGCGGATCATCGGGAAGTTGCGCCACATCGAGCGGTTGATCATCAGCCTGTGGCCGTCCAGCTCCTCGGCGAAGATCTGCTCCATGTAGTCGGCGGACTCCTGCTCCGACATGGCCGCGATCCCGGCCTTCTCGAAGGTCTCCGGGTCGGTCTCCAGCACCCAGGTCGAGCGGCCCGGCTCGTACTGGTAGGTATGGGCGATGAAGATGCCGTGCTCGGTCTCCTTGAAATAGAAGGTGAAGGCGTCGAGCGGCTTGGACGAACCCATCCAGGTGAACTTGTTCGGCCGCAGGTCCACCGACGGCTGGAAATGGTCGCGATGCGCCTCGCGCACGGCTGAATTGATACCGTCGGCCGCGACGATCAGGTCGGCGCCGGCGAATTGCTCCAGGCCGGCGATGTCCGCCTCGAAATGCATCTCGACGCCGAGCTGGCGGGCGCGCTCCTGCAGGAGCAGCAGCAAGGTGCGCCGCGAACAGCCGCAGAAGCCGTTGCCGCCGATGCGGAAGCTCGCATCCTTGTAGTGGATCGCGATGTCGTCCCAATAGGCGAAGTTCTCGGTGATCGCCTTGTAGCTTTCCGGGTCGTACTTCTCGAAGGTTTCCAGCGTCTGGTCGGAAAAGACCACGCCGAAACCGAACGTGTCGTCGGCCCGGTTGCGCTCGTGCACCGTGATTTGCGCCGTCGGCTGCGCCTTCTTCATCAGGATGGCGAAATACAGGCCCGCCGGGCCGCCGCCGATCACCTCGATACGCATGACCTGTTCCTTCCCTGTCGTGTCGCTGTGGCGGGTCGCCCGCGGTGCTGTCGGCACGTCGCGGTCCCCCGTCGGACCGGCGCTGCTTCCGCTTGCGGGGCCTGCGCCCGGGATGCGCGATGGATGCGCTTGCGTCCCCCTCGTAGATACTTTAAGCTTAAAATAATTCGGGATGCAACGCCGTTCTGGCCATCGGGGAGAGGCATGGTGACACAGGGACCGTTTCACGGCCGTCACGCTCTGGTTACAGGTGGAACGCGCGGGATCGGCCTCGCCATCGCGCGGCGGCTGATCGGCGAAGGCGCACCCGTCACCATCCTTGGACGCAACGCGGTGCGCGCCGAGCAGACGGCGCGCGAGATCGGCGCCGCCGGCTTCGCGGCCGCCGACGTCACCGACCGCGACGGCTTCATCGCCGCGATCCGCGAGGCGGAGGAGCGCCATGGCGGGGTCTCCATACTGGTCAACAATGCCGGGCAGGCGGAGAGCGCTCCGTTCCTGAAGACGGCGCCCGAACAGTTCTCGCGCATGTTCTCGGTCAATCTGGAAAGCGTCGTGACGGCCTGCCAGGCCGTGCTTCCCGGCATGATCGCGGCCGGTTCCGGGCGCATCGTCAACGTCGCCTCGACCGCCGGCCTGAAAGGCTACCGCTACGTGTCGGCCTATGTCGCGGCGAAGCACGCGGTCGTCGGCCTGACCCGCGCGCTGGCGCTGGAGACGGCCGAGACCGGCGTCACGGTCAATGCCGTCTGCCCCGGCTTTGCCGATACCGACCTGGTGCGCGAGAGCGTTGCCCGCATCCGCGAGAAGACCGGGCGGGAGGAGGCGGAGATCATTGCCGACATGGTGCGCGACAATCCGCAGAAGCGGCTGATCGATCCGGACGAGGTGGCCGATGCCGTGGTGTGGCTTGCCGGGGAGGGCGCGCGGTCCGTTACCGGACAGGCGCTCGCCGTTGCCGGCGGCGAGGTGATGTGAGGACGAGATGAGCGACGAGACCCGCAACGGCGGAAGCGACCGCCCCTCAGCCGGCGCGGACACCGCGTCCATCCTGCTCGATGCCGAGACCCGGCTGCATGGCGGCGGCGATCACCGCTCCGAACTGCGCCTGTGGCTGCGCCTCCTGACGCTGACCAACCTGATCGAGAGCGAGATCCGTTCGCATCTGCGGGCCGAGTTCGATGTCACGCTGCCGCGTTTCGACCTGATGGCGCAACTTGAGAAGGCCGCCGACGGGCTGACGCTCGGCGAACTCTCCCGCCGCATGATGGTGTCGGCCGGCAATGTCACCGGCCTTGTCGAGCGGCTTGTCCAGGACGGTCTGGTCGAGCGCCGCCCGGCGCCCGGCGACCGGCGGTCCGCGCTGGTCAGCCTGACGCCTGCCGGCCGCGCCGGCTTCGAGGCGATGGCCCATGCCCATGGCGACTGGGTCGGCGACCTCTTCTGCGACCTGACGCCGGTCGACATCGACGCGCTGATGGTGCTGCTCGCCCGCGCCAAGGCGTCCGCCCGCACCTCCGCGCAGCGGCAGGAGAATACCGCCGCGACTTCCCCCACATTGTCCAAGGACCCGTCAAATGTCTGACGCCGCCTCCGTTTCCGCCGCAGCGCCGCAGGAAACCTTTTCGATCACGCTGCCGCTGCGCGACTACCGGCCGACCCATTTCCGCCTCGATGTCGAGGGCAAGACGGCTGTCGTCACGCTGAACCGGCCGGAGCGCAAGAACCCGCTCACCTTCCAGTCCTATGCCGAACTGCGCGACATGTTCCGCGCGCTGCAGTTCGAGGAGGAGGTGAAGACCGTGGTCGTCACCGGAGCCGGCGGCAATTTCTGCTCCGGCGGCGATGTCTTCGAGATCATCGAGCCGCTGCTGTCGCGCGACATGCCCGGCATCATGCAGTTCACCCGCATGACCGGCGAACTGGTCAAGGCGATGCGCGCCTGCCCGCAGCCGATCGTCGCCGCCATCGACGGCGTGTGCGTGGGGGCGGGCGCGATCATCGCCATGGCCTCCGACCTGCGCATCGGCACGGCCGGCGCCAAGGTCGCCTTCCTCTTCAACAAGGTCGGCCTTGCCGGTTGCGACATGGGCGCCTGCGCCATCCTGCCGAGGATCATCGGCCAGGGGCGTGCCTCCGACCTGCTGTACACCGGCCGCGTCATGGGCGGCGAGGAGGCCGAGCGCTGGGGGTTCTTCAACCGCCTGGTCGAGCCGGATGCGGTGCTCGAGCAGGCCCGCGCGCTTGCCGACACGCTGTCGGCCGGACCCACCTTCGCCAACTCGGTCACCAAGCGCATGCTCCACATGGAGTGGGACATGTCGGTCGACCAGGCGATCGAGGCCGAGGCCATGGCCCAGGCCGTTTGCATGAAGACCGAGGACTACCGGCGCGCCTTCGAGGCCTTCGCCGCCAAGCAGAAACCGGTCTTCGAGGGCAATTGAGGCGGACATGACCGACAAGAGCTTTCTCGACTGGCCGTTTTTCGACGATGGGCATCGCGCCTTCGCTGCCCGGGTGGAGGCCTTCGCCGCCGCCGAGGTGGCAGCGCTTTCCGATCATCACGATGTCGACGGGTCCTGCCGGGCCCTCGTTGCCGCGCTCGGCAAGGCGGGGCTCCTGACGGCTGCGGTGCCTGCCTCCCATGGCGGTCTGCACGAGCGTCTTGACGTGCGCACGCTGTGCATTGCCCGCGAGACGCTGGCGCGTCACGGCGGGCTGGCCGATTTCGCCTTCGCCATGCAGGGGCTCGGCACCGGCTCGATCACGCTCGCCGGTTCCGACGCGCTCAAGGACCGCTACCTGCCGCCGGTGGCGCGCGGCGAGAAGATCGCGGCTTTCGCGCTCTCCGAACCTGCCGCCGGCTCGGACGTTGCGGCCCTTGCGACTGTCGCGGAAGCCGACGGGCCGGACCATGTGCGCATCACCGGCGAGAAGACCTGGATCTCCAATGGCGGCATCGCCGACCATTATGTGGTCTTTGCCCGCACCGGCGAGGCTCCGGGCGCACGTGGTCTCTCCGCGTTCATGGTGGATGCCGATGCCGTCGGCTTCTCGGTGAAGGAACGCATCGACACGGTCGCTCCGCATCCTCTTGCGACACTGTCCTTCGACGCTGTGCGCGTGCCCGTCTCGGCGCGCCTCGGCAAGGGCGGCGAGGGCTTCAAGGTGGCGATGGCGACGCTCGACATCTTCCGTTCCACCGTCGGCGCGGCCGCGCTCGGCTTTGCCCGCCGGGCGCTCGACGAGACGCTGGAGCACACCACCACGCGCCAGCTCTTCGGCGCGCCGCTTGCCGACCTTCAGATGACGCAGGGCGCGCTCGCCGACATGGTCGCCGATGTCGATGCGGCCGCACTCTTGGTCTACCGCGCCGCCTGGACGAAGGACATGGGCGCCCCGCGCGTCACCCGCGAGGCGGCGCTTGCCAAGATGGTGGCGACGGAAAACGCCCAGAAGGTCGTCGACCGGGCCGTGCAGCTGCATGGCGGCAACGGCGTGCGCGTCGGCTCGAAGGTGGAAGAGCTTTACCGCGACGTGCGCGCGCTCCGCATCTACGAGGGCGCCACGGAAATCCAGAAGATCGTGATCGCCCGACAGGCGATCGCCGACCATGCCGCCCGCCGGTCCTCCAAGGCGGCAGCCGAATGACAAGACCCGAAAACGCGCCGGAAACCGGCCGATCCAACCTTCCAGAGGAGTGCCGCATGGCCCGCTCAGCACATCTCGATACCTTCGCGGCGGACAACCTGCCGCCCCGGGACCTTTGGCCCGATTTCATCAATCTCGACAGGCTCGGCTATCCCGAGCGTATGAACTGCGCCGTCGAACTCGTTGATCGCAATGTCGAGGAGGGGCGCGGCGACAAGCTGGCGCTCGTCTCTCCGTCCGAGCGCTGGACCTATGGCGAGCTCGCAGGGAAAATCAACCGCATCGCCAATGTTCTTGTCGACCGTTTCGGCCTGAAGCCCGGCAACCGGGTGCTGCTGCGCTTCCCCAACACGCCGATGATGACGGCGGTCTATTTCGCGATTCTGAAGGCCGGCGGTATCGTCGTCGCCACCATGCCGCTGCTGCGCGCCAAGGAACTGGCCGTCATCACCGACAAGGCCGAGCTCTCCTTTGCCATCTGCGACCATCGCCTCAAAGAGGAGATGGAACTGACGCGTGCCCGCACCTCGCGGATCGAGACGATCCTCTATTCAGGCGGCGGTGCGGCGGACGCGCTGGAAGCGCTGATGGAGGCCGCTTCGGACACCTTCACCGCCTGCGGCACGGCCGCCGACGATGTCTGCCTGCTCGGCTTCACCTCGGGCACCACCGGCGAGCCCAAGGCGACCATGCATTTCCACCGCGACATGCTGGCGATCTGCGACTGCTATTCGCGCGAGATCCTGCGGCCGGTGGAGAGCGACGTGTTTATCGGCTCGCCGCCGCTGGCCTTCACCTTCGGCCTTGGCGGCCTGGTTCTGTTTCCCTTCCGCGTCGGCGCCACCGCGATCCTGCTGGAGCGGGCCGGCCCGGATGACCTGCTGAAGGCAATCCCGGAGATGCGGCCGAGCGTCATGTTCACGGCCCCGACCGCCTACCGGGCGATCCTCGCCAAGCGCGGCGAAACGGACCTGTCCTCGCTGCGCAAATGTGTTTCGGCCGGCGAGGCGCTGCCCAAGGCGACCTGGGACGACTGGCTGGCGGCGACGGGCATCCGCATCCTCGACGGCATCGGTGCAACCGAAATGCTGCATATCTTCATCGCCGCGCGCGAGGAGGACGTGCGCCCGGGCGCGACCGGCAAGCCGGTGCCCGGCTACGAGGCCAAGGTGATCGGCCCGGACGGCAAGGAAGTGCCGGACGGTACGCCGGGCCGCCTTGCCGTGCGCGGACCGACCGGCTGCCGCTATCTCGCCGACAGCCGCCAGACCAAATATGCCATCGACGGCTGGAACGTCACCGGCGACACCTATATCCGCGATGCCGACGGCTATTTCTGGTATCAGGCGCGCTCCGACGACATGATCGTCTCGTCCGGCTACAACATCGCTGGCCCCGAGGTGGAAGGCACGCTGCTGGCCCATCCCGTGGTGGCCGAATGCGGCGTCGTCGGCGCGCCGGATCCGGACCGGGGCCGTGTCGTCAAGGCCTATGTGGTGCTGAAGCCGGGCGTTACCGGCGACGCGGCGCTGGTCAAGACGCTGCAGGACTACGTGAAAGCCGAGCTTGCGCCCTACAAGTATCCGCGCGCGATCGAGTTCGTGGATATCCTGCCGCGCACGGAGACCGGCAAGCTGCAGCGTTTCGCCCTGCGCGAGATCGCGGCTTCCGGAAGCGACACCCGCGCGGCACCGCCCGCCGCATCGTGACGATGAACTGAAGACCTGGACGTGGAAGACCGAATGACCAAGATCGCCGAAACCGCCGCCTGCGAGGTTCCGCCCTCGCCATTGACCGCCGTTCATCCGGAAGGCTGGCCGGCACCAAGGGGCTATGCCAACGGCATGGCGGGGGAGGGCCGCATGGTGCTCACCGGCGGCCAGATCGGCTGGACGCCCGACGGTGTCTTTCCGGACGACTTCCTCGGTCAGGTGCGCCAGACGCTGGACAATGTGGTTGCCGTCGTGCGTGCCGCCGGCGGCGGGCCGGAGCATATCGCCCGACTGACCTGGTACGTGACGGATATCGAGGCCTATCGCTCCTGCCTGAAGGACCTCGGCCCTGTCTACCGCTCGGTGATGGGGCGCAATTTCCCCTCCATGGCGGTCGTCCAGGTGTTGGCGCTGGTCGAGCGCGAGGCGATGGTCGAGATCGAGGGCACGGCGATCCTGCCGGTCTGAGCCGGAGCCCCGGCGGCCTTGAAGACCTCTTGATCGCGGCCCGGCGCGCGGGCAGGGTGTGCGGCTCTTGCAACAAAGCCGGACCGCCTCCCCGCATGCATGTTCTCGACGCGCTCGACAGCCGCTTTTCCTGCCGTGCCTTCCGGCCAGATCCCGTGCCGGAGGAGACCGTGCGCGCCATCCTCTCCGCCGCCGCGCGGGCACCGTCCGGCGGCAATCTTCAGCCCTGGCACGTACATGCCGTTGCCGGGCCCGCGCTTGCCCGGCTCGTCGCCGACGTCGAGGACCGCATGCGCGATCTGCCGCGCGGCGAGATGCCGGAATACCGCGTCTATCCGCAAGACCTGAAAGATCCGTACGAGGCACGCCGGCAACGTGTGGGCGAGGCGCTTTACGCAGCGCTTGGCGTGACGCGCGAGGACAAGGCCGGGCGCGGCCGCCAGTTCCGCCGCAATTTTCGCCTGTTCGACGCGCCGGTCGGCCTCTTCGTCTATCTCGACCGGACGATGGGCCCGCCGCAATGGGCCGATTGCGGCATGTTCCTGCAAAGCGTCATGCTCGCCGCCCGCGCCCACGGGCTCCACACCTGCGCCCAGGAAGCCTGGGTGCAGTGGCACGGGCTGGTGGGCGAACATCTCTCCCCGCCGCCGGAACACATGCTCTTCTGCGCCATCGCGCTGGGACACGCGGACATGGCCGCGCCCGTCAACGGCTGGCGCAGCGAGCGCGCCGCGCTTGACGCGTTCGCGCAGTTCAGGGGCTTTGCGGAAGAAGCGCAAACAGACTGACGATCAGTCGTGCCGCGTGATCCGTTCTGCTCGCGCCGATGATCAGCTCAGCTCGGAGAAGCGCTGGGCGACCTGGTCACGCAGCCGCTGGCGGCTTTCCGGCTCCAGGCGATACTTCTGGTCTTCGGGCGCGTCGGGGGTCAGCACGTCGGCGAGATAGGCTTCATAGCACTCGGTCAGAAGGTCGATGCCTTCCTCCCGCTTCTTCGGGGCGACTTCGCGCTCGAGAGCCCACAGCGCCTCCGACTTCTGGTAGGGCATTTCAAGACTCCAGCGACAAGATCCCGTTCGCTTGCGGTGCGGTAAGATCTTGAAAGGTCAGTATTGTTGACGCTCGTTCGGAGGGTCCTGACACTATAACCTTCCTCACGGTAGATGGGTATAGCGGAAGTGTCTTTCAATTTCCATCCATGTTTCCCGTCCAGGTAAATGAATTCGAGGCTTGCAACCGTCCTTACGCTGCGCCAAGCTGGCTAAAAGATTGAGAAACAGGATTTTTCAGTGAATTCGACCAGCCAGAAGGTCGGGCAGGTGATTGCAACCGTCCTGCCCAACGGGACCGTACCCGAGGAATATTGGCGACAATATCAGGCGAAGAGGTCCGGTCTCGCGCTTGACGACGAGGCGGCCATGTACGCATTGCCGCCTGCGGTCCCGACCGACCTGTTCGCCGCCGTCGGCTATCTCGCCAGGGTGTCCGGCCTTGTCGCCTTCTTCGACCCCTCGCCCTATTGCCGCGACCGGCGGCATTGCCGTTTCTTCCTCGGTATCGATGACCGGCGCGCGCTTGACCGGGTGGCGGAGAAGTGGCGTACCAGCAGGCGCGGCGCACCGCCGCGCGAGGTTCGCGATCTCTGGGACATCCTGCGCGCCGCCTGGCACGAACCGATCACCTCCGGATCGTATCTGCAGAACGGCGGCGAGGCGCCGGACTGGTGGATCGCCACCTTCAAGCTGGTGATGCTTGCCGACATGGCGCTGAACAGGCTCCTGCGCGACCCGCTCTCCTCGGAGAAGTACGGCGGCGCCGTCTGGGAGGACGTTATCCGCACCATGTACCGACGGCCGCCGCGCGAGGATGGCAGTCCGGAACCGCCGCCGGCCTCGCTCACCTATCTCGCCGACAGCAGTGTCGTCTGCGTGCTGCCCAAGGTGCGGGTCGCGCCGGTAGGCGCAACGCTGCGCAACGTCACCCGCAACCTGTCCCTGCTGCCGGGGCGCGGCGAGGTGCGCTGCTACTGGGACCTGTCGGTCGAGGCTCCGCCGAGCGAGGACCGCGAGACACTTGATATCCTCCTGATCCCCGCACCCGTATCGCTCTCCGGGCGGGACTTCGTTCCCAATGTCGAGGACGGTTGTCCCCCGCACGAACTGCATACCTACAAGAAGAACTGGGAGAGTTTCGACCTCAGGCAGAACTGGATCGCCGGCGAGGAAACGCGGGCAGCTTTCATCCGTGATTGCTGCCGTCTGGTGAGCGAGGCGAAGCGCGAGTCCGGCTGCGTCAACGGCGTTGTCCTGCCGGAATACGCGCTCGACTGGGATCTGTTCGAGGAGCTTTGCGACGCGCTCAAGGCGCACGAGCCGAAGCTCGAATTCGTCATCTCCGGCAGCCGCAACAATTGCTACGAGACCAGCGGCAATCACGTTCTGACGAGGGTCTGGTATCACAATGCGGATCCGACGAAACACATCACCAACAGCCGCGGCAAGCACCATCGCTGGCGCATGGATCGCGGCCAGGTCGAGACCTATGCGCTCTCCGCCGCGCTCAACCCGAAGATCCGCAACTGGTGGGAGAACACTCCACTCGGCCGGCGCGAGATTCACTTCCAGCGCTTTCGCAAGAAATCCGTCTTCTCGGTACTGATCTGCGAGGAACTGGCCCGCTCCGATCCCTGTCATGAGATCCTGCGCGCGGTTGCGCCGAACCTGATCTTCGCGCTGCTCCTCGACGGACCCCAGATCCGCAACCGCTGGCCGGCGCAATACGCCTCCAACCTTGCCGACGATCCGGGAAGCTCGGTGCTGACCTTCACCTCATACGGGCTGATCGACCGCTCGAACCGGCAGGGCCGCTTTCCTGCCAACCATTCCATCGCCATGTGGAAGGACGACGGCGGCCATTTCCTGGAAATCCCCATGCCGGCGGGCAAGGGCATGCGCGGCGTGCTCCTGTCGCTCTGGTCGGAGCATGTCGTCGACATGACCATTGTCGGCAAGCAGTCGGAGGCTCGTGCCTGGCGCTATTCCAGCCACTATCCGATCTGCTTGCCGGACGCGTGAAATCGAGGGTGCCGTCAGCCCTGCGCCTCGGACTTCTTGCGGGCGCGGTAGATGTCGGTCTGCACGCCGGCGATCCCCCAGTTCTCGATCTCGACCTCGTCGATGACGACGACGGTGGTCGCCGGGTCCTTGTCGAGCACGTCGACGAGCAGGTCGGTGACGCCGGCGATCAGCCGCGCCTTCTGCTCGCGCGTGACGCCTTCGCGCGTCACCTTGATGTTCACATAGGGCATCTCGTTCTCCTCGTATCGTGATCGGATGGTTCAGTCGCCCGACCGGGTGACGTAGTCGAAGATCTTGGCGGCGATCAGCCAGGTTCCGTCGATCTTCACCAGCGACAGGAAGTCGGTGAAGAAGCGCTCGCCGATGGAACTCTGCACCTGGGCAAGGGCCGCGTTGGGCCCGGCGAAGGTGATGGCGAGGACCCGCCCGTCCGGTGTCTCTCCGCGCGAGGCGGGCGAGACGCGGTCCTTTACGATCGGCAGGTAATGGTCCATCGACCAGAAGCGGATGTCGCCGTCCGTCGTTGCCGCGTAGAGCGCCTTTTCGTGGAAGAGGCTGCCGAGCAGCTCGGCGTCGCTGCGGTGGAGCGCGTCGTGGTAGCGCGCACAAAGCGCCAGGATCTCGGTGTAGTCGCCGTCTTGCATGATGTGCCTCCTGCTGCCGGTCGGGACCGGGTGGAGGTGCCACCCGGTCCTGTTGGAAGATGTGGCTCAGGCGGCCTGCAGCAGGCCTTCCGCGGTAAGCGCTGCGCGGGTCGCCGGGCGTGCGGCGATGCGCTCGACGAAGGCCTTCGCATGCGGGTGCCCCTCGAGCGACACGCCGACGAAATTCGTCCAGTTCAGTACGGTGAAGAGATAGGCGTCGGCGACGGAGAACGTCTTGCCCGTCACGAACTCGCGGCCGTCGGCGAGGATCCGCTCGAAATGGCCGATCTTGGTGCCGATTTTTTCGACCGCGGCGTCGCGCGCGGCGCCTTCCAGAGCGGGCTTGGCGAAGAGCGGCCCGAACGACTTGTGCAATTCGGCCGAGATGAAATTGAGATGCCGGTGAAGCTGGGTGCGCTCCCAGGAGCCCGGGGCAGGGGCCAGACCCGCATCCGGGTGCGTGTCGGCGAGATACTGGAGGATCGCCGCGCCCTCGGTCAGCACGTTGCCGTCGGCAAGTTCGACCGCCGGCACGTAGCCGTCCGGGTTGATCTGGAGGAAGTCCCGGCCCGACGCCGTCGTCTTCTCCGACGTGTCGACGCTCTCGATCTCGAAGGGCAGGTCGAGTTCGTGCAGGACGATGTGGGTGGCGAGCGAGCAGGCGCCGGCCTTGTAGAAGAGTTTCATCGATGTCTCCCGATTGTACCGGCGGCCCCTTTGGGATCGCGCCGGATGGTTGCATGGCGCGGGTGATGCGCCGCGCTCGGAAGGCATCTAGGAGTTAGAGGTTACCTTTGTAAACCAGAGAACCTTATGTTAGAGAAGAATGAGATTTCCGGGTGGTAACCTCCTGTAACCCGTCAGCCGGAAAGCGCCGCTTGCCGGCGCGCCCCGCGTGGGACGCGGGCAGGCCCCGCCGCTGCAACGAGCTGGAAGATTGCCGGATGGCATTGAAAATACGAAAGAACCAGAGCCCGCCGCCGCCGAACGGTTGCCCGCTCAGTCACTGCATGGAGATCCTGAAAGGCGCCTGGACGCCCAATGTGATCTGGCATCTTTCGGCCGGGCCGCGCCGGTTCTCCGAGCTTCGGCTGGATATCCCGGCCGTCTCCGCCAAGGTGCTGACGGCGAGATTGAAGGATCTGGAGCGCAAGGGCGTCGTCCATCGCGAGGTCCGGCCGACCTCGCCGCCCTCGGTTGAATACTCGCTGACGGATCTTGGCGCCGAACTGCTGCCGGCGATCAGCGCCATCGTCGAGGTTTCGCACAAGCTGAAGACGCGCGCGCACTCCGGTTGCCCGACCGCGCAAGGCGAGGCGGCGGAGTAGCCCCGCCACCTGCCAAAGCGTCCGTCCATGCGTGCCCGGTTGTCAGCCGGTGGCGGCCGCCGCCGGCAGGGCGGTGCTGCGCGCTTTCACCAGTTTCGTCACCACGTTGTGGATGATCCGGTGGCCGGCATCCTGGTCGAGCGACATGATCGATTCCGGGTGGAACTGGACGGCCGCGATGGGCTCGGCCTCGTGCTCGATCGCCATGACCACGCCGTCCTCCGTCTGCGAGGTGACGCGAAAGCCCGCCGGCAGCGCCGCGCGCAGCGCATGCAGCGAATGATAGCGGCCGACCGTCACGGGTGACGACAATCCCTCGAACAGCATGGAGTCCGCCTCGAAGGTGACCGGCGAGGGCTTGCCGTGCATCGGCACGTCGAGCTGTCCCAGCGTGCCGCCGAGGCCTTCCGCCAGCGCCTGCAGGCCGAGGCAGACACCGAAGATCGGCAGGCCCCGGGCCCGTGCCCGGCCGATGGTCGCGGCGCAGTCGAAATCCTTCGGGCTGCCAGGCCCTGGCGACAGAACGACCAGATCGGGCGCGACGTCGTGGAAGACATGGTCGGCGACCGGCGAGCGGTAGGTGACGACCGTGGCACCCGTCTGGCGGAAATAGTTGGCGAGCGTGTGGACGAAGCTGTCCTCGTGATCGACCAGCAGGATCTTCAGCCCCTTGCCCGGTTCCGCCTGGCTCGGATCGACGGTCTTTTCACGCAGGATGCCGGCCTCGCGAACGGCGGCGCGCATCGCCTCCGCCTTCAGCTCGGTCTCCGCCTCTTCCTCCTCCGGGATGCTGTCGTAAAGCAGCGTCGCGCCGGCGCGGATCTGGGCGACCCCGTCCTTGATGCGAACGGTCCTCAGCGTCAGCCCGGTGTTCATGTCGCCGTTGAACAGCACCGCGCCGATGGCCCCGCCATACCAGGCGCGCGGGCTCTTCTCGTGGCGCTCGATGAAGTCCATGGCCCAGCGCTTCGGCGCGCCGGTCACGGTCACCGCCCAGGTGTGCGAGAGGAAGGCGTCGAGCGCGTCGAGATCGTCGCGAAGAATGCCCTCGATATGGTCGACCGTGTGGATCAGCCGCGAATACATCTCGATCTGGCGCCGGCCGATGACCCGCACCGAGCCCGGCACGCAGATGCGGCTCTTGTCGTTGCGGTCGACGTCGGAGCACATGGTCAGCTCGGCCTCGTCCTTGGCCGAATTGAGCAGCTTGCGGATCTGCGCCTCGTCCTCGATGGCGTTCTTGCCGCGCCGGATCGTTCCCGAGATCGGACACGTCTCCACCCGCCGTCCGCCGGACACGCGCACATACATTTCCGGGCTGGCGCCGACGAGATACTCGCCCTTGCCCAGATTGATGAGGAAGCCGTAGGGGGAGGGGTTGATCTCCGAAAGTCGCCGGCTGACCGCCGAGGGCGGGGCCGGGCAGGCTTCGTAAAAGACCTGGCCCGGCACGGTCTCGAACAGGTCGCCGCGCCGGAAATAGTCCTTCGCCTTCTCCACCAGCCGCGCGTATTCGCCCGGCGTGTGATCGCCGCGCCCGGGATCCTCGTTGGCCGGCCGGTAGGCCTCGCTGCTACCGCCGCGCGACATCTCGTCGGTGGTCTTTCCCGCGACCTCGAATTCATAGGCGCGCACATGCGCCTTGCGGCCGTAATGGTCGACCAGCAGGATCTCGTCGGGCATGTAGAGAACCACGTCGCGCTGGTCGTCGGGGCGCTCCAGCACAAGCTCGATGGGCTCGAACTGGAAGGCAAGGTCGTAGCCGAAGGCGCCGTAGAGGCCCAGGTGGCCGTCGTCGCAGGCAAACAGCTCGTTGATGGCGCGGATGACGGAGAAGACGGAAGGCTGGCGCGAACGCTCCTCCTCGGCAAAGGCGCGCGTGGCCTGCGCGACGCGCATGGCGAGTTCGTCGCCCCGGCGCGTCAGGCCCTCGATGTCGGCAAGCCCGGCAAGGGCCTGTTCGATCGCCGGCATCAGCAACCGGCCCCGGTCGTTCAGGGCCTCGATGCGCACGTCCGCTCCGCGCGATTCCAGCACCAGCGGCGGGTTGACCAGCGCCATGTCCCAGCGCGTGTAGCGGCCCGGATATTCATAGGAGGAGGAGAAGACCGCGCCGCGTTCGCTGTCCAGCCTGTCGATCCAGGGCGAGGTGCCCTTCGCGTAATCGGCCGCGTGCGTGGTGACCCTCACCCCGATGCCGCCCTTCGTGACGAAGGCCTGTTCCTGTCCCGTCAGCATTCTTTCTCTCCTCCGCGCGGCCGTCGGAGCCTCCCCGGACATGACAAAGCCGCCGGCGGGACCCCGCGGCGGCTTTCCTCATGATCCGGGTGACGTCATGTCACGCGCTGTCGGTTGCCGCCTGTTACGAGGGGCGCCACCACCAGCCGTTGTTCGTGACAATTGTCTTGCTCATGGCAAATTCAGTAGCGCATGCGGGCGGCCTCCGCAACGCGGAAAGTTGCGCTGCGGAACCCGGCTCGCGCGGCCGCCTCAGGCACCTTCGACGAAACGCCCTAGCCGCACTGCGGTCTGCCCCTTGGCCGGGCGCCGGTTGGGCATGATCAGCACCGTGTCGTCATGCGGCGTGACGACCGGCTTGCCGCCGTCATGGGCGATCACCGTTCCGGCCCTGGCGATCACTTCCTGACCTACATATGCGTCGGTGAAGCGGAAGTCGTCGGTCTCGATGGTGACCGGTGCGACGATCTCGACAAAGCTTTGCGGGACGGGCGCGGGAAAGCGGGCCAGCTCGGCGGCGAAGGCGCCGGGCGCGACCACGCCGGTCGCCTGCAGGAAGCGAAGCGTGGTTTCAAGCGCCACGTCGGCGCTGGCCTTTTCCCAGTGCTGGCCGCATTCGACCAGCAGGGCGTTTTTCGGGCTGTCCGGATTGGAAAAACCGTCATAGTCACGCATGCGTTTGCCGGCAGCGTGGCCCTCGTCGCTGACCACCAGTGCCGGCGTGCCGACAGCGCGTGCCAGCGCCCGGCCCTTGGCCAGCGGCCCGGCGATATAGAGCGGCGCCGTGGCGTTCTGCATCGAGTGAAGGTCGAGCAGCAGATCGACCTCGTCGATGAAGGGACACAGCTCCTTGGCGCGCTTGCGCTCCAGGGTGTCGCCGCCATCGAGCGTCTCGTCCTGCCACAGCCGGTTCATGTCCTCGTCCGCCCAGCGCGAGGCGAAGGGATCGGCCGGGTCGTAGCGGTCATAGGCGTCGAGATTGATGAAGGCGAGCGACAGCTTGCCCCGGACCGGCCGCACGCCCTTGGAAAACAGCCAGTCGAGCGCGATCGGGCCGCATAATTCGTTGCCGTGGACGATCGCCGTCACCGCCACATGCGGGCCGGCGACGCCGCTGTCGAAAGTGGTGACGCCGCGAATGCCCGTATTGCCGGCAAGATAGGGCGTGATGTCGGTTTTCGTCAGCTCGACCGGGGGCAGGGGCGGTGTGGCGGCGTCGGTCATGGGTGTGTGTTCCTGCTTGCAATCAATGGAATGAAAAGGGTCTTGCCAGTGCCGTTGCGCATCAGGCCGAGGCTTCCTCGATCAACCGGTCGAGAAAGGTCTCGCATTTCACCAGTTCGGACACTTCGATGAACTCGTCCGCCTTGTGGGCCTGGCCGATCGAACCGGGGCCGACGACGACGGTCGGGATCGCGCCGATCTCGACGAAGCGCCCGCCTTCCGTGCCATAGGCGACCTTGGCGTGGTCGTTGCGGCCGGCGAGCCGCTTGGCCAGCCGCGTCACCTCCGCGTCGGCCGCCGTGTCGAGGCCGGGGAAGCTGGAGATCTGCTCGAAGGCAATGCCGGTTTCCGGCGCGCGCGCCTGCATCTCCGGCTCGATCTCCTCACGGGCAAAACGCATCACCTCCCCGACCAGCGCGTCGCCGTCCTCGCCGGGCAGCACCCGGAACTCGAAGGCGAGTTCGCAGCGGTCGGGCACGATGTTGAGCGCCGTGCCGCCGGAAACGGTGCCGGTATGCGAGGTTGTCACCGGCACGTCGTAGAGCGGGTCGCTCGGACCTTCCGCGAGCTCCAGCCCCATCTCGCGGATCTTCACGATCAGCCGGGCGGCATGCTCGACCGCGTTGACGCCCTCGGGAGCCAGCGAGGAGTGGCAGGTCCTGCCCGTGACGATGGCGCGGTAGGAACGTTTCGCCTTGTGCCCGATCACCACCTGCATCTCGGTCGGCTCGCCGACAAAACAGGCGCGCGGGAGCGGATGGGTGGCGATCAGGTGTTCGATCAGGCTGGGCACGCCCTTGCAGCCCACTTCCTCGTCATAGGAGAAGGCGAAATGGATCGGCGCCTTGAGATCGGCGGCCAGCATGTCGTCGACCTTGGCCATGATGCAGGCGAGAAACCCCTTCATGTCGCAGGACCCGCGCCCGTAGAGCCGGCCCTCGCGAAGGGTGAGGGCAAAGGGGTCGCTGGCCCAGTCCTGCCCGTCGACGGGCACCACGTCGGTGTGGCCGGAGAGCACGAAGCCGGGGACGTCCTTCGGCCCGATCGTGGCGATCAGGTTCGCCTTCTCGCCGGTCTCGTCGGGAATGCGCGTCGTCGCCACGCCGCGCTTTGCGAAGAACGCCTCCACATGGGCGATCAGCGCCAGGTTGGAGTTGCGGCTGGTCGTGTCGAAGCCGACCAGGTCCTTGAGGATTTCGGCAGAGCGCGGAGCCGCTGGCTGCAGCATGTCAGGTCCTTTCCTGGGGCCGGTCAGGCCGGATGCGAATAGGCGTCGGCGGGAACCGCGCGTCTTGCATATTCGATGAAGCGCTGGGCGATCGGGGCGACCGGCCCGGCGGGCACGAAGAATTGCGTCAGATAGTCGACGCGCGGGGTGAAGCGGCGGAAGACGACGCCATCCAGCGGCCGAAGGCTCACCGGGAACGGATTGACGAGGCCGATGCCCATGCCCTCGCGCACCAGCTCGCAGATGGCGATGCTGGTCGCGGTCTCGGCGCGGATCTTCCGCTCGATGCCGCGCTCGGCGAAGATCCGGTCAATGACATTGCGCTGGTGGAAGCGCCGGGTCAGCGCGATGAACGGCTCGCCGGCAAGGTCCTCCGGCGTGATTTCTTCCCTGTCCGCCAACCGGTGGTCGGCCGGGATCGCCGCATGGGCGATGGCATGGCGGAACGGATACATGCGCAAGCCGTCATGCCGGGTGCGGGTGTCGCTGATGCCGAGATCGGCATTCTCGTCCGCCACCGCCGCCGTGGCATTGATCGACATGCCGATTTCCAGATGCACCGAGGCTTCCGGGTTCTCCTTGAGGAACCCGGCGATCAGCCGGGTCAGCAGCCGGTGCGAGAGCGTCGGCGGCGCGGCAATGCGCAGGCGTTTGGGATTGGTGTCCTCGCTGTCGGCCGCGTCGAGCCGGGCGAGGGTGGCGAAAATCGGCTCGATCTGCTCGTTGAGCGCTAGCCCTTCGGATGTCGGCTGAATCCGGTTCCCGCTGCGGTGGAAGAGCTGCCGGTTGAGCCGCGCCTCGAGCTGTGCGATCGCCCGGCTGACCGCCGGTTGCGATATCCCCAGCCTGTGTGCCGCCGCCGTTGTCTTGCCCTCGGTGATGACCGCGCGCAGCACTTCGAGCTCGCGAAGCGTCAGCCCGTTGCGGTTTCCGCTGCTGCCGACTTGCCGGAACCCCGGCTGATCCATAACCTCTGTATCTGTCACGGGAATAGGTCTATGCGTTTAGGTTATCGTTTTTCGTTTGTCGATCATATAAACGCATAATAGCCTTTCCCACAAGCCATGGATGGCGGCAGCCAATCCGCAAAAGGCACCAGACGGGGACCGTGTCGATCCCGCCCCGCCTGCACAAGCTTCCAGGGATCCAGAGGGGAGTTGACCAGATGAAATTCACCAGGACGCCGCTCGTGCGCGCGCTCGTGGGGGCGGCGTGCGCCGTTGCCGTGGGCTCCGCTTCCGCGGCCGCCGAGGACATCGTGATCGGCCTTGATTCCGAGGCGACCTCGATCGATCCGCATTTCCACAATCTGGGGCCGAACAATCAGCTCGGCTTCATGATGTTCGACCGGCTCGCGAATCCGGACGAGCGGCAGAACTTCAAGCCGGGCCTTGCCGTTTCCTGGAAGCCCATCGACAGCACGACCTGGGAATTCAAGCTGCGCGAGGGCGTCAAGTTCCACGACGGCACCGACTTCAACGCCGACGACGTGATCTGCACCTTCGAGCGTGCTCCCAACGTGCCGAACTCGCCGGCCGGCTTCGGCACCTACACCAAGGGCAAGACCTTCGTGAAGGTCGACGACTTCACCGTCCACGTGAAGACCGATGCGCCCTATCCGGTGATGGTCAACGATCTCGGCAACGTGGCGATCGTCTCCAACGAGGGCGGCTGCGACGGGGCGACCGAGGACTACAATTCCGGCAAGGCGGCGGCCGGCACCGGACCGTTCAAGTTCGCCGAATACGTGCCCGGCGACCGCATCGTCCTGGAGGCCAATGCCGACTACTGGGGCGACAAGCCGATCTGGGACAAGGTCACGCTGAAGCCGATCAAGTCCGGCCCCTCGCGGGTTGCCGCGCTTCTCGCCGGCGATGTCGACATGATCAACGGCGTGCCGACGACCGACATCGAGACGCTCAAGGGTCGCGACAACGTTGTCCTGTCCCAGGGCGTGTCGAACCGCGTCATCTACCTGCACCTCGATCACTTCCGCGAGAATTCGCCCTTCGTGAAGGCCAATGGCGGCGGCGACATCAAGAACCCGCTGATGGACCTCAAGGTCCGCCAGGCGCTGTCCAAGGCGATCTCGCGCGAGCTGATCCGCGACCGCGTCATGGAAGGGCTTTCCATTCCCGCCGGCCAGTTGCTCCCCGAAGGCTTCTTCGGCGTTTCGGACAAGCTCGGGCCGGAGCTTTATGACACGGAAGGCGCCAAGGCGCTGCTGGCGGAGGCGGGGCTTCCCGACGGCTTCGAGCTGACGATCCACGGGCCGAACGACCGCTACCTCAACGACGCCAAGATCGCCGAGGCCATCGCCCAGATGCTGACGCGCGTCGGCATCAAGACCCAGGTCGAGACGATGCCGCGCTCGGTCTACTTCACCCGCGCCTCGACCGGCGCCGACGGCCTGCCGGAATTCTCGCTGATCCTGGTCGGCTGGGGCGCCGGCTCGGGCGAGGCATCCTCGCCGCTGCGTGCGCTGATCGCCTCCTACGACAAGGACAAGGGCATGGGCACCGCCAATCGCGGCCGCTATTCCAATCCGGAAGTCGACAGGCTGATCGAGGCGGCGCTTGCCGAAGTCGATGACGAGAAGCGTGCCGGCCTGCTGGCCGAGGCGACCGAGCTTGCCATCGGCGAACTGGCGATCATTCCGATCCACTACCAGGTCAACACCTGGGCGAGCCGTGCCGGCCTCAAGTACATCCCGCGCACGGACGAGTACACGGTCGCCTATGGCGTGGTGAAGGAATAACCCGACACGAAGCCGGGAGCCGCGGTGATCCCTGCGGCTCCCTCATCGTCTTTCGTGTCGCGGGCCGGGCAACGAGCCCGGCGAGAACAGGGCACACGCCATGAGCGTCTTTATCCTCCGCCGCCTGCTGCAGAGCGCGCTGGTCATGGTCGCCATGGCGGTGCTCGTTTTCTTCGGCGTCCATCTGGTCGGCGACCCGGTCTACATGTTCATCACCCCGGACATGGACCAGGCCGATATCGAAAATGTCACCCGCGCGCTCGGCCTCGACCGGCCGATCTGGGAGCAGTTCTGGATCTTCATGACCAATGCCGTGCAGGGCAATCTGGGCCAGTCCTTCGTCTTCGGAGAGCCGGCGCTGGGCCTGATCGTGCAGCGCATGCCGGCTACGCTCGAGCTTGCCTTCGCGGCGCTCCTGATGGCCGTCGTCATCGGCATTCCGCTCGGCCTTTACGCCGGGCTTTATCCCGACGGGATTCCCGCCAAGGCGATCATGGCCGGGTCCATTCTCGGCTTCTCGCTGCCCACCTTCTGGGTCGGCATCATGATGATCATGATCTTCGCGGTGATCCTCGGCTGGCTGCCCTCGACCGGGCGCGGCGACACGGTCGAGGTCTTCGGCCTGCACCTGTCCTTCCTGACGCTCGACGGGTTGCGGCATCTGGCGCTTCCCGCGCTCAACCTGGCGCTGCTCAAGATCTCGCTGGTCATCCGCCTGACCCGCGCCGGCACCCGCGAGGCGATGTTCCAGGACTACATCAAGTTCGCCCGCGCCAAGGGCCTGTCGCGCCCGCGCATCGTCGGCGTGCACCTCTTGAAGAACATCCTCATTCCGGTGGTCACCGTGCTCGGCCTGGAATTCGGCTCGCTGATCGCCTTCTCGGTCGTCACCGAGACGATCTTCGCCTGGCCCGGCATGGGCAAGCTCCTGATCGAGGCGATCCAGCAGCTCGACCGGCCGATCATCGTCGCCTACCTGGTGATGATCGTCTTCCTCTTTGTCGTCATCAATCTGGTGGTGGACATCCTCTATTCGATCCTCGATCCGCGCGTGCGGCTCGGCGATCGCGGACAGTGAGCCGGCGATGACCAGTCTCGATCCCGCCTCCAGGGCGGACCCCGCTGCGCTGGCGCTGAAACCGGCCGAAACGCCGCTGCGCCGCTTTGTCTCCGACTATTGCGACAGCCGGCTTGCGGTCGGTGCGGCGCTGCTGCTTGCCACGATCATCATCGTCGCCATCCTCGCGCCCTGGATCACGCCGCAGGACCCGTACGACCTCGCCGTGGTCTCGATCTTCGATGCCCGCCAGCCGCCGGGCGCGGAAAGCATGGACGGCTACACGTTCTGGCTGGGCACGGACGGTGCCGGCCGCGACCTGCTGTCGGCGATCATCTACGGGTTGCGCATCTCGCTCTCCGTCGGTGTCGCCTCCGGCGTCATCGCCATCATCGTCGGCATGACGGTCGGCCTGCTTGCCGCCTATGCGGGCGGGCGCACCGAAAACCTGATCATGCGCGTCGTCGATATCCAGCTGTCGCTGCCCGCCGTGCTGATCGCGCTGATCCTGCTCGCCATCCTGGGCAAGGGCATCGACAAGATCATCATCGCGCTGGTGATCGCCCAGTGGGCCTATTACGCCCGCACCGTGCGGGCCTCGGCGCTGGTCGAGCGGCGGCGCGAATATGTCGAGGCGGCCGCCTGTCTCGGCCTGTCGCATGCCCGCATCGTCTTCCGCCACATCCTGCCCAACTGCGTTGCGCCGCTGATCGTCGTCGGCACCGTGCAGACGGCGCATGCCATCGCGCTGGAAGCGACGCTCTCCTTCCTCGGCGTCGGCCTGCCGCAGACCGAGCCCTCGCTCGGCCTGCTGATCTCCAACGGCTTCGAATACATGCTGTCGGGCAAATACTGGATCGCCGTCTTCCCCGGCGTGGCCCTCCTGATCACCATCGTCTCGATCAACATGGTCGGCGACCAGCTGCGCGACGTGCTCAACCCGCGCCTGCAGAAATGAGGTCCCGATGATCCGCGAAACCGTGCTCGAGGTCGAGGACCTCAAGACCCATTTCTTCACCAAGGCGGGCGTCGCGAAGGCTGTCGACGGCGTCTCCTTCTCGCTCGGTCGCGGCGAGGTGCTGGGCCTCGTGGGCGAGAGCGGGTCCGGCAAGACCGTGACCGGCTTCTCGCTGATGGGACTGGTGGACCCGCCCGGGCGCATCGTCTCCGGTTCGATCCGTCTCGGCGGGGAGGAGCTTGTCGGCCGCCCGGAAGAAGCCTGGCGCACCCTGCGCGGCCGGCGCATCGCCATGATCTTCCAGGATCCGATGATGACCCTCAATCCGGTCCTGCGTATCGACACGCAGATGATCGAGGCGATCCGCGCGCATGAGGATATCTCCCGCGAGGCGGCGCGCGAGCGGTCTCGCGAGGCGCTTGCCCGCGTCGGCATTCCCTCGCCCGACGAGCGGCTCGCCGCCTATCCGCACCAGTTCTCCGGCGGCATGCGCCAGCGCGTCGCCATCGCCATCGCGCTGCTCAACGAACCGGAGGTGATCGTCGCCGACGAGCCGACCACGGCGCTCGACGTCACCATCCAGGCGCAGATCCTCTACGAGGTGCAGAAGCTGTGCGCCGACACGGGCCTTGCGATGATCTGGATCACCCATGACCTTGCCGTTGTCGGCGGCCTCGCCGACCGGGTCGCGGTCATGTATGCCGGCCGCATTGTCGAGCAAGGGCCGGTCGACGCCGTGCTCGATGCGCCCTTCCATCCCTATACGCACGGGTTGATCGGCTCGGTGCCGAGCCACAACCGGCGTGGGCACAGGCTCACGCAGATCCCCGGCATGGCGCCCTCGCTGCTGCACCTGCCGCCCGGATGCAGCTTCGCCGCGCGCTGCCCGCGCGCAGACGCCGCCTGCAACGAGATGCCGGCGCTCGCCGAGCTTTCGCCCGGACGCGGCGCCCGTTGCCACCATCCGCACCTTGCCGAGACCGTTACCGGAGGTGCCGCATGAGCGACGTGCCGCTGCTTGCGCTTGAAGACGTCTCCAAACGCTTCGTCCGCCGCCTCGACGCGGCCGAGAAGATCGTCAACCTGCTCGGCGGCAATCGCCGGGAAGAAGTGGTCCACGCCGTCGACAGCGTGTCGCTCGGCATTCGCGAGGGCGAGGTGGTCGGCCTTGTCGGCGAGAGCGGATGCGGCAAGTCCACGCTCGGCCGGGTCGTTGCCGGCGTGCACGCGCCGAGCGCCGGCAAGGTCCTGTGGCGCGGCCGCGACGTTGCCGCCATGTCCGGTGCGGAGCGGCGCGAGGCGACGCTGAAGATCCAGATGATTTTCCAGGACCCCATGTCCTCGCTCAATCCGCGCATGCGGGTGCGCGACATTGTCGGCGAGGCGCCGCGCGTCCACGGCCTGGTGTCGGGGGAAGAGGTGTCCGACTATGTCGACGCCATGCTGCTGCGCGTCGGGCTGGATCCGGCCATCAAGAGCCGCTACCCGCACCAGTTCTCCGGCGGCCAGCGCCAGCGCATCGGCATCGCAAGGGCGCTGGCGGTGAAGCCGGACTTCCTCGTTTGCGACGAGAGCATCGCCGCGCTCGACGTTTCCATCCAGGCGCAGGTGCTCAACCTGTTCATGGACCTGCGCGAGGATCTGGGCCTCACCTACCTGTTCATCTCCCACGATCTCGGCGTCGTCGAGCACCTCGCCGACCGGGTGGTGATCATGTATCTCGGCCGCGTCGTGGAAAGCGCGCCGGCGGTCGAGCTCTTCGCCGATCCGAACCATCCTTACGCCCGCGCCCTGCTCGACGAGGTGCCGCGCATCGACACGCGCAAGCGCATCTTCCAGCCGGTCAAGGGCGAGATCCCGTCGCCGCTCACCCCGCCGGCCGGCTGCCATTTCCATCCCCGCTGCCCGCATGCCAAACCCCGCTGCGGCGTCGAGGCGCCGGCCCTGCGCGAGATTGCGCCGGGACGGCTCTCCGCCTGCCACCTGAACGACGGGTGAGGGCGGCATGACTTCGGACGGTGACGGGGCGATGTTCTCGATCCTTCGACCCGAGCAGGTCGCCGCGCCGCTGGTGCTCGACAGTCCCCATTCGGGCAGGTTCTATCCGGCCGATTTCGCCCCGGCCCAGCCGCCGGAGCGCTATCGCCGGGCCGAGGACATGCATGTCGACGAGCTTTTCGGCGATGCGCCCGCCCTCGGCCTGCCGCTGCTTTCGGCGCGTTTCGGCCGCATCTATTGCGACGTCAACCGCGCCTTCGACGATCTCGATCCCTCAGTCCTCGACGATGCCTCGGGGCTTGCCCTTGCCCCCTCGTCCAAGGCTCGGCTCGGCAAGGGCGTCGTGTGGACCGCGACGCCGCCGGACGGTGCGCCGCTGCTCGCCGGACCGCTTTCGCGCACCGACTATGAGGCGCGGCTTGCCCGTTGCTGGTGGCCTTATCACGAGACGCTTGCGCGTCTGCTGGACGAAACGCGCCGTTCGGGCCGGATTTTCCATCTCGACCTGCATTCGATGCAACCGGTGGCCAATGCCATGCACGAGGACGCGACCGGCTCGCGCCGCCCTGACATCGTGCTCTCCGACCGCGAGGGGACGAGCGCTGCCGCCGGCTTTCTCGATGCGGCGCTGGCAGCCTTCGACGGGTTGGGTTTTTCGCTCGCCGTCAACGATCCCTTCAAGGGTGCGGAGATATTGCGCCGCCACGGAAATCCGGCGGCCGGCGTCCATTCCCTCCAGGTCGAGGTCAACCGGGCGCTCTACATGGACGTCGAAGCCTATGGAAAGACGGCGCAATTCGCCGACACAAGGCAACGTCTGGCAACCTTCGTCACGCGCCTGCGCGACTGGTGCGCCAGGGCCTGAACGGCAAGCGCCCATGTGCATTGCAAAAAGCGGCGGTTGAAATTTCCCCGCAGACAGGGCACCAGAGCGGCAACGCGGGCGAGACTCGCGTGCCCCTTCCTCTGTTTCCGGGATGACCGCATGAAGACCGGCCTGTCGCGCCCCAAGCATCAGATCCGCTGGCTGCTTCTGGAGGGCATCAGCCCGAGCGCGCCGGATGTGCTCGCCCAGGCGGGCTACACCAACGTCACCCAGCTGAAGACGGCGCTCGACCGTTCCGCGCTGATCGAGGCCCTGCAGGGCGTTCATATTCTGGGCATCCGCTCGCGCACCCAGGTCGACGAGGAAATCCTCAAGGCGGCCGGCACGCTGGTGGCCGTCGGCTGCTTCTCCGTCGGCACCAACCAGGTCGACCTCGTCGGCGCCAACCGGCGCGGCGTGCCGGTCTTCAACGCGCCGTTTTCCAACACCCGCAGCGTCGCCGAGCTGACCATCGCCGAGATCGTCATGCTGGTGCGCGGCACCTTCACCAAGTCGATGGCGGCCCATTCCGGACGCTGGCTGAAGACGGCGGCGGGCAGCAACGAGGTGCGCGGCAAGACGCTCGGCATCGTCGGCTACGGCAATATCGGCTCGCAGCTCGCCATGCTCGCCGAGGCGATGGGCATGCGGGTGATCTTCCACGATCACACCGACAAGCTGCGCCACGGCAATGTCGAGCCGGCCGGTTCCTTGACCGAGCTTCTCGCCGTCTCCGACGTCGTTTCGCTGCACCTGCCGCAGACGCCGGAAACGCGCGGCATGATCGGACGCGACGAGATCGCGGCGATGAAGAAGGGCGCCTGTCTGATCAACAATGCCCGGGGCACCGTGCTCGATATCGATGCCCTGGCGGATGCCCTGAAATCCGGCCATCTGGCCGGTGCGGCGGTCGATGTCTTCCCGAGCGAGCCGAAATCCAATGACGAGGAGTTCGTCTCGCCGCTGCGCGGGCTCGACAACGTCATCCTCACCCCGCATGTCGGCGGTTCGACGGAAGAGGCGCAGGAGCGTATCGGCGAGGAGGTGGCCCGCCGTCTCGTGGAATATTCCGATGTCGGTTCGACTATCGGCGCGGTCAATTTCCCGCAGGTGCAGCTTCCCAAGGGCACCAGCAACACCCGGTTCATCCAGGTGCAGCGCAACTCTCCCGGCGAACTTGGCAAGCTCAACGATCTCTTCGCCGCCAAGAAGATCAACATCGCCGCCCAGCACTACCAGACCGACGGCGAGATCGGCTATGTCGTGCTCGACGCCGACGGGCAGGTGGAAAATTCCGTCGAGGTGCTCGAAGGGATCCGCGATCTGTCCGGCACGATCCGCGCCCGCCTGCTCAACCGCGTCTGAGCGCTACTGCCGCCCGCTACTGCCGGATCGCCTCCAGGTCGATGCGGATCTCCACCTCGTCGCCGACGAGCCCGCCCTCGAGCGCGTAGGTCGAGCCGAATTCGGAGCGTTTCAGCGTCGTTCTGGCGCTGACGCCAACCACATGGGTGCCGCCGAACGGGTAGGGGCCGATCTTGTTGAGCGTGACGTCGAGCGTCACCGGCCGCATCACGCCGCGCAGGGTCAGATCGCCGGTCACCGTGCCGGTCGTCTCCGTTTCCGGCCGTGCCTCCGTCATTTCGAACGTGATCAGCGGGTGCGCGTCGGCGGCGAGGAAATCATTCGAGCGCAGATGCCCGTCGCGCCGCTCGTCGTTGGAAAAGACGCTTGCCGCCTCGATCTCGACGCTGAGGTTGGACAGAGCCCGTGTTTCCTCGTCGAAGGTGAAGCCGCCCTTGCCCTTCAGGAACAGGCCCCAGGTCGGTGCGTAGCCGATATGCATGGCATTGAAGACGATGGAGAAATGCGCCGGGTCGATGACATACTGGCGCGGTTCGGCGCGCAGGGACACGTTCGCTGCGAGCATCGCGACGAGGCCAAGGGCAATGGCGGCGGCAGAGGGCAGGCGCATGTCGGTCGTCCTCTCAAACAGGTCCGAACCTGCATATAGGCGGATGTCCGGCCGCAGCGAGGGCGCACGCCCGGCGTTCGCGGGTTACGCCGGGGCCGTGTCGTTCCAAAGCCAGGCGGCGCCGCGCACGCCGGAACTGTCGCCGTGCTTCGCCTTGCGCACCGGCACGTCGTACTGGTCTGAAAAGACATGCTTGCGCATCTCGTCGGGGAGCCGCCCGTAGAGTTCGTCGATGTTCGACATGCCCCCGCCAAGAACGAAGACGTCCGGATCGAGGATATTGGCGACCATCGCCATCGCCCGCCCGAGCCGCGAGACATAGCGCTCGAACGCGGCCTCCGCGTCCCTGTCGCCCGCCCGGGCCCGCGCCATGATCTCGGGGCCTGTCAGCGAAAGCCCTGTCGCCTGGCCGTAGTCCCACTGGAAGCCGGTGCCCGAGCACAGCCGGTCGATGGTGCCGCGCTTGCCGGTCCAGCATTCGGGGCCGGGAAACTCCTCCGCGCTCATCCACGGCACCGGGATATTGCCCCACTCGCCGCCGATGCCGTTGGCGCCGCGATGGGCCCGTCCGTTGATGGCGATGCCCGAGCCGCAGCCCGTTCCGACGATGATCGCGTGAACCATGGCGGCGCCGGCGCCCGCGCCGTCGGTCGCCTCCGAGACGGCGAGGCAGTTGGCATCGTTCTGGATGCGCACGGCACGCGAAAGAGCTGTCTCCAGGTCGCGGTCGAGCGGGCGGCCGTTCATCCAGGTGGAATTGGCGTTCTTGACGAGGCCGGTCGCCGGCGACAGCGAGCCGGGAATGCCGAGGCCGACCGTGCCGCGCGCGCCCGTTGCCTCTTCCGCCGCGGCGACAAGGTCCGCGACGGCCCGGATACAGCCGTCATAGTCGCCGCGCGGCGTCGCCACGCGCTTGCGGAAGCGTTCGTCGCCGCCGGGCTCAAGCGCGATGATCTCCATTTTCGTGCCGCCCCAGTCGATGCCGAGGCGCAAGGGGCTTTCCGCGCTCATTGCCGTCTCATGGTCCTGTCGTTCGGTTCTCGATGGCCGCCCGGATGGCGAGCGCATCGGAAAGCCGGGGTGCCGCTGCAACCAGCATCCGCGTGTACGGATGGCGGGGGTGGTCGAAGACGCGCGCCGTCTTGCCGCGTTCGACGATCTTGCCGCCGTTCATCACCATCACATCGTCGGTGATCGCCCGCACGACGCTCAGATCATGCGAGATGAACAGGTAGGCGAGCCCGTGCCGCGCCCTGAGATCGGCGAAGAGATCGAGGATCTGCGCCCGGATCGAGACGTCGAGCGCGGAGACCGGCTCGTCCGCGACGATCAGCTTCGGCCGCGTCACCAGCGCCCTTGCAATAGCGACGCGCTGCCGCTGCCCGCCGGAAAACTCGTGCGGGTATTTCGCCATGTCCGCCTCCGAAAGACCCACCTCGACCAGTGCCCCCGCGACCCGCTCGCGCGCTTCTTTCGCGGTGATCTCGCCGCGCAGCAGATGCAGCGGCTCGGCCACCACCCGGCCGATCCGGTGGCGCGGGTTGAAGCTGCCATAGGGGTCCTGGAACACCACCTGCACCGCCCGGTGCACGGCCTCGCGCGTTGCGCCGCGTGCCGCGTTCGGGTCCTGTCCCAGCACCTCGATCGCCCCGCCATTCGGCGTCTCGAGGCCGAGCAGGGCGCGCGCCAGCGTCGACTTTCCGCATCCCGATTCCCCGACAAGGCCGACACTCTGCCCCGCGCGGATCTCGAAGCTCACCTTGTCGACGGCGATGAACGGCTCGGCGGCGCGAAAGAGGCTCCGCCGTGGCTGCGGATAGCTGCGCACCAGCTCGCGCACGCTCAGGATCGGCCGGGTGCCGTGGCTTGCCGGGGTGCGCGGCGGTCCCTTCGGGCGTTTCGGCACGTGGTTCGACGCGGCCATCAGCGCCTTCGAATAGGGATGGGTGAGATTGGCGAAGAGCGCGGCGGTCCGGCCGCTCTCGACGATCTCGCCATCCTTCATGATCGCCACGCGGTCGGCCATTTCTGCAACCACCGCCAGATCGTGACTGATCAACAGGCAGCCCATCTTCTCGGTGTCCGCGATCTCGCGGATCAGCGACAGGATCTGTGCCTGGATGGTCACGTCGAGCGCCGTCGTCGGTTCGTCGGCGATCAGAAGGTCCGGCTGGCAGGCGATCGCCATGGCGATGACGACGCGTTGCCGCTGTCCGCCGGACAGTTGGTGCGGGAACCGGTCGGGGCCGACTTTCGCCCGCGTCAGCCCGACCCGGTCGAGCAGGTGCATGACGCGTTCCATGGCGCCGGCCCGTGACAGTCGCAGATGCAGAACCAGCCCCTCGGCGATCTGCTCGCCGATGGTCTTGACCGGATTGAGCGCGGTCATCGGCTCCTGGAAGACCATGCCGATGCGCCGTCCGCGCAAACGGCACATGGCCGTTTCCGAGAGGCTCAGCACGTCCGCCCCGTCGAGCAGGATGCGGCCGCGCGCCTCCGCCCCGTGCGGCAGCAGCTGCATCGCGGCGAGCGCCGTCATCGATTTGCCGGAACCGGATTCCCCGACAAGGCCGAAGGTCTCGCCGCGCGCGATCTCCAGGGACACGCCCTTGAGGATCGGCGTGCCGTGGATCGCCACATCGAGCCCCTTGATGGCGAAGAGGTCGCTCATGCGACGCGCCTTTTCAGTCTCGGGTCGAGCAGGTCGCGCAAGCCGTCGCCCGTCAGGTTGAGGCCGAGCACCGTGACGACGATGGCAAGCCCGGGATAGAGCGCCAGCGAGGGGGCGAGCGCCATCATCGTCTGCGCCTCGTTGAGCATCCGCCCCCAGGAGGCGAGCGGCGGCTGCGCCCCGAGCCCGACATAGGAAAGGCCGGCTTCCGCCAGGATGCCGAGCGAGAACTGGATCGTGCCCTGGACGATCAAAAGGTTGGCGATGTTGGGCAGGACGTGTTCGGCGATGATGCGGATCTCGCCCTTGCCGGCGACCCGGGCGGCGAGCACGAATTCCCGCGATTTCAGCGACAGCGCCCCGCCGCGCGCCACCCGCGCGAAGACGGGTATGTTGAAGATGCCGATGGCCAGGATCGCGTTGACCGCCCCGGGCCCGAGGATCGCGGTGATCATCACCGCCGAGAGAAGCGCGGGGAAGGCGAAGACGAGGTCGTTCGCCCGCATCAGCCCCTCGTCGAGCCAGCCGCCGCGCGCCGCAGCCACCAGCCCGAGCGGCACGCCGACGACGATCCCGATGCCCACCGCGACAAGCGCCACGGCGATCGAGGTGCGCGCGCCGATCATCAGCATCGACAGCATGTCGCGGCCGAACTGGTCGGTGCCGAAGGGATGGGCGAGCGAGGATCCCTTGAGCCGGTCCGGCACGCTGAGGACGTCGATCGGATAGGGCGTCCACACCAGCGAGACGAGTGCTGCGGCAAGCACCGTCGCGACGATGGCGCTGCCGAGCGCCAGCGCCTTGTGCGTTCTCAAAAAGCTGATCGCGCCCGCGCGCGTGGTGGTTCGCCCCGCCATCGCCTCAGCGCCTCCGCAGCCTTGGATCGACCAGCGCATAGGCGAGGTCGACGAGGAAGGTGACGAGAATGACGCTGGCGACCAGCAGCACGACGACGCTCTTCACCACGATCAGGTCGCGCTGGGTGATCGCCTGGAAGATCAGCCGCCCGAGGCCGGGCAGGTAGAAGACATTCTCGATGATGATCGTGCCGGCGATCAGGAAGGAGAATTGCAGGCCGAGGATGGTCAGCACCGGGATCAGCGCGTTGCGCACCGCGTGCCGCCACAAGACGGACGTGCGCGTCAGCCCCTTGGCGCGGGCGGTGCGCACATAGTCCTCGTGCAGCGCGTCAATAAGCGAAGACCGCATCACCCGGGCGAGGATCGCCGCCTGCGGCAGGGCGAGCGCCACCGCCGGCAGCATCAACGCCTTCAGCGCCGGCCAGATACCCGCTTCCCAGCCGGGAAAGCCGCCGGAAGGCACGAGGCGCAGCGTCACCGCGAAGACGAAGACGAGCAGCATGGCGAACCAGAAATTCGGAATGGCGATGCCCACCTGCGTCAGCGCCATGATGCCGCTGTCCTGCCAGTGGCCGCGTTTCGAGGCGGCATAGACGCCAACGGGAATGGCGATGATCGTGGAGAGCGCCAGCGCCAGCAGGGCCAGCGGCAGCGACACGGTGATGCGCGCCGCGACAAGATCGGCAACGGGCACCGAATAGGTGTAGCTGGTGCCGAGATCCCCGCTGGCGAAGCCCGTGATCCAGTCGAGGTACCGCTGCCAGGCGGGCCGGTCGAGACCCATCTGGGCGCGCAGCGCGGCGAGCGTGTCCTCCTGCGCGTTGATGCCCAGCATCACCTCAGCCGGGTCGCCCGGAATGACCTCCAGCACCACGAACACCAGCGCTGTCGCCACGAGCAGCGTCGCGGCAAGGCTGGCGAAACGTTTGGCGGCATAGACGAGCATCGGGCGGCGCGGCTCCGGGCGGGATTCTCTCGATCACCCAACGCTATCGGGGAAGAGCGAAGCGGGGAAGGGGGAGGGGGCTTGATCTCGTGGCGAAAGCGGATGGCGCCGGAGAATGAGAGATCTTTCGATTGTTTCGTTTGTTGCGTTTATTTCGATTTTTAGTCCATCCTTATGACCAACGCCAATCGATGGAGAAATGTCATGTCGATCGCAGCGCAGGAAGCGTTTGGCGACCGGTTGCCGGACGCGGTGGAGATCAGGGGGGCGGAACAGCTCCGCAGAATTATTGCCTCGCAAATGAGAGAGGGCGAACCGATGACCCTTTCGCTTGCCCTGGACGGCAAGCTGCAGAACGTCACATTGGCGCCGGCGCTGGCTGCCTCGCTGATGGAAATGCTGCGTCTGATCTCCAGCGGTCGGGGGTTCAGGATGATCCCTGTCGAGGCGGAGCTGACGACCCAGCAGGCCGCCGACCTGCTCAATGTCTCGCGGCCCTATCTCATTGGCTTGCTTGAGGACGGGAAGATTCCCTTTGTTCGGACCGGGCGCCACCGGCGGATTCGGGCAGAGCATCTCTTCGCCCACAAGGAGAAACGGGATGCGGCGCGTTCGCGCGCGCTGGAGGACCTCGCTGCGTCGGATGCCCTGGACGGGCTTGTCTGAAAATGCTCGCGGACCGCTTTACCGCGTTCCTGGACGCCTGCGTGCTCGGGAGCGGTTTGCGGCGCAATATCCTGCTGAGTCTCGCTGAGGCCGGCCTTTTTCGGCCTCGATGGAGTTCGCGCGTTCTGGACGAGACGGAAAGAGCCGTTGCGGCCGCAAACGCCGCCCGCCATTCAGCGCCTTCCTCGAATGCTACCGCGTCGAACTCGCTTCAACCAAACCTGGTTGCGGCTTTACGAGGCGGTGAGCTAGAAAGGCGCCCTCGGATGCCCGGAGAGGCGTTCAGGCAGGAGCCCGACCATGATCAAGATGAGCGTCTATTATCCGGCCGATGGCGGCTCGAAGTTCGATCACGATTACTACCGCACCCGCCACATGCCACTGCTTCAGGAACGGCTCGGCGATGCCTGCCTGCGCTACGAGATCGATAAGGGCCTTGCAGGCCGCGAACCTGGAAGCGCGCCGGAATTCGTCGCGGCGTGCCACGTCTACTCGCCGACCTTGGCGATATTCCAGGACGCGTTAGGTCCCCACCGCGCGGAGATCGCCGCGGACGTCGCCAACTATACGGACATCGCTCCCATCGTGCAGATCAGCGAAATCGTTGGAGGGTAGGAGCTTCGGCGCGTCAGACGGAGCTGTTGAATTTCCGGGAGAGGCTCGGTGCTGGCGCACCCGGTCCATGGTGACGTAGCTGGCCCCCGCCGGCTCGCCGTCCCCTTTTCGCTTCCGTCGCGGCTCACGCCGCTTTCGGGAATTCCACGAGCTGGATCAGGTTGCCGCAGGTGTCGTCGAAAACCGCCATGCGGACCGGGCCGGCATCCATCGGCGCCAGGGTGAACGCAACTCCCAGCCCCTGCAGGCGCCTGAACTCCGCGTCGAGGTCGTCGACCCTGAACGAGGTGGCCGGAATGCCGTCTGCGGCAAGCGCCTCCCGGTAGGGGCCGACGGCGGGGTGTCCGGCCGGCTCCAGCAGCAGCTCGATCCCGTCCGGATCCTCGGCCGGATCATCCGCCGGGACCACGGTCAGCCAGCGCGCGTCGCCGGCCGGCACATCGGTCTTCAGGCGGAACCCCAGCGTTCCGGTGTAGAAATCGAGCGCTTTCGCCTGGTCGTCGACGAAAACGCTGGTCACGTAAAGCCTCACGGTTCAGTCCTCCTGGATGAAGCGTCCGAGCCAGTTGCCGGCCGCAAGGCGCAGCGGCGACAGGTCGGCGGTATGGATCTTGGTGCGCCCCTTGCGGGCCGTGCGCACCAGGCCGGCGCGCTCGAGAATGTCGAGATGCTGCGAGATCGTCTGCCGCGACAGGCCGCTGCCATCTGCCGCAAGCGTCGCGGCGCAGACTTCGAACAATGTCTGGCCGGGATGCGTGTCGAGGCGTTCGATGATGCGCCGGCGTGTCGGGTCGGCGAGGGCCTTGAAGACGAGATCAAGCTCGGCGTCGGTCATGAGGAGAAAATGCAGTAAAACGACTGCATGTCAAGCGAGGTGCCCGGCCGCGAACATCGCAGGGCCCGACCGGGGGCGAGGGATCCGGCATGATCGTCTGGCCGCCCCTTCATTCCCACCCTCGTCACTTTCCGCGATTTCAGGGGTGCATGGCGCGCGCGCGCGGACTAATCTCTGCCTCCCGATCCGTTTGCCGGCCCGGCCTCCTCTCGCGGGCGGCCCGCCCGAGAACAACGCAACGACGTTCCCCTGGGAGGACACATGACGATCTGGAGCAAACTCGCCATCGCCGGGCTCGCAGCCCTCGTGCCGCTCGCCGCATCCGCCGAAACCCGCGTGACCTACAAGTCCGCCTCGGCCGGCTCTTCCTACTACCAGATGGGCGTGCAGATCGCCGAAGCCATCAAGGCCGGCACGGATGGCGGCATCATCGTCACCCTGGAGGAGAGCCAGGGCTCGGTGCAGAACGTGATGGAGGCGGCGGTCCGCCCGGGCAGTTACGTCTTCACCACGCCGCCGGCGCTGGTCGGCCTGGCGCAGGCCGGCAAGGCCATGTTCGAAGGCAAGGGCAATCCGAAGTTCGACGAGATCCGTGCGCTCTTCCCGATCCCCTCGCTGACCATGCATTTCGTCATGTCGGCGGACAGCGGCGTCACCGATTTCGCCGGCATGGAAGGCAAGACGATCCTGATCGGCAAGGGCTCCTTCGGCGCCACCGAAGGCGCCAAGTATCTCGATCTCTTCGGCCTCAAAGACAAGGTGACCCTCGCCGACGTGGAGCTTTCCAATGCGGGCGCGGCACTGAAGAACGGCCAGATCGACGGCTTCGTCACCGCCGGTTCGTATCCGGCGCCGAATGTCATCGAGGCGGCCGCCGGCACGGGCGTGACCCTGCTCCCGCTCTCCGACGAGCAGATCGCCGCGACCAAGCGCACTAAGCTCGTCATTCCGGCTGGCACCTATGCGGGCCAGGACAGCGATGTCGCGACCACCTCGCTTGACGTTGTCGCCTACACGACGACGCAGATGGACGACGACACCGCCTATGCGATGACGAAGACCTTCTGGGAGCAGAAGGACAAGATGGGCGCCGACGCGCCCTGGTGGAACGGCGTTTCCACCGACATGCTCGCCAGCATCAAGGGCAAGATCCATCCGGGCGCGCAGCGCTACTACGCGGAAAAGGGCATTGCCCTGAGCGACGCGCAGAAGTAACGGGCGCGCAGAAGTGACGGACGCACAGGCGTAACGGGCGCGCGGATTGCCGGCGACGGTCGCTGACCGGAACCGGCTCCGCCCCTGAGAACATGCCCGGCCCGGATGAACGCATCCGGGCCGCGGCATTTCGATTTCCCCCGCAGGTTTCGACGGTTTCCAGAAGGCACTACCTGATGTCCCTCACTGCCCGGCTGGTCTGGGCGGCGCTCGGCGCCGTCTCCATCGCCTTCCATCTCTGGCTGGTCTTTTCCGGTCTGGTGCCCAATCTCGTCAGCCGGCCGCTGCACATGGCGCTGGCGCTGCCCTTCGTGCTGATACTGGCCGCGAAGACACCCTTCCAGCGCTGGAGCGGGCCGCCGCTTGCAGCCTTTGGCGTCGCCGCCTGCGTCTGGGTCGCCTGGAACCACGACATGCTGGGCGACCAGTACGGCTACCTTGCCGACGATTTCCAGATGGCAGTGGCCTTGCTGCTGCTCTTCGTGACGCTGGAAATGGCGCGCCGCGCCATCGGCTGGCCGCTGCCGCTGGTTGCCGGGCTGGCGCTTGCCTATGCCGTGTGGGGCGAGGCGATTCCCGGCGAATTCGGCCATCCCGGCCTGCCGATGGCGAGCCTGTTCGGCACGCTGGCCATTGCCGAAGGGGGCCTTTGGGGCAAGCTCACCGGGGTCTCGGTCTCGGTCGTGGCGATCTTCGTCATCTTCGGCGCGGTGCTGAATGCGGGCGAGGCGGGGCAGGGCTTCATGAATGTCGCGGCCGCCGCCGCCGGTCGGCTGCGCGGCGGTGCTGCCAAGGTCTCGGTGCTGTCCTCCGCGCTCTTCGGCTCGATCTCCGGCTCGGCGTCGGCCAATGTCGCCTCGACCGGGGCGATCACCCTGCCGGCGATGACCCGTCTCGGCTATCCGCGCGCGCTTGCCGGCGCGGTCGAGGCGGTCGCCTCCTCGGGCGGGCAGATCATGCCGCCCCTGATGGGGGCGGGGGCCTTCGTCATGGTCGAACTCACCGGCACGCCCTATTCCGACATCATGATGGCGGCGATCCTGCCGGCCTTCCTCTATTTTCTCGCCGTCTGGGTCGGCATCGACGCCTTCTCGCTCCGCCATGTGCTGAGGGGGCTTGCGCCGGAGGACCGTCCGGCCGCCCGCATCGTCATCATCACCTCCGGCTTCTTCCTGGTGCCGTTCGGCATCCTCCTGTGGGGCATGTTCGGGCTTGGCGTGACGCCGCAATACGCGGCTTCGCTTGCGATCCTGGCCGGCGCGGTGCTGCTGGCGCTCGATGCCCGGCTGACGCTCGACTGGCGGCGCACGGCCCTGCGCCTCGAGGAGGCCTGCACCGGCGCCGGCCGCCAGATCGCCACCATCGCGGCGATCATCCTGTGCGCCTCCATCGTCATCGGCGTGCTCGGCATGACCGGCCTCGGCGTCAAGATCACCTCGTTGATCCTCTCCGGCTCGGGCGGCTATCTCTGGCCGGCTTTGCTGCTGACCGCGCTTGCCTGCCTGATCCTCGGCATGGAGGTGCCAACGACGGCGGCCTATGTCATCTGCATCTCCGTCGCCGGTCCCGCGCTCACCGCGCTCGGCCTGCCGGTCCTGCAGGCGCATCTCTTCGTCTTCTGGTACGCGCTGCTGTCGACCATCACGCCGCCGGTCTGCGGCGCGGTCTTTATCGCCGCCGGCATGGTCGGCGAGAACTGGCTCAAGGTCGCCTTCTCCGCCATGGCGCTGGGCCTCGGGCTTTACCTCGTGCCGCTCGGCATGATCGCCAATCCGGACGTGATCGCGCTCGCCTCCGAGCCGGGCATGGCGCTCGTCGCCGGCGCCAAGATCGCCGCCGCGCTCTCGGCAATCTCCTTCGGCGTCATCGCGCCGCTCAACCCGGTCCTGCGCGCCGGCCTCGTCGCCGGCGGCGGCGTGCTGCTCTTCGTCTGAGGGGGAGGCCTGTTCAGTTCTCCGCCGTCACTGCTGATCCTGCCGACCGCTCGGGCAGGCGCAAGGCGTATCCTCCTCCACCGCTGTCATCCCCGACTTGACCGGGGATCCATTGGCACCCTCGGCCGGACGTGATGGTTCCGGCTGCTTTTGGTTTGCACAGACTGTGAGGGCGACTGCAATCCGGTGTCACCAGTGTCGGCAGCCGTTCGTGGAAAACCACACTTGAATTTGTGTACACAAGTGTGTATATAATTTGGACATTGACTTATCCCGACCACCTTTTGACAAGATGGATTTTTGACAAAATGACTTTCAGAAAGGACATGAATTGCAGTTCGAATGGGATGAAGACAAGCGGCAGCAGATTTTGAAAGATCGCGGTGTTGATATTCTCGATGCCGCTTTGATGTTTGAGAATGCAGTTATTACAAAAATAGACGACCGTCAGGACTATGGCGAGGAACGGTTCATTTCTTTGGGTATGGCCGATGGCGAATGTTATGTCGTCGTTCACACCGAGAGGAACGGAAATATTCGCCTCATAACTGCCTGGAAAGGAGGTCGGAATGACCGAAAAGAGTATAAAAACCGCTTCGCTGGCTGAGTTGAAGGCGATGAAGGAACGGGGGGAGGTTTCTTCCCCTTCCCGGAACGCCACGCAGATCGATCTGCCGGAGGGCTTCTGGGATACCGCGAAGGTCGTGGAGCCCAAGGACAAGAAGTCGGTGCATCTGCGGCTTGATGCCGATGTGTTCGATTTTTTCAACCGTCAGGGCAAGGGACATATCAGCCGCATGCAGGCTGTCTTGCGTTCATACGTGGACGCACAGTCGTCGAAATAGAACGAGGCTCCGTGTGGAGCCTCGTTCCGTTTTTTTGACCTGACGACGCGGAGCGATCACTCCTGGTGAAACCCGGCCGCTCTCGGCCTACTCCCAGGAGACCCCGGTCAGGTCGTTCGCCTGGATCGGCGAATTGACCCACATGCCCTTCAGGCCGGATGCCCACACGCCCGCCTTGGCGAGCTGGAACAGGTACACGTTGACCGCGTCTTCGGTGATGATGCGCTGCGCCTCGCCGAGGAGTTCGTAGCGCGCCTGCTGGTCGGCGGTGGTGTCGAGCCTGGCCATCACTTCGTCGAAGGCGGCGCTGTCATACTGGAAATAATAGTCCTTGCGGCCATAGATGTTGATGTCCATCGGCTCTGTGTGGGAGACGATGGTGAAATCGAAATCCTTGCCCTTGAAGACTTCCGAGAGCCACTGCGCCCATTCCAGCGGCACGATTTCCAGCTCCACGCCGATCTTCTTCAGGTCGGAGGCGATCAGCTCGCCGCCGCGCCGCGCGTAGGTCGGCGGCGGCAGCTTGATCGTCGCCTTGAACCCGTCTGGATAGCCGGCCTCGGCCAGCAGCGCCCTGGCCTTGTCGAGGTCGAGCGGATAGGTCCCGGTCAGATCCACATAGGCCGGATGATGCGGGGCGAAATGGGTGCCGATCGGCGTGCCGTTGCCGAACATGGCCCCGTCGATGATCGCCTGCCGGTCGACCGCATGCGAGATCGCCTGGCGGACCCGCACGTCGGCAAGCGGGCCCTTCTTGTTGTTCATCGCGAGGATCGTCTCGCCCTCGGTCGAGCCGACCGCCACGGTGAAGCGCGGATCGGCCGCGATCATCGGCAGGTTCTCGGTCGCCTGGAAGTTCGGGAAGGCGTCGATGTCGCCGGCCATGAGTGCTGCGAGTTCCGCCGCCGGATCGCCGATGATCTTGAAGGTCGCCTTGTCGAGTGTCGCCGGCTCGCCCCAGTATTCGGGGTTCTTGGAAAGCTCGATGCGGTCGCCCTGCACCCACTGGACGAACTTGAACGGGCCGGTGCCGATCGGCTTGGACGTGTTGGAAACCGCCGTTTCCTCCGCCACCATCGCCGCGTCCCCCCAGCCCAGGTTGAACAGGAAAGCGCCGTTCGGCTTGGCAAGCGTGACCTTCAGGAGCGTCGGTTCGACGGCCTCGATCGTGTCGATGCCGGCAAAGAGCTGCTTCTGCGCGTTGGTGCTGAACTCGCCGCGGGCGCGGTCGAGGGCGAATTTCGCATCCGCCGCATCGAACGCCGTGCCGTCATGGAAGGTGACGCCTTCGCGCAAGCGGAACGTGTAGGTGAGCCCGTCTTCCGAGACCTCCCAGCTTTCCGCGAGCCAGGGACCGACCTCGCCGTTGCGGTCGATCCGCGTCAGTCCCTCGAAGATGTTGGCATAGGTGATCTCGTCGATCGCCGCCGCGGCGCCGCCCGTCGGATCGAGATGCGGCGGCTCCAGCCGGACGCCGATATTGACGTCGGTACGCACCAGCTGCGCATGGGCTGTGGCCGTCAGCGCGACCGTGACGGTGGAGAACGCGGCTGCGAGGACGGTTCCCAGCATCACGCGGCGGTTGAAACGGATTTTCATGCCGATTGCCTCCTGTTGGCAGCGTCTGCGCCGCACCCTAACGCGTCCCGTTGAGCAGCGCCATTGTCGCCTGTGCCATCACCTTGGCGCTGTCGACCATGTCGTCGATGCCGACGAATTCGTCCGGCCGGTGCGCCATGTCGAGGATGCCCGGGCCATAGGCGATGCAGTCGTGCAGGTGGCCGATCCGGGCGATGTGCTTCTGGTCGTAGCTGCCCGGCGAGATGACGTAGTCCGGGCTTTTCGACAGCACGTCGCGGATGCCGTCGGCAACGGCGCGCACCACCGGCGCGTCCCGGTCGGTCATCGTCGGGATGACCTCCATCAGGTCGCGGATGCGGTAGTCGAAATTGGGCCGCGTGCTGGCGAGGTGGTCGAGGATCGACATCACCTCCTCCTTCACCTCCGCCAGGTCCTCCTCGATCAGGTAGCGCCGGTCGATGATCATCCGGCAGCTGTCGGGCACGCAAGGGGAGGGCAGCCCGTCGAAGCCTTCCGGCTGGCCTCCATGCACGGAGTTGATGTTCAGCGTCGAGGAGCGCGCGCCTTCCGGCACGACGGGCATGTCCGTGTGCTTGGCGGCAAGCTTGGGGTAGAGCTCGCTCTCGAACCGGTCGAGCACGGCGCCCATGTGGCGCACGGCGCAGTCGCCCAGGAACGGCATCGAGCCATGCGCGATGGAGCCCTTGGTCTCGATCTCCGCCCACCACACGCCGCGATGGCCGAGGCAGATCCGGTCCTTGTTGAGCGGTTCGGGAATGATCACGTGGTCGACGCGCGGCTTGGAGAAGAGGCCAAGGCTTGCCAGATAGGCAACGCCGCCGAAACCGCCGGACTCCTCGTCCACCGTGCCGGAAATCTCGATCGCGCCGGGAAAGTCCGGAAAGGCCTCGAGGAGGGCCTCCACCGCGACGATGGAGGCGGCAAGCCCGCCCTTCATGTCGCAGGCGCCGCGCCCGTAGACCTTGCCGTCCTTCACCTCGCCGCCGAAGGGATCGACCGTCCAGCCGTGTCCGGCCTCGACCACGTCGATATGCGAGTTGAAGTGGACGCAAGGCCCTGGCCGCTTGCCCTCGATGCGGGCCACAACGTTGGTGCGCGGATAGCGGGCGCTGTCGCCGGGCGTGTCCTCGCCGCGCAGGTAGCGCACGTGGAAGCCGCGCCGCGCAAGCCTGTTTCCGATGAGTTCGGCGCAAGGCGTATAGGCCTCGCCCGGCGGATTGACCGTGGGGATGCGGATCAGGTCGCGCGTCAGCTCGACGACATCTGCCCGCTTGTCCTCGACGCGCCGAAAAAGCGCCTCCAGCATGTAGCCTCCCGTGATAGGACTGACCGGATCACCGGCCCTTGGTGGTCATCGTGCCCCAGGGAAGAGCCGGATTCCAGCGTATACACGGTGGCTTATGGCGGTTTTCTCCGCCGCCGCCGGCAGCCGGGGCCCTGGATGGCGAAAGACGCGGCGTCATGGAAGCGGACAAGAACCGGACCCGTTCAAGGGGCTCCGGGGCATGCCGCGGCGTCCGGTCCGGGCGCTGCCGCGCTTGATCTCCTCAACCGCCGCCGCGCGCGCCGCCGGATGTCGATTCTGGCGGGCGTAGGGCTTGCGCTCGCCACCGCCGCGGCACTTGGCTGGATCGTCTCGACCCCGCCCGCGCCGCCTCTCGAAACCGCTCCGCCCCCGGCCGCGCTGCCGGCCGATCCGCTGGCCGGCATTGCCGGCGACACCCTGGACCGGCTTCTGCTGGAGCGTCTCGACCGGCCGGCGGTCTTCAAGCGCGTCTTCGGCGGGCATCCGCGCGATCTGTGCGCGGCGATCGACCGGCTCGGCATTCCGATGGCCGAGTGGAAGCCCGACCCCTTCGTTGCCGGCTTCTGGTACTGCGCCAGCGATCTCGTCACCATCGGGCGTACCGCCGAGGACGGCCGTCGCTCCTCGCTTTTCGTCAACCTGCGCGGCCAGGGCGAGGCGACGCTGAACACCGTCAGGATCAAGCTGAACGGCGACAATCCGGCAAGCGCGCCCGCAGCCCGCGCCGCGCTCCTGCGTGTTCTCGATGCGGTTGGCGAACGCTACGGCTGGCCGTGGCCGGGCGAGGTCCGCACCGCGATCGAGGAGAACAGGCCGGCGGAGGTCGTCCAGTACGGCATGGTCTCGCGGGTCGTGCCGGAAGACCCTGAGCTGACAGGAGACGCGGCGGATGTCGTCCGGCTCAACGTGATCGTCGACTTTCCGGTCGTAGACCTGGTCGCGCCGGCCGAGCTTTTCGCGCCCTTCGCATGGGAGGAGGAGGCGCCGTCCGCGCGCCGCCGCAACCGGCCGGTCGGCGGCGACACGTTGCGCGCCCCGGCCTCCGGCGACATCATCTTCAGCACGCCCGACTGAAGCATTTTCCAGAGAAGCGGCTTCGCTTCGCGTCGCGGAAATGCGAGAAAAAATGTCTGGAGCCGGACTGCGATTGGTTCGGCAAATCCGCTCCGGGACGTCAGCGCTCCGGCAGCGGAATGAAATCTTCCGCGTCGCCCGGCACCGTGTCGAAGCGCATGCGCTTCCAGTCGTCCTTGGCCTGCTCGATCCGCTCCTTCGAGGAGGACACGAAGTTCCACCAGATGTGGCGCGGCCCGTCCATCGGCTCGCCGCCGAGCACGAGAAACCGCGCCGGCGCCTGGCCCACCGCCTTGACGGTGATGTTGTCGCCCGGCTTGAACACCAGCAACTGTCCTTCCTCGAAGCTCTCGCCGGCGATCTCCACGGTGCCGCCGACCGTGTAGATGGCGCGCTCCTCGTGGCTGGCATCTATCGGCATCGCGCGGCCCGGCTCCAGCGACACGTCCGCATAGATCGTCTCGGACGCGGTTTCCACCGGCGAGCGGGCGCCGAACATCTCGCCGGCGATCACCCGCACGTTCACCCCGTGATCCTCCAGGAAGGGAAGCTTCTCGCGGCCGACATGCTCGAAGGACGGCGCGCCTTCTTCCGCGTGTTTGGGCAACGCCACCCAGCTCTGGATGCCGAACAGCTTGCGCTTGTGGCCCTTCACCTCCGGATCCTCGCGCTCGGAATGGACGATGCCTTGCCCGGCGGACATCCAGTTCAGCTCGCCCGGGCGGATCGCCAGGTCCGAGCCGAGGCTGTCGCGGTGGTGGATCTCGCCGTCGAAGAGATAGGTGGCGGTTGCGAGCCCGATATGGGGATGCGGGCGCACGTCGATGCCGCCTTCATGCAGGAACTCCGCCGGCCCCATCTGGTCGAAGAAGATGAAGGGGCCGATCATCTGCCGCTTCGCCGAGGGCAGGGCACGGCGCACCTCGAAGCCGCCGAGGTCGCGTGCGCGCGGCACGATCACCATGTCGATGAGGTCGCAGGCGCCGGCATCGCCGGGGGTGGGGTCGAGATCTGGCATCCAGGTCATGGCGGGTCTCCCTCTCGGCCCTGCGGGCCGTGTTGCGGACGGGGCCGGCAAAGGTCCCGGGCTTGCGTCTCGCGTCTGTCATCCGCTACCAACATAATGCGTGGACGGGAGGCTTTCAGCAAATCCCCGGTCGACGCACTGTTTCCCTCTTGTCTACAATCCGGCGAGTATCCTTGCGATCGTTCGTCCGGCTGCCGCATCTGTCCCTCCCGCCGTTCATCAGGTTCCGCCCGCCATGCTCAACGTGCTTCTCATCACCGCCGACCAGTGGCGCGGCGACTGCCTCGGCCTTGCCGGTCACCCGCTCGTCAGGACGCCCAATATCGACGCGCTGGCGCGCGAGGCGGTGTATTTTTCCCGCCACTACTGCCAGGCGGCGCCCTGCGCCCCGGCCCGCGCCTGCCTCTATACCGGGCTCTACCAGATGACCAACCGGGTGGTGCGCAACGGCACGCCGCTCGATGCCCGCCATGACACGATCGCGCTCGCCGCCCGCCGCGCCGGCTACGACCCGACGCTGTTCGGCTACACCGACCAGGCGGTCGACCCGCGCACCGTCTCGGGCGACGATCCCTGGCTGCGCACCTATGAGGGCATCCTGCCGGGCATGAGCGTGCGGGTGCGCGTACCCGAGGATCACGGGCCCTGGCTCTCCTGGCTCGCCGCGCGCGGCCATGACCTGCCCGACCCGCCGCGCGACATGTGGCTTCCGTCCGAAGGGCCGGCCGATCCGCCGTCGTGCAAGCCCGCCCGTTACGGGGCGGAGGAGACCGAGACCGCCTTCCTCGTCGGGGAGTTCCTGCGCTGGCTCGGCGAGGTCGAGACCGCCCCGCCGGCGCGCGCCAAGGCCGGCGGCCGGCCCTGGTTCGCGCATCTGAGCTTCATCCGCCCGCACCCGCCCTTCATCGTGCCGGAGCCCTACGCCTCCATGTACGACCCGGACGAGGGGCCGGACTTCCTTGGCGCCGCCTCGCCGGAAGAGGCAGCCCGCCTGCATCCGTTCCTCGACTACGCGGTCGACACCCAGGACAAGGCGGATTTCGTCTGGGGGGCGAAGGGCAAGGTGCGCGACTGGGACGAGGCGACCCGCCGCCGCATCCGCGCCACCTATTGGGGCATGGTGTCGGAGGTCGACGCCCAGATCGGCCGCCTCGTCGAGGGGCTGAAGGCGCGCGGCCAGTGGGAGAACACGCTGATCGTGCTCACCGCCGACCACGGCGAGATGATGGGCGACCACCAGCTCTTCTCCAAGCTCGGCTTCTACGACCAAGCCTATCACATCCCGCTGATCGTCCGCGATCCGCGCAAGCCGCAGGCGCACGGGCGCAAGGTCGAGGCCTTCACCGAATCCGTCGACGTTATGCCCACCGTGCTCGGCGCCATCGGGGCCGGGTGTCCCGGCTGGCTCGACGGGGCGGCGCTCACCCCCTTCCTCGACGGCGAGACGCCGGCCGACTGGCGCGACGCCGCCCATTGGGAGTTCGATTTCCGCGAGGTCGCGACGAAGGAGGCGCAGGACCGGCTCGGCCTGCCGCTCGATGCCTGTTCGATGAGCGTCATCCGCGACGCGGACGTGAAATACGTCCATTTCGCCGGCCTGCCGCCGCTGCTCTTCGACCTTGCCGCCGATCCGCACGAGACCCGCAATGTCGCGGATGACCCGGCCTATGCCTCGCTGCGCCTGCACTATGCGGAAAAGATGCTAGCCTGGCGCGCCCGCCATCTCGACCGGCGGCTGACCGGCATCGAACTCACCGAGGACGGCCCTGTCGACGCAAGGGCCCGCTGATCCCGCCTCTCGCCGTCGGCCGGACCCTCATTCCCCGGCGGGGACGGGTGCGCGCCGTTTCTGCGTCGGGGCCGGCGGCGTCGGCTCCGGCAGGGGAGCAGGCTCCGGCGCGCAGTCGCTCATCATGGCCTTGCAGATCGACCACTGGCCGGCATCGCCCAGTTCCGTCACCTCGCGCACCACCTCGCCGACCGTTTCGCGCAGCCAGCGATGCGCCGGTTCCGCATCGTCGCGCCCGTGCCAGATCAGCGAAACGGTGAAGTCCGACACCTCGACCGGCGGGACGAAGATCTCCAGGTCGAGCATCTGCGCCTTGGCGAGCGCGATGCGCGCCGGCAGGCAGGCGACAAGGTCGGCCTTGGCGACCGCATAGGGCGCCATGATGAATTGCGGCAATGTCAGGAACACCCGGCGGGTCAGGCCCTGGTTGGCCAGTTCCCGGTCGACCACGCCTTCCGGTCCGCTGCGCGGTGCGACCAGGACGTGTTCGGCGGCCACGAATTGCTCGAGGGTCGGTCCGGCGGGACCGAAGCGGCCGCGCTTGGCGATCCCCACGATGCGGTCCGAATAGAGCGGCAGTGCCCGGTGGCGCGCTTCCAACTCGCCGGCGATACCGATCGCCATGTCGATCTCGCCGTCGTCAAGCATCGGCGTCATGCCGGAGGCGCGGGAGTTCTTGATATGCAGGTCGAGTTTCGGCGCGGCCTTGCGGAAGCGCCCGATCAGCGCCTCCAGCAGCACGGCCATTGAATTGTCGGTCATCGCGATGCGCATCTCGCGGTCGAGATTGGCCGGGTCGAAGGCAAGCGCGGGGGCGAGTGTTTCCTCGATCCGCCGCAGCGCCTCGGACACCGGGATGGCCAGCGACTGGGCCCGCGCCGTCGGCTCCATGCCGCGCCCGGAGCGCACGAAGAGCTCGTCGTCGAACAGGGCCCTCAGCCGTGACAGGGCGTTCGACATGGCCGGCTGCGACAGGCCGATGCGCCGTGCGGCGCGTGTGACGTTGCGCTCGCTCATCAGGGCGTCGAGCGCCACCAGCAGGTTCAGGTCGATGGATGATATATTCATCGGATCAATTTTCCCGGATACCCAAAATCAATTGGACGATTGGCGAACCCTGCCCCACCTAAGGCTTTGTGGCAATCTTTCAAGACCGTCCGCGCCTTGCCCTCCCGGCAGGACGCGGCGTCATGACGGATCGCCACGCAAGGTTTTGCACCCCGTTTTTTCAGGAGGGACGGATGGTTCGTCTGAACATCAATGGTGAGGATCGCGAGATCGATGTCGATCCCGATACCCCGCTGCTCTGGGTCCTGCGGGACGAATTGCAGATGACCGGCACCAAGTTCGGTTGCGGCATCGCTGCCTGCGGTGCCTGCACCGTACAGCTCGACGGCACTCCGGTGCGCTCCTGCCAGACCATGGCAAGCGACGCCGAGGGCATGGCGATCGTCACCATCGAGGGCGTCGACGGCAAGGCGGCGAAAGCCGTGCAGGCCGCCTGGCGCGATCTCGACGTGCCGCAATGCGGCTACTGCCAGTCCGGCCAGATCCTCGCCGCGACCGCGCTTCTCGCCGAGACGCCGAAGCCGAGCGACGAGGACATCGACATGGCGATGAGCGGCAACGTCTGTCGCTGTGCCACCTACACCCGTATTCGCGCCGCGATCCATCGCGCCGCAGAAACGATGGAGGGCTGAGCGCATGCTCCACATGATGCAGAGACTTCAACAGCAGGCGGTCCGCCCGACCCGGCGTTCCTTCCTGAAGATGTCGGCGGTCGCCGCCGGCGGCCTCGTCATCGGTTCGCACCTGCCGTTCTCCGCCGCCCGGGCCGCGGCCGGGGCGGGCGACGACATGTTCACGCCCTTCGTGCGCATCTCCGCCGACGGCATCGTCACCGTGCTCAACAAGCATCTCGACATGGGCCAGGGCAACGCCACCGGCCTTGCAACGCTGGTTGCCGAGGAACTCGACGCGGCGCACGCGCAGATGCGGGCGGAGTTCGCGCCCGCCGATGTCGAGCGCTACAAGAACCTTGCCTTCGGCATGCAGGGAACCGGCGGATCCACCGCGATCGCCAATTCCTTCGAGCAGTACCGCAAGGCCGGCGCCACGGCGCGCGCCATGCTGGTCGCCGCCGCGGCCGAGGCCTGGGGCGTGCCGGCAGCCGAAATCACGGTGGCCGATGGCCGGATCTCGCATGCGTCGGGCAAATCCGCCGGCTTCGGCGAATTCGCGGAAGCGGCCGCGAAGCTGGAAGTGCCGGCCGAGGTGACGCTGAAGTCGCCGGACCAGTGGGTCTATATCGGCAAGTCCTTCCCCCGTCTCGACGTGCCCAACAAGACGGTCGGCGCGCCGCGCACCTATGGCATGGATGTCCAGCGGGAGAACATGCTGGTGGCGGTGCTCACCCGGCCGCTCGCCTTCGGCGCGAAGGTGAAATCCTTCGAGGCCTCGGCGGCGAAGGCGGTGAAGGGCGTCGTCGATGTCATCGAGGTGCCGGGACACGGCGTGGCGGTGCTGGCCACATCCACCTGGCCTGCGATCAAGGCGCGCGATCTCATCGAGATCGAGTGGGACGAGGCGGGCGCCGAGACCCGCTCCTCCGACGCGCTCTATGCCGAGTATCGTGAGCTTGCCGGGACCGACGGCCCGGTCTTCCGCGACGACGGCGATGTCGCGGCCGCGCTCGAAGGGGCGGCCACGGTGGTGGAGGAGACCTTCCAGTTCCCGTACCTTGCCCATGGCATGATGGAACCGATGGTGCTCACCATCCATGTGGAAGGTGACAAGGCGACGCTCTGGTATCCGTCCCAGTTCCAGACCGTCGACCAGGGGACGGCCGCGGCCGTTCTCGGCATCCCGCAGGAAAACGTCACCATCGAGACGCTGTATGGTGGCGGTTCGTTCGGCCGGCGCACTTCGCCCGATGCCCGTCACATCGTCGAGCTTGCGACCATCGCGAAGCTCTGGGGCAAGTCGCAGCCGATCAAGCTCGTCTACACCCGCGAGGACGACACCCGCGCCGGCTACTACCGGCCGATGGGCGTCCACAAGGTGCGCGCCGGGCTTGACGCCGACGGCAATCTCGTCGGCTGGCATCACCGCATCGTCCAGCAGTCTCTGGTGACCGGCACCTTCATGGAGCAGTTCATGGTCCATGACGGCATCGACGAGACCTCCGTCGAGGGCGTCAAGGACGCGAGCTACGCCATCCCCGCCTTCAAGGGAGAGCTGCACTCGCCGAAAGTCGGCGTGCCGGTGCTGTGGTGGCGCTCGGTCGGCCATACCCAGACCGGCTATGTGGTCGAGGCGATGATCGACAAGGCGGCCCGCGCCGCCGGCGCCGATCCGCTCGCCTTCCGCCGCAGGCATCTGGAAAAGCCGGTTGGCGATGCCGCGCGCGACAAGGACAATGCCCGCAAGCTCGGCGTGCTCGACAAGGTGGCCGAAATGGCCGGCTGGTCGGGTCCGGTCAATGGCGACCGCTTCCGCGGCATCGCCGTGCACAAGTCGTTCAACACCTATGTGGCGGAGATCGCCGAGGTCAGCCGCCGCGAGGACGGTACCTTCAAGGTCGAGAATGTCTGGTGCGCGGTCGATTGCGGCATCGCGGTCAACCCGGACAACGTCAAGGCGCAGATGGAAGGCGGCATCGGCTACGGTCTCGCGGCCATTCTGTTCAGCGAGATCACGCTGACGGACGGCCATGTCGACCAGCAGAACTTCGACACCTACCGGCCTTTGCGCATCGAGGAGATGCCGAGGGTCGAGGTCGAGGTGATCGCTTCGGCGGAAGCCCCGTCCGGGGCCGGCGAACCCGGCACGCCGCCGGTCGGCCCGGCGGTGGCGAACGCCATCCTCGCCGCCACCGGCGAACTCCCGGCGACGCTGCCGCTGACCAATCTCGGCCTCGCCTGAAGTCTCACGAAGCCTGCCCGCACCGCTTTGGTGCGGGCCGGTTTCGCGTCAGCCCGGGATCTCCACCCGGATGGAAGTTATCTGCCCGCCGCGCGCGAAGATCGACACGTAGACGAGCGCGTCCTGCCGCTCGATGATCCTGGCCTCGTCCGCCGAGATCACGATCAGCGATTCCATCGCCTGCCGGTGTCCGGGGCTGCCGAACCATCGGTCGTTTTCATCCCCGGCGTGACGGATCCCGAAGCGGTGGAAGTTTGCCCGGTCCTGTCTGACGATGGCTGCTGCGCTGGCAAGCCTTGCTCCTCTGGAATTGACCCGGTCCTCGGGGCCCAGATAGGCCATGTAGCCGCCGATCATCCTGTCCTGTGCCTCTGCCGTCGCCGGCAGGAGCAGGGCGCCCGCCGCAAACGCGGCGGCTGCGGTTCGCCTCGCGGCTTTTCCAAAGAAGACGCTCATTTAAAATCCCCCGTTGAAAGCATCTGATCCCGATCTCGTGAAGAATGGGCCAAAGTGCCGGAACCATACTGAAATCTGCCCGGCGTTGCGACACGGATAGTGCCGGCCGGCCCGGAGCCTGCCATGTCCGGGCGCCTCGCCAGCGGTTCGGTCTCCCGACATAACCTGATCGGCCGATGGTTTTTTTGCATTTCCGCCCGGACCCGTCCCCGCTCTAGCATTGCCGCAGGCGTCCGCCCGCCCGCGCCAGCCGGCTGACGGGCGGAACAGGGCCATCGCGGAGGGGGAATGCTGTCTTTCACCACCAACCAGGTGCCGCGCATCGTCTCGGGTCCCGGGCGCAGCGCCGAGCTTGGCGCCCTCGTCACAGGCCTTGCCGGGGAGGGCGCCTGCGTCCTGCTGGTCGCCGACAACGGCCTCGGCGCGCTGGGCCTCACCTCCCATGTCGCCGAGGCGCTGAAATCGGGCGGCCACCGGGTCATCACCCATGACGCGATCCTGAGCGATCCGAAGGAACCTTGCATTGTTGCGGCGGTCGAGGAGGCGCGAGCCGAGAGCGTCGATGCGGTCGTCTGCCTTGGCGGCGGCTCGGCGCTCGATGCCGGCAAGCTGATCGCCGCGATGATCGGGGCGAAGGGGCGCCTGGAGGACTATCGCCTTGCGGCCAACGCGCTTCCCGTCGCGCGGGTGCCGCTCGTCTGCGTGCCGACCACTGCCGGCACCGGTTCGGAGGCGACCGCCGTATCCGTGATCTCGGATGCCGCCGGCACCAAGTACTGGTACTGGGCACCGGCGCTGAAGCCCGATGTCGCGCTGCTCGACGCGCGGCTGACGACGGGGCTGCCCGCGCCGCTCACCGCCGCCTGCGGAGTGGATGCCATCGTCCATGCCATGGAGGCGGCGACGGGGCGCGCAGCCTTCGCCGAGAATTCCCGCATCTGCCACGAGGCGATCCGCCTTGCCACCTCCCATATCGACCGCGCCGTCACGGAGCCGGACGACCTGGAGGCGCGCGGCGCCATGCTGCTCGCCGCCACCTGGGCGGGCGTCGGCATCGACAATGCCGGGACCGGTATGGCCCACAACATCGCCCATGCGCTGGCGAGCCTCGTGCCGATCCATCACGGCCGCGCCGTGGCGATCGGCATGTCCGCCTCGCTCGGCTGGTCCATGGAAGGTCACGAAAAGGACTGGAGCGAGGTCGCCCGTGCCTTCGGCTGCGCCCATTACGGCGAGTTGCCGATGGCGTTTTCCGGGCTGGTTCGCCGCCTCGGCATCCGCCTGTCGCTCGCCGCCGACACCAACCGCATCCCGCCCGAGCGCCTCGCCGCCCAGATGGCGGCGGCGCAGAACGCGCCGATGCGCGCGGCAAGCCGCCGCGAGGTCACCGACGAGGATCTGCTGCTGCTCGCCGAGCGCGCGCTCGGCTTTTCCTGAAATCCGGCCTTGATGGAGACCAACGCCCCTTTCCAGCCGCCTCCCGCCGACGTAGCCTTGCAGTCTTGGACAAGAGGCCGCGAGCGCGGCCGGGACGGGCGCATGACCACCAATCCGATCGACCGGCGGCGTCTGCCGCTGAACTCGCTGCGTGCCTTTGAGGCGGCGGCGCGGCAGATGAGCTTCACCCGCGCCGCCGAAACCCTCGGCGTCACCCAGAGCGCCGTCAGCCGCCACGTGCTCAACCTGGAGGAAGTCGTCGGGGCGCAGCTGTTCGAGCGCCGCGGCTCGTCGCTGGCGCTGACCGCCGCCGGCCAGGACCTGATCGGCAACGTCGTCCCGGCGCTCGACCGCCTGCAGGCCGGCCTCAACGCCATCTGCGAGATCGACCGGGGCGGCACGCTGCGCCTTGCCCTGCCGCCCTCCTTCGCCATCCGCATGGCCGCGCCGATCATCGAGACCTGCCGGGTCGAGGGTGGCGTCGCCATCGAGATCGACACGCCCTACGTGCTTGAGAGCCTCGACAGCACGGCGCATGACGCGGCGGTCGTCTTCTCGCGCCCGCGCGTCACCGACCAGGTGATGGACCTCCTTTGGATGGAGGAACTCACCCTCCTGTGCCGTCCCGACATGGCCGCGCGCCTGCGCGAGGAGGGGGTCGCCGCCGCCCTTTCCCGCGAGACCGTCATCCATTGCCGCAACGAGGCCGGCCGCCACACCGCCTGGGCCGAACTGCTGCGTGCGGCCGGTATCTCCGCCACCCTGCCGCAGGGCATCGTCTTCGACACCGCCCACATGGCGCTCGATTTCGCCGCCCGCGAGGGAGGCCTTGTCGTCGCCGACCGCCGGCTTGCCGCGCGCGACATCGCCGAAGGGCGGCTTTCCGCGCCGCTGGGGATCGCCGCCGCCTCGGGCTTCGGCTACTTCATGCTCTTCCGTCCGGACGACCTGCAGCGCGAGGCGGTGCAGATCTTCCGCCGCCGCATGCTGACGGAGTTCGCGCCCTCGCTCGAGCCGGCAAGGGTGGCGGCAGGGCTGGGCGTGGTCTGACGCGGCGGGCGGGGTCGCATCCGCGACAGCGCCGCGCCGCTTTTCCCTGCTTGGGGATGGCAGGCGCGCGGGATAGGCTTTGCGGCGCCGGTTCGGCGAAAATTCGGTTGGGGTATCAGCATCGTGCAGAAATATTCGGCCCTTTCGCTCCTGAAGAACGCGTTCAGCGGCCATCGCCACTGGCAGCCGGCCTGGCGCAAGGCGGAGCCGAAGCCGGCCTATGACGCCATCATTGTCGGCGGCGGCGGCCACGGGCTCTCGACCGCCTACTATTTGGCCAGGGAGCACGGCCTGACCAACATCGCCGTGCTGGAGAAAGGCTGGCTCGGCTCCGGCAATATCGGCCGCAACACCACCATCGTGCGCTCCAACTACATGCTGCCGGACAACAACCGTTTCTACGAATGGTCGATGAAGCTGTGGGAAGGCCTGTCGCTCGACCTCAACTACAACGTCATGTTCTCCCAGCGCGGCGTGCTCAACCTTGCTCATACGCCCGCCCAGCTCGACGACTATGCCCGGCGCGGAAATTCCATGCGGCTGGAGGGGATCGACGCGGAACTGCTCGGCCCCTCCGACATCGCCGCGCTGGTGCCGGGGCTGGATCTCTCCGGCAGTGCCCGTTTTCCCGTTGTCGGCGGGCTCTTGCAGCCGCGTGCCGGCACCGCCCGCCATGACGCGGTCGCCTGGGGCTATGCGCGCGCGGCCGATGCGCGCGGCGTCGACATCGTCGAGAATTGCGAGGTCACCGGCTTCCTGCGCGAGGGAAACCGCATCGTCGGCGTGACGACGACGCGCGGCGAGATCCGCGCGCCCAAGGTCGGCGTCGCCGTTGCCGGCAGCACCTCGCAGGTGCTGGCGCTGGCCGGCGTCACCCGCCTGCCGATCGAAAGCCACGTGCTGCAGGCCTTCGTCTCCGAGCCCGTCAAGCCGATCCTCGACGGCGTCGTTACCTTCGGCGCCGGCCATCTCTACATCTCCCAGTCCGACAAGGGTGGCCTCGTCTTCGGCGGCGACATCGACAAGTACAATTCCTATGCACAGCGCGGAAACCTGCCGGTGGTCGAGCATGTCATGTCCGAGGTGACCGCCATGCTGCCCTTCGTCTCGCGCCTCCGGCTGCTCAGGAACTGGGGCGGCATCATGGACATGAGCATGGATGGCAGCCCGATCATCGCCCCCGGCCCGCTGCCCGGCCTCTATCTCAATGCCGGCTGGTGCTACGGCGGGTTCAAGGCGACGCCCGCCTCGGGCTGGTGCTTCGCCTGGACCATGGCGAAGGGCGAGCCGCATCCGCTCAACGCCCCCTTCACGCTGGACCGCTTCCGCAACGGCGCCTCGCTCGACGAGCGCGGCGCCGGTCCCTATCCCAAGATGCACTGAGAGCCCGCCCATGCGCATCGATTGCCCCTGTTGCGGCCCGCGCGGCGTTGCCGAGTTCTCCTATGGCGGCGACGGAACCCTTCGCCGGCCGGACCTTGCGACCCGCGAGGCCGAGCCCTTCGCCGCCTATGTCTATGACCGGGAGAACCCGCGCGGGTCCCATGTCGAGCTCTGGCATCACATCGCCGGCTGCCGCCACTGGCTGCGCGTCACCCGGAACACGCTCACCCACGAGATCACGGGCGTCGAGATGGCCGGCCGCTTCGCCAGCGATGCGGCCCGTCTCGAAGGGCAGGGCGCATGAGCGGCTACCGGCTTCCCCGTGGCGGCGCCCATGTCGAGCGCGACCGCCCCTTCTCCTTCCGCTTCGACAGTGAGCCGATGCACGGCCTTGCCGGCGACACGCTCGCCTCGGCTCTGCTTGCCTCCGGGCGCGTTTTGGTCGGTCGCTCCTTCAAGTATCACCGCCCGCGCGGCGTGATGAGCGCCGGTCCGGAAGAGGCGAACGCGCTGGTCGAGATGCGGTCCGGCGCCCGCCACGAGCCCAACACCCGCGCCACCATGACCGAACTCTACGAGGGTCTGGAGGCGGCGAGCCAGAACCGCTGGCCATCGCTCGCCTTCGACATGATGGCGGTGAACGACCGGCTGTCGCCGCTGTTCTCCGCCGGGTTCTACTACAAGACCTTCATGGGCACCGGGCAGGCCACTTGGCACTTCTGCGAGCGCTTCATCCGCAGGGCGGCCGGGCTCGGGCGCGGCACCCATCTTGCCGATCCGGATCGCTACGAGAAGCGCAACGCCTTCTGCGACGTGCTCGTCGTCGGCGCGGGGCCGGCCGGGCTCGCGGCGGCACGGGTCGCTGCCGCGCGCGGCCTCAGGGTCATCCTTGCCGACGAGAATGCGCGCGCCGGCGGGCGGCTCCATGAGGACGGCGCGAGCCTTGACGGGCGCTCCGCCGCCGACTGGATCGCGCATGAACTGCACGAGTTGGAGCGCCACGGCGTCCGCCTGATGCCGCGCACCACCGTCTATGGCTATTTCGACGGCAACGTGCTTGGCGCGGTCGAGCGGGTCGCGGATCACAAGCCGGCGCCCGAACCGCACGAACCGCGCCAGCGTCACTGGACGGTCCACGCCCGCCATGTGGTGCTCGCCGCGGGCGCCATTGAGCGGCCGCTGGTCTTTGCCGGCAACGACACGCCGGGCGTCATGCTCGCATCCGCCGGCCTGGCCTATGCGCAGCGCTACGGGGTTGCCGTCGGGCGCTCGGTCGTCGTCTTCGCCAACAATGACGGCGGCGCGCGTACAGCGCTGGCACTCGACCGGCTCGGCGTTTCCATCAAGGCGGTGGTCGATATCCGCCAGCGCATCGATGCGGGCCTTGCGGCCGAGCTTGGCGTGCGCGGCATCCGGCTCGAGACCGGGGCGGTGGTGGCCGCCACCCGTGGCCGCAAGGCGCTTTCCGGTGTCGACATTCGCGGCTTCGATGCCGCCACCGGGCATCTCGGCGCGAATGTGATGCAGCCCTCCTGCGATGCGTTGCTGGTCGCCGGCGGCTGGACCCCGAGCGTCCATCTGGCAAGCCAGGCGGGCAGCCCGCCGGTCTATGACGAGCGGCTTCACTCCTTCGTGCCGGGCAGCCCGCGCGAGGCCTGGACCGCCTGCGGTGCCGCTGCCGGCATGCTCGATCTCGCCGCCTGTCTGGAAGGCGGCCGCGATGCCGGCCTCGCTGCGGCTGCCGCCTGCGGTGCGGGCGAGGGGCAAGTGCCGTCCTTGCCTGTGCTGGAGAACGCGCCGGGGCCCGAGCTGCCGTTCCCCGTCTTCGACGTGCCGGCGAGCGGGCGCGCCAAGCGCTTTGTCGATTTTCAGCACGACGTGACCGCCTCGGACATCGAACTGTCCAACCGCGAGGGCTTTCGCTCGGTCGAGCACCTGAAGCGCTACACGACGCTCGGCATGGCCGCCGACCAGGGCAAGACCTCGAATGTCAACGCCATCGCGCTGATGGCCCGGGCGCGGGGCCTCAGCGTCCCGCAGGTCGGCACCACCCGCTTCCGCATGCCCTACACGGCGGTGACGATCGGCGCGCTTGCCGGGCGCGAGACCGGCCATCACTTCGCGCCGGTGCGCCGCACGCCCATGCATGACTGGCATCTTGCCCATGGTGCGGAAATGATGTCGGCCGGCATCTGGATGCGTCCGCGCGCCTATTTCCAGGACGGCGAGACCTTGCGCGAGGCCTATGTCCGCGAGGCGACCATGGTGCGCGAGGGCGTCGGCCTCGTCGACGTGTCGACGCTTGGCAAGATCGATGTGCAGGGCCCTGACGCAGCGGAATTCCTCAACCGCCTTTATGCCAACGGTTTCGCCAAGCTGCCGGTCGGCAAGGCGCGCTACGGTGTCATGCTGCGCGAGGACGGCATCATGTTCGACGACGGCACCGCCTGGCGGCTAGCCGAAAACCGCTTTCTGGTCACCACGACCACTGCCAATGCCGGCCCGGTGCTTGCCCATATGGAGCACTACCTCGAGGTCGTCTGGCCGGAACTGCGCGTCCACGTGACATCGGTTACCGATCGGTTCGCGGCCATGGCAATCGCCGGTCCCGCCGCACGCAAGGTGTTGCAGGCAGCGTTGACCGAGGGCGATGTCTCGAGTGAGGCCTGCCCGCATATGGGCATCGCGCAAGGGCGCATCGGCGCGCATGAGGTGAGGATCGCGCGGCTCTCCTTTTCCGGCGAGCTTGCCTACGAGGTCTTTTGCGATTGGCCGGTCGGCCTTGCCGTCTGGGAGGCGTTGCTCGCCGCCGGCCGGCCGGAGCGAATCGCGCCCTACGGGCTGGAGGCGCTCGGCACGCTGCGCATCGAGAAGGGGCACATCACCGGCGCGGAAATGGATGGCCGCACCACCCTTGCCGATGTCGGGCTTGGCGGCATGGCGTCGCAGCGCAAACCCTATATCGGCTCGGCGATGACCTCGCGTCCCGCTTTCGTCGATCCGGCGCGCCCCGTCATGGTCGGGCTGGTGTCGGCGGACGGTATCCCCATCCGCGCCGGCAGCCACTTGACCGCGCGCGGTGGAGGGGCGAGTCTGGGGCATGTGACCGCCGTGACCTGGTCGCCGGCCCTTGAGGCCCATATCGCGCTTGCCTTCCTCTCGGGCGGGCGCGGACGCCACGGCGAAGCGCTCGATGCGGCCTTTCCGCTCAAGGACGAGCGGGTGGCGGTGACGGTCACTGATCCTTGCTTCTACGACCCCGACGGGAGCCGAATGCATGTCTGACGTCGAGAATGGCGCGCCCAACGCGCCGCAAGACGCCGATACCACTGCCGCACCGCAGGTGGACGCGCCATCCGGCGCGGTCGCGGACACCGACAAGGGCGCACACGCGGCGCGTCCCGTGGTCGGGCGGCTCGTGCCCGGCGAAACCGCCGGTGCCTCCGAACCCGCAATCCTCTTGCGCGAGTTGCAGATCGCCGCCGTGCTCGAGGTCGGCGCCTGGCCGAACCGGCTGGAGCCGGTCGCCAACCGCCTGTCCGAGCTTGCCGGCACGATCCTGCCGGGTCGCCCGGGCCGCTTCAGCGAGAGCGACACGGCGCTGGTCGGCTGGGTCGCCTTCGGCCGCTTCATCTATATCGCGGCCTCGTCCGAGGAGACCGCCCGCGTCGACGAGGCGCTCGACACCGACGATGCGGCGGTGGTCGATCTCGGCCCGGCGCGCCGCGCGCTGCATGTGGGCGGTTCCGAGGCGTCGGCGCTGCTCAACAAGGCGGTGGCAATCGATTTCGACCCGCGCGCCTTCCCGCCCGGCTCGCTTGCCCAGGCGGTCATCCACCAGATCCCGGTCATCATCCTGCGGCGCAACGAGGACGGCTTCGACCTTCTGGTGCCGACCAGTCTGGCCGATGCGCTGATCGAATGGCTGACCGATGCGGCCCTCGAGTTCGGCTATCGCGTCGCCGAGCCGGCCGCGATGATGTGATTGAGGGTGGGGCCACGCCCCGCCTCACGCTTTTCCTGTGGTGACCCGGCGCTATTTGTCCTTGCCGACGACGTTGTGCTCCGGCCCGAAAGGGAACCCGGTGATGTTTTCAGCGCCGTCCTCCTGGACGATCAGGATGTCGTGCTCGCGGTAGCCGCCAGCGCCGGGCAGTCCCTCCGGGACCATGATCATCGGTTCCATCGATACCACCATGCCCGGTTCCAGCACCGTGTCGATGTCTTCCCTCAGTTCCACCGCCGCCTCGCGCCCGTAATAGTGGCTGAGCACACCGAAGGAGTGGCCGTAGCCGAAGGAGCGGAAGCGCAAGAGGTCGTGCGAGCGGTAGATCTCGTTGAGTTCAGCGGCGATGTCGCGGCAGCGCGCGCCGGGCCGGATCAGTTCCAGCCCGCGCCGGTGCACCTGGCAGTTGATCTCCCAGAGCCTGAGATGGGCATCGGGCACAAAGTCGCAGAACAGGGTGCGCTCCAACGCCGTGTAGTAGCCGAAGATCATCGGGAAGCAGTTGAGCGACAGGATGTCGCCCGGTTGCACGATGCGGTTGGTCACCGGGTTGTGGGCGCCGTCCGTGTTGGGGCCGGACTGGAACCAGGTCCAGCTGTCCATCAGTTCGGCAAAGGGAAAGCTTGCCGCGATCTCGCGCACCATCGCCTGCGTCCCGGAAAGCGCCACCTCGTGCTCCGGCACGCCGGCGGCGACAGCCTGCACCACGGCCGCCCCGCCGATGTCGCAGATCCTCGTGCCGTGTCGGATCAGCGCCTGTTCCTCCGCCGACTTGATCGTTCTCAGTCGCATTGCATCGCCGGCGATGTCGACCAGTTCGACACCCGGCAGGGCCGCCTCCAGCATGGCCATGGTTTCCAGCGTCACGTGATCGAACTCGATCCCGAGCCGGCGCACGCCCGGCGTCAGTTGCCGGACAGCGTGGAAGTAGCTGTCGCGCTGCCAGTCGGTATAGGTGAGCGCGTCGCCATGGCTGCGCCGCCAGGGCTGGCCGCCGTCGATGGCCGCTGCGATGGTCGTCGCCTGCCTCTGGTCGAGCACCAGCCCGTAGCGCCGGCCGAACTGGCAATAGAGGAAGCCGGTGAGATAGCAGATGTTGTGATAGGAGGTGAAAAGCGCCGCGTCGATATCACGCTTGGCCATCACTGCCCGCATCGCCGCCTGCCGTCCGTCCATCTCGGTCGGCGAAAACGGCGACCACGCCTTCTCGCCATTGTGCCAGCGCATCGTCCTTGCCAGATCGTCATTCATCGCAATCTCCTTTTGTTGCCCCCGCTTTTGGACCGCCAACAAAAAGGCGGACCGGTTCGCGAGGAACCGGCCCGCCAGGCCTTGCGTCTTCTGTCGGGGCGCGCCGCCGGACCCTTGCCTGCCGGCTTGCGGGTCGCCCGGCGACTGGCGTTCCGTCACCGGCTCGGAGAAGAGGAGGGCGCGTGACCCGTTTTCGGCTGGCCGGCGCATTGCCGCCGGACCATCGTTCGCTTTGCCGGTCCCTTCGGCGGCCTATCGCACCGTGATCGAGACCGGGTCCCTGAGGATCGTCAGCCGCTCCTGGCCGCGCGTTCTCGCCGTGAAGCGCACGCCGCGGGCAGCAACGCGCTTGATGTCGTGCCGCTCGCGGCAGAAATTGCTCTGAACCGTGCCGGTGCCGCCGTCCGAGAAACTGCCGAGTTTGCTCTTTGGCAGCTGGCGCTGGATCGAGGTCCAGCCGGGCGGCCGTGTCCCGCAATTGTGGTTGCGCACGCCCTTCAGCACGATCGACTGGCCGACCTTGAGACTGACGCTGCGGTGATAGGCGAAGTCGCCCGCCGCCGCCGGTTGCGCCAGCACGATGCCGAGGGCCAGTCCGAGAATGCCGATCCGCTTCATCCTGTAGTCCCGCAAGTGACTCATGTTTGCGCAAATTCGGTGAGAAACTTGTGCAAGTTTTGTAGAATCTTGCGTCAAAATTGTCGCAAGCCGCCGGAATGCTCCGACTAGGACGGGGTGAGGCCTCGCAGCCGTTCGGAGCGCCGGCGCAGCAGTTCCAGCACCGTCAGCAGTGCGATCGAGATCGCCACCATCAGCGAGGCGACGGCCAGGATGGTCGGGGAGATCTGCTCGCGCAGACCGGTAAACATCTGCCAGGGCAGGGTCTTCTGGCCGGCCGAACCGAGGAAGAGCACGACCACCACCTCGTCGAAGGAGGTGATGAAGGCGAACAGCGCACCCGAGACGACGCCGGGCACGATCAAGGGCATCTGCACCTTGAAGAAGGTCGTCACCGGATTGGCTCCGAGGCTCGCCGCCGCCCGCACCAGGCTCCGGTCGAAGCCGACCAGCGTCGCCGTCACGGTGATGATGACGAAGGGTGTGCCGAGCGCCGCGTGGGCAAGCACCACGCCCACGTAGGTTCCCTGCAGTCCGATGCGGGAATAGAAGAAATACATGCCCGCGGCCGAGATGATCAGCGGCACGATCATCGGCGAGATCAGCACCGCCATGATCGCCGAGCGGTAGGGCACGTGGCTCTGCGACAGGCCGATGGCGGCGAGCGTCCCGAACGAGGTCGCAAGCAGCGTTGCCACCGGCGCGATGGCGAAGGAATTGCGCATCGCCTGTTGCCAGTCGGGATTGGTGAAGAAGTCCTCGTAATGCTTCAAGGAGTAGCCGGCCGGATCGAAGGCCAGCATTTCCTTGGTGAAGGTGAAGAAGTCCTGCGCGTTGAACGACAGGGGCAGGATCACCAGGATCGGGAAGATCAGGAAAAAGAAGATCAACCCGCAGATGGTGCGGAACGTGTAGTGCCAGGCACGCTGGCCCGTGGACGCATAGGCTGGAAGAGCTGACATGTTCTTCTTGGTCTCCTCAACCGAGCTTGACGTTATCGATGCCCACGATCTTGTCGTAGACGTAGAACAGCAGCATCACCGCCCCGAGCAGGATCACGCCGAGCGCGGCCGCCAGTCCCCAGTTCAGCGATGACGAGATGTGGTAGGCGATGCGGTTGGAGATGAAGATGCCGCTGGTGCCGCCGACCAGTTCCGGCGTGATGTAGTAGCCGATCGCCAGGATGAAGACGAGGATCGAGCCGGCGCCGATGCCCGGCACCGTCTGCGGGAAATAGACCCTCCAGAAGGCGGTCCAGTCGGTCGCGCCGAGGCTCTTGGCCGCCCGTACATAGGTCGGCGAGACGGTCTTCATCACCGAATAGAGCGGCAGGATCATGAAGGGCAGCAGGATATGCGTCATGGCGATGACCGTGCCGGTCTGGTTGTTGATCATCACCAGACGGTTGGCATCGCCGACAATGCCGATCGCGACCAGGAAGTCGTTGATCACGCCCTGCTGCTGCAGCAGCACCTTCCAGGCTGAGGTGCGCACCAGCAGCGATGTCCAGAAGGGCAGCAGCACCAGGATCATCAAAAGGTTGGCCGAGCGCGCCGGCAGTGCCGCCAGCAGGAAGGCCACCGGATATCCGAGCAGCAGGCAGGAGAAGGTGATGGTGAGCGACAAAAGCAGCGTGCGCCAGAACAGGTAGAGATAGATCCGCTCGTTTTCCGGCTTCATCGAGACGCCGTCGGCGGTCAGTTCCATGTCGGCGGCGTTGAGGAAGTAGCCCGACGTGATGGTCGGCGAATAGCGCTTCAGCACCTGCCAGGTTTCAAGCTCGCCCCAGCCGTCGTCGACCTCGATGAACTGCTCCTTGAACGGCGCGGCCTCGTCCATCCTGTCGACGCGCCGTCCGGTCTTGCGGAACAGGCTCGACATGCCGGACGCCTCGTAGTTCAGCCGCGAGCCGAGCCGCGTGTGGGTCTTCTGCTCGGTGGCGACCAGAAGGTCCTCGTGGAGCGCCTTGAACACCGGCTCGCCGGGTGTTTGCGGCGAATCCGCCTCCCATGAGGACAGGGCCTGCACGGTTTTCGGCAGCGTCTCGGAAACGATGCCGTTTTCCACCGAGCGGAACAGCATGTCGGCGATCGGCGCGGCGAAGGTGATCAGGATGAAGACCAGCAGCGGCGCGATGAGTGCCAGCGAGCGCAGCTTCTCGCGCCTCAAGGCCTTGGCGAGGCTGACCTTGAGCGGGATCCCGTCCCGGGTGGTCAGCACTTCCGTCTGCGTGCCGTTGCCGGCGTCAGTGTTCGCTGTGGTGTCGCTCGTCATCATCCGTGTCCGTTTCGGCCGCGGTCGGCGCGTCGGCAGAACGCGCCGGTGGAAGGCGGGAGCGGGCCTGTGGGCTCCGCTTGTGCCTGGTCCCGGAAGAGCTTGCGCAGGGCTTGTGGCGCAGGCTTGTCGGGGAACAGGGGATCGGGGGGCCGCGGCGGAACGGATCCGCCGCGGCAGGTTTGGGAGATGAAGGGGCTAGCGCCCGTTCATCAGAGACTTAGCCGGCGAGCCAGGCCTGGAACTTGGCGTCCAGGTCGTCGCGATAGTCCGCCCACCACTCGTAATTGTAGAGGAACGTGTTGGTGGCGTTGGCCGGGTCGGTCGGCATGTGCGGACCCATCTCGATGCCGAGTTCCGCATGCTTGCCGACGAGCGGGGCCGAGGACTTGCGGGCCGGGCCGTAGGAGATGTACTTCGCCTGGTCGGCGAGGCGCTGCGTGTCGGTGGCGAAGTGGAGATACTTCATCACCGCGTCGAGGCGCTCCTTCGGCAGTCCGGCCGGGACGATCCAGCCGTCAAGGTCGAACACCTGCGCGTCCCACAGCATCTTGATCGGCTGCTTCTGCTCCTCGATCAGCGAGAACAGGCGACCGTTGTAGGTCGAGCCGATCACCACTTCGCCGTCGGCGAGAAGCTGCGGCGTCTCGGCGCCGGCCGACCACCAGACCGTCTGGTCCTTGATGGTGCCGAGCTTGGCAAGGGCGCGGTTCACGCCTTCCTCGGTCTCCAGCACCTTGTAGACGTCTTCCTTGGCGACGCCGTCGCACAGGAGGGCCCATTCCATGTTGTTGATCGGGCGCTTCTCGAGCGAACGCTTGCCCGGGAAGTTCTCCAGGTCGAACACGTCGCAGATGTCGTCCGGCTCCTTGCCGTTCCACTCGGCAACGTCGGTGCGGTAGCCGAACGTCGTCGAGTAGACGATCTGCGGAATGTAGCAATCGGAGACGATCAGGTCGCCGAAGTCCTCGGAGGCCGGGGTGCCGTCGGGCGCCTTGGCCAGCATCTCGTCGTGGTTGATTTCCATCGCCAGGCCTTCGTCGCACAGGCGGATGGCGTCGGAAGCCACCACGTCGACGAGATCCCAGGTGACGTTGCCGGCCTCGTTCATGGCGCGCAGCTTGGCCACCGCCTCGTTCGAGCTTTCGTCATTGATGATCGTGACGTCCGGGTTCGCAGCCATGTAAGGCTTGTGATAGGCCTCGTTCTGCGAGTTCGAATAGGCGCCACCCCACGAGACGATGGTGAGGTCGATGGCGCTGGCGCCCGTCGTCATCATCGCCGTGGCAGCACCTGCGAGCAGGAGTGTCTTGAAGGTCATTTTGATCCCCTGGTTTCTTGAGTTCGCCCGGGGCTGTGCCCCGGAAAATGAGCGGCGGCCCGTGTCGGGCGCCGCGGTCTTTCGATCCGGGTCGCGCATCAGGCGACGGCGTCAAGCGCCTTGCAGTCGCCCGCGGCCCAGCCGATCTCCACTGTCTGGCCGGTCCGCAGGTCGCGCTTTTCACCGCGATTGCGAACCTTGACAATGAATTCCGTGTTGCCGGCGACATTCATCCGCACGCGGATGTGGTCGCCGAGATAGATCATTTCCTCGATGCGGCCCTTGACCAGATTGTCCATCTGTTCGTGGGTGTCGAACTCGACACGCTCGGGTCGCAACGAGATCGTCGTGCGCGATCCGACGCCGTCGATGTTGACGGCATCGGCCTTCAGCATCGTGCCGTCGTCGAGCTTCACCGCGCAGGTGTCTCCGGCAACCTCGGTCACCGTTCCCGACAGCTTGTTGTTCTCGCCGATAAACTGGGCGACGAAGGAATTCTGCGGGTTCTCGTAAAGCGCATCCGGGCTCGACAGTTGCTGGATGATGCCGTCGTTGAACACCGCGACCCGGTCCGACATCGTCAGCGCCTCGGTCTGGTCATGCGTCACGTAGACGATCGACACGCCGATATTCTGGTGGATGTGCTTGATCTCGTACTGCATCTGCTCGCGCAGCTGCTTGTCGAGCGCGCCCAAAGGCTCGTCCATCAGCACCAGTTCCGGCTCGAAGACCAGAGCACGGGCAACGGCCACGCGCTGCTGCTGGCCGCCGGACAGCTGTGCGGGACGACGTGAGCCGAAATGGCCGAGCTCGACCATCTCCAGTGCCCGCTGCACCTTCTTTTCCTGGTCGGCCCTGTTCATGCCGCGCACCTGCAGCGGGAACGCGAGGTTTTCCGCAACGCTCATATGCGGGAACAGGGCGTAGTTCTGAAACACCATCCCGATGCCGCGCTTGTGCGGCGGCACGTTGTTGATCGGGCTGTCGTTCAGGAAGATTTCGCCGTGTGTGGCGGGCTCGAAACCAGCCAGCATCATCAGGCAGGTGGTCTTTCCGGAGCCGGACGGGCCGAGCATGGTGAGAAATTCGCCCGGCGGAATGTCAAGGTTCAGATTTTTGACGACGAGCGTTTCCCCGTCATAGCTTTTTTGAACGTTCTCGTAACGGACTGAAGCGCCGCGTGTCTCTGTCATCGTTGCCCCTAAGCAAAAGTCGGAAAGGGGCAGGCATTCGCGCCGAATTTACGGCGCGTTCGCTCCTGATCCCCTCTTGCGAACTCTTTTCGGCCCGCTTCTCTACCCTGTCGGTGGGCTTACATAAGCAAATAATGACAAGGATTGAAAGGGGGTGTGTAAAAAAATATTTGAAATGCATTGAAAAAACAAAGCGCTCTTGCAGCGCAGCGAAAATCGCCATGCTGAAGAGCGCTCATGCGGTGTCCATTTTATGTATATTTGAAGCTATCTTTGATCGCGCAAAGCTTCCTTGTAAAGGCTGTGTTGGTTGTTTGTTTTCCTAGATGTTGCTGTCGGGGAATTCGGCTTTACGCGACGCCATGAAAGAGATCAGCGCTTCGTCGATACCCGGATCGAGCGGCGGTGCCTCGTAGGCGGCGAGCATCTGCTTCCACTTGCGATTGGCGCGCCAGGCGGCATCGAGCCCGCCATCGGCGCTCCATTGCTCGAACGAGTTGTTGTCGGCGATTTCGGAGCGGTAGAAGGCGGTCTCGAAATTGCGCTGCGTATGCGCCGCGCCGAGGAAATGGCCACCGGGCCCGACTTCCGCGAGTGCATCCATCGCCTGTGCCTCGTCGGACAGGTCGATGCCCTTGGCAAGCACATGCATCATGCCGAGCTGGTCGGCGTCCATCACGAACTTCTCGTAGGAAGAGCAGAGCCCGCCTTCCAGCCAACCGGCGGCATGCAGGCAGAAGTTCACTCCCGAAAGCAGCGTTGCCAGGATGGTCTGGGCCGATTCCTGCGCCGACTGGGCATCCGGTGTCTTAGAGGCGGTGAAGGAGCCGCCGGAGCGGAACGGCAGGCCGGCGCGGCGCGCCAGCTTGGCCGCGCCATTGAGCAGCAGGCTGCCTTCCGGCGAGCCGAAGGTCGGGGCGCCGGACTGCATCGAGATCGACGACACGAAGGCGCCGAAGACGACCGGCGCGCCGGGGCGCACAAGCTGGGTCAGCGCGCAGCCGGCCAGTGCCTCGGCCAGCACCTGCGACAGGGTGCCGGCGACCGTCACCGGGCTCATGGCGCCGGCCAGGATGAAGGGCGAGACGATGCAGGCCTGGTTCGCCGCCGCGTAGACCTTCAGCGCACCGAGCATGGTGGCGTCGAAGACGAGCGGCGAGTTGGCATTGATCAGCTGGATCATCACGCAATTGTTGTCGACGAACTCCTCGCCGAAGACGAGCTGGGCCATGCGGACCGAATCGCTTGCGCGTTCCGGCGCCGTCACCGATCCCATGAACGGCTTGTCCGAATACTTCAGATGCGCATAGACCATGTCGAAATGCCGCTTGTTGACCGGCAGGTCGACGGGCTCGCACACGGTGCCGCCCGAATGGTGCAGCCAGGGCGAGGCATAGGAGAGCTTCACGAAATTGCGGAAGTCCTCGATGGTGCCGTAGCGCCGGCCGGCATCGAGATCGGTCACGAACGGGGGGCCGTAAACGGGTGCAAACACCGTGTTGTTGCCGCCGATGACGACGTTGCGCTCCGGGTTGCGCGCGTGCTGGACGAATTGTGCCGGCGCGGTCTTGACGAGTTCGCGCAGCATGCCCTTGGGAAACCGCACCCGCTCGCCCGAAACGTCGGCTCCGGCCGCTTTCCAGATGGCGATCGTTTCGGGGTCGTCGCGGAATTCGAGACCGATCTCGGCCAGCAGCCGGTCGGCATTCGCCTCGATCAGCTCCGCTCCCTCGTCGCTGAGAATGTCGTAGACGGGCAGATTGCGCGAGATGTAGGGCAAGGCGCCTGCCGCCTGCGATCCGCGCCGTTTCTCCGTCCGGGCTGCCCGTCCGCGCCGTGCCGCGCGCGCTTCCTGTTCACTCATCCGCTGCAAGCCCTTTGTTGTCGCTGCTTTCGCATCGCCCGCCCCGCACCCGCCTCGCGGATTGGCAAGGGGCACTGTGCGGGCGGCTCTCCGCGTCACTTTGCGCCCGGGCGAAAGGGGGCTGCGGCGCGAATGCGTCGTCCGATTCTCTAAAAGCGTCATGGCGAGAGGCGGGGAGGTTCGCGAGGCTGCCCGGATTACTGGGCGCGGCAGCCGAGCCGGGAGCTGTCGCAATCCTCCCGGTTCATGGTCACGGAGACCAGCGGATACTTGAAATCGTCGTTATCTTCGGAGTTGGCGGCGTCGATGATGGCCGCCGTCATCAAACCGACCAGACCGGCGCCGGCGCCGCTCTGGTAGATTTTCCTGCGTGTCTCGTTTTCGGCGCTCGCGTTGGCGAAGCCTGACTTGTAGCCGGGCGCGTTGCAGCGCACCGAGACCGGGCGGGAGGCATAGCCGTAATTGGGCACCTTGACCTGGGCGGGAGTGCGGAAGCTCGCGGTGTAGCCGTCGCTTTCCAGCGTGCATTCGGCGCCGGTCATCTCTTCCTTGATGCCCGTGCCGCTCTCCTTGTGCAGCGTGTAGTGGTAGCTGCGGACGGTGATGAATTCCGTCCCCCGGAGCTGCGGGATCTTCTGCCCACCGGCCCGGGCTTCCGCCAGCACGTCGCCATGCGTCGCGGTCGGACTGGTCGGCTGATAGCTGACGCTCATGGCGATCGGCTTGGTCGTCTGGCAGGCGGCAAGGCCTGTGGCAGTCACGATCAGCACGGCATGACGAAAAAACATCGGTTCGGCCCCCTTCAACCAGCAATTGCCGATAGGTCAGGTCGGGGTGCCTGTCAACCGCACCCGCCGTGGCCGATGACGCGAGCCTGCACCACTCCGGTTCCGGAAAATTGCCGGCCAGTGTCGTCGCGGCGATGCCCGCATGACGCAATCAGGCCACCGGGTGCCGACTTCCATGGCGATACTCGCTGGCGAGGGAGCGCGACGGCAGGCCTGCCGCGCCGCGTCCATGCAAGAGGGATGAAGGATGTCAGCGTTTCCTGACAAGGCACAAATCGTCATCGTCGGTCTGGGTGGCATCGTCGGCGCGTCGATCGCGCACCACCTCATAGAACGCGGCTGGACCGACATTGTCGGCATCGACAAGTCCGGTATTCCGACCGATATCGGCTCGACGGCGCACGCGTCCGACTTCTGCTACACGACGAGCCACGATTTCCTGTCGACCTGGACCTCGCTCTACTCGGTCGATTTCTTCGACCGGATGGGCCACTACGCGCGTATCGGCGGGCTGGAAGTGGCCCGCACGGGCGACGACACGTGGATGGAAGAGATCCGGCGCAAGGTCACTTCGGGCAAGGCCTTCGGCACCCGGGCCCGTCTCGTAACCCCGGCGGAGATCAAGGCGCTTTTCCCGCTGATCGAGGAGGATCAGGTCCAGGGCGGGTTGTTCGATCCCGATGCGGGTCTCGTCATCCCGCGCTCGCAGACCGTTGCCGGCAAGCTTGTCGACGAAGGAGAGAAGACCGGCAAGCTGAAGGTCTTCGCCAACACGCCGGCAAAGTCGCTCGTGGTTGAGGACGGCCGCATCACGGGCGTCGTCACCCATCGCGGCACCATCCATGCCGATCACGTCATCGTCTGCGCCGGCCTGTGGGGGCGTCTCATCGCCGAAATGGTCGGCGAGGACCTGCCGGTCATGCCGGTCGACCATCCGCTCACCTTCTTCGGCCCCTTCAACGAGTTCGAGGGCACGGGCAAGGACATCGGTTATCCGCTGCTGCGCGACCAGGGCAACTCCGCCTATATGCGCGACACCGGCGATCCGAAGACGGCCGAGGGCGGCCAGATCGAGTGGGGCTACTACGAGACCGACAACCCGCGCATGTGCCATCCGCGCGATTTGCTTGAGAAGAACGAGGCGCGCCTGTCGCCCTCGCAGCGCGACCTGGAGATGGAACAGGTGATCGAGCCGCTCGAACGCGCCATGGAGCTGACGCCGATCCTCGGCGAGCTGGGCTACAACGAGGGCCATTCCTTCAACGGGCTCTTGCAGGTTTCCGCCGCCGGCGGTCCGTCCTGCGGCGAGAGCCAGAAGGTGCGCGGCCTCTGGTACTGCGTCGCCATCTGGGTCAAGGACGCGCCGGGCTACGGCAAGCTGATCGCCGACTGGATCACCGACGGCCGCACCGGGATCGACCACGCCGCCATCGACTATTCGCGATTCTATCCGCATCAGCTCACGGAAGAATTCATCGAGGGGCGCTGCTACGAGGCGGCGCAGAAGATCTACTTCCCGGCGATCCATCCGCGCGAACCCTATGCCAATGCCCGGGACGTCAAGCGCTCGCCCTTCTACGAGCGCGAGGTCGAACTTGGCGGTCACTTCATGGAACTCGGCGGCTGGGAGCGTGCCCATGGCTACGCCGCCAACGAGCACCTTCTGGAAAAATACGATGACCGGGTCCCGCTACGCGAAAACGAATGGGACAACCGCCATTTCTGGCGGGTGTCGAATGCCGAACACCTGGCGATGAGCGAGGATTGCGGGATCATCAATCTCTCGCATTTCTACATGTTCGAGGTCGCGGGCCCGGATCATGTCGAACTGCTGGAGTGGCTCTGCGCCGCGAAGATCGGCGGCGACGGCAATATCGGCAAGGGCATCTACACCCACTTCCTCGACGATGAGGGGATGGTGCGCGCCGACCTCACCGTGTTCCGCATGGCCGACCGTTGCCGCATCGTCGACGGCGCCGATGCCGGCCCGCGCGACTTCCACTATGTGAAGCGCGTGGCGCAGGACAAGGGCTTCGACGTCACGGTGACAGACGTCAGCGAGGACTACACGACCATCGGCATCTGGGGCCCGAACGCGCGCGAGAACCTGAAGAAGGCGGTCGCCGATCCTGCCGGCCTCGATCCGGAGAACTTCCCCTTCGCGGCTATCCGCCAGATCGGGATCGCGGGATGCGACGTGATGGCTCTCCGGCTCTCCTATGTCGGCGAGCAGGGCTGGGAACTGCACATGAAATACGAGGACGGCCTTGCCGTCTGGGATGCGCTGCGTTCGCTCGGGATCATGGCCGTCGGGGTCGAGACCTACGCCAATTCGCGCCGTCTGGAAAAGTCGCTGCGCCTGCAGAATGCCGACCTCCTGACCCAGTACAACCTCTACGAGGCGGATCTGGCCCGGCCGAAGGTCAAGGAGGCCGACTTCCGCGGCAAGGCGAAGCATCTGGAGTACCGGGCGCGCGCCCATCAGCCGGCCATGCTGTGCACGCTGGTCATGACCGACAATGTGGATGCCGCCGGCACCGCCCGCTTTCCCGTCGGCATGCTGCCGGTCATCGACCCCGACACCGGGCAGACGCTGGTCGACGAGTTGGGCCGGATCTCCTACACGACCTCCATCGTCTACGGCCCGACCATCGGAAAGAATATTGCGCTCGCCTATCTGCCGCATGACTATGCCGAGGTCGGCCGCAAGCTCAGCGTGGAGTATTTCTCGGAAACCTTCCCGGTCGAGGTCGCCGGCGTCGGTTATGCCCCGCTCTACGATCCGCAGAACCTGAAGCCGCGAAGCTGAGGGCGAGCCGGGAGCGTTGGGATGCGCCCGGGGAGGTCCCCACGGCCATGGCGCCTCTCCGGTCCCGGGTCGCGGCTGCGCCTTGCCCGGGATGACGAAAACAGTCGCCGGGGCGCGACAGCGGGACACGATGATGCTGGACCGGAAAACAGACACTTCGCGGGCGACCGCGACGACAAGGCAGGACCATGAACGCGCTTGAACAATTGCTTGCGGAAAAGGGCACGCTGCTCGCCGACGGGGCGACCGGCACCAACCTCTTCGACATGGGCCTGACCTCGGGCGATCCGCCGGAGGAGTGGAACGTCACCGAGCCGGAGAAGATCCGCACCCTGCACCGCAACTTCGTGGAAGCTGGCGCCGACATCGTCCTGACCAACACGTTCGGCGCCAACCGTCACCGCCTCAAGCTGCACAAGTTCGAGGGCCGGGTGCACGAGTTCAACAAGGCGGCGGCCGAACTTGCCCGCGAGGTGGCGGATGCGTCGGGGCGCAAGGTGATTGTCGGCGGCTCCGTCGGCCCGACCGGCGAGCTCTTCGTGCCGCTCGGCGCCTTGACATACGAGGACGCGGTCGAGGCCTTCGCCGAACAGATCGAGGGCCTCAAGGCGGGCGGCGCCGACGTCGCCTGGATCGAGACCATGTCTGCGGGCGAGGAAATGCGCGCCGCAGCCGAAGCGGCGGCGAAAGTCGGCATGCCCTTCGTCCTGACCGCCAGTTTCGACACGGCCGGGCGCACCATGATGGGCCTGCCGCCGGCCGGTCTCGGCCAGCTTGCCGGCGAGTTCGCCTGCGCGCCCGTTGCCTATGGCTCCAATTGCGGCGTCGGCGCCTCCGACCTGCTTGCGGCGGTGCTGGAAATCACGGCCGCCTATCCGGGCGCCGTCGTCATCGCCAAGGCCAATTGCGGCATCCCGGTCATTCGCGGCGACGAGGTCGTCTATACCGGCACGCCGGAGCTGATGGCCGACTACGCGCGGCTCGCGATGGATGCCGGCGCGCGCATCATCGGCGGTTGCTGCGGCACGTCCTATGCCCATCTGGCGGCCATGCGCGGCGCCATCGACACGCACGAAGCAGAGCCCCGGCCAACTGTCGCCGAAGTGATCGCCCGCATCGGACCGCTGGTCTCCCCGCCTGCCACCGAGCGCGACGGCGACGGCGATGGCGAAGGTGGCCGCAGGCGGAGCAGGCGGAGGGGGTGAGGGCAGGGATAGGCTGGCTGTTTGTGAAGGGCTTCCTTCGCCGGTGCCTCAAGGTCTGCAGCCCGTTCCGGACGCAAGGAACGACGCCGCCTCGCGCCTCTTAGCGACCGATGGCGCACGTTCTTGCGGTTCCTTGCACCGCGCCCACTGTCATCCCGGTCGCTGCCATTGTGTCCGGAGCCTGGACGGATGGGCGCTGATATATTCGATTTCCTGATGTTTCAGCACATAAATATTCATTTCTCCAAATGCCTGCCGGTCCGTAGCCTTTGCCGGGAGCCATTCGAAGGAGGTTGCCATGTCGACGGATTCGCCAATCGGTTTCATCGGCCTTGGAACGATGGGCGCTCCGATGGCTTTGAACCTCGCCCGGGCTGGAACGCCACTCGTGGTCTGGAACCGGACACGGGACCGTTGCGCGCCGCTGCAACAGGCCGGCGCGACAATCGCCTCTGACGCGGCCGATCTCTTCGGTCGATGCGAAACCATCATCCTTATGCTGGAAAACGATGTCGCGACCGACGCGGTCCTTTGCCGCCATCGCCCGGAATTTGCTCTCCGTGTCGAGGGCCGGATCATTGTCTCCATGGGAACCGTAGCGCCCGACTATTCGAAACGCCTTTCCGATGACATTCGTTCGGCTGGAGGGCGCTACGTCGAGGCGCCGGTTTCAGGATCGCGCAAGCCGGCCGAGGCCGGACAGCTTGTCGGCATGCTGGCGGGCGACGGCCTGGATCTGGCGCGCCTGCGGCCGGTTTTTGCACCAATCTGCAAGAAGATGTTCGATTGCGGCGAGGTGCCTGGCGCCCTGCATATGAAACTTGCGGTCAACACCTTTCTCATCACCCTGGTCACGGGGCTTGCGGAGGCTGCCCATTTTGCCGCGCGGCACGGTCTCGACATGACCCGGCTTATGGACATCCTGAACGCCGGACCGATGGCGAGCGACGTCTCCCGGGTCAAGATCGAAAAGCTTGTGCAGCACGATTTCAGCCGGCAGGCGGGGATCTCCGACGTGCTGAAGAACAACCGCCTTGTCGTAGAGGCCGCTCGCCATGCCGGGATCGCGTCCCCTCTGATGGACGCCTGCCTGTCCCTCTACAGCGAGACCGGAGATCTTGGGTACGGAGAAGAGGACATGATATCGGTCATCCGTGCGATCGACGCGCGTACCGACCGCGCGATGGTCAGCTCCGGAAGCCCGCCAGACGGCCACTGATGCGCTGTCGCCGCACCTTCCGCTTCTGGAGGCGCCCTATGGCCCCGGGTGAGGCGGTCGGGCAGGGCAATGCCATCGGCTGTCCTGTTCGCGCGCCGGTGTCCGCGATCCCACGACCCTCTCCACCAACTCCTCCACGCTCCGGCTGCCGTCGATGTGCAGCACCGGCACGCTCTGGGCGCCAAGCCACTCCTCGTGGCGGGCGCGGTTGCGGCCCGAAAAGCCCGGCTCGTCATAGTGCGATGCCCAGTCGGCAAAGGCTGTATGGATCTCGTGCATGTCGCCGCCGGGATCGATCCTGTCGCCAAAGCGCTCACGCTCGCGCGCCTTCAGGCGTTCGAGGCGCAGGGGTGTCGGCGTCATCAAGCGCCTCCTCGTTCGCAAGTCCTTGAATCAGTGGCGCAGAAAATTGCCAACCAGTTTTGTGAGTCTACGGCCCAGCGGGGCAGTTCGTCCTGGATTTCTCCCTTTGGCCAGCGTGGCAAAGAGAAGATACGCCGGGCCGCAAGCGGTCCGACCGGCTTGACGTCGATTTGAGCGGCAGGCGGCCGTTCCACCTCCTGCTGCGAAATCAACCGCGCTGCATCCGGGACGCAAACGTGGCTCCAACGGTCATCAAGGTCAGATATGTCAAGAATCCTTAGGCATTCACGCACCGGCTATGGTATGCGGCGCGCTCACAGAGGTTCCCCAGATGGCTCCAGTTCACGACGCCGATTTTTTGCCGACACCCATCCATCCATCCCTTGCTTCCGCGCTTGAAGCGAAGGGTTACAGAGATCTCACGCCGGTCCAGTTGGAGATGGCGGACAAACGCTATGCCGGGACCGATCTTCTGGTTTCGGCGCAAACCGGCTCGGGCAAGACGGTTGCCTTCGGCATCGCCATCGCCTCAAGCCTGCTCGGCAGCGCGAACCACTTCGATCGCGCGGACCGGCCGTTGGGGCTGGTCATCGCGCCGACGCGCGAGCTGGCGCTTCAGGTGCAGCGAGAACTCGACTGGCTCTACGGGTCGGCGCGTGTTCAGACTGCGACCTGCGTCGGAGGCATGGACATGCGCAAGGAACGCCGCGCGCTTGAGCGCGGCGCGCATCTCGTCGTCGGCACGCCCGGGCGCCTGCGCGATCATATCGCAAAAGGCGCGCTGGACCTTGGGGCGCTGCACGTCGTGGTGCTCGACGAAGCCGATGAAATGCTCGACCTCGGCTTCCGCGAAGACCTTGAATACATCCTCGGCGCGGCTCCGGCGGAACGCCGGACGCTGATGTTCTCGGCAACCGTGCCGCGCGGCATCGCGGACCTGGCGAAGACCTTTCAGAAGGACGCGCAACGCGTGGCGGTATCCGCCTCGACCGACCAGCACGCCGACATCGAATACCAGGTGATGCTTGTGCGGCGCGACGAGCGCGAGCACGCCGTCATCAACACGCTGCTCAACTCCGACAGCACGAGCGCGCTGGCGTTCTGCCACACGCGCGAGGCCGTGCGCCACCTGACCGCACGCCTCGCCAACCGCGGCTTCTCCGTGGTTTCGCTTTCGGGCGAAATGGCACAGTCCGAGCGGTCCAACGCGTTGCAGGCAATGCGGGACGGCAGGGCGCATGTGTGCGTGGCGACCGACGTGGCGGCCCGCGGCATCGACCTGCCGAACCTCGACCTCGTCATCCACGCGGACGTGCCGAGCAATCCCGCAACGCTTCTCCACCGCTCCGGCCGGACGGGACGCGCTGGCCGCAAGGGCGTGTGCGTCCTTATCGTGCCCCAGCACAGGCGCAGCGCGGCGCAACGCGTCCTTGCGCTGGCCAGGTTGTCGGCGGTCGAGCGTGCCGCGCCCGGCATCGCCGAGATCGAGGCGCGTTATCGCAAGGACATCATGGACGCGGTGCTCACCGCCGCCGAACCCGACGAAGCAGAAGCCGCGTTCGTGGCGGACCTGCTTGCGAAGGTCGCGCCCGAGCGCATCGCCGCAGCCTTCCTGCGCCAGCAACTCGCCTCCCGCCCCGTGCCGGAGGACCTTGCCCCTCTGCCTGCCGCCGAGATCCTCGCGAAAAAGCCCAGATACGACAAAAACGCCGGGCACGAGCGCGGCCCCGTCCCGGCGCGAGAGCCGCGCGGACCGGACATGGAGGACGGGGTCTGGTTCACGCTTTCGCTTGGCCGCAAGCAGCGCGCCGACCCGAAGTGGCTGCTGCCGATGATCTGCAGGGCCGGCGGCGTGACCAAGCGCGACGTCGGCTCGATCAGGATCGAGGACGCCCAGACCCGGTTCGAGATTGCCCCCGACAAGGCGGCCGCGTTTGCAGAGCAGGTCAACCGGCCCGGCGGCACCGAGCGCGGTATCGTCATCGCACCGGCCGGAGAGGTCCCCGGGGCAGCGCGGCCGGCGAAGGCGAAAGTCCGCAAAGACACAAAGCCGGGGAAGAAGCCTGCGCACCGTGGCAAGGCCGCGCCTGCCGATCCCGGCCAGGCTCGCAAGCACAAGGGCAAGCCGAGGCGCCCGGGCTGAACATGCCGAGGGGCAGTCCTCTTTCATGAAGGCATGAGGGTGACAGGCCCGTAACCGCAACCCGGTTTTCCCGATCGACGAAGGCATGCCATGCTGGCCTGGAAACAAGTGGATCGAACCTCTGTCCCCGACGGGGGCGAACTCAAGCTCATGCAACGGGGCGACGAGTTTTCCATCATGTCGGGCGCGACCGAGTTGATGAACAGTCGCCGGGGCGGCTCTGAAGAACAGCTGGCGATCCTGGCGGCCGGGCGGATAGGCAAGCGGGACGGGGCCCGGATCCTGATCGGCGGTCTTGGCATGGGCTTCACGCTGCGGGCAGCGCTCGCGCATTTTTCCGCGCAGTGCGAGATCATCGTCGCCGAACTGGTACCGGCCGTCATCGCCTGGGCCAAAGGTCCGCTCGCCGGCGTCCACGGCGCAAGTCTGACGTCTCCGCGTGTCATCCTTTACGAAGGCGACGTTGCACCGGTGATCAGCCACAACGGGCCGTTCGACGCGATATTGCTCGATGTCGACAATGGCCCGGACGGACTGTCCCGGCCGGCCAACGACCGGCTCTATGACGCGAAGGGACTGGCTGCCGCAAGGGCAGCGCTCAATCCCGGCGGTGTTCTGGCCATATGGTCCGCAGCTCCCGACCAACGGTTTGTAAACCGCCTGCGGCAAACCGGTCTTAAGGTCGAGGAGTTGCGCGTGCGCGCAGGTGGCGCGCGGCACATCGTTTGGCTCGCCGTGAAACGCTAGGGCTGGACCGCAACCGGTCATCCCTTTGCGTCCACATGGGGCGCAACGACCAGTTCATTGCTCCAGCGCAAGCCTTGACCGCCGGCTTTTTTCGATCGGGCAGCGGTGCAGCGGTAGCTGTCGCTCCGGAGCAGATTGCCCAGGGTCCTTTTCCGACCCATTTCCGTCGTTCCGGCCCTCGGCGAAAAATCCCAGGAGTTGCCATCCCAGCGGGTCGGGCAACATCCGCCAAACACCCCAAAGCGTGCTGCAAACTGTTCGCACTTCGGGCCGACCGGCTATTATTGAATCCCGGCTATCCGTATCACCGCGTCGACGAACAGGTTGGTACGCTCTGAGCGAAGCGCTTAGGTCTCTACATTGCCGGGCCGGCCGCAGTCGCCGAAGCACAGGGACATCTTTAGAACGGGATGCCGCTCTCGCAGTTGTATGAGTTCTTCGGTGCATCGCCACGCGCTACGACAAACTCGCCAGAAACTACGCTGGCCTCCCCAACCTCGTCGCCGCAATCAAATGCTGCCGCTGAATGTAAACACCGCCTGGGCTTCGGACCCATAAAACTTCTATGCAAATCAGTTGACTACTGATTCAAACTCTTAAGTGGGAGTTGGCGATGTCCGATAGATGTTTCTGGCTCAGTGAAGAGCAGTTTTCAAAGCTGTGGCCGCTTCTACCAACGAAGGCTCGTGTCGATGACCGGAGGGTGATCAACGGCATCATTCATGTTTTGAAGTCGGGCGGTCAATGGGTCGATACTCCGGAGGTCTACGGACCCAGGCAAGCCCTCTGCAATCGCTTTGTCCGCTGGTGCGAGAAGGGCATCTGGACGGAGATCTTTCACACTCTGTCCCGGGCCGGCTACCCCGCGCTTGAAGTCGTGATCGACAGCACTGCCGTTCGCGAACACCGGGTCGTCCACGGCGGCAAGGGGGAGCTCAAGCCCATGCCCGGACTCGTGGTGGTCCGGGAACCAAAATCCACGCCCTGAGCGACAACAAAGGTAGGCCAATCGCCTTTCACCTGACCGGAGCCAATGTCTCGGAATTAACAGGGGCTGAGGCGCTCTTGCCGCTCGTTTCGGCAAACGGCATTGTGCACGGCGACAAAGGCTATGACAGCGATCGCATCCGCCGAGCTGCGGAGGCTCGCGGGTCTGTGCCCAATATCCTGCCCCGCAAAACACGGAATGGAAAAACTGTTTCTCGCCATACCTTTGCAAGGGTAGAGACGGGATCGAGTGGATGTTCGGCAGGCTCAAGGAGTTTCGCAGGATCGCAACTCGCTATGACCGAAACGCTAGAAATTTACTCGCGTCCCCCTGCATCGCGGCAACTGTCTGCTACTGGTTATGAGTCTGAAGGTTAGATCGCTCTGAATTTTGGAAACTCAGTGGGAATGTTCTGATTTTCGAGCTGTTATCATGTAGTTCGCCGCAAGCGTCGACATTCCACTCTCGTAGAACGACTTTGTCAAGTGATTGGAAAGAAGATCGTCGGTGTCATAGTCCATCAGATCTCCAATTTTTGTATTTCTGAATTCAATGCGGTCGGTTTCATTGAAATGTTCTGCATAAACACGCAGTAATTCTTTGAGAGCAACAACGGGATGTGCCACTGGCGGAATGGATATCTCGGCGTTATCGACGTATTTTCCAAACAATGCATGTAATCCCGAGGGTGTCGGGTTGAAGAAGTGAAATGGGAATCCGTGAACACCAACTATGTAAGGGGTGCATGCGACAATTGTTCCGCCTGGCTTCAGCACGCGAATAAGTTCTTTTGCACACACAAAAGGATTCTCGACGTGCTCCAGGACATGCAGAGAAATAACGGCATCAAAAGATTCATCCTGAAAGGGTAGTTTTTCTCCGACTGAAACGACGTCCGTTGAAGGATATCGCAGTATTTCAGTAGTTATTACGTTTGGATGAATAGCATGGCGCCACCCTGCGCCGCAGTCCAATACCATTCCGTTGGCCTGTGACACACGCTCGATGACGTCCGTTACATGCTGGTCGTAGCCATGCGAGCAGATTGCACCCTGGAACTGGATATTCGCTTTGCCCTCGTAAGACTCGGGGATTAGGTCCAAGCCCATACGGCAATCAAAGTTTTCGCCACAGTTCTCGCAAGCCCAAATGCGACCTTCGATACTTGAATCACCAATTGGCATGCGGCACTGTGCACACGCGAGTATGGTTTTCAAAAAGGACTTGTGTTTTGCTCGAATATCAATAGCGCTTTTGGCTTTTCGTAAGGTTTCAGAGTCTAATTTAACCAAAATCTCACGTTTTACATTTCCAATACAAAATTCAATAAAGTACTCATTGATTTCCGGGTGTGGATCAAGGAAAAATATAAACCCTTTCCCGTTTCGCCCTGGGTGATCTGCCTCGACATCCGGCCTTGGAACCGTGTGGACGGAGTGGGCCTTGCCGTTTACTTTTATCTGAATAGATTCGGAGGCGTCCGGAGATACAGTCCAGCCATCGACCACGCACGGGCCAGTAATTTTTTCATCGGGGTTCGGATGGTCGATGAATATAATTCTTTCCACAATTTTCCCCTTCTGCCGGAATGCTAATTTTCCAGAAGTATAATTTGCCATTTCTTATGATAGCAGCATAGCCGGAAATCGATTTCAATACTTTTTGAAATCTTTTGGAAATTGCTTGGATGGAATTTCTCGGTTAATTGCAATAAAATATAATCTTGGCAGATATTTTTTTATAATTTTGTTCTTGAGCAAGATATCATTTTTTCTCAAAATTATTCAAGTAAATCTGAAGTATAAAATTCATCAATTACATTATTTCTGGCCTCCTCCACGCTCCGGCTGCCGTCGATGTGCAGCACCGGCACGCTCTGGGCGCCAAGCCACTCCTCGTGGCGGGCGCGGTTGCGGCCCGAAAAGCCCGGCTCGTCATAGTGCGACGCCCAGTCGGCAAAGGCTGTATGGATCTCGTGCATGTCGCCGCCGGGATCGATCCTGTCGCCGAAGCGCTCACGCTCGCGCGCCTTCAGGCGTTCGAGGCGCAGGGGTGTCGGCGTCGTCACGAAGACGATGAGATCGACATCCTCGATCAGGGCATCGCCCCAGCGGTCGAAGGAGCCGGTCAGCACCCAGCCTTCCCCCTTCTCCATATCGGCGGCGATCAGGCGGACGCGCTCGTCCGGCGGACGTTTCTGCGTGAAGGGCGGGTCGGTCGGCATCCAGTAATAGCCGTCGACGTCGAAGTGGCGCAGGCCGAGCCGTTCGGCAAGCGCTGCCCCCAGCGTGGTGACGCCGGCGCAGGAGGCGCCGGTGATGTAGATGCGGGGCGGGCGGGTCATGGGCGGGTCATCGTCCTGTCGTCTTCGAGAGCCGGCGGCAAGCGGAACCCGGCGCAGCCCCGCGCGGGCTCAAAGGCTCTTCAGCCACGGCAGGAAGCCGTCGAGGAAGCGGGTGGTGGCGGGCATGAAATGGCTGCCATGATGATACATCGGGTCGAGCGCGGTGACCAGCATGCGCCCGCCCGTTGTCGCCCGGTCGTCGTAGAGCACCGAGCCCTTGCCGGCGACGTCGATCAGGCTGGTCGCACCCTCCGGCACGTCGAAATAGCCGTGATGGTGCCAGGTGGCGTCGCCCAGCGTCATATGGGCGAAGAGCGGATGACCGGGTGCGACGACTTCAAGCCCGAGGCTGCCGCCTTCCTTCCACCACCAGAAATTCGTCGGCGTGTCGTGCCAGGAGATGCCGGGCAGCCAGGCGGGCTGGCCGGTCGAGCCCATCGCGACGACGGTGCCGCCGCCGGCGAGATAGTCGGCGAACTGCTGGCGGCAGGGGATCAGTTGCGAGGGATCCGTGCGGCAGGAGACGAGCACGATCTCGTGCGCCGACAGGTCCGTCTCGGCGAGGTCGCGGATATAGACGATCTCGTCGAAGAAATCGCGATAGCGCGGCTCGTAGAGCGTGCGGTGATGGTAGTAGGTGCCGCTGTCGAGGGCGGTGATGCGCGCCATGCTCAGGCCTCCCGTCCGGCTGCCCAGCGGCAGAGTTGCGGGACGATGCGGGCGGTCGTGTCGGCCGCACCGGCATACATCCAAAGGTCGTTGCCGGCATGCATGAGGATGCGCCCGCCGGCGGGGCGGTGGTAGAGCCAGTCGCAGGGCACGCGCTCCGGCCCCAGGCCGTTGAGTGCGATGGCGCCCTCCGGCGGCGGGTTGTGGCCGCGCGCGTAGAAGCCGGCGACGCCGCGCCGGTAGGTCAGCTCGCGCGGGTCGACGCCCTCGAAGACGGGATGGTCCGTGATCCGGTGCACCTCGAGCGTCTCCAGCGTCACCTGCGGCAGCACCTCAAAGGGCGCGAACTCGGGCAGCATCGGCCAGGCGACATGACCGTTGAAGACCAGCGTGCCGCCGCCATCGAGAAAGGCGGAGATCCTGCCCGCCAGCGTGCCGAAGAAGCGCTGGTCGAGATGGGCGGGAACGAGCAGCGCCCGATAGGCGGAAAGGTCGGCCGTTTCCAGTGCGTAATGTTCGATCTCGTCGATGTCGTCGACGAAGCCGGCAATGTCCGGCAGGTCGCCGCCGGCGCCCTTGATCGGCTTGAGGAAGAGGCAGGAAGCCATGGCGTGCTCCGGATGGCCCGGCCGGCGGTGCGTCCGCCGGCCGGTGAGGGCGGTCACTTCTTCGACACGGCCTTGAAGTTGTAGAAGAAGCCGGACGGGTGCACGCGGAAGCCCTCGACGCCGGCCTTCGATGCGGCGACATAGACCTTGTGCACAAGCGGGATGATCGGCGCGTCGTCCTGCAGGATCTGCTGGGCGCGGACGTAAGCGGCGAGCACCTCCGGTCCCGGGTCGAGGGTGCGGCCCTTGTCGACCAGCGCGTCGAACTCCTCGTTGACCCAGAACTGATGGTTCAGCCCGGCTTTCGAATGGAACTGCGACTTCAGGTGCAGGTCCGGATGGCCGGTCATTTCCGGCGTCCAGAAGACGACGGAGACGTCGTACTCGCCCTTCTTGACGAGGTCGAGCATCCCCTCCCAGGTGAACATCTGGATCTCGGTGGCGATGCCCTGCTGCTGCAGCAGGATGGCGAGCGCCTCGGTGATCGTCGCCATCTCGGCGCGGCTCGAATAGCTGAGGAGCCGCAGGGTGAGCGGCGCGCCGTCCTTGACCCACTTGCCGTCGGACTTCTCGTAGCCGGCCTCGGTGAGGAGGCTTGCCGCCGCCTCCGGGTCGACCTTGTGCGGGGTTACGTCTTCGGTCGTCCAGGGGAAGGTGGCGGGGAAGAAGGTCCAGGCCGGATTGCCGATGCCGTCGAGCGCGCCCTTCACCACGATCTCGCGGTCGACCAGCAGGTTCACCGCGCGGCGGATGCGGGCGTCGGCCAGCACGCTGTTCTCGCCGGCATTGAAGGCGCCGTAGTAGATGCCGGCGCTTTCCTCCGCATAAACATTGAACTTCTCGTCGCGCGACAGGCGGGCGACGTCGGAGGGCAGCAGGTGCACGACGAAGTCGACCTCGCCGGTCTCCAGCGCCAGGGCCCGCGCGTTGTGGTCGGGAATGTAGCGATATTCGATCGTCTTCAGCGACGGCGCCTCGCCCCAGTAGCCGTCGAACCGCTCGACAATGGTGCGGTCCTGCTTGCGGTAATCGGCGAATTTCCAGGGACCCGTGCCGACCGGCGAGACGAATTCGCCGGCGGCGTCGAAGGAGGCCTTGCCATAGATGCCGGTGATCGCGTCGGTGAGCTGGTTCGGCAGCGCGGCGAAGGGCTCGGAGGTCTCGACCTCCAGGACCAGCGGCGAGACGGCGCGGATCGAGGTGATGTTGAGCAGGTCGGCCGCGTAGGGCAGCAGCGCGATCACCCGCTCCAGCGAGAACTTCGCGGCATCCGCGTCGAAGGCCGAGCCATCATGGAAGGTGACGCCCTCGCGCAGGGTGAAACGCCAGGTCTTCGGCTCCGGCCGCTCCCAGGAGGTGGCGAGCCCCGGGATCAGGTTCATCTCGAAGTCGAGCTTGACCAGCGTGTCGAGGATCTCGCTTTCGTTGAAGAAGCGGCTGCGGCGCGGCTTCATGGACAGCGGCAGCGCCTCCCACATGGTGGCGACGACGAGCGTGTCGGAGGCGTCCTCGGCGAGGGCCGGGGCGGGCGCGGCGAGAAGCGCAGCGGCAAGCGCCGCGAGCACGGTTCCGCGCAGTCGGGACAGAAGGGAGGACATGTCAGCTCCTTGTGGTCAGGTAGTTGGCGCGGCCGTCGCGCATGCGGTCCCCCAAGGCATCGCCCAGGAGGTTGATGAGGATGACGAAGGCCATGATGGTGAGCCCGGGAACGAGGACGAGGCGCGGATACTCCCGCAGGTGGTTGCGTGCCTCGGCGACCATTCGCCCCCATTCGGCCGCGCCCGGCTCGACGCCGAGACCGAGGAAGCTGAGGCCGGCGAAGGCGAGGATCACCCAGGAGAGCGAGTAGCTGCCCATGGCCAGCAGCGGCACGACGACATTGGGCAGAAGGTGGCGGCGAATGATGGTCATCCTGGGCACACCGAGCGCTTCGGCGGCCATGACATAGGCCTTCGACCTCTCGACCATGACGACGTTGCGCACCAGCCGGGCATAGTCGGTCCAGTGGACGCAGGCGAGCGCCAGCACGACGGCGTTGAGGCCAAGGCCGAGCACCCCGGCGATGACCATGGCAAGCGCCAGCGCCGGGATGACCGACACGCCCTCGGTGAGGCGCATCAGCACCCGGTCGCAGACACCGCCGAAATAGCCGCTGAGCGCCCCGACCAGCGTGCCGAGGCCGGCGGCCGCGATGACGACGAGGAGCGCCGCGCCGGTCGTCAGCCGCGCCCCGTGGAGAAGGCGGGAGAGCAGGCAGCGCCCCATCGCGTCCGTGCCGAGCGGGCGGGTGAGGCTCGGTCCGGCCAGCCGGTTGAGGATGTCGGCCTGATGCGGATCGTGCGGCGCGAGCCAGGGTCCGGCCAGGATGAGGAACAGAACGCCTCCCGCGACGATCGCCATCGCGCTGCGGTGGCGCCTCAGGACAATGCCGAAACGGGTCGTCCCGCGATCCATCTAGACCACCCCCCGCGTGCGCGGGTCGTAGAGCGCGATGATGTAGTCGACGGCGAGATTGACGAGGACATAGCCGCAGGCGACGACGAGGAACGTGGCCTGGATCAGCGGATAGTCGCGCGCCAGCAGCGCCTCCACCATCAGCCGGCCGATGCCCGGCCAGCCGAACAGCGTCTCGACGATGATCATTCCGTCGAAGATGCGGGCGAATTGCAGGCCGGTCAGGGTCAGCACCGCCGGGAAGACGTTGGGCGCGGCATGGGTGAGAAGCACACGGGCATTCGACAGGCCCTTGGCGCGCGCGGTGCGCACATAGGGCTGCGACAATTCCTCCAGCAGGCAGCCGCGCACATAGCGGGCGAGCACGCCTGTGATCGACGTGGCGATCACCAGCGCCGGCAGCACCAGGTGGGCGGGCGTGCCATGGCCGCCGCTCGGCAGCCAGCCGAGCACCAGCGAGAAGAGGAGGGCAAGCAGCAGCGCGTACCAGAAATTCGGGATCGACATGCCGATGACGGCGATCCCGGCAAGCACCCGGTCGAGCAGGCTGCCGGGAAAGGCGGCGCAGAGCGCGCCTATCGGCAGGGCAAGCGCGAGGCCGAGGAGAAGGGCGGTGAGCGCCAGCTGCAGCGAGGCGCCGACGCGAAGCGCGATGTCGTCGATGACCGGCTCGCCGGTGACGAAGGACGTGCCGAGATCGCCGGAAAGCACATTGCCGAGCCAGGCGAGATATTGCAGCGGCAGCGGTCGGTCGAAGCCGTTCTCGGCGGAAAACCGGGCAACGGTGGCGGGATCGGGCAGGGTTCCGTCCATCTGCGACATCAGCAGCACTTCGGCGAAGTCGCCGGGCATCAGCCGCAGCAGCGCGAAGCCGGCGACGGAAATCACCAGGAGCAGGAAACAGGCCGAGAGGAGCCGCAGGGCGAGTTGACGAGCCATGACCGGATGCGCGGGTGCCGGCGCCCGTCGCGGGCGCCTTTAAAACATGAGTGTAGAAATCATGATTTCAGACGGGCGTCCATGCGATGGCCGAAGAAAGATGAGTTTTTGCTTCAATAAAACCTGCGACAGCCACCACGGGTTTCAGGGCTGGAGGGACCGTCTACCCAGGGGTGAGAGCTGCAACGCGGCGGCGGCATCGCCCGTCTGCGCCGGCATCCGCTCGAGCCCGCTTCGAGGCGTCAGGAACTGGCCACCAGCCAGTCCGCGAAAAGGCGTGCCTTCGACGAGGCACGGGGAAGGATCTTCAGGGAAAAGGCCACGGGCGAGGGAATGCTTTCCGGCACGAGCTTCACAAGCCGGCCGTCCTCCATCAGCTTGCCCACCAGCCCGTCCCAGCCCAGCACGGCGCCGACATCCTCCTGCGCGGCCTGGAGCGCGATCATGTAATTGTTCACATGGAGCCTGCGGCGCCTGGGGGCCGGCATGTCGAGAGCGGCGAACCAGTCGTCCCAGGAGGTCCAGCCGGTCTCCTTGCCGCTCGAATGGATGAGGGGGGCCTTGTGCAGGTCCTCAAGACTGGAGATGCCGTATTCCTGCGCAAAGCATGGCGTGCCGAGCGCGACGATCCGGTCCTGAAAGAGCTCGCGATATTCGACGCCGCTTTCCTGCGCGCTGCCGTAGTGAACGCTGAGGTCGCATCTGGCGGTCATGCCGGGAACGTCGCTGATGATCTGCGACACGGTGATGGCCGGATGGATCTTCCAGAATGCGGTGATCTTGGGCGTCAGCCACAATGCACTGAAGGCGGTGGTCGTCCCGATCGTGACATCGACCGTTTCCGGGCGGTCGCGGATCTGGGTGACGGCATCGGAGATCGCCTCGAAGCCGCGCTGGATCGCGAGGAACAGGAAGGCGCCTTTTTCGGTCAGCTCCACGCCGCGGTGATGACGCAGGAACAGGCCGCAGCCGAGATCCGTTTCCAGCGCCTTGATCTGGTGGCTGATGGCCGCCGGCGTCACGTTCATCTCCCGCGCGGCGTTCTTGAAACTCGTGTTGCGCGCAGCCGCCTCGAAGCAGATGAGAGCGGTCATCGAGGAGAAATCGTAAGGGTGCGACATGGGGCTTCGGCTGCGTCTGCGCTGCGGGCTTCTTCAAGGAGCTACAGTTTACTTCAAGTAATCCATGATGAAATTTAGTGATATTGTCAAAGCCGGATTTCGGACGAATTACTTTATCTCAGTTGAATGCACTGAGCCTGGGTGACGACAATGACGATCCACGCGCCTTCCGTCCGCGAGCTTCTCGCTCGCCGCGCCCCCGGCTTCAGCCTGGAGCAGCCTTTCTATATTTCGCCGGAGGTCTACGAGCTCGATCTGCAGGCGATTTTCTACCGCGACTGGCTCTACGCGATCCCGGCCTGCCAGCTCGGGAAAACGGGCAGCTATGTCACGCTGCGCATCGGCGCCTACGAGGTGGTCATCGTGCGCGGCCGCGACGCTGAGATCCGCGCGTTCCACAATTCCTGCCGTCATCGCGGGTCGCTGATCTGTGCCGCGCGCGAGGGGCAGGTGGCCAGGCTCGTCTGCCCCTATCACCAGTGGACCTACGAGCTCGACGGCAAGCTGATCTGGGCCAATGACATGGGGCCGGGCTTCAACGCGGCCGACTACGGGCTGAAGCCTGTCAGCCTGCGGAACCTTGGCGGGCTGATCTATATCTGCCTGTCGGACAGTCCTCCCGACTTCGACCTCTTCGCGCAGCGGATACGGCCCTATGTCGAGGTGCATGACCTTGTCGACGCCAAGGTGGCCTTCACCTCGACCATCGTCGAGAAAGGCAATTGGAAGCTGGTGTGGGAGAACAACCGCGAGTGCTACCACTGCAGCAGCAATCATCCCGCCCTGTGCCGCTCCTTCCCGCTTGATCCCGAGATCGCCGGCGTCCAGGCGGATGGCTGCGTCTCGGAGCGGTTGCAGGCGCATTTCGACCGTTGCGAGGCAGCCGGCGCCCCGGCCCAGTTCCACTTGTCGGCGGACGGCCAGTACCGGGCCGCGCGGATGCCGCTTCAGGGGCGGGCCGTCAGCTACACGATGGACGGCAAGGCGGCCGTTGCCCGCAATCTCGGCCGTGTCGCGCCGAGCGACGCCGGGACGCTGCTGCTGTTCCATTATCCCTCGACCTGGAACCACTTCCTGCCGGATCACTCGCTGACCTTCCGCGTGACCCCGGTCGGTCCGACCGAGACCGAGGTCACGACCACCTGGCTCGTGCACAAGGACGCGGTCGAAGGGGTCGACTACGACCTCAAGCGGCTGAGCGAGGTCTGGATCGCCACCAATGACGAGGACCGCGAGATCGTCGAGACCAACCAGAAGGGGATCCTGTCTCCGGCCTATGGCCCCGGTCCCTATTCTCCGGGGCAGGAGAGCGGGGTGAGCCAGTTCGTCGACTGGTACGCCGAAGCGCTCCAGCGCGCGCCGGCGCCGCTCCAGGTGGCGGCGGAGTAAGCCGATGACCCGACCCGGAAAGCTCGCATTCTGGACGGATGCCGAGCCGCTCGAATGCGTCTCGCGCACGCCGGAAGCGCCCAATGTGGTGACCTTCAGCTTCCGCAGCCCGACAGGCGCGCTGTTCAATCACGACCCGGGGCAGTTCATCACGCTGGAACTGCCTGTCCCCGGCGGTCCGCTCTATCGCACCTACACGGTGTCGTCCTCGCCCTCGCGGCCGATGGCGCTGACGGTCACAGTCAAGGCGCAGCCCAATTCCATCGGCACGCGCTGGATGATCGAAAACCTGCAAAAGGGCATGCGCCTCAAGGCCATCGGCCCCCTGGGCAAGTTCACCATCGCCGAATATCCGGCCGACAAATACCTGTTCATCTCGGCCGGGTCCGGCATCACGCCGATGGTGGCGATGACCACCTGGCTCTACGATTCGGGGCGCGAGCCCGACGTTGTTTTCATCAATTGCGCACGCCGTCCCTCGGAGATCATCCTGCGCGACAGGGTCGAGCTGATGGCATCGCGTATCGTCGGGATCGACGTGAAATGGGTGGTCGACGAACCCGACCTGTTCCGGCCCTGGGTCGGCTACAGGGGGGCATTCAACCAGATCATGCTCGGCCTGATGGCGCAGGACTACCTGGAGCGGGAGGTGTTCTGCTGCGGTCCCGAGCCGTTCATGCTGGCGGTGCGCGAGGCGCTTGCCGCGCTCGGCTACGACATGAACCGCTATCACCAGGAAAGCTTCTCCGGCGAACTGGAAAGCGCCGAGGAGGTTCCCGAGGACGTGCTGCCCGACGAACAGAACCAGGCGGAGATCGCGTTCTCGCTCTCCGGCGTGACCGCCCGCTGCAGCGAGGCCGACACCATCCTGGCGGCCGCGAAGGGGGAGGGGCTCGTCATTCCGTCCGGTTGCTCCATGGGCATTTGCGGCACCTGCAAGGTGCTCAAGACCGAAGGTCAGGTGCACATGGTGCATAATGGGGGCATCACCGACGAGGATATCGAGGACGGATACATCCTTGCCTGCTGCTCGCGGCCGCTGGGCCGGGTCGCGATCGAGGCCTGAAAACGCAAAAAAAAGCGCCCGCGGGATGCTTTCCCGCGGGCGCCGCGTTGCGTGGAACCGTCAGGCGGCGGCGGTGCGCGCCCGTCTTTCCTTCACCTGCAGCAGGACGACCGGGGCGAGCAGCGCGAGCCCGACCGCCATTGTCGCCAGGCCGGGGGCGATGAACAGGAAGGCCACGGCGCCCGTCCACCAGCGTTCCCATTTGCCCATCGGCGCCAGCAGGTAGCCCGAGAAGGCGACGCCGAGACAGCCGATGCCGAGCATCGCCCCCGTCAGGGTGACGGCGAAGGCCGACCAGCTGAAGTCGGCGGCGACCAGCAGGAGCGAAGGCGAATAGACGAAGACGAAGGGCACCAGCGCCTTGGCGATGCCGAGGCGGAAGGCGGTGTTTCCGGTCTGGAACGGGTTGGAGCCGGCAATGCCGGCGGCGGCATAGGCGGCGAGCGCGACCGGCGGCGTGATGTCCGCAAGGACGCCGTAGTAGAACACGAAGAAATGCGCCACCAGTGGTTCCACCTGCTGCACCGCCAGCGCCGGGGCGGCGACGGCGACCAGGATGATGTAGGTCGCGGTGGTGGGAATGCCGGCGCCCATGATGATGCAGGCGATGGCGATCATGATCAGCGAGACGAACAGCGTCCACTGGGCGACGGTGAAGGCCGACAGGGGCCAGAGGCCGCCGAAGACCGTGCCGATGTCGTTGGCCGTCTGGACGATCATGTAGCCGAGGCGGAAGCCGACGCCGGTCAGCGTCACCACCCCGACGACGATGCCGACGGTTGCCGCAGCCGCGCCGACGGCGAGCGTGTTCTTGGCGCCCGAGGCGAGCGCGTTCCACAGGTCGAGCGGAGTGAGGCGGTTGACCGGGTTGAGCACGCCGACGACGACGCAGGCAATGATCCCGTAGACCGCCGCATAGTCCGGCGTCCGGCCGGAAAGGATCAGGTAGACGAGGATCACCAGCGGGATGATCGACAGCCAGTGCTGCTTGACGACGACGCCGAGCTTCGGCAGCTCCGCCGCGCTGAGGCCGCGCAGGCCGAGGCGCTTGGCCTCCAGATGCACCATCGTCAGGATGCCGAAATAGTGCAGGAGCGCGGGAAACAGCGCCGCCGCCAGCACGTCGCGCAAGGGGATCTGCAGGTATTCAACCATGATGAAGGCGGCCGCGCCGAGGATCGGCGGCGTGATCTGGCCGCCGGTGGAAGCGGTCGCCTCGACAGCGGCGGCGAAGCGCGGCGGATAGCCGACGCGCATCATCGCCGGGATCGTCAGGGCGCCGGTTGTCACCGTGTTGGCGATCGAGGAGCCGGAAATCGTCCCCATGAAGGCGGAGGAAAAGACCGCCACCTTGGCCGGGCCGCCGGAATAGCGACCGGCTACGACCATGGCGATGTCGATGAACAGCTGCCCCAGGCCGATACGGGTGGCCAGCACGCCGAAAACGATGAACAGGAACACGTATTTGGCCATCACGCCGATGGCGATGCCGTAGATGCCCTGGTTGGTCATGTAGAGATGGTTGACGAGGCCGAGCCAGGACGTTCCGCCGTGTTTCAGCGGGCCCGGCATCCAGGGGCCGAACAGGGCAAAGCCCATGAACAGCAGCGCGATGATCGGCAGGGTGGTGCCGACCGAGCGCCGGGTTGCCTCGAGTGTCAGCAGGATCAGCGCCGATCCGAAGAAGATGTCGACGGGAGCGGGGTTGCCGACGCGGATGGCCAGCGTCTGGGGCGATTGAAGCGGCAGGTACATGGCCGCACCGACCGCCAGCACGGCCAGCAGCATGTCGAGATACGGAATGCCCTCGACGCGGTACCAGCGGTTGGGCAACAGCTCGCCCTGCGAGGACTTGCGCCAGGAAAACAGCAGGAAGACGAGCCCCAGGACGAAGGAAAGATGAATCGCCCGATGCATCAGTTCCGGGATCAGGGCAAAGCCCGATGCGTAGAAATGATAGATCGACATGATCGCCAGCAGGCCCGTGATCAGCGGCCCGATGCGCGGTCCGACCGGACGGAAGGCCGTTTCCGGGTCGAACTTGCGTTCGATCTCGGCAAGCTCTGCGGCGGAAAGGGTAGGGGCGGAGACCATGGTCGATCCTCTCAAGGAAAACCCCGGAAACGCGGCGCGCTTCCGGGGTGATCCGGTCTTTGGACGGTTACTTCAGCAGGCCGGCTTCGCGGTAGAACTTCTCGGCGCCCGGATGAAGCGGGATGCCGATGCCGTTCAGGGCCGTCTCCGTGGTGATCGCCTTGCCCTTTGCGTGGCCGGTGTCCAGCAGCTTGCGGGTGTTGCCGTTCCACAGCGCCTTGGTGATCCCGTAGATCAGGTCCTCGGACTCGTCCGCGCTGGTGATCCACTGCGCGCCGACGGCGACGGTCGTGGTTGCCGGCACACCCTCATAGGCCCCCTCCGGAATATCGGACGACGAGAAGAAGCCGTACTTGCCGATCAGCGCGTCCGCGCCTTCGCCCTTGATCGGAACCAGCTTGATCTTGACCGCGGAGGCCAGTTCCACGATGGCGCCGGTCGGGTAACCGCCGACGAAGAAAAACGCGTCGATCTGGCCGTTGCGCAGGGCATCGCCGGCTGCGTCCGGCTTCAGGGCCTCGGCGCTGATGTCGTCGACACCGAGCCCGGCCGATTCGAGGATCAGGTTGGCGTCCACATAGGTGCCCGAGCCCGGCTCGTCGAGCGAGACGCGCTTGCCCTTCAGGTCGGCGACGGAATCGATGCCGCTGTCGGCCAGCGCCACCAGGTGGATATGCTCGGGAAACAGCGCGGCGATGGCCCGCAGTTTCTCGGCCGGCGGCTGGCCAGCCATCGTGCCGGTGCCGGTAAAGGCCCAGTAAGCGACGTCCGACTGGGCAAAGCCCGAGTTGCGCAGGCCCGAGGAGATGGCGTTGAGATTGTCGACGGAGCCGCGCGAGGACACGGCCGAGGCGATCAGGCCGGGCACGCCGCAGCTGCCGCCTTCCTCGCAGGGACGCGAGCCGGGCGGGTTGGAAATCGCGTTGGCGATGACACCGCCGACCGGATAGTAGGTCGCCGCCGTGCCGCCCGTGCCGATGGTGAAGAACTGGAGATCCTGCGCGTTGGCGGCGCCCGCCGTCGCAACCACGGCCGCGAAAGCCGCGGTCTTCAGGAATTTCGAAATGTTCATGCTGTCGTCCTCTCTTCAGGTTTGCGTCGATATGCTGTCATTCGACGTTTTTTGAGCTGCTCATCGAAAGTATGAGTGCGGAGTATTTGTTGGCGCTCTTGGTGATGTGATTTCGCAGCAGGCCCTGGCCTCTCGCGATATCCCCCTCAAGCGCCGCATCCTTCAGTTCGGCATGCTCCTGCGCACTCGTTTCGACCCATGATCGCCTCTCGTTTTCCGGGATGGCGAGGGCATGGGCAGCCAAGCGATGGCGTCGTCCAAGCTCGTAATGCTGGGCAACGAGGTCCAGCAGGCGAGGCGAGCCGCAATTCTGTGTCAGTGCGATGTGAAAGTTGGCGTTGCGCTCGTCCCACTCCAGCGCGGAGCCGACGGGATCGAGTATCAGTTCCTGCTCCACCTCTTGCAACGCGTGATGCGCGGCGACGATCGCGGCCCGCCAGTTGCGATCGCTCGCCTTGGCCGACCAGGCGAAGGCAAGGCACTCGAGCTCGGCGCGCACCCGTGCGATGTCGCTCTGTTCCTCGGGGGAGAAGTCCTGGACGAAGAAGCCCTTGCCCTCGGCCGCGCCGACAATGCCCTCTCCCACGAGCATCGACAGCGCCTCGCGCACGGAAGGGTGGGAGATCTTGTGTTCCCGCTTCAGCGCGTCGATGTTCAACCGGGAGCCCGCCGGGATGATGCCGAGCGAGATGTCGCGACGGATGCGATCCGACAGCGCCGTGCTCACCGATTTGCGTTGCTCGCCCACCGAGGTTGCCTCCCCCCACGATGCTTCATCGTCTAACACCGCGACCTCCCGCCGTCTAACGTTCTGACGATATGATAATGACGATTGATTGTAAATCTACGTTAGATCATATTATGATCAGAAAAGTAGAAGCGGATTTCAAAATGCTCAGATCAGTGGTGTTTGGCGCGTCAGGCGAGCTGGGCTCGGCGATTTCGGCCTCGTTGAGGGAGCGCGGCGACCGGCTTGCGTTGCTGGACCTGGACACGATCGAGCCGTGCGGCCTCGCGGGGGAGTGGACGGCAAGGGCGGATCTTTCCTCGGGCACGTCCGTCACCGGGGCGCTGGCGGAAGCCCGCGATCGTCTTGGCGGCATCGACGTGGTGGTGAACGCCGCCGGCATCGTCTCGCGCTCCCGCATCGAGGAGCTGGAGGAGGAGGAGTTCGCCCGTGTCCTCGATATCAATCTTGTCGGCGCGTTCCGGATCACCAAGGCGGCAGGCGAGATGATGGCGGCGACGGGCGGCGCCATCGTCCACCTTTCATCTTGCCACGGGCAGCGTGGAGGACCCGGCCGCGCCGCCTATGCAGCCTCGAAGGGCGGGCTTGAGGCCTTCATTCGGGCGGCGGCGACGGAACTCGGGCCGCGGTCGATCACCATCAATGCCGTTGCCCCGGGTCCCACGGGCCGTGGAATGGGCAACCGGAGCCTCTCCCGGGACGTGTTCGCGGCCGCCTCGCCGATGCGCCGGGTGGGCGAGGGCAGGGACGTGGCGGCGGCGATTGCCTTCCTGACCGGCCCGTCCGCGCATTATATCACCGGGCATGTGCTGCCGCTCGACGGCGGTGCCTCGGCGACCGGCGACCTGTCGATGTTCGCCATCCGCTCCGGCGCCGTGTGCTAGCTAAGAGGACCGCCCGACCGGCTTCCGGCCGCGTTCAGCGTTCCGGCGCGGCGGTGTGGCATCGATGGGCGTGCCGCGCGAAGAAGCGGTCGAGCTCGCGCTGCTGCGGCGCCACGCCGGTAAAAATCTCCACATAATCGGCGATCCGCCTCAGCCGCTCGGCGCTGTCTTCCTGCGTCTGCATGGAGATGTAGCCGATCTGGGTCAGGTAGACGGCCCGTGCACGGACATCGGCGCGCGCCGCGTCCTGGCCGAAATTCAGGAACATGTGCGTCAAGGCCTCGATGCGCTGCGTGTCCGCCCTGTGGACCTCGCCCGCGATCCCGGGCGATTGCAGCGCCCAGCTCCTGATGGCGAATTCGAACCTGGAATCGAACAGCTCGCTGTCCAGCCAGCAGTCGCAGACGTTGAGCATCGCCTCGGCGACCGTCTCCGCATAGGCCTCCGTCCGGCCGACCAGATTGCCCGTGTTCTTCTCCCGCCAGCGCGCGATCAGGGCGTCGAGCAGCTCCTCGCGGTCCTTGAAGAACCAGTAGAAGCTTGTGCGCGACAGGTTGAGCGTCCTGGCGAGCGGCTGGATTTTCACGGCATCCACGCCGCCCTCCAGCAAGGCCTCTTGGGCCGCCGTCAGCCAGAGGTCCGGAGAACCCCGCCAGCCGCTGTCTTTGGAAGTCTGGTCCATGCCCGTTTCCTAAGGAGGGCCGACACGCAAGTCAATTTTATTGACATGCATGAACATGAAATTGACACTAGTGAACATTTCTGGATACCCTGTCCTGGCAGTCGTCATTTTCGAGCCAGACAGCGGAGCCAGGCCATGTCGAGCGATCCCCTTCTGCAGCCCTATCAGCTCAGGCACCTGAAGCTGCGCAACCGCATCATCGTCACCTCGCACGAGCCGGCCTATCCGGAGGACGGGATGCCGAAGGGGCGCTATCGCGCCTACCATGCGGAGCGGGCCAGGGGCGGCGTCGCGATGACCATGACGGCGGGCTCGGCCGCCGTTTCGAAGGACAGCCCGCCCGTCTTCAACAACATCCTCGCCTGGAAGGACGAGGTCGTGCCCTGGGTGAGGGAACTCACCGACGCGGTGCATGAGGAGGGCGCCGCGATCATGATCCAGCTCACCCATCTCGGCCGGCGGACCCGCTGGGACAAGGCCGACTGGCTGCCGGTCGTCTCGTCCTCGCACAGCCGCGAGGCATCGCACCGCGCCTTTCCGAAGAAGGCCGAGGACTGGGACATCGCGCGCATCGTCAAGGACTACGCGGACGCGGCTGAGCGCATGCAGGCGGGCGGCATGGACGGCATCGAGCTGCAGGCCTACGGCCACCTGATGGACCAGTTCTGGTCGCCGCTGACAAACGAGCTTGACGGCCCCTATGGCGGCTCCCTCGACAACAGGCTGCGCTTCACCTTCGATGTCTTGCGGGAAATCCGCGAGCGAACCGGCCCCGACTTCATCGTCGGCGTTCGCTATACCGGCGATGAGATGTCGGAGGGCGGCCTGACGAAGGCGGACGGGTTCGAGATTTCGAAGCGCCTCAAGAACAGCGGCCTTGTGGATTTCCTCAACGTCGTCAGGGGGCACATCGACACCGATGCCGGGCTGACCGACGTCATCCCGATCCAGGGCATGGCCAGCTCCCCGCATCTCGACTTCGCGGGCGAAATCCGGGCCGCGACCGGTTTTCCGACCTTTCATGCGGCGAAAATTCCGGATGTGGCGACGGCGCGGCATGCGATCGAAAGCGGCAAGCTCGACATGGTCGGCATGACGCGCGCCCACATGACCGATCCCCATATCGTGCGCAAGATCATCGAAAAACGGGAAGATGAGATCCGCCCTTGCGTGGGCGCGAACTACTGCCTCGACCGGATCTATCAGGGCGGCGCGGCCTATTGCATTCACAACGCGGCGACCGGGCGCGAGGAGACCATGCCGCATGTGATCCCAAAGGCCACCGCGCGGCGGAAGATTGTCATCGTCGGGGCCGGCCCCGCCGGCATGGAGGGGGCGCGGGTCGCCGGCGAGCGCGGTCACGAGGTGGTGCTCTTCGAGGCCGCGAACGCCCCGGGCGGCCAGATCCGCCTCTCCGCCCAAAGCGAGCGTCGCCGCGAGATGATCGGCATCATCGACTGGCGCATGGCGCAGTGCGAGAAGCTCGGCGTCAGCTTCCGTTTCAACACCTGGGCCGAGGCCGGGACCGTGCTGGCGGAAAATCCGGACGTGGTCATCGTCGCCACCGGCGGCATGCCCCATACCGAGGTGCTGAAGACGGGCAACGAGCTCGTCGTGTCCTCTTGGGACATCATTTCCGGCGATGTGAAACCCGGCGCCAATGTGCTCGTCTTTGATGACGCGGGAGACCATGCCGGTCTGCAGGCGGCGGAGATCGCCGCCAGGACCGGTGCGAAGGTCGAGATCATGACGCCCGACCGCTCCTTCGCGCCCGAGGTCATGGCGATGAACCTCGTCCCCTACATGCGCAGCCTTCAGAAACTGGACGCCACCTTCACCGTCACCTACCGCCTGGAGGCTGTTGCAAGGGACGGCAATCAGCTGATTGCCCATGTCGGCAGCGATTACGGGGGGGTGGCGAAACAGCGTGCGTTCGACCAGGTGGTCATCAACCACGGCACGATCCCGCTGGATGACCTCTATTTCGAGCTCAAGCCGCTGTCCCGCAATCTGGGGGAAGTCTCGCATGACGACCTGATCGAGGGAAAGCCGCAATCGGCGATACGCAATCCGGACGGCACCTTCCAGCTCTTCCGCATCGGCGATGCGGTCGCGGCGCGCAACACCCATGCGGCGATCTACGACGCGCTGCGGCTGGTCAAGGACATCTGAAGCCGGGAAACAGGGCAGGGCAGGCGATGGCCTGTCCTACCTGGACGGCGCCTCTGCGGCGATCGCGTATTTGTCGATGAGCGCTTCCAGATAGGCGGCGGCATCGGCCCCCTTCAGCGCATTGCCCCACAGCCGTTCTGCGATGGTTTCGTGCAGCGTCATCGCCTCCGCCGCCGAGGTGATCAGGGCGACGCCAAGGCGCACATTCGGCTGCTCGCCCAGTCGGAACGGGCTGATCGCCAGCACCGAGCGGCTGGTCTGGCGAAAGATCTGGAAACTTGTCGCCGGCACCGGTTCGCGCACGATGCCGATCTGGATGCCGATGGGCTGCTCGCGCAGCATGGCAAGGAGATATTCCGTCTCCCGCCGCGCCATCAGGCGGCGGCAGTCGACGGTCTCGGGCGGCAGGTCGTGACGGCCGATGAGCCCGTGCAGGAGGAAACGTTCCAGGTCGGCGGAGGAGATCAGGCTGACGATCAGCGGCCGGCGCAGGCGGAAAGCCTCCTTGCGCGCCCGCAGGATGTCGACGAGCCTGTCGACGGCGTCCGCCGCCTCTCCGTCCGGGTCGGTTCCCTCGGGAATGGATTCGCTCAGCACTTCCTTCAGGATGTCGTCATAGGCGTCGGACGTGAGCAGGTAGGACATGGGACCGAAAAGCCCGATGATCTGCTGGCACTCGTCCTCCATCTGCCGCATGCGCTCGAAGAAGCCGATGGCGGTGCTGACATATTCGACGCCGACGCCGAGCAGGCTCGGCAGCGAGACGCCCAGTTCGTCGGCGATCGAGTTCAGCATCTCGATCTTGCGGATCTCGCCTTTCTCGGCGCGGTAAAGGGCGGCGCGGGAAATGCCGAGCTTTTCCGCCAGCGCATCGGGGGTCAGGCCCTTTCCGAGGCGATAGGCGCGCAGCCGGGCGCCGATGTCGCTGAACCGGATTGTGTCTTCCTGGGTCAATGCGGGTTCCCGTGGACTTCGAGATATCCCTCGCCGGGACACGTATCCCTGGTCGGGTTGCCGGAGATCAATTGCACGGCTCAATTAGTGCATGATAATCAGTTATTGGATCAAATGTCCAATTGTCTCATTTTTGAGATGAATTATTGACATGGTCCAGACTGCTCAATAGGCTGCTTCCTTCCGCGCATGTTCCGCGCCAAGAAGCAAGAATGTTTCCCGTGCCAAAAAGAGGTGGAGCCCTATGACACATACAATCGGAAAGCCTGCAATCCGCAAGCTGGCCGCCACGGCCGTCCTTGCCGTTGCCGGCGTCGCGTTGTCCTCCGGCGCCTTCGCGGCGGATTTCACCGCCAAGATCGGCCATCTGGAATCGACGCAGCAGTCGCGCCACGTGCATCTGGAGAAGGTCGCCGCACTGGTCGCCGAGCGCACCGGCGGTGCGGTCGAATTCCAGATCTTCCCGCAAGGCCAGCTCGGCGGACAGCGCGAGATGACCGAGGGCGTCCAGCTCGGCTCGCTCGAGGCGACGGTGGCCCCGGCCGCCTTCCTCGGCGGCTTCAACCCGGCCATCTCGATCCTCGACATTCCCTTCCTGCTGCCCGAGGACGACGACAAGGCCCAGGCCCTGCGCTCCGGTGCGTTCGGCCAGGCGCTGTGCGATTCCTTCGACAGCCGCGGCGTCGAGTGCCTGATGCTGTGGCCGAACGGCAAGAAGAATTTCACCTCCAACAAGCCGCTGGCGTCGATGGAGGACTTTTCCGGCCAGAAGTTCCGCGTGATGGATTCCAACATCCTGATCGAGCAGTTCAAGGCGGTCGGTGCCTCGGCCATCGCGCTGCCCTTCGGCGAGCTTTACACCTCGCTGCAGACCGGCGTGGTCGATGCCCAGGAAAACCCGCTCGACACCATCCGGGCGATGAAGTTCTACGAGGTGCAGAAGCATCTCGTCGTCTCCAACCACGGCGCGATGGAGGACGTGATCCTCTTCAACCCGACCTTCTGGTCCAGCCTGCCGGAAGAGCATCGCACGGTCATCACCGAGGCCTTCGCCGAAGTGATCCCCGATCTCATCGCCCACAAGAAGGCCGCTGTCGCCGCCTCGCTTGAGGAGATCAAGGCCGCCGGCGTCGACGTTCGCGAACTCTCCGCCGAGGAGAAGGTCGCCTTCCGCGAGGCGATGTATCCGCCCGCCCGCGACGCCTATGTGCAGGGCGCCGCCGAGGAAGGCCTGCAGCTCGTCCTTCTGTACGAGCAGGAATACGCCGCGGCGACCAAGTAACCGCCGGCACTCCCGCATGCGGGCGCGGCCCGGACCGCGCCCGTCTCTGCCCCTCCTGCCCGCCGCTTGTCGGCGGGCAGGTCGGTCCCTCCAGCGGATTTCCGGAGACAATCAATGCGCAATGCCCTCTCGATCCTGCGCACCGTAGAGCGGTCGGCGCTGGTCCTGATATTCCTGACGATGGTGGGTCTCTACTTCGTCAATGTCGTCGTGCGCGCCTCGGGCAGCCCCCTTGCCACCAGCCTCGGCTGGATCGAGGAAGCGGTGCGGCTGATGAACCTCTACCTGGTCTTTCTCGCCATCGGCTATGCGCTGGAGATCGGCCGGCATGTCGCCGTCGACACCTGGCGCGAGCGCATCGCCGCCGCCACCGGCCTTCCGGTCCGCCGGATCATCGACGCCGTCGGGTTTCTCTTCGCGCTCTATGTGGTCTGGCTCGGCTGGAAGATGACCCTCTTCGTCTTCGGGTCCGGCCAGAAAAGCCCGACGCTCGGCCTGCAGATGGGCTGGATCTACGTCGCCCCCATGGTCGGCTTCGGGTTGCTCGCCCTGCGCTACCTGCTGAGCTTTTTCGGGTTGATCGAGCGCACACCGTCACGGGAGCCCGACGAGGCATGATCCTTCTTATCCTCATTGTTGCGCTGGCCGTGATGTTGCTGGTCGCGGGCTTCGAGATGTTTCTCGTGCTTGGCGTGCCGGCGCTGCTGGTCAAGCAGATCTTCTACGGCACGCTGCCCGACCCGGTCGTGGTGCAGAAGGTTGTCGGTGGCATCAACCACTCGACCCTGCTCGCCATTCCCTTCTTCATCCTTGCGGCCGAGCTGATGGGCGAGGGCCAGATCGCAAAGCGCCTGACCGGCCTCGTCCAGTCGCTGCTAGGCCATCGCAAGGGTGGCATCGGCTACACGATCGTCGGCGGTTCGATGGCCTTCGGCTCGGTCTCGGGCTCGGCGCCGGCAACGGTCGCCGCCATGGGGCGCCTCGTTTATCCGGAGATGCGCAAGGCCGGCTTCAGCGAGAAGTTCTCGCTCGGCCTGATCGCTTCCAGCGCCGAGACGGCGCTGCTGATCCCGCCCTCCATCACCTTCATCATCTATGGCTGGATGACCGGGACCTCGGTCGCACGCCTCTTCGTCGCCGGCATGGCGGTCGGTCTCGTGCTTGGCCTGGTCTTCGCCGTGATGGTCGCCGTCGAGGCGCGTCGCAGCGGCGTCACGGCCGGCGAGCGCACCTCCTGGGGCGAGCGCGCGCGCGCCGTCTGGCACGCGGGCTGGGCGCTCGGCATGCCGGTGATCATTCTCGGCGGTATCTATTCGGGCGTCTTCACCCCGACCGAGGCCGCCGCCGTCAGCGTCGTCTACGCGATCTTCGTCGAGCTTGTCGTCTTCCGCGAACTGACGCTTGCAAGGCTGTTCAAGGTGACCGAGCGGGCGGCGGTCTCCACCGCCATCATCTTCATCCTGCTCGCGCTCGGCGGATTGCTCTCCTATTTCATCACGCTGGCGCAGGTTCCGGCCCAGATTCTTGAATTCCTCGCCGCCGTCGACGCCGGACCGATCGTCTTCCTTCTGGTGGTCAACGTGGTCTTCCTGATTGCCGGCATGTTCATCGACCCGAACTCGGCGCTGCTGATCCTCGTGCCGCCGCTCTATCCGGTGGCTACCGCGATGGGCATCGACCCGGTGCATTTCGGCATGATCGTCACGCTGAACATCTCGGCCGGCATGATCACGCCGCCCTTCGGGCTCGATCTGTTCGTTGCTTCCTCCACCCTCGGCAAGCCGGTGATGACGATCATTTCCGGGATATGGCCGTTCGTGATCGCCAATCTCGTGGCGCTTGCGATCATCACCTACATCCCGTCGATCTCCACCTTCCTGCCCAATCTGGTGTTCGGATGACCAATGCGCTGACGAAACCTGCGTCCGCCATCGGCGGGCGGGCGGAACCCGTCGTTTTCGAAAGAGACCTGACGGTGCTCGCCAATGATCCGGTGAACGGCGAATACATGCGCCTGGTGCTGGAGGCCCCGCGCCAAATGCTCGAGCTTTGCCGCGCCGGACAGTTCTTCAACCTGCTGTGCCCGGCGCTTGGCGGCGAGACGCCCTATCTGCGCCGGCCGATGAGCATCTACGGCTTCTACCCGGAAAAGGGCGAGCTGCATTTCCTCTACAAGGTGACGGGTGCCGGCACGCGGGGGCTGTCGCGGCTTTCGCCCGGTGGATCGCTCAACGTGATGGGTCCGCTCGGCCAGGGCTTCCGCATCGAGGACGACTGGCAGCGCCTCGTGCTCGTCGCCCGCGGCGTCGGGTTGGCGACGCTCGCCCCGCTGGCGCTGGAGGCGCGGCGCCTCGGCAGGCACCTGACCGCGATCTGCAGCGCCCGCCACCCCGACGTCCTGATGTCGATCGACTATTTCCGCGAGCTGGGCGCGACGATCGTGCCGGTCACCGACGTCGACGGCACCTCGGCCATTCCCCATCTGGAAACTCTTATCGAGGAGATGGTCGCGGGCGAGGGCGTCGATGCGTTCTACACCTGCGGTTCCAACCGCCTGCTGACCCTGCTTCAGAAGATCGGCAAGCGCCACGACATTCCCGGCGAGATCGCGCTGGAGCAGCAGATGGCCTGCGGGCTTGGCATGTGCCACTGCTGCGTGCGGCCGTTCCGCAAGGGCGACAAGACCGTGCAGCTGCGCGTCTGCCGCGAAGGCCCCGTCTTCGACATTCAGGAGGCGATGCCATGGTAGACCTGTCGATCGACGTTGCCGGCTTGAGGCTCAAGAACCCGATCATGCCGGCCTCGGGCACCTTCTCGGAGGAGCTCGCCGAGGTCTTCGACATTGAGTGCCTCGGCGCGCATGTGACCAAGACGATCACGGCCGACCTGCGCGACGGCAATCCGACGCCGCGCGTGTGCGAGGTGGGCGGCTCGATGCTGAATTCCATCGGCATTCCGAGCAAGGGCGTTGGCGCCTTCCTCGACAAGGTCGTGCCGTTCTATCGCGCTTACGAAACGCCGCTCGTCGTCTCGATCTCCGGCAACACGGCGGACGACTTCGCCCGCCTGTGCTCGGAAGTGACGGTGGAGGGCGTGGCCGCCATCGAGGTCAACATCTCCTGCCCGAACATCGAGGAGGACGGCAAGGCCTTCGCCATCCGCCCCTCCTCGACCTATGACGTGATGCGCAAGCTGCGCAAGGCGACCCACCTGCCGCTCTGGGCCAAGCTCACGCCGAACACGGGCGAGACGCCGGAAGTGGCGCGCGCGGCGCAGGAGGGCGGCGCCGATGCGCTGGTGGTCGCCAACACGCTGCTCGCGATGGCGATCGACATCCGCAGCCGCCGGCCGAAGCTCGGCAACCTGATGGGCGGGCTCTCCGGTCCCTCGCTGAAGCCGATCGCGTTGCGCATGGCCTATCAATGCGCCAAGTCGACCACCATCCCGGTGATCGGCTGCGGCGGCATCTCCACGGCCGAGGACGTCATCGAGTTCCTGATCGCCGGTGCCAGCGCCGTGCAGGTCGGCACCGCCACCTTCATCAATCCCACCGCGATGGTGACGATCATTGCCGAGCTGGAGCGCTACCTGGAGCGCGAGAAGCTCGCCTCCGTCCGCGACCTGATCGGCACCGTGATCGACGAGGAGCAGAAGGAGGGCGTCGTCTTCATGGAGGCGGCGCCGTGACCGCGCTGCGCAAGCCCGCGCTCGACGACCGCGCGGAGGAGTTGCGCATCGCCGGTTTCCTCTTCGGGGAAATCGCCGGGTTCTCGCCGGATGTGGAGGGGGTCAGCCGCCCGGCCTTCTCTGACATCGAGACGCGTACCCTCGCATTCCTGGAGGACTTCGCCCGCCGCGAGGGGCTGGAGGTCTGGTACGACAAGGGCCTTAACGCCAATTTCTGCCTGCCGGGAGATCGCGAGGCCGAGCGCTACACGCTCATCGGCTCGCATGTCGACAGTGTTCCCTTCGGCGGCAACTTCGACGGTCTGGCGGGCGTCGTCGCCGGCCTGCTCTGCCTTCTCAGGACCAAGCGGCGGGGGACGCGTTTTTCCGCCCCCGTTCATGTGCTTGCCATGCGCGGCGAGGAAAGCGCCTGGTTCGGTCCCTGCTATATCGGCTCCAAGGCGCTGACCGGCACGCTTGCGGCCTCCGAGCTGAAGGCATGCCACAAGGGCGACGGCCGCACGCTTGATGCGCATATGGATGCGCTCCGGATCGACATGGCGCCGGTGCGCGCCGGCCGGCCGCTGATGGACCTGTCCCGGGTCGCAGCCTATCTTGAACTGCATATCGAGCAGGGCCCGCTGCTTGTGGGCAAGGGCATTCCGGCCGCCGTCGTCTCCGGCATTCGCGGCAACATCCGCTACCGGTCCGTGCGCTGCCTCGGCGAGGCAGGGCATTCCGGCGCCGTGCCGCGTGCCTTCCGCCGCGATCCGGTTCTCGCCATGGCCGATCTTCTGGTGCGGCTCGACGAGAGCTGGGCGACCATCCTTGCCAAGGGCGACGACCTGGTGCTGACCAGCGGCATCGTCGGGACCGATCCGAAGATGCATGCGATGACGCGCATCCCCGACCAGATTTCCTTCAGCCTCGATTTGCGCAGCCAGAGCGCGCGGGTGCTCGACGAGATGCGCGACCTGCTCAAGGCCGAGATGGCGCAGATCGAGCGGGACCGGAAGGTGCGCTTCGAGCTCGACGAGGAATTGCGCGTCGAGCCGGCGCTTTGCGACCCCGCCCTCGTCTCCGGACTTTCCGCCGCGATGCAGGAGGCCGGCCAGGAGCCGTTCGTGATGGCCAGCGGCGGCGGTCACGACGCCGCGGTGTTTTCCGCCGCAGGGGTGCCGGCAGGCATGGTATTCGTGAGGAATCGCAACGGCTCGCACAATCCGCAGGAGGCGATGGAACTGCCGGACCTGCTGTCTGCGACCGACATACTCCACCAGTATCTGACGGATACACCATGAACCAGCTGACCATCACCAAGCCTGACGACTGGCATCTGCACCTGCGTGACGGGGGGATGCTTGCCGGCGTGCTGCCGCACACGTCCGCGCATTTCTCCCGCGCGATCATCATGCCCAACCTGGTGCCGCCGGTGGTGACCACCGCCCAGGCCGAGGCCTATCGGCAGCGCATCGTGGCATCGCTCCCCGAAGGGCATGATTTCACGCCGCTGATGACGCTGTACCTGACCGAAGACACAGATGCCGCCGACGTCGAGGCTGGCTTCCGGGACGGGCTCATCAAGGCGGTGAAGCTGTACCCGGCCGGTGCGACGACCAATTCGCATGCCGGCGTGCGCGACATCGACAAGGTCACCCCGGTGCTGGAGCGGATGGCCGAGATCGGCCTGCCGCTTTGTGTGCATGGCGAGGTGACGAACCCGGAGATCGACATCTTCGACCGCGAGGCGGTGTTCATCGAGACGGTTCTCGATCCGCTCCGCCGCCGCATCGCGGGCCTGCGTGTCGTGATGGAACATGTCACCACGCGCAACGGTGCCGACTATGTCCGCGCGCAGGAGCGCGACATGGCCGCGACGATCACGGTTCATCACCTGATGATCAACCGCAACGCGATCCTCGCCGGCGGCATCCGGCCGCATTACTACTGCCTGCCCGTCGCCAAGCGCGAGGAGCACCGGCTGGCGCTGCGCGCGGCCGCGACCTCCGGCGATCCGCGCTTCTTCCTCGGCACGGACTCCGCCCCCCATACCGATCCGCTGAAGGAGAGCGCCTGCGGCTGCGCCGGCATCTTCACCGCGCCGAACGCCGTCTCGTGCCTTGCCCATGTCTTCGAGGAGGAGGGCGCGCTCGACCGGCTTGAGGCCTTCGCGTCGCTGAACGGGCCGGCCTTCTATCGCCTGCCGCCCAACGAGGGGCGGATCACGCTGAAGCGGCAGGACGCGCCTGTTGCCTTCCCGGACAAGATCGATACGGGGGAGGGATCCGTAACCGTTTTCGATCCCATGGTGCCGCTTCACTGGAGCGTCACGCCCGACATTTCCTGACGGCCGGCAGGTCTGCCGGCAAGAGACCTTTGTCAAAGGAGTGCCATATGTTCATTGAGCTTGCGAATGGTCTGAACGAACAGGCGGCGAGTGTCCGCGGCTTCGAAGCCTGCGCGCGCGACGCCCGCGGCCGCATCACCGACGATCCGGCGAATGCCGCCGCATGGCTGCTCGTTTCCCGGGCCGCCCAGCTCTTCGTCGAGACCTATGACGACCAGCCGCTGACGCTTGACGTGGCGGGCAAGGAACTGGAGCAGTTCCGCGAGATCCTCCAGATCCTGGACAGCGCTCATGCCGGCGGTTCGGCCGATGCAATGCTCGAGGCGTTGAACAAGGTCGCCCTCAAGCTGATGAAGGTGTGAACCGGAACGCCTGCCAACCTCTTCTCTTCCTCCGGGCCGGCCGAAAGGCCCGCTCCGGGGCAGGGGGCTCACCTGGCAGGCGCGCTTTGGCGGAAGCAATCGCCGGGCGTTTGTTCCGCTTGAGCAAAACTTTGCCGTGGCGCGCGGCGCGAACTCGACTACCCTTGGGGCATGTGGTGGAAAAGTCCGCTTCCGTCCTCGATCCTCGCCGTGGTGACTGCCATCGCCGCGACCCTTGTCGTGCCGCCGCCGGCCCTTTCGCAGCAGCGCGGCCAGCCGCCCGTCGACGTGGCGCTGGTTCTGGCGGTCGACGTGTCCCGCTCGATGTCGCTCGAGGAATTGCGCATCCAGCGAAGGGGCTATGCCGAGGCGATCGTCAGTCCGGAAGTGCTGCGGGCGATTTTCGGCGGCGCCCATGGGCGGATCGCGATAACGATCTTCGAATGGGCGGCCGACCGCCACACCCGCGAGATCCAGCCCTGGACGCTGATTGAGACGGCGGCTGATGCCCAGGCCGTTTCCGACCGGCTTATGGAGGAGGACAGCCGGGGCGAGCGGCGCACGTCGATCTCCGGCGCCATTGCACGCGGCATCGCCCTTGTCGAGGCGGCGCCATATCCGTCCGAGCGCCAGGTCATCGACGTCTCGGGCGACGGGCCCAACAACCAGGGCCTGCCCGTGACCCTGGAGCGGGACCGGGCGATCGGCAAGGGCATCACCATCAACGGCCTGCCGATGATGACAAGAGACGGCGCCGGCATGCTCTTCGGCATCGACGATCTCGACGAGTATTACCGCCACTGCGTGATCGGCGGCCCCGGCAGCTTCATGATCCCGGTCAATGGCTGGGACCAGTTCGCCGAGGCTGTCCGGCGCAAGCTGGTGCTGGAGATCGGCGGGCTGGCACCCGACATGCCGCGCGATCCCTGGCGTCGTCCTGGCGCTCAGCCGGCACGCATCGTGCCGGCCGGTTATGTCGGCGGCGAGCGGATCACGCCCGTCCAGCTTGGCAACGAGGCGCCCTACGATTGCATGATCGGCGAAAAGATCTGGAACCAGCGCCGGTGGATCTTCGACGGCGACAGCCGCTGACGGACCTAACCACCGGGAACTCCCCTATCCCCGTCGGCGCCGGCGGCGGCGCGTGCCGTCCTCCTCGCCGTCGCCGGGTTCGGATGCCTGGCGCGGCTCCGGCAGGGTGACCGCCTGGCGCAGGCGGGGGAAGGGATCGACCTTGTTGGGGATCGCCATGGCGTTGACGAAATGCTCCTGGAACTTCGGCTCCAGCGCCGTCTCGATCTTCTCGATCTCCCGCACCACCCGCTCGATCGTGCGCCGTTCGCCGCGATTGACCAGCGCCATGCGCGCGCCGGTGCCGGCGGCATTGCCGATGCCGGATACCTCGGCGAGGTCGCAATCGGGGATCAGTCCCAGGATCATCGCATATTTCGTGTCGATGTAGCTGCCGAAGGCGCCGGCGAGCCGGATACGCTCGATCTCCGGGTTGCCGAGCTTGTCGGAGAGCAGCTTGACGCCGGCATAGAGCGCCGCCTTGGCGAGCTGGATGGCGCGGATGTCGGTCTGCCCGATGGTCAGCTCGATGCCCTCGCTCGCCACTACATAGGCATAGGTGCGCCCCTTCTGGACGACGCGCGGCGAGCGCGCCGCAAGCGCGCCGTCGATCAGGCCGTCCGTGGTGATCACGCCGGCAAGATAGAGCTCGGCCACTGCCTCGATGATGCCCGATCCGCAAATGCCGGTGACGCCGACCTGGTCCTTCTTTTCCGCGAATTCCGGGTCGTCCGACCATTCGTCGAGGCCGATCACCTTGAAGCGCGGCTCCAGCGTTTCCGGGTCGATGCGGATGCGCTCGATGGCGCCGGGCGCGGCGCGCTGGCCGCAGGAAATCTCGGCGCCCTCGAAGGCGGGACCGGTCGGCGAACTTGCCGCCAGCAGCCGTTCGCGATTGCCGAGCAGGATCTCCGCGTTGGTGCCGATGTCGACGACGAGCGTCATCGCCTCGGCCTCGAAGGGGCGGGTGGAGAGTGCCGCCGCGGCGGCGTCCGCGCCGACATGGCCGGCAATGCAAGGCAGCATGTAGACCCGCGCACCGGGATTGAGCTCCAGCCCGACATCGACGGCGCGCGTGTGCACTGCGCCCGACACCGCCAGCGCGAAAGGCGCGCCGCCAAGTTCGGTCGGGTCGATGCCGAGGAAGAGGTGATGCATGATCGGGTTGCCGACAAAGACCGCGTCGACCACGTCCTCGCGCGTCGCGCCCACGTCGGCGACGAGTTTCGCCACCAGCGCGTCGACCGCCGCGCGGACGGTTGCAACGAGATCCGGCAGGCGCGTCGGGTTCATCTGGACATAGGACACCCGCGACATCAGATCCTCGCCGAAGCGGATCTGCGGGTTCGATGTGCCGGCCGAGGTCACGGTGCGACCGTTGCGCAGGTCGCACAGATGCGCGGCGATGGTGGTCGAGCCGATATCGACGGCGAGCCCGTAGACGGTCTGCTTTTCGCCTGGCCACAGGGCGATGACGCGTGGCGGATGGGTATCGTCGCGCCAGATCGCGGCGGTGACGGTCCACTTGCCCTTGCGCAGGGTCGCCTGGACGCGCGACAGCAGGCCGGCATCGAGGGAAAGCCCGCTCTCGCCGCTTTCCGCGATCAGCGCCGCCAGCAGCCGGTCGGCATCGCCAAGCGGCTGCTCCATGTCCGGTTCGCTGACGGTGACCGTCACCAGCCGGACGGTGCTGTCCGGTATGATGGTGACGTTTTCGGCGCGCTTGCGCACCACCTGGCGGTTGGTCTGGGCATCCGTCGGGACATCGACCACCATGTCGCCCTGGATCGTCGCCTGGCAGGAGAGGCGGCGGTCGCTGGCAAGCTCGCGCAGCCGCGCGTAGCGGGCCTCGGCCTCGGTGACGGGGCCAAGGTGCTCCGCTGAGCTCGTCAGCTTTTCCTTGGCGAAGGCGCCTTCGGAGACCGAGACCTGGCAGCGGCCGCAGATACCGCGCCCGCCGCAGACCGATTCCACGTAGACGCCAAGCGCGCGGGCGGCATCGAGCAACGGCGTGCCGACCGGGAAATTTCCCCGTCGGCCGCTCGGCTGGAAGACAATCCTCGCCGTTCCGGGACGTTCTGTCATGCGCGCGCTTTTGCCTTCACTTTGCTGCCGGGAGGGAGCCGGTTGCCCTCGCTCAGACGCTTGCCCGCCTGCGCCCCTCGCGCCCGCCGCGCCGTCCGGAGCCGCCGCCCGGAGCCGCCGCCGGACCGGTCTCCGCGCCCGGCTTGTAGTCGCGATAGGTCATGATCCAGTCGGAGCAGTTGGGGTCGTTGCCGCTCAGGACGTTGGCGCCGCGCACGGCCTCCATTTCCTGCGGACGGCAGGGGTTCATGATCGCGCTGGTCATGCCCGCGCCGATCACCATCGGGATGAAGGCGGCATTGATGCCGTGCCGGTGCGGCAGGCCGAAGGAGATGTTGGACAGCCCGCAGGTCGTGTTGACCTTCAGCTCCTCGCGCAGGCGGCGCAGCAGCTGGAACACCTGGCGGCCCGCTGTCCCCATTGCGCCGATCGGCATGACCAGCGGGTCGACGACGATGTCATGGGCCGGGATGCCATAGTCGGCGGCGCGCTGGACGATCTTCCGCGCCACCTCGAAGCGCACGTCCGGGTCTTCCGAAATGCCCGTCTCGTCGTTGGAAATGGCAACGACCGGCACGTTGTACTTCTTCACCAGCGGCAGGATCGCCTCGAGCTTCTCCTCCTCGCCGGTGACGGAATTGACCAGCGGGCGTCCCTTGGCGACCCTGAGGCCCGCCTCGATCGCCGCGGTCACGGAGCTGTCGATGGAAAGAGGCACGTCGACGAGGCCCTGCACGATCTCCAGCGTCTTCACCAGAAGCGGCGGCTCGGTCTCGTTCGGGTTGACGGCGGTGACACCGGCATTGACGTCGAGCATGGTCGCGCCCGCCGCCACCTGTGCCAGCGCGTCCCGTTCCACCGTCGAGAAATCGCCTGCGGCCATCTCGGCAGCGAGCTTCTTGCGCCCCGTGGGGTTGATCCGCTCGCCGATCACGCAGAAGGGCTGGTCGAAGCCGATGATGATCTCGCGCGTGGCCGAGGCCACGATGGTTCTGGTCATTATTGCGCTACCTCTGCAGGAAACGGATGGGAGCCGGCGCCGGCATGGGACCAGCTGCCGCGGGCAGCGAGCCAGTCGGCGGTCTTGGTCAGTCCGCCGAACGGGAACACGTGGATCTGCTGGAGCTGGGTATGCGGGCGCGTCTGCACGCGCGCCTCCAGCGGCGCCAGCATCGTCTCGGGATCGTAGCCCGCGAGCATCGATACCACCGCCCCGCCGCGCTTCTTGAGGAAGGCGAGGGAGTTCTCGACGCCGGCAAAGGCGGCATACTTGATCAGGGTCGTCATCTTGGCCGGGCCGGCGACGCCGATATGGACGGGGAAGCGATTGCCCCAGGCGGCGATCTCGTCGAGCCAGAGATTGACCTTGTGCGGGTCGAAACCGAACTGGGTGACGATGTGGAAGCGGGCATCGCTCTGCTCGGCAAGCTCGTGCTTGCGCATCAGGAAGGCACGGATCGTCTCGCGCGGGATGTCGGGGGCTCCTTCCGGATGGCCCGCAACGCCGATACGTGCGATCCCCAGCCGGTCGAACAGGCCGGTCTCGATCATCTCGACCGAGGAACGGATCGGGCCGGGCGCAGGCGCCTCGCCGGCCACCGCCAGCACGTCCCGCACGCCGGCTTCCGTCACCAGCCGGGTCAGCCGCGTCTCGAAGGCGGCGAAGGAGGCATAGCGGCGCGCCGCCATGTGCGGCACGGCGACGAGCCCGGCATCGGTGACACGGCGCGCGGCGCGGATGATGTCGTCCTCGCCGACATTGCCGAGGTCGGTCAGGTAGACCCGCGTTCCCATCGGGATCAGGGCGAGCAGCTCCGGCTTCTCGACCACCTGGCGCGGCGACATTTCGGTCGAGGCGGCGAAGCACCCCAGGTCGTTCAGGCGGGGATCCGTCATGTCGCTTGTCCCGTATGCGAGGGGTCGGGGGAGGAAATGCCCGCTCCGTCCTGGGCGGTGTCATGGCCCTGGGCCGTGACGAGCGCCTTGAGACGGTCGGCGGGATAGGCGGCAAGCAGGGCGGTCAGCGCCTGTTCGGCTTCCGCCTCCAGGTCGTCGCCGACGGGCTGCGGATCGCCGCGCCGCCATTCGGCGAGATAGGCGTCGCTGTCCCTGGCGCCGACGCGCATGGCGCAGCGGTCGATGGCCTGGATGAACTGCTCGGGCAGTTCACGGCGGGCGCTCTTTCGGCCGGCCTTGACCAGCACCTGCGCCGGTATGTCCCGCCAGTAGACGATGGTTTTCTGCGCCACGGTGCCGCTCCGAACACACGTTTCGGCGCCGCCATCCGGCGCCTTTCAAGCATCATGATGCCTTTGCGCGCCAAGCTCATCGGTGCACAGACGACACGGGCGGTCCTGAAAACGACAGGGGTCTCGTCGCGGTTATTCTTGGGCGTAAAGTATCCGTGCGTGGCTGGCCGCTTTTTCGCCACATGTCGTTCCGGCGAAGACTGCAAAGCCGGCGACGGGGCGGAAAGGCGAAACGCCCGCCCGGATCTTTCGGAGCGGACGGGCGTGCACAATGCGCCGCGATCGGGATGCCTTGGCCGCATGCGGCAGCGTCAGCCGGGCGTGGCGTCTGCCGCCTCCGCCTTCCAGCGGGCGTGGAGACCGGCAATGTCGGCGGAGCACAGGGCCCGGATTTCCCGCTCGATGCGCTCGATCGGCCAGTCCCACCATGCCATTTCCAGCAGCATCGCGATCTCCTCGTCGGCAAAGCGCTTGCGAATCTCGCGCGCGGGGTTGCCGGCGACGATGGCGTAGGGGGCAACGTCCCTGGTGACGACCGCCCGGCTTCCGATCATCGCACCGTCGCCGATGCGGATGCCGGGCATGATCAGTGCTTCCGCGCCGATCCACACGTCGTTGCCAACCACCGTGTCGCCGGCCGGCAGATAGCCGAGCTCGGCATTGGCGAAGGCGGGTTCCTCCGACATGAAGAAGAACGGAAAGGTGGAGACCCATTCCGGCCGGTGGCCCTGGTTGCCGGCCATCATGAAGGTGGCGCCCGTCCCGATCGAGCAGAAGCTGCCGACGATCAGCCGGTCGACATCATCCCTGTCCGGCATCAGGTAGCGGGCGCAATCGTCGAACGAATGGCCGTGATAGTAGCCGGAATAGTAGCTGTAGCGTCCGACGATGATGTTCGGGTTCGTCACCTGCTCGCTGAGCAGCTTGCCCTTGAAGGGGGTCTCGAAAAAATTGGTCACGGGGATCGTCCTGTGTCGCTTGTCGCGAGAGAAAACAGAGGGTTGTTCCTGACGGCCTTTGCTGGACGGATCCTGCGGCTGTCGCCGCATCACCTGCCCTGGCGGTCGGGGAGGCGATCTCTATCACGGGCCGCTTCGGGCACAAGGACGCATCTGCAACAGGTCCGGGGAAAGCGGGAGCGTCAGCCCGCCAGGCGGGTCAGCGCGGTCTCCAGCAACCCGTAGCCGGTCCGCCGGAAGTCATAGGCAAGGCCAAGCCGTTCGGCCGCTGCGCGCGCCCGCGCCTCGATGGCCGGATCGGGTGCCTGCTCCAGGTAGAGCAGCCGCGTGTAGTTGCTGAAATAGGCATCGCGCAGCTCGGGATGATCGTCGAGGCCGAGCGGACGAACCACAAGCGTTTCGAAATGCCGGGCAAGGAAGTCGGTGAGGTAGAAGGTGCCGGGCGCGGCTTCGGCTTCCTGGTCGAAGATGTCGAGGCCGGCGAAAAAGGCGTAGCAATGCGCCCCCTCGATACGCTCGACGCCTTCCTCGGCGATCACCTTGTCGAGCAGGCCGCCGGTGCCGCAATCGCCGTATCCCACAAGGATGCGGCGATAGGCGGGGCGCGCGGTGTGGATTGCCCGGCGCACGGCCTCGGGGATCTTCTCCGGGCGGTTGTGGAGCTGCGCCGGCAGGCATTGCAACTCCACATGCGAGAGCCCGTTGGCGCGGGTGATGGCGAGGATCTCGTTGGCCAGTGCACCGCAGGCGATGACCAGCACCTTCTCGCGGGCAAGCGACGCATCCGCGAGGGATGCGTCGGCGATCCGGTCTGCCTGCTCGCCCGAAAGCATGTCCTTTATCCCGCGCGTGCCGCCAGCTGGTTGTGCCGGCGGGCGATCAGTTCCTTGGCGAGTTCCACGGTCACGGCAGCATCGCGCCCGTAGGCGTCGGCGCCGACCGCCATGGCGAATTCCTCGTTGAGCGGCGCACCGCCGACCATGACGATGTAATCGTCGCGAATGCCCTTCTCGATCATCGTGTCGATGACGACCTTCATGTAGGGCATGGTCGTGGTCAAAAGGGCGGACATGCCGAGGATGTCCGGCTTGTGCTCCTCGATGGCGGCCAGGTAGTTCTCCACCGGATTGTTGATGCCGATGTCGATCACCTCGAACCCGGCGCCTTCCATCATCATCGAGACGAGGTTCTTGCCGATGTCGTGGATGTCGCCCTTGACCGTTCCGATGACCATTTTGCCGACCTTCGGCGCGCCGGTCTCGGCCAGCAGCGGCCGCAGGATGCCCATGCCCGCCTTCATGGCGTTGGCCGACATCAGCACTTCGGGGACGAACAGGATGCCGTCGCGGAAATCGACGCCGACGATGCGCATGCCCTCGACAAGGGCTTCCGTGAGGATCGCGTAGGGCGTCCAGCCGCGCTCCAGCAGGATGTTGACACTCTCGACGATCTCGTCCTTGAGACCGTCATAGAGATCGTCATGCATTTGCTCGACGAGATCCTCGTCCGACAGCGACCTGAGATCGAGATCGTCTTCCTGCGACATCCGGCGCTCCACTTGCGCGAGGGAAAGGCTCCATGCCCTATTGGGCCGGTGCTCCAAGTACACTGGTTTGTGCCGCCTCCCGTCGATATCTCCAATGCGACATGCGGAGTCGCGGGAGCGACAGGCGCGCCGTGACGGGTGCCGATACAGGCGTGACAGACAGGAACGGAACCGGCGATGGCCTTCGACTTCATCTTCATGCTGACCGAGGACGACAGCACGGTCCCCGACGCCCGGGCGCGGCTGGAGGAGGTGCTGGCCGGCGGCGCCCGCCATATCGGCTTCAAGGATGTCGGCCTGCCGTTCGACGAGCTGAAAGCGCTGGCGCATGATATCCGCTCGGCCGGCGGACGGGTCTATCTGGAGGTGGTGAGCCTCGATGCCGAGAGCGAACTGCGTTCGGCGCGCGCGGCCATCGGGCTGGAGGTCGACTGTCTGCTCGGCGGCACGCGGGCGGCCGACGTGGCGCCGATGCTGAAGGCCCATCCGATCCGCTACTATCCGTTTCCCGGCGAGATCGTCGGTCATCCGAGCGTTCTTGCCGGATCGGTCGAGACGATCACGCAAAGCGCCCGCGCGCTCACCGAGCTGGAAAGCGTGCACGGCCTCGACCTGCTCGCCTATCGCTTCGCCGGCAACGTGCCGGAGCTGATGCGCAGCGTGTGTGCCGCCTGCGACAAGCCGGTGATCATGGCCGGCAGCATCGACCGGGCGGAGCGGATCGCCCAGGTGGCGGAGGCGGGCGCCGCGGGCTTCACCGTTGGCACGGCGGCACTCAAGGGACAGTTCGCCACCACCGAGGAGGGGCTAGGGGCCCAGGTGCGGGCCATCCTGTCGCTGACGCTCGCCGCCCGGCGCATGTCGACCGCGCCGCGCCGCATCGCGCTGGTCGCCCACAACGCCCGCAAGTCGCACCTGCGCGCCTGGGTGGCCCGCCATGCCGACATCCTGCGCCGGCAGAAGCTGATCTCGACGGGGGGCACCGGCGCCATGCTTCTCGACGCCGTGCCGGGCCTTGCCATCCAGCGGCTGCAGCGCGGCTCCCATGGCGGCGACCAGCAGCTCGGCGCACTGATCGCCACGGGCGAACTCGACGCGGTGATCTTCTTCGCCGATCCGCATGGCCACCACGCCAGCGATGTCGACCTGATGGCGCTGACCCGGCTGGCCATCCTGCACGACACGCCGATCGCCTGTTCGCCGGCCGCCGCCGATCTCGTCGTTTCCGCCAGTCTCGGCAGGTGAGGGAAATACGCTCTCCCGTCATGCCGGACGGCTTGCAGCGCGGCTACGCGGCCCGTTCCTGCCACCTGCTCCGCTGTCATGCCTGCGAAGGCAGGCATCCAGTATCCGCTGAAGGTGGTTGTTGTGCACTGGCCTGAACCGTCGGCCTCGGCGGATACTGGTTCCCGGTCTCCGGCTGTGCCGGAACCGGGATGACACCCCTGTGAGGGCGGCGCCTGGCAAGGCGCCGTGGGCGGCTATGGGAGCCCGTGAAACAGGTCGCGCCAGTCTTGGTTGTGCTCCTCGACAAGTCTCGTCTTCCAGGCCCGCTTCCAGCGTTTGATCCGCTTTTCGCGCGCTATGGCAGCTTCGATATCGGTGTGATGCTCGAAATACACGAGGCGGGTGACCCGGTGGCGGCTTGTGAAGGACGCTGCCACCTTGTCACGATGCTCGGAAACGCGGCGAGCAAGATCATTGGTGACGCCCGTATAGAGCGTGCCGCCAACGCCGCTGGCCAGAATGTAGACGTAGAAGTCATAGCCACGCATCCCTCACGACCTCGCGGCGGGCCTTTCCTGCGACATCAGCCGGCTGGCGACCGCGTCGGGAAGGGCGTCGTCGGCATAGGTGAACGTGCCCGACGTTTTGACCTCCTCCGCCGCGCGCATCAGGGCGCCGAGCGCGGCCCGCGCGAACGAGCCCCCGACGCTGATGCGCTTCACGCCGGCTGCCGCCAGCTCGGCGACGGAATAGCTCTTGCCCCTCAAGCCCATCACCACGTTGACCGGCTTGTCCACGGCATCGCAAACGGTCCGGATCGCCTCGATATCGGGAAGGCCGGGGGCGTAGAGGACATCGGCGCCTGCTTGCGAAAAGGCCTGAAGCCGGCGGATCGTGTCGTCGAGGTCAGGCCGCCCCCACAAGTGATTCTCGGCCCTTGCCGTCAGCACGAACGGCAGGTCGCGGGCAGCCTCCGCCGCCGCCTGGACGCGCTCGACCGCAAGGGCGAACGTGTGGATCGGTGCATCCGCATCGCCCGTCGCATCCTCGATCGAACCGCCGACAAGGCCGGTCTCGCAGGCCATGCGGATCGTCTCGGCGCAGGCCTCCGGTGCCGTCCCGAAACCGTCCTCCAGATCGGCGGAAACGGGAAGCTCCGTCGCGGCGACGATCTCGGCGGCGTTCCCGAGAACCTCCTCCCGGGCAAGGCCGGCAAAGGAATCCCGCTTACCCCTTGAGAAGGCGAACCCGGCGCTTGTCGTGGCAAGCGCCTCGAAGCCAAGGCTGGCCAGAAGACGGGCCGATCCGGCATCCCACGGGTTGGGAATGACGAAGGCGCCATCCGTCTCGTGCAGCGCCTTCAGCCGCGTGAATTTCTCCTGCTGCCCGGCCATGGCCTTCTCCTCCCGGTTGCGACGCGAGGGAGTATAGCCGAAAGGAACAAAAAGGGAACTTTCCGATTTCGGAAAGAGCGGGACGTGCCGGTTCGGGCGCTCTTTTTCTAGAACAGCCCCTCGATATGCCCGTTGTCGTCGAGGCGGATGTGGTTGGCCGAAGGCACCCTGGGCAGGCCCGGCATGGTCATGATCTCTCCGCAGATGGCGACAACGAAGCCGGCGCCGGCGGAAAGCCGTACCTCGCGCACCGGCACCGCGTGGCCCTCCGGCGCGCCGCGAAGGCTCGGGTCGGTGGAGAAGGAATACTGCGTCTTTGCCATGCACACCGGCAGGTGGCCGAACCCGTCCGCCTCCCACTTGGCCAGCTGGTCGCGCACCGACTTGTCGGCGACGACCTCGCCGGCCCGGTAGATCTTCCGGGCAACCGTCTCGATCTTGTCGAAGAGCGGCAGCGCATCGTCATAGAGCGGCGCGAAACGGGCGGTGTCCGCCTCGACGAGCTCGACCACCTTTTCCGCCAGCTTCTCCGTGCCGGCCGACCCGTCCGCCCAGTGCCGGCAAAGCACTGCCGTAACGCCCTGTTCGGCCGCATAGGCCTGGACCGCGGCCACTTCCGCATCCGTGTCGGAGACGAAGTGGTTGATCGCCACGACGACCGGCACGCCGAACAGGCTCAGGTTCTCGATATGGCGGCCGAGATTGACGCAGCCGCGCGTCAGCGCCGCAACATCTTCCCGGCCGAGCGCGTCCTTGCCGATGCCGCCATTCATCTTCAGCGCCCGGATGGTGGCGACGATGACGACGGCGGAAGGGGAAAGGCCGGCCTTGCGGCACTTGATGTCGAAGAACTTCTCCGCCCCGAGATCGGCGCCGAAGCCGGCCTCGGTGACCACGTAGTCGGCGAGCTTGAGCGCCGTCTTCGTGGCGATCACCGAGTTGCAGCCATGGGCGATGTTGGCGAAGGGGCCGCCATGGATGAAGGCGGGATTGTTTTCCAGCGTCTGCACCAGGTTCGGCTGCATCGCCTCCTTCAGGAGGACGGTCATCGCGCCGTCGGCCTCCAGGTCGCGCGCCGTCACGGCGGTGCGGTCGCGGCGATAGCCGATGATGATGTTGCCGAGCCGCGCCTGCAGGTCGGCGAGGTCGCGCGCCAGGCACAGGATCGCCATGATCTCCGAGGCGACGGTGATGTCGAAGCCGGATTCGCGCGGAAACCCGTTGGCAACGCCGCCGAGCGACGAGACGATCTGGCGCAGCGCCCGGTCGTTCATGTCCATGACGCGGCGCCAGGTGATGCGGCGCTGGTCGATCGCGAGCGCGTTGCCCCAGTAGATGTGGTTGTCGATCAGCGCGGAGAGAAGGTTGTGCGCCGAGGTGATCGCGTGGAAGTCGCCGGTGAAGTGGAGGTTGATGTCCTCCATCGGCACCACCTGCGCATAACCGCCGCCGGCCGCGCCCCCCTTCATGCCGAAACAGGGGCCGAGCGAGGGCTCGCGCAGGCAGATGGCCGCCTTCTTGCCGATCCGGTTGAGCCCGTCGCCGAGCCCGACGGTCGTCGTCGTCTTGCCTTCGCCGGCCGGTGTCGGATTGATCGCGGTGACGAGCACCAGCTTGCCGTCCGGGCGGTCGGACAGCGTGGAGATGAAGTCGGAGCGGACCTTGGCCTTGGTCGAGCCGTAATTCTCCAGGGCTTCCGGCGGGATGCCGAGCCTGGCGCCGATCTCGGAGATCGGCTTCATGCGTGCCGCGCGGGCGATTTCGATGTCACTGGCCATAGTGTCTGTGGTCCTCCCGGAACGGATCGCCACCCTTGCCGGGCGATCTTCTATCGTTCGATTGAAAAAACCGATCCTAGCGGGGCTGGATGAGCGGAATTGTTTGCGATCCGACACGCGGCCGTCGCGCAATCGCCCTTTTCAGGCGCTTGAGGGAAAAGGTCAGGCCTCTCCGGTCGCAATCGGAGTGTCGTCGCGACCGCCCCATTCGGTCCAGGAGCCGTCATAGACGGGCGCCTTGTCGTGGCCGGTGACGGCCAGCGCCAGCGACAGGATCGCGGCGGTAACGCCGGAGCCGCAGGTGGTGATGACCGGGCGCGAGCGGTCGAGGCCGGCCGCGTCGAAGGCGCTTGCAAGCTCGTCCGCCGGCTTCATCACGCCATCGGCGAGAAGCTCGGTGAAGGGCAGGTTCAGCGCGCCCGGCATGTGGCCCGAACGCAGGCCGGCGCGCGGTTCCGCGTCGGTGCCGGCGAAGCGGCCGCGCGAGCGCGCGTCGAGCACCTGGGCGCCGCTCGTCAGGGCCTGCGCCACCTTGTCGAGATCGGCGACGAGGCCGTTGTTGAGCCTTGCGGTGAAATGGCGCTCGCCGCGCGGGGTCGGCGGCATGTCCTCGACCGGGTGGCCCTCCGCCCGCCATTTCGGCAGGCCGCCGTCGAGGACGAACACCTGCTCGACGCCCATGGCGCGGAACATCCACCACACCCGGGCGGCGGAATAAAGCCCGACCCCGTCATAGACGACGATGGTCTGGCCGTCGCCGATGCCGAGCTTGCGCATCATCGCGGAGAAAACATGCGCCGGCGGCAGCATGTGCGGCAAGTCGCTCGCCGTGTCGCTGATCGCGTTGACATCGAAGAAGATGGCGCCGGGAATGTGCCCCTCGCCATATTCCGGCGTTGCATCGGGCTTGCCGACCGGCGGCAACCAGGCGTTGACGACGACAATGTCGGGGGAGGCGAGCTTCTCGGCCAGCCACTGTGTCGAAACGAGAGGGGAAAGCGCCATGGATCTGCCTCTTGTGGGAACGGTCGGGCCGGCCTGAAGTAATGTGTCAGTCGGCCAGCTTGATGCGGACACGGCGGTTCTGCCTGCCCTTTTTCTCGATCTTGGTGACGTCGAGCGGCCCGATCTCGGACGTCTGGCCGACATGGGTGCCGCCGCAGGGCTGCAGGTCGACATCGCCGATGCGGATCAGGCGCACCCGGCCCGAGCCCATTGGCGGCTTGACGCTCATGGTCTTGACCATTTCCGGCTTGGCCAGTAGCTCCTCGTCGGTGATCCAGTCGGATGTGACGGCATGGTCGGCACCGGCGATCTCGTTGACCTTCGCCGCGATCTCGTCCTTGTCGAGGGCAGCTTCGGGAATGTCGAAGTCGAGCCGGCCCTCGCCCTCGCCGATCTGCCCGCCGGTGACGGGATAGGGCAGCACGACGGACAAGAGGTGCAGTGCGGTGTGCACGCGCATCAGCCGGTAGCGCCGCTCCCAGTCCAGATGCAGAACCACGGTGTCGCCGACGGCCGGCAGGGCGGAGCCTTCCGCCGGCACATGGACGATCTGGCTGCGGTCCTCGCCATAGACGGTGGTGGCGATCTCGATCTGCTGCCCGTCGGCGAGCTCGATCCGGCCGTTGTCGCCGGGTTGGCCGCCGCCGGTCGCATAGAAGATCGTCCGGTCCGTGACCACGCCGCCGCGCTCGGTGAGGGCGGTTACCCGCGCTTCGCAGCTGCGCAGATAGGCGTCGTCGCGAAAGAGCAGATCCGTCATGGGGCATCCTCGATGATTCAGGCGGGACCGCCACCCTATCCGATCGGCAAGGGCAATCAACTGCCGCAAGGCCCTGCGAAAACTGACGCCACGTTATAGAATCGGAGAGAACAGCCGTGCCGCCTGGGCGATGAAGCGGAAGGCGAAGGAGCGCACCGCAAGGTCCTGCGGCGTCGTCGCGCGGCTCTGGCCGAAGTCGCGGGTCAGCATCTCGGCAACCTTGCCGATCGTGCGCTCATGCGTGAACCACAAGGTGATCTCGAAATTGATGCGGAACGAGCGGGCGTCGAAATTGACCGTGCCGATGCCGGCCAGTTGGTCGTCGACGAGAATGACCTTCTGGTGCAGGAAGCCGGCCGTGTAACGATAGATCTTGATGCCGTGGTCGACCATGTCGTCGGCATGGGCGTAGCTGGCCAGCCAGACCAGCCGGTGGTCGGCCTTCTCGGGGAGCAGGATGCGCACGTCGACGCCGCGCATGGCGGCGGCCAGCAGCGCCGTCTGCATCGCCGCTTCCGGCACGAAGTAGGGGCTGACGATCCACAGCCGCTCGCGGGCCCGCGAAATGGCCTCGGAAAAGGCGATCCCGCAATCCTCGAACGTGTCCGCCGGTCCCGTCGGCATCACCAGCACCGGTTCGTCTCCTGGCTGCGGGATCGGCACTGGCAGGAAGGGGCGGATCGGCGTTCCCGTCGCCCAGTGCCAGTCCTCGCAGAAGGACAGCGCGCAGGCGATGGCCGAGGGCCCGTCGACACGCACATGCGTGTCGCGCCAGTGGCCGAAATCCGCCGAGAGGCCGATATACTCGTCGCCCACATTGTGGCCGCCGACCCAGGCGCTCTGTCCGTCGACGACGACGATCTTGCGATGGTTGCGGTAGTTGAGGCGCATTGGCCCCGTCACCCGCAGCCATTTGTGCCGCTGGTTGAAGCCGGCCACCCTGACGCCGGCCTCGCGCAACCTTCGGCGATAGCTGCGCGGCAGGCTCTTGCTGCCGACATCGTCGTAAAGCAGGTGCACGGTGACGCCGGCGTGCGCGCGCTCGATCAAGGCATCGGCGAAGCGCTGGCCCAGCCCGTCGTCGCGGATGATGAAAAACTGCACCAGCACCTCGCGGCGGGCGGCGGCGATGCCGGCGAGAATGGACTCGAACGTGTCGGGGCCGTCGATCAGCAGCTCGACATTGTTGCCCGCGAGGAACGGGATCTGTGCGATCCGGGTGAGCACCGGCCAACTCGTACTGGTCTTGGCATCGGCCAGCCGCAACTCGCCGGCCCGCGCGGCACGTGTCGCCCGGCCTGCATAGGCGCGCACCTCGCCATAGTCCTCGAAGCGTTTCCAGCCAAAGACGAGGTAGAGGAAGGCGGTCGGGAACGGCAGGAACAGAAGCGACAGCAGCCAGGCGATCGAGCCTTGCGCGGTGCGCGAGTTCAGCACTTCCCGCACGGCGCAGACGGCCGCCAGCGCGTAAAGCGCCAGTGTGAAGGCCGCGATGATCGGCAGGTTGGCGACGAAGGCTTCGGCGAGGTCGACGTCACGCAGCATGAACGGGTCAGACCGCTTCTTCGAACGGTGCCGTGATGCCGCTGGACCGCTCCAGCCAGGCCGGGACCGGCAGGTTCTTGGAGCGCAGGAAATCCGGGTTGAACAGCTTCGACTGGTAGCGGGTGCCGTAGTCGCACAGGATCGTCACGATCGTGTGGCCCGGTCCCATCTCGCGGGCCATGCGGATCGCGCCTGCCACGTTGACGCCGGTGGAGGCGCCCATGCACAGGCCCTCGTGCTCGAGCAGGTCGAAGACGACCGGAAGCGCTTCCTCGTCGGGGATCTGGAACGGCATGTCGACCGGCGCGCCCTCGAGATTGGCGGTGATGCGGCCCTGGCCGATGCCCTCGGAAATGGACGAGCCCTCCGCTTTCAGCTCGCCATGGACATAGTGGTTGAAGAGCGCGGCTCCCATCGGGTCGGCGAGGCCGATCCTGATGTCCTTGTTGAACCCCTTCAGCGCCATGCCGACGCCGGCCAGGGTTCCGCCGGAGCCGACGGCGCAGATGAATCCGTCGACCTTGCCGTCCGTCTGGCGCCAGATCTCCGGGCCCGTCGTCTCGACATGCGCCTGCCGGTTGGCGACATTGTCGAACTGGTTGGCCCAGATCGCGCCGTTCGGCTCGCTCGCCGCCATGCGCTCGGCGAGGCGCCCGGAGAGCTTCACGTAATTGTTGGGGTTCTTGTAGGGGACGGCGGGAACCTCGACCAGCTCGGCGCCGGCCAGCCGCAGCATGTCCTTCTTTTCCTGGCTCTGGGTCTCCGGGATGACGATCACGGAGCGGTAGCCGAGCGCGTTGCCGACCAGCGCCAGGCCGATGCCGGTATTGCCCGCCGTACCCTCGACGATGACCCCGCCGGGCCGAAGCGCGCCGCGTGCCTCCGCGTCACGGATGATGAAGAGCGCCGCCCGATCCTTGACCGACTGGCCGGGATTCATGAACTCGGCCTTGCCGTAGATATCGCAGCCGGTCAGCTCCGATGCGCGGTTGAGGCGGATGAGCGGCGTGTTGCCGATCGCGTCGATCACGGAGGTCTTGATGTCCATCGGTCGTCTCTGGTCCGTTCGAAGGGGGAGCCGGGTTCCCGGTCCGCGATGGTCCGGCATACCCTGCAAGGCTGGCCGAAAGGGTAGGTGGCGGGAGGGGGGGCTTCAAGCGATCCCGTGCCATTTGTAAGGCCGTCGTTGATAATCCTTTCGGCCCTGTTCTGCAAAGTTGATCGATAAATCACCAAAGTGGACATAGGCTTGGAATATGATGTTTTCGCTGATCCGCGACGCTCCGTCCATCGTAGCATGATACGGGAAAGCCAAATACCGCGCCGCTGCAAGGCCGTTTGCGGAATTGGCGCGAGCCTCATTGTCGGCTAATACGGGCCCGGCACTCAGCCGTACCCGCAAGGGTCGCGTGCCGTGACGAAGGTTGAAACGGAATGGACGAGAGACAGGAACAGTTCGATGCGTTGCTGGCCGGATACGTAGCGGGAACGCTTGCCGAGCCTGCCCGCCTGCTCGTGCGCTCCCATCTTGACCTGTCGCCCGTCAATCGCGGTTTTGTCCGCGATCTGGAGGCGACTTGCGGGTCCATGCTCGAGGGCGTAGCGCCGATGCCGCTCGACAACCGGGATGCGATGCTGGCGGCGATCTTCGACACGCCGCTCGGCGAACGCATTGCCGCTCCGCCCGTGCCGCCGCGTGGCACCCGCCTGCCGGCGGCGCTTGCCGATTTTATCGGCAAGGACATCGCCGACCTTCCGTGGAAGACGAAGCTGCCGGGCCTGCGCGAATACAAGGTCGCGGAAATGGACGGCTGCACGGCGAGCCTCTTGTGGATCCGCGCCGGAATGGCAATGCCGACCCACACCCATCACGGCACCGAGTTGACGCTCGTTGTCGAGGGCGGCTTCAGCGATGGCGAGGGTCACTATGTACGCGGCGACGTCGCCTATGCCGACGACGATGTCGATCATCGTCCGGTCGCCGACGAGGGCGAGGACTGCATCTGCTTTGCCGTGACCGAAGGCAGCCTGCGCCTGACCGGCCCGATCGGTCGCTTCTTCGCGCCGTTCCTGCGCGGCTGAGATTTCCGCCCGCCAAAGCTCCTTGTTTCCCGCCTTGTGGCGATCCGCTTCCGTTGCAGCCCGTAGAACGGGTATGAAACGACAGGAGCGATCATGAGCGAAGCTGACGCATCCCTCCACGCCGCACGCCCCGGAGACGGCATCGCCTGGATCACCGGCGCCAGTTCCGGCATCGGCGAGACGCTGGCGGAAAGGCTCGCCGCGCTGGGCTGGAAGGTTGCGGTGACGGCGCGCTCGGCCGGGCCTCTCGAAGCGTTGCGCGCGCGCGCGGCAGACGGACCCGGCGAGATCCTGGTCATGCCCGGTGACGTCACCGACGCCGCGCGCATGGCGGAGATCGTCGCCGAACTCGAGGCGGAGCGCGGTCCGGTCGCCCTCGCCATCCTCAATGCCGGCGTCTATCTGCCGGTCGACGGCACCGCGCCGGATCTCGCCGCCTTCCATGCCTCCTTCGACGTCAACCTGAAGGGCACGGCCAATGCGCTGGTGCCGCTGGTCGCTGCCATGAAGCCGCGTCGCCGGGGCCAGATCGCGCTCGTCGCCTCCGTCGCCGGCTACAGCGGGTTGCCGACCTCCGCCGCCTATGGCGCGACCAAGGCCGGGCTGATCAATCTCGCCGAGGCGATGAAGTTCGACCTCGACCGCCTCGGCATCCTCCTCCAGGTGGTCTCTCCCGGTTTCGTCGACACGCCGGCGACGAAGGACAATCCCTTTCCCATGCCGCATCTGATGCCGGTCGGGGAGGCGGCCGACGCGCTGATCGACGGCCTTGCGGGAACCGCCTTCGAGATCACCTTCCCGAAACGCTTCACGCGCCAGCTGAAATTCCTGAGGCTGTTGCCCTACCGGCTCTATTTCCCGCTGATGGCGCGCACGACCGGATGGTCGCGCAAGCCCCGCCCAAAGGACTGATCAACGTCTGGCCGGCGGCTGCTCAGCCGGTCTGGCGGGCAAGCCGTGCGGTGAGTTCCGCATGTTCCTTCGCCCCGAGCGGAAAGTTCCACATCAACGCGATGGCCGTCAGCTTCAGCGTCACCGGCACGACCGCATAGAGCGCCACCAGGGCGCCGATGCCGATTGTGTCGGCCGCTGCGGGGTCGAAACCTGCAAGCTCCAGCAGCGGGAAGGCAAGCCCGACGGCCAGCGCCAGCGACAGTTTCGTGGCAAGCCCCCAGAGCGCGAAGTAAAGCCCCGAACGCCGCGTGCCTGTCGCCATCCGGTCGACATCGATGACATCGGCCTGGATGGCCGAGGGCAGGGCGAGATCCGCCCCGAGCGCCAGTCCCGTCAGCACGCAGATCACGGCAAAACCGGCAAGGTCTCCGGACCCCAGCAGTGGCACCAGTGCGAAGACGGCGCAAGCGCCAAGCATTGCCACGCACCAGGCGCGGTGCTTGCCGATCCGGCGGGAGACGGCAAGCCACAGCGGCACGCCGGCGACGCCGCACAGGAAATAGAGGAACAGGAACGGGCCCTGCATCTGGGGCGCGGCGAGCGCCCTTGCGACGAAGAACAGGAACAGCGTCGCCGGCAGCCCGTTGGCAAAGCCGTTGAGGACGAAGGCGGCGAGAAGCCGCACGAACGGGCGATTGCGCGCCACCTGCCGGAGCCCGTCCGCCAGTGGCGGCAGTGCGGCGCCCGTGTAGCGCGGCTCCGGCAGGCGCCAGACCGCGACGAGCGTCAGGACGGGAAGGGCGACCACGATGATCAGCGCCAGCACCTTGAGGGCCGTTGCCTGGCCCGGTGCGCCGAGCGCCTCGGCGATGGCGGGCACGGAGACGGCAATCAGCGTGCCGACAAGCACCATCCCCTCGCGCGCGCCGGCGATGCGGCTGCGGCCGTGATAATCGTCGGACAGTTCCGCCCCCCAGGCGGTATAGGGAATGATCGAGGCGGTGTAGCCGAGCGACAGGGCAAGACCCCAGAACAAGAGATAGCCGCCTCCGGCGCCCTCGGGCGGGGTGAGGATCATGTAGGCGGCAAGCGCCGCCGGCAGGCAGGCGGCGAGGAACCAGCCGCGCCGGCGCCCGAGCGGCGGCCGGTAGCGGTCGGCAAGAAGGCCGATCAGCGGATCGGACACCGCATCCGCCAGCCGGACCGCGAGCAGGATGGTTCCCACCACGGCCAGCGGCAGGCCGATGCTCTCGGCATAGAATGTCGGCAGGATCACGTAGAGCGGCAGCGTCAGCGCCGCCAGCGGCAGGGCAGGACCCGCATAGGCGGCGAGGCTCGCGCGCGTCAGTCCCGCGCGCATCAGTCCCGCTCCTGCCGCCACCCGTCAGGACGCCTTCACGTAGATCATCTGGCGGACGTCGATGTTGCCCGACCGGAAACCGGCCTCGCAGTAGTGGAAATAGAACTCCCACAGCCGCTTGAACCGGTCGTCGAAGCCGAGCGGGCTGATGCGCGGCCAGGCCGCCCGGAACCTCTGCCGCCATTCCTCCAGGGTGCGCGCGTAGTCGTGCCCGAAGATCCGTTCGGCGGCGAGCTTGAGCCCCGTCCGCTCGCCCAGGTCGGCAAGCACGCCCGGAGGCGGCAGCATGCCGCCGGGGAACACGTGACGCTGGATGAAGTCAGGCGTGCGGCGATAGTCGTCGAACAGCGTGTCCTGGATGGTGATGATCTGCAGCCCGGCGCGTCCGCCGGCTTTCAGGCAACCGGCCACCTTCTGGAAATAGGTCTGCCAGAACTGTTCGCCGACCGCCTCGAACATCTCGATCGAGGCGACCCGGTCATACTGGCTGGTCTCGTCGCGGTAGTCCTGGAGCTTGACGGTAACCCGGTCGTTGAGGCCGCCGTCCTGCATCCGCTTGCAGGCAAAGTCGTACTGTTCCCGCGAGATGGTCAGCGCGGTGACCCTGGCGCCGATCTCGCCGGCGACATATTCGGCGAACCCGCCCCATCCGCAGCCGATTTCCAGCACGTGGTGGTCCGGGTTGATTCCGGTTTCCTCCGCCAGCGCCCGGTACTTGCGCCGCTGCGCCTGTTCCAGGTCGTTGACGCCGCCGTCATAGAGCGCCGACGAGTAGGTCATCGTCGGGTCGAGCCATTCCTTGTAGAAGGCATTTCCGAGATCGTAATGGGCGGAGATGTTGCGCCGCGATCCGGTCCTGGTGTTGCGGTTCAGCCAGTGGCGGACACGGATCATCATGCGGAACAGCGGGCTGCCGCGCAGCATGTCGGCGGTGGCGTCGCGGTTGCGACAGAACAGTTCCAGGAACGTCGTGACGTCGGAACTTGTCCATTCGCCCATCATGTAGCTTTCGCCGACGCCGACGTCGGAGCCGCTCAAAAGGCGGCGGATGAAGCGCCAGGAAAGGATCTTCACATGGGCGTCGGGGCCGGGTTGCTGGCCCTGGACCAGGAACAGCCGGCCCTCGGGCGTTTCGATCGTGAGCGAGCCGACCTTCAGGTTCAGCGCGACACGCATGCCAAGCCGGGCGAGCCGGGGAAGACCGGCGAGCGCCTGGCGGGCATTTTCGGGAGTGAGTGCAATCGCAGTCGACATGTCAAACCTCGTCACACAGCCGGGGCGCGTCAGACCCTGGGGATCGCAGTGTTGCGCTGTACGGTCCTTGGACGTCGTGACGGCGAGTGGAAGCGGGCCCCTTTCAACCAGAGTTTGGTGGCCTCCCAGTGGATGCCACCGATTATCTTGAGTGTCATGAACGGGATTTTCAAGCAGAGCGAGAGGATGGCCCTGCTTGTCGCCTCCCGCCGCCGTCCGGCGAAGGCGGCCGACAGGAGCGGTCCTTCCGCGTCGCTTTCCAGGATGCGCACGCGCACGGCCTCGCCCGGAGGCAGCACCCGGAAGGCGTATGTCTGGGCCATGTCGATGAAGGGCGAGACGTAGAAGGCCTTGGCCCGCGTCTGGCGAATGCCCTCAGGGCCGAGCTGTCCGTCGCGCACCGGCTCCACATAGGTATGCAGGTCGCCGAACGTGTTGCGCACCTCGTAGATGACGGCGGCCGGATTGTCGTTCCCGTCATAGGCGAAATAGACCGACAGCGGGTTGAAGACATGGCCGAGGATGCGCGGGTAGCACAGCAGCAGCACGCGCGCCGGTGCGGCAACGCCCCGTGCGGCAAGCAGCCTGTCGACATGGGCACGCAGCGAGCTGCCGTCGCGCGGGCCGTGGTCCGCCTCGCGGAAGGACATCAGGTTGAAACGCCCGATGGAAAAGAGCGGCGAGATCCTGCCTGCTTCCGCCAGCCGGTCGATGTCGACAAGCAGGGTGAAGACGGAATAGCTGAACCGGTGGCCGAAGGGCTTCAACCGGGCATGCATCACGGTGCCCGGGTAGAGCTGTGCCGCGGCCGGCGGCGGACCGCCATTGTCGGCCATCGTCGTTGCGGACATCGCGGCTGTGCGGTGCCGGTTGCCGGTCATTCGGCTGCCTCCGCCGTGCGCGCCACGCCATTGTCGTCGAGGCGCCAGGGTATCTCGCTGCCGATCGCCTCCGCCGCGGCGAGGCCGGATGTCAGGCCGTCCTCGTGGAAGCCGTAGCCGCACCAGGCGCCGCAGAACCAGGTGTTGCGCGCGCCCTGGATCTGGCCGAGGGCCTTCTGCGCGGCGATCGCGCCGGCATCGAACTGCGGATGATCGTATTCGAACGTGGCAAAGGTGAGGTCCTCGCGTGGGCGCTCGACCGGATTGAGGCTGATGAACAGCGGCTTGTCGGCGGGCAGGTTCTGCAGCCGGTTCATCCAGTAGCTGACCGAGGCATCGCGATAGGGCGCGCCGGGATCGCTCGAGGCGAGATAGTTCCACGACGCCCAGACGCGTGTCCGGCGCGGCATCAGGGAGCGGTCGCGATGCAGGTAGACCTGGTTGGGCCGGTAGCGGACCGCACCGAGAATGTTGCGCTCCTCGGGGGTCGCATCCGCGAGCATGGCCAGCGTCTGGTCGGTATGGGCGGCCAGCACCACCCGGTCGAAGACATCCTCGTTGCCGTTTGTGTCGACGACATGCACCTGCCCGTCGCGCCGCGTGACGCTGGCGACCGGCGTTGCCAGGCGCACCTTGCCGGCAAGCGGCGACAGCAGCCGCTCGACATAGCTGCGGCTGCCGCCGGACACCGTCCGCCAGACCGGCCGGTCGCGATGCACCAGCCGGTGGTTCTCGAAGAAGGCGATGAAGTTTTCCGCCGGAAAGTCCAGCATGTGGGCGGGCGGGGTCGACCAGATGGCGGCGCCCATCGGCAGCAGGTAGTCGCTGGCGAGCTCCCTCGAGAACCGTCGCCTGGCGAGATAGTCCTGCAGCGACAGGCCGCGGAGCGTGCCCGCGGCGCGGTCCTCGATGCATTGCCGGTTGAAGCGCAGGATCTCCCTGAGCATCCACATGAAGCGCGGCGATACGATGTTGCTGCGCTGGCCGAAGACGGTGTTGAGCGTGTCGCCGGACCATTCCCGCAAGCCCCCGTCGAGCGAGAAGGCGAAGCTCATGTCGCTTGCCTCCGTCGCAACGCCCAGATGCTCGAACAGCGCCGTCAGGTTCGGATAGTTGAGCTCGTTATAGACGATGAAGCCGGTGTCGACGGCCATCTGCGTGCCGTCGTAGTCGATGTCCACGGTGGCGCTGTGGCCTCCGGGCCTTGCACGCTTCTCGTAGAGGGTAACGTCGTGTCTTTCGCTCAGGGCCCAGGCGGCGCTGTTTCCGGCGATACCGGAACCGATCACGGCGATGCGCATTGCGTGTCCTTTGTCTTCTTCAGGCGGCGTTTTTTATGGTCTGGAAGGCGTCGAGGGCACGCTGGCGCGCTGTGCTGTGATCGACTATCGGCCGGGGATAGGTGTCGCCGAGGCGGATGCCTGCCTGCGCGAGGATCTCGCGCGGGGCCTCGTGCGGCTTGAAAAGATACTTTGGCGGTAGACCGGCAAGCTCCGGCACCCAGCGCTTCGTGTAGTCGCCGTCGGGGTCGAATTTCTCTCCCTGTGTGGTCGGGTTGAAGATGCGGAAATAGGGGGCGGCATCGGCGCCGGATCCGGCCACCCATTGCCAGCTGGCGGCGTTGTTGGCCGGGTCGGCATCGACCAGCGTGTCCCAGAACCAGGCTTCTCCCTGCCGCCAGTCGAGCATCAGGTGCTTGATCAGGAAGGAGGCGGCGACCATCCGCACCCGGTTGTGCATGGTGCCGGTATGCCAGAGCTCGCGCATGCCGGCATCGACCAGCGGATAGCCCGTCAGGCCCTTCTGCCAGGCGGCAAGCTGGGTTTCGTCCTCGCGCCAGGGAAAGGCGTCGAAACGCGGCTGGAAATTGGCGGTGCCAAGGTCCGGGAAATGGAACAGCAGGTGGTAGGAGAATTCCCGCCAGCCGAGTTCGGAATGGAACTTCGTCACCTGTCGCTCGCCGATGCTGGAGGAGGGATCGGCGCCGCGATGGGCGACCGCGTGCCAGATCCGGCGCGGCGAGATTTCGCCGAAGCGCAGATGCGGTGACAGCATCGAGGTCGCCCGGCTTGCCGGCTCGTCGCGGCTCGCCGCGTAGCGCTCCAGCCCGTCGTCGAGAAACGTCGCCAGGCGGCGAAGGGCGCCTGCCTCCCCCGGTTCCCATGTTTCCCGCAGGCCGCCGGCCCAGTCGGGCCGGGTCGGCAGGGGAAACAGGCTCGCGGGCGTCTCGCTGTCGGGCAACACCCCGATCCTGCGATGCCCGGCGGGGGGGCTAAGCGGGCTGGGAAACGCGGGCTCGCCCCGCGCCACGAGCGCCCGGAAGAACGGGGAGAAGACGCGGTAGGGCCCGCCGGAGCCGGTCGCCACGTCCCAGGGTTCGGCGAGAAGGGTCGCGCCGAAGCTTTCGGCCACGATCCCCTCCGCCCTGAAGGCGGCTTTCAGCGCCGTGTCGATGGCGATGCCGGCGGGGTCGTAGCGGCGGTTCCACAGGATGTGGCTGGCGCCCGTCTCGGCGACGAGGCCGCGCAGCGTCGCGTCCGCCGCGCCGCGTCGCAGCACCAGCGGGATGCCGGCCTTGGCGAGCGATTCGGACAGGCGCGCCAGCGAATGATGCAACCACCAGCGAGCGGCGCCGCCGGGAGCACGCGGCGCGCCGGGACCCTCTTCGCGCATATAGACCGCGACGACCGGCCGGTCCTGCGACAGCGCGGCGGCAAGCGCCGGGTTGTCGTCGAGCCGCAGATCGTCGCGGAACCACACGAGGATCGGGGCAGGGCGGTCGGTGTTTGGCATTGGTCAGCGGGTTCCGGTCGGTGCAGGCGGGTTTGCCTACTCCTTACGGTCGTTGCGCGTTGATGGATTAGCGGTTTCGGCTTTTGGCCGTGAGCCGTCGACGCGGTGGCGCCGGATGCGAAAAAGCCGCCCCGGAAACAGCGGTTCCGGGGCGGCCTGATCCGGTCGGGATGGGAGGCCGGCGTATGTTGCAGGTGGCGCAGGTGCGGGGAAGCAGTGCCTGGCCCGGCCCGGATTTGCGGCGGCTTGTCCGCCATTTGTTGTGGCGGGCGGGTTTTCGCGGGGAGGGGCCGGCCGCGCGCCCGAAGACGTGCGGCCGCATTTCAGCGCGGGATGATCAGGACGGGACGATCAGGCGCGGAACGGTTCGGTGATCCAGTCCCAGGCCACCATCACGCCATCGGCGGCGGCCGTCAGGCTGGCGACGATGGATGCCCACAGCGCCTGGCCGAAGGTGGCGATGCGCATCATGGTGCTCTGTTCCTCGCGCGGCGACTGCTCGATGAACTCGATCGCCGTCTGCAGCGACGGATCGTCGACGACCCGGCGCGTCACAACGAGGCGGGCATCGGGCGCGACCCGAGACTGGTCCGCCTTGGCGAGTTTGACGCCGCCCGTCTCGGCATCGCCGAGCGCCCGCACGACAACGGCACGGCCGTCCGGCAACAGGTGGGTCTCGTTCTGCGAGACCTCGCTGTCGTAGATGACCTCGCCATGGTCGTCGATCAGTTCGACCCAGACGATCTTGCGTCCGTTGCGCTCGACCTCGCCGACCCAGATCGCATAGGAGCCGTCCTCGTCACTCCCTTGCGGGGTGCCGAGTGTCACGGCCAGGCGATCCTCCGGAATGACGAAGGTTTCCCTGTCGCTCTTCTGCAGGACGGCGTCCGCGCCGCTGACACGGGCCGAGAGCGTTTCGGCGCCGGCGATACCGCCGGACAGTCCGAGCGCAAGTCCCAGCACGACTGCCGTTGCGGCACGTGACTACGACTGCCGTTGCGGCACGTGACTTTATTGCAACGATATTCTTCACATATTCAAACATTCGTCGCCTCCCAAGGCATGACGTCCCCGGTTCTTTGGCCGGTGGGCGCCTGAATGTCGGTAAGCTTAAGATCTGGTGTACGTCACCCAACTATTCTAGGTCCGACGACAAGCATGCTCCCTCAAACATCCTGACGAAACCGTAATATGGATCACAAATGCGAGGGTTCTTTTTATGCAATTTTTTAAAGGAACACCGGATTCCGGGGTTAACGCGATGATATCGCGCGCTTTTCAAACGCGGCAGGAATGCGGCGGAGGCCTGGCGGGAGCGTGGCATTCTTAACATCACGTTTTTGTGAGCAGGGAATAATTCCGTTGCCTGCGTCTTTTTTTCAACGCCATGGAGGCGGATTCAGGTCCGGCCGTCGAAATCCGGCAGGCAGGTGATGCGGCCCGATGGCGCGCGCTCGACCTGCACCGGCACGCCGTAAACGGTGGAAAGCGCGTCGGCGGTCAGCGCCTTCTCCGGAGAGCCCGCGCACAGGATGTTGCCCTCGTGCAACAGCGCGACCCGGGTCCCGATTGCAAATGCATGGTCGGGATCGTGGGTGGAAAGGATGATGGTCAGTCCGCTTTTCGCCAGCGCCGCGATTTCGCGCAGCACGATCGCCTGGTTGCCGAAGTCGAGGCTGGCGGTCGGCTCGTCCATGACAAGGGCCGGGGTCTCCTGGGCGAGCGCCCGGGCGATCAGCACCAGCTGGCGCTGCCCGCCGGAAAGCCGCGTGTAGTCGGCCTGCGCCAGGTCCGCGATGCCGAGCCGCGACAGTGCGGCCCGAGCGACCTCGCGGTCCCGGTCGCCCGGTTGCACGAACAGGCCGAGGCGGGCGGTCCTCCCCATCAGCACGATCTCTTCCGCCGAATAGGCGAACGGGGCCGCATGCGCCTGCGGCACGTAGGCGACGCGGCGCGCCACCTCCACCCGCGAGAGAACCTGCAGCCGGGCATCGCCGATGACGACCTCGCCGCCGCGCGCCGGGATCAGGCCGAGCAGGGTCTTGAACAGTGTCGTCTTGCCGGATCCGTTGGGTCCGAGCAGGCAGAGCACGGAGCCGCTCTCGGCCAGGATCGAAAGGCCGTGGCCGACCGGATGCCCGGGATAGCCCGTGTCCAGGTCGCGCGCCTCTATCCTCATGCCCAGGCCCGCCGTCCGCGCGCGAGCAGCCACAGGAAGAACGGTGCGCCGACGACGGCGGTGAGAATGCCGAGCGGCACCTCGACGGAGGAGATCGTGCGCGCCAGGGTGTCGACGACGAGGAGATAGGCGGCGCCGAGAAGGGCGGCGACCGGCAGCAGCCGGCCGAAGCCCGGACCCACCAGCATGCGCGCGATATGCGGAATGACGAGCCCGACCCAGCCGACGACGCCGGCAATGGCGACGACGCTGGCGGTGACCAGCGTCGCGCAGACGACGACGGCAAGCCGCAGCCGTGCCGCCTCGATGCCGAGGGCGCGTGCCTCCTCGTCGCCGAGCGACAGCACGTTGATGCGCCAGCGCAGCAGCACCAGCGGCACCAGGCCCGCCAGAACCACGGGGGCCGCCGGCCAGATGTCCTCGCCCTTCACCCCGGCGAGCGAGCCGAGCAGCCAGAAGGTGATGGCGGGAAGCTGGTCGTACGGGTCGGCGAGGACCTTCAGCAGCGAGGTCGCCGCTCCCGTCAGGGCGCCGACCACGACCCCGGCCAGCACCAGGATCAGCGTCCGGTCGCCATGGCGGATGGCGGCGGCGACGAAGCCGACGAGCGCCACCGCACCGAGCCCGCCGGCAAAACCCATGAACTGGATCGCGGCGACCGGCAGCGACAGGAAGATGCCGAGCACCGCGCCGAGCCCGGCTCCGGCGGAGACGCCCAGAATGTCAGGCGAGACAAGCGGATTGCGGAACAGCGTCTGGTAGCAGGCGCCGGCGGCGGCGAGGGCGGCGCCGACCAGCAACGCGCCCGCAATGCGCGGCAGGCGGATGGAGACGAGCACGGTGGTGGCAGCGTCGCCCATCTCGCCGCGCCCGAGTGCCGCGTCGAACAGCCGGCCGACCGCCTCGAAAGGGCCGAGCGGAAAGGGGCCGACGAGCAGGGCGCCAAGCGACAGCGCGGCGACGGCCGCCGCCAGCAGCCCGACCGTACCCGTGCCGCGCCGAAACCTGCCCGACGTCAAGGTGCACGCCCGCTCGCCCATTCCAGCAGCCCGTCCAGTTCGCCCTCGGAAAGATCCACATGGTACCAGAGCCGGTAGAAGGCGCGCGCCTCTTCGCGCAGCTTGCCCTGCCAGCGCTCGGGGTAGAACAGCCCGGCCAGCCATTTCAGTCCCATCATCCGGTTGAGCGAGGGTGGTCGGTCGATCCAGCCGAAGGGCGCTGTCGGCGACAGGTAGACGCGTTTTCGTCGCACGGCCTCGATCCCGGCCCACAGGGGATCCGACCAGACGGCACGGTGGAAGTTGCGGTCCCAGGTGATGATCGTGTCGGGATTGGCGAGGATGACCTGTTCCGGCGAGGCGCGCACCAACCCGTATTGACCGGCTGCCTCGGCGACGTTGCGCCCGCCCGCCCGCTCGATGATCTCCGTGTTGATCGAGCCTTTCATGCCGGTCTCCAGCCCGTCCGGGCCGCGGGCGAGATAGACGCGCGGACGGCTCTCCTGCGGCATGTCGGCGAGGATCGCGTCCAGTTCTGCGAAGGTTGCCTCGACATCGCGGGCAAGCATCTCGCCGCGTTCCGCAACGCCGAGCGCCTCGCCGACCAGCCGCAGCGAGTTCGCCGTTTCCCCGAAACGGCCGTTGACCAGGATGTAGGGGATGCCGGTCTGTTCCTGCACCCGGTTGGCGAGATCGACATAGGTGTCGCGCACCGAACCGAAATCGATGATCAGGTCGGGCTTGAGCGCCAGCACCCGCTCCAGGTTGGCCTCGCCGCCGCGCCCGGTCAGCCGGCCGGTTTCCGGCAGGTCGCGATAGGCGGCCGCGATATAGGGGCGTTCCTCGTCGCGCAGCGCGCGCGGCCAGCCGAGCAGGGCGTCGGGCTTCAGCGCATAAACGAGGATGGAGGCCGGCGGCCCGGCGGCGAAGACCCGGGTGACCGTGTCGGGAAGCTCGACGCTGCGCCCGGCGGAATCGACGATTGTCCGGGCATCGCTGGTTGTCGCGTCGAGGGTCAGATACGCGATTGCGACAAGAACGGCGATCGCATGAAGGAGACGCTGCATCGGGAGGCTCCCGCCGGCAAGGATGAAACTTCGCTCTGTCGGGACCTGTCCCTCAGTGCGTGAAACCAGGCGCGTCGAAACCGTGATAGACGAGAATGGCCTGCCCCTTCGGCGACAGGATGTGGAGGGCCAGGGCGAAAGCGTCCGGCGATGCGCCGTTCATGACCGTCAGCCCGTAGTCTGCACCAACGGCAAGCGGTTCGGGAACCTGGACGATCGACAATGTCGACACTTCCCGCTTCGCGAGCAGGGCATTGGTGCAATAGGTAAGGAAAATGTCGGCTCGCTTGTTCTCCATGATCCAGCCGTACTTGTTCCGGCCCTCGGGAGCCGCTTCGCTGTCCCGGCCGCCCGTCAGTTTCAGGGCCTTGGCCTTGAGCCGGGCCGTCGCGCCGGGCGACATTGCTTCGGCCTTGTCGAACAGTTCGAACGCATAGTCGCCGGAGGGGTCGTCTTTCGGCGTCGATGTGCCGACGCGGATATCGTCGCGCAGTATCGTCTCGAGCAGGGTCGAGCTGTTGACCTTGATCTTCGGCTGGACCAGCGCGCAGAGCCGGTTGCGGGCGAAAAGAACCACCGGCAACGCTTTGCCGGTTGATGCCAGTGTCGTCGGGTGTGTCATGTTGGCCGATGCGAAAACCTCGGCCGCCTCGCCGCGCTCGATCCGCTCTCGCAGCAATCCGGACGGTCCGAAATTGCGTTCGACGCGGATTTCGGTTCGCGCCTCATAGGCGTCGGCGATCTCGCTCATGGCAGCCTTCAGACTGCTGGCAGCATGCAGTTTGACAGTGGTCTCAGCCATGGCCTGAAAGGCTGCCAGCGATATTGCACCGACAATCGCCACAGCCAGAGCATGTCTGGACATGTGTTTGCCTCCCTGAAAAAGTCTGAATGAACATGACTGCCCTCGAAACCCGGTGCGGATATCCGCACCGGGTGAGTTACAAACTCTGCTCCTGGAACAAGTTCAAGACAAGCGGATATCGATTGTCAGTATGAACCTGTATAAAAATGCGGAGTCATGAGCCAATACCCGACTTTTCCCGAGGCGGGCCTGCTTTAGCTGCCGCTCGGGGCGGCGTTCGGGAAGAACAGCTGCTGGCCGTCGATCTTGTAGTCGGCGATGACCTGCTGGCCGTCCTTGGAAACCACCCAGTCGACGAACTGCTCGCCGAGATCGGCCTTGACGTTCGGGTGCTTGTCCTTGCTGACCAGGATGATGCCGTACTGGTTGAACATCTTGTCGTCGCCCTCGACGGCCACCTTGTACGCGCCCTTGTTGCCGAAGGAGATCCAGGTGGCCCGGTCGGTCATGACATAGGCGCCCATGCCGGTGCCGGTGTTGAGCGTCGCGCCCATGCCGGAGCCCGTCTCCCGGTACCAGCCGCCCGAGGCGCCCTTGACGTCGATGCCGGCTGCCTTCCAAAGCCGCAGCTCCGCCTTGTGCGTGCCGCTGTCGTCGCCGCGCGAGGCGAAGGGCGCGCCGGCTTTCGCGATCTTCTGGAGCGCATCGGTGACGTCGTTGGAGCCGGCGACACCGGCCGGATCGGACGGCGGGCCGACGATGACGAAGTCGTTGTACATGACGTCGAAGCGCTTCACGCCGTTGCCGTCGGCGACGAACTTCTCCTCCGCCGGCTTGGCGTGGACGAAGAGGACGTCGCCGTCGCCATTGGCCGCGTTCTTGATCGCCTGGCCGGTGCCCACCGCCACGACGCGCACCTCGATGCCGGTCTTCTCGGTGAATTTCGGCAGCATGAACTCGAACAGGCCCGAATTCTGCGTCGAGGTCGTCGACTGGACGACGATGAACTTCTCTTCCGCCTTGAGCGGCGCGACCAGGCCGGCCGTGATCAGGCCGGCGGCTGCGATTGTCAGGAACTGACGTCGGAACATGTGCATTCTCCCTCGATTTTACGTTTCAGGTCGTCATGCCGGGCTCGCCCAGATAGAGGCGTCCCTCGAGCCAGGCCCTGGCCGCGTCCGACGCCGGAGCATCGAGCAGCTTGCGGGCCGGGCCGGTTTCGGCAACGCGGCCGCCATGCAGGAACACCAGATCGTCGCCCAGGCGCCGGGCCTGGCCGAGATCGTGGGTCACCATGACGATGGTGACGCCGCGTTGATGGGCGTCGTCCACGAGGCGCTCGATGGCCTGTGTCGAGGCCGGATCGAGGCTCGCCGTCGGTTCGTCGAGAAACAGAAGCTCCGGGTCGCAGGCGAGCGCGCGCACCAGCGCCAGCCGCTGCTGCTCGCCGCCCGAAAGCACGCGTGCCGGTCGCCGTGCCAGGTCGCCGAGGCGGGCCTGCTCCAGCGCCTCGGCGATGCGCCGGCCGCGCTCGGCACCACGCAGGCCGCGCACGCCGAGCGCGAAGGAAAGGTTGGCGAAAACAGATCGGCGCAGCATCACCGGTCGCTGGAAGACCATGGCCTGGGCGCGTCGCGCCGCCTTGTCGAGCGGCCGGCCGCGCCAGCGCACGCTGCCCGAGGTGGGCGAGACGAGCCCGTGCAGCACCCGCAGCAACAGGCTCTTTCCGGCACCGTTCGCTCCCATGACCAGGGTTCTCCGGCCGGGGCGGATGTCGATGTCGATCGCATCGAGAAGCCGCCGCCCGCCGATCTCCAGCGTCAGCCCGCGCCCGCTGAGCAGGGGGTCGGCAAGGGGCGGACGCAAGGCGTCCGGGACGTCTGTCAGCGGTTCGCTCAAGGTCTGCAGCGCTTCACGCATAGGCGGACCTCACGGCCGAGGCGCGCAGGCCCATGACGGCGGCATTGACCATGACGGCGATGACCAGCAGCACGACGCCGAGCGCCAGCGCCAGCTCCAGGTTGCCCTTCGAGGTCTCCAGCGCGATCGTCGTCGTCATAACGCGGGTGACGTGGTTGATGTTGCCGCCGACGATGATCACGGCGCCGACTTCGGCGACGGCGCGTCCGAATCCGGCGAGCGCCACGGTCAGCAGGCTGTAGCGGGCGTCCCACAGCAGCGCGGTCATCCGTTCCAGCGGACCGACGCCGAGCGAGCGGAACTGCTCTGAATACTCGGTGTCGAGATCCTCGATCACCTGCCGCGTCAGGGCCGCCACGATCGGGGTCACCAGGATGGTCTGCGCGATGACCATCGCGGTCGGCGTGTAGAGAAGCTGCAAGGGCCCGAGCGGGCCGGCATTGGACAGCGCCAGATAGACGACAAGGCCGACGACAACCGGCGGCAGGCCCATCAGCGAGTTGAGCAGGATGGTGACGAGGGTGCGGCCGGGAAACCGGAAGGCACCGACGGCTGCGCCGAGCGGCAGGCCGATCAGACAGGCAATGACCACCGCGCTCAGCGTCACCTTCAGCGACAATGCGATGATCTCGATCAGATCCGCATCGCCGGCGAAAATCAGGCCGATGGCCTCCGCCAATATGGACGTGAAGTCCTTCATTTGCGCGTTCGCTCCCTCTGGAGGGAAGGAATACACAAAAACATCGCAAAATCTACCACCCAGCGGACCGGTCGGCCTTGTTTTGCAAACCTATTCACCAGAGAGGCATTGCGGTTTCCTGCGTTTTTCGCGAGAGTCTTGTTCCAGATGGATCAAGTGCTTCTCTGACGTTTCGAAGAAAATGCATAAGAACGACACAAAAGGCATGAACAGGGTGCCGGGAGGACCCGTAGCCGGATGGCGCCAGCGCCTCGCCGGGGCCGGCGGCGGTGTGCTTGGAGATGTTTCCGGCGCCTTCGGTGACCTGGGAACCTTCCTTCCTTACGTGATTGTCGCCATCGGTGCGGGCCTCCTGTCTCCGGCCCCGGTCTTTGCCGGCTTTGCCGTCGGCTATCTCCTTGTTGCCATCGTCTATCGCCTGCCTGTAGCCGTCCAGCCGATGAAGGCGGTCGGCGCCGTGATCCTGGCCGGGGGCCTGTCGGGCGGAGAGGTCGCGTGGGCCGGCGCGATGCTCGGGGCGATTCTGCTGGCGCTCGCCGCCTCGCCGTTGCTGCTGCGCGCGGCGCGGGTGATCCCGCAATCGGTCGTGACCGGCCTGCAGGCAGGGCTCGGGCTGGTCCTGCTCGCCGTTGCCGCGCGTCTGATGGGTGGCGACTGGCTGCTCGCCGTCCCGGCGCTCGCCCTGCTGTCGCTGACATGGGTGTGGCCGCGCGGTCCGTTTGCGCTTGCGCTCGTCGTGGTCGCCATCGCCTTCGGTCCCTCGCTTGGGGCGCCGCTCGACATGTCCCTGGTCGGCGCCGCGCCGAACGGGCACGCCGCATCGCCCTGGAACGCGTTTGTCTCCGGCGTGCTGCCGCAGCTGCCGCTGACGCTGCTCAACGCCGTGGTGGTCGCCGCCGCCGTTGCCCGCACGCTGTACGGCCCGGGCGCGCGGCGGGTGAGCGAGCGCCGGCTTGCCGCGACCTCCGGCGCGCTCAACCTCGTCCTCGCCCCGTTCGGCGCGATGCCCATGTGCCACGGGGCAGGGGGCATTGCCGGCCATCACCGGTTCGGCGCGCGCAGCCTGGCGGCGCCGCTGCTGCTCGCCCTGCTCTGCGCCCTTGCGGCGCTTTCGGGAGATACGGTGCCGGCGCTGCTTGCGCGCATTCCCGCCTCCCTCGTCGGGGCGCTGCTTGCCTATGCTGCGGTCGATCTGCTCGCCAGCCGTCGTCTCGTCGATGCCCGCCCCGACTGCCGGCCGGTGATCGCCGTCGCCGCGCTGGCGACATGGGGCCTCGGCGCGCTCGCCGGTCTCGCTGCCGGTCTTGCGGCGGAGGCCGTGCGCGTGCGGATCAGGCGCGGCGGCGCAGGCTCTGCGACACTCACACAGGAGAATGGAAAATGAAGATCAGCGCCCGCAACGTCATCAAGGGCAAGGTGCTTGAGATCAAGGAAGGTCCGGTCAACAGCCAGGTCCGCGTCGATATCGGCGCCGGCAACGTCATCACCTCGATGATCACCTCCGATGCGGTGGCGGACCTGGGCATCGCCGTCGGCGGCGAGGTGCACGTCATCGTCAAGGCATCCGAGGTGATGCTGGCGACCGACTGAGCGGCCCCGGGGCGGGCCGCGGCCCCTACCCGTCGCGGCGCGCCTTGACGACCAGCTCCTCGCCGGCCGACAGCAGCAACGCGCCGGTCTCGTCGATCCGCCAGTCCGTCACGGTCGGCAGCAGCGACAGGAACTTCGCCTCCTGGTTCATCAGTGCCGGCGCGCAGGCCATCATCGTCGCCACCGTCCGGCGATCGACCGAGATGCGCGCCCCATTGGTGGCGAAGCGGGTCGAATAGCTGTTGCAGGTGGCCCGTCCGCCCAGCGTGCCCTCGCGCGTGAACGCCAGGGTGACCCGCGAGAAGTCGATGATCCCGCCCTTGGCGATGTCCTCCACCACCCAGTCGGAACCGGGCAGCAGCTCCAGCCCGGCCGGCGCCCGCGTTTTCGTCGCGGTCAGCTCGCATTCGGGCAGTTGCTTGCCGCGCAGGGTGACGAGCGCTGTCTCGCCCTTGCTCCAGAAACCCGTGCTGGGATCGCCCTCCGCCTCGTATTTCGCTCCCGATGCGCTTTCCACTTGCCTGAGCGTGAATTCCTCGTCCGCCACCTGCAGCACGGGACGCTCGTCGCGCATTCCGAACCGGACGGTGATGTCGCCGCAGACCAGCGTCGAGGTGAACGCGAGGGCCTCGGTGCGCGCCAGCACGATCGCGCCGGTATCGTGTTCCTCGCCGCTCCGGGGCACCACCCTGACCGGTTCCGAGACCCAGCCCGGCTGCCCGCGATCCGACAGCTCGATCCGCAACGCGTAGGGCGTCCCCGGGACAAGGAGCGTGCCGTCGACCTTGAGGAAGAAGGGGGCGGGAACCTGTCGGCCTTCAAGGCGGCTGCTGCGGCTGGCGATCAGGCGGCCGGCTTCCGGATCGTCGCCAAGCGAGGGGCTTTCGCGCAGCTCGACGACAAGCTCGGCGTCGCTGCTCACCGCGATGCGCTCGCGATAGGCGGCGGTGCCGGTGATCTTGGCCGGCTTCTCCTGCAAGGGCGTCTCGTCCGCTCCGGCCTGGCTCCATGTCGCCCCCGTCGCTGCCGCGAGGGCCAGCGCCATGACGGCGCGGATGCCGGATTGTCGGGAAAAACTCATGCGCTTCCGGGCCCCCTTGTCGTTCGGCACGCCTGTTCGCTCAAGGCGCTTGCCATTCAGCATAGGGATGTTTCAGGGCAAAATCTGGACAGGGTTCCGGGCGCCGGCGTGTCGGGGCGGCGGCAATGCTAAAAGGGCGACCCTTGCGGATCGCCCTTTCCCGCCGGCCGGCGCGAGGTCTCTGGAGGAGGAGCCGATGGGGCGTGCCCCGCGCTGGCAGGCTGTCCGTGCCGCCCTTACTGGGCGGTGATGACGGTCATCACCAGCTTGCCGTCGACGCGCACCGGGCCGTCTTCCTTGGCGCCCAGCGTGTACTCGAAGGCACCGGTCTTCATGCCGCCGTCCTCGCCGTGGATCATCAGCATCAGCTTGTCGCCGGTTGCGACCGGCTCGGTCAGGATCGCGGCGACGTCCATGGTTTCGCCCGAGCGGATCGGGGCGTAGGCGACCACCGGGCCGGGCTTCATGGTGTCGTCGGTGCGGTGGACGACGAGCCAGCCATTGTCTGTCGCGGTCACCTTGGCTGCGGAAACGATGCCGTTGGCGACCGACTGGTCCATCGCCTCGACGCCCATCTTGCCCATGTCCGCGGAGGCGGTGCCGGCCGCGGCGACCAGGGCGAGGGTGAGAAGAATGCGTTTCATGACAACTCCTGTTTTTGCTTGCACGAAATGTCTTTCTTGAAAGCTGCGGTTTTTCACCGCGCTTGGGGGTAGCTACCGGCGGGGAGAGGAAAAGGTTTCGACCGGGAGCAAAAAAATCCCGACACGGCGCGATGTGAAGAAGGTCCGCTTGGTCTCCCGCCGCGTAACGGGAAGAATGGAGACGGGCCTTGCGCTTTGCGCAAGATCGACACCCGGGCCGTTCCTGTCATAGATTGTGCGTTCTGGAGCCATTTGTTCATGACCCTTTCGCCGGGCGAAAATCCCGATAAAGCGCGTTCCGCGACTGGCGCCTCCGCCGGCGACGACCTTGCCGTGCTGCTCGCCCGTGTCGCGGCCGGAGAGCGTCCGGCCTTCGAGACGCTCTACGCTCGAACCAGCGCGAAACTTTTCGGCGTCATCGTCAGTATCTGCAGGGACAGGAGCATTTCCGAGGATGTGTTGCAGAACGCCTATGTGCGGATCTGGCGCTATGCGGACAGCTTCGACGAGGCGCGCGCCCGGCCGATATCCTGGCTGGCGGCCGTCGCCCGAAATGCGGCGATCGACGAGTTGCGAACAAGTGCAAGAACAGGCCTCCCGGGCGCGCTGACCACGACCGGCGCTTCGGGGGACGGGCAGGGGGGCGAGGATGGCGACATCCTCGAACGCCTCGCCGACCAGACGGAACATCCCGCTCCATGGGACCTCGGCGCGCTGCGGGCGTGCCTGGATCTTCTGGAGACGGACCAGAGGCGCTGCGTGCTCTATGCCTATTACGAAGGCTATTCCCGCGAGGATCTGAGCGAGCGTTTCGACCGTCCGGTCGGAACGATCAAGACATGGCTGCATCGGGGCCTGATCGCCCTGAAAGCCTGTTTGGGTGACCGATGACGGACGAGGAACGCACAATCCTGGCCGGCGAGTATGTGCTCGGCACGCTGTCCCTGGCGGAGCGCCGCCGGGTCGAGAGCCTGCGTGCCGGGGACGAGCGTCTCGACGCCGAGATCGGCATGTGGGAGCACCGGCTTGGCCCGCTTGGCGCCGGTGCCGCGGAGATCGCGCCGCCCGCCGGCATCCTGGAGCGCGTCCTGGCGGAGATCGACGCGGGTTCGCGGCCTGCGGGCGCCCGTCCCGATGCCCGGACCGCCGGACAACCGGTACGCCCGCCCTCGGCCGCTCCGGTCTGGCTTGCCGGCATCATCGCGCTTTGCCTCGGGCTTGGCGGCGGCTACATGGCACGCCCGCTCTTCGATCCCGCCGCCGCTCCCGCCGGAGACGGCAGCAACTACGTTGCCGTGGTCAATCGTGATGCCGGCCTGCCGGCGCTTATCGTGCGCGTGGACCTTGCCTCCGGCACCGTCAGCGTCCGCCCCGTCGCGGCGGAAAAGCCGGACGGCAGCGATCTCGAGCTCTGGTACGTGGCGCCCGGCGCGCAGCCCCGCTCGCTCGGCGTGATCGATGCTGAGCACCGGGTCACCGCCGATCTCGATCTTGGATCGCTCGCCGAGAATTCCGTCCTCGCCGTCAGCGTCGAGCCGGCGGGCGGGTCCGCGACCGGCGCCCCGACGGGACCCGTCGTCTATTCCGGGCAGCTGATCCGCGACTGACGGGCAGGCCCGGGCTTCTTCTGCGAAATCGTGACGTGCCCCAGCCGATGACCGCGACGGGCGGCCTGCATGCGCCCCCGCGCCGGCGTCGTGCCGTTTTCCGCTCACCTCACGAACCCGTGATCGTTCGGGCTGAAACCTTCTCCTGTGCCCCTCGGTAGCTACTGGCGTGTCGGGAAAAGGCGGGCTTCAGGCCGCCGCCCGGCACCGTCAAACGAATTCACAGGAGAAACTTCATGTTCACGCGTTCTGCAAAGCTTCTCGTCACCGCCGCGTTCGCCGCCACGCTGGCCGCTCCCGCCGCCTTCGCCGAAAACCCGATGGTCGGCGGCGCGCCGATGTATGCGGAAAAGAACATCGTCGAGAATGCCGTCAACTCGAAGGATCACACGACGCTTGTCGCAGCCGTCAAGGCCGCCGGCCTCGTCGAGACGCTGCAGGGCGAGGGACCGTTCACGGTGTTCGCCCCGACCAATGCCGCCTTCGACAAGCTGCCCGAAGGCACGGTCGCCACGCTGCTGAAGCCGGAGAACAAGGACCAGCTCGCCAAGGTCCTGACCTGCCATGTGGTGGCCGCCGATGCCATGTCCTCGGCGATCAACAAGATGATCGCGGATGATGGCGGCGCCCATCCGGTCAAGACCGTCGGCGGCTGCGAGTTCACCGCCCGCACCAAGGACGGCAAGATCATGATCGAGGACGGCCAGGGCAACATGGCGACGGTGACCATCGCCGATGTCGACCAGTCGAACGGCGTCATCCACGTGATCGACACCGTGCTGTTGCCGGCCTCGTAAGGCCCGCGTTCCAGCTGGCGAAGAGACCCGCCGCGCGCCCTGGCGCGGGCGCGCGGCGGTCGGCCGCGCGGGGAGACATGCTTGCCTCTCCCCGTGCGGCCGTGTCTCGTTCTTGGCCGGGATATTGCGCTTTTTCCAACCCTGATTCGAACGAAGCCGGCGCTGCGGCCGGTTTCCTTATGGAATACAGACGCTTGTCTTGTCCCGACGGCACTTTACCGCTTCTTTACGCATTTCTTCGGAGCCTTGACGTTGCGGCACGAGGACCGGAGCGGAGAACATGCGGAAAATCAGCCTGAATATCGGAGTGGCGCACAAGATGGGAGCGACGATGGTCCTTCTCATCGGTGTCTCCGCGGCGGCCAGCCTGCTGTCGTTCAACGCGACCCAGCGCGTCGGCGAGCACGGCATCGCCCTTGGCGAACGGGAAGCGCCGCTCGCCGATGCGGCAATGGAGGTCAAGCTGACCGCCACCCATGCGCATCTCCTGTTCGAGGAGATCATGTCCGGCGATGACGGCGAGAGCATCGACGAGGTCTGGCGGCTGATCGGCGAGGCGCGCTTCTACGCGAAAGCCATTCTCGACGGCGGCAGCAATGACGAGGGCACGTTCTATCCCAGCGACAACGCGGCGGTTCGCACGATCATGCAGGATGTGGCCGCGCAGATCGACGTGTTTGAGGAGGTTGCGCGCAAGCGGCATTCGTCGCTGAGGACGGGGCAGGGCGAGGCCGCCGGTTCGCAGGCGGACGAACTCTTCGACCAGACCTTCGAGCGGTTTATCGCCCGCGCCGACGAGGCCGAGGAACTCATCCACGGGCAGATGGCCGCAAGCCTTGCCAACCTGCGCCGCGAGACGGAGACCTCGCGTGTCATCGGCCTTGCCGGGTTCGGCGTGATGCTGGCCGTGCTTCTTGGCGGCCTGTTCTATATCCAGCGTTTCATCGCCTCGCGGCTTCGCGACCTGGACAGGGTGGCGCACGCCTATGCGGATGGCGACACCGACATGCCGGTTCCCGGCTGGACGGCGAATGACGAACTCGGACGACTGCGCGAGACGCTGGGCCAGTTCCGGGACGGTGTTGTCCGGCAGCGCGAGCTTGCCGCCCGGGCGACGGAGAGCGAAGCGCAACGCGCGTCCGAGCAGAAAGCGTTCCAGAAGCGGACAGCCGAGGCCTTCCACGAGACGACGCAGGCCTATTTCGACAGTCTCGATAGTGCCGCGACCAGTCTTCTCGGCGCCGTCGATACGCTCGACCGGATGACGGAGCGGTCCAGCGAACTTTCGCAAAGCACGACGAGTTCCTCGCGACACGCGTCGGACAACGTCCAGACGGTGGCCGCGGCGGCGGAGGAGCTGAGTTCCTCGATCTCGGAGATCGCGCGCCAGGTGTCTTCCACCACGGAAGTCGTGACCCGTGCCTCGGGCCATGCCCACAAGACCAACGAGACCGTCTCGCATCTTGCCGCGGGCGCCACCAAGATCGGCGAAGTGGTGACGCTGATCCAGGCGATTGCCGAGCAGACCAACCTCCTGGCGCTGAACGCCACCATCGAGGCGGCGCGGGCCGGCGAGGCCGGCAAGGGTTTCGCCGTCGTCGCCGCGGAGGTCAAGGAACTGGCGACGCAGACCTCGAAGGCAACGGAAGAGATCGGTTCGCAGATTGCCGCCATCCAGGCCTCGACCGACGAGGCGGTCGAGGCGATCGACGAGATCACCCGCACCATGCAGGACATCGACGGGTTCACCGGCTCGATCGCCGCCGCCGTCAGCCAGCAGGGTGGCGCGACCAATGATATCAGCCGGCACGCGCAGCAGGCCTCCGCGCGCACCAGCGAGGTGGCCGACACCATGGGCGAGATGTCCGCCGCCATTGGCCATTCCGGTGAGAGCGCGGCCGCCGTACGCGAACTGTCGCGGACCGTGCACCGGGAGGCGGCCAGCCTTCGCACCTCCGTCGACGAATTCCTTGCCCGTTTCGCGGCCGCCTGAGGCGCGCCGGCCGCATCGGTCGGGATTGACGTTGGTCCGGGCAGCCCGGCTGGCGAGCCAAGCTGCAGCGTTCACTTTTCTCGAACGATACTGTCACTGATCGCGGTATTGTATTTCCCGTTCGATTAAACCAGATTTCCGGACAAGAGGCTTGGTGCGGGTGTCGCACCGGCGCCTTTTGACCGGAGATCGACGATGACCGCGACCACCCTTGCCCCGGCAGACCGCTTCGACATGGCTGCCGCCCCCATGCGAATCGGCCGCGTCCGCCTCGCCGTGCGCGATCTTGAACGCGTTTCGCGCTTCTACCGCGACACGCTCGGCCTGGCGCTTGCCGAGGATCGCGGCGAGACACATCTGCTTGGCGCCGGAGACACCCCCTTCCTGGAGTTGCGTGGCGATCCGGCCTTGCAGGCCGCGCCGCGCGGCGCGGCCGGTCTGTTCCACACCGCCTTCCTGCTTCCCGCCCGTGCCGATCTCGGCCGCTGGCTCGCCTTCGCGGCGCAGGCGGGGCTGCGTGTTCAGGGCGCGTCCGATCACAAGGTCAGCGAGGCGGTCTATCTCGCCGATCCGGAAGGAAACGGCATCGAGATCTATGCCGACCGGTCATCGGCCGTCTGGACCGATGCCAATGGCGACATCCAGATGTCGACCGATCCGCTGGATGTGGAAAGCCTGCTCGCCGAGGCGGCCGGGACCCGGTGGACCGGCGCGCCGGCCGGCACCATCGTCGGCCATGTCCATCTTCAGGTCGGCGACACGGCCGAGGCCGAGCGCTTCTATGCCGGCCTTCTCGGCTTCGACATCGCCAAGCGCTATCCCGGCGCCAGCTTCTTCGGCTCGGGTGGCTATCATCACCAGCTCGCCGGCAACATCTGGAACAGCCGCGGCGCGCCGCCGCGCAAGCCGGGCCATGCCGGTCTCGAAAAGCTCGAGATCGTGGTCGGCGACAGGCAGCGCCTTGCGACCCTTGCCGGGAAAGCCGCCGCCGCCGGCCTGGAGCCGGTCGCGGGCGAGGGCGAACTCCGGCTCCGCGATCCCTGGGGCACGCAGGTGGTGTTGACGGCGGGCTGACCGCGAAACATGGCGGGGCGGAGCCTCCGCCGATATGTCCTTGCCGAAAACGTCGGTTCTCCCCGTCCTCCTCGCGCTTTCCGTCCTTGCTCGCCTTCGCTTGCGCGGCGGGTGCGTTGCCGCATCGTCCGCCGCGTATCCGTGGCCAACAGCCATACCGGCCGGGGACGCACGGCACGCTCTCTCGATGCAAGGGAAATTATCTTGACGAGAAGATAAATTTCCTCCATTTATCTTTTCGCCAAGATAAATGGAGGGTGCCATGACCGATATCTGCATCAGGCGTCAGCGGGCTTCCGCGCCGGGCGAGAGCCGCACCGTGCGCTTCGAGGGGCGCGATTTCGCCTCGCCCGTGTCGATGTTCCTGTCGCACAAGGATCCGGGGGAGGGATCGGGGCTTCACATGCACCCTTACCGCGAGACCTGGGTGGTGCAGCGGGGCGAGGCGGAATTCACCGTCGGCGAGGAGCGCATCCGCGCCGCGGCCGGCGACATCGTCGTTGCGCCGGCCGATGTCCCGCACCGTTTCCTCAATGTGGGCAGCGGCAGGCTGGAGATCGTCTGCATCCATCCGGGCGGGACCATCCTGCAGCAGGATCTGTGACCGGCCACGCGCCGCACGCTTCTCGAAAGGACAAGAGCATGTCGACATCGAACGAAAAGCCGAAGGTCAAGGGACCTGCCTCCTACTTCCCCTCCATCGAGAAGACATACGGCCGCCCCGTCGGCGAATGGATCGCGTTGATCCACGCGCAGGACGGCCTGAAGCATATGGAACTGGTGAACTGGCTGAAAGAGACCCACGGCCTTGGCCATGGCCATGCCAACGCCCTGGTCGCCCATGCGCTCGCCGCAAGGAAGTGAGAAAGGGGCGTGACGTGGGGGACGGTTGCCAAACGGCACGGCCGCTGCCGGACGGCGGCGAGACGAAGCGTTCCGGCTGTGGGGGAAGTTAAAGAGAAGGAGTGGCTCCCCGAGCAGGGCTCGAACCTGCGACAATTCGATTAACAGTCGAATGCTCTACCAACTGAGCTATCGGGGATCACCAACGGGGCAGCGGATCGTGTCCGCCGCGTCGATGCGAGGCGTATAGCAAACGCATCCTACCCTTGCCAAGCCCTTTGTCGCAAAACTTTTCCACAAGAGCGCATCGCGGGGCGAGGAGCGCCATTGTCGCGCTGCCCCGCGGGCGGCGACCGGCCACGGCTTTTCAACCGTTGCGCGTGTCGTGCCCGTTCGCCCGTGCTTGCGCTTGTTGTGAGCCGGCTGCCGCGTTAAGAAGGACGTCCGGTCCTCTTTGACGGGCGAAGCCCGAGAAAGAGGAGAAATTCGGAATGCGGTGGGGGAGGACCCAACTCGGGATCCCGAATCCGCAGCTGCCCCCGCAACTGTGAGCGGCGAGCCTTCCTGCGAAAACCACTGGACCCTCCTGGGTCCGGGAAGGGCAGGAGCAAGGCTTTGACCCGCGAGCCAGGAGACGAGCCGGACCATCCGGAATCCCTTGCGGGTTCCGGCCCGAAACGTCACGCGCCGTCGGGTGGACGGCAGGAGGCCAGATGATCCCTTTCAAGGGCCAAGACCCTGTTGAGGGCAAGCGCCGCGCAGGCGCCCTGAACCGTACTCGTCGCGGATGCGCGACGTGAGCACCGTTCATTCCTCCCGCACAGTGCTTGTCACCGGCGGTGCGCGCTCCGGCAAGAGCCTGCATGCGGAAGGACTGGTTGCGGCAAGCGGCCGCGATCCCGTCTATGTCGCCACCTGCGCCGCGTACGACACCGAGATGAGCGCGCGCATCGCCCGCCACCGCGAGCAGCGCGGGCCCGGCTGGACCACCATCGAGGAGCCGCGCGACATCGCCGCCGTGATTGCCCGCGAGGCGGCGCCGGCCCGGGCTGTTCTCGTCGACTGCCTGACCCTTTGGCTTTCCAACCTGCTCTTTGCCGAGGCCGACATTGAGGCCGAGACGGACCGCCTTGCCGGGGCGCTTGCCGCCGCCGCCGGTCCGGTCGTTCTCGTCACCAACGAGGTCGGCTCGGGCATCGTGCCGGAAAACGCGCTTGCGCGCCGTTTTCGCGACGATCAGGGCCGCCTCAACCGTCATATTGCCGAAATCGCGGATGCGGTGGTGCTTGTCGCCGCCGGCCTTCCGCTCGTTCTCAAACCCGCTCCCGCCCAACCGGAGATCCGTCTATGACCACCGCAAAAACCCCCGGCAACATCTCCGGCAAGATCCCCGCAACCATCGTCACCGGCTTCCTCGGGGCCGGCAAGACGACGTTGCTCGCCAACCTCCTGCGCGAGGCCAAGGGCAAGCGCATCGCCCTCATCGTCAACGAGTTCGGCGACATGGGCTTCGACGGCTCGCTGGTCGACGGCTGTGCCGATCCCGACTGCGCCGCCGAGGATGTGGTCGAGCTCACCAACGGCTGCATCTGCTGCACCGTCGCCGATGATTTCCTGCCCACCATGGAAATGCTGATCGCCCGCGACGAGGCGCCCGACCACATCGTCATCGAGACGTCGGGCCTTGCCCTGCCGCAGCCGCTGGTGCGCGCCTTCAACTGGCCGAGCGTCAGGACGAGGGTCACGGTCGACGCGGTCGTCACGGTGGTCGATGCGGCCGCCGTCGCGGAAGGGCGCGTCACCGGCAACGAGGCGGCGCTTGCCGCACAGCGCGCCGCCGACGAGGCGCTCGATCATGAAAGCCCGATCGAGGAACTGTTCGAGGACCAGCTCGTCTGCGCCGATCTCGTTGTGCTCAACAAGGCCGATCTCGTCGACGGCGAGACGCTGGCCCGTGTGCGCGCCGAAGTGGCGGCCCGCGTCCGTCCGGCGGTGGAGATCGTCACGGCGGAAAAGGGCGTGCTCGCCGCCGACGTGCTGCTTGGCCGGATGAGCGCCTCGGAGGAGGACATGCAGGGCCGCCAAAGCCATCACGAGGGCCATCACGAGGCGCACCACCACGACCATGATGACGACCATGACCATGACCACGATGATCATGATCACCACCATCATCACGACCACGACCATGACCATGACGAGTTCGCCAGCCATGTGATCGCGCTGCCGCAGCTCGTCTCGCTCAAGGACCTGGAGGCGCGTGTCGCCGCCGCCATGGCGGTGCCCGGCGTGCTGCGGATCAAGGGCGCGGTTGCCATCGAGGGCAAGACGGCACCGGCGATGGTGCAGGCGGTCGGCCCGCGCGTCGAGACCTGGTTTGCCCGCGACGCCCGCGCGCCGGGCCGCGTCGTCGTCATCGGCCTTGCCGGCTTCGACCTCGCCCGCGTCGAGGGACTGCTCGCCAGCGCGCTTGCCGCGTGACCGGGCAGACCCTCGCAGGACAGGACAGGTAGCGGCATGCATATTCTCGCCGGACGCAGCGGACGCATCGACCAGGGCGACGAGGCGGTCGATCTCGGCCAGTCGCCGGCCGATGTCGTCTTCCTGTCCGCCGCCGACACCGAGCTTGCCTCACTGGCAAGTGTTGCCGGTGCGCGCGCTGCCGGCGGGCCGTCGCTGCGCCTCGCCAACCTGATGGCGCTGTCGCATCCCTATTCGGTCGACATGTATGCCGAGGCGACCGTTGCCGGCTCGCGGCTGGTCATCGTCCGCCTGCTCGGCGGCGCCGAGTACTGGCCCTATGGCGTCGACCGGCTGACCGAGGTGGCGCGCGGCGAGGGGCTGCATCTCGCCGTCCTGCCGGGCGACGACCGCTGGGACGCAGCGCTTGCCGCCCGCTCGACGATGCCGCTGGAGCAAGCCGAGCGGCTCTGGCGCTATCTCGCCGAGGGCGGGGCGGAGAACCTTGCAAACCTGCTGCGCTACGCCGGCCATCTCCTCGACGGCGCACCCGAGCCCGATCCTCCGCGCGCCCTGCCGCGCGCCGGCCTGTTCGTGCCGGGCCGGTCCCGTCCGACGCTCGCCGACCTGCAGGCGACCTGGGCCGATCCGGCCGCGCCCGTTGCCGCCATCGTCTTCTACCGGGCCTTGATGCAAGGGGCTGCGACCGAGCCGGTCGAGGCGCTGTGCGAGGCCCTGAAAACCGAGGGCGTCAACCCGCTGCCCGTCTTCGTCTCCTCGCTGAAGGAGGCCGAATCCGCCGCCGTCCTTGCCGCGCTCTTTGCCGGGGCGCCGCCGGCCGTCGTCCTCAACGCCACCGCCTTCGCCGTCTCCAAGGCCGGCGAGACGCACAGTCCCACGCCGCTCGACGCCCCGGGCGCGCCGGTGTTGCAGGTGGTCTTCTCCTCGTCGTCGGAGGAAGGCTGGCGCGATGCCGACCAGGGGCTTTCGATCCGCGATCTCGCCATGCATGTGGTGATGCCCGAGGTCGACGGGCGCATCCTCACCCGCGCCGTCTCCTTCAAGGAGCAGGCGCCGCGCGACCCGCTCACCCAGTCCTCGACCATGCGCTTCGTGCCGAAGGCGGACCGCATCGCCTTCGTCGCGGCGCAGGCCGCCCGCATCGCCCGGCTGTCCGCAACGCCGGCCGGCGAGCGCAAGGTCGCGCTGATCCTTGCCAACTATCCCAACAAGGATGGCCGGCTCGCCAATGGCGTCGGCCTCGACACGCCGGCCTCCTGCGCGCGCCTTTTGCAGGCGCTCGGATCCGAGGGCTACCGCATCGACAACGCGCCGGAGGGCTCGGCCGCGCTGATGGCGATGATCAGCGACGGGCCGACCAACGATCTCGCCTCTCGCCGTGTCCGCCATGGCGGCGCGGCACTGTCGCTTGCCGGCTATGCGGTGCATTTCGCCCGCCTGCCGCAGGCGGTGCAGGAGGCCGTCACCGCCCGCTGGGGCTTGGCCGAAGACGATCCGCATGTGGAGGAGGGCGCCTTTCGCCTTGCCGTCACGCGCTTCGGCAACGCGGTGGTCGGCATCCAGCCGGCGCGCGGCTACAACATCGATCCCAAGGCGACCTATCACGACCCGGACCTTGTGCCGCCGCACCATTATTTCGCCTTCTACATCTGGCTGCGAGAGGTCTTCGGCATCCATGCGGTCGTGCATCTGGGCAAGCACGGCAATCTCGAATGGCTGCCGGGCAAGGCGCTGGCCCTTTCGGAAAACTGCTTCCCGGAAGCGGTGCTCGGCCCGGTGCCCAACATCTACCCCTTCATCGTCAACGATCCGGGCGAGGGGGCGCAGGCCAAGCGCCGCACCTCCGCCGTCATCGTCGATCACCTGACGCCGCCGCTGGCGCGCGCCGAAAGCCACGGCGTTGCCGCCGAGCTCGAAGTACTGCTCGACGAGTATTATCTCGCCCAGGGCGTCGATCCGCGCCGCCTCAAGGCGCTGACCCGCGACATTCTCGACGCCGCCACCCGCCACGGCCTCGACCGCGACATCGGCATCACCGACGAGATGGACGAGGACACCCGCCTTGCCCGGCTCGACGCGCATCTGTGCGACCTGAAGGAGATGCAGATCCGTGACGGGCTGCATGTGCTGGGTGCGGCGCCCGAGGGCGGCTTGCTTACCGCGCTGCTCGTCGCGCTGACCCGCGTGCCGCGCGGGGAAGGGGCGGCCAACGAGGGGATCACGCGGGCGCTTGCCAGGGATCTGGGCCTGTGCCCGGGCGACACCGAGGCGTCCGGCCAGCTGGCGTCATCCCGGCCAAGCGAAGCGCGAGCCGGGATCGGAGAGCCGGGACGTGGCGAGAGGGCCGGGGCTCCCCGGTCCCGGATCTCCGCTGGCGCTCCGTCCGGGATGACGGACGCGGGGCATATGTTCGATCCGCTCGCCTGCGCCTACGAGCTGCCTTTCGAGGGCCCGCGCCCGGCGATGCTTGCGGACCTCTCCGAAAGCCCCTGGCGCACATGCGGCGACACGGTCGAGCGGCTGGAACTCCTCGCCGAACGGGTCGTCGAGGCGGGTGCGGCACCGCAGGGTTTTGCCGCCACCGCCGCCGTGCTGGAGGAGATAGAAACGCGCATCCGCCCTGCCGTTGCCACGTCGGGCGAGGCGGAGACGCGCGGCGTCCTCGCCGGCCTCGCCGGCCGCTTCGTGCCGCCTGGACCCTCCGGCGCGCCGACGCGCGGCCGGCCGGACGTTCTGCCCACGGGCCGCAACTTCTATTCCGTCGACGTGCGCGCCGTGCCGACCGAAACCTCCTGGCGCATCGGCAAGGCGAGCGCGGAACGCCTCGTCGAGCGCCATTTTCAGGAGGAGGGCGACTACCCGGCGGCCCTCGTGCTGACCTGCTGGGGCACGGCCAACATGCGCACCGGCGGCGACGATGTCGCCCAGGCGCTGGCCCTGATCGGCGCGCGGCCGAAATGGGAGCCGGGCTCGGGCCGCGTCACCGGCTTCGACATTCTTGCCCTTGCCGAGCTCGGCCGCCCCCGCGTCGACGTGACCCTGCGCATTTCCGGCTTCTTCCGCGATGCCTTCCCGCACCAGATCGACCTGTTCCAGTCGGCGGTGGCGGCGATTGCAGCGCTTGAGGAGCCGGCCGACGCCAACCCGCTTGCCGCCCGCGCCCGCACGGAGGCCTCCCGGCTGGAGGGCGAGGGCGTCACGTCCGCCGACGCCCGCCGCCGGTCGCTCTTCCGCGTTTTCGGATCGAAGCCGGGAGCCTATGGCGCCGGCCTGCAGGCGCTGGTCGACGAGGGCATCTGGGAAAACCGCGCCGATTTCGCCGACGCCTTCCTTGCCTGGGGCTCCTATGCCTATGGCGGCGGCGCGTCCGGGGAGGGGGCGCGGACCGCGCTTGAGACGCGCCTTTCCAGGGTCGACGCGGTGCTCCACAATCAGGACAACCGCGAGCATGACCTGCTCGACAGCGACGACTATTACCAGTTCGAGGGCGGGCTTTCCGCAACGGTCGAGACGCTGAAGGGTACAGCGCCAAGGGTCTGGCACAACGATCATTCGCGGCCCGAGCGGCCGGTGATCCGCACGCTCGCCGAGGAGATCGGCCGGGTGGTGCGCGGTCGCGCGGCCAATCCGAAATGGATCGCCGGTGTCATGCGCCACGGCTACAAGGGCGCCTTCGAGATCGCCGCGACGGTGGACTATCTCTTCGCCTTTTCCGCCACCACCAATGCGGTCGGCGACCATCACTTCGACCAGCTCTATGACGCCTATCTGGACGATGAGACCGTGCGCGCGTTTCTCGCCATGGCCAATCCGAAGGCGCTTGAGGAAATCGAGGCGCGCTTCCGCGAGGCGGTCGAGCGCGGCCTGTGGCGACCGCGCCGCAACTCGACGCGCGCCGCATTGAACATTGACGCAGAGGCTATCGAGGCCCCTCGGGCCGATGAAAGGGAGACGACCGGATGAGCGACAAGAAGGCGGAAATGACCGAAGAGGAACTGAACGCCCGCCATGCCGACAAGATGCGCAAGAAGAAGGCGGCGCGCGACAAGATCATGGCCACCAAGACCATCGAGAAGGGCCTCCTGATCGTCCATACCGGCAAGGGCAAGGGCAAGTCGACGGCCGGCTTCGGCATGGTCTTCCGCTCGCTCGGCCATGGCCACAAGGTCGCCGTGGTACAGTTCGTCAAGGGCCGCATCGAGACCGGCGAGCGCATGGCGCTGGAGCGCTTCTCCGACCTCGTCACCATCAAGCGCATGGGCGAGGGCTTCACCTGGGAGACCCAGGACCGCCAGCGCGACATCGATGCCGCCCGCGCCGCCTGGGAGGCCGCCAAGGACCTGATCCGCTCGCGCGAGCACCGGATCGTGCTTTGCGACGAGCTCAACATCGTGCTGCGCTACGATTACCTGCCGATCGAGGAGGTCGTCGCCTTCCTCAAGGACGAGAAGCCGGAGGACGTCCACGTCGTCATCACCGGGCGCAACGCCAAGGACGAGTTGATCGAGATCGCCGATCTCGTCACCGAGATGACCCAGATCAAGCACCCGTTCCGCTCCGGCGTGAAGCCGCAGGAGGGGATCGAGTTTTGAGGAGCGGCGGGAACAACGGCGGCAGCGAGGGAGCCACCGGCGGCATGAAGCCGTTCGATGCCGCGCTCCGCCGCGCCTCTGCCTCGCATGAAGAGCTTGTCCGCCGCTATGAACTCTTTCGCACGGTGGTGGAGTTTCTCGCGGCGCTGATGTTCGTCATCGGCAGCGTGTTCTTCTTCTACGACAGCCTGCTTTTCGCCGGCACGTGGCTGTTTCTGATCGGCTCGATCCTGTTCGCGGTCCGTCCGACGATCCGGCTTGCGCTCGAGCTTCATCTGGCCCGCCTGCCGGTGCCGGACGAGTTTCGCCCCTATGGCGCTGTTCGCGGCGGGGATCGTGAGCCGTGACGGGTTCACCGCTTTCTTCCGTTTTGCAATTTAAAGTAGCGTAAACTCATGCCGTTTATTTCAGGTGGTGATCATTCCACGCGCGACGGTGAGGAGAGAGCGGCGATGGCCATGGGCATTGAGGTGTTCGGGGAGATTTTTCAGGACGGGCGGATGGAGGGCGTCGATCCGCGGGATTTTGTCCGCAAGGTTGCCCCGCTTGCCGAACCCGGGGTGGCACGCCTGCCCGGGCCGGGTTCCGCGGCACCTCAGCCCGCACCGGCCGTGATCGACACCATCCCGGATTGCGGGCTGGTGATCTCGCAAGCCGGTACCTATACGCTCGCGAAGAATGTCACCTGGACCCCGGATGCGGACGCATCCGCGGCGATCTCGATCTCCGCCGACAATGTGACGCTCGACCTTGGCGGCCTCGAGCTGTCGGTGAACCCTGGCGCGGAAGACCGGCAGCTGTCGGCTGTCCTTGTCTCCCAATGCGCCAATGTGACGGTCCGCAACGGGTCCATCCTGAACGCATGCTTTCGCGGTGTGTCGGCTGAGGAGGTGGAAAACCTCACGGTGGCCTCGGTGGTGGTCAGCGGCGTGACCTTCCGCGATATCGCGACGCGCAATTGCTGTCCGGCCGGCATCTTCGTCTATGACAGCAAGACCGTCGAGATCACCGGATGCCAGGTCAACTACATGTACGTGACCTCCGATGTCGCCGCCGGGATCATGACGCTCCTGTGCAGCAACGTCGCGGTGTCGCAGTGCTCGGTGACGCAGCTGGTGAACTATGACGGATCGGTGCAGGGGATTTGCTGCTACGGGTCCTCCGGCGTGACCTGGACGGGCTGCCGGGCCTCGACCCTGCAATCCTTCTTCAACGGCAACATCCGCACGGGCGGGCATACGGTGCTCGGCTTCATGCCCTGCCTCAGTGCGCATGTTTCGGTCGTGCAGTGTTCGGCGGACACGCTCATCGGCAGCCGGGACGACTGCCACGGCATGTCGGTTTTCATCTGTTTCGACGTGCTGGTCGAGCAGTTCCGGGCGGACACGGTTGTCTGCGGACCCGCACCCTACAACACCGGGGCAAAGGCGACCGGGCTGGAGGTCTATGGCTGGCGTGTCCAGGTGTTCGGCAGCTCGGCAACGAACATCCGCGCGACCAATCCGCAGGACAGGCAGGCCGCCGGCTTCAGTGCCTGGGGCTGGGGCATCGCCTTCGCCGACTGCACGGCAAGCGCGGTCGGGGTGAGCGATGCGGCCGGCCAGTGGACACCGTCACTCGGATATGGCGTGGGGTACGGATGGGCACCCGATCCGCGCCCGGAATTCCGCTCCGGCACGGCGATTGCCGTCGACTACGCGCGCTGCACGGCGCAGAACTGCCAGGTCGGCTTCGACACCTGGAACCACGTGAGGTCGGCGTGGATCGGAACGACCGCGACCGGTTGCGCCACGGAGTATCTTGTCCAGACCGACCCGCCCGGCACGCGGACGATTTCCGCCGACCCGGCCTCCGAATGCAATCCGCCGATCACGGTGACGCTGACAAATCAGGCGGCTGACAATACGCTGCCGGGCGGGTAAGGCATCAGGGCAAGCATCCGGCCAGGTATTTGGGAAAGGCCTCGCGTGCCATGTGTGACTGATTGGGAAATGGTGATGACCGTGGATCGAGGCCGGGCGTGACGCCGAGGAAAACGCCGGGAAAAACACCCGCCCTGATGATCCAGGGCACCGGCTCCAATGTCGGCAAGAGCCTGATTGTCGCCGGCCTCTGCCGCCTCTTTGCCGACCGGGGGCTGAAGGTGCGCCCGTTCAAGCCGCAGAACATGTCGAACAACGCCGCTGTCACCGCTGACGGCGGCGAGATCGGCCGGGCGCAAGGCTTGCAGGCGATCGCCGCGCGCGTGCCCCTGTCGGTCCACATGAACCCGGTTCTCCTGAAGCCCGAGACCGATGTCGGGGCCCAGGTGATCGTGCAGGGAAAACGCGCCGGCACCATGCGGGCGCGCGAATACGGAAGCCGCAAGGCCGAGCTCCTGCCGAAGGTTCTGGAGAGCTTCGCGCGCATTTCGGACGGCGCCGACCTCGTGCTGGTGGAAGGGGCGGGCTCGCCGGCCGAGATCAACCTCAGGGCCGGCGACATCGCCAATATGGGCTTTGCCGAGGCCGCAGACATTCCCGTGGCGCTGTGCGGCGACATCGACCGGGGCGGGGTGATCGCCTCGCTTGTCGGCACCCACACGATCCTGCCCGAGGACGAGCGCGCCCGCATCAAGGCGTTTCTGGTCAACCGTTTCCGGGGCGATGTATCGCTCTTCGATGGAGGCGTGCGCGAGATCGCCGCGCGCACAGGCTGGCGGCCGCTCGGCGTGGTGCCGTGGTTCGCGGACGCCCACCGCCTGCCGGCCGAGGATGCGCTGGGGCTGGAAGAGGGCGAAGGCGACGGCTCGGTGAAGATCGCCGTGCCGGTGATCAGCCGCATCGCCAATTTCGACGATCTCGATCCGCTCCGGCTTGAGCCCGGCGTGACGCTTGAACTGGTCGGCCCGGGCGAACCGCTGCCCGGCGATGCCGATCTTGTCCTGCTGCCGGGCAGCAAGTCGACCGTCGGCGATCTCGCCTTCCTGAGGGCGCAGGGCTGGGACATCGACATTGCCGCCCACGTGCGGCGCGGCGGGCAGGTGATCGGCATTTGCGGCGGCTACCAGATGCTGGGGCGCACCATTGCAGACCCCGACGGCATCGAGGGGACGCCCGGCACCGTCGCGGGCCTTGGCCTGCTGGACGTCGACACCGTGCTGACGCCGGACAAGCAGCTCGTCGAGGTCTCGGGCCGGCATCTGGCCAGCGGCGAGGGCTTTTCCGGCTACGAGATCCATATCGGCCGCACGCAAGGGGCGGACTGCGCCCGGCCCTTCGCCTCGGTGGCCGCCGGCGAGGGCATGTCGAGCGCCGATGCACCGCACCCGGACGGCGCGGTCTCCGCAAGCGGCCTCGTCATGGGCACCTATGTGCACGGGCTATTTGCTTCCGATGCCTTCCGCGCCGCCTTTCTGGCGCGGTTCGGCGCGGCCTCCAGGCTTGCCTACGAGGGCGGCATCGACGCAACGCTGGGTCGCCTTGCGGCCCATCTGGAGGCGTCCCTCGACATCGATGCGATCCTGGAGATCGCCGGCCGCTGACGGTCGCGCGGCTCAATCCTGGCGGTGAGATTCTGGCGCCGAGATTCTGGCCCGCCGCTCCGGGTTCGGGGCGGCCGCGAGGCGGCCTATTGCAGTTTCTTCAGCAGGCGATGGAGGGTGCGCTGCTCGGCCTGGGTCAGCGGGGCGAGCGTTTCCTCGCTCACCTTGAGCCCGAGCGGGGCGGCGTGCCGGAACACCCGCCAGCCGTCCTCGGTCAGCGAGACGAGCTGGCGGCGGCGGTCGGAAGGGTCCCGGTCGAGCTGAAGCAGGCCGCGTGCCGTCAGCCGGTCGACGACGCCCTTTGTGGTCGCGACATCGAGGCCGACCTTGCGCCCGAGCCGGTTCTGGGAAACGGACCTCAGTTCGGAAAGCCGGGCGAGCATGGCAAGCTGCGTCGGGGTCAGGTCGCCGATGTGCTCGGAAAAGATCACGGCATTGCGCTGGTAGGCCTTGCGCAGGAGATAGCCGACCTGTTCGTCGATGACATAGCCGTGATCGGGAACGGGCGCGGCCGTTCCCTTGTCCGTATCGTCGCTGTGATCGTTCACATGGTCTTCCCGCTTGCGGCGGCCAGGCGGCCGGTCTCACACAGAAAGGTAGGCATCGCGAATCTCCGGATGCTTTTCAAGTTCGGAGAAACTCCCGTCGAATTTCTTCTCCCCGCCTTCGATGATGACGGCGCGGTCCGCCACCATGCGCGCGAAATGAAGGTTCTGCTCGGAGATGATGACGGTCAGCCCCTCGTTCTTGAGGCGCACGATGGTTCGCGCCATCTGTTCCACGATCACCGGGGCAATGCCCTCCGAAGGCTCGTCGAGCAGGAGGAGCTTCGGATTGCCCATCAGCGTGCGGGCGATTGTCAGCATCTGCTGCTCGCCGCCCGACATGGCCTTGCCCCGGTTGTTGCGCCGCTCCCAGAGGTTGGGAAAGAGCTCGAACAGGGTTTCCAGTGTCCATGCGGGCGCTCCCTCGCGCGGGCGCTGCCGGCCAACCTCGAGGTTCTCCAGGATGGTGAGGTCGGAGAATATCCGCCGCTCCTCCGGGACATAGCCGAGGCCGAGGCGGGCCGCCTTGTGGGCCGGCAGGCCGGTGATCCTCGTTCCGTCGAAGATCACCTCGCCCGAACGCGGCCGCACGAGCTGCATCAGCGACTTCATCGTGGTGGTCTTGCCGGCGCCGTTGCGCCCGAGAAGGGCGACGACCTCGCCGCGCTCCACCTTGAAGCCCAGGTTGTTGAGGATATGGGCCTTGCCGTAGAAGCTGTTGAGCGCGCTGACCTCAAGCATGGGCATCCTCCGCCGCAAACAGCGTGCCGCCGCCGAGATAGACTTCCTGCACGCGGGCATCGGCGCGCACCTCGGCCGCCGAGCCTTCGGCGATCAGTTCGCCGCGATTGAGCACCATGATGTGGTGGGAATGGGCGAAGACGACGTCCATGTCATGCTCCGTGAAGAGGACGCTGACCCCGCGGTCGCGCACGATGTCGGAGGTCAGCTGCATCAGGTTGATCCGCTCGCGCGGCGCCATGCCGGCGGTCGGTTCGTCCATCAGGAGCAAGCGGGGCGAGTTGGCGAGCGCGATGGCAAGCTCCAGGCGCTTCAGGTCGCCATAGGCAAGGATCGCGCAGGCCCGGTCGGCCTGGTCGACCATGCCCACGGTCTCCAGCAGGTCCAGCGCTTCCTCCCGGTAGAGCCGGTGCGCGCGCGGCAGGACGGAGAAGAGCTTCCTGTGGTGGGAAATCAGCGCCATCTGCACGTTCTCGGCCACCGTCATGCTCTGGTACGTGCCGGTGATCTGGAACGTGCGTCCGACGCCCAGTCGCCAGATTTCCCGGGGCGGTCGTCCGGTAATGTCCTCGCCGTTGAGGAAGACCTTGCCGGCGGTCGGTTTCAACTGGCCCATGAGCATGTTGAAGCAGGTGGACTTGCCGGCGCCGTTCGGCCCGATCAGCGCCCGCAACTCGCCGGGCGCCACCTCGAAGCCGACATTGTTGACGGCCTTGACGCCACCGAAATGCCTGACGAGGTTCTCGACCCTGAGGACGGCGGTCATCGCATGAACTCCTCTTGCCGGCGCAGGCCAAGGCGTTCGCCCAGCCTGCGCAGGGTGCCGACGATGCCGTCCGGCGCGATGATGACGACGAAGATGATGACGAGGCCCAGAACCAGCCGCCAGTATTCGAGGCGGATGAGCCAGTCCTTGGCGCCCTCCAGGAAGGTGGCGCCGACGACGCCGCCCGAAAGCGTTTTCACGCCGCCGAGGAAGACCACGATCAGCGCGTCGAAGCTCTTGGAGATCTGCAGTTCGTTCGGGAAAATCGAGCCCTTGGAGAAGACGAAGAGGGCTCCCGCAAGGCCGGCGATCGCCCCGGCCAGTGCGAAGGACATCCACTGCACCTTGCGCACGTCGATACCGGTCGCCTCGGCCTGGCGGGCGCTGTCGCGGGCCGCCCGCAACGCGTAACCGAAGGGAGCGTGGATGACGTGGCGCAGGAACAGGATACCGGCCGTCACGAAGACCAGCGCGAAATAGTAATAGGCCGTGGTGTCCGAGAGCCAGGCCGAGGGCCAGATGTTGACGAGCCCGTCATCGCCGCCGGTGACCTCGTTCCACTGGAAGGCGAGGGACCAGCCGAGCTGGCTGAAGGCCAGCGTCAGCATCGCGAAATAGACGCCGCTGAGCCGGATGCAGAACCAGCCGACGACGAGGGCGATGAGGCCGGCGGAAATCGGCGCCAGAATGAAGGCCACCTCCATCGGCGTTTCGGCATAGCTCATGAGCAGGGCCGCGGCATAGGCGCCGCCGCCGTAGAACAGCGCATGGCCGAAGCTGACGAGGCCGCCGGTGCTCAGGATGAACTGCAGCGAGGCAGCGAAGAGGCAGAAGATCAGGATGTCGACGATCAGCACCTGGGCAAAGCTGGAACCGAGGAAGGGAACGAGGGCGAGACCCAAAAGGAGGAGCGCGGTGAGCGCCTTGCCCACCTTGCCAAAGGGGCGGATCGGGCGGTCGGGCTCGCCGACCTGGCCGTGCTCGCCGGCCTTTTCCTCGCGACCGAACAGGCCGTAGGGACGCACCAGCAGCACCACCGCCATGACCACATACATGAGCACCAGCGTGCTTTGGGGCAGGTAGGTGACGCCGAACACGTTGAGCACGGAAATCAGCACCGAGGCCAGGAACGCGCCGGTGATCGAGCCCATGCCGCCGATGACGACGACGACGAAGACGGCCGAGATGATGTTGAGGTCCATCAGCAGGTCGGCGCCGCCCTTGGGCAGCTGGATCGCGCCGCCGAGCCCGGCAAGCGCCGAGCCGAGGAAGAAGACGCCGGTGAACAGCCAGGCCTGGTTGACGCCGAGCGCACCGACCATCTCGCGGTCCTGGGTCGCGGCGCGCACCAGGATGCCGACGCGCGTCTTGGTGATGAGCCACCACAGCGCGAAGAGAATGAACGGGGTGATCGCGATGAGGGCGAGGTCGTATTGCGGCACAGGTTCGCCGAGGATGCGCACGACGGACTTCAGCCCCGGCGCCCGGGGGCCGAGTTGGTCCTCCGCGCCCCAGATCATCAGGGCCAGGTCCTGGATGACGAGGATGACGCCGAAGGTCGCGACCAGCTGGAACAGCTCCGGCGCCTTGTAGACCGGGCGCAGGACGCACATCTCGATGACGACGCCGATCAGGCCGGTGATCAGACCGGCAAGCACGATCGATCCCCAGAAGCCGAAATGGCCGGGAAGCACGTTCATCAGGGTAACGCCCACATAGGCGCCGAGCATGTAGAGCGATCCGTGCGCGAAGTTGACGATACGCGTCACGCCGAAGATCAGCGACAGTCCGGAAGCGACGAGGAACAAGGCTGCCGCATTCGCAAGCCCGGTGAGGAGCTGTGCCACAAAGAGACCCATGGCCATCTTTCTGTTCGAGATAGGGGGGCGGTGCCCGCCGCCGCGTGCCGGGCGGCGGGCCTGTCAGGCAGGCAGGAGCGTCGGCTTACTTGGCCGGGCGCATCGCCTTGATTGCCTCGTCGCTCGGCATGTAGGGCGCCGGATCCTTGTAGGACCAGTCGCGCATCACGCCCTTGCCGTTCTCGACCGCGGTCACACCGATATAGGCGCCCATGGTCGACTGGTGGTCGAGCGCCCGGTAGGTGATGTCGCCCATCGGGGTCGCGACCTCGAGATCCTTGAACGCCTCGAGCAGGGCCGGGGTCTCGGTCGAACCGGCCTTGGTGATGAGGGCGGCGATGGTCTCGACCGTCATATAGCCGACCAGGCTGCCGATCTTGGGGGTCTCGCCCGGGAACGCGGCCATGTAGGCGTCGACGAAGGTCTTTCCGGGACCCTCGGTGATCGCATACCAGGGATAGCCGGTGACGACCCAGCCTTCCGGCGACTCATCCCCGAGCGGATCTATGTATTCGGGCTCGCCGGTCAAGAGGCCGTAGACCTTGCGGCCCTCGAACACGCCGCGGGTCGTGCCTTCGCGGACGAACTTCTGCAGGTCGGTGCCGAAGGTGACGTTGTAGATCGCATCGGGCTTGGCGCGCTCGATGGCCTGCACCTCGGCGCCGGCGTCGATCTTGAACAGCGCCGGCCACTGCTCGGTGACGAACTCGACCTCGGGCTTCAGGCGCTTCAGGTTCTCCTTGAAGGCTTCCACCGCCGCCGTGCCGTAGGCGTAGTTCGGCGCGATGGTCGCATAGCGGATGGCGTCCGTCTTGGCGGCTTCCTCGGCGAGCATCGCCGCCTGGACAAAGGTCGAGGTGCGCAGGCGGAACGTGTAGGGATTGCCCGACTTCCAGACGAGATCGTCGGCCAGCGGCTCGGAGGCAAGGTAGATGTAGCCCTTCTCGCCCGCATAGGAGGAGATGGCGAGGCCGACATTGGACAGGATCGTGCCGGTCAGCATCACCGCGCCCTCGCGCGTCATCAGCTCCTCGGCGATCTTGACCGCGTCGCCCGGCTTGCCGTCGTCGTCGCGGAAGATGAACTCCAGCGGCTTGCCGAGCACGCCGCCGGCATCGTTGACCTCCTTCAGCGCCAGCTCGATGCCCTTCTTGTAAGGTTCGGCGAAGGCGGCCATGCGCTTGTAGTGGTTGATCTCGCCGATCTTGATCGTGTCGGCGGCAAAGGCCGCCGTGCTCACCGAGAGAAGCGCGGCGGCTGCCGCAGTCCATGTTTTCAGGCTTTTCATCTGGTCCTCGTTCTGGTTGGTGCCGACGGTCTTTGACCGTTCATTTCATTGTTTTTTATATCGTTTCCGTCGCGCGTGCGCGCCGGAAGAAGGCGTGCCGCTCAGTCGTGATAGACGAAGGCGGGGGTCGGGTTGGACGCGAGGTCCTGGGTGCGCTCCTTCTCGATCAGTTCCGAGATGCGCTTGCGATAGACCATCGGTCCCTTGTCGATGGCGATGCGGATGGGTCGGCGTTTGTGGGGACGCTCCTCCTGCTCCTGGATGGCCTCGAGCACCGACTTGTCCTCCTGGAACGCCTTGCGCAGCAGGGTGTCCATCGTGTCGGCGGCGGTGTCGTCGTCGAGCGCGGTGTTGCGCAGGTGCATCCAGCGATCGATCGTGTAGTTGGCGGTGACGGGGGTCATGAAATGCAGCGCGAAGACGCGCACGCCCTTGTCGCGCTCGTCCTCCCCGATGGCGTCGCGGGTCGGGGCGCTGCCGAAGTCGATCACGGCGGTGCAGGGCGTGTGCAGATAGTAGTAGTGCCAGCGGTCGACATTCTCGGTAAAGCCGCCGAAGGCCTTGAAGAAGCCGACCGGCTCGCTGTCGCGGATCCAGCGCCAGGCAACGATGACCTTGCCTTCCGTCGAGACGTGAACCGGCACGTTCTCCGACGCCGGGTTGCCGAGCGTGGTCGGGTGCACGAAGCTCACATGGGCGGGATCGACGAGGTTCTCCGCCACGTTCATGTAGTTCGCCTTCAGGTGCAGCGCGTCGCCCTGATGCGCGGCCCAGGCCGGATCGGAAAACTCCGGCATGTCGAAGATCTCGCCCGGGTCGGCCTTGTCGTGATCGCCCATCCAGATCCAGACGATGTCGTGACGTTCCTCGACCGGATAACTCTCCACATAGGCCGAGGGCGGCAGGTTCGACTGGCCGGGAATGCGCACGCAGGCGCCGGAGGCGTCGAACGTCATGCCGTGATAGCCGCACTGCACCGTGTCGCCGAGACGCTTGCCGAGGGACAGCGGCAGAAGCCGGTGCGGGCACCGGTCCTCGAGCGCCGCCACCGTCCCGTCCGACTTGCGGAAGAGGACGATGTGCTCGTCGAGGATCGTGAAGCGCCGCAACTCCTGGTCGATTTCCGACGACCAGCCCGCGACATACCAGGCGTTCCGCACGAATTCCATGGCAGTTCTCCCTTTGACCGAAGCTATCTCAAGCCGTCGTCGCCCCTGATTTCCTCGTGGACGAGCCCGCCGACACGGGGGTTTGGCCGCCCGCCCGGCGAGAGCGCGATGGCGATCAGCACCTCGTCCGCCTGCGGCGCGTCGGCCACGCGGATTTCCATGGCGTCGAAATGGGAGCGCACATAGGCCGCGTCCTTGTGGCCGAGCGGGATGTCGAGCGACTGGCCCGGCCCGCCCATCTTCTTGGCCGAGGGAACGAGCGCCTTGCCGCCGCCGAGCACCGCGCGCATCGGCGCGCCGAGGCTCGGATGCAGCAGCGCGGCGGCGTGCTCCAGCTCGCCGTTCTCGCCGATCATGGCCGCCTTGCCGAAGCTCTGGATCGCGGAAGCCTCGACACCGAGCGCGGCAAGCGCCCGGCGGGTCAAGAGGTCGCCGAGCTCCGCGGCCATGTCGGTCAGAAGCGAGAGATCCGCATGAAAGCGCCCGGCGCAGGGGTTGGCGAGGATAGCCGCCGCCACAGCACGGCGGGCCGGCGGCGTCACCGCCTGGCCCATCTCCAGCCGCGTCGCCTCGCACAGGGTCACGATCTTGCGGACCGGCAGGCTCATCTGAGGCCGTCCTTGCCGGTGATCTCGGAGGCTTTCAGGCCGCCGGCACGGTTGTGGATGCGCGGGCCCGTGGTCATGACGAGGACGAGCATCATCTCGTTGGCGCGCGGGCTGTCGTTCATGCCGACCTCCATGGCGTCGAAATGGGAGCGCACATAGGAGGCGTTGGTGTGGGTGATCGGCACATCGAGCCGGGTGCCGGGACCGCCGATCTTCTTCGTCGACGGCACGATCGCCATGGAATTCGGCAGCACCTCGCGCATCGAATAGCCGCCCGGCGCATGCCACAGCGCCCCGTGTTCCAGCTCGCCGGCCGCGCCGATGATGGCGCCCTTGCCGTAGCCCTCGACCACGGACGGATCGCCGCCGAGCGCGTCGATCAGGTCCCTCGCCATCTTCAGGCCGAGCGGCCTGAGATCGTCCATGAAGGGGGTGATGTCCTCGACATACTGGCCCGCGAACGGGTTCCGGATGACGCTGAGCGCGGCCGCGCGCTTCAGCGGCACGGACGCGACCGGGCCGCCCTCGTGATAAATTTCCTCGACGATGATGGCGCTCTTGCGCAGGGTCGGCTCAGGCACAGGCTTTGGTCCTCCAGGAAGCAGAAGAAAGGGTGGTCCAGGCAGGGTGGTTGCCGGAAACGGTTCGCCGCTCTCCGGCCAGTCCGAGGAAGGCGGCCCGGATCATCCCGGAGCGCTCATGGGCACGGGCGGCCGCCTCGCCACCGGCGAGGGCCTCGTCGATCTCGGGGAGCGAAAGCGGCGCGACCGCGACGGTGACCGGGCGGGCGCCCAGGTCGCTGTCGGGCGCAAGCTCGCTGGCCGGTGTCCGGGTCACGCGGGGCGAGCCGGGAAGGTCGACGGCGTTGGCGATCAGGGTCGCGGCCGCATCGGCGCGCGCCGCCGTTTCGGCGAGCACGGTCACCGCGTCGGCGATGCCGAGCGAGTGCGAGCGTCCGCGCCAGCCGCTGGTGGCGATGCCGCCGATCCCGTCACCGGGCGAGAGCGTCACGATGCCGCCGGCCGTTGCCGCCACCGGATCCTCGCAGATGCCGATGCGGAAGGTTCCCCGCGCAAGGTGAAGCGCGATGTCGCCGCCATTGTTCACATAGGCGCGGTCCAGCTCGCGCCCCTCGACCAGGGCTGCCAGCACATGGTCTGCGACGCTGCCGGCCACGGCCGCCATGGGGGTGACGAAGACGGGTGCGAACGGGGCGACGGCATCGGTCATGCGGCGGGCGACCGGTCCCTCGGGACGCGGTCCCGCCGGCGCGCGCAGCCGGGGCAGTTCGGCGACGAGGTCGTCGAGAACGGGACCGAAGGCCTCGCAGGCCTGCCGGTAGGCAAGCGTCACCTCGTCGGCCCTGCCGCTCGCCTCGATCACCAGGTCGATCGGCCCGTGCTGCAGGTGCAGCCGGCGACCATCGGCCAGAAGCCGCGCGGTCGCACCATGCATCCGGGCCGGAGCGGTCATGCCGAGCGCCCCCGCCAGGGGAAGTTGTCCGGCCCTGTCGGCCAGGGATTGCCCGTGGATGGCTGCACCCCGCGCCGGCCCTTCAGGATGTGGTCGTTCTGCCGGCCGGTCTTGCCTTCCAGCGCTTCCGACAGGGGCATCACATAGTCCATGTGGCCGCCGAGTGCCTGGTAGTCCTCGGCCCGCATGGTGAACTCGATCGGCGCGACCAGCGCCGGCGTCGGCACGTAGCCGAAGGCGTTTTTCGGCAGGCGCGTGACATCGGCCATGAAGGTGATGCCGCCGCCCGGCCAGACATAGACCGGTGCGCCGCCGCAGCTCACATAGGTGAGGGCGCCCTGCACGGAGCGGGTGAGCCCGACCGGGTGCTCGGTCACGCCGGAGCGCAGCGAGCCGCCGGCGCCGGCCATGAACAGCACGGAGGTGAGCGCCGGCTCGCAATTGTCGGCGATCCTCTGGACCGAGGGCGCGAGCCGCGCGGGCATGTCCTTTTCGACGGGCAACAGCGCCTCGTCGAGCTCGAAATAGGCGGAGTGCTCGCCCGTCGTCGACACCATCAGGATGGAGAGGCCCGGGCGCGCCGCCTTCGGGTCGAACGCGCCCAGGATCGCCAGCGGATCGGTCAGGTTGGTGCCGCCCCAGCCCGTGCCCGGGTCGGCGACCTGGAAATAGCGGCCCGGCGTCGAGCGACGGCCCTTGATGCGGATGCCGGTCGGCGCCCAGCCGATCACCTTGCCCGCCTGATGCTCGGAAATGACGCCGGTGATGTGATCGTCCACGACGACCACCTCGTCGACCAGCCCGTTCCACTGGGCGGCGAACATGCCGACGGTCGCGGAGCCGCAGCCGACGCGCATGCGCTCCTCGGCCTGGCCGTTGATGACAGGCGGCTGGCCGGCCTGCACGGTCAGCGCCGCGCCGCCGTCGATGGCGAGCTCGACTGCCTCGCCGTTGCACAGCGCCAGCATGGAGGAGCAGGTGACGCGGCCTTCCTTCTTGGAGCCGCCGGTCAGGTGGTGGACCCCGCCGAGCGACAGCATCTGGCTGCCGTATTCGGAGGTGGTCACGTGGCCGATGACCTCGCCGTCGGCGCGAACGGGCGAACACTCGTCGCCAAGATGCCGGTCGGTGTCGATCTTCAGCTTCACGCCGCAATAGCTGAAAATGCCCTCCGTCACGACGGTGACCATGTCCACGCCGTCGACCTTCGAGGCGACGATGAAGGGAGCGGGCTTGTAGTCGGGATAGGTGGTTCCCGCGCCGATCGCCGTGACGAAGCCGCCTTCGGAAGGGAGGATGTCGCCGTCCCATTCCTTGTCGAGGAAGGGCACGACCTCGCCGCCGCTTGCAGCGCGCTGCCGCAGGATCGTCAGCGGATCGAGACGGACGAGCTGGCCGCCGTCATTGGCGTATCGGTCGCAAGCGCCGGAGCGGCCGTCGGCGATGTAGCACATCACCGGGCAGGCATCGCACCTGATCTTTTCAGGCTTTTCATCGGCTGCAGTCAACGTCGTGACTCCTGCTGGCACGCATGCTCGCTTTGTTAGTATGCAAACATATGCGGGATTTTGGTGTCAATCGGATTTGAGCGCGTTTCGCGCTGATTTATCGGGCAGGACTGCCGCGCGCTGCGGCAGGACGGGTCAGTCCACGAAGGCGCGTTCAACCACGAATTGCGCCGGCTTGTTGTTCGCACCTTCATCGAGACCGTGGCCGAGGCAAAGCTCCTTCGTGTCCTTGAGCATGGCCATGGAGCCGCAGATCATCGCGCGGTCCTCGGCCGGACCCATGCGCGGAACGCCGAGGTCGTCGAAGAGCTTTCCCGAGCCGATCAGGTCGGTGACCCGGCCCTGGCGGGGGAAGGGCTCGCGGGTCACGGTCGTGTAGTGGTGAAGGTGGCCCTCGACCATCTCGCCGATCAGCGGATCGGAGCGCAGCGCCGCGACGAGATCCTCGCCGTATTTCAGTTCGGCGACCGTCCGGCAGCCATGGACGAGGTGGATGGCCTCGAACTTGTCGTAGGTTTCCGGGTCGCGGATGAGGCTGGCGAAGGGGGCTATCCCCGTGCCGGTGGAGAACATCCACAGCCGCTTGCCGGGAAGCAGCGCGTCATTGACCAGCGTGCCGGTCGCCTTCTTGCGCATGAGCACGGTGTCGCCGGGGCGGATCTTCTGCAGGTGCCGGGTCAGGGGGCCGTCCGGCACCTTGATCGAATAGAATTCCAGCTCCTCGTCCCAGGCGGGGCTTGCCACGGAGTAGGCGCGGAACACAGGCTTTTCCGCGTTCGGCAGGCCGATCATCACGAACTCGCCCGAGCGAAACCGGAACTCCTGCGGCCGGGTGATGCGGAAGCGGAACAGCGTGTCCGTGTAATGCTGCACCTCGGTGACGCTGAGCGCGTGGCAGCCGGCCGGCACGGCGAAGGGGGAGGGTTCGCCAGCGAGGATCGGGCGGTCGTCTGCGAGTGTGTCCGTCATGATCTGGGCGCTCCTTGCGAACGGGACGAAGAAATTATTATCGTTAGCATGCAAACGAAAAAAATCGGTGAGCGCAACCAAAAAATGCATGATGAAACTTTGATCGGAATGGCGCATCCGAGTGCTTGACAGGAATTTCGACGGGGCGGTAACGTTGTTAGTATGCAAACGAAATCCATTGAGGGTGCCGATGCAGTTTCACAGGCCTGACACGGTGGATGTCGCGCTTTCCCTCCTTGGCGGGGGCGAGGCGCGCGTGTTGGCGGGCGGGACCGATTTCTTCCCCGCGCTGGGCGGGCGGAGACCCTCGGCTCCCGTCGTCGATCTCGGCCGCATCGCGGCGCTCCGGGGCATCTCGCGGCAGGAGGACGGCTGGCGCATCGGCGCCATGACCACCTGGACGGACATCGCCAGGGCGGACCTGCCGCCGCTGTTTGACGGTTTGCGGCTTGCCGCCCGCGAGGTCGGCTCGATCCAGATCCAGAACGCGGGCACCATCGCCGGCAACCTCTGCAATGCCTCGCCTGCCGCGGACGGGGTTCCGCCGCTGCTGACGCTGGACGCCCGTGTCGAGCTTGTCGGCCCGAAGGGCACTCGCGAGTTGCCGCTTGGCGACTTCATCCTGGGCGTTCGCAAGACGGCGCTGGCTCCCGGCGAGATCGTCACCGCGATCCTCGTTCCGGACTGGAACGCGGACCGGACCCATTTCCTGAAACTCGGCGCCCGGCGCTATCTGGTCATTTCCATTGCCATGGTCGCCGCCGCCGTGTTGCTCGACGGCGCCGGGCGGATCGGAGAGGCCCGTGTCGCCGTCGGGGCATGCTCCGCGGTGGCGCGTCGTCTGGCTGGCGTGGAGGCCGCCCTGCGTGGCGCGGAGGCCTCCGGGCCGGCGATCCGCCAGCAGGTCGCGGACGCGGCGATCGCGGAGCTTTCGCCAATCGACGATGTCCGTGCGAGCGCAGGTTACCGCCTCGACGCGGCGCGTGAGCTTGTTGTCCGTGCCGTGATGGCGGCCATCGACCGGGGAGGGAAGGCATGGCGCTGACGGATATCGAGGACGTGGCCGGGGTTTCCCTGGTCCTCAACGGAAAGCCCGCCCGCATTGCCGGCGATCCGGTCGAGCGCCTGTCGCTTGCCTTGCGGGAACGGGCCGGGGCGCGCGACGTCAAGGTCGGCTGCGATGCCGGCGACTGCGGCGCCTGCACCGTGCTTGTCGACGGCCGGCCCGTCTGCTCCTGCACGACGGCGCTTGGCCAGGTCGAGGGCGCGCATGTCGAGACGCTTGCCGGGCTCATTGCCTCCGATCCGAAGGCTGAAGCGCTCGCCCGTTCCTTCCAGCGCCACCAGGCCGCCCAGTGCGGCATCTGTACCCCCGGGATGATGGTCTCCGCGCTCGCCCTCCTGCGCGAGGATGCGGAGCCGGGCGAAGAGGCCGTGCACGACGCGCTCGGCGGCGTTCTCTGCCGCTGTACCGGCTACCGCAAGATCATCGACGCGGTGCTGGATGCCGGCGGCACCGGCATGCCGGCCGCCGGCGGCGTGGGCGCGGCCATGGCGCGCGTCGACGGCTGGCCCAAGGTGACGGGCACGGAGCTCTTCGGCGATGACGTCGCGCCCGCCGACGCGCTCACCCTGCGCCTTGTCAGAAGCCCCCATCACCGCGCCCGCTTCACCCTTGGCGACATCCGCGCCTGGGGCGCGGCGCGCGGGCTCGACCTGGTGCTTTCGGCCGCCGATGTGCCTGGCGAGAACCGTTTCGGCGTCATTCCGGGCTTCGAGGACCAGCCCATGTTCGCTGAAGGGGAGACCCGCTTTCGCGGCGAGGCGGTTGCGGCTGTCGTCGGTCCAGCCGATCTCGTCAACGCGCTCGACCTCTCCGATTTCCCTGTTGCCTACGAGGAACTGCCTGCCGCCCTTCTGCCGGCCGATGCCTGCAGCATCCCGAACCTGCACGAGGGCCGCGGCGACAACGTCATGTGCCGTGGCTTCGTCCGGCGCGGGGAGCCGGAAGCCGCTCTGGAACGCGCGGCGGTGGTGGTCGAGGGCGAGTTCTCCACCGGCTTCATCGAGCACGGCTATATCGAGCCCGAGGCCGCCTTCGCCCGGCGTGTCGGGGACCGGATCGAGGTCCATTGCTGCACCCAGGCGCCCGTCATGAACCGCGACGGCATCGCCGGGCTTCTCGGTCTGCCGAAGGAGGCGGTGCGTGTCGTACCGACGGCAACCGGCGGCGGCTTCGGTTCGAAGCTCGATCTGACCGCCCAGCCCTATGTGGCGCTGGCCGCCTGGATGCTGCACCGCCCGGTCCGCGTCACCTATTCGCGGGTGGAATCCATCACCACCTCGACCAAGCGCCACCCTTCCGGGATCCGCATGCGCATCGGCGCGGACACCGAAGGGCATATCGTTGCCGTCGAGTTCGACGGCACGTTCAACACCGGCGCCTATGCGAGCTGGGGACCGACGGTCGCCAACCGCGTGCCGATCCACGCCTCCGGTCCCTACCGGACGCCGAACTATGTCGCCCGCAGCGCCGGCATCCACACCAACACTGCCCCGGCCGGAGCCTTTCGCGGCTTCGGCGTGCCCCAGTCGGCGCTCGCCCAGGAGCCGCTTTACGACGAGTTGGCCAACCGGCTCGGCATCGACCGGCTGGAGTTCCGCCGCCGCAATGCGCTCGCCAATGGCGACCCGACCGTCACCGGCCAGGTCTTCGAGCGCGGCATGGGCATCATCGAGTGTTTCGACGCGCTGAAACCGGGCTGGGACCGGGCGCTGGCCGAGGCCGAGGCGGTCAATGCCGGCGGCGGGCACCTCCGTCGCGGCGTCGGCATTGCCGGCGGCTGGTACGGTTGCGGCAACACCTCCATGAGCAATCCCTCCACGATCCGCGCCGGAATAACGGCCGAGGGGCAGGTGGTGCTGCATCAGGGCGCGACCGATATCGGCCAGGGGTCGAACACGGTGATCGCCCAGATCTTCGCCACCGCGCTCGGCGTTTCCGTCGAGGCGATTGCCATCGTCGGGCCGGATACGGACGTGACGCCGGATGCGGGCAAGACCTCGGCGAGCCGCCAGACCTTCGTCACCGGCAATGCCGCAAGGCTCTGCGGCGAGGCGCTGCGTGCCCGTCTCCTGCGCCTCGGCAACGTGTCGGACACGGCGGAAATCGAGATCGCCGACGGCGAGATCCGTCTTGCCGACAAGGACGGCCGGCGCACCATCGCGCTCAAGGGCCTTGCCCCGGACAGCGCGGCCTATGCGATTGAGGCGGTCGAGACCTACGACCCGCCGACCTCGCCACTGGATGAAAACGGCCAGGGCGTGCCCTATGCGGTCTTCGGCACGGCCGCGCAGATCGCCGAGCTGGAGGTCGACATGAAGCTCGGCACCGTGCGGCTCCTGAAGATCACCGCCGCCCACGATGTCGGCAAGGCGATCAATCCGCTTCTGGTCGAGGGGCAGGTGCAGGGCGGCATCGCCCAGGGCATCGGCATGGCCCTGATGGAGGAGTTCCTGCCGGGCCGCACGGAAAACCTGCATGACTATCTGATCCCGACCATCGGCGACGTGCCGCCGATCGAGACCCTGATCATCGAGACCGGCGACATGCACGGACCCTATGGCGCCAAGGGGCTCGGCGAGCACTGCCTGATCCCGACCGCGCCGGCGATCCTGAACGCCATTGCCGATGCCTGCGGGGCCAGGGTTGCGAACCTTCCGGCGACGCCCGACAAGGTTCTTTCCGCGATCCGGGCCCTGAACGCCTGAGGCGTGTCCTCCGGCCCGTTGCCCCATCACCTTCGCCGCACGATGTCGATAGCAAAGAGGCGTCCATGAACATGACCCCGTCGATCGCCGACGCAGAAAGAACAGAAAAAACCGACGCGGCGGGACGCACCGCGCTCGTCGCCGGCATCGATGTCGGCGGCACCTTCACCGACCTCGTGCTGTTCGATTCCGCCCGTGGCCGGGTCCGCCTCGCCAAGACGCCGACGACCCTGCAGAACCAGGCCGTCGGCGTGCGCACGACGCTTGAGCTGGTGGATGCCGACCTCGCCGCCATCGACCTCATCGTTCACGGCACCACGACGACCACCAACGCCGTGCTGGAGCGCAATCTCTGCCGCACCGGCTTCATCACCACGCAAGGGTTTCGCGACGTGCTGGAACTTGGCCGCCGCACCCGTCCGAATGCCTACGGCATGAAGGGCGAGTTCCGCCCGATCATCCCGCGCGACCTGCGCCATGAGGTGCCCGAGCGGTTGCACGCCGACGGCAGTGTGCGCGTGCCGCTCGACGAGGAGGCGCTGAAGGCGGCCATGCGGGCGCTGCTCGACAAGGGCTGCGAGGCGCTCGTCATCCATTTCCTGCATTCCTACGCCAATCCGCAGCACGAACTGCGTGCCGGCGAGATCGCCCGTGAAGTCTGGCCGAACGAGAACGTCACGCTGGGTCACGCGCTGCTGTCGGAAAGCCGCGAGTTCGAGCGCGGGGTGACGGCGGCGATCAACGCCTCGGTGCAGCCGCTCCTGCGTCGCTATGTCGAGCGCCTCGCGGACGAACTGGCCCGCGACGGCTACCGCCACGACGTTCTCGTCATGAATGGCAATGGCGGCATGGTTTCCGCCCGCCGCGTCGCAGCCGAAGCGGCCAAGACGGTCATGTCCGGGCCCGCCTCCGGCGTCATGGCGGCCGCCTATACCGGGCGCCGCGCCGGCATCCCCAACCTTCTTACCTACGACATGGGCGGCACCTCCACGGACGTCGCGCTGATCCGCGACGCGGAACCTGCCGTCTCCAACGAGATCGAAATCGAATACGCCATGCCGATCCACGTCCCCATGGTGGACGTGCGCACGGTTGGCGCCGGCGGCGGCTCGATCGCCCGCATCACCCGGGCGGGCCTGCTCCAGGTCGGGCCGGAAAGCGCCGGCTCGGCTCCCGGGCCGATCTGCTACGGGCGCGGCGGCACGGAGCCGACCATTTCGGATGCCAACCTGCTTCTGGGGCGGATGAACCCGGACAAGCTCAACTCCGTCTCGGACGGCGTGTCGCGGGCGGACCTCGCCGCGATCTTCGCCGCCAAGCTGGGCGCCCCGCTCGGCGTCAGCGCCGAGGAGGCCGCCTCCGCCGTCCTCAGGATCGCCAACACCCGCATGGCCGAGGCGGTGCGCATGGTCTCGATCAGCCTCGGCGAGGACCCGCGCGACTATGCGCTCTTCGCCTTCGGCGGTGCCGGCCCGCTTCATGCGACGGCGATTGCCCGCGAACTCGGCGTGCCGCGTGTTCTCGTTCCCTCGCGTCCGGGCATCACCAACGCGCTCGGCTGTGTCGTCGCGGACCTGCGGCACGACTTCGTCAACACGGTCAACCGGCCGCTTGCCGTGCTCGACATCGCCCAGGTGCACGCGCTTTTCGCCCAGCAGCGCGAGGAGGGGCGGGCGCTCGTGGAAAAGGAGAATGTGCCGATCGACGAACTGAAGGAGATCTTCTCCGTCGACATGCAGTTCATCGGCCAGACCCACCTGTTGCGGGTGCCGCTGCCCGGCCCCGCGCCGGGCGTAGACGAACTGCAGAGCCTCTTCGAGGCGGCCTATTTCAGCCGCTTCCGCGTCGAGCTTCCGGAGATCAAGGCGAGCCTCGTCAACGTCAACACCTCCGTCATCGGCCGGCGTCCCGGCATCGACCTTGCCCTTCTGATCGACCCGGACGGGCGCAGGCAGACGCTCGAGGATGCGCGCACCGGCACGCGTCCCGTCTGGTTCGACGGCTGGCGCGAGACGCCGGTCTACTGGCGCGACCACCTGCCGTTGTCGGCGGAGATCGCGGGCCCCGCCATCGTCGAGCAGATGGACACCACCATAATCATCGAGCCGGGCGACCACGCGGTACAGGACCGGGACGGCAACATCATCATCACCCTTGGCAGCACCACCCTTGGCAGCACCACCCTTGGCAGCACCGGCGGAGCAGGCGCATGAGCATCGATCCGATCACGCTGAGCGTCATCCAGTCGGGCCTGCAGCAGGTCTGCGACGAGATGGACCTCACCTTCTCGCGCGCCGCCTTCTCGCCGGTCATCGCCGAGGCGAACGACCGCTCCGACGGCATCTATTCGGCCGAGGACGGCTCGCTCATCGCGCAAGGGGCGGGCGGATTGCCGGTCTTCGTCGGCACCATGCAGTATTCGACCCGCACCCTGATCGGCATGATCCGCGAGGGACGGGTGCCGGCTCCCGAGCCGGGCGACATCTACATCGTCAACGATCCCTATCTTGGCGGCACCCATCTGATGGACGTGCGCTTCGCCATGCCCTTCTACCGCAACGGCGAGATCTTCTGCTGGCTCTCCAACACTGGCCACTGGCCGGATACGGGCGGCGCGGTGCCGGGCGGCTTTTCCGCATCGGCCACGTCCGTGGAGCAGGAAGGCCTGCGCCTACCCCCCGTGCGCCTGTTCAAGAAGGGGGTGCTCGACCAGGAGATCTACTCGATCATCTGTTCCAACATCCGTGTCTCGGAACAGCGGATCGGCGACGTGAAGGCCCAGGCTGCGGCCCTTCTGGTGGGGGCGGAGCGTCTGGCACGCATTCTCGACCGCTATGGCGACGATGTGGTGCGCGAGTCGATCGGCGAGTTGCGCCGGCGCGCGGCCGAACAGATGCGCGCCAATGTCGCGCTCATCCCCAACGGCACCTACCGCTCGCTCGCCTATGTGGACAGCGACGGCGTCGTCAACGAGCCGCTGGAGATCCGGCTTGCGATCACGGCCAGGGACGGCGAACTGACCTTCGACTTCGCGGGCTCCTCGCCGCCGTGTCGCGGGCCGATGAACTCGGTTCTGGCGACGACCCATTCGTCCGTCTACCTCGCCATGCGCCACATCTTCCCCGACGTGCCGATCTCGGCCGGCGCCTTCGAGCCGCTGACCATCGTCCGTCCCGTGGACACGTTCCTCGATGCCCATTATCCGCGCCCCGTCTCGGGCTGTGCCGCAGAAGTCAGCCAGCGCATCGCCGAGGCGGTCTTCGCAGCCCTTGTCGAGGCACTGCCCGACCGGGTGACGGCCGCCCCGGCTGGCAGCTCCGGCAATTTCGCCCTTGGCGGCGTTGATCCGGCGCGCGGCGCGGGCTTCGTCATGTACCAGATCTCGGGCGGCGGCTATGGCGGCAACTCGGATCATGACGGGCTCTCCAACGGCTGTTCCACCATCGGCATCTCCAAGGCGCCGCCGGTGGAGATCATGGAGCAGCAGTTCCCCGTGCTCTATCACCGCTATGCCCTGCGCGAGGGTTCGGGCGGCGCGGGACGCCATCGCGGCGGTTTCGGGCTCGATTACGAGATCGAGCTGCTGCGCGGCCACGCCACGGCAAGTTTCGTGATGGATCACGGCCGCTTCGGCCCGCAGGGCGCGCTTGGCGGCGAGGACGGCGAGCCCAATTCCGTCACCGTCTGGCAGGGAGGCACGGCCATGGTGCCCGAGCATCTGTCCAAGGCGCAGGACATTCCGCTGGAGCCGGGCGACCGGGTGCGCGTGAAGACGCCCGGCGGCGGCGGCTACGGCGACCCGCAGGAGCGCGATCCGGCGCTTGTCGCCGAGGACGTGCGCCTCGGCCGCTACACGGCGGAGCGGGCCAGGGCGCTCTTTGGAAAGGCGGCGGCAGGGCTCTGACAGGCCGCAGCGCTGCACCGAAAGGGCCGCAAGGAGGAGACCGCCTGAGGCGGACCTGCCGCTACCCGGCGGCCCGCCGCCAGACGATCAGCCGGTTGTTCGCCGGCATGGCGATGTCGTCGACCAGCGCAAGCCCCTGATCTTTCGCCAGTTCATCCAGCGCCTCGAAATCGCGGATGCCGCTTTCCGGATTGCCGGCCCTGAGCTGCGCGTCGAAGGCGGCATTGCTCTCGGTGGTAAACGCGCCGCCATATTTCATCGGTCCGTAGACGCAGCACATCCCGCCCGGCGCCAGCACCTCGCCGATGCGGGCGAAGAACTGCCCGACATGGGCAAACGACATGATGTGCAGCGTGTTCGCCGTGTAGACCGCGTCGAAGGCATCGGGCGCGTCCGCCATCGGCAGCGACCAGGGCGGGGCGGCGACATCAAGGGCGAGCGGCGGAGGCGTGCGCGCGCTCCCCTCGCTTTCCAGTCGCTCCGCGATACCGGCAACGGCGCCCGGCAGGTCGCTGCATTGCCAGACGAGATGCGGCAGGGCCTGCGTCATGTGAACTGCGTGCTGGCCGGTGCCGCTGCCGATTTCCAGGATACGCCGGCACTGGGCCAGATGCGGCGCCAGGCCCGCGAGGATCGCGTCCTTGTTGCGCTCGGCCGACGGGGCGAAGGGAAGCATTGCGGACCTCACAGGAACAGCATGAGAAGGGCTAGGAGCGCGACAGCGCCGGCCTGCAGCGCCATTGCGTGGCGAAACACTTTCAGCGCCCGGGAAATGTCGCCGGCCGTCGCCTCACGCCGGCCGTCCTCGTTCATGAACGGGTCGTCGACCGTGTAGCCGGGATAGGCGCGCGGGCCGGCGAGCGCCAGTCCCAGCACCGCCGCCATCGCCGCTTCCGGCCAGCCGGCATTGGGTGAGCGGTGTTTCGGCGCGTCGCGGCGCATCACGGCGATGCACTCGGTGACGGAGCGGCCCGAGAGCGGCGCGGTCACCGCCATCGCCAGTCCGCAGAGCCGCGCCGCCGGCCAGTTCACCAGGTCGTCGAAACGGGCGGACGCCCAGCCGAAGGCGCGATGCCGGTCGGTCTTGTGGCCGATCATGGAATCCGCCGTGTTCACCGCCTTGTAGGCGATCAGCCCGGGCAGGCCGAAGAGCAGGAACCACAGCGCCGGCGCGGTCACCCCGTCGGCGGCGTTCTCGGCGCAGGATTCGATGGCCGCACGCGCGACGCCCGCCTCGTCGAGTTGCTTCGGATCGCGCCCGACGATCATCGCCACCGCGCGGCGTCCGCCCGATAGCCCGCCCTCGACCAGCCCGTCGCGCACCGCTGCCACGTGGTCGTGCAGGCTTTTCTGCGCGATGAAGACGGCGGCGATCACGGCGATGCCGATCTCGCCGAAGGGCAGGGCGCGCAGGATCGCCTCCAGCAGGATGCCGACCAGCACCGAGATCGCGACGAGGCAGGCCAGAAAGATCGCGCCGTAGATCCGGCGGTTCGTTTCCGAGGCCTCGGGCGCGTTGAAATCCTGGTCGGCGATCTCGATCACCTTGCCGATCAGCGCGACCGGATGCGGCACATGCCGCCACAGCCAGGGCGGGTCGCCGATCAGCGCGTCGAGAAGGAGCGCCACGAGCAGCAGGAAGGCGGCATCCGAAAACAGCAGCATCGCCTCAGGTCCCGGCCATCGCGCTTTCAAGCGCTGCCTCGAGCCGGGCAAGGTTCGCGGCCCCCGGCAGGCCGATGCGGATCCAGTTCGGCGCGTAGTCGAAGACCCGCGTCCAGATCTTCTGCCGTGCCAGCGCTTCGTGCAGCCCGGCCGCGTTGCGGGAGCCGGCAAGCACGAAGAGCGGCGTGCCGCCGAACACCGAAAGTCCCTGCATCTGCAGGCTGTAGGTCAGCTCCGCCGCCTCGTCGGCGAGCCGGGCGAGCATCGTGTTGCGCCAGGCCTCGTCGGAAAGCGCCCGCGTGCCGATCTCCAGCGCGGGACCCGAAACGGCCCAGCTTTCCAGCCGCGCCTCGAGCGCCGAAACGAGCGGCTTCGGTCCGGCGGCGAAGCCCAGCCGCAACCCCGCAAGCCCGTAGAACTTGCCGAAGGAGCGCAGCACCAGCGCGGGCGCGCCGGCAAGATGCGGCAGCACGCTGGCGCCCGGCACGCAATCGGCGAAGGCCTCGTCGATGACCAGCAGCCCGCCGCGCGCCGCCATGGTCCGCGCCATGTATTGCAGGCTTTTCGGGTCGACCAGCCTCCCGTCCGGATTGTTCGGGTTGACGATGACGAGCACCCGCACCGAAGGGTCCGGCTCGGCATGCGGGGAGGTCGGTTCGGTGACCTTTCGCCCGGCGCGCGTCCATGTGTCGGCATGGCTGCCATAGGTCGGCCCGACAATGGCGACATCGCCCGGCGGGGCGATCTCAGGCAAGAGCGAGATCAGCGCCTGCGTGCCCGGCGCGGCAACGAGAGCGCTGGCGTCCGGAACCTCATAGGCCTTGCGCGCGGCGGCAAGGAGCCGGTCGAGGGCGGAGCGTGGCGGCAACTGCGTCCAGGCGCGTTGGGAAAGCGGTTCGGCAAGCGGATAGGCGTAAGGGTTGATGCCGGTGGACAGGTCGAGCCAGTCGTCCGCGATCCCGCCATGCCGGGCAATCGCCGCACCAAGATCGCCACCATGCTTCATGCCCAAGTCTCCGTCTATTGTCGCCGGAACGGACCCTAGAACATGAGGCGCGGGGCTGGAAACGGTTTTCGAGGTGCGGGTGCAGACGCTCGAGGGCTTGCGGCTCAGGACGCCGCTTCGGCGACAGGGGCCGTCTGCTCGTTGGGCGAGGGCCGGCCAAGCAGGTAGCCTTGCGCCTGGTCGCATCCCGCCTGGCGCACCAGGGCCAGTTGCGCCGGCGTTTCCACCCCTTCCGCGGTGCAGCGCATGCCGAGGCTGCGGGCAAGCCCGGCGATGGCGGAGACGATCGCCGCCGAGGTTGCGTCCTCCTCCATGCGCAGGATGAAGCCCCGGTCGATCTTCAGTCCGTGGAAGTGATAGCGGTGCAGGCGGTTCAGCGACGAGTAGCCCATGCCGAAATCGTCGAGCACGAGGCCGACGCCGAGCCGGGTCAGCGCATCCAGTTCCCCGATCACCTCGGGACTGCCGTCGATGAGCAGGTTCTCGGTGACCTCCAGCTCGACGCGGTCGGGGGCGATGCCGTGCCGGTCGAGCGCGGCGGCGATGGCCGGCACCAGGGTGCCCTTGCCGAACTGGCGCGGCGAGGTGTTCAGCGACAGGTGTGTGCCGGCGGGCCAGTCGCGCATCGCCTCCAGGCCGCGTTCGAGCGCAAGGCAGCCGATCTTGTCGACAAGCCCCGTCTCCTCGGCGACGGGGATGAAGTCGCCGGGCGGTATGAACCCGCCGCCGGGCTGCGGCCAGCGGGCAAGGGCCTCGTAGGCGCACACATGGTTGTCGGCGAGGTCAGTGACCGGCTGGAACCAGATCTCCAGCACGTCCCCGGCAATGGCCGCCGCGAGCCCGGTCTCGATCCGTCGCCGGGTCAGCAGCGCCTGCCGCACCTCCGCGTCGAAAATGCGGTAGCCGGCCATGTGCTCGGATTTGGCCTTGTAGAGCGCCGCATCGGCATAAACGAGGAGCGTTTCCGGATCGGTCGTCGCCTCGTCCATGGCGACGATGCCGATGCTGACGCCGGGCTGCACGGTCGTGCCTTCCAGCACATGCGGCCGCGAGACCTGCTCGACCAGCCGCGCCGCCAGCATCTCCGCCTCCGCGATGTCCCCCTGTTTCAGGATGATCGCGAACTCGTCGCCGCCGAGCCGCGCGACAACGTCGCTGGCGCCTGCCGCCAGGCTCAGGATCCGCGCCACCTCGACGAGCAGCCGGTCGCCCTTGATATGGCCGAACCTGTCGTTGATTGCCTTGAACCGGTCGAGATCGACGAGCAGAAGAAACGGTTTCGCGGTGCCGTTTCGCGCCGCCTCAATGCTCTCCTTCAGCGCGCGAGAGAACACTGCCCGGTTGGAAAGGCCGGCGAGCGCGTCCGTCTCGGCGGCGATCCGCACGCGCTCGGTCGCCTCCTCCAGATCGGTGATGTCCTCATGCGTCTCGACCCATCCGTCACCGGGTATCGGCGAGAGGGTGGTGGCGATGATCGCCCCGTTCTTGTTGCGCGATTTGAGCCGCCAGATCCGCTCGTCCTTCAGCGTGCCGCGCAGCGTACGCGGGTTGGGCAGTGTCGAGGCGAACTGTCCGTCGGCGGCGATCCGTGCCTCCACCACGGCCTCGTGCGGCATGCCGGCGCGCAGGACATTGTCCTTGAGGCCGAAAAGCTGCAGCGCCTGGCGGTTCCAGATCTGCAGCCGGTCGTCGGCATCGAAGAGCATCACCCCCTGTCGCATCGACGCGAGCATCCCCTCCAGTTCCGTGGTCCGTTCCCTGGCTTCCTTCTCCTTGGCCCGCAGATTGTATTCGAGCTGCTTGTGCTCGCTGACGTCCCAGTTGACGCCGATCGCCTCGAACGGCTTGCGCATCGTATCGAGGTTGCATTGCGCATAGGCCTGGATCCAGTGGATGGAGCCGTCCCGGTGGCGGATGCGAAAGCGGGAGGAGAACCGTTCCCCGCTGTCGCGGGCCTGCCTGAATTCGGCGCTCGCCGCGTCGAGATCCTCGGGGAGCACGCAGGCGGTCCAGTCCGCGAAACGTCCGCCGAAATGTTTCGGATCGACATCATAGAGGCGGAACATCGCCTCGTCCCATTCCAGGCAGTCCTTGGTGAAATCGTAGTGCCACACGGCGATCTTCGCCGACTGGCGGGCGAGATCGAGCATCGTCAGGCTGCGCCCCGTCTCGTCATGCGAGAGCAGCGAGCGGCGAACGCCTTCCGCCAGCATCCCCAGGATTGCCACGCCCGCGACATTGCCGACGATCAGCAGGTGCCATGCGCTGGACAGGATCGTCAGGCCGATGGCGAAGCCACGGTCGATGAAAAAGCACGGCAGGGCGAAGAGCGTGCCGGCAAGCGCGATCAGGACGAAGTCCGCCAGACCCGGCCGGCGGCGCAGCCGAGTGAAGACGACATGCCCGGCGGCGATGCCGACCGCCGCATAGACGAGGGGGCTGAGCGTCCCGCCGAAGACGCTCGGCCCGCCGATCCAGTAGCGCGCCGCGGCGGCGATCACGCCGCAGGTCACGCCGGCGATGGGACCGGCGAAGAACCCGGCGAGCATGGCCGGGCCGGCGCGCGTGTCGAAGGTCGCCCCGAGCGGGATCGTCACCGGAAAGTTGACGACAAGTACGGCGATGAGGCCGAAGAACACGCCGACGAGAAGCCCGTGCAGCTTCGCCGGACGGCCAAAGCCGAAGCGCTCCCGCATGAAGAAGATGGCGAGCGCTCCAAGCGCTAAGCAGGCCGATATTGGCAACGCCACTCAGCAGCATGGCGACCTCATGTGACCGCTATGTCGTTTTCAAGGATGGCTTTGCGCGCATCCTTGGGCCCAAGTATATCCAGAGTATGCGGATTATTAACAAGATTATATATACGGAGCAGTCCGTATTGGATCAATTGATATTTCGGGTGATTTTGGCGATGTGAGGGTTGAATTTATTTATATTTCAGAACTCTAACTAAATCTCAGATTTAAGTTTGATATTTTGCGCGTTTTGATTGTTGGGGGCTCTGCCGGGATGCCGTTCCCCTGGGAGAGATGCGGGGCGGATTGCCGGGGGGCTGCCGTTGCGGCCCGAATTTCACGGGTCGGGCTTCACAGGTCGGGCTTCACGGCTCGGCTTCACGGGCCAGGCGTTATCGCGCATGCCGCTGGAGCCAGCCGCGCGGACGCTGTCGCAAACGACTGTCACGCCGGCCGGCGGACGTTTTGCGTCCGGCTTGAAAGCAGATCGATCTGAAAGGGGGATGGAGGCCTCGCCCGGAATCGAACCGGGGTGCACGGATTTGCAATCCGCTGCGTAACCACTCCGCCACGAGGCCTTGCCGCGTCTTTTCAGCGAGTTGCGGCACGCTGTCAAGCGGCGTGTGCGAATTGCCGCGCTGCCATGTGCAAATCTCGGCACGGTCGGGAAGAAGCGGTGGCGTCGAAGCGGCAGATGCCGTCACTGGTCGGATGCAACACGTTGAAGGCCGGGCCGGGAGATCTTCATCGGGCGTATCTGCGCGCTGCTTTCGCGAACCGGTATCGCTGCAAGGGCCCGGGCCGGCACGCTCAGGCCTCCCGTCCGCATCAACTCTCCGATCAGGTACAGCGTCCGTTCCAGGTCGCCGTCGAACAGGCAGCGGTTGATCTGCGTCGACAGGGCGATTGTCCTGTTGGCGTTCTGCGTCATCGATGTCCTCTCCGCTCCGGCCTGCGGGCCATGCGCAGGCCGCATGCCCCTGGTTATCGATAACCGGGCACAACGAAAGAGTGCAGGTGTCGATTTGACAATCTGCTTGCGAATTGCAAACTCGAAACCATCTCTGGTTGCGCGACGGAGGGTGCCGTGACGGACAGGCCTTGCGATAATTTGCCGGACGCGGCCGTATCGCCGCTGGACCGGGAGTTGATCCGGTTGCTGTCCGAGGACGCCCGCCGGTCCAACACCGAGCTTGCCGGGCTTCTCAAGGTGTCGCGCACCACGGTCCAGAACCGTATTGCCCGGCTGGTCGATCTTGGCGTCATCGAGCGTTTCACCATCAAGCTCGGCGGCAAGGATCACGGCGGGCCGCCGGGAGGGGCCGCCTTCTTCCACATGAAGCTGAAACGGCCCTTCTGCAGGATGGTCTACGAAGCCGTTCGCGGTTGGCCCGAGCTGACGGGAGCCTGGTCCATTGCCGGCGGCACCGACATGACCCTGCTCGTGCAATGCTCCGGGCTCGACCGGCTCGAGGACCTGCGCGACCGCCTTGCCCGCCATCCGGAAGTCGAGGTCGTGTGGACGGCGATGGTGTTGCGGCAATGGTCGCTGAAATCCTCCATGAACCGCGACTATGAACCCGGTGACGGACCCGATCGCCTCGACCTGCGCCTTGAGGAAATCGCGGCCGGGGATCGGCGGCAGGATATCGGCGACGGACTGGTGCAGGCACGCTGAGGCGGTCCGAGCCTCGGTGTCCGGCATCGTACCGGCCCCCAAGTGCCCGCATGACACCGGCTTTCTCGCGGGCGCCCCGCCAGGCAAAACCGGGCGGATCGCTCCGCCCGGCCGGTTTGCTTTGCACGGGCGTCAGCCCCGGCTCAGCCCTTGTGGTGCACCTGCTGCAGCCCGTAGACCGGCGTCGGGATGCCCTCCATCCGCGCTTTCAGCTGCAGCGACAGGAACTGCGAATAGTGGCGCGACTGGTGCAGGTTGCCTCCATGGAACCACAGCGCCTCTTGCTGCGTCGGCTTCCACATGTTGCGCTGCTCGCCCTCCCAGGGACCGGGGTCCTTGGGCGTGTCCGAGCCCAGCCCCCAGACCTTGCCGACCCGGTCGGCGGTCTCCTGGTCGATCAGGTCGGCGACCCAGCCGTTCATCGAGCCGTAGCCGGTGGCGTAAACGATGACGTCGGCCGGCACCTCGACGCCCGTGTCGAGCCTGACCGAGTTCTCGGTGATCTCCTCGACCTGGCCGCCGACCAGCTTGATCTTGCCGTCGATGATCAGCTGCGAGGCGCCGATATCGATGTAATAACCCGATCCGCGCCGCAGGTATTTCATGAAAAGCCCTGACCCGTCCGTGCCGAAATCGAGCTGGAAACCGGCCTTTTCCAGCGCTGCATAGAACTCGGCGTCGATCTCGCGGATCTTGTCGTAAACCGGCTTCTGGAACTCGTGCAGGATGCGGTAGGGCAGGGAGGCGAAGATCAGGTCCGCCTTCGCCGTGGTCACGCCGTTTTCCACCGCCTGCTCGGAATAAAGCGCCCCCAGCCCGTGCTCCATCAGGGGTTCGGAGCGCACGATATGGGTCGTCGAGCGCTGCACCATGGTGACGTCGACGCCCGCCTCGTAGAGCGCCGCGCAGATGTCATGGGCGGAGTTGTTGGAGCCGATGACGACGACCTTCTTTCCCTTGTAGCCGTCCGGTCCCGGATGCCGCGAGGAATGGTGCTGCTCGCCCTTGAAGCGCTCAGTGCCCTTGAAGGCGGGGATGTTGGCCTTGCCCGACATGCCGGTGGCAAACACCAGCTGCTTCGGCCGCAGCACCACCGTCTCGCCGTCGCGCTCGACGGTGACGGCCCATTCCTTCGCCGCCTCGTCCCATTTCGCCGAACTGACGGTGGAGCGGGTCCAGTAGTTGAGCTCCATCACCTTGGTGTACATTTCCAGCCAGTCGCCGATCTTGTCCTTCGGCGCGAAGACGGGCCAGTTCTTCGGGAAATCGATATAGGGCAGGTGGTCGTACCAGACCGGATCGTGCAGGCAGAGCGACTTGTAGCGCTTGCGCCAGCTGTCGCCCGGGCGTTCGTTCTTCTCCACGATGATCGTCGGCACGCCGAGCTGGCGCAGCCTTGCCCCGAGTGCGATGCCGCCCTGGCCGCCGCCGATGATCACGGTATACGGCTGCACCGTGTAGCCGAGCGTCGCGGCCTCCTCCTCGCGCTCCTCCTTCCATGTCCTGGCACCGGGATTGGAGCCGTGTTTCGCCCCGAGCGGCCGGGTGAAGCCGGCCTTCTCCTCGTGCCCCTTCAGCTCCGCCATGGTGGTCAGCAGCGTCCATATCTGCCCGTGCCGCAGCCGGATCAGCCCGTAGCCGCGCGCCGCGCCGGTCTCGAAGGTGATCCACGCCTCGGTGATGCCGTCCGCCTCGCTTGCATCCTCGCCGGGCGCAACCTTCCAGTTCGTCGGCCGGGTCTGCGACAGTTGCGATTGCAGCATGTCGCGCACCTGCTCGCGGCCCTCCACCGTCTTGATGTTCCAGGTGAAGGTGACGAGATCGCGCCAGTAGCAATCCTCGGCGAACATGCCGGTCGCCTCGTCGATCCGGCCCGCTTCAAGGGCCGCGCCGAACGTGTCGAGAAAGGCCTGCATGCGGGCCGTGGGTGTCTTGTCGAGCATTGATGGTCCTCCCGTTGCTCAGTCGACGAAAAGGGCGCTTCTCCCTCGCCCGTGCCGTTTCCCCGGCAAGCGGCGTGCCAACTTGCATGCAATGGGCAAGCTCATGAAAATCAACGGCTTGCACGGTCGTTCGCAGGAACCGGCGCAGGCGATGCGCCACACCTGTTGCAGGGCTTGCAACACCTCGCGCCCCGGCCGGCGCCCGCTTTGCCGCCACTGCCGGCCGGCCGCACGCCGCGGTGTCGTGGTTCGCGGCCCGGTTTGCGGCCCGGTTTGCTGCCCGGTCTTTCGCGCCCGTCTTCTTGTCGCCGCAGTCTTCTATATGATATTTGTCGTATGATTGATTGGGACGGCATTCCTCCCCGCCGTTCGCATCGCCATCCCCGACCGCGTTCTGCGGATCGCTTTCCGACACGCCTTTCTCGCGAGACTTCAGGACATGACCGACAAGACCGGATACCGGCCGCTCTACCAGCAGGTGCGCGATCTCTTCCAGACGCGGATCGCCGACGGCACCTGGCAGGCCGGCGGCAAGCTGCCGAGCGAGCAGGCGCTGGCCCGGGAACTGGATGTCAGCCACGGCACGGTGCGCAAGGCGCTGGACGAACTGGCAGCGCAGAAGCTGGTCGAGCGCCGCCAGGGCACCGGCACCTTCGTGCGGGCGGTGACGCCGGAGCGCTCGGTGTTCCAGTTCTTCTACTACACCCGCCCGGGCGGCGACCGGTTGATGCCCGAAGTGGTCGACACGCGCACCGGCATGGGCGCGGCCAATGCGCTCGACCGCCGGCAGCTTCGCCTCGCCGATGGCGCGCAGGTGGTGCGCATCGACCGGCTGCGCGGTTTCGACGGCGCGACGACGCTGATCGAGCGGATGGTGCTGCCGCTCGACCGGTTTCCGGGCCTTGCCGCGCGCCACCTGCCGAACGCGCTCTACGCCATGTATCACAGCGATTACCGGGTGCTGGTCTCCGTGGTGACGGAGGAATTGCGGGCCATCGCGGCGGAAACCGACGATGCCGCGCTTCTGGGGGTATCGCCCGCCACGCCATTGCTGGCCATCGACCGCATCGCCTATGATCTCGACGGGATCGCCGTCGAATGGCGGCAGACACTTTGTCTGACGCGAGACGTGGTCTACTCGGTGACCCAGCGCTAGGTGACTGGTGACGGGACGGGCCCGGACAAGAAAACAAGGCGGGAGGACGCGGATGATCAACCAGCACACTCTATTCAAGCAGTCCTGCCATATCGGCGGGCTGTGGACCCATGCCGACAGCGGCGCGGTGATCGAGGTCAACAACCCGGCCACCGGCGAGATCATCGGCACCGTGCCGCGCTGCGGCCGGGCCGAGACGGCGCGCGCCATCGAGGCCGCCTATCTCGCCTTCCAGGACTGGAAGATGACGACGGCCGAAGAGCGCGCCAGCCTGATGCAGGCGCTCTGCGATGCCATCCTCGACAATCACGATGCGCTGGCCGAAATCCTGACCACCGAGATGGGCAAGCCTTTGGCCGAGGCGAAAGGCGAGATCGCGCTCGGCGTCAAATATGTGCGCTTCTTCGCCGAGCAGGCCAAGCGCATCGACGGCGACATCATTCCCTCGCCCTGGCGCGGCAAGCGCATCCTCGTCACGAAGGAGCCGGTCGGCGTCGCCGGCGCGATCACGCCCTGGAATTTTCCCCACTCGATGATCTCGCGCAAGCTCGGCGCGGCGCTTGCCGCCGGCTGCACCATGGTGATCAAGCCGGCCAGCCAGACGCCCTTTTCGGCGCTTGCCTTCGGCGCCCTTGCCGAGGAGGTCGGCTTCCCGCGCGGCGTCGTCAACGTGCTGACCGGATCGGCTGCGGAGATCGCGGCGGAGATGTGCGAGAACCCGCATCTGCGCAAGATCACCTTCACCGGCTCGACGGAAGTGGGCAAGAAGCTCGCCTCCAACGCCACCGCCCACATGAAGAAGATCTCGATGGAGCTTGGCGGCAACGCGCCCTTCATCGTCTTCGACGACGCCGATCTGGACGCTGCCGTGGAAGGGGCGATGGTCTCCAAGTTCCGCAACTCGGGCCAGACCTGCGTCTGCGCCAACCGCATCTACGTGCAGGACCGCGTCTATGACGCCTTCGCCGAAAAGCTCGCCGCTGCGGTCGCCGGGCTGAAGGTCGGCAACGGGCTGGAAGAGGGCGTCACGCAAGGCCCGCTGATCGACGGCAAGGCGGTCGAGAAGGTCGAGGAGCATATCCAGGACGCGGTTGCCAAGGGCGGCCGCGTCGTTTCCGGCGGCAAGCGCCACGCCAATGGCGGCAGCTTCTTCGAGCCGACGCTGGTGACCGGCGTCACCGCCGACATGAAGGTGGCGCGCGAGGAGACCTTCGGGCCGCTCGCCCCGCTCTTCCGCTTCGAGACCGAGGACGAGGCGGTGGCGCGGGCCAACGACACGGAATTCGGCCTTGCCTGCTATTTCTACACCAAGGACCTCGGCCGGGCCTTCCGCGTCACCGAGGCGCTGGAATACGGGCTTGTCGGCGTCAACGAGGGGCTGATCACCACCGAGGTCGCGCCCTTCGGCGGGGTCAAGGATTCGGGTGTCGGCAACGAGGGCTCGAAATACGGCGTCGAGGACTACCTCAACATCAAATACGCCTGCATCGGCGGGCTGGGGATGTAGCTCCCGCCGTATTCTGCGCATGCGACGAAAGGGCCGTCCTCCGGGGCGGCCCTTTTGCGTTGCGGGATGGCGGATCTTGATGTCGCTCATTCCGGCACCGCCGCTCCGCTCGTCCTCCCGGCCGGAGCGCGAGCGAAGAGCCGGGACCGGGGAGCCCGGGCGAGTTGTGCCTCCCGGCCGCGCAGTGCCTCTCCGATCCCGGGTCGCGGCTTCGCCTTGCCCGGGAGGACGGCGGAGAGGTTTGCGACTGTGCCGGCCTGATCAGATCGCCCCTATCGGAATGGCGGCAAGCCGCAGGAGCAGGTGGAAATACTGTTCCAGCCCGGCAAGGACGATGCCCTTGCCGTAATGCCAGGCGATCCAGCCGAGACCGACAAGACAGATCACCGGCACCGTCCACAACAGGCCGAGACCAAGACTTGCCGCGATGGCATGCAGCGGGCTTTGCGGGGCCGCGTCGACCTGCCGCGCCAGCCAGCGCCGAACGGGGCGCGGGCACAGCCCCTGCAGGCCGATCAGGCTGACCATCCCGTGCAGCGCCGTCGGCAGGACGGTCGAGAACAGCATCAGATAGAGCCAGACATAGGCACCCGGCTCGACATGAATGCCGGCAAAAAGGGCGGAAAGGTCGACGAAGGGCACGCCGGCGAGCAGGTTGAGCCCGTGCACCGCAACGACGAGAACGGCCCCGAGCGCAAGAAACAGCAGGCAGGCGAGTGCCAGGTCCGCCAATCCCCAGAGAAGCGGCAAGGACGACCGCAGCCCGCGCCGGATCAGCGACAGGGTCAGCGCATAGGAGACGAGGTCGAAGAGCCCGTTCAGCAGCGGCAGCGCTGCGAGAAACAGGAACACGCTGCGATAGTCCTCCCGCACGACAGGCCAGCCCAGCACCAGCGCTGCGGCCGCGAGTGCGGCCAGCAGGGTGCAAGTCAGGAAAACGCGGGCAACTGCCTGCCTGCCGCGCCTGTCCATAAATGCGACTGCGACTGCGACTGCGACTGCGCCTGCGACTGCGCCTGCGACTGCGAATATGCCTACGAATGCGCCTGGGACTACGACTGCGCCTGCGAATACGAATGCGACTGCGACTGCGCCTGCGACTACGACTGCGCCTGCGACTGCGAATGCGACTGCGCCTGCGCCTGCGAATGCGAATGCGAATGCGAATGCGACTGCGAATGCGACAAGAAACAGCCAGTCCGAGGCCTTGGACCAACCAGGCTTCGGGCTGGCTGATGCCAGGATTTCGCCGATCTTGCCTGCTGCCAGGATCAACAGGGAGGCCACAAGCGCGGCGCGCGCGGGCCAGAATGCCGCCTCGGGCAGGACAGCGAGATTGCCGATCCTCCCTTCCGCGCCGGTGACGACCCATTGCCCGACCAGCAGCAGGATCGGATAGGCGACGGCCAAGAGCAGCGCCTTGTCATAAAGTCGCGTCGTCAGCGCCGCGCGAAACAGCAAGGGCCAGGAAGCCTTGTCATCGGCCGGATCGCAGAGCCGGCCCCAGATCCACAGAACCCCGCCGCGCGTCAGGCGGGTATAGATCTGGGTGTAGTTCGAGTGCCGCAGCGTTCCGGCAAGAAAGCTCCGCTTCTCCGTATCGGACAGCATGACGGCGGCAAGCAGCCAGAGTGAGAGCCATATTACCGCCAAGCTCGCAATCAGCACGGGAAGTATCGCGAACATGGCAACGGCAAGCGCGATAATCGCGATGACTGCCGCAACTGTGCCAAGGATGGGCCCGAGATGGCTGTCTTCCGCTTGCAATGCCGCTCCTCAAATGCCTGTCCCGGCCTTGCTCCCGGGGCGGCGGCCGTTCCGGGGCGGAACGCATGCCTGCCGAGCCGGCCGGGAGACGCGGCGGGTGAAATCGCTCAGAACCAATAGGCGGAGGACAGGGACGTTGCGCCCTCAAGCGAGCGCAAGACGTCCGGCCCCCCAACGGCCGCAAGACTAGCATGGCGGCCGGGTCGCGCAATCCGCAGCGTCGCCGTACAAGCTTCAGGGACGCGTGGCGGCGCGGACGATTCCCCCGGCGGCGCGGCCCGCTTCCTCCGCATAGGCGGCATCGCGATGCACCAGCATGGTGGAGAAGGCCCCGTCCATCAAAAGCACCACCTGGCGGGCGGTGGCGGCCGGGTTCTCCATCCCGCTTCCGGCAAACTGCCCGGCAATCCAGTCCTCGAACTTCTTCTTGTGCCCGGCGCCGATCTTCATCGCCGGATGGCCCGGCATGTTGGCCAGTTCCGCCGCCGTGCGCAGGAAGCCGCAGCCCTTCCACTTCGGATGGCGGGCGGAGCGGGCAAGCTCGGTGAAGATCGCCTCGACCTTGTCGGCGAGATCGCCCTCGGCGCGGCCGAACCATGCGGCGAAGAGGGCAAGGTTGGGCTGGTCGCGGGAGGCGAGATATTCGGCGACGAGGTCGTCCTTGCTGCGGAAGTGATAGTAGAGCGTCTTCTTGGTGACGCCGGCCTCGTTCGCGACCGCGTCGACGCTCACTGCGCGGATGCCCTCCCGGTAGAAGAGCCGGTTCGCCGCGTCGACAATCCGCTCGCGGGCCGGTTTTTCGCCGCGCGTCTTCGCACCGGCTGCCTTCGTGCCTGAACTGGCCGGCCCGGACCCGCCCGCACCTGTGCCGCCCGCTCCGGTGCTGCCCGCTCCCTCGTTCCGGCTCCCGGTTTCCTGCTTTGCCGCGCTCATTCCGTATCCCGCATGTATACTGACCAGTGAGTATGCATGCAGCATGCCCGCGGCTAGCCTTGCCGTCAACGTCGACACCAACGGAAAGGCACGTCCCATGCAAGACACCGTCCTCTATGAAAAGACCGGCCGCGTCGCCCTTTTGACCCTCAACCGGCCGGAGAAGCTGAACGCCCTCGACTACGCCACCAACGACCGGCTGCTGGCGCTGCTCGACCAGATCGAGGAGGACGAGGCCATCGGCGCGGTGATCATCACCGGCGCCGGCGACAGGGCCTTTTCCGCCGGCGGCGACATTCACGAGTTCACCGAAAGCATCAGGCGCGGCACCGAGGAGGCGGTGCGCGAGTTCTGCCGCCGCGGCCAGCGGATGACCGCCCGCATCGAGGCCTTTCCCAAGCCGGTGATCGCGGCCGTCAACGGCATCGCCTTCGGCGGCGGCTGCGAGATCACCGAGGCCGCGCATCTGGCCATCGCCTCCCAGAGCGCTGTCTTCGCCAAGCCCGAGATCAACATCGGCATTCCCCCGACCTTCGGCGGCACCCAGCGCCTGCCGCGCCTGGCCGGACGCAAGCACGCGCTGGAACTGCTGCTGACGGGCGACACGTTCGGACCCGGCCGCGCCTACGAGATGGGGCTGGTCAACGAGGTGGTGCCGGGGGAGACCCTGCTTGCATCGGCTTTCGGGATGGCCGGGCGCATCCTGCGGCACTCGCCTTTGGCGGCGGCGCGGATCATCGCGGCGGTGACGCGCGGCCTCAACACGACGATAGACGAAGGGCTCCTGATCGAGCGCGAACAGTTCGCCCGCATGTGCGCCAGCCAGGACGTGCACGAGGGGCTGGATGCCTGGATCGCCCGGCGCACGCCCGTCTACGCGGGGCGCTGACGACAACGCGGAGCGAAGGGGACGGAAGGCGGGAGGAGGGCGCACGCTCTCCTCCTTTGGCACGGGGCCCCCGATCCCGCCTTGTCGCCGCGCGCCCTCCCGTGCGAGCATGGCGGCGGGAGGAAAAGCCATGGTGTCGACGCTGTCGCACATCAGGGAGATCGAGCGTGTCGCCATGGGCGGCGCCAGCGGCCGCGACACGCCCGTCGTCCAGTCCTGGCTGCGTTGCCTCAACGACTACCGGCTCGACCCGGCCACCGCGCAGGAAGCCTATATCGTGCCCGACGGCACCCTGCGCGAGCATCGCGAGCAGGCCGGCGAGCTGATCCGCATCGGCCGCACCGGGCTGGAGACGCTGTTCAACCAGGTGGCGGAGCAGAAATACGTGCTGCTCCTGTCCGACGCGCGCGGCGTCACCGTCGAGTTCATGGGCGACCCGACCTTCGACAACCAGCTCCGCAAGGCCGGCCTCTATCTCGGCTCGGAATGGTCGGAAGACCGCGCCGGCACCTGCGCCGTCGGGGCCTGCATGGTCTCCGGCGAGCCGGTCATCATCCATCAGGACGATCATTTCGACACCAGCCATATCGGGCTGACCTGCACGGCCGCTCCCATCTACGACACGTTGGGCGACCTGAGCGCCGTGCTCGACATCTCGCAGCTTCGCTCGCCCACCGCCAAGGCAAGCCAGCAGCTGGCCTTGCACCTGGTCTGCGCCACCGCGCGGCGCATCGAGCTCGCCAACCTGATGCTGCGCACCCGCAACGACTGGGTCCTGCGGCTGTCACGGCTGCCGGATTTCCTCGATGTCGATCCCGATGCGGCAATCTCGCTCGACGGATCGGGATGTGTCACCGGCATGACCCATGGCGGCTTCAACGCGCTTGCGAGGGCGATGAACCTGACCTCCTTTTCCTCGCGCGACCTGATCGGCCGCCGCATCGACGCCTTCTTCGAGATCGATATCGACGACCTGCCGCGCTTCACCCGGGGGCGGCCCGACCGGGAGCGGGTGCTCAGGGCGCGCGACGGCTCGGCCTTCTTCGCCAGCTCCATCGCCCCGGTGGCGAGCGTGCGCGGTCCGCTTGCCGCCCGCCCGCGCCTGCCGCGCGCGCTTGACGAGCTCAGCCTCGGCGACCCGCGCATGGAGAGCCTTCTGGCGCGGGTCGCCCGCTTCGCCGACAGCGACATCCCGATCCTCGTTCATGGCGAGACCGGGACGGGCAAGGAATACCTGGCGCGCGCCATCCATGGCAGCCGCACGGCGGGCGGACCCTTCGTCGCCGTCAACTGCGCGGCCATTCCCGAGCACCTGATCGAGTCGGAGCTGTTCGGCTACGCCCCCGGCGCCTTCACCGGCGCCTCGACGCGGGGCAAGCCGGGCCTGATCGAGGAGGCGTCGGGCGGCACGCTCTTTCTTGACGAGATCGGCGACATGCCGCTTTCGCTGCAAAGCCGGCTGCTCCGGGCGCTGTCGGAGCAGGAAGTGCAGCCGGTCGGCGCGTTGAAGCCGCGCGCGGTCAACACCCGGGTCATCTCCGCCTCCCACCAGCAGCTGGAGCAACTGGTCGCCGACGGCCGGTTCCGCGAGGATCTCTACTACCGGCTCAATGCGGCCACCTTCACCCTGCCGCCCCTGCGCGAGCGGCTCGATTTCGACGCTCTGGTCGAGCGCATTCTCAAGCGCGCGGGTGAGGAGGCCGGCATCGCCTGCCGCCTGGACAATGCGGCGCGCCTTGCCCTGCGGGCCCATCACTGGCCGGGCAACCTGCGCGAATTGTCGAATGTGCTGAAGGTTGCCTGCGTGCTTGCCGAAGGCGGGTTGATCGATCTGGAAAGCCTGCCGGATGCGTTCCACCGGCCACCGGGGCACGTGGCGCGGCGCCCGTCGCCGCGCGCCGTCGCCGCGACGCCCGGGCGCGATATCCGGCGTGAGCTGGACGCCTGCGGCGGCAATGTCTCGGCGCTGGCGCGCAAGCTCGGCGTCGACCGCTCGACCGTGCATCGCTGGCTGAAGCGGAGCTAGGGCCGGGACCGGTTGAATTGGCCGGCATGGTCGCAACGTCCTGACTGAAACTTGACCTTTCCATTGCAGGGCCGGGACTCGACGCATGGGACTATTGACCTTCAGCATCAACGTCACCCTGGACGGCTGCGTCGACCACCGGGAGGGAATTGCCGACGACGAGACGCATGCCTTTTTCACCCGTCTCATGGACGAGAACGGGGCGATGCTGTGGGGGCGCGTCACCTACGAGATGATGGAGAGCTACTGGCCGGCCGTCGCCCGCGGCGAGGTGGAGGCGCCGCCGGCGATACGGGAGTGGGCGGTCAAACTGGAGGCCAAGCCGAAATACGTGGTGTCGTCGACGCGAAAGGCTTTCCGGTGGACCAATAGCCACCACATCGCCGGCGACCTGCGCACGGGCGTGCAGAGGCTCAAGGACGAGACCCCGGCCGGCGTGCTCGTAGGCAGCGGCAAGCTTGCGACCGAGCTGGACCGGCTGGATCTGATCGATGAGTACAATTTTCTTGTCCACCCCAGGATCGCCGGTCACGGGCCAACCCTCTACCAGAGCGGGCTGCCTGGCACGCGGCGGCTCGAGTTGATCTCGGCCACCCCGCTCCGCAGCGGTGCCGTCGCCATGCATTACCGGCGCGCCCGATAGGGGAGGCCCCGTTGAATTGGCGGACACAGGAGTCCGGTTGATCGGGCCCTCGCGCGGACAGCGGCTGCCTACTTCCCGAATTCGCGCTCGAAGAAGATGCCGGCCTTGGATTCGCCGTCCGCGCCGACCTCGCCGCGCAGCTTCAGCGACTTCGTCACGTCGATATCGACGGTGACCCGGCTGGAATCGCCGCTCGCGCCCTGTTTGACGCCAAGATAGATGTTGTCGCTGAGATACTTGCCGACGGCGAGCGACGGACCGCCCGTGCCGTCCGTCTCCACGTCGATGGCATCGACGCCGAGCGACTGGCGCAGCGCCCCGAGCGGGCCTTCGCCGCTGCCGCCGGTAAGCGCCAGCACGGAAGCGCCGAGCTGGGCGATCTGCGCCGGCGAAAGCTGGCTCATCGAGCGGTCGAACAGGAATTGCGCCAGCACCTCGTCCTGCGGCAGTTGCGGCGAGGAGGTGAAGGCGATCTCCGGCTTCTGTGCCTCGCCGGTGACGGTGATGGTGATCGCGGCGCTGCTCGCCTGTGTCGTCGCGGCGAAGTCGAGGCGCGGCGTCAGCGATCCGGTGAAGCCGACATCGCCCTTGGAGAAGGTGACGCGCCGCGTCAGCACCTGCATGAAACCGCGCCGCATCGAGAACGAACCGATGGCCTGCGGGTTGGCCGTGGTGCCGACCAGCCGCAACGTGCCGCCCATCTCCGCGTCGAGGCCGCGTCCGCGCACGAAGATGCGCCCCGGGGCGGAGACCGTCACGTCGAGGCGGATCGGGCTCGACCCGCCGCCGCCGTCGCCGCCGCTGTCGCGGGCAAGGGCGGCATCCTGGCGGCGCACCGCCTCGGGCGCGTTCACATGGGTGACCGAGACAGGATCGATGGCGCCGGGCAGGCTGCTGGGGATGGTGATGTCGGCCCGGGCGATGTTGACGGTTCCCGACAGCTGCGCCCCGCGCGCGGGGTCGGCGAGCGGGCCCGTCAGCTTGAGGTCCGCGCCGACATTGGCCTGGACGATGCGGCCGTCCGAATAGCGCCCCTCGCTGACCTTCACGCTGAGATCCGCCGGCATTCCGCCATCGAGGCCGATGCGCCCTTGCACCGACAGGGAGCCGCCGGCGGCGATGGCCGCACGGATGTTCTCGATGGCGATACCGCCATTGTCGATGCCGATGCTGCCGGAGAAGTCGCGCAGCGTCAGGCCGGAGGAAAGCTGCGTCACGCTCATGCCTTGCGGGCGCAGGGCGATCGTGTAGCGGGGCGCGGAGAAGGCGCCGCCGACCTTGCCGCTGACGGCAAGCGCGCCGTTGCCGGAAAATCCCGACAGGATCAGCTTCTGCCGGACGATGCCGAGCGGCACCTGGCCGGAAACCGAAACGTCGATGGCGCCCGGCGCGGCAAGACCGACGGGTCCCTGCGCCTTGATCGACAGGCCGTCGGCGCCGGTGATGTCCGTGGTCTGGGTGATGCGGTTCGCCCGCAGCTGGCCGGTCGATTTCAGCGCCACCGGCGCGATGCCGTTGTTGCGCAGCTGTGCGGCCGAGAGTTCGGCGAGCGAGACGCTCCAGTCGACCTCCGGCGCGGCCGGCGTGCCCCGCACGGTGACGGTCCCGCTGCCCGCGCCGGACAAGCCGACGCCCGGAGCGAAGGCATTGGCCAGCGACAGCGGCACGGAGGCGATCCTGGCGTCGAGCGCCAGCCGTTCGCCGCTGGCCGAGCCGGAAAGGTCCAGACGGCCTTCGCCGAGCCTGAGCGCCAGCGTGTCGATCAGCGCCCCGCCATCGGCGACGACGATCCGGGCGGGTTCGGCAACCCGCGTCGCCAGTCCGCCATAGCGTCCGTCGAGCGTCGCCAGCTTGACGACAAGCCCCGCATCCTGCGGTTCCAGCGTCGCGGTGAGCGCGATGCCGTCGGCATTGGTGCCATCGGAAAGCCGTGCATCGATGGAAATGTCGGTCGCGGTGCCGGCCGTCACGGCCGTTGCCTTCAGGTTCTGGATGGCGGTTCCGCCGGCAACCACGCCGGTCAGTTCGGCTTCGCCGGATAGCGCCGGCGCTGTCAGCGGGCCGGAGGACCTGCCGCGCGCCTCAAGCCGCGCGATGCGCGTTCCGGCCACCGCCAGATCCGTGCCGGAAAGGTTCAGCTGCGCGGACGGGTTGCCGCCGTCGCCGCGCGCCAGCGACAGTCGGCCGGAAAGCGCGCCTTCGAGTTCGGTGAGTGCCAGGGCGGAGAACTCCGAAAGCTCCGGCGCGTCGATGGTCAGTTCGCCGGTCAGCGTGCCGACGGCGTCCGCGAGATCGGCGACCGCGAAGCTGCCCGAGATGCGGTTCTCGCCAGCGCTGATCGCCACGTCGGGGATGGCGAGCCCGTTGCCCTCCGGCCGGATGTCGACCGCTCCTTCGAGGGCGTTTCCGTCAACGGTGCCATCGGCGCGCAAGGTCGCCGCGAGCGCGTCGCGCGCGGTCTTGGCGGAAAGCGAGACCTCAAGATCCGTGACCGGCTTGCCGGCGAGCATCAGGCGCGGCGCGCTGGCATTCGCCTCGACGTCCGGTGCGGCGGTCGCGCCCTTCGCCGTTCCCTTGAGAGTCACGGCCCCTGCGACACGCGGGTCGAACCGGGCAAGGTCTGCAAGCGCCAGGGTGAAGGCGGTGTCGATTTCCTCCGCCGACACGGAGCCGGTGACGCCGGCCTCGATGCCTTGCAGCGCCACCTGCGAGCCGTCGAGGTCGAGGCGCCCTTCGGCGGCATCGACCGTGCCGTTGGCGGCAAGCGACAGCGGCCCGGCGAGCATCTCCATGCCGTCTGCCAGCGGCTCCAGCCTTTTGGCGTCGAGCGCCAGCGTGAAGGGCAGCACGAGCGCGCTCGCCCCGGTATCCAGATCCTCGCCGGTGAGCCGCAGGGTCAGTCCCTCAAGCCGGGCTTCCGTCGTGGCGAGGCTGGCGGTGGCAAGCCTTGCCGTGACATCGAGCGCGTCCGGCGTGCCGCTGGCCCGGAATTCGAGTGTGGTCGCGCCGACGCTGACCAGACGGTCCGGGAGCTCCAGGCCGATCATGGCCCCTTCGCCGGCGGACAGGTGCAGCGTCGCCCCGGCCTCGATGCGCGACAGGTCGGGGCCCAGTTTCGCGGCGAAGTCGGAGCGGACCGTCGCGGTCGACAGCGTTCCCTCCACCTCGCGCGGGCTGAAACTCTCGTCGAAGCGCGCGGTCGCCGCGAGTTCGGTCCGGCCCATGACAAGCGCCGCCGCGATCGGCGGGGCAAGCGCGCCAAGCTCGCCGCCAAGTTCGGCGCGCAGCACCGGCGCGCCGCCGTTTTCGCGGGTCAGCCGTGCCGTGCCGGCGATTTCGGTGCGGCCGTCGAGCGACAGGGCAAGGTCCGCGCTCCAGTCGTCGAGCGGGCCGTCGCCTTTCAGCGTCAGGTCGAGCGCCGGCAGGCCCTCGATCTGCAGGAGCCGGGCGGCCAGTCCGCCGCGCGGTTCGCTCACCGTGACGTCGAAGGCGAGCTGGTTGGCATCGGGCGCGAAACGGAGCCGTGCCTCGACCGTGCCGCTCGTGCCGTCGATGCGCTGCACCGACAGGTTGGCGATGACGGTGCGCGGCGCAGCGTCGAGGCGCGCATCGGCGCTTGCCGAAAGCCGCATCGCCTCGCCGGCGACCGCTTCGCCGATGGAGATCGTCTCGACCCGCGCCTCGCCCAGCCGGAAGGGCAGGGCGGGAATGGACCCGCCGCCGTCCTCCGACGTCTCGCCCGGTTGCGGCAGGCGGGCGAGGTCGACCGAGCCGACCGTCAGGCGTTCGACGTCGGCTTGTCCCCGCAGCAGCGCGAGCGGATGCCAGTCGAGGGCGATGTCTTGCACGGAGAGATACGGTCCGGCCGCGTCGCTGACCTCTATCCCCGCAAGCCGGGTGTCCAGTCCCCAGGAGAGCGCGAGCCCGCTGATCTTGACGCCGCCCTGCGGGCCGGAGGCAAGGCCGTTGACGAGCCCTTCCGCCATCTGCCGGCCCGCCGAGGTCTGCAGCGCGGCGAGCGCGGCGACGGCGACGAGCAGCACGACGGCAATGATGCCGACGAGGGTGCGCAGGACAATGCTCAGGAAGGCGCGAAAGGGGCGCCGGGCCGGCTTCACGTCGGGAAGACCTCCGGGAACGGAAAATTTGATTCTTGCATCAGGATGTTATGACGCGGCGTTGAAGCGAAATCATGGCGAAGGGACCGGCGGCCTGAATCGGAATGTGAAGACATTGAATCGGAATCGAAGCGTGAAGGGATCGCGCCAGCCCACTGAAACGACTCGCGAAGTCCTTCCTGAATCAAAAATGCTGCAATTTCGAAATAAAATGCTGCAAGTTTTCGAAAATTCTTGTCCGGGATTGTTCAATCCGTGCCTCAGAAGGCCTGGCTAAGGCCCACATAGATGGCGAAATCCGGGTCGTCCTGCTCCGGGTTGAGCGGCACGGCGACGTCGAAGCGCAGCGGCCCGACGGGGGTAAAGTAGCGCAGGCCCGCGCCGACACCGACCTTCACGCCCTCCGAGAAGTCCGGATAGATCGCGTCGAAACTGTTGCCGGCATCGATGAAGCCGACCAGCCCGATCGTGTCGGTCACCTTCATGCGGACCTCCGCCGAGGCCTCCACGAAACTGCGTCCGCCGGTGACCTCGCCGGCAAGGCGCGGGCCGACATTGCGATAGGCATAGCCGCGAATCGAGCCGCCGCCGCCGGAGAAGAAGCGCCGCGCCGCCGGCACCGCGCGCACCGACGGAGCGATGATGCTGCCCGCGCCGAGCCGCCCGGCCAGGACGAATCGCTTGGCATCGTCGAGCGCCCGATAGGCGGAGACCTGCCCCTTGGTGAACAGCATGAAATTGCCGCCCTTGGCGTCGTAGGCCGGCTCGGCGAAGATGACGGCGTTGATGCCGCTGGTCGGGTTCAGCTTGTCGTCGCGGGTGTCGTAGGTCAGCTCGCCGATCACCCCGCCGAGCAGGTAGGTGCGGTTGCCGAAGACATCCTGCTCGTCGGCATATTGCAGCTCCGCCCCGACCCGCATCGACAGCCGGTCGTCGAACTCGCGGCGGACGAAGGCGTCGGCCGTAATGTTGCGGCTGCGATAGGCGTCGGGGATCTCCTGGCGGGCGCTGAGGCTGGTGGTGAAGCTCGTCAGAGGCCCGAATGCGCCCGGCTTCTCGAACGCGATACGGCCGGAATATTCGAGATCCGACAGGCTGTTGTCGCCGATGCGCCCGACAGATCCCTCGACGCTGAGCAACTCGCCGCGGCCGAAAAGATTGCGCCGTCGCCAATAGGCCTCGACCCCGAACCCTTCCGAGCTCGACCAGTTGGCACCGACACCGATCACGTTGCGGCCGCGCTCGGATACCTCGATGGTCATCGGCAGCAGCCCGTCCGGCCCGACCTTGTCGCCCGGCACAATGCGGATGGAGGAGAAGATGCCGAGTTCGCCCAGACGCTTGGTCGCCCGTTCGATCGCCGCCGGATCGTAGGGCGCGCCCTCGGGCAACATCGCGTGGGTGACGACGAAGTCCGGATCGGTCGCCTCGGTGCCGGTGACGGAGACCTGGCCGAAACGCGCCGCCCGGCCTGTCGCGACCGTCAGGCGGACGTCGAGCCGGTTGCTGTCGTGGTCGGCGACGATCTCGCGCCGGGCGATGCGGGCAAACGGATAGCCGGCCGCCTTCAGGTCGTTGACGATCCGGTTTTCGGCGCGCAGCACCTTTCCCGAATTCGCGGTCTCGCCCGGCACCAGCCCGTATCCGGTCGGGGTTTCGAGCAGGGCAAGGGCCTCGCCGCCGTCTTCCGCGTCAAGCTCGATGCGGCCGAAGCTGAAGAGCGGCCCCGGCATCACGCGGACCGTCACGGGCACCGGGCGCGGACCGGGCAGGGACGGCATCTGCAGTGCGTTTTCAAGCGACAGTCCGGCGACGCGAATATCGACCGTGCCGGCGTAGTAACCCTCGACATAAAGTCGCCCGACAAGCCGTTCGAAATCGGAGGTGGCCCGGGCGATCAGTCCTGCCTCGCCGGACGGCGGGCGCTCGACCTCGCTGACCAGCTCCGAACTTTCGGAGAGCTTGTCGCGCAGATCGTCCTCGTTGCCCGCGACTGTCAGCGTCGCAGTATACGGGAACGGGTCGGTGACGGGGATATCGGTCTCGGATGACGAGGAGCCGAACGGCAGCCAGCCGAACAGGTCGAGCGCACTCGCTGGCGCCGGCGCCAGGGCCAGGGCAAAACCGGCCAGAAGCGCGGCCGAAAGGCTGCGAAGTCCACGCTTGCGGCGCGTCGCACGTCCGGAGCCTGCCAGAAAACGCGGCAGGCTGTCATTTCGGATCCCGCATATACGCACGAGAGTTTCCGATCCTGGCGTGGTCGAACGCCCTTTCGTCACCAACGGTTTAGCGCCTCGAAGCTAAGCCCGAATGGTTGACCGGTGATAAACCGGCTGTTCCATTCCAACACAGTGGGTTCTGTTGATATGCCATGTTTCGCATGTTGTGACGAATCTCTGCAGGATCGGGTTCCAATTCGGCCTCCGCCGGCACGCTCCGCCCGGCAGCGGTAGCCGAAAGGTCGAGTTTGTTGAAATCACTTTCTGTTTGGTTAACCAATCGGGTAGAAAATGTTGCCGTTCGACAACAGGAATCGGGCTTGGCCGCTGTCTCTCGCATCCGCCTTGGACAGCCGCCGGAGCGGATGCTAACAGAAGCTTGCCTGTCGTGACCGGACAGTGAAAACCGAGGCCTTGATGCGTTTCTTGATCCCTGTTTTTCTTGCGTTTTCGCTCGCGGGCTGCGGCAGCCTGCCGGGGCAGGGGCCAACTGCGATCACCATCACGTCCGACGACATCGAGGGCGATGCGCTGCGCTCCGATTACGTTCTGCTGGCGCTCGACCGGTCCACGGTCGACACGGTGCACAATTACCGACCCAAGCCGTTCTCCCGTCATTTCGCCTCCGTGCCCGATCGCGGGCGCTCGACGCGCCTGGGGATCGGCGACCGCCTGGTCGTCACCATCTGGGAGGCGGCATCCGAGGGCCTGTTCTCCACCGCTGACGGCAAGCAGGTGTCGGTTCCCGTCGTCGTGGACGAAAGCGGCTATATCTTCATTCCCTATGCGGGGCGCATCCAGGCGAACGGCCTGTCGGTCGAAGGCCTGCGCGTCTCCATCCAGGAGCGCCTCAAGGGCAAGGCGATCGAGCCTCAGGTTCTCGTCATGGTCGAGGGCAACGAAAGCAGCGGCGTGGTCGTCGTCGGAGACGTGACCAAGCCCGGCCAGTACACCATGTCGGTCCGCGGCATGCGACTGCTCGAGGCGGTGGCGCGTGCCGGCGGCTCGCGCCAGGCGACCTACGAGACCGTCGTCACCGTCAAGCGCGGCAACAAGTCGGGCGAGGCACGTCTCGTCGACCTGATCGAGTACCCGGAAAACAACATCTGGCTGACGCCTGGCGACAATGTGCTCGTCACCCACAAGCCGCGTACCTTCTCCGCCTTCGGCGCGGTGCAGTCGACGCAGCTCGTCCCCTTCAAGACCGAATCCGTCACGCTGGCAGAGGGCCTTGCCCAGGTTGGCGGCCTCAAGGATTTCTTCGCCGATGCGGCCGGTATCTTCCTGTTCCGCTTCGAGGACCGCGAGCTTCTGCGCCGGCTGAAGGGCGATGAGGTGGCGAACAAGTTCGACCGTTCCCGCGTGCCTGTCGTCTACAAGCTCAACCTGCGCGAGGCCGAGGCATTCTTCCTCGCGCGCACCTTCGAGATGCGCGACAAGGACATCATCTACGTCGCCAACCATCCGACGGCGGAGTTCGGCAAGTTCCTGCAGATCATCGGGCCGCTGCTGTCCAGCGCCAATACGGTCAACGCGCTGACGACCAACTGACCGGCGCCGGTCCTGCCAGAGGCCTGCCAGGAGCCTGCCAGGGTCGTGACCGGCCGTGATCGCCGGCACCGCGTTTGAACGGGCGCCACAGATGCCGAACGAGACGCACAAGCGCACGGTTCTTTTCCTGCAGGGGCCACCCTCCGATTTTCCGCGCGTTGTCGCCGACGAGTTGGAGCGGCTGGGTCACCGCGCCTTACGCATCAACCTGAGCCTTGCCGACTGGTTGCTCTGGCATGACCGGCGCTGCACGACCTATCGCGGACGGCTGGAGGATTGGCCGTCCTTCCTGGAAGGCTACGTTGACGCCCATGCGGTGACGGACATCGTCTTCTACCAGGACCGGTTCCCCTATCACTCGGCGGCTCTCGCCATCGCCCAGCGGCGCGGCCTGCGTGCGGTCGCCTACGAAAACGGCTATCTGCGCCCGGACTGGATCACGGCGGAGCTTGACGGCATGTCGGCCCGCTCGCTGTTTCCCGAGGATATGGAGGCGATCCGCGCCACGGCCACCCGGCTGGAGCCGGTCGACCTGGGCGTGCGCTATCGGCACCCGTTCTGGCTCGAGGCGGCGCACGAGGTGGTCTTCCATCTTCTCAACGTGGTCGGGGTTCTCTTCCATCCGCATTTCACCCAGGACAAGTTCTATCATCCGTTCTTCGAGTACCTGGCAATGGTGCCGCGGCTGGTCTTCGCGCGGCGGCGCGACCGGCTCGCCAACACGTTGATCGCCGACCTGATCGAATCCAGGTGTCCCTATTTCGTGTTCCCGCTGCAGCTTCAGAGCGACTACCAGCTTCGCTACAATTCGCAGTTCGCTCATCTCGCGGAGGCGCTCGACAAGGTGCTGGCGTCCTTTTCGGCGAACGCGCACATGGCCGCGCATCTGGTCGTCAAGATCCACCCGATGGACCAGGGCATCGAGCCCTGGGGAAGGATCGTGCGTCAGCTCGCGCGCAAGCACCGGGTCAAGCACCGGGTGCATGTGGTCGATGGCGGGCAACTGGTCACCCTTCTTGAACACGCGTCGGGAGCCCTGATGGTCAACAGCACGACCGGCCTGCACGCGGTGCGCATCGGTTGCCCGGTCAAGGTCCTCGGCGTCGCCGTCTATGACATGCCCGGCCTGACCTGCCAGTTGCCCCTCGACAGGTTCTGGCGCACGCCGCAGGCGCCCGACGCCGGCGTCTACGAAGCTGTCCAGCGGCTGATGGGCCACGCGATCCAGATCCAGGGAAATTTCTTCACCCACGAGGGCAAGCTGGCGGCGGCGCGCGAACTCGCCAGGCGCGTGTCGCTCGATCTTGTCAACCAGCCGGACGGGGCGGTGCGGCCGGCGCCGCGCGCCGACCGGGCACGGGCGCTCGGCATTCCGATGAGCTTCGACGAGGAAATGGCCGCGCGCGGCCGGATAGGGCGGTGGTGGCGTGCCTGGCGGGGATGACGGGCAGATGCCGGCCGGAGGGGAAGGCGAAGGCATGACGGCCGGCCGGCGGCATTTCCTGTTCCTGCAAGGACCGCTGTCGCCGCTGTACCGCCGCATCGGCGCGCGGCTTGGCCAGGCCGGCCACCGCGTCTCGCGGGTCAATTTCTGCGCCGGCGACTGGCTGCACTGGCACGGGCGGGGAACGGAATGCTGGCGCGGGCCGCTTGCCGGATGGCCGGATGCGGTTGCCCGGCGGATCGCCGGCGAGGCCGTGAGCGACCTTGTCCTGCACGGCGACACGCGGCCCTATCACCGGCCGGCGGTGCTGGCGGCCGAAGCGGCGGGGATTGCCGTCCATGTGACGGAGCTGGGCCTGCTGCGTCCGGGCTTCATGACGCTCGAGCGCGGCGGACTGGCGACGCTGAGCCGTTTTCCCGAGGATCCCGCCGCCATTCGCGACATCGCCGGTGCTGCGGGCGAACCGGATCTGTCGCCGCGCTTTCCCGCATCCTTCGCACTGGAGGCCTGGCAGGACCTTTCCTATCATCTGCCCAATGTCGCGGCGGCTCCGTTCTTCCCGCATTACCGCCGTCACACGCCGCTGCATCCCTTGCACGACTACGCGCTCTGGCTGAAGCGTCTCGCCACGGCCCCGGGACGGCGCCGGATCGCGGCGCGCCGGCAGGCGGGGCTGCTGGCCGATCCGCGACCCTTCTTCGTGCTGCCGCTGCAGGTCGAGGGGGACTACCAGATTGTCGCGCACTCGCCCTTCGCCTCCATGCGCGAGGCGCTGGCGTTTGTCGTGGGCGACTTCCTCGACAACGCACCGGAGGAGGCGCGCCTTGTCGTCAAGACGCATCCGCTCGACAACGGGTTCATCGACTGGGAGGGCGAACTCGATCGGCGGGGCGACGGCGAGCGGGTCGTGCTCCTCGACGGCGGGTCGCTCGATGCGCTTTGGCCCCGGGTTTCCGGCCTCGTCACCGTCAATTCGACGGCGGGTCTCGACGGCTTGCGCAAGGGCGTGCCGGTCAAGACGCTCGTCCCGGCGCTCTACGACATCGACGGAATGACGCATCGCGGCGATCTCGCGAGCTTCTGGCGGGCGCCGACGCCTCCCGACATGACCCTCGCGGGAGACTTTATCAAGGCGCTGGCGGCGGCCACGCAGCTGCGCGGCTCGATCCACAGCAGGGAAGGGCTCAAGACCGCCGTCGAGACGATATCGGCGCGCCTTCTGGAGGGAGGTCCGTCCGCCCCGAGCAGTTCCGCCGAACCGCCGCGTCTTGCCCGGGCCCGCGCCCTGGGGGTGAGACTGTGACCCGCGATCCCGCATCCGGTCCGGCAACCGGCGAGCCGACACCTGTGCCGCGGGTTCGCCGATGGCGGGTGGCCGACAGGGAGATGCTGCGGCATGCGCGGGCGCTTTCCGCTGTCCTGGCAGCGCCTGTCAAAGGTCTGGCGGATGCCCCTCGCAAGGGCGAGGGCGTCCTGGTGGCTCCGGACCAGGAGGGGCTCCCGGGTCTTGCGGGGGCCGCACGCGCCGTTGGTGTGCCGTTGGCGCTGGTCGTCACCGCGTCCCTCCGGGCGCCCGCGCCCTTTGGCGAGGACACGCTCGCGGTCCTGGTGCTGCCGCTCGATCCGCTGATCGAGGGCGGAGAAAGCAACATCGCCGGGGTGTTGCGGCCATTCGCCCGCCGGCCGGCGACGGGCGCGCTCGCGGCTGCCTGCCGCACCGCCCTTGGCACGGTGCTGGGAGAGGTTGCGGGCGCCGAGGCGGAAGACCTCGCCGCCGGCCTTGTGCCGCGCGCCATGCTGTATCCCTCGCCCTATGACCGGAACCGGGCGCTCGGCTTTGCCGGGGCGGCCGGAGCCGTTGCGGCCTTCGCGCGCCGCGCCGGGATCTCCGACCGTCCGCTGTTCTGCTTCGGCGCCAAGTCCTGGAACCACGCCTCGATCCGCGCGGCATATGCCGCCGATCCGGAGCGCTTCACATTCTGCGGTGATGCGAACGAGGCCATCGGCAAGGCGCGGGCGGAAGGCGGGCGGGTGCTGGGATGGGCCGCCGGCGTCACGCAGGAGATCGAGGCGCGGGCCGGCGAGGCGGGCGTGGATCTCTGGCGCATCGAGGACGGGTTCCTGCGTTCCGTCGGCCTGGGGGCCGGCCTTGCGCGGGGGGCGTCCGTCGCCTTCGACGACGAGGGGATCTATTTCGACGCCACGCGGCCAAGCCGGATGGAACGCCTGCTCGCCGCCCGGCAACTTAATGAGGCCGAACGGGCGAGGGCGGCCGACCTGCTGGAGCTCCTGCGTGCGGCGCGCATGACGAAATACAACGTCTCGGGGAAGGCGGCACTGCCCGAGGTGCCGGGGGACCGCGAGGTGCTGCTCGTGCCCGGACAGGTGGCGGACGATGCCGGGGTGCGCCGTTCGCTTTCCGATGTGATCGGTTGCGCCACCTGCGACAACGTCAATCTTGAGCTGTTGCGGGCGGTGCGGGCGCGCAACCCTGAGGCCCATATCCTCTACAAGCCGCATCCCGATGTCGAGGCGGGCCTGCGCAAGGGGCGGCTCGATCCGGCCGCACTGGCGGGCCTCGCCGACCAGGTGGTCGCGGGATGCGACATTCTCGAGCTTGTCGGACTTGCCGACCGGGTCGAGACGTTTTCGTCGCTGAGCGGATTCGAGGCGCTGCTGCGCGGCCGCCCCGTGACGGTCTACGGCATGCCGTTTTATGCCGGCTGGGGCCTGACGCGCGACCTGACGGACAACGCCCGGCGCACCCGCCGGCTCGACCTTGAAACGCTCGCCCACGTCGCCTTCATCGACTATCCGCTGACGGTCGACCCGCTGAGCCTGCAACCCTGCACGCCGGAATTCCTGGTCTCGCGGCTTGCCGCGCAACGCGGCAGCAGGTGGCACGCGACCATGCAGCGCCTGCGCCAGGAGCTCTCCTGGCTGGGCCGCAAACTGGGCATCTAGGATCGTTTTCCAGGGCGAAAGCGGCCGTGCGATCGCGACGGGGCTCGCGGGTCAGCTGTCCTGGCGCACGCTCTTCACCAGCGAGGAAAAGCCCACGTTCTCGCGTGCCATCGCTGCAAGTTCCTCGGCGGTGGCATCGACCGCCCGGTCGATCTGCTCGCCGCTGTGCTCGCTGGTGATGAAGAAGCGGATGCGCGCCGATTTCTCCGCGACGGCGGGAAAGACGATCGGCAGCGCGTTGATGCGCCGGGCAAGCAGCCGGTTGGAGAGGGTCGCCGCGCCGATGGAATCGCCGACGATCACCGGAATGACGCTGAGGCCCGCGCTCGGGCCGGTGTTGAGACCCGCCGCGCGGGCCCGCTCGATGAAGCGGCGACCGTTTTCGGCAAGCCGTCGCACCCGCTCCGGCTCGCGCGCCATCACCTCGGCGGAGGCGATGGCGGCGCCGGCCAGCGCCGGCGACAGGCCGACCGAGAAGACGAAACCGGGGGCGGTCGCCCGCAGGTAATCGCAAAGCGCCCTGGAACCGGCGATGTAGCCGCCGCAGGCCGAGAAGGTCTTGGATAACGTCCCCATCCACATCTCGATGCTTGCCGGATCGACGTTGAAATGCTCGGCAAGCCCGCGCCCGGTCTCGCCCAGCACTCCGACGGAATGCGCCTCGTCGACGAGCAGCCAGCAGTCGAAATTCTGCTTTAGGCGGAGCAGGTGCGGCAGGTCGGGAAAATCCCCGTCCATGCTGTAGATGCCTTCGACGACGATGAGGACGTGATCGTATTTGTGCCGGTTCTGCGCCAGCAGTTCTTCAAGCGCGTGAAGGTCCCCATGCGGGAAGTTCATGCGCGTCGCCGCTGACAGGCGTGCGCCTTCGGTGACCGAGTTGTGGACGAGGGAGTCGGTGAGGATGAGATCGCCCGACTTCATCAGGTGCCCGATGACCGTGACGTTGGTCGCATGCCCGCTGACCATCACCACCGCGTCCTCGACGCCGTGGATGCGCGCCAGGCACTGCTCCAGCTCCCGGTGGATGGGTCGTTCCCCGGCAACCACCCGGCTGGCCGAGGCGCTGGTGCCGTAGGTTTCGATCGCCCGGGCCGCCGCAGCGTTGACCTGCGGGTGGCCGTTCAGGCCGAGATAATTGTAGGAGGCGAAATTGTCGTAGGTCTCGCCGTCGATGACGGTGGTGGCGCCGGCAACGCCCGCATGGGCGCGGAAAAACGGGTTGTCGAGGCCGATCATCTCCGCCGCCGCGCGGTGCATCCGCAACTGACGGAACTGCGGCAGGCTGGAGAAGTCGAAGGCGGCGGGCCCCGGCGGCGGCGCCTGCCGTGCGGCGCGCGCGGGTTGCCGGTCGCGGGCGGCCTTGTGGCCGGCGCGCAGGCTGGCGACCAGCTGCTTGCGCGCGTCGCCCGAACCGCTCGTCCCGTCCTTGCTCAACTTACTGCCTTTCGCTGTCTTTCCCGGCCGGGCGGGATGAGTTTCTCACAGCAGCGAGCGCATGTCGCGCGTGCGCTGCTCGACCTCGGCGGCCACGTCGGCAAGTGCTTCGGCGTCCTCGAAGGCCTCTTCGCCCAGATGCTGTATCGCATTGGCGCGGGCCTCGCCCGACAGGACATCGCCGCTGCCGCCTATCACCTGGTCGGTGATGCGGGCCGCCATGTCGCTCAATGTCGCGCCATTGGCCAGAGACATCAGCGGAATATCGATGCCGAACTGCCGTTCGGCCGCCATCCTGAGCTCCAGCGCCATGAGCGAATCCATGCCCACCTCGGTCAGCGGCCTGGCCGGATCGATGTCGTCCTCGCCGATCCTCAGGATGCGGCCGATCTCGATCGCCAGCAACTTGCAGATCCGGGCGATTGCCGAGGCGCGGTCAAGCCCCTTGACGAGGGCGGCAAGGTCGACGGTGCCGCCTTCGCCGTCCGTCTCGTCGCCTGCGTGAATGCCGAGCCGTTCCGCATAGGGCGTTGCCAGCAGCACCAGGTCGCGCCGGGCCGCCGCCCAGTCGATGCGCGCGTACCCAACGGCGGCGCTCGCGACGTCGTCCTGCGGCAGCGCCATCAGGGCGGCAAGCCCGTCGAGCGCCTCGTCGGCGCTCAGCGCATGACGCCCAAGCTTGCGCGCGAGCTTGTCGCCGACATCGGCGTTGCGCGCCAGGTAGCCGGCATCCGAGATCGCCCCCCAGGCAACCGCGAGAGCCGGGAGCCCTTGCGCCCTGCGCCGCGCGGCAAGGCCTTCCAGATAGCCGTTGGCGGCGACGTAGTTGGCCTGGCCGGGATTGCCGACCAGCGTCGTCGCCGAGGAAAACATCACGAAGTGGCACAGCGGATCGTCCCGCGTCAGCCGGTCGAGCAGTTCCGCGCCGCGCACTTTCGGGGCGAGCACCGCGTCGAGCTGGTCGCGCGTGAGATTGGCCATCAGGGTGTCGTGCAGCACCATCGCGGTGTGGAAGACGCCCGCAATCGACCCGGCCTCCGCGCGCACCGCGTCAAGCGCGGCCGAGACCGCCGCTTCGTCGGTCGCATCGCACGCATGTCCGATGATCGTGACGCCCCGGGCCGCCATCTCCTCGATGAGGGCCGCCGCCTCCGGCGTCGTCGCGCCGCGCCGCGACAGGACGTCGATCCGGCCCGCGCCCATCCCGGCAAGCCGGCGGATCAGGGCCGCGCCGAAGCCGCCGAAGCCGCCGGCCACGACCTGGCTGGCGCCGGCCGCGAGACGAACGGGGGCAAGCGCCCCGGCTGTCTCTCCGGCAAGCGGGGCCGCGGGCGGGCGGATGACGATCTTGCCGATATGTCCGGCCTGCTGCATCAGGCGGAAGGCGGCGACGGCGTTGTCCGCCTCGAAGGCACGATGGGGAAGCGGGGCCAGCGCGCCGTCGGCGAACAGCTGCATCAACTCGCCGAGCAACCGCTCGGCAAGCGCCGGCTGGTGGATCAGCAACTGGTCGGCATCGATGCCGAAATAGCTGAGATTGCGCCGGAACGGGCGCAGGCCCAGATGGGTGTTCTCGTAATAGTCGCGCTTGCCCAGTTCCAGGAACCGGCCGAAGGGCGCCAGCACCTCGATACTGCGCTCCATCGCCTCTCCGGACAGCGAGTTCAGCACCACCTCGACGCCCCTGCCGCCGGTCAGGCGCAGGACGTCTCCGGCAAAGGCGAGGGAGCGGGAATCGAGCACATGGTCGACGCCGAGCTGCTTGAGCAGGCTGCGCTTTTCCGGGCTGCCGGCGGTCGCGATGATGCGCGCGCCGATGTGCCGGGCAATCTGGATCGCGGCAAGGCCGACGCCGCCGGCGCCGCCATGGATGAGCACGGTCTCGTGCGGCTCCAGCCGCGCAAGGCGATGCAGCGCGTAATAGCTGGTCAGGAAGGCAACGGGGATTGTCGCCGCCGCCTCCGGGGAGAGGCCGTCCGGCGTCGCGGCGCAGCCCTTTTCCGAGACGGTGACATGGCTGGCGAAACAGGCCGGTGCGAAGGCGATCACCTTGTCGCCGACCTGAAGCCGCCGGGCGTCCGGTCCGGTGGCGACGACGGTGCCCGCGCATTCCATGCCAAGCGTCGGGCCGGCAAATCCGTCCTCGAGCGCTTCCTCGGGCAGCAGGCCGAGGGCCCACATCACATCGCGGAAGTTGAGACCGCTGGCCTCCACGGCGATCTCGATCTCGTCACCGACAAGGGACGGGCGCGGGCAGGGGTTCCAGCACAACCGGTCGAGCGACCCCTGCTGGGCGATGTCGAGCCGCAGGATCTCGCCCCGTTCATCCGGAACCCTGCCGGGTACGGCAAGCGGCGCGCCGCGCTCGACCCGCAGGCCGATGCGGCGGTCGCCGTCGACAACGATTTCCCGCTCCTCGTCATGCATGGCAAGCACGACCTCGCCGGCGATGCGCAAAGCGGCGGCACTCGGGTCGAGATCCCTGCGGATGTCGAGCAGATGTATCCTGGTCGTGGAGAACTCGTTGATGGCGACCCGGCCAAAAGCCCACACCGCCGACTGCGCCGGATCGGGCGCCGTGCCGGCGGCGGCGGCGCGCGCACCGTCCGGGGCGACGATCATCACCGGTGCGGACCGGGTGCCACCCGCCTTGAGAAGGCGCGTCAGCGACCAGACGCGACGCGAGGTCGTCGCCATTGCCTCGGAACTGTCGTCATAGGCGCCGGCGAGATGGATCACGCCATCGGCGGAAGCCGTGGCCAGGGGCGTTCCGTCCGCCCATGCCTCGGCATCGTCCAGGTCGACGGAGAGGACGCCCTTGATCGGAGCCGGCATGCCCGCCTCGATGCCGAGAGTGGCATCGATCCCGTGCGCCGACAGGGTTTCGCGCAACGCACCGGCAACGGCACGGCAGGGTTCCTCCGGGTCGCAGAGCACCAGGACGGACTGGCGAAGTTCGGCCGCCTCGCCGTTTCCGGTCGGGGCGGCGTCGCCGTTCGCCCTTCGCCGGCGGGCCGGCGGGGGAGCGGCTGCAATGAGCAGGCTCGCATCGACCTCCGCGCTTGCCAGCGGCAGACCGAGAGGATCGGCAAAGCCCAGAGCGGCAAGGTGCGCCGTCCAGTCGGCGCCCGCCATCAGCGGCGTCGAGGCGAATTCCGTTCCCGGAACAGCCGACCACCAGTCGGCGCCGGTGCCGAGGATCAGGTCGGTGTCGGTCGAGGGCGAACGCTCCACCGCGATCAATCGTCCCTCCGTGCCCATCATGGCGGCCAGATCCTGGAGGCGGTTGCCGCCAGGTACGCCAAGGCTGTCGCAGGTCACGATGAGGTCGTAGGGACCGTTTTCCGCGAGCGCATCCTCGCCAAGGGCGGCGAAACATGTCTGCGCCGCGCCGCGCCAGTTGCGGCGCAACCGCTCAAGGTCGCCGGACGAGGCATCGGTGACGGTCAACCGGCCGTTTCGACGGTCGAGTGCGGCATCCAGCGCCGCCGCGACGCCCGTGGCGCCGGCACCAAGCAGCAGGACCGAGAGGGGTCGCTCCGCGGGCCAGGAGGCAATGACGTCGCAGGTGATGTTGGCGCAAGCGGCCGCGAGCGCACGGGCGGACGGGTCCGCGTTGCGCCAGGCGGCAAGAAGGCCGCCGGCGAAATAGCCGGATGCACTGGGCGGCAGTCCGTCCCGCAGCAGGCCGGGCAACTCGTCGGCAAGGCGGGAGAGCAGTGTGGCGAGCGCGCCATGCGCCCCGGCGACGGAGATCAGCGTCTGCACCAGTGCTGCCGGGTCGAGCGCCGGATCCGGATCGTCGACGGTCCAGCCCTCGTCACTTTCGTGCGCAAGCTCGTGCCGGGCGAGAACATGCAGGAAATGCAGGGCGAACGGTGCGGCGCTCTCGTGCAGCCTGCCCGAGGTCACGAGCGTCGGGATCTCGGCCGGTCCATCGCCGAGAATATCGAAGAGCGCATGTTGCGTGACCGTTCTGGCCAGCGCATCGGCAAGCAGGGCTGCGTCGCTCGGGTCGAATTCGGAGCCGGCTTCGCGGCCGATGCCGAAGGCCACCGCCTGCGCGCCGATTTCCGTGGTTGCGAAGGTCGCGGCCGGCAGGGCGGCGCCGGAGGCGAGCAGGCGCGGCGCCAGCCGGTAGTGGAAGCCTTCGTCGCCGGAGGACAGCTCGAATTGCACGGACTTGAAGCGAACCCCGCCAAAGCGTGCGACGACCGCGCCGTCCGCGTCGCGATAGGTGAAGTTCGCGACGATCGAGCGCTTGCTCGCCTTTTCCACGCGGACGTCCGCGCAAACCGGCAGGCGGGAGGAGGCGAACAGCTCGATGGACCCGAAGCGAACGGGGAGGAAGCCGCTCTTGTCGGCAGTGCTCCGCTCGCCAAGCAGGGCGAACAGCCCGTGGAAGCCGGCATCCGCGAGCGCGGGGTGCAAGGCGAAGATGTCAGGGTCGGGCGAGGTCGCCGGCGCGCGCAGGTCCAGCCGCACATCCTGCCGGCCGGTCAGCCGCGCCGCGCTGGCAAGGCGGAAGGCGGGGCCATAGTCGAGCCCGTGTTCCATCGTCAGTCGGTAGATGGTCTCCTCGTCGACAGGGACAGCGGCGTCATCGGCCGTCCGCTCCTCGACAACGTCCTCGGGGACTGACAGCGTGCGGAACCCGGCCTTGGCATGCAGCGACCAGTCGGCGCCCGCCAGCCTTGGCCGGCTGTGGATCTCGATCACCCGGTCGTCCGGCGACAGGCGAACGCGTGTCTCGTGGGATTTGCCCTCGTCCAGAAGCAGCGGCCGGAGGATCTCGAAATCCCGGATCTCGGCCTGCTCCGCGCCCGTCCAGTCCAGCGTTGCCCGCAGCGCCATCTCGACGAAGCCGGCCGCGGGGAACACGGTGGCGCTCTCCACCTTGTGGTCGGCCAGGAACGGCAGCAGGTCCGTGTCGATCAGGTTGAACCACTCGGCCGTGTCCGGCCGCAGGCGCGTGCCGGCCAGCGGCCAGCCGCCGCCATTCGTGCCCGAAACGCGCTCCTCGGTCACCGGCGTGACGAATGCCGTGAGTTGCCAGGGATAGAGCGGCAGCTGGGGCAAATGTGCACCTTCCGCCCCGACATAGCGATCAAGATCGGGCATGCCGCCATGGGCAACGATGCGGGCGGCGAGCGTGTCGATGCTCTCAGGCTCGGCATCGGCCTTGGGAACGTCGAACGTTGCCAGCACCGCGGTCTGGTTGCCCGCCGCACGCAGCACGTCGCGGATATAGGTGGTGAGCAACGGCTTCGGGCCGATCTCGACGATCAGGTCGACGGGTTGCTCTGCAAGCCGTTCCACGGCTTCGGCGAAGCGGACCGGCCTGCGGACATTCTCCCACCAGTAGCTCGCGTCCGGGCGGATCGCATCCGTTTCCGGCGTCACCGCCGACAGGAAGGGGATCGCCGCCGGTGCGCAGGCGATCTCGCCGAGCGCGGCCCGCAAGGGCTCCTCGATCGGATCGACCAGCGCGCTGTGGAACGGATAGGCGATGTTGAGCTTGCGCAACGCCCAGCGTTTCTTGCGGGCGATCCGGGCGAAGGCGTCGATGCTGTCGACCGGGCCGGAAATCGTCACGCTGCGCGGAGAATTGACGGCCGACACCTCGATGCCGGAAAGGCCGGCTTCGTCGATGGCCGCGCGTGCCTCGGCCTCGGGCAGCAGCAGCGCCGCCATGCCGCCGAGGTGGCGGACCACTTCCTGCTGTGTCGATCTTGCGTGGATGATGCGGGTGGCGCTCGCCAGATCGAGCATGCCCGCGCACCATGCGGCCGCGACCTCTCCGACGCTGTGACCGACGACGGCCTGCGGTTCAAGGCCGCGCTCCTTCAGCGCGCTGACAAGCGCGACCTGGACCGCGAAGAGCAACGGCTGGGCGATCTCGGTGCGCTCGATCTCCCCTTGCAGGTCCTTCGAGAACAGCATCGTCACCAACGACCAGCCGGAAACGGCCATGAAATGCCTGTCGACACCCTCCAGCGCCTTGCGGAAACCGGGATCCCTGGAATAGGCGGCCTGGCCCATGCCCGCCCATTGCGAACCGTTGCCGGAAAACGCGAAGGCGACCCCGCGCGTGCGCGGCGCGGTCTTGCCTTCGACCGCGGCCGGTGCGTCCCGTCCGTCGGCGAAGGCGGCGAGGGCCGCCTGCTTGGTGGCCGGGTCGCCGAGAACGACGAGCCGATGGTCATGCAGGTCCCGCCGGCGAACGGCCGCGTCCGCGATTGCACCCGCCGGCGGGGTGTCGTCCTGCGCGAGCAGGCTCGCATAGCCTCTGGCGAGGTCCTTGAGCGCGGCTTGCGAGCGGGCCGAAATGACCAGGGGCGCCGTGTCGGGGACGGCGGTCTGCGGAATGCCGAGGGCTTCGACGTCGCCGATCACGGTGTGGGCGTTGGTGCCGCCGAAACCGAAGGAATTGATGCCGGCGAGGCGCCGGCCGGGTCCGCGGGCAAGTTCAACCGCCTGCGCGGCAACCGTCAGGTTGAGGGCATCGAAGTCGATGTTCGGGTTCGGCGTGTCGAAATGCAGGGACCGGGGCAGGAGGTCGTTCTGCAGGGCCAGCACCGACTTGAGGATGCCGACCAGTCCGGAGACCGGCTCCAGATGGCCGACATTGGTCTTCACCGACCCGATCGGCAGCGGCGCGCTCCGGTTCCGGCCGATTTCCGTGCCGAGCGCCGTCGCCTCGGCCGGGTCTCCGACCTGTGTTCCCGTGCCATGCGCCTCGACGAAGGCAAGGTCGTCCGGCGCGACGCCGAGGTCGCGATAGATCGTGCGCAGCAAGGTGGCCTGGGCGGGGGAGGAGGGCAGCGACAGCCCCGCCGTGCGGCCGTCGGCATTGATGCCGCTGGCCATGATGCGGGCGCGCGGCTCGCGCGCGGTGGTGTCTCTCTGCAGGATCATCGCGACGGCGCCCTCGGAGCGCACATAGCCGTCGCCGGATGCGTCGAAGGCCCGGCACAGGCCCTGCGGCGACAGCATCGAGGCGCGCGAGAAGCCGATGAAGGAGAACGGGCTGAGCAGGAGATTGACGCCGGCGACGATGGCGGTGTCGATCTGTCCGTTCTCGATGGCGCTGACCGCCTGGTGCAGGGCCACCAGCGAGGAGGAGCAGGCGGTGTCCAGCGTGAAGCTGGGGCCGCGCAGGTCGAAGATGTAGGAGACGCGGTTGGAGATGATCGACAGGGTGTTGCCGGTCATCGTCTGCATGTCGACGGCGGGCAGGTCGAACAGCAGTCGCTGGTGATAATCGAGCCCCGACGCGCCGACATAGACGCCCGTCTGGCTGCCGGCCAGGTCCGACGGCCTCAGGCCTGAATTCTCGATTGCCTCCCACACCACCTGCAAGAGCAGGCGCTGCTGCGGATCGATCTGCGCGGCCTCGCGCGGCGAAATGCCGAAAAACGCGGCGTCGAAGCCCCACACATCGTCGATCTGGCCGGCGGCGAAGGTGTGGCTGCGGCCCGACGTGTTCGGCCGCGGATGGTAGAAATTGCGCGGGTCGAAACGGTCGCGGCCGACCTGCGTGACGGCGCAGGTGCCGGTTTCCAGCAAGTGCCAGAAGTCGTCCACGGACGCCGCGCCGGGCAGGCGTGCGGCATATCCCGTGATGACTGTGTTCCGTGCAAGCAGCGACATTCAGCGATTCTTCCGTAGCGCGGTGTCCGTGGCCCGGACCGAGACCGGGATCGCACGGGCAAAGCGGCAGCGCCTGCGTGAGGATTTCGGCAACACGGTTCCCGAAATCTCCGGTCCGTACGCCCTCCACGCCGCGAGGCGACCGATTCACATGACAGTTTACCGGGACGTGACGCCTGTTGGGAGGTGACGGACCCGGTTTCGGTTCTAGCGTAAACGAGACACCGGGCAAAGCGTCCACAATATGGCGATTGTGCGTTGCAGCATGAATTTCGACAGAGGATTGCCGCCACGTTTTCAGCCTGCTGGTGAAACCGACAGGTGTTTCCGACCTCACACGTCTTCGGCTGCGTTGCGCCTGAGGAGGTGCTGTTCCCATTCGATCGCGTGGCGTGCGATCACGTCGATATCGTTCAGCGCCGGCTGCCAGCCGAGCAGGTCCCGGATGGCGGTGCTGTCGGCGATGACGCTGCCCAGGTCGCCCGGACGTCGCGGCCCGTACTCGACCGGAAAGTCGGAGCCGGTGGCGCGCCTGACCGCCTCGATGGTCTCCAGCACCGTGTAGCCCCTGCCATAGCCGCAATTGAGCGTGAAGCTCTCCGGATTGGTCCGCAGCCGCTTAAGCGCCAGATAGTGCGCCTCGACAAGATCGCCGACATGGATGAAATCGCGTTCGGCCGTGCCGTCGCGGGTCGCGTAATCGGTGCCGAAGACGGTCATGCCCTTTCGCGTGCCAAGAGCCGCTTCGCAGGCGACTTTCAGCAGATGTGTGGCGCCGCGCGTGGAATGGCCGGTGCGCCCCTGCGGATCCGCGCCCGCGACGTTGAAATAGCGCAGTGCGGCGTGGCGAAGCGGGCCGGCGGCCGAGATGTCGCGCAGCATGGTCTCGACCATCAGCTTGGACGCGCCATAGGGCGTCGTCGGCAGCGCGGGGGTGGCTTCCGATACCGGACCCGCGCCAACCTCGCCATAGACGGCCGCGGTGGAGGAGAAGAGCACCGTCCCGATCCCGGCGGCGAGGCAGTTCTCGACAAGGGCCAGCGTCGCGCAGGTGTTGTTGCGGTAGTATTTCGCCGGATTTTCCAGCGATTCCGGGACGGAAACGGAGCCCGCGAAATGAATGACCGCGTCCACGGGGGCAAGCGAGAGCACCTGGCGAAGTGCGTCCGGGTCGCCGACCTCGCCCTGGACGAAGCCGGCAGCGCCGGGGACGGACCACTGGTGTCCGGTGGCAAGACTGTCGAGAACGACCACGTCCTCGCCGGCGTCGAGCAGGTGCCAGGCCATGTGGCTGCCAATATAGCCGGCGCCGCCGGTCACCAGAACTGCCATGCGCTCACTCCCTCGCCGTTCATCGCTGCCGCCGGTTCGCGGACTGTGTCCGATGGCCGGGCTCCGTCGTGTTAGCGGGTTGACAAACCGGTGGCAAGCGCACAGGAACGCTGCCGGACGAACGCGATCCCGGTCCGCGCCTCGCCTCCGTGGAAGGGCGTGCCGGCACCGTGTCCGTCCCGGGATGGCGGCAGGCCACTCCGCCTCCAGCAGCAAGACGGGTTTCCGGATTTGGCCGCGGCTCGCGCGCTTGCCGGGTTCCGGCCGTCACGCACGTTCCGGCCCCCGGAGGGGCAGATTCCAGGAGCACACATGCGCATTGCAATGATTGGCACCGGCTATGTCGGCCTGGTTTCCGGCGTCTGCTTTTCCGAGTTCGGCTTCGATGTCACCTGCGTCGACATCGACGCGGCGAAGATCGAGAGGCTCAATGCCGGCGAGGTCCCTATCTATGAACCCGGCCTCGATGCGCTGATCGAGCGGAACCTCGAGGAAAAGCGTCTTTCCTTCACGACCGACCTCGATGCGGCGGTCGCTGCCGCCGACGTGGTGTTCATCGCCGTGGGAACGCCGTCCCGGCGCGGCGACGGAGAGGCCGACCTGACCTATGTGTTCGCCGCCGCGCGGCAGGTCGCAAAGGCCATGCGTCCGGGCACCGTCGTGGTGATCAAGTCGACGGTCGTCGTGGGGACCTGTCGCAAGGTCGCCGAGATCATCCGGGAGGAGCGCCCCGGTGTCGACTTCTCCATCGCCTCCAACCCGGAATTCCTGCGCGAGGGATCCGCGATCGAGGATTTCATGCGCCCCGACCGGGTGGTGACGGGAGCCGAGGACGAGCGCGCGGAGAACGCGCTGCGCCGTCTCTACCGGCCGCTCTACCTGCGCGAGACGCCGATTCTGGTCACGTCGCTGGAGAATGCCGAACTGACGAAATATGCCGCAAACGCCTTCCTGGCGCTGAAGATCACCTTCATCAACGAGATCGCCAATCTTTGCGAGAAGGTCGGGGCGGACGTGCAGAAGGTCGCAAGCGGTATTGGCCTCGACAACCGCATTGGCGGAAAGTTTCTCCATGCAGGCCCCGGCTTCGGCGGCTCCTGTTTTCCCAAGGATACGACAGCGCTGGCGGCGACAGGCCAGCGGCACGGAGCCCCCTTGCGTCTGGTGGAGACCACAATCGAGGTCAACGAGGCCCGCAAGCGCGACATGGCGAACCGCGTGCTGGCGGCTCTCGGCCCGCAGGTCGCGGGCAAGCGCGTCGGCATTCTGGGAATCGCCTTCAAGCCGAACACGGACGATGTCCGCGACGCGCCCTCGCTGGTAATCGTGCCGGCGCTCCAGGCCGCCGGCGTGGAGGTCGTCGCCCATGACCCGGAGGCCCGTGGCCAGGCCGAACCGCTGCTTCCCGGGCTGGGATGGCGCGACAATCCCTATGACGTCGCGGACGGTGTGGACGTGCTCGCCGTCGTCACCGAGTGGAACGCCTATCGCGGCCTCGACCTTGGCGAAATCGCGCGGCGCATGAGCGGCCGCAGCGTGGTCGACATGCGCAACATCTGGCAGGCGGCCGATGTCACTGCGGCCGGCCTCGACTATCAGGGGATCGGCAAGCCTGCGCGCAAGGCGGACTGAGCGATCCGCGCATGGCCTTGGCAACGACTGGAGAAAGGCTGATGCCGATGACGGACGACATGCTGGCGCTGCGCGATCTGTGCCTTGAGGCGGGGCAGGTTCTGCTCGAATGCTTTCATGCCGGCGTCAAGGTCGAGAGCAAGGCCGACGAGAGCCCCGTGACCGAGGCCGACCGGCGGGCGGAAGCGGTGATCCTTGCAGGGCTTGCGCGCCTCTTTCCCGATATCCCGGTGATTGCCGAGGAAGCCATGGCGGGCGGTCTGCAGCCGGAAATCGGCGACCGCTTCTTTCTTGTCGATCCGCTTGACGGGACACGCGAGTTCATCTCCGGAAACGGGGATTTCACGGTCAATATCGCGCTTGTCGAGAAGGGCGTGCCGGTCCTGGGAGCCGTCTTCGCGCCCTTGCGCGGATCGTTCTTCGCCGGCGCGCTGGGCGCGGGGGCGTTCGAGCAGGCGTTCGACCAGGCCGGCAACGCGACCGGCGCGGCGCGTCCGCTCAAGGTGCGTGACAGTCGGGATGCCCTTCCTGTCGCAGTCGCCAGCCGCTCGCACCGCGACGCGAAGACCGACGGCCTGCTGAAGGTCCTCGGCGTTGCCGACACGGTGAGTGTCGGATCCTCGCTGAAATTCTGCCTGGTGGCGCGGGGAGAGGCGGATTTCTATCCGCGTTTCGGCCGGACCATGGAATGGGACACCGCTGCCGGACATGCCGTTCTCGTCGCTGCCGGCGGTCATGTACGCGGGCTCGACGGCAGTCCCTTCGCTTATGGCAAGCGTAACCTGCCGGACGACGCGGACTTCGCCAATCCCGGCTTTCTTGCCGCCGGCGGGGAGGCGCTGATCGCATCCGCCGCCGCTGCGGTCTCCGGAGCATTGGCAAATACTGCCGAATGACAGAGATTTTTTAAGGAGTGCCCTTTGTCGGCAATCCTGTTTCTCGCGCATCGCCCTGATGCTGCTTAAGTCGTGATCCATGAGCTGTCGAGGGATTGGCGAACGATGTCTTGCCACGGGTGTTCAACCCTGTGTCGTCATCGTTATACTTTTCCCGCGGCCAAGATCACGAGGAGAGGCCCGTGTCCAATCGGGGAAGCCATCTGCGTCACCTTGAGGCGCAATCCATAGAGATCATTCGCGAAGTCGTGGCCGAGATGTCGCGTCCGGTGATGATGTACTCCATCGGCAAGGATTCCAGCGTCATGCTGCACCTTGCGCGAAAGGCTTTCTATCCGGCGCCGCCGCCCTTTCCGCTGCTGCATATCGACACCACCTGGAAATTCCGGGAAATGATCGCCTTCCGCGACCGCATGGCTGCGGAAGCGGGCATGGAACTGATCACCTACACCAACCAGCAAGGGTTGGCCGACAACGTCAATCCCTTCGATCACGGCTCATCCTACTACACCCAGGTGATGAAGACCGACGCATTGAAGCAGGCCCTGTCCGCACATGGCTTCGATGCGGCGTTTGGCGGCGCGCGGCGCGACGAGGAAAAGTCCCGTTCCAAGGAACGTGTCTTTTCCTTCCGCTCGGCCGCCCATGGCTGGGACCCGAAGAACCAGCGGCCGGAGCTCTGGTCGATCTTCAACACGCGGGTGCGGCCGGGCGAATCCTTGCGCGTCTTCCCGCTGTCGAACTGGACCGAGCTCGATATCTGGCAGTACATCCGCGCCGAGAACATTCCGATCGTGCCGCTTTACTACGCGGCCGAGCGGCCCGTGGTGGAGCGCGACGGCGCGCTCGTGATGGTCGACGACGACCGCCTGCCGTTGAGGCCCGGCGAGACCCCGCAGATGCGCCGTATCCGGTTCCGCACGCTTGGGTGCTATCCGCTGACGTCGGCCGTGGAATCCAACGCCGACACGCTCGACCAGATCGTCACGGAGATGCTGATCGCCCGTACTTCCGAGCGCTCGGGCCGGCTGATCGACCATGACGAGGCGGCCTCCATGGAAAAGAAGAAACGCGAAGGCTATTTCTGAGGACCCCGTCATGAACCAGGCTCTGCCTTCCATTGCCCCGCCCGTGGTCGACTTTCTCGGCGAACACGACCAGAAGGGGCTCCTTCGCTTTCTGACCTGCGGCAGCGTCGACGACGGAAAGTCGACGCTGATCGGCCGCCTGCTGCACGACACCAAACGGGTGTTCGAGGACCAGGCGGCGGCGCTGCGCAAGGATTCGCGCAAATACGGCACCCAGGGCGAGGCGCTCGACTTCGCCCTGCTTGTCGACGGGCTGGAGGCCGAGCGCGAACAGGGCATCACCATCGATGTCGCCTACCGCTTCTTCGCCACCGAAGGACGCAAGTTCATCGTTGCCGACACGCCCGGCCACGAGCAGTACACCCGCAACATGGCGACCGGCGCCTCCAATTCCGACCTCGCGGTGATCCTCATCGATGCGCGCAAGGGCGTCCTGCAGCAGACGCGGCGGCATTCGTTCATCGTCTCGCTGCTCGGCATCCGGCATGTCGTCGTCGCGGTCAACAAGATGGATCTCGTCGACCACGATCGCGCCGTTCTCGATGCAGTCGAGAGCGACTACCGCGCCTTTGCGGAGGGCTTCGGTTTCGAAACCCTCCAGGTGATCCCGATGTCCGCCCTGACCGGCGAGAACGTCACCGTGCAAAGCGAGGCCATGCCCTGGTATGACGGGCCGACGCTGCTTGAGCATATCGAGAGCATCGATGTTGCCAGCGACGATCGCCTCGGTCCGTTCCGCATGCCGGTGCAGTGGGTCAACCGGCCCAATCTGGACTTCCGCGGCTATGCCGGCACGGTCGTCAGCGGCAGCATCCGCCCTGGCGACAAGGTGGCGGTGGCCGCGTCGGGACGGGTTGCGACGGTGTCGCGCATTGCCACCATGAGCGGCGACCTCGAAGAGGCGGTGGCCGGCGATGCGGTCACCATCACCCTGGAGGAGGAGGTCGACATTTCCCGTGGCGACGTTCTCAGCCTGCCAGACCAGCGGCCGGAAGTGTCGGACCGGCTCAACGCCCATGTCATCTGGATGGGCGACCAGGCACTGCGCACCAACCGCAACTACATCGTCAAGGCCGGCAAGCGCACCACCACGGGCGTGGTCAGGCATATCGAGCACGGCATCGACGTCAATTCGCTCAAGCACCTGCCCACGGAGACGCTGGCGCTGAACGAGATCGGCTTCTGCGAAATCCAGCTGGGCGCCCCCGTCGCTTTCGACCCCTATGAAGTCAACCGCGACATGGGCTCCTTCGTGCTGATCGACCCGCTGACCAACCAGACGGTCGGTGCCGGGCTGATCTGGTCGAGCCTGCGCAAGGCGGACAACATCCACCGCCAGGCCTTCGACATCGACAGGACGGCCAGGGCAGCACTCACCGGCCAGACGCCGCGCGTCCTGTGGTTCACCGGTCTTTCGGGGGCGGGCAAGTCGACCATCGCCAACATGGTCGAACAGCGCCTGCATGCCGAGGGGCGCCTGACCTTCCTGCTCGACGGCGACAATGTGCGCCACGGGTTGAACAAGGATCTCGGCTTTGCCGAAGCCGACCGCGTGGAGAACATCCGCCGGGTCGGCGAGGTCGCCAAGCTGTTCACCGAAGCCGGGCTGATCACGCTCGTCTCGTTCATCTCGCCGTTCCGTTCGGACCGGCAGATGGCCCGTGACCTGTTCGCACCTGGCGAGTTCGTCGAGATCCATGTTCATGCGCCGCTGGAGATCGCCGAGACCCGCGATCCCAAGGGGCTTTATCGCAAGGCGAGGGCGGGCGAGATCCGCAACTTCACGGGCATCGACAGTCCCTATGAAGCGCCGGAGCAGGCGGAACTCGTGCTCGACACGGTCGCCCGCTCCGCCGAGGACCTGGCCGACGAGGTCATTCGCTATCTGGGCCTTTAGCGCGGAACGAACCGGCCCGGAGGACATCTCCGGGCCGGTTTGCCCAAGCATCGGGCGCCTCTGCCTGTAATTTAATCTGAGCCTAAATCTGCTTGATCCTTGGGCAATTGCGAGGCAGTCTCGCTGGCGACAATGATAATATCGCCAGTGGGGTTCCTCATGCGCAGGCTTTTCGGAATTGCATTTGCCTTGTCCCTGGTCGCGCCGGCGGCCATGGCCGACACCGACATCAAGTTCACCCTCGACTGGAAGTTCGAAGCCCCCGCGGCTCCTTTCTTCATTGCCCAGGACAAGGGCTATTTCGCTGAAGAGGGGCTCAACGTCACCATCGACACGGGTGCCGGTTCCCGCGAATCGATCCCGCGCGTGGCGACCGGCGCCTATGACATGGGCTTCGGCGACATCAACGCGCTGATCAAGCTGATGGACGACCAGCCGGACCTGAAGGTCAAGGCCGTGATGATGGCCTATGAGCGCCCGCCCTTCGCCATCATCGGCCGCAAGAGCAAGGGCGTGACCGAGGACCCCAAGTCGCTTGAGGGCAAGACGCTCGGCGCGCCGCCGCCCGATGCCGCTTTCGGCCAGTGGCCGGCCTTCGTGGACGTCGCCGGGATCGATACCTCCGCCATCAAGATCGAGAATGTCGGTTTCCCCGTGCGCGAACCGATGCTGGCCCAGGGGCAGGTGGACGCGATCTTCGGTTTCTCCTTCTCCTCCGTCATCAACCTGAAGGCTCAGGGCGTTCCGGAGGATGACATCGCCACCATCCTGATGGGTGAGAACGGCCTCGATCTCTACGGCAACGTGGTGATGGTCAACACTGATTTCGCCGAGGCGAACCCGGAGGCCGTGAAGGGCTTCATCAGGGCGCTGGTGCGCGGGTTCCTCGACACGATCGCGGAGCCGGAAGCATCCGTCCCCTACGTGCTCAAGCGCAACGGGGTGCTGGACGAGGCGACCGAGGTCGACCGCATCAAGATGGCGGTTGCCGGGTCCATCGCCACGCCGGCGGTCAAGGCCAATGGCTTTGGCGGCGTCGACATGGCCAAGCTTGCCAAGTCGATGGAATACCTGAAGGCGTCGATGGGCGTCAGCGACACGCCGCCGGCGCCCGAGCGGGTCTTCGATCCGTCCTACCTGCCGCCCGTCGCGGAGCGCATGGTCAAGTAACGGAACACCGTTGCGGGGCGGTCGTGGCGATATCCGGTCGCGACCGCCCCTTGTCCTTTCGCGCGAACGTGCGGTCGATAGAACCGTCCGCCGGGCTGCGCGCTTTTCTCATCCATAGCGGGAGCCAGACTGTTCCGTGACCGGCTTTGTTGATCTCAATGACATTCGCCTCGCCTATGGGCCGGGTGGCGACGGCACGCTGGCGCTTGACGGCCTGACCATGGCGGTGAAGCGCGGTGAATTCGCAGCCGTCGTCGGCCCGTCGGGTTGCGGCAAGTCGACACTGATGAAGCTTGCCACGGGCCTGATCCGCCCGCAGGCGGGAACCGTGGAGGTTGCCGGCAAGGAAGTCGACGGGCCGGTCTCTGTTGCCGGCATGGCCTTCCAGAACCCTTCGATGCTTCCCTGGCGCACGACGCTGAAGAACGTGATGCTGCCTCTGGAAATCGTCCAGCCGCATCGCCGCCGCCTGAAGCGCGATCACGAAAGCTATGTCGCGCGCGCCGAGAACCTGCTGGAAATCGTCGGGCTGAAAGGCTTTGGCGACAAGTTTCCCTGGCAGCTCTCCGGCGGCATGCAGCAGCGCGCCAACCTGTGCCGGGCGCTGATCCACGATCCGGCGCTTCTCATGCTCGACGAGCCTTTCGGCGCGCTCGACGCCTTCACCCGCGAGGAACTGTGGCAGGTGATGCGCGATCTTCACGCGGAAAAGGGGTTCACGGTCATTCTCGTCACCCACGATCTGCGCGAGGCGGTGTTCCTGGCCGACCGGGTGTTCGTGATGAGCGCCCGTCCGGGCCGCATCATCGTCGAGCAGGAGGTCGGGTTTGCCCGGCCGCGGCCGATCGATCTCACCTATGAGGCGGAATTCAACGACATTGTCCACGAGTTGCGCGGACATATCGCGGAAGCGAGGGCGGCGGAATGACCAACGAACGCTGGATCAAGGCCGCTCCCTGGCTGTGGACAATCGGACTGTTCGTGGTGTGGGAAGCGGCGGTGGAGGCCTTCGACATCGCCGTCTTCATCCTCCCGGCGCCGACCGACATCTGGGCGGCCATCGTCAAATACTGGCCGGTGATCTGGAAGGATTCGCTGCAGACGCTGTTCACGACGACGGTCGGCTTTCTGCTGGCCGTGGTCGGCGGACTGGCACTGGGGCTCGCCATTGGCTGGAGCCGGGCGGTCTATGCCGGGCTTTATCCGTTGATGATCGGCTTCAATTCGATCCCCAAGGTCGCTGTCGTCCCGATCCTGGTGATCTGGTTCGGCATCGGAACGGTTCCCGCGGTGCTGACCGCCTTCCTGATCGCGTTTTTCCCCATCGTCGTGAATGTCGCGACCGGCCTTGCCACCATCGAACCGGAGATGGAGGACGTTCTGCGGGCGCTGGGGGCAAAGAAGATGGACATCATGCTGAAGGTCGGCATCCCGCGCTCGATGCCGTATTTCTTCGGTTCGCTCAAGGTTGCCATCACGCTCGCCTTCGTCGGTTCGGTGATTTCCGAGACCGTGGCGGCCAATGCCGGCATTGGCCACATGATGCTGGCTGCGCAGTCGCAATTCAACGTGCCGCTGGTGTGGGCTGGTCTGGTCGCGCTCGCTGTGCTCGGCATCGTCATGTACGCGATGATGGCCTGGCTCGAGATGCGCATGACCGGCTGGGCCCATCGCTCCGGCCGCCAGTAGCGCGCCGCCGTAGCAGCTCGCCGCGCCGCGTCAGCCGAGGAACGTGTAGCGCAGCGTTGCCGTTGCTCCGAGCCGGTTTTCGATGCGCAGGAAACCGGCAACGATCCCGATCGTGACATGGCCGTCGGTGCCTGTCGTGCCGTCGACGTCGCTCGATACCGCGTCGAACAGGACGCCACCAGCAAGCTTCACCGCCTCGGGGGAAGCACCGGTGTCGTAGGCGGCAATGCCGAACGCCGAAAGGGGAGGGTGTTCAGCCGCGGGATCGACGGAAACGACCAGGAAGCCCGCCTTGTCCAGGGGGGCGATGGCGGCGCTGGCATCGTCGGCAATTTCGATCTCGCCCGATCGGTAGCCCGGAGCCCGCAGCGGTCCGGCGGCAAGGATGCCGCCATTGGTGGTGAACGCGACCTTTGCGCGAAAGGTGCGGCCGAAAGCAAAGACATTGGCCCTGTCCGGAAGAGCCTCAATGCCAGGACTGTCACTCATGAAAGACAACAGGTAGCTACCGAGACCCGTAATCCACTTGGCGCCATCGATGTCGCCGAGAAACGAGAAGGCGGGCGACTGCGCCCGACTGACGATGCCGCCATTCACATCAAGGACATCGTTGAACGGCGTCGTCCCGATGCCGACTGCACCGGTGCCGGCATCTACCGTGATTGCGTTCCTCCAGACGCTTCCGTCCGCACTGACCTTGATCGACAGATCGTCGCTGCCGGCGAGGCCGATCTCCGCGCGCCCGGAAAGCGCGCTCTGAAACACGGTACTCGCTGTCTCTGAAGGGCGGCTCTTGTCGACCTTGAGCCGGTGACTGCCACCTGCATGAGCGAACAGTGAACTCTCTGCGGAAACCGCCAGACGGGTGGTGTCGTCGGGGGTGGCGCTGATCCCCGCCTTGCCGACAAGAAGGGGATCGCGGCTTGCCGCGGACAGCTCCTCCCAACCTGCCGCCTTCCTGACGAGGAAGAGTTCCTCGTCCTCGACATGGCATATCCAGCCCGGACGCGGTTCAAGGAAGCGCCAGACCCCGCCTTGCCGGACGGCGATCTGTCCGTCCCGTCCCGACCAATCGTCGAGTGCGCCGGGAGCGGCCAGGTAGCGGGAGCCTTCGCCTGCCGCCGGCGGGATGCTGAGCGAGCGGCTGGCCACCGACAATTGCAGGGCAGCATCGAGTGTCAGCAGGGCCTCGTTGTGGGTGACATGCTTCTGCGCCTGGCTGGCGCGGATCAAGGGCAGTTTGTGATTTGCGGTCTCGTCCATGATCCGTCCTCGTTCCGGCAAGATTGACGGCAACAGGATAAGGGCAGGGCCGACAGGCGGGGATTTCTCGGTCGAGGAGCCCATGCTGCGCCGGTCAGGTGCCGGTGTTGCCTTGCAGGTGTAGGCAATCGGGGCGAGAGGGATTATCAGGGGGAGACGATCCTTCCGGCCGGAGCCGCTCATGTCATTTCTGTATGTTCTCAAGCGACGCTTCCAGCGCAATCTCCCCCAGCCGCTACAGCGCAAGTTTCAGGAGGCGATCTATTTCGCGCTCTATCGCCTGTCGCCGGCACGGCATCAGAATTTCTTCAACAGCGGGTTCTCGCCTGCCGACGAGGCGCTGAGAGAACTTCCCCCTTTCGATCAGGAGCCGTTGCAGGCAACGCTCTACGATCAGGTCCTGTGGTCTTTGACACGGGAGACGGTCAAGCGCGACTGGAACGATATTCTCGATATCGGCTGCGGGCTTGGTGGCGGCATGCGCGTCGCCGCGCGTCGTTTTCCGGATGCGCGCATCGCCGGTGTCGATGTCAATGGCAGCGCGGTGAGCGTCTGCCGGAAACGTTTGCACGCCTTTCCGAACCTGACCGCAAGGCAAGGCAATGCGCGCGCGCTGCCCTTCGCGGACGCGAGCTTCGACATGATTTTCAGCGTCGGGGCGGCAAGTTATGTCGGCATGCCGGCCTTCATCGCCGAGGCGGCGCGGGTGTTGCGACCGGCAGGAACGCTGAGCTTCTCGGTCGGGTACACCGACAAGGCTTTCGCCGATCAGATCGGTATCGCCAAGGCTCTGGCCGAGGAGAATGGCCTGCGGGTGCATCAGATCGTCGACATCACCGAGAATGTCTTTGCCGCCATTGCCGAGGACGTGCCGCGGCGCCAGGCCCTGATCGATCGCGTTCCCGCCCCTTTCAGGGGTTACGCGCTCGACTGGGCCGACATGCCGGGGACGATGCGGTATCAGGAATATGTCGACGGCAGGCGCCTCGACTATGCTGTGGTGTGCGAGCGTATCTGACGTCGCTGCCGACGAGAGAAAACGGCCGTCAATGCGCGAATTCGCGGTCGATCACGCCTCTCACCTCGCGATAGAAGACCGTGTCGTATTCAAGGTATTCCGCCACCTTGTCGATGTTTCGCAGGCGCTCCGCGAGTTCGATGGTTCCAGGCAACTGATACGGCTCGTAGGCGGCGAAGATGTTGCGGCCGATGACCTCCTCGACACAGATGTTGAAGGCATCCATGCGTTCCTCGATACCGATCGCATCGAACTCCGCGAGACGGTCAAGCGCCAGGCTGACATGCCGCTCTTCCGGTTCGTCACCCGCATCGCAGACGAGTGCGCTCAGGAACGGGTCGGCGACGGCCCGAATCTGTTGTGGTCTCATCTGGGCAAAAGCATCCCGCAGCGAAGCCTCCTCTTCAAGATTTGCGGTCTCGACGAAACTGAAGAGGTTTTCGACACCGAACACCAGGCTCTCCAGCATGCTCCGCTTTGTTGAACGGGAGATCTGCTTGATCAGGATCAGGCGCTCGGCAAGCTCCACAAGAGGCTCGCGCAAAAGCGCCAGGCGCTTGTAGCCGCTGCTCGAAAGGGCTTCGGAGATGCGGTTGTGATTGGTACGCCCCATGACAAAAACCGACTGGGCGTGATGATTGCGCAGAATGCTGTAGAGCGTCTCGTAATTGATCCGCTCGCTGTTTGCGTAGGATAACGCGAACAGGCTGGCGGGGTCGTTTCTCATCCTGATCTGCGGCACCACGCAGAGATTGAAGAACATCACTCGCTGTTCAATCAGAAAGGGCGCCGCGCTGCGGCGGTGGACGAGCACACCGGTCTCCTGATCGACAATCTGCAGATCAACGGCCGTTGTGATTCCCGGTAAGTTGTCCTCGTCGAGATGAAATCCAACCAATCCGGTTGAGTGTAGCCCGAGTTCCTTTATATCCGAGCGGTTCACATTGGCGGAGATGACGGCGACTTCCTCACCATTGACAATAGCTTTGACACTTGGCGTGGCATTGGGGTTGTTGGGAACAATCCAGCCAGCGATGATATCGCCACTGTCCTGGTCGATGTTGAACTGCACGTCAGTGATCCTCGAGAGGTCTTGGAGTTCTTACGTCTGCTGCGCCACTGGCGGGGTGTCGCTTCATGTCGCGTGGTCCCTGATCGACGCTGCTATGAGCGATCCGATTGACCACAACACGAAGGTTCCGAAGAAGATCATGAAGGTACCGGAAATCTTCTTCGGGTAGATTGCGGTGTCCGCAGGTGCGGGGCGAACGATCTCGACCAGGTACAGTTGCTGCTTCTCCACTTCCTGTCGGGCCGCCTCATAGGCGTTCAGGGCGATGGAGTATCGCCTCTCCGCGAATTCCTCCTCCAGCCGCAGGTTCTCGAAGCCGGAGATGACGTCCGAAACGGTTCCTGCTTCGCTGCCACGGGACGCCAGCAGGGCCTCCTGGGCGGCGATCTGCGAACGCACCTCCTCCAGCTCGCGCTGGAGAACCCTGCGTGGCGCGAAACTCTCGTCGATGACGCCTTGCATCGTTCCAAGCCGTGCTTCCAGCTCGATCCGTCTGAGCATCAGCTTCGACAGGACTTCTCCGATCGATTCGGCCGTGAGCCCCGGATCCAGTGTTTCTCGGGCGTTGCGGTACTGGCGCAGGGCTTCACGAGCGCTGGCAAGCTCTCCCTTTGCCAGTTCGACATCTGCGACCGCCACGTCCAGCGTCTCTTCCCGGCTGCGCCGTGAAATCTCGTTGACCAGTGCCTCGCTTTTTTCAACGACCTGCGCCGCCAGCCAGTTCGCGTCCTCGGACGAGAAGGCTGTCGCTTCCACCGTGATGATCCCGGACTGCGTGTCTATCGAGGGGATCACGCGTCGCCGCCAGTACTTGACGATATCCTCCCAGGTCTCGTCCTCGGCAAGCGTCGTGAGCATGTCGCCCCGATCGGGTGCGAAAAGCCGGTGCACCATCGGTTTTCCGCCGATATCCTCGATGATGGCCCGGCTTTTGATGTAGTTGAGCACGGCAAAGCTGTCAGGGGAGGTGCCTGAAACGCCGGCGACTTTTGACACCAAAGCCAGCGCACCGGTACCGATCTTCTCCTGACTGTCTGCGCCACGCACCATGAAACGCGTTTCCGAAGCGTAGATGTCAGCCGCAAGAAAGATGAAATACGCCATGGTCAACACGGTCGGAATGGCGACGAAAAGAGCGAAGCTGCGCAGCAGCGAACCGCCTCCCGACCCGGCGTCCGATGCTGTGGTGCCGGCAAGGTCGGACCTTGCATCATGGAAGACGTGGCGCAGCCTCGTCAGCATCCCGCCGGTGCGCGCGGTCGTTGCCGCTTCGCCGATATCCTGTCCGCGGGGTGCCACGCCGGGCCTGGCACTGCCCTGAACCGGCGACACCGAAGAGGAGCGATCGGAGGTGTCCGGAGGTGTCCTCACCGGCTTCAGCCCGGGAAACCCTTGTCGAAGTGTCTCTTTCATCTTCGTCCGATCGTCTTTCCACATGCGTGGCTCGTGCTCATCGTCAGACGGCAAGGTGGTTGCGCACAAGGACGGCGACGCCAACGAGCGCACCCCAACCTGCCAGGCATATTGCCAGCACGACCGACAAGGACCAGAAGCGTTTGGGATACTCGGCATCCTCGGGCAGCGTGGGCTTCAGGAGGATGGCGGCGTAAATCTGTCTGCGGTCGGCATCTATTCGCGCTTTCTCGTACGCCAGACTTGCCTGGGCGTATTGCTTGCGGGCGATCTCCTGTTCCAGCAGGAAACGATCGAAAGTGGCCTTCGTGCTGGAAAGCGAGCCTCCGGTAGAGCCTGGAGAGGCGATCTCCTGGCGCAAGCGTCTCACTTCCGCTTCCAGCGTTTCGATTTGCCGGGTCAGAAACTGCATCTGCGGGCTGTCGGCGTCGACAGAGGCCAGGAGCGTGCTGCGCTTCACGCGCATCTCGGAAAGTTTGACGTCGAGTTCTGTCGCGACCGAGGTGATCGCCTTGGCATAAAGCTCCGGGTCTATCAGGCCGGTGTCATTGCGAAGCTCGGCGAGGCTCTCGCCAAGCTGGACGAGCTTGTCCTGCGCGGATTGCAATGTTTTTTCGTTGCGGCCGAGAAGGTCGGTTCGAGCCCGCGCCGAAAGATCGTTGACCACCTGCTCCACCGCTTCGAGCATCAAGGCATTCACCTGGTGAGCATCTTCGGCGGAGAACGCCTGAAGCCGCACACGGACGATACCGGACAGGCTGTCGACGTCGACGCTGGCCCGTGTGTCCCAGTACTCCATGAATTCCTCGACCGGTTCGTCAGTCGGGAACCTGGAGAGGTAGTCGATGTGGTCGCCGTTGTAGAGCGAGAAAAGGTCGAGTCTCTCGTTGAGGAAATCCACCATTCCCCGGCTCTTGATGAAGCTCTCCACAACCTTCGCCTCCTGCATCAGGTTGCCGGTCGGCAGGCCGGTGAGTGACAAAAGCGTGTTGGCGCCGGAGCTCTCGTAATTGCGCAGGGAGAACTGCATTTCCGACTGGTACCGGTCGCTGGCGATCAGTCCGAAATAAAGTGAGGCGAGCAGCACAGGCACGGCCACAAAGGCAACGGCGCTGGCGGCGACGCCGAACACAAACAGTCGCTCGCCGCGACGCCGCTTGAAACCGCCGCCGCCGACAACGCGGCGATTGGAGCGGATCTGGCGGCTTGCTTCCCGGAGCGCATGGGAGATCGCCTCCGTCCGGCGCGAGCCGGACGTGAGTTCCTGGTTTTCTCCACCGAGGACCACTTCTATCAGTGAATCGGACAAGTCTGTCTCCGCACAGCGCTACATGTTCAGCTGCTTGTACATCTCGATTGCTTCATCGATAGCATCGAAAAAATACATCTTGCCGTTGGCCAGAACCACTCCCCGGTCGCAATAATTCTGAATGTGCTCGGTCGCATGCGAGATCATGATGACATCGGCATATTGCTTTCGCTTGTTGAATTCTTCCTGGCAGCGTTTCTGGAAACGGGAATCACCCACCGCCATGACCTCGTCGATCAGGTAGCAGTCGAAGTCGATCGCCATGGACAGTCCGAAGGCAAGGCGCTGCTGCATGCCCGACGAATAGGTGCCGAACGGCGCGTCGATATAGGCCCCGATTTCGGCGAAATCGTCGACGAAGCGCACGGCCTTGCGGATATCCTGGCGATAGACCCGCGCAACGAACTGCACATTCTCGCGGCCGGTCAGGGCGTGATGCAGCCCTCCGGCAAAGCCGAGCGGCCATGAGACCCGAACATCACGGCGAATGCGTCCGGCATTGGGCATCTCGGTGCCCGCCATCAGCCGCATCAGCGTCGACTTGCCCGCACCGTTGACACCCAGAATGCCGTAGCTCGTGCCCTTGTTCAGCTTGAACGACAGGTGATCAAGAACGACCTTGAGGGTCTTCTGGGTCCGGTAGAACTTGAAGACGTTTTCGAACGTAATCATTGCATCAAGAGTTTCCCGCGTACGGCACGCTCGCTTAGAAGGCCCAAGAACAGAAGCACCGCCGAGCTCTGGATAACGTAAAGTGGATCCAACAATCCGTCCGCATATCCATCGTAATAGGCACTGCGAAGCCATCCGACACAGTGAAACAGAGGATTGTAGACCATATAGTCCAGCGCCCATGAGGGCAGCATCGTGGGAAGTTGGAGGGCACCCGATGTCACCCATTGCAGGATCATCAGGCCGATGAAGACGGCCACCCACATCGGGAAGAGAACCATCACCACGCAACTGAGCAGTCCGAAGGAAACGCCATAAACAATTGTGACGGCTATAGCCGAGATCGCGACCTCCGGCTTGTAGGGCATGAAGTCTACACCGCTGACGAAAAGGATCGCGCAAAACACGATCAGCACGCACATCGCCGTCACCATCTCCAGAAAAGCGCGCGCGAGGACAATATCGATGACTTTCACGACAGGAAACAGAAGCATTGGTTTGTTCTGTTCGATGGCCATCATCATCATTCTGCCAGGATAAAGGCAAAGAATGTAGGGCATGATGCCGGTGGCGAAAAAGATCGTCCCGTTGGTGCCCAGCGGGACGATTCGTCCAACCGCTGTCCATATGCCGACCATCACCAGCAGATGCGTCAGCGGCCAGGCGACGGCGATGGCGAAGCCGAGCGCCGTGCGCCCGAATCGCGTGCGCATGTCGCGCAGGATCAGTGCGCCAAGCACCGATCGCTGCTGCGCAAGTGCGTCCCTGAACCCTGCCTGCACGCCTCAACCCTCATTCGTCGGCTCGCCGGCAAGACGGAAGTCCGACCGTTCGGGAGCAACTGACCTCAAGCCCCGGCAGCCATGCGAGCGCTTCATGCTACGTCAACGCGACGATTCGATGGCATGCGATTTTAACCGACATGCAGACCCGGCGTCAGGTGGCGAGTTCTGAAACGACGATGTCTGCCAGGGCAAGGCACGACGTCAGGCCGGGCGACTCTATCCCGTAAAGCGCCACCAGTCCGGCCCGCCCGTGGACGGCGGGGCCGTCTATCCGGAAGTCGGCCGCGGTCTCTCCGGGAGCCGAGATCTTCGGCCGGACGCCGGCATAGTCCGGCTTGAGGCTGTCGTCGGCAAGTCCTGGCCAATAGCGCCTGATTTCGGCGTAGAACCTGTCCGCGCGGCGCGGATCGACGCTGTGATCGAGCCCGTCGATCCATTCGACGTCCGGCCCGAAACGCGCATTGCCACCGAGATCGAGTGTCAGGTGGACACCGAGCCCGCCGGGTTCGGGGACGGGATAGATCAGGCGGGAAAAGGGCGCACGCGCGGAGATCGAGAAATAGCATCCGCGCGCGAAGTAGGCCTTTGGCGGGGAGAAGCCGCCGAGGGTCGACAGCAGCGGGATCGCGCCATGCCCGGCAGAGACAACCAGGTTGCGACAGGTAATGGCAAACCCTTCTCCGTCACTGTCCGTCTCCAGGCAGTAGGCGCCGCCGGCTTCCGTGATGATTCGTGTCACGGCGGTGTTCAGGACGACCTGTCCGCCCAGTGCCTCGCATTCGCCTTGCAGCGCCAGCATCAGGGCATGACTGTCGATGATGCCGGTCGAGGGGGACAGAAGAGCGCCCTCGCAGGACAGCGCCGGCTCAAGCTCCAGTGCCTCGGCGCGGGAGACCCTTCGCAGGTCGTCGACCCCGTTGGCCAACGCCTTGTGCTCGATCCCGGACAGCGTTTCGACCTGCTCGGGGGATGTCGCGACGATCAGCTTGCCAAGACGCTTGTGGGGCACGTCGCGAGAGGCGCAGAAGTCGTAGAGACGCTTCTTCCCCTCGACACAGGCGCGCGCCTTCAGGCTGTCCCGGGGATAATAGATGCCGGCATGGATCACCTCGCTGTTGCGGGCGCTTGTCTCCGAACCGATGAGGCCATGGCGCTCGATCACCATCACTTCGTGACCGGCTCGGGCGAGTGCCCGGGCGCTGGCCAGGCCGACAACGCCGGCGCCAATAACGATGGTTTCAATATCTGCCACGCCAGATGTCCCGATTGGTGATTGGCAGGGGAGGCCGAAGGCTCCCGCTTACGGTATCCGGGCTTCTCCCACAAGCGGGGATGCTGCAGTTCGCCTGCCGCCCTGTCATGGCCACACTTCGATGCAATTGCGCAGAATAGATGGGTCCGATCTTGCGCTGACTGGTAAGTTTTGCTGATGCTGGAACGGGAAATATTGCGGCTTGATTGGCCTTGTGCGCCGTTGCGTCGACTACTATAAACGCCGGCGAGTCTGGCGCGCTTCTTGAATTCTTCTCACGTGATGCGAGGAAGTTTTATGACTGTAGATGTGCAGAGCTTGGAAATTCCGGACGTGAAAGTCATAAAGCCCAAGAAGCACGGCGACCATCGGGGGTTTTTTTCTGAAGTATACAACAAGAGCATTTTTTCAGAGAACGGTATTGATCTCGACTTCATCCAGGATAACCAATCGTATTCAGCGCAGGCCGGAACCCTGAGAGGGCTTCATTATCAGGGCGGGGAGTTTGCCCAGGACAAGCTCGTGCGCTGCGTGAGGGGGCGGATCCTGGATGTGGCGGTTGATATCCGCAAGGGGTCTCCGACCTTCGGGAAATGGGTATCGGCTGAGATTTCTGCGGAGGAGTGGAACCAGATCCTCGTGCCTGTCGGGTTCGCCCACGCGATCCTGACGCTCGTGCCGGACACCGAGATCATCTACAAGGTGACCAACTACTACGCTCCGACTCACGATTTCGGGATTCGCTGGAACGATCCCGATCTGGGAATCGACTGGGGAATGGCGGAGAGCGACGTTGTCCTGTCCGACAAGGACAAGGTGCAGCCCCTCTTCAAGGATGTTGTCCACTGGTTTTAAGTGTCTGCCCGGGATGTCCGCGGTGGTCTGATCGAAGAATTGCAACCCTCTCTGGGAGAGTGTGAATGGAAAAGGTTCTGGTAACCGGAGCGGGTGGCTATATCGGCACCACCCTCGTGCCCATGCTGCTCGGCAAGGGCTATGCCGTGAAGGCGGTGGATCGCTACTTCTTCGGCCGTGAACTGCTGCCCGAGCACGAGAATCTTGAGATCGTCCAGCAGGACACGCGCCTGCTCGATCCGTCCCTGTTCGCCGGCGTCGATCACGTCATCGACCTCGTTGCGATCTCGAACGATCCCTCGGGCGAGGAATTCAGCGACGAAACCTACGCGATCAATCACCAGTCGCGCGTCAAGACCGCGGAATTTGCCAAGGCGGCCGGCGTCAAGCGTTACATCCTGCCGTCCTCCTGCAGCCTCTACGGCTTCCAGGAACCGGGCGTGATCGCCGACGAGACCACGCCGACCAACCCTCTGACCACCTATGCCAAGGCGAACGAGCTGGCCGAGCACGGCGTTCTGCCGCTCGCCGACGACGATTTCACCGTCGTCGTGCTGCGCCAGGCGACGGTCTACGGCTTCAGCCCCCGCATGCGTTTCGACCTTGCCATCAACGGCATGGTTTACGGCGCCTGGAAGACCGGCGTCCTGCCCCTGATGCGCGACGGCACCCAGTGGCGGCCGATGGTGCATGTGCGCGACACCGCGCGGGCACAGGCCTTCATGCTGACCGCGCCGGCGGACAAGGTGAACGGCCAGATTTTCAATGTGGGCTCGGACGCCAACAATTACCAGCTCGGCCCGCTGGCGGAGATCGTCGCGAAAACTCTGCCCGACGAGGTCAAGATCGACTGGTATGGCGATCCCGACCACCGTTCCTACCGGGTCGGCTTCGACAAGATCGAGGCGCTTGGCTACAAGGCCGAGCTGACGGCCGAGGACGGCGCCCGCGACGTGCACGCGGCCCTTTCGGAAGGGCGCATCGACAAGACCACCAAGACGATCACCCTTGCCTGGTACAAGGAACTGATCGAATGGCACCGCCGGGTGAAGGACCTTGAGGTCAACGGCGGCATGCTGAGGATCTGAGGCGCGTGATGAAGATTCTCCTGCTTGGCCCGAACGGCCAGCTCGGCACCGACCTCATCCGCGTCAACGAGGCGGCCGGCGCGCCGCTGGACATCCTGGCCGTCGACCGTGCCCGCCTGGAACTGACGGATTTCGATCGTGTCCGTGAGGTGCTCGGCCCCCTCGAATTCGATGCCCTGGTCAATTGCTCGAGCTATCACAAGACCGACGAGGTCGAGGCCAATGCGCAGACCGGCGTGACGATCAACGCCCATCTCGTTGCGCTGCTTGCCGAGATCGCGGCCGCGAAGAAGGCCCGCTTCGTCCATGTCTCGACCGATTATGTCTTCGGCGGGCAGGACAAGCGCGCGCCGCTCGAAGAGACCGACGCCCGCGCGCCGGTCAACGTCTATGGAGCGACCAAGGCGATGGGCGAGGACCTGGCCCGGCTCGCCTGCGACGACACGCTGGTGCTGCGCGTCGCCTCGCTGTTCGGTGTGGCGGGCGCCAGCGGCAAGGGGGGCAATTTCGTGGAGACGATGCTCCGCTTCGGCCGCGAGCGCGGCAAGCTGAAGGTGGTCGCCGACCAGCACATGTCGCCGACCTCGACCAAGGACATCGCCCGGGCCATCGTCGCCATGCTGGGGCAGGGCGTTTCCCCCGGCATCTGGCATGTGGTCAATTCGGATGCGGCCACCTGGCATGAATTCGCGGCCGAGATCATTGCCCGTGCGGGGGTCGCAGCCGATGTCGAGCCGATTCCGTCCTCGGAGTTTCCGACGCCCGCGCGGCGCCCCGCCTACAGCGTCCTGTCGAATGCGAAGCTGGCCTCGGCCATTGGCGTGCAGCGCCCCTGGCGCGAGGCGCTGGACGAGTATCTGCGCGAGAAGGGGCATGTCGGCTAGCAGGAGGCGCCAAGCGTCTCATCGCCAGCGACTGCCGCAGGTGACCGGGCGAGGTCATCCGCGCGTCATCGATGCAGGCGATTGCATCGTCTGCACAATGCTGTTGAGAAACTGACGGGAGACAGGCCGGCATGAAGGGTATCATCCTTGCGGGAGGGTCGGGGACGCGCCTCTACCCCCTGACGCTTGTGACCAGCAAGCAGCTGTTGCCGGTCTACGACAAGCCGATGATCTACTATCCGCTGTCGATCCTGATGCTCGCCGGCATCCGCGAGGTGCTGATCATCTCGACGGAGCGGGACCTGCCATCCTACGAGGCGCTGCTCGGGGACGGGTCCAACTGGGGCATCCGTCTCTCCTATGTGGTTCAGGCCGAGCCGAACGGATTGGCGGAAGCCTTCATCCTGGGCGAGGATTTCATCGGCGATGATCCTTGCGCGCTCGTTCTGGGCGACAACATCTTCTATGGCCATGGCCTGTCGGAGCTGCTTGTCGACGCGGCCCGGCTGACCTCGGGAGGGCGCGTCTTCGCCTATCACGTGCAGGATCCGGAACGCTATGGCGTGGTCGAGTTCGATGCACAGGGCAAGGCGATCTCGCTGGAGGAAAAGCCGCAGGCGCCGAAATCCAACTGGGCGGTCTCGGGGCTCTATTTCTACGACAACGATGTCGTGCGTTTTGCCCGGGAGGTGAAGCCCTCCGGACGCGGCGAGCTGGAGATCACGGACATCAACCGCCGCTATCTGGAGGAGGGCCGCCTCGGCGTCGAGAAGCTCGGCCGCGGCTACGCCTGGCTCGACACCGGCACGCATGAATCGCTGATGGAGGCGTCGGAATTCATCCGCGCGATCGAACACCGTCAGGGGCTCAAGGTTGCCTGCCTGGAAGAGATCGCCTACGCCAATGGCTGGATCACGCGTGAGGATGTGTTGCGGCTCGCCGCTCCGCTGGCAAAGACCAACTACGGCCGATACCTGATTGGTCTGGTAAAGCAGAAGTGATGCTCTCAACATGAAGAAAATTTCAGGATTTGTCTACCGGTTTTCAGCTAGTTATTGGTATATGATAAAGCTTTTATTTATCATATACCCGATTGAGCTGTATTGGCGAATAAAGAATAGAATTGATGTGCGCCTCTACTCTTTTGACAGGCGCCTAAACCGCTTGACAGACGGAGAGATTTTTTATGAGGGGGGGCGATACGCAATCTTTGTCGTCTACACGAAGCTGGGCCTTCAGCCATTCACGCGGACGGCCATCGATGCTTTGAACAAGCTGGGCGTGAACATCGTGTTCGTTTCGAACATGAAGCTTTCAGACACGATGCGAGAGGAATTGGCTGCCAGTGGCCATCTTGTCGTTGAACGCGAGAACCTGGGCCGTGATTTCGGAGCCTATAAGGACGGCATTCATCTCCTGCGTGAACGCGATAAGAACATCGAACGACTTATTCTGATGAACGACAGCGTCTTCTATTTTCCGGAAGGCTTGGAAGACGTGTTCCGTAAACTCGTTGGCCCGCAACCCTTCATCGGTTTCACAGAAGTATTTGAGCATCACTACCACGTCCAGTCATTCCTGATTTCCTTCGGCCGGGAGGTTATCGATCATCCTCAGTTTTTGAAATACTGGAGAGAATACAGGCCCATCAGCACCCGGCGGTGGTCGATTCACAAGGGTGAAGTCGGGTTGACTAAAATGCTTGTCGGGAAGGCGGGTTTTCAACCTACCATCATCGCTCACGCTGCGATGCTCCGAGAGCGGCTGGAAGGTGTGAACTTCGAAGAACTGAAGGCGTCGATCGATCTCCTCCCTGTTTTCTTCCGGGATTTATTGCGACGCGAACTCTATGCCTTGATGGATCGCACCGTTTCACAGTCGCCGATGGCGAGGTTCTCCGCCTCAATGTCTATCGGCACAGTTGGGGGGCGGTCGGAAGGCGTCACCCTTCCTCTATCGTGTATTGATGCTGAACACGGAAAAACGGTAACGCCGCCGTTCTTGATCGAAGAAATGAAATCTGATCTGTCACGTGTAAAAGAGCTGGTTGAAGGATTGAGCAGTTTCGAGAAGAGGGCATTTGTGGAGCGATTCCTGGATCTGATTGGTCAGAAAAACCAGGTACATTTGGGGGATTTCTTTTCCTGAAATACCTTGGAACACCCATTGTAAAGAGGGATATAGTTTTCCGCGAAGTTTACAGGCTTTCCCAAGTGCATGAAATAATGGAAAGACTTGGGTTGCCGTTTGTGGATGAAGTCATGAGTGACTTGAGACAGAAGGGGCAGTCAAAATACTACCACGGGATTCTTAGAATATTGTATAAATATGGATCAGTTTAAAGTTTTGCGAAAGATATCTGGTGACGCTAAGCGGGCGAACGTGAAAGGAGACGTATTTATGGACGAACGATATGATATGCGCCTGCCAAGTGCAGTGAACGCGATCGACATATTTGACGATGAATGGTCAAGCGCCTTTCCGACGATCAATGAAGGAAAACCGAAGTTTTACGATGATCCCAGATTGCATTTCTTCGAGCGGGCGTCAGGCGGCTTCTCCGGAAAACGGATCTTGGAACTGGGGCCGCTTGAGGGTGCCCACTCTCTGATGCTCCAAACGAGGGGCGCTGGGTCCGTCGTTTCCATTGAGGCTAATACAAGAGCTTATCTAAAGTGTCTTATTATAAAAAACATATATAGTCTGGACAAAGTTAATTTCATTCTTGGTGATTTTGGTAAGTATCTATCCGGTTCAGTAAATTTTGACACATGCATAGCTTGCGGCGTTCTCTATCATATGTCTGATCCTGTCGCTCTTATTGAGGGGATGTGTCGTAGCTCGTCGACGGTGTGCATTTGGACCCATTACTACGACGAAGAAATTATAAGGGGACGCGAGGATCTGAGGCCGCGCTTTGGAGAAAGGGAAACCTCCAACTATCGTGGTGTTGATGTCGTGACCAGTGCGCAGACGTATATCCAGGAAGTGCTCGATTGGCGGGGCTTCTGCGGAGGGGCTGAACGTGTGACGCGTTGGATCGAGCGCGATTCGATGCTTGCCGTGTTTGATGCCCTTGGCTTTGATGTCGAGGTTGATCAGGATGAGCCGCTGCACCCGAATGGTCCGGCGATTACTTTTGTCGCCAAGAAACGGACTTAGGCAGCTGCTACGCGGTTGCTGCTTGCCTGTGTTGGAGATCAATATGCAATTGAATGAGTATCCGGAGTTTGATCCGGCTTTTTATAGAGGGGTATACTCCGATCTGGCCCAACTCGACGACAGCCAGCTCTGGCATCACTATGAAATGCATGGCCGGACCGAAGGTCGATTGGCATCGCCGTTGGCCTGCCGCGGAGATTTTGTGAAATTCATCTCTACATTTACACCTGCTTTGGAAATCGGCCCTTTCCACAAGCCTGTACTCTCCGGGCAAGGTGTGGAGTATTTTGATGTCTTGGACAAAGATGCGCTTCGCGTGCGTGCCGAGGGGCTAGGGGAGAGCGCTGAGCGTGTTCCGGACATAAATTATGTTTCTCCTGTTGGAGATCTTTCTGTCGTTGATAAGAAGTATCGTTTGATTTTTACCAGTCATTCTATCGAGCATCAGCCGGACCTGATTTCGCACTTGGTTTCCATTGAAAAAATACTGGATTATGATGGTCTATATGCGATGATAATACCTGATTGCAGGTATTGTTTTGATCACTTCTTGCGGCCTTCGGCAATTTCCGACGTAATGCAGGCTCATGTTGAAAGGCGCACTATTCACTCGCTGAAGAGCGTTGTCGAGCACCGCGCATTGACAACCCATAATGACGCAATCCGGCACTGGGATGGCGATCATGGGCCTGAACACGTTTCATCCCAGCGGGTTCTCAACGCCATAGAAGAATGGAAGTCGAATATTGGGCAGTATATCGATGTCCATTCTTGGCAGTTTACACCGACTTCATTTCGAAACTTGATTTCGGTTTTGTATGAGATGGCTGAGATAAAGTTGAATGTATCCAGGGTATATGAAACACCTCGTAACCATAATGAGTTTTGTGTTTTGTTGGGCCGTTGATCTGTTCTGCAGCTGCCACCATACCCGCCAGGTCATCGAGACATGGAGAATAGACGACGCCCTGCGCCGACCGCACACGAGCCTCGATGGGCTCACGCCGAACGAGTTTGCAGCCAGGTCGAGAAGGGACCACAACGTGCACAGGGCAAGCCTATGAATGGGTACATTCAGGGGAGCAGATTGGGCTAGCCTGATGCCGGCTGTAGCGTCACGCGGGCCGCGGACGGAGCAATTTCCAGTTCGGCGACGCTGCGACCGGACGACAGGAAATGCGACAGCGGCTCGATATCCGGATTGCCGTCAAGATGACGTTGTCGGTAGGCGTTCGCAGAAAACCGCGGCGAGGGGTCGCGGCCCTCCCGGTGTCCTGCCTTCAGGTAGTGACAGACCGCAGTCTCGCCGGCTTCCCAGACGTCGGGATTGCGCTCCAGGTACCACTTGCTGTCGAAATACGGGTTCGGATTGCGCCCTTCCGGAGCGCCGTAGAGGAGGAAGTGGGCGAGCGGGTTGGCGCCCGCCTCCTTCACGTCCGGGTACTGTGAGAGATACCAGTTTGTCGAAAACAGCGGGTGAGGATCGCGCCCTTCCCTGGCTCCGTGCCGCAGGTAGTGGGTGAGCGGGTTCATTGTTCCGCTGGCTACATCGGGATTGCGGGCGAGATACCACGCTGTGCTGAAGAGCGGATTTGGATCGCGCCCTTCAGCGACACCAAAGCGAAGATAATGGTAGAATGGATTGACTTGGGAGTCCGCAACGTCCTGATATGTCGAAGTGTAGTATATGCCGTCAAAAAGCGGGGTGGGCCTCAGAATCCGGAAGTCCGGGGCGAGTAGGTAATGCCTGATGCAGCGATTTCTGGATCCCCAAATTTTGTTTTCGTCTTTGTAGTACTGAAATTCAAAGGCTTTTGAATTTCGAATGAAATTTGTTTTCTCGAAAATTTCAGGGTCTCCGTGAAGGAGCTGATGAACAGATTTTAAAGCAGATCGCATGGGGGACCTTTGGAGGTTTGAAATCTGAAATTCCATTTGTTGTTCTTTCTCGGACAAGCGCGCGATGTGGTCACGAAGCGACATCACTTCGTCACGCAAGGAGGCCACGGCCGAGAGAGGGGAAGGCTTGGTGTCTGATTGCGGTGTTTTTTGAAGTGCTGCCGCAGCCACTTCGGAAATGCCGGACAGCTCCGATCTCGCGTCATGCAAGGCGCTGTCCGCGTTTTGCAATTCGGCGGTGCGGCCTGCGAGCGATGCCTCAAGGGATTTTCTCGCATCTTCCCCGATCGTGGCCCGGGCTTGCAGTTCGGCTACGTGCGCCTGCAAGGCGACGTTTCCGTTTTGCAGGAGCGCGTTGTCGGTCTGAAGGCGTGTGTTTTCCTGTGTCAGCGACAATGCCTGCGCGTTGCTGGCTGCAAGTTCGGCCGACCGGTTCCTGCTTTCGTCGCGAGCCTCGTCCAGGGCCGCACGTATCAGTCGCTGCTCTGCCGCTGCAACGGCAAGAGCCTGCTCTGCCGAGTTCAGTTGGCCGGCCTGCACCTCGCCCTTTGCGCGCATGTCACGCAGGTCCTGATTGAGATTGTGAACCACCGGGACAAGCGGATTCTGCTCGATCTTGGTTCTCAGCGTGGATATCTCGTGCCGGTTGTTCGAGATTTCCTCGCTCTGTCTCGCTGTTTCCTGTCGCAGTTCGCCATTCTCGACCGCCAGCCGGTCGAACAGCTGCATGTCTTCCGTCTTGTCGGCGAAGACATGTATTTCGTCGGATTTCCAGTTTCGCGCATTGTAGATGTTGGTGTCGCGGTCCTGCAGAAGGACGTTGGGCAACTCGGCTTGCGGTCCGGCGAAGACGAGCGCGAAATCGTTCCAGACGTCGCTCTGGCGCAGGACGGTGAGCGACTCGACCATCCTGTAGCCCTTGAAGCCGGACTTTTTCGCCCACGCCTGCAGCGCGCGGCCGCTGTCGGGGTAGAAGCGCCAATTGTCGTAAGGGTAGCCGTGATACGGTCCGTTGGATGGCGCGTTGATGTAGATGAAACCGTGCGGGCGGACGACCCGCAGCATTTCCAGGAATGTTTGCCAGAACATCTGGTCGTGTTCGAAGCAGGACGTCGACACGACGACGTCGAAACTGTCGTCCGCGAAGGGAAGACTGGCTTCCGCTGTGTTGGTGACGATGTCGACCGCCGGACCTGGCGCGATGTCCGTTCCGATGTAGCTGCAGTCGGCCGGCGCCACGTCGCGCAGCGTGCCGTTCACGTTCATCGAACCGATATCGAGGATGCGATCGTATGTGTCGCGCCAGTAGAGTTCGAAAAAGAGCTTGCCGGTTTCGAGAGCGGTGTCATGCATTCTGGGAACGCTCGCCGTTTCGGCTGGATGACCTGTATCCGTGCATCATCCTCGCCACTATGCTCGTTCGACCGGGGTTCGGTTGCGCTCCGCGCCCGGTGCACTTTGCGCTGCCTCAATTTTGCTAGCATACCGGAGAAACAACAGGCAATCGTGGGGTGGCGCGCACGGTGTTCTGTTGCCGGGTTGCAGACCTCCCCGGGCGATGCGCCCGCGTGCCGCAAAAGTGCATCCGCTGCCCCGAGCCGTTTGATCGGACGAAGAGAATAGGCCCGCATGCTCAGGAAAGCCGCGCTTCTCACCGCGTTCGACCATTTTACCGGACGGCCCAAGACCGCTTATCCGACGCGCTATCATTATGTGGAAATCTGCAGGCGGGAACTGGCGCAAGAGGGGCTGAGGCTCGGGCGAATCGGCCAGCACGGCCTGTCGCTGACCGACAGCGCCGCCGCCGGCACGGGCAGGGCACACGCCTCCGCAGGGCCCGGCCTTGCCATCGCCGTGCGCTACACGACGGCGCGCGACCTGCGGCGGCTGGCAGCCTTCAAGGCGCGGGGCGGACGTGTCGCCTATCTCCTCGACGACGATCTCTGGGCGATGGCTTCCGACACGCGGCTGGATCCGAGCTACCGCTCCCGCATCGCCCGGTTTCTCGATGGCCATTTTTCTGCCCTGACGGAACTGGCCGACATCGCCGTGGCGCCCAACGAGCGCCTGCTCGGACGCCTGGCGCCGCTGCCCGGCGCCTTCCTGCATCCGGCCGACCTCGCGCCATCGGGCGATCTGTCCCATTTCGACGCCGGCGGAGGAGCGGATGACGAAACCCGCGTCCTGTTCATCGGCACGGCGACGCATCTCGCCGACTTCGCCGCCGTCGCGCCGGGGCTTGCCGAGGCGCTGGCCATCGAGCCGTCCCTGCGCCTCACCACCTTCCTGGGGCGGGCCGGCGCGGCGGTGCTTCCCGCTTCGGCCCGCGTCACCCATCTTGCGCCGATGGTGCTCGACGCGTTCCAGCCCTGGCTGGACCGCGCCCGCTTCCACGTGGCGCTGGCGCCTTACGCGGTCAATCCGGTCAACAACGGCCGCTCGATCATCAAGCTGCACCAGCATGCCGTTGCCGGGGCCGCCGGGATCTACACGCCGACGGCGGTGTTCTCGCAGGTGGTCGCGCATGGTGTCGACGGTCTCGTCGTCGATCATGAGCCGGCCGCCTTTCGCGATGCGGTGCTCGGGCTTGCCCGCGACAGGAGGGCTGCGCGCGGGCTCGCCGCGGCCGGTATCGTCAAAAGCCGCGAGCTTGGAGACCGCCGTTCCGTTGCCCGGTTCTGGGGGCGGCTGGCGCGCGGAGAGGTCTGATCCGGGGTCGTTTTGCAACGCCTGTCTTTCGGGTTAACCTCCTGTCAGTGCGGGGTTTGGCACAACACTGCACGGCATGCCCTTCCCCTGGCCTGCCTCCGTCGACGAGAGAGCGCGCGTGATCATCCCCTGTATCCTGTCCGGCGGGTCCGGTTCGCGGCTTTGGCCGCTGTCGCGCTCGGCGCGGCCCAAGCAGTTCCTGCCGATCTTCGAGGGCGAGAGCCTGTTCCAGAAGACGCTCGGCCGGTTTCACGGCCGTGACTATGCGCCGCCCATCGTGATCACGAATGCCGAGCACCGGTTTCTTGTCGGCGAGCAGATGGAAGAGGTCGGCGCACCGCTGGCCGAGGCGACGATCGTGCTTGAGCCTGTCGGCCGCAACACTGCCGCCCCTGCCGCCATCGCCGCCCTTGTCGCGCAGGCGCGGGACAAGGACGCGCTGGTGCTGCTGGCCCCGTCCGATCACCTGGTGCGCGATGTTGACGCCTTTTCCCGCGCCGTCGATCTGGCGACCCCGGCCGCACGCGCCGGGAAGATCGTCACGTTCGGCATTCGCCCGTCCGAACCCAACACAGGCTACGGCTATATCCGCCTGGCAGGCGGCGGGGACGGCGGCGAGGCAGCCGTGCGCCCGGTCGAGGCTTTCGTCGAAAAACCGGACCTTGAGCGGGCCCGGGCCTTTGTCGAGGGCGGCGCGCATGTCTGGAATGCCGGCATCTTCCTGTTTTCCGCCGCCACGATGATTGCCGAGTTCGAGCGCCATGCGCCGGACGTGCTTGCCGCCGTGCGCGCGGCGCTTGGCGCCGCCGTCCGCGATCTGGATTTTCTCCGTCTCGACGCAGATCTGTTCACGGCCGTTCCGAACATTTCCATCGACTATGCGATCATGGAAAAATCCGACCGCATCGCCTGCGTGCCGACCGATCCGGGCTGGAGCGACCTGGGCTCCTGGTCGGCCGTCTGGGAGGCGCTGGACAAGGGCGAGGACGGCAACAGCGTTCTCGGCGAGGCGCGGTTCGTCAAGGCGCGCGACAATCTCGTGGTCAGCGATGCAGCGCTGGTCTCCGTCGTCGGCCTCGATCATGTGATGGTCGTCGCCACCAAGGATGCGGTGCTGGTGGCCGAGAAGGGCCATGCCCAGGACGTCAAGACGGTGGTCGAAGGGTTGCAGGCGGAAGGCCGGCGCGAGACGCGCGAGCATCGCCGTCTCCACCGGCCCTGGGGCTGGCGCGAGGAGATCGCCAAGGGTACGCGCTTCCAGGTGCAGGAGATCGAGATCAAGCCGGGCGAGAGCATGTCGCTGCAAAGCCATGTCAATCGCGCCGAGCACTGGGTGGTGGTATCCGGCACCCTGGCCATCGAGATCGACGGCGAGATGCGGCTGATGACGGAGAACCAGTCCGCCTATGTGCCGGTCGGCGCGCGTCACCGGCTTGCCAATCCGGGCCGTGTTCCCGCCCGCGTCATCGAGATCCAGTCGGGCGCCTATATAGGCGACGACGACATCGTGCGCTATTCGGACAGCGCCGCCCCTGTTTCGCCGGATTGAATGACGAGTTTTTGACAGTTGCGCGGGCGCCGTGGCGCCCGCTCGCCCAGACCTTGAGGACAATTCATGCTGCCAGTCCCCGTTGCCGAGCTGAAGCCGAACACCTACGCCTATGAGTCCCAGCCGATGGTCAAGGCCACCGGCTTTCGCGAGTACGACGCGCGCTGGCTGTTTGAAAAAGAAATCAACCTGATGGGGATCCAGGCGCTCGGCATGGGCATCGCCACCTTGATGCACGAGCGCGGCACCCGGCCCGATATCGTCGTTGCCCATGATTTCCGCGGCTATTCCGCTTCGATCAAGATGGCCCTGATCTCCGGCCTGATGGCCGGCGGCGTCCGTGTCCACGACATCGGCCTTGCCCTGTCGCCGATGGCCTATTTCGCCCAGTTTGCCCTCGACGTGCCGGCGGTGGCCATGGTCACCGCCTCGCATAACGACAATGGCTGGACCGGCGTGAAGATGGGCATCGACCGCCCCCTGACCTTCGGGCCGGACGAGATGGGCAGGCTCAAGGAGATCGTGCTGACCGCCTCGTTCCGGGAAGGGACGGGCGGCGGCTACCGCTTCGTCGAGGGGTTTCCGGAGCGCTACATCGCCGACCTGACCGAACGGCCGAAACTGTCGCGCCCGATTCGCGTCGTCGCCGCCTGCGGCAACGGCACCGCCGGTGCCTTCGCTCCGTGCGTGCTCGAGGCGATCGGCGCCGAGGTGATCCCGCTCGACTGCGAGCTCGACCACACGTTCCCGCGCTACAACCCCAATCCGGAGGACATGAAGATGCTTCATGCCCTGCGTGACAAGGTGCTGGAGACCGGTGCCGAGGTCGGCCTCGGCTTCGATGGCGACGGCGACCGCTGCGGCGTCGTCGATGACGAGGGCGAGGAGATCTTCGCCGACAAGGTCGGCGTCATGCTGGCCCGCGATCTGTCCGCCCTGCATCCCGGCGCCCGTTTTGTCGTCGACGTCAAGTCGACGGGGCTCTTCAACACCGATCCCGTGCTGCTGGGCAACGGCGCGGTCACCGAATACTGGAAGACCGGCCATTCCTACATGAAGCGGCGGGTCAACGAGATCGGCGCGCTGGTCGGCTTCGAGAAGTCGGGCCACTATTTCTTCAACGCGCCGATCGGCCGCGGTTATGACGACGGCCTTGTCTCGGCGCTGACCATCCTCGACATGCTCGACCGAAACCCGGACAAGACCATGGCCGACCTGCGCCGCGCCCTGCCCAAGACCTGGGGCTCGCCGACCATGTCGCCGCATTGCGCCGACGAGATCAAATACGAGGTCGTCGAGCGCGTCATTGCCCGGTTCAAGGCGATGCACGAAAAGGGCGAGACGCTCGCCGGCCATCCGATCACCGATCTGGTGACGGTGAACGGTGTCCGCGTCTCCTGCGAGGACGGCACCTGGGGACTGGTGCGGGCCTCCTCGAACAAGCCGGAACTTGTGGTCGTCATCGAGAGCCCGGCATCCGATGCCCGCCTGCGCGAGATGTTCAAGGCGGTCGATGCCATCCTGCGCGAGAACCCGGAAGTGGGCGCGTACAATCAGACCCTGTAGCGCCGACGGTTCGGCGCCAGCGCTTCGGCCGACAGTCCGGCGCTGTGGACATGAGGGGAGGAGCATCAGGTGACGCCAGGCTCGCAACACGCCTCGGCCGACCCGCGGGCGGGGCTCGCGGCGGCCCGCGACCGCCTGGCCGGGTGGCTGACGGGCGTGGCACTGCCCTTGTGGGCGCGGGCCGGGGTCGATGCGCCCAGCGGGCGGTTCGCCGAAAGCCTCGCCCTTGGCACGGCACGCCCGGGCGATGCCCCGGCGCGCCCGCGCGTGCCGCCAAGGCAGGTCTACGCGTTTATCGAGGGCGCGCGGCTCGGCTGGCAGGGCGATGCGGCCGGCATCGCGATGCGCGGTCTCGCCGCGTTCCAGGCTGACTTCCGCTGCACCGACGCCACCCTGCGCCTGCCGTCGCCGGAGGGCGAAGGCGGACCGCGATCCTTCGATCTTTACGACCAGGCCTTCGCGCTCTTCGCCTATGCGAATGCGGCCGCCCGCGTCGATGGCATGCGACAGCGCCTCTCGCGGGAAGCCGCCCGCCTGCGCGACGGTCTTTTTACCCGTCTTGCCCATCCCTCGGGCGGTTTCGAGGAGGACGCGCCGCGCCGCCTGCCGCTTCGGGCCAATCCGCACATGCATCTCTTCGAGGCGGCGCTCGCCTGGGAGGCCGTTTCCGATGATCCGCACTGGCGGGAAATGGCCGATGGCATCGGGGAACTGGCGCTCACCCGTTTCATCGATCCCGTGACAGGCGCCTTGCGGGAGTTTTTCGGCGGCGATTGGCAACCGGCCCCGGGCGAGGAGGGGCGCATCGTCGAGCCCGGCCACCAGTTCGAATGGTGCTGGCTCCTGACCATGTGGGGACGGGCTCGCGACCGTGCGGACGCGCTTTCCGCAGCCTCGCGTCTCTTCTCCATCGCCTCCGGCCACGGCATCTGCCCGGATCGGGGCGTCGCGATCATGCAGTTGCGGGACGATTTTTCCCCCCTCGACCCGCTCGCGCGCCTGTGGGCCCAGACCGAGTGGATGAAGGCCGCGCTGGTGATGATGGAGGAGGCGCGCGACGAGGAGACCCGCGCCGCCCGTGCCGGCGACGCCCTGAAGGCCGTGGCCGCGCTGGAGACCTATCTCGCCGTCGATCCGCCGGGCCTGTGGCGCGACAAGCTGCGCGCGGACGGCAGCTTCGTCGACGAGCCTGCACCGGCAAGCTCGCTCTACCACATCGTCTGCGCCATCTCCGAACTCGACCGGGTGGCAGGCGCAGCGGTGCCGTCCGAGGGCGCATGATGCGCCTTGAGCAAGGGACGTGCGGCCCGCCGGGTTCCATGCCCTGACTGTTGTCGCTCGGCCCGGCCCCGGGCACCCAGATTTCTTTTGACAGAGCCTGAATGGTGTTCAAAGCTCACTGACTGACCTGCCGTGCTATCTGCTTTTCTTGCAATGCTGGAATGGTTTCGGACGGAATTTGATCTCAGCGGGCCGGTTCTGATCCGGCGGCTTCTCTTCAGGGAGTTGGGGCCGGTTATGGGATTGTTTCAGGATATTCTTCGGTCGTTTGCGTCGACAACCTCCGAAAAGACAGCACTCCCTGACGAAGCCCGGCAAGTGCTTGCACATCGCGCCTGGCTGGATGCGTTGCCCAGCGATGCCGTCCGCAGGTCCGTCGTCGCCGCGCTGGCACGCGAGGCCGCGGCCGGATCGGCAAGCACCCCCTTCGAGAAGCGGCACCAGCGGGCCATTCAGCTGGGATTTGCACCTGTCCAGGCCAGGGTGCCGGCCGCCGTGGTGCGGCGCGATGCGTTCTTTACCGATCCCTGGTGGCATCGCTCGGAGGTCAGGAAACCGGCCATGCAAGCGGATCGCGACGCCGCTGATCCGAAAAAGCTTCGCCCGGACGGATCGCGGGTCCTGAGCGAGGAGCGCCACCCCATCGCCTTGCTCGACGGGCGGAGCGTCGTACATGTTCGGCGCGTCCTGCTGTCGCGGCAGAAGCGCCGGTTCAAGGAGTTCGCGCTGTTCGAAACGGATGCCAAGGGGGTGCTTGGCAAGCCGGTCACGATGGATGCCGTTGCATCCGTCCTGCCGCTGTTCGCGCTGGAGGCGGTCGACCCGAAGCGGACACCCGAAATCATCGTGACCGAGGGCGTCGTCGCGGCCGAGGCGCTGATCGGCCTGGGGTTCGCGGCGACAGGGACGCTGACCGGCGCCCTGCACACGCCCACACACCTTGCCCTGAAGCCTCTGGCCGCGTTCAAGACGATCTACCTTTGGCCGGACAATGACAGCATCGGCGTCCGGCACATGGAGCGCGTGGCACAGCGTCTGTCCGCGCTGGGGGGCAAGGACATACGCGTGGTCAAGTGGCGCGGCGGCCCGCGCAAGGGCGACGCGGCGGACTTTAACGAGGGAGAGGCCGGCGTTCGCGATCTGCTGTCTCGGGCCCAGGCCTGGAAGCCCGGGGGGAGGACGCGCAACCGTGGCCAGCTTGCGATTGAGACCCCGGTTTCTCAGACGAGCCTGCATCTGCCATTGGGCCTGAGGCCGCCGCACGTTTCCGTTGAGCCCTTTTCGCGCAAACCTTCGCCGGTCCCGCGATCGGGGTAGAGGCCGAAAAACCGGATGCCCAGCCACGACGCCAACCAGATCGCATAGGACAGGACCAATGCCCGAGAAGTTGACGTTGGAGGACATCGCGCGTCCCGACGGGGACGCGATCCCCGACGACCTGCTGAAGGGCATCCTGAACCTGTCGCCGGGAGGTGGCGCCACGATGCGGGCGAAAGCGCCCATCCGGGAAACGGCCTTCTACGACTTCGCCGCCTACCGGTCGCTTCTCGAGCCGCAACTGGTCCATTTCAGCACGCCCGACCCCGGAGTTTCGCGGGACGCACCGGTCGACATGGATCGCTGGGTCGATTTCGACGGGTTCGTGCGCCTGTTTCCGCAGGACTTTCTGCTGGTGCTGCAGTCGGAACACCTCTCGACCTCGATCCGCTTCGAGATCGACGGAGAATACGGTGTCATCTTCCTCACCGATCTGCGTGCCGAGAGCGAGGTGCAGGCCAGTTTCCGTCAGGCGGTCGCGCAATGCGCCGAGGCGTTTCGCGCCTCGATGGGGCTGGCACTGTTCGAGCTCTACCTGACGGCGAAAGCGCGGTTCCCCTTCGTCGACCGGGCCCGCCGCGTCGTGCGGAACTGGTTCACCAGCCGGCTGCGCGCACTGTCTGGCGCGGACAGCACCCTTCGCGTGGCGGATTTCGAGCATGTCCAGTCCGTTGCATTCTGGGCTCAGGGAATAGCCGCTGTTGTCGAGCAGATCGGCCCGTTCGCGCGGCTTGGCGCGGAACGGGAGGGAGAAGAGGCGCCGCTCTTCGGCGAAAGGCTGCCGACGGCCTACCCGTTTACGCCGTTTCGTCCCGGAAGCGTCAATTTCGGCTTTCAGACGATCTACCGCCAGACCTGGGTGCCGCTTGGGACACAGGCGGGGGATGTCGTGCGGACCTTGCCGCTCGGTCCCCGCCAGTCGGAGAAGATCGGCCTCAAGGTGGTGCAGACGCGGAAATCCGGCCGGCTCTCGGAAGCGACACGCGGCATCGAGACATCGACGGAAGCCTCGGCCTCGTCCAAGGACTCTCACGAGGTGGTGGCCGAGGCGTTCGGCCAGTTCGACTGGAACCTCAAGGCCAACATCGCCGGCCCGCTTGGCGAGGTGGCGACGGGAGGACTGAACGGCGAGGCGGGGGGCGAGGTTTCCAACAGTTCCCGCGACACCAAGACCTTTCTCAACGAGGCCGTCGGCAAGTCCGCAAGCAGGATCAGAGCCGAGACGAAGATCGTTGTCTCGACGGACAGGGAGGACAGCACGGAGCGCACGCACCACTCCGAAATCACCAATCCCAACGATGAGATCGCCGTCACCTATATCTACTCCCGCCTGCAGCGGCAGTACGAGATCCAGAGCTTCCTGAACGAGGTCAACGCGGTCGTCTATGTCGCCGAGCCGTTGCCCGCTCCCAAGGACATCACCGCCGACTGGATCCGCCGCCACGACTGGATCCTGGCGGCCGCGCTGAAGGACGAGTCCTTCCGTGCCGACCTTGAGACCATAAGAAGCTGGGAAGCGGCCGACGATGCCGGCGAGCCGATAGACCCGCGCATCGACCGGCTGATGGGGTCGCTGAGCGGGCAGGCGCCGGGCGATCGCGCGGGCATTCCAGATACTTACGCCAATATGCGCGGCACGATCCCCGATCTGTTCCAGAACATGCAGCAGGCCTATGAACGCGAGGTCGAGCGTGAACGGGCCCGGCGCGCGCAGCGCGAAACCCTCCTGCGCTCGGTGCGCCGCCTGCGCGCCCATGTCTACGACAACATCCTGCATTACTGCCGGGCGATCTGGTCGGCCGAGGACCCGGATTCGCGCATGATGCGGTTCCGCGAGATCCAGGTTCCCGTTCGCTGGGAGTTCGTCGCCACCGGGGCGCCGGGCAGCTACATGATCGACGGGGCGTTCGCGCCGGCCATCGAGGATTTTGCAAGCGACACACGTCCGCTTTCCGACCTGGCCGACCTTTCGGGGCCCATCGGCTTCAGCGGCAATTACAGCATCTACCGGCTGAAGTTCAGCGAGCAATGGGACCAGCTGATCGACATGATCAATCTGGCCCGCAGGCCCTATCTGCAGATCAGCGCGCGCATTCGCCCGGCGCAGCTGGACGATGCGGCGCACTGGGCCTGCCATGCGGTGGCGTCGCCCTCGCGCCAGGAGGAGCGTAATTTCCGCCTGGTCCATGCCGCGTCGCCGGTGCCGGCCTTCGCGGTCGAGGTCGAGCAGGCCGCCGGCGTCTTCGAACAGGTGGAGCTTGTCCCCTTCACGCCCGGAAGACCCGTCCAGTTCCAGGGCATCCGCTGCTGGATCGAGCCGAAGAGCCCGGCCGCGGTGCTGGCCGAAGGGCAGGTGTTCGAGGTCAGCATACGCCTGTTGCCGGTGCTGGAGGATCCGGAACTGCGCGCCCTGAAATGGAGTTCCGGCCCGCTGCGGGAGGACCAGGCGGCAAGCATCTTCACGCCCGAGGTCATCCGGACCTGCATGGCGCAGTTCGCCGACTGCTCCGCGATCGGCGACGGCCTTCCGGCGGACGAGATCACCTGGGAGAAATTGCCGGAACGCGCCCGCGACCTGCTGCGCAACCGGTATTTCGACTATCTCCTGCGCAACCTTCATACGCGTCGCATCCTGGTGGATTCGAACGATGTCGTTCTCACCCGCGAGGTCGACACGATGTCCTCGCTTGAGCCGTTCAAGGCCATGCACCGCTACATGGATGTCCTGTCGGCCTATGAGGACGTGCTCTCCAGGCGGCTGGAGAACGGACGCTACGCCGCGCGCCTTGCGGAAGGTCGTCTCGGGGACCCGGATATCGACCGGATGACCGTCATTGCCGGTGCGGATCGCCTCGCCGGTCTTGCGGCGCTCGACGATGCGCAGGACGGCGACGACGATGGCGGTCCCGCGACGCCTTCCCGTCCGTAGTCCCGTCCCATGGAAATGGTTCCCGGCTGTCCCGACGATCTTGAACTCGCGTCGGTCCTGTGCCGGCTGCGCACGCGGGGACCGGCCATTCTTGCCGCCCGCAAGGCTGTTCCGCTGAAACACCTGCGGCCTTTCACGCGGTCCGCTGACGACTGGACCGGTGTGGGTGGTGTCGCAAGGTCGGGGCTGCTCGCAACCGCCTATTCGGAGACGGATTTCGAGGTCGACCGGGCGGCCTTGCGCGATGCCCTGGAAGCGGCGGCCGGGCAATGCGGCGTGTCGGCCTTCGAGCGCATGCGCGCGGTTGCCGATGACCTCGGCGAACGCTACTTGCGGGGTCCGGCTGCCGCGTCCGAGATCGAGGATCTGACGCGTGCCATGCGCGACTGGCTGCCCTTCGTCTCGCGGGCGCGTTTTGTGCCGTTCTATGACGAGGTGTCCGCCCTGCCGGAACTGCCGCCTTATCGGTCGGTTGCCGAAGATGCGGTGGCAGGCCCGCCGGCCGTCGCCGGTCCGCAGTCGCACGACCTGCCTGCCGACCGCCACGAGCGAGACCTGGCCGAACGGGGCGACAAGGCGGGGCTTGTGTGGGCTGCGGTGGGCTATGTTCCCTGGCGCGGTCTCGAGGGAGGCGAGGCGCCTGCCGATCCCAGATGTCGCGTTCTGGAAGGGCGTGGAGCGACGAGCGACGAGGCCCTGCGGGAAGCGCTCTACCTCCGTCATCCCGTGCTTCTGATCGTCCAGCATCTTGGGCCCTGGCGGGAACGCACGCACCCGGCGCTGCCTGGAGCCCTTGTCGACACTCTCGGCCTGCCGGCCGGTCCCAGGGCGGCCGCCATGAGACGCATTGTCGGCCTGTGTATCGGCCAGTGCCGCGCCACCGCCTTCGAGCTGGAAGACGAACTCTCCGGGCAGGTGGACTGGTCGAAATTCCGGCCGCTCCTGGTCATGGCCGCCGACATCATCGCTGCGGAAGATGCGCCCGGCTCCGGTGTCCGGACCCTTCTCGGCGAGTTGATCACGGAGGCAAGCAGGAGCTGGACGGAAGCGGATACCTTCGCCGCACGGGCAACGGTGCTGGCCGTGGCGATCACGATTGCCTCGTTCGGCGTCGGCGGGCTGCTGGCGGGGATCGTGATTGGTATTGTCGATCTGGGCTTTCAGACCGCCGCGATTTCCGTGCACGAGGGCATGGTCGAGGGGCAGAATTTTGAGCGCGAGCAGTTCAATCGTCTTGCGATGGTCGATGCCTCCCTTCTCGTTGCAAGCGATCCGGAAACCGCGCGGCTCGGCTGGTGGCTCGGGGCGCTGTCGCTTGTCATGCTGCCGGTCGGCGTGGCCGGTCTTGCGCAGGGGGCCGCAGCAATCCGCCGCGGCCGGGCGCTCGGCGAATTGCGCGAGGCTTCCGTCAAGGCGCTGGAGGCGGCGCGCGCGGCCAGTCGCAGGTTGCCGTCCGGCGAGGTCGGCCTGACACGGTTCACCCTGGCGGGCGCCCCCCCGGTTCCGCCGACCCCTGCGCCAACCCGCGCAACAGCTCCCTCGCCAGTGGACGCGGTTGAAGCGCCCCGGCCGGTCGACCTTCCTCCTGCCGCACCCGAGGTCGCGGTGCAATCGCCGCCGGCGGCGGAAGCGGCGGCACCAAACGCCGCCTTCCAGGCCGACAGGAAGCGCCTGGAAGACTATGCCGCCGGCTTCGGCGGAATGGCGCCGCTGGAGGACGACCTCGCTCGCCGGATGGCCGTCAACCCGAACGCCTTTGCCCGCCTTCAGGGGGAGTGGAGGAAATTGGGGTTCATCCGCAAGAGCTACGATTTTCTCGATGAAGCGATCACGCGCGGTACGGCGCGTGCGGCGGGACGCGATCCCGATGCCGCCTTGGCGCGTGCGCGCGCCAGCCGGACCATGCGCCAGGCCCTCGACAGGACGACCGTACCCGCATCCCCCTTGACGACGGGGAGCCCGGCGGTGGTCCGGCCGCCGCGCGGGCGTCCGGCCGCGCTGGGCAGCCGGGAGACATTCATCGGGCCGGTCCGGCAGAAAACCTGGTCGCTTGCGCCCGAGCGATGGAAACGGGTCGTCATCGATCCGGAACATCCGCCGGACCTCGTGCCGAACGGCATCGTTCTCGAGTTTCCCAACGGCGAGCGTGTCTGGCGCACGGCGGGGGACGAGCCGGCCACGGTGATCGAGAGCGTGCTCGGCCCCTCGTCGAAGCGGAAGTATTTCGAGCGGGCCTATTTTCGCCGAGGCGAAATGGATCCGTCTTACGCCACGTCGCGCATGGAACTCGCCCACTCCCAGGGGCAGGGCACCGGTTTCGAAAGCTTCTACGCCATTGCCTATGCGCCCTCGGACGTCAATCAGATCCTGCAGAACCTCGGGATAGAGGAGTTCCTGCGCATTCTCCACGAGAACCAGTTGCGCGGAGTGACCTACAAGCTCGTCACGACGACGAGCCTGCATTCGCGCTCCCTGAGGTTGAAGCAGATCACTTACCGGGTCGAGGCCGTGTTTGGCGGGGAGAGCCGCACGGTGCTGACCACCGGCATCCGCGTGGAGGGAAGCGCCGAGAAACCTTTGGTCTCCCTGGCGGAGGATCTCACATATGTCGATCCCGAAGCGTTCAGCCATCTGCCCATGAACGATCTGCCTGTCGCGATCGCCGATCGCCGGCGCGAGATGTTCGTCCGCCTGGTCCAGAAGTGGGCGTCTTTCACCAAGTCAAAGACCGCCAAGGCGAAAGCCGCCAAGGGCGCCACGGCCGAATGAACGTTCGTCCGTGATGGAGGGGCGACAAGCACCTCTTTTGCCCGGCGCAGGGCGTCCCGCCGGCATCGCTCTTGCCGCCGCGCCCTGCCTGTGCGACACGGCAGGTTCCGACCCTGACCCGTTTCACCGATGGCAGCCGAAATGACCGCACCCCAGGCACTCACCGACCTGCGCCAGCGCCTTGACGACCGCACCGCCGTGATCGGCATCATCGGTCTCGGCTATGTCGGCCTTCCGCTTGCCCTGCGCTTTTCCGAACTGGGCCATGCGGTCATCGGTTTCGATGTCGACACGGCCAAGATCGCCGAACTCAACGCCGATCGCGGCTTCCGCCGCTATGTCGGCAAGACCCGCGAGGAGGTGCGTTTCGCCAGCGCCTTCGAGGCGACGGACGACTTTGCCCGTTCGGCCGGGTGCGACGCGCTGATCATCTGCGTGCCGACGCCGCTCGGCCGTTTTCATGATCCCGATATCGGCTACATCCTCGACGCGGCGCGGCGCATCCGCCCGCATCTGCGCGCCGGCCAGGTGGTGGCGCTGGAATCGACCACCTATCCCGGCACCACCGAGGACGACATGCTGCCGGAGATGGCGCGTGACGATCTTGTCGTCGGCGAGGACATCTTCGTCGTCTATTCGCCCGAGCGCGAGGACCCGGGCAATGCTAGCTTCGGCATTCGCCAGATCCCCAAGGTGGTGAGCGGCGTGACGCAGAACTGCCTTGCGGCGGCGCAGGCGCTCTATGGCGGGGCGGTCGACACGCTGGTGCCCGTCGCCTCGACCCGCGTCGCGGAAATGACCAAGCTGCTGGAGAACATCCACCGGGCGGTCAATATCGGCCTCGTCAACGAGATGAAGACGCTGGCCGACCGCATGGGCATCGATATTTTCGACGTGATCCGCGCCGCCGCCACCAAGCCCTTCGGCTTCACCGCCTTCTATCCCGGCCCCGGCGTCGGCGGTCACTGCATTCCGGTCGATCCGTTCTACCTGACCTGGAAGGCGCGCGAATACGGGCTGCACACCCGGTTCATCGAGCTCGCCGGCGAGATCAACCGCTATATGCCGGACTTCATCGTCGAGAAGCTGATGGACGCGCTCAACGGCCATCGCAAGGCGTTGAACGGGTCTCGCGTGCTGGTGCTCGGCGCTGCCTTCAAGAAGAACATCGACGACATTCGCGAGTCGCCCAGCCTGATGGTGATGGACGGCATCGCCAAACGGGGAGGGGTGCTCTCCTACGCCGATCCCTTCGTGCCGCGGCTGGTGCTTGCAGATGGTACGCGGCTTGAAAGCGTCGTCGCCGACGAGGCGACGGTCGCGGCCCAGGACGCGGTCATCATCGCGACCGACCACGACGCCTTCGACTACGAGATGATCGCCCGTGTCGCGCCGCTGATCGTCGACACGCGCGGCCGCTATCCGGCAAGCGACCCCAAGGTGACCCGCGCCTGAGGGTGGTTTGCCAAGGGTGAGCGGGAGGCCGAAGGCGTCTGCCGGCGCGGCTCTTGCGCGCCGGTGATTGTATTTTTCCCCCCGGTCGGCTAACCCACCGTTCGACCGGACGCGGTCGCATTCCTTGCCCGGACCGGGCGGACAAGAACAACGGGACATTCGTGATGTACGAAGCCATCGATCCTAATCCCAGTTTCCCCAAGCTCGAGGAAGACATCCTCAAGTTCTGGGAAGAGAACCGGATTTTCGAGGCTTCGGTGGAGAACCGGCGCAAGGAGGACGGCTCGGGCGAGTACGTCTTCTATGACGGCCCTCCCTTCGCCAACGGCCTGCCGCATTACGGGCACCTGGCCACCGGCTTCGTCAAGGACCTGATCCCGCGCTACCGCACCATGCGCGGCGACTGTGTCGTGCGCCGTTTCGGCTGGGACTGCCACGGCCTGCCGGCGGAGCTGACCTCGGAAAAGGAACTGGGCATCTCGGGGCGTAACGAGATCCTCGAATACGGCATCGGCAAGTTCAACGAGCATTGCTCGGTCTCGGTCATGCGCTTCACCAACGAGTGGCGCTACTATGTCGAACGGCAGGGCCGCTGGGTCGATTTCGAGAACGACTACAAGACCATGAACCTCTCCTTCATGGAGAGCGTGATCTGGGGCTTCAAGCAGCTCTGGAACAAGGACCTCGTCTATCGCGGCTACCGGGTCGTGCCCTATTCCTGGGCGGTGCAGACGCCGCTCTCCAATTTCGAGACGCGGCTCGACAATTCCTATCGCGAGCGTCAGGACCCGGCGCTCACCGTCGGCTTCCTGCTGAAGGGCGACCGCTTCGCCGACGTGCCGACGCGGCTGCTGGCCTGGACGACGACGCCCTGGACGCTGCCGTCGAACCTTGCGCTCGCCGTCTCGCCCGACCTTGATTACGCGGTGCTGGAAAAGGACGGCGTCCGCGTCGTGCTGGCGGACGCCGCGCTCGAGCGCTACGAGCGCGAGTTCGGCGAGTGGACGAAGGTCGACAGCCTCAAGGGGGCGGCGCTGGCCGGCACCGCCTACGAGCCGCTCTTCCCCTACTTCGCGAAGACCGAGAACGCCTTCGCCGTGCTTGCCGCCGGTTTCGTCGAGGCAGGCGACGGCACGGGCTGCGTCCATATCGCGCCGGGCTTCGGCGAGGACGATTTCGAGCTCGCCCGCGAGCGCAACATCCCGCTCGTCGTGCCGGTCGACGAGGCCGGCAACTTCACCGCCGAAGTCGCCGACTATGCCGGGCAGAACGTCATCGAGGCCAACAAGGACATCATCCGCGACCTCAAGGCGCGCGGCCATGTCGTCTATCGCCACGAGACCTACCTGCACGACTATCCGCATTGCTGGCGCACCGACACGCCGCTGATCTACAAGGCGATCGATGCCTGGTACGTGGCCGTGTCCCAGTTCAAGGACCGCATGGTCGAGCTCAACCGCGAGATCGACTGGGTTCCCTCGCATGTGCGCGACGGCCAGTTCGGCAAGTGGCTGGAGAACGCCCGCGACTGGAACATCTCGCGCAACCGGTTCTGGGGCTGCCCGATCCCGGTCTGGATCAGCGACGATCCCGAATACCCGCGCACCGATGTCTACGGCTCCATCGAGGAGCTGGAGCGCGATTTCGGCGTCACGGTCGACAATCTGCACCGCCCGATGATCGACGAGCTGGTGCGCCCCAATCCGGACGACCCGACCGGCAAGTCGATGATGCGCCGCGTGCCGGAAGTGCTCGACGTGTGGTTCGATTCCGGCTCGATGCCCTTCGCCCAGCAGCATTATCCGTTCGAGAACAAGGAGCATTTCGAGCGCAATTTCCCGGCCGACTTCATCGTCGAATATGTCGCCCAGACGCGCGGCTGGTTCTACACGCTGATGGTGCTGTCGACCGCGATCTTCGACCGCGCGCCGTTCCGCAACGCGGTCTGCCACGGCGTCGTTCTCGACGAGAACAAGCAGAAGCTGTCCAAGCGGCTGATGAACTATCCGGACCCTGTTGGCGTCTTCGACACCTACGGCGCCGACGCGCTGCGCTGGTACATGCTGTCCTCGCCGCTGCTGGTCGGCGGCGACCTTGCGGTTGCCAAGGACGGGCGCGGCATCGCCCAGTCGCTGCGCCAGGCGATCATCCCGATCTGGAGCGCCTATTACTTCTTCACGCTCTACGCCAATGCTGACCGGTACAAGGCGCGCCTGCGCTTCGACCAGGAGAACCTGCTCGACCGCTATATCCTCGCCAAGACGCGCGAGCTGATCGAGAAGGTCGAGGGCTCGCTCGACGCCTATGACATTCCCTCGGCCTACAATCATGTGCCGGGCTATATCGACGCGCTCAACAACTGGTACATCCGCCGCTCCCGCGCCCGCTTCTGGGGCGAGGATCTCGACGACGACAAGCGCGACGCGCTCGACACGCTCTACACGGTGCTGACGCATTTGATGCGCACCCTGGCGCCGATGATGCCCTTCGTCGCCGAGCGCATCTACAAGGGGCTGACGGGTGAACTCTCCGTGCACCTGGCCGACTGGCCGGAGGCCGGCAAGCTGCCGCACGATCCCGATCTCGTCCGCCGCATGGACCTGATCCGCGACGTCTGCGCCTCGGTCATGTCGCTGCGCGAGACCAAGCGCCTGCGCGCCCGCCTGCCGCTGAAGACGCTGACGGTCGCCCATGTCGACATCGAGGACCTGCGCCCCTACGCGCAGCTGATCGCCGACGAGGTCAACGTCAAGGATCTGGTGCTGGAGGCCGATCCGCTCTCGGTCGGCGAGCACAGCCTTGTCGTCAAGCCGCAGATCGGCAAGCGTCTCGGCCAGAAGATGAAGGAGGTGATGATCGCCTCAAAGACCGGCAACTGGACGCTGCGGGCGGACGGCATCGTCGAGCTTGCCGGCGTCGAGCTTTCGCCCGACGACTACACGATGCGGGTGATGGCGCCGGAAGGGTCGGATACGGGGCTCTTCGATGCCAGCCGCGGCGTCGTCGTCATGGACACCCGCGTCTATCCGGAGCTGGAGCGCGAGGGCCACGCCCGCGACATCGTCCGCCTCATCCAGCAGACGCGCAAGGACGGCGGGCTGCAGGTCACCGACCGCATCCGCCTCAACCTCGTGGTGCCCGATGCGCTCGTCCAGGCCGTCGAGGAGCATCGCGCCCGCATCGCCCAGGACACGCTGGCGCTGGAACTTTCCATCGGCGGCACGATCGAGGGGGCCTTCCGCGCCACGCACGAGGTGGGCGGCGCCGAGGTCTCCATCGAGGTGGTGCGCATCGAGGGCTGACCCCTTCGGCCGCGCGGCGGCAACGGAATGCAAAAAGGGCGGAGAACCGGAAGGTCCTCCGCCCTTTGGTGTTTGAACGTCGCGGCCTTGTCAGAGCCGGATCGGCTGGCCGCTTTGCGCCGCCAGCGTTGCCGCATCCGCGAGACGCTGTGCCTTCAGCCCGTCGAAGCCGTCGGGCGAGGGGGCTGCCTCGCCGCGCGCGCAGGCGACAAAGGCATCGAGCTGCAGGCGGTAGGCGCGGGCATAGCGTTCCAGGAAGAAGTTCTGGGCAGGATCGGCGGTAAAGCCCGCGCCCGTCGCCAGTTCGACCGTCGTCTCGTGCTGGTTGCCGGCGCGCAAAAGGCCGAGCGAGCCATGCACCTCGATCCGCTGGTCGTAGCCATAGGTGGCGCGGCGCGAGTTGGAGATCTGGCAGATGCGGCCGCTCGCCGTCTTCAGCATCACGGCGGCCGTGTCGACATCGCCGGCCTTGCCGATTTCCGGATCCACAAGGCTGGAGCCGACCGCGTGCACTTCCACCGGCTCCTCGCCGAGCAGGAAGCGCGCCATGTCGAAATCGTGGATCATCATGTCGCGGAAGAGGCCGCCCGAGCGCTCGATATAGGAGATCGGCGGCGGGGAGGGGTCGCGCGACAGGATCGTGACGAGTTCCACATCGCCGATCCGCCCCTCGTCGATGCGCGCCTTGAGTGAGGCGAAGTTCGGATCGAAACGGCGGTTGAAGCCGATGAAGAGCGGCACGCCCGCCGTTCCGACGACCTCCAGAACGCCCTCGATCCGGTCCGCCGACATGTCGACCGGCTTCTCGCAGAACACCGCCTTGCCGGCGCGCGCGGCGCGCTCGATGAAATCCGAATGCGTGTCCGTCGGCGAGGCGATCAGGATCGCGTTGGAACTCCTGCCCTCCAGCGCCTCATCCAGCGAGATCACCGGCGCGCCGAGCCGCCCGGCCAGCCGCTCGGCCGCCTCCGGCATCGCGTCGCAGATGCCGGCCAGGCGCACGTCTCCGGTTTCCGCCGCCCGTGCGGCGAGGTTGGCGGCGTGGATCTGGCCGATCCGTCCCGCGCCGATCACTGTGACTGAAAGCAAGGTCGGGTTCCTTTTTAAGAATGTTTATTCCATATTGACGTAATCATAGAATTTGCGTTTCATTTGTGCAAGACCGAACCTCGGGACCCGGTGCCCGCGACACGCGATTATACACCGCTGCGTGCGCCCGTGTTTCGGGAGAGTTCCCCTCGCTGCGCCGCCGTTCAAGGACACGCTTCATGACCACCGCTTCGAACTCCCTCGGTGTCGGCCTCATCGGCACCGGCTACATGGGCAAGTGCCATGCGCTTGCCTGGAACGCGGTGCGCTCCGTCTTCGGCGACGTCGCCCGGCCGCGCCTCGAACTCCTGTGCGAGGTCACCGGGGATCTGGCCCGCGAGCGGGCGGCGGCCTTCGGCTTTGCCCGCGCCACCGCCGACTGGCGGGCGCTTGTCGAGGATCCGGCGGTGGACATCGTGTCGATCACCACGCCCAACCGGTTTCACCCCGAAATGGCGATCGCGGCGCTCAAGGCCGGCAAGCATGTGTGGTGCGAGAAGCCGATGGCGCCGGACTTCAAGGATGCGCAGGCCATGCGCGACGCGGCCCGCGCGAGCGGCCGGATCGCCGTTCTCGGCTACAACTACATCCAGAACCCCGTCTTCCGCGAGATCGGCGCCATGGTCGCGGACGGGGCCATCGGCGAACCGTTCCAGCTGCGCGCCGAGATGGACGAGGATTTCATGGCCGATCCCGGCGATCCGTTCTCCTGGAAGAGCGCCTCGTCCTCCGGCTATGGCGCGCTCGACGATTTCGCCGTCCATCCCCTGTCGCTGATCCAACGCCTGTTCGGCAAGGCGGAGCGGGTCTTCTGCGACATGGCGAAGCCCTATCCCGACCGGCCGCTCGCCGAAGGCGGGCGCCGTGCCGTCGAGACCCACGACATGGCCAACCTCCTGCTGCGGTTCCCGGGCGACATCCAGGCAAGCCTCCTGGTCAACCGCTCCGCCTGGGGGCGCAAGGGACGCATCGCGCTGCAGGTCTTCGGCTCGAAAGGGTCCATCCTCTACGACCAGGAACGGATGAACGAGGTCGAGCTCTACCGCGCCGACGGCCCGGCGGCGCGCCAGGGCCATACCCGCATTCTCGCCGGTCCCGCCCATCCGCCCTATGACCGTTTCATTCCCGCCCCCGGCCATGGTCTCGGCTTCAACGATCTGAAGGTGATCGAGTGCCGCGAGCTCTTGCGCCTTGTCGCCGGCGAACCGGCTGTCGCGATCACCTTCGATGAGGGGCTGGAGATCGAGCGCACGGTCCATGCGGCGGCGCGCTCCCACGAGACCGGCGGCTGGGTCGCGGTCGGGTGAGGCTTGCGGGGAAGGGACGGCGGGCGAGGGCGGTCAGGCGAAGATGGCCCGCTCGCCTGCCACGGTCTCTGAAATGAAGTCTGCGACGACCCGCACCCGGCCAAGCTCGCGCACGCTCTCGTGCAGCACCAGCCAGTAGCTGCGCGCGATCGTGTGTTCGGGCAGCACCTGCACCAGGCTGCGGTCCTGGCGGGCGATGAAGGCGTGCAGGATGCCGATGCCGGCGCCGGAGCGCACCGCCTCGGTCTGCCCGAGCGCCGAGGCGATCTCGAAACGCGGCTGGAACGCCCGGTCGATCTCCTCCGCATAGGCAAGCGCGGTAGAATAGACGAGGTCCTCCACATAGCCGACGGTGGCGTGGGATTTCAGGTCCTGCGCGCTCTCCGGCATGCCGGCGCGGGCGAGATAGGTCCGCGAGGCATAGAGGCCGAGACGGTAGTCGACGAGCTTTCGCGCCACCAGCCGCCCGTGGTCGGGCCGCTCCACCGTGATGGCGATATCGGCCTCGCGCCGTGACAGGGAGACCGCGCGCGGTGCCGGCACAAGCTGCAGCGTCAGCGAGGGATGCCGCTCGGTCAGCACGCCAAGGCGCGGCGCCAGATAGGCGACACCGAACCCGTCCGGCGCGCCGATCCTGACCGTGCCGGAAACGGCGACATCCGCGCCGCCGATCTCCGCCCGTGCCGACAGCACCTCCGCCTCGATCCGCTCCGCCGTCCCCAGCAGGCGCTCGCCGGCCGCCGTCAGCGTCGAACCGGTCGTGCGCCGGTCGACCAGCTTGACGCCGAGATCGCTCTCCAGCGCCGACAGCCGCCGCGCGACGGTGGCGTGATTGACGCCGAGCGCGCGTGCCGCCGAAAGCAGCTGCCCGGAACGCGCCACCGCGAGGAAAATCCGTGTATCGTCCCAGTTCATTCGCGGCCTGCCTTCGGTTCGCTTCGTCGGGCCTGATCTTGGTGGCTTCTATTTTCGCACAACGGATGCGGGTTTGCATCTATTGCACCTGACAAAAAACGAAGGCAAGAAAGAGCCGCACTCGAATTACAGGCTTGCGTGAAGGCAGGCGCCGACGAGCGCGGACCTCATGTCCGTCCCGGAGCGGCGGTCGAAGCGCAACCCGAAGGCCGGTTCCACCGGCCGATCAAGGGAGAGAACGACCATGAACACCATCGGACATTTCATTGGCGGCAAGCATGTGGACGGCACGTCCGGCCGCTTCGCCGACGTCTACAACCCGGCGACGGGCGAAGTTCAGGCCAAGGTCGCGCTGGCGAGCCAGTCCGAACTGCGCGCAGCCGTCGAGAACGCTGTCGCCGCGCAGCCCGCATGGGCCGCCCAGAACCCGCAGAAGCGCGCCCGCGTCCTGATGAAGTTCGTCGACCTGCTGCATCGCGACATGGACAAGCTCGCCGAGGCGCTGTCGCGCGAGCACGGCAAGACCATTCCCGACGCCAAGGGCGACGTCATTCGCGGCCTCGAGGTTGCCGAATTCTGCATCGGCGCCCCGCATCTCCTGAAGGGTGAGTTCACCGAAGGCGCTGGCCCCGGCATCGACATGTACTCGATGCGCCAGCCGCTCGGCGTCGTTGCCGGCATCACGCCGTTCAACTTCCCGGCGATGATCCCGATGTGGAAGTTCTGCCCGGCGATTGCCGCCGGCAACGCCTTCATCCTGAAGCCGTCCGAGCGCGATCCCTCCGTGCCGATGATGCTGGCCGAGCTGATGCTCGAGGCCGGCCTGCCCGCCGGCATCCTCAATGTCGTCAATGGCGACAAGGAATCCGTCGACGGCGTTCTCGACGATCCGGACATCATGGCTGTCGGCTTCGTCGGCTCCACCGCGATTGCCGAATACGTCTATACGCGTGCCACTGCCAACGGCAAGCGCGCGCAGTGCTTCGGCGGCGCCAAGAACCACATGATCATCATGCCGGATGCCGACATGGACCAGGCCGCCGACGCGCTGATCGGTGCCGGTTATGGTGCTGCCGGCGAGCGCTGCATGGCGATCTCAGTGGCTGTTCCGGTGGGCGAAGCTGCCGCCAACGCGCTGATGGAGCGGCTGATCCCGCGCGTCGAGAGCCTGAAGATCGGGCCCTACACGGCCGGCAATGACGTCGACTTCGGTCCGCTCGTCACCGCCCAGGCCCGCGACCGCGTGCTCGGCCTCGTCGAGCAGGGCGTCAAGGACGGCGCGACGCTTGCCGTCGACGGCCGCGATTTCACCATGCAGGGCTACGAGAACGGCTACTTCATGGGCGGCTGCCTGTTCGACAATGTCACCAAGGACATGTCGATCTACAAGGAAGAGATCTTCGGCCCGGTCCTGTCGGTCGTGCGCGCCAAGGACTATGACGAGGCGCTCGACCTGCCGATGAGCCACGAATACGGCAACGGCACCGCGATCTTCACCCGCGATGGCGACACGGCCCGCGACTTCGCCAGCCGGATCAACATCGGCATGGTCGGCATCAACGTGCCGATCCCGGTGCCGCTCGCCTACCACACGTTCGGTGGCTGGAAGCGTTCCGGCTTCGGCGATCTCAACCAGCACGGTCCGGACGCGTTCCGCTTCTACACGCGGACCAAGACGGTCACCTCGCGCTGGCCGTCGGGCCTCAAGGACGGCGCCGAGTTCGTCATTCCGACCATGAAGTGAGCCCGCGTCGAGACCGCAGCCCGGTCGGGCGCAGTCTCAACCATTGAAAACGAAAGCCCGCCCCGGTGCCTCCGGGGCGGGCTTTTTGCCGTCAGGGCCTCTTGCAGCTCCGTTCAGGCGACGCGGGCGCGCCGGGCGGGGAAGTCGATCTCCGTTCCGGCGACATGGTTGAGGTAGTTGGTCATGATGTTGGCGACCACGTTCGCCGTGGTCTCGACGATGTCGCCGTCATCCAGCCCGTCCCGTCGGGCCTGCGCGATATCGGCATCCGACACCATGCCGCGCGTCTCCACGACGGCGAGCGACAGGCGCAGGATCGCGGCGAGGCGGGGGTCGTTGGCACGGCCGGCCAGATGCGCGTCGATGGCCGCGTCGTCCACCTTCAGGCTACGCGAGATGGCACTGTGGGCCGAGGCGCAATAGTCGCAGGAATTGGCGCCTGCCACCGCCAGGGCGATGGCCTCGCGGGTCTTTGCGTCGAAGGATCCCGTGCCGAGCGTCTCGCCGAGGCCGAGCATCGCCTCCAGCACTGCCGGGCGCTTGCCGGCGGTCCGGTAAAGGTTCGGGACCATGCCGAGCTTGGACTTGATCGCGCCGAACAGTTCGGCGGCCCGGCCGCTGGCCTCGGTATCGGTAAGATGCGCAATGCGTGCCATGTTCTGTCTCCTTCGATGGCTTGTTTCGGAACCAGGCACCTCCGTGGTGCCGGTGAAGGAAACATAGGAATGGCTCCGCGTTTCATCTATTTCAGATGCGCCGCATAATCTTGCAGATCGTTCGGTTTCAATCACGAAAAGCGGATGATCTGAGAGGTTTCCGTGAGCCGGTCCGGTTCAGCGCCCGGTGCGAAAGCTTGCCGGGGAGATGCCGACTTCCTTTTTGAACACGCGCGAAAATGCGGAATCCGAGGCATAGCCGGCAAGGGCGGCGGCCTCGGAGACATTCAGCTTGCGCTCGGCCAGCCCCTGGCGGGCGATCTGCATCCGCCAGTCCGTCACGTATTGCATCGGCGTCACCCCCATCTTGCGGACAAAATGCTGGGCGAAGCTGGTGCGCGACAGGCCGGCGATGCGCGCCAGGCTTTCCACGCTCCAGCTGCCGGCCGGGTTGCCGTGAAAGGCCGTCAGCGACCGGGAGAGTTGCGGGTCGGCAAAGCCGGCAAGGCCGTTGCCTTCGCCGCCCTGACGCTCCAGCCAGGTGCGGATCGCCTGGGCGAAGATCGCTTCCGACATTTTCAGCGCGATCAGGTCGCCGCCGAGCCGCGTCGCTCCCGCCTCGCCGCCGATCACCCGCAGCGTTGCCTCCATCCATGCGCCGGTTTCCGCGCCGTAGTCCCTGATGTGGATACAGGAGGGCAGCCGGTCGAAGATCAGGTGCCGCGATCCTTCCGCGAAAGAGAAATGGCCGCAGATCATCTGGGTGCTGCGTGTGGTGTCGTCGCCGCCATAGACCAGCACGCCTTCGCCGCGATAGCCGGATTTCTCGAAAACCTCGTCCAGCGGCAGGCTCTCGTCGGGACCGGTGTGCTGGCAGTAGAGGACATGGGCGGCGCCGTGCGGGATGAGCACCAGGTCGCCCTGCGCCACCAGGACGGTTTCGCCGGTCGCCTGGATGCGCAGCATGCAGTCGCCCCGATGGGCGAAGTGGAAGCGGCAGACATTGTCGAGTTGCGGCACCTGCACGCCCCAGGGCGGGGTGAAGCTGGTGCGGAAATAAAGCGTCCCCTTGAGGGAGAGGCGGGTGAGGATGTCACTGAGCAGGTCGAGCATCCCCGCATGTTAGCGCATCCTGCGAGTTCGTCCATCATCCCGAACGATCTGACACATCTGGTGGGACGATAGAAATTCACGCTCCGGCCATCGCGTGTCTTTCTGTCGTCGGCATCGGTTGGGCGGTGCCGTGCCGTCTTACGCGTGGGCGCGTGACAGGACGTAATGCGTCACCCTGGGCGAGACCGTCCGCTCGACCCGGGTGAGGCCGCAGGCGGGCAGGTCGATGCCGGCGAGCAGGTTCTCGCCCTTGCCCATCACGACCGGGCTGACGGCGAGATGCATCTCGTCGACGAGGCCGGCCTTGAGGTACTGGCGGATCGTCTCGACGCCGCCGCCGATGCGGATGTCCTTTTCGCCCGCGGACGCCCTCGCGCGCTCCAGCGCGGCACGGATGCCGTCGGTGACGAAATGGAAGACGGTGCCGCCCTCCATCTCGATGGGCGCCCGCGCATGATTGGTGAGCACGAAGACATCCGTGTGGAACGGCGGATTGTCGCCCCACCAGCCTTTCCAGGTGTCGTCGGGCCATTCGCCCCGGACAGGGCCGAACATGTTGCGACCCATGATCCAGGCACCGAAGCCGGTCAGGCTCCTCTCGATGAAATCATTATCGATGCCGGTCTCGCCCGCGTTCGCCTCGCCGGTTTCGCCAAGCACGCGCTCCCGGAACGAGCGGGTGGCGAAGGCCCAGTCGTGAAGGGCTACTCCGCCGATACCGCCGGGATTTTCGAGATCCTGATCCGGCCCGGCGCCGAAGCCGTCCATGGACAGGCTGATACAGGATACGCGGATCTTGGTCATGATGACCTCCCGTTTCTGATTGCGATATGAAACCGGTTGTTACCTCGCATAACCGCTCTTATATTGCAACTGGTTTTGCAAGGAGGTGAGGACGTGGATATCGAGCGGCGATCCGGATGTCCCATCAACCTGACAATGGAAGTGCTGGGCGACCGGTGGAGCCTTGTGGTCATTCGCGACATGATGTTCGGCAACCGGCGGCATTTCCGCGATCTTCTGACCCGCTCCGAGGAGCGGATCGCCTCCAATATCCTGGCCGCCCGGCTGAAGCGGCTGGTGGCGCTCGGCCTGATCAGCCGGCAGGACGACCCAAGTCATGCGCAGAAGGCGATCTACAGCCTGACCGAGCCGGCAATCCGGCTGGTCCCGGTCCTTGCCATGATCGGGGCCTGGGGCCGCGCGCATCTCCCCGTCAGCGAGGATCTGAGCATTCGCGCGCGGCTTCTGGAGGAGGGCGGGCAACCGATGTGGGATGCCTTCATGGAGGAACTGCGGGTGATGCATGTCGGGGATCCGGTCGCGGGGGCGGGCGGCGCGCATCCGTCCGCCGTGCTGGCGCGCCTGACGGCGGCTTACGAGGGTCTCCGCGACAGGCAGGCAAAGGCCTGAGCCGTGCGGGGGCTACAAGGCCGTGGCAAGTTCTTGACGAGGTGTCCTAACGTTACCCTGATGCGCGCAACACTCCGTTGATTGTCGTGGCATGAAGAAATTCGCGGCAGGTGAATTTTTCTTTGCCTGTTGAAAGAAGTCGCAATACGGTGCCGGCCGGTTTCCTCTCGATTTAGCTTGATGGCCAAAAGGGGTTTTCATGACGCAGCGCGAAGTCGTTTTCCTGTCGGGTGTCCGTACCGCCATCGGGGCCTTCGGAGGGTCGCTGAAGACCGTTCCCCCGACGGAACTGGGAGCCAAGGTCGCCGCCGAGGCCGTGCGCCGCTCCGGGATTGCCGCACAGGAAGTCGGGCATGTCGTCTTCGGCCACGTCATCAACACCGAGCCGAGGGACATGTATCTCGCCCGCGTCGCCGCGGTGGATGCCGGCATCCCGGTGGAAACCCCGGCCCTGACGCTGAACCGCCTGTGCGGCTCCGGCGCCCAGGCGATTGTCAGCGCGGCCCAGTCGATCCTGCTTGGCGATGCCGATTACGCCCTTGCCGGCGGCGCGGAATCCATGAGCCGCGCTCCCTTTTCCAGCCCCGGCGCCCGCTTCGGCGTGAAGATGGGCGACGCGCCGATGCATGACATGATGCTCGGCGCCCTCAACGATCCCTTCGGCGGTGGCCACATGGGCATCACGGCGGAGAATGTCGCCGAGCGCCACAATATCAGCCGCGAGGCGCAGGATTCGCTCGCCGTCGACAGCCAGCACCGGGCCGGTATCGCCATCAGGGACGGCCGTTTCGTCGAGCAGATCCTGCCGGTCGAGGTGCAGGCCGGACGCAACGTGAGTGTTTTCGACACCGACGAGCATGTCCGGGCCGACACATCGATCTCGACGCTGAGCGGCCTCAGGCCGGTTTTCCGCAAGGACGGGTCGGTCACCGCCGGCAATTCCTCGGGCATCAATGACGGCGCGGCTGCGGTGGTACTCGCCGACCGGGCGCTGGCGGAGGCGCGCGGCCTCAAGCCGATGGCCCGTCTCGTCGGCTATGCCCATGCCGGCGTCGCGCCGGACATGATGGGCATCGGCCCGATCCCGGCGGTGCAGAAGCTGTTCGCGCGCACCGGACTGACGGCGGCCGATTTCGACGTGATCGAATCGAACGAGGCCTTCGCCGCGCAGGCCTGCGCGGTGATGCGTGAACTGGGCTTCCCGTCCAACCGGGTGAACCCCAATGGCGGGGCCATCGCCCTTGGTCATCCGGTGGGGGCCACCGGCTGCATCATCACCGTCAAGGCGCTTTACGAACTGGAGCGCACCGGCGGCCGCTACGGCCTGGTCACCATGTGCATTGGCGGCGGGCAGGGCATCGCCCTTGCGATCGAGAACCTCAACGCGGTCTGAAGCGCCATTTCGGACAGGACCTTGTCATTGCCGGGTTTCGACCGATAAAAGGCCGGATGCAAAGGGGGCGGCCTTTTGCGTTCGGCCAGCATGGAGTGATGCCGCATGTCTCGCAGCGCAGGCCTTCTCGCGGCAGCCCTTTGCGCCGGTATGCTCACGGGGATCCTTGCCGCCAGCACCTCCTTGCGCGCGTCGGGAGCGACGGACCTTGAGGGGCAATCCGCCGACGGCCATCCGCTTGTCGAGCGGGTCTGGTCCGTGGCCGATCGCGCCTTCGTCGATCCTGACCGGGTCCGGGCGGCAATCGCCGCCGCGCGCTTCGCGCTTGTCGGCGAGATCCATGACAATCCCCGCCATCACACCCTGCAGGCGCATCTGCTCGGTGCCTCCGTCGAGGCGGGACGCGCACCTGCGGTGGTGCTGGAAATGCTCCCGCGCGACCTGCAGCCCCGTCTCGACGCCTATCTGGGCAAGGCGGATGCCTCGGCGGACGGGTTCGGGACCGCGCTCGGCTGGGATGAACTCGGCTGGCCGGACTACGCGATCTACCGGCCGATCCTCGAGGTGGCGCTTGCCGCGTCGCTTCCCGTCGTCGCCGGCGACACGCCGAGGAACGAGCGCCGCAGCGTCGCGCGCGGCGGGCTCGGCATTCTCGGCGAGACCCGGCGCGATGTACTGCAACTCGACGAGCCGCTTGGCGAGACGGCGGACACAGGCCTGCTCGACACGCTGTTCGAGGGTCATTGCGGAATGATGCCGCGCGCGGGGCTGATGCCGCTCGTCGCCGTCCAGCGGCTTCGCGACGCGACGCTTGCCGATGCGATGATCTCGGCGGCGGAGGAGGGCGGGGACGGCGCCGTTCTGATTGCCGGCGCCGGCCATGCCCGCACGGATTTCGGCGTGCCGCGCTATCTGCGCTGGCGGCAGCCGGATGCCTCCGTCGTCGCGGTCGCCCTGGTCGAGGTGGCCGAGGGCGAGACCGATCCGACAAGCTATGCCGGCGGCACGGCGGACATGCCCGCGCCCTACGACTATCTCTGGTTCACCGCGCGCAAGGACCGAACGGACCCTTGCGCGGAGCTGGAGAAGCGGTTCGAGAACGCCAAATAGGCGTTTCCCGCGTCAGGCCGTCGGTGCGCGCGCCCCTCTCACGAGGGCTTCGGGCGTTTCCGGTAGTCTCCGCTCTCCCGCTTGGCCGTGTAGCACTGCTTCACCTTCTCCTTTGCCTCGGCCAGTTCCTGCTCGGGCGTGAGGGAGCCGGTCGCCGGCGTTTCGGCTGGCCGCAGCTCCTCCCTGGTGAAGATCAACTCGTCGAACGGCACCGGGTTGGACGGGTCGACGGTGCCGCTCGTCGTCTTGACGGAGAACAGGAAGCGGTTGCCGGTGACTTCGGACGAGCACTGGCTGAGAATGAGGAACTCGCCCGGAAGCGTGTCATAGGCATTGGTGGAGCGGCATGCCCCTGCAAGAAGCGCGAGACCGGCGACAAGAAGCGGCAGGGAACTCTTCATGGATGACACATCTCCGGACAGTGGGGCCTGAAACGAACTGCAATCCAGAGTAGTTTCCGGTTGCGGGCCTGTCAGCCTGCAAATGAGCGATGTCCCGCGCTTTCCGTTCCCGGCCTCACGACAGCGGCCCGCGATAGATGTCTGATCCGCGATCCGCGTTGCCGGTCTCGGCCTTGTCCCCGGTTTCGGGGGCGGGTGCTGCGGTGTCGCCGGTCTCTTTTCCGTCCTCGGGGGAAGCGTTCGTCTCCCCGCCGTCCGTGGCGCTGTCCGCGCTCTCTTGCGGCTCGCTCTCCGGCACATCATAGGCGGCGCGCCGCCGCGCCAGCACCTTGGCCCGCGCCCGCCGCCGCCGCACCTTGTTGACGATCCGTCGCCCGGCCCGGGAAAAGTCCTCGCGCGAAAAGAAGAACGGCAGGGCCGGTTCTGCCGGCTCCACATGTTCCACCGCCAGCCCGACGGCCGTGATGCCGTGATCCTCGTCGATGTCGCGCACGACAAGGTCGATATCGCCATAGGCGACCCGGTCGGTCGGCTCGATGTCGTCACCGAGCTCGCGGGCAAGGAACGCGCGCACGGTGAGCCCGGCATCGGCCTTCTCGACGCGGAACCCGTAGATCGCGCCGAGGGCGGCGAGCCTTGCGTCCGGGTCGAGGTCGAAGTCGCCGAACAGGGCCGGGTCGTGCTCCTGTTCCGTCGCGCCGGCGAACAGCGCGTCGAGCACCGGGACCTGCCGCGCCGTTGCCAGGATGTACATTCGGTCGCCCGGCTGCGGCTTGCCGGCCTTTTGCAGGCGCACGGCATGCCCGTCGCGCAGGATCAGCACCGGCCGGGCCCAGCGGGGAATACGCTCGCCATGGGCGACGGCGCAGGCCGGATGCACCGTGTAGCCGACCAGTTCGTGGTCCTGCCCGCCGGGCAGTTCCAGCTCGATCCGCTCAACCGGGCCCATGCGCGCCGGCACGGTCAGCTTCAGCCATCGCGCCATCGGACGGATCGTCCACCCCTGCAACACCAGCGAGGTGAGCACGATCAGGAAGGTGACGTTGAAGATCTCCTGCGCGTTGGGCAGGCCGGAGATCAGCGGCAGGATCGCGAGCAGGATGGAGACCGCGCCGCGCAGGCCCACCCAGGAGACGAAGGCGATCTCGCTGCGGGTGAAGCCGAAAGGCAGCAGGCAGAGCCAGACGGCAAAGGGCCGTGCCAGGAAGATCAGCACGGCGGCGAGCGAAAAGCCCTCAAGGGCGAAGCCGCCGAACTGCGACGGCGTCGCCAGCAGTCCCAGCGTCACGAACATGCCGATCTGCCCGAGCCAGGTCATGCCGCCCTGGAAGTTCTTCAGCGCCGGCTGCTGGCGGATGCGCACGTTGCCGCAGACAATGCCGGCGACATAGACGGCAAGGAACCCGCTGCCCCCGACCAGCGAGGTGGCCCCCGAAAGCGCCAGCGCCAGCGCCAGCACGACGATCGGGTAGAGCGCCGGCTCCAGGTTGACCCGGTTGACGATCTGCACGATGGCATAGCCGCCGGCAAGCCCGGCGACGAGGCCAAGCCCCATCTGCCGGATGAGCTCGACGGCAAGATCCGCGCCCGCCGCCGCGTCCGCCTCCACCGTGCCGGCGGTGATCATGCCGACCAGCGTCATCGTCAGGAAGATGGCCATCGGATCGTTCGAGCCGGACTCGACCTCGAGCGTCGCCGAGATCATTTCGCGCAGGTTCACCCCGCCGACGCGCAGCAGGAAGAACACGGCCGCCGCGTCGGTCGAGCCGACAATGGCTCCCAGCAGCAGGCCGTCGGTCCAGGTCCAGCCGAACAGGTAATGCGCGCCTGCGCCCACCACCCCGGCCGTTATCGCGACGCCGAGCGTCGCCAGCGCCAGCGCCGGCCCGGCGGCAAGCCGGAAGGTTGCAAGCCGCGTGCGGAAACCGCTGTCGAAGAGGATGATCGCCAGCGCGATGGAGCCGATGAAATAGGCCGTGCGGGTGTCCGAAAAGGCGATGCCGCCGGGACCGTCCTCGCCTGCGGCCAGCCCGACGAGCAGGAAGACGAGCAGCAGCGGCGCGCCGACGCGAAAGCTGACCAGCGATGTGAACACCGACACGGCGACGAGGCCGGCGGCGATCAGGATCACCAGGTTCAGCGTTTCGAGCATGCGGTCGCGCCTCCGGGCGCGGGCGGCCCCGCGCCATCCGGGAATCGTGTGTGTCCTTCTGACTATAAGGCAATCGGGTCCGAACCGGGGCGGTGCACTACGCCCCGGGAAAAATGACGAGGGCGACCCGTGCGGCCGCCCCTGTCATTGCTTGTCGCCCGCTCAGGCCGCCGCTCAGGCTCGCGCGTCAGGCCGCCGCGCGGGCCGAAGTGTGATCCGCGCCGGCCGCACCGCCACCGGCATAGACACGGCCGAAGCGGTTGGCCAGGAACTGCGGCAGCGGAATGGTTTCCTGTTTCAGGAAGCCGGCGGCCGGAAGCTTGCCTTCGCGCAGCATGTCGAGCGTTGCGCAGATCCCGGCCGAGGTGGTGATCTGGATCGCGCTCCAGGTCTCGCCGGCGAAGTCCTGGGCAGTCACCCGGTAGACCGAGGACATCTGCTCGCGCTGGTCGGCGCGGCCGCCCGAGGCGGTGATGAAGACCAGCACCACGTCCTGGCGGGTGATCGGCACGGCGGTTTCCAGCACGTCGCGCATCAGGTCGCGGCGATCCTTGAGGCCGAGATCCGTCAACAGCATGCGCATGATGTCGCGATGCCCCGGATAGCGCACCGTCAGGTAGCGCAGGCTCTGCACTTTGCCGGACAGCGTCTCGGCCAGCGAGCCGAGCCCGCCGGACGTGTTGAAGGCCTCGTAGTCGATGCCGTCGAGCGAGAAGGTCTCGTAGCCCTCCAGCGGTTGCAGCAGCGTCTTCTCGCCGTCGACCACCGCCTCGCACGGATTGCAATATTCGTTGATGAGCCCGTCCGTCGACCAGGTGAGATTGTATTTCAAGGCGTTGGTCGGGTAGCGGGGCAGGGCGCCGACGCGCATCGTCAGCGTGTCGAGCCTGTCGAAACGGTTGGCGAGATCGTTGCCGGCGATCGAGACGAAGCCGGGCGCCAGACCGCATTGCGGGGCGAAGGCGACATTCGCGCCTGCCGCCAGCGCCTTCACCTCGCGGGTCGAGGCGACGTCCTCGGTCAGGTCCAGATAGTGCGCGCCGGCGCGCTTCGCGGCGCGCGCGATGGTGCCCGTCAGGAAGAAGGGCGCGGCGGAAAGCACCGCCTTCTTGCCCCGCAGGACTGCGACCAGCGCCTCCTCGTCGGCAAGGTCGACGCGCTCGGTCGCAACGCCCGGCCGCCGCGCGGCGGCGAGCGCGGTCTCGTCGCGGTCGGCGATGGTGACATGGTAGTCGCCGGTGGAGGCGAGCAGGGCGGCAATGGTGCGTCCGATCTTGCCGGCGCCGACTACGAGAACTGGCCAGGTGTTCATGAAGGGTCTTCCTCGGGAAAATGGGCTCTGACCTCAGGATAGCTGCCGGTTCGTCCGTTGAAGAGGACACATCGTGTCGGAAAGCGGCATTGTCTCGTTGATATGACGGTATTTCCGGCAAATTGCCGGAAGCGGGATGCGAACCTGCCCGGCCTGGCCCTTTCTCGGGGAATCGCCGCGCTCAGCCCGCGTCCGGCGCCGGTTCGTGATAGTCGCGCTCGGGGAAGGGCGTCTCGGCGATGCGCTGGTTGAGCATGGACAAAAGGCCCTGTTCGGCGCGGTTGAAGCGCGTATGGGGATTGCTCACCACATGGATGTCGATGGCGGGCGGCGCCTCGTAGGGCGGCAGCCGCCAGAGCAGGCCCGCCTCGACGTCGCGCGCCGCCACGTGGATCGGCAACGGCCCGATGCCGAGCCCCGCGACGATCATCCGTCGCACCTCCTCGAGGCTGGAGGAGACGCCGACGACCCGGTCGTCGAGCCTTGCCTCGGCGCGGATCAGTGCGACGGGGCGCAGCGCGTCCGTCAGCCGGTCGGTCTTGAACGAGACGGAGGTCTCGCCGCGCAGGTCGGCAAGCTTGAGGTTCCGCTTGCCGAACAGGCGGTGGCGCGGTCCGCAGAAGAAGCCGAAATACTCCCGGAACAGGCGGTTGTAGTCGAGTTGCGGATGTTTCTGGTGAACCAGGCAGATGCCGACGCTCGCCTGCCGCTGGCGCACCGCCTGGATGACGTCGCGGCTGGTCATCACCTCGATGCCGAGCGTCGCTTTCGGATGACGCTGGTGGAAGCCCGCCAGCACCTCGTCCAGCACCGGCGAGACCACGTGGCTGGCAAGCGCCAGCGTCACATGGCCGGACACCTCCTCGTCCATGTCGCGGATCAGGATGCCCATTCGCGAGATGCTGCCGAAGATCTCCACCGCCTCGTCGAAGAGCAGCAGCCCCGCCGGCGTCACCTCGAACCGGCCCGGCCCGCGCACGACCAGCCGCTTGCCGAGCCGGTCCTCCAGGCGGCGCAACGCGTTGGAGATCGTCGGCTGTTTCAGGCCGAGCCGGTTGGCGGCCGCCGTGACGCCCTTCTCCTCGACGATCACCAGAAAGGTCCGGATCAGGTTCCAGTCGAGGCTCCAGACCATTCCCCCTGTCGGGGCCGGCGGTTCGCCCAGCTTGCGTGTCGCAGGTGTGTCCATTCTCGAAATCTATGTTTGGGATTGCCAATATCTATTTGAAGAATGTCTCAAGGCCGGGTCAAACTCAAGCCCGTCAAATGTCGGCGAGGAGGGGGAAAGCCAGGATGGGAGAGACGGGAGCCGCGGCACGTCCCTGGATCCTGCTGTCGCCGGCGCTTGCGACGGTCGCCTTCCTGCTGGTCGTGCCGGTGCTGTTCATCGTCGTCTATTCGTTCTGGCTGCGCACCTCGACCGGCGCCGAGCTTCCCGGGTTCCATCTGGACAACTGGCAGCTTGTCTTCGGCGATCCGTTCTACCGCGACATCCTGCTCGGCACGCTCCGCATCGCGGCGATCACCACGCTCCTGTGCGCCGTGCTCGGCTATGTCCCGGCCTATGTCATCGCCATGTCGACGACACGCCACAAGACGCTGCTCTTGCTGCTTCTCATCCTGCCGTTCTGGATCAGCTACATCATCCGCACCATGTCGTGGATCAACATCCTGGGCTCGAGCGGCGCGCTGAACACGGTTCTCGTCGGCCTCGGCATCGTCCCCGAACCGGTGCAGATGCTCTACAACGAGGCGACGGTGATCCTCGGGCTGGTGCATTTCCTGCTGCCCTTCATGGTGCTCAACGTCTATGTGAGCCTCGACGCGATCGACCGGAACCTGCTCGACGCCTCCCGCTCGCTTGGCGCGTCCAACCTTCAGACGTTCCGGGAAGTGACCCTGCCGCTGTCTCTGCCCGGGCTCGCGGCCGGCGGGCTGCTGTGCTTCGTGCTCGCCGCCGGCACCTACATCACGCCGCTGGTGCTCGGCGGGCCGCGCCAGGCGATGTTCGCCAACCTGGTCTTCGAGGCCGTCATCACCCAGCTCAACTGGCCGCTTGGCTCGGCCTTGTCGATCGTGCTGCTCGTCGTTCTGGGCAGTGTGGTGATGGTCTACAACCGCCTGGTCGGCCTCGGCCAGATCGCCAGATCGTTCGGGTGAGGAGACAGCCATGACCGGATGGACTTTCCTCAGGCTCTACACCGTCGCCGTCTATCTCTTCATGTTCATGCCTGTCGCGGTGGTGGTGCTGCTGTCGTTCAACTCCCGGCAGTTCGGCTCCTTTCCGATGGAAGGGCTGAGCTTTCGCTGGTTCGTGGAACTGTGGAACAACGACGCCATCGTGCGCGCCTTTCGCGTCTCGCTGCTGCTGGCGGCGCTGACAGCGGTCATCTCGACCGTGCTCGGCATCCTCGCCGCGCTGGCGCTGGTGCGCTACCGCTTTCCCGGCAAGAACACGATCACGACCCTGCTCATCGCGCCGATCCTGATCCCGGAAGTGGTGCTCGCCGTGGCGCTGCTCCTCTTCCTGCGCTGGCTCGACATGCCGCGCAGCTTCCTGGTGCTGCTGCTCGGCCATGTCATCTTCACGCTGCCCTTCGTGCTGCTGGTGGTGCAGGCGCGCCTCGTCGCGATCCGGCCGGAATACGAGGAGGCGGCGCGCAGTCTGGGGGCGAACCCGCTGCAGACCTTCTTCTCGGTCACCCTGCCGCTGCTGCTGCCGGCCGTCTTCGCCGGCATGCTCTTCGCCTTCACGATCTCCTTCGACGACATCACCGGCACGATGTTCTGGAAGCCGGGCGGCGTGGAGACGGTACCGACCCAGATCTTCGCCATGCTGCGAAACTCCATCTCGCCCGAGATCAACGCGCTCGGCACGGTGATGATCGTCGTCACCGTGGCCTTGCCGCTCGTCGGCATGGGCGTCGCGCGCCGGCTGGCCGCCTCGCGAAGTTGATTGAAGGGAGCGCGCCCCGCCGCTCGGGAAACCCGCGGGTGCAACAGTCAGAAACGGGAGCCTGAAATGGACAATACCAGACGCTACGAAAGACTGCTCGACCGCTACCGCCACGGGGATGTCAGCCGCCGCGCCATGCTCGGCCTCATCGGCGCCTCTGCCGCGGCCTACGGGGTGATGGGAGGTCCGTTCCGCAACTTCGCCCGGGCGGCGACGCCCGAGCAGGTGCGTTTCGACGGCTGGGGCGGTGTCGTCTCCGAGGCTTTCCGCCAGCATGCCTTCGATCCCTACACGAAGAAGACCGGCATCGCCGTCGTCGACGGCACGTTCGGCGGTGCGGACGAGTACATCGCCCGCGTGCGGGCGAGCCAGCCGGGCGAGTTCAACCTCGCCCATCTGTCCGGCGTCTTCGACTATGCCCGCTATCACGGGCTGGAACTGACCTCGGAGCTCAACGAGGACAACATCCCCAACCTCGCCAACGTCATCCCGGCGCTGCAGGATGTGTTCCGCGACATCACCGGCGGCAAGCTCTCCGCCGTGCCCTATGACTACGGCACCACCGGCATCGCCTACAACCGCAAGCACATCTCCGATGACGAGATGAAGGAGAAGGGTGCGAAGATCCTCATCGACGCCGCCTACAAGGGCAAGATCGGCGGCTGGAGCGACTGGAAGACGCGCATCTGGTACGGCGCGCTGCAGAGCGACCAGGATCCCAACAATATCGGCGACATCGACGCCGTCTGGGATGCCGTCCGCGCCAATCGCGACCTGGTGCTCAAATACTGGGGGTCGGGTGCGGAGCTGATGAGCCTCTTGGCGGAAGAGGAGATCTACGTCACCGAAGGCTGGTCGGGCCGCATCAAGGCGCTCCAGGACCAGGGCCACGACATCGGTTATATCGACCCGCCCGGCGGCCTCGGCTGGCAGGAATGCATCTTCGTGCTCAAGGGCAGCCCGATGGAGGCCTGCGAGGAACTCCTGAACTTCATGCTGGAGCCGGAAGTGGCGATCGCCGTGGCGGAGGGGCAGAACTACCCGCCCTCCCTCGATCCGGCCAAGGTGGAGCTCTCCGACAAGGTCAAGGCGCTGCCGGCCTTTGATCCGACCGGGACGCTCGAAGGGCTCAACTTCTTCAATGCCGAATACTGGAACGGCAACGAGGAGGAATGGGCCCGCGTCTACAGCCGGGTCGAGCGCGGCTACTAGCGGTCCGGTTCCCACAGGCGCCAAGGGCGGGGCGCACGACGCCCCGTCCGCCCTCACTCCTTCCGGGCAACGCGGATCATCACCATGGAACATTCCAGCGCCGTCCAGCTGAACGGCATCGTCAAGCGCTTCGGCGGGCTGACGGCGGTTCACCGCATGGACCTCGACATCGAGGAAGGCAGCTTCGTCACGCTTCTCGGCCCCTCCGGCTGCGGCAAGACGACGACGCTGAGGATGATCGCCGGCCTGCTGGAGCCGAGCGAGGGCGAGATCGTCATCAAGGGGCGCAGCGTCACCCATACCCCGATCCACAAGCGGAACCTCGGCATCGTCTTCCAGAACTACGCGCTGTTTCCGCACAAGACGATTTTCGACAATGTCGCCTTCGGCCTGCGCTACCGCGATATCCCGCGCGGCGAGATCGCCGGGAAGGTTGCCCGCGCGCTGGAGCTCGTCCAGCTTCCCGACATGGGCGACCGCTTCCCGCGCCAGCTTTCAGGCGGCCAGCAGCAGCGCATCGCCCTGGCGCGTGCCATCGTCATCGAGCCCGATGTCCTGCTCCTCGACGAGCCGCTGTCGGCGCTCGATGCCAATCTGCGCGAGGACATGCGCGTGGAGCTGAAGCGCATCCAGGTCCATCTCGGCATCACCACGATCTTCGTCACGCATGACCAGTCCGAGGCGCTTGCCATGTCCGACCGCATCGTGGTGATGAGCAAGGGGCATGTGGAGCAGGTCGGCGCACCGGAAGACGTCTATCGCAGCCCGACCTCGGCCTTCGTCGCCCGCTTTCTCGGCAATGCCAATCTCGTCGAGGGCAGGGTCGGCAGAAGCGACGGCGAGAGTGTTTCCGTCGCCGTCGACGGGATCGGCGAGATCCTTGTGCCGGCAGCACGCAGCCGGGGCATCGGCGAAGGCGCGGCCGCCAATATCGTCGTGCGCGCTGAAAAGCTCTTCCTGGGTGCTGAGGACGACACACCGCACGCCGATGCGCTGTCCCTGCCTGGCGAGGTCACCGCTGTCGACTACCAGGGCCAGGCGGCGCGCTATTTCGTCGAGGTGGCCGGTCGCACCCTGCAGGCGCTCAACCCGATCGAGGACCGGCCGTTCCGGCGCGGCGACAGGGTCAGCGCGGTGATCCGTGGGCGCGATTGCGCGCTGGTGCCGGTCGAGGACCGTCCATGAACATGGCGCGGCAGCCTGCCTCCAACCTGTTCTATCAAAGCCGGGGACGGCGTCCGCTCGTCGCCGAGGCACGCGGCGTCTACATCTGGGATGTCGACGGCAAGCGCTATCTCGACGGCTCCAGCGGCGCCATGGTCGCCAATATCGGCCATTCCAACGAGCGCGTGCTCGCGGCCATGCGGGCCCAGATGGACAAGGCGACCTTCGCCTATCGCCTGCATTTCGAGAACGAGCCGGCCGAGCGGCTGGCCACCGCGACAGCGCAACGCATGCCCGAGGGGCTGAACCGCGTCTTCTTCGTCTCCGGCGGCTCGGAAGCGGTGGAGAGCTGCATCAAGCTTGCCCGACAGCATGCGCTGGCCGTCGGCCAGGAGCGGCGCTGGAAGGTGATCTCGCGCTTTCCCTCCTATCACGGCTCGACGCTCGGTGCGCTGGCGCTCACCGGCATGGACGTGATGAGCGAACCCTTCGCGCCGATGATGCGCCAGATGCCGAAAGTGCCGGCGCCCACCTGCTATCTCGACCGGGACGGTCTCACCCATGAGGCGCGCGGCCTGCGCTATGCGGACATGCTGCGCGACAAGATCCTCGCGGAGGGGCCGGAGACCGTGCTGGCCTTCATCATGGAGCCGGTCGGCGGGGCCGCGACCGGGGCGCTGGTCGCACCCGACAGCTACTATGCCCGCATCGCGGAAATCTGCCGGGAGTTCGGCATTCTCCTCATTCTCGACGAGGTGATGACCGGGGCAGGGCGCACGGGGCGCTTCCTGGCCGGGGGGCATTGGGGACTGAAGCCCGACATCGTTGCCTTCTCCAAGGGATTCGCCGCCGGCTACGCGCCGCTCGGCGCCATGGTCGCCCATGAGCGCATCGTCGAGCCGGTGCTGGCCTCCGGCGGTTTCGTGCATGGCTACACCTATGCCGGCAATCCGCTCGCCTGCGCCGCCGGGCTTGCCGTTCTGGAGGAGATCGAGCGCGAGGGCCTGTGCGAGAACGCCGGCCTGATGGGCGCTCGCCTGAAGGAGGAGCTCGAAGGCCTGAAGGCGCGCTATCCTTTTATTGGCGATGTGCGCGGCAAGGGACTGCTGCTGGCCTTCGAGCTGGTTTCCGACACGGCCACGATGGAACCGCTGCCCCCCGAGATGGACGCCCATGTCCATCTCGTCGAGGAAGCCTACGCGCGCGGCCTGATCATCTACTCGCGGCGCACGCGCGGCGGGCGCACGGGCGATCATTTCATGGTCTGCCCTCCGCTGATCGTCACGCAGGAGCATATCGGCGAGATCATGGAGAAGCTTGTCGCTTCTCTTGATGCCTTCGCCGCCCGCTTCGGCCTTCCCGTCGGCAATGGGTGAGCGGGGATGGCGGACAAGGTCATTCTCACCTGCGCGCTCACCGGTTCGATCCACACCCCGACCATGAGCCCGCACCTTCCGGTGACGGCGAACGAGATGGCCGCGCAGGCGCTGGGCGCGGCACGCGCGGGCGCTGCGATCCTGCATGTCCATGCCCGTGATCCGGAAACCGGCAGGCCGAGCGCCAGCCCGGAGCATTTCATGGGCTTTCTGCCGCGCATCCGGCAGGGCACGGACGCCGTCGTCAACATCTCCACCGGCGGCTCCTCGCAGATGACGCTGGACGAAAGGCTGGCGCCGGCCCGCGCGGCGCGACCGGAAATGTGCTCGCTCAACATGGGGTCGATGAATTTCGGCATCTTCCCGCTCGCCGCCCGTCACGAGACCTGGACCCATGGCTGGGAGAAGGGATTCCTTGAGGCGACACGCGATGTGGTCTTCAAGAACACCTTCGCCGACATCGAGACCATTCTTGCGGATCTCGGCGAGGGATGCGGCACGCGCTTCGAGTTCGAGTGCTACGACGCCGGTCATATCCAGACCCTGGCCTGGTTTCTCAGGAAGGGTCTCGTGCGGCCGCCCGTCTTCGTCCAGTTCGTGCTCGGCATTCTCGGCGGCATTGATGCCGGTCCCGAAAGCCTCCTGTTCATGAAGGCGACCGCCGACCGGCTGCTCGGCGATGCCTACCGCTTCTCGGTACTGGCGGCTGGCCGGCACCAGATGCGGCTTGCCACCATGGGCGTCGTCATGGGCGGCAACGCCCGCGTCGGCCTGGAGGACAGCCTCACCGACGGTGCGGGCCGTGCGCTGGCGCCCGACAACGCCCATCAGGTCGCGCGCATCCGCCGGGTCCTTGAGGGCCTTGGCTACGAGATCGCGACGCCGGCCGACGCCCGCGCCATGCTCGATCTCAAGGGAGGCGACAAGGTCGCGTTCTAGGGCGGTCTTTCGCGCAGCTTCAAAGATGGAACACAGCAGGCCGTGATCCTGACCGGACAGGGCCGGCACTCGCCAACCAGACGGAAACCTGCATGAAACTCGTATTCTCCGAAACCCAGCGCCGGCACGACCCGCGCCATTTCCTCTCCTCCGGCGCGCCGCAGCCCAACCCGGAAGTGCCCGGCCGCATCGACCGCCTGCTGGCCGGCGCCCGCGCAGCCGGCCTTGGCGAGGTCGCACCCGACGATCACGGGGCGGGGCCGCTGGCTGCCGTCCACACGCCCGAATACCTGCAGTTCCTGGAGACGATCTTCACGCGCTGGCAGCGCATACCCGATGCCTCGCCCGAAGTGGTGCCCAATATCCACCCCGACCGCCGGGACTTTTCCTATCCGGCATCGGCCGTCGGTCAGGCCGGCTATCACATGGCCGACACGGCCTGCCCGATCTCGGGCGGGACCTGGGAAGCCGCCTACTGGAGCGCCCAGACCGCAGTCCATGCCGCGCGCATGGTGGCTGGCGGCGAAGAGGCGGTCTATGCGCTGAGCCGCCCGCCGGGCCATCACGCCTTCGCCGATCTCGCTGGCGGCTTCTGCTTTCTGAACAATTCGGCCATCGCCGCCCAGGAGCTGCGCCGAACCCATGACCGCGTCGCCATCCTCGACGTCGACCTGCATCACGGCAACGGCACGCAAGGCATCTTCTACGGCCGGGGCGATGTCCTGACCGTCTCGATCCACGCCGACCCGGTGCGCTTCTATCCCTTCTTCTGGGGGCATGCCTCGGAACGGGGCGAGGGGGCGGGGCTCGGCTGCAACCTCAACCTGCCGCTGCCGCGCGGATCCGGCGACGAGCCGTTTCTCGCCGCGCTCGATGTCGCCATCAGGCGCATCCGCGCCTTCGCGCCGGGGGCCCTTGTCGTTGCGCTCGGGCTCGATGCGTTCGAGGGCGATCCCTTTGGCGGCCTCACCGTTTCCACCGGCGGGTTCGCGGCGATCGGCGCGCGCTGCGCCGGGATCGGCCTGCCGACGGTGATCGTCCAGGAAGGCGGCTATCTCTGCGATGCGCTGGGCGACAACCTGACCGCTTTCCTGAAGGGCTTCAGGGAGGGATAGAGCCGAGCTACAGCTTGGCGGCGACGCTCTTCGTCCGGCAGTAGCTCAAAAGCCCCTCAAGCCCCTTTTCCCGGCCGAAACCGGAGAGCTTGGTGCCGCCGAACGGCACCTCGATGCCGCCGGCGAAATACTCGTTGATGAACACCTGCCCCGCGTCGAGGCGGCGGGCGAGGCGATGCGCCGTGCCGTGGTCGCGCGTGTAGATGCCGGCGACGAGGCCGAAAGCCGTGCCGTTGGCGAGCTCCAGCGCGTGCTCCGCGTCATCCGCGATCTGCACCGTCAGGACGGGGCCGAAGACCTCCTCCTGCACCAGTTCGTCACCGGCCGGCCGGTCGGCGACGATGGTCGGCTCGAAGAACCAGCCCTGGCCGGTCTCCGGGTCGGTCGTGGCCGCGCCGCCGGTGAGGATTTCCGCGCCGCGTGCCTTCGCCCGCTCGACGAAGCCGGCGATCTTCGCAAGGTGCTCGGCCGAGCTGACCGGGCCCATGTCCGGGTTTCGCAAGCCGTGGCCGAGGCTCAGCCGGCGTGCCCGTGCCACCAGCTCCTCAAGGAAGCCGTCGGCGATGGAGCGCTCGATGACGAGGCGCGAGCCGGCCGAGCAGATCTGCCCGGCATTCTCGAAGATCGCCCCCATGACGCCGGAAAGCGCCGCCTCCCTGTCGCAGTCGGCAAGCACGATGACGGGCGACTTGCCGCCTAGTTCCAGCACCAGCCGGGTGACGTGGTCGGCCGCCGAGCGCATCACCTGCTGGCCGGTGGCGACCGAGCCGGTGAAGGTGACATGGGCAACGTCCGGATGGGCGACGAGCGGTGCGCCGGCCTCCGAGCCGGTGCCCGTCACCACGTTGCAGACGCCGGCGGGCAGGCCGGCGCGGGTGAGGATATCGGCCAGCATCAGGGCGGTGAACGGGGTCTGCTCGGCCGGCTTGGCGACCACTGTGCAGCCGGCGGCGAGCGCCGGCGCAAGGCCGCGCGCCGCCGTCGAGATCGGATAGTTCCACGGGATCACATGGGCGGTGACGCCGACCGGCTCATGCAGCGAATAGCCGAGATAGCCGGCGCCGAGCGGGAAGGTCTTCCCCTCCAGCTTGTCGCAGGCGCCCGCGTAATATTCGAAGGCGCGCGCCGCCCCGCGCACGTCGCCTTCCGCCTCGTTGAGCGTCTTGCCGCTGTCGAGGCATTCGGCGATGGCAAGCCGGTCCGCCTCGGCAAGGATCAGTTGCGCGGCGCGGGCAAGGATCCGGCCGCGCTCCGCCGGCGCCATGTCCCGCCACACGGTCTCGAAGGCATGCCGGGCGCTGGCGACGGCGGTGGCGACGTCGCCGGCATCACCCCGCGCGAAGCTGGCGAAGGCCGCGCCGCGGCCCGGGTCGAGGCTTTCCATCACCCGCCCCGAGGCGGCCGGTTGGAAACCGCCATCGAGATAGAACCCTGAGGGGAGGTCGAGGAGTGTGCCCGTACGCCGGACCTGTGCGACGAGTTCGCTGTGAGCGCTCATGGTTCAGCCTTCCGCTTCGCTGGTCTGGTGGTCGCTTTTCGCCAGCCATTCGGGCGAGACCTCGACACCCCAGCCGGGGGCGTCGGTGACCGTCGCATGGCCGTCGGTGATCGCATAGGGGGAGGCGGTAAAGAGCCCCTCCTGCCAGGGGTAGTAGTCCTCGACCTCGATGGAGAACTCCAGATACTTGCCGGCATTGGGGATCGCCCGCAGCAGGTGCATGGTGAACAGCGTCACCATGGAAAGGTTGGCGCAATGCGGCGTGCAGGGAATGCCGGCAGCCGCCGCCATCTCCGTCACCTGGAGCGTGCGCGTCAGCCCGCCGAGATAGCAGATGTCCGGCTGGATGAAGTCGACGACGCGGTCCCCGATCATCCGCCGCCAGTCGACGAGCGAACAGTCCTGTTCGCCGCCCGTCACGTCGATGTCGAGCGCGTCGGTCACCTGTTTCGTCTGCCCGTATTCCCAGTAAGGGCAGGGCTCCTCGTAATGGGCGACGCCGTGGTCTTGCAGCATGTGGCCGACCTCGATGGCGCGCGCCGGCGAGAAGCCCGAATTGGCATCGACCAGAAGCGTGGCGGTATCGCCGAGCGCCCGGCGGATCGTCGGCACGATCTCCTCGGTGCGCCCCGGCCACTCGTCGATGTCGCGCCCGCATTCCGCGCCGACGCGGAACTTGAAGGCATCGAAGCCATGTGCATCGCGCAGCCGCTGGAAGCGAACCGCCTCGTCCGCCGGCGTGATGTCGCGTTTCATCGACGAGGCATAGGCGCGGACCCGGCCGGGCGTGCCGCCGATCAGCGCGCAGACCGGCTTTTCCTCCAGCCGCCCGCGCAGGTCCCACAGCGCGGTGTCGAGCCCGCCCATGGCGCGCGCCACATAGGAGCCGGGGAACTTGTGCTCGCGCTCGGGAATGATGTCGACGAGACCGGCAATGTCGAGAGCGTCGGCACCGAGCGCGTAAGGGGCGACCTGGCGGTGCAGCACCTTTGCGGTGATGTCGGCATTGTAGGGCGCGACCTGGCCCCAGCCGGTCGCGCCGCTGTCCGTCGTCACCCGCACGAAACAGACGAACTGCGTGGTGAAGGTCTCGATCCTGGCAATCTTCATGATGTCCTCGGAAGGCAGGCCGCCGACGGGCCGTTTGATGAGCCTGCACTTTATTGTCGATTGGCCGGGAGATAAGGTCCATTTTGATGATTCAGGCGGACCAATTTGAAAGCCGTGCGGTTCCTGGCGGACCGTGGAGCCGGCGGAAACGGGGAACGAAGCCAGATGAAAACCCAGGCCGGCGCGCTGCTCTCCTCGATCCGCATCGACCGCGCGGCGGGGCGCAAGGTCAGCGTCCAGCTCTACATGGCGCTGCGCGACATCATCCTGACCGGCGGCGTCAAGGCCGGCGAGCGGCTGCCGGCGAGCCGGACGTTGGCGGCCGAGCTCGACCTGTCGCGAACCACCGTGAGCAATGCCATCGACCGCCTGATCGCCGAGGGGCTCCTGGAGGCGCGCATCGGCGCCGGCACCTATGTCAGCACCGCCCTGCAGGGGCAGCGGGTCACCCGTGCGCCGCGCTCCGAAGACCCGCACACGGTCACCCGGCCGCGCCTGTCGCACGCGACCCGCCATGCCACCCGCCATTTCGCCCCGCGCGGACGGTTGCCGCACCGCATGCAGCCCTTCATCACCGCGCTGCCGGCGCTCGATGTCTTTCCCATGGCGCACTGGGCGCGGCTGTCGGCCCGTCACTGGCGCGCCGACCGCCAGGAAGTGATGGGCTATGGCGAGCCGTTCGGCCTGTCGCGGTTGCGCGCGGCCATCGCCACCCATCTCAACGCCATGCGCGGCATCAAGTGCGATCCGGAGCAGATCTTCGTTGTTGGCGGCGCGCAGCAGGCTTTCTCCCTGATCAGCAGCCTGCTGCTCAATCCCGGCGATCGGGTCTGGTTCGAGAACCCCGGCGCGATCGGCGCCCGCAATGCGCTTGTCTCGAATGGCGCGGATCTCGTGCCGGTGGCCATCGACGAGCAGGGCCTCGTGGTTGCCGACGGGCTCGACAAGGCGCCGCATTTCCGCCTCGCCTTCGTCACGCCCTCCCACCAGCAGCCGCTCGGCCATGTGATGAGCCTTGCCCGCCGGCTGGAGTTGCTGGAGGCGGCGGAAGACAGCGATGCGCTGATCGTCGAGGACGACTACGACGGCGAGTTCACCTTCTCCAACCAGCCGCAGCCGCCGCTGAAGAGCATCGATACCCAGGAACGGGTGATCTATGTCGGGACCTTCTCCAAGTCGCTGTTTCCCTCGCTCAGGGTCGGGTTCATCCTGTCGCCGCGCGGCCTTGTGGAGACGTTCTCGCAGATGAGCGTCTCCTGGCTGAGCGGCGTGCCGACGGCGCCGCAGGCGATGATCGCCGATTTCATGGAAGAGGGGCTTTTCGCCACCCACATCCGCGCCATGCGCCAGGTCTACGAGGAGCGCCACGCGGCGCTGATCGAGGCTTTCGCGCCGTTCGCCGGAAAGCTGGACGTCCAGCCCACATCGGGCGGTTTTCACACGATCGGCCTGCTGCCCGGGCCCGTCGGCGAGGATCGGGCCGTTGCGGCTGCGGCCGAGCGCGGCGTGCTGCTGGCGCCGATTTCCCGCTACTGCCTGCAGCCGGTCGCGGAAAAGGGGGTGGTCATCGGTTTTGGCAGCTCGACCCCGCTCGACATTCACCGTGCGGCCGAGGCCTTGCGCGGCTGGCCGCCATCCGGCTGAGCCGGTTCTGGAGTGGCACGGGGGTGGTCCTGTAGAAGAGCGGAATTGGCCCTCATGAAAGGTCGATAATGGATATATGACACAGTCCAATGCCTCACTAAGCTTTCTCCCAGTGGCTGCCACGGGCGGGGAGGTCCTTCTTCGGCGCGGCCCCAATGGGAGGTCTTGGAAATGCGTTTGAAAGCAACTCTTGCCGGGGCGCTCGTCGCGACCCTGATGTCGGGTGCGGCGAATGCGGAGACGCTGCGCCTGCTGACCTGGGGCTCCTATGCGCCCGAGGAAGTGATCCGCCTGTTCGAGGAGAAATACCCGGACATCGACGTCGAGGTGACCTTCTCCAACAACGAGGAAATGATCGCCAAGCTGCGCGCCACCGGCGGCGCCGGCTTCGATCTCGCCCAGCCGAGCCATGACCGCATCTACGCCGTGCAGCTCGAATACGACATCTACAAGCCGCTCGACCTGTCGCAGATCGACACCTCCAACATGGAGCCGAAGCTGCTCGACGGCGTGAAGGCCAACACCACCATCGACGGCGGTGTCTATGCCGTGCCGCACCAGTGGGGCACGTCCGGCATCATGGTCGACAAGACCAAGGCGCCCGACCTGAAGAGCTGGGCCGACCTCTGCGATCCGGCCTACAAGGGCAAGACCTCGATGCGCCTGCGCCGCACGATCCTGCTCGGCACGGCCTTCGCCATGGGCGAGGATCCCTTCGCCACCTACGCGAATCTCGGCAAGTACCAGGAACTGCTCGACAAGGTCGCCGACAAGCTGATCGCCTGCAAGGACAACATCAAGGCCTACTGGAAGGGCGGCGACGACCTTTCTGCGATGATGCTTTCGGGCGAGATCGTCGCGTCGGAGACGTGGGATTCCACCGCCTTCAAGCTCTATGGCGAGAACAAGAACATCGTCTTCGTGCCGCCGGCAACCGGCGCGCTCGCCTGGATCGACACGTTTGCGATCCCGCGCAAGGGCGAGGCGGACGATGCCGCCTACAAGTGGATCAACTTCGTGCTGCAGCCGGAGATCGTCAAGCTGATGTCGGCAAGCACCGGCGCGCTCGCCTCGATCAAGGGCGCCCAGGAGCTGCTTCCCGAGGACAAGCAGGAAGCGGTCAAGGCGGCCTTCACCGCGGCCGATATCGACAATCTCAAGTTCTTCGCCAACATTCCTCCCGGTGTCGAGGACATGGAAGGCAAGACGCTCGAGAAGATCCAGGCGGCGACGTCCAACTGACGCCGATGTCCCGACCGGCCCGGCGCGCAAGGCTTGCGTGCCGGGTCCTTGGTTCCCCGACTGGTCCCGTCCGGCGCCCCTTGCGCATCAGCCCCTTCGCGCCGGTGCCCCTCCGCAAGAAGCGGCGCAAGAACCGGCGTCCGCGATCCGAAGCAACCGAGCGAGCTCCCGCATGACATCGACCGCGCCCCATGATCTCGAATGCATCGGCGTTTCCAAGAATTACGGCTCCGTGCAGGCGGTCAGGGATGTGAGTTTCGAGATCCCCAACGGCTGTTTCTTCTCCATTCTCGGACCGTCCGGCTGCGGCAAGACCACCTTGATGCGCATGATCGCCGGCTTCGAGGAGCCGGGCGCGGGCGACATCCGCATCAAGGGGCGTTCGGTCCTCAACACCCCGCCGAACAGGCGCAACGTCAAGATGGTGTTCCAGCACCTGGCGCTGTTCCCGATGATGAATGTCTACGAGAACATCGCCTACGGCCTGCGCTGCAACCGGGTGCCAAGGGCCGAGATCGACCGCAAGGTCAAGGACGTGCTCGCCCGCATCGCGCTGCCGGATGTGGCGAACCGCGAGATCCACCAGCTGTCGGGCGGCCAGAAGCAGCGCATCGCCATCGCCCGCTGCATGGTGCTCGACCCGGACGTGCTGCTGCTCGACGAACCGCTCGGCGCGCTCGACCTGAAGCTGCGCGAGGCGATGAAAATCGAGCTGAAACTCTTGCAGCACCAGTTCAACACGACCTTCATCTACATCACCCACGACCAGTCCGAGGCGCTTGTCATGTCGGACTATGTGGCGATCATGAACAAGGGGCGCTTCGACCAGATCGGCACGCCCCAGGCGCTCTATCACAACCCCGACACGGCCTTCGTCGCCGGCTTTGTCGGCGACAGCAACCGCTGGTCGGGCCGCATCCTGTCGCGCTCCGGCGAGGAGGTGCGGGTCGAGACGCAGGGCGGGTTGCCGCTGGTGGGAGCTGCGGCCGGGCGCAGCCCGCTTGCCGGCGAGGGCGGGGTGGAGCTCTTCGTGCGCCCCGAGTTCATCCGCGCCGAGCGGGCCGGCGAGGCGTTGCCGGACACGGACGGGCGCAATGTCATCGAGGGCAGGGTCGACAGCCTGCTCTTCAACGGCGCCAACAGCCGGGTGCTGGTGCGCGGTGCCCAGGACGCGCTGATCGAGGCCGACGTGGTGCTGACCGGCGGCCCGGAGGACCTGCGCCCCGGCGAGGCGGTGCGACTGTCCTGGGCCCATGCCCAGACCCGCTGCTTTGCCGCGGAGAGCGCCGCATGACCAATGCCCGTGACATCAGGCGCCTTTCGCTGATCCTGCTCTTCGCGCCGTTCACGCTGTGGATCGTGCTGCTGATCGCGCTGCCGCATGCCGGCATGGTGGTGCTGTCGCTGCGCGAGAAGGTGGCGCCGCGCGTCTATGAATACGGCCTTGGCAACTATATCGATTTCGCCCAGGAGCCGATCTACTGGAACACGCTGATTCGCACCGGCTCCATGTCGCTGCTGGTCACCGCGCTCGCCCTCGTCATCGGCTTTCCCGTCGCCTATTACATCGCCAAGATCGCCGGCAACCGGACCCGGGGCGCGCTCTTCCTGGTGATCCTGATCCCGCTCTGGGTCAGCGACCTGATCCGCGCCTTCGGCTGGATCCTGCTCCTACGCGAAACCGGCGTCGTCTCCTCCGTGCTGCAGTGGAGCGGGCTTGCCGGCGGACCGGTCGAGTTCCTCTACTCGGACGCCACCGTGGTGATGGGGCTCGTCTACACGGTGATCCTGTTCATGATCGTGCCGCTCGTCTCGACCCTTGATGGCATGGACAACGCCATGATCGAGGCCGGCTACAATCTCGGCGGCAACGGTTTCACCGTGCTGCGCCGGATCATCATCCCCTACGCCATGCCGGGCATCGTCTCCGGCTGCATCGTCACCTTCATGCTGACGGCGGGCAGCTACCTGACGCCGATCCTGCTCGGCGGCAAGAATTCGAGCTGGTTCACCGAGCAGATCTACGACCAGTTCATCACCCGCTACAACTGGGAGTCCGGGGCGGCCTTCGGCTTCCTGCTGCTGGCCTTCACCTCGCTCGTCGTCTGGCTCGGCCTGAAGCTGTCGGGACAGAGCCTTGCCACCACCGTCGCGCGGAGCTGAGATCATGATCAACAGCGCGCGCCCCGGCCTTTTCCTCATCGGCTATCGCCTTTATCTGGCGGCCTTCTTCGTCTTCCTGGCGGCCCCGCTGGTTGCCGCCGGCACCTTCGCCTTCAACGATTCCCTGTTTCCGTCGCTCCCCTGGCAGGGCTTCACGCTCGACTGGTTCTTCTCCGACACGGAGCCCAAGCTCGGCATGTTCCACGACCGCCGGCTGCTGCGCGGGCTCTACTATTCCTTCGTCATCGCCGCATGCGTCTCGGTGCTGTCGGTGTTCGTGGGCACCTGCAACGCCTTCCTGTTCGTGCGCGGCAATTTCCCGGGCAAGAACGCGCTCTACATCGTGATGATCGTGCCGCTGGTCATTCCCGGCGTCATCCTCGGCATCTCGATCCTGGTGCTGGCGAGCACGGTGGCCAATTTCATCGAGACGACGACGGGCATCGAACTGTCCTTCCTGCGGCCCGGCATCGTGCTCGTCGTGCTCGGCCAGTTCTCCTTCATCGTCACCATCACCTCGCTGGTGATCGTCGCCCGGCTGAAGAAGTTCGACATCGCCATGGAGGAGGCGGCCCTCAATCTCGGCGCCAGCCGGGCGCGGGTGCTCGCCACCATCACGCTGCCCTTCCTGCGTCCGGCGATGATCGCGGCCGGCATCGTCGCCTTCCTCGTCTCCTTCGAGAACTTCAACACGACGCTGTTCCTCGTCGGCTCCGAGGCGCCGCTGACGGTGACCATGTATGATCGCATGGTGAAGGTCGGCTCGACGCCGGTGCTCAATGCCGTCTCCTTCGTCCTGATGCTCGGTTCGAGCCTGCTGGCGCTGCTTTCGATCCTCGTCCAGCGGGACAAGACCACCTCCTGAAGGCCAGCCCTGCCGCCATGACAAAAGTCGACTTCATCATCGTCGGCGCCGGTTCGGCCGGCTGCGTGCTGGCCGACCGGCTGAGCGCCGGCGGCCGCTACAGCGTGCTGCTGCTGGAGGCCGGCGGCAGCGATCTCAACTTCTGGATCTGGATGCCGATCGGCTACGGCAAGGCCTTCTACGACAAGCGCATCAACTGGATGTACACGACCGAGCCCGATCCCGGCCTCGGCGGGCGAACCTCCTACTGGCCGCGCGGCAAGGTGCTCGGCGGATCGTCGTCGATCAACGCCATGGTCTATATCCGCGGCCAGCAGCAGGATTACGAGGACTGGAAGACGATGGGCAACCCCGGCTGGGGCTGGGACGACGTGCTGCCTTATTTCCGCAAGTCCGAGACCAACGATGCCGGTGCCGACGACTGGCGCGGCGGCGAGGGGCCGCTTCACGTCGCCACCCTGGCACGCGACCTGCACCCGATGTGCCAGACCTATCTCGCCGCCGGCGAGCAGGCCGGCCTGAAGCGCAATCCGGACTTCAACGGTGCCGACCAGGAAGGCGTCGGGCTCTACCAGAACACGGCCAGGGACGGCTTCCGCATGTCGGCGGCACGCGCCTATCTGCGCCCGGCGCGGGGGCGGGCCAACCTGCGTGTCGAGACCCATGCGCATGCGACACGGATCCTCTTCGAGGGCACCCGCGCCACCGGCATCGAATACATGCGCAAGGGAGAAAAGCGGACGGCATATGCCGCGCGCGAGGTGATCCTTGCCGCCGGCGCGGTCAACTCGCCGCAATTGCTGCAGCTCTCCGGCGTCGGTCCGGCGGCGCTGCTCTCGAGCAAGGGCATCGAGGTGCGGCACGAGCTGCCCGGCGTCGGCCGGCATCTGCAAGACCATCTGGGGCTCGACTATCTCTACCGTTCGAAAGTGCCGACGCTGAACCAGCAGCTCGGCCCGCTCATCGGCAAGCTCTGGCACGGGTTGCGCTATGTCTTGATGCGGCGCGGGCCGCTCTCGCTCGGCGTCAACCAGGGCGGCGGCTTCTTCCGCACAAGGCCCGAACTTGCCCGGCCCAACATGCAGCTCTTCTTCTCGCCGGTGAGCTACACAAAGGCGCCGCCGGGCAAGCGGCCGCTGATGAGCCCGGACCCGTTCCCCGGATTTCTCCTCGGCATCCAGCCGACCCGGCCGACGAGCCGCGGCCATCTGGAAATCCGCTCCGCCGACCCGTTCGAACCGCCGGCGATCCACCCGAACTATCTCTCGACCAATCACGACCTGCAGGAAATGCTGGAGGGCGCGCGCTTCCTGCGCACCCTTGCCGCGACGCCGGCCTTTGCCGATGTGATCGCGCAGGAGATCCTGCCCGGGCCGCAGGTGCGGTCGGAGGAGGATCTCGTCGCCGACATCCGCGCCCGCTCGGGCACCGTGTTCCATCCCGTCAGCACCTGCCGGATGGGGCCTGATCCGAAGGTGGACGTTGTCGACCAGCGTTTGCGCGTGCACGGGCTCGCGGGCCTGCGTATCGTCGATGCCTCGATCTTCCCGACCGTGATCTCGGGCAACACCAACGCACCGGCGATCATGGTCGGGGAGAAGGGCGCGGACATGATCCTTGAAGACCACGCGAGCGACCGGATACCCCTTTCATGAGCGATATCTTCACGCCCGATTTCAGGCCGCAGCCCTACTGGTGGGACGAGACGCCGCCGCCGGCCATCGATGCCGAAGCCGCGCGCGCGCCGCTGCCGGAGCGGGTCGACGTGGCTGTGGTCGGCGCCGGCTATACCGGCCTCAACGCGGCGATAGCTGCGGCGCGCGCCGGTGCGACAACGCTGGTGCTCGACGCGGAGGCCGCCGGCTTCGGCTGCAGCACCCGCAATGGCGGACAGATCTCCACCTCTGTGAAGCCGGATTTCGCGACGCTGGTTCGTCGCCACGGCCGTGACCGGGCGGCGGCGATCCTCAAGGAAGGGGAGGCCTCGCGCGATTACGTCGGCCGGCTCGTCGCTGAGGAAGGGATCGATTGCGGCTTTTCCGTCTGCGGCCGCTTCCACGGCGCGCACACGCCGGGTCGCTTCGAGGCGATGCGGCGCGAACTGGAGAGCCCGCATCCGGTGCTGGATACCGGCGCCTACACGGTCGGGCGTGCCGACCAGCATGCGGAGATCGGCACCGACGCCTATTACGGCGGCGCCGTCTATCCGCGCGTCGCCAGCGTCGACCCGGGGCGCTACCACGCCGGGCTTCTGGGTGCGGCTGAGCGGGTGGGCGCGCGCATCGTCTCCCATTGCCCCGTCGGGGGACTGGAGCGGGCGGCCGGCGGTTTTCGCCTGACCACGGCGCGCGGCACGCTTTTCGCGCAGAAGGTGGTCCTCGCCACCAACGGCTACAGCGGACCGCTCAGCCCCTGGCACCGGCGGCGCGTGATCCCGATCGGTTCCTATGTGATCGCGACGGAGGAGCTGCCGCAGGCGGTGATGGACGAGGTGCTGCCGACGGATCGCATGCTCTGCGACACGCGCCGGGTCGTCTACTACTACCGGCCGTCGCCCGACCGCCGCCGCATCCTGTTCGGCGGACGGGTGTCGCTTTCCGAGACGGACCCGAAAAAGAGCGCCGTCCGGCTGCATGACGAGCTGATCCGCCTGTTTCCGCGGCTGACCGGCACCCGTGTCTCCCATTCCTGGGTCGGTTACGTCGCCTACACGTTCGACGAGATGATGCATATCGGAAACGACGAGGGGCTCCACTACGCCATGGGCTATTGCGGCTCCGGCGTCGGCATGGCGAGCTATCTCGGCATGCGCATGGGCCAGCAGGCGGCGGGGCTTTCGCAAGGGGCGACCGCCTTCGACGGCCTAGCCTTCCCGACGCGCCCCTTTTACACCGGCAATCCCTGGTTCCTGGCGCCGTCCGTGCTTGCCTACCGTCTCCTCGACCGGATGGGGATCTAGCTGTCCGGTCGCCGCTCGAGCCCTGCGGGTCGGCGAACCATGCAGTAGCCCCTTGACCTTCCAGTTGGTGGAAGGCTCACATGGGGGAGACGATCACCCGACCGGAACGCCTCCCATGAATATCGGCGACGCTGCGGCACGTGCGAACCTGCCGCCCAAGACCATCCGCTATTACGAGGACATCGCGCTGATCCGTCCGGCGCGGGCCGCCAATGGCTATCGCGACTATTCGCAGACGGACGTGCATCGCCTGCGCTTCCTGCAAAGGGCGCGCAGCCTCGGCTTCACCATCGAGGAATGCCGCGCGCTGCTCTCGCTCTACGAGGACGAGCACCGGGCCAGTGCCGACGTGCGGGCCGTCGCCACCCAGAAGATCGGCGAGGTCGAGCGCAAGATCGTCGAACTGCAGGGCATGAAGGCGACGCTCAAGCGCCTCGTCCAGTGCTGCCACGGTGACGAGCGGCCCGATTGCCCGATCCTCGAGGATCTTGCCGGCGGCCCCTTGCCGGAGGGCGCCGGGACGCGGGGCGGCGGGCGATGAGGCCGTTGGTTCTGCTTTCGGGTGCCGTCGCGCTGCTTGCAATCGCGGGCGGCGCCTATCTTCTGTCCGGCGGCGACGCGGGAAGGACGACGACCGGGAGCGGCACGCCGATGGCAAGCGTCACCGTGCCGGAGCTGTCCGGGGAGCTTGCGCGGGGCAGGGAGCTCTTCGACGCGAGTTGCGCCAGCTGCCACGGCGCGAATGCCGCCGGGCGCGCCGGTATCGCGCCGCCGCTCGTCCACATGATCTACGAACCCGGCCATCATGCCGATGGCGCGTTCTTCCTCGCCGCCGCGCGCGGCGTGCGCCAGCATCACTGGAGCTTCGGCGACATGCCGGCCGTGCCCGATGTGACGCCGCAGGAGGTTGCGGCGATCACCGCCTATGTGCGCGCGCTGCAGCGCGCCAGCGGCATCTTCTGACGTTGGCTCACACGCCGAGATAGGCCTCGCGCACCCGGTCGTCGGCCAGAAGGTCGGATCCCTTGCCCTCCATGGCGATCTCGCCCGTCTCGATGACATAGCCGCGCGTTGCGATGGAAAGCGCCGCGAAGGCGTTCTGTTCGACGAGGAACACCGTCACCCCGTCCTCGCGGTTGAGCCTTGTGATGATCTCGAACACCTGGTCGACCAGCACCGGGGCAAGTCCCATCGACGGCTCGTCGAGGAGCAAGAGCTTCGGCCGGCTCATCAGGGCCCGCCCGATGGCGAGCATCTGCTGCTGGCCGCCGGAAAGCCCGCCCGCCGGGTTCCGCCGCCGTTCCTTCAGCACCGGGAAGAGGTCGTAGACCCGGGCAAGATCCGCCGCGATCTCCGCGTCCTTGCGCAAGTAGGCGCCGAGCCGGAGATTGTCCTCGATGGCAAGCGGGGCGAAGATCTGCCGCCCTTCCGGCACCTGGGCGATGCCGGCGGCGACGCGCGCATGCGGGCTTGCCCGCGAGATGTCGCGTCCCTCGAAGGAGAGGCCGCCGCCGCTCATCGGCTGGACGCCGGAGAGGGTGCGCAGCAATGTCGTCTTGCCGGCGCCGTTGCCGCCGACAAGGGCGACGATCTCGCCGGCATCGACCTGGAGCGAGACGCCGTGCAGGGCTTCGATCCGCCCGTAGGCGGAGCGCAGTGTGTCGACGCGAAGCAGCGGATCAGTCGAGCGCAAGGTTGGCCTCCCGCGTGCCATGGGTTCCAAGATAGGCCTCGATGACCTTCGGGTTGGAGCGGATCTCGGCGGCGCCGCCCTCGGCCAGCATGCGGCCCTGGTCGAGCACCAGGATGCGGTCGGAAATGCGCATGACGAGTTTCATGTCATGCTCGACCAGAACCACCGCGACGCCCTCGTCGGCGATCTTGCGGATCAGCCGCTCGATCTCCTCCGTCTCGACCGGATTGCAGCCGGCCGCCGGCTCGTCGAGCAGGAGCACCTTCGGTTCGGCGGCGAGCGCCCGGGCGATCTCCAGCCGTTTCAGCGCGCCATAGGGCATGTTCGACGCCGCCGTGTCGGCATAGTCGGAAAGCCCGACCCGGGCGAGCAGCCGGTCGGCGTGTTCCGCGCTTTCCCGGTTCTGCCGGCCGGTGGAGGGCAATGCCAGCAGATGGGCGAGCAGTCCGCGCTTTTCCTTCAGGTGCCGGCCGACCATGACGTTTTCCCGCGCGCTCATGCGGAAGAAGACCTGCAGGTTCTGGAAGGTGCGCGACAGCCCGCGTGCCGCCAGCCGGTTCGGCCCCAGCGCCGTCACGGTGTCGCCGGCCAGCCGGACGCTGCCCGTCTTCGGCTGGTAGACGCCGGAAACGAGGTTGAAGAGCGTCGTCTTGCCGGCGCCGTTCGGGCCGATGATCGAGAACACCTCGCCGGGACTGGCGGTGAAGGAGACATGGTCGACGGCCTTCACGCCGCCGAAGGAGATGCCGATCTCCTCGACCGCCAGCAGGGGAGTGTTGGGGGCGTTCATTTGCGTCTCCCCCGGAACAGGCTTGCAAGGCCGGGCACGATGCCGGAGCGCAGCACGATCATGATCACCATCATGATCAGGCCGAGCACCATGTGCTCGTAGTCGTGGAAGCTGGTCAGCACCTGCGGCAGCACGACGAGGATCGCAGCCCCTGCGACGGAGCCCAGGATCGAGCCCATGCCGCCGAGCACGACCATCGTCACCAGCTCGATGGAATGCATGAAATTCGCCTTGTCCGGCGTGACGAAGCCGTTGACCAGGGCAAGTGCCGCTCCCGCGACCGCGGCATAGACGGCGGAGATGACGAAGACGGTCAGCTTGGCCCGCGCCACGTCGATGCCGGCGACCCGCGCCGCGACTTCCGAATCGTGCAGCGCCCGCAATGCCCGGCCCGTCGGGCTGGCCACCAGGTTTCCGGCGATCCACGCGCCGATGACGAGCAGCCCGCCGGTGATCCAGTACCAGGTGTCGGCGCCGCGCACCCGCCAGCCGAACAGCGTCAGCCGCTCCACCGGCATGCCGTCGGGCCCGCCCGTCAGCCACGCCTCGTTGGAGATCGTCATGGCGATCAGCATGCCGAAGCCGAGCGTCGCCACCGCCAGATAGTGCCCCTTGAGCCTGAGGATCGGCCGCCCGACGAGGAACGCGACCAGCCCGGCCACGACCGCGCCGGCAAGGGCGGCGATGAGCGGATGCAGGGAGAATTGCGCCGGCAGCACGGCGACCGCATAGGCGCCGATGCCGAAGAAACCGGCATGGCCGAGGCTGACCTGGCCGGCATAGCCCATCAGGAGGTTCAGCCCGATCACGGCGAGCGCCGAGATCCACACAAGTGCTGCGACCCGCAGGTAGAAGTTGGAGGGCAGGGCGAAGGACAGGCCGACCACCAGCACGGCGAGAACGAGCGGCACGGCGACACGGGGCGCGAGGACGGCTTTCAGCATCACACGCGCTCCACGCTGGCCTTGCCGAACAGTCCGCCCGGCATGACGAAGAGAACGGCGAGGATGACGATGAAGGCGATCGCGTCCTTGTAGGTGGAGGAGATGTAGCCGGCGCCAAGCGCTTCCAGCAGCCCGACGGTGAGCCCGCCGACCACCGCGCCGAGCGGGTTGCCCATGCCGCCCAGCATGGCGGCGGCGAAGCCCTTCAGCGCCAGCAAGGTGCCGACATCGTAGCTGGTCAGCGTGATCGGCGTGACGAGGATGCCGGCGATGGCGCCGATGGCGGCGGAAAGCACGAAGGACAGGCCGACGACGAAGGAGGTGTTGATGCCGACGAGCTTCGCCGCCAGCCGGTTTGCCGCCGTCGCCAGCACGGCCTTGCCGAGCAGCGTGCGGTTGAAGAAGGCCCACAGCAGCACGACGATCACCGCCGCCCCGCCCAGCACCCAGAAGCTCTGCGGCAGGATCGCCGCGCCGCCGAAGGCGATGGGCGTGTCGCCGGAAAAGGCCGGCAGCGAGTGGAACTGCTTGTCGAAGACCACCTGCGCCAGTCCGCGCAGGAAGATCGAGGCGCCGATGGTGATGATGATCAGCGTCACGGCCGAGGCGCCGCGCGCCGGTTCGATGGCGAACCGGTGCAGGAGCAGGCCGATGCCCATGGCGACCGCGATGGCAACGAGTGCGGCGAGCGGCAGGGGCACGCCGGCGGCCGCGACGAAGACCGTCGTCATGCCGCCAATCATGACGAACTCGCCTTGCGCGAAATTCACCACGTCGGAGGCGTTGTAGATGATGGTGAAACCGAGCGCGACCAGCGCGTAGACCGCGCCGACGGTCAGGCCGGACACACAGAATTGCAGCAGTTCGGGCATGGGCTCGCCGTGTTGTTCCCCGCGCCGGTCCGGTCTGTCGGCCGCGATGCGGGCCTGTACCGACCAGGGTGCGGGAAGGGGGCCGGGCCGGCCGCGCCGCGCGGAAAAGGTCTTCCGCGCGGCGCGGCCGCGTTCGATGCGGCTTGGCTTACTCGACCAGCGCCCAGTCGCCGCCCTTGATCTCGAGCATGCGGAAGGCCGTCAGGTCGAGGCCGAGATGGTCGTCGACCGACATGTTGACGACGCCCGCCGTGCCCATGAAGCCGGTGGTCTTCTCGATCGCGTCGCGGATTGCCTTCGGGTCTTCCGAGCCGGCGCTCTTCATCGCCTCGACGAGGATCATCAGCCCGTCATAGGCATGGCCGCCGAAGGTCGAGACCGGCTGGCCGGTCGCCTCCTCGTAGGCGGTCTTGTAACCGGCGACGACGGATTTCTGCGGGTCGCTGTCCGGCAGCTTGTCGGCGACGAGCAGGGCGGACGCCGGCAGGCGCACGCCCTCGGCCGCATCGCCTGCGAGGTCGATGAACGACTTGGAAGCAACGCCGTGGCTCTGGTAGAGCGGCACGTCGATGCCGAGCTGCTTGTAGTTGCGGGTGACGATCGCCGGACCCTGGCCGAAGCCCGGATTGACGACGGCCTGCAGCCCGGCCGCGTTCTTGATGTTGGTGAGCTGCGGCGTCATGTCGGAATCGCCCGGGCCGTAGGTCTCGTCGGCGACGATCTCGATACCGTAGTCGCCGGTCACCGAAACGCACTGCTCGCGCATCGACTTGCCGAAGCCGCCGGTGCCGGAGATCAGGCCCACCTTGGCGAGGCCGCGCGCCTTCAGGTCCGCGAAGATCTTCTCGCAGGCCATCTTGTCGGTATGCGGCGTCTTGAAGGTGAATTCCTTCACCGGGTCGACGATCACGACCGCGCCGGCCAGCGAGATGAACGGAATGCCGGCATCCTCGAACACCGGGATCATCGCCATCGTCGTGCCGGTGGTCGAGCCGCCGACCACGGCGACGACCTCGTCGTCCTCCACCAGGCGTGTGGCGAAGGTGCGGGCCTTGTTGGCATCGGCGCTGTCGTCATAGACGACGAGTTCCAGCTGCTTGCCGTTGACGCCGCCGGCCTCGTTGATCTTCGCCACATACATTTCCAGCGTCTTGGCTTCCGGATCGCCAAGGAACGAGGCCGGGCCGGTCACCGCCAGCGACGCGCCGATCTTGATCGTGTCGGCGGATGCGGTCGCGGTAAAGGCGAAGGCCGCGCCGGCCAGAAGCGCCGCGCTGCCGAGATACTTTGCAAAACGAGCCATGGTTTCCTCCCAGGGATATTGTAGCAGGTCTTTTTTCCGGTCTTTCGTCGGCGACGGGGGCGTGCCCCCGCCCGACCTACGCCGCGACCGGGCGGCGCATGGCTGCCACGCGGAAGCGGTTGGCGACGAACGCGCTGTCGCACAGACAGGCGTTGCCGGCCGGGTTCGCTCCGGTGACGTGGTAGTCGGAGAAGGCGGCGGACTGGTTGACGAAGATGCCGCCGGTCAGGTTGACCGAGAGCGCCACGCCCGCATCGGCGAAGGCATCCGCCGCCTGGTCGATCACGTCTTCCCGCGTCGCGTAGAGCGCCGCCGTGATCGCGCCTTTCGTCTTCGCCGAGGCCGAGGCCCTGGCGATCGCGTCATCGGCCCCGTCGGTGGCGATGACGAAGCTGATCGGGCCGAAGCGTTCCTCCAGGTAGGCGGCCTCGTCCTTCGCGTCGACGGCGAGCATCAGCGGCGTCGCCGAGCGCGCCCCGTCCATGCCCTCGACGGCTGCGCTCTCGCGCAGCACCGTGCCGAGCCTGTGCGCGTCCGCGATGCGCTTCAGCGTTGCATCGCTCTGCACCGCTCCGAGCACGCCGGCGGCGCGCTGCGGATCGCCGAGGAGCTTGTCCATCGCGGTCCGGATCGCGCCGGCCACCTCGTCGAAGGACTTGTGCCCCTCGTCGGTGTCGATGCCCTCGCGCGGCACGTAGATGTTCTGCGGCGCGGTGCACATCTGGCCCGAGTACAGCGACAGCGAGAAGGCGATGTTGCCGGCCATGCCGCGCAGCGAATCCGTGCCGGCGACGACGATCGAGTTGACCCCGGCCTCTTCCGTGTAGACCAGCTTGTCCCTGGCGTTGTCGCGCACCCAGGAACCGAAGGCCGACGAGCCGGTGAAGTCGATGATGGCAACGTCCGGATGGGTCACCAGCTCCTTGGTGAGCGGCTTTTCCGCCGTGTCGGCGGCAAGCAGCAGCACGTTCGGGTCGAAACCGGCCTCGGAGAGAACCTCGCGGCCGATCCTCACCGTCAGCGCCAGCGGCAGGATCGCGCCCGGATGCGGCTTGACGATCACCGGATTGCCGGTGGCAAGGCTGGCGAACAGGCCCGGATAGGAGTTCCAGGTGGGGAAGGTGGCGCAGCCGATCACCAGCGCCGGCCCGCGCGGCACGATGCGGAACTGCTTGTCGAGGACGAGCGGGTCCTTCGGCCCCTGCGGCTTTTCCCAGCGCACATGGCCGGGAATGCGGCTCATCTCGTCATAGGCATAGGCAACGGCCTCCAGCCCGCGGTCCTGTGCATGCGGGCCGCCGGCCTGGAAGGCCATCATGAAGGCCTGCCCGGACGTGTGCATCACCGCATGGGCGAAGAGGAAGCTCTGCGCGTTGATCCGCGCCAGGATTTCCAGGCAGACGCCGGCGCGTGCCTCGGGGCTCGCCTGCGCCCAGCCGCGCATCGCAGCTTTCGCGGCGGCGACCGCCATGTCCGGCGCAAGCTCGGGATAGGAAATGCCCAGATCGAGGCCATAGGGGCTGATCTCGTGGCCGGTGCGCCCGCCGCCGGTGGGCTGGTCGAGCTCGAACGGCTGGCCGACAAGCGCCTTGAACGCGGCCTCGCCGTCCTCCTTGGCGGTTTCGCCATAGACCTTGCCGGACGGCATTTCCGGGTAGGCCGACCAGTAGCCGCGGCTGCGGATCGTCTCCACCGCCTTGTCGAGGGTCGCCTTGTGCCTGTCGAAAAATCCGGCCATGCCTGTCTCCCTGTGGCGCGCGGACCGGGCCTCGTGCCCGCAAGCCTCCCGATTTCGGGGCTGCCGGCACTCCTCCCGGCGGACGCGCCGCCTGTGTTTGCCCGCCTCCTGCGATGCGCGGCACCCGGCCTGTTCCAGGTGCCCGGCGAGGGCGGGGCGGTTTGTTGGTCTGGGCGCGATTGACAGCGCCCGATTGACAATCATAATAATTAACCGACCGGTTGGTCAGTCAAGTGAAAAATCACGAGGCGACCGGTTCCCTTCCTTGCTGCGAGGCATCGGGGGAGGCGGACCGGCGCGAAGGGAGGGCGCATGCCAGCGGACAGGACGTCTTCGGTTGGGGCAGATGATCGGGGCGGGGCCGATGCGGCGCCCGTGCTTGTCGAGCGCGATGGCGGCGTTCTGGTCGTCACGCTGAACCGGCCGGACAAGCTCAATTCCTTCAACGAGGCCATGCATGCCGGGTTGCGCAAGGCCCTCGACGCGGCCGAGAGCGATCCGGATATCCGCTGCCTGCTGATCACCGGCGCCGGGCGCGGTTTCTGCGCCGGCCAGGATCTCGGCGACCGGGTGACCGCGCCGGGCGATGCGCCGCCCGACCTGACCCGCACCATCGAGGCCAACTACAATCCGCTGCTGCGCCGGCTAAAAGCGCTGCCCAAGCCTGTCGTCTGCGCGGTGAACGGGGTGGCGGCCGGTGCCGGCGCCAATATCGCGCTCGCCTGCGACATCGTGCTTGCCGCGCACTCGGCGAAGTTCATCCAGGCGTTTTCGAAGATCGGGCTGGTGCCCGACAGCGGCGGCACCTGGTCGCTGCCGCGTCTCGTCGGCCTTGCCCGGGCCAAGGCGCTTGCCATGCTGGCAACGCCGGTCCCGGCCGAGCAGGCGGAAAGCTGGGGCATGATTTGGAAAGCGGTCCCCGATGCCGAACTGATGGCGGAGGCCCGCCGCCTTGCCGGCGAACTTGCCGCCGCGCCGACCTTCGGTCTCGGCCTCGTCAAGCAGGCGCTGGAGGCGTCTTCGGAGAACGATCTCGACACGCAGCTCGATCTCGAGCGCGACTTCCAGGGCCTTGCCGGCCGCTCGCCCGACTACGCGGAAGGCGTTTCCGCCTTCATGGGCAAGCGCGCCCCTTCCTTCACCGGCCGCCCGCCGGCGGGTTCCACATCCGGAGACGATGCATGAGCACCGCGGACATCACACCCGGCAATGCGTCGGAGATGAACCCGGACGAGCTGGCGCGCGCCTGCGCCGATGCCATGTGGGCCGGCGACAAGGCCAGCCAGGGGCTCGGCATGGAGATCGTCGAGGTCGCCTCGGGCCGTGCCGTCATCGCCATGACGGTCACCGAGGCGATGGTCAACGGCCACGGCATCTGCCACGGCGGCTTCCTCTTCACGCTCGCCGACTCGGCCTTCGCCTTCGCCTGCAACAGCCACAACCAGAACACCGTTGCGAGCCATTGCGCGGTCAGCTTCCTGCGTCCCGGCCGGCTTGGCGAGCGGCTGGTGGCGACCGCCGTCGAGCGCTGGCGCGAGGGACGTTCGGGCATCACCGACGTCACCGTCACCAACGGCGGCGGCGAGGTGCTGGCCGAATTCCGGGGCAATTCCCGCACCATCAAGGGAACGCTGCTGCCCGGGCAATAGGGTTTGGCGTTTCTCGACTTCACCTGAACGGCAACAAGCGGCCCGCAAAGCGGCCGTGCGCATCATCCGGGAGGATATCCATGCTCGATCTGGCACCGAAGCCGGGCGATCTCGACCCCATCGAAACCGCGTCCCGCGACGAGATTTCGGCACTTCAGCTCGACCGGCTGAAATGGTCGGTCCGCCACGCCTATGACAACGTCGCGCATTACCGCAAGAGCTTCGACGAGGCCGGCGTGCATCCCGGCGATATCGAGACGCTGGCGGACCTGGCGAAATTCCCCTTCACCCACAAGCAGACCCTGCGCGACAACTATCCCTTCGGCCTTTTCGCCGTGCCGCGCGAGCAGGTGGTGCGGGTGCACGGGTCGTCGGGTACGACCGGCAAGCCGACCGTTGTCGGTTACACGAAGAACGACATCCGGACCTGGTCGACGGTGATGGCCCGTTCGCTGAGGGCGGCCGGCGCGCGCGCCGGCATGATCTGCCATGTCGCCTATGGCTACGGCCTCTTCACCGGCGGTCTCGGCGCCCATTATGGCGCGGAAGAGCTCGGCATGACCGTGGTGCCGATCTCCGGTGGCATGACCGAGCGCCAGGTGACGCTGATCGAGGACTTCAAGCCGGACGTCATCATGGTGACGCCGTCCTACATGCTGGCCATTCTCGACGAGTACAAGGCGCGCGGCATCGACCCGCGCTCCTCGTCCATCAGGATCGGCGTCTTCGGCGCGGAGCCCTGGACCAATGCCATGCGCGAGGAGATCGAGCAGGCCTTCGACATGCATGCCGTCGACATTTACGGCCTGTCGGAGGTGATGGGGCCGGGCGTTGCCAACGAATGCGTCGAGACCAAGGACGGGCTGCATATCTGGGAGGATCACTTCTATCCCGAGGTGATCGACCCGGTGACCGGCGCGGTGCTGCCCGACGGCGAGGTCGGCGAGCTGGTGTTCACCTCGCTGACCAAGGAGGCGATGCCGGTCATCCGCTACCGCACCCGCGATCTCACCCGCCTGCTGCCGGGCACGGCGCGGTCCATGCGCCGCATGGAAAAGGTGACGGGGCGCTCTGACGACATGATGATCGTGCGCGGCGTCAATGTCTTCCCGACGCAGATCGAGGAGCAGCTGTTCCGCATCGACGGCCTGTCGCCGCACTACCAGGTGGAATTGACACGCAAGGGCCGGATGGACGAAATGACCGTCCACGTCGAGGCGCTTCCCTCCCATGCCGACGATGCGCAGCGCGCGGCCTCCGCCGCCGAGCTGAAGGCGCATCTGAAGAACGTGATCGGCGTCAGCGCGCGTGTCGCGGTGGCCGATCCGGGCGCCCTGGAGCGCTCCATGGGCAAGGCGAAGCGCGTCGTCGACAACCGGCCGAAGGACTGATAGGCAGGCCGGCCACCGACACGAAACGCCAATTTCCGCCGCGGGCACGGGCTCGCGGTGGTTCCGACCGGGGGATTTCGAGACATGGCACGCCCGCGCGCCGAGGACTATGACGACAAGCGCAAGGCGATCCTGAAGACGTCGGCGGAGCTCTTCGCCGAGCAGGGCTTCGACCGCTCCTCGATGAACCAGATCGCCACCGGCTGCGGCGTCTCCAAGGCGCTGCTCTACCACTACTACGCCAACAAGGACGCGCTGCTCTTCGATATCATCCGCGATCATCTCGACGAGCTGATCGGGGCGGTGGAGGAGGCGGTGGCGCCCGGCCTTGCCGGCGAGGCGCGGCTGCTTGCCTGCGTCTCGGCGCTGCTCGACGCCTATCGCGACGCCAATGCCGAGCACAAGATCCAGATCAACGAGATGAAGCGCCTTCCTCCCGCCCAGCAGGAGGAGCTGAAGGAACGCGAGCGCCGTCTCGTCGCGCTCTTTGCCGGCGCTCTTTGCGATGCGGTGCCCGCGCTTGCCGCCGACGGTTCGGTGCTGCTCAAGCCGGTGACGATGAGCCTCTTCGGCATGGTCAACTGGCACTATCTGTGGTTCCGCGACGGCGGCCCGGTCAGCCGCGCCGACTATGCCCGCATCGCCACACGGCTGATCCTCGACGGCGCCCGCAACCTGTCAGCCTGATCAGGCCAAGAAGGACCGGCAACCGATGCCCGGCCGGGATGACGGCCTGAGGGTGGGACCGGCGTCCGAATGCAGTCGGCCGGTTCGGGCCGGGAGCCGGCCACACGCACCCCTCTCCCCCCTTGAGGGGGAGATGTCCCCGGCCGGGGACAGAGGGGGGAGCGGGCGCCGGCCACTCTCGCCGCCGTATAGGTGCTGACGCCGGCCCTTGCCGTCTCTCAGGTCGTCATCCTTCCGGGTTGCCTGCGACACGCCAGCCTTGCCCCCCTCTCGGGCGTCATCCCGGCCGAAGCGAAGCGGAGAGCCGGGAACCATCGGCAACCCCGGCAGGCATGACGGCTCTCAGCGGTCACGGCAGGTGTGGTGACGTTCTTCTCTGCCACAGGACAGGACCGGACCGGCACGCAGCCTCCCCGATCCCGTCGCTCCCGCTCTGGAAATGAATGGGCCCCGGCTCGCGCTGCGCTTGGCCGGGGTAACGGCCTGAGGGTGGGACCGGCGTCCGAATGCAGTCGGCCGGTTAGGACAGGGAGCCGGCCACACGCACCCCTCTCCCCCCTTGAGGGGGAGATGTCCCCGGCCGGGGACAGAGGGGGGAGCGGGCGCCGGCCACTCTCGCCGCCGTTTAGCTGCTGACGCCAACCTTGCCCCCCTCTCAGGCCGTCATCCCGGACTTGATCCGGGATCCATCGGCAACCCCGGCAGGTGTGATGGCTCCCGCCGGTCACGGCAGGTGTGACATCTTGTGTGCGGAGCGCCGGATCAGGGGCGGGGACGGACGGCCTTCAACCTTCGTCCGTGCCTCAGCCGCCGGAGGAGGGGGCCGCCGGCCAGTTGCGGTCGCCTTCCGGCATCATGAACACCTGGCCGGGATAGATCAGGTCCGGATTGCGGATCTGGTCCTTGTTGGCCTGGTAGATCGTCGTGTAGCGCACGCCCTCGCCATAGCGGCGCTGCGAGATCGTCCAAAGATTGTCGCCCGTGCGGATGATGATGCTGGGGATCGCCCGCGTGCCGGTGCTGGCGCTGTCGCCCGAGCCGGCACCGGCCGTGCCGCTCAGCGCGACCGGACGCAGGACGACGGCATCGGCCTCCTTCTCGAAGGTGACTTCGGCGCGCGCCACGACGGCGCCGTCGCCCGGCTTCACCTGGTCGGCCCGCACCGCGACCTCGCCCGGCTTCACTTCGCCCTGCGTCTCCAGCAGCCAGCGGCCGCCGGCATCGGTCTTTGCCTCGCCGACAAGCTTGTTGTCGACATAGACGCGCACGTCGCTGTTCGGCTCGCCCGCGCCGGCAACGAAGACCTTGTCCTTCTCCGTCTCGACCGCCTCGACCGTGACGGGAGCTGTCGCGCTGTCCGCAGTCTGGCCGGCGGCGGGCGTGGACGGGGCATTCGCGGGGGAAGACGTGTCGCTGCCTGTTGCTGTCGCGGCGGCGCCAGCGGCTGCCTCGCCGGAGGTCGCCGGCCTGTCCTGCGCGCCGGCATTGGCTGTCTGCGTTGCCGTCGTTCCGGAAGCCGGAGCACTGCCTGCCGTCTCGCCGCCCGCCGGGTTGCTGCCTGGCTGTGTGCCGGCAGGTTCGGTTCCGCCCGCCGGGGCATCGGCCGTCTGCGTGTCGGTTGCCGGTGTGTCGGTTGCCGGTGTGTCGGTTGCCGGGGCACCGGCCGTCTGCGTGTCCGTTGCCGGCGCACCCGCCTGCACGGTCCCGGCAGGATCGCTGCCGCCCGCCGCCGCGGAACTGTCCTGCGCGGGGTTCGTCGTCGGCGCTGAGGACTGCGCATCGCCGCCGGCATTGGGGCCGGCATCCGCGACGACCGTGGCGCCGTCGCCCTGGCTCGTCCCGCCGCCTGCCGCATCGCCTGCCGGCGCGCCGACATCGGCGATCTGCGGCTTCTGCAGGACCTGCGAGGGCGCGCCCGGCTCGTTCAGCATGACCAGCACGTCGCCCTCAGGGGTCTCCGGGACGGAAACGGCCATCGACTGGGTGGAAGCGCCAAGTGTCGCGCCGCTCTGGTCGCGGGTCTCCAGCGTCACCGCGTGGGCGCCGGGGGGGAGCGGTTCGTCGAGGACGATGGCGAATTCGCCCGAGGCGTTGGCGATGCCCTTGCCCACCACCTTGCCGTTGGAAAGCAGCGCCACGATGGCGCCGGCCTCGGATTGGCCGGCGACGACGGCCGAACCGTCCTTCTCGACGCGCATCAGGTCGAAACTGGGGACCTTGGCGGCATCCGCCGTGGTTTGTCCTTCGGGGGTCTGGCCTTCGGGTGTCTGGCCCTCAGAGGGCTGGCCTTCGGCCGCCTCTCCGTTGCCGGTCTGCGCGGGTGCGGCGGTCTGGGCCGTGCTTCCGGCTGCCGGTGCCTCGCCGCCGGGCGCCTGCGCGGTCTCGCCAGGCGTCATGTTCGCCCGCTGCCAGAACATGTAGCCGAGCCCGCCGGCGCCGACGACGCCAGCCAGTACGAGCAGTTGGATGACCAGTTTCCGCGTCATGAAGACCCTGCGCTCCCCGCGATTCTCCCCACTGGCCGAGAATATGTGCCAGTCGCCCCGAAATTCCACAGAATGGTTATACGCTAAAGCCCGAGCCGGCAAGCAAGCGGGGCCTGTTCCCCGCCCGCCTGCGCCGCAACGGCTTGACCCGGCGCGATGCCGGTTGCACATCTAGCGCCATGACAAATCCTGATACTTCCGGTGGCGATGCCACCTTCCGTCGCCTGAAATCCGTCTGCGTCTATTGCGGCACCGGCGAGGGCGTCGATCCCGCCTATCTGCAGGCTGCGACCCGGCTTGGCCGCCAGCTGGCGGGCGAGGGCCTGTCTCTCGTCTATGGCGGCGGCTCGATCGGCCTGATGGGCGCGGTCGCGCGGGCAACGCTTGAGGGCGGCGGTTCGGTCACCGGCATCATCCCGCGCTTCCTGGAGGAGCGCGAGGTGATGATGCAGTCGGTCAGCGAGCTGATCGTCACCGACGACATGCACGAACGCAAGCGCACCATGTTCGAGCGCGCCGACGGTTTCGTCGCGTTGCCGGGCGGCATCGGCACGCTGGAGGAGGTGGTCGAGGTGCTCACCTGGGGCCAGCTCGGCCGCCACGCAAAGCCCGTGGTGCTCGCCGATATCGGCGGCTTCTGGCGTCCGTTGATCGATCTTCTGGCGCATATGCGGGCCGAGGGGTTCATCCGCCCGGGCTTCGAGATCGACTACCGCATCGCCACCACGGTGGAGGAGATCCTGCCGGCCCTGCGCAGCGCGGTCGAGGGGGAGAGCCCGGCCGGGGAAAGCGGCCTCGCCGATCTGGAGAAGCTGTAGGCAAGGCCGGTCTTCTTCCCTGCCGTCTCCGTCAAAAGCAAAGGGCCCCGCGGCGCATGCCGCGGGGCCCTTTTCGTTCGACCGAAGGGACGGGGACTATTCCGCCGCCTGCGGCAGGCTGTCCGGCGCCTCGCGCGGCTCGTCCTTGCGCTTGCCGATCGGCGTGACCGTGGCCGAACCGGGCGCGCCGAACGCGGCCGATGCCGGGGTTGCGGGAACCGGCACCGCGACCGCAGCCGCTTCGGTGCCGAAGGCCGCCGCAGCCGGCGTCTCGCCCGTCTTCCTGTTCCACAGCGCGGAGAAGAACCGCGTCCACACCGTCGGCAGCGCCAGCATCGTCGGGATGACGATCAGCGTCAGGATGGTGGCGAAGGCCAGGCCCGAGATGATCGCGGTGGACAGCTGCACCCACCACACGGCGGTGATCGACCCCTTGGCGATGATCCTTTCGAAGAAGTCGAAATTGATCTGCGTCGCCATCGGGATCAGGCCGGCGATGGTGGTTGTCGTCGTCAGCAGCACCGGCCGGATACGCTGGGCCGAGGTCTTCAGCACGGCTTCCACCGGCTCGATCCCGTCCTCGCGGAACCGGTTGTAGGTGTCGATCAGCACGATCGCGTTGTTGACGACGATACCCGCCAGCGCGACGACGCCCGTTCCCGTCATGATGATCGAGAACTTCTGCCCCGTCAGCGCCATGCCGAGCAGCACGCCGAACACCGACATGATCACCGTCGAGAGGGTGAGGAAGCTCTGGTAGAAGCTGTTGAACTGCGTCACCAGGATGATGAACATCAGGAACAGCGATCCGACCATCGCCTTCATCAGGAACTCGCCGGACTCCTTCTGGTCCTCGTCCGCGCCGCGGAACTTGAGGAAGATGTTGTCCGGCCAGCTCTGCGTGTCGAGCCAGGTCTGCAACTCCTGCACCTTGTCGTCCGGCGTCAGCGGCCGTGTCACGCCCTCCGTGGTGGTGATCGTTTCGGTCGGGATGATGTTCGCCTTCACGTCCATCGCGTAGAGCCCGTCGCGGCGGGTGATCGAGGTCACCTTCTGCTGCGGCGCCCGGTCGATGAAGTTGGAAAGCGGCACCTGGCCGAGCGGCGTCTGCAGGCGCAACGAGTCGAACCGGTCGAGCGTGCGCTCCGCCTCGGGCAGGCGGACGCGAATGTCCACCTCGTCCTCGGAATCGTCCGGCCGGTACTTGCCGATCAGCACGCCGTTGGTGACGAGCTGCACCATCGAGCCGACCGAGCCGATGCCGGCCTGGAAGCGGCCCGCCTGTTCGCGGTCGATGGTGATCTGCCATTCGATGCCGGGCAGCGGCCGGCTGTCCTCGTGGTCCTGCAGGCCGCCCATCGTGTCGAGATGATTGCGCACCTTGCTGATTGCGGCCGTCAGGTCGTCATAGCTGGTCGAGGTGATCTGCAGCCTGACGTCCTTGCCGGTCGGCGGGCCGCCCTCGATCTTGCGCACTTCCACCTTGATGCCCGGCAGCGGCGCCGTGCGTTCGCGGATCTCGGCGAAAATGTCCTCCGCCTTGCGCCGGCAGCAGAAGTCGGCGAGCTCGATGTTGAGCTCGGCGATCACGTCCGCCGGCTTGTCCTGGGCACCGCCCAGCATGCCGCCACCGGTCGAACCGCCCGCCGTGGTCACCGCCATCACGACATTCTTGATGCCGGCGACCTGAAGCACCTCGCGTTCGACGTCATCGACGAGATCGAGCGCCTCGCGGGCCGAGAAGTTGCCCCGCGCCGAGACCAGCACGACGGCCGACGGCGGCTCCTCGTCGACGAAGAACTCGACGCCCTGCGCGTTCTGCAGGAAATAGGCGAAGATGCCGCCGGACAGGACCACCAGCGCGACGAGGGTCACCACGTTGCCGAGCGGCGTTCCGGCGCAAAAGCGCAGCAGCCGCACATAGACGCCGGTCGCCCCGCCCACCTTGTCGGCGTCGAACTGCTCGCCCGCCGACAAGAGCTTGGCTTCCGCCTGCTCCTGCTCGGCCATGCGTTCGGCGCGCCGGCGCGACATGCGGACCAGCGGCGAAAGACCCAGATAGGCAAGCACGCCGAGGCCGAGGCCGAGCACGACGCCAAGCGGGATCATTGCCGCTTCCGGTACCGGCAGGATGGCGGCGCCCTTCATCGCCGTGACGACGGCGACGCCAAGGCCGACCATGCCGGCGAGGATCCACTCCGCATTGCGGCCCGTCCACGAGATCATGCCCGACATGACGGCGCCGGTCGCCGGCAGGAAGACGAGCGCGGTCAGCAGCGAGGCCGACAGCACGATGATCACCATGATCGGCAGGTAGCTCATGAACTCGCCGGCGACGCCCGGCCACAGCAGCATCGGCAGGAAGGCGGCGAGCGTCGTCGCCGTCGACGAGACGATCGGCCAGAACATCAGCTTCGAGGCGCGGATATAGGCCTCCTGCGCCGGCATTCCTTCCGCGATCTTGCGGTCGGCGTACTCGACCATGACGATGGCGCCGTCGACCAGCATGCCGACGGTCAGCACCAGGCCGAACATCACCATCGTGTTCACGGTCATGCCGATCGCCGACAGGATCAGGAAGCCGACCATGAACGAGGCCGGGATCGAGATGCCGACGAGGATCGCCGATTTCGGTCCGAGCGCCCAGACCACCAGGATCATCACCAGGAAGATCGCGGTCAGGATCGACGACTGCAGCGAGCCGAGGATCTCGAAGATGCTTTCCGACTTGTCGAGGATGTAGTCGATGCGGATCGAGGACGGCCAGTCCTTGGTCGCGGTCTCGACCACCTCGCGCACGGCGGCGTTGTTCTCGATGATGTTGGTGCCCTTGCGCTTCACCACGTTGAGGGTGATCGCCGGGTGGCCGTTGACGCGGGTGTAGGTCTCCGCGTCCTTGAAGGTGCGGTGGACCTCGGCAATGTCGCCGAGCGTGACGACGCCTTCGCCGCTCTGCTTGATCGGCAGCGAGTAGACATCCTCCGCGGTCTCGACGAGGCCGGGCACCTTGACGTTGAAGCGGCCCCGGCCGTTGTCGAGGAAGCCGGCCGGCACCAGCTGGTTATTCTGCGACAGCGAGGTCAGCAGCTCCTGCTGGGTCACCTGGTAGGATTCCAGCTTCATCGCATCGATGACGACCTCGAGCAGCTCTTCCCGGTGACCGGATAGATCCGCCGACAGCACCGTCTGCACCGCCTCGACCTGGTCCTTCAGCCGCCGTGCATGGCGGTAGAGCGTGCGCTCGGGCACCTCGCCCGACAGCGCCACGAAGATCGTCGGCTGCAGCGCGAAATTGGTCTCGACGATGGTCGGTTCCTCGGCCTCGGCGGGCAGTTCCGCCTTGGCCTGGTCGACCTTGTCGCGGACATCGGCGAGCGCCTTGTCCTTGTCGAAGTCGATATCGAACTCGAGGATGACGCCGAGATGGCTCTCGGCGGAGATCGTGGTGATCTCCTTCAGTCCGTCGAGGCCGCGCAGCGCCGTTTCCATCGGCCGCGCCAGCAATCGCTCGGCGTCCTCCGGCGAAATGCCCTGCTGGCTCACCGAGACGTAGAACACCGGAATGTCGATGTCCGGGTCGGCCTCTTTCGGCACGCCGATATAGGCCATGACGCCGGCGGCGACCATGACGACCATCAGCGTCAGGACGGTTCTCGGTCGGCGCAGGACGCCTTCGAGCATGGAAATCATTGTTTGGCCTCCGCCGTGATCACCACCGGTTCGACCGTCTGTCCGTCGGTCACGTAGTCCTGCCCGGCCGTGATCAGCCTGAGCGTGTCGGGCAGTCCGGAAACCCAGAGCCCGTCGGTGTCGCCGCCCAGCACCTTGACCGGGTGGAAGACCACCTTGTTGTCATCGTCGACGGCGCGCACGCCCAGCGTCCCGGCATCGTCCAGCGTCAGCACGCCAGAGCTCAGCCGGTGCGCCTGCTGCTCGCTCAAGGGCACCCGCGCGGTGGCGGTGATGCCGTCGCGAATGGCGCCGTCCTTGTTGTCGATCTCGACCTCGACGCGGAACGTGCGCGTGGCCGGGTCCGCGGCCGGCGCGATGTAGCGGACCACGCCCGTGGCGGTCTCGCCGGTTACCAGCTCCACCTCGGCCTGCTGGCCGAGTTCCAGCTTGCCGATGTCGCGCTCCGACACCTGGCCGATCGCCAGGATCGGATCGGCGTCGATGACCGTGGCGCAGATGTCGCCGACGGAAAGCACCGTGCCGGTCTTGACCATCGGGCTTTCGACGACGCCGGCGATCGGCGCCTTGATGATCGTGCGCGACAGCTCCAGTTGCTGTTCCTCGAGCCGGGCCTTTGCCGCGTCCATCGCCGCCTTCAGCGCGGCGACGCGTGTCTGGGCAGTGAAGCCCTTGTCCTTGAGCTGGGAGGCGGCGGTGTGATCCAGTTCGGCCTGGGCGAGCTGCGCCCTGGCTTCCAGCACCTTTGCCTCCCGCGCGCCCTTGTCGAGCACGCACATGACGTCGCCGCGGGCGATGCGCTCGCCCTCGGTGACACGCCGTTCGGCGACCCGTCCGTCGGTCTCCGCCCGCACCTCGACCTTGGCGTCGGCTTCCGTGCGTCCGCGGATCACCAGCACCGACCGGCGCGGCTCGGCCGACATCTCGCGCACCGACACCCGGAACGGCGTCTTGTCGGCCTCTTCCCGTTGCTCGGAGAGCGGCGGCTGGGCGTTGGCGGCGTCGGCCCGGCCGCCTTCCACATAGGTTCCGGTCCACATCCAGCCCGCGACGGCGGCAGTAATGCCGACGGCGAGAATGTGGGAGAAGCGGATCTTCATTCGGTCAGTCTCCGGGCTTGTCGCGTCACTCGGCTGCCTGGGGCAGGGGGGTGAGGCCGCTTGCAATGGTTTCAAGGCGCGTGCGGTTGGCTTCCAGGAAGCGGATGTCCTGGGTCATGCAGTGGTGCCCGTAGTCGAGGATGAAGTCGGTTGCCGGGCGGCGGTCGCAGGGCTCGTTGGAGATCATGTCGAGCTTCTCCAGTTCCTCGCGCAGATGCGAAAGGCGCGCGTCGATGGCCTTGCGGATGACGTCGCTTCCCACCATTTCGGCGCACATGGCAACGAGCAGGAAGGGCGAGCGGTAGATGTCGGGGCCGGGCGGCTCGCTGAGCGCGCGCACGAACTCGGCCCGGCCGGCCTCGGTGATGGAATAGACCTTGCGGGCAGGCTTGCCGCTCTGGGCTTCCTCGCGCACGGTGACGAGACCTTCCGCCTCCAGCCGCGCAAGCGCCGGGTAGATCGAGCCGAAGCTGGCATCGACGAAATAGCTGTACTTGCCTTCGGTCGAGAGTTTGCGGATCTCATAGCCTGTCGCATCGCCAAAGTTCAGAATCGCTAGGCACAGTGTTCTCACGCTCATGTTCTTGGCCTTTCCGCCCTCGCCGGGATGTCGCCAGCAACAGGTTCGCCGTGGATGGGCCACGGTCACCGCTTTTCTTCGTGCTGGTTCTTCTTGTCTTTTTCGCCTGGCTGGACCGATATCGCTTGCGCATTTCCTGGCCGTCGCGGGCAGCATGGCGGTCAGCCTCTTTCGGGCAATGACCTGCGGCGTCATCGACGGGTGCGGGCGCAGCTAGTTTCGATTTGTATTATATATCGGTCCGATATACTTCTGCCTTATATAGGTGGAGGCCGGGTACGCACAAGCACGCGGCGTGAATTTTTCGCATGCTGCTGAATTTTTCATGACGCATGGCTGCCCCTGCGCCAATCCACCGCGTCGACATCGTTGCCGCCGCGCTCCATCTTGCCTTTCAGGCTTCCTGGTCGAAAGGTGCCCGGAAAGGGTGCTAGCGCGGAATTTTCGCCGGAATCCGGGGAATTTTATGGTGGATCGGCATATGAACGAGAGCTTGGACGAGGGAACCGGGACGCGGCGTGAGCCCCGGCAGAGCGGTGTTGCCTGGCTTCTCGCCTCGCCGTTTTTCCGGCTGCTGGCGATCAACTGGCTGATCGGCGCCTTCGTTGCCGTCCTTGTGCTGGGCGGCCTCCTGTGGTTCGACACCGGCCGCCTGCGCAGCCTGATGCTGGCCTCCGAACAGCCGTGGCTGCCCGCCCTTGTGCTGCTGTTCGGGCTGATGATCACGCTCTGCTCGGCCGCCATGGGCGCCGCGATCATGGCGCTTCCCGCCGACGATGGCCGTTCCGGCGGCAGCGGTCGTCCTCGTCGTTCCCGGCCGCTTGCGCCGGCCCTTGCGGCCGTTCCCGCACGCCCGCGCTCCTGACGGGTCGACCCGCCGGGTGCGAAGTGCTTGCATCGGCGCGCGCTTTTGGGTTTCCTCGCAGCCATGAGCGGCCCGGCAGCGGGCCTTGGCCCACACCACGGGACGACCCTCCATGAGCGACACCTATCCGCGTGACCTGATCGGCTACGGGCGCGAGACGCCCGACCCCCAATGGCCGAACGAGGCGAATGTCGCCGTCCAGTTCGTTCTCAACTACGAGGAAGGCGGCGAGAACTGCCTCCTCCACGGCGACAGCCACTCGGAAGCGTTCCTGTCCGAGATCGTCGGCGCCGCGCCCTGGATACGCCAGCGCCACATGAACATGGAATCGATCTACGAGTACGGCTCGCGCGCCGGCTTCTGGCGCCTGTGGCGGATGTTCACCGAGCGCGCCATGCCGGTCACCGTCTATGGCGTCGCCACCGCCCTGCAGCGCAATCCCGACGCGGTCGCGGCGATGAACGAGGCCGGTTGGGAGATCGCCTCGCACGGCCTCAAGTGGATCGAGTACAAGGACTTCTCCCGCGACGACGAGCGCCGCCACATGGACGAGGCGATCCGCATCCACGAGGAGGTGACCGGTTCGCGTCCGCTCGGCTGGTACACGGGCCGCTCGTCCGAGCACACCCGCGACCTGGTCATGGAGGAGGGCGGTTTCCTCTATGATTCCGACAGCTACGCCGACGATCTTCCCTATTGGGTCGAAGGCCCGTCGGGGCCGCATCTGGTCATTCCCTACACGCTCGACACCAACGACATGCGCTTCGCCACGCCCCAGGGCTTCAATTCGGGCGACCAGTTTTTCACCTACCTGAAGGACACGTTCGACACGCTCTATGCCGAAGGCGAGGCGGGCGCGGCGAAGATGATGAACATCGGCCTGCATTGCCGCCTCGCCGGCCGTCCGGGGCGCGCCGCCGCGCTCGCCCGCTTCCTCGACTATGTCGCCTCGCACGAGAAGGTCTGGGTGGCCCGGCGCATCGACATCGCCTGGCACTGGCATGCCCACCACGCCGCCGGTTGAGGCGGGCGCCCCGGCGGGACAGGTCGAGGCCCTCGTCGACCGGCTGCACCACAACCCGCCGCTGCGCGTCTGGTCGCTGATCGTCACGATCTTCGGCGATGTCGTCGCCCCGCGCGGCGGCGAGGTCTGGGCCGGCACCCTGTCGGACCTGCTCGGCCTGATGCGCATCGACGCGCCGGCCGTGCGCGCCGCGCTCTCCCGCCTTGCCCGCGACGGCTGGCTCGACCGGATCAAGGTCGGCCGGCTCAGCTATTGCGCGCTGTCGGAGGAGGGCCGCCGCGCCTTCGGCCCGGCGCTGGCGCGCGTCTATCGGCTCGCTCCGGCGGAAGGCGCCGACGAGACGCCGCCGGACCTGCGGGTCGTCATCCTGCCCGAGGGCGATGCCCGCGCCGCCCTGCGCGAGACGGCGCTGAAGGCGGGCTACGGCCTGCTTGCCCCCGGCGTCCTGCTCGGCACGCCGGAAGGCCCGGCTCTCGCCGACCCGTCCGGGCCGGCTTCCGGCGGCATCGTCACGCTGGCCGCCTCGGTGATCGGGGGCTCGCAGGCGGAGCTTGTCGAACGCGCCTTCGACCTTGCCCCGCTCGCCGATCGCTACCAAGCCTTCGCCGCCGCGCATGCCACCCTCGACGCCGCCCTTGCCGCCGGCCATCGCCCGTCGCCGGGGGAGGCCATCGTCGCGCGCATCCTGCTCATCCACGACTATCGCCGCCTGATCCTGCGCGATCCGCTGCTGCCGCGCGCGCTGCTTCCCGCCGACTGGCCCGGACATGCGGCCAACGCGCTTGCCGCGCGGGTTTATGCCGCGCTTCGCCCGGCGGCGGAGGCATGGATCGCGGAGCACGCGCGCGGTCGCGACGGCGCGTTGCCGTTCGCCGGCGCCGACGAGACCCGCCGCTTCACCTGAGCCGGTCGTTCCGCCCGCATGGTGTGTTCCGTTTCTCTGCGTCGCAACGTGTGACGAAAATAACTTGAAAACAATAATATCGTCACGTATTATCCTTGCCATGATGAGGGCGCTCCCTTGGCAGGGGAGTGGCCGCGCGGCCGGCGGGGCCCATATGTTCCGCGAGGGCAACCGAGGGAGGGTCTTGCGCATGTACACCCAGGCACTGAATGCCCGTGACACGGAAACCGCGAGGGCCGAGGACGCCGAGAGGCTTGCCGCCTTCCAGGCGCGCGTCGATGCGGAAGACAAGATCGAGCCCAACGACTGGATGCCGGAGAGCTACCGCAAGACGCTTGTCCGCCAGATCTCCCAGCACGCCCATTCCGAGATTGTCGGCATGCTGCCCGAGGGCAACTGGATCACCCGCGCCCCGACCCTGAAGCGCAAGGCGGCGCTGCTCGCCAAGGTGCAGGACGAGGGCGGCCACGGCCTCTATCTCTACTCCGCCGCCGAGACGCTCGGCGTCTCCCGCGAGGAACTGACCGATCAGCTCCTCTCCGGCAAGGCGAAATACTCCTCCATCTTCAACTATCCGACGCCGACCTGGGCCGATATCGGCGCCATCGGCTGGCTCGTCGACGGCGCCGCGATCATGAACCAGATCCCGCTCTGCCGCTGTTCCTACGGGCCCTATTCGCGCGCCATGATCCGCGTCTGCAAGGAAGAGAGCTTCCACCAGCGCCAGGGCTACGAACTGCTTTTGGAGATGTGCCGTTCCTCCGAGGAGCAGAAGGAGATGGTGCAGGACGCGCTGAACCGCTGGTGGTGGCCGTCGCTGATGATGTTCGGCCCCTCGGACACGGATTCCAGGCACTCCGCCCAGTCGATGGCCTGGAAGATCAAGCGCTTCACCAATGACGAGCTGCGCCAGAAATTCGTCGATGCGACCGTGCCGCAGGCTCATTATCTCGGCCTGACCCTTCCCGATCCGGACCTGAAGCTCAACGAGGAAACCGGTCACTGGGAATATGGCGAGATCGACTGGGAGGAATTCTCCCGCGTCATCGCCGGCAACGGTCCGTGCAACCGCGAGCGCCTCGCCGCGCGGCGCAAGGCGCATGATGCCGGCGCCTGGGTGCGCGAGGCCGCCCTTGCTTATGCGCAGAAGCGCAAGAACCGCCGCGAGGCCGCGCGCCACGCCGCCGAGTAGGCCGTTCGTTCCGGCGCCGGCACGCGCCCGCATGTCTTCAGGAAATCATGAGGCTCCATGTCGGCGATGCGCCCGGAGCCCGAGGGAGAACGCCATGACCGAGAAGAACACGCCGCTCTGGGAAGTCTTCATCCGCTCGCGCACCGGCATGGCGCATCGCCATTGCGGCTCGGTGCATGCGGCCGACGAGGAGATGGCGCTGCAGGCGGCGCGCGACGTCTACACCCGTCGCGGCGAGGGCGTTTCCATCTGGGTGGTGCCGTCCGCCGCCATCATCGCCTCGGATCCGTCGGAGAAGGAGGAGATGTTCGAGCCGACCGCCTCCAAGATCTACCGCCATCCGACCTTCTACGAGATCCCCGAAGAAGTCGGGAACATGTGAGCGGGATGGGGAGCGACATGACCGCCAGCGACACCATCACCGCAACGGACCTCAAGGGCGACCTCTTCGCCTATGCCCTGCGCCTTGCGGACGACGCCGCCATTCTCGGCCAGCGCCTCGGCGAATGGTGCGGCCACGCCCCGACGCTCGAGGAGGACATCGGCCTTGCCAATGTCGCCCTCGACCATATCGGCCAGGCCCGCGCCCTCTACACCCATGCCGCCGAGGTCGAGGGCGAGGGCCGCGACGAGGACCAGCTCTGCTTCCTGCGCAAGGAGCGCCAGTTCGGCAATTGCCTGCTGGTCGAGCAGCCGAACGGCGACTTCGCCCAGACCATCCTGCGCCAGTTCCTCTTCTCCGCCTTCATGCTGCCCTTCTGGCGCAAGCTGATGGCCTCCAAGGACGCAACGCTCGCCGCCATTGCCGCCAAGGCGGAGAAGGAAGCGACCTATCACGTGCGCCATTCGGCCGAGTGGACCATCCGCCTCGGTGACGGCACGGCGCAAAGCCATGCCCGCGCGCAGGAGGCCGTCGACATCCTGTGGCCCTATACGGGCGAATTGTTCGAGACGGACGACATCGTCGCCCGCCTGGTTGCCGCCGGCATTGCCGTCGACCCGGAGGGCCTGCGCGACGAGTGGCGCGCCTCCTTGCGCGAGGTGCTCGACGAGGCGACCCTGAGGCTTCCCCCCGAGGGCTGGTTCCAGACCGGCGGCCGCTCCGGCCTTCATTCGGAAGGCTTCGGCCATCTCCTCACCGAGATGCAGTACATGCAGCGCGCCTATCCCGGCCTCAGGTGGTGACGATGGGCGCGCGGGTGCACGATCTCGACGCGGAAAGCGCCTGCCGGCGTGCCTTCCAGGTGGCCGCCGAGGTGCCCGATCCCGAAGTGCCGGTCCTGACCATCGGCGATCTTGGCGTCCTGCGTGACGTGCGCATGGCCGAGGATGGCACGCTCGAGGTCGACATCACCCCGACCTATACGGGCTGTCCGGCGATGGCCGTCTTCACCATGGACATCGAGACGGCGCTTGCCGCCGCCGGTTTCGACAGGGTGCGCATCAACACGGTGCTGTCGCCGGCCTGGACGACGGACTGGCTGAGCGCCGAGGCGCGCGAGAAGCTGCGCGCCTACGGCATCGCCCCGCCGGCCGGCAAGGCCTCGCGCCGGGCCCTGTTCGGCGACGACGAGGTCGCCTGTCCGCGCTGCGCCTCGCTCGACACGGAAAAGGTCTCCGAGTTCGGTTCGACCGCCTGCAAGGCGCTGTGGCGCTGCCGGTCCTGCGCCGAGCCTTTCGACTATTTCAAGTGCCACTGATCCGGCGGAGCGATCCGCCCGGGTGACAAGACAACCGGCGGGCCAGCCGCCGTGAGGGAGAACACCGCATGTCGCCGCGATTCCATGCGCTCAAGGTCAAGGACGTGAAGCGCGAGACCGCCGAGGCCGTCTCCATCTCCTTCGACGTGCCGGAGCCCCTGCGCGAGGCCTACCGCTTTGCCGCCGGCCAGTATCTCACCCTGCGTGCCGTCATCGACGGTGCCGAGGTGCGCCGCTCCTATTCGATCTGCGCCGGCGAGGATGACGGCGAGTTGCGCGTTGCGGTGAAGAAGATCGACGGCGGCGTCTTTTCCGCCTTCGCCAACGAGAATGTCGCCGCCGGCGACGAGATCGACGTGATGACGCCCTCCGGTCGCTTCCTGCTGCCCGCCCATGAGGGCGGGCCGCGCAGCCTCGTCGCCATCGCCGCCGGTTCGGGCATCACCCCGGTGCTGGCCATGATCCGCACCGTCCTGACCCGGGAGCCGGAGAGCGACTTCTTCCTCTTCTACGGCAACCGCAGCGCCCAGACGATCATCTTCAAGGAAGAGATCGAGGACCTGAAGGACCTCTTTCCGACCCGCTTCGGCGTCTTCCACGTTCTCTCGCGCGAGACCCAGGACGTCGAGATCCTGTCGGGCCGTCTCGACCGGGAGAAGCTTGCGACCCTGCTCACTTATGTCGTGCCGGCGCGCGAGGCGGACGCACTCTTCCTCTGCGGTCCCGGCGAGATGATCGAGGCCGCCACCGCGACGCTGAAGACGCTCGGCGTCGACGAGGCCCGCATCCACCGCGAGTTCTTCACCCCCGCCGACGGCTCCGCCCCGCATGCGGCCAAGCCCGCCCATGCGGAGGCCGATACCGGCCATTCGGCGCGCGCCGAACTGATCATCGACGGCGCCCGCGTCGCCGTTCCGGTCGCCGCCGGCGAGACGATCATCGATGCCGCGATCCGCGCCGGCGTCGAGGCGCCGTTCTCCTGCAAGGGCGGCATGTGCTGCACCTGCCGGGCCAAGGTCGAGGCCGGGAAAGTCGACATGGCGGTCAACTATTCGCTGGAGCCCTGGGAGGTCGAGGCCGGCTTCGTCCTCACCTGCCAGTCGCGCCCGGTCACCGACACGGTGGTGCTCGACTTCGACGCGATGTAGGGGCTGGCCGCTCTTGGCGGCCTGCCTTTCCTCCCGTCGATGCGGCATGCTGTCGTCTTCCGAGACCTCATCCCGCAGACGGCCCCATCCTCCGCCGTCATCCCGGACTTGATCCGGGATCCATTCGTTTCCAGAGCGGCGGGGAGGGCGCGCTGGCGCTTGCCGCAGGCGCTGGGGCTTTCCTCAAACGATACGGTTGCCAATGGGTCCCGGCTCGCGCTGACGCTTGCCCGGTATGACGTGGCGAATGGTTGCGGGCTCGGAACGCAGTGGTTCGCTCGTCGGCGTTTCTCCGCAGACGGCCCCACCCTCCGCCGTCATCCCGGACTTGATCCGGGATCCATTCGTTGCCAGAGCGACGGGGAGGGCGCGCCGGCGCTTGCCGCAGGCGCTGGGGCTTTCCTCAAACGATACGGTTGCCAATGGGTCCCGGGTCGCGGCTTCGCCTTGCCCGGTATGAGGTGGCGAATGGTTGCGGGCTCGGAACGCAGCAGTTCGCTCGTCGGCGTTTCTCCGCAGACGGCCCCACCCCCCGGCCGTCATCCCGGACTTGATCCGGGATCCATTCGTTTCCAGAGCGGCGGGGAGGGCGCGCTGGCGCTTGCCGCAGGCGCTGGGGCTTTCCTCAAACGATACGGTTGCCAATGGGTCCCGGCTCGCGCTGACGCTTGCCCGGTATGACGTGGCGAATGGTTGCGGGCTCGGAACGCAGTGGTTCGCTCGTCGGCGTTTCTCCGCAGGCAGCCCCGCCCTCCGCCGTCATCCCGGACTTGATCCGGGATCCATTCGTTTCCAGAGCGGCGGGGAGGGCGCGCCGGCGCTTGCCGCAGGCGCTGGGGCTTTCCTTCGACGTTACGGGCGCCAATGGATCCCGGCTCTGCGCTTACGCTTGGCCGGGGTGACGTCCGAGGGGGAAACGGCTCCGTCACCACCTCTTGCGCGGCTGATCCGAAAACGCGAAACTTGCCGCGTTTTCAATCGAGGCGCGCGTATTGGCCGATCCGGATTTCGACCGCAAGGAATTTGAGGAGTGGCTCCGGGGCCATCCGCCAGCTGTCGCCGTGGCGCTGGCGTCCCGCTCGGCGCTACGAGTGATGCCAATCGTTGGGCGGCACGTACCGGTCGATGAGGAATCGACCGACACCGTTTTTCTACCACTTTTTCGAGCGAACTTTTTGGCGTGGGTGTTTTTTGATGAAAAAACACAAGCAAAAGTGAGGCAGTCTCGCGCGGTCGCTGTCGCGGCCTCTGCTGCTCGCGTTGGCAACTCTATACGGAACACGATCTCCGTTGTACCAGCAGCCTCTGCCGCCTGTTCTGCCGCACGCGCCGCCTCCACGGGAATCGCCCATGCCTACGCGGTTTTTGGCGCTTCCGTGCCTGCTCGCGCTTTCGCTGCCGTACACGCCGCCCACGAAGCCGAAAATCAGCTCAGCACCACGCTTTGGTCCGATTGCCAAGCCGCTGAGGACGGTGTCTCGGCGTTGGATCTGACCCAACAACCGCTTTGGCCAAATGGCAGTCCAGGTGAGCTAAAGCGGGACTGGCAAGACCTGCGCAAGCGGCTTCTCGCCCTCGATCCGAATTGGTCGGTCTGGACCGAGTGGTATGACGACCGTCTGGCCGGGCAACCTGCGGATGGAGAGTTTGAGATCGCGTGGGCGAAGCTTCTGGAGGGCCTTTGGAAGAACGCGGCAACTGCTAAAAACAGCGAACTGGCGCGCCTCAGAGATGAGCCTTGGATGAAGCGCAGCGAGCAAGCTGCGTCGGACCCCGGTCGCCTTGATCCCGATCCGCAAAACGCCCCGCTCTCCGACGAGGCTTTGGCACAGGGTCTGGGCGTTCTGCATTTCGTGCCGGGCGAGACCGCCATGGACGTCGCCCGGGTCACGTCGGAGCTTTCCGTTCCCGCAGCGGCGCGGGATGCGCTTCATGACGGGCTGATCCAGCTCCTGCGGGAAGCGCTTGAGGGACAGGAAGAAGCGCGTGACGCGCAACGCAATCACGATTTTCCCGAGCGACTTGAGACGGCTCTTCGGAAACTGGCCGATTTTCTGGAAAGCGCGGACGGCAAGCAGGGAGGCGCGCTGCTTCATGCCGGCCGAAGGTTCCTGACGCGCGTTGCGGAGCTTATGCGTGACGGCGGCACGGGTCTCGCCGAACTGGACGATCCGCTGAACGAGGCGGTCGAGGCGCTGGCCGAGTTGAAGGCCTGCTACCCCGAGATTACCCAAATCGAACGCGACCGGCTGCGGGGTGAGATCACCGCCCGCAATCAGGACCGGGTGGTCGCGGCGCTCGACCGCATGACCAGGGCGCTTGAGGTACGCACTGACGCGCTGACCGAGGAAGCGCGCGAAAAGCTCGTCGCGCTTTCCGAAACGACGACCGAGGAAACCGATCCGGAAACCCAGGCGAACCTCGCCGCCGATCAGGCGCAGGTCGACCGCAATCTCGCCAAGGCATCGACCAAGGTCTTGCGCGATTTTCAGCGTGAGATGGTTGAAGCCGCCAAGGTCGAACTCAAGAAGGAAGCTAAAGACCTTTTCGTCCGCAAGCCGATCCGGTGGGCCACGCGCACGGTCCTGCGCACGATGCTTCCGGGTATCCGTGAGTTGGAAGACCTTCTGCCGAGCTACGCTCAGGTTCGCGATCAGATCGAACGCATCCTCGCACGCGAGCCGGAAGACGACGACCCGCCGTCTGACGACGACGACTGATCCCCGCTCACTTCTCCCAGAGTTCGTCGTCGATGATGCGCGCGGCTTCAAGTCCGCTCAGATAGGCGCCGTGCACCGTGCCGTGATGGCGGAAGGTCGTGTGCTCTCCGGCGAGCAGCAGGGTTCTTTCGATCGGAACGGCGAGCCCGTCAAAATCCTCAGGCCGTGCGCCCGTGCTGGCAAAGGAATAGGCCCCCCGGGAATAGGGGTTCCGCGACCAGCGGCTAACGCGCATGGCGACCGGGTCGGGGACCTTGCTTCCGAACATCGCCCGCACCGCCTGCATGATGTCGGCGGACAGGTCGGCGTCGGCGAGGGCCTCCGCCTTGCCCGCATATGCACCGACGCCCAGGCCGAGCAGGATGTTCTGTGGCGAGAAGGTCCGGTAGTTGAGGAAGTAGTTCCAGCGGCCCCGTTCCTCGGTCATGAGGCCGAAATACTGGACGTCTGCCGGCCAATGGGGCTGGTCGAACTTCAGCGCGACCTTCGTCACGTTGCCCATGCCGATCCGGCCCAGCGCCGCCTCCGTTTTGCGTGGAAGCGGTGGATCGAAGGCGACATCCCGCGCCTTGAGGACACCGAGCGGAACGGTGCACACGACGAAATCGGCCTCGAACGACCCGCCCCCCGCGAAAACCGTCGCACCGTCGCCGGCCTCGTATTCGACCCGTTCGACCGGGTGCCCGAGCCTGATGTCGAGCCCTCCGGCCAGCATCTTCGGGACTGCATCATAGCCCTGGGGCAGGATCACGTCGGCCCCATCGAAGGTTTCATCCTCGTCGAAATGCTGCGCGGACAGTTCCTCCAGCGCGCCGCCCGTGTCGAACTCCGTGTAGGCGGACGTCATCCATGCAAGCAGCGGGTCCCCGGCAGCGGCCGGGTCGGTCTGCCGGACCGCCTGTGACAGTGCCATGTCACGGTCGAGCATCGCGTCGATGCGGGCGTACATCGCCTCAAGCCGCCTTTGGGCGGCGAGCACCCTGGTGCGCGCCTGGGGCATGCCCTTGGCGGAATGGATGATGAAACTTTCATCGTCCGTGACGAAGGTTGACGCGCCGGCGCGTCTGGCGAGCTCGCTGACAGGATTTCTTCGCGGGCCGTGGATCCATCCGGCGCCGGCCTCGAACGGTGCGCCGAGGGAATGGTCGGTCCGGATCCGGCCGCCGAGGCGGCCGGTTGCCTCCAGCACGATCACCTCGTAGCCGAGTGCGACGAGGCGGCTGGCGGCGGCAAGGCCGGCGATGCCCGCGCCGATCACGATGACATCGACGTTCCTGGGCGCGGACGCACGGGCGCTGCGGCCGGTGATCCCGGTCGCCCCGACCAGCGCCGCAAGCGCGCCGAACCTGAGCATGTCGCGTCGCCGGATTTTGCGGGGCGGGTCTTCGGGCCGGTTCACGGGCTGTCCTCGGGCAGGGGGATGTGCGGCCGGTCCGTTAACCTGGTAGGAACCACGCTGCTTAGCCGAAGATTCAAGACTATCTGGCAATATTCCCCCCTGCAATGCGGTGGGGGACCGATGACGCGCTGGCTTGATCGACTGAAACGCAACGTTGCCGCCGGCATCCATGTGATCTGCGCCGCGGTGGTTGTCGCGCTCGTGCTGTCGAACCTCCATGTCCTGGACATCGCGGCGCGCATTGCCGACGACGTGCGGGCGGAAGACGAGCGCCACCTCGTGCGCAACGAGATTGACCGGCAGGTCGAGATCCTTGCCCACGATCAGTCGCAGATCTCGCATTGGGACAGGGCCGTGCGCGCGCTGGTTCACCGGCTCGACTGGGAGTTCGTCCGTACCGAGATTGCCGACTGGCTTTGGGAGGACTTCGGCATTCAGACGACCATTGTCGTTGCACCGGACGGAATGCCCCGGGTGATGGTGTTGGAGGACGAGATCCGCACCCAGGCGGAAGCGGAGGAATATGTGAAATTTGCCGGCGACCTGATCGTCGCGGCGCGCGAGGCTTACATGGAACGCCGTCTCGTCCGGGGAGACGGATATGTCGTGGCAGGCAATCCGGTCCGCTCGCGTGCACCGATCTTCGTTTCGGATGTGCGCATGCTCGATGGCGGGTTCAACATGATCGTCGCGCAGGCAATCGTTCCCGACGAGGATGAGGTGCTGCCTGAAGGCCTGCCCCATGTGCTCCTGACGCTCAAGCCCCTGACCGCCACGATGCTGACCGATATCGGCATGAAACTGGGCCTGAAGGATTTCGGTGTCCAGCCGGCCGGGAGTGTTCCTGCGTATGCCAGCCGGTTGCCGGTCGGCTGGGCCGGTGGTGACAGGACGTTTGTCGTTTCCTGGGCGCCCTCATATCCCGCTTCGGTTATCTGGGCGAAGGCCCTGCCGCTTCTCGCCGGTGTCGTGTTGGTTGCCGGGCTGGCGCTCGGCCTTGTCGCCGTTCTGTACGGTCGCGTCTTGCGCCGGCTTCAGATCAGCGAGGAGCGCAGCCACTTCCTTGCCCATCACGACGCCTTGACGGGTCTGCCGAACCGGTTGCGCTTCGACCGGACGCTTGAGGAAATGCTCGCGCGTGGCGAGCAGGATCGCTGTGCGGTCCTTTGTGTCGATCTGGACCGCTTCAAGGCGGTGAACGACACCTATGGTCATGCTGCGGGTGACATGGTGATCCGGACGGTCGCCTGGCGCATCGCCAGCGCGGTCGGTGAGCGCGGCATGGCCGCTCGCATCGGCGGTGACGAATTCATCATCCTGCTGCGGGACGGGCTGGAGCGCGATGCCGTGCTGCTCCTGTGCGACACCATCGTGGAAAGCGTGTGCGAGGAAATCCCCGTCGATGGCGGGCGGGCCAGCGTCGGGGCGAGCATCGGCGTGGCGTGGTGGCCGGACGATGCCGTGACCGCCAAGTCTGTCATCCGCAGTGCCGACGAAGCGCTCTACCAGGCGAAAAAGGACGGGCGCGGCCGCACGCGTCTTGCAGGGATACCGCCTGCCAGGGTGCCGGTCGCTGCCGGTCGTTAAACTCGCGAAGGGGGCGGCAGAACCGCTTTTGCGGCGAAACGGCTTGTTATTCTCCGCATGATTTGCGGTGAATACCCTTGGCCTTGCGGTGAATAATGACTATATTCTCCGCAAGGAGTGCGGAGAATGCCGACCTATATCCATCAGCTCGACGCCTGGCCCGGCTTTCGCTGGGATCGCGACACCGTCGCCACGCGGCTTGCCGCCGTCCGCCACCGGCAGGGGCGGCTGCTCGGGCGCATGGACACGCTTGGCTTCGACCTGCGCGCCGAGGCGACCCTGCAAAGCCTCACCGCCGAGGTGATCAAGTCCAGCGAGATCGAGGGCGAGATCCTGGAGAAATCGCAGGTCCGCTCCTCCATCGCCCGCCGTCTCGGTCTCGATATCGGCGGCCTTTCGCCCGTCGACCGCAATGTCGAGGGCGTGGTGGAAATGATGCTCGACGCGACGCAGCGCTTTTCCGCGCCGCTCGATGACGAGCGCCTTTTTGCCTGGCATGCGGCGCTGTTCCCGACCGGGCGCAGCGGCATGACCCGGATCGCGGTCGGTGCCTGGCGCGGCGCGCAAGCCGGCCCGATGCAGGTCGTCTCCGGTGCCTTCGGGCGCGAGAAGGTGCATTTCGAGGCCCCGCCCGCCGACCGCCTTGCCGGCGAGATGGCCGCCTTTCTCGACTGGTTCAACGCCGCAACGCCGCTCGATCCCGTCCTCAAGGCGGCGCTGGCGCATCTGTGGTTCGTCACCATCCACCCCTTCGACGACGGCAACGGCCGCATCGCCCGCGCCATTGCCGACATGATGCTGGCCCGCTCCGAAGGCAGCCCGCAACGCTTCTACAGCCTGTCGGCGCGGATCCGGCAGGACCGCAAGGCCTATTACGCCGTCCTCGAGGCGACCCAGAAGGGCGATCTCGACATCACCCCCTGGCTGCTCTGGTTCCTCGACAGTCTCGACCAGGCCATCGCCGGGGCCGCCGACAGCCTCGCCGACGTGCTGCGCAAGGCGCGGTTCTGGGAGGCGATGGCGGGCGAGCCCCTGAGCGAGCGCCAGCGCAGGGTCGTCAACCGGCTGCTCGACGGCTTCGAGGGCAAGCTCACCTCGTCGAAATGGGCAAGGCTGACAAAGGTCTCGCCCGACACGGCGCTGCGTGACATCAACGACCTTCTCGTCCGCGGCATCCTCGTGCGCGATCCCGGCGGCGGCCGCTCGACCAGCTATTCGCTCGCCGGTCCCGGGTGAGGCCGGTCATCCCCGGCAGCGATTGCTCATTGCCTGCCAATGCCTAAGATCACGACACCCATCGCGGAAAAGCGATTCCCGGATCGCGCGAACACCCCAAAGGGAGAGCCTTCCATGAAACTCGTCCGTTACGGACCCGCCGGCTCCGAGCGCCCCGGCCTTGTCGACGCCGACGGCCGCGTCCGCGATCTCTCCGCCCATGTCGACGATGTCGCCGGTGCGGTGCTTTCCGACGAGGCACTGGCGCGCATCGCCGCGCTCGATCCCGCCTCCCTGCCGCTGGTTGCGGGCGATCCGCGCCTCGGCCCCTGCGTCGGCCATGTCGGCAAGTTCATCTGCATCGGCCTCAACTATTCGGACCATGCGGCGGAGGCCGGCCTTGCCGTGCCGCCCGAGCCCATCGTCTTCATGAAGGCGACCTCGGCGATCTGCGGCCCCGATGACGGCATCGAACTGCCGCGCGGGTCAAGCGCCACCGACTGGGAGGTGGAGCTTGCCGTCGTCATCGGCCGCCACGCCAAATACGTGTCGGAGGCGGACGCGCTCTCCCATGTCGCCGGCTATTGCGTTGCCAACGATGTGTCCGAGCGCGACTTCCAGACCAAGCGCGCCGGGCAGTGGACCAAAGGCAAGTCGGCCGACACGTTCGGCCCGCTCGGCCCCTGGCTCGTCACTCGCGACGAGGTCGCCGATCCGCAGGCGCTTTCCATGTATCTCGATCTCAACGGCAAGCGGATGCAGTCGGGCTCCACGGCGACCATGATCTACGGTGTCGCCCATGTGATCTCCTACCTGTCGCAGATGATGAGCCTGCATCCGGGCGACGTCATCTCCACCGGCACGCCGCCGGGCGTCGGCATGGGGATCAAGCCGGATCCGGTCTATCTGAAGGCCGGCGACCGTCTCGAGCTCGGCATCGAGGGCCTCGGCATCCAGCGCCAGAGCGTCCGCGCCGCCGGTTGAGCGGGCAACAGACACGAAAACGCCGGCGCGGGAGGCCCGCGCCGGCGTTGTTTTGGCGTTGATTTCGTATCTGGTTTCAGCTGGCCGGATCAGCCGGCATTGACCGAGCGGGGACTGCGGACGCGTCCGCGGTTGCCGCCATTGCCATTGCCGTTGCCGGCACCGTCACGGGCATTGCCGCGCGGGCCTGCGCGAAAACCCTCGCGACGGCCTTCCGCACCCGGACCGGCATGCGCCTTGTCCTTGCGCTGGCCACCGCCGCGGTACTCGCCGCGCTGATCGCCATTGGTCTCGCCGCGCGTGCCGTCGGCGCGCTGCCCGTCACGGGCAAATCGCGGACGCTCCGTGCGGCCTTCGCCCTCGATGCGCGGGCGGAAGGGCTTGCGCTGCTGCTGGCCACGACCGCCGCCGCCGCCACCGCGAGCGGGCTTGCGGGCGCCGCCGGAGGGGCCGTCATCGTCGCGCTCGACCAGCGTCTTGCCGATCAGCCGCTCGATGTCGCGCAAGAACGGACGCTCCTCGCGGTCGCAGAACGACACGGCGATGCCGCTCGTCCCGGCACGCGCGGTCCGGCCGATGCGGTGCACATAGGCCTCCGGCACGTTCGGCAGCTCATAGTTGACCACATGCGAGACGCCGTCGACATCGATGCCGCGCGCCGCGATATCGGTGGCGACGAGGATCGGCGTGCGGCCGGCGCGGAACGAGTCCAGCGTGCGCTGGCGCTGTCCCTGGCTCTTGTTGCCGTGGATGGCCGAGGCCGAGAGGCCGGCCTGTTCCAGCTGCTTGGTCACCTTGTCGGCGCCATGCTTGGTGCGGGTGAAGACGATCGCCCGGTCCATGTCGGCGCCGCGCAGCACGTCAAGCAGCGCCTGGCGCTTGGCGTCGCGCTCGATCAGGAGCACCTTCTGCTCGATCCGGTCGATCGGCTTGGAGGCGGGGGCCACCGCGATTTCCTGCGGGTTGTGCAGGAAGTCGTTGGCAAGCGCGCGGATCGGCTTGGGCATGGTGGCCGACAGCAGGATCGTCTGGCGCTCGCGCGGCAGGCTCGCCAGGATCTGGCGGATCGCCGGCAGGAAGCCGAGGTCGAGCATGTGATCGGCTTCGTCGAGCACGATCGTGGTCGTCCGGTCGAGGCGCACCGCACCCGTCTGCATGTGGTCGATCAGGCGGCCCGGGGTTGCGACGACAATGTCGACGCCGCGCGACAGGGCGCGGATCTGCGGCATCGGCCGCACGCCGCCGGTGACGACGGTGGCCGAATGGCGCATCTTCTGTCCGTAGGCGCGGATGCTGTCGGCGATCTGCGAGGCGAGCTCGCGCGTCGGTGCCAGGATCAGCGAGGTGCAGGTCTTCGGATCCGCGCGCAGGTTCTGCGTCGCGATGCGATGCAGCAGCGGCAGCACGAACGCCGCGGTCTTGCCGGTGCCGGTCTGGGCAAGGCCCATCACGTCGGAACCGGACAGGATCGCGGGAATGCCCTGGGCCTGGATCGGCGTCGGGCTGGTATATCCCTCGGCCGCAATGGCCTTGAGGATCGGCTCGGCGAGGCCGAGGTCGTTGAACGTGGTCAAGCGGACTCCTTGCTCGCGCCCGCACGCCATCATTGGGCGGCCGGTCGCGGTCCGTGTCTTACAATGAAGGGAGCTTGCGCAGATCAGCTGCCTTGAGGATGCGCTCGCACCGCCGGGCGGTGTCTCTTGGAGCGGCTTCTGGGCAACGATCGGGAGGAAGGTTGCTTCGCGGGGCGCCGTGCACGAAAGGTCGTGTCTCTACGCGGACGCCGTCGCAGGTCGGTAGACCACAGATCATGCTGCGGCGCAACGGAAATCATTCGCGCTCCGATCTGGAACAAAAATTCCATAAATCTCCACCAATGGGCGGTTCCGCTGACAGGCGAGGTGACGACCCGGTGAATACCTGCCGCCGTTCCGGCGCATCCGTGCCGATCTCCGGCTGCCGGAACTGCGGTGCCGGCAGGCGTCCCTTGATCGCACGCGAGCAACGAGCGGGCGCGTTTCGCGACTTCCGCGAATCTTCTCGAAGATATCTAACGGTCTGACACTGTGGGTGAAATGGTGAAGGCGGGGCGCCGGAAATGCCCGCCCGCGCCCGCCGGACCGCGTCGCTGCATGACACCGGTTTCCCGGGAAAAGGCCAGAAAGCTGTTGCGGGGCTCTGAAATGGAATTTATGTTCCGTTTTGAGCAAGCGGCCGCAGGCCAGCGCGACAGCAGGCCCGGCATCAGGCTAGGCATCAGGCAAGACAGAAGGCAAGGGGGAGGCGGTCGTGGCGGCCACAACATCCGCGAAAACCGGCGCGGGCAGGGGCGACCGGCCGCTTGACGTCATCACCATCGGCCGCTCCTCGGTCGATCTTTACGGCGCCCAGGTCGGCGGCCGGCTCGAGGACATGCGCGGCTTTGCCAAGTATATCGGCGGCTCGCCCACCAACATGGCTGCCGGCACCGCGCGTCTGGGCCTGCGATCCGCGCTCATCACCCGCGTCGGCGACGAGCATATGGGCCGTTTCATCCGCGAGGAGCTCGCCCGCGAGGGAGTCGACGTGCGCGGTGTGAAGACCGATCCCGAACGTCTCACCGCGCTGGTGCTTCTGGGGATTCGCGACCGCGAACAGTTTCCGTTGATCTTCTACCGCGAGAACTGCGCCGACATGGCATTGGAGGAGGGCGACATCGACCCGGCCTTCATCGCCGAGGCCGGTTGCGTCACCGTCACCGGCACGCACCTGTCCCATCCGCGCACGGAAGCCGCCGTCCTGAAGGCGCTGCGCCTGGCGCGGGGGAACGGCGCCCGGACCGCACTCGACATCGACTACCGGCCCAATCTCTGGGGCCTGGCCGGGCACGATGCGGGCGAGAGCCGTTTCATCGCCTCGCCCGACGTCACCGCCAAGCTGCAGGCGCATCTTTCCCTCTTCGACCTGATTGTCGGCACGGAGGAGGAGTTCCACATCGCCGGCGGCAGCACCGACACGCTCGCCGCCTTGCGCGCCGTGCGCGCCGTCTCCTCCGCGACGCTTGTCTGCAAGCGCGGACCGATGGGCGCCGTCGCCTTCGAGGGCGCCATCCCCGACGATCTCGATGAGGGCATTTCCGGCCCCGGCTTCCCCATCGAGGTGTTCAATGTGCTCGGCGCCGGCGACGGCTTCATGTCCGGCCTTTTGCGCGGCTGGCTGAGGGGCGAGGGCTGGGAGCGGGCGCTCACCTATGCCAATGCCTGCGGCGCGCTCGCCGTCTCCCGTCACGGCTGCACGCCGTCCTATCCGAGCTGGGAGGAACTGTCCTTCTTCCTGGAACGCGGTGTGCGCGTGCCGGCCCTGCGCAAGGATGCGGAGCTGGAGCAGATCCACTGGTCGACCAACCGGCACCGCTCCCATGGCGGCGACTGGTCGGTGATGCGGGTCTTTGCCTTCGACCATCGCATGCAGTTGGAGGATCTTGCCTGCGATCTCGATGCCGACCCCTCGCGCATCCCGCATTTCAAGACGCTCTGCCTGGAGGCTGCGCGCCGGGTGCAGGCGGGCCGTGCGGGCTACGGCATCCTGTGCGACGGCCGGCTCGGCGAGGAGGCGCTGTTTCGCGCGGCCGGCACCGGCCTGTGGATAGCCCGTCCCGTCGAGCGCCCGGGCTCGCGCCCGCTGGAACTGGAGATCGGCGCTGATTACGGCTCTGCGCTTGCCGAATGGCCGGTGGATCACGTCGTCAAGGTGCTGTGCTTCTACCATCCGGATGACGATGCGGCGACGAAGGCAAGCCAGGAGGAGACGATCCTGCGCCTTGCCCGTGCGGCGCGCGCCAACGCGCTGGAATTCCTGCTCGAGGTGATCCCCTCCAAGGTCGCCTCCGTCGACGACACCACCACGGCGCGGGTCATCGAGCGCTTCTACGAGATCGGCGTCTTCCCCGACTGGTGGAAGCTGGAGCCGATGACGAGCGAGGCCGGATGGGCGCAGACCTCGGCCGTGATCGAGCGCTACGATCCCCATGTGCGCGGTATCGTGGTGCTTGGCCTCGACGCGCCCCTGCACGAGCTCGCCGCCAGCTTCGAGGCCGCCGCCCGTTTTCCGCTGGTCAAGGGCTTTGCCGTGGGGCGCACGATCTTCCTGGAGCCGGCCGAGAACTGGCTTGCGGGCGAGATCGGCGACGAGGAAGCGGTGGTGGCAATGGCCTCGACATTTGCCAGGCTGTGCGCCATCTGGGACGGGGCGCGCGGCCGGGCCGTCACTGTTTCCCCTGGAGAGCCGACATGACCCAGACCATCCGTCTCACCGCCGCGCAGGCCATGGTGCGCTTTCTGATTGCCCAGGAGAATGACGCGGGCGAACCGCTCGTTCCCGGCTGCTGGGCGATCTTCGGTCACGGCAATGTCGCCGGCCTCGGCGAGGCGCTGCAGGGCGCGGGCGATGCCTTTCCCACCTGGCGCGGCCACAACGAGCAGGGCATGGCCCATGCGGCGATCGCCTATGCCAAGGCCGTCAACCGCGCCCAGGCGATGATGGTCACCACCTCCATCGGCCCCGGCGCCACCAACATGGTGACGGCCGCCGCGCTTGCCCATGTCAACCGGTTACCGGTGCTTCTCGTGCCGGGCGACGTCTTTGCCGGCCGTGCGCCCGATCCCGTCTTGCAGCAGGTCGAGGCCTTCGCCGACGGCACTGTCTCGGCCAATGACTGCTTCCGCCCGGTGTCGCGCTATTTCGACCGCATCACCCGGCCCGGGCAGCTTCTCGCCGCCCTGCCGCGCGCCATGTCGGTGCTGACCGACCCGGCAGAATGCGGTCCCGTGACGCTCGCCTTCTGCCAGGACGTGCAGGCGGAAGCCTTCGACTGGCCGGAAGACTTCTTCGCCCCGCGTGTCTGGCGCCGCCGCCGGCCGCGTCCCGATGCGGACGAACTGGCGGCCGCCGTCGCGGCGATCCGCGCGGCGAAGACCCCGCTCGTCATTGCCGGCGGCGGCGTGCTCTATTCCGGCGCCGGCGAGGCGCTGGCCGACTTCGCCACGCGCCACGATATCCCCGTCGCGGAGACGCAGGCCGGCAAGTCGTCGCTCGCCTGGGATCACCCGCTCAATCTCGGCTCCATCGGCGTCACCGGGTCCTCGGCGGCCAATGCGGTTGCCGAAAAGGCGGATCTCGTCATCGGCATCGGCACCCGCTTCCAGGATTTCACCACAGGGTCCTGGGCGCTGTTCGGCAATCCCGCCTGCCGTATCCTGTCGATCAATGTCACCGGTTTCGATGCCGCCAAGCATGGCGCGCTGCCGCTTGTCGCCGATGCCCGCGCCGCGCTGGAGGACCTGACGGCCGCGCTTGGCGATCACCGGGCGGAGCCGCCGGCTCCCTCGTTGAAGAGTGATTGGATCGCCGCTGTCGACGCGGCGACCGCCGCCCCGTCGGGCAATGCCCTGCCGAGCGATGCGCAGGTCATCGGCGCGGTCCAGCGCGGCACGGACGAGAATGCCATCGTGCTGTGTGCCGCCGGCGGCCTGCCGGGCGAGTTGCACAAGCTGTGGAAGGCCTCGCGCCCCAACGGCTATCACATGGAATACGGTTTCTCCTGCATGGGCTATGAGATCGCCGGCGGGCTCGGCGCCAAGATGGCGCATCCGGACCGCGAGGTCGTCGTCATGGTCGGCGACGGCTCCTACATGATGATGAATTCCGAGCTCGCCACCTCCGTGATGCTCGGTCACAAACTGGTCGTCGTGCTGCTCGACAATCGCGGCTACGGCTGCATCAACCGGCTGCAGATGGCGACCGGCGGGGAGAGCTTCAACAACCTGCTCGACACCGCCCGTCACGCGGTGCCGAGCGCCATCGACTTCGCCGCCCATGCCGCCTCCATGGGGGCGATTGCCGAGAAGGTCGACGGCATCGCGGCGTTGGAGACGGCGCTTGTCCGCGCCCGCGCCTCCGACCGCAGCCATGTCATCGTCATCGACACCGATCCGCTGGCAACGACACAGGCGGGCGGCCATTGGTGGGATGTCGCCGTTCCCGAGGTTTCGGATCGCGCCGAGGTCCGCGCCGCCCGTGCCGGTTACGAGGCGGCGGTGAAGGAGAGAAACGCCTAGGGCCAGGACCCCGACCCTGAACACCCGGCGGCCTGCCGCCGCCTTTTCGAAAGACCTCGCCATGATCCTTTACGGCACCAATCCGATCGCCTGGTCCAATGACGACGACCAGACGCTCGGCGCGCATATCTCCCTCCAGACGTGCCTGTCGCAGGCGGCCGAAATCGGCTTCGACGGCATCGAGAACGGCCACAAGTTCCCGGTCGATCCGGCGGAGCTTGCCGCGACGCTTGAGCCGCACGGACTGAAATTCGTCTCCGCCTGGTACTCGCTGCATCTGCTCACCCGCTCCGCCGACACGGAGATCGAGGCGATAGGCGAACACCTTGCCCGCCTCAAGGCAATGGGCTCGCCCGTTCTGATCGCCTGCGAGACCTCCAACGCCGTGCATGGCAATGACGGCGTCGCGGTCAACGACCGCCCGCGCCTCGATGCGGAGCGCTTCGCCCGTTTCTGCGAGGACCTTGAGAAGGTCGCCGCCCATTGCGCGAGCGAGGGCGTGCCGCTCGTCTACCATCACCACATGGGCACCATCATTGAGAGCGAGGATGAGATCGATCGCCTGATGGAACTGACCGGCCCCGCCACCCGCCTGCTGCTCGACACCGGTCACGCCTATTTCGGCGGCGGCGATCCGGCCCGCCTTGCCGAGAAGCACATGACCCGGGTCTCCCATATCCACGCCAAGAACGTGCGTCCCGACCTCATGGAAGAGGTCCGCTCGCAGGGTCTCAGCTTCCTGGAGGGCGTGCGCCGCGGCGTTTTCACCGTGCCGGGCGACCCGGACGGCGCGGTCGACTTCGCGCCGGTGCTCTCGACCGCCGCCGCCCACGATTATTCCGGCTGGCTGGTCATCGAGGCGGAGCAGGATCCGGTCGTCCGCGACCCGGTCACCTACCAGTCGATGGGCCTTGAGGCGCTGAAGGCGATGGCCCGCGAGACGGGCCTCGACAAGGGCTGAGACGGGACGGTGACCCTCGCGCATCTCTCCCCCCCTTGAGGGGGAGATGTCCCCGCCAGGGGACAGACGGGGGAGCAGCGATTTGATCCGCCTGGGGTTTCCCCCGGGGCAAAGACGGAAAGGACAATCACATGGCCGATCTCTTGGTGAAACCGGCAGGGACCCACGGCAAGGTGCATGACATCACGCCTGAAAGCGCCGGCTGGTCCTATGTCGGCTTTGCGCTCCACCGGCTTGCGCCGGGCGAGAGCGTTTCCGAGGCGACCGGCGGGCGCGAGGCGATCCTCGTCCTTGTCGAGGGCAGGGCGGAACTCTCCGCCGGCGGCACTTCTTTCGGCGAGATGGGCGAGCGGATGAGCGTCTTCGAGAAGACGAAGCCCCATTGCCTCTACGTGCCGAACGGCTCCTCCTGGGAGGCGCGGGCGACCACCGATGTGACCCTTGCCGTATGCACCGCGCCGGGCGAGGGCGGGCACGAGGCGGCCGTCATTTCGGATATCGGCTTCGAAACCCGCGGCAAGGGTGCCAACACCCGCCATATCCATCCGATCGCCATGGAGGACAAGGACGTCGCCGACAGCCTTCTGGTGACGGAGGTGTTCACGCCGGCCGGCAACTGGTCCTCCTACCCCCCGCACCGGCATGACGAGGACAATTTCCCGGACATGACCTATCTGGAGGAGACCTATTACCACCGCCTCGATCCGGCGACCGGTTTCGGCTTCCAGCGGGTCTTCACCGAGGACGGCTCCCTCGACGAGACCATGGCCGTGTCCGACGGCGATGTGGTGCTGGTGCCGAAGGGGCATCACCCCTGCGGCGCGCCGCATGGCTACGAGATGTATTATCTCAACGTCATGGCCGGCCCCTTGCGCAAATGGCGCTTCCAGAACCACCCCGACCACGACTGGATCGCGAAGCGCGACGCCGGGGCCTGAGGAAGCACAGTCTAATCGCTCTGGCGAGGGCGGGGACAAGTGTCGTTTCGCGGGATACGAAAAAGCAAGGCCCGGACGGTTTTCCGCCGGGCCTTGCCGTTTTCGATATCGCATGATGCAATTTCGAAAATATTTGCGACAATTTCTCGCAAATCCGACGTCGGAATTGTCGAGATTGTACTGTCCCGCGTGCCCGTCAGCCGTAGATCAGCGCCGCGCCGGCAAGCGCCGTCAGTCCGCCCAGAACCCGTGTCACGGCCCGGCCCTTGGACGAGGCGAGAACGCCGAGGCCGTAGCCGAGCGCCACGCCGGCGGCATGCAGGAGGACCGTCGCGGCGGCAAAGCCGGCACCGTAGGCGGCCTGGGTCGCGGACCCGATTTCCCCGCCATGGGCATAGCCGTGAAACAGCGCGAAGACGGCGACGACGGCGGCCGATGCCATCACCGGAAGGCGCACGGCGAGGGCCACCAGCAGGCCGAGCGCGACCACCGAGGCGAGGATCGCCGGCTCGACGAAGGGCAGGCTGACGCCGGCAAGCGCGAGGCCGAAACCGGCAAGCATCGTCACCACGAAGGCGGCCGGCACGGCGTAGACGGCCTTGCCGCCGATCTGCCAGGCCCACAGGCCGACCGCGACCATCGCCAGGATGTGGTCGGCGCCGAAAAGCGGATGCGAGAAGCCGGCGGCGAAGGAGCCGTGCTCTCCCGGATTGAGATGGGCGAGCGCCGGCGTCGCGCCGGTCAAGAACAGCGCGCCGGCGGCAAGAAGGGCGGCGGGCTTGGCGAAAGTGGTCATCTGCGGTCGATCCTTTGTTCAAGTCGATCAGGCGCCCCGGTATGGGTCACGCTGTCGCGGTTCCTAACATGCTGGCGTCATCGTGTACCGTTTGAACCGCGGTCCGGGAAGGGGGCTTGCCCTGCTTTGCCTCGGGTTGGGCGCGGTTCGGTTCACGGAGACTGTCGCTGCGCAATGCTAGGGCCGGTTGTCACGGCCTGACAAGTTCAAAAAACGTCCAGTTCCGGTCATTTCCCGTCTCCACGAGACAGGCGGGGCGCGCGTTTTCCGGCCGGTAAAGTGCACGAAAAAGAGGCGCGGCCGGCAGGTCGCGCCCCTGGTCGTTGCTGGTGCCGAACTGTTGTGCGTCCGGCAGCGGCCTTGCCTAGCGCTCTTCCGTCTGCAGGCCGCGGAAGATCGCGACGCACATCAGGAGCAGCACCAGGGTGAAGGGCAGGCCCGTCGAGATCACCATCGCCTGCAGCGAACTCAGTCCGCCGCCGATCAGCAGCACGATCGCCACCAGTCCCTCGAAGGTGCACCAGAACACCCGCTGCGGCACCGGCGCGTCGACCTTGCCGCCGGCGGTGATCGTGTCGATCACCAGCGAGCCGGAATCGGACGAGGTGACGAAGAAGACGATCACCAGCACGATGCCGATCGTCGAGGTGATCGCCGACAGGGGCAGGCCCTCGAGCATGGCGAAGAGCGAAAGCTCCGGGCTGTAGCTGTCGATGACATTGGCCTTCACCGCGCTCGCGGGATCGGTCAGCACCTGGTCGATGGCAACGCCGCCGAAGACGGCCATCCACAGGACGCAGACAAGCGAGGGGATGATCAGCACGCAGGTGATGAACTCGCGCACCGTGCGGCCGCGGCTGACCCGGGCGATGAACATGCCGACGAACGGCGACCAGGAAATCCACCAGGCCCAGTAGAAGGCCGTCCAGCCCTCGCGGTAGCCGTCATCGGTTCGTCCGACCGGGTTCGACAGGCCGGGAAGGTCGGTGGCATAGGCAACGAGGCCGGTGACGAAGTCGCTGAGAATGGCTGCGGTCGGCCCGGCGAACAGCACGAAAAGCAGCAGCAGCGCAGCGATCACCATGTTGATCTCGGACAGCACCTTGACGCCGCCGTCGAGGCCGCGCAGCACGGAGATCAGCGCGATCGAGGTGATGACGATGATCAGGATCACCTGGACGGTGATCGAGTTCGGGATGCCATAGACATGCTCAAGGCCCGCATTGGCCTGCTGGGCGCCGAGACCCAGCGAGGTGGCCAGCCCGAACAGCGTCGCGAAGACCGCCAGCGTGTCGATGATGTGGCCGGTCCAGCCCCAGACGCGCTCGCCGAAGATCGGATAGAAGGCGGAGCGGATCGACAGCGGCAGTCCCTTGTTGAAGGAAAACAGCGCCAGCGCCAGCGCCACCACGGCGTAGATCGCCCAGGGGTGCAGGCCCCAGTGATAGATCGTCGCCGCAAGGCCCATCTGCTTGGCCGCCGCGACGTTCTCCGGGATGATCGAGCCGTCGGCCGCGAACGGCGAGGGCACGCCGAGCGGTTCGGAAATCGCCATGTGATAGACCGGCTCGAGCACGCCGAAGAACATCAGGCCGATGCCCATGCCGGCGGCGAAAAGCATCGCGAACCAGCCGAGGTAATTGTAGTCGGGGCGCGCATCCTTGCCGCCGAGCCGAACGCTGCCCCAGGGGCTGACGATCAGGAACAGGCAGAACAGCACGAAGATGTTGGCGGCGGTCAGGAAGAACCAGTCGAAGGTGCTGGTCAGCATCGGCCGCAGCCAGCCGAAGAAGCTGGCTGCCTGTTCGGGCGCCGCGAGCGCGTAAAGGACGAAGGCGACGATCGACAGTCCGGAAATGAGGAAAACCGGATTGTGGATGTCGAAGCCGAACGGCCCGACATTGCCCTCCAGGTTGTGCTGGCCGATCTCGAATTCTGTGTCGATGATATCGGCCGCGCCTTCCGGTTCTGGGATTCCGGTGGCGCTGTTCTGGTCTGACATTCTGTATCCTCTGTTGGTGATTTCCGGCAGATGTCTAGGGTCTGCGGGAGCCGTGAAACATCATTCGCCGCGCACGACGAATACGGATGCCGATGAATGACTGGCGATCGTTCCGCCGTTTGACGGCCAGATGTAGTCGGCGACGTTGGGAATGTGCGAGGCCATCACGACCAGATCCGCTCCGGTGTCGGCGATCGCCGTGAGGAGCGCGTCATCCAGGTCGACGGCGGGGTCGTGGCTTGTCACGGCATGGCTTGAGGTGCCTATGCCGTACTCTTCGCCTTGCTTGCTTGCAAATGCGCCGAGCTTTTCCGAGAATTCCGAAGGAGATCGTGCGACGCTGCCCGGCAAGGGAGATATTACACCCACATAGCAAACCGGTGCATTGTAGTGGCGCCCAAGATCGGCGGCGGTTTTCAAGACTTTGTGCAGGCGGCTTACATGTGCCAAGTCGACTGGAACGATTATCTTCTTGTACATGATACTTTCACCCGGTGCTGTTGATAAATTCACTCGTGCGTAACACGCCGCGAAGCGCCTGATGTAAATCCTGCAAGCAAATGCAAGGACGGGCGAGTGACATCACCTGCGTGTGTCGCACCCCGGGAACTGCATGAGCCCTTATTGTTTGCGGCCGTCGATATGCGTGACGATATCGTGCCGCATGAAGCGACACCGGCCTCAGGGTACTTCGTGTTGAAGACCCTTTTCCAATCGACTGAAGCATCAGGCAGGAAACGGGTTGCCTGCAAGCGTGTTCGATATGCGTCATCAAATCTGCCATACTCGCTCCATCCGTGCAAACTTACCTTGCGTAAGGACGATTTCTTGCAGAAAGCGCGCGGCTAACAATCGGACTTGAAGGATACCCTGTCTGGTGCATGTTGACGTCGGGACTTGCGACAAGGAAACGCTCTATTGCGGCACTGCCTCCAGGCCCTGGAACGTGATCGAGGGCATGCGGGCGACCGCGAGCAGGGAAGACGGTTTGTGAGAATCACGGTGTTGACTGAACCGGTGCGCGACGGCCTTCTGCCCGCCGCCGGCATCGAGTTGGTGATCTTCGATTGTGACGGCGTCCTCATCGACAGCGAGATCATCAGCGCGCGCGTCCTGATGGCGGCGCTGGACGAGGCGGGCGTTGCCGTCGGCTTTCCCTATTTCAAGGCGCATTTCCTCGGTCGCAGCTTTCCGCGCGTCGCCGAGAGCATCCGCCAGGATTTTCAGGTCCGCCTGCCGGAGACTTTCGAGAGCGACTACCGGGCGCGGCTGCTCGCCGCCTTCGAGCGCGAGCTGAAGCCGGTCAACGGCATCGTCGAGGTGCTGGAGCGCCTTGCCGTGCGCGCTTGCGTCGCCACCAGCAGCAGCCCGCAAAGAGCCGGTCGCTCCCTGCAACTCTCCGGGCTGGATCGCTTTTTCGGAGGAGACGTGTTCACCGCCTCGCAGGTCGCCAACGGCAAGCCTGCGCCGGATCTTTTCCTGCATGCGGCGGCGCAATGCGGTGTCGATCCCGCCCGCTGCCTGGTCATCGAGGACAGCCTGCCGGGTCTCGAGGCGGCGCGCGCCGCCGGCATGTCGGTCTGGCACTTCATCGGCGGGTCGCATCTCGACCGCTCGGACGCGGTGCTGTCTCCGCCATTGCCGTTTTTTGACAATTGGGATGCTTTCTTTGATATGGCCCCAGAACTCGGGAAGACGTGACGGGGCGCGACAGCATGGCCGGCAAGAACGACAATGACACAAGCCGTCTAGACGAGGCCGCCCGGGCCGGCTGGCTCTATTACGTTGCCGGCAACACCCAGGACGAGATCGCCCGCAAGCTCGGCGTGTCCCGGCAATCGGCGCAGCGGCTCGTGTCGCTCGCCGTCACCGAACGGCTGGTCAAGGTGCGTCTCGACCATCCCATCGCCCGTTGCATGGAACTGGCGCAGAAGCTGCGAGAGCGGTTTCCCCTGCAAAGCTGCGAAGTGGTGCCGAGCGATCCGGCGACGCCGTCCTCCATCGTCGGCATAGCCCAGGCGGCGGCGAGCGAGATGGAGCGTCATCTCAAGTCGCAGGAACCGAAGATCATCGCCTTCGGCACGGGCCGTGCGCTCAGGGCCTCGATCGACCAGTTGCCGACGATGGACTGCCCGCAGCACAAGGTGGTCTCGCTGCTCGGCAACATGATGTCGGACGGCTCGGCCTCCGCCTACAACGTCATCATCCGCATGGCCGACCGGGTCAATGCGCGCCATTACCCGATGCCGTTGCCCGTCTTCGCCCGCTCGAAACGGGAGCGCGAGCTCCTGCACAACCAGGAGCCGGTTCACAACATCCTGGAACTGGCCAAGGACGCCGATGTGACCTTCGTCGGCGTTGGCAACATGGGCGAGACCGCACCGCTTTTTGTCGACGGCTTCGTCAGCCGCGACGAGATGGCGGCCCTCACCGCCGCCGGTGCCATCGGCGAGATCACCAGTTGGGTCTATGGCCGCGACGGCGACCTGATCGAGGGGTTGACCAACGACCTCGTCGCCAGCGCGCCGCTGGCACGCTCCCCGGAGAAGCCGATCATTGCCATCGCCGCCGGGGAGGCCAAGGTCGACGCCATGCTGGGCGCGCTGCGCGGGTGCATCGTCAACGGCCTGATCACCAACGAGCTTACCGCCGAGCGCCTGCTCGCACGCTGACCCGGGGTGGGGAACCCGGACCGCTCGGGCAAGTGAAACCTGTCCGGGCCAGGACCGGTCCTGCTCGCCAAACGGGCGGTGAACGCCTCGATTTCGAGCAATGAGTGTGGCGCAGCGCGGCGAAAACAGGCTCCCAAGGGGCGGCCGGGCCAATGGCGTTCGTTCAAGGGTCATCTGCATCTATCTGTAAAGTCAGTGTGTTTTGCAGCGCAGCAACGAAAGTTGCCGTACGGACCCTTGCGCCCGCTTGACGGCCTTTGCGCGTTTTGTGAGTATTTGCCCGCAAAATTAGCAAATGCCCACGGGCATCTGGGAGGAACTCATGACCACTCTTATCCGTGCCCTGCTGGGCGCGACCGCCATCACGCTCGCGGCCGGCCCGGCGCTCGGCGAGAAGCTCACCATCGCCACGGTCAACAATGGCGACATGATCCGCATGCAGAAGCTGACCGACGACTTCACCTCGAAGAACCCGGGCATCGAGCTGGAGTGGGTGACGCTCGAGGAGAACGTCCTGCGTCAGCGCGTGACGACCGACATTGCCACCAAGGGCGGCCAGTACGACATCATGACCATCGGCACCTACGAGGCGCCGATCTGGGCCAAGCAGGGCTGGCTGGTCGAGCTCGACGACCTCGGCGCCGACTATGACGTCGACGACCTGCTGCCGGCGATCCGCGGCGGCCTGACCGTCGACGGCAAGCTCTACGCGGCGCCCTTCTACGGCGAAAGCTCGATGGTCATGTACCGCAAGGACCTGATGCAGAAGGCCGGGCTGGAAATGCCGGATGCGCCCAGCTGGGACTTCATCAAGCAGGCCGCCGCCGCGATGACGGACAAGGCCGGCGAGGTCTACGGCATCTGCCTGCGCGGCAAGGCCGGCTGGGGCGAGAACATGGCCTTCCTCTCCGCCATGGCCAATTCCTACGGCGCCAAGTGGTTCGACATGGAGTGGAAGCCGCAGTTCGACGGCGAGGCCTGGAAGGCGACGCTGACCGACTATCTCGACCTGATGAACAATTACGGCCCTCCGGGCGCCTCCAACAACGGTTTCAACGAGAACCTGTCGCTGTTCCAGACCGGCAAGTGCGGCATGTGGATCGACGCCACGGTGGCCGCCTCCTTCGTCACCAATCCGGATGACAGCACGGTCGCCGACAAGGTCGGCTTCGCCCTTGCGCCCGACAAGGGGCTGGGCAAGCGCGGCAACTGGCTGTGGGCCTGGAACCTCGCCATTCCGGCCGGTTCGCAGAAGACCGAGGCGGCCAAGACGTTCATTGCCTGGGCAACCTCGAAGGACTATCTGGCGCTCGTCGCCGAGAAGGAAGGCTGGGCGAACGTTCCCCCCGGCACCCGCACCTCGCTCTACGAGAACCCGGAATACCTGGAGGCCGCGCCCTTCGCCCGCATGACGCTTGAAAGCATCAATGCGGCCGATCCGCAGAACCCGACGGTCGACGAAGTGCCCTATGTCGGCGTCCAGTTCGTCGCCATCCCCGAGTTCCAGGGCCTGGGTACCGCGGTCGGGCAGCAGTTCTCGGCGGCGCTCGCCGGTTCGGTCAGCATCGACCAGGCCCTGCAGAACGCGCAGGCGACCACGGAGCGCACGATGAAGCGGGCCGGCTACATCAAGTAACCGGGCCAGAACACCGGGCAAGACAACCGGACGAAACAACCGGGCCGGCCGCCACAGGCCGGCCCCGCGATCCCCGAAAACCGATGATCCGAACGGGTTCGACCCATGGCAACCGCTCATTCCCGTGCCGCGGCGCGGCTCATGCTATCACCTGCCGTTCTGCTTCTGCTCGGCTGGATGATCGTGCCGCTGTCGATGACGATCTACTTCTCCTTCCTCAGCTACAACCTCTTGATGCCGGGGATGGAACAGTTCGTCGGCTTCGCCAATTACGAGTTCTTCCTCACCGACCCCGCCTTCTTCGAGGCGCTGGCCAACACGCTCCTGCTCGTCGGCGGCGTGCTGGTCATCACCATTGTCGGCGGCACGGCTCTGGCGCTGCTGCTCGACCAGCCGATGTGGGGGCAGGGGATCGTGCGCATCCTCGTGATCGCGCCGTTCTTCGTCATGCCCACCGTCTCGGCGCTGGTGTGGAAGAACATGTTCATGAACCCGGTCAACGGCCTCTTCGCGCATCTCGCCAAGGGGCTGGGGCTTGAGCCGTTCGACTTCCTGTCGCACGCGCCGCTCTTCTCCATCATCCTCATCGTCGCCTGGCAGTGGCTGCCCTTCGCCACGCTGATCCTGCTGACGGCGCTGCAGTCGCTGGACCAGGAACAGCTCGAGGCCTCCGAAATGGACGGCGCCGGGTTCGGCAGCCGCTTCATTCACATCGTGCTGCCGCACATGTCGCGGGCGATCACCGTGGTGATCCTGATCCAGACGATTTTCCTCTTGTCGGTCTTCGCCGAGATCCTGGTGACCACCAATGGCGGACCGGGCTACGCCTCGACCAACATCACCTATCTCGTCTACGCCCAGTCGCTGCTTCAGTTCGACGTGGGCGGCGGATCCGCTGGCGGCATCGTTGCCGTTATCCTCGCCAATATCGTCGCGATCTTCCTGATGCGGATGATCGGCAAGAACCTGGAGGCCTGATCCATGGCACGTCGTGTTTCCGGCCGCCGCCAGCTTGTCGTCACGGTGATCGCGTGGGTGATCGGACTGGCGATCTTCTTCCCGATCCTCTGGACGATCCTGACGAGCTTCAAGACCGAGGCCGAGGCCATCGCCTCGCCGCCCTCGTTCATCGCCTTCGACTGGACGCTGGAGAACTACGCGGAGGTCAACTCCCGCTCCAACTACCCCTTGCACTTCATGAATTCGGTGATCATCTCGCTCGGCTCGACCTTGCTCGGCCTCTTGATCGCCATTCCGGCTGCCTGGTCGATGGCCTTCGTTCCGGCGAAGCGCACCAAGGACATCCTGATGTGGATGCTGTCGACCAAGATGCTGCCGCCGGTCGGCGTGCTGATCCCGATCTACCTGATGTTCCGCGACTTCGGCCTGCTCGACACGCGCATCGGCCTCGTGGTGGTGCTGACGCTGATCAACCTGCCGATCATCGTCTGGATGCTCTTCACCTACTTCAAGGAGATCCCGGGCGAGATCCTCGAGGCGGCACGCATGGACGGTGCCTCGCTGTGGGACGAGGTGGTCTATGTGCTGACGCCGATGGCGGTGCCCGGCATCGCCTCGACGCTGCTTCTGAACGTCATCCTCGCCTGGAACGAGGCGTTCTGGACGCTCAACCTGACGGCGGCCAAGGCCGCTCCCCTGACCGCCTTCATCGCCAGCTACTCGAGCCCTGAAGGCCTCTTCTACGCCAAGCTCTCCGCCGCCTCGACGCTGGCCATCGCCCCGATCCTGATTCTCGGCTGGTTCAGCCAGAAGCAGCTGGTGCGCGGTCTCACCTTCGGCGCCGTCAAGTAAGGACCCGGAACATGGGCAAGATCTCTCTCAGGCAGGTCACCAAGACCTTTGGCGACGTCGAAGTCATCCCGGCGCTCGACCTTGATATCGAGGACGGCGAGTTCGTCGTCTTCGTCGGCCCCTCGGGCTGCGGAAAGTCGACGCTCCTGCGCCTGATCGCAGGGCTCGAGGACGTCTCCGGCGGTCATATCGAGATCGACGGCAGGCCGGCGACGGATGTGCCGCCGGCGAAACGCGGCCTCGCCATGGTGTTCCAGTCCTACGCGCTCTATCCGCACATGAGCGTGCGCAAGAACATCGCCTTCCCGCTGAAGATGGCCAAGATGGACCCGGCCGAGCAGGAGCGGCGGGTCAACGCGGCGGCGGCGACGCTGAACCTCACCGACTATCTCGACCGCCGTCCCGGACAGCTTTCCGGCGGCCAGCGCCAGCGCGTTGCCATCGGCCGCGCCATCGTGCGCGAGCCGGACGCCTTCCTCTTCGACGAGCCGCTCTCCAACCTTGATGCGGCCCTGCGCGTCAACATGCGGCTGGAGATCTCCGAACTGCACCAGTCGCTGAAGACGACGATGGTCTACGTCACCCACGACCAGGTCGAGGCGATGACCATGGCCGACAAGATCGTGGTCCTCAGGGCCGGTCGCATCGAGCAGGTCGGCTCGCCGCTGGAGCTTTATCGGGCGCCGCGCAACCTCTTCGTCGCCGGCTTCATCGGATCGCCGAAGATGAACATCATCCCGGGCGAGAAGGCGGCGGAGCACGGCGCCCATACGATCGGCATCCGCCCGGAGCACCTGCTGCTTGCGCCGGACGGGATCTGGAGCGGCCGGGTCGGGGTTGCCGAACATCTGGGCTCCGACACGTTCCTGCATGTTCATGTGGAAGGGCTCGACCCGCTGACGGTGCGAGTCCAGGGCGAGGCCGGCGTCAGCCATGGCGATGCGGTGCGCCTCTCGCCAATGCCCGAGCACCTGCATCGCTTCGACGAGAACGGACTGGCGGTGCGATGACGCGGCTTGAGGGCAAGACCGCGCTCGTCACCGGCGCGGCACGCGGCATCGGCCGGGCCTTCGCCGAGGCCTATGCGCGCGAAGGGGCAAGGGTCGCGGTCGCCGATATCAATCTGGAGGGCGCGAACGAGGTCGCCGGCGCCATCGGCGGCGGTGCGATGGCAATACGCCTCGATGTCACCGACCAGGCCTCCATCGAGGCGGCGGTGGCCGAGGTCGACCGTGCCTTCGGGGGGATCGACATCCTCGTCAACAATGCCGCCCTGTTCGATCTCGCGCCGATTGTCGAGATCACGCGGGCGAGCTTCGAGCGGCTGTTTTCCGTCAATGTCGCCGGCTGCCTGTTCACGCTGCAGGCCGTGGCAAAAGTGATGATCGCGCGCGGGCGCGGCGGGCGGATCATCAACATGGCCAGCCAGGCGGGACGGCGGGGCGAGCCCCTGGTCGCGGTCTACTGCGCCAGCAAGGCGGCCGTCATCAGCCTGACCCAGTCGGCCGGGCTCGACCTCATCCGCCACGGCATCAACGTCAACGCCATCGCGCCCGGCGTCGTCGACGGCGAGCACTGGGAGGGCGTCGACGCGCTCTTCGCCAGACACGAGGGCAGGGCGCCCGGCGAGAAGAAGCGGCTCGTCGGCGAGGCGGTGCCCTATGGGCGGATGGGCACGGCGGAGGACCTGACCGGCATGGCGGTCTTCCTGGCCGGGCCGGAGAGCGCCTATGTGGTCGCCCAGACCTACAATGTCGACGGCGGCAACTGGATGAACTGAGCGCTCCCCGCTCTTCCTTTCCAAGCGAGAGGTCGTCCGTTCCTCCGACAGCGGCCGACCCTGCATCAATTCGAGGCGAACGTGACGACCAGCCTGTCCCTTTCAAGCCTGCTCGATCTGGGCGACGAGGTCGCAAGACCCGCCTATGCGCGCGGCGCGCTCTCGCCCGGCATCGTTCATATCGGCGTCGGCAATTTCCACCGGGCCCATCAGATCGTCTATCTGGATCGTCTCTTCAACAAGGGGATCGACCACGATTGGGCCGTGATCGGAGCCGGCGTCAGGCCGGGCGACGCGGCGATGCGCGAGCGGCTCGCCCGCCAGGACTGGCTGTCGAGCGTCATCGAGCTCGATCCCGGCGGCCTGACGGCGCGGGTCACGGGAGCGATGGTCGACTTCACGGAGATCGACCCGGACGGGCTTGTCGCGACGCTGAAACGCCCCGAGATCCGCATCGTCTCGCTGACGATCACGGAAGGCGGCTATTATGTCGATGCGACGACCGGGGGTTTCGACGCCGGCCATCCCGACATGGTTGCCGATGCAGGGCAGCCGGACCGTCCGCAAAGCGTTTTCGGCATCCTGATCGCCGCGCTGCGCGCCCGTCATGCCGCGGGCACCGCGCCGTTCACGGTGATGTCCTGCGACAACCTTCCGGAAAACGGGCATGTCACCCGGGCCACGATGCTGGGGCTGGCGCGGCTGATCGATCCGGACCTGGCACAGTGGATCGGCGCGAATGTTGCCTTTCCCAACAGCATGGTCGACTGCATCACGCCGGCGACGTCGGACCGCGAGCGGCAGTTGCTGCGCGAGCGCTTCCGTCTCGACGACACGGCGCCTGTCGTCTGCGAGCCGTTCCGTCAATGGGTGATGGAGGATGACTTTCCCACCGGCCGTCCGCGGCTGGAAGAGGTCGGCGTCGAATTCGTCTCCGACGTGGCCGCTCACGAATTGATGAAGCTGCGTATTCTCAACGGGGGACATGCGGCGATTGCCTATCCTGGCGCACTGCTTGGACATCACTTCGTCCACGACGCGATGTCGGACCCCGATGTGGCGGCCTTCCTGCGCCATCTCACCCGCCGGGAAGTGATCCCGACGCTCGCCCCCATTCCGGGCGTGGATTTCGATGCCTATTTCCAGGTGGTCGAGGAGCGTTTCGCCAACCCGGAGGTCGGCGACACGGTTCCAAGGCTCTGCCTCGACGGATCCAACCGCCAGCCGAAATTCGTCCTCCCCACCCTGCGCGACAGGCTTCGTGCGGGCGCTTCCATCGACGGGCTGGCGCTCGAGGTGGCCCTGTGGTGCCGGTACTGCGCGGGAACGGGCGAGGCGGGGGAGGCGATTGAGATCGCCGACGAACGGCGGGACGAGCTGCGCGAGCGTGCCACGGCCGCCCGCGACCGCCCGCAGGCCTTCCTCGAGATGGTGAGCGTGTTCGGTGACCTTGCCGCCGACCCGTCCTTCGCCGGCGCATTCGCCGGGGCGCTCGCCGCGCTCTGGCGAGACGGGGTACGCGGGACGCTCGCCGCCTATGCCGGGGCCAGGGTCTCCGGCTGACATTGTTTCCCGCAAGCGACCGCCTTATTGTCCGCCCGGGAATCCGGACGGCATGAGTTCCCGTTTGCGGTCCGCGCCGCAAGCGCCATGCCTTGCCTGTCCGGATCGCCCTGAAGGGCGTTCGTTCAGATGGAAGGATGTTGCGTGAGCGTGACTGGAAAGACAGGCCGAAAGACAGGCCGAAAGACCGGCGACAAGGCGATGACGGGTGTTTCGGCACTGCTTTTCGATCTCGACGGAACACTGGTCGACAGCGTGCCGGACATTGCGCGCGCAGCCAACCTGCTGCTGGAAAGCGAAGGCTTCGAGCCGCTCGGCGTCGACGAGGTGCGCGCCATGGTCGGCCACGGCATCCCCAAGCTGGTCGATCGTGTCTTCATCGCCCGCGGGCGCAGTCTCGACGCGGAGGCGCATGCCGCAATGACCTCCCGGATGATGGGCATCTACGCGGACAACCTGACCGGACGAACCGTGCCTTTGCCGGGCGCGATGGACGTGCTGGAGGACAGCGTTCGTGCCGGCCTGAAGCTCGCCGTCGTCACCAACAAGCCCGAGGCCTTCTCGCGTGAAATCCTGGTGCATTTCGGCATGGATGCGCATGTCGCGGCCGTGGTCGGCGGTGACACCTGCGCCACCCGCAAGCCGGAACCGGAGATGCTGTTGCACGCGGCCGCGGCTCTCGGCGCCTCGGCCGACGATGCGGTGATGGTGGGTGACAGTTCCGCCGACGTGGCCTCGGCGCGCGCCGCCGGAATGCGCGTCATCGTGGTGCGCGGCGGCTATACGACCGTGCCGGCGGAAGAACTCGGCGCGGACCTTGTCATCGACGGGTTGCCGGACCTGCTGGCCCTTCTCGACGGCCAGGCAGCGCTGGCCTGACGTCAGGCGCGGGAAGCACAGGCCTGGCGCGGACAATCGTCCGGCCAGGCCTGCGATGATCAGCGATCGAAACGGGGCCTGCGCGGGCGCTCGGGGCGGCCCGGTTGCGGCTGCGAGGCAGCCTCGCGCAGGAAGGCGGCGGCCACCCAGCCGGCATCGCCGCCGCGCGGGCGCTCGACATTGCACCAGCGCTGGCCGTCGACCATGCGGCAGCCGAGGTTGCGCAGCACCTCGCCGTCGGAGAGCCGTGCGATCACCGGATTGCGGGTGCCGGGGCCGGTACGGACGTTGAGATAGTCGCGCCCGCCGATACCGGTCACCTCCCAGAAGTCGGGGCCATGCGCATCCGGCTCCGGGTCGGGGCGGGACGGGCGTCCGGGGCGCTGGGGCGGCTCGGGCCTGCCGGGGCGAGGCTGGATGCTTGCCTCGCGCAGATAGGTGCCTGCGACCCAGCCGGCATCGCCGCCGCGCGGGCGCTCGACATTGCACCAGCGCTGACCGTCCACCATGCGGCAGCCGAGATTGCGCAACACGTCACCGTCGGAGAGCCGGGCGATCACCGGATTGCGGGTGCCGGGACCGGTGCGGACGTTGAGGTAGTCGCGCCCGCCAACACCGGTCACTTCCCAGAAGTCGGGGCCGCCGGCCAGGCCGTCGGCGTAGTCCGGGGCAGGGCGCCGGGGCCGCTCCGCAGGCCGGCCCTCCACCGAAACGGAGAGCGAATAGCGGGCACGCTCGTTTCGCCTTGCGGCATTGCGCATCAGGTAGACGCGGATGCGGTAGTCGCCGGATGCCGGCAGGGCCGCATCGAAGCGCGCACCATCGCGGGAGCCGATGAAAATGGCGCGGTCGCTGCCCGGTGCCAGCACGTTGAAATAGGCGAAGCGGTTGCGGCTTTGAAGCGCGACGTCGAGGCGCTGGCCGGCCCTTGCGCCCAGGACATAGTCGACGCTTTCAAAGCCGCTGATGCGTCCCTCAACCTGTGCGCCGTTCGTGCCCGGCGCGAAGCGCAACCGTTCGCTGCGCACGTCCTGCGCCGCTGCCGTGCCATGGACGGACAGGAGCGCGGCAAGCATCGCAAGAACCTGGAAAAAACCCTTCATCGCAACGTCCTCCGCCAAAACCAGCGCCACCTTATGATGCGGATTGTGACGCGCTGGAGGCAGGTCCGGGAGCGGACGCGCAATATCCTCGTCAGCGTTTGCCGGTATTGCCGGGCAAGGCACCTCGCCTATGATGAGGCTGCACGCAACGGGAGGAGAGCATGCCGGGCATAGCATTGATCCTGCTTTACCTGGCGGTTGCCGCAGCCCCGCTGGCGCTGGCGGCTGCAAGCCTGCGGCCGCCCCGTCCGGTGATGGACGAGATCGCGTCCGCCGCCGGTCTCCTCGCCTACGCGATCCTGCTCATGGAATTCGTGCTGTCCGGCCGCTTTCGGAGCATTTCCGGGCGTGTCGGCCTCGACATCACCATGCGCTTTCACCAGCTTCTGGCCCGCACCGCGCTGGCGCTCGCGCTCATCCATCCCTTTCTGTACACGCTGCCCTTCGCACGGCCCTTGCCCTACGATCCGAGCCGCCAGCTGACGCTGACCTTCGAGGCGGAAGGGCTCGTCGCAGGTGTCTTCGCCTTCATTCTGCTGCCTGCCTTCGTACTGCTGTCGATCGGGCGCGACCGCATCTCCTGGACCTATGAGACCTGGCGGCTTCTGCATGGTCTGGGAGCCCTCGCGATCGCCGTTCTCGTGCAGGTTCATGCCCTGCATGCCGGCCGCTACAGCCAGGACCCGCTGCTTGCGGGGTTGTGGAGCGGGTTGCTGGCGATCAGCGTCCTGTCGCTTGCCTATGTCTATGCCGTGAAGCCGTTGCTCAAGATGCGGCGGCCGTGGCGTGTGGAACGCGTCGCCAGCCTTGCGGATCGCACCTGGGAGCTGATACTTGCGCCCGACGGCCATGACGGGCTCCGCCACAAGGCCGGCCAGTTCGCCTGGATAGGCCTGTCGGGACAGGCCTTCTCGCTGAAGGAGAACCCGTTCTCGATCGCCTCCGCGCCCGGCGACGGGCCTTTGCTGCGCTTCGTCATCAAGGAGCTCGGCGACCTCACCGCGACGGTCGGCGAGGTGTCGCCGGGCGCGCGCGCCCATGTCGACGGCCCGCATGGCCACCTGACGATCGCGGGCCGGCGCGAGCCAGGCATTGCCTTCATCGCCGGTGGCGTCGGCATCGCACCGATGCTCGGCCTGCTGCGGCAGCTGGAGCTCGATGGCGACATGCGGCCGACGATGCTGGTCTACGGCAACAGGACAGCGGCGCAGATCGCCGGCACCGAGGATCTTGCCCGCATGCGCCGTACCCACCACACGGAGGTGGTGCAGGTGGTCAGCGAGCCGCCGGCGGACTGGAGCGGGGAGACCGGCATGATCGATGCCGCGCTTGTCGGCCGGCTCTTCGCCGAGCCGTGTCACCGGGACTGGCTCTATGTCCTGTGCGGGCCGCCGGCGATGATGGAAACCGTCGAGGAGGCGCTGCTCGATCTCGGCGTTTCCCCCGGGCAGATCCTGTCGGAGAGGTTCCGCTATGACTGACGCCCGCCGCCCGCGCTCGTCGAAAGCGCGCATCCTTGCCCTCTACTGGACCCTGAACGCGATTGCCGGCATCGCGATCCTGGTGTTTGCCCTGAGGTGAGCGAGCGGCTCAGGCAGGAGCGGGCCCGACCGAATAGCCGGCGCAGGCGGCGGTGTTGGCGACATGATCGGCCATCGCCTTTCGGGCGGCCTCGGCATCGCCGCGTTCCAGCGCGGCGACCAGGCGGCGGTGTTCGCCGACGGAGGCCTGCATGCGCACCGGGTCGGTGATCGGGATCGGCTGCCGCTGGGTCTCGGTCAGCTGTTCGCGGACCCGGCCGTAGAGCTCGCCAAGCATCCGGTTGGCGCATCCCCGCGCGATGATCTCGTGAAAATGCAGGTCCGCTTCCACATTGGCGAGATAGTCGCGTCCCGCCCAGGAGCGCTCCATGTCGTCCGTCAGCCGGGCCAGAAGGTCGAGATCCTCCCGGCCTATCCGTCCGGCCGCCCGCGCGGCGATCTCGCTCTCCAGCATGTAGCGGGTTTCGAACACCTCGCGCAGCGAGTAGTCCCGCGAGTAGCGCCATTCGGCCATCGTCTTGGAGGACGAGGGGGAGGTGCCGGCGACGAACGTGCCGCGCCCCGCCTCGGTCTTTACCAGGCCGACGGTCTCCAGCGTCAGCAACGCCTCGCGCAAGGACGCGCGGCTGATCCCGAAACGCTCCGAGAGTTCGCGCTGAGAGGGGATCTTCTCTCCAGCCTTCAGTTCGCCGTCCAGAATCATCGTCTGGAGTTTTCTCGCCACGCTTTGCGGCACCGGTGTCCGGGTGAACATTCCGCTCTTTTCGCCCTTTTTGTCGCCTTCCCGGCGACGGTTTTTTGAACGGCCCGGCCAAGGCGGGTTCCGTGAAACGCAACTTTCCACCTTGCATCCGTCGCTGCATAGGGGTTATTTGGTCTAACTGGTCAGACCAGTTAGACCAAATAAAGAAAAATCGCACCAGAGGACCAATCATGCAGTTCCGCACGCTCATGAAATCCGCCGTTTTCGCCGGCCTTTTCGCCATCGCCGCTCCCGCCGCTTCCTCGTTTGCCGCCGACCTCACGGTCGGCGCGAATATCGGCAACGTGCCCTGGGAGTTCCAGGACGAGAGCGGCAAGACCGTCGGTTTCGAGATCGATCTCGTCACCGAGGTCGCGAGCCGTCTCGGCAAGACCGTCGCCTTCGAGAACATCCCGTTCAACGGCCTGTTCTCCGCTGTCCAGTCGGGCCGCATCGACATCGCGGTGTCGTCGATCACCATCACGCAGAAGCGCCTGGAATCTGTGACCTTCGCCCAGCCCTACTATGACAGCGACCAGTCGCTGACGGTGACGGCGGCCAGCGGTCTCAAATCGACGGGCGACATGAAGGGCAAGGTGATCGGCGTCGACACCGGCTCCACCGGCGACATGTGGGCCACCGCCAATACCGACGCCAAGGGCTTCACGGAGATCCGCCGCTACGAGGGGCTGGCGCCTGCGATGCTCGACCTGGCCGCTGGCCGGATCGACGGCTATGTCAGCGATATCCCGGCGCTGCTCTACTACACCAAGGACAAACCGAACCTTGCGGTCGTCGAGCGTATCGAGACCGGCGAGAAGTACTCCATGATGTTCGCCAAGGATGCGCCGCTGGCCGGCGAGGTCAACGACGTGCTGACGGCCCTGAAGAAGGAGGGCGTCGTCGCCTCCCTTCACGAGAAGTGGTTCGGCGCGACGCCGGAGGACACGACCTCGACCGTCAAGGTCCTGGACATGCCGAAGCTGGACTGATCCCGGAAGACCTGCGGGCGCGGCTTCGCGCCACCGCCCGCAGGCCCCGCTTTGTTCCGGCCCTCGCGCGCCTGGCCGGTCTCGCCCGCCACGGCCCAAGCATCTCCGGGAAGCCAATGGACCTCCTAGACACGTTCTTCAACGTCCCGATCCTGATCCGCACCCTTCCGCTGCTTCTTTCAGGGTTGGTGGTGACGATCCAGATCGGTGCCACCAGCATCGTTGCCGGCCTTGCGCTCGGCCTGTTTCTCGCCCTCGTGCGCCTCTACGGCCCCCGGACTGTGGTGCTGCTGGCGCGGCTCTATATCGACATCTTCCGCTCGATCCCGCTGCTGGTCCTGCTGATCGTCGTCTATTACGCGCTGCCCTTCGTCGGCATCCGGCTGTCGCCGTTCCTTTCGGCCGTGGTCGCGCTGACGCTTGTCTCGGGTGCCTACACGGCCGAGATCTTCCGGGCCGGCATCGAGGCGATTCCCGCAGGTCAGTTCGAGGCCTCGCGGGCGCTCGGTCTCGGCTATCGCCACATGATGGTCGACGTGATCCTGCCGCAGGCGGTGAAGATCGTCATTCCGCCGCTCACCAACAATTGCATCAATGTCATGAAGGACACCGCGCTCGCCTCCGTCGTCGCCATGCCCGATCTGCTCAAGCAGGCGACGCAGGCCCAGGCGCTTGCCGCCAATCCGAGCCCGCTGATCGGCGCAGCGCTGATCTATCTCGCCTTCCTCTGGCCGCTCGTGGCGTTGGTGTCCCGGTTCGAGCGGCGCATGGGACAGGGGACGCGCTGATGGCCGGCATCATAAAGATCAGCAACCTGTCGAAGCACTACGGTGCCTTCGCGGCCCTGACGGAGATCGACCTGGAGGTGGCCGAAGGCGAGGTGGTCTGCGTCATCGGACCGTCGGGATCGGGCAAGTCGACCCTCATCCGCTGCATCAACCTGCTGGAGAGCTACTCGCCTGGCGGCATCATCACGGTCGACGGCATTCCGGTGGAACCCGGCCGCCATCTGGCTCAGGTGCGTGCCGAGGTCGGCATGGTGTTCCAGTCCTTCAACCTGTTCCCGCACATGAGCGTCCTGCGCAACATCATGCTGGCGCCGATGCGGGTGCGGAAGATGACCGCGGCGAAAGCCGAGGAGAAGGCGCGCGAACTGCTGGCCCGCGTCGGCATCGCCGAGCAGGCCGAAAAGTATCCGGGGCATCTGTCGGGCGGCCAGCAGCAGCGGGTGGCGATTGCCCGGGCGCTCGCCATGGAACCGCGTGTCCTGCTCTTCGACGAGCCGACATCGGCGCTCGACCCGGAAATGGTGGGCGAGGTGCTCGACGTCATGCGCGCGCTCGCCGGCACCGGCGTGACGATGGTGATCGTCACCCACGAGATGGGCTTTGCCCGCCAGGTCGCCGACCGGGTGATCTTCATGAACGGGGGGCGGATCGTGGAGACCGGAACGCCCGCCGAAATCTTCGACGCACCCCGGGAGCCGCGCACCCGCGACTTCCTGAGTGCCGTGCTCAATCACTGACGACGACGCAAAGACCGTCCGGAGCCTGACATGCTGACCAATGCCCCCTTGGACATGGAGTTCGTCCGTGCCCAGTTTCCCGGCCTCGACAACGGCTGGGTGTTTTTCGACAATGCCGGCGGATCGCAGATCCTGAAAGGCGCGGTCGAACGCATCAACGCCTTCCTCTATGAGCGCAACGTCCAGATCGGCGGCAGCTACGAGGTGTCGCAAAAGGCAGCCGAGGCGCTGCGCGCGGCCAGGGAAGCCGGCCGCCTGCTGGTCAATGCCGAGCGCGCGGAGGAGATCGTCTTCGGCCATTCGACGACCGTTCTCACCCAGAACCTCGCGAATGCCATGCGCAGCCAATTGGCGCCGGGAGACGAGATCGTCGTGACCGTTGCCGACCACGAATCCAACATCGGCCCCTGGGAGCGACTGCGCGAATTCGGCATCGTCGTGAAGGTCTGGCCGCTCGATCTCGGCAGCCTGAAGCTGCGGCTCGCCGACCTCGAACCCTTGATGAGCGAGAGGACGCGGCTTGTCTGCGTGCATCATGTCTCGAACGTCCTTGGCGAGGTCAATCCGGTGCGCGAAATCGCCGATTTCGTGCATGCGCGCGGCGCCCGGATCTGCGTCGACGCGGTCGCCTACGCCCCGCACCGGGCGGTGGACGTGCAAGCCTTCGACGCCGATTACTACATCTTCAGCCTGTACAAGACCTACGGGCCGCATGTGGCGATGATGTACGGGCGGTACCACCACCTGCTGGAGCTGGATTCGCTCTATCACTATTTCTACGGCAAGGACCGCGTCCCGGGAAAGCTGGAGGCGGGCAATCCGTGCTACGAGCTCGCCTATTCCCTCACCGGAATTGTCGAATACCTTCAGGAGCTTGGTCGGCGCACCGGCGCCGGGGAAGATGCGACGCCGCGCCAGTGCGTCGAGGCCGCTTTCGCGGCGATCACGGCCCAGGAGAACACGCTTGTCGAGCGGCTTCTCGGCTGGGCGCGGGGCCGGGCCGACGTGCATGTGGTGGGAGCGGCGCAGAACGATGGCGGAGCCACGCGCATTCCCACGATCTCCTTCACCGTCGAGGGCTGGACACCGGGAGACCTGTCGCTGGCGATCGATCCCGAGCGTATCGCCATCCGCCACGGCGACTTTCATTCGCGCCGTCTGGTGGAATATCTCGGACTTGCCGAGGCCGGCGGAGTGCTGCGGGTCTCGATGGTCCACTACAACACGCTGGAGGAAGTCGACCGGCTGACGGCGGCGCTTGACCGGGTGATCGATGGCCGGAAGGCGGCGCAGCGTTCGGCGAGCGGGGCATGACGATGGCCGGAGTGGCCTTCGACACGGTGGTGCGCGGCGGCACGGTGGTGACGGCCGCCGACACTTTCGCCGCCGATATCGGCATTCGCGAGGGTCGCATCGTGGCGCTTGGCGCGGGGCTTTCTGCCGGACATCGCGAGGTCGACGCGCACGGCCTTCTCGTCCTGCCCGGGGGAATAGACAGCCACGTCCACATCGCCCAGCCCTCGGGCGAGGGGATCGTCATGGCCGACGATTTCGAGAGCGCCACGCGCTCGGCGCTGCTCGGCGGCAACACCACGCTGATGCCGTTCTGCCTGCAGGAAAAGGGCGTCGGCCTGCGCGCGGCGCTGAAGGCCTATCACGCGCTGGCGGACGGGAACTGCTACACCGATGTGAGCTTCCACCTGATCGTCTCGGACCCGACCCCGACAGTGCTCGGCCAGGAGATGCCCGCGCTGGCCGAGGAGGGCTATACCTCGATCAAGGTCTTCATGACCTACGAGGGACTGCGGCTGCGCGACGACGAGATCCTGGCAACCCTCGACGCCGCCCGCCGTGCAAAGCAGGTTGTCCTCGTCCATTGCGAGAACGAGGACGCCATCCGCTACCTGATCGGACGTCGCGAGGCGGACGGGGATACCGCGCCCTACCATCACGCCACCAGCCGGCCGGTGGCGGCCGAGCGGGAGGCGACGCATCGGGCCCTGTCGCTGGCCGAGATCGTGGATACGCCGGTGGTCATCGTCCATGTCTCCAACCGCGAGGCGATGGAGGAGATCGGCCGGGCCCGGCTGCGCGGCCAGAAGATCGCCGGCGAGACCTGCCCGCAATATCTGGTGCTCACCGCGGAGGACCTGAAGTCCGGGGATTTCGAGGGCGCCAAATACGTCTGTTCCCCGCCGCCGCGCGACAAGGCGAGCCAGGAGGCCTGCTGGCAGGGGCTGGAAACCGGGGTCTTCGACCTTTATTCCTCCGACCATTGCCCGTTCCGCTTCGACGATCCGGCCGGCAAGAAGAGCGAGAAGGGCAAGGCCTCGTTCAGATGGATCCCGAACGGCATTCCCGGCGTCGGGACACGGCTGCCGATCCTGTACTCGGAAGGGGTTGCGAAGGGGCGCATCGACGTGAACCGCTTTGTCGCGATGACCGCGACGAACCACGCGAAACTCTATGGGCTGTACCCGCGAAAGGGGACGATCGCCATCGGCTCCGACGCCGATCTGGCGCTGTGGGATCCGGCGAGCGTCCGGACGATCCGCAACGAGGACCTCGCCCACGGCGCCGACTATACCCCCTATGAGGGAATGGGCATAACCGGTTGGCCCGTCACGGTTCTGCTGCGCGGCGAGCTGGCCGTGGAGAACGGACGGCTGGTCACCGGGAAGGGCATGGGAACCTATCTCGGGCGCGGCCGAAGCGTGCTTTTCGGATAGTGCAATTTCGACAATATCGAGCGGATTTTTTCGAAAAATTGCACGAGATTGTCGAAATCCTGCACGAGAAATGAAGAGATCCGGGACAGCGCGGCGGCCGTCCCGGATCTTTTTGCCTTCCCGGAAGGTGCTCGAAGGCGGGAGCGTTGGCCTCGCGCGACGGGTCCGTGTCAGAGGCTCCGGATCGCTCCGCCATCGACGCGCACGCGGCTGCCGGTCACGTAGCTGGCGCGTTCCGATGCCAGGAAGACGACCATGTCTGCGAATTCCTGGGGCCGTCCGTAGCGCGCCGCCGGAATCGAGGCGGCCGAGGCTTTCGCGATCTCCTCGATGCTCTTGCCGGTGCGCTTGGCGGCCGCGGCATCGAGCTCGTCGACACGCGCCGTGTGGATGCGGCCCGGCACCACCATGTTGACCGTGACGCCGTCGGCGGCGACCTCGCTCGCCAGCGTCTTCGACCAGGCCAGCACCGCGGCGCGGATGCCGTTCGACATGGCAAGGTTGGGGATCGGCTGCTCGACGCCGGAGGAGCCGATGGTGATCACCCGGCCCCAGCCGCGCTCGCGCATCACTGGCACCAGCCGTGAGGAAAGATGGAAGAGGCTGGCGGCCATCGCCTCGAAATTGCCGACCCAGGCCTCGCGGGGAGAGCCGAGCGCGGTGCCGGGAGCCGGCCCGCCGGCATTGTTGACGAGAATGTCGACGCCGCCATCGGCAAGAAGGCGGTCGGCGGCGGCATCGACGCTGGCGATATCCGCAAGGTCGATCTTCAGCGGCGTCACGTCGGTGCCGGGCAGGGCTGCCGCCCATTCGGCGATGGCCGCGTCATTGCGGGCCGCCGCGATGACCGTTGCACCTTCCCGCGCCAGCGTTTCCGCGATCGCCCGGCCAAGGCCACGGCTTGCTCCAAGCACGAGGGCGCGCTTGCCCTTCAGTCCGAGATCCATCAGTTCAGCTCCTTCAGGCGCATTTCGAGGCGGGAAACCAGCATGTCGACCTCGGCCCGTGTCAGCGGATCGAGGGCCGTTCCGGGCTTGCGCAGCGCCGGTGTGTCGATGATGCCCCGTTTGTAGAGAGTGTATTTGCGAATGGCGAGGCCGAGCCCCGGCTGCTGCTCGAAGCGGGCAAGCGGCAGGTAGGCATCGAACAGGTCACGGGCGCGGTCCATGTCGCCCCGGGCATGGCCCTCGACCACATGAACCATCATCTCCGGATAGGCAAAGCCCGTCATCGCCCCGTCGGCGCCGCGCTCCATCTCCTCGGGCAGGAACACGCCGCCATTGCCGCACAGGATCGAAATCCGCCGGTCGAGCGTGCCGGCCTTGCGCAGGGCCGTGATCTTGGCAAGCCCCGGCCAGTCTTCATGCTTGAGACAGACGCAGGTCGGGTTGTCCGCCACAATGCGCGAGATCACCGGCACCGACATCTGCACGCCGGTGGCGAGCGGGAAATCCTGCAGCACGAAGGGCACGTCGCCGACCGCCTCGGCCGCCTGGCCGTAATAGGCGACGATCTGGTCGTCGGTGCGCAAGGATCCCGGCGGTGCGATCATGACGCCGGCCGCGCCGTCATCCATGACCTGGGAGGTCAGGGCCTGCATCTGGGCAAAGCCCGGCGAGGACACGCCGACAACGACCGGCACGCGCCCGGCAACCCGCTTCAGGATGCGGTTGACGACGATCCCGGACTCCTCGCTCGTCAGCTTCGGCGCTTCACCCATCATGCCGAGAACCGTCAGTCCGGTGGCGCCCGCTTCCAGATAGAAATCGACCATCCGGTCGCAGCCCTCGAGATCGAGGGCGCCGCTTTCCGTGAAGGGGGTGATCGCGATGACGTAGACGCCCCGCGCCGCTTCGCTCAATCGGGTCATGTTGTCCTTTCCGTTCCGTGTCATGTGCAGCGGGCGAGCGCGATGCGCCCCAGCGCCATGGCCGTGGCGGCCTGGCAGGGGTCGATCACCGGAATGCCCAGTGTGGATTGAAGAGCCGCGCGGTAACCCGCCATGCCGGCACAGCCGAGCACCAGGACGTCGGCGCCGTCGGCATCGCGCAAATGCGCGCCGACCTGCTCGAGCCTCGCGCGGGTGCGGTCCTGCTCGGCAAGCTCGGCAACGCCGAGTTCCAGAGGCCGGTCGGCGGCGAGGCGGTCGAGCAGTCCCATGGCGCCAAGCGTGCGGATATGACGGGCAACGGAGCCGCGCTTGATCGAGACAATGCCGAAGCGCTGTCCCATCGTCAGCGCGGTCAGGTAGGCGCTCTCGCCGATGCCGAGCACCGGGCGGGCGCTCTGCTCGCGCAGGGCGGCAAGGCCGGGGTCGGAGAAACAGGCGATGACGAAGGCCGAGGCCGTTGCCTCCAGCGCGGCGGCCTGCGCGAGCAATGGCTGGACGACGCCGTCGACATGGGCCTGCGTCTCGATGCCCGCCGGTCCTTCGGGCAGCAGGTGGCAGCGGATCTCGACCGGCGAGACGGCGCGCATGGGGGCGACGGCGTCGTCGATGCCGTCGGTGACAAGGCGCGAGGAATTCGGGTTGAGGATGTGAAGGGTCATCGGCCGGCCTCCGGTGGATGCGGGATGGTGGTGCGGCCTCGCGGGCAGCCCCAGAAATGTGCCGGCACGGCGAGGTCGCCCCGTCCGCCGATCCGCTCGATCATCGCCTCCGCCTCCCGCGCGGCGTCGTCCAGAACGACGCGCTCGGAAATCCGCGTTGCCCGTCCGTTGTCCAGACAGACCTCGCCGTCGACAAGCACGGTCTCGACATCGTTGCCATTGGCGAAGCAGACCAGCCGGTGCGCTGCCATGTTGGGCGGCGCCAGATGCGGACGGTTCATGTCGACGATGACGACGTCGGCACGCTTGCCGGGTTCAAGAGAGCCGATCTCGTGGTCCATGCCAAGGGCAACGGCGGCATCGATCGTCGCCATCTCCAGCACCTTGCCCGGTGGCAGGACGTCGGCATCACGGAAGTGGCGACGGTGATAGTGCATCGCCTGCTGCATGTGGCGGAACATGTCGGAGGACCTGTCGGGCGCCGTTGCGTCCGAGCCAAGCCCGACCGTGACCCCGGCCTCCATCAGCTCGATGGCCGGGCAGCGCCCGAAGACCGAGGCGATGGCCGACGGATTGTGGGCAATGCGCGTTCGGGTGCGCGCGCAGATGCGGATCTCGTCGTCGGAGAGGTCGACCGCATGCGAGAGCAGGGCATCGGGTCCCAGAAGGCCCATCTTGTCGGCGCGCAGCACCGATCCGCCCCGGTGACCGTCCTGGGTGAAGAGGACACCATTCTCCCGTGACAGCGCACGGGTGATGCAGGCCTGGCGCTTCGCCTCTTCGTAGTCGGCCGGCGACATGTCGCGCTCGTGTTCGTTGCGCAGAACGGGATAGAGGAGGGCGACGCGGATGCGCCCGCCCGCTGCCCCGTGCCACCTCCTCAAGAGTTCGGCCGAGGTGGCAAGCTGCGTTTCGAAGGAGACGGGACGAGGGTCCTTGCCGCCATTGGCATAGGTCAGGGGATGCGGCGCGCGGGTCGGGCCGACCGCGATGACCGAGCGGGTGCCGACCTCCTGGACGCCATTGGCATGCGCTGAACCGTAGGCGGGGTCATCCGTGCGCATGATCGTGTCGCCGCCGCCAAGCAGCGAGACGCCGGTGGTCACGCCGAAACGCAGTCGCTCCAGCGCCGCGAGCCTGGCTTCCGCATACCAGAAGTCCGGCGTCGATCCGGTGGTGTAGACCTCGCCGCAAATCGCTTCCCAGCGGTCCGGCCGGTCCATGCCCATCGTCTTGATCAAGCCGTGCCCGGCATGGGCATGGACGTCGACAAGCCCGGGAATGACCGCCTTGCCATGCGTGTCGATCCTGCGTGTCGCCGTGAACGCCGCTTCGATCCCGGCTGCCGTTCCGACGGCGAGAATGCGTCCTCCGGCGATGGCGACCGCGCCGTTCTCGATGATCCGCCGACCAGCGTCGACCGGGATGACCGTGCCGCCGGAGAGGATGAGGTCCGCCTGTGTCCTGGTCATGGTCATCCTTCAGGTGGCGGTCCGCCGGGCAAGCAGGGGCAGGTCGGCGACGTCGATGACGCCGTCGTCGGGAAGGCTGAAATCCGGATGGTTTCCGGCCAGCCCGATGACCCGATGGGGATTGTAAAGGGTCAGCCACGGCGGATCGCGCTGCAATTCCTCGTAGGCGGCACTGTACCGGCAGGCACGGGCGGCATCGTCGGTCGCGCCCCGGCCTATATCGATCAACTCTTCCACGACCGGGTTGCGATAGCCTTGCCACCATGCGCCGGCGATACGGGAATCGATCTTTTCGTGAAGCACCCTGAAGGTGGACATCGGGCTGGAATCGAAGACGCAGAGATCGCGGATCTCCTTGCGCCGGACCATGTGCGCATAAGCCTCGCGGTCCGGGTGGAGGTGCACGTCGAAACGGATGCCGATACGCGCAAGCTGCGCCCCGAGCGCCGCCGTCAGGCGCTCCGCTTCGTCCGGCAGGTGTGTCGGGCAGTCGAGGCCAAGCGTGAGGCCGTTGCCATGGCCGGCTTCCACGAGAAGGGCTTTCGCGCGCGCAAGGTCCGGGCCGCCGGCGGGGCGTGTTCCCGCGCCGAAATGCCTTGGACTGACGAAACCCTGCAACGGGTCGGCCGCGCCCGGAAGAACCGTCCCGATCAGCGCCTCGCGGTCGACGGCCAGCGACAGGGCAAGGCGCACGCGGGCATCGGCGAGCGGGCCCTTGGCAGCATTGAGCAGGTAGATGATGGCGACCGGCGCGGCGAACCGGTGCAATGTCACGCCGTCGATACGGGATGGGCCCCCCGCTGCCGGATCTAGCGTGTTGGCAAGCTGCGCCCGCCCGTCCCTCAGCATCTCCAGCCGGGTGCCGGCATCCGGTTCGAGCAGGAAGCGCAGGCCCGCATTGGCCGGCTCTCCCGCGAACCAGTCGGGGTTGCGCCGCGCGCTGATCAGGCCCGTGGCGAAGGTCTCCGCGACATAGGGCCCCGTGCCGCAGGCGAGCGCTCGCTCGCCGCCGTCCAGCCGATCGAAGATTGACGGTGCGACGATGAAACCCTGGACCAGCACGTCCAGCAGGTCCGCGATCGGCGCACCGAGGCGGATGCGCAGTGTCAGCCCGTCCGCGTCTATCTCGGCATCGCCGAGATATTGGCGCCAGACCGCCGGCGAGCCGAGCGTATAGCCCTTGTCCTCGCGCGCCATGCGCCGCAGCGAGGCGGCGACGGCCTCGGCGTCGCAGGTCGTGCCGTCGTGGAAGCGGATGCCGGGGCGCAGCTCGAAGGTCCAGCTCCGCGCATCCTCGCCGACGCGCCAGGAGCGCGCCAGATGCGGGACGTAGTGCCCGTTCCGGCGCTTCACCAGCGTGTCGTAGAAGGCGAGATAGAGGCTCAGCTCGTCATTGGCATCGGTGCAGTCATGCGGGTCGCCAAGCGGCAGGCGGGGCAGGGCGATTGTCGCCGCGCCGGACAGGTCCAGGGTCATTGGATATCGCGCTCCGGTTCGTCGACAAGGTGGCAGGCGACCTGCTGGCCGCCGCCCATGTCTCTCAGGGCCGGTCGCTCCACCTTGCACCGTTCGAAGGCGAGCGGGCAGCGGGTGCGGAAACAGCAGCCGGTGGGCAGGTCGAGGGCGGAGGGAACCTCGCCGCTCAGCTCGATCTCCTCGCGCGGCCGGGTTTTCTCGATGGAAGGGGCGGCGGACAGGAGCGCGCGCGTATAGGGATGGCGCGGCGCCGAGAAGAGCCGGTCGCGCGGCGCGGTCTCCACCAGAAACCCGAGATACATCACGCCGATCCGGTCGGCGATGTGATGCACCACGGCCAGATCATGGCTGATGAAGAGATAGGCGAGGCCGAATTCGTCGCGCAGGTCCATCATCAGGTTGAGGATCTGCGCCTGGATCGAGACGTCGAGGGCGGAGACCGGCTCGTCGGCGATGATCAGCCCCGGGTTCACCGACAGGGCGCGGGCGATGCCGATGCGTTGCCGCTGGCCACCGGAGAACTGGTGCGGATAGCGCCCGGCATGTTCCGTGTTGAGCCCGACACGGGCGAGCAGCGCCAGCGTCTTGTCGGCGACCTCCCTGCGCGCGGCGCGGCCCTTCGTCTGTTCCAGCAGCGGCTCGGCGACGATGTCGCGCACCCTTTGGCGCGGATTGAGCGAGGCGAAGGGGTCCTGGAAGATCATCTGCATCCTGGCGCGCACCGGCAGCATCTCCCGCACGCCGTGGCGGGAGATGTCTTCCCCGTCGATGCGGATCGACCCGCCGCTCGGACGGTAGATGCGGGCGATGGTCTTGGCGACGGTCGACTTGCCGCAACCGCTCTCGCCGACAAGGGCCAGAACCTCGCCGCGCTCGATGGCGAACGACACCCCGTTCACCGCCTGGACGCGCCGGTCGGGGAACCGCAGCCGGCCGTCGGTGAAACGCATCCGGTCGAGCATCGATCCGCCGATGCGGAACTCCTGGCGCAGGTCGTCCACCTGCAGCATCGCGGTCATCGGGTCTCTCCTTCCTGTAGCGGGAAGTGACAGGCAAAGGCCCGCTCGCCGGCAATGGTGAGGTCGGGTTCGCTCCGGGCGCAGATGGCGGCGGCGCGCGGGCAGCGCTCGCGGAAGGTGCAGCCCTTCGGCAGCCTGCGGATGTCCGGCACCGCGCCGGGGATCTGGCTGAGCCGCGCGGTGCGGTGCTCCGGGTTCGGAATGCTGTCGATCAGCCCGCGCGTGTAGGGATGCGCCGGGCGGCGGATGACATCGTCCGTCGGTCCGCGCTCCACCACCTTGCCGCAATAAAGGACGGTGATGTGGTCGGCCATTTCCGAGACGACGGCAAGGTCGTGCGTCACCAGCACCATCGAGGCTCCGTGTTCGCGGATCTGATGCCGCATGAGCTTGAGGATCTGGGCCTGGATGGTGACGTCGAGCGCTGTCGTTGGCTCGTCGGCGATGACCAGTTTCGGCTCCGCCAGCATGGCTATGGCGATGACGACGCGCTGGCGCATGCCGCCGGAGAACTGGTGCGGGTAGGAGGCAAGCCGCTCGGCCGCACGCGAGATGCCGACATCCTCCAGCATGCGGATGCAGCGCTCGCGGCGGGCGCGGGCGTCCATCTTCGTGTGCAGGCGCAGCATCTCGTCCATCTGCTCGCCCACCGTCCGCAGCGGGTTGAGCGAGGTCATCGGGTCCTGGAAGACCATGGCGATGTCGCGGCCCCGGATCTGGCGCAGGCGCGGCTCGCCGGCCGTGACGAGGTCTTCTCCGTTGAACAGGATGCGGCCGCCCTCGATGCGTCCCGGCGGGTCGACAAGGCCGAGGATCGAGAAGCCGACGACGGACTTGCCGCCGCCGCTTTCCCCGACCAGCCCCATGATCTCGCCCGGCTTCAGCGAGAAGCTGACGCCGTTCACGGCCTTCACCGTGCCCGAGAAAGTGTGGAACCAGGTCCGCAGGTCCTCGACGCTGAGCAGGGGGGCGGCCGCTGTCGTGTCGTTCGCCATCACTTCAGCCTCGGGTTGAGTTCGTCGCGCAGGAAGTCGCCGAACAGGTTGATGCCGAAGACCAGCGCCATGATGAACAGGCCGGGAAAGACGGAGGTCCACCAAAGGCCCGAGAACAGCACGTCGAAGCCGTTCTTGATCAGGAGCCCGAGCGAGGGTTCGGTGATCGGCACGCCGACGCCGAGGAAGGACAGGCTTGCCTCGATCAGGATGAAGGAGCCGACCTGCACGGTCGCCACCACGATCAGCGGCGTCAGCACGTTGGGCAGGACGTGGCGGCGAATGATCTTGCCGTCGCGCAGGCCCGCGACCCGCGCCGCCTGGACGTATTCCTTCTGCACCTCGGAAAGCGTCGAGCCGCGCACCGTCCTTGCGTAAACGACCCAGCCGACGGCGGTCAGGGCGATCAGCACCTTGTCGATGCCCGTGCCGAAGGCGGACATCAGGAACAGCGCGATGAGCATGGACGGGAACGAGAGCTGGATGTCTGCGATCCGCATGATCGCCGCGTCGAGCCGGCCGCCATAGAAGCCGGCGAGCAGCCCCAGCGTCGTCCCCACGAGGCAGGACATGACCATGGCGCTGACGCCGATCATCACCGAGACGCGGGTGCCATAGAGGATGCCGGCGAGAACGCCGCGCCCCTGGCCGTCGGTACCGAGGAGGAAGCGGGCGTCTCCCCCCTCAAGCCACACCGGCGGCTTGTAGCTGTCGAGCAGGTCAAGCTGGGCGACGTCATAGGGGTTCTGGGCAACGAACAGCGGCCCGGCCAGGACAATGACGGTAAAAGCCAACAGGATCGCACTGCCGGCGATCGCCGACGGGTTGCGCTTGTAGTTGTGGAAGAATTCGGAAGAAAGGAAGGTCGCGCTCATCTTATTTCACCGTAATGCGCGGGTCGATCCACGTGTAGACCATGTCGACCAGGAAGTTGATCACCACGAAGATGAAGGCGACGAGCATCAGGTAGACCACGATGACGGGCCGGTCGGCGCGGTAGATGGAATCGATCAGCAGCTTGCCGAGGCCAGGCCAGGCGAAAATCGTCTCGGTGATCGTGGCAAAGGCGATCAGGTCGCCAAGCTGCAGGCCGAAGATCGTGACGACGGGAATGAGGGCGTTGCGCAGCCCGTGTCCGTAGAGCACGCCGCGCCGCGAGACACCCTTGGCCCGCGCGAATTTCATGAAATCCTGCCGGGTCACCTCCATCATCCCGGCGCGGGTGATGCGCAGCAGGATCGCCATTGTGCCCAGCGACAGGGTGATCGAGGGCAGCAGGATGTGATGCCAGCCGTCGGCGGTCAGCAGCGAGGTCTTGAGGCCGAGAAACTCGACCGTGTCGCCGCGTCCGGAGGAGGGGAAGACGCGCCAGTTCACCGCGAAGATGAAGATCAGCATCATCCCGACCCAGAAGCTCGGCAGGGAGATGCCCAGAAGCGAGCCGGACATGATCGCCCGGCTTTCGGGCCGGTTCGGATTGGCCCCGGCATAGACGCCGAGCGGGATTGCGACCGTCGCGGCGATCGCCATCGCCACGACGACGATCTCCAGCGTTGCCGGGAGGCGCTCCAGGATCAGGTCGAGCGCCGGCTGGCGGTAGACGTAGGAGCGGCCGAAATCGCCGCGCAGCAGACCCTCGAGGAAGATCAGGTACTGCTCGGGCAGAGAGCGGTCGAGGCCGAGAATGCGGCGCGCCTGTTCGATCTCCGCATCGGTGGAATCGATGGGGATCACCATGAAGACGGGATCGCCGGTGAAGCTCATCATCAGGAAGACGATGATCGAGACGATCCACAGGACGAAGATCATCTGCAGCAGTCGTTTGATCGTGTAGCCGAGCACGCGCGTGGTTCCTGTGCAGGTTCATCTGCCTGAGAAAGGGCGGCAAGCGGCGCGCCCCGGGGCGCGCCGCTTCCGTTTCGAAAGGCGGAAGGGGTCAGTCCTTCACGTCCATTTCGTAGGCCCACAGGAACTTGTCCGTGCGCGGCGTGAAGGCCACGCCGTCGCGCGCGGCATAGATGTCCTGCTCGTAGTGGACCGGGATCATCGGGATGTCCTCGAGCAGGATCTTCGTCACGGCCTGGAGGTGCGCGTCGCGCTCTTCCACGCGCGGGGTGCTGTCGGCCTTGTCGATCAGCGCGTCGACCTCGGGGTTGGAATAGGAACCGCGATTGACCTGGCCGTAGCCTTCCTTCTTGCCGCGCGAGTAGAACATCACGCCATACATCGAGCCGGCATCGCCGGAAGGCACGTCCCAGCCGGACATGATGAAGCTCGACTTGTCCGAGGGGACGCGGATGTAGCCGAAGAAGTTCGACTTCGGCATCAGGTTGAGGACGAGCTTGACGTTGATCTTGGCCAGCATCGACGCGAGCGCCTGGGCGATCTGCGCATCGTTCACATAGCGGTTGTTGGTGGCGTCGAGCGTCAGGGTGAAGCCGTCGGCGACACCCGCCTCCGCCATCAGCTCCTTCGCCCGCGAGACGTCATATGGGTACATCTGGTGGAAGTCGGCACCCTCCAGATAGCCGACATGGCTCTCCGGCACGTACTGGGCGGACGGCGTCGACAGGTCGTTCATGATTACCCGAGAAATGGTCGGGACATCGATGGCACGGGCCATCGCTTCGCGGACGCGGCGGTCGGTCATCGGATTGTCGCCCTCGATCGTGGGGCTTTTCTCGCGCGTGTCGAGCGCCAGCACGAGATTGAGCAGGCTCGGGCGGGTGACGACCTCGAACCCGTCGGTGCTCTTCACCCGCTGCACGTCACGCACGGCAAGGTCCTGGACGATGTCGACCTCGCCGGTGAGCAGGGCGGCGGTGCGGGTTGCCGGATTGGTGATCGGCCGGAAGGTGACGTTCCCGACGGTGGCCTCGCCCAGATGGTAGCCGTCGAACGCCTCCAGGACGATGCGGTCTTCCTTGATCCATTCCACCAGCTTGTAGGGGCCCGTGCCCATTGGCTGCTGGTCGAGGCTGTCGCCGACTTTCTTCACGTGATCCTCCGAGAGGATCAGGATCGCGGCAAGGTCGTTGGGCAGAGCGGCATAGGGGCGGAAGGTCCTGATCTCCACCGTGCGCTCGTCGATGGCGCGGAAGCTCTCGATGTTGGCGGCAAGGTTGGCCATCAGCGAGGCCTTGAGACGCTCCAGCGTGAAGATGACGTCGGAAGCCTTGAACTCGTCGCCGTCATGGAAGGTGACGCCCTCGCGCAGCTTGAAAATCCAGGTCGTGTCGTCGGCAAGCTCCCAGCTTTCGGCGAGACCGGGGCCGAACCGCAGGTCGGCGTCGCGGCGGACCAGCGCGTCATAGATGTGATAATACATGATGTTGGAGCTGAGCTCCTCACCCGCCTGCGGATCCATATGAACCGCATCGGAGGTCAGGCCGATGGTCAGCGACTTGTCGGCGAGCGCGCCTGAGCTGGCGAGAGCGACGAGGGCGGCGGAAGCGAGAAGCCGCGTCATGCCGGGTGAAAATTTCATCTGGATTCCCCTTTTCTGGTGATCTGCGAGGCGGTTCGCCGCCTTCGTTGGATGCTGGATTGCGGAAGGCGCAGGCCGCAGGGTCCGCACCGTCCCGGGTTGCGGGCGGCTCAGCCGAGAACGGACTGGATCTCGATCTGGTAGCCTTCCGGATCGTCGAAGACGAAAGCCCGGATGCCGAGGGAGGGACTGTCCTTCGGAGCGGTGAGGGCAGTGACGTCGCAGCTCTGGGCCCAGGCGTGCCAGGCGTCGACATCAGCGACGCGCATGCAGAGCTGAACCGGCTTGGGATCGGCGGCGCGATGCGAACCGCGGGTCTCGTCGACGAGGCCGACATGAGCCGTTCCGCCGAGCCGGTAGATCTTCGACCACCCCTGATCGATGGCGAGCTCGACGCCGAGAACCTTCTCGTAGAAGGCCATCGCACGAGGCAGGTCACGGAAATAAAGGAAGGTCACGGTGAGCAGCGGGTCGCCGGCCGGGCGGCGCACATCTGTCTGGCTCGTCATCTCGGGAGGGTCCTTGGTCGTGATTGCATGCCGATGGTATACCGTCGGAATGCCGAGTCAATGGACATAGTCCCGATCCGAGAAAAATACGGATGCCGGAAATCAGTAAAGACGCTGGATGGAGGTCAGGATCGACTCGCGCACATTGTCGAGATGACGGCGCATCGCCGTTTCGGCCCGCGTGGAATCGCGGGCGAGAATCGCATCGAGAATGTCGAGATGCTCTTTCAGGCCGGGTTCGAACCGTTCGGGAATAAAGCCCTTGTCGAAGATGCGGGTCTTCAGCTTGAGATTGTGGACGAGCTCGGCCAGAAGCCGCGACCCGGAAACACGGGCGATCGTCGTGTGGAATTCCTCGTCCAGATCGGCGTGCTCGGCCGGGGTCGTCATGCCGCCGGCAAGCAGGGCCTCTGTCCGTGCACGCAAGGACAGGAGCGGTTCCACCTGGGCATGGACGGTCGCGGCCTGGCGCGCCGACTCGCATTCGAGAAGGCGTCTTATATGAAGAATTTCAATGATTTCCGAGATCGATATCTGGTTGACAACGGGCACCCCGCCTTGCGAGCGGGTGACCAGTCCTTCCGATACCAGGCGGGCGATCGCCTCGCGAACCGGCGTCCGCGAAACGCCGAGCCGGTCGGCGAAGGCCTTTTCCTGAAGCCGCGTCCCGGCGGGCAGCTCGCCGCTGACGATCATCCGGCGCAGCCGGTCATGAGTGGTGTCGCCAAGCGTCTGGCCGTGTTCTAAGCTGGACATTCTGATCGCTCCGCCAGATGGCCGGCCGCTTGCGGCATGACCTTTCCTGCATGATATCGACCCTTGCGAACGGGAGGCAGGGGGCGAGTTGTCAATAACGGTATACACAGTGTATATCGTGACGGCAACGAAGGGAGCATCCATGACCGGCAACACCTACGATCTCGTCATACGCGGTGGAACGATCGTTTCCGCGCAAGGGACCTTCGTGGCGGATCTGGCGGTTGCGGACGGCCGGGTGGCGGCGCTCGGCCGGGGCCTTGGCGGGGGCGCCGAAGAGATCGATGCCAGCGGCCGGCTGGTGATGCCCGGCGGCGTCGACACCCACTGCCATATCGAGCAGCTTTCCGGCGCGGGCCTGATGAATGCCGACACGTTCGAGAGCGCGACGCGCTCGGCCGCATTCGGCGGCACCACCACGACGGTGTCCTTCGCCGCACAGCATCCTGGAATGCGGATCGCCGACGTCATGGCGGACTATACGGAACGCGCCCGGCGCGGCGCGGTGATCGATCATGCCTACCACATGATCGTCGCCGACATTTCCGGCGGGAACCTCGCCGATATCGCGAGGCTGGTGGGCGAAGGCCACCGATCGGTCAAGGTCTTCACCACCTATGACAAGGTCCGGCTCGACGACCTTTCGATCCTCAAGGTGCTGGAGACGGCACGGGAGGGCGGCGCGCTGGTCTGCTTCCATGCGGAGAATGACGGGCTGATCCGCTGGGCCACCGAACGCCTGCTGGCAGCCGGCGACACGGCTCCCCGTTTTCATGCGCTGTCGCATCCCCGGCTTGCCGAGATCGAGGCGCTGGAGCGCATCTGCCGGTTTGCCGAGGCGACGGGACAGCCGGTGATGCTGTTTCACGTCTCGACGCGCGAAGGTGTCGAGATTGTTCGCGCGGCCCGGGGACGGGGCGCGCCGGTCTGGGCGGAAACCTGCCCGCACTATCTCTTCATGACGGAAGCCGATCTCGACCGACCGGGCATGGAAGCCGCGGCGCTGCTCTGCAGTCCGCCGCAGCGCCAGGCCGCAGACCAGGAGGCGCTGTGGCGCGGGCTGGCGCTCGGTGACCTGCAACTCGTCACTTCCGACCACGCGCCGTATCGGATGGACGCCAGCGGCAAGTTCGCCCATGGCGAGGCCCCGCCCTTCAACCGCATCGCCAACGGCATGCCGGGGCTGGAACTGCGCCTGCCGCTGATGTTCGACGCGATGGTGGCGGGCGGACGCCTTGGCGCGGAGAAATTCGTGGAACTGACCGCGACGGCCCCGGCCGCGCTGTTCGGGTTGGCGGGCAAGGGGCGTCTGGATCCCGGATACGATGCCGATATCGCCATCTGGAACCCGGATGCGCGGCGGTTGTTGGGCGAGAACGACCTGCACGACAATGTCGGCTACAACCCTTTTGCGGGACGCGAGATCACCGGCTCGCCGGAAACCGTTCTGTCGCGCGGCGAAGTGATCGTGCGCGGCGGCGCGCTTCAGGCCCGCCCGGGCCGTGGCCGCCGCGTGGTCATGGAATGCAGTCCGGCAATGAGGCCCGCGAACTGATCGCGGCAACCGGTGCCGCAGCCGGTGAGGCATCGACCAGGCGTGCGACCTGCGCGAGCCAGGGGTCGGTGATGCCGAGACGGCCGAGATGGCGAAGTGTGTTCAGCATGTAGTCGCGATTGGCGCCGGAAGGCCCGTTGGCGCGGGCAACGATCCCGGCGGCCTCCGGCGGCGACAGGCTGCCGGCATAATGCGCATGCGCGTGGTTGGCGGTGTAGCAGAGCGCCTGCACGCTCTCGCCGCTTTCCAGCCGGATGCCGAGATGCCGTTCGCGATAGGCGCCGCAGCGAAGCTCGCGCCGGCGCAGATAGGCAAGGGCGGCAGCCCGATGCGCGCCGGGAACGCGAAACGCGAGGCCGACGCAGGAGCCGCCCCGGTCGAGCCCGAACACGAGCCCCGGCCGGGCCGGCGTGCCGCGGTGATGCTCGCAATAGATGCAGAGCCGGCGCCGGTAGCCGTGGATGCGCGCGCGGCAGGAGGCGGCATGGGCGAAACCCGGCCGCCACATCAGCGATCCGTAGCCGAAGACCCACAGGTCCCGATTGCCATGACTGTCGCCGGACATGCGCCTCCCCGTGCTCCGTGCCGCTCGCCGCACACTCGCGCGCAAGTCTAGTGCCTTGGGGAATCTTGTCGGAAATATCTTATCTGTATTTATTCATTTGCAAGTCGGAATTACGTAACAATTGTAAGAATTATCCATTCAATCGATATTTGTTTTCCAGCGTCTAATACAAAACAAGATTTATACTTATTGGAAAGCGCGCGGTATGTCTGGAATCCGGCCCCTGATCGAGGAGGTGAGGATCATGATCGTCCGTACGTTCAAGGCTGCCGGCGACGTGCCGGTCTTTCGCTATGCCGCGTCCCGCGAGATCGTCGCGCGCACCGACCAGGTGGGGCATGCGGTGTTCGACACGACGCTGGCCCCGGGAACCAGCGACACGGTCGCCCGCGACGCGCCCGGCGAGTTTCCCGCCCAGGCGCATTTCTGTCTGTCCGGGAACGGCATGGTCACGGTCGGCGGCCGCAGCGCGATCGTCGAGGCCGACACGCTGGTCGCGGCCCGCGCGGGGACCGATATCACCTTCCACGCGGAGACCGAGTTGCGCATCTGCACGATCTTTGGCGGCGAGGGGCCGGAGGAGGAGATCCGCGCCGACCCCCTCGTGAGGCGGGTGGCGGAGACGGTCGGCACCGGACGAGACGTCTTCTGGGGCAACGGACAGAGCCGCCGCCTGCTGGTCAGGGATGACGGCTTCGGCTTCGCGCTGTGTCAGACGCTGGGCAATGCGAATACGGATTCGCCCCTCCAGTACCGGCATCATTTCGAGAGCTGCTACTACGTTTCCGGCAGCGGCGAGTATGTCTGGGAAAGCGGCAGTCACCCGATCGACACCAATGGCGCCGGGGCGACCGTGTTCATCATGAACCGCAACGATGCGCATCGCATGGTGGTGCGTGACCCGTCCGTCTGCCTCAGCGTCTTCAGCCCGCCCATCGAAGGGCACGAGGCGCACGACTTCACCGGCAAGAGCCCGTCCTCCTACTAGGGGCCTGACTCTGGCGCGTGCGTTGCCGCCGGCACCCGGTTGAGCGTCATTCGAAAAGCAACCGACTGGCGCGAATATAATATATTTCAGTAACATCCGGCGTCCCGATAAGGTTTCGGCGGAGGATCGGCCGGTGCGTTTGCACAAGGCCGGACCGCTTCAGGCCGGCCTTCGACCGGTCCGGTCGGGCCCGCCGGCGGGCCGCAATCGTCGAAAGGAGCCTGGATGATGTCGCAATCCGTGCAAGGGCCGGAAGAGGGGCGTGGCCGCGCCGGCCAGACCGGCAGCCAGGTCCATGACATCATCGGCATCGGCATCGGTCCGTTCAATCTCGGCCTTGCCTGCCTGACCCAGCCGATCCGCGATCTCGACTGCCTGTTCCTGGAACGCAAGGACCAGTTCAACTGGCACGAAGGCACGCTGCTGGAGACGGCGACGCTGCAGACGCCGTTCCTGTGCGATCTCGTCACGCTGGCCGATCCGACCAGCGAATACAGCTTCCTCAACTACCTGAAGCAGACGGGCCGCATCTACGCCTTCTATGCGTTCCTGCTCGACACAGAGAATTTCTTCCTGCTGCGCAACGAGTTCAACAAGTACTACCGCTGGGCGGCGAGCCGGCTCGACAATGTCGTCTTCAATCGGGAAGTGGAAAAGGTCGAATATGACGAGGCGGCGGGCATCTACAAGGTCACCTGCCTGAACACGAAGATGGGCCAGCGCAAGACGCTGCTGGCGAAGCACATCGTGCTGGGATCCGGCATGTCGCCGAACGTGCCGGCGGCCTGCGAGGCGGTGCGCGACAAGGTGATGCACAGCGCCGACTACATGCGCCACCGCGACGAGATCCGGCAGAAGAAGTCGATCACCGTCGTCGGCTCCGGGCAGAGCGCGGCGGAAGTCTATCACGATCTCCTCAGCGATATCGACCGGCACGGCTACACGCTCAACTGGATCACGAGATCGTCCCGCCTGGTGCCGCGCGAGCTGACCAAGCTGACGCTGCAGATGACGACGCCCGACTATGCGGATTACTTCTTCTCGCTGTCGCGGCCCAAGCGCGAGGACCTGGTGCGCGCCATGCAGGCGATCTTCCAGGGCATCAATCCCTCGCTGATCAACGACATCTACGACCTGCGCTACCGCAAGCAGCTTTACGGCGATGTCGACATGACGTTGATGTCGAACACCGAAATCGAGGCCTGCGCCCACGATCCGGCGAGCGGATTGTTCCAGCTGACCTTCCGCCAGATGGAGGAGGAGCGCTCCTTCCAGATGGAGACGGAAGCGCTGGTGCTTGGAACCGGCTACCGCTTCAAGGTGCCCGATTATCTGGCGCCGGTCTCCGAGCGCATCAACTGGTGCGGGGAGGGGCGCTTTGCGGTTGCCCGCAACGGCTCCATCGACCACGAGGGGCGCGGGATCTTCGTCCAGAACGCCGAGATCCACGCCGACAGCTACCTGCCGCCGGATCTCGGTCAGGCCTGCTACCGGAACTCGGTGATCATCCGCGACGTGCTCGGCAAGGAATATTACCCGGTCGAGCGCCGGGTGGCCTTCCAGCGCTTCTCCGCGCCTGCCGCGCCGGCGGGCGAAGCGGCATCGGCCGGGGGCTGAGGGGACGAGCATGGACGACATGAGTGCCGCAATGCATGTGATGCCGCCGCAGGAGCGGGCTGTCGCGCATCTTGAAGGCGATCGCTGGGCCTGGGTGAACCGGCTCCTGGTGCGCAAGGCGATCAGCGAGTTCTCGCACGAGCTGCTGCTGTTGCCGCGGCTGGACGGCCCTGCCGGAGACCAGGCGCGCTATGTGCTGGAGCAGCCGTCGGAACATGTCGAGTACCGGTTCCTGGCAAGGCGAATGCGCCTCGATCACTGGCAGGTCGATGCGGCGTCGATCGAGAAGCGGCTGAACGGCAAGGTCGCGCCGATCGACGCGCTGAAATTCATCATCGAGTTCCGCAAGCCGCTCGGCATCCGCGACGCGATGATGCCCGTCTATCTCGATGAGATCAGCAGCATTCTCTATGGCAGCGCCTATAAGGCGGCGACCAAGCCGCATCGCGCTTCCGATCTCGCCGGCGCCGATTTCCAGGCCATCGAGACGGGGATGACGGAGGGGCATCCTTCCTTCGTCGCCAACAACGGACGGCTCGGCTTCAACACCGCCGACTATCCGCTCTACGCGCCCGAGGCGGCCGGTCCGCTCTCCATCGTGTGGGTCGCCGTTTCGCGGGAGCACGCGCGTTTCGTCGGCATGGCCGGCCTCGATCATGACCGGCTGATGGCGGAGGAACTGGGCGATCAGGCAGTCTCCCGCTACCGCAAGCAGCTCGCCGGGATGGAGCGCGATCCGGCCGACTACCTGTTCATGCCGGTGCATCCCTGGCAGTGGTTCAACCGCATCTCGATGAGTTTCGCAGCGGAAGTCGCCCGCGGCAATATCGTCTATCTTGGCCTGTCGGAGGATCTCTACCAGCCGCAGCAGTCGATCCGCACCTTCTTCAACGCGACATCGCCCTCGAAGCGCTACGTCAAGATGGCGCTGTCGATCCTCAACATGGGTTTCATGCTGCAGCGCGGGTTGTCGCCGGAGGACATGCGGACAACGCCGGAGATCAACGAGTGGCTGCGCAACCTGCTGGCGCGCGACAGCTACCTGCAGGAGAACGGGTTCTGCCTGATCTGCGAAGTCGCCACGATCAGCTACCGCAATCCCTATTACGAGGAAGGCCTGTCGGCGGATTCCCCCTACAAGGACGTGCTGGCGGCCCTGTGGCGGGAGAGCCCGGTCAATCTCATCCGGCCGGGCGAGCGACTGATGACCATGGCCGCCCTGCTGCATCTGGATCCCCAGGGCGATGCGATGACCGGCGCCTTGATCGAGCGTTCGGGCCTTGGCGCCGAGGAATGGATCAGGCGTTATCTGCGGGCCTATTTCGCGCCCGTCCTGCATTGCTACTACGCCTATGACATCATCTTCATGCCGCATGGCGAGAACGTCATCCTGATCCTGGAAAACGACGCGCCGACCCGCGTCGTCATGAAGGACCTGGCGGAGGAAATGCGCATCCTCAACGACGGCGCGGGCCTGCCGCCGGTGGTGCGCCGCAACTGCGTCGTGCTCGACGACGAAGTGCGCCTCGACGGCATCTTCACGGATGTCTTCGACTGCTATTTCCGCCATCTCGCCGCGATCCTCGACGAGCGCGGCATTCTCGACGAAGGGCGCTTCTGGGGGCTGGTGGCAGAATGCGCGGCCACCTATCAGGCCGCTCACCCGCAATATGCGGAAAAGTTCGCCCGCCACGACGTCTTCGCGCGCGAGTTCCCGAGAAACTGCATCAACCGCCTGCAATTGCGCGACAACCGGCAGCTTCTCGACCCCAACGACCCCGACAAGGGGTTCGAGTATGCCGGGACGCTGGAGAACCCGATCTCACGGGATGCGGTCCGCAACGGGACCTCGTCGTCGGCAATGCGCCGCGCGCTGGGGCATATCGCGACCTATTTCGTCGGCCCGCGCGCCGACTGAGGGTGGCAGTCGCCACCGGCTGATCTTGCTCCGGCACAAGTTCGCAAGAGATATGAATTCCGTATTTGTTGCAAGAAACCTCCTCTGGGATACTCGGAGGCGAGGTTTTCGCGGTTTTGATCGCGTAAAATCACCTTGGTAATTAATAACGATCCATCTGGAGGAAGATTCCATGCTCAAGGCGGTGGAGATTTCGAAGGAACTGACAGCGGACAGCATTCGCAAGCTCGTCGCGAAGAACATCGACGCGATCCATGTTCCCGGTTTTTATCCTTCCGACCTGTCGGCGGAATTTTCCCGGCGGATCGCCGGGCATTCCGACCTGGAGGCCTACAAGGTCCAGAACGCGCTGAAGCGCCTCGGCATGGGCTATGTCGATGTCGGCAAGGACGCGGACAATGCCAGCCGCTACCACAGCGAGGCCGTTCGGTCGATCTGGGGCATCCGGGACCTCGTCTATCCGCGCATGACGCCGCTCGACCATTTCCGCCTGTTGCTGGAGGAGGTGTGGCCGGCCGGGGCCACCATCCAGGCCATCGACGGACAGAAGAGCTTTGTCGGCACCTGCCGGGTGATCGAGCCCGGCGCGACGATGCTGCCGCACAATGACAGGCTTGCCCGCATGCTGGTCGACGGACAGTCGGGCCTGACCGGACAGCTGGCGGTGAATGTCTACCTCGACATGCCGCCGTCGGGCGGGGACCTGGAGCTCTGGCTGAGCGAGCCGACGCCAGAGCAGGACAAGATCCAGGAGACCAGCGACGGTGTGGACCGAAGCGAACTTGGCGAGCCGAGGACGGTAATCCGGCCGCAGAACGGCGATCTGGTGCTGTTCAACTCGCAGCTCATCCATTGCGTTTCGCCCGGCGTGGGCGGGCAGCGGGTGACCATGTCGTGTTTCGTCGGATATCGCGGCGACGACGAGCCGCTGTCCTACTGGAGCTGAGTGCCGGGGCGTGATCACTCCCGCGCCCTAGCTTTGTCAGCACGCCGGGAGAACATGAAAGAGGCGCGCTATCGGGACCGATAGCGCGCCTTTTTTATCGTGCCGTCAGGGTTGGAGCCGGCAGGGACAAGAGCGGCGAAGACAGAACCGCCGCGCCGGACAAGTCCGGCGCGGCGGCGATGCGTTTGCGACGTGCCGTTACTCTCCGGCCGCCGCTGCCTGGGCCTCCGGCCCGGCCAGCAGGTCGCGCCGGCGGATCATCAGCCCCGAAATGACGATTGCGATGATCGACAGGATGGCGACGATCCACAGGAGCACCGAGAAGGCGTTGGCAAAGCTTGCCTGACCGAACTCGGTGATCGCCGGCTGGATCTCGAGCGGCGCGCTGGCGACCGCGCCGGCGAAGTCACCGCGTGCGATCAGGTTCGCCGTGTTGGTGAGCCCGTCGCCCAGCACGGACGCAAGGCTCGCGTCACCGCCGAGCTGCAGCGTGATGCTGGACAGCAGGATGGCGCCGAACACCGAGATCGACAGGGTGAAGGACCCGTGCCGGAAGGTGATGTTGACGCCAGAGGCGACGCCGGCCCGCTCCGGGGGAACGACGGCGGTCGCCACGTTCGACAACTCGCCGTTGATCAGGCCGGTGCCGAGCCCCAGCAGCAGGAAGGCAACGCCCCACATGATCACTTCCGAGGGCGGTGCGATGGCCAGCCACAGGAAGCCGAGGGCCACCAGCCCGCAACCGAAGGCGATCAGTCCGCGCACGCCGAGCCTGTCGGGCGCCGCGAGCTTCGCGCCAAGCGGTGCGAACAGCAGGAGCGGCACCGTCATCGGCATCAGCATGAGGCCGGCCGAGGAGGCCGACATGCCGTGCACGACCTGGAAATAGATCGGCAGGTAGACCAGCATGACCCAGAAGGTGATGCTGTTCAGCACGCAGATGAGCTGGATGCCGGTGAAGGTCGGGATGCGGAACAGGCGCAGGTCGAAGGCCGGCTTCTTGACGCTGGTCTCGATCCACACGAAGGCGAGGAAGAGCACGACCGCCCCGGCGATGGCGCCGATGATCGTGTTGCTGGCCCAGCCCTTTTCGCCACCTTCGATGACGGCATAGGAGAGACAGGCGAGCGCGCCGGTGAACGACAGGATGCCCGGCCAGTCGAGGCCGCCGGCGTTCTTGTCCGAGGACTCCTCCACCCGCCAGTAGCACAGCGAGATGAGCGTCAGCACGACCGGCACGTTGAGCAGGAAGATCCAGCGCCAGCTCAGAAGATCGACGAGAACGCCGCCGACCATCGGACCGAAGGCGGCGCCACAGCCGATCGACACGCCCCAGATGGCGAAGGCCTGGGCCCGCTGCGCGCCCTGGAAGGCGTTGGAAATCAGCGCCACGCCAAGGATCAGCATCGCCGAGGCGGAGAGCCCCTGCGCGACACGCCCGCCGATCAGCGCCATCGGCGTCTCGGCAAGGCCGACCATCAGCGAGGTGAGGCCGAAAAGGGTCAGGCCGATGACCATGACCCGTCGTCTTCCGAACCGGTCGGCGATGGCGCCGACGGCGATAAGCACCGAGGTATAGGCGATGTTGTAGGCGTTGATGATCCACTGCAACTCGGCGAAGCTCGCCTTGAGTTCGCGCTCGATGGACGGCAGCGCGATGGCAACGACGGTCACGTCGAGAATGACGAGGAAAGAGCCGAGGGCCGCGACCAGCAGCGTCGGCCAGTTGTCCATCAGCGAGGAACCGGAAGTCGATTGGACTGAGGTCATTGTCTGTTTCCCGAATGCGTTTTCGAGACCGCCAGCCCTGCGGACGGCGATACCGACGGCGTGATGCCGTGAAACGGTTGGCAAGACGAAAGGTGCGGTGTGATGTCGTCTGCGCGACGACGAAAGCGCCAGACCGGCGCCCCGCAACCCCACATCGTTTTTCTGTATTTCTGCGTCTTACACGGGAAATCTAAAGCCAGCCCAGAAGTGCGTGAAATATATAATTTCCGGGCATTCAGGTGCCTTTGCGACTGACCTTTCAGGGGGAACTGTCAAGGAACCGGGCAAGCTCATCAACCTCGAAAACACGGTCATGCGGGTGATGCCAGACCGGCTTGCGGTCGCGGTCGATCATGGCGGCACGAATGCCCTCGGCGAAATCCGCATGGGTCATCAGCCGGCTGACGATGGAGAGTTCGCAGGCAAGGGCAGCCTCCAGCGTTCCTTGCATACGGGCCTGCCCGATCGCCGCCAGCGCCAGCGCCAGCGACAGCGGCGAGGCCTTGCGCATGGCGGCCGCGGTATGCGACGCCCACGAGATGTCGGCGCCCGGGTCAGTATCGTCGCCCTGGCGGATGCCGTCCAGCCGGGCAAGGACGGCCGGGACGCCGGCACTTGCGAACACCTCGTCGACAATCGGCTGCAGGGACAGGAGACGCGCAGGACCGGGCGCCTCCTCCAGGTCCGCAAGGGCCTTCGTCTCACCATCCCGGCACAGGCGGTCGACCAGGGTGTCCAGACGGTCGGAGGCGACGAGATGGCGGGCAAGGCCGAGGGCGATCGCATCATGCGCCCCGACCTTCTCGCCGGTGAGCGCGAGCCAGTCGCCAAGATGTCCGGGCATGCGGGCGAGCAGCAGGCTCGCGCCGGAATCCGGGATCCAGCCGATGGCGCATTCGGGCATCGCCAGGGTGCTGCGTTCCGTGACGACCGGATGGCTGGCATGCGAGGCAAGGCCGATGCCGCCGCCCATGGTGGCGCCGTCCATCAGCACGACGACCGGTTTGGGATAGCCGGCAATCGCCGCGTCGAGCGCATATTCGCGGGCGCAGTGCGCCCGCGCACCGGCACTGTCGCCGGCGATGACGCGCCCGTGCACGGCGGCGATGTCGCCGCCGGCGCAAAAGGCCCGGGTGCCGGCCGCATCGAGAATGACGAGCCGTATGCCGGGGTCGTGGCGCCAGTCGGAAAGCGCCGCCTCAATCGCTCCCAGCATCGGCTCGTTCAGCATGTTGAGGGCGCGCGGCCGGTTGAGCGTGATCCGCCCGGCAAGGCCCTGCCGCCGGACGAGGACGGGCGGTTCGCCGGCCGGAAAGGCCCGGCCGGGCAGGGTGCCTGAAAGCGCGCTCAATGATGGATGAGGGCTGCCGACCAGGCAAAGCCCGCCCCGTTGGAGACCACCATGACCTTGTCGCCCGGGCGGATCAGTTCCAGCTCGACCGCTTCGGCATAGTTGATCACCATGTCGCTTTCCTGCACATGGCCGCGATGGCGCAGGGCCCGCGTGTAGACCTTGTCCGGATCGAGGTCGAATTTCTTCATGAAATAGGCCTGATCCCAGGTCGAGAAGGTCGGGTAGATGTAGTAGTCGACATCGTCGAAGCTCATGTCGAGCTTGTCGAGGAGCTGCTTCATCACCTTGCCGAACATGCGGAAATTGATCGGGATGACACCCTCGTTGAACTTGTCCATCTTGGCATACATGTGCAGCAGCTTTTCGGTGACCTCCTCGTTCGGTTGCCGGTTCTGCAGGCCGGGCACATACCAGACATCGTGCAGCCGGCCGATGGAGATCGTCTCTACGCCCAGAATGCGGGCGCGGGCCGCATTCTTGCGCAGCACGATGGCGCTGCCGCCATCGCTGGCCACGGTGATGGGGTAGTAGGTCTTGTTCAGCTCCGGCGTGCGGTCGCCGGCGAACAGCAGGGCAGTCTCCACGTCGTCATCGGACAGCATCAGCGACATGACGGTCTTCAATGCCAGGTGGTAGCTGGCGCAGCCCCCGGTATTGACTGCCGTTGCGAAGGCGTTGACGAGCCCGAGCCGCTCCTGCACCAGGCCGGCGGCAGACCATGTCGGTCCGACATAATCCTCCGGGATCGAGGTGAAATCGACAACAAGGTCGACATCCTCTGGTTTGACCCCGGCCTGGTCGAGGGCACGCGTGGCAGCCTCGATCGCCAGCACCGACGGCAGTTCGTCCGTGACGTGAATGTCGTGAATGCCGATGTCGCGCTGGAAGTCGATATGCTTCGACAGCGTGCCGAAGGGAACGTCCTCGTCGCGGAAGACGTCCTCGACCAGCTTCTTGTCCGGCGGGAGATAGAAGGCTTCCGACAATATGCCGACGTGATCCATGGGAAACTCCCTCGTCAGAACTTGAGCAGGGTGGCGCCGTAAAGGAAGCCGAGACCGTGGCTTGCCATCACGACATGGGTGTCGGCCGGCACGTCGCCCGCCATCAGTTCGAGCATGTTGAAAACGAGATCGGAGGAATGCAGGTGGCCATGCGCGGCGAAGCCGTTGCTGGCGAGCCGGCCGTTGGCATTCATCGTCTCGCCGAAGTGCCGCGTGTCCTCCAGCGAGATGTTGGAGGTGACGAAGCGGCCGATGTCGGTGCCCGACAGCCCGTGCCGCCCGAGCAGCTTGTCGACGAGACCGCGCAGCTCGCCCATCCGGTCGACGGAGGCAAGCTTGGTCGCATCCAGGGTGAGGCGGTAGAGATCGAGCCGGGTCGGATGCGCCATGCCGCCGCCGGGAATGTTGAGGACGTCGTGCATGTGCCCGTTGGAGCGCAGGGCCGTGCCGACGATCGTCGCCTTGCCTTCGCCGCGGGCAACGATCACCGCGCTGGCCCCGTCTCCGAGAACGGTCACCGGCCCGTCCGCCGCGATCACCCGGTTGCCGGCGATCGCCTGGTCGGCGGCCACGAGCAGCACCCGGTCGACATCGGCATTGGCGCGGATGAGGGCGCGGGCGAATTTCAGCCCGGCGTGGAGGTTGGCGCAGCCGCCACCGCTGTATCCCAGCGTGAAGGCCTTCTTGGCACCGAGTTCCGCCTGCAGCTCGTTGCTCATCGACCAGGCCGGCTCGACATAGCGTTGCGGCATCACCGAGAAGTCGATGATCGCATCAAGGTCGAGCGGCGTCAGCCCGGCTTCCTCGAGCACCAGGCGGGAAACCGAGACGGCCATGTCGGTCGGGCTTTCGCCTTCGAAGACATGGACGCCCGTCACGCCGATGCCGGATGCGGCCGCCATGCTGTCCTGCAGGCCCTCGCGGGCGAGGATCTCGCCAAGATCCTGCTTTTTCTCCGGCAGGTAACGGGCGGCGGCGAGAATTCCGACACTGTCGTTGCGGGTGGTTCCGGCAGCTTGCATGGTCGTTGTCCGTCCTTGGATGAAAGGGGAGGGCACGGCCCGGCGGCCCGGCGGCGGAGTGCCGCCACCGGTCGCGAACGGCGCGGATGCACCGCCGGGCCTGGAGCTGTTGCCGCGGCCTTGCCGTTCAGGCGGCCTGGGCCTTGCTGGTGCAGGCGTCGATGATGTCCTGCGGCACGGTGTGGTCGTCGTACCAGCGTCCCGACAGCGGCTTCCTCACCAGAGCGACATCGGCCGCGTAGGAGAGGATCTCGTTGTTGTGCGCGGCAAGCTCGCTGCGCAGCGACGAGGAGAGCCGGCCGCTGGCCTCCATTTCCCGGTCGATGGACCCGGTCAGGTGACGCAGGTGGTCGATGCGGTCGTTGACGATCTTGATCGAGCGCTTGGTGATGCGTCCGAAATCCGCCTTGTCATTGGCCATCACCTGCATCGCCTCGTACATCGAGGGCAGGAACTCGTCGCGCTTCATCCACTTGGTCTCGTAGTTCATCGCGTCGCGCCAGCGCGGCTGGGTGAGCGATTGGCGATGCGATTCCAGGTCGCGGTGGAACACGGTGTAGCCGTGCTCGGCCGGCTGCTCGAACCACTGGCAGCCGGGATCGAGGAAGGGAACCATGCCGAAGATCGTCGGCACCACCTTGTCGTCCGGAAAGCGCTCCATCAGCCGGCGCGAATAGGCGACCGTCTCCATCACCGAGGCGTGGGTCTGCTGGGGCATGCCGATCGTGTACCAGAGGTAGAAGCCCTTGATGCCGATATCGAGCGCCTCGGCGATCCAGGCTTCCATCTCCTCGTTGGTGTAGGTTCCCCGGCCGGTCAGCCGGCTGATCTCCACGTCGTGCGACTGCGGGGAGAGGTTGATGTAGATGTCGAGATTGGGCGCCGCCGCCACCATCTGCTTGAGGACGGACGGCTTGGTCAGGCGGAACTGCTCGAAGGAGACCGAGTTGACAACGCCGCTTTCGGACACCGCCCGCAGATAGGAGAGCAGCCTTGGGGAGGATTCCGAATAGGCCTGAAGCGTGTAGACGCTCAGGGGCGATTCCGTCTTGGGGAACGTCAAGATCTCCCGTTCGAGCTGTTCCGAGCGCCGGTGGAAGACGGTCTTCTTCTCGACATTCATCATCCGCTGGTAGGCCCAGCGCGAGCCTGAACACCAGCCGCAGCTCTGCTGGCAGCCGGTGTTCGGCAGCACCATCAGGTTGGGCATGTTGAGCAGGCTGTCGGTCTTGGGGAACATCTTCGACCAGTCGATGGCGACGTCGTTGAGGATCTCCGGTGTGTAGGAGTGGCCGTTGTCGACCATCTCGCCCTTGTCCTTGTAGACGAGGTTCTCCACGTCGTAGCGGCCGCGGACGCCGCGCTTGATCTGGCTGACCAGATTGGCGAAAGGCTCAAGCGTGTCGTAGCCGCGAATGACGCCGTCGATCTGCGGATACTGCATCATCTCGCGGGCGTAGTAGGTGGAGACGATACCGCCGAAGACGACAAAGCTGTCGGGATGGACCTTCTTCAAAAGGCCCGCGACCTCGATCGAACCCTGGCAATGGGGCAGCCAGTGCAGGTCGATGCCGAAGGCGGGCGCGTCGAGATGCTCGAGCAGCTTCTCGACGTCGAGCGTCGGGTGCTTGAGCATCAGCGAGGCGAGGTTGACGATCTTCACGTCGAGCCCGCGCTCGGCCATGAAGCTCTTGATCGACAGGAAGCCGAGCGGGTGCATCTCGAAGATCGGTGTGACGTTGCTGCTCTCCTGGCTTGCATACCAGCCGAGCGCGAAATCGTCGCGATTGCGGAAATCGAAGATCGCCGGGGCATGGACCAGGATGAGGTCCGCCTTGACTGTGCTTGTCATGATATCGCCATCCGTTTGGCGCCGTAGCGTGCGGGCAGTGCCCTCAGGCCGCGGCGGCGGTGATCTTGCTGTGACAGAAATTGGTCAAGGCATTGAGCGTCTTGTAGTTTTGCGAGGTGATCTCGTCCTCGTCGATGACGATGCCGAACTCCTTCTCGACATATTCGGTGATCTCGGCGATGCCGAGTGAATCGAGAATGCCGCTGTCGAGCAGGTTCTCCTCCGGGTCGATCCCCCCGGGCACGCTCACGCCGGAGTTTTCCAGCAGGTACTCCAGCAGGGTCTTGTGGACATCGTTGAGCTTGGTTGCCTGAGCGGTCATCGCCATTTCCTCCTCGGTTTACCGGTCGCCTGGCATCGCCTCACGGGCGATCCCGCCGGATGTCGCAGCATCGGCCGGTCTTTCGACAGTCGCGCCCGATGTGGTTAGCGCCTCATTCGAAGCCCGAATTTCTTTTCAATGTTCTTGATATTTTTAGATCGAAATTCGATTCAGCGCGCATTTGGAAGAATATTTGCAATTTACCTACAGTCAATATCGTGTGTATGTGCAAATAAATATCGAGAAATATATTGTAATTCGAGATGTATACGCAATTTATACAGGTGCGTGACGGATCTGACGGATCCGTCACGCAGTCGGACAGGTCGGGTGGTGCCGTCCGGACTGTTTTGCCGAACGTTTCCGGGGTGCGGTCGCGCTGGAGCCCTGCTAGGCCCCTTGCAGGGCTCCTGCAGGCCCCCTAAAGGCCCAAGGCGCGGGCCGCGATGGTGCGCTGGATGTCGGACGTGCCGGAATAGAGCAGGCTGCCGACCGCATCGCGGAAGTCCCGCTCGACTTCGTAGTCCTGCATGTAGCCGTAGCCGCCATGGATCACGACGGAGTTCTGGCACGACGCCACCCAGGCCTCGCTCAGATAGAGCTTGGCGAGCGCCGCCTCCATCGCGCAGCTCCCCTTGGTCTTCTTCAGCCATGCGACCTTGTAGAGAAGCAGGCGCGAGGTCTCGTGCCTCAGCTTCATGTCGACGATGCGGTTGGAGACCGACTGGAACTTGCCGATCGGCTTGCGGAACTGCGTGCGCTTGTTGGCGTGCAGGACGCATTGCTCGACCTGGTGCTCCATGGCGCCGACAAGATTGGCGAGGATGGAGCTGCGCTCCCACTCCATCGAGTTGTTGAAGATGCGCCCGCCCTGGCCCTCCTTTCCGATCCTGGCGCTGACCGGCACGCGGCAGTCCTTGAGCGTCAGCCAGGCCATGGGCGAGGTTCGCAGGCCCATCTTCTGGCGGTTCGGGCTGATCTCGAGGCCCGGCGTGTCGCGGTCGACGATAAAGCCGGTGAGGCCGAGCGAGCCGGCGCTCTTGTCGACGGTTCCGAAGATGACGAAGACGTCTGCGACGGGGCCGTTGGTGCAGAACACCTTGGCGCCGTTGAGGACGTAGTGGTCGCCGTCGCGGGTCGCGGTGGTGCCCAGGCTCATCACGTCGGACCCGGCCTCCGCCTCGGTGATGCCGTGGGCGCCGATCATCTCGCCGGAGATCAGACCCTTCAGGTATTTCTCCTTCTGCTCGGGAGACCCGAACTGGGCGATGGGCATCTGCACGGTCCACATCTGGCCGTTCATGCTGAACAGAAGGCCGTTGTCGCGGCAGCCGTAGCCGAGCGCCTCCATCGCCAGCACCGTGGTGATGATGTCCTGCTCGCTGCCGCCATAGGTCTTTTCGAAGGGCAGGCCGAGAATGCCGAAGGAGGCGATCTTCTTCCACAGGTCCCGTGACAGGACACAGTCCCGGTCACGCTGGGTGAGGTCGCCTTCGTTGAGTTCGTCGCGGGCGAAACGGACCACCTTTTCCTTGAAGGCTTCCTGTTCCGGGGTGAAGCTGAAATCCATGTCTGCTCCTCTTGCCTGCCCCGCCCGGCGGGGATCCTCGGCCTCTGCGCCAACCCTTTCGACATGCCGGCCGCCCGGGCGGAGGGCTCCGCCACAGGACGTTCGCGATGCGACTGCAGGTTGCGATTCCTTACGAAGGGAAAGTTTTGATTGTTTCTTTCCTTCTTTCCTCCATTTCGTTTTCGTTTCTTTCGTGGCATGCACGCGATTGTATATTTTGTTGCAAGAAGGGGCGTTATTCTTAAATGTTTATGAAATATGCATATATAGCCCAAGTAGGACGAAACACGTATGAGTGGGTCTTTTCGCATCCCTGCCTTGAGCGTGACAAAATCCTATTCTCAGTATTATAGGCACTCCTAGTACGAGAAACTAATTTTAATTACAACCAAGATACAACTTTCCGTGCGTGTCGAGAAATATATATTTTTGCCATATAAAGGTTTGGGAGTGAATTTTTACGGCGGCGTTCAAGTACCAATTCCGAGGGAGAAGAAGGCAAGCAATGAATCTCAGGAGGTTGAAGTTCTTCGTAACGGTTGCAGAGGAGTTGCATTTCGGCCGGGCCGCTGAGCGGCTCTGCATGACGCAACCCCCGCTCAGCCAGGCGATCCTTGCGCTCGAGGAGGAATTGTCCGTCACGCTTTTCAAGCGGACGAAGCGCAATGTCGCCCTGACACCGGTTGGCGAGCACCTGCTCTCCCATGTCAGCAAGCTGCTGGAGGAGGTCGAGGCTTTGCCCGCGCTGGCGCGCCAGCTCGCGCGGGGAGAGATCGGTTCCCTCAAGCTCGGTTTCGTCACCACGGCGGATTACAATCTGCTGCCGGAACTGATCAGTCACTACGGCGCCACCTATCCGGAGGTGAAGGTGTCGCTGAAGGAGATGACCAGCGACCTGCAGATCGAGGCCCTGATGCAGGGAGACATCAATGCCGGACTGATCATCCCGCTGCACCAGACGCTGCATTCCTCGCTCGACTACCTGCCGCTGCTGCACGAGCCGCTGATGGCGGCCGTGCCCGAGGACTGGGTTCGTTCGGGCCGGGTCGACGTGTCCGGCGGGCGGTTGCGCATCCAGGATGTCGCGGACGAGCCGCTGGTGCTGTTTCCGCGGCGCTCCGCCCCCGCCTTCCATGACGTGATCACGACCTATTTCGTCGCCAACGGTCTCCAGCCGACAATCGGGCAGGAGGCGATCCAGATGCAGACCATCATCAGTCTCGTTTCGGCCGGGATGGGGATCGCGCTGGTGCCGGGCTCCCTGCGCCGGCTCGGCCGCGTCGGCGTGCGCTATGTCGGCCTGGAAGGCAAGCCGCCGGTGATCGAGACGGGCCTTGTCTGGCGACGTGACGATCCCTCGCCGACCGTGTTGCGCCTGGTCGAGATCGCCAGGAACGCCAGCGATCAGGATCGCGAGCCGGGCGATGGCGGGTCGGATCTTGCCGGCGCACTTCCCGGATTGGGCGAGGTCTCCGCCCCGGCGGCCGTTGCCATGAAGCAGGCGACATCCGGCTTCAACGGCCAGGGGCTTCCCGGAGGAGGCTGAGGCGCGTCGAAACGCCTTGGCGCGAGGCGCCGGACCGGCCATGTCGCCGGTCCGGCGCCTCCGCGCTTTTCAGGCCTGCGATTAATATGTAAAATCACTCAAAAGCATATGACAAATATATTTCTGAAATGAGTGGCGAGGCGCTAACTTCGCCGAAAATGCCGACTGCATAAGCCTTTACAGCAATGTGCATGTTCCGTTCGAACGACCCGTTGGGGCCGTTCCAGGAACTCTTCGCAAACGCTGCCGGGGCCGGGGCGCAGGACGGATCGGGAGAAACGGGCGGCCCGGCGCCAAGCATTGCCTGAGGGAGGATTGCGGGTGGCATACAACGAGCGTTCGAAGACGATATCGCAAGGGATCGAGCGTTCGCCGAACAGGGCCATGTTCTATGGTCTCGGCTATACCAAGGAAGATTTCGACAATCCGATGATCGGCGTTGCCAACGGGCACTCGACCATCACGCCCTGCAACGCAGGCCTTCAGCCGCTGGCCGACATCGCCATCAAGGCGATCAAGGAGGCGGGCGCCAATCCTCAGGTTTTCGGCGTGCCGACGATTTCCGACGGCATGGCGATGGGCACGGAAGGCATGAAATACTCGCTGATCTCGCGCGAGGTCATTGCCGACTGCGTCGAGATGACGGTCCAGGGCCAGTGGATGGACGGCGTCCTCGTGCTCGGCGGCTGCGACAAGAACAAGCCCGGCGGCATGATCGGCATCGTGCGGGCCAACGTGCCCGCCATTTATGTCTATGGCGGCACGATCAAGCCCGGCAAGTGGAAGGGGCAGGACCTTTCCGTCATCTCCGCCTTCGAGGCCGTCGGCGCGATCAAGGCCGGCCGGATGAGCGAAGAGGATTTCGAGGGCATCGAGCGCAACGCCTGCCCGACGACCGGCGCCTGCGGGGGCATGTACACCGCGAACACGATGAGCTCCTCCTTCGAGGCGCTCGGCATGGCGCTGCTCTACTCCTCGACCATGGCCAATATCGACCAGGAGAAATTCGAGTCCACCGCGGAATCCGCCCGCGTCCTTGTCGAGGCCGTGAAGAAGGGCATCAAGCCGCGTGACGTCGTCACCCGCAAGAGCGTCGAGAATGCCATCGCGCTGGTGATGGCGACCGGCGGCTCGACCAACGCGGTGCTGCATTATCTGGCGATCTGCCACGCGGCCGACGTCGAATGGACGCTCGACGATTTCGAGCGGATCCGTCTCAAGGTGCCGGTGATCTGCGACCTGAAGCCCTCGGGCAAGTACATGGCCGTCGACCTGCACAAGGCGGGGGGCATCCCGCAGGTGCTGAAGATCCTGCTCAATGCCGGACTGCTGCATGGCGATTGCATCACCATCACGGGCCGCACCCTGGCGGAGGAGCTGGAGCATGTGCCGGACGCGCCGCCCGCCGACCAGGATGTCATCCGTCCGATCGACGAGGCGCTCTACAAGCAGGGCCATCTGGCCATCCTGCGCGGCAACCTCGCCGAGGACGGCGCGGTGGCCAAGATCACCGGCCTGAAGGCGACCTCGATCACCGGACCGGCGCGCGTCTTCGATGACGAGCAGAGCGCGATGGATGCGATCCTGTCGGACGGCATTCGCAAGGGTGACGTGCTGGTGCTCCGTTATCTCGGCCCCAAGGGCGGACCGGGGATGCCGGAGATGCTGGCTCCGACATCGGCCATCATCGGCCGGGGGCTGGGCGCCGATGTCGGGCTGATCACCGATGGCCGCTTTTCGGGCGGCTCCTGGGGCATGCTTGTCGGCCATGTTACGCCGGAAGCCTTCGAGGGCGGGACGATCGCGCTGGTGGAGGAGGGCGACACGATCACCATCGACGCCTCCCGCCACCTGTTGCAGCTCGAGGTCGACGATGCCGAGCTGGAGCGGCGGCGGAAGAACTGGCGTCAGCCGGAACCGCGCTACCGGACCGGCGTGCTCGGCAAGTTCGCAAAGCTTGCCACGCCGGCGAGCAAGGGGGCCGTCACCGGCTGAGCCGGACGCCCCCACGGGTTCGCATCGCAAGCAGCGCCGGGTCGCGGAATCCGGCCGGCCGGGGCCTTCACGGGCTCCGGCCTGATGTGCTTGTGTCTCAAAAAAATCAAGTTGATCGCGCCATAACCAGAAATAGAAAAATAGAATTAGACCATCATTTGGTTGCTTAATATCCTCCTCCGCATAATCAACATAAATAAAGTCCGTGCGAGGAGGGGATTATGTCTGCTGGAGAATGGTCTTGTTGTTGCCTCCGCAAAAGTAATGAGGAGTGCGGACGAGGCGCGTCGGAGCGCCGCCGAAACCGTTCGCGTGCCGGCGGTCCGTTGCGCCTGAGGGGTGCCCGTTCGATGGTCGCCCGTTCGATGGCAGCAGGAGCGCTTGTCGCGGGCCTTGTTCTTGTCGCCGCGCCGCAGGCGATGGCGGCCAGCTACACGATGACGATCGCGCATCTCTATCCCGACGATCTCACCAACAACGAGACGGCGCCGGCCCTGAAGCATTTCGAGCAGCTGGTGGAAAGCGCCACCAACGGCGATATCGATGTCCAGGTCTTCGGCAACGGGGCGCTCGGCGGGGAGGTCGAGGCAGCGCAACAGACGCGTGCGGGCAAGACCATCCAGTCGGTGATGCTGGGCTCCGGAACCCAGGCCTCGTTCTATCGCAACTACGAGATGATCACCTCGCCCTTCCTGTTTCCCGACTACCGCACGGCCTGGGCCTTCTTCGACAGTCCCTGGTTCGCGAAGTTCATGAAGCCGATGGTCGAGGAGAGCGGCCTGCGCTATCTCGGCACGCTCGACGATGGCGGCGGCTTCGTTGCCTTCGCCAACAACAAGCGCCTGATCCGCACCGTCGAGGACCTCAAGGGCCTGAGGATCCGGGTCGAGGAAAACCAGGCGCACATGACGATCATGAAAGCGCTGGGGGCCTCGCCCACACCCTTGCCCTGGGGCGAGTTGCAGACCGGCCTGGCGACAGGGCTCGTCGACGGGCATTTCCATGCCCCGGGGGTGAACGACATCTTCAAGCTCTACGACGTGACCAATTTCACGACCTGGAGTGGCCATGTCTACAACACCATCACCTGGAGTGTCAGCGAAGCGTGGTTTTCGGAGCTGCCCGAAGATTACCAGAAGATCATCATGACTTCGGCCCGCGAGGCCGTCGCCATGGCGCATGGCATCGCCGCGCAGATCACGGTCATCGGCTGGGTGAACTCCTGCAAGAAGTTCGAGGAATGCCACATCCTGTCGGACACGGAGAAGGCGCGGATGCGGGAGATCGCGCAACCGGTCTATCGCGAATGGCTGGTCGAGGAGTTCGGCGAGAAGGCGGCGCTCTATGACGAATTGCGCGCCGAGGTGACGCGGATCAATGACGAGCTGAACCGCTCGGTCGTCGAGAACTATCTCGACTGATCCGCTCGATCATGGCGGACGGGCGGCGGTGTCAGACCCGCCGGTCCCGTTCGCCGGAGCCGCGCGGCAACGCGGTCGCGGCGCGGGCGGGATCGTCCCGCTCCGGCAATTCAGGGACCCAACCCGGGAGCAGGACATGAGCGTGTCTTCCACGAACGGATCCGTGCGCCTGCTGTTCGGCCTGCGCCGGATGAGCGACGGGGTCAACCAGGCGACCATCGCGGTCTGCGCCGTGATCCTGGCCCTGATGCTGGCTATCTCGGCCGCCGGGATCGTGCTGGAAGTGCTGCTGGCGCTGCTTTCCCGCTTCGGTCAGGCCTCGCTCTTCGACAGCGGCCCGCTGGCCTTTGCCTATGCCAACACCCGTCCCTCCCTTTTCCGCCTGTTCCTGCCCTGGCTGGGGATGCTGAGCATCACCGTCGCGTTCAAGTATGGCGAGCACATCGCGATCGGGGCCGTCGCCCGGCTGCTGCCGCGATGGGCCGCGCGGCTGGCGCAGGCGATCAACCTTGCGGCTATCGCCATCTTCGCCCTGGCGCTGGTCTGGTACGGCATCACTTTCTTCCGCGACGCGACCAATCTCTACATCATCTCCAGCAGCCTGCAGGTCTCGCATCACTGGACGGCGGCATCCGTGCCTGTCGCCGGCCTCATCCTCTGCCTTCACCTGGTCGACGGGCTGGCCCTGCTGGAGGAGCGCGGCGTGCTCAGCGCCGACATGCTGCCGGACGAGGAGGCGCCGGGCGGGAGCGCGGAAGGGCGGGAACCGGCGCTTGCCGGTGCCATGCAGGACTATGGCGACGGGCCGGCCGGCAATCTCAATGCCGTCAACGATGGCGGTGGCGAACCACCGCCCGCGTCCGGACATGCGCCGCGCAAGATGCTCGAGCTGGTCAAATGAGCGCCTCCATCGCCTTTGTCGTTCTGATGTTCATCGGTTTGCCGCTCGGCCTGGTGCTGACGGCGGCCGGGCTGGTGGGGGCGTTCTCCATCGGCGGCGTCGATTTCCTCGGCATTCTCGCCGACCGCTTTTATTCCGGCGTCTCGGGTTACGTGCTGATCGCCGTGCCCTATTTCATCATCACCGCCGAGATCATGAACCGCGCCGGCCTGACCGAGCGGCTGATCGCCTTCGCCACCTCGCTCTTCGGACGGGTGCCGGGGGCGCTCTCGCATGTCAACGTGACCACTTGCCTGCTGTTCGCCGGCCTGACCGGCGCGGCGGTGACGGAGACGGCGGCGATCGGCAAGACGCTGATCCCCTCGATGCGCCGCGAGGGCTACAGCGCCTCCTATTGCGCGGCCGTGACCGCCTGTTCGGCCATCGTCGGGCCGATCATCCCGCCCAGCATCATCATGATCGCCTATGCCGCGACCTTGCGCGACATCTCCATCCTCGGCCTCTTCGCGGCAGGCATCGTGCCGGGGCTGATGATGGGTCTCGCCATGCTGATCGTCAGCGGCATCATTTCCTGGCGGCGCGGTTATGCCAGCCACCAGCGGGTGATGCTGTCCGTGGTGATCTCGACCGGCATCAGCGCGCTGGCCGCGATGGGCATTCCGGTCGTCATCCTTGGCGGGGTGCTGAGCGGGCTGACGACGGTGACGGAGGCCTCCGTCATTGCCTGCATCTATGCGCTGGCGCTTGGCGGCTTCGCCTATCGGCGCCTGAGCCGGAGCGACATGTGGGAGGCGCTTGTCTCCACCGTCAGCTTCAGCGGCGTGGTGTTCCTGCTGCTCGGCGCCTCGAACGTGCTCGGCTGGTTCGTCACCCGCTCCGGCATCGCCCGGCACGCGGCCGAGACGATCGCCACGATGAGCGACAACCCGATCGTGCAGATCCTGGCCGTGGCGGCGTTGCTCGTCGTGATCGGCATGTTCATCGACGTGCTGCCCGCGATCATCATCGCCGTTCCGGTGCTGGCGCCCGCGCTCGTGGAACTGGGTTTCGACCCCTTGCATGCGGGCATGGTGATGCTGCTGGCGCTCAATCTGGGAAACATCACGCCGCCGGTCGGGCTGACGCTGATGACCGCCGCGCGAATAGCCAACGCCCCTTACGAAAGCGCCGTCAGGGAGGCGATGCCCTTCGCCTTCGCCCATGTGGTGATCGTCGTGCTCTGCGCGATCTTCCCGGCGATCACCCTTCTTGTCCCGCGTTTCTTCGGGGTCGGTGTCTGAGACTTCCATGCCCGCGCCCGGCTTCGGGCGCGGCTCCTGCAACCACGTTTGAGCGAGTAGGGATGATGACCAGCGATGAATCGGTAGGCCGGCTGACGGCAGTTCTGGGAAAGATCGCGGCGGCCGAGGAAGTGCGCGAGGCCAACGCCGGCCCGGTGACGCTTGTCGCCGTCAGCAAGACGTTCGAGGCGGACGCGATACGCCCGGTGATCGCCGCCGGATGCCGCGTCTTCGGCGAGAACAAGGTCCAGGAAGCGCAGGAGAAATGGCCGGCGCTGAAGGCCGAGTATCCGGATATCGAGCTGCGCCTGCTTGGCCCGCTGCAATCCAACAAGGCGCGCGACGCGGTGGCGCTGTTCGACGTGATCGAGAGCGTCGACCGCGAGAAGATCGCAGTCGAGATCGCCAAGGAGATCGCCCGCCAGGGACGCGCGCCGCGTCTCTACGTGCAGGTCAACACCGGCCGCGAGCCGCAAAAGGCGGGCATCGACCCGGACGAGGCGGTGGCTTTCGTCGACCGCTGCCGCAAGGAGCTCGGCCTCGCCATCGAGGGGCTGATGTGCATCCCCCCGGCGGGCGAGGACCCGGCGCCGCATTTCGAGTTGCTGACCGCGCTTGCCGACAAGGCCGGTCTCGATCGTCGCTCGATGGGCATGTCCGGCGACTACGAGAAGGCGGTGATCCACGGCGCGACGAGCGTGCGGGTCGGCTCCGCGATCTTCGGCAGCCGCACCTATGCCTGACTGCAGTTTCAAACCGTTTCGGGATGACTTTCGATGAACATCAACACGCACCAGAAGCTCGACTACACCATCACCCACCAGTTCGACGGGCTGACCATCTCCGATGCGGAGTTCAAGCGCCTGCTCGACATCGCCAGCTGGAACGGTCATGTGCCCACCTTCACGCGGCGTGGCCGGGGATCCTGGGAGGCGCTGAACGAGCCCATCACGCTGAAGGACGACCCGTCCGTCACCTTCCACGCGGCGAAGCTGAAGGGTGTCGGCCTGTGGAACCCGATCCTTCCCGGCGATGCGGAATATTCCAACAAGCTGCATGACGACGCCGGCAACGATCCGGTTCCCCCGCTCACCGACCTGCTCGAATATCTGGTGACCTACCCGCATTTCGGCATCTCGAACGAGTGCGAGTACAAATATGCCTACAGTTCGCCGAGCCCGATCGGCGGCATCGTCCATGAGCGGGCGCATCGCGAGTACTGGTCGTCCGAGCGGCTGGTGAAGCACGGCATTCCGACCATCGCGCCGCTGGCGGTGATCGAGTATGGCGGCAACCTGAACTTCCAGGGACAGCCGATGGGCGCCGTGCTGACCCTGTCGCCGGGCTCCGCGTCCTACCGGATCTCGGAGATCCTGTTCGGCGCCGGGCTTGCCCGCGGCACCGACCCGGATTTCGACGTGCATTACGACGCCATCCGGGCGTCCCTCGGCATCGAGGGCGATCCTGATGACGAGCGCGTCCGCCTGACGGTGATCTGCGCGCTCGCCCGCGAGGCCGGCAAGCTGCTTCACGACTTCTCGCTGGCCGAGATGTATCGCTATTCCGGCGACTGGGGCAATTTCGTCTATTCCGTCGAGAACCGGCAGCTGTTCCTGATCGACCTGGATTCCGTCCAGGACATCAATCACCTGCCGGCGCCGGCCAAGGCCATGCAGGCCTGGCGGGATCTGGCCAGCGCGATCTATCGCATGGTCGGCAAGCTCGGCTATCCGACCGCCCTCGACAAATACACGATCGAGAACCTGCTCGAGTTCGATCCGATCGCGGCGAAGATCTCGGGCTATTTCCCGCTGGTTCCCGATGACGAGATCCGCAAGATCTCGCGGCGCATGTGGGGCTATTTCATCCCTCACATGCAGCTTCTCAAGAAGCACCGCGAGGCGATCCGCACCGAGTGGGACGGAGATCGCCGCAAGAGCTACAAGATGGATCACGACCTCTTCTACATCCTGGCGCTGACGCTGCTGCGCCCGCTGTTCGCGCATTCCGAGGTCGGCCGGAAATATCCCAGCGACATCACCGAAGACGAGATGTGGGGCAAGGCGGAACGGTTCCTCGGCGAGCGGTTCCAGCTGTTTGCCTGGCTGATGGGGCGCTACGACCTGTAGCCGCACGGCAGGGCCGGCCCCTGTTGGTCGGCCGGTCCGGGAAACGGCGGAGAGGCAAGGAGGCTGAAATGACACGCACGATGCCGCGTTTGCTGGAGGAGATGGCCGGCAACGACCCGGACGCGCCTGCCGTCGTGATGGGGGAGGTGCGCTGGACGCGGGCCGAGCTCGACCGCCGTTCCAATGACCTCGCCCGCCGCCTTGCCGGGCAGGGCGTGCGGCGCGGTGACCGCGTCGGTATCTATCTGGACAAGTCGCCGGAGGCGGTCGCCGCGCTCCTTGCCATCCTGAAGGCGGATGCCGTCTGCGTTCCGCTCGACCCGACGGGGCCGGTGCCACGCCTTGCCCATATCCTTGGCGATTGCGAACCGAGCGCGCTGGTGTCGGCGGCCAACAAGGTGACCCGGCTGGAGGCCCTGCTGGCGGAAGGCATTGCTGTTCCGCCGGTGTTGCTGGTCGGCGAGGGGCCGGGCGAGGAGACCGATCCACGCCTTCGTTTCTTCGCGGCCGATTCGCCGCAGGACGCGCCGGCCACATCGCTGCCGCCGCGGTCGCTCGATCGGGATCTGGCCTATATTCTCTATACGTCCGGCTCCACCGGCCGCCCAAAGGGCGTGATGATCAGCCACGGCAATATCACGGCCTTTTCGGACTGGGCCGGATGGAAATTCGGGCTGACCGCGCAAGACCGCGTTTCCTCGCACGCTCCGCTGCATTTCGATCTTTCGCTCTTCGATGTGTGGACGGTGCTCGCCCACGGGGCGGCGGTGCATCTGGTGCCGCAAGGGATCGGCTTCATGGCGGTCGACCTGGTCGAGTTCATTGCGGTGAACCGCATCACCGTCTGGCAGTCGGTGCCCTCGGTGCTGCGCCTGATGGCAAGGCAGTTGCCGGAGGACGGTACGCTCCATGACGCGTTGCGCCTGATCTTCTTCGCCGGGGAGCCCTATCCTCCGGCGGAGCTGCGGGACCTGATGTCGAAACTTCCGCAGGCGCTCTATTTCAACGTCTATGGCGCGACGGAGTTCAACGACGTCACCTGCCATCCCGTCACCGCGCTTCCCGGCGAGGGCCCGCTGCCCATTGGCGCACCATGCGAGCACATGGAAGTGCTGGTGCTCGGCGAGGACGGCGCGTTGCTGGAGGAGGCCGGATCGGTCGGAGAACTTTGCGCCCGCGGCCCGACCGTCGCCAAGGGATACTGGCGCGATCCGCAAATGACGGCGGCGCGTTTCATCCAGGATCCCCGGCACGATCTCTACCCCGATCCCGTCTACCGGACCGGCGATCTGGTGCGGATCGGCGATGACGGGAGTTTCCACTATGTCGGGCGACGGGATGCCCAGGTGAAGATCCGGGGCTTCCGGGTGAACATCGGCGAGGTGGAAACCGCGCTGCTCCGGCACGAGGCCATCGGCGAGGTGGCGGTCGTCGACGACATGGACGGTGAGGGGGCACGTTACCTGGCGGCCTTCCTCGTCGCGCGGGACGGAGATCTCGATGCGCGCAAGCTGAAGCGCCACTGCCTCGGATTTGTCCCCAACTACATGGTTCCCGAGCGGTTCGAACTGGTCGAGACGCTGCCGAAGACGTCGACCGGGAAGATCGACCGGCAAGCCTTGCGGGCACGCCTGAACATGCCGGTTCAGGCGGCGCGCGCGACGGCTTGAGGGAGCTTGATGCGCGCGGCAAGGAAGCGCGCTGCTGCCGACAGCCGAACGAGGGACTGAAAGGGGGGAGTTGGAGGCCTCGCCTGGATTCGAACCAGGATTTAGGGAGTTGCAATCCCTTGCGTCGCCATTCCGCCACGAGGCCTCTGGCCTGCCGGGTTCAGGAGATGAGCAACTCCCCGGCAGGACAATTTCAGGCTAGTGAGTAAATTTTTGCCTTTCAATTATTATAATAAGATATGTTGATACATAATACGCTCATAAATTGTTTTGTTATTCTGAATACGCGATTCATATTAGTTGATATCTGGTTGGATGTATAGAATTGTATTGTAGGCATGGTGGCCTAGATCGGGAGATGTGTGGTATATTTCGTCTCTTCCAGGATGACGGTGCTTTGAATTTCGTGCACGCCGGGCAGCATGACGAGCTTCTCGCGCAGCAATGCCTGGAAATGGTCCATGTCGCGCACGACCACGCGGAGATTGAAGTCGAATTCGCCCAGCATCAATTGCACGACCTGGATCTCCGGAATGCGCAGTGCGGCTTCCTGGAACACGGAGATCGACTGGCGGCCGTGACCGGAGAGCTTGATGCGCACGAGGATCGTTGCATCGAAGCCGAGCTTGCGCCGGTCCAGGATGATCGAGCGCCCGAGAATGATCTTGTCCTCGATCATCCTGTTGATGCGGCGGGAGCACGGGGATTGCGAAAGTCCGACCCGCTCGGCGACTTCCGAAACGCTCAGCGATCCGTCCTGCTGGAGCACCCGGAGAATCTTCAGGTCCGTATCGTCAAGTGGCTGCATGGAAAAACCCCTATCTGGAGAAACGACGCGAATTTCATGCAGAGGATACTGAATTTCGGATTGAAAAAGGCAAGATTAGCTGATTTGCCGGATCTATTATCACGCTGATGGTTGGGGATGTCGCAACGGGAGGTTCGCGATGGGTGCCTGTATTGTCGGCTGGGCGCATTCGAAGTTCGGCAAGTCCGAACAGCCCGGCGCGGAGGAACTGGTCGCCGAAGTCGTGTCGGACTGTCTGCGGCATGCCGGCGTCGGCGCCGAGGAGATCGACGCGGTCTTCCTGGGGGCGTTCAACAACGGCTTCTCCAAGCAGGATTTTCAGGCGTCCCTCGTTGCCCTGGCGGTGCCGGAGCTGCGTTTCACGCCGGCAACCCGCATCGAGAACGCCTGCGCGACAGGGTCCGCCGCGATCCATGCCGGCATCCGCCAGATCGAGAGCGGTCGCGCCCGCCGGGTGCTGGTGGTCGGCGTCGAGAAGATGACCGCGACGCCGACGTCCGTCGTCGGCGATATCCTGCTCGGCGCCTCCTATCGCCGCGAGGAGGCGGAGGTCGACGGCGGCTTTGCCGGGGTCTTCGCCAACATCGCCCAGGCGTATTTCCAGGCCCATGGCGACCGTCGCGAGAGCCTCGCGCGGATCGCCGCCAAGAACCACGCCAACGGGGTCAACAATCCTTACGCCCACATGCGCAAGGCCTTCGATTTCGCCTTCTGCAACGAAGTGTCCGAGAAGAACCCGATCGTCGCCGGTCCGCTGCGCCGCACCGACTGTTCGCTGATCTCCGACGGCGCGGCCGCGATGGTCCTTGCCGATGTGGATACGGCGCTGGCCTCGGCCCCGCGTGCGGTTTATTTCCGCGCGGCCGAGCATGTGAACGACTTCCTGCCGCTCAGCCGGCGCTCGAAAACGTCCTTCGAGGGCGCGGCCCGGGCCTGGAACGCGGCCTATGAGCGGGCGCAGGTCGGCGTCTCGGATCTCTCCTTCGTCGAGACGCATGACTGTTTCACCATCGCAGAGATGCTGGAATACGAGGCGATGGGGCTCGCCCGGACGGGTGAGGGGCATAGGGTCATCGACGAGGGCGTTTCCGCCATCGACGGCAGGCTGCCGGTCAATCCCTCGGGCGGTCTCAAGTCCAAGGGCCATCCGATCGGCGCCACGGGCGTGTCGCAGCATGTGATGGCGGCGATGCAGCTTTGCGGCGATGCGGGAGAGATGCAACTGCCGAAAGCCGAACTTGCCGGTGTCTTCAACATGGGCGGCGCGGCGGTCGCCAACTACGTCTCCATCCTGGAGCGGCTGAAATGAGGGTCGAGGGCGCGCAGCGCATGTCGAACCGGGTGATGAACCTGGGCGATCTCCTGACCCAGGCGGCCACCCGCCACCCGGATGGCGATGCGCTTATCCACGGCGCGCGGACCTGGAGCTGGGCGGACATGAACGCCCGCGTCGACGGGTTGGCGACCTCGCTGTCCCGTCTCGGCATCGGCCCCGGCGACAAGGTGATCATTCACGCCCGCAACTCGCTCGAGATGTTCGAGACGATGTTCGCGACCTTCAAGCTCGGCGCCGTCTGGGTGCCGACCAATTTCCGTATCCTGCCTTCGGACGTCTCCCACGTGGCGACATCGTCCGGCGCCCGCGCGATCATCTATGATGCCGAGTTTGCCGCTCATGCGGATGCTGCGGTTGCGGCCGGTGTCGGGCTGGTCGTGTGTTTCGACGATCCGCGTGGCGGCGAGCACGCCTACGGGGATCTTGTGCGCGCAGGCCAGGGCGCGCCGTTCGCGGCAGCTCCCGTCGAGCGCGACGACCCTTGCTGGTTCTTCTTCACCTCCGGCAGCACCGGCAAGCCGAAGGCGGCGGTGCTCAGCCACGGCCAGATGGCCTTCGTCATCAACAACCATCTGGCCGACCTGATGCCCGGAATGAGCGAAGTCGATGTCTCGCTCGTCGTCGCACCGCTCTCGCATGGTGCCGGCATTCACCAGCTCATCCAGGTGGCGCGCTGCGTGCCGAGCGTCCTGACCACGTCGCGCAGCCTCGATGCGGACGAGGTGTTCAGGCTGATCGAGACGCGCCGGGTGACCAACATGTTCACGGTGCCGAGCATCGTCAGCGCGCTGGTCGCCGATCCCGCCGTCGACCGTTACGACCATTCCTCGCTGCGCTACGTGATCTATGCCGGAGCGCCGATGCTGCGCGAGCACCAGAAGCTGGCCCTGAAAAAGCTCGGCCCCTGCCTGGTGCAGTATTTCGGCCTTGGCGAGGTGACCGGAAATATCACCGTGCTGCCGCCGCATTGCCATGCGGCCGAGGACGGGCCGGGCGTGCGCGTCGGCACTTGCGGCTATGCCCGCACCGGAATGCAGATCGAGATCCAGGACGATGCGGGCAACTCGCTGCCGCCGTTTGAAAATGGCGAGATCTGCGTTTGCGGCCCGGCCGTCTTCAACGGCTACTACCGCAACGAGGCCGCCAATGCCGAGGCGTTTCGGGACGGCTGGTTCCGCACCGGCGACATCGGCCATTTCGACGACAGGGGTTTCCTGTTCATCACCGGCCGCGCCTCGGACATGTTCATTTCCGGCGGGTCCAACATCTACCCGCTCGAGATCGAGGAGAAGATCGTCGCGCATCCGGCGGTCGCCGAGGCCTGCGTGGTCGGCATCCCGGACGAGAAGTGGGGGGAGATCGGCGTCGCCGCGGTCGTGCTGGCACAGGGCGCGCGCGTGACGGGTGAGGAACTGCGCGCCGATCTTGCCGGACGCATCGCCGGCTACAAGATCCCGAAACGCTTCGAGATCGTCGAGGCGCTGCCGCGCTCCGGCTACGGCAAGGTGACCAAGAAGCTCGTCCGCGAGATGATCGAGGAGCGCATGGCGCTGCCGCGCATGTCGGGAGCGGCGACATGATCGCCCCCGCCATTCCCCCGGCGCCGGCGCGACTTCTGCGTCATCCCGGGCCGGTCGCCCGCGAACGGTTCACGGTGCTGTCCGACGAGGCGGCTCGCAGCTTTCGCGTGCGCCTGCCCGAGGGCGCCAGCCTGGTCGATGCGCTGGTGGAGGCCGAGCAGGCGGGGACAGGGAGAGACCGGCGCGGGTCGGCCGCCTTTGCGATCCTGCACGGGGCGCTGGCCCCTTGCGTCTACTGCCTGGCGGTGCGCGACCCCAGCGGCGCGCGGCTCGTCACCTATTCCCCGATGCGCGACGCCGGCACCGTGTCGGTGCAGGGCGGCGCCGCCACGCTGGGCACGGGCCTGGACGGCGAGCCCCTTGCCCATTGTCACGCCTGGTTCGTCGATCCGCATGACGGGCAGGTCGCCGGCGGTCATTTCGACACCGCGGCGACGCGCATCGGTCCGGGCGGCCTTGTCGCGCGCATGACACTGCTGGGCGATCTCGACATCCGGCAGGTGCCGGACGCGGAAACCAATCACGCGATCTTTTCGCCGGTAGGCCATCTGGGAGGGGTGCAATGAGCGAAAACGTGGAAATCGAACGCGGCCGCACGGGGCGCATCTTCTATGCCCGCGTTCACCCGAACGAGGACCTTGTCCAGGGGGTCGAGAAGATCTGCCTGCGCGAGGGCGTCGAGCGCTGCTTCCTGCGCGGCAGCCTGGGCAGCCTGACCGATGCCTGCGTCAGCCTTTCGACCGGCAAAATCCGGGTCCTGCGCGGCCCCGCGGTCGAGGTGGTGGGCCTTGCGGGCGAGGTTCTGCCGGACGAGGACGGCAATCCGGTGGCAACACTGGTCGGCCTTCTGGCCACCCCGGACGGGACGGTCGCCGGCGGGCGTTTCGTCGCCGGCCAGAACCCGGTCTGCGTGACCTTCGAGATCGTGCTGGAGGAATGGCTGGCGGAGCCCGCCGACGTGCGGCTTGCTCCGCGCGAGGGTCTGATCGCTGAGCGCCTCGACAACGACAGGCTGCGGGCCTGATGGACGCGGCCAGGAGCCTCGACGGTCGTTGTTTCGTGGTCACGGGCGGTGCCTCGGGCATCGGCCTGGCGACGACGCGATGGTTCCTGGCGCGCGGCGCGCGGGTCGCCATGCTCGATGTTTCGGAGACGACGCTGGCCGCTGCCCGGCAGGAAATCTGCGACAGCGAAGAGATGCCGGCCGAGAGGCTTCTGGAGATTGCGACGGACATTCGCGACGAGGTCCGTCTGGCACGCGCCTTCGAGCAGGTCTGCAGCCGGTTCGATGCGCCGCTGTCAGGACTGGTCAACTCGGCCGGGATCGCCCGCAACGTCCCGTTCATGGAGACGAGCGCTGCGATGCTGCGCGAGGTGTTCGACGTCAACGCGGTCGGCACTTTCCTGTGCTCGCGGATGTTCGCCGGGGCGGACCGCCACCCGGACGCGGCGATCGTCAATGTCGCCTCCGTTTCCGGCCTGATCGGCAATGCCGGCCGAACCGCCTATGGCGCCTCGAAAGGCGCGGTCATCACCCTGACGCAGGTCATGGCCGTCGAACTGGCCGCCCTCGGTATCCGCGTGAATGCGGTGGCGCCCGGGCCGGTGGCGACACCGATGGTCTCCGGCCTGCACTCGGCCGGTGTCCGGGCGGAATGGACGGCGCGCATGCCGCTTGGCCGCTATGGCGAGCCGCGGGAACTGGCCGAGGCCATCGGCTTCCTGGCCTCGCCGGCTGCCAGCTTCATCACCGGCCAGGTGCTGGTCGTTGATGGCGGCTACCTGGCCACGGGGATCGGCGTGCCGGAGATCGTCGCGCCGGCCTGACCTGGCGCGCCACAAGCTTGTCCGGCCGCAAGGCCGGACCAATCGGCTCCCACCACCGGAACCGTTTCTGACGGATCCGGTGGGTGGCGGCGGCAAGGCAATACCATACCGGGAACACGCCGCGTTCCCGGCTCAAGGGTTGCCTTGCCGCCGTCGCTATCCACTGCGCGGCCACGCGGGCCGCTTCCGCAACATGACTGCAATCGCATGTGAAAAACCCGGGACCGCAAGGCGATCCCGGGTGTTGTCGTACGCTGTCTGGCAAAAGGGAAAAGAGGAGGCAGGCTCAGATATGCAGCGCGTGCCCCAGCGCGGCGAGGCAGGCTTCCTGCAGGCCTTCGCTCTGGGTCGGGTGGGCGTGGATGACAGCCCCGATATCATCGGCGCGCGCGCCCATCTCGATGGCGATCGCGAAGGCGGCGGAAAGTTCCGATACGCCCTGGCCGACAGCCTGAAGACCGAGAATGAGCCCGTCTTCCTTGCGCGCCACGACCCGCACGAAACCGTCCTCGGCCTCCATCGTCATCGCCCGGCCATTGGCGGAGAAGGGGAACTGCCCGGTGGTCACCGGCGCGCCCTGTGCCTTGGCTTCTTCGGGAGATAAACCGCAGGTGACGATTTCCGGATCGGTGAAGCAGACGGCGGGAATGCAGCGCTTGTCCCAGCTGCGGGGGTGACCCGCAACGATTTCCGCCACCATCTCGCCTTGCGCCATCGCCCGGTGCGCCAGCATGGGCTCGCCCGTGACGTCGCCGATGGCGTAGACGCCCTGCATCGACGTCCGGCAGCGGTCGTCGACGCGCAGGAACGCCCCGTTCGTCGCAAGCCCCAGGCTGGTGATGTTGGCGCTGTCGGATCGCGGTCTGCGCCCGACGGTGACGAGCACCTTGTCGGCGGCGATCTCGCGTTCCGCCCCGTCCGGGGCCTCGACGAGGAGACCCTTGTCGCCAAGGCCCTTGGCTTTCGTCGCAAGATGGACCTCGATGCCGAGCCCCTGCAGCGACTTCAGGACGGGGCGCGTCAGGGCGCTGTCATATTGCGGCAGGATGCGTTCCGCCGCCTCGACCACGGTGACCTTCGAGCCGAGCTTGGCATAGGCCGTACCGATCTCCAGACCGATATAGCCGCCACCGACCACCACGAGCTTCTCCGGCACGGAGCGCAGCGCCAGCGCCTCGCTGGAGCCGATCACCTTGCCGCCGAAGGGCAGGAACGGCAGCTCGACCGGCGCGGACCCGGTGGCGATCACCACATGCTCGGCACGGATGGCGATGGATGTGTCGCCGGTCGTGACCTTGACCGTCTTGCCGTCCTGGAAGGTCGCCTTGCCGGAGATCAGGCGTGTGCCCGACTTTTTCAGCAGGCCGGCAACACCGGCATTCAGCCGGGAGACGATGCCGTCCTTCCAGTCGATCGTCGCCGACAGGTCGATGGCCGGAGAGGCCGCCGTGATGCCGAGCGGCGAAGTGCCGTTGTAATGGGCCAGCTTGTGGAACTCCTCGGCCGCGTGGATCATGGCCTTGGAGGGGATGCAGCCGACGTTCAGGCATGTGCCGCCCGGCTTCTGCTCGTCGACGACGATGGCGTCGATGCCGAGCTGGCCGGCGCGGATGCCGCAGATATAGCCGCCCGGTCCCGCTCCGATGATCAGCAGCTTGCAGGTCATGTCGCTCATGGCTTCAGTCCTCGACGAACATCAGGGCAGGGGTTTCCAGCAGGCTCTTCAGCTTCTGCACGAAGACGGCGGCATCCCAGCCGTCGATCACCCGGTGATCGAAGGAGCAGGAGATGTTCATCATCTTGCGCGGCTGGAAGGCCTGGCCGTCCCACATCGGACGCACCGCCATCTTGTTGATGCCGACGATCGCCACTTCCGGGTGGTTGATGATCGGCGTGGTGGCGATGGCGCCGAGCGGCCCCAGGGACGTGATGGTGATGGTCGAACCGGAGAGTTCCTCGCGGCTCGCCTTGCCCTCGCGCGCGGCTTCGGCGAGGCGCCCGACCTCGGACGCCGATTCCCACAGGGAACGGGCTTCCACGTGACGTGCGACGGGCACGGTGAGGCCGGCCGGGGTCTGCGCCGCGATCCCGATATGGACCGCGTCATACTGGTGAATGACGCCGCCCTCGTCGTCGTAATGGGCGTTCATTTCCGGTTGGGCCTGAATGCCGTGCACGATGGCCCGCATGATGAACGGCAGCACGGTGAGCTTGCCGCGGCTTGCCCCGTGAAGCGTGTTGAGCTGTCCGCGCAGGTCCTCCAGCGCACTCATGTCGATTTCCTCGACGATCGTGATGTGGGGAATGCGGGACTTGGCGAGCGCCATCTTCTCGGCGATGCGCCGCCGCATCCCGACGACCTTGACATCGCGCGTGCCGGTCGCCGGCATGCGGCCGCTCTGGCGCGCCGTCAGCGGCCCGTGCTCGACATAGGCGTCGAGATCCTCGTGCAGGATGCGGCCGGCCGGACCGGATCCGCCGACCAGGCGCAGGTCGATGCCGGCATCCTGGGCGCGGCGACGAACGGCCGGCGAGGCGAGCGGCTTCTCGCCGCTGGCAAGCGGACGATGCGGCACGGGCTGGCGCGAGGAAGCGCCCGTCGTCGCGGTCTGTTTTTTCGCAGGCGCGGCCGCTGCCGCGGGTTTGCTTTCAACAGGGGTCCCGGCTGGCTCCTCGGCGTTACCGGCATCTTCGGACAGCTGCTCGCCTGTATCCGCCGGAGCTGCCTTCTCGGCCGGAGCGGCCTTGTCGTTGCCTTCCCCCTCGACCTCGATCTGAATGAATTTCGAGCCGATGGCGATGACGTCGCCCGGTTCGCCGCACAGCCAGACGACCTTGCCGGCGACGGTCGAGGGAACCTCGACGGCGGCCTTGTCGGTCATCACCACGCCGAGCACGTCGTCCTCGGCGACATCGTCGCCGACCTTGACGCTCCACTCGGTCAGTTCGGCTTCCGCAATGCCTTCGCCGACATCGGGAAGGTTGATGGTGTAGATGCCCATGGTCTCAGCCCTCCAGAACCTGCGCAAAGGCGCGCTTGATCCGCTCCGGACCGGGGAAATAGGTCCATTCCTGTGCATGCGGGTAGGGTGTGTCCCAACCCGTCACCCGCACGATCGGCGCTTCCAGGTGGTAGAAGCAGGTCTCCTGCACCAGGGCGCTCAACTCGGCGCCGAAGCCGGATGTCCTGGTCGCCTCGTGGATGATGACGCAGCGCCCGGTCTTCTTCACCGAGGCCTCGATCGTCTCCAGGTCGAGCGGGATCAGCGTCCTGAGGTCGATGATCTCGGCGTCGATGCCGGCCTCTTCCGCCGCCGCCTGCGCCACATAGACCATGGTGCCGTAGGCGAGCACGGTCAGCGCCGAACCCTCGCGGCGGATCTTCGCCTTGCCGAGCGGGACCGTGTAGTAGTCCTCGCTGACATCGCCGAGATCGTGCTTCTTCCAGGGAACCACCGGCCGGTCGTGATGACCGTCGAAGGGACCGTTGTAGAGCCGCTTCGGCTCCAGGAAGATCACCGGGTCCGGATCCTCGATTGCGGCAAGCAGCAGCCCCTTGGCGTCGCGCGGGTTCGACGGCACGACCACCTTGAGGCCCGACACATGGGTGAACAGCGCTTCGGGGCTCTGGCTGTGCGTCTGGCCGCCGAAGATGCCGCCGCCGGTCGGCATGCGGATGACCATCGAGCAGGTGAACTGCCCGGCCGAGCGGTGCCGAAGACGCGCCGCCTCGCTGACGATCTGGTCATAGGCGGGATACATGTAGTCGGCGAACTGGATCTCGACGACCGGCTTGAGGCCATAGGCCGCCATGCCGATGCCCGCGCCGACGATGCCGCCCTCGTTGATCGGCGCGTCGAAGCAGCGGTTCGAACCGTACTTCTTCTGCAAACCGGCGGTGCAGCGGAAGACACCGCCGAAATAACCGACATCCTCGCCGAAGACGACGACCCTCTTGTCCCGGTCCATGGCAAGGTCATGGGCGTTGCGGATCGCCTCGATCATGGTCATGCGTGCCATCTCAGAACCCCGCTTCCTGGCGCTGGCGCTGGAGATGCGGCGGCATCTCGGCATAGACATCGTCGAACATGGAGCGCGGCGAGGGATGCGGGCCGGTGATCAGCGTCCCGTTGGCCTCCGCCTTCTTCTGGCAGGCGCGCACCTCGTCGTTGATCTCTGCCATCGCCTGGGTGTGGCGCTCCACCGACCATTCGCCGATGGTGATCAGATGTGCCTTCAGCCGGGCGATGGGCTCGCCCAGCGGCCAGGCGCTGAACTCGTCCTTGGAACGGTAGGCGGACGGGTCGTCCGAGGTCGAGTGACCGCCGGCCCGGTAGGTCACGTGCTCGATCAATGTCGGCCCCAGCCCCGAGCGGGCACGTTCCGCCGCCCAGCTCGCGACCGCGTGGACGGCTAGATAGTCGTTGCCGTCAACCCGGATGGCGGGAATGCCGAAGCCATGGCCACGGGCGGCGAAGGTCACCGCACCGCCGCGCGCCATGCCCTGGAAGGTGGAGATCGCCCACTGGTTGTTGACGATGTTGAGGATCACCGGGGCCTTGTAGGTCGAGGCGAAGACCATGGCGGCGTGGAAGTCGTTTTCCGAGGTCGAGCCGTCGCCGATCCATGCGGCGGCAATCTTGGTGTCATTGGAGATGGCCGAGGCCATCGCCCAGCCCACCGCCTGGATGAACTGGGTTCCCAGATTGCCGGAGATCGTGAAAAATCCGTGATCGCGGGCCGAATACATCACCGGCATCTGTCGCCCGTGCAGAGGGTCGGCGGCGTTGGAATAGATCTGGTTCATCATCTCGGTCATCGGATAGCCGCCCGCGATGAGCAGGCCCGCCTGGCGGTAGGTCGGGAAGTTCATGTCCCCGTCCTCGAGTGCCATGCGGAACGCGCACGAGACGGCCTCCTCGCCCAGATGCTGCATGTAGAAACTGGTCTTGCCCTGCCGCTGCGCCTTCAGCATGCGCTCGTCGAACTGGCGCAGGGTCAGCATGTGGCGCAGGCCCGTGCGCAACGCGTCCGCATCGAGGAGGCCTGCCCAGGGGCCGACAGCCTCGCCGGCCTTGTTGAGCACCCTGACCACCGAAAAGGCCATGTCGCGCATGTCCTCTGGCGCCTCGCTCACCTCGGGACGCCGGACGGCTCCGGCGCGCGGGATCTCGAAATCCGAGAAGTTCGGCGTGTCGCCGGGGCGGCAGCCGGGTTCGGGTACATGAAGGGACAGCGGTCGTGGAGCGGTCATGGAAACTCCCTTGTCGACATCGGCATTCACGGGTCTCGCGGCCCTTGCCGCGAACGGACGGCGGGCGACCTCAGGAACGGTCGCGTTCCGCCAGCATGGCACGCGCGACGATGACGCGCATGATCTCGTTGGTTCCCTCGAGGATCTGGTGGACGCGCAGGTCGCGCACGATCTTCTCGATCCCGTAATCCTCGAGATAGCCGTAGCCGCCAAGCAGCTGCAGCGCGTCGTTGGCGACCCTGAACGCGGTGTCGGTGACGAAGCGCTTCGCCATCGCGCAGAACTTGGTCGCGTCGCCCGCGCCCGTGTCCAGTTTCCACGCGGCCTGACGCAGGAAGATGCGGCCGGCCTGCAACTCCGTTTCCATGTCGGCGAGCCGGAACTGCAGGCCCTGGAACTGGTCGATCGTCTTGCCGAAGGCCTTGCGCTCACCCATGTAGCGGGTCGCCGTTGCAAGCGCTCCTTGCGCGCCGCCAAGCGCACAGGCGGCAATGTTCAGTCGGCCGCCGTCAAGCCCGGCCATGGCGTAGGAAAAGCCCTTGCCTTCCTCGCCGAGCAGGTTTGCCGCCGGCACGGCGCAATCGTCGAACTGCACCTGGGCCGTCGGTTGCGCCTTCCACCCCATCTTGTGCTCGTTGGCGCCGAAGGAAAGCCCCTGGGTGCCATCCTCGACCACCAGCGTCGAGATGCCTTTCGGCCCGTCTTCGCCGGTGCGGCACATGACGACATAAAGATCGGAAAAGCCGCCGCCGGAAATGAAGGCCTTGGAACCGTTGAGGACATAGCCATCGTTGGTCCGGCCGGCCCGGGTGCGCAGCGCGGCCGCATCGGAGCCCGAGCCCGGCTCGGTCAGGCAGTAGGAGGCGATCTTGTCCATGCTTGCCAGCTGCGGCAGGTAGCGCTCGCGCAAGGCCTCGTCGCCGTAACGGGCGATCATGCCGGCGCACATGTTGTGGATCGAAAGGAAGGCGGCGACGGAGGGGCACGCCGCGGACAGGGCCTCGAACACAAGCGTCGCGTCGAGCCGCGAGAGGCCGGTGCCGCCAAGTTCCTCCGGCACGTAGATCGCGCCGAATCCCAGCTCTCCGGCATCCTTCAGGATGTCGCGCGGAATGGCCCCGGCCTTCTCCCAGGCATAGGCATGCGGCGCGATCGCCTGCTGCCCGAAATCATGGGCCATGTCGAAGATCAGCGTCTGCTCTTCCGATAGGGCGAAATCCATGAAAGGCGCCTCCTCGCCAAAAGGGCCCGGTGCGAACGCCGCCCAGGCCGCCGACAACCTCTGGTCGAATTGTTCCGGCGATCATCACCCGGCGCATTCAAAATTTCATACCGAAATTGCTTCGATTTTGCCATGTTGTGAAATAATCTCCTTCTGTATTAAAAAAGTGAGGATGATCCTGCCGTGTCACGCCAGATCGACGATACCGACCGCAGAATCCTGAAGGCGCTGGTCGCAAACGGGCGCCTTTCCAACACGGAACTGGCGCGCGAGGTCGGCCTCTCGCCGAGCCCCTGCTGGCAGCGCGTGCGCCGGCTGGAGGAGGAGGGGATCATAGCCGGCTACACGGCGGTTCTCGATCACGAGCAACTCGGTGTCGGCGAGACGGTGATGATCGAGGTCTCCCTCGACCGGCACGACGCGGAGGCCCTGGAGGGTTTCGGCAAGGCGATGTCGGAAATCCCGGAAGTGCTCGAGGTCTACCTGATGGCGGGCGACTACGACTATTTCGTCAAGGTCGCGGCGAGCGGCACCAAGGGCGTCGAGGAGTTCCTGCGCGAGCGGCTGTTCCGGGTGCCGGGCCTGCGCCACTCGAAGTCGAGCTTCTCGCTCCGCTGCCTGAAGAAGGTGGTGTCCTGCGTGCCGGCCAAGGGGTGAGGGGCGGCCTTTGGCCTAAGGCCACTCGGCGAAGGTCCCGTGCGGGCGGGCCTTGCGCGGCCCGGCGCGGCGCACGTCGCCCGGCCGTCGCCCGGTCTCGCGCTTGAAGAAGCGGTTGAAATAGCCGGCATCCTTGAAACCGAGCGTGTCGGCGATCTCCGAGACCTGAAGATTTGATTCCGACAGCAACGTCTCTGCCTCGCTCGACAGCCGCTCGTGGATCAGTTGCAGGGGCGTGCGCCCGGTGACGCGCTTGACGGCGCTGGTCAGCCGCGCGCGCGAGACCGAGAGGAACTGGGCGTAGTCGCCGACGCTCCAGTGGTCGCTCAGGTGCAGTTCCACCAGATGCAGGAAGTTGCGCACGATGGCGCGCGGCGCCGACTGCACGCGCATCGGCTGCGGGCTCGAGATCCGCCACAGTGAGATCAGGAACAGCACGAGATGATGGCGGGCCGCCTCCTGGGCGCCCGGCAATCCGCCACGCAGCTCCGCGCCGACGGCTTCGGCAAGGCCGATCAGGTCCCGGGCCGCCGCCGGGGTCAGCCGCGCGCCGACGATCGGATGGAACAGGGCCTCGCGCACCTGCCGGCCGACGGGGCCGGAAGGGACCGCGCGGCCGAGCGCGAGTTCGGAAACAGTGAGCGTCGCGCCCCTTGTGCCGGCACTCAGCGTCAGGCGGGCGCTGCGGCTGGCGGGCAGCCACAGGACGCCCGGCGCGGGAATGGCAAGCGTCGTGTCACCGATATCCAGATGCCCTTCGCCGGTGGCAAGCACGAAGGCCCGGTTGCGTTGTCCGCGCAGTGCCCAAGTGGTCGGCGCCAGCGCGGTGCGCAGCGTCTCGGCCTCCGTCTGCGGCAACACCTCGATCGGCTGGGGAATGACCTGCTCGGGCGTTTGCAGGTGGAAGGGGCCGGTCGGCGCCTGCATGGGCGGGTCTCGCGGTTCGGTCGGCGTTCGCGGCGCCGGCCATCTTGCCATCGTTGCGTCAAAGCCTGTCAAAAGTACAATTTGTTTTTCAAAATGTCCATTTCGGGGACGTGGACTGCGGGTATCCTCAGGATCACGGGATGCGCTGTCGGGAGGGACAGTGAACATCCCCCCGGCGCGTGCTGACCCATGCGGCCGAGGACAAGGGAGGAGACAACATGACTTACTCGAAGGGCGGGCGCTGCCTGCCTTCCTTCACCGCGCTTGCCACGATACTCGGGCTTGCGCTTGCGCCGCTTGGCGCGGCCACGCCGGCGGTTGCGCAGGATCGCACATCCGTCAAGATCGGCTATGCCGTGTCGAAGACCGGCGCCAATGCCGGCGGCGCGGCGATCACCACCATTCCCAACTACCGGCTGTGGTTGCATGACGTCGAGAAGAACGGCGGCCTGGAACTGCCCGACGGCAGCAAGCTTCCCATCGAACTGGTGGAATATGACGACCGCTCCTCGGCGGAAGAGGTGGTGCGCGCGGTCGAGCGTCTTGCCGGCCAGGACCAGGTCGATTTCATCCTGCCGCCCTGGGGAACGGGCTTCAACCTGGCGGTCGCGCCGCTGTTCGACCGCTACGGCTATCCGCAGCTTGCCGTCTCCTCGGTGACCGACAAGGCGCCGCAATTCGTCGAGCGCTGGAAGCGCAGCTTCTGGTTTCTGGGTGGCGGGTCCGACTATGCGGGTGCGCTGGCCAAGCTGCTCTCGGGACAGGTCGAGGCCGGCACGATCAACAACAAGGTGGCGATGGTGTCCGTCGCCGACGGTTTCGGTATCGATCTCGTCTCGGCGGCCCGTCCCGCCATGGCCGAGGCGGGCATGGACGTCGTTCTCGATCGCACCTATCCGGTCGGCACCAACGACTTCACCACGCTTCTCAACGAGGCCGCGGCCTCGGGCGCCGACACGTTCGTCAGTTTCTCCTATCCGCCCGACACGTTTGCGCTGACCGAGCAGGCGCAGGTCGCCGACTACAACCCGAAGGTTCTCTACCTTGGTGTCGGCGCCGGTTTCCCGCCCTATGGACGCAAGCTTGGCGACAAGGCCGAAGGCATCATGACGCTGGGTGGCATCGATGCGAAGAACGCCCAGAACATGGCCTATCGCGAGCGGCACAAGGAAGTGACCGGCGAGTATCCCGACCTTTGGGGCAGCGTCATCACCTATGCCAGCCTGCAGATGCTGCAGGAGGCGATCCGCCGGGTCGGTCTCGACCGGGAAGCGGTGTCGGCCGAACTCTCCGGCGGCACGTTCCAGACGGTGCTGGGTGAAACGAAGCTCCAGGACAACCGGTTGCGCGACCTGTGGCTTGTCGGCCAGTGGCAGGACGGCCAGCTCGTCGGCGTCGCGCCGGCCGACCGGCCGGGTGCGTCCGAGGTGATCCTTCCCAGGCAGCCCTGGAAGTAACCGCCTCGTCGCCGGCGCGGGAGGGGGCCCTGCGCCGGCGAAACCGGGCTTGCCGGACACGCGAGGGAAGCGGTGCTTCCGCTGCCCGCCCGACACCCATGATGGACATCACATGACGCTTACCACCGCACTTATCGCGGGACTTGTACTTGGAGGCACCTATGCGCTGGTCGCAATGGGGCTGACTCTCCAGTACGGCATCGCCCGCATCATGAACCTCGCCTATGGCGACACGATCATCACCGCTGCCTTCGCCGCCTTCATCCTGCAGGGCGGGCTCGCCGTGAACCCGCTTCTCGGTCTCGCCCTTGTCGTTCCGGGCGGTTTCCTTCTCAGCTACCTGATCTACCGGCTGATCCTGTCGCATCTGGTGGCGCGGGCGAGCGATCGCGGTGCGCTCGAGGTGGATTCCATCCTCACCACCTTCGGTCTCCTGTTCGTCATCCAGGGCGTCCTGCTGGTTCTCTTCGGAGGCAATTACACCAGCTACTCGTTCCTCAACGTGGCCGTCGAGATCATGGGCGCGAAGGTCGCCGCCAACCGGCTCCTGGCGCTGGTGCTGGCGCTTTCCATCGGGCTGACACTCTATCTGCTGCTGACCCGCACCCGCTGGGGCACGGCATTGCGCGCGGTCGCCGTGGCGCCGCAATCGGCAGCGCTTGTCGGCATCGACGTGAGCCGCGCGGCGGCCTTCGCCTTCGCACTGGGCGGCGGGCTCGCCGCCGCCGGCGGCGTGGTGATCTCGATGTATCAGACCTTCACCGCCACGGCCGGCGTCGTCTTCACCATGAAGGCGCTGATCGTCGTCATCATGGGCGGCGTCGGCAACCTGCTGGGAGCGCTGTGCGCCGGCCTGATGCTCGGCGTGGTCGAGACGCTGGTCTCCACCTATGTCGACCCGGGCCTGACGTTGGCGGCGACCTATGCGATCTTCCTCGTGGTGCTGCTCTGGCGGCCGCAGGGCCTGTTCGGACGGGTGGCGCGATGAGGGCGGTCATCGGTTTCGCGCTCGCGGGGGCCGTGCTGGCCGGGCTTGCGGTCGCGCCGCTCTATCTCGGTCCCTACGGCACGGGCCTTTTGATCGGCATGACCGGCTACGTGACGCTCGCCAGCGCCTGGGCGCTGTTTTCCGGCCCGACGCGCTTCGTCTCGCTGGCGACCGTCGCCTTCTTCGGGATCGGCGCCTATACGATGGCCGTGCTCTACGAGAGCCTGCCCTATCCGCTGGTGCTGGCGGTCGCGGCCCTGGTCGGCCTCGTCGTCGCGCTGGTCGTCGGTCTGTCGACACTCAGGCTCGCCGGCGTCTATTTCGTCATCTTCACCTTCGGCCTTGCGGAACTCGTCCGTCAGCTTGTCACCTGGTACGAGGTCAATGTCACCGGCACGCTGGGCCGCTATCTCTTCGTCTCCTTCGGGTCCGAGGTGATCTACTGGCAGCTGCTGGGCCTGTGCGCGGCGACGTTCTTCATCGCCTGGGCAATCGGGCGCAGCCGGATCGGGCTGGCGCTGAAGGTCATCGGCGACGACGAGGTGGTCGCCGTCCATTGCGGCATTTCCACCGCCAGGGTGAAGCTCGCGCTGTTCGCGGTGAGTTCCGTGATCATCACCCTGGTCGGAGCGATCCAGGCACCGCGCTGGACCTATATAGAGCCGCTGATCGTCTTCAATCCGACGGTCTCCTTCCTGACCCTGATCATGGCGCTGCTGGGCGGTGCCGGGCGCCTCTGGGGACCGCTGGTCGGCGCCGTGCCGCTGTTCCTGCTGTTCGAATGGCTGTCGGCCAATTTCCCCGACCACTACTCGATCATTCTGGGGCTGCTTTTCATGGCAATCGTCTTCGTCTTGCCGAAGGGCGTCCTGGAATTCGCCGAATCCGGCCTGCGGCGCTTGCGCAGACCGTCGCCGCAAGATGGCTCCACAGCTGTCGCCGGCAAGGAGGTGGAGGGATGACGCCGCTTCTTTCGATCGACGAACTGACCAAGCGCTTCGGTGGCCTGACGGCCGTCGACCGGGTCTCCTTCTCGATGGCAGAGGGCGAGGCGGTGGCCCTGCTCGGGCCGAACGGATCCGGCAAGACCACGGTTCTCAACATGATCTCCGGACATCTCCCGGCCTCGGCAGGCCGGATCCGGCTTGGCGGAACGACCATCTCGGGCCTGCCGGCCCACCGGATCGCCCATCACGGGGTGGCGCGCACGTTCCAGCTCGTGCGGGTGTTGCCGTCTCTGAGTGTCGAGGAAAACGTGCTGGCTGCGATCCGCTTCCGGGTTCGCCCCGCATCCGCCGCCGAGGCGGAGGAGGAGGCCGGCTCGCTGCTGGAGCGCGTCGGCCTGGCGGGGCGCGGCGGCGAGCCCGCATCCGCGCTGACCTATATCGACCAGAAGCGGATGGAGCTTGCCCGCGCGCTCGGGTCCCGCCCCTCGCTTCTGTTGCTCGACGAATGGCTGGCCGGTCTCAATCCGTCGGAGCTGCGCATCGGCATCGACCTGATCGCCAGGCTCAACGACACGGGCATGACCGTGCTGCTGGTGGAGCATGTGATGGACGCGGTGCGCGCCCTGTGCCCGCGCGCCGTCGTGATGAATGCCGGCCGCAAGATCGCCGACGGCGCGACCGCCGAGGTCCTGAAGGACCGCGAGGTCGTGCGTGCCTATCTGGGAGAGAGCGATGCTGTCGCTTGACGAGATTTCCGTGCGCTACGGCAAGCATCTGGCGCTCGACCGCATCCGCCTGTCGGTGCGCGAGGGCGAGACGGTGGTGATCCTCGGCGCCAACGGAGCAGGAAAATCCTCGCTGCTGAAGGCGGTGGCGGGGCTCGTGCGCGCCGATCCCGGGGGAACGGTCGCCTTCCGCGGCGTCTCCGTTGCCGGGCTTCCGGCCCATCGCGTGCTGGAGGCCGGCATGGCGCTCGTTCCCGAGGGGCGCGGGATCTTCGCCGACCTCACGGTCGAGGAGAACCTGTTGCTGGGGGCCTACGCGCGGCGGGCGCGGCCGAAGGAACGCGAAACGCACGGCCTTGTGCTCGATCTCTTTCCGAAGCTCGCGGAACGCCGACGGCAGATCGTCGGCACCATGTCGGGCGGCGAGCAGCAGATGGTGGCGATCGGTCGCGCGCTGATGTCCGCGCCGGATCTCCTGATGCTCGACGAGCCGAGCCTCGGACTTGCCCCGGTCGTCGTCGGGGAGCTGTTCGAGGCTTTGGCGCGTGTGCGCCGGACCGGCGTTGCAATCCTCCTGGTCGAACAGAATGTCAAGGCGAGCCTGGCGCTGGCCGATCGCGGATATCTCATGGAAGTGGGGCGCATCGTCGGGGAGGGCAGCGCGAAAGACCTGCGGGGCGATCCTGCCGTTCAGCGCGCATTTCTCGGGCTGGCGTCGTGAAAAAGGATGGACCGTGCCTCTTGCGGTCCTCGAAAGCGGGATGGAAGACATGAATGCACTTGGCTTGCTCATTGGCGAACAGGACATGCCGGCTTCGGACGGCCGTACCTTCGAGCGGCGCAACCCGATCACCGGCGAGATCGCGACGCTTGTCGCGGCAGCAACGATCGATGACGCGCGGCAGGCCTGCGACGCAGCGGCGCGCGCCTTTCCCGACTGGGCGGCGACCTCGCCGAAACAGCGCCGCAAGCTCCTGAGCGGGGCGGCGGACGCGCTGGAGGCGCGGGTCGAAGATTTTGTCCGCTCGATGGCGACGGAAATCGGCGCGACCGCCGGCTGGGCCCGTTTCAACGTCATGCTGGCCGCCGACATGCTGCGCGAGGCCGCGGCCATGACCACCCAGATCGGCGGCGAGATCATCCCGTCCAACCGGCCGGGAAGTCTTGCCATGGCGGTTCGCCAGCCGGCCGGGGTGGTGCTCTCGATGGCGCCGTGGAACGCACCGGTCATTCTCGGGGTGCGCTCGCTTGCCATGCCGCTTGCCTGCGGCAACACCGTGGTGATGAAGACCTCGGAGATCTGTCCCGGCACGCACCGGCTGATCGTCGACGCGCTGCATGAGGGCGGCGTACCGCGCGGTGTGCTGAACGCGGTTTCCAATGCGCCCGACGATGCGCCGGAACTGGTCGAGGCGATGATCGCGCACCCGGCGGTGCGCCGTGTGAACTTCACCGGTTCGACCCGCGTCGGCCGGATCATCGCCGAGATGGGCGGACGGCACCTCAAGTCGTGCCTGCTGGAGCTTGGCGGCAAGGCACCCTTCGTCGTGCTCGACGATGCCGATCTTGACCAGGCCGTGGAGGCCGCCGCCTTCGGCGCCTTCATGAACCAGGGCCAGATCTGCATGTCGACCGAACGGATCGTGGTCGACGACGCGGTGGCGGAGACCTTCGTGGGGAAGCTGGCCGCCAAGGCGCGCAGCCTGAAGGCGGGCGATCCCCGGATCGGCGACACGCCGCTTGGCGCGGTTGTCGGCGAGGGGGCGGCCCGCCGCATCCAGGACCTGATCCGCGATGCGGTGGCAAAAGGCGCGATCCTGGTTGCTGGCGGCAGCGCGCAAGGGGCGGTGATGCAACCGACCGTGCTCGACCGGGTCACGCCGGCCATGTCGATCTATGGCGAGGAGAGCTTCGGTCCCGTCGTCACCATCGTGCGCGCCGACGGGATCGATGACGCCGTGCGCATCGCCAACGACACCGAATACGGCCTTTCCTCCGCCGTCTTCGGCCGTGACGTGACACGGGCGATGGCGGTGGCCCGCCGGATCGAGTCCGGCATCTGCCATATCAACGGACCGACGGTGCATGACGAGGCGCAGATGCCCTTCGGCGGCGTCAAGGCATCCGGCTATGGCCGCTTCGGCGGCAAGGCGGGCATTGCCGAATTCACCGAGCTGCGCTGGATCACCATCCAGGACGGCCCTGTCCATTATCCGTTCTGATGGCGGGGCGATACATGCAGCTTGAGAACCGGACGGCACTCGTCACTGGAGGGGCCGGCAGCCTTGGTCTTGCAACGGCGCGACTGTTCCTGGAGGAGGGGGCAAGGGTCGTCCTGGTCGACCGGGACGAAGCGCTTCTGGAAGAGGCCCGCGCAAGCCTCGACAAGGACCGCGTGCTCTGCATCGCCGCCGACGTGTCGTCGGAGGCCGACACGCGGCGCTATGTGGCGGCCTGCCTGGACCGCTTCGGGAGTATCGACATCCTGTTCTCCAATGCCGGGAACTTCGGCGAGGTCCGGCCGATCGCCGAGTACTCCGACGCGGTCTTCGACGCGGTCATCGCCGTCCATGTGAAGGGCGCATATCTGGCCGCCAAGCATGCCAGCCCGCATATGCGCGAGGGCGGCAGCATCGTCATCACCTCGAGCGTCGCGGCAACCCGCGGCGATGCCGGCGTCTATGCCTACATCACCGCCAAGCATGCCCAGACAGGATTGATGCGCTGCCTTGCCAAGGAGCTGGCGCCGCGTGGCATCCGCGTCAACACGATCCATCCCGGCCCGCTGGACAATGCCTTCCAGCGCGATGTGGAGGCCGGGATCGGACGAGAACTGGGCATCGATGGCGGCGAGATGTTCGACCGGTTGATCCCGCTCGGCCGGCACGGCAGCGCCGGGGAGGTGGCCCGCTCGGTGCTGTATCTTGCAAGCGATGCGGCCAGCTTCACCACCGGCACGATGCTGATGGTCGATGGCGGGATGAGCGTCTGAATGCCTTCGGCGGCATCCACTCCCGTGCTTGAAGAAAGTGCCGCAAGCCATACGGATTGCGGCACTTTCCGACAGGGAGCCTATCTGAACAGCGTGTCGACATGGCCGGCGCCAAGCCCGATTTTCTCGTAGTGGGCGCGGCACAGGGCGATGTACTGGTGGACGTCGAAATAGCCGTCCGGCTCGCCGTCCTCGTCGAGCCAGATCAGCGGGCCGGTCACCTGGAAGAAGACCCGCATCGGATCCTCGTGCTCATAGGCGACCAGGGTGTGGCCCTCGCCGGGCGTTTCGTAGACAAAATCGCCGGCGGTCGCCGTCCAGTCGTGCTCCAGATAGCCCCACTTGCCGGAGATCGTGTAGGCGAAGACCTCATGCGGATGGTAGTGCCGGTTGACCAGTCCCGGCCCCTTGCTCATCAGGATGTCGCACCACTTGTTCTGCGTCGGCGAGATCCACAAGGGGCGCGAGAAGACGGTCTCGGTAAAGGGAACATAGAGGCGCTCGTCCTCGCTTGCGGCATCGGGGATATAGACTTCGGGCAAGGCGTCCGGCTGGAACACCTTGGTGATCGGCTTGAGATCCTTCCAGAATTCCGAGCGTGCCGGTTCAGGCATGGATTGTCCTCCCTCATGTTGCGTTGGCGTGGGTGGCGTCAGGGCCTGACGCGGATGTCGAGCAGGGCGAGCGTGCCCGTCGTCTCGATATGGGCGAGTGCGCGGGCGAGCGCGCCCGGGAGCGCCTCGCCGCTTTCCACGCGTTCGGCATGGGCGCGGCTGGCGCGGGCGACCAAGGTGAAATCCGGAGCCGGCGAAAGCTGCGTCAACGGCATCCGGTTGGCGCGGGCCGCGTGGCCATCGGGATAAAGACCGGCAACCGACTGGCGCACGGCTCCCCACTCGGCGTTGTTGACGATCAGCAGCAGGATCGGCAGGTCGAGTGCCTCGGCGATCTGGTGGCAGGCGACCGGGTTGGAGAACATGTAGGACCCGTCTCCCATCGTCGCGACGACGAGGCGGGACGGGTCGGCAAGCTTCATGCCGAGCGCGGCCGGGAAGGACCAGCCGAGCCCGCCCGAATGCGGTTCCTGGTACCAGGCCTGGTGATGGGCAAGGTCCATGGGCGTGAGCGGACAGCCGAGCTCGGAGAACACGCTTGCCTTGCGCCCGGCAATGGCGCGCGACAGGCAAAGACTGACCCAGTCCTTGGTCATCGGATCGGCGCTGCCGGCCTGCGCCCGCTCGAGCGTTGCCGTGCGTCCGGCGCGGTTGCGCGCCGCATGGGCCTCGCGGCGGGCGGCAATCGGGTCGCGCTCGTGAGGGGAGTGGGCGGCAAGGGCTGCCTCCAGCGCCAGGATGCCGTCTTCCACGTCGCAGGCCAGCGCGATGTCGCAGCGGAAATTGCGCACCGGGACGCGGGCATAGAGCGGGTCCTGGCCGATATGGATGACCTTGGCATCCTGGCGCGGGGCGTGAACCGCCGGCGACCAGGGCGCCAGGGAATCCAGAACGATGACGAGATCTGCCTCCTCGAGCAGGGGAGCGGGATCAGGCTGTGCCGCCATCGGATGGTCCGTGGGCAATGCCAGCCGCACGGCCCAGTACTGGCAGACCGGAATGCCCCAGTCGTCGGCAAGGCGGGAAAGCGCTGCGAAACCGGCACTGTCGCCCGCGCCTCGCTGGGCGAAGATCACCGGATTGCGCGCGCCGGCGATCAGTCGCGCGATTTCCTCGAGCGTTTCGCGGTGAACGCCGGGAGATGCCGCCCGCATCAGGGCCGGGCCATCGATGCCCTGCGCGTCGATGTCTTCGCACAGCACCTCCCGGGGAAGGCTCAGATAGACCGGCCCGCGCGGCGTCGTTTCTGCAAGCGCGAGCGCCCGGTCGACGATCTCGACCACCTGTTCGGGAAAGCGCAGCTCGTAGTCCCATTTGCAGGCCTCGCGCACCAGCGCCGCCTGGTCGCGCATTTCCTGGCCCCAACCAATGGGAACGGTGCGCGCGCCGAAGCGCCCCGTCTCGGTCGTTGGCGTGCGTCCGGAAAACAGGAGGACGGGAATATGCTCTGTCGCGGCATTGATGGCGCCGATGGCACAGTTGGCAAGGCCCACATTGGTGTGCGCCATCACCGCCTGGGTGCGACCGGTGGCGAGGTAGTAGCCATGCGCCATGGCCATGGCGGCGGATTCGTGCGGCATCACCAGCGCGCGGGGAAGTTCCAGCCCCCGGGCTTCCGCCTGGGCGAGACCTTCGATGATCGGCGGAAAGTCGGTGCCGGAATTGGCGAAGATATAGTCAACCCCGAGGGCCTTGAGGCGGACAAGCAATGCCCCGCCTGCCGTCATTCGGGGGGCGGGTCGGCTTGTTGTGTTCCCGGTGCCGGGAGTGCGCTTGTCAGGCTTGTGCATCTTGCTCGTTATTGCTATATGTGAAATTCATACTTTAAATAATGGCATTCATGCTGCGAGCCGTCAATGGCACGGGCTTCGGCACGGCACGACACCGCGTGCGGCGGTTCAGGGAGATGATTGATGGCACCGCAGATCAACGGATCGGTGGTCAAGGCGTTCGAGATCCTCAAGCTGTTTTCCGAACAACGGCCGCTTCTTTCGGCCAGCGACCTCGTTGCCGAACTGGGGATCAACGCGATCACCGCCCACCGGTTCCTGAAGACGCTGGAGCATGTGGGGGCTGTGGTCGCGGAAGCGCGCGGGGTGTACCGGCTCGGCTACCTGTTTGCGGATCTTGGCGACCGGGTGCTGCGCGATGACGCATTGGCGCAGGTCATCCAGCCCCATCTCAACCGCGTGACCGACCGGATCAACGAGGCGGCGATGGCGACGGTGTTCCGGGGAGACATGGTGGTGTGCGTCGCGCGTTCGGTCTCGCGCAGGGCGCTGTCCGTCGACATCCGCGTCGGTTCGCGCCTGGAGGCCTATTGCACGGCGCATGGCAAGCTGTGGCTGGCGCATCTGCCGGAAGCCGAGCGCCACCGCTATTTCGCGGATGTCAGGCGCATCCGCTTCACCCGCAACACCCTGATGGAAGAGGCTGCGCTGGTGAAGGAGTTGGAGGCGATCGCCGAGCGCGGCCATTCGATCAACGATTGCGAGCGCGAGGACGGGATCCGCGCCGTCGCCGTACCGGTCAGGACGCGCTCGGGCCGGATGATCGCCGGCCTGTCCGTCTTCGGGCCCTCTCCGCGCATGGGGGACGCGGTGATGGACGCCTCGCGGGAGGCCTTGCAGCAGGCGGCGAAGGACATCGGCAAAAGCCTCTACGGGGCAGACGGCCCGACCGCCGCCCGGGACGGATAGCGCGAAGCGCTATCCGTCCCGCCGCAACAGCGTCAGCACGAAGAGCGCCCCGACCGATGTCGTGACGATGCCGATGGGCAGCTCCTGCGGGGCAAGGGCCGTTCGCGAGGCGATGTCGCTGACCAGCAGCAGGCCGGCGCCAATGAGTGCGGCGAGCGGCACGAACCGTCCATGCAAGGGGCCGGCAAGCGCCCGCGCCACATGCGGCACCATCAGCCCGACGAAACCGATGACACCGCTGATGGACACGAACGCGGCGGTGGCGAAGGCGCAGACCAGGAACGTGTTCCGGCGCAGGGCGACGACGTCGACCCCGAGCGTCTGCGCGGTGTCCTCGCCCGCCAGCAGCGCATCGAAGCTGCGGTGGAAGACGGCGGCGAAGAGCAGGATCGCGGCAAGACCGGCGGCGGCCACGGGCAACAGGTCCCAGCGCGCCAGCCCGAGCCCGCCCAGCGTCCAGAACAGGACCGAATGGGCGGCCCGCTGGTCGCCGGCGAAGACGAGATAGTTCGTCAGGGCCATGAACAGGAAGGAGACCGCAAGCCCGGCCAGCACCAGCCGTGCGGGTCCCCGGTCTCCGAGCCGCGAGATCAGCATCAGGACGATGGCGGAGGCGGCCATGCCGCCGGCGAAGGCGGCGGCGGGAAGCGTCCACACGCCGAGAAGGTCGCCGGTGACAGTGATCACGAACACCGCGCCCGCCGCCGCGCCCGACGACAGTCCGAAAAGGAACGGGTCGGCAAGGTCGTTGCGGGTCGCGGTCTGCAACAGACAGCCGACCGTGCCGAGCCCCGCGCCGACGAGCAGCGCCAGCAGGGCACGCGGCAGGCGCAGGTCGACGACGATCCGGGCGAGCGGGCCCTCGCCGCCGCGCAGCGCGTCGATGACGGCGCCAAGCGGCAGCGGCGTCGCGCCGATCGCGATCGCGGCAAGCAGCAGGGCAAGGACGCCGACGAGGCCGACGCCCAGCATCAGGGCGAGACGCATGCCTCAGAAGGCGTCCGGATGCATGGCACGGGCCAGCGCCTCGATGCCGTCGACATTGGCCGGCCCCGGGGTGATCTGTTCATAGCGCAGGGCGAGATAACGAGCGGACTTCACCGCCTCGACATGCTGCATTACCGGATGCGCTTCGAGGAAGGCGCGCAGCTTGTCGGCACCGCCCCCGTCCTGGTAGTCGAGCAGGATGATGAATTCCGGGTCGGCGGCCGCAACCGCTTCCCAGGAGGTCGTGCCCCAGCTGGTCTCCATGCCGACACTGACATTCTGCCCGCCGGCGGCCTCTATCATCGCCGTCGGCATGGCGAACTTGCCTGCGGTGAACGGTTTGTCCTCACCGGAATCGTAGAGGAAGACGCGCGGGCTGTCGGCCGCCGCGATGCGCTGCCTGACCTCGGCAACGCGCTCCTTCCAGCCGGCAACCAGCGTTTCGGCCTCGCTGTCCTTGCCGAAGATCCGACCCAGCCGAAGCATGTCGTCGTAGAGCAGGTCGAGCGTCGCCTTGGGTCGCGCCTTGTCGACGTGAATGCAGCTTTCCGTGAGGATCAGCGTCTTGATGCCGTGCGGGGCAAGCGTGTCGGGGGTGACGTCGCCGCCCGGCTTCATGCCGTAATACCAGCCGGCGAAAAACAGATCGGGTGAGGCCGCGACAAGGTTCTCGAGTGTCGGGTATTTCGGCGCTAGTTCCGGCAGCTCGCCGCGGCGCGCCTCGAATTCCGGGCTGGTCTTGTACCAGCCGCTGATGCCGCTCACGCCCACCATGCGGTCCCGCAGGCCGAGTGCGAAGGCCATCTCGCTGATATTGATGTCCTGGGTGACCATGCGGCTCGGGGCCGCGTCGAAGGTCAGCGTCTCGCCGCAATTGTCGACGGTGACGGGGAAGGCAAGGGCGGGCGTGGCGATCAGCGACGCGGCGAGGGCGGTCAGGAAACGGGTCAATGTGTCCTCCGTTGAAGGAAAGGGAGTGAAGGCGAAAGTCGCGACGGCGGCCGATGGCGGGGGAAATCAGCCGCCGGAGACGAGGACCGGCCTGCGGACGGTCGAGTGAGCGGGCATATGGGCGCCGGAGTCCGCCATGACCGGGAAGCGTCCCTCGACGGGAATGTCGAGCACGCTGATATGTCGGGGTTCGCTCGGGTGCGGCAGCCGGTGCATGTCGACACTGAACACATCGCGTACCTGTGCCGAGGTGAGCACGTCGGCGGGGTGACCGTAGGCGACAAGGGCGCCGGCACGGATGAGGGCGACATGGCTTGCGAAGGCTTCGATCAGCGTCAGGTCATGAAGGGCTGCGATTACGGTGATGCCGAGCCCGGAAACGAGGCTCAGCAACTCGCCGCGCGCCGAGGGGTCGAGATGGTTGGTGGGCTCGTCCAGCACAAGGATCGCCGGTTTCTGGCAGACGGCCCGGGCGATCTTGGCGCGCTGGCGCTCGCCGCCGGAGATGTCGCCCATCCGACGCTCGCGAAGGGCATCGAGGCCGGCCAGCGCCAGCGCCGAGCAGGTCGCGTCGATGGCGGCACGCGCGCCGTTCGCACGGCGATGCGGCAGGTTTCCCAGCGCCACATATTGCGCGACGGTCAGGCGGGCATCGGTATCGTCGCTCTGGCCGACATAGGCGATCGAACGGGCCCGTTCGGTGATTCCTATGCGCGAATAGGCGCGCCCGCCGAGGAGGATCTCGCCTCCGGAGGGCGCGCTGAGGCCCGCGATCATGCGGATCAGCGTCGACTTGCCGGCCCCGTTCGGGCCGGCGATGACAAGGATCTCGCCGTCATGCACATGCAGGGAGAGTTTCTCGACCAGAGTGCCTGCGCCGCGCACGCGATAGCTCACGTTGCTCAGCTCAAGGGCGATGCCGCGTCCTGTGCCATGGCTCATGGCCTCTCTCCCCGGGGAGGCAGCAAGGCGGGAATGCGCGAAAGCGTCTTGCCCTTCAGGCCGTCGGGACGCTGGATGGAGGAGCACCAGCCATCGTCGAGCGACGCATATTGCCTGGCGAAGGCGACAAGGGCGTCGGTGTCGCGACCCGGCTCGATGTCGCCGAAGAGATAGGACGCCTTGCCATCGCCCTGAAACGCGACCGCGCAGGGGCGGTCGCATCCTGCCATGCAGGCCACGACCGAGACGTCGAAGCCTTCGAATTCCACCCCCGAAAGCGCGGCTTCAAGAGTGACGGCGAGTGTGGTGCCGGGTTGCTCGCGTGTCTCGCGATTGCGGCAGGTGGAGCAAACGACGACGCGGTGGCGCCGTTGTCCGCTGGCGCCCCCGTAGAGCGGAACGACGGCCGTCATGTCATGCGCCATTGCCGTCTCCCCGTATCGAAGTGAGGGGAACGACAGTCAGGCTGCGCAAGGCGGGGCCGGAGGAAAGCCGGAATTCAGAAATGCAGTCGATCATGGGACCTCCCGGAACACCCCGTCCGGTTGACGTTGAAGGGAGATGGCAGGTCTCCTGGCTCACGGATCGTCGCCGGGCCGCGCCTTCCCGCCCGCTATGCGGACAGTGGCGAGTGCGGATCGGCTAACCGCTTACAGTTGCGGGGGCAGCCACGGTCTCGGTCCCTGATGGGTACGCCTCACCGTGTTCCCTTTTCATGCCTCTGGCGTTCCCGCCGTCGGCAACCATCGGGCGAAACTTCGCAGAAGCGCGTACTCCCCGCAAGTCCAATCGCCGGGCAAGTCCAATCGCCGGGTTTCAGGAAAGGGATGCGCTCCAGCCGGGAAAGGGGTCGGGAAGCCGTGCCCAGGTTTCCGGGACGAAGGCGTCGTCGGCCACCAGCGCGGCATCGAGCTCGGCGCGGATCGCCGCTTCGTCCATCGCCGCGGTTCCGATAAAGACCAGTTCCTGGCGGCGGTCTCCCCAGACCGGATCGAGATAGGGCTCCATCGCGGCATGCCATTCGGGCGATTCAGGCCAGTGCGCCTTCGGGACGGCCGTCCACCACAGCCCGCGCTTCTCTGTCTTCACAAAGGCGCCTGCCTGCGCCAGTTCGCCGACGAAACGGGGGCGCGTCGCCAGCCAGAAAAACCCCTTGGCCCGAATCACGCCCGGCCAGCCGCGGTCGATGAAACGCTGGAATGCGTCGGGGCGGAAGGGTTGGCGGGCGCGATAGACGAAGGAGCGAATGCCGTATTCCTCGGTCTCGGGGATGTGGTCCCTGAAGCCGTTCAGTTCCTTGAACCACAAGGGGTGCTCGTGCGCCCTGTCGAAGTCGAAGCGGCCGGTGCCCAGGATCTCGGCAAGGGGAACGCGCGCGTGGTCCGCCTCCAGCAGGCGTGCATCGGGATTGAGTGCCCTGATGATCTTGCGGGCGGCGTCGAGCGTTTCGGGTGAAGCATCCGCGATCTTGTTGAGGACGATCGTGTCGGCGAACTCGATCTGGTCGACCAGCAGGTCGACAAGGGTGCGTTCGTCCTCCTCGCCCAGCGTCTCGCCACGGTCCCTCAGGAAGTCGGTCGAGGCGTAGTCGCGCAGCAGATTGGCCGCATCCACCACGGTGACCATCGAATCGAGGCGGGCCACGTCGGACAGGCTCTCACCCTCCTCATCGCGGAACTCGAAGGTGGAGGCAACGGGAAGCGGCTCCGAGATGCCTGTCGATTCGATGAGCAGGTGGTCGAAGCGGCCATCCTCGCAAAGCGTGCGCACTTCCTTGAGAAGGTCCTCGCGCAGGGTGCAGCAGATACAGCCATTGGTCATCTCCACCAGCCGCTCCTGCGTCCGCGAGAGGTTTCCGCCGCCGTCCCGCACGAGGCTGGCGTCGATGTTCACCTCGCTCATGTCGTTGACGATGACCGCGACCCTGAGACCCTCGCGGTTGTTGAGGACGTGGTTGAGAAGCGTTGTCTTGCCGGCGCCGAGGAAGCCGGAGAGAACCGTCACGGGGAGACGTGCTTGCATGGGGAGGCTCCGAAAATGGAAGAGGGCGGACCGGCAACAGGCCGGCCCGCATGCCGGTTCAGTGCGCGTGGCGGTCGACGCTGAAGGAGAGGGTCGCGAAGTGCCCGATGCGGTCGGCCTTCTCCGGCTCCTGCGACGGCTCGTCGGCGGAAACGGCGATCACGTTGAGGCCGTTGTTGCGGATGGTGACGCTGGCGCGGCCTTGCGCATCGGTGCGCACTGACTTGTTCTCGCTGTCGGTGGTGTATTCCTGGACGACCAGCGTATCGGCGAGCGGCTTGCCGTTGAGAAGTACGGTGACGGCCAGTTCGTCGCCGGCTGAGAGTTCGCTCGGGTCGCGCTCGGGCACGATCTCCAGCGCCATGCCTCTTGCCTTTGTGGCGAGCGGGGAATGGTCGAGGATCGCGACCGTATGCTTGAGATAGCGGCCACCCTGTTTGGCACCCTCCACCTCCGACTTCGGCTTGTTGACCCATTTGCCGTCGGGCCCCTCGCTCCAGTATCCGTTGTCCATCACCGCCGTGACGACGGCGGCATCCTGGGGCGGCGCGACAAGCGCGTGATTGCCCTGATTTTCGGTTGAAACGGGCACGGCGGTGCCGTCTTCCAGATGGCCGAGTACCTGCGTCACCTTGCCCGGGTCATAGGCCTCGTCGGAGGCGCCATGGCCGTAGACAATGGCAAGATCGCCGTGGCGCTGGGCGATCCAGATGCCATGGGCCATGGCATCGAAGGCGCTGCCCAGAAGAAGGGCGGCAGCCATGGCGGAAAACACGATACCTCGCATGGATAAGCTCCGTATGTTATGACATTACAATTCGAGGGGAAAAGAAAGGCGGAGGATCCGCCTTTCCGGTGAGAAGCGGCCAGGGCCGGCAGGTCCTGACGTGTGGGGCAGGGCAGGCGATCAGCTGGCGTCGGCCAGGCAGTCGCGCAGGGAGGTCGCCATCCCGCGGATCAGCTCCGCATAGAGGTCGGGACCGTCCTTGAGCGAACTGCCGAGCGGATCGAGAATGCCGGATTTCGCCGCCGTTCCCTCGATCACGACCGAGATCAGCTTGGGTTCGAATTGCGGCTCGGCGAAAACGCAAGCCGCGCCGAGTTCGCCGATCCGTGCGCGGATCTCGCTGACGCGCTCGGCGCCCGGCATGACCTCCGGGCTGACGGTGATCGAGCCGGCGGCGGGAATGTCGAAGCGCTTTTCGAAATACTGGTAGGCATCGTGGAAGACCACGTACCCCTTGCCGCGAACCGGGGCGAGTATCGTGCCGACTTCAGCAGTGAGAGCGTCGATACCGGCAATGGCCGCGGCCGCGTTGTCCGCATAGGCGTTGGCGTTGTCCGGATCGGCGGCGCTCAGGGTCTCCTCGATCTCGTGGATCATGGCCTTGGCGTTTTCCGGATCCAGCCAGACATGCGCATCGAATTCGCCGTGCCCATGTTCGTGGCCGTCTCCTTCGGCCTCGTGTGCGTGCTTCTCGCCAGCCTTCTCGTGATCGTCGTCATGATCATGTTCCGCGTGGTCGTGCCCCTCGTGATCGTGCCCGGCATGCTCCGCCTCGCCATGAGCGCCATCGTGGTGTTCATGCGCCTCGAAGGCGCCACCCTCGCGCAAGGGGAGCTTGACGAGACCATGTGCGTCGACGAGTTCGACGGCCGTCGCCTTGTCGCCGATCGTCTCGATCGGCTTTTCAAGGAAGGCTTCCAGTTCGTGACCGATCCAGAAGACGATATCCGCGTCCTGCAAGCGGCGCGCCTGCGAGGGCTTCAGGCTGTAGGTGTGAGGCGACCCTGCACCTTCGACGATCAGCGCCGGCTCACCGACGCCTTTCATGACTGCCGCGACCAATGAGTGAACCGGTTTGACCGAGGCGACGACGTCCGGGGCGGCCTGGCCGGCAGCGACGGAGGCGCCCAGGACAGTGGCGGACAGAAGCAGGGTGCGGAGCGGGTTCATGGCAATCCTCGTTTCGGGCAGGGCAGGTTGGCAGGTTGCGTCATGTTATAAGATCACAAGATTGCGTTACGCTATAACGTGTGCCATATAGGTCCGCAAGACCCTTTCGTGTTTTTGTCCTCGTGATGCGGATCACCGGCCTTGCCCGCCAGGAGCGGTGGCGGGACACTGGCCCATCCGATTCCAAACCTGGTCCGGCATGGTGAATTCCAAAGTGAAGGTAACGCAGGAAGCGCTGGTGAGCCTTGCGGGCGCGGGCGTGTTCCGCGACGGGCGCTGGCTCGTGCGCGGGGTCGATCTGGTCGTGCACAGGGGCGAGATCGTGACGCTGATCGGACCGAACGGGTCCGGCAAGTCGACCACGGCGAAAACGGCCCTCGGCATTCTCTCACCGAACGAGGGGCGGGCCGAACGCCGCGCCGGCCTCAGGGTCGGCTATGTGCCGCAGAAGCTCAGCATCGACTGGACGTTGCCCCTGACCGTGGAGCGCTTTCTCGCTCTCACCGGCAAGGTCGGGCAGGCGGCGACGGTGTCTGCGCTGGAAGCGACGGGCATTCCGCACCTGGCCCTTGCGGAAATGCGCAACCTGTCGGGAGGCGAGTTCCAGCGCGCGCTGCTGGCGCGCGCCATTTGCCGCAAGCCGGACCTGCTGGTTCTCGACGAACCGGTGCAGGGCGTGGACTTTTCCGGCGAGATCGCCCTTTACGACCTGATCGGCCGGATCCGCGACGATCTCGGCTGCGGCGTGCTGCTGATCTCGCACGACCTGCATGTGGTGATGGCCGCGACCGACCACGTGGTCTGCCTCAACGGCCATGTCTGCTGCCAGGGCGCACCGAGGGCCGTCGCCTCGAGCGCCGCCTACCGTCAGCTCTTCGGCGCCCGCGCCGATGCGACGCTGGCCGTCTACGAGCATCATCACGACCATACCCACCTGGAGGATGGGCGGGTGCTTCACGCCGACGGCTCGATCACCGAGCATTGCCATCCCGATGACGGGCACCATGACCATGACCACGACCATGACCACGGTCACGGCCATGCCGACGACAAGAGTGTCCCGACCGCTGGGAACGAGGCCGCAGGGCAGGGCGCCGGGGAGGCCGGGCATGCTCGATGATTTCTTCGTTCGCGCGCTCGTCGCGGGCATTGGCGTTGCGCTGGTCTCGGGTCCTCTCGGCTGCTTCATCGTCTGGCGCCGCCTTGCCTATTTCGGCGATACGCTGTCGCACGCGGCGCTTCTGGGCGTGGCGCTCGCCTTCCTGTTCGAGGTGAACATCACGCTGGCGGTGTTTGCCGTGTCGGTGCTGGTCTCGCTGGCCCTGCTGCTGCTGCAGCGGCGCGCCTCGTTGTCCTCGGACGCACTTCTGGGCCTGCTCGCCCATTCCTCGCTGGCGCTCGGCCTGATGGCGCTCGCCTTCATGAGCTGGGTGCGGATCGACCTGATGGGCTTTCTCTTCGGCGACATCCTCGCCGTGTCGACAACGGATATTCTCGCCATCTATGCCGGCGGCGTGTTCGTCCTTGTGGTGCTGGCCGCGATCTGGACCCCGCTCTTTGCGGCCACCGTCAACCGCGAACTGGCGGAGGCGGAGGGGCTGCGTCCAGACCGGGCAAATCTCGTCTTCATGATCCTGCTGGCGACTGTCATCGCGATTTCGATGAAGATCGTCGGAGTGCTGTTGATCACCGCGATGCTGATCATCCCGGCCGCCACGGCGCGCCGCCTGTCGGGCGGCCCCGAGCAGATGGCGGTGCTTGCGGCGGTGATCGGCGTCGTTGCCGTGATTGGCGGCCTCTTCGGATCGCTTGAATGGGATACGCCGTCCGGCCCCTCGATCGTGGTTGCGGCGCTGGCCCTGTTTCTCCTGAGCCTCAGTCCGCTGGCCGGGATGATTGCGGGAATGAGGCGCGGCGGAGCGGCCGCGAAAACGGAAGGCGAGAGACCATGAATGTGAGCCATCAGATGCCCGCGGGCCTGACGCGCAACCAGAGCCTCGTCCTGTCGGCCCTGTCACGGGCCAACGCGCCGCTCAGCGCCTACACGATCCTCGACCAGTTGCGGGAGGAGGGCTTTCGGGCACCTCCCCAGGTCTACCGCGCGCTCGACAAGCTGGTTGAAATGGGGGCCGTGCACCGGCTGGAAAGCCTCAATGCCTTCGTTGCCTGCCGTCATCCCGATTGCGACGGGCACGAGACCGTCGCCTTCGCCATCTGCGACACGTGCGGGATGGTCGCCGAACTGAGCGACGACGACCTTGCCCATCACCTCAAGGGCCTGGCGAAGAAAACCGGGTTCGTCCTGAAGAAGTCGACAGTCGAGCTGCGCGGAACCTGCGCGAGCTGCCACGCGGCCTGAGACACCTTGCCTGCCGTCAGCCGGCCGAATGAAGTCCGACTGACGCCTGCGGCAACAGGAAGGGCACATCCCCCGGCGGCAGGGCCGAGACTTTCAGTGGATGATCGAAGGCTTCCGAGACCAGCTTGTCGGTGATCACCTCGCGCGGACCGCCGCGCGCCAGCAGCCGTCCGGATTTCATCACCAGCACCTGGTCCGCGTAGAGCGCCGTCAGGTTGAGATCGTGCAGGACCGCGACCACCCCGCCGCCCCGGCGGGCATAGCCGGCGGCCACGTCCATGATCAGGAGCTGATGCTTGATGTCGAGACTGGAGATCGGCTCGTCGAGAAACAGCCAGCGCGGCGTGCCGTGCGGGCAGGGCTCCCAGACCTGGCAGAGCACGCGGGCCAGCTGCACCCGCTGCTGCTCGCCGCCGGAAAGCGACTGGTAGGCGCGCGGCGCGAAGCCCGTCAGATCGACCCGCTCAAGCGCTTCGGAAACGCGCCTGTGCGCGTTGTCGGCCATCGAGATCCCGCGCCTGATCCCGAGACGCACCACTTCGGCGACGGTGAGGGGAAAGGCGAGGCTGGTGTGCTGCGGAAGCACGGCGCGCAAGGGAGCCAGCGTCTCGGGCGAGACACCCTCGACACGGGTTCCGTTCAGCGCGACCGACCCGGAATAGCTCAGTTCGCCGGTGATCGCCTTGAGCAGCGTGCTCTTGCCCGAGCCGTTTGGCCCGACAATCACGCTCAGGCTGCCGGCGGACGCCTTGAAGGACACGCCATGGACGATGGGCGTTCCGGAGATCGAGACGGCAAGGTTACCGATCTCGAGAATGTTCGGGGTCACGGCGCTCATGCCTGGACCAGACCTTTCCGCCGCAGCAGGATCCAGAGGAAGAAGGGCGCCCCGGCAAGGGCTGTGAGAATGCCGATGGGCAGTTCGGCCGGCGCCACGATGATGCGGCTGACGGTGTCAGCCAGGATCAGCATGCAGGCGCCCAGCAGCGCGCAGGCCGGCAGCAGGTAGCGATGGTCCGGGCCGATTGTCAGGCGCAGAAGGTGCGGCACCACGATGCCGACGAAACCGATGCCGCCGCTGACCGCGACCGACGCGCCGGTCGCCGCGGCGACCGCGACGATGGCGATCGTCTTCAGCCGCTGCACCCGGATGCCGAGATGGCCGGCCGCCGCCTCGCCCAGGAACAGGGCGTTGAGGCCGTTGGCGAGAAACGGCACGCCGAGGAGCACGACGGCGATGATCGGGCCGGCCGTCAGCACCTTTTCCCAGGTGGCGCCGGCAAGTGACCCCAGTCCCCAGAAGGTGAGGTCCCGCAGCTGCTGGTCGTCGGCCACATAGACCAGAAGGCCGGTGATGGCGCCGGCGAGCGCGCCGAGCGCGATACCGGCAAGCAGCATCGTCGCGACCGACGTCATGCCACCGCGCGTGCCGATCCTGTAGAGGGCGAAGGTCGTCGCCAGTCCGCCGAGAAAGGCCGCCAGCGGCAGTGCATAGATGCCGGCCAGCTGCACGACCGGCGCCAGGAACGTACCGCCGAGAACGATCATCCCGGCGGCTCCGAGCCCGGCGCCGGCCGACACGCCGACAATGCCGGGATCAGCCAGCGGGTTGCGGAACAGGCCCTGCATCACTGCGCCGGAAACCGCGAGCGATGCACCGACCAGCGCGCCGAGCACCACCCGCGGCAGGCGCACCTCCATCATCACGATCCGGTCGCGCAGCGCGGAAGGGTCGGCCTGCGCGCCGTCCAGCAGGCCCTGGAAGCCGGCCGACAGGCTGATGCTGAGCGCGCCGCTCGAGAGCGAGATCGCCATCACGCACAGGAGCGCCAGAACCAGCACGGCGATGGCGAGCCGCGCAAGCGGTTCCCGGTCGCCCTGGCGTGCCTGTTCAAGTGCCCGTGAAGGCAGCAGGCGGGCGGGCAGGGACATGTCGCGCAAGCTCATGCCGGCGTTCCTTCCTTAGAGGCCGTGTTCGGCGAGCGCCGCCGAAAGGTCGCGCACGGCGGCTCCGGTGCGCGGTCCGAAGCCGAGCAGGTAGAGGCCGTCCATGCGGATCAGGCGCTTGTTGGCGCCGGCCGGTGTCTGCGCGATCGCCGGATGGGACAGGACGTCGTCGACGGGGGCGGCATGACCCTCGCCGCGGCTGATCATCAGGATCGCGTCCGGCGCGGCCGAGATGACAGCCTCGTCGTTGAGCTGCTTGTAGCCGGCGAAATCGGCAAAGGCGTTCTGCGCGCCGGCCATGGCCAGGATGCCGTCGGCGGCGGTGCCCGAACCCGACGCGAGAATGCGCCCGCCATTCATCGACAGGATGAAGAGCACGCGCGCGTTGCGCCCGCGCGCCTCCGCCTCCGCCGTGGCGGCCTCGAGTTCGGCCCTGACCCGGTCGGCCAGTTCGCCGGCCTTGGCCTCGACGCCGAGCGACGTGCCGATGACCTCGATCTTGTCGAGGATGCCCTTCTCGTCGTAGCCCTCCGGGACGGTGACATAGGGAACGCCGGCGGCCTTGAGCACTGTCAGGGTTTCCGGCGGGCCGCTGCCCTCCAGCGTCAGGATCGCATCGGGCCTGACCGACAGGACGCCCTCGGGCGCCAGCGCGCGCATGTAGCCGACATCGGGAAGCTCTGTCGCAGCCTCGGGATAGCCGCTGGTGGTGTCGCGCGCGACAAGCCGTCCTTCTTCTCCCAGCGCATAGACGATCTCGGTGACGGAGCCGCCGATCGCGACGATCCGCTGTGCATCGGCAAGGCTCTCGCCCTCGGCTGCAGCCGGTCCGGCCAGAGCCATCGCCAGGGCGAAGCCGGCGCCACTGAGCAGACGGGAAAGGCGGCGGGACGTGGCAGGTGTGGTCATGGCAGTCATGTCCTCATTCACTCCGCGGCAACGGCTTCGGGGCGCGGCAGGTCCTGGACCAGTTCGCGCCAGTCGGAACGCTCGACATTGCCTTCCTTGCGCAACCCGAAGAACTGGATGATCAGGGTGCCGTTCGCGTCATAGGCCTCGACGGAGGTGACATGGCCGTCCTTGGTCGGCTTGCGGACGGCCCAGGCCTCGGCGATGTGGTCGGTGCGCAGATGCAGATGGAAGCCGGGATCCATGACGTTGATCCACGGCCCCATGCTGGCGATCTTGGCGACCGGACCGGAGTGGATCTGGATGCAGCCGCGGCTGCCGACGAAGCACATGATCGGCAGCTCCGCTTCCGCCGCGCGCTGCAGCAGGTCGGCAACGGCGGACGGGTCGAGCACCCAGGCATTGTGCTCTCCGGCAAGCGTCAGGGCGTTCAGCCGATGGAGGTCGAGGTCGCGCAGCATGCCGTGGAACTGATGCGGGTCCGTCAGGCTCTGCCAGCGCTCGCGCAGTGCGTCCTGCTTTTCCGCGTCCGGCCGGGGACGCGAGGCGACTTCGGCGGGGACAACGTCCTGCAGCAGGCCGGGCTCCTGGTCCTCGGCGAGGAGACCCGTCACCAGTGCCTCCCAGGCACCGAGATCGGTCTTGTCGCGTGTATGGATCTTGTGCACCGCATCGCCATGCGCGTCGAAGAACTGCAGGCTGTGGCGGACGGTTCCGTCTTCCTGTGGCTTGGCGACGGCGAAACCGTGGACCCAGACAGCGGGGAACATGCGCGTGTCGATATCGGCGCCCAGCATCATCGCGGCGCGTTGGCCGGGAATGAACTTGTCGTAGACGCCGGCCTTCTCGTGCACGGCGCTTTCATTGCGGGTGAGCGCGAGGACTTCCCCGACGGCTTCCAGCCCCTTGAAGATGTCGTCGAAGCGGATGTCGATCCGCCGCACCGTGTCGCCGCAGAATGCCGCGACGAACTCCGCCTCGCTGAGCTCGAGCATGGCGGCGAGATCGCGCTCGCGCATCTTCGGATTGGCATCGCGCATCCGCCGGATGTGGTCGAAATCGGTAGTTTCACGCGTCATGGGTCACCTTTTGGGGATCGCGGTTTTCGCAGGCTGGCACTCACGGCCGTGCCGGAGCCATCTGCGGTTCCGCCAGTTCGCGCCCGCGCTTGCATCCCGTTTGCCAACTCGTTGCGAGAAAGGGGATTTCCCTGTCGGTCTCGCATGGCGGCGGGAGTGTGCTGGCTAAGGTGCCGAACGATTGCAGGACGATCGGAAACCCGATCTCATACTTGACTCAATTACTCATGTTTTGTATCGACATCAATACCTGAGTATGAGACTCAACTTCTATCAACATTCGAGAAGCAAGCAAGCGCGTGCCAGCGAGCGGTCGAGGAATGCGTGGAGTTTAGACATGGGGCTGGCAGGCTCGAACTGGAATGACGCACCGGCGCGCCGTATCGCGCGCCTCATGGGCGGCGTGGCGCTTTGCACGCTGGCCGGCCTTGCTCATGCGAACGCGCAGGACGTCGGCGACGGAGCGTCCGCCTCGCGAGCAACGGCGCTGCAGCGCATCGTCGTCGGCGCCGGCCAGGAAAAGGTCGCGATCGACACGCCGCAGGCGGTCACCGTCCTCAACCAGGAGGACATCGACGCCGAGCAGGCGATGACCGTCGGCGACCTCTTCCGCCAGGTTCCGGGCGTCAGCGTCATCGGCAGCGACCGAATCGGCGGCCAGTCCTTCAACATCCGTGGCATCGGCGACCTCGGCTCTTCCGACGAATCGAAGATCATCGTGTCGGTCGACGGCGCGGTGAAGTTCTACGAGCAGTACCGCATGGGCTCGTTCTTCTCCGACCCGGAGCTGTACAAGCGGGTCGAGATCCTGCGCGGGCCGGCATCCTCCACCCTGTACGGATCGGGGGCGATCGGTGGCGTCATCAACTTCACCACCAAGGATGCATCGGACTTCCTCAAGCCCGGCGAGACCGGCGCCGTCCGCCTGAAGACGATGTACGATTCCAACAAGGACGGTGCGCTCGCCTCGATCGTCGCTGCCTATCGCTTTTCCGAACAGACCGAGATGCTGCTGAACGGCAGCTTTCGTCGCTCGGGCGAGTATGAGAACGGCCTCGGCCAGGCGATCCCCGGCTCCGATTTCTCGTCTTTCTCGGGCCTTGCCAAGGTCACGCACCGCTTTGGCGACAACAACGAGCAGCAGGTGCGCCTGTCCTACCAGCGCTGGCAGAGCGATGCCGACGACACGGCCTATTCGCAGACCGGCACGCTGCCCTTCGGCACGATCGACCGCGAGATCACCGACCAGACGGTTGTTTTTGCCTATGAAAACCCGGCAAGCGACAATCCCTGGCTCGACCTGAAGCTGAACCTGTCTTTCTCGGACACGCAGGTGAACCAGGATAATGCCTCGGCGCCGATCCCGTCTCCGCTCTTCTTCGACAGCGAGTACGCCTATCGCACATGGGCGGCGAAGGTCGAGAACACGGTCGAGCATCATGGCGATCGCTTCGAGAATTTCTTCACCTTCGGCGGCCAGCTCAGCTACCAGGAGCGCATCGCCACCACCACGGTCGGTCCGGTTTCGTTCCATCCGGAGGGAACGGACACGAAATACGGCGTCTTCTTCCAGAACGAGTTCATCTGGGACGAACGGCTGACGATCATCCCCGGCGCGCGCATCGACTTCGTCAATCTGGAGCCGTCCTCGGCTGTCGTCGGCGGTGTGAGCCGGCAGGAAACGGCGTTCTCGCCGAAGCTTGCCGTGATGTACAAGGTGAACGAGACGTTCTCGCTGTTCGGCTCCGTCGCCCACACCGAGCGCGTGCCGACCCTCGATGAACTGTTCTCGAGCAATCCGCCCAATGGTGACTATCCCGGCGGGCGTGTCGGCAGCCCGGGTCTGAACAAGGAAATCTCCAACGCGGCCGAGATCGGCTTCACCGTCTCCGGCTACGACGTCTTCACCGGCAATGACAGCCTGCAGGTCAAGACCACCGGTTTCTACAACGACCTGAAGGACCTGATCGCGCCGAACCCGGCGACCGGACTGGGTACGCCGGTTCCCTACTATGTGAACATCAACAGGGCGAAGATCTTCGGCGTCGAGGTCGAGGCGGCCTACGATTCGGAATTCGTGTTCGCCAACCTGGCCTTCAGCCACATCCATGGCGAGGACAAGTCGACCGGGGCGACGCTGAACACGATCCCCGCCGACACGCTGGCCGTGACGCTTGGCGGCCGTCTTCCGGACCACGACGTGTCGTTCGGCTGGCGCGGCCTTTTCGCCGGCTCGATGGCGACCGGCGCGACCGCCGGCCGCACGTTCGGCGGGTATTCGGTGCACGATCTTTTCGTCGACTGGAAGCCGGACGAGGGAACCTTCGCGGGCTTCGAGATGCGCGGATCGGTCGAGAACCTCTTCGACAAGCAGTATCGAGCGAACCTTTCCGGCGACGACGGCAAGGGACGCACGTTCAAGCTGACCCTGGCAAAGACCCTCGGTTGGTAAGCAAGACAAGGAGCGCATGATGGGACGCGGGATCGAACTGGTGGCCGCGGCGGCATTGACTGCCGCCGCCCTTTGGGCAGGGCAGGCGAGGGCGGACGACCAGCCCCTGCAACAGGCCGATACCGCTCCCGCCCTCCATATCGAGCTGAACCGCGTCGCCTCGGGCGACGCGGACGGCTGCCGGTTGACCTTCGTCGTGCGCAACGCCACCGGCGCCGATCTTCCCGAGCCGCGCTTCGAGTTCGTGCTGTTCGACAGGGACGGCCTTGTCGACCGGTTGACCACGTTCGATTTCGGGGCGCTCGTGGCCGACAAGACCTCGGTTCGCCAGTTCGACCTCTCGGGCGTGTCCTGCGACCGGCTCGGCCGCATCCTGGTGAACGGGCCGGCCCGCTGCGGCGACGGTTCCGCGCCGCATTGCAAGGCGGAGCTCTCCCTTGCAAGCCGCGCCGACATTCCCCTGAACCGATAGGAAGCCGTTATGTCCTTCGCCGACATCCTCACCTCCGTCACGGGTTTTCTAGAGCTTGGCGGCCCGGTCGTCGCCGTGCTGGCGGGGCTCTCCGTGATCGCGTTGACGGTCGTGATTCTCAAGCTCGCGCAGTTCTGGCTGCAGCGCGTGGGCCGGCCGGGTCGCTCCGAGGCTGCCGTGCGCCTGTGGGCCCATGGCCGGCGCCGCGAGGCGTGGCAGGCGCTCGGGGACATCCGTAGCGCCTCCGAGGAGGCCGTCGCCATCGCCATGCAGGCGGCCGAGGCCGGCAATGCCGACAAGGCCCTGGTCGAGGAAGACATTGCCCGGGCGGCGACCCGCCGCCTGCACCGCTACAACAGCGGCATGAAGGGACTCGATGCCATCGCGCAGATCGCGCCGCTGCTGGGGCTCTTCGGCACCGTGCTCGGCATGATCGAGGCGTTCCGCGAGCTGCAGTCCGCCGGCAATGCCGTCGATCCGTCGCTGCTCGCCGGCGGCATCTGGGTTGCGCTGCTGACAACGGCCGTCGGGCTCGCCGTCGCCATGCCCGTTTCGCTCGTCGTCACCTATCTGGAAGGGCAGATCGAGAACGAGAAGGTTGCCATCGAGACGCTCGCCTCGGCCGTGCTGCTGGAGCAGGCGCGCGGCGGCCGGGTCGACGTCGCCGAGGTCGAGGAGGCGAGGGGCTACGAACGGGTGGCCAATGCGCATTGAATTCGCCAGCCCGCGCAGGCGCCGCCTGTCGCTGACGTCGCTGATCGACGTGATCTTCCTGCTGCTGCTGTTCTTCATGCTGTCGTCGACCTTCACGCGTTTCGCGCAGGTCGAGCTGGCGGCGCCGGGCGGCGGCGGGGGCGCGGGGGCCGCGCGCCCCGATATCTTCGCGACGGTCGATGAGGACGGGCTGACCGTCAACGGGACGCCTGTCGACCCGCAGGCTCCGGGAACAGCGGTCTCGTCCCTGGTCGAGGCCGGTGCGAAGACGGCGCTGCTGGTGCCGCGCGAGAGCGCGCGCGCCCAGGATCTGGTGAGTGCGCTCGAGTTGCTGCGCGGCGGCGGCGGCGCGCTGCAGGTGATCGTTGCGAGGCCCAGATGATCAAGGTTCGCCAGAAACCGCCGAAGCGCCAGGCGGAAAGCACCATCTCGCTGATCAACATCGTCTTTTTGATGCTGATCTTCTTCCTGATCGCGGGCCAGTTGTCGCCGCCGGCCGACCCAGACGTGTCCCTGGTCGAGACGACGGACGCACCGCCGCTGGCGCCGCCGGATGCGCTCTTTGCCGACAGCAACGGCAGTCTGACCTATCGCGGCCGCCCGACCGATGTTGCCTCCTATCTCGGGCAGGCGGGCGCGGGCGGCACGCCCTATGAGACACCCGACGGCGGGGCGGACGAAAGGGCCGGCGGGCCTTCCGTGATGCTTGCCGTCGACCGCGAGCTGGAGGCGTTGCGCGTTCTTGCAATCGCCGATGAGCTGTACCGGGCCGGGGCTGGCAAGGTGTCGCTCGTAACCAGGGGAGTTGAGTGATGAAGCTGAGACCGCATCATTTCCTGGCGGCCCTTGCGATTTCCACGGCCGTCCACGCCTCGACGGTCGCCGTCATCATGCACGAGAGCGAGAGCGTGCAGATGGAGGGCGGCGGCGCCATTCTGTCGGCGGAACTCGGCGATGCCTTCGTCGATGCGCTGCAGGCAGGCGCGGATGGCGAGCACAACGAGGTGACCAGCGAGACCTCCGAGACGGTGACGCCGATCGACGCTCTGGAAGGGGAAAAGCCGGTCGAGCACGCCACCGCGCTGAAGGAGACGACCGGCGAAGAGGCGAGCGCCCCGGATGTCCCGCAAAGCAAGGCCGTGCCGCCGGAGGAGGTCGTCGAGGCGCTCAAGCCTCCGGCCGAGGCAACGCCGACCGAGACCGTGACCGCGGAAGCCCTGTCGCAGGTCAGCGAGACGCCGCCGGCCCAGGAAACCGTCCAGGCCCGGCCGATGGAAATGGCGGCGCTGGCCCCGGCGAGCGCCGCGACGGTCGTTGCCACTGCGGTCGAGCAGCCGACCGAGACGCCGGAAGAGGCTGCACCCGTCCAGGCGAGCGTTTCGCCGCTCGAGGCGCAGCCGGTTCCCTCGACCGAGCAGCTCGAGGCGGCGGTCGCAACGCCGATGCCGCAGGCCAGGCCGAAGGATCTGAAGATTTCCGAGGTGCGCCGGGAAGCGCCGGCAAAGAAGGCGAAGACCGTCAAGCGTCAGAAGGAAAAGGCGGCAAGCGTCCGAACCAGGAAGACGACGAGCGGTGCCGGCGGCCGGTCGAGCGCCACCGTCAAGGCCGGCGGATCGCAGAACATCGGCAAGTCGAAGGAATTCGGCAATGCCGATGCCTCCAGATACACCGGCAAGGTCTATCGCAGGATCGACCGGGCGAAGAAGCGCGGCCGCATCGGCCGCCAGCGCGGCGAGGCTCTGGTGACTTTTGTCGTCAGCAGCAGTGGCGGGCTCGCCGGTGTCAAGCTGGCGCGCAGTTCCGGCAACGAGGCGATCGACCGCGAGGCGGTGAAGACGGTGCAGAGGGCGCAGCCCTTCCCGCCGATCCCGCCCGAGGCCCGGCGCAACAACTGGGCCTTCACGGTGCCGATCGTTTTTTGAAGGGACAATTGTTCGAAAAGGCCGGATTTGGACAAAACACGACAATTTTTTGCAATATTTGATTCAAAATTGCACCGGATTGATCGAAATTTTTTCCGGGCGGCAGACAGGCCGGAGGCGTCCCGCCTGTCACGGCGAAGACGCATGTCCCCGCTTCGTCGGGGTCTCTGTCCCCGTCGAGCCGGCCCGGAAATCCCCGCGCCGTGCAGCGGGGGTATGATGCCGGTCTTCCAGGCTCAGGTCCGGACCGGATGCTTGGCAAGGTTGCGATGGGCATGGCGCAGCGCGTCGGCGATCTCGCGGCGGTCGTCGCGGTTGCGCACGGCGGTGTTGGCATCGGTCGCGATCAGGCGCAGATGGGTCTTGAGCAGATGTGCATGTTCGCTGCGCGTTACCAGCGCCATGCGGCCGACCGCCGCGATCAGGCGCAGCGTCATCATCACGTTGCCGCTGGCCACGCGGCGCAGCGGATGCAGCGCGGTGCCGACGATCTCGCCAACCTCGATCAGTTCCAGCCAGACGCGCGGTTTCTCGTCATCATCGCATACCAGCGAGGAGGGCGCGCCGCGTTGCAGGATCATTCCCAGCGATGCCGACAACTGGTCGATGGCGCTGATCGCCGTATAGGGATCGTTGATGCCCGGGGAAAGTGCGCGCAACGCGATCTCGACGCTGAGATGGACGTTGAAGAGGATGTCGCCATCGGCGGCCCGCGCATCGGCCAGAAGGATCGAGGCATGCAGCACGTTCTCGTCGATCCGTTTTGCCTTGTCGCGCGCGCCGTCGTCATGGAGATAGGCAATCGGCGTGCTGGCCAGGATGAAGTGTCCGGGTCGGGCGACGACGCGCACGAATCCGTCCTTTTTCGTGGCCTCGTGCAGGATCGGCGGCGCCTCGACCGCCGTGACATAGCCTGAGCGGCGGGCGATGACGGCACGGCCCTCGCCATCGGGAACCGCGTCGCGGTCGTTGGCCTTTTCGGCCGGCTCCTCGTCCAGCAACCGGTCGATCGCCGAGCGCAGCGAACGCTGGGTTCGGCCGATTTCATTGTCGACCATCACCCGCTTGGCCGTGTCGTGCACGAAATAGACGACCTGGAAGAAGCTCAGCGTTGCCAGGGCGATGGCAATGGCCACGGCCAGCCGCGGGACCTCGTCGTCGCCCACGGCATAGAGCAGCAGGAGCGAATAGAGAAAAGTTGCCCCAAGCAGGCCGATGGTCGATTGATTGACACGATTGCCGGTGAAGGTTTCCAGCAGGCGTGGGCCGATGTTGCCGGCTGCCAGCGTGAAGACCACCAGCGTCAGCGAGTAGACAAGGCTGATCACGGTCATCATCGCGCCGGCAATCGTGCCCAGCACCGCGCGGGCGCCACTGACGGTGATGTCCAGGAAAGGCAAGGCCTCGAAGAGGGGCTCGAATAGACCCGACCGATCGACCCATGTGGCGGCGATCGCAAGCAGAACGCCGGTGCTTGCGATCATCGCCGGGACGAACAGGAAGCCGCGAACCAGACGGCGAAGACGGAGGAGCAGGATTGTCTCGAACAAGAACGTCCCCATTGACGGCGGATCAGGGCGGGCCCGCGTGAGAGGTTGCCCGCGAGATGACAGCATATCCGTATTTCGCCGCGCGGGACGAGGCCCGTTTTCGAAGGTGAGGATCCCGTGGCATGACGACGCCTGCCAACTGCCGGCATTGGCGAGGACGTTCGCAGCTCGTGCCTGCGCCATCTTTCTGGCCGGCGGTGTAGCTGTCGGCGGCATGTCGGCCGGGGCGCTTGCGGACGCGGTGCCGCTGCCCCGGCCGCGCCCGGTCGCACTTCCGGCCGGAGGGGGTGACGGGATTGATGCGCGCCGGTTTGCGGAACCGCTCGCGGGAGTGCTGCCGGACGCCGCCAGCGCACCGCTGCCGGTGTCGAAACCGTTGCAGTCGGCCGGATCGGGCCGGATCGACGCGGCCCCGGCACATGCGCCTGTCAGGCCATCTCCTGCGTCGCAGGCCGCGCCTGCCGCCGGTGCTCCGGGGGGCGGATGCCTCGTCGCGCTCGGCGCGGCGGGAGCCGACTTCGACGCGGTGCCGCCGATAGAAACCGGCTCCGCCTGCGGCATCGAGGCAGCGGTGATCCTGCGGCGTGTCGGCGACACCAACCTGCTGCCGCCGGCGACATTGTCGTGTGACGCCGCGCTGCGGCTCGCCCGCTTCACGCGGAGCGCGATCCTGCCGGAAACCCGGCGCCTCGCCGGTGCCGGCGTGCAGGACATGCTGATCGCCGCGTCCTACGATTGTCGCGGGCGGAACCGCGTGCCGGGCGCGCGGCTGAGCGAACATTCCTTCGGCCGGGCGGTCGATATCCGCGGATTGCGCCTGTCAGACGGCAGCGAGTTCGCGGTGACGCCGCGAGCGGACGCCGACCGCAGCATCCATGCGCGTCTTCAGCGGAGCCTGAGGCAGGCCGCCTGCGGTCCCTTCACCACGGTGCTGGGCCCGGGATCCGACGCCCATCACGACGATCACTTTCATTTCGACACCAAACCGCGCCGAAACCCCTATTGCCGGTAGGCGCGGGCAGGGCGCGATGCCTCAAGTGGGCGTGCAGCGGTAGATCGGGCCGTACTGGTACCAGAGCCGCCCCTCAAGCGTGGTCATCTCGAAGGTGAAACCGTTCCGCCGCAGCATCTCTTCCCAGTCGGCCTGGCTGGGCATGATTGTCAGGCCGCCGAAATACTGCTGGCGCACGATGCGGTACTCGGCCTCGGAGAGGCGGCCGTCATCGTGCCAGTTGTCGATCTCCTCGAAGATGATCTTGTTGTCGAGAAGCAGCGTCTCCCGGTCGAAGGCCTTGTCCCAGAAACTGAAGATGCGGAAGCCGTGGGCGAATTCCCCGTCGTTCAGTTCGCCGGCGCGATAGCGGGCGAGCAACCGGTCCGGGTCGAATGCATCGAAGGGAAAGTCCGGGGCCATGACAAAGTTGCGGGTGACCAGCGCGCCGCCGGGAACCAGCGTCTCGCGCAACCGGCCGAGCAAGACGTTCTGCTGCGCCAGGCTGAGAATGTTGGAAAAGACGCCGTCGCCGACGATCGCCGAAACGGGGCCAGGGAGGGCGGCGGGGAGGTTCATCCAGTCGTCGTTGAGGACGGTCTCGCGGGCCCGGAAGGCATCCGGCAGCGCGTTGCGCAAATAGGTGACGGCGCCTTCGCTGATATCCATGCAGGTGACCGCAAGGCCAAGGTCGTGCATCGCCTGGCGAACGCGCACGGTCATGCCCATGACAAGGGCTTTGCCGTTCGCTCCCTCCGCCGTCTCCAGCGTGTCCCTGACATAGGCCTGGTACGCGGCGATCTCCCGATCGTCCGGAGTGCCCGGCTCGAAGCCGACCATGTTGGCGCCGCCACCGGTGCGCTGCTCGAAATCGTTGATATCCCACCTTTTGCCCATCATGGCCTCCCTGGTCGAAATCGAATGAAAACGCCAATTTCCCCTACGTTATTCCTGAGTGATAAGGGGGTTGCAGTCTTTCGTCTAATTCGTTGAATCTATTTCTGATGTCCGGTTTGCGGCGCAGCGCGGCCAGGGCGCCTGTGTCACCCGGTTACGAGGTCGTGAATGATGGCCAGCGCGAAGAAGCAGAAGACGCCGCCGAACACGGCATAGGCCCGGTTCCGGTTCCGCTCGAACCAGCGCACCAGGGCGGGCGTCGAGAAGAGAGTGGCGGTGATCGAGTGACAGGCGACACCGAGGACCCCGCACAGGATGAGGATCGCGATCAGCAGCCGGCCGGAGGCATCCGGCGGAACGAACGCGGTGAGGATCGAGGCAAAGAACAGGGTCGCCTTCGGATTGGCGGCGCAGATCGCGAAGCCGGAGCGGAAGGCGACAAGCCGCGAACCGGCGACCAACGGGTTCGCCGCGCCGGCCCCGCCGGCCGTTCCGGCGAACGCGGCGCGCAGCGCCCTGAAGCCGAGCCAGAGCATGTAACCCGCGCCGGCGAGGCGCAGCAGCTGGAACCCTTGCGGGTAGGTCTCGAAGACGACCCGCACGCCGAGCACGGCAAGCGCCGCCCAAAGGAAACTGGCGGCGGCAACGCCAAATCCGGTCGCAAGCCCGATCGGCCGCCCGCCCGTCAGCGATGCGTTCATGACGGCGAACATGTTTGGGCCGGGCGTCAGCCAGGCGACGATGTTGATCAACGCGATGTTGAACAGGACGAGAAGCATGCCGGTCATGTCCATCGCGCTGATCGTCCCCGTCAGGATGCGGCTTGCGAGACCCTGACGGCCAGGGCGGCAACCACGGCGTCGCCCATCTCGGCGGTCGTCACCTGTTTCATGCCGGGCGACATGATGTCGGCGGTGCGCAGTCCCGCGTCGAGCACGCCATGCACGGCCGCCTCGATCCGCCGCGCTGCCTGCGGCTCGCCGAGACTGTGCTCCATCATCATCGCCAGGGACAGGATCGAGGCAAGCGGATTGGCAAGGTTCCGGCCGGCAATGTCCGGAGCCGAGCCATGGATCGGCTCGTACATGCCCTTGCCCGTCTCGTTGAGCGCGGCGGAGGGGAGCATGCCGAGCGACCCGGTCAGCATGGAGGCCGCGTCGGACAGGATGTCGCCGAACATGTTGGTCGTCACCATGACATCGAACTGCTTCGGCGAACGGATCAGCTGCATGGCGGCGTTGTCGACGATCAGGTGGTCGAGGGTGATGTCGGGAAACTCGTCGCGCACCACCCGGGTGGCAACTTCCCGCCAGAGCCGCAGCGCCTCCAGCACATTCGCCTTGTCGACGGAGGTGACGCGCTTGTCGCGGGTCCGTGCGATGGTGCAGGCGGCGCGCACGACGCGCTCGATTTCCGGCACGCTGTAGACGAGCGTGTTGTAGCCCTCCTGGTGTCCGTCGTCGGTGGTCCTCAGGCCCCTCGGCTCGCCGAAATAGATCCCGCCGATCAACTCGCGAACGATGATCATGTCGACGCCCTCGACGATCTCGCGCTTCAGCGTCGAGGCCTCGATCAGTTGCGGGAAGACCTTGACCGGCCGCAGGTTGGCGAAGGCGCCGAGCTGCTTGCGCAGGCCGAGCAGGGCGACGCGCTCGAGCGAGGCGGCGCCGGTCAGGTGATCCCACTTGGGCCCGCCCACGGCGCCGAGGAACACCGCGCTCGCCGCATCCGCCCTGGCGCGGGTCTCGTCGGGAAAGGCATTGCCCGTCGCATCATGCGCTGCTCCGCCGATCAGGGCCTCGTCGAAGGCAAGGTCGAGCGACAGGCCATCCTTGAGCGCCTGTGCGACCTTGCGTGTCTCGCGGGTGATCTCGGGTCCGATGCCGTCGCCGGCGAGGAAGAGAATGGTCTTCATGTGCAGTGTCTTTCCGGAAAACGATGGGACTGTGCCATGGGGTGAATGAGGTGTTTTGCGCCACAGGGTTGCAGGCCGACAAGAGTGAAAACGGCTGAACGCCTGGCTGCGCGAGGGCGCGCGTCCAAGCCTTCTGATCTGGATACCACTTTAGAGCGAGCGCGGGAAGTCGAACACGTATCCGTCGGGAATGCAGACCGGTCCGAGCAATGCCTTGAAGGCCTGCAGTTCCGCCCAGTCGTCGGAGGCTGCTAGCATGTAGAAGTTGCCGGAGTTCCAGATCAAGTCGACATAGCGCAGTTCGATCCGGATCGCGTCGACGACATGCTCTAGCGGAACCTGCCCCTTGACCATTTCGCCAAGGATGAATTCCTTTTCCTCAAGCTGGCCGGCATCGAAATATCTCGACTTGAAATCGCGGTCCTTGACCAACTCCCGCCGCAGGTATTCCTCGCGGCTGGCATGGGAGCATTTTTCCAGGCAGACGAAGATGCCGTCCCGGCGCAGGTTCTGCAGCACGAAGGGCACCTGCTCGTGACGGTCGGGGCCGTACATCTGGAAGGCCGTGTCCTCGTAGATGATGTCGAAACCCTCGGAAAAGCGGGCAAGCTCCGGTGTGTTGCGGATGCGGTGCCGGTCGAGCTCGAAATAGGGGCCGAGGTGAAAATGGCAGTCCGGCGGACGGTTGCGCTCGAACTCGCGGCGGTTGGCCTCGGTCGGACTGTTCGACAGCGATGCGACGTGCCCCCCGCTGTGCGCGACGACGGTGCGCGCGATGACGGCCTCCGCGTTGCCGACGGTCTGGAGGTGAGCCGTCCGCCGGAGGTTGCGGCTCTTGCCCGTCAGATAGCCGGTCATGGCGTTGCCCAGACGGCATTCCTCCTCGAGCACGTAGGGGATGCTGGCGAGGAAGTGGGCGTTGAACGTGCCGCTGTAGTCCATGTAGCGGTCATGGAAGGCGAGGATGTCCTCCCGCCCGCCGAACAGCGACAGGTCGGCGGTCACCTCGCGTTTCGACGGGTAGCCGGAACGCCCCGCGGCGATGGCCTCGAACGCGTCCACCAGCGAGGTGACCCGCGGCGATGTTTCCCAGTGCTTCTGCCGGTCGAAGCTTGTCTTGAGCATGACCGTTTCCTCCCTGCTGCCCGCAATCAGATCGTTGCGTGGGTGGCGTCCCGAACGATGCTGTTCGGTGCGCCGTCCTGGTACGGATGCCTGTGGGAATTGTGGGAGTTGAGGTCCTGGGCCGCCTGGTTGGTGAGCTGCAGCAACACGTCGTCGGGCAGGTCGCTGAAGTTGGTGCGCACCGCATCGCCCTGTTCGCCGAGCCCCATCAGGTAGCGCTCGATGATGCCGTCGTCGGCAGGGCCGACGGTGCCGTCGACCGACTTGCGGATCAGTCCCTTGTCGAGGGCAAGCTGCCAGAACACCGTGCCGGGATAGGCGGTGGTGAAGAAGAACACTTCCGGCCGGTAGTCCATCTCGATGCACAGGTCGACGGTCTCGCGGATGGTCTCCGCCGTCTCTCCGGGCGAACCGAACATGAAGGAACAGGAGGCGTAGCCCAGCACCCGGACGGTCTCCTGCACCGCCGTCTTGATCGTCGCCGGCGTCTGTCCGGACTTGTCGATCACCTTTAGGATGGTCGGGCTGCCGGTTTCAACTCCATAGGCGACCCGGCGCAACCCTGCGTCGTGGCCGAGTTCGAGCATGTTGCCGCGCCCCTCGCGGGCGGCCCGGACGATGTCGTTGGCCAGGATGTTGGTGCGGCAGGTGCCGCCCCACTCGACGCCGCGCTTCGGCAGCCCGCTCTTGTGGAGCTCCGCATAGAATTCGAGAGCCCACTTGTAGGAGGTGAGCATCAGGTCATCGAGGACCTCGATATACTCCACCCCGTATTCGTAGTGCAGATATTCCATCTCGCGCACCACGTCGGCGGGCGGCCGCGAGCGGTAGGCGGTGCCCAGATAGTCTGAGAAGCAGTACTCGCAGGTGTAGGGGCAGCCGCGCGAGGCGATCATCTCGGCCGAGAACTTGCCGCCCGACTCGGGCGCGCCCTGGTTCCATTTACGCCCCTGGTTGAGGTGACCGACCGGATTGACCCGGTAGGTGTTCTCGATGTCCCACAGGTGGCGGAGCGGCCAGGGCATGTGGCCGAGCTGCTCGGCGGTCATCGTCCGGCGCGGCGGGTTGCGGCGGATCGCCGTTCTCTCGCCGTGGCTGTCGGTCTCGTAATAGGTGACCCCGGCGACGCCCTGCATGGATGCGCCCATCTCGATGCGGTGCAGGATCTCCGAAAAGGTGAGTTCGCCCTCGTGCTGCGAGACGTAGTCGACCGGCAGGTGCTTCAGCATGAAGTCGGGCATGGCCGAGGCGACGCCGCCGCCGAGGACGATCGGCACGTCGGGCAGCTTGTCCTTGCAATAGGCACAGATCTTCTTGATCTGGGCGTATTGGGTGATGATCCCGCCGATGCCGATGACGTCCGGCTCGCCGGCCAGGGCCTCGTCGAGGCGCGCGAAGAGCCAGGCGTCGTAACCGGGATCGAGGGTGCTGATCGGCACGCGCCGGTCGGCGTTGAGATCGAGCCGGGTGAGACGGTGGCCGTCCATGATGGCGCCGGCGGCGACATAGCCCTGGCCGATCGGCAGCACGTTGGGATAGGACCACTCGCGTACCGGCGTGTTGATCAGCAGGACGTCGAGACCCTCGTCGCGTGGGGCAAAGTCCTCGGCGCTCTTGCGGGTGGTGATGCGTGGAACGCCGCCTTGCGCGAAGCGGGGCGTGTCGATGAGTTCGTACAGTCGCTGGAACGTGTCAGGCATAGGCCAGCCTTTCCTTGTTCACCAGGTCACGCACCTCGGTGCCCAGATAGGTGAGGGATTGCTCGATGGTCGCCTGGGGCAGCCGGCCGCCGAGATTGCACTCGGCGATGACCCCCTCGACGTCGAGATAGTCGACAATCTCCGACAGCCGCCGGGCGACATCGCGCGGCCCGCCATAGATCAGCTTGTCCTTGAGAAGCTCCGCATAGGAGGGCATCTCGACCTTGTACTTGCGAGATTGCCGCTCGATCGCGGCCATGGTGCTTGCCCGCGGCTCTTCCTGGCCGGAGCGTGTGTCACGGCCCACATGGATGGGCGCGCGCAGCAGCACCCGCGCCGCGCCCTCGTGTCCGGCCGCCTTCCACGACGAGCGGTAGAGATCGACGCAGTCCTTCAACTGGGGAACGGTCATGCCGCGCAGGCCGATGAGGATCGGGTAGCCCATCCGCCCCAGATGATGGAACGCCTCCTTGCGGTTGATCGCGAACCAGATCGGCGGATGCGGCTGCTGCAGCGGGCGCGGCACGAGGTTGACGGGTTCGAAACTGTAGTGCCTGCCCCGGTGGCCGTATGTCTCGTTGGTCCAAAGGCCCTTGATGATCTCCAGCGCCTCTTCCTGGCGCGCGGTGCTTTCGGCAAAGTCGACGCCGAAGCCGCCATAGGCCTTCTCGTCCATGCTGCGGCCGACGCCGAACTCAAGCCGGCCGCCGCAGATATGGTCGAGCGCGGCGGCATCCTCGGCGATGCCGACCGGGTTGTGCAGGGGCAGGATGCTGACGCCGATGCCGATGCGGATGCGGCTTGTGCGGGCGGCCAGCGCGCTGGCGATCACCATCGGCGTCGACGATACGGACGGGATGCCGGCACCCATCGTGCCCTTCGCCGCATCCTCGCCGGCGAAGTGCCGCTCCACCATCCAGAGCGAGTCGATGCCGCAGCGGTCGGCATGCTCGGTGATCTCGAACGCCTCGGTGAAGGCGGCGGCCTCGCCCCGTCCGGGACGCAGGTCGCATTCCATCACGATGCCGATATGCATGCCGGCCCCTCCGTTTTTCCGGCGTGCAGCACCGTTTCGGTGCAGTCGGCGAGGATCTGCATGCCGTGATTGAAAATCTCTTCCTCGATGACGACCGGGGGCATCACCTTGATGACCGATCCGGACGGGCCGCATGTGTCGATCAGAAGGTTGTGCTCGAAACACAGGCGGGTGATGGCCGAGGCCCGTCCCGGCGTGTCGAGTTCCACGCCCCAGATCGCGCCGCGCCCGCGAATGTCGCGGATCTCGCCATGGGCCTGCCGCAACCGCGCCCCCCAGCTGCGCATCGAGGTTTCGATCGCGGCCGCGCTTCGGCTGGCCCGTCCGTCGCTCCAGAAGGTGCGGATCGCCTGGGTCGCGGCGACGAAGGCGAGATTGTTGCCGCGAAAGGTTCCCGCATGCTCGCCCGGCTGCCAGATGTCGAGCTCGGGTTTCATCAGGACGAGGGAGAAGGGCAGGCCGAAACCGGACAGGGATTTCGACAGGCAGATGATGTCGGGTTCGATCCCGAAGCGTTCGAAGCTGAAGAACGGCCCCGTGCGTCCGCAGCCCATCTGGATGTCGTCGACGATCAGCAGGATGTCGTGCCGCCGGCAGAACGCGGCGATGCCTTGCAGGAATGCCTGCGAGCCGATATTGACGCCGCCTTCGCCCTGCACGGTCTCGATGATCAGTGCCGCCGGAAGCTCGTAGCCGCTGCCGGCCCGGCCGATGCAGCTTTCCAGAAGGTCGAGCGTGTCGATCCCGCCGGCGAACCCCTCATAGGGAAAGAAATAGGTGTCGCGCAGCGGCAGATGCGAGCCGGAGCGCTTCTTGGCGCTCGCGGTCACCGCGAGCGAGCCCATGCTGACGCCGTGAAAGGCGTTGGAGAAGGCGATGACGTGCCGGCGCTTCTTGATCTTGCGCGCAAGCTTGAGTGCGGCCTCGACCGCGTTGGTTCCTGTCGGGCCGCAAAACTGCAGGCGGTAGTCCATGTTGCGCGGGGCGAGGATCTGCGACGCGAACACCTCGAGAAACTCGAACTTGGCCGCCGTCATCATGTCCATGCCGTGCAGGATGCGGTCCTCGGCGAGATACCTGGCGACCGCCTCTTTCAGTTCGGTGGCGTTGTGGCCGTAATTCAGCGACCCCGCGCCGCAGAAGAAGTCGATATAGGTCTCACCGGAGATGCATTCGAGATAGGGTCCGCGGGCCCTGTCGAAGACGACAGGAAATGTTCGTGAATACGACCTTACGGAAGATTCCCCAGGGTGATGAGGATTTGCGGCAATGGAGTGCGCATTGGGCATGGTCTCACCTGAAAGTAATGACAATGCGGCGACCCGTAAGGTCAGGGATCATGACCTAGAGTAAGAAAAAGATAGACTGCATTTCCAGTGAGAGCAATTACAGGTTGTAATACTATTTACATATAACTTGAGATGGAAAAAGCCGCGCAACGACGTGCCCCCGGAAGCGGGCTTGAGGGCGCGGCGCAGGGGTTTCAGCGCCCCGTCAGGCCTGCGGCTGCCTGCGCGCTATCGATGGTTCAGGATGATGTGCGATCTCGAGGAAGAGATCATGTCGCTGGACCTGACCCGGTCATTGAGGCTGGCGAGGGCCTCAGGCGCGGCGATGATGCATCTGGCAACCGCGTCGACCTCGCCGGAAAGCGAAAACACCTCGCAAACGCCTTCGAGCGATGCCAGCCACCGCAGTGCCGGCTCGCAGGGGCGCACGGCGATTTCCACGAACAGGAGAGCATGTATCAGGTCGCCGGCTTCCTCCGAGATCTCGGCCCTGTAGCCCCGGATGATCCCTTCTGTCTCCAGCCGGGTCACGCGATCCTGGACGGCGGTGCGGGACAGGTTGATCTGGCGCCCCAGCGCGGCGAAGCTGATGCGGGCGTTTCGCTCAAGCGCGGCCAGTATTCTCTTGTCTGTCCTGTCCAGAGCCAACTTTCCCTCGATACGCATGCCGCTTACGTCGGTTCGCAAGCTGTCCGGATGGCAGTTTCCGGGAGAATATACAAGCTCCCGAGACAGGAGGTCAGCATGAGAAAAGTCACCGCGAAAGAGTTTACCGGCACCAGGGCCTGGGACGCGCTCGACATCGAGAGCATCGAGGGTGCGACGGTGCGCCTGCACTGGACCGATGCGCCCTACAAGTGGCACGTCAACGACGGCCCCGAGGTTTTCGTCGTCCTTGATGGTGCGGTCGACATGCATACGCGCAAGGACGGCAGGGAGGATATCTGGCGGCTGGCGGTCGGGGACGTCTTCCATGCCGAGAGCGGCGACGAACATGTCGCGCACCCGGATGGCCCGGCCAGGGTGCTGGTGATCGAGAAGGCCGGGAGCGTGTAACCGGCCGGCAACCGCCGCCGGGCAGGGGCGCGGGGGGCTCTTCATTTGAACGGGGCCGGCGTTGCCGGTTCCGGTTTGCGGCGGAAGCTGCTAGAACGCGCCGTCGCTGCCGACGGCATTGTCGTCGCGAGACAGCCGAACCATGTTCGACGAACATGTACCTGGCCACCGAACCTGGCCACCGACCCTGGCCACCGACCCGGCAATGCGTGCCCGGTTCCAGGTTCCCGAATGCAAAGCCGATGAACGCGTATAACGATCACAGGATTGCCGTTGCCCCGATGATGGAATGGACCGACCGCAACTGTCGGGCTTTCCACAGGACCCTGTCGCGTCATGCCCTGCTCTATACCGAGATGGTTGCCTCGGCAGCGGTGATCCATGGCGATCGCGACAGGCTGATCGGCTTCGATGCGATGGAACATCCCGTCGCCTGCCAGCTCGGCGGCTCGGATCCGGCCGAAATGGCGGAAGCCGCGCGCATCGTGGAAGGCTACGGCTATGACGAGGTCAACATCAATGTCGGCTGCCCCTCGGACCGGGTTCAGTCCGGGCGCTTCGGCGCCTGCCTGATGCGGGAGCCCGAACTCGTTGCCGAATGCGTGCGCGCGATGAAGGCGGCGGTTTCCATCCCTGTCACGGTCAAATGCCGGATCGGCGTCGACGAGCAGGATCCCGAGCCGGTGCTCGATGCCACGGCCGATGCGGTCGCCGACGCAGGCGTCGACGCCTTGTGGGTTCACGCCCGCAAGGCCTGGCTGCAGGGGCTGTCGCCGAAGGAGAACCGGGATATCCCGCCGCTCGATCACGACCGGGTCTATCGCCTCAAGGCGCGCCTGCCCGGCCTCTATATCGGCATCAACGGCGGCATCGCGGATCTTGACCAGGCGGAAAAACACCTTGAACGGGTCGACGGAGTGATGCTCGGGCGCGCCGCCTACCACGACCCCTGGATCCTGGCGCGGGTCGACAGCCGGTTTCACGGGCAGGTCGACCCCGCACCCGACCGGCAGGATGCCATTGCCGCTTTCCGTGCGATCGCGGAAGAGCGGATCGCCGCGGGCGCGCGGGCGAACCAGTTGCTCCGCCACATCCTGGGCCTGTACCACGGCGTTCCCGGCGCGCGCGCCTGGCGCCGGCGCCTGACGGTGGATGCGGTCAAGCCGGGCGCCGGCATCGAGGTTCTCGACGCCGCGATGCAGGAGATCCTGGACACCGCACTGGACAAATCGTCCCCACTGGGTCAGTTAGAAATGACAGGGGCTGTCGCAAGCTAGAACCCGATCCCGCCCGTTCCCGCGACGGCTCGTTCCAACGCCATCTCACGATCTTGCTGGGGGCTTCTCATGGATTTGTCGTCGATCAACGGCGAGGTCATCGGCCTCGTGGTGGCTCTCATCGCGTCAGGCGCGGTGGCCGGCCTGCTTGCCGGGGTGTTCGGCATCGGCGGCGGCGCCGTCCTCGTTCCGGTGCTCTACCAGTTCCTGACCTGGCTGGGCGTCGATGAATCCGTGCGCATGCATGTCTCCGTCGCCACCTCGCTCGGCATCATCGTGCCGACCTCCATCCGCTCCTTCATGGCGCATAAGGCGCGCGGCGCAGCGGACCTCGAACTGCTCAAGAGCTGGCTGATCCCCGTGCCGGCGGGCGTCCTGGTCGCCAGCCTGGTCGCGGCGTATGTGTCGGGTGACAGCCTGAAGGGCATTTTCGCCGGCATTGCCGTCGTCGTCGGCCTGCGCATGCTGTTAAACCGCGAGAGCTGGAAACTGGGATCCGATATTCCCGGCAATCCGATACGCGCCGCCTGCGGCATGCTGATCGGCTTTTTCTCCACCTTGATGGGCATCGGCGGCGGCGTCATGAACAACACCTTCATGACGCTATACGGCAGGCCCATCCACCAGGCGGTGGCGACCTCGTCGGGCACCGGCGTGCTGATCTCCATTCCCGGCGTCATCGGCATGATCTGGGCGGGTTGGGGCGCGGCCGACCTTCCGGCATTCTCTCTCGGCTATGTCAACCTGCTCGGCGTCGCGCTGATCATCCCGATCACCACATTCGCCGCGCCCTTCGGCGTGAAGATCGCCCATGCACTGCCGCGTCGCCAGCTCGAGGTGTTCTTCGGCCTCTTCCTGCTGAGCGTTGCCGCGCGCTTCGCCTGGAGCCTGTGGGGCTGAGGCAGGCAGGGAGGCGGAAGAGGATCAGGGCTGCAGGATCAGCCTGTCGCCCTCGACCCGCCAACTGCTGAACCGGTCAAGCGCCGAAAGCCCGAAGAGACTTGTCTCAAGGGCCTCCTCGCGCGCCACGAAGGCCCGCAGGTCGCTCAGGCGAAGGTTGTCGATCTCCAGGCTTTCAAGCCGGATCGCCGCGACCTGGCTGATCCCGTTGGCGGTGGAAACCGGCACCGTGTAGGAGAGGGCGGCCGTGTCGATGCCAGCGGCGCGCGCGTCGCTTGCGGTCAAGGTCACCACCGAGGCGCCGGTGTCGACGAGGAACCCGATGGCCGCGCCGTTCACCGAAGCGTTGATCCGGTAATGCCGCGACCGGTCCCTGATCACGGTGATCGTGCCCGAGCGCGTGTCGGTCATGGCGGTTCCCGGGAGCAGAGTTCCCGACACGCGCTGCCGGACGGCGTCAAGTTCGCTGCGATAGGTGTATGCCGTCACCAGAGACAGGCCAAGAAGAGCCCAGAGGGCAAGCGACTTGAGCAGCGCCGGAACCTGGCGCGGCGCGGCGAGCATCGAGCCGCCGATGACGATCAGCAGCGCGACAAGCGCGACGATGCGAGGCCCCTTGTCGGAGAGCATCGATCCGTCGGCGGGCATCTCCGCACCGGCGAAAAAGGCGATCACGGCGCCCGTCATGATCACCAGGAGGGCGGCGATCACCAGGGTGCCGGCGAGATTGCCGCGAAACATCAGCCTGCCTCCTCAACGAGACGGGCGCGACCGGGCAGTTCCTGCGCGATCGCGCGGCGCTTGCCGCTCGGAAATCCGGCCCAGCCGGCGATCTCGTCAAGCGTTCTGAGGCAGCCGACGCACAGACCGCTTTGCGCGTCGATCCGGCAAAGCTTGATGCAGGGGCTTTCGATGTCGCTCATGCGGAAATTCCGTGCCGATGTCCGTTTGGTTTCAGGATGTATCGACCAGGATGTGGTGCGGCGTCATTGGCGCGACAAGGCCGTGATCGGAGCGGTCAGGATGCGCAAGGGAAAGGTGATGGCCGCTTTTGCCGTGTTTCCGACCGTTTCGACTGTCGCATCCGTGGTGCCGACCTGCGCGCGCAGGTCGAGCGATTCCAGTGCCCGGCGCAGCTCGGGAGCTGCCTGCGCCAGTTGCGCGAACTTGCCGTGGTTCGATGCGTCGGCGCCCTTGACCTCGGTCAGGTCGACGACCACGGCGCCGAGCTCGGCCAGTCCCTCCTCGTCGTCATAGGCGCCGAGCCGCTGCTTGCCGCCGGCTAGCAGGCTGGAGGCCTGCAAGGCGTGGTCGTCGCGCGAGACGAGAATGACATAGGGGCGGTCGGGCTTGCCCGAGCGGCGCAACTGCGACTTGAAAACATCGACATCGAGATCCGGCGCGGCCATGGCCAGGAGCCCCATCTTGTTGCGGGGCAGCGGCTTGCCGGAAATCCGGATTTGCCGGGCCGTCTCGGTCAGCACCCAGTTGCCCATCGAATGGGCCAGGACATTGACCTTTTCCGCGTTGGACGCGGCGACTGCCCGCAATGTCTTTTCAAGCCCGTCTCGGGCTATGGTGGCGCTGTTGTTGTCGTAGAGGTAGCCGGTGATCTCGCCGCTCGAGGCCCAGGTGAAGAGCACCGCGACCTGCGGCAGGCCGGAATCGTGCTTCAGCTGCACCATCCGGTAAAGCGCTTCGGGAAAGCGCGTGTTGTAGCCATGCACGAAGACGAAGACCTCGCGCTGGCCCTTCGGCCTTTTCGCCAGTTCCCGGTTCAGCGCCGCGCGAAACCCTGTGTCGTCCACGTAGCTGGCGGCGCGCATGGTGAAGTCCGTTTCCGGATTTCCCGGCGCGGTGCCCGGCCACTCGATCTTGCCCGGCTCATGGCCGGGGGGGACCGAGACGGTTGCGACGGCGTGGTCCAGTTCGTCGGCGCGCTCGCCGCTGAAGAGGCTGCCGGGCCGCGTGTCGCGTTGCCGTGTGGTGGCGACGAGCACCGTGTGCTCGGTCGCATCGGGTGCAGCGTCGAGCGAAACCGCCAGGCTGCCTGGACCTGGTCGGCCGGTGCAGGCCACCAGCACCGTCGCCAGTGTGAGGATCAGCGTCAGGCGAACCGTGGCGGAGCGGCCCGGGGCGGCATGTCGGCGGCATGCGGAATGGGATGTATTTGTCGGCAACTGCTGCAACTCCGGATCGCCGGCCAGATGGCCGGTCGCCAGGTCTTCATATCACGCAGCGGCAGGCGATGACATGCCGCTCATGCGGCCGCGCAAAGGCCGAGCAGGATCGAGAGGACCGCAACCTGCTGGGCGGCGCCGAGGACATCGCCCGTATGCCCGCCGATCTTGGCCAGCGCGAGACCTCGGATGCCCGCAGCGGTCAGCAGCGTCAGGAAGAGGGCCGTCATCGCCGCCGCCAGCGGAACGACGGCGACGGCAGCCAGAAGGGCGCCCCCGCCAAGCGCTGCCGCGAGCGCCGCGCCACGGGGCGACGGCGTGCCGCAAAGACTGGCCAGTCCGCCGGGGCGCGCCGGGGGCAGGACGCACCACACGCCCGCCATCACGGCCCGCGATCCCGCCTCGGCACAGACCAGAAGCAGGGCCGCCGGCAAAGCGGCGTGGCGCTCGAGGAGGGCGGTGACGAGCGCCACCTTGAGCAGAACCGAAAGGACCAGCGCCAGTGTTCCAAACGCCCCGATGCGGCTGTCCTTCATGATTTCGAGGCGACGTTCCGCCGTTCCTGCGCCGAAAAAACCGTCGACAACGTCCGCAAGCCCGTCCTCGTGCAGGCCGCCCGTAACGGCGATGCCGACGCCCACCGCCAGAATCGCGACCACCATGCCGGGCAGCGCGGTCGCGCCGGCGACCAAGAGAACCAGCGCGCCCGGCAGCGCCAGCACGGCACCGGCCAGCGGCATGACCCAGGCCGCGCGTGAAAAGTCGGGAAGCGCGGCCGGATTGTCGGTTTTGTTGACGCACGGAACGGGAAGACGGGAGAAAAAGCGGAGGCAGGCGGCAAGATCCGCCATCGCGCGTGAGATGCCTCCAGCGGGGCTTTCGCCGTCTTGCGGATGGTCGCCTGTCATTTTCTGTCCGTCCGCCTTTGCGAGCCCGTGCCCGTCGGTTTATAGATCGGCGCCCGCCCGCCGCCAAGTTCAGGCGGCTCGCCGCCGCCAGCCGGAGTTCCTGTTTCATGACCGTGTCCCAGTCCGCCCTGCCATTCGACGACATCCGCAATCTTGTCCGGCAGATGCCGGGGCCGGACGAGGAGGCGGTCGCCGAGGTGCGGGCGAGGGATGCGCAGCTGACCAAGCCTGCGGGCTCTCTCGGCCGGCTGGAGACGCTGACCGAATGGCTGGCCGGCTGGAGCGGCAAGGGGCGCCCCAAGGTGACGCGCCCCATCGTGGCGATCTTCGCCGCCAATCACGGCGTCGCGGACAAGGGCGTATCGGCGTTTCCGGCCAGCGTGACACGGCAGATGGTCGAGAATTTCTCGGCAGGCGGCGCGGCGATCAACCAGATCTGCATCGCCCACGATCTCGGGCTCAAGGTGTTCGATCTCGCGCTCGACATGCCGACGCCCGACATCACCGAGGAAGATGCCTTCGACGAGCCGAATTGCGCCGCGACGATGGCCTTCGGCATGGAGGCCGCCGCCGGCGGCGCCGACCTCCTGTGCATCGGCGAGATGGGGATCGCCAACACCACCGTGGCGGCTGCGGTGCTGGCGGCGCTGTTTGGCGGCGATCCGGCCGAATGGGTCGGACCGGGCACCGGTGTCGACAATGACGGCATGACGCGCAAGCGCGCCGCCGTGACGCAGGCGGTCAACCGCATCGCCGGCACGAAGGACCCGCTGGAGGTGCTGCGCCGGGTCGGCGGGCGCGAGATCGCGGCCATGGCAGGGGCGGTGGTCGCGGCGCGCCTGCAGCGCATCCCGGTGATCGTCGACGGCTTCGTCGCAACCGCCGCCGTTGCCGTCCTGCACGCGATGGATCCGCGCGCGCTCGACCACTGCCTTTTTGCGCATGTCTCGGCCGAACCGGCGCATCGCCGGGCGCTGGAAGCGATGGGCAAGGAGGCGCTGCTCGACCTCGGCATGCGGCTCGGGGAGGGCACCGGCGCGGCGCTCGCCGCCGGCATCGTCAAGGCCGCCGCCCAGGTGCATGACGGCATGGCGACGTTCGCGGACGCCGGCGTTTCCGGGAAGGGCGAGGGCTGAAGCTAGCCGGCAGAGCCGAGAATGCGCGCCCGGCAGGCGCTGGGGGTCTCGCCGGTTACCCGCAGGAACTCGCGGTTGAAGTTCGACTTGGTGTTGAAGCCGCTGGCGAGCATCGCGGCGGTGACGCTGTGGCCCTCTCCAAGCAGCTTGCAGGCGTGGCGGATGCGGTAGCCGTTGACGTGGCGCGATACGTTCTCGCCGCTTGTGCGGTTGATCGCGGCTGACAGCTGTTTCATCGGAACGTGCAGGCGCCGGGCGAGGCGGGCAAGCGTCAGGTCCGGATCGAGGCACGCGCCGTCCCGGTCGAGCAGCGCGTCGAGGCGTGCCATCAACTCCCTGTCGGCCGCGATGTCCGCCCCGGCGTCCCTGGCGACGGTGTCGCCGGCACCGGGCTCTTCGTCCTCTCCAACCGACCCGGGGCGCGCGGCGACAAGACCGAGCAGCCCCACGGCCAGCAGCGCCAGTGACGAGGTGAGGCTGACGACAAGGGGGCGCAGCCACGCTTCGCCGGACAGCAGCGCGATGGCGATCGCCGTGTCGCTGACCGCCGACAGCAGAAGCGAGGCGCCGACGGCCTGCCAGATGCGTTGCGGAAGGCGACCTGCCTCGAGCCGCGCGAGCGGCAGGTCTTCGCGGCCGCGCGCCTGCAGCAGGATCGCCGTGCCGTACCCGGCATAGAGTGCGACGAGGGCCGCATCGGGAAGCCAGTGCAGCGCGCCCTGGCCAAGCGGCACGGAAAGGCCCGTGGCGAGTGGCGCCAGCGCATGAGGCAGGGCACCGGGCAGGGCGGGTGCGCGGATCGCCGCCTGGCGGAACGCGAGATAGGCAAGAGGGGGCACCAGCGAGGCGGTCACCGGCAGCACCGGCTGGAGCGCGGCGATGCCGTAGTGCTGGACGAGGGAAATCAGGGTTCCCTGCAGTGCCGCCGCCCCGAGCAGCAGCGGAAAGAGGGACGGACCGTCCCGCAGCAGCACGAAGCGGCAGGCAAGGAAAGTCAGCACAAGGGCGACCGCAAGAGGGATCGGCAGGACAAGCATCAAGGTTCCTTCACGGGTCGGGGGCAACGCGGGAGAGAGCGAATCCATGGTGCAAGATCCGGTTCCAGTCGTCCCAGATCGCGTTTCAGGACGCAAGCAACGGTCGTAACCTGCCATTCGGGAGCTCCTTGCTATCAACGGAGTTCCCGCAATGAAACGCTTGATCCTCGCGGCCCTGACAGTCGCCCTGACAGCCTCCCTGTTTGCCGGCGTGGCGCCGCTGTCCCCGGTGGCGGCTTCCGAAGGTCTGGCCGACCTGCCCGGTTATGACCGCATGGACGTGCCGGCCCGCCATCGGGCCATGCCGCTTGCCGCATCGGTCTGGTATCCGGCCGGCCGCGTCACCTATCGCAACACCATCGGCGACAGCGCCCTGTTCGTCGGCATGCCGGCCTATGTCGGGGCGGCGGTTGCCGAGGGGCGGTATCCGCTGGTGCTCGTGTCGCACGGTTCGGGCGGGGCGATGGATGGCCTTGCCTGGCTCTCCTCGCGCCTCGCCGCACGCGGTGCCATCGTGCTCGCGGTGAATCATCCCGGCACGACGTCCGGGGACTCCTCGCCGCGCCGGACCATGCGGCTGGCACCGCGGGCCGCCGATCTGGGCGCCGCGCTCCAGGCCCTGCTCGCCGATCCGCAATTCGCACCGCATGTCGACCGTGATCGCGTCTCGGCGCTCGGCTTTTCGCTTGGCGGCAGCACCGTTCTGGGGCTCGCCGGCCTGCGGTTCGATGGCGACGCCTTTGCCGGCTATTGCCGCAAGGCCGGGGAGTCGTCGCCCGGTTGCGACTTTCTCGCCAAGGGTGGTGTCCGCCTCGACAGCCTGCCGGAGAGCTTTTCGGCGGACATGCGGGACGCACGTGTCTCGTCCGTGATCTCTGTCGATCCCGGCTTCACCCATGCCGCGGTTGAGGAAAGCCTCGCGGGCGTTCGGGTGCCGGTGCTCTTCGTCAACCTGGGCGAGGAGCACCGCTGGCCGGCGGTGGATGTCGGCCCGAGGGGCAGCGGTCTTGCCGCCCGGCTTCCCGGCGCGCGCCACGTGGCGGTCGCACCCGCGCATCATTTCACCTTCCTTGGCGTGTGCAAGCCGGGAGGCGCGGAACTGCTGCGCAAATGGGAGGACGATCCGATCTGCGACGACCCGGAGGGGACCGAACGGGCGCGGGCGCATGAGGAGATCGTCGGGATCGTGGCGGAGTTTCTGGAACTCGCACCTTGAGCAGGCGGGGGAACGAAGGGCAGGGAGAGGCGGACGAAGCGTGTCCGCCCCGCCTCAGGACGCCTTGCGGATCATCGACCGGCGCATGGCGGCGCGGCGCGGGTCGGTATTGGCGGCTGCCGTTTCCTCGAGCGCCGGCATCGCTTCCAGCACGCGCGAGGCGGGGAAGGTGACGATGACCTCGGTGCCCTCGCGCAGCTTCGAGCGCAGTTCCAGCTTGCCGCCATGCATCTGGACCAGCGCCTGGACGATCGGCAGGCCAAGGCCCGTCCCGTCCTCGGCGCTCTTGATGGCGATGGCGCCCTGGCCGAAGGCCTGCATGACGATCGGGATTTCGTCCTCGGGGATGCCGGGACCGTTGTCGCGGATCGAGATGTACTGACCGCCGCCGGCCGTCCAGCCGGCCTTGATCTGCACCTCGCCGCCGGTCGGGGTGAACTTCACCGCGTTCGACATCAGGTTGAGGATCATCTGCCGGACGGCGCGCTCGTCGGCCCACAGCTTGGGCAGGTCGGCCTCGTAGGTCTCGACGATGGAGATGTGCTTCTTCTTGGCCCTGATCGCCATCATGTGCTTGCAGTCTTCGAGAAGTTCGGCGAGCGGCACCGCTTCCTCGCTGAGCTCGTAGCGGCCGGCCTCGATCCGTGACAGGTCCAGGATCTCGTTGATCAGGTTGAGAAGGTGCTGGCCGGAATTGTGGATGTCGGCCGCGTAATCCCGGTAGGTGGGATTGTCGAGCGCACCCAGCAACTGGTTCTTCATCACCTCGGAAAAGCCGAGAATGGCGTTGAGCGGGGTACGCAGCTCGTGGCTCATGGTTGCCAGGAAACGGGACTTGGCGAGGTTGGCCTCCTCGGCGCGGCGCCGGGCCTCGTCGGAGATTGCGTTGGCCTGTTCCAGCTCGGCGATCAGGTGATCCTTCTCGGCACGGAACTCCAGCATCGTCACGGTCGAGATATGGAGCTGGTTGCCGAGCATCAGGAAAAAGCCCTGCGCACCGATGGCCATCGCCATCATGGCGTAGTGGATGGCCGACTGCTGGTTCAGGAACGAGACCACGATCGCCAGGGTGATCGGCAGCGTGCCGGCGAGCAGCGCCTTCGGCTGGCTGGCCGACAGCATTGTCAGCATGGCGATGACGATCAGCATCGTCGCGAACTGGAAGATCTCCGAGCCGTCGTGACCGGGAGCCGTGGACTGGAGCAGGAAGAAGCCGGCCCAGGTGAGACCGTAGAGCATGTCGCCGCTGATCATCTGCCGGCGCCAGCGCCGCAGGTCGTCGTCGACGGGTACCTCGCGATCGAAGCGGCGGCAGGCCATCAGCAGCAGCACATGGGCGATGATGTTGAAGGTCAGCCAGCCGACAATCAGCTCGGCGCGCATCCACAACAGCGAGATGCTGCCGACGATCAGTGCGAAGAGCGGCAGCGCGATCGCCGCGCTCAGCCGGTTCTTGGAGAAGGTCAGCAGCAGTTCGTATTCGAAGTTCGCCTCGTTTCCGTCGCTGACCGACAGCCGTTCGCGAACGTTGCGCACGGTGCGCGCCACGTCGCGCCGCCGCCGGGCACGTTCGCTGTTGAGTGCGGTCTTCGCCTCGCTGCTGGTCGTTGTTTCCTGCGCGGCCATGTGTTGCAGACGTCCGGTTGCCGGGACCTTGCCCCGTATGCTTGAAACCGCTTCATCATGGTGACCAACCCTTAATATCCGCCTCAAGGACGTGGTTAACAAAACGTCTCGTGCCGGTCATGATGCCGGCCCGCACCAAATACGCGGATCGGTGTTCTTTCAGGAGCTTGCAAGAAGCAAGGATGGCGCGCGCACCCGAGAAGGATGGACTGGACGCGCTGGCGGGAGAGATTTCCGCCTGCCGCCGCTGCGTCGACGCTCCCGACCGGAAGCCGCTTCCGCATGCGCCGCGACCGGTCTGCGTGTTGTCCGCCACCGCACGGATCGCGATCTGCGGCCAGGCGCCGGGAACGCGGGTGCATGCCAGCGGCCGGCCGTTCACGGACCCGAGCGGGGACCGCCTGCGCGACTGGATGGGGATCGGAGAGGATGTCTTCTACGATGAAGCGCGCCTGGCCATCGTGCCGATGGGTTTCTGCTTCCCCGGCCTCGATGCGAAGGGCGGAGACCTGCCGCCGCGTCCCGAATGCCGGCGGCTCTGGCACGACCGCGTCTTTGCCGGCATGCCGCAGCTGCGGCTGAAGATCGTCATCGGCGCCTATGCCCAGTCCTACCACCTTGGCGGGCATGCTCGGGGGTCGGTTCGCGAGACGGTTGGCGCGTGGCGGGAGATCTACGAGGCGACCGGAGAGGAAGGAGTGGCCGCAATCTGCATGCCGCATCCCTCCTGGCGCAACAATGCCTGGCTGCGCAAGAACCCCTGGTTCGAGGAGGACTGCCTGCCGGTCCTGCGCGCCGAGGTGGCGCGACTGACCGGATGAGCAAAAAAACGCCGGCCCGTTTGAAGGGCCGGCGCAAGGTTGTCCGGATTGATACCGCAGAGGAGATGTTTCGGTATCAGCCGAAAAGATCGCCCAGGAAGGCGCGCAGGTCGTCGAGCGTGGTGCGCTCGGAGGCCATCGGCAACGAGCCGTCCTGCGACCAGCCGACCATGCTCTCGTCGTAAAGGGAGACGTTCTCGTAGCCGAGAACCTCGTGCAGGACGAACCAGTTCGTCGCGGCCCAGTGACCCGTGTTGCAATAGGAAACGATCTCGACCGACTTGTCGGCCAGGGTTTCCGGAACCAGGGACGCAATCTCCGCCTGCGGCTTCAGCTTGCCGGCGGCGTCATTGTAGAAGCCGGCCTGGTCAAGCCCGAGCGCTCCGGGAATACGGCCGAAGCGCGTTGCCTTCGAATACTTGTCCCTGCCGGCGAACTGGTCGGCGGGGCGCCCGTCCACCAGGATCGCCGAGGTGTCGAGGCGCTTGGCGACGTCCGATGTCTGGACCAGATAGTCGTCACGCGGCTCGGCGATGAACATGTCCCCGACCGGGGTGACGTTGCCTGTCTCGAGCGGACGCTTTTCTGCTGTCCAGGCCTTGTGGCCGCCGTCGAGGATCGCGACCGCGTCATGGCCGAGATACTTGAAGGTCCAGTAGATGCGCGCCGCCGCGCCGAACTCGGAACTGTCGCCGCCCGCCGGCACGATGATCACGGCCTTGTCCTCGGACACGCCAATCTCGGAAAGGGCCGCCTCCAGTTTTTCCACCGAGGGCAGGACGCCGACGACGGACCCTCGATCGGTGCGCCAGTAGCCGGGATACTCGCTCCACACGGCGCCGGGGATATGCCCCTTGAGGTAGTCGTCCTTGCCGGACTTGGCGAAGGGAGAGCGGATGTCGAGGATGACGATGTCCTCGCGCTCGATGTGATTGGCCAGCCACCCGGTGGTGACCAGCGGAGTGACCGCCGGTGCGGCCAGCGCGGTCTGGGTAATCGCAATCGCCAGGAACATGCCGAGCGCTGCTGCGATACGGGTGAGGGGAAACATGTCGCGTCTCCGCTTGATGGGCTCCCGGATCCGCTCCGGGATTTGAATTTCAAGCTTTGAGTTGACATCGACTGGAAAACGCGGCAAGCGGAATTCAGTGTGCTCTTGGAAGAAAAATCTAAAATTCTCCAGAAGTGCAGTGACCAAAGAAAACCAGTATCGGCATGTCTGCGTTTCATAAAAAATGAATCCAGCTCTGTCGACTGCCATCCGGACCGGAAATCCATGATCGACCGCATCGACCGCCGAATTCTCTCCATTCTCCAGGAGGACTGCACGATTCCGGTGGCCGAAGTCGGCCGGCGAGTCGGCTTGTCGACGACCCCGTGCTGGCGTCGCATCCAGAAACTGGAGGAGGACGGGGTCATCCAGAGGCGGGTGGCCATCCTCGACCCGAAGAAGATCAACGTGAAGGTCACGGCCTTCGTCTCGATCACGACCTCGCGGCACAATGACGACTGGCTCCGCAAGTTCGCCGACGTCATCTCGGAGTTCCCGGAGGTGGTCGAGTTCTACCGCATGGCCGGAGCGGTGGACTATCTGCTGCGCGTCGCGGTCCCGGACATCGAGGCCTATGACGCCTTCTACAAGCGGCTCATCGCCAAGATCGACATTTCCGACGTCTCGACATCCTTCGCGATGGAGCAGATCAAGTCGACCAGCCAGTTGCCGCTTGCCTATGTGCAGACGGAGAAGCCACGGTCCGAGAAGGACGACTGAGGGCGGAGCGGCATCAGACGTATTCGGGTTTTTGCATGTGTTGGTGGCGCCCGGCCGCGCTCTGGGCTAGTGTGCCGGGCGATACCACGCTGCGGCCCGGTTCAGGCGGTGGCGGGAACGCTCGCTGGAGGTTCTCATGATGCAATTGTGCTGGATTGTCGGCCGCGGCCTGTGCAGCGGCGTGGTCGCGCTCGGGCTTGCCGCCTTCGGTGCGGTCCCGGTCTCTTTCGCCGATGACATCTCTCCCGTAGCCGAGACGCGTGTCGTCGAGGCGGCGTTCGATGACGTGCGCTTCGATGTCGAGAACGCGATCATCAATCGCGGCCTCGTCATCGACTACGTCTCGCGCATCGGCGAGATGCTGGCCCGCACCGGCGAGGATGTGGGGTCGGGCGAAGAGGTGTTCACCCGGGCGGAGGCGATGCTGTTCTGCTCGGCCGCGCTGTCGCGCGCGGCCATGGAGGCCGATGCGGGAAACATCGCCTTCTGTCCCTATTCGGTCTTCCTCTACGAAACGCCGGATGCTCCGGGCAAGGTGACGGTCGGCTACAGGCGACTGCCCGAAACCGGGACGGAAGCCTCCCGCAAGGCGCTTGCCGCCGTCAACGAACTCCTTTCCGGGATCGTCGGCGAGGCGGCCGGCGAGTAGCGGTCAGCCCGCTGCGGCCGTGGGCCAGTAGGTTCCGAAGCACCAGACATTCTCCTCCGGGTCGAGGCAGACGAATTCGCGGCTGCCGTAGTCACGTTCGGTCAGCTGTTCGACGATCGTGGCGCCCGCCGCCTCGGCCCTGCGAAAGGCCGCGTCGACATCCGCGACCGCGACATAGAGCGTCTTGCCGCCCGGGCCGTTCGGCTCGCCGACAATCTTCGAAAAGGCATCGTCGCGCGACTGGCCGACCATGATCATGGAGGACCCGAGGGCAAGTTCCGCGTGAGCGATGCTGCCGTCGTCGGCCTTGTGGCAGGCATGCAGGCGGAAGCCGAAGGCCTCTTGCAGCCAGTCGACCATCCGGTTCGCGTTACCGAAGCGCAGGGCTGGAAAAATGCAGGGCGATTGCTGTTCGGTCATCGTTCGGGCTCCTGTTGGGATGCCCGTCGATAGCGCGCCGCCGATCCTCCGGATTGAACAAATGTAACCTTCGGGCAGGCGCCTTCTACCAGGTGGCGATGCCGAAATTGTCGAGGCTGGTGCGCCAGGCGCGGGGCGTCAGCCCGGCAAAGGCGCCAAACTCGCGGATCATGTGCGCCTGATCGGCATAACCGCAGTCACAGGCAATGTCCGCCCATTCCGGCACCGCCTCGAAGCGCGCCAGCGTCTGTGCCCGGGCGAAGCGGGCGATGCGCGCCACCGTCTTCGGCGGCAGGCCGATTTCGTCCCGGAACCGCTGCGAGAGATGCTTGCGGCTCCAGCCGATCTCCTCTCCGATCGCGGCGATGCCCGCTTGCCCGCCGCTGCCGACGATGCGCCGATAGGCGTGGACGACCTGCGGCGTGCCGTCCTTGGAGGCCACCAGTCGCTGCCAGACGAAGGCTTCCGCAAGGTCGAGGCGCCGCTCCCAGTCGGTCAGGTCCTCTATCCGTCGCTTGAAGTCGAGGACCTCCCTGTCGGCGCAGTCCTCGAGCGGGATCATCGCGCCGGTCAGCGCCGCGACCGGGAGGCCGAGCACATGCCGTGCCCCGAGCGGCGTCAGGTTGATCTGCAGGCATGCGGCGCGGCCGGTCGAGCCGATATAGACCCGCTCCGTCGTCAGCCCGGCGGCGAAGCTCGGCCTGGCGTCTCCGCGGTCCGGCCTGCGGCCGAGCCCGATCCGGAACGGTTCGCCGAGACTGACGATCAGCGGCACGGTGAGCGAGGCGCTCTCGATCTGGCGGATCGGGCAGCCGGCGCGCTCGTCATAGGCTATGATTTCGGTATACCAGCGGCGCAGGCCGGGCGGCGCGGGACGGCGCAGCAGCGTCACGGGCAATCCTTCCGGCAATCCTTCCTGCAATCCTTCCGGCGATCTTTCCGGCACATATGTTCCCGGACCGTGCCGGTCGCGGGTCTCCGGATCTGCGCGGGTCATGCTGCTGCTCCGCAGGTTTGCGTTCTTGCCCGCTCATTTTGCGCCTGCGGGACCGGTCGGCGCAAGCCGGGCAGCGGATGGCGGTCCGGCAGCCGTCGCCGCCGGACCGGAGCGGGCTACTTGCCGGCGTTCTGCAGCCGCGCGATCAGGCTCGACGTGTCCCACCGGTTGCCGCCCATCGCCTGTACCTCGGCGTAGAACTGGTCGACCAGCGCGGTGACCGGCAGGCGGGCGCCCGTCTCGTTCGCGGTCTTCAGGCAGATGCCGAGATCCTTGCGCATCCAGTCGACCGCGAAGCCGAAATCGAACGTGTCGTCGCGCATCGTCTGCCAACGGTTCTCCATCTGCCAGGACTGGGCCGCGCCCTTGGAGATCACGTCGATCACCTTGGCAACGTCGAGATCGGCCTTCTTGGCGAAATGGACGGCCTCCGACAGGCCCTGCACGAGGCCGGCGATGCAGATCTGGTTGACCATCTTGGTGAGCTGGCCCGCGCCTGCAGGTCCCATGTGCCCGACCATCTTGGCGAAGCATTCGATCGCCGGGCGCGCCGCCTCGTAGACGTCCTCATCGCCGCCGACCATGACCGTGAGCGCGCCCTTTTCGGCACCGGCCTGTCCGCCGGACACCGGCGCGTCGAGAAACCCGCAGCCCTTCTCCTTCGCCGCGGCATAAAGCTCGCGCGCGACTTCCGCCGAGGCCGTCGTGTTGTCGATGAAGATCGCGCCGCGCTTCATGCCGTGGAACGCACCGTCGGGACCGGTCGTCACGGAACGAAGATCGTCGTCATTGCCCACGCAGGCAAAGATGAAGTCGGCACCCTCGGCTGCTGCTGCCGGAGTGGCCGCGTGCGTGCCGCCGTGCTCGCCGGCCCATTTCTCCGCCTTGGCACCGGTGCGGTTGTAGACGGTAACCTCGTGGCCGCCGCGGCTCTTGAGATAGCCGGCCATGGGGTACCCCATGACGCCAAGTCCGATGAATGCAACCTTCGCCATTGCGCCCCTCCCTTCGGGATTTCCGGATGTGGCCGCCCCGCCGATAAAAAAGGAGGCGACCGAACGTGTCAGTCGCCTCCTGTTTAGCGCATCGAACGGGGCGAGTCAGGGGGAGGGATGCCAAAGGTGCTGTTCCCGTATCAACGGGTCGGTGTCACCTCGCGCCCGTGTTCGAAGCGGGGGCGGCCGTCCTGTGCGAACAAGACCTTGGCGGGATACGCCTGTACCCGGGAGCGGTCCTCGGAGCGGGTGGCGGTCATGAAAGTTTCCGCGAGAATACCGATCATCGTTTTGTCTCCTCGTGTCGTCGTGATGCCCGGATGATTGCGGTTTCCGGCAAAACATGCCACTCAGGAAAGATGATAAAATGTAAGCTGAGGTGACATATGGAGTGGAGCCGGATGCCATCGCTCGCCAGTCTGCGCGCCTTTGCCACCGTCGCCGAGACGGGGACGCTGGCCGGGGCCGGCCGCACACTCAATGTCAGCCACGCCGCGATAAGCCAGCAGGTTCGGGCTCTTGAGGCGTTCTTCGGCACCCAGCTGGTGGTGCGTCAGGGGCGGGGCATCGCGCTGACGCGAGAGGGCCGCGGCCTTGCCGAGAACCTCGACGAGGCCTTTTCGATCATGCGCCGGGCTGTCGACGAACTCGCCCGCGCGGATATGGCCCGTCCGCTGCAGGTCACGATGACCCCGGCCTTCGGGGTCAGCTGGCTGATGCCGCGCATCTCCGAGTTCAGGCACAGCCATCCGGAGGTCGAGTTGATGCTCAATCCCACGGCCGAAGTTGTCGAGATGGAGCCGGGGGGCGTCGATATCGCCATTCGCTACGGGCAGGGGCGTTGGAGCGGGCTACAGTCGGAACCGCTCCTCTTCACCAGTTTCGTCATCGTGGCGGCGCGCTCGCTGGTCGGCGATGCCGACTATCCGGATCCGGCGAAGCTGCAGGAGTTTCCCTGGCTGCAGGAGATAGGCACGCACGAGATCGCCCAGTGGCTCGACCGGCAGGGCGTCGTCTCGACGGGCAGCCTCAACATCCTGCACCTGCCCGGCTACATGATGCTGGAGGGGTTGCGGCGCGGCGAGGGGGTGAGCGCGACGGCGCGCGCCTTCATCGAGCCGGACATCCGCTCGGGCGCGCTTCGGGTTCTCTTCGAGGACGTGCTGCCGGGCAACGGCTATCACCTGGTCACCCGGCCGGGGGTCCAGCGCCCGCCGCTGAAAGCGTTTCTGTCCTGGATCCGAAGCCACCGCGATATCGAGCCCGGAACGACGCCTATCCAGGCGTGAGGGGAGCAAGCGCCGCCTCGAGATCGGCGGCAAGGTCGGCGACATCCTCGATGCCGATGGAGATCCGCAGGAGATTGACCGGAACGCCGGTCGCATCGCCCTCGATCGTGTGCCGATGCTCGACAAGGCTTTCGACGCCGCCAAGCGAGGTTGCCCGCTTGATCAGTTGCAGCCGCCCGGCGACGCCAAGCGCATCTTCGGCACCGCCCCTGACAAGGATCGACATCAGGTAGCCGTAGCCGCCCTGCATCTGGGCCTTGGCCGCGGCATGGGTCGGATGGCCGCGCAGGGACGGATAGAGAACGGTTTCCACGGCCGGATGCCGGTCCAGCCTTTCGGCGAGCGCCTGGGCACTGGCGCACATCCGCTCCATGCGCAGCGACAGGGTGCGAAGGCCGCGCAGCAGCAGATAGGCCTCGAACGGTGCCAGCACCGCGCCCGCATCATGGCGCTCCTCGCGGATGAAGCGCCAGGCGTCGCTGTCGGCGTCGCGGCAGGAGGCAACGCCGGCGAGCACGTCGGAATGGCCGTTCATCGCCTTGGTGGCCGAGTGCAGGACGATGTCGGCACCGAGATCAAGCGGCTTCATCAGCAATGGCGTTGCCGCGGTGGCGTCGACCGCGACGACCGCGCCGCTCTGGTGAGCGGTTTCGCTGATCGCGGCGATGTCGGCGACGGCAAGCCACGGATTGGACGGGGCTTCCAGGAACACCAGGTCCGGGCCGCTTTCGCGCAGCGTCTCGCGGAAGCGCTCGGTATCGGATGCGTCGGCCTCGATCAGCGCGATGCCGCTATGGGCGCAGTGCTTGCGCAGCCATGAGGTCGTGCCCCAGTAGATGCCGGATTGCGCCAGGATCGTGCCGCCGGGGCGCACGGTGCGGATGGTCGCGGCAATCGCCGCCATGCCGGAGGAGAAGAGCCGCGTGTCTGCGCCGTTCTCAAGCCGGGCGATCAGGCTCTCGATCTGGCGGACGAGATCATTGTCGTCGCGCGAATAGATATGCGCGGCGCTGGTCAGCCGGTACTCCGTGTCGCGGGCAAAGGTTGTCGCCGTGTGGATCGGCGGCACGACGGCGCCGGTTGCCGGATCGATGCCACCGCCGCCATGGGCGAGAAGGGAGGCCGGCGCGAGCTTGCCGCTGCTGTTGTCGGACATGGGATGCCTCCGCGAGGGAAAAGGGTCGCCAAGCGGTATCCGCGACGGACGGTTTCCGCAATGACGGATAGGAGAAGACCTTGAAAAAGGTGTCGATCAGCTGCGCTTGAGATGCCGCGTCAGCCGCGTCTCGAGCCGCTCCCAGATCCGGCGCAGGATCTCCACCACCACCAGGTAGAGAACGGCGGCCCAGATATAGGCCTGGAAGTCGAAGGTGCGCGAATAGGCCCGCCGCGTCTCGCCCATCAGGTCGAAAACGGTCACCAGGGAGACGATGGCCGAGCCCTTGATCATCAGGATCAGTTCGTTGCCATAGGGGCGCAGCGCCACGATCAGCGCCTGCGGCAGGATCACCTTCCAGAAGGTGACGAACCTTGAAATGCCAAGCGCGGAAGATGCCTCCCACTGGCCCTTGTCGATGTTCTGGACGGCGCCGCGCAGGATCTCCGCCTGATAGGCAGCGGTGTTCAGCGTGAACGCGAAGATGGCGCAATACCAGGCGTCGCGGAAGAACCACCACAGGCCAAGATCGCTGAAGAACGGCCGGAACGTGCCGGCGCCGTAGTAGATCAGGAAGGTCTGCGCCAGCAGCGGCGTGCCGCGGAAAAAATAGACATAGGCATAGGCGATGCCGGAGACGAAGGGATTGCGCGAGGACCGCGCCAGCGCGACCGGCAGCGACAGCAGCGCGCCGGTCACCATCGAGATCCCGACCAGCTGCAGCGTGATGACGATACCGTCGAGATAGTCGTCCCAGTAGTTGCGGACGTAATCCGACATCACGTTGCTGGCGAGGTAGTAGGCGAGATAGGTGCCGGCGACGATCCACAGTGCCATCAAGACGTTGCCGGCGATGCGGGCAGCGCTCCAGCCATCCTGGCGAGCGGGCGGTGCTGGCTGCGCGGGGAGGGTTTCGGTGCTGACCCAGCTCATCGCGCCGCCTCGCCGCGTTTCGACCAGATCTCGATGCGTCTCAACCCGATCGAGGAGATCATCGACAGGGCAAGATAGATCAGGCATGCGCTGCCGAAGAACAGGAAGGGCTCCTTGGTGACGCGGGCGGCAATGCCCGCCCAGCGCAGCAGGTCCTCAAGACCGATGGCCGAGACAAGGGCCGTCTCCTTGAGCAGGATCAGCCAGAGATTGCCGAGTGCCGGCAGGGCGAGCCGGATGAGCTGCGGCATGATGACGAGGTTCATCGTCTGGCGGCGGCTGAGGCCGAGCGCATAGCCGCCTTCGTATTGACCCTGCCGGATGCCGCGAAACGCGGAGAGGAACGCTTCCGAGGCATAGGAGGAAAACACCAGCGACAGGGCGACCATGCCGGCGATGAAGGAGTTCACATCAACCGTCGCGCCCGTGACGAAGAGCCGGGCGATCTCGTTCAGCAGCATCTGGCCGCCGTAATAGACGAGGAACAGCGTCAGCAGCTCCGGCAGTCCGCGGAAGATGGTGGTGTAGATATTCGCGGCATTGCGCAGCGATGCGTCGCCGGAATTCTTGGCCAGCGCGACGAGGAAGCCGATGACAAGGCCGAAGGGCAGCGAGGCCAGCGCCAGGCTCACGGTGATCAGCACGCCGCGCGCGATCTCGTCGCCCCATCCTTCCGGGCCGAACGATATCAGTGTGAGGGCTTCATCCATGCGCCGGAACCGCGTTCAGGCGCAAGGCGGCGGAGGTCCGCCGCCTTGCGTGTTTCAACGCTCTTCAGCCGCCGTAGACGTCGAAGTCGAAATACTGGCCCTGGATCTTCTCGTAGGTGCCATTCGCGCGGATGGCCTCGATGGCCGTGTTGAACATCGCCTTGAGGTCGTCCTCGCCCTTGCGGATGGCGATGCCGGCGCCTGCGCCGTTGATCACCGGATCCGGCGTCAGCGTGCCAAGCAGCTTGCAGCAGGCGCCGTCGTCGGTGCCGAGCCACTCGGACAGCACGACGACGTCGTCGATGGCGGCGTCGATACGGCCCGAGACAAGGTCGAGCTTGTACTCGTCAGGCGTCGGGTAGAGCTTCAGCTCGGCATCGCCCAGCTTGGCCTCGGCATAGTTGGAATGCGTGGTCGAGGACTGGGCGCCCAGCAGCTTGCCGGCCAGCGCTTCCTTGGTGGCGGCCGAAATGTCGCTGTCCTTCGGGACGATGATCGCCGGCGGGGTGTTGTAGTACTTGTTGGTGAAGTCGACCTTCTGCAGCCGCTCCTCGGTGATCGACATGGAGGCGATCACGGCGTCGAACTTGCCGGCCTGAAGCGCCGGGATCATGCCGTCCCAGTCCTGCACGACGAACTCGCACTCGACCTTCATCTCGGTGCAAAGCGCCTTGGCGATGTCGATGTCGAAGCCGACGAGCTGGCCGTCGGAGGTCAGGTTGTTGAAGGGAGGATAGGCGCCCTCGGTGCCGATCAGTACCTTGGTCCAGTCCTTGGCCTCGGCGCCGCCGACTGCCGCAAGAACGAGAGCGGCTGCCGCCGCGAGTTTCATGAAACGCATCTGATGTCCCCTGCAATTCCGGTTATTGCCGTGAAGCGGCTTCGCGCTCCTTCGGATCAGCCTGCATACTCCCATCAATATCAAATGGATTTCAACAGCTTTACGTTGCGTTGTCCCCATCGTCGTGGCGAAGACACCTTCGATTTCGGATCGGAGCGGGACCTTTCGCAAGGGAAGGTGGTCCCGCCCTTACCTCGCGGGGATGCCGAATTCCGCGAAGGAGATGAAGTTGACGAGTTCGCCTTCGTCGATCCGCGTCGTCTCCTCGGAAATCTCGATGAGGCCGTCGGCCTCGCGCAGCGAGGTGATTAGCCCCGATCCGTCTCGCGCGAACTTGCGCACGACCGTGCGCCCCGTGTCGTCGCTTGCCAGGATGCCGCGGTAGAACTCGCGCCGATCGGGCTTCTTCTTCTCCACCGAGAAGGCGGCCGGCACCTGGAAACGTCTCGGGGTCAGGAAGGCGCCGCCGCCGAGAACCGACAGCACGGGGCGAACATAGAGCAGGCAGCAGATCATCGCCGCCACCGGGTTGCCCGGCAGGCCGAGCGTGACGCAGTCGCCGATCTGGCCGAAATTCATCGGCCGCCCCGGCTTGATCGCGAGCTGCCACATGTGCCGGGTGCCGAGTGCGTCGATCGCCTCGACCAAGTGGTCCTCTTCCCCGCGCGAGGCGCCGCCGGTCGAGATGATCGCGTCATGGGTCGCGGCAGCGCGTTCCAGCGTCCGGCGGATGTGGGCGGCATCGTCCGGCAGGACGCCGAGGTCTGCAATCTCGACGCCAAAGCCGGCAAGCAGGCCGGACAGGAGATAGTGGTTGCTGTCATAGACGCCGCCATCCGGCAGCGGATCTCCGGGGCGGCGGATCTCGTCGCCGGTCGACACAAGCGCAACGCGCACCGGGCGGAAGACGTTGATGCGCGGCGTTCCGGTCGAGGCGATGGCCGCGATGTCCTGCGGTCTCAGCCGCGTGCCGGGGGCAACCAGCACGTCGCCGGCCTTCAGGTCCTCGCCGGCACGCCGCCGGTTGGCGCCGGGTTTCAGGCCTGGCGGGATCCGGACGACATGGCCGCCCTCGTCAAGGTCGCAGTCTTCCTGCATGGCGACGGTGTCGGCGCCGGCGGGCATCACCGCACCGGTAAAAATGCGCGCGGCCGTTCCCGGCAGGAGCGAAGCCGGGGAGGGATGTCCCGCCGGTATCCGCGCCGAAACGGGGAAGCGCCCACCGGTTCGCCCGTGGTCGGCTTGCGCGAACGCATAACCGTCAACGGCGGAATTGTCGGCAAGCGGGACATCGTGCCCCGCACGGACGGGATCGGCCAGGATGCGCCCGGTCGCCACGGCGAGATCGAGCGTCTCGTGCCCGACGGTCGCCGAGACGCGGTCCCTCAGGATGGCCAGCGCATCGTCATGGCGCAACCGGTCGCGGTCGTGCAGGAAACAGTCGTCGAGGAGGCGTCTAGACGGGGTCATCGGCGACTTTCCGCAATCCGCAGGTGGCAAGCACGAAGTCGGCGATGCCTTCTATGTCGTCGAGGTCGAACGCGGGAAGCCGCGTCTCCGCCGCCGGTTTGTCGGTGGCGATGGCAACGACGCTCGAATCGCCGTCCGCCAGTCGCTCCGCGTTCAGCGTTGAATGGCGGCGCAGCTCGATCTTGGGATGTCCTTCGCGCTTGTAGCCCTCGACCAGCACGATGTCGCAGGGCGACAGCCGCTCGAGGATCTCGCCGAGCGAGGGTTCCTGCGCGCCGCGCAGCTCGTGCATCAACGCCCAGCGGCGGCTCGACACGAGGGCGACCTCGATGGCGCCGGCGGCCCTGTGCCGGTGACTGTCGGTGCCCTCCTGGTCGATGTCGAAGGCGTGGTGCGCGTGCTTGACGGTCGCGACCTTGAAGCCGCGACCCGAGATCGTGGCCACCAGCCGTTCGGTCAGCGTTGTCTTGCCGGAGTTCTTCCAGCCGGCGATTCCGAATACCGGGGCCTTGTGCGCCGCGCTCATGCCTCGTCCCTTGCCCGCGTCTCGGCAGCTTCCAGGTCTTCCGGCGTGTTGATGTTGAAGAACGGATCGGCAGCTCCGGGCTCGGGGGTGAAGTCCGCGGTCGTGTTGGGATGAAGGTCGACAAAGGCGAGCACCTTGCGCGTCGTTCCCTCGCGCAGGAAGCGCTCGAGCGAATCCGCGACCGACACCGGCCAGTAGCCGAAGACCGGATGCATGTGCCCGTCCGAACGTGCCAGCACGATGCGTTCCGCGTCCGGGCCGCGCGCATCGAGGAGACGCGCGGCAAGGTCGGCAGGGTAAAACGGCGTGTCGCCGGCCACCGAGATCACGCCCTGTGCCTCGCCGTGATGGGCGCGCGCCCATCGCAGGCCGGCCAGGACGCCGGCAAGGGGTCCGGCAAAGCCCTCGATCGGATCGGCAACGACCGGCAATCCGAACCCCGAGAAGCGTCCGGGATCGCCATTGGCGTTGAGCACGACCGCGCCGACCTGGCATTCCAGCCGGGAGATGATGCGCGACAGCATCGGCGCGCCGGAAAGCGGCAGCAGCGTCTTGTCACCGCCGCCCATCCGGCGAGCCAGTCCGCCGGCCAGAATGCAGCCTGCAAGGGAAGAGGCAGTCATGCGGCATCTTCCGCGTTGCGCGCGCCCTTGCGCCGGTGTCTGGCGTCCTCGCCGCCCGCTTCGCTCGCGTCCATGTCGTAGACGACCCGTTCGGCTCCCGACAGCACCACGAAACGCTGGCCGCGTGCCCGCCCGATGAGGGTCAGGCCGACGCGGCGCGCAAGCTCCACCCCCCAGGCGGTGAACCCGGAGCGCGAGACCAGGATCGGAATGCCCATCATCGCCGTCTTGATGACCATCTCGGACGTCAGCCGGCCGGTCGTGTAGAAGGTCTTGTCCGCCGGGGAAATATCGTTCAGCCACATCCAGCCGGCGATCTTGTCGACCGCGTTGTGGCGGCCGACGTCTTCCATATAGGCGACGGCGCGGTCTTCCTGGCACAGCACGCAGCCATGGATCGCGCCGGCTTCCAGGTACAGCGAGGGCTGGGTGTTGATCTTCTTCGTCAGCGCGTAGAGCCAGGACGTGCGCAGGCGGGCCTCCGGATCGAGTGCGATCTCGTCGAACCGCTCCATCACGTCGCCGAAAACGGTCCCTTGCGCGCAGCCCGAGGTTCGGACCTTCTTCTTCAGCTTTTCCTCGTAGTTCGTCTCGCGCTCGGTGCGCACGACCACCACGTCGAGATCCTCGTCATGGTCGATCCCGGTGATCCGGTCGTCGGCCTTCAGCATGTTCTGGTTGAGGAGGTAACCGACGGCCAGAAGGTCCGGCCGGTCTCCGATCGTCATCATGGTGACGATCTCCTGGGCGTTGAGATAGAGCGTCAGCGCGCGCTCGTTCACAACGCGGATATCGACCTCGGTTCCGTTCTGGTCGCGCCCGGTGACCGGCGTCGAAAGCCGTGCGTCCTGCGGGTCTGGCTTGACGAGGAAATCCGGCAATCGGTCCGGCATCCGGTCGCGTCTGTCTGCGATGTCCACTGATTTTTCCTTCCGCGGCCCGCGCCACGATGGCGGGCCGGTCCCGGCGGTCCTGCGTCGGCACAAGGTAGGGAAGGACAGGCATGGCTGGCAAGCGCCACGAAGGCTGTTCGTCGTGGAAACCTGTGTCGCTCGGACTTACGCGGACAGGGCCCTGTTCCGCATGTGCCGCCGCGCGACCCGCGTCGCGCTGAAGATCATCACCGACACGAGGTCGTCGTACCGGACGAGTTCGGGAGAATGGGCAATCGGGATATAGAGGCTGGAAAGCACGCTGTCGCAGGCATCCGAGGCGTCGCAGAAGAAGAGCGGGTCGGCGGGCATCAGGCGGGCGGTGTCGGTGCGCTGGTCGATGACGGCGAAATCGCCGTGGCGCGGGTCGGCGCTGATACGGTCCAGCGCCTCCAGCACGGCCGGTTCCGGTCCCTCGATCATCTGGAGGAAGGTGTTGCCGGCCAGCAGCAGCGCCCCGCTCAGGCCGGCTTTTGCATTGTTGGTCCGCGAGCGTGACAGGATGCGCTCGATCTCCTCGTCGAAGGAGAGCGTCATCGTGCTGAAGTTGATCCTGCTCCGGTAGCTCAACCGGGTGATACTCATCGGACTGCCTCGATCATGTTCGTGTTCTTGGCAGTCACTGTAGAAGCAACACCTTGGCTTTCGGTAAGCCGGATCGCGGATTCTCGGGTGTTGCCATTAACTTGACGGCAAGCAAGGACGCCGCGACATCCGTATTTCAGACCAGCATCGCCGCATGGGTGAAGCGGGCGGGCTCCAGGACGCGCGCCACTTCGGCCATGGCGCCGGCCATCTCCGGAAGATCGACCGGCACGGGGGCATTGGCGAGCCGGCCGAGCAGGCCGCCGGGCACGGCGTCATCAAGGCGATAGTCGGCGAAGTAAAGCCAGCAATGCGGAAAAAGCCGTTCCGAAACAGGCCCCTCGCACAGGGTGAAAAGCCCGGAAAGCCGGGCGTCGCGCGAGGCGCAGTCGCGGCTGTCGACGAGACCGCCACGCTCGCCTTCCAGCCACTGCACCAGATGGTCGCGATAGAGCAGGATCGCCCCGGTCACACCGTTCAGGCGGTTCAGCCGCCTTGCGCGGCCGAGCATGTGCTCGATTTCGGTTTCGACCGGGCGATGAACCGAGGTCCAGTCGATATGTGCGGCGTAGCAGATTGCATTGATACTCATTTCCCGGATCCTTGTCCTTCCGGTGTGCCCGTCCCTGGTTTGGAATTCTGCCAGTGAAATCTTCGCGGAACGGTTAAGGAATGCGGTCGGGGACGCAAAAAGTCGTCGATTTTCATCACATTTTGTCGATGTGCTGAAAACTTCGTTTACCGATCCGGCTGGCCGCCTGATGCGATGTGCCGCCGGCGAAAGCGATTGACCTTTCCCGTTGCGGCCTTACGTTCCCGGCTGATTGATCGGGCACGGGAATGTTGTGATGTTCTGGAAGAAGAAGGGGGACGGGATGCCGACGCGTGACGAGGTTCTGGCGGAACTGTCGAAGGTCAAGGGTCCGGATCTCGAGGGCGACATCGTCTCTCTGGGGCTGGTGTCGGATATCTTCATCTCCGAAGGGCGGGTGATCTTCTCGATCACGGTCCCGGCGGAACGCGCGCAGGATCTCGAGCCCCTGCGCCAGGCTGCCGAAAAGGTGGTCGGCAAGCTTCCCGGGGTCGAGAAGGTGCTGGCGGCACTCACCTCTGAGCGCAAGGCAGGGGCATCGCCCCGGCCGGCCGCGGACGCGTCACCGGTTCGCCCGGCACCCGCCGCGCGCGATGCGGCCAGCGTGCCTCCGCCCATGCAGGGCAGGGCGCAGGCTGCCGAGCCCGCTGCCGCCAAGCCCGGGGTTCCCGGCGTGAAGTCGATCATCGCCGTCGCGTCCGGCAAGGGCGGCGTCGGCAAGTCCACCACCACCTGCAACCTGGCGCTGGCGCTCCAGGCGAACGGCCTGAAGGTCGGCGTGCTCGACGCGGACATCTATGGCCCGTCCATTCCCCGTCTTTTCCGTGTTTCCGGCCGGCCCGAGCCGGTCTCCGGCCGCATCCTGAAGCCGCTCGAGGGATACGGGATCAAGGTCATGTCGATGGGTTTCCTGGTGGACGAGGAAACGCCGATGATCTGGCGCGGGCCGATGGTGATTTCGGCGATCACCCAGATGTTGCGCGAGGTTGCCTGGGGCGAACTCGACGTGCTTGTCGTCGACATGCCGCCGGGCACGGGCGATGCGCAGCTCACCATGGCGCAGAACGTGCCTCTCGCCGGTGCCGTCATCGTCTCGACGCCGCAGGATCTGGCGCTGATCGATGCGCGCAAGGGTCTCAACATGTTCCGCAGGGTGGACGTGCCGCTGCTCGGCATCGTCGAGAACATGAGCTATTTCCTGTGTCCGGACTGTGGCGGCCGGCATGACATTTTCGGCCATGGCGGTGCCCGCGCGGAAGCGGAGAAGCTGGGCGTGCCCTTCCTCGGCGAGGTGCCGCTCGACATGGCGATCCGCGAGAGTTCCGATGCCGGCACACCGGTGACCGTCACCGCGCCCGACGGACCGCACGCCGCCGTCTACAGGGACATTGCCACCAGGGTCTGGGCAGAGATCGAACGCAACCGGGACGATGGACACCGCGCCGCGCCGCGCATCGTCATGGAAAGCTGAGGCGCTCCTGGCGCCTCGCCCGGCGCCTCGTCCGGCCGTGGCGGCTGTTCCGGCGATCCCGCACGGGAACCGCCCGGCTCGGGGGAGGGATTTCGATTCGCGCCCGAGGCGGGCCGGAAGCCGTGAACCTGCGGTTTTTCGGCGCGTCCATTGCGGGCATCGAAAACATGAATTGAAACATCATCTTTTCTACTTCAGGTAAACTGTTGATCGTCTGGTCAATTGCCGGAACCAAATCAGCCGCGACGCGAGACGGAAATGCTGCACAGCAACATGTGCGAGTATGTGATTTGTGTCATTTCATGTCTTTCTGTACCAAAAAACCTGTCTATGCGTATGAAATGACACGAAAAATGGTTGGCGCCGCAAAACTGAATTCGTTTGCAACCACCCGGTCAAAATGACAATCTTCAAGAAGAGGGAGATTGATCTGAATGACGCTTGAGCCGGAGTCGGCTGGCCGCGTGCCGTCCGACATGGAAGCACAGACAAGACGGGCCGACGTTGCTGCCGAGGATGGCGAGCGCGCGATCGTCTATCGTCTGCTCGCCACTGCGCTGGAAGCTCCCGTCGGACGTGACTGGCTCGAGGTCGTTGGCGCTCTTCCCGTGATCGAGGGGCCCCTTGGCGCGGCGCTGCAGCAGCTTTCCGCCGAGGCCCGCGTGGCCGACCCCGAAGCGCTTCGCCGCGATTACCACGATCTCTTTATCGGCGTGGGCCGGGGCGAACTGGTTCCCTATGCGTCTTATTACCTGACCGGTTTCCTGAACGAGAAGCCGCTTGCCCTCCTGCGCCAGGAAATGCGCCGGCTCGGGATCGAGCGCAGTCCCGACGTCAGCGAGCCGGAAGACCATATCGCCGCTCTGTGCGAGATGATGGCCGGTCTCGTCGAGGGGGCCTATGGCGACGGCGACCCGACCACCGCGAGCACCTTCTTCAGGGCGCATGTCGCGGCGTGGGCGCCTTATTTCTTCAAGGATCTGGCCGGGACGTCGACCAGCGCGCTCTACGCGGCGCTGGGGCAGTCGGGCAGGGTGTTCATCGATCTTGAGGACGAGGCCGACCGGCTGTTTTCGCAGCAGCGGCAGGCAGGATAGGAATTGCGGCCGCGTTTCCCGGGCCCAGCGGCCGGGGCGGCGTCGCCGGAACTTGAGAAGGACGGGCTGGTCCGTCCGGCAACGCAAGAACTGAACAGACCGAAGAGGGTGTCATGAAACGGAAAGACACAGCCATTGAAGCGGATCGGCGCAGCTTTCTGAAACTTGCCGGACTTGGCGCCGTGGCCGGTTCGGCGACGCTGGTTACCGGCGAGGCGCAAGCCGCGGCTCCGGTTTCGGAGACCGCCGCGGGTTACCGCGAGACCGAGCACGTCAAGACTTTCTACGACACCGCGCGGTTCTGACGTTTCAGGTCCCGGGTCGTGGCCTCCTGCCAAGGTGGCCGATGCTTGAAGCGAGTTGTTGAGGCGTTCGCCCCGAAGCGGGCAAGGGCGCCCGGCGCGACAAGGCGGAAGCAGCGCCGTTGTCGCGCATTCGAGGGAGAAACGTGATGCTGAGGAAAAAGACGAGCGGCGTGGCGCGCCGTGCCAGCCTGGCCTCTGCCATTGAGGCAATCGGCGCCAGCGCGATGGACCGCCGGAGCTTTCTGCGCAGGTCCGGTCTTGCCGCAGGCGGCCTGGCGGCTGCCGGCGCCCTGACCGGCGGCATGGTGCGCAAGGCGGAGGCGGCCGGACCGACCAATGCCAAGGTCGAGATCAGGAAGTCGGTCTGCACCCATTGCTCGGTCGGCTGTACCGTTCTGGCGGAAGTGCAGGATGGCGTGTGGACGGGTCAGGAACCGGGCTTCGACAGCCCCTTCAACCTGGGTTCCCATTGCGCCAAGGGCGCCTCGGTGCGCGAGCACGCGCATGGCGAGCGCCGGCTGAAATACCCGACCAAGATGGTCAACGGCAAGTGGGAGCGCATCTCCTGGGAGCAGGCGATCAACGAGATCGGCGACCAGATGATGAAGATCCGCGACGAAAGCGGACCTGACAGCGTCTACTGGCTCGGCTCGGCCAAGCACAACAACGAACAGGCCTATCTGGTCCGCAAGTTCGCCGCCTTCTGGGGCACGAACAATGTCGACCACCAGGCCCGTATCTGTCACTCGACCACGGTCGCAGGTGTTGCCAACACCTGGGGCTACGGCGCGATGACCAATTCCTACAACGACATCCACAACTCGAAGTCGATCTTCATCATCGGCGGCAATCCGGCCGAGGCGCACCCCGTTTCGCTCCTCCATGTGCTGAAGGCAAAGGAGGAGAACGCGGCACCGCTGATCGTCTGCGATCCGCGCTTCACGCGTACCGCGGCCCATGCCTCCGAATATGTGCGCTTCCGGCCCGGTTCGGATGTCGCCCTGATCTGGGGCATTCTCTGGCACATTTTCGAGAATAGCTGGGAGGACAAGGAATTCATCCGCCAGCGCGTCTGGGGCATGGATCAGATCAAGGCCGAAGTCGCCAACTGGACGCCCGAGGAGACCGAGCGCGTCACCGGCGTTCCCGGCTCGCAGCTGAAGCGCGTTGCCCGCACGCTCGCCAACAACCGTCCCGGCACGCTGATCTGGTGCATGGGCGGCACGCAGCACACCAACGGCAACAACAACACCCGTGCGTATTGCGCGCTCCAGCTGGCGCTTGGCAACATGGGCAAGTCGGGCGGCGGCACCAACATTTTCCGCGGCCATGACAATGTGCAGGGTGCGACGGATCTCGGCGTGCTCGCCGACACGCTGCCGGGCTATTACGGCCTTGCCGAAGGCTCGTGGAAGCACTGGGCCCGCGTGTGGGATGTTCCGTTCGAGGATCTGGCCGCCCGCTTCGCCACGATGAAGGGCGCCGACGGTGCCGACAAGGCGATGATGTACGAGACCGGCATTCCGGTGTCGCGCTGGATCGACGGCGTGCTTGAGGAGAAGGAAAACCTCCTTCAGCCGGACAACACGCGGGCGATGGTGTTCTGGGGCCACGCCCCGAACTCCCAGACCCGCCTGCCGGACATGAAGCAGGCGATGGAGAAGCTCGACCTTTTGGTCATCATCGATCCGTTCCCGACCATGTCGGCGGTGATGCATGACCGCAAGGACGGCGTCTACCTGCTTCCGGCAACCACCCAGTTCGAGACCTCCGGATCGGTGACGGCGTCGAACCGCTCGCTCCAGTGGCGCGAGAAGGTCATCGATCCGCTGTTCGAATCCAAGCCCGACCACACCATCGCCTATCTGCTGGCGCAGAAGTTCGGGTTCGCCGACACGATGTTCAAGAACATCGAGGTGAATGGCGAGGAGCCCCTCATCGAAGACATCACCCGCGAGTTCAACCGCGGCATGTGGACGATCGGCTATACCGGCCAGTCGCCCGAGCGCCTCAAGATGCACATGGCCAACCAGCACACGTTCGACCGCACGACCCTGCGTGCGATCGGCGGGCCGGCCGACGGCGACTTCTACGGTCTGCCATGGCCGTGCTGGGGCACGGCCGAGATGAACCATCCCGGTTCGGCGGTGCTCTACGACACCTCGCTCCCGGTTGCCGAGGGCGGCATGGGCTTCCGCGCCCGCTTCGGCGTCGAGAAGGATGGCGACAATCTCCTGGCGGAAGGCTCCTGGCCGACCGGCTCGGAGATCGAGGACGGCTATCCCGAGTTCACCATGGCCATGCTGCAGAAGCTGGGCTGGGACGGGGACCTGACCGCGGAGGAGCGTGCCGCGATCGATGCGGTGGCCGGCGAGAAGACCAACTGGAAGACCGACCTGTCCGGCGGCATCCAGCGCGTCGCGATCAAGCATGGCTGCGCCCCTTACGGCAACGCCAAGGCCCGTGTCGTCGTGTGGACCTTCCCGGATCCGGTGCCGCTGCATCGCGAGCCGCTCTACACAAACCGCCGCGACCTGCTCGACAAGTACGCGACCTACGAGGACAAGACCTTCTGGCGTGTCCCGACCCGATACAAGTCGATCCAGGAAAACGACTTCTCCAAGGACTTCCCGACGATCCTCACCTCGGGGCGGCTCGTGGAATACGAGGGCGGCGGCGACGAGACACGGTCCAACCCGTGGCTGGCCGAGTTGCAGCAGGACATGTTCATCGAGGTCAATCCGCGCGATGCCAACAATATCGGCATTCGCGACGGCGAGATGGTCTGGGTGCACGGTCCGGAAGGCGGCAAGGTCAAGGTCATGGCGATGGTGACCGAGCGCGTCGGCACCGGCGTCGCCTTCATGCCCTTCCACTTCGGCGGGCATTTCCAGGGCGAGGACCAGCGTCACAAGTATCCGAAGGGCTCCGACCCGTATGTCCTTGGCGAGGCCACCAACACGGCCCAGACCTATGGCTACGACTCGGTCACCCAGATGCAAGAAACAAAAGCCACGCTTTGCCGCATCGAGCGCGTGGCGTAAGGGGGAAAAATCATGGCACGGATGAAATTCCTCTGTGACGCCGAGCGTTGCATCGAGTGCAATGCCTGCGTCACCGCCTGCAAGAACGAGCACGAGGTGCCGTGGGGCATCAACCGCCGCCGCGTGGTGACCATTCAGGACGGCAAGCCGGGCGAACGCTCGATCTCTGTCGCCTGCATGCATTGCTCGGACGCACCCTGCATGGCGGTGTGCCCGGTCGACTGCTTCTACCAGTCGGACGAGGGCGTGGTCCTGCACTCCAAGGACCTGTGTATCGGCTGCGGCTACTGCTTCTACGCCTGCCCCTTCGGCGCGCCGCAATATCCGCAGGCCGGCAACTTCGGCTCGCGCGGCAAGATGGACAAGTGCACCTTCTGCGCCGGCGGTCCGGAGGCTGACAATTCGTCGGCCGAGTTCGCCAAATACGGCCGCAACCGTCTCGCCGAGGGCAAGCTGCCGCTCTGCGCCGAGATGTGTTCGACCAAGGCGCTGCTCGCCGGCGATGGCGACGTCGTCTCGGCGATCTACCGCGAACGCGTCGTGGCGCGCGGTTTCGGGTCCGGTGCCTGGGGTTGGGGCACGGCTTACGAGCAGAAAGCCGGGAGCTTCTGATCCGTCGGGATCAGGACGGCGGGAACTGGCAAAGGCGGCTCATGGCCGCCTTTGTTTTCGAAAGCGCAAGGCAAGACCCGTCACCGGTCTCCTTGCTGACGAGGCTTTGTCCGCTATCTCCCGGGATACCGCGGGAGGAGCGGATCTTTTAACATTGCGCAGATCCCGTCCGGATGGATGGCGGAGCGACAAGGAGACCTGAACGTGAGATCGGGAAGGGCTGGCTGGGGCATGGCGGTGCTTGCATGCGCTGCGCTCACACTTGTTCCGGGATGCCGGGACGAGGAACAGAACCGTGCCCTGCACACGGAAAAGGGCGTCTACCAGGGCACACCCGACGAGACTTTGAGCGAGGCGGATCGTCGCGAGTTGCAGAACCGCGCGGGCAGTCAGCGCTTCTGAGAGCCAATGCTTTTGACGGGCGCTGTCGGACGGAGACGAGCGCGCGCCACGGGCGGTGAAGCCCCGGCAGTGCCAGGGGAGGGAGAGAAGATGAACGGAATGGCAATCGCCTGCTTCGCCCAACGGATCGGCGGGGCGCTCCTGTCGCGCGGCCTTGCGGCCCTGGTTGCGATGGCCCTCGGTGTCATGGTCCTTCAGGGTGCCGGCACCTCGGCCAGCGCGCAGCAGCCCGTTGGCGATCCTGCGGCGGAAGCGCCAGTCCAGGGTCAGGTCCCGGGCAACACGCTCGGCACGAATTCCGACACGGAACTCTGGCGCGCCGTGCGGCAGGGTGTTGCCGGCAACGTGTCCATTCCCGACAAGAACGCGGCAACCCTCGTGCAGTCGGAAGGCGAGCTCTGGCGCTCCTTGCGCAACGGGCCGCTGGCGCTTTACGCCAGTTGGGCGCTGCTTGCCATGGTGGTGGTGCTCTGCATCTTCTTCGCCATTCGCGGCCGGATCCGGATCGAGCATGGCCGCTCCGACCGGAAGATCACGCGTTTTGCGGCGGTCGAGCGGTTCGGCCACTGGCTGCTGGCCTCGTCCTTCATCATTCTCGCGCTGACCGGTCTCAACGTCATGTATGGCCGCTATGTCCTGCTGCCGGTGATCGGGCCGGACGCCTTCGGCGCGATGACGCTTTTCGGCAAGTACCTTCACAACTACCTTGCCTTCGCCTTCATGGCCGGCCTCGTCATCATCTTCGCGATGTGGGTTCGTCACAACCTGCCGCACTCGACCGACATAAAGTGGATCCTGCAGGGCGGCGGCATCTTCTCGAAAAAGCTGCATCCGCCGGCAAAGAAGTTCAACGCCGGCCAGAAGATGATTTTCTGGCTGACGATCCTCTGCGGCATTTCCATCTCCATGTCGGGCTGGTCGCTGCTCTTCCCCTACACGACGCACTTTTTCTCCGGCACCTTCGGGGCGGTGAACTCCGTGTTCGGCACGGAACTGCCGACGGCCCTGACCGTGCTGCAGGAACAACAGCTTGCCTCCCTCTGGCATGCGATCATGAGCGTGTTCCTGATCTGCGTGATCATCGCCCATATCTATATCGGCTCCATCGGCATGGAAGGCGCCTTCGACGCGATGGGCAGCGGCGAGGTCGATCTCAACTGGGCAAAGGAGCATCACTCGCTCTGGGTCGAGGAAGTGCTTGCCCGGCAGGGCGAGGAAAAGCATCCGCCGGCGGCGCAGCCTGCAGAGTAGGTGCATGGGTCGCATGATGCGTCGTCCGGTTCGTGCGTTCCTGTTTGCCGTCGCGACGGCGGGCCTGGCTTTCGCCGGCAGCGCCGCGATGGCCGAAGGCGGGGCTCCCGTCGGGGAGACCGCTGCCGTTCCGGCTGACTGGCCGGACCGCCTGGAAGGGCACGGCGGACCGGTCAAGTCGATCGCGCTTTCGCAGGACGGGACGGCGGCGCTTTCCACGTCGTTCGACTATTCCGTCATCCTCTGGCGCATCGAGGCCGGAACGGGCGAGATCGTTCATCGCCTGATCGGCCATGAGGCGGCGGCCAATGACGCCCGCTTCGCAGGGAGCGGGCGGGCCGTTTCCGTTGGCGACGACGGGGCGGTCATCCTGTGGAACCTCGATGACGGGGCGATGCTGGCCCGGGTCGATACCGGCGACGAGAAGATGCTGGCCGTCAGCGTCAGCCTGGATGCCCGCTTCGCGGTGACCGCATCCTGGGACCGCACCGCCCGGATCTACGAAATAGGCGAGGGGTCCCTGACCGAGCGGGCCGTTCTCGAAGGGCACCGGGGCAACGTCAACGCGGCCGCCTTCTCCGCCGACGGGACAAGCGTCTACACCGCTTCCTATGATGGCGGCATCCGTGTCTACGACCGCGCAAGCGGCGCGTTGCGGCGCGAGATCCATTCGCATGGCTGGGGCATCAACGTGATGCGTGTCCTGGCCGGCGGTTCGCAGATCGCCTTTGGCGCGACGGACGGGATCGTCGCGGTGATCGACATCGCCAGCGGGACGATCGTGAAACAGCTCGCCTCCCACCCCCGGCCGGTCCTCTCTCTCGCCCTTTCGCCGGATGGCAGGCGGCTGGCGAGCGGCGGCGGCGACGGCCGCATCCGCGTCTACGCCACCGATGCGTGGGAACTTCTGGAGGAATACGAGAACCCCTACGGCCCGGTCTGGGGACTTGCGCTCACGGGCGACGGCGAGGTCGCGTTCTATTCCGGGCTCGACGATCATGTGAACGCCTGGCAGATCAGCCCGCGCAAGCCTTTCGATCCGGTCGCGAGCGACTTCCCTCGCCGCTTTCAGGTGGCTGCTGACGACGATCCGGGAGAGCGCCAGTTCGCGCGAAAGTGCTCCGTCTGTCATACGCTCACGCAGGATGACGGAAATCGTGCCGGCCCGACGCTTTACGGTGTCTTCGGTCGTCGGGTCGGCACATTGCCGGGCTATCCGTATTCCGAGGCGTTGCGACGGCTCGACTTCGTCTGGAACGAACAGACGATCTCGGATCTCTTCGACCATGGCCCGGATATCGTGACACCGGGTTCCAAGATGCCGATCCAGCGCCTGAAGAGCGCCGGGGAGCGCGATGCGCTGGTGTCATTTCTCAAACGCGCAACGGCGCCGGATCGGGCCCTGCCGGAAGGCGGTCCGAGCGAACGGAAGGAACGGGAACAATGAAGGCATTCCTGAGTGCGCTCGTGGCGCTTGCGGTCATCGGGACGGGAGCCTGGGCGTATCTGTCGCGCGGCCTGGACTACTCCTCCGCGGCGATCTACTCGACCGACACGCCGGGCGCCGTTCGGCTTTCACCGGATTCGGGCAAACGGCCGGGGGAATGATTTTTTCGCGCGCGGCGAGACCGACCGGTGCCGTGCTGGGCGCGGTGGCGATCATGGCCACGGCCGGCCATGCGGCGACGGCCCGCTCGCCGCTTCCGGACGCAGCCGTGCTTGAGCGCGCCAGGGCCGCGGTCGTCGCCGTGCTGCCCGACTGGCCCGAAGGGCGCGCCAATGCGGAAGAGCCGGAAGGCTCGGCCGTCGCCATCGGCGACGGATCGATGCTCCTCACCGCCGATCACGTGCTCGGCGCCGCGCGGTCGGTCCGCCTGCGCTTTCCCGATGGCCGCGTTGTCGCGGCCGAAATCGCCTTTCGCGATGCCCCGACGGATCTCGCGCTGCTGCGCGCGCCGGTGGAACTCGCGCCGTTGGAATTCGGAGCGGAGCCGCCGCTGGGAGCGCCCGTTTGCGCGCTCGGCAATGCTTTCGGCCTTGGCATCTCGCTGAGCTGCGGCGTGGTTTCGGCGACGGCACGCGGCGGCGTCGGCTTCAACGCGGTGGAGGATTTCATCCAGACAGATGCCGCGGTCAATCCGGGCGCCTCGGGCGGCGCCCTGGTGGACGGCGAGGGTCGCCTCGTCGGGGTTCTGTCCGCGATCTTCACCAAGTCGGGCGACGGCGATATCGGCGTCAACTTCGCGGTTTCGGCCGCCCTTGCGCGGCGTGTTGTCGAGGCTGCGGCCGTCTCGGAAAGCCCCCGGCGCAGCCTTGGCGCCCGCCTGCGCCCGACGCGGCCGGGCCCGCAAAAGGGAGGACTGGAAGTCGTCTCGCTCGAGGCTGGCGGCGCGGCGCAGCGGGCAGGCCTGCTTCCGGGCGATGTGATCCTGTCGATCGACGGCGTTCCGGCGGTCAAGCTCGCCGGGTTTCGCGGTCGCCTCGAACGGCGCGATGCCAGGGGGGTGCTTGCCGTCCGGCGTGCGGAATCGGAACTTCAGGTGGAGCTGGGAAAACCCGACTGACCAGAGACTTGCGCGGATTTTCGGATTCAGTTCCGCAAGCCGTTGAATCAAATTCTCAACCGGCAGATTTGCCCGGCCTCACGGTCCGGGTGAAGACGCGCCGAAACCGATGGAGAAAACCATGGACGATGACACGTTCAACATGTCCCTCAGGAAGTTCCTGAAGCAGGTGGGCGTCACCTCGCAGCAGGCAATCGAGGCCCATGTGCGCGATACCGGCGCCGAAAGCGGAAGCCTGACCGCGCGCGTGGTCCTGACCATCGACGGCCAGGAGTTCGAGCATGTCGTCACCGGGCGCATCGATCTGGGATAGACTTGCCCGGCAGCGGCACCGGCCACGCCTTGAATCAGTTTGCGAAGGGATTCGCGTTTCATGTCAGGACTTGAGAGCATGGGTTTGCCAGACCCGGTGTTTCCTCCGCTGCTTGCCGGACATCCCGTTGCCGCCGGGACCGTGCCGTTCGAGGTGGCGGTTGCCGGAGCCGGGACCGGGGAGATGGGAGCCGGGGACCTGGTCTGGTCGCGCTCGCTGGAGCGGATCGAACTGGCCCTGGTGCTCGAGCCGGAGGTCGGTGCCGACCGGGTTCAAGAAATGCTGTTCCTGGCGATGGTCGCGACGACGGATGCCATCGGCTCCCTGATCCCGCCGGAGATCGCCCTGACCTATCTCTGGCCGGCAACACTGCGGGCGAACGGGGCCGCCGTCGGCCGGGCGAGGCTGGCGCAGAGCGCGGAGCTGGACGAAAGCGGCGCTCCCGCCTGGCTTGTCGTGGGGCTCTCGTTGCAGCTGGGGCCGTTGACAGGACCGCTGGAACCGGGCGAGGTGCCGCATCTCACGAGCCTTGTCGACGAGGGCGCGGCGGAACTGGATCGCACCCAGGCGGTCGAGTCGCTGTCCCGCCACCTTCTCACCTGGATCCACACCTGGGATGTCGACGGCTTCGCGCCGGTTCTGGAAAACTGGCTGTTCCGTGCCGACGGCTACCGCGCGCAGATTGTTCTGGAGACCGGCGACGGCCCCCGCAGCGGGCGGTTCGTCGGCCTCGATGAAGAAGGGAACTTGCTGATGAAGCCCGACAACGCGGACAGCGGGCAGACGATCGCCCTCCCGCTTGACGACGCGCTGGCATGTCTCGACGAAACGGAGATGCGCCCGTGACCCGGTTGTTGCGCGCCATCCGTCTGGATGTCTCGGACACACATGTCTTTCCGCTTGCGGCGGAGCCCGGGGACTGGGTCATTCCGGGCACCTTCGCCTTTCGCAACTACACGGACGAGGGGCTGACCGGAAAGATCCGGCAGGCCTTTGTCTCGGGCTTCCTGTCGCTGGAGAACCTTGGCTGGTCGACGCTCGCAACGCCGGCGGACCTTTCGCCCGAGGAACGCGAACGGCTGACAGAACGGTTGGCGCAGCATTTCATCGACGAGCACGGCGCTCCCTCTCTCGATGCCGCGCGGCCGGTCGCCGCTGCCGAGATTGACGATGCGTGCGAGCTTGCCGCCGAACTCGATCTCAACGCCCTTCTGGCGATCCAGCGGGAAATCGACGAGGAGGGAGCCATCCACGAGCGGTTCCATCTGGTCACGCCATCCGATGACAAATCCCATGCCCGGATCTGGGACGTGACCGAGGACGAATGATGCGCCAGTTCTGGAAATCATCGGGAATGCACCTGGTGACACGCGATGCCAACGGATGGCTCGCAGTCACGCCGGACTTCCTGCGGGCCTATTTCACGCGGCCGGAAATCCACCCGGTGGAAGAGTCCTGCGATGCCGAGCACCGGCTGTTCGAGCATTTGATGAGCGATCCCTTCGCCGTCATCGACGACGCCGACCTCGCCGCCATTGCCGATCCGGACGCGGCCGACAACTACCGCCTCATCCTGCGCTTTCGCGATCATCTTGTGGCCAGCGGCAGCATCGAGGCCGGTTATGCGGCCTTCTTTTCAGGCGGAGCCCCGATCGACATCCCGCCGATGTTCATCGACCAGCTGGTGCATCTGATCGCCCACAACGTCCTGCGCAAGGTCGCCGACCCGATGCGCCTGCGCGCGGCGGAGATCCTGTTCCGCGAACAGTCCGTAACCACCGCGGAGGGGCAGCTGATGCTGGCCGACGCCGAGATCGTCGAGACCTATTCGCGCACCGGCGGGTTCGGCGGGCTCGGAGCCTTGCTGGCGGAAGCCGGCACGCCGACGCGGGACGTGGCGCTGGACGTGCTGACGGAGGAGAATGCGGGGATCTACTGGGATCGCTCGGACCGTTTCGACACGGCCATCGACTTCCGTTTCACCGAACCGGCGCTCGATGCCTTTGCCCGGGTCCTGGAAAGCTGGATCGCGCATTTCCACGGCACCGGAGTGCGCGTCCAGCCGCAGCAATCCATACGCGACGAGCGCTGGTCCTGGCATGTCGGCCTTGACGCCGGGGCGACCCGTATTCTCAACGCGCTTTATGAGGGCACGCCGATCGACGAGGCGGAGCTCGGGCGCATCATCGCCCTGTTTCGTCTCGACTTCGACCGGAGCGGCGATCTCATAGAGACGATGCGGGGCAAGCCCGTCTGGATGGGACTGTCCATGGGGCCGGACGGCACTGTCCGGATGAAGCCTCAGAACCTGTTGACAAACCTTCCGATTCGGCGCCGAAACTAGGCCATCTTCGAAGCCCGCCGGTTTCCGGCAGAAATTGCAGGAAAGCACAAGCGAACCATGATCCTTTCGGACAACGGGCGGGCCATCGTCTTCATGATGTTCGCCATGGCGGGCTTCATCCTCAACGACAGTTGCGTCAAACTGGTGTCCAGCGACCTGCCGCTTGGCGAGATCATGTTCCTGCGCGGGGCGATGGCGCTCTCGCTGCTGCTCGTCTGGTGCATCGCCAACGGCACGATCAAACGCTTTCCACTGCTGCTCAACCGGCTGGTCAGTCTTCGCGTCTTCGCCGAGGTGAGCGCGACGCTGCTATACCTTACAGCTCTCTTCAACATGCCGATCCCCAACGCCACCGCCATCCTGCAGGCCTTGCCCCTGCTGGTAACGGCCGGGGCGGCGCTGTTTCTGGGCGCTCCGGTTGGCTGGCGCCGCTGGACCGCCATCACCATCGGCTTCGGAGGCGTCTTGCTGATTGTGCGGCCGGGCATGGAAGGCTTCGACGCCTGGGCGCTCGTTGCCCTTGCCGGCGTCTTCCTCATGGCCCTGCGCGATCTGACGACCAGCGTCCTGCCGAAGAACATCCCGACGCTCGGCGTCACCTTCGCAACGCTTGTCGGTGTCACCGTGACGGGACTGGGGCTGTCCGCAGCCGAGACCTGGGTGATGCCGAGCGGGAGGAACCTCCTGCTCCTGGCGACGGCGGCCGGGTTCATCCTCGTCGGCTTCGTCTGTATCATCAACGCGATGCGTATCGGGGACATCTCCCTGGTGGCGCCGTTCCGCTACTCGATCATCCTGTGGGCGATTGTCATCGGATACCTTGTCTGGGGGGATATTCCCGACACCTTCACCCTTGCCGGCATCGCCGTGCTCGTCGGCACGGGCATCTACAGCCTTGCGCGCGAGCGCAAGCTGCTGAGCGGGGCCGGTCCCGCAGCGCAGGCCGACCTGCCGCGCTGAACCCGCCGGTCAGCGGGCCGGGACGTTCCCGCAAGCCGCGATTTCGCTGCGCAGCCAGTCGCGGAAGGCGATGACCTTGCGCAGGCGGAAGGCCGTCGGCGGGCCCACGAGATAGAACCTCGGCCGGATTGGCAGCTCAAGGCCGAAGGGCGCGACCAGCCGTCCGTGCCGGATATCCGCTTCCGACAGGCTTCGCCGGCCAAGCACGACCCCCGCGCCTTCGATTGCCGCATCGAGCCCGTGGTCGGCATGGGTGAAACGCAGGCCCTTCGAGGCATCGACGCCGGCTTCTCCGGCAAGCGCGAGCCAGCGCGACCAGTTCGGCGCGTCGGCAAGGTGCCGGATGCTGTCGTCGTGGAGCAGTGTGACCGAAGCGAGGTCCGCCGGCGTCTTGAGCCGGGCGGCAAGCTCGGGCGCGCACAGAGGCAGCGCCGCCTCGTCGACCAGCGGTTCCACCTCGAGCCCCGGGTAATCGCCGAGCCCGAAGCGGATGCCGACATCGGCATCGTCCCGCGCGAAATCGACGTTGCGCAGGTTGGCGGAGACCAGAAGCTCGATATCGGGATGGGCGTCGACGAACCGCCGCAGCTTTGGTGCCAGCCATTTCGCCGCGAAGGCCGGGCCGCTGGAGACGATCAGCCGGTTGTTGTCGGGGCTGGCCGAGATCGCCGAGATGCCCTCCACGATCCGCTCCAGCGCGTCTTCCACCGCCGGCAGCAGCTTGCGACCTCCGGGCGTGAGCGAGATCGCCCGGTTGCCGCGCACGAAAAGCGGCTGGCCGAGCTGGTCTTCCAGCGTCCGGATCTGGTAGCTCAGCGCCGACGGCGTCAGGTGCAACTCGTCCGCCGCTTGCTGGAAACTCATGTGGCGGGCGACCGCCTCGAACACCCGCAAGGCGTTCATCGCCGGAATATTGTACCGCATGTCACTTCAAATTTTTTGTTTCGATTGAGGGAAAATACGCGTTTGTCGCGGATATCGCAATCGGGCAGTTTATCTCCACGAAATGCCGGCACGTTGCCGGCCGCAACCGGAGAGCGAACATGACCCATCTCGACATCGCCCGGCTCGACCCGTTGAACCTGACTGCAGCCGAGATCAACTGCCTCACCCGGCGGGGTCGCCGCCAGCGCGCCGAAGCCGTTCGCGCCATGCTGCGGCGCGTCTTTGCAAGGTGAGGGGTAGCGCAAAATCAAGGAACGCCGGCAAAGGCGGGTGACCCGGTCGCCTGCCTCTGCGCGTCCCGAGCGCGAGGACGTCAGGCCGGGATGCCCTCTGCGCCAAGGGTTTCTGAGATCCACGACAGATAGTCGCCAAGAGCTCCCTCCTGCCGCCTGCAATAGGCCCATTTGCCCTTCCGCCGAACGGTGATGAAACCCGCCTGGCGCAACAGGTCGACATGACGGCTCGCGGTTGGTTGGGAAACGCCGAGCGCTTCGGCAATCAGCGTCATGCAGACACCGAACTCCGCCGGATCGGCCGACCACTGAGCGGCGAAGTGCACGTTCGGTGTTTTCAGGAGCCTCAGGATCTCCAGCCTCTGCTCGCTGGAAATTGCCCTGATCTGGGTTGACCTGTCTTGCATGCAGCTATCATATTGTCATTTAGCTAAATGACAATATGAAAAGGAGACCTCATGCTGCCTCTCGACAGGACGCATGACTTTGAAGGCCGACGGATCGCCTGGGGCACGATCGGAGATGGCCCTCCGCTGGTCCTCATCCACGGCACGCCGTTTTCCTCGCAGGTCTGGCGCCGGATCGCGCCCTGGCTGGCGTCCCGCTGGAAGGTTCATTACTTCGATCTGGCCGGATACGGGCGTTCGCAGATGGAGGCGGGACAGGATGTTTCGCTTGCCGTTCAGAACCGCCTTCTCGCCTCGCTTTTCCGCCACTGGCAGTTGCATCGCCCGGATGTGCTCTGTCACGATTTCGGCGGAGCGACCGCCTTGCGCGGATATTATCTCGACGGGCTGCGCTATCGCTCCCTGACGATCTTCGATGCGGTCGCGCTCAGCCCCTGGGGGTCGCCATTCGTCGCCCATGTGCGCAAGCACGAGGAAGCCTTTGCCGGACTGCCGGCCTATGCGCATGACGCCCTGCTGCGCGCCTATATCCAGGGCGCGGCCCACAAGCCCATGTCGGAAGAGGTCCTGGCCGTCCACATGGCGCCCTGGCAGGGCGAGACGGGGCAGGCGGGCTTCTACCGGCAGATTGCCCAGATGGACCAGCGCTACACCGACGAGATCGAGCCGCTCTATGCCCCGCTCGAGTGCCCCGTACAGGTGCTTTGGGGGGAGGAAGACACCTGGATCCCCGTTGAGACTGGCGAGCGGCTTTGCGCCCGCATATCCACCCGTCCGCTCATCCGCGTCCCGTCTGCCGGACATCTTTTGCAGGAAGACGCTGCGGAAGCCGTCGTCGCCGCGATGTTGACGTTTGACCCGGCCGATCCGGGCCGATAACTCTACCGGACCTGAGTTTCTACGACGGCGCGGCCTGGTTCCTGACCGGCATGTGGCGCCGACCACAAAGCAGTTCACATGACAAAAAGTGTTTCCTCGGCACTGGCCGAGCGTCGCCCGTCGATTGCGCTTCTCGTCGCCGTTTCCGCAGTCAACCCGCTGGCTCTCAATATCTACCTGCCGTCCATGCCCACACTTGTCGGCATTCTCGGCACGACCGCCGGCATGGTGCAGCTGACCCTGTCGCTCTATCTGGCGGCGGTTGCCGTGGCGCAGATCGGCATCGGCCCCTTGTCGGACCGGCACGGACGTCGCCCGGTTCTCCTTTGGGGGCTCGCAATCTTTGTCATGGGCAGCGCGGTCTGCGCTGTCGCCAACACGATCGAGGTGATGCTGGTCGGCCGGGTGCTGCAGGCCGTGGGCGGTTGCGCCGGCATCGTGCTTGGCCGCGCCATCGTGCGCGATCTCTACGATCGCAGCCAGGCGGCCAGCATGATCGGCTATGTGACCATGGGCCTCGCCGTGGCCCCGATGGTCGGACCTGTGATCGGCGGCACGCTGGACGAGAATTTCGGATGGCGCACCAGCTCCTACCTGATGGTGGTGCTGGGTATCCTCGTGTTCGCCTGGTCCTGGTTCGAACTGCATGAAACCAACCACAACCGCGCCTCGGGCGGCGGGCTGGCGGGTCTGGCGCGCAGCTATGCGGCCCTGGTTCGCTCGCCGGTTTTCGTCAGCTATGCCATGACCTCTGCCTTCACCTCGGCGGTGTTCTTTTCGTTCCTGGGCGGCGCGCCCTTCATCGCCGCCGAACTGCTGCACATGACGCCGTCGACCTATGGCCTCTATTTCATGCTGGTCGCTGCCGGCTACATGGTCGGGAACTGGATTTCCGGCCGCTTTTCCGCCCGCATCGGCATCGGCCGCATGATCACCAGCGGCAACACGGTCCTGTCGCTCGCGGTTGCCGCCATCGCCGCCTGCTTCTGGAGCGGGCAACTGCATCCGCTCTCCCTGTTCGGCCCGATGTTTGTCGTTGGCGTCGGAAACGGCATGTCGCTGCCCAATGCCATTGCCGGCGCGGTGAGCGTGCGTCCGGATCTTGCCGGTGCCGCCTCCGGCCTGACCGGCAGCATGCAGATCGGGGCTGGCGCCATTGCCTCGGCACTGTCCGGCTGGCTTCTGTCCGGCGTGTTGTGGCCGGGCACGATCTGGCCGCTTGTCCTCGTCATGGCGGTGGCCTGCGTCGTGGCGGTTCTGGCCGGGATCGCTGCGCGGGTGCTGGAAACCGTCGACTGAGGCTTGCAGCTGGCGCATCATGTGGCCTGGACCGCGCCGTGCCTCGGCCGGATCGCGCGGTCGCCGTGACAGGTGGACGGATGCGACCATGACGACAGACCTTGCCCTTGCCCGGCGCCACTTTCTCGCAGGCGGTGCGGCTCTCGGCGCGGCCGCGCTGTTGCCGCGTCGCCCTGCCTTCGCCGCCGCCACGGAATGGCGGGAACTTACGGCCCGCCCCGGCAAGGCCTCGCTGTGGGAGGAGGGCGGTCCGCTTGCCGATATCTGGGGCTATGACGGGGGCGTCCCGGGACCGGTCCTGCGCATCCCGCAAGGCCAGACGCTGAAGGTCCGTTTCCGCAATCGTCTCGAGCAGCCGACCACGGTGCATTGGCATGGCATCCGGATCGCCAACCAGTATGACGGCGTCGCCGGCCTGACGCAGGATCCGGTCGAGCCGGGTGCGGAGTTCGAGTATCTCGTTCGGGCTCGCGATGCCGGCACCTACTGGTATCATCCGCACAACCGGAGCTGGGAGCAACTGGCCCGTGGGCTCTACGGCGTTTTGATCGTCGAGGAACCGGGGGCAAAGGCCTACGACCGCGACGTGGTTCTCGCCTTCGACGACTGGCGGCTCGATGGCGAGCGCCAGATCGACACGGCCAGCCTTGGCGCGATGCATGACTGGGCGCATGCAGGCCGGCTCGGCAACGTGCTGACCGTCAACGCCCGGCCATATCTTCGCGAGAGCGCCCGTCCGGGTGAGCGCTTGCGCCTGCGGGTTCTCAACACAGCCAATGCCCGGGTCCTCAATTTGCGCTTTGCCGGTCTTGCGCCGCGCGTGATCGCGCTCGACGGACAACCGGTGACGCCGCACCTCCTTGAGGCGGAAACGCTTCGGATCGCGCCGGCGCAACGGCGTGACCTCATCGTCGACCTTCCGGGCGGGGAACAGGTCTTCAAGATCGACGAGGTCTCGAGGGATCCCTTCACCGCCTGCGAGATTGTCGTCGCAGGTCCGGCGGCAGAGCGTGCGGCGGCGCTGCCCGACGACATTGCCCTGCCGGCGAACCCGGTGCCGAAGGCACTCGAGATGCGCGATGCGCTGCCCGTCGATCTCCGGATGGAGGGCGGTGCCATGGGAGGCATGCGCGAGGCGATGCTGCATGGCGAGCGAAAGGCGATGCGGGACCTGTTCGAGGCGGGCAAGGTGTGGTCCTTCAACGGCATTGCCGGCAGCCATCACGATGCGGCGCTGTTCACCGTTGCACGCGGCCGTACCGTGAGCATGCCGATCGTCAACGACACGAGATGGCCGCACGCCATTCATGTCCACGGTCATCACTTTCGCGTCCTTTCCCGCAATGGCGAGGAGGTGACGCGCGAGCAGTGGCGCGATACGGTGCTGATGGAACCGGAGGAACGCGTCGAGATCGCTTTCGTCGCGGACAATCCGGGCAAATGGATGATCCATTGCCACATGCTGGAGCATCAGGCGGCCGGCATGATGGCCTGGTTCGAGGTGACGTGAGCAGCGTGCGTTCGACTGCTCCAGGGAGAGGAATTTGAGCCGCATGGCGAACAGACAGGACCGGCGCGCCGCCCGCGCCGAAGGATCGCTCGACACGACGGGGTTCCTGCAGGTTGCCGCGAAATTCATCGAGGTTGCCAACCGCGAGAACCGCAAGATCCCGGCCACCGACCTTCACCTGGCGTTCCTGTGGGCTGCCGCCCGCTACAACGCCCATGTCGCCAAGGCGGTGATCGGGGTCGAGGACCACGAGGAGTTCGTCACCGGCATGGTCGAGCAGTACACCGAAATGCTGCGCCAGAACCTTGCCGATCCGGAGCTGGATCCGCCTGCCGGCCACGCCTGAGCGCATCTCCCGCGCGAACGCAAAGGGGCCGGAGGAAAATCCTCCGGCCCCTTTTCTCGTTTCGTGCCGCCAGGCGTCAGTTCTTCTTCAGGAAGTCGTCGGCGGTCAGCGCGTCGCCGTCCGGCAGCAGATAGTCGTCCGTGGTGACGATGCGCGGACGGGCGCCGCCGCGAAGCGGCGTGTCCTCCATCTCCCACTGCGCCGAGATGCGACAGTCGTCGCACATCTCGATCAGGGCGATCTGGTCCTCGCGCTGGAACATCCAGTGCTTGCCGGAGAGCTTTTCGCGGATGCGTGCGATGGAGGATTTCGTGCCGAACGGCTTGCCGCACGAAGTGCAGGTGGCCGGCTCTTCCTCGTGCAGAACCACCGGACGCATGGCAGCCGGAGCGGCGTTGTAGCGGGGTTCCAGCGTGATCACGCTCTCCGGGCAGGTCGCGGCGCACAGTCCGCATTGCACGCAGGCGGCCTCCGTCAGGCTCACCTGCGGCTTGTCCGGATTGTCGGAAAGCGCGTTCACCGGACAGGAGGAGACGCAGGCAAGGCAGAGCGTGCAGCCCTTGGCGTCGATCTCGATGCGCCCATAAGGCGCCGTCGCCGGCAGCGCAATGATGTCCGCGGTTGCGGGGGCCTGTGCAAGCAGGCGCGAAATTGCGCTGCGTGCGACATCGCGCTTGCTGCCCACCGGAGCGAAGATGCCGCTTTCCTTCGGCAGCGCGCCGCGAGCCGGTTTGAGGCGGGAGGCGAGGGCGTCGGGATCGCTTTCCACGGCGATCTGGAACAGATCCCCGGCCGCGTATCCCATGCCGGCAAGAAGCGCTTCGGAAAGCTCGATTTCCATCCGCAATGCGTCGAGTTCGTCGGATTTTGACGGCGGACAGAGGAACACCATCCCCCTGGCACCGGCCAGCACGGCGGCGAGCATTGCGTCATGCCCGAACAGCGTCACGGCATGAACGTTGACCGGCAGCACGTTGCCTGGCAGCCCCTTGCCGAAGCGCGCCAGGGCGTTGATCAGGTCCTGGCCGTGATCCCCGTCATGCACGAGAAGCACGGGATCGCGTCCGCCCGCCTCGCGGTAGGTGCCCAGCAGAGCCTGCAGCCGGCGGACATGGGTTGCCCGGTTCGGATACTGGTAGCTGACCGCGCCCGTCGGGCAATGCGCGGCGCAGGAACCGCACCCGCCGCAGATCCCGGCATCGACGACGATCTCGTTGCCGGCGCTGGCGATCGCACCGGCTGGACAGGCGTCGAGGCAGTTGCTGCAACCGGTCTTGCCGGAGCGCCCATGCGCACAGATGGAGGCGTCATAGGTGACATATTGCGGCTTCTCGAAGGTCCCGACCATGTCGGCCATGTCGAAGAGCGCGCGTGCGACCGCCGCCGGATCCTTCGGATCGATACGGTAATAGCCGTCGCGCTTGTCCGGCCCCGTCACCAGCGGTGTTCCGCCGGACAGGTCGAGGATCAGGCTGCAGCCGGCCTTGGCTCCGTCGCGGGCCAGCGAGAATGCCGGCGCGCCGCGCGAGGAGGGGAGCATCTGCGCATAGCCGTCGACAGTGACGGAGAAATTGCCGAGCGATCCGGCGACGCTGCGGATGCGTCCCAGATGGACCGGAACCGGCAAGACCCCCGGCAGCAGGATGTCCGAGGCATCCGACAGGAGCAGGGAAACGGAGAGACGCCCGTCAAGCGCCAGCGCGGCATCGAGCGCCTGCTGGCCGGCGCCATAGACCAGGCACACGCCGTCGGATTCGATGGATCGCAGGGCCGCCGGGTCGGACGGCAGCAGCGCTTCGGCGAGCAGGGCCGAGATCTTCGGATGCGGATCCGTACCGGTGTCGCACCAGCCCGCGCGCTCGCGAATGTTGAAGAACGAGATGTGCTGTTCCGCGCCGCGCTCCTCGGCGACGTCTTCGAACAGGGGGGCCTCCTGCGTGCAGCCGACCAGCAGCGGTTCGCCGGTGGCCAGCGCCTTTTCGAAGGCGTCGAGCTGGGCACGGCAGAGCTGTGTGTGGATCGGCGTGCCCGCGTCGATCCCCGCGATCCGCGCGGGGTCGAGACGCATCGTCTTTTCGCAATTGCACAGCATGACCCGGGGTTCGGTCGACGTCATGTCGTTCCTCCGTGGCGACGGCCGGTTGGCACCCCTTGCAAGGGGCGGCCCGCGACCGGTGCCGCTTGTTGATTTGCCCGTGACAATAGCCGAATTTCCTGACCATTTCCTCCCTCAAGTCGGGTGGAGATCAAAGCCGAACAGGGGGCGGCGATGCGCCGTGGCGCGGTCTTGCACCTTGCCATTGTCTTTCCGCCCTGAACGACCCAAAATCAGGGAGCCGCGATGCGCCGCATCGTCCGGCGAGCAATGGGAGAGCGTCTTGCAAAGGGAAGTGTCCGCGTCCTTCGGAGTGGTGCTGGAGCGACGGCCGTCAGCCTCGAAATGGGCCGACTGGTCCTGGTCGGTGGTCGATGTGATCGCCGACGCGCCGGCTACGGACGGGTGGACGGTCCTGTCGGACGAGGACGGGCGTCGGCGCTATCTGTCCTCCCCGCATGTGCTGGAACTGCACCACAAGATGGTCGACGCCTATGATGCCAACATCGAAACCGGCGCGCCGTCGATCTGGGTGATGCTGGACGAGGTGCTCGGTGCCGCGGATCCGGCCTATCGGGTGCGCGGCGTCACCGCCGACCCTTACGAGGCGCAAGGTGTTCTCGACAGCGCCGAAGGGATCGTCGACCGCCTGCCGATGCCCAAGGCCACCGTGGCCTGGATGGCGAAGTTCCTCGCCTCGCTGCCCGAGGCGCCGGCCTTTCGCAAGCGCCGCCGCGACCGGGTCGAGGTCGAGAAGCAGATCTTCGGCAAGGAGCCGATCTTTTCCCCGCTCGGCCGCAGGCAGGAGCGCGAGGAATGACACGGGAAACCGAAACGGGCTTCCTCTCCCGCTGGTCACGCCGCAAGCAGGCGGTGCGGGACGGGGACCTGTCTGATGATGCGTCCGGCGATGCACTTGGCGTGGCTGGCGACGGCGGCGACACCGAAGGTGAGGATGCCGAACTGCGGGCCGAGGCGGCGCGCCTCGAGGAAGAGAATCGGGAGGCGGCGGAGGCCGTCGACCTGGAGGCGCTGTCCTTCGACAGCGACTATTCCGTTTTCCTCAAGAAAGGTGTTTCAACGGATCTGAAAAATGCGGCGCTGCGCAAGCTTTGGAGATCCAACCCTGTGCTTGCCTGTGTCGACGGGCTCAACGATTACGACGAGGACTTCCGCACCGTGCAGACGCTTGCCGACGGGCTGAAGACGTCATGGCAGGTCGGCAAGGGCTACAGCTGGATGCTGGAGCCCAAGGAAGGAGAGGCCTCGGAGCCCGCGGATGCCGCAGCGGAGCTTGCCGGGAGGGCGGAGCAGGACGCGGCCGTGGATGCCGAGACCGACCTTGCCGGCGATGGACACGTGGCCGATGCCGGCGAAACTGCGGGGGGCGAAGCGGCAGGCGACGACGGCGAGCCGGCGGTGTCCCTCGCGCCGCCGGACATGACGAGCGCTGCCGGTGTTCCGCTCGACGTTGAAGAGGCCGTGGTGACGACGGTCGCCGTGCGGGCCGACCATCCGATGGAGGTGGCGCCCCGAGGGGATCCGGCACGACCGGCGCGTCGCCGGATGCGATTTCAATAGGCCGGACGGCACGACGATACAGCTTGGGGACATTTCCTGCAGCCGCCGCCGGCTACTGCGGGGGAAACTGTGTCTGGCAGTAGCTCTCGGCACGGGCGCGAAAAGCCTCGTATTGAGCGGAATTGATCACCTTGTCGGCCTGCATCTGGTCGACGGCGCCGACACGCTCGGCAAGGCAGGCGGCGAGGGCGGGATTGGCGGCCGCCAGCCCGCCGGAGCTTGCCAGGGAATTGGCGAAAGGCGTCATTGCGACACCGGCAAAGCCGACCTGACCGATCCAGACGATCGCGCCGAGCGTGCCGCCGGCCACGAGAAGGGCGAGCAGGCGCGCGAGCGGGCCGTCGAGACCGCCTGTCAGGCGGCGTGCCTGCGGACCTTCGTCTTGCATGATCTCAGCCGCCGGTGACACTCATGTGGCGCGTCACGGCGGGCTGCCGCGTGCGTCGGTCGATGATGAAATCGTGCCCTTTCGGCTTGCGGCCGATGGCCTCGTCGATGGCCGCGTGCAGCTGCTCGTCGCTTTCGGAGGCACGAAGCGGCGCGCGCAGGTCGGCGCTGTCGTCCTGGCCGAGGCACATGTAGAGCATGCCCGTGCAGGTAACGCGGACACGATTGCAGCTTTCGCAGAAATTGTGGGTCATCGGCGTGATGAAGCCGAGGCGCCCGCCGGTCTCCGCAACGCGCACATAGCGCGCCGGGCCGCCGGTCTTGTAGGGAATGTCCTCCAGCGTCAATTGTTCGGCAAGCTGCGCGCGCACCATCGACAGCGGCAGGTACTGGTCGGTGCGATCCTCGTCGATTTCGCCGAGCGGCATGGTCTCGATCAGCGTGAGATCGTAGCCATTGGCGTGACACCACTCCACCATCGACAGGATCTCGTGCTCGTTGACGCCCTTGAGCGCGACCATGTTGATCTTGACGGAAAGCCCCGCTGCTGTCGCGGCCCGGATGCCGTCCATCACCTTGCCGAGGTCGCCCCAGCGGGTGATGGCCTTGAAGCGATCGGCGTCAAGGGTGTCGATGGAGACGTTGATGCGGCGCACGCCACACTCGTAAAGCTCGGTTGCATAGCGGGCGAGCTGCGATCCGTTGGTCGTGATCGTGAGCTCCTCCAGCTTGCCGCTGTCGATATGACGCGACAGGCTGCGGATCAGGCTCATGATGTTCTTGCGCACCAGCGGTTCGCCGCCGGTCAGACGCAGCTTGCGCACGCCCTTCTCGATGAAGGCCGAACACAGCCGGTCCAGCTCCTCCAGCGAGAGCACCTCGCGCTTCGGCAGGAAGGTCATGTCTTCCGCCATGCAGTAGACGCAGCGGAAATCGCAGCGGTCCGTGACGGAAACGCGCAGGTAGCTGACGGTGCGACCAAACGGGTCGATCATCGGCTGGGACATGTGATGTTCCTCGCTCGGCCGCCGGCTGGCAACGGCCTTCTCGATCTTCAGTCCGCGCGGGCCTGGAGCCAGCGGTTCCTCCCTGATGTAATCATGCAAGGTAGCGGAATGAAGGGCCGCGTCAATCGGGACGACCCCGTGGGGTGCGCCCGGCTTGCGACCTCCGCGCGCAAGTAGGTCGGGCAACCGATCTTGCCCCTTGCCCTTCGCGACGCCGGCACTATCGTCCGCCGCAACGAACGCGCATCTGGGAAGGACCCGACCCGTGACCGACAGCACCAAGCCCTGGCCGACCGAACTCCGCCTGAGCAAGGACAAGAAGCAGCTCACCGTCAGTTTCGACAGCGGCGAAAGCCACGAATATGCGGCGGAATACCTGCGTGTCTGCTCGCCATCGGCGGAAGTGCAGGGGCATTCCCCCTCGCAACGCAAGACGGTGCCGGGCAAGCGCGACGTCGGCATCATGAAGATCGAGCCGGTCGGCAACTATGCCGTACGCATTCATTTCGACGACTTGCACAATTCGGGGATCTTTTCCTGGGACTATTTCATCAGGCTGGCCGGCGAGCGCGAGGCGCTTTGGGGCGGCTACCTGAAGGAGCTTGAGGAAAAAGGCCTGAGCCGCGACCGCTGAAGAGGGGAGGCACCTCGATGTGAACCGTGGCGGCGTCGACAAATGCGCGGAATCACGGGCATAGTTGGCCAGATGGAATCACCGTGAAAGGGTGGAACGTGCAGCGTGACCGATCGAACCCGCGTCGGGGCGGGGTGCTTCTGAGCCGCAGGAGCCTTGTTCTCGGCCTTCCGCTTCTGGCGGCCGCCTGTCAGACGAAAAGCAGGACCATCGAGAATGCGGGGCTGTCGGCGACGCCTGAGGGGCAGCCGAACTACGCGCTGGCCTACGCGGCGCGGCGGGATGGCGGCTTCAACATCCCCGCCATTCCCTGGAAGGAATTCGATCCGCGCTACCTGCGCCAGACCGTGCGCTATTTCTCGCGGCACGAGCCCGGCACGGTGGTCGTCGATCCGAAGTCGAAGTTCCTCTACCTCATCCAGTCGGGCGGCAAGGCGATCCGCTACGGCATCGGTGTCGGCCGTGCCGGTTTCGCGTGGTCGGGCGATGCCACGATCCGCTTCAAGCGCGAGTGGCCGAAATGGTTCCCGCCGGCGGAAATGATCGACCGCGATCCGAAGCTGGAGAAATACCGCGACGGGCAGGACGGCGGCCCGCGCAACCCGATCGGTGCGCGCGGGCTCTATCTGTGGCAGGGCAATGTCGACACGCTTTACCGCATCCACGGCACCAACGCGCCGCGCAGCATCGGCACAAATGCCTCCTCCGGCTGCATCCGCATGTGGCAGCAGGATGTCATCGACCTGCACGACCGGGTGCAGGTCGGGGCCAAGGTTGTCGTCCTGGGCTGACGGCGCGGGCCCGGATCACTCGCTCTCGGCCTTGAGCTTCTCGGCATAGGCGACGATGGCTTCGAGGTCGTCGATCTCGAGGATCACCTCGGCGATGGTCGAGGGCTGGTCCACGGGGCGCGGCTCGTCATGCGAAAAACGCAGATGGGCCGGATGGGGCAGCCTTGCGTGGAACGTTTCGAACCGGTCACGCCAGTTGTCCAGCGCCTTCACCAGGATCATGAAGGACGGCGTCGACGAGATGCCCGTCATCCGGTTATCCGGCGTGACGACATGACAGCGCGCGCAATGCAACTTCGACAGCGCCGCACCGCGTGCGGCCAGCGTTTCGTCGAAGGCGGCGGCGGGTGCGCAATGCATGGCGGCAAGGGCGAGAACCAGGCCCGCGACAGCGGCGGCAGGTTGCGCTGGCATGATGGCGTTTCGCATCTCGTCCGTCCCTGGCCGGCCTTCGCGCGGGGCCGCTGGCAACAGGATAGCACTCCTGGCGTCACAAAAAAGCCGACAGCAAAAAGGGCCGGCGCGAGGCCGGCCCTTCTGCGGTATTTGCCCGGTTCAGCGGATCGCGCGGCTTAGCGCTTGACCACCACCTTCGCACCAACGTCGACATTGTCGTAGAGATGAACGACGTCGTCATTGGCCATCCGGATGCAGCCCGAGGACACGGCGGTGCCGATCGTCCAGGGCTCGTTCGAACCGTGGATGCGGTAGAGCGACGAGCCGAGATACATGGCGCGCGCGCCGAGCGGATTGTTCGGCCCGCCGGGCATGTGCGCCGGAAGGATCTTGCCCTTGGCACGCTCGCGGGCGCGCATCTGCGGCGGCGGCGTCCAGCCCGGCCACTCGGCCTTGCGCGAGATGCGCTGGGTGCCGGCCCACTGGAAGCCCTCGCGGCCGACGCCGATGCCGTACTTCATCGCGCGGCCGTTCGGCAGCACGTGATAGAGGCGCCGTTCGCCGGTGTCGATGATGATCGTGCCGGGGGCATACGAGCCCTCGTAGCGCACGCGTTCGCGGCGGATCGGCGACTTGCCGCTCGGCACGCCGCGCGCGCTGTAGTCAACCCACTGGCGGGTGACAGGGTCGAAGAAGCTCGACGCCGCAGCCGGCGTCGCAAGGACGGCGCCAACCAGCGCCGCGGCAATCAAATGTGAAATACGCATTCTCGGTTTCCCCATCCGGTGGTCGTCCGAACCAGCCCCAAGCTCCCCGCCGCCTCCCGGCCATAACCGCCCGGCTCGGGAAACGTTGCAGTGTCGATCGGGGCGCTGCCCGCGCCGGCATCGACAAAACGGGCCAAAGTGGCTCCTTAACGATAGTTGCCATTCTCCCTTGCGATGCGGTTAATGCAAAGGCGTTGATGCAACAATGCTCGCCCGAATGCCGCCGCGATGCCGTGACGCCGATCACATGATCGTGAGTTTCCACGGTATGGCAAAGACCGGGGCGGCCTTTGTCCGGGTAGGCGGGGCAGGCGGGAGGTTTACCTGCTCGTCAGCCGAGATTGAGTTCCTTGAAGAAGTCATTGCCCTTGTCGTCGATGACGATGAAGGCCGGAAAGTCCTCGACCTCGATCCGCCAGATCGCCTCCATGCCGAGTTCCTCGAACTCCACCACCTCGACCTTCTTGATGCAATCCTGGGCAAGGCGCGCGGCCGGCCCGCCGATCGAGCCGAGATAGAAACCGCCATGCGCCTGGCAGGCGCGGCGCACTTGCGCCGAGCGGTTGCCCTTGGCCAGCATCACCATGGAGCCGCCGGCGGCCTGGAACTGGTCGACATAGGCGTCCATGCGCCCGGCCGTGGTCGGTCCGAAGGAGCCCGACGCATAGCCTTCGGGCGTCTTCGCCGGCCCGGCATAGTAGACGGGGTGGTTCTTGAAATAGTCCGGCAGCGGCTCGCCCGCTTCAAGCCGCTCGCGCAGCTTGGAGTGGGCCAGATCGCGGGCGACGATCAGCGGCCCCGAGAGTGACAGCCGTGTCTTGATCGGATGACGCGACAGTTCGGCGAGGATTTCCGGCATCGGCCGGGTCAGGTCTATCCTGACGACCTTGTCGGAGAGCGTCTCGTCGGTCACTTCCGGCATGTACTTGACCGGCTCGCGCTCCAGCGCCTCCAGGAAGATGCCGTCGCGGGTGATCTTGCCCAGTGCCTGCCGGTCGGCCGAGCACGAGACGCCGATGCCGATCGGCAGCGAGGCGCCGTGGCGGGGCAGGCGGATGACGCGTACGTCGTGGCAGAAATACTTGCCGCCGAACTGGGCGCCGACGCCGGTCGCCTGGGTCAGCTTGTGGATCTGCTCTTCCATTTCCAGATCGCGGAAGGCGTGACCGAGTTCGGACCCTTCCTTCGGAAGCCCGTCGAGATAGCGCGCCGAGGCCAGTTTCACGGTCTTCAGCGTCATCTCGGCCGAGGTGCCGCCGATGACGATGGCAAGGTGATAGGGCGGGCAGGCGGCGGTACCCAGCGTCAGGATCTTTTCCCTGATGAACTCGACGAGCCGGTCCGGCGTCAGCAGCGACGGCGTGCCCTGGTAGAGGAAAGTCTTGTTGGCCGAACCGCCACCCTTGGCCATGAACAGGAACTTGTAGGCGTCCTCGCCCTCGCTGTAGAGCTCGACCTGGGCCGGCATGTTGGTCGAGGTGTTCTTCTCCTCGAACATGGAGATGGGGGCCAGCTGCGAGTAGCGCAGGTTCTTCTTGAAATAGGCGTCGCGGGCGCCTTCCGCGAGCTTTGCCTCGTCGCTGCCGTCGGTCCACACCCGGCGGCCCTTCTTGCCCATGACGATGGCCGTGCCGGTATCCTGGCACATCGGCAGCACGCCATGCGCCGAGATATTGGCGTTCTTCAGCAGGTCGAAGGCGACGAACTTGTCGTTCTCCGTCGCCTCCGGGTCATCGAGGATCTTGCGCAGCTGGGCAAGGTGGCCGGGGCGCAGATAGTGGTTGATGTCGGCAAAGGCCTCCTCGGCCAACAGGCGCATGCCCTCCGGATCGACAACCAGCACCTCTTCCCCGTTGAAGCTTGCCGTGGAGACGAAGTCCGCCGTCAGCTTCCGGTACGGGGTCGGATCCTCGCCAAGCGGGAAAAGCGTCGAGTGGCGGTAGTCGGGGGTCTTGGGCTCGGACATCGGCTTGCCTTGGCTGGAAGCTGGACAGGAAATGCTCGCCGCCTTTTACGCCATCCTGCGCTCCCCCGCCAAGCAGACCTTTCCCACAAGTTCGGACGAGACGGAAAAGCGCCCGCCCGGGTGCCTCAGCGGGTGGCGGCGATGTCGAGGCGGACGGTCACGTCATTGGCGACGGTCGCCTCGGGAATGTCGCTGCCGATGCCGAAGACGAGACGCGCCAGCGACACGTCCGCCTGTGCCCGGGCGCTGTCGCCGTCGACGGAGAGGGTGAAGGGCAGGACGAGCTCCCGGGCGGTGCCCTTGATGGTCAGGGTTCCGACGGCCTCGTAGCGATCATCGCCCAGCGCCGTGATGCTGCCGGATTCGAAGACCGCGTCCGGATGACTGGCGGGATCGAACCAGGCGGCGCTTGTCAGCGTCTGGTCGACCTGGCCCTGGCCGGTCACGGCCGAGGCGGTGTCGATCACGGCGCGGATGCGGCCTGTCTCCGGCGCCTGCGGGTCGAGCGTGATTTCCGCGCTCCAGCCCGCGAAGCGCCCTTCGACCGGCGCGCCGTTCTGGGTGGCGACGAAGGTGAGGCTGCTCTTCGAGGGATCGACCGTCCAGGAACTGGCGGCCGCAGGCGTCCCGGCGACCAGCGCAGCAACAACGATGCCGGTCAGGAGGGTCAGGCGGTTCTTGCGAAACATGGGGGTTCCTTGTCGTTTGTCCCTGGCGGTGCTTGCTGTCCGGATCAGGAGGTCCGGTTCTTCGCCGCGCTTGCCGGGGACGTGCTGACCATCCGGCGCAGCACGGTGTCGCGGTTGATGAAATGATGCTTGAGCGCTGCCGCGACATGCAGGACGACGAGCGCCAGCAGGGCGAAGCCGAGTATCTCGTGCAGTTCCTTCAGCAGGGCTTCGGCCTCGGCCTTGCCGCCGAGCGCCCCGGGAACCGGCAGATGCGGGACCGGCAGCACGTCGAACAGCACGGTCGGGATGCCCCAGGGGGACGCGGAAACCATCAGCCAGCCGGAGAGCGGGAGCGCGAGAAGGAGCGCATACAGTCCGGCATGGCCGAGATGGGCTGCGATCCGCTCAACTGTCGGCATGCCGTCGGGAAGCCTGGGGGAAGGATTGGCGAAGCGCCAGGCGAGGCGGACGACCGCAAGCGCCAGCACCAGGAAGCCGAATGACTTGTGCCACTGGTAGAGCGCGAAAGTATCCGGCGCCATCGGGTCCAGCCCGGTCATGTACTTGCCGGCGACGAACAGGCCGGCGATCAGCACGGCCATTGTCCAGTGAAAGGCGATGGCGACGCTTCCGTAGCCGCCTTGCGTGTTGCGAAACTGCATGGTTCGGGCCGTTCCGTGTCGAGGCTGCTGTCGGATTGTGAGTTGATCCGCGGGACCGGATATCGGCCGCTCCCGCGGAAATTCAATGCCTGTCGGGCCCGCTTACTTGGCCTTCAGGGCCTCGGCGGAGAAGGAGATCGTCACCTCGTCGCCGACATAGGGGACGAACATGTCCATGCCGTAGTCGGAGCGCTTGACGACCGTCGTCGCATTGAGGCCGACAGCCGGGGTCTTGGCCATCGGATGCTCGCCGATCGCGTTGACGGTGACGTCGAATGTTGCCGGCTTGGTAATACCCTTGATGGTCAGCTCGCCGGCGACCGAAAGCGTGTTCTCGCCGGTCTTCTCGACCGTGGTCGAGACGAAGGTCGCGGTCGGATGAGCCTCGACCTCGAAGAAGTCGGCACTCTTGAAATGCGCGTCGCGCTCGTCCCAAAACGTCGCCAGGCTGTCGACATTGACGGTCATGGCGATTTTCGAGTTGGACGGGGTCTCCTGGTCGATCACCAATTCGCCGTTCCAGTCGTTGAAGCGCCCGTCGGTCGTCGAGTAGCCAAGATGGTTGTAGGAGAAGACGAGGCTCGCGTGCGACTTGTCGAAGTCATAGGCGACGGGCTCGGCGATGGCCGGGGCGGCGACGAGGAGGGCGGCAAGGGCTGCGGCGCTGGTACGAATCATGTTTGAGGCTCCTGGCGATGTTGACCGGTGTTCGATTGCTGCGGCCGCCTGTCGCGGCCTCGAGCCTCAGATCGTACGAAGAGCGCCCCGCATCAACTGCGTGGGGATGAAATGACTGTCTGTGTCAGGTGAACAATCCTGCTTCCAAACCTTCGAATGTATGACGCTTGCGCGACGCCTTGCGGTCGGGCAACCTCGCTGCCGCCGAGCAGGACGCGTTGCGTCCGCAGCGGGAGGAGTGGCGGCCGCGAAGCGGCGCATGGAGGCGCAAAGATGATCGATCTGTACACCTGGAGCACGCCGAACGGCCGCAAGATCTCCATCATGCTGGAGGAATGCGGTCTTCCCCATTCGGTGTTTCCGGTCGACATCACCAATTCGGAACAGCACACGCCTGCCTTCATTCATATTTCCCCGAACAGCAAGATCCCGGCGATCGTCGATCGCGAGGCCGGTGTCAGCCTGATGGAATCGGGCGCCATCCTGCTCTATCTGGCGGAAAAAACCGGAAAGTTCCTGCCTGGGGAGGGACCGGAGCGGCTGCGCGTCATCGAATGGCTGATGTGGCAGATGGGCGGTTTCGGCCCGATGCTCGGCCAGGCCCATCACTTCCTGCATTTCAACCCGGGCAAGGCACCTTACGCCGAGGAGCGCTACGCAAGGGAGGCGGAGCGTCTCTACCGGGTTCTGGACCGGCAACTGTCCGAGCACCAGTTCGTGGCCGGCGACTATTCGATCGCCGACATGTCGATCTGGCCATGGGCGAGCCGTTTCGAATGGCAGGGCATCGACCTGGCCGCCTACCCCAATGTCCGTCGCTGGTATCTGGAGGTTGCCGGCCGCCCGGCCGTGCAGCGCGGCTACGATATTCCTCAAACGGGTGCGGCGATCCCCATGCCCGCCTGAGCCTGCGCCGCCCCGCCGGTCTCCAACCGGAACTTCAGGAAGGTGCTGCCCTCGTGATCCACCTCTCCGAGGAAGGTGGCGCCAAGCCGGGCAAGCCCGCGAAGATGCCGGCGCGAGGGCGGCAGCAGGAAGGTGACGAAGGGGATGCGCGGGTCGGCCCGGGCAAATGCCAGGGCCTTGCGCGTGATCGCGATGCCAAGGCCGAAGCGGCCAGGCCTCAGCACCAGGCCGAAGTCCCATTCCTCGCCTTCGAGCTGAAACCCGCCCCACCCGGCATAGGCGCCATTGCACAGGATTGCCCAGTGACCAAGGCCGTCGCGCTGCCAGCACGCCTCCTTGCCCGCCACGAAAGCGACGCTGCTCTGTTCGTCCCAGGTCCCTGTCGCCAGCGGCATGTGCTCGATGACGCGCGGGTCGCCCATATGCGCGGTGATCTCGTCCAGGGAGATCTCCGTCAGGCGCACGAAGGCGATTTCGGGTTCGGTTCGATGTGTCATCGTTTGGGATCCTGCCGCGGATTGCAGAACGCTCAAGCCGGTATGGTCAGGCCGCGCTGGGAGGCCGGGCGCGCCATGCATTCGGCGAACCAGCGTTGCACATTGGCCTTGCTCGTCAGTCCGGTGATCTCGCCCGCGCCATAGTACCCGCCAAGCGTGTTGATCCACGGGAAGATGGAGATGTCGGCGATGGAATAGTCCTCGCCCATGACGAAGCGGCGGCCGTCGAGCCGCTGGTCGAGCACGCCAAGAAGGCGTCGCACCTCGCCGGCATAGCGCTCGCGCGGATAGGGATCCGTGACCTTGTCGGCCGCGAACTTGTAAAAATGGCCGAGCTGCCCGAACATCGGCCCGATCCCGCCCATCTGGAACATCAGCCACTGCAGGCACTCGTAGCGCCCATGCGCATCGGCCGGCATCAGCTTGCCGGTCTTTTCGGCAAGATAGACCAGGATCGCACCGCTCTCGAACAGCGCCAGCGGCTTTCCGCCGGGACCGTTCGGATCGATGATCGCCGGGATCTTGTTGTTCGGGTTGAGCGAGAGAAATTCCGGCGTCATCTGGTCGTTGGTGTCGAAGGAGACCTTGTGGACCTCGTAGGGCAGGCCGAGTTCCTCGAGTGCCACGGACACCTTGATGCCGTTCGGCGTCGCCAGCGAATAGAGTTGAAGCCGGTCGGGGTGCGTGGCCGGCCAGCGGCGGGTGATTGCGAAAGAAGCGAGCGAAGTCGGTTCGGACATTTACGTTTCCCTCTGGTTGCGAACCTGCATGATGCTGTCATAGGCGCTGACGCGCCGGCTGTCCTGTGACGTTTTTTTCATCGCGCCGCCGCCGCGGGTTCCCGGGGTGCCAATGGCGGGGCGGAACAGGAACGGAGACGATCTTGCATCTGTCGCTGCCAGTGCTCGCCGGGCTCGCGATCCTCGCCCTTGTCTGGTTCGTCGGCTGTCTTGCCGTGCTGGTTGTCCAGAACCGGCGATTGAAACGGGTGAAGGTGCGCGCCGCGGACGACCTGGAACGCGAACGGCGCCGCGCCACGCGACACGCCGCCCTGAACGAGGAGCTTGGCGGGGCGCTGATTTCCTGCGACGCGAACGGCCTCGTCGAAAGCGCCAACGCACAGGCGCGCCGGCTTTTCGGCATGACGAAGGAGGAATTCGCCGGGCGTTCGCTCGCCGCGATCTTTCCCGGGCTGAGATATGACTGGCCGGCGACCCTTGCGGAAAGCGACGAAGGCGAGGGCGCCGTGGTCAAGCTGGAGACCACGGGCGTGCGCGCGGACGGGTGGTCGTTTCCCGCCGAGATCCGGGTCTCCCGGATCGAGGCGGATGCGTATGGAGCCAAGGCGCTGCTTGTCACCGACATGAGCGGGCAGGTGGCAACGAGCACCCGTCTGCGCGAGGCGCAGCTCCGCCTGCGCGATGCGATCGAGGCGCTGCCGGACGCCTTCGTTCTCTATGACGCGCAGGACCGCCTTGTCCTGTGCAACCGGCGTTATCGCGAACTCTACACGCTGAGCGGCGCGATCATCCGGCCCGGCATCACGTTCGAGGAGATCATCCGCAAGGGCATCGAACTCGGTCAGTACGAGGATGCGCGCGACGATCCCGAAGGCTGGCTTGCCGAGCGGCTGCGTCTGCACCGCGAGCCTCCACACGAGCCGATCGAACAGCAGCTGGGCGACGGCCGCTGGCTGCGGGTTTTCGAGAGGCGGATGCGTGACGGGCAGACGGTGGGCTTTCGCATCGACATCACCGAGCTCAAACGGCGCGAGCAGGCACTGCGTGTGAGCGAGGGCCGGCTGGCCGGGATCGTCGACGGTGCCCTCGATGCCATCGTGGTGACGGACGGCCAGGGCCTGGTGACCGAGTTCAACCCGGCAGCCGAACGGGTCTTTGGCCGGAAGCGCGAGGCGGTTCTTGGCCGATCCCTGTGGGAAACGCTCGTTCCGCAACGCCAGCGCGCCGAATTCGAGGCACAGCTTGCCCGGCTCGGCGGCGACACGCTCCCCTCCCATGGCGGCGTCAGGTTCGAGATGCCTGCACGCCGCCCCGACGGTACGGAACTCGCGATGGACGTCGCCATCAGCCGCGTCGACGGCGTGGACGGGCCGCAAATCGTCGCCTTCATGCGCGACATCACCGGCGAGCGGGCCAAGACCCTCGCCCTTGAAGATGCGCTGAGCCGGGCGGAGGATGCCGACCGGGCCAAGTCGGATTTCCTGGCGATGATGAGCCACGAGATCCGGACGCCGCTCCATGCCGTCCTCGGCCTGCTCGACCTGATCGCCCATACCGGGCTGACCGCACGCCAGCGGGACTATACCCGCACGGCACAGGACGCGGCCCTTGCCCTGCTGCAGATCCTCAACGACATCCTTGACTTTTCGCGGCTCGAGGCCCGCCGGCTGGAATTCGTGCAAGAGCCCTTCGATCCGCGCGCCGTTGTCGAGGCGGTGCGTGCGCTTTTCGCGCCCCAGGCGGCGGAAAAGCGGCTCGACTTCACGGCCCGCGTCGACGATGCCGTCCCTCATGCTCTGATCGGCGACGCCGGCCGCATCCGCCAGGTGCTGATCAACCTGGTCGCCAACGCCATGAAATGGACCGGGGACGGCGTCGTTTCCGTCGACCTGTCGCTTCGCACGGAGATCTCCGGGGATCCGGGGTCGGCGCGACTGCGCTTCACGGTGGAAGACACGGGCCCGGGCATAGGGGAGGAAGAAAGGGAGCGGATCTTTTCCCGCTTCACGAGCCTTCGTGCCGCTGGCGGCGGACGCGTGGAGGGCGTGGGTCTTGGCCTTGCCATCTGCCGCGAACTCGTCGACGGCATGGGCGGCCAGATCGGAGTGGACCCGCGCCCGGCGGGGCGGGGCAGCCGCTTCCTGGTCGATCTCGACCTCGATACGGCCACCGGCATCGCAGGCGAGGTTGGCGGACCGGCCGCCTCCCTGACGGGACTTCGCGTGGTCCTTGCCGAGGACAACCCGACCAACCGCATGATGGCCGGGGAAATGCTGGCCCGCTGGGGATGCAGCCATGCCGAGGCGACAAGCGGGGACGCGGTTCTCGACCTGCTCGAGACGGCATCCTTCGATCTTGTCCTGATGGACCTGTCGATGCCCGGGATGGACGGCTTCGAGGCCACCCGGCGGATTCGCGAAAGCGGGCGCCCCTATGCCGGCATCCCCGTCGTCGCGTTGACGGCCCATGCGCTGGTCGCCGAACGGGACCGGGCGCTTGCCATCGGCATGAGCGCCTTCGTCACCAAGCCGGTCGATTCCGCCGTCCTGCAGCAGGCGATGGCCGACGCCGTGGCCGGAGCTTCTCCGCAGGCGGCAACTCAAGCCGCTGGGGATGTGGCGGAGCCGGACTATCTGGCAGACCTTTCCGATGAAATGCGGGCGCGGGTGACCGAGCGCTGCCGGATCGATCTGATCGAGCACGCCGCGCGGCTGGACGAGGCGGCGGGATCGGCGCAGGCGCTCGGCCGTTCGGCGCATGTGCTGGCGGCCCTGACGGAGACCTTCGGACTGCCGGTGCTGGCACGGCGCGCAAGACAGGTGGAAGCCGATGTCCTTTCGGGTCGTATCGGCGACGGCGAGGCGGTCGACAGCGCCGCGGCCGAGCTTGCGCGGCTGGCGCGCGAGGCCGCCCGGAGCCTTGCGTCGGAGTGACGGGCGGCGTCGCGGGCCGGGTGCGTTCGACCTGCTCCGACAACCTTGGTGCGAAAATTACGTCATTTTGGTCTTGGACTTGTCAAGATTGCATGATCCCATCCGGGCTTCGGGAGCCGGATGGCGGAACGCCAGCCGGGAATCAGATTGCCGGCTTCGGTCCGGCGGCCATTGGGGGGAAGCTCATGCGTTCGACCGTCAGGGATCGCGGCTCGCGACTGTTTGCAGGCCTTGCCCTATCGCTGCTCGTCCTCGGCGGCCTCGCATTCGTCCCCGCATTCGCCCAGTCTTCCGGTGGGGCGTCTTCCGGTGGGGCGTCTTCCGGAGAAGAACGGCGGATCGTCACGGTCGACGATGCCGACTATTTCGGTGCCGATTTTCGCACCCTGAAGGATGTCGACCTGGAGGCCTGCAAGGCCGCTTGCCTCGACAGCAACCAGTGCCGCGCGTTCACCTTCAATACCTCGGCCGGGTGGTGCTTCCTGAAGTCCGATGTCGGGCGCCTGCAGGCCTTTTCCGGCGCGGTCGCCGGCCGCGTGGTGACCGTCGCCGTGCGCGACGAGGCCACCCGCAAGGCGCGAGAATCCGAAATTGCGTTCCTGCCCGGTTCGCTGACCGAGGAGGCGGGGCGCTACGCCCGCGCACTGTCGCGCAAGTTCGATGCCGGCGGAGCGACCGCCGGGGCGCTCGAATCCGCCGCCTGGGCCTCTCTCGGCGCGAGCCGCTACGAGGACGCGGAGCGTAGTTTTGCGCGTGCGCTGACGCTGGACGGCGACCGTTTCGACCTGTGGAGTGGCCTTGGCCGGTCGCTCGTCGCCCAGAAACCCTCCGACTGGCGCCGGCGCAACGAGGTCGAGAATGACGGGGCGAGCGCCGCCGTCAACGCCTATCTGGCGTCGACCGGCGAAGCCGAACGGGTCGATGCGCTCGATCTTCTGGCCAGCACCCTTGAGCGCCGCCAGCTTTACAAGCCGGCCATCAAGGCATTGCGCGCCGGCCTCGAACTGGACGAGACGCCGCTGCGCCGCAACCGCTACGACAAGATGGTGGCCCAGCACGGCTTCCGCATTCTCGATCATCAGGTGGATGCCGATGCGGCCACGCCGCGCATCTGCGTCGTGTTCTCCGACACGCTGGCACGGGCGACAGATTTCACGCCCTTCGTCCGGGTGACCGGCGAGGGCCCCTATTCGATCGAGAGCGAGGGCGCCCAGATCTGCGTCGATGGCGTACGCCACGGCGAGCGCTATTCGCTGCTACTGCGCGAGGGCGTTCCGTCCGCCGACGGCGAGAAGCTGGAGAAGACGGCCGACCTTACCGTCTATGTCCGCGATCGCAGCCCGTCGGTGCGCTTTCTGGGGCGCGCCTATGTGCTGCCCGCCGGCGATGGCGCGACGATCCCGGTGATCACCGTCAACACCGGGTCGGTGGAGACTGAAATCTACCGTATCGGCGAGCGCGGCCTCGCCGCGGCGCTGCGTGACCAGCGCATCCTGTCCCAGCTCAACAACTACCGCGCCGACCAGATTCGCACCGAATATGGAGAGAAGCTCTGGTCCGGCACGGTCGAGACGCAGCAGCGTCTCAACCAGGATGTGACGACGGCGGTTCCGGTCGCCGATTTCGGTTTGGAGATGAAGCCCGGCGTCTACGCGATGGTGGCACGGGCGAAGGAAGACCGGGAGAACCAGTGGGGCCCCTGGGCAACGCAATGGTTCCTCGTCTCCGATCTCGGCGTCAGCGCCTATACCGGACCGGGCGAGGCGGTGGTCGCGGTGCGCTCGCTTTCCGACGCCTCGGCGGTTGCGGATGCGAGTGTGCGTCTTGTCGCGGTCAACAACGAGGTGCTTGGCGAGACGAAAAGCGATGCCGATGGCTTTGCCCGTTTCGCGCCGGGCCTGACGCGCGGCACGGGAGGCAGCGCCCCGGCGATGGTCGGCGTCGAGACGGCGAGCGGCGACTATGCGTTCCTCGACCTGACCAAGCCCGCCTTCGATCTTTCCGACCGCGGCGTGGAAGGACGCGCCGCACCGGGTCCGATCGACGTCTTCGCCTGGCTCGACCGGGGCGTCTTCCGCCCCGGCGAGACGGTGCATGCGGGAGCGATGGCACGCGATCCCGCTGCCATGGCCCTTCCCGACCTGCCGCTGACCTTCATCTATGACCGGCCCGACGGTGTCGAATATACGCGTGTGCAGGTCGGCGAGGCAGGGGCCGGCGGGCGGGCCCACGCGCTGGAACTGCCTGCCTCCGCCCAGCAGGGAAGCTGGTCCTTGCGGGTCCATGCGGATCCGAAGGGCGCGGCGCTGGCGCAAGTGTCCTTCCTCGTGGAGGACTACCAGCCGGAACGTGTCGACTTCACGCCGACGGCGGATGCCGAGGCGCTCGATCCGCAAGCCCCGCCGACAGTCTCGCTCGAGGCGAAGTTCCTCTACGGTGCACCGGCCGGCGGCCAGCGTGTCGAGGGCGATCTTGTCGTCTCCCCGACACGGCAAAACCCCGCCTTTCCCGGTTATGTGTTCGGCCTTGCCGACGAGCAGGTCTATCCGAACCGCCAGTCCTTGCCTGACGGCACCGTGACCGACGAGACCGGCAAGGCGAGTTTTGTCCTGCCCGCGCCGCAACTGGAGCCGACAACGGCCGGTTACGAGGCGAAGGTGGTGGTGCGCGTGGTCGAGGCCGGCGGCCGCTATGTCGAGCGTGGCCTGGACCTGCCGGTTCTGGCCGACGGCCCGCGCATCGGTGTGAAGCCGGGGTTCGATGGCGGTCTTGACGAGGGCGGACCGGCGAATTTCGAGATTGTCGCCATCGACCGGTCCGGCACGCGCATGGCCGCGGATGGCGTTTTGTGGACGCTGTCGAAGGTCGAGACCCGTTACCAGTGGTATCGCTCCGACAGCCGCTGGTCGTTCGAGCCGGTGACAACGAGCAAGCGTGTCGCCAACGGAGAACTCGCCATCGAGGCCGGACAGTCCGCCAAGCTGTCGGTTCCTGTCGAATGGGGGCGCTACAGGCTGGAACTGGTGATGAACGGCGCCGAGCCCGCCGCCACCAGCACCACCTTCAGCGCCGGCTGGTATGCTTCGGCCTCCTCCTCGCAGACGCCGGACGTGCTTGAAGTCGGCCTCGACAAGGAGGCGTATCGCGTCGGCGAGACGGCAAAGCTGCGCCTGAAGCCGCGCTTCGACGGTATCGCGCTTGTCCAGGTGATGGGCGACAGGCTGATCGAGAGCCGGGTCATCGAGGTCGCCGAGGGCGAAAGCGACATCGACCTCACCGTCACCGATGACTGGGGCAATGGCGCCTATGTCACGGCGACCCTGCTGCGGCCGATGGATCTTGAGGCCAAGCGGATGCCCTCGCGCGCGCTCGGCCTGCAATGGCTTGCGGTCGACCCGGGCGAGCGTCGCCACAGTGTCACGCTTGATGCGCCCGACACGATGCGGCCGCGCACGACGATGGAGGTCGGCGTCGAGATTTCCGGTCAGCCGGCCGGCAAGCCTGCGTTTTTGACGATTGCCGCCGTCGATGTCGGCATTCTCAACCTGACGCGGTTCAAGACGCCGGATCCTGATGGCTGGTATTTCGGCCAGCGCCGGCTTGGCATGGAGATCCGCGACTATTACGGCGAACTGATCGACCGCACCGTCGGCGACCGGGGCCTGGTCCGCTCGGGCGGCGATGGCACCGGCTTGTCCCTGGCGGCCCCGCCGCCGCAGGAAGCGCCGATGGCGCTCTTCTCCGGCGTCGTCGAGACGGATGCCGACGGCAAGGCCACGGTTTCCTTCGAGGTGCCTGACTTCAACGGCACGGCGCGGCTGATGGCGGTCGCCTGGAGCGAGAACGGCGTTGGCCACGCGGAACGCGACGTCATTGTGCGCGATCCCGTGGTGGTGACGGCGACCCTGCCGCGCTTCCTGGCACCGGATGACACATCGCGCCTGCTGGTCGAGATCGACAATGTCGAGGGACCGGCCGGCGACTACGTGCTTCAGGCGCAGATCGACGGACCGCTTTCCGTGGATCTCGACGACACCTCGGGCAAGGTCACGCTGGCCGCCGGCGAACGGCGCTCGCTCCGCTTTCCGGTCAGCGCCAGCGACACGCCGGGCAATGCCACGCTTGCCCTGATGCTGGTCGGTCCGGACGGGCCGGTGGCGGAGAAGTCGCTGGCGCTTGGCATTCGCGACACGATGCCGCCGGTCTCGCGGCGGTCCTTCGTGACGCTGGCGCCCGGTGCCGGCCTGACCCTCGATGCCGACACGCTGGCCGGGATCGTGCCGCAGACGGCAAGCCTGACGGTCGCGGCCGGGGGCGCCGCGCGCATCGACATTCCGGGCCTGCTTGCGGCCCTCGACCGCTACCCCTACGGCTGCACCGAACAGACCACGAGCCGGGCGCTGCCCTTGCTCTATCTGAACGAAATGGCTGTCGTCAGCGGACTTGAGACCGACAGCGCGGTGCGCGAGCGGGTGGAGACCGCGATCCGCCGGGTGCTGGGCAACCAGAATTCGAGCGGGTCCTTTGGCCTGTGGTCGAGCTTTGGCAACCAGGATCCGTGGCTCGACGCCTATGTGACGGATTTCCTGATCCGGGCGCGCGAACGCGATTACGAAGTGCCGCGCATCGCGCTGGAAAGCGCTCTGGATAATCTCGAGAACCGCATCTCCTATGCCTCGGACTTCGACGATGGCGGCGAGGGGCTTGCCTACGGGCTCTATGTGCTGGCATCCGCCGGACGGGCCTCGGTCGGCGACCTGCGCTACTACGCGGACGTGAAGCTTTCCGCGTTCGGATCGGCGCTGGCCAAGGCACAGGTGGGTGCTGCGCTGTCGATCTATGGCGAGACGGAGCGCGCCGGCCGGGTCTTCAAGGCTGCCGTTGCAGATGTCGGCAGGCCGGAGACGACCGGCTATCGCGGTGACTACGGGACGGCGCTGCGCGACGCGGCGGGAGTGCTTGCCTATGTCACTCGCGCCGGCGCGACGAGCGTCGACGCGGCGCAACTCGCCCGCGATGTCGCCAACCGGCAGGATGCGACGGACTACCTGTCGACGCAGGACATGGCCTGGCTTCTCGTTGCTGGCCACGAGTTGCAGCAGAAGGCGGACGATGCGAGCTTCGCCGTCAACGGGCAGGTCGTCAGCGGTCGCCTCGACCGCAGGCTTGCCGGCGCAGGCGTCGCGGCGACCCCGGTGCGGATCGAGAACCGCGGCGACAAGGCAACCGACGTGGTGTTGACCGTTGCCGGACGGCCGGTCGAGCCCGAACCTGCAGGCGGCAACGGATACCGCATCACCCGCGCCTTCTACGATCTCGACGGCAACGAATTGGCTTCGGGAACGATCGGCTTCAACACACGGGTCGCCGTGGTGCTGACCGTGACCCGCGAGCGGCCGGGCAAGGGGCGCATGCTGGTCGTCGACCGGCTGCCGGCGGGGCTTGTCATCGACAACCCCCGGCTGGTGCGCTCCGGCGATATCGGCGCGCTCGACTGGCTGTCGACGGTCGACAACCCCGACCATGTCGAGTTCCGCGACGACCGTTTCGTCGCGGCCGTCGACGAAACCGGGCAGAACGCCGACGTGCTCACCTTCGCCTATCTGGCGCGGGCAGCCTTGCCGGGCAGTTTCGTTCATCCGCCGGCGACGGTGGAAGACATGTACCGCCCGGATCTCGGCGCCCGTACGGCGACCGGCCGTATCGAGGTGCTCGGGCCGCTGCGCTAGCGGGCCGGGTGCGAGATGAAAGCGGCGGGCGACAGGAGCGGGAGTGTGGCGGGTCGCGTGATCCGGCACTGGCGCTGGCTTGTCGCCGCCGTTCTGGCCATTCCGATGCTCGCGGCCGGCATGCTGGCCTATGGTGTGTGGTCGCTCGACCGGGAGGCGCTTCTCGCGCCGGTCGAGATGTCGCGCACCGTCGTCGATCGCGACGGCGTGCTGCTGCGTGCCTTCCAGACAGGGGACGATCGCTGGCGACTGCCTCTCGATCCGGACGCTGTCGACCCGCTCTACCTGCGCATGCTGCTTGCCTATGAAGACCGGCGCTTTCATGAGCATTCCGGGGTCGACCCGCGCGCTGTGCTGCGCGCCGGGGCGCAGGCCCTTTCACGGGGGCGTATCGTTTCGGGCGCCTCGACGCTGACCATGCAGGCGGCGCGGCTGGTGATGGAAGAGCCGACCCGGTCGCTGGCGATGAAATGGCGTCAGGTGGTGACCGCGCTGGCGCTGGAGCGTGTCCTCGACAAGCGCGGGATCCTGTCTCTCTACCTTGCCCGCGCCCCCTTCGGCGGCAATATCGAGGGCGTGCGGGCGGCAAGCCTTGCATGGTTCGGCAAGGAGCCGGCGCGCCTCACGCCGGCGCAGGCGGCGCTGCTCGTGGCGCTGCCGCAGTCTCCCGAGGCACGGCGCCCCGACCGCGATCCGATAGCCGCCCGCGCGGCGCGCGACCGGGTGCTCGCGGTGATGGAGGCGCAAGGCGTTCTGGATCGCGAGACGGTGGCCGCCGCCCGGCGCGAGCCGGTCCCGACCCGCCGCCGGCCGGCGCCGATGCTGGCGCCCCACGCAACGCGGCAGGCACTGGCGCAAACCAAGGCCGGCGAAGTGCGCCTGACGCTCGATGCCGGATTGCAGGCACGTCTGGAGGCGATGGTCGCGGAGCGCGCAGCAAGGCTCGGGCGCAATGTCTCCGTCGCGCTGCTGGTCGCCGACCACGGCAGCGGCGAGATCCTGGCGCATGTCGGATCGGCCGGCCTTCTCGACGAGGCGCGGCGCGGTCATGTCGACATGACCGGCGCGGTGCGCTCGCCCGGCTCGACGCTGAAGCCCTTGATCTACGGTCTCGCCTTCGAGGAGGGCATCGCCCATCCCGACAGCCTGATCGAGGACCGGCCGACGACGCTGTCCGGCTACAGCCCGACCAATTTCGATCTCGCCTTCCAGGGCACGGTGCGGGTGCGGCAGGCGCTCACCGCCTCGCTCAACGTGCCGGCCGTGGCGCTGCTTGATGCCGTTGGCGTGTCACGCTTCGTCGCAAGGCTCCGCCGCGCCGGAACCGACCCGAAGTTTCCCGAAGGCGAGGCACCGGGACTGGCGGCCGCGCTTGGCGGCTTCGGCCTGACACTGCGCGATCTCGTCCAGCTCTATGCCGGACTTGCCCGCGGCGGCCGCCCGGTCGTTCTGCGCGAGACCTTCGAGACGGGCGCGGGAAACGGCCCGGGGCCGGATGCGAGTGCAAGTGCCGGCGCGGTCCTGTCTGCCGGGGCGGCGTGGCGGATCGGCGAGATCCTCTCCGAGGTGCCGCCGCCCGACACGGCCAATGGCGAGGGCATCGCCTACAAGACCGGAACCTCCTACGGATATCGCGACGCCTGGGCCATCGGCTATGACGGTCGCCATGTGGTCGGCGTCTGGGTCGGGCGGGCCGACGGCACGCCGGTTCCGGGTATCACCGGTTATCAGTCGGCCGCCCCGATCCTGTTCGATGCCTTCCAGCGGGTCGGGGCGAAGCGCACGCCGCTGCCGCGCTCGCCGCGCGGGCTGGAGGCCGGCGAGGACCGCGTGCCGGCAGCATTGCACTATGCGCGCACGGCAACGCGCCACGACGGGCTGCGCGCAAGCCCGGGTCCGGAAATCTTCTATCCGCCCGACGGAGCGACGGTCGACCTCGGGCTGTCCGGCGGGCAGGGGCAGGCGGCGGCGATGCCCCTGGTGATCAAGGCGCGGCGCGGACGGGGCCCGTTCCTGTGGCTTGCCAATGGTGCGCCGGTTGCAAGCGGCCCCTTCGCCACCGCGCTCACATGGGTGCCGGACGGGCCGGGCGCCTCGGTGATCTCCGTGATCGATGCCGATGGCAACGCGGCGCGCATCACCCTGACGATCCGCTGAGCGCGAGTGTCGCTTCAGCGCAGGTTTGAGGCGAATGCGGCGATCGCCTCTTGCGTTGCCGCATCCCACAGCAGCGGCGCGTGGCCCTCGTCGGCAACGAGATGCAGGCGGGCGTCGGGATGCCGTGCCCCCATAGCGGCAAAGGTCTCCGCGCTCAGGATATCGGAAAGGGCGCCGCGTATGGCGAGCAGCGGGATCGCGCCGATGGCCTCGAACACCGGCCAGAAGTCTGGGGTCTCGGTGTCCTCGTCGATCTCACTGAGCGTATTGGCGAGCCGCGCGTCATAGTCGAGAAGCAGGCCCTCGGCCGCCTCGCTGTAGAGCTGGCCGGCGAAGCGCCGCCAGCCGGCATCGTCGAGGGTTGGAAACTGGCCGCCAAGCGAGGCTTTCAGCAGATCTGTCGCGTCGCTCCAGTCGCGTGCCGCCATGCGCCTGCCAATGGCACCGGACAGGCGCTGCAGGCCGGCGCGTTCGATGGCCGGGCCGATGTCGTTGAGGACAAGGCCGGCGACACGTGCCGGCGCGCGCCAGGCGAGCAACATCCCGTGAAGCCCGCCGCGCGAGGTCCCCACGACCACCGCGCGCGACAGCTCCAGCGCCTCGAGCCCGGCGTCGATGTCGGCGGCTTCCCGCTCGATGGAATAGGTGCGCCAGTCGGGATGCCGGCCCGAGTGGCCGCGTCCGCGATAGTCCATCGCCACCACCCGGTGGCCGCGTGCGGAAAGCGCTTCTGCCAGCGCCTCGAAATCGCGGGCGTTGCGCGACAGGCCGGCAAGGCACAGCACGTCCGGCTTGCGTGTCCGGGACGATGACGGCGGCCAGACCGTTGCCGCAAGCTCCAGCCCGTCATTGCTCCGCCACGTTTCCTTGTGCGGCAAGGTCTCCCGGAGAGGTCGGGCCGGACCCGCGCCGGCCTCGTCATCCGGGGCTGTATCCCCACGCTCGTCTGTCATCGCGCCATGCCATCCCCCGTCAATCCCCGGGGCAATGATAGGCAAGCCGGCGGCGGCTGCAAACCGGGTTTGATCAGTGTCTTCCGGGAGCGGCGTCGCGTGTTGCGTCGTCTGCCGGTGCCGACTATTGTGCGCCACCCGGATGCACCATCCGGTCCATGCCACACTCCAAGAGGACCGCCATGTTCAAGGGATCCATGCCCGCACTCGTCACGCCGTTTCGCAACGGGGCCGTGGACGAGAAAGCGTTTCAGGAGTTCGTGGACTGGCAGATAAAAGAAGGCAGCCACGGGCTTGTTCCCGTTGGCACCACCGGCGAGAGCCCGACGCTCACCCATGACGAGCACAAGCGCGTCATCGAGCTGTGCATCGAGGCGAATGCCGGTCGCGTGCCGGTGATGGCCGGCGCCGGCTCCAACAACACGGTCGAGGCCATCGACTTCGCCACCCATGCCGAGAAGGCGGGGGCGGACGGTCTGCTGATCGTGACGCCCTATTACAACAAGCCGAACCAGGCCGGTCTTCTCGCCCATTACCGGGCGATCGACGCGGCCGTCGGCATTCCGATCTACATCTACAACATCCCCGGCCGCTCGGTGATCGACATGCAGCCGGAGACGATGGCGGAGCTGTTTCGCACCTCGCGCAACATCAAGGGCGTCAAGGATGCGACGGCCAACATGTCGCGCGCCAGCCGACAGCGCGAGGTCTGCGGGCCGGACTTCGTCCAGCTCTCCGGCGAGGACATCACCGCGCTCGGCTTCAACGCTCATGGCGGGACGGGTTGCATCTCGGTGACGGCCAATGTTGCGCCCGGCTTGTGCTCGCAGTTCCAGGAAGCCATGCTCGGCGGCGACTACGCCACCGCGCTGACCATCCAGGACCGGCTGGCCCCGTTGCACGACGCGCTCTTCATCGAGCCGAACCCGACGGGCGCGAAATACGCCCTGTCGCTGCTCGGCAAGCTGGAGAACGAGCTGCGCCTGCCGTTGGTGCCGGTTTCCGACACGACAAAAGCCGCGATCCGCGATGCGATGACGCATGCGGGCCTGCTCAACTGACAAGGACAGACGGAGTGCGGGGAGGCGGGTGACGCCTTCCCGCGCCGCGACCGAAAATGGCACCAAAACGCCCCGCCGACATCAACCGCAAGATCATCGCGGACAATCGCAAGGCCCGGTTCAACTACGAGATCGAGGACACGCTGGAAGCGGGGATCGAGCTCAAGGGGACCGAGGTCAAGGCCCTGCGCGAGGGCAAGTCGATGATCGCGGAAAGCTACGCCAGCCAGGAAGGCGGCGAGTTCTGGCTGATCAATTCCTATATCCCGGAATACCTGCAGGCCAACCGCTTCAACCATGAGCCGCGGCGCAAGCGCAAGCTGCTGCTGCACAAGCGCGAGATGGCAAAGCTTGCCCTGGCCGTGCACAAGGATGGCAAGACCATTGTCCCGTTGAAACTCTATTTCAACGACAAGGGCCGGGCGAAAGTCGAACTGGCGCTTGCCCGCGGCAAGAAGCTGCATGACAAGCGCGAGACCGAGCGCCAGCGCGACTGGGGCCGGGAAAAGGCACGCCTGTTGAAAACCGCGGGATAACCTCTGGACGAGCGTTGGAGGAATTGTGGACGAATCAGAACGATGTTCTGCATTCGTTCATTCATGTTTTGCTTGAAGTAACTTGTTCAACAGATTCTGAAATATAAATAAATTCAGCCCGCGAGTATTGAGGCCAAAAGCGCTCGTCTGGCGCCGTCGATCGGGGAGGGCCGCCTTGTGGAGCGATCGACCTGCACATGCACGAAACGTCCTTGCGCGCTGGCCACGGTTTCTTCGCCGGCAAAAAGCGCGATCTCGTAGGTGACCGACGAGCCGCCGAGGCGGGCGATCCGGATGCCGGCCCGCACCGTGCCGGGGAAGGTCAGTTCCGAGAAATAGGCGCATTGCGTCTCGACAACGAGGAACACCGTTTCGGAACTGCGCGGATCGAGCACGCCTTCCTCGATCAGCCAGCCGTTCACGGCCGTGTCGAAGTAGCTCAAGTATTCGACATTGTTGACGTGGCCGTAGATGTCGACATCCATCCAGCGGGTGGGAATGTCGCGGAAGAGGCGGAAATCGTCACGCGTCAGCGGCAAGGGGCGGGTCATGTCGCGCGCTTCTCCTTAGCTGTCAAAGCGTGCGCCGGCCGAACGTGTTGGAGCGCGGGAAGCCGTTCGGCGGCAGGCGGCCGGCCTGGGCGCGATCGCCCCGCCAGTCGGTCAGTTCCTCCAGCTTGCGGGTGAAGCTGCGGCCCGAGGAATCCGTCCATGTCAGCCCGTCCTCACCCTTGAAGACAATCACGTCGGAAACGCCGCCGTCGCGGTAGCGCTGCAGGCGCACGCCGCGTCCGCGCGTCATCTCGGCCACCTGCGCCAGCGGGAAGACGAGCAGCTTGCGGTTGCGGCCGATGATGGCGACATGATCGCCATCGGCGGCGACGCAAAGCTGCGCCTCGCCCGGCGCCGTGACATTGAGCACCTGCTTGCCTTTGCGGGTGTTGGCAGTGACATCGGCCTCATTGACGATGAAGCCACGCGCCTCGTCGGAGACGACGAGCAGCTTGCGGTCGCCGCGATAGACGAAGACGTCGATGACGTCCTGCCCTTCCTCCATGTCGACCATCAGCCGCACCGGCTCGCCATGGCCGCGTCCGCCCGGCAGCTTGTCGGCGCCAAGGGTGAAGAACTTGCCGCCGGTGGTGAAGACGACGAGCTTGTCCGTCGTCTCGGCGAAGAGCGAGAGCTTGAGCGCGTCATCCTGTTTGAAGGCCAGCGAGGTGAGGTCCTGCTGGTGGCCCTTGAGCGCCCGGATCCAGCCCTTCTGCGAGACGATGACGGTGATCGGCTCCTTCTCGATCATCGCCTGGTGAATGTCGACGACGTCATGCTCGGGCGCATCGCCGAAGGTGGTGCGGCGACGCCCGAGCGGCGTTTCCGGACCGTAGGCCTTGGCGATCTCGCCGATCTGCTTGCCGATCCGCGTCCACTGGCGGGTGTCCGAACCGAGCAGCACAAGAAGTTCGTCACGCTCGGCGTTGAGCTTGTCGTGCTCCTTGCGGATCTCGATTTCCTCAAGCTTGCGCAGCGAGCGCAGCCGCATGTTGAGGATTGCCTCGGCCTGCACCTCGGTAAGGTCGAAGGCCGCCTTCAGCGAGGCCTTCGCATCGTCCTCCTCGCGGATGATGCGGATCACCTCGTCGAGGTTGAGATAGGCGATCAGGTAGCCGCCGAGCACTTCCAGCCGGTGCTCGATCTGGGCGAGCCGGTGCTGCGAGCGGCGGACCAGCACCTCCTTGCGGTGCTCCAGCCACTCCGCCAGCACCTGCTTCAGGCCCATCACCATGGGGATCCTGCCGCCCGACAGAACGTTCATGTTGAGCGAGAAGCGGTTCTCCAGATCGGTGAGCCGGAACAGCGATTCCATCAAGAGCGCCGCGTCGACATTCTTGCTGCGCGGAATGAGGACGAGGCGCACGTCCTCGGCGGATTCGTCGCGCACATCGTCGAGCAGCGGCAGCTTGCGGGCCTGCAGCAGTTCGGCGATCTTCTCGATCAGCCGCGACTTCTGCACCTGGTAGGGGATCTCGGTGACCACCACCTGCCAGGTGCCCCGGCCCAGATCCTCCACCTCCCAGCGGGCGCGCACGCGAAAACCGCCGCGGCCCGTCTCATAGGCTTCCAGGAAGGCGGCATCGTTCCTGACCATCACGCCGCCGGTCGGGAAGTCCGGCCCTTGCACGAATTGCATCAGGTCGGACGTCGTTGCGTCCGGCGTCTTGATCAGGTGCTGGGCGGCGGCACAGAGCTCGCCGATATTGTGCGGCGGGATCGAGGTCGCCATGCCCACCGCAATGCCTGCCGCGCCATTGGCCAGCAGGTTGGGGAAGCCGCCCGGCAGCACGATTGGCTCCTTGTCGAGCCCGTCATAGGTCTCGCGGAAGTCGACGGCATCCTCGTCGAGCCCGTCGAGCGTGCGCACCGCGATATCGGTGAGACGGGCTTCCGTGTAGCGCATGGCGGCGGCGCTATCGCCGTCGATATTGCCGAAATTGCCCTGGCCGTCGACCATCGGGTAGCGCACGGCGAAATCCTGGGCGAGGCGCACCAAGGCGTCATAGATCGCCTGGTCGCCATGCGGATGGTATTTACCCATCACGTCGCCGACGACACGGGCGCATTTCTTGAAGCCGGCATTGGGGTCGAGCTTCAACAGCCGCATCGCGTAGAGCAGGCGCCGATGCACCGGTTTCAGCCCGTCGCGCACATCCGGCAGCGCCCGGTGCGTGATCGTCGACAGTGCGTAGGAGAGGTAGCGCTCCTCAAGCGCGGAGCGCAGGTCGATCGGTTCGATGCCACCGGGCGGAATCAGGTCTTTTCCCATGGCTATTGGCTACAGGTATTCGCTCGCCTACGCAACGCATGGAACGCTGCGGATGGCAGTTTTCCGCCGCTTCTGCGCGCTCACAAGGCGCGCTTGACGGCCTGAAGGAAACCGTCGCGCGCCGGCGACACGGGGATCTGGCGCGGCGCCAGCACGTGCCGGTCGAGAAAATAGCCCGTCAGGCGGAACGCGGCGTCAATCTGGGACCCGTCAAGACCCGCCAACTCGCTCTCGTCGGCGGCGACCTCGGCTGCGTGTTCGGGCCGCGCGCCGAGGAAAGCGGGCAGCGAAAGGAGCTTTGCCGCGTAGGGAAGGCCGGCCTCCCGGCAGACCGCGCGCCCCGATTTCGGCGAGACATAGACGAGGTCCTGGCGCGAGCCCGTTGCCGCGCATTCGCCGAGATCGAGGCCGAAACCGAGCTCGGCCAGCATCTGCAGCTCGAAATGCACCATCAGCGCGCCGGCGATCGCGGGATCGCCGAGATGGGCCAGTACCGTCTCCAGCCCCTCGTGAAGCTGTGGATGGGGATCGCGCTCGGGCAGGAGATGGAGGAGGGCGGCAAGCGCCTGGATGCCGTAGACGCCCGTCGGGCTCGCCATCAGCCCGGCGGCCCGCATCTCCAGGGGTTCGACGGCGAACAGGCCGAGATGGTTGTCGAGCCGCGCCCGCCAGGTCAGCCGGGCGCCGTTGCCCGGTTGCAGGGCGGCCTGCATCTTGCGGCTGCGGCCGCCGCGCACGAGGCCGAGATGCCGGCCGCGCTCGCGCGTCATAACCTCGAGGATCAGGCTGGTCTCGCCGTGTTTCCTCGTCGCCAGGATGATGCCGTCGGCGCTCCATTCCATATTGGTCGCGGTGCCCCCTACCTCGGGAACTCCAGGCCCATCTCGCGGTAGCGCTCGGGGTCGTCCGCCCAGTTCTCGCGCACCTTGACGAAGAGGAAGAGATGCACCGGGCAGCCGGCGGCCTCGGCGATCTCGGCGCGGGCGGCCTGCGAGATCGACTTGATCGTGCGACCGCCCTGGCCGAGCACGATCACCTTCTGGCTGTCGCGCTCGACATAGATCGTCTGCTCGATGCGCACCGACCCGTCCTTGCGCTCCTGCCAGGCTTCGGTCTCGACCGTCGACATGTAGGGCAGTTCCTGGTGCAGGCGCAGGAACAGCTTCTCGCGGGTGATCTCGGCCGCCAGCATGCGCATCGGCAGGTCCGAAGCCTGGTCCTCCGGATAGAGCCAGGGCCCGGGGGGGACGGTCTCGGCAAGATAGCCCATCAGGTCGTCGAGGCCGTAGCCCTTGGCGGCGGAGACCATGAAGGTCTGGTCGAAGGGCGCACGCGCATTGGCGTTCGCCGCCAGTTCAAGCAGCGTCTCGCGCTGGGTGATGTCGATCTTGTTGAGCACCAGCACCTTCGGCAGGCGCACATCCGCCAGCCGGTCGAGGATCGCCTCGGCCTGCTCGTCGATGCCTCGCTTGGCGTCGATCAGGAGCACGACCACATCCGCCTCGCGCGCGCCGCCCCAGGCCGTGTCGACCATGGCCCGTTCCAGCCGGCGCTTGGGGCGGAAGATGCCCGGCGTGTCGACGAAGACGATCTGGGACGCGTCCTGCATGGCGATGCCGCGCACCAGCGCCCGCGTCGTCTGCACCTTGTGGGTGACGATCGAGACCTTGACGCCGACCAGCGCGTTGAGAAGCGTCGACTTGCCCGCGTTCGGCGCACCGATCAGCGCGACGAAACCGGCGCGGGTGGCAGTCCCGCTGTCGTCGCCCGAAGGGCCGCCGATGCGGCCGGCGCCGGGCTCGATGCCGGTCGGGGTGTCGTCGTCTTGCGCGTTCACGTGTCGTCTTTCTCTGTCAGAAGTCCTTCGCGCAGCAAGGCGGCTTCCGCCGCGCGCTGTTCCGCGATCCGTTTCGAGCCGCCGGCGCCCTGCGCCGGTTCGTGGCCCTCGATATCGACGCGAACGGTGAAGTTCGGCGCATGGTCCGGCCCGCTTCGTTCGGTCATGGTGTAGATCGGGGCGGGTTTTCCACGCCCCTGTGCCCATTCCTGGAGCATCGTCTTGGGATCGCGCAGCGGGCCGGAATAGCTCGTCATGCGCGGTCCCCAGAGCCGTTCGATCAGATTTTGCGCCGCTTCCAGCCCGCCGTCCAGATAAACAGCCGCGATGACCGCCTCGCAGACATCGGCGAGGATCGCGGTCTTGCGCTTGCCGCCGGTCTGCGCCTCGCTGTCGCCCAGCAGCACGGCGTCGCCGAGCTGCAGGTCGCGGGCGACCTCGGCGCAGGTCTCGCGGCGCACGAGCTGGTTGAGGCGGCGGGCAAGCTCGCCCTCGTCGGCCTTCGGGAAGGCCTTGTGCAGCATGGTGGCAATGGCAAGGCCGAGAACGCGGTCGCCCAGGAACTCCAGCCGCTGGTAGCTGGCGTCGGGACCGCCGCTGCGCGCCGTGGCGCTGCCATGGGTCAACGCCCGCGACAGGAGTTCCCTGTCATCGAACACATGGCCGAGGCGCGTCTGCAGCCGTGCCTCCGCCTTTTTCTGCCCGTCGGATGTCATGATGCCGGTTTGTCCCGATCGCCGTTCCGGATCAAAGCATCCGGAACAGGCGGCTGCCGCGCACCGTCCACGGCCACTTCCAGAACATCCAGGCGGAGGCATCCTCGTCGACGGAGAAGAACAGCATCTCCGCCCGTCCGACGAAATTCTCGAACGGCACGTAGCCGACCGCCGAAAGCACCCGGCTGTCGGTGGAATTGTCGCGGTTGTCGCCCATCATGAAATAATGGCCGGGCGGCACCTTGTAGACGCCGGTATTGTCCCAGGTGCCGCGCGTCGTCAGATCGAGCGTGTCGTAGGAAACGCCGTTCGGCAGCGTCTCGCGGAAACGCGGCACGCGGCGGACGTTGCCGAATGTGTCGGTGGAGATGAAATCGTCGATGCGGGTGCGCTCGACCGCGGTGCCGTTGATGTGCAGAACGCCGTCGATCATCTGGATCTCGTCGCCCGGCAGGCCGATGACACGCTTGATGTAATCGATGGAATTGTCGCGCGGCAGCTTGAACACGGCGACGTCGCCGCGCTCCGGCTCTTCCGCCCATACGCGCCCCTCGATCGGCATCAATCCGTAGGGAAACGAATAGCGCGAATAGCCATAGCTGTATTTGGAGACGAACAGGTAGTCGCCGATCAGCAGCGTGTCCATCATCGACCCGGACGGGATGTTGAACGGCTGGAAGAACAGCGTCCGCACGACGAGGGCGAGCAGCAGCGCCTGCACAAGTACCTTGACGGTCTCGTAGAGGCCGCCATCCTTGCTCTTTTTTTCTTCAGACACGCTCATTGCATCCTTCGTGGTGGTCGCCGCGGCGGGGGCCGGTGCATCTCGATATGCAACGCCGGCCGGGACTGTGGCGCAGTGCCATGCTCACCGGCCGTTCGTTCCAGTGGGCCCGGGAGGGGGATTCCGCCGGATATTCTTGGCTTGTACCGGCTCGCCCTTGCAGACGCAACGCAAACGCGCACCGGCTGGTTCCGGACTGCCGGCGCCGTCAGTCGTGCTCCATCGGGTCGGCAAGCGCCTGCGGCCAGTCCTCCGGCCAGGCGCTGATGACGACGAAGGCCTGGGCAAGCGGTTCGTCGTCGGTGATCGTCAGGTCGATGCGCGCCACGAAGCCCGGCGGCACCAGTCGTTGCAACCGGGCGGCGGCGGAGCCGGCAAGGCGCATCGTCGGTTTGCCGGAGGGCAGGTTGACCACGCCCATCTCGCGCCAGTTGACCCCCATCCGGATGCCGGTGCCGAGCGCCTTGGAACAGGCTTCCTTGGCGGCAAAGCGCTTGGCATAGGAGGCGGCGCGCATGCGCCGGCGGTCGGACTTGGCCCGTTCTTCCTCGGTGAAGACACGTTTGACGAACCGCTCTCCGAACCGCTCCAGCGTCTTCTCGATGCGGCGGATGTCGATCAGGTCCGAACCGATGCCGACGATCATCCGCCGGCCTCCGCGGCACGGGCGGTTCCCGAACGGGCCTCGTCCATGCACCGGCGCATCTCGCGAATGGCGGGTTCGAGACCGATGAAAATCGCCTCGCCGACGAGGAAATGGCCGATATTCAGTTCCGCGAGTTCCGGGATCGCGGCGATGTCGCCGACCGTGTCGAAGGCGAGCCCGTGGCCGGCATGGACTTCCAGTCCGAGCGAGGCTCCGTAGGCCGCCGCCTTGCGGATGCGCGCGAGTTCGACGCGCGCGCCGTCCAGGTCGCCGTCATTTCGCAGATCGCAATAGCGGCCCGTATGCAACTCCACGACCGGCGCGCCCAGCGAGACGGCCGCGTCGAGCTGCCTCTCGTCCGCCTCGATGAACAGCGACACCCGGCTGCCGTTCTCCGCAAGGGCGGTGACCACCGGCTTCAGGTGATTGTGCTGGCCGCGCGCGTCGAGGCCGCCCTCGGTCGTGCGCTCCTCGCGCTTTTCGGGAACGATGCAGGCGGCGTGCGGGCGCGCCTTCAGCGCGATGGCCAGCATTTCCTCCGTTGCCGCCATCTCGAAGTTGAGCGGCAGGTCGAGCTCCCGGGAAAGGCGCTCGATATCGGCATCGGAAATGTGCCGCCTGTCCTCGCGCAGATGCGCGGTGATGCCGTCGGCTCCGGCTTTTGCCGCAAGTTGCGCCGCACGCACCGGATCGGGGAAGCGGCCGCCGCGCGCGTTACGGATCGTGGCGACGTGGTCGATATTGACGCCGAGACGCAGGCGTTGAGATGTCATGCGGAAGCTCCCGGGGTGACGCAGGCTGGGACGCGAGAACGAAACGTCCCCAATATGGGGCAGTCCGGGCGCGCGCTTCAACGGCAAAGCGGACGCGGCGCGCCGTCACGTGTCCGCGTCGGCATCCGCGTTCGGCCGCGTGCGCGCGGCGAAGCGCATCCGGCGCGTGGCGATCTTCGTCCGGCGCGAACGCTGGTAGGCGCGCACGCTGTAGAAGACGAGGAAATAGAAGAACGTTCCCACGGCGATGCCGAGCGGCACCGAGCCAAGCAGCATCGGCTTGATCAGCGGCAGGATCGCGTCGAGCGATTTCTCGAAGAAGCCGCCGCCCAGATGCCGGTCGATCGTTCCATGATCGAGCGTCTTCGCCTCTCCGTAGATGAGCAGGGAACCGATCTTGTAGGTGAAGGCCCAGATGAAGGGGAAGGTGAGGGGATTGCCGACGGCGGTCCCCAGCGCGGCGGCCAGCATGTTGCCACCGATCAGGAAGGCGACGACGAAGCTCAGGAGAAAATGGAAGCCGATGAAGGGCGTCATCGAGGCGAAGGCCCCGGCGGCGAACCCCAGCGCGATGGCGTTCGGGCTGGCGGTCAGCCGGAGCACCCGCTTCGAGAAATAGCGGGCCGAGCGGGCAAAGCTGTGACGCGGCCAGACTGCCACACGCAGGCGCTCCAGGTGGCTCGGCTTATCACGGCGTTTGAAAAGCATGCGGGCTCTTGTCTTCGATTCCTGCGGCGGCCATCCGCCTGGTTCAAAGTTGCGCTGCCGGAAGCGGACCCGGCCGATGCCGGAGTTCTAGCCGATTTCCCGTGTCACGCTCGATACATTCGTCTTTGCCCGCAGCTGGTTCGTGATGCGGGTCAGATGCTTCAGATCCCATACCTCAAGATCGATAAGGATTTCGTGAAAATCCGCCGCCCTGCGCAGCATTTTCAGATTGTCGATGTTTCCGTCCAGTTCGGCGATCGTCGCGGCGATCGTGGCCAGGGATCCCGGCTCGTTGAGCGCGGAAACGTTGATTCTGGCGGGGAAGCGCTCGCGATGCTCCCCGCTCATGTCCCAACGCACATCGAGCCAGCGGTCCGTCTCGTCCTCGAACGCCTGCAGGGCGGGAGACTGGATCGGATAGATGGTGACGCCGATGCCCGGTGTCAGGATGCCGACGATTCGGTCGCCGGGCACGGCGCCGCCGTCGGGCGCGAAGGAAACCGGCAGATCGCCGGCAAGACCGCGAATCGGCAAGGGCCGCGAGAGGTCCGCATCCTCGTCGCTCTCCGGGATCCTGAACTTCATGCCGCTGCCGGCCTCAAGGTCGAACCAGCCGTCTTCCGGGGCGTGCGCGGCATTGGGCAACCGGTCGTCGCGATAGTCCGGATAGAGCGTTGCCACGATCTCGTGGGCGCGGATTTCACCGCGTCCAACAGCCGCCAGGAGGTCACCGACGGCCGTAAAGCCGAGCGGCGACAGGGCGCTGCCGAGACGGTCGTCGTTGAACGCATGACCGGCCCGCTGGAACGCACGCTCCAGGATGTGCCGGCCGAGCGAGCCGTATTGCTGGCGGGCGCTTTCGCGTGTCGCCCGGCGAATGGCGGCGCGTGCCTTGCCGGTGACCGCGATCGATTCCCAGGCCGGCGGCGGCGTCTGCGCCTGGCTGCGCACGATGTCGACCTCGTCGCCATTCCTCAGCTCGGTGACCAGCGGCATGATCTGGCCGTTGATCTTGGCGCCGACGCAGGTGTTGCCGATATCGGTATGGACCGCATAGGCGAAGTCGATCGGCGTCGCGCCGCGCGGCAGGGCGATCAGGCGTCCCTTCGGGGTGAAGCAGAAGACCTGGTCGTGGAACAGCTCCAGCTTGGTGTTCTCCAGGAACTCTTCCGGCGTGTCGCCCTGCGACAGCAGCTCGATGGTGCGCCGCAGCCATTCATAGGCGCGGCTTTCCTCGTTCAGCTTGTTGACGTTGCGCCCGCCAAGCTCGCCGTCCTTGTAAAGCGCGTGCGCGGCGATGCCGTATTCGGCCACCCGGTCCATGGAAGTCGTGCGGATCTGCAGCTCGACCCGTTGCCGGCTCGGCCCCACGACCGTCGTGTGGATGGAGCGGTAGTCGTTCTGCTTGGGCGTCGACAGGTAGTCCTTGAAGCGCCCGGGGACGGCCGGCCAGGTCGTGTGAACGACGCCAAGGACCCGGTAGCAGGCCTCGACCGTGCCGACCACGACGCGGAAGCCGTAGATGTCCGACAGTTGCTCGAAGGCGATCGACTTCGACTGCATCTTGCGGAAGATCGAGTGGGGCCGTTTCTCGCGACCGCGAACGAGCGCGGCGATGCCGCGCTCCTCGAGCCGCGACATCAGGTCGTGCTCAATGTCGAAGATGAGGCTCTTGTTCTTCTCCTCAAGCGCGCCGAGGCGGTCCGTGATCGCCGCATAGGCGTCGGGGTTGAGCGTTCTGAAGGCGATGTCCTCCAGTTCCTCGCGCATGTCGTGCATGCCCATGCGCCCGGCGAGCGGCGCATAGATCTCCATGGTCTCTTCGGCGATGCGTCCGCGCTTGTGCTCGGGCATGTGATGGAGCGTGCGCATGTTGTGCAGGCGGTCGGCCAGCTTGACCAGCAGCACGCGCACGTCATCGGCGATGGCGAGCAGGAGCTTGCGGAAGTTCTCGGCCTGCTTGGCTCGCTTGGAGGCAAGGTCCAGGCGCTTGATCTTGGTCAGCCCGTCGACGAGCTTGCCGATCTCCGGGCCGAACAGCCGGTCGATCTCGTCGCGTGTCGCCGAGGTGTCCTCGATCGTGTCGTGCAGGAGGGCCACGGCGATGGTGGCGTCGTCGAGGCGCAGGTCCGTGAGGATCGCCGCCACTTCGAGGGGATGGGAGAAATACGGGTCGCCCGAGGCACGCATCTGGGTGCCATGCTTTTGCATGGCATAGACATAGGCCTTGTTGAGCAGCGCCTCGTCGGCGTTCGGATTGAAACGCTGGACGCGTTCGACCAGCTCGTATTGCCGCATCATCGCGGAAACGCCTCACACATCGGTGCGGCCGCCGCTACGCCCACGGTCTTTCGACGACCCACGGTCTTTCGACGAATGGTGAAGTCGACCGGCGGCCGCGTCGCGGCGGTTGTCGCTCGACGACGCGCGGCAGCGCCAGGGCGCCGCCGGACGTCTCCGGTCAGATATCGTCCTTGCGCTCCGGCGGCACAAGTCCTTCCAGGCCGCGCAGCAGGTCTTCTTCCGACATGCGGTCGAATTCGACGGCGCTGTCGTCCACCGCGTTGACCTCGGTGCCGCCCTGCTGTTGCTGGGACGACGTGTTGGGAACCATCGGCACGGCGTCGGCCTCCGGCTCGTCCACCTCGACATACTTCTGCAGCGAGTGGATCAGGTCTTCCTTGAGATCTTCCGGGCTGACGGTCTCGTCGGCGACCTCGCGCAGCGCCACGACCGGGTTCTTGTCGTTGTCGCGGTCGATGGTCAGCGGCGAACCGTTGGAGATCATCCGGGCGCGATGGCTCGCAAGCAGCACCAGTTCGAAGCGGTTCTCGACCTTGTCGATGCAGTCTTCGACGGTCACGCGCGCCATGGGTATTCTCCATAATCTGTTGTCGGCAAGCGGTGACATGTACTGTGTTGCACCGCCCAACGCAAGCCTCGCGCAAGGATGTGGCACAAGATTGTTTTTAATCACGTTTCTGGAATTGCTTGGGTTCGCTGGCGAATCGCGGTGAAAATCGCGTTGAGTTCTGTTGCCGTTTCATGGCGAAATGGTGTAGTGGGAGTTGCATAACGGCGGCGACAGAAGCCGTCCAAAGCAAAGACGGGGTGCTTGCAGGATGATGCACCCCACGGGCACGGAAACCGGATGGGTAATCCGGGTTGCAGGTCGATCCGAAAACGGTTCTGGGCACAGCCTATTCTCATGCGCGGCGGGCGAAACCGCGCATCAGGGCCGCTCATTATACCCGACGGGGACAATGATCCTCGCGGACCGTTGATTGTCCTGTGTTACAGCGAAAGGTATTCCAAAAGATGTTCGATCCGCGTGAGAAGGTTGCCTTATTTATTGATGGAGCGAATCTGTATTCGACAGCGCGAACCATTGGTTTCGATATCGATTACAAGATGCTTCTGCAGGAATTTCAGAAGACTGGATACCTTCTTAGGGCGTATTATTACACGGCCCTGATCGAGGATCAGGAGTATTCGTCCATTCGTCCACTGATCGACTGGCTGGACTACAATGGCTACAAGGTTGTGACCAAGCCTGTGAAGGAGTTTGTCGACTCTTCCGGCCGCCGCAAGATCAAGGGCAACATGGACATCGAGCTTGCCGTCGATGCCATGGAGATTGTCGAGCATGTCGATCACATCGTGCTGTTCTCCGGCGATGGCGATTTCCGCTCGCTGGTCGAGGCGCTGCAGCGCAAGGGCCGCAAGGTGAGCGTTGTCTCCACCCTGCAGACCCAGCCGCCGATGATCGCCGACGACCTCCGTCGCCAGGCCGACCATTTCATCGATCTCGCGACCCTGGCGAAGAAGGTCGGCCGCGATCCGGCCGAGCGTCCGTCGCGTCCGGCTCCGGCACGCCGGACCGAGGTCGAGGAAGACGACGACGAGTATTGAACCGGGAATGTCGTCTTCGGTTTCTCTCAAGCTTCCGGACCCCGGGCGGGACTGTCCGTCCTGCCCGCGTCTGGTTGCGTTCCGCGAGACCCACCGGGCTCTCAGCCCGGACTGGCACAACGCGCCGGTGCTGACCTTCGCGGCACCGCGCCCGCGCCTGTTGATCGTCGGCCTTGCGCCGGGACTGCGCGGCGCCAACAAGACCGGACGTCCCTTCACCGGCGACTATGCCGGCGACCTGCTCTACGAGACGCTGGTGGATTTCGGCTTCGCGCGGGGGACCTACCAGGCGCGTCCCGACGACGGGCTGGAACTCGTTGATGCGGCGATCACCAATGCGGTGCGCTGTGTCCCGCCGGAGAACAAGCCCGTCGGCGCCGAGATCCGCAATTGCCTTCCCTATCTGAGCGAGACCATCGAGGCGCTTCCCTCGCTGGTCTGTCTGGTTGCACTCGGCCGTATCGCCCACGACGCGACGCTGTCGGCGCTTGCTGTTCGCCGCGCGGCGCATCCGTTCGGGCACAATGCGCGGCATGATCCGCGCGAGGGACTGGCGCTCTTCGACAGCTATCACTGCTCCCGCTACAACACCAATACCGGCCGGCTGACGCGCGAGATGTTTCGCGACGTGTTCGTGGCCGTGCGCGCCGAGATCGACGCCGCGACCTAGGTGCGGGGCCCGCTGAACGGGCTGAAACCCTGGTTCTTGCCATTGTCCGTGCCGGGATCCTCACCGGGGTCCGGATGAGCTTCTCCGGGCATGTCGGCGGCGAACCAGCCGGCCGGGCCGAGATGATCCTGCGGCTGGAAACGGGCCTTGTAGTCCATCTTCGGCGAGCCGTTCACCCAGTATCCCAGATAGACATAGGGCAGGCCGAGCCCACGGGCGCGCTCGACATGGTCGAGGATGAGGTGGGTGCCAAGGCTCCGCTGGCCGGCATCCGGCTCGAAGAACGAATAGACCATCGACAAGCCATCGCTCAGCCGGTCGGTGAGTGCAACGCCGAGCAGCGGTCCTTCGCCGCGCCCGGTGATGAACGTGTCGGGGCCGCGCTTGCGGTATTCGACCAGCATCGTCTCCACATGGGTGTCCTCGATCATCATCGCGTAGTCGAGAACGGTCATGTCGGACATGCCCCCGCCTGCGTGACGGGCGTCGAGATACCGGCGGAAAAGATCATATTGCTGCGAGGAGGGGGCCGGTTCGCTGGCTGTTGCGACGATATCGGCGTTGCGGGCCCACAGGCGGCGGAAGGAGCGCGTCCAGCGGAAGTCGTCGACACGGATGCGGATCGACACGCAGGCACGGCAATTCTCGCAGGCCGGACGGTAGGCGATGTTCTGGCTGCGGCGGAAACCACCCTGGGTCAGCACATCGTTGAGCACCTGCGCCTTGGAGCCGACAAGATGCGTAAAGACCTTGCGCTCCTGCTGTCCCGGCAGATAGGGGCAGGGCGAGGGGGCCGTCAGGTAGAATTGCGGTGTGTCCGTCGGATGTCGGGTCAATGCCGTCCTTTCCGCTCAGCGCTTCTCACAGCATTGCGAAACCATAGTATATGGGCGCAACAAATGTGAAGGTAAGCCAAAGAAGCAGCGCAAGCGGCGTTCCCGCGACAAGAAAATCCGAAAATCGGTAATGGCCCGGACCCATGACGATCAGATTGGTCTGATAGCCGATCGGCGTGGCGAAGGAGCAGTTGGCGGCAAAGATCACGCAGGTGACGAAGGCCTCGACCGGCAGCCCGGTCTGCACGGCCATGTTGACCGCGATCGGGGTGAAGAGCACCGCCGTGGCGTTGTTGGACAGGAGATTGGTAAGCAGCATCACCAGAAGGAACAACGCCGACAGCATGATCATCGGCGGCTGACCCTGGAGTTGCGCGACCAGAAGGTCGGCGATCGCCCCGGCGCCGCCGGTCACCTCCAGCGCGCTGGCGGCGGCGATCGAGGCGCCGATCAGCATGAAGATGCGGCTGTCGACGGCGCGCAATGCCTGGCGCACGTTGAGGCAGCCCGACAGAACCATGGCAAGCGTTGCCGCGATGGAGGCGGTGACGATCGGCACAAGGCCGAGGGCGCTGACGGCCACCATGATCGCGAAGATGGCGAGCGCGCGCGGGGCCAGCCGGCGCGGCGGAACTTCGGCCGCCGACCAGTCGAGCAGCAGGACATCGCGGTTCTTGCGCAGCCGCTGGATGTCGATGGCCGTTCCCGCGACAAGCAGCACGTCGCCCGGCTCCAGCCGGATTTCCGTCATCGCCATGCGCGGCATGCGCGAGCGCCGCTGTACGCCCATCACCACGCACTGGGTCTCCGAGTGGAAGCCGCTTTGCGAGATGGTGCGTCCGGAAATGCGCGAGGCAGGCGCGACGACGACTTCGGCCAGGGTCAGCGAACGCTGCTGCGGCGCGCCGTTCTCCGTGTCGGACGCATCGTCGCCGTCGGTGGCCATCAGCGGCCGGCGCTGCGACAGGGCGGCGGTCAGGGCGGTGCGGGTGGCGGCGACGATCACCGTGTCGCCGGGCATCAGGGTGACATTCTCGAAGGGCGGCAGAATCGGCCGCTCGCCGCGCTGCACCAGGCGGACCGTCATGTCCTTGAGCGCCGGGAACAGTCCCGCGACCGAGGTCACCCCTTCCAGCGGATGGCCGCTGATGATGGCGATCTGGGCGATGAACTGCTTGCCGGAGGAGACCTGCAACTCGTCCGCCATCGAGCGGCGCGGCTTCAGCAGGTAGGGCATGACGAACAGCACGTAGACGCTGCCGACCGCCGCCAGGATGACGCCGATCCCGGTGAAGCTGAAGAAGCCGAGCTTCAGGTCGCTGGTGCGGGCCGCCACGTCGGCGACGAGCAGGTTGGTGGACGAACCGATCAGGGTGGTCATGCCGCCCAGGATGGCGATGAAGGACAGCGGCATCAGCAGGCGGCCGGCCGACTTCCCCTGGGCCGCTGCCACCGCCGAAAGGATCGGCAGGAACATCACGACGACGGGGGTGTTGTTGAGAAAGCCGCTGATCACCGCGACGGCGATCAGAATGGGTGCGGCGGCCAGCACCGGCCGTCGCCGAGTCGCATCGACGATGATCTTGGCCGGTCGTTCCAGCGCGTCGGTCTGGAACAGGCCCTGGCCGACGATCAGCAGGCATATGACGGTGACGAGTGCCGGATTGGCGAAGCCGGCAAGCAGCTCGCTCGGGCCGATGGTGCCGCCCGTCGCCGGCTCGAAAACACTGAAAATAAGGAGAAATGCGACGACGGACCCCAGCGCCACCGCTTCAAGGGCGAAGCGTTCCAGTGCATAGAGCACGATGGTGAAAACGATCACCACGAACGTGAGGATCATCGCGGGATCGGCTGGCAGCATACGTCGGGGCCCATCTCCTCAAACGGATCGCACGCCTTTACGGCGGACGGCGCGGCGTGCGCTCGACCCCATTTGTACCGGTCCCCGACCGTTTCGCAAAGCGGCAAACGGGCGCGCGGACCCGGTGCGCAGGAGAATGATTTTTCGTGAACCCGCGATTTGCCGTCAGTTCGTTCCGCTGTCGCGGTTGATGACCACGGTGCCCAGCACGATGTCGTGCAGCAGCCGCTTTTCGCCATTGAAGAAGGTGGCGAGCAGCAGCACGGGGATGGTGATCGAGAACCAGGACAGGAGCGCGTGCATGCCGGCGATCAGCACGTCCGGCCGCTTGCCCGAGACCATCCGCATGGTCAGGCCCATGGTGCGCATGCCCGGGGTCGCGCTGCTGGCGCCGCCCAGCGTGAAGGCGACATAGGCAAGCGCCACCGCCGGCCACAGGATCGGCATGAGCAGCCAGCCGAGGCCGAAGGTGAAGATGCCCAGGATCCCGACCAGCAGCCCGGCGAGCGCCGTCAGCGCGACGATGAGCACGGCGTCGATGAGAAAGGCGAAAATCCGGTTGGTGCGCACATTGGCGTAAAGGCGCGGATCGTCGAACCCGGCCGACGGGCGCGCCATGAAGTCGGTTTCAGACGGGTTCTGCATGGCGTCCTTTCGCGGTTGCATGAGGCTCACGTGGGCATTGCCGCGCGGAATTTCAAATCGCGGGGCGCCGGCGGCCGCTCAGATGCGCGATTCTCCCAGGTCGAGCATGCGCACCGAATGGCCGGCCTGCTCCAGCGCCTCGTGAATGCGGCCCGCATGGTCGCGGTCGTGGGTTTCCATGGTCACGTCGAGTGTCGTTCCCTTGGCCGGGACGTTGAGGAACAGTCGGTGATGCGACACTTCCAGGATGTTGCCGCCGAGCCGGCCGATCAGGGTCGAGATCTCGCCGAGGATACCCGGCCGGTCGGCCGTGGTGATGCGGATCGACAGGAGCCGCCCCTCGCGCGCCAGTTCCCGCACCATGATCGAGGAAAGCAGGCGCGGGTCGATATTGCCGCCGCACAGCACGAGGCCCGTCCTGCGGCCCGCGAAACGCTCGGGATAGCTGAGAAGGGCGGCCAGACCGGCCGCTCCCGCGCCTTCCGCCATCGTCTTCTGGCGTGTGAGATAGGCGTTGACGGCCCGTTCGAGCGCCGCTTCGTCGACGAGGAGAATATCGTCGACGGTGTTGCGCACGATTTCGGCGGTCAGCTTGCCGACGTTCTTCACCGCGATGCCCTCGGCCAGCGTCGCGCCGCCGCAACTGACCTCCTCGCCCCGGATGGCACCGACCATGGACGGATAAAGCGCCGCCTCGACGCCGATCACCTCGATGCCGGGCTTCAGCGCCTTTGCCGCGGTCGCCATGCCCGAGATGAGCCCGCCGCCGCCGATCGGCACGACGAGGCAGTCCAGATCCGGCTGGTCCGCGAGCATTTCCAGCGCGATTGTCCCCTGTCCGGAAATGATCGCGGGATCGTCGTAGGGGTGCACCCAGACGAGGCCTTCATCCGCCGCGATGCGTTCGGCCTCGGCCTGCGCGTCGGCCAGCATTTCGCCGGCGAGCACCACCCGGGCGCCATAGCCGCGCGTCGCCGCCACCTTCACGAAAGGCGTCGGTTCCGGCATGACGATGGTCGCGGGAATGCCGAGGCGGGCCGCGTGATAGGCGACCGCCTGGGCGTGATTGCCGGCCGACATGGCGATGACGCCGCGCTGCCGTTCCTCGCCCGAGAGCGCGAGAAGCTTGACCAGCGCGCCGCGTTCCTTGAACGCGTTGGTGACCTGCAGGTTCTCGTATTTGACGAAGACTTCCGCACCGGTGAGCTGGGAAAGCTTCGGCGCCGGCAGGCAGGGCGTGCGCATCACCGCCCCCTCGATGAGGCTGGCGGCGCGGGTGATCGTGTCCAGCGTGACCTGCATTGGGGCGACCTGACTGGGAGAAGGTCGCCCCAACTGCCATCAAGCCGGGATCATTTGCAAGCTCAGGATGGTGGAGCCGACCATCAACCCGGCCAGCGCGATGCGCAGCCCCTGCAGGAAACGGCCTGACCCGCTGCCCTGGCGCAGCCAGCCGCCGGCGAAGAGCCACAGCCCGTTGAGAAAGCCGCCGAGCAGGAGGAAGGCGAGCGAGAGGACGAGTGCGTCGAGAAAGTAGCGCTCGGCCGAGACGAACTGGCTGATCCCGGCGATCTGCATCGCATAGGCCTTCGGGTTGAGCGGGTGCACCCAGAAGCCGCGCAGGTATCCCGGGACCCGCTCCATCGCCCGGCCACCGGCGCCGTTGCTGCGCAGGATCGTCCAGGCGAGATACAAAATGTATCCCATGCAGGCCCAGCGCAGCACCTGGAAAACCTGTGGCGCGCTTTGCAGCAGCGCGAAGAGCCCGGCGACATTGAGCCAGAAGATCACCTGGAATCCGCTCATCGTGCCGGCCATGAAGGGCAGGGCGGGTCGCGCGCCAAAGGCGAGGCCGCTGGCCATCAGCGACATGTTGGCGGGGCCGGGCGAGCCGACCATCGCCGCGACAAACAGGGCCAGCAAACCGAACTGGGCGACCGGCATCAGCATTTCGGAAGACATTGTCTCGAACCTTGCAAGAGCGGCGGGCCAGCGGGCCGCGCGGCAGGATTGTGCCAGGTCGGGACAATTGAATTGAAACAATATCAGATACAATGATAACATTGTGCTCATGACAATATTCTCGCAACTTGCCGACGACGGCCCGGTGCCCGGCGCCCGCGTTCTCGAGCAACATCTTCGGCGCGGCATCGAGGAGGGGCGGCTTGCGCCGGGCGAGCGCCTGCCGCCGATCCGCGAGGCCGCCTGGAAGCTCGGCTGCGCGCCGGGCACGGTGGCGCGCGCCTATCGCGGGCTTGTCGCGGCGGGGCTGGCTCATGGCGAGGTCGGTCGCGGCACGTTCATCGGCGGGGACGACCGAAAGCTGGCCTTTCCTCAGGCGCGCGGGCAGGCGAGGCAGCCAGACCCGGCACGGGACCGCCCATTTGCCGATTTCAGCGTCAACGGTTTCCTGATGGAGGATGCCGGTCCGCTGCTGACCCGGGCCTTGCAGCAGACGACCGCGATGCTCGCCGGACACTCGGTCCCGCTGTCCTATCGCGGGGTCGAAGAGGATGGCGGTGAGCGCCAAGGGGCGATCCCTTTCCTGTCACGCTGGCGGGAGGGGCTGGTGGTTGACGAGATCGTCGTCACCGCCGGCGCGCAGGCGGCGCTTTCGGCCGTCTTCCTCGCGTTGCAGCAACCGGGCGGCGGCATCGCCTGCGACGCGCTTACCTATCCGGGCGTGATCGGCGCGGCGGCCGCGATCCGCGAACGCCTGCTGCCGCTGCGCATGGACGAGGACGGCATGGATCCGGATGCGCTCGACGCGCTCTGCCGACGCTCGCCCGTCTCCTGCGTCTTTCTGATGCCCGCTGTCCAGAATCCGACCGGCCGGACGATGCCGCTGCGCCGCCGCGAGCAACTGGCAACGGTTGCCCTGCGCCATGGCGTGCCCATCGTCGAGGACCAGGTCTACGGCTTCCTGGAAGAGGATCGCGTGCCGGGTTTCTCGCATCTCGCGCCCGATGCGACGGTGCTTGTCACCGGCCTGTCCAAATGCGTCGCGCCGGTGCTTCGGGTCGGCTACGTCGCCGCGGCGCGGCCGCTTGCCCGCAAGGTGATGGCGGTGCAGAACGCACTCAACCTGATGGTCTCGCCGATCCTGACGCAGACTGCCGTCCGCGTCCTTGCCGATCCTGAATTCGAGGCGCGGCTCGACCGCTTGCGGGCCGGGCTGCGCTGCCGCGCGGCCCATGTGGCCGAGGTCTTCGCCGATCTCGACCGGACCCGCATCGACGGCGGTCTCGCCTGGCTTCCGGTCGGCGAGAACTGGACGGCGGACGGGTTCGCCGCCGAGGCGGAGGCCGCCGGCATCCGCGTGTCGCCGGCGCGCTTCTTCTCGGTCGAGCAGCGTGCCGCCCCCCAGTCAGTGCGGCTCTGTCTTGCCTCCGTGCCCGATGAGGTCGCGTTTCGAACGGCGATCGCGGAGCTTGCCGCCCTTCGCGGCACCTGCCCGCCGATGGCCGGTCTGGCGCCGTAGGGACGGGGTATGAGATCAGGGCCCGCAAGGAATGGTCGGCGGCGATATTGAGGGGCAGTTCATTGCCGGGAAGAAACGGGGATAATATTCCGCCAAACTGATTGCGAATTTTCTCGGAAACGGGTCAATTTCATCCTAAGGTCAAAATGAATTTTCCGTTTTGACTCTGCGTCGCTTTTTCAAGGATACGGATTGCACGCAGATTTAAATGCGATCACATCGGAAAGTGATGTGAATTTTATCTGTTCAGAGAAAAAATTTATCGAGTGGAGGGCGAAATGAACCGGCATTTACTTAAGGAAGACCAGTCTTATCATATTGATCCGTCGAGGCCGCTTGGGGGAGACGGCCTGACCGAGGAAACAGCATTCAGTTCGCTGCCGGAGGCCTATGCGCATCTCCAGGAGAACGTAAGTCTCGGGGGGCGAAAGGTAACGTTCCTGCTCGCAGACGGCGTCTATTCACAGGGGCTCACGGTTGGCCCCGGGTCGATCGGTGGCGGCGAAATCCACGTGTGTGGCAAGAACGAGGGCGGGGCGAAAATCGAGGTCGCCGACGGAGGAGGAGTGGTCAACACCAGTTCCATCAACCCCGTTGCCGTAAAGAACATCTGGCTGCCGAGTTGCAGTGCCTACTACGCCGCCCAGATCATTGTCCAGTCGGGGGTATCCTTCACCGACTCCTACCGCGTGGACAAGAAAACCGGAGAACGAAAAAAAGCGGATCACATGTCCGCGACGTATCTCGGATTGATATTCGTCAAGGATCCGTATGCCATCAGGGGCAGGTGCGACACGCACATTCACGCCTACACGGGCGGCATCATCACGATCGACGACAACACGCAGATATGGCCGGACGGCGTCAGCGACATGACGCGCTTCATCGGCGTGGCGGACGGGTCGGTCGTGGCGCGCAACATCTATGTTCACGGCAACTTCGACTGCCATACCTACCTCGTTCACAAGAACGGTTTCGCCGACCTCGAGAGCGCGCACTTGCCCGGGACCGGAAGGATCGTTCAGACCGGAGGTGTCGTCACCTGACGTCAGGCTCCTCGTCCGTTCTGTCCGATCTCCCTGAAATGGAAGTGAAGGCGACCGAATGCCTGGCTGAGCTGCGATCAGCGACGGCCGGTCTTCCGCGCTCGTGAGGGGGCGTCAGGCTGCCGGCATGGCCCTGCCGCCCGCCGCGTCTCAGGCCTTTCCGGTGAGCTTCCGTGCGGCCTGCGGCGCGAAATAGGTCAGCACCCCGTCGCAGCCGGCGCGCTTGAACGCCATCAGGCTCTCCATCATCGCCCGCTCGCCGTCGATCCAGCCGTTCTGCGCTGCAGCCTGGATCATCGCGTATTCGCCCGACACCTGATAGGCGAAGGTCGGCCGCAGGAACGTGTCCTTCACCCGCCGGATGATGTCGAGATAGGGCATGCCCGGCTTGACCATGATCATGTCGGCGCCTTCGGCGATGTCGAGCTCGACCTCATGCAGCGCCTCGTCCGTGTTGGCCGGATCCATCTGGTAGGTGCGCTTGTCGCCGACCAGCGTCGCGTTGGTGCCGACCGCGTCGCGGAACGGGCCGTAGAAGGCCGAGGCATATTTCGCCGCGTAGGACATGATCTGGATGTCCTGGAAGCCGGCCGTGTCGAGCGCCGAACGGATGACGCCGACGCGCCCGTCCATCATGTCGGACGGCGCGATCACGTCGGACCCGGCCTCCACCTGCAGGAGCGCCTGGGCGACAAGCTGTTCCACCGTCTCGTCGTTGAGGATCGTCTCGCCCTCCATCAGCCCGTCATGGCCATGGCTGGTATAGGGATCGAGCGCCACGTCGGTGATGATGCCGACCGGCAGGCCCGCGGCGCGGATCGCCCGGCAGGCCTGGCAGATCAGGTTGCCGGGATTGAGGGCTTCGGCACCCATCGCGTCGCGCCTTGCCGGATCGGTGTTGGGAAACAGCGCCAGCGCGGGAATGCCGAGTTCGGCGGCGATCTCCGCCTGTGCGACGATCCGGTCGACGGAATAGCGGGTGACGCCGGGCATCGATGGCACCGGCTGTTCGACGCCGTTGCCGTCGGTCAGGAACAGCGGCCAGATCAGGTCGTCGACAGTGAGGGTGTTCTCGCGCACCAGCCGGCGAGACCAGTCCGTGCGCCGGTTGCGGCGCATCCGCCGGCCGCCGGTGACCGCGTCGACATTGGCTGACGGGAGGCGGGAAACAGGAGGCTGGGGGGCGTTCATCGTATCGTCCATGACTTGTCTGTGCTTCGGTTGCCCGACCCTAGGGTCAGGACTCGCTAGATTGGCGGAACTGGTCGGAGTGAATTTGTGCGGCGACGAGGAGCAAGGCCGAAGGAAGGCCAATGCCTTTCAAGGTCTTGCGACGCTGACGCCCGTGCAAATTCGCCCGATCCGAGGGACGTTCGATCTGACGGCGATCTGCCGCGTCAAGGCTTTCGACCGGGGCGCCAACCCCGCTCTTCGAGCCTTTCCTAGCATCTCTTGTCATGTCGAACGCCATTTTCGTCAATCTAGTGAGTCCTGACCCTAGCACCGCAAGGCGGGCGACCGGAAGGCGCTGATGGCGTGCGACCCACGGCCTGATTGACGCAGGGCCGGGCGCCCGATATCCAACCAGCACCGCCATGACGGCGCGGCTCTTTGCGCAGCTGCCGACAGCAACACATGTCGACAAGACCACCGGCGGGCAAGCCGGACAAGGGGAGGGTACAGGCCCATGGATTTCGCTCTCGGTGAGGACCAGCGCGCGTTTCAGGATGTCGCCCGGCAATTCGCCCGCGACGAAATGGAACCTCACGCCGCTGAGTGGGACGAGAAATCCTTCTTTCCCGTCGAAACGCTGCGCAAGGCCGCCGAACTCGGCTTCGGCGGAATTTATGTGGGCGACGATGTCGGCGGGTCCGGCCTCGGCCGCCTCGACGCTGCCGTGATCTTCGAGGAACTGGCGCGCGGCTGCACTTCGACCGCCGCCTATATCTCGATCCACAACATGGCCGCGTGGATGATCGACCGCTTCGGCTCGTCGGAACAGCGCCAGCGGTTCCTGCCCGCCCTCTGTTCGATGGAGCATTTCGCCAGCTACTGCCTCACCGAACCGGGCGCCGGCTCCGACGCGGCCAGCCTGCGCACCCGTGCGGTTCGCGACGGCGATCACTACGTGCTGAACGGCTCCAAGGCCTTCATATCCGGCGGCGGCATGTCGGATGTCTACGTCGTGATGGTGCGTACCGGCGGTGACGGACCAAAGGGCATATCCTGCCTTGTGGTGGAGAAGGACACGCCCGGTCTCTCCTTCGGTGCGCAGGAGGTCAAGCTCGGCTGGAAGAGCCAGCCGACCGCGCAGGTGAATTTCTCCGATTGCCGGGTGCCGGTGGCAAACCGAATCGGCGAGGAAGGGCAGGGCTTTTCCATCGCCATGGCCGGCCTCGACGGCGGCCGGCTCAATATCGGCGCCTGTTCGCTCGGCGCCGCACAGAGCTGCCTGGAGCGCTCGATCGGCTATCTCAAGGAGCGCAAGCAGTTCGGCAAGGCGCTGGCCGAGTTCCAGGCATTGCAGTTCCGCCTCGCCGACATGGCGACGGACCTGGAGGCGGCGCGGCTGCTGCTGCACAAGGCGGCGACGCTGGTCGACGCCAAGACCCCGGACGCGACGCGCATGGCTGCGATGGCAAAGCGCATGGCGACCGATGTCGGCTTCGCGGTGGTCAACGAGGCGTTGCAATTGCACGGTGGATACGGCTATCTGCGTGACTATCCGGTGGAGCGTTACCTGCGGGATGTCCGGGTTCACCAGATCCTTGAAGGTACAAACGAGATCATGCGTGTGATCATCGCAAGGGATTTGCTCAAGGACTGACCAGAACGCGCCTGGCGTGACTGCCGAGATTTCAGTCGTCCGGTGAATTGGAAGAGTGATCCTGTATATTTGTTGAGGATAGTTGATGAGTGAGCCTGAAATTCTTTTCGATCGCATCGGCCATGCCGGCGTCGTCACGCTGAACCGGCCCAAGGCCCTCAATGCCCTGACCCATGACATGGTCCTGCGGATGGCCGACACGCTGGCCGCCTGGGAAAGCGATGCCTCGGTCCGTCTCGTCATGGTGCGTGCGGCCGGCGAAAAGGCCTTCTGCGCCGGCGGCGATATCCGCCGTGTCTACGACATGGGCAAGGCGGGCGATCCGGCTCAGCGGTCGTTCTTCGCCGACGAATACCGGCTCAATGTTCGCATCAAGCGCTATTCCAAGCCCTATGTGGCTTTGGTCGATGGCATCGTCATGGGCGGCGGCGTCGGCCTTTCGGTGCATGGCAGTCACCGGGTGGGGACGGAGCGGACGACCTTCGCCATGCCGGAGACCGGCATCGGCTTTTTCCCCGATGTCGGCGGCAGCTACTTTCTGCCGCGCATGCCGGATGAGACCGGCATGATGGCGGCACTCTCCGCCGGCCGCCTGAAGCAGGCCGATGCGCTGTGGACCGGGATCCTCACCCATGCGGTCGCTTCCGCCGATCTTGATGCGCTGACGCAGGCGCTCGGCGAGGACGTGGATGTCGACGCCGTGCTGGCCCGTTTCGCCGCGCGTCACGATGCGGGCACGCCGGCGCTGGCCGCGCGCGCGCCGCGCATCGCCGGGCTGTTCGGCAAGCCGAGCGTCGCGGAGATCCTCTCCGCGCTGGATGCGGTCGCGGGCAATGCCTCCGATGCGGATGCGGAATGGGCCGGCGGCCTTGCTGCCGCGATCCGGTCGAAATCGCCGACCAGTGTGCTGCTGTCCTTCGCCCAGCTCCGGCGCGGCGGGGAGGCCGATTTCGAGGCCTGCATGCGGCTGGAATACCGGATCGTCAGCCATATCCTGCAGGGCCACGACTTCTACGAGGGCGTGCGCGCGCTGATCGTCGACAAGGACAATGCGCCCCGCTGGTCGCCGGCAACGCTTGCCGATGTCTCCGAGGACGCGGTGCTTGCCCATTTCGCGCCGCCCGAGGGCGGCGATCTCGACGTCTGACCGGACAGGGTGAAGCCTCCGGGGACAGGAAGCGGAAAACGATGAACGAGCTGCTGCTCGACTATCTGAAGAACCGGCCTGCATGGTCGCAGATTCTCGTCTGGTACCTGCGAGGCATGGCCATCATGCTGATCGGCGCGGGCCTCATCCACTGGGCCCGCATCGTCGGCATCGTTCCATGGCGCGGCCTGTGGTTCTGGGACATGCCGGTGGAATGGCAGACGGCGACGGTTTTCTTCGCGGTGATCGACCTGGTCGCGGCGATCGGCCTTTGGCTGACCGTTTCATGGGGCGCCGTGATGTGGCTGACGCGGGCGCTGACGCAGGTCGTCATGCATTCGTTGTTCTCCGATATTTTCGGCCGGCGCCCCTACGAGATCGCATTCTATCTCACCACCATCGCGATCTATCTGGTGCTTCTCTATCTGAGCGACAGGGAACAGCGAAGCTGACCGGACGGCCGGCGCGCAATCGAACAAGAGTATCCGCCCGCAAGGGGCAGGCAATCGGGGAGTGCAGGGAATGGCGACAATCGGTTTCATCGGGCTTGGCAACATGGGCGGGCCGATGGCGATCAACCTGGTCAAGGCGGGCCACAAGGTGTGTGGCCTCGACCTGTCGCCGGACGCCAAGGCCCGGCTGAAGGAGGCCGGCGGCATGCCGGTCGACAGCGTTGCCGAGGCGGTCGCTTCCGCCGACGTGGTGGTGACGATGCTTCCCGCCGGCGCGCATGTGCGCAAGGTCTATACCGGGGAGGACGGCATTCTCGCCCATGCCCGTCCGGGCACGCTGCTGATCGACAGTTCGACGATCGACGTGGAAAGCGCGCGCGTCGTTGCCGCTGCCGCCGAAAATGCCGGTATGCCGATGGTCGACGCACCGGTATCCGGCGGTGTGGCCGGTGCGGCCGGCGGCACGCTGACCTTCATGGTCGGTGGACCGGAGGCAGCCTACGAGGCCGCGCATCCCTATCTCGACGTGATGGGCAAGACCATCGTCCATGCGGGCGATGCCGGCACCGGCCAGGCGGCGAAGATCTGCAACAACATGCTGCTCGGCATCTCCATGATCGGCGTCAGCGAGGCCTTCGTGCTGGCCGAGCGTCTCGGACTGGACGCGCAGAAGCTCTACGACATCTCCTCGACCGCGTCCGGCCAGTGCTGGTCGCTGACGAGCTACTGTCCGGTTCCGGGGCCGCTGCCGACCTCACCGGCCAATCGCGACTACCAGCCCGGTTTCGCGGCGGCGATGATGCTGAAGGACCTGAAGCTTGCCCAGGAGGCGGCCAATGCGAGCGGCGCCTCGACCCCGCTCGGTGCGGAAGCGGCGGCACTCTACAACATGTTCTGCAATTCGGGCGAGGGCGGCACCGACTTCTCCGGCATCGTGCGCTTCCTGCGTGGCAAGACGGAAGGCTGATCCGGACACCGGGTCGTGCTGCGAAAATCGTGCCGAAAAAAATCAGACGCGCCGGAGTCGATCCGGCGCGTTTTTCGTTTCCGGAAGCGGAAATGACGGCCGTTTCCTCTCCCGCGCCTGGGAGGGGTGCAGGGAACCGCTCCAACGCGGGACGCGTGTATCGGGATGCGTACCTACGTGCTCCTGCGTGCATCCTGTCCGCCTGTCGGGCGGCTTTGGCGGGTTGCCGTGGGGGCGTGGTTGAGTTTGCTGGCAAATTCTGTCCGCAACCCGGCAGTATTTATCCTTAACAAATTCTCGTTTCTGGCATCCTGCATTGCATTCGCACGTTAACCGAAGATTTAGTCTCCTTTTTAAGCGGATTTTAGAGGCCGCCCGGTAATCTCTGTCTCAAGGTGACAAAAAACGCACCGCAAACAATACATGAGGCGCAAACAGATGATGACGGCAAAGAAGGCGGTCGATGCAGCAATGCAGGCCGAAGACAGCGATGACATCAAGCCGCTCTACCTGGAAGCACTGACGCTTGTCGAGCGTCTGCACCGGCGGCTGCTGGATGTGATCAAGGACGAGTTCGACCGCGAGGGTCGTGCGGACGTCAACAGCGTGCAGGCGCTGCTGCTGTTCAACATCGGCGACGCCGAGTTGACGGCCGGTGAACTGCGCACCCGCGGCTACTATCTCGGTTCCAACGTGTCGTACAACCTGAAGAAGCTTGTCGACATGGGCTTCATCCACCACCAGCGCTCGCGCACCGACCGCCGTTCGGTCCGCGTCAGCCTGACGGACAAGGGCAAGGACGTCGCCGAGAAGGTCAACACGCTCTACGAGCGGCACATGCTGTCGGTCGAGCAGGTCGGCGAAATCGGCCCGGACGACTTCAAGGTGCTGAATCGCTCGCTGCGCCGCCTCGAGCGTTTCTGGACCGACCAGATCCTTTACCGGCTCTGAGAGACGGCGGCCTCCGCCGCCTGGAACGGCCACATCGAAAATCCGCCTTCGAGCTGTCCCGTGCCTTGCCACGGGACAGCTCGACGCATTTCTGCCCCCGAACCGGCGTGGGGCGGCGCTTTTCTGGCGATGCGACATGAATGTGCCATAATGGGGTGGCTATCGATTTGCTGTCATGTCCCTGACATGGCGGCAGAATGGTCCGCGCCCCGCAATGGCGCCGACCGAATGGGCTGGGCGGCGCGTGAGTATTTGTTAATTCCGCCGAAGTATCCCTAACGAGACCTTTATTTTCGGATACCGGACTGGAGTCGACACGGTGGGATATCGAGCAACCGACCTTTTCGCGAAGCAGGCGCGGATCGCGCGTGGCGGCATGACCGGCCTCTGGCTGGCGGGCCTGATGGCCGTTGGCGGCGCCCAGGTGGCCACAGCGCAGCCGGCCCCGGTCCAGGCGTTGCTGCAGCAGCAGCAGCGGATCGAATGGCGCGACCAGTTCGACACGACGATGCGCAGCCTGCAGGCGATGGAATCGTCCTTCCCGACGCTGTCTCCCGACACCGCCTCTCACGTCGAATACGCGATCCAGCGCTACTCGGCCATTGTCCAGCAGGGCGGCTGGCCGACGGTGACCAGCAGCCGCAAGGCGATGAAGCTCGGCGTCCGCGAGGAACATGTGGTCAGCCTGCGTCGTCGGCTGATGGTCTCCGGCGACCTCGAGCAGACCGCCGGTCTCTCCGACACGTTCGATTCCTACGTCGATGCCGGCGTGCGCCGCTTCCAGCTGCGCCACGGGCTCACCCCGGATGGCGTTGTCGGCAAGTCGACGCTCGTCGCGCTCAATGTTGCCGCCGACGTGCGCCTGTCGCAGCTCGAGACCAACCTGGTGCGCCTGCGGTCCATGTCCGGCTTCCTCGGCGACCGCTACGTGATGGTCAACATTCCGGCGGCAGAGATCGAGGCCGTCGAAAACGGCCGTGTCCGCTCGCGCCACACCGCCGTTGTCGGCAAGATCGACCGCCAGACGCCGATCCTCAATTCCTCGATCTACGAGCTCAACTTCAACCCCTACTGGACGGTGCCCGTCTCGATCATCCGCAAGGACCTGATCCCGAAGATGAACGAGGATCCGGCCTATCTCGACAAGAATCGCATCCGCATCTTCGACTGGAAGGGCAACGAGCTCGCCTGGCAGCAGATCGACTGGAGCACCGACGAGGCGACCCAGTACCAGTTCCGTCAGGAACCGGGCGAGATCAACTCGCTGGGATCGGTGCGCATCAACTTCCACAACAAGCACCAGGTCTATCTGCACGACACGCCGTCGAAGTCGCTGTTCGGGTCCGACTACCGCTTCCATTCCTCCGGCTGCGTGCGCGTCCAGAACGTGCGCGAACTGATCACCTGGCTGCTCTCCAGCACCACGCCGGACTGGGACCGCGCCCGCGTCGACGAGACGATCCGGGCCGGAACCCGCGAGGACGTCAAGCTGAAGTCGAAGATCCCGATCTACATGGCCTATGTCACCGCATGGGCGACGGCCGAGGGCGTCGTCCACTTCCGCGAGGACATCTACAACCGCGACGGCCTGCTGATGAGCGAAGCCACGGCGGGAATTAACCTGCAGTGATCGCCGGGGCTTGCCGCGTTTGTGCGGCCCTGTCGCATTCGCGCCAGTTCCGGTCGCGCCCGGGCGTGCCTTTCCCGGCTGCCCGCCGCACCCTTGCGCGAGGTGATCGGGCGTCATGAGCGCGGACGGCACGCCCAGGGGCGAGGTCTATTTCGAGTTCAGGCCGGTCGGACGCCAGATCCGGGTCACCGCGATCGATGCCGCGACCGGCATCGAGGTGGTGGTCCTTGGCCCGGTGCAGGCCGCGCAGTCGGACCTGCGGCAACTGGCGCTGCGCAAGTTGATGCGGCGCCTCGCAGGCGAGACCGGCAAGGTCTGAAACGCTCCTTGCATTGTGAGCCGGCGTGACGTCGCGCCACGGCAATGGGCCTTGGTTCGCGCCGGTGGCTGTGTTATCTGGCGGTGCCTTTTGGATTGACCGACCCGGGGGCGGTTTGCGGGCAGGGCGCATCCGTGCCGCATCCGTGATCCACCCTCATTCGCAAGCGATCGCGGCGCCAGCGTTCACGATACGCGACTGATCTCACTTCAGGACTGCTAGAGGGGACCGACGATGTCGATGACTGAAACCACACTCGACTCGCCGATTTATCCGGACTTCTTCACGCGCTCGCTTGCCGACGCCGATCCGGAGATCAATGCCGCAATCACCAGCGAACTTGGCCGCCAGCGGCACGAGATCGAGCTGATCGCCTCGGAGAACATCGTCTCGCGCGCCGTGCTCGAGGCGCAGGGCACCATCCTTACCAACAAGTATGCCGAAGGCTATCCCGGCAAGCGCTACTATGGCGGTTGCGAGTTTGTCGACGTGGTCGAGACGCTCGCCATCGAGCGCGCCAAGGAGCTGTTCGGCGCGAAATTCGCCAACGTCCAGCCGAACTCGGGCAGCCAGATGAACCAGGCCGTGTTCCTGGGGCTGCTGCAGCCGGGCGACACGTTCATGGGTCTCGACCTCAATTCGGGCGGCCACCTGACCCACGGGTCGCCGGTCAACATGTCCGGCAAGTGGTTCAACGTCGTCTCCTACGGCGTGCGCGCGGATGACCATCTGCTCGACATGGACGCCATCGCCCGCGCCGCCGAGGAGCACAAGCCGAAGCTGATCATCGGCGGCGGCACGGCCTATTCGCGTGTCTGGGACTGGCAGCGCCTGCGCGAGATCGCCGATTCGGTCGGCGCCTACCTGATGGTCGACATGGCGCATATCGCGGGCCTCGTGGCCGGCGGCGTCCATCCCTCGCCGGTGCCGCATGCCCATGTGGTAACGACGACGACGCACAAGTCGCTGCGCGGCCCGCGCGGCGGCCTGATCCTGACCAATGACGAGGCGATCGCCAAGAAGATCAACTCGGCGGTGTTCCCGGGCCTGCAGGGCGGACCGCTCATGCATGTCATCGCCGCCAAGGCCGTTGCCCTGGCCGAGGCGCTGCAGCCGGAGTTCAAGACCTATGCGCGCGCCGTGGTCGACAACGCAAGGGCGCTGGCCGCGAGCCTGCAGGAACAGGGGCTCGACATCGTGTCCGGCGGCACCGACAACCACCTGATGCTGGTCGACCTGCGGCCCAAGAACGCCACCGGCAAGCGCGCCGAGGCGGCACTCGGCCGGGCCAACATCACCTGCAACAAGAACGGCATCCCGTTCGATCCGGAGAAGCCCTTCGTCACCTCGGGCATTCGCCTCGGCACCCCGGCGGGCACCACCCGCGGCTTCGGCCAGGGCGAGTTCCGCGAGATCGGCCGCCTGATCGGCGAGGTCCTGGACGGCCTGCGCACCGCCAATGACGATGACGGCAATGCCGAGGTCGAGGCGCGGGTGAAGGCCAAGGTGATCGCTCTGACGGACCGCTTCCCGATCTATCCGACGCTTTGAGGCAGGGGGCGCGCGCTCCCGCGGGCGCGCGTCCAGGGCCAGACATCGGGGACCGCCGCCCATGGGGGGCCGCGGTGATCCGCCGATCCGGAGCCATGTAACGCATGAAGTGCCCCTATTGCGGTTGTGACGACACACAGGTGAAGGACTCGCGTCCCACGGAGGACAACACCGCAATCCGCCGTCGCCGGATCTGTTCGGAATGCGGCGGGCGTTTCACCACCTTCGAACGCATCCAGTTGCGCGAACTCACCGTATTGAAACGCACCGGCCGCCGCGTTCCCTTCGACCGCGACAAGCTGATGCAATCGGTGCGCATCGCCACCCGCAAGCGCCCGGTCGAGCCGGATCGTCTGGAGCGGATGGTGAGCAGCATCGTGCGCCAGCTTGAAAGCTCGGGCGAAAGCGACGTCAAGGCGAGCGACATCGGCAACCTGGTGATGGAAGGCCTCAAGGTGATCGACGACGTGTCCTATGTCCGCTTCGCTTCGGTCTACAAGAATTTCCGCGAAGCCAAGGATTTCGAGGCGCTGCTCGACGAGATGAGCGGCCCGGACGCCGCAGCGCTCGGCGAAACCTGATCGACGGACGTATCACGCGCATGTCAAACGGCTGGAACGACGATCGTTTCATGGCTGCGGCGGCCTCCTATGCGAGGCGCGCGCTAGGCCGTGTGTGGCCCAACCCGGCCGTCGGTGCCCTGGTCGTGCGCGATGACGGCGACGGGCCGGTCATTGTCGGGCGCGGCTATACGCGGCCGCCCGGCGGACCGCATGCCGAGGTCGTCGCCCTCACGGAAGCCGGCGAAAAGGCGCGCGGCGCCACCTGCTACGTGACGCTCGAGCCATGCTCGCACCAGGGGCGCACCGGGCCCTGCTCGGTGGCGCTCGCCGAAGCTGGCGTCAAGCGCGTGGTCATCGGCCTGCTCGACCCCAATCCGCGCGTTGCCGGCCGCGGCGTCGCCATGCTGCGCGATGCCGGCGTCGAGGTCGCCTCGGGCGTTCGCGAAGACCTCTGCGCGGCGCTCCATGCCGGCCATGTCAGCCGGCTGACGCGCGGCCGCCCGCAGGTCGTGCTCAAGCTCGCGGTTTCAAGCGACGGCTATATCGGCAAGAGCGGCACCGGCCAGATCGCCATCACCGGCGAGGACGTTTTCCGCCGGGTCCACATCCTGCGGGCCGAATGCGACGGCATCCTTGTGGGTATCGGAACGGCGCTCGCGGACGATCCCGTTCTCAACTGCAGGCTACCGGGCCTTGGCCATCGCTCGCCGGTGCGCATCATCCTGGACACCGCCGCGCGCCTGCCGCTCGACAGCAACCTGGTGGCAACCGCCGCCGAGGTGCCGCTGTGGCTGCTTGTCGCCGCCGACGCGGATCCCGACCGGGTCGAGGCGCTCGCAAACGCCGGCTGCACGGTGATCCGGCTTGCCCGCCCCAAGGACGGCCGCATCGAGCCGCAGGCCGCGGTGCGTGCCCTTGGCCAGCGCGGCATCACCAAGCTGATGGTGGAGGGAGGCTCGGCGATCGCCCGCGCGTTCCTCGATGCCGACCTTGCCGACGAGGTGATCATTTCGCAGAGCGAGCTGGTGATCGGGGAGGGCGGCATCCCGCCCTTCGGCGACAGGGGTGTCGACCTCGTCGCGCAGGATCCGGGCTACCGGACTGTCGGTCAGCGGACGGTTGGCGCCGACACCATGACCCATTATGTACGCGACAGAAGCGAGACCTGACATGTTCACCGGCATCATCACAGACGTGGGGCGCATCGCGTCCGTGACGGAGATCCCGGCCGGTCTGCGCACGCGGATCGACACGCTCTACGAGCCGGAAGGGATCGACATCGGTGCCTCCATCGCCTGTGGCGGGGTTTGCCACACGGTCACCGCCAGGGGGCGGGGCGACACCGGCAACTGGTTCGAGATCGAATCCGCCGCCGAGACCCTGCGCCTGACCACGGTCGGGGCATGGCAGCCGGGCGACCGTGTCAACCTGGAACGCTCGCTGAAGATCGGCGACGAGCTTGGCGGTCATATCGTCCAGGGGCATGTCGACGGCGTTGCCGAGATCATTGCCCGCCAGGATCACCCCGACAGCGTCTTCTTCCGCTTTCGCGTGCCCCGGGACTGCGCCCGGTTCATTGCCAAAAAGGGAGGGGTGGCGCTCGACGGCACCTCGCTGACCGTCAACGAGGTGGAGGGGGACACGTTCACCGTTTTCCTCATCCCGCACACGCTGACGGCAACGACCTGGGCCGGGCGCGGGGTCGGCGACAGGGTCAATCTCGAGGTCGACATGATGGCCCGCTACGCGGCGCGGCTTGCCGAATACCGCTGAACCCCGGCATCCTGCAAAGCTCCCGTTGGAGGCATGGCAGCCCCGGGCAATCCGCGCTGGACAAACGCTGCCCGACATGGTTCCTACCGGCACCCTGAAGCCGGCTCCGCCGGCTGCCCGGCCGGTTCCTCCCGCGCGCCCTTCGGCGCCTTGCCGCGCGACCGGCCAGAGAACCACGAAAGCGACGAGAGCGACATGACGACTCCCCGCATCCTGATCATTGACGCCCGCTTCTACGACGATATTGCCGACGCCCTCCTTGCGGGCGCGACCGAGGTTCTCGAAGGCCAGGGTGCCGACGTGACCCGCGTTTCCGTCCCGGGCGTGCTTGAAATCCCGGCGGCGCTTGCGATGGCGCTTGCCGCCATGGAAAGCGGGCAGGCCGATTTCGACGGTTTCGTCCTGCTTGGCTGCGTCATCCGCGGCGAGACGAGCCACTATGACATTGTCGCCAACGAATCCGCCCGCGCCGTCATGGAACTGGTGATCGATGCGGCCCTGCCGCTCGGCAACGGCATCCTCACGGTCGAGAACCGCGAGCAGGCCTGGGCGCGTGCCGATGTCCAGCAGAAGAACAAGGGCGGTGCCGCCGCGCAGGCCGCGCTCGACATGATTGCGGTCCGGGATCGCCTCGGGGTCTGACAGATGAGCGACGAGAACCAAGCCCGGACTGAGCCTGCCGCCCGCCCCGCCAACAAGCGGGGCGCGGCGCGTCTTTCCGCTGTCCAGGCGCTCTACCAGATGGATGTCGGCGGTTCATCTCTGGCCGACGTGCTGGCCGAGTTCGAGGCCTTTCGTCTTGGCGCGGAGCTTGATGGCGAGCAGTACCGCGAGGCCGACCCGGCCTGGTTCCGCGATCTCGTCAAGGGCGTCGTCGCCGAACAGCGCATTCTCGACCCGGTCATTCACCGCTCGCTCGTCGCGGGCTGGCCGCTGAAGCGCATCGACACGACGCTGCGGGCGATCCTGCGCGCCGGTGCCTTCGAGCTGATGCGCCGCAAGGATGTGCCCGGGCGTGTGGTCATCAGCGAATACATTGACGTCGCTCGCGCCTTCTACGAGGAAGACGAGCCGCGCATGGTCAACGGCGTTCTCGACAAGCTTGCCCGCGAGTTCCGGGAAACCGAGTTCGACGCGCCGGCGAAGCCTTCCGAACCGCCGGTCGTGGATGAGCCGCCGGTTCCGGGCGAGCCGGGCGAGGGCGCCTGATCACGGGTGGTCCGATGGGTGATGGCCCCCGGCTATGGCCCATATAGCCGTGGCACCGTTGTCCTTGCCTGTTGCCTGCACTAGGCTGCGCGTGTTCCGGCCGATGCCGGGATCCCCGCCAGACTGACCTGCAGGACAGATCCAGATGACCGCCCAAGGCGCAAACGTGTCGGCCCCGCCGGCTTCTCTCGTCAATGACGGTCTCGCCCGCCGCAACGCGGTGCTTCTTGCCTGCGCGCAGGCCCTTGGCGGCGCGTCGGCCTCGATCGTCATCGCTTCCGCTTCGCTGGTCGGGTCGAGCCTGCTTGGCGCCGACAAGTCGCTTGCGACCCTGCCGGTCTCCTGCTTCGTGCTCGGCACCGCTTTTGGCGCACTGCCGGCGGGCGCCATCATGCATCGTTTCGGCCGCCGTGCGGGCTTCGTCGGATCGGCCGCTCTGGGCATTCTCGCGGGGCTCCTGTCCGCCCATGCGATCTTCGAGGCGAACTTTCTGCTCTTCTGCCTCGGCACCATGGGCAGCGGTGTCGTCAGCGCCTTCGTCCACCAGTACCGATTCGCTGCCGCCGACACGGCGAGCGAGGCGTTCAAGCCGAAGGCCATTTCCTTCGTCCTTGCCGGCGGCGTGGCGGCCGGCATCGTCGGCCCCCAGACGGTGATCAACACGGCCGACCTGTTCGAACCGGTGATGTTCGCCGGGACCTATGTGGCCCAGGCGGCGCTCTCCCTTGTCGGTCTGTGCATCGTCGCCTTCGTCTCGATCCCGCGCCCGCCGCGCGGTCCCGTTGCCGACGGATCGCGTCGCCCGCTCGCGGTGATCATGGCTCAGCCGCGCTTCATCGTCGCTGCCGCTTGCGCCATTACCTCCTATGCCCTGATGAGCCTCGTGATGACGGCGACGCCGCTTGCCATGATCGCCTGCGGCCTGACCCAGACAGACGCCGCCCATGCCATCCAGTGGCACGTTCTGGCGATGTTCGGGCCGAGCTTCTTCACCGGCCACCTGATCGCCAGGTTCGGCAAGGAACGTATTGTCATTCTTGGGCTTTCGCTGCTCGCGGCCTGTGCCGTCGTGGCGCTGTCGGGCATCGAGGTCGGTCATTTCTGGATCGCACTGATCCTGCTCGGGCTGGGCTGGAATTTCGGCTTCATCGGAGCGACCGCGATGCTGACGGACGTCTATCGCCCGAGCGAGCGCAACACCGTCCAGTCGGTCAACGACTTCCTGGTTTTCGGTTTCGTTGCCGCTGCGTCATTCTCTTCCGGCGCGCTTTTGCAGCATCAGGGGTGGGCGACGATCAACACCCTGGTCTTCCCGTTCACGCTGGCCTGTCTGGGCCTCATCGTCTGGCTTGTCAGATTTGAGAGGGGCCGCGCGATCGGCTGACAGCGAAAGCCCGCCATGCCGCGGCGGGACGTCCTTGCGCCAGCGTGAAAGGGTGGAAACTCGTCCTTGACGGGACGCGCAGGACGGATACCGTTCTTCCCCACGGGACCGGATAACAATGAACCAACGGTCCTTTCGCGTCCTTCATTGGGGGGAAGAATGCTCGAGCTTGTAATTGTAATCCTTTGTGGTCTCCTGTCCGTCGCCTATGGCGCATGGGCGATCCAGTCGGTCATGGCGGCGGATGCCGGCAATGCCCGCATGCAGGAAATCGCCGGTGCCATCCAGGAAGGCGCACAGGCCTATCTCAACCGGCAATACACGACGATCGCGATCGTCGGCGTGGTCATCTTTGCCCTGGTGGCATGGCTGCTCGGCATGCTTGTCGCCATCGGCTTCGCCATTGGCGCCGTGCTGTCCGCCGCCGCCGGCTATATCGGCATGCTTGTCTCGGTTCGCGCCAACGTCCGCACGGCGCAGGCGGCCAGCACGTCGCTTGCGGCGGGTCTGGAGATCGCCTTCAAGTCGGGCGCGGTCACCGGGCTCCTGGTCGCCGGCCTGGCGCTGCTTGGCGTCGCCGTCTATTACGCGATCCTCACCGGCGGTCTCGGCTACGAGGCACAGAGCCGCACCGTGATCGACTCCCTCGTGGCGCTCGGCTTCGGCGCCTCGCTGATTTCCATCTTCGCCCGTCTGGGCGGCGGCATCTTCACCAAGGGCGCGGATGTCGGCGGCGATCTCGTCGGCAAGGTGGAAGCGGGCATCCCCGAGGACGATCCGCGCAATCCGGCCACCATCGCCGACAATGTCGGCGACAATGTCGGCGACTGCGCCGGCATGGCCGCGGACCTGTTCGAAACCTATGCCGTGACCGTGGTCGCCACCATGGTGCTGGCCTCGATCTTCTTCACAGGCGCCGCGGCGCTTGAACTGATGCTGCTGCCGCTCGTCATCGGCGGCGCGTGCGTCGTCACTTCGATCATCGGCACCTTCTTCGTCAAGCTCGGTGCCAACAACTCGATCATGGGCGCCCTCTACAAGGGCTTCATCGCGACGGCCGTGCTGTCCGCCGTGGCGCTGTTCGGCATCGTCTTCTTCTGGCTCGGCTTCGCCACCGAGTACACGACGAGCGGCGGGCTCACCTTCGCCGGTCGCCACCTGTTCTACTGCGGGCTTGTGGGTCTCGTCGTCACCGGCCTGATCATCTGGGTGACGGAATACTATACCGGTACGGAGTACCGTCCGGTGCGTTCCATCGCCCAGGCGTCGGTCACGGGCCATGGTACCAACGTCATCCAGGGTCTGGCGATCTCGCTCGAGGCCACCGCGCTGCCGGCCATCGTCATCATCGCGGGCATCCTCGGCGCCTTCAACCTGGCCGGCCTCTTCGGCATCGCCATCGCGGTGACGACGATGCTGGCGCTTGCCGGCATGGTGGTCGCGCTCGACGCGTTCGGTCCCGTCACCGACAATGCCGGCGGCATCGCCGAAATGGCCGGCCTGCCGAAGGAGGTGCGCGTCACCACCGACGCGCTTGATGCCGTCGGCAACACGACAAAGGCGGTGACCAAGGGCTACGCGATCGGATCGGCGGGCCTCGGCGCGCTGGTGCTGTTCGCGGCCTACACGGAGGACCTGAAGTTCTTCGCGGCCAACGCGGCGCCGGGCAGCTACTTCGATGGCGTCAGCGTCGATTTCTCGCTGACCAACCCCTATGTCGTCGTCGGCCTGCTGTTCGGCGGGTTGCTGCCCTATCTCTTCGGTGGCATCTCGATGACGGCGGTCGGACGCGCCGCCGGTGCGGTGGTGGAGGAAGTCCGCCGCCAGTTCCGGGAAAAGCCGGGGATCATGGAAGGCACGGAGAAGCCCGACTACGGCCGCGCGGTCGACATGCTGACCAAGGCCGCGATCCGCGAGATGATCGTTCCCTCCTTGATGCCGGTGCTCTCGCCGATCGTGATCTTCTTCGTGATCACGGCCATTGCCGGCAAGTCGCAGGGCTTTGCCTCTCTCGGCGCCATGCTTCTCGGTGTGATCGTCACGGGCCTGTTCGTCGCCATCTCGATGACGGCGGGCGGCGGTGCGTGGGACAATGCCAAGAAGTCCTTCGAGGATGGCTTCGTCGACAAGGACGGCGTCAAGCACGAGAAGGGCTCGGAGGCGCACAAGGCGTCGGTCACGGGCGACACGGTTGGTGATCCCTACAAGGACACCGCCGGTCCGGCGGTCAACCCGATGATCAAGATCACCAACATCATCGCGTTGCTGTTGCTGGCGGTTCTCGCCCACAGCTGATCGCCGCACGGTCAGGCTGACGACAAGGAAAAGGCGCCCGCCGGGATCCGGCGGGCGCCTTTTGCGTTCGCAAAGTGCAAGGAAGACGACGCGCCGCCGGCGCTGCGCAACTACCCTCCTTACAGGCCGAGGCTCGGGTTCTTGGCGCCGCGCAGGATCTGCGTCAGGAAACCGTAGTCGGAGCCGCCGGTGCGGGTCTTGCGGGTGAGCACGTCGAGGACCTTGCCGTCTTCCAGGCTGTAATAGCCCGTGTCGCGGACAAAGCCGTCCTCGTCGAAATAGATCGCCACGACGCGCCGCTCGACCACGTCCGGGCTCAGGAAGGCGGTCGTCTCTGTCGTCTGCGAGATGTAGTAATAGGCCTCGCCGTTCAGCCGCGACACGGTCGACGGGGAGCCGAGCAGCAGTTCGACCTGCTCGCGGCTGGAGCCGACCTGGATGTCGCGCACCCGTTCCGAGGGGATCACGTGTCCGTGGTTCAGCGTCGTGGTGAAACAGCCACCCAGCGGCAGGGCCAGCGCACCGACCACGATTGCTCCGCGAATCCATGTCTTCATTGAAGCGTGTCCTGTTGCTTTCTGGCGTCGTTTTCCAGCCGCGAGGCATTCTCCGGTGGAAACGGGCTCGCGGCGAAACGGTTTCCGGCAAGGAGGACCGCCCGCCCGGAGCATCATCCCTGTCCGTGCATCCTTGGCAAAGTCCCTAACCTGCGCTAGGCCACTTGGCAACCTTCGTCCAAGCGAGGCATCCAATGGTTTTCGGTCTCTTCCGCCGGCGTCGTCATCCGGAAGTGCATGCCACTTATACCGCGATCGTGGCGCAGGCGCGGCAATCCGGATTTTACAGCCGGCTTCAGGTTCCCGACACGATCGACGGTCGTTTCGAGATGCTGATGCTGCACATGATCCTCGTGCTGAACCGGCTGCGGGGCGAGGGGGAGACGGTGAGCGCGTTCTCACAGGAGCTGTTCGACCTGTTCTTCGCCGACATGGACGGCTCGCTGCGCGAGATGGGGGTCGGCGACCTGAGCGTCCCCAAGAAGGTGAAGAAGATGGCGGAAGCCTTCTACGGTCGTGCGGGAGCGCTTGCCGAGGCACTCGCCTCCGACACCCGCCAGCAACTCGTCGAGGTCGTGGACCGCAATCTCTTCGCCGAGGCGGGCAACCCGGTTGCCGCCAGCGCGATCGCCGCCTATCTGCGCGAGGCGACAGACCTGCTTGCCGGACAGGAGCCGGGCGAGATCATGGCCGGTCGCCTGCGCTGGCCGGATCTGCCGGCCGCCGCCTGACCCTCTTTCCCGGAGCCCGCATCATGAGCATTGCCACACTTCCGTTCAGCCACATGCAGGACATCCTGCATGTGGGCGAGCGCCCGGTCGTCGTCGAGGTCACCCCGGGTCCCGATGACATCAAGCGCATGATCAAGACCTATTCGCTGGTCGATCTGCGCGATATCTCGGCCCGCTTCGAGCTGCGCCGGTGGCGCAAGGTGGGGGTCGCCGTCGAGGGCCGGTTGATCGCGCATGCCGTTCAGGCCTGCGTCGTCACGCTGGCGCCGGTCGACCAGCAGATCGACGAGAGTTTCTCCATGCGCTTCGATCCGGACGCGGCCGAGCTTTCCGGCAGCGACGACGGGGAGATCGACGTCGATGCCTTTGCCGAGGATCCGCCCGATCAGCTGGAAGGCGGCCGGGTCGACCTTGGCGCCATCCTGTGCGAGCAGTTCGCTCTGGCGCTCGACCCGTTCCCGCGCGCTCCCGGCGCCGAACTGCCCGAGGACTATCGCGAAGACGGGCAGGACGCGCCGGAGGACGGGAAGAAACCCTCGCCCTTTGCCATTCTTGACAAGCTGCGCAAGCGCGACGAGTGAAGCGCGAACGCGAAGTAACGCAAGGGAAGACGCTGCTCGCCGGCCCGGAGCATGGCCAGAAAGCTGTTGTTTCCCTGTTGTAAACGGGTATGTTCCCCAACGCCTCGGGCGACAGCGCGCAATGCGGGTCGTACAGCGTTAGGCAGTCAAAACAGCACTCCGCCGTGCCGCGTTGCCGGGACGACGGAAAAGCCGGGAAGAACGACAAGACGGCGTGAAGCCGGTCCGAACCGCATGACGGCTCGGACGTTTCGGGATGGCAATGCCGATCGGCGCAGCCACTGCACGCGAGGCGGAGCGGGAGGCGGGCACCGATCCAGAAGACGCGGACGATGGCTCAAACGATACGAATCTCGCTTGATGCGATGGGTGGCGACAAGGGCGCGGAAGTCGTCATTCCAGGCGCCGCGCTGGCGCTCGAACGCCGCCCCGACATCTCCTTTTCGCTCTACGGCAACACCGACGTGGTGGCGCCGTTGCTGGAGGCGTATCCGCGTCTGCGCGAGGCCTCGACGCTGCATCATTGCGAGATTTCCGTCGCGATGGATGCCAAGCCGAGCCAGGCGCTGCGCCAGGGCCGCTGGAAGTCCAGCATGTGGCGCTCCATCGAGGCGGTGAAGACCGGCCACGCGGATGTCGCGGTGTCCGCCGGCAACACCGGCGCCCTGATGGCCATGTCGAAATTCTGCCTGCGCACCATGGCCAATATCGAGCGTCCGGCAATCGCCGCGATCTGGCCGACGATGCGGGGCGAGTCGATCGTCCTCGACGTCGGCGCGACCATCGGCGCCGATGCGCAGCAGCTCATCGACTTCGCGCTTCTCGGCGGGGCCATGGCGCGCATCCTGTTTTCCATCGAGCGCCCGACCGTCGGCCTTCTCAATATCGGCGTCGAGGAGGTCAAGGGCCTGGAGGAAGTGCGCACTGCCGGCCGGCTGCTGCGCGAGGCGAACCTGCGCTCCCTGACCTATGCCGGGTTCGTCGAGGGCGACGATCTGGGCAAGGGAGCCGTCGACGTGGTCGTGACGGAAGGCTTCGCCGGCAACATCGCGCTGAAGACGGCGGAAGGCACCGCCCGGCAGATCGGCGGATACCTGCGCTCCGCGATGAACCGAACCTGGCGGGCGCGTCTGGGCTATCTTCTGGCCAAGGACGCATTCGACCGGCTGCGCGAGAAGATGGACCCGCGCAAGGTCAATGGCGGCGTCTTCCTTGGCCTCAACGGGATTGTCATCAAGAGCCATGGCGGCACCGACGCGGAGGGCTTTGCCTCCGCCGTCGAGCTTGCCTACGACATGGCCCGCAACGATCTGATGAACAAGATTTCTCAGGACTTGAAGCATTTCCATCGCGGTCGCTTCGCGCCGCGTGACGGATCGGAAGGTGATCAGTGACAGTTAAGCGATCCATCGTTCTGGGGACCGGCAGCTATCTTCCGGAGCGCCGGCTGACCAACGAAGATCTGGCGCAGATGGTTGATACTTCGGACGAGTGGATCGTCCAGCGTACGGGCATCCGCGCCCGTCATATCGCGGCCGAAGGCGAGCTGACCTCGGACCTGGCCGTGGCGGCTGCCCGCAAGGCGCTTGAAGCCTCGGGCGTGGCCGCCGCCGACATCGACCTGATCATCCTGGCGACGGCGACCCCGGACAACACCTTTCCCGCCACCGCCGTGACTGTGCAGAACAAGCTCGGCCTGACCAGTGGTTTCGCCTTCGATGTGCATGCCGTGTGTTCCGGCTTCGTCTATGCGGTGGCAACGGCGGACGCCTATCTGCGCACCGGCATGGCCCGGCGCGCCCTGGTGATCGGCGCCGAGACCTTCTCGCGCATCCTCGACTGGGAAGACCGCACCACCTGCGTGCTGTTCGGCGACGGCGCCGGCGCCGTCGTTCTGGAAGCGGCGGACGGCGAGGGGACGACGGCCGATCGCGGCGTGCTCACCTCGCATCTGCGCTCCGACGGCTCCCACAAGGACAAGCTCTATGTCGACGGCGGTCCGTCTTCGACCGGAACGGTCGGCCACCTGCGCATGCAGGGCAAGGAAGTCTTCCGCCATGCGGTGTCGATGGTCACCGATGTCGTCGAGGCGGCCTTCGAGGCGACCGGCACCGACGCCGATGCGCTCGACTGGTTCATCCCGCATCAGGCCAACCGGCGGATCATCGATGCAAGCGCCAAGAAGCTCGGCATCGATCCCGCCAAGGTCGTCATCACGCTCGAGGATCACGGCAACACTTCCGCAGCGTCGATTCCGCTTGCGCTCGACCGGGCGGTGCGCGACGGCCGCGTTGCGAGAGGAGACCTTGTCATGCTCGAGGCGATGGGCGGCGGATTCACGTGGGGTGCGACTCTGTTGCGCTGGTAAATACGCAAAGTCTTGACGAGTGTGGGTTTTTCAATCCAACGTTGACCGGCGCGGTTGACCACCAGTACGCAAGACAATAGGCTGTCGGTCGGGTTTGCGGGCTCTCGTGGGCCTAACAAAAACATCCCTGACACCGCCGGATCGCGTGTCTGGCCAAGGAGGGACTATGGGCGGCAGGACAATTACTCGGGCCGATCTCTGCGAGGCCGTGTATCAGAAAGTTGGCCTTTCCCGGTCGGAATCGTCGGAACTCGTCGAAAAGGTCTTGTCCGAGATTGCCGACTGTCTTGTCGCCGGCGAATCCGTCAAGCTTTCATCGTTCGGGTCTTTCGTTGTTCGTTCCAAGGGGGAGCGCATCGGACGCAACCCCAAGACCGGCGAGGAAGTCCCCATTCTTCCGCGCCGCGTGATGGTGTTCAAGCCGTCCAACGTGCTGAAGAAGCGTATCAACGAGACCATGATGGGAGCGTCCGAGAGCGGAGACTGATCCGCCGCCGGACGATGAAGCGCCATTTCAGCGACGGTCGACAAAAGCCCTGATGCCTTCCGCACAATCAGCGAGGTCGCCGACGACCTCGACCTGCCGCAACACGTGCTGCGGTTCTGGGAAACCCGTTTCTCCCAGATCCGGCCGCTGAAACGTGGCGGCGGTCGTCGCTATTATCGCCCCGACGACATCGACCTGCTGCGCGGCATCCGTCATCTCCTCTATGGCGAAGGCTATACGATCAAGGGCGTCCAGCGGATCCTCAAGGAGCAGGGGCCGCGTTTCGTCATGCAGGTCTGGCGCGAGGACGGGGTGGCCTTGGCAGCGCTCGCCGCCCAGGCCGCCGCTGCCGACACCGGCGGCGATGCCCGTGGCCGTGCCGCTCAGGGCGGTCGTGGCGGATCTTCCGCCGCTGGCGCCTCGCCGGCCGGCCGGTCGGCGGATGCCGGGGCGGGACGCTCCGAACCGGCCGCGACCCGCCAGGCTGTGGCGATCGCGGAAGAGGACGACGGCGAGCCCGTGCCGCGCGGCATCATCGCGGAAGGCGCACACGCCCCCGATACGCCGCAGGCCCGCGCCGGCTTGCGCCTGATGGAGCGGCTGCTGGGCGACCGGGGCGAGGGCGGTCCGGCCGGAAACCTGTCGAAGGACGATATCCGCCGCCTCCAGGCGACGCTTTTCGAGCTTCTCGAGTGCAAGCGCATCCTCGACCAGGCGCGCTGATCCCGCTTCTGACTATGGCTTCTCGATTGTCAGCTTCACCGCCGCGTACCAGTCGGCGAAGCGGCGCATCTCCTCGTCGCTGAGATCGGCCGCGACCGCCGACATCACCTCGTGCTCGCGTTTGCCGAGGCGAAACGCCTTGAGCTGCGTGTCGATATAGATCGGGCTCTCTCCGGCCAGGTTCGGCACGTCCTCCGTCTGCCCCATTCCCGCCTCGCCGTGACAGGCGCTGCATTCAACCGGAGCGTCGTCCGGCGAGACACCGTCCGGGAGCGTCGCCCTTGCTTCCTGGGAGGAATACCAGGCGGCGAGGTTAGCAATCGCCGTGTCGTCGAGCGACTTTGCCACCACGCTCATCATCTCGTGCGTGCGGGTCCCGTCGCGAAAGGCCCGCAACTGCCGGTTCAGATAGGCGGCCGGTTCGCCGCCGATATGCGGGGCGATGGGAATGCGGGCGAGGCCCTCCAGCCCGTGACAGGTCCTGCACATGCCGGCAGCCTTGCGCCCGGCCTGCGGATCTCCTTCAGGTTCCTGCGCGCTGGCGGGCAGGGCCGCGAATGCGATCTGGGCGAGGAGAACCCCGCCCAGACCCCTGATCATGCCTTTGCGCATCAATTGCCCTCGTAGGAGATGCGGTAGATCGCGCCGGCAAGATCGTCGGACACGAGGATCGAGCCGTCGCGCAACTGGGCAACATCGACCGGACGGCCCAGATACTCGTCATTCTCGTCGATCCAGCCTTCAGCGAAGGGCTCGGTCGTGGCCTTGCCCTCCTCGTCGATGAAGGTCACCATCACCCGCGCGCCGACCGGCGTGGTGCGGTTCCAGGAACCGTGCTGGGCGGAGAAGATGGCGTTCCTGTACTTCGCCGGGAACTGCTTGCCCGTGTAGAAGCTCATGCCGAGATCGGCCGCGTGGGCGACGGTCTCCACGGCGGGCATGACCACGTCGACAGGCACTTCCTCGCCTGCGTATTCGTTGGTCCGCACGTCGCCGCCGCCATACCAGGGGTGGCCGAAATGCTGCCCGGCCGCCGTCTGGCGGTTGATTTCGCCCGGCGGAATGTCGTCGCCCATGCCGTCCACCTGGTTGTCGGTGAACCAGAGTTCCCCGGTCTCGGGATGGAAATCATGGCCGACGGAGTTGCGGATGCCGTAGGTGTAGACCTCGCGGCCCGTACCGTCGGTGTTCAGGCGGATCATGCCGCCGATGCCATGCTCCTTGTAGTGCTCGAGCTTGTCGGCCGGTGCGACGTTGAACGGCTGGCCGAGCGAGATGTAGAGCTTGCCGTCCGGGCCGATCCTGCAGACCCGCGCCGTGTGGTTGTAGCTCTCGTCCGCCGGCGGAACGAGTTCGCCCTGCTTCACCACGTTGAAGGCGGCGACATCGGGGCTCTCGTAGAAGAACTCCGCCGCCGGATAGACCAGCACCCGGTTCTGCTCGGCGATGTAGAGGAAGCCGTCCTTCGAGAAGCAAGGGCCGTTCGGAATGGCGAACTTGAGAGAGGGCGCGAAATCCTTGACCTCGTCGGCGACGCGGTCCTTGTTGCGGTCGGTGACCGCCCAGACCTTGTCCTTGCGGGTGCCGACAAAGGTGACGATGCCCTGCGGTCCGACGGCCATGTGGCGCGCGTCGGGAACGACCGCATAGAGCTCGATCCTGAACCCGTCCGGCATCTTGATCCCCTTCAGGGTCTCCCGGATGCCTGCGGCGTAGTCGCCGTCCTGTTCGACATAGGTGAATTCGGTCGTGCCGGTGCTTTGGAAGTTGGAGAGCTTTTCCAGATTGTCCGGCACGGGCGCCTGCGCCGGGGCGAGGGTGGTGGCCATCAGCAGGCTGGCGCTTGCAAGCAGAACTGTCTTCATCGTTTCCTCCGGGGTGATATGTGCCGCGGCTGCGGCTGTGTCTTCGGGATCTGCGTCCCGATTGGCCAACAGAACCGAAAGGCCCGTCCGCTCATCCTCCAGGGGACGGCCGGGTGAGCGGGCGGGCACGGTCGGCAGAGATATGAAATCATACATATGACAAATAGTACAAGTCATGGTCGTGCCGGGCGGGCGCTGCACGCACCCGCCCGGCATTCGCCTAAAGGGTGCCGCTGGCCAGTTCCGAGGCGATATGGTCCGCCTGCCGGATGGCGAGCGCCACGATGGTCAGCGTCGGGTTCTCGGCTGCGCCCGTGGTGAACTGGCTGCCGTCGGAGACATAGAGGTTCGGCACGTCATGCGTGCGGCCCCAGCGGTTCACCACGCCGTCCCTGGGGTTTTCCGACATCCGGTTGGTGCCCAGGTTGTGGGTGGAGGGGTAGGGCGGTGTCGGGAAGGTGCGCGTCGCCCCGACGGCCTCATAGATCGCCATGCCCTGCTTGTAGGCATGCGCCCGCATCGCGGTGTCGTTGGGATGGTCGGTGAAGTGCACGTCCGGTGCCGGCAATCCGTGCTGGTCCTTGAGCTCGTGATTGAGGGTGATGCGGTTGGTTTCCTGGGGCATGTCCTCGCCGACGATCCACAGGCCGGCCATGTTTTCGTAGGAATCGAGCGCGGTGGTGAACTCGCGCCCCCAGCCGCCTGGGTCGAGGAACGCGGCCATGAAGGGCAGGCCAAGCGCCAGCGTCTCCAGTTCGTATCCCCCGACAAAACCGCGCGAGGGGTCGTGCCGCGCCTCGTCCTGGACAATGCCGGCCATCGTGGTGCCGCGCCACATCCGCACCGGCTTGTCGAAGACGGCATAGACCGACCCCGTCATGTGGCGCATGTAGTTGCGTCCCACCTGGCCCGAGGAATTGGCGAGGCCGTCCGGAAACAGGCTCGAGGCCGAGTTGAGCAGCAGGCGCGGGCTCTCGATGGAATTGCCGGCGACACACACGACCCGGGCCTTTTGCAAGTGCCGGTTGCCGTCCCTGTCGGCATAAAGGACGCCGCTCGCCTTGCCGGAGGCGTCGTGCTCGATCTTGAGCACATGGGCCCTTTCGCGGACCTCCAGATTGCCCGTCGCCTCGCCGCGGGGGATGTCCGTGTAGGCGGCGGACCACTTTGCGCCCCACTTGCAGCCCTGGAAGCAGAAGCCGGTCTGCTGGCAGGCATAGCGCCCGTCGTTCTCGGCCGAGTTGATCGCCATGCGCCCGGTATGGACCTCCTTGTAGCCGAGCTTGCGGGCGCCGGCCTCCAGGACCTTGAAGTTGTTGTTGCCGGGCAGGCCGGCGCGGTCGCCGGTGCGCGTCACCCCGAGCTTGTCCTCCGCCTTCTCGTACCAGGGTTCCATCTCGGCAAGGTCTATCGGCCAGTCGAGCAGGTTGGCGCCCTGCACGTTCCCGTAGGTGGTTTTCGCCTTGAACTCGTGCGCCTGGAAGCGCAGCGACGCACCGGCCCAGTGGGTGGTGGTTCCGCCGACCGCCTTGACGATCCAGGCCGGCAGGCCGGAAAAGTCCTTCGCCACGCGCCAGTCGCCTGACGTCGAGCGCGGATCGAGCCAGGCAAGCTGGCCGAAACTCTCCCACTCGTCGTTGACGTAGTCGTCTGGCAGATAACGGCCGCCGGCCTCAAGCGCGACCACGCTGACGCCCTTCTGCGCAAGTTCATTGGCAAGGACCCCGCCGCCCGCGCCGGTGCCGATGATGACGACGACGCTGTCGTCGTTCAGGTCGAATGGTGCAGCCATGACAGCGCCTCCCTCAGATCCAGTTGATGTCGTCGAAACCGCGGTCGATATAGCCGCCCTTGGAATAGCTCTCGCCTTCGTATCCGAAGAGCGGCCAGACGGCCTTCTGGTTGTAGAGCCCGGTGACGAGCCCGCCGCGCACGGTCTGGAAGAAGACGCCGTCCTCCATGGCACGCAACAGGTCGACCCGGTCGCGTTCCCAGCCGACAGCGAGATAGCCGGCATGCCCCTTGCCCCGGGCCGCGGCATCAAGCGCGGCAACGCCGGCCTCCACCATCGCCGCCTTGTCGGCGCTGTCGTAGGGTTTTACCGCGGCCGCGTAGAACGCGTCGCCGACGTGGTCATGCGGATAGATGTCGCGTGCCATCTGGAGCAGCGTCGCCATGGTCTGCGGCTTGAGATGGGCAACCTCCATTGCCCAGGCCGCGCCGGAACCGGCGAGAAAGCCCGGTCCGATGACAAAGGCAGCACTCAGCGCCGCGCTGCGGGCCAGCAATTGTCGCCGGGTGAGAGCCCGGTTGTGGTGCGTTGTTTCGGTCATTGTGTCCTCCCTCCCGAAACGATGTCGCCTGGAGCACCCCGCGCCGTGCCCGACACGGGAGAAGTCGCTCCCGGGTGTTGAATGCGAAGCAAGTGAGGACATTCACTCGAACCCGAGCGACTGTCCGCCGGGTCCGGTCAGCGATAGCGGCCGTGGCGCTGCAGCACCTCGATCTGGTAGCCGTCCGGGTCCTGAACGAAGAAGAAGCGCGCGAGCAGTGCGCCGTCGCGGTTGAATTCGACGATTTTTCTGGGGGCGAGGCCGGCAGCCGTGAAACGGGCGTGCTCGCCATCCAGATCGTCAACGCAGAAGGCCAGGTGCCCGTAGCCGTCCCCCAGGTCATACGGCTCGACACGGCCCTTGTTGACCGTCAGCTCGACCTCGAAGTCCGCCTCGTTGTTTCTGAGATAGAGAAGGATGAAATCGTCGAACTCGAGCCGCTCGGCAATCTCGAGTGCGAAGGCGGTCCGATAGAATGCGACAGACCGAGCCTCATCGATCACGCGAAGCATCGCGTGTATACATTTTGCCACTTGTCTCCTCCCGGATTGCCTCGCCCCGCCACGGAAAGGTGGGGGCAAGTTTCAACCGTCCAGGGCTTGTTTCCTCATCAGTCGATGAGGGCGCCCGGATCATGTTGATCTTCCGATGGCACGAGAATGCCCGGGAGTACGTCGCTTCAGGTAGTATGTTTGTACTACAGGCGGATTTTTACTCGGCCGCCTCGAGATGCAGCTGCGGGAGCGTCTGGCGCAGGCGGATCAGGCAGGCGCAGCGCAGCAGCGAGGTGAAGTTGCGCGTCTCCCCGCGCAGCTCGAGAACCTCCGAATGCAGCCTGGAAATTAAGGCCGGCGTGCTGACGCCTTCCGAGGCGGCGATCTCGTCGACGATCTCCCAGAACGAGCGTTCCAGACGGATGCTGGTGCTTTGCCCGTTCAGCCGCAGGCGTCGGGTTTCCGGCTCGTAGTCATTGGGATCCTGCCCGGCAAAGATATGGCACATGCGCGTTCCTCCCGCGTCGCGGATGCGTTCTTGTCCATGTTGCTTCCGCGGACCGTATGGTAGCGCCGTCCGCCCTCGGCACAAGTGCGCAGGTCCTTCAGTCGACCGGGGCCTCGGCGGGAAGGTCGAGCCGTTCGCGCTCGGGGGCCGAAATCGCATCGCCGAGGGCGAAGGCGAAGGAGGCGACGCCGGCAAGGTCCGGGGCCACCTCGCAGCGGAACGACAGGTCGTACCAGCGCCCGCCGCCCTGTATGGCGGCACCCTGGGCAGTGACCGAAAGGCCGGAAAGGGTTGGCGCGCTGCGAGCTTCCGCAAGGGCGAAGTCCGCCCGCAGCTTCGGATGCTCCCGGCGCACCTGCTCGATGGCTTCGTAGTTGCAAAGCTGGATGATGCGTTCCTGCGGATCGGTCAGGTCCAGATCGGCAAGGGTCGCCTTTCCCAGGCGCGAGGCCAGCGCATGCGCGGTGTAGAGCGTTGTCGCCTCGAACAGTTCCGGCGTCTTTCTGCGTCTTGGCGCCGGCGCCGGGGTCAGGCGCGCGGTGTCCTTGACGTTGCGCGAAGGCGCGGCGTCCTGTTGCCGTTTCCCGGGTGCCGCGCTGGAAAGCGGTTCGTCCCTGGCTCCGGTTGGCAGACCCGCCGGTCGGGCCGCCACTGGGCGCACCGAGGTCGGCGGCGAGGTGCGGGCGCGCCGCGGCACGAGAACCACGTCCATCGACTGGCTTGCGGGAGGAGTATGGGGTACGGGCGCATCCGGCAGGTACCACAGCAGGACGAAGGCCGCGACGTGCAGGGCAATCGAGATCGCAAGGCTTCGCCGCATCGGGGAGCGACCGTTCGTCGGAGCTGAAAAGGCGGGGCAGGACGGCGGTATTCGTCCTCGCCATTTCCTGCCGGGCAAATGAGCCGGAATTCCGGCAAGCGCCGGCTGCGGGGCGAAAAACCGCACCGCGACGTTCGGTTCCGATGGCGGGAAATTTGGAAAAATGGTCGGGCAGGCCGGATTTGAACCGACGACCCCTTCACCCCCAGTGAAGTGCGCTACCAGGCTGCGCTACTGCCCGACTGCCCAGCGTTTGCGCCAAGCCCGTTCTTCCTATCCGCTTCGCAACCGGGGTGCAAGCGCTTAAGGGCGTGCGCCCGGCGTGTCTGCACGAGCCTGTGTACAGCCCGGGCGCATCGATGCGGCGGCTCGCGCCCGCCAGCCGTATTCGCAGGCGATCAACCCCCAGGCGAGGCCGTACAGAAGATAGAGGTGACGCCAGCGATCGGTGTCGATGACGACGGACATCAGCATGTGGCCGAGCAGCACGACGAAGACGCATTGCGCCGCCCACTGCCAGGGGCGCGGCTGGAAAACGAGCGGGAAAAGGCGCGTCGCCGTAAACCCGACCAGCGCCAGATAGGCGACGCCGCCGAGCCAGCCATAGGTGGTGAAGGCCTTCAGATAGGTGTTGTGCTCATCCTCGGGGAAGAAGTTGCGAAACTGCAGCGGACCCAGGCCAAACGGGTTGTCGAGAACCATCTGGAAGCCGAGCGCGTAGCGGGCAAACCGGCCGAGCCGCGCCGTGTCGTAGTCCTGAACGAGCTTGGCACGCTGCAAAAGCATGCCGGAAATGGAATCGACCGAGAGCGCAATGACGACCATCGCGACGAGTGCGACGACGCCGGCCAGCCCGAAGCCGAGAAGACGGGCGCGGGCACGCGCATCGCGCGTGACGATGAAGATCAGCAGGTAGACGCCGAGCCCGGAAAAGGCGGCAAGCCCCCACGCGGCGCGCGAAAAGCTGAGCAGGATGGCGAAACTCAGGACAGCAAGCGCCATGACCGGCAGGAAGGCGCGGGAGAGCGGCCGGGTCAGCACCGCGTGCAGCATCACGGTCCAGGGCAGCACGAGAAAGGGTCCGAAGACGTTGGGGTCCTGGAACGTTCCCTTGGCCCGGCCGTAAAGCGTGAACAGGCTGCCGGGCAGGGCGCCGAAATAGCCGCCGATGCCAAGCAGGGCGACGATCAGCGCGCTTGCCAGATAGGCATTGGCAACCGTCCTGAGGCGGGAGGGATCGGCCGAGGTCACGGCGGCGAAGAACACGCTGGTCAGCGCCAGGAACCCGGTGACGGCGATATACATGATCGCCTCGCCGAAATCGTCGGACATCAGCGTCGCAAGAAGTCCGCCGCAGATGAACAACACGACGACGAGCAGAAGCGGCGCGAGCGCCGGCGACAGGCGCGGCGCGCTGAGCAACCAGCCGGAGAGAACGACGACCATCGCCAGTTCGTAAGGAGCAGGTTCGCGCAGGACGAAGCCGCCCAGGAAAACGACGGCCCAAAGCGCCACCGTGCCGATGACGCGCCCGTCAAGCCGAAGTCCCGCGCGCGGTTTCGCCGGCGCGCGGGCACCGGCGTCCGGTTCGTACGGGACACTCGCGCTCAATAGGCATTCTCCGTCTTCAGCAGCGCGAAGGGGGTCTGGATGAGGATCCGGATATCGAAAAGGATCGACCAGTTCTCGATGTAGTAGACATCGTACTCGACGCGCTTCTGGATCTTCTCCTGGGTGTCGACCTCGCCCCGCCAGCCATTGATCTGCGCCCAGCCGGTCACACCCGGTTTCACCTTGTGGCGGGCGAAATAGCCGTCGACGACCTCGTCCCACAGCTTCTCGTTGGTGTGGGCATTGACGGCATGCGGGCGAGGGCCGACAAGCGACAGCTCGCCGCGCAACACGTTGAAGAGCTGCGGCAGCTCGTCGATCGACGAACGGCGGATGAAGCGTCCGACGCGGGGGTCGTTGCGGGTGACGACCTTCTTCGCCGTCGGGTCCGCCATCTCGTGATACATGGAGCGGAACTTGAGGACGTCGATGACCTCGTTGTTGAAGCCGTAGCGTTTCTGTCGGAACAGCACCGGCCCCTTGCTGTCGAGCCGGATGGCCAGCGCGGTTGCCAGCATCACCGGGGCGAGCAGCACGATCAGCATGCTGGCGACGACGAGGTCGAAGCCGCGCTTGGCGATGGAATCCCAGTCCGCCATCGGCTTGAGGACGACATCGACGATCGGCACGGTGCCGATGAAGGACGAGGCGCGGTCGCGAAAGCTCAGCTTGTCGGTATGGGCCGAAAGGCGAATGTCCACCGGCAGCACCCAGAGCGTCTTGAGGAATTCCAGGAGGCGCTTCTCGGCGCGCAGCGGGATAGTCACGATCAACATGTCGATGCGCGCGATCCGGGCGAATTCGACGAGGTCGGACACGGTTCCCAGCTTGGGATAGCCCGCGACGATGTCGGGCGAACGATCGCCCTTTCTGTCGTCGAACAGCCCGCAGATGCGGATGTCATTGTTCGGCTGGCGCTCGATTTCATGAATGAAGTCGGCTGCCGCCTGGCCGCCGCCGACAATGACCGCGCGGCGCTCGAGGCGGCCGTCGCGGGTCCAGTGACGCACGAAGCTGGAGACGATCAGGCGGACGGTCAGCAGCGTCGCCAGGCCGAACCCGTACCAGATGATCAGCAGGTCGCCCTCGAAGCCGCGCATGACGTTGCCGAAGGTCTTGGCCATGAACAGGGTGACGAAGACCAGCGTCCAGGCAATCGTGATCCGGGCGCCCTGGGCGACGATGTTGCGCATCACCGGGATCTGGTAGCAGTCCGATGCCTGGAAGAAGGCGGCCGAAAGGACCAGCGCAGTCACAACCGGCAGCAGCGTGGTCGAGGATGTCAGGGGAACGCCGCCGGAGTTGAGCGATGCGAAGCCGAAGGCGGCAACGATCGCCAGGTCGGCAAGACGGACCGTGCCGGCCAGGACGGTCGGCGAGATCACGGATTTCTGCAACCGGCTGGCGATCTGCAGCGCCTGCGGGGACAGCTTCCCGCCATGCGGGTTTTCCACCGCGCCCTCGGCGCCCGCCGGTTTCTCGGCAGGAAGGGCATCGCGCAGTCGGTCTGCGTGATTGCGTGTCATCACGGCTCGCTCCCCCTATTCCCGACCGCGGGGCGAACTCGCCTCGGTCTTGGCCAGAACCCTGCCGCCGACAAGCGACGGCGCGTCGCTCGAGCGGCCCGCCTTGTCGGTACGCTTGTGACCGCGCGTCTCGAGATAGAGCGAGGTGATGCGATCGTTCATCAGGTCGACATTGAAGGTCTCGGACAGGCACTTGCGCTGGCCTTCGGCGCGCCTGCGCATGGCCTCGGGGTCGCTGTAGGCGGTTGCCATGGCGGAGGCGAGGTCCTCGGCATTGCCGGGCGTCACCAGCTTGTCCGCGTAGCGGCCGAAAATCTCGGGAATGCCGCCGACCCGCGTCGCGATCAGCGGCACATTGGCGGCCACTGTCTCCAGAACGATATAGGGCATGGCCTCGGCGCGCGACGGCACCACCACGCAGCGCGTCAGCCCGAAGGCCTCGCGGGCGGGAAGGGGGCCCAGGAACGTCACCTGTTCCTCAAGCCCGTGGTCGCGGACCATGGCCTCGTAGCGCGCGCGATCGTCGCCCTCGCCAACGATATGGGCCCGCGGAGTGAGGCCGAAGACCGTCTTCATGCGCGACAGCGCCTCGATGAAGAGATCGGGGCCCTTCAGGTCGCGCAACATGCCGATGAAGAGGAAGTCGACGGCGTCGTCTTTGGGCTGGACCGCGGAAAACTCCTCCGGCATCAGCCCGTTATAGACGACGCGCGCGGCGATTCGGGGGGGCGTGACCTTCGATTCATAGGCCGAGTACTCGTAGTCCGACACGAAGACGAGCCCGTCGGTGAAACGCTGCTGGAGGCGCTCGAGGGCGAAATAGACCTTCCCCTCGATCTTCGAGGCGTCATAGTGAAGGCTGCCGCCATGCGGGCAATAGATGCGCGTCACCTTGCGGCCACGCATGCGCAGCACCGTGCCGATGGCCCGGGCGAAGACGCCGCCCTTGGCGCCATGACCGTGCAGGACATCGGGCTTGAGATCGCGAATGTGCCGGTAGAGGCTGCCTGCGGCTTTCAGGTCGCCCGGGGTGACCTGGCGCCGCATCGGGAAACGCGCGATGCCGAGGGCGAGTTGCGGGGCGAGGCGGGCAATGGCCGCATCCTCGAACGGGCCGCCGGTCGAAGCGTCGCAAACGACGCCAACCTGATGGCCGGCCCGGGTCTGGGCGATCGCCAGATCCGAGATGTGGCGGAAAATGCCGCCGATCGGAGCGCGGACGATATGAATGATGCGCAAGGGCGCGGCGGTCATCTGAAGAACTCCCTGGTTCAACGCGTCTGCATGCCCGGATTATTTTCCGGATCAGGCATGGAGAAACGTTAGCAGGCAGGGATGAGTCTCAGGTTAACTCTCGCCGCTGGCAGGCAGAAGGGGTGAGTCGCGCCTTCAGAAGAAGCGCTCGCGCACATAGATCGTGTCGCCCGGGCGGACCGGATCGGTGATCGGCACGCGGCCGCTGATGATCTCGCCGTTGATCTGGCGGGTGATGTCGACGGCCGTCTGTTTGGCGCGCGGCGAGAAGCCGCCGGCGGTCGCGATCGCGTTCTGTGCGGTCATGCCGGCCACATACGGGTACTGGCCGGCGTTGGCGACCTCGCCCATGACGAAGACAGGGCGGTAGGTGGCCACTTCGACGGAGACGTCTGGATCGCGCAAGTACCCGTTTTTCAAGCGGTTTGTGATGGTCGCCTCGAGTTCGCGAAGGGTCAGCCCGCGCGCCGCGACACTGCCGATCAGCGGCATCGCGATATAGCCGGCCTGGTCGACCGTATAGGTGTTGTTGAGGTCCGTCTGTCCGAACACGATCACCCGGAGGATGTCGCTGGAATCAAGCCTGTAGGGCTTGGTCAGGATGTCATGGAACGCGGTCGGCGGCTGCCGGTAGCCGCTGCAGGCGGAGACCGCGAAGGCCAGGCAGAGGGCGACGATGAGGCGCGTGAACATTCCGATCTCCTGAAACGACTGCGCCATTCTTTTCCGCAACGTGGTTAACTTGCGGTGAATCCGGCGATCATTGTTTCAGGAGGGCAATCGGGCGCGGCTGGCGTCCGGTTAACCCTACGCTTACCATAAGTCTCCATCATTCTCGCCAAGCACCTTTCGGAGTAGCGAGCATGAACGAGTCGCAGGCATACGGCGCCCGCCACCATGGCGACGACGAACGGGTCGAGATCGACCTGTCGTCGATCCTCGGCGCGTTGCGCAGGTCATTGCGCTGGCTCGTTCCCCTGTGTGTCGTGGTGGCCATCGGCACCTTTGTCCTGCTCCAGCTGGTATCGCCCCGCTACCGGGCTGAATCCAAGGTTCTGATCGAGACCTCCGACAGCGTCTATCCGGGCGATGCGCGGGGCGTGGAGGAGGAAAGGGCGCTGCTCGACAACGAGGGCGTCGCCAGCCAGGTCGAGCTGCTGCTCTCCCGCGATCTCCTGCGGCGGGTCGCCCAACGCCTGGACCTTGCCTCCCTGGCCGAGTTCGACGCGGGCTCCTCCAGTCTGCTGCGCGACATGTTTGTCGCCCTCGGCCTGATGCGCGATCCCGGCAGCAATTCCCGCGAAGAGCGGGTTCTCAAGGTTTTCTATGACAATCTCGATGTCTACCGGGTAGACGGGTCTCGTGTGATTTCGGTGCGCTTCGTGTCGAAGGATCCGGAGGTCGCGGCCCGGGTCGCCAACGCGCTGGTCGAGGAATACATCAACCTGCAATCGTCGGTGAAGCGCGAGACGACGGACCTTGCCGCGACCGCACTGGAGCCCCAGATCGAGCGGCTGCAGGCGGAAGTGAAGGCGGCGCAGCAGCGGGTCGAGGCGTTCCGCTCGCAGAATGACCTCCTGCTCGGCGCCGACAACCAGACGCTGGACCGCCAGCAGCTTGGCGAGATCGGCACCCAGCTGTCGGATGCCCGCGCCGCCCAGTCGCAGGCCGAGGCCCGTGCCAAGCTCATCCGCGGCCAGCTCGACGGCGGCGGATCGCTCGACAGCGCCCAGGACGTGCTGAACTCCCAGCTGATCCAGCGTCTGCGTGAGCGCCAGGTCGAGCTGCAGGCCCGCATCGCCGAACTGTCGACGACGCTGCTGCCCAACCATCCGCAGATTCGCGCGCTGCGTTCCCAGCTCACCGATTTTGACCGGCAGGTCCGCCAGGAGGCCGCCAAGATAGCGGCCGGACTGGAAAGCGAGGCACGCATCCAGAAGGAGCGCGTCGCCTCCCTGACGCAGACGCTCAACGAGTTGAAGGCAACCACGGCCCAGTCGAACGAGGACCAGATCCGCCTGCGCGAACTGGAGCGCGAGGCGGCGGTGAAGACGTCGCAGCTCGATCAGCTGATGACCCGCTACCGCGAAGCCGACACGCGGCGCAACGCTCCCGTTCTGGGGGCCGATGCGCGTGTGATCTCCAAGGCCACCGTGCCGCTGGAGCCATTTTCGCCGAAAGTGCCGCAGATCGCCGGCATCGCCACCTTCGTCGTCTTCCTGCTCTCCGTGATGTCGGTGATCCTGGGGCAGTTCCTGTCCGGGCGCGCCTTCACCACCCGGCGCTATGAGACCGATCCGTCCGAGATGACAGAGCCGGCGCGCGAGGTCACGCCGGAGCGGCCCCGTCGTCTGGACCCGTCCGCTCCGACAATGGCATCTGGCAGCGCCTATCCCGCATCCTTCTCCTATGACTGGAAGCCGCCGGTTGCGGCGCCGGCAACGGCCGCTACCGGGACGCCGGGCGATGTGGAAACCAGGTCCGTGGCCTCCGCGCCGGTTGCGACCGCAGGCGAGATCGCCCGGAACGACGCGGATCGGCCGCGCCGGGTCGCCGTGCTCAGCGTCGACAGCGACGAGGTCTCGCAAGGGGTGACGTTCCGCCTCGTGCGCGAGGCGGCGGAGGACGGTGTCATGCCGCTTTTCCTCGAGGTTCGCCCCGACCTTGCCGATCCGCAGGCTGTTCCCGGTTTCGCCGAGCTCCTCGATGGCACTGCGTCCTTTGCCGGCGTGATCTACCGGGATGCCGCATCGCGCGCCCATGTCATTGAATCGGGACGCCGCGCCATCGACGACGAACTCGCTCAGAACGAGCGTTTCGAGATGCTGATGGAGGCCATCGACCACACCTACGATCAGGTGTTCTTCGATCTCGGCCTGATCGACGATTCGCTGATCAGCGCGCAGATCCTTGCCATGGCCGACCAGGTGGTGGTCGCCACCGGCGGATCGCCCGCCGGACCGGAGCTGGAGGATGCGCTGCGCATGCTCGAGGACCAGACCGGCGCGCCGGTCGCCATCGAGAGTTCGGGCGAGGGTGCCCCGCAGGCGGCGCGCGGCCGCTCGGACATGGCCGCCTGAGGCATCGCGGAACCGCGACTGCTGCCGGAATCGCAAGACCCGGGCTCGACGGCCCGGGTCTTGCGTTCATGAAGGCAATGTTCTGCGGAAGGAGCCGGTGCGTCAGGCGCGGAGCTTGCGCAGGGCACGCACGATCGACCAGAGCGCCGGCGTGTTGCGGATCCGGCGCTTGATCTGGCGCAGGTGACGGATCGCCTCCTGTGCCGCGCGCCCCTTCATCGTCACCGGGATCTTCACGTCCATCAGGACTTCCTTGTCGGCCCAGGCGGTCTTGTAGCGTTCCGCGCCGAGGCCGAAATCGAAGCTTTCCGCGCCGCCGTGGCACGCGTCGGCGATGACGTGATTGAGAAGGATGTCGCCAGGGCTGCAGGCCGCGACATCCTCGTCGATGCTGTTGGTATAGGCGTGGTAGCGCCCGAACTGCATGCCGCACAGATAGGTCGCGCGGATGCGCCCCCCAGCTTCCAGCGCGTGGATCGTGACCCTGTTGTCGCCTTCGCGCAGCGAGGCGAGAAGCTGGTCGGAGAGAAAGGCGCGCACGTCTGCCGGTTCGAACACGTTGGGAATGCCCTGGCTCGCCTGGCGGGCGCTGCGCTGCGCGACCAGCGTGTCCAGGAAATGCAGGGCGGTTTCCGCATCACCCGCCTTGCGGCAGGACAGCGCACCCGTTTCCGCAAGCTTCTTTTCCTTTGTTCGCAGCTTCTTGCGGGCGCTCGAACTGCGGCGGTTCCTGTAGAGCGTCTCGAAATCGGGTTCGAGCGGCAGCGCATGCACCGCGTTCAGGCTTTCGATCGCGTGGCGGTCGACGAGCGGGTGGATACGCCCGTCGATCTCCGCCGGGACGTATTTCAGGTCGAACAGGTCGATGCCGTGCTCCTGGCCGACCTTCAGCAACGCCTTGTGCAGGCTTTGGCCGTGAATGCCGGCGAGGATGTCCTTGCGCCACAGCCCGCTGTTCTGGTTGCCGTGAAAGTCGCCGAGAAACCGTCCGACCCGCAGCAGCCCGCGCGCGGCCGGCATGATCGCCAGCGGCAGCAGGAAGGCCGGTTGTCCGTCGATATCGCCGACCACGATCAGCGCCTCGATCCCTCGGGCTTGCGCCACATGGGAAAACCAGGACGAAAGCCACTCGTGGCTGGTAAACATCGTTCCGAAGGAGTTGTCCTGAAGGGCCAGCCATTCGCTCCGGGCGTCGGCCGGATCGCGCAGGGTACGGATGACGAATTCGCCGTTTTCCAGCATGGCGTCGAGCCTCATTGCCTCAAGGTCCATGTCGTCCCAGTCATGCGACTGGAACAGGTCCGTCGACCTGGCTAATGCGTTCCCCATTCGCCTCGCCCTCGCTGCCTGCTGAACCACGTGTGACCAACTGTCCCGTTGCACGCATCACTAGCAACGAGTTCTAAAGAAAACGTCGATATGATCCGCATCGTTGAAAAAGGCGGGTCTTTTCAGTGGGCCGTCATTCGGTTTTGACTTTGGGCGGGTGAGGAATGGATCTGCGGCGCCAATTGCTGGCCGGAAGCTGCAAGCTGCTTCACTGGAGCGGCATCGGCCGCCTGATGTCGCCGCTGACGGGCGGGCAGGGCGTGATCTTCACCCTGCACAGCGTGCGTCCGGCAGGCGTGGCACGTGCCTTCGCTCCCAACCGCCACCTGCAGGTCACGCCGGAGTTTCTCGACCACACCATTCGCCAGATCCGCGCCTCAGGCATGGAGATCGTGCCTCTGGAGGAAGCCGTCGCCCGAATGACGGAGCCTGCAGGAGGTCGGCCGCGCTTCGCCGCGCTGACATTCGATGACGGCTATCGCGACAATCTCGAGCATGCCTGGCCGGTTCTCAAGCGTCACGGAGCGCCTTTCACGATCTTCGTCACTTCCGGATTCGTCGACCGGACTGCGGAGATCTGGTGGGAGGCGCTGGAGCGCATTGTCGCCGGGGCGCAGGAGATAGAGGTTCCGGTGGGCGCGCGCATGCGCAAGCTACCCGCCGTCACGGACCGGCAGAAGGAACACGTTTTCTGCCATCTGCTGCACTGGTTCACCCGCGACCTGGGCGAGGATTCGCAGCGTCTTGAACTGCGCCGGCTCGCGGCGGCTCACGACCTGGACATCGAGGCGCTGGCGGAGGAACTGATCCTGTCCTGGGACGAGCTGCGCGAGCTGTGCCGGGATCCGCTCTTTTCCGTCGGTGCGCACACCCACAATCACTATGCACTTGCCCGGCTCACCCGAGAGCGCATGCGACAGGATGTCGTCGCCGGGCTCGACCGGATCGAGGCGGAGCTCGGCCTGCGCCCGCGTATCTTCGCCTACCCCTACGGCTACGAGGCGGCGGTCAATTCGCAGTCGATGGATGTGGTTCGCGAGTTCGGCTTCGATGCCGCCGTGACGACGCGCCCCGGCGTCATCTCTCCGGGCAACGAGCCGATGGCCCTGCCGCGCGTCTCGCTTAACGGCTATTTCCAGAGCCCTGCGATCGTCTCGCAATACCTGACGGGGGCCCCGTTCCCTGTCTACAACGCGGCCCGGCGCATCCGCGACACGGTCATTTCGCACCCGGCTTGCGGCTGAGCCGGAAACCGTGCTCCATCCACCAGATGATGGCGCCGGCCGGTAGCGTCCAGGCGATGCCGGCAATCGCGAAATAGAGAAGCTGCACCCCGCGCGAGGTGTTTTGCAGCGTCATGTCGCCGAGCACCATGGCGATGAAGGCGTAGGTGAGCACGAAGCCGAGGAGCAGCAGCATTCCGATAAATTTCCTGACGCCGTTCTTCATGCGATCCCTGCTCCAGCCTTCAAACTGTCATTGCGTGTGAGTGCATGTGTCACACGAGGGGTATCCGTCAAGACCTTGTCATCGCGGGCGGGGGCCTATAACCGGTGGCAGGTCGCCGGCTTGCAAGGCCTGCGAGACCGTCCCCGAGCGATGTGATCCATGTCCGAAACGACCGCAGCTGCCTTGTCTGGTGCCCTTGACCCGTCCCCGCGGATTGCCCGCGACCGGCGGGCGATCCGCCTCTGGCTCTACGGCATCTGCCTGCTGATCTTCGCGATGATCGTCGTCGGCGGCGCCACCCGTCTCACAGACAGCGGACTTTCCATCACGGAATGGAAGCCGATCCACGGCGTCATGCCGCCGCTTTCCGTCGCCGAGTGGGAGGAGGAGCTGGAGAAATACCGCCAGATCCCCGAATACCAGCTCGTCAACAAGGGCATGTCGCTGGAGGAGTTCAAGTTCATCTTCTGGTGGGAATGGGGACACCGCCTGCTTGGCCGTGTCATCGGCCTTGCCTTTTTCGTGCCGCTCGTCTGGTTCTGGTGGCGTGGCCGCATCGAGCGCCGGCTGCTGCCCTGGCTCGTCGGCGGTTTCGTCCTTGGCGGCATGCAGGGCGTTGTCGGCTGGTGGATGGTGGTGTCCGGCCTTGCCGAGCGGGTCGATGTCAGCCAGTACCGGCTCGCGGCCCATCTGACGCTGGCCTGCCTGATCTTCCTCTATCTCTTCGGCCTTGCCCGCTTTCTGGCGCTCGCGCCGGCCGGGCGGAGCGCCATGACGGCGGAGCGACCGCGACCCTTCACCGGCGCGGCGACGCTGCTGCTCGTCCTGCTCGTCGCCCAGATCTTTCTCGGCGGCCTCGTCGCCGGCCTGAAGGCGGGGCTTTCCTTCAACACCTGGCCGCTGATGGACGGGGCCTTCATTCCTTCCGGCCTGTGGATCATGGCGCCGGCCTGGATCAATCATTTCGAGAACGTGCTGACCGTCCAGTTCCAGCACAGGATGATGGCCTATCTGATCGTCGCCCTCGGCTTGTGGACGATCTGGGCGGTCTATCGCTCCGGCGTTGCCCGCCATCTGCGCGGCGCCGCTCACGGCGTTGCCGTGGCGTTTGTCCTCCAGATGGTCATCGGCATCGCCACGCTGCTCGGTCATGTGCCGTTCTGGCTGGCGCTCGCCCATCAGGGCTTCATCGCCGTCGTCATGATCGCGGTCGTCGAGTTCTGGGCCCGCGCGCGTTTCTGCGAACCTGCTTCGGCCTGACGGGCAACCGGCTCTCCGAACCGAAAAAGCCGGGCACGGGGCCCGGCTTTTTGCATTGAAGCGGGGCGCGCCGCCTAGATCGAGGCGAGCGCCTGGTCGAGATCGGCGATGATGTCCTCCGCGTCCTCCAGTCCGATCGACAGGCGCACCACGTCGGGACCGGCGCCCGCCGCCGTCTTCTGCTCGTCGGTGAGCTGGCGGTGGGTGGTCGAGGCCGGGTGGATGATCAGCGAGCGCGTGTCGCCGATATTGGCGAGATGCGACAGGATCTGGCAGTTGGAAACGAGCGCCACGCCCGCCTCGTAGCCGCCGGTGACGCCGAAGGTGAACACCGCGCCGGCACCCTTGGGCATGTATTTCTGCTGCTTGGCGTGGTTCGGGTCACCCGGCAGGCCCGCATAGGAGACCCAGGCGACCTTGTCGTGGGCGGCGAGGTGCTCGGCCACCTTCTGCGCGTTGTCGCAATGGCGCTGCATGCGCAGCGGCAGGGTCTCGATGCCGGTCAGCAGCATGAAGGAGTTCATCGGAGAGATCGCCGGCCCCAGGTCGCGCAGGCCGAGCACGCGGCAGGCGATGGCGAAGGCGAAATTGCCGAAGGTCTCGTGCAGCACCATGCCGGAATATTCCGGGCGCGGCTTCGACAGCATCGGGTAGTTCTCGCTGGACGACCAGTCGTAGCTGCCGCCATCGACCAGAACGCCGCCCATCGAGTTGCCGTGGCCGCCCATGAATTTGGTCAGCGAATGCAGGACGACGTCCGCGCCATGCTCGATCGGCCGGCACAGATAGGGGGTGGCCATCGTGTTGTCGACGACCAGCGGCACGTTGTGCGCTTTGGCAATCTTCGAGATCGCCTCGATGTCGGTCACCACGCCGCCGGGATTGGCAAGGCTCTCGATGAAGATCGCGCGCGTGCGGCCATCGATCAGCGCCTCGAAGCTCTGCGGGTCCTCGGCGTCGGCCCACTTCACTTCCCAGCCGAAACTCTTGAACGAGTGATTGAGCTGGTTGATCGAGCCGCCATAGAGCTTGTTGCCGGCAACGATGTTGTCGCCCGGCGTCATCATCGTGTGGAAGGCGAGCAGCTGCGCCGAATGGCCCGAGGCGACCGCGAGCGCCGCCGTGCCGCCCTCCAGCGCGGCGACGCGCTCCTCCAGCACAGCCGTCGTCGGGTTGGTGATACGCGTGTAGATGTTGCCGAAGGCCTGCAGCCCGAACAGCGAGGCCGCATGATCGACATCGTCGAAGACGAAGGACGTCGTCTGGTAGATCGGCGTCACCCGCGCGCCGGTCGAGGGGTCGGGCTGGGCGCCGGCATGGATCGCCAGCGTCGAGAATCCGGGAATACGGTCGCTCATGAAATTCTCCTTCGGCAACAATTCGGCGGCATACTGGCCGATGCCCGTGAGGAGGTCAAAGGAAAGCGGTTTCGTTTCAGGCGTCTGAGGGGAATGGCTTTCGCGGAATATCTGTCTTCGCGCCTGTCGCAGGTTCAGTCGCCGTCGCATCCCCCGTCACCGTCGCCGCAACTCCATCCGCCATCGCCGCCGTCATGACCGGCATGGATCGAACGTTCGCTGCGGGTGCGGTCCTCGCGGCGGCCGACAGCGATCAGCACAAGCACGTCTGCCGCTCACTCCTTCCTGAGGCCCCGGTGCTGGAAGCCGCTTTTCAGGGCCGGGCGCTTCGCCGACAGGGTGCGCGAGTTGACGCCGGTCCAGCCGATTTCGCCGGAAAGCCGGCCGTACTCGATCTTCGGGCAACGGTTCATCACCACCTTGGCGCCGGCCTCTTCCGCAAGGGCCGCCGCCTCGTCGTTCCTGACCGAAAGCTGCATCCAGATCACCTTCGGCACCGGGGAGAGCGCCAGGGCCTCCCGCGTCACGTCAAGGGCGGCGTCGGAGTTGCGGAAGATGTCGACCATGTCGATGGCGACCGGCACCTCGGCAAGGCTGCCATAGACCCGTTGCCCGAGGATCTCCTTGCCGGCATGGCCCGGATTGACCGGATAGACCTCATAGCCCTTCGACAGCATGTATTTCAGCACGAAATAGGAGGGCCGTACGTTGTTCGGGCTGGCGCCGACCATGGCGATGGTCTTCGTCTCGTCGAGGACCGCGCGAATATAGGTGTCGGAATAGCTGTCATGTGTGCTCGCGGTCACGGTCTGGCTCACTCCCCGGTCCATTCGGGCGCGCGCTTTTCGATGAAGGCGCCGATGCCTTCCTCCGCGTCGCGCGCCAGCATGTTTTCCACCATCACTTGCGCGCAATGGGCATAGGCGTCGGAAAGCGACATTTCCGCCTGCGCATAAAAGGCCTCCTTGCCGATCTTCAGCGTCAGCGGCGACTTGGAGGCGATGGTCTCGGCGTATTTCGCCGTCACCTGCGCCAGGTAGCCGGCCGGGACCACCCGGTTGACGAGGCCGAACTCGCGCGCGGTCGAGGCGTCGATGATCTCGCCGGTGAGCAGCATTTCCATCGCCTGCTTGCGCGAGACGTTGCGGGTCAGCGCCACCATCGGCGTCGAGCAGAAGAGACCGATATTGACGCCGGGCGTGCAGAAGCGGGCCTCGTCGCTGGCAATCGCCAGATCGCAGGAGGCCACGAGCTGCAGGCCCGCTGCCGTCGCCATGCCGTCGACCTCGGCGATCACGGGCTTCGGATGCGTGACAATGGTCTGCATCAGTGCGGCGCAGCGGTTCATCACCTCGGTGAAATAGGCGCGCCCGCGATCCGCATGGGCCCGCGCGGCCGTCATCTCCTTGAGGTCGTGACCGGCGCAGAACACCTTGCCTGCCGCCCGCAGCAGGATGACGCGCACCGCCTTGTTGTCGGCCGCCGCATCCAGCGCCTCCTGCAGCCCCGCCATCATCTCCTCGGAAAGCGAATTGCGTCGCTCGGGCCGGTTCAGCGTCAGCCGCAACACGCCGCCGGCCAGCTCCCGCGCGACCGGTCCGCTCTCGCCTGTCGTTTCCGCGCTTGCAGCGCCCGCACTGGTCATCGCGTCTACTCCCTGTGGTTTCGCTCCTTATACCCGAGCCGTCAGGCCCGACAAAGCCGACCTTCGTGCCCATTGCGCCCCCATTGCACCTTGTCGCTTTTCCTGGGTTACGTTAACGAAAGCGTCAAGACAGGAAAACAAGAGGAAACAGATCCGTGCAGCCCGTCATGACCGTTTCAGAACTCAACGCCTTTCTCGATCGCGAGTTTCCGCAGATCCATGCAGATGGTCGCATCTACGAGATCGAGGCCGTGGGGCCCGGCGAGGCGGTCCTGTCGGTGAAGCCTTCGGAGAAGCATCTGCGCCCCGGCGGCACGATTTCCGGTCCCACCATGATGGCGCTTGCCGATCTTGCCGCCTATGCGGTGATCCTCGCCCATATCGGCCCTGTGGCGCTTGCCGTCACCACCAATCTCAACATGAACTTCCTGCGAAAGCCGGGGCCGGGTGATCTCGTCGGCACCTGCCGGTTGCTGAAACTCGGCAAACGCCTGGCCGTGACGGAATGCGGGATCTCGGGCAGGGGAGAGGACGATCTCGTCGCCCATGCCACCGCCACCTATTCGATCCCGCCGAGATGAGCCGGAAATTCACTCGAAATTATGTGGTATTCTGATACCATTTTTGTAACTATATGAAATTGCTTGTATTTTCTTGTAGTTTCCGGTTTTTATGCCGTTGACAGGTTTCGTGACTGGGCGTAAACACCCTCTCGACAGCACGCGGCCCCGGTTTCGGGGTCGTTTTGCATGGAATTCGGACCGGCTCCACCATCGTTCGGGTGGGGTTCGGTCCGCGACAACAACGGATCGAACCCATGAAGACCTATTCTGCCAAGACGGCCGAGGTCGAGAAGAAGTGGATCTTGATCGACGCCGAGGGCGTTGTCGTCGGTCGTCTGGCCGCCTTCATCGCCAACACGCTGCGTGGCAAGACCAAGCCGACCTTCACGCCTCATATCGACTGCGGTGACAATGTCATCGTCATCAACGCCGACAAGGCGGTGCTGACCGGCAAGAAGTACTACGACAAGAAGTACTACTGGCACACCGGCTACCCGGGCGGCATCAAGGAGCGCACCGCGCGTGCGATCCTCGAGGGCAAGTTCCCCGAGCGCGTCCTCGAGCAGGCCGTGAAGCGCATGATGCCGGGCGGCCCGCTGAGCCGCCAGCAGCTCAGGAATCTCCGGGTTTACACCGGTGCAACGCATCCGCATGAGGCCCAGTCGCCGGTTCCGGTCGACTTCAAGGCCTTCAACGCGAAGAACGACGGAAAGAGGGCTTAACGATGGCTGAGATCCAGTCCCTCGAGGACCTCGGCGGTGCGATGGGCACCCCCCAGGCCGAAGCGCCGGTTCATGTTCAGAAGCTCGATTCGCTTGGCCGCGCCTATGCGACCGGCAAGCGCAAGGACGCCATCGCGCGCGTCTGGATCAGGCCGGGCACGGGCAAGATCATCGTCAACAAGAAGGACTACCTCGCGTATTTCGCGCGTCCCGTCCTTCAGATGATCCTGCGCCAGCCGATCATGCTGACCAACCGCGACGGCCAGTATGACGTGATCGCCACCGTTTCCGGCGGCGGTCTGTCCGGCCAGGCGGGCGCCCTGCGCCACGGCATCTCCAAGGCTCTGACCTATTACGAGCCGGATCTGCGCGGCATCCTCAAGAAGGAAGGCTTCCTGACGCGCGACAGCCGCGTCGTGGAGCGCAAGAAGTACGGCCGTCGGAAGGCGCGTCGGAGCTTCCAGTTCTCCAAGCGCTGATCTTTCGGGATCGCACTTGCAAGTTTCGACGGCCCGCCTCTGGCGGGCCGTTTTACGTTTGGGACTCACCCCTTGCGAGATGACAACAGGATGCTGGTTTCCGAACCGGCGATGCCGTCGAGCAGGCGGACGGTGGACAGCAACCGGTCGAAGGCCTCCAGCGTGTCGGTCTCGAGCTCGGCCACGACGTCCCAGCGCCCGTTGGTCGTGTGCAGGGCCCGCACTTCCGGAAACCCCTGCAACCGCCGCACCACCGTTTCCGCCCGGTGCCCGTCGACCTCGATCATCATGATTGCCCGCACACGCCCGCCCGCCTCGTGGCTGCGCAGCCGTACGGTGAAGCCCTGGATGATACCGGCCTCGCTCAGCCGGTCGATGCGTGCCTTCACCGTCGCCCGCGACACGCCGAGATCTGCGGCGAGCGAGGCGACGGGCAGGCGCGCGTCATGGCGCAGGAGGGCGATGAGTCGGCGGTCGAGGTCGTCCATCTATTCACTTTGCTCTATTCGGCTTTACAGATAGCGAAATCTTACATCCAATCTGTCGAAATATCACCTGTTCGTTATCCCTTCATCCGGCCATCATCCGCGTTAGGCTAGGCTGACATGAGGCGGTTGCGGCTGGAACACGCTCGGACCGGCGACCTTCATGTGTGACAGCAAGGCAGGAGATGCATATGTCGACCGACAGGACACAACCGATCGCCCTTCTGGGCGTGCCGCTCGAGGCGGGCACCGGCCGGCGCGGTGCCGCCATGGGACCGGCCGCCCTGCGCGTCGCGGGTCTTGCCGAACGACTTGAGGCGCTGGGGTGGTCCGTCACCGATTTCGGCGACGTCGCGCAGCAGCCCCTGGATTCGATTGCGCCGCTGACACTTCCCGGCAGGGCGCATGTGCCGGAGGTCGTCGCCTCCTGGGTGCGCCCGCTCGCCCGCGAGGCGCGGCGCCTGTGCGACGAGGGCCATCTGCCGGTCTTCATGGGCGGCGACCATTCGCTCTCCATGGGTTCGCTCGCCGGCGTCGCCAGCCACTGGCAGGAGAAGGGGCGTCCGCTCTATGTCCTTTGGCTCGATGCCCATGCCGACTTCAACACGCCCTCGATCTCGCCTTCGGGCAACCTGCACGGCATGTCATTGGCGCTCGCCGCCGGCGAGGAGGAGCTCTTCCCGGTGATGGGCGATGCCCCCCGCGCCGCCGTCGACCCTTCACGCATGTGCGTCTTCGGCGCCCGCTCCATAGACCCGAAGGAGCGCGACCTCTTGCGCCGGCGCGGTGTCACCGTCTGCGACATGCGCCAGATCGACGAGAATGGCGTCTCGCTTCTTATGCGCGACTTCCTCAAGAAGATCAAAATGGAGAACGGCGTTCTTCATGTTTCACTTGATGTGGATTTTCTCGATCCCGGCATCGCGCCAGGCGTCGGCACCACGGTGCCGGGCGGCGCCACCTATCGCGAGGCCCATCTGGTGATGGAGCTTCTGGAGGATGCCGGCGTGACCGTTTCCCTCGACATTGTCGAGCTCAACCCCTTCCTGGACGAACGCGGCCGCAGCGCCATCGCGCTGGCCGAGCTGGTCGCCAGCCTCTTCGGCCAAGATGTCATGGACCGCCCGACCCAGGCCTTTGCCTGAGGTAGAAAACCTGAATGGAGCTGACCGCGTGACCCGCTTGCCCGAGGACTATATCGCCGCCGAACACGAGCTTGGCGCGCACAACTACAAGCCGATCGACGTGGTGCTGGCGCGCGGCGAGGGCGTCTGGCTGTGGGACGTCGACGGCAACCGCTACATGGATTGCCTGGCGGCCTATTCCGCCGTCAACCAGGGCCATTGCCACCCGAAGATCCTCAAGGCGATGACCGAGCAGGCGGCAAAGCTGACGCTGACCTCGCGCGCCTTTCGCAACGACCAGCTGGCGCTGCTCTACGAGGACCTGGCCAGGCTGACCGGCGCCCACAAGATCCTGCCGATGAACTCGGGAGCGGAGGCCGTCGAGAGCGCCGTCAAGGCGGTGCGCAAATGGGGCTATGAGGTCAAGGGCGTGCCGGCGAACAAGGCCGAGATCATCGTCTGCGCCAACAATTTTCATGGCCGCACGCTCGGCATCGTCGGCTTCTCCACCGATCCGACCGCGCGCACCGGCTTCGGTCCCTTTGCGCCGGGCTTTCGCGTCGTGCCCTTCGGCGATGCCGATGCGCTGGAGCAGGCGATCACGGAAAACACCGTCGCCTTCCTGGTCGAGCCGATCCAGGGCGAGGCGGGCATCCTCATTCCGCCGGCCGGCTATTTCGCCCGCGCCCGTGAACTCTGCACCGCCCACAACGTCACGCTCATCCTCGACGAGATCCAGACCGGCCTCGGGCGCACCGGCAAGCTGCTTGCCGAGGAGCACGAGGGCATCGAGGCTGACGTGACGCTGGTCGGCAAGGCGCTGTCGGGCGGCTTTTATCCGGTTTCCGCCGTGCTTTCCAATTCCGAGGTGCTCGGCGTGCTGAACCCGGGCGAGCATGGCTCCACCTTCGGCGGCAATCCGCTCGCCTGCGCGGTCGCGCGCGCCGCTCTCAAGGCGCTGGTCGAGGAAGGGATGATCGAGAATGCCGAAAAACAAGGCCAGCGCTTTGTCGAGGGCCTGCGTTCGATCCGCTCCAACGCGGTCAGCGATGTGCGCGGCCGGGGCCTGATGCTGGCCGTCGAGTTGCACGAGGAGGCGGGCCCCGCGCGCGATTATTGCGAGGCGCTGAGGCATGAGGGGATCCTTGCCAAGGACACCCACGACCACACGATCCGTATCGCGCCGCCGCTTGTCATCACCGCCGAGGAGGTCGACTGGGCGCTCGAGCGTTTCGAGAAGGTGCTGACCAGCGCCCGATGACGGCTGCCGTCCGCGCTTGCCTTGCCCGCTTTTCCGGAGTGAGACGGCTTCATGCGATAGGATCCCGCTCCCGTCGCGCGTGCCGTCGCCGATGGCCTGCGGGGCGCTGTATCCAGGGCATGACGAGGAGGTGTACCGTTTCGGGCGCCGGGGCAGGCGCGGGACGAGGCGGAACCTGCGGAAAATTGAGAATCCCGTAGCCCGGGAGCCCGTTCCCTCATACCTGGAGGGCGTCCGGTCCGGCTCAATTATGAGCCCACGTCCTAGGACGCCGTCTTGTGGTGTTTAGGGGTTTGGGCCGTGTTGTCATTGTCGGGAACGGTTGTCCAGGAGCGGTAGACAGGGTGGGCATCGCGCATCTGGTCGTAGAGGGCGACCATGCCATGCAGGAAGGCGATCTTGCCTGCATAGGTCAGCGCCGTGCCGATCAGCACGGCGGTCAGGTGGGTCGAGACCGCCCCCCACATGCCGAGCAGGAAACCGGCGGCCATAAGCAGCGAGAGCAGGACCGCGCGGCGGTTGTCGTCGGCGGGAATGGGAACGATACCCCGGTTGAGCCAGACCCGTTCGCCGAAGGTCGCCCGCGCGTGCCAGGTGTCAAACCGTCGCGGCGGAGGAAAGATCCTCGGATTGAACCACAGCCACAGGCAGACGGTGGCGATCAGCAGGCCGGCCAGCGGCCATCCGAACCAGGCATGCGACCAGATCGACAGGAACAACACCGGAAGCGTGGCAAAGCGTGTCCATACGCTCCAGCCGCTCGCATGGCGATGCCAGATATCCTGGTCCATTCCGAGCATGCGCAGCCGGCCGGCATTCATCGGCCTGTAGGCGGCGTAGCGCTTGCTCGGTTCCTTGATCCTTGCCAATTGCTGCATCGTCTTGTCGCTTGCCCGCCCCTTCGAATGCGCAATGCTCCGTGCACCGGCGTTCTGAAAGGGTCCCTCGCGGGTGTTTCGTACGGGAGGGCAGGGACGCCAAAGCCGGTCGGACACACTGTCGATAACAGCCCGTCCCCTGTCGCGCCCGCCCTGCCTCGGCGAACGGACAGATCCAGTCGTCCGAAACGACTGTCGCCCCTGGTTGCGTCCTTCCTCCGGCGGGAAGCTTATCGCAACTCGTTCGCCGACGCCATATCCGCGCGCTCCGATCGCGTGTGGCGCGGGAAGTGTTCCCTAGCGTCAGGCCAGGGCCTTCACGAAGCCGCCTTGACGAAGCTGCCAGGGGCGTCTTCCAGGACCTTCATCCGATAGGCGCCGGGCTTGCGGGCTTTCACGGTCTCGTCGTCCAGGTCGCGGATCCAGGCGTCCCAGTGCGGCCACCAGGAACCGGGATGCTCCTTCGCCTTCGCCACCCAGTCCTCGTAGGCGCCCTTGGGGCGCGGGCCTGTCCAGTACTGGTACTTGTTGCGGGCCGGAGGATTGACGACGCCGGCGATATGGCCCGATCCGGACAGGACGTAGTCGACGGGGCCGCTGAAGAACTGCGAGCCGACAAACACCGATTGCGGCGGCGCGATATGGTCCTCGCGCGTTGCAAGATTGTAGATCGGGATCTTCACCTTGCTAAGGTCGAGCCGCTTGCCGCCGATCTCCATCTCGCCCTTGGTCAGCCGGTTCTCCAGGTAGCAGTTGCGCAGGTAGAACGAGTGGTTGGCCGCCGGCATGCGGGTGCTGTCCGAATTCCAGTAGAGCAGGTCGAAGGGGAACGGTTCGCGGCCCTTCAGGTAGTTGTTGACCACATAGGGCCAGATCAGGTCGTTGGAGCGCAGCAGGTTGAAGGCCGAGGCCATCTTCGACCCGTCGAGATAGCCCTTCTCGCCCATGCGCTTTTCCACCGCCTGGATCTGCTCCTCGTCGACGAACACCTTGAGGTCGCCGGCATGGGTGAAATCGACCTGTGTCGTGAAGAAGGTGGCGCTGGCGATCCGCGTGTCGCCGGTCGCCGCCATGTAGGCGAGGGTGACGCCGAGCAGCGTGCCGCCGACGCAATAGCCGATCGCGTTGACCTCCTCGGTCCGCGTCGCCCGCTTGATCACGTCGAGCGTCTCCAGGATGCCTTCGCGCATGTAGTGCTCGAAGCTCTTTTTCGCCTGATGCTCGTCCGGATTGACCCAGGAGATGACGAAGACCGTGTGGCCCTGGTCGACGGCCCACTTGATGAAGGACTTCTCCGGGTTGAGGTCGAGGATGTAGAACTTGTTGATCCACGGCGGGACGATCAGAAGCGGCCGCTTCAGCACGGTTTCCGTCGTCGGCGTGTACTGGATCACCTGACGCACGTCGTTCTGCGCGACCACCTTGCCCGGCGTCAGGGCGAGGTTGGTGCCGACCCGGAACTTGGTCGGGTCCGACTGGCGGATTTTAAGCTCGCCCTTGCCCGCCTCGATGTCCTCGGCCAGCAGCTTCATGCCGCGCACCAGGTTCTCGCCGTTCGTCTCCAGCGTCTCGCGCAACAGTTCCGGGTTGGTCAGCACGAAATTCGACGGGGACAGGGCGTTGGCGATCTGTTTGACGTAAAAATCCGCCTTGTGGCGGGTGTGCTCGTCGAGGTCGCCGGCCTCGACGACGAGCTGCTCGGCCCATTGCGAGGTGATCAGGTAGAGCTGCTTGACGAAATCGAAGAACTGGTTCTCGTTCCACTCCGGGTCGCCGAAGCGCTTGTCGCGCGGATCGGGGGCGGCGGTCGGCGCGCTTTGCTCGCCCATCATCCGCTTCAACGAGGAGTTCCACAGATCGACATAGCGCGTCCACAGCCGCGTCTGCGCCTCCATCGCGCGCTGCGGGTCGGACATCCAGTACTCGCCAACCTGCGCCAGCGTCTTGAAAATGACCGTCATCTCATCGGCAAGTTCCGGCTTTATCTCGCCTTTCTCGCGCGGCTCCACATAGGCCGCCATGGCCTTTCCGGCATTTTCGACGATCCGTGCGAGGTTCTGTGCAAAGGCTTCGGGATTCTTGACGATGTACTGGAGCAGGGGGCCGTGTTTCTCGTCAGTCATCCTTGATCTGTCCTCCGCTGGGCCGCGTTGGGGCGCTTTGCCGGCCGGCTCCGGTGCCGGTCTTTTGACCTTGGGCCAGTTGCCGCCATAATAGCCCTTTATGACGCGCGACTGACAAGTTGGACAATGCACCTACAATGTCGTAGGTCGCCTCTGGCTTGCAAGTGGCCTCTGGCTTGCAAACCGAGAAGCTTGGGCTGCAAACCGAGAAGCTTGGCAAATTCGGGACAGGTTCGAAACTCCATGCGCTACAGGTGTCTGGCAATCCTGCTTTTGACGTCCGCGATGGTCACCGGTTGCGCCTACGCGCCCTCCGGCACTCTGGTCGAGGCCCTGGAGCCCGAACACGCCCGGGGCACAACCCTCACGGCACCGGCCTCTCAAGCCGAACTCTCCCGCCAGCCCGCGGCCGGCGCGCCGACGGATCTGGCGGCCGGCGTGCCGGACACAGGCCTGCAGTCTTTGCCCCCGCCCACGGCCTATGGTCCGACGGGCGAGGCGGTTGCGGCCGTTCCCGGAGAAGTCGGTCCGCTCGGGGCCGGCCAGGCCGGAACCAACCCGGACGGCGGCGGACCGGGCACGCTTCTCTCCCGTGACCAGGCCGACGCCACCCGCGACTGGCTCAAGGGAATTGCCCAGACGCGCAGCGCGGATGCGCGGCCGCGCGCCTCCACGACGGCCGGCCAGCTGCGCGAGTTGCGCGAGAATCACGGATCGCGCGCCATCTCGGAGATCGAGGCGGACGCGGCGGACTAGCGCGGCATCCGGGGTTTGTCCGCGCGGCCGCGAAACGGGGCGCAAAGAGCCCGGTATTTTGACGGCTACGACGATTTTTGCCGGTGCATGCCGGCCTCGCGGCTGGTATGAAACCGCCGTTCACGTCCGGTCAGGCGGAGGCCGCCGCCAGGACGTGTGCCGAAGTCCGCAGGCGCGCATCGACCCCGGCGCGGGCGGACACCACGCTTTGCGGGTGAGGATTGAGCCATGGAAGAGTTCTACCAGACGCGGCGGCTGCCGCCCTACGTGTTCGAACAGGTCAACCGGCTCAAGGCAAAGGCACGCGCGGGCGGCGCCGACATCATCGATCTGGGCATGGGCAATCCCGACCTGCCGACCCCGAAGCACATCGTCGACAAGCTGACCGAGACGGTCCAGAATCCCAAGACCCACCGCTATTCGTCCTCCAAGGGCATTCCGGGCCTTCGCCGCGCCCAGGCCGCCTATTACGAGCGCCGCTTCGGCGTGAAGCTCGACCCGGACACCCAGGTCGTCGCCACGCTCGGCTCCAAGGAGGGCTTTGCCAACATGGCGCAGGCGATTTCCGCGCCCGGCGACGTGGTGCTGGTTCCCAATCCGAGCTACCCGATCCACGCCTTCGGCTTCCTGATGGCCGGCGCCGTGCTGCGCGCCATTCCGGCGGAGCCGGGGCCGGAGGTGTTCCATGCGCTGGAGCGGGCGCTGATCCATTCGGTGCCCAAGCCGATCGCGCTGATCCTGTGCTACCCGGCCAACCCGACCGCCTATGTGGCCGATATCGAGTTCTACCGGGACGTCATCGCCTTCGCCAAGAAGCACGACATCTTCGTCCTCTCGGACCTTGCCTATTCGGAGATTTATTTCGGCTCGACGCCGCCGCCCTCGGTGCTGCAGGTGCCCGGCGCCATGGATGTCGCGGTGGAGTTCACCTCGCTCTCCAAGACCTTTTCCATGCCCGGCTGGCGCATGGGCTTTGCCGTTGGCAACGAGCGGCTGATCGCGGCCCTTGCCCGGGTGAAGTCCTATCTCGACTACGGTGCCTTCACGCCGATCCAGGTCGCGGCGGCCGCGGCCCTGAACGGCCCGGAGGACTGTATCGTCGCGGCCCGCGAGACCTACCGCAAGCGCCGCGACGCGCTGGTCGATTCCTTCGGTCGCGCCGGCTGGCAGATCCCCTCGCCGGAGGCCTCGATGTTCGCCTGGGCTCCGATCCCGGAGAAATACCGCCACCTGGGGTCGCTGGAATTCTCCAAGCTCCTGATCGAGCATGCCGACGTTGCCGTCGCGCCGGGCCTCGGGTTCGGCGAGTATGGCGACACCCATGTGCGCATCGCCCTGGTGGAAAACGAGCAGCGCATCCGCCAGGCGGCGCGCGGGCTGCGCCGCTTCCTTGAAACGGCGGACGAAAAGTTGCACAACGTCATCCCCATCGGAGCCTCGGGTTGAGGGCGTGCCGCCTCGTGCGACGCGGCCTTCCGCAAACGGATCGCGATTTTCATGAAAGTTGACTTGCGCGTCGGCGTCGCCGGCCTCGGTACGGTTGGTGCGTCCCTCGTTCGCCTGCTGCGGCAGAAATCAGACAGTTTCGCCGCCCGCTGCGGCCGCAAGGTCGTGGTGACGGGCGTCGCCGCGCGCGACCGCTCGCGCGATCGCGGCATCGACCTGTCGCAATTCGCCTGGCACGACACCGCCACGGCGCTCGCCGTCTCGCCGGACATCGACGTCTTTGTCGAGCTGATCGGCGGCGACAGCGGCGCGGCCGAGGACGGTGTCCGGGCAGCGCTTGCCGCCGGCAAGCACGTGGTCACCGCCAACAAGGCGCTGCTTGCCCGCCACGGCGTCGAGCTTGCCCGTCTTGCCGAGCAGAATGGCGTCAGCCTGTCCTTCGAGGCGGCCGCGGCAGGCGGCATCCCGGTCGTCAAGACGATGCGCGAGGCGCTGGCCGGCAACGACATCACCCGCATCTACGGAATTCTCAACGGCACCTGCAATTACATCCTGACCCGGATGGAGCAGGACGGCCTCGATTTTTCCGACTGCCTCGCCGATGCCCAGCGGCTCGGCTATGCCGAGGCCGATCCGACCTTCGACATCGAAGGCTTCGACACGGCCCACAAGCTCGCGATTCTCACCTCGCTCGCGTTCGGCTGCGAGATCGACGTCGATGCGATCTACCTGGAGGGCATTTCCTCCATCACCCGCGCCGACATCGAGGCGGCGAGCGAGCTCGGCTACCGGATCAAGCTGCTGGGCGTCGCGCAGCGCACCGAAAGCGGCATCGAGCAGCGCGTCCATCCGACCATGGTCCCGCGCGCCTCGGCCATTGCCCGCATCGACGGTGTGCTCAACGCGGTCGCCATCGACGGCGACGCTGTCGGGGAGGTCGTGCTGGTCGGCCCCGGTGCCGGCGGCAACGCGACGGCCTCCGCCGTTCTCGGCGACATCGCCGACATCGCCCGCGGCATCCATGTGCCCACGCTCGGACGTCCCGTCGGCGAGCTGTCGCCCTACCGGGCCGCGCGCATGCGCCTGCACGAGGGCGGCTATTACATCCGCCTTGCCGTCTACGACCGTCCCGGCGCCTTTGCCGAGATTGCCCGGATCATGGCTGTAGAGGGGATTTCGCTGGAGTCCATCGTCCAGCGCGACCGCACCCGCAAGTCGGGCGAGGCGGGCGCGCATACCGATGCGCCTCAGCCTGTCATCCTGATCACGTATGAAACCACAGAGGCCGCGGTCAAGCGCGCGCTGGCGACGATCTCCGAACAGAACGTCGTTGCCGGCACGCCGCAGATGATCCGGATCGAGAAACTCGGCTGAGCCGCAAGCAAAGCCCCATATTCGAGGAACCGATGTCCAAGACCGAAACCGTCCCCAGTGAAGCTCTCGACCGCATTCTGACCCTGGAACTGGCCCGCGTCACCGAACGCGCCGCCGTCGCCGCCGCCCGCCTGCGTGGCCGGGGCGACGAGATGGCCGCCGACCAGGCCGCCGTCGATGCGATGCGCCGCGAGCTCAACTGCCTGCCGATCGACGGCACGGTGACCATCGGCGAGGGCGAGCGCGACGAGGCGCCGATGCTCTATATCGGCGAGACCGTCGGCACCGGCGACGGCCCGGCGGTGGACATTGCCCTCGACCCGCTCGAAGGCACGACGATCTGCGCCAAGAACCTGCCGAATTCGCTCGCCGTCATCGCGATGGCACCGAAGGGCGGGCTGCTCAACGCGCCCGACAGCTACATGGACAAGATTGCCATCGGCCCGGGTTATCCGGCCGGCATTGTCGACCTGGACGCTCCGGCGGCCGAGAACATCGAGGCGCTTGCCAAGGCCAAGGGCGTTCCGGTCGGCGAGATCACGGCTTGCGTTCTTGATCGTCCGCGCCATGCCCGCCTGATCGAGGAACTGCGCGCCACGGGCGTCTCGGTTCGCCTGATCGGCGATGGCGATGTCGCCGGCATCATCCACACCACCGATGCCGACGAGACCGGCATCGACATCTACATGGGCATCGGCGGCGCACCGGAAGGCGTGCTCGCGGCGGCGGCCCTGCGCTGCATCGGCGGCCAGATGCAGGGGCGTCTGGTGATCACCCGCGACGAGCAGGTCGAGCGCGCCCACCGGATGGGCATCGACGACATCAAGCGCAAGTACACGATGGAAGAAATGGCCAAGGGCGACGTGCTCTTTGCCGCCACCGGCGTCACCGACGGCAACTTCCTGCAGGGCGTCCGCTTCGGCCGCACCGACATCACCACCCACACCGTGGTGATGCGCGCGGCGACCGGAACGGTCCGCTACATCAAGGCACGCCACACCCAGCTCGAGAAGTTCCACCTCGACTGAAACGCGAGGCGCTGAAGGCGACCGCATGACCCGACCCGATCCGAGTGCCCCCTCCGACGACGCGCGTCGCCGCGTTCTCGGCGTGGCGCGCTCGGTCGGCGAGAAGGCCTGGCGGGAACGGCTGACCTCGCAGCAAGGGGCAACCGCGCTCGCCATCGCGCAGCGCCTCGGCCTGCCGGAGATCGTTGCAAGGGTGCTTGCCGCCCGCGACGTGTCGCTGGAAGCCGCCGCCGGCTTCCTTGATCCCACGATCAAGGAGCTGATGCCGGACCCCTCGACCCTTCGGGACATGGACGCGGCCGCCGCCCGCGTCGCCGATGCGGTCATGGCGGGCGTGCCGGTTGCGATCTTCGGCGACTATGACGTCGACGGCGCCACGTCCTCGGCGCTGCTGTCGCGTTATCTCGCCGCGCTTGGCACGCCGAACCGCATCCATATTCCCGACCGCATCGTCGAGGGTTACGGGCCGAACGGTCCGGCGATCCGCATGCTGCGGGAGGAGGGCGCGGGTCTCCTCGTCTGCGTCGATTGCGGCAGCACCTCCTTCGAGGCTTTCGAGGACGCCCGCGCCGTCGGGCTGGATGTCGTCGTTCTCGACCACCACCAGGTCGGTGAGGAGCTTCCCCACACCGCGGCACTCGTCAATCCCAACCGCCAGGACGACCTGTCCGGCCTCGGCCATCTTGCCGCCGTCGGCGTTACTTTCGTCTTTGTCGTCGCGCTCAATCGCGAACTGCGCCGGCGCGACTTTTTCAACGCGCGCCACGCGCCTGACCTGCTGTTGCTGCTGGATCTTGCCGCTGTCGGCACGGTCTGCGACGTGGTGCCTCTCAAGGGTCTCAACCGCGCCTTCGTGCGCAAGGGCCTGCTGGCGCTGCATGGCCGCGCCAATGCCGGCCTGGCGGCCCTTGGTGACGTTGCCCGCATCCACGGCCCGCCGACGCCCTATCATCTCGGCTTCATGATCGGCCCGCGCATAAATGCCGGCGGGCGCATCGGCGACGCGGCGCTCGGCGCGCGATTGCTGACCACCGACGACATGGACGAGGCGCGCGGCATTGCCGAGCGGCTCGACGCCCTCAACGGCGAACGCCAGGCGATCGAGGCGGAGATGCTGCTTGAGGGCGACGCGCAGGCGCTGGTCGCCGTCGAGGCCACCGATCCCGCCGTGCTGCTCACCGGCTCGGATGGCTGGCATCCCGGCGTTGTCGGGCTCGTTGCCTCGCGCCTGAAGGACCGCTACCGCCGGCCCGCCTTCGCCATCGCCTGGGACGTCGACGGCAAGGGCACCGGATCGGGTCGCTCGGTCCCCGGCGTCGATCTCGGCGCCGCCGTGCGCAAGGCGGTCGAGGAAAAGCTCCTGGAAAAGGGCGGCGGCCACGCCATGGCAGCCGGTCTCACCATCCGCCGCGAGCGGCTTGCCGATCTGGCGGCCTTCCTCGACGAGCGGCTCAAGGCCGATGTCGAGGCCGCCCGCGCCGCGACGGAACTCAAGATCGACGGCGCGCTGACGGCAAGTGCGGCAAGCGTCGAGCTCATCCATGCGCTGGAGCAGGCCGGCCCTTTCGGCGCCGGCCATCCCGAGCCGGTCTTCGCCTTCCCCAGCCACCGCATTTCCTATGCCGACGTGGTCGGCAAGGGCCATGTCCGGCTGACGCTTGGCGATGGCGGCGGCGGTTCGCTCAAGGCCATCGCCTTCAAGGCGGCAGACACGCCGCTCGGCCAGGCGATCCTCGAGGCGCGCGGTGCGCCGCTGCATGTCGCGGGGTCTCTCTCGATCGACAACTGGCAGGGGCGCGAGCGCGTCCAGCTTCGGGTCATCGACGTCGCCGATCCGCGCAAGGTCCGTCATTGACGCCCTGACGCCCCGCCGACCAGTTCGCCGGCAGACTGATCACGCCGGCTTTGCAAGCTCATCGAGCGCGGCAGCGACATCCTCCGTCTCCGGCCGGCTGCCGATCCCCGACAGCGCGGCCCGCGCCAGCCTCAGCCCGGCCCGCAGCGCAACTGCGTCATCGCATCCGCCAAGCCTTGCGTGAAGGTATCCGGCGGCAAAGGCATCGCCGCCGCCCGTACGGTCCACCGGCACCACCGGTTCTGGCGGGACGGTCACGGTCTCCGCGCCGCGATGGCAGGTGACGCCCTTGTCGCCCCGCGTCACGATCAGCCGCCTTGTCCCGTCCGCATGGGCCCCGGCAAGCAGCACCGCCAGATCCGCTACGCCGGCGGTTTTCAGGGCGGCGTCCAGTTCGTCCTCGTTGGTGAAGGCGATATCCGGATCCTGAAGTAACACCAGGCTGACCCTGCCGTTGAGATCGGTGGAGACGCTTGCCTGCGCGAGATCCGCGCGCCGGCCCCCTTCGAACAGCAGGGCATGAAGGGAGGGCGCGAAATGGACGTGGTCGACACCTGAAAGGCTGGTTCCGGCTGCGAGCGCCCGCCAGTGTGCATCGACCCCGCGCGGGCCGCCGCAGACCATCGCCTTCGTCGTTCCGCCCGAGAAGATCGAGGCGACCGACGGCCCGACATCCGCGAGGTGGGCAATGCCGGCGACATTGACACCCGCCTCGGCGAGAAACCCGGTCGCCATCCGCGACACCGGGTCCGTTCCCGTGACCGCATGGAAGCTCACGTCATGGCCGAGACGGGCGAGCCAGTGGGCGACATTGGCCGGCGCGCCGCCGCCCGCGATCGTCATGTCGGGGGTCTGCACCTTCTCGTGCTGACGCGGCAGCTGCGGTACGCGGTAGAGGATGTCGACGCCGAGATTGCCGAGGATCGCGATGCGGCTCATGCGCCGACCTTGCCGCTGAAGGCGGCCATGATGAAGCGCTGCGCGAAGGCGAAGAGGACGAGCACGGGCAGGGCCGAGAGCAGGGCGACCGCCATCATCGGGCCCCATAAGGGCTCCACGTCGTCGAGCGAGGTGAAGGCCTTCAGGCCGATCGCGAGCGTCCGTTTTTCCGGCGAGTCCAGCACAAGCAAGGCCCACAGATAGATGTTCCAAGCGCCCATGAAGCTCACCACCGCCAGCGAGGCGATGGCGGGAACGACGTTGGGCAGCGCGATCTGGAAAAACTGCCGGAACGGGCCGGCATTGTCGAGCCTTGCCGCCTCGAACATCTCGGGCGGAAGCGTCTTGAACGCCTGGCGGGCGAAGAAGACGTAGAAGCCCACATAGGCGATGGAGGGAACGATCACCCCGGCCCGGGTGTCGTACCAGCCGGTCAGCGACACGCCGACATAGAGCGGCACGATGCCGATCGCGACCGGAAAGGCCATGGTCGCGATGATGGCGCGGAACAGCCACTCGCGCCCCGCGAAACGCAGATGCGCGAAGGCAAAGCCCGCCGGGAAGGCGATGGCGAGCTTGCCGAGCGTGACGAGGCTGGCGATCACGACCGAGTTGACCAGCCAGGCGCCGACCGGTTGCTCGGCGAACGCCATGCGGAAATTGGCGAGCGACGGTTCGTCGGGCCAGAATCGGAACGCCTTGGTGAGCACCAGTTCGTTGGGCGTGAAGGCCGTCGTCGTCATCCAGAACAGCGGAAAGATCGCAAGCAGGGTCGCCACTGCAAGCAGGACATGGCTCACCAGGTGGCGGCGCGCGAAGGCATCAGCTTTCATAGTGGACCTTTCGCTCCAGCAGGCGGAACTGCGCCCAGGTGACCACGAGCACGAGCATGATGATGATCACCGAGGCGGCGCTTGCCTGGCCGAACTGGAAGTATTTCAGCCCCCGCTCGAACATGTAGTAGAGGATGTTGGTCGAGGAGCCGTAGGGTCCGCCTCCGGTCAGCACGTCGATCACGCCGACAATATCGTCGAGAATGCTGAAGCTGGTGGTGACGGCGACGAAGAAGAAGGTCGGCGAGATCAGCGGCAGCTCGATGGTCCTGAACCGCGTGAAGGGCCCCGCCTTGTCGATGGTCGCCGCCTCCAGGATGTCCTTCGGGATGCTGACAAGGGCGGCCAGGAACAGCAGCATGTTCAGCCCGAACGTCTTCCAGAAGGTGACGATCGCGACGGTCCACAGCGCCAGGTCCGGGTCCGTGTACCAGCGGCTCGGCGATTGTCCGAACGTGGTCAGCACCGTGTTGAGGAAGCCGTTCAGCGGATCGAAGAGCCACAGCCAGGCGATGCCGGCGGTCGAATAGGCAAGGATCGTCGGCAGGAACAGCAAGGGCTTGTAGATCCGGCCCGCCCGGCTTTCGCCGACGCGCAGTAGGAAGGCGGCGAGCGCCAGCGGGATAACGATCTGTGCCGGGATCAGCACGATGCAGTAGAGAGCCGTGTTCCAGGCCGCCTCGCGGAAATACGGGTCGCCCAGAACCTGGACGTAGTTGTCCAGTCCGACGAAACGGGCTTGCGGATGGATGAAGTTCCAGTCGGAAAAGGACAGTCCGACGGAAAACAGCACCGGGGCATAGAGGAACACGGCGACGAACACGATCGCCGGCCCCGTCAGCAGATACGGGGCCAGCGTCGTCATCGTGGTCCGCACAAGGGCGCGGGTCATGATGTGTTGTCTCGTCCCGCGCCGTCTCAGTTGGCGACGAGACGGGCGAGATCGTCCTTGGCGCGGGCAAGACCCTCGGCCGGCCGGACCTCGCCGTCAAGAATGCGGGCGACCCATTGGCGCCACACGTCCTGGCCTTCCAGGCCACGCGCGCCCGGCCAGATCGTCTCCGGCGTCAGGCCGGCCTCGAGCTGGGCATGGGATGCCTCCTGCAGCGGCCCGCGCGCGATGTCGTGCACGGAGGTGTTGAGGTAGCCGACCTCCGACCAGATCTCCTGGCCTTCCCTCGATGCGCAGAAGGCGAGGAAGTCCATCGATGCCTTCGCCAGTTCCTCGTCGCGGGCATAGACGGCCAGGAAGTTGCCGCCGGAGTTCATGTTGCGGTTGCCCTCGATGCTCGGGAACATCACGTCCTTGAACTCGATGTCGGCCTTGGCGGCGGCCGCGGCGCGCGAGGAGGAGGTGGTGACGATGGCGATGTTGCCGGCGAACATGGCCTTCTGCTGGGCGCGGTAGTCCATGTTGCTCCACAGTTCGGCGCGCACCGGCTCGGCGAAACGGGTCATGCCCTCGATCGCCTCGGCGCTGTCGCACACGAGCCTGTCGCCATCGAGGATGAAGCCGCCGGCATTCTGGACATAGGCCTGCGAGGTCCATTCGTTGTTGGACAGGTCGAGAGCCGAGCGATAGGTCGGATGGTTCTTGCCGCCGAGCGCCTTGTCGATCTTCGCCGCCTGTTCCATCAGCCAGGCATGGCTCACGTCGAGCGGGATGTTGTCGTCGAGGCCGGCCTCGCGCCACAGGTTCATGTTGATCCAGGTGACGGGCGTCGACATTGCCCAGGGCAGGCCGATCAGCGCGTCGTCGATGGTGACGAGCGGGCGCACATTCGGCTTGAACTGGTCGATGATCTCTTCCGCCCTGGCGGCGTCGATCTCGGCAAGGTCGCGTGCGCCAAGGGTCCGGCGGGCGAAGTAACCGAACTTCCAGCCGGTGACCATCATTTCCGGCGGGCGGCCCGAAGCGATGGAGGCGAGCGCCTTGGTGGCCATCTCCTGGTAGTCGCCATCCATCCGGTTGACGACGCTGACGCCTGTCTTCCTGGCGTTATAGGCGTCGACGACCTTCTGGAACGGCTGGTTGGAGCCCCAGGGGCTGGAAACCGTGACGGTCGTGTCGGAGCTGGCAAGAACGCTGTGGGGAAGCAGGGAGGCGGCGGCGAGACCTGCCGTTCCGGCCAGGAAGGTGCGGCGCGTGGACGTGAATTGTGCCATGTCGGAAACCTCTCGGAGAGCCTGTGGGGAGCAGGAGTGACGTGCCGCTCTTTCCTGTATACACAGCAGCGACTTGCCGGTTTTACCGGGGCTCGACGAAAGATCTGTGACAGTTCATGAGTAATAACTATATGTGACATAAAGCTTTTTCGGAACGGTGCCGAGTCACGAGGCGTCGGCCAGAAAAATTCTGAGGCGGCTGTCGGGCAGATGTGAAAGGGATCAGCGGGTTGGATGCGATCGAGGAATTGAGGCGGCTTGCATCGACGGCCTATCTGAATCGGAGCGACCGTCCGATCTGGCTGCAGATCTATGACCGTATCGAGGTTGCGCTGGAAAGCGGAACGCTCGCCGAAGGGGAGAAACTGCCCGGCGAAGACGATCTCGCCACCCTGTTCGGCGTCAGCCGGATCACCCTGCGCCGCGCTCTCGACCGTCACCAGCGCGAAGGGCGGCTTCAGGCGCGAAAGGGCGTCGGGATCTTCGTGCGCGCCCCCACGGTGCGCTATCTCGTGCATCGCCACGAGGCGTTCAACGAAGCGGTCTGCGACGATGCGGCCGAACTGAAGATCCTCTCGCTGGTGCGCAAGCCTGCCTCTGCCGCCGCGATCCGTGCCTTTTCCCTTGCCGAGGGGGAGGAGGTGTTCGCGATGCGCAGTGCCATCGTCGTCGGCGCGACGCCGGTCTATCTCGCCGCCAAGGAATTCCGCATCGACGTCTTCACCGGCATGGAGGCGGTGGTGGCGCGCGGCGGCTCGATCCTCGATGCCTATGCGGCGGCCGGCATTCCGCGCTACGTGCGCGCCGAGACGCGTATCTTTGCCGACTTCGCCACCGAGGCCGAGGCGGGCGAGCTTCAGGTCTCCGTCGGCGCGCCATTGCTGCGCTCACGTTCCTTCAACACCGACCTGGAGAACCGCGTGATCGAGGTCAATGCCGGGTGCTGGCCGATGTTCGCCGTCGAACTGGTCTTTGCCAGCGGGCCCGCCGACATTGCCACAAGCAGTGTCCTCGACCCGGCCCCGCGCCGGTCCTGAGGTGTTCGTGCCGAGGCGTTGACGGGCGCGTATGGCCGCTTTTGCCCATCGGCAGGAATTGCCGCTCCGTTAAGGAAGGGGAAACCCCGGCAGCGCTACCCTGACGGCGGATGGAAGAAGCGGGATGGAATCATGTCTCCTCGGGCCCAGTTGCGTCATTTGATGGCCGATGTCGACAGTGCCGCCGACAATGCGGAGCGTGCCTTGCGCCGGCTTCAGGCAAAGGGCGTCACCGCCCGCGTCGAGGACAGTGAACCGGCCGTCACGCCGGTCCGCGCCGGTCTTGTGCTGGCATCCCTGCTGATGGCCGCCAAGATGCTCGGCCTGCAGGACTGACGACGCCCTCTGGGCCCGGTCATCGACAGGCCTGATCGTCAACAGGATTGACCGACGCGCGGACCGCCCGCGCGTTTTGTCGTCTTGATCCGGGCACGGCTTGCGGTCAGCATCGCCGGCATGACCCAGCCAGCCTCATTGCCCGACACCCTCCGCATCGCGCTTTGCGCCTTCAACCTTGCCAGGGGCGGCCCTTCGCGGGACAGCTTTCTTGCAGCGATCGACACCCGTCTTACGCGGGCAAGAGACGAAGGCGCCGCGCTCCTCGTCCTGCCCGAATATCTGAGCGAAGCCTTCCTCGCCTGGAAACCGGACGGCCTCGCCCCGACTGAGGAACTCGCCTACATGGCGGGCGAGGCCGAGGCGCTTCTGCCCGACCTTCGCGCGTTGGTGGCGCGGCATGGCGTATCGCTCATTGCCGGCTCCGTGCCCTGGCCCGACGGGGCGGGCGGCCATCTCAACCGGGCTGTCGCGCTGCTGTCCGACGGGCGCGACATTGTCCATGACAAGCTGGCGCTCACCCCGTTCGAGCTCGACCGCGACAGCTGGCTGCTGACGCCGGGCGACAGGGTCGTGCGCTTCGAGTTCGCCGGCCTGTCGATGATGATGCTGATCTGCCTCGATATCGAGATGCCGGCGCTCTCCTGCCTCATCGCCCGCGATGCGCCGGACCTCCTCATCGTGCCGTCGATGACCTCGAGCCTTGCCGGCTATCACCGCGTCTTCGGCTGTGCGAAGGCGCGCGCGGTCGAACTGATGTGCTCGGTCGCGGTCTGCGGTGTGGTCGGCGCCGCGCCCGGAACCACGCAGAACGACACGAATGTCTCCGGAGCCGCCCTCTATATCCCGTGCGAGCCCTCGCTCGGCTATCGCGGTGTTGCCGGTGAAATCGCGCCCGTGGACGGGACGAAGGGCGAGGAGCCTTTCCTCATCGCCGATGTGCCGGTCGCCGCCATCCGCGAGTTGCGCGCCGGCGGGGCCGAGGTCTGGCCGGGCAACTGGTCGGCCGACAAGATCATCCTGGCGAGGACCTGAGGCACATGAACGAACTCTCCGCGAACCCGGCACTGCCCCTCAATGGCGGCTGCCTCGTGGCCGCCGGCCTTTCCGGACTTGCCGGCGTCGCGCTGTCCGCAGCTGCCGCCCACAGTGCTGCGGCCGATCTTCTCGATCCGGCCGCGCGCATGCTGCTGTTTCACGCGCCGGCCTTCCTGGCGCTGGCGGTTCTCGTGCCGGCGCGGGGCAGGGGTGGCGGCATGGTGCGCCGGGTGCTGGCGGTCGCCGGCATCGCGCTCGGCCTCGGGCTTCTGCTCTTTTGCGGAGATCTCTGCGCGCGCGCCTTGCTCGGCCACAGGCTCTTTGCCTTCGCAGCGCCGCTTGGCGGCACGCTTTTGATGAGCGGCTGGCTCGCCGTTCTCCTGGCCGGCGCGATGCGGCTCGCCGCTCGTCGCACCTGAAAGACACCCGCCTGTGCCACTGCATCGCGGCGCTCTCCCGGGAGGCGACGCAATGGCTAGCCCCGATGTCGGTTTTGTACAAGCCGTGCCGCTTTATCGGCTGCACAACAACAGGACACGCTGATCGCCTGTCCTGTTGCCGGCGCCGTCTTGATCGAGGCTCGCATGACCCGTTATTCCTTCTGGGATCTGGCGTTGAAGGCACTCAACGCCCATCAGGACTGGGGCCACCAGTGGCGCAAGCCCGATCCGAAGCCCGAGTATGACGTCGTCATCGTCGGCGCTGGCGGCCACGGGCTGGCGACGGCCTACTACCTTGCCAGCCAGCACGGCATCACCAATGTAGCGGTGCTGGAGAAGGGCTGGCTCGGCGGCGGCAACACCGGCCGCAACACCACCATCGTGCGGTCCAACTACCTGTGGGAGGAGAGCGAGGGGCTCTACGACCACGCCATGGACCTGTGGCAGGATCTCTCCCAGGAGCTGAACTACAACGTCATGTATTCGGCCCGCGGGGTGATGATGCTCGCCCACACGGTGCATGACGTGCAGGTGTTCAAGCGCCATGTCCACGCCAACCGGCTTGCCGGCGTCCAGAACGAGTGGCTGAGCGCGGAGGAGGCGAAGGACTTCTGCCCGCCGCTCAACATCGGCAGGAACATCCGCTATCCGGTGATGGGCGCTGCGCTGCAGCGCAAGGGCGGCGTCGCCCGCCACGACGCGGTCGCATGGGGCTATGCGCGCGGTGCCGACAGGCGCGGCGTCGACATCATCCAGAACTGCGCCGTCACCGGCATTCGCCGCCATGCCGACGGTTCCGTCGCCGGCGTCGAGACCTCGCGCGGTTTCATCAAGGCAAAGAAGGTCGGCGTGGTTGCCGCCGGCCACTCCTCGGTCGTCATGGAGATGGCGGGCGTGCGCATGCCGCTGGAATCGAACCCGCTGCAGGCGCTGGTCTCCGAGCCGGTGAAGCCGTGCTTCCCTTGCGTGGTCATGTCCAACACGGTGCATGCCTATCTGTCGCAATCCGACAAGGGCGAACTGGTGATCGGCGCGGGCACCGACCAGTACGTTTCCTACAGCCAGACCGGCGGCTTGCAGATCACCACTCACACGGTCGATGCCATCTGCGAGCTGTTCCCGATGTTCCGCCGCATGCGCATGCTGCGCAACTGGGGCGGCATCGTCGACGTGACGCCCGACCGCTCGCCGATCATCGGCAAGACCCCGGTGCCGGGGCTCTTCGTCAATTGCGGCTGGGGCACGGGCGGCTTCAAGGCAACGCCGGGCTCGGGCCATGTCTTCGCCCATACGCTCGCCCATGGCGAGCCGCACCCGATCAACGCGCCCTTCACGCTGGACCGGTTCCGCACCGGCCGGCTCATCGACGAGGCGGCGGCCGCCGCCGTCGCACATTGAGGCCGCACATGACCCGTCAGCCCGTCAATCTTGCCGAAAAGCTCTCGCTCTTCTCCGAGCACTGGTCGCCCAGGATCGTCGGGTCCTTCAACGGACACGACCTGATGGTGGTCAAGGTCAAGGGCGAGTTCACCTGGCATTCGCATCCCGATACGGACGATTTCTTCCAGGTTCTCTCCGGCCGGCTGACCATTCGCATGCGCGACGGCGACGTGACCCTCGGCCCGGGCGAGATCTACGTTGTCCCCAAGGGCGTCGAGCATTGCCCCGTCGCCGAGACCGAAACCCACGTTCTGCTGATCGAGCCCTCCGGCACGCCCAATACCGGCGACCCGGAGACGGCCGCGCAGAAGACCGAGATCTAGGACAGGGCCGATGCTTCTGATCCACTGCCCCTGCTGCGGCGTCGACCGCCCCGAGATCGAGTTCCGCCACGGCGGCGAGGCGCATGTCGCGCGCCCCGCCGATCCGTCCGCCCTCGATGACCATCAATGGGCCGACTTTCTCTACATGCGCAGCAATCCGAAAGGCGTGACGGCCGAGCGCTGGCGGCATGTGCACGGTTGCGGGCGCTTCTTCAACGCGCTGCGCGACACCGTCAGCGACCGCTTCCTCGCGGTTTACAGGACCGGCGAACCGCGCCCGGACCTTGACGGCGCACCCGCCGGCGGGGAGGGCGCGAAGTGAGCCAGCCGCATCGCACCCGCGCCACAGGCCGCATCGATCGCTCGGTGCCCGTGACCTTCACCTTCGACGGCGAGACCGTGCATGGCTATGCCGGCGACACGCTCGCCTCGGCGCTGCTTGCCAACGGCATCCATCTGGTCGGCCGCTCGTTCAAGTATCACCGTCCGCGCGGCATCCTCACTGCCGGCTCGGAGGAGCCGAACGCGCTTGTCGGCGTGGCGAAGTCCGCGGATGCCGCCGCCGCCGGCCAGAGCGTGCCGAACCTGCGCGCCACCCAGGTCGAGATCCACGAGGGGATGGTCGCCGTCAGCCAGAACCGCTGGCCCTCGCTTGCCTTCGACATCGGTGCGGTCAACGACAGGCTGGCCCCGATCTTCGTCGCCGGCTTCTACTACAAGACCTTCATGTGGCCGAAGAGCTTCTGGAACAGCGTCTACGAGCCGTTCATCCGCTCCGCCGCGGGTCTGGGCAAGGCACCGACCGCACCCGATCCCGACCGCTACGCCAACCGCTATGCCCATTGCGACGTGCTCGTCGCCGGCGGTGGTCCGGCCGGTCTGGCAGCCGCACTTGCGGCGTCTCGCGCCGGGGGGCGTGTGATCATCGCCGACGAGCAGGGAGAATTCGGCGGCTCGCTGCTGCATGAGGCCGGCGCCACGGTCGACGGCAAGCCGGCGGCGGAATGGGTCGCCTCGGCCATTGCCGAGCTTGCCGGCAACGCGCGTGTCACGATCCTGCCGCGCACAACGGTGTTTGGCTATTTCAACCAGAATTTCGTCGCGCTCGCCGAGCGCGTCACCGACCATCTCGCGACCCCCGATCCCGCGCTGCCGCGCGAGCGGCTGTGGCAGGTCCGGGCGCGCCAGGTGGTGATCGCGTCAGGCGCCATCGAGCGCCCGCTGGTCTTCCCGGAAAACGACCGGCCCGGGGTGATGATGGCCGAGGCCGCGCGCATCTATGCCGGCCGTTTCGGGGTGCTGCCGGGCGAGGCGATCGTTGTCGCCACCGCCTGCGACAGCGCCTGGGTCGCGGCGCTCGACATCGCGGCGGCCGGCGGCAAGGTCGCGGCGATCCTCGACATGCGACCCGATCCGGATGCGGCGCTGGTCGCCCGCGCCCGCGAAGCCGGCATCCGCGCCGAGACCGACTGCGTCGTTACCGGCGTTCTCGGAAAGAAGCGGGTGAAGGGTGTTCTCATCGGCCGGCGCACGGCATCGGGTGTCATCGCCGCCGGCGAGATTTCCTGCGACTGCCTGCTGATGTCGGGCGGCTGGACGCCCAATGTCAGCCTTCATTCGCAGGCGCGCGGCAAGCTCGACTGGCAGCCGGAGAAGGGCGCCTTCCTGCCCGCCGATCCGGTCCAGGCGCAGCGCTCAGCCGGCAGCTGCCGGGGCGTCGACGGTCTCGCCGCGGTGCTGGCCGATGGCGCGATGGCCGGCGCACAGGCTATGGAAGCGGCGACCGGCACGCCCGTGCCCGTCCCCGACTTTCCCGCAACGGGCGGCGAGGCAGGCTCCGGCTGGTGGCTCGGCACGGTCCCGCATGATCGCGATGCCGCCCGGGTGCGCGCCTTTGTCGATTTCCAGAACGACGTGACCGCCAAGGACGTCAAGCTTGCCGTGCGCGAGGGCATGCATTCCATCGAGCACATCAAGCGCTACACGACGACCGGCATGGCGACCGACCAGGGGCGCCTTTCGAACATGAACGCGCTCTCCATCGCCTCCAGCGAGCTCGACAACCAGATCCCGCAGGTCGGCCTCACCACCTTCCGCCAGCCCTATACGCCGGTCACTTTCGGCACCCTGGCGGCGACCTCGCGCGGCGATCTCTTCGATCCGGTGCGCCGCACGCCGATCCATCCCTGGGCAGTGGAAAAGGGGGCCGCCTTCGAGGATGTCGCGCTGTGGAAGCGCGCCTGGTACTTCCCCAAAACCGGCGAGGACATGCACCGGGCGGTGGAGCGGGAATGCCGCATCGTGCGCGAAAGCGTCGGCATCTTCGATGCGACGACGCTTGGCAAGATCGAGGTCGTCGGACCGGATGCGGCCGAGTTCCTCGAGTGCATCTACACCAATCCTTGGAAGAAGCTCGGTGTCGGCCGTCTGCGCTACGGGCTGATGCTCAACGAGGCCGGCTTCATCATCGACGACGGCGTCGTCGGGCGCCTGGCCGAGGACCGCTTCCACGTGACGACGACGACCGGCGGCGCGCCGCGCGTCCTCGCCCTCATGGAGGACTATCTCCAGACCGAGTGGCCGGACCTCAAGGTCTGGCTCACCTCGACCACCGAGCAATGGGCGGTGGTCGCCGTGCAGGGGCCGAAGGCGCGCGAGGCGATCGCCCCGCTCGTCGACGACATCGACCTGTCGACCGACGCCATGCCGCACATGTCGGTGCGCGAGGGCCATGTCATGGGCGGCATTCCCTGCCGGCTGTTCCGCATGAGCTTCACCGGCGAGGCCGGCTACGAGATCAACGTGCCGCCAAGCCGCGCGCGCCAGGTCTGGGAGGCGGTTCACGCCAATGTCGAGAGGCTTGGCGGCTGTCCCTACGGCACCGAGACGATGCATGTGCTGCGCGCCGAGAAGGGCTACATCATCGTCGGCCAGGAGACCGACGGCACGGTGACGCCCGACGATGTCGGCATGTCCTGGGCGATCGGCAAGAAGAAGCCGGATTTCGTCGGCAAGCGCTCGCTTGCCCGGCCCGATCTTGTCGCCGAGGGGCGCAAGCAGCTGGTCGGCCTGCTGACGAAGGACGCAACCACGCTGCTGGAGGAGGGCGCACAGGTCACGGTCGAGGCTGAGCCCGCCCGCCGTACGCCGGCCCTTGGCCATGTGACGTCCTCCTATGTCTCGCCCGCCGCCGGCCGGCCCATCGCGCTGGCGATGATCGCCAATGGCCGCGCCCGCATGGGCGAGACCCTCCATGTGCCGATGCCAGGCGGTGCCATTGCCGTCGAGGTGGTGTCGCCCGTCTTCGTCGATCCGGAAGGAAACCGGCTCAATGTCTGAGACCGCCCTCTACCGTCCCGCCCTGGCTGGCAATCAGGCCGATGCCGAGGTCCTTGCGCGCCCCGGCATCAAGGTGACCCGCGCCGCGCCGCTTGCCCGTTTTGTCTTCCGCGGCGATGCAACGGCCGCCGGCAAGGCCGGCGGGGCCTTCGGCGCCTCGCTCCCCGTGGCGCCGCTTGCGGCCAATGCGCTCGGCGCCCGCGCCGCGCTGTGGCAGGGGCCGGACGAGTGGCTGCTGCTGGCGTGCCCGGAAGCTGACGGGGAGCAAGCGGTCGATGCGCTGGCCCGGAAACTCGCCGGCGGGATCGCCGCAGCGCTTGGCGACACGCCCCATTCCCTGGTCGACGTTTCGGAGCGCGGTGTCGCGCTTCTGGTCGAGGGGGCAGGGGCCGCCGACCTCCTCAACGCCCATGTCTTCCTCGATCTTTCGCCGGAGGCCTTCCCGGTCGGCATGGTGACGCGCACGCTCTTCACCAAGGCGGAAATCACCCTCTGGCGTCTTGGCGACGAGGCCTTCGCCATTGAGGTCTGGCGCAGCTTCGCCCCTTACGTCGAGGGCCTGCTCATCGAGGGGTGAGGGACGTGGCGGAAGGTCGTCGCTGCCGCGTCGAAAACCTGTAGCATATTGCATTGAAAAGATAATTTCCGGGAAACCAACAATTCATGTAACTGGCGCCGACGCCTTTTTCGGGACTGGCGCCGGTCACGCAGCTGCTATGGATTGCAGTGCGGCCAGGCGGGAAACACGGTTTTCTCCGTCACCGGTCCGAAAGCCCAGCGGATCTCGGCCATTGCCCTGTCCGCGGTGACGGGTTCCGGGGTCGATTGACTGGCACGGTCTGGCGCCACCAACCGGATGACCCGGCTGGCCGCGCCGGCCCCAAAAGGGAATTTCATCAAATGTGTGAAGATCATCGTTTTGACGTGTCGCGGCGCGGCCTGCTCGGCCTCGGCGCCGCAGCCGCATCGACCGCATTCGCCGGTGCCTTCGCGATGCCCGGGAACGCCCGGGCAACGGAGACGAAAGCGGCGCCCAACGACATCAGCCCCGATGAGGCGTTGAAGCGTCTGACAGAGGGCAATGCCCGCTACGTCGCCGACGCCGGTTGCAACGGCGACTTCTCCGCCGGCCGCGCGGCGCGCGCCGGTGCGCAATATCCTTTTGCCGGCATCCTCTCCTGCGCCGACTCGCGCGTCGCGCCGGAACTGCTCTTCGACCAGGGGCCGGGCGAGCTTTTCATCATGCGCGTTGCCGGCAATTTCGTCGATGTCAGCGGGCTGGCAAGCATCGAATATGGCGTCGCCGTACTCGGCATTCCGCTTCTCGTGGTGATGGGTCACACCAATTGCGGGGCCGTTTCGGCGACCATCAATGTCGTCGAGAGCGGCACGGAGCTGCCCGGCCATCTGCCCGAGCTGGTCAAGGCGCTGAAGCCCGGCGTCGAGGCGGCACTGGCGGAAAAGCCGGCCGATCCGCTGGCCGCCGCGACCCGGGCCAATGTCCTGCACAATGTCGAGAAGCTGAAGGCCGCCGGGCCCATCGTTGCCGAGGCCGTTGCCGCCGGCAAGGTCCGTGTCGTCGGCGCGGTCTATGACATCGCCACAGGCAAGGTCGACCTCGTCTGACGGGAATGCGGCGGCGCGGGTTTCGCGCCGCCGTCACGCTTCGCCGTGCGCGATCAGCTCACGCAAATCCCCGCTTCTTCAAGAGCGGCCCGGCATCGGGCAGCGCGCCGCGGAAGGCGACATAGGCGTCCTTCGGGTCCTGACGCCCGCCGGCCGAATAGATCGCCTCGCGCAGGCGCTTTGCCAGTTCCGCGTTGAAGATGTCGCCCGTCTCCTCGAAGGCGGTGAAGGCGTCCGCATCCATCACCTCCGACCACATGTAGCTGTAATAGCCGGCCGAATAGCCGTCGCCGGAAAACACATGGGCGAAATGCGTCGGCCTGTGCCGCATGGTGATTTCCGCCGGCATGCCGATGCGCGCCAGTGTCTCGCGCTCCAGTGCAGCAACGTCGGTCGCGCCGTCCGCGCCCCGCGTGTGCACGTCGAGATCGAAGAGCGCCGAGGCAAGATATTCGACCGTGGCGAAACCCTGGTTGAAGTTGCGCGCCGCCAGCACCCGTTCCATCAACTCGGACGGCATCGGCTCGCCGGTCTCCACATGCAGGGCGAAGCGCGTCAGGATTTCCGGTTCCGACAGCCAGTGCTCGTAGAGCTGCGAGGGCAGTTCGACGAAGTCGCGCGACACCGACGTGCCGGAGATCATCGGATAGGTGACGTCCGACAGGAGCCCGTGCAGCGCGTGGCCGAATTCGTGAAACAGCGTGCGTGCGTCGTCGAAGGTCAGCAGCGCCGGTTCGCCCTTCGGCGCCTTGGCGAAGTTCATCACGTTGACGATGATCGGGCGGATGCTGCCGGCCAGCTTTTCCTGCCGGCGGAAGGCGCTCATCCAGGCGCCGCTGCGCTTGGTCGAGCGGTTGAAATAGTCGCCGAGGAAGAGGCCGACATGGGCGCCGTCCGCGTCCAGAACCTCGAAGGCGCGCACATCGGGATGGTAGAGCGTCACCCCCTCCACCTCGCGGAAACTCAGGCCGAACAGTCGCCCGGCCGTATGGAAGGCCGCCTGGATGATGTTCTCGAGCTGGAAATACGGCTTCAGCTCCGCCTCGTCGAGCGCGTGGTCGCGGCTCCTCAGCTTCTCCGCGAAAAAGCGCCAGTCCCACGGGGCGATGGCGATGTTCTCGCCGTGCTCGGCCGCAAGCCGCTGCAGCGCCTCCGCCTCCCTGCGCGCCTGCGCCACCGCCGGGCTCCACACGGTCTCCAGCAAGTCGCGCACCGCCTGCGGGGTGCCGGCCATCGTGTCGTCCAGCTTGTAGGCGGCGAAACTGTCGAAACCGAGCAGCTTTGCCCGTTCGTCGCGAAGGGCAAGGATCTCGGCGATCACCGCCCGGTTGTCGGTTTCGCCCTCCGCCTCGCCGCGTGCGCTCCAGGCATTGAAGGCGATTTCGCGCAGATCGCGCCTTGTCGAGAATTGCAGGAAGGGTTCGATCAGCGACCTGGACAGGGTGATCACGTGCTTGCCCGGATGGCCGCGTTCGCTTGCAGCCTCCGCCGCCGCCTGACGCAGGAAGGCCGGCAGGCCGGCAAGATCCTCCTCGCGCTCCAGCAGCAACTGGTATCCCGCCTCGTCGGCCAGCACATTCTGCGAAAACGTCGTGCCCAGCACGGCAAGCCGCTGGGAAATCTCCGCCATGCGGGCCCGCCCCGCCTCGTCGAGCCCGGCGCCCGCGCGGGTGAACATGCGGTGATAGCGTTCCAGCACCCGCGCCTGTTCCGTGTCGAGGTCGAGGTCCCCGCGCGCCTCCCACAGGGCGGCGACGCGGGCATGGAGCGCCTGGTTGAGCAGCGTCTCGCTGGAATGGCGGGCAAGCCTCGGCGCCATCTCTCTTTCGATCCGCTGCAGTTCCGGGGAGGTGTGCGAGCCGGAGAGGTTGAAGAAAACGGAGGCGACGCGGGTCAGCTCTGCGCCCGACAGCTCCATCGCCTCGATCGTGTTGGCGAAGCTTGCCGGGTCCGGGTTGGCCGCGATCGCGTCGATGGCCTGCCGCGCCAGCCTCAGCGCCTCGTCGAAGGCGGGCTCGTAGTGCCAGGCCTCGATCTCGGCGAACGGCGGCAGCCCGAAGGGCGCGCTCCATTCGGCAAGCAGCGGGTTGCGGTCGGCGACGACGGCGTCGGTCATGGGAAATGTCCTTCAGGCGGTGCCGGCCGGCGGGAGGCGCCGGCCATGTCGATGCCGAATATGGGACCGCGCGGGTGCTCTGTCAGCCCCCGGGGCGCTGCGTGCCCCTCATATTCCCGCCCACATCAGGGCGAGCGACACGGTGATGACGCCTGCCGTCGTTGACAGCAGGATCGCCGCCGACAGCTGCTGGATGAAGATGCCGTAGCGCTCGGCGACGACGAAGACATTGCCCGCGATCGGCAGCGAGGCGACCACCACCAGCACCGCTGTCAGGGACGGATCGAGGCCGAACAGCATCGCCGCCGTAAGCACCGCCAGCGGATGCAGGAACAGCTTCAGCACGATCATCAGTGAGATCGCGCGCGCCTCGCCCTCCACCCGCCGGGCGGCGAGCTGCACGCCGAGGGAGAAGAGGGCGGTGGCCCCCGCCGCATCGCCCAGGAAATTCAGAAGATTGTCGCCCGCCGGCGGCAGCTTGCCGCCGGCAAGCGACAGCAGCGTGCCGCCGAAAATGGCGAGAACGAAGGGATTGAAGACGACGCCCTTCGCCACCGTCGCAATCAGTTTCCAGCTTGCGCCCTTGCCCGAGGCCCATTCCAGCAGGCCGATACACAGCGGGATGAAGATCGTCAGGTCGGCGATCAGCACCACCGCCATGGGGGCGGCCGCCCGGTCGCCGAAGGCCGCCAGCATCAGGGGCAGGCCGAGAAAGCCGATATTGCCGATCGTGCCGGCCTGGCCGCTCACCGCCATCTCGGCCAGACTGCCGCGGCACAGGAGCCGCATCGCCAGCATCGAGATGGCGAAGGTCGCCGCCCCCGCCAGCACCCAGACCGGCACCATCGGTCCGGTCAGTGCGGCGATGATGTCCTGTCCGGCCAGGGCCCGGATGACCAGCGCCGGCATGGCGAAGTTGAAGACGAAGACATTGAGGCTGCGCACCGCGCCGTCCGGCATCCAGCCGCGTTTCGCCGCGAAGAAACCAAACGCGATGACGGCGAAGAACGGGCCGGTAATCGAGAGTGTCAGAAGCATGAAGTGCAATCCTTGATTGAAATAACAGGGACGGCTCGGGAACGTCTGGCTCGAATGCGAAGGAAGGGACTCAGGATTCGTTAAGAGGGGGTGGCGATACTGTGCAGATCATGTCCGCCCTGTCCATATCCCTTTCCGGCCTCCAGGCCGCCGGCCAGCGCTTCGAGGCATCCGCCCGTCGCGTCGTCGCGGCCGGCGCCGAAGCCAGTGCCCAGGCCGGCAACAACCTGGTTGCCGCGGCATCGCCAGCCGGGGGCGCGAGCGGAGACGGGGCGTCGCAAGGCGGCGGCCAGCCGACCGGTTCGGGGCGGATCGGCTTTGCTCCCGACATGGCGAGCGCCATGGTCGACATGATGCAGGCGGAAACCTCCTTCAAGGCGAACGCGCGCGTCGCCGGCCGCATCGGCGACATGCAGAAGGCCTATCTGGACATGATGGGTTCTTCGGACAGGCGCTGAAGGCGGGCCGGGTGCCTTTGCCTGCATGAGCCTCCGGCTGCACCTGCCACAGCGCCGTTTCCCTGAAACGATCACATGACCCGAGCGGCCGCGAAGCCGTTCGCGCATTGGCGGTTGCCTGTGCGTGGAACCGGGTCGTCCGGGAGCGAGGGGAGCGGAAGGGGACGGTGCCTGAAAAAACGAACGCCCACCGGAGGGAGGAGAACCGGTGGGCGTCGTTTTTCGGTGGCCGATGAAGGGAGGAGGATCATCGGCCGGAACGGGAGCGAAGCGCGGGAGGAGGATCGCTTGCTCCGTTACAAATGATATGGGCGAGTCTCTTCCGCATTTCCAGACCCGATGATGCATATCAGCCCCGCTTTTTGTGCAGAGCAACATGAAACCGGGAAAGATCAATCGAATCAGCGATATGAAACGCAAAACGCCGCCCTCTCGGGCGGCGTTCGGACGTGTTGTCGGCAGGTGCGGCGACCCGCCGCACAGCTTCAGCGGGTGTGGCTGCGGGCGATGAAGTCGATGTCGCCCCGGCCGATGCCCAGATCGCTGAGCTCGCGGTTGGAAAGGCGGGACAGCTCGTCATAGGTCTGACGGTACTTCTGCCAGGAATTGTACTTGCGAACGAGGGTGTTGAGCATTGGTCTCTCCATGAGAACGGTGTTGAGGTGAAGCGGCCGTCCGAGGCAGCGGATGCTGCATCGCGTCATCGCTCCGGCAAGTCAGATATGGGGTGCGTCGCGCCGTTTGTGGCGCGCTGTCTTCGCATGCCCGCCCTGCGAAAAGCGCCGGGGTCGTGTCACGCCCGCGTCATCCCCTGGATGCCTGCGAGACGGCGTGAATCATGCGGAAGGGCACTGTGAAAAAGCGAACGCCCGCCGGAGGGAGGAGAACCGGCGGGCGTCGCAATATCCGAACGGGGCTGGGAGGAGGATGCCCCGCCGGGACACGTCAAGGAGATAGGGGAGGAGGTCTATCTCTTTGAACGTGAACTGTTAACGGCTGGCGCGCTTGGCGATGAAACGAATGTCGCCGCGTGCGATGCCGAGATCGTCGAGCTCACGGGCGGAAAGCCGCGAAAGCTCCGAAACAGTGCTCTGATAGGTCCGCCAGTTGCGGTAGGTGCGAGCAAGGGTGTCGAACATGATAGCCTCTGTGTGCATGTCCAAAGGGAGTTGGCTGCCCGGCTTGTCCGTCGGCAGCGCTCCGATCCGATGACCAAGAGATAGTTTTTTCAGATCCCGAAAAAAAGCGCGATTTCTGCAAGTCAGCCATGCAGATTGTGCATCGCAGCAATAGTTTCTCCTGCAACGTATGCAAAGTCGCGGGAAACCCGGCGTCAGTCGTTGCCGGGGAAATGTCGCCAACGCATGGCGTGGGCGCATTCCGGTCGAATTCTGTGGAAAGGGAGGGGGTGTGCGCCGCAACCGCCGGCGTTGCCTTCGCCTTCAGGCCTACAGAGGCAGGCCGTAAATCGTTCGCGCCACCGATGTCACGCCGGCCTTGCCCCCTCTCAGGCGTCATCCCGGTCTTGATCCGGGATCCATTGGCAACCCCGGCAGGCGTGACGGCTCTGAGTGGTCGCGGCAGGCATGGAGCCCTGCACCGCCTGCACCGTTCTTGGGGCGGAGTGCTGTGCAGCCTCCCCGATCTCCTGGCGCCCGCTCTGGGAACGAATGGGCCCCGGGTCTCGCAATGCTCGCCCGGGGTGACGGCCTGAGCGTGTGGCGGCACCACGCAAGACGGAGTGCTCCGGTCTTGGCCCCCCTCTCAGGCGTCATCCCGGACTTGATCCGGGATCCATTGGCAACCCCGGCATGTGCAATGGCCCCCGGCGGTCGCGTCAGGCACGGAGCCTCCTGCGCCGGCCGCCGCGCCGAACTCGTCTTGTCGTTGGCGGACGACAGGCGCCGTCGTCTACTCCGCCGCGCTCATGCGTTCACCGGAGCGCTCGCCCGCGCGGTCCTTGCCGCGCCGCGACGGTCGCCGCTCCAGCACCTCCCGGAGGAAGCGCCCGGTATAGCTTGCCTCCACCTCGACGACATCCTCCGGCGTTCCCTGTGCCACGATCGTGCCGCCGCCATCGCCGCCCTCGGGGCCGAGATCGATGATCCAGTCGGCGGTCTTGATAACCTCGAGATTGTGCTCGATGACCAGCACCGTGTTGCCCTGCTCGACCAGTTCGTGCAGCACCTCGAGCAGCTTTGCCACGTCGTGGAAATGCAGGCCCGTCGTCGGCTCGTCGAGGATGTAGAGCGTGCGGCCGGTCGCGCGCTTCGACAGCTCCTTGGCGAGCTTGACGCGCTGCGCCTCGCCGCCGGAAAGCGTCGTCGCCTGCTGGCCGACCTTGATGTAGCCGAGGCCGACCCGCGCCAGCGTCTCCAGCTTGTCGCGCACCGCCGGCACGGCGGAGAAGAACCGCGCCCCTTCCTCCACCGTCATGTCGAGCACGTCGGCGATCGACTTGCCCTTGAACTCGACCTCCAGCGTCTCGCGATTGTAGCGCTTGCCCTTGCACACGTCGCAAGTGACGTAGACATCGGGCAGGAAGTGCATCTCGATCTTGATGACGCCGTCGCCCTGGCAGGCCTCGCAGCGCCCGCCCTTGACGTTGAAGGAGAAGCGCCCCGGCGCATAGCCGCGCGTCTTGGCCTCCGGCAGCCCGGCGAACCAGTCGCGGATCGGCGTGAAGGCGCCCGTATAGGTGGCCGGATTGGAGCGCGGCGTGCGCCCGATCGGCGACTGGTCGATGTCGATCACCTTGTCGAGCAGTTCCAGCCCGTCGATATGGTCATGCGGCGCCGGCGTCTCGCGCGCCCCGTTGAGCCGCCGCGCCGCCGCCTTGTAGAGCGTGTCGATCAGGAAGGTCGACTTGCCGCCGCCCGAAACGCCGGTGACGCAGGTGAAGGTGCCGAGCGGGATGTCGGCCGAGACGTTCTTCAGGTTGTTGCCGCGCGCGCCCGCCACGTGGATCTGCCGGCGCGTCTTCGGCTTGCGCCGCCCCTCCGGCATCGGGATCGCCATCGCGCCGGACAGGTATTGCCCGGTCAGAGAGGCAGGGTTTGCCAGGATTTCCGCCGGCGTGCCCCGGGCGACGATCTCGCCGCCATGGATGCCGGCGCCCGGGCCGATATCGACCACATAGTCGGCGGTCAGCACCGCGTCCTCGTCATGCTCCACGACGATCACCGTGTTGCCGAGGTCGCGCAGGTGCTTCAGCGTATCGAGCAGCCTTGCATTGTCGCGCTGGTGCAGGCCGATCGAGGGCTCGTCGAGCACGTAGAGCACACCGGTCAGCCCCGAGCCGATCTGCGAGGCGAGCCGGATGCGCTGGCTCTCACCGCCCGAAAGCGTGCCGGAATTGCGCGACAGCGACAGGTAGTCGAGGCCGACATCGTTGAGGAATTTCAGCCGCTCGCGGATTTCCTTGAGGATGCGCAGTGCGATTTCCGACTGCTTGTCGGTCAGTTGCGCCGGCAGCGCCTCGAACCATTCGGCCGCATCGCGGATGGACAGTTGCGCGATCTCGCCGACATGCCGTCTGGCGATCTTCACCGACAGTGCCTCGGGCTTCAGCCGGTATCCGCCGCAGGCCGGGCAGGGGCGGTCGGACTGGTAGCGCGACAGTTCCTCGCGCACCCAGTCGCTGTCGGTTTCCCGCCAGCGCCGCTCGATATTGCCGACGACGCCCTCGAAGGTCTTCGCCGTACGGTAGCTCCTGACCCCGTCATCATAGGTGAACTCGATCTTCTCCTTGCCCGAGCCGTTGAGGATCGTGTCGCGCACCGCCTCCGGCAGCTCCGACCAGGGTGTGGCCATCGACGCGTCGAAATGGCGGCAGATCGCTTCCAGCGTCTGGGCGTAATAGGGGGAGGTCGAGCCGGTCTTGGCCCAGGGCAGCACCGCGCCCTCGCGCAGGGTCAGCGTCTGGTCCGGCACCACCATGTCCGGCTCGAAGGCGAGCGTCGTGCCCAGCCCGTCGCAGGTCGGGCAGGCGCCGAAGGGGTTGTTGAAGGAGAACAGCCGCGGCTCGATCTCCGAAATCGTGAAGCCGGAAACCGGGCAGGCGAATTTCTGCGAGAAGACGATCCGCTCATGCGTCTCGTTGCGGTTCTGCAGCACCGCGTCGGCATCGCGCTCCGGCAGCGGCCGGTCGGCATATTCGGCAATCGCGATGCCGTCGGCGAGGCCGAGCGCCGTCTCCAGCGAATCCGCCAGCCGCCCGCTGATATCCTCGCGCACCACGATGCGGTCGACGACCACGTCGATGTCGTGCTTCAGCTTCTTGTCGAGCGCCGGCGCCTCGGCGATCTCGTGAAACTCGCCGTCGATCTTGATCCGCTGGAAGCCCTTTTTCATGAGCTCCGCCAGTTCCTTGCGGTACTCGCCCTTGCGCCCGCGCACCACTGGCGCCAGCAGGTAGAGCCGCGTGCCTTCCTCCAGGGCCAGCACCCGGTCGACCATCTGGCTGACCGTCTGGCTCTCGATCGGCAGGCCGGTCGCGGGCGAATAGGGCACGCCGATACGCGCGAACAGCAGGCGCAGGTAGTCGTAGATCTCCGTCACCGTGCCGACGGTGGAGCGCGGGTTGCGCGAGGTCGTCTTCTGCTCGATGGAAATCGCCGGCGACAGCCCGTCGATCTGGTCGACATCCGGCTTCTGCATCATCTCCAGGAACTGGCGCGCATAGGCCGACAGGCTCTCGACATAGCGGCGCTGGCCCTCGGCATAGATCGTGTCGAAGGCGAGCGACGACTTGCCCGAGCCGGAAAGGCCGGTCATCACGATCAGCGCGTCGCGCGGCAGGTCGAGATCGACATTCTTCAGATTGTGCTCGCGCGCGCCACGTACGCTGATCACCCGCCGGTCGGCGGCGGAGGCGGGGGAAACGGGCGGCGTTGAGGTCGAACGCGACTTCGGCATGTGCGTGCGGTGTCCCTGGATGACGGCCTTGCGGCGCGCGGCATTCCCTTCCGCGCGGGAGGGCGCGGGGCTGAACGCCAGAATTGATTTCCTGCTTGGCCTGCCGCCCCGGCGTGAATGGCGCGGCAGGCCGTTGATGATCTTCTACGACAAGCACCGGCCGCCGTCGATTCCGTGTCTGGCAGCGTTCGTTCCCCGGCTTGCGTCTCCCGGCTTGCGTTCCCTGCCTTGCGGTTCCCCGTCTTGCGGTTCCCGGCTTGCGTACCTCGTCCGGCGCTCGCCGCATCGTTAGGTAATCCGTCCTTCCGCAATCCGCGTTGCGCGTTTGCGGCCTCCCGCGCGTCGAACCACATATCGGTGGCCCGGCCGGCGGCGGCAACCGCCAGCCCCCGTTTTCCGATGACCCGGCCGGCAACCGGTCTTGTCCTGTTGATGATCCGGTGTTCTCTACGTGTCCGGGGGCGAATCCGATTGCGTGAACATATCAGGAACATGTATGGTTCCGCAAGATGGCTGAAACCGGCGGCCGTACCGGCTGCGGGTGGCGCTGTCCGCCGGTTTTGCCCCCGCAAGTGTGGATAAACGCCAAAATGAGCGCGGGCACCGGTCTTGCGCCCGCGCGGGCCTTTCGCCGGGCTCCCGCCCGGGGCTAATGTCGTGGGGACGGCCGGGGCGACCCGGCGACAGGAACATCAGCGCCGGCACCATCCGGCGAAACGGACCAGGCGGCCGGCAATGCCGCGCCGGCGGAAAAAAGACCGGCCTGTCCGGCGAACAAGGAGACAACGATGTCGGGAAGCGTCAACAAGGTGATCCTCGTGGGCAATCTGGGAGCGGACCCGGAGGTTCGTCGGATGCAGGACGGACGCCCCGTGGTCAACCTTCGCGTGGCGACCTCGGAAACCTGGAAGGACCGCAATTCGGGCGAGCGCAAGGAGCGCACCGAGTGGCACCGGGTGGTGATCTTCAACGAGGGCCTTGCCAAGGTCGCCGAGAGTTTCCTGCGCAAGGGATCGAAGATCTATGTCGAGGGCCAGCTGCAGACCCGCAAGTGGCAGGACCAGTCCGGTCAGGACCGCTATTCGACCGAGATCGTGCTGCAGGGCTTCAACTCGTCGCTGACCATGCTTGACGGGCGCGGCGAAGGTGGTGCCGGCGGCGGCGGGCAGGGCGGCTACGAGGGCTCGTCCGGCGGCGGTTATGGCGGCGGCTCGGGTGGTGGTTCCGGTGGCGGCTATGGCGGCGGCTCGGGCGGTGGTTCCGGTGGCGGCTATGGCGGCGGATCGGGCGGCAGCTCCGGCGGCGGCGGGTCCTCGGGCGGCGGCTTCGGCGGCCCGGGCGATATGGACGACGAAATCCCGTTCTGAGCGGGGCGGCCGGCGGGAGGTCGGGACCGATGGTGTCCCGTTCCGGAACGGATCGGACCGGCGAGCTGATCAGCCTTGCCGGCCGCCGGCCGATGAAGGACGCCTATGTGCTGCGCCATTCTCTGGTTGGAGGAAACCCGAAAGGGTTTTTTCCGTTCGAGCCGGAAATAGACGAAAGAACACAGGCGCGCCTCTCAGGCGACATGCTCTCCGACGCGGAGATCGCTGCGCTTCCGCGACAACCAAGGATGATCATCGAGGCTCGCTTTGGGGGCACAACCGGTATCCCTGCAGTGTTCGGCTTTCTGGCCGCGCTCCTGTTTATCACTCCGAAGATTCGAGACCTTCTGGAGAACCTCGAGCCTGGCGTGCATCGCTTCCTGCCGATCGACCTCCACAGCACGGTGGAAATCGCCGGGCGCACAGAGCATGGCGAGCATTACATCCTGCTACCGCCACCGCTGGTCGACTGCCTTGTCGTCGCCGAGACCGATTTCTGGATGGGGTACGGTATCGAGGGCTGGATACAGGGGGAGAACGGGATCGGTGGTGGAGGTTTGTCCCCAACCGAAGGCAAGCGTTGCACCTTGCGGCGAAGCGAGATCGAGGGACGGCACCTGTGGCGCACCAAGGTCGGCGAAAGCTCCGAATACACCTGCTCGGACCGGTTCTGGGACGCGGTGAGGGACGAGGTGATGATCTGGGCACCGCGCACCCGCTGCCTTCTTAAATAGGCTTGCCCCCGCACCGCGCGCGCCGAGCCGGCGGGCTCCTTACACCCGCCCGTCGAGGCCGGGGGCGCCCGGCCCGTCGCCGGCCGCGCGGTCGCCCGGATTGATGCTCGGGCACGAGGCCATCGACAGGCAGCCGCAGCCGATGCAGCCGGTCAGCCGGTCGCGCATCCGGCTCAACGCGGCGATCCGCGTGTTGAGATCGCTCTCCCAGCCGGCCGAGATGCGCGCCCAGTCGCTTGCGGTAAGCGTCGAGGATTGCGCCGCATCGCCGAGCCTCTGGCGGATCTCCTCCAGCCGGATGCCCGCCCCCTGTCCCACCCTGATGACCGCCAGCACCCGCAGCACCGAGCGCGGGAACCGGCGATAGTTGGACGCGTCCCGTTCCGACCGGATCAGGCCTTTTCGCTCGTAGAAATGGATGGCGGAAACCGGCACACCGCTGCGCCGTGACAGCATGCCGACCGTGAGAAATTTTTCCGGCGCTTGATTCTGCTGGTTATTTTTCAAAACTTCGTCCTTGCCCTTAACTATAGTTGAGGCTTTAGGGTGCCGACCATCGACCCGTTTTGCAAGGAGATTGCCATGACTGCCATACTTCGGATCGGCCTCATCCAGGGCAGCATTCGCGAGGGACGCTTCAACGACAGGATCGCCGGCTGGGCCGCCCGCCGCCTGGAAGGGCAGGGCTTTTCCCTGCGGCGCATCGACCCGCGCGATCCGCACCTGTTGCCGCTGCAGACCGGCGATGAGGCGGCCGCCGACCGCCTGCGCGAGCGGCTGGGCGGCCTCGATGGCTTCGTTGTCGTCACGCCGGAATACAATCACGCCGCCCCCGGTCCGCTGAAGACGCTGATCGATGCCGCCAGTGCCGAATGGCAGGCCCGCCCCGTCGGCCTGATCTCCTATGGCGGGATTTCCGGCGGATTGCGTGCGTCCGAGACTTTGCGCCCGGTCTTTGCCGAGCTTCATGCGATGACCCTGCGTGACACGGTCAGCTTCGCCATGCCCTTCAACCGGTTCGGCGAGGACGGCGAGATGATGGATGCGGACGAGGCGGCCAGGGCCGATGCCGCCATGGCGACCTTCGGTGCGTCTCTCGCCTGGTGGGGTCATGCCTTGCGCGCCGCACGCGAAAGGCGGCCCTATGAAAAGAGGGCCGCATGATGGAACTCCTGCGCGACCGTCAGGCCCTGGCGCTGCTTCTTGCGGCGTCGCTGACGATCCTTTCCAACGCCACGATCAGCCCGGCCCTGCCGGGCATCGAGGCCTGGTTCGCCGGAACGCCCGACGCGGCGCTGCTCACCCGGCTGCTCGTCACGGCACCGTCGCTGACGGTGGCGCTCATCGCGCCATTTGCCGGCATGGCGGTCGACCGCTACGGGCGCCGGCCGTTCCTGCTGGCCGGGGTGGCGCTGTTCGCCCTGTCGGGCAGTGCCGGCCTGATAGTGCCCGACCTTTACATGCTTCTTGCCAGCCGCTTGCTGCTCGGGCTGGCACTGGCGATGCTGATGACCGCCCAGGCGGCGCTTGTCGGCGACCTGTTCGAAGGCGCGGCCCGCGGCCGGTTCATGGGCTTTCAGATGGCGGCGACCAATTTCGGCGGCTTCGTCTTCGTTGCCCTCGCCGGCTGGCTCGCAGGGGTGAACGTGTTTTGGGTCTTCGCGCTCTACGGGGTGGGGCTCCTCTACCTGCCGTTCCTGTGGCGCGCCATTCCGGCAACGCGCCCGCCGCGCGATACTCCCGCCGCCGGAACGGACGGGGGAGAAGGCGGCTCCGGTCCCTGGGTCCTGCAACTGTCCTTTCTCGTGTTTCTCGCCGGCGTCACCTTCGTTCTCTTCTACGTGGTGCCGACGCAGGTTCCCTTCCATCTGGCCCGGATCGGCCACGGAGAACCGGCCGCGGCCGGCATCGTCGTCGCCACGGTGCCGCTGGCCGCCGGATGCGCGGCCTTCGCTTTCGGCGCCCTGCGCCGGCGGATGGGACCTGGCGGCACGCCGGCGCTCGGCTTTACGGTGATGGGCGCGGGTTTCCTGCTGCTGTCCGCCGCGCTGTCGCTTCCCGTCATTGCCGCGGCCGTCGCCCTCGTCGGCTGCGGTTTCGGCCTTGTGCTGCCCGGGTTCATTGCCGCTGCGCTCGATGTCGCGCCGCCGGCGCGGCGCGGGCTGGCGAGCGGCGCCTTGACGACGAGCATCTTCCTCGGGCAGTTCATCTCGCCGCTTGCCATGCAGCCGGCGGTGGAGGCGATCGGCTATGTCGATGCGTTCCGCGTCGCCGCCCTGGTGCTTGCCGCCCTCAGCGTGACGGTCCTTGTCGGCCTGCGGCTTCCCCGCGAACGGGCCCTGCACCAGGCCGGCTGAGCCGGCTGTTGCACGGCAGGAAAAAGAGCGCGGAGATCACTCTCCGCGCCCTTTTTCCAAGTTCCGTTTCGCTCTCGCCGGTCGGCGTCAGCCCTCGTCCGAGGGACCATCGTTTCCGGAGGGCGCATCGTCCTGCGGTCCGTCGCCGGCAGTGTCGCCATCAGCGGTTCCGCCCTCGGCCGGTGTGCCGCCGGTCTCGCCGTCGACGCCCGGAAGGTCCTCGACATCCGCCTCGCCACTCTCGTCGGAAACACGCTCGACGGAGACGACTTCCTCGCCCTCGGCCGTGTTGAAGACGGTAACGCCCTGGGTGGCGCGTCCGGCGATGCGGATCCCGTCCACCGGGCAGCGGATCAGCTGGCCGCCATTGGTCACCAGCATGATCTGGTCGTTGTCCTCCACCGGGAAGGAGGCGACCAGCGGCCCGTTGCGCTTGGTCACGGCCATCGCGGTGATGCCCTTGCCGCCGCGCCCTGTCACCCGGTATTCAAACGAAGAAGACCGCTTGCCGTAGCCGTTTTCCGAAACCGTCAGGATGACCTGCTCGGCCGCGCTCATCGCGGCGTAGCGCTCCTGGCTCAGTTCCCCGGCCGGGACCGCTTCGTCATCGCCGCCCGTCTCGGTCCCGTTCTCGCCGTTGGCATCGTCCGCCTCGCCGCGCATCAGGCGGCGCCAGCGCAGATAGGCCGCACGCTCTTCCGCCGTGCAGTCGAAGTGGCGCAGGATCGACATCGAGATGACCTCGTCCCCCGCAGCCAGCGCGACACCGCGCACGCCGACGGAATTGCGCCCGGCGAAGACACGCACGCTCGTCACCGGGAAGCGGATGCACTGCCCCAGAGAGGTGGTCAGGTGCACATCGTCATGTTCGGTGCAGGTGAAGACGCCGACAATCCCGTCGCCGTCCTCCAGCTTCATCGCGATCTTGCCGTTCTTGTTGATCTGCGTGAAGTCGGAGAGCTTGTTGCGCCTCACGGTGCCGCGACGGGTCGCGAACATCACGTCGAGATTGCCCCAGGCCTCCTCGTCCTCCGGCAGCGGCATGATCGAGGTGATCTGCTCGCCCTGTTCCAGCGGCAGCATGTTGACCAGGGCCTTGCCGCGCGAGGTCGGTCCGCCCACCGGCAGGCGCCACACCTTCATCTTGTAGGCGATGCCGCGCGAGGAGAAGAACAGCACCGGCGTGTGCGTGTTGGCGACGAAGATGCGGGTGACGAAATCCTCGTCCTTGGTCGACATGCCGGAGCGGCCCTTGCCGCCGCGCCGCTGTGCCCGGTAGGTGTCGAGCGGCACGCGCTTGATGTAGCCGGCATGGCTGACGGTGACGACCATCTCCTCGCGCTGGATCAGATCCTCGTCCTCGAGGTCCGCGCCGCCGTCCATGATCTCGGTGCGCCGCGGCGTTGCGAACTCGTCGCGCACGGAGGTCAGCTCCTCGCGGATGATGTCGAGGATGCGCGCGCGAGAGCGCAGGATTTCCAGGTAGTCGCGGATTTCCTCGCCGATCTTGTTGAGTTCGTCGGCGATTTCGTCCCGGCCAAGTGCCGTCAGGCGCTGCAGGCGCAGGTCGAGAATGGCGCGCGCCTGCTCCTCGGAGAGGCGGTAGGTGCCGTCCTCGCCGACCATGTGGCGCGGGTCGTCGATCAGCCGGATCAGCGGCTCCACGTCCCGTGCCGGCCAGTGGCGCTCCATCAACTGGCCGCGGGCCGTCGCCGGGTCCGGCGCGGTGCGGATCAGCGCGATCACCTCGTCGATATTGGCGACCGCGATGGCGAGACCGACCAGCACATGGGCGCGGTCGCGTGCCTTCTTCAAAAGGAAGCGCGTGCGCCGGCCGATCACCTCCTCGCGGAAGGCGATGAAGGCGCTCAGCATGTCCTTCAGGCCGAGCTGCTCGGGCCGTCCGCCGTTCAGCGCCACCATGTTGGCGCCGAAGGTCGATTGCAGCGCCGAGTAGCGGTAGAGCTGGTTGAGCACCACGTCGGCGACCGCGTCGCGCTTCAGCTCGATCACCACCCGCATGCCGGAGCGATCGGACTCGTCGCGAATGTCGGAAATGCCCTCCAGCCGCTTCTCGCGCACATGCTCGGCGATCTTCTCGATCATCGAGGCCTTGTTCACCTGGTAGGGGATCTCGGTGATGATGATGGCGTAGCGGTCCTTGCGGATCTCCTCCACCTCGGCCCGGCCGCGCATGACGATGGAGCCGCGCGCCACCTCGTAGGCGGAGCGGATGCCGGAACGGCCGAGGATGATGCCGCCGGTGGGGAAATCCGGGCCCGGCACGATCTCCATCAGCTCGGCCGTGGTCATCGCCGGATTGTCCATCAGCGCGATGGCCGCGTCGATCACTTCGCCGAGATTGTGCGGCGGGATGTTGGTCGCCATGCCGACGGCGATGCCGCCGGCGCCATTGACCAGAAGGTTCGGGAACTTTGCCGGCAGGACGACCGGCTCGCTCTCGGAATTGTCGTAGTTGTCCTGGAAGTTGACCGTGTCCTTGTCGATGTCGGCAAGAAGGCTGTGGGCCACCTTCTCCAGGCGCACCTCTGTGTAACGCATGGCGGCGGCGGGGTCGCCGTCGACCGAGCCGAAATTGCCCTGGCCGTCGATCAGCGGCAGCCGCAGCGAGAAGTCCTGCGCCATGCGCACCAGGGCGTCGTAGATCGCGCTGTCGCCATGCGGGTGATATTTACCCATCACGTCGCCGACGACGCGGGACGACTTCTTGTAGGCCTTGTTCCAGTCGTAGCCGCTCTCGTGCATCGCATAGAGAATGCGCCGATGCACCGGCTTCAACCCGTCGCGCACGTCCGGCAGGGCGCGGCTGACGATCACGCTCATCGCGTAGTCGAGATAGCTGCGCTTCATCTCGTCGGTAATGGAAATCGGCCGGATGTCGGACGGCAGGCCGCCCGACGGAGCGTTCGTGTCCCGATCTGTCAAGGGATCTCTCGCACTTGTTGAATCTGAACCCGTCTTATAGACGATTCCGCGTTCACATCCAAATTATGACACCAGTTTGGAGGGCAAAAAAATACAATTAAAACAATGCCTTGAATATATCCCTGGGGAAACTTGGGGAAGCGGGTGGCCGGCCATGCCCGACAGCGTGACTTTTCGTTGATATAAGGGGGCCAGCCGAGTCGTTTGGGGGGCTGCGAAATGGTGCCGGACTATCTCGTCAATGCCTTCGCGACGCTGTTCGTGACCATCGATCCGGTCGGGCTGGCGCCGATGTTCCTGGCCGTAACGGCCGGGGCCACGGCGCAGACGCGCAAGCGCATCGCGATCCGTGCCACGCTGATCGGCGGCGGCATTCTTTTTCTTTTCCTGTTTGCCGGCAAGGGCGTTCTCGGCGTGCTTGGCATCTCCGTGCCGGCCTTCCAGATCGCCGGCGGACTGCTGCTCCTGATCATCGCCATCGAGATGGTTTTCGAGAAGCGTAACCGGCGCAAGTCGGAGACGGCCGAGAAGGCCGTGGCCCATCAGGAAGAGCTGCATGACGTTGCCGTCTTTCCGCTGGCGATCCCGCTGATCGCGGGCCCGGCGGCGATCAGCGCGGTCATCCTCCTGTCGTCGCAGGCCGCCGACACGTTTTCGCTCGCCGGCCTTGTCGGCGTGATCCTGGTGATCATCGGCAGCTGTTTCGTCTCGTTCCTGCTCGCCGACCGGATAGAGCGGCTGATGGGCGACACCGCCGCCGTGGTGATCACCCGGCTTCTCGGCGTGCTTCTCGCCGCCCTGTCGATCCAGTTCATCGCCGATGGCGTGCGCGCCATGATCGCCGCCGGCTGAGCCGGATCTAGCGCGGCAGCTCCACGCTTACGCGCCGGCCGCCGAACCCGTGCACGCTGTCGCGCGCCCGGATCTCGACGCTGCGTGTCGCGTCCGGGATCGCCACCCCGCCGAGTGCGCGCGTGAAGGGCTGTTCCTCCACATGCGGATGGGCCAGCACCCGCTCGCCGAGCACCGTGCCGTCCGGCGCCAGCACCTGCCAAAGATCGGCATAGTGCTCCCAGCCTTCGTCCTCATGCGCCACCGTCACCTCGAACCGCCACGTGCCGTCGGCCGCCTGTTCGGCCCTTGCGGCGAGCACGTCGGCCTCGCCGGCCTGCGCCGCAGAGACCGAAATCCAGATGCCCGCCGCCGCGAAACCGGCAAGGAGAGGGCGGATTGCAGGGCCTGTCATCGTCATGTCTCCTCCTGCGGGGTGGTCTCAAAGCCGGCAATGCATACCGCTCGGAACGTCGATTTCCTGGCGCGGGAAGCGCACCGCCCCCTTCTGGAAGTCGACGATGAAGCCTCCATTCGCCCATCCCCAGGTGCCACTTCCGAAAAACTCGGAATAGGCATCACATGATTTTCCAAGGTAAATGGTTTCTGTCCCAGTGACGATTTCCGTCGCGGCTCCTTGTCCCTTGAAGCGAGAGATCGGGTTCACGGATTGAAGAACGGCACCGTTCTCGTTGTTTGAATATCTGTACTGATGGCCATCTGCCGAAAAATACAGGAGATCGCCTGCGAACGCAGGCGCCGCGAACGAAATAGCAATAGCGCTCCAAAGATTTTTCACGGTACTGCCTTTCAATTCCGACTGTTCATTGCATGATATTTGCCGATGAGAGGCAGAGCCTGCAAAAGCGACCTGTATCCGACATGCCCCGGTGCCCACCAGGCGGAGAGACGTCCACGCGACGGGGAGCCCGCGCCCGCCGTGTCATCGTCATGTCTTCTCCTGCGGGTTGATCTTCCGGGGCTGGACGTCCTTCATTAGCGCCCGGCGCGGGAACTTGCGAGTCACGCCGTTTCACGTCCGCGCGTTCCTCGAACGTATCGGCAGGCACAGCACAGGAGGAAGCCCGCATGGCGGCGACCGGTTCGAAGAAAGTCATCTATGCCGCTCTGGTCGGCAATGCGCTCATCGCCGTCACCAAGTTCTTTGCCGCCGCCTATACGGGCTCCTCGGCGATGCTGTCGGAAGGCATTCACTCGCTGGTCGACACGGGCAACCAGGGTCTCCTCCTGTACGGGTTGAAGAAATCCTCGCAGCCTGCTGATGAAAAACATCCTTTCGGTTATGGTGTGGAGCTCTATTTCTGGGCTTTCGTGGTCGCCATCCTGATCTTCGCCGTCGGCTCGGGCATCTCCATCTACGAGGGGGTGCAGAAGATCCTGCATCCGCATCCGATCTCCTCTCCGATCATCGCCTATGTCGTGCTCGGGCTCGCCATCGTCTTCGAATCCGTTGCCTGGTGGATCGCCTACAAGGAGTTCAACCGCTCGCGCGGCCGGCGCGGCGTGCTGCAGGCCGTGCGCGAAAGCAAGGACCCGGCCGTCTTCACCGTGCTGTTCGAGGACACCGCCGCCATGGCCGGCCTCCTCGTGGCGCTGATCGGCCTGGCCTGTGTGCAGATATTCGATCTTCCCTGGCTGGACGGGGCCGCCTCCGTCGCCATCGGCCTGATCCTGGCGGCGACCGCCGCCTTCCTTGCCTACGAGACCAAGGGGCTGATCGTGGGAGAGGGGGCCGATCCGGAAGTCGTGGAGACCATCCGCGCGCTTGTCGAGGCGACGCCGACCGTCGATCGCATGAACGAGATCCGCACCCTGCATCGCGGCCCGCAGGACGTTCTGCTCGCCCTGTCGATCGATTTCGAGAACAACCTCACCGCCGGCAAGGTGGAGGAGGCGATCCACGCGCTGGAGATCGGCATCAAGGACCGGTTCCCGATCGTCCGCCGGGTCTTCATCGAGGTGCAGGCCAGCCATCACCATGACGAGATGCTGGCGGCTGAACGGAGCGCGCTCGCCGGCGGCCCGGACGGGGCGTGAGTGGGAGAGCGAACGGAGGAGCTGATGGGGGCGGGGAGGGTTGAGCGCCGCCCGGCTCGGACCCCTGGCGGGATTTGCGGTCCCTGAAGCGCCCTTGCCCCTGAAGCCCCCTGGCCCCTGAAGCGCCCTGGCCCCTGAAACGGCAAAGGCGACGCCTGCGTCTCGCAGGGCGTCGCCTTTTGCAGTCATGTCTTGCGGCCGGATCGTTTCCCGCGATCCGTCTTACGAGTTGGCGGGAACGCGCTCCAGGACGGATGTGTTGGCGGCCGGCTGACGGGCCTCGAAGGTTTCGAACCGCACCTGGCGCGTGCTGCCATTGCCGCTGATCGCCGCGACACAGGCCGGCGACCAGTTGCCCCAGCTTTCGCCGTTGCATGCGCCCGGCAGTGCGGAGGCGATGCGGTCGGTCTTGGCGGCCACGACCGGAGCCTCGACAGCGCTGGCGGAAGCGGTGCGGATCGAGTGGGCGATGCTCACCATGCCTCCGAAGACTGCAAGGGCTGCGACGGTGGCGATGGCCAGGTCGCGGATGCGGTGGGTATGCTGTTCGTGCTCGTCATAAATGAAGGTCATTGTCGTCACGTCCCTGCTGGTTACCGTCTTTTGATGGGGCCAGAATGCCCCGGGACCGGCAAGGAAACCGTGACCTGCGTCACGATCCGGCGGATTGGGACGAACGTGCCGGTTCGGCCGCGAGCGTGGGCATCGGCGCCGCTTCGGAAGCCGGGCCTCCGCTGAAGCAGTCCGGGTCCTCCTCGCGGAAAATAATGCCCTCGCATGCGGGCTCGATGGTCGAGGCGATGGCGCGGGACTGCGTCATCGCCGGTTGCTGCTCGAGCGCCTCGACGGAGGCTTCCACGTCCGAGAAGGCGACGCCGAGACTGAGCGTGGTGGCGAACACGGCGATGCCGGCGCCCCACATGGCTATCGGTAGCGACAGCTGATGAATTTTGTGAATCGTCATCATGAGCGTCATATGGGCGCTTTTGGAGCCCACGGCAATATCCCCCCGCTTCAGAAAAGCGTGAACGGAGAGTACAGGTTTCGTGAACGGTTTCAGGGAGTTAAATGATAGCCGGGCACAAATAAACATGGCTGCCATGCGCTCTTTGCATGGCATCGGCCCAAGTCTGCGCCAGTCCCCCGGCTGAACCCGATATCCCGCATATGGTGCGTATCCGGCTTTTCTTCAATCGCGCCGCCAGGTGGCAATGCACATTCGCTCGCGCCGTCCGGGAAACAATGAAACGTCCGCTGGCTGGCGCCGCGACGGCAAATGCCGGTCACCTTCGCGTGAACGGCCCCCGGCCTTCAAGGATCGGGCCCGCCCGACGACCGGCAATCGGGTCGACGCCGGCCCTGGCCGGCAAAGGGGAAAGGAAGAGAAGGGGAAGAACCTGGAGGATCGCAGGCGGAAACCGTGGATCGGCCGCGGTCGATGCGCGCTGCACAAAAACATGACGGCGGGCCGGGGAACCCGCCGTCACGCTGTCTAGAGGTCCGAGGTCAGGTTTTTCGGATCACTCTGAAACGCGCATGCGCCGAAGCACCGTCGTTGTGCCTTCCGTCGAAGCGACGGTTGCATAGACGGGACCGGAGTTTGGCACCAGCGCGCGGGCAAGCTCGTCGCAACTCTTGGTGTCGGAGACGGTGGACGTGCCGCAGGCGACCTGCACCACCCTGGACAGGCGGTCGCCCTTCTTGGCTGCAATACTGTCCGTCGGCTGCAGGACAAAGCCGGCTGCCGCGACGACGATGGCTGCGGCGGCGAGGCCGCCAAGGCCCAAAGCTGCAATGCCACGCATGGACGCCTCCTTATGCTTATTGGCAACAGTCTAGCAGAAAACGCGGCATTGAGAAATAAGTTCCATCCCAGCGTCATTTTCGCAACACAGGTTCAATCCGGTGCTTGTCTAGCCGCGGCGGCCTCTGTACACACACGGAATGACTCGCACAGCGCTCTATCCGGGCTCCTTCGACCCGGTCACCAACGGCCATATCGACATCCTGCGACACGCGCTCGATCTTGCCGATCGCGTCGTGGTGGCGATCGGCGTTCATCCCGGCAAGGTGCCGATGTTCTCCTTCGAGGAGCGCGTCGCGATGATCGGCGAGGTCGCCCGCGCGGCCTTCGGCGCCGATGACGCGGCCCGCCTCGAGGTCATAGCCTTCGACGACCTTGTCATCGAGACGGCCCGCCGCCAGGGCGCCGCCTTCCTGGTGCGGGGCCTGCGCGACGGCACCGATCTCGATTACGAGATGCAGATGGCCGGCATGAACCGCTCGCTCGCGCCGGAGGTCCAGACGGTGTTCCTGCCGGCCTCGCCCGAGGTGCGTCACATCACCGCCACCTTGGTGCGGCAGATCGCGAAGATGGGGGGCGACGTCCGCCATTTCGTGCCGGCGCATGTCGCCGATTGCCTGGCCCGGCGCCTGGCCGAAAAATCCTGACACCGCTTCATCCGTTCCGGGAGCCCTTCGTGATGACCCGACTGCTTTCCATGATTTCCGCGCTCGCCCTTGTGGTGGCGTTCGCGCTGCCGGCCTCGCTCGGCACGGCCTCGGCGCAGCAGGCCGATGCCGAAAACACGCTCTATCTCGATCTCGAGGACGGCCGCGTCGTCATCCGGTTGCGCCCGGACCTGGCGCCCGTCCATGTCGAGCGCATCAAGACGCTGACCCGGCAGGGCTTTTACGACGGTATCGTCTTTCACCGGGTGATCGACGGCTTCATGGCCCAGACCGGCGATCCGACCGGCACCGGCATGGGCGGCTCCGAGCTGCCGGACCTCAAGGCGGAGTTTTCCGATGCGTCCTTCGCGCGCGGCACGCTCGGCATGGCCCGCTCGCAGAGCCCGAACAGCGCCAACTCGCAGTTTTTCATCATGTTCGCCGACGGCGACTGGCTGAACGGCCAGTACACGGTCTTCGGCGAGGTGGTCGAGGGCATGGAGTTCGTCGACGCGATCAAGCGCGGCGAGCCGGTCCAGGACCCGGACAAGATCGTCAGGCTGCAGGTTGCCGCCGACGCCAAGTGAACAGTGACGCAGGTGCGGCCCCGGGTGCGCCCGGGCCGCGCCGCCCACCACCGAACAAGGAGACGCTCAGGTGGCTGACTACAAGGACGCAGAAAACACCCTGGTGATGGAGACGACCCAGGGTGAGGTTGTCATCGAGATGCGGCCGGATCTGGCCCCGGGCCATGTCGCCCGCATCAAGGAACTGGCGCGCGACGGCTTTTACGACGGTATCGTCTTCCACCGCGTGATCGAGGGCTTCATGGCCCAGACCGGCTGCCCCAAGGGCACCGGCACCGGCGGCTCGGGCAAGAAGCTTCCGGCCGAATTCAACGCCGGCAAGCACCTGCGCGGCACCTGCTCGATGGCGCGCGCCCAGGATCCGAATTCCGGCGACAGCCAGTTCTTCATCTGCTTCGACAACGCCTCCTTCCTCGACGGCCAGTACACCGTCTGGGGTCAGGTCCTGTCGGGCATGGAGAACGTCGACAAGATCAAGCGCGGCGAGCCGGTGGTCAACCCGGACAAGATCGTCTCGCTGAAGGTCGCCGCCGACCTCGCCTGATTGGCGGCCGGTTCCGGCCTGCCTGCAACTGAACACGAAAAACCCGCAGTCGCTGTTCGCGGCTGCGGGTTTTTCGTTTCGGCTCACACCCGCCCGCAAGCGGGCGGAATCTCAGGAACCTCAGGCGCGTTCGGTGGTCACCCCGAGCCGCTTGTCGAGATAGGAGCCGCATTCGCCCATCAGCTCGTCCATGTGGTTCTCGAAGAAGTGGTTGGCGCCGGGAATGATCTTGTGATCGATCACGATGCCCTTTTGCGTCTTCAGCTTGTCGACCAGCGTCTGCACGTCCTTGTTCGGCACCACCTTGTCGGCATCGCCGTGGATGATCAGGCCGGAGGAGGGGCAGGGCGCCAGGAACGAGAAGTCATGCAGGTTGGCCGGCGGTGCGGCCGAGATGAAGCCTTCCACTTCCGGGCGGCGCATCAAGAGCTGCATGCCGATCCAGGCGCCGAAGGAAAAGCCGGCGATCCAGCACGAGCGCGCGTCCGGATGAACGGTCTGCACCCAGTCGAGCGCGGCCGCCGCGTCGGAGAGCTCCCCCTGGCCATGGTCGAACGAGCCCTGGCTGCGTCCAACGCCGCGGAAGTTGAAGCGCAGAACCGCGAAGCCGCGCTTCGCGAACATGTAGTAGAGCTGATAGACGATCTGGTTGTTCATCGTCCCGCCGAACTGCGGGTGCAGATGCAGGATCAACGCAATCGGCGCCGTTCGCGATTTCGCCGGCTGAAAGCGGCCTTCGATCCGGCCGGCCGGACCGTTGAAAATCACTTCAGGCATGGACCACCTCGTTCATGGGGCTCGTATTCCTTGTTTTCTGGCCTCGTGATCCGGGCGGCGCGCGTCGCGAAAACTCAGGGTTGCCACCTGGCTCCGGCTTGACTCGGATGCCCCTGGTTCCTACAACTTCTTTAGAATCGTTCGAAAGTTGACGGCTCGCGCCGGGCTTCCTTCGGTTCAGGTGGGCGGTCTGTCGGATCAGCCTGTCCGGCCAGCGTGGTATATAGGCATGTCTTAAACCGATCTCCACGCGGAATTGCAAGGATTGCATCGCACAAGAGGGAAGCCGGGCGCGGTTTTCATGAATGGGCCCGGCATTTCCGGGTTCCGGCGGGAATGGCACGTTTGACGATGACGGATGCAGGCAGGATCTATCTCGATCACAATGCGGGGGCGCCGCTGCGCCCGCGCGTGGCCGGGCTTGTCTGCGAGGTGCTGACGCGCACCGGCAATCCGTCCTCCGTCCATGGCGAGGGCCGCGCCGCGCGCGCTCTCGTCGAGACGGCCCGCGCCCAGGTGGCGCGGCTCTGCGGCGTGCCCGCATCCCATGTCGCCTTCACCTCCGGCGCGACCGAGGCCAATGTCACGGCCTTGTCGCCTGTCTGGAAGGCGGGCAGGGGAGAGCGCCGGTTCACGCACCTGCTCACCTGTGACACCGAGCATCCGTCCGTGATCGCCGGCGGCCGTTTTCCCGCTGCTGCGCGCGAGCTTCTGCCGGTCGATGCCGGCGGCATTGTCGATGTCGCCGTGCTCGCCGCAAGAGTTCAGGCGCTGTCGGAGGCCGGCGAGATGCCGCTGGTCGCGATCCAGGCCGCCAACAGCGAAACCGGCGTGCTGCAGCCACTCGCCGAAATCGCCCGGGTGCTTGACGGCACCGGCGCGATCCTTCATGTCGACGCGGTGCAGGCGGCCGGCCGCATCGGGATCGACATGGCCGGCTGGGGCGCGCACAGCCTTGCCCTTTCGGCCCACAAGATCGGCGGACCGCAAGGGGCGGGCGCCCTCGTCCTGCGCGATGCGGGCCTGCGTCCGGCACCGCTTCTGACTGGCGGCGGCCAGGAAAACTGGAACCGCGCCGGCACCGAAAACGTCGCCGCCATCGCCGGTTTCGGCCTTGCCGCCGATCTGGCCTTGGCGGAAACCGGCGGCTGGGGCGAAATTGCCGCGTTTCGGGATGGTCTGGAACGTGCGCTTTGCCATATATGGAGCGACACCGTCGTCTTTGGGGCCGGCGTGCCGCGCCTGGCCAACACCTGCTGCTTCGCCGTTCCCGGCGTTTCGGCGGAGACCGCGCTGATCGCCCTCGACCTTGCGGGCATCGCCGTGTCCTCGGGTTCCGCCTGTTCCAGCGGCAAGGTCGGCGTCTCGCCGGTGCTTCTCGCCATGGGCGTTTCGGCGGATCTGGCGCGCGGCGCCATCAGGGTCAGCCTCGGCCGCGACAGCGGCGAAGGGGAAATTGAAGGCTTTCTTGCCGCCTGGCGGCAGATTTCGGGACGGATCAGGCAGGCAGGCGCGGGACGCGCCGCCTGAGGGTCCGACCCATCACGACCGGATGCGGCGGCATTGCCGCGTCCTTACATAGTGCGACAACCCGCGGTCCTTGACACCGCAGTGGATGGAGACACGCATGCCTGCAGTTCAGGAAACGATCGACCGCGTCCGGTCGATCGATGTGGATCAGTACAAGTACGGCTTCTTCACGGACATCGAGTCCGACAAGGCGCCCAAGGGCCTCAACGAGGACATCATCCGCTTCATCTCGGCCAAGAAGGACGAGCCGGAATGGATGCTGGAATGGCGGCTTGACGCGTATCGCCGCTGGCTGACGATGAGCGAGCCGACCTGGGCCCGCGTCAGCTATCCGAAGATCGACTTCAACGACATCTACTACTACTCCGCGCCGAAATCGGCGCCGGGGCCGAAGAGCCTCGACGAGGTCGACCCGGAGCTTCTCGCCACCTACGAGAAGCTCGGCATCCCCTTGCGCGAGCAGGAGATCCTGGCCGGTGTCGAGCCGAAGAACCGCGTCGCCGTCGATGCCGTCTTCGACAGCGTCTCGGTGGTCACCACCTTCAAGAAGGAACTCGCCGCCGCCGGCGTCATCTTCTGCTCGATCTCCGAGGCGATGCGCGAGCATCCCGAACTGGTGAAGAAGTACCTGGGCACCGTCGTTCCGGTCACCGACAACTACTACGCGACGCTGAACTCGGCGGTCTTCACCGACGGATCCTTCGTCTACGTGCCCGAGGGCGTGCGCTGCCCGATGGAGCTCTCGACCTATTTCCGCATCAACGAGAAGAACACCGGCCAGTTCGAGCGCACGCTGATCATCGCCGAGAAGGGCGCTTACGTCTCCTATCTGGAGGGCTGCACGGCGCCGCAGCGCGATGAGAACCAGCTGCACGCGGCCGTGGTCGAGCTGATCGCGCTCGACGATGCGGAGATCAAGTACTCCACCGTCCAGAACTGGTTCCCGGGCGACAGCGAGGGCAAGGGCGGCATCTACAACTTCGTCACCAAGCGCGGCGACTGCCGGGGCAGGAATTCCAAGATCTCCTGGACCCAGGTCGAGACCGGTTCGGCGATCACCTGGAAATACCCGTCCTGCATCCTGCGCGGCGACAATTCGCGCGGCGAGTTTTACTCGATCGCCGTGTCCAACGGCCGCCAGCAGATCGACAGCGGCACCAAGATGATCCATCTGGGCAAGAACACGTCGAGCCGGATCATCTCCAAGGGCATTTCGGCGGGCAAGTCCGAGAACACCTATCGCGGCCTCGTCTCGGCGCATCGCAAGGCCTCCAACGCGCGCAACTTCACCCAGTGCGACAGCCTGCTGATCGGCCAGGACTGCGGCGCCCACACGGTTCCCTATATCGAATCGAAGAATTCGACCGCCGTGTTCGAGCACGAGGCGACCACCTCGAAGATCTCCGACGACCAGATGTTCTACTGCCAGCAGCGCGGCCTTAGCGACGAGGAAGCGGTGGCGCTGATCGTCAACGGCTTCGTCAAGGACGTCATCCAGCAGCTGCCGATGGAGTTCGCGGTCGAGGCCCAGAAGCTGATCTCGATCAGCCTGGAGGGGAGCGTTGGATGACGGTCAAACGGGTCTGGCACGGATGGACGACACCTGAGAACGCCGACACCTATGAGAAGCTGCTGCGCGAAGAGGTGTCCGTGGGCATCGAGGCGATGCAGATCTCCGGGCTTCGGCGCTTCGAGATGATGCGGCGTCCCCTGGCTGATGAGGTTGAATTCGTGACGATCATGGAATTCGACGACATCGATGCGATCAAGGCCTTCGTCGGGGACGACTACGAGAAATGTTACGTCCCGCCTGCTGCGAGAGCTGTCTTGAAACGGTTTGACGAGCTTTCCGCCCATTACGAGTTGCTGGAAGCACGTACCTATTGAACGGAAGATATCATGCTTGAGATCAAGAACCTGCACGCCCGCATCGCCGATGACGGCACCGAGATCCTGCGCGGCATCGACCTTGTGGTGAAGCCGGGCGAAGTGCACGCCATCATGGGCCCGAACGGATCCGGCAAGTCGACGCTCTCCTACATCCTCGCCGGCAAGACCGATTACGAGGTCACCGAGGGCGACATTCTCTATAATGGCGAGAGCCTCTTGGAGCTGTCGCCGGACGAGCGCGCCGCCGCCGGCCTCTTCCTCGCCTTCCAGTACCCGATCGAGATCCCGGGCGTGGCGACCATGACCTTCCTCAAGACCGCGCTCAACGCGCAGCGCAAGGCGCGCGGCGAGGGCGAGCTTTCGACGCCCGACTTCATGAAGCGCGTCAAGGACAAGGCTGCGAAGCTCCAGATCACCATGGACATGCTGAAGCGCCCGCTCAATGTCGGCTTCTCCGGCGGCGAGAAGAAGCGCTCGGAAATCCTCCAGATGGCGCTGCTCGAGCCTTCGCTCTGCGTTCTCGACGAGACCGATTCCGGCCTCGACATCGATGCGCTGAAGGTCGTTTCGGACGGCGTCAACGCGCTGCGTTCGCCCGAGCGCGCCTTCGTCGTCATCACCCACTACCAGCGCCTGCTCGACCACATCGTGCCGGACGTCGTCCACGTCCTGTCGAAGGGCCGCATCGTCAAGACCGGCGACAAGGACCTGGCGCTCGAGCTCGAGAAGAACGGCTATGCCGACTTCGTCGACGCGGCCGCGTGAACAAGCGGGGACCCGACATGACCATCGAACCGCGCGCGCTTGAAACCCGCGCCGAAACCGAACTGACGGAAGCCTGGTACAAGGAGCGCGACGCGCTCCCGGGCAACGAGGCCGTCGCCGGCCGCCGCAAGGCCGCCTTCGACGCCTTCCGCCAGACCGGCCTGCCGCATCGCCGCGTCGAGGAATGGAAGTATTCCGACCTGCGCAACCGGCTGAAGAGCGTCGCACCCTTCGCCGCGCGCCGGGACGAGGCGGATGCCAAATCCGTTCTGGCCGGGCTCGACAACGTCTATGGCGACGTCGACCGCCACCGGCTGGTGATCGTCGACGGCCACTTCCATGCGGGCCTTTCCGACATGGCCGCGCTGGCCGCCGACGGCGCCCTGGCGCGTCCGCTCGCCGAGGCGCTGGCCGAGGCCGGCGAGACGCTGATGGACCTTCCGGCGATCGCCACCAAGGACGCCGCCATCGGCCTCAACGCCATCTTCTGCGCCGACGGGCTGGAGCTGGTCGTTCCCGCCGGAGTGACCCTGTCGAAGCCGGTCGAGATCGTCCATGCGCTCGGACAGGCCGCGGCCAGCACCGCCGAGCGGGTCGTGATCCGGGCCGGGGAAGGCGCCGAGGCCATCGTCCTGGAGACGTTCCTGGGCGGCACCGATGGCACCTTCTCCAACACGCTGACCGACATTCGCGCCGAAGACGGGGCCAAGCTCACCGTGGCCCGCCTGCAGGCGGAGGCCGCCGGCACCACCCATGTCGGCACCGCCGTCGTCACCCTTGGCGCCAGGACCGCCGTCAAGGTGATCGGGGCGGGCATCGGATCGGGCTTTGCCCGTCACCAGGCCTTCGTCTCCTTCACCGGCGAGCACGCCCGTGCCGACCTTCTTGGCATCACCATGGTGCGCAAGGGCCAGCATGTCGACCAGACGCTGGTGATCGACCATGCGGTGCCCAATTGCGACAGCCGGGAGCTGTTCAAGACGGTTGTCGACGACGGCGCCAAGGGCATCTTCCAGGGCAAGATCATCGTCCGCCCGCACGCGCAGAAGACCGACGGCCAGATGATGACCCAGTCGCTTCTCCTGTCGGAAGACGCGGAGATGGCGCTGAAGCCGGAGCTGGAGATTTTCGCCGACGACGTCCAGTGCGCCCATGGCGCGACCAGCGGCGAGATCGACGAGGACCTCCTGTTCTATCTCCGCGCGCGCGGCATTCCGGAAAAGGAAGCCCGCACCCTGCTGGTGCTCGCCTTCCTCGCCGAGGCTGTCGAGGAAATCGGCGAGGAGGTCATTGTCGAGGCATTCGAGGCGCGTATCCGCGACTGGCTCGACCAGGCCGCCTGATCTTGTGCCCGGAAACGGGCCAAACTTCCCTCCGGAAGGGGACCGACATGACGCTGACCGCCAATCCCGATACGCTCGCCGCGCCCTATGACGTGGCGGCCGTGCGCCGCGACTTTCCGATCCTGTCGCGCGAAGTCTACGGCAAGCCGCTCGTCTATCTGGACAATGGCGCGTCGGCGCAAAAACCGCAGGCAGTGATCGACGCGGTGACGAAGGCCTATTCCCACGAATACGCCAATGTCCATCGCGGCCTGCACTATCTGTCGAACACCGCCACGGACAATTTCGAGGCGGCGCGCGAGACCGTGCGCCGCTTCCTCAATGCGCCGTCCGTCGACGAGGTGATCTTCACCCGTTCCACGACCGAGGCGATCAACCTCGTCTCCCAGACCTTTGGCGCGGAGCGGATCGGGGAGGGCGACGAGATCGTGCTCTCGATCATGGAGCACCACTCCAACATCGTGCCCTGGCACTTCCTGCGGGAACGGCAGGGCGCCGTGCTGAAATGGGTCCCTGTGCGCGAGGACGGCTCCTTCGACCTGGAGGCCTTCGAGGCGGCCCTGTCGCCGCGGACGAAGCTCGTCGCCATCACCCACATGTCCAACGTGCTCGGCACCGTCGTGCCGATCCGCGAGCTGTGCCAGATCGCCCATGCGCGCGGCATTCCGGTGCTGGTCGACGGCAGCCAGTCGGCCGTGCACATGCCTGTCGACGTGCAGGATCTGGGCTGCGACTTCTTCGTCTTCACCGGCCACAAGGTCTATGGGCCCTCCGGCATCGGCGCGTTGTGGGGCAAGATGGAGCATCTGGAGCGGATGCGCCCGTTCAACGGCGGCGGCGAGATGATCCTCGATGTCACCGAGGACAACGTCACCTACAACAGCCCGCCGCACCGGTTCGAGGCCGGCACCCCGCCCATCGTCCAGGCGATCGGCCTTGCCGCTGCGCTCGACTACATGGACGGCATCGGCCGCGACAGGATCGCGGCGCACGAGGCGGCCTTGCGCGACTACGCGCATCGGCAGCTGAAGCAGATCAACTCGATCCGCATCTTCGGCGAGGCCCCCGGCAAGGGCGCCATCGTCGCGTTCGAGATGAAGGGCGTGCATGCGCACGACGTGTCGACGATCATCGACCGCGAGGGCGTTGCGGTGCGCGCCGGCACCCATTGCGCGCAGCCCCTGCTCGCACGATATGGTGTAACATCGACATGCCGCGCCAGTTTCGGCCTGTACAACACGGTCGACGAGGTCGACCGTCTGGTCGAGGCGCTGCAAAAGGCCCACGACTTTTTCGCATGAGGGCGAGATGAGCGAACAGACGACACTGCCGGCGGACACGGTCGCCGAGGAGCTGCAGGCCGAGATCGGGGCGGCCGGCTCGGCCTTTACCGAGGACGAGCTGAAGAGCCTCACCGAGGATATCGTCGGGGCGCTGAAGACGGTCTACGACCCGGAAATTCCCTGCGACATCTACGAGCTCGGCCTGATCTACAAGGTCGATATCGAGGACGACCGCTCGGTCAAGATCGACATGACGCTGACCGCGCCGGGCTGCCCGGTTGCCGGCGAGATGCCGGGCTGGGTCGAGAACGCGGTCGCGTCCGTCTCCGGCATCGGCCATGTCGACGTGCAGATGGTGTTCGATCCGCCGTGGACGCCGGAGCGCATGTCGGAAGAGGCGAAGGTCGCGCTCAACTGGTACTGAGCCGGTCTTGACCCTATATTACGGGTAACGATATGCCGCCGCGCGATGGACGTGGTCCGACTTGGACCGATCCATGCCGCCGGCGGCCCGGCACCTCAAATTCGGGAATTCGACACTCATGGCTTCCAGATTTCAGGTCCTGACACTCACCGACGCCGCCGCTGATCGCGTGCGCGAGATCGTCGACAATGCCGCAACGCCCGCCCTCGGCCTTCGGGTCGGCATCAAGAAGGGCGGCTGCGCGGGCATGGAATACGACATGAGCCTCGTGGACGAGGCGCGTGCCGGCGACGATGTCATCGACGACAAGGGCGTCAAGATCTTCATCGAGCCCTCCGCCGCTCTCTTCCTTCTCGGTACCGAGATGGATCACGAGATTTCGAAGTTCCGCTCGGGCTTCGTCTTCAGGAACCCCAACGAGGTTTCCGCCTGCGGTTGCGGCGAATCCGTCAACCTGAAGGCTGCCGAGGGCGATCCGCTCGGGGCCGGGGCCTCGCAAGCCTGAGGCGGGGGCGCGGCAGGCCGCCGGGCAATCGACGACGGCGAATGACAACGGGCAACGGCCCGCGCGTCACCGGAACGGCGCGCGTGCGGGCGTCCGGGGGCTGGTTTCAATTCTGCGATATGGGGAAGAAATCCCGTCCGTCGCGGCGCGCGGGCCCGAAAGCGCCGGCGGTCGTCCGGCACTACACCGCCGCGTCACGCCACGCGGCTGTCTTCCTCGACATCCGGGTCGGTCTCGCAGCGCACCAGGTTGCGCCCGGCGCCCTTCGCCGCATAAAGCGCGCTGTCGGCGCGGCCGATCAGCGATTGCGTGGTGTCCGCCGGCTTGAAGGTGGAGACGCCGATGGAGATCGTGATCCGGCCGAGATTCTCGCCGGTCGAGCGCTTCACCAGTTCCTTCGACAGCACCGCGCGGCGGATATGCTCGGCCACGGTCACGGCCTGGCGCAGCGAGGTATGCGGCAGCAGGATCGCGAACTCCTCGCCGCCATAGCGGCAGGCGACGTCGTGGCCCTTGACGTTCTGCTTCACCGCGAGCGCGACGAGGCGCAGCACCTGGTCGCCGGTCTGGTGGCCGTAGGTGTCGTTGAACTTCTTGAAATGGTCGATATCGGTCAAGAGCAACGACAGCGGCTCCTGGCTTTCCGAGGCATCCTTCACCATCCGCTCGATCGTGTGATCGAAATGCTTGCGGTTGCTGAGCGTCGTCAGCTCATCGGTGAGCGACTCGTAGCGGATCGCCTCGAGGCTTTCCTGCAGATCCTCGATCTGCTTGCGCGATTCCACCAGCTGGTCCTCCAGCTGCTTGTTGGAATCGGCCGTGTTGTGCGTTGCCTTGAGCAGATGCGCGACCAGCTGCTTGAGCTGCTTGGGATCCCTGATGCTCTCCAGCTGCGCCTGGGCGCCGGCCAGCGACTGGCCGTATTCCGACACCGAATCCACGCTCTGGCCGAGAATGTCGACCATGTCGCGGATCTCGTCGGAGATCTTCTCGCCGACCTCGTCGATCCGGTCGCCGAGTTTCGTCGGGGACAGGAAGCTGTTGTAGATCTGCTGAAGCTGTTCGGTGGTGACGGATCCGTTCGTGCCGGCGATCTCGTTGACGGCGCGGTTCAGGGAATGGTTGAAACCTGCGGCGTAGGTGTACCAGAGCTCATAGAAACGCGGATATGCCGGAAGCGTGTTCTTCCGGATATACTTGAGCGCCGCGTCACCGTAGACGATCGTCCGCTTGTGGTCGTCTTCCTGGGCCATGCAAGGTTCCACACGTATCGGTGACGTGCTGCAAGTCAATGCACGCGACCATCAAGAAATCTACGACTGAGTGTATCTCATTGAACGCTTAAGGCACGGTTAAGCTTGTCGGAACGTTCCGTCAATGCGCTGCTTGCAGTTCGCGCGCGCGGTGTTCCCGGGAGTGGGCAGGGCCGGAAAAAAATTCGCGGAAAATGGCGGGTTTTCGCCTTATTTTCAAATGGCTGGCAAGAAATCATCCGTCTTTTTGACGGTGGGCAACTTCTCGCCGGCGGCAAAAATGCACCGCCGGCATGGGCAAGATCTGCCCGTTTTCGTCCCGTATTGCGATGGCCGCGCGGGAGGGATTCGTTCTTTCGAACCTGTCTTGAAAGCCGGCCTCAGCCGGCCTTGGTCGGGCGGATGCCACGCAGCAGGAAGGCCGGTACGTGGTCGCCGAGACCGATCACCGGCTCGTCGTCATTGCCGCCGCGCCGCCGCTTGTTATTGTTGTTGTCGCCGCGCTTGGCGTTGTTGCCGTCATTGCCGGAAGCCGGCTTGCCGCCGCGCGCCCGGCGCGGGGCAGGAGCAGGGGCAGCAGGTGCGGCCTTTGTCTCTTCGGCCGGAGCCGTCCCGGCAGCGGCAGCAGGTGCAGCGGGCTTGCGCTGGCGCGGTGCCCGGGGCGCGCGCTCCTTGCGGGCAGGCGGGGTCGCCTCGACGGCTTCCGCGATCTCGGCGGGGCTTGTTGCCGCCTCTGCATCGGCTGCCGGCGCATCCGTGGTTGCGGCGCGCTTGCTGCGGGTGCGGGTCGCGGCCCGGCTGCGGCCATCGTCCTCGGCATCCTTGCCGCGTCCGCCGGAGCGGCCCTTGCCACCGCGTGCGGGAGCGGCATCGCCGCCGCGTCCGCGACGGCCCTTGGCCTCTGCGGCTTCCGCCTCGAAGTCGATCTCGTTTTCCAGCCAGGGCAGCTTGCGCTCGATTAGCTTCTCGATGGCGCCCAGATATTTCTGGTCGCCGCCGGTGATGAGGGTGATCGCGACACCGCTGCGCCCGGCCCGGCCCGTGCGGCCGATGCGGTGGACATAGTCCTCGGCATGGGTCGGTATGTCATAGTTGTAGACATGGCTGACAGCGGGAATGTCGAGGCCGCGCGCCGCGACGTCGCTGGCGACCAGCAGCGTCAGCTCGTTCTTGCGAAACTGCTCCAGCGTCGCCATCCGCGAGCGCTGGTCCATGTCGCCATGCAGTGCGCCGACCGAGTAGTCGTGCCGCTGCAGCGAGCGGAACACGGTCTGCACGTCGCGCTTGCGGTTGCAGAAGATGATGGCGTTCGTCAGGTTCTCGGCCTGGTCGATCATCTTGCGCAGCGTTGCGCGCTTGTCGAAGTCCTTGGAGCCGGCGGCCACGACCTGCTGCGTCACCGTGTCGGCGGTGGAGGAGGTGCGGGCCACTTCCACGCGCGCCGGATTGTGCAGGAACGTGTCGACCAGGCGCTGGATCTCCGGCGGCATCGTCGCCGAGAAGAACAGGGTCTGGCGGGTCATCGGGATCAGTTTGCAGATCCGCTCGATGTCCGGGATGAAGCCCATGTCGAGCATGCGGTCGGCCTCGTCGATAACGAGGATGTCGACGCCCTGCAGCAGCAGCTTGCCGCGCTCGGTATGATCGAGCAGCCGCCCCGGCGTCGCGATCAGCACGTCGACGCCGCGATCCAGCTTCTTGTCCTGGTCACCGAAGGACGTGCCGCCGATCAGCAGGGCCACGTTCAGCTTGTGGTTGACGCCGTACTTGTTGAAGTTTTCCTCGACCTGGGCGGCCAGCTCGCGCGTCGGCTCGAGAATGAGCGTGCGCGGCATTCGGGCCCGGGCGCGGCCCTTTTCCAGCAATGTCAGCATCGGCAGGGTGAAGGACGCGGTCTTGCCGGTGCCGGTCTGGGCGAGCCCCAGCACGTCGCGCTTCTGCAGGACATGCGGAATGGCGCCGACCTGAATGGCGGTGGGTTCGGTGTACCCGGCCGCTTCCACGGCGGCGAGCACTTTCTCGCTCAATCCAAGTGAGGAAAAGGACATATGACCTTGATGTTATGACAGGGAACATAGCCGGGTCCCGAGTTGGTGCTTCAGGTTCCGGCACTTTGGCGCGCACACTACAGTTTCAAAATAAAATGTCAACGATCCAAAGTCTCGCAGGCGCCCTCGCCAAGAATTATCGGCTTCATCGCTGGAGCCGGTGCGTCTCAGTTACTTGCCTGCTGAAATACGTAACCGGCTGCATTCTCGCCTTCGAGAAACAGCTCGTAAGTGGTTTCCGCTCCGTCGGCGCCGGCGATATCGACAAAGGCCAGCACGCCGTGCGCATCCTTTTCGCTGCGCAGCGAGGTGATCCGCCCGCCCGTTTCACCCGCTTCCCCGACCTCCACGACGGCCCCGCCGCGCAGGATGAACAGCCGGTCGCGCGCAGCCTCGCGCGCCACCACGAAGCCGGTGTCGCTGCCGTCCGGCCCGGCCAGCCGCGTCAGTCCGAGCAGGGACTCCGGCAGCGCCCCGACGAGATCGCCGACCGGATCGGCGGCAAGCGGCACGCTCGCGCCCAGCAGGAGGAGCGCGGCAATCGGGGCGGAAGGGAAGGGGATGCGCATCGGCGGGCGTCTCCTTGACGGGTCCGGCGGGAGCTGCGCGCCGGCAGGGCCGCTCCGGTCGGAAGGGATATTGCAGGTCACTCTAGAACAAGCCGGAGGCGACCGGAACCGGGCGATTTTACCGGGGGTCGACAACCGGCCTGCCCGTCGCTGGTCCTGTCACCGCCCCGTCACCGGCACGGCCAGGTCGGTGCCCTCGTAGAACGCCCGGTAGTCGGCTGCGTAGCGACGGCGCAGGGCCAGCCGCAAGGCCGGGTCGAGGCCGCCCGCCAGCTCCGCGATGCGTTGCTCCCCGGCATCCGCGATCGCCGGCAGCGGACCGATGTCGGCATCGCTGCGCGCCGCCACGTCCCAGCGCAGCGCCTCCCAGTCGGCGTCCGCCGTCTCGTAGCGCAGCACCCGGGTGGGCAGAAGCCGGTTCTTGTGCGCCAGGATCGATGTCTGGCTGCGATAGGCATTGGCGCTGCGCCAGTCCGGCGTGGCGCAGATGCGGGAGACGAACCGGGCGAAGTCGAGCCCGTTGACCAGAACCGGATCATGCTCCGAAGGCGGCGTCACACCGCGTTCCAGCTTGTCGAAACACGAGGCGGCCCGTGTCAGCGGATCGCGCACCACGGTGAAGACCAGCGCCTGCGGGTGCAGCCGCGTCAGTTGTCGTCCCGACAGAAGGGTCAGCCCGTCGGTCCAGGACGACAGGGTTCCGGTCGCGTAGCGGGGGCGTCCCGCCATGCCGGCCGGCGCGCCGGCAAGGCGCAGCAATGCGGTGCGAATGCCTTCGCTGGCTGCGTTCGGACAGCGGCCAAAGGCCAGCCCGTGACCGGTCAGCACCAGGAAGCTGTGGTCGTGCAGGGGCCGCCGCCGGCGCAGGTAGGCATTGATGAGTGCCGTCAGCAAGGCACCGGCCTTTCCCGGTTGATGGGTCAACGGCATTGTGGAGGGGGATGCCATCCGCGTTGCCATGCCTCAGATATCGAGTTCTTCCGCGAAACGCGCGTTTTCCTGGATGAACTGGAAGCGCGCCTCCGGCTTGTTGCCCATCAACCGCTCGACCGCCGGTCCGGTTCCCGCGGCCTCGCTCTCGTCGATCTCCACCTTCAGCAGGTTGCGCTTGGAAGGGTCCATCGTGGTTTCCTTCAGCTGGGCCGGCAGCATTTCGCCCAGACCCTTGAAACGACCGATATCCACCTTCGAGCCGGCCTTGAACTCGCTGGCAAGCAGGGCGTCCTTGTGGGCATCGTCGCGGGCGTAGATCGTCCGGCCGCCCTGCGTCAGGCGATACAGGGGAGGGGCGGCGAGATAAAGGTGTCCGTTGCGGATCAGGTCCGGTGTCTCGCGGTAGAAGAACGTGATCAGCAGCGAGGCGATATGCGCCCCGTCGACGTCGGCATCCGTCATGATCACGACCTTCTCGTAGCGCAGGTCCGTGTCGCGATAGGTCTTGCCGGTGCCGCAGCCGAGCGCCTGGACGAGGTCGGCGAGCTGCTGGTTGGCGGCCAGCTTGTCGCGCCCGGCACTGGCCACGTTGAGGATCTTGCCGCGCAGCGGCAGCACCGCCTGGTTCATGCGGTTGCGCGCCTGCTTGGCCGAGCCGCCGGCCGAGTCGCCCTCCACGATGAACAGTTCCGATCCCGCCGCCTGGTTCGAGGAACAGTCGGCAAGCTTGCCCGGCAGGCGCAGCTTGCGCACCGCCGTCTTGCGCGCGACATCCTTCTCCTGGCGTCGCCGCAGCCGTTCGTCGGCCCGGTCGATCACCCATTCCAGCAGCTTGTTGGCCTGGTTGGGCGAGGCCGTCAGCCAGTGGTCGAAGGCATCGCGCACCGCGACCTCGACCACCCGGGTCGCTTCCGCCGAGGCCAGCTTGTCCTTGGTCTGGCCGACGAATTCCGGCTCCCGGATGAACACGGAAAGCATCGCCCCGGCCGAGGTGACGATGTCGTCGCCGGTGATGATCGAGGCCTTCTTGTTGCCGGTCAGCTCGGCATAGGCCTTGAGCCCGCGCAGCAGGGCGTAGCGCAGGCCCGCCTCGTGCGTTCCGCCTTCCGGCGTCGGCACCGTGTTGCAGTAGGAATTGATGAAGCCGTCGCCGGCGAACCATGTGATCGCCCACTCCACCGAGCCGTGCCGGCCGGTGTCCTTGGTGCGTCCGGCGAACGTGTCGTCGATGACGCGCCGTTCCTTGCCCAGTGCGTCGGCAAGATAGTCGCGCAAGCCTCCGGGGAAGTGGAACGTGGCCTCCGCCTCGACACTCTCGCGCTCCGCCACCTCGGGCGCGCAGCGCCAGCGGATCTCGACGCCGGAAAAGAGATAGGCCTTGGAGCGGGCCATCTTGAACAGGCGCGCCGCCTTGAAGGTCGCGCCCTTGCCGAAGATCTCCGGATCGGGGCGGAAGCGCACCAGGGTGCCGCGCCGGTTCTGCACATCGCCCACCGTCTCCAGCCCGCCCTGCGGCAGGCCGCGCCGGAAGGTCTGGCGGTAGAGCTTGCGGGCGCGCGCCACCTCGACGACCAGTTCCTCGGACAGCGCGTTGACCACCGAGACGCCGACGCCGTGCAGGCCGCCGGAGGTCTCGTAGACCTTGCTGTCGAATTTTCCGCCCGCGTGCAGCGTGGTCATGATGACCTCGAGCGCCGACTTGTCCTTGTGCTTGGGATGCGGATCGACCGGGATGCCGCGGCCGTTGTCGGCCACCGACAGCCAGCCGTCGGCGGTGAGGTTCACCTCTATCCAGCTGGCATGGCCGGCGACCGCCTCGTCCATCGAATTGTCGATCACCTCGGCGAAGAGGTGATGCAGGGCGCGCTCGTCGGTGCCGCCGATATACATGCCCGGACGCCGCCGGACCGGCTCCAGCCCCTCCAGGACCTCGATATGCTCCGCCGTGTAGTCGGATCCGTCGCCGCGTTCCGTGCGCGCCGGCGCGGTCGGACGGGCACGCTTGGCCGCTGCCGGCGCCTTGGCCGTGTCGTCGGCTGCGGCGGGCTTCTGGGTCGCCGGGCCGGAGCCCTCTTCGAAAAGATCGTCTGCGGTGGTCATGCTCTGTCCGGTTGCGGGGCGTGCGGTGGCCGGCCCCGAATCACTCATGATTCTGCCGTGTGCGACGGATTCGTCCAAGGATCAAGCGCAGGCCCGTTGAAAACCGTTTTTCAACCGCTCTCGGATAGACTGCATCCAGGTCGCGGGGAGACCGCGTCGAGGTCTCCGCTTGCCGGCCGTGTGTTGGAGGAGGAAGTCAAGATGACCGCTTCGTCAAGGCGCTTCGGCGTGCATGTGGAACTTGTCGCCGCCGGCCTGCTGCTGGCCAATGCGATGATCCTGGTGGTCGCCGGCTGATTGCCCTGGCCCTCGCAGGGAGCCGAGGGGCTGTGGCCGGCCGGCAACAGTGTTGCAGGACTCTGCAATGACCGGCCCGATCGTGTCACGATTGCCGTGTTTCGGCCTTTTTTTGACGGCCAACGTGGAGTTCTTCCGGACGCGCCCGGCGGGAATGCGGCGGCGGAATGACCGGTCAGGTCCTACTCTTGCCCAGTTGCCGGTCTAGTCTCGGTTCCACTGGGTCGAGGGTCTTTCCCGAGGCCCGGCCGGGTCCTTGAAACGGGCTTCGGGGCGTGCCCTGACGGGGCGCGGTTTTTGAAAGAGGCCAGGATTGAACTCCTGGTGAATTGGGGGGGAAGGCGGCACGCGGGAAGCGTGTCATCACACCCGACGGGTCTCGCCGACCCTTGCGACCAGGTCGCTCGCGGCAGGCGCGGACTCGCGAAAAACAAGGATGAAGGCGCGTGCGCGAAGGACACGCCTCCCGGGGAACCGGCCGATACGGCCGATCGACGGGGCAGAATGTCCGGCGCATGCGAGGCGGTCGATAATGCGGATCACTGGTTGGACTAAAGGGTCAGGCGTCATGTGTGCCTTGGCGGTCTTGCTTGCGGCGCCGGTTTCGGCGAGCGCGCAGGAGACCGCTGCGGAGGCTGCGGCGAAGCTTTCGGGCGCCGTTCGGGACAATGCCGACATTTCTCCCGGCGAGGCGCTGCGCAACGGCACCCGCTTCTACTATGCGGGCGAGAAGGAACGCGCGCTGGATTCCCTGCGTTTCGCGGCCGAACAGGGCCATCCCCTGGCGGCGTGGAAGCTTGGCCGGATGTATTCGCGCGGCGACGGCGTCAAGGAAGACGACATCAAGGCGTTCGAGTATTTCCGCCAGATCGCCTCCAACTATGCCGACGACAGCCCCAGTTCGCCCCGCGCGCCGTTCATCGCCAGCGCGTTTGTCGAGCTCGGCTCCTACTATCTCACCGGCATCCACGACAGCGCCATCCAGCCCAACGTCACCCGGGCCCGCGAGATCTTCACCTACGCGGCATCCTATTTCGGCGATGCCGATGCGCAGTATCACCTTGGCATGCTCTATCTCGAGGAGCCCGACCGCAATCCTCACATGGCCGCGCGCTGGTTGAAGCTTGCCGCCCAGAAAGGGCACCTGCACGCCCAGGCGCGGCTCGGCGAACTCTTGTCGAACGGCGAGTTCGGCGGCTCCGACAACCGCACGGCCGGGCTGATGTGGCTGACGGTCGCCCAGCGCCGCGTCGCGGGCCACGAGAACATGTGGATCACCGAGGCGCAGGAGCGCAGCTTCGGCCTTGCCTCCGAGAAAGTGCGCCGCCGCGCCACGACGCTTGCCGACAACTGGCTGGCGAAGAACCCCTCGCTGATCGCCGGCAAGGCCGAATAGGCCGCTGCATGCCGCCATGCAGCGGTGTCGGCGGACTGCTTCTCGGCCTTTTCCACCGTTGCCATCCGCCTTGTGGCGAATGACTGTGATGCCTGCGCGGCAACCGGCTCTTGAAACCCGCGCGGCGGATCTTATCTCAGCGGCAAGCGAGGACGGCCTCCCCCATCCGGGACACACATTCGGGACGACCCGAAAGCCCTGGAAGGGAGTTTTCCCATGCGCACCACCCGTGACCGCATCCGCCACGCCATTTCCTTCGAGATCATCGGCCTGGCGCTTGTCACGCCTCTCGGTGCCTGGGCGTTCCACGCTCCGGTGAACGAGATCGGCGTCGTCGCCCTGGTCGGCGCGACGCTGGCCACCGTGTGGAACTACGTCTTCAACCTCGCCTTCGACCATGCCCTGCTGCGGACAAGGGGCGATGTGCGCAAGACGCTGTGGCTGCGTCTCGTCCATGCCGGCCTGTTCGAGCTTGGCCTCCTGGTCCTGCTGATGCCCTTCATCGCCTGGTATCTGGGCGTATCGCTCATCCAGGCGCTGCTGATGGACGTCTCCTTCGCGGGTTTCTATGTGGTCTATGCCTTCGTCTTCAACTGGGCCTATGATCTCGTTTTCCCGCTCCCGGCGGAGCGCGAGATGCGCGCGGGCGAGGCCGGTGGCGCCTGATCGCCGCGGTTGACCCTGTTCCGGCGGACCGCTAAGAGCCGTGGCCTGTGGCGGGTCCGCCACGAACCACTGGCGCGGGCCATCGCCAGACCGGCGCGGCCGGGTCCGCCCCTCCAGCGAGTTGCCGAATTCCATGCGTGTTGACGATTTCGATTTCGACCTGCCGCAGGAGCGGATCGCGTTGCGGCCGGCCCGTCCGCGCGACGCCGCGCGCATGCTCGTCGTGCGCACCGCCGCCGCGCCCGTGCTTTCCGATGCCGGGGTGCGCGATCTTCCCGGCCTGCTCGAGCCGGGCGACGCGCTCGTCTTCAACGACACCCGCGTCATCCCGGCCCAGCTCGAGGGCACCCGCACGCGCGGCGAGGCGGTCGCCGGCATTTCCGCCACCCTGCACCTGCGCGCCGGCGAGGATCGCTGGTGGGCTTTCGCCCGCCCGGCCAAGAAGCTCGCCGTCGGCGACCGCGTCCGCTTCACCCACGATCCCGCGCGCGGAGAGGGCGGCGCCTGCCTGCTTGGCGCGCTGGACGCGACCATTGCCGAAAAGCGCGAGGGCGGCGAGGTGCTCCTCGCCTTCGACCTCTCCGGCCCGCTGCTCGACGAGGCCATCGCCGCCACCGGCCACATCCCGTTGCCGCCCTATATCGCGGCAAGGCGCGGCGAGGACGCGCAGGACCGCGCCGACTACCAGACGATCTTCGCCGACAAGGACGGCGCGGTGGCGGCTCCCACCGCCGGCCTGCATTTCACGCCCGACCTTTTGGCGGCGCTCGATGCGCGCGGCGTTTCCCGCCACACGGTGACGCTTCATGTCGGCGCCGGCACTTTCCTGCCCGTCAAGGCGGACGACACGGCCGACCACAGGATGCATGCCGAACGGGGCACGGTGAGCGGGGAAACCGCCGCCGCCCTTCGCGCCGTGCGGGCGCGGGGCAACAAGGTTGTCGCCGTCGGCACCACCTCGCTGCGCATCCTGGAAAGCGCGGCGCAAGGGGAGGCGGGGCTTGCGGCCTTCACCGGCGAGACCTCGATCTTCATCACGCCCGGTTACCGCTTCCGCGCCATCGATGCGCTGATGACCAATTTCCACCTGCCGCGCTCGACGCTCTTCATGCTGGTGAGCGCGCTTGCCGGCCTCGACACGATGCGCGGTGCCTATGCGCATGCCATCAAGAACGGCTACCGCTTCTATTCCTACGGCGATGCCTCGCTGCTCTTTCCCAAGGTGACCGAATGACCGCGCCCTTTTCCTTTCGCCTTCTGGCCACCGACGGCATGGCCCGGCGCGGCGAGATCGTCACCCCGCACGGGCGGGTCTCGACGCCCGCCTTCATGCCGGTGGGCACGCAAGCGACCGTCAAGGCGATGTATCCCGGCCAGGTTCGGGAGCTTGGCGCCGACGTGGTGCTCGGCAACACCTACCACCTGATGCTGCGCCCCGGCGCGGAGCGCATCGCAAGGCTCGGCGGGCTGCACACCTTCATGAACTGGCCGCACACGATCCTCACCGACTCGGGCGGCTTCCAGGTCATGTCGCTGGCGCAATTGCGCAAGCTGACCGAGGACGGCGTCACCTTCCAGAGCCATATCGACGGCTCGCGCCATGTGATGACGCCGGAGCGCTCGGTCGAGATCCAGCAACTGCTCGGCTCCGATATCCAGATGCAGCTGGACGAGTGCATCGCGCTGCCCGCCCCGCGCGAGGACGTGGAGCGCGCCATGCGCCTGTCGCTCCGCTGGGCGGAGCGCTCGCGCGCCCAGTTTGAGACGATGGGCGGACCGGGCAGGGGGCAGGCGCTTTACGGCATCGTCCAGGGCGGCGACGTGCCGGACCTGCGCATTGCCTCGGCGCAGGCGCTGGGGGAGATGCCGTTCGAGGGCTATTCGGTCGGCGGCCTCGCCGTCGGCGAGCCGCAGGACGTGATGCTGGCGATGCTGGAGGTGACGACGCCGGCCATGCCTGTCGACAAGCCGCGCTACCTGATGGGCGTCGGCACGCCGGAGGACATCCTGGAGAGCGTCGCGCGCGGCATCGACCAGTTCGACTGCGTCATGCCGACCCGGGCCGGCCGCCACGGCCTTGCCTATACCCGCCATGGCAAGGTCAATCTCAAGAACGCCCGCCATGCCGACGATCCGCGCCCGCTCGACGAGGCCTCCGACTGCCCGGCGGCGCGCGACTACTCCCGCGCCTATCTTCACCATCTTGTGAAGGCCGGCGAGGGGCTCGCCGCGATGCTGCTGACCTGGACCAATCTCGCCTATTACCAGACCTTGATGCGCGAGATGCGCGCGGCAATCGAGGAGGGCCGCTTCGAGGACTTCCGGGCGAAGACGCGCGAGGATTGGGCCCGCGGCGACGTGTCGCCGCAAACATAGAGATCCGGCGACCTGGCTCCGCAGAACCGGGAACTCGGCGACCTGTCGCCGCCTCAGGCCGACGCGCCGGGGCTCTTTGTCAGCACGCAGCCGGAGATCTTCCAGCTGCCGTCGCCCTGCTGCTCGAACGTGTAGAGCGCCAGCCAGTCGGTGCCCCCCGCATCCGTCAGGTAGACCTCCTGCACGGGCCCGCGCGCAGTGTCGCGCAACCGGCCGAAACTGACCGCACGCGGTGCCACAACCGGCGGATATCCGCGCTCCACCATTCGCATGAAACGGTCGGGCGTGGGGAACATTTTCCGGATTTTAGGCGCCGCGTAGGAATAGGCGGTGGTCGCGTCTCCCGAGCGGAAGGCGGCGATCTGGCCCTCGACCAGGGAGCGCAGCGTCACCCCGTCGTCGGCGCGCGCGAGGCCCGCCTGGACGACGAGCGACAGCGCCATCAGGGCGGCGAGCAGAAAGGGCAGCAGCGGCTGGCGTCTTTCGGCAACGGAGATGTTGGCACGGGTCATCGCGGACCTCCGGCTGGTCGGCCGTCCGCCTCGCGGCGGAGGGCGTGTGAGGGCGTTGCAAGCCGGTGTGCTGCCGGCATGGAACGCCGCGTCTCCTGATGATACGCCAAGTCGTCCCTGTCGGATGTGCATTCGTGCGAGCGCGCGGCGCGCCGGTTTCACCGTCGGTCTTCATCTTCCGTTGAGAGACTTGCGCTACCAATATTCATACAATTGAATTCGTATGCAGGCCGGCACACCGGCCTTCTGCCGTCGGAGCTGATCATGCCGTACAAGCCAAATGTCCGTGGGGAGATCCGCGGGGCTCCCAGAGCGGTCTGCGCGATACCGGCGATCATCGTGGATCGCGGCGTCTCCCTTGCCTGCACGGTCGAGGATCTCAGCATCAACGGTTGCCGGGTGCGCATGAACGGTCACGGCCGGCTGAGCGATCGCTTTGCCTTCGAGTTTCCCAGGCGCGGCATCAAGGTCGATGCGGAACTCGTCTGGCTCAACGGCGAGGAGGCCGGCATCCGCTTCCTGCACAAGGGCGCCGCTCCCGGCACGGGGGGCGACGAGCCGTCTCGTTCCGACCCGGAAGTCGCGTAGGCGACCGTCCCGAACCGCGCTGGCGCACCATCGTTCCTTCCGTCCCGCGATTGCGTGAGAATATACGAATCATATATGAAACGTATATTCACCTCGCTATCGGGAGATGTTCATGGGTATCGTCAAGATCGGCGATGATCTGCACGAGGACATACGGCGGGCCAGCACGGTCATGTGCCGGTCCATCAACGCGCAGGCCGAATTCTGGATGAAGATCGGCATGCTGGCGGAAGCCAATCCGGCCCTGTCGTTCAACGAGATCGTCAGGATGCAGCTGGAAACGGCGCATGTGCGTCTCGCGGACGCGGCGGTCGCCTGACATGGTCAAGACCGCGGACGAACTGGCGCTGATGCGCATATCGGGACGGTTGCTGGCGTCGGTTTTCGAGATGCTGGACGGGCAGGACCTCGCCGGCATGTCGACAATGCAGGTCAATGACCTCGTCGACCGTTTCATCACCGACGACCTGGCCGCGCGACCGGCGAGCAAGGGACAATACGGCTATGAGCATGTCCTGAACTGCTCGGTCAACCATGTCGTGTGCCATGGCGTGCCGAGCCGTGAGGAGACCATCCGCGACGGCGATATCGTCAACTTCGACATCACGCTCGAAAAGAACGGCTTCATCGCCGATTCCAGCAAGACCTATCTCGTCGGCAATGCCTCGCCGGCCGCGCGGCGGCTGGTGCGGGTCGCCCGCGATGCGATGTGGAAAGGGATCGGGCAGGTGCGGCCGGGCGCGCATCTGGGCGACATCGGCGCGGCGATCGAACGGCACGCCAAAAGGAACGGCTGTTCGGTCGTCCGGGAATATTGCGGGCACGGCATCGGTCGCGACATGCACGAGGAACCGCAGGTGCTGAATTTCGGCCGGCCGGGAACGGGGCCGAAGCTGCGCGAGGGCATGGTCTTCACCATCGAGCCGATGATCAACCAGGGCACCCGCAAGGTCTCGACAGAGGAGGACGGGTGGACCGTCGTCACCGACGACCGCAAGCTGTCCGCCCAGTTCGAGCATACGGTCGCGGTTACCGGAACCGGCGTCGAGGTCCTGACCCTGCGCCGCGACGAAACGCGGTTCCTGGCGCAAAGCGCCTGACCCTCAAAGCCGGGACAGGAGCGCGGGCGTCGGCCAGCCGTCCGCCGGAACGCCGAGGCGCAGCTGTTCGGTGCGCACCGCCGCGCGCGTGCCGGCGCCCAGAATCCCGTCGATCTTGCCGACGTCATGGCCCCTTGCCGCAAGCTTTTCCTGCAACTGGCGCATGGCGGCGTCCGAAAGCCCGGGATCCGGGTTGCCCGGATCGTAGCGGCTGGCGCCGGCAAGCCGCGTCGCCAGATAGGCGGCCGTCGTCGTGTAGATGAAGGACTGGTTCCACTCCAGATAGACGCGGAAATTCGGATAGGCCAGGAAGACCGGCCCCTTGTGCCCCTGCGGCATCAGAAGCGCTGCGGGCAGGCTGGCCGCCGGCAGCGATCCCTCGCGCGCCGTAACGCCTGCCTTCGCCCACTCGCCGACGGTCGTGTCGAAGTTGAGCCCGGTTTTTTCCCATGGCAGGTTCGCCGGCAGCTTCACTTCCGTGAGCCAGGGTTCGCCCGTCCGCCAGCCGAGGTTCCTGATGAAGCCAGCGGCGGTGAGGATCGTGTCGGCGGAGCTTTTCTTGAGGTCGACATGGCCGTCGCCGTCGCCGTCCTTGCCGAAGCGGATGATGTCCTCGGGCAGCATCTGCACCTGGCCGATCTCGCCGGCCCAGGCGCCGGTCGTGCGTGCCGGGTCGAGGTCGCCATGGGCCGCCATCTCGATCGCCGCGATCAGTTGCGGGCGGAACAGATGCGGCCGCCGGCAGTCATGGGCGAGCGTCGCCAGCGCGTTGACCGTGTTGAAGTCGCCCTGCACCGCGCCGAAATCCGTCTCCAGCGCCCAGAAGGCGGTGATCACCGGCGCCGGCACGCCGTAATCGGCCTGCGCCTTGGCGAAGACCTTGGCGAACTTCTTCATGTTGCCGGCGCCGTGCTTCAACCGGTAGCCGCTCACCGAGCGCTTCGAGAAGGTGAGGAAGTCCTGCTTGAAAACGCCCTGCGCGCGGTCGCGCGACAGCACCGTCCGGTCGATCCGCGCCCCCGAAAGGGTCTGGCGGATGGCGGCGTCCGGCAGGCCCTTGGCGCGGGCCTCTTCGGCGACACCGTTCAGGAAGGCGCCGAAATCCCCGCCGCACGGCGTGTTGGCGAGCGCGGGCAGGGGCGCGAGGAGCATGGCGGCAAGGGCAAGGCCCGCAAGCGGGCGGCACGAGAGGCGGGTGGTCATCGGCGGGTCCTTGTCGAGCAAAGCAAAAGTCGCGCCGATGATGGTCGATGCCGGCAGGATTAGACAAGGCCCCGGGGCCGGAAAATTCAAGGAGGCGACACCGGACGGCATTTTGCGCAAGGGGCTGTCCGGCCTGCGCGCACCAGACGCCGCGCCTCAGCCGACTTTCGTCTTCTCCCGGGCCTGCGGCGCGCGCTCTTCCAGATAGGCGGCCGCGCCCTCGAAGGGCAGGGGACGGCAGAACAGGAAGCCCTGGCCGAAATGGCAGCCGCGCCGGGTCAGGTACTGCTGCTGCTCCGGTGTCTCGATGCCCTCCGCGACAACATCCGCGCCAAGGCCCGAGGCGATCGCCAGGAAGCCGTCGATGATCACTTCCGACGACTTGTCGCGGCCGATGCCGGCGACAAACTGGGTGTCGATCTTCAACTCGTGGATGGTGAACTCGCGCAAGTGCTTGAACGAGCCGTAGCCGGTGCCGAAGTCGTCCATCGAGATGCGGATGCCGAGCCCGGCCAGCATCTCCACATTGTCGCGGATGATGTCGGCGGAGCGGGCGATGAACACGTCCTCGGTGATTTCCAGGGTAATCAGCCCGGCAAGGTCGATGTTTTCGGAGAACAGGCCGCGCAGGGCATCCATGCCGCTGCGCGTCGCCAGCGTCGCCTCGTCCAGGTTGATCGCGACCCCGCCCGTGTCGAGCCTGGCCGCGGCAAAGCGGCGTAGGTCGGCAAACACCTGCCGCGCGACCTCCACCGTGAAATCGCCCTGCAGCCCGAAACTGCCGATTCGAGGCAGGAAGTAGGACGGCGGCAACAGGCCCTTTTCCGGATGCTGCCAGCGGGCGAGCGCTTCGAAGCCGGCATGCCCGCCGGTGCCCAGCCGCACCTTGGGCTGGTAGTGCATGACGAACTCGCCGCGTTCCAGCGCCGTTTCGATCTCTTCCTTGTCGTCGAGGCCGAAACGCTCCGGCATCATGCTCGGCGAATAGATCGAGTAGGAGGGGCGCTTCTCGTGCTTGGCGACATACATCGCCTGGTCGGCGGCGGCCATCAGCTCGTGCGCCGCGCCGGCGACATCCCGGCTGCAGGCGACGCCGATGCTGGCGCCGACGCGCAGTTCCCTGCCGTTGAACGAGATCGGCCGGGCGGTTGCCTCGAGGATCCGGCGCGCGATGGTTTCCGGGTCGCGCCGGTGGTCCGTCACCGGCACGATGATGCCGAACTCGTCGCCGCCGAGCCGCGCGACGAAGTCGCCCGGCCGCGTCAGTTCGCGGAAGCGCTGCGCCAGCGTCTTCAGCACCGCGTCGCCCGCGTCGTGGCCATAGGCATCGTTGATCGGTTTGAAGCTGTCCAGGTCGACCAGCAGGTAGATGAATTCCTCGCCGTCCTGCGTGTTCTGCCAGATCGCGTCGAGGAATGTGTCGAAGGCCTTGCGGTTGGCCACCGCCGTCAACCCGTCATGGCTGGCGATATGTTCCAGTTCCGCCTGCTTCTGCTCGCGTTCGTCAGCCAGTTCCCGGTTCTGCACCATCACGCGCTGCAACTCGCGCACCGAGACCGCGATGCGGCCGAACTCGTCGCGGCGCTCGACAAAGGGCACGCCCACGGCAAGATCGCCGCGCAACAGCGACTGGACCGTGCGCACCAGCCCCAGGATCGGGCGTGTGATCATTCGCGAGGCGGCGAAACTGACGATGATCGCCATCAGGCCGGTCAGCGCGGCGGCCACGACGAAATCGCGGGCGAGGCGGTCGGACATGACCGACGTGCGCTCGCTCGCCTCGCGAAAATCGTTGGAGGCCCGGGTGGCGACGGTCTGCGCGAGGCCCTCGACCCGCGCATAGGCCTGGTGGCCGCCCCGTGTCGCGACTGCTCCGAGCGTGGCGTTGCGCAGGATCAGGAGCACCGCCTGCGAGGTGTTCTGCTTGTAGGTCTTGAATGCGGCGCGCAACTCGTCGGCTCCCGACAGCCCGGCCTCCTGCATCTCGGCAATGTCTGTATCGCTGATGTCGAGATAGTAGGAAATGGCGCGCAGCGTGCCCTCCAGTTCGGCGCCGCGCACGCCGATCTCGCTCCACATGGAGAGCTTGTAGAGGTTCGCCTCGACGCTGGCGAGGTGATGGGAGACATGATAGGCGCGCTCAAGCGCCGCCTCGTACTCGGCAATCCCCGACACGATCGCCGTTCGCTGCGTCTTCAGCGTCTGCCACGCGACGAACGTCATCAGCGTCAGCGCGACCAGCATCACCAGCGGCGCGGCCATCACCTTCGCCAGGATCGACCAGTTCGAGAAACGCAGGCGTCCGGCCAGCTTTCTACCTCGACGCATCTTCGAATGCTCCCGCGCACAGAACGCGTTCGCCGTCCTCCAGTGCGAAACAGCTATGGAAGCCGACAGCCGACTTTCCGGTCTTCGGATGCGGGAACAGCAGCAGGAACACCTTGTCGCCGGTGCCCAGAGCCGATTGCACCGCCAGTTTCGCCCAGAAGCGTCCCTCGATATCGGTGATGTTGCTCACATCGATGCCGACAAGCTCCGGATGGCCGGTATCGAACCAGCTTACACCCGAAACGGTCACGCCCCAAAGATGCAGGCCATTGGCATCGCGGACCCAGGGTGCGCCGCTGAAATCCTTCAGCGCCTGGCGCAGGCCCGCCTCGCCGATGTGCTTTTGCGCCAGAACGGCAAGGTCGCCGACGTCCCGGCGCACGGCGTCCAGGTCCGGGCCGGCCGAGCGCGCGTGAACCGTCTCGATGCCGCCCGTGTCGGCGCGCGCGCCGGGGACCGCACCCGCCTGGATGGCTGCCGCAACCGCGAAAACAACAAATGTAGCGGCGAAAGCCTTGCGAACCTGACCCATTCAAACCTCCGAACCCCCACCATCCAACACTATTGGCGAGTCGTGAAAGGCTGTTTAAGCCAGGCGCTAAAATTGCCGGATATCCCGACGTCACTTTCTGCCCGCAAGGCGCGGTCTCAGGTCGCGGCGGAGCGTGCGGGAGCGAATTCCGTTTGACATCCGCTCCCTGTCGCGTTCCACCCTGTGCCCGTGGAACGTGGGAAAACCGGACATTTCATGAAAACCGTTCAGGCGACAGGGACGATGGGCGAAGCACAGACCCGCGAAAGCATCTCGCCGCAGGCGCGCCGGCACCTGCAAATGCGCAAGGAGACCCTCAAGGCGCATCCCGGCCTGCGGGACCTTGCCGGCCCCGACCGGCGCACGGCGCTCTTCGTGCCGCTGCTCCTCGCCTTGCACTGGGGCATGGCCTGGGCGGTATCGGACAGCAACCTGCTGGTCGTCTTCCTCGCGGCCTTCCTGTTCGGCCAGTTCGTCATCCACGCCGCCGGCGCGCTCGTTCACGAGACCGCCCACCGGCTGATCTTCCGCGGCGACAAGGCGAAGCTTGCCTTCGATCTCGGCCTGGAAACGGTTCTCGGCTCCTTCGGCAAGCAGCTCACCTACCAGCACGAGCACCTGTCGAGCCATCATCCCTTCATCGGCGACTATGAGCGCGACTACGAGCATGAGGACCTGTGCGCCTTCAAGGCGCGCGAGATGCTGGTCGAGGGGCGGCCGCGCCTGCAGCGGGTGCTGACGGTGGCGACGCTTGTCGTCCACCTGCTGCCCTTCGGCTTCATCATCTCCGACGAGATCTTTCCCCGCCTCTACGAGCGGCTCACCGGCCGCGTCGCCCGCGATGGCGAGCGGCATGTCCGTTCGACCCGCGCGCCGCTCTGGCAGCGTCGCCTGTTCATCGCCTGGTCGCTCGCCGTCAACGTCGCTCTCTTGTCACTTTTCGGGGTGTTCGGCTGGCTCTATCACAATTGGGCCCTGTCGATCTTTCTGGGCAAGTTCGGCATCTCCAATCTCGGCCAGTCGCTCAGCGAGCATCCCGGCGACGACGTCGACGCGCCCACCCGCTCGACCTATGGCTGGATCAACCGGCTGCTGTTCAACACCGGCTATCACAACGAGCACCACACCTTTCCGAACGTCGCCTGGACGCGCCTGCCGGAGCTGGCGCGCGGCGCCCCGGAGGTCTTCAGCGCCCGTGCCGAGCGCTCCTATCTCGGGTATTGGTGGGATCATGTGTGCGGGGATTTCAAGACCTCGCGCCGCAGTCCGCTGCAGGGCGAGGACCAGTCCCGGCGATGCCCGCGCACGGGTGACGCTTGAACTGATATCGATCAATTTCGATACAAAAACGCGCAATTTTTCGCAATTCTTTGTTCGAAATTGCGCAAAACCTCGGCTCGTTTTGCGACAACCGGCGGCACCGTGAGGCGCCGCCGGTCTCGGGTCAGGTGACCTCGCCGTAGGTGGTCTGCAGTCCGGCCCGCTCGCGCATGCCGTCGCGATAGATCGCCTTGAAAAGCGACACGCACATCAGGACCATCACCAGCGAGAAGGGCAGGGCGCCGATCACCATCGCCGTCTGGATCGCCTTCAGCCCGCCGACCAGCAGCAGCGCCGCCACGACCACTCCCAGCGAGACGCCCCAGAACAGGATGTGCGGCCGCGCCTTGGGCCCTTCGTCGCCCGCCGCATTGATCGTGTTGACGATCAGCACGGCGGAGTCTGCCGACGTGATCAGATATGTCATCAGCAGCACGACGATCAGCACCGCCATCAGCCAGCCAAGCACCGGCGACAGCATCAGGCCGGTCATGGCGAAGATCTTGTCGCCGTCCGGCACCGAGTTGATCGCGCCGCCCGCGACGCCGCTGAGTTCCATCTGGATCGCGGTTCCCCCGGCAAAGGCGAACCAGACGAAGCACATGATCGCCGGCGCGATCACCGCCCCGACGACGAACTCGCGGATCGTGCGGCCCTTGGAGATGCGGGCGAGGAAGAGCCCGACAAAGGGTGCGAACGCCACCCACCAGGCCCAGTAGAAGACCGACCAGGCACCCTGCCAGCCTTCCAGTGCCTTGGCCGTCTCGCCCTCGCCGGAATAGACCGTGAAGATCATCGACGGCAGGGCCATAAGATATTCGAACCCGCCGACGAACAGCGCGTTGAGGCCGAACCAGGTCGAACCGAAGAGCAGGAAGAAGCCGAGCAGGAAGGTGCTGAGCACCATGTTCAGGTTCGACAGCCACTTGATGCCCTTGCCGACGCCAGACAGAGCCGACAGCGTCGAGGCACCCATGATGATGACGATGGCGACGATGATGCCGAGCGAGGAGGCCGTGCCCTTGTCGTTGATCAGCCAGTCGCCGATGCCGATGCGCGCCATGCCGGCAACGAACTGTTCGACGCCGAAGCCGAGCATCTGGGCAACGCCGAGAATGGTTGCGATCACCGCGACGATGTCGATCGCATGACCGACCGGACCCGACAGGCTGCGGCCGAAGAGCGGAGCAAGCGAGGAGCGGATGGTCAGCGGCAACCCGCGGCGATAGGCGAAGAAGCCGAGCGCCAGGCCGGCGATCGCATAGGACGACCAGGCCGAGAACCCCCAGTGGAGGTAGGACCACTTGAAGGCGTTGAGCACGTTGTCGGCCCCGCCGCTCGTCGCCAGTCCCTGGATCACGTCCGGGTTTCTCTTGAAGTGGTAGATCGGCTCCGCCACCGCCCAGGTCAGCATGCCCACGCCGATGCCGGCACCGAACATCATCGAGAACCAGGAGAAGCGCGAGAACTCCGGCTTGTCGTCGGGACCGCCCAGCTTCATGCGCCCGGCTGTCGGCCACAGCGCGAGCACGATGCAGGCAAGCACGAAGGCGGCCATAACGTAAAAATACCACAGCGCGAAGTTGGCGAGGATAAAGCTGTTGAAGCCGGCGAGAACGTCGCTCGCCTGCTGGGGAAAGGCGACCGCCCACAGGACCAGCGCTCCGACCGCCAGTTTCGAGGTGATCGTCACGTCAAGGATGAAGCCGTTGTAGAAACCGCGTTTGGCGATCTTGATCGGCAGGTCGAGCAGGGGTGGTTTCACACTCATCTGGTCTGGTCCTTTTTGCTTGTTGTTATCGCGGCGGGAAGGTCATTCGCCACGGGGGAACCTCTGCCTCTCCTCCAGGACGTTGAGGTCCATGTGATTGCGCATGTAGCGCTCGCTCGCTTTTTGCAGCGGTTGGTAATCCCAGGGAAAATGCGCGCCGTTGCGCAGCGCCTCGTAGACGACGAGCCGGCGGGCCTGCGACTGGCGGATCTCCGCGTCAAATCGCTCAAGGTCCCATCGGCTTTCGGCAAGCGACCGGAAATGTTCGAGAATTTCGCCATGGGCCGGGTCGCCGACGAGGTTCGAAAGCTCGTCCGGGTCGGCGTCGAGATCGAAGAGCTGCTCCGGGTCAAGCCGGCAGCGCGTGTATTTCCACCGCCCCTCGCGCAGCGCCACCAGCGGCGCATAGGAGGCCTCCGCCGCATACTCCATCGCCACGGGGCGAGCGCGCGCTGCGCCCCCGGCCAGCGGCAGCAGGCTCTCGCCATCCGTCCACGGCGCCACCTCGTCGAGCGGCACTCCGGCCAGGGCGCACAGCGTCGGCGTCACGTCCAGCGTCGAGACCGGCACGGCGATCCGTCCCGGCGCGAGACCGGGCGCGGACACCATCAGCGGCACCCGGGCCGAGCCTTCGAAGAAGCTCATCTTGAACCACAGCCCGCGCTCGCCGAGCATGTCGCCATGATCGGAAACGAACAGGATCACCGCCTCCTGGCGGGTTCGCTCAAGCGCGTCGAGGATCTCGCCGATCTTGTCGTCGACATAGGAGACATTGGCGAAATAGGCGCGCCGCGCCCTGCGGATATCTTCGTCCGTGATGTCGTAGGAGCGCCAGTCGTTGGCATCGAAAATCCGTTTGGAATGCGGATCATGCGCCGCGTAGTCCATCGCCGGAACGCGCGGCAGCAGGTGTGTGCTGTCCTCGTAGAGGTCCCAGTAGCGCCGCCGCGCCACGTAAGGGTCGTGCGGGTGGGTGAAGCTCACCGTCAGGCACCAGGGACGGGCGTCGTTGCCGCGCGAAAGGTCGAGCACCTTGCGGGTCGCGTGATAGGCGACCTCGTCGTCATATTCGAGCTGGTTGCTGATCTCCGCAACGCCCGCGCCCGTCACCGAACCCATGTTGTGATACCACCAGTCGATCCGCTCGCCGGGCTTGCGATAATCGGGCGTCCAGCCGAAATCGGGAGGGTAGACGTCGGTGGTCAGCCGCTCCTCGAACCCGTGCAGCTGGTCCGGCCCGACGAAGTGCATCTTGCCGGAAAGGCAGGTCTGGTAGCCCGCGCGGCGCAGGTGATGGGCATAGCTCGGGATATCGGAGGCGAACTCCGCGGCATTGTCGTAGACCCTGGTCCGCGACGGCAGCTGGCCGGACATGAACGAGGCACGGCCCGGTGCACAGAGCGGCGAGGCGGTGTAGGCATTGGCGAACCGGACGGAGCGGGAGGCAAGTCGTTTCAGGTTGGGAGCGTGCAGCCAGTCGGCCGGGCCGTCGGGAAAAAGCGTCCCGTTCAACTGATCCACCATGAAGATCAGAATGTTCGGCCGCCCTCCGGCCGCCTGTGTCTTTTCGTCTGTCCCGCTGTTCTGCATTGCCCCCGCCGCAAAACTGATGAATTAATGGATTTCTTAGCTTGGCGGATTGAACCCGGCGCTTCCACAGAGATTTCTCTATGAGTGATATAAGCCTTGATTATATCATGATGAGCCGGCACGCGGCCGGCCTTTGCGCCTTCGTGCTGGTCGCACGCCATGGCCAGCTGTCGGCCGCCGCGCGCGAGTTGCGCATTTCCCAGCCCGGACTGAGCCAGCGTCTGAAAAACCTTGAAGACAGCCTGCAGATCACCCTGTTCGAGCGCACCCATCGCGGCGTCCGCCTGACGGAACAGGGGGCCGAGCTGCTGGCGACGGTCGAGCCCCTGCTCGGAAACCTCGCCGCGAACTTCCGCCGGTTCACCCATCGCAAGCGAACCCCTTCGGTGCTTGTCTCCGTCGATTTCGCGTTTGCCTCCTTCTGGCTGCTGCCCCGGTTGGCGCGCCTGCGCGAGGCGATCCATCCGATCGACATTTCCATGCTGACCTCGCAGCAGCCGGAACTGGCCGCCGGGCTCAGCGTTGACCTGACGATCCGCATGGCCGAGGGAGACGACATCGAGGCACGCGAGACGAAGCTGATGGACGAGCGGGTCTCGGCCGTGTGCAGCCCGGATTTTCTGGCCGGCCATCCGGGGCTCGCGGGTCCCGCCGATCTCGTCGGCCTGCCGCTTCTCAGCCTGGCCACCCCGCCGACCTCGCACTGGTATGACTGGGGAAGCTGGTTCGCCCATTTCGGCATCGACGCGCGCTCCGACAGCGAACGCACCAGCTTCACCAGCTACGACATCGTCGTGCGCGCCGCGCAGGCGGGCCTCGGCGTGGCACTCGGCTGGCACGGCCTGATCGACGACCTGCTGGAAGAGGGCGGATTGGTGCCGGCCGTGCCCGACGTCGCCGCAAGCGGGAGGGGGTATTTCATCCACATGGGCCAGGAGGCACCGTCACCGGCCGCCAACCGCGTCCATGACTGGATCCTGGACGAGGTCTGCAAGGCGACGGAAAAGACCGGTTGACGCCGCCGCTACGTGTTTTCCTGCCTGTACGCAGGCGCGGCGCTTCGTCAGTCTTGCTGCGGTGCAACCAGGCTTTTGAGGAATGCATGAGCGACGTCGACATCACCTCGATGGACCGTGACAGGCCGGCCCACGCGATGGCGCCGGAGGAGGTGATCGCGGGCCTTCGCACGGAACGAGGCGGCCTCTCCTGCGACGAGGCGCGTCAAAGGCTCGCCGAGCGGGGCGCGAACCGGTTGCCCGAACCACCACGTCGCAACGCCGTGCTGCGCTTTCTGGCGCATTTCCACAATGTGCTGATCTATGTGCTGATCGGGGCGGCCGTCATCACCGCGGGCCTCGGCCATTTCGTCGATACAGGCGTCATTCTCGCCGTGGTGATCGCCAACGCGGTCATCGGCTTCGTCCAGGAAGGGCGTGCGGAAACCGCGATGGACGCCATTCGCCACATGCTTGCGCCGCACAGTTCCGTCTTGCGCGACGGCCGCCGAAGCAGCGTTGACAGCGCGGACCTCGTCCCCGGCGACATCGTGTTGCTGGAAGCGGGAGAGAAGGTCCCCGCCGACCTGCGGTTGATCGAGGCGAGGGGGCTGCGGGTCGACGAGGCGATCCTGACCGGCGAATCCGTGCCGGCCGAAAAGCAGCTGGCGCCCGTCGCCGTCGCCGCGCCGCTGGGGGACCGTACCTGCATGGCCTATAGCGGCACGATGGTTTCGGCGGGAACCGGGCTCGGCGCGGTGGTGGCCACCGGCGGCGAGACGGAGATCGGCCGGATCAGCGGCATGCTTGCCCGGGTCGAACAACTGACCACGCCGCTCATCCTCCAGATGGATGCCTTTGCGCGATGGCTCACGGTGCTCATCCTGCTGATCGCCGGGATATTGCTCGTCTACGGCTATTTCGTCGGCCACATGGCCTTCACCGACGTCTTCATGTCGGTCGTCGGGCTCTCCGTGGCGGCGATACCCGAAGGACTGCCGGCGGTCCTGACCATCACGCTTGCCGTGGGCGTGCAGGCGATGGCCCGTCGCAACGCCATCGTCCGCCGGCTGCCGGCGATCGAGACGCTCGGCTCCGTCTCGGTCATCTGCACCGACAAGACCGGCACCCTGACCCGCAACGAGATGCTCGTCGCCTCGCTGTCCGCCGCCGGCGAGGTCTACGGCGTCACCGGGGAGGGGTATGCGCCGGACGGGGCCCTGCGGCTCGTCTCGAGGGAAACCGATGTCGATCCCGCCGCCCATCCGGTCCTCTTTGAAATCGCGCGTGCTGCCGCCCTTTGCAACGACGCGGCCCTGCTGCCCGGCGAGGACGGCTGGCGCGCTGAAGGCGATCCCATGGAAGGCGCGCTGAAAGCGCTTGCCGGCAAGATCACCGGCGAGGGCGCCAGTCCCTTCGCCGACTGGGTCCGCCTCGATACCATCCCCTTCGATGCCGCCCATCGCTACATGGCGGTGCTGCACCGCAACCCCGATGGCGTCGGCGAGATCCATGTGAAGGGCGCGCCGGAACAGGTCCTGGCGATGGCGGCGGGCCAGCGCGGCGCCGGTGGCGCCACCGAGGCGCTGGACGCGGCCTTCTGGCACGAGCAGGTCGAGGCGATCGCGGCGAAGGGGCAGCGCGTTCTGGCGCTCGCCATGTCCGGCCGGACGGCAGAAAGCGGCGGCACTTTGTCGGCGGAGGTGCTTGGCCGAGACCTGGTGCTGCTTGGTCTTGTCGGACTGATCGATCCGCCGCGACCGGAAGCCGTGGCGGCTGTCATCGAGTGCCACAGGGCCGGTATCCGGGTGAAGATGATCACCGGGGATCATGCCGGGACGGCAGCGGCCATTGCCGGAAGGATAGGGCTTGCCAATCCCGACCGCGTGATCACCGGCACGGAACTGGACGCCATGGACGAGGCGGAACTGGCCGCCATCGTCCTTGATACGGATGTCTTCGCCAGGACCAGCCCGGAGCACAAGCTGAGGCTGGTGAGTGCGCTTCAGTCGCATGGTCTGACCGTCGCGATGACGGGCGACGGGGTCAACGATGCGCCGGCCCTCAAGCGCGCCGATGCCGGCATCGCGATGGGCCGCAAGGGGAGCGACGCGGCGCGCGAAACCGCCGATCTCGTTCTGGCCGATGACAATTTCGCCTCGATCGTGGCGGCGGTGCGCGAGGGGCGCACGGTCTACGACAACATCAAGAAGGTGATCAGCTGGACGCTGCCGACCAGCGGCGGCGAGGCGGCAACGATTATCGTCGCGCTTTTTCTGGGTCTTTCGATGCCGATCACGCCGGTGCAGATCCTCTGGGTCAACCTGATCACCGGCATCACCCTCGGACTGGCGCTGGCGTTCGAGCCGACCGAGGCGAACACGATGAAGCGATTGCCCCGACCACGCGGAGAGCCGCTTCTGGGCGCAGGCCTGATCTGGCACGTGGTCGTGGTCTCGCTCCTGTTCCTCGGCGCGATCTTCGGCATCCACACCTATGCGGTCGATCAGGGGTATTCGGAGGAACTGGCCCGGACGCTGGCGCTCAACACGCTGGTGGCGCTGGAAATCTTCCACCTCTTCTTCATCCGCAACATCTACGGCACCTCGCTCACCTGGAAGGCCGTGCGCGGCACGCCCGTGGTCTGGCTTTGCGTTGGCGCCATCACCGCGGCCCAGTTCGCCATCACTTATTTTCCGCCGCTGCAGCAGGTTTTCGGGACCCGGCCGGTACCGCTCGCCGACGGTGCCCTCGTCGTCGCGATCGGCGTGGTTTTCCTGGCTCTCGTCGAGACGGAAAAGCAGCTCCGCCTGGCCGTACGGCGCGGCAGGACGGCGACATGAATGCGCCACGTGCCATCTTGTGGCCCGGCTTCGGCAGTACCGGCCGTGGCGGGGCCGGATGCCGGCCAGAGACAGGTATCATGACATGAGGCCATGACCTTGATGCAGCACGATTTTAGATTTCTGACCCTTGCCGGAACGCGGTTTGCCCGAAACACGGTTGTCGGTGCGCTTTCGCTCGCCATGCTGCTTTCGCCGCTCGTCGCCGCCAATACCGCCACCGCCGATGCCTGGTCGCAGAAGAAATGCACGCTCTATGGCGAGGCCTGGCGCAAGGTCGTCGAATGGCAGGGCCGCGAGGGGCTTGGCCATGACTTCATCGATGGGAACGAGCGCTTCATCGCCGGCGGGTGTTCGACGCCTGCCGGCGTGTGTCCGAGAAGCGCGGCGGAGCTCAAGGCCGCCGACACCCTGTCGATGATGGCCGTCTCGCAAGGGATCACCGGCTCGTTCCTGCCCTTCGGTTGCAGGGGATGAGTGGCCGGAGACGGCAAGGTGGACGGCAGGCGCGTGCCTGCGCCTAGCGTGTCGTTGCCATCAACAGGCTTCCGCCCAGCAGGAACGTACCTCCGGCATAGCCGATCCTCCGCTTTGCCGATCTGCTTGCGAAGACCTGGCGTGCGCGGATCGCGATGATGGCGTAAGCCGAGAGGAGAACCGCCACGACAATCGTCGAGGTCACGGTCAGGATCAGCATCTGCCGGGCAAGACTTCCTGCCGGATCAATGAACTGCGCCAGAAAGGCCATGTAGAAGACAATCGCCTTGGGGTTCAGGATGGCGGTGATCGTTCCGGCCCAAAGGCTCCCCCAGCCGGACGAGACAGCGTCCTGCCCGGGCAATTCGAATGTTCCCGTCCTGGCCTCGGAGATCTGCCGATAGCCAAGCCAGGCCAGGTAGAGGACACCCGCCCACTTGACCGCCTGAAACAGGAGCGCGGACGCCGCCAGGATGGCGCCAACGCCCAGGAACGAGAGCAGCATCAGCACGATGCCGCCGATCAGGTCGCCGGCCACGCACATCAGGGCGGCCTTCCTGCCCCTTGTCAGCGCCTGACCGACAACGAGAAGAACGCTGGGGCCCGGGACAAGCGTCAGGACGATGCAGGCGATGGTGAAGGCAAACCAGTTTTCAAAGGACATCCGGGACTTCCTCGAACCTTTGCCGGGACGATCTCAATACCGCGTGCCAGCCGGTCGGCCCAGGGCGTGGTCTCCAGTCCCGTTCCTTCATACCGTTTCTCATCGGAATCATGAGTTCACGCCCCAGGGGCGGGCGGGGTTTTCCTCATCGCCGGCGCACGGCAAGAAGCGCGCCCGAGGCGATCAGGGCGATCCCGGCGATTTCACGCAATGTTGGAGGCTCGCCAATCAGAACCACGCTCCAGAATGCCGCAAACACCAGATAGCCATTGTCGAACACCCCCACGACAGGAGAGGGCGCCAGCTTGTAGGCTTGTGCCACGGCGGTTGCGACGATGGCAAGAAGCAGGCCCAGGAACGCGGCCAGAACCCAGTCCCCCAGCCGCAGGGGGGACCATGCCAAACCGGCGAGAACGCCCGCGTCGGACGGGGCAAGCAGCGCGCGCGTGGCGATGACCATGCCGCTGGCAAGCACGAGGGTGATGTTCAGGTTCAGTGCCATGACCAGCGAGGGTTCTTCCCGGCAGCGGCTTCGGGTCACGACCGCCGCCAGGGCATAGAAAACCGCTGCGATCACCGGAAGGAGAGTGACGGGCGACAGCTCTCCGACCCTCGGGTTCGCCGCGACAACCACACCCGCGGCCGTCAGAAGCACCGCTTGCCACTGCCGCCGACTTGCTGCCTCCCCGGGGATGAACCGTGACATGAGCGCCATCCAGACCGGCGAGGAATAGTAGCACGCGGCGGCGAGGGTGAAGGACATCCACGGCAGCGCGGCGTAATAGCAGAACCACATGGCCGTGAGGCACAGGCTGCGGATCCAGACCCAGTAGCACACGCGCAAGCGGATCCCGCGTGACACCATGCCGACAACGGCCGCGATCAGGGCTCCGGCGACAAGCGACCTGAGGAATACAATCTGCCCGAGGGCGAACCTGCCGCCCGTGTTTTTCACCAGGGCATCGGACAGCGATAGCAAGAGAACGGCCAGCAGGATCGAAAAGATCCCGGCTTTGCGTGGTTCAAGCCTCGTCAAACGTGCGACAATCCATTCCATTGCCGACAAAGTGCAGGGGTTATCGCTTTTGAAAAATGAAGAATCATCAAACAGGCATGAGCCTGTGGAATGCATCTCATGACCCGGGTCCTGCCGCCACTGGCGCGCCTGCGCCCCTTCGAGGCTGCCGCCCGTCTGGAAAGCTTTACCCAGGCGGCGACCGAGCTCGGCCTGACCCAGACGGCGGTCAGCAAGCAGATTGCCGCGCTGGAGGAGGATCTCGGCGTTCGCCTTTTCGAACGACGCAACCGGGCCGTCTTCCTGACCGAGGAGGGCGTCGCTTCGGCAGGGTCGTGAGCGCCGCGCTGTCCGACATCGCCGCAGAAACGGCCGAGCTTCGCGGCACGCGCCGTCCCGGTGGGCTCGTGTTGCACTGTCAGCTTTGCGAGGCTTTCTACTGGCTGATGCCGCGTCTCTCCCGCTTTCACGAACGTCATCCGGGGGTCGAGATCCGGGTCATCAGCTCGCTGGCTCCCCTGACACAGGCCGTTGAACCCTTCGATGTTGCCATCCAGACGTCGGGGCGCGCCTGCGGCAGCGCCCGCCTTGCCTTCACCGCCTCGGATGACGTGTTTCCGGTTGCTTCCCCGGGCCTGCTGGAAAGCCTGTCGCTCCCGCTTCGGCCTTCAGAACTGCCGGACTTCACCCTGCTGTCGCATCGGGTCGTCCCGCAGGACTGGATGGACTGGCCGGACTGGTTCGAGGCAGTGGGCCTGCCGCTGCGAAGAGGCGCTAGCAAGATCACCTTCGACAGTTTTCCGCTGGTGCTGCAGGCCGCAGTCGCCGGTCAGGGCATCGCCCTTGGATGGAGGCGAACCGTGAGCAGCCTGCTGGAGGACGGCAAGCTCGTCCGGCCCTGCTGCGAGATTGTCGCACGACCAGCGGAAATCTCGGTATTCCGAGGCACGCGACCCGGCAATCACCGGGAAACGCAGGCCCTGCTTGACTGGTTGCAGGATGAGTTTTCGGAGCCGGTCTGAATTCATCCGGCCTGCCGCGTGTCCGGGTCAATGAACTGCGCCGGAAGGAGCAGTTTCCTTGTCGGGCCGCTCGCCGCGCACGCGACGGTTGAACATGGAGCGGTCATTCCCGATCATGTTGCCGCCCGGATGCACCGATCTCGGGCAGGAGAGGGAGCGATGCTGATAAAACGCGAGATCCTCGAAAGGATCAGGGCGGGGGAGATCTCCCTGCAGTTCCGCCGCTGGAAACGCCGGACGGTAAAGCCCGGCGGCACGCTGCGTACCGCCGTCGGCGTCCTGCGCATCGGGGCGATCACCCCGGTTGGCGAAGCGGAACTTTCCGACAGGGACGCATGCATGGCCGGTTTCGCCGACGCTGCCGCCTTGCGCGCATGGCTCGCCAGCGGCAAAGCGGGAGAACTGGAACGGATCGAGATTTCCTGGCTCGGCGAGGATCCGCGTGTCGCCCTGCGCGCGGAGGCCGCGCTTTCCGTCGAAGAACTCGCGGGCGTCGCCGCGCGGCTCGACGCCATCGACGCACGGGCCAGAGAGGGAGGCTGGACGGCGCGCGCCATGGACCTCATCGCCAGCCGGCCCGGCGTCCCGGCAGCTGATCTGGCTGCAGACATGGAACTGGAAAAGCTTGCGTTCAAGACCCGTATCCGCCGCCTCAAGGAACTTGGCCTGACGGAAAGCCTGGAGACCGGCTACCGCCTTTCGGTGCGTGGCGAGTGTGTGCGTTCATTTCGAAGCAAGCGATGATCGATGGGCGCTATACCGGATCAGGGGGCAGCCGCGATCCATCCCACGCCCCATAGGCCGCAAGGAATATGCGCACGCATTCCCGGGCATGGCGAAGTCGGTCGTCCTTGTCCGGAATGGCCTCGTCCCCCAGCAGCATCGCGGCGTTGACCGGGCCGCCCATCACCAGCCAGTTGAAGTGGGATGCCGCCTCGCGCGGATCCGGGATGGCAACATGCCCGGCGTCGCGATAGGCCTCGAAGGCGCGGGCAAGCCGCGCGATCGAGCGCCCGGGGCCGCGTTCGTGCAGCATCCGGCCGAGATCGGGAAACCGCCCGACCTCGCCGATCACCAGCCGCCGCAGCCGCATCAGGCGAGGGGTGAGGACGATCTCGAGTTGCTGCCGCGCGAAATCCAGCAGGAAATCGGCAAGGGGACGGTCCACCTGCGGATCGGCGACCTGTTCGGCCAGCCTGTCGCCGGCGCCGCCGGTCATGCCGCCGACAACCTCGAGAAACAGCGCTTCCTTGCTTTGCAGATGCGCATAGACCGTCTGCTTCGAAACGCCGGCAAGCTCGGCCACCTGGTCCATGCTGGCGCCGAGGAAGCCATGTTCGAGAAACACCGCCTCGCCAGCGTCCAGGATCGCCCTGCGGGTCCGTTCCATGCGGGCCTTGCCGCCAGCGCTCATCCTGGTTTCCCCTTGCCCCGCGTCCGGTTGTCCGGCGCGTCCCCTGCGATCTCGCGAACCTAGCATGGCGGCCTTGACCGATCAAACTGGACTGTCTAGTCTAGTTTTCAATGAGGAGATGCGCGATGAACCAGGCGAGGGCGCAAACCCGGGCCGTGAATTGCCGATGCGGGGCCGTGGCGCTTGAGGTGACGGGGTCGCCCATCATCACCACCGCCTGCCGGTGTTCCAGCTGCCGCAAGGCGGGCCGGCTGCTCGAGGCCCTGCCGGGAGCAGCCCCCATTCTCGATGCCAACGGCGAAACGCCCTGCACGCTGTACAGGAAGGATCGTGTGCGCTGCGCGCGCGGCGCCGCCTTGCTTCGTGAACACCGCCTCGATCCGGGATCGCCGACACGGCGTGTCGTGGCGACCTGCTGCAACACCGCGATGTTTCTCGACTTCACCAGGGGGCACTGGCTGACCGTCTATCGCGACCGTATCGAGGGAGCTGAAGGGGGCGAAACGGAGCGCGGGCGGTCATCCCTTGCGTTTGTCCTGCGGTTACTCGCGGCATGGGTCGCCATGGGCTTCCGCTCACCGGAAATCACTTATGTCGGAGGTCGTCTCAATGGCGCCGAAAGCTGAAAAGATCGAGATCGAGAACTTCACCTCTCCGGGGCATGTGGTCCGGGTGGACAAGGCCAAATACGAGGCGATGCGGGACGCGCTTCTGGCGGTCCTGCCGGCCCGCCCGCCGGGGCTGAGCGTGGCCGAGGCCAAGGAAAAGCTGCTGCCTCTGCTGCCGCAGGAGCTGTTTCCCGGCGGCGAGAAGGCCGGCTGGTGGCTGAAGGCGGCGCAGCTCGATCTCGAGGCGAAAGGCCGCATCCGGCGCGAGGCGACCAAGCCGCTGCGTCTGCATCGGGTCGGCTGATCCCGGGCGCCGACCCGGGCCGCTGTCACGACGTTTTCCGCAGGACGGGGCGCGCGAAGGCGATGCCGATGGCAAGCACCATGAGCGCGCCCGCGACACCGAACACCAGCCGCATGCCGCCGGCCACCGCACCGGGGGAGGCCGCCTGGAAATCGCCTGTGCCCACGCCAATGGCGAAGACGGCCCCCATCGCGGATGCGCCGAGGATGAGGCCTATATTGCGCGACAGGCTGAGCAGCCCCGACACCACGCCGCGCCGGTCTCCTGCAACATCGGCCATGACGGCCGTGTTGTTCGCGGCCTGGAAGAGCTGGTAGCCCGGCGTCAGGACCGCAACAGCCAGCACGTAGCCGGCAACGCCGATCAGGCCCGGCAGCACCGACAGGGAGAACGCCCCGGCGGCGAGCAGTCCCAGCCCGGTGCCGAGCACCGGCCGCGTGCCCCATGCGTCGACAGCGCGTCCGGAGGGCAGGCCGCTGAGGATCGAGATCGCCGGACCGACCGACATGACCATGCCGACGGCCATGGCGCTCAGGCCCAGCGCGAGACCGAGATAGAACGGACCGACGACCAGCGTCGTCATCATCACCGCCGCGACCAGGATGTTGACCAGAAGGGCCGGCGCCAGGCCCGTTCCCCGGCCAAGGTCGAAGGCAGGGCGGAGGCCGGCTGCGGCCGGCTTCGTCCGTTCCGCATCGCGCGGCAGCGACACGAAGGCCAGGACAAGGGTCGCCGCGGCAACCGGGACCTGAACGAAAAAGATGCCCTGCCAGCCGGTTGACGACACGAGTACGCCGCCAAGCGAAGGGCCGAGAGCCGTGCCGATCGCCGACACCGTGCCCATCAGCCCCATGGCCCGCCCCATCCGCGCGGGGCTCGCGGTCTCGCGCACAAGCGCGATGGTCAGTGTCATCAGGAAGGCGGCCGCGATACCCTGAAGCGTCCGGGCGGCAATCAGCAACCCGAGATCCGGCGCGAGCCCGCACAGCAACGAGGCCAGGCAAAACAGTCCGAGGCCGGCAAGGTGCATGCGTCTCAGCCCGAAAATATCGCCAAGCCGCCCCGCGACGACGACGGACACCGTCAGCGCGGCCAGATAGGCGACAACGACCCACTGGACGTCCTGGAAGCGCGCCGAGAAAGCCTCCGCAAGCGCGGGCAGGGCGATATTTGCAATGCTCGTCCCCAAGGAAGCAAGCAGCATCGAGAGACCAAGAACGACCATGCTTGCACGATTGGCGGTGGCCGGTGCGGGTGACTTTGCGGGATTCATGTCGGGCTCCTCTTGCCTGAAACGCTCAGGGAGGGCAGGCTACAAATTCAAGTCGACTTGAGGTCAAGCATGAAATTTCTCGACATCGGCGAGGTCGCCGAACGCAGCGGCATGCGCCCCTCGGCGCTGCGCTACTACGAGGAGGTCGGGCTGATCTCCTCGATCGCCCGAAGCGGCCTGCGGCGCCAGTTCCCGCCGGAAGTGCTGCTGCAGCTCAAGCTGATCGCCATGGGAAAGTCGGCCGGTTTCTCGCTGGACGAGATATCGGGCATGTTCGGCGGCAACGGCGCCCCGGACCTGCCGCGCGCATTGCTGCATGAAAAGGCGGACGAGCTGGACAGGCAGATCGGTGAACTCGCCGCGCTGCGCGACACGCTGCGCCACGTCGCCGACTGCCCCGCGCCTTCTCACATGGAATGCCCGACTTTCCGGCGTCTTGTCGATGTGGCCGGACGGCGCTCCGGGACGAAGAGGCAAAAGCGCGGACCGAAAGGGGGCGGCGGCGGCGGCGACTAGAGAAACGCCAGCAGGCACGCCGCGATGATCGACCCGCCCATGGCGACATTCATGACGCGTTCTGCCGCGGGGCGGAGAGCTATCCGGCCGAGAGAGGTTTCAACAAACTCAAGCATTTAAGGGCCGTCGCGCGATGATGCGAAAAGTATCCCAGCAACTACATGGCAGACGTCAAACTCGCCTTGGCACGCAACGGGATCAGATTGAGCGATCCCGCTGCCTGGTCCGCCTACTCGCTGATATTTTTCGATTTGAGCCGAGCCACGAACCGAGCCGTCGCCTCAAGATTGCCGGCCCATAGGTCCAGAAGATCAGCAGTGCGCGGCACTGCTTGGTCATTTGGCATGGTCTCCGCCAGCTTTTGGAGGAACACTTTATTTGCGGTGAGACGCTCATGAAGGGATGCAAGGAGGCTTTGGGCTCGGCTGGGCGGAAGTTGTCCGAGGAAAGCAATGCCGGCGCTCAGTTGAGGAAGGTCGAAGCTTCCCAGCGCTTTTTCCAGAAGTGAGAAGAACTCCGTTTCCCCGCTAGGGGTCAGGGAAAAAACCGTCCGTTCCGCTCCCCGTGCACCGGCCTCGCTGCCACACGTCGCTAGCTTCTCTTCTTTGTGTAGCTGCCCGAGCGCGTGATAAACCGATCCTGACCTTACCGTCGTCCATGTTTCGACGCGCCAGTCATCCAACTGGCGGCGAACCGCATATCCATGTGCTGTGCCGAGGTATCGGATCGTGCCCAGAACGAGCAGACGGGTGACGTTCATGATGGTCCAGCCTTTATTCAGAACCCCATAGCCAAATTTGGCTAAATACGCTATGCCTCGTTTAGCCAAATTTGGTTAAACTGGAGCTCCGTATGCCCTCGCAGGAAATCATCAGGTCCGACATTGTTTCCCTTGGTTCGGATGTTCACGTCGATACCAGCACGCCCGATCTTTTCTTTTTTAGAGGCGCAGAGAGGCGCATGCCCTTCGCCACCATTGTGACACGAGACACCGAGTACGATAGTTTTGCCCGGCTTGATGGCGACGGGTCGTTCCGGCTGAATATCGCGCTTGACCGGGAGACGTTTGGGGGCCTCTTCCCCGACCACACCTCTCGCTCTGCTCTCGAAGCCGCCAATTTCGATTACACCGCTCGCGACGAAATCTTGCCGCATCCCGTTTATGGACGAATGCACTGGGTTTGCGTCGTGAATCCCGACAGCGTCTATGCCCGATGCCGGGTCCTTTTCGGCAAGGCCTATGAACTGGCCCGTCGATAGGACTGTCGAGGTTTGCGAGGAAGTGCGAGGCAAGGCGGGCCGACGTGGCGGGCCGCGCCCGACGAAGATGAGAACTATGAGATCGTTTTAAGCCTCTGATGTTTATGCGGTTATTTCGCATTTCGCGGCAATCGGTGGCTTTTGGCGTCGATTACGCGGCTTCCGGCGGTGATAGAGGGTGCTCGGCGGGGTTCATCGGGTGGGGCGCAGATGACTTATGCTGTTCGCCCATAGCCTCAGCCTCCTGAATCAGGATAGCGCGCCGCATCTTTCACCATGACTTGCACGGTCGTCGCCGCTCCGGGAACCGTGGCCGAAGGAAAGCTTGTTCACCGCTCGCACTTCCAAGCCGGCTTCATGAGAATCGCGCCATCGGGGAACGCGCGGATATAACGCCTGAATGCTCCGATCGCGATCCAATTGCCAAGCACACTGCGCAGTTCATCGAGCGGGGCATCCTCTGTCGCAGAGCGATGAATTGTCAGTTTCGGCAGCCCTTCGGAATAGCCACCCCATAAAAGGGTGGGACATTCGCGCTATCTGGCTTTATTGCGAGCAACGACGCGCCCACTGCGATGGCTCGCGGTCGTCGCTACAGCGCCAAGACGCAACCACCCGACGCCCCTCATTTTCCGACTGTCCCCGCGGTGTCGATGATCGCTTGGGCAAACGCCTGCGGCGCTTCCTGCGGCAAGTTGTGACCGATACCTCCCTCGATTAACCGATGCTGATAAGGACCGGTGAAGCGGCTGCGATAATCCTCCGGCCTTGGATGTGGCGCGCCATTGGCATCACCTTCCATGGTGATCGTCGGCACCGTAACGGGGGGGAATGTCGCAAGACGCTGTTCAATGGCGTCATAGCGCGCCTCGCCCTCGGCAAGCCCCAAGCGCCAGCGATAGTTGTGGATGGTGAGTGCAACATGATCAGGATTGTCGAGTGCGACGGCCGACCGTTCGAAGGTCGCATCGTCGAATGCCCAGCGGGGCGATGCGGTTTGCCAGATCAATCGGGCGAAGGCGTGTCTGTTTGCGGCATAACCTTCCCGACCGCGTTCGGTCGCGAAGTAGAACTGATACCACCAGCGCTCCTCTGCCGCTGGAGGAAGCGGTTTGGCGTTGGCAGCCTGACTGCCGATCAGATAACCGCTGACCGATACGAGCCCTTTGACGCGGTCTGGATGAAGCACGGCCATGATGCAGGCGGTCCGTGCTCCCCAATCGTAGCCACCGACCACAAACTGCCGGATGCCGAGTTTGTCCATGAGATCGAACATATCGACGGCGAAGGTGGCCTGCTGACCGTTGCGCTTACTGGTATCCGAAAGGAACCGGGTCAGACCGTACCCGCGCAGGTAGGGCATGATCACCCGGTAGCCCGCCTGCGCTAGAAGTCGCGAGACCTCTGCGTAGCTGAAAATGTCGTATGGCCATCCGTGCAACAACAGCACAACCTGTCCATCAGAGGGGCCATCTTCTGCATAAGAGATTTCGAGCAGATCCGTGCGGACATGCTTGAGCGGAGCGAAGCCAGTCGCCGGCGCGTGTGAGGGCGGCTGACTCGATTGGGCCATCGCCTCGCTACTGAGCAGCAACGAAGCTGCCGCACCGGAAATCGCCCCAGCGATGAATGTTCGGCGTTCGATCTGTCCCTTTGTATCCATGGCAGTTCCTTTCGTTATCGCGTGAGGAAGAAGGAAATCTCGGCTATATCGTCGGCTTGGACTTCTCTGCCCGCGGACGTAGCTGGACCAGCGAGCCACGGCGCTCTAGCGCCGTTGCCCTTTTCATCTGCCGAACGACTTTATCGGGAGGCTTCTTCAATCAGTTCGGCGACGGCCTCAGGCTTTGAGACCATGACGACATGCGACGCGCCCTGGACCACGACCGTGTCTTTGGAGCTGGCGCGATAAGCCATGAACGCAGAGGCCTTAGGCGGGATGTTCTTGTCGCCATCCCCATACACGAAGTAGGAGGGCAACGCCTTCCAGGCCGGTTCACCCGACTTCTCAGTCAATGCAGCTTCCGTGATGGGCCTTTGCCCCGCAGCCATCAACGCCGCCTGCGCAACCGGCACGTCGTGGGCGAACTGATCATGGAACTTCGCCTGGTCGATATATAGGTCGACGCCACCGTCAGCGAGCTTAACCGGCGGAGCAAGTGCTTCGCCGAGCGTGCCTCCAGGGAACTTGCCGGCGAGATCTGCTGCGGATTCACCCTCATCCGGCGCGAAGGCGGCAACATAGACCAGTGACTTGACGTTGGCGTTACCCTTGGTCGCATTCGTGATGACCTGGCCGCCGTAGGAGTGCCCGACGAGGACCACCGGCCCCTTAATGCTTGCGAGCACATCCGAAACGTCGCGGGCATCCGTTGCGACGCTGCGTAGAGGATTGGCGACGGCGATAGTCTTGTATCCGTCCTTTTGAAGGATGGTGATGACGCCATTCCAGCTCGATGAATCGGCAAATGCGCCATGGACGAGAACGATGGTCGGCTTGACCGTTTGGGCGCCGGCCGTCCCCGACAGGAGCGCCGAGGCGATAACTGCGATGGCCGCAAACTTTGACATGATGGTTTTCCTTGTTGGTTTGTTGAACCTCGCTGCGCGGGCGGGTTGCGTCAGGGAAGAAGGAGAAGCTTGCCGGTGGTCATGCGGCTTTCCATGTCGCTGTGAGCTTTCGCTGCGTCTGCCAGCGGATATACGCCGCCGATCTCGACCTTCAGCTTGCCCTCGGCAATCCAGTCGAAGAGGCGCGTCGTGTGGGCACGCAATAGCGCGGGCGTGGGAATATGGTCGGCGAAGACGGCATAGCCGAGCTTGATGCTCTTCGGCAGGCTCATAATGTCGATCGGGCCGGGACCGCCGAGAACCGGCCCATACCAGCAGAACGTCCCCGACCGGCGCAGCGCCGCCAGCGACCCCGCGAATGTCACTGGACCTGAGCCGTCATAGACGACATGCACGCCATCGCCGTTCGTCAGTTCGAGCACCTGCTCGGCAAACTTACCCTCGCTGTCGACAATGACGTGATCGGCACCGGCTTTGCGCGCCGCTTCGACCTTCGCCTCGCTGGACACGCGGCCGATCACCGTGCCCCCGCGTAGCTTCACGATCTGGGTCAGAAACAGGCCGAGGCCGCCTGCCGCTGCATGGATCAGCGCGATATCGCCGGCCTGTACGGGATAGAAGTCGGTGGCGAAGTGGCTGGCGGTCAATCCCTGCATCATCACCGCAGCCGCTGTTCGGTCATCGATGGCGTCCGGAACACGGACGAGCGCAGCGGCCGGCGCGACCAGTTTCCCGGCATAGCTTCCCGGCATGTAGACCCACGCCACACGGTCCCCGACAGTGAAATCCGCCACGCCCTCTCCCAACGCCTCAATGCGCCCGGAGCCTTCGACGCCAAGGATTTTCGGATTGGGCATTTCCGTCCACGCGATCCCGCGACGCACGCCGATGTCCATGAAATTGACACCGGCCGCAGCCACCTCGATCAGGACCTCTCCAGCGCCAGGGAGAGGATCAGGGCGCTCGACATAGTCGAGTTGATCCGGCTCTCCGATTCCGTTCATTACAACTGCTTTCATCACATCACCTTATTTGAACGATCGTTCCGTTATTGGGCAAAAAATATAGCTAGCGCATTGCCCGAAGCGCCATTTCGCCAAGATTGGCGAGATTATCCGGTTGAGCCCCACCGCGGGCCGCGATCCGAATGCCCGCGAAGCTCGCCATCAGGAAGGTCGCCAGTCGATCGGGATCGAGCGTTACGGCGATGTCACCCTCGGCCTGAGCCTTTCGGATGCTTTCGACCATGGCGGCGCGCAGGCCCCGATCAGCCGCTGCATTGATTTCCGTGAGTTCGGGATGGGAACAACCGAATTCGGCAATCGAGTTTACGCCAAGGCAAGGAACTTCGGCCTCACGCACGACACGGTCGAGCATTGCCCGGATACCGTCGATCGCGCGCTGCCCTGTACGCAAAGCCGCGCGATGTTCCCCAGCTTCCGCGATCGCATACCGCCGCACCACGTCAAGATAGAGCTGCCATTTGTCGCCGAAGGTGTCGTAGAGGCTCTGGCGGCCGATCCCCATCGCGTCGACGAGCATTTGAGCCGAAGTGCCCTCGAATCCGTGTTCGCGGAACACACGGCTTGCGCCGTCTAGAGCCGTGTCGACATCAAAGGTTCTAGGTCTAGCCATGCAGCCCATATAAGGGTTATGGAACGATCATTCAATATCAAGCGCTGAGAATTTGCTCGCGATCAACGCCCGCCGACTGCGCCCAGGCGAAGTGCGAGGGATCGCCAATGCTCAGACGGGACTGGTTCCGGCCTCCGCTCCGATGCGTGCTTTACCCTTTCGCCCAAAGCTTCGATCCGCTTTTGCAGGCCGGGTGCTCGTCGAGCGATGGGCTACGTCGGAAGAACTTCGCGTGCCGCCAGTTTGTAAAGATATGAGAAGCCGCGCGCTCGGCGCGAGGGCTCTGGAGGGAAATCGGTGGGAAAGCGTTCTCTGTTTTGGCTGTTTCGGCCAACGTGGCGGATGGGGTGGGATTCGAACCCACGGTACGGTCTCCCGCACGGCGGTTTTCAAGACCGCTGCCTTAAACCACTCGGCCACCCATCCTGCGCGATCCCGTTTCGCCTTGCCGCGTCTTCTTGTCAAGCGGCAAGGGGGAGTTGCGGTGGAGGAGGGCGGGTTCGCGCCGCGCAAACGAAAGCCGCCGATCCGGAAGGTCGAGGCAGGGACCGGATCGGCGGCAGCGCCGTTTGATCGGCGTCCGGCGCGGGGGCACGCGCCATGTCCTCGTTGTAGCGTAGCCCCTGCAGACGTTGTGTGACCGGCGTCACACAAGTGCGTGCCGGGCCGAAAAATCCCGCACGAACAGGCGCGCCCGCCCGAGGTCGCCCGAGATCGCCTGAAGATCGCGGTGGCGTGGCCGCTGTCGAAGGTCCCGCCCTGCCGTCTCCTGATCCGCTTCGCCGCCCCGTCCGTACCGAGGGATGGAGAGAGCCGGGGCGGCGTGATCCGCCGCTCGCCCAGCAATCGATATCCGGGAGACAAGGCATGACCAGGCAGTTTTCAGCACGCGCGGCGGTGTTCGCGCTGGCGGCCTGCGCGGCCACCGCAACCGTCGCGCAGGCCCGAACCCCGCTGTCGGAGCGCGAGATCCTGCAAACCGTCGCCGGCAAGCGCGTCTACCTCAAGACCCCGCTCGGCGGTGAATTTCCGCTCTATTACAAGTCCAACGGCCTTGTGAACGGATCGGGCGATGCCGTCGGCCTCGGTCGCTTCATGCAGCCCAAGGACCAGGGCAAATGGTGGGTGAGGGGCAATCGCCTCTGCCAGAAGTGGCAGAGCTGGTACGACGGCAAGCAGTTCTGCTTCACCCTGTCGAAGGGAGAGGGCGACATGCTGTTCTGGAAACGCGACGACGGTCTGTCAGGGCGCGCCAGAATCGGAAACTGAACCGGCACCGCCCAGGCAGGCAATCGGGGTTCGACGGATCCGGGAACTGCGGCCCTTTTGCTACAGGTCGGTGGAAAAGCGGTTTTCTTGCGCGGTCAGCTTATCGACCCTGTCTTCACCTTGCAGTAAGAGACGCTGTGGTACTCGTGTCGTGATGCGCCATTTGGGGGGCGGCATCGTGAAAACGGGTCCGACCGGCGTGCACTGCCGAGGAACAGATCCCGTCATCGCGGAATGCGGCCACTGAGGGTCGCCAACACGGTGAAGTCGGGACGATGGCAGTGCCCGGACATGTCGGACCGGCGGGAAGGATTTCCGCCGGCAGTGGACATGAGGAACGCGAGCTGTTGTGAAAACGTCCCGGATGCATGCGGGGCCGTCTTCACGGCTCCGGAATCCGCCGGTTCAGGTATCGAGTAGGGCGGCAGCATGACGAACGACAAGGCACTGGCGGACAACCGCCGGAACTTGAGCGCAAACCCCAGGATTTCCCGTCACATGACACCCTTGCCGGGTGCGGGTGGACTGTCGCGACTTGCGACGCCCCGCACGCTTGCGTTCGTGACGGTCTCCACTCTCTGCCTGGCGCTGGCCGGCTGCGGTTCCGCGCCGAAAAGCGGTGGCAAGGTCAAATTCAGCGAAGACAAATACGGCGTCGCGGCAAGTCCGCGCATGGTCGATGGCGGCAAGCCGGTGCCCAAGGGCGGCGGTCGCTACATGGTCGGCAAGCCGTACAAGGTCGCCGGCAAATGGTATCGTCCCAAGCTCGACCCGAACTACCAGTCCGAGGGGCTGGCTTCCTGGTACGGCCCGACATTCCACGGCCGCATGACCGCCAATGGCGAGATCTTCGACCGCAACGCGCTGACGGCCGCGCACACGACGATGCCCTTGCCGTCCTATGCCAAAGTGACCAACGTCAAGAACGGCCGCTCGCTGATCGTGCGTGTCAACGATCGCGGCCCGTTCCACGGTAACCGCACGATCGACCTTTCCGAACGCGTCGCGACCATGCTCGACTACAAGAGCAAGGGCGTTGCGAAGGTCAAGGTCGAGTATATCGGCCGCGCCCCCTTGCACGGCAAGGACGAGGCCTTCCTTATGGCATCCTATCGCGGCCCGGGCGCCGTCGAGCCGGGCGCGACCATGCCGGGCACCATGCTTGCCATGGCGGATCCGCAGCCCTCGGTCCCCGTCGCCATCGGCCCGGCCCCCGTACCGCGCAACCGCCCCTACGGTCCGGTTCTCGCGGGATCGGGCGATTTCGGCCGGATGGTCACGGCCGCGTTCGATCCGGCGACCGCCTTCGAGGCAGGCGCCGCGACGGTGCGGGTCGCCTCGCTCAACACCTTCTCCACTCCCGCGCCGGACGTGTCCGCCGCCCAGCCCGCGCTCGGCTACGACGAGAGCGGAACGGGGCAGGGCAACGGCCCGCTCAGCCTGACGGGCGAGCGCGAAACGGCACCCGGTCCGGCCTATCTGGGTCAGCCGAGCACGTTCGCACGCGGATCGGCGATCTCGTCCTACCATGCAACGGCCCGGATCGAGGCTGCTTACAGCGCCTTCGACGCGATCTCCGGCGGCGTGGCACCGCGTGATCTTGCCCGCGCACCGCGCTGAAACAGTTCGGCAATCGGCAAATAGCCGGTAGGCGTACCCACTCCAAGACGGTATGTTTCGCCCCTGCGCCGCAAGGCGCGGGGTGTGCGCCGGCCGTTTTCGCCGGCAAGGCAAGGATGGCGACAGGAGCAGGACGCATGACGGCGCATGCCGGGGCAAGGGCGATGCCGCACGCAAACCCGCCGCACGCACACATCCCGCAGGCAGATCAGATGGCCGCAATGCGCCGTGTGATCCGCAAGGCCGGCCTCATGCTTGCACTTCTCCTGCCGGTCGTCGTTTCCGCCGCGGGACCGGCAAGGGCCCAGGACACGGCCAAACCGGCGGATGCGACATCGGCGCTGCTGCTCGACTTCACCACGGGCACACTGCTTGCCGACCGCAACGCCAACTTGCGTTTTCAGCCGGGTTCCTCCGCCAAGCTGATGACCGCCGTCATCGCGTTCGATGCCCTGGCGGCAGGCGAAATCACCCAGGAACAGGCATTCCCGGTGAGTGAACATGCCTGGCGCACGGGCGGTGCGCCGGCACGGGTCACCACCATGTTCGCCCGACTCAAGAGCGACGTGCCGGTGATCGACCTGTTGCGCGGGCTGCTGATCCAGAACGCCAACGACGCGGCAATCGTGCTGGCGGAGGGCATGGCCGGCAGCGAGGAGGCATTCGCGGCCCGCATGAACGCCCGGGCGGCCGAACTGGGAATGACGGACACGCGTTTTGCCAACCCGACCGGCTACGAGGCGGCAAGCGCCCACACGAGCGCGCGCGATCTCGCACACCTTGCCGCCTATGTGCTCTCCCGACATACGCCCTACTACACGCTCTTCAGCGCCCCGGACTTCACCTGGAACGGCATTTTCCAGCGCAACAAGAACCCGTTGCTCGCGGAAATTCCCGGGCTCGACGGCCTTGTCGCCGGATATTCCGAAACTTCAGGCTTCAACGGCATCGGATCCGTGCTGCGCGGCTCGCGACGCCTCGTCGGGGTCGTGGCGGGCCACAAGACCTCCGATGATCGCCGCGATGCCTTGCGCGATCTCTTCGACAGCCTGGAGAAGGACTACGAGGAGGTGGTGCTGTATGCCGCTGGCGATGCGGTTACGCAGGCGCGCGTGTTTGGCGGAACCGCTTCCCAGGTACCCCTGAGGGTCGACCGGTCCGTGGAGATCCTGCTGCCGCGCGGAGACCGCCACGACTATCACCTGCGGGCCGTCTACGAGGGTCCCCTGTCGGCCCCGGTAGAGCGTGGTCGTGAGGTTGGCGAGTTCCGTGTCCTGCGGGGCGAGACCGTCGTCTACCGGGCGCCGCTCGTCACCGCGGGCGCCGTGGAGCGCGGCACGGTGACCGGCCGGGCGAGAGATGTCCTGCGCGAAACCCTGTTCGGATGGTGGCTTGATGAAGGATGAGGCGGCAATCGCGAGAACGGGCCGTTTCCTGACCTTCGAGGGAGGCGAGGGCGCGGGCAAGTCGACGCAGATCACGCGGCTGAAGGCGCGTCTCAACGAGGCCGGCGTCGAGGCGCTGGTGACGCGCGAACCGGGAGGATCGCCCGGGGCCGAGACCATCCGGCGGATGCTGCTCGGCGGACGCGTCAAGCCGCTCGGCCCGGAGATGGAGGCGGTCATGTTCGCCGCCGCAAGGGCCGACCATGTCGACACGACGATCCGGCCAGCTCTCGAGGCCGGCTGCTGGGTGCTGTGCGACCGGTTTTCGGACTCCACCCGCGTCTACCAGGGCGAGGCCGGCGTCGACACCGGCTTTCTCGACCGGTTGGAAACGCTGGCTGTCGCCGGCCACCGTCCGGACATGACGGTGCTGATCGACGTGCCGCCGGCAACGGGCCTGGCGCGGGTCGCGGCCCGCAGCGCCACGGCGGGCGCACCCGTGCCCGACCGCTTCGAGACCGACGGCGAGACGGTGCATGCCCGCCGCCGCGAGCTCTTCCTGGAGCTGGCGCACAGCCGGCCGGGCCGGTTTCTTGTCGTTGACGGGACGGCACCCGCCGACGAGGTGGAAGAGGCAATCTGGAGCGCGGTGAGAACCCGTTTCGCCAACGACCTGGACGCACGCGGATGAATGAACTCGCCGACCCGCTCGTCACCGAGGCGGACGCCCTGGAAGACATCCCGCTGCCGCGCGCGCGCGAGACGCTGCTCGGCCATGCCGAGGCCGAACAGGCCCTGCTGGCAGCCTATCGCTCGCAGCGCATGCATCACGCGTGGATCCTGGCCGGGCCGAAGGGCATCGGCAAGGCGACGCTCGCCTTCCGGTTCGCCCGTTTCGCGCTGGCGTATCCGGACCCCGCCGCGCCGGACGTGCTCAATGCCACGGATCTGACATTGGCGCCCGACCATCCCGATTTTCGCAAGGTGGCGGGCGGAGCCCATCCCGGGCTTCTCCATCTGCGACGGCCCTATGATCCCAAGCGCAAGTCAAAGGACAAGATCAAACAGGACCTGACGGTCGACGAAATCCGCAGGACGGTGCCGTTCTTCGGTTCGACCGGCTCGGAAGGGTCCTGGCGCATCTGTATCGTCGATGCGGCCGACGACATGAACAGCAATGCCGCCAACGCCCTGCTCAAGGTTCTGGAAGAACCGCCGCGCCGGTCCCTGTTTCTCGTCCTGTCGCACGCGCCGGGCCGGCTGCTGCCGACAATCCGCTCGCGTTGCCGGCTGCTGCCCATGCGCGAGCTCGCGCATGAGGAAGTGCTGGCGGGCCTGGCGAGCCTCGGCGTCGCCGAGCCGTCGAGCCGTACGGCGCAGCGTGCCGCGGATCTCGCCCACGGCTCCCTGCGCAAGGCGATCACCCTTGCCGATGGCGACACAATCGCGCTGGCAGACAGTTTCGCCGGTCTTGTCTCGCACCTGCCGCAACTCGACACGGCCGCCGCACATGCGCTGGCCGACCAGGTGTCGAAGCATGGCGCGGACGATGCCTGGAGCCTGTTCCACGATCTCGTCGGCGAGCATCTGCACGCCCTGATCTCCGGACACCGGGGGCAGCCTCTCCCGCGCCTTGTCAGGGTCAGCGAGGTATGGGAAAAGACCACCCGCGCCGCCCGCGAGGCGGATGCCTTCAATCTCGACAGGAAGCAGGTGGTGCTCAATGCACTGCGCGATCTTGCCGACGCCGCGCGCCCCTGATTTCGCCGACGCTTGCACGCTCTATGACATGCCACCCGAACGCCGGACCCTTTGACAGGCCATGACCGAACGCACCCCCTTTTTCGTCACGACCGCCATTTCCTATCCCAACGGCGCCCCGCATATCGGACATGCCTATGAGGCCCTGGCGACCGACGCCATCGCGCGTTTCCAGCGACTCGACGGCCGGGATGTGTTCTTCCTGACCGGCACCGACGAGCACGGGCAGAAGATGTTGCAGACGGCACGCGCGGAGGGCATTCCGGTCCAGGACCTGGCAGAACGCAACGCCACCCGCTTCCGCGAGATGGTCGGCGCGCTCGGCTGTTCCAACGACGACTTCATCCGCACCAGCGAGCCGCGCCATCATGCCGCCAGCCAGGAGATCTGGCGCCGCATGGAGGCCAGGGGCGACATCTACAAGGACAGCTATTCCGGCTGGTACTCGGTGCGCGACGAGGCCTATTACCAGGAAGGCGAGACGGAGCTGCGCGCTGACGGCGTGCGCTACGGACCGCAGGGCTCGCCGGTGGAATGGGTCGAGGAGGAGAGCTACTTCTTCCGCCTGTCCGACTATCAGGAGCGTTTGCTGGCCCACTACGAGGCCAATCCGGACTTCATCGGCCCGGACGAGCGGCGCAACGAGATCGTCAGCTTCGTCAAGCGCGGCCTGAAGGACCTCTCGATCTCGCGCACCACCTTCGACTGGGGCGTAAAGGTGCCCGGCGACGAGCGCCATGTGATGTATGTGTGGGTCGACGCGCTGACCAATTACATCACCGCTGCCGGCTTTCCCGACGAGAACAACCCGCGCTGGCGCTACTGGCCGGCCGACCTGCATGTGATCGGCAAGGACATCGTCCGGTTCCACGCGGTCTACTGGCCGGCCTTCCTGATGTCGGCCGGGATCGCGCTGCCGAAAAGGGTCTATGCGCACGGCTTCCTGTTCAACAGGGGCGAGAAGATGTCGAAGTCGGTCGGCAACGTCATCGATCCCTTCGCGCTCGTCGACCATTACGGCCTCGACCAGGTGCGCTATTTCTTCCTGCGCGAAGTCCCCTTCGGCCAGGACGGCAACTACAGCCACGACGCGATCGTCAACCGCATCAATGCCGATCTCGCCAACGACCTTGGCAACCTGGCGCAGCGCTCGCTGTCAATGATCGCCAAGAACTGCGAGGCACGCCTGCCGCAGCCGGGTGCGTTCACCGCGGAGGACGAGGCGATCCTGGCCCAGGCCGACGCGATGCTGCCGGCTGCGCGCGAGGCGATGGAAAGACAGGCGATCCATCAGGCGCTTTCCGTCGTCTGGGCCTGCGTCGCCGAAGCCAATCGCTATTTCGCCGGTCAGGAGCCCTGGGCGCTGAAGAAGAGCGACCCGGACCGCATGGGCACGGTGCTCTATGTCACGGCGGAGGTGATCCGCCAGGTGTCGATCCTGGCCCAGCCGGTCGTCCCGGGAAGCGCGGCACGGCTGCTCGACCTGCTGGCACTGGATGAGGGCGGACGCGATTTCGCCTCGCTGGGCAGCGGCGGCCGGCTTGTCCCGGGCCGCGCTCTTCCGAAGCCGGAAGGCGTCTTCCCGCGTTATGTGGAAGCGGAACATCCCGACGACGGGGCGAAGTGATGCTTGTCGACAGCCATTGCCATCTCGATTTTCCGGACTTCGATGCCGAGCGCGACGCGATCATCGCCCGCGCCGGCGAGGCCGGGGTGGGCCTGATGGTGACCATCTGCACCCGGGTCGCACGCTTCGATGCGATCCGGGCGCTCGCGGAGAGCCATGACAACGTCTTCTGCTCGGTCGGCACCCATCCGCACAACGCGGGCGAGGAGGCGGAAACCGGCGTCACGACGGCTGATCTCGTTCGCCTGGCGCAGCACGAAAAGGTCGTCGCCATCGGCGAGGCCGGGCTCGACTATTTCTACGACAAGGCCCCGCGCGAGGCGCAGGCGCAAGGACTGCGGCGGCATATCGCAGCGGCACGCGAGAGCGGTCTGCCGCTCGTCATCCATTCACGCGATGCCGACGAGGACATGGCCGCCATTCTCAGGGATGAAACGGAGAAGGGGGCTTTTCCGGCTCTGCTCCACTGTTTCTCGTCCGGCCGTGACCTGGCCGTGACCGGCATCGAGCTCGGGCTTTATGTCTCGTTCTCCGGCATCGTGACCTTCAAGCGCTCGGACGAATTGCGCGCCATTGCCGCCGAACTTCCCGCCGACCGGTTGCTGGTGGAGACCGATGCGCCCTATCTGGCGCCGCAGCCCTGGCGGGGAAAACGCAACGAACCCGCCTATGTCGCCCATACCAACAAGGTGCTGGCCGAGACGCGCGGGGTTGCCGAGGCCGAGATGGCGCGGCAGACCACGGAGAATTTCTTCCGCCTGTTCTCCCGCGTGCCGGCGCGCTTCAACCCGTCAGCCGGGGGCTGATACCGATGGCTGCGGCAGCAAGGCTCGATTTCACGCTTCTGGGATGCGGCTCGTCCGCCGGCGTTCCGCGCGTCGGCAACATCTGGGGCGATTGCGATCCGAACGAGCCGAAAAACCGGCGCAAGCGCTGTGCGCTGCTGGTCGAGCGGCACGGGCCGGGCGGTACGACGACGGTGCTCGTCGACGCGGGACCGGACCTGCGCCAGCAATTGCTCGATGCCGGGGTCACGGATCTCGACGCGGTGCTGGTGACGCATGCCCATGCCGACCACATTCACGGCATCGACGACCTGCGGCCGCTGGCCATCACCCACCGCAAGCTCATTCCCGTCCATATGGATGCGCTGACCGCGCGCCGCGCGCACGAGCTTTTCTACTACGGGTTCGTCACCCCGCCGGGGTCGAGCTACCCGCCGATCCTGAAGGACATGAGGATCGTGGCGGGGGAACCCGGTAGCATCGACGGGGCGGGCGGGCCGATCCCGTTCCTGCCGGTCGAGGTCGAGCACGGCGACATTCCCGCTCTCGGCTTCCGCTTCGGACCGCTTGCCTACCTCCCGGATGTCAAGGAGATCCCGGCGAGCGTGGAAAGCGTTTTCGCAGGACTGCGGATCTGGGTGATCGACGCACTGCGCCGTACGCCGCATCCCTCGCATTTCTCGCTGTCAGAAGCGCTTGGGTGGATCGCGCGCACCGCGCCGGAGCATGCCATTCTGACCAACATGCATGTCGATCTCGACTATGCCACGCTGTGCGCCGAACTGCCGTCAGGGGTCGAGCCGGGTTTTGACGGAATGCGCTTTTCCGTCGATCTCCACGACGGGGCATGAAACGCCCGGCGAGACCGCCGACGGAAGAGCGCCTGATGAAGTCGGCGCTGCACTATCTCGACAGATACGGATCGAGCCGCGAGAACCTGCGCCGGGTGCTGGAGCGCAAGGTCATGCGCGTGGCCCACGAACTCGATCTCGACCCCGCCGATTTCAACGACATAATCGCCAGCACCGTGGAGCGCTGCGTCAGGTCGGGTCTGGTTGACGACCGCCTCTTCGCCGAGGCCCGCATCGCCTCGGAGCGGCGCAAGGGCCGTTCGGCGCGCCGCATCAACGCGGTGCTTCAGGCCAAGGGTGTCGAGAGCGAACTCGCCGAACACCTGATGGCCGAAGAGGAGGGGGGAGACCTTGCCGCCGCCTGCATCGCCGCGCGCAAGAGGCGCTTCGGTCCCTGGCGCAGGGGCGAGGCGGACGCGGACCGGCAGCGCAAGGAGATTGCCGCGCTCTGCCGCCAGGGGTTTTCCTTCGGCATTGCCCGAAAGGTCGTGGAGGCGGATGACACCGAGCGCCTGCTGGAAGAGAGCTCGCCTGACGACTAGCGCCGGGTTCGGTCGCGCTAGCCGCAGTTGCCAAGCAATCCGCCGACCGCCTTCGACGACCCTTTAAGCGGGAACGAGCGCATGTGCTCCAGCGAGCCGCCGAGATGAAACACGGCGGCCCGCCCCCGCATCAATTGGGCAAAGAACGGCTGGTCGCTCGCCAGGCTTGGCGACAACAGTGTGCGCGACCCTTCGTCGATGGAGAAGGGCACCCGGGTCGCCTGTCCACGGTCGACTTCGATCTCGATCTCGAGGCGTCCCTGCGGCTTCACCAGATCCCGCACGTGATCGCTCACCGAGCCATCCTCGTTCCACATCCATGTCGGTCCATAATGGATACGCACGGATGCGCCCTCGCACACGAGCCGCATCCCGTCGCCGCTCGCGGCTTCAAACATCGCCACGGGCGCCGGCTCCGCCGCGAAGAACCAGCGATCGCGCGGCTCCTCGTGCAGCCCTTGCACACCGGAGCCGGCCAGTCTGTAGCGCCTGTAGCAGGTCTCGGCACCGGAACGGCCGCAGGAGCCGCCATGAAGGACGGCAAGGAACGAGGCCTGCGACGGGCGGTCGAAGCGCAGATCATGGGCGAGGAATTCCGCCACCTTGTCGTAAGCGCCGCCCATGCGCTGGACATAGAGGTTCTGCGTGCAGCCGCCAGACCCGCAAAAGCTCGACTGGAAGCCGTCGCATTTCAGCTGGCCATAGTCGACCAGCACATCCGGTTGCGCATCGCCGTTGACGTCGACCTCCCTGGCGAAACCGTCGAGAAACTCCATTTCCCGGCAACTGTCGGCAAGGCTCTGCCGCTCGCTCGCAAGCACCGTGTCCATCGTGGCCCAGGCAGGATCAAGCGGTTGCCAGCCCAGCACCAGGGCGAACAGCAAGGCGGAAAACGTGCCGGGCGCCCGGCTTCGGCGGATCTGAAAAGACATGATTGCAATCTCCCCGGAGCGAAGGCGCGGGATCCGGACACCCAGGTGTTCAACTGGCTGAGCCGGCAGGGTTCCTGCCGCTCTTGCTTGCGTCACGAATGCAGGCCGGCGCGCATTCCAACTGGCGGAGCCTAGACGCCCGGCCCACGTGGCGCAACGAGCGGGGAAGGGTGCCCGCTCGCCATCGCATCAGCTGGCTGCAATGTTGCCCGCACGGGAGTGGAATGCGGCCTGCCCGCGGCCATTCTCCTTGGCACGATAAAGCGCCTTGTCGGCCCGCCGCATGAACTCGTCGACACCTGGTGCCTTGGCGTCGATCAGCACCATGCCGATGCTGGCACCGATGGTGATCGTGTGACCGTCGATCTCGTAGGGCGCGGAGATCGCGGCGATGATCCGCGCGGCGAGAAGCAGAACCGCGTCCTCGTCCTCGACATCATGTTGCAGGATGGCGAACTCGTCGCCGCCAAGCCGCGCCACGTGATCAACGTCACGCGTGCTGTGGCGCAGCCGGTCGGCGACCTCGCGCAGCAGGGCGTCTCCCACCGGATGTCCGAACGTGTCGTTGACCTGCTTGAAGCGGTCGAGATCCAGCGCCATCAGGGCGGAGATCTCGCCGCGTCCGGCTCGTGCCGCCGCCTGGTCGAGGCGGTCGCGCAAGAGGGTGCGATTGCCAAGGTCGGTGAGCGCGTCGTGCAAGGCCATATAGGCAATCCTGGCCTCGTTGCACTTGCGCGCATCGATATCCTCCAGAACGCCAGCCCACTGCAGCACATCGCCCGCATCATCGATCACCGGGCCGCCGCGATCGCGCACCCAAAGCCAGCGCTCGCCGGCCACAAGCAGCCGGAACTCGATGTCGACAAGCTCCGCCTCGCCGACCTGTTGGCGGAATGTTTCGACAACACGGTCCCGGTCGTCGGGATGCACACGGTCGAGCCACGCCATGCCAAGGGCTTCGTGGTCGGGCACGCCGGTCAGCGTCTCCCAGCCCTCGACCCACACGATGTTACCGCCCGGGGACCAGCGCCAGAACACCAGCGCGCCGGCACTGGCGACGGTACGCAACCGGCGATCGTTCTCCCGCCGCGCTGCCTCGGCCGCTTCCACGCTGGTTCTAAGGGTCTCGAACTCGCAAACCGAGGAGGGGGGTATCGGAGCCAGTGCGGAACTGCCGTCGCCATTGGCGACCGCCATGCTGTGCGCGGCAAGAGCTTCCACCGGGCGGCGGATCAACCCGCCGATCTTGATCACCGCAACCGTTGCAAAGGCAAGAGCCAGCACAGAGCCGAGCAGCAGCCCCACGAACGGGGTCTGCCAGCGGGCGTTGAACACATCGAGCGGTTCCCCGACGACAAGCGTCCATCCTTCCGGCCCCTTGAGCTTCTGGAAGGAAAGCACCGTCGAGAGGCCTTCCGTCGTCCTCGCCTCGAACCAGCCGCTTTCAGTGCCGAGATCCTCCAGCTTTTTCCAGTCCGGAGCCGTCATGCCGACGACCTTCTCGGGGTCGCGCGACCGGGCGACGATCCGGCCGTTGCCATCCGTGACGGCCACCAGTATTCCCGTGAGGGCGCCTTCGCGCTGCTGCAGCGTGTGGATCAGTTGACCGGGGGGAATCGACAGCACGGCAATGCGATCATTCGGCTCGCCCTTGTTGCCAAGCGGCATGGCAAGATGGATCCGGTGTTCGGTGTAGCTGCCGCCCGGAACCAGATTGGACTTCGCCGGCGCGTCCCGTTCTGCGGACCTCAAGGCGACCTCGGCAACTGCTGGCGGCAGCGTCGCCGCGACCTCGCCATCGAAAACCTCGACCACCTGGACCCCGCCGTCCAGGCCGATGCCGTCGAAGCGGCTGGACGTCAGGTTGAAGGTTCCGGACTGCGTTTGCAGCGGCCAGAGCGATGCGATCACGCTCAACGCCGTGAAATGGCTGTCGATGTCGGACTCGATGGAACTCGCCAGCGTCAGGGCCGTGTCGCTCAGTCGCGCCGTGGCTGTCTGCTTGTAGGCATTGCCCGTGCGCCAGGCTGCATATCCGGAGAGCATCGCCATCGGCACGATGCAAACCAGCGCGAGCGCCGCCAGATACATGTTGAGGCCCACGCGGCCTCGGGCGACGTTTCGTGGCGGCACGTTCTTCAATTCCCCAACCCCCGGCAGCAATTCCCCATGAGGGGCAAATTTCACAAACAGTCGGCAGGCAATATCGTCATAATTACGGGTAAAGCACGCTGATTGACAATCAATGGAGGGAATCGGCGGAGACCCGCCAGCCACACCGTTTTCGGCTCACTTCTTTGTTATCTTTTTTATTCCATAATATATCTTATGCGACTTTCGCATGTTCCGGGGCATCAGAACGTTGGAGGCTTCGCTCTCCGCCTTCCTGACGCGCTGGCTGGTCCATCCAGGCCTGATGAGACAGAAGATGCGTTGAGACAGCCGCGCCATGCCCTTGCCATATCAGGCGCAGGTGTTAGGAAACGCGCCGACGCTGCCCAACCGTGCTCCGAAGGACACCATGCTCTACACATTTCCCCCCGCGACATTCGTGATTGCCGTCGCCGACTATGACCGGCCTTACGAGAACCCGATCAGCGTTCAGGCGGGTGAGACAGTCCGCCCTGTCACGGACGGCTCCATGGAAACCGACTTCATGGGATGGACCTGGTGCATCGGTCCCGACGGACGCGCGGGCTGGACGCCGGACGCCTGGTGCCAACCGGTGGACGATGGCTGGCGGCTGTTGCGCGATTTCAGCGCTCTTGAATTGACAGTGCGCAAGGGCGACCGCCTGCAGCTTCTCCACGGCGAAAGCGGCTTTCTGTTCTGCGAGACGGAAACGCGCGACCGTGCCTGGATACCCGATGCAGTTGTGGAGCTTCAGTCGTAAAAGCGGCGTGCAGCAAGGTAACCCGTGCCAGCGCAGATGACCGGGAAGAAGTGAATGCGGAAGCACAGGCTCGCTGTCTACACATTCAACCAGTTCGTCGCCCCGTATCAATCGGAGCGGATAAAGGGCTTCAGGGACGCCGAGCCCGGCACGTTCGCAGCTCTCGAAAAGGCCGAAGGCTTCATTTCACGGTCCGGCTACGATGGCGAACCCGGGCCCGAAAGCTGGGGCGAACAGGTGTTTCCCGCCTGCTGGACAAATTCCAATGGCGATGGCTGGGCTCCCTCGACCCTCTCGCTCTGGTCGACGCTCGAAGCGCTCATGGCCGCCACCTATCACGGTCTTCATGGACGTGCTCTCCGGCACGGCCCAGCCTGGCACGTTCCGGCAGATCACATTCCCGAACACGTGCTGTGGTGGGTTGAAGACGGTCGCAGACCGGACTGGAGCGAAGCGGTCGGCCGGTTCGAGGAACTGATGTTCCATGGCCCGACCCCGCGGGCTTTCACCTTCAAAGCGGCATACGATCCCGGCGGCCGACCTGTGAAGCCGAGTGCTGTCGAGATCAAGAGCCTGGCCGAACAGAATGCCCGGAAAGCATGATCAAGTCTGATAGAAGAATTTATAACACATTGTTTTAATAAATGAAAATGGAATTTTATCCTGTAGCTTACCCCTCCTCCATCGCCGCACGGATTTCTCTCGCAACTTCCGCAAGCTCTGAATGCGGCGGCGACGGGATCTCGGCAAAGGTGAGCGGTTCCTCGCGGATGTAGCGACGCGAGGTGATGTCCGTGCCCTCGACCATCGGAACGAGATGTGCATGCGCATGCGGAATGTCGAAAAAGAAAATGCCGGGAGATCCCCTCTCCCGGCACGTCCTTTCGGCCGTGATGGCCGATGACGGCTGGTCGCGTCTTACTGCGGCAGCTTGTCGTCGATGCCCTTGATGTACCAGTTCATGCCGAGCAGCGTGCCGTCGTCGAGGATTTCGCCCTCACCGACCGCCTGCGAACCGTCCTGCTTGAAGATAGGACCGGTGAAGGGATGGAACTCGCCCGAGCGGATCTTCTCCTGCGTTTCCGCCGCGGCCTTGGCAACGTCTTCCGGCAGGTTGGTGTACGGCGCCATCAGCACCATTTCGGCGGCCAGGCCGCCCCAGACGTCCTCGCTCTTCCAGGTGCCGTCGAGAGCCGCCTTGACGCGGCCCTTGTAGTAGACGCTCCAGTCGTCGACGATGGCGGTGAGCTGCGCCTTGGGTGCGAAGTTGATCATGTCGGAGGCCTGGCCGAAGGCGACCGCGCCACGCTCTTCGGCAACCTGCAGCGGCGCCGGGCTGTCCGTGTGCTGGGAAATCACGTCGGCGCCCTGGTCGAGCAGTGCCTTGGCCGCGTCAGCTTCCTTGCCGGGATCATACCAGGTGTTCACCCACACGACCTTGACCTTGAAGTCCGGATTGACCGACTGGGCGCCGAGCATGAAGGAGTTGATGCCGCGCACAACCTCGGGGATCGGGAAGGAGGCGATGTAGCCGGCGGTGCCGGACTTCGACATCTTCGCGGCGATCTGGCCGATGATGTAGCGTCCCTCGTAGAAGCGGGCCGAATAGGTCGACAGGTTGTCGGCGCGCTTGTAGCCGGTGGCATGCTCGAACTTCACGTCCGGGAACTTCTTGGCGACCTTGACGGTCGGGTTCATGAAGCCGAACGAGGTGGTGAAGATGAGCCCGGCGCCGTCGCGGGCCAGGCGTTCGATGGCGCGCTCGGCGTCCGGACCTTCCGAGACATTCTCGATATAGACGGTCTCGACCTGGTCGCCGAACTCTTCCTCGATGGCGATACGGCCCTGGTTGTGCTGGTACGACCAGCCGTGGTCGCCGATCGGGCCGACATAGATGAAGCCGATCTTCAGCTTGTCCGCGGCCTGGGCGCCAACGAGGCCCATGCCAAGCAGCGCTACCGCCGCCAGTCCAAGAACTTTCTTCATTTCAAGCTCCTACGTCCCCTGTTTGAAGCCGACGCCGGTTGTCCCCCGACGGCTCTTTTTGCGGGAGGGAGAGCATCGGCCACCCCTGCCCGGCATTCCACGCATCACCGGTCCGGCACGAAGGGCCTGCCGAGGCAGGCCGGCGTGTTGATCCGGGTCAGGATACGATTTCGCGATATGATCACAAGCACGGCGATGGTCGCAGCATAGGGCAAGGCCGACAGGAACTGCGAGGGAATAGCGACCCCGTGCGCCTGTGCGTGGAACTGCAGGATGCCGACAGCGCCGAAGAGATAGGCACCGGCCAGCACGCGCAACGGCCGCCATGTGGCGAAGACGACCAGTGCCAGCGCGATCCAGCCGCGGCCGGCCGTCATTCCCTCGATCCATTGCGGCGTGTAGGCAAGCGAGAGATAGCCCCCGGCAAGCCCCGCGCAGGCGCCGCCGAACAGCACCGCAAGATAACGCACCTTGAGCACCGAGACGCCGAGCGCATGGGCGGAACCGTGATTGTCGCCGACGGCGCGAATGACAAGGCCGGCGCGCGTGCGGAACAGGACAAAGGTCACGCCCGCAACGAGCGCCAGCGACACGTAGACAAGCAGGTCCTGCCCGAACACGATCCGCCCGACGACCGGAAGGTCGCTGAGGCCGGGAATGGAAAGGGCCTGCAACTTGATCCCGGGCCGGCCGACGAAGGCTTCGCCGATCATGCCGGACAGTCCCAGTCCGAGCAGGGTCAGCGCCAGTCCGGTCGCCACCTGATTGGCCACCAGATGCAGCGTCAGGAAGCCGAAAAGCAGCGCCATGCCCATGCCGGCGAGCAACGCGCAAAGCGCCCCGACATAGGGAGAGCCGGTGGCCTGCGCTCCGGCGAAGCCCATCACCGCGCCGACGATCATCATCCCCTCGACACCGAGATTGAGCACCCCGGAACGTTCCACCACCAGTTCGCCGATGGCGGCAAGCAGCAGCGGCGTCGCCGCCGTGATCACCGTCAACAGAATGGATTCATAGGCTCCCATGGATCAGTTCCCCCTGCCCTTCGCCACCGGCCGGCCGAGCCGGATCCGGTAGAGGATGAGCGTGTCGCAGGCGAGCACGTAGAAAAGCAGCATGCCCTGAAAGACGCGAGTGGTCTTGTCGGAGATACCGAGCCCGACCTGTGCCGCCTCCCCGCCGAGATAGGACAGCGCCAGAAGGAAGCCGGAAACGAAGATTCCGATCGGGTTGAGCCGGCCGAGAAACGCCACGATGATCGCGGTGAAGCCGTAACCCGGCGAGACGATCGGCGTCAGCTGGTTCACGGACCCGGAGACTTCGCTGATGCCGGCAAGGCCGGCAAGGCCGCCGGCAAGCAGGAAGGCGAACCAGACCATCCGGTTCTGCGAGAAACCGGCGAAGCGGCCCGCGCGCGGTGCCTGCCCCAGCACCCTGATCTCGAAGCCCTTCAGCGACTTGAGCAGGACCACCGCCATGATCAGCACCGCGATGACCGCGAAGATGGCCCCGACATGCATGCGTCCGTCGGAAAGTGCCGGCAGGGTCGCGGCCTCGGAGAAGACGCGGCTTTCGGGAAAGTTGAACCCTTCCGGATCGCGCCAGGGGCCGCGCACCAGCCAGTCGAGCAGCAGCTGCGCGATATAGACCAGCATCAGGCTGGTGAGGATCTCGTTGGTGCCGAAGCGGACCTTGAGAAAGGCCGGGATCGCCGCCCAGGCCATGCCCCCGGCGATGCCCATGAGAAGCATCAGGGGAAGCGTCAGCACGCTCGCGAAGCCGGGGAACATGATCGGCAGGACACAGCCGACAATGGCGCCGAAGGTGAATTGCCCCTCCGCGCCGATGTTCCAGTTGTTCGACAGGTAGCAGACGGCAAGCCCGACGCCGATGAGGATCAGCGGGGTCGCCTTGACGACCAGCTCCTGCAGGGACCAGGACGCCGTCAGCGGTTCGATGAAGAACGTATAGAGGGCAATGACCGGGTTCTGCCCCAGGGCTGCGAACAGGATGCCCCCGGTGACAAGCGTCAGCGCGAGCGCGATCACCGGCGACAGCAGCGCCATCAGGCCGGATCGTTCGGCGCGTTTTTCCAGCTCAAGCCGCATGTGTCGCGCCCCCGGTGCCTTCCCCGACGCCGCCCATCAGCAGGCCGATGCGCTCGCGCGTCATGCCGTGCGCGGGCTCGGGCCGGGAAAGCCGCCCGCGCGAAATAACGGCGACCCTGTCGGCCAGCTCGAAGATCTCGTCGAGATCCTGGCTGATGACCAGAACGGCCGCACCCTGACGGCTGAGGTCTATCAGTTCCTGCCGGATGAGCGCGGCCGCGCCTGCATCGACACCCCAGGTCGGCTGGTTGACGACGAGCACGCCGGGTCGGCGGTCAAGCTCGCGGCCGATCACGAATTTCTGCAGGTTGCCGCCCGAAAGCGAGCGCGCTTCCGGATCGTCATGCGACATGCGCACATCGTAGTTGGTCTTGATGCGCTGCTCCATCTGGCCGGCGCGCAGACCGTCGACGAAGCCCCCGCGCGTCAGTTCGTCGCCCGTTGCATGGCGCGTCAGCACGATGTTTTCCGAGAGCTTCAGTCCGGGCACCGCGCCATGGCCGAGCCGCTCCTCTGGGACGAAGGCCGCCCCCGACCGCCGCCGGGCCGTAATGCCCGTGCGTCCGACCGGCTTGCCGTCAATCTGCACACTGTCCGCCCTCTCGGCCCGCCGTTCCCCCGACACCAGGTCGAAGAGTTCCCCCTGCCCGTTTCCCGCTATGCCGGCGATCGCCACGACCTCGCCCCCGTGCACGGTCAGGTCGATGCCCTCAAGCGGCACAGAGAACGGGCCTTCCGCTCCGGCCGACAGTCCGCAGAGCTGCAACCGCGCGGGCCCCTCGCGGGACGGCACGCCGCGCTTCAGGTCATGCACCGCGGTGCCGACCATGAGCCTGGCAAGCGAACCGGCGGTCTCCTCAGCCGGGTCGCATTCGGCCACCACCTTGCCGTGACGCATGACGGTGGCGTGGTGGCAGATGCGCTGCACTTCCTCGAGCCGGTGGGAGATGTAGAGGATCGCGCAGCCCTCCGAGGTGAGGCGCTGCAATGTCAGGAACAGCTGATCCGCCTCCTGCGGCGTCAGCACGGATGTCGGTTCGTCCATGATGATCAGCCGCGGTTCCTGAAGCAGGCAGCGGACGATCTCGATGCGCTGGCGGATGCCGACGGGAAGATCCGCGACCACAGCACCTGGATCGAGCGTCAGGCCATAGTCGCGCGACACCTCGCGAATGCGCGCAGAAAGATCACGCATCGGCATTGTGCGGGTCATCGCCAGAGCGATGTTTTCCGCGACCGTCAACGCCTCGAACAGCGAGAAATGCTGGAACACCATGCCGATGCCGAGACGGCGCGCCTCCGCCGGTGTCTCGATCGACACCTCCCTGCCCTGCCAGTGCAAGCTGCCGGCATTCGGTTCGAGCGCGCCATAGAGGATCTTGACCAGGGTCGACTTGCCAGCGCCGTTCTCGCCGAGCAGCGCATGGATTTCACCCGCCCGCATCGTCAGGGACACGTCGTCATTGGCGAGGATGTCGCCGAACTGCTTGGAAATCCCCTTGGCCTCCAGCAGGATTTCTCCCTGCCTGTCGCGGCCTGGCGCCGGCGGATCGCTCGGTATTCTGTCTGTCATCGCTCCCCCCGAGCCCTTATCATACGACCCTCAATCCCCCGGCAAGCCTGCCATCTTCTTTGTTGTGGAAAGTCGTGGCCGCCTCTCGCCGGATCATCAGTTCGCTGGCCACGGCAAGGGCGATGGCCGGCGGCTCCTTCGACGTGATCCCGGAAACGCCGATCGGGCAGCGAAAGCGCGCCAACGCCTCCTCGCCGTGACCGGCCGCGCGCAGCCTGGAGCGCATGCGTGCCGCCTTGGTGCGGCTGCCGATCATGCCGACCCCGCGAATGCCCGCCCGGTGCAGGGCTGTGTCGGCGATGGCAAGGTCGAGCGCGTGGTCATGGGTCATGATCAGCACCTCCGCCCCGTCCGCCGGCAGGGCACTGTCCTGCCCGCTCGCACCGGTCAAAAGCGAGGGCGGATCGGTGTGATGGATGGACACGACGTTGCGCGGCGCATGGCCTGGAAACGCATCCGAACGGCTGTCGACCCAGCTGATCCTGAACGGCAGCGGCGCCAGAGCGAGAACCAGGGCGCGTCCGACATGCCCGGCTCCGAACAGCAGCAGCGATGTCGCCGGCATCTCGAAGCGCTCGATCAACAGCGATCCCGAAAGGTCCAGCGCCGGCCCGTCGGCCGCATCCGCCGAAAGGATTTCGCGCGGTCCGACCGTCCCGTCCGCGGCGATCCGGGCGCGGGTCGCGATCCTGCCCGACAGGGCCGTCGCCGCGAGCCGGCCCACTTCGTCCCGGCGTACGGTACTGAAGCTCTCCACCGCGAGTGTCACCCGTCCGCCGCAGCACTGGCCGAGGTCGGGGCCGAGCGAGAAACCGTGCAGCGCGAGGCGATCGTCTGCCGCCACGGCGCATTTCCGTGCAAGGGCAATGGCCTCGAACTCCAGCGTTCCCCCGCCAATCGTGCCGTGGAACGACCCGTCGGGCGCGACCACCATGCGCGCGCCCGTCTCGCGCGGACCGGAGCCCTCGAGCGCAAGAACGCTGACCATGGCGCAAGTGCCGTGGCGCTCCAGCAGTGCGGCGACAGCGCTCCAGGGATCTCTCATGCGCGGGCCCGGCTCCGCTTCATATGAGAAACGGCCTTGAGGATTTCTTCCGGCGTCGCCGGGGCATCGAGGTCCGGGACCACGCCGGGATTGAGACTTGCCACCGCGTCGTGGACGGCGCTGAACACGGAGATCGCCAGCATGACAGGCGGCTCGCCCACCGCCTTCGAGCGGTAGACGGTCGGCGACGGATTGCCGGCCGAGCCGAACAGGCTCACGCGGAAGTCCTCCGGCACATCGGAGGCGGTGGGGATCTTGTAGGTCGATGGCGCATGGGTGCGCAGCCGGCCGGCATCGTCCCAGACGAGTTCTTCAGTGGTCAGCCAGCCCATGCCCTGGACGAAACCACCCTCGATCTGGCCGATGTCGATGGCAGGATTGAGGGAATGGCCGACATCGTGAAGGATGTCGACCCGGTCGACGCGCATCTCCCCCGTCATCGTGTCGATGGTGACCTCTGAACAGGCCGCGCCATAGGCGAAATAGAAGAACGGCTGGCCGGAGGCGCTCGGCCGGTCCCAGGTGATGCCCGGCGTCGCATAAAAGCCCGTGGCGGAGAGCTGGATCCGCGCCATGTGGGCCTCGCGCGCCAGCTGGCCGAGGGTGATGGTCTCCTCGCCGATACGCACGCCATTGTCCCGGAAGGAGATCGTGTCGGGCTCGACCTGAAAGCGCTCGGCCGCGAAGGCAACCAGCCGCGCCCTGATCTTTTCCGCGGCGATCCTGGCGGCCATGCCGTTGAGATCGGTGCCCGACGAGGCCGCGGTCGGACCCGTGTTCGGCACCTTGCCCGTATGGGTGGCGGTGATCTTTACCCGGTCAAGCGAAACGCCGAATTCCTCGGCAACGATCTGGGCAACCTTCTGGAACAGCCCCTGCCCCATCTCGGTGCCGCCATGGTTCAGGTGAATGGAGCCGTCGGTGTAAAGATGCACCAGCGCGCCGGCCTGGTTGAGATGCTTCAGCGTGAAGGAGATGCCGAACTTCACCGGGGTCAGGGCCAGGCCCTTCTTCAGGATCGGGCTGGTCGAATTGAAGGCGGCGATGGCCTCGCGCCGGGCCCGATAGCCGGAGCTTTCCTCCAGTTCGTCGACAACGGCATGCAGCGTGGCATGCTCCTCCACCTTCATGCCGAAGGGAGTGACGTCGCGCCCGTCGCGGTAGAAATTGCGCTTGCGGACGTCGAGCGGATCGATGCCGAGACGGATCGCAAGCGTGTCCATCATCAGCTCGGCCGCAAGCATCCCCTGCGGTCCGCCAAATCCGCGAAAGGCCGTGTTCGAGCAGGTGTTGGTTTTCAGCCTGCGGGAATGGATCAGCGCGTCCGGGTAGAAATAGCTGGAATCGGCGTGGAACATCGCCCGGTCGACGACACCCAGCGACAGGTCGGCCGAGTATCCGCAGCGCGCGAAGAAGCGCATGTCTATGGCACGCACCAGGCCGTTCTCGTCATGCCCGAGGACCCAGTCCGCCCGGAAATCGTGCCGCTTTCCGGTCATGATCATGTCGTCGTCGCGATCAAGGCGCATCTTGCAGGGATGCCCGGTCACCCGCGCTGCGACGGCGGCGATCCCGGCCCAGTGGTTGGCCTGGGACTCCTTGCCGCCAAAGCCGCCGCCCATGCGTCGGACCTCGACGGTGACCGCGGCATCCGGCTCACCCAGAACGCGGGCGATCACATGCTGCGTCTCGCTTGGATGCTGGGACGAGGTGTGCACGAACATGTCGCCGTCCTCGCCCGGCACCGCCAGCGAGACCTGCCCTTCCAGGTAGAAATGCTCCTGGCCACCGATCCGCATCGACCCTTCGAGTCGCTGGCGCGCGGTCGCAAGCCCGGTCTCAGGCGATCCCTTGCGGAACTGGTAGTCCGGCAGGACGGTTGTCTCGGCGTCGACCGCGTCTTCGACGGTCAGGACCGGGGCAAGCGCGTCGATCTCGAACCGTGCCTTGCGCTCCGCGTGGCGGGCGGCCTCGCGCGTGGTGGCAACGACCGCGAAGACCGGCTGGCCCCAGAACTCGATTTCGCCCTCGGCGAACATCGGCTCGTCGCCGAGCGCCGGCGAAACGTCGTTCTTTCCCGGCACGTCCGCGCCGGTGAGAACCGCGACGACGCCCGGCGCGGCACGCACCGCGTCGAGATCGAGCGAGACGATCCTGCCCCTTGTTGCATCACGCGCCCATCCCGGCACCACATGCAGCGTGCCGGCCGGCTCGCGGATGTCGTCGACATAGACGGCCTCGCCGGTGACATGACGTGCGGCGCTGTCATGCGGCGATGGCTGACGCACCTGCCGAAGCCCGCTCTCCGCCGCATCGGTTTGGTTTTCAAGCCGCATTGCTTGTCTCTCCGCCGCGCAAACCGGTCACCCGTGTCCTCTCGTCCGGCGTTCCGCCGATTTCAACCAGTGACTTGGCGAGCAAGGCGCGTGCCACCTCCCGGCGATACGCGTCGCTGGCGCGCATGTCGCTGATCGGGTCGAAGTCGTCGCCAAGCGCCTTCAGTGCTGCCGCCCAGCTCGAAGGCTGGTCCGGTCGCGCCCCGATCAGTGCCAGTTCCGCCTTTGCCGCCCGCCGGGGCGTCGCCGCCATGCCTCCGAATGCAAGGCGCGCCTCGGTGATCGTCCCGTCGGCCAGCGTCAGGCGCAACGCGCAAAGCACGGCCGTGATGTCCTGATCGAAACGCTTGGAAATCTTGAAGCAGCGAAACGCATGATTGGGATCGAGGCGCGGCACGTAAAGGCCGGTGACGATCTCCCCTGGTCCCCGGTCCTGCTTGCCGTAATCGATGAAGAAATCCTCAAGCGCGACCGTGCGCGAGGCGGAGCCCTTGCGCAGCTCCAGCGTCGCCCCCAGCGCGATCAGCGCCGGCGGGCTGTCGCCGATGGGCGAACCGTTGGCGATATTGCCGCAGACCGTGCCGGAGGCCCGCACCTGGCGGGAGCCGATCCGCCGCCAAAGCTCGCCGAGATCCGGATCGATCCGCGCCATGAAGGCATGCGTGTCCGAGAACGTCGCCCCGGCCCCCAGCAGCACGCCGCCGGGCGTTTCCTCGACCTTCTCGAAATCGCGCACCCGGCCGAGCCAGATCACCTGTGGAAGGTCGCGAAGCTGCTTCGTCACCCAGAGACCGACATCGGTGGCACCGGCGACGATGGTCGCGTCGGGATGCGCGCCGTAGAGCTCGGCGAGATTGTCGAGAGAGGCTGGCGCGGCAAAGAACCGCTCCTCATCGCCAAGCCGCAGGTCGTGCGGATCGCTCGCCATCTCCACGAGGGCGGCCGTCGTCTCCTCCGCGCGGCGCGAAAAGGCATCGTCCGCCGCCTGGAAACAGGCCTCCATCGCCGCATCGACGATCGGACGATAGCCTGTGCACCGGCACAGGTTGCCGGCGAGCCAGTCCGTCACCGTCTTGCGCGTCGGCGGCGCGTCGGGCGCGTGATAAAGAGTGAAAAGGCTCATGATGAAGCCCGGCGTGCAGAAGCCGCATTGCGACCCGTGGCAATCGACCATCGCCTGCTGCACCGGATGCAGGCGCCCGTCCTGAGCGAGGTCCTCGACCGTGACCAGCTCCGCGCCATCAAGCATGCCGAGAAACTGGATGCAGGAATTGACCGGCTGATAGACGAGCCGGCCCTCGACGAGCCGGCCGATGGCGACCGTGCAGGCGCCGCAGTCGCCCTCCCCGCAGCCTTCTTTGGTACCGACGAGGCCACGCCGTAGGCGCAGGTAATCGAGAACAGTCTCGGTCGGCCGCACGTCGGCGAGTTCGACCACCTTGCCCCTGTGCAGGAAGCGGAGTTCCTGGCGCATGGCCTAGCTCCCCCTGTAGGTGGAATAGCTGAAGGGCGAAAGCAGCAGGGGCACGTGATAATGCGCGGTGGCGTCGGCGATTCCGAACCGTAGCGGGATGACATCAAGGAACGGCGGATCGGAGAGCGCCGCGCCGGACGAGGCCAGATAGGCACCTGCCTCGAACCTGAGCTCGTAAATGCCCGTCACGAAGGCATCGCCATCGAGCAGCGGGGCATCGACGCGTCCATCGGAATTGGTGACCGCCCGGACGATGCAGCTGAACTCTTCCTCGCCCGCTCCGCCGGCCTTCCACAACGACAGGGCAAGCCCCGCTGCAGGCTTGCCGAGTGCGGTGTCGAGAACATGCGTGGTCAGTCGTCCCATCGTCCCATTCCGTAGTTGTCCGGTTTTGCGCACCAGGGTCCGGCCAAGTCTGAACCATGACCGCCCTTTGGGCACGCCTTGAAAGAGTGCAACAGCATTGTGACAGCGACCAGAACAGATTCGCGCGCCCTATGATGCCGTTTCGGCATCGATATGCGAAAGTCGTTCGCGCAATGCGGTCACCGAATGGTCGAAGAACGCACGCGCTGCATGGCTCAACCCGCGATGCGACGACGTCAGCACCGTGAACCGGTCGCGTTGCAACGGCGGATCGCGCAAGGGCAGGAAGACAAGCGACCCGTCGGCAAGTTCCCGCTCCAGTCCCAGAATGGTCTGGAAGATGACGGCGTCATCGGCAATGGCGAGCGCTTTCATCAGCTTCAGCGAGTTCGCCTCGACGAAGGCGCTGCGGCCGAGCGGCCGGTCGGCAAGCACCATGTCGATGCGCTTGCGCAGGGACAGGCCGGACGACGGCAGGCAGAACGGGTAGGCCAGGCAGTCGGCCAGGTTCGGCCGGTGCGTTGCCGTCAGGGGATGCCCGGGCCGGACGACCGCGCCGATCGCCAGATCGCGGTGGAAAGCGATGTCGAGGCGCGGGTCCTCCGGCGGCTCGAAGGTGAAGCCGACATCGGTCTCGCCGGCAATCACCGCCAGCGCCACCTGCTCTGAACCGGTGAGCCGCACCGCGATGTGAATGCCCGGGAACTTGCGCCGGAACGCGGCGATGACGCCGGGCAACAGGCTTTCCGCCACGCTTTCGACGCTTGTGACATGCACGCCGCCGCGCTGCATGCCGGTCAGGGCGTCGAGATCGCCGGCGGTGGCATCGAAATCCGACAGGGTGCGAAGCACGTGGGCACGGAGGATCTCGCCGGCCGGCGTCAGGCGAACGCCGCGCGCCACCCGGTCGAAAAGCGCATGCCCGAGTGTCTCCTCAAGCCAGAGGATCTGACGGTTGACCGCGCTCGAGGCAACGTTGAGCTCTCGCGCCGCGGCGCGAATGGAGCCGGCCGCCGCCACCGCCGCGAAATAGCGAAGCGCCGGACCGTAGAGATGGCGCGCGCGATCCATGGCCTGTTGTCTGCTTTCCGGGCGGCGGCTGTCCGGACTTTCCGACAGGCGCCGCCCCTGTTGATCGGATCAGGGAACGAGAACCGTCGTGCCGGTGGTCTTGCGGCCCTGCAGGTCCTGATGGGCACGCACCGCGTCGGAAAGCGCGTATTCCTGGTTCACCTGGATCTTCACATCGCCCGAGCGAACGACGTCGAACAGGTCTCCGGCGGTCTGCTCGAGATCCGCGCGCGAGGCGATATAGGAGAACAGCGTCGGGCGGGTGGCGAACAGCGATCCCTTCGGACCGAGCAGGCCGAGATTGAAATCGGCGATCGGGCCGGACGACTGGCCGAACGAGACCCACAGGCCGAGCGGCCGCAGGCAATCGAGCGAGCCGGGATAGGTGTCCTTGCCGACGGAATCATAGACGACATCGCAAAGCTTGCCGCCGGTGATTTCGCGCACCCGCTCGACAAAATTCTCGGTGCGATAGTTGATCACGTGGGTATAGCCGTTAGCCCGTGCGAGTTCCGCCTTCTCTTCGGACCCGACCGTGCCGATGACAGTGGCGCCGAGCTTTGCCGCCCACTGCCCGGCGATCAGGCCGACACCGCCGGCAGCCGCATGGAAGAGCAGCGTCGTGTCGGAGGTGACGTTGAAGGTGCGGCGCAGCAGGTAACGCGCCGTCATGCCCTTCAGCATCATGCCGGCGGCAGTCTTGTCGTCGACCCCTTCCGGGATCCTGACCAGCCGGTCGGCCGGCACCAGCCGCTCCTCGGCATAGGAGCCGAGCGGTCCCACATAGGCGACCCGGTCGCCGGGCGCGACATGGGTGACGCCCTCACCGACGGCGACGACCACGCCGGCTCCCTCGTTGCCGGGAATGAACGGCGTGCCTGCCGGCGCGGGATAGAGGCCCGAGCGGAAGTAGGTATCGATGAAGTTGAGGCCGATCGCCGTGTGGCGGACACGTGCCTCTCCCGCGGCCGGCGCGCCGACCTCGACGTCCTCCCAGCGCATGACTTCGGGTCCGCCGGTCTCGTGAACCCTGATTGCGTGAACCATTTCGCGTGCTCCCATCGGGACTTGTTGTCGAACTGGACGGGATCATGGGGTTGCCGGCCGATGCCGGCAACCCTTTTCGCGTTACCGGTGTTTCGCCTTCCGGCGCGAGGCGGCCAGGATGTTGACGATCTCCACGCCGGCCGAGAATGCCATCGCGAAGTAGATGTAGCCGCGCGGGATGTGGAAGCCGAGCCCGTCGGCAACCAGCGCGACGCCGATCAGCAACAGGAAGGCCAGCGCCAGCATCTTGGTCGTCGGGTGTTTCTGCACGAAGGCAGAGATCGGCCCGGAGGCCAGGTACATCGCGATCATCGAGATGATCACGGCCGCGACCATCACCTCGATATGCTCCGCCATGCCGATCGCCGTGACGATGGAATCGACCGAAAACACCATGTCGATGACGATGATCTGCGCGATTACCGCGCCGAATCCGGCCACCGCCGCCGACCCGCTCTCGCCATGACCGCCCTCGATGCCCTGGTGGATCTCGTGGGTGCCCTTGACGATCAGGAACAGCCCGCCGCCGAGCAGGATCAGGTCGCGCCAGGAGATCGCTTCGCCGAGGACAGTGAAGACGGGCGCGGTCAGGCCGATCAGCACCGTCAGGATGGACAGGAGCGCGATGCGGAAGATCAGCGCCAGCGCCAGACCGATCTGGCGTGCGCGCTTGGCCTGCTTCGGATCGAGCCGGCTGACCAGGACGGAGATGAAGATGATGTTGTCGATGCCGAGCACGATCTCCATGACCGTCAGGGTCAGGAGGCTGGCCCACACAGCCGGATCATTCAGCAGTTCGATCATGCCGGTCCCTCGTCTTGCAAGGGGCGGCATCGGGGGGAAGGAGCGCCGCCCTCACCTCCTCATGGCAAATGCCCGGCCGGAAGCCAAGAGCGAATTCACGCTCCGCGCAGCGCGTCCAGTCCCTGCTGCACGGCGGACACGCAAAGCAGGTAGACGCTTGAGACGGCCAGCATCCATTTGACCACACCTTCCGCCGACATCCCGTTGGCGATGGCAAAGCCCGCCGCGATGAACCAGACAAGCGTCATCGCCAGGGTCAGGATGCGCCATTTGACGACGCGGACCGGATGGACGAACCGGATCGGGGCGAACGTCAGCGCGCATAGCGCGACGACGAAAATCACCGTGAACACCTCGGACGAGGACAGCACCATCAGGCCGAAGACGACCATGTTCCAGCCGGCCGGGAACCCCTTGAAGGAGCCGTCAGGCTGTTTCATGCCGTTGTCGGCGAAGTATAGCGCGCCGGTGAACACGACAAGCCCGCCACAGATCCAGTTCCAGGGCGTCGACAGCATGCCGCTTGCGGCAAGCGCGAAGGCCGGCAGGAACACGTAGGTGGCGTAATCGATGACGAAATCGAGAGACGCGCCCGACCATTGCGGCATGCGCCTGGCAATATCGAAACGACGCGCAAGGGGGCCGTCGATACCGTCGCTGACCAGCGCGATACCGAGCCAGACGAAGAGCATGCTCCAGTCGCCGCGCGATCCTGCAAGCAGCGCGAGCAGCGCAATGGGCGCGCCGAGCGCGGTCAGGACATGAATGAGAAACAGCGGGTGAGCGCTTTTGAGCCGTTCCGCGACGCCTGCGTCGAGATCCGCCGTCTTGCCCTTTGCCACAGGCCTTGCCTCGCGAAATGGTCCGCGCCGTCGATCCGGCGAGACGAGAGAAACATCCCCCAAACTCTTCCTATGCCTTCATGTGCGCCAGACTGCAACACAACTGACACGGAATTGTCGCAAATGATCTCGTGCCGACGGCACGCTCAAAACCCCAGTATTGCCTTCCCGGCATCGGAGGCCGCCAGCAGAAGCGTTCCCCATAGGAGAAGAAGCACTCCGACGGCGCGGGGCACCCACATGGCATGAACGGTCTTCTCGACCGCCATGAGCAGGCCGAGAACGGCGATCCACACGACGTTCATGATGCCAACCGCGAACATCACCGTCATCAGCGCCCAGCAGCATCCCAGGCACAGCAGCCCCTGGATGACGCCAAGGCGGAACACGCTGAAATAATCCGTCGGTATCCGTTCGAGGAAAAAGGGAAGCGGCCGGCGGCAGCGCATGAGACAGGCAAGCTTGGCCGGCGTGAACTGGTAGATCCCGGCCGCGATCAACGTGGTTCCGGCGAGGACAAGGGTCGCCGGCGCCATCATCGGCGACACCAGCCGCAGGGCGGTCAGTCCCCCTTGAGCCGCGGTCGCGACGACCGCATAGGCAATCCAGACGGAAAGGTATCCGAGCGCCAGGGTCAGGACCGGCAGGCCGCGTGCCTCGCGCCCCGCGATCAGGCGCGGCTGCTCGGAATAGGTCGCGATCATCGGTGCCGCGCTCGGCAGCATCATCGCCAGCGCCATCATCACCCACATGATGAAAACAAGACCGGCATCGGCGGTCGACCAAGCGCCATCGACAGGCATGCCGAAGGTCGTCGCTCCTTCAGGCAGGCAGATGGCAGCAAGGGCCGCGCGCGCCTCCGCCGGGAGGTCGGCAAAAATGTTGAACCGGTTGAACAGCCCCATGCCGGGACCGAGTTCCGACATGTCCATGACCGGAACCATGGCCGCGACCATCGCCGCGAGATAGGCCCAGCCGGCCAGGGCCGCCACGCCGACAGCCAGGAAGACGGCTCCCCTCGGCCGGCGGGCAAGCGCATGCAGGCCGGGCATACGCCCTGCTCCGCCCCGCTCCGCTTTCTCCTGTCCGGCCATGCACGCCGCTCCGTTTCCGTGTTTCGGCCCTGCGCTAGGCCTCAGCTCAAGACCGCTACAGGTAGCAAAAGACGGGATAGCCGTTCATCCGCTTCCTTGCGGATGCGACCAATCGCGCATGTCCAGTGCTTGCAAATCCGCCCCGGACAGTCATCTTCCACACAAAGAGAGTATGCAGACCCGCCGAGGGAGCCGGCAATGACAAAGCGCAAATCCGCCAGTTCGAGGAAACCGGAGACGACAGGCACCTCCGACAGGGTGGATGTCGCGATCGTCGGCGCGGGCCCTTCGGGCATGACGATGGCGATCGCGCTTGCCCGTCACGGTTTTTCCGCGGCGCTTGTCGCCCCGGCGCTGCCTGCACAGGATGACAGGACGACGGCGCTTCTCGATTCGTCCGTGGAAATGCTGCGCGCACTCGACCTGTGGGCCGCGATCGAGCCGCACACGGCGCCGCTGCGACACATGCGCCTGATCGACGCCACCGGCCGGCTGCTGCGCGCGCCCGAGGTGGTCTTCGACGCCTCGGAACTGAAGCTCGACGCCTTCGGCCACAATATCCGGAACAGCGAACTGAACGGTGCCCTGGCGGCGGCCTGCGAGCAAGAAGCCTCGCTGCTGCGCATCGAAGACCGGCTGTCGCGCGTCGAGACCGGAACCGACGGTGCAACGCTCCTGCTGGAGAGCGGCCGGCGGGTCGAGGCCCGTCTCGTCATCGGCGCGGACGGTCGCATGTCGGCCGTGCGCGCGGCCGCCGGCATTGCGGCGAAGTCCTGGCGCTACCCCCAATCCGCCCTGGTACTGAACCTCGAACACGACGTCTCGCACCACAATCATTCGAACGAATTCCACACGCCGACGGGGCCCTTCACCTTGGTGCCGCTGAAGGGACGCCGGTCGTCGCTTGTGTGCGTGGAACAGCCGGACGAGGCCGAACGCCTCTTCTCCATGGATGACGAGACGCTGTCGCTGGAGCTGGAGCGCCGGGCGGCCTCGGTCCTCGGACGCATGCGGGTCGTCGGCAAGCGGCAGGTCTATCCGCTTGGCGGCATGACGGCGGAAACGGTCGCGGTACGCCGTTGCGCGCTCGTCGGCGAGGCCGCCCATGCATTCCCGCCTATCGGTGCCCAGGGGCTCAATCTGGGACTGCGCGATGTTGCAGCTCTTGCCGAATTGCTTGTCGCGGCCAAGAGCAAGGGCGAGGATATCGGGTCGGACGCCGTCCTTGCCCGCTACGAGCGCGCCCGGCGCCCGGACATCGCGTCGCGGACCACCGCCGTCGACCTCCTCAACAGGTCGCTGATGAGCGACCTGTTGCCGGTGCAGGCTTTGCGCAGCGTGGGACTCTATGCGGCGAGCCGCGTGCCGCCCCTGCGCCGCCTGCTGATGCGCGAGGGAATCGCCCCGATGATGGCGCGCCCGCGCCTGATGCGCGGACTTTCACTCGGTTGATCAGCGCGTCAAAGCGGCGCCTTGGCGACCCGGGGACCGCGAAATGCCGGAGCAATCGGCATCACCGTCGCGGGCAGGCGATGCGCGCCGGTCTCGACGATATGGTCGAACAGCCCGCGCTCCATGAAATGCGGATCGCGCAGGGCCTCCTCCAGCGTCGCGAGCGGTGTGGCGCAGCAGTCCGCAGCGGCAAGCACCGTCGACCAATGGGCCGTGTCATGCGCGGCGAAACGCGCGGCGAGAGCCTCGCCGGTTGCCGCCGGGGCCCGCGTGTCGTCGCGAAACTCGGGCGCCAGGTCCACGGCCTCGCACAGCGCCGCCCAGAACTTCTCCTCCAGCGCGCCGACCGCGATCAGTCCGCCGTCGGAGGCGGGATAGATCCGGTAGCGTGGCGAGCCGCCGGTGAGGAGGTCCGCGCCGTTGCCCGGAAGAACGCCGGTCGCGGCAAGCTTCGCATGGGCGAACAGGGCGAAGGTGAACATCGCGTCGCACATGGCGATGTCGATGACAGCCCCCTTCCCCGTCCGTTCGCGCGCAAACAGCGCCAAAAGGATGTTGATAACCGCCGGAAAGCTGCCGCCGCCGATATCGGCAAGCTGCGCGGGAGGCAGGACCGGTGCCTCGGCCGTGCCGCAGGAAAGCGCCAGCAATCCGGTCAGCGCCATGTAGTTGAGGTCATGCCCGGCTTCGCCGGAACGCGGCCCGCTCTGTCCGAAGCCGGTGATCGAGCAATGCACAAGGCGCGGATTGCGCGCCGTCAGCACATCGGCACCGAGCCCGACACGTTGCATCACGCCGGGCCGGAACTGCTCGATGACCACATCGGCCCCATCCACGAGCGCCAGCACCTTGTCGCGGTCGGCGGGGTTCTTCAGATCGGCCTCGACACAGGTCTTGCCACGGTTGAGCATCGCGTACAGCGCGCTTGCCGGGCCGATGCGCGGCGGGAAGAAGCGCATGTCCTCCCCGCCCGGCCGCTCGATCTTGATCACGGTCGCACCCGCCTCGGCGAGCATCAGGCTTGCCAGGGGACCGGGCAGCAGCGTGCTGAAGTCGATAATGGTGATACCGGAAAGCGGTTGTTCGCTCATGCAGCCCTTCCTCCGCCACCGCTGCTCAGCGCAGCGGCAGGAGCCCCTCGGTGATCAGGTAGATGAAGACCGAGACCGTAATGGTCGAAGCAACGGTACCGAGCAGGATCGCGCTGGAGGCCCGCTGGATATAGACCTGATACTGCTGCGCGATCACGAAGACATTCGCCGCTGGCGGCAGGCAGGCCATCAGAACCGCGGTCGCCACCCAGGCCGGATCGAACCCGCCGACCCAATTGAGCAGAACCAGCACGATCAACGGATGGGCGACAAGCTTCACGGCCAGGATCACGGGCAGTTCCAACGGCGTGCGCCCCAGCGGCTGCAAGGCCACGGTGACCCCCATGGCGAACAGCGCGCAGGGCGCGGCCGCGTTGCTCAGGAAGGTCAGCAGCGTTTCGAGCGGCTGCGGCGGCTGGAACCCGACGGCCGCGGCAAGGACACCGGCGATGGTGGCCAGAATGAACGGATGGGTGAAAATCCGCTTCAGGACAGTAACGGCCGTGCTCAGCGGAGACTCGTTGTCGGAGCCGCCGATCGCCATCATCAGCGGCGCCAGCGTGAACAGCAGGATATTGTCGAAACAGAACACCAGCGCGGTCGGCACGGCCGCCGCCGGGCCGAGTACCGCCAGTGTCAGGCCCGGCCCCATATAACCGATATTGGAATAGGATCCGGCAAGCGCCTGGATGGTCGCCTCGGGAATGTTGCCGCGCGAGGCCAGTACGCCAACGCAGAAGGCGATGGCGAAGGCACAATAGGTTGCGAAGGTCGTCGCCGCGACGTAGCCGATATTGGTCAGCTCCTCGATCGGTGTCTTGGCCAGCAGCCGGAAGAACAACGCAGGCAAGGCGATATAGATGATGAAAAACTGCATCCAGGCCAGCCCCGATGCAGGGATCTTCTTCAGCTTTCCGGCCGCGACCCCGAGAAAGATCAGGCCGAAGAACGGAAGCGCCAGTGAAATCACATTTTCCATCGGGGTCTCCGGCGGACGTGAGGAGCGTCCGCATGCAGCCGGCATGTTGCCAAGCCCGGGCCGCTTGGTTAATCACCGCAGGCCTAGCGGGTTCGCAAAGACCGGTCAACGGCAGCGAAGGGAACTTTGGAATGACGGCGCGCAGCGGCAGCTTTCAATGAGACGGCAACCTCGATCCCGGTCTCGCACATGACCACGAACTCCGAACTGCGCGGACTTCGGTACCGTGCCGAATGGGCCGCACTGGCGTTCACCCTCTGGTTGCTGCGCCTGCTGCCGCCCGACACAGCGTCGTGGCTGATGGGAAAGGCCTGGCGCCTCGTCGCACCGTTCAACAGCCGCCACCGGCGCGCGCTCGCCAATCTCTCCCGCGCGATACCCGAGCTTTCTCCAGGCGAGAAGCAACGGATCGCAGGTGATATGTGGGAAAACCTTGGACGCATCGCCGCCGAGACCCTGCAACTGGACCGGATTTCCGCCGATGCAACGCGGTTCGATTACGATATCGACGCCGTGCGCGAAGCGGTCGGCGACGGCGGTGCTGTCGTCGTGTCGCTACATGCCGGCAACTGGGAAGTGACAGCGCTGGGCGGTCTCGCTGCCGGTTGGCAACCCGCAGGCGTCTACCAGTCGCTCAAGAACCCGCTGACTGACCGGATCCTCTACGACCTGCGCGCGAGGCTCTACCCGGCAGGACTGCTCCCCAAGAACCATGAAACGGCGCGCAGGCTGCTCACGCTCGCGCGTTCCGGCGGCCGGACCGCGATGCTGGCGGATCTCCGGGATCGTCGCGGCGGCGTGATACCGTTTTTCGGCCATGACGCCTATGCAACGCTCTATCCTGCGACCATAGCGCGTGCGGCGGGCGTTCCACTCGTTGCGAGTCGCGTGATCCGCCTGTCCGGCAACCGCTTCCGGATCGAGGCCCGTATCGTCGAAATGCCGGACACGGGCGATCGCAAGGCGGACGCACTGGAGGCCACCCGGCGCTATCACGTGCTGTTCGAGCAATGGATCCGAGAATACCCGTCCCAGTGGATGTGGATCATGCGCAAGTGGGTTTGACCGGCGCACGAGCCGGCAACACGGCCTCGCCCCAGACATATGTCCGGCTTGAACGCACCGCCGCGAACGTATTTATATGCACTGCAGCATAAACGTTCGGGAGGAACAGGACGTGAAGACACCACGCGCATTCTACCAGCCACTGGCCATCGGAGCTCCCGCCCCCTGGCGCGAACTGCCGGTCCGGCTGGAACGCATGATTCATTTCGTGCCGCCGCATGTGGAGAAGATGCGCGCCAAGGTGCCCGATCTGATTTCCGGCGTCGATGTCGTGCTCGGCAATCTTGAGGATGCAATTCCGGCCGACCAGAAAATTGCGGCACGGCGCGGCTTCATCCAGATGGCCCGCGACAACGACTTCGGCACCACCGGCCTTTGGACACGTATCAACTGTCTCAACAGTCCCTGGGTGCTCGATGATCTCAACGAGATCGTCAGCGCGGTCGGCGACAAGCTCGATGTCGTGATGCTGCCCAAGGTCGAGGGTCCCTGGGACATCCATTTCATCGACCAGTTTCTGGCACAGCTCGAGGCGCGCGCCGGCGTCACCCGGCCGATCATGGTGCATGCCATCCTGGAAACGGCGGAAGGCGTGAAGAATGTCGAGGCGATCGCCACCGCCAGCCCGCGCATGCACGGGATGAGCCTTGGTCCCGCCGACCTCGCCGCCTCGCGCGGCATGAAGACCACCCGCGTTGGCGGCGGTCACCCGGACTATACCGTGCTCGCGGACGGAGACGGCACGGACGCACCACGCGGGGCATTCCAGCAGGACCTGTGGCACTACACCGTGGCGAAGATGGTCGATGCCTGCATGTCGGCGGGCATCAAGGCCTTCTATGGCCCCTTTGGCGACTTTTCCGATCCGCAAGCCTGCGAGGCACAGTTCCGCAACGCGTTCCTGATGGGCTGTGTGGGCGCATGGTCCCTGCATCCGAACCAGATCGATATTGCCAAGCGCGTCTTCAGCCCGGAGCCGGGCGAGGTCGCCTTCGCCCTGCGCATCCTGGAGGCGATGCCGGACGGAACCGGCGCCGTGATGATCGACGGCAAGATGCAGGATGACGCGACCTGGAAACAGGCGAAAGTGATTGTCGATCTTGCCCGCATCGTTGCGGCAAAGGATCCGGCTCTCGCCTCCGTTTACGGATTGTAGCTCCGTGTGGAGGACTGGTCACGGCGGCCGTCGCGGCTTGTAAACTGAACGTTGAGGGCGTATGCGCTAGTCTTGAATCAAGGGGAATTGTTCCCCAGACCTGCTCAACTTGGCTGAACTGACGAAATGCGCACCGCGAAATTCATGATCGGACAGGTCGTTCGCCACCGGGTGTATCCCTTCCGGGGGATCATCTTCGATGTCGATCCGACCTTTTCGAACACCGAGGAATGGTGGGAAGCGATCCCGGACGATGTGCGCCCGGACCGCGACCAGCCATTCTACCATCTGCTCGCCGAGAATTCCGAGACGGAGTACGTCGCCTACGTGTCGGAGCAGAACCTTGTTCCCGACGACACCGGAGAGCCGGTCCGTCATCCGCAGGTCGACGAGATCTTCGAGCAGCAGGACGACGGCTCCTACCTGCCCCGTGACGTGGACCTGCACTGAAGGGAACTCGCGCGGTCAGTTCCTGAAAACCGTCAGTCCCTGAAAACCAGAACGCCGCGGCCCCTGGGGCCGCGGCGTTCTGCGTTTCGATGTCGTAGAAGTGCCCCGGTCAGTTCGAGCCGGAGACTTCCTTCTGCTTCTCGATCAGCTTCTGGCGGGCTTCCTCGGCGCGCTTCTGCAGCTCGGACTGGAGCTGCTGCTGCTTCTGCTGCAGGGCCGCCGCGTCGATCGGATCGCCCTCATAAACCTTGGTGAAGCCGGACAGGGTCAGCTGGAACGGCACCTGCTTGGCCTGCTGGTTCAGTGTGGTGAGAACGAGGTTCCCGCCCTTCTTCAGCGACGCGATGAACTCCTCGTCGATCACCAGTTCGGAATAGCAGGCATTGGGGAAGCAGATGCCGTACTTGGCTTCGCTCTGCTTGCCGCTGTCGACCTGGACGCGCAGGCCCGGCTGGATCAGCATGCCGGGAGGCACGGCGAGAAGCAGCGTCTTGCGCGCCTCGCCGGCGATCTCGCGCACGGCGACGGAGGCAAGGAACTGGCCGGTGTCGGTGCGCAGCTCCTGCGTGACGACGCAGATTTCCTTGTTGGACTGCGGGTCCGTGTTGCAGATTTTCACCCAGGGCGTGTCTGCCGGCGGTTCAACCGTCTGCGCGCCGGCGCCGCCAATGGTGGCGATCGCCGCAGCCACGGCAACGGTCATGCCCGTCAGGTGGTTCTTGAATCTCTCAGCCATGCAATGCGTCCCTAAGTCCATGGTTTCGTCGCAGCGGGCAGATATAAGCGCACCGCCGCCGCGAACCGGAGAAAAATGTGTCGCCCACTCGTCCAATCCTCTGCGCAACGAATGCGGCAAGACCTTGGCTCTTGCGGTCACGGGCGCATCTTTACAGCCAAGTTGCGCGAATATCCAGATTATCGGCGTGGCACAGGGCTCCAGCAGTGGTTTGCGCCCCACGAGAAAACGGATGTTGCGCGAAAGCCGCACCCCGCCCGGCAGGCCCGGCCCACCGGCTCGAGGAGGCTGCGTTGAGACGTCGTTAACCATAACAAAGTGATTGCAGGTTAGAGATGAACGCATGAAGCACACGTTTAAAATCCTGATTCTCTCGGCCATGCTTGCGTTGACAGCGGCATTTCCGCTTGCGGCACAGGCGGCGGACGAGGCGCCGTGGCGCCATGGCATCGCCATGCATGGTGAGCCCGCCCTCGCCCCGGATTTCGCCCACCTCCCCTATGCCGACCCCGAGGCCCCGCGCGGCGGCACGGTTACGCATGGCGTTCAGGGATCCTTCGACAGCCTCAATCAGTTCATCGTCCAGGGCGGCACGACGACCGCGCGCGGCATCCGCGACACCGATTTCGGTGCGCTGGTCATCGAAAGCCTGCTTGAGCGCAACATGAACGAACCTTTCGCGCTCTACGGGCTGCTCGCCGAATCGGTGCGACTTCCGGAGGAGCGTGACTGGATCGAGTTCCGGCTGAACGACAAGGCCCGCTTTTCCGACGGCACGCCGGTGACGGTCGAGGACGTGATCTTCTCCTTCGAGATCCTGCGCGAAAAGGGGCGCCCGCATTTCCGGACCCGCTACGCGCGCATCACCGCCATGGAAAAGACGGGCGAACGCAGCGTCCGCTTCACCTTCGAGGACGGGTCCGATCGCGAATTGCCGCTGCTTGTGGGGATGTCGCCGATCTTCGCCAAGCACACGATCGATCCCGAAACATTCGACAAGAGCACGCTGACGCCGCCGGTCGGCTCCGGTCCCTATGTGATCGACGCGGTAGATCCGGGCAATCGCATCACCTATCGCCGCAATCCGGACTACTGGGCGGACGACCTGCCGATCCGTCGCGGCCTCTACAATTTCGACGAGGTGCGGATCGAGTATTTCCGCGACGAGAACGCGCTGCTCGAAGCGTTTAAGAAGGGCCTCGTAAAGGTGCTGCCTGTCGCCGACCCGGCACGCTGGACGACATCGATCGACTTCCCCGCGGTCGCCAGGGGCGAGGTGTTGAAGGAGAGCTTCCGCCTCGGCACGCCAGCCGGCATGTTCGGTTTCGTCTTCAACACCCGCCGGCCGGTCTTCTCCGATCCGCAGGTGCGCCGCGCACTTGCCATGCTGTTCGATTTCGAATGGGTCAACCGCACGCTCTATCACGGGCTATACGCGCGCACCGGCGGCTATTTCGACAACTCGCCGCTGTCCTCGCTCGGCCGCCCCGCGGGCGCACTCGAACGCGATCTGCTCGCCCCCTTTGCCGGGGAGATCGAGCCGGCCGTCCTCGACGGAACGTGGCGCCCGACGGAAGCCGACGGCTCGGGTCGCGACCGGGCCGTGCTGCGCGCGGCCGTCGGCGCGCTGGCCAAGGCCGGCTACCGGATCGACAGCGGCGTCATGAAGGGACCGGACGGTGTGCCGCTGGCCTTCGAGATGCTGGTCGCCGCCCAGGACCAGGAGCGCCTGGCGCTGGCCTATCAGCGGGCGCTCAAGCTCGTGGGCATCGCCACGACGATCCGCTCCGTCGACAGTGCCCAGTACCAGCGCCGCCGCCAGACCTTCGACTACGACATGGTGCTGAACACCTGGCTCGTGTCGCTGTCGCCTGGCAACGAGCAGCGCTATCGCTGGGGCAGCCAGGCCGCCGGCCAGGAGGGCTCGTTCAACTATGCCGGCGTTGCCAGCCCGGCCGTCGACGCGATGATCGACGCGATGCTGTCCGCCCGCGACGAGGATGGCTTCACCGCTGCCGTGCGCGCCTTCGACCGTGCCCTGATTTCCGGCGCCTATGTGGTGCCGCTCTTCCATCTCCCCGAAAAATGGGTCGCCCGCTGGCAGGAAATCGCCCGCCCCCAGGCGCAGTCCGTTTTCGGCCCCCGCTTCGAGACCTGGTGGTCCGCCAGGGACAATTGAGTGTTGTGGATGTAACGCGATGATCCTGACGCCGCTGAAGACTATCGAGATGCACCGCCAGACCGGCCTTTGGGGCCAGGTCACGCTGGATGCCCTGTTCCGCAAGACGGCCGCCGCCCACCCCGGCCGTCTGGCGCTTGCCGATGCGGAGGAGGCTTGCGGCGGACTGCGCGGCACGCCGCGCCGGCTGACCTATGCCGAGGCCGATCGCGAGATCGCGCGGCTCGCCGCCTTCTTCGCCGCCGTCGGCCTCAAGCAGGACAATGTCGTCGGCCTGCAGAGCGCCAACACGGTCGATGCGGTGATCTCCCTGCTGGCGGCGCTGCGCGCCGGCCTTGTCGTCGCCCCCTTGCCGCTGCACTGGCGCCAGAAGAACGTCATCGAGGCGCTGACGCGCGCCGGCGCCAAGGCGCTGATCGCCGGCGAGAGCTTCGGCGGACGCTCCATCGGCATGGAAGCCCGCGACACGGCCGCCGAACTTTTCGCCCTGCGCTTCGTCTTCGGCCTCGGGGACGGGGTCGAGGACGGGTTGATGGAGCTCGAGAAGATCCTCGCCGACCTGCCCGACGACATGGAGCCGGCACCGATCCGCCGCGACCCGAATGCCGCCGATCACGTGGCGACGCTGACCTGGACCCGCTCGACCAGCGGCGAGCCGCTGCCCATCGCCCGCAGCCACAACCAGTGGATCGCCGCCGGCCTGATGCCTTACCTGGAGCTGTCGCTGCCGCAAGCACCGGTCTTCGTCCAGCCCTACGCGCTGACGGGGATGGCCGGTCTGGGCGCCGGCTTCGTGCCCTGGCTGCTTTCGGGCGGCACGCTGCATCTGCATCATCCGGCTTCGCTGCGCCGGCTCGCCGCCCATGCCGATGCCGTCGATGCCGACATGGTGCTGTGCCCGGGCTCGCTCGCCCCGGCGCTGGAACGGCGCATCGACAATGCCGAGTGCCGCATCGTGCCCGTGTGGCATGCGCATTCGGCCGCGGCCGCGCCCCACCAGACCAACCGCGACATGGTCGACGTGCATGTCGCCGACGAATTCGCCATGGTGGCAAGACGGCGCGAGGGAAGCGCCCTGCCCCGCCCCTTCGCCGCCGGACGCATCGGTTCCCCTTCCACCGCACCGAAGGGGCCGGCGCTGCTGGAAATCGCCATCGACACCGAAGCCGTGCCCAACACGTTGAAAGTGCGCGGCGCGATGGTGCCCGACGCCGCCTGGCCGGCCTGCAAGGTGCGCGTGCCGACCGACAAGACCGGCTTCGTCGACACGCTGTTGCCGCTTCGGCAAAACGAGAGCGGCATCACCGCCTTCGGCGTTCCCGGCCAGAGCGCGCCCGGCGTTGGCTCCCTGCCCTCGCTCGACGCGCTCTACGCAGCCTATCCCGGCATCCTGGAAGCGGCCGCCTTCGTCGCCGAGGACGACCTCCTCGGCGCCCGACTTTACACCGCGCTGGTTCCGCAAAAGGGCCTGCTCTTCGATGTCGAGGGCTTCTACGCCTACCTGGAGGCGGAACATGCCGGCCTTGCCGAAATCCCGCACCGGGTGATGCCCGTCGCCCGCCTGCCGCGCAGCGAGACCGGCAAGGTCGACCGCGCAGCACTCGCCGCGCGCGCCGGCGTGAGCCGGGCGCAAGTGGCGTGAGCGATCCGGCAACAGCTGCGGAATTCGGCCCGCGCGTTCTTGTCGGCCATGCCGGGCACGCACGGGCCGAGGCACGGGCGCAGGCCCTCGTCGAGGCAATGCCGGGTGCCTTTGCCTGCCCCGCCGACAGCGATGAACCCGATACACCGCTGCCCGATGCACTCGTGTGGATCGGCGAGGCGGCGGGCGGGTTGTCGCCTGCCATCTCGATCCTGCAAGAGAGGGCGCTTGCGCGAAAAACCGCCCTGCCCCTTGTCATCTCCGGCGACCGGCTGCCGGCCGGAGCGTGCGCGCGCGCCGTCGACGCCATCGTTCCGCAAGCCTGCCCTCCCGCGATCCTGCAGGAGCGCCTCGCGGAGGCGGTGCGCCAGTCCCTGCGCATGGAGGAGGCCCGGTTGCGCCGTGCCGCCTTCGGCCGCGATCCCTTCGCTCCGGATGCAATGCCGCTCCTGCCGGGAGAGGATGCGGCGCGGCGCAGCCGCATTCCCGTTCTCGTCGCCGGCAATGGCAGCCGCGTCGCCGCCGCGCTGGCCGGCGGCCTGTCCGCCATCGAGCTTGTCGGCTGCCTGACGCCGGACGCCGCCCTTGCCCGGCTTGGCGAGCGCCCATTCCGCATGCTGGTGGCGGACCTGCCGGAGGCGCGCGCCCTCGATCTTGTTGCCGCCCTGCGCCGCGATCCGCGTCACATCGCCCTGCCCGTCATGGTGCTTGCCGGGGGGGCGAGCGCGACCGCCGCCCTGCTGGAAGCCGGCGCCAGCGACGTCGTCGCCCCGACCGCGCCCGACGAGGATCTTGCCACCCGCTGCCGCATGCTGCTGCGCACCGGCGCGCGGCGGCATCTGGCCGGCGCCTGCCTGTCGCGCTACCGGGGAAGCGGACCGCGCGCCCGCGCCGGCCTGCCGCGCGACGCGTTCGAGCGCTATCTCGCAGGCCTGCGGCGCGCGCTCGCCCTGCGCGGCGGTGAACCGCACCTGCTGCGGCTTGACGAGATCGACGCCGCGAGACCGCCGTTCGCCGCCGACAATGACGATCCGTTCGCGGCCGCGATTGGAAATCCTGTGCGTTCCGCCGCGCTCGCCGCATCGCGCGACGAGGATTTTGTTGCTAGGGTGGCCGAAATCGGCGACGTCGCGCTTGTCCGCAACCGGCAGGCGCTCGAACGCATCGAGCGCCGCATTGCGGCCATCGTCGCCAGCACAAGTTTCGCCTGACGCCTCCCCGGACACGGCTTCGAGGGGCAGATAGGCCAGCCGCAAAGGACGCCCTCATGGATGCCGAAACCAGCGATGCCGAAACCGGCCCGCAGCCGATGCAGATCGACGTCATTTCCGACGTGATGTGCCCGTGGTGCTATATCGGCAAGCGCAGGCTGGAAAAGGCGCTGGCGAGCGTCCCCGACATTCCCGTCGTGCTGCGCTGGCTGCCCTATCAGCTCGACGAAACGCTGCCGCGCGAGGGCAAGGACCGCCAGGCCTACCTCACCGAAAAATTCGGCGGCGCGGCGCAGGCCGAGGCCGTCTACGCGCCGATTGTCGCCGCCGGGGCGCAGGAGGGCATTCCCTTCGCTTTCGAGCGCATCAAGAAGTCGCCCAACACGCTCGACTGCCACCGGCTGATCCTGTGGTCGCGCGCCGACGGGGTGCAGAGCGAGATGGCCGAGCGGCTGTTCCAGCTCTATTTCGTTGAAGGCGCCGACCTGACCGACCCGCAGGTGCTGGTGGGCGCCGCCGCCGATGTCGGCATGATGTCGGACCTTGTCGCCGAATTGCTGCCGACGGATTCCGACTTCGAGAAGATCCGCAAGGACCTCGACAAGGCCCACGCCATCGGCGTCACGGGCGTTCCCTGCTTCATCATCGACGAGCGCTTCATGGTGATGGGCGCGGAAAAGCCGGAAACGCTGGCAGCGGCGATCAAGCACGCGCATGAGACGAAGACGGGGTGATTGCATGACGCCTCGCCGTCCTCGCGCCCCGCGCAAGGCTTAGGGGCGCGGGTTCGGTCTGCCGGCTTTCGTGTTATTGTTTCGATTGCGAGGCGATAACCTGAGGGTCATCACGATGGTGTTCGCGTCAAGTCACCGTTTTCCGCCGGCGCTGCGGCTTTCCTGCCTTGCGCTGGGTTTGTCGCTGGCAGCCGGGCAACCCGTTTCGGCCGAGCCGCAGCGCATCGCCTTCTCCCACAAGAACTTTTCCGACCTCCGGGGCATACTGAACGTGTTCGACACATTTCGGACCGCCTGCCTCGGCCAGCCCGTGACACAGGGCCTTGACGAACGGCTTCTTCCCGAAGGCTACCGGATCGTCTCCTCAAGCCTGCATGCCCTCGGCCTTGAAACCGCCGCCGAGCCCAGGACGACAGTCCTGTCCATGACCGGGGACGAGGAGAAGGATTTCGCCGGCGGGCATCCCTATGTCGAACTCGGACTTCCCAACGATGCCGCGCCGAACGGCGCGTGCCGGGTCGCCTGGAAGCGGGCATGGGACTATGCCGACGGCGTCGGCAAGATCATGACCGGCATGGCCGTCCTCTTCGATCCCTGGCTGTCCTTCCGGCTCAAGGCCGTGCGCGTGTCCCCGCCCGAGGACGGGTTCGCGGTGGCGGAGCGCTACGATCTCGTCGGCGAATGGGCCGCGCCCTGCTTCGGCGGCACCTGGTGCCGCCTCCAGACACTCCTGATCCTGCACCGCGAGGATGGTATCCATCTGACGATCAAACGCGGCGAACCGCCCTCAGCCCCGGGCGGGAAGAATTAGGAGAACATTCCCGCATACGCGATTGAGCACAGTCCGCTAAGCTCGCCTCCATCTCATCTTCACCAATACTAGAATGAACATCATCGCCAACATGGTCAGCCTTGACAGCAGGGTGGCCAAGTAAATGGCATGACCAGCTTCGGTGACTGCACCCTTTTTGATCATCAGTTGACCATAGGCAAATAATGAGAAGCTGCCGTTCGAGCTATCTTGAACGAGCCAGTAGTAGTTGCCGACGCTCCAGAGTGCACCTGCCAGTAGCACGCTCAGGACGCTCGCACGCTTTGGCGCCAGCAGTCGCAAGGGCAGCCATACGATGCCGGCCAACAGGGCAAGACCCAGAACATCCAAAGCCGCGCCTAGCAGTCCACGCGTGTTAGCGTCGGTCAGGAGGCAGAACCAGAGCTCGGTCGCGGCCCACAGGCCGAGGCCGAGGAGCGCGAAAAGCAAGACGCCACGAAGAAGGCGGAAAACAGGTTTCATCCGACGTTGCCGATTCCGGCCTCCAAGTGTGTCGAATCTTGTCGCAGCGGTAGCAGTTGACGCCCATTTGCTGAACGATTGCCCTCCTCCCAACAAAAAAACCGGAGCGTGGGGTGCGCACCGGGTTCTTCTATTTTGGGGCGGGTCTCCGCGCCTTTGAAAGACGGTTCGGAAACTCGCTCCGACGAGCCGAATGGCGTGGCCTTCGAGAACCGGGGCGCAGCGTACATTCGCGTACGTGAGCACCGGAAGCGCAGAAAGCCGCGCCATTCGGCCGCAGGAGTAGAGTTTTACCCCCTCAGCACATCCCGTCCCGCGTAGCGGGCCTGGGTACCCAGCTCTTCCTCGATGCGGATGAGCTGGTTGTACTTGGCGAGCCGGTCGGAGCGCGACAGCGAGCCAGTCTTGATCTGCCCGCAATTGGTGGCAACGGCGAGATCGGCGATGGTCGCGTCTTCGGTTTCGCCCGAGCGGTGCGACATGACGGCGGTGTAGGCCGCCTTGTGCGCCGTTTCGACCGCGTCGAGCGTCTCGGTCAGCGTGCCGATCTGGTTGACCTTGACCAGGATCGAGTTGGCGACGCCTTTCTGGATGCCCTCGCGCAGGCGCGTGGAATTGGTGACGAAGAGATCGTCGCCGACGAGCTGGCACTTGGAACCGACCATGTCGGTCAGCGCCTTCCAGCCGGCCCAGTCGTCCTCGGCCATGCCGTCCTCGATCGAGATGATCGGGTAGCGATTGACGAAATCAGCGAGATAGGCGGCCATCTCCTCGGGAGCGAGCACCTTGCCCTCGCCGTCCAGATGATACTTCCCGTCCTTGAAGAATTCCGTCGAGGCGGCGTCAAGCGCCAGGCAGATGTCGTCGCCCGGACGGTAGCCGGCCTTCTCGATCGCCTTCATGACGAAGCCGATGGCCTCGTCGGTAGAGCCGATATTGGGAGCAAAGCCGCCCTCGTCGCCCACATTGGTGTTGTGGCCGGCGTCCTTCAGCTCCTTTTTGAGCGTGTGGAACACCTCCGCGCCCATGCGCACGGCGTCCTTCAGCGTGTCGGCGCCGACGGGCATGATCATGAATTCCTGCACGTCGATCGGGTTGTCGGCATGCGCGCCGCCGTTGATGATGTTCATCATCGGGACGGGCAGCAGGCGCGCGCCGGCACCGCCCACATAGCGGTAGAGCGGCAGGCCGGCCGACTGGGCGGCGGCCTTGGCGACGGCCAGCGACACGCCGAGAATGGCGTTGGCGCCAAGGCGCGCCTTGTTGGGCGTGCCGTCGAGCGCGATCATCGCCTCGTCGATCTCGATCTGGTCTTCCGCGTCGAGCCCGCCGAGCGCCTCGTAGAGCTCGCCGTTGACGGCATCGACCGCCTGCTCGACGCCCTTGCCGAGATAGCGGGTGCCGCCGTCGCGCAGCTCCACCGCCTCATGCGCGCCGGTGGAGGCGCCGGAGGGAACGGCGGCCCGGCCGAAGGCGCCGTCCTCGAGATAGACGTCGACCTCGACGGTCGGATTGCCCCGGCTGTCGAGGATCTCGCGTCCGGTAATGTCCACGATGGCGGTCATGCTCGTCTCCCTGTGACGTCAGAATGGCTGTGATGGCGGGTGCTGGCTGCGCCGCGCGCCTCGCGGGCACGGCTTACGATGAAATCGTGACGGTGGAACGTATCGTCCGCGCTTCTAGCCGAGACGGCGCAAAAGGGGAAGCGCGGGCGCGCGCTCAGATGCCGCGCGGGCGCGACTTGGCGACCTTGTCGAAGGCCATCAGGTCCTCAAGCAGGTCCTTCAGGTCCTTGAGCGCGATCATGTTGGGCCCGTCGGAGGAGATGGTGTTGTCCGGGTCCGGATGGGTCTCGATGAAGAGGCCGGCAACGCCGACGGCAACCGCCGCCCGCGCCAGCACCGCCACCATGTGCCGCTCGCCGCCGGAGGAGGCCCCCTGCCCGCCCGGCTGCTGCACCGAATGGGTGGCGTCGAAGACGACCGGCGCGCCGGTCTGCGCCATCACCGGCAGGGCGCGCATGTCGGTGACCAGCGTGTTGTAGCCGAAGGAGGCACCGCGCTCGGTCAGCAGCACGTTGGGATTGCCGGTCTCGACGATCTTGGCGAGCACGTTCTTCATGTCCCAGGGGGCAAGGAACTGGCCCTTCTTGACGTTGACGATGCGGCCCGTCTTCGCGGCGGCGACGAGAAGGTCGGTCTGGCGGCACAGGAAGGCGGGGATCTGCAACACGTCGACGGCTTCGGCGACCGGCGCGCACTGGTCGGCCGAGTGGATGTCGGTCAAGACCGGCATGCCGTAGGTCTCGCGGATCTCGGCGAAGACCGGCAGCGCCTCGTTGAGGCCGACCCCGCGCGAGGCGGCGATCGAGGTGCGGTTCGCCTTGTCGAAGGAAGCCTTGAAGACGACGCCGATGCCGAGCCCGTCGGCGATTTCCTTGACGGCCGTCGCGCATTCCAGCACATGCGCCCGGCTTTCCATCTGGCAGGGCCCGGCGATCAGCGCGAAGGGCGCCTCCTGGGCAAATGTCACGTTGCCGACCTTCACACTCTTATTGCAGGTCATCGTCATGGCTTTGTCGTGTCTCCTTGCCGCCCCGGCCTTCAAGATTTTCACCGCCCGTCAGTAGTCCGCATGGAGCGTGCGTGCAAGCATCGGCCGCCACAGCCCCTCCGGGGTCTTGCGTTGTCGAAACGGAAACGCCTTCCCCTTTAAGCGGATGCACGGCATGCACCAACTTGGTTCCGTCATCCTTTCAGGCTACCTTCCCGCACCTCAGGCCTCGCGAGACGGCCAGACCAAACCGGAAAGCGCGTTCGATGCAGAAGAAGAAGATCCGCAAGGCAGTCCTTCCCGTGGCGGGCCTTGGCACCCGTTTCCTGCCGGCGACCAAGGCCCTGCCCAAGGAAATGCTGACCATCGTCGACCGGCCGATCATCCAGTATGTGGTCGATGAGGCGCGCGCCGCCGGCATCGAGCATGTCGTCTTCGTCACCGGGCGCAACAAGCACGTCATCGAGGACCATTTCGACATCGCCTACGAGCTTGAGGACACGCTGCGGTCCCGCACCAAGGCCAGCGCGCTGAAGCTGCTGGAGGCGATTCGGCCGATGCCCGGCACGACCAGCTTCACCCGCCAGCAGGAGCCCCTGGGCCTTGGTCACGCGATCTGGTGCGCCCGCGACATCATCGGCGACGAGCCTTTCGCCATCCTCTTGCCCGACATGCTGATGAAGTCCGATCCGGGCTGCCTGTCGCAGATGGTCGAGGTCTATAACGAGCGTGGCGGCAACGTCATCTCGGTCGAGGAAGTGCCCGACGACCAGACCCACAATTACGGCATCGTCGAGGTCGACGGGGACACCAGCGCGAAGACCCTCTCGATCACCGGCATGGTGGAGAAGCCCGCGCCGGGAACCGCGCCGACCAATCTGTTCATCAACGGCCGCTACATCCTGCAGCCGAAGATTTTCGAGCTGCTGGAGAACCAGGAAACGGGCGCCGGCGGCGAGATCCAGCTGACCGACGCGATGCTGGCGCTGATGGGCATGGAGCCTTTCACAGGCCTGCGCTTCGAGGGCGAGACCTACGATTGCGGGTCGAAGTCCGGGTTCCTGGCCGCCAACATCGCCTACGCGCTGGAGGACGAGGAACTGGCTGCGGAACTCCGCCCGCTGCTCACCGCGATGCTGAACACCTGACACGGACCTCCACGGCACTGGCGACCATGCGAACCATTCTCGTTACCGGCTCGGCCGGCTTCATCGGCTATCACCTGTGCCGCCGTCTCCTCGATGACGGCTGGCGCGTGATCGGGCTCGACTGCGTCAGCCCCTATTACGACCCGGCGCTGAAGGAGGCGCGGCTGAAGATCCTCAACGGGATCGACGATTTCACCGAGGCGCGGATCTCGCTGCAGGATCGCGACGCGGTCATGGCCTTGATGGCGGAGCACGCCCCGCAGCGGATCATCCACCTCGCGGCGCAGCCGGGCGTGCGCTATTCGCTGGAAGTGCCGCAGGCCTATGTGGATGCCAACGTGACCGGCTTCCTGACCATCCTGGAGGCGGCACGCGCCTTCCCGGTCGATCATCTGGTCTTCGCCTCGACCTCCTCGGCCTACGGGCTCGACGAGGCGATGCCGCTCTCCCCGCATCGCGGCGGCAATCATCCGATCTCGCTCTATGCGGCGACGAAGAAGGCCAACGAGGCGATGGCGCACAGCTACGCGCACCTCTTCGGCATCCCGCTGACCGGCCTGCGCTTCTTCACCGTCTACGGTCCCTGGGCGCGGCCCGACATGGCGCTCTACAAGTTCACCAGCGCCATTCTCGAAGGCCGGCCGATCGACATCTACAACAATGGCGAGATGCTGCGCGACTTCACCTATGTGGACGACATCGTCGAGGGCATCGTGCGGATCGCCGAGCGGCCGGCCAGGGGCAACCCGGACTGGAACGGCGCGGAGCCGGATCCGGCGACAAGCCGCGCGCCCTACCGGATCCACAATATCGGCAACTCGGAACCGGTGAAGCTGCTGCGCTATGTCGATGCGGTGGAGGCGGCCTGCGGCGTCAAGGCGATCCGCAACTACATGCCGTTGCAGCCCGGCGACGTGCTCGCCACCTGGGCGGATGTCGAGGATCTGGTCGAGGAGACGGGCTTCCGGCCAAAGACCAGTGTCGAGGACGGCGTGAAGGCCTTCGTCGACTGGTATCGCGACTTCTACGGCGTGTAAGTTCTGGAAGGGGGCTACTTGCCGCCCTGCTTCTCCGCCTTGGCGCGGGCGAAACGGGCGCGCAGCTGCTCGCCGCGCCCTTCCTTGATCACCTGCCGCGAGCGGCCGAGCGACAGGGCGTCTGCCGGTACATCCTCGGTCACGACCCCGCCGGCGGCCAGATAGGCCCCCTCGCCGATCGTCAGCGGTGCGACCAGGGTCGAGTTCGACCCGACGAAGGCGCCCGCGCCGATATCCGTGTGGTGCTTGAGGAAGCCGTCGTAGTTGCAGGTGATCGTGCCCGCGCCGATATTCGCCTTCGCCCCGACCCGGGCATCGCCGATATAGGTCAGGTGATTGACCTTCGCGCCCGCCTCGATGCTGGCATTCTTGATCTCCACGAAATTGCCGACATGCGCGCCCTCGCCGATCTTCGCGCCGGGACGCAGCCGCGCGTAGGGGCCGAGCGTCGCGCCCGCCTCGACCACGGCCTCCTCCAGATGCGAGAAGGCGCGGATGGTCACCTTGTCGCCGACAGTGACGCCGGGGCCGAAGACCACGTTGGGCTCCACCAGCACATCGCGCCCGAGCCTTGTGTCATGGGAGAAGAACACGGCCTCCGGGGCGACGAGGCTTGCCCCCTCTTCCATCGCGGCAAGGCGGGCGCGGGCCTGGAAGTCGGCCTCGACGCGCGCCAGCTGGGCACGGGTGTTGATGCCCTGCACTTCCCATTCCTCGGCGGTTTCCGTCACCACGGACAGGCCCAGGCGGTTGGCGACCTCGACCGCGTCGGTAAGATAATACTCGCCCTTGGCGTTGCCATTGCCGATCTGCCCGAGGATTTCGGCGAAACGCGCCCCGCGAAAACCCATGATGCCGGAATTGCAGAAATCGACCTTGCGCTCCTCCGCGCTCGCGTCACGTTCCTCGCGAATGGCAAGAAGCTGCCCTTCGCGGACCAGCAGCCGGCCATAGCCGGTCGGATCGGCGGCGTGAAACCCGAGCACGGCGATGTCAGCGCCACTTTCCAGCCTGGCCGAAACCCGCAAGAGCGTCTGCGCGGAAACGAGCGGCGTGTCGCCGAACAGCACCAGGACCTGGTCTGGAGTGTCGGCGAAGGCGGGAGCGGCCGCGCGCGCGGCATGCGCCGTGCCGAGCCTCTCGCCCTGGACGTGGCAGCCCGCGCCCGGCGCCCGGCGGGCCACCTCGGTCTCGAGTTCCGGCATGTCGGGGCCGATGACGACCGCGATGCGATCGATGCCCGAGCCGCTCACCGCCTTCAGCACATGGCCGACCAGCGACAGGTTCGCGACCTCATGCATCACCTTCGGCCGTTCCGATTTCATACGGGTGCCGAGGCCGGCGGCAAGGACAATGGCGAGGCGGGAGTTATGCGGCATGGAGGGTCTCAAGGGTTGGCAATCGGATGAGGTCAAGTTCTCGAAGGCCGGTCGCGCGGCGTCAAGTCATTGATCGCACAGGACTGCCTTTTTGTCCCGGTCCGTGCCAAGAACAAAGAGGTATGGACGGGCGATTCTCGAAACTTCGTACGTTAGAAACATATAACAGGACCCGATGCAGGGAATGTCAGAAATGGAAGCGACACAGGGCGACCCCGGATCGGAAACGCTTGCGGAACCGCGGCTGAAGCATTTTCCGGTCACCTTCTTCGCCGTTGTCATGGGCCTTGCCGGCCTGTCGCTGGCGACCCTGCGAATGGAGGTGGCGGGCGCGATCCCAGCCGGCGTCAGCCTCGTCCTGATGGCCGTGACCGCACTGGCCTTCACCGCAATCGCCGGGTTCTTTGTCGCCAAGGCCCTGCGCTATCCGAAGGCCTTGCGGGCGGAATGGGAGCATCCGGTGCGGATCGCCTTCTTCCCCGCGATCACCATCGGCGTCCTGCTGATCTGCGCCGGCCTGCTGCCGCTTGGAGACGAGATCATCCGTCCGGTGTGGATGGCGGCGACCGCCGCCCATCTGGCTGTCACCCTGGGCGTCGTCTCGGCCTGGATCAGCCATCGGACCTTCGAGCAGGCGCACCTGACGCCGGCCTGGTTCATACCCGCCGTCGGCAACGTGCTGGTGCCTCTTGCCGGCGTGCACCTCGGCTTTCCCGAGATCTCCTGGTTCTTCTTCTCGGTCGGGATGCTCTTCTGGCTCGTGTTCCTGACGCTGGTCTTCAACCGGTTGATCTTCCACAATCCGATCGCCGAGCGCCTGCTTCCCACCCTTGTCATTCTCGTCGCCCCGCCATCGGTCGGGTTCGTTGCGTGGCTGCAGCTGAATGGCGGCGAGGTCGATGCCTTCGCCCGCGTGCTCTACTATTGCGCGACGATGTTCGTGCTGGTGACGCTGACACAGGTCGGCAAGCTGATCCGCCTGCCCTTCTCGATGGCGTGGTGGGCCTATTCCTTCCCGGTCGCGGCTTTCACCGTGGCGTCCGCGCTCTTCGCCGAACGCACCGGGGCAGGTTTCCAGAGGAGCCTCTCCTATGTCGCCTATGCGGTGCTTTGGGTGGTGATCGCAATCCTCGTGTCCAAGACACTGGCCGCCATCCGGCGCGACGAGATCTGCCGGCCGGAAGGTTGACCGGCGCCGAATGAAGGCGTGCTACCAGAGCGTCTTGCGCGCCCGCTCCGGCCATTCCCTGTCGTAGCTCTCCCCGCCGACGCGGTCCTCGGTGAGGGCTGCCAGGATCGTGCCCGGTGTCGGCAGGTGCGACAGGTCCGCCTGGGCGTCCGCGTCCCACAGGCGCGAGCGCACGATGGCGCGGGCGCACTGGAAGTAGATCTTCTCGACGCTGACCAGGATGATCGTGCGGGGCGCATGGCCGTCGACCGTGAAATCCTCCAGCAATTGCGGATCGGTGCTGATTTTGGCGGTGCCGTTGACGCGCAATGTCGTGCCGCTGCCGGGAATGAGGAAAAGCAGCGCCACGCGCGGGTCGCGCACGATGTTGCGCAGGGAATCGATGCGGTCGTTGCCGCGCCGGTCGGGAAGCGCCAGCGTCTTGCGGTCGAGGATGGTGACGACCGCGCCGCGGTCTCCGCGCGGCGAGCAGTCGAGCCCTTCAGGGCCGACGGTTGCGAGGGACACGAAGGGCGAAGCGTCGATATAGGCGCCATAGTGCTCGGAAATCCAGTCGATCTCCTTGACGGTGGAGGCATCCTTCGGCGTCCCGTAGAGGCGTTCGAGCTCCTCCAGCGTGCTGACGGTCATCGCCTGTCTCCTGTCGTGCCGGGGTGGCCGTGCATCCGGGAATCCGGGCGGCGGCGGCAGGCTAGCAGCGTCGCTTGTCGCTCGCAACACGGGCCCGCTCGGAGCCGGACGGACTACCCCGCCGACATTGGCCGGGGGCTGAAGAGGCGCATCTCGCCGGCGACACCGCGCAAGGGATGCATGCCCATGTCGTCGAGCCGGGCATCGAGCTGCCGGGCGACCGGTTCCGACACCAGGATGGCGCGGCCAAGCGCCTTGGTCAGTGCCTCGATGCGGCTCGCCGCATTCACTGCCGGCCCGATGACAGTGAAGTCGAGACGTTCCGTCGAACCGACGTTACCGAAGAACACCTTGCCCTCGTGAAGGGCGATGCCGCTGCGCAAGGGTGCCCATCCGTCGATCGCGGCCAGGTCGGGCGGAGGATCGTCGCTGAGCGCCGCGATTGCAGTGAGCGCCCGTTCCGCGGCCCGCAAGGCGGCTTGCGCCGCGCCGCCACGCTGCGGGAAGACGGCAAGCACGCCATCTCCCATGAACTTGAGGATATCGCCGCCCTCGGCAATCACCGCAGCAGCAAGGCGCTCGAAATAGGCATTCAACAAGGCGGTCATCGCGGACCCGGGCAAGCGAGACGACAGGTCGGTGAAACCGCGCAGGTCGGACATCCAGATGACGGCGTCGATCTCCTCTCCGACGCCGCGCCGGATGCTGCCACTGAGGACCTTGCCGCCGGCTGCAGTACCCAGATAGGCATCGAGCAGGTTCGCCGAGATGCGCCGGTCGATATGCCGCTCGACATGCAAAGCGAAGATGCGCAGCAACCCGTGCACCGCCTCCAGTTCCTCAGGCCGGAAGCCGCCCAGCTGCCGCGTCGACAGCGACACGAGATTGTGCTGGCGGCCGCCCGCTGTCAGTGGCAGTGCCAGATACTGGCTGTAACCCTGCGCGCCCAACTCGCGCAGCAACGGGTAGCGCTGCTGGGTCTCCTCGTCGATCCGCGCCTCGAATGCGCGTCCGTATTCGATCACACCGTAGAGCGGACTGCGCCGATAGGCATCGGTTGCCAGGATATCCTCGCCGACCTGGATCTCGTCGCAGATGCCGTCACCCTTCTCCCAGTTCCAGGCAAAGCCGTAGATCTGCGGGTGCAGTGTACCGACATGCAGGCTCGCGCGGTCGAACGAGACCAGCGCCGAGGCCATGCGCCAGCAAAATGCCTCGAAGAAGGCAAGCACGTCGCCGACCGCGAGTGCCTCTCCAAGCAACCAGTCCCGAATATCGTCGACCGTCTGCCGAGGGGCGATCATTTTGCCCGGGTCGCGCCAGGACCTCTGCCGCAGCACGACACCGCTGGCATAGGTCCTTTGAATAGTCTCCTGTCCGTTCATCGCTCGCATTCCTGCTCTGTCGGTGCGATCCTGCGTCCTTGCGCGGGGGCTGTCCATCCTAGCGAACGCAATCCGGGCGTCGCCGAGGTTGCGCCGAACGCCAATGGCTGGAGCGGGAAATCCATGAAGCAGGCACGGCGCGCCCTGGCGATTGCTTCCGGTTTGATGTCGCTCGCGATCACCATGTCGCCGCTCCGCGCCGCCGCCGAGACGGCCGTCGATCTCGAACTCGTCCTTGCGGTGGACGCATCGGCAAGCGTTGACGAGGCGGAGTTCGCCCTGCAGATGAACGGGATTGCCGCGGCGTTCCGAGCGCCGGACGTGCAGCAGGCGATTGCCGCGGGTCCCGCCGGCAGGATCGTCGTGGCGCTGGCCGTATGGGCGGAGGCGGAGCGCCCCGCGGACCTTTCCCCTTTCCACCTGGTTGCCGATGCCGCGTCGGCCAGGCGCTTTGCCAGCGAAGTCGAGACCTGGCCAAGGCGCGTCAATGGCGGCACCGGCATCGGCGCCGGTCTCGCCCACGCCATGCGGCATTTCGACCGGAACGGCTTCGCCGGCCGCCGGCGGGTCGTCGACGTTTCGGGAGACGGCCGGGAAACGCCGCCACGCGACTATGTCGTACTGATCGACACCGCGCGCGGCATGGCGCTGGGACGGGGCATCACCATCAACGGGCTCGCCATCGAGAACGAGGATCGCGGCCTGGCGCAATGGTATCGCGACAATGTCGCGGTCGGCCCGCGCAGCTTCGTCATGTCGGTCGCACGCTACGAAGACTTCGCCGAGGCCATGCGGCGCAAGCTGCTCCGCGAGATCGAGGACCGGCCTCCGCTGGCAGCCATTGCGCCGGACGCAGCCTCGAGCCGACGCTGACGGATCTATTCGGCCGCCTGCGCGCGCGGCTTGATCACGGGTTCCATCCTCGAAAGCTCTGCCGGATCGAGATGGCAGAGAATGCCATGCCCTTCGCCGAAGCTGCGCATTGGTGGCAGGTCGACATCACAGGTGCCCGGGATCATGTAGGGGCAGCGCGTGGAGAACGGGCATCCCTTGGGCGGATTCGATGGCGAGGGGATTTCCCCCTTCAGCACGATATGCCTCTTCTCCACCCTGGTGTCGGCGATGGGCACCGCGGCAAGCAGCGCTTCCGTATAGGGATGGTAGGGCGGCGCGAAGATCTCCTCCGTCGTCCCCTGCTCCATGATCCGGCCGAGATACATGACCACGATCCGGTCGGCGAGATAGCGCACGACGGAGAGGTCGTGGCTGATGAACAGCATGGTGGTGCGGTTCTCGCGCTGGATGTCCATCAGCAGTTCGGTCACAGCCGCCTGCACCGAAACATCGAGCGCCGAGACCGGCTCGTCGGCGATCACCACCTTCGGATTGCCGGCAAAGGCGCGGGCAATGCCGACCCGCTGCTTCTGCCCGCCCGAGAGCTGGCGCGGCTTGCGCTTGGCGAAGTCGCGCGGCAGCTTCACCGTGTCAAGCAGGCGCATGACGATCTCGTTGACCTCGGCCTCGTCGCTCGCCACACCGAACTTGCGGATCACCCGTCCGATCTGCCCTCCGATCGTGTGCGAGGGATTGAGCGTGTCGAACGGGTTCTGGAAGACCATCTGGAGCTTGGCGATGGTCGACTTGTCCCGCTTGTCGACCGGCAGGCTGCCCAGTTCGACATTGCCGAGCATGACCTTGCCGTCGGTGGCGTCCTCAAGCCCCATCAGCACCTTGGCGAAGGTCGACTTGCCGCAGCCCGATTCACCGACGATGGCGACCGTCTCGGCCTCCCGCGCCTCGAAACTCAGTTTCTCGTTGGCCTTGACCGTACGCGCATCGCCGCCGGACACGAAAAGCCCGCCCTCGTCGATGATGTAGTGCTTGGTCATGTCCTCGACGGAGAGCACGATGTCGCCGGGTAGCACCGGCGGTTTTGCCTCGCCCTTGGGCAGGTCCCGATCCCAGTCGATTTCCTGGAACCGCTCGCAGCGCACCTTGTGATCGTCGTCACCGGGAACCGGATGCATCTTCAACGCCCCGACATTGCACAGCCCGTCGCGGAAGAACGTGCAGCGCGGCGCGAAATTGCAGCCTTTCGGACGCTCGTGCGGCAGCGGCAACTGGCCGGGAATGGCGACCAGCGGATGGGCGTTCTTGTCGGCGCCGGGCAGCGGGATCGATCCGAAAAGGCCGCGCGTATAGGGATGGCGCATTTCCTCGAAGACGTCGTGAATATCGCCGACCTCGACGGCCTCGCCGGAATACATCACCGTCAGCCGGTCACAGGTCTCCAGGATCAGGCCGAGATTGTGCGAGATATAGATCATCGAGGTGCCGAATTCCTCGGCGATCTCGTTGATCAGCTCGACAATGCCCGCCTCCACAGTCACGTCGAGCGCCGTGGTGGGTTCGTCGAGCAGGAGGAGCTTGGGGTTCGACAGCAGCGCCATGGCGATGACCACGCGCTGCTGCTGGCCGCCGGAGATCTGGTGCGGGTAGGAATTGAGGATCCGCTTGGGATCCGGCAGGCGGACCTTGGCCAGCATTTCCTCGGCTCTGGCCAGCGCCGCCGCCTCCGACAGGCCGTCGTGATAGATCGGCACCTCGGCAAGCTGCGCCCCGATCAGCATCGAGGGGTTCAGCGAGGCCATCGGCTCCTGATAGACCATGGCGATCTTCGAACCGCGGATACGGCGCAGCTCCTCCTCGCTCATGGTACGCATGTCGCGCCCCTCGAACAGGATCTCGCCGCCGACAATGGCGCCGTTCTTGCCCATGTACTGCATGATCGCGAGCGCGACCGTCGACTTGCCGCAGCCGCTCTCGCCGACGATCCCGTGCGCCTCGCCGGGCATCAGCTTGAGATTGAAATCGACGACGGCCGGAATCTCGCCCGCCCGCGTGTAGTACGAGATGCAAAGGTTCCGGCATTCCAGAACCGGGGTCTGGTCGCTCATGACGGTCCCTTCCTCAGTCACGCAGGCTCATTTCCCTGAGGCCGTCGGCCATCAGGTTGAAGCCGAGAATGAGGCTCGAAACCGATAGCGCCGGCACGAGCAGCATGTAGGAGAACTTCCACAGCATCGCCGTCTTGGCGCTTTCGCGGATCATCAGGCCCCAGTCGGGGTCCGGCGGCTGCAGGCCGAGACCGAGGAAGGTCAGGGTCGTGATTGCCACCGTTGTGTAGCCGAGCCGCAGGCAGGCATCGACGATGATCGGGCCGCGCACGTTCGGCAGCAGTTCGAAGATCATGATGTAGAGCGGATGCTCGCCCCGCGTCTGCGCCGCGAAGACATAGTCCCGCGTCTTGATGTCGAGCGCGAGCCCCCTGACGATGCGCATGATCGCCGGCGCCGAGGCGAAGGTCACCGCCACGACGATGTTGAACCCCGATGGCCCCAGATAGTTCAGGATAACGATGAACAGCACCATCACCGGAAACGACAGCAGCACATTGGCGGCGAAGGAGATGATCTCGTCCCACCAGCCGCTGAGATATCCCGAGATCAGTCCGAACAAGGCCCCCACGACGTACGCGACCAGCGTCGCCGTGACACCCCAGACAAGGACCCGCTGGCAACCCCAGATCATCCGGGAGAGCATGTCGCGGCCCTTGAAGTCCGTGCCGAGCCAGAAGAACACGTCCTTGCGCTCGGTAAAGGGCGTGGCGAAGGGGGCAATCGGCTTGTTCGGGTCGATGAGCGGCAGATAGGGCGCGCTCACAGCCATGAGCAGCCAGAAGAAGACCAGCGTCAGTCCGATCACCGCGACCCAGCTTTCGCGGAACGCGCGAATGCCGAGGATGTAAAGGATCAGCGTCGCCGGGATCGCCGGCAGGAGCACCATCTGCGCATTGTTGCCGATGGTCTTGCCGAACATGACATAGGCCATCAGCGGCAGCCACATCAGCAGCAGCAGCGCGATTACCGGCCTTGGCCGCGACAGGCGGGACAGGAAAGGCGGGGATGCCTGGATATCGGTCACTGCCATGGGGTGTGTCTCCGGGGCTCAGGCAAATCGGATGCGCGGGTTCAGGAAGGTGTAGCCGATGTCGGAGATGATCTGCGACACGACGGCAACGGCAACGGCAACCAGGGTGCAGGCCTGGACCACCTCGACATCGGGGAAGAGCGCCGCCTCCAGCAGAAGCTTGCCGAAGCCGTCATATTCGAAGAACACCTCGACCACGACAACGCCCGACAGCAGCCAGTTGAGCTGCAGAACGATCAGCGTGAACGGCGCGATCAGTGCGTTGCGAAGCGCGTGTTTCATCACCACGCGGCGATAGGGAATGCCTTTCAGGATGGCAGTGCGGATATATTGCGAGGTCATCACCTCGGCCATGGAAGCGCGTGTCATGCGCGCCACGTAGCCGAAATCGTAGATCACCAGCGTCAGCACCGGCAGCACCAGTTCGCGGAAGTCGAACCCGCCGATCATGGCCGACTTGACCGGCAGCCAGCCAAGGCCGAGCGCGAAGACGATGGTCAGCAGGATGGCGCTCGCGATCTCCGGAATGCTGGTCGTGAAGACCGAGATGAAGGAGATCGAACGGTCCTGGAGTGACCCCTCCTTCATGCCGGCAAGAACGCCCAGCACGAGCGATATCGGGATCATCAGCGCGAAAACGAAGAAAGCAAGGATGCCGGTATTTGCCAGCCGATCGGCGAGGAGCGGCGCGACCGGCCGGTTTTTCTCGAAGGAGAAGCCGAAATCGCCGGTCAGGATATTGCCGACCCAGTTGGCGTAGCGCTGGTAGAACGGCACGTCGAGCCCGCGTGCGGCAAGCCAGTCCTGGTAGCTGTCCTCGGTGAGCGCGGAGACCGCGAACCCGCCCAGTTCCTGTACCGCGAGCCGCTTCTTGAACTCCGGCGTGTCAAAGATCGCAAAGAGCAACAGTGACGAGACGGCCATGATCAGAACCATCTGAACCAGGCGTCTCAGAACGAGTTTCAGCATGTGTGCCCACCGTGTCCGGCATCGCGCCCCCGAAGACGACGGCGCGACGACCCTCCCCTGACCTCAGGAGCCTGAACGGAAACCGCGCGGTTCTCCTTGCCGGAAAACCGCGCGGCGCAACTGTGTCAGCCCATCCAGACCTTGTTGAACTGGTGATACTGGGTCGGGTGAGCCGGATAGCCGTGCACCGACTTGGACGCCATGCAGTAGACCGGGCGCCAGATCGGCATCACCACGATGGCCGCGTCCTGCAGGATCTTCGAGGCCTTGGCGAGAAGTCCCTTGCGCTCCTCGACATCGAGGGTCGCTTCCGCCGCATCCAGGGCCGCATCGAACTCCGGCGAGGCAAAGCCGGACTCGTTCCACGGCACGCCTGACCGGTAGCCAAGCGACATCACCATCGTGCCGAGCGGGCGATGGGTCCAGGCGGTGGCGCCGAACGGCGTCTTGGTCCAGATCTCCCAGTATTTGGAGGCCGGAATGACGTTGATGTTCAACGTGATGCCCGCATCCTGGAGCTGGTCGCGCATGGCTTCCGCCACCGTCTGGTGCCAGGGGCCGTCCGTGTTGCCGACATCGATGGTGATCGTGATGCCGTCCGGATGCCCGGCTTCCGCCAGAAGCGCCTTGGCGCCTTCGACATCGCGGCTGATCGGCGGCAGCGCCTCGTAGTCGGGATGCACCGGCGCGACGTGGTAGTTCTCGCCGATATCGCCCCCCTCCGGATAGACCAGCGGCTTGATCGTGGCATTGTCGATAGCCATCGCCACGGCCTTGCGGACGCGCTCGTCGTCGAAGGGCTTGGCATCCACCCGCATCCGGCAGCACAGCGTCTGCGCGGTGCGCGCGGCGATGATGTTGCCGTCGATGGCCTTGGCCAGTTCCATCTGCTCGACACCGAAGTCGTAGATGGCATCCACGCTCTGGCCCGCGAAGGCGGTCAGCTGGTTGTCGGCATCGAAATTGTAATAGTGGATCTCGTCGAGGAAGACCGTGCCGCCCCAATACTCGAACGGCTGGCCGCCGGCCTCCGTCACCCGCTTCAGGATGCAGCGGTCGCCCACGACATTCTCGGTGATCGTGAACGGACCCGTACCGATCAGCGCGTTGTCGAGCGGCGGGGTAAAGCCGCGATGCACGATCGCCGTCGGGTAGTTGTACATGTCTTCCGGGAAGGACAGTACCGGCTTCGTCAGGTTGAAGCGGATGGTATGGTCGTCGACCACCTCGATGGAGCCGTCGATCAGCTTCTTCTTGCCGTCCACTTCCTCGACCATGGCCGACACCGACGACAGGCCGATGTTGGACGAGCCGATTTCCGGATTGGTCCAGCGCTCGAAATTGAACTTCACGTCCTCGGCGGTGAAATCGTCGCCGTTGTGCCATTTCACGCCCTTGCGCAGGCGGAAAGTCCACGTCTTCAGGTCGTCGGAGGCTTCCCAGCCCTCGGCCAGCATCGGCCGGGTCACGTTGTCCGGCCCGGTCATCGCCAGGTATTCGAGCATGTGACGCGTCTGGTTGGAGGCCTGCGTCCAGGAGAATGTCGCGGGATCGTCGATCTTCTGGACCTGCATCGCGACCTTCAGGATGCCGCCCGACTTCGCGCCGGCATCGTCCGCCGGAAACGGCAGGTTCGCCGCGTCCTGCGCGACCGCCGGGTTCGGCAGGCCGGCCATTGCGTAGGCCGCCCCGGCCCCCACGCCGAGCAACGCGGCATAGCGGACGAACTCGCGCCGGCTCAGCCGGCCGCTGTCCATCTGCTCGCGGGCTTCCCCGACCTTCGGATGCAGTTTGTTCGATGTATCGCTGGTCGACATAGGACTGTCTCCCCTCCGTCTGTTCGAATGCATGTCGATATTGTTTATCCGGTCGCGCGGAGCATTTTCATCGCGCGGTCACGCCGCCAATCGGCACCGGTACGGGCCGGAAACCTCGACGCCGACAACATGCTGGTTCGCATGTCTCGGCATCCGGTTCACGGCCACCCATCCAGACCCTCCCCCTCGGCTGATCCTTGGTGTGATCCAGGAGACAGGCCCGCCGGAACGGAACCTGACCCATCAGGATTTAAGCCTAGCACGCATTCCGATCGGATTGGCAAAGCCTTGCCAGCATTTTTTTGATCCGCCGACATGCATGTCGGTATCGGACAACAGCTGGTCGCATAATTGATATCGCCTTTCCCTCGTTGGCGGGTCTAGGCTCCATGAAACGTCCGCGTATAAAGACGCGCAGGAACTCGAAAATCCGGGCTTTTTGCTTGGCATTTTCGAGAGCAGGATTGCTTTATTCAAGACCCTTGAAACAGACGACTTCCAAAACCCGGAAAGCCGCCGATCATGGCAAGCAGTGACGACATTCGTGCTCCCCAGGCGGAGACCGCCGAGACGCCGGCCAGGCGCCGCGGACGCAGGGGCCGCCGGGACGGCACGGGGAGCGATGCCCCGATCGAGCAGAAGCCGTTCCGGGCAAGAAGAAATCCGTTTCAACCGGTCGCCTGCGTGTCGGCGGACGAGCTTGAATCCATCCACAATGCCTCGCTCGACGTTCTGGAAAATATCGGCATCGATTTTATCAATCCCGAGGCGAAGGCCGTTCTCGCCGCCGCCGGCGTCGAAGTTCCCGCATCCGGGGACCGAATCCGCATGGACCGCGGCCTGGTCCTGGAGGCCCTGTCGCACGCGCCGGCCGAGTTCACCCTGCATGCGCGCAACCCCGCCCACAATCTGCGCGTTGGCGGCGACAGCGTCATCTGGAGCGGTGTGGCCAGTGCCCCGAACTGCGCGGACGCCGCCGGCGGTCGCAGGCCGGGCAGCCAGGAGGACTTCCGCGACTTCGTCCGGCTCAGCCAGGTCTTCAATGTCATCGACCTCAACGGCGGCTATCCCGTGGAGCCCGTGGACCTGCATGCAAGCATCCGCCATCTCGACTGCATCAGCGATTTCGTCACGCTGACCGACAAGGCGTTCCACATCTATTCGCTGGGCCGCGAGCGCAATCTCGACGGCATGGAGATCGCCCGCATCGCACTTGGACTGACGGATGAAGAATTCTCCAAAACTCCCTGTACCATATCGATAATCAACTCTTCTTCTCCATTGCGCCTGGACACGCCGATGCTGCAGGGGATCATCGAGATGTCGCGCCGCGGCCAGCCGATCGTGCTGACGCCCTTCACCTTAGCCGGCGCAATGGCGCCCGTGACGATCGCCGGCGCGCTTGTGCAACAGAACGCGGAAGCGCTGGCGGGCCTTGCCTTCGCGCAGATCGTCAGGCCCGGAGCGCCTGTCGTCTATGGCGGCTTTACCTCCAATGTCGACATGAAGTCGGGCGCCCCGGCCTTCGGCACTCCGGAATACATGCAGGCAGCGCTTGTCGGCGGCCAGCTCGCCCGGCGCTACAACATCCCCTACCGCTCGTCGGCCGTGTGTGCCGCCAACTCCCCCGATGCCCAGGCCGCCTACGAGACAGTGTTCTCGCTCTGGGGCGCGCTGATGGGCGGGGCCAACTACGTCAAGCACGCGGCCGGCTGGTTGGAAGGCGGGCTGACCGCGGGCTTCGAGAAATTCATCATCGACATCGATCTGTTGCAGATGCTCGACACCTTCCTGCAGCCGCTCGATGTCTCCACCGAGGCGCTGGCGGTCGATGCGATCCGCGACGTCGGGCCCGGCGGCCATTTCTTCGGCACCGCCCACACCCAATCCCGCTACAAGACCGCCTTCTATCCGCCGATCATCTCGGACTGGCGCAATTTCGAGACATGGCAGGAGGCGGGATCTCCAACCGCCTACGACAAGGCGCAGCGTCTCCACAAGACCGCCCTGGCGGAATACGAGGCGCCGCCGCTGGATCCCGCGATCGCGGAGGAACTGGCGGGCTTTGTCGCAAGGCGCAAGGCGGAAGGCGGCGCACCGACCGACTTCTGATCCTTCTCCGTTTTCGGGTGACGCCGGCCTCCCGCCGGTCGACACTGCCGGCGGAGGACATCCCGACAGACTGAACAAGCGGCAAACCGGAAGGACGAGACGGAATGAAATCGCAGGCACGTGTGGTGGTGATCGGCGGCGGCGTGGTTGGGTGCAGCGTGCTCTACCACCTCACCAAGCGGGGCTGGACCGACGTCCTGCTCATCGAGCGCTCCGAACTCACATCCGGGTCGACATGGCATGCGGCCGGCGGCTTCCATACCCTGAACGGCGATCCCAACGTCGCCAGGCTGCAGGCCTACACCGTCTCGCTCTACAAGGAGATCGAGGAGATCTCCGGCCAGTCCTGCGGCCTGCACCTGACCGGCGGCTTGCAGCTGGCCGACACGCCCGAGCGTCTTGAATGGCTGAAAATGGCACATGCGCGCGGCCGCTACCTTGGCATGGAAACCGAGATCATCTCGGCGAAGGAAGCCAAGGAACTGCTGCCGCTCATCGACGAACGCCATTTCGTCGGCGCCATGTGGGACCCGATCGAGGGGCATCTCGATCCCTCCGGCACCACGCATGCCTATGCCAAGGCCGCGCGCAAGGCGGGCGCGGAAATCTCGCTTCGCAACCGCGTCCTGGAACTGGCGCAAAAGCCGGACGGAACCTGGCTCGTCGTCACCGAGCAGGGAACGGTGGAGGCAGAGCACGTCGTCAATGCCGGCGGTCTCTGGGCCCGAGAGGTCGGCCGCATGGTCGGCCTGGAACTGCCCGTTCTGGCGATGGAGCACCACTACCTCTTGACCGAGGACATGCCGGAGATTGCCGAGATCAATGCATCGACCGGCAAGGAACTCGTCCACGCAATTGATTTCTCTGGTGAAATCTACACGCGCCAGGAGCGTGGCGGCATGTTGCTCGGCACCTATGAACGGGCCGCAACGCCGTGGAGCCCGCGCGAAACGCCATGGGATTTCGGCCAGGAGTTGCTGGAGCCGAACCTGGAGCGTATCGCGCCGTCGCTGGAAATCGGTTTCGACCATTTCCCGGCACTGAAGGGCGCCGGCATCAAGCAGTTCATCAACGGCCCCTTCACCTTCGCGCCCGACGGCAACCCGCTGGTCGGCCCGGTGCGCGGCCGGACCAACTTCTGGTGCGCCTGTGCCGTCATGGCCGGCTTCAGCCAGGGGGGCGGTGTCGGCCTGGCACTCGCCAACTGGATGGTCGACGGCGATCCAGGGTTCGACATCTGGGGAATGGACGTCTCGCGCTACGGCGACTGGGCGACACTTGCCTACACCAACGCCAAGGTGCGCGAGAACTATTCCCGCCGCTTCCGCATTCGCTATCCAAACGAGGAACTCGCGGCGGCCCGCCCGCACCAGACCACGCCGCTCTACGACCGGATGCTGGCGCGCGGCGCCGTCATGGGCGACAGCTGGGCTCTGGAGACCCCGCTCTGGTTCGCGCCCGAAGGCACCGAAGCGAAAGACATCGTCTCCTTCCGCCGGTCCAACGACTTCGAGCATGTGAAGGCGGAGTGCCGGGCGGTGCGGGAGGCCGTCGGCATCACCGAGATCGCCAATTTCGCGAAATACGAGATCACCGGCCGTGGCGCCGCCGCCTTTCTCGACCGGATGATGACCAACCGCATGCCGGCAGAGGGCCGCATGGTCCTGACGCCGATGCTCAACGAGCATGGCAGGCTGATCGGCGATTTCACCATCGCCAGGATGGCTGGGAACCGTTTCCTCATGTGGGGATCGAGCCAGGCCGAGGTCTATCACATGCGCTGGTTCGAGCGGCACCTGCCGGGCGATGACAGCGTCGCCATCCGGCCGATCAATCTCGGCTGGGTGGGCCTGTCGATCGCCGGTCCAAGGGCACGGGACCTGCTGGAGCGCGTCACCGGCGACGATGTCTCCAACGCGGCGTTCCCCTTCATGGCAAGCCGTCCGATGGTTGTCGCCAACGCACCCTGCCATGTCAGTCGCATCAGCTATACAGGCGATCTCGGTTACGAGATCTGGATGGCCCCGCACTACGAGCGACAGGTCTACGACGCGCTTCACGCGGCGGGCGGCGACCTGGGGTTGCGCGATTTCGGCATGCGCGCCCTGCTCTGCCTGCGGCTCGAAAAGAACTTCGGCACGTGGTTCCGCGAGTTCCGGCCGATCTACGGGCCCTATGAGGCCGACCTCGGCCGGTTCGTCTCGATGAAAAAGGGAGACTTCATCGGCCGCGAGGCAGCGCTCAGGGAAAAGCAAGGCGGCGGAACCCTGCGCCGTGTCTCCTTCGTCGTCGAAGCGACGGACGCCGACGTGATCGGCGACGAACCGATCTGGCACGACGGCAAGGTGGTCGGCTGGATCACCTCCGGCGGTTACGGCCACTTCGTCGATGCCTCGCTGGCCCAGGGCTACCTGCCGAAGGAGCTCGCAACGATCACGGAAGACGGGGCCTTCGAGATCGAGATCATCGGCGAGATGCGCAAGGCACGGATCATCACCGAGCCGCTTTTCGACCCGTCAGCCGAACGGATGCGGATGTAGAAGCCGTTCTCGTTTCACTTGAAGAAACCACAACAACAACCTGAAGTGATTCACATCACGCCGGATTGATCTCCCGGAAGCAGGCGACGACGTGGCTGGCGAACGCGGCTGTCGCCTTGCCGGCATTTCCCGCCTCCTTGAGGATCAGATGATAGTCGCCGATCTCGGGGAGCCCGTGCCGGTCGTCGAGCTTTTGCAGCGGCGGCGTGATGACGCTGGTGGGGAACGGAGCAATCGCGAGATCCGCCAGAAGCGCGGCTTCCTGCCCGGCGCTGTGAAAGCTCTGATAGGCGATGCGGTAAGGGTGATCGGACTTGTCGAGCGCGATCCGCGCCGCCTTGCGCCACGGGCAGCCGGAGACGGAAAGCGCCAGCGGCAGCGGATCCCGGCTGTAGGCGACGCCGCCCTCGAGCCCCGCCCAGGCAAGCGGCTCCGTATAGACAATCTCGCCGCCCCGGGCGAGATCGCTGTCCGGCCTTGCGGTATAGAGGATCAGGTCAAGCTGACTGTCCTTGAGCTTCTGCAGAAGCGGCGGACTGCCGTCGAGATGCACATCGACATTGACCCCCGGGTGGGACCGGGCAAAGCGCGTCAGGATATTGGGCAGGAAACGGGTGCCGAAATCGGACGGGGCCCCGAAGCGGACCTCGCCCTCGATCTCCGGCGAGCGAAACATCGCCACGGCTTCCTCGTTGAGCAGCAGGATCCGCCGGGCGTATCCGAGCAGGGCCTCGCCCTCCGCAGTCATGCGTATGCTGCGCCCCTCTCTTGCGAAAACCGCAACGCCGAGCAGCAGCTCCAGTTTCTTGATCTGCATCGACACGGCGGAGGGCGTTCGACCGATGATCTCGGAAGTCTTTGAGAAACTTCCCGTTTCCGCGATCAGCAGGAACGTCCGATAGAGGTCCATCTCGATCAGCGGCGTTCCCTTTCCCGGCACAAGGCCCATGTCAGCACTCCCGAATCCATACTTCAATGGAATTGACGATACCTATTAGATCTTTTTGTTTGTCTGAAGTGACGAATACGACCATATCCCCAATCAGAACGACGGCGAGATATCCCGCACCGCAGGATGCCGCCGGTTTTCGCAACACGAGCACTTTGCAACACGAGCACATGGAGAGCGACATGTCCTACCTGACCCGGGTCCTCGGCAACACTTTTGGCGTCGCAACGCGCGTTCATGCGCTTCATGTTGCCGACACCGACCAGCGCACCCTTTCCGATCTCGGCTTTGCCGGTGAGGCCGCCAAGCGCGCGCGCTTCCAGGCTTTCCGTTTCGGTGAGCCCGGCGCATCGAACGCCGCCCGCCTTGGCGTCAACGGCCGCTGAGCCGCATCCCCGCGGGCGCAACAGCCAGTTCCAGTCTACAGAAAAACCGCCGGAGGCAACTCCGGCGGTTTTGTCGTTTCCAAACAGGATCGTGCGTGTCAGGCGCTCGTCAGAATCTGCGATTGAGCAGGTTTTCCAGATACTCCTGGCGTCCCGACACCGGGCGCGGGTCGATGCGCTCCCGCTCCACGCGCGCGGCGATATCCTCGAGCGAGCGTTCCCCCGCCAGCATCGCGCGCGCCTCGGTCCCCTGCCAGCCGGCATAGCGCTCGGCAAGTGCCGATGAAAGGTCACCCTTCTCGATCATGTCGGCAGCGGCCAGAAGCGCGCGTGCGCAGGTATCCATGCCCCCCACATGCGCGTGGATGAGGTCGGCCGCGTCGAGTGACTGGCGGCGCAGCTTGGCATCGAAATTCAGCCCGCCGGTGGTGAAGCCGCCGCCTTGCAGGATGTAGTAGAGCGCCAACGCCACTTCCGGGACATTCATCGGAAACTGGTCCGTGTCCCACCCGGACTGGTAGTCGTTCCGGTTGATGTCGATCGACCCGAAGATGCCGAGAGCCGAGGCAAGCGCCACCTCATGCTCGAAGGAATGGCCGGCAAGCACCGCATGACCGACCTCGATGTTGACCTTCACTTCCTTTTCCAGCCCGTAGGCCTGAAGGAAGCCGTAGACGGTCGCCACGTCGAAATCATACTGGTGCTTGGTCGGTTCCTGCGGCTTCGGCTCGATCAGGATGGCGCCGGGGAACCCGATCTTGTGCTTGTACTCGACCACCATCGACAGGAAGCGGCCAAGCTGGTCCAGTTCCTGCCGCAGGTCGGTGTTGAGCAGGGTCTCGTAGCCTTCGCGGCCGCCCCACAGCACGTAGTTCTGGCCGCCCAGTTCATGCGTCACGTCCATGCAGGCCTTCACCTGACCGGCCGCATAGGCGAAGACATCCGGATCGGGATTGGTGGCCGCGCCGGCCATGTAGCGGCGATGCGAGAACAGGTTGGCGGTGCCCCAGAGCAGCTTCGTCTTCGACGTTTCCATCTTGCGGGCGAAGATGTCGGCGATCTCCCGAAGATTGCGGTTGCTCTCGGCCAGCGTCGCGCCTTCCGGCGAGGCATCACGGTCGTGAAAACAGAAGAACGGGGCGCCCAGCAGGTCGAACATCTCGAAGGCGACGTCGGCCTTCGCCCGCGCCGCCTCCATGCTGTCGCCGAACCAGGGCCGCTCGAATGTCGCGCCGCCGAACGGATCCCCGCCCGGCCAACAGAACGAGTGCCAGTAGGCGACCGCAAAACGCAGATGATCCTCCATGCGCTTGCCCATGACGACGCGGTCGGCATCGTACCAGCGATAGGCAAACGGGTTCTCGCTCTCCGGCCCCTCGTAGCGGATGGCCGGAACACCATCGAAAAACGCAGTCATCGCAGAACCTCTTTCAGTGCCGGGTAAAGCGCCCGGTAGCGACCGAGCCCCTCCCGATAGGACGCGGCAAGCCCGGCATCGGGCTCCATGGTGAAATCCGTTTCAGGAGACGGGAAAAGCGACGCGTCGTGCCGGCCGACGGCGGCCGCGCGCCCCAGCCGGGCCGCCCCGAAGGCCGCGCCGAAATCGCCGTGCTGCGGGACATCAATCGGAATGCCCAGAACGGCCGCGAGAATCTTCAACCAACATTCCGAGCGCGCCCCGCCGCCGATGGCCGTCGCCCTGGCAACGCTCGACCCTGCGGCCGACAGCACGTCGAGGCTGTCCCTGAAGGCGAAGGCGACGCCCTCCAGCACGGCAAGCGCAAGATCGGCGCGGTCGTTCGCGTGCGACAGGCCAATGAAGGAACCGCGAGCGCCTGCATCATTGTGCGGTGTGCGTTCCCCCGAAAGGTAGGGCAGGAAAACAACCTCCGACGGACCGTGGCGCTCGTCGAAACGCACGGATGCCTCTGCTTCCAGCGTGGCAACATCGCAGCCGGACACGCGCGCCAGCCAGTTGAGGCTATCGGTCGCCGACAGGATCACCCCCATCTGGTGCCAGGTCTCGGGCAAGGCGTGACAGAAGGCATGCACGGCGCCTTGCGTGTTCGGGCGGAACCGGTCGGTGGCCACGAAGAGCACGCCGGACGTTCCGAGCGAGATGAAGGCCTCGCCGGGGCGAACCGCACCGATACCGCAAGCACTCGCCGCATTGTCGCCGGCCCCGCCGGCAACCACCGGCGCCGCTGCGAAGCCCCATCGCCCGGCGAGATCGGCCTTCACCCGGCCTGTCGCGTCACTGCCTTCCGCAAGCCGCGGCATCTGGCTGCGGTCGAGCCCAGTCGCCGCGAGCAACGCGTCCGACCAGTCGCGCCGCGCGACGTCGAGCCAGAGCGTGCCGGCGGCGTCCGACATGTCGGAAACCGCCTCGCCCGTCAGGCGCAGGCGCACATAGTCCTTGGGCAGCAACACAAGCCGCGTCTTTTCAAAGACCTCCGGCTCGTGCCGCGCCACCCATTCAAGCTTCGGCGCGGTAAAGCCGGGCATGACGAGATTGCCGCCGATGCCGCGGAAGTCGGCTCGCGCGTCGAGCGCGGCGCATTCGGCCTCGGAGCGACCGTCATTCCACAGGATCGCCGGGCGCAGCACCCGGTGCGCCTCGTCCAGAAGGGTCGCACCATGCATCTGGCCGGACAGGCCGATGCCCTCGACGCGCGCCATGGCGGAAGAGTGAGAGCTGGTGAGTTCGTCGAGCGTGCCGACGACAGCCCTCCACCAGCTTTCCGGATCCTGCTCGGACCAGGCGGGCCTCGGACGTTCGACCGTCAGTGCGCTGGAGGCGGAGCCCAGAACGGCGCCTGTTTCGTCCATGAGCACCGTCTTGACGCCCGATGTCCCGATATCGATCCCGAGATACACGTTCCCTCCCGACCTTCATCACGCGTGCCGCATGTTTTTTTTCGAAACCAAAATATACCATGGCACGAGGAAATAAAGGCAGGATTCGCAAATGCCGGTGATGACGCCCGAGGGGCACCCTCACCGGCATTGGATTGCGGCGTTGCAGCATGGACGACGCGACGCTCAAGCGGCCATCGTCGCGTGCCGCCCGGCGAAGGCCTTCTGCTCAAGGATGGCAAGCATCGCGACCGCCACCGCCTGGATGACCAGAAAGGCAAGGCCGAGCGCCGTCGGTGCGACCAGGCCGAGAACTGGCAGCGCGATGCTTGCCGCCACCCAGAGCCAGTTTCCGGCAATGACGATCAAGGTCCCGGATCCGGGTGTGCGTGCCGGAAGGGCGACGAGCACCATGAACGCCGAGACGGGAAGAAGCAGCAGGCCGGCATAGAAGAGCAAGTCGGCCGGAAGGCCAAGCGGACCGGCCAGAAGGCCGTCGGCGACCAGCAGCAGCGCGCCCATCACGGCACAGGTGAGCGCGTCGACGACGAGGAGATTGCGAAGCGACAGACGGGCGATGATGTCGAACATGTCAGGTTCCTTCCTGTTGGCTCGATGCGGCGCTGGCCGCTCGATGACCGGAAGAAAAGCATCTCAAGGTCATGAGGTCGATTACCTCAAAGGTCATTGAATCACGCGCGAGGGAGCGCCAATCTGACCTCATGAGCACAGCAAGCACGTTCGCCGGCCAACTCCGCATCTGGCGCAACCGCCGCCGCCTGAGCCAGCTCGCCCTCGCCGGCGAGGCCGGCCTGTCGCAGCGACATCTCAGCTTCCTGGAATCGGGCAAGGCCAGACCCAGCCGGGACATGGTGGAGCGTCTCGCGGTTCACCTCGCCGTGCCGCCGCGTGAGACCAATGCGTTGCTTGTTGCCGCCGGTTTTGCCCCCTTGGCCGAAACGCGGGCCATCGATCATCCCGAGATGGAGATGGCCCTTGGCGTCGTCGAGATGATCCTCAACGGCCATGCTCCCCATCCCTCGATCGCCGTCGACCGCCACTGGAGCCTGCTGCGCGCCAACGCGGCCGCCCGGTTCCTGCTTGCCGGCGTCTCGCCGACGCTGCTCGCCGAACCGGTCAACGTGCTGCGCGTCAGCCTGCACCCTGAGGGGCTGGCCCCGCGCATCCTCAATTTTCGGCAATGGCGCTCCCACATCCTGCTGCGGCTGGCCGCCCAGGTTGAGACGAGCGGCGACGTGGAACTCGCCGCCCTTCATGACGAGATCGCAAGCTACCCGGTGCCGCCCGGCGCCCGCCCCTACAGGCCTTTTGGCGCGGACCGGCACGCCGGGATCGCCATTCCGCTGCAACTGGCAAGCGAGGCCGGCCCGCTGTCCTTCCTGAGCACGACGACGGTGTTCGGGACGGCGGTCGACATCCTGCTCTCCGAACTCGTCATCGAGAGCTTCTTTCCCGCCGATGCAGAAACGACAGCCGCCATGGCCCGGATCACGGCGCAAACCGGGGCGAACTGAAGCCGGCTCGGTCAGTCGTCGGCCGACGAACGCAGGCGCTTGACCGCGGATCGCTGCTTCTTGGAGGCGAGCCGGCGTTCCTTCGATCCGCGCGTCGGCCGTGTCGCCTTGCGCGGCTTGGGGCGCTCCAGCGCCTTGCGCACGAGTGCCGCAAGCCGCTCAAGCGCGTCCTGACGGTTTCGCTCCTGGGTACGGAAGCGGTCAGCCTGGATCAGGATCTCGCCGGACAGCGTCAGCCGGCTGCCGGCAAGTCGCCCGAGCCGCTGCTTGACGTCCTCCGGCAGGGTGCGGTTGGCATGCAACTGGAACCTTAGCTGCACGGCTGTCGCGACCTTGTTGACATTCTGCCCGCCCGGACCGGAGGCCCGCACGAAGCTCTCCGACAGATCCTCCGCCGGAATGACGATGCCCTGCCCGATTTCCAGAGGCGCGCTCCTGCCCTCCGCCATGCCGCCTGTCCTTCATTTCCCTGGTCGGATGCGATGATCGTTGCCGCTCCCCTGTGTGCTAGTCGATATCGCCGGGCGGTTCAACGTGCACTCGGGAGGCGGGCTTGGAGGCTGTCCGTGCCAATGCTATGTCGGGATCTGCGTTTTCCTGAAACCGTCTTCCCGCAAAGGTGCCGCCCGTGAAACCGGATCGCAGGATCGACCGCCTCATCGAGATCATGGCCGCGCTGCGGACGCCGGGAACCGGCTGCCCCTGGGACCTGGAACAGGATTTCGGCACGATCGCCCCGTACACGATCGAGGAGGCCTATGAGGTTGCCGACGCCATCCATCGCGGCGACATGGTCAACCTGCGCGAGGAACTGGGCGACCTCCTGCTTCAGGTGGTCTACCACGCGCAGCTTGCCGAAGAGGACGGCGCCTTTGCCTTTCCCGATGTCGTCGAGGGCATCACCACCAAGATGATCCGCCGCCATCCGCATGTCTTCGGCGACGAGGCGGCCCGCTCCGCCGGCATGGCCAAGGGCATGTGGGAACGCATCAAGCAGGAGGAGAAGCGCGAGCGCGCCGCCGCCCGTGAAGCAGCCGGCATTCCCGGACGCGAGCCCCGCTTCCTGGACGATGTGCCCGCCATCTTCCCGGCGCTTGTCGAGGCCGAGAAGTTGCAACGTCGGGCCGCCCGCGTCGGCTTCGACTGGGGCAGCGCCGGACCGGTACTCGACAAGATTCGCGAGGAAACGGAGGAGCTTGCCGCCGAGATCGAAGAAGACGGCGACCTGTCGGGAGATCGCCGCGAGCGCATCGCCGGAGAGATCGGCGACCTGATCTTCGCCGTCGCCAATCTCGCCCGCCATCTCGACATCGATCCGGAAGAAGCGCTCAAACGCACCAACCGGAAGTTCCGCCATCGCTTCGCCGCGATAGAGGACGCCGCCGTATCCTCCGGCCGCACGCTTGATGATCTGGGTCTTGAGGAGATGGAAGAGGTCTGGCAGGCGGCCAAGCAGCCACCGTCAACGCAGCAGGCGGAAGATCAGGACATCGTGTCGTCCGTGTCCCCGTCGACCTCGACAAAAGCGCCTCGATAACGGTCGGAGAACTCGTCCTTCCGCCGCTCGCCGACACGGACCTGGAGGCGGGTCCGAGCCTCCTGGTCCTGCCGCTTCAGCACATCGGTGTGCCGATAGAGCCAGGCAAGTCTCTCGCCGTCCTCGAGCGGCACCGAAACCCGATAGATGTGGCTGCCCTCCGACAGGCGGTCCTCGATACGGGTGAGAAGATCGTCCACCCCCTCCCCCGAGACGGCAGAAACGGCAACGGGCCCGGCGCCCGCGCGGTTCGCTCCCACCAGAGTCCGTCGTTGCTCCTCCGGAAGGAGATCGACCTTGTTCCAGACCTCGACAAGCCGGGCATCGCGATCCTCGTCGAGGCCGAGGATGTCGAGCGTCGCCGCCACATCGGCCGCCTGCGCGTCCGTGTCTTCATGCGAGATGTCACGCACATGCAGGATAAGGTTCGCTTCCGTCACCTCCTCCAGTGTTGCGCGGAAGGCGGCAATCAGATGCGTGGGGAGATCGGAGATGAAGCCGACGGTGTCGGACAGGATGATGTCGCTGCCATGCGGCAGCGTGACGCGCCGCAGCGTCGGATCCAGCGTTGCGAACAGGAGGTCCTTGGCAAACACGTCGGACTGCGTCAGACGGTTGAAAAGGGTCGACTTGCCGGCATTGGTGTAGCCGACAAGGGCGACAACCGGTTGCGGTACCTTTTTGCGCTTCTGTCGATGCAGGTCGCGGGTGCGGGTGACCTGCTCCAGGTCCTTTTCCAGGCGCATGATGCGTTCCTGGATCAGCCGGCGGTCGGCCTCGATCTGGGTTTCGCCGGGCCCGCCGATGAAGCCGAGACCGCCGCGCTGCCGCTCCAGATGGGTCCATGAACGCACGAGCCGGCTTTTCTGCCATTTCAGATGCGCCAGTTCGACCTGCAACGTGCCCTCGGCAGTGCTGGCGCGCGCACCGAAAATCTCGAGAATCAGGCCTGTCCGGTCCAATACCTTGCACTGCAGGGCTTTTTCCAGATTGCGCTGCTGGATGGGCGTCAGCGGATGGTCGATGACCACCAGTTCGGCCTCCTCGGCCTTCACGATCGCTCCCAGTTCCTCGACCTTGCCACTGCCGAAGAGCGTGCCCGGGCGGGGATTGGAGACGTTGACGATGCCGGAAGAGACAATGTCGAGATCGATCGCGGCGGCCAGTCCGATCGCTTCCTCAAGCCGGGCCTGAGGCGAGCGGCGCAGGGATGCTTCCGTCGCGCCGTCGCCGCGATAGCGGCCCGACAGGACAGGTACGATCACGGCGGCGCGCGCGCCGGCAGCTCCGCGCGGAGCGTCGAACGGATTGTTCGGCTCCTGCGCGGAGGGCTTGTCCTTGCCTGGGCGGGGCTGTTTTTTCAATCAGTCCGCCGCTTTTTCGCCTGCCTCGTCGGCCGGGTCGAAGAGTTGCACCGGAGCATTCGGCATGACGGTGGAAATCGCATGCTTGTAGACAAGCTGCGAATGGCCGTCACGACGAAGAAGAACGCAGAAATTGTCGAACCACGTCACGACACCCTGCAACTTCACACCGTTGATCAGGAAAATCGTGAGCGGCGTCTTCTGTTTGCGTACGTGATTGAGGAAAGTGTCCTGAAGGTTTTGAGCGCGGTCAGCCATGCTTTATATTGTCCTGCATTCGCTTTGTCGTTTATTGGTGCACCCGACCGACAACCCGACCTGAAACCGGTTTCTCGCGACCGCGAGCATTGCGCTGGGCAAGGGTCGGCGTCAAGAGCCCGGAGGAAAGCTCCCGGGCGCACAAGCGGCAGTCTAGCGCATCCCGATCTGCATTTCTGCCCGTTTCTGGGTCAACCCGGACAGACGATCAGAGCCGGGGAGCGGCGCCCCTGCCCCGCTCGTCCCTTCCGGTCAAGCAGGTGACAACTCGCTGACCGTGTGGAACATTTTACGCAGTTCCATCGTGGTCTCGCCGGGATGCCCGTTGCCGATCGTGGTGTCATCGACCCGCACCACCGGCATCACGAGGGTCGAGGCAGCTGTAATGAATGCCTCTTTTGCCTGACGTGCTTCTTCCACGCTGAAGGGCCGCTCGTCAAACGTTAAACCGGCACGTTCAATCATATCCAGAACAACCTGCCGCGTGATCCCCTTGAGGATGCCGGACTGCGCCGGTCGCGTCACGAGGCAATTGTCCCGGGTCACGATCCATGCGTTGGTCGACCCGCCCTCGGTCACCATGCCGTCCGCATCGACGAACCACGCTTCCTTGGCCCCGGCTTCCCTGGCCTTCTGCTTGGCCAGCACATTGGGCAGCAGGCCGACGGTCTTGATGTCCACCCTGTCCCAGCGGTTTTCCGGAACGGTGATGACCGCCACGCCCTGTTCGGCCGCCTTCTCGCCCGCTGCAGGCCGCACCGGCTTGGCGGTGATGACCAGGGCCGGCGGCGTGTCCGCCGGCGGAAACACGTGATCCCGGCGCGCAACGCCGCGGGTCACCTGCATGTAGACAATACCGTCGCGCACGAGGTTCTTCCGCACGACCTGACGCAGGATCTGGGATAGCGCCGCACGGCTCATCGGCATGCGGATCGACAATTCGCGAAGCGAACGTTCGAGCCGGTCGAGATGCCGACGCTCGTCGACGATCTTGCCCTGCCAGATCTCGCAGACCTCATAGACACCGTCGGCGAACTGGTAACCCCGGTCCTCGATATGCACGGCGGCTTCCGCGTGGCGGACATAGCGCCCGTTCACATAGGCAATGCGGCTCATTTCCCCTCCGGGTTCAGACAATCAGGCGGACATGGCGTGGAAACGCCGGTTCTATCAGAAGAATTCCAGGCTCACCCGGAACATTTGCTCGACCTGCCGAACACGCTCGGCAATGGCGAAGAGCACGCAGCGATCATGCGCCCGGATAATGGCGCTCCCGTCCGGCGTAATCACGTTGCCGTCCCGGAAAATCGCACCCACCCGGATGCCGTCCGGCAGATCCACCTCGCGCAACGGCTTTCCGACCAGCGGCGATGTCTCCAGCGCCTCCGCCTCGATCACTTCCGCCGCGCCGTTCTGCAAGGCATGCACGCCGCGAATGCGGCCGCGCCGCACGTGCTGGAGAATCTTCGAGATCGTCACCTGCCGCGGATTGACGAAGGCGTCGATCCCCAGCGCATGGGCGAAGGTCGGGTAGCTCGGGTTGTTGAGGAGCGACAGGTTGCGCTTGCAGCCGAGCTTCTTGGCCATCACGCAGGACAGGATGTTGACCTCGTCCTCGTTGGTCAGCGCGATCAGCGTGTCGGCGTCCTGGATGTCCGCTTCGAGCAACAGGTTCTGGTCGAGCGCACTGCCATGCAGGATCACGGCACGTTTCAGCGTGTCGGCGATGCTGAGCGCCCGTTCGCGCGAATGCTCGATGATCTTGACCTTCGCCGCCGACTGGCGCTGTTCCAGCGTATGCGCCACGTAATGGCCGATATTGCCACCGCCTGCGATCACGACGCGGCTGGCCTCAGGCTCCTCATGGCCGAAGATCGCAAGCGTCCGCCGGACCCGGTCCCGCCGTGCCACCACATAGACGAGATCGTCGACAAGCAGCGTGTCGGAACTCTTGGGCACGAACAGGTGGTTGCCGCGGAAGACGCCCGTCACGACGGCGCCCAGATCGGGGAACAGCTCCGTCAGCTGACGCAGCGGCGTGTTCACCACCGGGCAGTCCTCGCGGCAGACGACGCCCACGACGACGACCTGGTCGTCGGCGAAACGCACCGTCTCCACGGCGCCCGGCAGCGCAAGGCGGCGCAGCACCATCTCGCCGACCTCGATCTCGGGCGAGATGATCACGTCGATGGGCATATTGTCGCGGGAGAACAGGTCGCTCCAATGTGACTTCAGGTAGCTCTGCGCGCGCACGCGCGCCACCTTGGTCGGCACCTTGAACAGCGAATGGGCCACCTGGCAGGCGACCATGTTGACCTCGTCATAAAGCGTGACGGCGATCAGCATGTCTGCCTGGTCGGCACCGGCCTGCGCCAGGACATCGGGATGGGCGCCATGGCCGACGAACCCGCGCACGTCGAGCGTGTCGCGAATCGCGTTGATCAGCCGCGGCGAGGAATCGATCACCGACACGTCGTTCTGCTCGGCGGCCAGCTTCTCGGCAATGCCGTAGCCAACCTGACCGGCACCGCAAATCACCACTCTCATCGGATCCAGCGTCCTTTCGGAAACCTAAGGGCCGGCAATCGGGAGCATGCCGACTGCCGAAGCCAGGAAAAGCGGGCGCTCACGACAAGCCGAGCGACTTCAGCTTGCGATGCAGGGCGGACCGTTCCATTCCGACGAATTCCGCCGTCCGCGAAACATTGCCGCCGAACCGCTTGATCTGCGCCTGCAGGTAGTCGCGCTCGAACATCTCCCGGGCATCGCGCAGCGGCAGCGCCATCAGGTGCTCGCCGCCGCCATTGGTCGGCAGGTTCGGCACGTCCGCACCGATCTCGCCGGGCAACAGGTCGGCGGTGATCACGGCATCCGGCTCCCCCCTCGAGAGGATCATCAGCCGTTCCACATTGTTGCGCAACTGGCGAACGTTGCCGGGCCAGTCATGTGCCTGCAGCACGGCCATCGCGTCCTCGCCGATCTTGCGTATCGGCAGTCCCGAGGCGACCGAAATCTGCTCCATGAAGAACTGCACGAGGTCGGGAATGTCGTCGCGGCGGTCGGCCAGCGCCGGCACATGCAGCGGAACGACGCCGAGCCGGTGGAACAGGTCCTCCCGGAACCGCGTTTCGGAGATCTCGTTCTCCAGGTTGCGGGCGCTCGACGACAGGATGCGGATGTCGACGCTCACCTTGCCGACGCCTCCGACCCGCGTGAAGGTCTGGTCGACCAGCACCCGCAGGATCTTGCCCTGCGTCTCGTAGGGCATGTCGGCGACCTCGTCGATATAGAGGGTGCCGCCATGGGCCTCCTCCATCGCGCCAACCTTCCGGATGCGACCGTCGACATCCTCGATGCCGAACAGTTCCTCTTCCATGCGGTCGGGCGTTATCGTCGCCGCGTTGATCACCACGAACGGGTTGCGGGCCCGTTGCGACATGGCGTGAATGGTCCGGGCCGTGAGTTCCTTGCCGGCACCGGAGGGGCCGGCGATCAGCACGCGGCTGTTGGTCGGTGCGACCCGTTCGATCGTGTGCCGCAACTGGTTCATGGCGCTGCTGTTGCCAAGCAGTTCCGGCGCGTCGCTGCTGCGCTGCTTGAGCTGCCTGATCTCGCGCTTCAGGGACGAGGCTTCCAGCGCCCGCTCCGTGATCAGCACCAGCCGGTCGGCCTTGAAGGGCTTTTCGATGTAGTCGTAGGCGCCCCGCTTGATCGCCGAGACCGCGGTCTCGATATTGCCGTGGCCGGAGATGATCACGACGGGCAGTTCCGCGTCCTGGCTCTTGATCTCGTCAAGGAGTTCCAGGCCGTCCAGCTTGCTGCCCTGGAGCCAGATGTCGAGCACGACCATCGAGGGTCGGCGTTCCTTGATCGCCGCCAATGCGCTGTCGCTGTCCCCGGCCGTGCGGGTCTTGAACCCCTCGTCATCGAGAATGCCCGCGACAAGGTCTCGAATGTCGGCTTCGTCATCGACGATTAGGATATCATACGCCATCTGTTGCAACCGTCTCCGGAGTATCGGACGCCTCGTCTGTCCGGCCTGTGGCCTCAGCGGTGTTCCTGGCCATTGTCAGCCGGACCATCGCGCCTGTTCCGCCCCCGCTTCCCTCGGCATCCTGCGGGGCGTCGAGAAGCTCGATGCCGCCGCCGTGTTCTTCCATGATCTTCTTGACGATCGCGAGCCCGAGCCCCGTCCCCTTCTCGCGCGTCGTCATGTAGGGCTCAAGCAGTCGCTGCCGGTTCTCCACCGGCAGGCCGATGCCATTGTCGATGACCTCGACCACGACGCGGTTGTCGTCCTCCACCAGATTGATGCGAATGCGCCCGCCCCCCGCCTGCTCGGGCGGCAGCGCCATCACCGATTCCGTCGCGTTCTTGATCACGTTGGTGAAAGCCTGGCCGACCAGCCGCTGGTCGAAGCTGGCCCTGACCGCCTCGTCCGGCAACAGCGTCTTGATCGAGATGTCGGGATTGGCAACGCTCTGCAGGAAAGCAGCCTCCCGCACCGTCGTTCGAAGGTCGCTGGTGCTCATGGTCGGCTTCGGCATGCGGGCGAAGGAGGAGAACTCGTCGACCATCCGGCCGATGTCGCCGACCTGGCGAATGATCGTGTCGATGCACTGGTCGAAAACGGACCGGTCATCCTCGACGATCGTCTTGCCGTAGCGCCGCCGGATGCGCTCCGCCGAAAGCTGGATCGGGGTCAGCGGGTTCTTGATCTCGTGCGCGATGCGTCGCGCGACGTCGGCCCAGGCCGATGTCCGCTGCGCCGTCACGAGGTCGGTGATGTCGTCGAGCGTCACCACGAAGCCGTGCTCGCTGCGTGTCGACTGTTCGCTGGTGACCCGCACGTTCACCGTCCGCTCCCGCCCCTGCCTGTGGATGGAGACCTGCGTCTCGCTCATCCGGTCGTCAGCACGTGCCAGCGCGTCCTCGACGACCTCCGCCAGCTCCGGGATCACCCGGGCAAGAGGTTCGTCGAGCAGCGTGCTCTCGCTGAAATCCAGCAGGTGCAGCGCGGACCGGTTGACCAGCGTGATCCGGCCGCTGTCGTCGATGCCGATAACGCCTGCAGTAACACCGGAAAGCACCGCCTCGGTGAAGCGCCGGCGCCGGTCGATCTGGTCGTTGGCCGCCAGCAGCGCGTCGCGCTGGCCGCGCAGCTGCGCCGTCATGTTGTTGAAGGTCGAGCCCAGGTTGGCGAGGTCGCCGGCCGACTTGTCGGTCTCCACCTGGACATAGAGGTTGCCCTTGGAGACCTGGTCCGCCGCTCCGATCAGCCGTCTTATCGGGGCGACGAGCATGTTGGCGAAACCGAAGCCGATCCAGATCGAGGACAGCAGCAACACCAGCGTTACGCCCGTATAGACGAGCGCGAACGCAACCTGCACGCCAAAACGGCTTTGCTCCATCCGGGTGTACTGGCTCGCCCCGTCCTCCGCCAGTCTGAGATAGTCGACGACACGCTTGTCCATGGCACGGGTGACATAGAGATACATGTCGTCATAGGCGGAGAGTTTCATCACGCCGCCCACGAGGTTCGACACACCCGGCGCGATCAGCACCGGCTCGCCCGCCTGCGTCTGGCTGAAAGCTTCCGTGGGAGGCAGCAGCACCTCGATATCGGGATTGACGATGACCCGGGTGATCACCGTCCCGTCCGACTTCATCAGGAAGGCGCCGAGAAGCGCGCGCAACGTCGTCTGTGTCTGGAAGAAACTGTCGAACCGTGTCGGCTCGAAATCATAGACAGCCTTGGCCCGGTCGATGTCGTTGGCCATGGCGATCAGGTCGCCGCGCAGCACCCTCGCATGTTCCTGCAGATAGGCCTGGGCGACCGTCAGGGCATTGTCGATGATGAGGCGCGTGCGATCCTCGAACCAGCGGTCGAGGCCGCGGTCGAGCGTGATCGTCGCCAGGATCGCAACCAGCACGGCCGGCACGGCGGCCACCACGCTGAACAGTGTCACGATGCGCCCGTGCAACCGGGCGGCGGCGCGCCCGCGCCGGCGTGCCTGCCACAGCGCGGCGAATTCCAGCCCGATCAGCAGCAGCAGGATCGCCACCAGCACGCCGTTGATCACCATCGCGACCTGCGCCACCGGCCCGTCCGGGGCAATCGGCGTCACGCCCATCAGCACGAAGAAGGTGAGCGTTATCGAGATCAGCGAAATGATGACGAGGACGAGACCGATCCGGCGCACGCGAAGGCCGCGGCCACCATGATCGGGCTGGGAAGAGAAGCTGCTCGTTCTTTCGGCAAGCACAGGCAAGCGACCGTCTGTTGGAATCGATCCATGCGGGACCGGCGCTGGGAATGCGGCACCCTTACCACACAATGTTGCCAAATTACGACAGAGAAGGCCGCCTGTGAAAGACGGGCCCGATCCACGCCGGCCATGTCCGGGCGTGTGAACAACGCCGCGTGTCAGCGGTTGGAGCGGATAACCTGCACGTCCAGGTCCCGGATCTTCTTGCGCAGCGTGTTGCGGTTCACGCCCAGGAGCTCCGCCGCCTTGATCTGGTTGCCACGGGTCGCGGCCAGGGCCGCGCCGATCAGCGGATATTCGACCTCGCGCAGGATCCGGTGATAGAGGCCGGGAGGCGGCAACGCGTCCCCGAACGCCTGGAAATAGGTGTTCAGATAGCGTTCCACCGAACCGGACAGGTCAACCTGGCTGTTCTCCTCTTCCTCGACGCTCGGCGCCGGCTGGCTCAGTTCCTGTTCGATGAGGGCAGCCGAAATCACGTCCTGCGGATAGAGCGCGGACAGCCGGCGCACCAGGTTTTCCAGTTCCCGGATATTGCCGGGCCAGCGGTAGCGTCGCAGCCGGTCAACAGCCGCCGTCTCGATCTGCTTCGCCGGCAGGCCCTCCTTCTCGGCAAGCGTGAAGAAGTGGCGCACGAGGTCGGGGATGTCCTCGATACGCTCGCGCAGCGGCGGCAGCCGGATCGGCACCACGTTGAGGCGGTAGTAAAGATCCTCGCGGAAGAGACCCTGGTTGATGAGCTGGCGCAGGTCCTTGTTGGTCGCCGCCACGATCCGCACGTCGGTGCGGATGGGCACGCGCCCGCCGACGGTCGTGTATTCGCCCTGCTGCAAGACGCGCAGCAACCGCGTCTGCGCTTCCATCGGCATGTCGCCGATCTCGTCGAGGAAGAGCGTGCCGCCGTCAGCCTGCTCGAAACGACCGGCCGAGCGCTGCTGCGCGCCGGTGAAAGCGCCCTTCTCGTGGCCGAACAGCTCCGCCTCGATCAGGTCGCGCGGGATTGCCGCCATGTTGATGGCGACGAAGGGGCCGTTGCGGCGCTTGCCGTAGTCGTGAAGGGCACGGGCGACCAGTTCCTTGCCGGTGCCGGACTCGCCGTTGATCATCACCGACAGGTCGGTCTGCATGAGGCGCGCCAGGACCCGGTAGATTTCCTGCATGGCCGGCGACCTGCCGACCAGCGGAATGTTCTCGCCATTGTCCTCCGGCTGCTCCACCCGGGTGCGCTTCGGCTCCGACAGCGCGCGTCCGACGATCGACGTCAGCTCCTTCAGGTCGAAGGGCTTTGGCAGATACTCGTAAGCCCCCTTCTCCGAAGCGCGGATCGCCGTCATGAAGGTGTTTTGCGCGCTCATGACGATGACCGGGAGATCCGGGCGAAGCTTCTTGATGCGCGGCAACACGTCGAACGCGTTCTCGTCCGGCATCATCACGTCGGTGACGACGAGGTCGCCGTCGCCGGAACTGACCCATCGCCAGAGCGTCGTGGCATTCGATGTCAGGCGGACGGTGTAGCCGGCCCGCGACAGGGCCTGGTTGAGCACCGTCCGGATCGCGGCATCATCGTCGGCAACTAGGATTGTACCGGTCGGCATGTATGGGGTTCCCAGGTATCAGGTCTCGTCCTGCGTCGCGAAAGCGGGCATCAGGATACGGAAAACGGTGCGGCCCGGCTGGCTGTCACATTCGATGACGCCCCCGTGGTCACCGATGATCTTGGCGACGAGTGCAAGGCCGAGGCCGGAGCCGTTGGCCTTGGTCGTCACGAACGGATCGAAGAGATGCGGCAGAAGGTCTTCCGGGACGCCGGGACCATTGTCCCGCACGCAGAACTCGAGCGGCAGGCTGACCTTCTCGCGCGAACCGGGAACGGAAAGCCGGATGCCCGGCCGGTAGGCGGTGGTCAGGGTGATCTCGCCGGTGGCCTCGCTGCTGACCGCCTCGCACGCGTTCTTCACAAGGTTGAGGAAGACCTGAACGAGCTGGTCCCGGTTGGCAAAGACCTGCGGCAGGGAGGGATCGTATTCGACATTGATGGGCGTGTTGCGGGCGAACCCCGAATGAGCGAGACGCTGCACGTGATCGAGCACCACGTGGATATTGACCGGCTCGCGCTCGATCGGCCGCTCGTCGGAGAACACCTCCATCCGGTCGACCAGCTTCACGATGCGGTCGGTCTCGTCCATGATCAGCCGGGTGAGCGGACGGTCGTCTTCCCCGGCGGAGCCTTCCAGCAACTGCGCGGCGCCCCGGATGCCGGACAGCGGGTTCTTGATCTCATGCGCCAGCATGGTCGCCAGGCCCGACACGGTGCGCGCCGCGCCGCGCGAGGTCAGCTGCCGGTCGATCTTCTCCGCCATGCCGCGTTCCTGAAGCATCAGGACCACCGCCCCCGGCCGGTCGGCGACGGGCGCCGCGATGATGTCGACGATCTTCTCCGCGCCGATCCGCGGAGAGCCGATATCGACCTTGTACTCGTTGACCGGCGCGCCGCGCTCGCGCACCTGCGAGATCAGCATCAGGAGCGGGCTCCCGAACGGCACGAAATGCGAGACCGGATGGCGACGCAGAACCTGCGCACTGGCCCGGAAGAAGCTCTCCGCGGCCATGTTCGCCTCGATGATCCGTCCTTGCGGGTCGACCAGGATCAGCGGGTGAGGAAGGGCATCGAGAATCTGGCTCGATGCACCGCTCGGCTGGCTGACAACGGGTTCCTGCATGCCCCTCATGCCGCCTTCTCCATCCGCGCGTCCGGCGCGTCGGCAAACCACTTGCGCAGGGTGCGCGTCACGAAGACCGGATCGGTCGAGGTCAGCAACGCGCGCCGGAGATCGCCGGGCAGATCCGGCGCCCCGGCGTCGAGATACCAGGCGATGTGCTTGCGGGAAAGCTTCAGCCCCTTCTCGGCGCCGTAATGGGCCAGCATCATCTCGACATGTTCCTCGATCAGATCGCCGAGTGCTGCCCCCGTCGGCGCGGCCATCGCGGCCTCGCCGTCAAGCGCGGCTCCGACCATCCCCGGAAGCCATGGACGGCCATAGGCGCCGCGGCCGATCATCACCGCATCGGCCCCGGAGCGCTCCAGCATCGTGCGGGCGTCGTCCGCGCCCAGGCAGTCGCCATTGGCGATCAGCGGAACGGAGATCCGCTCGCGAACGGCGGCGATTGCGGCCCAGTCGGCGCGCCCCTTGTAGAACTGGTTGCGGGTGCGGCCATGCACCGTGATCATCGCGACGCCGGCCGCTTCCGCGCGCTGGGCAAGCTCCGGCGCGTTCAGGCAGCCCTCGTCCCAGCCAAGACGCATCTTGAGTGTCACCGGCACGGTCGCCGCGCCCATGGTGGCCTCGATCAGGCGCAGCGCGTGATCGAGATCGCGCATCAGCGCCGATCCGGAATAACCGGACGTCACCTTCTTGGCCGGGCATCCCATGTTGATGTCGATCACATCGGCGCCGGCACCTTCCGCGATCCTTGCGCCTTCCGCCATCCAGTGCTCCTCGCGCCCCGCCAGCTGCACCACATGCGCGGCCCCCTCGACACCTTCGCTGCGCAGGCGCGTTTCGGGATGGCCTTCGGCCAGCTGCTCGCAGGCAACCATCTCGGAGACGACCAGCCCCGCGCCGAAGCGATGCGCGAGCCGACGGAACGGAACATCGGTGACGCCCGACATCGGAGCCAGGAACGCACGATTCGCGCTCGTCACGGACCCGATCCGCACTCCGCCTGCCAGCTTGCCACTGCGTTCTTTGCTCATATGATGTGCACTTTCCATTCTGCCTATAGAATAGACAATGACCGAATTGCTGCAAGAGCGAAATTGGACCGCAGCACTTAAGCCTTGTGGAGGAGCAATGAAAGCTCCAAAACCCGCAGGTCAGTTTCGAAAATCAACGTTGCAAGAATGACAAGACCGGCCGCCACCAAAGACAGCCCCCCTGCCACCGGAGTTTCCGCAATCATTGTCGCGGCCGGCCGGGGCACGCGCGTCGGCGGCGAGATCCCCAAGCAGTATCGCGACCTTGGCGGAAAGGCCGTGCTTCGTCACACGCTCGAGGCTCTGCTGGCTTGCTCCGAAATCGACACGGTCACCGTGGTCATTCACCCGGACGACCGCCCCTTCTATGACCGCAGCATCGGCGATCTTGCAAGCGATCCCCGGATGCGCGCTCCCGTTTCCGGCGGCGCCACCCGCCAGGCCTCGGTCCTGTGCGGGCTGCGTGCGCTCGCCCCGGCCGCACCGGACATCGTGCTGGTCCACGACGCCGCGCGCCCTTTTGTTTCCGCCGATGTCATCGCTGCGTCGATCGCGGCGGTTCGCGAGGGCGCGGACGCATCCGTTTCCGCCGTTCCCGTCGCCGACACGCTCAAGCGCATCGACATGGGAACCGGTCATGTCACGCAGACCATCGACCGCACTGCCCTGCACGCGGCACAGACACCGCAGGCCTTCGCCTTTGCCGCGATCTTCAAGGCGCACGAGGCGGCTGCCGCGCAAGGACTGACCACCCTGACCGACGACGCGGGCGTTGCCCAATGGGCCGGCATGAAGGTCGCCGTCACGCTTGGCGATCCGGCGAATGTGAAAATCACCAGCGCGGAGGACCTGATGCAGGCCGAGCAGCAGCAAGCCCTACGGACGCAGAACGCGCACCGCGAGACCCGCGTCGCCACCGCCTATGACGTCCATGCCTTCGAGCCGGGCGACCATGTCATGCTTGGCGGTGTCCCGATCCCCCACGACCAGGGCCTCAAGGGGCATTCCGATGCCGATGTCGTGCTTCATGCGCTGACCGACGCTGTGCTCGCCACCCTGTGCGATGGCGACATAGGCTCGCACTTTCCCCCTGGCGACCCGCAGTGGCGCGGTGCCTCGTCCGACCGGTTCCTCGCCTTCGCCGTCGGGCGCCTGCGCGAGCGCGGCGGCGAGATCGCCCATCTCGATGCCACCATCGTCTGCGAGCATCCCAAGATCGGCCCGCACCGCGACCGCATGCGCGAAAGGATCGCGGAGATCTGCGCGACCGTCGCCAGCCGGGTGTCGGTCAAGGCGACGACGTCGGAAGGCCTCGGCTTCACCGGTCGTTCGGAAGGCATCGCGGCCCTGGCCACCGCCACTGTCCGCCTTCCCGAATACGAGCACGAGGCGCTGGAAGTCTGAGATGACCGATCTTGCTCCTCTCGAGAACCTCGCCACACGGGTGATCCGGGACTTCTCCGGCGCAGGATGGATGCTGGCAACGGCGGAATCCTGCACTGGCGGCCTGATCGCCGGCGTCCTGACGGAAATCCCCGGTTCCTCGGCGGTCATCGAGCGCGGCTTCGTCACCTATTCGAACGAAGCGAAGACGGAGATGCTTGGCGTGCCGTCAGATCTCATCGCGAGCGACGGCGCAGTCAGCCCGCGGGTCGCGATCGCGATGGCCGAAGGCGCGCTGGCTCGCTCGCGGGCGGATGTCGCCGTCTCGGTGACAGGCGTCGCCGGTCCGGGAGGCGGATCGCCGGACAAACCGGTGGGGCTGGTGCATTTCGGATTTGCCCGGCGCGGCTTTGCGGCGCGGCACCTGGAAAAGAGATTTGGCGACATCGGGCGCGACAAGGTCCGGCTGGCAACGGTCGGGGTTGTCCTGCAGGAACTGGCGGGACTATTCGGTCCAATTTTACCGAACGACGAAGCCGGCTATTGACCAGACTTGCAAGTGCTTGTTGCCGTTAATTGTTTTTTGTGGGGATGGAACGCAAAGTCCGCCCAAACAAGGACCCGGCTTATGCGTAAATCCTGTCTGTTCACCGCCCTGGCCATGCTCGTCCCCGCAAGTGCGCTTGCAGGCGACTTTCACATGATCTCGCGCCAGCAGGACGGCACTTTCTATTCCAGTCACAAGATCTTCGAAAAAAACGGCGAAAACCTGTATCAGGTGGCGCTGTGCGGCCGGTCCTATTTCGCCAGGGCCGCAACAGTCGCCTGGATGAATTACGAGGCGGAAGAAGGTCGTGACGTTGGCCTCGAATACAACCGGGGCAGCGGCTGGTTCCGTGTCTGCGAGAATCCGGACCAACAGGTCAAGCTGGCCGATATCGGCGTGCCGGGCACCAATGTCGAGGTGATGCGGGCCAGTGACGAGGCGATGAACCGCCGCCAGCGCTTCATCGTCATCCGCAAGACATTTTCGGACTACAGCAATTCAGGTCAGTCCGCTCCATCCTACCACGGGCGCTGACGGCTCCACGGATCTCTCAGGCCGCGCTGCCGTAAACGACATCGGCGCGCTCTTCGAACGCGTCGGAGAACTTGCGGAACGCCCTGTCGAACATGGCCGACATCAGCGCGCTGAGCGCGCGGCTCTTGAACTCGTAGGTAATGAAGAACCCGATCTCGCTCTGGTCCTCGCCGAGCGAACGGAAGGTCCAGGTGTTCTCCAGATGCCGGAACGGCCCGTCCAGATATTCGACCAGGATACGCCCGTTGGCAGGCTCAAGCGTCACCCGGCTCGTGAATGTCTCGCGAAACAGCTTGTAGGCCACCGTCATGTCGGCAACGAGCACCGTCCGGCCATCCTCCAGCTCCCGCCGCCCCCGGACCTGAAGCTTTTCGCAAAGCGGCACGAATTCCGGATACTTCTCGACATCGGCCACCAGCGAGAACATGTCGTCGCTGCTGTGGGCGACCTTGTGAACGGTCTGGAATGACGGCATATCTGGTTTCTGTCCGCGTCCGGTCCTGTTTCGGTTCTTGCGGGCCGGCGCGCACACGGCGAAATGCTCCGCACGCGCAATTTGGCCCGGTCCGGGTTTAGCGCGATTCCGGCGCTACGCCAAAGGAGCCGCCGAGCCCCTTCGCCTCAGGCGAGGGCCTTGCCGCCCAGCTTCGCGTCACGGGCCCGCCTCAGATCGGCGAAATCCTCGCCCGCATGGTGCGAGGAACGGGTCAGCGGGCTCGCCGAGACTTTCAGGAACCCCTTGGCATAGGCGATCTTCTCGAAGGCCTTGAACTCGTCCGGCGTGACGAAGCGCGCCACCGCGTGGTGCTTCGAGCTCGGCTGCAGATACTGGCCGATGGTCAGGAAATCGACATCCGCGCTGCGCAGGTCGTCCATCAGCTGCAACACCTCGTTCCGCTCCTCGCCGAGCCCGACCATGATGCCCGACTTGGTGAACATCGCAGGGTCGATCTCCTTCACCTGCTGGAGCAGGCGAATGGAGTGGAAGTAGCGGGCGCCCGGGCGAACCTTCAGGTATTTCGAGGGCACCGTTTCGAGATTGTGGTTGAAGACATCGGGACGGGCCCGCACCACGGTTTCGATCGCGCCCCGCTTGCGCAGGAAATCCGGCGTCAGGACCTCGATCGTCGTGCCCGGCGCGCGTGCCCGGATCGCGCCGATCACCTCGGCGAAATGCCCCGCCCCGCCGTCGTCGAGATCATCGCGGTCGACGGAAGTGATGACCACATGCTGCAGCCCCATCGTCGCCACCGCCTCGGCAACGCCGGTCGGCTCGTTCGGGTCGACCGGGCCGGGCATGCCCGTGCGCACGTTGCAGAAGGCGCAGGCCCGCGTGCAGGTGTCGCCCAGGATCATGAAGCTCGCGTGTTTCTTCGACCAGCACTCGCCGATATTCGGGCAGCCGGCCTCCTCGCACACGGTCACGAGATTGTTGGAGCGCACGACCTGCTGCGTTTCCCGGTAGACGGGCGACGTCGGCGCCTTCACCCGGATCCAGGCCGGCTTGCGCTGGATCGGATTGTCCGGCCGGTGGGCCTTCTCCGGATGGCGGGGCCGCGCGGCGTCTGTGTCCCGGTTTGAAACCGTATCGAGGATCGTGACCATGGCCCCTAACTGTCGCTATTGGTGAGAAAGGTCAAGTGTTTCACGGCAAGGCTGCTATGCCCTGGAAGCGGCCTTCATGAAGCGCCCGAGCTTCGCAAGCGCCTCCTGGGAAAGGTGCTGCGACTTGCGCGTCTCGTCGTTCATCAGGACGATCACCGTCCGCGCCCGGGCAATCGGCGTGCCGGCCTGGCAGATGAGCTGGTCCAGCGTCAGCGAGCTGCGGCCGATCTTTTCCACCGCGGAGCCGATCTCCACCGAGCCCGGCCATTTTCCCTCGGCGAGAAAGTCCAGTTCCAATCGCGCGATCACGAAATTCGCGCCCGGCCGGGCGACGCTGTCATCGCCGCCATAGAGCATGTCGACCCGCCCGGTTTCCAGGAAGGTCGAGAACACCGCATTGTTGACATGGCCCTGACGGTCGGTGTCGCAATAGCGCAGCTTGTCGGTGGATTTCACCGGATAGTCGTCGAGATCGGGGGCGTCGCCCATCTGAAGTTCCTGTTGTACGTGGCCCTGTCATCGGGCAGGTGCCGCCCGCTTAGCTGCGGATCTTGCGCCAGACAAACAGCGAAAGGATGGCCCCGACAGTGGCTAGCACCAGCTGGTCGATGAACCCGCCCGTGACATTGAGGTCGAGCAGTTCCGCGATCTTGCCGCCGACAAGCGCACCGATCAGGCCGACGACGAGGCTGCCGAGAAACCCGCCGCGGCTGTCGAGCACGCGATGCGCCACCGCGCCGGCAATCAGGCCGATCACGATCCAGACGATGAAACCCATGATGTCTCCGTCGCTTGCCTGTATCTGCGGGCCGGCCGGGAATACCCGGCCGGCTGTTCATGTGGGAAAGGTCAGGCGAGCACGCGCGCGACCAGAACGACGACGATCGCACCGATCGCCGCCACGATGACCTGGTTCACGAAGGCGTTGCCGACATTGATGTTGATGCCGGCGAGGTTGAACAGGAACCCGCCGACGAATGCGCCGACCAGACCCGTGATCAGATAGCGCACCAGGCCGCCGCCGCCGAGCACCAGGCTGGCAAGCCAGCCCGCGATCAGACCGATAACGCACCAGATCAGGATGTTTTTGACGTCCATATCGAATCCCCGTTTTGCGAATGTACGCTCCTCAGCGCCCGCCAAGGTTAGACGTTCCCCGTGACAACTCAAGCTGCAGCGCCCGCCGCGCGCGTCGCGCACCTGCTTGCCCGAGAGCCCCGAACCCGGTTCCTCAGGCGTTCAGGACCCTGCCGTAGGCGTCGAGCACGCTTTCCTTCATCATTTCCGACAGGGTCGGATGCGGGAAGATCGTGTGCATCAGCTCTTCCTCGGTCGTCTCCAGGTTCATGGCGACGACGAAGCCCTGGATGAGCTCCGTGACCTCGGTGCCGACCATATGCGCGCCGATCAGCTCGCCCGTCTTCTTGTCGAAGACGGTCTTGATCATCCCCTGGTCCTCGCCGAGCGCGATGGCCTTGCCGTTGGCCGCGAAGCTGTAGCGGCCGACGCGGATGTCGCGCCCCTGTTCCTTCGCCTTCGCTTCCGTCAGCCCGACGGAGGCGACCTGCGGGTTGCAATAGGTGCAGCCCGGGATCTTGGCCTTGTCCATGGCGTGGACATTGGGCAGCCCGGCGATCTTCTCGATGCAGACAACGCCCTCGTGCTCGGCCTTGTGGGCCAGCATCGGCGGGCCGGCGACGTCGCCGATGGCGTGGATGCCCGGCACATTGGTGCGCCCGTAACCGTCGATGGCGATGCAGCCCCGGTCGGTCTTCACGCCGAGCGCCTCGAGACCCAGGTTCTCGATATTGCCCTGCACCCCGACGGCCGAGATCAGCCGGTCGGCAGTGATCTTCTCCACCTTGCCGTCCTTGGTCTCGACATGAGCGGTGATCGAGTTGGCGCCCTTCTCGACCTTGGTGACCTTCGCTTCGGTCAGGATCTTGAGACCGCGCTTTTCAAGCTGCTTGCGGGCCAGGGCGGAAATCTCCGCGTCCTCGACCGGCATCACCTGCGACATGACTTCGACCACCGTCACATCCGCGCCCATGGAGCGGTAGAAGGAGGCGAACTCTATGCCGATGGCGCCCGAGCCCATCACCACCAGAGATTTCGGCATGAAATCGGGCTTCATCGCCTCGAAATAGGTCCAGATCAGCTTGCCGTCCGGCTCGATGCCCGGCAGCGCGCGCGGGCGGGCGCCGGTGGCGACGATGATGTTGCGGGCCGTATAGGTGCCCTCGCCCTTGACGCCCTTGGGCACCGGGTTCTGCGGCTCGACGACGGGCTTCGACGACTTCGAAACGACGATCTCGCCAGGCTTGGTCAGCTTCGCCTCGCCCCAGATGACGTCGATCTTGTTCTTCTTCATCAGGAAGGCGACGCCGCCGTTGAGCCGGGCCGAGACACCGCGCGAGCGCGCCACCACATCCTTCACATCCGCCGTCATCTTGCCTTCGAGCTTGAGGCCGTAGCTCTTGGCGTGATTGGCATGGTCGAGGATCTCGGCCGAGCGCAGCAGCGCCTTCGTGGGGATGCAGCCCCAGTTGAGGCAGATGCCGCCCAGGTGCTCGCGCTCGACGATGGCCGTCTTCAGGCCAAGCTGCGCGGCGCGGATCGCGGTGACATAACCGCCCGGTCCCGAGCCGATGATGATGACGTCGTAGGACGTGCCGCTCATAGAAAGTCCTCCAGCTCGGACGGCGGATCAACGGCCTTCATGTGCCGGCGGCCGCCCGTATACGGACCCGAAAACGGGATTGGCAAAAACACCGCGATGCGGCGGCAGAAGCGCGAGGCTCCGACCGCCGCGCTCGGTCACACCAGCATCGACATCGGATTTTCGATGTAGCCCCTGAAGGCGCCGAGAAGCTCGGCCCCGAGCGCGCCGTCGACCGCACGGTGGTCGGTCGACAGGGTCACCGTCATCACGGTCGCGATGGCAAGCTGGTCGTTCTTCACCACCGGACGCTTTTCCCCGGCGCCGACGGCGAGGATCGTCGCATGGGGCGGGTTGACCACCGCCGCGAAATCCTTGACGCCCATCATGCCCATGTTGGACACGGCAGTTGTGCCGCCCTGATACTCCTCGGGCTTGAGCTTGCGCTCCTTGGCGCGCTTGCCCATGTCCTTCATCTCGCCGGAGATGACCGACAGCGGCTTCATCTCGGCACTGCGCACGATCGGCGTGATCAGCCCGCCGGGGATCGACACGGCAACACCGACATCCGAGTGCTTGTGCTTGACCATCGCCTCGTCCGTCCACGAGACATTCGCGTCCGGAACGTCGCGCAGCGCCAGCGCCAGCGCCTTGATGGTCATGTCGTTGACCGAAAGCTTATAGGCGGGCTTGCCCTCCTTGTCCTTCGGCGCCGCGTCGTTGAGCTGCGCCCGAAGGGCCAGAAGCGCGTCGAGCTCGCAATCCACAGAGACGTAGAAATGCGGGATGGTCTGCTTCGATTCCGTCAGCCGCTTGGCGATGGTCTTGCGCATGCCGTCATGCGGGACAAGCTCGTAGGACCCGTCCTCGAACAGCTTCAGCACCTGGTCGCTGGACGGTCCCTTTGCCATGGCCGGCGCCGGAGCGCTGGCTGCCTTCGGGGCTTCGGCGGCGGGAGCTGCCGCAGCCTTGCCGGTGCCCGACGCAAGCGCCTCGTCGATGTCGCGCTTGACGATGCGGCCATGCGGACCGGAACCGCCGATTGCGGCAAGGTCCAGGCTGTTCTGCGAGGCAAGGCGGCGCGCCAGCGGCGAGGCGAAGATCCGCCCGCCCTCGGCCGTGGCCGGTGCCGGCGGGGCCTTGGCGGGCGCGGTATCGGCGGCGGGAGCGGAAGCGGCCTGGCTCTTCGCCGGCTGTTCCGCGGAAGCCGCTGAAGCCTCGGGCTTCGCCTGGGCAGGGACCGGAGCGGGGGCCGCATCGGCCCCCTGAAGCGCGGAGGCGTCCTCGCCCTCTTCCAGCAGCAGGGCGATCACCTCGTTGACCTTCACCCCCTCGGAGCCTTCCGCAACAAGGATCTTGCCGACCGTGCCCTCGTCGACGGCCTCGACTTCCATCGTCGCCTTGTCGGTTTCGATCTCGGCGATGACGTCGCCCGAGGAGACCGTGTCGCCTTCCTTCACCAGCCACTTGGCCAGGTTGCCCTCTTCCATCGTGGGAGAAAGGGCCGGCATCAAAATCTTGATTGGCATCGTTCGTCCCTCGCCTCAGGCGGTGTAGGTCACGGCTTTCACCGCATCGATGACTTCCTGCACCGACGGCAGTGCGAGCTTCTCCAGATTGGCCGCATAGGGCATCGGCACGTCCTTGCCGGTCACCCGCAGGATCGGGGCATCGAGCCAGTCGAAGGCCTTTTCCTGCACCTGGTAGCCGATTTCCGAGGAGACCGAGCACACCGGATAGGCTTCCTCGACCGTCACCAGCCGCCCGGTCTTCTTCACCGAGGCGATCACCGTGTCGATGTCGAGCGGACGGATCGAGCGCAGGTTGACGACTTCCGCCGAAATGCCCATGCCCGCCAGTTCCTCGACCGCCTTCATAACGTAGGTCATGCCGATACCCCAGGAGACGATGGTGACATCGCTGCCCTTGCGCTCGACCTTGGCCTTGCCGATGGGAAGGACGAAATCCTCGACATCCGGCATCTCGAAGGTCTGGCCGTAGAGGATCTCGTTCTCCAGGAAGATCACCGGATTGGGGTCGCGGATCGCGGCCTTGAGCAAGCCCTTGGCATCGGCCGCCGACCACGGCTGCACAACCTTCAGGCCCGGCACATGCGCGTACCAGGCGGCATAGTCCTGGCTGTGCTGGGCACCGACGCGCGCCGCCGCGCCGTTGGCGCCGCGGAACACGATGGGCGCGCCCATCTGGCCGCCGGACATGTAGAGCGTCTTGGCGGCGGAGTTGATGATCTGGTCGATCGCCTGCATGGCGAAGTTGAAGGTCATGAACTCGACGATCGGCCGCAATCCGGCCATCGCCGCGCCGACGCCAAGGCCGGTGAACCCGTGCTCGGTGATCGGCGTGTCGATGACGCGCTTCGGCCCGAACTCGTCCAGCAGCCCTTGCGAGATCTTGTAGGCGCCCTGGTACTCGGCGACTTCCTCGCCCATCAGGAACACGTCGCCGTCGCGGCGCATTTCCTCGGCCATGGCATCGCGCAGCGCCTCGCGGACGGTCGACTTCACCATCGGCGTGCCTTCCGGAGCATCCGGCTCCGCCGGCACGTCGGGCGCCGGCGCTACCGGCATCGCCGGAACGGACGCAGGTGCGGCCGGGGACGGCGCGGGCGAAGCCTCGGCCGCCGGAGCGGGCGCGGCCTTGGTCGCGGCATCCAGCGCGGACGCATCCTCGTCCTCGCCGAGCAGCAGCGCGATCGGCGTGTTGACCTTGACGTTCTCGGAGCCTTCCGCGACGAGGATCTTGCCCATCGTGCCTTCGTCGACGGCCTCGACCTCCATCGTCGCCTTGTCGGTCTCGATCTCGGCGATCACGTCACCGGAGGCAACGCTGTCGCCTTCCTTCTTCACCCATTTGGCCAGGGTGCCCTCTTCCATCGTCGGCGAGAGGGCCGGCATCAGTATCTCAATCGGCATCGCTCGGTCCCACCTTCAAAGAAGAATATCGGTATAGAGCTCGGAGACGTCCGGCTCCTGGTCGGTCTGCGCGAACTCGGCGGACTCCGCCACGATCTCGCGCACTTCCTTGTCGATGCCCTTGAGGTCGTCCTCGCTTGCCCAGCCATTGTCGAGGATGCGCTTGCGGACCTGCTCGATCGGATCGTGCTCGGTCCGCATCTTCTGCACCTCGTCCTTCGACCGGTACTTGGCCGGGTCGGACATGGAGTGGCCGCGATAGCGATAGGTGATCATCTCAAGAATGAACGGCCCCTTGCCCGTGCGGCAATGCTCCAGCGCCTTTTCGCTCGCCGCCATCACGGCGCGCACGTCCATGCCGTCGACCTGCTCGCCCGGAATGCCGAAGGAAGCGCCGCGATGCGACAGGTCGGTGGTGGCCGAGGCGCGCTCGATGCTCGTCCCCATGCCGTACTTGTTGTTCTCGATCACGTAGATGACCGGCAGCTTCCACAGCTGGGCCATGTTGAAGCTCTCGTAGACCTGGCCCTGGTTGGCCGCGCCATCGCCGAAATAGGTCATCGCGACGGCGCCGTTCTCCCGGTACTTGTTGGCAAAGCCGAGCCCGGTGCCGAGCGACACCTGGGCGCCGACGATGCCGTGGCCGCCATAGAACTGCTTTTCCTTGGAGAACATGTGCATGGAGCCGCCCTTCCCCTTGGAATAGCCGCCCCGTCGTCCGGTCAGTTCGGCCATGACACCCTTGGGGTCCATGTCCATCGCCAGCATGTGGCCGTGATCGCGATAGCCCGTGATCATCTGGTCGCCGTCCCGGGCCGCCATGCGCATGCCCACCACAACCGCTTCCTGCCCGATATAAAGATGGCAGAAGCCGCCGATCAGGCCCATGCCGTAGAGCTGGCCGGCCTTTTCCTCGAAACGCCGGATCAGCAGCATGTGCCGGTAGGCGTCGAGTTCCTGTTCCTTGGTGAAATCCGCGATCGCGGGCGCCTGTTTGGCTGCCCCTCCCTTCGCCCGGGATGCGCTCCTAGAGCGCCCGCCGGCCGTCTTGCCTGACGTTGCAGCCATGTCCCTCATCTCGCTTTGCGTCCCGTTCGGGACGGCGTTTCCCCATCAGCAACCTAGCGGAAGGTACCCGAAGGGAAAAGTCAATAAAAGGACGATGTGAGAGGCGATTTCTGCCTGTATCTCATTGATAAAAATAGCTAATCGAGAAATTAATCTGTTTTCGGTTAAATCAATGCGTTAAATCGGAAACGGGTTAAATTTACCGATTGCCCCGAGGCCGCAGGATGGCCAGCTCCTGCGGGTGGACGAGGTTGAGACCCAGCCGCGCCCGTTCGTCGATCATGTCCGGATCGAGGCTTTCCGGACGCAACAGGACGACACGCCTCAACAGATCCTGACGCTCGGCGCGCAGGGTCGCCAGTTCCTTCTCCAGTGCCGCATAACGATGTTCGATCCGGGCTTTGCCGACAAGCCCCAATTCGCCGTTGAGCGCGTGAAACCCGAAATAGGCGACAAGCCCGATGGCGATCGCCGGCGCGGCAAGGCGCTGGCGGATGGTGTGGCGGCGATAGCGTGTGGAATTGAAAGGCACGGTTGCGACCCGACTCGATACAAACAGTTCGATGTACCGACTATCGGATATCAGCCTTAATGGTTGGTTTCCGAACCGGGACTGCCGCAACCGCATGTCCGCCAGGCGTGAGCGCACATGCTCTTGTCAGGCGGCGGCCGTTTCGGCCTCGGCGATGCGCACCAGCTTCAAGAGCACGGCGGCGCTGCCTTTCAGCCGCTGTTCGGCGCTCTCCCAGTCGCGGATGAGCACGACCTTCTGGTCGGGCCGGATCTTCGCCAGGATCCCCTGCTCGGCGATGTAGGACACCAGCCCGCCCGGGTTCGGGAACTCGTTGCCGCGGAAGGCGATCACGACGCCCTTCGGCCCTGCGTCGATCTTTTCCACGTTGGCGCGCCGGCACAGGCCCTTGATGAAGACGATCTTCAGAAGATGGTCGACCTCCTCCGGCAGCGAGCCGAAGCGGTCGATCATCTCGGCGCCGAAAGCATCGATCTCCTCGGTCGTCGTCAGGTCGGCAAGCCGGCGATAGAGCGACAGGCGCAGCGGCAGGTCGGCGACATAGCTTTCGGGAATGAGCACCGGCGTGCCGACCTGGATCTGCGGCGACCAGGTTTCCTCGGCTTCCGTGTCGTCGCCGGCGCGCAACTGGGCGACCGCCTCCTCCAGCATCTGCTGGTAGAGCTCGTAACCGACTTCCTTGATGTGGCCGGACTGCTCCTCGCCCAGAAGGTTGCCGGCGCCGCGAATGTCGAGATCGTGGCTGGCCAGCTGGAAGCCCGCCCCCAGGCTGTCGAGTGACTGCAACACCTTCAGCCTGCGGTCGGCGGTCGTCGTCAGCGTCTTGTTGGCCGGCACGGTGAACAGTGCATAGGCACGCGTCTTGGACCGCCCCACCCGGCCGCGAAGCTGATAGAGCTGTGCCAGTCCGAACATGTCGGCCCGATGCACGATCAGCGTGTTGGCCGTCGGGATGTCGAGGCCCGATTCAACGATCGTCGTCGACAGCAGCACGTCGTACTTGCCCTCGTAGAAGGCATTCATCACGTCCTCGAGCTCGCTGGGCGGCATCTGGCCATGGGCAACGGCGACCTTCACCTCCGGCACCACGTCCTCAAGGAACGCCTTGCGGTCGGCCAGGTCGGACACGCGCGGACAGACATAGAAGCTCTGGCCGCCGCGATAGCGCTCGCGCAGCAGCGCCTCCCGCACGACAACCGGGTCGAAGGGGGAAATGAACGTGCGAACCGCCAGCCGGTCGACCGGCGGCGTGGCAATGAGCGACAGCTCGCGTACCCCGGTCAGGGCCAGTTGCAGCGTCCGGGGGATCGGCGTCGCCGACAGGGTGAGCACATGAACCTCGGACTTGAGTTCCTTCAGCCGTTCCTTGTGCTTGACGCCGAAATGCTGCTCCTCGTCGATGATCAGCAGACCGAGATCGCGGAACGAGATCCCCTTGGCAAGCAGCGCATGGGTGCCGATGACGATGTCGACGGACCCGTCGGTGATCCCCTTCTTCGTCGCCGCGAGCTCCTTTGCCGGCACCAGCCGCGAGGCGTGCGCGACATTGATCGGCAGGCCCTGGAAGCGATCGGAAAAGGTCTTGTAGTGCTGGCGGGCCAGCAGCGTCGTCGGCACGACCAGCGCCACCTGGCGTCCGGTCATCGCGGCAATGAAGGCGGCGCGCAACGCGACCTCGGTCTTGCCGAAGCCGACATCGCCGCACACAAGCCGGTCCATCGGCCGGCCAGAGGCCAGGTCCTCGAAGACGGCATCGATGGCGTTGAGCTGGTCTTCCGTCTCGTCATAGGGAAAGCGGGTGGCGAACTCGTCATAGACGCCTTCGGGCGGGGCGATCGGCGGTGCCGTGCGCAGCGCGCGCGCCGCCGCCGTCTTGATCAAGCCGTCGGCGATCTCGAGGATGCGCTTCTTCATGCGCGCCTTGCGCGCCTGCCAGGCTCCGCCGCCCAGCTTGTCGAGCTGCGCCTCGGTATCCTCCGAGCCGTAGCGCGTCAGCAGTTCGATGTTCTCCACCGGCAGGAACAGCTTGTCGCCGCCGGCATATTGCAGCTCCAGGCAGTCATGCGGCGCCCCGGCCGCCTCGATGGTCTTCAGTCCGATGAAGCGGCCGATACCATGGTCGACATGCACGACGAGGTCGTTCTGCGCGAGGCTTGCCGCCTCGGTCAGGACATTGGCCCCTTTCGCCCGCCGCTTGCGCTGGCGCACCAGCCGGTCGCCGAGAATGTCCTGCTCGCAGACAAGCGTCAGGCCGTCGATCTCGAACCCCTGCTCCACGCCAAGGACTGCGAGCGCTGCCATGCCCTTGGGCAGGGCCCGCGCCGCCGCATCCGTTTCCACCGGGGCGGCCCTGTCGAGACCGTGGTCGGCGAGCACGTGCGAGAGCCGCTCGCGCGAGCCCTCGCTCCAGCAGGCGATGACGATCCGGTCGCCGGCCTTGCGCCGCGCCGCCGCGTGAGTGGTGAGCGCGTCAAAGACATTGACGTCACCGGCACTGCGCTCGGCCGCGAAGCTGCGCCCCTGCCGCCCGTCGAGCGCAACGACTTTCCGGCCTGTACCCGGCGGGATGTCGAAGGACGAAAGCCGCAGGCTCTCGCCGTCGGCAAGGCGCGTCGTCCATTCCTCGCCGGAAAGATAGAGCGCACCCGGATCGAGCGGCTTGTAGGGCACCGAGCCGCTGCCGCCCGCCTTGCCCTGCGCCTCGACACGCGCCTGATGGTGCTCCGCCACCTGCTCGAGCCGCTCCCGAACCACCTCGTCGACGGACGGGGCGAGCACGACAGGTACGCCGCCGCAATAGTCGAACAGCGTCGCCAGCCCTTCGTGGAAGAGCGGCAACCAGTGTTCCATGCCGGCGTAACGCCGCCCTTCGCTGATTGACTGGTAGAGGATGTCATCGCGATCCGTGGCGCCGAAGCGGGCCACGTAGCGCTTGCGGAACCGCGAGATCGCCTCCTCGGACAGCACCACCTCGCTCATCGCGACAAGGTCGAGCTCCTTCAGCTGCTTCGTCGTGCGCTGGGTCTCCGTGTCGAAGGAGCGCAGCGATTCCAGCGTGTCGCCGAAGAAATCGAGCCGAACAGGGGCCTCCATGCCGGGCGCGTAGACGTCGACAATGCCGCCGCGCACCGCGTATTCGCCCGTGTCCTGGACGGTCGAAGCGCGTGCGAAACCATTGGTCTCAAGCCAGGCGATCAGCTCCGACAGGTTGATGCGGTTGCCGGGACGCGCGCTCCAGCTCTGCGAACGTGCGAAATCCGGTTCGGGCAGGCGCTGCAGTATCGCGTTGGCCGTGGTCAGGAGCACGGTCGGCTGCGCCTCTTTCCCCTCGCGGACAAGTCGGCTCAGGGTCGTCAGCCGGCGCGCGACCAGCGCCGGGTTCGGCGAAACCCGGTCATAGGGAAGGCAATCCCAGGCCGGCAGGTCGAGCACTTCGGCCGCAGGCGCGAAATATGCCAGGCCTTCCTGCACGGCCTGTGCGTGCGAAGCATCGCGCGCGACGAATACAAGCGCGAGCCCGGGTTTGGCATCGGCAAGAAGGCCCGCCAGCACATAGGCCTCGGCACCGTCCGGCACGCCGGTGACGACCGTGTTGCCGCCCTGCAGCGAAAGTTGATCAAACACCGTGAGAATTCCCGGTCCTAAGCTGAGAAATCGGAGGGCGACCTGTCGCCGGCGGTCTTGAACGCCACGACCGCCCGATAGATGTCCGTGTCATGCTCCGCCGGCACGGCCACCCGGCCAATCATCCAGTTGAAGAGATCCTGGTCCGGAACGTCCATCAGCCGCTCGAGAATGTCGAGCCTGTCCTCCGGCAGGGATCCTATATGGGCCTTTGCATAGCCGCCGAGCAGGATGTCCATCTCCTTCATTCCGCGGTGCTGGCAACGATAAAGGATCCGCTTGCGGCGTGCCTCGTCGCCGGCGGCAGTTCCGGTTGCGCTGGCTTCGATGCGTTCGGCCATGATGCGTCCTTCGCGTCTCGTCATTCCGCGCCACGGGCACCGGACCACTTGTGGATGGCGGGCGGCGGACTTGACAGAACCTTGATGGTGCGCGGGTTATAGCGGTCCCAGCGGGAAACTCAATCCACGCCGGCCGGCGCGTTCCGGCCCCGCCTTGCCACAACACACCGGACAAGTCGCCTTTCCAGTCATGCGCCCCAGCCTCCTCGATCCCGTCTTTGCCCCTGTTTCCGCGCTGCCCGGCATCGGGCCACGCACGGCTGCCAACCTTGCCACGCTGCTCGGCGTTGACGGGGACCGGGAGCCGCATGTGGCCGATCTCCTGTTTCACTTGCCCGGCGGTGTCATCGACCGGCGTCTGCGACCGGGAATCGCCCGTGCTCCGGAAGGCGCGATCGTCACGCTCGAGGTCAGGGTCGACCGCCATCAGGCGCCCCCCCGATCGAGCCGCGCGCCCTATCGCATCTATGCCCATGACGAGACCGGCGAAATCGCCTTCGTCTTTTTCCATGCGCATAGCGCCTGGTTGGAAAAGACCCTGCCGGTCGGAGCCGACCTGATCGTCTCGGGTCGCGTCGAATGGTTCAACGGCCGGCCGCAGATGATCCATCCCGACCACATCGTCGCGGTGGAGGAAGCCGACAGCCTGCCGCTGGTCGAACCTGTCTATCCGCTGACGCAAGGGCTTTCCGGCAAGACCCTGCAGAAGGCAATGGCCGAGGCGCTGGCCCGCATTCCCGACCTGCCGGAATGGCTGGACGCGAACCTGATGGCCCGGGAGGGTTGGCCGGCATTTTCCGAGGCGCTCAAGGCCATGCACAGGCCGGACGAGGAACATGTCGCGCAGGCCGGTGCAACCGGCGAGGCGGAGATTTCTCCCGCCCGGGCCCGTCTCAGCTATGACGAGTTTCTCGCCAACCAGCTCGCCCTCGCGCTGGTCCGCCGCTCCATGCGCCAGACACGCGGCATCGCCCGGGTCTTCGACGGCCGCCTGAAGCGCCGCATTCTGGAGGCCCTGCCCTATTCGCTGACACAGGGCCAGGCCGCAGCGGTCGCCGAGATCGAACAGGACCTGGCGGCACCTACCCGCATGCTGCGCCTGCTGCAGGGCGATGTCGGAGCCGGCAAGACCGTGGTCGCCCTGCTCGCCGTCGCCGCGGTCGTGGAAGCCGGCGCCCAGGCCGGCATCATGGCGCCGACGGAGATCCTGGCCCGCCAGCACTTCGCCTCGCTCGCGCCCTTCTGCGAGGCGGCCGGTATCCGCATGGAAATTCTCACAGGCCGCGACGGCACGCGGAAGCGCCGCGAGGCCCGCGCCGCGCTGGAAGCCGGCGAGATCGACCTCGTCGTTGGCACGCATGCCCTCTTCCAGGGGGATGTCGCCTTCCGCAATCTCGGCCTGGTCGTCGTCGACGAGCAGCACCGCTTCGGCGTTCACCAGCGCCTGACGCTGGCCGCCAAGGGCCAGGGCGTCGACATGCTGGTGATGACGGCGACCCCGATCCCGCGTACGCTGGTGTTGACCTATTTCGGCGACATGGATGTTTCCCGGCTCGCCGAAAAACCGGCCGGGCGCCAGCCGATCAAGACAGTCACCGTGCCGCTCGAGCGGATGGAGGACGTTGTCGAGCGGCTGCGCGCGGCACTCGATGAGGGCAAGAAGGCGTATTGGGTCTGCCCGCTGGTGGAGGAATCCGAAAAATCGGACCTTGCCGCTGCCGAAGAACGCCACGCCATGCTCGTCCAGGTTCTCGGGCCGCGCATCGCACTGGTTCATGGCCGCCAGTCGAGCGACGACAAGGCCGCCGCCATGGCCGCCTTTCGTGACGGGCCGGCGGGGCTTCTCGTGGCGACCACGGTGATCGAGGTCGGCGTCGATGTGCCCGATGCCTCGATCATCGTCATCGAACATGCCGAGCGTTTCGGCCTGTCGCAACTGCATCAGCTGCGTGGCCGCGTCGGCCGGGGCAGCGAGACCTCGACCTGCCTCCTTCTCTACAAGTCTCCCGTCGGCGAGACCGCGCGCGCCCGGCTGTCGATCATGCGGGAGACGGATGACGGCTTCCGCATCGCGGAGGAAGACCTTCGCCTGCGCGGCGAAGGCGAGATCCTGGGCACGCGCCAGTCGGGATCGCCAGGGTTCAGGATCGCGGATGCCGCCACCCAGGCCGACCTGCTGGAAATTGCCCGAGACGACGCCCGGCTGATTCTCGAGACCGACCCGCAACTCTGCGGCCCGCGCGGCCCGGCATTGCGACTGCTGCTCTATCTGTTCGGTCGCGACGAGGCGATCCGCCTGCTGCGCGCCGGTTGAGGCAACCGGCCCTCATCCGTCTCAGCCGCCCGCCTTCGCCCGCTCACGCGCTTCCGGCGCGTTCGGCTCCGCCTGCAACTGCACGAGCTTGTCGTAGTCCGGGCTGACGAGACCGGCGGAAATCACCAGCTTCGCCGCCTCTTCCACGGTCATGTCGAGCTCGATGACCTCGCTCCGCGGCACATACAGGAGAAATCCGGAGGTCGGGTTGGGGGTCGTCGGCAGGAACACCGCCGTGACATCCGCGCCGGCATGTCCGAGCTTGTGCGCCACCTCGCCGCGCGCGTCCGTGGCGATGAAGACGATCGCCCACAAACCCGGACGGGGATACTGGATGATCGCCGCCTTCTTGAAACTGTTCGAGCGCTCCGCCAGGACGGTCTCGAAGATCTGTTTCAGACCGCTGTAGAGATTGCGCACGACCGGCATGCGGCCGAGCAGCAATTCGCCATAGGAAAGAAGCGTCCGGCCGGCGATGTTCGCCGTCAGGAAGCCGATGACGACCAATCCGAGAAAAGCGACGATGAGCCCCACACCCGGCACCGGAAACGGCAGATAGGTGTCCGGATTGTAGATCGCCGGAATGAAGGGTTTGATCCAGCCGTCGATCCACTGCACGATCGACCATGTGAGATAGGCGGTGATCCCGAGCGGCCCGGCGATGATGAGCCCGGTCAGGAAGTAGTTCCGCAAGCGTGTCATCGCGCCGGGACGCGGAGGTTTTTCCAGGTGCCCGCCATCCGTCGGTTCCGAACTCGTATCGCCGGTCATGTTTGTGTTGTACCTTGCCGTAACTGTCGCCGGGGATTGCCGAAGCGCTCCCCGGCGGGCGTATCCGCCCGTGTCCTGTTGCCCCTGCCACTAGATTGATACTGTAGATGGCTTCTTTGGGGAATTCATTGAAACGAAAAGACCGCCACAATGAATGAAGCTGAGCCCGCGCGGCGCGGCGCCCGGGCGAGCCGCCTTCTCTATCGGCTTCTCGGCGGCGCTCTCGTCGCCATCGGTATCGTCGGGGCCTTTCTGCCGCTGCTGCCCTCGACGATATTCTTCATCGGGGCAACCGCCTGCTTCGCGCGATCTTCGCCCGCGCTGGAAGCCTGGCTGGTGGAGCATCCGCTTTTCGGTCCCGGCATTCTCGCCTGGCGGGAGGAGCGCGCGATCCGGCCGCGGGCCAAGCTTGCCGCCCTGGCCGGAATGGCGATCGGCTACCTGTTCTTCCTGTCAAGCGCCCGGCCCGGCCTGCCGCTCGCGCTTCTGGTTGCCCTGTTGCTTGGCTGTTGTGCCGCCTATGTCGCAACCCGGCCCTCCGGCACCGACATGTCAGACTGACGCCGGAACGCGTTTCACGTCCTGTTTACCACGTGCCAAACGGCTGTCGGCACATGTGACAGCCATCACGGCGGCATTTTCCAACAGGGCGCAAACTCGTCTTATCCCGTCATCCGATCCCGCAAGGACCGAGGACGGTCCTGCAACGTCAATGTGAGGATACGGCAATGACAACGACACACCTTCAGTTATCGGGAATTGCCACCGCCCGGCCGCCGGACCGGGTTGCAACCGCCTGGCAGGCCATCGTCCTTCCGGTCCTGCTGGCCATGGCCATGTGGATGGTCGGCCAGGTACCGGCTGCGGCCCAGCCCTTCGACTTTGGCCGCGACCGTCCGATCGTCATTCCCGAGCGGCCGATACTCTGCGCCCCGCCCCGCGTCATGCGCGGCGGGCGCTGCGTCTCGCCCGACCGCCCGATCCTGTGCCCCCCGCCCCGGGTCATCCGGGGTGGGCGTTGTGAAATGCCCATACGGCCCGCAGTCTGCCTGCCGCCCCGGGTCATGCGCGGCGGACGCTGCGTGCTGCCGGCTCCGGTCATCTGCGCCCCGCCGCGGGTCATGCAGGGCGGCCGTTGCGTGATGCCCGCGCCCGTCCTCTGCCTGCCGCCCCGTGTCATGCGCGGCGGCCGTTGCGTGAACCCGCCGGTCGTCTGCCTGCCGCCCCGCGTCATGCGCGGTGGTCGTTGCGTGGCCCTGCCGGTCGTCTGCGCGCCTCCGCGCGTCATGCGGGGCGGAAGCTGCGTGATGCCGCCCCGGCCGATCGTCTGCCGTCCGCCGGACGTGCGCCGCGGCGACCGTTGCGTTCGCCCGCAGCGTCCGCCCAGCTGCCGCCTGCCCTACATCTACTCGGCACGCGCGCGTCGCTGCGTCCTGCCCGCGCCGATCCCGCCCTCCGTCGCACCGCCGGCCGTCTACCCGCCGGTGCAAAGAAGCCCGGCTCCGCAGGACAACATCTCGTGGATCCAGGCCTGCCTGAACGCGGCCGGCTATGATGCCGGGCCGGTTGACGGGCTGACGGGCCGGCGCACCCGCGAGGCATGGTCCGACTTCCGCAGCGACAGCGATCTGGGCGAGGGGCAGGCTCCCTTCACGGATCCCGAAACGCTGGCCAAGCTGTTCGACGCCTGCACCCCCGAGGAAGGACCCGCGACACCGGGCGCGGACGACAAACCGGAAGGCGACGACACCTCCTCCGGCGACGACACGTCCTCCGGCGGCGACACCGGCGATGCCGGGCGGATCGGCGGTGATTTCACCCCGGCCCCGGCCATGTGTGCGACCGGCAAGCTCTATACCTTGCTGAGCGCCGAGCAGGAGACCCTCGAGCCCTGCGGCCGCAGCTGCATTCCCGCCCCCGAGGGCATGAGCGAGGAGGACCTCCTCGAGCAGCAGGAAAAGCAGGACATCACCTGGTGCAGTTCCTGCGTCTCCGTCGGCACGCTGGGCATGGTCTGCCCGGCCCCGGCCGATGACGCCGGTGATGATGCACAGGCGCCTGCCGGCAACAACTGAACGCCGGCAACCTCGTGAAGCAAAACGGCCGCCCGGATGTTCCGGGCGGCCGTCTTGCCTCGTCCTGTTCGCTCCGCGCCGGTCGTTGCCGGCGGGAGACCTATTCGACCGTGACCGACTTCGCCAGATTGCGCGGCTGGTCGACATCGGTGCCCATGAACACCGCCGTGTGGTAGGCCAGAAGCTGGACCGGCAGCGCGAACACGATCGGCGCCACGAATTCCGGAACGTCGGGAACGACGATGGTCTTCCAGGTCGGCGCCCCGCAGGCAGCCGCGCCCTTTTCATCGGTAATCAGGATCACCTTGCCCCCGCGTGCGGCAACCTCCTCCATGTTCGACACGGTCTTCTCGAACACCGCGTCGAACGGTGCGATGACGACGACCGGCACATCCTCGTCGATCAGGGCGATGGGACCGTGTTTCAGTTCGCCCGCCGGATAGCCCTCCGCGTGGATATAGGAGATCTCCTTGAGCTTGAGCGCGCCTTCCATGGCGAGCGGGAAGCTCGTGCCGCGCCCCAGGTAGAGGACATCGCGGGCCCGTGCCAGCGGCTGCGCCAGTGCCTCGATCTCCGCTTCCAGCGACAGCGCCCGGTTGACCGTGCCCGGCGCCTCGGCGAGCGCACGCACCATCGCCGCGGCTTCCGCCTCGCTCAGATGCCCTCGCTGGCGCCCGGCATGGACCGCAAGGGATGCCAGCACGGCGAGCTGGCAGGTGAAGGCCTTCGTCGAGGCAACGCCGATTTCCCGGCCGGCAATGGTCGGAAACACCATGTCGGCCTCGCGGGCGATGGTCGATTCCGGCACGTTGACCACGGCCGCCACCTTGATGCCCTGCGACTTGCAGTAGCGCAGGCCGGCCAGCGTGTCGGCGGTCTCGCCCGATTGCGAGATGAACAGCGCCATGTCATTGGGGCGAATGGGCGTCTCGCGGTAGCGGAACTCCGACGCCACATCGATGTCGACCGGCAGGCGGGCGATCTTCTCGAACCAGTATTTCGCGACCAGGCCGGCATAATAGGCGGTGCCGCAAGCGGAGATGATCAACCGGTCCAGCCCGGCGAAATCGACCGACATCCCGTTGGAAAACGCCGGCTTCATGCCGGAAAGGTCGAGATAGCGCGACAGCGTGTGACCGATGACCTCCGGCTGCTCGTGGATCTCCTTGGCCATGAAGTGCCGGTAATTGCCCTTGTCGATGGTCAGCGACACGGCCTGGGAGGAGATTACCGCCCGCTCGACCGGCTCGTTGCGCGCGTCGAGGATCTCGCAGCCCTTGCGGGTGAGGACGACCCAGTCCCCCTCCTCCAGATAGGCGATCTGGTCGGTAAACGGCGACAGCGCGATGGCATCCGATCCCAGATACATCTCGTCCTCGCCATAGCCGACGGCAAGAGGCGAGCCGCGACGGGCACCGATCAACAGGTCGGGATGGCCCTCGAACAGGAAGGCCAGCGCGAAAGCCCCCTTCAGCCGGGGTAACGTGCGGGCGACCGCTTCCCTGGGCGAGGCTCCGCCGGCGATTTCGCGGGACACGAGATGCGCCACGACTTCGGTATCGGTGTCGCTTGCCAGCCGCGAACCGGAGGAGACGAGATCCTCCCGCAGTTCCAGGTAGTTCTCGATAATGCCGTTATGCACGACCGAGACGCCGGGTGCCGTGTGCGGATGCGCATTTGCCTCCGTTGCCGCGCCATGCGTCGCCCAGCGGGTGTGGCCGATGCCGGCAAGACCGGCGACGGGCGCGCGTTCCAGCTTTTCCTGGAGATTGCGCAGCTTTCCGGCCGCGCGGCTGCGCACCAGCTTGCCGCCGTCGAGGGTCGCAACGCCGGCCGAATCGTACCCGCGATACTCAAGCCGCTTGAGAGCGTCGACCAGAAGCCCGGCCACAGGCTCCTTTCCCAGAATACCAACAATTCCACACATGTATGACTGTCTCCACCATCCGGTGTCGTGACACCGGAGCCCCCGCGTCTCGCCGGGCGTTCCCCGGCACACCCATAGCGAACACAGGCCCCACCCGCACAATCAAAACCTGTTTCACTTCGTGACACGGAATTGCAAACAAACCAGAAAGAGCCGCAATTCCGGAGAAATCCACCTTGCGCCCCTCGCTTTCGCCCCGAACTTTAAGGCTTGTTAACCCTGTTTGGCGTTTTCTAGATACAGGATGGAACGGATTGGGGTTGGCAGCGTGAAACCGCTGAAGACAGGCAACAGGAACGCCCCCTCGCAAGGCCGGGCGGATGCGCGCTGGATCGCCCTTTGGGGCGGCGGCGCGATGCTGTTTGCGCTTGTCGGAATTTCCTCGATGTTCCTCTCCTCCTCTCCCTCGCAGCCCGGCACGCGGATCGCGGGCCGGACCCTTCCCCAGCAGGGGGATGTCCGAACGACCGCCTCCATCACTCCGCGTGGCCCGGAAGGGATCGAGATCTATCCCTCCAGTGGCGGCGTCGAGGGCGAGCAGGCACGCCGTGCGCTCAAGGCGGAAATGGAGACCTTGCGCCGCCAGGTGGCGGAACTGCGCCGCGCCATGTCCGTCATGCAGGAGCGCAACGCCATGCTGAGCGCGGGCCCGCGCGAGGATGATGCGGACGTACATCCCGGCATTGCCCCCGCCGGGGACGCAACGACGGAACAGGCTGCCGCACCCGATGTCAGCGACGATATCGACGCGGCCGTCGACGCGCGGGCCGGACAGCCGAGGCCGGTCGAGACCTTGCCGGCGCCTTCTGCCCGCAATCAGCAATCCCGGACAGCCCCTCGGGCAGAACCGTCTTCCACTGTCGACACTCGCACCGCCGACCGACGCAGGATGATCGAGGAATCACTTCCCCAGACCCTGCGGAACCCGGTGCGCATCGTTGCCGCGCCGGGCATTGAAGCACCGGCCAGCGTCGCCTCTATCCCCCAAGGGGGGCCCCCCGCACCGGCCGCCAAAGAGAAGCCGTTGCTCTCCATTACCGGGGCGGCTGGCCGCATCGCGCTTGAAAGCGCCGACAGGATCGAGCGCACCGACTTTGCCATCGACCTTGGCACCTATCCTTCCGCGGCCGAGGCGGAAGCGGCCTGGAACGAGCTCAAGGCGACGCAAAGCCAACTGCCACAGACACTTGAAACCCGTATTATTGACGAGGCGGACGGGTCCTTTCACCTTTTCGCAGGCCCCTATCCGAACGCGGCCGATGCCGCCGCCGCTTGCGTTTATCTGGGAAGCGGGGCTATCACCTGCAGGCCCGTGACCTACCCGCGCGCGGTCGCCGCCAGCCGGTAGCGCCCCGCGCCCGGACCGGGGAGCGCGCTCACAGACCCGCTTGACCGCGACCCAAGGCTTTCCATGTTCGATCCCGCCAATGCTCAGCACAGGGCCTATGTCCTGCTGCTCGTGACCCCGCTCTTCTTCTCCTCCAACATGGTCATCGGGCGGGCTGCCGCCGCCACGGTCGAGCCCTGGACGCTTGCTTTCCTGCGCTGGGTGCTTGCTTTCCTGATCCTGTTGCCCTTCGCCCTGCCGGGCCTGCGCCGGCATGCCCGCGACCTCCGGCGCCACTGGGACCTGATCGGCCTGATGGGCCTGCTCGGCATGTGGTTCTGCGGCGCCGGTGTCTACTTCGCGCTGAATTACACCACCGCGACCAACGGCACCCTGATCTACACCTCCTCGCCGATCCTCATCATCCTGCTGGAATGGCTGTTTCGCGGCCGCGCGGTCGGCATGCGCGAGGGGATCGGCATCGTCCTTGCCGTGCTCGGCGTCCTGGCCATCGTCGTCAAGGGATCGCTGGCGCTGCTGCTGTCGCTGCAGTTCAATGCCGGGGACGTGCTCTTCGCCATTGCCGCCCTCAGCTGGGCAATCTACTCGGTCCTGCTGAAACGCTCCTCGCTGAACGAGGTGCCGACGCTCGCGCTCTTTGCTGCCCTTGCGCTCGGCGGGGCGATCACGCTGCTGCCCTTCACCATCGTCGAGATTGCGGAAACAGGCAGGTTCCCGGTGTCGGCGGATGCCTGGTTGTCCATCTTCGGCGTGGCGCTGGTGGCCTCGGTTCTGGCCTTTTCCTGCTTCCAGTACGGCGTCAAGGTCGTCGGTCCCTCAACGGCAGGTCTCTTCATGTACCTGCTGCCGCCCTATGGCGTTGTCATGGCCGTGGTGTTTCTGGGAGAGGAGCTGCACGGCTATCATTTTGCCGGCTTTGTTTTTATCATGAGCGGCCTTGTCCTCGCCACGGCCCCACGCTGGCTGCTGCAACGTGTATCCGGCCTGGCAGCCCTGTTCAGGCGGCCGGACCCCGCCTCCTCGCCCGCCGAATAACAGGCTCCGCCGGCGCAGGAAAGCCGCCGACGCTCTGGCGCCGGCGGCTTCCTTCAGAACTCGGGAATGGCCGGTTCTAGCCGAAAATGTCGGCCGTGATGCCTTCATACCAACCGACGGATTCCTCGTAGGTTGCCTTGCGCAACACTGCGTCCTCGCCGGTCTTGCTGATGAAGCTGTCGACGGAGGCGATCTTTTCTTCGCCGGCTTCGTATCTTGCGCCGACCTTCACGCCGTCATCCGTAGCGATCAGGCTCCAGCACGTATTGGAGAAGCGCGGCGGAAACTTGCTGGAGCCCGTGAGGTCGGCACGGATCGCCATGGCGGCGACCTTCGCCTGGCTGTTTGCGGAAAAGCCCGATTTCGGCATGTCGCCGGCGATGCAGGCATCTCCGATGACATGGATGTTGCCATCCATCTTGCTCGCCATCGTGGCCGGCTCGATCGGGCAGAACCCGCTGTCATTGGCAAGCCCTGCATTTTCTGCGATCAGCCCCGCCTTCTGTGCCGGAATGATGTTCCCGACATCCGCCTTGAACGTGTCGAGACCCGTGACGATCTCCCCGCTTGCAACATCGACCGCCTCGACGCCGCCATGGATGGAGGCCGGGAGCCACTCGACCATGCCCGGATAGTGCTTTTCCCAGCCTTCCATGAACAGGGCCTGCTTGGAGAAGGCTTCCTTTGGATCCAGCACGATGATCTTCGCGGTCGGATTCGACTGCTTGAGCATGTGCGCAACCATTGACACCCGCTCGTAGGGGCCGGGCGGGCACCGATAGGGATTGGGCGGCGGCACCATGACGAAGGTACCGCCCTCGCGCATTGCGGCGATCCTGTTCTTCAGCAGCGTGGTCTGGGTTCCCGCCTTCCACGCATGAGGCATGACGCCGGATGCCTCCAGCGAGTAGCCGGGAACGCTGTCGTATATCAGGTCGATACCGGGCGCGATCACCAGCTTGTCGTAGGGAACGCTGCCACCGCCTGCGAGCGCCACCGTCTTCGCGTCCCGGTCGATCGCCACCGCCCAGTCATGCAAGACGTTGATGCCGTAGTCGGAGGCAAGCTTGCCGTAGGTATGCCCGGTCGATTCCAGTGTCCGGAAACCGCCCAGATAGAGATTGGAGAAAAAGCAGGTGTAATAGGTCTTGGTCGGTTCGATCAGGGTTACGTCGATGGTGCCCTGGCTGTCCTTGGCAAGGTAGCGGGCCGCCGTCGCGCCGCCGGCGCCGCCGCCGACCACAACGACCCTGGGGCGTGCCTGCTGCCCGTAGGCGGCGCTGCCAAGACCGGTCAGGAGACCGGCTCCCGCGACCCCCGCGACTGTCTGGGTAAATCGGCGTCGTGTCATGCTGCTCATGCCGGCTCTCCTCCGCTTCCCGTTAAACGGGCATTTTTCAGATTTCTACCCCAGATTATGGCCGCTGTTCGAGATTTGTGAAATAGGCCGCAAGCGCGGCAATCTCCTCGTCGGCCAGGCTCGCCGCAATCGAACGCATCACCGGGTTCTCCCGGTGCTTCGACTTGTAGGCGTGCATCACCGTCGCGAACTGCCAAACAGGCCAGCCGGTGATCGAGGGAATGCCCTTGTCCTCGCCGCTGGCCTGGTGACAGGTCACGCATTCGCTGGAGAGATATTCGCCATAGGCCGGATCGCCGGCGATGGACAGGACATGCTCGGGCACATCCGGATCGCCTGCCGAGCTGCGCACGGGTTCTGTCGGCGGTGTCTCGGGCATGTTTGCCGAACCTGGCGAATACTGGCGTATGAACGCAACCAGCGCCCGTCTGTCGCCCTCATCCGGCAGGCCCCGGTACATCATGGTCGTGCCGGGAACATGCTGACGCGGCGCCTCGATGAAGCTCGCCAGTTCGGCCTCGTTCCAGACCAGACCGTTCTGGCCGGCGTCGCGCATACCGTCGGAGTAGCTGAAGCCGTCGAGCGTACCCGCCCGGCGGCCGAAGATGTTGTTGAGAGTGGGGCCGACACGGTGGCGGGCCGCCGGCCCGACCTGGTGGCAGGCCTGGCATTTGAGGAAGGCCTTCCGCCCGCGCTCGATCTCCGGATCGCTTGCGGCAAGCGTCGGAGACAACGGCATGAACATGGCAACGGCCAGAACCGCTGCCGCAGGCCAGGCAGCACGAAGCGCCATTCAGACCGCCCCTCCCAAGGCGCCGGGCGGCAGGGGCGATGGCCCCCGCCGGATGTCTCAATCCACATTCACTCCCGCGGTATCGCTGTCATCCTCGGGCGTCACATCGATGATCCGGGCTCGTTTGGTGATCTTCACCTCGGCCTTGCAATCACTCATGCAAGGCGCCTCCCCTCCGGCGACCTTGGTGTCGGGGCGCTCGTCGTCGATGAACCCGTCCTCGTTCGGCAGGCGGACCGTTGTGAAGTTCTCGTTGGAAAGCTCGAATTCCTCGTCGGTTACAACATCGTTGAGATAGAGCAGATAGGCCACGATAGCATAGGTTTCGTCCGGCGAAAGACTTTGAGCGTTGCCATAGGGCATGGCCCGGTAAATATAGTCGTAGACTGTCGACAGATACGGCCAGTACGAGCCGATTGTCTTCACCGGGTTGTGCGAGGCCAGCGTCTCCCTGCCGCCGGCCAGCACCGGCCAGCGCCCGGCACCCTCGCCGAAATCGCCGTGGCAGACAGCGCATTGTTCGGTGAAGATCACCTCGCCCTCGGCAACCGTGCCTTTGCCGGCGGGAAGCCCTTCGCCGTCCGGGCGGATGTCGATGTCCCATCCGGCCACCTCTTCGGGCGTGGCCGGCGTTCCCAGACCCAGCTTGCCGGCGAAAGCCGGACCGGACACGATCAGGGCCAGTGCCAGGCCCGACACAAGGAGCTTAGGAAATCTCGACATTTTCAACGCTCCCGTCAGCCTTCACATACCAGGTCTGGATGCCGTTGTTGTGGTAGATGGAATTGGTGCCACGCACCGCGCGCAAGGCGTCCTTGGTGGGTTGCACATATCCCGTTTCGTCATGGGCGCGCGATTGCAGGAGAAGCTCCGATCCGTCCCAGTCGAACTCGTGGTAGAAGCGATGCAGCGCCTTGGGCAGGCTCGGTCCGTCGAGGCGTGCCTCGTGCCAGTTCCTGCCGCCGTCCGTGGTCACATCGACCCGCGTGATCCGGCCGTTGCCCGACCAGGCCAGGCCGCTCAGCACCATCGGCCCCTTGCCGTGGGTAACGGGTGCCTGCGGGCTCGGATTGGTGATCACCGACTTGGTGTCCATCACCCAGGTGAAGCGCCGCGCCTTCCCGTTTTCCATCAGGTCCGTGTATTTGGACGTCTCCTCGCGGGCATGCCACGGCGCATCGCCCACCTCGATGCGGCGCAGCCACTTGACCCACATGTTGCCTTCCCAGCCCGGCACCACGAGCCGCGCCGGATAGCCCTGCTCGGGGCGCAGCGCCTCGCCGTTCATCTTGAACGCGACCATGCAGTCGTCGAGCGCCTTTTCCAGCGGGATCGACCGGTTCATGCCCGAGGCATCGCCGCCCTCCGGCATGATCCATTTCGCATTGGTCTTGAGGCCGGCCTCTTCCAGGATGTAACGCAGCGGCACGCCCGTATACATCACGCAATGGACCATGCCGTGGGTGAACTGGCAGCCGTTGAGCTGCGCGCCGCGCCACTCCATGCCGGAGTTCGCCGCGCATTCGAGGAAGTAGAGCCGGTTCTCCCGCGGGAAGCGCTTCAGGTCGTCGAGCGTGAAGATCAGCGGCGTCTCGACCAGCCCGTTGATCATCAACCGGTAGTCCGTCGGCGTCATCTCGGCGACGCCGCCGTGATGGCGCTCGAAGCAAAGACCGTTCGGCGTGATGATGCCGTCGAGCTCGTGCAACGGAGTGAAGTTGACCGAGCTCTCGCGCGATGCGGTCAGCCATTCGACGCTGCGACGCACCACATGCGCCTCGTGCTCGGACGGCACGCCATAGGGCGCCGCATCGACGCCGGCGCCGAGATAGCGGCTCCAGTCGGCGACATTGGGCGGCAGGTTTTCCGGGTTGGCCTCGCCGGCACGCACCAGGCCGGCCGTCGCCGCAAGGCTTCCCGCCGCAAGGCCGGCCTTCAGCAGCGAGCGCCGGCCCGGACTGGCAAGGCCCTCTTCGGGCTTCGACGATCTTGTCATCCTTCGTCTCCGTCTTCCTCGGATCAAATCCGTTTATTCATATGAACGCAAATATAGAGGCGCACTTTGCCTCCCGACCGGGCCGGCTTAGAGCCCGCTGACGCGCACCGCACGGTTCGGCTCGAGGCTGACCGTCTTGCGTTCCTTCAGGTGATCCTCGACCACGTCCCAGATGGCCGGCCCCTCGGTGCCCTCGTTGACGCTCGCCCAGCCGGCGACCACGTAGCTCTTGTCGGCCTCGATCGGGCTGCCGTCGGCAAGCAGGGTCATGTCCGAGATGCGGTTGCCGATGGTCTCGTTCGGGTCGATCGCATAGGCCATGCCGCCGATGCGGACCATGTCGCCGCCCTGCTGGTAATAGGGGTCCGCATTGAAGAGGTTGTCGCCGACATCCTCCAGGATCTCCTTGATCAGGGCACCGCTCATTTCCGAACGATAGGCGGCCGGATAGGTCATCGACGTTGCATTGTGCAGATCCTCGACGGTGATCGCGCTGCCCGCCGGCACCGAGGTTCCCCAGCGGAAGCCCGGCGACAGCGAAATCTGCGCATCCCGCTGCTCGATCAGGGCCTCGCAGATCATGTCGTCGAACGTGCCGTTGAAATTGCCGCGCCGGTAAAGAAGCGTCTCGGTCGTCGCCAGTTCCCGTGCCAGTTCGCCCGCATAGGGCGCCCTCACCTTCTCCACCAGCGCCGACATGTCGGCATCCGGCGTGATCGCGTCGGAGAAGATCGGGATCAGGCGATAGCGGAAGTCCTTCACCTCGCCGTCCTGGACGTCGAGATCGAGGCGGGAGAGGAACTTGCCGTTCGAACCCGAAGCGATGATCAGCGTCTTGCCGACCTTGACCGGCTCCGGCAGGGCGTCATGGGTGTGACCGGTCAGGATGACGTCGATGCCGGCAACGCGGCCGGCCAGCTTGCGATCGACATCGAAGCCGTTATGCGACAGCAGCACGACGACATCGGCGCCTTCCGCGCGCACCGCATCGACATTGGCCTGCACTTCCTCCTCGCGAATGCCGAAGGACCATGTCGGCATCATCCAGCGCGGGTTGGCGACCGGAGTATAGGGGAAGGCCTGGCCGATGACGCCGACGCGCACGCCGCCGCGCTCATAGATCCGGTATGCCTCGAAGACCGCCTCATCCCACTCGGTGTCGCGAATATTGCCGCCAAGGAACGGGAACGGCAGCGCCTCGACCATCTCCTTGACCTTGTCCGCCCCGTAGGTGAACTCCCAGTGGCCGGTCATCGCATCCGGCCGCAGGGCGTTCATCACCTCGATCATGTCGGCGCCGCCGGTCTTGAGCGAGGTGTAGCTGCCCTGCCAGGTGTCGCCGCCGTCGAGGAACAGCGTGTTGTCCTCGCGCTCGGCGCGGATCGACTTGAGCACGGTCGCGATCCGGTCGACACCGCCCATGCGGCCATAGGCCTGCGACAGGGCATCGAAATCCACCGACGTCAGCGCATAAGCCTCCGGGGAACCCGGCGCCAGGTTGTAGAGCTTGAGGAAATCCTCGCCGGTCACATGCGGCGGCAGGCCGTTCACCTCGCCAACGCCCAGGTTGATCGACGGTTCGCGGAAATAGACCGGCATCAGCTGCGCGTGAATGTCGGTGAGATGGACCAGGGTGACATTGCCGAGCGGCTTGAACGACAGGATGTCGTCCTCGCGCAGCGCCTGCTGCGCGGCAAGGCGCGCCCATTGCCCGAAACCGGACCCGCTGGTGATGGCGCCCGCGGCAACCGCCGCCATCAGGAATTCACGCCGCGAAATCATCGTCCGTTCCCACTTTTGTCTCTACGCTTCGCCGCTTCGGCGAAAATCCGGCAAGGCTTCGCCGTCGCGCCCCGGGACCGGGCCGCGCGCACGAAACAGCTTTCAAGCGCTTGTCTGCCGAAGTCTTGTCTGTCGGATACGGGCGGCTTTGCTGCCGCCCGTCTGTTTGGCCGGGTCGCCCCGAGGGGTCAGTTGCGGACCGACGGCGTCTCCACCGAGAGCCCCTGCCCGCGCCAGGCCAGATAGGTCTCCAGCGCGATGAACTCGTCCGAGCCGCGCTTGTAGGCATCGGCACGGATGTTGTCCATGCAGCCCTTGAAGCGCCGGTGCAGCGAGCCCATTTTCTGCCACTTCAAACGATAGGTCGGGAATCCGTTGCTGTTTCCCTGGCTCAGCTTGTCGGCACGGATGTAGTTTCCGTAATTGTTCTCGTGGCAGTTCGCACAGGCCATGTCGAGCTGGCCGACGCGGGTGTAGTAGAACTCCTTGCCCTTGTCCCACCAGCTCTGCATGTCGCCCTGCTTGAGGTCGACACCAACCGGCATGCCGCGCGATTGCAGGCCGACATAGGCGGTCATGCCGAGCATCTGGTCGGATTCCCACTTCCACGCATCTGCGCCCATGCGCTCGGTACGGCAGCTGTTGATGTGCTGCTCGAGCGTCTGCGGCTTGCCGGCCGCCTCGCTCCATTTCGGCATGGCCGCGCGCACGCCCTTCATGCTCTCGGCCGCATCCCCGTGACAGCTCTCGCAGGATTTTCCGGCGGAGCCTTCAACCGTCGACCAGGCTTCCTCGCCCTGCTCCACCATCAGGAAGCCGGGATTGGTGAAATCGTCCAGCTCCAGGTCCTGGGTTTCCTTGGTGCGGAACTCGAAGCCGGAAATGATCTCCGTCAGCGGATGTCCCTCGGGCGGGGCGACGCGCGTCACGATCTTCACGCCCTCGATGCTCGGCATCCCGTCCTGATCGGCCACCGCCGGGCCGGAAGCCACCAGCAATCCCACCGCGCAGGCTGCCAGGATAGTTCCCCGATGCGTCCTCATATGGCTTTCCCCTCCAGCGCGAACCGTTCGGTTCGTCTCGTTCTTCTTTGTCGCGCCATTGCGGCCGACGGTGCCGGCCGCCGGCCGGCGTGTCTATTCGACGGCGATCTTCGCATCGGTCGAATAGACCGATCCGTCGTCATCCACCCAGGTGAAGGTGAACGTGCCGCTTTCCGGCACCTTGGCGCTGAACTCGAGATACGGGTTCGCCGATATCGCCGGCTCCATGTCGCACTCGAAAACGGTCTTGCCGTTGAACTCGCACTTGAACTTGTTGATGATCTTGCGCGGGATCGGCTTGCCGTCGGAATCCTTGCGCTGACCCGATTCCATCGTGTGCGAAATCAGGGTCTTGATCTGGATAACCTCGTCCTTGGACGCCGTCTTGGGCACCTTGACGCGGGGCTTGGAAGTGGACATCGCACGCTCCTGCTGGCGTTGAATGCTTGATGTGGTCGGATGCGCGCGGCGATCAGCCGCCGCAGCCACCGATGGTCACCTTGACCGACTTGCGGTCCATGTAGACCTTGCCGGTCGAGGTCTTCGCCAGGGCGATGACGTCCTGTGTCTTGGCCAGACGCATGCGCGTCGTTGCTTCGGCCGCACCCGACATCGGCGAGAAGTGGAAAGTCGCCACGCCCGGCTGCGGATTTCCGGCCGCCAGCAGGATGACCTCTGTCACGTGATCCGCCTCGGTCATCGGGCTGTCCACGGAAACGCCGATGGGCACGGTGTTGCCGTTTTCCGCGATTTCGGGAGCCGTCAGGGAAACCGTTCCGGTCTCCGGGGCGGCGCCACCGGAAAACGCGTCGATGGCGGCCTGCACCTTGGCGTCGTCGGCGAAAGCAAGGCTCGGCAGCCCGGCAGCCGTCAGCACTGCGGCACCGGCACCCAGCGCAAGAGCCTGGCGTCGTGTGATTGTCATTTGTCTTTCCTCACGCTTTGTCCGGATCTCCGGTCTTGCCGGGCCGGTCTCAAGGCCCGGGATCAGTCACCTTGGCAGGGCTGATCCTAGTCCTTCAGGGTCATCAGATAGGCGACCACGTCCTCGACCTGCTGGGCCGACATGATCGTCTTGCCCGCGAATTTCGGCGCGACGCGGTTGAAACCGTCATTGCGATAGAAGGCCGGCATGATCGTTCCGTCATAGACCGCCTTGGCGTTGACGATGATCATGCGCAGCGATGCCTCGTCCCAGCGGTCGGCGACGCCGTCGAGCGGCGGGCCGACTTCGCCATGCCACTGCTGGTCGGAAAAGACGCCCGCGGTGTGACAGGCAACGCAGTTTCCAAGACGCCGGTCGACCATCACTTCGCGCCCTGCGACCGGGTCGCCCGGCGTGCCGGTCAAGGATTGGGGGATCGTCCCGTCGACGACTTCATAGGCGACGATGTCCTGGGCAACGGCCGCGGACATGCCGAGAAGCAGCGCGCAACCGGCCACCATGCTCCGGCGAAAGACCTTCATGGGCGATGTTCCTTCCCTCTGCCGGCGATCCCGGCTTTGTTTTTGTATCGTGTGTCCGTGACATCACGACGCAGAAGGAGCCTAGCAGCAAGCCTCGCCGGGATCAATTCACATATTCAATTATGAGAATACATAAAGCCGCCGCCCCTCCGGCGGGCGGGCATGTGCGCGCCGGAAAGCTCAGCCGATGGTCGCAAGTCCGGGAAAAGCCTCGAGAAGCCAGAACGACAGCCGCGCCATCTGGCCGGTCATGAAGGCGACGCCCGTGATGATCATGAACACGCCCATCACCCGTTCGACCGTGACCATGTGCCGGCGGAAGCGCTTCATGAAGCGCATGAACGGGGCAGCGAAAAGTCCCGCGATCAGGAACGGCACCCCGATTCCCAGTGCGTAGGATCCCAGCAGAACAGCTCCCTTCAGGACCGATTCCTCGCTCCCGGCGACGAACAGGATCGCCGCGAGGATCGGGCCGACGCAGGGCGTCCAGCCGAAGGCGAAGGCCAGGCCGATGACATAGGCCCCGACAAGCCCGGCCGGCTTGCGCTCGACATGAACCCGTGCCTCCCGGTAAAGCAGCCCGATCCGGAACACGCCCAGAAAATGCAGCCCCATGACGATGATCGCCGCACCGGCGATATAACCGAAGATCTGGATATGCTGGGTGACGAACTGGCCGATGAAGGAAGCGCTGGCGCCGAGCGCCACGAAAACCGTCGTAAAGCCCAGGACGAAGGCAAGCGAGGCGAAGAACACCTTGCGCGGATCCGCTTTCTCCTCTCCCTCGCCGGTCAGTTCGTCGAGCGAGACGCCTGCAAGGAACCCCAGATAGGGCGGCACCAGCGGCAACACGCAAGGGGACACGAAGGAAAGCAGTCCGGCAAAGAATGCGCCGATAAGGGTTACGTCCTGAAACATGCCTGATCCTGTCTGGCTTCGCGGTGGCGTGTCTTCGGCATCCGGCTCGGAAGTATCATGCCGGTCATGCCCCTTGACTGCGCGTGCAGGGCGCGCACGACAATGTGACCTCGTGACACATACACGTATTCTGTTTTTTGCATGTGATCCATCTGTTTTGGTATAGGCTGGCAGCGGGCGATCGTCGCCTCACCTTTTAGCGAGCACGGAACATGGACATCCGCCTGACTGCCCTCGGCTTCGTGACCGCGCTCTGTGTCGCCGGAGCGGCATCGCAGCGCCTTGCCGCCGCCGAGCTGGTCATGTTCGAGCAGCGCGGTTGCGAGTGGTGCGAGATGTGGGACGCGCAGATCGCGCCGATCTACCCGAAGACCGCGGAAGGCGCCTTCGCGCCGCTCCGCCGCGTCGACATTCACGAGCCCATGCCGGACGATCTGGCATGGATGCGCGGCGAGCGGTTCACGCCCAGTTTCGCGCTGGTCCACGAGGGCCGCGAATACGGCCGGATCCGCGGCTATCCGGGCGAGGATTTCTTCTGGGGCCTGCTCGGCGAGATGGTCGGCAAGCTGAAGGGAACGCTTGGCGGCGACCAGGCGTCCAACGGGACGCGAACGCCGGGCTGAACGAGGTGTCCGCCGCGGTGCCCGCCAGGGTCGCGGACAATCTTTCCGATACACGATAGACTGCCGCACGGGACCGTCCCGGTCGGCGCATATGCCAGCTTCCAGGCAGAGGACCAGAACTTGTCACTACCCCGTATCAAGGACCTCGAATGCTCCGAGGAACTCGACAAGATCGTCGACAGGGCAAAACATGCCAGCGATTTCCTGAAGGCGATCGCCCATGAGAGCCGCCTGCTGATCCTCTGCATCCTGGCCGAGGGCGAAAAATCCGTGACCGAGCTGGAATCGCTCCTGTCGCTTCGTCAGCCGACCGTGTCCCAGCAGCTTGCGCGGTTGCGCATGGACAAGCTCGTGACGACACGGCGCGACGGCAAGATCGTCTACTACCGGCTCGCCAACGAGGATGCCCGGCAGATCATCGAGGCGGTCTACACCGTATTTTGCAGGGACTGACCGGACGCGGCGACGGCAGCATCGGCCCGCGAGAGGCCGGCCGTCGCGAAGAGACGTCCAGGCCGGTGATCGAGCTTGCGTGAGGGAGGCGCGGCCGATGGAACTGACGACCACGCAGATCGTGGCCCTTAGCGGCTTTGGCGGCGGCGTCGTGCTCGGCCTTGCCGCGCGCGTCGGCCGCTTCTGCACGATGGGCGCCTTGGAGGATGCTTTCCTGGGCGATGACCGGCGACGACTTAGAAGCTGGGGCCTTGCCATCGCGGTGGCGATCGCCGTGACGCAGGTTCTGGCCGCGGCCGGCATCTTCGATCTCCGTCATTCCATCTATCTGCCCACCTCCTTCCCCTGGCTTGGGGCGATTGCCGGCGGCCTGATGTTCGGCGTCGGCATGGCGCTGGTCGGCACCTGCGGATTCGGCACGCTCGCGCGGATCGGCGGCGGAGACCTCAGGTCCGTGGTGACCTTCCTGGTGATGGCCGTCTCGGCCTATATGGCGATGCGCGGCCTCACCGGCGTTGCCCGCCAGTGGCTGGTGGACCCCTTCACGGTGTCATTCGAGGCAACCGGCGGCATGGCGCTCGACGGGGTCGTCAACCGGCTTCTGGGACTGGACACGGGACCCGCGGTCGGCCTTTCGATCGCCGGAGCCCTGCTTGCCTGGGCGGTCCGCGACGCCGCCTTCCGGCGCGAACGCCGTCTCGTCGCCAGCGGTCTTGCCGTCGGTCTCGTGATTGCCGCCGGCTGGGTTGCGACGGCCCTGGCCGGCAGCAACCCGTTCCAGCCGCAACGACTGGAATCCTTCACCTTCGTTCGTCCCCTGGGAGACGCGCTGGTCTATCTGATGACCTTCAGCGGTGCCAGCCTGACCTTCGGCATCGGTTCGGTTCTCGGCGTCGTCTGCGGCGCTTTCGCCGGCGCCCTGTTCAAGCGCGAATTCCGCTGGGAGGCCTGCGACGACGTCCGCGAGCTGCGCCGCCACATGAGCGGCGCCTTCCTCATGGGAACAGGCGGCATCATGGCGTTCGGCTGCACCATCGGCCAAGGCATCACGGCCGCGTCCGCGCTCGCCATCTCCGCGCCCGTCGTCATGCTGTCGATCGCCATCGGTGCCCGTCTCGGCATCGCCTGGCTGGTCGAGGGAAGCCTCGCCGGCCTGTTCGAACGCTACCGCCTCCCCCGCGACGGGTGAGTGAGCGCGCCGGAAGACGAAAGCCCGCCTCAGGTGTTCCCGCGCACGACAAGGACCGAGATCTTGGCGTGGCGCACGACGCGCGCCGCATTGGGTCCGAGCAGGTAATCCTTCAGCTCCGGCCGGTGCGAGCCGATGACGATCAGGTCGGCGTTGACCTTTCCCGCGGCAACGAGGATTTCCTCGTAGATGTTGCCGTGGCCGATCACCGCCTGCACGCGGGTCCCCTTCGGCACATGCGCGTCGATGAAGGCGTGCAGCGCATCGCGTGCCTTCTTTATCGCCGACTTCTCGTAATCGTCGGGAAAGAACGAGCCGACGATGCTGCGCCCGAAATCGGGCACGGCGGTGAACACATGCAGCGTGTCGTTGCCGCCCACCGTTTCCATCGCGGCCGCGATCACCTGTGCCGACGAGGCTTCGTCGCCAAGGTCCACGCAGGCAAGAACGTGCTTGAAGATATTGCTCATGCCGCTGCCTCCCTTTCGCGCGCCCGTTCCTCGCCAAGCAGGGTCCGCCGGCGGCGCTGTATGACATAGATCGCGCCAAACAGCAGGATCGCCGGGATGTAGAACAGCTCGCGCGGCGGCTGCGAGGCGGGAACCTCAAGGCTCAGGAACGTCTGGTCGAAGTCGAAGCCGGCGTCCTGCGCCCTGGAATCGAACGACGCGCCGTCCGAAACCAGCTTGCCGTCCTGCTCGAAGACCAGCAGCCCGAACGCTTCCAGCCGTTCCGCACCCGTTGGCTCGTCGCCGACCGGGATCATCATCGTCAGCGTGACCGGATCGCCGACATCGTCGATCGCCGCGACCGTCGCGCGCAGCTCCGTGCCCGGCGTCGCGGCTCCAAGCGTCTCCTCGATCGTCACCGGATCGACATTCGTGTAGGGAGCCGCGGCCATGTCCATCCAGAAGCCCGGCCGGAACAGGGTGAAGGCGACCAGGATGAGCGCCGCCGATTCCCACAGGCGCGAGCGCACGATGAAGAACCCTTGCGCGCCGGCGGTGAATATCAATATGGCCAGCGTCGCAACGACGAACACGATCGCCCCTTCCACCGGCGTCACGTCGATCAGCAGCAGGTCCGTGTTGAAGATGAACAGGAACGGCAAGAGCGCCGTGCGCAGCGAGTAGAAGAACGCGACGAAGCCCGTTCGGATCGGATCGCCCCCCGACACCGCGGCCGCGGCAAAGGAGGCAAGACCCACGGGCGGCGTCACATCCGCCATGATGCCGAAATAGAAGACGAACAGATGCACCGCGACGAGCGGAACGATCAGGCCGTTCTGCTGGCCAAGCGCGACGATCACGGGCGCCAGCAGCGAGGAGACGACGATGTAATTGGCCGTCGTCGGCAGGCCCATGCCAAGGATCAGGCTCAGGATCGCGGTGAAGATCAGGATCAGCAGGATCTGTCCCTGGCTGAGGAACTCGACCAGCGCCGCCAGCACCGAGCCGACGCCGGTTTGCGACACAGCGCCGACGATGATGCCGGCGGCGGCCGTGGCGATGCCGATGCCGATCATGTTGCGCGCGCCGGCGATCAGCCCGTCGATCAGCTCGGTCCAGCCGAGCTTCGCCGTGCCGGCAAGCTCCTGGCCGCGGAACATGGCGAACAGCGGCCGCTGGGTGACGAGGATGAAGATCATCAGCGCCGTCGCCCAGAACGCCGACAGCGAGGGCGACAGGCGTTCGACCATCAGGCACCAGATCAGCACCAGCACGGGCAGCAGGAAATGCAGGCCCGACTTGACCGTCGGCCCCGGGTCGGGGAGCCGCACCACCGGCTCGTTCGGATCATCGAGCTCGAGTTCGGGAAAGGCCGCGCAATAGCGCACCAGTCCCACATAGGCGGCAAGCAGCAGCGCCGCGACGACCCAGGAGGTTGCCCCGCCGGCGGTCGCCTGCAGCAGATCCATGAAATAGAACAGGCCGAAGGCGGAGATGGTGGCGATGCCCAGCACCAGCGCACCGGTCGAGACGACCTTGGCGCGCGTGTCCTCGTCCGTGCGCGAGCGCAGCAGCGCCATCGCGCTGAAGGCGAGCCCCAGCATGATCGCGACGGCCAGCAACCGGTTCGGCGTCGAGCCGAGCGCCTGGAAGGCCGCGAACAGGTAGTAGACCCCGCCGGCGATGGCCAGGAGCACGGAGATGGTCACGCCGAAGGAGATCATCGCCCATTTCAGGGGCTTCGGCTCGTTGGCGCGCGGCAGGCCTTCCATGCCCAGCCGCAAGGCCTCCAGATGGACGATATAGACGAGCGCGATATAGGAGATGATCGCCGGCAGGAACGCGTGCTTGACCACCTCGAAATACGAGATGCCGATATACTCCACCATCAGGAAGGCGGCAGCACCCATCACCGGCGGCATGATCTGGCCGTTGACCGACGAGGCCACCTCGACCGCGCCCGCCTTCTCGCGGGAGAAGCCGACGCGGCGCATCATCGGGATCGTGAAGGTGCCCGTGGTCACCACATTGGCGATCGAGGAGCCGGAAATCAGGCCGGTCATGCCCGAGGCGACGACCGCGGCCTTGGCCGGACCGCCGCTGAAATGGCCCATCAGCGAAAACGCCACCTTGATGAAGTAGTTGCCCGCTCCGGCCTTGTCGAGAAGCGCGCCGAACAGCACGAACAGGAAGACCAGGTCGGTGGAAACGCCGAGCGCGATGCCGAACACGCCCTCCGTCGACAGCCACTGGTGGAAGGCGACGGCGTTGAAGCTGGCGCCCTTCCAGGCAAGCAGCCCGGGCGCGTAGGGGCCCAGGAACGTGTAGCCGAGGAACACCATCGCCACGATCATCAGCGGCGGGCCGAGCGAGCGGCGCGTGGCCTCGAGCAGGAACAGGATGCCGAAGACGGAGACCACGACATCGGTCGTGTTGGGTGCGTTCGGCCGTTCGGCAAGACGCGAGCCGAGCAGGCTCTTGATCAGGGCTGTGTCGAAGACGAAGAGATAGAGGGCACAGGCGGTGGCGCCGATCGCCAGCGCCCAGTCGGCCAGCGGCACGGACCGGCGCGGCGAGGTGCGGAAGGCCGGAAACACCAGATAGGCCAGGAACATCGCGAAGGCGAGATGGATCGGCCGGGCCTCGCGGCTGGAGAACACACCGACGCCGAACATGTAGGGGAGCGGCGATGCGATCCAGACCTGGAAGAGCGACCAGGCGAGCGCGACGCCGGCGATGAGGAGCGCCACCTGGCGGCTGGTCGGGTTGCGTCCGCCGGTATCGGTGGAGGCAACAAGATCCTCAAGTTCGGCGGCGCTCAGCTGCCCTGTGTTCTTGTCCTCGCTCATGGATCCCCCCGCGCGTCCGCGCCCTGAAACGATGTGAACATGTGTCCCCCCGCTGACGGGAGGCGTCCTGCGGGACCGGTTGAGCCTGCAGGAAAGAAACGGCCGGCGCGGAGACCCGCGCCGGCCGTCCGGGCCGGATTACATCCAGCCGCGTTCCTTGTAGTAGCGCACGGCGCCCTCATGCAGCGGAGCGGACAGGTTGTTCTTGATCATGTCCTCCTCCTTCAGGTTCTCGAAGGCCGGATGCATGCGCTTGAACCGGTCGAAATTCTCGAAGACGGCCTTGGTGACCTCGTAGATCACGTCCGGCGAGGTCTTGGTCGAGGAAACGAAGGTCGCGCCGACGCCGAAGGTCGTCGTGTCCTTGTCCGTGCCCGCGTACATGCCGGCCGGAATGGTTGCCATGGCGTAGAACGCATTGTCGTCGACCAGCTTGCGGATCGCCTCGTTGTCGACGTCGATCAGGCGCGATTCGCAGGAGGTGGTGGCCTCCTTGATCGTGCCGGCCGGGTGGCCGACGGTGAACACGATCGCATCGATCTTGTTGTCGCAAAGGGCGGCGGCCTGCTCGGCCGACTTCAGTTCCGCGGCCAGCGAGAAGTCCGAGGCCGACCAGCCCATCTTCTCCATCACCACTTCGAACGTGGCCCGCGCGCCGGAACCCGGATCGCCCATGTTGACCCGCTTGCCCTTCAGGTCGTCGAAGGTCTGGATGCCGGAATCGGCCCGCGCCACCACGGTGAACGGCTCGGGATGAACCGAGAACACCGCGCGAAGCTCTTCGAACTTGCCATCGGGGAACGTATCGGGCGCGGTGCCGTTATAGGCATGGTACTGCCAGTCCGACTGGGCGACACCCATGTCGAGATCGCCGGCGCGAATGCCGTTGATGTTGGCGACCGAGCCGCCCGTCGTATGGGTGCACTTGATGTCGTGCTCGGCCGAGCCCCGGTTGACCAGACGGCAGATGGAGCCGCCGACCTGGTAGTAGACGCCGGTCTGTCCGCCGGTGCCGATGGTGATGAACGTCTCGGCCTGCGCGGCGCCGGAAACTGCGAGCGCGCCAGCCAGGATCGTCCCCATGGTCATGGATTTCAAGAATGTCACTGCGATGCCTCCCGTTTATAGGCAGCGGTCTGGTGAGACGCGCGAGGGAGCCTTGTCGGCTCCGCCGCGCATCCGAAACGCTTCTGGATCATCGCCATCCCGGTTCGGGACCGTAAAACGCAGGAGACCGCGACTCCCCGGCCCGACCCTCCTCAGGGGGCGGCCCCGGCGGTTCCGGCCATTTCGCAACCCGGCCCAACGCGGGCGGATCGGGCGGCCTGGCCGTTCGAAGCAGCGGACTTGCGTCCTCGGCGATCACCCTCCTCGCTTCGTGTTGCGTATGCCGGACACCAGGTGCCCAGGCACTCCCGCGGAAATGCGGACAATCGAGGTTAGACCGAAACCACACGCTGTTCCAACCCCCTATCGGACACGCCTGGCGTGTCCCGCGCGCGCGAAACCCTGCGTCGCGGGCCGTGAGGCCGCGCGGGCCGCGAAGAGCCGGAGGTTTTCAGGACAATGGGAGCATGTGCCGGCGGACTGCCCGCCCGCAAGCGCGGCATGCCGGAGCGGCCGGTTGGCGAGGGTGCGCGACCGCGGGCGGGAGAAGGATCAGTCCTTGCTCTTGCCGCCGTAAATCACTTCAAGGAAGTTCCGGCGCAACTGGGCTTCGTCCTGCCCCTCGCGCAGCCCCTGGCGCCATTGGTCGATCACCAGACGCAGGGCCAGCGTTTCGCGGGTGTGCGGCAGCCGGCTCAGGTAATCGGTGAAATAGTCGTCGAGCGCCTGGCGGTCGAGTGCGCCTTGCGCGATCAGCCCGTGAATGAGGGCCATTGTCGCCGCGATATGTCCCCTCAGGAACTCGTACTCGGCCGTGCTCGCCGTCTTGTCGTCAGGGGAATCAGACATCGTCGCTTCCAATCATACCAATACGTCCGCACCCAGGTTTCACGCCGCCGTCCCGACCGTGCGACCGGGGATCCCTCGCCCCGTCAGCATAACATCCGCCTTGCAATACGTCTCCCGGTACAGGCCAAGGGATCGCGAACGCAACCTTCCACGCCCTGGCACCCCCGTCGAGACCGACTGCAACCTGCAGTCTCTCACGCGGACCTTTCCAAACCCTACAACACGGAGCAGGATTTTTCCACAGTCGCTATTTATCATGTGATCAATAACGAGCGTCCCGGCCCGCGGCTCAACATCCGGGCCGAGGCATCACTGTCTGTTTCGCCCTTTCCGGGAAGGCCGCTCTGTATCGCGTTCGGGGCGGTGTTGCTCCCTGCCCGGCAACATCCTGCATTCATTGGCAATCGGGAAGGGCGCGGGACGCGGCCGCGCGACCGCGACAACGTCGCGGCGGAAAACCGCTTCGGCTTGAAAAGGGGTGAAATGGTGAGCCCGCAGGGGCTCGAACCCTGGACCTACTGATTAAAAGTCAGTTGCTCTACCAACTGAGCTACAGGCTCACTCCGGGGGTTCGTGTAACAACGCGAAGCCCCGGTGACAAGAGCTGAATCGCCTGCACTGGATAACCCGTCCCCGGGTGATCGTCAGGCTGGCGCGGCGCCGGATGGCGGCGTTTCCTCGTCCGCCCCGCGATAGACGCCCTTGATCCGCTCGCGGGTGATCTGCATGACGACGTAAAGCACCGGAATCAGGATCACGCCGAACACCGTCGCGAACAGCATCCCGCCGAAGACGGCAAAGCCGATGGCCTGCTGGCTCGCCGCGCCCGCGCCGCTGGCCGTCAGCAGCGGAACGACGCCGAGCAGGAACGAAAGCGCCGTCATCATCACCGCCCGGAAGCGCAGATGCGCCGCCTCACGGGCGGCGGCGAGGATCGAGCGTCCCTTGGCCCGTTCCTCCATGGCGAACTCGACGATCAGGATCGCGTTCTTGGCGCCCAGTCCGACAAGCATGATCATTCCGATCTGCGTGTACAGGTTGACGTCCCTGCCCGTCGCCATGACGGCCGCGAAGGCTCCCAGCAGAGCCACTGTCACCGACATCAGGATCGCCAGCGGCATCGACCAGCTCTCGTATTGCGCGACCAGGAACAGGTAGGCGAACAGCACGGAGAGAAGCAGCACGATGACGACCACCGCCCCCGCACCCTGCTGTTGCAGCGCCGTGCCGGTCCATTCGAACGTGTAGCCGGACGGCAGCGCCTCCGTGGCGGCCGTCTCCATCTCGCTCATCACCGTTCCGGTCGCCTCGCCCGCCTTCGGCGCGGCATTGACCGAGGCGGCACGGAACATGTTGTAGCGGCTGAGGATCTGCGGCCCCAGGACGTTGTCGACGCTGACCAGCGTGCGCAGCGGAACCATGGAGCCGGATTGCGAGCGCACATGCAGCCGGGCGATATCGTCCGCCCGGTCGCGAAAGCTTCCCTCCGCCTGGATCATGACCCGGTAGACCCGACCGAACAGGTTGAAGTCGTTCACGTAATAGCCGCCAAGGAAGGATTGCAGCGTCAGGAAGACGTCGCTCACATTGACGCCGAGCAGTTTCGCCCGCTCCCGGTCGAGATCGACGAAGAGCTGCGGAACATTGGCGCGGAAGGTCGAATAGGCCTGCGAGATCGACGGCTGCTGATTGGCCGAATAGACCAGCGAGCCGACGCCGGAGGCAAGGTCCTGCGGCGTGCCGCCGCCGGTCTGCTGCACCTTCATCTCGACGCCCGCCGTCGTCCCGAGACCGGGAATCGGCGGCGCGTTGAAGGCGATGATATTGGCGCCGGGGATCGTGGCGAACTCGCGCCACAGATGCGCCAGGATACCGTCCGCGCTCAGTTCCGGCGTTGTCCGCTCGGCCCAGGGTTCCAGCTTGACGATGATCAGGGCCGTGTTCGGCGCAAGCCCGGAATTGAGGATCGAGAAGCCGTTGACGACGATGACATGCCGCACACCCGCCACCCCTTCCAGAACGGTCTCCATCTCGTCGGTGATCACCTCGGTGCGCGGCAGTGCCGCGCCGTCCGGCAACTGCACGTCGACCATCAGGTAGCCCTGGTCCTCCAGCGGCAGGAAGCCTTTCGGCAGGCGGTCGTTGAGAACGACGATCAGCGCCACCGCGAGGCCGACACCGGCCAATCCGACCAGCGAACGCGGCAGCAGTTTCGCGACAATGCCGACATAGCCGTCGCGCAACCATCCGATGCCCCGGTCGAACACGGCGAGGATGCCGGTCGGCGGCCCGCTGCGCGCCTTCAGGATCAGCCCGCACAGTGCCGGCGACAGCGTGAGCGCGTTGATCGACGAGATCACCACGGCAACCGAGATCGTCACCGCGAACTGCGAATAGAGGCGCCCCGTGATGCCGGGCATGAAGATCGTCGGGACGAACACGGCAAGCAGCACCAGCGTCGTGGCGATCACCGGCGTGGTGATCTGCCCCATCGCCTTGGCGGTCGCCTCCTTCGGCGAAAGGCCTTCCTCGGCGATGATCCGCTCGACATTCTCCACCACGATGATGGCGTCGTCGACGACGATGCCGATCGCCAGAACCAGCGCGAACAGGCTGATCGTGTTGAGCGACATGCCCGCGACCAGCAATATGGCGAAGGTACCGATCAGCGACACCGGGATCGCCACCATCGGGATGATCGTGGCGCGCCAGCTGCCCAGGAAGACGAACACCACGGTGACGACCAGCGCGAAGGTCATCATCAAGGTCATGATGACGTCTTCAAGCGACTTTTCCACGAACTCGGTCGTGTCGAAGGGGATGTCGTAGGCGACGTCCTCCGGGAAGGCCCTGGCAAGCTGCTCGATCCGGGCCCGCACCCCTTCGGCAACGGCCAGCGCGTTGGCGCCCGGCGCCTGGTAGACGGCAAGCACCGTCGCCGGATTGCCATTGAAGCGGCCGTTGGCGGAATAGAACTGCGAGCCGAGCTCCACCCGCGCCACGTCGCCGACACGCACCAGCGCGCCCTCGGCACCGCTGCGCAGCACGATCTTCTTGAACTCCTCCGGCGTCGAAAGCCGGCCTTGCGCCTTCACCGTGTACTGGAACTGCTGGCCCTCGGGGGCCGGCGGTGCGCCGATCTGCCCGGCGGCCACCTGGATGTTCTGGTCCTGGATCGCGGCGATGAAATCGGACGGCGTCAGCGACAGGCTCGCAAGCCGGTCGGGATCGAGCCAGATCCGCATGCCATAGGCGAAGTCGGTCAGCACGTCGGCCTTGCCGACGCCCTTCACCCGCGCCAGCGCGTCCTTGATGTTGATGGAGGCGTAGTTGGCGAGGAAGACCTCGTCATAGGTGCGCTTGGGCGAGAACAGCGTCACCACCAGCAGCATGTTGGTGCTGGCCTTCTGCACCGTGACGCCGCTGCGGGTCACCTCCGCCGGCAACGAGCTGGTCGCTTGCGACACCCGGTTCTGGACGTTGACGGTGGCAATGTCCGGATCCGTGCCCACCTCGAAAACGATGTTCAGCGAATAGCTGCCGTTGTCCGAGCTGTTCGACGACATGTACATCATGTTGTCGACGCCGTTGACCTGCGCCTCGATCGGTGCCGCGACCGTTTCCTCGACAACCTGCGCGCTGGCGCCGGAATAGCTGGCCGAGACGCTGACCACCGGCGGCGTGATGTTGGGGAACTGCTCGACCGGCAGCGCGAGGTAGCCGAGCACGCCGGCGATCGTGATGACGATCGAGATGACGAGGGCGAATTTCGGGCGGTAGATGAACATCCGCGAGAACATGGCCGCCTACTCCGCCGCGCCGGAGGCCAGGACGGCGTTGACCGGCACGCCGGGCCGCACCTTCTGCAGGCCGAGCGTGATCACCCGCTCGCCCTCCTGCAGTCCCGACTTCACCACGAAATCGAGATCCACCTGTTGTCCGAGTTCGACGTAGCGTTGCTCGACGGTTTCCTGCGCGCCCACGACGAGAACGAACGGGCCGCGCTGGTCTCGCTGGATCGCGGCCTGGGGGATGACGATCTCGCTCATCGCGACCGGCGCCTCGACGACCACCTCGACGAAGGCGCCCGCGATAAGCAGGCGGCTCTGGTTGGCGAAACGTCCGCGCACCGAGATCGTGCCGGTGTTCGGGTCGACGGCATTGTCGATGAAGACGATCTCGCCGTCCTCCGCGAACCGCTTGCCGGTCGGCAGGATCAGATGGATGCCGGGCAGGTTCTTCTTGTCGGCGATATCTTCCGCCGGCCGGTCCCCGCGCACCGCCTCCAGGTAGTCCTTCTCGCTGATCGCGAAATTCACATAGACCGGCGCTGTTCGCACCAGACGGGCGATCGCACCGCTCGACGGGCCGACCACGTCACCGACGCTGAAGGCCGACTTGCCGAGCTGGCCGGAAAACGGCGCGACGATATCGGTGTAACCAAGGTTCAGCTCCGCCTGGGTGGTTGCCGCGTTGGCCGCCGCCACCGCGGCATCGGCCTGTTCCCTGGCCGCCTTGGTCGCCTCGAACTTGGCCTTCGAGACATGCCCCTTCTGGAAGAGATCCGCGTCGCGCTCCAGATCCGCCGCCTTCAGCGCCGCATCGGCGGCGGCCCGGGCCGCGTCCGCCTTGGCCGAGGCCAGCGCCGCCTCGTAGGGTGCCCGCTCGATGGTGAACAGCAACTGCCCCGTCCGGACGGTCGCCCCGTCATCGACATTCTTCGAGGCCAGGAAACCGGAGACGCGCGCGATCAGGTTGACATTGTCGACCGCCTCGACCTGGCCGACGAACCGCGCCGACTGGCGAACGTCCTTGGCGACCGCCGCGGCGACCGAGACCGAAGGCGGCGGCGCGGCCGGCGCGTTGGCCTCGTCGGAAGGATTGCAGGCCGTCAGCAGCAGGGCGATCGCCGGCAGGACAAGGTGGCGTGCGGCACGAGACAGTCTTGCCATGGAAATCGGTTCCCCCGTCGGCGCGGATCCTGGACGCGAGAGCCGTTCCGGCTCCCGATCCCGCCTCATCATTCAAGGCGTGCCCTGTCGGCACGCAAGTCTTGCCCAGGAAGGTTACACAGTGATTTCAGGCGAAAACAAGCGCCAATCCGAAACCCTTCGCGGCCGGCAGCACCAGCCCCTCGCGGGATTCGACCGCCGCGATGCCGCGGCGCGCCAGCGACTGCGCAACCGCTGCCCGGTCCGCGCCGGCCACGGCCAGCGCCGCGATGGCCGAGCCGCCGGGCGTGAGCACCGGGGCGGGAACGCCGTACAGCGCCTCGAATGCCGACGGCGGCATCAGGTGGAGCCGTCCGCGCGGCGTCTCGATCGCGATGCCGAGACTCGAGGCGCGCATCTCGCGCTCACCGGTGAAGGCCGCGTAGAAGATATGCTGCTCGGCCGGCTCCTCGCACACGACAACCACGGTATCGAGGGCCGCCGCGCCATTCCCGTGCCGCTGGTAGTCGGCCGACCAGAAGTTTTCCGGGTAAAGGTTGTGGCAGGTGAAGAAGCCGTGCAGCGGATCGGAAGGGTTGCGCACGAAGGTCAGGTCGAACCCGACCTTGCGGATGCTGCCGTCCGGGCGTGTCTGTTCGCGCCCGAACGAGAACGGCTCGTAGACATGCAGGCCGGCCCGCTCGAAGGCACGCCGGTCGTCGCCGGCATCTCCGCTTTCCATGACCAGCATGGACGCCCCCTCGCCGCGCTCCAGAAAGTCGCGATTGAACCCGCCGAAGGAGAAGAACCGGTCCGACGCCGGCGGGATTTCGGCTGCCGCGCCAATGGTCAGCAATTCGATGAAGAACCCGTCCAGCTGGACGAGCCGGTTTTCGGTGCCCCAGGGATGGCGCGCGCGCGGGGTGACGGTGAAACCGGCCGCCTCCAGATAGGTCGCGGCCGCCTCCACGTCATGCACCGCCCATACGACGTGATCGAAACCGCGCGCCGTCATTGTCGCCCTCTCTGCCGGATATGCCTGACGGATCAGACCAGACGGCTCTGCTCGACAGCCGCCGCGACGAAGGACGCGAACAGCGGATGCGGCTCGAACGGCCTCGACTTCAGTTCAGGATGATACTGCACGCCGATGAACCAGGGATGGTCGTCGATCTCCACCGTTTCCGGCAGCTGCCCGTCCGGCGAGGTGCCGGCGAATCGCAGGCCGGCCGCCTCCAGCCGCTCGCGATAGGCGATGTTCACCTCGTAGCGGTGCCGGTGGCGCTCGGAAATCATCTCCGCCCCGTAGATCCCGGCAATCTTCGAATGGTCCTGAAGACGCGCGGGATAGGCGCCAAGGCGCATCGTGCCGCCCAACTCGCCGTCCGCGCGGCGGACTTCGAGCTGGTTGCCCTTCGCCCATTCCGTCATCAGTCCGACGACCGGCTCGCTCGCCTCGCCGAATTCCGTCGAATTGGCGCCGGCGATCCCGGCCAGGCTGCGCGCCGCCTCGATGACGGCCATCTGCATGCCGAAGCAGATGCCGAAATACGGCACCTTGTGCACGCGGGCAAAGCGCGCAGCGGCGATCTTGCCTTCCGCACCGCGCTCGCCGAAGCCGCCCGGCACCAGGATGCCGTGCACGCTGTCGAGCCACGGCGTCGGGTCTTCCTTCTCGAAGATCTCGGACTCGATCCACTCGATATTGACGCGCACATTGTTGGCGATGCCACCGTGGACAAGCGCCTCGATCAGCGACTTGTAGGCATCCTTCAGGACGGTGTACTTGCCGATGATGGCGATCGTGACCTCGCCTTCCGGGTTGGCCAGCGTCTCGGAAATGCCGGTCCAGCGGGTCAGGTCAAGGGCCGGCGCGCCGGTGATGCCGAAGGCGGCGAGCACCTCGTCGTCGAGCCCTTCCTGGTGATAGGCGATCGGCACGTCGTAGATCGACTTGACGTCGTAGGCCGGGATCACGGCGCCTTCGCGCACATTGCAGAACAGCGACAGCTTGCGCTGCTCGCTTTCCGGGATCTTGCGGTCGCAGCGGACCATCAGGATGTCGGGCTGGATGCCGATCGAACGCAGTTCCTTGACGGAATGCTGCGTCGGTTTCGTCTTCAGTTCGCCTGCCGAGGCGATGAACGGCATCAGGGTCAGGTGGATATAGACCGCATGCCCGCGCGGCAGCTCGTTGCCGAGCTGGCGGATCGCCTCGAAGAACGGCAGCGCCTCGATATCGCCGACCGTGCCGCCGATCTCGCAGAGCACGAAGTCGTACTCCTCGTTACCGTCAAGCACGAAGGCCTTGATCGCATCGGTGACGTGGGGAATCACCTGGACGGTGCCGCCCAGATAGTCGCCGCGCCGCTCCTTGGCGATGATGTCCTGATAGATCCGGCCGGTGGTGATGTTGTCCATCTTGTTGGCCGGCCGGCCCGTGAAGCGCTCGTAGTGCCCGAGATCGAGATCCGTCTCCGCGCCGTCATCGGTCACGAAGCACTCGCCATGCTGATACGGGCTCATCGTGCCCGGATCGACATTGAGATAGGGATCGAGCTTGCGCAGCCGGACCTTGTAGCCCCGCGCCTGGAGCAATGCCCCGAGAGCCGCGGAAGCCAGTCCCTTGCCAAGCGAGGACACCACGCCGCCAGTAATGAAGATGTATCGCGCCATGGACCAATACCATATCGCCGCGAGCGCTGATTCGAACGCCCGGCACAGAGTTAACACACAAGAAAATGCCCCGCGACGCGTATCGCGGGGCATAAGATGAAGAGGCTAGCCGGCCAAGGGCCTACTGCGCCGCCGGAACCTGGGGTCCGGTCGGCTGCTCGGGCGGGCGCAACTGGTCGAGAATGCCGTTGCCCGAACCCGGTGTCCCGCCATCGACCGGAGCGGACTGCGTGCCCGGCACGGCGTCGAGAATCGATGCCGGACGGTCGCTGTTCTTGGCCACGATCGCAAGCCCGAGCGAGGTCGCGAAGAAAACGGCCGCCAGGACGGCGGTCGCCCGCGTCAGCACGTTCGCCGTGCCGCGGCTCGACATCATGCCGCCGCCCCCGCCGCCGCCGATTCCCAGCGCGCCGCCTTCGGAGCGCTGCAGGAGAACGACCAGGACGAGCGCAAGCACGACCATCAGGTGGATAACGATGATAACGGTTTCCATCGAGGACCAGTCTTTGGTTGTCGGATTTGCTGGGCGTTCTACACCAATGGCACGGGCGTTTCCACCCTTGATCGGCCAACCTTCAACGCGGGGCGGCCCTGCGGCTCCCGCATGGGCCGCAAAGCGCCAGTCCGGTTAGCCGGCTGCCTCCGCAATGGCCAGGAAATCGCTCGCCTTCAGGCTCGCCCCGCCGACCAGCGCGCCGTCCACATTGGCGACCGACATCAGCTCGGCGGCGTTCGCCGGCTTGACCGACCCGCCATAGAGAAGCCGGATGGCGGCGCCCGCCGCGCCGAAGCGTTTGCCCAGTTCGCCGCGCAGGAACGCATGCATGCTGGCAACGTCTTCCGGCGTCGGCGTCAGTCCCGTGCCGATCGCCCAGACCGGCTCGTAGGCGATGACGCAATTTTCCGGCGTCGCGCCGCCGGGAACCGAGCCGGCCAGCTGGCGTCCGACCACGTCGAGTTCGCGCCCGGCCCGGCGCTCGGCCTCCGTCTCGCCGACGCAGATGATCGCGACGAGCCCCGCGCGCCAGACCGCTTCCGCCTTGGCCGCGACGCCCGCATCGTCCTCGCCGTGATCGGCGCGCCGCTCCGAATGGCCGACGATCACCTGGCGTGCGCCGGAATCGGCCAGCATTTCCGCGGACAGGTCGCCGGTATGGGCACCGCTGGCGGCTGCGTGGCAATCCTGCGCCCCGACACTGAGCCCGCTGTCCCCCGCGATGGCGACGGCGGCCGCGATCAGCGTCGCCGGCGGACAGATCGTCAGGTCGACACGGGCGGCAAGCCCGCCCCGCGCGGCGCGCGCGATGGCGTCGAGTTCGCCGAGCGCCGCGGACAGCCCGTTCATCTTCCAGTTGCCTGCGATCAGCGGCTTGGTCGTCATCGGCGTGGTGCTCCCTTGGAAATGGCCTGTCGACAGGGACCGCCGTTTTCCGGAATGTCCCATGCAGACTGCCGGTGCTACCAGAAATTCGCCGGCAATCAAGACGGACCGCCGGAGCGGACGCCGGCAGATCCCCGCAACGCCTTGTACCGCCTTGCTCCCCGCGCCCCTCGTCTCTATGATCCGCCCGCCTTGGCATGGCCGAACCGACGGCCACGCTGCCCTGTCGCCCAAGAAATAACGGAACCTGCAATGCTCGACACTCTGCGCGCCGGCGCAAAGTCCTGGATTTCCAAACTCCTGATCGGCCTTCTTGTGATCAGTTTCGCCATCTGGGGCATCTCGGGCGACCTCCTGAACATTGGCGGCGACCAGGTCGCCACCGTGGGCGACCGCAAGATTTCAATCGTCGACTTCGACAATGCCTACCGCCGCGAGCTCGATTCCATCGGCCGCAACATCGGTCGGCCTCTGTCCACGGTGCAGGGGGCCGCGCTCGGCATTCCTGGCCAGGTCCTGGGTCGCCTCGTTGCCGAAGCCGCGCTGAACGAAACCGCGCGGGACTACAATCTGGGTGTCTCGGATGCCGAGCTTGTGCGGCTGATCCAGACGGCGCCCTCCTTCCAGGCGCCCGGCGGCGGGTTCGACCGCGCCCGTCTTGCCGCCATCCTGCAGGCCAACGGCCTGACCGAGGACCAGTTCGTCGCGGAACGTCGGCTGCTTGAGGAGCGCCGCCAGATCGCCGAAGCCATCAGCGGCGGCCTGAAGACGCCGGCAGCCATGCTCGAGACCTTCAACCGCCACGCCAACGAGGAGCGTACGGTCGACTATCTCGAGTTCGGCGCGGCCCTTGCCGGCGAGATCCCGGCTCCCGACGAGACCACGCTTGCCAGCTGGTTCGAGGTGAACAAGGCCGACTTCCGCGCACCCGAATACCGCCAGGTCGCCCTCTTGCAGCTGACGCCGGAAAAGGTCGCGCGCGCCGACGAAATCAGCGCCGAGGACCTGCAGCGCGAATACGATGCCTCCGGCCAGCGCTTCGGCGAGCCCGAGCGCCGGCGCATCCTGCAGCTCGCCCTGCCGAGCGCCGATGCCGTTGCCGAGGCGCGCGCGGCCCTTGCCGAGGGCAAGACCTTCGAGGACATCGTCGCCATGCGCGGCACCACGGTGGAGCAGGTCGAGCTTGGCAACATGGCCCGCGAGGAGCTTCTCGATCCCGCCATTGCGGAAGCGGCCTTCGCGCTTGCCGAGGGAGCAACCTCCGCCATCATCGAGGGCCGGCTCAACAACGTGCTGCTCAAGGTCGCGGAAGTCACCGAGGCCCGCAAGACGCCGCTGGATGAAGTCTCCGGCGATCTTCGTAAGGAAATCGCCCTGCGGCTTGCCGAGCGCGAGGTGCTCGACCTTCATGACGAGATAGAGGATGCCCGTGCGGGCGGTGCCACGCTGACGGAAGTCGCCGAGCGCTTCTCCCTGACGCTCGACACTCCGACGGCGTTCGATACCGCCGGCAAGGACGCATCAGGCGCGAAGGTCGCGCTTCCCGATGCGCCCGACCTGATCTCGGACGTCTTCGAGAGTGACGTCGGCATCGAGGCCGACATGCTGCAGCTCGGTCGAACCGGTTTCCTCTGGTTCGAGGTGCGCGAGGTCACGCCCGCCCGCGACCGTGCGCTCGACGAAGTGCGCACGCAAGCGGTCGAAGCCTGGACGCAGGAGCAGCGCGCCGAACGCCTCGATGCGCTGGCTGCCGAAATCGTCAAGGAACTGGACGCCGGCAAAACGCTCGAAGCCATTGCCACGGAGCGCGGCCTTCAGGTCGCGACCCAGTCCGGCCTGAAGCGCACGGGCGAAAACGCGGCGATCCCGGCCGACGCCCTGGCCGGTGTCTTCTCCGGCCCGGTCGGCACTGTCGGCAGCGCCAGCAAGGCCGGCGCGCAGCGCATCGTCTACACCGTGACCGGCATTTCCGCGCCCGCCTTCTTCCGCGAGGCCGGCGAGATCGCGGCGCTCGACACGCGCCTTGCCGACGCGCTCCAGAACTCCGTGATCGGCCAGTATGTCGGGGAGCGCGAGGCGCGCCTCGGCGTCAACGTCAATCAGGCCAACATCAACCGGGTGATCGGACAGGGCGGAAGCTGAGCGCCTTCGCTCCGCCCGTTCGAAAGGACGACGAAGTGAGCAATCTCAAGACCCTGATCGCCAAGGCGGCCGATGGCAACGCGCTCAGCCAGGACGAGGCGCGCGCCGCCTTCGAGGTGATCATGTCGGGCGCGGCGACCCCCGCCCAGATCGGCGGCTTCCTGATGGCGCTGCGCGTGCGCGGCGAAACCGTCGAGGAGATCGCCGGGGCCGTCGCCACCATGCGCGCCAAGATGATCCCCGTGTCGGCGCCCGCCGACGCGGTCGACGTGGTGGGAACCGGCGGCGATGCCTCGGGCAGCGTCAACATCTCCACCTGCTCGGCCTTCGTCGTCGCCGGCTGCGGCGTGCCCGTCGCCAAGCACGGCAACCGCTCGCTCTCCTCGAAGTCGGGTGCCGCCGACGTCCTGATGGCGCTCGGCGTCAACATCGACATCCCGCCCGCGCAGATATCTCGCTGCATCACCGAGGTGGGGCTCGGCTTCATGTTCGCGCCCAACCACCATTCGGCGATGAAGCATGTGGGTCCGGCGCGCACCGAGCTCGGCACGCGCACGATCTTCAATCTGCTCGGGCCGCTCTCCAATCCGGCCGGCGTCCAGCGGCAGATGGTCGGTGTTTTCGCCCGGCAGTGGGTCGAGCCGATCGCCCATGTGCTGGCAACGCTCGGCTCAAAAGCCGCCTGGGTCGTGCACGGGTCTGATGGGCTCGACGAAATCACCACCACCGGCCCGACGACGGTCGCGGCGCTGGAAAACGGCAAGGTGCGGGTGTTCGAGGTCTCGCCCGGCGAGGTCGGCCTCGCGACCTGCCGGCCGCAGGACCTGAAGGGCGGCGAGGCGCCGGAAAACGCCGTTGCCCTGCGCGCCGTGCTGGACGGGGCGAAAACCGCCTATCGCGACACGGTGCTGATGAATGCCGGGGCGACGCTGGTGGTTGCGGGCCGCGCCGCGAACCTTGCCGAGGGCGTCGCCATGGCGGCAAACTCCATCGACAGCGGTAGCGCCCTTGCCCGCCTCTCGCGCCTTGTCGAGGTCTCCAACGAAGCGGCGGCAAGCCATGACTGACATTCTGGCCCGCATCGAGACCTACAAGCGCCAGGAGATCGCCGCTGCCAAGTCGGCCGTTCCCCAGGCCGAGATCGAGCGGCGCGCGGCGGCCGCCGACGCCCCGCGCGGATTTCTCGCGGCATTGCGGGCCAAACAGGCGGCCGGTCATTTCGCCCTGATCGCCGAGATCAAGAAGGCAAGCCCGTCCAAGGGGCTGATCCGCGCCGATTTCGACCCGCCGGCGCTTGCCCGGGCCTATGAGGAGGGCGGCGCCGCCTGCCTGTCCGTCCTCACCGACACGCCGTCTTTCCAGGGCGCGCCCGAGTTTCTCGCCGCCGCCCGCGCCGCCTGCGCGCTGCCCGCCCTGCGCAAGGACTTCCTCTACGATCCCTACCAGGTGTTCGAGGCGCGCGCCTGGGGTGCCGATTGCATCCTGATCATCATGGCGGCGGTCGACGATGCGATGGCGGCAACGCTCGAGCAGGCCGCCTTCGATCTCGGCATGGACGTGCTGGTCGAGGTTCACGATGCGGACGAGCTCGACCGCGCGCTGAAGCTGTCCTCGCCGATGATCGGCATCAACAACCGCAACCTGAAGACCTTCGAGACGCGGCTCGAGACCAGCGAGATGCTGGCGCCGAAAATCGGTGACGAACGCCTCGTCGTCGGCGAGAGCGGCCTGTTCACGCCCGCCGATCTCGCCCGGATGGAGCGCTGCGGCATCTCCACCTTCCTGATCGGCGAAAGCCTGATGCGGCAGGACGACGTGGCCGCCGCCACGCGCGCCTTGCTGGCACGCCCGGCCAGCGCCGCTGCCGAATGACGGACATTTCGCGATGAGCGCCACGCCTCCCCGCCTCACCCATCTGGACGACAGCGGCGCGGCCAACATGGTCGACGTCTCGGCCAAGGCCGTCACCACCCGCGAGGCGACCGCCGAAGGCCACGTGGCGATGAAACCCGAGACGCTTGCCATGATCCTGTCAGGCACCGCGAAGAAGGGCGATGTGATCGCCTCCGCCCGCATCGCCGGCATCATGGCGGCCAAGCGCACCCACGAGCTGATCCCGCTCTGCCATCCGCTGGCGCTGTCGAAGGTCGCCATCGACATCACCGCCGACGACACCCTCCCCGGCCTGCGGGTCACCTGCTACGCCAAGCTCTCCGGCCAGACCGGCGTCGAGATGGAGGCGCTGACCGGGTGCTCGGTCGCCTGCCTCACCGTCTACGACATGGCCAAGGCCGTCGACCGGGGCATGACCATCGGCGGCGTCCGCGTGCTGTCGAAGTCCGGCGGCAAGTCCGGCGACTGGTCGGTTGCCGGCGGCACGCAGGAAGGCGGCGGCTGACATGTCGCTGATCTCGGTCGACGAGGCTCTGGCAAGACTGCTTGCGGGCGTGGAACCGGTCGGAACCGAGCGCGTTCCGATTGACGCCGCGAACGGCCGCATCCTTGCCGCCGACCTTGCCGCCACCCGCACCCAGCCCCCCTTCCCGGCCTCCGCCATGGACGGCTACGCAGTCCGCGCTGCGGACATCGCCACGCTTCCCGCGACCCTTCGCGTCATCGGCGAGGCGCCCGCCGGCCACGGCTATGCCGGCACCGTGCAGCCGGGCGAGGCGCTGCGCATCTTCACCGGCGCACCGGTTCCCCAGGGCGCCGACACGATCCTGATCCAGGAGAACGCCACCCGCGACGGCGACACGATCGCCGTGCTGGAAAGCGCGGCGCGCGGCCGGTTCGTCCGCCCGGCCGGGCTGGACTTCGCGCAAGGCGAGGTGCTTCTGCGCGCCGGCGAGCGCATCGGCTTCCGCGAGCTTGCCCTTGCCGCCGCCATGAACCACGCCGTGCTGCCGGTGCGCCGCCGGCCGAAAGTGGCGATCCTGGCGACCGGCGACGAACTGGTGGAGCCCGGCACGGAACCCGGCCCCGACCAGATCATCGCCTCCAACCATGCGGGCGTTGCCGCCCTTGTCGCCGATTGCGGCGGCGAGCCCCTGCAGCTCGGCATCGCGCCCGACAACCGCCAGGCCATCGCCGCCGCGATCGCCGCAGCGCGCGAGGCCCGCGCCGACATCCTGGTGACGCTGGGCGGTGCCTCCGTCGGCGACCATGATCTCGTCCAGGAAGTTCTGGGCGATGCCGGCATGGACCTTGCCTTCTGGCGCATCGCCATGCGTCCCGGCAAACCGCTGATGGCGGGCCGGATCGAGGCCATGCGCGTTCTCGGCCTGCCGGGAAACCCGGTCTCCAGCCTTGTCTGCTCCCTGCTCTTCCTGCGTCCGCTGATCGAGACGCTGCTCGGGCGCGAGGCGACCGCGCGCGACCGCGAGCACCTGCCGCTTGCCGGCGACATCGGCGGAAACGACCGGCGTGAGGATTATCTGCGCGCCACGATCCGGCGGGCCGATGACGGCAGCGAGACGGTCGCCCCGTCCGAACGGCAGGATTCCTCCATGCTGGCAACGCTGGCGCGCGCCGACGCCCTCGTCGTGCGCCCGCCTCATGCCGGCCCGCTTGCCGCTGGTGCCCGGGTGCCCGTCATCCGCCTGCCCCGTCGATAACGCCTCCCCCGCCGCATCCCTGCATTTTTTCGAAGGCATGTTGTGGAACAAGCCGGGAACGGTTAGACTATGTTCATGATTTGTACGTAGCCTGAGTCGCGAAGGCGTTTGGCTTTGGCGGGTGATGTTCCGAACCGTTTCGGCGGCGAATGAACGTCGCTCCGGGTCCGGTCCGTTTCGGGCTGTCGCCGCGTACGGACTGGACATCGGCGCGGCTTTTCGGCCTGCCGCGCCGCATCGCCGTCCTGTTTGCCGCCGAATGAGGAAGTTGGGGAACCACGCGGATGTTGACTCGCAAGCAGCACGAATTGCTTCTGTTCATCCACGAAAGGCTGAAGGAGACCGGCGTTCCCCCGTCCTTCGACGAGATGAAGGATGCGCTCGACCTGCGCTCCAAATCCGGCATTCACCGTCTCATCACGGCGCTCGAGGAGCGCGGCTTCATTCGCCGGCTGCCCAACCGGGCGCGGGCGCTGGAAATCGTCAAGCTTCCCGAATCGGTTGCCCCCGGCCTTGCCGCGTCCCGGGGCCAGGGCTTCTCGCCTGCGGTCATCGAAGGATCCCTGGGCAAGCCTCGGCCGGCCCAGCCCGCGCCGCCCCTCCCGGAACCCGCCAATGACAGCATTGCGATCCCGGTCATGGGCCGCATCGCCGCCGGTGTGCCGATCGAGGCGATCCAGTCCCACAGCCACACGATCTCCATGCCCGCCGACCTGCTCGGCAGCGGCGACCATTACGCGCTTGAGGTGCGGGGCGATTCAATGATCGAGGCCGGCATTCTCGACGGCGACACGGTCGTCATCCGCCGCTCGGACGCCGCCGACAGCGGCGATATCGTCGTCGCCCTGATCGACGACGAGGAGGCAACGCTGAAAAGGCTTCGCAAGAAGGGCGCATCCGTCGCGCTGGAAGCCGCCAACCCCGCCTATGAAACCCGCATCTTCGGCCCGGGCCGGGTGCGGATCCAGGGCAAGCTGGTTTCTCTCTTCCGCCGCTATTGAGCGGCCGGCTCGGGCACGGCCTGGCGATTGGGCCTGAGGATTGGGCCTGAGAAGCGGACCTGTAGATTGAAGCCTGACCGGACAATATGGGGCCCTGTTTCTTCAGCGCCCCTCAGCGTTCCGCCGGGCGCGGGGTCCAGGGTCGCAGGCGACGGTAGCTCGGGGTTGTCGCGGCGATGGACAGCCCGTTGAGGGCGTCGCCGAGACGGATGGCCGTGGTGCCGTCGCGCGCAAGGCGCGCGCGGTCCAGGACAAGCGGCGCGGCACAATCCGCCGGCGCGTCATGGGCCGAGACGATCAGGTCCACCCGGGCGCAGTCTTCTGCAAAGGCGGCCGGGTCGCGGACGATCGAGACAAGCAGCGACGTCCTCCCGCCCGCCTGATCCTTCGTTTCCCGGCTTTTCACCGCCTGATCCGTCATCGAAGGCGGACCTCGCCCGCCTTCCGGCAAGGGCGACCCCGGCCCGCCTTCCCTCATGGGAGGATCCGGCCCCGCACCTTCCGGACCATGCGCCCGGACCAGACAGGCGAGCGGGTCGCAGGACATGGCGGACTTGGGCAAATGCCGCCGGGAACGGGCATCGCCCCCCACGCCGTCGGCGCGCAGCCAGACCTCGGCAATGAAACTGGAGGGCCGCGCCGTCACACGCAGAGCTCCCGTGGCGTCGCGCAAGGCCAGCGTCGTCCCGTTGGCCGACACCAGAATGTCCGGTTGGCGATGCGTTGCATAAAACCATGCGGACAGGCACAGCGGCACGAGCGCGGCGCGGCGGAACCCGCGCGGCGCAAGACAGGCGATACCCCCTGCCAGAACCATCAGCAGCGTCCCGGCGACCGATGGCGCACCGACGGTTCCCTCCCCGGGCGTCAGGCTGGCGGCCCATTGCGATGCGGCCACCACCTGGTCGACCGCCACCCCCATCACGGCCAGGGGAAGCACTTCCAGACCGAACGGGATCAGGGCAAGGGCAAGGACCGCGAAGGGCATGACCGCGAGCGTCACCACCGGCATGGCCACCAGGTTGACGAGCGGTCCGAGCGGCGCGATCCGGTGGAAATGATAGGCGCCGATCGCTCCCGTCGCGGCCCCGGCAATGAGCGAAGTGAGCAGGATCGCCCCGAACCAACTCGCCAGGCTGCCGACCAGACCGAAAACCGGAGCCCCGTCATCCCGTTTCGGCGGTCCCCGATTTGCCGCGACCCGTCGCCGCGTCATCTCCTCATAGGCCGCGATCAGCGCGATCACGGCGGCAAAGGACATCTGGAACCCGGGATCGACGAGGGATTCCGGGGTGGCCGCGAGGATCAGCAGCATGGCGACGCCGGCGTTGCGCAATGTCAGGGCCCGGCGGCCGAACAGGCGCCCTGCCAGCACCAGCGCGATCATCACGAAAGCGCGCTGGGTGGCGATCGACCCGCCCGAAATCGCCAGATAGAAGGCCGCCGCGGCCAGCGCCGCCCCCGCTGCCCACACATCGATCGGCCAGTCCTGTGTCAGCCGCGACGACAAGGCCAGGAGTGCCCGCAACACGAAGAACACCGAGCCCGCGAAGAGCGCCATGTGGAGGCCGGAAATGGCCAGGATATGCGCCAGACCGGCTGTACGCAGCGCCTCGGTGACCTCGGGCGGAATGCCGGACCGGTCGCCGGTGATCAGCGCCACCGCGAGGGCGGCGGCCGTCGTGTCGCCCAGGGCCGCGCGGATCCGCCCGGCGATACCGCCGCGCAACCGTTCGATACCGGCGGATAGACGCTGGTCCCACGGCACTGCCCCGGCACCGGCCTCGGCGACCGGCTCGACACCGCCAAAGGCAAAGCCGCTCGCCCCGATCCCGTCGAAATAGGCGCGAAACGAAAAGTCGTATCCGCCCGGCATGACGGCGGGGGCCGGCGGCATCAATCGGGCCCGCAGGCGCACCGTATCCCCAGTCACGGGGGCCAGTGTATCCTTTCCACGCAGGGAAATCCGCACGCGTGCCGGCATGCGGTCCTGCCCGACACCGCTCATCTCGCGCAGCCGCAACACCAGTCGCAGGCCGTTTTCACGATGTTCCACGCTCTCCACAAGACCCGTGATCGTGGCGCTGCGGGCCCGATCGAGCACCGGCGCGGCGACGAAGGCTGTCCGCATCGCACCAGCCGCTGCGCCGGAGACGAGAAGGGCGACGACGAGAAACGCCGCCGCGCCGCGGCCGCGCCGCGCCTTGAGCAGAAACCCGAGCCATGCGGCCAGCGCCGCCCCGGCGGTTGCCGCAGCGATCGGCTCGGCGGGAAGCGCGAAATAGAGGGCAATACCGCCGGCAAAGACGAAAGCCGCCCAGATCAACCCCCGGCCGCGCTCGATCTCCTCGCGCACCGCCATGCGAAACGCCGCGGCAAGCGCGGGGCGCAGCCTGGCGCGGCGAACATCCCCCGGTTGTCCGCCCTTTCGCCGGCTGAGGAAGTCGGCCAGCAGCGCGCCCCCGGCGGATGGCGCTCCGGCTGCGCGCACCTGTCCGGCCGCCGTCACCGCGTCCTTCCCGCTTTCCGGTCGTCCGCCGCCGGCAACAGACACGCGCTCCTCCCAGCCCTCGACCGCCACCCCTCGGGCATTGGTGGCGGCGCACCCCTGTGCTACACGGACGCCAACCGCGCCGGGACCGCAGCGTTGCATTGCAACCTGCACTCGCGCAATACGCGAAACGGTTTTCTTTCCGAAAGAGAGACGGCCGGTCGTCGCGTCATCCGATCAATCGACCACGAGGCTTCCCGATGACCGCACCCGTCGTCACGCGTTTCGCTCCCTCGCCGACCGGCTTCCTGCATATCGGCGGCGCGCGCACTGCGCTCTTCAACTGGCTCTATGCCCGGCGCTTCGGCGGCAAGATGCTGCTGCGCATCGAGGACACGGATCGCGAGCGTTCGACCGACGCTGCGATCACCGCCATTCTTGACGGCCTGACCTGGCTCGGCCTCGACTGGGAAGGCGAGCCGATCTCGCAATTCGGCCGCGCCGCCCGCCACCGGGAGGCGGCGGAACAGCTTGTCGCCGCCGGCCTTGCCTATCGCTGCTACGCCACCCAGGAAGAGCTCGCCGCGATGCGCGAGGAGCAGCGCGCCAACAACCTGCCCCCGCGCTATGACGGGCGCTGGCGCGACCGCGACCCGTCCGAGGCCCCGGCCGGCGTCAAGCCGGCGATCCGCCTCAAGGCTCCGACCGACGGCGAGACGGTGATCGAGGACCGCGTCCAGGGCCGCGTGACCTTCGCCAACAAGGAGCTCGACGACCTCGTCCTGCTGCGCTCCGACGGAACGCCGACCTACATGCTCGCCGTCGTCGTCGACGACCATGACATGGGCGTCACCCACATCATCCGCGGCGACGACCATCTCACCAACGCGGCGCGCCAGACGCTGATCTACAAGGCGCTCGGCTGGGATGTGCCGGTGATGGCGCATATCCCGCTCATTCACGGGCCCGACGGGGCGAAGCTGTCCAAGCGCCATGGCGCGCTCGGCGCGGAGGCGTATCGCGCCATGGGCTATCTGCCCGCCGCGATGCGCAACTATCTCGCCCGGCTCGGCTGGAGCCATGGCGACGAGGAGATCTTCTCGACGGAACAGATGACCGAATGGTTCGACCTCGATGCCATCGGACGCTCGCCCTCGCGCTTCGACTTCAGAAAGCTGGAGAACCTCAACGGCCACTACATGCGCGCCACCGACTTGGACACGCTGATGGCGGACCTTCTTGCCTTCCTGCCCCATGCGGAAAACGGCGCGGGCCTGCGCGCCTGGCTTCAGGCCGAGGGGAACGAGGCCGCCCTGCGCGCCGCGCTGCCGGGCCTCAGGGACCGCGCCAAGACGCTGGTCGAGCTGGTCGACAGTGCCGAGTATCTGTGGGCCGCGCGCCCGCTCGCGCTTGACGAGAAGGCCGAAAAGCTGCTGGCCGCCGATGGCGCCCGCGAGATCCTGGCCGCCCTCCATCCGCGCCTTGCAGCCCTTCCCGAATGGAGCGCGGAAAGCACCGAGGAGGTCGTGCGGATCTACGCGGAAGAGAGCGACCTGAAGCTCGGCAAGGCGGCCCAGCCCCTGCGCGCCGCCCTTACCGGACGCGGCACGTCGCCGGGCATTTTCGACGTTCTCGCCGTTCTCGGCCGCGAGGAATCGCTTGCCCGCATCGCCGATCAGACCGCCGGCTGAACCGGCCCGGGCGGGCGCCCGGCATGGCAGGCATGACCCGTCCGTCGTCACGACGGGCCGCCTTCCCCAGCGTCCCCGGCTTCCATGTGAACGCCCCGTCACCCTGTGACGAAAGCGCTAGGGCCCCGCGCTTGCGGGGAGCGGACAAATGGGGTACGCAACTTGCGACCTTTCCTCCCGCCGTGTGTCCGGCCTCCTTCCCGACCTCTCCTGGGGAGCAGCCAGACAATTGCACGGCGCTTGCTTCATCAAGGGGGTAGCCTGAATGAGCGACAAGACTGCAAAGCTGACGATCGGCGAAAAGTCATGGGATCTGGGCATGCGCCCGGGCTCCATCGGACCCGATGTCATCGACATCGCCTCTCTCTACGCCCAGACCGGCTCTTTCACCTACGATCCGGGCTTCACATCGACCGCATCGTGCGAATCCGCCATCACCTATATCGATGGTGATGCCGGAACGCTCCTGTATCGCGGCTACCCGATCGAGCAGCTTGCCGACCATGGCGACTTCCTCGAGAGCTGCTACCTGCTGCTTTACGGCGAACTGCCGACCAAGGCGCAGAAGGACGACTTCGTCAATCGCGTGACCTATCACACGATGATCCACGAGCAGATGTCCCGCTTCTTCACCGGCTTCCGCCGCGACGCCCATCCGATGGCGATCATGGTCGGAACGGTCGGCGCGCTTGCCGCCTTCTATCATGACAGCACCGACATCTCCGATCCGCACCAGCGGATGGTGGCGTCCCTGCGCATGATCGCGAAGATGCCGACCATCGCGGCCATGGCCTACAAGTACCATGTCGGCCAGCCGTTCGTGTATCCGCGCAACGATCTCGACTACTCGGCGAACTTCCTGCACATGTGCTTCGCCGTGCCTTGCGAGGAGTACAAGGTGAACCCGGTTCTGGCCCGCGCCATGGACCGGATCTTCATCCTGCACGCCGATCACGAGCAGAACGCCTCGACCTCGACCGTGCGTCTTGCGGGCTCCTCGGGCGCCAACCCGTTCGCCTGCATCGCGGCCGGCATCGCCTGCCTCTGGGGTCCGGCACATGGCGGCGCCAACGAGGCGGCCCTCAACATGCTCGCCGAGATCGGCTCGGTCGACAACATCCCGGAATACATCGCCCGCGCCAAGGACAAGGACGATCCGTTCCGCCTGATGGGCTTCGGCCACCGGGTCTACAAGAACTACGATCCGCGCGCGCGCATCATGCAGAAGACCACGCATGAAGTGCTCGCCGAGCTCGGCATTCGCGACGATCCGCTTCTCGACGTCGCCATGGAGCTCGAGAAGATCGCGCTCAATGACGAGTATTTCATCTCCAAGAAGCTCTACCCGAACATCGACTTCTATTCGGGCATCACGCTGCGCGCGCTCGGCTTCCCGACCAACATGTTCACCGTGTTGTTCGCGCTGGCCCGGACCGTCGGCTGGATCGCCCAGTGGAAGGAGATGGTGGAAGACCCGTCGCAGAAGATCGGTCGTCCCCGCCAGCTCTACACGGGCGCGGCGCAGCGCGACTACGTCCCGGTCTCCCAGCGTCGCTGACGCGTTCGACCGACCCCCGAGCAGACACGGAAACGGCGCCGCGAGGCGCCGTTTTTGCGTTCGGCAGACTCAATATCTGCAAGTTTGACGTCAAATTTGCGAGAATCAGGCCGAATTTTGATCGAGATTGATCGAGTTTTGAACGAGGCCGAGCGCCACGCGCGCCGCCTCGTCGGCCTGCGCGGCACCTGAGGGAAGCCGCATCATCTCGTCGAGCCTGGCAAAGGCCTCGACCTGGACGCGGCGCTCAGGACTGTCGGCGAGAAGCGGGCGAACCGCGTCGGCCAGCGCCTGCGGGTTGGCGTCACCGTCGAGAAATTCCGGGACGACATTCTCGCCCAGGATGATGTTCGGCAGCACCATCGAGGTCACGCTGGCGATCGGCAGGAACCGGTTCAGGTCCTTGATCCGGCGGTAGAACCAGTCGAGCTTGTAGGCGATCGCCATGGGCACGCCGGAGATCGCCAGTTCCAGCGACACCGTTCCCGAGGCCGCAAGCGCGGCATGCGCCGACCGGAAGGCCGCAAGCTTGCCTGCCTCGCCGGTGACGATCTCGGGCGGATGCCGCCAGCGCGCCACCTCCTGCTCGATATGCGGCAAAAGACGGGGAACCGCGGGCAGCAGGACGCGCAGGTCCGGCCGCTCCGCCTTGAGGATGTCGACGGCGCCCCGGAAATCGGCGAGCAGGCGCGTGACCTCGCTGCGGCGACTGCCGGGCAGCACCAGCAGGACCGGCGCCGTTCCCGCGCCCGGATCGCTCCGCTCGCCGGGTTCCGGGCGGAAATCCCCGGCCCGCTGGATGATGGAATGGCCGACGAAGCTCGTCGGCGGTCCGCCGAGGCGCCGGTGCACCTCCGGCTCGAAGGGCAGGATCGCCAAGAGGTGATCGACATAGGCGGCCATCCGCCGCGCACGGCCTGGCCGCCACGCCCAGACCGAGGGCGAGACATAGCCGACGACGGGAATATGCGGGGCGCGCTTGCGCACCCGTTTGGCGACATTGTGGGTGAAGTCCGGACTGTCGATGATGACCAGAAGATCCGGATCGGCGGCAACGACATCGTCGACCGACTGATAGACGCGCTTCACGATGAGCGGCAGCCGGCCAAGCACCGCCGACAACCCCATCACCGCGATATCCTCGATCGGGAACAGGCTCGCAAGCCCCTCCCGCTCCATGCGTTCGCCGCCAACGCCCTTGAACCGGATGTTCCCTGCGGTGCGCGCGCGCAGCGACTGCATCATGGGAGCGGCAAGCTGGTCGCCGGATTCCTCGCCGACAATCATGTAGACAAGCAAGGGACGTGCGGCGGTGTCGCTCATGAAGGGCCCTTCCCGCCGTCGCCTTCCAGTTGTCCCGACTGCCCGACGCCGACAAGGAAAAGCCCCTGGCGCGCCGCGCCGGCCTCGGTCCGCTGCCTGTCGGCGATGAGCACGCGCCCGGCCTCGATGCCGATCCCGGCAAGGCCGGCTTCCGCCGCCCGGTCAATCGTGTCGGGCCCGATCGTGGGAAGGTCGACGCGCAGGTCCTGCCCCGGCTTGGCGCATTTCACCAGAACCCCGCCCCTGCCCTTGACCCGGCCGCGCGCCCGCAGGTCCCGGCAGCGCTCCAGCATCGCATCCGTGCCTTCCGCGCCCTCGACCGCGATGATCCGCCCGCCAAGGCAGACGGCAGCCTGGCCGATGTCGAGACGGCCGAGTTCGGAAACGGCACGGGCGGCCAGCCGGAGATCCTGAAGCACGTCGCCCCTGGGCGGCGCGCCGACGAGACTGCCGGGGCTCGCCAGCAGGGCCGGCGCGACCTCATGGGCCCCGACGATGCGGAACCCTTCCTCCTCGAACAGGCGGATGATTTTCTTGAGAAGGGAATCGTCGCCCCCGGCAAGCGAGGCAATGATCTTCGGGAGCCGCCGCATGGTTCCCAGATCTCCGACGATCTCGCGGATTTCGGGGCGCTTGCTGACGCTGCCGATCATGACGATGTCGCGCACGCCCTCGCGCTGCAGATGCGAGGCAAGCTTGCCGATCTGGCCCCAGCCGAGATGGACCGGCGCGAATTCCTCGACGCCGGCATCCGCCTCGCCGCGAATGGCGACCGCCACGACCCGCCGCCCGCCGGCGCGCACGGCCGAGAGCACTTCCACAGGCACCCGGCCGCCGCCGCAGATCACGGCAAGCGGGGTATCCTCACCGGACGCCGCGGGCGACGCCTCGTTCATGGATCAACCCTCCGAGGGCGGCGTGCAGAACCGGCGGTCGCTTTCGGCCAGGATAAAGTCCGTCACCCGGCGCACCAGGGCGACCGTCGAATAGGTCTCGGCGACCTTTTCCGCCCGCTGCCGCAAGGTGCCCTCGGCATTCTCGAACAGCTCCTTGTAGGCGCCGCGCAGCGCATGAATGTCCTCGCGCGCAAAGCCGTGGCGTTTCAGCCCGACAAGGTTCAGCCCGTTCAGGCGGGCGCGGTTGCCCATCACCATGCCGAACGGAATGAGGTCGTTCTCAAGGCCCGCCAGGCCGCCGACAAAGGCGTTGTCGCCGATGCGTGTGAACTGGATAACGGCGGCGCCGCCGCCCATGATGACATTGTCGCCGACCGTGACATGGCCGGCGATCATGACGTTGTTGGACAGGATCACGCCATTGCCGAGGCGCGAATCGTGGCCGACATGGGAATTGGCGAGAAACGCGCAGCGATCGCCGATCACCGTTTCCAGCCCGCCGCCTTCCGTTCCCGGATTGAGCGTGACGCCCTCGCGGACGATGCAGTCGCTGCCAACGCTCAAGTTTGCCGCCTCGCCCCGGTATTTCAGGTCTTGCGCCTGATGGCCGACGGAGGCGAAGGGAAACACGACGGTGCGGGCGCCGACGCGCGTGCGACCGGCGACCGCGACATGCGACTTCAGTTCGACCCCGTCACCGAGCACGACGTCCGGTCCGACGTGGCAGAACGGTCCGATCCGGACATCGCTGCCGATCTGTGCGCCATCCTCGACAATGGCAGTTGGATGAATTCCAGACGTCATTCCGCCCCGTCTCAGTGATCGACCAGCATGGCGCTGATCTCGGCCTCGGCGACCTTGGTATCATCGACCATCGCCACGCCCTCGAACTTCCAGATGTTCGTGCGGTTGCGGATCTTGGTCATGTGAAAGCGAACCTGGTCGCCGGGCATGACCGGCTTGCGGAACTTCACCTTGTCGATGGTCATGAAATAGACGAGCTTCGGCGTCCCGGAATCGCCGCGCGAATGCACGCACAAGGCCCCCGCCGTCTGCGCCATCCCCTCGATCAGCAAAACGCCCGGCATGACCGGCTGATTGGGAAAATGCCCCATGAAATGCGGTTCGTTGGCCGACACGTTCTTGATCCCGACCGCTGAATTGTCGCCATCCATGTCAACGATACGGTCGACCATCAGGAACGGATAGCGATGCGGAAGCAGCTCCATGATCCGCATGATGTCGGCGCTATCCAGCGTCTTCTTCTCGCCTTCGCTCATATCCATTTCCCCAACGCTCGGACCAGCCCGAGTTCAATCCTTGTCGCGCGCCTTCGGCGTACCCTGCCCGAGGCCGCGTTCGGCAAGCTTCGCAAGGGTCATCACCTCGCGGAACCACACCTTCACCGGCTTTGCCGGCACGCCGCCGTAGCGGGCACCGGCGGGCACGTCGGCCTCGACCACGCTGACCGCTGCAATCTGGGCGCCCATGCCGATGGTGACATGGCCGCGCACACCCGACTGGCCGCCGATCGCGACATAGTCCTCAAGCGTCGCGCTGCCGGAAATGCCGACCTGAGAAACCAGGACGCAATGCCGGCCGATCACCACGTTGTGGCCGATCTGGACCTGGTTGTCGATCTTGGTGCCCTCGCCGATCACTGTATCCCGGTTCGCGCCACGATCGACGGTCGTATTGGCGCCGATCTCGACATCATTCTGAATGATGACCCGGCCGATCTGGGGAACCTTCCTGTGCCCGCCCGGCCCCATGGCGAAGCCGAACCCGTCCTGACCGCTGCAAACGCCGGAATGAAGGATCACCCTGTCACCCACCAGCGTGTGCTGGAGAACGACATTCGCGCCGACCGAGCAGTCGCGGCCGATGCGCACGCCCGCGCCGATCACCGCATTGGCGTGAACGCGCGAACCCGCGCCGATCTCCGCCTCCGGGCCGACGACCGCGCCGGCCTCGATGATCACGCCGGCCTCGATCCGTGCCGCCGGATCGATCCGCGCATGCGGGGACACGCCTCGCGATCCGTCCAGCGACGTGGGGCGCATGGACTCGGGATAAAGGCGTGCCAGCACCTGGCCCCAGGCCTTGTAGGGCTGCTCCACGACGATGGGAACGACGCCGTCCGGCACCTTGTCGGCGTGCTTGCGCGCCACCAGGCAGGCCGCGGCCCGGGTTGTCTCGAGCATGGGGAGATATTTCGGGTTGTCGAAGAACACCAGCTGGCCGGCGGCCGAATCCTCGAGCGGTCCCACGGCGGTGATCTTCGCATCGCTCTCGCCGCGCGGCAGTTCGCCGCCGACCCAGTCCGCGATGTCGGAAACGCCCGTGGGCGCGAACGGCTCAAAGAAAAAGGGTTCGCTCATCGTCTTCCCACAATGAATCCGGCCGCCGAATGCACGGCGGCCGGTTCGATATCCAAAAAGCCCGCCAGGATCAGAAGCGTGTGCCGCCGCCGATGCGGAAGAACTGCGTCCGGTCGCCGGACTCCTTGAGCAGCGGCCAGGCGAAGTCGGCCCGCAGCGGACCGAAGGGCGATGCCCATTTCACGCCGACACCGGCGGAAACACGCGGCTGGAAACTGTTGGACTGAACCGTGGCCGGAACCTGGGTGGTGCCGCAGGCGGCGACGCCGACGCAATTGACAATCGCCGGATCCGCGTCCCAGACCGCGCCGAAGTCGGTGAACACGGCACCGGACAGGCCCAGCTCCTTCGGAAGACCGAGGATCGGGAACTCCGCTTCCGCATTCGCATGGACATACCAGCGGCCACCCAGCGAGTCGCCGGTGAGGGAATCGCGCGGGCCGATGCCCTGCTGCTCGAAGCCGCGCAACCAGCTGTCGCTGTGCTGGAACTGGTCCGAGGCACGCAGGCTGCGCCCGAGGCCGAAGATGTTGCCGGCGCCGGCGCGCAGGATGCCGATCACGCCCCACTCGGGCAGGATCTCCTTGTAGGCGCGCGCATCGATGCTGGTCGAGAGGTAGCGGGAATCGCCGCCGAGGCCGGCGACTTCCTGGCCGAACGACACGTAGAAGCCGTCGCGCGGATCGGTCCGGCTGTCACGGGTGTCGTAGACCAGCGAGTAGCCGATGGCCGAGGTCAGGTTGCGCCCGAGCGACGACTGCAGACCGCCGGACAGGTTGCTCGGAACGTTCTGCGACAGCTTCTGATCGAAAATCCGATAGACCAGATTGAGGCGCAGCTCGTCGTCGCGCAGCGGCAGGCCGAGGCCGATCGAGCCGCCGGTCGTCTCAAGCTCGTAATTGCGGTAGTCGTTGCGGTCGAAGGTGCGGCGATAGACATCCAGCGACAGCGCGATCCGGCGACCGAGGAAATACGGCTCGGTGAACGCGAACTCGTAGGTCTGCGAGGATGCACCCGCGCCGACCTTGGCGCGAATGAACTGGCCGCGACCCAGGAAGTTCTTTTCCTGCAGCGTGATGTCGCCGATGACGCCGTCCGAGGTCGAGTAACCGACACCGAAGCCGATCTCGCCGGTTGCCTGCTCCTCGACATCGACATTCACGATGATCCGGTCAGGCGCACTGCCGCGCGAGGTCGTGATGCGCACGTTCTTGAAGAACTGCAGGTCCTTCAGGCGGCGCTCCGCCTTGTCGATGAGGACGCGGTTGAAGGCGTCGCCCTCGACCAGGTCGAACTCGCGGCGGATCACGTACTCACGGGTCCGGTCGTTGCCGCGAACGTTGATGCGCTCGATATAGACGCGCGGACCTTCCTCGATGAAGTAGGTCAGCGAGATCGTGCGGTTCTCGTAGTCGCGGGAGGCGCGCGGACGGATCTGGGCGAAGGCGTAGCCCTGGCGGGACACGTCCAGCGTCAGGTCCTCAAGCGACTTCTCCACCTCGAGCGAGGAATAGGTGTCGCCCGGCGAGGTACGCAGCTTGCGGCGCAGTTCCTCGGGATCGACATCGCTCAGCGAGGTCTGAAGGTCGATATCGCCATAGGTGTACTGTTCGCCCTCTTCCACCGTGAAGGTGACATAGAAGACGTTCTCCTCGCGATCGAGATCGGCAACGGCCGAGACGATCTGGAAGTCGGCATAACCGTGGCGATAGTAGAACTGGCGCAGAAGCTCCTGATCGGCATCGAGACGATCTGGATCGAAGGAGTCGGTCGTGCGCAGGAAGCTCAGCAGGCCGCTGGTGCGGGTGCGGATCACGTCGCGCAGGCGGCCGTCGCTGAACGTGGAATTGCCGATGAAGGTGATCCGCTCGATACCGGTGCGGTCGCCCTCGTTGATCTCGAACACGAGATCGACGCGATTGCTGGAACGGCTGATGATCTTCGGCTCGACGGTCGCGCGGTAGCGACCGGAACGGCGATAGGCCTCAAGCACGTTCTGGACGTCGGACTGCACCTTGGCGCGCGTCAGCATCGAGCGCTCCTCGGTCCGCACGACACCGGTCAGCGTCTTGTCATCGAGACGGCGATTGCCCTCGAACGAGATCCGGTTGACCATCGGATTCTCGGTGACGGTCACGACCAGCGTGCCGCCCTGCTGGTTGATCGCAACGTCCTCGAACAGGCCGGTGGCAAACAGCGTCTTCAGCGATTCATCGATATCGGCAGGACCGAAGGAACGCCCCGGACGGATCGTCAGATAGCTCTCGACCGTCGAGGCATCGATGCGGGTGTTTCCGCGAACATCAATCCGGCTGACCACCGCGGCTTCCGCCTCGGGTGCACCGAGACCGGGGAAAGCCACCGGCAGGATCGGTGCGACACCGCTCATCACGGCGGCTACCAGGATTGTTCTGGTCAGGTTCTGGACACGCTGCATAAAGACGCTTCGCCTTCGGTTTTTCCGCCACACTTTTTTCCGGCGCCGGGCGCTACGGATGTGGTGGTCGAGATTCTCTATATCCGTCAGTCGTTTTACAGGCTTTTGGAGCGGAAGCAACCGCCCAAATCCCGCAAAAACCGTTTCGCACCGGAGCGTTGCAGTCGAGACACGCTCGCCCCGCCCGCTACAACGAACTCAGGTGCAGAACATCGTTCCAGGTCGCGAAAACCATCAGGAACAGGACGATGCCTATGCCGATCCGGAATCCGTATTCCTGGGCACGCTCGCTCAGCGGCTTCCCCCGCAGCGCCTCCGCCGCGTAGAACAACAGGTGACCGCCGTCCAGCATCGGGATCGGCAGCAGGTTCAAAAGGCCGATGCTGACCGACAGCACCGCCGTGAGATTGAGCAGCGCACCGAATCCGAGCGTCGCGACCTGACCCGAAATCTGCGCGACCCGGATCGGGCCGCCAAGCTGGTCGGCGGATTCGCGCCCCGTCAGGATGCCGCCGAGATAGCCCGCCGTCCGGGTGACGACGAACCATGTCTCCTTGCTTCCCTCGACAACGGCCTCGACCGGGCCGAAGCGACGGGTGATCACGTCCTCCGGCTTGGCGCTGCGGCTGACGCCGAGCAGGCCGACGGACTGGACGTTGCCGAAGGGATCGGTGATCTCGCGCCGCTTCGGGGTGATCGTCACCTCGACGCGCTCCCCGCCCCGGTCCAGCTCCATCCGCAGCGGAATGTCGGCGCTGACGCTGATGGTGCGCTGCAGTTCGGCGAAGGTGCCGATGCTGCTGCCGTCGATCGCCACGACCAGGTCGCCGGCCTGGAGGCCTGCCTCGGCCGCGGCGCTGTCTGGCTGCACCTGGTCGACCCGCGGCGAGATCTCCGGGCGGCCCATCAGCGCGAACAGAACAGCGAAAATGACGATGGCGAGGATGAAATTGGCAATCGGACCGGCCGCGACGATGGCGGCCCGGCGCGCGACGGACTTGGTCTGGAACGCACCGGCGCGCTCGTCGGCGCTCATAGCGCGCAGCGCCTCCTGGTCGGGCACGCTCGCCTCGTTCTCGTCACCGGCGAATTTCACATAGCCGCCAAGCGGAATGACGGACAGCTTCCAGCGCGTGCCGTGACGGTCGGTGCGGCCGATGAGTTCCGGGCCGAAGCCGACGGAGAACGCGTTGACGCGCACGCCGCACCAGCGACCGACGAGAAAATGGCCGAGTTCGTGGAAGAACACCACCACCGTCAGCACGAACAGGAACGGCAGGGCGTAGCCCGCCACCGAGCCGAAGAGCGATCCGATCAGTTCCATTGTATCTCCATTGCCGCGGGGCAGTGTCCTCGCGGCGCGTTAACATCCCGTTGGCGACCGGCCGCCGCGTTTCAGCGGTTCCCGCCCGCCCGCCTCAAGGTTCTGTCCCGGCAATTTCGCCGGCAAGACGCCGGGCCGTGGCATCCACCGCGAACACATCGTCGGTGGAGGTCATCTCGCCCAGGCCGGACGTGCCGGCCATGCGCTCCAGAACCCGCTCGGCGGTTGTCACGATATCCAGAAACCCGGCGCGCCGCGCCAGGAACGCCTTCACCATCACCTCGTCGACCGCGTTCAGCGCCGCCGTCGCGGCCGTGCCGGCGGCCAGCGCCTCGCGGGCAAGCCGCAGCGCGGGAAACCGGACCGGGTCCGGCGCCTCGAAGGTGAGCGTTCCCAATGCGGCAAGATCAAGGCGCTCGGCCGGCGTTCCCATGCGCCTCGGCCAGGCAAGGCAATGGGCGATGGGCGTGCGCATGTCGGGAGCCCCCATTTGCGCCAGCAGCGACCCGTCCCGGTACTGCACCATGCCGTGCACCACGGATTGCGGATGCACCAGCACGTCGATCTGATCGGGCCGCAGCGGAAAGAGATGCCGCGCCTCGATGATCTCGAAGCCCTTGTTCATCATCGTGGCGCTGTCGATGGAGATCCGGGCGCCCATGCTCCAGTTGGGATGGCGCAGCGCCTCTTCCGGCGTGACGCCGCGCATCTCCTCCAGCGCAAGGGTGCGGAACGGGCCGCCCGACGCCGTCAGGATCAGCTTTTCGACCTGCTCGACATTGCCGCGCTCCAGCACCTGGAACACGGCATTGTGTTCGGAATCGACCGGCAGGATGGTGGCTGAAGCCTCGCGCGCGGCCCGCATGAACAGATCGCCCGCGCAGACAAGGCATTCCTTGTTGGCCAGGGCGATCGTCGTGCCCCGGGCAACCGCCGCCAGCGTCGGTCCGAGCCCCGCCGCCCCGACGATCGCGGCAACGACCATGTCGGCCGGCAGCGCCGCCGCCTCGCAAACCGCCCGCGCGCCCGCGGCCGCGGTGATACCGGAGCCGGCAAGCGCCGCCTTGAGCGCGCCATGGGCGGCCGGATCGGCGACCACCGCGTGGCGGGCACGCATCCGGATCGCCAGCCGGGCAAGCTCTTCCGCGCGGGCGTTTGCGGTCACAGCGACAACCTCGAAACGCTCCGGGTTGCGTGCCACCAGGTCCAGCGTCGAGGTGCCGATCGAGCCGGTGGCGCCGAGCACCGTCAGCCGCATCGGCCGGGCATCCGCGCGCGCGCCGCCTGGCGCTTCGTCATGGCCGTCCTGGGCGGTCAATGGTCAGTATCCCTGCATGCCCACGAGCGCGGCAACCGGATCGGAGAGAGCCCCGCTCGCCGCCACCGCGACCAGATATCCGAGCACGCCGGCGCCGGTGAGCCCGTCGACCCGGTCCATGACGCCGCCATGACCGGGAATGATCCGTCCCGAATCCTTCACCCCGAACCGTCGCTTCAGGGCGGATTCCAAGAGGTCGCCGACCTGCGAGAAAACCGAAAGAACGCCGGCGGCGACCAGCCAGACCGATAGCGGCGCCCGCCCGACGAGCAGACCTGCGACCAGCCCCACCAGCACGGCGGCAAGAAACCCGCCGATCGCCCCGCTCCAGGTCTTCTTCGGCGAGACGCGCGCCCACAGTTTCGGCCCGCCGATGCGCCGGCCGGCGAAATAGGCGGCGATGTCGGTCGCCCAGACCACGGCGAAGAGAAACACGATGACGATGAACCCGGCCTCGCCCGCCCGCAGGATCACGAGAACCACACCGGTCAGTCCGGCATAGAGCACGCCCCCGGCAAGCCAGGCGACGCCGACCGCCCCCAGGAGCCACCCGGCGCCGAGCAGCACCGCAGCGGAGAGCAGCAACAGGCCGAGCGCTATCTGCGCGTGGCCCGTGGCAACGGCAAGCATCGCCCCGGCGACGGCAAGGGCGGCTCCAACCGTGGCAATGAGGTTTTGCGCCCGGACGATGACGACCCATTCCTGCAGCAGTATCGCGGCACACAGCGCCGCGCCGATCGCGAAGGGCCAGCCCCCGACATAGGTCGCAAGAAGCACGGCGGGTGCGAGAAGCAGCGCCGAAATGACCCGGAGCCTGAGTTCGGTGGACCGGGTGCGGCCTCCCCCCGAGGCCCCGTCCGTCATCTGGCGACTTTCGCCGAAAGCCCGCCAAACCGGCGATCGCGTGCCGCGAAGGCCTCGAAAGCGCTGTCCAGCGCGCACTCGTCGAAATCCGGCCAATGCAGGTCGGCGAAATAGAACTCGCTATAAGCGGCCTGCCAGAGCAGGAAATTGGACAGGCGCTGCTCGCCGCTGGTGCGGATGATCAGGTCCGGATCGGGAAGCGCTGCCGTGTCCAGATAGCGGGAGATGCTGTCCTCGTTCACGTCTTGCGGCGCGACGACCCCTTGCGCCACGTCGGCGGCGAGCCGCTTCACGGCGCGGGCAATCTCGTTGCGGCCGCCATAGTTGAAGGCGACGACCAGGGTCATGCCGGTGTTCTCGCGGGTGAGCGCCTCGCCTTCCTCGATCAGGCCGAGGATCGAGGGATCCAGTCCCTCGCGCTCGCCGATCATCGTGACGCGGACGTTCTGGCGGTGGATTTCGGCAAGGTCCCGGCGCACGAACCGCTCAAGCAGCCCCATCAGGAAGCCGACCTCGGCCGGAGGCCGGTTCCAGTTTTCCGAGGAGAAGGAGAACAGCGTCAGGATCTCGACGCCGCGCTTGGCGCTGTGCTTGACGATCCTGCGCAACGCCGCGACGCCGGCCCGGTGGCCCTCGGTGCGCGGCAGCCCGCGCCCGACAGCCCACCGGCCGTTTCCGTCCATGATCACGGCCACGTGTCTGGGCACCCCGATACGCTCCCCCGCGTCAACCTGCGCGGAAACGCCAAGGTCTGCCGTGACCGTCATCCCAAACTCCTTGACCCGCCGACCGGACCGCGACTGTGCGATCAGATCTGGGAGATTTCTTGTTCTTTCTTCGCCAGCATGGCGTCGATTTCCGTGATCATCTCATCGGTCATCTTCTGGACCCTGTCAGCCTGCACGCGGCCGTCGTCCTCGCTGATATCGCCGTCCTTCTCGAGCTTCTTCAGCGTGTCCATGCCGTCGCGGCGCACATGGCGCACGGCGACTTTCGACTGCTCGGCATATTTGTGCGCCAGCTTGATCAGATCCTTGCGGCGCTCCTCGTTGAGCTCGGGAATCGGCAGCCGCAGGTTGGTACCGTCGACAATCGGGTTGAGGCCGAGATTGGATTCGCGAATCGCGCGCTCGACAGCGCCGACCATCGACTTGTCCCAGACCTGGACCGAAATCATCCGCGGCTCGGGAACGCTGACGGTCGCCACCTGGTTGAGCGGCATGTCGGAGCCATAGGCCGAGACGGAAACGGGATCGAGCATGTTGGCCGAGGCGCGACCGGTGCGCAGCCCCGCCAGATCGGTCTTCAGCACGCCGAGAGCGCCGTTCATGCGTCGCTCGAGATCGCCAAAATCGATATCCTGGTCCGCCATCTTGTCCTCTTTTGTTGAAGCGTCCGTCCAGGAGGACCGGAACGACCGAAACCTTCGCGTCTTATTTCCATGACGCGGGCTCCAAAGGCAAGGCCCCCGCCCCTCTTTTGCGGGGACGGGGATGCCGACCGGCGCCCCGGCCGGCGCCACGTCAGTCGGAAATCACCGTGTAGCGGCCGGCGCCGTTCATCACATCGACAAGCGCGCCGGGCGTGCGAATCGAGAACACGATGACCGGAATGGCGTTGTCGCGCGCCAGCGCGATGGCGGTGGCGTCCATCACCTTCAGGTCGCGCCCGAGCACCTCGCCCGGCGTCAGCGTGTCGTAACGCTCCGCGTCCGGCACCTTCTTGGGGTCGTCCGAATAGACGCCGTCGACGCTGGTGCCCTTGAGGAAGGCATCGCAGCGCATCTCGGCGGCGCGCAGGGCGGCGCCGCTGTCGGTGGTGAAGAAGGGATTGCCCGTGCCACCGGCGAAGACGATCACGTCGCCGTCCTCCATGTAGCGCTCGGCGCTACGCTGGGTGAAGGTCTCGCAGATCGAGGGCACCGGCACGGCCGACAGAACGCGGGCCGGCACGCCAAGGCGGCGCAGGGCGTCGGCAAGCGTCAGCGAGTTCATCACCGTGGCCAGCATGCCCATGTGGTCGCCAGTGACCCGGTTGCCGCCCTTAGCCGCGATCGCGACACCGCGGAAGATGTTGCCGCCACCGACGACGACGCCCACCTGGGCGCCGAGCGACACGGCCTCGGCAATTTCCTTCGCGACCCGGTCCACCGTCTGCGGGTCGATGCCGAAATCCTGCGATCCCATCAGCGCCTCGCCCGAAAGTTTCACGAGCACGCGCCGCCAGCGAAGTTTTCCCGTCATATTTTTCTCGCCGTTTCAGAGAAGCAGTTTGTCTTGGACACGCGCACAAACGCAAGCGGACAGGACAACCCCGTTCGCTTGCGCCGCGCATAGAAGAAGGGCGCCGGAATGACCGGCGCCCCGAGATTGGCTTAGCTTCCGACGGCCGCCGCGACTTCCGCGGCGAAATCGGTCTGTTCCTTTTCGATGCCCTCGCCGAGCGCATAGCGCACGAAGCCCGTGAGCTTCACCGGCTTGCCGAGCGTCTTGGCGAACGCCTCGACGGCCTGCTCGACCGTGTTGTCCGGGTCGATGACGAAGGACTGCTTGGTCAGCGTCACTTCCTCGTAGAACTTGCGCAGGCGACCTTCGACCATCTTCTCGATGATGTTTTCCGGCTTGCCCGATTCGCGCGCCTGCTCGGAGAAGATCTGGCGCTCGCGCTCGACGACATCCTGGTCGAGATCCTCGACGCCGAGCGACAGCGGGTTGGTCGCCGCGACATGCATCGCGATCTTGCGGCCGAACGCGGCCACTTCGCCGGCATCGCCTTCCGACTCGAGCGCGACGAGCACGCCGATCTTGCCCAGGTTGTCGGCAATGGCGCTGTGCACATAGGTGGCAACTGCACCGCTGGAGACCGAAAGAGCGGCCGAACGGCGCAGCGACATGTTCTCGCCAATGGTCGCGATGGCGTCCTTGATCGTGTCGGACACGCTCTTGGACGAGCCCGGGAACGTCGAGGAGGCAAGCGCCTCGAGATCGCCGTCGACGGCAAGCGCAGCCTGCGAGGTTCCGGCGATCAGCGCCTGGAAAGCCTCGTTGCGGGCGACGAAATCGGTTTCGGAGTTCAGCTCCACGACGGCGGCCTTGGTGCCCTCGGAGGCAACGCCGACCAGACCCTCGGCCGCGACGCGGTCGGCCTTCTTGGCCGCCTTGGCGAGACCCTTGGTGCGCAGCCAGTCGATTGCCGCTTCCATGTCGCCGTTGGTTTCGGTGAGGGCTGCCTTGCAGTCCATCATGCCCACGCCGGTCTTCTCGCGGAGCTCTTTCACCATAGCTGCGGTAATGCTCATAGATCGCCTCGTTGACGGGTGTTTACCCCGGCACGTTTAGCCGAGGCCTTGCTTAAGATTGATGACAGGAGCCGCCGTGACGGCGGCAGCCGGCGAAACGAACGTCCGCCGGCCATCGCTTACACCGTCAGCCGGCCTGGGCCGGAGCTTCCTCGGCGACCGTTTCCGCCGCCGGCTGCTCGCCAGCGTCAGCGGTTTCGGTCGGAGCCGCCACTTCGGCCTCGACTTCGGCCTCGGCCGCGAGCACCGGCTCCACCGGAGCCTCCTCGGCAGCGCCGACATCGACGCCCATGCCGCCCTGGGCACGCGAGATGCCGTCAATGGCGGCGCGTGCGATCAGGTCGCAATAGAGCGAGATCGCGCGGCCGGCGTCGTCGTTGCCCGGAACCGGGAAGTCGATGCCGACGGGATCGCAGTTGCTGTCGACGATTGCCGCGACCGGGATACCGAGGCGCTTGGCTTCCTGGATCGCGATCGCCTCGCGATTCGTGTCGATCACGAAGAGCAGGTCGGGCAGGCCGCCCATGTCCTTGATGCCGCCCAGGTTCCGCTCGAGCTTCTCGCGCTCACGGTCCATGAACAGGCGCTCCTTCTTGGTGAGGCCGCTCGGGTTGCTGAGCGTCTCCTCAAGCTTGCGCAGGCGCTGGATCGACTGGGAGATGGTCTTCCAGTTGGTCAGCATGCCGCCGAGCCAGCGGGCGTTGACATGGTACTGGGCCGAGCGGCGGGCGCTGTCGGCGACAGCTTCCTGGGCCTGACGCTTGGTGCCGACCAGCAGGACGCGGCCGCCGGCGGCGACCGTGTCGGACACGGTCTTCAGCGCCTGGTGCAGAAGCGGAACGGTCTGCGCCAGATCCAGGATGTGGATGTTGTTGCGCACGCCGAAAATGTAGGAACCCATCTTCGGGTTCCAGCGGTGCTTCTGGTGACCGAAGTGAACACCGGCCTCCAGCAATTGACGCATAGTGAAATCGGGCAGGGCCATGGCCGTGCAACTCCTTGATTTTCCGGTTGTACCTCCGCAGGGTGTGAAAGCGCTCATGCGCCGACACCGGATGGACCCCGTCCGTGACGAAAACCGACCCTGCGTGTGGAATGCGCGCGTTATAAAGGGCGTTGCCCGCCAAGACAAGCCCCGCCGGTCCGCCTTTTGCCCCGCCCGCCACTGAAAGATGCGGGCGGCGAAGGGACGCGGGCCTGCGCTGGGTGGGGTGACGGCGGTGGGGGTGGCGAGGCGGTGCCTCCCACCCGGGTGTCATCCCGGTCAAGCGCAAGCGCGAGCCGGGAGCAATTGGCACCTTCTAGGGATGCTTGTCGCACATATCTTTCCCCGCGTCTTCCCGGACGAGGCCGAAGGCCGAAGATCCGGGACCGGCGAGGCACAAGCGTTCGTGGGGACGGCCGGAAGCGCTTTCCCTGAAGCCCTCGGCTCGCCGGTCCCGGCTCGGCGCCAAGCGCCGTCCGGGAGGACGAAAGGATGGGTCTCCGTCCGGGAGGACACTCGAGAGGTGCCCCCGGCCCTGCCCTCCTCAGGCGAGTTGCACCTCGATGACGCCCGGGATCGTCTTCATCGCGCCGGCCATTTGCGGCGTCAGCCGGTAGCGGCCGGGAAGTTTCACCTCCACCTCCCGTTCGCCGCTGCCGCACAGCACGACGACGCTGACCTCGCCATCGCCGCGATCGCCCAGATGACGGGCGATGCGCCGCGCCGCCTGCTCGTCCCGCAGGAACACCGTCAGGCTCTTCTGCACCCGCGAGGCTTCCTCCTCCAGCGGGCGGACGGACTGGATCCTGAGGCTCGGCTCGTCGTCGCGCATGTCGGCGCCGACGAGAAGCACCACGGATTTGCCCGGCTCGACCGCGTCGCGATACTGGTGCAGGCTCTCCGAGAACAGCAGCGCCTCATACTGGCCGGTCGGGTCGGACAGCCGGACGATGCCCATCCGGTTGCCCGAGCGGGTCTTGCGCTCCTGACGCGCCAGCACCGTTCCCGCGAGCCGCCCGGCGGTCGCGCCCTGTTTCACGGCCTGCGAGAAATCGCTCCACATCTGCACCCGCATCCGCTCCAGAAGCGGGCGGTAGCTGTCCAGCGGATGGGCGGAGAGATAGAAGCCGATGGCAGCCTGCTCGCGCTGCAGCTGGTCGTCCGGCAGCCAGGGCGCGGCATCCGGCAGGTGGACGGTCTCGCCCTCCTCGCCGCCGCCGAACATGTCGTTCTGGCCGCTCTGCTTTTCCTCGTCCGTGCGCTGCGCGACGCCGACGATCCGGTCAATTCCGGCAGCCAGGCGCGCCCGGTTGGCTTCCAGCGCGTCGAAGGCACCGGCGTTGACGAGGCTTTCCAGCGTCCGCTTGTTGAGCTGCCGGGCGCTGATGCGGCTGGCGAAATCGCCGATCGAGGCAAAGGGCCGGTCCGTGCGCATGGCGATGACATGCTCGACCGCGCCCTCGCCGACCCCCTTGATGGCGCCCATCGCGTAGCGGATCTTCTCGCCCTCGACGCTGAACTGCACGCCCGAGCGGTTGACCGAGGGCGGCAGCACCTCGATCCGCATCCGGCGTGCCTCGACGCAGAAATCGCTGAGCTTGTCGGTGTTGCCGAGATCGAGCGTCATCGAGGCGGCCATGAACTCGACCGGATGGTTGGCCTTCAGCCAGGCCGTCTGGTAGGAGACCAGCGCATAGGCGGCGGCATGCGACTTGTTGAAGCCGTAATTGGCGAATTTCGCCACCAGGTCGAAGATCGTGCCGGCCTGCCCCTTGTCGACGCCGCGCTCGACCGCGCCGTTGACGAAACGGGCCCGCTGCACCTCCATTTCCGCGGCGATCTTCTTGCCCATCGCGCGGCGCAAGAGGTCGGCTTCGCCGAGCGAATAGCCCGACAGCACCTGGGCGATCTGCATCACCTGCTCCTGGTAGACGATGATGCCGTTCGTCTCCTTCAGGATCGGCTCCAGCAGCGGATGCAGGTAGTCGGGCTCCTGCTCGCCATGCTTGACGGCGTTGTAGACGGGGATGTTGTCCATCGGGCCGGGACGGTAGAGCGCCACCAGCGCGATGATGTCCTCGAACCGGTCCGGCTTCATGCCGGCGATGGCGCGGCGCATGCCCTGGCTTTCCAGCTGGAACACGCCGACCGTCTCGCCGGCGGCAAGCAGCCGGTAGGTCGCCGGATCGTCCATCGGCAGCGAGGCCATGTCGACGGCAATCCCCTTGTCGGCGATCAGCTTCACCGCGACATCGATCACCGTCAGCGTCTTCAGGCCGAGGAAGTCGAACTTCACCAGCCCGGCCTGCTCCACCCATTTCATGTTGAACTGGGCGACCGGCATGTCGGAGCGCGGATCGCGGTAGAGCGGCACGAGCTGCTCCAGCGGCCGGTCGCCGATGACGACGCCGGCGGCGTGGGTCGAGGCGTGCCGGTAAAGCCCCTCGAGCTTCTGCGCCATCGCCAAAAGGCGGGCGACGATCTCCTCCTCGCGCTGCGCCTCCTGCAGGCGCGGCTCGTCGCGGATCGCCTGCTCGAGCGTCACCTGCTGGCCGGGCGTCGCCGGCACCATTTTCGACAACCGGTCGACCTGGCCGTAGGGCATCTGCAGCACGCGGCCGACATCGCGCAGCACGGCGCGCGCCTGCAGGGTACCGAAGGTGATGATCTGGGCGACCTGCGCGCGTCCGTACTTGCCCTGGACGTAGCGGATCACCTCCTCGCGGCGGTTCTGGCAGAAATCGATGTCGAAATCCGGCATCGACACGCGTTCGGGGTTGAGAAACCGCTCGAACAGAAGCGCGTAACGCATTGGGTCAAGATCGGTAATGGTCAGAGACCAGGCAACGAGCGAGCCCGCACCGGAGCCACGCCCCGGTCCCACCGGAATGTCCTGCCCCTTGGCCCACTTGATGAAGTCGGCGACGATCAGGAAGTAGCCGGGAAAGCGCATGCCCTCGATGACGCCGAGCTCGTAGTCGAGCCGGCTCCAGTAATCCTCCTCCGCCATGCCCGGCGCCAGCCCGTGCGCCGCAAGACGCGCCGTCAGGCCCTCGCGCGACTGGCGCCGCAGCTCTTCCACCTCGGCTGCGAAGACGGTCTCGGGATCGGCGGAGGCACCGGCGAATTGCGGCAGGATCGGTGCCCGCTTCAGCGGCCTGGCACGGCAGCGCAGGGCGATCTCGACCGTGTTGGCCGTCGCCTCGGGCAGGTCGGAGAACAGCTCCAGCATCTCCGCCCGGGTCTTGAAGCAATGCTCCGGCGTCAACCGGCGGCGATCGTCCTCGGCGATCACCCGCCCTTCGGCGATCGCGATCAGCGCGTCATGCGCCTCGTAGTCGTCGCGGGCGGCGAAGAACGGCTCGTTGGTGGCGACCAGCGGCAGGCCGAGATCGTAGGCCAACTCCAGCGTCCCGGGTTCGCTCGCGGCCTCCTCCGGCATGCCGTGGCGCTGGATCTCCACATAGAGCCGGTCGCCGAAGACGCCCGCCAGCGCCTCGAGGCGGGCCCGGGCGCGGGCCGGATCGCCGGCGCAGATCGCCTGGCCGACCGGCCCGCCGACGCCGCCGGTCAAAAGGATGACGCCGGCCGACTTTTCCAGGATGCGCGACAGCGGCACATGGGCGCGCATCGAGGGATCGGTATCCAGATAGGCGCGGCTGACCACGTCCATCAGGTTGGTATAGCCCTCGGCATCGGCGGCCAGCAGCACGACATCGCTGAGATGCTCGGTGCCGCGTCCCTTGCGCACGCCGCCGTCGCCGAAATCGACCGCAAGCTGCACGCCGGGAATCGGCTGGATGCCGGAGCCCCAGGCCTTCTCGGAGAATTCCAGCGCGCCGAACAGGTTGGACGTGTCGGTGATCGCGATGGCCGGCTGCCCGTCGGCCTTGGCAAGGTCGATCAGCCTGGCGATCGGCAAGGCCCCCTCAAGCAGGGAATATCCGGAATGAACCCTGAGATGGACGAAACCCGGACCGTTCATGTGCCTGCACCACCGCGTTGCTCGGCCCGCCTGCCCTCGGCGCGGCGCCCGCGCACCCCGTTGTCGGGGTCGCGGCACCGGCGTGCCGGTCAGGCAAGGCGCGCGTGATGGCATCCGGATGCCACGCGGCCGGAGGCCGGGCGGACAGATGCCAAGCGGTCAGTGTCGGTTCTCGCCCTCCCGATGTCGAGGCCGGGCGGCGAACCATCCCCAGTTGCCGCAAGACCGTCCCCAGCCAGGGACGGCGATGCGCGCGCGGATCGGCCCGCGCTCAGGCCAGGAAGAGTTCCGCCAAGGCGTCGCTCCACAGCAGCATCGTCACCCCGAACAGCATCAGCGCGCCGAGCGCCATCAGGTCCTGGAACGTTTCCCGAATGTCGTTGAACATGGTGCCCTCCCGCGTTCCAAACTCTCGATTTCCGTAGTATGTTCATGTTTTGTTCTTTGCACAACCCCCTCTATCCGACGGCACGACTCATGGTTAGCGCGCGGTTAAACCGGGCGCAGGGTCGAGAGTGAGGGCGCGGGACAAACTCGGCCGGCATGAGGCGGGATGCCTCTGCCTGGCGTCTTCCCGGACGAGGCCGAAGGCCGACGATCCGGGACCGGGGAGGCACGGCGGTCGTGGCATGGTTCCGGAGCGCACCTCATACGCCCTCGGCTCTCCGATCCCGGCTCGGCGCTGACGCGCCGTCCGGGAGGACGAAAGAGAGAACTGCACTCCATCGCGGGCGCTGCTCGCCCCCCTCTGTCGGCTGCGCCGACATCTCCCCCTCATTATCTTTTTTGGGAGGGGGAGAAGGGAGCGTGGGGTGCGGCCCGCGTGTCGTCGCCGGCCTCAAGGCACCTTTCGCCGCTCGTCCAGCAGTGATTGCGCACGGGCAAGGTTTTGCGTCGTTCCTTCGTGATAATACGGCGCTGTCTCGGGGGTGAATTCTTCCAGCGCCAGCCGGTAGGCTTCGACCGCCTGTTTCAGCCGCGCCGTGCCGGCCTCGCGCGTGCCGAGTTCACCAAGCGCGGTACCGAGATTGTTCTGCGTCGTCGCCCAGTCGAGCGGCACGCGCTGCCGCGTCCGCTCCTCCAGCGCCAGCCGGTAGGCAGCCACTGCCTGTTCCAGCCGCGCCGGGTCGGCTTCGCGCGTGCCCAACTCGGCAAGCGCACTGCCGAGATTGTTCTGCGTCATCGCCCAATCGAGCGGCACGCGCTGCCGCGTCCACTCCTCCAGCGCCAGCCGGTAGGCCCCGACCGCCTCCTCCAGCCGCGCCGTGCCGGCCTCGCGCGTGCCGAGCTCTCGCAGCGCGTTGCCGAGATTGTTCTGCGTCGTCGCCCAATAGAGCGGCACGCGCTCGCGCGTCAACTCCTCCAGCGCCAGCCGAAAGGCTTCGACCGCCTGTTGCAGCCGCGCCGTGCCGGCCTCGCGCGTGCCCAACTCTTGCAGCGCGTTGCCGAGATTGTTCTGCGTCATCGCCCAATCGAGCGGCACGCGCTCCCGCGTCCGCTCCTCCAGCGCCAGCCGAAAGGCCTCGACCGCCTGTTCCAGCCGTGCCGGGTAGGCGTCGCGCACACCGAGTTCGGCTAGCCCGGCGCCGAGATCGTTCTGCGTCGTCGCCCAATAGAGCGGCACACGCTCCCGCATCCGCTCCTCCAGCGCCAGCCGGTAGGCCTCGACCGCCTGTTCCAGCCGCGCCGTGCCGGTCTCGCGCATGCCGAGTACGGCAAGCGCGTTGCCGAGATTGTTCAGCGCGGTCCCGCGTTGATCGGCATCTGTGGCAAGGCCTTCCGTGCGGCGGGCAAGGGCGATGGAGACGTTAAGATCGAGATTGAGTCCCCTGTCGCGGCCGCGTTCGTACCATTCGTTTTGATGGCGAAGCAGATAATCGAACAGGCTCGCGCCCTCGGGAAGCTCGATCTCGACCTTGCGGACAAGGCGGGCGGCGGCGCTGTCGGCATCGCGGCGCAGCAGGTCCTGCTCAATGGCAGCGTCGAGCAGGCGCAGGCTGCGGGCGCGGGACTCCTGCCGGCGCTCCTCCAGACGGCGGGCTTCCTCCGCCTCCCTGGCAAGCGCCGCGTCGATTTCGGCCGTCGCCTCGTCATAGGCGCCGGTGGCGGAGAGCGTGGCGACGCGGGCCAGCACCTCGTCGACAAAGGCACCGAGATTGGAGCCCTGCCGCCCTTCCTGCTGGACGCGAATGGCGATCTCGACGGCGTTTTCGAGTTCGCGGAAGGCCTGTTGCGGGTCGGAAATGTCGGCGGAGACGCGGCGGGCCAGTTCGATCAAGGCTGCGTCGGTGATGCCGCTGGCACGGGCGGTCGCGGCCTTGTCGCCCATGGCGGCGAGCAGGGCCTTGATATCGTTCAACTGCTCGTCCTGCGCACGCTGGCCGGCGAGCAGCTTCTCCGTGTTGTCCTCGATCCGACCGGTGCGCTCCAGGAGTTCGCGCCACAGCGACGGGCGCAGGTCGTCGATAAACTCGGCATCGGCGAGCAGGCGCGCGCAGGCGCGTTCGATCACCTGAAGCAGAAAGCGGCGGGCGAGCTGATTGGCCGAGTCCTTGGGGCCCGTGTCCTTGTAGATGTCGGGTCGCGTCGCTTCGGCGCGCGCCAGCACCAGCGCCGCGATCCCGTCTGGGCGCAGGTCCCTGCCGACGAGGTCGGCTGGCGCCGGCATCGCCTGCGGCAGCACGTCGATGAAGGAGGCTTTCGCATGGGCGAGGTCGCCCAAGTCGGTTTGGGAAGAATGGGATGCCCAGGCCGCCAACTCCGCCTCGACCTCCTCGGCCGTGCGCTCGATCACGCGTTCGAGATCGCGGCGACGGGCGCTCGACAGCGCGCCGAACCACGCGCCGCCGGCAAAGACCGCCTCGACAGCGCCGGGAGGAACAGGGAGGCCGGTTAGGGTTCCGCCCGTCGCGATGAGACAGCCGGCGGCCATCTTCACCGCTTCGCGGATCGCGGATTTTTCCCCCAATTCAGCCCCCGCAACTCTCGTCCCCTGCCCGCCATCCTAGCAAGGCGGGGGGCGATCACAAGCGGAGGATGCAGGCTTTTCCGCCGCGCGTCGGCGGGCTAAGGGATGGGCTGCGGAGTGGGCTGTCGGTCCCGTCGCGCCTTCCTCTCCCTCCGGCCTCTCCTCGGCGTCCTCCCGGACGGCGCGCAGCGCCGAGCCGGGATCGGGGCGGCACGGAGGTGTTGTTCGGGAGTGTTTTCGACAGGCCCTCGGCTCGCCGATCCCGGATCTCCGGCTTCGCCTCCGTCCGGGAGGACGAAAGAGAGGCTGCGTGCGGGAGGAGGAAGGGAGGGTTGTGCGTCCGGGAGGACAGGCGAAGACGCCGCGCCCTGCCGATCAAACCGTGACGCCGATCAGAGCTCGACGATCTGCTGGTCCTTGAGCGTGATCCGCCGGTCCATCTTGCCCGCCAGCTCCATGTTGTGGGTGGCGATCAGGGCCGCCAGCCCCGAGGCGCGCACCAGCGCGACAAGCGCATCGAACACATAGGCGGAGGTCACAGGATCGAGGTTGCCCGTCGGTTCGTCCGCCAAAAGCACCCGCGGCGCGTTGGCGACGGCGCGCGCGATGGCGACACGCTGCTGCTCGCCGCCGGACAGTTCCGAGGGCCGGTGGTCCGCGCGCTGGCCGAGCCGCATGTAATCGAGCAGCTGGCTTGCCCGCTCTTTCGCCTCGCGCTTGTCGAGCCCGCGAATGAGCTGCGGCATCATCAGGTTTTCAAGCGCCGTGAATTCCGGCAGGAGATGGTGGAACTGGTAGACGAAACCGACTTCAGTGCGACGAATGCGGGTGCGGTCGGCATCGTCCATGGTGCCGCAGGCGCGCCCGCCGATATAGATCTCGCCGCTGTCCGGTCGCTCCAGCAGCCCGGCAATGTGAAGCAGCGTCGACTTGCCCGCGCCCGACGGCGCCACCAGCGCGACCAGCTCGCCCGGATGCAGGGCAAGGTTGGCATCGCGCAGGATGTCGAGCCTGCCCTCGCCCTCGCGGAAGCCCCGATTGATCCCGGCAAGAACCAGCGGCAGCCCGTTCGTGCCCTCGATGTCGTCCTGATCCATCGTCATCTTCATTCGTACCTGAGCGCCTCGACGGGATCGAGCCGTGCCGCGCGCCAGGCCGGATAGAGCGTCGCCAGCAGCGACAGCACCATCGCCATGACGACGACCGTGATGGTTTCGCCCGTGTCCATGTCCGCCGGCAGCCGGCTGAGGAAATACAGTTCGGGCGAGAACAGCTCGGTGCTGGTCATCCAGGAAATGCCCTGGCGAATGCTCTCCACGTTGAGGCAGACGACGAGACCGAGCGCGAAGCCCGCCAGCGTGCCGACGATGCCGATGCTTGCCCCGGTGATGACGAAGATGCGCATCACCGCGCCGCGCGTCGCCCCCATCGTGCGCAGGATGGCGATGTTGCGGCCCTTGTCCTTCACCAGCATGGTCATGCCGGAAATGATGTTGAGCGCCGCCACCAGCACGATCAGCGTCAGGATCAGGAACATCACGTTGCGCTCCACCTCGAGCGCGGAGAAGAACGTCATGTTGCGCGAGCGCCAGTCGCTGACGAAGGCCGGACGTCCGGCCCCCTCCTCGACGAGTTCGCGCATGCGCCCGACGCTGTCCGGATCGTCGGTGAAGACCTCAATGCCGGTGACGATGCCTTCCTGGTTGAAATAGAGCTGTGCCTCGGACAGCGGCATGAAGGCGATGGTGCCGTCATATTCCGACATGCCGATCTCGAAGATCGCCTTGATCGGGTAGCCCTTGACGCGCGGCGTCACGCCGAGCGCCGTGACATTGCCGCGCGGGCTGACCAGCGTGATGGTGTCGCCGACGGAAACGCCGAGCTGGCGGGCCATGCGCGTGCCGATGGCGAGCCCCGTGCTGCTGTCGAAATTCTCGAACGTGCCGGATGTGACGGTGTCGGAGACAAGCGGCAGCCGCCTGAGGTCGGTCTCGCGCACACCGCGCACCAGCGCGCCGAAAGCGCCGGAGGGACCGGAAACCAGCGCCTGCCCCTCGACGAACGGCAGGGTGAAGGTGACGCCCTCGAGATTCTCGATGCGCGCCGCGACGGCGTCATAGTCGTCCAGCTCACTGCCGATCGGCTGGATCAGCAGATGGCCGTTGATGCCCAGGATCTTGGAAAGCAGTTCGCCGCGAAACCCGTTCATGACGGCCATCACGATGATCAGCGTCGCGACGCCGAGCATGATGCCGACAAACGAGAAGCCGGCGATGACCGAGATGAACGCCTCCCGGCGGCGAGACCTCAGGTAACGCCCGGCCAGCATCCACTCGAAGCCGGCAAACATCGGCGTCTCGCCCGATTTCGCCGATTTGGCCGTCGCCTTTGCGGCTGCCTTCATTCCCGTTCCCCGTTCCCGGTGCCCCGTGCCACCTGCCTCGTACCGCCGGTCCCGGGCCCTGCCCGCCCGGATGGAGCGAATTCAACCCGCGGGCACCTCGTGCGGCTCCGCATCCTCAAACGTCGAATTCAGCCGCTCCCCGGAAACAGGTATCTGATGGTGCCTTTCGGCTTCCGGCATCTGCCCGGGCGCGATCCGCACGATCCGGCAAGCGCCAAACCGGGCAGACAACGCTTCGGGATCAGCCGACGAGTTCGTCGACCAGTCGATTGACCGCCTCTTGCGGCGAAATGGTGACCCGCTCGCCGCTGGCGCGATTCTTCAGCTCGACCACGCCGTCCTTCAGACCGCGCGGACCAACGATAAGCTGCCACGGCAGGCCGATGAGGTCCATGGTGGCGAACTTCGCACCGGCCCGGGTGTCGACGTCATCCACAAGCACCTCGATCCCGGCGGCTGTCAGTTGCCGCTCCAGATCGTCGCAAGCCGCATCCGCCGCCTCGTCGCCCGGCTTGAGATTGACCAGCCCGACATGGAACGGCGCGACCGATGCCGGCCAGATGATGCCGTCATCGTCGTGATGCGCCTCGATGATGGCACCGAGCAGGCGCGACACGCCGACGCCGTAGGAGCCCATGTGCACCGGCACGTCGACGCCGTCGGGACCGGTGACCTTCGCCCCCATCGGCTCGGAATACTTGGTGCCGAAGTAGAAGATGTGGCCGACCTCGATGCCGCGCGCCGACATGCGGTCGTCCTCGGCAACCGCGGCATAGGCGGCCTCGTCATGCATCTCGTCGGTCGCGGCATAGGGCGCGGTCCAGGCCTCGATGACCGGCGTCAGGTCGGCGCTGAAATCCGTCTCCTGGCCCGGGATCGGCAGATCCAGGATCGCCTTGTCGCAGAACACCTCGCTCTCGCCCGTGGAGGCGAGAATGATGAACTCGTGGCTCATGTCGCCGCCGATCGGCCCGGTGTCGGCGCGCATCGGGATGGCCTGCAGCCCCATCCGGTCGAAGGTCCGCAGATAGGCGACGAACATGCGGTTGTAGGCATGGCGCGCGCCTTCCTTGTCCAGGTCGAAGGAATAGGCGTCCTTCATCAGGAACTCGCGGCCGCGCATGATGCCGAATCGCGGCCGCACCTCGTCCCGGAACTTCCACTGGATGTGGTACATGTTCAGCGGCAGGTCGCGGTAGCTCCTGACCGAGGCGCGGAAGATGTCGGTGATCATCTCCTCGTTGGTCGGCCCGAAAAGCATGTCGCGCTCGTGGCGGTCCTGGATGCGCAGCATCTCCTTGCCATAGGCGTCGTAGCGCCCGCTCTCGCGCCACAGGTCGGCCGGCTGGATGGTCGGCATCAGCAACTCGTGCGCGCCCGCCCGGTTCTGCTCCTCGCGCACGATCTGCTCGATCTTGCGCAGCACCCGCAGCCCCATCGGCAGCCAGGCATAAATGCCGGCGGCCTCCTGGCGGATCAAGCCGGCCCGCAGCATCAGGCGATGCGAGACGATCTCCGCCTCCTTGGGCGTTTCCTTTAGGATCGGAAGAAAGTAACGGGAAAGACGCATCGACGGGATCTCGGGCTCTGGTATGCGGGGGAACGGCGCCGGAAGCGACGCCTGAAGTTTCGGCAGTGAAACCGCATGCGCCGCAAAAACACAAGCCCCGCCTTGCCGATACGCGCCCCGGCGGGACGAAAACAGCCGCAGCGTCCGGCCATCGGAGACTTCAAGGCCCGCCCAGCAAAAAAAATGGGCTTGTCCTGCACAAAATGGTGACAAGACGATAACGATGCGCTATTGTCCGTCCTCATAACAAGGCAAGAAGTCGCAAGGCTTACGAAGCCGAATAAACAGACATCGCGGTCTGAGTCTTGGGAGGAAGAGCCTTCTGGCGCGTCTTGATAGACCGCTGCCCGCCGAACAGATTTATATTTGCCTTTGGCGCATGAAGGTGCGATACGCGAAACCTAAAAAGCAAGGCCTTGTGCCTTGCTTTTTCTTTTTCCGGCCCTCGCTTTATTTGAACGATTACCTCGGACAGGCATTGAAGAACGCGCCTTCGGTTCCGAAAAACCGAAAGCACGTTACGCAGAGTTCCTCCCCGCTCCCCGACCTTTCACGCTGGAAGCCGGCGCCCTAGCCGCGCTCTTCGAACCAGCGATCCAGCGATTGCACGACCGGCGGCTCGCCGTTGGCGTCCGGCCAGGAATCGACCGCATAGGATGTTCCGTTCGCCGTATCCCGAATGACGGCGGTGGCATGCGGATAGCGCCCGTCCAGGAAGAAGCCGCGCGCCACCGGCCCGGACACGCCGTGGTGCCTGAGATAGCCCTTCTCGGCCACGACCAGCAGGACGCTCGTGGTGTTGGTCGCCTCGTCGATACAGTCCATCTGCCCCGGCACGCCGGAATTGTGCAGGTCGTAGCCGCCGACATCGCCTTGCGAGCCGACGATCGGACCGATCGCGCGTTCGTGCCAGGCGACCGCGTCGGCGATCGCGCGCCGCTCTGCCTCGGGCGAGGCGCGGCCTTTCGCAAGGATCGACTTCAGCCGCGCAAGATGGCGCCCCGACAGGTCGACGGGCGTCTTTCGGGCGCATCCGAATGCGTGGCAGACATAGATCCGCTCGCCCTTCGGCGCGACGCCGTCATGGGCGCCGAACCAGGCCCGTGCGGGTCCCGCGGACTGGCCGGCGCACCCCGCCAGCAGGGCCGCGCATGCCAGCGCGCCAGCCAGCCTGATCGCCTGCCTCGCCCCGAGCCTGACGGCATACCCGGCCGCCTCGTATCGAATCATGGCTGTTCCCCCAGCGTGTCCTCTCTTCTTATCGCCCCTCCGATTGCCTGATGGAAGGGGACGCGCTAAGTCACCGCGCAGGTATATCGGCTCCGGCTCACCATGCCGGACACCACGAATGCGAAGGACATCGTTCATGCAGCCAGTTCATGTTGTCGGTGGCGGATTGGCCGGATCCGAAGCAGCCTGGCAACTCGCCCGGCGCGGCGTCCCCGTGATCCTGCACGAAATGCGCCCGACCCGCGCGACCGACGCGCACAAGACCCAGGACCTGGCCGAGCTGGTCTGCTCCAATTCGTTCCGCTCGGACGATGCCGACCAGAACGCCGTCGGCCTGCTGCATGCAGAGCTGCGCGCCGCCGGCTCGCTGATCATGGCCAGCGCCGATGCGCATCAGGTGCCCGCCGGCGGCGCGCTTGCGGTCGACCGCGACGGTTTCGCCGCCGCGGTGACGCAGGCGCTGGAGGCCCATCCCCTTGTCACCGTCGAGCGCGGCGAACTGACCGCCCTGCCGCCGGAGGACTGGGACAGCGTCATCGTCGCGACCGGTCCGCTGACCTCCCCCGCCCTGTCGGAAGCCATCCTTTCGGCCACCGGTGAGGACGCGCTTGCCTTTTTCGACGCGATCGCGCCGATCCTGCATTTCGACAGCGTCGATCTCGACATCTGCTGGTTCCAGTCGCGCTACGACAAGGTCGGCCCCGGCGGCACCGGCAAGGACTACATCAACTGCCCGATGGACCGGGCCCAGTACGACGCCTTCATCGACGCGCTGATCGCCGCGCCCAAGGCCGAGTTCAAGGAATGGGAGGAGAACACCCCCTATTTCGACGGCTGCCTGCCGATCGAGGTGATGGCCGAGCGCGGCCGCGAGACCCTGCGCCACGGACCGATGAAGCCGATGGGCCTGACCAACGCGCACAAGCCTACGGAAAAGGCCTATGCGGTGGTCCAGCTGCGCCAGGACAACGCGCTCGGCACGCTCTACAACATGGTCGGCTTCCAGACCAAGCTGAAGCATGGCGGCCAGCTCGAGGTGTTCCGGATGATCCCGGGGCTGGAAGACGCGGTCTTCGCCCGCCTCGGCGGCCTGCACCGCAACACGTTCCTCAACTCGCCGAAGCTGCTCGACGGCACGCTGCGCCTGAAGGCGCGCCCGGCACTGCGCTTCGCCGGCCAGATCACCGGCTGCGAGGGCTATGTGGAATCGGCCAGCGTCGGCTGCATGGCCGGTCTCTTCGCCGCGGCCGAGCGGCTGGGAACGCAGTGCCCGCCGCCGCCGGCGACGACCGCCATGGGCGCGCTGCTCGGCCATATCACCGGCGGCCACATCCTGCGCGACGAGCCGGGCCCGCGCTCGTTCCAGCCGATGAACGTCAATTTCGGACTGTTCCCGCCGGTCGAGGCGCCGAAGGTCGACGACGAGGGCAAGCGGCTGAAGGGCAAGGACAAGACCAGGGCAAAGAAGCTTGCGATGACCCGCCGCGCGCGGGCCGATTTCGCCGAGTGGATCGCCGCCTCGGCGCCGCTGCCGCTGGCGGCTGAATAGGTTCTCCTCCGCCCCCGCGCGAGCCCCGCCGGCCCGGCCTCAGATGGCAGGGGCCGGCCGGTCGAGGGAACCGGCCTCGCCATTGCCGTTGCCGTTGCCATCCGCCTGCCTCGCCTCGGGGAGCCCGCCGTCCCGGCGGATATAGGTGACGTTCGAGGGGAAGGCGAAGTCCGAGCCGTGCGCCCGCACGATCTCGCCGATGCCCAGCAGAATCTCCTCCTGGATGGCGAGAAACTCCGAGCGGTCGGCGGTCGAGATGTAGGTGAAGAGCTCCAGGTCGAGCGAATAGGCGCCGTAGCCGACAAAGGACACGCGCAGCGCCACCTGATCGGCCACCTTGGGATGCGCGACAAGATGCTCCCGTACGGCGGCGGTGATCGCCAGCAGCGCGCCCGGATCGGTCTCGTAGCGCAACCCGATGGTGTGGCGAAGCAGGAAACGGTCGCGCCGGCTGAAATTGACGATCTTGCGCTTGGCGAGATCCGAGTTGGACACGGTGATGATCGTGCGGTCGAGGGCACGGATGCGCGTCGAGCGGATGCCGATCGCCTCGACGGTTCCGGACAGTCCGTCGAACTCGCAATACTCGCCCACGCGCACCATGCGGTCGGCGTAGAGGATCACGCCGCCGATCAGGTTCTCCAGCGTCGGCTGGGCGGCAAGCGCCACCGCCAGGCCGCCAACGCCGAGGCCGGCGATCACGCCATAGACCGGAATGCCGATCCGGGTCGCTCCGTAGCCGAGCAGGACAATCGCAAGCGCGAGACCCGCAAGGCGAAATGCCGAGAGCAGCAGGCTGGAATCGAGGCTGCCGGTGGGCACGGCCGGGTTCTTCATGACCCAACTCGCCAGGAAGTCGACCGCCTGATAGGCGAACCAGGCGATGCTGGCCCACATGACCGCCTCGGACACGGTTCCGACAACGACCATCAACCCGCCGGTGATGTTGACCTGATGGTCGACGAGATAGCGGAAGAGGAGGATCGTCGAGAACAGGACCACCGGCTGCTGCATGCGTCGCAGGCGCCTGCGAACCTCGGACAGGGGAACGGCTCGCCAGCGGTTCCGGCGCTGCAGGCCGAGCGGCGCGCAAATAGCCAGGGCGGACAGCAGGCCCAGCGAAATCCACTGCCAGACGGCCTGGTTGTTGAACTCCTTGCGCAACCAGTCCGGCCCGGCGAGAACCAGGTCGTACCAGCGCGGAGCGACCAGGTTGCCCGGCGTGTAGATGTAGTAGGCGTAAAGATCCTCGCCGGTATCCGAGCGCGAGGGGAAGAGCTTGACGGCCTCGTAGTCATCGGGGATGCGGGCGACCGTCTCCCGGGAGACAAGATACCGGACTTCGCCCTTCTCCTTGCCCACCCGCGCGAAAACGATGCTCGTGCCGGGGATCGTCCAGCGGTCGGGAAGGTCGACGGCTTCCCGGGCGTGGATGAAGGCGCCGGCCTCCTGACCTGGCACCGCGTCAAGGTCGGGCATGTAGATCCTGTCCAGTATCTCCTGGAACTGCAGCACGATCTCGATGCCCGCGCCATCGCGCGCCGTCTGCGGGATGTCCTCAAGGTCAAAGACCTGCCGGGCCTTGGCGATCAGCAGCCGCACCACGTCGAGGCGGCGCTCCTGATCGCTGCTCAGGAAAAACTCGCCGCTTTCCTGATACTCGTCGCGAACGCCCCGCCAGATCCGGCCGGCCTCGAACAGGAGAACCATGAAGCTTTCCAGCGTGGCGCGCGGGCTGGAGGTGTCGGGGGGAGCGATCGGATATTCACGGAAAAGCCTCTGCAGGTCGGGAACCCGGCTGCGAATGTCCTCTTCCACCTGTCGCGAGCTGTCGACCGTTCCACCGCGCAGGACGCTCGGCTGGACGAGCCCGCCGCCAGCGGCGGACTGGGCCGCGGCAGGCTCGGACAAGGGGCCGGGAAGGCCGATTGCCGCCGCAATTACAAGACACCCGGCAACCCCGAGGGCGCGGCCGTATCGACTGACTGCTCGATAGCCTGGAAAAAACATGCCGACTCGTTTGCCCCCGTTGATCCTGCGGGGGACCCTAGGGGGCAAACTTGAAGTGCCGGTTAAGCCTGCGAAGTTCGGCGACCCGCCTTCCGCGATGCCCGCCAAAGCATCCAGTTGCGCCGCAGCGCCGACAGCTCCGCCCGGTCGCTCAAGGGATCGAAACCCGGCCGCTCGATCCGCGCAAGCAGCGGCTCGACCAGGGACACGGGCAGGAAGGCCGGCACGATCTCGCGGGAGACGCAGCCGATCCCGGCACGCGTGCGCCCCAGATGCGCGCGCGCGACGCCGGCAAGCGCGGAAACCGCCTGCTTGAATTCGGGAGTGCATTTCGCCGCGAAGATGTCTTCCCGCTCGACCCCGTGCGCGTCGAGCAGGTCGGCGGGCAGATAGAGCTGCCGCCGCCGCGCATGCCACGGCAGGGCCCGCAACAGGCCGGTGATCGCATAGGCTACGCCGGCATGACCGGCAACCTCGGCGGTTCCCGGATCCTTGCCGCCGGCCAGGATGATCGCGGCGAGCTGGATCAGCACCGAAGACGTCTCCCCGGCATAGCCTTCCAGATCCTGAACGCTCGGCATCGGATCGTCGTAAAGATCGAAGACACGGGCATCGATCAGGTCGTGAAAAGCGGAGAGCGGCAATGCGTAGGCCGCGATCACGGCCCTGATCCGGCCCGCGACCGGATGCTGGTCGACATCGGAGCCGGGCGGGGCGTCAAGCGCATCGCGCCACCACTGGAAGCGGATCTCCCCCGGCATGGGATCGGAAACGATTTCCCGTGCCCGCGCGATCTCCATGTTGAACGCATAGAGCGCGGCAAGGGCCGAGCGCGCCGGCTCCCCCGCATAGAGCACGGAGAGGTAGCGGTCGAAATCGTGTTGGCGGACGAGCGCGAGACAGTGATCGCCCCCCACCGTGTCATCGGCTGTCATCGAACGACACCTAGCGCGGCGGCGGAAAAAGTGGAGAGCGGTCTTGTCCCGGCGATCCCATCAGCCGACCGCCAGCAGGACGGCCGCGACGGCCCGGTCCTCGGAAAGAAGCACGTTGTAGGTGCGCACGGCCGCGCCGGTCGACATCGGGTCGGCCATGATGGCGGCGGCACGGACGGCCTCGCGAAGCTCGCGCTTCAGCGGCACGAGGCCCTCGCCGGTTCCAACCAGGAGCACCTCGATATCGGCCGCTTCCTCGAACACCTTCTCGAGCGCTGCGGCATCCAGCTCCGATGCCGATGCCGCCTCGAACCCGTAGATGCCGCTCGGCACGCACAGGATCGAGCCGCGATGCGACATTCCCGCGAACCGGAAGCCGCCGTCGCCATACGCCTCGATCGGCGCGCGCCCGGGAAAATGGGCATCCCGGATGACGATGCCTTGTCCGCGCCCGGCCATCACCCGCTCCCGCTCAGGCGGAAGCGGCGGAGCCGGAAGACCCCTCGTCCGCCTTGTCGGCATCCGCCCCGCCGTCACCGCCGGTGACGCTGGAGGGACGCAGCTTGAGAAGGATGAGGAACGGAGCGGCAAGGAAGATCGACGAATAGGTGCCGATCACCACGCCGAAAATCATCGCCAGGGTGAAGGAGCGGATCACCTCGCCGCCGAAGGAATAAAGGGCGATCAACGCAAGCAGGGTCGTCACCGACGTCATCACGGTGCGCGACAGCATCTCGTTGATCGAGCGGTCGAGCAGCTCCGGCAGCGCCATCTTCTTGTAGCGCCGCAGGTTCTCGCGGATGCGGTCATAGACGACAACGGTGTCGTTCAGCGAATAGCCGATGATCGTCAGGATGGCGGCGATGCTCGACAGCGAAAACTCCAGCTGCAGCACGACGAACAGGCCGACGGTGACGACGATGTCGTTGATCGTCGTCAGGATCGCGCCGACGGCGAAGTGCCATTCGAACCGGAACCAGATGTAGAACAGGATCACCACAAGCGAGGCGATAACGGCGATCATGCCCGCCTGGGCAAGCTCGCCGGAAACGCGCGGGCCGACCACCTCGACACGGCGGAACTCGACGCTCTCGCCGAAGATCTCGCGCACCTGCGAAACCACCGCCTGCTGGGCAAGCTCGCCGCCTTCGGGCTGCTGCACGCGCACCAGCACCTCGTCTTCGGCGCCGAACTGCTGCACCTGCACATCGCCCAGATTGAGCGTGCCCAGCTGCGTGCGGATCGCGGAAATGTCGGCCGGCGATTCCATCGTCTTCATCTCGAAGACCGTGCCGCCCTTGAAGTCGATGCCGAAATTCAGCCCGACCGAAAAGAACAGCGCGATCGACGCGAGAAACATCACGGCCGACAGGGGGAAGGAAACGCTGCGCAGCCACATGAAGCGGATGCGCGTGTTGTCCGGGATCATTCTCAATAGCATGGCTCGGGTCCCCGGATGGTCAGATCGGCAGGTGGCTCGGGCGCTTCCAGCGCACCCAGACAGCCACCAGAAGGCGCGAAACGGTGAAGGCCGAGAACACCGTGGTGAAGATGCCGATCGCCAGCGTCACGGCAAAGCCCCGGATCGGGCCGGAGCCCAGCTGGAACAGGATCAGCGCGGCGATCAGCGTGGTGATGTTGGCATCGAGGATGGTGCCGAGCGCGCGCGAGTAACCGGCGTCGATGGCGCTGATGGCGGACCGTCCGGCCCTCGCCTCCTCGCGGATGCGTTCGAAGATGAGCACGTTGGCGTCGACCGCCATGCCGATGGTCAGCACGATGCCGGCAATGCCCGGCAGGGTCAGCGTCGCCTGCAGGAAGGTCAGCGCGCCGAAGATGAGGATGATGTTGGTGGCAAGCGCCAGATCGGCGATCACGCCGAAGCGCCCGTAGGCCAGCACCATGAAGCCGATCACCAGCGCGGCGCCGATGATCGAGGCGACACGGCCCGCATCGACAGAATCCTGCCCCAGGCCCGGACCGATGGAACGCTCCTCCACGACCGTCAGCTTGGCCGGCAGCGCGCCGGCACGCAGCAGCACCGCCAGATCGTTGGCGCTCTCGACGGTGAAACTGCCGGAGATCTGCCCCGAGCCGCCGGTGATCGGCTCGCGGATGACCGGCGCCGAGATCACTTCCTGGTCGAGGACGATGGCAAACGGTCGCCCGACATTACGCTGGGTGACGACCGAGAAGGTGCGCGCGCCCGACGTGTTGAAGCGGAAATTGACCACCGGCTCGTTGGACTGCTGGTCGAAGGAGACCTGTGCGTCGATCAGGTCCTCGCCCGACAGGAGCGGGGCTTCCTCGAGCAGATAGGGAAACGGCGGATCGTCGGCCGAATACATCACGATCGAACCGACCGGCGGACGGTTCTGCATGGCCTGCTCCGCCGACATCGACTGGTCGACCATGTGGAAGGTGAGCTGCGCGGTCTGCCCGACAAGCTCCTTCAGCCGCTGCGGGTCGCCTTCGCCCGGCGCCTCGACCAGGATGCGGTCCTCGCCCTGTCGCTGGATGCTGGGTTCGGTTGTGCCGAACTCGTCGAGACGCAGTCGAATCACCTCGATCGACTGCTGCACGATGGAGCTGATGCGCTGCGACAGTCCCTGTTCGGTATAGGAGAACCGCACCAAACCGTCGTCGGCAACGGACATCTCGAACTCGTCGACGGCCTGGCCGCCGAACACGTTGGTGACGAGCGGGTTGGTGAGCCCGGACAGGCGCGTGCGCGCCTCGTCAAGACGCGTCAGGTCGCGAATGCGCACCTGCGTGCCGTTGCCCTGCACGCCAAGGCCCGTGTAACCGATGCGCGGCTCGTCGCGCAGGGTCTGGCGAATGTCGCCTTCCAGCGTCTTCAGCCGCTTCTGGATGTAGTCGGCCCGGTCGACTTCATAAAGCAGATAGGCACCGCCCTGCAGGTCGAGACCCAGCACGATCCGGCTCTTGGGAAGCCAGTCGGGCATGGCCCTCAAGGTCGCGGGAGACAGGAAGTTCGGCAGGGTCGTGATTGCCCCGACGAGAATGACGAGGACGATCAGGGTGATCTTCCAGCGCGCGAAATAAAGCATGGCGTTGCCGTTTCTGCTGTGCCGTCGGCGCGACCGTCAGGCCGCGCCGGGAAAAAATGGCATCAAGGCCGGTGTCAGCCGTTGTCCTTGACCGGTTCGGACTTGGACCGCACTTCCGTGATCATGCTGCGCACGGCGCGAACCTTGAGACCCTCGGCCAGCTCAAGCTGCACTTCGCTTTCGTCGACGACCTTGGAGACCTTGCCGATGAGACCGCCGGCGGTCACCACCGTATCGCCCCGGCGCAGGTTGGCGACCAGTTCCTGGTGCTGCTTCATCCGCTGCCGCTGCGGCCGGATGATGAGGAAATACATGATCACGAAGATCAGCACGAACGGAAGGATCGACATCAGGAGGTCGGGGGTACCCCCTCCGATACCCTGTGCGTAGGCCGGTGAAATCAGCATATGTGTCTCCCTGGCCGGCCCTGCCCCTGCGTCCTAGCGCAAGCACGGCAAGTCACCGGCAACTGAACCAAAAGTCGCGCGGACTATACAAGTCGCGCCCGGCTTTGCAAGGCGAACCGGCGGAGAGGCGGAAAGCTCCGCGCGGCCGTTGCGGTGGTCTTGGGGTGCGGCTGCCGGCATGCTAGGTAACCGGCATCCTCCGCGCGGCCCTCCCCCGGCCGCCACCAGACAACCAGAACAAAGACCCACGGCACAGATATGGATCCCCAGCAACACGACAAGTCCGAAATGACCGCCATCGCATCGCGGCTGGACATCTTGATCGGTCTCATCGCGCGCGCGGTGCCGCCGGAGCGCCCCGCGCCGGATTTCACCGCCGCGGACGCCTTTGTCTGGCATGCATCGGAAGGCACGCTCGAACCGGTAGAGCGCGTCAACAGGATCGACATCTCGCTGCTCCAGGGCGTCGACCGGGCCCGCGACCAGCTGGTCGACAACACGATGCGTTTCGCCAGCGGGTTCGCCGCCAACAACGTGCTCCTGTGGGGCGCGCGCGGCATGGGCAAGTCCTCGCTGGTCAAGGCGACCCACGCCCATGTCAACGCCCTGCTCGCACAGGACGGCAAGGATGACCGGCTGAAGCTGATCGAGATCCACCGCGAGGACATCGAGAGCCTGCCGGCCCTGATGAAGCTGGTGAAGGCCGGCGGCCACCGCACAATCGTCTATTGCGACGATCTCAGCTTCGACAGCGGCGATGCCTCCTACAAGTCCCTGAAGGCCGCGCTCGACGGCGGCATCGAAGGACGCCCCGAAACGGTGCTGTTCTACGCCACCTCGAACCGCCGCCACCTGCTGCCGCGCGACATGATCGAAAACGAACGCTCCACCGCGATCAATCCCGGCGAGGCCGTCGAGGAAAAGGTCTCGCTCTCAGACCGTTTCGGCCTCTGGCTCGGCTTCCACAAATGCAGCCAGGACGAGTTCCTGGAGATGATCGAGGCCTATGTGGCCCATTACGGCCTTGAGCATGACGCGCAGACGCTGCGGGCCGAGGCGCTGGAGTGGGCGACGACGCGCGGCAGCCGCTCGGGCCGCGTCGCCTTCCAGTTCATCCAGGACCTCGCCGGACGCCTGGGCAGGAGCCTCCAGGGTTGATCCGGGCACACGGAAGCGCAGGTTGAACAGGCCGCCCGCCGTCCCCACCTGACCTGAAACGACGGCGGGCAGTCAGCAAGGAGGCGGGATGCGCAAACAGGGACGGTTGATCCGCTGGCTGATCGCGGGCGCTGTCCTGGCGCTCGCGGTCGCGGGCCTTGCGCTGCACGGACTGTCGGACTTCGACATTGCCGGGCGCACGCAGCGCGAACTGACCTTCGACAGCGGCGGGGCCGGCTTGTCGGGGACGCTGCTTCTGCCCGGGAACACCGGCGAGCGGCCGCAGGCGGTGGTGCTGATCGTCCATGGCGACGGTCCCCAGGACCGCTTTTCCGCCGGCGGCTACCTTCCCCTCGTCAACGCCCTGCTCGATGACGGGATCGCGGTCTTCACCTGGGACAAGCCCGGCATCGGCGCGAGCACCGGCGACTGGCTCGCCCAGTCGATGCAGGACCGTGCCGACGAGGCGCGGGCGGCCCTGTCGGCCGTTGCGGGCAGCCTGCCGCAGGCGCGCGGCAGGATCGGTTTCCTCGGCTTCTCGCAAGCCGGCTGGGTGTTGCCGCGCCTTGCCTCGACGGAAACGGACGCGGATTTTTTCGTGCTTGTCGGGGGCGCCGTGAACTGGCAGCGCCAGGGCGACTACTACACCGCGCGGCGGCTTGAGGCGGAAGGCTGGACGCCGGAGCGGATCGCAGGACACCTGATCGATGCGGATCGCCGGGAGACGGAACTGTTCTCGGGCCTTGCCACGGGAACCCTCGCGCCCGGCGAAGCCGCCCGGCGGATCGACGTGACGCCGGAACGCCTCGCCTTCATCGCCCGCAACCGGCATGAGGATGCGAGCACCGACATCGCGCGGATCGGCAGGCCGTTCATGGCGGTCTGGGGCGAGCGCGACCTCAACGTCAACCCGCGGACAAACGCCGCCGACTACCGGCGCCTGCATCGCCCCGCGCCGCCAAGCGTCGTGACAACGCTGCCGGGCGCGACGCACGGCCTGCTGCGGGCGAGCCTGTTCAACTATCAGCTGCCCGACCAGATGCCCTGGCATGCCAAGGCCGCCTTCGTGGCGCTCGGCCGCAAGGCCTATGCGCCGGGCGCGATTGCGTCGATGAGCGAGTGGATCCGCAACGTCACGGGAGAGTGATGCCGTACCGGCATCCCCCTATTGCGGCGGCTTGATGCGCGGAACAACCTGTTCCGGCCCGAGCTTGGGCGCGGTTCCTGCCAGCGGATCGTTGCCGGCCGCAGCCTGTTCGGAGATCGGCGGGCCGCTGTAGTTCGCCGGCGGGGCGACGCTCGAGGACTGCTTGCAGTCGGTCAGCCACACGTCGTAGACGGCGTGTTCCACGGCATGCAGGCCGGGACTGGCGGCGAACATCCAGCCGGTGAAGATCCGCCGCACCTCGTTGTTCAGCGTGATCTCGTCGACCTCGACGAAGGCGGTCGTCTGCGGCGCCTCGGTCTGCGGCCGGGTGTTGCACTCGCGCGGGGTCACCTGCAGCGCGCCGAACTGCACCGTCTCGCCGACATAGACGTCGAACGCGATGATGCGGCCGGTGATCTTGTCGAGCCCGGAGAAGACGGCGACAGGATTGACGATCTTCTCGGCCAGCGCCGGCGAGGCAAGGCCCGCCGACGCACCAAGCGCGATCAGGCCGGCGGCAAGCGCGCCCCGCCCCCGCGCGACACCCGCGCGCCCATTCCGCAATCCCGCAAAACGCATCATCCGCTACTTCCCCGTACAGATCGCCCGGTCACGCATGCGACAGGTCGGCAAGCCGCTTGCGCGCCTCGACAACCCGGTCGCGTCGCTCGACCAGCTCGACCCGCTTCTCCTGCTCGGCCGCCACGATCTCTTCCGGCGCCTTGGCGACGAAAGCGGCATTTCCGAGCTTCTTGTCGATGCGTGCGATCTCGTCGTCGAGCTTGCCTTCTTCCTTGGCAAGGCGTGCCGCTTCCGCACCAAGATCGATGAAGTCGGCAAGAGGAAGGCAGAAAACCGCTTCTCCACTGACAATCTGCACCGAGCCGCGCGGCGGCGCGTCGCCATGCGAGATCGCCTCGGCCCTGGCAAGGCGCAGGATCGCCGCCTCGTGCGCCTTGAGCCTCTGGCGCGTCACCTCGTTGGCGCCGGTTACCACCAGGGGCACCTTCGCTCCGGCGGGAACGTTCATCTCGGCGCGCACCGAGCGGATCGAGGAAATCAGGTCGACCACCCAGTTGATCTCGTCCGCCGCGCCCTGGTCGCCGCCGGCCGAACCTGGCCAGCGGGTGTGGACGAGCAGGTTGTCGCGGCTCGCCGCCGCATCCTCCTCGACCGCACGAGCCCACAATTCCTCGGTCATGAACGGCATGAACGGATGCAGCATCTTGAGGATCTCGTCGAGAACCCAGGCTGCGGTCGCGCGGGTTTCCGCCTGCGCCTCCTCGGCGCCCTCGTTGAAGATCGGCTTGGCGAACTCCAGGTACCAGTCGCAATAGGTGTTCCACACGAAGCGGTAGGCGGCGCCCGCCGCCTCGTTGAAGCGGAAGCCCTCCAGCGCCTCGGTGACCTCGGTGACGCAGCGCCCCGTCTCCGTGACGATCCAGCGGTTGACGGTCTCGCGCACGGCCGCCGGGTCGAACCCCTCCGGCCGGGCCCCGCCGTTCATCTCGACGAAGCGCGCCGCGTTCCACAGCTTGGTGACGAAGTTGCGGTAGCCCGCGACGCGGCTCGTCGCCAGCTTGATGTCGCGTCCCTGCGCGGCCATCGCCGCCAGCGTGAAGCGCAGTGCGTCGGCGCCGTATTCCTCGATCAGGGCCAGCGGATCGATGACGTTGCCTTTCGACTTCGACATCTTCTGGCCCTTCTCGTCGCGGACGAGGGCGTGGATGTAGACCGTGTGGAAGGGCTCGGTCTTCATGTAGTGATCGCCGAACATCATCATCCGGGCGACCCAGAAGAAGATGATGTCGAAGCCGGTGATCAGCACGCTTGTCGGGTAGTAGTTGGCAAGCTCCGGCGTCTTGTCCGGCCAGCCGAGCGTCGAGAACGGCCACAGCGCCGAGGAGAACCAGGTGTCGAGCACGTCCTCGTCGCGGTAGAGCGCGATGCCGGCCCCGTCCTCGCCGCTCTCCCAGCGGGCAAGCGCGGCCTCCATGTCGATGACCTCGACGGGCTTGCCGTAATGCTCGCCCGCGGCCGCGCAGGCCTCTTCCTCGCCGCGTTCGACGAAGATCCGGCCGTCCGGGCCGTACCAGGCCGGAATCCGGTGGCCCCACCACAGCTGACGCGAGATGCACCAGGGCTGGATGTTCTCCATCCACTCGTAATAGGTCTTGTCCCAGTTGCGCGGCACGAAATTGGTCCGCCCCTCGCGCACGCTGGCGATCGCCGGCTTGGCCAGCGTCTTGGCGTCGACATACCACTGGTCGGTCAGGAGCGGTTCGATGGGCACGCCGCCACGGTCGCCATGCGGAACCATGTGGGTATGCGGCTCGACCTGCTCGAGAAGACCGAGTTCCTCCATCCGCTCGACCAGCCGCTTGCGCACGTCGAAACGGTCGCCCCCCTCATAGGAGGCGATCGTCTCCGACAGTTCCACGCTGGACGCCACGCCCTCCAGGAACTCGGCATTGTCGGCAAGGCGGACCTTCGCCTCGCGGTCGAGGACCGAGATCATCGGCAGGTCATGGCGACGGCCGACCTCGAAATCGTTGAAATCATGCGCCGGGGTGATCTTCACCGCGCCTGATCCCGCGTCCGGGTCGGCGTAATCGTCGGCGACGATGGGAATGCGGCGGCCGACCAGCGGCAGAACCACATGCTTTCCGATCAGCCCCTTGTAGCGCGGATCCTCCGGATTGACGGCGACGGCGGTGTCGCCGAGCATCGTTTCCGGGCGCGTCGTCGCGACAGTGATGTAGTCGCGCGTCTCGAACTCCGTCGGCTTGCCGTCCTCGTCGAAGGCGACAGGCGCCTCGAAGGTCTCGCCGTTTTCCAGCGGATAGCGGAAATGCCAGAGATTGCCCTTCACCTCGACCTGCTCGACCTCAAGGTCCGAGATCGCGGTCAGAAGCTTCGGGTCCCAGTTGACCAGCCGCTTGTCCTTGTAGATCAGGTTCTCGCGATAGAGCCCGACAAACACCTCCAGAACGGCCCGCGACAGGCCCTCATCCATGGTGAAGCGCTCGCGCGACCAGTCGCAGGACGCGCCCAGCCGCTTCAGCTGGTTGAAGATCATGCCGCCGGATTCGGCCTTCCACTCCCAGATCCGGTTGACGAAGGCCTCGCGCCCCATGTCACGCCGCCCCGGCTCCTTGCGCTCAGCCAGCTGCCGCTCGACCACCATCTGCGTGGCGATGCCCGCATGGTCCATGCCCGGCTGCCAGAGCACGTCGCGCCCGCGCATGCGTTCGAACCGCACCAGAACGTCCTGCAACGTGTTGTTGAGCGCATGGCCCATGTGCAGGGAGCCGGTGACATTGGGCGGCGGGATCACGATCGAGAAGGACGCCGCCCCCGGTTCGGCGCCGGCGCCGGCCCTGAAGGCGTCTGCGTCTTCCCAGGCCTTGGCGATCCTGGGTTCGACTGTGGCGGCATCGTAGGTCTTGTCGAGCATCGGTTTTCCCGGGGAACTGTGAACTGAACGCGTGGTTACTCGCAGGCATGTCGCCAAGTCAACCACCGCGCACATGCGGGCTGGAAACGAAAACGCCGCCCGGAGGGCGGCGTGACGAGCGGATATGACGGCGCGGATCAGCGTCCGCGCGATACCCGCTCGATCTCCTGGCGTACGAGCCGCTCGACGAGCGGGGGAAGATTCTCGTCGAGCCAGCCCTTCAGCATCGGCCGCAGCATCTCCTTGACGAGATCCTCCAGCGTGCGGGCGTTGTTGGAAAGGATCGTGCCGGCCAGATTGTGGAACGCGGCCTGCACGGCCTGGTCCGCCGAGGGAGACAGCAGCTCTTCCGCCGTGCTGTCGCGCGCCGTGCGTGTCCAGGGATCGGATTTCGGCGTTTCGGCCTCGGCACGCTCGTCGACGAATGCGACGTCGCCGGTATCTTCTTCCTCGGTCGCAAGGCCCTCGACAAGATCGAACTCGTCCTCGTCGACGGCCTGGTCCTCGGTCAGCTCCAGGACGTCGTCGACATCGACCGCCTCTTCGACCTCGGGCTCGGGGTCCGGCTCGACTTCCACGTCGGCATCGCCGGCGGAATCGAACAGTTTGTCGAGGTCGTCCTGCGACATCTCCTCGCCGCCATCGGCAAGAGCGTCGTCCGTCATGTCGGCCTCGGCTGCAGCCTCGGCCTTGTCACCAGACGGTGTATCCTCATCGGAAATAATCCGGCGAATGGACGCCAGGATTTCTTCCATAGAAGGTTCTTGAGCCTGATTGGCGTTAGCCATACCGATCCCCGCACTCGACAACTCTGCGCCCAACCGTCCGGCTGGAGGGCCCTGGCATCGGGCCGGATGCACTGATTTGCATGCCGACTCGATCCTGCAGAATATAACGCGTTAATCCGCCGGGGGAAAAGCGTGACAACGTCACGAACCGGCCCGGCGGCCTTGTCAAGTGCAACAATTCCCCGATTCGGTCGCTTTTGCACGTGAAACCCGATGGCCGGAACCATCGGGCCCGGTCCAGGCTGCCGGCGGCTGCCGCAACCTGACCCGCGTCAACGGCCGTCGGGCGTGCGAATGCCGTACCAGCTGTTGCGCACCTTCTTGTAGTGCGCCTTCTCGTCGTGGAGGGCGACACCCAGACCGATGCGGTCCGCCGTCAGTCCACCCACCGCCGACATCAACGAGTAGGCCGCCACCGTGCGATTGCGCTGCGCGCTGATCAGGCTGACCCGGCTGTTGACCAGTTCGAACTGGGCGTTCAGCACGTCGAGCGTCGTGCGCTGGCCGACCCGCTGCTCCTCGATCACGCCCTCGAGCGCCAGCTGGTTGGCCGACACGGCATCCTGGGCCGCCTGGATCGAGGCTTCCGCCGCCTGGTACTGCCCCCAGGCGGAGACGACCGAAGCGCGGATCTGGTCGCGCGCGACATCAAGCTGGATACGGGTCTGGCCGAGGTCTTCCTTGGCCTGGCGCACGCGGGAGGAGACCGCTCCGCCCTGATAGAGAGGAATGGAGACCCGGCCGAAAATGCTGGCGCTGTCGACCGTGTCCGCACCCGGCGAGCTCGGCGGGCTCCACTGGCGCTGCATGTCGGCTTCAAGCGTCACGGTCGGCAGCAACTCGCCCTCGACCGTCTTCACGCCAAACGTTCCCGCATCGACAAGATGCTGGGCGGCCAGGATCGAGGGATGGCTGCCGGCGCCCGCCTTCAGCGCCATGTCCAGGTTCCTGGGCAACTGGCGGTAGACGGTCGTGCGCGCGGACAGCGACTTCGGGTCGGAGCCGATGATCTGGCGGTAGACGGCGCGGCTGCTGTTCACGTTGGCCAGCGCCAGGTTGAGTTCCGACTGCGCCTCGGAGAAGCGGGCACGGGCCTGCGACACGTCCGTGCGGGTGCCCTCGCCGACCTCGAAGCGGTCATCGGCGGCGCGAACCTGCTCGGCCAGGAAGGTCAGGCTGCTGCGCCGCAGCGAGACAATCGCCGTGTTGCTGATCACGTCCATATAGGCCGTTGCCGCCTGAAGCAGCACCGACTGCTCCGTCGCGCGCAGGCTTTCGCGCTCGGCGCGCACCACGGCCTCGGCCTGGCGAACCGAGTTCACCGTGCGGAAGCCGCGAAACAGGGCCTGCGACAGAGACAGGCCGACCGATGCCGTGTTGCCGTAGCGGGCACGGCCCGGGTCGGATTTCGAGTATTGGGAACCGACGTCGAAGCGGCCGAAAATCTGGGGCCGCCAGCCGGAAAGGGCCTGCGGCACCGATTCGTTGACGGAACGCAGCGCCGCGCGCGCCGCGTTCAACGTCGGGTTTGCCGAATAGGCCTGGCCAAGTGCCTCGCCGATCGATTGAGAACGCGCCGTCGCGGGCACGCCCGCCGCCGCCACGGAAATGGCGGCTGCAATGAGCCAAGAACCCGTCCGATTCACCTTGAACACCCCTGTACAACTCCGGAATTCAGCGGCGCGCACGATCGCGCGCACTCGCCGTCATCACTTTGACGCGGGTCCCTGCGACCCGATTTCCTGTCCGTACCGGATCCACGGCTTGTCGGTCCGCCGGCTGGCGTCCACCGCTTTTCGATCCTTCCGCCCGGCCGGCCGCACTGGCAACCTGCCGGGTTCCCTCCCCGCCCGCGCCGATCTTTCGGCCTCTTGCGCCGGTCGGCTCCTTGCGGGAGTGGCAAATTTGCTCGGCAACCCTCCAGCCCGTCATGCAGGCAGGGCGACGCGCCGATACTGTTATCTCCGTCCGGTCGGGTGACAACCTTTGAAAGCGGTGCGGCGATGCATTCGCGCATCGCTGCGACCTCTCGGCAACACCCCGGCGCATCCCGGGCGGAACAAAAAAGCCGCCGGCGCTGACCCGCGCGGCGGCTTCCTTGAAATCCTCGAACGTCGCCTCGTCAGAAGACGAATTCCCTGGGCTGCTCGAAGCCCGGCAGCACCTGCGCCGCCGCGTTGAACGCGAACCGCCCCGAAACGACATCGCCGGAGCGCACATGCAGCTCGGCGGTTCCCGAGCCGCCGCGACCGCGAATGACCACCAGCCGCCCCCCGTCCTTGAGCTGCGCCGTCAGCGCATCGGGCAGACGCTCGACCGCCCCGTCGATCAGGATCACGTCATAGGGCCCTTCGGAGGCCGCACCGGTGACGAGGTCGCCGTCGATCACCGCGGCATTCTCGATTCCCAGGTCGACGAGCAGTTCCGAAGCCGTGGCGACCGTCTCCGGATCGTTGTCGATCCCCACGACCGAGCCGGCCAGCTGCGCCAGCACGGCGACGCCATATCCCGTGCCGCAGCCAACGCAAAGGGCGACCTCGCCGGGACGAACCGCCGCGAGCTGCACCAGCTTGGCGAAGATATGCGGCTTCATCAGATAGCGCGGGCTCGAGCCGGAGGTCAGCGCGATATCCTGGTCGCTATAGGCGATGCAGCGCCGGGAGGCCGGCACGAAGCGCTCGCGCGGCACGGCCTCCATCGCGTCGAGAACCCGCAGGTCGGTAACGTCGTTGGTTCGCAGCTGGTTGTCCACCATGTGGGTGCGAACCTGCTCGTAGTCGCCCATCGCGCGCCTCTTCCCTTTGCCGTATCCCGGCACGCCTGCCGTTTCCTCAGGCGTGCGGATCCCGTCGAATATCGTCGGCGCCACCCGTCCGGGCCGGACGCGCCGCCGTGATCGTCATCCCGGTTCCTTAGCGATGTCCGGCGCGCCTGACAAGCCGGACAAGCGCCGCAGGCATCCGTTGCCGCGCAAGCGGCGGCATAACGGATTAATCACGCCATCCTCGGCACACTTGCCGACACGATACGGTACAAGGCGTTCTGTCCTCAACCCGTCGCGCGCCCGAGCCCCGCGGACATTCCCCGCACAGTCTCCGGCTATCGTTCAAGGTTCAACCTGTCGCAAGGGACGATGACGGCCGGAGGCCGGAGGACTTATCGATGTTGCTTGGTGATCCCCATGACAAGGGCCCGTCGGACAGCGGCTGGTCCGTCGACTGGCGTTTCGACCAGTTGCTGATGAAACTGAAGCGCCACGACCTGATGCCGCTGGCCGTGCGGCTTGCCTGCTACCGCTTCGGCACGGGCGACCTGTCGCTGCTCACGCGGCAGCAGAAGGCGATGCTGGTCGTCGACTGCGAGAAGGAACTTGCGGCGACCGTGTCGGGCAAAGGCCAAAGGCTGCTGGCACCGAAACCGCTTTGACGCTTCCCGTCGAAGGATGCCCGAACCGCCCGTCAACGAGCCCTTTTTGACATGTGACGTTTGACGGTGGCCCCGTTCAACGGCTGCTAGGGGGCTTGAACGGCAGGTCGTCCAGCGTCAGGCCGGAATGCACCCGCAGCCAGTAGATGCCCGCGAACAATATGCCGGCGACGAGCGTCGTCAGCAGGGCCTTCTTCAGCAGCTGCGGACGGCCGGGCGCGCTCGACTCGGTGCCCGGCGTCACCTCGCCGGCCTCTTCCTGCGTCACGACCCCGATCGGCAGGATGGCGAAGAGCACGATCCACCAGATGATGAAATAGATTGCCAGCGCGGATACGAACGACACCGGGTTCACCCTCTTGTCCTGGAACGGTGCCTGCTCAGACCTGCTCGAGCTCGACCAGCGTTCCGTTGAAGTCCTTGGGGTGCAGGAAGAGCACCGGCTTGCCATGCGCGCCGATCTTCGGCTCGCCGCTGCCCAGCACCCGCGCACCCTTCTCCGTCAGCCTGTCCCTGGCCGCCAGGATATCCTCCACCTCGTAGCAGACATGATGAATGCCGCCGGAGGGATTGCGCTCCAGGAAGGCGTTGATCGGCGAGTTTTCGCCGAGCGCCGCGAGCAGTTCGACCTTGGTGTTGGGCAGTTCGATGAACACCACCGTCACGCCGTGATCGGGCTCGGACTGGGGCTGCGACACCTTCGCTCCCAGCGTGTCCCGGTACATCGCCGTCGCCGCCTCGAGATCCGGCACGGCGATGGCGACATGGTTCAGGCGTCCGATCATCTCACTTCCTCCTCAACAGGCAGGCCTTGCAGCGCGGCCCCGGGCAGCGGGGCCGGCCGATCGCCGAATTCGACCGCCGGACGACCGCACGATTGCCCGCTCGCGGACCATCGCGCCACCCGGCAAATGGTCACACGCGCACGACAAGCGCCTCGGTCAGGGGCTTCTTGCCCCAGCAATCGCGAATGGCGGCGCGGGCCGCGCGGCGCGCCGCCTCCGCCACGAGATCGGCATCCTTGCGGCGGTTCTTCGGGATGCTGTCCAGCGCCGCAACGACCTCGTCGATGACGATATCTTCCAGATCGTCGCCGTTCTCGTCCACATCCGGAAGCCCGAAGAGAGCGGCCTGGGGCTCGCCGATCACCGTTCCCTTGGCATCGATCACCACGGAGACGACGATCGCCCCGGCGAAGGAGAGCTTGCGGCGCTCGTGAACGCCCGTCTCCTCCGGGTCGCCGAAGATCAGCCCGTCCTTGACGGCGATGCCGGTCGGCAGGTCGTCGATGACCGCGAGCTTGCCAGGCGCCAGCCGGACGACGTCGCCATTGCGCGCGATCAGCGTATTCTTGATGCCGTATTGCAGGGCCAGGTCGCGATGCGCCTTCAGGTGCACAGCCTCGCCATGCGCGGGGATCAGCCCCTGCGGCTTCAAGAGGTCGTAGAGCTGCGTCAGCTCGCCCCGGCGCGGATGGCCGGAGACATGCACCAGCGCATCGCGGTCCGTGACGATCTCGACCTCGGCCTCGGCCAGCTTGTTGAGGATGGCGCCGACAGCCTTCTCGTTGCCGGGAATGGTGCGGGACGAGAAGATGACCAGGTCGCCCTTCGACAGGGCCACGTTGCGATGGTCGCCCGACGCGATGCGCGCCAGCGCGGCGCGCTCCTCGCCCTGGCTGCCGGTCAGCAGCAGCACCACCCGCTCGGGCGGCAGGTAGCCGTAGGCGTCCTCGGACAGGAAGGCCGGCAGGTCGTCGAGATAGCCCAGCTCCCGGGACACCTCGATGGCCCGGTGCATCGAGCGCCCCATCACGACCACGTCGCGGTCCGCAGCCTTGGCGGCAAGCGCGATGGAGCGGATGCGTGCGACGTTCGAGGCGAAGGTCGTTACCGCGACGCGGCGCTTGGCCTTCCTGATCACCTTGGTGAGGTCGGCCGCCACGTCCATTTCGCTCGGGCTGACGCCGTCGCGCACCGCGTTGGTGCTGTCGCAGATCAGCGCCTGCACCCCTTCGCGGCCGATCTCGGCCAGGCGCTCGGTGTCGATCGGCTTGCCGACGCCGGGCGTCGGGTCGATCTTCCAGTCGCCCGAATGGACGACGGTGCCCGCCGGCGTGCGGATCGCCAGTGCACAGGGTTCCGGGATCGAGTGCGACATCGCCACGAACTCGACCTCGAAGGGACCGGCGTTGATGCGGCCGCCCTGTTTCACCACCGTGACCGGGATCTTGCCGACGCCCGGCTCGCTCGAGGCCTTGGCTTCGAGCAGGCCGGCGGTGAACGCCGTCATGTAGAGCGGCGCCTTGAGCTTGGGCCACAGATGCACGATGGCACCGTAGTGATCCTCATGCGCATGGGTGATGACGATGCCGTCGAGCCGGTCGAGATTCTCCTCGATGAAGCGCGTGTCGGGAACGACGATGTCGACGCCCGGAAGTTCCGGCCCGGCGAATGTCACGCCGCAATCGACCATCAGCCAGCGCCGGTCACGCGCCGGCCCGTAGCCGTAAAGCGCCATGTTCATGCCGATCTCGCCAAGGCCGCCAAGCGCGACGAATACGAGCTCTTCTTTGCCCGCCATTATGAAACTCCTGTCTGGACCGCACGGCGGCACGCCCTTGCTGGGTCGGCTGCGGCAACGATCTCCCATGTGCCATCAGGCAGCCATGCGTCCAGGGGACGGGCCACCGCTTTGCTTTACAAATGCCTGTGCGGGGACATTCAGGACCGGTGTCTTTCCCGGCCCTGCCCCGCCTCACATTCCCTGACCGGCGCTCCCGGCCGCGCCGCCGGATATCGCCGACGGTTCGAAAAAGACATCTCCGGCCGACACCGTCATGTGCCGGCCTTCTCCCTGGTCCAGAACAAGGCGCCCCTCGCTGTCGAGCCCGGCGAACACGCCGGTCAGCTCGCGGTCTTCCAGCCGCACGCGGATCGGCGCGCCGATGCCCACGGCCCGCCGGCGCCAGTCCGCCAGAGTTCCCGCAAACGGCTCGCCCGACCAACGCGCCAGCTGTTTCGCAGCGCTTTCGGCGAGCGCCCGGAACGCGCGTTCCGGCGCAACGGAAAAGCCCAGCCCCGCAAGGTCGGTGGCCGCATATCCCGGCAGGTCCGGATGATGCGCAAGGTTGAGGCCGAAGCCGCAGACGACGGCACGCCGCCCGTCGGCCAGAACCGTCGCCTCAAGCAGGATGCCGGAAATCTTGGCTCCGTCGACCAGAAGGTCGTTCGGCCATTTCAGCCGCGCCAGCCCGTAGCTGCCGGTCATGGCATCGACCGCCTCGGCAAGTGCCAGCGCCGCCACCAGCGGCAGCTGGCCGACCCGCTCGCCCTCGCCCGGATCGATCAGCAGAAGCGAGGTGTAAAGATTGCCGGGCTCGGACACCCAGGCCCGCGCCCTGCGGCCCCGGCCGGCGACCTGGCGCCTGGCGACGATCCACAGATTGCCCGGATCGCCCTCGCCCGCCGCGGCCAGCGCGTGGCTGTTGGTCGAACCCAGCTCCGCATGCGCGGTCACGCGGTATCCCGCGACGCCGGGGACCTCGCGAATACGTCCGTCGAAAACAAGCGTGCTCAGAACAACGTCCCCGCCGCCGCACTCGCCATCTCCACGACGGAACCGGCAAACACGACGAACAGAACCACGAAGGCCGTCGACAGGCCAAGGGTGAACTTCAGTTCGACCGGCATCGGCAGGAAGCCGCGGACCGGCTCGTCGAAGAACATCACCTTGACGATCCGCAGGTAATAATAGGCACCGACCACCGAGGCCAGCACGCCGATCACCGCCAGCGGATAGAGCCCCGCCTCGACCGCTGCCAGGAACACGTAAAACTTGGCGAAGAAGCCGACAAAGGGCGGAATGCCGGCAAGCGAGAACAGGATCACGCCGAGCAGCACCGCCATCGGCAGGTTGGTGCGCGACAGGCCGGAGAGATCGGAAATCTCCTCCACCATGCCGTCCTTGCGACGCATCGACAGGATGCAGGCAAAGGCACCCAGCGTCATCGCCAGATAGGCGGTCATGTAGATCATCACGCCCTCGACGCCGGTCTTCGAGCCCGCGGCAAGGCCGACCAGGGCAAAGCCCATGTGACCGATCGAGGAATAGGCCATCAGCCGCTTGATGTTCTTCTGGCCGATCGCGGCGAAGGCGCCGAGCACCATCGAGGCGATGGAGACGAAGACGATGATCTGCTGCCAGTCGCGCGTCACCGGCTCGAATGCCTCGATCACGACGCGGGTCAAAAGGCCCATGGCGGCGATCTTGGGAGCGGCGGCGAAGAAGGCCGTCACAGGCGTCGGCGCACCCTCGTAGACGTCCGGCGTCCACATGTGGAACGGCACCGCCGAGATCTTGAAGGCAAGGCCGGCCAGGATGAACACCAGACCGAAGACGAGGCCGAGCGAGGATCCGCCCTCATGCGCGATCGCGGCCGCGATCGGACCAAACCCGGTCTGGCCGGTAAACCCGTAGACCAGCGACATGCCGTAAAGCAGCATGCCGGAGGAGACCGAGCCAAGGACGAAATACTTCAGGCCGGCTTCCGTCGAGCGCACGCTGTCGCGGTTGAAGGCGGCGATGACATAGAGCGCCAGCGACTGCAGCTCGAGCCCGAGATAGAGCGTGATCAGGTCGTTCGCCGACAGCATCAGCATCATGCCGAGCGTGGCGAGCACGATCAGCACCGGGTACTCGAACCGCTCGAAATTCTCGTTGCGCGCATAGGCGACCGACATGGCGATGGCGAAACCGGAGCCCAGCAGCGTCAGGAGCTTCAGGTAACGGGCGAAGCCGTCGAGGATGAAGGCGCCGTGGAAGCTGGTGCTGCTGGCCTCGGTGATGCCGAACTGCGCGGGCAACAGCAGCGGCAATGCCGCCACCGCCAAAAGGGCCACGGAGAGCGCCGTCACATAGGGCGTGATCTTGCGCCCGCCGAAGACACCGAGCATCAGCAGCGCCAGCGCGCCGCCGGCCAGAAACAGTTCCGGCAGCGCGGGCGAGAGATCCGGGAGTTGGGAATAGGCGTTCATGGCGTCTCTCGTCCTCGGACCTTAATGCGTCGCCAGCAAGGCGGTCGACGGCGCCGCCTCGATCGCGGCCTGGTAATTGGTGACAAGCGCTCCGACCGACGCGGCCGTGGCGTCGAGGATCGGCGCCGGATAGAAGCCGAACAGGATCGTCAGCACGATCAGCGGCACGATGATGACGCGCTCGCGCAGGCTGAGATCCATGATCGACTTCAGGCTCTCCTTGTCGAGCGCGCCGAACACGACCCGCTTGTAGAGGAAGAGCGCATAGGCCGCCGACAGAATGACGCCGGACGTTGCGATCAGCGCCACCCATGTGTTGACCTGGAAGGCCCCCATCAGCGTCAGGAACTCGCCCACGAACCCGCTCGTGCCCGGCAGGCCGACATTCGCCATGGTGAAGATCAGGAACGCGACCGCGTAGAACGGCATGCGGTTCACGAGCCCGCCATAGGCGGCGATGTCGCGGGTGTGGATCCGGTCGTAGATCACGCCGACACACAGGAACAGCGCGCCCGAAACGATGCCGTGCGAGAGCATCTGGAACAGCGCACCCTGGACGCCCTGCTCGGTCATCGTGAAGATGCCCATGGTCACATAGCCCATGTGGGCGACGGAGGAATAGGCGATCAGCTTCTTGATGTCCTCCTGGGCGAGCGCCACCAGCGAGGTGTAGACGATGGCGATCACCGAGAGCGTGAAGACGAAGGGCGCGAACATCTCGCTCGCCAGCGGGAACATCGGCAGCGAGAACCGCAGGAAGCCGTAGCCACCCATCTTCAGAAGGATGGCCGCGAGGATCACCGAGCCCGCGGTCGGCGCCTCAACGTGGGCATCAGGCAACCATGTGTGCACCGGCCACATCGGCATCTTCACGGCAAAGCTGGCGAAGAAGGCGAGCCACAGCCAGGTCTGCATGCCGGCCGGGAAGCCGTGCGCCATCAGCGTCGGGATGTCGGACGTGCCGGCGTCCCAGTACATCGCCATCAGCGCGATCAGCATCAGCACCGAGCCGAGCAGCGTGTAGAGGAAGAACTTGTAGCTCGCATAGACGCGCCGCTTGCCGCCCCACACGCCGATGATCAGGAACATCGGGATCAGGCCGGCCTCGAAGAAGACGTAGAACATCACCAGATCGAGCGCGCAGAACACGCCGATCATCAGCGTCTCCAGCACGAGGAAGGCGATCATGTACTCCTTCACCCGGACCTGGACGCTCTTCCAGCTGGCCAGGATGCAGAACGGCATCAGGAAGGTCGTGAGGATGACGAACAGCATCGAGATGCCGTCGATGCCCATCCGGTAGCCGATGCTGCCGCCGAGCCACTCTTCGCTTTCCTGGAACTGGAAGCCCGGGTTGTTCGGATCGAACCCGCCCCAGATGAACAGCGAGATGACGAAGGTGAACACCGTGGTGATCAGGGCCACCCGGCGCATGTTCTCCTTCGCCCCGTCGTCCTCGCCGCGAACGAGCAGGATGAAGAAGACACCGACCAGCGGAAGGAAGGTGGTGATGGAAAGAAGCGGCCAGTTGCTCATCAGTGAGCGCCCCCGACGGAGAACATGGACCAGGTGATCAGCGCCGCGACACCGATCAGCATGGCGAATGCGTAGTGGTAGAGATAGCCGGTCTGCAGCCGCACGGCCCAGGTGCTGACATTCTGCACCCGCGCCGCGATGCCGTCGGGACCGAGCCCGTCGATCATCGCCCCGTCGCCCTTCTTCCAGAGCTGGCGGCCGATCCACATGGCGGGCTTGACGAAGATCGCGTCATAGAGCTCGTCGAAATACCACTTGTTGAGCAGGAAGCGGTACAGGCCGTCATGCCGCTCGGCAAGCCGGCGCGGAATGTCGGGCGATTTGATGTAGAACAGCCACGCGACGGCGAAACCGCCGAGCATCATCACGAACGGCGAGGCCTTCACCCACAGCGGCACCTCGTGGATGTCGTGCAGGATGTGGTTCTCCTCGGACGTGAAGAGCGCACCCTTCCAGAACGCCTCGTAGCCATGGCCCATGAACACGCCGGAGAAGACGAGACCGGCAAAGAGCGCACCGACCGCCAGGATCATCAGCGGCACGGTCATCACCAGCGGGCTCTCATGCACGTGTTTCATCACGTCGACCGAGGCCCTCGGCTTGCCGTGGAAGGTCATGAACGCCAGGCGCCAGGAGTAGAACGAGGTCAGCGCGGCGGCGACAACCGTCATCCAGAAGCCGTACATGGCAAAGGCATTGTGGCCGACAAAGGCCGCCTCGATCACGCCATCCTTGGAGAAGAAGCCGGCCGTCAGCGGGAAGCCGGTCAGCGCCAGCGTGCCGATCACCATCATCCAGTAGGTGATGGGGATGTGCTTCCTGAGCCCGCCCATCTTGCGCATGTCCTGCTCGTTCGACACGGCATGGATCACCGAGCCGGCGCCGAGGAACAAAAGCGCCTTGAAGAAGGCGTGCGTGAACAGGTGGAAGATCGCGATCGAGTAGCCGCCGACGCCGAGCGCGACGAACATGTAGCCGAGCTGAGAGCAGGTCGAATAGGCGATGACGCGCTTGATGTCGTTCTGCACCAGGCCGACCGTGGCGGCGAAGAAGGCCGTCGTCGCGCCGAACAGCGTCACCACGGTGAGCGCGGTGTGCGACAGCTCGAAGATCGGCGACAGGCGCGCCACCATGAAGACGCCCGCCGTGACCATGGTCGCGGCGTGGATGAGCGCGGAGACCGGCGTCGGACCCTCCATCGCGTCCGGCAGCCAGGTGTGCAGCAGGAACTGCGCCGACTTGCCCATGGCGCCCATGAACAGCAGCAGGCACACGACGGTCAGCGCCGCGCCCTGGTCGAGCTCGTAGCCGAGGAAGTTCATCACCGTCGCCGGCTCGGCCGCGGCAAAGGACTGCGCATTGGCGAAGATCGTGTCGTAGTCGGTGGAATTGAACAGGTAGAAGACGCCGAAGATGCCCAGGATGAAGCCGAAGTCGCCGACGCGGTTGACGACGAAGGCCTTCATCGCGGCAGCGTTCGCCGAGGGCTTCTTGAACCAGAAGCCGATCAGCAGGTAGGACGCAAGACCGACGCCCTCCCAGCCGAAGAACATCTGCAGCAGGTTGTCGGAGGTCACCAGCATCAGCATGGCGAAGGTGAACAGCGACAGGTAGGCGAAGAACCGCGGCCGGTGCGGATCGTGGTGCATGTAGCCGATCGAATAGACATGCACGAGCGCCGACACGGTGTTGACCACCACCAGCATGACCGCCGTCAGCGTGTCGACGCGGATCATCCAGTCGACAGTGAAGGCACCGGACGACATCCAGCGCAGCAACGTCTCGCGCACGACGGGCGTCTCGCCGTAGCCGACCGAGAAGAACGCCACCCACGACAAGAGGGCCGCGACGATCAGGAGGCCCGAGGTCACATACTCGCTCGCCTTGGCGCCGATGAAGCGGCCGAAGAGACCGGCGATCAGGAAGCCGACAAGGGGCAGAAAGACGATTAGCTGGTACATCCTGCCCTCACCCCTTCATCATGTTGACGTCTTCGACCGCGATCGAGCCGCGGTTGCGATAGAAGACGACGAGGATCGCAAGGCCGATGGCAGCTTCCGCGGCCGCAACGGTCAGCACCAGCAGCGCGAAGACCTGTCCGACCAGATCGCCGAGGAACGAGGAGAAGGCGACCAGGTTGAGATTGACCGAGAGCAGCAGCAGCTCGACCGACATCAGGATGACGATCACGTTCTTCCTGTTCAGGAAGATCCCGAAGATACCGATCGTGAACAGGATCGCTGCAACCGCCAGATAGTGGGACAGACCGATTTCCATGGGCGCCTCGTGATGCTCCCGATTAAGACGGACCCGGGCGCCAGGGTGACGGCGCGGCCGGAAAGATTAGGCGGGGATCCTCAGATCCCCTTGCCGGTTTCGACCTTGCGCACCTCGATCGACGCCTCGCGCGTACGCCCGACCTGCGCGGAGATATCCTGGCGCTTGACCCCTTCCTTGTGACGAAGGGTCAGCACGATGGCGCCGATCATCGCGACCAGCAGCACCAGCCCTGCCGTCTGGAAATAGAGGATGTAGCGGGTGTAGATCAGCTCGCCGAGCGCCCGGACGTTGGACATGTCCGAAGGCAGCGGCGCGGGCGCCGCCGTGTGCCCGGCAATCTCCGGCGATATCACCCAGACACCGAGCACCAGCAGCAGTTCGACCAGCAGCACGAGCCCGACAAGCGCGCCGACGGGCAGATACTGCAGGAAACCCTGGCGCATCTCGACGAAATCGACGTCGAGCATCATCACCACGAACAGGAACAGCACCATCACCGCGCCGACATAGACGACGACCAGCAGCATCGCCAGGAACTCCGCGCCGAGCAGGATGAACAGGCCGGCCGCGTTGAAGAAGGCGAGAATCAGGAACAGCACCGAATGCACGGGATTGCGCGAGGCGATGACCATGAAGGCCGACGCCACGGCGGTCGCGGCGAAGAGATAGAAGAAGATGGCTTGCAGGACCATTTCGCGATGTGCCCCCGTCCCCGATTGGTGCGAAGCGGCCCGTGGCGGCTTCAAGTTGGTTGGGCGTGTCCCGGTGCGGAACGGCCTCGTCTTAGACCAGCCGCCGCGCGGCGTCCACTCCCCGCGCGCTCAGCGATAGGGCGCGTCGATGGCGATGTTGCTGGCGATTTCCCGTTCCCAGCGGTCTCCGTTCGCAAGGAGCTTCTCCTTGTCGTAATAGAGCTCCTCGCGGGTCTCGGTGGCGAACTCGAAATTCGGCCCCTCGACGACGGCGTCGACCGGGCAGGCCTCCTGGCAGAACCCGCAATAGATGCACTTCACCATGTCGATGTCGTAGCGCGTCGTGCGGCGCGTGCCGTCGTTGCGGCGCGGACCGGCCTCGATGGTGATCGCCTGCGCCGGGCAGATCGCCTCGCACAGCTTGCAGGCAATGCAGCGTTCCTCGCCGTTGGGATAACGGCGCAGCGCGTGCTCGCCGCGGAAGCGCGGGCTCACCGGCCCCTTTTCGAAGGGGTAGTTGATCGTCGGCTTCGGCTTGAAGAAGTAGCGCATCGCCAGGAAGAAGGCGGATACGAACTCCTTCAGCAAGAGCGATTTGGCAGCCTGTTGCAGTGCCATGGCGTTCAGCCTCGTTCTCTCGTTTCCCTTCGGACCGCCCTGGCGCCGCCGCCTGTGGCGTGCAGCACCGGACCCGGCGGTCCTTCAGTCTGGTTTGCGGTCCCTTCCTGGAACCGTCGAAATGTTACGGCCGGCCCTACCCGGCCAGCGCGCTGCCGGCGAAATAGCCGACGGCCGGAAACCCGATCAGGGCGAACCCCAGGACCACAATCCTGATCGCGCCCATGTAGCGGCCAAGCAGGCTCTCGCGCCCGGTTCTCTGCCGCTGCCGTTCCGCCGCGCCCTTCAGCACGCCGACGACGATCTTGTAGTCGATCCAGCCCACGTAAAGGCCGATGGCCGCGCCGATCAGCCCGGCAATCGAGATCGACATGTCAGCGCCCTCCCCGGCCGGTCCTCAGGTTCCCGTCGGAGCCCAGCCCATGGCCATCAGCACCGCAGCGACGATGAACACCATCGCCAGCGACAGCGGCAGGAACACCTTCCAGCCGAGCCGCATCAGCTGGTCGTAGCGGTAGCGCGGGACTATCGCCTTGACCATCGCGAACATGAAGAACACGAACAGCGACTTCAGCAGGAACCAGACGACGCCCGGCACCCAGGTGAACGGCGCGAAGTCGAACGGCGGCAGCCATCCACCCAGGAACAGGATGGTCGTCAGCGAGCACATCAGCGCGATGGCAGCATACTCGCCCAGCATGAACATCATGTAGGGCGTGGAGCCGTACTCGACCATGAAGCCGGCAACGAGCTCGGACTCCGCCTCCGCCAGGTCGAAGGGCGGCCGGTTGGTTTCCGCCAGCGCCGAGATGAAGAAGATCACGAACATCGGGAACAGCGGCAGCCAGTACCAGTTCAGGAAGGCGAGCCACGGCACGCCGAGCGCCGTCGCAAGGCCCGTTTGCTGCGCCAGGACGATGTCCGACAGGTTCAGCGAGCCGACGCACAGGAGCACGGTGACGATGACGAAGCCGATGGACACCTCGTAGGACACCATCTGCGCCGCCGAACGCAGCGCCGACAGGAACGGGTATTTCGAGTTCGAAGCCCAGCCGCCGATGATGATGCCGTAAACGCCGAGCGAGGAAATCGCGAAGATGAACAGGATGCCGACGTTGATGTCGGCGATCACCCAGCCCTCGGCCACCGGCACCACCGACCAAGCCGCCAGCGCCAGCGTCACGGTGACGAGCGGCGCCAGCAGGAACAGGCCCTTGTTGGCGCCGGCCGGGATCACCGGTTCCTTCAGCACGAACTTCAACAGGTCGGCGAAGGATTGCAGCAATCCCCAGGGACCGACGACGTTCGGACCGCGCCGGATCTGCACCGCCGCCCAGATCTTGCGATCGGCGTAGAGGATATAGGCCACGATCACCAGCAGCACGACGAGCATAAGGACGCTCTGTGCCAGCATGATGATCAAGGGGAAGAGGTAATCCGCCCAGAAGTCCGCCATCATTGCCCCCGTTTACTCCGCGGCCTCTGCCGCGCGTGCCTTGGCGAGGGCCGAACACTCGGCCATCGTCGCGGAGGCCCGCGCGATCGGATTGGTCAGATAGAAATCGGCAATCGCCGGATGGAACGCCTCGCCGGCCATCTTGCCGCCGCGTGCGGCCGCATTGGCAACGCCCGTGCCGTCATCGCCGGCGATCGCGTCGATCGCCGCCATGTGCGGATGCGCCGCGTAGAGCGCGCCGCGCAACTCGTCGAGGGAATCGAAGGCAAGCGCCTTGCCGAGTCGTGCCGACAGCGCCCGCAGGATCGCCCAGTCCTCGCGGGCCTCGCCCGGCGGGAAGCCGGCGCGCTCGCCAAGCTGGACACGGCCTTCGGTATTGACCCAGGTGCCGGACTTCTCGGTATAGGCCGCACCCGCAAGGATCACGTCGGCCCGGTGGGCGCCGCGATCGCCATGGGTGCCCAGATAGACGACAAAGGCATCGCCGAAGGCGGTCATATCGATCTCGTCGGCGCCGAGCAGGAAGACCACGTCGATCTCGCCGGCGCTCGCCGCCTGCTGGATCCCGGCTGTGCCCTTGCCGCCCTCGCCCGGCACGAAGCCGATATCGAGGCCGCCAACCCGGGCCGCGGCCGTGTGCAGCACGCAAAAGCCGTTCCAGTCTTCGGTGACCGCTCCGACCGCATTTGCCAGTTCGGCGGCGGCGGCGAGAACGGCGGCCCCGTCGGGACGCGACAGCGCGCCCTGGCCGATGATGACAAGCGGGCGTTGCGCCTTCTTCAGGACCTTGGCGAAGGCATGCTTGCCGGCCACGAGTTCGGCGAGCGTGTCGGGACCGGCGCCCAGATATGTGGTCGGGTAGGTCAGGTCGGCCTGCTGGCCGATGACGCCGACGGGAAGCTCGCCCATGCGCATGCGCTTGCGGATGCGCGCGTTCAGGACCGGCGCCTCGATGCGCGGATTGGAGCCGATGATGAGGACGGCGTCAGCGTCCTCGATGCCCTCGATGGTGGCATTGAAGAGATAGGAGGACCGGCCGAGCGCGGGATCGAGCGCCGCCCCGTCCTGCCGGCAGTCGAGATTGGCCGAGCCGAGCCCGTCCATCAGCGCCTTCAGCGCGAACATCTCCTCGACGCTGGCAAGGTCGCCGGCAATCGCCGCGATCCGCTCCGGCTTCGAGGCCGCCACCTTGTCGGCGATGGCGGCAAAGGCCTCGCCCCAACTGGCGGCGGCGAGCCGGCCGCCGGTCTTGACATAGGGCCGGTCAAGCCGCTGCGTCTTCAGCCCGTCCCAGATGTAGCGGGTCTTGTCGGAGATCCACTCCTCGTTGACCGCCTCGTTGAGACGCGGAAGCACCCGCATCACCTCGCGGCCGCGCGTATCGACGCGGATCGCCGAACCGACCGCGTCCATCACGTCGACGGATTCGGTCTTCTTCAGTTCCCAGGGCCGCGCCTGGAAGGCATAGGGCTTGTGCGTCAGCGCACCGACCGGGCACAGGTCAACGACGTTGCCCTGCATCTCCGAGGACAGCGCGTTCTCCAGATAGGAGGTGATCTCCGCATCCTCGCCGCGGCCGATCAGGCCGAGATCGGCGACGCCGCAGACTTCCGTGGTGAAACGGACGCAGCGCGTGCAGTGGATGCAGCGGGTCATGATCGTCTTGACCAGCGGGCCGATATACTTGTCCTCGACGGCGCGCTTGTTCTCGGCATAGCGCGAGGCGTCGACGCCATAGGCCATCGCCTGGTCCTGCAGGTCGCACTCGCCGCCCTGGTCGCAGATCGGGCAGTCGAGCGGATGGTTGATCAGCAGGAACTCCATCACGCCCTCGCGGGCCTTCTTCACCATCGGCGTCTTGGTGAACACCTCCGGCGCCTCGCCGTTCGGGCCGGGACGCAGGTCGCGCACGTTCATCGCGCAGGAGGCCACCGGCTTCGGCGGTCCGCCCTTCACCTCGACAAGGCACATGCGGCAGTTGCCGGCGATCGACAACCGGTCGTGGAAACAGAAACGCGGCACCTCGGCACCCGCCGCCTCGCAAGCCTGCAGCAGCGTGTAGTCCTGCGGAACCTCGATCTCCTTGCCGTCGACAAAGATCGTCTTGTTCATGCTGTGCTGCCCTCGCGGCTTTTCTGCGTCTCGAACCACAGTTCGAGGAGATCCGAAACGTCTATGCCGTCGATTGTCATGCCCTGCAATCGACTGTTCGTGATGGTCGCCCCGGCGAGATTAACATCGTCAATCCGCAGGCCTGTCAGATTGGCATCCGACACCGTCCAGCCCGACATGTTCAGGTTCTGAAACGAGCAGCCAGAGAAATTGACATTCGTGTAGCGGCCGCCCGACAGGTTGACGTCGTCGAACGCACTGCCGGACATGTCGACATCGTGGAAGCGCGAACCCGAAAGGCAGCTCTTTTCCACGTCCAGCCTGTGTTTCTCGTCGTCGATCCTCATGACAGCCCTATTCTGCCGCCGCCAGCGCGTGCGCCGGCTTGCGGCTCTTGGCCGTGTACTGGTCGATACGCTCCTCGATCAAGGGGCGGAAGTTGCGGATCAAGCCCTGGATCGGCCAGGCGGCGGCATCGCCGAGCGCGCAGATCGTGTGGCCTTCCACCTGCTTGGTGACGTCGAAGAGCATGTCGATCTCTTCCTTGGCCGCGTTGCCGGCGACCATGCGCTCCATCACGCGCCACATCCAGCCGGTGCCCTCGCGGCACGGCGTGCACTGTCCGCAGCTCTCATGCTTGTAGAAATAGGAGAGCCGCGCGATCGCCTTGATGATGTCGGTGGAGCGGTCCATGACGATCACCGCCGCCGTGCCGAGGCCGGAGCCCAGGCCGCGCAGGCTGTCGAAATCCATCGAGCAGTCGGCGATGTTCTCCGCCGTCACGCAAGGCACCGAGGATCCGCCCGGGATCACCGCGAGCAGGTTGTCCCAGCCGCCGCGAATGCCACCGCAATGGCGGTCGATCAGCTCGCGGAAGGGAATGCCCATCTCCTCCTCGACCGTGCACGGCTTGTTCACGTGCCCGGAGATGCAGAAGAGCTTGGTGCCGGTGTTGTTCGGCTTGCCGAGCCCGGCGAACCAGGCGCCGGTGCGGCGCAGGATGGTCGGGGCAACGGCGATGGACTCGACATTGTTCACCGTCGTCGGGCAACCGTAGAGACCGACATTGGCCGGGAACGGCGGCTTCAGGCGCGGCTGGCCCTTCTTGCCCTCGAGGCTTTCGAGCAGCGCGGTTTCCTCGCCGCAGATATAGGCGCCGGCGCCGTGATGAACGTAGATGTCGAAGTCGTAGCCGTTCTTGTTGTTCTTGCCGATCAGGCCGGCGTCATAGGCCTGATCGATGGCGGCCTGCAGGCGCTCGCGTTCGCGAATGAACTCGCCGCGCACATAGATGTAGGCGGCGATCGCGCCCATCGCGAAACCGGCGATCAGGCAGCCCTCGACCAGCGTGTGCGGGTCGTGGCGCAGGATCTCGCGGTCCTTGCAGGTGCCGGGCTCGGATTCGTCGGCATTGACGACGAGATAGGCCGGGCGGCCGTCGCTTTCCTTCGGCATGAACGACCATTTCAGGCCGGTCGGAAACCCGGCGCCGCCGCGGCCGCGCAGGCCCGAGGTCTTCATCTCGTTGACAATCCAGTCGCGGCCGTTGTCGAGCAGCGCCTTGGTGCCGTCCCAATGGCCGCGCTGGCGCGCGCCCTCGAGGCCCCAGTCGTGCAGGCCGTAGATATTGGTGAAGATCCGGTCCTGATCCTTGAGCATCCAGACCCCTTCCCTTACGCCTTGCTCGAAGGAACGTCGCCACCGTCGACGCGCTTCGAGAATTCGGTTTCATCGCCCGCAGCAAGCACCTTGGCCTGCGCGATCCAGTCCTCGCGGTCGATCCGGCCCTTGAACTTCAACCTGGTATCGACCCAGGCCTTGTTCTCCTCGGTCCAGCTCGCGACCTGGTCGAAATGATAGACGCCAAGTTCGTTGAGGATGCCCTCGATCTTCGGGCCGACACCCTTGATCCGCTTGAGGTCGTCGGCCTTGCCGCCGCGCGCGCCCTTGAGCAGCTCGGGCTCCTTCTCGGTACCCGGCGCAAGGTCGAGGCTCGTCTGGTCGGCAAGCACCGTCTTGACGTCCGGCTTCTTCGGCGCGGCGGCCTTGGGAGTTGCGGCCTTGGGAGCTGCTGCCTCGGCGGCAGGCGCCTTGGCTTTCGCCGCCGGCGTTGCAGCTGGAGCCTTCTTCGCGGACGTTTTTCCGGCAGAAACACCCGGAACGCCGTTGAAGTCGTTGCCGCCGCCGTTGATCGAGGCACCGGCGAAGGCGTGCGAGGCAACCTCCGCGCCATTGACCAGATGCGGCAGGGGATCGGCACCTTTCGTCTTGTCCGAAAGGCCGGTCAGCGTCGTCGCGCCGCCTTCCGGCGCGCCGAAGCGGCGGCCGTTCTGCGGGCCCGGCGTGATCTCGCGACCCGCCGCGATATCGTCGATCAGCGCCTCGAGGCTTTCCGCCGTCAGGTCCTCGTAGGTGTCCTTGAAGATCTGGACCATCGGCGCGTTGACGCAGGCGCCGAGGCACTCGACCTCTTCCCAGGAGAAATCGCCGTCGCCGGACAATTCGTGCGCATGGGCCGCGATCTTCGACTTGCAGACCCGGATCAGGTCCTCCGAACCGCGCAGCTGGCACGGTGTCGTGCCGCAGACCTGGATATGCGCCTTCTTGCCGACGGGGGCGAGCTGGAACATCGTGTAGAAGGTCGCGACCTCCAGCACGCGGATGTCCGGCATCGACAGCATCTCCGCCACATAGCGGATCGCCGGTTCCGGCAACCAGCCTTCGTGCTGCTCCTGCGCCCGCCACAGGAGCGGGATCACGGCAGAGGCCTGACGCCCCTCCGGATAGCGCGAGATGACTTTCTTGGCCCAGTCCAGATTGGCCGCCGTGAAGGCGAAACTCTCGGGCTGCTCAGGGTGAAGGCGACGAACGGCCATTACCGGTCAACCTCTCCGAACACGATATCGAGGGAACCAAGGATCGCCGACACGTCCGCCAGCATGTGCCCCTGGCACAGGAAATCCATCGCCTGCAGATGCGCGAAACCCGGCGCCTTGATCTTGCAGCGATAGGGCTTGTTGGTGCCGTCGGAGACCAGGAAGACGCCGAACTCGCCCTTCGGCGCCTCGACGGCCGCGTAGACCTCGCCTTCCGGCACCCGGTAACCTTCGGTGTAGAGCTTGAAGTGATGGATAAGCGCTTCCATCGACTTCTTCATCTCGCCGCGCTTGGGCGGCACGACCTTGCCGTCGATGGACGAGACCGGACCTTTTTCGACCGTCAGCTTCTCCAGGCACTGCTTCATCAGCCGCACCGACTGGCGCATCTCTTCCATGCGGATCAGGTAGCGGTCGTAGCAGTCGCCGTTCTTGCCGACCGGAATGTCGAACTCGAGCTCGGAATAGCACTCGTAGGGCTGCGACTTGCGCAGGTCCCAGGCCGCGCCCGACCCGCGCACCATCACGCCCGAGAAACCGCGCGCCCAGGCGTCTTCCAGCGAAACCACCGCAATGTCGACATTGCGCTGCTTGAAGATGCGGTTGTCGGTCAGCAGGCCCTCGATGTCATCGAGCGTCTGCAGGAACGGATCGCAGAAATCCCAGATGTCGTCGAGCAGGTCCGGCGGCAGGTCCTGGTGCACGCCGCCCGGCCGCACGAAGGCGGCATGCATGCGCGATCCCGAGGCCCGCTCGTAGAACACCATCAGCTCCTCGCGCGGCTCGAAGCCCCACAGCGGCGGCGTCAGCGCGCCGACATCAAGGGCCTGCGTCGTCACGTTGAGCAGATGCGACAGGATGCGGCCGATCTCCGAATAGAGCACCCGGATAAGCTGGCCGCGCTTGGGCACCTGGACGCCGACGAGCTTTTCCACCGCCAGCGCGAAGGCGTGCTCCTGGTTCATCGGCGCGACATAGTCGAGCCGGTCGAAATAGGGCACCGCCTGAAGATAGGTCTTGTGTTCGATCAGCTTCTCGGTGCCGCGATGCAGCAGGCCGATATGCGGGTCGACGCGCGTCACCACCTCGCCGTCCAGCTCCAGCACGAGACGCAGCACGCCGTGCGCGGCCGGGTGCTGCGGACCGAAATTGATGTTGAAGTTACGGACCTGGGCCTCAGCCATCTTGAGGATCCTGGTTGGGCGCGAAGAGAGCGAACACCTCGGCGCCTGTCATTTTCTGGGTCGGATTGGCAAACGTGTAGTTGTCGGGCTTCTCGTCAATGAAGATTTCCGAATTGAACGCGAAGACCGACGGGTCGTCGAACGCCGGGGCGGAAACGCTGTGGTGCGAACCGTCCTGCATCCGCCACATCAGCGACGTGCCGCAGGTCTTGCAGAACACCCGCTCGCCATAGCCGGACGACCGGTAGACGCCAACGGCCGTCTCGTCCTCGATGGCGACATCGCCCGCGCACTGCACGGCCATGTAGACGCCGCCGCTCCAGCGGCGGCACATGGTGCAGTGGCAAACGCCCATGTTGCGGTCCTTCGGCTCGGCCGAAAAGCGCACCGCGCCGCAAAGACATCCACCGTTCAGCCGGTCGCCCATCCCGTGATCCCTCAGCTTGCCTTCTCGTCGCCCGGGAGCACGTAATCGACGCCCTCCCAGGGAGACATGAAGTCGAAGTCGCGGAACTCCTGGTTGAGCCGGACCGGCTCGTAGACCACCCGCTTCTTCTCGTCGTCGTAGCGAACCTCGACATAACCGGTCAGCGGGAAATCCTTGCGCAGCGGATAGCCGTCGAAGCCGTAGTCGGTGAGGATGCGCCGCAGGTCCGGATGGCCGGAAAACAGCACGCCGTACATGTCGTAGGTTTCGCGCTCGAACCACTCCGCACCGGCGAACACGTCGATGATCGAGGGAACCGGGGTCTCCTCGTCGGTCGTCACCTTGACCCGCACCCGCAGGTTCTGCACCGGCGAGAGGAAATGGTAGACCACCTCGAAGCGCCGGTCGCGCTTGGGCCAGTCGACACCGCAGATATCGACAAGGTTGACGAACAGGCAGCTGGAATCATCGCGCAGGAAGCGCACCACCTGGACGATATCCGAAGCCCGCGCGGCGAGCGTCAGCTCGCCATGGGCCACGGCGAAGCCGTCGAGGGCATCGCCCAGATGCGCCTGAATGTGTTCGCCAAGTTCGGCGAGCGTCTCGTCCATGATCCTGACCCGTCTTGTCGCGCCGGGGAGTTCGGACCCGCCCGGGGTCCGCGTTGGCGCAGGTTCAGCGTTCGATCGTACCGGTGCGGCGGATCTTCTTCTGCAGAAGAAGCACGCCGTAAAGCAGCGCCTCGGCGGTCGGGGGACAGCCGGGGACATAGATGTCGACCGGGACCACCCGGTCGCAGCCGCGCACCACCGAATAGGAATAGTGGTAGTAGCCGCCGCCATTGGCGCACGAGCCCATCGAGATGACATAGCGCGGCTCGGGCATCTGGTCGTAGACCTTGCGCAGCGCCGGCGCCATCTTGTTGGTCAGCGTGCCGGCGACGATCATCACGTCCGACTGGCGCGGCGAGGCGCGCGGCGCGAAACCGAAGCGCTCGACATCGTAGCGCGGCATCGACATCTGCATCATCTCGACCGCGCAGCAGGCAAGGCCGAATGTCATCCACATGAGCGAGCCGGTGCGCGCCCACTGGATCAGGTTGTCGGTGGCGGTGACGACGAAGCCCTTGTCGGCCAGTTCGTCGTTGATCTCGAGGAAGAACGGATCGCTGGCCCCGACCGGCTTGCCGGTGGCCGGATCGAGAATGCCCTTCGGAGCCTGGGCAACGAGCGGCTCGCGCGACGTCAGTCCCATTCCAGTGCTCCCTTTTTCCATTCGTAGATGAAGCCGACGGTCAGCACGCCGAGAAACGTCATCATCGATCCGAAGCCGTACCAGCCAAGATCGCCGAACGCGACCGCCCACGGAAACAGGAACGCCACTTCCAGGTCGAAGATGATGAACAGCAGCGCCACCAGGTAGAACCGGATGTCGAACTTCATCCGCGCGTCGTCGAATGCGTTGAAGCCGCACTCATAGGCCGACAGCTTCTCCGAATCGGGGTTCTGGTAAGCGAGAATGAACGGCGAAATCAGAAGCGCGAGACCGATGACGAGCGATACCCCGATGAAGACGAGGATCGGAACATAGTCTCTCAGGAGCTCTTCCATGTTCAAACGTGTCCTTGCGCCAGGCCCTCAGCACCGAAGTGCGCTTAACAGGCCGCGCGGACGCGGCCGAGCCTAATCCCGGCGATTGTGGCAGTGCGCGTGGAGAGGCGCGACCGCCAGTGCCCATAGGGGCACGCTTAGCCCACGCTCCACCGCAACGCAAGCCCGACGACGGTGTAATCGAAGCGGCATTTTCGCAAGCGCGAAATGACGTTGACGTCAATTTGAAGGCAAAGCCCGCGCACCTCAACGCGCGAAGCGCGCCGCCAGTTCGGGCCACTGCGCAACGAGCGCCTTGCGGGCACGGATACCCGGCGAGCCGCGCTGCCGGCTCTCGTCCTGAACCAGCCTTGCAAAGACCACCCGGCGCGCGCCCTTTTGCGCCCAGCCGACGAACCAGCCATGGCCGCGCGAGCGGTCGAAGCTGCCGTCCGCGCGGCGCGGATAGGCGCCGCCCGTCTTGCCCGCCATGCGCCAGCCCGCGCCCGGCTCGACGCTTTCCACGATCCCCTCGGCCTGCGCCATTGCCGCCTCCGACAGCGGCAGGGAGCGGTTCAGAAGGCCTTGGAGAAAGCGTGCCTGCTCGCGGGGCGAGATCTTCAGCGAGGAGGCGATCCAGGCGCGCTCCAGCCCGTTGTCCTTGCCCGGGTCGCCGGAAAAATCCGCGTTGCCGTAGCCGATCGCCCGGGCCCGCTCCTCCAGCCTCGCCGTCCCCAGCTTCCGCGCCATGCGCTGCGAATACCAGACCACCGAATATTTCATCCACCAGGCGGGATCGACATCCCCGCGCCACGGGTCGCCGCCCCAGTCGACCTCGCCCTTGGCGTAGGTCCAGACCGGCGCGTGCGGCCCGGCAAGGATGCCTTCCTCGAAACCGATGGCGGCAAGCGCCACCTTGAACGTCGAGGCCGGCGTCACCCGGCTGTCGCAGTCGCCCGCCTCCAGCAACGGCGCACCGTCCTGCGAATCAATGACAAGGGTGCAGACGACCCCCGCCTGCGCCGCGCCGATGCCGGCCAGAAGGATCAGGGTCGTCGCGGCACTCAGAACCGGCTTGATGATCACGATCAGTCCTTTCGCAAGAAACACCGTCAATGACCGCCAATGGAACCGGAAGGATGTTGCGAAAGTGTGATCCCGGCCGCGATGCCGCAGGGCCGCCAGGGGAACCCCGGCGGGGGGAATTTTCAGGATCTCGTGGGGAAATGTGGGGCGAGTGGCGCGAGTGACGGGGCTCGAACCCGCGACCTCCGGCGTGACAGGCCGGCACTCTAACCAACTGAGCTACACCCGCTCGCCCGCTTCGCATGCGCGAAGGGCTCCGTAAGAGGCAAGTGGCGCGAGTGACGGGGCTCGAACCCGCGACCTCCGGCGTGACAGGCCGGCACTCTAACCAACTGAGCTACACCCGCTTGGCCTCTTGGCGACACAAGGCCGCCGGGAGTGGCGGTGATGTACGGCGAGCCGCGCTTCAAGTCAAGCGCAAGCGGTCTCCCATTGTGACGTTTCTGCAAAGCGCCATGCCCGCCCTGCCCTGCCATCTGTGGAAAACGACGGGACAGGGGCCGGCACAACGCGCAACGGGCGCGCCGTCATGGCGCGCCCGTTCCGAAATCCGTCATTGCCGCAAGGGGCCAGGGCCGGTTTAGAGCCGCGCCAGATACAGCATCGGGTCGACCGGCTTGTTGCCGCGGCGCAATTCGAAGTGAAGCTGCGGCTGCGTCACAGAGCCGGTGGAACCGGCCTTGGCGACAGTCTGGCCGCGCTGCACGGTGTCGCCGCGCTTGACCAGCAATTCGCTGTTATGGGCATAGGCGGAGACCCAGCCATCGTCGTGGCGGACCAGCACGAGGCTGCCATAGCCCTTCAGCTCGTTGCCCGAGTAGATCACCGTGCCGTCCTCAACGGACTTGATCTCCGTGCCTTCCGGAAGGGCCAGGTTGATGCCGTCATTGCGCGCCCCGCCCGGCTTGGAGCCGAAGTCGGAAATGATCCGCCCCTTGGCGGGCCAGCGGAACCGGCGCTCGCTGTCGCCGGATGCAGCTCCCGTGTCGCGATTGACCGCGATCGGTGCCGTGGGTGCGGCCTCGACCCGCGCCACGCGCGGCGGAACCGGCTCGCTCGTCGAGGCTGACGGCGTACGGCTGGACAGGGTCGCCGGCTTGCGCTTCGGCTGAGCCCCGACGGACGGGGCATCGCTGCGCGTCGGCGTGGAGAGCGATGCGACGCGCACCGGCGCTCCGGGCTTTGCATGCGGCTTCGGAGCGTTTGCGGCGAAGGCCGCACCGGCCGGGATCGATCCGGTCACGCTCGGCGTCCCGCCGGCCGGCGGCAGGCGCACCGGCTGCGAGGGGGCCGCCGCCGCGATATTCGGGGCGCCATGGACATAGGTCGGAATGGTGACGCGCTGGCCGGCGGGGAACGACCCGTTCGGCTCCACCCCGTTGATTTCGGCCAGCACGTGCTGGGGAATGCCGTAGCGGCGCGACATGCTGGCGACGGTATCGCCGGACCTGGCGCTGACTTGCGTCGCGCCAGCCGTCGTCCAGCCGCGCACGGTGCGCTGCGCAGCCCCGGTGGAGGCATTCGACGACATGATCGCGCGGGCTTCGCCGTCATTCGTGACCGGCGTGGTCGACACGGTGCTTGCACGGGGTGTCGGCACGGATGCGAATGTTGCCGGACGCGTCGGCGTGGTCGGCGCGCGTGCCGGGATCGAGCCCGTGGAGATGCGAGAATTGGCCGGGGTCGGCGGCGGCAGGGTCGACCGCTCGACCCTCGCACTGGCCTGGGGGCGAGCATCGCTCCGCGGGCCGGCCGCGACATCGTCGAAGCTTGGCTGCGACGTGCCGAGCATGGCGCGCTGGTTCGCGGTGTTTCCGGTGAAGATGGGATCTTCGAAGCGCTCGACACCTCCGCTGCACGCCCCGGCAAGTGCGGCAAGCACAAGCACGATGGCGGTCTGCGAAAGCAGTCGGGATGAAGGACGGAAAGTCTGCATGGACATGGCGCTACTCGGACTGAAGACACCTGAGTTCGTTATGTCCGATTAAATGCCGGTAACGTTTATAAAGACTTAAAGCAGGCTGTTTTTACGTAAACCATCTGCAAACGATACCAGCTAGAGGCGGGTCGCCACCCCTTCGACCAGCGGCACGAAGCGCACATCCGCAAGCACCCGGCGCCCCAGCACCGCGCCCCGTCTTTCCACCATGACAAGCTGCTGGACGGTGCCCTTGGGGCCGAGCGGCAGGATCATCTTGCCGCCGTCAGCGAGTTGATCGGCCAGCGGCCGGGGAATGTCCGGGCCGGCCGCGGTGACCACGATCCGGTCGAAGGGCGCCTTCTCCGCCAGCCCTTCCAGCCCGTCGCAATGATGCACTTCGACGCTGCCGATCTTCAACGTCGCCAGCCGTTCGCGCGCAAGATCGACAAGCGTGCGGTAGCGCTCCAGCGAATGCACTTCGCCGGACAGATGGCCCAGGATCGCGGCCTGATAGCCCGATCCGGTGCCGACTTCGAGAACACGGTGTGCGGTCTGGACGTCGAGTGCCTCCGTCATCATCGCCACGAGGCTTGGCTGGGAGATGGTCTGGCCGCACTCGATCGGCAGGGCGCTGTCCATCGCGGCATGGCGCTGCAGCGCCGCCGACAGGAACAGCCGCCGCGGCACCCGCTCGATGGCCGAGAGCACCTTGTGGCTGCGGATGCCTTGCGAGCGCAGGCTCAGGATCAGCGCGGCATTGGCCTCGCGGTCGGCTTCCGCCTGTCGCGCGCCCGCATCCATCCGCTCGCCGATGTTGTCGCCGTCCTCGCTCAACGTTCCCTCCCCGCGCCCGCGCGGCAGGCTCAGGCCAAAAGGTCCTTCAGTTCGCCGATAACGTCGAAGGACGTCAAGTCGAGCTTCAGCGGCGTCACGGAAATGTACCGGTTGGCCAGCGCCGACAAGTCGGTATCGCGCGGCGGGTTCTCCTCCGCGTTGCGGAAGCCGAGCCAGTAATAGGGAACGCCGCGCCCGTCAGTGCGGGCATCGACGGCGAGCTCGCTGACCTTGCGCTTGCCCTGGCGGGTCACCTCGACACCGGCGACGGCGTCGGGCGCGCAGGCCGGGAAATTCAGGTTGAGCAGCGTGTCGGCGGGAAAGGTGAAACCGAGCAGCTTGCCGATCAGAGCCGGCGCATGCGCCACCGCGCAGGCGTAGTCCGCTCGCGCGCCTTCCGACCAGGCGACGGCCTGCGACAGCGCGATCGAGCGGATGCCCGTCAGCGTGCCCTCCATTGCGCCCGCGATGGTGCCCGAATAGGTGACGTCGTCGGCGGCGTTCTGGCCGCGATTGACACCGGACAGGATCAGGTCGGGCCGCTCGGGAAGGATCTCGCGCACGCCCATGATCACGCAATCGGTCGGCGTGCCGCGCACCGAGTAGCGCTGGTCGCCCAGCTTGCGCACCCGCAGCGGGTCATGCAGGGTCAGCGAATGCGCGACACCGCTCTGGTCGCTTTCCGGCGCCACGATCCACACGTCGTCGGAGAGTTCCCGCGCGATCTTTTCAAGCGCGGCGAAGCCTTCGGCATGAATGCCGTCGTCATTGGTCAGGAGAATGCGCATCAAAGTCCCTCGATGGTCTCGAGCCCGCCCATATAGGGCCGCAAGGCGTCGGGCACCGTGATGCTGCCGTCCGCGTTCTGATAGTTCTCAAGCACCGCGATCAGCGCCCGGCCGACGGCAATGCCCGATCCGTTGAGCGTGTGAACGAACTTCAATCCCTTCTCGCCCGCCGGGCGATAGCGGGCATTCATCCGCCGGGCCTGGAAGTCGTCGCAGACCGAACAGCTCGAAATCTCCCGATAGGCGTTCTGCCCCGGCAGCCAGACCTCGATGTCATAGGTCTTGCGGGCGCCGAAGCCCATGTCGCCGGCGCACAGCGCCATCACCCGGTAGGCAAGGCCGAGGCGCTTGAGCACCTCTTCGGCGCAAGCCGTCATGCGCTCCAGTTCCTCAAGCGAGCCCTCCGGCCGCGTCACCGACACAAGCTCGCATTTCCAGAACTGGTGCTGGCGCAGCATGCCGCGAACGTCGCGTCCGGCAGATCCGGCTTCCGAGCGGAAGCACGGGGTCAGCGCCGTGACGCGCAAGGGCAGTTCGGCCTCGTCGAGGATCTCGCCGGCGACCATGTTGGTCAGCGGCACCTCGGCGGTCGGGATCAGCCAGCGGCCGTCGGTGGTCCGGAAGAGATCCTCGGCGAATTTCGGCAGCTGCGAGGTCCCGAAAAGCGCCTCGTCGCGCACCAAGAGCGGCGGCGCCACTTCCATGTAGCCGTGCTCGCCGGTCTGCAGGTCCATCATGAACTGGCCGAGCGCGCGTTCCAGCCGCGCAAGCTTGCCCTGCAGCATCACGAAACGCGACCCGGACATGCGCCCGGCGCGCTCGAAGGCAAGCCCGGCCTGGATGCCGGAAATCTCGAAATGCTCCTTCGGCGCGAAACCGAGGACCGGCGGCGTGCCGACGGCGCGCAGTTCCACGTTGTCGCTCTCGTCGGCGCCTTCGGGAACATCGTCATGCGGCATGTTGGGAAGGACCGACAGGGCGTCGTGGAGCTCGGCCGTGATCTGGCGCTCGCGCTCCTCGCCGTCCTGGATCGCGGCCTTGAGCTTGGCGACCTCGTCGATGACCGCCTGCGCGGCCGCCTCGTCGCCCGACGCCTTCGCCTTGCCGATTTCCCTGGAGGCGGCGTTGCGGCGCTCCTGGGCCTGCTGGAGTTCGGCGATCAGCGCGCGGCGGCGGTCGTCGATGTCGACGAGCGCCCCGGCCTGCGGGCCGAGACCGCGCCGTTTCATGGCATGATCGAAAGCCGCGGCATTGTCGCGGATCCACTTGATGTCGAACATGAAAGAACCCCGGGATAGGTACGCGCGCGCCGTTGCGGCGGCAGAAGAACCCGGCCCGGAATGCTGCTCAGGCGTCCGCCTCGGCAGCCTCCCGCTCGGCCCGCTTCTTCTCGACCAGCCGGACGCAAATGATCGACACTTCGTAGAGAAGCAGGGTGGGAAGTGCAAGGCCGATCTGGCTGATCGGATCGGGCGGCGTCAGCACCGCGGCCAGCACGAAGCCGATGACGATCGCGTATTTGCGCTTCGCCCGCAGGCCCTCGGCGGTCACGATACCGACCCGGCCGAGCAGCGTCAGCAGGACAGGCAGCTGGAAGACGAGACCGAAGGCGAAGATCAGCGTCATGATCAGCCCGAGATACTCGCTCACCCGCGCCATCAGCTGGATCTTGGCCTGGCCGTCCGTGCCGTCCTGCTCCATCGACAGGAAGAAGCCCATGGCAAGCGGCATGATCAGGAAGAACACCAGCGAGGCGCCGATGCTGAACAGGATCGGGGTCGCCACCAGGAACGGCAGGAAGGCGCCGCGCTCGTGCTTGTAGAGGCCGGGCGCGACGAACATGTAGAGCTGCGAGGCGATCACCGGGAAGGCGATGAACAGCGCGCCGAAGAAGGCGAGCTTCAACTGGGTGAAGAACAGCTCCTGCGGCGCGGTGAAGATCATTTCCACCTGGCGGCCGGCGGCGTTCTCGTAGGGGATGATCAGGATGTTGTAGATGGTCTGCGAAAAGTAGAAGCAGACGATGAAGGCGATGAGCACCGCCACCACGGTCTTCAGCAACCGGCTGCGCAGTTCGATCAAGTGCTCGATCAGCGGCGCCTTGGAGGCGTCGATATCATCCTGGCTCATGCCTTGCCGTCACCCGCCGTCTTGGGCGCCTGTTCGTCGTTGTCGCCCTGCGCCTCTGCGGATGCACCGGCAGAAGTCGCGGGGCCTTGCGTGTCCGCCCCGCCCTGCGGACCGGCGGCAGCGGGAGCATCCCCGGCATCCGCCGCCGCGTCCGTCTTGCCGGAAGGCGCGTCAGTCGCGGCCGACTGCCCCCCTGCCGACTGGGTCCCTGCCGACTGGGTTCCTGCCGACTGGGCTCCGGCCGCCTTCGCCTTGGGCTTGCTCGCCTTGTCGACATTGATGGATTTCTTGAGATCGCCGAGCGGATCGAAATTCGCGGCCTTCTCGACCTGCGACTTCATGTCGGCAAGGTCGGCCTGCTGCTCGGCCTCGCGCAGCGCCTCGTTGAATGTCGACTGGAAATCACTCGCCATGCGGCGCACCTTCCCCAGCGTCTGACCAAAGGTCCGCAGCATGCGCGGCAGGTCCTTCGGTCCGACGACGAGGATCATGACGACGGCGACAACCAGCAGTTCCGTCCAGCCGATATCGAACATCTGGGTCCGTTTTCCGCGCTCGCGAGGTCACAACACCGCGGCTCCGGGGACCACTTGAGTGGACCGGATGCCGGGCAGGCCGTGCCCGCCGGCGACCGAGTGCGCCGACCGGCCGGGCGTGATGGCGCTCAGCCCGCCTGGGACTTGTCTTCGGACTTGTTGGTGACGACCGTCTCGTCCGCCTTGTGGTCGATGGTCTTGGCACCGTCGGCCGTGGTGGCGTCGTCGTCCTCGTTGAGCCCCTTCTTGAAGCTCTTGATGCCCTTTGCGACGTCTCCCATCAGCTCGGAGATCTTGCCGCGACCGAACAGCAGAACAACGATCACCGCGATGATCAGGATCTGCCAAATGCTGATACCCATACGCCAACTCCCTGGTCTTTCCGGTGCACGCGCTCCGGCGCGGCACTATTGCAACAAAGCGGTCGCGACCGCAACCAACCGTTTCCGCCGATCCCGGTCAATCGACCGGACGGGCAAAGGCGAGCACGTCGCGCGCGTCGATCCGCACGCCGACATCCATGCCCACGGCAAAGCGTCCCCCGTCGCGGATGCGCGCCTGCAGCGGCAGTTCGAGCCCGTCGACGGCCACCTCGACAAGGTCGACCTCGCCGATGAAACGGCGGCGCATGATGCGCCCCGAGCGCCCCTCGCCCGGTTCGCCCAGCACGATGCCCTGCGGCCGGACACACACGTCCACCGCGGTGCCGGCGGCGATGTCGGGCGCCGGATGACGACCGAAGATCGTTTCGACCTCGCCCTCCCCCGCCACGGCGTCAAGCTCGTTCAGCTCGGAGAAGAAGCGGGCGACGAACATGTCGACCGGATGATTGTAGAGGTCGTTGGCGCTGCCCAGCTGCACCAGGCGGCCCTTGCGCATCAGGGCGATCCTGTCGCCCATGCGCATCGCCTCCTCCGGATCGTGGGTCACCAGCATGCAGGTGGCGCGCGTCTCGCGCAGCACCGACAGCGTCTCGTCGCGCACCGTGTCGCGCAGCCGCCGGTCGAGGCCGGAGAACGGCTCGTCCATCAAGAGCACGCCGGGACGCGGCGCGATGGCGCGCGCCAGCGCCACCCGCTGCTGCTCGCCGCCGGACAGCGCATGCGGATAGTCCTGTGCATGATCGTAAAGGCCGACCCGCGTCAACGCGTTGAGCGCCGTGCGCTGCGCCTCCGCCTTGCCCAGATGGGTCAGGCCGAAGGCGACATTGTCGGCGATCGTCAGATGCGGAAACAGCGCGTAGTCCTGGAACATCAACCCGACGCCGCGCTTTTCCGGCGGCTGGAACACGCTCGGGCCGGCGACCTCGCGCTCGTTGATCAGCACCCGGCCCGCGCTCTGCCGCTCGACGCCGGCGGCGATCCTGAGCAGGGTGGTCTTGCCGCAGCCGGAATGGCCGAGCAGGCAGAGAACCTCGCCTGGCTCAACCGTCAGGTCGACCGAACGCACCGCCGCAAGCCCCGCATAGGCGTGGCTGACGGCCTCGAAGGCCAGCCTGGCGGCGATGGTCGCGCCCGCCGTACCGCGCACGCCCCAGCGTTTCAGCGCCGTGTCGTTGGCAGCCGGCTCAGCCATGGTCGTCATGTTCGGCCTCGCCGCTCGTATCGTCCAGGTCGAACAGTTCGTCGTCCTCGATCGGGTCTTCCTCCGCGCCCAGCTCCGCCGAATCGTTCGGCACCGGAACGGTGAAGCCGGCCGGCACGGCGCTGTCGAGAAGGCCCGTGCCCTTCAGTTCCTCAAGTCCCGGCAGGTCGCCGACGGAGGCCAGCATGAAATGCTCCAGGAATGCGTCCGTGGTGCCGTAGGTAACGGGGCGCCCGGGCGTCCGTCGCCGGCCGCGCATGCGTATCCAGCCGGTTTCCAGCAACACGTCGACCGTGCCCTTCGATGTCGAGACGCCGCGGATTTCCTCGATCTCGGCCCGCGTCACCGGCTGGTGGTAGGCGATGATCGCCAGCGTCTCCAGCGCCGCGCGCGACAGCCGGCGCTCCTCGACCTGTTCGCGGGCAAGCAGGTAGGACAGGTCCTCGGCGGTGCGAAAGCCGTATTTGCCGCCGATCTCGATGACATTGACCCCGCGCGTGGCGTAGATCCGCCGGAGCTCGGCAACCAGCGCCGGGATGTCGGCACCCGCCGGCAGGCGAATGGCGAGTTCCTCGGCGCTCAGCAGGTCGCGGGAAGCGAAAAGCAGCGCCTCGACCATGCGCACGCCGCTGGCCAGCGCCAGTGCCCTCTCGCTGTCGGACAGTGCCTCGCCGCCGCCCGTCTCCGGTGCGCCATCACGCGTCGCGGCATTCATGTCGTCGCCCTGCGCGGTCTGCTCTCGGCCGCCTGTCACGTCACGCCTCGTTGTCTTCCGGCCCGCTCTCCACCGCGATGTCGCGATTCGGATCGGGCACCTTGCGCCTCAGGTAGAGCGGGGCGAAAGGCTCCGCCTGACGCAGTTCCAGTTCTCCCTCGCGCACCAGTTCCAGGCTCGCGGAAAAGCTGCTGGCCAGAACGGTGCTCGCCTGCCCCGCCTCGCCGATATATCTCGACAGATAGGTGTCCAGCGGCGCCCAGTCCATATGCAATCCGACCAGCCGTGTCAGCAGGTCGCGGGCTTCCTGCAGCGACCAGACGGTTCTCCTGCGCACGTGAACCGAGGTCACCGAGGTTCGCTGGCGCTGCGCGGCATAGGCGATCAGGAGGTCGTAGAGCGACGCCGTCCAGGCGCTGCGCCGGGCGATGGAGACGGCTTCCGGCTTGCCCCGGGCAAAGACGTCGCGCCCCGAGCGGTTGCGGTTCATCAGCTTTTCCGAGGCCTCGCGCATCGCCTCCAGGCGGCGCAGGCGGAAGGCAAGGGCCGCCGCCATTTCCTCGCCGGTAAGCTGGTCCTCGTCCTTCTGCTCGGGAATGAGCAGCCGCGACTTCAGATAGGCGAGCCAGGCGGCCATGACGAGATAGTCGGCGGCCAGCTCCAGCCGCAGCCGGCGCGCCTCCGCGACAAAGCCCAGATACTGCTCCACAAGCGCCAGGATCGATATGCGGGCAAGGTCGACCTTCTGCTTGCGGGCGAGCGTCAGCAGCAGGTCGAGCGGCCCTTCGAAGCCGTCGACATCCACCACCAGCGCCGGATCGGTCGTCGCACGGTCGGCTGCGCCTGCGACCGGATCCGGATCCTCGAAAAAGGTGTCCTGCACCCCTGCCCCCAACTCGGTTCCAGATCGGTTCCATCCGTTTTTAGGACAGTGCGGCCGCCTCCGCCAGCAAAGCCTCGTACTCGGCCCGCGCCTCGGCGCGGTCGAACGGCAGCCCCGGGCGCCAGGCGGCAAGGGCGGCCTGCGCCCGGCGCTCCGCCTCTCCAGCCAGAACGGGGCTCGCCCGCGCCACCTCGATCATCTCGTCCATTTCGCCATTGCAGTGGAGCGCCATGTCGCAACCGGCGTCAAAAAGCCTGGCAACGCGGTCATGGACGTCCCCGCCGAGCGCCTTCATCGACAGGTCGTCGCTCATCAGCAGCCCGTCGAAACCGATCCGTCCGCGAACGATCCCGTCGATCACCCGGAGCGACTGGGTCGCGCAGCAGTCCGGGTCCAGCCCGGTGAAGACCACATGCGCCGTCATCGCCATCGGCAGGTCGGCAAGCGCGCGAAACGGCGCGAAATCGACCGCCTCCAGCGCCGCCGGGTCGGCGTCCACCACCGGCAGCTCATAGTGACTGTCGACGCGTGCCCGCCCGTGTCCGGGCATGTGCTTGACCACCGGCAGCACCCCGGAGGTCATCAGCCCCTCGGCGAAGGCGCGCCCGATCTCCGTCACGGTATCGGCGTCCGGCCCGTATGCCCTGTCGCCGATCGCCTGGCTGGTGAGCGGGGTGGGCACATCGAGGATCGGCGCGCAGTCGACGGTGATGCCGAGCCCGGCAAGGTCGGCGCCGATCAGCCGGCCGCCCAGATACGCCGCCCGCCTGCCCGCCTCGCGCGAGGCCGCGAACAGGCGCCCGTAAACGGCTCCCGCCGGGTAGTCGTCGACAAGCGGGGGACGCAGCCGGCGAACCCTCCCGCCTTCCTGATCGATCAGGACGGGTGCGTTGGAGACCCCGACGACGGACCGGAAGTCATCCGCCAGGGCGCGAATCCGCTCGCTCGAGATGCAATTGCGGGAAAACAGGATCAGGCCCCAGGGTCGCTCCCTTGCGAAGAACGCGCGCTCCTCCGCGCTCAGGGTTTCACCCGCGCAACCCGCGATGAAGGCCTTCGTCATGATCGCTCCGCACTTTCCCGCTTCCCGCCGGCCCGGCGCGGAAGCCCTTACAGAAAACGGGCGGAACGCACCGCGTCCGCCCGTTTGAAATGTCTTTTGCATGCAGCACGGCCAGAGGCAACCCCGGGGCCTGCCCCTAGTTGCGACGTACGAAACAGTCGCCGCCGGCCGATTTCAGCCGCTCGCAGAGCGAGATCGCATCATCGCGGGAGCCGGCGGGAATGCGCACCCGGTAGAAGGTGCCCCGATCGCCCAGATCGGCCCGCTGGATCACCGGCGACACACCGCCAAGGACCGAACCGTAGCGCCGCTGCAGATCGTTGAACGCGGTCTGCGCCTGTTCCTGCGTGCGCTGCGAGGAAACCTGCACGATATAGGCGCCGGACGGGATCGAGGCGCTGCTTGCCGCCGGAGCGGAAGCGGTTTGCACCGGTGCCGCGGGCGCGCTCTGCGTGTTTTGGGCGCGACCCGCCTGGGCCGTCAGGTCGAGCGGTGCCGGGGAGCTGCTCGCCGGCGTTGCCTGTCGGTTGACGGCAAGCGGCGGCGCCGCGCTCGAAGCGAGCGTGTCGATATCGCCCGGCTTGATGCGCGGCACGTTGGCCGGCGCATCGGTGCCGGTCGTGCTCGCGGTCGCGGCCGAAACGTCGCCCGGGGCCTGCGTTGCCGGTCCGCCATCCGGCACGATCGCCGTGGTGCGCACCTGACGCGCGGCATCGGCGACCTGCTGTGCGGTCTGCCCCGCGTTCTGTCCTGCGGCCGGCACGACGGGTTGCTGACCGGCATCCGTGCCCACCACGCGCGGCGCGGCATCGGTGCCCGGCACCCGGAGATCGGCCGGTGTCGTCACCGCACCCGGCTGGGCGGCGGCATCGGGTTGGGTTTCCGGGCCGGCGGTCACCGGCTCGTCGCTGGAAATGATGGTGCCGTCCGGACGCACGACGACCGTGCGCACACGGCGCGGTCCCGCCGGAACATTGCTTTGCGAGGTGCCCGCGGTGTCCGGCGCCGGCGGCAGCGATGCCACGGGCGTCTGGTCCTGCAGGACCAGACGCTCGTCGCGCGGCGTTTCGACGCCGCCGACACGGTCGTAGATCAGTTTGCTCTGCCCGTTCGCCGGCGGCTCCTGCCCTTCCGGGTAGACCTTCATCGGCTCGCCATCGGAGGTGATCACCGGCGGCGGACCGCTGGCCTCGTCGCCGAAGTCCATGACGGCGAACGCGCCGCCGCCAAGCACGACAAGTCCCAGAACCGCGGCGGCCGCATAGAGCCCGCGGCGCGATTTCTGTTCGGGCGCCGCCTCTTCCCCGCCCTGGGAATGCGGCGGCAGCACGCCATGACCGCCCAGCTGCGGATCGCCCTCGCGCATGGCCTGGGCAACCTCGTCGAGATCGTATCCGCCCGGCGGCGGCGGGGCCTCGGGATCGCTCTGGAAGATATCGTCGACAGCCTCGTCAAAGCCTTCGCCCGCATAGGCGGATGCATGAGACCCCTGCGCCGGCGTCGCCAGCAGCCGATCGTCTTCCAGCAGCAGGTCGTCAAGCTGCTCGTCCTCGAACGCGGGTTCCCCGGCATATCCGCTTGCCTGTGCCGGGTAGCGCGAATCGACCTGATAGGGATCGTCCTGCGGCTGGACAGGCGCGCCGGCCTGCGGCCGGCCGGCCCCCATCGCGCCAAGCAGTTCGTCTTCGAGCGATGCGCTCAGGTCGTCGGTCAGCGCCCGTTCGCGGGTCGGCGTCGCATCGAAATCGGTGTCGAAACCGGCCGGCGCGCCGAATGCCGACTGCATCGGGACCTGGCCCTCATAGGGATCGCGGGTCGGAGCGCCGAGATCGGCCTCGTCGAAGCGCGCCTCGTCCCTGTAGGGGTCGGCGTAGGGTTCGGCGTAGGGTTCGGCGGCAAACTCTTCGGCATGGCCGGCAGGTGCAACCGGTTGTTGGCCATAGGCATCGGCCGGCAGGGCCGGTTCGGGCGTGACTGAACGCGGATCGAAGACCGGATCAAGGGGCGCGCCTTCGCCCGGATAGGCTTCGGCGCCATGGGCCCAGCCATGGTGGCCGGCATCGGCCTCGTCCGCTCCGGCATGGCCCTCGTCCGCATAGGCCGCGGGTTCGTAGGGGTCATGCGGTGCATAAGCCTGCGGAGTGTGGACGGGTTCGGACGCATAGGGGTCGTGGACCGCCGGCTCCCGGGGAGCATGCACCCGCGGCTCGTAAACCTCTTCCGCATAGGCTTGCGGCGCCGGACCGGCATCGTCCGCATAAGGCTCTTCGTAATAGCCCTCTTCGGAATATCCGGCATCCGCCGCCGGTTCCTCGCGATACGCGGGCTCCGGCGCATAGCCGCCGAAATCGTCCGAAAGGCCGGCCTCCAGGTCACGCGCCCAGGCTTCGTGGTCGATCAGGTCCCGGCGCGCGTCGTAGCTGCCGCGCGGTGCTTCGGGCTCGTCGACCTCGGCGGGATCCACCAGCGCGACAGGCCGGTACTTCGCGTTCCCCTCGCTGACAATGCGTGCGAGCTCGACAAGCGGATCCTCGTCGAACCCGGCATGCCCGTCATCGGCGCGATAGCGGTCGTCGCGCGGGTCGGGACCTCCGGCCGGATAGTTCGAGCGATTGGACATGGTGCTGAGGACTTCCCCGCTGGCTGCGGCGCGCGTACGCGCCGACATGACACCCCGCCCTACCGCATCTCCTCAGGAGCCGCCACGCCAAGAATGCCAAGGCCGGAGGCTAGAACAAGGGAGACCGCACGTACGAGACCAAGGCGGGCCAGTGTTGTTTGTCGATCTTCAGCGTTAATAAAACGTAATTGCGGCGAATCCTTGCCTTTATTCCATTGAGAATGCAGGGCACTGGCCAGTTCGTGCAGGTAGAAAGACACCCGGTGCGGCTCGTGTGCTTCCGCCGCGCTTTCCACAAGCCGCGGCCATGCCGCAAGCTTCGCCGCGATGTCGCGCTCGCCCGAATCGGTGAGGCCGGAAAAGTCGATGTCCGACAAGGCCTTCGCCGAGAGATCGATGCCCCCGAATTCCTCGCCCGCCTGACGCAATACCGAGCTGCAACGTGCATGGCCGTATTGCACGTAGAAGACGGGATTGTCCTTCGACTGTTCCGTCACCTTCTTGAAATCGAAGTCCAGCGGCGCGTCGTTCTTGCGATACAGCATCATGAAGCGCACGGGATCGCAGCCGACCTCCTCGACAACCTCGCGCAGCGTGATGAACTCGCCCGACCGCTTCGACATGGTCACCTGCTCGCCGGCGCGGAACAGCTTCACCAGCTGGCAAAGCCGCACGATCACCTTGGCATCGCCGCCCGAAATCGCCCGGCCGACCGCCTCCAGCCGCTTCACGTAGCCGCCGTGGTCGGCGCCCAGGATGAAGATCATTTCCTTGAAGCCGCGCTCGTATTTCGACAGGAAATAGGCAACGTCGGCGGCGAAATACGTGTAGGAACCGTCCGACTTCTTCAGCGGCCGGTCGATGTCGTCGCCAAAGGCGGTGGCGCGAAACAGCGTCTGCTCGCGGTCTTCCCAGTCTTCGGGCAGCTGCCCCTTGGGCGGCGGCAGCGTGCCTTCATAGACGAAGTCGCGCGCGCGCAGTTCATCGAGCATCCGGTCGATCGGCGAGCTGTTGCCCTCGCCCCGCGCATGCAGGGTGCGTTCGGAAAAGAACTCCTCGTGATGGACGTTGAGCAGCGCCAGGTCCGCGCGGATCAGTCCCATCATCGCCGCGATCGTGGCTTCCTCGACCAGGGGCAGACGCTCGGCATCGCTCATGGCCAGAAGCGCATCGCCATGTTCGTCCGCAAGCGCCTTGCCGACCGGCACCAGATAGTCGCCCGGATAGAGCCCTTCCGGGATCGCGCCGATATCCTCGCCCAGCGCCTCGCGGTAACGCAGGAATGCGGAATTGGCGAGCACGTCGACCTGGGAGCCCGCATCGTTGATGTAATACTCGCGGGTGACGTCATAGCCCGCGAAATCGAGCAGGGAAGCAAGCGCATCGCCCACAACGGCGCCCCGGCAATGGCCGACATGCATCGGCCCGGTCGGATTGGCCGACACGTATTCGACATTGACCTTCAGCCCGCCGCCCATGGCCGAGCGCCCGAAGTCGGTACCGCTCTCCAGCACCGCCTTCAGCACCCGCGCCCAGACGCTGTCGGCAAGCCGCAGGTTGATGAAGCCCGGACCCGCGACCTCGGCGCTGACGATATCCTCGTTGCGCGCCAGAACGGCGCCAAGGCTTTCGGCCAGCGCGCGCGGATTGGTCTTCAGCGGCTTTGCCAGCACCATCGCCGCATTGGTCGCAAGATCGCCATGGGCGCTGTCGCGCGGCGGCTCCACCACGCATCGCTGCAACAGGTCCGCTCCGACCTCCCCTCCCGGATGGAGTTCGAGGATCGCGGCCCGCACAAGCTCGGCATAGTGGCTGAAGATGTTCATCGCGTTCTTGTGTCCGTGGAGAGGATTACGTCCCGTGGGCCGCAATCCGGTCTGGTCTGGTTCGGCCGTGTCGGGGCCGGTTGGAAAAGCGGCGTATACCGCGCGGCGGGCCTATCCCAAATCGGGAGTGTGGTCAAACAGCCGGCGATGCTCGTCGACGGCGAAACGGTCGGTCATCCCGGCGATGAAATCGCACACCCGCCGCGCCCGCCGGGTGTCGTCGTCCTGCTCGAGACCGCGCCGCCATTCCTCCGGCAGTTCTGCCGGCTCGCTCATGTAGGCCTTGAACAGGTCGCGGACCACTCCGGCCACCTGTCGGCGGACGGCGAGCATCGTCTCGTGCCGGTAGAGATTGGCGAACAGGAAGGCTTTCACCTCTCGCTCGCGTGCCGCCATCTCCTCGGAGAAGGCGACAACGGGCGCTCCCGCCGCGCGGATGTCCTCCGCATCTCCGGGAGAGAGCGCTGCAAGCCGGCGCAGGGATTCGCCGATCACGTCCTCGACCATCCGGGTGATCGAGCGGCGCACGATCTCGTGAATGCGCCGCGCCTCTTCCAGCTGCGGATAGCGCGCGTCGACCTCCTCAAGGATCCGGGCCAGGAACGGCACCTCGCGCATTTGCTCGATGCTGAGCAGCCCGGCGCGCAACCCGTCGTCGAGATCATGCGCGTCATAGGCGATGTCGTCGGCGATCGCGGCGGCCTGTGCCTCGGCGCTCGGCCAGCTGTCGAGGCGCAGGTCCTGCTTCTGCGCATATTGGCGGATGGCGAAAGGCAGCCCCGTATCCTTGAACTTGCCGAGCGGATGCCCGTTTCCGTCGACAAGCGGCCCGTTGTGCTTGACCAGCCCCTCCAGCGTCTCCCAGCTGAGGTTCAGCCCGTCGAACTCGGCATAGCGACGCTCCAGCACGGTGACGACGCGCAGCGACTGGGCATTGTGGTCGAAACCGCCGAAAGGCGCCATCGCGGCGTCCATGACGTCTTCCCCCTCATGTCCGAACGGCGTGTGGCCAAGATCGTGGGCAAGCGCCAGGCATTCGGCCAGATCCTCGTCGAGCCGCATGGCCCGGGCGAGCGAGCGGGCGATCTGCGACACCTCGATCGTGTGGGTCAGCCGCGTGCGGAAATGGTCGCCCTCGTGATAGACGAAGACCTGTGTCTTGTGCTTGAGGCGGCGAAACGCGGTGGAGTGTATGATCCTGTCGCGGTCGCGCTGAAACGGCGTGCGGGTCGGGCTCTCCGCCTCGGGCACCAGGCGTCCGGCGCTTCTGTCCGGGTCGGTGGCGTAGGCGGCGCGCGGCTGGGCTCCATAGCCAAGCGGTGCGGTCATGAGGCCTCCTGGTCGTCTGCCGGAGATAGACGTGCGCGAGGATCGCGTACGCTTTCGGGCAGCGAGACTGTTGACGCATGCCCGCGCTGTTCATACCTATTCACTAACGCCTTGCACAGGGCGGCCTTGCTCGGAGCATGCGATTTCCCGCAAGCCGCAAGCCGCCCGGCCGGATCACCCGGCGCGGCAAGCACCGGAGCCGTCCGCTGCCCGGGGAGACATTGCCCCGCCGGCACCGGCAGCGCCCGAAAAAACGGAAGAGCATGACCATGGCGGATCACATCACGGACGCGACGCCCGAGACGGTCGACCTCAGCGACACGGCGGTGAAGCGCATTGCCCGCATCCTTTCCGCGGAACCGGAAGGAACCAGCCTGCGCGTCAGCGTCGAGGGCGGCGGCTGTTCGGGTTTCCAGTACAAATACGACCTCGTGCGGGAGCAGGAGAGCGACGACCTCGTCATCGCCCGCGACGGCGCGAGCGTGCTCATCGACCCGGTCTCGCTGCAATACATGAGCGGCTCGGTCATCGATTTCGTCGATGACCTGATGGGCCAGTCCTTCCAGATCCGCAATCCGCTCGCCGCCGCCGGTTGCGGTTGCGGCACCAGCTTCTCGATCTGACCTTCCGCCTACCGATCCAAAGGACCGACGCCGTTGAAAATCGCCACCTGGAACATCAACGGCGTCAAGGCGCGCCTTGAGACAACGCTTGCCTGGCTCGACGAGGCGAAACCCGACCTCGCCTGCCTGCAGGAGATCAAGTCGGTCGACGAGGGCTTTCCCCGCGCCGCCTTCGAGGAGGCGGGCTACCAGGTCGAGACGCACGGGCAGAAGGGCTTCAACGGCGTCGCCTTTCTGAGCCGTGTCCCCCTGACGGATATCCGGCGCGGCCTGCCCGGCGACGACAGCGACGAGCAGGCCCGCTACATCGAGGCCCGCATCGAGACGGACGGGCGTCCCTTGCGCGTCGGCTGTCTCTACCTGCCGAACGGCAATCCGCTCGGCACCGAAAAATTTCCCTACAAGCTCGGCTGGATGGACCGTCTGGTCCGTCATGCCCGCATGCGCCTCGAGGAGGAGGAGCGCTTTGTCCTCCTCGGCGACTACAACGTCATCCCCGACCCGCGCGATGCCCGCCATCCGGAGAACTGGACGGGCGATGCCCTGTTCCAGCCGGAAAGCCGCGGCGCCTACCGGGCCCTGCTCGCGCTTGGCCTGACCGATGCCGTGCGTGCCACCAACCAGGAGGACGGCGTCTACACTTTCTGGGATTACCAGGCCGGCGCATGGCAGAAGAACAACGGCATTCGCATCGACCACGTGCTGCTGTCGCCCGAGGCGACCGATGTCCTGGAAGGCGTCGGCATCGACGTGCATGTGCGCGGCTGGGAAAAGCCCTCGGACCATGTTCCTGTGTGGGTGGATCTCGCCGCCTGAATATGGCGGCCAGGGTTGCGCCGCCTGCGGCCAACCCGGAACGGTGGCTCAATGCGTTGCGGGCAGGCCGGCCAGCGTGGTCGTGTCGCCGCGCGGCGACTGCCTGAGCGATGTCGGGCAGGAGCGTTCCAGTGTCTTCCAGGCCGTGTTGTTGAGGTTCATCGAACAGCGGGCCATCCTCGGCCCGTCGGGCCCGCGCAGGCAGACCATGTCGCCGAGCTTGTAGTCGGTTCCGAAGAAGCGGCAGGTGCAGTTCATGTTTGCGCCCGCCTGCCGGATCTCGCCCGCCCTGGCAGTGTCCGTTTGCCCCGTAAGGCCGGGCAAGGCCGGCAGCGCGACAAGCAGCAACAGCGCGAGCATTCCCCTCCCGGTAAACACCTTGCCGGTGCTTGCGGCCGGGTTCGGCAGGGTCTTCAGACGTCTTGTCCGGATCCAGCCCTTCTTGCCCATGTCATATCATACCATGAAAACGCGATGGAAACGAGCCGGGTGCGCCGTGCCTCTCCTGCCCCCCGCGCAACAATCGGCCGGGGCCGTCCTCTCCCGGCTTTTTCCCCCCGTCCCGATCCGATATGGTGCGCGCCGACAGGGCCGCCGGACTTCCCGGCAAGCGGAGACATCCAAAGTGACTGGCAAGGTGGTTGGCAAGTTGGCTGACATGGTGGCTGGCAAAATGACTGGCAAGGTGACTGGCAAGGTGACTGGCAAGGTGACTGGCAGACGCGCATCGCCGCACAAGGCGCAGGCATGCGGGACCCCGGAGCGGTCCTGGTCGCGGATCGCGACCGTCCTGTCGCTGAGCCTTGCGCTGGCCGCTTGCCAGACGGCCGGCAGGCCGGCCGGCACCTCCGTATCGGCGAACGCTGCCGCCGTGCAGACGGCCACCCTGCCCGCCCTGCCGGGCACCGCCACGACAAGCGCCGGTCCGGCGCTTGCCTTCGCCCCTCCCGGACAGGCGGAGCCTCGCGCCCATGCCGCGATCGTCATCGACGCGGCGAGCGGCAGCGTCCTGCACGAGGAACAGGCGGACGCCCTGCGCTATCCCGCCTCCCTGACCAAGATGATGACGCTCTACCTGTTGTTCGACGCCGTATCGGAAGGCCGGGTCTCCCTCGACACACAGCTTTCGGTTTCGGCCCGCGCCGCCGGACAGCCGCCGGCGAAGATCGGCCTCAGGCAAGGCGGGACGATCACCGTTTCGCAGGCCATCCAGGCGCTGGCGGTCAAGTCGGCCAATGATGTTGCCGTCACTGTTGCCGAAAACCTCGGCGGCTCCGAAGACGCCTTCGCCCGCTCCATGACCTCCAAGGCCCGGGCGCTGGGCATGCGGCGCACCCATTTCGTCAATGCCTCGGGCCTTCCCGATCCACGCCAGGTGACGACGGCGCGCGACATGGCGATCCTGTCGCGGGCCCTGAAGAGCCGCCACGCCAACCGCGCCCGCGCCTTCACCGCCCGCAGCTTCGCCTATAACGGCCGCACGTTCGAGGCGACCAACAACCTGCTCGGCCGCGTCGCCGGCGTCGACGGCATCAAGACCGGCTATATCCGCCTGTCGGGCTACAATCTCGCCGCCTCCGCAAGGCGCGGCGGACGGCAGGTGATTGCAGTGGTGTTCGGGGGAGAGAGCGAGGGCGCGCGCGACCGCGAGGTCACGGCCCTGATCGAGCAGTACCTGTGATTGTCATTGCTGCCTAGGACACCGTCCGCGCGGGGACCTGGCGCGTGCCTTCGCCGGAGAGCGGCGCGGCCTTCGACAAGTGTCCCTTCTCGCCAATGCTCGAGGAACTGTCGTCCCCCGGAGAGGTCTCGGGCTTCTCCAGCAGGGGATCGCCGCCTTCCGGCACGACGGTCACGATGATGCCGCTCGCGCCGTCGACCAGCAGGAAGAAGCGCCGGCCCTCCTTGCGCGCCACGATCTCGATGCGCCCGTCCTTGTTCATGTAGCGCAGGGTGGTATAGCCGGATTCGGCAAGGTTCATGACGATCTCGTTGAGATCGGTACCGACCTTCGTGCCCGGCACCGGCTCCATCGCCAAAGCCGAAGCGGAAAACCCGCCTGCCGCCATGAGCGGCAAAACGATCGCAAGAACCAGGGCAAAACGACCGGTCACCATACCGTTACCTCCCCTTGCCTTCCCGGTGCCTCCTGCAACGCCTCCGTCAGCCATGGCCCATGGTCCGGAACCGCCGAAAGAAGCGGAACGAAGAGCCTGGCGCCTGCCGGTTGGCTCATGCCTGCAAACCGACCAGAAAACCGGCCAACAACCCGCGAAGTGCCTGATCCTACCACAGTTTTCCGACCATCCGGCACTGATATCGACGTCAGGACGACTACCGACGACCACGGACGTCGGCAGAAGCGTCCGGCGAAGACGCTTTCCTTTCGGTTTACGCGAGGGGGCTTTGGCGGATCACATTTTGTCCGCGGAGCGCGGCAGCGCGGCGGGCGGGAAAGGCTCCGCCGTATGGACAGGCGCTCAGCCCTCGGGTTCGGGCGCGCGCACAAGGTTGCCATCGTCATCAAGGCCGACGCCAAGGCCGAGTTCACGCCGCCGCGCAAAGTACGCCTCCTCGGCCTCGCCCGGCCGCGCCATCGCTTCGGTGAACCGGTCGAGCCAAGCGTCCATCTCGTCGTCCGTGAGGCTGGTCATCTTCGGTTCTCCCACCGGCGCCGCACTGATGTGGCGTGGGGGCAAGAATGCAAAAACCTTCGTTATGCGACCACCCCGCAGGCACCCACCGGGAAATGAGGATCGCAGGTCACACAGAGTATTTCGGGCTGAAACTGCGTCTACCTCCGGAGAGCGTGAATAAGAATAAACGATCGGGGAACGACCTGCTGACCGCAAGACCGCCTATGCAAGGGCCGGTTCGGGCTCCTCATGCTCCCGTCATGCCGGACGGTCTGCGCCGCAAGGCGCATGGCCGGATCCGGCATCCAGCGTGTCAGCCGCGCCGCAGGCGCGTCCTGCCGGCTTCCTTGTGAGGAGAGCGGGCTGCGCCCGCGCTGATCCACTGGTTTCCGGATCGGCGCGCCGGCTTCGCCGCGCTTGTCCGGAATGACGGGTGAGACCCGGCCGCCACGCCTTGCGCCTTGTTCCTGAAAACAAAAACCCGCCCGGCATCGCTGCCGGACGGGTTTTGTGTCTCGTATACCGAACAGCGGGGGACCGGCCTTCCAGCCGGCCTCCCGCCGCCTCTATCAGCTGCAGCCGCTCGTCGAGCCGCAGGTGTCGCATTTCAGGCAGGTGCCGTTCCTGACCATGGTGAAGTTGCCGCATTCCATGCAGCTCTCGCCCTCGTAGCCCTGCATCCGGGCCTTGGCGATCTGCTGCGCCTGGTTTGCCCTGGCGGGCGCCGCGGTGCCGACGGCGACATCCGTCTCCGGTGCCACGTCCACCTCCCGCTTGAAGGCGGTCGCGACCGCCGCCGTGCGGCCATGGATGCCACTGGTGGCAATCGCCGAGGCCGTACCGCCCTTGGTGCCGCCGCTCTCGCCAGCGCCAAGCGCGCCGGCCGGCTCACCCGGGGTGCCGACAAGGCGGAAGCGCTCCGTCTGGCCGCGCACCAGTCCCTTGGACACGACGCCGCTATGCGCGGTGCCGGCCGGACGGCCTTCGTTCTCGCCGCCGCTGATCGACGTGGTCGACAGCGATTCCGGCGAGACATGCGCCAGGTCGTGCCGGTCCAGATAGGAGACCGCCAATTCGCGGAAGATGTAGTCGAGGATCGAGGTCGCGTTCTTGATCGCCTCGTTGCCCTGCACCATGCCGGCCGGCTCGAACCGGGTGAAGGTGAAGGCGTCGACATATTCCTCGAGCGGCACGCCGTACTGGAGGCCGAGCGAGATGGCGATGGCGAAATTGTTCATCAACGAGCGGAAGGCAGCGCCTTCCTTGTGCATGTCGATGAAGATCTCGCCGAGACGGCCGTCGCCATACTCGCCCGTGGTGAGATAGACCTTGTGGCCGCCGACACGCGCCTTCTGGGTGTAGCCCTTGCGCCGGTCCGGCATCTTCTCGCGCTCGCGCACGGTGCGTTCCACCACCCGCTCGACGATACGCTCGACAATGCGTTCCGCCACCATCTCGGCCCGTGCCGCCTGCGGCTGCGCCATCAGCGCCTCGACCGCATCCTCCTCGTCATCGTCGCTGTCGGCGAGAAGCTGGGAGTTGAGCGGCTGGCTCAGCTTCGAGCCGTCGCGGTAGAGCGCGTTGGCCTTCAGCGCCAGGCGCCAGGACAGCATGTAGGCCTCGGCGCAATCGGAGACCGTCGCGTCGTTCGGCATGTTGATCGTCTTGGAGATCGCGCCGGAGATGAACGGCTGGGCCGCCGCCATCATGCGGATGTGGCTCTCCACCGACAGGAACCGCTTGCCCAGGCGGCCGCACGGATTGGCGCAATCGAAGACCGCGTAGTGTTCCTGCTTGAGGAACGGCGCGCCTTCCAGCGTCATCGCGCCGCAGACATGGGTGTTGGCCTGCTCGATATCGGCGCGCGAGAAGCCGAGATGCGCCAGCAGCTCGAAATCCGGATCGTCGAGCTTCTCGGCCGGCACGTTCAGCGCGCCGGTCAGGAAGTCGTCGCCGAGCGTCCAGCGGTTGAAGACGAACTTGATGTCGAAGGCCGACTTCAGCGCGCCCCCCACCTTCTCAAGAGCGGCGTCGGTGAACCCCTTGGCGCGCAGGCGGCCGGGGTTGACGGCCGGGGCCTGGTCGAGCGTGCCGTGACCGACCGCGTAGGCCTCCATCTCGGCGATCTCGCTCTCGGAATAGCCGAGCGTGCGCAGGGCTTCGGGGACCGCCCGGTTGATGATCTTGAAGTAGCCGCCACCGGCCAGCTTCTTGAACTTCACCAGCGCGAAGTCGGGCTCGATGCCGGTCGTGTCGCAATCCATCACGAGGCCGATCGTGCCGGTCGGCGCGATCACCGTCGACTGGGCGTTGCGGTAGCCGTGCTTCTCGCCCAGCTCCAGCGCCAGGTCCCAGGCCGCCTTCGCCCGCTCGACCAGCACCTTGTCGGCGCAGGACGCATGGTCGAGCGGCACCGGGTTGGTGCTCAGCCCCTCGTAGCCCTCGCTCTCGCCATGGGCGGCGCGGCGGTGGTTGCGGATGACGCGCAGCATGTGCCCGGCATTGTCCGCATAGCCCGGGAACGGGCCGAGTTCGCCCGCCATTTCCGCCGAGGTCGCATAGGAAACGCCGGTCATGATCGCGGTGAGCGCGCCGCAGATCGCCCGCCCCTCGTCGCTATCATAGGGAATGCCGGAGGTCATCAGCAGCCCGCCGATATTGGCGTAGCCAAGGCCGAGCGTGCGGTAGCGATAGGAGAGCTCCGCGATCTCCTTCGACGGGAACTGAGCCATCAGCACCGAGATCTCGAGCACCATGGTCCACAGGCGCACGCCGTGCTCATAGGCCTCGACGTCGAACACGCCGTCCTTGCCGCGGAACTGCAGAAGGTTCAGCGACGCCAGGTTGCAGGCCGTGTCGTCGAGGAACATGTACTCGGAGCACGGGTTCGAGGCGCGGATCTCGCCCGAGGCCGGGCAGGTGTGCCAGTCGTTGATGGTCGTGTGGTACTGGATGCCCGGATCGGCCGAGGCCCAGGCCGCATAGCCGATCTGCTCCCACAATTCGCGGGCCTTCAGCGTCTTGGTGACGCGGCCGTCCTTGCGGGCGGTCAGGTTCCAGTCGCCGTCCTCGATCACGGAGGTCAGGAAGCCGTCGGTGACGCGCACCGAGTTGTTCGAGTTCTGGCCCGAAACCGTCAGGTAGGCTTCCGAATCCCAGTCCGTGTTGTAGGTCGGGAACTCGATCTTCGTGAAACCCTGGCGGGCGAACTGGATGACGCGCTGGATGTAGTTCTCCGGCACCATCATCTTCTTGGCGGCGCGGATCTCGCGCTTCAATGCCGGGTTCTTCGCCGGATCGAAGCAGTCGCCGTTGTCGGCCTCGCAATTGACGCAGGCCTTCATGATCGCGGTCAGGTGCTTCTGGCAGATCTTCGAGCCGGTGACGAGGGCGGCCACCTTCTGCTCCTCGCGGACCTTCCAGGTGATGTAGTCCTCGATGTCGGGGTGATCGACATCGACCACCACCATCTTGGCGGCGCGGCGCGTCGTGCCGCCCGACTTGATGGCGCCGGCGGCCCGGTCGCCGATCTTGAGGAAGCTCATCAGGCCGGACGACTTGCCGCCGCCCGAAAGCCTCTCGCCCTCGCCGCGCACGCGGGAGAAGTTGGAGCCTGTCCCCGATCCGTACTTGAACAGGCGCGCCTCGCGCACCCACAGGTCCATGATGCCGTTCTCGTTGACGAGATCGTCCTGCACCGACTGGATGAAGCAGGCATGCGGCTGCGGATGCTCGTAGGCGGTGGCCGAGCGGGTCAGCTCACCTGTTTGAAAATCAACGTAGAAATGCCCCTGGCTCGGGCCGTCGATGCCATAGGCCCAGTGCAGGCCGGTGTTGAACCATTGCGGCGAGTTCGGCGCCACCTTCTGGGTGGCGAGCATGTAGCGGAGCTCGTCGTAGAAAGTCTGCGCGTCCGCCTCGCTGTCGAAATATCCGCCCTTCCAGCCCCAGTAGGTCCAGGTGCCGGCGAGCCGGTCGAAGACCTGGCGGGCATCGATCTCGGAGCCGTAGCGCTCCTCCTCGGGCAGCGCCTCGAGCGCCGCAAGGTCGGCTTCCTGCCGCCACAGCCAGGAGGGAACGGTGTTCTCCTCGACCGGCTTCAGGCGGGCGGGAACGCCGGCCTTGCGGAAATATTTCTGCGCCAGGATATCCGCGGCGACCTGCGAGAACTGCGCAGGAACGTCAATGTTTTCAAGCCGGAAGACGATCGAGCCGTCCGGATTCCGAATTTCGCTTGTGGCCACGCGAAACGCGATCTCGGCATAGGGCGACTGGCCGCCCTTCGTGTAACGCCGCTCGATCTTCATCCAAAAGCCCCCTTAACGTGCATCGGCCCCGCGGGCCGTGGGTGTTCATTCGCGGCCAAGGCCGCCGGTGGAGCGGCGCGCGGCAAGACGCCGGCGCCCGGTGCGAGGCGGCCATGCCGCCGGGCCGCGCACCTGATGATGCGCAAGCCCTTGTCCCCGCCGCCCTGTGATGTCGCCGCGCTTGAGCGCGCGGTCATGTGTGAAGGATGAGCACTATATATAGTAGATCATCGCCCAATTGTCACGACATATCGTCAACGCAAGGCGCAATTTTCCCGCATCGCGAACCGCCGCGGTCGCCATGCCGAAACCCGGATCGCTCCGGGGACCATACGCTTGCAGTTGATGAGGACGCGGGGTCGAAGCCCCAACCTGTCTGCGATTTATCCGACACCCGGACGTTAGGGTGAATCGCCGGTGAGCGTCAAGCACCCAAATCCATCTATTGTGGTCACGTCCCGGCCAGACCCCAAATGTAGTGTGTGCGTGTGGATAACGAGGATGACGGGTGCTTTGCCGGCTTGGCCGCCAGATAGGCCTTGCAAGTGGCCCTCTGCCCTGCCCGGCGTCTCTCCGGCCTCGCTAGACGGGAGCGCCGCCACACCGCCGCTTGCGGGGATTGGCTGTCTTCCCGTCCCGAAAACCGCCCCGAAAAACGGAGCCGTCCGGGGCGCCCCGGAACACTCCGGGGATAGCGCGGATCTGTCCCCGTTTGCGCCAAAATCGGCCAAAAACAGCCTGAAACAGCGCCAGCGAAAAACAGAATCACGTCTGTTTTGCCAATATAACAGCGATACTGATTCAATTTTAGCAAAACTGTCTGAGAATCGTCTTGTTCCCCTCAATCGCGGGGAAATCCGGCTGTGCTCTAAATGCCTCCCAAGGACCTCCAACCGGGATGGCAACGTGGCTCGGATGACGCGGCATTACGCATACGGACTGGACATCGGCGATCTCGATGTCGTCGTCGTCGACGATTCCAAGCCGATGCAGGCGATCCTGCGATCGACGCTGCTGTCGTTCCGCGTGCGCCGGGTCAGGACCTTCGACACCGCCGAGGCGGCGCTCGAGGTGATGCGGCTCGACCCGCCCAATTTCATCATCACCGACTGGCGGATGAAACCGATGAGCGGCGTCGCCCTGCTGCGCGCCATCCGCCAGCGCAAGATGGCGCCGCTGTGCTTCCTGCCGGTGATGTTCTGCACCGCGCACGGCACCCGCACCCTGATCGACCGGATCCTGCGCGACGGCGCCCAGCACGTCCTGACCAAGCCGCTGTCGCCCTCCGCCCTTTACGACCGGCTGATGTGGACGCTGCGCGACGCGCGCCCGCTGGTGATGGGCGAGGACGGGCGCTATGTCATCGACGGCGTCGCCGACAGTCTCGACGCCAAGGCGCGCAAGTGGCAGCAGATCGGCAACGGCCGCAATGTCGTCACCGTCAAGCCCGCCGTGACGCGCCGCGACGTGCCGCAGAGCCTGGCCGGAAAGCCGGAAACGGCACACCCCCCGGTGCACGAGGTGGCGGCTGGCGACATGGCCGGGGGACAGAAGACCGGACAGAAAAGCGGCCGGGCGGGCTTCGCCACCGTGCGGCCCAAGCGCGACAAGAACGCCGCCTGAAAAGAGCCGCCCGGGACGAAAAGAAAGAGAAGACGCCACGGCCCGCCCCCCGGGGCAGGCAGCGCTCCCCCGCCACCGCCCGCAAGGCCTGCCGCCCCGCCTGCGGACGCCCCGCCGCATTGCGCAACGCGCAAGGGTGCGCTATGCGAGGACAACGGGATCAAATGAGACGGCGAGCCGATGAAAACCCTGCTGCAATTCTTCACCTGGTGGAACAGCGCCACTTGGGGCACGCGCCTCTTCACATGGCGCAAGGGCGAGTTCGTGGGCAAGGACGAGTTCGGCAATTCCTACTACCGCGAGCGCGGCGGCAAGAAGCGCTGGGTGATCTATGACGGCCTCGCGGAAGCCTCGACGATCCCGCCCGGCTGGCACGGCTGGATGCACCACCGCACGGATGTCGCCCCGAGCGAGACCGACTACGCCCCGCGCGCCTGGGAAGCCCCGCACATCCCCAACCGCACCGGCACGCATGCCGCCTACCGCCCCAAGGGCTCGATCCTGACCGGCGACAAGCGCCCGCAGGTCACCGGCGACTACCAGCCCTGGACACCGGGCGAGTAAGGGCGGGCCTCAGGCTCCTGCCCTGCCCGGTGCTGCCCTGCCATACGGACAGAGGCGCGCACCGACAGGCCTTCGAAGAGACACGAAAACACCCCGCCGGAACCGCCCGGCGGGGTGTTTTCGTTTGGGGTGGTGTGAACCCGTCGCAGGAAAACCGACAGAGTTATTGATTGAACCGTGAGGCTGAATTCTGTCCATGTTGGAACGCAGGCGAAAAACGTAGAACATGCTCATCAGAGAACTGCACTTACGGAGCCCCCACAAGGATCTTGGAAAGAAGCAGCGGATATCTACCCCAATAAACAGATATCAAGTGCGAAAAGAACTCGACCGCCGGGGCCGATCCCCCGCATTCTCGGAATCTTCCAGAGGGACAACTTCGACACCAAAGTCTGTCCTGAGATAGTAGTCGCCTGATATTTGACCCGCCTGAGAGGGCGCAGCCATGCCGCGTTGGAGCGGGTTTGATGGCGTCGTTGAACACCTCAAATCCAAGTACCAACGAACATGACTACGAAGGACAAGGTAGCACGCCGCAAGCTGTCCCTGCTTGATATTGCGAGTGACCTTTCCCACGTGTCCAGAACCTGCAAGGTGATGCGGAAGGGCGCTCGGCGCCTGGCTCGCCACCGACAATGGCATGCACCCGCATCAGGGCCGCAACTTGAACGGGCGAACGCCCCTCAGGGCTTCGATCAACGACCTGCCCGGCAGTGTGTCAGAACCACTGGCAAAACCGAAAAGAGAACCGCTGACAACCAGGTCGAAACAGGTTTCAATCAACAACGATCCCACGTCGCCTCGAACCGCTTCAAAATGCGGAACTTGCAGGCGATTACCATCTTTGTACATTCCGTCGCCGTACTCTCAATATAAAAAATGGAAGCTTTTCCATGAAATACAGAAGTGAAAGTAAAATTTATGCGTCAGCATTAGCAATGAATATGCTATTGCCATTTTCGGGAAATTTCTTTTTTGGATCAAATAAGTTTCTATACATAGCATCAATTATAAACTGTATTATTTTTATTGGAAACAAGGATAATGTTATTTTTGGATTCATATATATTAAATACTCTACATTGTTATCTGTTTTAGTATTTATAGTTCTTTTCATATTTTCTGTAAGAAAATTTAGAGAAAATCGTCGCGAAATTACATTAAGATCGACTTCAGTACCTTTGGTATACATAATTCTTTTGTTTATGAATTTCGCAATTGATCAAAATTATAATACTGCTCGAGTTGCTTCCGGTGGATTTTCTCCGATTATCAATTCGGGAGACATAGTTGCTTATCAGTACGGTTCATATACAGAAAGGGGCGATTTGATCGTTACTTTATCAAAAGCCGGCGGGAGAAAACTCGGAGTTGCTATAAGTGTGGCAACGGAAGACTTTTATATTAGGAATTCAGAAATTGTCGTTTGCCGTGAAACTGGAAACTGCGAATCGATCATGGGGATATGCCCTTCCAAGCGTAGATCTACGAAGGGTGAGTTTCGGTCTTCCAGAAATGCGATTCTTTTTTTTACCGGCCTGAATGAGGATGTAATGGTGGACGCCATTACCAGTTACTCTGATAATTATACGTCTAAAAACATAGAAGAAATCGGCTCTGCAAGAAGTGTTTTTCGTTCCGATAATATATTTTCGTTTAGAATTGACTTGGATGGGATTATCGATAGATATTGCGGGATCGAATGACCTGATCCAAAGTCTCCTCAGATTTTGGAGAGAGTCTTGGGTTGATGTTTGGCCCTATGCAACCTGTTTCTCGGGTGCCGTTTGACTGGCAAACTGGTTGGGTGTGAGATTGCCCGGCGAGGAGTGCGGTTGACGGCTGCAGCGGTCTTCCTTCCATGCGCTGATCCGCTCTCGAGCCTCGGCCAGTGACGAATAAGCGTCTCGTTGAGGCATTCCCCGTCAAAGACCAGCCTCACCCGAAGGTCCTCGCCGAGAGCCTCGGCGACGGTTTTAAGCATGTCGAGAACCACGCCCAGGACGCTCATCGCTTGAGGAGCCTTTTCCTGATGAGGTCTGCGGCAAGATGGGCCTCGCGCTGCCGCCCGAGCCTGATCGCGTCGACAAGCGCGAGATACTCGTACAGCCTTTCGTCCTGCCCGGCCGCTTGCGGCACGGACCTGAACAGGGGCTCGACCGACAGACCCCGCGTCCTCCCCTTCGCATCGGGCCAGACATAGATATCGTCGCCGGCGCTCACGAGGCGTCCTTGCAGCATGGGCGCGGCAAAACCCGTTGGAACGCCGCGTTGAGGCGCGCCGGGTCTTGCCGGGAACACGAACTTCAAGCCGTGAATGATGAAGTCACAGAGGCTGCGCCTGCTGGGCTTCGCCCGGCCGCGCTCCCGGTCCCTGACCGCAAGGCCGGACGCAAGGCTGCGATTGAGCGAGGCGCTCACTTCTGTCTTGCTGATACCAAGCGAAGCCCCCAGACCGCGAACGGAATAGGGTTCTTCGCGTCCCGGCATTTCATCGGGGCTCTCAAGCACGCCAAGATCTTCCTGCTCCTGCAGGCTCGCGAGCTTCAGCAATATGACGATGTCCTGGCTTTTCATCCGGCTCCGGCTTTCTGTCCTTTGTCCGCGGACTGAGGACAGATAATCAGACAACCGGAATCTTTGTCAAACTCCGGCGTGCCCGGCTCAGCCCAATCGCGAAGGAGATGGAAGGGCAAGCGACCGGGCGACCTGAAGCGGAAGGGCGACGAAATCGATTGCCCCCGCCCTCTCCAGCCTCCCTCACGCCACCTTGGCGACGGCCTCGGCGCTCTCGTCCTCTTCGCCGGCGGCCTTGCCGCCGGAGAGCGCGGTGGCAAGGTCGATGAAGAGTTTCGCCGGCAGCGGCGGCGCGAAGATGTAGCCCTGCGCGGCGGAGACGCCAAGCTCGCGCAACCGCTCGATCTGCTCCATCGTCTCGACGCCCTCGGCGATGATGCCCATGCCCAGGTTGTCGGCAAGCTCCACCATCGTGTCGACGATGGTGGTGGAATTGTCGTCGGTGCCGAGGCTGTCGATGAACATCTTGTCGATCTTGATGATGTCGATGCCCAGCTTCTGCAGATAGGCGAAGCCGCCATGGCCGGTGCCCACGTCGTCGAGCGCGACGCGCACGCCCACGGCCTGCATCTCGGCGATGATCTTGCGCGCCGTGTCCATGTCCGACAGAGGCTGGCGCTCGGTCACTTCCATGACGATCTGCTGGAAGGCGATCTTGGAATCGCCGTAGATCTCGATGATGTCCTCGACGATCCGCCGGTCCTCGAAATGGCCGGCGAAGAGGTTGACCGAGAGCTTGAATTCCGGGTTCTGGAAATAGAGGTCGCCGACCTCGTCGCGCGTCTTGCGCATGATCTGGCGGGTCATCTCGAAGATGTGGCCGGAGGTCTCGGCGAAGGTCATGAAGGCGCCGGGCGAAATGACGGAGCCGTCCGGCCGGGCCCACCGCATCAGAACCTCGCAGCCGCGCAGGCGGCCGGTCTCGATGTCCATCACCGGCTGGTAATAGGGCACGAACTCGCCCCGGCGGATCGACTGGACGAACTCGTCCTCGGCCTCGCTCTCCGGCCGCCAGGAGAACCAGACGCTGACGGCGACGAAGAGAATGGCGAAGCCGACGGCGGCGATGGCCGTGACCACCTTGAGATCGCGCACCAGGTTGTCGGCGGCCGAGGCCGGCGCGGTGACGGTGGCGAGCATCGGGTATTTCGCCGAGGCGACCTCGACGACGAGCTCGCGCTCGCCGGAGCGCGAATCGAGCCGGCCGTACTCGCCCGAGCGCAGCCACACGACGCCGTCGCCGAGGCGCAGCTCGACATGGCGATGGGCGCGCAGGTATTCCGGGCCCGGATCGATGGAGATCGCCACCGGCGAGATTTCCGCAAGCAGCCGGCTGCCATTGCCGATCCGCCAGCTGACCAGGGCGACGCGGGTGCCCTCATAGGCGCGGTCGCGCATGCCGATGCCGACCAGCGGCGATTCGGACTGCAGCACGGGCAGCACCGGCTCGCCGCTGCTCGCCTCGTCCGGCACGTTGCACATCAGCACGCCGCTGGAATTGACGACGCCGATCATCTGCACGAAGGGCGCCTCGATCAGGCCGGCATGGAAGGCGGCGCGGTCGGCGGCCGAACAGGTGACGAAGCCGTTCTGGTGCAGGCCCTGGAGAACCTGGACGGCATCGCCGATGGCCTTCTCGGCGCGCAGCACATAGCGCTCCGCCACCGCCTTCATCTCGGTTTCGGCCTGTGTTACGGCATAGTTGTTGAGGATGTAATTGGCCGCGATCAGGGGCGCGATCGCCAGTCCGAGGGCGATCACGAGCGTTTTCAGGAAGCGGGTATAGCGATGCGGCACGCGATCATCCGGGATTGAACAGCCGTGCCACTATGCGCCGCTTTCGTAAATGACCCCTGAAGAGGGGCCGGACGCGGTGAAAATAATTCCGGACGCACGGCCACTTAGCCGCCTGCGTTGATCTTGCGCCAGAGGAGCCCCGCATGCAGGCATTGTTCATCGGCCAGGCCTATATCGACATCACCTTCCTGACCGACGCGCTGCCCACCGGCGACGACAAGACGATCGCCCGCGACTACGCCGTCAGTTTCGGCGGCAACGCGGTGACGGCGGCTTTTGCCTGCGCGAAACTGGGCATCGCCCCCGACCTCTTGTGCTCGCAGGCCGACGACTGGCTGGCGCGCATGTTCCTCGACATGGCGGCGAAATACGGCATCTCGGTGCATGGCCGCAAGGTGCGCGAATCGTCCCTCTCCTTCATCATGCCCAAGGGTGGCAAGCGCGCCATCGTGCGCTGCCGCGACAATGATTTCCTGCACCCCTTCCCGGTTCTCAATCTCGACGGCTGCCGGGCGCTGCACCTGGACGGGCACATGCCGGACGCCGCGCTCCATTATGCCCGCGCGGCACGCGAGGCCGGCATCCTGACCTCGCTCGACGGCGGCGCGGTGCGCGAGAACACGCAGGAGCTGCTGCGCTTCATCGACGTCGCCATCGTCTCCGCCCGCTTCTGCGAGCAGCTGGGGTCAAGCGTGGAGGAGACGCTCGACCTTTTGCGCGAAAGGGGCTGCCGGGTGGGCGGCGTGACGCTCGGCGACGAGGGCCTCGTCTGGTACGAGGATGGCGGTCCGACGAAGCACCTGCCCGCCCTCGACGTGCCGCGCGAGCGGATCATCGACACCAATGGCGCCGGCGACGTCTTTCACGGCGCCTATATCCACTCTTTCCTCGCCACCCCCAGACAGGACTGGCCCGCACAGGACTGGCCCGGACAGGACAGGCCCCGACAGGACTGGGAGGCGCATTTCCGCTTCGCCCGCGCGGCCTCGGCGCACGCGATCCAGCACCTTGGCAACGAGGCCAGCCTGCCGGGCCTTGAAATGGTCGCAAATGCCATGGCCGAATGGCCGGAAAAGCGTTTGGCATCCGCATCCTAGCCCGGCGCACGCAACCCTTTCGCTGCCCTGGTTTCCGCGGGACAATCTTCGCGCGCGGCTTGTCCTTGGGACATATTTGACGCATCGTAGCGCTCCGCAGGCAGGGAGCGGATAACAGCAAACGAAATTCGGAGACGTCTGCATGACCTATCTTCCCCTACGCCGCGTCCGCGCGCTCGCGCTGGCCAGCCCGTTCCTGCTCGCCGCGCCCCTTCTCTCCCCCTCGGCGCTCGCCTTCGATGCCTCCGGCAACCAGGTCGCCGACACCTTCATGGAGATCCTGGAGGCCGGCAACGCGACGATCTCCGGCTATGACGGGATCTCGGGCAGCGGCGGCGACGTCGTCATCACGGGCCTGCGCGCCAGCGTCGACGACAACGGCAAGACGTCCGACCTCTCCATCGCCGAGACCGCCATCGAGGGCGGCAGCGTCGATGCCGAGGGCAAGCTGTCGGCCGACGCCATGACGATGACGGACGTCGCCATCGACGACACGGACGGCAAGGACAAGGTGAACGCACGCGTTGCCCGCGTCGCCATCGTCAAGCCGGTGCTGCCCTCGGCCGCCAGCGTCAAGGCCAAGGCCACGACGGACGCCATCGCGCCGGGATATTCGAGCGCCGAGCTGACCGGCATCGTCGTCGAGACCGAGGACCAGGGCACGATCCCCATCGCGCGGGCCAGCGCCGTGGTCGACAGGATGGACGGCGACCTGCCCACCGCCGGCTCGCTGTCGCTGGAAGGCGTGGAGGTGAGCGCCGACGCCCTTGACGAGGACGAGCGCAAGACCCTCACCGACCTTGGCTACGACAAGGTCATGCTGAGCCTGCAGATGAAGATCGACTGGGATCCGGCAAGCGGCGCCCTCAACATCGAGAAGCTGACGCTCACCGGCGAAAACGCCGCCACGATCAACGCCACGCTGCGCGTCAACGGCCTGACCCGCGAGGTGGTTCAGCAGCTCGACGCGGCCCAGGACAATCCGGAAAAGGCGATGGGCCTGATGCAGGGCCTGCTCGTGGAGAGCCTGACGCTGCGCATCGACAACGGCTCGCTCGTCGACCGGCTCCTCGACAACCAGGCCAAGGAAGCCGGCGCCACGCGCGAGGAGTTCGTGCAGCAGCTGACCGGCGCCCTGCCCTTCATGCTGTCGATGATCAACAATCCCGGTTTCCAGAAGAAGGTCGCCGCCGCCGCGACCACCTTCCTCAACGATCCCAAGTCGCTCAGCGCGACGGCGATGCCGTCGGCGCCGGTGCCCTTCGCCCAGGTGCTGGGCACCGCGATGATGGCGCCGCAGACGCTGCCCGACATTCTCGGCGTGACCATCACCGCCAACGAGAACTGAGCAATCGCGGGAGGGCTCACGCCCTCCCGCTTCCGCATCAGGCTGATTGAAGCGCTTCACACATCCATTTCCAGCGACGGACACCGATCATGTCGAACACATTCTTGCGCGCGCCGGTCGCCGGCGCCTTCCTGCTTGCCGCGACGGCGCTCAGTGCCCCGGCCAGCGCCAACCCGGCCATCGAGACGACCGAGGCCTTCTTCGCCTGGGCCAAGGCGAACGGCGCGACGGTCGCCGAGTACGAGAGCCTGACCGAGACGGCGCCGTCCGATGCGATCCTGCGCGGGGCGAAGCTCGGCTGGGACTTCGCCTTTTCCTTCGGCAAGGTCGATATCGACATCGACATCCGCATCGACAGCCCGGAAACGCGGCTGATCGGCGTCCGCATGGAAGGGGACGGCGTCCATTTCGACCGGTACGAGCAACCGGGCGGACATGAGTTCTCGTTCAGCGGCGGCGCCACCGAAAACGGCCGGCGCACCCCTTTCGACATCACCGCAACGCAATACGATCTCGTCGCCGAAAACCTTTTCCAGCCCTTCCTGCGGGTCGAGGAGGACGCGGCACGGCCCGTTTCCCGCTTCGTGCCGGCCATCGTCGCCTCGCTCCGGGGACGCATGGACCGCATGTCCGTGCGTCTCATGGAGGGCAGGTCGAAACTCCCGGATGGCGGCAGTAGCACCGAACGCTACGAGAACTTCACCATCACCGGCGTCGCCAACGGCCGGATGGACGAACAGCGCATCGAAAAGACCGTTTCGGAGACGCTGTTCAAGCCTGCTCCGGGGTCGGACGGCCAGACCATGACGATGCGCCAGGAGGCTGGTCCGCAGGTCGTCACCGGCACCGACATCAAGCCGCTGCTGCGCCTGCTCGGCATGCTGCCCAAGGACCAGCTGACCGGCGACGCGATGATCGAGGCCATGAGCGTCGAGAACGTGGAAATCACCGTCGGCTCGTTCGGATCGGGCGCGATCCGGAGCATGGCCGCGGCCGGTTTCCGCATCGCGGCCGATAAGCCGGCCGTGGACCTGGCGGGTATCGGCGACAAAGCCATGCTCGGCACCTTGCCCACGAACGAGACGGGCCTTGCCGCAATCGGCCGCGAGGCGCTCGACGCGCTGGAAGCCCTGTCTCTCGACAGTTTCGATCTCGAGGCGCTGGCGGTGAGCAGCGAGGCGGTCAACGGCGCCATCGGCACTGTCACGGCCAGGAACGCATCCTATGGCGGGGTTGGCGAGTTCTCCATCAAGGATGCCTCGTTCAAGACCGCGGAGAACGACGGCGTCTTCGACCTTGCCGGTTTCACCATGAAGGACCTGCGCCTGGCGCGGCTCGCCTCCTATCTCGACTTCGGACTGGCTGCCGCCAAAAGCGAACCCTCGCTTGCCGAAATTCTCTCCATCGTGCCGACGCTCGGCCTGATCGAGATCAAGGGGCTCAAGGTTGCCTCGGACGACCTTCTGGCGCCGGTCTTGCTGGGTCGCTACCGGCTGGCGATGAGCGATTTCATCCAGCCGTTCCCGACCGCGATCGAAGGGCTCACCGAGAACGCCGTCTTCCCGGTCTCGCTGATCGAGGAGGACGAGGCGCGCGCCCTGTTCGAGGCGCTGGGTCTCGATATCGTGCGCTACTCCGACCGCATGCGGCTGCGCTGGGATCCGGACACCCAGGTGCTGAGCGCCGATCCGGTGTCCTTCAACATCGAGGGCGGCGGATCGATCGACATGGAGATGGAGATCGGCGGCATTCCGCGCATCGTCTTCGAAAGCCCGGAGCAGGCGCAGATGGCGATCGCCACGGCGACCGTCAACCGGGCGCGGATCACCGTGCGCGACGCCAAGCTCGTCTCCGCCTTCATCGCCCAGCAGGCGAAGGGCTCCGGCCTGTCGCCGGAAACGCTGGCTCTCGGCCTCGCCGACCAGGCGGCAGGCCAGATGGGTCCGGTGAAGGACACCCCCTTCGGCCAGAGCCTGCATGGCGCGCTGAAAGCGTTCCTGGTCTCGCCGGACGAACTGGTGCTGAGCGTGGAGCCTGCCAACCCCGTGCCGGCAATGCAGATCATGGGCGTGCTGGCAACCGCGCCGAACACGCTGCCGCAACTGCTCAACGCGACTGTGAGCGCCAATCCGGGCCGCTGAAGACGGGCTGGAGGGCTGCGCGCAGCCCTCCTCCAGCGCTCGACCGCCCCTGCCGCGACCAGCGGTACCGATCATACCGGGGTTGCCAATGGATCCCCGGTCAAGCCGGGGATGACGCCCGAGTGGGGGCAAGGCCGGCGTGCCCCCCGCCGGCCCCGCATTCAGGTCGGCCCCGCGTGCGGCGGCTGGCTCGTTGTCCTGCCCCACATTCAGGCTGCCCGCCCGCTCGCGGCCGGCTCGCCGTCGTTGCCCCATTCGGGCGCCCCAGCGCTCACGAGCGGCTCGCTGCCCTGTTCCCACCCTCGGGCCGTCACCCCGGGCAAGGCGAAGCCGCGAGATGCAAGTCTTGGGGGCCCATTCGTTTCCAGAGCGGTGGATGCGAGGGCGCGGAGGCTGCGTGCCGGCTTTGCCGCGACCAGCGGTGCCGATCACGCCTGCCGGGGTTGCCAATGGATCCCGGATCAAGTCCGGGATGACGTCTGAGAGGAGGCAAGGCCGGCGTGCCACCTTCGGCCGTCACCCCGGGCAAGCGAAGCGCGACCCGGGGCCCATTCGTTCCCAGAGCGGTGGATGCGAGGGCGCGGAGGCTGCGTGCCGGCTTTGCCGCGACCAGCGGTGCCGATCACGCCTGCCGGGGTTGCCAATGGATCCCGGATCAAGTCCGGGATGACGTCTGAGAGGAGGCAAGGCCGGCGTGCCACCTTCGGCCGTCACCCCGGGCAAGCGAAGCGCGACCCGGGGCCCATTCGTTCCCAGAGCGGGTGCGGCGGGAACACGGAAGGACAACCGCAGGGAGGGATGAAGCGCCCTCAGGCGTCGCTCGAACCGCTCTCGGCGAATTGCAGGTCGCAAAGCCGTTTGTAGAGCCCGCCATGGGCGAAAAGCTCTGTATGGGTGCCGCGCTCGATGGCCCGGCCCTGGTCCATCACGACGATCTGGTCCGCCTCGCGCACGGTCGCCAGGCGATGGGCGATGACGATCGTGGTGCGACCGCGCATGAGGTTGGCCAGCGCCGCCTGGATCTTTGCTTCCGATTCGGAATCGAGCGCCGAGGTCGCCTCGTCGAGCAGCAGCAGCGGCGCATCGCGCAGGATCGCGCGGGCGATCGCCACGCGCTGGCGCTGACCGCCGGACAGCCGCCCGCCGCCCTCCCCGACACGGGTCTCGTAGCCGTCCTCAAGGGCGAGGATGAAGTCATGCGCGTTGGCCTCGCGCGCCGCCTGGCGGATCTCCTCGTCGCTGGCCCCGGGCCGGCCGATGGAGATGTTGTCGCGCACCGAGATATCGAACAGGAACGTGTCCTGCGAGACCAGCGCGATGCGGCCGCGCAGGGCCGCCAGCGACCGGTCGCGGACATCCGCGTCGTCGATCAGGACGCGCCCCGAGGTCGGATCGTAGAAGCGCTCGATCAGCGCGAAGACGGTTGACTTGCCCGCCCCCGACGGGCCGACCAGTGCCGTCACCTCGCCCGCGCGGGCGGTAAAATCGAGACCGTCGAGCGCCGGCACCTCGCCATAGTGGAAGGTGACGTCCTCAAACCGCACGGTCCCTTCGGTGACGGTCTCGTCGCCGGACGCCGGAACCTCGTCGCTTTCGCCCGGCACCCTGTCGAGGATGTCGTACATCAGGCGGATGCCGACCATGTGGGCGGAAAGATTGACATTGAGGCGCGCCAGCCGCCGCGAGGGATCGTAGGCCAGCAACAGGGCCGTGATGAAGGCGAAGAAGGCGCCGGGATCGCCGCCGCGCTCTATGACGCTGTACCCGCCATAGAGGATGACCAGCGCGATCGCCGCGCCGCCGAGCGTCTCCATCACCGGCGAGGTGCGCGCCGACAGGCGCGTGATCTTGTTGGCGCGCAGCTCGACATCGGCGACGGCGGCATCCATTTCGGCGCGCAGCCGGTTCTCGACGGCGAAGGCCTTGACGACACGGATGCCGGAAATCGTCTCCTGGGCGATAGACAGGATGCGGGTCAGCGAAACGAACTGCGTCTTGGCGACCCGGCGCACCCGCCGCACCAGCCCGGCGATGATGATGATCGCCGGCGGCATGATCACCAGCGCGATCAGGCTCATCAGGGGATCCTGGGCGATCATCACCGCAACAAGGGCGATCACCGTCAGAAGATCGCGCCCCAGCGCCGTGACGACGAGTTCGAGCGCGGCCCGCGCGGCCGTGGCGTTATGCGACAGGCGCGTGCCCAGATCGCCAATGCCCGAGGTTTCGAAGAAACCGACATCCTGGCGGGTGATGGCGTGAAACAGGCGCGACTGGGTGCGGGCGACGATTGCATTGCCGATCTGTCCGAGCACCACCTGCTGGCCGTAGGTGGCCGCGCCCTTCAAGGTGAAGACGAACAGGACGAAGGCGGCGATGAGCACCACCATGGTCGCGTTGCGCTCCAGGAACACCCCGTTGATCACGTCCTTCATGATCCAGGCGCTGGCCGCTGTGCAGGCCGCGACGAGCCCCATGAAAACGAAGGCGAGCGCGTAGCGCCAGACATAGTCGCGGGCGTTTTCCTGCACCAGGCGGCGGATCAGGAAGGGCGCCCCTTCCGGGTCGGCAAACAGGGAGGACCAGATGCGTTTCAATGCGTCGGCCTTGTCCGTTGATGCGCGGCGGCCGCCCCCGGGGCCGCGCTGTGCCTTGAGGAGGCTGGCGCCGTCGGCGTCAGCCCTTTTCCGGGAGGTTGAGACGGATGTGAAGCTCGCGCAACTGCTTCGGATAGACGTCGGACGGTGCGCCCATCAGGAGGTCCTGGGCCTGCTGGTTCATCGGGAACAGGCTGACGTCGCGCACGTTCTTCGCACCGACGAGCAGCATGACGATGCGGTCGACGCCGGCCGCCATGCCGCCATGCGGCGGGGCGCCGTACTGGAAGGCCCGGTAAAGACCGCCGAAGCGCTCCTCCACATCCGCCTTGGTGAGGCCGACCGTCTCGAACGCCTTGACCATCAGGTCCGGCGACTGGTTACGGATCGAGCCGGAGGCGATCTCGTAGCCGTTGCACACGAGGTCGTACTGGAAGGCCTTGATGTCGAGCGGATCCATGGTCTGAAGCGCCTCGAGACCGCCCTGCGGCATGGAGAAGGGATTGTGGGCGAACTCGACCTTCTTCTCCTCCTCGTCCCACTCGAAGAACGGGAAGTCGACGATCCAGGCGAGCGCGAAACGGTCGCGGTCGACAAGGTCGAGCTCCTCCGCCGCCCTGGTGCGGGCCTTGCCGGCGAAATCGGCGAACTTCTTCGGGTCGCCCGCGACGAAGAACGCGGCATCGCCCGCCTTCAGCCCGAGCTGGGTGCGGATCGCCTCGGTGCGCTCCGGCCCGATGTTCTTGGCAAGCGGCCCGGCGCCCTCGATGGCACCGGCCTCCTCGCGCCAGAAAATGTAGCCGAGGCCCGGCTGGCCCTCGCCCTGCGCCCAGGAGTTCATCCGGTCGCAGAAGGCGCGGCTGCCGCCTGTCGCGGCGGGAATGGCCCACACGGCGTTCTTCTCGTCTTCCAGCAGGCGCGCGAAGATCTTGAAGCCCGACCCGGCAAAGTGGGCCCCGACGTCCTGCATCTCGATGGGGTTGCGCAGGTCCGGCTTGTCGGAGCCGTATTTGGCGATTGCATCGGCATAGGGAATGCGCGGGAAGACCTCGGTGACCGCCTTCCCCTTGGCGAATTCCTCGAAGATGCCGCGCATCACCGGTTCCATCGTCGAGAACACGTCGTCCTGCTCGACGAAGCTCATCTCGACGTCGAGCTGGTAGAACTCGCCCGGCAGGCGGTCGGCGCGCGGATCCTCGTCGCGGAAACACGGTGCGATCTGGAAATAGCGGTCGAAGCCCGACATCATCAGGAGCTGCTTGAACTGCTGCGGCGCCTGCGGCAGCGCGTAGAACTTGCCCGGATGCAGCCGCGAGGGCACCAGGAAGTCGCGCGCGCCCTCCGGCGAGGAGGCGGTCAGGATCGGCGTCTGGAACTCGGTGAAGCCGGTCTCGCCCATGCGCTGGCGCAGCGACGAGATGATCTTCGTGCGCGTCATGATGTTGGCGTGCAGCGTCTCGCGGCGCAGGTCGAGGAAGCGGTAGGTCAGGCGGATGTCTTCGGGATAGTCCGGCTCGTTGAAGACCGGCAGCGGCAGTTCGCGCGCCGCGCCCAGGACCTCGATGTCGCGGATAAAGAGCTCGATCGCGCCGGTCGGCAGCGCCTGGTTGATCGTCTCGTCGGTGCGCTTCTTCACCTCGCCGTCGATGCGCAGGCACCATTCGGCGCGCACCGTCTCGGCCAGCTTGAAGGCGGGCGAATCGGGATCGACCACGCATTGCGTCATGCCGTAATGGTCGCGCAGGTCGATGAACAGCAGGCCGCCATGATCGCGCACGCGGTGCACCCAGCCCGACAGGCGCGCCGTTGCGCCGACATGGGTTTCGCGCAGTTCCCCGCACGTGTGACTGCGATAACGGTGCATTTCGTCCTCGATGACCCGAAGTTTGAAGAAAGCCGAAAGGCCTGCGGCATGGCAGAAGTCCGGGCCGAAGACCGGCGCCGACGCGCGCCGTGCACAAACAACGGCACGACGACAAAGTCAAGGCAGAGCGCCCGTTCGGGCCCGTTCCGGGCCCTTGTGCGCAAGGTGCCCCTTCAAGGCGATTTCGTGGCGACAAGCGGGCAGGCTTGGGATATATCTCGCGGTCGACATGCATATCGTAACAAGCACAAAAGACCTAGCCGACGTATGTCGGCGTCTCGCCCAACATGATTTCGTCGCGGTCGACACCGAGTTCCTGCGCGAAACCACCTTCTGGCCAAAACTCTGCGTCATTCAGTTGGCCAGTGTCGAGGAAGCCGTGATCGTCGATCCGCTCGCCGACGAGCTGGATCTCGGTCCGTTCTTCGACCTGATGCGCGACGAAAGCGTCGTCAAGGTGTTCCACGCCGCGCGTCAGGACATCGAGATCGTCTACCATCTCGGCGGCTTCATCCCCCACCCGGTGTTCGACACCCAGGTGGCGGCGATGGTCTGCGGCTTCGGCGATTCGATCTCGTACGACCAGCTCGTCCACCGCATCACGGCGGAGCGGATCGACAAGTCGTCGCGCTTCACCGACTGGGCGCGGCGGCCCCTCTCCGACAAGCAGCTCGACTACGCGCTCGCCGACGTCACCCATCTGCGGGAGGTGTATCACTTCCTCAAGGCCAATCTTGCCGAACAGGGCCGCAGCCACTGGGTGGGCGACGAGATGGAGATCCTGACCTCCGAGAGCACCTACAGGAGCGATCCGGAGAACGCCTGGAAACGGCTCAAGCTCAGGGTCCGCAAGCCCATCGAGTTCGCCGTGCTGCAGGAAGTGGCCGCCTGGCGCGAACGCGAGGCGCATGAACGCGACGTGCCGCGCAACCGCATCATCAAGGACGACGCGATCTACGAGGTCGCCGCCCAGCAGCCGACCAACACCCAGGCGCTCGCCGCGCTGCGCACCATTCCGCGCGGCTTCGAGCGCTCGCGCACGGCCGAGGACATCCTCGGCGCGGTCAAGCGGGCGCTGGCGATCCCCAAGGACGAGCTGCCGCAGGTTCCCAAGGGCCGCTCCGCGCCGGACGGGTCCGCCGCCGCCGTCGATCTTCTCAAGGTGTTGCTCAAGCTGATCAGCGAGGCCAACGGCGTCGCCTCCAAGGTGATCGCGACGATGGAAGACCTGGAAAAGATCGCGGCCAGCGACGAGGCCGACGTCGCCGCCCTGAAGGGCTGGCGCCGGGAACTCTTCGGCGAGGCCGCCCTGAAGCTGAAGCGCGGCGAGATCGCCCTTGCCTTCAACGGCAAGCGAATCGTCTCCGTCGAGCAGGACGAGCCGGTCGTCGCCCCCAAGGCCGAGCCCTCGAAACGCCGTCGCAACCGGCAAAAGACGGAAAAGGCGGCCGCGGAATAACACCGCGGCCACACGCCCCGGCGTGAAAGCCTCAGGAACGTGAAAGCCTCAGGAACGTGGAAGCCTCAGGAACTTGGAGGCTTCAGGGGCGTGGAAACTTCAGGGGCGGGTCTCGACCCGCGCCTTGAGCCCGAGCAGCCGCGCGAATTGCGTCAGCCGCTTGTTCAGCCGCTCGCCGGCAAGGGCGCAAAGCTCCCCCTCCAGCGTCATCACGACTTCACCCTCGTCGACGGCCACCTGCACCTGCGGCAGGATGCCGGCAACCGAGGCGCTGAGCACGGAGGCGACCCGGAGCGCGCCGCCCAGGACGCGCGCGCGGTCCTTGAGGCGGGTGTGGGCGAGCTCGCGGATGCGCGGTCCGAGCGCATCCTCGACCAGCCCCTGGTGCCGGTAGAAGACGGAAAGCGCCAGATAGGCGCGGCCCGGATGGTCGATCCCGACAAAGCCGGCATTGGAAATGATGTTGAGGCTCTGCTCGCCGCGATAATCGGGATGCGCCCGCCAGCCGATATCCGACAACAGGCAGCCGGCGGCGCGCAGGCGGCGTTCGTATTCCGTCTCGTCAATGCCGACGGCGGGAAACAGCTTGTCCGTCCAGATGATCAGCTCCTCGCCATAGGCGGGCGAGCGCGAGCGCAGGACCGAAAGTTCGCGGGCCGCCTCGACCAGCGGGTCCTGGCGGCGTGTTTCCTCCGGCAGCAGGTCGTAGAGCAGCCCCTCGCGCAGGCCGAGGGCCGACATCACCACTTTCGAGGCCTTGGACCGGCGCAGCACCTTCTCCATCACCACCGCGCCGAAAGGCAGCAACTGGCGACGGGCCCGCGAGACGACCTCGATCATGTCGAGGCTGTCGGGGTCGCGGCGCGCGACGAGCTGGCAGAACTCGATCGCCTCCTCGGCCGGGATCGCATAGTCGTGCATGACATGCAGCGGATAGCCGTTCTGGTGCAGATGCAGCCGGGCAAGCGAGCGCCACGTCCCGCCAACCGCGTAGAAGGGCTTGCCGGAGCCGATCGGCAGCCAGTCGACATTGTCGAGCGCCTGTTCGGCGATCTTCTGCGCCTTCGCGGTCTTGCCGTCAGCCTCCTCCTGCAGGCGAATGCCGCCGAGCGGCAGGGTCTGGCCGCGTCCGATCACGTCATGCTTCAGCTCTACCAGTTCGAGGCTGCCGCCCCCCAGGTCCCCGACAATGCCGTCGGGACGCCAGATGCCGGAGACGATGCCGAGCGCCGCCAGGCGCGCCTCGTCGCGCCCCGAAAGCAGGCGCACCGGCGTCCGGCAGATCGCCTCCACCGCATCGAGAAACTGCTGGCCATTGTCCGCATCGCGGGTCGCGGCCGTGGCCAGGATATGCAGGTAGCCGACGCCGATCTGGTCGCACAGCCGGCGGAAGCGGACCAGCGCCCGCTCCGCCTGCTCCGTCGCGGCATCCGAGAGGCGGCCGGTCGCCCCGACCCCGCGCCCCAACCCGGCAAGCACCTTTTCGTTGAACAGGACCGTCGGCGTCCGGGCGTGGCGTTCATAGACCACAAGGCGGATCGAATTCGATCCGATATCGATCACCGCGACCGGCCCGCTCCCGTTGAGCCGGCCGCGCACGATCGCATGATGGGCATCGTCAGCCACGCTTCCTCGGCTCCGCGAAGGGTTTCGGGCTGTGGCTGCGCAGCGACTTGCCACGCCCCGACAGCGACGGATTTGTCATGAAATACTGGTGCGCGTTAAACGGCTTCTCGCCGCGCGACAGATGCACCCGCTCATGCCCGCCATCGGGCAGAAGCCGCCAGCTCTGCTGGTTGTCCTTGAAATTGGCGACCATGATCTGATCGAGAACCTGTTCGTGCACGGTCGGGGTCAACAGCGGCGCGAGCGTTTCCACCCGTCGGTCGATGTTGCGCGGCATCAGGTCCGCCGAGCCGATATAGACGACCGCATTGGGCGAGGGAAGCCCATGACCGTTGCCGAAGCAGAAGATGCGGCTGTGCTCCAGGAAACGGCCGACGATCGACTTGGCCCGGATGTTTTCCGACAGTCCCGGGATCCCCGGCCGCAGGCAGCAGATGCCGCGGATCACAAGATCGATCTGCACGCCCGCCTGGCTGGCCTTGTAGAGGGCGTCGATGATCTCGGGATCGACAAGCGAGTTCATCTTCATCCAGATCTGTGCCGGCCGGCCGGCCCTGGCGTGTTCCGCCTCGGCCGAGATCATCGCCATGAAGTCGCGTCGCAGCGTCACCGGCGAGACCATCATGTTCTTCAGCTCCACCGGCTCGGCATAGCCGGTGATGAAGTTGAAGATCTTGGCGACCTCCTGCCCGATGCGCGGATCGGCGGTGAAATAGGAAAGGTCGGTGTAGATGCGCGCCGTGATCGGATGGTAGTTGCCGGTACCGATATGGCAGTAGGTGCGTAATTCGCCATGCTCGCGGCGAACCACCATGGAGAGCTTGGCGTGGGTCTTCAGCTCCAGGAAGCCGAAGACGACCTGCACGCCGGCGCGCTCGAGATCGCGCGACCAGCGGATGTTCGCCTCCTCGTCGAATCGCGCCTTCAGCTCGACCAGCGCCGTCACCGACTTGCCGGCCTCCGCCGCCTCGACCAGGGCCTTGACGATCGGCGAGTTGTTCGAGGTGCGGTAAAGCGTCTGCTTGATCGCCACCACGTCCGGGTCCTGGGCCGCCTGGCGCAGGTACTGGACCACCACGTCGAAGGACTCGTACGGGTGGTGAACGATGATGTCCTTCTGCTGGATCGCCGCGAAACAGTCGCCGCCATGCTCGCGGATGCGCTCGGGAAAGCGCGGCGTGTAGGGCTCGAACTTGAGCTCGTCGCGGTCGATGGAGACCAGTTGCGACAGGTTGTTGAGGGCAAGAAGCCCGTCAACCATGAACACCTCCTCCGCCGACGCGCCGAGGGCCTCGGCCACGAACTCGCGCAGGGACGCAGGAGTCGATTCCTCGATCTCCAAACGGATCACCGAGCCGCGCCGGCGGCGCTTCAGCGCGCTTTCGAAAAGCCGCACCAGGTCCTCCGCTTCCTCCTCGATCTCCAGATCGGAATCGCGGATGACGCGGAAGGCACCCTTGCCCCGGATCTCGTAGCCCGGGAACAGCCGGGTAATGAACAGGCCGAGGGCGTTCTCGATGGTGATGTAGCGGTCCGTTCCCTCGCTGTCGGCGGCCGGAAGGCGCACGAACCGGTCGATCTGGGCGGGAATGCGCAGCAAGGCCGTCATGCCCCGGCCGCCCTTTTCCGGCGCCAGTTCGAGCACGAGCGAAAAACCCAGATTGGCGATGAACGGGAACGGGTGGGCCGGGTCGATGGCCAGCGGCGTCAGCACCGGGAAGATGTGGGCGAGGAAATAGTCTTCCAGCCACTGCAGGTCCTGTGCCGACAGGTTCGTCCCGTCGATGATCGAGATGCGGTCGCCGGCCAGAAGCTTGCGCATCTCGCGCCAGACGCTTTGCTGTTCGTTCTGCAGGGCCAGGATCGCCGCCGAGATCCGCTCCAGCTGCTCGTTCGGCGTCAGTCCGTCGATCGAACGGGCCGACATGCCCTCGCGCTGCTGGGCGCGCAGGCCGGCGACGCGGACCATGAAGAACTCGTCGAGATTGTTGGCGGAAATCGAGAGGAAACGCAGGCGCTCGAGCAGCGGATGCGACGCGTTTTCAGCCTCCTCCAGCACCCGGCGGTTGAACTGAAGCCAGGAAAGTTCCCGGTTGATGAACCGGCTGGGATGATCCGACAGCGCCTCGGCGGCGTCGGAGACGCCGGTCCTTTTCGCTGTTTCCGGCGCTTCAACCGCTTCCGCATCCTTCGGGTTTGCGCCTGTCTCGTTCATGCCTGCCTCCTGCGAGCCGGCCATGGCCGGCTATCCGATTGTCACTGTCGGGCGCGACTGTATCGGATTGTTTTGACGGATTTGCATCACTCGCCACCCGTCCGCATCCTTACCCGGCTGATGCCAGAACCTTTGCCGCCATCGGCCGGGTGATCCTGCGTGCCGCCGACAGCGACGCCTGGTCGAGTTGCTCGACCAGGATCTGCGCGGCGGCGACGGAGCGCTCCATGCGCACCACCAGAAACTCTACCACGGCCGGATCGATGTCGATCTGGCGATCGGCGAAAAGCTTGACCAGGACCCGGCGCAACAGATCGTCGTCCGGCTCCAGGATCTCCACCGGCGTCGCCGCCCGCAGCCGCGAGGCGAGATCCGGCAGCCGCAGTCCCCAGGACTGGGGCCAGCTGCGCGAGGTGATCAGGAGGCTCGCGCCGCTGTCGCGCGCGGCATTGAACAGGTGGAACAGCGCCGTCTCGTCGAACCCGGCATGGGCATCCTCGATCGCCACCGCACGATTTGCCGCCAGCGCCGTGACGTCCTCGCCGCGCAGCGTGCCGGCCGACAGGATCGGAGCGCCGCTGACACCCTGCCAGACATGGGCGAGATGCGTCTTGCCCGAGCCGACCGGGCCGGCGATCACCGCCGTTTGCGAGGGCCAGGCCGGCCAGCTCCCGACCAGCGAGAAGGCGGCCCGGTTGGACGCGCCGAGGAGGAAGTCGTCGTGCCCGAACGCGACCTCGTGCGGCAGCACAAGCGGCAGCTGTTCCCCCCCGTGGCGGCGAATGTCAGCCATCGCGCCCCTCGCCGCCGTCGATATCGGCGTCCCTGCCGGCCCTGCCGTAGTAGAGCGAGCTTGCCATGTACTGGGAGAGCGCAAAACGGATGAGCACGCCGATCATCGCCGAGGCCGGAACCGCGATCAGCATGCCCACGAAACCGAACATGTAGCCGAAGGCGAAGAGCGCGAACATCAGCCAGACCGGATGCAGGCCGATATTGCTGCCCACCAGTTTGGGCTGCAGCACGTTGCCCTCCAGGAACTGGCCGGTGACGAAGATCGCCAGCACGACCGCGATCATCGGCCAGTCGGGCCAGAACTGCACCAGCGCGACGCCCAGCGAGACGACGAGGCCGAGCGTCGCGCCGACATAGGGGATGAAGCTGACGAGCCCCGCGCCGATGCCGATCAGGAGGCCGAAATTGAGGCCGGCCATGGCAAGGCCGATGGCATAGAACGCACCGAGGATGAAACAGACGCTGACCTGGCCGCGCACGAAGCCGGCAACGGCCCCGTCCATCTCCCGGGCAAGCTTGCGGACGGTCTCGCGATGCTGGCGCGGCAGCCAGCTGTCGATGCGCTCGACCATTCGGTCCCAGTCGAGCAGCAGGTAGAAGGCGACAACCGGCGTGACGACGAAGAGCGAGACCAGCGACAAAAGCGCCTGCCCCCCGTTCCAGACCGACTTGAGCAGGCCCGCGACCCAACCGGCCCCCTCGCCCAACAGACCGCCGACATTCGCCTTGATGTCGCCGCCACCGATGCCGATCATTTCAAAGAGGCGACTGCCGAGCGCGTCGCTCATCAGTTGCTGCAGAGAATTCACCAGACCCGGCAGCGCCTTGAGGAAGGCCGCCAGCTGGGTGCCGAGGATCGGCAGCAGCAGGAGCAGGATCAGCACGAAACAGATGACGAAGAGCACCAGGATGAGGATCGTTGCGCCAAGCCTGGGCAGGCCGAAGGTCTCCAGCCTGTCGGCGACCGGATCGAGCAGGTAGGCAAGCGCCATGCCGGCGACGAAAGGCAGCAGGATGGGGCTGAAAAGATAGACGAACCCTGCGAACAGCGCGAAGGAGGCGAGCCAGAAATAGATTTGCCGCTGCAGCGTCACGAAAAGTTTCCCTTGCCAAGGCGCCCCGACCCGCCGTGTCCTTGCAAGCAGATAGGCAGCCACGCTACCGAGCGTCAAGGCGGGGCGCGCGGAAAGGCTCGCGTTTGTGCCCGCTGTCCCGCACCGCCCACAGGCGCGGGCGGCAAATTGTCCGGACCGGATGGCAACCTGCGTGTCCGCCCGTCAGCCTGTGCAAAGACCGCCCGGTTTCGCTTGCATTCCGGCTTTTCTGTGTTTGTATGCGCGCCCTGCAAGGGTTTCGGAGACGACAAGCATGAGCGAGGCGAGTTCTTCCGCCGGGAACGGTTCCCAAAACGGCCCCGAGAACGGCTCCGGGAACGGGTTGAGCTACGCCGATGCCGGGGTGGATATCGACGCGGGCAACGCCCTCGTCACGCGGATCAAGCCCTTCGTCAAGGCGACGGCAAGACCCGGCGCCGACAGCGAGATCGGCGGCTTCGGCGGGCTCTTCGACCTCAAGGCGGCCGGCTTCAGCGATCCGGTTCTGGTTGCTGCCAATGACGGCGTCGGCACCAAGCTGAAGATCGCCATCGACAGCGGTGCCCATGCCACCGTCGGCATCGACCTCGTCGCCATGTGCGTCAACGATCTCGTCGTCCAGGGCGCCGAGCCGCTGTTCTTCCTCGACTACTATGCCTGCGGCGCGCTCGATATCGATGTTGCCGCCGACGTGGTCAAGGGCATTGCGGAAGGCTGCCGCATCTCGGGCTGCGCGCTGATCGGCGGCGAGACGGCGGAGATGCCGGGCATGTACCGGGCCGGCGACTACGACCTTGCCGGCTTCGCCGTCGGGGCGGCCGAGCGCGGATCGCTGCTGCCGCGCGGCGATGCGAAACCCGGCGACGTGCTGCTGGCGCTCGCCTCCTCCGGCGTCCATTCCAACGGCTTCTCGCTGGTGCGCAAGATCGTCGAACATGCCGGTCTCGACTGGAACGCCGACGCCCCCTTCGCCCCCGGCACCACGCTCGGCGCTGCGCTGATGACCCCGACCCGCATTTATGTGAAGCCGCTGCTCGCCGCCCTGAAGGCCGGCGCCGGCATCAAGGCGCTCGCCCATATCACCGGCGGCGGGCTGCCGGAGAACCTGCCGCGCGTGCTGCCGGACACCCTCGCCGCGCGCATCGACCTTTCGGTGATCGCCGTGCCGCCCGTCTTCGGCTGGCTGGCGAAGACCGGCGGCGTCGCCCAGTCGGAAATGCTGCGCACCTTCAATTGCGGTGTCGGCATGGTGGTCGCGGTCGAGGCGGACGAGGCCGACGCGGTCGTCGCGGCGCTTGCCGCCGAGGGCGAGACCGTCGCCCGCATCGGCCGGCTCGAGGAGCGTGCAGCAGGCACCGGGGCCGTCATCTTCGACGGGGCGCTGGCGCTTTGACCAGCGAAGCGGACGCAGGCCGCCGCAAGCGCACGGCCATTCTCGTTTCCGGGCGCGGTTCGAACATGACCGCGCTGCTCGATGCCGCGCGCGATCCGGCCTATCCGGCCGAAATCGCGCTGGTCATCGCCAACGTGCCCGGCGCGCCCGCCCTGGACAAGGCCGCCGCCGCCGGCATCACAACCGCGACCGTCGATCATCGCTCCCAGGGCGGCCGCAAGGGGTTCGAGGAACGGCTCGACGCGGAACTGCGTGCCCGCGACATCGAACTCGTCTGCCTCGCCGGCTTCATGCGCATCCTGACGCCCTGGTTCGTCGAGCGCTGGCACGACCGGCTGCTCAACATTCACCCGGCCCTGCTGCCGGCCTTCAAGGGCCTCGATACTCACGCGCGTGCGCTGGCCGAAGGCTGCCGGCTGCATGGCGCCACCGTGCATTATGTCCGCGCGGAAATGGACGCAGGGCCGATCATCGCGCAGGGCGCGGTCGCGGTGATGGACGGCGACACGCCGCAAACCCTGGGCGCGCGGGTGCTGGAGATCGAGCATGCGATCTATCCGAAGGGGCTGGCGCTGGTCGCCTCGGGCGCGGTCGAGATCGACGGCATGCGCGTGCGCCTGAAATCGGGCGACGGAGCTCCCCCGGCACCGCTGATCGTACCGGCCACGTAAGTCGCCTACCCCGCCGCCCGGCGCGCCGGCGCCTCGGGCGACACGGCATCCTCGATCTGCATGCACGCCGCTTCCTCGGCCCGCTTCTTCCACCACTCGGCATAAAGCCGCTTGCGGCCACGCGGCGGTCGTGCCTCCAGAACGGTCATTTCCAGCATGCGATCCGTGCGGAAATTGCGGTGGTCCTGGCGCAGCTCGCACCAGGCGGCAAGCACCCGGGCGCGCTCGAAAAAGGCCAGCACGATCGGCCACACGACGCGGCGCTCGGGCTCGCGGCCGGGCACCTGGTAGAGGATTTCCACCTTGCGCTCCAGCCGCAGCGCCTCGCGCAGCCGGGCCAGCTCGATCCGGTCGGCCGGCAGCGAGGCCGGCGGCGGCGCGTAGAGCGGAGCGTCGAGAAACCCGCCGCGCAGCTCTTCCGGCAGCACGGTGGCGATCTTGGCGACCGCATCGCGGGCCGTTCGCGAGATCGCCTCGTCGCCGCGCGTCTGCGCCATGCGCAGGCCGAGCATGACGATCTCCAGCTCCTCGGAGGTGAACATCAGCGGCGGCAGGTCGTAGCCGTCCTCCAGCACGTAGCCGACACCCGCCTCGCCAAGCACGGGCACGCCGGAGGCCTGCAGCGCGACGATGTCGCGATAGACCGTGCGCAGCGACACTTCCAGCTCGGCCGCGATGGCCCCGCCGCTGACGGGGCGGCGGGCACGGCGCAGGACCTGGATGATCTGAAGCAGCCTGTCGGCCCGACGCATGAGTTTCCTTCCACCTGACAAGAAGCCTATCAATGCTGACAGTATGCTGTCAGCAGGGGAGCGCTACAAGCTGGAACACCACCTGACCGGGAGTTTCACCATGCTCGTCCTGCTCGACTTCCCCGCCGCTCTGGGCCTGCGCAGCCTTTCGCCCTTCGCCTACAAGGCGGAAGCGCTGATCGCGCTCGCCGGTCGCGACTACACCAGGGAGGAGGTCGTCGACTTCTCCGTCCTCCCGCACGGCAAGGTGCCGGTGCTCAAGGACGGAGACCTCGTCATTCCCGACAGTTCGCTGATCCAGCGCCATCTGGAACGCCGTTACGGTCTCGACATCGATGCACAGCTGACGGGCGTCGAGCGTGCCATGGCGGAAGCCTTCCGCCGCATGGCCGAGGAGCATCTGCGCTGGAGCATGGTGCAGGCCCGATGGATCGATCCGGCCGGCGAGGAGGAAATGATCGACGCGGCCTTCGGCGGCGTGCCGGAGGCCATGCGCCGCGATGTCTTTCTCGGCGTGCGCGAACAGGTCCGCCAGGCGCTCCACATGCACGGCCTGGGTCGGCACACGCCGGAGGAGATCTACACGTTCGGATGCAACGACCTCGACGCGATCGCCACCTTCCTCGACGACAAGCCCTTCTTCATGGGCGACAGGCCGACCAGCGTCGATGCGTTCCTTGCCGGGCTCCTGATCAACATGCTGACAAGCCGGATCGACACGACCTTGACGCGCCATGCCTGGGCGATCCAGACCTTCGCGGACTATGCCTTGCGCTTCGAGCGCACGGTGTTCGGGCCGGCAGCAAAGATCCCCGACCGGTTGAAGCGCGCGGCGGAAGCCGCCTGAGGCGGATCGAACCGGGCGGGCTCAGGCCTTGCGCACCCAGACCGAAATGTCGTGGAACGCAGCGCCCCCATAAGGGGCAACCGCGTCCGCACCGGTCAGCGTGTTGATGCCCTTCCCGTCCGGATAGGCCTCGTTCGGCCAGATGCCTTCGGCGATCACCACGCCGCGCTTCAGCCCGGCGGTGAACCGCGCATGCAGCATCACCGCGCCGCGCCGGTTGCCGATGCGGATCGCGTCGCCATCGGCGATGCCGAGGCCTTGTGCGTCCTCCGCCCCGATCATCAGATCCGGCCGGCCTTCCTTGGAACGCGAGGCGGCGGTCTCGTTGAAGGTCGAGTTGAGGAAGGAGCGCGCCGGCGAGGTGGCGAGGCGGAAGGGATGCTCCGCATCCGCTTCCTCCACCACGGCCCAGTAGTCCGGCAGGGCCGGCATCTGCTCGAAAGGGCCCATCGGTCCGGCATTGGGCGCGGGCACTGTCGGCCAGTCGGGCTTGAAGCGGAACTTGCCGTCCGGCCAGGCGAACCCGTCGAGATAGTGGGCCTTGCGGAACTCCGGCTGGCAGTCGACCCAGCGCTCGCGCTCGATCTCCTCCAGCGAACCGAAATTCGACGCCTTCAGCATCCAGTCGACATGCTCGCGCGCGCTCATGGCAAAGCCGGGATGCTCCACCGCCCCGACGCGGCGGGCGATCTCGTTGAGGACGTAAAGATTGGGGCGCGTCTCGCCGGGTCCCTCGGTGAGCTTGGGACCGAACATCAGGTATTGGTGACCGCCGCCCTTGTAGAGGTCGTCATGCTCGAGGAACTGCGTCGCCGGCAGGACGATATCTGCCATCTTCGCGGTCTCGGTCATGAACTGCTCATGCACGCAGACGAAGAGGTCTTCCCGGGCGAAACCCTGCTTGACCAGCTCCTGTTCGGGCGCGACCGACACCGGATTGGTGTTCTGGATCAGCATCGCCGTCACCGGCGGCCCGTGGCGCAGCGCCTCCGCATCGCCGGTCAGCACCTGGCCGATCTGGCTCTGGTCGAGCTGCCGCACCGCCGGGTCGATCAGCGAATGCCCCTCGATCATCGACTTGTCGAGCGTGTAGATCGCGCCGTTGTTGTGGAACGCCCCGCCCCCTTCATGCTGCCAGGCACCGGTCACCGCCGCGATGCAGGAGGCGGCATGCATGGAGACCGCCCCGTTCCTCTGCCGGGTGAAGCCGTAGCCGAGGCGGAAATAGGTCTTCTTCGTCGCCCCGACCATCGCCGCGAAACGCTCGATCTCCTCCACGGACAGGCCCGTTATCGCCGCCGCCCATTGCGGCGAGCGCGCCGCCACATGCGCTTCCAGCTCATCCGGACAGTCGGTATAGCGGGCGAGGTAGTCCCGGTCGGCATGGCCGTCGCGGAAGAGCACATGCATGACGGCGCAGGCAAGCGCCGCATCCGTGCCGGGCTTCAGGACGAGGCCGAGATCGGCCTGCTTCACCGTCTGGGTCGGATAGACGTCGATGGCGACGATCTTCGCCCCGCGCGTCTTTCGCGCTGTGACCGCATGGGTCATCACGTTGACCTGGGTGGAGACGGGGTTGGTGCCCCAAATCACCACCATGTCGGCACGCGCCATCTCGCGCGGGTCGGGCCCGGCAAGCAGCCCCGTGCCGGCGATGTAGCCGGTCCAGGCCATGTTGGTGCAGATCGTGTCGAACTGGCGCGAATAGCCCTTGGCATGACGCAGCCGGTGGATGGAATCGCGCTGCACCAGCCCCATCGTGCCCGCATAGTGATAGGGCCAGACGGCCTGCGCCCCGTGCGCGGCCTCCGCCTTGAGAAAGGCAGCCGCGACCGTGTCGAGCGCCTCTTCCCAGGAAATCTCCTCGAAGCGCCCTTCCCCCTTCGGCCCGACGCGCTTCAGCGGACGCATCAGGCGGTCGGGATGATAGAGCCGGTCCGCGTATCGGGCGACCTTGGCGCAGATGACACCGGCCGTATAGGCGTTGTCGCGCGCGCCCTTGAGCCGGCCAATGGTGCCGTCGGCAAGCAGCTCCACCTCCAGCGCGCAGGTCGAGGGGCAGTCATGCGGACAGGCGGAAGCCTTCAGGATCGGAGCATTCGCAACGGGGGCGTTCATGCAGCACTCGCGGGCAAGGGAAACAAGCCGTCAAGGTCCGCACATGCGTGCCCGCTGTCAAGAACCGGTCGGCCCACAAACGAAGGGGCCGGCTCCCCGGAACCGCAAACCGCAGGGGAGAGAGCGCCTCCTCCCGAAACGACAAGACCGGCCAAAGGGCCGGTCTTGCAACACTTCGCGGAAACCGCGGAGACAGTCGGCCTTAGCCGACGATCTCGGTCTCGGAGAACCAGTAGGAGATCTCCTGGGCGGCCGTGTCGGCGCCGTCGGAGCCGTGCACCGAGTTCTCGCCGATGTTCAGCGCATGGGTCTTGCGAATGGTGCCCTCGTCGGCATTCGCCGGGTTGGTGGCGCCCATCACTTCGCGGTTCTTTGCAATCGCGTTCTCGCCTTCAAGAACCTGCACGACCGTCGGGGCCGAGCACATGAACTCGACCAGCTCGCCGAAGAAGGGACGGTCCTTGTGGACCGCGTAGAAGCCCTCGGCCTCGCGGCGCGACATCCACACGCGCTTGGAAGCGACGACGCGCAGGCCCGCCTCTTCCAGCATCGCGGTGATCGCGCCGGTCAGGTTGCGACGCGTCGCGTCCGGCTTGATCATCGAAAAGGTGCGCTCGATCGCCATTATCGTTTTCCCGTTGTTGTTCAGCGAGGCCTCCGCGCCCTCGCGGCGCCTCGCCCGTCCGTGCCTTGAAAGCCGGACGATCCTTGATCTCGTGGCGCCCGTTTCGGGCGCGCCATGCGTATAGCCGGGGATCGGCGCCCCCGCAAGGCGTCAGGGGCGCCGGATCCCGCTGTTTCTCGCCGGATGTCAGGCCGCCGGAACGGCGCGTGCGTAGCCGTCGAAGAGATCGAGGCACCGTTCGCGCCACTCGGCGACCGGCGAGCCCGGCTCAAGGAGCTGGAAGGCGCTCGTGATGCGCGCCCACTGGAACGTGCCGAACAGCATGTAGTCGCCCTGGAGCGGGCTGTCGCCGCCGATAAAGGGCTGCGACTTCAGCATCAGATGCATGGGCAGCAAGGCCGTGGCGAGATCGGCAAGCCGCTCCTCGCGCCCCGCCTGCACCTCTTCAAGGCTCATGCCGAACCGCTCCTCGCGTGTCGGCCGGAAATAGGCCTGGTCCTCCGGTGCGAGCAAGTCGCAGATGTCCTTGACGATCATCCGCACGATCCGCGCGCTCACCGAGGCATTGGCCCAGCTTTCTACGAGTTTCGCCGCCGCCAGGCCGCCCGGTCCGCCAAACAGGCTCGGCCGGTCGGCATAGGTCTCTTCCAGATAGGTGGCGATGGCCCAGCTGTCGCAGATCGTCCGCTCCCCGTCGACCAGGATCGGCACGGTCTTGCCGACCTCCGGTGCGATCGAGGCGATCTGCGTGAAGGGCTTCGGCCGGGTCTCGAAATCGAGGCCCTTGTGCTTCAGGGCCATGCGCACACGCCACGCATAGGGGCTGAAAGGGCGTGCGGCATCGGCACCGCGCAGTTCGTAAAGGATCAGGCTCAAGATGTCTCTCCCCTCGGGATCCGGGTCGCTTCCCCGTTCGCCGCGCAGACTATCCCTCGCCACCCGCCCGGCCAAGGACGAACCGCGTTACTGTCGCACACGTGCTCAGCACGTCATTTCAATCATAGGGTGCATTGTTTCGATGTTTTATAATCCTAGATTGAATCAAAGAAAAAATGCCGCGACGGCAAGATCCCGGGAAGGCGATTTTCTGAAAAACATTTACGGTCGGTTCAGCGTTCCAAGCATTTACTGCGGCTATCTTCAGTCCTGCGAGGCCGCTTTTCCCATGTCGATCAAACAGAAAATGCTCGTGCTGCTCACGGGCGCACTCGCCGCGCTCCTTCTCGTGCTCGGCGTCCAGACCTACACCTTCCACAAGAGCCTGATGGACGGCCGCCGCGCCCTGGTCCAGTCCCAGGTGGAGACCGCCCTCAGCCTCGTGAAGACGTTCCACGACGAGGCGGAGGCCGGCCGGTTGACCGACGAAGAAGCCCAGGCGATGGCACGCAACAAGCTGCGGTCCATGCGTTTCAACGGCAACGACTACTTCATCGTGCTCGACTCCAGCCGCGGCAACCAGGGCTTCGTCGTCGCCCATCCCAGCCCCGAGGTCGAAGGCAAGAACCTGTGGGCGGCCAAGGACGCGAACGGCACGGAGTTCGTCGTCGGCCAGATCGAGAACGCCCGTCGCGGCGGCGGCTACACCTCCTTCCTGTTCCCGCGTCTGGGCGAGAGCGTGCCGGCCCCCAAGATCAGCTACACGATGGGTTTCGCGCCCTGGAACTGGGCCATCAGCACGGCGCTCTACGTCGATGACGTCGACACCGCCTTCAACGCACACCTGATCGCGACCGCCGCCTGGGTGGTTCCGCTGATCCTGCTCATCGCCGGCTTCGCCCTGTTCCTCGCCAACAGCATCACCCGGCCCATCGCCGCGATCACCGATGCCATGCGCCATCTTGCGCAAGGGGACCTTTCCGTCTCGGTGCCCGGCGCCGGGCGCAAGGACGAGATCGGCCAGATGGCGGATGCGACCGAAGTCTTCCGGGACGGCATGCTGCGCGCCCAGGACCTCTCCGTCGCGCAGATCGAGGAGCAGCGCACCCGCGAGGAGCGTGCCCGCCGCATCGAGGAGATGACCCGCCGCTTCGACGAGAGCGCCACGGCACTTCTCACCGCTGTCACCTCGTCGGCCGGCGAGATGGAGCACAATGCCCGTTCGATGGCCGACATCGCGGAAGGCACCAACGCCCGCTCGACCACGGTCGCGACCGCCGCCCAGCAGGCAGCGGCCAACGTGCAGACGGTCGCCTCGGCCACGGAGGAGCTCTCCTCCTCCATCTCCGAGATCAGCTCGCAGGTCTCCAAGTCGTCGCAGATCGCCTCCCAGGCCGTCGGCGAGGCGCAGCGCACCGACAGCCAGATCCAGGGCCTTGCGGATGCCGCCGAGAAGATCGGCCAGGTGGTCAGCATGATCGCCGCCATTGCCGAGCAGACCAACCTCCTGGCGCTCAACGCGACCATCGAGGCCGCGCGCGCCGGTGAAGCGGGACGCGGCTTCGCCGTCGTCGCGGCCGAAGTCAAGGAGCTCGCCTCGCAGACCTCCAAGGCGACCGAGGAGATCACCTCGCAGATCTCCGCGATCCAGTCCGAGACGCGGATCGCGGTCGGCGCCGTCCAGTCCATCGGCCGCACCGTCGAGGAGATGAACGCGATCGCCGCCGCCATCGCCGCCGCCGTCGAGGAACAGGGCGCCGCCACCGGCGAGATCGCCCGCAACGTCGAAGAGGCCTCGCGCGGCACCCAGGAAGTGACCGAGAACATTCTCGGCGTTTCCCACGCGGCGAACGAGACCCGGACCGCCGCCGGCGACGTCACCAATGCGGCCTCCGCCGTCAACCGCGACGCCGCCGCCCTCAAGCAGGAAGTCGAAAACTTCCTCGGAGGCGTGCGCGCCGCCTGATCGCGGCCCCCGCATTCGACCGACCAGGCCGCCGGCAGCAATGCCGGCGGTTTTTTTGTGCCGCGGCGGACGTCGGGTCCCTCGGCGATCACCGGCAAAACCTTCGCCGGCTGCCGATTTTGCCCCTCGCGAAGCATGAAACGCCGCGCTATCATTCGCCTCCCGCCTGACGTTTCACACCACATCACATCACATGAGGATAGCCATGACGCCGTCGTCGGAGGACTTGCTCGCCGGCCTGCTCGACTGGGTGCGCATCGAGACCCACACGCCGGATGTCGAGGGGCTCAACCGGCTGATGGACCTCGTGACCCGCGAGGCCGAGGCCTTCGGCGCGACCACGCAGCGCTTTGCCGGCCGCGACGGCCGCGGCGACCATCTGCTGGTCCGCTCGCCCTGGGGCGACCACTCGACGCCCGGTATCCTCTTCCTCTCCCATCTCGACACGGTGCATCCGCGCGGCACCATCGAGAAGGACCTGCCCGTGCGCGTCGAGGGCGACCGCTGCTACGGCCCGGGCATCTGCGACATGAAGGGCGGCGCCTACAACGGCCTCGCCGCCATGCGCAGTGTCGCCAATGCCATCGAGGCCGGCGGGCCGATCCCGGCGCTGGCCGTCAGCATCCTCTTCACCGCCGACGAGGAGATCGGCAGCCCGACCTCGCAGGCGCTGATCGAGGAACAGGGGGCGAAGGCGAAATACGCGCTGGTGACGGAGCCGGCCCGCAATGGCGGCCACGTGGTCACCGCGCGCAAGGGCGTCGGCCGCTTCACGCTGAAGGTCGAGGGCCGCCCTGCCCATGCCGGCGCGCGCCACTGGCAGGGCCGCAGCGCCGTCACCGAACTTGCCCACCAGATCATCGCGCTGGAGGCGATGACCGACTACGACCGCGAGATCACCGTCAATGTCGGCGAGATCCGGGGCGGCACCGGCACCAATGTCGTGCCGCAATTCGCCGTGGCCGAGATCGACCTGCGCGTGCCGACGCTCGCCGCCGCCGAGGAAATGGTTGCCCGCATCACCTCCCTCACGCCGAAGACTCCGGACACGAAGCTGACGGTCACCGGCGGCATGAACCGCCCGCCCTTCGAGCAGTCGCCGGCCAGCAAGGCGCTCTTCGACCATGCGGCGGGACTGGCCGCCGAGATCGGCTTCGAGCTGATCGGCGAGACGACCGGCGGCGGCTCGGACGGCAATTTCATCGCCCATGCGGTGCCGACGCTCGACGGCCTCGGCCCCGACGGCGACGACGTCCACACCCTCAACGAGCACATCCTCATCCCCTCGCTGGGCGAGCGGATGCAGCTGATGCGGCGACTGATCGAAACGCTGGAGTGAGGAGGCGTCCTTGGCGTCAGCCACCAGCGGGCAAGGACGCTGCTGGCAGCGGCGCCTGCAACCGCGCCCGCAATTGACAGCCACCATGAATTGCAATTGAATTCCCCCTGCAATCTCGATCTGGGGGGTAAGGGATGATGTTGCGACGGTTTGCCGCCTGCGGGCTTTTGGCCATTTCGGGTCTGGCCCCGGAGGCCCGGGCAGACGAGTTCTTCCCTGTCTTCGAGGAACTGCAGATCACCGGGCGCGTCGAGACGGGCGGCACCGAGCCGGTTTCGCCCTCGGAAGACAATTATGTTTCGCTCGAGATCCAAAACCAGATGGGGATCGGCGCGCTGAGCGGCTACTCCGTCTTCAACTGCCGGGAAAACGACACTGTTTGGCGCATGCTGCGCTCGCTCGCACGGCGCGAGAACCAGTCGGCGCAGCTGACGATGTCCATCAAGGACTATGACGGCAACTTCATCGTCGAGAACCTGCCGTTTCTGCACATCACCTACACGGATGTCCGCTCCGGCGACGACGACAAGAACTGCATCTCCGGCCTGATCTCGGGCAGTGTGACGCCGATTTTTCCCGTCCGGCACAACGCCGAGTTCTCGATGACGCTCGGCATGTCGAAGACGGACGCCGTCGACATAACGATGCTTTCCGGCATCCAGAACCTGGCGGCCGGGGCCCGCGATGTTTTCGGGGTTTCCGGCTGGGCCGGAAAGGTCCTGGCAACCGACGCGTCGCTGGAAATGCTGGAAGACCTGCAACGCACCTTCAATCAGCGTCTGGGAGCCCAGGTCGAAGCGAAGGAAACCTTTCCGATCGACAGCGACGACGTCAACACGATCATCAGGGCTTCGCTCCTCGCAGCGCCGTCGAACGACGCTGTGTTCGAGCCCGTGAGCAGCGTGGACATTCGCCTGAGATACCTGGAATCGCTTTTCTTCGACCGTGAGGACGTGAGCATCGGCCGGGGCTCCGATGTGCTCGACAGGCCGATCTTCGCGGAAAGCGACAAGACAATCCGCGCCAAACTGCTCAACGCGAACACGCCGCTGCGGGTTCACGCGTCCGATATCGCCGTCGACCTGTCCGACCCGAACGCCAACGTCGACCTGAGGGAGGTTTGCAACGACCTGCGCTCGTCGCTGCGAAGCCAGCTCAAGCTGTCCAGGCGGGACACGGCGATCGCCATGTGGTCGGCGCTCGAGGAGATGACCGGGGGCGTACGCTATGCCGCCGCGCCGCACGCCCACAGCGATGCCTGCTTCTCCCAGGCCGAACTCGCGCAATTGCGCTTGCACAACGAAACGTGGACCCTTGCCCAACCACGCGGCGATTTCGGCAACCGCAACGTCAACACGCAGATGGCGGATCTCGAAAGGGCCGTTTTCTCCGGAACCGCAGCGGATCCGGCGGTGCTGAAGTCGCTGGCGGTGGAAGACGAGGACGCTTTCTTCGTACGCTTTTCCGGCAATGCGTTCGGCGTGACCGGCAATGCGCTTCTCACGGGGGCGAGTGCTTTCGAGAAGGCGGCGGAAGTCCTCGGAACCAGGGTCGCGAGGCTCGGCTGCTACGCGCCGAGCGAGTTGAGCAGCCTTGGCGCCATCGCCTTTCATGCATCGGAAAGCACGGATTTTTCCAAACCCACCGCCAATGCGGCTCTCTTCGACAATGAAGGGCGCTTGCGCGGGATCGATTTCTCGACGGATGTCCGTCTGATCAAGGCGATACACGGGTTCGTCGACTGGCCGGAGAAAACCGCCGAACGCGTCGGGAGCTGCACGCGCTTCCAGATTACCTCCTGAGCCCGCGCCAGGTCGCGGAACACAGCGGCGGGCCTCGGCCCCGACGGCGACGACGTCCACACCCTCAACGAGCACATCCTCATCCCCTCGCCGGGCGAACGGATGCAGCCGATGCGGCGGCTGATCGAAACGCTAGCGTGAGCGGGGGGATTTCAGGTCCGGCCGCGCCTGCCGAAGACGGGACGCCTCGGGACGGTGCCGGCGGCGGGATCGGGAAAGGCCACCATCGCCTCCGGATACTGACTGGCCGGTGCGGCGGGCGCCGGGGACAGAGCCTCCTCCGCCTCCTGATCGTCGGGCGCCGGGCCGCCGGGAGCAGGCGCTAGCGGCGCGGCCGATGGCTCACCGGATGCCTCGGGGAAAGACTGCGACGCCGGCGAAGACATGGCCATCTCCTCCCCGCGCGTTTCCACGGCGAGCTGCAATACCCGGCCGGGCACAAACATGCCTCTGTCCAGGAAGCGCACCCGCGTGATGTCGGTCTCGCTTTCACCGATCGTGTCGCCGTCCTTGACGACCGCGCCATGGGCCAGAAGGTAGCGGACCAGCCCGAAGATGCGTTGCGCCACATCGACCGGCGGTTTCGGTGCCGGCAGGAATTCAATCTCCATGCCGAAAAAGTGGCGTGCGCCAAGGGTCGCCGCACCGATCGCCTGACCTTGCCCGGTCATCTCGTCCCGGAACCACATCAGGTTGACCCAGTCCTCGACCGGCAGGCTTTTCGACAGCATGGCGCGCACCGCCTCACGCATGCCCTCGGGCGACAGCATCATCTCGCCGCTCGCCCAATAGACGCCAAGGCCGTCGCTCACATCGAGCGCCGCGGCGGTGACGAAGGTGGTGACCATGGCGAAATGCAGGGCCTGCTCGTGATCCGCCGGCTGCTCCACACAACCGACGATGAGATGGGCACCATGCGCCTCGACCGCCGCGCCGGATTCCGGCCAGGCCAAGGATGCGGCAACCGCCTGCTCCATCGTCCCCGGTGGCACCGGTGCCGCTTGGGCGATGACCGTCAACGGAACCCCGCCGACCCCGACCATCGCCGGCTCGGCCCCTTGCGCGTCGCGCAAGAGCTCGACGGAGAGCCCGATTGGCGCCGTGAGCTGGCGAATCTGCAGGACCAGGGCCGCCATGTCGAGGCGGCGGGCAGCGTCGAGCAGCACGAGACTGAAGAAACGGTCGGACATCGGCACATCCTCTGAAACGGTGCGCCAAAGACTAGATACCAACGGTTGCAGATGCGTGAATCCGCATGTGCGGATCAAGCGCGGCTTGCTTTTGTCAGTCGGGCAGCCGCTTCCCGTCCGCGCCGAAATAGTGCAGGTGTCCGGCACCGCAGGACAGATGCACCCGCGCGCCGGCGACCGGCACCTCGCGCCCGCCATCGACCCGCACGATCATCCGCTCGCCGTCGTCGAGTTCCACATGGGCGAGCGTCTCCGCACCCAGGGCCTCGGCAATGACCAGCTTGCCGGAGAGCACCGCAGCCCCCTCCTCGCAGAATGACAGATGCTCGGGGCGCACGCCGACCGTGTCGAGCGCCTCCGTCGGGCCGGCCGTTTCCGCCACCTTGCGCAGGAGGCCGCTGGCCTCAAGCCGCGCCGCCTGCAGGAAGTTCATCGGCGGCGAACCGATGAACCCGCCGACAAAGACGGTCGCCGGCTTGTTGTAGACCGACAGCGGCGTGCCGACCTGCTCGGCATTGCCGCCGTTCATGACGATGATGCGGTCGGCCATGGTCATCGCCTCGACCTGGTCGTGGGTGACATAGAGCGAGGTGACGGCAAGACGGCGCTGCAGCGTCTTGATCTCGACGCGCATCTGCACGCGCAGCTTGGCGTCGAGATTGGACAGCGGCTCGTCGAAGAGGAAGACCGACGGCTTGCGCACGATGGCCCGGCCCATGGCGACGCGCTGGCGCTGGCCGCCGGAGAGCTGGCGCGGCTTGCGGTCGAGATAGGGCTCGAGCTCCAGCATCTTCGCCGCCTGGCCGACGCGCTCGGCGATCTCGGCCTTCGGCACGCCGGCGATCTTCAGCCCGTAGGCCATGTTGGCGAAGACCGACATGTGCGGATAGAGCGCGTAGTTCTGGAACACCATGGCGATGTCGCGCTCGCGCGGCTCCAGGTCGTTGACCAGCCGGCCGCCGATGGAGATCTCGCCCGAGGTGATGGTCTCCAGCCCCGCCACCATGCGCAGCAAGGTGGACTTGCCGCAGCCAGACGGGCCGACGATGACGATCAGTTCGCCGTCGGCGATCTGCGCGTCGACCCCGTGGATGACCTCGGTCGGTCCGTAGGACTTGCGGACGTTGGAAAAGGCGATCTCAGCCATGGAATCTATTTCTCGCTTTCCACGAGGCCCTTCACGAAGAGCCCCTGCATGAAGATGACGACGGCGACGGGCGGCAGCATCGCCAGCAGCGTGGTTGCCATGATCACCGGCCAGTCGGCGATGTCGTCGCCGGAGGGGAACATCTGCTTGATGCCCATGACGATGGTGTTCATGTCCGGCTTGGTGGTGATCAGCAGCGGCCAGAGATACTGGTTCCAGCCGTAGATGAAGAGGATCACAAAGAGCGCCGCGATGTTGGTGCGCGACATCGGCAGCAGGATGTCGAGGAAGAAGCGCACAGGCCCTGCCCCGTCGACCCGGGCCGCCTCGACGAGTTCGTCCGGCACGGTGAGGAAGAACTGGCGGAACAGGAAGGTCGCGGTTGCCGAGGCGATCAGCGGCAGGATCAGGCCCGTGTAGGAATTGAGCATGCCGAAGCCGGCGACGACCTCGTAGGTCGGCACGATGCGCACCTCGACGGGCAGCATGAGGGTCAGGAAGATCATCCAGAAGAAGGCCATGCGGAAGGGAAAGCGGAAATAGACGATCGCATAGGCGGATATGATCGAGATGACGATCTTGCCGATGGTGATGCCGAGCGCCATGACGCTGGAATTGAACAGCATCAGGAGCACCGGCGAATTGACGCCCCTGGTCAGCGCAGCCGTGTAGTTCTCGATGAGATGCCCGCCCGGCAGCAGCGGCATCGGCGGCCGGGCGATCTCGGGCTGCGTCACCGTCGAGGCGACGAAGGCCATGTAGATCGGGAAGCAGATGATGGCGATGCCAATGATCAGCCCGAGATGGGTCAGCCAGACACTGAGCCCGCGTTTTTCGACCATGCCGCTCATCAGTAGTGCACCTTGCGTTCGATGTAACGGAACTGGACCACCGTCAGCAGCCCGACCACGAAGAGAAGGATGACCGACTGGGCCGCCGAGGACCCGAGATCCTGGCCGACGAAACCGTCGGAAAACACCTTGTAGACAAGGATCGTCGTCGCCTGCTGCGGCCCGCCCGAGGTGATCGTGTGGATCACGCCGAAGGTCTCGAAGAAGGCGTAGACGATGTTGACGACGAGCAGGAAGAAGGTGGTCGGCGACAGGAGCGGAAAGACGATGGTCCAGAAGCGGCGGGCGAAGCTCGCCCCGTCGATGGCGGCCGCCTCGATGACGCTCCTCGGGATCGCCTGCAGGCCGGCGAGGAAGAACAGGAAGTTGTAGCTGATCTGCCGCCATGCCGAGGCGACGACGACAAGGCCCATCGCCTCGCCGTCATTGAGCACGTGGTTCCAGTCGTAGCCCATCGCCTTCAGGTACCAGGCGACGAGGCCGACATTGGGATTGAACATGAACAGCCACAGGACACCGGCAACGGCGGGCGCCACCGCATAGGGCCAAACGAGCAGCGTCTTGTAGGCACTCGATCCCTTGATCACCCGGTCGGCCATCACGGCAAGCCACAGCGCGGCGCCCATCGAGAGGGTCGTGACAAGCGTCGAGAAGATGACCGTCGTCTTGAACGAGGCGAGATAGTAGCGGTCGCTCAGCAGGAACTCGAAATTGCCGAAGCCGACGAATTGCGAGGAGAGACCGAAGGGGTCTGGAATATAGGCCGATTGGTAGATCGCCTGGCCGGCGGGCCAGAAGAAGAAGACGAGCGTCACCAGGATCTGCGGCGCGAGCAGCAGGTAGGGCAGCACCCGGTTGTTGAAGACGACGCGTTTGTGCATGGCGCGGACCACCGGCGGAAACAGAGGCGTCGGCTGTCGCCGACGGGAGAAAACGGCCCGGCGGAGACCGCCGGACCGCTTCCCGAAACGGGTGGACCGCAAGCAGGGAAACGCCCTGCCCGCGGCCCGACTTCAGGCTTAGCGGTTGGCCTGCTCGAAGCGGCGCAGCAACTGGTTGCCGCGCTCGACGGCGTTGTCCAGCGCGTCCTTGGCGGCCTTGTCACCGGCCCACACGGCTTCCAGTTCCTCGTCGATGATGCCGCGGATCTGGTCGAAGCTGCCCAGACGCAGACCCTTCGAGTTGGCCGTCGGGGCCTTGCCGGTCATCTGGATGACGGCAATGTCGGTGCCCGGATTGGCCTCGTAGAAGCCGGCCGCCTTGGTCTGGTCATAGGCGGCATGGGTGATCGGCAGGTAGCCGGTGTCCTGGTGCCACTTCGCCTGGATGTCGGCGGAGGACAGGAAGTTCAGGAACTCGGCGACGCCGGCATATTCGGCGGCCTCGTGGCCGGTCATCACCCACAGCGAGGCACCGCCGATGATGGTGTTGACCGGAGCGGCCTCGACCGAGGCCCAGTACGGCAGCGGGCGGATGTCGAAGGCAAACTCGGCCTCGGCCTTGACGCCGGCATAACCGGCCGAGGATTCGGTGAAGAACGCGCATTCACCCGAGCGGAAGCGGGCGCCGCCCTCGTTGCGACGGCCGGCATAGATGAACTTGCCGTCCTTGGCCCACTGGCCCATGGCCTCGACATGAGCGACCTGGACCGGGCCGTTGAAGGCGAGCTCGGTGTCGACGCCGGCAAAGCCGTTCTCCTTCGTGGCGAAGGGTACGTCATGATAGGCGGAGAGGTTCTCCAGATGCACCCAGCTCTGCCAGGCGGTGGTCAGCGGGCAGGACGAGCCGGAGGCCTTCAGCTTGTCGAGCGCCTCGCCGACCTTCTCCCAGGTCGACAGGTCCGCGTCCGGATCGATGCCGGCGGCCGACAGCGCGTCGCGGTTGACATAGAGAACCGGCGTCGAGGAGTTGTAGGGCAGCGACAGCATCTCGCCGTCGGTGGTGGTGTAGTAGCCGGCGACGGCCGCCAGATAGGCGTCCTGGTCGAACGGCTTGCCGGTCTCGGCCATCAGCTCGTAGACCGGCTTGATGGCGCCCTTGGCACCCATCATCGTCGCGGTGCCGACCTCGAACACCATCAGCACATGCGGCTGCTCGCCGGCGCGGAAGGCGGCGATGCCCGCGTTCAGCGTCTCGGAATAGTTGCCCTTGTGCGAGGCGACGACGACATAGTCGCCCTGCGAGGCGTTGAACTTCTCGACCTGCTCGGCGAGCAGATCGCCCAGGCGGCCGGTGAACGCGTGCCACCACTGGATTTCGGTCGCGGCGAAGGAAACGCCGGTGCTGCCGGCGAGGATCGTCGCCGCGACGAGGCCGGCCAATGTCTTGCGATATGCCATGTTCGTTTGCTCCCAAGGCTCGGGGGTATGCCCGACATGCGGTTGAGTTGCGATCACGATCCGCTCTCCGGTCGTGCCGAACGAAAACGCCCGCATTTCGTATTGTTTTCATATGAACGCGATATGTCGCTCACATGAACATTAAGCGACAGTTCAATGACGTTCGCAACCCCCAGATTGCGCGAGGGTTTTCACATCCCGTTCGCTTTTTCGCCGATGCCGGGCGACAGCAGTATGACAGCACCGCCGCGCGCGGAAAAACCACGTTTTCAGGACCGGGCGACGGCGGAACGCAAGCCGCCGCGAACGTCAACCGGCGGGGGCGGTTATCCCCGTTCCTCTTTGCGATGGGCGCTGCCTGTGATTTACGCTTCCACCCTGCCCCCCTCCTCCGCTAGGAACAAAGGCACATGAGGGGAAACGACATGAAGGGTCCGCTACCGGCGAACGACACGAACGCCGCGACGATGCGCGTCGCCCCGCATAACGCGGAGGCCGAGCGCCAGCTGCTGGGCGCGATCATCGTCAACAACGAGACCTATTACCGCGTATCGGACTTTCTGGAGCCGGAGCATTTCTTCATCGCTCCGCACCGGGAGGTCTACGAGAAGGCCGGCCAGCTCATTCGCGCCGGCAAGATCGCCTCGCCGATCACGCTGAAGACGTTCTTCCCCCAGGACGGCAAGATCGCCGACATGTCGGCCGCGCAGTACATCCTGCGGCTCGCCGCGGATGCGGCATCGATCATCAATGCCGAGGATTACGGCCACGCCATCTATGATCTCGCGATCCGGCGGAACCTCATCCGCATCGGCGAGGACATGGTCAACATCGCCTTCGACGCGCCGATCGACATGCCGCCCGGCGCGCAGATCGACGATGCCGAGCGGCGCCTTTTCGAGCTTGCCGAGAAGGGCCGCTCCGACCAGGGCTTCGTCTCCTTCGGCGATGCACTGACGGCGACCATCGAGATGGCGGCGGCCGCGTTCCAGCGCGAGGGCGCGCTGTCGGGCATCGCCAGCGGGCTGCGCGACCTCGACGCCCTGATGGGCGGGCTCCAGCCCTCGGACCTGATCGTGCTCGCCGGACGCCCGGCCATGGGCAAGACCTCGCTTGCCACCAACATCGCCTACAATGTCGCCGAAGCCTATATGTCGGAAGAGCAGCCCGACGGCACGATCAAGACCGTCAATGGCGGCGTCGTCGGCTTCTTCTCGCTGGAAATGTCGGCCGAGCAGCTGGCCACGCGTATCATTTCCGAGCAGACGGAAATCTCCTCCTCGAAGATCCGGCGCGGCGACATTTCCGAGCACGACTTCGAGAAGCTCGCCGCCGCCTCGCAGACGATGCAGAGCGTGCCGCTGCATGTCGACCAGACCGGCGGCATCTCCATCGCCCAGCTCGTCGCCCGCGCCCGCCGGCTGAAACGCCAGCGCGGCCTCGACCTGCTGATCGTCGACTATATCCAGCTGCTCACCGGCTCTTCGAAGAACCAGGGCAACCGCGTTCAGGAGATCACCGAGATCACCACCGGGCTGAAGGCGCTGGCCAAGGAACTGAACGTCCCGATCATCGCGCTGTCCCAGCTCTCGCGCCAGGTCGAATCGCGCGACGACAAGCGCCCGATTCTCTCGGACCTGCGTGAATCCGGTTCCATCGAGCAGGACGCCGACGTGGTGCTTTTCGTCTATCGCGAGGAATATTATCTTGCCAAGGCGATCGGCACGGAGGCAACGCCGGAGGACATGGAGAAGCTCGACCGGGCGAAAAACCGCGCGGAGGTGATCATCGCCAAGCAGCGTCACGGCCCCACCGGCACCGCCAACCTGCATTTCCAGGGCGAGTTCACACGCTTCTCCGACCTTGCCGATCCGGACCGGTTCCCCGACCCCCATTGAAGCGGACCGCGCCGTGACAGACCTCCTCTCCAGCTCCCTGCCTCGCACGGACACCCCGCAGCCGGGCGACAATGGCCGCATCACGGTCGACCTGGCGGCGCTGGCCGCCAACTGGCGCACCCTTGCCGCCCGGCTGAATGACGGCACCGAATGCGGCGCGGCGGTCAAGGCCGACTGCTACGGCCTCGGCGATGCGCCCTGCATGAGCGCCCTCTGGCAGGCCGGCTGCCGCACGTTCTTCGTCGCGACGCCGCAGGAAGGCGCAAGGCTGCGCGCCATGCTGCCCGAGGCGGCCGCCTACATTCTGAACGGCCTCTATCCGGGCGATGCGGACTACTATGCCGCCCATGAACTGCGCCCCTGCCTCGGTTCGCCGGCCGAGGTCGCCGAGTGGCGCGAGGCCGGAGCCCCCGGCCCCGCAGCGCTCCATGTCGACACGGGCATCAGCCGTCTTGGCCTCTCCGCCGGGGAAACGGCCGGGGTCGCCGCGAGCGGGCTGCCGCGACTGTCTCTGGTGATGTCGCATCTGGCCTGCGCCGACACGCCGGACGCGCCCTCGAACGCCCGCCAGCTTTCGCGTTTCCGGGAGATCTCGGCGCTGTTTCCGGGCGTTCCCCGCTCGCTTGCCAACTCCGCCGGCATCTTTCTCGGCCCCACCTTCCATTTCGATCTCGCCCGCCCGGGGGTCGCGCTTTACGGCGGCCAGCCCTCGAACGACGCGGCCAGCCGGCTGGCGCCCGTCGTCACGCTCGAGGCCCGCATCCTGCACACCCACGTGCTGGCGCGCGGCGAGACCATCGGCTATGGCGCGGCCTGGACGGCGCCCGCCGACATGCGCGTCGCCATGGTTGCCGCCGGCTATGCGGACGGCTACCTGAGAAGCGCCGGTTCGAGCGACGCGCGCGCCGGTGCCGATGCCTGGCTTGCCGGATACCGCCTGCCGGCGCTCGGCCGCGTCTCGATGGACATGACCGCCTTCGACATCAGCGCCCTGCCGGAAGGGCTTGCCGAACGGGGCGTCTTCGTCGAGCTGTTCGGGGCGAATATCGGCGTCGACGAGGTCGCCGCCGCCGCCGGAACCATCGGCTACGAACTGCTCACCTCGCTGGGCCACCGCTTCACCCGCCGCCATGTCGGCGACCCGACCGGAACCAAACGCTGATGGCCAAACGCGCGACCGCCTATGTCTGCCAGTCCTGCGGCGCGGTTGCCGCCAAATGGGCCGGGCGCTGCGACAGCTGCGGCGAGTGGAACACGCTGGTCGAGGAGCGCAGCGGCTCCGGCGTCGGCGGTTCGCCGACCGTCGCCTCCCGCAAGCGCGGCCGCGTCGTGCCGCTGGTCGGACTGTCCGGCGAAAGCGAGGCGCCGCCGCGCGTCGAAACGCGGGTCGGCGAGCTCGACCGCGTCACCGGCGGCGGCTTCGTGCGCGGTTCGGCGCTGCTCGTCGGCGGCGACCCGGGCATCGGCAAGTCGACGCTGCTGATCCAGGCGGCCGCCCGTGTCGCGCTGCTCGGCCATCGCGCCGTCTACATCTCGGGCGAGGAGGCGATCGACCAGGTGCGGCTGCGCGCCGCCCGCCTTGGCCTCTCCGACGCCCCCGTCGGACTTGCCGCCGAGACCAGCGTGGAGGACATCCTGGCAACGCTGACCGACGGTCCGGCGCCGGCGCTGGTGATCATCGATTCGATCCAGACCCTGTGGTCGGAAATGGTGGAATCGCCGCCGGGAACGGTGACGCAGGTGCGGGCCTCCGCGCAGGCGCTGGTACGCTACGCCAAATCGAGCGGCGCGACGGTGATCCTGGTCGGCCACGTCACCAAGGACGGCCAGATCGCCGGCCCGCGCGTCGTCGAGCACATGGTCGACGCGGTTCTCTATTTCGAGGGCGACGGCGCCCACCAGTACCGCATCCTGCGCTCGGTCAAGAATCGCTTCGGCGCGACCGACGAGATCGGCGTCTTCGAGATGACCGACAAGGGGCTCGCCGAAGTCGCCAATCCCTCGGCCCTGTTTCTCGGCGAACGCTCCGGGCGTACGCCGGGATCGGCGGTTTTCGCCGGGCTGGAGGGCACAAGGCCGCTGCTGATCGAGATCCAGGCGCTGGTCGCCCCCTCGCCGCTCGGCACCCCGCGCCGGGCCGTGATCGGCTGGGACAGCGCAAGGCTTTCCATGATCCTGGCCGTGCTGGAAGCGCGTTGCGGCGTGCGCTTTGCCCAGAACGACGTCTACCTGAATGTCGCCGGCGGCCTCAGGGTGAGCGAAACCGGCGCCGACCTCGCGGTTGCGGCCGCCCTCATCTCCTCGCTCAGCGGGGTTGCCCTTCCCGCCGATTGCGTCTATTTCGGCGAGGTCAGCCTCTCCGGCGCGGTGCGCGCGGTCTCGCAGGCGCAAAGTCGCCTGAAGGAAGCGCGGAAGCTGGGCTTCACCTCGGCCTTCGTGCCGGAGGCGAATGCCGGCGATGCCGACGGCGACCAGGTGACGGGTCTGAGCGAGCTCACCGATCTCGTCGCCCGGATTGCGGCAAGCTCGGCCGGTGCCGACCGGCCGGCGGACGCCGAAGGATAGGCCGGACCTCGTCCGGTGCGGACAAACGGACACGAACCGCGCCCGACCCACGCGGAAAACTGGGTCGACAACGCCTTTAAGGCTGCGATCAAGGACCAGGCCGAGCGATGCCGATCACGATTCTCGACGGAATCCTTCTCGTCATAATGCTCCTCTCGGCCGTCCTGGCCATGATCCGGGGTTTCGTCCGCGAGGTCCTGTCGATCGCCTCCTGGGTGGCGGCGGCCGTTGCGGCCTTCTACCTGCACAAGCAGGTCCTGCCCTTCGCCAAGCAGTACATCAACAACGACAATGTCGCGCTCGGCGTGGCGGTCATCGCCGTCTTCCTGGTGACCCTGATCGTCGTCAGCTACATCACGATGCGGATTTCCGACTTCGTCCTCGACAGCCGCATCGGCGCGCTGGACCGCACGGTCGGTTTCGTTTTCGGCGCGGCACGGGGCCTGCTGCTGGTGGTCGTGGCAATGCTGTTCTTCAACTGGTTCGTGCCCGGGCAGGAGCAGCCCGCCTGGATCGCGACGGCGAAATCCAAGCCGATGCTCGACAGCATCGGCGACCGGCTGATCTCCGCCCTGCCGGAGAACCCGGAAAACACCATCCTCGACCGGATCCGTAACCGCACCGAGCCGAGCGAGGGCGGCACGACGCCTCCCGCCAGCCAACCGGCGGCAAGCGCCGGGGAACCGGGCTACTCCGACAGCGAGCGCCGCGGCCTCGAACAGTTGACGACGTCGGGTTCGTCCACCAACTAAGGTGCCGTGTCCGGACACGAAGCCGGCCCGGACCCCGACAGCTATCCCTGCGCCCAGGGCGGACCGCCAAGACCGGTTCCGTCCCTTGCGCGTTTTGCAGCCCCTTCTGACGACGGCAGGCGCCGCACCGCCAGGGGCAACCAGGAGCAAGGCCATGGCCTATCCCGAACATGATGATGCTTCCCGCAACGAGAGCGTGACGACCGATTTCTGGCGCGAGGAGATCGAGGGCGACAGGCTGCACGAGGAGTGCGGCGTGTTCGGCATCCTCGGCCATGACGACGCCGCGGCGATCACCGCGCTCGGCCTGCACGCCCTCCAGCATCGAGGCCAGGAGGCGGCCGGCATCGTCACCTTCGACGGCAGCCAGTTCCGCTCCGAACGGCATCTGGGCCTCGTCGGCGATCACTTCTCGGACGCCGAGACGATCCGCCGGCTGATGGGCCCCTACGCGATCGGCCATGTGCGCTACTCCACGTCAGGCGAGACGATCCTGCGCAACGTCCAGCCGCTCTTCGCCGAGCTCGACGGCGGCGGCATCGCGGTCTGCCACAACGGCCACTTCACCAACGCGATGACACTGCGCAAGAAGCTCATCAAGGAAGGCGCGATCTGCCAGTCCACCTCGGATTCGGAAGTCGTGCTGCAGCTGGTCGCCCGCTCGCGCAAGGACAAGATCGTCGACCGCTTCATCGACGCCATCACCCAGATGGAAGGCGCCTATTCGCTGGTCGCGCTGACCCGCAAGAAGCTGATCGGCGCGCGCGATCCCTTCGGCATTCGCCCGCTGGTGCTGGGCGATCTCAACGGCGCCCCGATCTTCGCCTCGGAGACCTGCGCGCTCGACATCATCGGCGCCAAGTTCATCCGCGAAGTGGAAAACGGCGAGGTGGTCGTGTGCACCCCCGGCGGCATCGAGAGCTACTTCCCCTTCGGCCGCCGTCCGGCGCGCCCCTGCATCTTCGAATACATCTATTTCTCCCGGCCGGATTCGATCCTTGGCGGGCGCAGCGTCTACAATGTGCGCAAGGAGTTCGGCCGCCAGCTGGCGCTGGAAACCCCGATCGAGGCCGATGTCGTCGTGCCGGTGCCCGATTCCGGCGTCCCGGCAGCGCTCGGCTACGCGGATGCCTCCGGCGTTCCCTTCGAGCTCGGCATCATCCGCAACCATTATGTGGGGCGGACCTTCATCGAGCCGACCCAGCAGATCCGCACGCTCGGCGTGAAGCTCAAGCACTCGGCCAACCGGGCGCAGATCGAAGGCAAGCGCGTGGTGCTGGTCGATGACAGCCTGGTGCGCGGCACCACCTCGGTGAAGATCGTCCAGATGATCCGCGACGCCGGCGCCCGGGAGGTCCACTTCCGCCTCGCCTCGCCGCCGATCCGCTTCTCCGACTATTACGGCATCGACACGCCGGTTCGCGAGAAGCTGCTGGCGGCGAAATACAGCCTCGAGGAAATGCGCAACTATATCGGCGCGGACAGCCTCGCCTTCCTCTCGGTCGACGGCATCTACAAGGCGATCGGCTACGAGGGGCGCGACAACGAGGCGCCGCAATTCACCGATCACTGCTTCACCGGCGACTATCCGACGCCGCTCACCGACATGGCCGAGGACGGGGATGTCACCCATCTGCCGCGCCTGGTCGAAGTAGGATAACGGCATGACGAAAAGGTTCGAAGGGCGGGTCGCCGTTGTCACCGGCGCCTCGCGCGGGATCGGCTACTTCACCGCCCGGGCGCTCGCCGCCGAGGGCGCGCATGTGGTGGCGGTGGCGCGCACGGTCGGGGGGCTGGAGGAACTCGACGACGAGATCCGCAGCGTCGGCGGCCAGGCGACGCTGGTTCCCGTCGACCTCACCGACTATGACGCGATCGACCGGCTGGGTGCCGCCATCCACGAGCGCTGGGGCAAGCTCGACGTGCTGATCGGCAATGCCGGCATTCTCGGCGGGTTGTCGCCGCTCGGCCATATCGCGCCGCGGGTGTGGGACAAGGTGATGGCGATCAACGTCACCGCCAACTGGCGCCTGATCCGCTCGCTCGACCCCTTGCTGCGCCAGTCGGACGCCGGCCGCGTCGTGTTCCTGTCCTCGGGCGCCGCGCACAAGTGCAAGGCTTATTGGGGGCCTTATTCAGTCTCCAAGGCGGCCCTTGAAGCGCTGGTGCGCACCTATGTGGCGGAGACGATGCAGACGCCGGTCACCGGCATGCTGGTCAATCCCGGCCCGATGCGCACCGCGATGCGCGCCGAGGCAATGCCGGGCGAGGACCCCGAAACGCTGCCGCACCCCTCCGAACTGGCTGCGTCGATCCTCGATCTCGCGGCGCCGGAAAATCAGGCAAACGGGAAGCTTTTCGACTTTCCATCGAAAGAGTTACGAGACTTTATTCAAGTGTCCTCGTAAGGTTTCCCTGCCACTCCCGCAGCGGAAAAATAGTTACTTCCGACAATGCCTTCGAAAGAAAAAGGCGAGCCACGCACAAGATGCATGGCTCGCCTTTTCGGTATCCCGCGACCATTGTCCGGCAGGCTCAGCCGGCATCGTCCTTGTCGTCGTCGCCGAGATGGTCGAGGTCGGTCTCCTCCTCGCCGTCATCGACGGCTTCCGCCGCCTCGCCCTTGAGATATTTCTGGTGCCAGTGCCAGGCCAGCGGGATCGAGACCAGATAGCCGGCAACGCCGAGCGCAAGGATCTCGAACGGGTAGCTGACGAGAAGCGCGACGAGAAACACGGCCACGACGAAGAGCGGCAGCACGAGGTCGCGGCGCACCCGCGAGCCGAGCTTCTTGCCCGAGAATGTCGGCAGGCGCGAGACCATGAGGAGCGCGACGGCCACCACGTAAAGTGCCACGGCAGGCGCAAGTTCGGGCCAGTGCGGCAGCACGCCGACGAGTTCCAGATAGACCGGAAAGAGCACGGACAGGGCCCCGGCGGGTGCGGGAACGCCGGTGAAGAAGTTCACCGCCCAGGCGGGCTTGTCCGGATCGTCGATCGAGACGTTGAAGCGGGCGAGCCGCAGGGCAGCCGAGATCGAGAAGATCAGCGCGGCGATCCAGCCGATGGAGCGCACTTCCTGCAAGAGCCACGAATAGAGGATCAATGCCGGCGCGACGCCGAAATTGACGAAATCGGCAAGCGAATCCAGTTCCGCGCCGAATTTCGAGGTGCCCTTGAGCAGCCTTGCCACGCGACCGTCGAGCGCATCGAGAACGGCGGCGATGACGATGGCGCCGATGGCGTAGTCCCAGCGGGCCTCCAGCGCCATGCGAATGGCGGTGAGGCCGGAGCACAGCGCCAGCAGCGTCACCAGGTTGGGCAGGATCAGGCGCAGCGGCACCCGGCTGAAACGCGGCGCACGGCCGCGGCGGCGGCGCGTCGGACCCGGGTCGTACGGAGCAAAAGGGGCGGACATCGGCCGGATTGCCTCAGCTGACCCGCGAGAGCACGCTTTCGCGCGTCTCGGTGGCAAGGTCGGCGATCACCGTTTCGCCGGCGATCATGGTCTGGCCGACAGCGACCCGCACGCTCGCCTCTTCCGGCAGGTAGACATCGAGCCGCGAACCGAAGCGGATCAGGCCGAAACGCTCGCCCGCGCCGATATTCTCGCCTTCGCGCACGAAGCAGACGATGCGGCGCGCCACGAGACCGGCGATCTGCACCACGCCGATGCGGCTCTCCCCGCTTTCGATGACCAGCCCGTTGCGCTCGTTCTCCTCGCTCGCCTTGTCGGACTCCGCATTGAGGAACGAACCGGCACGATAGGCGACGCGGGTGATACGCCCGCCGATCGGGGCGCGGTTCACATGGCAGTTGAACACATTCATGAAGATGCAGACGCGCATCATCGGCTCCGTGCCGAGATCGAGCTCCACCGGCGGTACGGCCTGCCCGATCTGGCACACCGTGCCGTCGGCCGGGGAGACGACCAGATCGTCGTCGATAGGCGTCACGCGGGCCGGGTCGCGGAAGAAATAGGCGACCCAGGCGGTCAGGATCAGGCCGATCCAGAACAGCGGGTCGACGAACCAGCCGATGACCAGCGTCGCGGCGCCGGCGATGGCGACGAACGGCCAGCCCTCGCGATGGATGGGGACGAGCGTCTTGGTAATCGTATCGGTCAGCGACATGGGCGGTCCCGTTGGTGAGCGCGGTCGCGCAGCGGGCCAAAGCCCCGCACGCGACAATCCCGCCCCTTTTGCACCGGAGAGCGCGGCAAAATCAATCCGTCGCGGAAAATGAGGCAGCCCGTCGTTGCTCCTCCGCTTACTCCGCCGGCACCTCCTCGCCGGCCCTCGGACCGCGCAGGACGAAGCCCGTGTCGTTCTCGCGCGCGGCGCGCAGCCGCTCCTCCGCCTCGCTCGCCTCCTGCTGGCGCGTCCACATGGAGGCGTAGAGCCCCTGCGCGGCCAGAAGCTCCTGGTGGCGGCCGCGCTCGACGATCCGCCCCTGCTCCAGCACCAGGATCTCGTCGGCATTGACGACGGTGGAAAGCCGGTGGGCGATGACCACGGTCGTGCGGTTACGCGAGACCTGGTCAAGTGCTGCCTGGATCTCACGCTCGGTATGGGTGTCGAGCGCGGAGGTTGCCTCGTCGAGGATCAGGATCGGCGGCGCCTTGAGGATCGTGCGGGCGATGGCGACGCGCTGTTTCTCGCCGCCCGACAGCTTCAGTCCGCGTTCGCCGACTTCCGTCCGGTAGCCCTGCGGCAGCGCCCCGATGAAGTCGGCGATCTGCGCCATCCGGGCGGCCTCGCGCAGGTCCGCATCGCTGGCGTCGGGCCGGCCGTAGCGGATGTTGTAGGCGACGGTGTCGTTGAACAGCACCGTGTCCTGCGGGACCATGCCCGTCGCCTTGCGAAGGCTTTCCTGGGTGACGTCGCGCACGTCCTGCCCGTCGATGGTGATGCGCCCGCCGGTGACGTCGTAGAAGCGGAAGAGCAGCCGCGAGATCGTCGACTTGCCCGCACCCGACGGCCCGACAATGGCCACCGTCCGCCCCGCCGGCACCTCGAAGCTGATGCCCTTCAGGATGGGCCGGTCGGCGTCGTAATGGAACACCACGTCCTCGAACCGCACGGTGCCGCCCGCAACCGCCAGCGGTTTCGCCCCCGCCCGGTCGGTGATCTCGGCCGGCTGGCCGAGCAGCTGGAACATCGCCTCCAGGTCGGTCAGTCCCTGGCGGATCTCGCGATAGAGGAAGCCGATGAAGTTGAGCGGGATCGACAGTTGCAGCAGCAAGGCGTTGATCATGACGAAATCGCCGATGGTCTGGGTTCCGGCCATCACCGCGCGCGCCGACATCACCATACAGATCGCCGTTCCGCCGCCGAGAATGACGGCCTGGCCGAAGTTCAGCCAGGCAAGCGACGTCCAGGTCCGCGTCGCCGCGCTCTCGTAGCCGGCCATCGAGCGGTCGAACCGCTCGGCCTCCATCTGCTCGTTGCCGAAATACTTGACCGTCTCGAAGTTGAGCAGACTGTCGATGGCCTTGGAATTGGCCTCCGTGTCGTTGTCGTTCATCTCCCGGCGAATGGCGATGCGCCAGTTCGAGGTCTGCACCGTGAACCAGGTGTAGGCGACGATCATCGCGGCAACGACGACAACGTAGACAAAGCCGAACTGGAACCAGATCACCCCGGCCATGGCGCCGAATTCCATGATCGTGGGAATGCCGTTGAGGATGGTGAAGCGGACGATGTTCTCGATGCCCTTGACGCCGCGCTCGATCACCCGCGACAACCCGCCGGTGCGCCGCGCCAGGTGGAAGCGCAGCGACAGCGCATGCAGGTGCCGGAAGGTGAGAAAGGCGAGCTGGCGCACGGCATGCTGGCCGACGCGGGCAAACAGCGCGTCGCGCAGCTGGTTGAAGCCCACGAACAGCACCCGGGCGACATTGTAGGCGATGACCAGCATCACCGGCGCCACCAGCCAGACCGGAAGCACGCCGAGCCCGAGCGTCCCGCCGGACGCGGCCGCATCGCCGCCTTCCACCGTCAGCGCATCGGTTGCCCATTTGAAGAAATAGGGCGAGAACACCGTGACGATCTTGGCGATGACCAGCGCCAGCACGGCAAGGCCGACGCGCATCTTCAGGTCGCCCCGCTCCGAGGGCCAGATATAGGGCCAGAGCTGTCCGAGCGTCTTGAGGGTGGAAACCTCATCGGCAGAAATCTGTGGCGCGGGCCGGGCAATGCCCGAGCGTCGGCTGGTCATTCCGTGTCCTTTCGACAGGCGCCCGCAGGTGCCTGCTCCGTGTTGGGTGCAAGGCCGACGCATCCGCGCGCGGCGAAAACCTGGCGAATGGCGGTCTCGACAAGCACCCGCGCGTCGCTCGCAAGCCGGTAGTGGCAGCAGCGCCCTTCCCCGCGCATCTCGATGAGGCCGCTGGCCCTGAGAACGGCCAGATGCTGCGAGACGGTCGACTGGGCAAGCGGCAGGTTGCGGACGATGTCGCCGCAGCAGGCCCCCGCACAGGCCGACAGCGCCGACACGATCTCCACCCGCACCGGGTGGGAAAGCGCCTTGAAGACCCTCGCCAGCCGCTCGCCCTCGGCAGAAGGGAGCGTGACGGGCAAAGGAGCGGGCGGCGCGGGCCGCTCACGGCCGCGGGCAGCGTGAGTCGTTTCCAAGGGACCTTGTCCTATCGTAATTTGACGATGAGACGAGTTCTAGAAGACCGGCCGGCCGACGGCAAGGCCCCGGCCCGAACAAAAAAGGCGCCCCCCTCGCGGGAGGCGCCCTTCACGTCACTCGCGGGGACAAGCGACAGGTCAGAACTTCAGGCTGGCTCCGGCCAGGAACGTGCGCCCGCGTCCGGTCGCCTTGCCCGAATAGGAATCCGCGAAGCCCGCATTGGCCGCCACATAGGAGACATCGCCGACATTCTCGACCGAGGCAAAGAGCTTGCCCTGCTCGCTGAACTGCCAGGAACCATAGATATCGACGGTGACGTAGCTCGGGATCGGGATCGAGTTGCGCTGGTCGACGAAGGCCTGGACGCTGTCGCCGACATAGTTCATGCGACCGCCCAGCGTAAGGGTCCGGTCGAGGAAGCGGGCACCGATATCGAGTGTCGCGAAATCGTCCGGCAGCCGGCCGACATCCGTGCCGATGCCGGCGAAATAGGGCAAGGGCTGCTCGGTATCGGCCAGCGTCACCGCGACATTGGCATAGGCGAAACCGGCATCGTAGCCGCCCTCTATCTCGAAGCCGTTCATCCGGGTCTTGCCGGAGACATTGACCCAGCGCGGGATCGGACGCGGCTCGCCCGGCTTCTGGTCGAGGCCATAGGTGATGAAATTGTCGATCCGGTTGTCGAAATAGCCAAGCTTGAAGCGGAGGCTGTCGCCATCGATCACGAGATTTTCAGCCGTGATGTTGGCGCCGATATCGAGCCCCCACATGATTTCGGGAACGAGATCGAGATTGCCCGCGATCGGATCGCCGACGCCGTTGAAATTGTGTCCGCCGGGATAGAACATTTCCGAGGCCGTCGGCGCCCGGTAGCTGCGACCGTAGCTGGCATAGAGCTGCAGCCAGTCCGTCGCCCGGGCACTGAGGCCGATGCGCGGGTTCCATTCCGAACCCGACCGCGACGCCATGTCGACCGGACAGGCCGCTCCTCCGGGCGGGCAGCTGCCTGCTCCCGGCGCGTCGTAGTCGCGCACGCCCTCGATGTTCCAGGTGTCGTAGCGCAGGCCCAGCGTCAGGTCGAAGATCCCGTAGGAGGCAACCGCCTCGGCGAAGGTGCCCGACTTGATCAGCGTCCCGTCGGGATTGGCGCCGCGCTGGTCGTTGCCCTCGTAGTCGTCATGCGAGAAGGCAAAGCCGTAGTTGAAGCGCAGGCCGATCTCGCCGAGTTCCGTCCGGCTCGTATTGGTCACGTCGAAGCCGGTGCCCGTCTGGGTGCCGCTTCGGCCCGAGAACGTGCCGCCGATGCCGTCGAAGGCGACCTCGGTGATGTTGTGATAGGCATTGGCGCGCAGGTCGAACCAGTCATTGCCCGGCGTGTACTCGTAATTGGCGGTGTAGGTCTGGTTGTCGATCGACCAGTCATAGCCCCCGCTCTGGACGAAAAAGGCGTTGGAATACCAGCGTCCGCCGAGCTTCAGCCGGTGATTGGCATTGGGCGACACCGCCACCTTGAACAGGCCGGATTGCGGCATCTGCGAGGGGTTGAACGGCACCTTGTCGCCATCGCCATTGTCATAGTGGTTGAACTCGGAAAGGCTGTAGGCGCCGATGACACTGATCTCGCCCTCGGAGAACGCGGCCCGCGCGGCCGCCGCGCTCATGCCCGACCAGCCATACGCGTTGGTGCCGGCCCGCCATGTGGTCATCGCGCCGAACGCCTTGCCCGGGCGCAACACGTCCTCGGCCTCCAGCGTGCGGAAATTGACGGCGCCGGCCAGCGCGCCCATGCCCTCGGCACCGGTGCTCGGGCCCCGCGTCACGCCGATGCCGGCGACCAGGTTCGGGTCGACATAGACGAAATTGTCGAAGGTGCCGCCGTGGCCCGACAGGTTGGTGAAGGTCTGCGGCACGCCGTCAATGGTCGCGTTGACCCGGCTCTGCCCCTGCAATCCGCGGATATTGGGCGTGATGCCCGGCTGGTCCGAGGACTGGCGTGTGAAGGTGCCGGCATTGGAACGCAGCGCCTCGTTGACATCGCCGCCGAAGCGGTCCTGCAGGTCCTCCCCCGATGTGTAGCTGCCGGCGACCGGCCGGCCGTATGGGTTCGTCTCGAAATTCGTCCAGGGGACGGTGATGCGCTGGAGCAGGGTCCGGCCGCCTGCCGCCGCCTCGCCATCCTCGTTGTTTCCGCTGTCCTGGGCCATTGCCGAAAACGGCGTGCCGCACAGCGCGGCCATCCAGACAACCACCAACGCGGTCTGCCCGCCGCGATATCGTGTCCTGCTCACATGAGCCTCCATTGTTGCGATTGGGGTCGCTGGCGGTCTCAGGCAGACAGGGCTGCGAGAAAGTCGGCTGGCTGTATCGTGGCCCCGCACCCTGCTCCCGGATGCTGGTGGCTCGAGCGCAACCTAAAAATATGAGAAAAAGAGTCAAGTTTAAAATCGGCAATCATTCCAATGGGATTTGTGACCCAGCGTCACTTTCGGCGACGCTCGTGGCGATAGAGCGTGTCGGTCGTGAAGATCGCCAGCGACACCCAGATCAGGCCGAACGTGGCCAAACGCACCGGCACCACCTCCTCGCCATAGACATAGAGCGCCAGCAGGAACTGGATGCTCGGGGCGATGTATTGCATCAGTCCCACCGCCGTCAGCGACAGGCGCCGCGCCCCGGCGGCAAACAGCGCCAGCGGCACCGCCGTCACCACGCCGGTCCCGATCAGCAGCATGAACAGGCCCGGCCTGTCGACCGGCAGCACGTCGGCCATGGCCGCCCCGCCGCCGGACATCCCGGCATAGACCAGATAGGCCAGCGCCAGCGGCGCCAGCACGATGGCCTCGACCATCAGCCCCGGCGAGGCGCCGACGGCCACCGTCTTGCGCAGATAGCCATACGAGGCGAAGGAGAAGGCCAGCGCCATCGACACCCAGGGAAAACCGCCCAGCGCCAGCGCCTGGACGCCCACCGCGACGGTGGCAAGCCCGATGGCAATGGCCTGCCAGCGGCTCAAGGTCTCCTTCAGCACGATCATGCCGATGGCGACGGAGACCAGCGGATTGGCGAAATAACCGAAGCTCACCTCAAGGATGCGGCCACGCTCCACCGCCCAGATGAACACCAGCCAGTTGATCGAGATGACCGCGGCCGACAGCGTCAGCTTGGAAAGCGTCGCGGGATCGCGCAGGATCGCCCCAACCTCCCCCAGCCGGCCTCGCAGGCCCAGGAAGATCGCCAGGAACAGCACGGACCAGAGGATCCGGTGAGCAACCACCAGATCGGCCGGGATCGCGGCCGTCCACTTGTAATAGGCAGGCAGGAAGCCCCACAGCAGGAAGGCCGAAAGTGCAAAGGCAAGGCCGAGGCGCCTTTCGGCATCCTCCGCCCCGCTCGCCGGGGAGGTCGTCATGATCAGCTGGTCCGGTGCAGCTGCCCGCAGGCCCGTCAGCGGCCCGCCTTCAGCAGCGTGTAGGTGTGGGAATCAATCAGCGCCTGGAAAGACGCATCGACGATATTGCCGGAAACGCCGATCGTGAACCAGCGTTTATGCGTGCGCCGGTTCTGGCTCTCAATCAGGACGCGCGTGACGGCGTCGGTGCCGCCATTGAGGATACGCACCTTGAAATCCGTCAGTTCCATCTCGTCGATGACATCCTGATAGCGGCCGAGATCCTTCCTGAGCGCCGTGTCGAGCGCATTGACCGGGCCGTTTCCTTCCGCCACCGACATGCGCGTCTCGCCGTCGATATCGACCTTCACCACCGCCTCCGACACGGTCACCAGTTCGCCGATCGCATTGAAGCGCCGCTCGACCATGACGCGGAAGGAATGGATGTCGAAATAGCGCGGCACCTCGCCGAGCCGGCGGCGCGCGAGCAGTTCGAAGGATGCGTCCGCCGCCTCGTAGGCATAGCCCTGGGCCTCGCGCTCCTTGACGTCGGCGAGCAGCGTGTCGAGACGCGGATCCGCCTTGTCGACCGAAATGCCGAGCCGGGCAAGCTCGCCGATCAGGTTCGACTTGCCGGCCTGGTCGGAAACGAGCACCCGGCGGCGATTGCCGACCGTCTCCGGCGGCACATGCTCGTAGGTCTCCGGTTCCTTGAGGATCGCGGACGCGTGGATGCCGGCCTTGGTGGCGAAGGCGTTCTCGCCGACATACGGCGCGTGGCGGTTCGGCGAGCGGTTGACGATCTCGTCGAAGGCCCGAGAGATCGCCGTGATGTCGGCCAGGCCCTCGGACGTCACGCCAAGCGTAAACATGTCCTTGAACGGCGCCTTCAGCATCAAGGTCGGCACGAGCGTGACGAGATTGGCGTTACCGCAACGCTCGCCGATCCCGTTGAGCGTGCCCTGGATCTGGCGCGCACCGGCCGCCACCGCGGCGAGCGAATTGGCGACCGCATGGCCAGTGTCGTCATGGGCATGGATACCCAGTCGCGCGCCGGGGACATGGGCGCCCACCAGCCGCACGATCTCCGAGACCTCGTGCGGCAGCGTGCCGCCATTGGTGTCGCACAGGACCACCCAGCGGGCCCCCGCCTCGAAGGCCGTCTTCGCGCAGGCCAGCGCATAGTCGGGATTGGCCTTGTAGCCGTCGAAGAAATGCTCGCAGTCGATCATCGCCTCGCGGCCGCTTGCAACGACCGCCTCGACGCTCTCGCGGATCGACACGAGATTTTCCTCGTTGGAGCAACCGAGCGCGACGCGCACATGGTAGTCCCAGCTCTTGGCGACAAGGCAGATCGCATCGGCCGCCGAACCGAGCACCGTCTGGAGGCCCGGGTCGTTGGCAGCCGAACGGCCGGCGCGCTTGGTCATGCCGAAGGCGGTGAAGGTCGCAGATCTCGTTCGCTTTTCCTCGAAGAAGGTCGTGTCCGTCGGATTGGCGCCCGGATAGCCGCCTTCGACGTAGTCGACGCCGAGCCGCTCCAGCAGCTCGGCAATCACGATCTTCTCCTCCACCGAGAAATCGATCCCCGCCGTCTGCGCTCCGTCGCGCAGCGTGGTGTCGAACAGGTAGAGGCGTTCCGCTGTCATGATCGTGATCCCTGGGGCCGCCGGCTCTTCAGGCCGGTCCTGATGATTTCTCTCTTGTCGCCGGCGAACCCCGCCGGCGGCATGTCAGTCGCGCCGCGCCGGACCGGGGGGATGCGACCACGCATCCTGGGGCCAGTCGGCAGGCGGCCAGTCACCGGTGTCTTCGTCCGGGTGCTGGTTGGAGCGGATGTCGGCCAGAAAACCGGCGTTTTCCAAATCCTCGATGGTTTTCAGGCTCGGCAGGCCGGCCAGGTGGTCGACAGAGGCGATCTTGCCCTCCACTCCGTACTGGATGGTCGGCACGATGCCGCCCGGCGCGTCGAAGGCGCCGATGGCAACCGCCATCGTGTTTCCCGGCTCCTCATAGGTGAGCGGCGTGCCGCATGCAGCGCAGAACCCGCGCGCGACGTGGTTGGAGGAGCGGAAATGCGCCGGCTCGCCGCGCGTCCAGACAATCTGCTCCTTGTCGATGGCGACAAGCGGGGCATAGAAGCCGCCGAACGCCTTCTGGCACATGCGGCAGTGGCAGATCGAGGCACGGCCCAGCGCCCCGGAAATGCGGAAGCGAACAGCGCCGCACTGGCAACCGCCGGTATGGGTCTCAGTTTCACTCATGTCCGTTCTCCCGTATGGCACCGCTCGGTTCGAGCCCAGTGCCTTTTGACTGACACTCGACAAGTATCCGCCTGCAGACGCCGTCCAGTTCGTTCATCACATCCACATTCCAGAACCTGAGCACCGTCCATCCAAGCTCCTCAAGTCGCAGGTCGCGCCGCCTGTCAGCCCGAAGACCGTTGATTTCGCCGTGCTGCGACCCGTCCAGTTCAACGATCACGCGGTGGGCCGGTGCCGCGAAATCGACGATATAGCCGGCAATCGGCATCTGCCGGCGAAATCCTATGCCTTCGAGACGGTGCGCCCTGAGCACATTCCAAAGACGGCGCTCCGCTCCGGTCATGTCCTTGCGCAGGCGCTTGGCATTGGTTCGCAGGCGGGTTGCTTGCTCCTGTCGCGCCATGCCCTGCCCAGCCCCCTGCCCCCATTCCGGCCCCGACATTCCCCCCTCTGTCGGCTATCGCCGACATCTCCCCCTCAAGGGGGGGAGAATGGAGGTTGTGGCACCGCTCGAACCGTCCCGTCACTTCCATGCCCTGCAGCCGTCGCAGACCTGCCGAAGGACAGTCATCCCGTCCCCCGCACCCCTCTCCCCCTCAAGGGGGGGGAGAATGGAGGTTGTGGCACCGCTCGAACCGCCCGTCACTTCCATGCCCTGCAGCCGTCGCAGACCTGCCGAAGGACAGTCATCCCGTCCCCCGCGCCCCTCTCCCCCCTTGAGGGGGAGATGTCTCCGCAGGAGACAGAGGGGGGAAACGTTCTCGACCACCTGATGTGCGAGTTACCCCTCTTCGCCCGCATCTCTCCCCCTCAAGAGGAGGAAGGAGTTCGGGGCACAATCACTGCGCCATCTCCCAGCTTGTCTCGACGAGGCCGGTCGCCTTGTCCTTCGTGTCCTTCAGTACGACGCCCTCGGCGGCGAGCAGGTCGCGGATGCGGTCCGCCTCGCCCCAGTCCTTCGCCTCCCGCGCCGCGTTGCGTTCCGCGATCAGCGCATCGACCCTTGCGGCAAGTGCCGGATCGGCGGCGGTGGGCCGGCCGGCATCGACGGCCTTGCGGATAGCGGCAAGGTCAAAGCCGAGGAACGCCAGCGCGTCGGCAAGCGCCTGCGCCGACTCTGCGTCCCCGCCCCGCGCATCGCGCGCCAGTCCGTGAAGGACGGCCAGCGCACGCGGCGTGTTGAGGTCGTCGACCATGGCTTCGAGGAACTCGGCCGCAGGTTCCGCGCCGGCTGTCGCGACGACGCCGGATCGCGACAGGAGGTCGTCCCACTTCTGCAGCAGGCCTTCCGCCTCCTCCAGCGCCTTTTCGGTGAAGTCGAGGGGCTGGCGGTACTGGGTCATCAGCAGGACGAGGCGGATCGCCATGCCCGGCCACTTCCGCCCCCCCACCTTCTCCGTCTCCAGAAGGTCGTGCAGGGTGATGAAGTTGCCGAGCGATTTCGACATCTTCTCGCCTTCCACCTGCAGGAAGCCGTTGTGGAGCCAGTAACGCGCCATCAGCTGGGTGCCATGGGCGCAGCAGGACTGGGCGATCTCGTTCTCGTGATGCGGGAAGATCAGGTCGAGCCCGCCGCCGTGAATGTCGAAGACGGGTCCGAGATGATGGGCGCTCATCACCGAGCACTCGATATGCCAGCCGGGACGCCCCCGCCCCCAGGGGCTGTCCCAGCCCGGTTCGTCGCCGGAGGAAAGCTTCCACAGGACGAAGTCGCCGGGGCTCTTCTTGTGAGCATCGACGGCGACCCGCGCGCCAGCCTTCTGGTCTTCCAGGTTGCGCCTGGAGAGGTCGCCATAGGCGGGCATCGAGGCGGTGTCGAACAGCACCTCGCCGCCGGCCTGATACGCATGTCCCCGGGAGATCAGCGTGTTGATCATCTCGATCATGCCGGCGATGTGCTGGGTGGCGCGGGGCTCGAAATCCGGCTCCAGGCAGCCCAGCGCCTTCACATCGGCATGGAACTGGTCGGCCGTCTTTCGCGTGACCTCCGCGATCGCCTCGTTGAGGGCAAGCGCAGGATAGTCGCGCAGGGCACGCGCGTTGATCTTGTCGTCGACGTCAGTGATGTTGCGCACATAGGTGACGTGCTCGGCACCGTAGATATGGCGCAGCAGCCTGTTGAGCACGTCAAAGACGACGACGGGCCGGGCATTGCCGATATGGGCATAGTCGTAGACGGTTGGCCCGCACACATACATGCGCACGTTGCCGGCGTCCTCCGGCACGAAATCCTCTTTCGTGCGGGTCAGCGTGTTGGTCAGCTTCAATCGATGAGCGGAAGGCATGATCGGTCGTCTCCTGGCCGGCTGGCCGGGGCGTCCGTCTCAATCTCCCGTGTCGGAGAGCATCACGCATGAGGGAACGGCCACAGCCAGCTTTGTCGCTAGCTGCAAATAATGAGAATCGAAATCGTCATCCGGGTGGCCGTTGTCATGATCATGGTTCTGACCCGTTTGCCCGCCCCGGTCAAGCCGCAAAGGGCAGCTTGATGCCCCTTCGGCAGGCTTTTTGCTGGTGCGCGACACGTGTCCTGCATCACACTGGCGTTGTGGGACGCGTGCCATATTGCCGGTGCGAGTCAGCCATATGAAGGGGAGGTTTTCATGAGCCAGTTCGAAAGCGCCAATGCCACGACGCCGGGAGACCGCCGGCGCGGCGTGCCGGCAACGATCGCCGGCCTTGCCCTGGCGTTGCTCCTTGGCGCCGGCACCGGTCCGGCCTTCGCCCAGTCGGCGCTGCCGGTGGAGACTGCCCCGACCGGAGCCCCCTCCGCCGACACGGCTCAGGCCAACACGGCAGAGGCCGAGGCATCGTCTGCCGCCCTTCCCACGGATCCGCTGGCGATGGCCATTGCCCGCGAGCTCTCCACCAACACCACGGTGATGCTCGACGCCGCCTTCAATGCCGGCAGCGAGGATGAACTGGAACTCGGTATTTCCGGCTTTTACGAGGGGCGCATATTCCAGCCGCTCTGGGTCACCGATGCCGGGCTCAACCCGCATGGGGAAATGCTGCTGAAGGCCTTCGAGACAGCCGCGCAACATGCGCTCGACCCGGCCGACTACGACGCCGAGCGGCTCCAGGCGATGGCCGGCAGCGCGGCCGGCGTGGACGATCTCGCCACCCTCGAGGTGGCCCTTTCGAACACGTTCGTCTCCTACGCCAACCACCTGACGGCCGGCCGGGTGAAGCCGAACGAGGTCAACAAGTCCCTCAACCTCTTCCCCAGGGCGCCCGACCCGGCCGTGCTGCTGGAATTCGTGGAATCCGGCGAGGATTTCGCCCTTGCCCTCGACAGCCTTTCGCCCAACACGCCCAACTACGCACGTCTCAAGACAGCGCTCGCCGACTACCGGAACAAGGAAAAGTCCGGCGGTTTCACCGTCATTCCCGATGGCGAGGCCCTGAAGCCGGGCATGACCGACACGCGGCTTGAGGCCCTGCGCGCACGCCTCGCCGAACAGGACCTGTTCACCGCAGGCACGCATGCCGGCGATGTCTATGACGGGGCTCTTGTCGAGGCGGTGGAGCTTTTCCAGGAGCGCCACGGGCTGGCCGTCGACGGCGTCATCGGCAAGAACACCCTGGCCGAGATCAACGTGCCGATCGGCACGCGCATCGACCAGATGGAACTCAACATGGAGCGCCGGCGCTGGATGCCCGACGATCTCGGCCGCCGCTACGTCTTCGTCAATCTCGCCGACCAGAACCTGAAGGTCGTCGACAATGACAAGACCATCCACACCACCCGGGTCGTGGTCGGCAAGCCCTATCACGCCACGCCGGTCTTTTCCGACCAGATCACCTATGCGGAGGTGAACCCGTACTGGACGGTGCCCTATTCCATCGCCACGAAGGAATACCTGCCGATGCTGCAGGGCAATCCCGGCGCGCTCGCTGCCAAGGGCATCCGCGTCTTTTCCGGCAATCGCGAGATCGACCCCTGGTCGGTCACCTGGGGCAGCTACAGCCGTCGCAGCTTCCCCTTCACGCTGCGCCAGGACCCGGGCGAGAACAATGCGCTCGGCCGCATCAAGTTCATGTTCCCCAATTCGTTCAACATCTACATCCACGATACGCCGTCCAAGGCCCTGTTCGCCCGCGCCCAACGCTCGTTCAGCCACGGCTGCATCCGCGCGGAGGATCCCTTCGCGCTCGGCGAGGCGCTGCTTGCCCCCGACGGCTGGGACAAGCGCAAGCTCGAGGCGGCCCGCGACACCCGTCAGCGCCGGGTGATCAAGCTGGCCACTCCCCTACCCGTGCATCTCACCTACCTGACGGCCTGGGTGAACAAGGACGGCTCGGTGCATTTCCGCCGCGACATCTATGAACGCGACAAGGTTCTGGCCAAGGCGATCGCCTCGCTGCGGCCGACGGATCTTTAGGGCGTTCCCGCGGAACGGATGGCCTCAAAACGGCATGGAGCCCCCAGCGGGCTTCGTGCCGTCCGCGCAAAAGAGCGCGAAAGCCTGAAGGTAGGCCTGCACCTGGCTGCGATGTTCGGGGCTCCCGACGATCCGCGATATCTCCGCCGGCTCCATCTTCATCAAGGGCAGCCGCAGGAAGATATCGGACGTGAAACGTCCGCTGACCGTCGAAAGAACCGCGCGCAGGCTTTCCAGCATGTCATCGCCCCTGTGAGAGGCATGGGCAAGGGCGACGGGCTTGTCGACGATCGCCTCTCCCGACACGAGCCAGTCGATGGCGTTCTTCAGCCCGCCGGGAATGGAGCGCACATATTCCGGACTGGAGACGATCAGCCCGTCGCTGTCCTCGATCATCCGCATGAACCGGCGCACGGCGTCCGGCGGGTTCGGGCCGTCAAGGTCCGGCGAGAACACCGGCAGGCGTCCGACCCCGTCAAACACCGAGAGCTCGATTCCCCGGGGCACGGCGTCCTGCAAGGCCCGCAGCAGCGCCGTATTGGTGGAACCGGCCCGGGCGCTGCCGGATATGGCGAGGAACTTCATGGCCGCGATAGTGGCGAGCCAATGGCCGCTGTCAATGCGCACAGCCCGCGCGGCGGCACCGGGCGGCGCGGTTTACCAATCTGAACGGCGGATAAAGGGGCGGCTCAGAACGGGTTCAGATGCGAACGGGCATGATCGCGCCATGATCAACTCCTGCGTATCGGAGCCCGCCATGTCCAAGTCCTCCCCTGCCCGCGTCTCGACCTGCCGCCAGATGGTTGCGGCGATTCTCTTCGGTGCCGTGTTGCTGTCTCCGGTCGCGCTTTTCGTGCTCTCGGGCGGTGCGGATCGGGACATCTCGCAGCGCATTGCGGCACACTCCACGTGTTCCTACAGCGAAAACGTGTGCTCTATTGCGATTCCTGCCAAGGGTTCGTCTTTTAGCATTCGCTGATATCTTGCTTCCGCCCGATTGTTCGCCTCTAATGTCGCGACTTCGAATTGCAGATGCCTGAGGCTCCTCTCGAAGAGGCCACATTCGGACCCGAAACTGGGGCGTGATTGCAGGATCGCGCGTCAAACCGCAAGCCGGCCGACAGGCATTCGGGAAGGACAGGAATGATCAACGCTCTTCAGGAAAAGGCCGAAGATGCGGCGGGCTTTCTCAAGATGCTCGCCTCCGCACCGCGCCTGATGCTCTTGTGCCACATGTCCAACGGCGAGACCAATGTCGGTCAACTCGCCGATCTGACCGGCATGCGCATGCCCACCGTCTCGCAGCAACTGGCCCTGTTGCGCGCCCAGGGCCTTGTGCGGACCCGGCGCGAAGGCACGACAATCTACTACAGCCTCGACAGCGAGGTCGCGCAGGACGTTCTGGCGCTGTTGCAGAAGCACTTTTGCCCGCCGGAAACAACGCTCGGCCTCAAGACCCTGGAAACGGCCTCCTGAGCCGGATCGCGCCTTCGCGCCCGTGCCGGGATCCGTGCGCGCTCGCATCGGCGTTACCGGCAGGAACTGGCTGGCAGGAACTGGCCGGCACGGGGTGATCGAAGGGATGAACCAAACCGGGTGAGCGAAGGCCGATGACCGGGCAGGTGCCGAAGGATCAGTCGTCCAGCCAGTCGGCGCAGCGCGGCGCGGCCGCCTCGCCCCAGGGCATGATCGGCACCGTCGAGGTCGAATTCTTGGGACTGCCCTCGATGATCTTGTCCGAATAGACGAGATAGACGAGTACGTTGCGCTTGGTATCGCAGCCGCGCACGATCCGCATTTTCTTGAACATGAAGGAGCGGCGCTGGCGGAACATCTCCTCGCCCTGCTCGAACTTCGCCGTGAACGTAACCGGTCCCACCTGGCGGCAGGCAAGCGAGATGTCGGACACTTCCTCGGCAACGCCAAGCCAGCCGGAGACGCCGCCTTTTTCGGGAACGGTGAAATGGCAGGCGACCCCCTCGACCAGCGGATCGTCAACCGCGTAGGTCGCCAGCTTGTGGTCGGGCGTCAGGAATTTCCACACCGTCGACTTCTTGAAGATCAGATCCGGCTCGTCCGCCGAATAGGCCGGTTGGGCGATGGCCACCAGTGCGGCGGCGGCAAGCAGGGCGGCGCGAAGAAAGCGTGCGATCATCATGAACTCCCGGTGGTGTGCTTTTCCCATATGGGCGCAGGGAGCAACCCCCGCAAGCAAACCGGTGTCAGAAGAAAAGACCGGCAATGTGCACCAGGCCGACCAGCGGCGACGGCGTCGCAAGAAAAACGAGCGAGGCGAGGCTCGTTGCCCCCAGCAGCAGGACCGCATATTGCAGCCGCCGCTCGCCGGCCCGCCCGGCAAGATACCAGCCGAAGCCGTGCAGGGCTGCGATGACCAGGGCAAGGGCAACGGTCACGCCGGTGGCGGACACCTGAAAGCCGCCCTGCGGTCCGGCCCCGAACATGAGCATCGGCAGGAATGCGCCGGCGAGTGGCAGGAACAGCACATGGGTGAGAACGGTCCAGACCAAAGCGCCGCTCTGCGGCGGCGTTCCCCGGCGTTCACTGCCCGCGGAACCGGCCTCGCCGGATGTCGATGGTGAACCTGCCATGCTGCCTGTCGCCTCCTGCTCGCCGGGGCCGCTCCTACGGGCGACCGGCATCGACGGTCGAACCTGAGTGCCACGCCGGCGACTGACAGGCAAGCGCCGCGCCTGCGCCCACCGGTCGCATGGCAGCAGGGCTTTCCGCCAGACCCTTGCCCGTCTGTGACGCAACTGGTTACAATTGCAATCATACGCGCGCTGATTGCATCGTCAGCCGTCATCACTCCCCGCTGCGGACCCTCGGCATGACGCAAGACAAGACCCTGCTCGAACTGGAAGGCTTTCTTCCCTACCGGTTGAACGTGCTGGCGGAGACCGCCAGCCAGTCGCTGGCCGGCATCTATCGCCGCCGGTACCGGATTTCGGTACCCGAATGGCGCATCATGGCAACGCTCGGGCAGTTCGGCGCGATGACCGCCAAGGAGATCGGCCAGCACAGCCGCATGCACAAGACCAAGGTCTCGCGCGCCGCCGCCGCGCTGGAGGCGCGGCACATGATCCTTCGCACCGCCAACACGCGGGACATGCGCGAAAGCTTCCTCGACCTGACACCGCGCGGCACCGAGGTCTATCGCTCGCTCGTTCCGGAGGCGCGAAAGTTCGTCGATGCGCTTCTCCATCCTCTCGACGAAGGCGAGCGCGCCCTGCTCGACCGGCTGCTTACCCGTCTGACACGGCAGGCGGAACTGCTCAGCGCCAACCTTCAGCGCGAGGCCGCGACCACCGGCGAGACCGCGGCCGGTTAGGCGCGAGTTTACTAAAATTCGAGGCTTTCCTTGTGTTTGGGGAGCGCCCGCAGCCATAGTTCAGGCAAGGCAAGAGCCCGGTCCTGACCGGGCCGCTGGCGGCGGGCTCCGGCCGGCCCTCCGCCGCGCGGGTCAGCGAACCCGCCACAGGGAAGGTCCCGCGCCTGGGCCAGGCGCCGAAGGCACAGCGGAAACCGGTATGGCACCGATCGCAACAAGATCGACAGGGCTGATGCGGAGCTTCGCCGCCGCCGCCATGCTCGTCATGACGGCCGGCCCGGCGCTCTCCGCCAGTTGCACGGCGCTCCAGGCCGACTTGCAGCGCGTTTCCGCCGGATCGGCGAAATCGCCGGAATTCCGCAAATGGGATGCCGCCGCACGCGACCAGTCCAAGGCTCTCGGCCTTGCGCAGCGCGACTACCGCCATCTTGGCTGTGCGGCCTCCTCCGCCGGCTCCTGCTCGGGACTTGGCGACAAGATCAAGCGCATGCGCTCCAACCTGGCCAGCATCGAGCGGCAACGCGACCGCCACGCCACACCGGGCGCGGCATCGCGCAAGAGCAAGCTGCGCGCCGCGTTGCGCCGCCAGGGCTGCGGCGGGACACGGCAGGCCGCCGCCGGCGACACGCCGGGCATCCGGGCAAGTTCGCGCTCCGGCGGAGGGTTCCTCGCCCTGTTCGGCATCGGGCGCGGCAGCGAGCCGCCGGTCCAGGACGTGGCCCTGCGCGAGGAGGCGGGCACCCGCTCCACCGCGCGCGTCCGCGCCTCCTCGGAGCCCGCCTTCACCACGCGCCGGGCAAGCGGCCCCACCTACCGGACCATGTGCGTGCGCACCTGCGACGGCTTCTACTTTCCGGTCAGCTTCTCCACCAGCCAGGACGGGTTCGGTCGCGACGCCGCCGTGTGCCGGTCCATGTGCCCGGCGGTCGAGGCTCAGCTTTTCGTTCACCGCAATCCCGGCGAGACGGTCGAAAACCTCGTCTCGGTCGAGGGCATGCCCTATGCGGACCTGCCCAATGCCAACCGCTTTCGCACCGCCTATGTCGAGGGTTGCGGGTGCCAGTCGGCCTCGAGCGATCGCAAGACGATGGCAAGCCTGATCCGCAGCGGCGACGACGAGGCACTCACCTATCTGCGCGACGGACAACCGACCGGCGGCATGGGCGTCGACGGATTGCGGAGCGGCATGACGCCGTCGGGCGTCGCCGCCGAAGCCATCGAGGCGGCCACCCACGGGCGCGATCCCGATACGTTGATGAACATGGAACTGGGCTTTGCCCCGGTGCGGGCCTCGCCGACGCTGCCGGTTCTCGGCGTCACCGCGAAACCGGAAAAGCCGGTCGCCGCGATACTGCCGGTCGAGCCGGAGACCGACCCCGCGCTCCCGGCCGAAGAGCGCAATGTCAGGATAGTCGGCCCACGCTATTTCGTCGCCCAATAAGCGGCAGCAACGCCTTCATGTCGGGGCCGTGCGCCTCGCCCGTCAGCGCCTTGCGCAAGGGCAGGAAGAGCGCCCGCCCCTTGCGCCCGGTACGCGCCTTCAGCGCCCCGGTCCACGCACCCCAGGTGGTCTCGTCGAAAGGCTCTTCCGGCAGCAGGCTCGCCGCCAGCGTCACATAATCGGCGTCCTCCGCATCGACCGGCAGCCGGACAGGATCGGTGATCGCCGTCCACCAGCGCGCCGCCTCGCCCACCGTTGCGCAATTCTCCCGCACTGCCAGCCAGAACGCCTCGGCCTTCTCGCCGGCAATCCCCAACGCCGCGAGCCGCCCGGCCACATCGGCAAAGGCGAGCCCGTGCACCAGCTTCGCGTTGAGCGGTCCGAGATCGTCCGGATCGAACTTCGCCGAGGACCGCGAAACATCGGCAAGATCGACCATGCCGGCAAGCGTCTCCAGACTGTCGGCCGGCTCGATCGCATGGCTGGTGCCCGTCAGCACCGCGAGCGAGGCAACGGCCATTGGCTCGACGCCCGCCTCCCGCAGCGAGCGCAGCGACAGCGCGCCCTTGCGCTTGGACAGCCCCTCGCCCGAGACGGTGGTCAGCAGGTTGTGATGGGCGAAAACCGGTGCGGCGGCCCCAAGCGCCGCGAAGATCGCCAGCTGCACGGCGGTGTTGGCCACATGATCCTCGCCGCGGATGACATGGCTGATCCCCAGCTCGATATCGTCGACGATGGAAGGCAGCGTGTAGAGATAGCTGCCGTCCTCGCGGACCAGCACCGGATCCGACAGCGAGGCGAGGTCGACGCTCTGCGCGCCCCGGCAAAGGTCGTCCCACGCCATCTCGGTCCGGCGCGTCACGAAGGGATCGCCGTCATGGTTGGGCAACAGGAAACGCCAGTGCGGCCGTCGCCCTTCCACCTCCAGTCGCACCCGGTCCTCGTCCGTAAGCTTCAGCCCGGCCCGGTCGTAGACCGGCGGCCGCCCCAGCGCCCGCGCCCGCGCCCGGCGGCGTTCGAGCTCGTCGGAGGTCTCGTAGCACGCATAGAGAAGGCCTTGCGCCTTCAGCCGTTCCGCCGCCGCATCATAGAGCGCGATGCGGTCGGACTGGCGCACGCTCTGGTGCGGGGCGATGCCGAGCCAGCCGAGATCTCCGGCGATGGCATCGGCGAATTCGGCTGTCGAGCGCTCCCGGTCGGTATCGTCGTAGCGCAGGATGAAACGGCCCTGGTTCTTCAGCGCGAAGAGCCAGTTCATCAGGGCCGGGCGGGCATTGCCGATATGCAGGAAGCCCGTCGGCGACGGGGCGAAACGAACGGTGACACTCATGGGCACCTCTTAACCGGAAGCCGCACCGCCCGCAACGCCGCCGCTCGCCTGTCGCCGCCGCACATGCCGCGATGTCAGTGTCAGCGCCAGGGCGGCGACGAGGCAGTAGAGTGCCATGGCATAGACCTGGGCCGAATAGGCGACGCCCGCGTCGATCAGATAGCCGGTGAGGCCCGGACCAAGCGCCGAGGCAAAGACCATCATGGCGACCGTGATGGAACGGATCGAACCGAGATTGCGCGAGCCGTAGATTTCCGGCCAGAGCGCGCCGAACAGCGTCGAGCTGAACCCGTAGCTGATGCCGAGCAGCGCCATGAAGCCGAAGGCGGCGGCGGGATGCGTCACCGTGCCAAGCAGCACGCAGGCAAGCCCCAGCGGAATGAGGAAGACGGGCAGCAGGCGCAAGGCGGTCACCTTGTCGACCAGATAACCGGCGAGAAGCGTGCAGGTGATCGTCATTGCGGACATCGCCATGAAGGCGGAGGCGAAAAGCTCCATCGACCAGCCGCGAAGCTCGACCAGATAGACCTGGTGGAAGAAGATCGTCGTGCCGATGAAAGGCGGCGCCAGCGTGCCCGCGGACATCACCCAGTAGGCCGGATCGCGCAGCACCTCGGCCCGGGTCCATTGCCGCTGCGGCGCGGCGCGCTCGTCGGTGTGGATGGTGCCGCGCGGGATGCGCTCCACCTTGAGGAGCATCATCAGGGCGGGCAGCGCGACGAGAAGCAGCACCCCCACCCCGATCCACCAGGCTCCGCGCCAGCCGACGATGCCGGACAGGAGCACCATGACCAGCGGCAGGCTTGCCTCCCCGCACTGGATGCCGAGCGAGGCGACAGACACCGCGCGACCGCGCTGCGCGTCGTACCAGCGCCCCATCGCGGTCATCGCGACATGGGTCATCATCCCCTGCCCGAACAGCCGCAGGCCATAAAGCACAACAAACAGCATGGCGACGGAGGAAACGCCCGCCATGCCGGCGGAAAACAGCGCCAGCGCCACGACCACGCCCCCGGAGACCACCGCCAGCGGCTGGCTGTCGACCAGCTTGCCGACAAAGGTCAGCGACAGCGCGGACAGCAGCGTCGCCGCCATGTAGAGACCGCCGAACTCGCCATGGCTGAGATTGAACTCCACACGCAGCTCGCCCGCCACCAGCGAGATGAAATAGGTCTGCCCGAAGCTGGAAAAGAATGTCAGCAGCAGGCCGGCGAACAGCCAGCGAAGATTGTCCCTGATGAAACTGAAAAACGGCATGAGTTCGTCCTGCGACGTCTTGGCGAACGGTGGGGCGGATGACCGACCCTGCCCCCCGTCAGGCGGCGCCGGTCCGCACGGGCGGTGCCGGGCGGCGGATCAGGCGCCTTGCTGGTGTCGGTGAAATACGCTCGGTAGGGAAACCGTGAGACCTCCAGCATAGAGAAACGGGCGATGACGCGAAAGTCGCGGAATTTCCCAAGGAAGATATCCCGAGTACCGCGCCGGATGCCGCGCCCGTCGACCGGATCACCGGGGTACGGCCGCCCCTGCCCTGTGCACCGGCGCCCGCCATGCCATCACCATCAGCCAGACGAGCGCAGCCAGCGCCAGCGCGGACAACGCAGTCGCATAGCCGACGACACCCGCGACGCCGCCATGGTCGAGCGCCAGCGTCACCAGAAGCGGTCCGGCAGCCATCGCGACATTGCTGGGCAGCGAGAGGGTGGCGCTCGCCCGGGCGTAGCGGCTGGCCGAGAAATAGCTGAGCGGCAGCAGGGCCCGTGTCAGGGCGGAGATGCCGGAGCCGAAGCCGTAGCAGGCGATGAACAGGAACAGCAGCGACGAGCGACCATCGGCGAACAGCAGGATCAGCGGCGAGCCGACCAGGAGAGCCGCCGCGACAATGCCGGAGGTCACCGGCGTCGCCCAGCGGCCCGCTACCAGATCGACCAGTCGCGCGGAGATGCCGAGCACCGATCGAAGCGAGCCCAGTTGCAGCGCCAGCACCGGCGATGCACCCGCCATCTGCAGCAGCGCGATCAGCGAGGGTGCAAGCCCCGTGGTCACAAGGCTGAAGACAATGGTGACGAAGGCGATGAGCGCGAAGGCAAGCCTCGATCCGCGCCGCGTCAGGGCCAGCGGCTCGACCGCGGCAGCGGCCGTGCTCTCGGTTGTGGCCGCCTTGCGCGCCGGCAGCGCGAACAGATAGAGCGGGCAAAGCACGACTTGCGCGGCAACCGCGACAAGCATCGCGCTGCGCCAGCCGACAGCCTGCTCCAGCAGGCTCCACAGCGGCCAGCAAACGGCCGCCGACAGGCCGGTGAAGATCATCAGCACGCCGATCAGCCGCCGCGCGCCCGGGCCTTCGCGCTCGACGACGGCGGTGTTGCAGGGCACGGAGAGGCCGAAGGCGCCGCCGATGCCCATGATCACCCAGGCAGCGAAATAGAGTGCCACCCCCTCGGCCACGCTCATCAGGGCAAGGCCTGCGGCCATGATCGCTGCCCCCGCCGCCAGCACCCGCGCCGCGCCGTGCCGGTCGAGCAACCGTCCGGTCCAGGGGCCCGCGATGCCGCCGACCAGCATCATCGCCGTCAACCCGCCGAAGGCGAGCGCGTTGGACAGGCCGAGATCGTCGGCCATCAGGCGGCCGAGCACGCCAGGCATGTCGAAGGTGGTGCCCCAGCCGACGATCTGTCCGAGCGCAAGGATAGTGACGAGGCGAAACCGGTCGAGGCGCATGGGCCTCCCCTGGCGGCTGGAGAGCGGAAGCCGGACCGGACGGAAGGGGCGGGATTACCCCCGTCAGCTCCGGTCGCGGAAGCGGTTGGTGATGGGATAGCGGCGGTCGCGGCCGAAATTCTTGCGGGTGATCTTGACGCCGGGCGCCGACTGGCGGCGCTTGTACTCGGCGATGTAAAGCAGGTGCTCGATCCGGTGGATCAGTGCCCGGTCGTGGCCGCGCGCCTCGATGTCGCCGACGGACATCTCATTCTCCACGAGGCATTCGAGAATGTCGTCGAGCACCTCGTAAGGCGGCAGCGAATCCTGGTCGGTCTGGTTCTCGCGCAGCTCCGCCGTCGGCACCTTGGTGATGATGTTGACCGGGATCACCTCGCCTTGCGGGCCGAGCAGCCCGTCCGGACGATGCTCGTTGCGCCAGGCGGCGAGCCGGTAGACCTGGGTCTTGTAGAGATCCTTGATCGGATTGAAGCCGCCGTTCATGTCGCCATAGAGCGTCGCGTAGCCGACCGACATCTCCGACTTGTTGCCGGTCGTCGCGACCATCGCCCCGAACTTGTTGGAGATCGCCATCAGGATCGTGCCGCGCGTGCGCGACTGGATGTTTTCCTCCGTCACCCCGGCCTCGGTGCCGGCGAAGAGCCTGTTCAGCGACGCGGAAAATCCTTCGACCACGGGGGAAATCGCCACCGTGTCGTAGCGCATGCCGAGCGCGTCGGCGCAGGCCTGCGCATCGACAAGGCTTTCGCTGGAGGTGTAGCGATAGGGCAGCATCACGCAGTGAACCCGCTCGGCCCCCAGGGCATCGACGGCCATCGCAGCGACGACGGCGCTGTCGATGCCGCCGGAAAGTCCCAGCACCACGCCCGGAAAACGGTTCTTTTCGACATAGTCGCGAAAGCCCAGCACGCAGGCCTGCCAGCGCGCCGCATCCATGTCCGGCAACGCCGCCTTCGGGCCGCTCTCGCAGGCCCATGTACCGTCGCTGTAGCGCTGCCAGTCGGTGATCGCGATCTCGTCGATGAACTCGCCCATCTGGAAGGCAAGCCTGCGGTCGGCCTGAAGCGCGAAGGAGCCGCCGTCAAAGACAAGTTCGTCCTGCCCGCCAACCTGGTTGCAATAGACGAGCGGCAGGCTGGTTTCGACCACCCGCTGAACCATCACCTGCAGCCGCACCTCCGGCTTGCCGGCATAAAAGGGAGAGCCGTTGGGCACCAGCAGCAGTTCCGCGCCCGTCTCCGCCAGGCACTCGCAGACCTCGTCGGACCAGGCATCCTCGCACACGGGAATGCCGAGGCGGATGCCGCGAAAGCCGACCGGCCCCGGCAGCGGGCCCGCCTGGAAAACGCGCTTCTCGTCGAACTCGCCATAGTTCGGCAGGTCGACCTTGAACCGTACGCCCTCGATGCGGCCGCCATCGACAAGCGCCACGGCATTGTGGAGCTTGTCGCCCTCGCGCCAGGGCAGCCCGACAATGAGGCCCGGGCCGCCATCGGCGGTCTCGCCAGCCAGTTGCTCGAGCGCTGCCCGGCAGGCCGAAACGAAAGCCGGCTTGAGGACGAGATCCTCCGGCGGATACCCGGAGAGAAACAGCTCTGAAAAGAGAACCAGATCGGCGCCGGCCTCGGAGGCCTGCGCGCGGGCCTTGCGGACCAGAGCCAGGTTTCCGGCAACATCGCCGACCGTGGGGTTAAGCTGTGCGACCGCCAGTCTGAGACGGCCGTCGCGGGCCGGCTGGGATCGGTCGACTGCGGGAGAATCTGTCCGGGGCGTGCTCATGCAAAACGGTTTATCGCGGCCCCGCCGCCTGCGCAATCGACGCGATGCATGGCCGCCGCGCGCTCCGCGCGAGGCCCCTCCAGGGATCGGTCCGATTTATCAGAGAAAGACGGTTCCCGCATCATGGCCGCGTGAGGCCCCGCTCCTGGCGATGACGGCAGCCGAGGGCATTGCCGCGGGCTGCGGTGCACGCGGCGCCGGCCGCAGGCCCTCGTCCTTGCGCACGAACGGCCGATACTCGGTAAGCACCCGCTGCATGCGCTGGTAGAGCATCGCCGGCGAAACGGGCTTGGCCAGGAACTCGTGAATGCCGAGATCCAGCGCCCGCAGGATCACCGGTTTGCGCGCATCGGCGCTGACCATGATCACCGGCGTGGTGGCAAGCAGCGGATCCGTGTCCGAGCGCAGGATGGACAGGAATTCGGCGCCATTGAGCGGCGACATCACCCAGTCGCAGATGACGAGATCCGGCTTGCGGTCGAGCATCATGGCGAGCCCGTCCGAGCCGTCACCGGCCTCCAGCACGCGGCGAACGCCAAAGCCGCTCAGGATGGCCCTGAACAGGCTGCGCATATGCGAATTGTCGTCGATGACAAGCACCGACAGTTCCGACAGGTCCAGTATCATGCCGTTCGGTCCCCTCCCGATTGGCGCATAGTTCAATATATGCGAAACGCCTCAATATTTCCTTTACGTAAGCATGTTTCCGCAACCGTGCGTTTGCTGCCTCCCCCATTTCCCCGTATCCGCTGAGGGAACCGCCATACGCCCCGACTGGTTGCGATTTTCTTTCGGGATCGGGTGCGCCGCCGAAAATGTCGCAGCCGCCTCCCGCAAACGAAAAGAGGCGGCCTGAAGGGCCGCCTCTCTTGTCGCGTCAATCCGGTGGAGGCGTCAGGCGATCGCCGCCTCACGCTCGCTGTCGCCACGGGCCTCGCGTTCCTTGCGCACGTTCTCCGCAACAAGGAAGGCCAGTTCGATGGCCTGCTCGGCGTTGAGGCGCGGATCGCAATAGGTGTGGTAGCGGTCGGCGAGATCCTCCGCGGTCAGCGCCCGGGCACCGCCCGTGCATTCGGTGACATTCTTGCCGGTCATCTCGATATGGATGCCGCCGGCATAGGAGCCTTCGGCCCGGTGCACGGCAAAGAAGGCCTCGACCTCGCGCAGGATGCGGTCGAAGGGTCGGGTCTTGTAGCCATTGGCGGTGATCGTGTTGCCATGCATCGGATCGCAGGACCAGACCACCTTGCGCCCTTCGCGCTCCACCGCGCGCACCAGCGCCGGCAGGTGCTCGAACACCTTGTCGGCGCCGAAGCGGCAGATCAGCGTCAGCCGGCCCGCCTCGTTGGCCGGGTTCAGCGTGTCGATCAACTGCAACAGCTCGTCCGGCTTCAGGCTCGGACCGCATTTCAGGCCGATCGGGTTCTTGATGCCGCGGAAGAACTCGACATGCGCATGGTCCGGCTGGCGGGTGCGGTCGCCGATCCAGAGCATGTGGCCCGACGTCGCGTACCAGTCGCCCGAGGTGCTGTCGACACGGGTCATCGACTGCTCGTAGCCGAGCAGCAGCGCCTCGTGGCTGGTGAAGAAATCGGTCGAGCGCAGTTGCGGCGCCGTGTCCGGATCGATGCCGCAGGCACGCATGAATTCCAGGCTCTCCGAGATGCGGTCGGCGAGCGCCTGATAGCGGTGGCTCTGCGGGCTGTCCTTGACGAAGGACAACATCCAGCGGTGCACATGGTCGAGATTGGCGAAACCGCCCTGTGCAAAGGCGCGCAAGAGGTTCAGCGTCGCCGCCGACTGGCGGTACGCCATGATCTGGCGCTGCGGATCCGGCTCGCGGCCCACGGCATCGAACGTGATGTCGTTGACGATGTCGCCCCGGTAGCTCGGCAACTCGATGTCGCCCTTCTTCTCCATCGGAGAGGAACGCGGCTTTGCGAACTGGCCGGCGATCCGGCCGACCTTCACCACCGGCTGGGCCGAGGCATAGGTGAGCACCACCGCCATCTGCAGGAAGACGCGGAAGAAGTCGCGGATGTGATCCGCGTGATGCTCGGCGAAGCTCTCGGCGCAATCGCCGCCCTGGAGGAGAAACCCGCGTCCTTCGGCGACTTCGGCGAGTTGGGACTTCAGCTTGCGCGCCTCACCTGCAAAAACGAGCGGCGGAAAGTCGGACAGGCGGCGCTCCACTTCCGCGAGCGCGTCCGCGTCGCGATACTCGGGCACCTGCACGATCGGCTTTGACCGCCAGCTTTCCGGTGTCCAGTTCTGCGCCATTTTCCCAACTCCGTTAAAAATCGACCTGCGGCAAGATTCCGTCTCTGCCGGCATCCGCTCCGGTTTCGCGTTTCGTCCATCCCTGTCCGCCCTGGCGAAAGTTGCGCGGAACGGCAGTGCCGCGCGTTATACACGCGCCCGCCCCACGAGGCCACACCTAACGCGGGCACCCGCGTTCCCGTCCGCACCCGTGATGTTGCGCATTGCATCGCGCCCCGGCCCCTGAAACTCTGGCGGCGGAACCTCCTGGACGGGAAAGCCGCAATGCCGCTCGAACACGATCACACCGCCGCGGGGATCGCCGCGAGACTGGCGCAGGGTCCGCGTGTCAGCTATCTGCGCGACTGGATCTATGGCGGCATCGACGGTGCGGTCACCACCTTCGCCATCGTCGCCGGCAGCATCGGTGCCAATCTCTCGGCCCGGGTGATCCTGATCCTCGGCATCGCCAATCTGATCGCCGACGGCTTCTCGATGGCCGCCGCCAACTATTCCGGTACCAAGGCCGAGCACGACGACTACGACCGGCTGAGGAAAATGGAGGAGCGCCACATCGATCGCGAGCCGGGCGGGGAAACGGAGGAGATCCGCCAGATCTTCAAGGCCAAGGGTTACCGGGGCGAGGAGCTGGAACAGATGACGGCGTTGATCACGTCGCGCCGCACAGTCTGGGTGGAGACCATGCTGGCGGAAGAGCACGGCGTCTCCAACGGACTGCACGACCCGTTGAAATCGGCCATGGCGACCTTTTCCGCCTTCGTTGTCTGTGGCGCGGTGCCGCTCGTCCCCTTCGTCGCCGGACTGCCCGCCTCGGCGATGACCGCCGCCATCGCGACCGGCATCGTCTTCTTCGCCATCGGTTCGGCCAAGTCGAAATGGTCGACGCAGGGCTGGTTGCGGTCGGGCCTTGAAACCCTTTCGATCGGGCTCGCCGCTGCCGGACTTGCCTGGGCGGCCGGCCATCTGCTCGAAAGGTTCATAGCCTGACGAGCGACATTTTCTGCTTGCGCTTGCCTCCCCCGTCATTACATTTCACGCCATGCAAGGGTCCCCCCGCCCTCTCGCCGCCTGCCTTTTCAGGCTGTTTCTCGCGGCACTGATCATCCTGGCCAACACCGCTCCCGGCGGCGTTGCAATGACACTTGCCTCCTCATCCGCGACGCAGGGACATATGTCCGGGCATGCCCGCCATGCCGACGCGATGTCCCATGCCCGCGGTGACGACCATCTCCTTGCCGACGAGATCATGGCCCAGGCAGAGCCGGGCAACACGGCGAAGCATGCCGCAGGCACCGACACGCCCCGTCATGACCACGGCGACACCACCCAGGCGGAATGCTGCCTGTCCTTCTGCTTCCCTGTTCTTGCGAGCGAGATCGCGCCCGCTCCGCTGCGAGCGCGCGTAAAGCCCGACAGCGACCGAAGTGTCCGTACACTGGTCGCCGCGCTTTCGCACGGCCCCGAACGCCCCCCTCGAGCCTGACCGACCGGCCGGCCTAACCGGCCCGTTGCCGCGTGCCGCCCGGTGCGGCCTGCGCCCTTGTCATTCTCGAGGAAATCACCATGCTCTCCAGACTTCTGGCGGCCGTCGTGCCGCTGGTGGTGGCCGCTTGCGGCACCACGCCCCTGCCCGTGCTCGATCACGGGCCGGCCCCCGACGACGCACGGTCGGGCATCGTCCACATGCAGGGCTCATCGGTCGTCGCTCCCTACACACACCGCGTTCCGGTCGGTCCGGGCAACTGGCGCCGCCTCAATGACCACCAGGCACCGGGCGGAGGTGCATCATGATCCGGCCGCGCCTCTATCGACTGGCGGCGACGGTCGCCGGCCCGTTGCTGCTTGGTGGCTGCGTCGCCACAGCCTCTTCCGACCTCTACGGCCCCGGCGATGCCGGCTTCACCCAAGTGCTGGGCCAGGTGGCTCCATCCACCGGCAAGGCGCGCCCGGCATGGATGCAGAACGCCGAGCAGGCCCGCACAGTCTCGGACCGCGTCAGCAAGCTGGTGCAAGGCAAGACGATCAGCGCGGAAACGGCCGTCCAGGTGGCGCTGATCAACAATCGCGGGCTGCAGGCCGCCTATTCCGATCTCGGTATCAGCGCAGCAGATGCGTGGCAGCAGACCCTGCTGCCAAACCCGACGGTCTCGGTCGGGCTGCTCGGCATCGGCCAACCCGGGCTCGTTGCCTTCCGCACGATCGAAGGCCTCCTTGCCAGCAATATCCTTGCCCTGGCGACGCATTCCAGGCGCAGCGCCATCGCCGAAACCCGCTTCCGCCAGGCGCAGATGCAGGCGGCCGGCGAGACCTTGCGTGTCGCGGCGGAAACCCGCCAGGCGTGGGTCGGGGCGGTGGCCGCCTTCGAGGCACTCGCCTCTCTCAACCAGGCGCGCCAGGCCGCCGACGCCGCCTCCGAACTGGCGGAAAAGCTCGGCCAGAGCGGTGCCATGCCGAAGGCCGCACAGGCCCGCGAGCATGCGTTCCACGCCGAGCTGACAGGCCAGATCGCGGAAGCAAGGCTGGCGGCGAAGCTCGCCAAGGAGAAGCTCGCCCGCGTCATGGGTCTCTGGGGGCCGGACACGAAGTTCTTCGTGCCGGATGCCCTGCCGGCCCTGCCCGGACGGCTGATGAAGAAGGAACATGTGGAACGCGAGGCCCTGCAGCGACGCACGGACCTGCAGATGGCCAGGATCGAGCTTGAGGCGACGGCTCGCGAGCTCGGCCTGACGAAGGCGACCCGCTACGTCACCGATCTCGGCCTCGTCGCCGGTTTTGAGACGGAACGGGAGCTGGAGGACGGCGAAATCCAGACCAAGGGTACGGCGCAGCTGGAACTGGATTTTGCCATTCCGATCTTCGACAGCGGCGCTGCCCGGATGAAGAAGGCGGAGTTCACCTACATGCGGGCTGCCAACCGGCTTGCGGAACGGGCCGTCAACGTCCGCTCGGAGGCACGCTCGGCCTATCTCGCCTACCGCGCGTCCCACGAGATTGCCCGCCACTACCGCGACTCCGTGCTGCCCCTTCGCACCCAGGTCCAGGAGGAGGCTCTTCTTACCTACAACGGGATGATCACCAACACGTTCGAACTGCTCGCCGACACCAGGGCGCGCATCGGCACCGTGCTGCTCTCGGCGCGTGCCAAGCGGGACTTCTGGCTTGCCGAGGCGAACCTCGCCGCCGCGATCCATGGCGGCGGCGCCCCTGCGGCCGCCGAAGAAGGCGGTGAGGCCCCGCTTGCCGATGCCGGCGGCGGTCACTGAGAAACGGAGCAGACAATGCTGAACAGACGTCAGATCCTTGGAGCCGGGGCGGCAGGCGCTACCCTGGCCTCCACCACTGCCTGGTCGAAGACCTCCAACACGGGCCTGCCCGAAGCGGCCACGATGGACAATCCGCGGACCCAGGCTCCGCTCACACCCACCTCCGGACCCGACTACAACCCGGTCGTCACCCTCCACGGCTGGACCTTGCCGCATCGCATGAATAACGGCGTCAAGGAGTTCCATCTGGTCGCAGAGCCAGTCGAGCGGGAGATGGCCGACGGCATGACCGCCTTTCTGTGGGGCTATAACGGCCAGTCGATCGGACCGACCATCGAGGCGGTCGAAGGCGACCGGGTCCGCATCTATGTGACGAACCGCTTGCCCGAGCACACGTCCGTGCACTGGCACGGTCTGATCCTTCCCTCGGGCATGGACGGCGTCGGCGGCCTGTCCCATCCCGGCATCCCGCCGGGCAAGACCTTCGTCTACGAGTTCGATCTCGTGAAGAGCGGCACCTTCATGTACCACCCGCATGCCGACGAGATGGTGCAGATGGCGATGGGCATGATGGGCTTCTTCATCGTGCACCCGAAGGATCCCTCCTTCATGCGCGTCGACCGCGATTTCTTGATCATGCTCAACGCGTTCGACATCGATCCCGGCTCCTACGTGCCGAAGATAATGACCATGACCGACTTCAACCTGTGGACCTGGAACAGCCGCATCTTTCCGGATATCGACCCGCTGGTCGTCTCCCAGGGCGACCGGGTGCGGGTCAGGGTCGGTAACCTGACCATGACCAACCATCCCATTCACATGCATGGCTACGACTTCGAGGTCACCTGCACGGATGGCGGCTGGGTGCCTGAATCTGCACGCTGGCCCGAGGTCTCGATCGACATCCCCGTCGGCGCCATGCGCGCTTACGAGTTCGACGCCGTCCATCCCGGCGACTGGGCCATCCATTGCCACAAGTCGCATCACACGATGAACGCGATGGGTCACGACGTGCCGACCTTCATCGGTGTCGACAAAACGGCGCTTGCCGCGAAGATCCGCAAGCTGCAGCCCGAATACATGCCGATGGGAACCGCCGGTATGGCCGACATGGGCGAGATGGAAATGCCGCTTCCTGACAACACCATCCCCATGATGGCCGGCTGGGGTCCCCACGGTCCGCTGGAGATGGGCGGGATGTTCTCCGTGGTGAAAGTGCGCGATGGGCTTGCCGCCGGCGACTACGCAGACCCCGGCTGGTACGAAAATCCGCCGGGCACGCAGGCCTGGGAATGGACCGGCGAATTGCCGGACTTCGCCCGCGCCACCGACGCCTCCACCACCCTTACCGATGCTCCGCGGCCAGCGCCAGTCGCTCCGCACAAGCATGGCGGCTGATGCCGCCCGATACCCCCCGAAACTGAAAGGACAGTCAGATCATGAAACACGCTTCAATGACACTCGCCGCAGCCCTTTGCGCCCTCGGCCTTGGCATGGGTGACGCGCTTGCCGCCGGCACCCATGCCGGCGGACACGGCGACGAGATGGCCGCAGGCAGCCCCGGCAAGGCCACGGCCGCAGCGCGCACTGTCGACATCACGCTGAAGGAAACCGACGAGGGCATGGCGATCGAGCCGGCTTCGCTGCAGGTGAAGCAGGGAGAAACGATCCGCTTCCAGGTCACCAACACCGGCGAGATCGAGCACGAGTTCGTCATCGACACGCATGTTCGGAACCAGGAACACAAGAAAATCATGGCCAAGTTCCCGGAGATGGAACACGACGATCCAAACTCCGTCCGGCTGGACGCCGGGGGAGAGGGTGAGGTTGTCTGGACCTTCAGCAAGGCCGGCACGTTCGAGTTCGCCTGCCTGATCCCGGGACACTATGAGTCCGGCATGCATGGCGACATCAGCGTCGGCCGCAAATGACCCGCGCGCGACACCACCCCTCCCAGGAGACCAGGATGATCAAGATGAAACTCGCAACAGCCCTCGTTGCCGCCCTTGCCGCTTTCTCCGCCGCGCCCACGGCGCTCGCCGCCGAATATACCAAGGGCGTCGTCAAGAAGGTCGACCTGCACGCCGGCAAGGTCACTGTCATTCACCAGGAACTGAAGAACCTCGATATGCCGGCCATGACCATGGTGTTTCGCACCGCCGACGGCGCCATGCTGGAGACACTGAAGGAAGGGGCGGAGATCGAGTTCGTTGCCGAACGGGTCGCCGGCAAACTGACGATCATCGAACTGAAGTAGACGCGCGGTGCCGGGGCGGTGGAGATACCGCCCCGGCCGCCTCAAGCCGGCATATGCTCCACGCCGGCTTTCGTTAAATGCCGATCGAAAAGGGCAAGCAGTTCGGGATCGATCTTCTGTGCACGCGGATAGCGCGGCGCGGCGCGGTCGGCCAGCATCGGCGCGTGCCAGCCATCGGTGGTTTCGATGAAGTGACGTACCCCCTCTTCCCCCCAGAAATCGTAAAATCCCGCCATCACGCAGTCGACATAGCTTTGCAGGATCGGATGGCTCTCGTCGCCCCAGCGACGAATGTCCGCGTCCGCCTCGTAAAGAAAGGCGTTGGCGGCGACCCGCGATCCCTCCTGGTCGCAGACGAAGTGATCGCCGATCCCGTCGATCCGCTGATACCGCCGCTCGCGCCGGTCGAGCACGGCAAGCCGCTCGGCCGGTTCGCGCACCATGACGCCGCGGATCCGGGTTCCCGGGTCGCGGAAAACCGTCAGCGTGCAGACGCAGCTCAACCGGTTGGAGCGGTCATGCGGCCACCAGGCACGCCATTCGCGGCGCCAGCCATGCAGCATCCCGGCAACCGCGGACGCGTCCGGGCCAAGCGTGCGCGTGTTGACGAGCGAGCCGTAGCCGAAATAGGTGATGTGCGTCATTGCCAACTGTCCCCCGCCGGAAACGCCGCGTTCGCCCCCGAACCGCGCATCCGCTACCCTGCCGCGTAAATGCCTAAAGGATCATCACCGCCATGACCAGCACTGAAAACTTGCAATCCGGCCCCTGGAACGCGTCCGACACCGACAGGTTGCGCGCCGACACGCCGGCTTGCGCGCGGCTCGTCCACTTCAACAATGCGGGCGCGAGCCTTCCGCCCTCCCCCGTTCTGGAGGCGGTGAAGGCCCATCTCGATCTGGAAGCGGAGATCGGCGGATACGAGGCCGCCGACCGGGCGGAGGCAGCGGTTGCGGACTTCTATCCCGCCATCGGCGCGCTGATCGGCGCGCGTCCCCACGAGATCGCCTTCATCGAAAACGCCACCCGCGCCTGGGACATGGCCTTCTATTCCGTGCCCTTTCGCCCGGGCGACCGGGTGATAACGGGGCGCGCGGAATACGTCTCGAACTACGTCGCGCTGCTGCAAATGAAGGCGCGCGCCGGCATCGAGATCGACCTTGTCGACGACGACGAAAGCGGCCAGATCGACCTGAAGGCGCTCGAGGCCGCGATCACTCCGAGGACCCGGCTGATCGCGCTCACACACGTTCCGACCTTCGGCGGCCTCGTCAATCCGGCCGAGGAGGTCGGCGCCATCGCACGGCGTCACGGCATTCTCTACCTGCTCGACGCCTGCCAGTCGGCCGGCCAGATTGCCCTAGATGTTACCCGCTTGGGCTGTCACATGCTGTCGGGAACGGGGCGCAAATACCTGCGCGGACCGCGCGGCACCGGGTTCCTCTATGTCTGCGACGAGGTCATCGATCAACTCGAACCCGCCTTTGTCGACCTGGAATCCACCCAGTGGCTCGATGCCGAGAGCTATCGTCTTGTCGACGGCGCAAGGCGGTTCGAAAACTGGGAGCGCTTCTTTGCCGGCCAGATCGGCCTGGCCCGCGCCGTGCGCTACGCGCTCGACATCGGGCCGGCGCGGTTGGAGGCGCGCATCTCGGGGCTGGCGGCATTGCTGCGCGAGGAGCTTGCGAAACTGCCCGGTGCCGCCGTTCACGACCGCGGCACGCACCGCTGCGGCATCGTCACGCTGACAGTGGAGGGCGAGGATCCTGCGCAAACGAAGGCGCGACTTTCCGCCTGCGGCATCAACACATCGGTCTCGACCGCTTCCTCCGCCCGTATCGACCTGCCGCGCCGCGGCCTCGACGCACTGCTTCGGGCCTCGCTCCATGCCTACAACACGGAAGAGGAAATCGGGACCTTCCTGAAGGCCATACGGGATCGGTAGACCCGGGGAAATCGCCAACCCGGCCGGGCGGCGAAACAGGCGCCGCCCGAAACGTCGGAAACATCAGTAACGTCAGGCGGTGACCCGCTCGGTCGGCTCGCGCATGGTGACGAGTTCTTCCGCCGCTGTCGGATGCACGGCCATGGTGGCGTCGAAATCCGCCTTGGTGGCGCCCATCCGCAAGGCAATGCCGAGCACCTGTGCCAGTTCGCCGGCATCGTGCCCGAGAATGTGCACGCCGAGCACCTTGTCGCTCTCCGGCTCGACGAGAATCTTCATCAGCATCTTCTCGTCGCGCCCTGAAAGCGTGTGCTTCATCGGCCGGAATTGCGAGCGATAGACGTCGACGGCGCCATGCGCGGCCAGCGCCTCGGCCTGCGTCAGGCCGACCGTGCCGATCTCGGGCTGCGAGAACACCGCCGTCGGGATCATCGAATGGTCGGCGCTCCAGCTCTTGCCGCCAAACTCGGTGTCGGCGAAGGCATGGCCCTCGCGGATGGCCACGGGCGTCAGGTTGACCCGGTCGGTGACATCGCCGACGGCGAAGATCGAGGGCACGCTGGTGCGCGACTGCCCATCGACCATGATCGCGCCGGAGGGGGCAAGCTCGACACCGGCGGTATCGAGGCCGAGACCGGCGGTGTTCGGTCGACGGCCGATGGCGAACATGATCTTGTCGGCAACCAGCGCCTCGCCCTTGCGGGTGTGGCCGACCAGCTCCGTTCCATTCTTCTCAATCGAGGTGAAGACATCGCCGCAAATGACTCGGATGCCTTTCTTTTCCATCTCTTCATGCAGCGCCTTGCGCAGGTCGTCATCGAAGCCGCGCAGGATCTCCTCGCCGCGATAGATGAGCGTCGTCTCGGCGCCCAGGCCTGCGAAGATGCCGGCGAATTCGACGGCGATGTAACCGCCGCCAGCCACGATCACCCGCTTGGGCAGGTCGGACAGATGGAACGCCTCGTTCGAGGTGATGACGTGCTCGCCGCCCTCCAGGCCGGCATCCACATTGGGCGTGGCGCCGACCGCGATCAGGATCTTCGCCGCGCGAATGCGACGACCGTCCGAGAGAAGATGCACCGTATGGGCATCTTCCAGCACGGCGCGGCTGTCGAACATCTCGACGCCGGCCCGCTCCAGGTTGCGGCGATAGACGCCTTCGAGCCGGGTGATCTCCCGGTCCTTGGCATCGATCAACCGTTCCCAGTCGAAGTGGCTCTCGCCGACCTGCCAGCCGAAGCCCGCCGCGTCCTCGAATTCCTCCGAAAAGCGCGAGGCGTAGACGAAGAGTTTCTTCGGCACGCAGCCGCGGATGACGCAGGTTCCGCCATAGCGGTACTCCTCGGCAATGCCGACGCGTGCACCGTGCCCGGCGGCGATGCGCGCCGCACGCACACCGCCCGATCCGCCACCGATGACGAACAGGTCAAACTCGAAATCGCTCATGCCTCGCCCTTGCGCTCCATGCCCCTGCACCCGTCCGTGCCGAAAAGGACCGCCCGGCATCCGGCCGGGCATGTCCTTACTGTGCCGGCGCCTCGGGCGTCGCCTGGCTTTCCTGCGCGGCGAGGCGCTTGGTCAGCTCCTCACGCACCAGGGTCACCATCTCCGTCGAGATCACGTCGCCCCACTGCTTGGCGGCCCCGATCGACAGCGCGCGCAGTTCCGGCTCGACCTTGGAATACTTCTGCCCCAACGGCGTCTTGTAGAACGCGGCCAGTTCCTTCAGCTCCTCGACGGTGAACCGTCGCGCCCAGACTTCATAGACGACCCGGTTCAGCTCCGGCCGGCGCTCGGCAAGCCCGAGGGCCGTCTCGTTCACGACCTCGTCGATCATCGCGGTATTGGCCGGGTTGTTCTGGATGAACAGCGTCCGCGTCCGGTCGGCCATCAACGGCAGCACATTGTCGAAGGCACGGATGGCGTTGGCGGAAGAGACCGCGTCGCGCGCCGCAGCGATATGCTCGTCGGTGAAGCTCTCCTGCGCGGTGAGCGGCTGCCCCAGCGACAGGACAAGCGCGAGGGCCGTTGCGGCAATCGTCGCGGTCTTCCGGCTATTTCGAAACATCGGGTACTCCATGGGCAAGTGATCGGGCACCCGGCCCTTGCGGCCGGGCGGCGCCGTCAGGTTATTCGGTCACCGGAACGAGGCGCTCGACCCCGGTTTTTCCGGCGAGATAGGCGGCATCCGCGATGCCGATGAAAAGTCCATGCTCGACGACGCCCGGAATATCGAGCAACGCGCGCGAAAGCGCCGCCGGGTCGGTGATCTGGCGCATGTCAATGTCGAGAATATGGTGTCCGCCATCGGTGACGAAAGGCGTGTCGCCGCCACGCAGCCAGATCGGCGCTTCGTAACCAAGTCCGGAAAGCGCGCGGGCAATCGCGTTGCGTGTCGAGGCAAGGCCGAACGGCACCACTTCCACCGGCAGGGGAAAGGCTCCAAGCGCCTCCACCTTCTTGCTTGCATCGGCGATCACGATCATGCGAGTGGAGGCCGATGCCACGATCTTTTCACGCAGCAGCGCACCGCCGCCGCCCTTGATCAGGCAAAGCCGGGCGTCGAGTTCGTCGGCGCCGTCAACGGTCAGGTCCAGCTCCGGGCAATCCTCGAGCGTCGTCAGCGGAACGTCCAGGTCCTGGCACAAGGCTGCGGTGCGCTCCGATGTCGGTACACCGATGACCTCGAGCCCCTCCCTCACCTTCTCCGCCAGCGCGCGAACGAAATGTTCTGCAGTCGATCCCGTGCCGATGCCCAGACGCATGCCGTGACGAACCTCGTCAAGCGCCGCTTCGGCGGCCAGTCGCTTCAGGTCTTCGCTCATTCCGTTCCGTCTGTCCTTGAGGTTGCGGGGCCGGCCACAGCCAGCGTCGCGCGGGTTTAGCATGGGAACCGCGCAAGGCAAAGAACCCGCGGACCACCGCCAGCACGGCTGCCCTGACATGCGGCGAAAGTCGAAGGCTGCGCCATTGCATCGTTAACCAACAGTTCAAGTAAATCTGCGACCCTTGAATGAAGAAAAGGCCAGAGTCCCTTGGGGAAGTTACGTCCTCGGAGAAAAAAACATGCGCATGTTTCCGGCATTGCGCCGTAAAGCCGTTGAAATAACTGATGTTCTGGAAGTGATCGAGGAGGCCGGCACGCCAACGGAGGCGCAGACGACCTCGCTCGGGCGAGACCATCAGACCGCCCTGACGCTCGACCTGATCGAATCCGACCTGCGCGCGGCCGCCGCCGGCATCGGCTCCGGCGCAGAAGAGCTGCGGGAGCGGGTCGGCGAACAGCTTCTGCTGCTCTCCGACATTCGCGGACATTCCGAGGCGCTGCGCTCCGAATCCCAGCATGCCGACGAAACCGCCCATCACCTGTCGCAATCGGTGGAAAGCCTGGTCGCGGCCAGCAACGAGATCGACACCCAGGTGCGCACCTCCGGCAAGCTTGCCGAGGAGGCCCGGCAGGTGGCCGACACCGCCAATGCCGGCATACAGGAACTGAAGACGGCGATCGACGACATCGCCAACGTGGTCCGCCTGATCTCCGACGTTGCCAAGCAGACCAACCTTCTGGCGTTGAATGCGACGATCGAGGCGGCGCGCGCCGGCGAGGCCGGCAGGGGTTTCGCCGTCGTCGCCAACGAGGTCAAGGCGCTTTCGGTGGAAACCCAGACCGCGACCGACGAGATCGTCGCCAATATCGCCAGGCTGCAGCAGTCGGCCGAAGGCAGCATTCACGCCGTCGACCGCATCATCGGCGTGATCGGCGAGATCCTGCCCAGTTTCTCCGCCGTCGCGGAGGCCGTCGGCCAGCAGATGGAAACCTCGAAGTCAGTGGGCGAGACCGCGCGCCAGACGGCGGATTTCGTGCGCGCCGTGACCGACAAGGTTTCGACCATCGCCGCCGCCACCGACAGCGCCGAGCGCGCCGGCACAGCCGCCGGAAACGCCTCCAGTCAGATGCTGGCGCTCGGAACGAGCCTCAACAACCGCTTCACCATGATGATCCGGCAGACCACCATCGGCGACCGCCGCCGCGACGATCGCCTGCCGGTCGAGATGACCGGCACGGTCACGCAAGGTGGCACCCGCGTGCCGGTCAAGACGCGCGACGTTTCCGCCGGCGGCGTGTTGCTGGTGCCGCAGGGCGGAGCCTCCAATGGCTCGACCGGCCAGGCCACGGCCGATATCGACGGTCTCGGGCGCACGGCGCTGCGGGTCGTCGCCGTCTCCGAAAACGGCATGCACTGCGCCTTCGAGGAGCCTGGCGAGGCCTTCACCGGCCGGCTGGTCGATGTGCTCGCCCGGGTGCGCGCCGAACTCAACCCGTCCATCGAATGCGCGCAGGACGGCGCCCGGCGGGTGATCGAGGCCATGGAAACGGCCCTCCAGGGCAACGCCCTGACGCTGGACGACCTGTTCGACACCGATTACCAGCCGATGGCGGGCACCGACCCGCGTCAGGTCTCCAACCGGGCACTTGCGGTGCTCGACCGGATCCTGCCGCCGATCCAGGAAGAGATTCTCGGCCGGGCCGACGGAACCGGCATGGCGTTCTGCGCCTCGGTCGATCGCAACGGCTACCTGCCGGTGCACAATCTCGTCTATTCCAAACCGCAGCGCGCGGACGATCCGGCCTGGAACGCCGCCAACTGCCGCAACAGGCGCGTCTTCGACGACCGCGCCGGTCTGAGCGCCGCCCGCAACACCCGCCCTTTCCTGGTTCAGACGTATCCGCGTGACATGGGCAACGGCACGATCATCTGGATGCGCGAGGTCGATGCCCCGATCGTCATCGGCGACCGTCACTGGGGCGCCTTCCGCACGGCCTACAAGCTGTAGACCGGCCGGAAAGACGGAAGCCTTCGGGCATGTCGCCCGGCCGCGCCATGGCGCCTGCCGCACAGGTCTTGGTCCTCGCACCGCACGGCAAGCGCCTGTATAAGGCGCTGTCCGACCCTTGCGGAGCGCGCCAATGTCTTTCCCCGTTCTTCTCTTCGATCTCGACGGCACCCTGGTCGATACGAGCCACGATCTTGCCGCCGCGATCAACGCGGTGATGCGTGCCGAAGGCCACAACGAGATCAGCGTGGAACGCCTTGGCCATCTCTTCGGCCAGGGCGGACGGGCAATGCTGCGCAGGGCGCTGGCCGACAGCGGAGTGAGCGAACCGACGCCGGAGACCATCGAGCGGCTCAACCGTGACTTCATCGCCTTTTACCGCGCCGACATCGCCACCCTGAGCCGCCCCTTCCCCGGCGCCGTCGATGCGCTCGACACCCTGCGCGATGCCGGCTGGCAGATGGCCGTGTGCACCAACAAGACCGAGGTGGTCGCCCGTGAGCTGCTCGTCGAACTGGGCCTGATCGACCGTTTCCGGACGGTGGTCGGCGCCGACACCTTTGCCCGTCCGAAGCCCGACGCAATGCCGCTTCTCGGGGCGATAGGGCAGAGCGGGGGCCGTGTTGAGGGCTCGGTGATGATCGGCGACAGCCGGACCGATATCGATGCGGCACGCGCCGCCGGGCTGCCGGTGGTCGCCGTCACCTTCGGCTACACCGACACGCCGGTCTCGGAACTGGGGCCCGATGTCGTCATCGACCATTTCGACCAGCTCGCAGAAGCGCTGGCCGGTCTTGCGGGTGGCTGACCGGGGTCAGAAATCCACCAGCAACCGCGACCATGTCTCCGATGCGAAGCCGCCCGCATAGAACTGCCCCTGTCGTGCCGCCTCATTGACGGCATCGCGCCGGCTGGCAATGCAGAAGAAGCCGCGGTGGCGGAACGTGACGTGCGGGTGGCGCTGCAGCGCCGTCATGAGGAACCGCTGGGCCATGCCGCCGGCAAGCGCGTAGCCGGCATTGTCGAGTTCCGCATACAGGGCCGATACCGCGTCCGCCTCACGCTTTTCACGGCACAACAGGTTGAGAACCGTCGCCTTTCCCCGGCCACGGCCGCAATAGGCATAGGCGGCCACGGGCTTCGCATCGCTGCCGGTCACCAGCCTCAGGTGCAGCGGACCGAGATGTCGGTTGCCGGCAACGAGCTCGCCGAGCCAGGCGAGTTCCGCCGCATCCCAGTCCGGATGGACCGTGAAACGCGGGAGCATCGTCCTTGCCGCCGCCAGGAAACCGGCCCTGTCGGTTTCCTCGATACCGTATCCCGCGGGCATCTGCGCGCGCAGAGAGGGGCGCGCCCTGCGCACGAGCCTGTCGGGAAGACCGTGAGGAAGATAGGCCAGCGCCCGTCCGATGCGGCTGCGTCCCTGCGCCAGCCGCAGGGCGATGCCTCCCAGCGGCCGGAAGACACGCGTCCAGTCGAGGCTGTGAATGGGCAGCACCTGCCCGCCCGCCACCCGCCAGTGGTCGGCACTGACCGCGCGGGCCGTGTCGGAGAACAGGAGATCGTGATTGCGGGCCCTGAAATGGCGGGACAGCCAGGCAGCCCCCCGCTTGCCCTCGTTGCCATCCGCCATGAAGCTGCCCAGGAGCCGGCCGACGATCGGTTCGCCATCCGCCCGGAAGCGCATCGGCATGGACAGGATCGCCGCATGGATTTCACCCGGCGGCGCTTCATAGACGAGACTTCCCGTCCGCGGTGTCCAGTGGGGGCTGCCGAAGCACAGCGTCTCCAGATACGCTTCCAGCCCGTCATCGGGCGCGCGAACGCCGCCGCGAAACACCCTGGCGAACAGATCCGCGACCGCCGGCAGGTCGTCACGGCGCATCGCCCGCCCCGAATGGCAACTCGTCAGGTCCACGGATGTCAGCCCGTCCTTCGCATCCCGCTGCATCCTCGCTCCGCCATCCGGTTTCCAGGGTCACACACGCATAGTTGTCGGTGCCGCCAGTCTTGCACCCAGGTTTAAACGGACGTTACGTCCGGCGCCGAAATGCGCGCCCAACAAAGTAAAAGGGGCGCGGTCGCCCGCGCCCCTTGCATGTTTTCCCGCCAGAACCCGTGCCGGGTCAGGCGGCCCGGATATCACTCAGGAACCCCTTGATGCGATCGCGCAGCGTGTCCGACTGACGCGCCAGCGAGGTGGCCGCGGTCAGCAGCACCGTCGCGCTCTCGCCGGTTTCCGCCGCCCCGCGCGAGACATGCGACAGGGTCTCCGACACGTTCTGCGTGCCGCTTGCCACCTCGTGCACATTGCGGGCGATCTCGTTGGTCGCCCCCGATTGCTGGTCGACGGCGGCAGCGATTTCCGAGGAGATCAGGTTCATCTCGCCGATGACCTCGCCGATCCCCTCGATGGCGGTTGCAGCCTGGTTGGACACCGCCTGCATCGCCTGGATCTGCGTCGCGATTTCCTCGGTCGCCGACGCCGTCTGGTTGGCCAGGCTCTTCACTTCCGCGGCCACGACGGCAAACCCCCTGCCGGCCTCGCCCGCGCGGGCTGCCTCGATCGTCGCATTCAGCGCCAGAAGGTTGGTCTGCGCGGCGATGTCGTTGATCAGGCTGACGATCTGGCTGATCTTGTCGGTCGTCTGGACCAGACTGTGCACCGTCGCATTGGTCTGCTGCGCGGCATCGGAAGCACGGCCGGCGATGCGGTTGGAGTTCTCCACCCGGCTGGCGATCTCGGCGATGGACGAGGTCAGCTCCTCCGACGCTGCCGCGACGGAGCGCACGTTGACGGCCGATTCCTCGGACGCGGCGGCCGCCGCGGTAGCGCTCTGCGCGCTATCCTGCGAGGTGGCGGAAAGCTGCCGCGCCGTCCCCTCGACCTCGGCCGTGGCGGAGGTCACCGTCTCCAGCGCCGTGCTGACGTCGGCACCGAACAGGTCGATCAGCCGGTCGACGGCCTCGACACGCCGCTGCTTGGCCGCCTGCTCGGCCTGCTGTGCCTGTTCGAGCCGCGCGCGCTCGATGCTGTTGGCCTTGAACACCTCGACGGCGGCGGCGATCGCACCGATCTCGTCGCGGCGCTCCAGTCCCGGCACTTCGATGGCAAGGTCACCATCCGCAATCCGGCTCATCGCCGACGTGATGCTGTTGAGCGGCAGCGCCAGCAGGCGACGGAACACGGTGCCAAGCGTCAGCAGCATGACGGCGATCGCGATCAGCACCGCGACCAGTACCGTCTGGCGAAACTCGGCCACTTCGGCATAGGCCACATCGCGGTCAAGCGACATGCCCACATGCCAGTCGACGCCCGGCAGGCCCGGGATCGGCTCGAAGCGCACCAGCCGGTCGGAGCCGGCCGCGTCACGCGCCGGCTGCAAGTCTCCGGACAGGGAAATCGTCTCGCCGGGGAACACCTCCGCCAGCGTCCTGGAGATCATCTCCGCCTTCGGATGAATGAGGATCTTGCCGGAAGCATCCGCGATGAAGAGATAGCCGAGCGGGCCGAGATCGGATTCCGCCAGCATGCGGCGCACGGTATCGATGGCAAAGTCGCTGCCGACCACGCCGGCAACCGTTTCCCCGATCATGCGCGGCACCGCCACGGTGACCGTAAGTCCGCCGGACGTGGCATCGAGATAGGGTTCGGTGACCGTCGGCCCCTTCGCCGCCACCGCCGCCTCGTACCACGGCCGCTTGCGCGGATCGTAGCCTTCGGGCATCTCGGTCGACGGCCAGCTGATCATCACGCCTTCGGAGGTGCCGTAATAGGTCATGTCGAAGGTTGTAACGAGCGCGGGAAGATTGAAGCGCTCGGGCATCACCTCCCCGTTCGGCAGGTCCTTGAGCCCCTGTGCCGCCGTTTCGGTGAGCAAAACCCTGCCACCCAGCCAGGTCTCGACGCTGCGCGCCATCGCCTTGCCGAGAATGGTCATGTTCTCTGTGACCTTTTCAGCCGTGTCGGCACGCTTCACCACATCGTTGTAGAAGGCGAAGCCCGCGAACACGAACACGATCACCATCGTCGCCGCGGCAAGGATGCGGGTCATGAGCCCCTTGCCGCCGACTGACATCTTGCTGATTGGCATACGAAACTCTCCGTGAGGTCCCCGCGGAAAGACGTCACGCGGGATAGCTTTCCCGCAGATTTACGCCTGATTCGTAACCAAAGAATTGAATACTAACTCTACGTCACAACGGGCCGCAGGCGTGTATACGCCGCGCGCCGCAATCGTCGCGCGCGTATCCGGGCCGGCAATCTTGAATGCGCCTCTCCTGCATGGAGCGAATACGCCGCGAAGACGTGCCGGCGCCCGACGACCGGGCCGGATGCCGGCCTTGCCTGTTCGAAAACGTCATTTGCCTATTGCCTATCCCCCCGACCTATAATAGACCTCCGCCACCAGCCGACACGGCCAGGGCGATTAGCTCAGCGGGAGAGCACTCCCTTCACACGGGAGGGGTCACTGGTTCAATCCCAGTATCGCCCACCATTCCTTTGTTTCCCCCTACAAAACAAACCGCTGCGACCTGCCTTCGAGCGGCTCCTCATCCCGAATGCGCGGCGACGAACTGCGTCTGCGCCGTCCGGCTTGCAGATGACGGCGCGACTACGTAACGCTACGGAACATATTGACGCGGCAGGAGACGGTGAAACAATGGGATCACTCACCCTGCCGCGCCTGCGTTCGCCCCGTTTCACAGGGGCACAAGGAATTTGCCGATGGACGACTCTCGCAAGAAGACCCGCGTGAGAACCCTGAAACAGGGACGCGTCGTGCTCGCCGGAAAGGGCGGGTTCGGAATCGACTGCCGCATCGTCAACATGTCCTCGAAAGGCGCGCGGCTGAAGCTGGAGACGCCGCTGGTCACCGACGGCGCGGTCGAACTTGTCTTCCTTCCCGAGAACATTCGCGCCGAACTCACCATCATCTGGCGCAAGGACAACGAGATCGGCGTGGAATTCGCCGAGCCCATCACCTGGATGAAAAATCTCGACTGACCTGCCCGCAGGCCGCTCCCGCACGCCCGATGTCGGCAAGCAGGTTCCGATAGGCCGCATGGGTGCTCGGCGCGGCAGTGCGCGTCAGGTAGGAAAGCAGTTCCCTCCCCTCCAGCACGTCCGAGACAAAGGCGTTGGCGAAGGCCTCCGCCGTATGGCCGACCGTCAGGGAAGGCCCGGATACGGCCGGAAAGCGGTTGTAATAGCCCCGTGAACGCCCGCCGCCCTCAAGGTCGTAGACGGCCCCGATGAAATCTCCGACGCTGGCCAGCGCATAGGCCATCAGCCGCGCTGTCTCGCGGGTCTGCCGGCTGCGTCTCGGGTCTTGCCCCGCACCCTCCATTGGCGTCATTCGTTCGGCGAGTTCCCGCAGCGCCTCGCGCGGCGCGCCGTCATGCCAGGCCCGCGCGAAGGTCGCCGCCGCCTTGGCATGCGGCAGCGTGCGCAGCAGCACCGCGCGCGCGCCGGCGGGGAAGCGGCACAGTCCCCCGGTTCCCTCGCTTCCCCTCTGGCGCTTCGGCAGCCGGCGTTCGGCGGCGATACGCGCGCCAAGCCGGGCCCGGTCGCGGCGGATCGCCGGCGCCAGCGCGATCGAGCGCGCACCCGCCACGCCTCGCCCGTGCATGTCGATGGCATGTCCGATCTCGTGGGCGAATACGCCGAGCCAGACCTTTCCCTCTGCCGTGCGCTCCCAGCGCGGCGGCACCACCACATAGTGATGCTCGGGCCTGTACAAGCCGCGCGCGCCGGCGAAATACTTGCGCCGCACGGGCGGTGTCGCATTGAAGGCGCGGACCGCGTCCGGATGAGCGCTCGCGGCAAGGTCCTTCACATAGCGTCGTTCGAACGGCGTCCGCACAGCGAAGCCGGCATGGGTTCGTTCGGACAAGCCCCCTCGGCGCCCCCGTCATCGACGGCCCATCATTGCCCGCCCGTCATTGCCGACCCGTCATCGACGGCCCATCATTGCCGGCAAGGGATTGAGCATGCGTTCACCGCGCATCGACGGCGGCGGCCATGACATTTTGTTGAAGCGCGCCCCGTTTATTTCATGATTTCAGCCATAAGCTGCATTCACATGTATTCAAAGCCAAATTTATTTGACAAGTCTGCTGGGCGCTCACAAACTAAACGGAACAAGAAGCATAAGCTTTCCAGACGTCTACAGATCGGGCGCAGCGCATGACGGCACAGACCGGCACCACCGAAAAACAATCGGTGGCTCTTATCCTTTTGGATCAGTTTTCGCTGATCGCCTTCACCTCGACCATCGAGCCGATCCGCATCGCCAACAGGGTGCTCGGCGACGAGTTCTATTCCTGGAAGACCTATTCGGTCGACGGCAACACCGTCCAGGCGAGCAACGGCTGCTACATGTCGGTCAATGGCGCCATCGCCGACATAGAGGACGCCGACATCACGCTGATCTGTTCCGGGGTCGACGTTGAGCGCATTCCGCTGCCCAGGGAGCTCGGCACCAAGCTGCGCAAGCTGAACGCGCGCGGGCGCACCTATGGCGCGGTCTGCACCGGTTCCTACGTACTGGCGCGCTACCACCTTCTCGACGGCCGTCGCTGCACCATTCACTGGGAGAACCTGCGCTCCTTCCGCGAGGAGTTCCCAGAGATCGAGGTGTCCGGCGACCTCTTCGCCATCGACCGCAACTGCATCACCTGCGCCGGCGGAATGGCCGCGCTCGACATGATGCTGCGCGTCATCGCCATCCAGCACGGCGCCTATCTGGCGCACGAGGTGGCCGAAGTCGCGCTCTACCAGAACATGCGCTCCGGCGAGAGCGCGCAGCGTCACGACCTGGAGAGCCGCACCGGCATCTCCAACGTCAAGATCCTCGACGCGATCCGCATCATGGACCTGCATATCGAGGATCCGCTCTCCTGCCAGCAGCTGGCAATGACGGTGAACCTCAGCCCGCGCCAGCTCGAGCGGTTGTTCCGCCGCCATTTCGACTGCACCCCAGGCCAGTACTATCTCAAGCTCCGGCTGGAAACGGCCCGCGACCTGCTTCGCCGCACCAACCGCGCGGTGCTCGACGTGGCGATTGCCTGTGGCTTCGCATCGACCTCGCATTTCACCAAATGCTACCGGGAGCGCTACAACTGCACCCCGACCGAGGAGCGGCAGTCCTATTTCTGGGCGCAGGGCGGCCGCAAGGCGCCGATGCGAGGCGCCGCCGCGCGTCTCGTGACGGTCAGCTGACACGACGAACCTTCGCCGCCGGCACCCGCAAAACGAGGGCGCCTGGGCGACCTAGGTAGTCATGCGGAGACGGTGCCGAACGGGCACTGGCCGACCGGCCGCGAACACTTCCCCTCCCTCTTCCATGAAACCCCAAGTTGTTGTTGTGGCTAGTAAATTGACTGGCCGGCGACGCATGGCCGTGTTCGCCCCCCAGCCGGGACACCTGACCGGAAGTCAGCGTTCCGCGACGTCGAACGGCGTTTTTGAAAGGTCCCGTTAAGGCCGTTTTTGACTTCAGCTTCGAATCTCCGTCTTTCGTGCTCTAGTCGAGGACCGCAACCAGAGCGTTCCCAGAACAGGACCTCCAAGTGAACCATTTCATCCGGGACGGAAGTTCTGAAAGAAGCGTGCTGAAGCACCTTTTGGCCACCGTGCACCAGGGCATCACGGTGCTGGATCCCGACCTGCGACTGGTGCTGGCCAATGAAACGGCCAGACAGTTGCTCGACCTGCCCGTCGAACTCATCGAACGCATGGCCAACTTCGAGGATTTTCTGCGCTTCAACGCCGAGCGCGGAGACTATGGTCCCGGCGACGTGGAAACGCTCGTGCAGGACCGGTTGACGCTTGCCCGCCGGCGCGAGGCGCATGACTTCGAGCGTCACCGCCCGGACGGCACCGTCTTGCGGGTTCAGGGAACCCCGATGCCCGACGGCGGCTTCGTCACGATCTACACCGACGTGACCGAGGCTCACCACAGGGAAGTCGCGGATGCCGAGAAACGCGACCTGCTCGAGGAGCGGCTGGAAGAACGCACCGCGGAACTGCGCAAGGGTCACGACCTGCTGGTCAATGCGGTCAACGCGGTCAATGACGGCCTTGTCGTCGTCGACACGCAGGGCCGGATCATCCTCACCAACGAGACCTTCGACACCCTGTTCCCGAGCGAGCGGAGCTGGGTCGTAGACGGTGCCGACATTGTCGCCACGATGCAGCGCTTCGGCCCGGCCGGTCTGGCGGAAGCCCTTGAGGGGCTGGAGAACGATCCCGAGACGCCGTGCGAATTCCGCATGGCCAGGGACAGGTGGTATCGCGTCAGCCGGCGCGCCACCGGCGAGAACGGGATGGTGACCTACAAGTTCGCTGACGTCACGACCTTCAAGGACCAGCACCGCACGCTGCAACGGCACACCGACAAGCTCGTGAAGATGTTGCGCGACGAGCAGAAGATCAACGAGATGCAGCGCGAGTTCGTGTCGATGGCCTCGCACGAATTCCGCACCCCGCTTGCCATCATCGACAGCAATGCCCAGCGTCTGAAGCGCGGTCTCGACCGGCTTGCCAGCACGGCGGCCGATGCGGTGCTGGACACGGACGCGGTCACCAAACGTCTCGCAAACATCCGGGAATCGGTCGACCGGATGCAGTATCTGATCAACCGCTTCCTGAGTTTCTCCCAGCACCAGTCGGGCGCGCTCGAGATCAAACCGGAGCCCTCGCCGCTCAAGGAACTCATCCAGCGTGTCTGCAAGCGCCAGCAGAGCGTCTGCGCAACCCATCGCATCGACACGGATCTCGATCGTCTGCCGGACAGCGCAATGATCGACGCCCGCCTTTTCGAGCAATGCGTGAGCAACATCCTGTCCAATGCCATCAAGTATTCTCCCGGCAAGGACAGTATCCGCGTCGAAGGGCTGACCGACAACCGCTCTACCGTCATTCGCTTCGTGGACCAGGGGGTCGGCATCCCCGAGAACGAGATCCCGAAGATCTTCAACCGCTACTATCGTGCCTCCACTTCCAGCGGCATTCCGGGAACCGGAATCGGGCTGAACATGACGGAGATGATCATCTCGGAACACCGGGGACGGCTGCTCGTCACCAGCCAGGTCGGGCAAGGCACAGTCGTGGAAATCCGCCTTCCCCATCACGGGGAAACCACCGGCACCCCCCTCTCAGGCGAGGCCGTGACATGACCAAGAAAAAAATACTCTGCATCGAGGACGAAACGCTTCTGCTCGAGGACCTCCAGGAAGAACTTGAGGAGGCCGGCTACGAGGTTCTCACCGCTTCCAACGGCAAGGAGGGGCTGGAGCGTCTCGCCACCCAGACGCCGGACCTGATCATCTGCGACGTGATGATGCCGAACATGGGCGGCCCCGAAGTCCTGGAGCGCATCCGCAAGGACCTGCCGCAGCTGACGCGCGTGCCCTTCATCTTCCTGACCGCCCTCGCCACCCGCGAGGACATCATCCAGGGCAAGAAGCTCGGCGCCGACGATTATCTGACCAAGCCGCTCGATTTCGACATGCTGCTGGCGACGGTCGAAACCCGGCTGAAGGAAGTCGAGCGCATCAGCCTGGCGCACAGGATGCAGTTGAAGAAGATCGAAAAGGCCGTGCGCCAGTCGCGCGAGGTGCACAAACGCCCGCTTCGCGTCTCGATCGTCAGCGGCATGCCGAAGGTCACGGAACCGATCCGCGCCGCGCTGGAGGAACTGGGATGCGAGGTGATCCTCGTCCCGGAGGAGAAGCTGAAGACGAAGAGCCTCGACATCGGGTCGCAGGACCTTGTTTTCCTCGTCTACAGCAAGATCGTCCACTTCTTCCTGCAATACATGACCAACTCGGGCGTACGCCCGAAGCAGGGCAAGATCGTCCTGCTGGCGCCGCCGCACATGACGGACGGCGTCCGCAGCGGCCTGGCGGAAACCGGGGTCGACGAGTTCATCGAATACCCCTACCGGCCGGTCGACGTGTTCAAGCTGGTGATGGGCTGCCTGCAGCCGGCGTGACAGGTCCTGCGCGGCATCCGCGGCGGACCTGATATCCGCCGCCTCACCGCCATCCGGTCCCCCTCGCCTTACTCGGACCCCACCCAGTCCGGCATCGCATAGATCATCTTGGCCAGCAAAGCGTCGAACGTGGCGCACTCCGCCGCGCTGAGAACGGCACGCATCGCCCTCTGGCGGGTCTCGAACAACGGCACCACGCGCGAGATCACGTCCTGCCCCGCCTCCGTCAGTCGGAGCAGCTTCGCCCGCTTGTCGCCGGCATCCGTCTCCCGCTCGATCAGCGATTTGCCGAGCAGGTCGGAAACCGCCCGGCTGATCGAGTTCTTGGGCAGGCCCGTTGCCAGGCTGACATCGCGCGCCACCAGCCCCGGCTTCTGCAACAAGCTGAACAGGATCACGAATTCGGGCCGTGACAAACCGAAGCGCTCGCCAAGATCCCGGTAGATCGGTCCGGTGAAGAAGTTGGCGATGAAGCTGATGCTCCACGCCGGCACAAGCTGCGTGTCGTTGAGCATCGTCACGGCAAGCGCACCGAAACGTGCGCGCAGCGCCTGCTCGGCGGTGTCATGCGAGATCCCGCCGGTTGTCCCGGAACTGGCGGTGGCGTCTTCGGGCATGGCGTTTCCCTTGAGATAAAGGTTCCAAATGGAACTTTACTTTTGGTTCCAGATGGCACTATATCTCTCTCATAAGCGTTGAACACGCAAGGGAGGATGACATGCGCAAGACACTGGTTCTGGCCGGAGCCCTGGTGGCAAGCCTGCTGGCCGGAGCGGCCGAGGCCCGCGAACTGAGGCTTCTCGGCGGTTTTCCGGAGAATTTCGTTTTCACACGGGAGATCGCGACGCCCTTCATCGAGACGCTTTCGCGGGAAACCGGCGGCTCGCTGAGTGTCACGTTCACCGGCCCCGATGCGGTTCCCGGCCTTGAGCAGTTCGAACCCGTTCAGGCTGGCGCCTTCGACATGCTGTTCACCCACCCTGCCTATCACGCCGGAACGACGCCGGTCGGACTGTCCATCGACGCCATCGCGACCGATCCCGAAAAACGCCGTTCCTCGGGAGTGATCGACTTTATCGACGCCCACTACCGCACGCTCGGCATGAAGCTGATCGCGGCGCCGGCAACCGGAACCAAGGGATTCCGCTACTTTCTCAAGCAACCGGTGACCGGCAGCCCGGGCCTTCAGGGCCGCAAGATTCGCGGCACCGTCTCCTACCATCCGATGATCGAGGCGCTTGGCGGCAGCGGCGTCGTCATGGGCGGCGGCGATGTCTATTCGGCACTGCAGACCGGCGTCATCGACGGCGCCGCCTGGGGACTGTCCGGCGCCCGGGACTTCAAGTGGAACGAGGTCGCCGGTTACATGGCCGATCCCGTCTTCGGCCAGGTCGGACTGATGATCTTCATGAACCTGGACACATGGAACGACCTCGCCGACGATGAGCGGGCCGCTATCGAGCGGGCGGCGCTGCAACTCGAACGCGACAGCATCGCCCGTTTCGATGAGTTGGCCGCCCGGGAAAAAAGCGACCTGCTTGAACTCGGCATGAAGATGACAAGCTTCTCCCGGGAGGAGGCGCAGCGCTTCGAGGCGCTCTGGTCGAACGGTGTCTGGGCCGTGGCCGAGAAAAGCGCGCCCGGGCCGGTCGGCGAGTTGCGAGAACTGGCCCGCGGCGCCGGACTGACGGACTGACGCTGAAGAGCCGGCGCCACAACCATCACGCAACAGCACGGACGCGCTCCATGCACCGCCTCGCCCTCGCCCATGATCTTGCCTCCCGCGGGCTCTTCCTGCTCGCGGGATGCGGGCTTGTCGCGGCCACGCTGCTTTATGTCTTCGAGGTTGTCGCCCGCTACCTCTTCGATGCCCCGACGACATGGTCCGGCGAGGCGGTGCAATACGCCCTCGCGCTCGTGATCTTCTGCGCCCTGCCCGAGATCACCCGCACCCGCGCCCATGTCGCCATCGACCTCGTGCCAGAAATGGCCGGACCGCGCCTGGCCCTGTGGCTTGGCCGGTTCAACCTGGCGGTCGCGACGATCGCCTGCGCTGTCTCCGGCTGGATCGTCGGCGGAGAAGCCGTGAAACAGTTCCAGCGTGGCCTGATGACGAACGCCGCGAATCCGATCCCGCGCTGGTGGATCACGGCCGTTATCGCGCTTGGCCTGGCAAGCGCCGCCGTGCACCTGGCGCGCCAGTTCGCCCAGACCCGCTCTCAGCCCCGCTCTCAGCCCCGCGAGATACATCGATGACGTGGGCCGTGTTCCTGCTCGTCGCCATCGGACTGCTTCTGGCGCTCCTGTTTGCCGGCGTGCGCATCTTCGCCGCTTTCCTGGCGCTCAACCTCGTCGGCCTGACCCTGTTGCTCGGGCCGCGCGGTTTCGGCCTGTTTTCCAACTCCATATACGAGACGGCAACCTCCCAGTCGCTGATGACCGTCGCGCTTTTCGTGCTGATGGGCGAGGTCCTGTTCCGGTCCGGCACCGTCGCCGTCCTGTTCGACAGCATCGACCGGCTGGTGGGCCGGCTGCGGGGCCGCCTCTATGTGGTGACCATCGCGCTTTCCACCGTCTTCGGCGCGTTGTCGGGCTCCGCCGTCGCCGTCGCGGCCATGCTCGGCCGTTCGGTCCTGCCTCTGATGCAGGAGCGGGGCTACGACACGCGCCTCTCCGCCGGCACGATCCTCGCCGGCGCCAGCCTTGCTCCCATCATCCCGCCGAGCCTGCTGGCAATCATTGTCGGCTCGCTTGCCGATGTCTCCATCGCCGGCCTGCTCGTCGCCGGCATCGTTCCAGGCATCCTGTTCGCAAGCCTCACCCTTGGCTGGGTCCTGCTCAGCGGCGACAGCGCCGCCACGCGGCCATCGGCCCCACCTCCAGGCATTCCGGCTTCGGATGTTCCGGCTTCAGGTGTCCCGGTTTCAGGCACCGGTCTTTCGGTGCCCCTGGCCATCGCCCGCATGCTGCCCTTCCTGATTGTCGTCTTCTCCGTCATGGGCCTGATCCTGCTGGGCATCGCCACGCCCTCGGAAGCCGCCGCCACCGGCGTCGTCGGCGCGGTCATCGTTGCAGCGCTGTTCGGCCGGCTGTCGGTGCGCATGCTCGGCGATGCGGTTGCTTCGGCCGTCACCATATCCGGCGTCATTCTCGTCATCGTCTGTTCGGCCAAGCTTTTCAGTCAGCTGCTGTCCCTGGCCGGCGCGACGCGCGGCCTCGTCGCCCTGACCGGGGAGCTTGGTCTTGGCCCGGACTTCACCCTTCTCCTGATGATGCTGATTCCGTTCCTTCTGTGCATGTTCATCGACCAGATCGCCTTCATGCTGCTCGCCGTGCCGATCTATCAGCCGGTGGTCGCCGCCATGGGTTATGATCCGATCTGGTTCTGGACATTGTTCCTGATCATCCTGACGGTCGGCAGCCTGACGCCCCCGTTCGGTTACACGCTCTTTGCCCTGCGCGGCGCCAATCCCTCGCTCAGCACGGCACGTGTCTTTTCCGCCGCGTGGCCGGTGGTCGGCATCTTCCTTGCCGGCATGCTGATCCTTTGGGCGGTGCCCGCGCTCGTCACCACGATCCCGGCGCTGCTCAAATGAGCTGGCGACGGCATGACACCGCGACCTCGCATTTTGTCGCCTCGACGGATGACCCGGAGCTGCGGCTGCACCTGCGCGCCCATGGCGACGAACCCGGCCGCATCCCCGTCCTGTTCGTTCATGGCGCGACCTATGCCAGCCGGCTTTATGACGTGCCGCACCCTGGGGCAAGCTGGCTGAAAGCGACCGCGCTTGCGGGCTTCGCCGCCTATGCGATCGACATTCGCGGCTACGGAAAGTCGCATTCGCCGGCCATGGAGCGTTCAGGCAGGCCCTATGCCTGCGCCGCCATGGCACGGCGCGACATCGACGATGCCGTGACCTGGATCCTTGCCCGCCACGACCGGTCGCGGCTGCATCTCGTTGGCGGTTCCTGGGGGTCCATCACCACCGCATCCTATGTCGCCGGCATCGGCGGAAGCCGGATCGACCGGCTGGTTCTCTATGCACCGATTTTCGCGAAGAAGAACGACGGCTGGCTGTCGCTGCTTGCCGATCCCCACGACACCGCGCGCCTCAACCCGAATTTCGGCGCCTGCCGCCTTGTCAGCGAAACCGGCACACGGGCCCGTTGGGACGCGGAAATGCCCGAGGGCGCGAACTGGCGCGACGAGGACGTCTTTCAGGCGATGGTGCGCGCTTCGCTTGCCGACGACCCGCATTCGGCACGCCACGATCCGCCCGCCTTTCGCGCGCCGAACGGCACCTTCGTCGATCTGTTCGAAGCCTTCAGCGCCCGCCCGCTCTACGATCCGGCCGCGATCCGCGCACCCGTGTTGCTGATCCGCGGCGGCGCCGACCCCACCTCGACACGCGCCGATGCACTGCAGCTCCTCGACCGCCTCGCCTCGCGGCAAAAGCACTATCTGGAGATTGCCAACGGCGCCCATTTCGTCAGCGCCGAACGACAGGCCCCGTCCGTTTTCGATGCGGCAACGCGCTTTCTGCAAGACGGCGCCCCACACGCAAGATAGCCACAACTCCTGTGGCAGCCGACATGGCGCGCAAGGAGGTCCTGGCCCTCGCCCTCAGGCAGAACAGCCCGGAAACCGCGATGCCGGTACAGCTGGCGCCGGACAAAACCGGCCCCCTCTCCGCACGGCACAAAAAAGCGCGGACCATCGCAGGTCCGCGCCTTTCGCTCTTCTCGCGTCGCAACGGCAGGCACACCGGATACAGGCGTCCGCACGCCGTGCCCTGCCCTCAGTGCAGGATCTGGCTGAGGAACAGCTTGGTGCGCTCGTGCTGCGGGTTGGTGAAGAACGGCTCGGGCTCGTTCTGCTCGACGATCTGACCCGCATCCATGAAGATGACCCGGTTGGCCACCTGGCGGGCAAATCCCATTTCGTGGGTGACGCAAAGCATGGTCATGCCCTCTTCGGCAAGACCGACCATCACGTCGAGCACTTCCTTGATCATCTCCGGATCGAGCGCCGAGGTCGGCTCGTCGAACAGCATGATCTTGGGGCTCATGCACAGCGAACGGGCGATCGCGACGCGCTGCTGCTGGCCGCCGGACAGCTGCCCCGGATACTTGCTCGCCTGCTCGGGGATCTTCACCCGCTCCAGGTAGTGCATGGCGATTTCCTCGGCCTTGGCCTTGGGCATCTTGCGCACCCAGATCGGCGCCAGCGTGCAGTTTTCCAGGATCGTCAGATGCGGAAACAGGTTGAAGTGCTGGAAGCACATGCCGACCTCGCGGCGGATCTCGTCGATCTTCTTGAGATCGTCCGTGAGTTCGATCCCGTCGACGACGATGGAACCCTTCTGGTGCTCCTCCAGCCGGTTGATGCAGCGGATCATCGTCGACTTGCCCGAGCCCGAAGGGCCGCAGATCACGATGCGCTCGCCGCGCATGACCTTCAGGTTGATATCGCGCAGCACGTGGAAATCCCCGTACCACTTGTTCATGTTGGTGATCTCGATGGCCACATCCGTGTCCGACACCGTCATCTTGCTGCGGACGGCGGGGATGCTCTCGGCCTCGACTGCGTTCTCGGTCATGTCACTTGCTCCAAATTCGAATGTCGGTCGCTCCGGGGTCCGCGCGCGTCAGCGCGCGTGACCGGTATGCAGGCGGCGCTCCATGTAGATGGAGTAGCGCGACATGCCGAAGCAGAAGATCCAGAAGACGAAGGCCGCGAAGATGAAGCCCGTCGCCGGCGTGTTGGGTGAGGCCCAGTTGGAGTCCGAGAAGTTCAGCGTCACGATGCCGAGCAGGTCGAACAGCCCGATGATCAGCACCAGGCTCGTATCCTTGAACAGGCCGATGAAGGTGTTGACGATGCCGGGAATGACCAGTTTCAGCGCCTGCGGCATGATCACCAGCCCGATACCCTGCCAGAACGACAGGCCCATCGCGTCGGCCGCCTCGTACTGCCCCTTGGGGATCGCCTGCAACCCGCCACGCACCACCTCGGCCATATAGGCGGAGGCAAACAGTGCGACGCCGATCAGCGCCCTGAGCAGCTTGTCGAAATTGACGCCGTCAGGAAGGAACAGAGGCAGCATCACCGAGGACATGAACAGCACGGTGATCAGCGGCACGCCGCGCCAGAACTCGATGAAGATCACCGAGATCAGCTTCACCGCCGGCAGTTTCGACCGGCGCCCGAGAGCCAGGACGATACCCAGCGGGAACGAGGCGACGATGCCGACGATGGCAACCACCAGGGTCACCAGCAACCCGCCCCACAGCTGCGTTTCGACATAGACAAGCCCGAAGTCGAAGGACACCACACCGAAGACGAGCGCCAGCGCTGCCCACCCGGACAAGACCGCGGTCAGCGGCCCGGCGAGCGGGATGCCGGCGTTCATGCACACCATCGTCGTGACGGCCAGAAGAACGCCGCCGATGATCGCAAAACCAAGCCAGAAGGTGCCGGAAATGTCTACATTGCCGCCGGTCAGCAATATGAAGCCGACAATCGGGAAGACGACCAGCAGGTAGATCACCGTCTCCCGCTTGAACGGCACCTGCGGGATCGCCGCCGGCACCAGGCCGGCGATCAAAAGCAGGCCGGTCAGGTCCACCCGCCAGCGCTCCGGATCCGGATAGCGGCCATACATGAACTGACCGAACTTGGCATAGACAAAGGCCCAGCAGGCTCCGGCGCCTTCGGCGACGCAGGCATCGCGGCCGGTGCCGGTCCAGACCGCGTCGATGAACAGCCAGTTGATGATCGGTGGCAGGATCAGCGCCAGGATGGCAATGCCGACAATCGTCAGGATCGAGTTTGCGACGCTGTCGAACAGGTTGTCCCTCACCCAGCCGATGGCGCCGGTCTTGGTCACCGGCGGCGGCAGGCTGGGCGCCTCGTCCTTGCGCAAGTAGGCGATCTTGTTGGTGGTCATCGCCCTACCTCTCCACCAGCGCCATGCGCGCGTTGTACCAGTTCATGAAGCCCGAGGTGAGCAGCGACAGGGTGAGGTAGACGAGCATCGTGATGATGATCACCTCGACGGCCTGGCCGGTCTGGTTGAGCACCGTTCCCGCGAACACCGCGACCAGATCGGGATAACCGATCGCGACCGCGAGCGAGGAGTTCTTGGTCAGGTTCAGGTACTGGCTGGTCAGCGGCGGAATGATCACCCGCATCGCCTGCGGGATGACGACGAGTTGCAGCGTGCGCCGCGGCCGGAGACCGAGCGAGAAGGCGGCTTCCGTCTGGCCGTGCGAGACGGCCAGGATACCGGCACGCACGATCTCCGCGATGAAGGCCGCAGTGTAGAGCGACAGGCCGAGCAGGAGCGCCATGAATTCCGGGTTGACGACGACGCCGCCGCGGAAATTGAACCCCTTGAGCTCCGCGTAGGCGAGCTCCATCGGCATGCCGGCGAGCAGGAAGGCCAGCAGCGGCAGGCCCAGGATCAGGCCGAGGCCGACGAAGCCGCTGGGGAACTGCTTGCCCGTTGCCAGCTGGCGCTTGCGTGCCCAGCGGGACAGGCCGAAGGCGCCGGCGATGGCGGCGATCAGGGCGTAGCCGATCAGCGAGGATCCCGGCTGGCCGACGATCTCCGGCAGGATCAGGCCGCGATTGTTGAGGAAGACCCCGGAAAGCGGTTCCAGCGACTGGCGCGGCGACGGCAGCACCGACAGCACGGCCTTGTACCAGAACAGCAGTTGCAGCAGCAGCGGGATGTTGCGCAACAGCTCGACATACCAGGTGGCGAGCTGGCGGATCACGAAATTCTTGGAGAGCCGCGAGATACCGACGATGAAGCCGAGCACGGTGGCGATCAGGATACCGATCGCGGCGACCAGCAGCGTGTTCAGCAGGCCCACGAGGAAGGCGCGGAAATAGCTGCTGTCATTCGTGTACTGGACCAGTGTCTGCGAGATGTCGAAGCCGGCGCGCTCGGAGAGAAACCCGAGTCCGGAAGCGATCCCAGCACGTTCCAGGTTGATCTTCGCGTTATAGGCGAAGAAGGCAAGCATCCCGAAAAGGAAAGCGACGACGAGCACCTGGAAGACCACACCGCGCACGCGCGGATTGTAGAACCAGGATGTACCCGATGCGCCGCCCGTTTGCTCGCCAAGGGCAGAGCTCGCAGGTGTCATGTCAGACAAGTTCCCCTCGCCCGGACCGGCTGTCTTCAGCCTGATCCGTAAAACCAACCCGCTTTGCGGGCATGCCCGGCCCGGTACGACCAGGCTCGGTTTTCACTGAAAGGCCGGCCCGGCACATCATGCGCCGGGCCGATTCAGTCCTTGCGGATCAGCGGATCGGCGGTGCGTACTGCAGGCCACCCTTCGACCACAGCGCATTCACGCCGCGGGCGATGCCAAGCGGAGTATCCGGACCGACATTGCGGTCGAATGTTTCGCCGTAGTTGCCGACATGCTTGATGATGCGCGCGGCCCAGTCGTTGCTGAGGCCGATGGCCTCGCCGAACTGGCCTTCGACACCCAGAAGACGACGGATGTTCGGGTTTTCGGAGGCCTTCATCTCCTCGACATTGGCCGAGGTGACACCGAGCTCCTCAGCATTGAGCATCGCGTTGTGGACCCACTTCACGAGGTTGAACCACTGGTCGTCGCCCTGGCGCACTGCCGGCCCGAGCGGCTCCTTGGAGATGATCTCCGGAAGCACGATGTGGTCGCCCGGATTGGTAAGCTGCAGGCGGATCGAGTAGAGGCCCGAGGCGTCGGTCGTGTAGACGTCGCAACGATTGGCGTCGTAGGCGGCGTTGACCTCCTCGAGCTTCTCGAACACCACCGGCTTGTAGTCCATCCCGTTGGCCTTGAAGTAGTCCGTCAGGTTCAGCTCGGTGGTGGTGCCGGTCTGCACGCAGACCGAGGCGCCGGACAGCTCGAGCGCCGACGAAACGTCGAGCGACTTGCGGACCATGAAGCCCTGGCCGTCATAGTAGTTCACGCCCGTGAAGTTGAGGCCGAGCGTCGTGTCGCGGCTCATCGTCCAGGTGGTGTTGCGCACCAGCACGTCGACTTCGCCGGTCTGCAGCGCGGTGAAGCGCTCCTTGGCCGTCAGCGGGGTGAACTTGACCGCGTTCGGATCGTCGAAGATAGCCGCGGCGATGGCGCGGCAGGTGTCGACATCGAGGCCGTTCCACTCGCCCTTGTCGTCCGGAGCGGCGAAACCGGCAAGACCGGTGTTCGAGCCGCACTGCAGGAAGCCCTTGGCCTTCACATCATCGAGCGTCGCAGCGGAAGCGGCGGTGGCGGTCAAGCCAAGCGCCGCGCCGAGCACGATCGGAAGGAATTTATGCGTCATGGTTATGCAGCCTTCTCTTTTGCCCTGTTTATTCTGGGTTTTTTCGAGATCACGCGTCTGGGATACAGGATGCGACCATGGTGTGCAGACTCCGCCCCGATCAACATCAAGAAGCAGTGTCGACACTGGAATACCCCCTCCCGGCGTCTTCGCGATCTTGGTTTTTCTGTGATCGTCGAAGATACCACCGTCATCTCATGGGTGCATTCGATGGCATTTATCGCTATGGGTCAAGAGGCCGACGCACAGTAAGGCACGATTTGTGAAAAACTTTTCGCAATGCGAAAATCCAGCCAGAAGCTCCGAAAGGATCCAGATGTCCGCGTCCCAGTCCAACCCGGCGCGAGGTCTTGCGACACGCCTGACGCATGCAGGCCGAACGCCGGAAGATTTCCATGGTTTCGTGAACCCGCCGGTGGTTCACGCCTCGACAGTCCTCTTCCCCGACAGCAAGACAATGCTGACAGGCGCGCAGCCCTTCCATTACGCGCGACGCGGCAATCCGACCACCAACGCCCTTGAGGACGCCGTCACCGAGATCGAGGGCGCCGCCGGTGCCAGGCTCGCCCCGTCCGGGCTCGCGGCAATCTCGCTCGCCCTGCTCTCCTGCCTGTCTTCCGGCGACCACGTGCTGATCACCGACAGCGCATATGGTCCGACCCGCAATCTCGCCGAAACCACGCTTCGGCGCCTGGGCATCGACGTCGACTATTACGACCCGACCATCGGCGCGGGCATCGCCGCCCTGTTCAAGCCGAACACGAAGGCGGTGATGACCGAGGCCCCGGGGTCGCTGACCTTCGAGATGCAGGACATTCCGGCGATCGCCGAGGTGGCGCATGCCGCCGGCGCACTCGTTCTGATGGACAACACCTGGGCGACCGCCTGCTTCTTCCGCGCCATCGAGCACGGCGTCGACCTGTCGATACAGGCCGGAACCAAATATCTGGTCGGCCACTCGGACGCGATGCTGGGCACCGTCGCCGCCAGCCCCCGTGCCCTTGACGGGCTGATCGAGACCTATGGCGCGCTCGGCCTGCATGTCGGGCCGGACGATGTCTTCCTCGGCCTGCGCGGGCTGCGCACCATGGACGTGCGCCTGCGCCATCACATGGCCAGCGGCCTGGAGATCGCGCGCTGGCTGCAGACGCGGCCCGAGGTCGCGCGGGTCCGCCATCCGGCACTGCCCGAAGATCCGGGCCATGCCATATGGAAACGCGATTTCACCGGCGCCTGCGGCCTCTTCGCCTTCGATTTCACCGACAGCGTCAGCCTCGAGCAGAGCCACGCCTTCCTCGACGCGCTGAAGCTGTTCGGGCTCGGCTACTCCTGGGGCGGGTTCGAGAGCCTGGCGATCCCCGTTCGCCTCAAGGGTGCGCGCACGGCAACGCCCCTGCCCGAGGGCGGACCGGGCATCCGCCTGCATATCGGCCTGGAGGATGTCGCCGACATCCGCGCCGACCTGGAAGCGGGCTTCGCCGCCCTCAAGGGCTGAAACAAAAAGGGACGGCGCCGGCCCGCGCCGTCCCTTCCCCGCTTTTCATCGGCCTTGCGGGCAAGCCCCTGGCGGCGTTTCAGATGCTGGGGTCCTTGCGCTTCTCGCGGAAGATCAGCCAGAGATTGCGGAAATAGATCACAAGCCCCAGTCCCTGCCCGGCGATGAACACCGGATCGCCCGCCTGGATCGCGTAGACGAGCAGCAGCCCGCCGCCGGCGACGGAAAAGAACCAGAAGGCGACCGGCACGATCGACCGGCCGACCCGCTCCGAGGCGATCCACTGCACCACGAAGCGCATCATGAACATCGCCTGGGCGACGAAGCCGAGCGCCACCCATCCGTCGAAGCGCTCGATAAAGACCAGATAGAGCCAGGCGAGAAGATCGTTCAGCACGGCGCTCACTCCTTGCCTGTTGCCACACTCGTCGGGACCGAACCCGAGAAGCCCGCGATCGGCGTCACCTGCGGCACCTTGCGGCGGCGCCGACGCAGCCACCAAACGCCATAAAGATCGAGGATACCGATCAGCGCGCGGTCGAAGATCCCGTATTTTGAACTGCCATGCCGGCGTTGCCGGTCGACGATATCGACATGGGTCACGCCATGCCCCTCGCGCAGAACCAGCGCCGGCAGGAAGCGGTGCCAGCTGTCGAAATAAGGCAGAAGCAGAAAGACCTCCCGCCGCACTGCCTTCAGCCCGCAGCCGGAATCGCGCGTCTGGTCCCGCAGCAGCCGGCCGCGCAGCCCGTTGGCAAGGCGCGAGGCCTGGCGCTTGGCCCAGCTCGCCTTGCGTCCGGTGCGCTGCCCGGCCGCCAGCGCCACGCCGGGACCGGCCGCCTCAAGCGCTTCGAGCAGCGCCGGAATATAGGCAGGATCGTTCTCGCCGTCGCCGTCTATGGTGACGACGATGCGCCCGCGCGCGGCATGCAGCCCCGAGCGCACCGACGCACTCTGTCCGCAGGCCACCTCGTGACGCAGCCCTCGCAGATAGGGGGCCTGTTGCGCGAGTTCCGCCAGATAGCCGGCCGTGCCATCGCTCGAACCGTCGTCGACGACAATGATCTCGAAGAGCCGGCCATCAAGCGCGACGGAGATCTCGGTGATCAGCTCGCCCAGGTTGTCGCGCTCGTCCTTTGCCGGGACGATGACGGAAATATCGGGCTCGGCGGCACTCATTTGTGTGTGTCCTGAATGTCATGCCGCGCCTCGGCGGAAGGCGTGGGGATGGGCGTGCCCGCGATCGGGCGCTTTCCGGTCAGTGCGCGCAGCAGCGCCCTGGCACCGAGCCGGGCTCCTGTCCGGCCGATGATCGGGCGGATGCTGCCGGCATCGTCGAAGACAAAGCCGATGCGCCGTCGCGCCATCCAGCGTCCGACGACCAGCGCCACGCTCATGCCCAGCAGCGTGCCGGCGATCACGTCGCTGGGATAATGCGCCCCGACCATGATGCGGCTGAAGGCGATCCAGAAGGCGCACACGATGATCAGCCAGCGGTAGGTTGGAAAGATCAGCGCCAGCGCGGTGGCATAGGCGGCGACCGTCGTGGAATGGCCGGACGGAAAGCTCGTATAGGCACCTTTGAAGGCGAACACGTCGAAATGCACCGGGCCGACCATCTCGTAGAGCTTTGGCCGTGCCCGGCCGAGCACCCATTTCAGCAGCAGAACGGCAACACCGCTTGCCGCCACCGCCGCGAAGATGTAGGCGGCGAAGGTCCACACGGTGCCAAGCGCCATGCGTATCCGGAAGCGCATGGCGTCCCAGTCGAGCGCCAGCGTCAGCAGGCAGTAAAGACCGGTGCTCCACAGGATCCAGTGCCCCTTGCCAAGATCCGTGATCGCCGAGAAGGCCGCCTTGTACTCCTGCGGCAGCGAACGCAGCCAGGGATAGGTCGGGATATCCAGCGCGATGACGGCAATGCCGACCGTCAGCAGCAGCACCGCCAGGACATCCTGCGGCCGATGGCCGGGCGGCAGCGTCCGCGTCGCGCTGGCGACCCGCGCATTGCGCCCGTCCACCAGCACCTTCATGCGCGCCGCGTTGGCCCGGGCCCGCTCGAACGCGCGCCGCAGCCGGGCCGGCAGCCTCGATGTCACCGGCTCCCCGCCCTGACCGGCGCTGTCGGTCGCGGTCACGTCACTGTTCTTGTCGGTCTCGCTCATTCGTTCAGGTCCGTGGCCCGGTAGATGCCGAAATCCAGTTTCTTGCCGCCATTGATGTTAAAGCCCTGGATGCGCGTTGCGGGAACCGCCTTCGCGCGCCCGCTCGCGGCCAGCGCGGCGAGGAAGGCAGCTTCCTCGCGTGCCTCAACGACGGCGATCCGGCAACGTCCGGTCCCGCCTGCCTGCGACACCTCCAGAAGGAAGGCGGCCGTGTCCGCAGCCGAAAGCGGTCGCGTGTCAGTGCCTTGCAGGAAAATGTAGCTCGGCTCGTTGAACCCGCTATTGGCAACGAGCGGATCCGCACACCCTGCGACCGTGCCGACTTCCGCGGCAAGTCGCGGGCTGATCCACATTGGCGACAGGCTCGGCAAGGTGAACCCCCAGGTCGCGACGATCAGCAAGAGGCCGGCAGCAAGCGTCGGCGGCAGGGCGGCGGCGGCCGCGCCCCGCGCCAGCCGGCGCATCGCCGCAAGTGCCGGCAGCAGCGCAAGCACGGCGATCATCGCGCCAGGAGGCGATGGCCAGGTGCCCAGCACCGGCCCGGCCGCGAAATTCGCCACGACGACACCCGCCACCGGCACGGCCAGCAGTCCGGCAGATGCGTAGCGCCACGCCTTCGAGGGCATTTGCTCAGCGTCTCCCGACTGCCGCGAAAGCAGCACGGCGGCAAGCAGCGCAATCGTCGGCAGCAGCGGCAGCGTGTAATGGGGAAGCTTCGTCGCCGTCAGCTCGAACACCGCCCAGGACGGCAGGATCCAGCACAGGGAAAACAGCACAACCGGGCTCTTCACCGACCGCATCAGCATCGGCAGGGCCAGCACGGCGAATGCCGGCAGCGGCCAGAAGGTGACCAGCGCTGCGGCCAGATGTGTGAGCGGCGGCGCCCCGTGGCTCTCCTGTCCGCTGCCGACCTTGGCCAGAAGGTCCTTGCCGATCGCCTCGTCGAAGAAGGCGCCGTCGGTCTGAAGATAGATCGCGACAAACCAGGGCAGCACCATCAGCGCGAACGCGATGCCCCCCTTTAGCGGATAGAGCCGCTTCAGCCAGGAAAGCTGGCGTTGCACCACGCAAAGAGCAACAAGCGCCAGACCGACGACCATCGGGCCGACCGGCCCCTTGATCAGCACGGAAAGCGCCAGAGCAACCCAGAAGACGGCGGCAAGGCGCGGGTGGCGTCCGCTCTCGCGGTCGAGCCAGATGCGCGCCAGCGCGCCCTGCGCCGCCAGGATCGTGGCAAGCAGCATCGCATCGGTCTTGGCCAGCCGGGCCTCGACCCCGAGCAGCAGGGTCCCCGCGACAAGCGCGCCGGCAAAGAAGGCGGCGCGCGGGCCGGCAAAGGCCCGCGTGCACCAATAGGTCAGGAGCACGGCGAGGATCGCGCCGATCTGCGAGGGCAGCCGATAGACCCAGATGGGGGCCTTCGAGCCCAGGCCGCTTGCCTCGACGGCGGCGGATTGCAGCCAGTAGATGCCGACCGGCTTCTTGTGCCGGGCCTCGTCCTGGAAACGGATGTCGATGAAATCGCGACTTTCCACCATCTGTTTGGTGGCCTGGGCGAAACGCGGCTCGTCCCGGTCGAGCGGCGGCACCTGCGCAAGACCGGGCAGGAAGAAGGCAAGCGAAAGCGCGAGCAGCATCAACGGTGCGATGCCGCGATGCCCGACCGTCCGCAACCAGCGCGCACCGGGCCCGGCGAAAGCCTCTGTGGATTGCCCGGCAGTCGTTTCGCTCATGTCAAATTCGCCTGCTACTGCGGCCTGCCACGGCAAGCGCCAACACCCCCGCGCGCTTCCTACATGAGCGCGCGCGAAAGGGAAACCTTCCGCGCGCATCCCGCAACCATTCTGTTGACCCCGGGCACCGGCTCCACGCATCCGGAACCCGGTCGATGCTTTCTTCCCTCGCCTGTGCCGGACAGTTTCGCTAAATCAGGACACTGCGCCGGCATGTGCCGCCCCAAGACGGAGAGACCGATGACCCTGATCGCACAGATCACCGACCTGCACATTCGCCCGCGCGGGCTTGCCTGCTACCGGGTCAGCGAAACCAACATGCTCGCCCGGCGCGCCATCGAGGCGCTCAACGCCTTCGACCCGCAGCCCGACGCCATCGTCGTCACCGGCGATCTCGGCGACGCCCCGGATGAACGCGAATATGCCGGCGTTCAGCGCCTGCTGTCCCGGCTAAAGGCCCCGGTCTACGTGCTTCCCGGCAACCACGATTCCGTCAAGCTTATGCGCGAGAGCCTGAGCGGGGTCGGCCCGATCCACGAGGGCGAGAACGGCAAGATGCACTATGCGGTCGATATCGGCGATGTTCGCCTGGTCGCCCTCGACAGCGCCGTCCCGGGTGCCCCGCATGGCGAGCTTGGCGAGGCCCAGCTCGCCTGGCTTGATCGCACGCTGGCCGAGAACGACCGCCCGACGCTGGTTGCCCTGCACCACCCGCCGGCGCTGACCGGCATTGCCCACATGGATCGCATCGGCCTGAAGGATGCCACCGCCTTTGCCGGCGTCATCTCGCGTCACGGCCACGTGGCACGCGTCATGTGCGGCCATATCCACCGCACGATCATCGCGGCAGTCGGCGGAACGGTGATGACGCTGGCGCCCAGCACCGGCCATCAGGTCCATCTCGACATACTCGACAAGGGCGAGGGCGAATTCATCATGGAGCCGCCGGCCTTCTTCATGCATCACCACACTCGTGACAGCGGTGTGGTCAGCCATCTCGCCTATGTTGAGAAATTTGCCGGCCCCTACCCCTTCTTCGCCGACGAAGGCGTCAGCTTCTAGCGTCTTGAAGGTGAAGTTCGCTTCGATGGTTGCGGCAAGCCCGGGAGCAAGCTTCGAATTCGGGTAACAGCAGATGAACTCAGGTCCGGTTGCCGCGCCAGGCGGCCGGACCGTCCGCCTCACTATGAGAGATGACAAGCCCCCGGCCGCGAAGGTTTCGAACGGCCTCCGCTCTTTAACCATCGGCAAAAAACCCTTTCGACAAGTTTATATTAATTTTCGAATGGTTTTAAGTATTGCACCGCGTATACCATACTCTGATCTCCCGGTGGACGACGGTAGAAATATCAATTTCCATTAAGCCGAAGTTGGAACTACACTTTTACGTATACGACAGACGTCTGACTCGTCAGCGTCGTCGCCGGCCGATGCGTTTCATGGGCAGGAGGGGCGACGCAAGCAACCGGACAGGGATATTGAAACGGCCGCCGGCGCAGCTCCGACCGACACGACGCAGCGCTGCCAGGGCGCGGGCCCTGGACAATCCGGCTGCCCGCCTGATGCTGGCCAATCCCCTGCCCTTCGTCGTCATGCGCGTGTCGCGCGGGCCGGACGGAACCTATGTCGTGGACTATATCAGCGAGAGCTGCGCCGAGGTCTGGGGTCTGGATCCCCAGGACGTCGGCGAAGACCTTGGCAGGCTCTGGTCACGCGTGCATCCCGACGATCTGCCGCATGTGATCGACCGGCTGCGCGGCGGCGCCCGCACGCGCGAAGAATGGACGGCGACCCTGCGGATCGACATCGGCAATGGCCGGGAAAAATGGGCGGTCGGACGCGGCCTGCCCCGTCACGACCTGCCCAACGACGCCTGGAACATCACCATCACCGACGTCACCGCCCAGATGCAGGCCTATGCGGACCTGCATGCGAGCGAGGCCAGGTTCCGTGCGCTGGCAGAAAACATCCCCGGCGCCATCTTCCGCTACCGGCTGCGCAAGGACGGCGTGCACCAGATCTTCGACATGACGCCAGGCTGCGAGAGCATCTGGGAACTGCCGGCGGAGGCGATCAACAGCGACCCGACGCCGATCTGGAACATGATCCATCCCCAGGACGTGCCGCCGATGATGGAATCGGTGCTCGAATCCGCCCGCAGCCTGACCCCCTGGCACTATATCTGGCGACTGACGACCCCCTCCGGCAAGTTCAAATGGCTTGAGGGGCGCGGCCAGCCGCGCCGCGAGGCAAACGGAGAAACCGTCTGGCACAGCGTCATCCTCGACGTCACCAACCAGCGGCTCAAGGACGAGGAAATCCGCCGCCTCGCCGAGCGCGACGAGCTCACCGGGCTTGCCAATCGCGCCCTTTTGCGCCATCGCCTGGACGATGCGTTGCGCCAGCGGCTGGAGGATGGCCGCTCCGGCGCGCTGATCCTCCTCGACCTCGATCATTTCAAGGACATCAACGACACGCTCGGGCACGATGCCGGCGACCGCTTCCTGCGCGCCACCGCCGCGCGGCTGGGCGAATGCGTCAGCCCCTCCGACATCGTCGCGCGGATCGGCGGCGACGAGTTCGTCGTGGTTCTCGGCCAGGCCGAGGACGAGGACACGGTCCGCAGGGTGATCGGCCGCATCAGTGCGCGCCTGTCGCAGGATGTCCGCATCGAAGGCCGCGACCTGTCGACCAGCGTCTCGCTTGGCGCGGTGATTTTCCCCCGTGACGGCCAAACGCCCAACACGCTCTTGAAACATGCAGATATTGCCCTGTTCGAGGCCAAGGCTGCGGGCCGGCAGACCTACACGTTCTTCTCGCCGGCACTGAGCGCCGTGCGCGAGCGTCGCAGGCGCCTTGCCGAGGCGTTGCGCGCGGCCATTGCCGCCGACGAGCTGTGCATCGCCTTCCAGCCGATCGTCGAGGCGAGCAGCCGCCTTCACAAGGGCTTCGAGGCGCTCGCCCGCTGGACGCTGGACGGCCAGCCGATCTCGCCGGCCGAGTTCATCCCCCTGTCGGAGGAGACAGGCCTCGCCGTGCCCCTCGGCCTTGTGCTCCTGCGCCGCACGCTGCGCCTTGCGCGACTGCTCTCCGATGCCGGATTCGACCATGGCACGATCTCGGTCAATGTCTCGGCCGCGCAGCTGCGCGAACCCGACTTCGCCGCCACCGTCGCCGCAATGCTGAAAGAGCACGGGTTGCCGGCCGAGAGGCTCGAGGTCGAGGTGACGGAGACCGTCATCTTCGGGCGCTTTGCCGAGCGCATTGCCCTGACCCTGCGCGAATTGCGGCGACTTGGCACCCGCATCGCGCTGGATGATTTCGGCACCGGCTACGCCTCGCTCGCCCACCTGAAGCGCATCCAGGTGGATCGGCTGAAGATCGACCAGTCGTTTGTCCGCGATGTCGAGACCGACCCTGACGACGCCGTCATCGTGCGCACCGTCATCAGCCTGGCCAAATCGCTTGGCATGGATGTCGTGGCCGAAGGCATCGAGACGCTGGAACAGCTCGCCTTCCTGCAGGAAAACGGCTGCGACCTCGCCCAGGGCTACCTCTTCGGCCGCCCGACCACGAGCGAGTCCGACATCCGCACCTATCTCGGCAACGGCATCACCCACTGACGACTGCGGCGGGAGACGGCCCGGGGCCGCTATCTGGCAAGGACGGTGGCCGCCTCCTTGGTCGTCTTGAAGGCGACGTCGATCTGCGTCACCGCATCCCCGATCTCGGTGATCGAGCCGGAAATCGCCCCCACCGCCGCCGCGACCTGATGCATGCTTTCCGACATGCCGCTGGTGACAACACTCTGTTCCTCCACCGCGGACGCGGCGGCGGCCACCTGACCGAAGACCGTATCGACAGCCCCGCGAATGTTTTCCAGCGTCATCACCACGTCGCTGGTGACGGTCTGCACGCCGTCGATCTCGCGGGCGATCTGGTCGGTGGCCTTGGCCGCCTCCCCGGCGAGGTTCTTCACCTCGCTGGCCACCACGGCAAAGCCGCGGCCGGCCTCGCCGGCGCGCGCCGACTCGATCGTGGCATTCAGCGCCAGAAGGTTGATCTGGCCGGCGATATCCTGGATGAGGCCAACGATCCCGCCCATCGCCGTCGCCGCGCTGACGAGCTTCTCGGTCGCCGCCTCGGCCGCCTTCGCATGCTCGGCGGCACTTTCGGTCGCGACGCGGGATCGGGACATGTTCTGGGAGATTTCAGCAATCGAGGCGGCCAGCTCCTCGGCGCTCGAGGCCAGCGCCTGCACGTGGTCGGAGGTCTGGTCCGCGGCCCCGGCCACGGTTTCGGCCTGCCTGTCGGTGCGCGACAGCGCCGTCTCCACGTCCGCGAAGTTCTTGTGAATCAGCTCCTGCAGGTTCTGCAGCAGCTTCATCTGCGCGGTGATGTCGGTGGCGAACTTGATGATCTTGTAGGGCTTGCCGTCAGGCGTCAGGATCGGGTTGTAGGACGCCTCGATCCAGATCTCCTTGCCGTCCTTGCCGTAGCGACGGAACTGTCCGGCCTGGAACTCGCCGCCGCGCAGCTTCCGCCAGAACTCCCGATAATCGGCGCTCTTGCGATAGTCGTCATCGACAAACATCCCGTGATGGTTGCCGACGATCTCCTCCAGCCGATAGCCGACCGCTCCCAGGAAGTTCGGATTCGCATCCGTGATCGTTCCGTCCAGGTCGAAGGAAATGACGGCGCTGACCTTGTTGATCGCCTCCACCTGCCCCTTCATCTCCGCCGCCTCGATCGTCGCGGACGTCACGTCGGAGGCAAACTTGATGATCTTGAGGACGCTGCCGTTCGCGGCCAGGATCGGATTGTAGGAGGCCTCGATCCAGACGACGACGCCCTCCTTGTCGAAGCGCTTGAACTGCCCGGCCTGGTATTCCCCGCGCCCCAACCGCTTCCAGAAATCGCTGTATTCGGAGCTCCTGGCGTAGTCCTTGTCGACAAACATCGAATGGTGATTGCCGATGATCTCGTCGAGCCTGTAGCCGAGCGCGTCGAGAAAGTTCTGGTTGGCGTCGAGAATGGTTCCGTCAGCGGAAAATTCGATGCGTGCCTGTGACTTGTCCAGCGCAATGCGAATGGCCTCGGATTCCGATACCTTGCGCCCACCAAAGCGAAACATGGCTTTTCCTTTCGTCCAAAAGACGAGCCTGGATTAAATGATCCCCCTCCCCGGCATCCTTTGAACTGGAATGCTGCCCTATCACAACTTAAGAGAGATATTTATAACTTTCAATTAACTGCAAAAAACCGATTTTCTTTCAATATGATAGTGATTCCCCCTAAGCAAAATCACGATCGTTTCGCGCAGAATCGCTTCCGGAAGAAGCTCCTTGGAAGCTCCCAAGATCGGCATGAACCCCTACGTTTTCCGGAACTCCACGTCGCGTTCGATGTCGCCCGCATACCGCATCTGCCATCACGGCACAGGCTGCTGCACGGCAAGCTTCCATCCCTTTTGTCGAAATCACCCTCAGGTTGTGCTCATGGCGAGTATCGAGGCAAAGGCGACCGGTGATGACACCGGCCGCCCTGTCGTCAGCCGTTGCGGAACGTGTAACCGTAGCCGTTCAGGGCCGGAGCGCCGCCGAGATGGGCATAGAGCACTTTCGATCCTTCCGGGAAATAGCCCTTCCTGACGAGATCCATCATGCCCTGCATGGATTTGCCCTCATAGACAGGGTCCGTGATCATTCCCTCAAGACGGGCGCAGACGCGGATCGCTTCCTTCGTCTCCTCCGACGGCACGCCGTAGAGCGGATAGGCATAGTCCTCGACGAGCACCACATCGTCCTCGCTCAACGGCTGGCCCAGCTCCACCAGATCCGCCGTACGCCGCGCGATCTCCAGAACCTGGGCCTTCGTCTGCTCGGGTGTTGCGGATGCGTCGATGCCGATCACCTGGCGCGCGCGGCCGTCCGCGGCAAAGCCGACCAGCATGCCGGCATGGGTCGATCCGGTCACCGTGCACACGACGATATAGTCGAACTTGAAGCCGAGTTCCGCCTCCTGCGCGCGCACCTCCTCGGCGAAACCGACATAGCCGAGCCCGCCATACTTGTGCACCGAGGCACCGGCGGGGATCGCGTAGGGCTTGCCTCCTCCTGCCTCCACATCCGCCAGCGCCTCTTCCCAGCTCTTGCGGATGCCGATGTCGAAGCCCTCGTCGACCATCTGCACGTCGGCGCCCATGATCCGGCTCAGCATGATGTTGCCGACCCGGTCGTAGACCGCGTCCTCGTGCGGTACCCAGCTTTCCTGCACCAGCCGGCACTTGAACCCGATCTTGGCCGCAACGGCGGCGATCATGCGGGTGTGGTTGGACTGAACGCCGCCGATGGAGACGAGCGTGTCCGCGCCGCTCCGGATTGCATCGGGGATGATGTACTCGAGCTTGCGAAGCTTGTTGCCGCCATAGGCAAGACCGGAATTGCAGTCCTCGCGCTTGGCATAGATCTCGACCTTGCCGCCCAGATGCGCGCCAAGACGGTCGAGCTTCTCGATATGGGTCGGTCCGAATGTCAGCGGATAACGTTCAAATTTGTCCAGCATGTCTGTCCTCGGCAGGAGTGTTCGATGCCGAAAACGCTAGCAATTCAGCTTTGAAATGTACTCTCTAAATCAAGGTACTATTCGAGATGAAGTTGATGTATTATGAGTATGATTGAGTTCACAGCGTCATTGATCCGGAAAAAATGAAAGATTCCACCAAATCATCCCTGCTCGACCGAACCGATCTCAGGATTCTGAAGCTCCTGCAGGAAGACGGGCGCCTGACCAATGCCGACCTGGCGCTGCGCACCAACACCTCTCCCGCCACCTGCCACCGTCGCACCCAGAGGCTGCTGGCCGAGGGGTACATCCCGCAGGTCCGCGCCATGGTCGCCCCGGACAAGGTCGGTCGCGGCGCGCTGGTCATGGTCGGGGTGGTGCTCGACCGATCGACACCGGAAAGCTTCACCGAGTTCGAGCATGCCGTGCGCAAGCTGAGCTTCGTGCTCGACTGCCACCTGGTGGCCGGGGATTTCGACTACTTCCTCAAGATCCGGGTGCGCGACATGGCGGATTTCAACCGGCTGCACGGCGAGAAGCTGATCGCCCTGCCCGGCACCCGCCAGACCCGCACCTTCTTCGTGATGAAGGAAGTGATCGACAACGCTCCGCTCGACTTTTGAGGCGCAAGCGACCCCTCACAGTGCTTTCCGGCACTCTCCGATCATCAGGGCAACGACCTCGTCCCGCGCCATCGGGCCGGCAACGCCGATCTCCCGCGCGAAGTCCGGAGCATCCAGCGACACGGTGCGGACCTTGCCGAAATAGCCCATGTAAGCCTCTGACTGCGGTACGATCGCCACGCCCAGTCCGTTGGCGACCATCGTCAGCAGCGCCGGAATGTCGTCGAGTTCGGCCCAGTCACTGACGCTTACCCCCTGCTGATCGAGGAATCTCTCGACCTGGCGTCCGCCGAAGGAGTGGCGGCTGTATCTAAGGAACGGCCGGGTCGCGGCGCTCGTCCGCCAGTCCGTGTCCGGCCAGTCCCGCGGGACGGCCAGAACGAACGGCTCCCGCACCAAGGGTTCCCAGCCGACATCCTGCGGCAGGCCAAAACCCGGCCGGATGATCACCGCCAGATCCAGTTCGCCGGCATCGAGCCGGTCCAGCAGGTCGAGCGACAGACCCGGGATCACTTGCACCCGATATCCCGGGCAGGCCCGATGGAACCCGGTCAGCGCCCGGCGCACCAGCGTCGGCTGGGTCGAGACGATCGCCCCGATGCGCAGGCATCCGTGCTGTCTGGAAAGGTCCATGGGCTCGGCCAGGCTGTCGGCCAGAGCCAGCAGTTCTCCGGCGCGCGCAAGCACCCGTCGCCCGGTTTCGTTCAGCGTGGCGGAACGGCCCGTCCGGTCGAACAGGCGCTGGCCGAGCTTCTCCTCCAGCCGCTTCATCTGGCCGCTGACGGCAGCCTGCGTCAGGCCGATCCGCTCGCCCGCCGCTGCAAAGGTGCCGTGCCGCGCCACGGCGACGAGGGTCTTGAGTTCAGAGATCATTCATAAGCTTTTGTTTTCCTCAGCCTCACAACATACAGTTATCAATGATGAGTGGGCGTTGATAGGGTGCCGCGATCGATTCATTTCAGGAGCTGACCATGACGGACCGTGCCATTCGCCCCTTCCACCTCGCTTTTCCGGTCGACGATCTCGAGGCCGCCCGCGCCTTCTACAAGGGGCTTCTCGGCTGCCGCGAGGGCCGCAGTTCGCCCCACTGGGTGGATTTCGACTTCTACGGCCACCAGATCGTTGCCCATCTCGCACCGGAGGAAACCGGCAAGGGCGCGACCAGCGCGGTCGACGGACACGGAGTGCCGGTGCGCCATTTCGGCCTCGTGATGGCGATGGACGAGTGGCAGCAGATGGCCGACCGGCTGACCGCGGCCGGTGTCGACTTCGTCATCGAGCCCTATATCCGCTTCAAGGGACAGCCCGGCGAGCAGGCAACGATGTTCTTCACCGATCCGGCCGGAAACGCGGTCGAGCTGAAGGCGTTTGCCAACATGGACCAGCTCTTCGCAACTTGATCGGAGCGCCAGACCCCGCCGGACAGGAACATCCCTCGCCCGGTCCGGCCGGGCCGACACAGGCACAAGCACAGGGACTGGGACAGGGACAAGGCGGGACGGGCATGATGCCCGCTGCCTTCCCACCCGGCCGCCTTGCCCTATACTTGAAGGCGTGCCCGACGCTTGAAAGCGTTCGGGGACCTTCCGCAAACTTCTGGAGGACGCATGATGAACGAGCGCGCTGTTCTGGCCGGAGGCTGCTTCTGGGGCATGCAGGACCTGATCCGCGCCCTGCCCGGTGTCCTTGCGACCCGCGTCGGCTATACGGGCGGCGATGTGCCGAATGCGACCTACCGCAATCACGGCAGCCACGCCGAGGGGATCGAGATCATCTTCGATCCGCAGGTCACGAACTATCGCAGGCTGCTGGAATTCTTCTTCCAGATCCACGATCCCACCACCCGCAACCGTCAGGGCAACGACATCGGCCCGTCCTACCGTTCCGCCATCTACTACACGTCCGACGAGCAGCAGCGGATTGCGCAGGACACGATCGCGGATGTCGAGGCGTCCGGTCTGTGGCCGGGCAAGGTTGTGACCGAGGTCGAGCCGGTCGGGGATTTTTGGGAGGCCGAGCCCGAGCACCAGGACTATCTGGAGCGCTTTCCCAACGGCTATACCTGCCACTTCCCGCGAGCCGGCTGGGTTCTTCCGCGCCGCGACGCGGCCGAATAGGCGGATGGGGCAGAGGAAAACTGGCGACCCCGGCAGGACTTGAACCTGCGACCATCGGCTTAGAAGGCCGGTGCTCTATCCAGCTGAGCTACGGGGCCGTCGGCGGCGCGGCGGCGGGAAGCCGTCCGCGGCGCGGGCGCGCGACCGGCAAGGCCGCGCGGTCAGGACTGTTCGAACCGGACGCTCAGTGCGTCCAGGGCATGTAGCGGTCGTACTTGAAATTGTCGGAATAGGCGATCTTCGGCACGCGGCGCTCGCGCTGGATCTCGACCCGGTAGGCGATGCCGTTCTTCTTGGCATAGGCGATCGCCTCGTCCTGCGTCTCGAAGCGAAGCCGCACCTGCTGCTTCATGTCGGTGGAGGACGTGTAGCCCATCAGCGGCTCGATGGAGCGCGCCTGTTCCGGCACGAATTCAAGCACCCAGTCATGGGCCTTGCCGCGACCCGACTGGGTGGCTGTCTTCGCCGGGGAATAGATGCGTGCGACCATGGTCAGAACCCTTGCTCGGAACATTGCGCCGGCAGGGTCCGCTTTCGCGAAAGTCCCGAGACGCGACACCATCGGCATCCTCGCACTGTTCCCGCGCGCGCTGCCGCTCATCCCCGGTTATTCATTGGTTCGCCGGCCGAAGTCAACTCGGCAAAGCCCTCGATCCTGGGGATTCGGCCGCGGTCGGCGGCGCGATCTCTCCGGTGCGACAAAAATCGCGCAGAATCACGACAAGTTTTCGAAAATTTCTGCCCGGAATTGTCGAGATTGTTCGAAAATGACGGGATCCGGAGCGGGCTCAAGCGAGCGTACCGCTCCGCGGTTCCCGTTCCCTGGCCGGAACGAGTGGTTGGTCGGGGCAGCAAGATTCGAACTTGCGACCCTCTGCTCCCAAAGCAGATGCGCTACCAGGCTGCGCTATACCCCGGACCTTGGAAAGATGCGGTGTATCGGGCTTCGCCCCACCGCGTCAACCGGGAACGAACAGGGAAAACAAGGCGCAGGCATGGCAAATGCAGACCTTTGCTCGCCGGTGGCAGGCGTCGCCGGCCGCACGATACGCCGAACAACCGGATCAGACTTCCCGGCTGATATGTTTCATATCGTACATCCGCGCTTCCGCCGCGCGCAGCACCGTGTCGAAGCCCGTGTTCGGATCGCTGATACCGTGCAGGCCGACCGAAGCGGAGGTCGCAAGAAGGCAGGGCGGACCACCGTCGGGCGGGCGCCAGCGCAGCGGTTCGCGGATCTGGTCGCTGATCTCCTCGACGCGCTCGCAAATGTCGTGGCTGGTCGCCCCGGCAAAGGCGATCATGAATTCGTCGCCCCCCATCCGCCCCACGATATCGGTCTCTCGCACCGCCCGTTTCAGCACCCGTGCGACCGACCGGATCGCCGCGTCACCTGCCAGATGGCCGAACCGGTCGTTGATCTGCTTGAAATGATCGAGATCGATATAGACAAAGGTGACGCAAGGACAGGCTTCGCCGATCTGGGCGATCAGCGCCGTCGCCTGGATGCGGAACTCGATGGCGTTGAGCAGGCCTGTCATGCGGTCGGTGACCGACAGCCTCTGCAGGCGCCGGGCCTCGTCGCGCAGCTTGCGCTGTTGCTCGAGACTGTCAGCCAGCCGCTCGCGATGTGCCGCCACTTCCTGCGACGCGGCGAGGAACTTTGCGGCCAGCGACTTGCTCTGGTCCAGTTGCAGGATGGCGAGCGGCGTTTGCAGCCCCGGAATGCCGGCAAGCCGCCAGCCGAAAAAGGTCAGCTTCGCCCCGCAGGTGCCCTCGAGCCCGATGAAGGCCGGCGTGGACGCACGGAAGGCCCGCTCCATGCGCTCCTCGACGAGTTCGCGTGGCAGGCCGGTCAGGGCAAAGACCCCGTCCTGCGACAGGTCGCCGAACCGCTTGACGGCGAGCCGGTTGGAAAAATGCACGCGCCCATCGGGATCGATGACCAGCGTCGGCTTCGGCATGTTCTCGATGGCGATCCGTACCCCATCGAGCATCAGCCCGGTTTCATGCGAAAAACTCGTATCCATCCATATCGGCCTGTGGCCTGAGATGGACACGGACGCGGCATCCGGCATGCCCGGTAGCAATTGCTTCAAGGATTTCGACATGCGCATATCCTGAGGCCCTCGATACGATCCGTCCGAAAACATTGGTTGTCATCATGCAAAGCGATGGTCGCCCGACAACCTGCCGGGCAAAGGGGCAATGTCCGTTGACGAGGCAGATTTCGTCTTCGGTAATCGACTCGATCCGGAAGCTTCCGCCGATGCGGGCCTTCAGATCGACCAGGATGGCGGCAATCGTGCCGACATCCAGTTCGCGGCGACCAAGCGCCATGCTGTACTTCCGGGAAAGCTCGTCGCCGATCTCCCCGCCGACCACGCCGACGAACGAAGCCGCATCCTCCAGCCCGACAACCTCTTCCAGGGTATTGGCGAGCGTGCCAATGACTTGCTGAAAAAATCCGGTCTGATTCAGATCGACATCGCAGCCGGCAACACCGGCAGGCCCTTTCCCGTCATCCATGCGTTTTCCTTGGTCTGCACGCCCCGGCGCGATCCGTCCTGACGCCAGAACTCAAGGAACCATAGTTCGATTCGTATTTTCCGATAGCGACACTACGCTGAATCGGAAAACGATTCGCTCCCTGAAAGCGCGTCTTCAGGGCCCTGAAAGGCCAAAATAACGGTGCCATAACGTTGCACTGACGAATGCGGCGATGTTCGGGCCGATCAGGTGCGGGAGCTTCGCACCGGCGGTCAGTCGGCAGCCGCGGCCTTGATGGTGGCGCTGGTCGCCATGTCGCCGGGCGCTATCCCGAGGGCGGCGCTGGTGCCTGCCGGTACCTCGAGAACAAAGCGCACGACCTCCCGGGACGGCACCAGGTCTTCCGACAGCGGCACGGTATCGGCGGCGATATGGGCAATTCGCCCGGTGCGGTCGATGAACAGCATGTCGAGGGAGATCAGCGTGTTCTTCATCCAGAAGGCGACCTCGCGGTCCTCCTTGAAGTCGAACAGCATGCCGGCATCCGACGCGAGATGCTGCCGATGCATCAACCCGAAGGACCGGGCCTGCGGCGTGTCGGCGATCTCCACCTCGAAGCGGTGCACTCCGGAGGCCGAGCGGATCTCCAGCGGCTCTCGCACCAGTTCATCGCCCTGTCCGGCCAGACCTGGCATGGACAGGAACGCAAGCACCAGCATGGAAAAGCACAGGAGAAGGAATGTCCCGGCACCCCAGGCGGAACGTCCCCGGCGGAAGCCGACGGAACGCGGATGCGCGATGAGTGCCAGGTTCGTCAAGCGGGGTGGCCGCTCAGTGCGAGGACGGGATATGGACGCCATCCCCGTCAGGCCGGATCTCGGCCGCCATGCGCCCCTTCGGCCCCTTGCCGAAGCGCACCATGACTGTCTGTCCGGGCCGCAGCTCGGTAATGCCGAAACGGCGCAGGGTTTCCATGTGGACGAAGATGTCTTCCGTTCCCTCGCCCTGGGTCAGGAACCCGAAGCCCTTGACACGGTTGAACCATTTGACTGTGGCTCGCTCGTAGCCACCTTCCGGGGTGACCTGGACATGGGTGCGCGAGGGCGGCAGCTGAGAGGGGTGAACGGCGGTCGACTCGTCCATCGACAGGATACGGAACGCCTGCAATCCGCGGGACCCGGGCACCACCTCGCAGACAATGCGAGCGCCCTCATAGGCCGTGCGGAACCCGTCGCGTCTCAGGCACGTCACGTGAAGAAGGATATCTGGCTGGCCGTCGTCGGGAACGATGAAACCGTATCCCTTCGCCACGTCGAACCACTTGATCGCCCCCGCGACCACCGCAAGCTCAACGCCGGGATCCTCCGATCCTGCGTCACGCGCCGCCACGACAGGCTTTGCCCCCAAGTTCTTCATAGTCCTGCCTCTGATACGCCGTAAGCTGGATCCGTGAGCGCAAAACCGTGATACCGTCGATTCCGCGAGCCAAGGATAGCATCCCGAGAGGCCGGAACCAGTCAATTTTGCGAAAAAGTGCCATGGGCGCTTTCTTAACCAAGTTTGTCGGCCTTCAAGCGATTCGCAAAGCCCAACAATGCTGTTTTGGCTTTCAGTGTGCCGATTTTGTTCCGTCGGGATTGATGTCGCGGCCGAAGGTCATATTGTTTGACGGCGAAGGCGGGGATCGCGAAGCCCGGCCAGCGGCCCTTCCCGGCCGGCGGCGCCGGGTTCGGTGGCACTTGCGCCAAAGTCACGCCCTCCCGCCCGGCGGCAACAGCCGTTCCACCCCGGACATACTGGAAAAACGAGGTTTTCATGCGTTACCTGCACACAATGGTCCGCGTCCGCGACATTGACGAGTCGCTCGACTTCTATTGCAACAAGTTCGGTCTTGAGGAAGTGCGCCGCCATGAAAGCGAGGCCGGCCGCTTCACCCTGATTTTCCTCGCGGCACCCGGCGATGCCGAGGCCGTGCGCAACGGACAGGCTCCCGCGCTGGAGCTCACCTACAACTGGGACCCGGAGGAGTATGACGGCGGCCGCAATTTCGGCCATCTCGCCTATGAGGTCGACGACATTTACGCCACCTGCGAGAAGCTTGCGGCAGCCGGCGTGACCATCAACCGTCCGCCGCGCGACGGCCGCATGGCCTTCATCCGTTCGCCGGACAATATCTCGATCGAGATCCTGAACAAGGGCGGTGCCCGGGAGCCGAAGGAGCCATGGGCATCCATGGGCAACACCGGCAGCTGGTAACACGCCGCAAGACGATATCTCCGCCGGGCGCATCGAAAGACCTGCCCGGCGGGCGCTCCCGTCCTTTGCACGGGGCCCGGCGGGGCCGGTCGCCGGACCTGTGGATGACGCACCATCTACCCTCTTGCCGACCGCGGCAAACCTGCTTATAACCCGCGCACATCGACCGACCGGGCGCCCATCGTCTAGCGGTCTAGGACGCCGCCCTTTCACGGCGGAAACACGGGTTCGAGTCCCGTTGGGCGTACCACATCGCTTATCTGCGCAAGTTTTTTCAATACGTTATCGGTACTTTTGCCTAACCGCTCATCTGGGTTAGGCGATTTGAGATCGAACGCACCGGCCATTTTCGCCATCGCAGTCTGTGATAATCGCTTTTGTTCCGCTGCCTTAGTATAGGTCAATATCTCCTCTATCTTCGTGTGGCCGGTGACGGCCATGATCTCATGCGCGCTGGCGCCCGCGTCTGCAAGCCTGCGGCAAGCGGCCTTGCGCAGGCCGTGGGGTGAGGCCTGTGCTTCAATCCCGGCATCACGCGCCGCCTCGCTTATAAAGCCGGTGAATGCCTTCTCGGAACGCGGCTGGCCGTAGGCGGTGATGATAAAGGTCGGGTCGGTAAGCGGCCTCTCCTTGAGGAAGCGCCATAGCTCATCATGGATCGGAATGCTCAAGTCCACGCCGGTCTTGCTGGCCACGATCTCGATTCGGTCATCGACAATATGCCGCCAGCCAATCCGCACGGCATCCGATCGCCGCAGCCCCGTGTACAGCAGGATTTCCATGGCCAGTCGCTGCGGCGTCCCCTCGTCCCAGTGGGCACGGAAGGAGGCAATGTCAGCCTCGCTCCACGTGCGATAGCCGACCGACTTTTTGCGAATGCGCATTGCCTCCTTAACTGGATTGCCGGTGACGAGGCCGACCGCTCTCGCGAACTCAAACAATTGATGCAGGCGTTTGCGGAGATGAACTGCCGATCCAGGCGACATGCTGGCAAGAACGCAGTTGACGTCTTGCGTCCGCATCCCGGCCAGCGGCAAGTGACCGTAGTCATTCCGGAATCGCTCCAGCGTATTCCGGTACGTTGATTGTGTAATAGATGCTAGTGACTTGAATTCTGCGCTTACATAGTAGGCTGCGATGGCCGCCGAAACCGATCGCGTCGGCGCCCCTGAAACCTTGGCAACCGCCTCGCCCTCCATCGCCTTATGGTAGGCAATCCAGAACGGCTCAGAGTACAGCGGGCCAGGCAGGGGCACCTGCGGTTGACCAGGGCGGCGTAAATAGATTCGCAGCTTGCCGTGTCGATCTTCGTAGGCATTCACGTATTTTGGCTTGCGGTACCCAACCAATGCGCGTCCCATGCATTTAACTCATTGTCATTGCCTGTTTCGATCAACTTGCCGTCAAAAATCGCGTCCAGGTCGTGCCGATCGTAAATTTGCACTCCGAACAAGTCTTTTGGCGCTGGAATCCGTCTCGCCGCCCGCTCCTTATCGAACTGCGAAGGCGAAATGCCGAGATAGGCTGCGGCGGAAGCCCGCCTCAACCCACGCGGCCAGCGCTCACACGTTTGCGTCACGCATTCGCCCTTCCAACTCCTAGCGCGCAGTGCAAGGCATCAACGTCATCAGGGCCGGCCGCCTTGTCCATAACTTCGATCGCCCGTCCAACCCCCGATCGCCTGCCTATCCAGGAGGCTTGGAGCCGGTGAAGCCCCAAGCCAGAAGCGGTAGTCCGCACCACCTCAGGATCATGCTGGACCCAATCCTCGCGTGCCGCATGCTCCTCGCGCAGACGGAACTGGCCCTCGATGGAGGTTTCCCACTGGTTGCCCGATGAGTAGCGGGCGTAGAACGCAGTGCGATGCATTGGAGCTTTCTCCTCTATCCTTCTTCCTTGCTCTTCCGACCGTGGCTCTCTGCCTCTTCCACCGGGCGCCTATTGTCATTTGCCACCTGCAAGGCCTCGAAGCGCTCGCGGGCGATCTGGCGACCGATCAGTCGGGTGACGCTCAGAACCACCCGACCCACCCGCTGCCAGGGTGCGATATCGGCGTCCTCGACATTGGCATGCTCCGGTCCGGAATTGTCGTTGGCCGGCTGATCGGTGTCTTCCCGTTCGAACTTGGCTTCGTCTTCCATGCCATTCTCCAACACGCTGTGCGTTTAGGCAGGAAATACGGGCAATCGGCGGGTTCAAAGCAGAATCTTCATCGTGTCGTTCTGGCGGGTACATAAAGGTGCATAGGGCGTTGTATGTTCTGGGAAGCTCTCATCGCCAATGCCGCTTCCTCGTGTCACTGCGGGCGAAGCGACCACTGCTCGCCCTCACGCGAGAACCAAGGTCGAGCGCATGCATAGCGATTACTAGGCCCGTTCATGATCGGCAGACGGCTTGACGAACACTTCAAACCAGAAGCGGAAGTCTGCCTCCCGTAGGGCATTGCGGCCACCTCCTCAGGATCGGCGAGGTCCAGTGAGTTCGGCATCGAGGGCGTCAGGTTTTTGGCGGGCCCAGGCCTTCAACTCCCGTCCGGAGCCTTCCTGACCCGAACGCTGCAGCCGTCCCTATGGCGGCGCTGATACGGCCCCTTACGATCGCTGCCCGGCATGAAAGCATCAGGCTGCAGCCTCTGCCCGATGCGGACGACATCGACGAGCACCGAGCGCACCTGTGGCCAGGGAAAGTCGGAGCAGTTTTCCCCACTCTCGCCCTCGTGCAGGATGGCATCAAGCTTACCGGCCACGCCAGAAAGCGAGGTGGCGGGCGTGTGGGTTAAGCTATCGAACACGCCCTGTTCGTGGTCGGACGCCTCCTGCTCTTCCCGTTTGGCGGAGGAATAGCCGATCTGAGCATCGGCCGCCGCCCAGCGCGCCTGATGGGCGGCGAGATCGGCTTCGGCCTGGGAGCGAATGTTGGCCAGCGCGGGATCGTCGCCCAACAGCTCCTCGATGTCCCCAAGCCAGGAGACGGTGACGTCTTCGCCCGGCAGATGGACCTGCGCTTGAGGGAACCCGACGCGGCCGACCAGCTTCGTTTCCAAACGCTGCTGCTTGCGGCACAGGGCGGCGGTGTGGAGATACGCGGCTTTCCACTCGCGCCAGAGCGAAAGCGTCGGGTCGAAGGACGAGTTGCTGGCCAGCACGCCGGCAATCGCCGCCCCGTCTTGCAACGGCCACGCTGCCGTTGTCGCTATCGTTCCCTTCAGCAAACGCCTGCGGGTGACGGAAGGCAGAGTCGTGGTATCGTCCGAATCATCCATGATCCGAGCTCCCTTACAGCTTGGGTTGTGGTCAGGCCGATCGCGATGCGTCAACATTGCGTTCGGCCGCTTTAAATGCTGGTTGCGCGCGCAAAGTTGCAGTGCGAACGCACTCAGAATCGCGGACTACCCTACGTGAACTTTGCCATAGATTCAATGCCTGTGGCATCAAATGATACTCAGAGTCCATATGACAGTCACGAGTGAACAGTTACGAGCGGCAAGAGCGCTGCTGCAATGGGACCAGAAAACTTTAGCCGCCGTGTCCATGGTCTCTCTCGCAACCATTAAGCGGCTTGAGCCGAATTCCGGGCCGTTGAAAGCCAACAAGGTGACGATTGAAGCGCTTCGGAGAGCACTTGAAGCTGCTGGCGTAGAGTTCATTTCACAGAATGGCGGTGGTCCAGGCGTTCGGCTGGCGCGGCCGATTAACAGCGAGTGATCATCTGAGCGGAACGGGGTTAGCCTTTCAGCGAAGGAGACCTTGGCCATGCTCGCGGGAAATGACGGCTTAGCGCCTTCACGTTGGACGTTCAGGTTGGTGAGACCGAACCTCGAAAGCAGCCGTTAAGCCGCGACGCCGTTCACGTCTGAAATGGGGTGGATTCCCGAATGTCGGGTTTTGAGCGACTCAGTCGGTAAAGCGGTCACTCCGGTGGTCACCACATTTCGGCGGTTAGGCGCACCTATTGCGGTCATTCAACAGGGTTAAGATTGGGTGTAAGAGCAGTCACTTCAATAGACTTTTGCTGATAGCGGGAGCCTTCTACAAGACGGAGGGATCGAATAGTGTGGTCAGATGTTGCACAAAGATGATCACAAGCTTTTCGAGGAATATTTCCTGAACGCCGAGAAGAGCCGCTTCGCCGACCCGCGTCCGCCCAGCGAACTTCTAGCAGTTGCAGAGGGTGGCCTAAATGCAGCAGATCTCTGGCGATTGTCGCGCTCAATTCAGATTGCGGCCTCAGCAGGTCTGATGTCTGAAGCAGTTGCCATCACGTTGGGCATAGTGAGCAAGGATGTGTCCGGGGATCGATATGCCGGTTTCGACCACCCAGAGGCGTGGATAGAAGCGATATGCTGGGCGAAGAAGCAGCCTGACTTTCTTAAGGAGCCGTCATGGACCGAGCGGGTCGCTCATGTTGGCAAGGCTGCGAGTCGCCTGATCAAACGAGGATACAGAATCGAAGCTTCGGCATTCGGACCATACGCATCGCCGGAAACCGTCAAGCAAATCTGCAATCAGATTATCTCGCTGGTGAAGCTCTTAGGGGGCGCTTCCTGCGCCCAGCAGATTTTTCGGGTACTGGTTGAGAGCAAGGCTGTCCATGACGGGTTTTTCATCTTCGGCAATAGGGTCTCATCAACGCCAAGAGAGTATGCGCCGGCCTATCCATGGGGCTGGCTCCTAACACTTGCCATCGCGAACCTCGGCTCTCCGGGCAGCGCAAACAAGCCAGAGGTTGCTTGGAAAACGCTGACGGATTTGGCGAGAGATTTTGCCGCCATCCACGACTGCCAGCGATACAGCCAGTACGAGCAGATGGCTCGGATTCCGCCAGAGGAGTTCGAGCGGGTTCTGCGGGAAAGTATCACATGGCGCGAGCTGTTTTCGCTTCCGCAGGCGCCGCAGCTCATCGTGATGAAAATCAGCGATGCTCTGAAGGATTGCCTGAAGCCGGTGGACGAGGAAAAGCTCGGGTTCAAGTTAGTCGATCTACTGAACGAGCTGCGGCTCCTTCTCGTTCAGAGTCACGATACCGAACTTCGGCTATTCGCATCCGGGCCAGTCCGTGCTTCGCACCCGATCCTTTGGCGCGAAGCCCTCGGCAACAAAGACAAGGTCAACCCAGGCTATAAGGAACCGGCAGACAGTCACCACCGAAACCAGGACAGGTTTCTGATCTTCGAAGCAACGGACAACAGCGTCGCCTTGCTGCCACGTCCGCTGGCGGTCAACGCTGCCTGCGAGATGCTGTTCAGGCTGATCTGGCGACGGTTACCCAAATCGCGAGCTGCCGAAGTTACGGGGCAGGTGCTGGAATTGGCGATTGCGGCCGCCTGCCGCGAGAAGTCGCCACCCATTGTGGCGCCGGATGTATCCTACGAACGCGACAACCAAGTGTTTCAACTTGACGTAGGCACGCGGGACGAAAGCGCGCTCGTGCTATTCGAGACGAAGGCCAAGTCGCTCACCGCCAAAGCACGCTCGGGGATCATCTATTCGGGATTTATCGACTACGCCGATAGTTTCCTCGCGATACTCAAGCAACTGGTCCGCCACGACTTCTATCTTCGCAAGACTGGTCTGCCGCCCCTGACTTCCGGTGACGAAAAGATGGAAGACCTCAAGGTCTTCAAGGTGGCTGTTTCTCCGCTGAGCTACGGTCCGATCATGGACCGGTTGCTCACCGCCACTGCCATGCCGGCAATCCTGGGCCGAAAGTTCGGTTCGGTTAGCGCTAAGGCCGAAGATGTGAAGGCGATTGAGGACTTCAACGCGGCAACAACCGAGATTCTCGATCGGCTCGCCAAGGTCGCGCCCACCAATGACCAAGGAGAGCTCGATTTGTTCCCATACTTCATCGATGTCTATTGGATGGACCTTGGCCAGCTCCTCTATGCCCTGGATCGTGCGCCGTCCGTTTCTGCCGCATTCCGTCCGCTACAGCACCTCACGTTCGGGACGAGAGATTTCTGGACCGAGATAGCGTTTGCTGACAGCCAGCTCTTGACGGGCAGACATGGCTGGCGGCAGCCAAAAGGGGGGTAGCTGATCATCTACTCGAATCCTATCACCGCAAGCCGCCAGTCCGCTTCTGGCCGCAGTTCCAGCCGTCCGTTTGAGCCGAACGAATGGCAGGTTCTGGGATGCAACGAAACCATCCCAGAAGACCGCAATGGGGTCGGCTGCAGAACGGCAGCTATCTGCGTGACTGCTGCCAAGACCTGACAGTCCAGTTTACAGCACCAAACACAACATTTCGAGATCGGCTTTGGCGAGGACGGCTGCTGGCGCGCAACTGACGCGTCCAAAGAGCAGGACCGGCAGCAGCCATCCAGTAAGGGATGCCATGCCACTCACATCCCGATGCCAATCCCGCGCTGCCGGCCAAAGGTCCATTCGATGCCTCCGGTGGTTCGGATATGGGCGCTGATGGTCTGGCCGATCCGCTTTTCCAGCATCGGCTCCCAGGGCACGAGATGGAACCGGAACCCGTCGTCGAGCATCGCGTAGCGGCCGCTGGCGAGATTGGCGGCGCCGACGAGCTTGCCGCGTGCTTCGTCTGCGATTTCCACCGTCGTGAACACTCGCTCTCTGGCCTTGGCTATCTTGCGCCCAACGCGAGCCACCTCCTGGCGTTCGAGCGTGCGCAGCATGCCCCGCGGAAAGGTGATGACGCCGTTTGTCGCATCCCGTGTGGCAATGCCCATCTCGACCAGTTTGAAGGTGCGCTTGTCGAGCGCTTGGGTAAGCTCCCTCCCGAAACCGCTGGGCACGAGCTTGGTCTGGTCGCCTGACGTGAGCTCGCGGTCGAGCCATGTGGCGCCGTCGCTGCCGATCTGCGCTTCAAGATCGAAAGCCGAAAGCATGCGCACGGTGAAGTCCTTGCCCCTGTTGCGGGTGTCATGGGCGAGGCCGCGTTCCGGCAGGTCGGGCGGAACCTTCCAATGGTTCTCGTCGACGCGCTCGACGTGCCCTGCCCGACGCAGCGCTTCGAGGCGACGAACATGGGACCGGATAAAGGCATCAGGATCCCCGCCGATGCGCTTGATCTTGTCGCGCGCCAGCTCCAGGTGGTGGCTTGGCCGGTAGATGCCGTTCTCGTCCGTGGCATCGCGGATGTTGATGTCAGCAGCTCGTGGCTCGGTCTTGGCCTGGACCGGCCCCAGGGCGACGATGTGGCCGTTGTCGATGTCATTGAGCCTTGCCGCGTCGACTGTCTCCACATAGTGGGTGCGGCCGTCGACCCCATTGATGATGACATGCAGCCGGTCGCTCATCTGGTCGCCGGCCAGCCCCTTGGCCAGCACACGGCCGATGATCGGTTCCTTGATGCTTGCCCCATGCATTTCGTAGCTGCCCGGTGATCGCTCTTCGGCCAGGTCATGGGCCGTCAGCGCCCGGTGCATGGTCTTGATGATGTCGTTGCGGATGCCAAGATCCCTCAGCGTCTTCTCGGCCTTGTCGGACAACGACCATTGTCCGGTGTCGATTTCTCCCGCCAGCCCCATGCGCTCCAGCTTGCGCACCCGGTCGATCAGCAGATAGCGGTTGGCGCGGATGGTGTAGCTGTCGCTCGCATTCGGATTGAGATCGACCAGGCCGTGGTCCCGTTGCTGGGAGATCAGCATCCGGTCGAGCCGTGTCAGCCGGTCGGCATCGATTTCCCTGGCGAGCTTTTGGGCAACCTCCCGCTCGCTCTGCGGGCCGAGTTCCAGCGTCAGCCGTTCCGATGCCCGGTGGCGGATGCCATAGGCGATGTAGTCGCCGGCGATGTTGAGGGTCTTGCCGTCCTTGGTCACGCCGTCGCGTTCGAGATTGCGCAGATGTGCATCGACCGCCTTGGCGCTGGTGACGAAGCTGCGGCCACCGCGGGCGCTGCGCCCTGCATTCAGCTTCACGACACGGGCCTTCGCGACGACACGGCGCGAGCGGAAGCGCATCCCGCCTTCATTGGGCTTCCAGCCGCTGCCTTCTTTGGGCAACGCTGCCGCCAGTTTGGAGCCGCGGCCGCGGGCGTTGAACCGGCCGCTCCCCCTTCCGGCCATCCGTCCGATGCGGCGCGGATCGCCGCCCGCCTTGCGCACCGCCATTTCCACCTGGCGGCGGAACGGGTTTCCGCCCGACTTGCCGCCGCCACCCCGGCTGTGCGGCGGTCCCGGCCGGACGCGGAAGATGTCATCGAAATCGTCTGCCATGAGAGCTGACCTGGGCCGACGGTTCCGAGCGTTCAAGGGCGAAAGCCGCGTGATCGCAGGTGGGCGGACATAAAGGCAAGAAGGGCGTAGCTGCCTGGCTTCAGTCTTTCAATGGCACCATACCAAGCCATTGAAACCACGAAGGAATCCGACTCTCCGGCACCATGCAGCCTTCTAATGGTGCCGGAATGGCACTAGGCGGCTGCTCAAAAAACAATGTGCAGACAATGACTTAACGACCAGCGGGAGTGCGAACGCGAGTTCGCTTTATCTTGCACTCCTGATCTGATCCCTATCGTCAAGTCCCCATTGTCATTTTCTGCCCATTTCACTCCCCCGGTCCGTATTATGTCGTCGCGCAAAAGCCAGATTGCCATCAACAGGTTCGCACCTGCTCGCGCCGCACGGACCCAACCCGCCACGACGAAACGGGTCTGGTCCATACGCCGCAGGCTGAAACCTTCGCTCCCGGTGGCTCACTCCGTCTTCTCTGCCACAGCCGCGCGGCTTTCGATCAGGCGTGCATTCTGTCCGATGCCGATCCTCCCCAGCCCTTCATTCGTACCGCGCCCGATATGGCTGCGGACGGCAAACGCCAGCAGCAAACGCAGGTCCGCGGGGATTGTGGGCAAGTCGATTTCACCGGTGACCACCTGCCTCGTCCGAGCTTCACCCTTTCGGTTGGGGCTTGCAGTCTTGCCGCGCGTAAGGCGCAAGGCCTGGGCCTGAACATCATGGGCGGCGGCGGTCAACTGGCGATGGGCGTCCTCGGTCAGGGACGCACCGCTCCAGCGCGCTAGCGCATCTACCCGCCGCAGCGTGCGTGACAGGATACGCGCGGCGATGTCTCGATTGTCTGCCGGCCGGGTGCCTTCATCATCCATGGGCGAGAGAAGACGCAAGGTCAGCGGGCCCTCGGGCACCTCTGCCCAAGGCGTAATCCCGGTCTGCCGTGCAAGAAGTTCGGGCGCCGCGCGCTGCCCCTTCACAGCCTTGGTCCAGGGCAGGATGCCGGAAAGGCCGGCCACCAGTGCCTCGGCCGCAACCGGGAACCAATCGCAAGCCGTGCCGAACACGCGCAGGGTGACGGTGAGGACGGGGCCTTGTTGGTGCCAGAACAAGACGTACGGCTTCGGCAGCCCGTCGCCTCCGGACCGCAGCTGCTCGCGCAGGAAAACATCCAGTGCGCAAGGCGGGTCCCACGGGCACGGTTGGCCGGCCCGCGCGGCTGCCGAGGCACCAGAAGCCAGAGCACCGAGATAGGACCGGCGAAGGTGCGCACCGATCCCCGCATCGACCGGTGCCACCGGGGCGAGAATGACGCTGCAGTCCTGATCGCGCCACAGCGACGCGATAGCCGCGAGATCGCCCCCCGCGGCCGGCGCGGCCAGCCATTGCGCCAGACCCGTAGGGATCGCGTCCGTCATCGGCCCACGATGACCGGGGCCGCGTAAGAGGTCAACGATCCAGTTTCAATCCGCTGTCATGCGGCCAGTTCTTCAGCACCGTCATTCGTAACAGCGACAATTTGGAGGGGTTTCAATCCGCTGTCATGCGGCCAATGCTTCAGCACGCAACCCTGGTTGCTGCCGTGCCGGCATCTGCGTTTCAATCCGCTGTCATGCGGCCAATGCTTCAGCACCCACATTCTGCAAGCTGTTTCCGGCAATGATTTTTTTCCCGATCGATCCGGACCAGAGTATCATTGGCGAGAGAGTGTATAAGAACAAAGTCGGAATACCGCTGTTTTCCTGATATTTCATATGAAGCTACCTCCTTTCCGAACCGGATTTCGCAAGGATGCCCCGTTACCGCCAGCCCCCGGCAGATGAATTGTGGCTTGCGACAACCGACCTGTCCAGCCTGCGGGCGTCCTGGGCGCGGGTTCTGGCCAACAATGGCGCTGCCGGCGGCGACGGCATGAGCGTCGCGCGCTTTGCCGAAGGTGTGACACAGCGGTTGCTGCGGCTGTCCGGCACCCTGCGCTCGGACCGCTGGCGACCGGGCCCCGCGCGGGCGGTGGACATCCCCAAGCGCAAGGGCGGCACCAGACGGTTGATGATCCCGCCCGTGCCGGACCGGGTGGTGCATGGGGCGGTCGGCCTGTCGCTGACGCCGATCCTTGAACCACAGTTCAGCGATGCCAGTTTCGCCTACCGCCCCGGTCGGTCTGTCAAACAGGCGCTTGCAGCGGTGGCCAGATGGCGCGACCGCGGCTTCTGGCATGTGGTCGAGGCCGATATCGTCTCGTTCTTCGACAATGTCCGCCATGACCGGCTGCTGTCCAAGCTCGATGTCGCACTGGCCGGGCACAAGGGGGCGGGCCGGGTTGTCGACCTGGTGGCGCTGATCCTGGAGGGCCAGGCGCAGGACAGCGGCGTGGCGGGGCGCGGCGTGCCGCAAGGCTCGCCGCTGTCGCCGCTGTTGTCGAACCTCTACCTGGACGCACTGGACGACGCGATTGATGACAAGGGACTGCGGCTGATCCGCTATGGGGATGATTTCATCATTCTTGCCCGCAAGCGCGACAGCGCCGAGGCCGCACTCGCCGAAGCCCGAGAAGTGCTCGCCGAAGAGGGACTGGAGATGCACGCCGCCGGTAGCCGGGTGCGCGACTTCGACCGTGGTTTCGAGTTTCTGGGCGATTTGTTCGTGCGTGGCCTGCAGATGCAATCGACGGACGAGGACCGCGAGGAGGATCCGGTATCAGCCTTGCGCGCCGTGGCTGAAGCAGATGCCGAGACCGAGGAGCGCACTGAACACGAGGGGCGCGCAGGCTATGATCGGGGAACGCGGGTTCTGCATGTCACCGAGCCCGGACGCCAGTTGCTGGTCGAGGGGCATGTGTTTGCCGTGATGGCGACGGGCGGGCACCTGCTGGCCGGAATCGCACCCTCGCGCGTCGGTCGGATCGAGATCGGTTCCGGCGTCGAGGTGTCTTGGGAGGCCCAGCGACTTGCCCTGCGCAACGACGTACCGATGGCGATCGTCGGCCCAAGGGGCGAAACGGCGGCGATGTGGACCCCGCGCGGCATGGACAGGGCCGGGCTGCATCTGGCGCAGGCGCGGGCGGCGCTGGACGGAGATTTTGCCACGGCCGTGACCCGCGCACTGGTGGATGCCCGCATCCGCAACATGCGCACACAACTCTTCCGCCTGAACCGGAAGGTTGCTGATGGCGAGGTTACGGCTGCTCTGGCCACGCTGAAGCGGCACCTGGCGAAATTGCAAGGCTTTGCCGATGTCGCCGCCCTGCGCGGCGCCGAGGGGCACGCCGCCGCGCTGTTCTGGCCGGCGCTCGGGCGTCTGGCCGACGGTGCGCCAGTGCCATTCCGCCGCAGACGGCCCGCAACCGATCCGCTGAACGCGGCGATCAACTACCTGACGGGGATACTGGAACGCGATGTCGCGCAGTCCATCGGCGCGAGCGGCCTCCACCCCGGCTTCGGCTTCCTGCATGCCGCACGCGACGGCAACTGGGCGCTGGTGTGGGACCTGATGGAACCCTTCCGCACCCCGCTGACTGAAGGCATCGCCGCTTATCTGTTCAATGCCCGCCGCCTGCGCCCCGAAATGTTCGAGGTGCATCCGAAGAGCGTGGCGATCGACCCGGCCGGGCGGCGTGCACTGGTGCGCGGCTATGAAACGGCGGCGACCCGCGTCGTCAATGTTCCGGGGCGCGGACAACGGCTGGCATGGCGGCCAATGATGCGCTGGCAGGCGCAGCGGCTGGCCGATGCGGTAGAACAGCAGGACCCGGCGCTGTTCACCCCCTACCTGATGGAACCGTGATGGCACGGGGCGAGATGCTGACGGTCTTCACCTATGACGTCGGCGCGAACCGGCGACGCAGGCGAGTGGCCCGGCTGCTGGAGGACGCCGCGACACGGGTGCAGTACTCGGTGTTCGAGGCGCGGCTGACACGGGCGCGGGCCGAGGCGCTGGCCCAGCGCATCGCCGCCGAATTGGGCGACGGCGACAGCCTGCGCGTCTATGTCCTGTCCGCCGATGGCGAGACCCGCAGCCGTGTCTATGGCGACAGCCCACCGATGGAAGCCGACGCGGACTACTGGCTGTTCTGAGCCACGGAGAACCCGGGCAGGTCGCCCCGCCCGGCTGTCTGCTGTCATGCGGCCAATGCTTCAGCACTTTCAAGGGTCTTAGTTTGTTCCTTCGTTCTGTTTCAATCCGCTGTCATGCGGCCAATGCTTCAGCACCGGTACATATCGACTGCCTCGCGGCCAAGGTTTCAATCCGCTGTCATGCGGCCAGTGCTTCAGCACTGTACCGCGACCAGCTCAAGCACGGCGTGAAGTTTCAATCCGCTGTCATGCGGCCAATGCTTCAGCACCACGGCCCGCAACACCTCATCATCGAGGCGAGTTTCAATCCGCTGTCATGCGGCCAGTGCTTCAGCACAGGGGGAGTTAACGACCATGGAAATGGAGAGTTTCAATCCGCTGTCATGCGGCCAGTGCTTCAGCACTTTGGCCGAGGTGACGAAAGAGCCTTCGAAGTTTCAATCCGCTGTCATGCGGCCAGTGCTTCAGCACCCCTACCCCGTGCAACCCACTGCGCGCAAGGGATTTCCGCACGTCGGATCGCAACCAGAGGTACTTTCCAGACTCCTTCGAAAGGAACAAAGCCTGAATATTTCGCAATTTCCCTTTCATCACCTGAGCTTGCTCCCTTTCCGAACATGATTCCCGCTCCTAATGCCGCGCCAGGTTGAACTGCGCGTCGGCGTCATAGCCAAGAACCGCGTGTCCGCCCGGTCGTCCTGACACCCTGTCGGAATCACTGTTGCTCGTGACGTAGAGAAAGATCGCGCCGCGGTTGAGCGTCTGGATGGCGGCGGCGATGGAAAAGACCTTCATCCCCGCCGTCACGTCGATATAGGTCGCCGCTTCCGCCTCGGCCCTCGGCAGGCCGCTGTCCTTCCTGATCCGCTCGAAGGCTCGATCGAAGGCGGCGGTGACATATTCGTAGGATTCATAATCGGGCTTCGGCTGGTAGTTGCGGTCGATCCGCAACGGCTTCACGCCGTCCTCCGCGCCCTCGGGGACCGTGGACACCTCAAGTCCTGGAAAGCAGGTGCGCAGCAGGCGGCAGAACAGGCCGATCTGCCCGGTGCCGTTGTCGATGACATAGACCGCCCTCATCTCGCCGCGCTCGTGCAGGAAGCGCAGGAGGCGCAGGCCCTGCTGCCAGCCTGTCAGCCTGGCGGCCCATTCCTTCTGGTCGTCGCAGATCTCGCCGATCCGGTTCGGGTCGATCCCCTGCAGCGCCGTCTCGATGCCCGCGCTCAGCCGCGTCCAGTCCTCGGGCGTGCGCCCGAGCCTGGAAAAGCCCATGATCACGAAGGGCCGCGCCGCGATGTCCTGATCATCGAGTTCCCGCGCCTCGGAGCGCACCAGCCGCTGCAGGCGGTCATGCTGCCAGTAGGACACCAGCCAGGCCGCCGCGCCCACGAGCAGGATGGAGATCGCCGCGAAGGCAAGGGGATGCAGATCGAAGACCGGCGCGAGAAACGCCTCGACCGAGTAGCCCACCGTCGCCACCGCCGCGACGCCAACCAGGAAGGACAAGGCCAGGCGCCCGGCGCTGACGACACGGTGGCGTTTGGGGTGGATCTGGCGTTTCATCCGGCGCCTCCCTTCGTGACAAGATATTCCGTCAGCCTTGCCCCGAACCGCTCCATCTCGTCGGCGCTCAGGTCGCGGCCGCGCGCCTGCGGCGGCAGGTCGAGCGTCAGGTGCAGATAGCGCGCGCCCCTGTCGCAGATCTCGGCCGCCAGATGCACCGGCAGCGTGCCCATCACCACATCCCCCGGCGCCACGGTGGACGGATCGAGATGCGGGACCACCCGCGCCTCGATCCCGTGCCGCGCCGCCCAGTCGATCGTGCCGGGATGGCGGGTGACGAGGATGGCGGTCATAGCGGCCTCAACGCGCGGACGCTGACTGGCCGGCCATCATCATCCGGGCGATCGGCCCGGCGCACCCAGCGGCGGTCGGGCGCGAGCCATCGGACAATCTCGACATGTCCATGGCCCTCGCATTGCCATCGGGACCCAACCGGAAAGCGGTCGTCGCCCGCCGCCGCAGGCGCAGCTTGAACCGTCCCGCGACCCTGTCGGGCGCGGACCGCATTGTTGAATGTCCGTACGGTCGTTTTCGCCTGCTGGCCGAGCGCGCGCGGCGGTGACATCTTGATGCTGTCCTCGTCGATCGGATCGGCAACCTCCGTTGCCGCCATGCCGGCATATTCGGGCAGGACGGTTCCGGCCTTCTTTGCATCGACAAAGTCATTGGCGACTCCGACAATGATCTGCATCTGTTTCATGCGGTCCTGCGCTTGCTCGTCGGCGCCCTTTTCGGGATCCGCCATCGCCCTCAACTGGCGCAATTGCACGCTGTCCGCCCAGCCGCCGGCAATGCCTTTTTGTCTGGCCCATGTCTCCATCGCCTCGGCAAATTGCCGCATCGCCTCGCGCTGGGCCGCGTCCAGTGCCGCCGCCACCTTCGCCCGTCCCCAGCCGAACGGCCGCCCCATGCCGACGGCATGGCGCAGCCCGTCGTCCCCGCCCCAGAGTGCCGCCCACAGCAGCGCGCCGAGTTCGACCGGATGCAGGTTGTGATAGCGCAGGCGGAAGGTGAAGGTGATCGGACCCTCGGGCACCGGGCAAAGCGGGCGCAAGCGGCCAACACTGTCGCCCTCGACGGTCGGCGGCGGCACATGCGGTTGCCCGCGCACCGGGTAGCGCTTCCAGCCGCGGATCTCCTCCTTGACGGGATCCTTTCCGGTCGGATCCCAGTTCATGTAGGACCGGTAGTTGGCCCGGATCGGATCGCCGTTCGCGTGCGTCCCGACCTTCAGAAGCTCCGTTCCATCGTCCGACTGAAAATCGCGCTGGCGCACATAGGCCGGGGCGTAGCCGGGCTTGGGCCTCGCCAGGATTGCCCGGGTCGGGTCCTGATCCTCGCGCCAGGAGCCGGCCTCGGCCAGCGCCCAGCCGAAGGACACCCGCCCCCGCCAGCCGTCGCCCTTGCCCTTGCCGCTTTCCAGCCGCCCGAGGATCGCCTCGGCCAGGTCGACGGCCTGCGGGTCGCGGTGGTCGGGCGAACTGTGCTTGATCATCTCGCCGATGGAGGTGTCGGCCGGCAGCTTGAACATCATCGCGAGGCCGAGATGGGTGATCTCCGCGCCATCGGTCAGGTAGAATACCGGGATCGCCTCGCCCCGGCCGAGCGCCGCCTTGCGCCACCTCCATGTGTCGCTGATCTTCTCCTGCCGCTCGTGCACGTCGAGAAACCCGCGCCAGACCTGCTTTGGAACCTCGAAGGCCTTGTGCGGCGCCGGATCGTAGAAGAAGAACTCCATATGCTTGTCTTTGCTGGGCATTCCGGTAAAGACGAGGCGGCCACATTTCTTCTCGAACGTTCCCGCCAACCCACTGGACGCAGCAACTGTGGCTTTGCGGTACCTTATATACTTGTGCCCAAGCTCCGGTTTTTTCTTGTTCTTCAGACCGTGCTTGTGGTTTTGGGCCGTCTTTTCAACAAAAAGCGATTGTGTGATCGGGATCTCGGGTGGCGATCCAGTAAATTCCTGCTGAATGATTTCAGCGGAGGAAAAATTGTCATTTTTCCTGACGCGTGTCTTGAAGTTCTTCGAAATTTTTGAAAGTTCATCATGCTCAATTCGCGCGAATTCACACGCCGTCAGGACAAGCGTGTCTCCATCGATCCTTAGCCAGCCGCCGCGACTCAGGGGTTCATACGCGCCATCGGCACGCTCGACCGTGACCCGCTCCCCGTAATCGAGCCGAGCCGCTGGCGTCAGATCCCGCACGCTCGTGCGCGCGTCGTCGGCCAGCGCCATCTTGCCGAAGCCGGCGATTTCCAGCACGCCGCGGACCATGCCGCGCAGGGTCGAACCGGGGATCGCGGGGATATCGTCGGGCGTCCTGCCGAAGGCCTTCACGCCCGGCTCCCGCTCCGGTCCCCAGTTGACCAGAAAGGGCGTGTCGCAGGTCAGCGTCATCTCGATTGACCCGCTGACCGCGCCGGCCGCCGGCATGTCCTGGCTGGGCGGAACCGTCAGGCCCAGATCGGAGGCCTTGCAGACATGCCTTGCCAGCGGCACGAAATTGTAGGGCGCGGTGACGTCGGTCATGCGATCTCCTCCAGTCCGACAAGCCGGCAGGCGAAGATTTCCGCCGCCCCGTTGTCCGGCAGGCGCCAGTAGCGCCGATACCGCGACGCCCTCGGCCCTGCGGCGTCCGCCTTTTCAAGCGGCGCCGTCACCAGCACGACGTCGTCGCAGACACCGGCGCCCGCCGCCGTCTCCTCGAAGGTCGTCCAGACCCAGCCCGCGCCGATCCGCCGGATCTGCAGGCTGGCGTCGCGGGTGCCGAGCTCGGCCTCGAGGACCGCGCCGAGGGCGGGATTGTCCGCGCCGGGAGGGAACACAACGCCGGATTGACGCGCGATCCAGCCCGAGGCGCCCTTCCCCGCCCAGGTCCGGACCAGATCCTCGATATCCTTCTGGTGCGTCGTTTCCTTTGCCGAGATCGTCACCGACAGGCGGGTGAAGCCGTGATCATCGGGCAGGCAGGCGAGGATGTCGTCAGGCTGCATCTTCCACCTCCTCCGCCAAGGGCTGATCGGGCACGAAGATGCCCGCTCCCTCGCCCCATTCCGCGCCGATGCCAAGGCGCCCCGCCTTCAGGTCGGAAAGGCTGTCCTCCAGTGCCCGCAGCATCTCGCTCGTCAACAACCCGAGTTTCGTGATCCGGATTTCCAGTCTCGGCCGCCAGAGCAACGCATCGGTGAAAAGAACGCCGCGCCTCGCCCCGCCGCTGAACCGGTCGAGGCCGACATGGGTCTGGGCGATCACCTCGGCATTCGCAATCGCGACATCGTGAAACCGCAGCCGTCCCGCGCGACCAGAGCCGCCCTTGGCCGCATGGCCGAACATGTCATTCAGCACGGCTTGCGCATCGGCGACCTTCGCCTTGCGCAGATGATACAAAGCACGATGGCGCACCGGACCCTTGATGGCGCTGCCGGGGATGACGAAGACCTCTTGGTCCAGCCGTCCCTTGCGACCGTCCCAGACGATCCGCGGCTCCCGCCAGGGCGCGCGATCCTCGCCATCGTTGCGCCCGTCGGCGCCAATCAGCAGCGGCCCCTCCATCCTCCCCGACAGCACCCATCCCGCAGGATCCGCGCCCCGCGCCGTGGCGGAGGCGCTTTCCTTCATGTCGCGGTCTTGTCCCAGGTCGCCGCCGAAGATGGCGCACCAGCGCGACCAGTCCGCCGGCAGCGTCAGGTCCTCGCGGAGAAGCCGCACACAGGCCGTCTCGCCGTAGCCCGACCGCGTCGCTCCACCGAGAAAAAGCCCTTCACGGATCAGCCCTTGCAGCGCATCCGCCGCAGCGCGATTGTCGGTCCGCATCTCGAAGGTGAAGCGGGCGCCGGTCGGCACGGCATCGCGCGAGAACTTGCCGTCGCCGTCCACCGTGCCCTTGTCGTTGAGGCGGACATGTTGACGGATCAGCGGGCGCTGGCCGGGAAGCACGGCCTTGCACAGATCGTCGCCGCTCATCCCCGCCAGATCGTCCGGTTTCAACACCAGGCCGTCGCGCGGCCGATCGTCCGCCCAGTGGAACAGGCCGTCGGTGAAAGCGACGGAGCTGCGCTTGCCCCCGTCTTCAACCTGCCAGCCGAACCAGTCGTCCGCTGTGTTCCCGGCCCGCGCCCGCAGCGCCCCGGCCAGCGATGTGGCCGGCAGCATAGGCAGGCCGTTGGCATCGCGCACCGGGTCGGTGTCGGACATCGCCTCGTCCTCGCCCGAGGCAATGATCAGCGGCGAGCGGCTTTGCAGTGTGACCCGCAGGATGGTCCAGTCACGTTGCATCGAACCATGCCTCCCGTTTCAGGCTGTCGCGCAAGGCCTTGGCCAGACGCTTGAGCGCCGCCGCGCCTTCGGCGTCGAGGATCGCCAGGGCCTTTCCGACAAAGGTTCCCGGTGCGTCGGGTGCGAACCTGGCCTGCCAGGCCAGGACCTCCTTGGCTCCCTCGCTGTCGCGCGCCCGCTCGAGGAAGGGTCGGATGCCGGCGTCCGGCATCTGCGCCAGCGCCGCCCATTGCGATGCGGTCGGCCCGCAGCGTTCCCCTTGCAGGCGTTCAGCGGTCGCGTACAGCTTGCCCCACTCGTCCCAGACACGCGCCGCGCTGGCGTTCAGCTCGCGTTGTTCCTTTTTCGTCTCGGCCCAGCCCAGCAGGAGGCGGGACAGGTCCGTTTCGACGACTTGCGGTGGCGCCTCTGGTTCCGGCCTGTCACAACGTTTCCAGCGTCGCAGCACCTCGCGCGGCGGGTCGGACGAGGCCAGCATCAGTCCGAGCCCCTGTTCCTGCCACAGACCCGCCCGATGCAGCCCGGCGGACACGTCGGATTCCAGGGTCAGGACGGAGCCGCGCGCGATCACCAGCCGCTCGCTCTGCCGCCGGCCCCATTTCGCATTGAACGGCGCATAGGTCCGATGGCGCACGAAGCTGCGCGACCAGTCGATCTGCGCGCCGAGCAGCCGCTCCGGCCGCTCGGTCGGGGTGAAATGCTCGTCCAGTCCTGCCAGATCGGACAGACACCACAGGTATCGCGCGGCTCCTTCGCCGGTAGCGGGCATGGCGGGCGGGTCTATCGACCGGATCCGCGCACGTCCGAATTCGGCCATGCGCGAGCGCCCAAGCAGATGTTGCCCGCTCAGCGCGTCGATGGCCCAGTCGACCTGGTCCTGCGGCCCCTCGATCCATGCCACGAAGCGTTGCCCGGCGGCCAGCGCCTGCAAACTGTAGAAGTGCCCGTCCGAGGCGCGCAGGGTGTCGGGATCGATGGACGTGCGGCGCGTGGCGACGGTCGCAACCACGGCCTCGGCGTGGTCGCCTTTGCCGTCGCCCGGCCGGATCTGCTTGTCGCGCTGCTGCTTGCATCCGGCCTTGCGCTCGTCCGTCGTCAGGTCGAGCAGCTGGCCGGTATCCTTGTCGCGGTGAAACGACATCGGCACCGGCAAGGCGACATCGCCCTCCACCGCCAGCCAGGCATCGCCGACCAGGAGCCCCCCTCCGTACAGCCAGTCCAGCACCTCGCCGGCCGGCTTCGCGGAGCCGTAGGCCCGGTTCGCCAGGACGCCCCACAGCATCGCTCCGGGCAGATAGGGCAGGCTTGTCGGAACCGCCGCCGTTGCCACGTCAAATGAGGCGATGACAGGATCGATCAGGGCAATTTCAAGCCCCTGGCGGATCATCGTTCATCCCCCGTCGTCACGATCACGCGCCCCATGCCGCGCGTCCGCCCCGAACCCAGTGCGATGATCAAAGGCAGGACCTTCTCCAGATCCTTCATCCATTCGTCATCCGCCTCATCAGGGCGCGACACCTCGGCCTCCAGCGTCAGCGGGATGGCGACTTCCTCGAAGCGCAGCGAATGCGGCCGGGCAACGCCGTCTTCGGTCATGGCCGTGCTGCGCCGGGTGCGGTACAGACCGGAAATCAGTTTATGCCGGCCAACAAGTGCCTGACGCTCCGCCACCGGCAGCCGCGCATCATCGAAGCGCAGAACACCGGGATCGGGATCGTCGAGCAGGGGCTTGCCAGGTTCTGCGCGGGCACCGAACAGCACATCTGCCGTTCCTGCACTCACACAGCCAAGAACCTCGGCATCGCGAACTGCCTGGCGGCACAGTCCCTTGACCTGGCGACCCGGAATGAATGGCAGTCCCTCGTGATCCCTGATCGGCCGTTCATCGAAGATGCCCATCTCACCGGCTCCGGTGCCGACCTGCCAGAACGACAGGATGCGGAAAATCAGCTTCATGCCTGGCTCCTGTCGATATGCGCCAGGTCATGCGCCGCCAACAGCGGCACCCAACCGCCATCGGCGGCCGTCAGATCGGGCATCCCTGCGGCAGCCAGCGCTGCATCGAGTTCGTGCGCAACAGTTTCGCCCCGCGCCTTGACCACCTGCTTCGCGCGAACAAACAGCCTTTGCGCGTCCTCGCGACTCGTCTTCACAACCTCTGGAACCTTCCGCAGACCGCCGCGACCGACGTCGTCATCGTCAAGCAAACGCGCCAGCGCCCTGAGCGACTCGAACTCCGCCATCCCATGCGCCGCCCGCCACAGCGTGAAGTCTTCGTCAGCCTTGCCCTGCGCGGCGATGTCTTCGGCTTTTTCCGGAATGGCGGCGCCCGTCACACGATAGAAGGCGACCTTGCTTTGCCCCGGATCGCGCGCCTCGCGCGCCAGTTCCTCGGCCAGACGATAGGCTTGCGCGAAGGGCTGATTGGGCCCGATCACCACGAATCCGATCTTGGTCGTCAGCACGGGCCAGTCCTGCAAAGCCGCAAATCCGCGGACCGCCGCGGTCGCCAGTCGCTCATAGGCACAGGCAAAATCCAGCGCGAACTGACTGGCCAGATCGGCGCGCAGGATCACCGTAACGTCATCACCACCCAACAGGATCGGTCGTGCAGGAACCACTCCTTCTTCGGCGGCCTCGACAACCCGCAACATGGCACATTGCACCGCGGCCTGCGTGGCTGCGGTCAACCGGCCCGAAAGGAAGCGCACCTCCTCGATGGACAACCTTTGCACGGCTTCGACGAAAAGCTTGCCCATCCCGTTACCGTCGGCATGCAGCACCGCCACCCGCGGGATCGATTTTTCCCCGAATGGAAAGATCACCCGATCGGATGCCTCGTCCTCGTCCTCGCGAAACACAGTTGGCCATTGCAGTCCTGCGCGCTGGTTCCGTGCCACGAACTTGCCGGCCAGCGTCTGCCCGCGCTTGAGATACTGCCGCTTTGCCAGGGTCGGCAGATCGGCAAACTCCTTCGTGATCACGCAGCGGCCGTCCTGCCCTGTCGCCCCGCGCAGGATTGCCGGGTTGCCTCCCGACCGTTGCGCCGGTCGCAGCATGGGCGAACCCAGGGGGAACGCCGCGCCGCGTACCGGCCCTTCCGCCGCAATCCCGTTGCGCGCCGCATCGCGGGCCTTGGCGACGGTTTCCCCCGCAGCGGTGCAATCGTTGAACACAAGGCCAGGCGCTTGTTTCGCAAGGGTCAGCCGGAAGGTCGCACGAAACCTTCTCAGCAGGTCAGGTTCCAGGCATGTGAAATCCAGCACCCCGCCTGCCGCGCGGAAGACGGTCGGATCCAGTCCCACGGCCTGCAGCACCCGACCGGCAAGACCCGACACGCCCTCTCCCACATCGCCACTGATCGCATCTATCAGTTCGCTGGCCCCACTGGCATCGCGCAGCTTGCCTGTGGCGAATACGTATGACTGAATTTGTCGAATCTCGAAAAGGTATGCCTGAAATACCATGCAACGTCCCCCTAGCCCATTAGGGTTGTGCCGAACCGAATAGTCAACAACCATAACGCGAACCAGTTTCAGCACTTGTCCCACTATGACGCTCATTGGTGCCGAACAGTCCCCCTGGGCGGCGGACTCATTAAATCCGATACAGATGCGTGCTGGTGGATCGGCGCGACTTGAACTAGATCCCATCGGTTCATCCCCGCGTGTGCGGGGAACGCTCATGCCGCCGGCAGGCGGCGTTCATGGCGTTCGGTTCATCCCCGCGTGTGCGGGGAACGCTATGGTTTCGACCCGGATCTCTCCGGCGGAGACGGTTCATCCCCGCGTGTGCGGGGAACGCTAGACAAGGCCCGAGCCGGAAAGCACCAGCACCGGTTCATCCCCGCGTGTGCGGGGAACGCCGGAACCAGTTCGTTCGGCGCGCATGTCGTCGCGGTTCATCCCCGCGTGTGCGGGGAACGCTCCCCGGGCACGGCGTAGAGAAAGGAGGCACGCGGTTCATCCCCGCGTGTGCGGGGAACGCCTCTTCATCACTCATCGCCCTTGCCCCTTCATCGGTTCATCCCCGCGTGTGCGGAGAACGCCCGCCCACGTCTAACGACCTGAACGGGAGGCGCGGTTCATCCCCGCGTGTGCGGGGAACGCCAGGGCGGCGTTGAGATCGTCGGGAACACCGTCGGTTCATCCCCGCGTGTGCGGGGAACGCGCACGCCACCCCTGTTCTTGATGCCGCTCCGACGGTTCATCCCCGCGTGTGCGGGGAACGCACGCAGGTGATTGCTCCGCTGTCATCCTCGGTCGGTTCATCCCCGCGTGTGCGGGGAACGCTTCAGGGGCCTCCATGCGTGATCGCCGGGAAGCGGTTCATCCCCGCGTGTGCGGGGAACGCCACCCTGTCAGACGCGGAGGCCGCTTTCTGACCGATTCATCCCCGCGTGTGCGGGGAACGCACGGGCGGCGTCGTGATGATCGTTGCGGAGATCGGTTCATCCCCGCGTGTGCGGGGAACGCCGAGAGGCGAATTCGGCCGCTCCTGAGAGCGTCGGTTCATCCCCGCGTGTGCGGGGAACGCTCCAGATAGGCCGTATTGCGAAGGTCGGTGGGCGGTTCATCCCCGCGTGTGCGGGGAACGCCAGAACAACGGCATCACCCTTTCTCTGTCCAACGGTTCATCCCCGCGTGTGCGGGGAACGCTTGGGCCGTCGAAACGGAGGACCCGACCTATTCGGTTCATCCCCGCGTGTGCGGGGAACGCACTATGAGACGCAATTCGACACGCACAAGCCTCGGTTCATCCCCGCGTGTGCGGGGAACGCGCGAACAGGCTTTCCGACGATGTGGTGCGGGCCGGTTCATCCCCGCGTGTGCGGGGAACGCTTGTGGCCCATCGGCTTGTTTTTGCCTTTGAGCGGTTCATCCCCGCGTGTGCGGGGAACGCCTGTCGATGTCGCTGCATTTGACAACGGAAACCGGTTCATCCCCGCGTGTGCGGGGAACGCAGTGGTTGGCTAATAGATATGTAGAACAGGGCCGGTTCATCCCCGCGTGTGCGGGGAACGCATTGGCGTCCGCTGGGCGAGGGAGAGCCTCGGCGGTTCATCCCCGCGTGTGCGGGGAACGCCACATCGACCCGCACCGCGGCGACGAGAAGGCCGGTTCATCCCCGCGTGTGCGGGGAACGCTCTTTCCGGATACGACTGATATCCTTGCACATTTTCAAAGAACAGGCATGCACCGCTTTTGGCAACCCCAAAAGCGAGCAGCCTTACAAGGGCACATCCGGCTTGAAAGCAACGAGTTTCAGACCGTCGAAGTCCACCGCTTCCCGCCGGTTTTGGCCGAAAGTCTCGAAGTCGAAACCGGCATCGTTGGCCGCTGTCCAGGCGATCACGGCATCACCGATTTCGATCATGTCCCGCACCTGTTCCGTGATCATCTCCCGGGTCCGGGCGGAATAGGTGCCAACATAGACCCCCGCCCGAACTTCCAGCAGCCAGACCGCGAGCCTGCCCCGCAACCGGGGCGGCGCGTTGTTGGTCACGACCATCATCATGACCGGTGCCCCGGATCACCGCTTTGCGGTGCATCAGGAAATGCCGGTCCGACAGCATCCGGCGCGATGTCGGGCGGCGGCAGTTCGCCCGCGAGCAAAAGCTCCTCAATGGTCGGAATAAGACGGGACAGAAGATTGGTACGCCGGAAAACGTCGCGGCAGGCCAGCCGCACTTCCCGGTCGGGCGGCCCGTCAAGCCGACCCTTGGCGTGACGCCCCGCAATCCGGAAGGCCTCCGGAACGACGGTCTCGAACTTGAAGATATCCGCCACGTCATAAACGAACGACAGCGGCTTTCCGGTATGCAGGAAGCCGACCGCAGGTGCATATCCGGCGGCCAGGACAGCGGCTTCCGCCAGACCGTAAAGGCAGGCCGTCGCCGCGGACAGGCATCTGTTCGGCACATCGGAAACGTCCCAGTTGCCCGGATCGTAGTTGCGCCGCTTCCACGTCACGCCGAACTGCCCGGCAAGACCCTGGTAGATCGTCCGCACGCGCGCACCCTCAATACCGCGCAACTGGTCGACGGACCGCCGCTCGGGTGCCTTCTCGCCGAACCTGACCTGAAACATCTTGCGCACGATACGAAGCCGCGCATCCGGATCCGTCGCCAGCCGGCATTGCCACAACAGCCGGTCGGATCGTGCCCCGCCGGGCTGCCCCGTGGAGTAGACCCGCACTCCCGCCTCGCCGACCCAGACCAGCAAGGTTCCGGCGCGCGCGGCAAGCACGACAGCTGCATGACTGATACGAACCCCGGGTTCGAGCATGATCGCCGCCAGTCCGCCGACCGGAATATGCATCCGCACGCCGTTGGCATCCACCAGCACGAAGGCACCGTCGATCACATCGAGCTGGCCCCTTTCGACAAAAACGATCGATGCCCGGTCCTTGAGAGGAATGGGTTTGGGCGGTGGCGCGCCGGATATCTGGCCGGTGCTCGCCATCAGCCGCTCCTGCGGATCAGCATCAGGCCGCAACCAAAGGCCTTGGCCCGGCCGAAACCCGCCACAAGCCGGTTCAAAAAGGCCTCCGGGTCGGTGACGGTCAAAACGCCCTGCAGGTCGAGAACGCCGAACCGGGCCTTGCCTCGATCACCGCGCGGGACCATCTGCGTCCGATAGGCGTCGAGATGAAGCGCTTCCAGGCGGAACCCGTTGGCGGTGCCCTGGCATTGCAGCCACGCCTCGGCAGCCGTTTCGGCCAGCGCCTGCCGGCGGGGGGCGTACCAGCCCTTGCCGCCGCCGGCCGCCTCTTTTTCCTTCTTCATCAGATCCATCGCCACATCCACCCGCTGGCGGACAGCCTTGCCGGCATCGTCGGCGCCGATCTTGCGGTCGATGGTCGCGTTGGCCCGCAAGTCGAAAGCCAGCCGGTCGCCGGCAACCAGGGCCGGGGCAAACGGCCTGGTCTCGACATGAAAGAAGGGCGTGTCCGTGACCGGTTGCGGTCCGAGCATGTAGAAGTGCCCCTCGTCGCTGTCCCGGCGCCAGAGAAACGCGGAGCGGCGGCCCGTGTCCGGTCCCGCCGGGCCGGATCGGGTGTTTTCCGGCATGACCGTCCACAACAGTTTATGATCGACATTGACCCGCGCTCCCGGTGCAGCTGGGTTCAGCACCTCAATCAAGGGCGCGACCGATGCCGCATCCCGGCGCAATGTGAGCTTCGACAGATAGTTTTCGCTCATGCCGGATCTCCCTCGCCGCCGCGAACGGCCGCAACAGCCAGATGGCGAACGAATTCGCGCCGGCTCGAGAACTGCCAGGTCCGCCGGTCTCCGGGCTCATCACGTCTCATGTGTGCCCTGGCCGCCTCGTTGGATTCCCCGAGATCGGCCATCGTCTCGCCGGCAAGCGTCCCGGCCGCCCGCCCTCGCCGCAGCAACGATGCATCCTCGTCGACATAGGCCCGAAAGGCATCTGTCGCCGTTTCTGCGTGTATTGTCCGCGGGCTCAACGGCCGCGACAGCGGACAGGACCTGCGCCCGAGACAGAGTGTGAAAACCGGCTGACGAAAGGCCTCCTGCAGATCCGCCAGTCCCGGCGCCCCGGCCCCGGTCGACCGGAATCCCGCCAGATACAACACATCGCTGCGGTATTCCCGGCGAGTGATCGACGTCGCCAGGTCCGAACGGCGTTTCAGCGCCTCGGCACGCGTTGCAGGCCGCCCGGCGGGGCCGGGAAGCGACTGGTAGGTATGAAAATCCGACAGCAGCGTTCCGGCCTGCAAGGTCCAGGTGGCGACCCGGAACGCGCGCGCGAGCCGTCGCTGGCCTTCCGCGTCGTCCCGCAAGATGCCGAGAGCCGCGCCGGCGAGGCCGGTCAATGCCGATCGCGACGGCCGGTCCGCGGTGCTCCGCTGGGCATTTCCCGCCTCTTCGCCGAAGCTCGCCATCGGCCCGGCCAGGGTGACCACAAGCCAGTCGGTCATGATACATCGCCTGCAAGGCCCGAGGCGGCGAAGAAGACAAGGTCCTCCAGTGAAACGCTCTCCGGGCTGCCGACCTGCATCAGCCGTTCGTCCGCCCAGTCCCGGCCGTAGACCTTGGCGAACTCAGCGCGTTTGCCCATCAAGGCCGTCCCTGAAGCGGTCATCTGGTGATCGCCCGAGACCGGTGCGGTGAACGCGCTGGCCAAGGTTCGCGGCTGGCCGTCCCCCAGTTCCGCCAGAACGAACTCGGCGCGGACATGGTTGGCGAAGGAGTTCTTCTTGCCGGAGGGCGAACTTGTGGCCACGGCCTTGACCAGAGCCTTCAGCGCCGTTTCCGCCAGTTCCCGGTCGCCGGCCAGATTGTCCACCAGAATGTCCCGGTTGACGCAGACGTAGAGGTAAAAGACGCCTGCACCAAACCCTGCTTCGCCGATAAACCCGGCCCCCGCATCCTCACTCGAAAGCTTCAGGTCGTCGACGGCCGTGTAATAGTCGTCCTCGATGGCGACCCGGTTGGTGGTGAAGGCATGGGCCACCTGGACTGACGCCTCCCGGTTGAAGTCCGGGTTGTCCGCCAGCATGCGACCGAACATGGCGATGTCCACGGCCCCGTCCGCCCGCAACAGCACGAGCTTCGCAAGGTCCTTGTCCTTGGGCAGCTTTTCTCCGGCGATGCGCTTGTCCGCCAGGGCAAGCGCCATTTTGCGCTCCTGAGGCGAGATGAAGGCAAGCTGCTCGGTATAGGTGGGATGCGCGTCCTTTTCGGACTTCAGCTTCCCGAACGCGGCCGCAATCTCGCGGGCGACAGTCGTCGCCGTTGCATCGTCGGCCCCTTTGCCGAGCGCATGCTCCCTTATCACTTCGCCCAGGCGCTGCGTCCGGTTTCCCAGTTGCCCCGTCAAGGCATCGACAAAGGCAGGTGCCGTCCGGATGGCCCGCTTGATCGCCTGGCTGGAAATCCGCATGCGCTGGACGCCGCCGATCACCGCCGACTTGGGCCGGCCGAGATCGTCACGGTTGGGATTGGACGGCGGATAGGCGGTGAGGACGTGCAATTGCAGAAAACGGCTCATTCTCGGGGTCTCCTCAGGCGTCCGCCGTTTGGGGCAGATCGGTTTCCGTGCCGGTGTCTTTCGTTCCCGGCCTGTGGGTCTGGTAATATTCGAAGGTCCAGTCGCGGCGCGTGTCGTCGTCAAAGGCAAGGACGTCGCGCACGAACTTGCGAATGTTGAACCCGGCATCGCCACTGACTTTCACGGCCCGCCGCACCAGACGGCACAGGTTTTCCGGATCGTCGGCGGCACGAAGCAGCGCTCCAAAGCGGGCCGGAGACAGACGCCTGCGATCTTCCTTTCCCGCATATTTTCCGTCGGATGTACGGCCGAGCATCTCGGCAAAACTCAGGTCTCCCCTCTTGCCAGGCGCAACCTGAGCCAGTGCCATCGCCAAGATGGCGAGGCGTGTCTGGAGGTTGAGGTCGGCCGCACGGCTGCGGGCACGGCTGCTGCCGTGCGCCGTGAGAACGCCGCCGATCAGCGCCTGGGTTTCCGCTTCCAGCAGCGCATCGAGCGGCGTCTCGGCGCGCCGCAACCTGGCCCGCCCTCCCCGGTTGCCGCCACGCCCGTTTGCAGCGGGATGCAGTTCATGCCACCAGGCAAGGACGGCATTCACAGCTTCATCGTTCAGGAACACCCTCATGCTTCCTCCCGCTCCTCCTGTCCGGTTCGTTGTCGTTTTTCCGGCACCGGAAGTTCAAGCTCGGCAAACAGCCTGGCTCCAACCTTGCCGTAGCCGCTCAATGTCAGGGCGAGCCCTTGGTAGGCCGCAACAATCGGCTCCGCTTTCTCGAAATCATCGACCGGCACCGGCACGAGCTGATCGAAAAGCCGGAGGGCGGTCCTGCGAAGCCGGCTGAGCCAGGCTCGCCGCGAACCGTCGGCAATCGCGCGCCCGGCATCGTCTTTTCCCCCGGCATCGACCAGCAACCGGTCAAGCAATTCATGGAACGCTGCATCGGTCTGCTCGTAAAACGCCGTCTGCGCCTGGCTCAGAACGCCTTTGTCGCCATCGGCACCGGCAGGACCGAACAGGCCGCGCCGGAGCGCGTCCCGCAAGGCCGAGAGTGCAAGGTCGGCAGACCGGGCCAGGTCACGTGCCGTTTTCTCCAGAAGCTCCGCCTTGGCTGCTGTTGGTGCCAGATGCAACGGCTGCTCGGAAAACAGATAGGCAACCGCTTCCATGTTGTTCATGGCCCAGCCGGCAACCCTGATCCGCGGATCGGCGCCGCACGAAAGAAGGGCCCCGCCACGTTCCCGCCGTGCGCAAGCCACTGTCTCCGCCATGTCGGCGAGCAGCCCCTCCTGCTGCCCGATGGTGACAGAGACCCAGTCGCGATAGCCGAAGCGCCCGGTTTTCGGTTTGGCCGAATAGGGTTCGGCCCCCTCCTTCTGGCGCCGGTACGGCGTCAGCGGATGGCGCCAGATCCCGTAGTTCACTCCAAACGGCCGTTGCACGAAACCGACGGCAACCGGCCCTTTTGTCCCGGTCAGCGCACAGGTTCCCGGCGCATCGGCAAAAACGAGGCGCAGTCGCCGCGGCATGCCGAAAAACGCCTGAAGCGGATGCGCCGCCCCGTCCCGCGCCGGGTTGATCATCCGCCCCCCGGCCTCCTTGCCGGAGGTCAGGGTCGGCGACAGCCAGGGCAGAACCGTTTCAAGGTTCCCTGGTTTGACGCGATCCGCGTAACAGACATTGGCGAGAATTTTCCGCCACAGGGACACAGGCGCCTCGCCATCAGCGGCGGTGGGCATCACCAAGGCTGTCAGCGGCCCGCCACCGCGCATCGATGTCCTGTTGCCCGCCCCGCCGGCCGGCGCAAAAGCCTGCAGCGCATAAAGCGCCATGGCTGCGGCCGGCAGGCCCAGCCCCGCAAAGCGATCACGATGCGTCAGGAGATCCGCGTTTTTCTTCTGGCCGTTCTGCCCCGGCGTATCGATGAAAAGCGCCTCGATCGCATTGATATCCGCTTCTTTCGCGAGGACCTCGAACGGTTCCAGGTCCTGAAGAAAACGCGGCCCGTCGCCATCAAGCACGAAAGCAGAAAGCAGCGGCTCGATCTTCCCGGCAATCGCTTCCGCGCTCAGCGACGCGGTCCACAACAGCCGCCAATCGTCGCCGTTGCGGATATCGAAGGCGAGTTGGCAGATGCCAATGCACAACTCGAAGGACGCGGTATCCAGATCCGGACGCCCCCAATCGAAATCCAGGGCGTACTCGTCGTCCGCAGTTCGCCCCGCAGCCAGCTCCGGAAAGCTCAACCAGACCCGCCCGCCGCCACGCATAACAACCGGAAACATACGATCAGAAAGAAGGTTGAAGGTCATGATGCCTCGCCTAGACCAACGTTGGGTTGGTTGCGGGCACATTGAAGACTGCAACCTTCAGCTACTTAATCATTTATGAATGAAATCAACCAGTGCATCCTCGGGAGAATTCTCGCCATTCCTCCTAAAGCCAATTGTGTCGTGATAGCGAAAGTCAGCCGCGCTCCCTCGTCCGAAATCCACGCAGCCTCGATCGTTCACAATCGCCACAGGAATTTGCTGCTCCCACTCCGGCCAATGTTTTCGCAAAGCGGCCCTTGGTTCGTCATCGGCAACCGGCAGCGAAATACCAAGCCACTTCGTGCGAACCCGGATCTCCGACATGGCCCAGGCGGTCGCAGGGTCGGCCGTGTTTGACCACGGCACCAGGCGTCCTGCCTCAGACCGCGCCAGCCGCAATGTGACGGTCGGCTCGCCAAGCCGGGTGCCGATGTCCTCGTCAGCGCTTAACTGCCCCGACAGGCCGGCGTAACCTGCCTGCAAGTCGACGACATTCAACCGCCCAAGGCTGCCCTGCCCGCTGGCCTCTCCCTGTGCCCGTTGAGCCCTGGCTCTCAGACAGGGAGGAACATCAGACAAATCCGCTTCTGTGTAGACGGCCTCGATCATCGGCCGGAAATCTCCGGGGGTTTCGATCAGCCCCTTCGAGAAGGCTTCCCGCGCCGAGCGCCACAAAATCGCAGGATCCCGATATGTGAACGCGGCTTTCCCCAACACCGGTTCGAGCCAATCCGCGCCGGAGACCGCGCCCGGGTCGGCACTGACCACCATGAGCATGGGCCCCGCAATCGGTCTCGTTGCCGGCGGCCGCTTGTCCGCGTGCCGCCACAACCGCCCCGCACGCTGGATCAGCAGGTCGATCGGCGCCAGGTCGGAAATCACCAGGTCGAAATCGAGATCCAGGGATTGCTCGATGACCTGGGTAGCCACCAGAACATGGCCCGACCGCCCCTCTTTCGTCCCCGCCTTGCCGAAGCGGAGCAGCATCTCGTCTTCGATTGCCTGCCGGTCCGACTGGGCAAACCGAGCGTGGAACAGATGTGCCTTTTCGCCGAAGTGGGCCCTGATTTCGGCATGGACGGAAATCGCCTCGTCAACGGCGTTGCAGATGATCGCAACCGCGGCCCCGTCCGCGGCGGCATTCAGCGCCTCCGTGACGGCCTCCTCGCGGCTGCCCAACCGCCTGACGCTCACGCGTCGCCGAAGTGAGACATCGAAGCCTGGAGCATGTTCCGACACGCCGCCGGCCTCGACCGACGTCGCCAGCGGATAGTCCCGGCTGACGATTTCCTCGCGCAGATCACCGGCATCTCGTAGCCCGAGGCCTGCCCCAAAGGCCTCCGCCATGTTCTGCTTTTGTTTTAAGGTCAAAGTCGCCGAAAGTACAATCGCCGACCCGCCAAGCATGGCTTGCAGTTCCAGCAGCGTATACATCTCCTCGTTCATGTAGGCATCGAAACAGTGGGCCTCGTCGACGATCAGAATGCGCCCGCCAAGGCCCAACTGACGAAGGGTGAGGTGTTTCTTGCGCAAGACCGCCAAAAAGGCCTGATCGATGGTAGCCGCACCCACATCGGCGAAAAAACACTTCTTGCGGCTGTCGGCGATCCAGCTTGCACAAAACCGCGATGCCGTCTCCTCTTCTAGGTGACCATTGGCCAGCGGTGAACCGACACTCGCCTGGAAGGGAACGGAAAGGCCGGCGCGCCCATGGGCCAGAACAAGCGACGGTTGAGCGCCATCGATGAAAAGGGCTGCGTACGCCCCGGCAAGGCGCTCATACATGGCATTCGCTGTCGCCATGGTGGGCAGCGCAAAGAATACGCCTTCTCCTTTGCCCGCAGCCATCATGCGCGCCGCCAGAACCAGGGCGGCCTCGGTTTTGCCCGCACCCGTTGTGTCTTCCAGAATGACAAGCTGCTGCCCCTCAGCCGGTTCGAAGGCGTTCGCGAATGCTTGTAGTGGACGAGGCGATCGGCTCGCCAAAGGGGAAACCCTGCCTAGCGTCGGGGCGGAAAATATGGGCGATGTCATCAGACCCTTGCCAAGAAGTGCCTCTTTGGCCTGGGTCTGGGCAAGTGCCCAGTAGTCAGGCAATGGTGTCTCCACAGGTTGGAGCGGAAAATGCTCCGCATCGGAACCGATCCAATCGGAAAGGGTCACAAGACCCGACAGGGACCAGGACCACGCCTTGAATGCAGCAAGGCTGGTCAAGCCAGAGAGTGGACAGGGCCCGACAATTTCTCGCAAAAGCTGGAAAGCAACTCTGGCGAGCCCAACACACTCGGCACCGAGTTGCGGATCGTGCGCCGCATCATTCGGCTTTGCGTTGAGTTCATCAGCCGTTGGGGGCTGACCGTGATGGCCCGCCACCGCGGCGATGAGGGGCGCAAGACAATCCGTATCCTTGCCCAGGATGCCCGGGAAAAGGCCAAACAACTTGTCCTGCAAAGGCCCCGCCCGCAGAAGCAGCGCTGTGTTACGCCAATGAGCACGTTCAGGAACTCGCACCTGCCTGCCGAGCCCTGCCTCGGGCCAAAGATCCGGCCGTTTGGCCTGAAAACTTCGGGAAATCTTGCCCAGATCGTGCAGCCCGGCCAGGAAGGCAGAGGTTTGGATGAGGCAATCCTGGTTCACACCGATGCGCGCCCCGAGACGGTCGATGAAAGCTGGTCGGGCGCTCTGCCAGGCAAGTGCGGACGCCGCTACATCCAGAAAATGGTGCAGGACCGGTTTGTAGAGCGGAGCTAAAGGCTGCGTATCGGGACAAGAGTCCAAAGATGGTGATGTGACTGTCTTGGCCCAGAACAAGCCGAGTGCAGCCGTGTCATTCGGCTTCATCGTCCGTCTCCTCGTTGGGGCGGATTCTACCTCAAACTGGAGGAGGATGCGGGTTCAGGTCAGCCGATCTACGATTAGACTGATCGCCCATTCCTGCGGTGAGGTCGCCATGGTGAGCGACGGTTTCGGGAGAAAATCGGAAGCCCCATTGAATTTTGCAAGTCTGGTACTGATCGGACCTTCGATCAAACGGACTGCGGGGTGGTCATTGAGAGGACTGAGGCCCGCCGCCTCCCGCTCAAGAACGAGTTCCAGTCGCTCCGGCCACGGCGCGGAGGCGAGCGACCGATTCCATAGATCTTCAATGTGTCTGGCTGTCTCGCCTTCCGTATAGTCCCAAGGTGCTCACACCCGCTCTTGACCTGAACAAAGCTCGTTGCTTCATCACGCAGCTCAATATCGTCACCACCTTCCGGGATCACGATGGCGGGTGCTCGCTGACCAGTCCATATTGCTGCCGCTAGCCAGGCAGACACAGCGTCCTGATAGTGAAAGCTCCTGCCGGCGTTGGAATCAGCATTGTCCGGTTTAGGCGATGACTTTGGATCACGGCGCGGTTTCCGGACTTTTGTTTTCTTAGCCATGTTCCTGGCCGTCGCTTTCTTCAGCTCCTTCTGCCAGAGCATTCAGGGCCGTCTCAAGTTCAATGATATCCTCGATGATCGTTTCAAAGACAGGAGCTTCTCCGAAGATCATGCCCGACATGGCGCGATAGTCGCGCCTGAGGTCATCGAGCATCTTGCCCTCGGGCCGAAGGGAGAATGTGGGGGGCGTTGCCGTCGCGAGATCGAAGGCCGGGCGATTGAAGAACATGCGGGCATGGGCCACGCAGTCGGCGCCCAGTTCGCGATCTTTCAACACCCTCTGCCCGGCTCCTGAAGCCAGCAACTGGAATAGGTCGTAGTAGTGGCGCGAAACCCGCTGACCGTTTCCCTTGAGTTCGCCACGATTATCGAACCAGCGCCGAAGCCCATGCAGGATCACGACCTTGTCCCAAAAGGTTCGTTCAGAATCGACTGTTGTGACGTTACCGACACCCAGATCGATACCTAGGATATCGCTTTCCAGATATGGCCGGATGACGCGAACTGAATTGGGATCGAGAGCCGACTTCGCGCCGGACTCGATCTTTACAGCCTTGCCGACATAGGCATCTTCGGGCGTTGCCGTCGGATAACGCACATAGAGCGCCTGACTGTCTTCGGGGTCGGGCTCAATGCGGAACTGTTCCGTGCTTAACCCATTGCGGTTGGCCGTTTCACCTATGATCGCGGACAGCTCCGCTAGGCACGGGCCATTGATGTAAGCCTCGCACGCTGCTTTGATTGCATCCAGAGCTTTGCCGCGTTTCTTACCACTGAGAGCCTCCAGCTCTTCGATTGAGGCCGCTTCTCCCAGATCGTCACGAAAGACAGTGACATCGATATCTTCCGAGAAGCGCTTGATCAGGCCAAACCCTTTGGAGAGCGATGTGCCGCCCTTGAACAGCAAGCGTGGCCGGTCTGCCAATCCATTGAAGAGCACATCAAGGGTCCAACAGACCCAGAAGTCTTTTTCGACATTCTGGGGCGTCGTACCGAGGCGTTGCGCTGTCGTCGTGTAAAGACCCAACCTTGTCTCATCGTCTGCTGCGATGACCTGATCGAATGCGGGGTTCATCATGTGCCAGCCTATTCTTTCAACATCGGCCGCAACAGGCTCTGCATCCAGCTCGGCAACGTCGACAGGCCCGTCAACAGGTCAGTCCGAAGCACCTGCCCATCTTTCGGATTATGAAGAATTGCGTTCAGACGACGCTTGAGAATTGCGTCGTCATCGACCTGGCCCATGGTGTCCCGTAGCCAATGCAATGCCTGGACGATGCGCATGGCCGGCCGGCCGGCCCAGTACAGCTTGCTCGCAGCGGTTGGTTTGAACGTGATTCCAAGTTGGCCAAGCGAGATCGACTTGAGCCGCGCATCCGTGTGCACTACGATTTTTGCAGGAACCGCATTCGTAAGTCCGAGATCATTGGCGGCAGTCATACCGTCGACGAGTACGCGGATCTGGTCCCGCCGGGCGATGGCCTCGATAACCTGTCTTGGGTCGGGAGGATTGCTTTTCTGTGTCAGACTGTTGAACGACAGTTTGTCGTAAAGCCCCCGATCCACCCGCCGCAAACTTCCAGCGCGTGTCAGCCGCTGCAGTGTCTTATCCACGGCGTCGCGCGCGCCAAGGTCGAGGAAGTCTCGCGGCGTCCAGACTCCTCTTGTCGCACCCTTTTCGATACGCTTCAGGATCGCGGTTTTTAAATCTACTGCAGTGTCCACCATGTCCGAAATTTGTAGTTCTATTTCGGACACCCTGCAAGCAAGGAGTCCGAAGTCTGTATGCAAATTTCGGACAATGCGACGATCTCCGCCGGTGTGTGGTCGGTTGCGGGATACACGACCCACGATTTGAACCTGTGAACCTAAGTCATTGATTTTTATGAACCAGGCAGTGAGCAACCAAAACAAAAAAAGCCACCGATTGGCTTAGCGAAGTTCTTGATTCTTTGTTTTGGTTGCGGGAGCGTGATTTGATCCCGGCGCGGTCGCTCGACATAAAGACCTGTATCAGCAGAACGAATTCGGTTGTGGCACTGTATCGGCGGAAGACCTTCCACTCACTTGGAACGGTTAGGAGATTTCCTAATTTTGCTATGTGAATCAATGGCTCGTTGGTTAGACGATTTTTCGCCTAAGCCATTGTTTTTCTTTTCTCTGTCTACTTCCGTTGGGCGTACCACACCGCTTCAAAAGCGGTTCACCGGCGAAGAGCAACTCCCCCTGGACGATGCGCAAGCAAGCCGCCATCAGCGGCCCCGGCTCATTTCACGCCAGCCGGCCGCCAGGCCACCTGCGTCGATCCCGTGGATGCTTCCCGAACGTTGACGACCGGTCATCACCCCGGTCTTTCCGATCATTTCACGATCCGCGCAACGAACTTCGCGGAGCGACAAACTGAATACGATTGCAAATCGGGAATGTTTCTTCGCGAAACGCGAATCCACCGATGCCATATGCGGATCGAACAGGTCACCACCGCAGCCTTGACGCGGCCAAGCGCGCCCGGTGCACGGTTTTCCGTCAGGAACGCCACCATCTCGCACTTGGCACGGTTCTTGGTTCATCGAATAAGCGGCACTGCCGGTCGACGGAAGGTCAGCCCGTCTCCCGCCCGCCGCCACACAACGAACCGCGACGCCCCATCGACGTAAAACATGTCGCGGATAAAAACCCTTCGCGTCCGCCGGACCAGTGCCAGCGCCTTTCCCACCCCAGCTGGCGGGCCCGGCGGACGCTCCTTCCCCATCCGGGCCCTTTCCAGCGATGCCTGATCCGCTCCTCCGCGCGTGACGGCGGCCGCCCGCTGGCCTATAGGCTGCTGGACAAACGGGACGGAAGGATCGCCGCGACACATGCTGCTGCTTGGCATCTACGGGGGGCTGTTCCTCTCCGCTTTCGGAGCGGCAACGCTGCTGCCGCTGCAATCGGAAGGGCTGCTTGCCGGCCTGCTGCTGGCCGGGCACCCGGTGGGCGGCCTTGTCGTCGTGGCAAGCCTTGGCAACACGCTCGGTTCGATCATCAACTGGATGCTGGGACGGGGCATCGAGCGGTTTCGCGGCCGGCGCTGGTTCCCGGTCGGCGAAGCCGCGCTGGCGCGGGCGCAGGGCTGGTACGCGCGCTACGGGAAATGGTCGCTGCTGCTTTCCTGGATGCCGGTGATCGGCGACCCCCTGACGCTGGCGGCCGGCATCATGCGCGAGCGCTTCGTCGTGTTTCTCGTGCTGGTCGCCATTGCCAAGACCGGCCGCTATGCGGCCCTCGCCGCCGCGACACTCCAGGTCATGTGACGGCGGCCCGCGTCAGCTCAGCGCCACGATCGAGGAAATCGTCCGCGATGCGTCGGTGATTGCCGGCACGAGTTCGCGGCGCACCCGCTCCTCGTCCCATTCGGGCAGATAGACGGGCATGCTGATCGCCGCGACCGCCTGCCGGTTCGCCCCGATCACGGGCGCAGCGATGACGATCTCCTGCACCATGATCTGCTGCACCGAGATGACATAGCCGTCGCGTTGCGCCTGGGCGACGCGCGCCCGCACGATCTTCGGATCCTGGCAGGTGAAGGGCGTCACCGGCTCCGGCAGGCCCGGCTCCATCATCCGCTCCAGCACCTCGGGCGGCGAGAAGGCGGCGATCACCTGCCCCACCGCCGTCACCGCCGCCGGCTGGCGCACGCCGATCAGCGTCGTGTCATAGGCAAGGCTCGTATGAGGAATCCGGGCCTTGTAGACGACCTCGTGACCGTCGAGAACGCCGAGATTGACGGTGCTCCGGAATGTCCGGCTCGCCTCGATCATGCGCGGCAACGCGCGCTCCAGAAGCCGGTCGTGAATGAGAAAGGCATAGGCGAGATCGAGCATCCGGAGACCCGGCCGATAGCGGCGGGTCTTCTCGTCGCGGTCAAGATAACCAAGCGCGTGCAACGTGTAGGTCAACCGCTGTGCGGCGCTCTTCTCCAGCCCCGCCGCCTCGGCGATTTCCGTCAAGCTGAGCGGGGCGTGGTTGTCGCGGAAAAGCGCCAGCACCCGCATCCCCCGTTCGAGCGTGCTGGCAAGCACCGGTGGCCTGGCCTGTTCGTTCATGGCGTGTCGTCGCTCCCCTCGCCTCATTTGCCGCACGAGACGGCCGCGCTTGACAAGCAATAAGTTGCCACGTTTAAATAACGATGTCGATAATCATTATTTGATAATCGTAACAAAATATCGATTAAGGGCGATCCAGCGCCCAGGAGGTCCAGATGTCCCTGAACAGCTTGAAATTCGGAACGGCACTTGCCGCATCCCTCTTCCTCGCCGCTCCCTTCGCCAGCCCGGCCCTTGCCGGACCCGCGGAGAACACGCTCGTGTGGTCGGCGGAAAAGGAACTGACCGCGGCCGACACCTATTTCGACACGTCCCGCGAGGCGGTCGTTGTCTCGCAGCATGTCTATGACGGGCTCGTCTACTGGGACCAGGCCGCCCAGACCTTCGAGCCGCTTCTGGCCACGGCCTGGCGCCAGGTCGACCCCTACACGCTCGAATTCGACCTGCGCGACGGCGTCACGTTCCATGACGGCAGCAGCTTCGGTCCCGAGGATGTGGTCTACACGCTGAACTTCGTCGTCGACCCGAAGAACGCCGTCCTCAACTACGGCGACATCAAGTGGCTGAAGAGCGTGGAGAAGATCGGCGACAATTCGGTCCGCCTGCATCTCAACGAGCCTTTCCCCGCCGCCCTCTCCTATCTGGCCCTCGTGCTGCCGATCATGGCCGAGGGACATTTCGACAAGGCCGAGGCCGGCAGCGACGGCAACAAGCGCTTCGCCGCTGTCCCGGCGAACGGCACCGGCCCCTACAAGGTGACGGGCTTCGGTACCGGCGACACGGTGACGATGGAAGCCAACGAGGCCTATTTCGAGGGCAGCCCCAAGGGTAAGCCGACCATCGGCGCGATCACCTACCGCACCATCTCGGACGGCGCAACGCAGATCGCCGAGCTGATGACCGGCGGCGTCGACTGGGTCTGGGGCATCAGCAACGACCAGGCCGCCGCCCTTGCCGAGGCACCGCACCTGACGTCGGTCAACGCGCCGACCATGCGCATCAGCTACCTGACCTTCGACGTGAAGGGCACGAGCGGCACCGACGTCTTCACCGACGTGCGCGTGCGCAAGGCCGTCGGCCACGCCATCGACCGGGCCCGCATCGCCAAGTACCTGATGGGCGAGAACAGCCAGGTGGTGAATGCCGCCTGCCACCCGACCCAGTTCGGCTGCACCGACGACGTCGCCGCCTATGACTACGACCCGGCGAAGGCAACGGCCCTGCTTGCCGAAGCCGGCAAGGCGGACGGCTTCAGCGTCGACCTCTACGGCTATCGTGACCGTGAAGTGACCGAGGCGATCATGGGCGATCTCGCCAAGGTCGGTATCAAGGCCAACCTGCGCTGGATGAAATACGCCGCCGCACGCGACCTGATCCGGGAAGGGAAGGCGCCGGTTGCCAACATGACCTGGGGTTCGTCCTCGATCCCCGACGTCTCTGCCATCACCAGCTACTTCTTCGGTGGCGGTCCGGACGATCCGGCCAAGGATCCGGCCCTCCAGGAAGCCGTCCGCCGCGCCGATCTGGCGACGGATGCCTTCGTGCGCAAGGCCGGTTACACGGAGGCCCTCCAGCTGATCGCCGACGAGGTCTACTGGCTGCCGCTGTTCAGCTACACCAAGAACTACACCTACAACGCGCAGCTCGACTTCACGCCGTCGGCTGACGAATTGCCGCGCTTCTACGCGACAAGCTGGAAGTAACGGCAAGGGGTCCGGCGCCGCGCCCGGATGCGGCGCCGGACCCGTTCATTTTCGCTGACTGCCGCGATGTCTCGCGCCGTGGCACAGCTTTCCCGCAAAGGCCCGGCATGCTCCGCTTCACCCTCAAGAGACTGGCGATCGCCGCCCTCGTCGCCCTGGTCGTCTCCGGCATCAGCTTCGGCCTGATGTTCGTCTCCGGCGACCCCGCGATCGCGATCGCCGGCGAAGGCGCCACGGAAGACGACATCGCCGTCATCCGCACCCGCTACGGCTTCGACCGGCCGATCCTCGTCCAGTATGGCGCCTGGGTCGCCAATGCGGCGCGCGGCGATTTCGGCGACAGCATCTATTTCAGCAAGCCTGTCGTCAGCCTGCTCGCGGAGCGCTTTCCGGCGACCGCGACGCTCGGCGTTCTCGCCATCATCGTCGCGCTGGTCCTGTCGATCCCGCTCGGCATCATCGCCGCGATGCGCCAGAACAAGGTGTCCGACCGTGCCGCCCTCACCTTCGGCACCATCGGCCAGGCGACGCCAAGCTTCTGGCTCGGACTGATGCTGATCTGGCTCTTCGCCGTCAAGCTGCGGGTGCTGCCGGTCTCCGGTTCCCAGACGCTTGCCCACTTCGTGCTGCCGGCGCTGGTGCTGGGCTACTACGCCGCGCCCTCCATGCTGCGCCTGTGCCGTGCCGGCATGATCGATGCGCTCGCCTCCGACTATGTCCGCACGGCGCGGGCCAAGGGCATGCTGCCGCGCCAGGTCCTGTTCGGCCACGCCATCCGCAACGCCATCCTGCCGGTGATCAGCGTCGCCGCGGTCGAATTCGGCTTCATCCTCGGCGGCTCGGTCGTCGTGGAGAGCGTGTTCGGCATTCGCGGTGTCGGCCTGCTCGCCTGGGAAAGCATCGCCCGCAACGATTTCCCGACCATCCAGGCGATCATTCTCGTCTACGCGATGATCTATGTCTGGCTGACCTTCCTTGCCGACGTGATCAACGCCTGGCTCGATCCCCGCATCCGCGTGAGCTGACCCGATGACCGTCGCCTCCAGTCTTCCCCATCCCTCGCCCCGCCGCATCCTGATGAAGCGCGCAAGGGCGCATCGCGGCCTGCTGATCGGCGGTACGATCGTCCTTGCCGTGCTGCTTGTCGGGCTTGCCGCCCCTCTGATCGCACCGCACGATCCCTACCTTCAGGATCTCAGCAAGCGGCTCGTGCCTCCGGTCTGGTCCGACAAGGGCTCGTGGGAGCACATTTTCGGCACCGACGCGCTCGGCCGGGACTATTTCTCCCGCATCCTCTACGGGGCCCGCGTCTCGATGCTGATCGGCCTCACCGCCGCGCTCGGCTCCGGCATCATCGGCACCACGCTCGGGCTTCTCGCCGGCTATTTCGGCGGCAAGGTCGACAGCCTCGTCACCTTCATCGTCTCCGTGCGCCTGGCGCTGCCCGTGGTGCTCGTCGCCCTTGCCGTCGTGTCGCTGTTCGGCGGTGAATTGTGGATCGTCGTCGCGGTGCTCAGCCTGCTGCTGTGGGACCGCTTCGCCGTCGTCGTGCGCTCCGCCACCCAGCAATTGCGTAACCAGGAATTCGTCACCGCCGCGCGCGCCATGGGCGCCTCGACGCCGCGCATCCTGATCGTCGAGCTGCTGCCCAATCTCGTCGGGCCGCTGGTCGTCATCGGCTCGCTCGAGGTGGCCCATGCGATCCTGCTGGAATCGGCGCTTTCCTTCCTCGGTCTCGGCGTTCAGCCACCGACCCCTTCATGGGGACTGATGGTGTCGGAGGGCAAGGGCATGGTCTTCTTCGACGCCCGTCTGATCGCACTTCCCGGCGCGGCCATCGCCATCCTCGTGCTCGGCATCAACCTGATCGGCGACGGCCTGCGCGACGTTCTCACCCCGGAGGGACGGGGATGACCGTGCTCAGTGTCCGCAATCTCGAAGTCTCCATCCCCACCCATGCCGGACCGCTCGCCGCCGTGCGCGGCGTCGACCTGAAAGTCGCGGCCGGCGAAACGCTCGGCATCGTCGGCGAAAGCGGCTGCGGCAAGTCGGTCACCTCGATGGCCGTGATGCGCCTGCTGCCCGAACGCATCGCCGTCACCGCCGACGAGATGCGCCTTGGCGAGACCGATCTCCTGACGCTGGGCGAGCGGCGAATGGCGGACCTGCGCGGCGAGCGCATGGCGATGATCTTCCAGGAACCGATGACCGCCCTCAATCCGGTGCTCACCGTCGGGCGGCAGCTCACCGAAACCTGGCTCCGCCATCGCAGGACGCCGATGAAGGAGGCGCGCGAACGCGCCATCGACCTGCTCGACCGGGTCGGCATCCCGCATCCGCGCGAGCGAATGGACGTCTACCCGCACCAGCTCTCCGGGGGATTACGGCAGCGGGTGATGATCGCCATGGCACTCCTGTGCGATCCCGAGGTGATCATCGCCGACGAGCCGACAACGGCGCTCGACGTGACGGTACAGGCGCAGATCCTCGACCTCATCGCCGGGCTGCAGCAGGAGCGCGGCCTCGCCATGGTCTTCATCAGCCACGACATCGGCGTCGTCTCGCGCATCGCCCATCGCGTCCAGGTCATGTATGGCGGGCGCACGGTCGACGGCGGACCGGTCGACGACCTCCTCAGCCGTCCAAAGCACCCCTACACGAGGGCGCTGCTCTCCTCCGTGCCGCGGCGCGGCATGCGCTGGGGCCGCGACACGCTGGGCGCCATCCGCTGGAGCGAGGAAGCGGACGACACCGCGAGCCGGGAGATACGCCCGTGACAGGCAGCACGACCGATCCGGTTATGGAAATCCGGGACATCCGACGCACCTATCAGCTCAGCGGCGGCCTCTTCGGCAAACCCAAAAACCTCGACGCGCTTGCCGGAGTGAGTCTTGATCTCCGGCGGGGCGAGGTGCTGGCGCTGGTCGGGGAATCGGGCAGCGGCAAGAGCACCCTGTCCCGCATCCTGCTCGGCCTCGAGGCACCGACCTCGGGCGAGGTCTTTCTCGACGGCAAGCCGGTTTCCTCGATCGCCCGGCGCAAGTTCGCCGCGCGCGTCCAGCCGGTGTTCCAGGACCCTTATTCCTCGCTCAACCCGCGCAAGACCGTGCGCCAGCTCATCGAGATGCCACTGGTCATCGCCGGCGGCGTGGCAGCATCCGAGCGGCTCGCGCGGGTGCGCGAACTGCTCGACATCCTGCGCATGCCCGCGCGCATGCTCGACGCCTATCCGAGCCAGATGTCAGGCGGCCAGCGACAGCGTGTGGCGATCGCCCGGGCGCTCATCTCCCGCCCCGAGATCGTCATCTGCGACGAGCCGACCTCGGCGCTCGACGTTTCCGTCCAGGCGGAAGTGCTCAACCTCCTGATGGAGCTGCGAGCCGAGTTCGGCCTCACCTATCTGTTCATCAGCCACGATCTCGCCGTTGTTGAATATATCGCCGACCGGGTCGCGGTGATGCAGGAGGGCAGGATTGTCGAACTGGCCGAGGCAGAGCGCCTCTTCGCCGGCCCGGCGCATGACTACACCCGCCGCCTGCTTGCCTCCGCGCTCACCGTTCCGCTCGCCAGCTGACAGGCGACGACCGCTTTCCAGCTTTTCCAGCATCCTTCGAGGACCCCAGATGACCTCTCCGCTTGCCGCCCGGCAATCCGCAGCCCTGACCATCGACAGCGCCGAACTGCGCATCGTTCACCTGCCGCTGATCAACCCTTTCACCACCTCGACGGGAACCATGCGCGAGAAGGTCCTGCCCGTTCTGGTGCTGAAGTCCGGCGAGCTGGAAGGCATCGCCGAGGGCGTCATGGACCCGCTGCCGGACTATCTCGACGACACGATATCGGCCACCACCCATTTCCTGCGCGAGGCGATCCTGCCGAATGTCGTCGGCAAGAGCTTCTCCAACCCGGGCGAACTCGAACGCCTGCTCGCCCCCTGGCGCGGCCACTGGATGGCCAAGGCGACCGTGGAGATGGCGTTCTGGGACCTGTGGGCGAAGTCCCTCGGCCTGCCGCTCAAGACCCTGCTTGGCGGCTCCGGCGACAAGGTCGCCGTCGGTGTCTCGCTCGGCATCGACACGATCGAGGCAACGGTCGAGGCGGCGAAACGCCATCACGCCGAGGGCTACAAGCGGATCAAGCTGAAGATCCAGCCCGGGCATGACATCGCGCTTGTCTCGGCCGTTCGGACCGCCCTGCCCGGCGCCCGGCTCAGCGTCGATGCCAACACAGCCTACTCGCTCGCCGACACCAAGGTGATGCGCGCCCTCGACGCCTTCGACCTCGAATACATCGAGCAGCCGCTTGCCTATGACGACCTGCACGACCATGCCGTGCTGCAGCAGCGAATCGTCACGCCGATCTGCCTCGACGAAAGCATTCGCTCGGCCGCAGACGCCCGCAAGGCGATGGCCAACGATGCAACCCGGGTCATCAACATCAAGGTGGGCCGGGTCGGTGGCCATGCGGAGGCGATGCGCATCCACGACATCGCCGCCGCCTGGGCCGTGCCCGTGTGGTGCGGCGGCATGCTCGAGGCCGGCATCGGCCGCGCCCACAACATCCACCTCTCCACTCTGCCGAACTTCCGCAAGCCGGGCGACACCTCGAGCGCCAGCCGCTATTTCCGCAAGGACATCATCGTGGAAAGCCTGGAGACCGAGGACGGCATGATGGCGGTGCCGCAAGGCCCGGGCATCGGCGTGCGCCTCGACCGGGAGTTCCTGGAAAGCGTCACCGGCGAACGCGAGACGTTCTGAACCGCGAACGGGCCGGAGGCGGGTGCAGGCTGCGAAATCGCAGGGCTGCGCACGCATCCGGGCCGTGCTAGCTAGGAGCAATGTCAGCGGGACCGGCAGCGTCCGTGCTTCCGCACCTCCGCCAGCCCTTCTCCCGCGGGATGCGAACCCATGCTCGAGCGCCGGATCTTCTGTTTCTGGACCGGGGAAAACCCGTTGACGGAGAACCGGAAGAAAGGGCTTGCCGCGCTTCGCTACCACTCAGGCTGCAGGATCGAGCTGATCACGGCCGAGCAGGTGGCGGATTTCATCCCCGCCAGCGATCTGCATCCCGCCTATCCCTATCTCAATCTCGCGCATCGGGCCGATTTCCTGCGCTGCTACGCCATGCTGCACCATGGCGGCGGCTATGCCGACATCAAGCCCCACTACCACAGCTGGGAACCGGCCTTCCGGCTGCTGGACGGGAACGCCGCGATCTGGGCCGCCGGCTACCGGGAGCCCTCCCCCGGCGCGATTTCCAACATGTACTCTTCAAGCTGCCTGCTGGGTGAAAGCCTCGACCAACGGGTCGGCGCCTACCTGCATCGCAAGTGGCTGCAGCTGCAGTTCCGCAGCCTGATCGGCTGCTGCGCCTTCGTGTTCAAACCGCAAACGCCCTTCGCGAAGGCCTGGTGGGAGGAGATGAACCGGCGGCTCGACGCATTGCTTCCGGCGCTGGTCGAGAACCCTGCGCGTTCTCCGCGCGAGCGCCCGGGCGATGTCCATGATGGCGAGATATCGCGCTATCCGGTGCCCTGGACCTATATCTTCGGGGACATCTTCCATGTCCTCGGCGGACGCCACCGCCCGAGGCTGTCGACACTCCTGCCGGCGCCGGATTTCTCCGATTATCAGTAGCGGTACGACACCAGGTTCTTGCCCGGGTCAGGCGGCCAGATAACCGCCATCGACGGGGATGATTGCCCCGTGAACGTAGGAGGCCTCCTCCGACAGCAGGAAGGCGATGACCGAGGCAATCTCGGCAGGCTGCGCCCAGCGACCGAGAGGTATGCGCGCCTCGATCCGCGGTCCGCGTACCGGATCCGCCTTCGCCCGGGCCGACAGTTTCGTGTCGACCCAGCCCGGCGCCACCGCATTGACGCGAACGCCGCGCCCGCCCCAGGCAACCGCCAGCGAACGCGTCATGGAGGAGACGGCCCCCTTGCTCGCGGAGTAGGCGGGCGCCGCCGCGTTGCCGAACCAGCTCCACATCGAGGCGATGTTGACGACCGCGCCGCCCGCGCGTTCAAGCGCCGGCAGGGCGGCGTTGGCCGCAGCGAAACTGCCGCCGACATTGATGTCCATCACCTTGCGAAAACCGTCCTCCGTCCATTCGTCGTCAAAGCGGATCACACCGGCGCAATTGACGAGCCCGTGCAACTCCGGCACCGAGGCGAAGAGCGCCTTGCGGGCGGTCGCGTCAGTGATGTCGCATTCGATGAAGGAAACCTCGCTCGACAGCGCGTCGTCGCGTTCCAGGCCCGCCGCGACGACGTTCCAGCCGCGCCCGACCAGTCCTTCCGCCGTCGCGCGCCCGATGCCGGTTCCCCCGCCCGTTACAATTGCCGTTCGCATGGAAGTTCCCCGCAGGTGTGATGGGCTCATCAAGACCGCCCGTCGAGGGCGCGCATGGCCGCGACCAGATCGTCCGGCTCCAGCCGGCGCATGTAGTTCCCGGCATAGGGCGCCGTCAGGGAGATCTCGGCCATCTTCCGGAAATCGGCCTCCTCGGTCAGCCCGAATTCCGCGAACGACACCGGCAATCCGATCCGCCGGAAGAAGGCCGAAAGCTGCGCGATCTCCGCCTCGCTGCCCTGCCCGGCGGCGAGCTGCGTCAGCGTGCCGAGCGCCACCATCTCGCCATGCAGGAGACGGGCGAGCTGCGGCATGGCCGAGAACCCGCGCACCATGGAGTGTGCGATGGAAAGCCCGCCGCTTTCGAACGCCAGCCCGCTCAGAAGGATCGCCGCCTCGACGACCCGCTCGAAGGCTTCGTCCGGCTCCCCGGCCCGCATCGCCGCTTCCCCGTCCTCCAGCAGGATGGTTCCGGCACGTTCGACGATGGCCCTGGTCAGCTCGGTCGGGGTGCCGCCGAAGAAGTTGAGGCCGCCCCCCGCCAGTGCCCCGGCCAGCTCATAGGGTTTCGACATGGCATCGCCGATGCCGGCGGCCAGGAAGCGGCGCGGCGCGGACGCGATGACGGCCGTATCGACCAGCACCAGAACCGGATTGGCCCGCATGTGGCGCACGCCCTCGACCGCGTGATCGGCGGTATAGACCACCGCGATGTGGCTGGTCGGGCTGTCGTTGGAGGCGATCGTTGGAACGATCGCAACCGGCAGGTCGCGCAGGATCGCCGCACCCTTGGCCGTGTCGATCGCCTTGCCCCCGCCAATGCCCAGGATCAGGCGCGCTTCGCCGATCTCAGCGGCGCGCGCCTCGATCTCCTCCGCCGTGCACTCGCCCCCGAAGGACAGCAGACGCGCCTGCGGAAGGCATTGCCCGAGTTGTTCGCCGAGCAGGTCGCGGGCAACCGGATCGATCACGATGGCAACCGGGCCTCCTCCCAGCCGCTCGACCTCCTCGGCGAGCGTGGCAACCGCGCCGGGTCCCTGGACGTAGCGTTGCGGGGCGCCGAGAATACGCAGAGCCATGACCTAACCTTTCACCGCGCTGGCCGTCAGGCCCTGCACGAAATAGCGCGACAGCAGGATGAAGGCGATGAACAGCGGCATCGCGATCAGCGTCGATCCGGCCATGATGTCGCCCCAGCGCAGGTCGAACGCACCGATCATGGAGGCAAGCCCGAGCGGCACGGTCTTGTTCACGTCCGAGCCGATCATCACCAGCGCGAACGTGTAGTCGGTCCAGGACAGCAGGAAGGCGAAGATCGCCACCGTCACCAGCCCCGGCACGGAGAGCGGCAGCACCACCCTCAGGAAGGCCCCGAGCCGCGTGCAGCCATCGACCATCGCCGCCTCCTCCAGTTCGAACGGCATCGCCTTGAAGAACCCCCACAGGAACCAGACCCCGAGCGGCATGGTCATGGTCAGATGCGAGATAACGAGGGAAAAGAGCGTGTCGTTCAGCCCGACCTTGGTGAACATCGCGTAGAGCGGGATGGCGAGCAGCAGCGGCGGGAACATGTAGGCATAGAGCATGCCGGCGATGATCGCCTTCTTGCCCCGGATCCTCTGCCGGGTGACGCCATAGGCGATCATCACCGACAGGAACATGGTCAGCACCACCGTCGACAGGGCGACGATCAGGCTGTTCAGGAACTGCCGGGGGTAATCGGTCTGGGCAAGCAGGCTGTAATAGTACCGAAAGGTCAGCTCGGTCGGCACGAGCGTCGGGTTGAGCAGCATCTCCGGCGTCGGACGCAGGGACGACGACACCATCCAGTAGATGGGAAAGGCGCTGTAGAGCGCGATGGCGATCGCCGCGAGATAGAGGCCGATACGGGCGAGCGGCCGGCGCGATGCGGTTGTCATGCATCGTCCTCCATGGGAAAGGCTCGGAAATAGAGGAAAACGGCGAGCGACAGGAACAGGAAGGAGATCGTCGCGACCGCCGCGCCCGTACCGATGTCGTAGAGCGCGAAGGCCGTCCGGTAGGACAGGATCGGCAGATGCTCGGTCGCCCCAAGCGGCCCGCCGCCCGTCGTCAGCCAGATGACGTCGAACTTGTTGAACATCCACACCCCGCGCAGCAGCACGATCACCGTCAGGATCGGCCGCAGCACCGGAAGCGTGACATGGAAGAACCGGCGGACGGGCCCGGCGCCGTCGACGCGGGCAGCCTCGTAGAGCTGGGTCGGCACCGTCTGCAGTCCGGCCAGGAAGGTGGTGGTGACGAAGGGCGTCCACAGCCAGACCGAAATCAGGATCACCGATATCATCGCCGCCTGCTCGGTTTCGAACCAGTAGATCGGCGGCAGGCCCCAATCGTCCATCAGGATGGTGACGATGCCCAGCGATCCGTCGACCATCCATTTGAAGGTCAGCACCGCAATCACCGTCGGCAGCAGATAGGGCAGGAACGCCATGCCGCGCACCAGAGCCCGGCCACGGAACGGCTGGTGCAGGATGAGCGCGAAGCTGATGCCCAGCACCACCTGAAGAACGATCGCCAGCCCGGCATAGACGATGCCGTTCCACAGCGCGTTCCAGAACTCCGCGCTTGCCAGCACGGCCTGGTATTTCGCCAACCCCACCCAGACCGGGTCGGAGGTCAGCGACGGCAGGTCGAAGAAGCTCAGCGACACGGCATAGACCGCCGGACCGACGATCAGCAGCAATGTCACGATCACGCCTACAGCCAGGAAGGCCGGCAGCATCCAGCGGGTCATTCTTGCACCCTTTTTGCAATCCGGAAGGCCGGAGGCGGCAAGCAGCGCCGCCTCCGGAATGGTGTCGGGAACGAAACCGGTGGTCAGTTCACCAGGTCGCGCATCCGCGCCGCCGCCGTCTCGACGGCCTCCATCGACGACATGCCCTTGATGAGCTTGTTCTGAAGCATCTCCGGCATGACGAAGGCCTCGAACACCTTGCCCGGGCGAATGTCGGGATGCGGTCCCTGGGTGTCGATTGAGGTGACCAGCATCTTGTCGTCGGTGACCATGCCGCGCATCGTCTCGATCTGTTCGGAATACTTCTTGATCATCGCGTTGTCGCGCCAGCGGTCATTGTCATAGATGTCGAGCCGCGCCGGCTGGAAGTGGACGGGCGCGGTGTGCAGGAAGTCGACCAGGCGGTCGGTGGTCATCCAGCGCATGAACTCCATCGCCGGGCCGGTATTGTCGGTCTTCAGGACCACCCAGCCGTCATAGCCGTGGCTGACAGCCTTGTTGTTCCCGGCGCTGTCCATGTACGGCATGATGCCGAGGTTTTCCGCGACCTGCGGATTGTCCCGCTCCGCAGCTTCCAGCACCCGGCCCGCATAGGCGCCATGCGCGACGGACCCGCCGACGACATTGGACAACACGGTCGCGTAATCGGCCTGGATCGCGCCCGGGGGCATGGTCGGGTAGAGCCGCTCCATGAAGTCGAGATAGGCGGCGGCCTTGGACTTCATGCCTTCGGCGTCCAGGGTGACATTCCACTGGTCGTCGAACAGCTTGACGCCCTCGGCCCACATGAAGGCGACCGACATCCAGTTGGTGGCGCCGTTCGATCCGATGGGGAACAGGCAACCCTTGCGCCGGCCCTCGATGGTGGCCTGGCAGTTGGCGACGAAATCGTCCCAGGTGTTGGGGATCGACAGGCCCTTCTGCTCGTAGAGGTCCTTGCGGTAGTAGATGACCGAAAGGTTGTAGTCGAACGGGTACCAGTAGACCTTGTCGTCCATCGGGAACAGGATGTTGTTGCCCCATTCATACGGATCGGTGAGTTCGTTCAGCGGCACGATCTGCCCCTGGTCGGCCAGGATCAGGACGTGTCCGATAAAGCCGACATTGGCGATGTCGTAGGGCGTTCCGCTGCGGATGCCGTTGGTGATCTTGGTGAAGGCCTCGCCAAGGGGAACGGAATCGATCCGCACCTCGATGCCGGTCTTCTCCTGGTACTCCTTCGCGATCCTGTCGAAGAAGGCGAGCGTATCCTTGCCCGTCTCGCAGTTGAGGAACCGGATTTCCTTGCGTCCCTGCGCCCTGAGGGCGGGTGCGCCGAGGCTCGACAGCGCCGCGCCAAGGCCCAGCACGCCGGCCCCTTGCAGGGTCTGGCGCCGCGTGATCAGCCGTGAATTGCCTGAATTCTTCATGATGTCTCCTCCCGAGTTGCCCCGCGTCCTCCGCCGCGGTTGTATCGTTCAGTCCCGCGCTGGTTCCGCAGAGGCGGACAGCGCCAGTCGCAGTTCGGTCTCCTTGTCGAAGAGATGGATGCCCGCCGGATCGGCCGACACGTTCACCGTGTCGCCGGCGCGGATGTCGTCGCGCCGGTCCTCCATGACGCGCAGCTGGTGCTCGCCGATCCTGCCGATCAGCAAGGTCTGCGAGCCCAGTTGCTCGACGGCGCGGACAACGAAGGGAATGCCCTCGTCGGCGACGAAGAGCGCTTCGGGCCGCACGCCGGCGACCACCGGCCCGTCGGGCGCGCCGGACGGCGCCGGCAGCGACATCTCGTCGGACGGCCCCATGCGCAGGCGACCCTCGCCGATTTCGGCGGGAAAGAGGTTCATCTCCGGCGATCCGATGAAGCCGGCGACGAAGACGTTGCGCGGCCGGTCATAGACCTCCAGCGGCGCGCCGATCTGCTGGACGTGGCCGTCGCGCATGATCACGATGCGGTCCGCCAGCGTCATCGCCTCGGTCTGGTCGTGGGTGACGTAGACCATCGCCTTGCCGATGCGCTTCTGCAGCAGCGCGATCTCCTCGCGCATGCGCACCCGGAGTTTCGCGTCGAGGTTCGACAGCGGCTCGTCGAGCAGGAACACCGCCGGATCGCGCACCAGCGCCCGGCCAAGTGCCACACGCTGCATCTGCCCGCCGGAAAGCTGGCGCGGCTTGCGCTCCAGCAGATGCGTGATCGCCAGCATCTCGGCGACTTCTTCGACGCGACGGGCCGTGTCGGCGGCGGTCATGCCGCGCATCTTCAGGCCGAAGCCCAGATTGGCGCGTATCGTCTTGTGCGGATAAAGCGCGTAGTTCTGGAACACCATCGCGATATCGCGATCCTTCGGCTCCAGGTTGGTGACATCGCGTTCGCCGATGAACAGCTCCCCGCCGGAAATGCTCTCCAGACCCGCCACCATGCGAAGCGTTGTCGACTTGCCGCAGCCCGACGGCCCCAGCAGGACGATCAGCTCGCCCTTGGCAATGTCCAGGTTGACCCCTTCGACGGCGGTCACGCCGCCATAGGTCTTGCGCAGGTTGCGCAGGCTCACTTCGGCCATCAGTTCCCTTCCCTGCCGGCTGCGGCGATGCGGTGGTTGACGGGCGTCAGCGCGTCCTTGGTTTCGCGGTAGACGGCAAAACCCTCCTCGTAGCGCCGCGCGGCTTCCGGGTCGGGCCGGCGTGTCGCCTTGACCTCGATCACGGCGGCCGCCGCCTGCGTGTCGGCAAAGACGCCTGCGCCGAGACCGGCGATCAGGGCGGCGCCGAAGGAGGCATCTCCCTCGCGCGGGATCTCGATCACCAGGCCCGTCACATCGGCGATGATCTGCTGCCAGAGCTCGCTGCGGGTGCCTCCGCCGACCAGCCTGGCTGTCGAAAAGCCCATGCCCAGCCCGCGAAGCACTTCCAGGCAGTCGCGCAGGCTGAAGGCGATGCCCTCATAGAGGGCCCGGACGAAATGGCCCGGACCATGGGCAAAGCCGAGGCCGACATAGGACGCCCTCAGGTCCGGATCCCAGTAGGGGCTCCGCTCGCCGTTGAGATAGGGGTGGAAGACCAGTCCGTCGCTTCCCGGCGGCACACCTTGCGCGGCGCGGTCCATGCCGTCGAAGCCGATGGCGCCGAACAGGGTGTCACGCAGCCAGCGATGCGCCGACGCACAGGAATTGGTTCCAAGGATCGTGTAGCAATGGCCAGGCACCAGATGCGGGTAATGGATGACCTTTTCCGAGAAGGCCGGGCTTGCGGTGAGCGTCGACACGGTTCCCGCGGTCGCCAGCTTGAGCGCGCCGAGCCCGGCGCGGGTCATGCCGCCGCAGAAGGTCTCTGCATTGGTGTCCGACGTCCCGCAGATCACCGGCGTTCCGGCCGTCAAGCCCGTCGCCTGCGCGGCCGCCGCCGTGACCGTTCCCGTGACCTCTGTCGAGCCGACGATGGGCGGCAGCACGGACGGATCGATCCCCGCCATCCGGCAAAGCTCGTCCGACCAGCCGGAGCCGCCGGCATCGGCCAGCATCAGCCCCCAGGCATCGGTGATGTCCGTTGCATCGCTGCCGTCGATCTGACGCCGCAACCAGTCCTTGGCCGGGCGTATGCGCCGGATGCGGGCAAACAGCTCTGGCTCGTTCTCGCGCGTCCACACAAGCTGCGGCAACGTCCAGGTCGCGCTGACCAGATTGCCGGACAACTCCAGGATCCGATCCCCGTGCGTCTGGCGAAGAGCCGCGACCTGCCGTCCCGAGCGCTGGTCGTTCCACATGATCGCCGGGCGAAGCGCATGGCCGTCGGCATCCTCGAGAACATGCGTGTGCGCGCCGGCGGTGAAGGCAATGCCGCCGATCCGGGCCGGATCGATCCCCTGCCGCCAGAGCTGCGACAGGGTGTCGATCATCGCCGCCCGCCAGCCGAGCGGATCCTGCTCGCTGAACCCGGGATGCGGAGCCAGCGTCTCGACCGCGGCCGAGGCCGCGCCGTGAACCTTGCCGGCCCCGTCGATCACGGTCGATTTGAGCGAGCCGGCACCGAGGTCTATGCCCAGCAGCAACGGATCAGGCATGGTCCACCCTGTCTCGATAGGGGTCGATGGAGCCGGCACGCGGCGGCAGGCCGAGCTTGCCGGGGTTGAAGAGGTTCTGCGGATCGATCGCCTGCTTCACGGCGCGCAGCAGGTCCATGCCGACGCCGAGCTCGCCATCCATCCAGGGACCTCGGAACAGGCCGCTGCCGTGGTGATGGGCGATGGAGCCGCCATGGGCGAGCGTTTCACCCTCCAGCAGTTCCCACAGCCGCGCATGAAGCGGAAGGGCCTCGTCCTGCGGCATTTGCGGCAGGCGGATCGTCATGTACTGACAGACCCCTTCCGGATAGACATGCGACCAGTGGGCGCTGAAATGCGCATCCGGACAGATCCCCGGGACCTGCTTCTCGATCGCCTCGTAGAGCGCGGCGGCGCGCGACCAGTTCACCGTCACCTCGATGGTGTCGTTGTAATAGCCCTTGTCCTGCCACAGCTTGCTGATCGACTTGTAACGGGTCGCCCGCCATTCGTCGAAGGGCCGGGTTTCGGTTTCCACCGCTTCGACCTCGGCCGCGAAAGAGCGCACCAGTGCCGCTTCGGCAGCCACGAGGCCCGGCTCCCCGCAGACCACGATATTGGCCATCACGGGCCGGTCGGCGAAGGCGGCGACCCCTTCCGTGCGCGATGCCGTCTCGCGCTCGTCGTAGAGCCGCACGATCCTGGGATGCAGCCCCGCCTGCATGATACGGCGGGCAAGGCCGAGCGCTGCGGCGCGCTTCGGCAGCGCGAACACCATGACCTCTTCGGCCTCGGGCTGCTTCCACAGGCGCAGGGTCAATTCGGTGATGATGGCGAGCGTGCCCTCGTTGCCGACGATCAGGTCGCGGATCGACGGGCCGGTCGCCCGCTTCGGCAAAGGCCGGATCTCCAGCAGGCGGCCGTCGGGAAGCACTGCCTTGAGGCCGACGACGATGTCCTCGATCTTGCCGTAGCGACTGGACTCCTGCCCGCCGCCCCGGCAGGCGGCCCAGCCTCCGGTGGTGGAAATGGTCAAGGACTGGGGAAGATGGCCGACCGTGTAGCCCTTCGCGTTGAGTTCCGCTTCGAAAAGCTCGCCGTTCATGCCGGCCTGGACCGTCACCAGCGCATTCTCGTAGTCGACGCTGGTGATCCGGTCCATGCGCTGCATGTCGATCATCACCTCGCCCTCGAGCGGAATGGTGCCGCCAAGGACGCCGGAACCGCTGCCATAGGGGATGACGGGCAGACCGGCCTTGGCGGCATGACGCACGATCCGCTGGACCTCGTCGGCCGATCCCGGGCGCAGGACGACACCCGGCAGGGTGCCGACCAGCGCCCCGGCGCGGGCCCGGTAATTCGCATAGGGCAGCTTGTCGTGGGCGTACCGCCTGCGATCTTCCTCGGTTGTCAGGACGTTCTCCGCTCCGACGATATCCGCAAACTCCGCGAACCGCGTTTCACTGCTCACCATGGTCCTCCCTTCTCGACTACGGCGGCGTGATTTCGCGCGGCCGGACACTTGAGCAAACGTTTGTTCAAATAGAATGCAAAAGACCCGGCGACGTCAACACCTAAATTTTCAGGGAAGAGGCAGAGCCCCGAACGACGAGATTTCCCGGTGCCAGCAGCAGAACGGGAGGCCTTTGCGACGCTGCGTCGGATGGCGTCACGAGTTGATCCACAAGCATTCTCACGGCTTCGTGTCCCATTTCCGACGTGGGCAGTCCGACCGTCGTGATTTCGGGATAGACCACGCGGGCAAGAAGGTCGTCATGCATCGTCACGACCGAAATATCGCCGGGCACGTCAAGTCCGAGCTTGTGCAGATGCGCGATGGTGGCCGCCCCCGTCAGCAGCGTCGCGGCATGGATGGCCGTCACCTTGCGGTCCAGCAGGCGGTCGACGGCCGCCGGAACCCGCTCGGGATCGTATCCCGCCTCCGCCACCAGTTGCGGATCGGGGTCCAGACCCGCAGCCGACATCGCCTCCTCCCAGCCCTGCCGGCGGGCATTCCCGTTGAAGCGCCCCAGCCGGCCCGCCACATGCCCGATGCGCCGGTGCCCCAGATCGATCAGATGCCGCACGCCTATCGCGCTGGCCGCACAGGTATCCACGGCGACGCAGGGCACATCGCCGGGAAGGACGCGGTTGATGACCACATAGGGGCGGTTCATCGCCGCGATGCTCTGACGCAGGCTGTCATCCTCGTCGAAGCTCGCGATGATGACGCCCTCGATCAGGCTCGATTGCGAGACCCGCTCCAAGACGCTCGCCGCGGAGCCGTTCTGGTCATAGGCAACCAGCAGCACATATCCCCTCGCCCGCGCCTCGGCCTCCGCCCCGAGAATCGCGGAGGCAAAGACCGGGTTCTCGATCTGCGGCACGACGATGAGCAAGGTGCGCGACTGCGCCGTCTTCAGCGCCCGCGCCAGCGGGTTCGCCCGGTATTTCAGCCGCTCGGCCGCATCGATGATGCGCTGGCGCGTCTCCGCGCTGGTCCGCACGTCCTTGTCGTTCTTCAGGACCCGCGAGACGGTGGAGACATCCACGCCCGCCGCCTTGGCCACGTCGCGCAAGGTGGTGCTGCGCGAACGCTGCGCGGAAGTCGTTTCCCTGGTCATTCCCGGCCGATCCTGCTTCGGGGCCGGACTGTCGGCCATTGGCCGTGCCGCATCCCGTTTCCGTCGAAGCAGGAAAGTTGCCCAAACGTTTTCGCAGAGGCAAGGCCAACCTGCGACACCAGTCGCCTATTCCGCCGCCTCGTCTCCGGAAAGCGCCCGGCGGAGACGGCGAATCATCACGTTGCGCCTCTTCTCGTCCGGCTCGGCGGAAAGCCGGTCGCTGATGTCCAGCAGCAGGCGAGAGACGTCGTTGTGCCAATCGAGATGGGCCACCTCCTCGCGCGGCAGCCGCGGCGGCAGCAGGCCGGCCAGCCGGACGGCGCCTGCCCTCGTCAGCTCGAACGTCTCGTCAAGGTCGGGGCGCAGCACGTGGTCGGCCTCGACGATGCCGGGCAGACGGACGACAAGTCCCTCTATCGCCTCCTGCTCGCCGTGGACCAGGAACAGGTCATGTGTCAACGGCAGCCGGTCACCGATCCAGCTTGCAAGCTCCGGGCCGTCCGCATGGCCGGAATAAAGGTCGATCGAACGGATCCGGGCACGGACGGAAAACTCCTCGCCCTGGATGCGGACGGACGGCGCGCCGTCCTGCAGTATGCGGCCGAGCGTGCCGGTTGCCTGATAACCAACGATCAGAACGGTCGCCTCGTCGCGCCACAGCCAGTTCTTCAGTCGGTGGCGGATGCGGCCGGCCTCACACATGCCGCTGGCCGCGATGACGATGTGGAAGCCTCGGACGCGGTCGAGCGCTTTGCTCTGCTCCACCGTCTCGGTCATCTGCAGGTTGCCGGCAGCGAGCCCCTGCAGCAGCGTCTCGCCGCCCTCCAGCTCGCGGGCATGGCGGGCGAAGACGCGGGTCGCGGCGGCGGCCAGCGGCGAGTCCAGGTAGACCGGGATTTGCGGCAGGGCACCCTCGGCCATCAGCTGGCACAGATCGCTGATCAGTTCCTGTGCCCGCTCCACCGCGAAGGACGGAATAAGCAGGACCCCGTCCGGGTTCATCGCCGCCTTCACTTCGGCACGCAGTTGCGCCCGCCGGTGCGCCGGGGTGGCGTCCTCCCGATCTGTGTCGCCATAGGTGCTTTCGCAAATGAGATAGTCGACACCGCTCGGTGCCTCCGGGTCGGGATGCAACAGCTTGTAATCGGGGCCGATATCACCGGAAAACAGCAGCCGGGTGGCCGGCTCGGCGATCTCCAGCTCGACCGAGGCCGAGCCAAGCAGGTGGCCCGCGTTCCAGAAGCGGGCGCGCAGGCCCGGCAGCACCTGGAACCAGTCGCCGTAAGCATGGGGCTGGAACAGGGCGAGCGTTGCCTGCGCATCATCACCGGAATAGATCGGCTCGACCGTCTCGCGGCGACTGCGCCGGCGGTTGCGACGGTTGAGTTGCTCGACCTCGATCTCCTGGATATGAGCGCTGTCGGGCAGCATCACGCTGCACAGCTCGAACGTGGCCCCGGTCGCAAAGATCGGCCCCGCAAACCCCTCGCGTACGAGCTTCGGTAGCAGGCCGGAATGGTCGATATGGGCGTGGCTGAGGATCACCGCGTCAATCTCGCCGGCAGCGAAGGGAAACGGGCGATAGTTCAGTTCCTTCTCGGTCTTCGAGCCCTGGAACAGGCCGCAGTCGAGCAGGAGCGTGCCGCCCGCGGTCTCCAGCCGGTGGCACGATCCGGTAACGCAGCCGGCGGCACCGTGGAATGTCAGCCTGGGGGCACCCGTTGCCATCGACCTTTCCTCTGTTCGGTCCTGCCTGCCGGCGCCACGACCGACAGTGACCGCAGGTTAGCATGAGCGGAACGCACCCGCCGAGCCCGATGCCGCGGGTTCGCGGTAGCACGTAGGCCGTCGGGTCGGATCTTCCCGTCAGCCCTTTCAGTCGGGCATTGCCGAAGTCGCGCGATCGAGCGGTCGAGAGCTTTGACGTCTTTGAGGCTGATCGTCGCACGGAGCCCGACGCGGAGCGGATCTGCATCTCGCCAAGCATTGCAATGGAGGCGTCACCGCCCGGACACCGGCAACGGGAGAGGCAGAAGCGTCTTGCCGGGATCGGAACCTATCCGAAGTGGCGCGCTACGAGCCGTTTTGCGTGCTCCCAAAGCGTCCGCGAGCCCGCCTCGATCTGCGGACCATAGCGCGCATGCACCTGGTCTCTGGAAACGTCGCCCTCGCGCCACGTGCCCCCGCCGGCGGCAACGTTCTGGACAAGCGGCTGGAAGCGGTCGAGCGACTTGGCGAAGCGGGCATCCGGCGAGGCGCCTTCCTCGAACTCAAGCCAGAGCGCCTTAAACTCCGCCCCTTGCGCATCGGGCAGCAAACCGAAAATGCGGTCGGCCGCCGCCGCCTCCAGCGCCTGCTGCCGCTTCGCATCGACCGGCCCATGGATCGGCGCGTCGCCGGCGTCGATTTCGACGATGTCGTGCAGCAAAAGCATCCTGATCACACGGTCGACATTCACCCCGGGACCGGCGGAACCGCCAAGGACGAGCGCATAGAGGGCCAGATGCCAGGAATGCTCGGCGCTGTTCTCTCGGCGCGACCCGTCGATCAGGGGCGAGGCGCGCACGACCCCCTTCAGCCTGTCGGCTTCGCGCAGGAAACGGATCTGCGCCTCAAGCCCGGTATCGTCGCTCACATGGACCTCCTCTGGCCGTCTGTCGTCACGCCGCCCGGCTTCTGGCCGAGGGCTGCGGACTACAGAAGCTTGTAGAATTTCTCGAAGGCGAGATAGGTCGACTTGACGTGCTCCCGCGCGACGCTTTCCGCCTCGCGGGGATCGCGCGCGGCAAGGGCATCGGCGATCAGCTCGTGCTGGCGCTGGAACAGCGCCGCCTCCTCGCGGGAAACGAACTGCGCAAACCTGTGCGCGAAATAGTACTGCATGTTCCGCTTGATCAGCTCGATCAGCCGTTCATTTCCGGAAGCGGCGAATATCAGTCCGTGCAGCTCGCGGTTCGTCGTCAGGCGCTGCGCGACATCCTCGAAGCCAAGGCTTGCGCGCGAGCGCGTCGCGGCGACGATCTCCGCAACCTGCGCATCGCTGGCGCGAATCGCCGCCTGCGCCGTCGCGAAGCCTTCAAGGGCCATGCGGACCTCGTAGGACTCGCGAATCTGGATCATGTCGAGTTTCCTCACCTCCCAGCCGCGCTTGCGCCGCGAGAGGAGACCGTCCGCCGACAGGCGCTGCATCGCCTCGCGGACCGGCGTCCGGCTGACCGCGAGTGCATCGCCGATTTCCGCCTCGATCAGCGGCGTGCCGCTCGCCAGCGCACCCGTCCGGATGGAAATCCTGAGCAGCTCGTAGACCAGTTCGACAAAGGCTATCGGCGATGTTTCGCCATTTTCCCTGTCGCCCTGGTGAAGTCCCTCGATCCGCAGGTCATCGGCGATCGTCCAGAAATCGGCGCCCGCGATCACGCGCTCCTCAAGGTCTCGTAACCAGGCTGGAGACACGGCCCCCGCCGGCTCCGTTCTGGATCGGGCGAGTGGACCATGGATGATCCACGGCTCGATCGTGCGGGGTGCCTCCATGCGGGCTGCCATAACGTCTCTTCCCTGCTCTTTGACCCAGCGTCAGCTAGCCATGCCAGCGGCCTCTTGGACTAGTCCACAAATGGCCACCGGATCAATCGTCCACACGTATGCCTTGACGCATTCAAACTTGCATGCTTCTTTGCATACAAACTTTGTAACCAATTGGCGATGTGGCAATCAATGACGAATTCCCTGCTCGACGAAACACATGATCCCCGCACCGAAAGCTGGGTCGTGACGGCAAATGCGGCCGGCAGCGCGTTTCCCCTGCAGAACCTGCCATTCGGTGTCGGGCGGGCAGCTTCGTCTGAAATGCTTTCGGTCTTCGTCGCCATCGGCGACCAGGCACTCGATCTCAAGGCCTGTGCGGCGGCCGGCCTGCTGGACGGGTTGTTCGACGGCGATGCGCGCACTGTCCTTGGCGGCACCGACCTGAACGCCCTGATGGCCCGCTCGCCGCAGGACTGGCATGCGCTGCGCCTGTGGCTGCACCGTGCCTTGCGGGAGGGCTCGCCGCTCCAGGAGGTGCTGACGCCGCTCCTGTCGCCAGCGGGAACCTTGCAGATGAAGGTTCCCGCGCAGATCGGCGACTACACCGACTTCTACTGTTCCGTCGAACACGCGACCAATGTCGGCAAGCTGTTCCGCCCCGACAACCCGCTGCTGCCGAACTTCAAGAGCCTGCCTGTGGGATATCACGGCCGGGCCTCCTCCATCGTCGTGTCGCGGACCGATGTCCGCCGGCCCGCCGGCCAGATCAGGTCCGGCGACGGCATTGTCCACGCTCCCAGCGCGATGCTCGACTTCGAGCTCGAGCTCGGCGCCTTTGTCGGCATCAGGGAAGACCAGCCAGGGCCCCGGCCCCTGCCTGCCGCCCGGGACCGGCTCTTCGGCCTTTGCATCGTCAACGACTGGAGCGCCCGCGACATCCAGGCCTGGGAGTATCAGCCGCTCGGGCCGTTTCTCTCCAAGAGCTTTGCGACCACTCTCTCCCCCTGGGTCGTGACCATGGAGGCGCTCGCCCCCTTCCGTGTTCCCGCCAGACGCAGATCGGCCGGCGATCCGCCGCTCCTTGCCTATCTCGGCGATGCGCAGGATGCCGCGCAGGGGGCGCTGGCGGTCGAGCTCACCGCGAGCCTGACCAGCGAGGCGATGCGCGCGCAAGGCTGCGCGCCGGTGGTCGTCACGCGAACCAACGCCGCCGGCCTCTATTGGACCTTCGCGCAGATGCTGACCCACCACATGTCCAACGGCTGCCCCATGGCGCCGGGCGACCTTGTCGCCAGCGGCACGATCTCCGGTGAGGAAAAGGGCTCGCAGGGATGCCTGATGGAGCTGACGCGCCGCGGCGCCGAACCGGTCGACCTGGGGAATGGCGAGATCCGCCGCTTCCTGCAGGACGGCGACGAAATCGTACTCGAAGGCCTGTGCGAACGGGATGGTTTCCGTTCCATCGGCTTCGGTGCGTGCCGGGGAAGAGTAACCCCGGCCATTGAGTGGCAATAAACTCGATTGGGAGGAATACATGTCCAATACATGCAGCAAACTGGCGCGGACCGCGTCCCGCTGGGCAACCCGCATCGGCATGACGGTCGCGGCCGTCGCCCTGACCGGCAATCTCGCATCGGCGGCTGAGCTGAAGCCCGTCACCGTTGTTCTGCCAGGCTCTTCGGCGATGGCGTGGTACCCGATGATCGTCGCCCAGCAGCAGGGCTTCTTCGCCGAGGAAGGCCTTGACGTGACGATCAAGAGCCTCGACGGCTCCGGCGCCGTCCTGCAGGCGATGGCGGCCGGCCGCGCCGAATTCGGCGCGCCCGGACCGGGTCCCGTCCTCAACGCGGTTGCCCGCGGCGCGGACGTGAAGTTCTTCTACAACCTGTTCTCGCGCGGCCTCTTCGTGCTTGCCGGCGACCGCAATGACGGCATCACGTCGGCCGACGGCCTGCGCGGCAAGCAGATCGGCGTCTCCACCGCCGACGGCGCCGAGGTGTCCTTCGCCCGCAGCGCCCTGTCCTCCGTCGGCGTGCAGCCGGACGAATACAAGTTCGTGACCATCGGCCAGGAAGGCATGGCCGTGACGGCATTCGACCGCGACACGATCCACGCCTTCGCCGCCTCCTTCACCGGCATTGCCGTTCTCAAGGATCGCGGCGTCGACATCATCGACCTGACCCCGGAAGGTCTCGACCTGTTCGGCAACGGCCTTGCCGTGCGGGGCGACATCTATCGCGATTCCCCTGAAATGGTGGCCGGTTTTGCCAAGGCGGTTCACAAGGCCACGACCTGGGGCATGAAGAATCCCGAGGGCGTGCTGACCGACGGCGAGACCTACAACCCGCAGGAAGTGGAACGTCGCGACTATGCTCGCGCCCTCTTGGACACGGTCAACCAGCAATACGCGCCTATCGGCAAGAACACGCTCGGGTTCCTGCCTGCAAGCGGCTGGGATGCCTGGCACAAGAGCCTGCTCGAGACGGGCGAGCTCGACAAGCCGATCGAGGATCTCTCCACGATCTACACCAACGAATTCGTCGAAAACCTGGGAGAATAAGGATGCAGGCGCCGCGGCCGGACGGGGATGCCATTCTCCGTCTCAACAATGTGAACAAGCATTACCGCCGCGCACGGAAAGGCCAAGCCGACATCATTCACGCTGCGAAGGATGTTTCGTTTGAGCTGGAGAGAGGCCAAGTGGCCTCTCTCGTCGGTGCGAGTGGATGCGGCAAGTCGACCGTTCTGAAAATGATCGCCGGCCTGATCCCTCCCACGGGAGGCGACATCCGGCTGAACGATCAGGCCCTGACCGGCCCGAACGAGCAGATCGGCATCATGTTCCAGCAACCGACCCTGCTGCCCTGGCGCAGCGTGCTGGAAAACGTGCTCCTGCCGATCGAGATCCGGGAAGGCCGCAAGGCCGCCGGCCTCGCCCGGGAGCGCGCGATGCAATTGCTGGAAATGGCCGGTCTGTCGGACTTCGCCAATGCGGTCCCCGCCGAGCTCTCCGGCGGCATGGCCCAGCGTGCCGCGATCTGCCGCATGCTGGTGACGCAGCCCGAGATCCTGCTGCTCGACGAGCCGTTCGGCGCGCTCGACGAGTTCACCCGCGAACAGATGAATGTCGAGTTCGAGCGCATCTGCCAGATGCGCAAGGCCACCGCGATCATCGTCACGCACTCCATCCAGGAAGCCATCTTCCTGGCGGATTCCGTGTTCGTCATGTCGCCGCGTCCCGGCCGGATCGTCAGGCGGATCGAGATCGACCTGCCCCGCCCCCGCACGCCGGACATGATCACCGGCAGCCGGTTCAACGAGTATGTCCGCGAGATACACGACCTGCTGTTCGGCAGCAGCGAGGAGGCAGCCCATGGCTGACAATGCAAATGTCGACCCGGCGATCCTGATCGCGCTTGCCGAAAACGAGCGCAAGACCCTGATCGAGCGGACCCCGCAATGGCTGCTCGTGCTGCTGTTCGGCTCGGCGATCATCGCCGTCTGGCATGCCGCCGTCACCTTCAGCGGCATCTCGCAGCTCGTGTTGCCCGGTCCCTATCAGGTGCTGCAGGACCTGATCTTCACCCTGCACAACCTGTTCACCGGCGGTTATGTGGCCCATGCCACCTGGATCACCCTGGTTGAGGTGGTGTTCGGCTTCATGCTGGCCTCCGCCGTCGGCCTGGGCCTCGGCATGATCATCGGCGCGACCACTTTCGGCCGCAAGGCGATCATGCCCTATGTGGTCGCCATCAACACGATGCCGAAGGTCGCCTTCGCGCCGCTGTTCGTGGCGTGGTTCGGCTTCGGCATCGAATCCAAGATCATGATGGCGGCCTTCATCTCGTTCTTTCCCGTGACCATCAACACGGCGGCGGGACTGGCGGCGACAGACAGCAACATGACCATGCTGTTCCGCTCGCTGGAGGCGAACCGCTGGCAGACCCTGATCAAGCTGCAGATGCCGTTTGCAACGCCCTACATCTTCGCCGGGCTGAAGCTCGCGGCCGTGTGGAGCGTGATCGGTGTCGTCGTCGGCGAATACATGGGCGGCGGCGAGGGCCTTGGCGAACTGGTGCGTGTCGCGGCCAGCCAGCTGCGCGTCGGACGCGTCTTCGCGCAGATCCTGCTGCTCAGCCTGATGGGCCTGTCGGTATTCGGGTTCGTCACGTTGCTGGAGCGCTATTTCGTCCGCTGGCGGCGTTAGACCGCCGGTCCTTCACCACGCCCGACACCAATAAAACCGGCATTCCGCACCCGCGGGATGCCGGTTTTTTTCAACCCGCAACCTGACGGCACTGCGACCGGCAGATCCCGCATTCGGGCCTTACGCGGCAGGCCATGGTGTGAACGGTCGACCGGAGACGGTCGGAAGGGGAGAGAAGAATGGTGGGCGGTGAGAGACTCGAACTCCCGACATCCTCGGTGTAAACGAGGCGCTCTACCAACTGAGCTAACCGCCCCGCGACAGGGTCGGGCAACAAAGGCCGGACCGCGCGAGCATCCCGAACCGGCCGCCGATACCGGCGACGAGGTCAAGGCCCGTGCCTTTTAAGCCGAGCCGACGGCGAATTCAACAGCCGCGTGCGCCTTGTCCCGTGCCGATACCGGCAAGGACTGCCCCTGCCCGCCTGACGCCGGGACGTCCCCGATCCACCACGCTGCGGCAACGGCGGGGAGATCTGCAAATGGCGCGCATCCACCCTGCCGTGGCGGCCCGGCATCCGTCCTCGGCATCAGGGTTTCGCGTCAGTCCGGCGCGACAGGCGTCTGCGCGATCTTGCCGAAACGCGGAAAGACCGGATCGGACAGCACCGCCACCTCCGCCTCGCTCAGGGACGGATGCCAGGTGTCGACGGACAGGATGATGCGGTCGCCGCCGCTGCGGTGCTCGACAGAATGGGCGAAGGCATCGTCAAAGGCCATGCAACGCCCCTCGACCCAGGGGCGGGCCTCGCCGTCCACCACCATGGCCGCATCGGTATCATCGGCGACGCGGAGCGCCAGATGACGCCGCACGCGCAGGTTGGTCGAGCCCGAATGCGCCGCGATCTGCGTACCCGCGACAGTTCCCGCGAAAAAGACGAAGCCGAAATTGCCGCAGACCGGCAACGCATCGACCAGCGACATCAGTTCCGGCAGTCGCCTCCGTGCCTCGGGCATCTCGCCGCCCGCTCCGATAACGATGAGGGCCGGCCACGCGCCTCGGGTGACGATCTCCTCGCTGTCGGGATGCGGTCGCAGTGCCGCGCTGACGCTCGTGAATTCGGCAAGAATGGACGCGTGCGCGGCCTCCAGCCGGCGGTCGAGCGCGTCGGGCAGGAACCAGGGCTGCGTGGGAAGATCCGGCAGATGCCAGACGCTCGGCGTCACCGTCCCCTCTCGAAGCGGCGGCGACGGCCGCCAGCCGAGCCGGTCGAACCCGTGCGCATCGTGGCGCGGGCCGGCAGAGGCGATCAGATCGTCCTGGAGGGCGCGCGAGACGGCGATTTCGGCAAGCGGGCGACCGAACCATCGCAGGAGGCGAAGACGCGCGCTGGCGGACGTCTCCAGAAGATCCGCGACCCGCGCGCAGTCCGCGCGAAAGGCATCCGCCCAGTCTTGCCCGGGAACCGTCGCCCTGCCCTGCCTGCTCGTTTCCTCAGCCATGTCGCCCCATCCTTGCCAAAAGGAAGGTTAGAAGCGCGCGCCGGCCGCGGCAAGTCCGGCGGGCGGGCAAAGCCGGTCGCCAAATGCAAAACGGCCCTGCGGGCTTTCGCCCGCGGGGCCGTCGGGTAAGTCAGAACGGTCTGCCTTCAGGCGTTGACGGCGTCCTTGAGGCCCTTGCCGGCCTTGAACTTCGGGGTCTTCGACGCCGGAATCTGGATCGTCTCGCCGGTGCGCGGGTTGCGGCCTTCGGAGGCAGCGCGCGCGGAAACGGAGAAGTTGCCGAAGCCGATGATACGGACTTCGCCACCGCTCTTCAGGGTTCCGGTGATCGCGTCGAGCGCCGCGTCGACGGCTTCGCCGGCCTGCGCCTTGGTGAGGCCCGTCTTCTCTGCGACCGAGCCGATCAGATCGTTTTTGTTCATGGCAGTCCCTTTCCTGGAAACAGAAAGCCCGACGATTCGTGACAGGCTTCGGGGAGGGACACTCTTGCGAAATCGTGCCCGTGGCAAGCCGAAAAGCGCAGAAATCCGCGATTTTTTGGCCTTTTTGCATGACAAAGGGGCCCCGACTGGCGTCGGGGCCCCTTTTTTGTGAATAAGCGGTGGATCAATGCGCGATGAGCTTGCTGCTATCGTCGTCCTTGACAACCGCCTTGGCCGCCGCCTCGGCCGCGGCCTCGTCCCATTCGATGCGCTCGGGAAGGCGCACCAGGGCGGTCTTCAGGACATCCTCCATCCGCGCCACCGGGATGATCTCCAGCCCGTTCTTGACGTTGTCGGGGATCTCCGCGAGGTCCTTGGCATTGTCTTCCGGGATCATCACCGTGGTGATACCGCCGCGCAGGGCCGCGAGGAGCTTTTCCTTGAGGCCGCCGATCGGCAGCACCCGTCCGCGCAGCGTGATCTCTCCCGTCATCGCCACATGGCGGCGCACCGGAATGCCGGTCATCACCGAGATGACGGCGGTGGCCATGGCGATGCCCGCGGACGGCCCGTCCTTGGGGGTCGCCCCTTCCGGCACGTGAACGTGGATGTCCCGCTTTTCGAACAGCGGCGGCTCGATGCCGAAGTCGACGGCCCGCGAGCGCACATAGGACGCGGCAGCGGAAATCGACTCCTTCATCACATCGCGCAGGTTGCCGGTCACCGTCATCTTGCCCTTGCCCGGCATCATGACGCCCTCGATGGTCAGCAGCTCGCCGCCCACCTCGGTCCAGGCAAGACCGGTGACGACACCGACCTGATCCTCCAGCTCCGCCTCGCCATAGCGATAGCGCGGCACGCCCAGGAAGTCCTCGACGACCACCTCGTCGACCTTGATGGCCGGCTTCTCGGACATCAGGATCTCCTTGACCGCCTTCCGGGCGAGCGTCGCCAGCTCGCGCTCGAGGTTACGCACGCCCGCCTCGCGGGTGTAGCGACGGATGACGAGCCTCAGCGCGGCATCGGACACCTCGAATTCGCCGTCCTTCAGACCGTGGTCCTTCTCGGCCTTGGTCAAAAGGTGACGGCGGGCGATCTCGACCTTCTCGTCCTCGGTGTAGCCGGCAATGCGGATGATCTCCATCCGGTCCATCAGCGGTGCCGGGATGTTGAGCGTGTTCGCCGTGGTCACGAACATCACGTCCGAGAGGTCGTATTCGATCTCCAGATAGTGGTCCATGAACGACGAGTTCTGCTCCGGATCCAGCACCTCGAGCAGCGCCGACGACGGATCGCCGCGGAAATCCATGCCCATCTTGTCGATCTCGTCGAGCAGGAAGAGCGGGTTGGACTTCTTCGCCTTCTTCATCGACTGGATGACCTTGCCGGGCATCGAGCCGATATAGGTGCGGCGGTGACCGCGGATTTCCGCCTCGTCACGCACGCCGCCGAGCGACATGCGCACGAACTCGCGGCCCGTCGACTTGGCGATCGACTTGCCGAGCGAGGTCTTGCCGACGCCGGGAGGCCCGACAAGGCACAGGATCGGCCCCTTCAGCTTGTTGGCGCGCTTCTGCACGGCGAGATACTCGACGATGCGCTCCTTGACCTTCTCCAGGCCGTAATGGTCGGCATCGAGCACCTCCTGGGCATGCTTCAGGTCGTGCTTGACCTTGCCCTTCTTGCTCCAGGGAATGCCAAGCAGCCAGTCGAGATAGTTGCGCACGACGGTGGCTTCCGCCGACATCGGGCTCATCTGCTTGAGCTTCCTGAGCTCCGCATTGGCCTTCTCGCGCGCTTCCTTGGAGAGCTTGGTCTTGGTGATGCGCTCTTCCAGCTCGGCCACCTCGTCGCGACCTTCCTCGCCGTCGCCGAGTTCCTTCTGGATCGCCTTCATCTGCTCGTTGAGATAGTACTCGCGCTGGGTCTTCTCCATCTGGCGCTTGACACGCGAGCGGATGCGCTTTTCCACCTGCAGGACGGAAATCTCGCTCTCCATCAGGCCGAGCACACGCTCCAGTCGCCCGGCGACCGAGGTGATCGCGAGGATCTCCTGCTTCTCCGGGATCTTGACGGCCAGATGCGAGGCGATCGTGTCGGCGAGCTTGGAATTGTCGTCGATCTGCCCGATCGCGCCGAGAACCTCGGGCGATACCTTCTTGTTGAGCTTGACGTAATTGTCGAACTCCGAGACCACCGAACGCGACAGCGCCTCGACCTCGACCGTATCGCTCTCCTCGTCCGTCAACACGCTCGCATAGGCCTCGAACAGGTCGCTGCGCTCGGTATAGGAGGTGATCTTCGCGCGGGAAACGCCCTCGACCAGCACCTTGACGGTGTTGTCAGGCAGCTTGAGCAGCTGCAGCACGGTCGCCAGCGTGCCGATCTCGTAGATGTCGGAAGGATCCGGCTCGTCGTCGGAGGCGTTCATCTGCGTCGCAAGCAGGATCTGCTTGTCGGCGCTCATCACCTCTTCAAGCGCGCGGATCGACTTTTCTCGGCCCACGAAGAGCGGCACGATCATGTGCGGGAAAACGACGATATCGCGCAGGGGCAGGACGGGATGAAGCGTGTCTTCGCCCTCGGGCCGCACATCGAACTCAGTCATGGGTTTTCCTTTCCTTGCGAACCCGCCGCCCCGGGGAGTGGCAGACACGACGGGCGCATTGCCGGAAGCGGTGCCGGATCGCCTTTGCGCATGCCCGGCGACTGTCGCCGTGTATGCGCGTTCGGTGTCCTGACTGGCCGATCTCCGCTGCCCCGTTTTCCGGGCACGGCGGCGGTCGCCCCGCTTGCCTGTTATGCCAATAGGTGGCGAGCCCCCTTCAACGTGTCAAGGCGCGCCGTTCGCGCGTTCGCCCCGCAGTGCCACAAGACTACGCCCAATGCGGTCTGATTCGCCGAAAAACTGCGGTTCACACGGGATCAAACGGTGGAAATCCCGCCCGGTTCCGCCGCCACAGCCTGCAAACGGTTCCTGAGCCGGTGAAGATCTGCCCCTGCGGCAGCTGTCGGACACGAAAAGACCCCGAACCGCAAGCGGTCCGGGGCCCCTCGTTACACGCGCAAAGACAGCGGATCAGGCCGTCGTTGCAGAATTCTCCGCCCGGTCCTCGTAGATGTAGAGCGGGCGGGCCTCGCCGGTCACGACCTCGGCCGAGATCACGACTTCCTTGACGCCCTTGAGCCCGGGGAGCTCGTACATCGTGTCGAGCAGGATCGCCTCGAGGATGGAGCGCAGTCCGCGCGCGCCGGTCTTGCGCTCGATCGCCTTGCGGGCCACCGCCTTGAGCGCTTCCTCGTGATAGGTGAGCTCGACATTCTCCATCTCGAACAGCCGCTGGTACTGCTTGACCAGCGCGTTCTTCGGCTCGGTGAGGATCTCGACCAGGGCTTCCTCGTCGAGGTCGCCGAGCGTCGCGATCACCGGCAGACGGCCGACGAATTCCGGGATCAGGCCGAACTTCAGCAGATCCTCGGGCTCCAGCTCGCTGAACAGCTCGCCGGTTCGCCGGTCTTCCGGTGCCTCGACATTGGCCTTGAAACCGATCGACGTCTTCCGGCTGCGGTCGGAGATGATCTTCTCCAGGCCGGCAAAGGCGCCGCCGCAAATGAACAGGATGTTGGTCGTGTCCACCTGCAGGAACTCCTGCTGCGGATGCTTACGACCGCCCTGCGGCGGCACGCTGGCGACCGTGCCTTCCATGATCTTCAGAAGCGCCTGCTGGACGCCCTCGCCCGACACGTCGCGCGTGATCGACGGGTTGTCGGCCTTGCGGCTGATCTTGTCGACCTCATCGATATAGACGATGCCGCGCTGCGCCCGCTCGACATTGTAGTCGGCCGACTGGAGCAGTTTCAGGATGATGTTCTCGACATCCTCGCCGACATAACCGGCCTCGGTCAGGGTCGTCGCGTCGGCCATGGTGAACGGCACGTCGAGAATCCGCGCCAGCGTCTGGGCGAGCAGCGTCTTGCCGCAGCCGGTCGGGCCGACGAGCAGGATGTTCGACTTCGCCAGCTCGACGTCGTTGTTCTTCGACGCGTGATTGAGCCGCTTGTAGTGGTTGTGCACCGCGACCGAGAGAACCTTCTTCGCCGGACCCTGTCCGATCACGTAGTCGTCGAGAACGGCACGAATCTCCTGCGGCGTCGGAATGCCGTCGCGCGACTTCACCAGCGAGGACTTGTTCTCCTCGCGAATGATATCCATGCACAGCTCGACGCATTCGTCGCAGATGAAAACGGTGGGGCCGGCGATCAACTTGCGCACTTCGTGCTGGCTCTTTCCACAGAAAGAGCAGTAGAGCGTGTTTTTCGAGTCGCCGCCGCTGGCTTTAGTCATCAGGTAAACCCCGCGTGGTTCGGAAGACTACCGGTCTTCCGCTGTGTCTTGGCGAGATGAACGTTCAAACGTCCATCTCTTTCCCGGAACCGGACCTACGACGCGCCCGCACTCGTCCCGCAATTGTCATCATGCTTCCACCTCAAAAATCAATATACGTTTAAGGCGAACCCATGGCGCCGGTTTTGCCCGGCGGTGGGAAGCCGCAACATCCATCGATTCGCGGCCTTCCCGTAGTCCGTTACATCACTTCGGCTTGCTCTCGCCGCCGGCAAGGCTCGAGCGGTCGGAGATGACCTCGTCGATGATGCCGAAGGACTTGGCTGTCTCCGCCGTCATGAAGTTGTCGCGCTCAAGCGCTGCCTCGACCTGGTCGAGTGTCTGCCCGGTGTGCTTGACGTAGATCTCGTTCAGCCGCTTCTTCAGCTTCAGGATCTCCTGGGCGTGCAGCATGATGTCCGCCGCCTGCCCGCGGAAACCGCCGGAAGGCTGGTGCACCATAACGCGCGAATTGGGCAGCGAGAAGCGGCTGCCCTTGGCGCCGGCCGCCAGAAGCAGCGACCCCATCGAGGCGGCCTGGCCGATGCACAGCGTCGACACTTCCGGCCGGATGAACTGCATCGTGTCGTAGATCGCGAGGCCCGACGTCACCAGCCCGCCGGGCGAGTTGATGTAGATCGCGATCTCCTTGGTCGGGTTCTCCGCCTCGAGATACAGAAGCTGGGCGCAAATCAGCGTCGCCAGGTGATCCTCGATCGGGCCCGTGAGGAAAATGATGCGCTCCTTGAGGAGCCGCGAATAGATATCGAACGCGCGCTCGCCCCGGTTCGTCTGTTCGACGACCATCGGAACGAGTGAGTTCACGGCGAAATCGACTGGATCCTTCATGCCTCGTCCATGCTTTGGAGGAACGCCCCCTGCCTTCGTCTTGAAGGCTCGACCTCTCGGACACGGTGCCAAGGCACGATCGGAAAGGAGCGGTCTCTGTATCGGTCTTGAGTCGAAAAAAGCGACACCCATACATAAGGGATGTCGCCGTAATCCGAAAGGTAGGTACTGGCCAGCCGCGGGCAAGGGTTAAAACCCGCGGGATCCGAGATAAGAAACGGCCCCGGCATGGTGCCGGGGCCGTTTCTCGTTTCACTGGCCGGCGAAGGATCAGGCAGCGGTCTCGTCGCCCTCGTCTTCCGCCATCAGCTCGTCCTTGGTGACCGTCTTGTCGGTGACCTTGGCAAGCTCGAGGATGTAGTCGACGACCTTCTCCTCGTAGATCGGCGCCTGCAGGCTGGCGAGTGCCGTCGGATTGCTCCGGTAGAACTCGAACACTTCCTTTTCCTGGCCCGGGAACTGGCGAACCTTCTCGTAGAGGGCGCGCTGCACCTCTTCGTCGGTCACCTTGACCTCGTTCTTCTCTCCGACCTCGGAAAGGACGAGGCCCAGACGCACGCGGCGCTCGGCGATCTTGCGATACTCGGCGCGCGCCTCGTCCTCGGTCGTCTCCTCGTCCTCGAAGGACTTGCCGGAGCGCTCCATGTCCTGCTCGACCTGGCGCCACACGCCGTCGAACTCGGACTGGACCAGACGCTCGGGCAGGTCGAACTGATAGACCTCGTCGAGCTTGTCGAGAAGCTGGCGCTTCACCTTCTGGCGGGTCATCGCGCCGAACTGGCTCTCGATCTGGCCGCGGATGATCTCCTTCAGCTTGTCGAGGCCCTCAAGGCCCAGCCCCTTGGCGAAGTCGTCGTCGACCGCGACCTCGCCCGGAGCCTGCACTTCCTTGACAACGATGTCGAAGGTCACGCCCTTTCCGGCCAGGTGCTTGGCCGGATAGTCCTCGGGGAAGCTGACTTCGATGACCTTCTCGTCACCGGCCGTCAGGCCGACGAGCTGCTCCTCGAAGCCGGGAATGAACTGCTTGGAGCCGATCACCAGCTGACCGTTCTCGTCGGCGCCGCCCTCGAAGGGCTCTCCGTCGAGCTTGCCCAGATAGCTCATCTGCACCCGGTCGCCGTCTTCCGCCGCGCCGTCCTTGGTGGTGAACGGCTTGTTGTTGGCAGCGATCTGCGTGATCTGCTCATCGACCTCGGCATCGTCGATCTCGACGACCGGGCGCTCGATCTCGACAGTCTTGAAGTCGATGATCTCGAACTCCGGCAGAATGTCGTAGCTCAGCGTGAAGGCAATGTCGGCGGAGCCTTCGAGAATGGCCTCGGCGTTGCCCTCCGGCAGGTCGATCTCCGGCTGCAGAGCGGGCTTCTCGTTGCGCTCCTCGACCGCCTTGCGGGTGGTCTCGTTGAGCATCTCGTTGAGAATCTCGGCGGTCGCCTGGCGGCCGTACATGCGCTTCATGTGCGCCATCGGCACCTTGCCCGGCCGGAATCCCTTGATTTTCACCTTGTCCTTGAGGTCTTCAAGATAGGTGTCGAGGCGGCTAGCAAGCTCAGACGCCGGAATGACGACTTTCAGTTCGCGTTTCAGCCCCTCGGCCAGCGTTTCGGTTACCTGCATGGTCGTGTGCTTCGCCCTTGATCGAGAACGTCTTTCCGACAGCTCGTGTGATTGTGGTCCCCGGCTCGGGAGTGCTTGGCCGGGTTCGCTAAAATCCGGTGCTCATCGCTTCGGGCCTGACGTGGTGCGGGCGGAGGGACTTGAACCCCCACGGCGTTCGCCACCAGAACCTAAATCTGGCGTGTCTACCAGTTCCACCACGCCCGCGACGTGCATAGGCGCCCAAAGTCGAGGCGCGGCCTCTATAACACCCCGCTTGGCGCGGTCAAAGGAAAATCCGGACGCCGTCCACCGCCCGCCGCCACCCGGCGAGCCACCGGTTTCCGGACGCTTCCGCCAGGCGCCCCGCGCCCCGGGCCGGCTATCCGGCGAAGTGTTCGCCAAGCGCCAGGCGCAACGCCGGCTCAAGATCTTCCGCCGTCAGTGCCGGACCGGCGAGAACGCCGGACCGACCGTGCAGCCAGACCCCCGCCACGGCCGCCTCGAAGGCCGGGACGCCCTGCGCCAGCAGGCCGGTGACGATCCCGCACAGGACGTCGCCCGAGCCGGCCGTTGCCAGCCACGCCGGCGCATTGTCGTTGACAACCGCCCGCCCGTCGGGCGCCGCCACCACCGTATCGGCCCCCTTGAGAACGACGACGCCGCCGGCCAGGCGCGCGGCGGCCCGCGCCCGTGTCAGTTTCGATGGCACGCCGGCCCAGTCCGCATCGCCGAACAGGCGCGCGAACTCGCCCTCATGCGGCGTCAGCACCACGTCGCGCGCCCGTTTGCCGGACCGTGCCGCTATCGCCTGCGCCAGTTGCCCGGATGCATCTTCGAACGCGGTCAGCGCGTCGGCATCGAGAACCACGGCGCGCAAGCCGGAGGCAAGTGCGACCAGCGCCAGTTCGCGCGTGCCGGCCCCCGCACCCGCCCCCGGCCCGATGGCAACCGCGTTGAGCCGCCGGTCGGCGAGCAGGTCTCCCAGCCCGTCCTTCCCCTGGAACTTGCGCACCATCACCGCCGTCAGGTGCATGGCATTGACCAGCGCCGCCGACGGCGGCGTCGCCACCGTGACGAGCCCCGCGCCTGAACGAAGGGCGGCACCCGCCGCCAGCCGCGCGGCACCCGTGGACAAGGCCGACCCCGAGACGACGACCGCATGGCCGCGCGCGTATTTGTGCCCGCCCGCATTTGGCGCGCGCAGCGCCGCGCTCCACAGCGCCGGATCGTTGCGCCAGGTCCTTTCCGGATCGCCGGTATGGACGCTTTGCAGGACCTCATCGGGAATGCCGATATCGGCGATCTCCAGCCGGCCCCGAAGCTGGCGCCCGGGGAACAGGTAGTGACCGGGCTTGCCCCGGAAGAACGTCACTGTCCTGTCCGCCGCGACGGCGGTTCCAAGAACCGTTCCGCCCGCCCCTTCAACGCCCGACGGCAGGTCGACGCTGAGCACCGGCCGCTCGGCAAGGTTGACGAGGCCGACGGCTTCGGCGGCAACTCCTGACAACGGACGGGCGAGCCCCGCGCCGAACAGCGCATCGACGACAATGCCGGCGGTCGCCAGCGACGCCGCGACACCTCCGGCGGTCAGCGGAGTGCAGGCAATGCCGGCTGCCTCCATCTCCTCAAGCGCCAGCGCGGCATCGCCCGTGATCCGCTCGCGGGCGCCCAGAAGGAGCACCTCGACCCGGTAGCCGCGCCGGCGCAGGACCGTCGCGGCAACGAAACCGTCGCCGCCATTGTTGCCCGGCCCGGCGAGAACCAGCACCCGTGCCGCCAAGGGAACCATCCGGGTGCAGGCGTCGGCAACAGCGAGGCCGGCACGGCGCATCAGCTCGATGCCCGGCGTGCCGCCCGCGACGGCGAGCGCGTCCGCCTCCGCCATCCGCTCCGGCGACAGAAGCTCGTTCACCCCTCGGCCCCGCCGGCCAGCACGACGGCCTGGGGCTCCGACAGTTCAACGAGATTGCCGTCGGGATCACGGACATAGACCGAGCGCAAGGGCGACATCGCACCGGTACGCGACACCGGCCCCTCCTCGATCGCGACATGCGCCTCTTTCAGCCGCTGTATCGCATCGTCAAGCGAGGCCACCAGGAAACAGAGATCGCCGGATCCCGGCACGGGCTTGCGCGCCGCCGGCGAGAATTCGGCGCCGGCCTGATGCAGGTTGATCTTCTGCGCGCCGAAACGCAGCGCGCGCCGGCCACCGCCAAAGATCACCTCCTCCATGCCAAGCACTCCGCAATAGAAGCCGACCGTCCGGTCGAGGTCGGCAACCGTGAGCACCAGGTGATCGAGCGCCTCGATCCTCATGCCAGTCTCCCCATTGTTCTGCGGCGCGAACCGCCGCCTTCCAGGACAAGCGCGGCTCATGTCCGTCTTCCTGTTATCTCCTTGAAGAGTTTCCCGAACCGGAACGATGTGCAAGACGGCATCTTTGCGAGGTCGGACAGGCTCCGCGCTTCGCGGCCCATTGCGCTTCCGCCGGCCGCTCCGGATCAACAAAGCGATTCCTGCCTATTTCTTGTTCAGAATGCATAGTGTTTAATCAGCATAAGCCGACTGCCCATTCGCCCGACCCGAAAATTCCGGGTAAATTGCCCGAATTACAGGCTCTTTTTTCGGCAGGCGAAGTTGGCACGCCGCGTGCTACTGAGGAGTTGGCACAGGCCCGGAACGGTCGGCATTTCGAAACAGAAACGACGCGAAGTGGCGGAGGCGATGAAGAAAATCGAGGCAATTATCAAGCCGTTCAAGCTGGATGAGGTCAAGGAGGCGCTCCAGGAGGTCGGTCTCCAGGGCATCACCGTGACGGAGGCCAAGGGATTCGGCCGCCAGAAGGGCCACACCGAACTGTATCGCGGCGCGGAATACGTCGTCGACTTTCTCCCCAAGGTGAAGGTCGAGATCGTGCTTACCGACGATCTGGTCGACAAGGCCGTCGAGGCGATCCGCAACGCCGCCCAGACCGGCCGCATCGGCGATGGCAAGATCTTCGTGTCCACCGTCGAGGAAGCGGTCCGCATTCGTACCGGCGAGACCGGCACCGACGCAATCTGACCCGTCCACGACAAACGGGCCGGACGGACGCCGTCCAGGCAGGGCCACCCCGTCTCTCGTGAACGAACGCACTGACACCCAAGGAAAACAGGGAAGCTATAAATGACGACCGCCAGCGATATTCTGAAGGAAATCAAGGACAAGGACATCAAGTTTGTCGATCTGCGGTTCACCGATCCGCGCGGCAAGCTGCAGCATGTCACGATGGATGCCGGCCTCGTCGACGAGGACATGTTCGCCGAAGGCGTCGCCTTCGACGGATCGTCCATCGCCGGCTGGAAGGCGATCAACGAGTCCGACATGACGCTGATTCTCGATCCCGAGTCGGTCCATGTCGATCCGTTCTTTGCCCAGTCGACCATCGCCATCGTCTGCGACATCATCGACCCGATCTCCGGTGAAGCTTACAACCGCGATCCGCGCACGACCGCCAAGAAGGCCGAGGCTTACATGAGCTCGCTCGGCATCGGCGACACCGTCTTCGTCGGTCCGGAAGCCGAATTCTTCATCTTCGACGACGTCCGCTTCTCCGCGGACCCGTACAACACCGGGTTCCGCATCGACAGCATGGAACTGCCGTCGAACATGGGCTCGGAATACGAGACGGGCAATCTCGGCCACCGTCCGCGCACAAAGGGCGGCTACTTCCCGGTCCCGCCGATCGACAGCTGCCAGGACATCCGCTCGGAGATGCTGACCGTCCTGACCGAGATGGGCGTCACCGTCGAGAAGCATCACCACGAGGTGGCAGCTGCCCAGCACGAACTCGGCATCAAGTTCGACACGCTGACCCGCAACGCCGACAAGATGCAGATCTACAAGTACGTGGTGCATCAGGTTGCCCATGCCTACGGCAAGACGGCCACCTTCATGCCGAAGCCGGTCTTCGGCGACAACGGCACCGGCATGCACGTTCACCTGTCCATCTGGAAGGACAGCAAGCCCGTCTTCGCCGGCAACCAGTACGCGGATCTCTCCGAGAACTGCCTCTACTACATCGGCGGCATCCTGAAGCACGCCAAGGCGCTGAACGCCTTCACCAACCCGTCGACCAACTCCTACAAGCGTCTGGTCCCGGGCTACGAGGCTCCGGTCCTGCTCGCCTACTCGTCGCGCAACCGTTCGGCCTCCTGCCGCATCCCCTTCACGTCCTCGCCGAAGGGCAAGCGCGTCGAAGTCCGCTTCCCGGATCCCTCGGCAAACCCGTATCTGTGCTTTGCCACGTTGCTGATGGCGGGCCTCGACGGCATCAAGAACAAGATCCATCCCGGCGACGCGATGGACAAGAACCTCTACGACCTGCCGCCGGAGGAGCTGAAGGAAATCCCGACCGTCGCCGCCTCGCTGCGCGAAGCCCTGGAAGCCCTCGACGCCGACCGCGACTTCCTGAAGGCCGGCGGCGTCATGGATGACGACCAGATCGACGCCTATATCGAGCTGAAGATGGAAGAGAACATGCGTTACGAGATGACGCCGCATCCGGTCGAGTACGACATGTACTACTCGGTCTGATCCGCGCCTTTCGGCAACGCGATCTCCGGGGCCTCCCGCGCCCCGCACGAACCCCCGGCCCTTGGCCGGGGGTTTTTGCTTGTGCGGCCGCCTATACCAGCGCCAGCACCCGGCTCGGGCCGCCGGTCGCGCCCTTGATCTTCGGCGCGCCGACCACCAGCGTCGCCCCCTTGGCCGGCACCTCGTCGAGCCCGGCGACGCATTCCAGTCCCCAGCGCCCGGACGGCAGCCACGTGTAGTGCGTGTCGAAGGTCTTCGACGCGCCGTGGTCGAGCGACAGCGTGTCGGAGGCCATTCCGACCACGCCTTTTTCCATCATGTAGAGGCAGGCTTCCTTGGAAAAGCCGGGGAAATGCATCGCCCCGTCCGCATCCGCGTTGCGGTACTTGTCATCGGCCACGTAAGCGCCCCAGCCGGAATTCATGGCAACGCATCCCCCGGACGGCAGGTCGCCATGGGCCGCCTCGTAAGCCTTCAGGTCCTCCACCGAAAGCTGGTAGTCCGCATCGGCCGCGGCCTTCTCCCGGACATTGACCACGGCAAGCGGCACGACCAGCTGCTCCATGGAAAGCTCGTCGGCGGATGCCCCGTCGGCGGAAAAATGCAGCGGCGCGTCAAGATGCGTGCCGGTGTGCTCCGCCAGGTGCCACGTGTACATGTTGAAGCCGTCCTTGGAGAACTCGGCGGTGCGCTCCATCTGCAATTGCGGCTTGCCGAAGAAGGTCGGAAAATCCTCCCCCAGCGCATGAGTGAGATCGACGGCCCGCGTGAACGACACGTTCGCCGCCTGTGCGGCGCGCGGCGGGGGAAAGGCGGAGAAGACGGCCGCACCGGCCGCCGCCCCCGCGACGCCCTTGAACAGGCCGCGCCGGCTCAGACGGCGCGCCACGACTTCCTGACAACCCGGAACACACATGCTTTTCCCCTCTCGATTGCAATGGGCAGGACCTGCATCCTAGGCTGTGCGGGGGCAGCGTTGCAATTGGGTCACCAAGGCGCGGCAACGCGTCCGCCACCCCTTGCGCGAACAGTCGTTTCCCGCCATTGATCCGCCCATGTTGCAGATCACAGACCTCACCTACCGCATTGCCGGACGCACGCTGCTGGAGCGCGCGAGCGTCATGCTGCCGACCGGCGCCAAGACCGGCTTTGTCGGCCGCAACGGCGCGGGCAAATCCACCCTGTTTCGCCTGATCACCGGCGACAGCGCCCCCGAAAGCGGCGAGATCCGCATGCCCAAGGGTTTGCGCATCGGCCAGGTCGCCCAGGAGGCGCCAGGAACCGAAGAAACGCTGCTGGAGGTGGTACTCGCCGCCGACACGGAGCGCGCCCTGCTGCTTGCGGAAGCCGAAACCGCCACCGATCCGCTGCGCATCGCCGAGATCCACACGCGGCTCGCCGATATCGACGCGCACACGGCGGAGGCGCGCGCCGCGCGCATTCTCGCGGGCCTCGGATTCGACGCGGAGGCGCAGACCCGACCGTGCTCCGCCTTTTCCGGCGGCTGGCGCATGCGCGTCGCGCTCGCCGCCGTGCTCTTTTCCGAGCCCGACCTGCTGCTGCTCGACGAGCCGACCAACTATCTCGACCTGGAAGGCACGCTGTGGCTGGAAAGCTATATCGCGCGCTATCCGCACCAGGTGCTGCTGATCAGCCACGACCGCGACCTGCTCAACAAGGCCGTCGATTCGATCGTCCATCTCGACCAGTTGAAGCTGACCTTCTACCGCGGCGGCTTCGACAGCTTCGACCGGCAGCGCCGGGAAGCGCTGATGCTGCAGGAAAAGAGCCGCGAGAAGCAGGAGGCCCAGCGCAAGCACATGCAGGCCTTCGTCGACCGCTTCCGCGCCAAGGCCTCCAAGGCACGCCAGGCCCAGTCGCGGCTGAAGATGCTGGAGAAGATGGAGCCGATCGCCGCCGTGGTGGGAGCCGACGCGCTGCCGATCTCCTTTCCCGACCCGGACGGCCGGCTGGCGCCGCCGATCGTGCGCATGGAGAACGTCTCCGTCGGCTATGGCAACACGACGATCCTCTCGCGCCTGTCGCTCAACATCGACAATGATGACCGCATCGCCCTGCTCGGTTCCAACGGCAACGGCAAGTCGACCTTCGCCAAGCTTGTCGCCGGACGGCTGGAGAAAAAGTCGGGCGAGACCACCAAGGCCTCGAAGCTGAAGGTCGCGTTCTTCGCCCAGCACCAGCTCGATGAGTTGATGCCGGCCGAAAGCCCCGTTGCCCATGTACGCCGGCTGATGCCGAGCACCCCGGAAGCCAAGGTGCGCGCCCGCGTCGCGCGCTTCGGCCTGCCCACAAGCCGCATGGACACGCCCGCCAAGGATCTGTCGGGCGGCGAGAAGGCGCGCCTGCTGCTGGGTCTGGCGACATTCGAGGGGCCGCACCTTCTGATCCTCGACGAGCCGACCAACCATCTCGACATCGAAAGCCGTGAGGCCCTGATCCAGGCGGTCAACGCGTTCGACGGCGCCGTCATCCTGATCAGCCACGACCGACATCTGGTCGAGGCCTGCGCCGACCGGCTGTGGCTCGTCGCGGACGGCGGCGTGCAGTCCTTCGACGGCGACATGGAAGACTACCGCCGTCTGGTGCTGAAGCGCGACAAGGGCGAGCGCAACGGCAAGAAGGGCGCGCCTGCCGCCAAGGTCGAGGCCCCGGCCCCAGGCGAGACGGCACCCGGCGAGCAGGAACGGCGACGCGGGACGGCGGAACGCCGGGCCCGGCTTGCGCCGCTGCGCAAGGAGGTCCAGGCGGCCGAAAAGGAAATCGCCCGTCTGCAGGACAAGATCGGCAGGCTCGATGCCGCCCTCGCCGACCCGGACTTCTTTCTCAAGGATGCCGAACGGGCGACCAAGTTCGCCAAGGAGCGGGCCCATCTGGAAAAGAAGCTGGTCCGCACGGAAGAACACTGGCTCGAGCTGTCTGCCGAGCTGGAAGGCACCTGACGCCAGCAACGGGAGCCGGCAATGGCACCTTCGCGACTGACGACGATCGGCTTCGACGCCGACGACACGCTTTGGCACAATGAGCGCTTCTTCAAGCTGACCCAGGACCGTTTCGCCGAGCTTCTCGCCGGTTACAGCGAGTGGGAAAGCCTGGAGGAGCGCCTGCTGGCCGCCGAACGGCGCAACCTCGCGCACTACGGCTACGGCATCAAGGGCTTCACCCTCTCCATGATCGAGACCGCCATCGAGGTGACCGACGGCACCCTGCCGGCCTCCGTGATCGGCGAGATCCTCGAGGCGGGCCGCGACATGCTCTCCCATCCGGTCGAACCGCTTCCCCATGTGGAAGAGACGCTCGCGGCGCTGGCGGGCGACTTCCGGCTCGTGCTGATCACCAAGGGCGACCTGTTCGACCAGGAGCGCAAGATCGCGGCATCGGGCCTTGGCGAGCATTTTCACGCGGTCGAGATCGTGCACGAGAAGACGAGCGAGACCTATCAGACCCTGTTCGCGCGCCATGGCGACGGCGCGGCGCGGGCGATGATGGTCGGCAACTCGCTGAAGTCCGACATCCTGCCGGCGCTGCAGGCGGGCAGCCATGCGGTTCACGTGCCCTACGAGCTCACCTGGGCGCTCGAACACGCGGACGAGCCCGTCGACCATGACCGCTTCCACCAGGTTGCGCATCTGGGCGAACTCGCGGAGATGCTCGCCCGCCTGCGCTAAGACCGGGCGTCGACAGCCCTGCAGGAGGCTGCCGTCATTCCGGCGCGGAACGCGACCCTGTACGACGTTCCATCTCGGTCCGGTACTCAAGTGCCCTGTGCTTGCCCGCATCCTTGGCCCCGTACATGGCCATGTCCGCCCGCCGCATCAGCTCGGCCGGGTTCAGCGGCTCCGTGGTGGTGGCGTGGCCGATGCTGGCGCCGATCGCAACCCGGTGTTCGCCAATGGCAAACGGGACGGAAAAGGCCTGGAGGACGCGTTCGGCAAGCCCGGCGGCAGGAAGCGGGCCGGTCTGCGCCAGCGCGAACTCGTCGCCCCCCAGCCTGCCAATGGCCGCGAAGTGCTCCTGAAACCCCGCGATCCGGACGGAGACGGCGGCGATCAGGATATCGCCCACAGCGTGCCCCCAGGTGTCGTTCACCTGCTTGAAGCCGTCGAGATCGAGCATGTGCAGGGTCAGCGGACGCCCGGGCGTGGTGTTCGGTGCCAGCCCCTCCAGCGCTTCCATGAAGCCGCTGCGGTTCAGCATTCCGCTCAGCGGATCGCGCTTGGCCTCGTATTCCGCGATGGCGGCGATGCGGCGCAGTCTCAGCGACTCCAGCACGCCGGCGGCCAGGACCATCAGCAGGAACACGACCAGGATCGCGCCGGCGACGACAAGCATTGGCTGAAGGCGCTCGAACGCCCGGTCTCCCGGTTGCCGGCTCGGCCAGGAAAGATGGCCGAGCCGAGCTCCCGAAACATCCTTCAGCGCCAGGTTGAGCCGGCCGGCAAACGGGTCGGACTGCAGCGTCAGGCCGGCAATCTGGTAATCCTTGGCAATGGTTTCGGTGATCGCCTCGTCCATCACCTTCAGCAGGATAAGGATAGGATTGTCACGACTAGCAGCCGCGTCCATGTCGAAGCGGCGGATCGGCATCGCCGCCGCCGCGGCGATGCCCTCGCCGGTCCTGGCAAGGCCGGACACCGGCGCCTCGTCGCCCTCGCGGGCCATCCCGGCCAGCAACATGAGCGGTGCTCCCGAGGCAAGCAGCGGATCGAAAGGTTCTCCCTCCAGATAGGCCGACACCACCGTCCCGCCGCTGCCCACGACGATCACGCCGTCGTAAAGCGGGTAGTCCGCGATCCCCCAGTTGTCGAGGATCCAGGCCTGCGCCTTGTCGGAGGTGACGGCGTCATAGGCCTCGTCCCACAACGCATTGTCACGGACTGTCAGGGAGAGGCGCCGTTCGAGGGCCGCGACAGCGGCGGCGGCGGCGGCCGTCGCGCGCTCGTCGTCGATAGCATTGGCCGTCCCGCGCATCGACAGGACGACATGGGAAACGATCAGCAACAGGATCATCGCAACGGCGAGGAAGACACCCGTCACCACGGAGATCGACCAGATCTGGCCGCGTGTAACGAGCGGCCGGATCGCCGGTCCGCTGTGATCGGGCAAAGTCCTGCGCTTCCCCATGCCGACAACCCTACCCCGCAAGCCACTCCAGGTCACGATTGGCGCACGTATCGCTCGCGCGCATAGACCTGGAGGAGAAAAGCATCGGCAAAAATCCCTAGTATCCGCTCCTGCTTAGCCTGATTCGGCGCTCCAGGCACGCGGCAGCCACGACGCTGGCGTCACAATCGCATCCACCGTCAAACGCCCTGCCCCGGATATCCGTTCCCCCGTCGCCAGACCGCGCGGATATGCGGGATCACCCGCTCTCCCCTGCGAACTTCGTAGGCGAATGTCTCCTCACAGGTCAGGCCCAGCGCCGCGAACCGGGCAAGCTCCGACGGGACCAACGGCCAGGGCGGCCCGGAACTCTCCGTGCCCTCCTCCGCGGATCGGCTGATGACAAGAAGCCGCCCCCCGGGTGCGACGAAACGGGCGATCGCGGCGAACCCATTCTCCCGCAACTCCCCGTGCAGGGCCTGCAGCGTGTAGCACTCGTGCACGAGGTCGAAGGCGCCTATCCACTCGGGCGGTGGATCGAACAGGTTGGCGGCCCGATAGCCGATCGGACTTTGCGGGAAACGCGCCCGCGCCCATTGGATCGCTGTTGCCGACAGGTCGAATGCGGTCGTCCGGTAGCCGGCCGCCGCCAGCGCCTCGGCATTGTCGCCGAGCCCGCAGCCGATATCGAGAGCGCTTTCGCCGGCAGCCGCTTTGTCCGCCAGCCAGTCGATCAGTTCCTGTTTGGGCGCCAGGTCCGCCCAGGGCACGGCTGCAGGATCTCCTTCGGCCGTGTCATAGACCGCATCGAACCAGGTCGAACGGTCTTCGCGATTGCCGCCCTTGGCACCGAACAACGTATCGAGCCGTTCGCGCGCCGCATCCCGGCGCCGGATGAAATCGTCGTCCCAAGGCGCTGCACTCATGCCTTCTTCTCCCAGCGGCCGCTATCGGCCTGCTGCCAGTAGGTGAGTTCGTGTCCTGCCGCCTTCATCGTCTTCCAGTGCGCCCGCGCATCGGCGAGCGCTTCAGGATCGTGGCCGTCGAACAGGAACACCCCGCGTTCATAGGACGACAGGTCGGGCGGCGTGGCGCGGTCGACGAGAAACCGCACGCTCGCCGCGTTCGGATTCTCCGGTCCGTCCGTCAGGTAGACGGGTTGCGCCTCGGCATGGCCGTCGGCCACCGTGCCATGCGGCAGGAACGCATCGTCGCGATACGTCCACAGGAGCGAATCAATCGCCTCGCACCGCTCCCGGGAGCCCGACTGCACGACGCAGCGCCAGCCCCGCGCGAGACTTTTCTCCAGCAGGCCCGGCAGCACTTCCTCGAGCGGCTTGATCATCAGGTGGTAGAAAAGGACCTCCGTCATCGCCCCAATCCCCTTGCCGGAGAACGCGTTTTTTCCCTGTCGCGGCACCTTCCACTCCCCCACCCTGCGGCAGGTGTGCAACAGGTGCCGCGAGAAGTGACGCAGCGGCCGACAGCGGCTTTGATTTGCAAAGGATTCACGATTAACGGTTTCCCAACTTCGGACCGGCAGATTGACGACCGGGCTGGACCCGGCATCGCTGCCGTTTTCCGCAACCCGCGACGATCGCCTCGACTGTGGTCACGATCACATCCGTGACACACACGGCAGGCTAGCATCCGGGACAGTGGCAAACGGTAGAAAAGTCGAGACGCCGGGGCAACGGGAGACATTCGATGGCTTTGCGGATTGTGTTGTTTTTCGGTCTGGTGCTTGGCCTTGCCGGCGTCACGACGGCAATGGGAACGGTGGTTGTGGAGCCGACCGGCAGCTGCGTGGCCTACAAGACCTGCTGATCCTGCAAGGCGCCTGATTTCGGCAGGCACCTTCGGCAGGATACTTGCAGACAGAGCAACCCGCCTTTCCGGCGGGTTTTTTGTTGTCCGGCGGGAGCGGAAAGGCGCTCAAGGCCCCTTCCCGCATTGCCGGTCAGCCTTCGTAGTGCTCGCGCACCAGCCGGTCGAGCAGCCGCACGCCATAGCCCGATGCCCAGGTCTTGCTGATATCCGTCTTAGGGCTGCTCATCGCGGTGCCGGCGACGTCGATATGCACCCACGGCACGTCGTTGACGAAGCGCTGCAGGAACTGCGCCGCCGTGATCGACCCGGCAAGCCGTCCGCCGGTGTTCTTCATGTCCGCATTGGGCGTGTCGATCAGCTTGTCGTATTCCCCCGACAGCGGCAGCCGCCAGACCCGCTCCTCGGTGGCCAGGCCCGCATCGGCAAGGCGCCCGGCCAGTTCGTCATTGTTGGAAAAGATGCCTGCATGCTGGCTGCCGAGCGCGATCAGCACCGCGCCGGTCAGCGTCGCCAGGTTGATCATGAAGGCGGGTTTGAACCGGTCCTGCGTGTACCAGAGCGCATCGGCCAGCACGAGACGGCCCTCCGCGTCGGTGTTGATGATCTCGATGGTCGCTCCCGACATCGCCGTGACGATGTCGCCGGGGCGCTGAGCCTTGCCGTCCGGCATGTTCTCCACAAGGCCGATGACGCCGATGGCGTTGACCTTGGCCTTGCGGGCCGCCAGCGCGTGCATCAGGCCGGTGACGGCTGCCGCACCGCCCATGTCGCCCTTCATGTCTTCCATCGAGGCTGCCGGCTTGATCGAGATGCCGCCCGTGTCGAAGACGACGCCCTTGCCCACGAAGGCCACAGGCGCGGCATCCTTCTTGCCCCCGTTCCAGCGCATGATGACCATGCGCGGCGGGCTGTCCGAGCCCTGGGCCACGCCGAGCAGCGCGTCCATCTTGAGCTTCTTCATCGCCTTTTCGTCAAGCACCTCGATCTCGACGCCGAGCCCGGAAAGCTCGCTGGCGCGTTTGGCGAACTCCAGCGTCGTCAGCACGTTGGCAGGCTCGTTGACCAGGTCGCGGGCCAGCAGCGTGCCGTCGCTGACGGCATCGGCATCCGCCCAGGCCTTCTTCGCCGACTTGGTGTCGCCGGTTGCCAGCGTAACCTTGGCGGCCGTCTTCGGCTTGTCCTCGTCGTCCTTGCGGGTCTTGTAGCGATCGAACGTATAGGCGCGCAGCTTCACGCCCATCGCGAAGGCCGCGACCATGGCCGGCGCGACCTCGCCTTCAGCGGTCTCCAGCACCATCTCGGCCGCCTTCGCCTGTCCGAGGGCACCCATGGCGACGCCGCCGAGTGCGGCCCAGTCGTTCTCGCCAAGCCCGGAGACCGTACCCGCCTTGCCAAGGCCGATGACCACGAGCCGGTCGAGACCGGTACCGGCCGGTGCCAGCAGGTCAAGCACGGACTTCGACTTGCCGGAAAAACCGGCCGCGTCCGCCGCGCGCTTGACGAGGGCCTCGACGCCGTCGCCGATCGCGCCGGCGGTCCTGCCGAGCGCCAGGGCATCGTCGACGAAGACAACGGCCACGCCCTTTTCAGGGGCGGCCAGCTTTGCGAAGGAGATCTTGGGGAGCAAGGTTGAAACCTCTTGTCTGAGGGAAATTGAGCGTAACGGGCCCGGATCCGCGGCAGGCCCGGCCGGAAAGGTGCGGCCGGATCGCGGCGGAGACCGCGCAGTGCGGCCGGCAGCGGACCTTCGTTGCGGCCCGGCCAGCGCGTTCCTTCTCTACAATGGTACCAGTTTCGTCCCTCGGCAAGCCGGAGGCCAAGGACGGAGCCCTGTTAATTTTCGCTTAACCCTTTTTCTTCTCGGAGTATTTACCTAAACTCGCGCCTAATCGGGCACAGTGGCAACGCAAGCCGCCGATGCGCCGGCGCAGGCCTCGCTTGCCGATTCATTCAACCGGGCCATGGGCCAATAGCGGCACAGCACGACACGGACCTGATGACCACCTTCGAGCGTTACGTCTTCCGGCGCCTGACTGCCGTCTTTCTGGTGACGCTGGCAGCACTGGCCGGTGTCGTGTGGGCAACGCAGGCGCTGCGCCAGCTCGACCTGGTGACGGCCAAGGGACAGACCATTGTCCAGTTCATCGGCATGACCATGCTGGCGATGCCGTTCCTGGTGCTGGCAATCGCCCCCTTCGCGCTGCTGATCGCACTGATCGTCGTGCTCAACACCCTGTCCAACGACAGCGAGCTCATCGTCATCAACGCCTCGGGCGCCTCGCGCTCGGTGCTCCTGCGTCCGGTCCTGTGCTTTGCCGCCGCGGTCAGTCTTCTTTGCGCCACGCTGTCGCTGGTGCTGGCGCCGGCCGGGCTTGCCGCTTTGCGCGACGAGATCACCCAGGTACGCGTCGACCTCGTCGCCAACATCGTCCGCCCGGGCCGCTTCATCGGCATCGAGGACGGTCTCACCTTCCACATCCGCAACCGGGGCGGCGAAGGCCAGCTCGACGGCCTGCTGATGCATGACGAGCGCGCCGAGGACACCGTCTTCACCTACGAGGCCGCGCGGGGACAGATCGTCGAGGCGGCCGGCCGCACCCTGCTGGTGATGCAGGATGGCACGATCCAGCGGCGCACCAGGGCCAATGGCAGCATCTCCATCGTCCGCTTCCAGTCCTACGCCTTCGACCTGTCGAGCATGGTGCCGACCGGCACGGTGTCCACCTACAAGTCGAGCGAGCGCTCCACTCTCGACCTCATCGCCCCGGACGACGGCGACGCCTACGCGGCCGACAACCGCAGCCGCCTCGTGGCGGAACTGCACGACCGACTGAGCCAACCGCTCTATCCGCTCGCCTTTGCCCTGATCGTCTATCTGTTTGCCGGCGAACCGAAGACGACGCGGCAGAACCGGCACGTCGCGATTCTTGTGGCCCTGGTCCTGGCAATACTGCTGCGCACCGCCGGCTTCGGCGTGCTGACGCTCGTTCCCGGCCTGCCTGCGGCGCGCTTCGCTCTCTATCTGGTTCCCCTTGCCGCCATTGCGGTCGCCGCCTGGGCGATCGCCGTTCCCCGCAGGCCACGCTGGATGAGCGCCCTTGCCGCGACCGGAGAACGGCTGGCCGAGCAGGTCGAGCACCTCGTGTCGCGACTGCAGGGACGCCAGCCGGGCGGAGCTGCCTGAGATGCTCACCGCCGCCCGCTCCGGTCGCACCCTTGCCGTCTATCTGGCCTTGCGCTTTCTCGTCTCGATCGGCGGCCTGTTCCTGCTCGCCGCCGTCCTGATCTTCATCTTCGACGCGCTGGAATTGCTGCGTCGGGCCAGCGACCAGGAAGGCGCGAGCCTTGCCCGCATCGGCCTCATATCGTTGCTCAGGGTGCCCCAGCTGATGGAGCAGGTGCTCCCCTTCGCGGTCCTGTTCGGCGCCATCGCGGCCTTTCTCGGGCTCAGCCGCAAACTGGAGCTGGTGGTGGCGCGCGCCGCCGGCGTCTCCGTCTGGCAGTTCACGGCCCCCGCATTGGCTGTCGGCATTTTCGTCGGCATCGCCGCCGTGCTGGTCTACAACCCGCTCGCGGTGGTGCTTCGCACCCAGTCGGACGAGATCGCCTCGGGCCTGTTTGGCCGCGAACAGAACTTCCTGCTGCAGACCACCGGCGACATCTGGTTGCGCCAGGACGGCATCGACGGCGAATCGGTTCTCCATGCCAAGCAGATCCTGGACAATGGCGAGCGGTTGCTCGGTGTCACCGTCTTCACCTTCGACAGGAAGGGGTCCTTCGTCGAGCGCATCGAGGCGCGCGAGGCCGTCCTCGCCGACCAGTCCTGGCGCCTTTCCAGTGGGACCGTCTATTCGACGAGCGGCGATCCTCGCGCGTTCACGTCCTATTCGGTGTCCACCTACCTGACGCCGACAGAGGTGCGCGAGAGCATCGCGGCCCCCGAATCCATCGGATTCTGGGACCTCCCGCGTGTGATCGAATTGTCACAGCGCGCGGGTTTACCGGCATATCGTTATTCACTTCAATATCAGACACTTCTGGCCCGGCCCGCGCTTTTGGCCGCAATGGTGCTGATTGCCGCCTGCGTTTCCCTGAGGGTTTCGCGGATGGGGGGTGTCGGCCGCCTGATTCTGGGTGGAATCCTTGCCGGGTTCGTGCTTTACGTTCTGTCGGAGTTGGGCAAGGACCTCGGCGGCGCGGGAATCGTGCCTCCGGTCCTTGCCGCGTGGGCACCTGGAGTGTTTGGAGTCTTGATGGGGATCACGATCCTCCTTCACCTGGAGGACGGCTGATGAGCTTGGCCGTTCCTGCAAGCATTGCCGAATTGCCGCGCCGCATGTCCGCAAGGGGCGCCGCGCGCGGTCGTGTTCGCACGCGCGCTGGCATGCGCGCCGCGATGCTTGCCGGCACTGTCCTGTCCGGAACGCTTCTTGCAGCCCTCGTCACCCTGCCCTTCCAGGCAGTTCCCGCTGCGGCGCAGGCAGACCTCGTCAACACGCTCGCCAGCCAGGTCGATCCCGCCGATCCGCTGCTGCTTGAGGCCAACGAGCTGCGATACGATTTCGACCGGGACGTGATCTCCGCCGTTGGCAATGTGCAGATCTATTACGGCGGCAACACGGTGGAGGCCGACCGCGTCGATTTCGACCGGCGCAACGGACGGCTGCGCGCCAATGGCAATGTTCGGCTGACGGAGCCGGACGGCAATGTGCTGCGCGCCGGTTCCATGGATCTTTCCGAGGACCTGCGCGACGGTTTCGCCACCGCCCTGCAACTCGACACGCCCGAGCGCACGCGTTTCCTCGCCGAGAGCGCCAAACGCGAGGACGGCAACCGCACGACCTTCGAAAACGGCCTCTACACGGTCTATACGAAGCCCCGGAACCCGCCAGAAAAACCGCCACTCTGGCGCATTCGTGCCCAGACCATCGTGCACAACCAGCAGGAACGGACGATCGAGTTCGAGAAGGCCTCTCTCGAGTTCTTCGGACGCTCGCTCGTCTATCTGCCCTATCTCTCGATGCCGGATCCCAGCGTCAAGCGGAAGTCCGGCTTCCTGATTCCCTCGGCCGTCTTCGGCGACCGTGTGGGCGTTGGCGTGCGGGTGCCCTATTACCTGGCACTGGGCGAAACATACGACCTCTTGCTGTCGGCAACGCCGCTGACCAAGCAAGGCGTGCTCAGCCAGGCCGAGTGGCGCCAGAAGCTCATCGACGGCTCCTATTCGATCCATGTCGGCGGCCTCATCCAGGCCCAGCCGGGCGAATACACAACGTCGAGCGGCAACCGCCGGTTCCGCGGTGTGGTCGCCTCCAAGGGCGAGTTCGACATCAACGAACGCTGGAAATGGGGTTGGGACGCGTCCTGGCGCACCGACCGGTCGTTCCTGGACGACTACAAGTTTACCCGCTTCGGCAATGCGGCCGACGTGTCGCAGATCTACCTGACCGGTCAGAGCGAACGGAACCGCTTCGACCTGAGGAGCTATGCTTTCCGCATCTCCCAGGAGGACTACACGGCCGCCGCCGGCTTCAACGCCGCCGGCTTCAGTCCGGTCGGCAGCCGCCTGCAGGACAAGCAGCCCTTCGTCCATCCGGTTCTCGACTACAATTACATCTTCGAGGACCCGATCGCCGGCGGCGAACTGTCCTTCACCGGCAACCTGACAAGCCTGACGCGCGACCAGACCGACGCGATCCAGGTCGGCGCGACCACCCGGTTCCGCGGTGTCGAGGGTACGTTTACCCGAACCAGCCTGCGTGCCGACTGGCGCTCCACGGTGATAGATCCGCTCGGCCAGGTGTTCACGCCTTTCGCCTATGTGAAGGGTGACCTCTACTTCCTGTCGTCGCAGGACAAGAACGTCGCCGCGCTGACCGATGAGTCCTTTGTCGGCCGGATCATGCCGGCGGTCGGCATCGATTATCGCTTCCCGTTCATCGGCACGTTCGAGGGCGGCAACCAGATCATCGAGCCTGTCGCCCAGGTCATCGTCCGCCCCAACGAGGGGCGCATCGGCGAGTTGCCGAACGAGGACGCGCAAAGCATCGTCTTCGATTCCACCACCCTCTTCGAATACGACAAGTTCTCCGGCTTCGACCGCAGCGAAGGTGGCACGCGCGCCAATATCGGCCTGAAATACAGCCTGCAGTTCGATGAAGGCTTCAATGTCAGCGCGCTGTTCGGCCGGTCGTTCCACATGGGCGGCACCAACTCGTTCAAGACCGCCGACATTCTCGACGCGACCAGCAGTTCGGGCCTTGCCACCAATTACAGCGACTATGTCGGCAGCCTCTATTTCGACAGCCGCCAGGGCCTGCGCGTCGGGGCCCAGGCGCGCTTCGACCATAAGAATTTCTCCATCCGCCGCGGCCAGATCGAGGCGACGGGCATCTACGGGCCGCTGACCGGAAACCTCGCCTATGCCTATCTGTCGGCCCAGCCCAATCTCGGGATCGGCACGCCGCGCGAGGAAGTGATCGGCTCCGCCAGCCTGCGTTTGCAGGAGAACTGGCGCCTGTTCGGCTCGGTGCGCTACGACCTGCAGCGCAAGAACATGGTGCGCGACAGTTTCGGCATCGGCTACGACGACGAAGGCTTCTCGGTCTCGCTCGCCTATGCCGAGGACCGCAGCCGCAATAACGGGCAGACCACGGACCGGTTGTTCTTCTTCCGCTTCGGCCTGCGCACGCTCGGCGATACGCAGTTCTCGACCAACGGCAACAACTAGGCCCGACGGAATTTGGCCGTTTTCTGGTGCGAAAGCAGAAATTGCGGCGGATGAAACCGGGATGCCGGGAGCGCATGCACACGCTCGCCGGCCCGCGCGCGAACCGATGACAGAGACGCAAGAGCCGGCGGCCAGCAACCCCGGAGCGCGCATACGGTCCGCGACACGCGACGACAGGGGGAACGGAATGACTGGAAAGCGCTGGATGCTCGCCACCCTGGCGATGCTGTTCGCAGCGAGTGTTGCGGGCACTCCCGTGATGGCGCAGACCGCCATCAAGGTGATCGTCAACAACAAGCCCATCACCACCTACGATATCAAGCAGCGCGCGGGCCTGCTGCGCCTGACCACCGGTCGCGGTGGCTCCGGCGCGACCCGTCAGGCGATGGAAGAGCTCGTCAACGACACGCTGAAGATGCAGGAAGCCACCCGCGCCGGCATGAATGTCTCCAAGGCCGAGGTCGACGAGGCCTATGCCACGCTCGCCGGCCGGGTCAAGCTGACGCCCAGCCGTCTCACCCAGGTGCTCCGCCAGTCGGGCATCAACCCCGAGACGCTGCGCTCGCGCCTGGAGAGCGAGATTGCCTGGACGCAGATCCTGCGGGCCCGCTTCCAGCAGGAAGTGCGCATCGCCGAGTCCGATGTCATCGCCGCCCTTCAGAAAAAGGAAGACGAGGACACGAACAAGAGCATGGAATACCGGGTCCAGGGCATCGTCGTCGTCGTGCCGGCGAAGTCCTCGGCCGGCACCAAGGCGCAGCGCCGTCGCGAGGCCGACAAGTACCGGGCCCAGTTCACCTCCTGCAACGAGGCCGAAACGCTGGCCCGCCAGTACCGCGAGGTGGTCGTGCTGCCGATCAAGACCCGGCTGGAAACCGAGATCCCGGGTGAGTTGAAGAAGGAGCTCGACAAGATCGCGGTCGGCAAGGTCACGGCCCCGCAGACCACGTCGAACGGCTATGAGATGTTCGCGCTCTGCGACAAGCGGGAGATCGCCAGCAACGTCGCCGCGCGCATGGAGGTCGAGGACGAGTTGCGCGACAAGGAGGGGCAGCAGCTCAGCCGGCGCTACCTGCGCGAGCTTCGCCGCCGCGCCATCATCGACTACCGCTAGACGATCCGGATGCGCACCAGCCTTCTTCCTCTGGCGGTGACCATGGGCGAGCCGGGCGGCATCGGGCCCGACACCCTGCTTGCCGCCTGGAGCGACCGCGTCGCGCGCGAATTGCCGCCCTTCTATGTGCTCGCGGATCCGGCCTTCCTCGCCGCGCGTGCCGGGCGGCTGGGCCTCGCCGTTCCGCTCGCCGAGCTGACGCCGGGAGAGGCGCTGGAGGCTTTCGCGGACTACCTCCCCGTCGTGCCGCTCGGGAGATCCGTCACGGACACGCCGGGAACCGCCGATCCGGCGAATGCGGACGCGGTGATCGCGTCGATCGAGCGCGCCGTCGGCGATACGATGAGCGGAGCCGCGGCCGGGGTCGTTACCAATCCGATCAACAAGAAGTCGCTCTACGACGCCGGCTTCGCCCATCCCGGGCACACCGAGTTTCTCGGCGAACTGGCGCGGCGCGCCGGAAGCGACGAGCACGAGCCGGTGATGCTGCTCGCCGGCCCGGACCTGCTGGTGGTGCCGGTGACCATTCACATCCCCCTGTCGCAGGTCCCTGCAACGCTGACGAGCGAACTGATCGTGCGCACCGCGCGCATCGTGCACCGCGACCTGGTGCGCCGTTTCCGCATCGAGAACCCGCGCCTGGCCATCGCCGGGCTGAACCCGCATGCGGGGGAAGGCGGCGCGATCGGCCGCGAGGATGAAGAGGTGATCATGCCGGCGGTGGCCGAACTGCGCGCGGGCGGGATCGATGCGATCGGCCCCCTGCCCGCCGACACGATGTTCCATGCCGAGGCCCGCAGGGACTATGACTGCGCGCTCGCCATGTATCATGATCAGGCGTTGATCCCGGCCAAGACGCTCGCCTTCCACGATGCGGTCAACGCCACGCTCGGCTTGCCCTTCGTGCGCACCTCGCCCGACCATGGCACCGCCCTTGCCATCGCCGCGAAGGGCACCGCCCGTCCCGACAGCCTCTCCGCCGCCATTCGCCTTGCCGCCGTGCTGGCCGATCCAGACCTCGTGTGATGAGCCAGATCGACACGCTGCCGCCATTGCGCGACGTCATTCGCGACCATGACCTGCAGGCCCGCAAATCGCTTGGTCAGAACTTCCTGCTCGATCTGAACCTGACGCTGAAAGTCGCCCGTACCGCAGGCGATCTGTCCGGCACCACCGTTCTGGAAGTCGGCCCCGGGCCGGGCGGGCTGACCCGGGCCCTGCTGGTCGCCGGGGCGCGCCGGGTGGTTGCCGTGGAAAAGGACCCCCGCTGCCTGCCGGCGCTGGAGCAGATCGCCGCGCATTATCCCGGCCGGCTTGAGATCGTCCGGGGCGACGCCCTTGCCCTGTCGCTTTCGGAGATCGCCGCTGGCGGTCCGCTGAAGATCGTCGCCAACCTGCCCTACAATGTCGGCACCCAGCTCCTGATCGACTGGATCACCGGCGAGAACTGGCCGCCCGTCTGGCAATCGCTGACACTGATGTTCCAGAAGGAAGTCGCCGAACGGATCGTCGCGCCGCCCGGCAGCAAGGCCTATGGCAGGCTGGGCGTGCTTGCCGGCTGGCGTTGCCATGCAACGCTCGCCTTCGAGGTCGGGGCCAAGGCCTTCACGCCGCCGCCCAAGGTGACCTCGGCGATTGTCCACCTGACGCCGCGTGCCTCGCCCCTTGCCTGCGATCTCAAGGCTCTGGAAAAGCTCACGGCCGCTGCCTTCGGCCAGCGCCGCAAGATGCTTCGCGCCAGCCTGAAGCCGCTCGCCGGCGATGCCGAGGATCGTCTCCGCAGTGTCGGGATCGAGCCAACCGAGCGGGCCGAGCAGCTTTCCATCGAGCAATTCGTGGCGCTTGCCAACGCTTTCGCGCAAGCCTGAGAGGAAAGGCCGGGCAGCGCCTGGAGGACCGACGCGCCTCTCAGTCCTCGCCGGTCTCGCGCTTCAGGTCCTCGACCATTCCTTCGATGAACGGGCCGATCGCGGGGCTGCGCTCGCGCCGCAGCCGCTCCGCCCTCAGGATCGAGCGGGCGCCGTCATAGGCGCGCTGCAGGTCGTCATTGATGATGACGTAGTCGTATTCGTTCCAGTGCCTCATCTCGCCGACCGCCGTCTTGAGACGACGCTGGATGACGTCTTCCGCATCCTCGGCGCGCCGATGCAGGCGCGACTTCATCTCGGCGATGGAGGGCGGCAGGATGAAGAGCGAAACGACGTCCGGACGCACGGCCTCGTAAAGCTGGAAAGTGCCCTGGATGTCGATATCGAACAGAACGTCCTGGCCGAGCCCCAGCGCCTCCTCCACCGGATCGCGGGGCGTGCCGTAGTAATTGCCGTGCACTTCGGCCCATTCCAGCAGCTCGCCGCGATCCCGCATCTGCTCGAAACGCTCCCGGCTGATGAAATGATAGTGCACGCCGTCGATCTCGCTCGACCGGCGCGGCCGCGTCGTCACCGAAACGGAGAGCTTCAGGTTTGTCTCCTGGTCGAGGAGCTGGCGGGCGATGGTCGACTTGCCCGCGCCGGATGGCGAGGAGAGCACCAGCATCAGCCCGCGCCGGCGCGCCTCGGCCTCCTCGGAGGTCACCACCGTTCCGCCCGTCGCTGTCGTCATGACACCTGCCTCGCCCTATTCCAGGTTCTGAATCTGTTCGCGCATCTGGTCGATGACGGTTTTCAGCTCAAGGCCGATGGCCGTCAGTTCCGTGCCGTTCGACTTGGAACACAGCGTGTTCGCCTCGCGGTTGAATTCCTGCGCGAGGAAGTCGAGCTTGCGGCCGACCGGTCCGCCCGCATCGAGCAGCAGCGTTGCCGCGTTGACATGTGCGACCAGCCGGTCGAGCTCCTCGCGAATGTCGGCCTTTGTCGCCAGAAGGGCCGCTTCCTGGTGAAGACGCGTCGGGTCGAGGGCGACGGATGCGCCGGCAAGCGCCTCCACCTGGGCCGCCAGCCTGACACGGATCGCCTCCGGCTGGCGGCAGGGCGCAGCCTCGGCAAGCGCGGTCAGCCGGGCGATCTCGGCAAGTTGCCCGGCCAGGACCTCGGCGATCGCGCGCCCCTCGCTGCGACGCATTTCGGCGAGCGCGGCAAGTGCACCCGCGAGGCTGGCACGAAGCGCGCTCCCGAGCGCCTCCTTCTCGGCCTCCCCCTCTTCCGGTTCTGCCCATTCGATCACGCCGCGCTGGGACAGGATGCCATCAAGCCCGACCGGAGCCGCATCCGGCACCCGACGGCGGATGGTCTCCAGCACCGCCAGAACCGCGTTGAGCGCCGCCTCGTTGATGCGCGGCACCGCGTCGCCCTGGCCGCGCTGATAGCTGAGGCCGATGGTGATATTGCCGCGCGCGAACAGCTTGCCCGCCGTCTCCCGGCAGACTGCCTCAAGGCTCTCCAGTCCGCCCGGCAGGCGGACCCGGACATCGAGTCCCTTGCCGTTCACCGACCTGACTTCCCAGGTCCAGCGTGCTGCCCCGGCCGCACCGTCGGCGCGCCCGAAGCCCGTCATGCTTGAAAGAGTTCCGGCCATTTCGCGTTCCTGCCCCCTGGATCGCGGCTTGCGCTATCCGCCGCTTCCCGCAGCGGCGGGCGCGGCTTGCTGCGCCTCGCGCTCACGCCGCTCCCGCTCGATCTGCCGCCAGCGGACGACGTTGCGCTGATGCTGCTCATAGGTCTCGGCGAAGACGTGTCCCCCCGTGCCATCGGCAACGAAATAGAGGTCCTTGGTGCGCGAGGGATTGGCGACAGCCTCCATCGCCGCACGGCCGGGATTGCCGATCGGCCCCGGCGGCAGCCGGTCGATCTGGTAGGTGTTGTAGGGGTTGCGTGCATCGAGCTGCGACCGGGTGATCGCGGACCGGTCCTGGGACCAGGCCTCGCCGCCGAACAGGCCGTAGACGATGGTCGGGTCGGACTGCAGCCGCATACCCTTGTTCAACCGGTTGACGAAGACGCCAGCAACCCGCGTGCGCTCGTCCGCCCGGGCGGTTTCCTTCTCCACGATGGAGGCAAGGATCACCAGCTCATCGGGTGTCTCGACGGGCAGCCCGTCCGTGCGCCGGGCCCAGATATCGGCAACGGCCTTGGTCTGGGCATCGCGCATCTGCTGGACGAGCTGGGCGCGGGTCGTGCCGCGTGTGAACGTATAGGTCTCCGGCAGCAATGCGCCCTCCGGCGGGATCTCGTCGATCGTGCCGGTAAGAACGGGATGCTCGCGCACCCGTGCGATCACCTGGGCGCTGGTCCAGCCCTCAGGGACGGTGACCGTGTGATAGACGGCCTTGCCCCCGACCAGGTCTTCCATGATCTGGTGCATGGAACTGCCGGCGGCGAAGGCATATTCACCCGCCTTCAGCTTGCCCGCGTTCTTGTAGGCCCGCACTCCGGCAAGGAAGACATAGGCGTTCTCGATCACCCCCTGGTTTTCCAGCGTGTCGGCGATCGCCTGGAGGCCCGATCCGGACGAGATGATCACCGTCTTCTCGGCCGCCAGCGGTCCCGGCGCCTCGAACTCCGCCTTGCCCCAGTAGAGCAGGCCGGCCACCGCGATCACCGTCAGGACGGCGATCGACAGGATGGCATTGATGACGATGACGAATGGATTGCGGACGTGGCGGGAGCGGGCCGGCGGTTGCGGCGCCTGCTCCGGCTGGATCGCCTCGCGCGGGCTCTTGGGGTTCGGTCGAAAGGCGGTCGTCCCGCCATCCTTGGCGCGGTCGGACTCGTCGGTCGGCGTCTCGGTCATGTGTCCCGTCCGGTCAGGTTGATCGAGGGAATGGCTCTGCCACTTGACTTGCAAATATGGCCAAACCGCGAAGAACCATGCCCAAACTCGGCGCCTGGCGGGAAAGTCCCTGCCCCGCCACCGCCCCGGTCAGTCGCCGGGGCGGGAGTGCTGTGCTCAGGAAGCGACCTTGCGGAACACGAGCGACGCATTGGTGCCGCCGAAACCGAAGGAATTCGACAGTGCCGTGTCGATCGTCATGCGCTTCGCGGTGTTGGGCACGAGATCGATCTCGGTTTCCACCGAAGGATTGTCGAGATTGATGGTCGGCGGGGCAATGCCGTCGCGCATCGCCAGCAGCGAAAAGATCGCCTCGATCGCACCGGCAGCGCCCAGCAGGTGCCCGGTCGACGACTTGGTCGAGGACATGGTCAGCTTGGCAGCCGTCGAGCCGGCCAGGCGCTGGATCGCGCCGAGCTCGATCTCGTCGCCCAGCGGCGTCGAGGTGCCGTGCGCGTTGACATAGTCGATGTCGGACGCAGCCATGCCGGCGCGCTTCAATGCCGCCTGCATGCAGCGATAGGCACCGTCGCCGTCGGAGGCCGGGGCAGTGATGTGATAGGCATCGCCCGACAGGCCGTATCCCACGACCTCGCCATAGATCTTGGCGCCGCGGGCAACGGCGCGCTCGTATTCCTCCAGCACGACAACACCGGCGCCCTCGCCCATGACGAAGCCGTCGCGGTCCTTGTCATAGGGGCGCGAGGCCTCCTCGGGACGGTCGTTGAAACCGGTCGACAAGGCCCGAGCCGCGGCAAAGCCTGCCAGCGCCAGGCGACAGACGGGCGATTCCGCACCGCCGGCGATCATCACGTCGGCATCGTCCAGCGCGATCAGGCGCGCTGCGTCGCCAATCGCATGGGCACCGGTCGAACAGGCAGTGACGACCGCGTGGTTCGGTCCCTTGAGGCCGTGACGGATCGAAACATAGCCGCCGGCGAGATTGATCAGGCGGCCGGGAATGAAGAACGGGGAGATGCGGCGCGGGCCCTTGTCGCGCAGGACATGGGCGGTCGCCTCGATGCCCTGCAGGCCGCCAATGCCCGAGCCGATCAGCACACCCGAACGGATCTGCTCTTCACGGGTGGAGGGCTTCCAGCCGCAGTCGGCGATAGCCTGTTCGGCCGCGGCCATGGCGAAGATGATAAACTCGTCGACCTTGCGCTGTTCCTTCGGGTCCATCCAGTCGTCGGGATTGAACGTTCCCTGGGAGCCGTCACCGCGGGGAATCTGGCAGGCAATCTGGCAGGCGAGATCATCGACCTCAAAATGGCTGACGCGGGACGCCCCGCTTTTGCCGTCGAGAATTCTGGACCAGCTTTCCTCGACACCGCACGCCAACGGCGTGACCATGCCAAGGCCGGTAACGACCACTCGCCTCATCATGAACCTGTATGTGGGCGCTTCGGGCGGACCTTGTCATCCGCCCGATGCGCGTAAACAATGGATTAGCCGGCGTTCTTTTCCAGGAACTTGACGGCGTCGCCGACAGTCAGGATCGTCTCGGCGGCATCGTCCGGAATCTCGACGCCAAACTCTTCCTCGAACGCCATGACGAGTTCGACCGTGTCGAGGCTGTCAGCGCCCAGATCGTCGATGAAGCTCGCCTCCATGGCCACCTTGTCGGCGTCGACGCCGAGATGCTCGATGACGATCTTCTTTACCCGATCCGCGATGTCGCTCATTTTAGATTCCTCAGTTGCTTCCAACGGTTTTCGCTAGTTCAGCGCTCTGCGCCGTACCTCGTACCCGATCCTCGGAACGCGGTGAATGGGGTCCAGCCCGCACCATGCCCGACCCGGGTTTTCACGCCGGCCTGACAGGCCATGCCCGAGCGCCGATCATTCGTGAACGGGTTCGCTGGCCGGCGGGTTCGTAACACACTTTATAGGGCTTGACCAGCCGCCGAAAGGCAACCGGGGCCCGCTCTCCCGGCGGCAATCTCCGGGAGAGGATAATCAAGTCAAATCATGGCCATACCGCCATTCACATGGAGCGTTTCGCCGGTCATGTAGGCGGCTTCGTCGCTGGCCAGGTAAACGGCTGCCGCCGCGATCTCGTCCGCCCTCCCTAGGCGGTTGGCCGGCACGCTGGTGAGGATCGATTCCTTCTGCTTGTCGTTCAGCGCGTCGGTCATCGGCGTTTCGATGAAGCCCGGCGCGATCGTGTTCACCGTAATGTTGCGCGAGGCGACCTCGCGCGCAAGCGACTTGGCCATGCCGATCATGCCGGCCTTGGCGGCGGCATAGTTGGCCTGGCCTGGATTTCCCGTCACGCCGACGACGGAGGCGATGCCGATGATGCGGCCGGAGCGGCGACGCATCATGCCCTTCACCGCAGCACGGCAGAGCCGGAAACCGGCCGTGAGGTTGACCTCGATGACATCGTCCCACTCCTCGTCCTTCATCCGCATGAAGAGGTTGTCGCGGGTGATGCCGGCATTGTTGACCAGGATGTCGAGCGGACCCATCGCGGCCTCGGCGGCCGGCACCAGCGCATCGACGGCCTCGCGGTCCGACAGGTTGGCCGGCACGACGTGGGCGCGCTCGCCGAGGTCGGCGGCCAGCGCTTCCAGCTTTTCCGCCCGCGTGCCCGACAGGGCGACAATGGCCCCGCGGGCATGCAGCGCGCGGGCGATCGCTTCACCGATACCGCCGGTCGCGCCGGTGACGAGGGCTGTCTTGGAAGTCAGGTCGAACATGGTTCCGTATCCTCTATAAGAAAGTCTGTCCGTATCAGGCCGAGCCGAGACGGTCCATCAGCATGTCGATGTCCTCGGCCGTGTTGACCGCCATGCCCGCCATGTCCTTGGCGATGCGCTTGACCATGCCGGTCAACACCTTGCCGGTGCCGATCTCGCAAGCCGTGTCGACGCCGGCATCCGCCATCCAGGCGATCGTCTCGCGCCAGCGCACCGTTCCGGTGACCTGCTCGACCAGCCGCGCGCGGATCTCGTCCGGGTCGCTGATCGGCGCGGCCAGCACATTGGCGACAAGCGGCACGACCGGCGCGTTGAAGCGCACCGAGGCGAAGGCCTCCGCCATCGCATCGGCCGCCGGCGCCATCAGGGCGCAGTGGAACGGCGCGCTGACGGGAAGCAGGATCGCGCGCCGCGCGCCGCGCCCCTTGGCGATCTCGATGGCGCGTTCGACCGCCCCCTTGTGACCGGAGACCACCACCTGTCCCGGTGCGTTGTCGTTGGCCGCCTGGCAGACCTCGCCCTGCGCGGCTTCCGCCGCCACCGCAACCGCATCCGCGAAGTCGAGACCCAGAAGCGCCGCCATCGCGCCCTCGCCCACCGGCACGGCCTGCTGCATCGCCGTGCCGCGAATGCGCAGCAGCCGCGCCGCGTCGCCGATCGACAGCGTGCCAGCGGCGGCGAGCGCCGAATATTCGCCGAGCGAATGTCCCGCGACATAAGCGACCGACGCCTTGAGGTCGAGGCCGCGCGCCTCGGCGACCCGCATGGTCGCAAGGCTGACGGCCATCAGCGCCGGCTGCGCGTTGGCGGTCAGTGTCAGGTCGTCCTGGGAGCCTTCCCACATGATCGCGCTCAGGTTCTGGCCGAGCGCCTCGTCCACTTCGGCAAAGACCGCCCGGGCCTCGGGAAACCGGTCCGCCAGTTCCTTGCCCATGCCCACCGTCTGGCTGCCCTGGCCTGGAAACGTGAATGCGATGCTCATGTCGATGGCTCCCACCGTTCGTTTGCGATCCGGATCGTTGACGTGGCCGGACCCTGCGCTGTCGAAGTGTGCCGCAAAGACACGGCCCTTGCGCGCCCTGTCAAGGTTGAAGCGTGAAAAAGCCGACCTTTCAACCGCGCACCGCTTGCGAACGCGGCCAACTGGTGTATAAGCCACGCTTCGTTCGGAACTCTGGCCGGGGGCTGAACGGAAGGCTCGTCATGTGGCCGGTCCCTCCAGGGATCGATCGCGCGCCGGGCAGGATGGAACAATGCGCCATCCGCCTTCCCGTGTCTCCGCCTTCGAAGTTGCTTCGAACCGCCTTTCTTGAAGGCTCGAAGAGGCTTAGCGCCGTGTTCCGGGGATTTTGGATCTAAGGAAAGGCACATCTCCATGCCGCTTTACGAGCATGTGTTCCTGGCGCGCCAGGACGTCTCGGCCCAACAGGTCGAGCAGATGGTCGAGCAGTACAAGGCCCTGATTGCCGAGCACGAAGGCTCGGTCGGCAAGGTCGAGACCTGGGGTCTGCGTACGCTCACCTACCGCATCAACAAGAACCGCAAGGCTCATTACACGCTGATGAACCTGACTGCCTCCCCGGCTGCCGTCGCCGAGATGGAGCGCCAGATGCGCCTCAACGAGGACGTCCTGCGCTTCATGACCCTCAAGGTCGACGAGCACGAGGAAGAGCAGTCCGCGATGATGCAGAAGCGCGACCGTGACGACCGCCGTGGCGGTGGACGCGGTGGACGTGGTGAGCGCGGCGATCGTGGTGGTGACCGCGGCGATCGTGGTGACCGGGGCGATCGTGGTGATCGCGGTGATCGCGGCCCCCGCCGCTTCGACGAAGAATAAGGAGCTATCGCAATGGTCGATATCGCACAGCTGCCGACGCGCCGCCCGTTCTTCCGTCGTCGCAAGACCTGCCCGTTCTCCGGCGCCAATGCGCCGAAGATCGACTACAAGGACATCCGCCTTCTGCAGCGCTACATATCCGAGCGCGGCAAGATCGTACCGAGCCGCATCACGGCCGTGTCCGCCAAGAAGCAGCGTGAGCTGGCCCGCGCCATCAAGCGCGCCCGCTTCCTCGGTCTTCTGCCCTTCGTGATCAAGTAAGATCGCGATCATTTCCATCGGCTGGGGCGGCCCGGCATCACGCCGCCGCCCCTAACCGTGCTCGAAAGAGCGCGGGACAGACGACAAGGACCACCGACATGAAGATCATTCTCCTGGAGCGCGTCGCCAAGCTTGGCCAGATGGGCGAAGTGGTGAAGGTGCGCGACGGCTTCGCGCGCAACTACCTCCTGCCGCAGGGCAAGGCGCTTCGCGCCACCAAGGTCAACCAGCAGCGCTTCGACACCGAACGGGCGCAGCTCGAGGCCCGCAACCTCGAGCGCAAGAGCGAAGCCGAAGGCGTCGCCAAGACGCTCGACGGCCAGTCCTTCACCATCATTCGCCAGGCAGGCGAGACCGGCCAGCTCTACGGCTCCGTCTCCACCCGCGACATTGCCGACGTGATGACCGAAGGCGGCTTCTCCTCGGCCCGTTCGCAGGTTCGCCTCGACCGCCCGATCAAGACCATCGGCCTGCATGACGTCACGGTCGTCCTGCACCCGGAAGTCGAGATCTCGATCAGCCTCAACATCGCCCGCTCCGCGGACGAAGCCGAGCGCCAGGCGCGCGGTGAGGACCTGACCGGCCGCGAGCAGGACATCTTCGAGTTCGAGGAAGACGAGGACGAGGACGAAGACGCCGAGGGCGGCGACGCCGACGGCGAGACCTCCGACGCGTCCGAGGATACCGGCGAAGAGGCTTCCGAGGACGAAGCTCTCTGAGCCTCTCCCTCCCGGACCGACGAATTGAAAAGGCCCCGCTTGCGGGGCCTTTTTGCTTTGGGGCAAGCCCCTGTCACCGCTGCGTCATCCGCCCTTGCTAGGAGACATTTGTCGTCGGCGCGATACCCTCGCCGACCTCGACCCGCAAAACTTCTCCACGGCCGGTTTCCCCGGCCGTTTTTTTTGCGCGGCCGCGCGAGCACTCCCCCGGTTTCCGCATGACCGCCGCATCCGGCGGATTTCCCCGTGATCTCGGCGGCCAGTTCGGCTAAGACGTGCGGGCCCTTCGGGGCGTTTCACGTCACCACAAGATGCAGATTGGCAAGATGACCGGATTCAAGTCGGATTTCCTGAGGACCCTTAGCGAGCGCGGTTTCATCCACCAGATGTCGGATGAGACCGGTCTCGACGATCTCCTGCGGACTGAGACGGTCACCGCCTATATCGGCTACGATCCGACGGCCTCCAGCCTGCATGTCGGCCACCTGATGCAGATCATGATGCTGCACTGGTTCCAGGCGACCGGCCACCGGCCGATCTCGCTGATGGGCGGCGGCACCGGCATGGTTGGTGATCCCTCCTTCAAGGAGGAGGCCCGCAAGCTGATGACGGTCGAGATGATCGAGGACAACATCGCCTCGATCAAGCGCTCCTTCGCCAACTACATCGACTATGACAAGGGCCCGCTCGGCGGCGGCCTGATGATCAACAACGCGGACTGGCTGCGTCCGCTCAACTACCTTGAGTTCCTGCGCGATGTCGGCCGCCACTTCTCGGTCAACCGCATGCTGTCCTTCGACAGCGTCAAGACGCGCCTCGACCGCGAGCAGTCGCTGTCCTTCCTCGAGTTCAACTACATGATCCTGCAGGCCTACGATTTCGTCGAGCTGGCGAAGCGCACCGGCTGCCGGCTGCAGATGGGCGGGTCGGACCAGTGGGGCAACATCATCAACGGCATCGATCTCGGCCACCGCATGGGCACCCCGCAGCTCTACGCGCTGACTTCGCCGCTGCTGACCACCGCCTCGGGCGCCAAGATGGGCAAGACGGCCTCGGGCGCGGTCTGGCTCGATGCCGACCTCCTGTCGGTCTATGACTTCTGGCAGTACTGGCGCAACACCGAGGATGCCGACGTGGAGCGCTTCCTCAAGCTCTTCACCACGCTGCCGCTCGACGAGATCGCCCGCCTCGCAGCCCTTGGCGGATCGGAGATCAACGAGGCGAAGAAGGTGCTCGCCACCGAGGTCACCGCCATCCTGCATGGCCGCAAGGCCGCCGGGGACGCGGCCGAGACGGCCCGGCGCGCCTTCGAGGAAGGGGCGCTGGCGGACGGGCTGCCGACCGTCAACGTGCCAGCGGGCGAGCTGGAGGCCGGCCTTGGCCTGCTTGCCGCCTTCGTCACGGCCGGGCTCTGCGCCTCCAACGGCGAGGCGCGGCGCCAGGTCAAGGGCGGCGGCCTTCGGGTCAACGATGTCGTGGTGCAGGACGAGAAGCGCGTGCTCGGCACCGCCGACCTCGTCGAGGACGGGGTGATCAAGCTCTCGCTCGGCAAGAAGAAGCACGTGTTGCTCAAGGCCGTGTGAGCACGGGCGCATAACCCGCTGAAAATTCGGAAAGGGGCGGCCACTGGCTGCCCCTTTTCGATTCTACCGATACTCGAAGATCTTGCGGAAGATGCCCGGTGCCATGGCCGAGGCCGGGTTCACGGTCAGCACCGGCTCCCCGATCGCACCGGTCAGCTTGTAGGTGACGCCGATCAGTCCCTCGTCGGAGCCGCCGCCAAGGGCGAAACCGAGGATCGGGATCTTGGCGAAGAGATTGTTGAGCGCGAAGATCGGCACGAAAGTGCCCGTCATGTCGAGCGTGCGCGTCGCCAGGTCGACATTTCCCGACACCGTGCCGCCGATGGTCGCGCCGGCAAGCGTGCCGTCGGTGATCGTCAGGATATCCCCGCTGCGGCGGAACTCGAGGTCAAGTGCACTGAACGAGGCCTCGCCGCTGCGCTCCGCACCGGCCAGCAGCTGTTGCCGGCGCCGATCGCCGGTTTCCGTCACGGCGCGGCTGCGGGCCAGTGCGCGGATCGCCGGATCCTCGGTAATCGCCAACCGCTTGATCTTGAATCTTCCTGTCCAGTTTTTCGCCGAAGGCATTGAAACGGAAAGAAAACCCACGCCTCCGCGCATCCGCTCGTAAAGGTTGGCAAAGCGCAGCAGGGCGCCCGTGTCCTGTATCGTGCCGCTCAGCATCCGCTCGCTGCCCTTTCCGGCCAGATCGAGCTTGAACGCCGCGCGTCCGCTGGAGGTGCCGCTCGCCGACAGGCTGCGCGTCTCCCCTCCGACGGAGGAAAGGTTCAGCTTGACCCCGGCGAGGTTGACCCCGTTGAAGCCGGTGAGCTGCTCGATGTCGGCGGTCAGCCGCAGTGCGACCTTGCCCGTACCCTCGCCGCTGTCGCGCTCCCGTGTCAGGCTGGCGATCAGGCCGCGCCCGTCGAACCGCCTCGCGCGGAAATCGACGACGATCTGCCGTCCCTCACGGGACACCCGCATGCTCGCCTCGTCGCTGGCCCTGAGTGCGAAGCGCGAAAATTGCGCGCTGTCGAGGTCGCCGGACTTGGTCAGGTTGATCGAGCCCGTGATCTCAACCCCTTCGGAGGTCAGGGTGAAGCCGCGGATTTCCCGCCGCCCGTTGTTCTCGGCCATCGTGAAGCGGGCACGGGCGGCAACGTCCGGGCTCTTCGTCCAGCCGACTTCGGCCAGATCGATGCGGGCCCGCGTCAGGTCGATGTCGTAGGTCTGGCCGGCGGCTGTCTCCTCGCTCGACAGGCGCAGCGGCCCGTTGACGAATTGCCTGAGGTCGATGCCCCGGTCGGCCAACTGCCTTGCCGTCACCTCCAGGGTAACGCCCTGGCGTGCGGCCACCGCGTCCTCGCCGCCCTCGCCGAATGGCACGACGATGTCGAGATTGGCCGGCAGTCCGTCCAGTCGCGCCTTGCCCTTCAGCGCGATGCTGCGCGCATCGACATCGAAACTCAGGTTTCCCGCCCCCAGCTTGTGGCCGCGGATCGGCTTGGAATTGGAGAACCCGCGCAAGGCGCCGGTCAGGCTCCAGTCGACATTGTCGACCCGCACGTCCTTCACCAGCGCGAAGCGTGCGTTGAGGGTCATCTCGCCCGTACCTGCGACATCGTCCGGGGCAAGGTCGTTGCGCGACAGCACGGTGAAGGGCTCGGCGTCGAGCAGCGCCGCGAGCGAGGCCGCCGGACCGCTCGCGGTCAGTTCCAGAACGCCGGTCTTGTCGCCGCTCTTGCGGATGTCGGGGACGGAAAAGGTGACCTCCGGCAAGGAGATCTGCTCGCCGGCACGGGCCACCATGATCCCGTTTTCGGACGTCACCGTCAGGACTTCGTCGGCGACCCGCACACGGCCCGACAGCGATTGCGCGACCGGCACCGTGCCCACCGTCTTCAGGCTCATGTCGGAAAAGCTGATATCGACATTGACGTCGTTGCCCGACCAGCCCGGCTCGGGATCCGAGACATCGAAGGCCGGCGGCTGCAACGCGACCGTCGCCCGCCCGTTGTTCACCCGGCCGTCGACCAGATGCTCGATGATCCAGGCGCGCGCCGGCGGGATCATGGTGACCGGCCACAACCTCTTGAGCGTCGCGACCGCCATCGGGCCGCTTTCGATCGCCAGCGCCAGGTAGGGGCCGTCCTCTCCGATGCGTACGGAACCCGCGCCATCGAGATTGGCCGAGCCCGAGCGCAGCAGGATCTTGTCGAAATGCATCTCGCGCGCCGCCGGGTCGGCCCGTCCCTCGAGCACGAACGCCTCCATGGCGAAGGGCGGACCCGGAACGTCGCTCGGCCCGATTTCCGCATTGCGCGACACAATGCGATAGGACCACAGATCCTGCCATTCGCGCGGCGGTTCGACCACGCCCTCGAAAGGGAAATAGGTGTTGCCCCGGATATAGCTCGACGGTGCGATCTTGAAACCGGGGGAGCCCGCCTCCCACAGCGCCTGCACGTCGATCTTGTCGAAGCTGACGATAGAGCGGCCGGTATTCACCCAGCCCGGAGACACGATGAACCCGACGCGCGTTTCCTTGAACGTCCCGCGCTCGTCGAGCGTCGCGTCCAGCCGGGCCCGGACCGGAACACCGAGGCCCCGCCCCGCGCCCATCGCCATTTCGAGCGGCATGAACTCGCCAGGCGACACGTCGTGCAGGTCGACGCGCATGAGGCGTTCCCGGGACGTCGGATCCGTGACGCGGCTGACCTCCGCGCGCCATTGGCCAAGCCGTCCAGCGACCTCCGCGGAAACATTGAGATCGTCCTGCCCGCTCCGGGTCAGGACCGCATCGATGCCGCGGATGCGATAGGTCTCCTCGCCTTCCGCGACGATCTCGGCGGCGAGCAGTTCGATGCGGGCGACCCCGCGCGCCGCAAGCTGGTGCAATGCCGCCCCGGCGGTGCGATCCGCCGCCTCGACCAGGACCGACATGTCCGGGATCTCGGTCGGCGACGTGGACTCGCTCAGCGTTGACACTTTCAGTCGTGCCTGGTCCAGCACGATCTCGGCCAGCTGCAGCTTGCCGAGCAAGGCCGCCGACAGGTCTACGGGCGCCGAGATGCGCGGCACGCTGAGGGACACCGGCGTGCCCCCGCCAATGTCCATCGCCACGTTTTCCAGCTCGATGCGCAGCGGCAGGCCTTCCGACAGGTCGATCGTCGCGGCGCCGACCGTCAGCCTGGCATCGCCGGTCGAGGCGCGGTCCTCGATCGCGCGCGCCAGGTAAGGGAGCGAGACCGGCCCGTGATAGAGCGTGACAAGCAGCCCGCCGAACATCGCCAGGACAACGGCACCGATGACGACAAGAACCATCGGCCAGCGCCGACGGCGATGACGCAAAACGTCCCGCAACGGTTTGTCGCGATGGATCAGTCGTCTAAACAGTGTCCTGGTCCTCTGGGCATGGCGCTGATCGCATCCGCGAATCGCACACATCATAATATGTCGAGTGAGGGATCCGTGCCCTTCGGGCGCCCGTATCTGCATCTGACAGGAAAGCGGTGATTCTTCACCGTCGAAGTGACAAAAGGAAGGCAAGACATGAGCGAAGTCGCAAACGGAGACATGGCCCCCGATTTCGAACTCGCGACCGATGGCGGCGGCACGGTGCGTCTGTCGGACCTGCGCGGAAAGAAGGTCGTCGTCTATTTCTATCCCAAGGACGATACGCCCGGCTGCACCAGGGAGGCCATAGCCTTCTCCGCCCTGCAATCGGAATTCGACGCGGCCGGCGCGGCGATCATCGGCATCTCTCCCGACGGGACGACCAAGCACGACAAGTTCAAGGCCAAGCACGCGCTGACCGTCATCCTCGGGGCCGACACGGACACCGCAGTCGCCGAGGCCTATGGCGTGTGGGTGGAGAAATCCATGTATGGCCGCAAATACATGGGCGTGGAACGCGCGACCTTCCTCATTGACGCCACTGGAAAGATCGCCGAAACGTGGCGCAAGGTGAAGGTTCCAGGCCATGCCGAAGCGGTTCTCGAGGCCGTGAAAGCCAACGGCTAGGCCGTATCAAGGGCCGTATCAAGGAAAGGCGGCGGACAGTTTCATGCGCGTTTCTCCCGCAAAGGCTGACGCCGCCGCCTATCTGCCGGCCTCGCTTGCCTGCGGCGCGCGCCGCGTCGTTGCCGCCACCTGCCTCGACGAGAAGATCAACGTCGCCCACGCCACGGCGCGCGCCTGGTTCTCCCGCACCCTGTCCCTGCGGCGGCGCACCGGCGCGGGGCCGATGCCCGACCAGCCCGGGCGCCCGGACCGGCCTGTGCTTCTGCCCCCGCGCGACATGCCGAAACGGGCGATCGGCGGCGAGGCCGGCCGGATCGCGATGCTGCATTCCCTCGCCCATATCGAGCTGAACGCCGTAGACCTGACCTGGGACATGGTCGGCCGGTTCGCCGACCGTGCCCTGCCCCGCTCGTTCTTCGACGACTGGGTGCGTGTCGGGCTGGAGGAGGCCAAGCATTTCTCCCTGCTACGCAAGCGGCTTGACGATCTCGGGTCGTTCTATGGCGCCCTGCCCGCCCATCACGGCCTGTGGGAAGCGGCGGAAAGCACCGGCAACGATCTCGGCGGTCGCCTCGCAATCATCCCCCTCGTGCTGGAGGCCCGCGGCCTCGACATCACGCCACCGATGATCGAAAAGGCGCGCGCCCGCGGCGACGAGGCGAGCGCGACCATACTCGAGATCATCTACCGCGACGAGAAGCGCCATGTCGCCTTCGGGGCAAAATGGTTCCGCTTTCTGTGCGACCTGGACCGCACCGATCCCGAGCGCCGTTTCCAGGATCTCGTGCGCCGCCATTTCCGCGGCGGATTGAAGCCGCCCTTCAACGACCGTGCCCGCGCAGAAGCGGGACTGACGCCCGGGTTCTACCGTCCGCTGGCGCGCCTGATCGGGTGACGGCCGCGCAAAATCCTGTAGCTCCTTAGCATTTGTTAACCTTAATAGCGTCCAATCGGACCGTGATCATTGGCGCAGCGTGCAAGCGCGGTGTCGTCGGGAACGGGTCCGGAGAGTAATGACAGGACACGCTGGCAACGCCCAAAGGGTATTCGGCAAACGCAAGGAGCCGCATCGGGTCATCATCGCCCGCGGCGACAACGTTCGCAGTTTCACGATCTCTCCCTGGATCGCCGGGCTCGGAACCGCGCTCGGAACGATGCTCGCCGTCGGCTATATCGGCGCGACCGCCTATCTCGTCCTGCGCGACGACATCATCCAGTCATCGGCCGAACGCCAGGCCCAGATGCAGCTCTCTTACGAGGACCGCATCGCCTCGCTGCGCTCCCGCATCGACCAGCTGACGAGCCGCCGCGTTCTGGAACGCCGCAGCATCGACGAACAGCTCGAGGACGTGGTCGTACGCCAGCGGGATCTCGATACCCGCCAGGCGCGGGTTGCGAACCTCCTCGCCCGCGCGGCCCAAAGCGGCATCCGCGTCGCCCTTGGCGGGCCGGTGCCGCCGGCGAAGCCGGACATCGCCCTGCCGCAGATCGCACTCGGCTCGGCCGCCGCGCCGACCGGTATCGGCGGTACGCCCGAGCCCATCGAGATCTCTCCCGTGCTCAGCCTGCGCGGGTCGCAGGGTGAAAGCAGCCCGGCGGCCGAAGCGGCCGCACGCCAGGGCGCCGGCTCTCCCGGCGTTCCGCTCAAGAACATCGCCCCGCCCCCGGGGCAGGCCGCCGGACAGGCGCCCGACAAGCGCTCCGAGTTGATCGACGACGTCAATGCCTCGCTGGAGCGCATGGACAAGGAAGCGCATCTCGCCCTCGACGTTATCGCCGTGACGGCGGAGCGCGACGTCAACGCCATCACCGACGCCGCCGACGAACTCGGGCTGCGGCTCGCCGGGATTCGCAAGGCCGCCGCCAGCGGCCAGGGCGGCCCGTTCGTCGCCCTTGAGACCGCCGATTTCGACGCCCGCCTGGAACGCGCCGAGCAGGCCCTGGCGACGCTTGCCAGCATCAAGGATGCCGCGCGCGGCATTCCCATGGCCCGCCCGGTCAGCGGCGCTCCGGTCTCCTCCTCCTTCGGACCGCGGCTCGATCCGTTCCTCGGCCGGATGGCCATGCATACGGGCATGGATTTCAAGGCCGTCAGCGGAACGAATATCCTCGCTCCCGGGCCCGGCACGGTCGTCTTCGCCGGTCGCAACGGCGGTTACGGGAAATCAGTCGAGATCCTGCACCCCAGCGGCGTCACCACCCGCTTCGCCCACATGAGCCGTATTTCGGTTTCCAAGGGACAGAAGGTCTCGACCCGCGACGTGGTGGGGCGCGTCGGCACGACGGGTCGCTCCACGGGCCCGCACCTGCATTACGAGATCCGCATCGACGACCGCCCGCTCAACCCGGCCCGCTTCCTGCGCGCCGGCGACAAGATCGCCCCGCTCCTCACCCGTTGAAGCGGCGGCCCGGGCTTCCCCGTCTCACCGTCGGTCTTTAACAGTCAGCCTTCAATCGCCCCGGACCTCGCGTTCGGGGCGATGTCGTTATGGCACGTTTGTCGGCGATCGCCCCTTCGAAGCGGCCGTGGCATTTATTGCAGGTCAGACAAGGCGTTTGACGCAAAACTCCCTATAAAAATGACAGGTTCGCCGCGGCAATAACCGCCGGCTGTCATGCCCCTGAAACACAGTCCGCCTAACCGGACCGTGCAAGGAGGGCTCAGGCGATGCCAGCAATTGATGTCAGGTCGGTCTCAAAGACATTCGAGCGCGGAAAGCCCGTGCTGCGGGATGTCTCCTTTTCGGTCTCCGAGGGAGAGATGGTCGCCCTGATCGGCGCGTCGGGATCCGGCAAGTCGACGCTCCTGCGTCTCCTGTGCGGGCTGGAGACGATCGACCGCGGCGCGTCGGGCAGGCTGTCGCTTCTTGGCCGGGATGTGCAGAGCGACGGCCGGCGCACCGCCGACGCACGCCGCCTGCGCCGCGACGTCGGTGTCGTCTTCCAGCAGTTCAATCTGGTCAACAGGCTGAGCGTTCTCTCCAACGTGCTCGCCGGGCGGCTTGGCAAGACGCCGGCCTGGCGCGGCACGTTCGGTCTCTTCACCCGCTCCGACCGCATCCGCGCCCTCACGGCGCTGGAGCGCGTCGGCATCGTCGACTTCGCCCATCGCCGCGCCTCGCGTCTTTCCGGCGGCCAGCAGCAGCGCGCGGCGATCGCCCGCACGCTTGCCCAGGAAGCGCGTCTGATCCTCGCCGACGAGCCCATCGCCTCGCTCGATCCCGCCTCGGCCGAGACGGTGATGGAAACGCTGTCGCGCATCAATCGCGAGGACGGCGTCACGGTCGTCGTCTCGCTGCACCAGATCGATCATGCCTTCCGGCATTGCCGCCGCATCGTGGCGCTGAAGGCGGGCGAGCTCGTCTATGACGGCCCCGCCTCCGGCATCGACCGGGCCACCCTTGCCGCCCTCTATGACAGCGAGACGCTGCCGGACACCGATATGCCCCTGCCGGCCCCGGTCGTCACGGCGCATTGCGACGCGCCACGCGCCGTCGTGCCACTGGAGCGTGCCATCCCCCTCGCCGGGGAATGAGCACGGTTCCCGATACCCGGAAGAAACGATTTTCCCAACGCCATCTGCAACCAAGGAGCCACCCATGTTGAAGACCGTTCTCGCGGCCGCGACGCTCGCCATGACCGTCACGTCCGGCGCTGCCTTCGCCCAGGACGCCGGCACGATGCCGTCCGTCATCAATTTCGGCATCATCTCGACCGAGAGCGCCTCGGTGCTCGAGGAGAACTTCAAGCCGTTCCTCGACGACATGGCCGCCTCCCTCGGCGTCGAGGTGAAGCCGTTCTTCGCCTCCGACTATGCGGGCGTGATCGCCGGCATGGGCGCCAAGCAGGTCGACGTCGCCTGGTTCGGCAACAAGTCCGCCATCCAGGCCGTCGACAAGGCCGGCGGCGAGGTCTTCGCCCAGACCATCAAGGACAATGGCGAGCGCGGTTACTACTCGCTTCTCATCACCCAGAAGGACAGCCCGCTGAACTCGCTCGACGACGTCCTGAAATGCGACAAGTCGAAGACCTTCGGCAATGGCGACCCCAACTCGACCTCGGGCTATGCGATCCCGGGCTACTACGTGTGGGCGCTGAACGGCAAGACGCCGGAAGACTGCTTCTCGCGGGTCACCGCGTCGAACCACGAGGGCAACGCCCTTGCGGTCGCAGCCGGCCAGGTGGATGTCGCCACCAACAACACCGAGTCGCTCTACGCCCGTCTGGCCAAGTCCCAGCCGGAAGCCGCCGCCAAGATCAAGGAAATCTGGCGCTCCCCGCTGATCCCGTCCGACCCGATGGTCTGGCGCAAGGACCTGCCGCAGGCCGCCAAGGAGAAGATCTACTACTTCTTCATGCAGTACGGCCGCTTCGGTGACATGGAGAAGGTCGAGCGCGAGCGCGCTGTCCTCGCCAACCTGTCCGACGGCTGGGGTCCGTTCCTCGCCTCCTCCGACGCCCAGCTTCTCGATGTGCGCCAGATCGAGGCCTACAAGGCCAAGCTGAAGGCCGAGGCCGCCGGCGATGCCGACGCCATCAAGGCGGCCGACGCCCTTCTTGCCGACCTCGCCGCCCAGGCCAAGGTCGTCGGCAACGCCGGCTACTGATCCACCTCGCTTCCCGGCGCGGCCCCTTTCGGGCCGCGCCGCCCCCGCCCCCCGCGACGCGGGCGGGCCACAAGGACATCTCCCATGCATGCGCGCGCAGAGCCCGGCGGTCCCGCCGCCGCCCCCTCCCCGGCCGTTCTTGCAGCTCTTCGTCCGCAATGGGCGAACCTTCTGCGCACCGCAGTCATACTCGGCGCCATCGTGGTGCTGCTCGGCCTGTCCTGGTATCCGACCGAGATGAACAACTGGACGCGGCTCTTCAAGGGCAACGACTTCCTGACGAGCATGGTCGGCCAGTTCCTCGACCCCGATTTCACCAGCCTGCGCCTCTATCTGGTGAAGATGCTGGAGACCGTCCAGATCGCGCTCTGGGGCACCGTACTCGCCATCATCTTCGGCGCGCCGCTGGCGCTCCTTGCCTCCTCCAACATCGCCCCGGCCTGGGTCGTCTTTCCCATGCGCCGGCTGATGGACGCGAGCCGGGCGATCAACGACCTGGTCTTCGCCGTGCTCTTCGTCGCCGTGGTCGGCCTCGGTCCGCTGCCCGGCGTGCTGGCGATCTTCGTGCACAATCTGGGCGTTGTCTCGAAGCTCTTTTCGGAAGCCGTCGAGGCGATCGACGCACGCCCGGTCGAGGGTGTCCGCACCACCGGCGCGACGCGCCTGCAGGAAATTCTCTACGGCGTCATCCCGCAGGTCATCCCGCTCTGGTCGAGCTTTTCGCTCTACCGCTTCGAGACCAACGTGCGCTCGGCCACCGTGCTCGGCATCGTCGGGGCCGGCGGCATTGGCTTCACCTTCAACGAGGCCTTCAAGGGTTTCCGCTTCGAGGAGGCAAGCGCGATCATCATCGTCATGGTCGTCACCGTCTCGGTGATCGACATGATCTCCTCGCGCCTGCGCAAGATGCTGGTCTGACGCCGGGCCTCCCCTTCGCTCTCCCGAGACGCAAAAAGGGCGGCCCCTGGAGGCCGCCCTTTCGCATTTCGTCCGATTGCAGGCCCTGGGAGCCTACTCCACGTCCTCGACCGCCTCGGGAACCCCGCCGAAGGCACGCTGCGCCAGCGTTGCCTCCATGAAGTCGTCGAGGTCGCCGTCCAGGACATCGCCCGGGCTGGTGCTTTCCACGCCCGTGCGCAGGTCCTTGACCAGCTGGTAGGGCTGCAGCACGTAGGAGCGGATCTGGTGGCCCCAGCCGATCGACGTCTTCGACGACGCGTCGGCATTGGCCTTCTCCTCGCGTTTCTGCAACTCCAGCTCGTAGAGCCGCGCCTTCAGCATCGACCAGGCGGTCGCCCGGTTCTTGTGCTGCGAGCGCTCCGACTGGCACTGCACGACGATGCCGGTCGGCTGGTGGGTGATGCGCACGGCCGAGTCCGTCGTGTTGACGTGCTGGCCGCCGGCACCCGACGCCCGGTAGGTGTCGATGCGGCAATCGCTCTCGTTGATCTCGATCTCGATCGAATCGTCGACGACCGGATAGACCCAGGCCGAGGCGAAGCTGGTGTGCCGGCGCGCCTGGCTGTCATAGGGAGAGATGCGCACCAGCCGGTGCACGCCGGACTCCGTCTTCAGCCAGCCATAGGCGTTCTCGCCCTTGATCTTGAGGGTCACCGACTTGATGCCGGCCTCCTCGCCATCGTGGAACTCGAGCACCTCGACCTTGTGGCCATGCTGCTCCGCCCAGCGGGTGTACATGCGCAGCAGCATGCTCGCCCAGTCCTGGCTCTCCGTGCCGCCGGCACCGGAGTTGATCTCCAGATAGGCGTCGTTGCCGTCCGCTTCGCCAGACAGGAGCGAGGCGATCTGCCGCGACTGCACATCGCCGCGCAGCGCCTTCAGCGCCGCCTCGGCCTCGCGCACGACCTCCTTGTCGTCCTCCATTTCGCCAAGCTCGATCAGCTCGAGATTGTCGTGGAGGTCGGCCTCCAGCTTGCGCACGCCGTTCAGCCCGTCGTCGAGCTGCTGGCGCTCCCGCATCAGCTTCTGCGCCTTGGCCGGGTCGTCCCAGAAGGAGGGATCCTCGGAAGCCGCGTTCAGTTCATCAAGTCGGACAACCGCATTGTCCCAGTCAAAGATGCCTCCTCAGCAGGCTTATGGCCTGCTTGATTTCGTCAACGACGGCCTCGGTTTCGGCACGCATCGCTCGTCCTTCTGTTCTCGTGTTGCAGTCGATGTTCGGAAAAAGGGAACGGTGTCCGGCAGGTGGGTTCGGACGCCCGCTTCGGCAAGCCGCCCGCAAGCGTTCGCGAAGCCGGACCACCCGTTTCGGCGCCGGACCATAATGGATCGGCCGGGCTTTCGCAAACACGCGCCCGGCCGCCACGTCCGTGGTTCAGTAGAGACCGCCGGTGCCGCTCATCACGGCCTGCCCGGCTTCCGGGGAAACCGTGCGCGGGATGCCGATATCGTCCTGGAAGCCGATGATCGAGTACTCGTCCGGCGGGGCGGTGCCCGGCTTGAACGCCTCCAGGATGGTGCCCGGAGTGCCGGCCGCGGCCCTGAGGCCCGTGCGCCGGTTGATCGGGATCAGCTGCAGCCCCTTGGGCACGCGGAACTCGACCGGGGTCGTGTCTTCGAGCGCCGTCCTGACGAACTCGGTGAAGATCGGCGCTGCCACCTGGCCGCCCGTCGCACCGCGGCCCATCGGCTTGGGCGTGTCGTAGCCGACGAAGACGCCGACGGTCAGGTCCGGCGTGAAGCCGACGAACCAGGCATCCTTCTCGTCGTTGGTCGTGCCGGTCTTGCCGGCGACCGGCCGGCCGACTGCCTTGACGCTGGTCGCCGTGCCGCGCTGCACGACGCCTTCCATCATCGAGGTGATCTGGTAGGCGGTCATCGGATCGAGCACCTGCTCGCGATTGTCGATCAGTTCCGGCTCGCCCTGCCCGGCCCAGTGGTCGGCGGCGCAAGTCTCGCAGACCCGCTCCTCGTGGCGATAGACGGTCTTGCCATAGCGGTCCTGGATACGGTCGATCAGCGTCGGCGTGACCTTGCGCCCGCCATTGGCGATCATCGCATAGGCGGTGACCATGCGCATCACGGTGGTCTCGCCCGCACCGAGCGACATCGAAAGCACCGGCGTCATCTCGTCATAGATGCCGAATCGCTTGGAATACTCAGCCACGAGCGGCATGCCCATGTCCTGCGCCAGGCGCACCGTCATCACGTTTCGCGACAGCTCGATGCCAAGGCGCAGGGTCGAGGGACCATAGAACTTGCCGCCGTAGTTCTGCGGGCGCCAGACCGGCAGGCCAGGCCCTTGCGCGATCTCCACCGGTGCGTCGAGCACCACGCTGGAGGGCGTGTAGCCATTGTCGAGCGCAGCGGCATAAAGGAACGGCTTGAACGCCGATCCTGGCTGGCGATAGGCCTGCGTCGCGCGATTGAATTCGCTCTGCGCGAAGGAGAAGCCGCCGACCATGGCCAGCACCCGGCCCGTATAGGGATCCATCGCGACCAGTGCGCCGGAGACGCTCGGAAACTGGCGCAGTTCGTAGACGAGGCCGGCCGGACCGTCGACGCCTTCGACATAGACCACATCGCCGACATTCAGAACATCATCGACGCTGTTCGGCGCACGGCCGCTGACGCGGGCCCATTTCATCGCCGACAGCGACAGGGTCACCCGCTCGCGCTCCGTCGAAAGCTCGCCGCCCACCAGCCGCTTGGGGCGCAGGCCGACCTCGGCGGTCTCGCCGGAGACCGAAAGCACCACCGCGGGAAGCCACTCGGGCACGTCGGACATGCCCTCGACCTTGGCCAGCTCGCCGCCCCAGTCGCCGGCGCCCGGCTCGATGCGCGTGATGGGTCCGCGCCAGCCGCCGCGGCGTTGGTCGAAGGCGATCAGCCCGTCCATCAGCGCCTTGCGGGCCTTCACCTGGAGCTTGGGATCGAGTGTCGATCGAACCGAAAGGCCACCCTCGTAGAGACGTTCCTCTCCATAGAGCGAGCCGATCTTGCGTCGTACTTCCTCGGAAAAATACTCCGAGGCGAAGAGCTGCGAACCGCGGGTGCGCGGCGTCACGTCGAGCGGCTTGGCCTTGGCCTCCTCGCCGGCGACGCTGTCGACATAGCCGTTCTCGACCATGCGGTCGATGACCCAGTTGCGCCGGACGATGGCCGCTTCGCGCTCGCGGAAGGGATGGTAGTTGTTGGGGCCCTTCGGCAGGGCCGCGAGATAGGCCGCCTCTTCGAGCGTCAGTTCGTGCACCGACTTGTCGAAATAAAGCAGCGATGCGGCGGCGACGCCATAGGCGCCCAGCCCCAGGTAGATCTCGTTGAGATAGAGCTCGAGGATCTCTTCCTTGGTGTAGGCCTGCTCGATCCTGAGCGACAGGATCGCCTCCTTCACCTTGCGCTCGACGGACACCTCGTTGGTCAGCAGGAAGTTCTTGGCGACCTGCTGGGTGATCGTCGAGGCGCCTTGCGGACGACGGCCGGAGCCGTAATTACGCGCATAGGCCAGCGCCGCGCGGGCGATACCCTCCGGATCGATACCCAGATGCGAGTAGAAATTCTTGTCCTCGGCCGACAGATACGCCTGCTTCAGCATCTCCGGGATAGCCTGGATCGGCAGGAACAACCTGCGCTCCTTGGCATATTCGGCCATCAGCTGGCCGTCCGCCGCATGCACGCGGGTCATCACCGGCGGCTCGTAGTTCTTCAGCGCGGTGTAGTCCGGCAGATCCTGCGACATGTCCTGCAGGTAGATCCAGACGCCGGCGGCGACCAGAAGCCCCAGGACGGCGCCGATGCCGAACAGGTAGCCGAAGAGTTTGATCAAGACCTTCATATATCCGGCTCGTCTATCCCGAAAAGTCGGTTGTTCCGTTGGCATCGCCCCATCCGCGCGGGAGGGCGCGGCCTGGGGATGCCCCTGTCAGTCCTCGCGGCCGGGACCGATCGTCCGGGCAGCGCGTTGCGGCGGACCGGGGAAACGTCGATTGCGACGCCATGCCCGGTTCCGGAGCCAAGCGGGTACAGGATTCGCCGACCTTCGTCGCCCTGTCTTTGCCTGCGGAGCCGGCCCCCCTTGCGGGACGGACCGGAAAGGCTCGCAAACAGCCCCGCCCAGACCCTCTCAATCCTTGACCAATATGGCGATGCTGAGGCGTTCGCCGCTATTGCTCGACCTTGGTATCCTCTTCCCCGTCCTGCGTGCCGGTCGCGCTCTGCGACAGCTTCACGCCGGGCTTGCCGAAACGGCGTCCGAAATAGTTGTCGATCGCGGCCACCAGAGCGGCCGACATTCGGCCGCGCCATTCGTCCGTGGTCATCAGCTTCTCGTCGAGCTTGTTCGACAGATAGCCGAGTTCGACCAGCGCGGACGGCACGTCATGCGCGGTCAGAACGCGAAATCCGGCCGATCTCTGCGGGTTCTTGACCAGTTGCGCGGTGCCGCGCAACTCGCCGACCAGGGTGCGGGCGAACAGGTAGGAAAATTTCTTGGTTTCCTGGCGCGCCAGGTCGATCAGGATGTCCGTCACATCGTCCGGTTCGTCGGCAAGATCGATGCCGGCGATGATGTCGGAGCGGTTCTCGCGCTCGGCCAATGCGGCCGCGACCTCGTCGCTGGCATTCTCCGACAGGGTGTAGACGCCGGCGCCGCGCACCTGGTCGCGACCGATTCGCACCGAGTCGGCATGGACCGACAGGAGCAGGTCCGCCTCCAGGGAACGTGCGATCTTCACCCGCTCGCGCAGGGGGATGAACACGTCCGTGTCGCGCGTCATGCGCACATCGTAGCGCCCGGTGGCGATCAGCTTGTCGCGCAGCATCAGCGCGAAATCGAGCACCACGGCCTTTTCCAGCGTGCCGCCATTGCCGGTCGCACCCGTGTCGAGCCCCCCGTGTCCGGGGTCGAGAACGATGATCGGCAATCCCTTCTTGCCCTCCGGCTGGGGCGCCAGCCGGTCGCCCTTGCGCGCCACGGCCGGTGCCGGGGCGCTTTCACGGGCCGTTTCAAGGAAGGCCTCGCGGGAGGTGCTGACCAGATCGAGGACGAAGCGGGCCGGCTGGTCGGAAACCGGCGGCAGGACGAAGGCCTTGTCGACGGCGACCGGCCCCTTGGCGTCCAGCACAACCCGGGATTTTCCGGCGGCGAACATCCCGAAACGCCAGGCGGAGAGAAGCCCCCGCCCCTCCTGCCCGGCGGTCTCCGGCAGATCGAAGGCGACACGCGGCAGGTCGATGACGATGCGATAGGGGTCGGACAGCGTCGACACGGCGAATTCCACCGGTGACGAAAGGTCCATGATGAAACGGGTGCGCGCCTCGTCCCCGGCCACGCGCGCCTCGCGCGCCACGGGCACATCCGGCACGTCCGGCGTTTCGGCGCGCACGGGCGCGGCGGCGGCCACGGCCAGCACGGACCAGGTTGCCGCGGGCAATGCCAACGTGATTGCGCAAGCCAGAAGCCGCGCCATGCATCCGAAGCTCGTCACCGGATTTCGCCTCTTGCCGATCCTGTTCGCCCCGCCCTTGTGGCAAGGGCCAGCCGTTTCAAGGAATACCCTTAGGCAAGTTAACCTTTCATTGACAATACGCCCCTTCATGTCCTGACGCGAGCCGCAAGCACAAGTCGAGGGAAGCGCGTATGCGTACTTGCCTTATGACGCCCGCGACCGTAAAAGAAACCGAACGGGTCCCGACTATGAAGATGATTCATGTCGGGACGTCCTGGTGCCCCGAAACGGCGTCCGGCCCAGCCAACTGTCCTTGCGTCACCCGCGATCGATCAATTGGCGTCGGAACCCGTCAGGGTGACCATCAAAATTGTGCGTCCCTTGATCTACGGCTCTCGCCGGAAATCCGGGGGTCCGGCCGGAAGCGCGGTGCGCTGCGGCTGGCGGCCTGCAATGTCCCGGTCTCGCGAACGCGGTATCGCGCCGGGACGGAAACAGGATCGATCCGTACGAAAGCTCCCTGGCGGCGCAAGCCGGCTCCGGAGCGCATGATGGCAACAGGGGCGGGCCAGAGCAGGACCCGTTTATCAGTTTGCCGGCTCCACGGCCGCCCGCGCGCCAACCCGGCAACTGGCATGATGCAATCACGGCCCGCCATTTTGGCCGGTGCCCTACAGATATGGTCCATTAGGCGCTGCAATGAACCTTTGCGCGAAGACGATCCGACAGGGACACAAGGCGGCCGTTTCAGGCATCGCCGGTTCCGCTCGGACCGCCGCGCGGCGCGCCCCGACGTCCCCTTTCACACTGAAGAACAGAACGACCGCAATTGCGCAACTCCGGGCGAGCGCACCAAGCCGCCCGGAAGCGCCGGTCGTGGAGATCCCCATCTATGGCGAACAAAATGCTCATCGATGCCGCGCACCCGGAGGAAACCCGGGTTGTCGTCGTGCGTGGCAACAGGGTCGAGGAATTTGATTTCGAGGCTGCCAATCGCAAGCAGCTTCGTGGCAACATCTACCTGGCCAAGGTAACACGTGTCGAGCCGTCGCTTCAGGCGGCCTTCGTCGACTATGGCGGCAACCGGCACGGCTTCCTCGCTTTCGGCGAGATCCATCCCGACTACTACCAGATCCCGGTCGCCGACCGGCAGGCTCTGCTCGACGAGGAGGAGGCGGAAGCCCGCCACGACGACGAGGAACGCCCGGCGCGCCGGCGCTCCCGCGCGGCCAGAAGCGAAGACGATGGCGAGGCCAAGGTCAGCTCCGGCGACGAGGCGGAAAACGGCGAAGGCGGCGAGGACGATGTCGAATCCGTCGGAGCCGAGGATGCGCTTGAGGAAGTGCCGCAGCGGGCCCGCAGGCACCGCAAGCAGTACAAGATCCAGGAAGTGATCAAGCGCCGGCAGGTTCTGCTGGTGCAGGTCGTCAAGGAAGAGCGCGGCAACAAGGGCGCGGCGCTCACCACCTACCTGTCGCTCGCCGGCCGTTATTCGGTGCTGATGCCGAACACCGCGCGCGGTGGCGGAATTTCCCGCAAGATCACCACCCCGACCGACCGCAAGCGGCTGAAGAAGATCGCCTCCGAGCTGGAAGTGCCGCAGGGCATGGGCGTGATCCTGCGCACAGCCGGTGCGAGCCGCACCAAGGCGGAGATCAAGCGCGACTTCGAATACCTGATGCGGCTCTGGGAGAATGTGCGCGACCTGACGCTGCAATCCTCCGCGCCCTATCTCGTCTACGAGGAAGGCTCGCTGATCAAGCGCTCGATCCGCGACCTCTACAACAAGGATATCGACCAGGTCCTTGTCGCCGGCGACGAAGGCTACCGCGAGGCCAAGGACTTCATGCGCATGCTCATGCCGAGCCATGCCAAGAACGTCCAGCCCTACAAGGACGCGACGCCGGTCTTCTCGCGCTTCATGGTGGAATCGCAGCTCGATGCGATGTTCTCGCCCCAGGTGACGCTGAAGTCGGGCGGCTACATCGTCATCAACCAGACGGAAGCGCTGGTCGCCATCGACGTGAACTCGGGCAAGTCCACCCGCGAGCACAATATCGAGGACACCGCCGTCCAGACCAATCTGGAGGCCGCCGAGGAGGTGGCCCGCCAGTTGCGCCTGCGCGACCTCGCCGGCCTGATTGTCATCGACTTCATCGATATGGAGGAGAACAAGAACAACCGGTCGGTCGAGCGCAAGCTCAAGGATTGCCTGAAGAACGACCGGGCCCGCATCCAGGTCGGCCGGATCTCGCATTTCGGCCTGCTGGAGATGTCGCGCCAGCGCATTCGCACGGGCGTTCTCGAAAGCTCGATGACCCCCTGCCCGCATTGCCACGGCACGGGCATGATCCGCTCGGTCGAGTCGGTCGCCCTCCATGTGCTGCGTTCGCTCGAGGACAGCCTGCTGAAGGGCGCGACGCACAACCTGATCGTGCGCACCACCACCGAGGCGGCCCTCTACATCCTCAACCAGAAGCGCGCCCACCTGGCCGACCTGGAGGCCCGCTTCGGCCTTGAGATCGCCGTACAGGCCGGCGCCATGGAAAGCGGCCAGCATTACGTGCTGGAGCGTGGCGACCCCGTCGAGCCGCGTCCGGACGACACGCCCCGGCTGATCCAGCCCTCCACCGTCATGCCGATCACCATCGACGAGGACGACGACATCGAGGAGCCGGTCGAGGAAGAGGACGAGGAAGAGGAAGAGACCGAAGCACGCGCGCCGCGTGATCGCGACGATGCGGACGAGGACGGCAACAACCGCAAGCGCCGCCGCCGCCGTCGCCGCCGCAAGCCCGCGAACGGCGACGAGCAGCAGGCCTCGGAGGCCGGCAACAACGAGGCCGGAGCGTCCGATGACGGTTCCGACAGCGAGAACGCTGCCGAAGAAACCGAGGCCGATGCCGATGCCGAAACGGATGGCGATGACGACGAGCGCGCCCGCCGCAAGCGTCGCCGGGGCCGCCGGGGCGGTCGCCGCAGCCGCCGCGACGGCGAAGGTGGTGACGACACCGAGCAGACATCCGAAGCTCCCGCCATCGCGGCCGAGGCCAATGACGCCACGGTCGCCGAGATCGAGAACCCGGCACCGGTTGCCGAAAGCGATGGCGAGGCCAGTGTCGACGCCGACGCCAACCTCGGTGAGGCCGATGCCGGTTCGCAGGCCGAGGTCGAGGCCGGGGCTGAAGTTTCCGCGACCGTCGATACGACTGCCGAAGAACCTGGCGAAGAACCTGCCGATGCCGAGCCGGCCGTGACCGAAGAGACCCCGGCGGCGGTGGCCGAAGAGGCCGAGCCTGTCGACGCGTCGAGCGAAGCCGAGGAAGCCGCTGCCGCGGAGCCCGCCCAGGCCGAGGTCAAGGCCGAAGAGCCGGCTGAAGCCGAGCCGGTGGCCGCCGAACCCGCCAAACCGTCGGCACCGGCCGAGCCGGTCGTTGTGCGCGAGAAGGTCAGCGGCGACGGATCGACCGGGGAAAGCGATGATTCCGAGCCCAAGCGCTCGGGCTGGTGGCAGCGCCGCAGCTTCTTCTAGGCGCCCGAATCCGGGGGTCGTCTCACGCCCTGGCAGGCTCTGAGCGAACTTTGGATATCGGAGGGTGCAATTCCGATAAGTTCTGGATCAGTATTTCAAAAATCAGGCAGGCAGATTGTAAAATCTGCCTGCCTTTTTTGTGAGCGTTGAGCCTGATCGGCCGCCTCCGGGTGCCCCCTGCCCTCCTATCCCTGTTTCGGCAACCAGCCGGCCAGCCGTTCCATCGCCTCCTCGATGACGGCAGTGTCGCCGGCGAAGGAAAAGCGCAGGTAGGAACGCCCGTTGACGGGATCGAAATCCGGTCCCGGCGTCGCCGCGATCCCGGTTTCCTCCAGCATGCGGCCTGCGAAGGCGACGCTGTCATTGGAGAACGGCCGGACGCTCGCATAGAGGTAGAAGGCACCGTCGACGGGAAGCATCTCGGTGAAACCGAGCCCCGGCATCCGCTCCAGCAGCACCGCCCGGTTGCGCGTGTAGCCCGCCTTGACGATCTCCAGATCGCTGCTCGCGCCGAAAGCCGCCGCCGCGGCCCGCTGCGAGAGTTCCGGCGGCGAGATATAGAGGCTCTGCGCGATCCGCTCGACCGGCCGCACCAGTTGCTCCGGCAGGACCATCCAGCCGATCCGCCAGCCCGTCATGCAGTAATATTTCGAGAAACTGTTGATGACGATGGCCTTGTCCGTGAAGGCGAGCGCCGTTTCCTGTCGCCCCTCGAAGACGAGGCCATGGTAGATCTCGTCGGAGATGAACCACAGGTCGAGCGCCTCGCAGGCCGCGTTGAGCGCCTTCAGCGCCTCCGGCGTCATCATCGTGCCCGTCGGATTGGCCGGCGAGGCGACCAGCACGCCCTTCAGCGGCGCCTCGCGATGGGCCGCCTCCAGCAGCTCCGGCGTCAGCGCCCAGCGGGTGTCGGCACCGACCTCGATCTCGACGGGAACAAGCCCCAGCGCCCGCAGGATGTTGCGATAGGCCGGATAGCCGGGTGCGGTGATCGCCACCCGGTCGCCCGGATCGAAGGCGGCGAGAAACGCCAGGTTGAACCCCGCCGACGAGCCCGTCGTCGCGACGATGCGCCGATCGCTCACCTCGATGCCGTAGGCCGCGCGGTAGTGCTCGGCGATCGCCCGCCGCAGCAGCGGCAGGCCGCGCGCCTCGGTGTAGCCGATGCGGCCCCCGTCCAGAGCCGCCCGGGCAGCGTCGAGCACCGCACGCGGCGCCGGTGCGCCCGGCTGGCCGACCTCCATGTGCAGGACGCGCGCGCCGGCCGCCTCCAGGGCGTTGGCCCGGGCAAGCACGTCCATTGCAAGGAACGGTTCGACCTCGGATCGGCGGGACACGTCGGGCATGGATGGCTTCCTGTTTCAAGAGCTGTCGGGGCGCGCTTTCCCCGCCGGCCGGCGAGCCGGCGGCAAGCGCGCCAATCTGGTGCCGCATTTACAGCGTTAAGAGGGCGGGAGCACATGTCGTCGCGGACAGTTGACCGGCCTCGTCCCGGTCACCTACCTTTCGCTCGCGCACCTGTCGAGGGGTGTTGCCCGATGCCGAGCCCTTGCCCCGGCCCCCAACCTGCGGCCGGCGCGAACGAGACCAGCAAGACCGTGAACAAAGGCCTGCCCATGCTCCCGTCCCTTTCTTCCACTCCCCGAACGGAAATGGCGACAGGCCGCGGCAGGCCCGGACGCGCGTTTGTGAAGAACCTGGCGGCGGCGGCGGTGGCCGGCGCGGTGGCGCTCGGCCCGCTGAGCGCACCGGTACGCGCGCAAGGGGGTATACCGCTGGTGCGGGACGCGGAAACCGAGGCCCTCATGCGCGACTATGCGGGACCGATTTTCGACGCCGCCGGCATTGCCCGCCAGCAGGTCGAGATCATTCTCGTCAACCGCAACGACTTCAACGCCTTCGTCGCGGATGCCCGGCGCATTTTCATCAATGTCGGAGTGATCACCGAGGCCGAGACCCCGGGCGAGGTCATCGGCGTCCTTGCGCACGAGACCGGACACATCACCGGCAATCATCTCGTCCGCCTGCGCCAGGCCCTTGCCAACGCGCAGATCATGGCGGTTCTCGGCACCATCCTGGGCGTCGGCGCCATGGCCGCCGGCGCCTCGTCCGGACAGTCGGGCATCGCGCAGGGCGGCGCCGGGGCCCTGACAGCCGGCACCGGGATCGCGCAGCGCAGCCTGCTTGCCTACCGGCGCGGCGAGGAGTCCATTGCCGACCGCGCCGCGATCACCTTCCTGGAAAAGACCGGCCAGTCGGCAAAGGGCATGCTGAAGACCTTCAGCCGTTTCGCCGACCAGTTGCTGTTCTCCGCCCAGTACACCGACCCTTACGCGCAGAGCCATCCGATGCCGCGCGAACGCCTCAATGCGCTGGAAACGCTTGCCCGCAAGAGCCGCTACTGGGACACGCCCGCCAACCCCGAGCTGCAGCTCCGCCACGACATGGTGCGGGCCAAGCTGATCGCCTACACCAGCCACCCGAACGTGGTTGCCCGGGCCTATCCGAGATCCGACGGCTCCCTGCCCGCCGAATATGCGCGCGCCGTCGTGACCATGCGCACCCAGAGCCGCCGCCAGGCGGTCGAGGTCATCGACAAGCTGCTGCGCCGGCAGCCGGACAATCCGTATTTTCATGAGCTCAAGGGACAGGCCCTTCTCGAATCGGGCAGTCCGAAGGCAGCGATCGGCCCGTTCCGCCAGGCCGTCGCCCTGCGTCCCAGGGAGCCACAGTTTCAGATCTGGCTGGGCTTCGCGCTCGTCGCCGCGAACGAGACGTCCGCGCTGGGGGAGGCGGAGCGGGTCCTCAAGCTCGGCCTGCAGATGGATCCCAACTCCCATATCGGATATTCGCAGCTCGCCATCGCCCTCGGCCGCCAGGGCAAGACGGCCGAGGCGGACCTTGCCACCGCGCGCGGCCTGATGGCACGGGGCGATTTCAGCGCGGCGAAACGCTACGCGGCCCGAGCACAAAAAAAATTGAAGCGCGGAACGCCATCCTGGCTACAGGCAGATGATATCGTGTCCTATAAGCCTCCGAAGCTTCCCGGCCGCTCTTGATGGCGGGACGCATTGCGAACGACACCTAACGGACCGGATTGAGGGCGTTCCCCCGGTCTCTGGAGACCCGAATGAAGAAGCTGCTTCTGGCCACCATCGCCGCAATGGCCTTCGTCTTTTCGCCCTTGGCGCAGGCCCAGGACACGCCCCTGGCGCGCGGCGACGTGGAGAAGATCGTCCGCGAGTACCTGATCGGGAACCCGGAAATCATCCGCGAGGCGCTTCAGGAACTGGAGCGGCGCGAGATGGCGGCGGCCAGCAAGGCGCGCACAGAGGCCCTGTCGGGCGTGGCCGACATCCTCTTCGACTCCACCCGTCAGGTCGAACTCGGCAACCCGGACGGCGACGTCACGCTGGTCGAGTTCTTCGACTACAATTGCGGCTACTGCAAGCGCGCCATGGCCGACATGGAAAAGCTGCTCCAGGAAGACAACAAGCTCCGCGTCGTGCTGAAGGAATTCCCGGTTCTCGGCCAGGGGTCGGTCGAGGCGGCACAGGTCGCGGTCGCGGTCAACATGATCGCGCCGGACAAGTATCACGACTTCCACCGTAATCTGATGGGCGCCCGCAGCCAGGCCAACAAGGCGAGCGCGCTGGCCGCCGCCAGGGAAGCCGGGCTCGACATGGACAAGGTCGAGGCCTCCCTCGACGATCCGGAGGTCAAGACCTCGATCCAGGAAGTCTACATGCTGGCGAACCGGCTCGGCCTGACCGGGACCCCCTCCTATGTCATCGGCGACGACGTGGTGATGGGCGCCGTCGGCTACGACCAGCTCAAGGGCAAGATCGACTCGATGCGCAATTGCGGCCAGGCGACCTGCTGAAGGCGGAGCGGGTCTCCCTCCCGGCCCGTCGGTCGGCGCCTCGGTCTCGCGCCGCCCGCAACGGCCTGTGCGAGACCGCGGGAGGCGACAACAGGTCTTTTCCTGCGCTTCCCAAGTCCCTATAAGGGGCACAGTGATGCCACGTGACGCGCCACCCGTGTCGCGTCACCCTTGCGGGGAATGAATGTCCGCCTCGATTTATGTCCTCAACGGTCCGAACCTCAACCGGCTCGGCACACGGGAGCCTTCCACATACGGAACGGCAACCCTTGGCGATATCGAAAGCCTGTGCCGCGATGTCGGGGAGGATCTCGACCTGGAGATCGAGTTCCGGCAGTCCAACCACGAGGGCATGCTGGTCGACTGGATCCAGGAGGCGGGCGATCTCGCGCAAGGACTGGTGATCAATCCCGCCGCCTTCACGCACACGTCCGTGGCGCTGCACGATGCCATCCGCGCCGCCGAGATACCGACCGTCGAGGTTCACCTTTCGAACGTCTTCGCGCGGGAAGCCTTTCGGCATCATTCCTACGTGTCGCCGGTCGCGCTCGGCGTGATCTGCGGCTTTGGTCCGACTGGCTACCGGCTTGCGCTCGAAGCGCTGTCGACCGTCATCAGGCCCTGACCACGGCCCACGCGGCCCGTTCAACCACGAAAAGATCAAGACAGGCAAATGTCGGAAAAGAAAGACCAATTCGATCAGGACTTGATTCGCCAGCTCGCGGCTCTGCTTGACGAGACCAACCTGACGGAGATCGAGCTCGAGCGCGACGAGTTCCGCGTCCGCGTCGCCCGCCAGATCACGGTCGAGGCGCCGGTGTCGGTCGCCCGCGCGGCGCCCGCCGCCCCGGCCGCTCCCGCGGCGGCTCCCGCCTCCGCCGACCCGGCCGGTCATCCCGGCGCCGTCCCCTCGCCCATGGTCGGCACCGCCTATCGCGCGGCCGAGCCCGGCGCGCGCAACTTCGTCGAGATCGGCGACACCGTCAACGTCGGTGACACGCTGGTCATCGTCGAGGCGATGAAGACCATGAACCAGATCCCCTCTCCCCGCTCCGGTCGCGTCACCGCGATCCTGGTCGAGGACGGGCAGCCGGTGGAATACGGCGAACCGCTCGTCGTCCTCGAGTGACGGGGGCCGAACCCATGTTCTCGAAGATCCTCATCGCCAATCGCGGCGAGATCGCGCTGCGCGTGCTGCGCGCCTGCAAGGAGCTCGGCATCCAGACCGTGGCGGTGCATTCGACCGCCGATGCCGACGCCATGCATGTGCGCCTCGCCGACGAAAGCGTCTGCATCGGCCCGCCGCCGGCGCGCGACAGCTATCTGAACATTCCCCAGCTTCTGGCCGCCTGCGAGATCACCGGCGCCGACGCCGTGCATCCCGGCTACGGCTTCCTGTCGGAGAACGCCCGGTTCGCCGAGATCCTCGAAGCGCACAAGATCACCTTCATCGGCCCGACCGCGGAACACATCCACATCATGGGTGACAAGATCGCGGCCAAGCAGACGGCGAAGCGTCTCGGCATTCCCGTGGTGCCGGGCTCCGACGGCGCGGTGAAGCCGGGCGACGATGCCCATGCGATCGCGCGCGAGATCGGTTACCCCGTGCTCGTCAAGGCCGCGGCCGGCGGCGGCGGGCGCGGCATGAAGGTTGCCTTGAGCGAAAAGGACCTCGACACGGCGCTGTCGACGGCCCGCACGGAAGCCAAGAACGCCTTCGGCGACGATGCTCTCTACATGGAGAAGTATCTCGGCAAGCCGCGCCATATCGAGATCCAGGTGCTGGGCGACGGGCGCGGCAACGCGATCCACCTGGGCGAGCGCGACTGCTCGTTGCAGCGCCGCCACCAGAAGGTCCTCGAGGAGGCGCCCTCGCCCGCCCTCAACGCGGCCCAGCGCAAGGAAATCGGCGAGATCGTTGCCGATGCCATGCGCAAGCTCAAGTATCGCGGCGTCGGCACGATCGAGTTCCTCTACGAGAACGGGGAGTTCTATTTCATCGAGATGAACACCCGCCTGCAGGTGGAGCATCCGGTGACCGAGATGATCACCGGCATCGACCTCGTCAACGAGCAGATCCGCATCGCCTCGGGCGCCGAGCTGACGCTTCGCCAGGAGGATGTGCTGTTCGAGGGCCACGCCATCGAATGCCGCATCAATGCCGAGAACCCGCGCACCTTCGCGCCCTCGCCGGGCCGGATCACCTATTACCACCCGCCGGGCGGTCTGGGCGTGCGTGTCGATTCCGGCGTTTATCAGGGCTACCGGATCCCGCCGCATTACGACAGCCTGATCGGCAAGCTGATCGTCCACGGCCGCAACCGCGTCGAGTGCATGATGCGCCTGCGCCGCTGCCTCGACGAGTTCGTGGTGGATGGAATCGAGTCGACGATTCCGCTGTTTCGTGATCTCGTCGACAATCAGGACATCGCCAACGGCATGTACGACATTCACTGGCTCGAGAAGTATCTCGCCGCCAAGTCGGACGACTGAGACCGCGGGAGGCGGGCTTTGCGGCTGCGTCTCCCGCCCGAAAGGTTGCCATGGCCGGGAACAAGAACGATCCGCTGGTCATCACGCCGCACGTCCTGCTCAAGGCCTATGCCTGCGGCATCTTTCCCATGGCGGAATCGGCGGACGACGCCAACCTTTTCTGGATCGAGCCCGAGCAGCGCGGGATCCTGCCGCTCGATGCGTTCCACATCCCCAAACGCCTGCGGCGAACCATCCGCCAGGACCAGTTCGAGGTCCGGGTGGACAGCGATTTCCAGGGCGTCATCGACGGCTGTGCCGCGCCCGCGGAGGGACGCCGCAAGACCTGGATCAACGCGGAGATCAGGCGACTCTATGGCGCCCTCTTCGACATGGGCTATTGCCACACCGTCGAGACCTGGCGCGAGGGCAGACTGGTCGGCGGCCTCTACGGGGTCTCGCTCGGGGCGGCGTTTTTCGGCGAGAGCATGTTCGCCTTCGAGCGCGATGCTTCGAAGGTCGCACTGAGCCATCTGATCGCACGGCTCATCGCCGGCAACTATGCCTTGCTCGACACCCAGTTCGTCACCGGCCACCTCTCGCAGTTCGGCACGCTCGAGCTTCCCAAGGCACGCTATGACAAGATGCTCGAGGCGGCGCTGAACCGGTTCGGGGATTTTTCCGTCCTGCCTGCCGCCGCCGACGGCCGCATGGTGCTCGACACGCTCGACATGCGCGCGCCGGGCGTGTGACCTGCGGCCGTCGACGACGTTCATGATGCAGGAGGCTACGTCCCGGACTGCCCGCCGGCGCGCACCGGATCATAGGCGAGCAGCCTGAGCGCATTGGCGGTGACAAGCACCGTCGCACCCGTGTCGGCCAGGATCGCGATCCACAGGCCCGTGATCCCGAGCACCGAGGTCACGAGGAACACGCCCTTCAATCCCAGCGCGATGGCCACGTTCTGGTGGATGTTCGACATGGTCGCCCTCGCCAGCCGGATCATTGCGGCGACATCGCCCACCCGGTCGCGCAGGATCGCCGCATCCGCCGTCTCCAGCGCCACATCCGTTCCCGAGCCCATGGCAACGCCGAGGCTCGCCTGCTTCAGCGCCGGCGCATCGTTGATGCCATCGCCCACCATCATCACCGGCCCGCCCTGCGACAGTTCGCGGATCGCCACCAGCTTGTCTTCCGGCAGGAGGCGGGCCCGCTGCTCGATGCCGATGACATCGCCGATCGCGGCTGCCGTGCGGGCATTGTCGCCCGTCAGCATGACGGCCGAGACATCGAGGCGCGCCAGCTCCCGGATCGCGCGGGCCGCGTCCTCCCTGGGCTCGTCGCGCATGGCAACCAGGCCGATGGGACCTTCCGCGCCATGGACGACCACGACCGTCTTGCCGGCATTCTCCAGCGCGCTCGCCTCCCGCTCCAGATCGTCCGGCAAGCGGCCTGCCTCCAGCGCCTGGGCCGGGCTGGTCACGTGGATCTCGCCCCGCCCGGCAAGCTCGGCCACCACGCCGCGTCCGGGAAGCGCCCGCGCCGCACTGGCGGCGGGAAGCGCAAGTCCGTCATTCTCCGCCCTGATCAGGATTGCCTTTGCAAGCGGATGGCTCGAGCCGTTCTCCACCGCCGCTGCCAGCATCAGCACCTCTGCCTGCGGCGTGCTGCCAAAGGGGACGATGTCGGTGACGACGGGCCGTCCTTGCGTCAGCGTCCCGGTCTTGTCGAAAGCCACCAGCCGCGTGGCCGCCGCCGCCTCGACGACGGAGCCGCCCTTCATGAGAAGCCCGCGCCGCGCGCCCGACGAAAGCCCGGAGGCAATGGCCGCCGGCACGGAGATCACCAGCGCGCAGGGGCAGCCGATCAGAAGCAGGGCCAGCGCCCGGTAGATCCACACGTCCCAGGGCAGGCCGAGGGCAAGCGGCGGAACAAGGGCGACCAGAACGGCAATGCCGACGATGAAGGGCATGTAGACCCGGCTCAGCCGGTCGATGTAGCGCTCCGTCGGCGCGCGTGCCTCCTCCGCCTCCTCCACCAGGCGGATAATGCGCGCGATCGTGTTGTCGGACGGTTCGCGGGTGACGCGGATGGTGAGCGCCGCCTCCGCATTGATCGAGCCGGCGAAGACGTCGTCGCCGGGCGAGCGCGTCTGCGGCATGCTTTCACCCGTGACAGGGCTCTCGTCGACGCCGGAGCTCCCCGCAACGACCGTCCCGTCCGCGGGCACCCGGTCGCCGGGACGCACCAGCACCTCGTTTCCGACCGCAAGACTGTCCGCCGGGACCTCACGCGGACGCCCGCTCTCCAGAAGCAGCGCCGTCTTGGGCAGGAGCTTCACCAGCGAGCGGATGCCGCTGCGGGCCTGATCGGTCGCGACCCCCTCCAGCAGCTCGCCCACAGCGAACAGGAACACCACGAGTGCCGCCTCCTCGGACGCGTCGATGAACAGCGCGCCGGTCGCGGCAATGGTCATCAGCATCTCGATGGTGAACGGCATGCCGGCACGAAGCAGGGCAAAGGCGCGCCGGGCAACGGGAAACAGGCCGATGAGGCACGCCGCGACGAAGGCCCAGCGGGAGATCCCGGGAGAAACAAGCAGCTCGGTTGCCCAGGCCGCCGCGAGCAGCGCGCCCGTCAGGATGACCAGCCGCCCCTTGCCGGTCCGCCACCAGGACTGGCCCCGCTCAGAGGGATCGTCATGATCATGGGCATGGCTGTGGCTGTCGCCGTGTTTGTGGTCGCCGTCTTTGTGGCCGCCGTGCCCGTTGTCGTTCCTGTTGTCGTTCCTGTGGTCGTGGCCACCGCATCCGCACGCGCCGTGGTCCTCGGCCTCGCGCCCGCTCGCATCCTCGCCCGCGCCTTCAGGATCGAGGCGCCGGCGCGCGCTGGTCTTGTAGCCGATGGCGCCGATCGCCCGCTCCACGGCCTCCGGCCGGGTGCGTGCCTCGTCGAGGGAAACCCGGAGCCGCTCCTTCATCAGCGACACCTCGACCCCGCTGACACCGGAAACGCGCTCCACCGCCCCGCGCGCCTTGGCGACGCAGGAGGCGCAGTCCATGCCCTCGACGGTCCATTCGTACCGGGTTTCGGCGGTCGCGACGCCAGCTGTCTTCTCACTCATGTCAGTCCTTCCTCTCCGGCCGGACCGGAGGCTTTCTGGAATCTGACATGAGACATAATCCCTCTAGCCACTATAGCTTCAAGGGCAAAATTCGGAAAAAATCAGGCCGGTCCGATCAGGCGCGCGATTTCCTCGGCGAGATGACGCGCCTCCTCCGCCCCCTTGCCACGCGGATCGGTCTCCAGGATCGTCCGCCCGCTTCCCATCGACGCGGCGAAGGCCGTGCGGTTGCCGAGCCGGGCCACGGCCACGCGGAAGCCGTTCTCGCCGATCGCGGCCATCACTTCCTCCGTCAGCGCGGCGCGCGGCGGCACGCGGTTGAGCACCACCAGCGAACCCGTGCCTTCCCGGCGGGCAAGCTCGACCGTCTGGCCGGTCGCCCAGAGATCGACCGGCGTCGGCTGGACGGGAATGATGACCATGTCGGCCGCCTCGATGGCCGGGCGAACGTCGGAATCAGTCTTGGGCGGGGTATCGACGATCACCACCCCGTGGTCGCGTGCCAGCGAACGGGCCTCGCGGCGCGCCCCCCAGCCGCTGGAGGTGCGGAAGGTCAGTCCCGTGCCGACATCCCCGAAGGCGTCTTCCCGGGCCTCGTACCATGTGCCGAGCGACCCTTGCGGGTCGACATCGACCAGCGCCACCGGAAATTCGCCTTTCAGGGCAAGGGCAACGGCAAGATGGGCGGCAAGGGTCGTCTTGCCCGAACCGCCCTTCTGCTGTGCAACGGAGATGATGCGACCGCCCATTCTTCACTCTCGCCCAAGCTGCTGTTGCCGACTACTGTTGCACTGCACCACGTCAATGACAATGACGATCTCAGCGAGTGCTGGACCGCGAAAGCGGCAACACGTAAACCGGAGGGCGCGGACCGGCCGCGGCGGAACGGACAGCCTGCCTGCCATCGTCCGCGCCTGTCCGCACAGGTACCAGCCATCATCGCCACCTCACCAGGAGACAGGCCTTGTCAGAGTTCGTCCTTGCCCCGCCGCCCGTGCCGAGTGTCGCCGTGGAGGGAAGCAGCGCACGCTTTCCCGTCCGGCGCGTCTTCTGCGTCGGCCGGAACTATGCGGCCCATGCAAGGGAAATGGGCAAGGATCCGGACCGGGAGCCGCCGTTCTTCTTCACCAAGCCGGCCGACGCGGTCTGCGATGCCGGCGGCACGGTGCCCTACCCGCCGCTGACCGAGGACCTTCACTTCGAGATGGAACTCGTCGTCGCCATCGGGATCGGCGGCAGCAACATCGATCCGGCTGACGCAACCGGCCACATCTGGGGCTATGGCGCCGGCATCGACCTGACCCGCCGCGACCTGCAGGCGCAGGCGAAGGAAATGGGCCGCCCCTGGGACTGGGCCAAGGGCTTCGACTTCTCCGCCCCCTGCTCGCCGCTGGTTCCCTGGAGCCGCTGCGGTCATCCGACCTCCGGCCGCATCACCCTTGCCGTGAATGGCGAGACCCGCCAGGACGGCGATCTTGCCGACCAGATCTGGCCTGTCGCCGACATTGTCGCCATCTGCAGCCGCTCGGTCATCCTGCGCCCCGGCGACCTGATCTTCACCGGGACGCCGGCCGGCGTCGGCGCGACGCGGCCCGGGGACCGGCTCGAGGGATCGATCGAGGGGGTCGCCTCCCTTGCCGTGACAATCGCCGAACGGCGCTGACATACGGCCGCGAAAGGACATGCCCCGGATGAGCGAACTTCCGCCGGCCAAGGTGGATCATGCGACCGGTTCCGGAGACGGCGCCCGGCCGCGCCTGCGGCGTCCGCGCGGCTGGCGCGCGTTCCTCGCCGCCCTGCGCTCGCTGGTGTTCCTCGCCCTCGCCCTCGTCACCCTTGTGCTCTTCGCTCCCTTCACCCCGCTGCTCGTGATGCCCCGCCGCCATGTGCTTGCCTGCGCCAATAGGATCGTCCGATTCTGGCTCTGGCTTCTTTCCGCGGTGACCGGGCTGCGCTACGAGGTGCGCGGCCGGGAGAACCTGGCCGCGGCCGGCGCCTGCCTGGTCGCCTCCAAGCACCAGTCCGCCTTCGAGACCCTTGCCCTGCAGATCATCCTCGACGATCCGGCGATCGTGCTGAAGCGGGAACTGACCCGGATCCCCGTGGCGGGCTGGACCATGTGGCGGCTGCGCCATATCGGCATCAACCGCAAGGCGAAAGCGGCCGCGCTTGTCGATCTTGTCCGCCAGGCCAGGCAGCGTCTGGCGGAGGGCCGCCCGGTGGTGATTTTTCCCGAAGGCACCCGCGCGGCCCCCTTCGCCGCCCCCGACTACAAGCCGGGCGTCGTCGCCCTCTACCGCGCGCTGAAGGTTCCCTGCGTGCCGATCGCGCTGAATTCCGGCGTGTTCTGGCCACGCAACAGCCTCTGGCGCTTCCCGGGCACGATCGTCGTCGAGATTCTGCCGGCGATCCCTGCCGGCCTCGATTCGGTCAGCTTCTCGGCCCGGCTCGAAAACGCGATCGAGAGCCGCACGACGGAACTCGTTGCCGCCGCCCTGGCGCCAGACTGACGCCAGACCAGCGCCAGACTGACGCCAGACTGGCGCCAGCCCGTTCAGGCCATCGTCCGCGCTTCCAGTCGCCAGGATCCTGTCGAGACCAGGCTGCGGGTCATCCGGAAGACTTCCGGCGCATAAAGCATGAAGTGGAAGATGTAGGCCGAGATCGTCACGATCTCGTGGATCGTGTAGAAATTGTAGACGTCATATTCGGGGATCGGCAGATCGAAGCCCTTGATCACGAACAGGACAAGATAAAAGACGGCGAACCCCGCGGTCACGAAGGCAAGATAGCGGCGAATACGCGAATAGGTCGATTCAAGACGCAGGTAGGGACAGCCCTCGCGGCTCGGCAAACGTACCAGGCGGGTTGCCACGATACCGCTGAGAAGAATGGCTATCGCCTGAAAAACAAAAAAGAAATAGCTCCCGACCATGTGGATGTCATGGTCTTGCCGAAAGGTGACCTGCGTGCAAACGACCATGCCGGCCGTTCCGCAGGCCTGTACCGCCATGAACACATACATCAGCCGGCGCAGGCTGGCGCGCGCCGCCGGGTTGCCCTCGGTACGCAGCCGGATGGTGGCCAAATAGGCATTGCACAGTGGCACGAGCGCCAGCGCCATGACGCAGGCGACCGCGAGAATGACGGCCGCGAAGGGCTCGCCGATGAACGGATCGCTGATTGCACGGCTAACCGTCGGCGCACTATGCTGGACGTAGTCGGGGTGGCGCTGGTAAAAGGCCCAACGGGCCCAGATCATCATGATGATTGCCGATCCGGGCACGATCACAACGGGAGCTGCAAGAAGCAGGCCCGCAGCCGCAGCGAAATTAGACGCCCGTTCCTTGGACATGCTCAAGCCCCGCATCGCACAGCAGTTTTTCCTGGCACAGTGGCAACCAAGCCAGACCCCCGCCCGCGATGTCCCGGCCCATCCCGCAAGCCTCGCGAACAGTGCTGTGCATAGTAGACGCACAATGCCGCCGCAAGGGCAGCGGGGTTATTCGACTGTCCATCGTCGGTCGCCACTGCCGATCACGGCCGTTTTTCGATAACTTCAAGCTGGAACAGAACCGGCTTAGCCCTTATGACAAGCGCAAAAGACGCGGAAATGACAGGGACAGAGACTCATCATGGAACAGATGGCCGAAGGGATTGATCCCGCAACCCTCGAGAGGCTTCTCGATCTGGTCGCCAAGGAAGGAATGGTCGAGCGTGAAAAACTCACGGCCGACGCGACCTTCGACGATCTCGGCATCCAGTCCGCCGACATGGTGGTCATCCTGATGGCGATCGAAGAGGAATTCGGCGTCTACATCCCCGTCGATGGCGACCTCGCTGAGGCCCGGACGGTTGGGGACTTCCTCAAGGTTCTCGCGGCCCGCATGAAGGAAGATGCCGCGTGACGAGCAAACACAGGCGCATCGTCGTCACGGGCATGGGCGCCATCACCGCCGCGGGCATGGGCGCCGACGCGCTGTGGACGGCAGCACGCGACGGCCGGACCGGCGTTTCGCATTTTCAACTCGACCGCTATCCGCGTCAGCGCATCACCAAGGCGGCGCATATCCCGGACTTCGATCCCCAGGCGCATCTGACGCCGCAGGAGATCAAGACGACCGACCGTTTCGCGCAGCTCGCGCTGGTCGCCGCCGAAGAAGCCCTGCGCCACGCCGGCATCGATACCTCCGAACCGCTCGGCTCCCGCGTCGGCGCGATCATCGGATCGGGCATCGGCGGCTCATGGACCACGGATGACGGGCACTACGGGTTCTATGTCACCGAGACCCGCCCCGACCTGATGAGCATCGCCAAGGTCATGCCGAACGCAGCCGCATCGCAGATCAGCATGCGCTACGGCATTCGCGGCCCCTCGCTCGCCGTTTCGAGCGCCTGCGCCTCCGGCACCCAGTCGGTCGGCTACGGGTTCCAGATGATCCGTTCCGGCATGATCGACGCGGCCCTTGTCGGCGGCAGCGAGGCCTTGCTGACACCGGCGACGTTCCGCGCCTGGGAGATCCTGCGCGTGATGGCGCCGGAAGCCTGCCGCCCCTTCTCCGGCAAGAGAAACGGCATGGTGCTCGGCGAAGGTGCGGCCGTGCTGATGATCGAGGAACTCGAGCATGCGCTGGCGCGCGGCGCGACGCCGCTGGCCGAGATCGCCGGCTACGGCACGACGAGCGATGCCGGCGACCTGCTGCGGCCAACGGTCGAGGGGCCCGCGTCGTCCATGGCCAATGCCCTTGCCGATGCCGGCCTGCGGCCCGAAGACATCGGCTATGTCAACGCCCACGGCACCGGCACGATCCTCAACGATATTTCCGAGACGGAAGCCGTTCGCAAGGTTTTCGGCGACTATGCCGAGAGCCTGCCGGTTTCGTCGACCAAGCCAATCCACGGCCACGCCCTCGGCGCCGCCGGCGCGATCGAGCTCATCATCACGGTGAACGCGCTGCGCGAAAAGATCGCCCCGCCAACGATCAACTGGCTGGAGCCGGATCCCAAATGCCTGCCTGATCCGGTGCCCAATACGGCCCGCCCCCATCAGATCGACGCCGCGCTGAGCAACTCCTTCGCCTTCGGCGGGATCAACGCGACACTCGCGATACGGACCGTCCGGTAACGGACGTATCGGCATTCAGGATTGGAGCGCGGTATGAGCGAGCCGGACTGGACCCTCATCGCGGAGGTGGAACTTGCCACGGCCCCCGACCGGATCGCCGCATTCGCGGCCGCGGTTGGCGGGACGGGCATGGAGGCCGGCGACCACGTCCCCGCGACCTTCGCCTTCACCGTGCTCTCCAGGCCGGAGGTCCTGGGCGCGCTTGAAAGCGTCGCCGCCGATCGTTCGGCCGTCCTCGTTCACCAGGCCCAGCAATTCCGCTACGAGCATGCGCTCGAGGTCGGGCGCCCTTACCAGGTGGCCGTGGACTGGCGGCGCAACCCCGACCGGGACGACCGGATCGTGGTGCGCGGACGCGTGCGTGACGCGGCCGGTCGCCACTGCCAGGAGTTTCTTGCGGATATCGTCCTGTTCCAGAACAGACGGACAGACGGAGCCGGATCATGAGCGAAGCCGCGTTTTCCGTCGGACACAAGTTTGCCGATACCGAGCCGGCGCTGCTCGACGCCGCCCGCGTCGCGGCCTATGCGGATGCCTCCGGCGATCGCAATCGCATTCATCTCGACGAGGATGCCGCCCGCGCCGCCGGCCTGCCAGGCACCATCGTGCATGGCATGCTGATGATGGGCCATTTCGAGCGGGCACTGAGAGGCTGGCTGCCCGGCACCGACATCCGCAGCCTGCAGATACGCTTTTTGAGGCCGCTCGCGGTCGGTGCGCGGATGACGATTGCCGGCCGGGTTGCCAAGCTGCTTCCCGGCGAGGTTCCGGAAATGATCATCCGGCTGACCGTGCAGGACGATGCCGGCCAGTCGGTCAGCGTCGGCGATGCGACGGTCGCCGTCGGGAACACCTGACGTCCGCCCACGGCAGGCCGGGCGCTTGCGGGAGAACGACATGCCGCTGGCCGTTACGCTGCGCCTCGACGATCCGGACGCGGCTTCCATCACCGCGATCTGGGAGATGCTGCTGGCCCGGGGCCTGGAGGCGACGCGGCGCAACTTCGCCTATGCGCCCCACCTGACCCTTGCCATTCTTCCTGACGCCCCTGACGAGGAAGACGCCATCGCGGAAACGCTGACCGGGTTCGCCGGCGGCTGCGCCCCGCTCGAGCTGACGCTGAGCGGCCCGGGCATCTTTCCCGGCCCCCCGGCGGTGGTCTATCTAGCGCCGGTTCCCCGACGCGATCTCCTCGATCTCCACAAGAACCTCGACGACGCGCTCACGGCCCGGCATCCGGAGCTGGCCCGCGCCGGGCACTACCTGCCTGGCGCCTTCGTGCCTCACGTGACGCTATGCGAAGCGGCGGAGGACCCTGCCGCGGCGATCCCGGCCTTGCTGGCCGGCAGCGCCTGGCCGCTCAGGCTACGAGCCTCCCGGCTGGAACTGGTGCGGTTTCACCCCGCGCGGGTGGTTGCGGGCTTTGCAATGGGGTGAGAGCGGATCCCGGCTGCAGCTCAGCCGACAACCTCCGCAGGCGATACCGCATCTGCAATCCACCCCGTGATCGCCTCGACCTGCGGTGGCAACGCGGTCGCCTCTCCCCCGCAGAACTCCAGGAACGCATCGCGGTTGAGGCCGTTGACGCCCACGATCACCGCCATGTCGGCGGCCAGCGCCTCGGCGATCAGGTCGCGGAACCCGCGCCCCTCGGCTTCCTGCTTGCCGAACTTGTTGACGATCAGCACCTCGGCGCCGCTGGCGAGCTGCCGGGCGGTCGCTCCGACAGCCATCTCCAGCCCGTGCGGATCGAGGCGACAGCCTCGCGCGTCCTTGCCCAGCGACTGGGAGATACGGAACATCGGCCCGGCCGGCAGGACCTTGACGTCCATGTCGCAGTGCCGCCCGCTGTCGCAATCCGAGTTGATCTGGACAACGCCGCAGGTGCGGATGCCCCGCCGGGCCAGGGCGTCCGCCACGCCCGCGAGCACGAGATCCATGTCGCCGCGCCCGGGCGACGTCGTATAGGCCAGATGCATGTCCGTTCCGTACCTGACAGGTTTGACAGACAGGTATTGCAGACCAGTGGCCATGCGGGCAAGCCCGCCTTTGCCCGCAGGTTCCGGGCAGGCCCTGCATCCCGGCGGCCGGCTGCCCTTGCCTCGCCCCCTTCGCCCGCTCAACCTTGCCGCCGTACTGGCGCTGCCTTCTCAGCCGGGCACGAGCGCGGCGACGGCCATTTCGACGCCCCGCAGTTCGGCAAGTCCCCGCAGGCGGCCGATGGCCGGATAGCCCGGCGTCGACACACGCCTCAGGTCGTCGAGGATCTGGTGGCCGTGATCGGGCCGCATCGGCAGCGATACGCCCCGGCGGCGCTCGATCTCCACCACCTTGCGCACCACGGCAACCATGTCGACGTCGCCGTCCAGATGCGCCGCCTCATGGAAGCTCTTGCCGTCGCCCTCGCGCTTCGTCGTGCGCAGATGCAGGAAATGCACCCGCGCGCCGAACCGCTCCAGCATGGCGACGAGATCGTTGTCGGCCCGCACGCCGTAGGAACCGGTGCAGAAGGTGAAACCGTGCGCCGGGCTGTCGGACATCGCCGCGATCGCCGCCATGTCGTCCTGGGTGGAGACGATGCGGGGCAGGCCGAATAGGGCCCGTGGCGGATCGTCGGGATGGATGGCAAGGACGATGCCTGCCTTTTCCGCCACCGGCACGACGATCTCCAGGAACGCCGCCAGCCGCTCGCGCAGACCGTCCGCATCCGTCCCCTGATAGGCTGCAAGCCGGGCGCGGAACGTGTCGAGCGAATAGCTCTCCTCCGCTCCCGGCAGTCCGGCGATGATCGTGTCGGTGAGGACCTTGGTCTCCTCGTCCGACATGCCGGCATGCAGGGCACGCGCCGCCTCGATCTCGGCGCCCGTATAGTCGGCCGCCGCGCCCGCGCGCGCGAGGACGAAAAGATCGAAGGCCGCGAAGCGTGCCTGGTCGAAACGCAGGCAGCGGGCGCCGTCGGGAAGCTCGTGCGCCAGTTCGGTCCGCGTCCAGTCGAGCACCGGCATGAAATTGTAACAGACGGTGCGGATGCCATTGGCAGCAAGGTTCACAAGCGAACCGCACCAGGCCTCTGCGTGCCGCTCCCAGCCCGGGGCACCTGTCTTGATGTCCTCGTGCACGGGAATGCTCTCGACAACCGACCAGTCAAGGCCGGCAGCCTCGATGGCGGCCTTGCGCGCGGCAATCGCCTCGACCGGCCACGCCGTGCCGTTGGGCACATCATGAAGCGCCGTCACGACACCCCGCGCACCCGCCTGGCGGATGTCGGAAAGGGTGACCGGGTCGGTCGGGCCGAACCAGCGCCAGGACTGTTGCATTTCGAAGGATCCCTCGGGGATTGGGTGGATACGGATACGTTCGTTCGTCGGATCGTTTCAGGTTCCCGCCGCCGTGGCCGGGCCGCTGTCGAAGAGGTAGCCGTCGAATTGCGGGTCATCGACATCGGACAGTTCAAGAAGCGTCAGCCGGACGTTTTCCAGATGCCGCCACATGGCCTGCCGGGCCGCGCCCGGGTCCCGGCACTGCAGTGCCGTGAGGATCGCCTGGTGATCCTCGAGCCACTTGCCCCGGTACCCCCGGTCGAAGATGCGCGTGTGCAGGCGCGCCCACATCGGGCTCTGTTCGCGCTTGCGCCAGAGCTCGTCGATCATGTCGACAAGCACGCTGTTCTGCGTCGCCTCGGCGATCAGGTGATGGAAAAGCTCATCGCCGGAATAGTCCCCGGAACCGGCCTCGATTGCCTTGCGCTCCAGATCGAGCGCCTCGCGCATGCGCAGGATGTCCGACTTCGTCACCATGGTCGCGGCAAACGCGGCGATGCTGCTTTCCAGCACCTGGCGCGCCTGCAGCAGCTCGAACGGCCCGATATCGCCGCGCGGCTCCTCGCTTTCACCGGACGGAAGCCGCTCGACATAGATGCCCGATCCCTTGCGGACGTCGACGAAGCCCTCGATCTCCAGCATGATCACCGCCTCGCGCACGAGCGAGCGGCTGACGGCCATCTCCTCGGAGATCTGGCGCTCCGTCTTGAGCCGGTCGCCGATGCGGTAATTGCCGGCGCGCAATTCCTGCTTGAGCGCCTCGGCCACTTCCTCGTAGCGCCGCTTGCCGCCGCCTTCGATCATGCGTCCCCCTCCCCGGCGGCCTCCGCCTCGCGGCGCTCGGCATAATAGGCCGCCAATACGCCGAAGGCCTCTTTCACGGTGGTCTTGTCGGCCGCGATCAGGCCTTTCTTGTTGTAACCACGCTGAAAGATATTTTGCCGGCGTTCAACCCGGAAGTCGTAAAGGATCCAGGGCGACATGCCTTTCACATAGGACAAGTCGCGCAAGGTGGCGATCTGCCGCCGGTAGACCTCGGTCATGTAGGCTTCGCTGAACAGGCCGCGCGCCGGTGCGCCCTCGCCGATCGCCCCGTCCGCGCCGGTTTCCGAGATCACCACCGGCTTGCCGGGGTCGGAGTTGCGGCCGATGGCGACGAGATCCTCGAAATTCTCCTCGTACCAGCCGTAATACTCGTTGATGCCGATCACATCGATATGCTCGGCCAGCCGGTCCTCGATGCGGTTGCGCGCGTGGTTGACGAGGCAGGCGGCCGACGTCAGCCGGGTCGGATCGAACTGTTTCGCCGTCTCGGCAAGGCCTTTCATGAAGGCAAGGCGCGCGTCGGTGTCCGGGTTCTCGTTGCCGACCGACCAGATGACGACGCTGGCCCGGTTGCGGTCGCGCTTGACGAGCTCGATCAGCTGGTTGCGGGCATCCCGGTAGGTCGCCGGATTGTCGAAGGCAACGGCCCAGTAAACCGGGATCTCCTCCCAGAGCAGGAAGCCGAGTTCATCGGCCAGCCGCGCCGCCATCTCGTGATGCGGATAATGCGCCAGCCGCAGGTAGTTGCAGTTCAGCGCCCTGGCATGCTCGAAGCGCCGGCGCAGATCCGCCTCGCTTGTCACCTTGCCCATGTCGCGGTCGTCCTCGTGCACCGAGATGCCGCGCAGGAACAGCGCCTTGCCGTTCAGCAGGATCTCGTCCCCGACCCGCTCCACCTGGCGGAAGCCGACCCGGTCCTCGACCCGGTCCCCGCCCGCCGTCAGGACGACGCCGTAAAGCTTCGGGGTCTCGGGCGACCAGAGTTCCGGCCGCGTCTCGACCGTCACGGTTCCGCGACCGTCCGCATCCAGCGCGATGGTCTCGCTGAGGCCGAGTTCCGGGATCTCGAGCACCGCCTCGGAGGCATCGCCGTCGACCTCGACTTCGGCCCGGATGCGGGAATACGCGCCGTCGGGCACCAGATGAACGAAGAGGTCGCGGATCACCGTTTCCGGGGTCTCGTAAAGCTCGACCTCGCGATAGACGCCGCCATAGTTGAACCAGTCGGTGTTGCGCATCGGCACACGGTCGAGCGTGCGGGTGTTGTTGACCATCAGCATCAGCCAGTTGCGGCCCGGTTGCAGATGATCGGTGAGCTCGCAGAAAAACGGCGTCGAGCCGCCATAGTGGTTGCCAAGGAACACGCCGTTGAGAAACACCTTGCAGTCGTACTGAGCCGCACCGACGCGCAGGAAGCGGCGTTTTCCGGCAAGCTCTCCGGCCATGTCGAGCGGCCGCGTGTACCAGGTGCTGCCCTCGAAGAAGTACCACTTCTCCTTCAGCATCTGCCAGCAGGAGGGGACCGGAACGGTCTCGCCCTCGTAAGGATCGTAATCCCAGGGTTCGGTCCGCTCCTCGGCCGGCATCGGCAGCATCGAGAACCATTTCTGCCTGAGGCCCGTGTCGAGCAGGTCGACACAGAAGTTCCAGTCGCCATCCAGACTGATGCCACGGCGCCCGCCGGTGAAGATCATCGTCTCGTGATTGAGCGACTGCGTGTTGAAGGGACGGTCGTAGTCCTCGTCATGCAGCGCCTGGAGCGCATTCTCGGCAAGGGCGGAACGTTCGAGCACGACGGAACTCCGGAAAAATCAGTTGGGCGAAAAACGAGAGCAAACCCGCGCCGCGCGCGAAGGCGCGGCGCGGGCAGTCCTTGGGAGGACTTATTCGGCAGCGGCCTTGATGCGCTTGATCAGGTCGGCGACACGCTCGGACTTGGCGGCGGCCTCCTCGTGCATCGGCAGCACCTTTTCCACGAACGGGCCCTTCTCGACCTCGACGAACTTGACGCCGAGTTCCTTCTTGGCGAGCTCGATGCCCTCGGCGACCTGCTCGTTCCAGTTCTTGCGGTGGAAGTCCATGGATTCGCGGGCGGCCTGCTTGACGGCCTTCTGCTGGTCCTCGGAGAGCGCATCCCAGGTCTGGGTCGAAATCATCACGACCGACGGGATCATGGTGTGCTCGTTGTTGGAATAGACCTTGGAGACCTCGCCGTGGCGGGCCGAGGTCAGCGCCAGCGGGTTGTTCTCGGCACCGTCGACAACGCCCTGCTGAAGCGCGCTGTAAAGCTCGCCCCAAGCGATCGGGGTCGGGCTGCCGCCCAGCAGTTCGACCATGCGGATGGCCGAGGGGCTCGGCTGCACGCGGATCTTCATGCCTTCAAGGTCGGCCGGCGTGCGGATCTCCTTGTTGGCGTAGAAGGAGCGCGCGCCCTCGACGTAATAGGCGACGCCGATGAAGCCCTTGTCGCGCGAGGAGGTCAGGATGTCGTCGCCGATCTCGCCGGACAGAACCTTGTAGTAGTGCTCCTCGTCGGCAAAGATGAAGGGCAGGTTGAGAGCCGAATAGGACTCCTCGAAGGCTTCCAGCTCGCTGGCGTTCGAGCGGGCCATGTCGAGCGTGCCGTTCTGCATCAGCTCCATGGACTCGCGCTGGTTGCCAAGCTGGGCATTGGCATAGACGCGGATCTTGACGTCGCCGTTGGTCAGTTCATTGACCCGCTCGGCCATGAACTCCATCGACTTGTGAAGCGGATGGTCTTCCGGATTGTTGTGATTGAGCTTCAGGGTCCGCGCCTCGGCGACCGAAGCGAAGGCGAAAAGGGCCGCGCCGGCGATGGCGGCGGCGCGATAGGACATGCGCATGTGAATTCCTCCCGGGTTTTCTTCATCCGGATCAGTACCCCCGATCCGGACGTCGCGGCGCATCGGCACTGCCAGCCTTTGCGCAAATTGGCCGACCAATCATGGCCAACACTGCCGCGAAGACTTCTTCAACGACGCGAACATGTCAACCAGTTTTGAAAATTGGTTGACCAATTTTTTTAAATGCGCAATGTCAGGACCTCAAGCGACGCGGCACAATGCGCGCGGGAAGAAACAGGTCCGGCACGATCCGGAACCGGGAGGACAAGGATGGTCGCAACACTCGAAGCGGCGACGGCTCCGGCAGGAGGTAGGTCGCCATGCACGCGCTGAAGACCCGCATCGACCGCGTTCTGGGGATGCTCATCGCCGCCGTTTTCGCGGTCCTCGTCGCCTGCGTCGTCTGGCAGGTGGTGTCCCGTTACGTGCTCGGCACCCCCAGCACCGTCACCGACGAGATGGCCCGGTTCCTGTTCATGTGGGTGGGTCTTGTCGGCGCCGCCTACACGCTCGGGCAACGCCGGCATCTGGCCATCGACGTCCTTCCGCTGATGCTCAGCGGCCGCAACGCGCAACTCCTTGCAGCACTCGTGATGCTGCTGATCGCCGGTTTCGCCGCCGTCGTCATGGTCTATGGCGGTCTCCAACTGGTCGACAAGACGCTCGCCACCGGCCAGCTCTCCCCGGCCCTGCGCATCCCCATGGGCTACGTCTACGGCGCCATCCCCTTCTCCGGCGCGATGATCGTCTTCTACTGCGGCTTCTTCCTGGTCGGCCTTGCCCGCGGGGAAACTCCAGACACCCCGGCCGGCGATACGCCCGGCGGCCCGCTCGACTGAGGATAGCGACCCATGGAACTGCAAAGCGCTCTCACCCTCTTCGGCGTATTCGGCCTGCTGATGGTCCTCGGTGTGCCCATCGCCTTCGCCATCGGCATCGCCTCGGTCGTGACCTTCACGCTGTTCATGACCTTCGACCAGTCGGTCTACATCACCGCCCAGCAGATGGCCTCCGGTCTCGACAGCTTCACCCTGCTGGCGATCCCCTTCTTCATCCTGGCCGGCAACATCATGAATCGCGGCGGCATCGCGCTGCGCCTGATCGAGTTCGCCAAGGTGCTCGGCGGCCGCCTGCCCGGCTCCCTCGCCCACTGCAACGTGCTGGCCAACATGATGTTCGGCTCGATCTCCGGTTCCGCCGTCGCCTCCGCCGCCGCCGTCGGCGGCGTCATGGCGCCCTTGCAGAAGAAGGAAGGCTACGACCCCGCCTATTCGGCCGCCGTCAACATCGCCTCCTGCCCGACCGGCCTGCTGATCCCGCCGTCCACCACCTTCATCGTCTATTCGCTGATCACCAACGGCACCTCGATTGCAGCCCTCTTCGTCGCCGGCTACGTGCCCGGCATCCTGATGGGCCTCGGCCTGATGCTGGTCGCCGGCATCATCGCCAAGAAGCGCGGCTACCCGGTCGCCCCGCGCCCGAGCCTGCGGGAAGTCCTCCACAAGACAGCCGATGCGGTGTTGCCGCTCGGTCTGATCGTCATCGTCATGGGTGGCATCATCGGCGGCGTCTTCACCGCGACGGAGGCCTCCGCTGCCGCCGTCGTCTACACCCTGTTGCTGGCGCTCGTCGTCTATCGGGAAATCGGCGTGAAGGACCTGCCCGGGATCATCCTGGAATCGGCCGTCACCACCTCCATCGTCCTGCTGATGATCGGCTGCTCGATCGCCATGTCCAAGGTGATGGCCTTCGCCGACATCCCCTACACGATCTCCGACATCCTGCTCGGGCTTTCGGAAAACCCGCTCGTGCTGCTGCTGGTGATCAACCTTGCGCTGCTGGTGGTCGGCACGTTCATGGACATGACCCCGGCGCTTTTGATCTTCACGCCGATCTTCCTGCCGGTGGTCAAGGATCTCGGCATGGACCCGGTCCATTTCGGCGTGATGATGACGTTCAACCTGTGCATCGGCATCTGCACGCCGCCGGTGGGTTCCGCCCTCTTCGTCGGCTGCTCCGTCGGCAATGTCTCGATCGGCAAGGTGCTCAAACCGCTGCTGCCCTTCTACGCGGTGCTGGCGGCGATGCTGCTGCTCGTCACCTTCGTGCCGGCGCTCAGCCTGACCCTGCCCCGCCTGCTCCTCGGCTACTGATCACCGGACACTCGCTCATATGAAACCGCTCAAGTCCTACCGTCTCGACACCCGATCGGAGACAGGTGTCGATCTCCTTGTCGACGGCCGGCATCTGCTGGCGATCCATGTCCTCGACGAGACGCTGTTCCGTGTCGTGCTGCGCAAGGACGGCGCCTTCCGGCTCGCCCGCACCTGGACCGTTGCGCCCGAACTCGCATCGGGTGGCGACGATGTTCCCTGGGAAGGCCGCGACCGGATGGATCTTTCCGGTTTCCCCTGCCCCGCCTTCACGCTGGAGGAGACCGCCACCGGCCTGAGTATCGCCACCGACAGCCTGCGCCTGGAAATCGCCGAGCCGCTCGCCTTCACCTGGAGCGCCCGGCAGGGTGACGGGAGCTTTGCGGTCTTCGCGGAGGAACGTCCCACCGGCGCCTACATGCTGGGCCTGCGCGACCACGCGCATGGCCATTTCCTGCTGAGGCAACCGGGCGAGCGGGTCTATGGCCTCGGCGAGAAGGCCGGCGACCTGGAGCGCTCCGGCAGGCGCTACGAGATGCGCAATCTCGACGCCATGGGCTATGACGCAAGCTCGACCGACCCGCTCTACAAGCACATCCCCTTCACGCTCACCCGCACGCCCAAGGCCGGCGCCTTCGGCCTCTTCTACGACAATCTTGCGGGCTGCTGGTTCGATCTCGGTAACGAGCTCGACAACTATCACAAGCCCTACCGGGCCTATCGCGCCGCCGACGGCGATCTCGACTACTACATGAGCTGGGCGCCGACGGTGCTGGACGTGGTCAAGGGGCATGTTCGCCTGACCGGCGGCACCGCCTTTCCCCCGCTCTGGAGCCTTGGCTATTCAGGCTCGACCATGCACTACACGGATGCGGAGAACGCGCAGGAGCAGCTTGAGGGCTTCGTCCGTCTCGTCGACGAGCACGACATTCCCTGCGACAGCTTCCAGCTCTCCTCCGGCTATTCCTCGATCGGGCCGAAGCGCTACGTCTTCACCTGGAACCACCACAAGGTGCCGGACCCGAAGGCGATGGCCGCGACCTTCGCCCGGGCCGGCCTGCATCTTGCCGCCAACATCAAGCCCTGCCTCCTGCAGGACCACCCCATGTATGACGAGGTCGCGGCGCGCGGCCTCTTCATCCGCGACAGCGAGAGCGATGCGCCGGAGCGCTCCTCCTTCTGGGACGACGAGGGCTCGCATCTCGACTTCACCAATCCCGAGACCGTCGCCTGGTGGCAGGCGAACGTCACGGAAAAGCTGCTCGAGAACGGCATCGGCTCGACCTGGAACGACAACAACGAGTTCGAGGTCTGGGACGCGGGCGCGCGCTGCAACGGCTTCGGCGAGGAGATCGAGGTCGGTCTCGTCCGCCCCCTGATGCCGCTGCTGATGAACCGCGCCAGCCGCGAGGCGCAGGTGGCGCATGCGCCGGACCTTCGCCCCTATCTGATCTCGCGCTCCGGCGCGCCGGGCCTGCAGCGCTACGCCCAGACCTGGTCCGGCGACAACCGCACCGAATGGAAGACACTGCGCTACAACATCCGCATGGGTCTCGGCATGTCGCTGTCGGGCCTCTACAATATCGGCCACGATGTCGGCGGTTTCGCCGGACCGAAGCCGGACCCGGAACTGTTCGTGCGCTGGGTGCAGAACGGCATCTTCCACCCGCGCTTCACCATCCATTCCTGGAACGACGACGGCACGGTCAACGAACCCTGGATGTACCCGGAGGTGACGCCGCTCGTCCGCGACGCGATCCGGTTGCGCTACCGCCTGTTGCCCTATCTCTACACGGCGTTGCATGAGGCCGTGACCCGCCACGAGCCGATGCTGCGGCCGACCTTCCTCGACCACGAGCACGATGCGCGCTGCTTCGGGGAACCGGACGACTTCATGATCGGCCGCGACCTGCTCGTCGCCAATGTCATCGATCCGGGCCAGAGCGAGCGGCGCGTCTACCTGCCCGCCAACGGCAGCGGCTGGTGGGACTTCTGGACCGGAACCTGGCATGCGGGAGGACAGGAAATCACCGTGCCCGTCACGCTCGCCTCCATGCCGCTCTTCGTACGGGCCGGCGCCGTGCTCCCCCTCGCCGAAGGGCTCACCCGCGCCGATGCCGCGCGCGACACGAAGCGGGTGCTGGCGCTTTTCCCCGCGCCCGGCGACATCACCGCGACCAGCACCGAATATGCCGATGACGGCCTCTCCGCCGACGCGCTTGCCACAAACCACGCGATCACCGGGATGACGCTCGCCTGCCAGGCCGACACGCTCCGCCTGACACTGCGCCGCAAGGGCGCCTATCGGCCGGCCCATGCCAGCGCCCGCATCGAGCTGCCGGCCGGCGAGACCCGCCGTCTCAGCGTCAATGGCGCGGAGATTTCCTCCGGCGACAGCGTTGTCATCCCGGATGAATGATCAAGGATAGTTCCATGCAAAAGCTGGAGAAAACGGGCGGCGACACCGACCGCACCCTCCCCACCTACGAGCGTGCGGCATTGCGGGAGCGCATCCTGCATATCGGCTTCGGCGCCTTCGCCCGCGCTTTCCTGACGACGATCCTCGACGAGACGCTGGATGCTAACGGCGAACCGGAGAACCGCGACTGGGGCATGGTCGCCGTGCGCCTCAACTCCGGTGTCGAGGATCTCGACGCGCTGGAGCGCGAGGACTGCCGGCACTGGGTGCTTGCCGCCGACGACGAACGCACGGACGTTCGCCGGATCGATGCCGTCGTCGCCACCTGCCATCCGCTCCGCGACGGCCTTGCAGCCCTGCTCGGCCGCTTCGCCCGGCCGGAGCTTGCCATCGTCTCGCTGACCATCACCGAGAAGGGCTATTGCACGCGTGACGGCCGTCTCGATCCGGAGAATGCCGGCATCCTTCGCGATCTCGCAACGCCGCTTGCACCCGCCACCGCCATCGGCGTCATCGTCGAGGGCCTGCGCCTGCGCCGCGCCGCCGGGCTTGCCGGACTGACCGTCCTTTCCTGCGACAACCTGCCGGAAAACGGCCATGTCTGCCGGGCCGCCGTGCTCGATTTCGCCCGCGCCCGCGACGAAGGCCTTGCCTCCTGGATCGAGGCCAATGTCTCCTTCCCCTGCACCATGGTCGACCGGATCGTGCCGGCGCTTGATACGGACGGGCGCGACATGCTGGCGCGCGCCGGCATCGCCGCCGATGCAGGTATCGTCTGCGAACCCTTCCGGCAATGGGTGGTGGAGGACGATTTCGCCGCCGGGCGGCCGGATTTCTCCATTGCCGGGGCGCGGTTCGTCGATGATGTGCGCCCCTTCGAGGAGATGAAGCTGCGCATGCTCAACGGCAGCCACACGTTCCTGGCCTGCCTTGGCCAGATCGCCGGCCACGCGACCATTGCCGAATGCATGGACGACCCGCTGTTTCGCGCCGCCGCGCGCGGCCTGATGCTGGAAGAACAGGCCCCGACGCTCTCCCTGCCGGACGGACACGACCTTGCCGCCTATGCCGAGGCGCTGCTTGCCCGCTTCTCCAATTCCCGGCTGAAACACCGCACCGCCCAGATCGCGACGGATACCAGCCAGAAGCTGCCCCAGCGCCTGCTGGCGCCGATCCGCCGGCACCTTGCCGCCGGCACGCCCTGGCCGCGCCTGGCGCTCGGGGTCGCCGGCTGGCTCGCCTTCTGCCGCGGCAAGGACGAGGCAGGCGTTGCCCTCGCCCTCAACGACCCGCTGTCCGGACGCATCGCGGAGATTGTCGCCGGCAATGACGACGGCCCAGGCTATGTGCGCGCCATCCTCGCCCTCGATGCGGTTGTCCCGGCCGATCTTGCCGCGAACGCGGACTTTGTTTCGCTGGTGGAGGCCGCCTATCTGGAACTGCGCCGCGAGGGCGTGCGCGCCACCCTTGCCCGCCTTGCCGACGCCCCCCGGAGCCCCGCATGACCAAGCCCTTCCTCGGCGACGACTTTCTGCTCGAAACCGACCACGCCGCCCGTCTCTTCCACCAGATCGCCGCCCCGCTGCCCATTGTCGACTATCACAACCATCTGCCGCCGGCGGAGATCGCTGCCGACAAGCGCTGGGACACGCTCGGGCGCATCTGGCTGGAGGGCGATCACTACAAGTGGCGCGCGATGCGCTGGGCCGGCATCGACGAGCGGCTTGTCACCGGCGAGGCGGATTTCCGCGAGAAATACCAGGCCTTCGCCGCCGCGATGCCGCGTTTCGTCGGCAACCCGCTCTATCACTGGTCGCATCTGGAGCTTTCCCGCTATTTCGGCCTCAAGGGCGTCGTGCTCAATGCGGGCAGCGCCGGCGAGGTCTGGGACGAGGCCAACCGGCAGCTCGCCGGCCCGGAACATTCGGCGCGCGGCCTCTTGCAGGGCATGAAAGTCGAGCTGGTCGGAACGACCGATGATCCGTGCGACACGCTCGAACACCACATGGCCCTGAAGGACGACGCGGCGCTCGGCTTCCGCATGGTGCCGAGCTTCCGTCCGGACAAGGCCTTCAAGATCGAGCTCGACGGCTTTGCCGACTATCTCACCCGGCTTTCCGAGACCTGCGGTCAGCCGATTGCCACCTTCGAAGACCTGATGGGCGCGCTTGTCGCCCGACTCGATCACTTCGTCGCCGCCGGCTGCCGCGCCGCCGACCACGGCATCGAGGTCCTTCGCCACGGCCGCGAATGCGGCGCGGCCCGGCTCGACGCCATCCTGTCGAAGCGGCTTTCGGGTGCCACGCCGGACGAGGACGAAGTCGCCGATTTCCAGACCGCCGTGCTCGTCGCCCTCGGCCGCGCCTACGCGGCCCGCGACCTCGTCATGCAGTTCCATATCGGCGCGATCCGCAATGCCCGCGGCGCGCTCCTCTCCCGCCTCGGCGCCGATGTCGGCGGCGATTCCATCGCCGACCTGCCGCTTGCCGGGCCGCTCAACGCGTTGCTCGACCGGCTCGACCGCACCGGCGAACTGCCGCGCACCATCCTCTATTGCCTCGACCCGACGAAGAACGAGGTGATCGTCACCACCGCCGGCAACTTCCAGGACGGCACTGTACCGGGCAAGGTGCAGGCCGGCTCCGGCTGGTGGTTCAACGACCAGCTCGACGGCATGGAGCGGCAGATGACGCAGCTCGCCCAGATGGGCCTCCTCTCCACCTTCGTCGGCATGCTCACCGACAGCCGCTCCTTCCTCTCCTTCCCGCGCCACGAATATTTCCGCCGCCTCTTGTGCAACATGGTCGGCGGCTGGATCGAGAGCGGGCTGATGCCGCCGGACACGGAGCTTGCCGACCGGCTCGTCCGCGACATCTGCTACGGCAACGCCAGACGCTGGTTCCTCGATCCGGCCTGAGCCGGGACCTCGTCGCGGCGGCTCAGCCGCCGTCGTCGTGGACAGCCCGGCTGTCGGTGGGCGCCTGCGCCCGCTCGAACATGCCGTAGTCGCGCGATACGTCCGCGATGCGTAGCCGGTAGTCGCTAAACACCCCGCCGCGCCCGTGTCCCTGCGCCGAGCGGTGGCTCTCAAGGTTGCGCCAGGTCCGCACTGCCGCCTCGTCGCGGAAGAAGGAGAGCGACAACACCTTGTCCGGATCGGAGAGGCTCTGGAAGCGCTCCACCGAGATGAACCCGTCGATCTTCTCCAGCACCGGCCGCAGGCTTGCGGCGATCTCCATGTAGCGCTCCCGTCCGCCGCCCTTCGCCGGCACGACCTCGAAGATCACCGCGATCACGAGCCTTCTCCATGCGGCGCCGAGACGAGCTTCACGAAGGTCCGATCCTCGCGCAGCAGGAACCGCTCGGCCTGCGCGAACTCGTAGTTCTCGCGGCCGAGCGGATCGGCGGCAAGCCGCGCCCTGTAGGCCTCGTAATCGGCAAGGCTGGCGATGTTGTAGATCCCGTAGGCGAGCGTGCTCGACCCCTCGTGCGGGGCGAAATAGCCGACAAGGTCGGCGCCGCAGCGCGGGATCGCCGTCCCCCAGTTGCGGGCATATTGCGCGAACTGCGCCTTCTTCGTCGGGTCGATGTGATAACGGATGACGCAGGTCAGCATGTCGGGCTCCTTGTCGGTTGAACACGGCGCCACGCTAGCCGATTGCCGAACACTCATGGTTCGACTATGATCGAACCATGAAGGAAGGTCCGGATATCGCCCAGATTGCCGCTCTGATCGGCGACCCCGCCCGCGCCAACATGCTGTCGGCGCTGATGGGCGGGCGGGCGCTGACCGCCAGCGAGCTGGCGGCCGAGGCGGGCGTCACCCTGCCCACCGCCAGTTCCCATCTGGCGAAACTTTGCGATGGCGGTCTGGCGACGCCCCGCAAGCAGGGCCGGCACAAGTATTTCAGCCTCGCCAGCGACGACGTCGCCCGGGTGCTGGAAGGGCTGATGGGACTGGCCGCCGGCCATGGCCACCTGCGCAACCGGCCAGGTCCCCGCGACCCGGCGCTGCGCAAGGCCAGGGTCTGCTACAATCATCTGGCAGGCGATCTCGGCACGCGCATGTTCGACAGCCTCTTGGCACGCGGTCTCATCGAGCGCGATGCGGACGACCTCGCCCTCACCCCGTCGGGACGCATATTCGCCGGGGATTTCGGCATAGACCTCCCCGCGCTCGACGCCGGCAAATCCCGGCTTTGCCGCGAATGCCTCGACTGGAGCGAGCGCCGCTCGCATCTCGCCGGCAGCCTTGGCCGTGCCATCCTCGGGCGGATCGAGGACCTTGGCTGGGCCCGCCGCGACCGGCAGACCCGGATCGTCTCCTTCACGCCGGACGGCGAGACACGGTTCCTGGAACGCTTCTGCCGCGGCCAGGCCTGAGCGCCGAAAACCGGCGCGCATCAATCGAAATCACACGCACAGGTAGGCACAAAATGAACCGTGCGGATCATATCCGCACGTGTTCATGCACAATAGTCTCTCCTTGAACAGCGGGACATCACCCCTTCAAGGAAGAAATCATGTCGTCCTTCAAAGACGTTTCAGCACTCCAGGAAGAACAAACTTCGATTTCAGAAATGAAAATCGAGGTTCGGGCTGCAGGTCGCAAGGGGCGCGGCGTCTATGCACTCAAGGATCTCGCCGCCGGCGATCTTCTGGAGCGGGCGCCGGGGATCTTCTTCGACGCACCAAGAAGCGCCGAACTCAAGCCGACGGCCGTCTTCGACCATCTGCTCGCCAATCCCGCCGACTACGCTCCCGGCAATCCGGGCAACACCTACGCGCTGATCAATGGCGGCATGTCCTACTGCAACCATGCGGCGGACAACAACGCCGTCATCCAGTGGAGCTTCGAGGCCGACGGCCTGTGGCTGCAGCTGCGCGTCCTGAAGCCGGTCGCGGCCGGCGCCGAAGTGACCATCCGCTACACCAATCTCGAGGAATACCCCGACGGGGACGGTTTCGACACCTGAGCGAAAGGACAGTTCACATGCTCAAGAAAGCACGCAAGATCAAACTGGACGGCATCTATGACGAGACCTTCTACAACGAGCGGGTATCGCGCTCGCTGTGTTTCCTCGGCATCGACGAGGAGCAGCGCCGGCTCTCGCAGGAAAAGCTGGCCAACGCCACGGTCGGCGTCGCCGGATGCGGCGGCATCGGCTCCTACCTGGCGGTGCAGCTTGCCCGGATGGGCGTGCGCCACCTGAAGCTCGCCGATCCCGATCACTTCGACGCTTCCAACATCAACCGCCAGCTCGGCTCGGGCAAGAACACGGTCGGCCGCAACAAGGCGATGGTCGTCGGCGAGATGGTGCACGAGATGACGCCCGACGTGACCGTCGAGATCTATCCTGACGGCATTCAGCGCCATACCGCCGAGGATTTCGTCGAGGGCTGTGACCTGCTGCTCGACATGACGGATTTCTACCTGATCTCCGAACGCTACGCGCTGCACAGGGCCTACCGGGCCAGCCCCACGGCGATCACCATGCTGTGCGCCTGCGTCTGGGGCTGGGCCTCGACCGTTTACAAGTTCGACAAGGACGGCGTCACCTACGAGGACCTGCTCGGCATTCCCGAGGACAAGACGCTCGACCGCGACGACGTCGAGCGCCTGATCAAGATGCAGGCCAACTACTTCCCCCGCTTCCCCGGGCGCGACACCGTCTACGAATGGATGGAGGATATCGGCAACATCCCGATCCTCGGCGCGGTTCCCCCGATCGCCTGCGGCTATGTCGCCGCCCGCTCCGTCCTTGCCCTGTGCGACCTGGAGAAGGCGCCCTATTGCGAGCCGCTGCCGCCGATCCCCGCCTACTACCTGGTCGACACCGCCACCTTCGACGCCGGCTTCTACGCCTTCGATGGCGACTGGGCCAATGACGGGGTTCACGAGAAGCATTTCGCCCCGGGTTTCGACTGGCGCGCCGCCAGCTGATCCCGCCCCCCGCCGCCTGTCCCACCAGCCCATACCGGGAGCTCGCCATGTCTGGTCAATCGACCACACGCCACTTGCTGTCCATCGACGATCTTGACGGCGACACCATCCGGGCGATCCTCGCCCGGTCCCGGGAGCTGGCGGCGGGGGCGCAGAGCCGCGCCCGGGGCGCCATCGCCGCGCTGCTGTTCTTCTCTCCCTCGACCCGGACCCAGTACGGGTTCCAGTCGAGCGTGCTGCGGGCCGGCGGCGGGGTGATCAGCGTCGACCTGGAAAACTCGCGGGCCGGATCGAACTGGGGCGAGAGCCTTGCCGACACGGCCCGCGTCCTCTCCGGCTTCGCCGACCTGGCGGTGATCCGCCATTCCGAGGCGGACGGGGTCTACGACTTCGCCGAAGCCAGCACGATCCCGGTGATCAATGCCGGCAACGGCATGGGACTGCGCGCCGAGCACCCGACCCAGGCCCTGATCGACCTCTTCACCATCGAAAAGGCCTTCGGGCGGATCGACGGGCTGAAGATCCTGATCATCGGCGGCACGCATCTGCGCGCCTTCCGCTCCCAGATCCGCGCGCTGGCGCATTTCCCGCAGGTCGAGCTCTTCGTCCTGTGCCCGGACAAGTTCTGGATGGAGTTCGCGGACGCGGAACACTACCGCCGCGCCGGCATCCGCTTCACCCGCATCGGTCATCTCGACGAGGTGAAGCGCAATGTCGACGTGATCTATCACAACGGCATCACCGAACGTCGCGGCGAGCCCGTCGACAGCTTCTACGCCCTCGACCGGGCGAGGCTCGCCGAGATGCGCGCCGACGCGATCGTCATGCACTCCCTGCCCCGCGTCGAGGATCTCGCCCACGACGTCGACGGCATGCCCCAGGCCCGTTACTTCGAGCAGGCCCATAACGGCGTTCCGGTGCGCGCCGCGATCATCGAGCACCTTCTGGCGGCGCAGCGCGAATAGCCCCGCCGCCCGGCCACCGGCCTTTGCACGAAAACACCGACTGACCCTTGCCCGCGCGAGCCGATCCCGCGCGCGCATCAGGACACTTGCGCCCGAAATCCGGCATCCAAAACCCGAGAGGAACCTTCCATGTCCCGCATCTCCCGCCGCCTCGCACTGCTCGGCACCGTCGTCGCGCTGCTGCCCTCCGCGCTTCCCGCCACCGCCGCCGACAAGATCACGGTCACCGGCCTCAACTGGGACGCCGCCAAGGTCATCTCCCAGGTCCTGACGCAGGTGATGAAGAACGAACTCGGCGCCCCGACCGCGATCCTCGAGGCGGACACCAAGACCTCGCTGATCTCGATGGATGCGGGCGACGGCAAGCTCGACGTCTTCCCCGACATCTGGATGCCGAACCAGCAGAAGGCCTGGGAGACCTACATCGATACCCGCAAGACCATCGGCCACAATGCCGGCTACGACGCCGTCCAGGGGTTCTTCCTGCCGACCGGAACGGCGCAGGCGCTCGGCATCTCCACCATCGAGGACCTGAAATCGCCCGAGATCGCGCGCCGGTTCGACACGGACGGCGACGGGCTCGGCGAATACTGGGCCGGCGAGGAAAGCTGGGGCGCGACCCGGCTCAACCGGATCAAGATGAAGTCCTACGGCCTCGACGACCTGTGGGAGCCCTGGATCGCCAGCAACGAGGATTTCAAGGCAGCGCTCAAATCCGCCACGCAGGAGGGACGCCCCGTCATCTTCTACCACTGGACGCCGGAATGGGTGTTCTCGGTCCACGACCTCACCCAGGTCGCAGAGCCCGCCTATTACAAGGGCTGCGACACGGTCTTCACCCCGTCCGAGCGCGACGACTGGCTCGAGGCCTCCTCCTTCCCCTGCGCCTTCGAGACCAGCCGCGTCTACGTCTTCCACTCCCGCTCGCTGGAAACCCGCTTCCCGAAGGCGGCCGAATTCCTGACCCGCGTCTCCTTCGATCCCGCCGTGATCAACGGCTGGGTCACCGAGACCGGCGTCGAGGGCAAGGAGCCCGCCGAGGTCGCCAGGGACTGGCTTGCGGCAAACCCGGCAACCGTCGACGGCTGGCTCGGCCGTGCGCCGGCGCAGTGAGGCGGACCCCATGCAGGACATGTCCGACACCGCCCGCCAGATACGCATCGGCATCATCCTGCTGGTGCTGTCCGCGGCCTGCTACAGCACGGCCGGGCTCTTCACCCGGCTGATCGACACCAGCGTCTGGACGATGCTCTGCATTCGCGGGCTGGTGGCCGGCTTCTTCATCCTGGCCATCATGCTGGCGCGCGAGGGGCGCGCCGGCCTCGCCCAGTTCGGCGTCTTCCGGAGCGCTCCGGGACTGGTCGCGATCGCCGCCAGCGTGCTCGCCATGATCTTCAACCTCAACGCCTACCTGAACACCTCGGTGGCTAACGTGGTGCTGATCTACGCCACCGCCCCCTTCGTCGCGGCCGGCTTTTCGTGGCTCCTCCTTCGAGAGCCGGTGCAGGCCTCGACCCTGTGGGCGAGCTTCGTCGCCCTTCTCGGCGTCGTCGTCATCGTCGGCGGCTCGCTGGAAGGCGGCGGGCTGCTTGGCGATGCCTACGCCATGGCCATGACCTTCTTCATGGCGCTGATGATCGTCGCGGTGCGCTGGGGCAAGGCGCATTCGATGGTGGCGATGGCCTGCGCCTCCGCCTTCGCCTCGTTCCTGATCACGCTACCGCTGGCGGACTTCGGCACCATCGACGGGGAGATCCTCGTCCTGCTGGTCGCCTTCGGGATCACCCAGCTCGGCCTTGGCATCCTCTTCCTGACGCTTGGCGCCCGCCACCTGAATTCCGGCCAGGCGGCCCTGATCAGCACGCTCGACGTCCCCCTTGCCCCGCTCTGGGTATGGATCGCCTTCGCCGACATGCCCCCGCTTGCCACCGTCATCGGCGGGTTCGTGGTCATGACCGCCGTCGTCTTCTCCATCCTCTACAGCCAACGCGCGCCGGCTCCGGCGGCGGAGGGAACATCATGAAAATCGACCGCATCACCATCTTTCGCCTGGCGATCGGCTTCGGCGAGACCCGCTATGCGACGGGCTCCTCCGGCAAGGCGCAGGACAGCGTCGACGGAACGATCCTGAAGATCGACACCGACGAGGGGCTCACCGGCTGGGGTGAGGTCAGCCCCTGGGGACGGACCTATCTCCCGGAATTCGCGGAGGCCGCCCGCGTCGGCATCGACGTCCTGGCACCCGCCCTGATCGGCGCCGATCCCACAGACATCGCCGGGCTGCATGCCCTGATGGACCGGCACCTGGACGGCCACGCCTATATCAAGTCCGGCTTCGACATTGCCGCGCACGATCTTCTCGGCAAGGCCGCCAACCTGCCCGTCTACCGGCTTCTCGGCGGCCGCGCCAACGAGCGCATTCCGATGAACTGCGCCGTCTATCACGGCCCGTTCAACGAGATGGCGGAGCGGATCGCAGCCTACCGGGAGGGACCCGGCTACCGGATCTTCTCCACCAAGCCGGGCGGCGAAGCCGTTTCCGATATCCGCCTCTACGAGCGGCTTGCCGAAATCCGCCAGCCGCAAGAGACCTTCATCGCCGACGCCAACCGCCTGTGGACGCTCACCGACGCGCTGAAGGTGGCCCGCGCCATCGAGCCGCTCGGCTTCAACCTGGAGCAGCCCTGCGGCACCTACGAGGCCTGCCTGCGGGTGCGCCGCGCCACCAGGGCGACCGTGACGCTCGACGAGAGCGTGCTGGACGGCGACGTGCTGGCACGGCTGGCGCGAGACAACGCGGCCGACATCGTCCACGTCAAGCTGTCGCGCATCGGCGGCATCGCCGCCGCCCGCCGCTTTGCCGCCTTTTGCGAGATCGCCGGCCTTTCTCTGAGCTGGGCGTCCTCCGGCGGCACGGAGATTGCCGACATGGCGGCCCTGCATGTCGCCGCCGCCACGCCGCGCGATCACCTCTTCGGCCTGTGGAGCTGCCGCGAATTCAACACCGAAACCTACGCCTGCGGCGCATCGCACATCACCGACGGCTTCGTCGTCCCGAGCGAAGCCCCCGGCCTCGGCCTCACCCCCCACGAGGACGCCTTCGGCACGCCGATCGCAACCTATCGCTGACCCCCCACGCAAGCATTGGAGAACACCATGGATCAGACCGCCTACTTGATGGACATGCGCGCCTCGAAGATCAATTCCGCTTTCTATCTCTACAGCACCGAGAAGATCGAGGAGAACTTCGCCCGTTTCGAAAGTGTTGCCTACGGAAACACCGATGTCTTCTTCGCCTCCATGGCGAACGACAATCCCCACCTCCTGACCTTGATCCGCGAGCGCGGCATGGGTCTGTTCGTCAACTCGCTGAAGCACCTGCGCCTGGCGGAATCCTGCGGCTTTCCCGCCGACCGGGTGATCTTCGCCAGCACCGGACTGACCGCCGCGATGATGCGCTACCTGGTTGCGCGCGGCATCAAGCTGCATCTGGACTCGATCAGCCAGATCGAGCTGTTCGGCACGCTCGGCATCAAGGCCGAGGTCGGGCTCCGGCTGAACACGTCGGAACGCTCCCGCATCAGCCCGTTCTCGGGCAATGACAGCCGGATCGGCATCCAGGACCACGAGCTCGACGAGGCGCTCGACACCTGCGAACGCCTCGGCCTGACGGCAACCGGCAGCCATGTCTATATCGGCACCGACATTGTCGATGTCGACGAGATGATCGCCGGCGTCGAGCGCTCGCTTGAACTCTCCGACCGGTTTCCCGATCTCGCCTATGTCGATGTCGGCGGCGGCTTCCCGCTCGACGAGACGCGTTTCGACTTCGACGACTATAACGCCCGCATCACGGCCCTGCTCACGGAATTCTCCAAAAAGCGCGGGCGACCGATACGGCTGGTCATCGAGCCGGGCCGGGCGATGTTCGGCAACGCGGCATGCTTCTACGCCCAGGTCACCGACATCAAGAAGCGGGACGGCCACTACTTCGTCTGCGTCGATGCCAGCGCCTCGATGATCCCGCGCGCGATGTTCTACGAGGACTACAACCCCGTCCGCGTGATGAGCAATGGCGGCGGCCCGCGCCCCGATTTCGACCAGCCGGTCGACGTTGTCGGCAACACCACCTATTCCCGCGACTTCCTGACAAGGCGGCAGACGATCCCGCAGGTCGAGATCGGCGAATGGCTCGAGTTCGACCAGGCCGGGTCCTACTGCTACTCGATGATCACCCGCTTTCTGGGCCAGACCTACCCGCCCGAATACCTGGCGAGCAAGTCCGGCGGGCTGACGCTGATCCGTCCGGGCGACGTGACCGAGGAGGCGGTCCAGTGAGGCGGGCCGCCAACCCCGCGGCGTCCCCGCACCCGGCATCGGGTGCGCGGCCGTCCGACTGGCCCCGCACATGGACCTTCGAGGGCATCGCCTCCGGCGAGGCCCATTGCCACGAGGTCGTCGAGCGCCTGTTCCTGGCCGATGACGGCGACCAGTGCATCGAGGTCGTGCGGACCCGCTCCTTCGGGCGCGGGCTGCTGCTGGACGGCCGTATCCAGCACCTGGAGGGCGACGAATACATCTACAGCGAGGCGATCGTGCATCCGGCGGCGCTTGCCGTCGGCAAGGCCTTGAAGCGGGTGCTCGTCGTCGGCGGAGGTCCGGGCGGCGCGGTGCGCGAGGCGCTGAAGCACCTGTCTGTCGAGGAGGTCGTCCAGGTCGAGATCGACCAGCGGATGGCCGATCTTGCCCGTCGTCACTTCACGCATGTCGCAAGGGGGTTCCACGATGATCCCCGCTTTCGCCTGGTGATCGCCGACATTCGCGACTACCTCGCCTCGGCGCCGCTGCCCTTCGACCTCGTCATCCACGATGTCAGCGAGCCCCTGCCCGGCTCCCCTGCCGAGTTCCTGTTCTCGCCGGAGCATTTCGCCGCGATGGCGCAACTGGTCTCGACCCGGGGCGCCTTCGTCACCTGGGCCGGGGCCGCCGGTCCCTGCTCCGGCCACGAGGCATCAAGGATACACGCGCTGACGGCCGAGCATTTCGCCCGCGCCGAAGGCCTTGTCTGCCACGCCCAGTCCTACGGCACCTCGTGGCTGTTCTCCGTCGGATCGCATCGCGACCTCGATCTGGAAGGCCGTTCCGCCAGCATCGTCGACCGGCTGCTGGCGACCCGGCTGGACGGGACCCTGACCTATTACGACGGCATCACCCACCGGCACATGGTGTCGCTTCCCAAGGACTTGCGGGCGCGCCTGGCCGCGCGCGGCACCACGCCCGTGTCGGCCTTTCAGGAGGAACTTTCATGAACGGCAATCCATCGCCCGCACCCGAGGACTTCGCAGGCGTCCAGGCCCTCTACGACGAGACCATGGCCGACAATGCCCGCGTCCACGACCTCATCTACCCGCATGTCTTCGGCCCGGACCAGTATATCGGCCAGTTCAGCGACAACAGCGCCAACGAGTTGCGGCTGATGGGCTCGCTCATGCAGCTGGCGCCAGGATCCCGCGTCCTCGACCTTGGCTGCGGGCGCGGCCTCGTCGCCGCGTTCCTGGCGCGCGAGATGGAGTGGTCGGTCACGGGCATCGACCTTTCGCTCGTCTCCGTGGCCGCCGGCCGCGACCGGGATCACGATGTCGAACTGATCGCCGGCAATGTCTACGAACATGCCTTTCCCGGGCCCTTCGACGGCATCTACAGCACCGGCGCCGCCTGTCATTTCGACGCGGCCCGGCTGTTCGCCCGCGCCCGGGCGCTGCTGCGACCCGGTGGCCGGCTCGCCATCTTCGAACGCACCCGCCTCGGCGACATCGATGCCGACGACTGGAACCGGCTCACCCGCGACTGGAAATGCCCGCATGTCTACACCACGCAGGAATATGGGGAGCTCCTGGCCGTCGCCGGTTTCCGGGTCCGCCATGTCGTTGACACGACCGAGCGCTTCCGCCTCTGGCAGGAACGCTCCGTCGATGCCCGCAAGGCACTGCGCGAGGAAATCGTCGCAGCCACCTCGCAGGACTATTTCGAAACCTCGCTGGCACTGGCCGCCTATGAACACGACGTCTCGAAAAAGGGGCTTCTGGGCTATGCCGCGGTGATCGCGGAGGCGGTCTCGTGACAGGCCTTGCCCCCCTGCAGCATCCGGTGCTCGAGGCGGCCGACAGCCGTCTGCTGGAGGTCGCTGCCGTCCTGGCGGAAGGCGACACCGGGCTGACCAGCTACCGGATCGCCCGTCTCGCCGCCTATGGGCGGGCCTTGCTGATCGACGGGCTGATCCAGTCCAGCGAGTTCGACCAGGGCCTCTACCACGAGATGCTGATGTCGCCGGCGGCCGCCCTTCACGGCAACCTGCGCAAGGTGGTGGTGGTCGGCGGCGGCAATGGCGGCATCCTCAACAAGCTGCAGCACCTGCCGGGCCTGCGCGCCGTGCGCCATGTCGACCTCGACCCGGCACTCGCCGAACTGTGCCGCTATCACATGCCGCACCTGCAGCCGAAAACGCCGTTTCCCTTCGACTACCGGATGGAGTTCGACGACCCGCACGCCTGGCTTGCGCGCCAGCGCGGCGATCTCGCCGGCTGGGCGGATCTCGTTCTGCTCGACCTTCCGGACGCCGCCGGAACGTCCTACGCCAACACCGTGTTCGAGACCGGCACCCTTGCCGCCGCGGCCGACCTGCTCGCCCCCGGCGGCCTCCTCGCCACCCATGTCGGCCACAGCCATCCCGCCTCTGTCGGCTTCCAGGCACGTACGGCGGCGCGCCTGCGGCACCTGTTCGCCGACGTCGTGATCTACGACCAGTACATCCCCAGCTTCGCCGTCCCCTGGGGCTTTGCCATCGCCAGCCGGGACCGGAAGCTGAACGGCTTTGCCGGCAAGTCCATGGCCCGCCGGATCGCGGCCCTGCCGCCGGCAATGCGTCGCCACTACGACCACTCCACCCATCTCGCCCTGCTGCATCGCCCGGCCCTGTTGCGCGATGCCCTCGACGCCGCGGCACAGGCGACCACGAACAAGGAGACGACGACATGACGCTGACCGCCCAGACAAAGGTCGAGACCGACGCGGGCGACCTGACGCCGTGGCAGCAAACGGCGGCCCTCGGCTTTCTCGAGCGCCTGCGGATGCCGACGAACTTCCCTTGCTTCTTTTCCCAGAACGCCTGCCGCCGGGGCCGCATCCTCTTTGCCTTCGTCGACAGTCTCGCGCCTCGGGATCTTGCCCGCACCGCCGACGATCTCGGCGCCTATGTGCGCCGCTCCAGGGAGTGGGACGGCGACGTCGCGACCGCCGAACCGCTGGTCGTGCTGTTCGATCCCGCGACGGTCGCGGCCGATACGGTCGAGGCTTATCACGACATCGGCTGGCAGGTGCTGCAGGCCTGGCATGACCTTGACCCGGCCGCCTGGCCCGACGAGGTCTCGCGTGTGCCCGCCAGCCCGTTCTGGACGATGTGCTTTGCCGGCATGCAGCTCTTCGTCAACATGAGCAATCCGGCGCACCGCATCCGCCGCAGCCGCAATCTCGGGCGCGCCTTCGCCTTCATCGTCAACCCGCGCGAACGCTTCGACATCGTCGCCGGCGACAATCCTCGCGGCCGCGCCGTGCGCGAGCGGCTGCGCAAGCGCATCCACGCCTATGACGGACTGCCGCACAGCCCGGCACTCGGCAGCTTCGAGGCCGGTGAGATCGAATGGTGGCAATACGGGCTCGCGGAGACCAACACGGCGCCCTCCGGAACCTGCCCCATGCGGATGCGCAAGCCTGCGGAGAGCGACCGATGAGCCCCCTGCCCCGCGCGCCGGACGGCGATGCCTCGCTCGCCATGGCCGTGTGCGAACTGCCGGACGGCCTCACCCCTGGCGATGCGGCATGGCAACGCCTCGTCGCCCTCGTCGGCACGCACCGCCCGCAGGCCCTTTTGCTCAATGAGTTGCCATTCGGCGCATGGCCGGCTGCCGCCCCCCGGTTCAGCCTGCTGGAGGCCGGACAGGCAGCGGCGGCACACGCGGCCGGCGTCGCCGCTCTGGACGCGATCGAGGTGCCGGCGCTGTTCGGCTCGACGGCGCTGCCGGCGCCGGACGGGCTGATCAACGAGGGGTTCGCCAGGATCGGGACCCGCTACCACGCGCTTCATCACAAGCTGTGCCTGCCGGAAGAAGCGGGCTTTCACGAAAACACCTGGTTCCGGCCGGGACACCAGACATTCGGCCTGCTCGATCACGCCGGCTTTCGCTTCGCCTTCGCGATCTGCTCGGAGCTGATGGTGCCGGAGGTCGGCCGCTCGCTCGTGCGCGCCGGCGCGGATGTCCTGCTCGTGCCGAGGGCCAGCACCGCCGACGGGCTCGACCGCTGGATCGCGGTCGCCCGGGCCACCGCCATCGTCAACGGCTGCTATGTGCTGAGCTCCAACAGGAGCGGCGGCGGAGGGGCGGTTCCGGCCTTCGGCGGCAGCGGCTTTGCGGTGGCGCCGGGCGGCGAGGTGCTTGCGCTCACCAGGCCCGACGATCCGCTCGTTGTCGTCAACCTGTCGCGGGACAGCCTTGCGGGTGCGCGCGCGCAGTATCCGCTCACCATAAGCGCGCATCTGGATCTCCCCTCGCCGCGCCCGCGATGAAAAGAACCGGGGAAGGTGCCTCAGTCGGCCAGGTCGTATCGCATGATCGGCCGGGTCGGCGAGCCCCTTGCCACCTCCTTGAAGCCGGCGCGCAGGAAATTCTCACGAAAGCCGGTCCATGCATAGGAGACGGGATAGGACGACTTTTCCGGCGCCACCGGGTAGCCCTCCAGGCATTCCGCGCCAAGCTCCCGGCCGAGCTCGATCGCGCCCGCGAGCAGGGCCGCGGACACGCCCTTCCGGCGATGGCTGCGGGCGATATAGAGGCAGGAGACCGACCAGACCGGCCGCGCGTCGACCGGCTTCAGCACCCGCGAGGTGCGCAGGCGAACGAAAACCTCGCGCGGGGCGACGGAGACCCAGCCGACAGGCGTCTCGCCGTCATAGGCAAGCACGCCCGGCGGCGGCCCGGTGCGCACCAGATCCTCCATCGCCGCGCGGGTCCCCTCGCCCCGCAACTCGTCATAGGTGCCCTTGCCCAGGCGCCAGAGCATGCACCAGCAGCCGCCATATCCGCCCTTCGGCCCCATCAGCCGCTCAAAGTCGGCGAACCGTTCCGCCGTCAGGGGAAACGTCTGAAGGCCCGAACCGCTCACGGATCTATACCCGTCGGCTTTCCGTCGATGCTGAGGCTGTTCTTGCGCCGCCAATAGGCCTCGACCCCCTCCTCGCCCATCTCGGCATAGAAGGGCACGAGTTCCTCCTCGCCCCGCTGCTCCTGAAACGTCATCACCGGGACGCCGGAGCCGCAGGAGGTCTGCACCATGTCGATCTCCATGTCGAAGATCTGGCGCGTGCCCGCCATCTCCGCAAACAGCGCGGCAAGCGCGCCGAACCCCTCGTCGCGCGGATGCAGCACCCTGGCCTTGCCATAGACCCTCAGGATCCGGGCCTCGCCGTTGAAGGCGCAGAACATCAGTGTCATCCGGTTCGACTCGCGCAGATGCGCGGCGGTCTCATTGCCGCTCCCGGAAAGGTTGAGCCAAACGATCCGCGTGTCGCTCATGACGCGCAGCGTATCCAGCCCCTTCGGGGAAATATTGACCCGTCCTTGCGGCGCGGCGGTCCCCACGAAAAACATCTCGCGCTGCACGACAAAGTCCCGCAGCGTTCCGTTCAGCTTGTTCGAAACGGCCATGGCGAATACAACTTGCTCCAGTTGGCGGCGCGGAAAAATTTACCACAGGTTGTGTTACACGGTCGAGACGCTCCGGTGATTTCATGCCCGCCCAGGTGTGCGCACAAAACCCGCGCCACAGCCCGCACCACAACCCGCACAGGGCTCAAGAGCCTGCGCCCTGGGACGCCCCGTGGGAGGCGCCCGCACCCTGCGCGGAGACCACGAGCTGGGACCGCGACCTGAGATAGGCGGCCACCTTGCTGCGCCGGTCCAGATCCAGTTTGCCGAGGATGGCGTGGACATGGTTCTTGACCGTTGCCGGGCTGATATTGAGCTTGTTGGCGATTTCCTTGTTGGTCAGCCCGCGCTCGAGCAGATGTGCGATTTCGGTCTGGCGTCTGGTCAGCAACGTCCTCTCCTCCTCGCCGTCCCCTCCCGCCCCGGCGCCGCAATCCGACCGGTCGACGACCAGATGGAAATTCAGCGTGATGTAGTCGTCCCCCGCTGCCGGATCAGGGACCCTTCCTTCCGGGCATCCGTCCGCATAGGCGGTTTTCACACCCTCAAGAAACGCCAAGAGGCTGGAACTTCTGACCTCCAGGCTGTTCTGCGACAGGTCCGTCAATTCCAGCACGACATCGAACTTCGCAGGCTCCGACATACCAAGCACCCTTGAAATAATTCCAATGACTTAACTAAGATCTACTTAAATAGTTAATACAAATAAATAGACCACATTTCCCATTTTCGACTTATGTCGAAATATTGAACCTATGACATTAAAACAGTCCAGGTAATATGTTTTAGATATTACTAAGATTTATACGAATGAGAAGAATGACATGGCAGAAATTCGCAGGGATCAAGCCTGTCAAACCAGTTGGATCGCGTTGAAAAAGAAAGAGGAAGAACGCCTCGATACCGCTCGATCGCGGCCATGCGGGTTACATGCCCAGTTGAAAATTTCACCCATAGATTGAGTGAATTCGGAACACATTCAGAGGATGCGCACCCTTCGGCCCCGCGCTACGCCCGGATCGCCCCGCCGCGCCCGCCGAGCAAGGGCGGTGCCAACAAAAATCGCATTCATTAAACCAAATGGTTGACTCATGCGAAAATCCCGCTATCAATAAACCTCATGGTTGAATTAAACACACCCCAGCTCAACGCTGTCTTCCATGCACTCGGCGACGCCACGCGCCGCCGGATGCTTCACGAACTCGCGGATGGCGAGAGGACCGTAAGCCAGCTTGCGGAACCGTTTGCCATCTCGCTCGCAGCTGCCTCGAAACACGTCAAGGCCCTCGAAAACGCCGGCCTCATCCGCCGCGAGGTCCGCTGGCGCACGCATGTCTGCTCGCTCGAGCCTGGCCCGCTCGCCAGTGCTCACCAATGGCTCAGCGCCTATGAGCGCTTCTGGACCGAACGTCTGGACGTGCTCGAAGGGCTCCTGCGCCAGGAGAAATCCTCCACCCCCCTTACGAAACCCGAAGGAGAAGAAAATGACGGAACTGGCAAACCTTGAAGCCCACGGCACGCTCATCGAACCGGCGACGCTGGAGATCCGGCGCGTCCTGCCGGCCTCCGTCGAGCGCGTCTGGGACTACCTCACAGACAGCAAGCTGCGCCGCCAGTGGCTCGCCTCGGGCGACATGACGATGAAGGCCGGAACGTCCTTCGAACTCGTCTGGCGCAATGACGAGCTTGCCTCGCGTCCCTCCCAACCGGGAAACCGTCCGGAGGGATATGGCGATGAAGAGCGCATGGACAGCCGCATCGTCGAGCTGGACCCGCCCCGCAGGCTCGTCATCACCTGGGAGGGCGATGGCGAAGTCGCCTTCGAACTCGCGCCGCGCGGCAACGAGACGCTGTTGACCATCGTCCACAACCGCCTTGCAAGCCGTGGCGCCCTTCTTGGGGTGAGTGCCGGCTGGCACATGCATCTCGACATTCTGCTGGCGCGCATGAACGCGCGCGAGCCGGAGCCGTTCTGGGATGGCTGGAAGCGTCTCAGGGCGGAATACGACCAGCGGTTCTCCGCCTGACGGCGAGACAGGACGAACGACCAGCCTTCGCCCTTTGAGGCAATGGCGGGCCGAAATCCGGTGACACGTCACCCGGATCGCGCTTCTGAGCGAGCACGGGCTCCCCTTTCGGGAGCCCGTGGCATTTCAGAACACGGGGATCAGTCCTGCGGGGGAAGCATCTGCGGATTCCAGACGATCTCCCACAGATGCCCGTCGGGGTCGCGAAAATACCCGGCATGGCCGCCATAGAACGTGTCCTGCGGCTCCTTGACAATCTCCGCGCCGGCGCGCCGCGCCGCCTCCATTATCCGCGCCACCTCTTCGCGGCGCGAAACATTGTGACCGATGGTGAAAGCCGTGGAGCTGACAGGCTGCCGGGGAAGACCGGTGTCGAATGCCAGGTCGCTCTGCGCCCAGATCGCGAGCTTGAGCCCTCCCGACAGGTCGAAGAAGGCGACCGCGCCATGTTCGAACTCCCGCCCGACAATGCCCTCTGTCGGCAGGCCGAGACCGTCGCGATAGAAGACGAGCGATTTTTCGAGATCGGCCACGCCGAGCGTGAAAACGGAAATACGTGGTTGCATGTCCATATACCCTTCCTGTCGGCACCCGCACGATGCAGGCACCTTGACGACAGTCTTGGGCCGCTGCATGCGCAGCGGAAGGACCCGCGAAGCGGGGGCCGGGCCAACCTTCCCGAACCTAACCTGTTTCAGACCCGGCATGATTAGCCCCGCCTCCCGAAAGGGTCAACAGCAGACCGTGTCATCCTGCTGCAGCCGGATCAGGGCGCATCACGCAGACATTTCGAACCCGTCGGGTTCGCAAGGCCAAGGGCCGCCCGAGCTTATGCGAGGCCCTGACTGGAGCGAAGCCCGAAGGGCGACAGCCCGAAGGGCGACAGCCCGAAGGGCGACAGCCCGAAGTCAGAAAATGGCGGGACGAGAACGATGAAACCGAGAACTACATCTACGCCATAGCCCTACAAGACACTCCTGAACCAGGTTGCTGCTGATCCCCATCCCTGAGTGGAAAACGCATGGTCCGATTTAAAGGCAGTTGCGGAGCAAGCCGGCGCCTGACGCCCCAGGGGGCATCTGATGCCGGTCCTTGCAATAAAACCAAACTAGCCTGCAATCGGCGGATCGAGCCGCGCAAAGCCTTCTTGTCGGCGGTAGGGGAAGTAGGGATACGGCGCGGTGACGACGCTCACCTCATCGAGCCGGGCAATCTGGCCGGGCTCCAGCTTCCAGCCGACCGCGCCAAGATTCTGGCGAAGCTGCTCCTCGTTGCGCGCGCCGATGATGACCGATGAGACGGTCGGGCGCTGAAGGAGCCAGTTGAGCGCAATCTGCGGCACCGTCCTGCCCGTTTCTTCCGCGATGGCGTCCAGAACATCGACCACACGATAGAGATGTTCTTCATCCACCGGCGGACCGAAACTTGCCGTCTCGTGCAGGCGGCTGCCTTCGGGGAGCGATGCGCCACGGCGGATTTTCCCTGTCAACCGTCCCCAGCCAAGCGGACTCCAGACCAGCGCACCAAGGCCCTGATCCTCGCCCAAAGGCATCAGTTCCCATTCGTAGTCGCGGCCGGTCAGCGAATAGTAAACCTGATTTGCGACATAGCGCGGCCAGCCGTGGCGGTCGGCGACCGCCAGCGATTTCATGATCTGCCAGCCGGAAAAGTTGGACACGCCGACATAGCGGACCTTGCCGGCGCGCACGAGCGTATCGAGCGTCGACAGAACTTCCTCGACCGGCGTGCCCGAGTCGAAGGCGTGAAGTTGCAAAAGGTCGATATAGTCGGTCTGAAGACGGCGCAACGCATCCTCGACGGAACGGATAAGCCGGAAGCGCGAGGAACCCGCATCGTTGGGCTCCTCGCCCATCGGCAAGCTGGTCTTGGTCGAGATCAGCACCGCATCGCGCCGGCCCTTGATTGCCTCGCCAAGCACTTCCTCCGAAGCCCCACCGGAGTAGACGTCGGCGGTATCGAACAGGTTGACGCCAGCCTCCAGGCATATGTCCACGAGGCGGCGGGCCTCCGTTGCATCGGAGGTGCCCCAATTGCCGAAAAGCGGGCCGGAGCCGCCGAATGTGCCAGCGCCGAAGCTGAGGACCGGCACCTTGAGGCCGGACTTTCCGAGTGATCGATAGTCCACGGGAATGCTCCTTGTGAAATCAGATTGCGTGTGGAGGCGTGGGCGCCATGCGCTTGCCGGAACGAACGGCAATCAGCGCGGTGGCAATGGCAAGGTCAGGAAAAATCGCGGCTGCCCTCCAACAGAAGGCCCATGCTGGCGAAGTCGGTAGCGCCTCTGCCAAAGGTACCGGCCGTCAGAGCGTGGAGAGCGAGTGGCATGTCCTGTCCCGCGATTTTGAAATCCTGGACGAGAGATAGAACCTGCAAGCAAGGTGATATAGTATGCCGATTGGCACATCATTTATGAATTGAAGGACCAATGACCCGTTCCGAGATCAATCGCGCCCGTGAAATGGAGGTGTTCGCTCAGGTTGTCGCTCAGGGCGGCTTTTCCGCTGCCGCACGCGTTTGCCGCATGACACCTTCCGCTGTCAGCAAGCTGGTTGCGCGGCTGGAGATGCGGCTTGGCGCTCGGCTCGTCAACCGCTCGACGCGTGCCCTGCAACTCACCCCGGAGGGGTGTGCGTTCTATGAGCGCACAACCCGCATTCTGGCAGACATAGAAGAAGCCGAACGCGGCGCCGGCGCGGGGGAACAGCCGGCCGGCCGCATCCGGCTCAACACCAGCGCCTCCTATGCCACGCACATCCTGGCACCAATCCTGCCTGAGTTCCTCGACCGTCACCCTGGAATTACGCTCGATCTCGTCCAGACCGACATGGTCGTCGACCTTCTCGCCGAACGCATCGATGTTGCCGTGCGCGCCGGGCCGCTGAAGACATCAAGCCTCGTCGCGCGCAAGCTCGGGGATACCGCCATGATCATTGTCGGAGCCCCGGAATACCTTGGCCGCTTCGGCGAGCCGGAAAGCATCGATGATCTCGACCGGCACAACCGCCTGGGATTTGGCTATGTTCGCAAGGTCGATGGCTGGCCGATGAGGAAGAACAACGACATTGTGGTCATTCCGGCAGTCGGCCGCGTACAGGCCAGTGACGGCGAGGGGCTGCGGCAACTTGCGCTGGGCGGGAGCGGGCTTGCGCGCCTCGCCGCCTTCACCGTGCGCGACGATATTGCCGCCGGTCGTCTCGTTCCGGTGCTCGAACATCTTAACCCGCGAGATCGGGAAACTTTCCACGCCATCCATATCGGCCAGGGCGGACCGCTGCCGTCGCGCATCAGGGCGCTTCTCGATTTCCTTGCCGAACGCGGAAAGGTCTGTTGATCAGCGGCAATATCGCGCGGTGGAAGGCAACCGGCAGGAAATGGCGGAGCACCGCGGAGACATTTCGAACGCGCAGGGTTCGCAAGGCCAAGGGCCGTCCGAGCTTATGCGAGGCCTAGATGGGCTGACACCGAACGAATTTGCAACCCGGTCCAGATCGGACCACAACGTGAACAGGGCTAACTTATAGACGCGGACAAAAGGGGAGCACGTCACCTTGCTCGCAGAGACCAAGCGACCAAAAGCGATCGATCCTGCCCAGTTTGACCACCGTCTATTTCACTGGTGGCCGTGCCGTGATGTGGGACTTTTCGCTGATTTGAGAAAGAACGGATCGGCAAGGATGGGAGTTTTGATGGCAGTTTTCATTCGAGAGGCACATGTCGAGGACAAGGATGCCCTGGGAGCACTTAAGTTGCGGTCTTCGCTGGCTTGGGGAGATCATATTGAAGAACTGCAAGCACTTCCAGAAGCGAGAGAGGTCCCGATCGCGCACGTGCCGCATGCCATTGTCGCGGAGCTTGAAGGGGAGATTGTGGGCTTTGTAACGGTCCTTTCTGGTAAAGGCGCTATGCAGGCCATACTGGAGGACCTGTTCGTCGCGCCTGAAGTATGGCGAATGGGGGTAGGTAGAAAACTACTCGCCGAAGCCGAGTATCGTGCCGCAATGCTCGGGGCACGAACACTACACGTCGTAGCTGGCGAGCGAGCTCGTCCATTCTACGAAGCTGCAGGATATCGGTTCGCTGGAACGATCGCGGCGGATTTTGCGCCTGCAGTCAGACTGCTTAAAGATCTGCTGTAAGGCCGATGGGTCGAAAGCTGCAGGTCAATCTTCAAGATATATCGGGAGCGTAAAAACGGCGGCTTTCATCGCCGCGTAGCCGGAGCGCGGTGATAGCGAGTTGTCGAGGGCAATCGGGGAATGGCGGAGAGTGGGAGAGACATTTTGAACTCGGCGTCACAGGCCGCGACCGCGGCCCGGGCTTTCGCCCGCCCCCGCGGAGGCGTTGAGAGAAGCGAAACTGCCGTGAGCGAAACAATGGCGGAGAGGATGGGAGAATGTTCCACTTTATCCGCCGTAGGTTTTCCAAGGGGATACGGACCAGCCAGCCCCTACGGTGCTACAGAACTGTAGCAGATGACTGGACAAAGGGAAGCATGAAACTCGGCCAGAGAATTGCTAGTCTCTGTTCGGGTAATTGCTTTTCGTGAGACTGCTACTGATCGTAGCCTGGCAGTGCATCAAGGCCGAGCTCCTTGAGAAACGCGTTATGCTTCTTGGCTGCTTCGCGGATATCTTTCTCAATCCCAACCAATTCCTTGTGCGTGGCCGCGAGGTCGATTTCCGCTTCCTCCTCGGCTGTACTGACGTACCGCGTGATGTTGAGATTGAAGTCGTTGGCCTCGATCTCATCCATGCTCACGCGGCGGGCATATCGATCAATCCTCTCTTCCGGACGCTGCTGATACGTCTCGATGATTTCGGCGATATGCTCGTCCGTCATGTAGTTCTGGCGCTTGCCCTTTTTGAAGCTCTCAGACGCGTTGATGAAGAGAACATCGTCGGGCTGCTTGCACCTCTTTAGGACAAGAATGCAGACTGGAATGCCGGTTGAGTAGAACAGGTTGGCCGGCAGGCCGATAACGGTGTCGATATGCCCATCCTTCAGCAGCTTCTCGCGGATTTTCGCTTCCGCACCACCCCTAAACAAGACACCGTGCGGCAGGATGATTGCCATCACGCCGTCATCCTTCAGGTAGTGGAAGCCGTGAAGCAGAAAAGCGAAGTCGGCAGCTGATTTTGGTGCCAGTCCGTGGTTCTTGAAGCGCATGTCTTCACCAAGCGCTTCAGTCGGTTCCCAGCGGTAGCTGAAGGGCGGGTTGGCAACCACGGCATCGAACGCAGGCTTCTTGGCCGGGTTCGTCTCCCGCAGCATGTCCCATTCATTGGTCAGCGTGTCGCCGTGGTAGATTTCAAACTCGGTGTCCTTCACCCCGTGCAGCAGCATGTTCATGCGCGCCAGGTTGTAGGTGGTGATGTTCTTTTCCTGGCCGAAGATTTTGCCGATGCTACCGCCAGCTTTTTTCATTTGCTGCCGGACGTTGAGCAGAAGCGAGCCGGACCCACAGGCGAAATCCATAACGCTTGCCAGGTGTTTGCGCTTGCCTGACTTCGGGTCTTGGCTGTCGAGCGCCACAATTCCGGACAGGATGTCGGAGATCCGCTGCGGCGTATAAAACTCACCGGCTTTCTTGCCGGAACCGGCAGCGAATTCGCCAATCAAATATTCGTAAGCATCGCCCAGCGTGTCGCTGTCGGTTGAGAACCCTTTAAGTTCCTCGGCAATCTTGGAGATGATCGAGCACAGTTTGGCGTTGCGCGCATCATACGTCTTACCGAGTTTTTCGGAGCCGAGATTGATCTCCGAAAAGAGCCCCGAGAATGTGCTCTGGAACGACTCGTTTTCGATGTATTTGAAACCCTCCTGCAGGGTGTTGAGCAGTTCGCCGTTCTGCGTTTTGGCCATATGGGCGATGCTGGCCCAAAGATGCTGGGGCCGAACGACGTAATGTGTCTTCAGCCGCATCTGTTTTTCAAAAGCGGCAACGTCATCCGGGTTGTTCTCATACCAGACTGAGAGAGACGAGCGCCCGCCATTGCCGATAGCGTTAGGGTCCGGGTAATCGCTGCCAAGCTCCTTCCGTGCCGCCTGTTCGTAATTGTCCGAGAGATAGCGGAGGAAGAGGAAAGCCAGCATGTAGTCGCGGAAATCGTCCGCGTTCATCGCACCACGCAGTTGGTCCGCAATGCCCCAGAGCGTTTTTCCGAGCTGTTTTTGTTCTGGTTCGGTCATGGCGTGGCCTTCTTGGCAGGTTCGGCAGGCGCAAGGTCAGGCACTGCGAATTTGAAACGGTCGAGAACGTCGCTCAGAATACGTCGGAACAGGTCCTTGTTGTCGTCAACCATCTCAACGGGTTGGGTGATGTCGTATTTGCCGTGGCTCAGAAGGTTCAGCGCGCGGTTGTAGAGCGCTTCATCGTCCAGACCGGCAAGGCAGATGCGTAGATCATCATGACCCAAGAAGCTGGCCGTCTTTTCGAGAATGCTGCGCAGCGCATTGAAATGGTATGTGTAAAGCTTGTCCTCTTTCACGCAGCGCTGGAGTTCGGCCAATGTTGCCACATGGTGGAAATAGGGCGTGTCATTCGTTGCCCGCAGCGTGAACGTACCATCAGCATCCGGCCGGTGCAGAAAATAGCGCTTGGTGCTGACTTTCTGCTGCCCTTCCTGTGTGCGGCCCATCTCACTGCACATCACGTTGAAGAACAGGGAGTGGTGCGAAGAAAAGACGGTTCTCAACGGCGCGGGTTCGCCTTTATCGTCCTGCCTTGTCGCCGCTCTGCGAATAAGCGCGGCCAGATCGCAGGCGATTGCAATCGCATTGTTGTCGTCCAGCGATGAGACCGGATCGTCGATGTAGAGGTGCTTGACCCAGCTGTAGGAATCCAGACCAGCGACAACGCGGTCGCAGATCGCCACAAAAAGGCACCAGATGAAAATGCGCTCTTCGCCGCGCGATATCTTGATCTTGTCGTCGGCCCCTTTGCGGAAAGAGACGGTCCATTTGCTGTAGTCGATATCAAAATCGAAATCGGCGTAGCGCGACAGATACCCCTTGATATCGACCTCAAGCGCCAGACTTCTCAGACCCTCGAAGAATGACGACGCCTCATTGATCTTCAGATATCGATCCGTGTCGTTGTCGAGGTCATTGTTCCAGACAAAAAGGTCCTCGGTGAACGCGTTGAAATAAAGGGTATCGCGACTTTTGACCTGACCATCTTTACCAATCTTCTTTCCAGCATCCTTGAACGCGGTTGAAAGACGCGTCTTGCCTGTGCGGTTGTAGGCATAGACCAGCACACAATCGATATCCCTCACATCACTGCGGAGGCGCGTCGCGAGTGATTTGAGACTTTTGAACTTGTGCACCTTCGGCGGATTGCTCATCACTCATTACCTTCCAACGAGGGGAAGAGCTGTTGGAGCAGGCCGCGTTTATAGATTTTGAGGGCAACCACTCTTTTCGAATGACGTTCAATCAATCTATCGGCAAGTATTATGAAATCTGTAATTCTTTGTTGCTCTCTTGGATCACTTGGGTAGCAGAAGGGCATCTCTGAAATAAGTGCTTGGCTAAGATTTTTTTGCCCCCCACTGTTACTCAGCCCTCGCATTTCATCGTACCGTCCAGCAAGATTTTGGAAGACAAAAAATGGAAGCACTTTGTCACTTGGATAGATGGCTGCACATGCTTGATTCGTTGCGGCAGCGATCCCGAGAATTCCAACTTTTCCTCTAGTTTTGCCTTCGCCGTACATTGCAACGAGAACAGTTCCAGCAGGAAACGTTTTCGCTGAGGAGTTTTTAAGACCGGATTCGCTTATTCGTTGCGTCGTAGTGTTGATGACGTTGAAGTCGATATCGGAAGTCGTGATCCAAGGGATTTTTCCTTCCCAGTACTGAGGCTTCGAGCGCGTCGGAGTACCCCCTGAGCCGGTGTCGAACATCATTCCGATTTTCGTTTCCTCCCAACCGCCTGCGTTCTGAAACTCTGGAAAGCGCAATCGGGGGATGGTTTCGCCGGGCTGGGGGAAGAGCTGTTGCATCAGCCCTTTCTTGTGGTCGCGCAGGGCTTCCAGCTTCCGGCTCTCCGCATCGATCAGATCGTCCAGCGAGCCAAGGCAATCGGCGATTTTTTGTTGTTCCGTTTCGGTTGGCGGGAGCGGGATGGGCATTCCCGAAATACGATTGGCCGATATTCCGCAAACCTTTGCTCCTTGAGCCTCTTTCATAATTGCAGCACGGACGGCTTTGGATTGAAAAAGCTGTCCCCCAAAGCCGACTACAGGCAGTTTTTCCTTTCGTGAAGCAAGGATCGTGTGCGTGCCTGCAACCACGGCTTCGCTGTGTAGCGCAACCAACTCGATCGCTTTGCCTACATCTGTAAGGTCTTCTGAGGCATCGGCGAATACTATGTCCCCAACTTCGCATAGTGCTTCATCATTCGGTAGCTCGGCCATGTACTCCGGCAACACATATGGGACATGCTCTTTGCTCAAATCGAACAATGGGCGAAATTTCGTATGAATGTCGCCGTAGTGAATGTTACGGACTTCTCCTGTCGTGTAACTGAGTCGTTCGCGAGAAAACGTGTTATTTCGTTTGATGCGATAAATGGATGAGAAGGTTGGGGTCGCCCAACCTGGTTCATCGGTAAACTCGGGAAACCGCAGCTTCGGCACCAATTGCTTTTGCTTCGCCGCCGCCATCAAGCGCTCTCCTGCTCATAGGCATTGAGGCCGGCAATGTCGCGGCCCTGGGCGCGCTTGTTGAGAAGGGGCACAAGGTCCGCCATCAGCGCCAACTCGCGCTCGCGCCGCTGTTTCCAGCCAAGGCCAAGCGGCGCCATCAGGTCGGTCAGTTGCTCGCCATCGAAGATCATGCGCTGCAGGATGGTATCGACAAAGCATGAAAGCGCCTCCGTTTCCAGTCCGTGCCTGCCTGCGAGCGCCGCGATTTCCTTGGCCTGCTTTTCGGCCTTGAAGCGCATATAGCCTGACCGCACAGCCGCTTCATCCAATGCCTCGCCTTCTTTGAGCGAGCGCACATATTCCGTAATTTCCTCACGCTGATCCATGAACTTGGCATCGGATTGAATGAGGCCAATCAGCTGCTCACGGCTGATTTTCAGCTTCTTCGGGTCCTGCCCGGAGAACTTCGCAATCAGCTTCATGATGTAGTCATAATCGATGACGGCGGAGGCAAAGAGCACGAACTCGAAATCGAGCTGGTCGACATCTGCATTGACGGGATCGCCTTCCGGCGTTCGCTTGCCCTGTTGCTCCTTCAGCCGTTGCGCCGTTTCCAGATAAGCACCCTTGAAGGCGCGCAACTCGTCCTTCGGCAGCGTCCGCTCGATTTCGGCGCGCTGTTCTTCCGTCAGGTCGGTATATTGGTCGAGCTGCGTTTGCAGGCGCTGCACTTCCTTGAAGCGTTTGACGAACTGGATGCGGGCATCATCACCCTTCATGTTGTTGACCTGCTCGGGCGCAGCATCGACGCCCTGCGACTTCATGAAATCGCCGAGATCGGTCACCGCCTGCTTGAGCTGGTCGATAACGACCGGAGCCTTGTCCACCAGCCAGATTTCACGGGCGCGCTCTGTTTGCGCACCGGAGAAGAGCGCAATTGCCGCGTCCACATTGTCCTGCTGGTTGCGGAAATCGAGAACATGGCCGTAGGGCTTGGTGGCGTTCAGAACGCGGTTCGTGCGGGAGAACGCCTGGATCAGCCCATGGTTTTTCAGGTTCTTGTCGACGTAGAGCGTGTTCAGATATTTCGAGTCGAAGCCGGTGAGCAGCATGTCGACCACGATTGTGATGTCGATCTTCTCCGCGCCCTTTTTCGGCAGATCACGGTTCGGGAATTCCTGATCCTTGATGCGCTTCTGGACGTCCTGATAGTAGAGGTCGAATTCCGTGATCTTGTGGTTTGTGGCATAGGCCGCGTTGTAGTCGGCAATGATGGCTTGCAGCGCCTTCTTCTTGGCGTCCGGGTCCTTCTGGTAATCTTCTTTTTCCTGCTCCAAATCCTCCTGGATTTGCTTGATATTCGGATCGCCTTCGGCGGGCGGCGAGAACACCGCTGCGATCTTCAGCGGCACATAGTCAGGATGATCTGCCTTGATCTTCTTTTGCAGTTTTTTGAACTCGTCCACATACTCAATCGCGTCATTGATAGATGCTGTGGCAAACAGGGCATTGAAGCGACGGTTAGCCGTCGCCGCGTCATGCTTGTCAATGATCGCTTGTGCAATCGCCTGCTTTGTCAGTGTCTGGCCCGGCTTGCCCGCCGCGCCCTTCGGCTCGAAATAATCGACATGGAAGCGCAGGACATTCCTGTCCTCGATGGCATTCGTGATTGTGTAGGCGTGCAACTCCTGCTGGAACAGGTCCTCCGTCGTGCGCATCGAACCCATATCACCTTCGAACTGCTTGACGCTCGAGTTCTGTTCGAAAATCGGTGTGCCGGTGAACCCGAACAGCTGGGCGTTCGGGAAGAATTCCTTGATGGTCTTGTGGGTCTCACCAAACTGTGAGCGGTGGCATTCGTCGAAGATGACAACCATGCGCTTATCGCGAATGGGTTCCAGCCGCTGCTTGTAGGTCTCTTGTCCACGCGCAATCTTGCGCTTGTTGTGCTTGCTGCTCTCATCGAGGGCAAGGCCGAGTTTCTGGATGGTCGTGACGATGACCTTGTCGGCGTAATCATCCGACTGGAGCCGCCGGACGAGTGAGGCCGTATTGGTGTTCTCCTCGACGCAGTTTTCCTGAAAGCGATTGAACTCTTCACGCGTCTGCCTGTCGAGGTCTTTACGGTCCACAACGAACAAGCATTTGTGGATGCTCTCGTTCGATTTGAGGAGCGTTGACGCCTTGAACGATGTAAGTGTCTTGCCCGAACCGGTTGTGTGCCAGATATAGCCGTTGCCGCTGTTCTGATCGATGCAATCGACAATCACCTTGACCGCATAGATTTGATACGGGCGCATCATCATCAGCTTCTGCTCGCTGGCGATGAGCACCATATAGCGGCTGATCATCTGGGCGAGTGTGCATTTCGCCAGGAACTTGTCGGCGAAGTCGTCCAGATGGTTGACCTTTGTGTTGTCCTTCTCTGCAAACTGATAGATTGGCAGGAACCGCTCATCCGCGTCGAAGGCGAAATGGCGGGCATTGTTGTTGGCGAAGTACCGGGTCTCCGTTCGGTTGCTGACGATGAACACTTGCACAAAGCTGAGGAGTGTCCGCGAGTATCCGTTGCCCGGATCGTTCTTGTAATCGACAATCTGCTCCATCGCCCGGCGCGGACTGATGCCGAGATTTTTCAGTTCAATCTGAACGACAGGCACACCGTTGATCAGGATCATCACGTCGTAGCGGTGATTGCTGTTGTCGGTGTTGATCCGCAGCTGGTTCACCACTTCAAATTGGTTCTTGCACCAGTCCTTGATGTTGACGAGCGTGTAATTCAGCGGCGTGCCATCATCACGTATGAAGGTCTCGCGGCTTCGCAAAGTGCGCGCAGCTTCATACACGTCAGGCTTGATGATGTCTTCGATGAGCCGCTTGAACTCGCCATCGCTTAGCTTGACGCGGTTGAGTTCTTGGAACTTTTCTCTGAAATTGGCATCGAGCGCGGCCTTGTCGCGGATATCGTCGCGATAGGTGTATTTGAGGTCTCTGAGCTTGGAAATTAGGCTATTCTCAAGGCCCCTTTCGGGTGTGTGCACGGTCATCTGAAATTCTCCTACGACTTTTCCGTACCAGCCTCAATTGCCTTCAACCGCTCAAACTCCTCGACGGACAACACAACAACCACCGGCCTTCCGTGTTTCGCCACCGCAACCGGCTCTACACGGGCAATATCTATCAACTTGCCAAATCCATATTTGGCATCTTTCGCGCTCAGGATTTCCATTGATTCCCTCCGCCCCGATTTCAAAGTTTTGGCCATTTTGGCCGAAAACGCAATCGAGGCGTTTGGCGGACGTTTACAGCGACAAGGGCTTAAAGGCTCGACCATGGCGTTTTGGCCCTCAAGGCAAAGAGCTTCACCGAAAAGCCTTTAGTACGTGCTGAGCCGATAAGATATTGAATGAAAAGCAAGCCTACGCCGAATTAGGATGAGTTCTACACAGCGCCAAGTACAATGGTTCGTTGCAATTAACTGCAAAAATGTACCCGTATAAATTTCCACCAAATTTCCCGGCATTGAGCGTCCTTCCCTGAGCCGGATGTCGGAAGCGCGTCGAAATTCATGCAGCCGCGCTCGGCTATCTCAAGGTTGAAGCCAAGCAGTAAACGCCCATGCGGGGCTCTGATACCAAGGCGACCATGGGTCGTTTTCCAGCCTGTTCCGCAAATGCTCTGCCGAACTGGTCCGGCCTTCAGCAATTCGGGCATCGACGTCCGCCTGAGTGACGCGAGTTCGATACGTTATGCTGCTGATCTGCGAACCGGGGTGCAAAACGATGACCTCCATCGGAGCGGCAACGATCCAGCAGCCGTCAAGGTTCTGTATTTGGCCGTTCGCGACGAGCGTGTACATCGTCTGTGTCGCCGCGTAGGTGCTGCACACGATCAATTGCCCTTCGCTGATCGGGATGATCTCGGCTTGCTCTACTGCGTTCGGGGTGGTCGGCTGTGTTCCGAGACCTGCCCCGATTGCTGGGAAGCCAATCAACGCGAACGTTGCCGTAAGAAGAATGCAAGCGAGCTTCATCTGCATCACCATTTGAACAAAACGGTCCTATTTATGAGCCCGTATTGTACATAGCCCGTGCGGCGTTTCCAGAACAAAACGTTCCTATGGATGCCTTCTGTAGGAATTTGAAGAAGCGAGCAGAGGACCTCGGCATTGCAAACGCCGAGGTCGCCCGCCGCAGCGGCCTCAGCGAGCGGCGCTATGCGCATTATGTCAGCGGCGACCGTGAGCCCGACTTGGCGACCCTCGTTCGTATTGCAAACGCGCTGGGAGCGACGCCAAACCAGCTCCTCGGGCTTGATGAAATACCGAGAGCGTCGCCTCGCGATCTGTTGGTCCAGCGCGTTCAATCTGCCGCACAGGGCGTATCGAATGAGGCGCTTGAAATGATTGCGATCCAGATCGAAGCGCTGGCAGCGAAACGCGTCTGATCTGGCTCGAATAGGATGGGCTCTCATAAGAGAGCTACCGCAGCATTGTCTTCGAACAATTCTCCGTCTCGGATGTAGCGGCCCAACATGGCGTCGGATTTATGCCCTGTCTGCTGTCTGATCTTGTACGACGGCACTCCGGCTTTGGCCGCGCTTGTGGCGAAACCGGCCCGCAGTGAATGGCCGGAGAACCCGGTCGGATCGAGCCCCGCTTCCGCCATGCGCTCTCGGAGGACAATCGGAATAGCCTCGCTCGAGAGCCGTGCTCGCTGAACGCGATCTAACCAGTCCACAGGCTGGAACACAGCCTCATGGACATCTTGGGAGACCTCTCGCCATTCAAGCACTGCGCGAACCGGGCAATGTCTCGTTCTGCCGAGCGGTATGCCAACATTTCGCCCAACCCCGGTCTGGTCGGTCTTCGAACGCCGCAAACAAACGACCAACCCTTCTCTAACCTCCCGAATGTCGCGCCAGTTCAAGCCGACCAATTCCGAACGCCGGAACCCCCCGGCAAACCCGGTCAGAAGCAGAGCCCTGTCCCTCATGTCCCTGTTTGTCGCCGACAGGCTGTCGAGAACCAAAAAGAGGTCTTCGCGGCAAAGCGGTTTGGCTTGCTTTTGGGCGCTTCCTTGCAGTCGCCGCAGTCCGCGCATGGCAGAACGGACGATCTCCGCTTCACAGGGGTTGGGCCATCCATTCGCCTTATGGATTTTGCTCAGCGTTGCTAGCCGCCTTGTCAAAGTCGAGACGGCCAGCTGTTCAGCAAACGCCGACACATAGATCGCCACCATTTCCGGGGTCGCCGGAAACTCGCCCCCGGCGCTAACGAAATGGGCCAGATCGGCGAGGTAGGCCCGTTTTGTGTTCTCGGCGAGACTAGCTGAAGTCAACCGCTCCAGACGCTTTTCCGCTTCTGAATTGCAATTGATTGCAACGGAATTTGCGAAGGCTACTCCGCCGTTCTGAGGCTCCGATATGTGAATATTATCGGAGGTGTGGCCGGGATCAGTCATCCTGCATTCCTCCGATTACCGAGCGGCGGATGCGGTTCAGTAACGGTATGTCGCCTCGCATCAGATCGAGCGCCTGGACCGCGTGGCCGGGTTCAATCCCCAGTGTCCCAAACATCAGCTGGGCATGGAGGCGGTCGCTCAGATCGCCTCCGACACGGCGAGTGAGAACGCCACCCTCAACCCGGAACAACACCTGACCGAGAAAACCGACCCACTGCGCTTTGGACACCATCGCGCGAGCAAATTCTGCAATGCCTGCATTCGTCGAGAGGAGGCGCGAGAGCGCAATCTTTCCTTCGCGGGTGAACATATCGAAGGCCCAGCTGGGGACGCCGCCCATCATCACCTCTGGCGGCATGGGATCATCGGACGTTCCCTCGCGCAGGCCGTTCTCTAGAGCCAGCAGGGCCAGCAGCGGCGGCAACGCCTCGCCGGTCTTGCGATGCCCCTCACGGCAGATCGCGAGTGTCGTCGGAGCAACGCCGAGTTCATCAAGCAGATCGAAGGCCAACCCCGGTTCACCTCGACGGGCGGGGAACTTTCCGCCCGGGCGATCGGTGCCGAGAAGAAAAAGGAGAGCCAGTGCACGGACGTAGAGGCAGGGCGTCGTCAGCGCGATCAGCCGCAGGCGCGGATTGCTTTCAGCGGCGAGTTTCTTCCGTTTCTGCACGAGGGAAGGCAGCACTTCCAGCGTCATGTAGAGATCATCGGTGGCTCGGCTCTTCCTCGCCTTCACCAGCGCGTCGATGACGACCGAGGCCACGGCCCAGTCCCCCCCCGCCGAACGGCGGAAGCGCTTTCCGGTTAATGCGGCGGCAGTCATGCCCACGGTTTGCAGGCAGCCGAGGCCGACATCCTCATAGGCGATCCCGCCGAGCCGCCGCCAGAGGCGGTCCGGGGCATCGCGCATCAGCGTCGCGGCAGACCGCATCGCAAGATTGGACGAGCCACGCCGCACCGATTTCTGGAGAAGGCTCATCGCCACCCAGGGCGAGATGTGCAACGGGTCGGGAAGGGAAAATTGCCTCCCGTCATTTGCCGCCGCCAGCAGCGCGTTACGGAACGGGTCTATTCGGTCTGTCGTGTCCATTCGATCTCTCCTTCGTGCGAGGGGAGATCAGGGACTTCTGACCCACTATGAGCGTAACCTTATGGTCACCCTATGAAAGAGAAATCGGCGTTCTGAAACCAGTTTTGGGATTGGGCACTCGAATGTCTCTCGACAGAACCTTCCCGAATTTCCGCTTTTTATTTCTCCAAGATGTGCTGAATTGCAATTGATTGCACGACACATCGAATGTCTCTGAAACTGTCCCGGCGACATTTCAAATCCAGTTCGTACTACTGAGCTTGTGCTTTTCAATCATCGGCTTCCATTCGGTCCAAATAGCGTCCGGTTTCCACCACGCTTGCGGATGTTGGGCAAGCCAAGCTCGATATCGCTTTCGATAAGTATCCGCCGGAAGCAATTTCAGAGCCGCAGGGAGGCCCCGCACCGAAACCGCGTCACAAAACATATACCAGATGTAATGTTTCTGCTCCGGCTCGCTTGGAGGAGGTTTCGGCGGCAAGTCAATGAAATTCATCCCGGCAAACAGGTTTGCTAACTCCGGCAGCTGTTGGATTGGTAGGTGCTGGCCGCGCAGCACGCGTTCGATCCGAGTTGTTTCACCATGAGGCCATGCCTGCTTCTTGCTCTTCCGCTTTTGCCCACGGTCATACATTCGCGTCTGGTTGCCCGATTTTTTTCCGAACAAGAGCGTTTCGAGTTTTCCGCCAGTGGACCAGCTTTTCACCACCGTTGTTTGCTGCATAAGCGGATGACAGTTCCCGATCGGGATACCAGGCAGATCGATGGAAACTTCGAGCATTGTCACCTGCCCATCCTCAACGATTGATCCCCAGCCTTGGGGAACGATCGATACGAGTACAGCATGGAGTTCCTCAAGCCCCTTCGGGCCGAGGTCATGCGGCGAGAAGGTCAGAGACAGTCGAGCGGCGCACCCTTCAGCATATCTATACCGCATGACCGGGAAATGCTTGATCTGCACTGCGGCATTCAGTTTGATCCGCCACGCTCTCTTATAGCTGCCTCCAGGTTTCACCGCTGCAAAGACTGAGGTGTCGTTCGTCTGGGTCCAGATATTGCTGTGAATGTCTGCTGATAGATCGTTGGGTTCGTAGTTCACCCCAACCGTCATACGATCGATGAAGGGAGTAATCTTCTCTGGAGTTTTAGGGGTGGTTTTGTTCTTGTTATGCGTCGCCACCTTTTTCTTAGAGATCGTGATCGCCAAATATCAACCCTTTACTCTTGAATTCTTTCGCGCTCGATGACCGATTTCAATGCTACAATATCGAAATCTATGCTGTCCACGTAGGAGCGGCGGACATCCAAGCCGACTCCGAGGCCGTATTTGTGCGTCGTGCTACTATCCGCATGACCCATGATCGATTTGAGCACATATTCGGGAGCCTCAAGGTCACGCAGCGCATCAGCAAACAAATGGCGGAAGGAGTGGAAGACCTTCCGCGTTGTCCGAAAGCCAAAATTTTCACCGTAGCGCCCCCACCACTTTGAAAAGTTGTGTGAGTAATAGCCGTTTTGAGCAGCAGGAAGGTCAGGAAACAACCGCTTCCCAAGCTTAGTGTCATGGCAACGGGCGATAAGGCCTAAATCGATAAGCACCTTATGGACAGGAACTTTACGAAGGCTGGTTTCCGTCTTGACCTTCTTATCATCATCCTCGGCACGATTGATATCGAAGGCCCAGACACCGTCGGTTTGACGCACGTCGTTTCGGTGAAGTTGAACGATTTCGCCCAAGCGCATGCCCGAATAGAGGGCGATCAACGGCACCCAGAATTTGCCATCCTTGAAAACCTGATCTCCTGTCGTGCCCGGTCGCGCCAAGCTAATACGACCGGAATAGACCGGTGTCGAAAAAATGCGTTCCAGGTCGGACTTCTCGTAGGGATCGACAGGCTTGCCTTTATCCTTTTTCCCGCCGACCGAAATTTTCTTGCCCGGAACGCTGGTGATATAGCCCTCGTCGGACGCCCAATTGAGCATGGCTCGAAAGAACCAGAGACGCTTTTCTCGTGTCTTATAGGATAGCCGGAGCCCGGCCTCATTGCTCTCGGCGAGTTCGCGAAACGTCTTGCCCTGCGTCGTCTTCGATTTAAGCGCATTCGGTGGAATGGCGTCGATCAAATCTCTCAGAGCCCGGATGTCCGCGTCGTTTAGCGCTTGAATGGGTTTCTCCTGAGAGATGACCTCCCTGGCCAAGCGCATCGAAATATCGAAATCGGCCAGCGTCTTGTCGGCATCGCCATGGGTCTTCCGGTGGTTCCGGTACCGATTTGCAATTGATTGCAGCGTCTCGGGTTGGTCGCTGGTCCCGTCGCTATGGTGTGGCGGATAGCCGTTTGCTGACATGCCGACGAAGCGGGGATCGTTGGTGCTGGACGTCGGCTCTCCAGTCAGATCACCGATCAGACGACGATATTGCTCGATCTTCGCCAAGGCGATGCCGCGACAGGCGTGTTTGAACGCGCCGACATCGGCCTTATTACCGTTGGGAAGAATGGGAGCCAGAAGATCGTTGGCGTCGCTCTGTAGGACGCTGTCGAACTTTCCCGCCTTCAACTGACGCTGATAGTGTTCGATCAGCATGGGCATGCCAGCAGCTTCGATCTCGGCGCCCAAAGCCTGATCTTCCATCAGCACTTCAGTGTATTCCATCGACCAGTTCAGGGCGCGTTGGAAATACGATTTGATCTCGGCGTCGATCTCTTCGGTGGTAGGGCCTTTCGCCATGCAAAGCCTCTGGAAATAGACATCCAGCGAGGTGCTGATCTGGCGGCATCTTATCGTCGCCTCGCGGCGATTGACAGTTCGAAGCGAGGCCGAGACCTCCGTTCGTCCGACCTTCGCCACAAGGTGCTCAGGCACGGCTCGGCGGAAATAGAAGACGGTCCCGCGCCGAACGAGGTGAAGTGTCGAGCCCATCCTTGGCGTCCCGCTGTAGCAGTTGGCTGTAGCAGGAGCCGATCTGGCCAGTTTCACGCTTGGAAAAGATAAGCTTGACCAGAGGGTTACAGGTCAAGTGGCGGAGAGGATGGGATTCGAACCCACGATACCGTCTCCGGTATACTCCCTTAGCAGGGGAGCGCCTTCGACCACTCGGCCACCTCTCCGTGGCGTCCTTTTCGGAGATTTGCACCGGTTTGGCAAGAGCATCCCGTCGAGATTTGTGGAGGAATGCGTCTTGCCGCCGACAAAGGTCGCCCAAACCGCTTTGACAACGCCCTTTGCAAGCGCTCCGTCTCCTCCCGACTCGCTCCCCGGCCCTCCCGGCAGGCGGCGGCGACCGCTCGCGCGGCATGTCCTGGAAATTGCAGGAACATTAAAAACAACAATAGATTGCCGTTATCGCGACGCCGAACCGGGGGGTGAGAGATGCGGCTCGACATGGTCACGGAACATCTGGAAGCGATCCGCAACGCGCCAACACCCGATCTGATACGTTCGAAACTGCTGGCATTCGGAGCCGGGTTCGGCATCGAGCACGTGATGTGCGGAACGATCCCCGGGGCGAACACTCCGCCAAGCCAGGCGCGCGGCGCCATCCTGTTCAACAACTGGCCGGACAGTTGGCTCCATCGATATGTCGAGCGGCGCTATGTCGAGGTCGACCCGGTCATCCGAAAGGTGCTGACGGCCGGCGACATCTTCGACTGGCGGGACGCCCGCGCCCGTCCCGACGACATTCAGACCGCCCGGCGGATGATGGGCGAGGCGCGGGAACACGGGCTGGCGGCCGGATTCGCCGTGCCCTTCGCCGGACGACAGGGAGAAAGGGGCAGCCTGTCGCTCGGCGGCGACCGGATCGAGATCCCGCCGCCTGCTGTCGGCTTCCTCGCCCTGGCCGCCAGCTTCGCGGCGGAGCAGGCGATTTCCCTGACCGCCCTGGACGAGGTCCGCAGTCCCCTTACACGGCGTGAGTACGACTGCCTTCTGTGGACGGCGGAAGGCAAGACCGAATGGGAGACCGGCGGCATCCTGGGTATTGCACCGGCAACCGTCGCCTCCCATCTCGCCGCGGCAAGACGCAAGCTCGATGCCAGCAACAAGGCCCACCTGGTCGCCAGGGCATTCCGCATCGGGCTCATCCGGTAGGATCCGCATCGCTCCGTGCGGCGGAGAACCGCTCTCTGCCCGGATATGAAGTCGGCCTCGCAAGCGTCCGTGGCGCGCCATGCATCCGGGACGGGCCAAGCCAGAGCAGAACATGCCGGACGCGAAGGAGCCCCGTCGTTGGGCACCCTCATGCAGCCGGGAGGCGCTGCCATGGCCCGTCGACTGCGTCAGGCATCGTCCCGAACGCGAGGCGCACGTTCGGCGGAGCGACACCCGCGCGAAAAGTTGCAGTGTTTGTTTCAAGCAACCCATGGGTGGATCCTATCATTTTCTACACACACGAGTGACCGGCCACGATCAATCAAAGACATCGTGTCTTGCAGGAGCTGCGTCATACGCAGTTCGGATTTCAGAAATACCGCTCCACTGAAATACTAGAATTACGGACTGATTTTGTTTTTATTATTGATCCGTCATCGAAAATCATCAGATGATTATGGATATCCATAGAGCGAAGCGCATGAACACGGACATTGATTTCATACCCTTTGCCAGCGCCATCGACGACAGGGCGGACGAGACCGCCCGCAGGCTGCATGCCGCCTGGAAGACGTCGCCATCCGTTGACGGAAACATTCTTCAGAACGCATCAAGGATCGTGATTGCCAGCGGCCGCCCCTGCCCCGACGACGCGCCGGACCTTCTCTTCATTGGAGACCGGACACTTGCAAAATCGGTGAGAACCGGGCTGCGGGCAGGCTCGCCGGTCCGGCACTTTCCGCAGGAGTACCGGCGCGCGTTGAAACGCGGGTATTTCCTCTCGGCAAGCGAGAAGACACCGGTCGCGGAGGTCGTGACCAGCGGCGCTTTTCAGACATTGCAGACACCCGATCCGATCACATATCTCCGCATTATTCTTCCCACGCAGATGGCCGACGGCATGCCCGCATTGATTGTCTATTCCCAGTGGATCGACGAACGTTCGCAGCGGGGCTTTGCGCAGTTCCAGAAGGATCAGCGCCCCCGCCCCGAGCCTCCCGCCCTGACCCCGCGCGAGCTCGACTGCCTGCTTTGGGCGGCGGAAGGCAAGACGGAGTGGGAGACCGCCGGCATCCTGGGAATTGCTCCGGCAACCGTTGCGTCCCATATCGGGGCTGCCCGCCGGAAACTGAACGCAAACAACAAGGTTCACCTGGTCACGAAGGCGCTACGCCTGGGCGTGATTGCCTGACACGGCGCGGCGACCGCATGTATCCGCTGGAAATCAATCCCGCTTTTCCACGATGGACGAACGGTTCGCCGCCACGCATATGTCATGGTGGTTTAAAGACGGGCGACATTGCAACCCGGTCGCTGACAGATGGCATCCGGAGCATTGGCCGGAGCGGGGAGTTTGGGGATCGACCGATGGACAGCGACAAGCGACGCGCCGCCTGTGACGAGATCGAGCAGCGGTTGACGCGCGTCATCGGCATGCTCTCGCGGCATCCGGAACTGTCGTCTCTGTCGGAACGGCTCAGGGAAATCCGGAAGCTGGCAGCCCTGCAGCTTGCGGCGGCCCGGCCCGCCCTGCAGGAAGAGGCAAGACCCTTCGGTCGGGAACCGGAAGACGGCAAGAACGGGTGATGGCGTGTCGGTGGCGAGCGCCGGAGCTGGCCGGCAGTATCGGGCCGTATATCGCCCGGCGGGCATGAGCCACCAGGGTCGGGCCGGATCGCGCGGTGCGGATGCGCGGCAGGAAACGCGATCTCAAGAGATCGAGGCATCCGGGCGGGCCGGACACCAACCACGGCGCGGGCGGAAGAAACCTGTCAGCGCGCCGTGGTCTGGTTGAGAACGATCGTCGGCATGTCCCTGTCGCCGGGACGGGCGGCCGAAACGTTCAATGCAGGGCAAGCCACTCGCGGGCCGCGCGCTGCGCGTCGGCGATGTCGCCCCGGCTCATTTCCACGGAAATCTCCTTGCGGTAGCGCACCGCGTCCGTGCTGCCCTTCATGGCGGCGATGTTGAACCACTTGTGCGCGGCGACCAGGTCGGCGACGCCGTGGCGGCCGCAGGCGCAGTCGAGTCCCATCTGCAGCAGAATGTCCGGTCCTGCGGGCTGACCGCCCATCGCGGCAAGATCGGGAGTTCCAAGATCCAAACGAGCCATTTCACACTCCTGTCTTTCGTTGGACCCCGACCGGCTTCTGCCGGGTCGGGCCTGGTGAAGATCCTGCCGGCCTCTTGTCCTTGCTGCCTGCAATCTTCACGTTCGAGTGTGTCCGGACGCCTTCAACGAGCGCTTAAAATTCTCGCTTAACAGGAAGCAAACAGTTCAAGACCAATCGGTAAACTTCACGAAGGATTCATCTATTTCCTGCCGAAAGCGCTTTGGAATCAGACATCTTTGAATCGAACTTTCATCGCTCCGGAAACCCTTGATTCACCTTGTCTGAAACAGGAAAAAAATGTTCGGCGCACGCCGACACAAAAAATCCGCCATCTGCCGTTACGTCACGGCTGGTCTCAGCGACCCACTCTCGATAGGTTACGTTTGCGTAAAGGGAATGACATGAACAGGATCCCGACGCCGGAGGAGGAGAGCAAGGGCAATGGCCAGGACAGTATCAGGGACAGCAACCGCATTGGCCGCGATGGCGGCAATCGCCCTCTTGTTCGCAACGGGCATGGAGGCACGGGCGGGCGAGGCAACCGGGGTCTGGAAGCGGCCGAGCGGCAGCTCGCAGATCCAGATCGCCCCTTGCGGGTCCGCCCTTTGCGGCAAGATCGTCTGGCTGCGCGAACCCCGCAACGACACGAAGAATCCGGACGCCTCGAAGCACAGCCGGCCGCTCCTCGGCACGCGGACGGTGATCGGCATGAAACCGTCCGGCGACAATCGCTGGAAGGGCAAGGTCTACAACGCGGAAGACGGCAAGACCTACAGCGGCGTGATGACGCTGGTCGGCAACAACGGTCTCAAGCTGGAGGGCTGCGTGCTTGGCGGCCTCATCTGCAAGGGCGAGACCTGGACGCGGGTGCGCTAGCCTTTCGCTCCACCGGTCGGGCCGCCTTCCGGGTCGTCTGCCACGCCGCCGCGCTCTCGCTCGCGCTTGCGCTGGCCCTGCCCGTATCGGCGCCGGCACAGGGCATGGAGGCGATCTTCGGCGAGTGGGTCACTCCGGACAACGGCCTGGTGCGCATCGGCCCCTGCGGCGAGGCCCCGTGCGGGTTGCTCGTCGACTTTCCCCCGCCGCCGGGCTTCACGCGTGAGACCACCCGGGATGCCAACAACCGCGACCGGAAGAAGCGCGACCGCAAGTTGCTCGGCATTCCGGTCCTGTGGAACCTGTCCAGCGACGGGGAGAATGGCTGGCGCGGGCGCGCCTACGATCCACGCCGCGGGCTGAGCGCCTCTGTAAGCGCCACGCTCGATCCGCCCGGCCGCCTTCGTCTTCGCGGCTGCGTCCGGGTGGTCGTCGACATGTGCCGGACGGAGGTCTGGCGCCGGGCGAAGTAGTCCGGCGCCCTCGTCTCCCTTTAGCGCGCCCTTTGTCCGAACAGCACCGACTGGGCGTCCTTGTTGCTGGCAAGATCCAGCTGCTCGCGCATGTCGCGACCAACGGCAAGGCCGCGCTCCACCGCCGGGCGGGCCTTCAGCGCGGCAAGCCAGCGCGCCACGTTGGGGAAGTCCTTTTCAAGCTCCATGCCCTGCCGCTCCCAGCCGGTCGCCCAGCCGACGATCGCCATGTCGGCGATGGAATACTCGTCCGCCACGAAGTCGCGCCCCTCTAGCTGCCTGTCCAGCACCCCATACAGGCGATGGGTCTCGTTGAGGTAGCGATCCATCGCATAGGGCAGCTTTTCCGGCGCGTAGACGCGGAAATGGTGGTTCTGGCCAAGCATCGGGCCGAAGCCGCCCACCTGCCACATCAACCATTCCTCCACCTTCGCCCGCTTGCGCTCGTCGGCGGGGTAGAACCGGCCGAACTTGCGGCCGAGATACTGCAGGATCGCCCCGGATTCGAAGATCGAGATCGGCTCCCCGCCCGGCCCTTCCGGGTCGACGATGGCCGGCATGCGGTTGTTCGGGGCGATTTTCAGGAACTCCGGCTTGAACTGGTCGCCGGCGCCGATATTGACGTATTTCACCTCGTAGGGAACGCCCAGCTCCTCCAGCAGGATCGTTACCTTCCAGCCGTTCGGTGTCGGCCAGTAGTGCAGCTCGATCGGCGTCTTCTGCTCTGTGCTCATTCGGGAAACTCCGTCTTTACATCGGGATGTGGCAGTCCGGGCCGGAAGAAAGATCGCTGGCGGGAACTGCCGGGTCGCTCCTTCAAGTGGGGCCCGACCGGGCACCCGCAACGCCCAAGGTCGACCGTCACCGTGAAAATCCCGCAGACTGAACGCTGGATCAAGTCATGCGAATGATATTCGCGCCCGGACGGATCGGCATCCGCCTACAGCACCTTCTTGAAGCCCACATGCGAGCGGTCGTAGCCGATCCGCTCATAGAAGGCATGGGCGCGTGTGCGCTCGGCATTGGAGGCAAGCTGCAGCAAAACGCAGCCCCGCGCCCGGGCGTGCTCCTCGGCAAAGGCCATCATCCGCGCGCCGAGCCCCTGGCTGCGCAGCGCCGGGTCGACATGCACGCTCTCCACCTGCGCCCTGGGGCGCCCGGCAAAGGACAGTCCGTCGAGGATGGTGAGTTCGAACATGCCGGCGATCTCGCCCGGCCCCATGCCGGGAAGCCGCGCCACGTGCAGCACCGTGCGCCCGCCTTCGGCCATGCGGCGGAAGGCATCGAGATAGGGCGCAAGGTCTTCCACCTCCTGCCCCACCCGGGCACCGGTGGCATTGGCGCTCATCAAGGCGACGCAGGCCGGAATGTCGGCTTCGCGGGCCGGCTCGATCACCAGGCCCTCGACGGGCGGCAGGTTGCTGGCGCGCACATCGTCAGTCTGCGACATGAAAACCTCGAAAACGGAGCGGGCGAAAGGCCCGCGTCAGGACGACGCGGGCGGAGCGATGACGCCGTGGACGGCATAACCGCTATAGAGCTCGCGCGTTGTCGCATCAAGGCCGTGGGCGCCGGCAACCTCGCGAAGGGCTTCGGCAAACCCTCCGCGCGGCTCCACGTGAAAGGCCGCCAGCCAGGCGCGGAGCGGTCGGCGCAAAACCGCCGGATAGCCGCCCATCTGCCCGAAATCGACCGCCGACAGCCGGCCGCCGGGCGCCAGCGCGGCAGCACCGGCGGCCAGAGCCTCGCGCCAGGGCGGGATCATCGACAGGCTGTAGGAGAAGAACACGCGGTCGGCATGCTCGATGCCGAACAGGGCCCGCATGTCGAAATCCGCCGCATCGCCCTCGGCAACGGTGATGCGCTCGCCCAGCCCGGCCCGGGCAATCGAGGCCTTGGCGCTCGCCAGCATCTCCGCCGAGATGTCGATGCCAAGGTATCGGGCGTCCGGATGACGCCGCGCGGCAAGGATCAGGTTGCGGGCCGTGCCGCAGCCGATCTCAAGGACGGTGCCGCCCGGCGGCGGAGCCAGCTCCTCGATCAACCGGTCGCGGCCCAGCAGATAGTATTTGCGGGTGGCATCGTAGATATGGCGCTGCCACCTGTAGATGCCGTCCATCAGATCCGCGCTGCCGGCCGGGGCAGCGCTGCGCGGACCGGCACTCACGCCGCGTCTTTCACGTAGATGTGGAAGCCGCCATAGATCGACGAGCGATCCCTGAGACCAAGATCGAGGGACCGCTCGGCGTCATAGCGCCACTGGTCGAGGATCGCCGGCTCGACCCGCCCCGGCAGCAGGCTCGGCTCGGCCGCCGTCCTGAACACGACCCGCGCGCCGGGGCGCGCCGTGCGGGTGATTTCCGCCCAGAGCCCGTTCAGCACCGCATCCGACATCCAGTCCTGCGCGTCGAGCAGCACATAGCGGTCGACGCTCGCCGGCTCGAGGCCGGCCAGATGGTCGGTGAAGGAGCGGTTGACGACGCTGACGCGCTCGGCCCGCTCGCGGATCGTGTCGAAATGCTCGGCCCGGAGATAGGGCGGCAGCGGGCCCGCCTCGTCATTGGCGTAGCCGCGGCCGAAGGCCTGCCAGGCAAAGTAGTTCTCCGAGAGCGGAAAGCCGCAGGCAAGCCGCTCCAGCCTCTGGCGCAGCACCGTGGCCATCGAACCGCCGCCGGCCAGCGCCTCGTATTGCGCCGGCGGGATGCCGAGCCCGTAGAGCGACACCCGCTTCGACGTCGCCCAGCGCACCATGCGCTTGTCGAAGAGCGGCGCCAGCGCCGTGTCGAAGAACGTGCGCTGCTCCTCCAGCGAGCGGGCCCGCAGCATCTCCTTGGGATTGATGCCGTAGACGCGCGCGACCAGGTGACCGGCGCCGATGAAGTAGCCGAGCAGGCCATGATGGTAGAGATCGCGGGCAAAGAGCGAAATCCGCTTGCGGCCGGTTAGCCCGCGCTTTTCCCAGTAGGCACAGCTGTCCGGATCGAGCCGGTCGCGCAGGAACCGGTTGTAAGCCTCGATATTGGCAGCCTCGTCCGCCTTGCCGAAAAACCGGTAGAAGGCCTCGTGGCTCGGCAGGTTACGGGCGGCGGCAAGCTTCAGCCGCGTCAGGGCCACATGCGCCTGGTTGAGATCGACGGCCGTGATCGAGGCCGGGTCGGCGGTCAGGTAGGACAGGACGTTGCAGCCGCCGGAGGCAATCGTGACGACGTTGTGGTCGCGGCCGATTTCCAGCGCTTCCATGTCGATCTCGGGGTCTTCCCAGATCTGCGGGTAGACAAGCCCCTTGAACGCCCAGGTGAAGAGACGCTCGAGCGCGCCCTCGCCCGACAAGGCCTTGTTGCGATGGACCGCACGGCCAAGCAGTTCGCCCCTGCCCGCATTCGACTGACCAGTCAGCATGTAGACCTCCCGACTCGCTCGAGTTTCCTTGAGGTGAGCCGGGTAAGCCGTTCTCGTAACGGGATGATGACAGGCCGCGTCCGCGCGCAGTGTTCGAACGGAGCGCCGGGGCCGGCCGCACGCCTCCTCAGGCGACCTCGCGTGCCTGTTCCGAGCCCGTGTCGGGACGGCGATAGGTGTCCCGCGCAAGCGCGGCTGCCGTGATCACGGGAACGTCGCGCCATTCCTGCGGCGTGATGAAATGGCCGCGCCGGCGTGCCCGCGCCCCGGCGTCAGGAGAGGCCGTCCAGTAGATGACCAGCGGCGCGAGCACCAGCGGCAGGGTCACCGGCAGCAGCCAGGCAAGCAGGCCGGATGCGAAGTAATAGGCGAAGGCAAGCGTCGCGGCGCCGAACAGCACCATCCACCAGCTCGCCCGCGCGCTTGTCGCAAGATCCAGCGAACCGTCCTCGCGGTCGCTTGACGGCCAGCCGAAATCCGCCCCCGACAGCACCTGGAACACCGAGCGGCTCTGGAACATCATGTGGATCGGCGCCATCAGCGAGGCGAGCAGCAACTCGTAGAGCGCCGACACCGCCGCCCGAGCGGGACCGCCATAGGCCTCAGCTCCGCGCGTCAGCACGGCGCGCAGGAGCAGCAGGGCCTTGGGCAGGATGAGAAGCCCGACGACGCCGAACAAAAGCGCCAGCCCCTTTTCCGTCTCCGGATGGGGGAAGCGCGGAAACGGCGAGCCGGAAATGAAATAGACGGGCGCCGGCGCGAACAGCGGCGCGGCGACGCTGGCCAGCAGGAACATGAGCCACACGGGCGAGGCCAGATAGGCCATGATGCCCTGCAGGATGTTGATGCGGCTCCAGAACGGCAGTCCGGGCGCGAACACCACGCGGGCATGCTGGAGGTTGCCCTGGCACCAACGCCGGTCGCGCTTGGCGTATTCGATGAGATTGGCGGGCGCCTCCTCGTAGGAACCGCCGAGATCCGCGTCGAGCCGGACCTGCCAGCCGCCGCGCGCCAGCATCGCCGCCTCCACCGTGTCATGGGAGAGGATCTCGCCGCCGAAGGGCGGCTTGCCGGCCAGCGCCGGCAGCCCGCAGGTGGCCGCGAAGGCCCGCGTGCGGATCAGGGCGTTGTGGCCCCAGAACGGGCCCTGCCGGCCCTGCAGCGCCGCGACCCCGCGCGAGAAGACCGGCGAGTAGAAATTCGCCGAGAACTGGATCATGCGGCCGAACAGCGTCTTGCGGCCGATGATGCACGGCACCGTCTGCAGCAGGCCGAGGCCGGGAGCCGCCTCCATGCGCCGCACCATCTCCACGATGGTGTCCGCGCTCATCAGGCTGTCGGCATCGAGCACCAGCATGTACTCGTAGGCGCCGCCGCTGGTGCGGATGAAATCGGCGATGTTGCCGGCCTTGCGGCCGGTATTGGGCGAACGGTGCCGATAGAACAGCCGCCCGCCCGCCCCCAGCACCTCGACGGCGCGGCGGTGAAGCGCCCGCTCGGCCGCGGCCGCCTCTTCCCGGGTGGAATCCGAAAGGACGTGAAAGTCGAAGGTGGAGATCACGCCCAGCTCGTCGAGCGCGCGATACATGGCATCGAGCCGGGCGAAGACCGCGTCGGCGGCCTCGTTGTAGACCGGGATGACGACGGCCGTCCGGCCGCTCGGCCGGCCTTCGTGCACCGGCACCTTGTCGTTGGAAAAGATCAGTCCGAGAATGCCGATACACGCGCCCCAGGACAGCCACAGCGCGCAGAAGGCGACGAGCGACACGCGCAGGACGTCGACCCAGTCGAACCCGTCGGCAACCGCCACCGACCCGAACATCGCGGCGGCCGCGACCGTCAGTGCGAGCGTCAGCACGACCGCGCCGGTCCGGCGAACGCCGACCAGGACGCTGTCCTTCAGCGATGGCTTGGAAACACCCGGCTGCATTCACCCACTCCCGAACGGCGGCACCGTCCTCCGGCGCCGCGATGACACGGCCCGGCCCTATCTCTCGCCGACGCGATCGCGGCGGGAGAAGGCCCGAAGCGTCTGAAAGCGGGGCCTCTGCAACCGGGGCATCTGGAGCCGCGGCAACAGGCCGCCCGCCCTGGCGCCCCGGCGCTCCAGCACCTGCACGGGCATGGCAAGAGCCGCCCGCGGCGCCGGCAGGCAGAGCGACACGACAAGGCTCTGCAGGAGGTCCGCGCTGGCACGGCCCGCGTAAAGACGCTCCAGCACCGCGCCCTTCTCCCCGTCGCACAGGCGTCCGACGGCATCGGTCACAGCCTCTTCAAGCGCCGCGTCGTCGAGATCGTGGCGATCGAAATGCTGGCGCAACCGGTCGAGAAACGCCCGCCGGTTCCCGGCTTCCTCCGGCGGGAGGGCGAGGTCCGGTTCCGGCGAAAGGACTTCAGCGATCATGTGGCTTGCCCCCATTGGTAGGTCCAGGTTTCGGTCAGGCGCTCCCCTTCCAGCAGAAGGGCGGCCGAGAGTTCGACGGGCTGGTCCGCATCGACCCGCTTGACGTCGACAATCAGTCTCCAAACGTCGCTACCCGGCATCTGGTTCAATATCAGGTGCGCGATTTTTCCGTTGTTGACGCCGAGCTTGGCCTCAACGGCGGACTCCTCGCCCAGCCCGGCAAGCGTCTCGCCGGAGAAATCGACCAGGAACTTGCGGACATTGGCATCGCCCTCGGCGGCCGAGTTGCCGCCCCGGCCGGTGCGCGTGCGCAGCACCCGCGCCAGCGGCACATCGCCCTCCACGTCCCGCGCCCAGATCATCCGGTAGCGCAGCCGGTGCTCGGAACCGGCCGACAGCCCCCCTTCCGGCATCCAGAAGGCAACGACATTGTCGTTCGCCTCCGAATCGGTCGGGATCTCGGCCAGCAGCACCGCGCCCTTGCCCCAGTCGCCGACAGGTTCGATCCACACCGACGGACGGCGCTCGTAGCGGGCCTCGGCGTCGAGATAGTTGTCGGCCGCGCGGTCGCGCTGAAGCAGGCCGAACCCGCGCGGGTTCTCGTCGCCGAAGACGGAAAGCTGCAGCCGCGCCGGGTTGGCAAGCGGCCGCCAGACCCGCTCCCCGTTGCCGCGCAGGAGGGCGAGCCCGTCGCTGTCATGCACCTCCGGGCGGAAATCGTCGAAGCCGGTCCGGTCGTTCTCGCCGAACAGATACATCGAGGTAAGCGGGGCAAGGCCGAGACGCGAAACGTCGCCGCGCAGGAAGATCGCCGCCTCCACGTCGATGAGCGTCTCCACGCCCGGCAGGATGGTGAAGGCATAGGCGCCGGAAACGCGCGGGCTTTCCAGCTCCGCATAGAGCCGGATCTCGCGCGCACCGCTTTCCGGCCGCTCGATATAGAACCGGCTGAAGCGGGGAAACTCCTCCGCGCTCCCCGAGGCGGTGTCGACCGCCAGCCCGCGCGCCGACAGGCCGTAGACGTTGCCGCGCCCCAGCGCCCGGAAATAGCTCGAGCCCAGGAAGGTGATGAGCTCGTCGCGATAGTCGTTGCGGTTCAGCGGATAATGCAGCCGGAACCCGGCCGCGCCCGGAAAGGCGACACCGTTGAACGCTGCCGGGTCGAGCGGCTCGCGATACTCGAAATCTCCGGCCGAAAAGCCCATCGGACGGGCCTCGCCCTCGACGACCTCGAACATGTCGACCGTATGGGCGAAGACCCAGCCCGGATAGAACGCCTGAAGCTCGAAATTCCGCTCCTCGCTCTTCCACAGGGCATGATCGGGCCGGAAGCGGATCGCGCGGTGGGCGTCATAGGTGAGATTGGCGATGGCCTCGGGAAACTCCGTTGCCTGCGCCTCGTAGGGCTCGCCTGCCCTGGCCTTCATCCGGGCGACCAGTCCCTCCCAGTCGAATGGCGTGCCGGCCGCCTTGGCCGGCGGTTCGCTTCCCGCCGGGGGCGTTGCCGGAGCTGCCTCGTCGGCGAACGCCGGCAGCGCAACGCTTCCAAGCAGGGTTGCGAGCAAGCCGGCACTGCCGGTCAGAAAACTGCGCTTGTCGATCGTTGTCATGTCACCTACTGGCACTTCGATCAGGGATGTGCATCGGTTCGCGGCCTCCGGGACACGGCACACATGGCCCGCCCGGCTCGCGACCCGCATCCCGGATCACCCCATACTTCCTTGCCCGACCCGCGTGCGAACCGGCATGCCAATCCACTGTGCAAACGCAGCATGCGGAGTTTGGTTCCGCATGCCCGCGGACAGGCAGCACGTTCCGGCGAGCCAAGCTATCTCACCAAGATGTTTGGGAAAATCAGACGCAATCGCGGCAATTGGATGGCAGGGGCAAACGCCTTCCCGCCACCTTGATATATATTGCACTGCAAAATATCCCGGCGCAAGAGCATCTTGCAGGATCAGGTTCCGCAGGGCTCTCCCGCCTGATACGGGTGAACGAGCCTCTCAGACGTCACCCTGTCTCAGCCCTCTCCCCGCGTCCTCCCGGACGGCGCGCCAGCGCCGATCCGGGACCGGAGAGCCGAGGGCATATGGCGCGCGCTCCGAAGGAACCCCGCAAGCGCTGCGCGCTCCGAAGGAAACCCGCAAGCACCTGTGCCTCTCCGGTCCCGGGTCACGGCTTCGCCTTGCCCGGGATGACGAACGGTGAGGTCTTGTGCGGGAGCGCGCCCCACCTCCGGCATCATCCCGCCCGCACTGCGCTCTCCGGCGGCGTCCTGATCGCAGCCCCCCTCCCCGCGTCCTCCCGCACGGCGCGCCAGCGCCGATCCGGGACCGGAGAGCCGAGGGCATATGGCGCGCGCTCCGAAGGAACCCCGCAAGCGCTGCGCGCTCCGAAGGAAACCCGCAAGCACCTGTGCCTCTCCGGCCCCGGATCTCCGGCTTCGCCTGCGTCCGGGGTGACGAACGGCGAGGTCTTGCGCGGGAGCGCGCCCCACCTCCGGCATCATCCCGCCCGCACTGCGCTCTCCGGCGGCGTGCTGATCGCAGCCCCTCTCCCCGCGTCCTCCCGGACGGCGCGCCAGCGCCGATCCGGGACCGGAGAGCCGAGGGCATATGGCGCGCACTCCGAAGGAAACCCGCAAGCGCGGTGCCTCTCCGGTCCCGGGTCACGGCTTCGCCTTGCCCGGGGTGACGAACGGTGAGGTCTGGCGCGGGAGACTGGCGCGGGAGAGCAGAAGCGCACAGGGATGGAGAGACGAAGCCCCCTTACTCAATGCCGATCTTGGCCTTCAGCAGGTCGTTGACCGCCTGCGGGTTGGCCTTGCCACCGGTCGCCTTCATCACCTGTCCGACGAACCAGCCGATGAGGCCGGGCTTTGCCCGCGCCTGCTCGACCTTGTCCGGATTGGCCGCGATGATCTTGTCGACCTCCGCCTCGATGGCGCCGAGATCCGTCACCTGGCGCATGCCGCGCGCCTCGACGATCTCGGCCGGATCGCCGCCCTCGCTCCAGACGATCTCGAACAGGTCCTTGGCGATCTTGCCGGAAATCGTGCCGTCGACGACGAGATCGATCAGCCGGCCGAGCTGGTCGGCCGAGAGCGGGCTGTCGACGAGGTCGAGCCCCTCCTTGTTGAGCCGGCCGAAGAACTCGTTGATCGTCCAGTTGGCCGAAAGCTTGGCATCGCGCCCCTTCGCCACCTTCTCGAAGAAGTCGGCCGAGGCCTTTTCCGCCACCAGGATGTCGGCGTCATAGGGGCTCAGGCCATAGTCGGCAACGAAGCGCGCCTTCTTGTCGTCCGGCAGTTCCGGCAGATCGACGGCCAGCGCGTCGACAAAGGCCTGGTCGAATTCGAGCGGCAAAAGGTCCGGGTCGGGGAAGTAGCGATAGTCATGCGCCTCCTCCTTGGAGCGCATCGAGCGCGTCTCGCCCTTGCCCGGGTCGAACAGTCGCGTCTCCTGGTCGATTGTGCCGCCGTCCTCCAGGATGCCGATCTGGCGGCGCGCCTCGTATTCGATCGCCTGGCCGACGAAGCGGATCGAGTTGACGTTCTTGATCTCGCAGCGCGTGCCGAAATCGCCGCCCGGCGCGCGCACCGACACATTGACGTCGGCGCGCATCGAGCCCTGGTCCATGTTGCCGTCGCAGGTGCCGAGATAGCGCAGGATGGTGCGCAGCTTGGTCAGATACGCCTTCGCCTCGTCGGCCGAGCGCAGGTCCGGCTTGGAGACGATCTCCATCAGCGCGACGCCCGACCGGTTGAGGTCAACGAAGGACATGGTCGGGTGCTGGTCGTGCAGCGACTTGCCCGCGTCCTGCTCCAGATGCAGCCGCTCGACGCCCACCGTCACCTGTTCGCCGCCGGGCATGTCGAGCAGCACTTCGCCCTCGCCGACGATCGGCTGCTTGAACTGGGAGATCTGGTAGCCCTGCGGCAGGTCCGGGTAGAAATAGTTCTTCCGGTCGAACACCGACTTGTTGTTGATCGCCGCCTTCAGGCCCAGCCCGGTGCGCACGGCCTGCTTGACGCATTCCTCGTTGATGACCGGCAGCATGCCCGGCATCGCCGCGTCGACGAGGCTGACATTGGCGTTCGGCTCCTTGCCGAACTCGGTCGAGGCGCCGGAGAAGAGCTTGGCGTTCGAGGTGACCTGTGCGTGCACCTCCAGCCCGATCACCATTTCCCAGTCGCCCGTGGCGCCCTTGATGAACTTCTTCGGGTCGGGGGTGCGGGTATCGACGATGCTCATGCCGTTTGATCCTGCCCGTTTTGTCGTGCCTGTCGCCCGCTCCCTCAAGCCCCCGCGCACGCGCGCGAAAACGGGGAACGGACATGTCCTGAAACGTGTGCCCCGCGCGCCGAAACGCGCGCCAGAACGCTTGAGTGTGTGGGTAGTGGGTCTTTGCCCTCCCCGCAAGGGGGGAGGTGGGGGAGTGGACTCGGGCACTGCACTAGGCGCGATCAATTCATCCGCTTGCGTTCATCGGCATATTTTCGATAGAATGAACATGATGCAATATTGAAATCAATAGACATCAGTAGAAATACATTACGAATCCCGAAACTTAAAATCAGTATCGAAAAATTCCAGCTGACGACAACGACTTTAAGAAATATAAAAGGTTTAAAATGACAAAGACTATAAAATACAAACTCAATCTAACAGCAAATCCGTTTGAACACTATGCCGCAGAAACCGAGCCGAATATTGCACGATATGCTGTTCGCCCACCTTATCTAGCCACTATCGTAGAACGTAACAGCGCGCTCGGTTCGTTTATTCTGTTTGGTGACAGAGGTGCCGGTAAAAGCGCCACACGCATCACTGTCTTCAATGACCTCTGGGAGAGGGCATCGAATGAAAGTGGCGGAAACCGCCATCCCTTAACCGTCAATGTCACAGACTTTTCGACGCTGCTTCCCTACTTACAAAAAGGCACACTAGACGACAACAAGATTGTGAAAATAATAGCGTTTGCTGTCATCGAACAATCATTAATTTGGTTCTCTTCGCTCCCTGAAGAAGAGAGAGCAATCTATCTCGAAGGAATCAACAACAGCGAACGCGCGCGTTTCATAGCTCTCATCGAAGAATTCTATTCTCCAATTCCTGAGATGGACAGAAAGTTATCCAGCTCTGAGGCGTTTCGTTTATTAAATGCCGCATGGACAACAAAGAGCGCCACATGGCTGGCTCGTCGATGGGACCCAATAAACAAAATTTTCAGCAGTTGCCTCGCAGCCATTCTAGCAAACAAGACTAAAACAAATACCGATGTATCTAAAGAAATAGAAGAGATAATTTCATCTCTTAAATCATTATCAAGTAATACATCTAGGGCAATTTTGAATGAACTTGTAGAACTCTCCAAAAGTCTGGGGTTTTCTGGCATATGCGTTCTTCTGGATAAAATCGACGAAACACATTTAACTACAAATTCTGCAGAATCCACTGCTGAGCTTGTTTATCCTATCCTTGCACACATACAATTACTTGAAGTTCCAGGCTTCGCATGGACGTTTTTTCTTTGGAGTAATGTTCAGGGTCATTTCCAAGGAGAAAAATTAACTGTGCGCCTGGACAAAATTACACATGCAAATATTACTTGGAACGAGTTGGGACTTCGAGAAATGCTGGATGCTAGGATTGCATATTTCTCAGATGGAAAATTGATCTTAGCGAATTTTTTTGAACCCGACATTGACTTTGATCTGCTGGTTGCTGATTTGATCAAATTAGCTATTCGATCTCCTCGGGAGATCATTCGTCTTTTCGACATGATAATTCGAGAGCACGATTCCAGAGGAGTGGATGGCCTTATAACTGAAAACGACGTAGACAATGCATGTGATAAGTATTGCACAGAGACGATAGGCACTTGGTACAAAACAAAATTAGTTCAACAAGTTTTGCGCCTTGGCCTCCCATCTTTCGTCAATAAAGATGTTCAGTCAAAATTTAAGATTGGCGACCAGGGCGCTAGGAATAAAATTAAACTGTGGGAAGAAGCTGGACTGGTTCGTCAAGACGGAACTGTGCCGAGCGAGTTAGGCGGCAAGCCTGTAAACAGGTACTCTGTTTCGGATCCCAGAATTGTTCGTATTATTGAACGAAAGCTAGATGATGTTGTCGGAGCAGAAGTCGACGATGAGTAAGGTACGTAGACGGCTCCAGCTCGCACAGATCCACCGATCCCCCGCCCGCCACCGCAGCGGCGGCGCGGATGAGCGTGTCGAGTTGGATGCGGCCGTGCCCCATGTCGAGTGAGCGGGTGAGCTACTAGGTGTTGCCCTTCATGCGCCGCGCCATCTCGGACTTGGAGATGTTGTTTGCCGCCATCTCCTGCTCGATCTGCATCACCAGCGTGCGCTTGATCGCGGTTGCCGTGACCTCCTCGTGGATCCCTTCGTCACGAAGGAAGCTCTCGAAGCTTTCGCCGATATGCGGATTGTCGTTCATGGCGATGCTCTCCCGGTCTTCGCCCGAGACTAGCGCAAGTTGGCAGTCTTCCGCCACTTTTCTCAAACCAGAAATCGCGCATGCTCCCGCAGGATCGCGCCCAGTTGCTCGACCGAAAGCTCGTTCGTCACCAGCCGGCGGATCGGCAGGTCGAGATAGCCGGGAACGGGCTCGTCAATGGTGACGTAGTTGCGGCTAAGGAAGACCAGCGCCGCATGCAGTGCCACCCGCTTGTTGCCATCGGCAAATGCATGGGCCTTGGTGATGCCGAAGACATATTCGGCCGCAAGGTTCAAAAGGTCCCCGTCACCACCATAGGCGAACCGCTGACACGGTCGGTCGAGGCCGCTCAACAGATCGTTCTGCTTGGCGGCGAGCGGTCGGATGAGATGCGAGGGGAAGGCGACGGCCAGTTGCGCGACGATTTCGTCGATGTCGCGCGGGTCCAGCCAGTCGGGTTGCAGCATCGCAGATCACTCGCCGAGGCGGCGAAGCGTCTCGGCAAAGCGGATATTGGTGTCCGTGACAATCTCTTTGACCGACGGGCGCGCCGCACCCTGCTCACGCAGCTGGGCCGCCGTCTCGACGGTGAAACCCGGCTTGCGCGGCTTGGCGCCGTGCCCGGTGTCGCTGCGGGTCTTGTTGTCAGGCGGGGCGTTCGGGGCGGACATTCGCGCATCTCCATTGCCAGACAGGCAATATGGCGCCGCCCGCCGGAATGATCAACTCACCCCTCTCCCCCTCAGGCCGCGGCCCTTGCCATACGGGCCTGGCGGAACGAGACCAGCCGGCGGGTGTCTTCGTCCCACAGGACCAGCTTCACGCAGCCAAGGCTCTCACGCAGGGTGATGCGGTTCATGTCGTGCAGCTCGGGAAAGTCGCGCATCACCTCGGTGAGGCGGTAGAACGGGATCTTGCTCGACAGGTGATGCACGTGGTGGATGCCGATATTGCCGGTGAACCACTGCAGGACCGGCGGCAGGTCGTAATGCGAGCTGCCCTCCAGCGCTGCGGTCGTGTAGTTCCACTCGCCTGCCTCGGACCAGTGCGTTTCCTCGAACTGGTGCTGCACGTAGAAGAGCCAGACGCCGACCGTCGCCGCGATCAGGATGATCAGCCCCTGGACCGTCAGGAACGGGACGGGCCCGGCCGCCCAGATCAGCAGCGCTGCCATGCCGGCGATGCAGAAATTGGTGGCAAGGGTCGAGACCCACGGCTCCAGCCCGCCGCGCATCAGGCCGACCGGCAGCCGGTACTGGCACACGAACAGCCATGCCGGGCCGAGGCCGAACATCACCAGCGGATGCCGGTAGAGCCAGTAGCGCAGCCGGCCGGCCCGGGGCAGCGCCTGGTATTCGCGCACCGTCAGCGTGTCGACATCGCCGATGCCGCGCTGGTCGAGATTGCCGGTCGAGGCGTGATGGATCGCATGGGTGCGCCGCCAGTAGTCATAGGGGGTGAAGGTCAGCACCCCGAGCGCCCGCCCCGTCCAGTCGTTGAGCCCGCGCCGCGTAAACAGCGATCCGTGCCCGCAATCGTGCTGCAACATGAACAGCCGCACCAGCAGCCCGGCCGCCGGCACGGTCAGGACGAGGCCCCACCACTGGCCGTTGGCCACCAACAGCGCCGCCGCCGCCCACAGGGCCGCGAAGGGCAGCAGGCTGGCGAGGATCTCGAAGACGCTGCGCGCCGTGCTCGGTTCGCGGTACCTGGCAAGCGAGGCGTTCCAGGAGCGGGGCTTTTCCTTCGGCGGGCAGTCGGTGTTCAACAATGGCTTTCCAATCCTGGGAGCGAGCCCCCTGAAGGAGGGGATGAGATAACGACCCGCCCGGAACACTGCCCCGCCGCGCCAGGGGGGCGCGTGCGGGCGGCTTGGGAGACGGAACTCCCATTTCGGTTCAGGTTTGGCAAGTCATTTCGTTGCCGCAGCGCGTCCGCTTCCCTCAAAGCCGCCCCTTTTCCGCCAGGATGAAGCGCAGCACGGCGGCAACCGCCTCAAAGAGCTCGATCGGGATTTCCCGGTCGAGTTCCACTTGCGACAGCGCTTCGGCCAGCGCCTCGTCCTCTTCCACGGGCACGCCGTGTTCGACGGCGATTTCCAGCATGCGGGCGGCAACGGCGCCGCGCCCTCTCGCGGTGACGCGCGGCGCACCCGCATGGTCGTAGCGAAGCGCAACCGCAACGGCCGGCGGCTCCCGCCGCTCGCCGCTCACGAGACCCGGTCCACGAACTGGCCGGAGGCCGCCGGCGGATCGTCCGGCAGGCCGACCAGCACCTTGAGGTCCATCACCTCCAGCCCCAGATCGGCAAGCGTCACGGCAAGGCGCGGCAGGCGCTGGTTGAGCGCCATGCGGATTTCCTCGCGCACCGCCCAGATGCTGGCGAAGAGCCGGGCGCCGTCGAGCCCGACCACCGCCTCCACCGGGCCGGTGCCGTCCGTGTCGAGCGCAAAGCGCAGCCGCCAGGCGGCGTGGGCGCCCTCGCCCTCGTGGCCGGGCGTGTCGTCGCGGCCGACCTGCAGCGAAATCACTGCCGTCTCGCCGCCGATCAGCAGCGGCAGGTCGAGCACCCGGTCGAACAGCGCCGCGTCGCCGCCCGCCCCCGCATCGGCAAGCAGCCCGCGCGAGGCAAGCGCCGCCAGCCGCCCCCTCGCCAGTGCCGCCTCGCTCTTGGCCGCAAGCATCGCGGCCGCCCCTTGCGCATCGCGCCGGCCGAGCGCGGAGAGCAACTCGCCGCTGGCCCGGGCCGGGCGTTCCCCGCGCGGATGTCGGGTCAGGCCGGGCAGCGGCGGCGGGGTGGCCTGGCGCGATGGCGCCTGCCGCTCTCCCGCCGTGCCGCGCAAGGCGCGGAGCAGCCCGGCCAGCGCCTCGTCAAGCGTGTCGAGGCCCGGCGGCGGCTGCCCCGTGCCGCCCGCCGACTGCCCGGCGATCCGCATCAAGGCCTGACGCAGTGCCGTGCCATCGAGCCGCCCGCCCGCGTCGAGCCGGAACCCGAGGATCGCGGCCAGCGCGCCGGCCACCGCCGGGGGAAAGAGCGTGTTGCCGGGCGGCAGGGCGGCCATGGTGCGTGCCGCGGCCGATGCGCCGGCGTAAAGCGGCGCCAGCCCGTCCTGGTCCGCCGCCAGCCGTGTCGCCAGGTCGGTGATGCGGGCAAGGGCGGCGGCTTCGCGGGCCGGCGCGCCTGCACCCGCGGCAGCGAAGCGCCCGGCGCTCTCGCCCTCGGGGCTGACGTGATAGCGCACGCCGTCCGCGCCCCGCTCCACGGCAAGTTTCGCGCGCGCCCCGACGGGCAGCATCTCCTCGCCCTCGACATCGAGCTGGAACGTGCCGGAGACGAGGCGCATGACATTGTCGGCCATGTGGCGGGCGACCCGCACGGCAATGACATCGCCGACATTGAGCGGCGGCAGCCTGGTGATCGGGGTGACGGCAACAACGCCCGTCGGGGTCGAAACACGCGAGATCATGCGGAGCCCCGCCTGTGCGGATGTTGCACCGCTGCGACATTAGCAGATTCGCGGAGAGCTTGGCGCGGCCCGCCTTTCTCCCGCCTCTCGCCTTGATCCTGATCAAACGGTTTCACCCGCAACCATTATAGGCTGGGGTCCGGCGCCGCATGGCGAGGAGCAGGAGGACGCGACAATGGGACTGATGAAACGCCTGGACGAGAGGGCCGGCCTGATGGGCCGGATGATGCGCACTGTCGGGGCGACCGACGCGATGCCGCAGGACATCACCCTCGAGGCGACGCTGCGCTCAGCCATCCACCGCTGCATGGGCTGCGACCGGCCGCGAGACTGCGCCGGCTGGCTCGATGCGCATGAGGACGGTGCCGAGCGGACGCCCGGCTATTGCCGCAACGGCGAGTTGTTCGCCCGCTGGACCGGCCAAGACTGAAAACATGGACTGAAAACCGGGACTGAGCCTCGCCCGGTCTACTTGCGCTTGCGGCGCGCGCGCTTGCGGATGCCGTAGACGAACATGGCGATCAGCAGCGCCCCGACGAAGCGGAACGGCAGCACGGCCAGCGGCCCGCCGTCATAGCCGCCGACGGGGCGCACCCCGCTCAGGTTGAGCGAGGCGTCGATCAAAACGCTCAAGGCCGCCGCGGCAAAGGCGGCGATGATCAGCTTGGCGCGCGCATCCGCGTACCAGCCGAGCACCGCGCCGATCAGCAGCGCGAACGGGTTGAGAAGGCCGGCCAGGCCGAAGAGCAGCGAAAGGGATTCGGCGGGTGTCATGAGCATGTTTTAGGTCCGCCGCGCTGAAAAGGAAAGCCGCCAGACCTGCCACCAGACCTGCGACCAACGCACCCGCCGCTTGCGGCAAATCCGCAACGGTGGCGGGCGGAGCGACCGCCCTCCTTGCCGGCGCGATTGCAACCGCCGGCCATTGGCGGTATCGGGATATCGTCTTTCGATGGAGATTTTATGCGCGGAAACCGCGAGGCCCGGTAAAGCCCGGTCCTGATTGACGACCGGGCGAGAACCCAGAACGACGCCGCATGCGAAAAGGGCTGCGGCAGTCGACGGTCGAATTGCATCTTCCGGAACTGACATCCCGATGGATATTTCAAGGACCGAGCAGCGGGTCCTGCACCTGCTCGCTCAGGGCGGCTGCGTGCTCGTCGAAAAGAACGAGCGCGGCCGCATCGACGTGTTGCGCATTGTCACCCGCGAAGGCTGGCACCATGCCGGCATGACGCTGGAGCTCTTCCGCAAGCTCAAGCGCCGCCGCCTGATCGCCTCGTCCAACTCCGGCCCCTACCGCATCACGCGGCTCGGGCTGGTGCGCGTGCGCGCCCAGGTCGACAACAGGTAGAAGCCAACCCCCGGGGAGCCTGGAATGGCTTCCCGGGGTGGAGTGCCGAACCGCAGAACGCCTGACGCCTTCGCGCGTCGCTAAAGCCTCGGGACCGATGCGATGACACCACGCACTACAGTTTCGTCGCCCACCTCGATCTTGCAAATGGCCTCGAATCTCATTCCAGGCCAATCTCTTTCTTTCATGAAAGCTACGACGTTCTCTTGGTCATCCTCACCCGGTGAGAAGCAAAACGACCACTCATCTTTGAGATAGAACGGAACATCAAAAGGAAAGCCAAAATATCGCCTTGTTTTTTCCTCGTTCGAAATGCCAACTAGGATAGCGCGCAGCCCATTTTTATAAGAGTGGGAGAAAGCCCCCTCGGGCATATCTGGTCGCTTATGAAACCCGGCGCGGTAATAATCATAGGCAGTGTAACTTCCACCCGCGATTACTACCAAAGCTACTAATCGAACAAACCACTTGCGCATGCCAACCAACCTCGATTTGCAGCTACTTTTCAAAAAGTGCGGAAACTGATTCAGTGAACAATTGTCCCATCGAATAGAGACAACAGTTTATTTCGGCAATAGCAAATCGCTCACCTTGCCGACCGTCAGGCTCCGCGAATTCGCTCTGCGCCAATCTATGGAAAACCCGGACCTGTTCCGATGGATTATGCAATTCCCATACGATAGGAACCCGTTGGTAGCTCAAACAAGATGAACCAACGCGATGCCGAAAAAGATCATTCCGGTTCTCATGTGCTCGGTCTTGCTTGGGTGCGACTTGTTGTATGAACCGGCGGTCCGTTCCCAAATCCCGGGCGGGTTCGAGATCGCAAGGCTGACATACTTCAATTCGCAAATGGACTGCACGCTCGCGGTTTATGATATCGAACGTTTCGATCCCGACAGCATCGAAACCGGTGGTTTCGTCGTTTCCAATTACAAGAGCGAAGAGTCTCTCGAAGCACAATTCATCGGCATAACACTGCTTTCCGGAAAAGCATGCGCAGACAATCGCATCAGAGATGAATTCATGGAATTTCACGGGAAAAATGACAACTTAATAATGACAAACCCTAGTCATAACGCCGTAATTGTCTTCAATGAGGCCGCTAAGAAACTGTATTTTTCGGGAAGAGACTAGAATGGCGGTAGCGCCCCCCTGTTTTTGGGGCGTCTCTAGCGGTAGTTCCCGTTCCGTCTTCCGGACGGTATGCATCCAATCTTGCCAGTGCAGGAGCGTTATCTTCGGTTTCTTCGCAAGATCACTTCTGTAATCGCTAGAGCTACAAGTGCTACCGGAAGGAGGAACGCAATTGACATCATATTGACGACGAGCAGACCGGCTATTGAATTTGCATACTGATCCAAAAATTTATAACCGCAGTTGACCCATGGAAACTTAAATCCGCCTTCGCACTGCTCGTCTATGAAAATTAGCGCCAACATCAAGAAGAGTTGGGTCAGCGGAATCCACCAAATTCTCCTGACCCAAGCGATGGAGGAACATCTGAACGCGACGATGGCCACGGCCGGTATCGCCAATACGACCAGTATAAGAAGCCAGTCTTCAAGCTCGATACCGTTCATTCCAACCCTCTCGATCAGGGGCGCATCTGCGGCTTCGCCGCCGCCGACGAAGCCCGTGTGACGCGCACTCTTCTTCGGGCCGCCTTGGGCGGCAATTCCCAAAGCATAGCGGTTTTCGGAAAGCACATGTCGCCTGGCACTGCTTCTTCATAACGGATTGACGTTAAAACGCCTTCGTAACTTCTGCCGGATCCTGCCACCTCACTGGAGATACTGGCTGCCGAGCATCCGGTATCGCCTGAGCAGCAGCCGAAGGCGACGACACCGGACGCGCCATGTCCCACCGGATCGCCGCCCTTCGCCCGGCGGCGCTCACGGCACCCCCTCCCCCTCAAAGGCATACCCTTCGTCGGCCCAGCCGGTCATGCCGCCGATCATCACCTTCACCTTGCGGCCAAGGCTCGCGAGGCGGATCGCCGCCTTGTCGGTGCCGTTGCAATGCGGCCCGGCGCAATAGACGACGAAGAGCGTTTCCGCCGGCCACTCGGCCATGCGCCGCTCGCTCATCTTGCCGACCGGCAGGCTGATCGCGCCGGGCACATGCGCCCGTCCGTAGGCCTCCGTGCCGCGCACATCGCAGAGGACAAAGTCCGCCGCGCCCGCTGCCTGCGCCGCATGGACATCGGCGCAGTCGGTCTCGAAGGAAAGACGCTTGCGGTAATGCGCGAGCACCACGTCGGCGGTGGCAGGCGCGATTTCGGTAACGGGGCTGGCCATGAAAATTCTCCGGTCAGGATGTTGCCGGCCGATATTGCGCGGCACGCCGGCTGGCGGCCAGTGGCAGGAAGAACTATGATCCGACAGATCCTGCCAATCCCGTCGTCGCGAGCCCCCGCATGAACACCCCGCCCAATGTCCATGTGATCGCCTATGACGGGCTCTGCACGTTCGAGTTCGGTGTCGCCTACGAGGTCTTCGGCCTGCCCCGGCCGGAAGCCGGTCCCGGCTGGTACCGCTTTTCCGTCTGCGCCGCCGAGGACGGGCCCTTGCGGGCCGCAGGCGGGCTCTCCGTCTCGGTCGATGCCGGGCTGGACGCGCTGGACGAGGCGGATCTCATCGTCATTCCCGGCTGGCGCGGCCTTGCCGAGCCGGTCCCGCACCGGTTGACGGAGGCCCTCAGGAAACAGCACCGGCGCGGGGCGCGGCTGATGTCGCTGTGCTCGGGAGCCGTCGTGCTGGCGCAGGCCGGCATTCTCGACGGCCGCCGCGCGACGACCCACTGGCGCTATCTGCCTGTGTTGAAAGACCGTTTTCCGGAAATCGACTTCATCGAGGACACGCTTTATGTCGACGAGGGCGACATCCTGACGGCGGCCGGGTCCGCTGCCGGCATCGACCTTTGCCTGCATGTGGTGCGCCGCGACTTCGGCGCGCGCCTCGCCAACGATGTCGCCCGCCGCCTGGTGGTGCCGCCGCATCGCGACGGCGGCCAGGCGCAGTTCGTCGCTGCTCCGGTGCCGCGCGCGCATGAAAGCGGCCGGCTCGGCCCGGTCTTCGACTGGATCCGGGCCAACCTCGGCGCCCCGATCAGCATCGACGCCCTGGCGCGGCGTGCCGGCATGAGCGAGCGGACGTTTCACCGTCGCGTGATCGGCGCGACCGGGCTGACGCCCGGCGCCTTCGTCCTGCGGGAGCGGCTGCGCGCCGCGCAACTGCTGCTCGAAACACGGCCCGACCGGCCGCTCGAGGACGTGTCGCTTGCCTGCGGCTTCGGCTCCGCGGACAGTCTCCGGCGGCAGTTCCGCGCGCGTTTCGGCGTGACGCCGTCAAGCTATCGCAGGCGTTTCGGACCGCCTTCGGCCGATGGTCGGCGCGGCCTGTCCGGTTCCTCGACGGGAGATCATGCGCCGGCGGAATAGATCAGGCCGACGATGGCCAGGCCAAGCGCGGCAATCGCGGCACTGACGACAAGCACAAGCAGCACCGGACGGCCGCGACGGCCTTGCCGGACCTCCTGCGGGGTTTTCTCGGTGGGGGTATCGTTCATTGAACAATTCGGTCCTTGAGCCGGGTTGGGACACGTTGGGCCAACGCATCGCACCCCGGTTGGTTCCCCGGTGCCAGTCCGCCAGGGTGCCAGTCCGCCAGGGTGCCAGTCAGCCAAGGTGCCAGCCCGCCAGGGTGCCAGCCCGCCAGGGTGCCAGTCCGCCCAAAGGACGGCCCTTCGCGAACCGCCTCTCTACCCAAAAGGACATCCGGCCCGTTTTTCCCTTTTCAGGCGCGCGCGACTGTGGATTGCTTCGCGGAGCGAACAGACACAGGAGCAATGCATGACCCTTGAAACATGGCTGGCCTTTTCCGCCGCCTCCTTCGTGCTTCTCGCCATCCCGGGCCCGACCATTCTGCTGGTCGTCGCCTACGCGCTCGGGCACGGCCGCGCGGCGGCCTCGGCGACGATCATCGGCGTCGCCCTTGGGGACCTGACCGCGATGACGGCCTCGATGCTGGGCCTCGGCGCGCTGCTGGCCACCTCGGCGACGCTCTTTACCGCGCTGAAATGGATCGGCGGCGCCTATCTCGTCTGGCTCGGGATCAAGCTGTGGCGGGCGCCGGTGGCAGTCACCCCGGATGTCGAACCCGGCGCACCGCGCGCGCCGGCCCTGCGGATCGCCCTGCACACCTATGCGGTGACGGCGCTCAACCCGAAGAGCATCGTCTTCTTCGTCGCCTTCCTGCCGATGTTCCTCGACACGGCGCAGCCCTTGCTGCCGCAGATGGCGATCCTGGAGGTGACGTTCATCGCGCTGGCCACGCTCAACGCCGCCGCCTACGGGCTGATGGCGTCGATGGTCCGCACCCGCATCCGCAAGCCCGGTGTGCGGATGTGGATCAACCGGGCCGGCGGTTCGATGATGATCGGCGCCGGCCTACTGGCCGCCGGCTGGCGGCGCGCCGCCGCGAGCTGAAATCCGGAAGCGCACGCCCTTGTCTGTCCCCGCTCCTGTTTGTGCGCCTATTCTGGAGCCCTGTTTTGGAGCCTGTTCCGGCGCATGATCCGCCGGCACTGGACCGGATTGAGGGGCGTACAGGCGGCCGGAAAACGAAAAAAGCCCGGACGGCGTACCTTCCGGGCCTGTTGACGCGCAATTCGATGCGACAATTTCGATAATGTTTCGCGCAATTCCTGCAGGATTCTGCGCGAAAATTGATTCAGGATCCGCCTACCACCACTTCGCCGGCTCGAAGCGGCCGGCGGCCTCCTCGAGCACATGGCCGAGCGTGTAGAGCGTTTCCTCGTCGAACGGACGGCCGATCAGCTGCAGCCCGAGCGGCAGCCCGTCGCGGTTGAGGCCGGCCGGCACGGCAAGCCCCGGAAGGCCGGCCATGTTCACCGTCACGGTGAAGATGTCGTTGAGATACATCTGCACCGGATCGCCGCTGAAGGCGCCCGGCGCGAAGGCCGCATCCGGCGTTGCCGGCGTCAGGATCGCGTCGACGCCGGCCTCGAAAGCCACGTCGAAGTCGCGCTTGATCAGGGTGCGGACCTTCTGGGCACGCAGGTAATAGGCATCGTAATAGCCGGCGGAAAGCACATAGGTGCCGATCAGCACGCGCCGCTTCACCTCGGCTCCGAAACCGGCGGCGCGGGTGTTTTCATACATGTCGGCAATGTCTTCGCCGGGAACCCGCAAGCCATAGCGCACGCCGTCATAGCGGGCGAGATTGGACGAGGCCTCCGCCGGCGCGACGATGTAATAGGCCGGCAGCGCGTATTTCGTGTGCGGCAGGCTGATCTCGACGATCTCGGCGCCGGCCGCCTTCAGCCACTCGATGCCCTTGGCCCACAGCGCGTCGACCTCGTCGGGCACTCCCTCGACGCGGTACTCGGCCGGAATGCCGATCTTCAGCCCCTTGACCGAACGGCCGATCGCCGCCTCGTAGTCGGGGACCGGCATGTCGACCGAGGTCGTGTCCTTCGGATCGGTCGAGGCCATCGAGCGCATCATGATCGCGTTGTCGCGCAGCGTCCGGGTGATCGGTCCGGCCTGGTCGAGCGAGGAGGCAAAGGCGACGACGCCCCAGCGCGAGCAGCGCCCGTAGGTCGGCTTCATGCCGACAGTGCCGGTCAGCGCCGCCGGCTGGCGGATCGAGCCGCCCGTGTCCGTCGCCGTCGCGCCAAGGCACAGCGATGCGGCAACGGCCGCGGCCGAACCGCCCGACGAGCCGCCCGGCACCAGCGCCTCGTTGGAGCCGGCGCGCCGCCACGGATTGACGACATTGCCGTAATGGGACGTCTCGTTCGACGACCCCATGGCGAACTCGTCCATGTTCAGCTTGCCGAGCATGACCGCGCCATCGGCCCACAGATTGGCGGTCACGGTCGATTCATACGGCGGCCTGAAGCCGTCGAGGATGTGGCTGCAGGCCTGGGTGTGGACCCCTTCGGTGGCGAACAGGTCCTTGATGCCGAGCGGGATGCCTTCCAGCGCCCCGCCCTCGCCCCGGGCGAGCTTCTCGTCCGAGCGCGCCGCCATCTCCCGCGCCCGGTCGGCCGTGACCGCGACATAGGCGTTGATCGACGGATTGGCCGCCTCGATCGCCGAAAGATAGGCGTTCGTCAGATCGGTTGCGCTGATCTCGCGGGCGGCGAGCCGGTCGCGGGCCTCGGCCAGGGTCAGTTTCGTCAGCTCGGTCATCAGGGTCGTCTCGCTGGGACTTGGTCACGCTGGAATGGTCTGCGCCGCACGGTCACGGCATGTCGTTGCGCCTGTCTCGCGCCCCGCGCGGCTCCCGTCAAGTCCGCAAGGCCTCGCCGGCCTCCGCCAGCGCCTTGCGGTAGAAGACGGAAAAGGGCGTATCGGGATAATCGAGGACCGGCGGGCAGCGGGAAAAGCCGCCGCGCTCATAGACCCGCCAGGCCGCTTCGTGCCGGCCGCCGGTCTCCAGCACCAGTTCGCAAAGCCCCTCCTCGCGCGCCAGGGCCTCGACGCGGCCGAGGATTTCGCCGCCGACGCCAAGCCCTCGCGCCGCCGCGCGGGTATACATGCGCTTCACTTCGCCGATGCCGCCGCCATGCCGGCGCAGCGCGCCGCAGCCCAGCGCCGCTCGGCTTTCCGCATCGCGGGCGACGAAGACGGTCGTGTCCGGAGCCGCCATCTCCTCGACGCTCATGTGATGGCAGTGCTCGGGCGGCGACAGCGTCAGCAGGACGGCGTTCAACTCGCCGATCAGGCTCCGCATCTCGTTGCTCAGCGGGCTTTCGACACCCACCACGAAGGCCATGATCCTATTCCACGACCTTCGGGACCATGAAGAAATTGTCGTCGGAAGCCGGCGCGTTGCCCGTCACCTTGTCCGGATAGCCGCCATCGGTGACCACGTCCTGACGCTTCTTCATCTCCTGCTTGACCACCGAGGTCATCGGCTCGACGCCCTCGACGTCGACCTCGTCAAGCTGCTCGACAAAGGCCAGGATCGTGTTGAGCTCGCCGGTCATCTTCCCGGCCTCGTCGTCCGTGACCTTGATCCGCGCCAGATGGGCGACGCGCTTCACCGTATCGATATCGACGGACATGCGAATTCTCCAGAAGCTTGGAACCGGCCCGTTCCTCCGGCGGCCCCACGCGGGACAACCCGGTACGGCCTCTCCAGAATGACGGCTGGCGACGCGAACGCTCCGCCTTGCCCGACGGCCTATACCACCCGCTTCCTTCGGCCTGCAAGACACAGCCCACGATCAGGCCCGCGCTCATGCCCACGCTCAGGCGCAAATACGCCCGCCGTCGCCAGCGGGCATCGCCCGCGCGCCGCTGACGAGACTGCGCAGCAGCCGGTCGTCGCCAAAGGCCCGGTCGACGCGCCCGCCCCGCTCCTGGCGTTCCTCCACGATCCGCCCCAGCCGCCAGCTCTGGCGGAAGATCACCGTCTCGCGCACCATCCGGCCGTCGACATCCACCCCGTCGAAGCGGCAGGCGAACTCCGCCATTTCCCGGGCCCGGTCGCAGACGAGATCGTCGACCGTGCCGCGCAGCATGGTGAACCGGCGCAACACCGGCATCATCTTGCGCAGCACCGCCTCGAGCCCGTCGGCGGCGAGCGAGCCGTTGTCGTAGAGACGGATGTCGGGCGCGAAATGGGCGCGGGCGGCACCGGCAAGGTCGCCGCGCGACAGGGCCACGATGTAATCGTCAAGGCGGGAACGAAACGGCAACGCTTTCGCACCGGGAGAAAAGGGACGGACAATGTTGGTCATGGCGACACCCGTTCTGGACAGGTGAGAACATTACGTGAACATTCTCTGTCTGTCCAGACGTCTGGCATGCTTCAGCTCGGCGAATTGCCCCGCGCTTTCACGACTGCTCGAAAAAAAGATCGCATAAACCGGATTTCGTCTTTCTCGAGGTTTCGCCGAAGGGCAGAACCACAGAAGGGGAGCAGTTTCCGGTCAAGATCCGGCGGAACGCCACGATTCATCTCCCAGTACGCCTCAATTCCCTTGATGTCCGTCTCTTCGAGCTTCTCGACAAAGGACGTCACGGCAATTTTGATCTTATCGGTGTCGAACGTTCCGTTGTCGGCGAGTGGTGTTGCCGCTGCCAGTTCTGCCGCCTCCGAAGGGGCACCGGACCCTTCACGCAAGCTCAAGAATGTCGACACGAACCCGCCGTCCCACTCGCTCGTCGTATCGGCTTCCTGCATAAGCTGCTGCGACTGCGAGCCGCGGCTTGGTGCGATCCCAAGCAGATGGACCCGCACGCCATAGTTCTGAGCAATCTGAACGCCGACACGGACGTCTTCGTCGCCAGAAAGCAAAACAGCATCCGTAATCGACTTCAGGCGGGCAAGTTCGATAAGATCCGTCACAATGAGGGAATCGACGCCCTTCTGCTGACCATGACTGTTTACGAAGCCAAGCCTCAGTTTCACATTATCAAAGTTCGCAACGAGGGCTTGGTCGGATGTGGGACGTACTCCACCTATCGCGCCATCATACCAGTAGATTCGGAGAATCCGGCAATCCGTCGCTTTCCTGCAGGCAAACGCTATCAACGCATCAACAGCAACCGAGGCATTCAGAAGCAATTGGTCACGCGACTTCTTGCTGCCTGTGATTGCCGCGCTTCCCTGCGCAAAAAGATAGCCCGCGTCTACGAAAACGGCGCAACGATCCATTCGCAATCCAATCAAGATCCAGAAATAGCAAGGGCTCCCGCAGGAGCCCTTTTATGCCGTTACGACCTTAAAACGTAGCGGGACGCAACGGAGTAATCGATTATTCGCACAACCGCCCCTGCCGTGCAATAGGCGGCGCACTCGATCGATACATAGGCAACAAACACGCCCAGACAAGGCCCCGGCCTCACACCTCCAGCGATCCGCCGGGCGCCGTCACCTTCACGCGGTCCGCCTGGTCGCCCATCTCGGCGACGAAGGCATCCGCCGACTGGTCGAGGATCGGGAACGTGCCGAAGTGGCAGGGAATGACCGTGTCGAAGTCGAAGAAGCGCCGGCAGGCGAGTGCGGCCGTGCGCGCGCCCATCGTGAAGCGGTCGCCAATGGGCACGATGCCGACCTTCGGCGCGTAGAGCTCGTTGACCAGCGCCATGTCTCCGAAAATGTCTGTATCGCCCATGTGGTAGAGCACCGGCTGTCCGGCGGCGCGCACCACCACGCCGTTCGGCTGGCCCATATAGACCGGCGGCCAGCCGCCGGCGAGCGACGAAGAACTGTGGTGCGCCTGGGTCAGCGACACAGTGAAGGGCCCCACATCGACGGTCCCGCCGCACCCCATCGGGTTGATGTTCTCGTGCCCCTGCGACTGCACCCACATGGCCACTTCGAAATTCGCCGTGACCTGCGCACCGGTCGCCTTGGCGATGGCGATCGTGTCGCCGATATGGTCGTCATGCCCGTGGGTCAGCAGGATATGGGTAACCCCTTCGCTTGCCTGCTCGACGCTCATATCGGCGGGAAAGGACGGGCTTTGCGACAGGAACGGGTCGATCAGGATCGTCGCGCCGGGAATTTCCACGCGAAAGGCGGCATGGCCGAGATGGGTGATCTTCATTGCGTTGCCTCAAGGTTTTCGGGTTTGCCCCGGGATCCGCTCCCGCAGGCTGAATGTCCGGTGGGAATCTAGCCGCCTGTGCAGCGAGGGCAATCCCGCGATCTGTTCGCCCGCGCATCGCCGTGCTAAAGCCGGAAGATGGCCCACGATCCACTCCTGTCGCACGAAGATTTCGCCGCTGTCCTGCCCCCGGGGCGCCGGCTGCTCGGGCTCGATCTCGGCACCAAGACGATCGGCCTTGCGCTTTCGGATCTCGGGCGCGGCATCGCCTCGCCGCTGGAGACCATCCGCCGGAAGAAGTTCGGTCTCGACGCCGCCCTCCTGCTGCAAGTCTGCGCCAAACACGAGATCTGCGGCCTCGTCATCGGGCTGCCGCTGAACATGGACGGTTCCGAGGGGCCCAGGGTCCAGGCAACCCGCTCCTTCACCCGCAACCTGGCACCGCTGACGGACCTGCCGATGACCGCCTGGGACGAGCGCCTGTCGACGGCCGCCGTCACGCGCACGCTGATCGAGGCCGACCGCTCGCGCGCGCGCCGCGCCGAACTGGTCGACAAGATGGCCGCGGCCTTCATCCTCCAGGGCTATCTCGACCGTCTCGCCCATCTGGCGCGCAGCGCGCAGCAACGGGATCTCTCGCCGTGAACGGCATCCTCAACGCGCTCGTTCCGGTCCTCCTCGTCATTGCCGCCGGCCATGTCGTTGCCCGCATGGGCCTCATCACCGGCGACCAGTGGCGCGGCATCGAGAAGATCGCCTATTTCCTGCTGTTTCCCGCCATCATCATCTCGACCGTCGCCCGCACCGACTTCATGGCCATTCCCGCCTTCGAGATGAGTGCCGCCCTGGTCCTGTCCATCTTCGCGATGACGGCGCTGACCCTTGCCCTTCAACCGCTCCTCAAGCGCAGCTTCGGCATTGACGGCCCGCGCTTTTCCTCCGTCTTCCAGGGCGCGACGCGCTGGAACACCTTTGTCGCGCTGGCCATCGCCGACGAGTTGCTGGGCGCCGACGGCGTCGCCCTGCTGGCCGTGGCGGTGGTGGCGATGATCCCGCTTCTCAACATCATCAACGTCCTGGTGCTGTCGCGTTTTGCCAGCGGCGAGGCGCCGGGCGCCGCCAAGATCGCGCTCGACCTCGCCCGCAACCCGCTGATCTGGTCGACCGCCGTCGGGCTTGCGATCAACGTGACCGGCCTGCCGCTGCCGCGCTTCGCCTGGTCGACGCTGGAGATCCTCGGCAGCGCGGCACTGCCCATCGGCATCGTCTGCGTCGGCGCCGGGCTCAATCTGGGCTCCCTGCGCCGACCCGGCCCCGCATTGACGAGCGCCACCATCCTCAAGCTCGCCGTCATGCCGCTCTTCGGCTTCCTCTTCGCCACCCTGATCGGCGTGCACGGGCCGGCCTTCACGGCGGTGATGATCGCCATGTCGGTTCCCTCCGCCGGCAATGCCTATCTTCTGGCCCGCCAGATGGGGGGCGATGCACCGCTGATGGCCGAGATCCTGACACTGCAGACGCTGGTCGCGGCCGTCACCATGCCGCTTGTCCTGCTTCTTGCCGCCTAGCAGCGCTATGCGTGCGGCCAACCCGGTGGAGAAGCAGTCTCGGCGCTTGAGCCCCTGGCCCGCAGCGCCTATAGGGTAGGCTTTAATGAGCACACCGACATCTCCTCTCGCGGAGCTTTATCCGCACCGCCACCTTCTCGGCATCGAGGGCCTGCAGCCCCACGAGATCACCGCCCTTCTCGACAGGGCGGAAGCCGCCGTCGAGATCAGCCGGCAGGTGGAGAAGAAAAAGTCCGTCCTGCGCGGCCGCACCCAGATCAACCTCTTCTTCGAGGCCTCGACGCGGACGCAGTCGTCCTTCGAGATCGCCGGCAAGCGGCTCGGCGCGGACGTCATGAACATGTCGGTCTCCTCGTCCTCGGTGAAGAAGGGCGAGACGCTGATCGACACGGCCGCGACGCTGAACGCGATGCATCCCGACATCATCGTCGTTCGCCATCACGCAGCCGGCGCGGTGCATCTTCTGGCGCAGAAGGTCGGATGCTCGGTCGTCAATGCCGGCGACGGCGCCCACGAGCACCCCACCCAGGCACTGCTCGACGCCCTGACGATCCGCCGCCACAAGGGCGGGATCGCCCGCCTGACGGTCGCCATCTGCGGCGACATCCTGCATTCGCGTGTCGCCCGCTCCAACATCATCCTGCTCAATGCGCTGGGTGCAAGGGTGCGGGTCGTCGCGCCCTCCACCCTGCTGCCGAACGGCATCGCCCAGATGGGTGTCGAGGTGTTCCAGGACATGCGCAAGGGGCTGGCCGGTGCCGACATCGTCATGATGCTGCGGCTTCAGCGCGAACGCATGGCCGGCTCCTTCATTCCCTCCGTGCGCGAGTATTTCCGCTATTACGGCCTCGACCGGGACAAGCTCGACAGCGCCAAACCGGACGCGCTCGTCATGCATCCCGGCCCGATGAACCGGGGCGTGGAGATCGATCCGGAGATCGCCGACGGGCCGCAAAGCCTGATCCGCGAGCAGGTCGAAATGGGCGTTGCCGTGCGGATGGCCGTTCTCGAGGCGCTTGCCGCCCACCTGCCGAACAATTGAGGAGGACAACCATGGCGGCGATCCCGACCCCGATCCTTCTCGCCAATGCCCGCGTCATCGACCCGGCCGGCGGTCTTGATGAACCAGGCTCCGTGCTGCTCATCGACGGCCGCATCGCCGCTGCCGGGGCAAGCGCCCTCAACCAGGGCATGCCGGAGGGCACGCAGGTGATCGACGTGGCCGGCGCGGTCGTGGCCCCCGGCCTGATCGACATCGGCGTCACCGTCGGCGAACCCGGCGGCGAACACCGCGAGACGCTTGCAAGCGCCAGCCAGGCGGCGGCGGCCGGCGGCGTCACGACCATCGTCACCTCGCCGCAGACCGACCCGGTCATCGACGATCCGGCGCTCGTCGACTTCATCCTGCGGCGCGCCCGCGACACGGCGGTGGTCAATGTCCACCCGCTTGCCGCCCTCACCAAGCGGCTCGGCGGCGAGGAGATGAGCGAGATCGGCCTGCTGCGCGAGGCCGGCGCCGTCGGCTTCTCCAACGGCCATCGCTCCGTCACCCATTCCGGCATGATGCGGCGGCTGCTGACCTATGCCCGCGACTTCGACGCGCTGGTGATGCACCATACCGAGGATCCGGACCTGGCCGGCGGTGGCGTCATCAACGAGAGCCTTTCGGCGAGCTGGAAAGGCCTGCCCTCCAGCCCGCGCGAGGCCGAGATCATCATGGTCGAGCGGGACCTGCGCCTCGCCGCGCTGACGCGCGGCCGCTATCACGCCCAGACGATCTCCTGCGCCGACAGTACCGCCGCCGTCGGCCGCGCGAAGCAGAACGGCCTCGACGTCACCTGCGGCATCTCGATCAATCACCTGACGCTGAACGAGAACGACATCGGCCCCTACCGGACCTTCTTCAAGATGTCGCCGCCGCTGCGCGCCGAGGAAGAGCGCCTGGCCATGGTCGCGGCGCTCGCCGCCGGCACGATCGATGTCATCGTTTCCAATCACGACCCGCAGGACGTCGAGACCAAGCGCCATCCCTTCGCGGAGGCCGCCGACGGCGCCATCGGCCTGGAAACCCTGCTGGCGGCCGGGCTGCGGCTCGTGCATGCCGGCGAGGTGCCGCTCCCGGCCCTGCTGGCGGCCATGACCTGCAATCCCGCCCGCCGTCTCGGTCTTCCGGGGGGAAGCCTTGCCAAAGGCGCTCCGGCCGATCTCGTCGTCTTCGACCCGGACCGGCCCTGGGTTCTCGACAAGGCCCGGATCCGCTCACGCTCGAAGAACACGCCCTTCGAGGACGCGCGGTTTTCCGGGCAGGTCCTCCAGACCATCGTTGCGGGACGCATCGTCTCGTCCTAGGATTGCACCACGATCACAACCGGAGGCTGCGCGTGCCCGACCCGATCAGCTGGAGCCTGGCCCTGCCCTATTTTCTAGCAGCCCTCGTTTTCGGCTATCTGCTGGGCTCCATACCCTTCGGCCTTGTCATCACCCGCCTTGCCGGCGAAGGGGACATTCGCAAGATCGGCTCCGGCAATATCGGCACGACCAACGTGCTGCGTACCGGAAAGAAGCATCTCGCCGCACTGACCCTCATCGGCGACATGCTGAAGGGCACGCTCGCCGTCTGGGTGGCCGGGCGCTTCGGCGGACCCGACATCATGGTGATGGCCGGCCTGGGCGCTTTCCTCGGGCATCTCTTTCCGGTCTGGCTGAAGTTTCGCGGCGGCAAGGGCGTTGCCACCTATCTCGGCATCCTGCTCGGCCTGTTCTGGCCGGCAGCGCTTGCCTTCGCCGTCATCTGGATCGGCGTCGCCCTTGTCTCCCGCTATTCCTCGCTCTCGGCGCTGGTCGCCAGTCTCGCGACACCGCTCCTGCTCTACCTCGTCTTCGACCGGGTGCAGTTCGCCGAACTGATGGGTCTCCTGTCACTGATCCTGTGGGCCAGGCATCACGAGAACATCGGACGTCTTCTCAAGGGCACTGAAGGCCGCATCGGATCCAAGGGATGACCACGGAGCGATCCGAAGCGGGGCGCGGCCGCGTCCTGACGGATCGCCAGCGGCTTGCCTGGCTGCGCCTCATCCGCTCCGAGAATGTCGGGCCGATCACCTTTCGCGAACTGATCAACCACACCGGTTCGGCCGAGGCCGCGCTTGCCGCCCTGCCCGAGCTTTCCCGCAAGGGCGGCAAGAGAACCATTCGCGTCGCCTCGCAGGCCGAGGCGGAAGAAGAGACCGCAGCACTGACGCGTCTCGGCGGGCGCTTCCGCGCACTGGGCGAATACGGGTACCCGCCGCTGCTGCGCCATGTCGACGGGGCGCCGCCGCTGATCGCCGTGCTCGGCTCGGACGACCGCCTCGCCCAAGAGGACGCCATCGCCATGGTCGGCGCCCGCAACGCCTCGCTTGCCGGGCAGAAGATCGCGACCGAAATCGCCGCTCATCTCTCCTCCGCCGGTTACACGATCGTCTCGGGCCTTGCCCGCGGGATCGACGCGGCCGCCCATCGCGCCGCCCTTGCCGGCGGCACCCTCGCCGTCCTCGCCGGCGGCGTCGATGTCGTCTATCCGCCGGAAAACCGGGACCTTTACCGGGATATAGCCGAGCGCGGCGGCGCCATCGTCAGCGAGATGCCGTTCGGCTGGAAGCCTCGCGCCCGCGATTTCCCGCGCCGCAACCGCCTGATTTCGGGCATGTCGCTTGCAACCGTCCTGATCGAGGCGGCGCGCGCCTCCGGCTCCCTGCACACGGCCCGCTTCGCCGCCGAGCAGAACCGCGAGGTCTTCGTCGTTCCCGGATCGCCGCTGGATCCGCGTTCCGAAGGCGGCAACCGCCTCATTCGCGAGGGTGCGACACTGGTTGCCAGCGGCGAGGACGTGCTGGAAAGCCTCGGCCCCCGCCGGCAGCTCGGCGATCCGATCATACCGCTGGACATCGCCGAACCTGCCGCTCCCGACCATCAGCCTCGTCCGCCGAGCGTCGACGACACGGCGAGAGACAGGGTTCTTGCGGCGCTTGGCGGTTCGCCGGTAGAGGTCGACGAGGTCATCCGCCACACCGGCGTCGAGGCGCGCATCGTCCATGTCATCCTGCTGGAACTCGAGCTTGCCGGTCGCCTTGAGCGCCACCGCGGCCAGAAGATCAGCCTGATCGACAGCCGCTGACCGCCAGGCGGATTTCCATCCGTAAAATCAAACTGTTGCCGATCGCAAAGCGGGTTCGCCAAATCCGATCGGCATTGCCGTTCCCGGGCATAGCCGTCGTCGTCACGTCTTCATCGGGAACGCCAACAACCCGAATGGCGCCGCTGCCTACCCCGGGTTGGGTTGTGATTGCATAAAATACAACCTATTTTTGGAGTTCTGCAAAGGTCATCAAGACACCGTGCAACTTCCGCTACGAACACAACCTCAGGTAAAATTCACCTTTGCGCGACCTTTTCCGCGGTCGCATGCTCGATGTCGGCATGCCGGTCGAAAGCTTCAACGCGTGCCATCTCAAGTAAATATGCTAAGAAATCCAATTCGTTATGAGATGCCAGATCCCTCAACTCCCGGCATATCTGGGCGCAGTAGCGCGCGGCTTCGGAGCGGTCCTTGTGGGATTCGATCGGCATTTCGTGACCCGATAATTGGCCGATTTTGACGGCTGGCGAAAGTTATACAACCTTTGGTTTTCTACAATCATACTACACGTTAAAAACGATTGGTTGCAAGGTAGCCCTTCGATTTTCAATTGTCGCCAACCGGACAGGTGAAGGCGCTTCTCGATCCTTTCCCTGACCGACGAAAAGCGCTGCGCCCACCTCCGACCCGCTCTCCCGCGAGAGGATGCCGGGCCTCGTCCCGCAACTGGCGGGAGCAGAATTGTTCCCGCTGCGTCCGCTGTCCGCAGGACAATCGGCCCCCTGTGCGCCCTGCAGCCCTTGACCCGTCCCGCGGGAAAGGTCATTTGACAGCGGCCATGCAATTGGGGGATCGTCCCGCGTCAGTCGCGCATGCTGGTCAAAATTGTACCGCCGCTCCGCCGGAGCGGAGCGCCCGTGTTCCTTTTGGGGTCTCATGAATATCGTCATCGTGGAATCGCCGGCCAAGGCCAAGACAATCAACAAGTACCTTGGCTCGGACTATCAGGTCCTTGCCTCCTATGGCCATGTCCGCGACCTCCCCGCCAAGGACGGGTCCGTCCTTCCGGACGACGACTTCGCCATGACCTGGGATGTGGACGCCAAGTCCCAGAAACGCCTGAACGACATTGTCCGTGCCGTGAAAGGCGCCGACAGGCTCATTCTCGCCACTGACCCCGACCGCGAGGGCGAGGCCATTTCGTGGCACGTGCTGGAGGTGCTCCGGCAGAAGAAGGCGCTGAAGGACATGCCGGTCCAGCGCGTGGTCTTCAATGCCATCACCAAGAAGTCGGTGCTCGACGCGATGGCCAATCCGCGCGACATCGACGAACCGCTGGTCGATGCCTATCTTGCGCGCCGCGCGCTCGACTATCTCGTCGGCTTCACCCTGTCGCCGGTCCTCTGGCGCAAGCTGCCGGGCGCCCGCTCCGCCGGGCGCGTCCAGTCGGTCGCGCTGCGTCTCGTCTGCGACCGGGAAGCGGAGATCGAGCGCTTCGTGCGCCAGGAATACTGGTCGGTGCTTGCCAACCTGCAGACCTCGGCCGGCGCCGCCTTCCAGGCGCGCATCGCGACCTTCGAGGGCAAGAAGCTCGGGCGCCTCGACATTGCCAACGAGGAGCAGGCGGAAAAGATCGCCGCCGCCCTGCGCGCCGCCACGCTGACCGTCGCCAATGTCGAATCCAAGCCGCAGCGCCGCCATCCGGCAGCGCCCTTCACCACCTCCACGCTGCAGCAGGAGGCCTCGCGCAAATACGGCTTCGCCGCCGCCCGCACCATGCAGGTCGCGCAGAAGCTCTATGAGGGCGCGGATATCGGCGGCGAGACCGTCGGTCTCATTACCTATATGCGTACCGACGGCGTGCAGATCGCCGGCGAGGCCATCGCCTCCGCCCGCAAGGTGATCGGCAAGGACTACGGTCCCGAATACGTGCCGGAAAAGCCCCGCCACTATTCCTCCAAGGCGAAGAACGCCCAGGAAGCGCACGAGGCCATCCGGCCGACGGAACTGACCCGGCGCCCGCGCGACGTTGCCCGCTATCTCGATCCGGATGCGGCGCGCCTCTATGAACTGATCTGGAAGCGCACCATCGCCTCGCAGATGGAATCGGCTGTTCTGGAACGGACCACGGCCGACATCGACGCCAAGGCGCCGTCCGGCACGGCCGTCCTGCGTGCGACCGGCCAGGTGGTCCGGTTCGACGGCTTCCTGTCGCTCTACCAGGAAGGCCGCGACGACGAGGAGGACGAGGACAGCCGCCGGCTGCCGGCAATGGAGGCGGGCGAGGCCGTCAGCCGCCAGTCGGTCGAGACCGCCCAGCACTTCACCGAGCCCCCTGCCCGCTTCACCGAGGCAACGCTCGTCAAGAAGATGGAAGAGCTCGGCATCGGGCGCCCGTCGACCTACGCCTCGACGCTGCAGACCCTGCGCGACCGCGAATACGTCAATCTCGACGGCAAGCGCCTCGTTCCCGAGGACAAGGGCCGTCTGGTCACGGCTTTCCTGGAAAGCTTCTTCGACCGCTATGTCGAGTTCGACTTCACCGCTGCGCTCGAGGAGAAGCTCGACCGCATCTCCGCCGGCGAATTGTCGTGGAAGGATGTCTTGCGCGATTTCTGGAAGGAATTCTCCAACACCGTGCACGAGATCAAGGATCTGCGCGTATCGGAGGTGCTGGAGGCGCTCAACGAGATGCTCGCCGCCCACGTCTTCCCGGACGCGGGCAATGGCGAGGATCCGCGCAAGTGTCCGGCCTGCGGCAGCGGCCGCCTGTCGCTGAAGGTCAGCCGTTTCGGCGCCTTCGTGGGATGTTCCCACTACGACAAGGAAAAGCTCGAGGGCAAGGTTCCCAACGAGAACCCGCCCCATTGCGGATACACGCGGCAATTGTCCGCCGGAAACGGCGACGGCGACACCGAGATCGCCGACGGCCCGAAGCTGCTTGGCCAGGATCCGGAAACCGGCCTCGACGTCACCCTGCGCTCGGGCCGGTTCGGGCCCTATGTGCAGCTCGGCGAGGAAGCCAAGCCCAAGCGCTCGTCCCTGCCGCGCGGCTGGCAGGCGTCCGAGATGGACCTCGACAAGGCCCTCCAGCTCCTGTCGTTGCCGCGCGACGTCGGCCCGCATCCCGAAGACGGCAAGATGATCTCCGCCGGCATCGGGCGCTATGGCCCCTTCGTCCTGCACGAGGGCACCTATGCCAATCTGGAAAGCGCCGAGGAAGTGTTCTCGGTCGGCATCAACCGTGCTGTCGACGCCCTGGCCGAAAAGCGTGCCAAGGGCGCCCGCGGCCGCGCCACCGCAGCCCCGCTGAAGGAGCTTGGCAACCATCCCGATGGCGGCGCGATGACCGTCCAGGACGGACGCTACGGTCCTTACGTGAAATGGGCGAAGGTCAACGCCACCCTGCCCAAGGGAAAGGACCCGCTCACCATCACGGTTGAGGAAGCGGTCGAGCTCGTCAACGCCAAGGCGGCGAAATCCGGCAAGGCTCCGGCCAAGAAGGCTGCCGCCAAGAAGCCGGCGGCCAAGAAGGCCCCCGCCAAGAATCCGGCGGCCAAGAAAGCGCCTGCGAAGAAGGCGGCATCGAAAAAGACGGCCGCGACCACGGATGGCGGCTCTTGAGCACAAAGGGTCCCAAACGTCCGCCCGCAGCCCAAAAGGGCGCCAAGGCAAAGGGCAGCGCCGAACTCCCTGGCCGCGACGAGATCATGGCCTTTGTCGCCGCCAACCCGGCAATGGCCGGCAAGCGCGAGATCGCCCGTCATTTCGGTATCACCGGCGGCGCCCGCATCTACCTGAAGCGCCTGCTGCGCGAGATGGCCGATGACGGCCTGCTGGAAAAGCGCCAGAAGAAGCTTGCCCGCCCCGGCGACCTGCCGCCTGTGCTGGTCGTGCATGTGAGCGGCCGCGACGCGGACGGTGAACTGGTCGCCGAGCCGGCCAGCTGGGACGCGGAGGAGCACGGCGCACCGCCGAAGATCCTCGTGGTCCCCGATCGCAAGCGCTCCGAAACGCGCGCGCCGGGTCTTGGCGACCGCCTGCTGATCCGCCTGTCCTCCGACGATCCGGGCGCCGAAGCGACCCGTGCGGGACGCGTCGTCAAGCTGCTCGAGCGGCAGGCGGCAAGCGTGCTGGGCATCTTGCGGCAATCGGGACCCCGGACCTTCCTGGAGCCGATCGACCGGCGCCAGAAGGAGATGGACATCGACACGAGCGACCTCAAGGACGCCGTCGACGGCGACCTCGTCACGGTCGCCATCGCCCGGTCCGGCCGCTACGGCGCCCCCCGCGGCCGGATCGACAAGCGCATCGGCGCGATGCATTCGGAGATGGCGGTCTCCGAGATCGCACTGCACACACATGGCATCCCGCACAGCTTTCCCGACCGCGTGATCGAGGCGGCCGAGAGCGCGAAGCCGGCGGCGCTGAAGGGGCGCGAGGACTGGCGCAAGCTGCCGCTGATCACGATCGACCCGGCCGACGCCAAGGATCATGACGACGCCGTCCACGCGGAGCCCGACACCGACCCGGCCAATCCGGACGGCTATGTGGCGACCGTCGCCATCGCCGATGTCGCCTATTACGTGCGTCCCGGCGAGCCGCTTGACCGGGAAGCCCATCTGCGCGGCAATTCCGTCTATTTTCCCGATCGCGTCATCCCGATGCTGCCGGAGGCGCTGTCGAACGGCCTGTGCTCGCTCAAGGAAGGCGAGGACCGGCCGGCCCTGGCCGTGCGCATGGTCTTCGACGCCAAGGGCAGCAAGCTGCACCACAGTTTCCACCGGGTGATGATGCGCTCGGCTGTGAAACTTTCCTACCAAGAGGCCCAGGGCGCCATCGACGGCACCTCGCAAGAGGTCCCGCAGGCCGTCCTGGAGGACATTCTCAAGCCTCTCTGGGCGACCTATGCCTGCCTGAAACGCGGACGGGACGCCCGCGAGCCGCTCGATCTGGATCTTCCCGAGCGCAAGATCCGGCTGAAGCCCGACGGCACCGTCGAGGGTGTCTACACGCCCGAACGCCTCGATGCGCACAAGCTGATCGAGGAGTTCATGATCCAGGCCAACGTCGCGGCGGCGGAAACCCTGGAAAAGGCCGGCGTGCCGCTGCTGTACCGGGTGCACGATGCCTCCAGCCCGGAAAAGCTCGAGGCGCTCAAGGAGTTCCTCTCGACCCTGGGCGTCAGGCTCGCCGCCAGCGGCGGGCTGCGCCCTTCCGCCTTCAACACGATCCTGCACAAGGTCGCCGGCACGCCCGAAGCGGAACTGGTCAACCAGGTGATCCTGCGCAGCCAGGCCCAGGCCGAGTACTCGCCGCAGAATATCGGCCATTTCGGCCTCAACCTGCGCCGCTACGCGCATTTCACCTCGCCGATCCGCCGCTATGCCGACCTCATCGTCCATCGCGGCCTGATCCGCGCGCTGAAGATCGGCGATGACGGCCTTCCCGATGGTATGGAGACGAAGCTGGAGGCGATTGGCGCCGATGTGTCGAGCGCGGAGCGTCGCGCCATGCTGGCCGAGCGCGACACCGTCGACCGACTGATCGCGCTGTGGCTCGCCGACCAGGTTGGCGCCCGCTTCACCGGCCGCATCTCCGGCGTCGTCAAGTCCGGCCTGTTCGTGCGGCTCGACGATACCGGCGCCGACGGCTTCGTGCCCGCCTCGACCATCGGCGACGACTATTATCATTACGACGAATCGTCGCATTCGATGAGCGGCAAAACCACAGGCGAAACCTTCGCTTTGGGCGACCGCGTCGAGGTACGACTGGTCGAAGCGGCCCCCTATGCCGGTGCGCTGCGGTTTGAACTTTTGAGCGAAGGTCACTATCACAAGCGAAAGAGTGCGCGCGAGCGCACGATCTCGCGCAACCGCAAGCACGCACGCGGCGGTGGCGCCGGCCGAACCGGGAAACCCGGCGGCCCCCCGAAAGGACGGCGCAAATGACTGTGACCTACGCTGGTACCGCCGGCATCGGTGGCCCCGCCACCCCTGCTTCCGTGGCCGCGAAGCCCCGACGCGATGTCGCCCGCGCGATGCTGCTCGGCGCCAAGGGACTTTGCCCCAACTGCGGCACCGGCCGTCTTTACGGCAAGTACCTCAAGGTGGAGCCGGTCTGCGCGTCCTGCGGCGAGGAACTTCACCACCACCGCGCCGACGATGCCCCGCCCTATTGCACGATCTTCGTCGTCGGGCATGTGGTGCTGCCGATCGCGCTGGCCGTCGAGGTGATGATGGTGCCCCCCATGTGGGTCCATTTCGTGCTCTGGCTGCCGCTCATCGTGGCGATGACGCTGTTCTGCCTGCCGCCGATCAAGGGCGCGCTGATCGGCCTGCAATGGGCCAACTACATGCACGGGTTCGATCCCAACGCGATCGGCGACGACGAGCCGGGCATCGATTTCGGCGGCGATGGCAAACCCGCATGAGCGAGAATCTCGTGCAACGCCTCTCCCAGGCCGAGCGCCACATGAACAACCCGAACCTGCGGCCGAAGGATGCGGCGACACTGCTGGTTCTCGATCGCAGCGGCGGCGGCAGCCCGCGCGTCCTGATGGGTCGCCGGCACATGCGCCACCGCTTCATGCCGGGCATGTTCGTCTTTCCCGGCGGCCGGGTCGATCCGGCCGACAGTCGCATACCGGTGACGGGCAGCTATCATCCGGAAGTGGCGCGCAAGCTCACCCATGCCATGAAGGCTCCCAGGACCGAGGCGCGCGCGCGTGCCTTCACGGTGGCGGCGGTTCGCGAGACCTATGAGGAAGCCGGCCTGCTGGTCGGCACCCCCAGCGATCTTGCCTGGCAGGGCAAGGACGACATGGCCGCCTTCTCGGAACGCCGCCTGCTGCCCGACCTGACGCCGATCCGCCTGATCGCCAGGGCCATCACTCCGCCCCGCCGGCCGCGGCGCTTCGACACCCGCTTCCTCGCCGTATTCGCCGACGCCATCGCCGACCGCCTGCCCTCCGGCACCGGCCCGTCCGGCGAGCTGGAAGACGTCCACTGGTTGTCGCTGGACGATGCAAAGGCCTTGGAGCTGCCGACCATCACGCTGACGATTATCGAGGAATTGCAGGCGCGCCTGGCCGTCGATCCGGATCTCGACCCGGCGACTCCGGTGCCCTATTACTACTGGCGCGGCTCGGGATTCGTCCGCGAGGAAATCTGACGCCGAATGCCTGCGGCAGGCCCGCGATCCTGCTTGACTTTGGGCGCGCGAAACGTATGGTGCGCGCTCAGTTTCCAAAGAATACCCGGTGGAGCGTCTTCTCCGAATCTTACGGAGCCTCCGACGTACGGCCGGACACCAGTGCAAGGACAAGAACGATGGCCAAGGCGAACACCATCAAGATCAAGCTGCTGTCGACCGCCGACACCGGCTTCTTCTATGTGACGAAGAAGAATTCCCGCACGATGACCGAGAAGATGGTCAAGCGGAAGTACGATCCGGTCGCAAAGAAGCATGTCGAGTTCCGCGAAGCCAAGATCAAGTAAGATCCGGGCTTTCCGCAGGCGACAGAGACAGAGGCTCCTTCGGGAGCCTTTTTCGATTCTGCTCGCCCGTACGGCCGGGAACCGACGCGGCGCCGAAGCCCGCGTGAGCGGCAGGCAACCGGGCATGGCCGGACTGCCGAATGCGGCACCCGATAGTATCGGATTTTCTGGAGGAAAGAGGCGATCGGCGTCCCTGCCGGGCTTACACGAGGAGGCCACTCCAACCCGCGGGACGCCGATCAAACCCACGGTGTCAGGAGATGCGGCGGACCTGAACCTTCCGTGGGAAACTGCCCGGATTGGCCACTGCTGCGGCGCGCTTCCGGGTCGGACGCCGATGTTCCAGTGCGAAACACCACCGTTCTTTCAACGGCAGACTACCCAAAGCTCCTTTCGAATCAATAGACCGGAGCGTTTTGTTAAGAATTTATTTTCCTTTTATGTAAATGAATTCGGTTAACGGTCCGAACGCGCAACATTCTTGCTCAAGCACCGTGATTTCCTTGCCTGAATCCTCCATGCCCTTCGGCATCAGCCGTGCCCGGCCACGCGTCTGGCGGAGCCTCCGCCGGCGTCCTGCCGACGCGCCGCACGCAGGAACAACCGCTCTGGCCTTTTCGCCCGTTCCGGCCTTCGCCGCAGTGCCGGCCCGCTGCCATTGCGCTCCCCGCCGCACTGCCTTTAAACAGGGCCTGTCCTGTCCCGCCCCGGCCGGCCGGCCGGCCCTGCCTTTTCACGCTCATTCAGTTTCATGGATTTCGACAATGAAGCCCTGGATTTGTGTTGTCTCCGTCGTTCTTGGCGCATTTCTTCTCGCCGGCTGCGAGACGGTTTCCAAGGAACAATGCGTCGCCGGCGACTGGTCGGAACTGGGGCGTGCCGATGCCGCGCAGGGGCATCCCTCCTCCCGTTTCGAGGATGTCGCCAAGGATTGCGGCCGCCACGGCATCACCCCGGACCCGCAGGCCTATCTGGCCGGCTGGAACTCGGGCGTCCTGCTGTATTGCACGCCGATGAACGGGTTCCGTCTCGGCCGCCAGAACCGGCGGGTTTCTCCCATCTGCCCGCCCCATCTCGCCGGCGAAGTGGACGGCGCGCACAGGCTCGGCACGCGGATCTGGGTGGCGCGCGACCGTGTCGAGCGGCTTGAACGGCGCATTGCCGATCGTGACCGGCAGATCGACCGGCTTCGTTCGGATCTCGACAGGCTCGACTGTCGCAGCCTCAAGGGTGACGAGCGGGCCGGGTGCCGCGACCGGCGCAACGACCTGCGCCAGAAAGTGCAGGATGCCCGCTTCGACCTGCAGGACGCCCGTTTCGAGCTGAACGACCGGCGGCGCGACTACGAGCTGACACTGGCACGGGTCGACCGCGACGCCGCCCGCACGATCCCCGGATACGTGCCGCAATAGGGATCTCCTGGCCGGGCCCCTCGCCTTCCGGCCCTGGCCTCCTCCGGCAGTCGGACGCCGGCCTATCCGGTCAGGGCGGCCCTGCCGGACCCGGCATGTGTCTCCGGCGGCTGCGGGGCCACGGTCTTGCGGTCCCGCGCCACCTTGTTGCGCCCGGCGCCCTTGGCCTCGTACAGCGCCTGGTCGGCCCTTTTGATCATCGCGTCGCCATTGTCGTCCCGGCCCGCGAACCCGGCGACGCCGATGCTGACCGTGACCAGCATCTCGTCCTGCGAGGGCAGCGCGAAGGCTTCCGCCTCGATCAGCTTGCGCAGGCGCTCGGCAACGCCTTCCGCCGTGTCCAGCGTGGTTTCCGGCATCAGGATGACAAATTCCTCGCCCCCGTAGCGGCAGGCCATGTCCAGGCTGCGTGTGTGCGCCCGCAAGCGCCGCGCCACCTCGCGGATCACCCTGTCGCCGGCATCGTGCCCGTGAAGATCGTTAATGCGCTTGAAGTGGTCGATATCGATGACCAGCACCGACAGCGGCAGCTCCGCCTCGCGCGCCTGCCTCACCAGGCTGACAAGGTGGGTCTCCAGATAGCGTCGATTGCGCAGGCCCGTGAGCGGGTCGGTGATCGCCATCGCGATGGTCTGCTCCACATCCGCCGCCAGCCGGTCGTTGCCCCGTTTGCGGCTGATCTGCGACCGTACCCGCAGCAGCAACTCCGTCCGCTCGACCGGGCGCAGGACATAGTCGTTGACGCCGAGTTCCAGCGCCCGCGTCGTGCGGGCGGTATCGTCGGGATCGGCAATAAGAACGATCGGCACCAGCCGCGTGCGCTCCAGCGCGCGAAGCTGCGACACGAGCCGCAGGGCGTCGTAGGAGGCAAGGCCGAGATTGATCAGGATCGTGTCATAGGGCTTTTCCGCCGCCGCGATCAGTCCCTGCGGCGCCGTGCCCTCTATGTCGACGGCGCAGTCGCGTCCCAGCGCCTCCACCAGCCGTGAACTGGAGGTCGGCCGGTCGTCGACAAGCAGCAGCCGCGCCTCTTCCTCCCCCGAAGGATCGAAGGGCGTCGTCAGGCCGAGCTGCGAGCCTGTCTGGGCCCTCAGCCGCAACTCGTCGGTGACACGTTTCAGCGCCACCAGGTTCTTCACCCGTGCCACCAGCGCCACATCGTTGACGGGCTTGGTCAGGAATTCGTCGGCCCCGGCACGCAGGCCCTGGATCCGGTCATCGGTCCGGTCCAGCGCGGTGATCAGGATGACGGGGATATGAGCGCTGCGCGGGTCGGACTTGATGCGACGGCAGACCTCGAAGCCGTCGAGCCCCGGCATCATCACGTCGAGCAGGACGATGTCGCACGGCCAGGAGGCGATCAGCGCGAGCGCCTCCTCGCCATTGGCGGCGGAACGGACATCGAAATACTCCGCGCCAAGCCGGGCTTCCAGAAGCCTTACATTCGCCTTGACGTCGTCGACAACGAGTATGCGCCCGCTCATGCCTCCGCCTGTTGGTCAGTCGCCCAGATAGGAACGAACGGTTTCGAGAAACTTCGCGACCGAGATCGGCTTGGAGATATAGGCCTCGCAGCCCCCCTGCCGGATTCGTTCCTCATCGCCCTTCATCGCGAAAGCGGTGACGGCGATGACGGGAATGGTCTTGAGGTCGTCGTCTTCCTTGATCCATTTCGTGACCTCGAGGCCCGACACTTCCGGCAACTGGATATCCATCAGGATCAGTTGCGGGCGATGTTCGCGCGCAAGCTCCAGCGCCTCCATGCCCGTGCGGGTCTGGAGCGTCTGGTAGCCATGTGCTTCCAGGAGGTCATGAAACAGCTTCATGTTGAGTTCGTTGTCCTCAACAATCAGCACGGTCTTAGCCATAATACTCGCCTTCGTCCCCGCGCCCGGGCCACCTGCGGCTCACGTGCCGGGCGAAGATGCGCCGGCATGGCGAGAGCGTGACTGGCGTCGGCCCCTTTCCCACGATAGGTACCATATATCGTAGACGTAATTCGTTTCGGAAAGGCAAACGCAAATGACGGCGCGGCACCCGACCCGTTTTGGCGCGGATGAAGCGGAGGCGCTCGCAACCGACGCCCTCGGCTATCTCGCTGCGGACCTTGAACATCTCGGCCGTTTCCTGGCGCTCGCGGGCATCGGCCCGGCGGAATTGCGCGACGCGGCCAGGGAGCCCGGCTTCCTCGTCGGCGTGCTGGAATTCTACATGGCGCACGAATCGCTGCTGCTTGCCTTCTGCGAGGCACGCGGTTTGCGCCCGACATCCATCGCCACGGCCCGCTATGCGCTGGATGGCGGAGCGGAAGGTCCGCTGGAATGAGCCAGCCGACCCCGGTCCTGCCCCGGACGCTGGCCCAGATCCGCGAGCACGAGAGGCGTCATCCGGCGGATCCGGAGCGCGCCCTCGTCATCTGCGATGTCGACGAGGTCGTGCTGCATTTCCTTGCGCCTTTCGAGGTGCATCTCGGCGAACAGGGATTCGCCTTCCTGTCGCATGAGTACAAGCTCACAGGCAATATCGCCGACACCGCCGGCCGGTTGCTCGACGGACCCGCCGTGCGCGCCTTGATCCAGGGCTTTTTCGACGACTGGGCACCCCGACAGGAGCCGGTCGAGGGTGCGGCCGAGGCGCTGCGGTCCCTGTCCGACAGGGCCGACATCGTCTTTCTGACAAATCTTCCCGGCGACTGGAACCGGGAACCGCGCATCTCCAACCTTGCCGGTCACGGCATGAAGTACCCGCTGCTCACCAATTCCGGCCCCAAGGGCGGCGCGGTCGCCGCCCTGGCAGCGGGCCGCCGGGCACCGGTGATCTTTATCGACGACAGCGCCACCAACATTCTCTCCGTGCGCAACAGTCATGCCATGAGCACGCTTGTCCATTTCATCGCGGACCGACGCTTCTTCACCGGCGCCGGCGAGATCGACGGCGTCGCGCTGAAGACCCATGACTGGCGCGACGCGGGAGCTTATATTCGCAACCGGATCGGCGCCTGACGGCAGGCGCCAGGGCGAAAGGTGCGGGCATGACCGGCACGGTCGGGCGTGGTGCGAAAGCGGCGGACGGAGGCGGCGGCACGGCCCGGGCGCCCGTGCTCTGCCGCGACTGCGGATCGCGCGCACCGGCCCCCGCGCGCGCCGGGCGCCCGCGCTGCGCCGCCTGTGGCAGCCCCCGTGTGCTCTCCCATCCCGAACTCGACAATCTCGTCATCGCCCATATCGACTGCGACGCCTTCTATGCCTCCGTCGAAAAGCGCGACAACCCCGACCTTCTCGACAAGCCGGTGATCATCGGCGGCGGAACCCGGGGCGTCGTCTCGACCTGCTGCTACATTGCCCGGATCCACGGCGTGCGGTCCGCCATGCCGATGTTCAAGGCGCGCGAGGCCTGCCCCGAGGCGATCGTCATCAAGCCGGACATGGCCAAATATGTCGGGGTCGGCCGCGAGATCCGCGAGCGCATGCGCGCACTGACCCCGCTGGTGGAGCCGCTGTCGATCGACGAGGCGTTTCTCGACATGACCGGTACCGAGCGCCTGCACCATGCACCGCCGGTAGAGATCCTTGCCCGCCTTGCCCGAGAAATCGAACGTGACATCGGCGTCACCGTGTCCATCGGGCTTGCTCCCAACAAGTTCCTCGCCAAGATCGCCTCCGACCTCGACAAGCCGCGCGGCTTCTCGGTGATCGGCGCGCAGGAGGCCTCGCAATTTCTGGCCAGGCAGCCGATCGGCCTGATCTGGGGCGTCGGGCGGGTCTTCCAGGAAAAGCTCGCCGCCGACGGGCTGAAAACCATCGGCCAGCTTCAGGAGATGGACGCGACGACCCTCGCCCGGCGTTACGGCGCCATGGGCCTGCGTCTTGCAAGCCTTGCCTGGGGCCGGGACGATCGCCGCGTTTCGCCGGACCGGGAGACCAAGAGCGTTTCCAGCGAAACCACCTTCAACACCGACATTTCCGACCCTGAGAAGCTGCGTGCCATCCTTCGCCGCCTCAGCGAGGAAGTGTCCGCACGCCTCAAGGCCGCCGAATTGTCCGGCCGCACCGTCACGCTGAAACTCCGGACCGGGGACTTCAAGACCGTAACGCGCTCGCGCAGCCTCGGCGATCCGACCCAGCTGGCCGACCGCATCTTCCGCACCGGCGACGAGTTGCTGCGCACTGTGGCGGACGGGCGGCGTTTTCGCCTGATCGGCATCGGTGTATCGGAACTTGCCGGCGCGGCGCAGGCCGATCCCGACGATCTCGTCGATCCGGCCGCCGGCCAGCGCGCCAAAGCGGAGCGGGCGATCGATGCCCTGCGCTCGAAATTCGGCAAGCAGGCGGTGGAACTCGGCCTCGCGCGATCCGGCGACCCGCGCCGCCAGCGCGACGGCTGAAAGGCTCGGCGTTTACAGCCGGCCGATCTTTATCTAATGGTAGCAAAAAGGCGCATCACAACCAGTTTTGAGTGCATGCCGGCATGAATAATAAAACTCGATTCTACCTGTATATTTTTCTGGAAATCTCGTTGGTGGCGGGGCTGTGCGCCCTGATTGTTAGTGAAACCGGCCCTCGGACAGCTTGCCGCTATATCTACGTGGACGCGATAGCACAAGATCTTGTCTTCGTTTCGATCTATGTCGTTATCGCCGGAATTCTGATTGTTCCGGCCTTTGATTTCACTAGAAACCTGATTTCGCGCCCTCCAGGAACACCCTCCCAGCGCATAACTCCGGCGATGACTCTTGTTTTTATATTGTCGAATTTCACAAAGACAATACTTCTATTCGCAGTTATTTATTACTATTTTGGAATAGTCGACACTTCAGCCCAAGAAGACACAGTCGATATCGGTTTCTCCGATACGCTTTATTTTTCGATTGTCACCTTCACCACGCTCGGATACGGCGACTTCAAACCTTGCGAGCATATCCGCCTGTTCGCGGGCCTTGAGGCCTTCATCGGCACGTTCATGCTGCCCTTCGCCAGCGGCATCATCATAGGCTCTATGCTTCAGGCACCCGGTCCCGAGCAAGCGGCCTCGACCACCTCTCGGCAAGATCCGCCAAGGACCAGGCAACCGACGCGTCCAGCAACCAGATATCTTCCATATAGATTTCGCCTGAGGCGGAAACGGCGGAACTCACAAGCAACGGAAGATCGTCCGGACCAGGCACCTCCTTTGGAATGACCCGGATTTCGACAATCTCGAAATCCGCCAGTTTCCTCAGTTCGGCCGGCTGGAAAACCGCATCGCCGTCGTCCTGCCACACCCCGACGAAATCCAGTTCGCCGCCACGCAGCACACCGTCGCCATCCGCATCGAGTTCCGCGATCTTGACGAAGCCGTTCTCGTAGCCGCCAGCCGTGCCGAACAGATTGTTGCCAGTGGGCTGGCCGGTTCCGTCGAAATTGCGCATGTCGAGCAGAAAGCCGTCGCCCTCGCCGTCAAGCCATTCGACCGACTGTTTCTCGCCATCGCCGTCAAGGTCGAACAGGACATTGAAAAGCGGAACGAAGAGGTTGTAGGGCTTCAGCCGCGAGGTACCCAGGCCGGTAATGCCGATGCGTCCGTCGTCATTGAGATCGATGGCAATCGGGCACCCGTTGGCTTGTGCCGTGTAATAGGGTCCCGCGACAACAAGGGTCAGCCCAAGCGCCGCGGTAACTCCGATCGTGCTTTTGAGCGTCGAGTACACGGCGATGCCTTTCTGCCGGCGCGCGCCTCAGTCCTTGCAGGGCGTCGCGTCGATTGGCGTCAGTTCCACCAGGTTGCCGCGCAGCTCGAAGTCGCCATAGTCGAGAAGCAGCCTGCGGCTGATGCCGTTCTCGTAGAGCAGGAAGCTGAGCTGGTAGATCGGCGTGCGTTCTCCGGTATGGTCGCCCGAGCCGTCGAAATAGGAGATCGTCACGGGCCAGTGCCGGTGCCCGCCGATCGTCTCGACCGCCTTCGGGTCGTCCTTTTCCGCGGCCCCCGGCCCGTCGCGCTTGAGCCCGATCACCGCCGTGGTCTCGTAGATCTTCTGCCCGGAATCCGAGCCGTCGAAGATATCTGCGACGAAGATCGGCTTGCCGTTGCTGGCATTCTCGATCAGCCGGGTCAGGTGCTCGGTCGGGAACAGGGCGTTGCCGGGCAGCGTCACTTCCTCCGCCGCCGGCTTCTTCAGGTCCAGCGCGATGGCGGAGCTCTTGTGCTCCGCCCGTCCGTGCGTCTCCTCGCTGAGCTTCTGGTTGACGAAGGTCTTGGAAACGAACTGGAACGCCTTGCCGGCCGGCTCCTCGAAGGAACTCGTCTGGAGATCGGTGACCCGGACGTTGCCGCCCTCGTCGGAGACCTGCGTCACAAAGCGGAACGACACGCTGTAGCCTTCGCAGGGACCGCCGGTGAACTCGTAGACCATGCGCCCGCGAACGCCGGAAACACCGGCTGCCTGGGACGTGTCGGCAAGCGCCAGGTCATAGACCGCCCTGTGCGGCTGCAGCGCCCCGCTTGCGCCAGCCGGCACGACACCCGCGCCGAGGACAACAGTCGTCGCCGCCACCGTGGCGATCGCCAGCGCCCGCCCCTTGCCAATATGAACCATCAAGCACGTCTCCTTCGAACACTCGCGAAACAGTCTTGCCCATCCTGCGCCGCGCCACCAGCCCCATTCGCAGGCGGCAAACCGTCAGCGCGCGGGATCGTCCACGCGTTTCTGTTCCCTCGCCCGGCGCGCCGGCTTGAAGCAGCACGGGAATTGCGCCAATGTCGCGGCCGCAGTCGCAAAGGAGGACACGGATGTCGGGTAAGATTGAGGCACGCATTGCCGAACTGGGCGTAACGCTTCCGCAGGCGGCCGCGCCGGCGGCCAATTACGTGCCCTTCGTGCGCACGGGCAACCAGCTCTTCGTCTCCGGGCAGATTCCGATGGGCGCGAGCGGCATCGAATACCAGGGCAAGCTTGGCGCCGGGGTCTCCGTCGAGGACGGCCAGGCTGCAGCGCGCCTTTGCGCGATCAACCTTCTGGCCCAGGCAAAGGCCGCCCTCGGCGACCTCGACAAGGTCGTCCGCCTCGTCAAGATCGTCGGCTTCGTCAATTCCGCGCCCGATTTCGGCGACCAGCCGAAGGTGATGAACGGCGCGTCCGACTTCCTCGTGGAAGCGCTCGGCGATGCCGGTCGCCATGCCCGCTCCGCCGTCGGCGTCGCGGGTCTTCCCTTCGGCGTCGCCGTCGAGGTCGAAGGTATCTTCGAAGTCGAATGACACTATCCGGGCGGGCGGGCGGATCATGCGTGACATTTCCTGGCTGACCACCCGCCCGATCGCCCATCGCGGCTATCATGACGCGGCGAAGGGCTGCATAGAGAACAGCCCTTCGGCCGTCTCGGCTGCGGTGGAGAAGTCCTTCTCCATCGAGGTCGACCTCCAGCAAAGCGCCGATGACGTCCCCGTCGTTTTCCACGACGACACGCTGGACAGGCTCACCTTCGAGACCGGTCCGGTCCGCGCCAGAACCGCCGACGAGCTCTCCCGCGTCATGATGCGCGGCACCGACGACCGGCTCTGGCGGCTGGACGATCTCCTGGCACTCGTCGACGGCAGGGTCGGGCTCTGCATCGAGATCAAGTCGCGTTTCGGCCGCACCCCCGAGCGCGCCTTCGTCAAGGCGATCGCCGAAAGCCTTGCCCGCTATGACGGGCCCGTCGCGGTGAAGTCCTTCGATCCGGAAATGACGGCGCTGATGCGCGAGGCAGCCCCCGACATTCCGCGCGGCGCGCTCGGCGATGGCGCGCGCGACATGAAGGAGTGGGGCCGCGCCAGCCGCATCGAGCGCTTTGCCCTGCGCCACATGCTGCACAGCCTGCGGACCCGGCCGAGCTTCGTCTCCTACTGGGTCAAGGACCTGCCGGCGCTCGCTCCCTCGATCCATCGCAAGCTGTTCGGCCTGCCGATCATCGCCTGGACGGTGCGCACGCCCGAGGATCTTGCAAGGGCCCGCGCCTTTGCCGACCAGATCGTCTTCGAGGGTTTCGATCCCGACGCGGCAACCGCCCCGCGCTGACATCCGCCTTTGCAAGGCCGGCCATCGCGCCCTAAGTTCGGAACCGGTCTTTCATTCGCGGCCCGCCGCCCCTTCCCGCGCCGGACCGCCGCAATGTCCGAGGTCTGCCCGAGTGACCGCATGCGATGACGAAACCCGCGAATTCCGCCTCAAGGCGATTGGCGGGCTCAGCGAGATCACGCGCGAGCGATGGGATGCGATGGCCAATCCCGGCTGGCGGCTTTCAGACGCCGGGGCGCCCGTCGCCGATCCTGAATCAGAATCGCAAGGCGTTGAATCAGATTCTCCGGAAACGGAATACAACCCCTTCATATCGCATGATTTTCTTTCGATCCTGGAAGAGAGCGGCTGCGTCGGACAGGCCGCCGGCTGGCTGCCCCAGCACCTGGTCCTGGAAGATCCGGACGGCGAGCCCGTCGCCGCCCTGCCCGCCTATCTGAAGTCGCACTCGATGGGCGAATATGTCTTCGACCACGCCTGGGCCGATGCCTATGAGCGCGCCGGGGGACGCTACTATCCGAAACTCCAGTGCTCGGTACCTTTCACGCCGGCAACCGGGCGTCGCTTCCTCACCTCCCGCAAGATCGATCGCGACGCCGCCATCACCGCGCTGTCCGGCGGCCTGCGCGACCTGTGCCGGCTGCGGCAGGCCTCCTCCGCCCACATCACCTTCATGACAGAGGCCGAATGGGACGTGGCGGGCGCTGAGGGCTACCTGCAACGCCTCGACCAGCAGTTTCATTGGCACAATCGCGACTACGCGGATTTCGACGGCTTTCTGGGAGACCTTGCCTCGCGCAAGCGCAAGCAGATCAGAAAGGAGCGCCGCGAAGCGCTTGGCTCCGGCATCGAGATCGAATGCTTGACCGGATCCGACATCGGCGAGCACCACTGGGACGCCTTCCACGCCTTCTACGAGGACACCGGCGCCCGCAAGTGGGGGCGCCCCTACCTCAACCGGACCTTCTTCTCGCTGCTTGGCGAGCGGCTGGGCGAACGGGTGCTCCTGGTGATGGCGCGGCGCGAGGGGCGCTATATCGCCGGGGCGCTCAACCTGATCGGCTCGCACGCCCTGTTCGGCCGCAACTGGGGCTGCCTCGAAGACCACCCCTTCCTGCATTTCGAGGTCTGCTACTACCAGGCGATCGACTTCGCCATCGCAAACGGCCTTGCCCGCGTCGAGGCGGGAGCGCAGGGCGCGCACAAGCTTGCCCGCGGCTACCTTCCGGCAGTGACCCGCTCGGCCCACTTCATCGCGCATCCGGGATTGCGTGACGCGGTCGAGGATTACCTCTCCCGCGAACGCCGCGCCGTCGAGCACGAGAGCGCGGTGATCGCCGCAGAACACACGCCCTTTCGCAAAGGGTGAAGGCCGGCCGGCAACCGATTCTTCCGACTCGCGAATTGGCCAGGGCTGAATCAGTTTCCGAACCCGCCGATCACGTCCGGCTCAGGCGGCGGCGCAAGGTCTTGATTCGATTTCTCAGCTTGAATCTGAATCAGAACTTGAACCGCACCGCCGCCTGTGCTGCCAAGAAGACTGGAACGAGACACCGCCCGCGCGGGCGCATCACGGGAGCAGAACATGCCGATAGAAGCCGTCGCCTATGACGACCAGAATGTCTTTGCGAAAATCCTGCGGGGCGAGCTTCCGGCGCACAAGGTGTACGAGGACGACAAGACCATCGTCATCATGGACATCATGCCGCGCGGCGACGGCCATGTCCTGGTCGTTCCCAAGGCACCCTCGCGCAACATTTTCGACATCGGCCATGACGACCTCTTCGCCGTCATGGCCACCGTGCAGAAGATGGCCCATGCGGTGGCCCGCGCCTTCAACGCCGACGGAACCACCATCCAGCAGTTTTCCGAAAGCGCCGGCGGCCAGGTCGTGTTCCACACGCATGTGCATGTGATCCCGCGCTTTGCCGGCGTCTCGCTGCGCCCGCATACCGGCGAGATGGCCGACCAGGCCGAGCTCGAGGCAAACGCGAAAAAGATCCGCGCCGCCCTCGCCTGAGCCTCGCCGGCCTGAGCCCCGGCAGGGCCCCGCCTAAGCGCCGCTGCCGGACCTGGCGGCGGCGGCCTCGTGCTCGGCCACGAGCCGGGCCTCGTCCTCGAAGACGCGCTGGAAGCTCGGCCGCGAGGTGATGCGCTCGGCATATTCGGTGAAGACCGGCAGGTCCGGCACGATCTTGAACATCAGCGTCCAGCGCAGGGCCGAGCCCCACTGGATGTCGGCGACGGAAATCCTGTCGCCAAGGATGTAGGGCGCCTTGCCAAGCTGCTCGGCCAGGAGATCCATCACCTGCTCATAGGTGCCATAGGGCGATTGCGGGCTCGGCTCGCGCTCGAACGCCCTGTCGACCACCGCCGGCTCGAAGGACGATCCGTAGAACACCATCCAGCGCAGATAGGCGCCACGACGCGGATCGTCGAGCCCCGGCGTCAACCCCGCCTGCGGGAAAAGGTCCGCTGCGTAAAGAGCGATGGCAATCGATTCCGTGACGATCGTTTCGCCGTGACGCAGGGCCGGAACCCGGCTGAGCGGATTGATGGCGAGGAACTCGGGAGACTTCAGCTCGCCGGCACGCATGTTGAGCACATGGAGGTCATAGGGAGCGCCAAGCTCGTCGAGCAGCACGCGGGTGGTGCTGGCGCGGCTTTGGGGGGTGTAATAGAGCGTCAGCTTGTCATCGGACATCGTCGGTTTCCTCGTCGTCTGTCGAGGGCGCGCCCTCGCGCCGTCGACGTGGGTCCTAACAGCCCCCTCCTGACAGCCTTGTGTCAGCAGTCTTCGATGGGGCGCACGCCCTAACCGATACCGAGCAGCAGCCAGCCGCCGACCAGAACGACCTCGCCGACGGCAACTCCGACCACCACCTTTTGCCGCGAGGCAAAGAAGGCGGCAAACCCGCAGACGGCCGCCCCGATCCTGAGCGCCACCGGCGCATTGTCCAGCGCTCCCGTTGGAAACAGGATCAGCTTGGCGATCACGCCGGCAACGAGCGCGGTGGCCACGCAGCGCACGAAGACCATCACCTCGCTGTCCTCGCGCATCCGGCCGCTGGCGAAAACCCCCAGCCAGCGCCAGATATCCGTGGCAAGCCAGCCGGCGACGAGGATCATCACATAGGGCCACCACCAGATATCGCCGGCGCCGGTCATGAGAACCTCCGCCATGCCCGCGTCGCGCCATAGGCGAGCGTACCCCCGACAAGTCCGGTCCACAGAAGATCGAGACCCGGCAGCAGCAGGTGGAAGAGCGGGCCGAGCGCCAGCCCGGCGATCATCGCCGCCTTGTCGGCCGCGGCGCGCGCCGCCCCCCACAGCGAGCAGACGAAATAGACCGGCGTCAGCATGAACAGCGCCCCGGCCAGCAGCACCGGCATCCGTTCGACCAGCAGATAGGCGACGCCGGTCATGCAGAAGACGAAACCGGTCAGGCCGCCGCCAAAGCCGATAAAGAACGGCAGCCGGGCCTCGCGCGGATAGTTTTCCAGATTACGCATGGCAAAGACCCAGGCCGTCACCGCAACAAAATGCGAGGCGACCAGCAGGTGCCATTTCCGGGTCTTGCCCTCGACGCGGATGATCGGCATCAGGGCCATGGTCATCGGCATCAGGCGCACGGAAGCCAGCGCCACCGCGACGGCGGCCGGCAACAGTCCCATGCCGGCCGAGATCGCCCCGGTCAGGACGACAATGCTGGGCAACGCCCAGACGAGACCCGCCATGGCCAGCGTCTCGCCGAGCGTCAGGCCGCTTTCGCGTGCCAGGCCCGCATAACCGACAAAGGCGGCTGTCAGGATCAGCGCGGGAATGGAGACCGCCGCGCGCATGCCGCGCAGGGCCCAGACATGGGCGGCAACAGCGTCGCCGCCAGCGCCTTGATCGGCAGGCTCGGAAGGATCGGGCGCGGATGAATCAGGTGCGGACGGTGGCGTCGGCATGGGCAGGGAACCGGGAGCATCGCGGTCGAATCGCAAAAGACGGACCGCCTGAGGGAGGCCCCTTTCCTAACAGCAACGCGGCGAAATGCAAAACGGCGCCGCGAAGGGCGCCGTCTGCACAAAAATCCGAAACCGGGGCCTCAATCGGCCAGCGGAACCTTCGGGATCAGGCTCTTCTTGGAGGAGCCACCGCCCTTTTTCGGCGTCGGTTCGACTGCTTCCGCCTTTTTCGCGGCCGGCTTGCGGCGACGTTTCGGTTTCGCGGTCTTCGGCTTTTCCGTCTTCGGCTTGACCCGTGTCTCCTCGACGCTCTCCAGCAGCAGCCCGGCCGCGTCCTCGGAGACCGAGACCTTGACCGTGCCGCCCTTGCGCAGCTTGCCGAACAGCACCTCGTCGGCCAGCGGCCGCTTGATGTGCTCCTGGATGACGCGGGCAAGCGGACGGGCGCCCATGCGCTCGTCATAGCCCTTGTCGGCAAGCCAGGCGATGGCGTTCTCCGTCAGCTCGAAGGTCACGCCGCGATCGGCAAGCTGTGCCTCGAGCTGCATGACGAACTTCTCGACGATCCGGTGCACCACCTCTGTCGGCAGCGAGCCGAAGGCAATGACCGCGTCGAGCCGGTTGCGGAACTCGGGCGTGAACAGCCGGTTGATCGCCTCCTGGTCCTCGCCCTGGCGCTTGACCCGGTTGAAGCCGATCGGCTCCTTGGCCATGTCGGAGGCGCCCGCGTTGGTCGTCATGATCAGGATGACATTGCGGAAATCGACCTGCTTGCCGTTGTGGTCGGTGAGCCGGCCATGGTCCATCACCTGCAACAGGATGTTGAACAGGTCCGGATGCGCCTTCTCGATCTCGTCCAGCAGCAGCACGCAATGCGGATGCTGGTCGACGCCGTCCGTCAGAAGACCGCCCTGATCGAAGCCGACATAGCCCGGGGGCGCGCCGATCAGCCGCGAGACCGTGTGCCGCTCCATGTATTCCGACATGTCGAAGCGCAGCAGCTCGACGCCGAGCGAGGCGGCAAGCTGGCGGGCAACCTCGGTCTTGCCCACACCGGTGGGACCGGAGAACAGGTAGTTGCCGATCGGCTTGTCCGGCTCGCGAAGGCCCGCCCGGGAAAGCTTGATCGCCGACGACAGGGTCTCGATCGCGTCGTTCTGGCCGTAGACCATCCGCTTCAGCGTCGCGTTGAGGTTCGACAGGACCTCCTCGTCCGACTTGGAAACGGATTTCGGCGGGATGCGGGCCATGGTCGCGACCGTGGTCTCGATCTCCTTGACGCCGATGGTCTTGCGCCGCCGGCCTTCGGGAACGAGCTTCTGCGAGGCACCGGACTCGTCGATCACGTCGATCGCCTTGTCCGGCAGCTTGCGGTCGTTGATGTAGCGCGCCGACAGTTCCACCGCCGTCTTGATGGCGTCGTTGGTGTAGCGGACCTTGTGGAAGGTCTCGAAATAGGGCTTCAGCCCCTTGAGGATCTCGACCGTGTCGGAAATCGTCGGCTCGTTCACGTCGATCTTCTGGAACCGGCGCAGCAGCGCCCGGTCCTTCTCGAAGAACTGCCGGTATTCCTTGTAGGTGGTCGAGCCGACGCAGCGGATCGTGCCCGAGGCGAGCGCAGGCTTCAGCAGGTTCGAGGCGTCCATCGCCCCGCCCGAAGTCGCACCCGCGCCGATCACCGTGTGGATCTCGTCGATGAACATCACCGCGCCGGGATAATCCTCGATCTCCTTGACGACCTGCTTCAGCCGCTCCTCGAAATCGCCGCGATAGCGGGTGCCGGCGAGCAGCGCGCCCATGTCGAGCGAGAAGATGGTCGCATCCATCAGCACGTCCGGCACGTCGCCGTCGACGATGCGCTTGGCAAGGCCCTCGGCGATTGCCGTCTTGCCGACGCCCGGATCGCCGACGAAGAGCGGGTTGTTCTTGGAGCGGCGGCAGAGGATCTGGATGGTGCGCGAAATCTCGGCCGCGCGCCCGATCAGGGGATCGATGCGGCCGGACTTGGCCTTCTCGTTGAGGTTGACGCAATAGGCTTCGAGCGCATCCGTCTTCTGCTTGGGCTTTTCCGCGCCTTCCTCGATCGTCGCCTCCTCCTCGGCGCCATGCACCGGCCGGGCCTCGGACATGCCGGCCCGCTTGGCGATGCCGTGCGAGATGTAGTTGACCGCGTCGTAACGGGTCATGTCCTGCTCCTGCAGGAAGTAGGCGGCGTGGCTCTCGCGCTCGGCGAAAATCGCCACGAGCACGTTGGCCCCCGTCACCTCCTCGCGGCCCGACGACTGGACATGGATCACGGCGCGCTGGATGACGCGCTGGAATCCGGCCGTCGGTTTCGAATCGTCATCCCCGTCGATGACGAGGTTTTCCAGTTCGGTATCGATATATTCGACCAGGTTCCGCTTCAGCGTGTCGAGATCGACACTGCAGGCGCGCATCACCGCCGCCGCGTCCTGATCGTCGATCAGGGCCAGCAGCAGGTGTTCCAAGGTCGCGTATTCCTGCTGGCGCTCGTTGGCATACGAGAGTGCCTGATGCAGGGCCTTTTCAAGGCTTCGAGAGAATGACGGCACGGGCGACCCCTATTTCTTTTCCATCACGCATTGCAGAGGATGCTGGTGTTTGCGGGCAAAGTCCATGACCTGCGTGACCTTGGTCTCAGCCACCTCGTAGGTAAAGACACCGCATTCCCCGACGCCATGGTGATGGACGTGCAACATGATGCGCGTGGCTTCCTCGCGGTTCTTCTGAAAGAACCGCTCCACCACGTGCACGACGAATTCCATCGGTGTGTAGTCGTCGTTCAAGAGCAGGACGCGATAAAGGTTCGGCCGCTTGGCGACGGTCCGCGTCTTGGTAACGACCAGGTTGCCCGTGTCGTCGCCATCGCCGCGTTTCGGTCCGTTCGTCATTGCCTCTCCATCGCCCCTGTTCCGCAGCCGGGTGTTGCGGCCGGTGCCGGCACCCGTGTTGTCGTCTTCGCTGCGGTCACATACGCGTCCTTCGGTCGGTCTGCCGGTCATGCCGGCGGTTGCGTTCGCGTCGGACTGTCTCGCCGGCTGCGGCGATGCCGGGGCACCGCCCCGCTGGCAGCATCGCCGGAGTCGGGACGTTTGTCTTGTCCCTGGCTTCCGGCCCGCCACCGCGGACATCGCCTTGCGACTTCAATGCCAGGCCCCCGACGCTGGTGCGGCCGGCCTTTCGGCGGCCTGCCGAAACAGGACAGGCCGACCGCTTCGTTCCTTAATGTATGGCATCCGTCGCCAAGCTCAATGCTGCCAACATGCGTTCGCCTTCGCAACACGTCGATTTGTTGCAGAAGTCCGCCTGTCCCCGCCGTCAAACGCAAAAAACCCGCGACGGGCGCGGGCTGAAACGAAAACATCCCGCGGCCATGGGACGCGGGATGTTCGGGCGGCGTGAGCGCCGCCTGCGATCGTCTCGGGAGACGGTGAGGCTTACTTGCCGACCTTCGCCAGCACGTCCTCGTAGGGCTTGTAGGCGTCCTTGGCGATCTCGGAATACATCTCGCCGATCTTCGTGACTTCGCCGACGAAGCTCTCGTAGGCGGTCTTGACGTAGTCGCTCTGCGCCTCGAAGGCCTTGTCCAGCGACTTCGCGCCGACCAGCTTCTCGACGGCGGCGGAGCCTTCCTCGAAGGACTTCTTCTGGTAGTCGGCAACTTCCGACGCAATCGCCTGGAAGCCCTTGGTCATGGTGCCGAAGCTCTGCATCATGACGTCCATGTTGTCCTTGCCGAGCTTCTGGATGTCTTCGAAATTGTTCATCATAGTGACCTCTGAGCGTTGAGTTTGGCGCGGTGGCCGTGTGCCTGCCCGCCGATCGACATCGTCAATCCGGCGACATGTCATGTGCCCGAATGTCCTGTCGTCCGTGAGCCGATCCGTTGGATCGGCCGCGGGGCACGCCTCGACGTCGAGCGCTTGATAACGACCCCAGATATATGCGGTGCACAAATTTTTGTCAAGAATCCATTTTGCACTGCAGCATAAACATTCGACCTAAGAAACACTACGGACAGCGGCGGGACCCGGCCCCCGGCAGAGGGTCAAGTGGCCGCACGCACGGGCGTTTTCGGCAAGCCTTGCGATTGCCGGCCGCTTGCCGCACGATTTGCGTGCAGTTTGCCGGCCATCGGTAACGGCGCATTAACTGCCATTTGCGACTCTTCGCTCACAAGGTGCCGACGACAAATCGGCTGAAAGTCTCGAAAATCGGTTTTCCTGTTCGATCGCGTTTGGACATTCGTAACCGTATTTCGAGCATGCTTGAGAGAACGCGCGGAGACGGGCGGCGGGACCGGCAGGGAACCGACGTCTCCGCTCACGAAACACCTGACCCGATGGGGTGACATTGTGCTGAGTAAAGGTGTGCGGCGTGCATGGCGCGCCATGGCAATCGGGCTTCGCGGAACGATCGTGGCCGGTCTGGCCCTCGGACTGACGGCAGCCCTCTCTGCTCCCGCATTCGCCAATTCCAAATATTCGGGCATCGTCGTCGACGTGAAGTCGGGACGCACGCTCTACAGCTACAAGGCCGACACCAAGCGGTACCCCGCCTCGCTGACCAAGATCATGACGCTTTACGTCCTGTTCGAGGAGCTTGAGGCCGGCCGCATGTCGCTGCAGACACCGCTGAAGGTGTCCGCGCATGCCGCGAGCCGTCCGCCCTCCAAGCTGGGTCTGCGCAAGGGCAGCACCATCCGGGTCAAGGACGCGATCATGGCGCTCGTCACCAAGTCGGCGAACGACGTCGCGGTGGTCGTCGCGGAGAACGTATCCGGTTCGGTGCCTGCCTTCGCCAAGAGGATGACGCGCACGGCCCGCCAGATCGGCATGAAGCGCACGAATTTCCACAATCCGTCCGGCTTGCCGAATTCCAAGCAGATCACGACGGCCCGCGACATGGCCCTTCTCGGACGCGCCATCCAGGACCGTTTCCCCAAGTACTACAAGTATTTCGGCACCCGTTCCTACACCTACAAGGGCAGGCGCTACGGCAACCACAACCGCCTTCTCGGCCGCGTGAAGGGTGTCGACGGCATCAAGACCGGCTACATCCGCGCCTCGGGCTTCAACCTGGTGACCAACGTCAAGACCGGCGGCCGGCACATCGTCGCCGTTGTCATGGGCGGCCGCTCGGGCGCCTCGCGCAATGCCCAGATGAAGAAGCTGATCGGCCAGTACCTGCCCAAGGCGACCCGCGGCAAGCGGACCGTACCGGCCCTCGTCGCCCGTGCGCCGGCCGTGGCCGCCCCCAAGCCGCTGGCCTATGCCGAACTGCGCAATGTGCCGGTTCCCGACATCAAGCCGCAGGCTCAGCTCATCCAGCTTGCCCAGGCAAGCAAGGCCGACCAGGCCGAGATCGTCACCGGCTCGATCATCCCGGTTCCGCAGAAGCCCGACCTCAAGGCGATGCTTCGCCAGAAGGCCCTGCAGGTTGCCTCGCTCAACGCCCCCCGTGCTCCCGTTGCCGCACCGCGTGCGCCGGCCGTGCGCAGCGTCAAGACCCAGACCATCCGCGTCACGGCAAAGCCGGATGCCGTGGCCGCCGCCGCTCCGGCCGCAATGGCGCCGGACCTGCCCGATGCACCGGCCAACGCTTCCGTCACGGTCGCCGCCAACAATGCCGCCGACCCGGTTCCCGGCTGGCAGGTGCAGATCGCCGCGGCCGAATCCGAGCATGCCGCGATTGCCATGCTGAAGAAGGCGAAGGGCGCGCTCGGCTCCGGCCTGCGCGGCTACGACCCCTATACCGAGCCGGTCGAGTCGGGCGGCACGACACTTTACCGCGCCCGCTTCATCGGCTTCGAGACCAAGACCGCTGCCTGGAATGCCTGCAGCAGCCTGAAGCGCAAGCGGTTCAACTGTTACGCGGTCTACCAGTAAAGGCAGGCCGCGCCGCCAAAGATCACTTTGTCACGCGTATTGGTGAGTTCAATGACGATCGAGAAGCAGGTCCTTCGCCTCGTTGAGTTTGGCAGCGAGAAATCCGCTTCCTCCCTGGTCGGGGTGGAGACGCTTCATAAGACGGCGGTGCGCCGCCCGGATTTCCGCCTCGCCGGCGCCGGGCGCAAGCCCCAGAACCTGGTAGGCCTCCTGCTCGGTCATGGCGCCCGTGCCCGGCGCGGGTCGATGCCCCGCTGTGGCATCCGCATCGAAGTCTACACGCCAGCCGGGCTCCCGGCGGTCGAGATAAGCTTCAAGTAGGGCCCGGCTGTCGCCATCGGCGGCCGTCTCCCGGTAAAGCTCGACAAGCTCCGCGCGCGACACCCCGTCGAGCGCCCTGCCCTCGAAACGGCCTGCCAGCACCTCGCCGGTCATTGCCCCGCTTTCGTGATCGAGGCACATCTCGAAATACGCGGACCTGACGATGGATACCTGGCCGGCGCCCGCGCCGGCCGAACCGTTTCCCGCAGGACGAAATCCGCGCGCTCCGCGCAGGCCCAGAAGCGTCAGCCCGCCGCCGGCCGCCAGCATCGCCAGGTCGATCCGCCGCACGACGAGGAACACGACCGCCAGCACCAGCAAGGCGACGCCGCCGACCGTCTTCACATGCCGGGCAAGATCGGCCGGATTGCGCCGGGTGACCATCTGCGCGAATGCCAGGAAAAGACCCAGCGCCCCGACGCCGAGCAGCAGATATCCCATTCGCTTCGTCCCCTTGCATCAAATGTGTCGTGGCAGGGAATATAGGGGCAGCAAGCGTCTCCTTCGAGACCGCAATACTTTCTGCGCACCGCTTTGGCTGCCGCCCTGCCTCACTCGTCGATGCGGCCTGCTTCCTGCCCCCTCTTCAGAAGCAGGCGCGCGGCACGCCAGATGCCGGCCAGCGCCATTCCGCCGAAACCGGCAAGGGAAAGAAGCAATCCAACGGGGATCAGGAAAAACGGCTCCTCGACGTGGCCGTAGGCGTCGATCCGCGAACCGATGACATTGTAGGCAAGGCCGCAGGCAAGCCCGGCACAACCGATGATGAACAGGATCGAATAGGTTTTCATGACGCACTCCCGCCCGGCGCAGACACACGCGCCGTCCGGCACTCGGATTAGGCGCGCGCGCCTGAACCCGACATGAACACCCGCGGAACTCTTCTCAGCGCAGATGGGACAGCAGTTTCCCGGCGCCGCCATCGCCGCTCCGCATCAGCTTCTCCAACTCGCCCCGCCCGCCCGTTGCGTAGACGGCGGTGGCCTTGAGCAGGTCTGCGAGTTCGCTCGCCGAAGAGCTGTCGAAACGGAAATGCGCGCCGCCGGTCAGGCGGGCGATCTCGCGAAAGGCCGTTTCCGCGTGCCCGTCCCGACCTTCCTGGAAAACGAAGGCCGGCACGCCGAGCAGCCCCAGTTCGCCGGCTCTCGCGCAAAGGGCATCGACGTCTTCCTCGACGCAGTCGCCGATATAGACCAGCGCCTGCACCTTGCGTCGCTTCGTCTCGTCGATGGCATGGCGCAGGACCTTGCGGATCTGGGTCTGCCCGCCCCGGCAGTCGATCCCGGTCATCAGCCCGGCCAGCGCCCTGGCATCGCTCACCCATTTGGAGGCGGCGCACTCGCCGAAGCCCCGAAAATAGACAAGCTGCATGGCAAGCTCGCCGACCTTGCCGGCGGCTGCAAACATCTCGGCCTGGATGGTGCAGGCCCGATCCCAGGTCGGCTGCCGGCTCATCGTCGCGTCCAGCGCGATCACCAGCCGCCCGGCCTGTGCAAGATCGCGCGTCTCCTTCGCTGCACCGAGAAACGCGGCGATCTCGCTTCGCGCCGATGCGGCGGGCGGCTTGCCGTCCCTCGTCCCGGCCGGCGTGCGACTGCGTGTCGTCTCGATCTTGCGCTCGTCTGCCACGTCGTCCCCTCATCCTGCGCGCCTGCCTGCGGGCAGTCGGTTTGCATATGGCGCCCATTGCGGAAAAAACCAAACCCCGCCCGCAAAAGACGCTAAACAGCGTACCCGGCGCCGGCGCGGGACCGGCGATCGATACGGGAGGACACCGGAAGAATGATCGGGCCGAAGGTTTACGAGACCGTTGCCGACATGCGCCAGGCCGTTGACGCGGCACGAGCGGCAGGCGAGCGCGTCGCGCTCGTTCCCACCATGGGTGCCCTGCACGAGGGACACCTGTCGCTGGTGCGCGCCGCGCGCGAGCATGCCGGGCATGTCATCGTGTCGATCTTCGTCAATCCGACCCAGTTCGCCCCGACGGAGGACTTCGACGCCTATCCGCGCGATTCGGAGGCCGACCTGAAGCTGTTGGCGGGTCTCGGCGTCGAGGGCGTCTTCATGCCCCCGGCGACGGAGATCTATCCGCCGGGCTTCGCGACGGTCGTGTCGGTCGGCGGCCCGGCCGAAGGGCTGGAAAGCGCCACCCGGCCGCATTTCTTCGGCGGCGTCGCCACCGTCGTCACCAAGCTGCTCCTCGCCGCGCTGCCCGACGTCGCGATCTTCGGCGAAAAGGACTACCAGCAGCTCTGCGTCATCCGGCGCTTCGTCCGCGATCTCGACATTCCGGTCGAGATCCTGGGCGGTCCGACCGTGCGCGAGGAGGACGGTCTCGCCATGTCCTCGCGCAACCGCTATCTCGGCACAGAAGCCCGCCGGACGGCAGCCCTCGTCCCGCAGGTGCTCAACGAGGCCATCGAGCGCATCGATGCCGGTGAAGAGGCATCCACCGTCCTCGCCGAGGGCACGGCAAGGCTCACGCAAGGGGGCTTCGCGGTCGACTACCTGGAACTCAGGGACGCCGAAACGCTGGCGCCGGTCGACGCGCAAAGCGCCAGGGCACGGGTGCTCGTCGCCGCGAAGCTGGGCCAGACCCGGCTGATCGACAACATGAGCCTTGCCCGCCCGGCCAACGGCTGGCGCTGAGGAGCAAGCGGTTCTATCGCTTCAGATCAGGCCGAGTTCGGCAAGTTCCCGGCGCATCGCGTCGGGAATGTCGCCGCCGCCCTCCAGCTTGCGGATATCGGGCGGCGCATCCTTGGCCGTGAGATAGCGCCAGCCCTGGAACGGACGGCGCGGCTGCGGCCGTGTCGGATGCAGCACCGGCTCCAGCACCAGATGGCAGCGCTTGATACCGGCGGCGTCGGTGAAGGGACGGATGTCGGTGAGGAACTGGCGCACCTGGATCGATCCCTTGATCACCCAGTAGAGCGAGCCGCCATCAAGGATCTCGTCGCGCCGCGAGGGCACCATCCGCGTCGTGTGATATTGCTCGACCGGCGCGCCGCTGGCGCGCTTTTCCTCCAGCCGGAAGTCGATCGAGGCCTGCAGGTCCTCGATGGACTCCACGCCAACACAGAGTTTGAGCAGGTTCAGCGCCATGGTCCCAGTTATAGGGCCTGACGTGCGCCCGCAAACCCCGCAAGACCGCCCGCTTGCCCGCTATGCACAGGCGATCGGGAATTTCGCGCCCAACGGGCCACGGAACCGCTTGCACATGCGCCCGGCCGACCTATCTCCCTGCCCATGAACATCTTTCTCACAGGCGGATCGGGCACGATCGGGCGCGCCGTTCTCTCCGCACTGGTCGGGCGCGGCCACCGCGTCACCGCCCTTGCCCGCTCGGATGCAAGCGCCGCCCTGCTGCGGGAGGCCGGTGCCCGGGTGGTGCGCGGCGACATCGGCAAGCTTGCCGAGTGGCTCGACATCGCCCTCGCCGGCGATGCCCTCATTCATCTCGCCAACAGTTTCGATGCGGACGCGCAGGCAGCCGAGACGGCGCTCGTCGATGCCCTCGCGCGGACCGTCCCCGACCGCAAGACGCCGTTCCGCCTCGTCCATACCGGCGGCATCTGGCTCTACCCGGAAAACTCGCCCGTTCCCTTGGACGAGACCGTACCCTTCGCACCGATCCCGGCCTTCATCCATGTCGCGGAGGCGATCCGAAAGCTGCAGGCGATCAAGGGACTTTCGCTGGCGGTCGTCCATCCGGCGCTTGTCTGCGCCCCGGACAGCGGTCCCTTGGCGGATATGGCCAGGGCGGCGGAAAGCGGAGAGCCCTTCGTGACCCGCGCCGGGGCGGGCACGCTGTGGCCGCTGGTCGAGGCGGGCGATCTTGCGGATCTCTATAGGCTGGTAGTGGAATCGGATCGCCGCGTCGAAGTAATCGGCAGCGGCATCGAGGCGGTCTCGGCCGGCGATCTCGCCGCCCTCGTCGCGCGGCGCAGGGGCGCGGACATACGGCTGGAGCGGGAACCCGCTGCCGCCGACGTCCCACCCGATCTCGACATCGCCGCCGGCTACGCCCTGTCGCAGCGCGCCTCCGGCGAGGCCGCGGGACGAGAACTCGGCTGGCGGCCGCGTTTCACCGATGCAGAAAGCCTTGTGCTTGCACTGGTCGATGCGCCGGCCTGAACGGGCGATGCCTCAATCGGCCGCCTCTTCCGCCAGCGCCACCACAGGCGCGCCCTGGTCGACCTGGGCGCCTTCGGTGACGAAAACCGCTTCCACCGTGCCGTCGCGCGGCGCGGTGATGGCATGTTCCATCTTCATCGCCTCGACCACGGCAAGCCGTGCGCCCTTGGCAACGACATCGCCCGGAGCCACATCGACGGCGATCACCTTGCCGTGCATCGGCGCCTTGATCGCCGCAGCTCCGTCCGCATCGTCGGCGGCGCGGGAAAGCTGGTCGACAAGCGTCACCCGCACGGCCCGTCCGCCTTCGATGGCGTAGACGTCGGTTCCCGCACGCACCACGCGCCCCGCCACCCCGGCAGCGGCGGCTTCCTGCCCCGTGTCCGGGTCGATCACCACCGCCTGCCCGTCGCGCCAGCCGAGCGTCACGAGGCGCGGGTCGCCGTCGACCTCGACCGGAACGCCGGACCGGCGCGGGCCGGCCATCTCGAAACCGCTCGTCGCGGCAAAGGGATCGCTCCACCCGGTCGGTTCGCCAGCACCCGCCTCCGGCGTCACCAGGGCGGCGACCGCCGCCGCCACCGTCGCATCGGAAACGCCGCCGCTCGTCAGCGCGGCCAGATCCCGGTCGATCAGGCCGGTGTCGAAACCGCCGGCACGCACCTCGGGATGGGCAACGAGCGCCGAAAGGAAGGCGAGATTGTTCTTCGGCCCGGCAATCAGAGAGCCGTCGAACGCCGCCGCCAGCCGGTCGAGCGCGGTCGCCCGGTCTGGCCCGTGGGAAATGATCTTGGCGATCATCGGGTCGTAGAAGGCGGAGATCTCCGCCCCCGTCTCGACGCCGGTGTCGATGCGGATGCCCTCGCCGCCGGGAAGGTCGAGAAGGTCGAGACGCCCGGTCGAAGGCAGGAAGCCCGTGTCCGGGTCCTCGGCATAAAGCCGCACCTCAACCGCATGGCCGGACAACGAAATCTCGTCCTGCGCCAGCGGCAGTCCCTCGCCCGAGGCAACCCGGAACTGCCATTCGACAAGGTCCTGCCCGGTCACCAGTTCGGTCACCGGGTGCTCCACCTGCAGCCGCGTGTTCATCTCCATGAACCAGAAGCCGTCGGGCCTGAGCGTGCTAGACCCGTCGGCGATGAACTCGATGGTGCCGGCGCCCGCATAATTGACGGCCTTGGCCGCCGCGACGGCAGCCGCGCCCATGGCGGCGCGGGTCTCGGCGGTCATGCCGGGAGCCGGCGCCTCCTCCAGCACCTTCTGGTGGCGGCGCTGCGCGGAGCAGTCGCGCTCGAAAAGATGCACGGCACTGCCCTTGCCGTCGCCGAAGACCTGGATCTCGATATGGCGCGGATTGAGGACAAATTTCTCGATCAGCACGCGCGCGTCGCCAAAGGCGGACTTCGCCTCGCGCTGCGCCGAGGCAAGCGCCGCCTCGAACTCGATTGCCTTGTCCACGCGGCGCATGCCCTTGCCGCCGCCGCCGGCAACCGCCTTGATCAGCACCGGATAGCCGATCTCATAGGCTTTCTGCTTGAGGAATTCCGGCTCCTGCCGGTCGCCGTGATAGCCCGGCACCACCGGCACGCCAGCCTTTTCCATCAGCGTCTTGGCCCCGTCCTTCAATCCCATGGCGCGGATGGCGGCGGCCGACGGCCCGACGAAGACGATGCCGGCGACAGCGCAAGCCTCCGCGAAGGCAGCGTTTTCCGACAGGAAGCCGTAACCGGGATGGATCGAGGCCGCGCCCGTCTGTCTGGCTGCGTCGAGAATCCGCTCGCCCACCAGATAGCTTTCCGAACTCGGCGCCGGGCCGATCGCCACCGCCTCGTCGGCCATCGCCACATGCAGCGCGTCGCGATCGGCTTCCGAATAGACAGCGATGGTGCGCAGGCCGAGACGGCGCGCGGTCCGGATGATGCGGCAGGCGATTTCCCCGCGATTGGCGATCAGCACCGACTCCAGCATGGGATGGGTCCTCGTGGTAAAAGGCTTGGCTTGCACGAACCGGCGAAACGGCCCGCAGCGGGGATTACATGCGGAAGACGCCGAACCGGGTCTCGGGAACCGGCGCGTTGAGGGTCGCGGACAGGGCGAGGCCGAGCACCGTGCGGGTCTCCTCCGGCAGGATGATGCCGTCGTCCCACATCCGCGCCGTGGCGTGGTAGGGATGGCCCTCCGCCTCGTATTTCTCGCGGATCGGCGTCTTGAAGGCGGTCTCCTCCTCGACGCTCCAGCTGCCGCCGTCAGCCTCGATATTGTCCCGCTTGACGGTCGCCAGAACGCTCGCCGCCTGCTCGCCGCCCATCACGGATATCCTCGCATTGGGCCACATGAACAGGAAGCGCGGAGAGTAGGCCCGCCCGCACATTCCGTAATTGCCGGCACCATAGGAGCCGCCGACAATCACCGTGATCTTCGGCACTTTCGCGCAGGCAACCGCGGTGACCAGCTTGGCCCCGTCCTTGGCGATGCCGCCGGCCTCGTATTCCCGCCCGACCATGAAACCGGTGATGTTTTGCAGGAACAGGATCGGAATGCGGCGCTGGCAGCACAGCTCGACGAAATGCGCGCCCTTGAGCGCGGATTCTGAAAACAGGATGCCGTTGTTGGCGATGATGCCGACGGGGATACCCTGGATGCGGGCAAAGCCCGTGACCAGCGTCGTGCCATAGGTCGCCTTGAACTCGTCGAGCTGCGACCCGTCGACGATGCGGGCGATCACCTCGCGGATATCGTATTGCTTCTTCAGATCGACCGGCACCACCGCGTCGAGGTCGCGCGGGTCGACCAGCGGCGCGCGCGGCGGGGACAATGCCAGTTCCGGCGCCTTGACCGTGTTCAGGTTGGCGACGATGCCGCGCGCCTGGGCCAGCGCCTGATCGTCGTCGACCGCATAGTGATCGGCAACGCCGGAAACGCGGGCATGCACGTCGGCACCGCCCAGGTCCTCGGCCGAGACTTCCTCGCCGGTCGCCGCCTTGACCAGCGGCGGGCCGGCCAGGAAGATCGTTCCCTGTTTCCGCACGATGATGGTTTCGTCCGACATTGCAGGCACATAGGCACCGCCGGCCGTGCACGATCCCATCACCACGGCGATCTGCGGAATGCCCATGGAGGACATGGTCGCCTGGTTGAAGAAGATGCGGCCGAAATGGTCGCGGTCGGGGAAGACCTCGGTCTGGTTGGGCAGGTTGGCGCCGCCGGAATCGACCAGATAGATGCAAGGCAGCCGGTTCTCCATGGCGATTTCCTGCGCCCGCAGGTGCTTCTTCACCGTCATGGGATAATAGGTGCCGCCCTTGATGGTGGCATCGTTGCACACGATCATGCAGTCGCGGCCCGAGACCCGGCCGATGCCGGTGATAAGCCCGGCGCCGTGGATCGCGTCGCCGTAAAGGCCGTGGGCGGCGAGCGCCCCGATCTCGAGAAACGGACTGCCGGGATCGAGAAGCCGGGCGACACGCTCGCGCGGGAGCAACTTGCCGCGTGAGAGGTGCCGCTGGCGGGCACGCTCGTTGCCCCCGAGCGCGGCCGTCCGCCGCTTGTCGACAAGGTCGGCGCGGATCTCGCCCCAGGCGGCGCGATTGGCCTCCACCTCGGGTCCGTGGGTCGTGGAATTGCTGCGCAGGATCGCCACCTGGTGTCCCCCCGTTTGGTGTCGCGCGGGTGCCCGAAAGCTCCCTCCCCGCGCCGCCGTTATCGCCTGTCACGCGGACATTGAATGACGCTTACGTTTTAGTCAATAGTTTCAGTTTTCGTGTTTTAATACAGAATGTTGAATGGCATCTAATCGACCTCTTCAGCCGGAAGTACCCACGGTTCGGTTGCCGCCGCACTCCGCCACTCGAGCATCAGGGGATGCTCCATCACCGCCTGCGCATAGCTGCGCTCGACCTCGCTCATGGGCAACAGGTAGGTCAGGAACCGGGAGACGACCGGCGCGTAGAAGCAGTCGGCGGCGGAAAAGGCACCGAACAGGAAATCCCCCTCGCCCGCATGGGCCGCGCGGCAGTCGCGCCAGATCCCGGCGACCCGGGCGATATCGCGCGATGCGTCGGGCTGGGCGGGGTGAAGCGCCGGCACACGGCGCAGGTTCATCGGGTAATTCCCGCGCAGGTCGGCAAAGCCTGAATGGAACTCGGCGCAGATCGCCCGGGCATGGGCGCGGGCCGCCCGCTCCGCCGGCCACAGGCCGGAGCGCGGAAAGGTTTCGGCCAGATATTCGATGATGGCGAGCGAATCCCAGACGGTGATGTCCTCGTCGATCAGCACCGGAACCCGGGCCGCCGGCGTTATCTCCCTGATCCGGCTGGAGAATTCTGGCGTGTCGAGAGGAACGAGCACTTCCTCGAACGGATGGCCCGCCAGCCGCGCCGCAAGCCAGGCCCTGAGCGACCAGGAGGAATATCTCTTGTTGCCGATCACCAGTTTCATGCGAAATCCCCTGCCTTCGGCGCACGAATGTGCAAGCCTTCGTAAATATGGTGGCGCTAGTCTGTTCCCGACCGGCCCCGCGGGGTCAGATTCGGATGAACACGCTGATGTTGCAAGCTTCCCGCTCTCTGGTTGCCCTGCTTGCCGCCGCCGGCATTGCCGCTCTGGCTGGCCTTGTTCCCGTGCGCGCGGAGCCGGTGGCCTATCGGCTCGCCAACACCGCCACACTGGCGCGCGAGGGCAGCGAGATCGTCGTCATGCCGACCGGCTTCGATCAGCGGCTCGTGCATATCGACCTTGCGGAGGGTGGCGGCGAACTGACGCTCGATATCGGCACCCAGTTGAAACTGTGGCGAATTCCCAGCGGACTGGAGCGGATCGAATGGCCGGCGGAGACGGGGATAACCCTGGCGCGCGAGGACATTCCCGCGATCACCGGCCGGTCCACGGCGGCCGAGGTCCCCACATGGGGCGCCGAGGTCGACTGGCCAGGGCTCGGTCCGGTCACGCTTGTCCTCTTCGAACTGGACGCAGAGACCTATGCCGGGATGCTCTCCAGCACACCGTCGGGCGTGCGCAGGCTTCGCCAGATGATCTTCCGCCAGATGACTGTCCGCAACCGCCCCAAGGATCGTCCCGCGCGCCGGCCCGGGCCCTCCCCTTCCGCCCTTGCGGATTGAGAAACTTCAGCTTTCCGCCCTAGCCTTCGGCTCTTCTACCGGTCCGCCGGCCTCCCGCCAGGCGCCGAACCCGCCATCCACATGGGCGACCGGGGCGAGCCCCATCTCCTGCACGGCGCGGGTGGCGAGCGCAGAGCGCCAGCCGGCGGCGCAGAAGAACACGAAGCGCTTGTCCTCGCCGAAGGCGGGATTGAAGTAGGGGCTGTCCGGATCGACCCAGAACTCCAGCAACCCGCGCGGAACATGCAAGGCACCCGGCACCTTGCCCTCGCGCTGCAACTCGCGCACGTCGCGGATATCCACGAAGACAACCGTATCGTCGCCATGCAGGGCAACCGCGTCGGCCACGCTGAGCGTCTCGATGACGGCATTCGCCTCCTCGAGCAACGCCTTGTAACCCTTGGTGATTTTTCCGCCCATCCTCAACCTCCCCGTTGGTCTCCTGCCGGTGTGGCTGACTGTCCGGCCGGGCAAGTGTTTCCGCGCCGACGTCCGATGGCAAGCAGTGATCCCCGCGAAACGCAAAAAGGGCGCGGAGGATATCCCCCGCGCCCTGATCTGCAATCTGAAGGATCCGCTCACCGGTCGCTTTCGCCGGTCGCGATCCCTGCCGCGCGCCGGCCCGGATCGCTCCGGGCCTCTCGCGGGAATTACTGGACCGCGACCACGGTCGCGGAAGACACATCCCCGCCGAACACATACATGAGCGCGAGAATGCCACCTGCCAGGAGAACGGCCCAAGCCGTTACGCCCCAACAGGATTTCTGAAGCTGTTCGTCCATTGAAGCCCTTTTGTCCGATTGTCGCGGCGAACGAATTGCCCCCGTGCCGCCTTCGGTCTGAACGCGGATTTAACGATTTGGCAATCTTTTCGCAAGCGCAAAAAATGTGCGACCTGCCGTGCGCGTCACGCATGCCGGACGGGTTTCCCGCCGCAAAAGGACACCCGCCCCCTCGTCGAAAACACCGATCCGCCAGCCGCTCAGTTTGTGCAATTTCGACAATTTCGAACAAAAAACTTCGAAAAATTGTCGCAAACAATATCGAAATTGCATCAAACATGCGCATGGCCGGGCCGGCGACGGAGGCCTGATCGACCAATGAGGAACGGGGATCCGGAGGGGACAAGGGGACCGATGCGCACACAAGTCTCGTCCTGGAACGCCCCGACACCCGGTTTGCGGTGAAATGCGGGGATTATTTTTTCCGCGAGGAGCGGATGCCCGGCACCTTCTTCACGTCCCCGTCGGCAACGAGTGCCAGATATTCGGGACTGCCGCCGCCGACCAGCGCCACCCGGCCTTCTCCATCGCTGTGAATGCCCCAGCCGTATGACTTGACCAGCGGAGAGGTCCGCAGGCACGCCCGCCCCTTCGAGAAATAGGCCTGCCTGTTTTCATCCGTATCGGAAAGGTCCGGGTTGCGCGCCACCTCGACGCGCCACAGGAGGTCGTCGCTCGACATCGCATGCGGCGCCCCTTGCAACAGCTCGAACTGGAGGGCGGCGATCGATCCGGCGCGCTCGGGGGGCGTCGGGCCATCGCGCTTGCAATCGTCGGAGACGAGAATGAGCGTCTGGAAATAATTGGTGGTGTGCATGACGTCCCGCTTCGGTTCGCAAGCCGGCAAGGCTCGGCCGGCCGGTCCGGATCAGAGCCAGCCGTATTTCTGCAATGCCCACAGGAGAACCGCAAGGGAGCCCGCAACAGCGATGGCGCCGCGTATGCCGAACCACAGGCGCAACTTCCAGATGGAGAGGGCGAAACCGAACATGATCGCACCGACAAGGATCGCCTTGCCGTTGCCGTGACCGGCCATGCGGATTGCGGCATAGGCGGCAAGCCCCATCGCGCTGGCGATCAGCGGCATGTTCCGCGCAAGCCAGACCAGATGCGCCCGCTCCCGTTCGTCCTCGTCCATGCCTCGCCTCCCGCGGAAAGGACGCGCCTTTCACCTCGCAGCGTGAGGAGTTTAGCATTTGTGCCGGCAACGGGCACAGGAGCGGCCGGCGTCCGCCTTCACGAGCGAAGGGCGCGACGGCCGGCCGACGGCTGGAGCGGCGCTCGACCGCTTACGCGATGGAGCGCGACGCCTCGCGCAGCTTGACCGTCGCCTGTTCGACCCGACCGGTCTCCTGCGACAGGTGCTGCATGTTCCGCGTGATCGTCTCGACGCCCGCATAGGCCTGGTGCATGTTGTCGGAAATATCGCGGGTGACGCTCGACTGTTCCTCGATGGCCGAGGCGACATTGGCGGAGATGCCGCTGATCTCCTCGATGATGCCCATGATCGAACGGATGGAAGCCTCGGCCATCGACGAGGAGTTCTGCACCGAGACGATCTGGGTGTTGATGTCCTCGGTCGCCTTCGATGTCTGCGCCGCGAGGCTCTTGACCTCGCCAGCCACGACCGCGAAACCCTTGCCCGCCTCGCCGGCGCGCGCTGCCTCGATCGTCGCGTTCAGCGCCAAGAGGTTGGTCTGCCCGGCAATGCTGTCGATCAGTTCCAGCACCTCGCCGATCTTCTGCGCGTCGGCGGCAAGCCCCGTCATCACGGATGTCGACTGCTGCGCCTCGACAACGGCCCGCTGGGCCACAGCCATGGCCTGGTTGACCTGCCGGGTGATCTCGTCGATCGACGCGGCAAGCTCCTCGGTGGCCGTCGCGACCGCCTGGACATTGGCCGATGCCTGAAGGGACGACGACGAGGCGTCGGTCGCCTGCATGTTGGCCTGCGCGATCGAGGTGGCGACGGAATCCAGGTCGGTATCGATCTGCTTCTGCACCTTCTCGCGGTGCTTGCGCATCTGCACCTGGACGGTGCGGTCGGTGGCGAACTTGATCACCTTCACCGGCCGGCCGTCCTCGTCGAGGATCGGATTGTAGGTGGCCTGGATCCAGACTTCCTTGCCGCCCTTGCCGTAACGAAGATACTCGTTCGCCTGGTACTTGCCGGTCTTCAGGCTGTCCCAGAACTGGCGATATTCGGCGCTCCCTGCATGCTCCGAACCAACGAACATGCGGTGATGCTTGCCCTGGATCTCGTCGAGCGTGTAGCCCATCGCATCGAGAAAATTCTGATTGGCATTGAGGATCGTGCCGTCCATGTCGAAGCTGATGATCGCCTGCGATCTTTGAATGGCCTCGATCTCGCCGGCCATTTCAAGGTTGAGACGCTTCTCGCCGGTGATGTCGGTGGCAAGCTTGACCACCATCACGGTACGGCCGGCCCGGTCGAAGACCGGATTGTAGGAGGCCTGCAGCCAGACGTCCCGCCCGCCCTTGCCGACACGGCGGAACTCGCGGGTCTGCGCCTCGCCCCGCGCAAGGTTCGCCCAGAACTTCTTGTATTCGTCGCTGTCGCGCTCGCTCTTCCTGACAAACATGCTGTGATGCTTGCCGCGTATCTCGTTCAGGCCGTATCCGACCGCCGCAAGGAAATTGCTGTTGGCGTCGAGGACCTTTCCGTCGGGCGTGAACTCGATCATCGCCTGGGACTGGCTGATCGCGTCAAGAAGGGCTTTTTTCTTGTCGTAGAACATAGGCACAGTGACCATTGCCGCATATCTCCGTTGCTTTGGCAGCACAATGCGGTGAAGCGTGTTGAAATGGCGTTAACGGGGCTTGCGAAAAATCAGGATATTCTTGGGTCTTGAAATATTCAGAAGCCTCGCGAAATTGAAGCCGTGAGATACATTTGATATGAAAGAAAAAAATACGCAACCAAAGTTAACACAAGAAACATTGGGCGTATTTGTACTAATGAACAAAAGCGGCCCGTAACGTAAGAAGATCACCTGCGGTACATGAAACCGTCTTCATCGAAGTGGAGTTTCGCGCCGGGCGAGTTGCGCCTCTCCCGGACGGTTGGTATCGCTGGTATATCGAACCTGATATCTGGCACCCGTTAGCGACGGTGCGGCGAGCAATACCAGACGCGGGCGATCCGCCGGAGAATACGTTTTGCTCGTTGTCTGGACATTCCCGGCCTTGCAAACTCGCTTGTTGCGGGGAATGCAAACGCCGGAACCAAACACCAGCCCAGCGGAACACATGGCGACCAACGGCACGGGAACGACTGCATGATTGACATGTCGGCGACGGATCTGGCCGCGCTTGCCTGGTTTATCGCGGCCTGGCTCGGTTTCAACATCCTGGTCGAGCTGTCGCCACTGAAACGGCGGACGCTCTCCTACCAGATGGACCTGCATCGTCACGGCTGGATGCGCACGATGAGCCACCGGCCGGTCAGGATCATGGATGTGGGGATCGCGGCCGGGCTGCAGCAGGGTACCGGCTTCTTCGCCTCCACCTCGCTGCTCGCCATCGGCGGCTGCTTCGCACTGCTGACCTCGACGGATTCGATCTTCAAGATCATGAGCGACCTTGGGCTGGAAGACGGCGACAGCGTCGCCAACTGGGAGCTCAAGGTCATCGGCCTGACGCTGATCTACGCCTATGCCTTCTTCAAGTTCGGCTGGGCCTACCGGTTGTTCAACTACGCCACCATCCTGATGGGGGCCATGCCGGAGGACGAGGCGGAAATCGCCACGCGCGAAGCGTTCGCCGACAAGGCGGCCGGCGTGATGGTGCTGGCGGGAAACCACTTCAACCGCGGCCAGCGGGCCTTCTTTTTCTCGATCGGCTATCTCGGCTGGTTCGTCGACCCGCGCCTGCTGGTCGCCACCACCTTCTTCGTGCTCGCCGTCCTGGCGCGGCGTCAGTTCGCCTCGCGCGCCAGGGCGCTGGCGGCGTCGCTGCACCAGCTGCCGTCCGCCCCGATCGAGCCGGCCGGCGGCATGAAGACCGAAACGGGATCGGTGAACCCCTTCACCCGGTAATGGCCGAGCGCCCCGGCATGGCAACCCATGAGATCGGCGATGGTCTCGGAGACGAGGATGTCCTGGCTCAGTTCCCGGGTCAGCCCGGCGATCCGCGAGGCAAGGTTGACCACCGGCCCGACCACCGTGAAATCGAGCCGCGTCTCCGCCCCGACATTGCCGAAAAAGACATCGCCAGCATGCAGGGCGATGCCGACGCGAAGCTCGGGCGAGGTCTCGCAGCAGGTGCGGTTGATCGCGGAGATGTTCTCACCCGCCTCGCGCGCCGCCAGCAGGGCCTGGCTCGCCGCGTTGCGGGCGCTTTCCTCGCAGCCATACGGAAACACCGCCATGACCTCGTCGCCGATGAACTTCAGAACCTCCCCGTCATGCGCCTCCACGGCCCGCGTCACCGCATCGAAATAGGCGTTGAGCAGGCCGACCAGCTTGTCGCCCGGCAGCGTGTTGGACAGTTCGGTGAAGCCGCGCAGGTCGAAGAAGCCGACCACGGCGGAGATCGTCTCGCCATCGCCGCGCTTGACCGTGCCGGCCAGAACCCGCGCGCCGGCCCGCCGCCCGACATACGTGTCGAGCAACGTGTGGCTCATTCTCTTGAGTGTCTGCAACTCGCACAGAAGCGCCAGCGGCCGGGCAATCGTCTCGAACAGCGACAGCTGCGCGCTGGAGAAGCCGCCCCCGACCCGGGTGGCGAAGGTCACGCCCTTGATCGAACCGTCGGAGAAGGGAAGCGGCAGCGCGACATAGTCGGTATAGCCGGCCTCGACCAGCTCCGGCACGATGCCGTAGTCGGGCAGCGGAGCGGGGCCGCGCAGACGGATCCGCACGCTGCGGCTCTCCGAAAAGACCACCTTGAACGGACTGCTCTGGTAAGCCTTGAGGCTTTCCGGGGTCTCCATGTAGCGGCGCAGCTCGGTGCCCGCATCGGTGGTCCAGGTGACGCCCTCGGTGCGCACATTGGGATGCAGGATGGAAATGCCGGTGGTGACCCGGTCGACCGGAACGCCGGCATCGTTGAGCCGGATCGCCAGCGTTTCCACCAGCATCGAGGCGTCCTCGATCCGCACCGCGTCGCCGTGAAGCCATTCCATGACTTCGGCGGCGATGAGACTTGCACTGATTGTCATGCGTCACGCCCCTGGATCGCCGGCGCCTCCCGCAAACCGAGCGGGATCCCCGACCTTGTTCGTATCGATGCCTGGGGCGGCCGATCCGCACCCTGGCGGAAGCGGATTGGTCGTCCCAGTTCGGCCGGCCGGCACCCGCGAGCGAACGCGCGGCAGACGATCGGAGAAGGCGGGGCACCCTGCCGGCCCCGCGTCATCCGCAAGATGGGTATTGAGGCGGGCCAAAAAAAGACCCGATCGCGACTTCCCTCCCTGCCGCCGTTGCGATCCCCGACGCCTCGCGTGGTCGCGCCGGGCGGGAGCACGCGAGGCATCCGGTCGGCCGGTGCCGGCGTCGCTACTGGATCTTGCGCTTGCGGGCCTTGGCCGCATAGGGATTATCGCCCTTGCGGTAGCTCAGCCGGATCGGCGTGCCGGGCATCTCGAACCGCTCTCGCAAGCCGTTGACGAGGTAGCGGGTGTAGCTTTCCGGCAGCACTTCGGGCCGCGAACAGAAGATGACGAAGTGCGGCGGACGCGCCTTCACCTGGGTCATGTAGCGCAGCTTCACCCGGCGTCCGGCAACAGCCGGCGGCGGATGATGGACCAGCACGCCGTCGAGCCAGCGGTTGAGCCGCGAGGTCGAGACACGGCGGTTCCACATGTCGTAGGACTGGAACGCCGCGTCCATCAGCTTGTCCAGCCCGCGCCCGTGCAGGCCCGACAGGGTGACGATGCGCACGCCCCGGATCTGGTTCAGATAGCGCTCGGAGGCATCGGAGATGCGCTGCATCGTCTCGGCATGGTCCTCGATCAGGTCCCACTTGTTGATGGCGATGACCAGCGCCCGGCCCTCGCGGGCGACGAGATCGATGATCTGCAGGTCCTGCTTCTCGAAGGGAATCGTCGCATCGAGCGTGACGATCACCACTTCGGCGAACTTGATCGCCCGCAGCGCGTCGGCGACGGAGAGCTTCTCCAGCTTCTCCTGCACCCGCGCCTTGCGGCGAATGCCGGCGGTGTCGAAGATCTTCACGTGCTTGTCGCGCCAGACCCAGTCGACGGAAATGGAATCGCGCGTGATGCCGGCCTCGGGGCCCGTCAGCAGTCGCTCCTCGCCCAGGAACCGGTTGATCAGCGTCGACTTGCCCGCATTGGGGCGGCCGACCACGGCAACGCGCAAGGGCCGCGTCGAACTGCCCGCGGCGGGGCCCGTGTCGACCGGCTCCTCGTCCTCGTCCTCGGTCACCACATCGACATCGGTCACGGCGATCTCGCCGGCCGCGACCGCGTCCTTCTCGCTCGCGGCCGCTTCGTCGGCGGCATCGGCCGCATCGACGATCGGCAACAGCACCCGGTAGAGATCGGCAAGCCCCTCGCCGTGCTCCGCCGACATGGCGATCGGGTCGCCGAAGCCGAGGCTGAAGGCCTCGTAGAGACCGCCCTCGCCCGAGCGTCCCTCGGCCTTGTTGGCGATCAGCACGACAGGCGTGCTCGTCCGCCGCAGCATGTTGGCGAAATGGCTGTCGCTGGGCGTCAGGCCGGCGCGCGCGTCGATGACGAAGAGGACCGCGTCGGCAGCGGCGATGGCCTCCTCGGTCTGGGCCCGCATGCGCCCTTCCAGGGTGCGTGCGTCCGCCTCCTCGAGACCGGCGGTATCGAGAATGGTGAAGCGCAGGTCGCCGAGCTTGGCATCGCCCGCCCGGCGGTCGCGGGTGACGCCCGGCGTGTCGTCGACCAGCGCCAGGCGCTTGCCGACAAGACGGTTGAAGAGGGTGGACTTGCCGACATTCGGCCGCCCGATGATTGCGATTTTGGCAGGCACGGTATCCAGATCCCGGCAAAGCGAAAGCCCGAACCGGGACATGATTGTCCCGGTTCGGGCATCCGGCAAGAACGAATGCATCCCGCGCCATGGCGACGCGGGATGCGGGAAGGCTACATGAGAACGGGCGCCAGCGCCCGTTCGTGTCAGTTGAACGCGACGACGTCGCCCTTGGAGGTGATGGTCACCATCCGTCCGCCGGCGATGATCGGCGTCACGTAAATGTCTTCGGAGGTCGACGAGGTGCCGACAACCCGGCCCGAGGCGGCGTCGATGCGGATCATCCGCCCGTCGCTCGATACCGCGACGAGAACGCCGTTCGCCAGCACCGGCCCGGCCCAGTTGATCCGCTTCTTCTTGCCCTCGACATTCGGCAGCACGGTGCGCCACAGCGCCTCGCCGTTGCGCCGGTCGATCGCCACCATGCGGTCCTCAATGTCGATGAGGAACACGGCGCCGCCCGAAACGACCGGCGTGTGCAGCGATCCGACATCCTGCTCCCAGACGCGCTCGCCCGTGCGCAGCTTCGAGGCCACCAGCCGGCCGGAGACGCCCGAGGCATAGACCATGTCGCCGGCAACGACCGGGCTTGCGGCCACATCGGCGAAGCCCGAGACGGCGCGCGTGCGGTAGGACCGCGTGACGCCCTCGATCCATTTCGGCTCGCCGCTCTTGAGATCGAGCGCCATCACCTCGCCCGAGGTGAAGGGCACGATCACGGTGCCCCCGGCAATCGCCGGATTGGCGAAGGCGAGCAGGCCGCTGTTCTCGGCAATGCCGCTATAGGTCCAGCGCTCCTCGCCGTCGCCCTGCGCGGCCGCGTGGACCTCGCCGGTCTGGGTGACGGCGACGACGACGTCGCCGGACGCGGCCGGAGCCTGACGGGCCGGGGCGCCGATATCCTTGTTCCAGATCACGGCGCCGGAACCGGCATCGAGCGCGACGAGCTGGCCGTAGCCGGTCGCCGCGAAGACGCGATTGCCCTCGGCCGCGACACCGCCGCCGGAGGCGACGTCCCGCTCGCCCTCGGGACGCAGCGAGCGCCGCCACAACCGGCCGCCATTGGTCGACAGCGCTGTCACGTCGCCGTTCTGGCTGTAGACGAAGATGCGGCCATTGGCCGAAACGGGCCGCGCCGCGGTGCGCACGGTGCCGGAGAAGACCCCGCCGGAGCCACCGCCCATCGACGCCCGCCAGGCCCGGCCGCCGGAGATCGTCGCCGCGACATTGCCCGAATTGTTGGCGCCGTCGCCCGCGCCCTGGCGCCATTCGACGGAACCGGCAGCTCCGACGCTGGCCGTGCCGGAGCCTTCGGTGGCAAGCGGGTCGGCGGTGTCGAACAGCGCCTCGCGCTCGCCCGGAAGGATCTTTTCCTTGGTGAAGGGATTGAGATCGGTAAAGGTCTCGCAGGCGCCAAGCGCCAGCGCCGAGACCATCACGAAGACCAGTTTCGAGGCGAGCCCAGAAGCCGGCCGTACGGATACGCGCGCCATCACGACTTCGCCTCCTCGTCCGGCTTGCCCTCAGCCGCATTGATCAGGTCAAGGACCGTGCGCGCCCGCGTCACCACGTCGCTCGGCGCGCCCTCCTGGCCGACGATGCCGTCGATCCAGCGGCGCGCGGCGGCCGCGTCCTCCTGCTTCCAGGCCGACAGGGCCAGTGCCTCTCGCGCCAGGAAGCGCCATGCGTTGTCGTCGCCCGAGAGCACCTGGAACCGCGACGTGGCGCCGGCGTAATCCTCAAGATCCATGGCCAGGTAGCCGGCCCTGAGCCTTGCGATGTCGCGCAGGAGCGGATCCTTGCGCCCGTCGTCGGCAATCGCGTCGAACGCGGCCATGGCCGCTGCCGGGTCGCCGGCCTCCGCCTTCAGGGCAGCCGCGCGCATGCCCGCCAGGGTCGGATATCCGCCCTGCGCGTCGGCAAGCTCGGCCAGCCGCGCCTCGGCCTCCGCGAATTTGCCGTCCTCGGCAAGACGGGTTGCGCTGACGAAAACGTCGCCGGATGCCTGGGCCTGCGTCTCGCGCCAGTAGAGCCAGCCGCGATAGGCGGCGGTGCCGACGACGATCAGGACCGCAAGCGCGATCAGATAAGGACCGAACCGATCCCACAGGCGCTTGAAGCGCTCATGCCTGATCTCCTCGTCGACCTCGCGAAAAATGTCCGACATACGCTACAATTTCCTGAAACTTGGCGTGGGCTGCACCCGGCCTCCCGGCCCGGCGCGGCGCCACCATATCCATTTGACCCTGCACTGGCAAACGGCCCGTTCGGGCATGGCCACCCTCCCCTTGCGCGTCTTCGTGGCGCAAGTGAGGCAGCCGGCCAGACGCTGGCCGCTCAGACGACAGAAACGCCGATCAGCCACTCATGCAGATAAAGGACGAAGGCGACGTAGAGGCCGAGACCGACCACCAGGGAAACCACGTCTCCGGCCATCGAGGGGGACGCCGACACCGCGCCCCCGGCATTGCCGCGCCGCTTCAGCGATATCCGGTCGAGAACGGCCCAGCCCAGGAAGGCGGCGAAGAGCAGCACCGAGGCCACATCGCCGTTGGCGAGCAGATGCGCCAGCGCCCAGATCTTCACCGACAGGATCATCGGATGCTTGGTTGCCGCCTTGATCCGCCCCGCCGGCGCATTGGAAGCGACCAGCAAAACGAACACCGGCACCATCAGCAGAAGGGTGACATGGCGCATCCACAGCGGCGGATCGTAGAGGATCGCCGGGCCTTGCGAGCGCGCAACGCCATAGCCGTAGATCAGCAGGACAAAGCCGGCGATCGACAGGACCGTGAACAGACCCTTGTAGCCGTTCTCGCCAAGGCGGGTGCGAAGGCGTGTCCGCACACTGGTCAGGATGGGCAGCATGTGGACGCCCAGAAAGGCGACCAGGCCGAGCACGAGCAAGGTCATGGCAAAGATTCTCCCTCAAAGTCACCGGGCGACTTGACTGGTTTCCCTGCCCCCGGTCAAGCCGGACGACACAGACCCGCCCACGTCTTGCAACGCGGGTCGCCACCCGCGAGACTGTCGTTGACGGGGCATGACGGCCGGATGACGGAGCAGCAGATGACGGATGATGCGACGGCCCGTGCGCAACTTCTGGCACGCAGGGCGGAACTCGAGGCCCTGTCGGAAACGGCGCGGGAGGCCCGCGACGTCGTGCAACTCGACCAGCAGTCCGTTGGCCGCCTGTCACGCATGGACGCCATGCAGGGCCAGGCGATGGCGCTGGCGAACGAACGACAGCGGACGGCGGAACTGGGCCGGATCGCCGCCGCGCTGCACCGCCTCGATACCGGCGCCTACGGGGACTGCCTGGAATGCGGGGACGCGATCGCCCCGCGCCGGCTCGCCGTCGACCCGGCCGCCGCACTGTGCATCGCCTGTGCCGGGCGCAACTGAGGCCTTTGCCGGGCGCAACTGAGGCTTGCGCCAAAAAAACCGGATTCCCGACCTACTGAAGCCCCAAGTGGCTTGGAGAATCACTTCCGTTAAGGGCATATTCCGCTGGCTGGGAGAGGCGGGGACGAGATGACGGATCGTGATCGGCGCAGCAGTCCGCGCCACCGCACGCTGAAAAGCGGCAAGATCGTGCCGGACAACCACACGACGGTCTATGACTGCCGGGTGCGAAACCTGTCCGAGGACGGTGCCCTTCTGAAGCTGCCCAGCACCGTCGGCATTCCCGACCGTTTCGAGCTGCGCATCGTCAACGAGGACATCCGCGAGATGGCCGTCGTGCGCTGGCGCACGGCGACCGAGCTCGGTGTCCAGTTCGAGCGCATGGAGCAGTCCGCCGCGGCGGACTGATGCTCCTGCCCCGCTCCGCCTGCACCCTTACGCCCCGACCGGCTTGCCGGCGGGAGCCGGTGCCGGCACCCTCAGCCGCGCGGCCCGCTGGGCCAGCCAGACGCTGGCCAGAACGATGGCGACGCCCGCCAGCTGCGCCGGCGACAGGGCCTGACCCAGCAGCACCCAGCCGAGCAGCACCGCCGTCGTCGGGCTGAGGAAGCCCAGCGAGGAGACCGCCGAGGGCTCCAGCCGCGAGATGCCGCGGAACCACAGCACATAGGTGAGCGCGCTCGAAAGGCCGAGATAGAGGAAGCCCGTCAGGTTGCGTGCATCCGGCACCGGCGGCACCGGCTCCATCAGAAACGCCATGGGCAGCAGCAGCAGCCCGCCGGCCGTGAGCTGCCAGGCGGCAAAGGTCAGCGGCGAGACCGGCGGCTGCCAGCGTCGGCTGAGCACCACGCCGAAGGCCATGGAGACGGCCCCGCCAAGAGCGGCGGCAATACCGACCGTGTCGAGCGCCGCGCCATGCCTCAGGACCAGCAGCGCGACGCCGCCAAGACCGGCGAGGGCCGCTGCAACGGCCAGCGGCCGGATCGCGGTGCCGAGCAGCACGGCCGCGACGAAGATGACGATCAGCGGCTGCACGGCGCCGACCGTGGCGGCAATGCCGCCGGGGAGCCGGTAGGCGGCAACGAACAGAAGCACCATGAAGATGGCGAAGTTCAGCAGGCCCAGCACCAGCGAACGCCAGACCCAGACGCCGCGCGGCAATTCCCGCACCAGCAAGAGCAGCAGCAGGCCGGCCGGCAGCACGCGCGCGGCGGAAACGAAGACGGGATGCCCGGGCGGCAGCAACTCGGTGGTGACGATATAGGTGCTGCCCCAGACAACCGGCGCAAGCGCGGTCAGAAGCAGGTCCGTAAGACGTGTCATGGCAAAGCCCCCTTGGGCAAGAACGGATGGAGCCTGTCGGGAGCCTTCCGGCAGGTGCTTTCCCGGGCGCCCCGGCGTCTCGACCGGAAGGGTCGAAACGCAAGGGTCACGCATTCGCTCAGGTGTGTATTCAGGCGTTGATCAGGCGTTGATCAGACATGCTCGATCAGTTCGGCGACCGGCACGCGCGGCTTCTGCGGCCAGTTGCCCTCGGCGGCCCGTCCGACGGTCATCAACATCACCGGCACCTCGCCGGCCCCCAGACCGAACTCGCGGGCAACGCGTTCGGCCTCAAAACCGGTCATCGCGCCGCTGGCGAGCCCCATCGACTGGGCGGCGAAGATCAGGAAGGAGGCGGCGAAGGTGGCCGAGCGGATCGCCTCGTCATGGCTGGCGCTTGCCTTGCCGTCGAAGGTGTCGGAGATGACCCCGACCCAGCTCTCGGCCATTTCACGCGGCATGAATCCGGCGGCAACCGAAGGTTCCAGCCGCCGCGCCAGCGCCTTGTGCGAGGGGAACTGGCCGACAATGATGAAGGTCACGGCCGCATCGAGAACCTTGCGCTGGCCGTAGGCGGCGTCGGTCAGCCGGGCCTTCGCCTCCGGGCTGGAAACGGCAATGAAGCGCCAGTTCTGCAGGTTGTAAGCGCTCGGCGCCAGGCTGGCGAGGCGCACCAGCTCCTCGATCTGCTCCCTGGAAAGCAGATGGTCGCGATCGTAGAGATTGGCGGAGATGCGGCTTTCGATGGCGGAGACGATTTCGCTCGGGAAGACATGTACCGTCATGGTTCCAATCCTTTCGGCTGGCCCGGCGCGGCGGCATTCGCAGCGCGGGCGGTGAAACGAAGGGCGGGATCGCTCCCGTTGGAGCAACAGATAATTCAATTATGATCCGGCAATAATCCGCATTACGATGGTCACACTCACAACTGATAGTGAATAATCATGGATCAACTGACTGCGCTTCGGGTTTTCCGCCAGGTGGTGGAGGGGGGTGCTTTTGCCGCCGCGGCGCGCAAGCTGCGCCTGTCGCCGGCCGCCGTCAGCAAGAATGTCGGCGAACTGGAGGCGCATCTCGGCGTCCGTCTGCTCAACCGCACGACGCGGCGGATGAGCCTGACCGAGGCCGGGACCCGCTACTACCAGCAGGTGAGCCGCATCCTCGACGACCTCGAGGATGCCGACGGCTCGATGCAGCCCCTCAGCCACAGCCCGAGCGGATTGCTGCGCGTCAGCGCGCCGATGAGCCTCTCGCTCGTCCGCTTCTCGGGCGCCGTTGTCCGCTTCATGCAGGCCTATCCGGACCTCTCCCTCGACCTGCAGCTCGACGACCGGCGCGTCGACATCGTCAAGGACGGCTTCGACCTTGCCATTCGCGGCAGCGACAGGCTGGAGGATTCGAGCCTCGTCGCCCGCCGGATCATGGCCCTGCGCCATGTCGTATGCGCCGCGCCCGCCTATTTCGCCGCGAAGGGACGTCCGCAAACGCCGATGGAGCTGGCAGGCCACGACTGCGTGCAGTTCTCGCTCTCCGGCCATGCCGGCGAATGGGAGTTCAGCCGCGACGGCGAGACGCAGAAGGTGCAGGTCACCGGCCGCTACAAGGTGACATCAAGCCTTGCCATCCGCGATGCCCTGCGCGCCGGCTTCGGGGTGAGCCTGATCCCCCGCCTCTATGTGCAGGACGACATCGCCGCCGGCCGGCTGGAAACAGCGCTGGACGACTGGGACCCGGTGGTGACGCAGGTCTATGCCGTCTATCCCTCGCGCCGCTACCTGCTGCCGAAGGTGCGTGCCTTCGTCGACTTCCTCGCCGAGGACCTGCGCGAGGAGATGTGAGCGGGGGAGGCGTTCAGGAGCCCCTGTCTAGTCAAGCATGACCACGGCTTCCACCTCGAACAGCATGGGGTCGATGGCAAGCTTTGGAACCGGGACGAGGGTCTGGGCGGGCAATCTCTCGCCGAACATCTTCTTGACGTTCCGGGTCAGGACCTCGAGCTTCGACATGTCGTGATCGACCACGTAGACGGTAAGCTTGGCGACCTGATCCGGCCGCGCGCCGAGCCCGTCGAGAACGGCGCCGAGATTCGCGTAGGCCTGCTCGACCTGGACGGCGAAATCGGGTGACAGTGCTCCCGTGCCGTCCTGCCCTCCCTGCCCCGAGACATGGGCGACGCGCGCGCCGCCCGGCACGATCACCGCCGTGCTGTATCCGTTCGGCGTGGGATCGTAGAGGTTTTGCGGGTTCACGATCTTCAGCGTGAGATCGCTCGCCTTCGCCGTCGTCGCGGCGGAAATTCCCGTGGTCATGATGAGTAGCCCTCCGACAAGCAGATGCTTGATTGCGCGTGACATGATTTTCCCTGGCCCTGAGCTCCGCGGGCGACGGGGCCGGCGAGCGGGGCGATTGCCATTCCGCTCAACGTCCGCCGGCCGACTCGTACACCGTACGAACAGATTGCACCGTACGTCGTACGAGTCAATTGCCCGAAACCGAAAACTGTCGCATTGTCGGCCAGGCTCGACGACCCGATCACCCAGGATGACGAATGGCCACCAGATCCAGCAGCACCGGGCCCAAGCGGTCACAACGGACCGGAAAGCCCCTTCAGTCGACGCAGGAACCGCCTCTTTCGCTGGAGCGTATCGTGCAGGCCGCGGTGGAACTGATGGATGCCCGCGGCCTCGGCGGATTGACGATGCGCCGTCTGGCCGATCACCTCGGCTCGGGCGTGATGAGCCTCTACTGGCATGTCGACAGCAAGGAAGGCGTCCTTGACCTGGCCCTCGATTCCGTCATGGAGTACAGGGGTCCGGCGCAGGCCTCCCCGTCCCCGGACTGGCGCGAGGACGTCATCCACATGCTGGAGGACTGGCGCGCCTGCATGCTGCGCCACCCCTGGTCGGCAGCACTGCTGCCACGCCGGGCGCTGGGGGCAAGCGTCCTCGCCCGACTGGAACTCCTGAGTGAAATGCTGTCCCGGGCCGGCATCTGCGAGGCGGACCTCAACGCCGCGATCTGGTCGATCTGGAACCATGTGATGGGTGCCACCGTGACCCGGACGAACTTCGGCACCCCCAGCGAGGACAGCAAGCGGGACGCGCAGCAGCGCCTTGAACGGCCCGGCGAACGTTATCCGGCGATCGAAGCATCTCGACTGCTCCTGGACGAGGACTGGGACGGCGCTTTCAGGAAGGGACTGGGCTTCCTTCTGGACGGACTTCCTCTCAAGCCGGCCGGTTGATCGTCGAACAAAGTTCGATATAATGAACGTTGTTTGGCAACAACGGACGCCCCACATGCCCCTTCACATCGGCATCATGGCCTGCTCGGCCGAAGGTGCTGCGGAGTGCTATCGCACCATCTGCGCCGAGGCGGCCGAGCCTCTCGGCCCGCACGGCAACCCGCCGATCAGCCTCAACATGCCCTCGCTTGCCGACTATGTCCGCCATCTCGAGGCGGGATGCATGGAGGGCGTCGGCGCCCTGATGCTGGAGACGGCAGAACGGCTGGCCGCTGCCGGCGCCGAGTTTCTCGTCTGCCCTGACAACACCATCCACCAGGCGCTGCCGCATATCGCGGGGCGTCTGCCGCTGCCCTTCCTGCACATCGCCGACACGGTTGCCGCCGAGGCGCACCGGCGCGGCTTCCGGCATCTCGGGCTGACCGGAACGCGCTGGCTGGTGGAGAGCGGCGTCTACCGCGAAGCGCTCGGCCGGCGCGACATCGCGCTTGTCCTGCCACTGGCGGAGGAGCGCGAGGAGATGAACCGGATCATCATGGACGAGCTCGTCTATGGCCGCTTCACGGTGGAGGCGGAGCTGGCGTTCCGGCGGATCATGCAGCGGATGGGAGATGACGGCTGCGATGCCGTGGTGCTCGGCTGCACCGAGATCCCGCTGCTGATGAACGAGGAAAACGCCCCGCTGCCGGTGCTCGATTCGACCCGGTTGCTTGCCCGCGCCGCGCTGCGCCACGCGGTCGAGGAGCGATTGCCGGGACTGAACACCTAACAGTGCTCGATGAGCAGAACCGCCCGGGTGCCGGGTGCAAGCGCCTCGAAGACATGGGCGACATCGGCCGGATAGGCGATGTAATCGCCGGCGGAAAGCTCCGCCTCGCTTCCTCGCGGCCCGATCCGCGCCCGCCCGGCAAGCAGCACGACATGCTCGCGCGTGCCCGGCGCATGCGGCGGCGAGCGATGCGGCTCGCCGGGTTCTGCCTCGATCATGTAGATATCGCGCCGCCCGGCCGCCGGCGCTGTGGACAGCAGCCTTGCGACATAGTCGGCATGGCCGGAACGCAGGCCCTTGCCGGCGCCGGCGCGGATCACCTCGATCTCGGAGCGCGGCACCTCAAGCAGCCGGCTGACGGGAATGGCGAGCGCGTTCGCGAGCGCCCACAAGGTCTCGATGCCGGGATTCCCCTGTCCCGCCTCCAGTTGCGACAGCGTCGACTTGGCAAGCCCGGCGCGACGCGCCAGCTCGCTCGCCGAAAGCCCGGCAAGCCCGCGCTCGCGCCGCAAGGCGGCGGCGAAGGCGGCGCGCAACCCGTCCCGCTCCGGCAGGGTATCATCTGGACCGTTCATCCGGCGTCCCTCTCTTCAACCCAGTGCAGGACGCCCGACCTCACGTCTTGCATGCCATCTCGGCAAGCCGGGTCACGAGCGCCGTCCTTGCCGCTTCGGGTACGCGCCTCGCGCAAGCCGCAAGCTTCGGCCATCGCACGCAAGTCTGCCATCGGCAGCTTTCCGTTGCCTCCCACATTGACCGCACGAAGAAGAAAGACGAGCTGCTGCATCGGTGCCGGTGTCCTCCGGTTCATCGCACCAAGGGCCTCGGACACCCCCTGTGAAACGCTCCTTGTCCTTGTAGGACCGATCGGCCTTGCCGTTCAATACCGGGCGGGTGCGGCCCGCCATGCCACGCGGCAGGGTCGCACTCGCCCGGTCTTCAGTGCTGCTCGACGAGGAGGCCAACCAGCCGGCGCGCGAGCGGCATTGCAACGAGAAGGGCGGGAAATGCAACCAGCCACGAGACACCCCAGGCTCCGGGCCAATGGGCGACAAACGCCGCTCCCGGCCCGACGCTCGCAACCGTCGCCACCGCCGAGACAAGGGCCGACATGAACACCGAGAGAACCAGCGGCATCAGGAAACGCGCATAGCGGGGCGGAAGCTTCCGCCAGGACGGTCCGTGTTGATGCTTATGCATGTCGAACCTCCCGCAGATTGTCGTGCCCGGCGGACGTCTTCTCTTGCACCAGGTCCCCTATGTAGTCGCGCAAGGACCGGGGATCGCGCCCGAGAGCGGCTTTCAGGGACAGGTTGTTGCCGCCAAGACCGTGCTTCCGGTAGTGGTCGTGAACCTTCGACAGCATCTGCAGCTGATGCCCGTTGTAAGGCAGTCGCGCCGCCTTCGCCCAGTCCGCAAAACCGGGCTCCAGAGCCTCCACCGGGCGTCCCAGTTTTTCGGACAAGGCCTCGACGACATCAATGCGGCTCGACATTCCGGCGCAGAGTTCGAGTGTGGCAAAGGCCAACCGGTCTTCGGTCAGCGCGATCGCCGCGACCTCCGCCACATCCCGATAGTCCACCCGCGCGATCCTGGCCTCCTTGGGGAACGGTTCGCCGAATCCGCCATGCCCGATGATCGCGGGCCAGGCCATGGCGATGTTCTGCATGAAATTGGCCGGATGCAGGACGGTGTATTCCAGCCCGGACGAGTAGAGGGCATCCTCGACCGGTATCTTGCTCGCATGGTTCTTGAGGCGCGTGTTGGTCGGCTGGATCACCGACGAGAACACGAACTTCCGCACGCCGGCGCGATCCGCTGCCTCGACCAGCGCAACGCCGAGCGCCGCTTCATCCGGCGCGAAGGCGGGACCGATATGGAATATCCCGTCGACGCCTTGAACGGCCCTGGCGAGACTGTCGAGGTTTCGCAGGTCCCCTATGGCGACCTCCGTGACCCCGAGGGAGCGGGCGACCGCGCCCCGTGCCTCGCCTTGAACAAGCGCTCGCACGGTCACGTTCCGGTTGAGCAGTTCGGGGACGACCAATCCGGCAAACTTGCCGGTTGCTCCCACGACAAGGACAGTAGGCGTCGCGTTTCCCATTGCGTTTCCTTTCAGGAATATCGGGTACTGGCGACAAGATAAAATCTCTCGTTAGACGGAACAATTGATGTTAATTTTGATTCTAAATACCGAAATTCGAGAGAAAAATGGGACGCATCGAATATCTGGAAGCATTCGTCGCGGTGGCGGAATTCGGCAGCCTGACGGAGGCCGCCCGCCAGCTTGGACGCTCTCTTCAAGCCGTCAGCCGGTCCCTGGCCACGCTGGAAGCCGACGTCGGGATCGAGCTCATTCATCGCACCACGCGCCATTCCAGCCTCAGCGAGGCCGGGCACGCGTTCTTTCTCAGGGTGAAGCCCGCCCTGGCGGAAATTCAGGAGGCCCGGCGCGAGGTTTCCGACCGCCGCATCGAACCGGCAGGCATTCTGCGGATCGGGGCTCCCGTGCTCTTCGGCCCGGATTTCCTGGTTCCGATCATCGCCACGTTCATGCAGGATTATCCGCAGGTCGAGGTGGAGCTCCATCTCTCGGATTCGTTCACGGACCTTGCTGCCGAGGGGCTCGACCTTGTCATCCGCATCGCCGACCTGCCGGATTCCGGATTGCAGGGAAAGCGTCTCGGCGCCTTGCGGCGTGTCATCTTCGGGGCTCCATCGTATTTTGCCCGGCACGGGCGGCCTGAGCGTCCGGAAGACCTGCGCCGGCATTCCTGCATTGTCAGAACCGTCGATACGCGTCCCGGCCAGTGGACCTTCAAGGTCGACGGCAAGGTCCGTTCGATCAAGGTCCGCGGCCGGTTTCGCTCCAACACCATGACGGCAATCTACTCCGCCGTGAAAGCAGGGCTCGGCCTGGGTTACTCGCCGCTCTGGCAGATCGGGCATCTTCTGGAAAAGGGAGAGGTCCGGCTGGTGCTGGAGGAGTTTGAACCGACGCCGGTGCCGATCCATGTGCTGTGGCAGGAGAACCGGCTGCCCCCCGCGAAAACGCGCGCGCTTGTCGACTATCTGGCAACACGACTGCGGCTGGACGACTTCTGAGCGGACCTGTCCAACGCGACCGACCGGGAGGTCGACTGGCTTGCCTTCGGCCCCGCCGCACCCCGTGTGCCATAGGCTGGACCTATGACCGGCCGGCACCTCTTGAAATCGCTTGCGAGCGGCGCGAACATGCGCGGCGAGCAGGCGACCTGCCGGTCCCTGCCCGCCTTTCTTCCCTTGGCCGTCCGGTCCGCGCCGTGTCCCTTCCCGGCACGCAAGCGCGCCCGGACACCGCCGAAACCCCGGAGATCCGCATGAGCCTTTCCAACACCGCCCGCCGCATCGCCGTCATTCCGGGCGACGGCATCGGCACCGAGGTGATGCCGGAGGGCGTGCGCGTCCTGGAAGCGGCCATCGGGCGCTTCGGCCTCGACTTCTCGCTCGACTGGTTCGACTTCTCCTCCTGCGACTATTTCCTCAAGCACGGCAAGATGCTGCCCGACGACTGGTTCGAGACGCTGAGCCGCTATGACGGCATCTTCTTCGGCGCCGTCGGCTGGCCGGAAAAGGTGCCGGACCATATCTCGCTCTGGGGCTCGCTGCTGCAGTTCCGCCGCCGCTTCGACCAGTATGTGAACCTCCGCCCGGTGCGGCTGATGCCGGGCGTGCCCTCGCCGCTGGCCGGCCGCAAGCCGGGCGAGATCGACTTCTACGTGGTGCGCGAGAACACGGAGGGCGAGTATTCCTCCGTCGGCGGACGCGCCTTCGAGGGCACCGAGCGCGAGGTGGTGATCCAGGAGACGGTGATGACGCGGGTCGGCGTCGACCGCATCCTGCGCTATGCGTTCGACCTGGCACAGTCGCGCGAGAAGAAGCACCTGACCTCGGCGACCAAGTCGAACGGCATCGCCATCACCATGCCCTACTGGGACGAGCGGGTGGAGGCGATGGGCGCCGACTATCCGGACGTGCGCCGCGACAAGTACCATATCGACGCGCTGGCGGCCCATTTCGTGCTCAATCCGGACCGCTTCGACGTGGTCGTCGCCTCGAACCTGTTCGGCGACATCCTCTCCGACCTGGGACCTGCCTGCACCGGCACGATCGGCATCGCGCCCTCGGCCAACATCAACCCGGCCGGCGAGCACCCGTCCCTGTTCGAGCCGGTGCACGGCTCGGCTCCCGACATCGCCGGCAAAGGCATCGCCAACCCGGTCGGCCAGATCTGGACGGCAGCGATGATGCTCGACCATTTCGGCGAGCGCGAGGCCGCCGCCGCCATCGTCGCGGCGATGGAGCGGGTGCTGGAGAAACCCACGGGACGCACTGCCGACCTTGGCGGAACGCTCTCGACGCAGGATTGCGGCAAGGCGATCGCCGCCGAGCTCTGAGATCAGCCGGCGGCCGGAACGAGCCGGCCGCCGGCCTTCAAAGACCCAGCCTCTCCAGGACGAAATCGGCCCGAGCCGAGACGGACGTCCTGGGCACCGGGACGACCTCGTAGCCATGCGCCGGATAGGCGACCAGAAGGCGCTCGTATTCTGCAAGCGCGTCCTGAAACCCGTGCCGCCGCCCGGGATCCTGTGTGTAGATCTCCGGCCAGGGCGGCGTCATGAAGACCAGCGGATTGTAGCGATGCGCGGCGGCAAGGTCCTCCAGGACCTTTTCGCCGCTCGCATGCTCCAGTGCCGCCGCCGCATCGACCAGCCCGCGATCGAAGAAGACCGGGGCCGCTCCGGACGCCGGATCGTCCTCCGCCATCAGAGCCGCCCGGTCATCCAGCGCCATCGCGATGGCGGCACGCGCGAAGGCGGCAAGGTCCACCCATGGCAGCGCCAAGCCGCCCGAGGCGCGCTCCCGCTCGACAATCCGCCGGCCGGGCTCGGCAACCGTGACATGTCCGCGCCGCGCCAGTTCCGCGACCAGCGTCGACTTTCCCCCTCCCGAACATCCGGAAACAACAACGAAACGATCCATCTGCGTAACCTTCACCCTTGCATTTCGAGGATATGAGCTGTTTCGCCCGACCGACGAAAGGCCCGCTTGCCGCAATCATTGACACCTGATAAACAGGTTACATGAACGACAGACAGCCCTTCGAATTCATCGCCGGAAGTCCGGCGCTTTGCCTAGTCGACACGATGGGGAACCGGGGCGGCGACCGGGACGGCGGCGCGGTGATCGAACGCCTGCCGGACCCGGCCGCGCTGGATGCCTGGCTTTGCGCCGCCGGGCTCTCGTCCCAGGCCGGTGACGCGGCGAACCGCAAGGACCTCGACGAGGCCCGGACCCTGCGCGAGGCGATCCATCGCTGCGGGCTGGCGGCGATCGCCGGCGAAGACCTTCCCGCAGCCGACCTCGCCCTCGTCAATCGCGCGGCCTCGGCCAAGCCGCTCCGGCCGCAACTGGTGGCGGGCAGGATCGTCCATCTGGCTGCGGCGCCGGTGCAAGGGGCACTGTCGCTTCTCGCGGCCGATGCCCTCGCCCTCTTCGTCGATCCCTTGCGGGACCGGCTCAGGCAATGCCCGGAGTGCCGGATGATGTTCCTCGACACGTCACGGCCGGGGAAACGGCTCTGGTGCTCCTCGGCGCAGGGCTGCGGCAACCGGGCAAAGGTCAGGAAATATCGCGCCAGACAGGCGGCGGCGCAAAACGGGGGGAACGGAACATGAGCGAGAAGCGGGTCTGCTTCGATTTCGACATCGCCTTTTCAAACGGCGGCGGCATCCAGGGACAGGGCTTTCGCCTCGACATCGACGGCGAGGACATCAGCGACGAGGAACTGGCCGCCTATATCATCCGCGACATGCGTCTGCTGATGGTCGGCGAGGCGCGCATCCTCAACAAGCATATCATCGAGGAGGCCCACAAGCGCAAGGGCGGCACCGGATCCGCCCTCGACGAGGGCCGCGTGACGGAACAAAGGGACAGGCTCGTCGACCTCAGCCATGTGATCGAGGCCGGCATGGTGACCTACAAGGGCCTGCCGGCGCCGCTTGTCTGCGATCACCTGTCGCGCGAAGCTTCGCGCCAGCATTACGCGCCAGGCACCGAGTTCCAGATCGGCCGCATCGACATGGTCGGCAACACCGGCACCTATATCGACGTGCCGTTTCATCGCTACGCCGACGGGCACGATCTCGCCGCGCTGCCGCTGGAGCGCTGTGCCGACCTGCCGGCCGTGCTCGTGCGGGTCGAGGGAGGGGCGACGCGCGCCATCGACTGGCATCACTTCGTGCCGGTCGACTGTCGCGGCCACGCGGTTCTGGTCCAGACCGGCTGGGACCGCAACTGGGGCAGCGAGCGTTACTTCGAGGGCCATCCCTTCCTGACGGAAAAGGCGGCGCTCTACCTGCGCGACCAGGGCGCGCTTCTGGTCGGCATCGACAGCCTCAACATCGACGACACGGACGGTGCTACGCGGCCGGTGCACACGGTGCTGCTCGGCGCCGGCATCCCGATCGTCGAGCACCTGACGGGGCTCGCCGCGCTGCCGGCGGAGGGTTTTCGCTTCTCCGCCGTGCCGCCGAAGATCGCCGGCATGGGCACCTTTCCGGTCGGCGCCCATGCCAGACTTGCGGCAAGCTAGCCTGTAACGGCGGCCAGCGCCTCGACCTCGAACAGCATGCCCTCGAGCGCCAGGCACGGAACGGGAATCAGCGTGCAGGCCGGCTTCATGCCCGGTCCGAAGGCGCGCGCCAGTTCCTCGCCGAGGATGACGAGCCGCTCCATCGTGTGATCGACGATGAGCACCGTCAGCTTGAAAACGTCGGCGGTGCCCGCGCCGCCCGCCTCCAGCGCGATGCGCAGATTGGCGAAAGCCTGGCGCACCTGGGCGCGGAAGTCGGCGTCGAGGGCCCCCGTCTCGGTCTCCCCGCCCTGCCCGGCAACGCAGACGATCCGGGCGCCGGCGGCCAGAACGGCCAGATGCGAATAGCCGTTGGCGGAAGGATCATAAAGACCGGCGGGATTGGAAAGGGCGAAAGCGGCCGGAGGCTTGCTTGCGATGGTCACGGATTATTCTCCCTGAGGATGAGGTACGAGGCAGGTGTCTCTGATATGACGATCCGGCCTCCCCCGGTGTGACATGGCAGGAAAAAAAGATCACTCGCCGTGTCCGGCACAACAGTCAGCCTGCCACCTGGTGACCCGCCATCATCCAGATGGCCATGGCGACCATCATCAGGTTTTCCGTGAGGGAGACGAAGCCGAGCGGCACCTTGCTGTCGCCGCCGACACAGGCGCAGGTCAGCTCGCGCCGGTCGAGATAGACGGCCTTGAACACGGAAACCGCGCCGATACTGCCGATCACGAAGGCAACGGGAACCGTCAGCCAGAGGGCCGCGCCGGCGAGCATCAGGATCCCGGCCAGCGCCTCGCCGAAGGGATAGAGATAGGCGTAGCGAACCCAGCGCTGCGCCAGAAGGTCGTAGCCGAGGAACATGTTGGAGAAGCCCTCGACATCGCGCAGCTTGAGCATCGCCAGCATGCACATGGCGATGGCGACGAACCACTCGGCGCTGCGCAGCGTCAGGATCGAGCCGAAGGCCGCCCAGCTTGCCGCCAGCGCCATCAGCGCTGACATCGCGAAAACGGCAATCACCGGGACATAGCTGACGCCGGAGGCATCGTCGTCGCCGGCCTTTCCGAAGTGTTGCAACAACGCGTCATGGCCGCCGACCCGGGTGCCACCGATGAAGGTCTGCGGCGTGGTCTCGACATCGTGCTCGGTCATGAAGGCATCCGTCTGTGCCCGTGTCGTCAACGGGCGGTCATCGACCGAGAATCCCTCGCGTTTCAGCAGGTCGAGCGACTTGAGGCCGAACGGACAGACATGGTCGCGGGTGACCATGCGGTAGAGGACCGCGTCGCGGGATTGTGACGGCATCTTCGGTCTCCTCTTCGCCCGGCCCCCAGTGTTTCGGTCCCGGTCCCCGGCCGGTCCGTCTGAAGGTCAACGAGAGGAACCGCGATCCGTTCCGCCCTATCGCCCGAAGGCGGCAGCGAGATGCCGATATCCGTTCCCCGCCTCAGGCGAACCGGCTGAAGACCAGCGCTGCGTTGACGCCGCCGAAGCCGAAGGCATTGGACAGCACATGTTCGGGGGCAGCAGCACGCGCCGCACCGCGCACCAGGTCGAACCGCCCGGCACCCTCCATCGGCTCCGCGATGTTGAGCCCGGCCGGGAGGATCCGGTGCCGGAGCGCAAGCACCGAGAAGACCGCCTCCATGGCGCCGGCCGCACCCAGCATGTGACCGGTCGCGGACTTGGTCGAACTGACGGGCACCCCGCCGCCGCCACTGCCGAACACCCGTTCCAGGGCGGCAAGTTCCGCCGCATCGCCCACCGGCGTCGAGGTCGCATGCGCGTTGACGTAGCCGATCGCCGAAGCATCGAGCCTCGCCGAGGCGAGCGCCAGTTCCATCGCCCGCGCCGCCTCGCGCCCGTCGGGCCAGCCCGCGGTGACATGATGCCCGTCCGTGGTGGTGCCGTAGCCGGACAGGACCGCCAGCGGCGTCGCGCCGCGCCGCTCGGCATGGCTCAATCGCTCGATCACCAGCATCGCCGCCCCTTCCGAGAGCACGAACCCGTCATGACCGGCATCGAAGGGCCGGGAGGCGCGCTCCGGCGCATCGTTGAAGCCGAGGGACAAAGCTTTCGCCGCAGTGAACCCGCCGATGGCGACCGGATCGACACAGGCCTCGGTGCCGCCGCACAGGGCGATGTCGGCCTCCCCGCAGCGGATCATCCGCATGGCATCGCCAATCGCCTGGGCGGAGGCGGCGCAAGCGGTGACCGGCGCGCCCGACGGGCCATGAAAGCCGAAACGGATGGCGACCTGGCCGCTGGCAAGGTTCGGCAGGAAGGACGGCACCACGAAGGGCGAAAGGCGGCGCACGCCGGCGGTGCGGATCGTCTCGTTCGCCGCGGTAATCGCCGGCACACCGCCGACGCCGGTGCCGATGACGGTCGCCGTGCGCACCCGCTCTTGCCTGTCCTCGGGCTGCCAGCCGGCCTGACCGAGCGCCTCGCAAGCCGCCGCCATCGCATAGTGAATGAAGAGATCCGTGCGGCGCAACTCGCGCGGGTCCATCGCCGCCTCGGGATCGAAGCCGTCCGGATCGTCCTCGCGGCCCAGAACCAGGCCGGCGATGCGGCACTTCCAGCCCTCCGTGTCGAAACGCGTGTTCTGACCGACGCCGCTCCTGCCGGCGAGCAACCGCTCCCAGGTGGCCGGAACGCCGGAGCCCAGCGGCGATACCGCGCCCAGTCCGGTGACAACGATGGGTTCAGACATGACGGCTCCTTATGTGCATCTGCACTGTGCATATACACATTAAGCGTCCGGTTCAATCCCTTCGCCCCCGCCGCGCCGGCCCTTCCCTCCCGGCCGGTGCAGGCGACGTTGCGTGCGTCAGTCCCGCGCGATGTGTCGAACCACCTTGAAGAACGTATCCGCATCCTGCTCGCTGATCCCTTGCAGAAGATCCGCTTTCGACGCCTGCCATTGCGGAATGAGTTCCTCCAGCAGGGCGTCACCCTTCCCGGTGAGCTCGCACAGGCGCAGGTTTCCCGCCGCCGCAACCCGCCGCACGAGGCCCTTGCGCTCCATGAGGTCGAGATTGCGGGTCAGGCTGGTACGGTCGAGCACGATCCGCTCGGCCAGCACCGCGACCGGCGCGCACGGATGGGCCCGCAACGCGCCCAGCAGGGCGAATTGCTGGACGGTAACGCCGTAGGGCTTCAGCTTCGCGTCATAGCGGCGCAGCAGCGTGCGGGCAGCCACGACGATGTTGAGAACGACGCATCGGGACAAATCATCTGACAGCATGGCCTTCGCCTGAATCGGTCCCGCCGGTCGGGCAGGACCCTGACAAGCAGGGACCCCGCGATTGCGGCGGATCTTGCGCAAGACCCGACCGATAGCAGGACCGCCCGCAACATGGAACCGTGACGCCGCCATCGCGGCCGGCCAGCCGGGAGACAATCTTCAGATCCGCCTTGCCAACGCGACGATGGCGAGTGCCACCAGCGCGATTCCCAGCAGCGGCAGGGCGAGAAACGGCCAGCCCCAGGCTTCGGCCACCATGCCGCCGATGGCGGGACCGACGAGCAGCCCGACATTGTTGCCCTGCATGGCAAGCCCGAGTGTCGCTCCGACCTGGCCTTCCGGCGCCAGGCGCGGCGCGGCGTCGAAAATGACGACGGGGACGAGCCCGCTGGCAAAGGCGAAGATCATCGCCAGCGCAAGGGCCGGCAGCGCCGGCATGAAGGGCGCGAACATGACGGCACCGCTCACAGCCATCACGCAGAAGCCCAGAACAAGCAGCTGGCGCGACCCCGTGCCGCCACTCAGCAGCCGGCCGCAGGCGAGATTGCCGACACCGCTTGCGGCCACCGCAAGCGCACTTGCAACACCTGCCGCCCCGGCGCCCATGCCAAAGCGCGCCGCGAGATAGGCTGGCAGGAAGGTGAAAGCGCAGAAGAAGGCAGCGGAGAAAGCACAGAACAGTGCGGCGAGCACCCACGGCCCGGGCGCCCGCAGGGTCAGTCCGATCGCACGCGCCGATGTCTCCCCTTGCCTTGCGGGAGCCCTGGCCAGACGAAGCCCGACGCCAAGGCAGGTTGCGGCGAGCAGGAGCAGCACCGCGTTCGCGCCCCAAAGGCCGCGCCAGCCAAGCAGCCCGGCAAGCGTGCCCGACAGCAGCGCGATCGTCAGTCCGGCCGGCATGAAGGTCGCCCACAGCGCCATCGCGCGGTCCCGCAACCGTTCGGGCGCGATCGCCACCACCATGGCCGGCGCCGCGACGATCACCGCCAGAAAACCCGCCCCCTCGACGAACCGCGTCGCGACCAGCGCCATACCGCCACCGGCAAGCGCCCCGAGCAGCGAGCCGGCCGCCTGCGCGAGCAGGCCGCCGATCACCATCCGTTTCGCCCCGATACGGTCGGCGAGGAGCCCGACCGGCAGGCCGGCGAGCGCGCCTGTCACGGCGAAGGCCGACATCAGCCAGGCGACCGCGGCAAGGGAAAGGCCGAGATCGGCCTGGATCGCGGAGAGCACCGCCGGTGCCTTGCCGACCTGAATGGCGGAGGCAACGCCGGCGGCAACGACCAGCATGACGGACGACCACAGGCCGGCGTCGCCGCCCGTCCGGGCAAGGCTCACCGTGCCGCCTCGCCTGCCTGCTGCGCCCGGCCAAGGCGCAGGTCCGTGGCCAGCCGGGCGACATGAGCCCCCTGGAACCGTGCGCCGGCCAGCTCGTTGGCGCTCGGGCTGCGGTCACCGCCATCTCCGTCGTCGGCCAGCGTCGAGGCGCCGTAAGGCGAACAGCCGGTGATCTCGTCCATCCGCATCTGCCCCTTGAACGTGTAGGGCAGTCCGGCAACGACCATGCCCAGATGCATCAAGACCACATGGGTGGAAAGGATCGTGCTCTCCTGGCCGCCATGCTGGCTGCCGGTGGAGGTGAAGACGCTGCCGAGCTTGCCGACGAGGGCATCGCTCGCCCACAGGCCGCCGGCCTGATCGAGGAAATTCTTCATTTGGCTCGCCATGTTGCCGAACCGGGTCGGCGTGCCGAAAATCACCGCGTCATGCTCGGCGAGTTCCGCGACGCTGGCGACCGGAGCCTCCTGGTCGAGCACATAGCCCGACTTGCGCGCAACCGCCTCGGGCACCAGCTCCGGCACGCGGCGCAGCGTCGCCTCCGCACCGGTTTCCCTGACCCCTTCGGCGACCGCCTGCGCCATCGTCGCGACATGGCCGTGGGAGGAATAGTAAAGCACCAGAACCCTGGTCATGGCCGTCTCCTGTCTCACTGCTGCTATCGGCGGTTCGCCGTTCGCAACACTGATGACAGGCTGGACATATCGATGTAACTGAGGAAAATTAGCTCAACCTGATCCAAGAAATCGATCATGATAGACGCCCTGACCCTCGACCAGATGCGGGTCTTCGCCGCCGTGGCGGAGACCGGAAGCTTCCGCGCGGCGGCGGCCCGGCTTGGCCGGGTCCAGTCGGCGGTGAGCCACGCCATCGGCAACCTGGAAGCCCAGCTCGGGGTGAAGCTCTTCGACCGCTCCGGCCATCGCCCCGCCCTGACGCCGGAAGCCCAGTCGCTGCTGGCCGACACGCGCGCCATCCTGCTCAAGGTCGACAAGATGCGCGCCCGGGCGCGCGGACTGGGCGAAGGCGTCGAACTGGGCCTGACGGTGGCCCTCGATCCGCAGGCGCCCCAGGACCTGGTCTCCCGCGCGCTGATGGACATGAAGCAGGCGTGGCCGTCGGTCTCGATCCGGATACTGACCGCCTCGCTGGGCGAGGCCGTCCATGCCCTGCGCGAGCGCCGCTGCACGCTCTCGGTCAGCGGGGTCGACATTCCCGACCCCGGCATCGAACGCCAGACGCTTACCTTCGTGCAGCGCGCGGCGGTCGTTGCCGCCGCGCATCCCCTTGCCCGCTTCGCCGAAAAGGGCCGGCCGGCAAGCGCCGAGGAGCTGGCCGAGCACGTCCAGGTGGTGGTGGAGGACCCCTCGCCGCTGACGAAGGGCCAGGATTTCAACGTGCTGTCGCCCGGCACCTGGCGGGTCGCCGACAACGCCACCAAGCACGCCCTGATCCTGGCCGGCATCGGCTGGGGCAACCTGCCGCTCTGGCTGGTTGAGCGCGATCTGGCCGAAGGGCGGCTCCAGCGCGTGCCGACGGACGAGTTCGGCGAGCGGGGCGAGACGCTGACCCGCATCTATCTGATGCACCGCACCGATGTGGCGCTGGGTCAGGCGGCCCGGGCCTTGCGCGACGCCCTTCTGCGGCACGCGGCAGAAGAGGCTGACGGCCGGCCGGAGTGACGGCCGAAGGAGGATCAGCTCTCCGCTGCTTCCTCCGCCGGCCGGGCGGGCGGTTCCGTGAAAAGCACCCGGTCCGGGATCAGCGCCACGACGCGGGCGAGCAGCGCGGTCGCGACCACCGCGAAGGCCAGACGGCCAAAGAAGACGCTGACGAAATCCGCTCCCATCGCCACGACGATCAGCGTGTCCTCGATCAGGCTGTGGGCAAAGCCCATGAAGGCGCAGGCAAGGAACACCTGGCGCGGATCGACCCGGGCGGCCCGCGCCTCGCGGATCAGGAGGCCGCCGCCATAGGAGATGCCGAGCAGGAGCCCGACCGCGGCGAAGGGAACCGCCGGCGCCTCGATGCCCGCCAGGCGGAAGAGCGGCACCAGGGCCCGGTTCAGGAGGTCGAGAATGCCGGTGATCCGCAGGATCTCCATCAGCCAGCTGAGGCCGAGCAGGATGACCAGCATGACCGCCAGGGTCTTGCCCATGCCAAGCGCGAAGCCGGCCCAGCCCGTTGTCTCTTCCATCGGCATCCAGGCCGGCGAAAGCGGCTGCGCCAGCCAGCCGGTGGCGGAGAACAGCGCATGCAGCAGCGCCGCGCAGGCAAGCCCGCCGACGATGCGCAGCACCGTGGTGATCCAGAAGCCCGGCCCCGCCTTCTGGATGATCCTCTGCTCGATCGGCAGCGCGTGGGCAAAGAGCAGCAGGGTCGAGAAGACGGTGATGTCGGCGACCGTCAGTTCCGAGACCGGCACCAGCGCGAACAGGATCACGATGGCGCCCCAGATGCCGACGAGGAGCCCCGTCAGCCAGGCAAGCGCCAGCTCCGGCGGCAGGCCGAAGAGCTGCATCAGCGGCGCGAAATGCGGCGACACCGCACGGATCACGCCGTACTGGGCCAGCAGCTCGGTCACCACCATGACGGGCACGATGATGCGCACCAGTTCCCAATAGATTTCAATCGTTTCGCGGGTCCGGCGAACCAGCAGCGCAGTCACTGACATCCTCAACACTCCATCGCGTTTGCCGACAGAAATACCCCGGTACCGACGGAATTTTTGGTCAAACTTTGCAAGCTTGTGCAATTTTATTGCATGCCGTCACGAGGATCGGCGACACTGAAGCCGGCACGGATATTCCCTTCGGAGGAGCCATGGACCACACGCAGACCGACCGCATCGACCGCAAGCTGCTCAACCTGCTGCAGGCGGATGCCGGCCGCACCAACGCGGCCCTGGCGGAGGAGGTCGGGTTGTCGCCGTCAAGCTGCCTGCGCCGCATCCGCCGGCTGAAGGCAGCCGGCATCATCGACCGTACGGTGGCGATTCTCGACCCCTCGCGCGCCGGCAAGGGGCTGAAGGCGGTCGTCACGGTCGAACTCGAACGCCATGGCGAGCAGCAGACCCGCCGTTTCCTCGATCTTGTCGAGAAAGAACCCGCGGTGGTGCAGGCCTATGCCGTCAGCGGCGAGACCGACGTGGTGCTGATGCTGCGGCTTTCGGACATGGAGGAGTTCGACGCATTGTGCGAGCGGAACTTCCGCGACGACACCAATGTCGCGCGGTTTTACACGATGTTCGTGATCCGAACCGGCAAGGAAACGACGGCCATCCCGCTGAAACCATAGCGAAAACAGGAAGGTTCGCGCGGCCGGGGACGAAGCTTGTTCCCCTCGCCGCCTCCGCCTGCAGGAGTGATGACAGCCCCGCCCCGCCCGTGTAATCGGTAGGCTCAGGCCGACCGGCCGCCCCTCCGGACACCGGGAGAGACAATGCCCCAGATCAGCGCCATCAATTGCATCGAGGTTCCCGACGGCATGGAGGACACCGCCATCCGCGTGCGCAACGCCTATGTCGACTATTTTCGCGGCAAGGCGGGGTTCGTCTCCTCCACCTTCTACCGCGCCTCCACCGCGCGAGGGCTTATCAACTTCATCAACATCGTGGTGTGGGAATCGCAGGCGGCCTATGACGCGGTCGTCAACGAAGGCTACGGCAATGCCGAGGGGCTGAACGCCGACGGCATGAAGGTGCTGGGCAAGGGCTTTCCGGAACCGATCGTCGTCCATCCCGGCGTCTTCGAGATCATCGCCGACTGAGACCGGCGCCGGATCTCCCGAAGCCAAAACTCACGCATGCGCCGTCCAGCCGCGCAAGGTGAAGGCGGCGTAGAAGAGGCTCGCATCCGCAAAGCCCGCGTCGCGCAGCAGGTCCTCGTCATGGCCCGGATCGAGGGCCATCTCGCTGGCTTCGATCGCCGACCGCGCCGCGCTTACCTGCTCCGGGTCCGCGCCGGACGCCAGCGCGAAAGCGGCATAGCGCGACAGCCATGCGGAGCGTTCCCCCGCCCCTTGCGGAAAGCTGCAATGGACGGCGACAAACGGCGCGCCGGGCTTCAGCCTGCGATGGATCTCCCCCGCCGTGCGCCGCCGCTCGCCCGGCGAAAGGAAATGCAGGGTGAGCAGGCAGACAGCCCCGTCGAACGGGCCCTCCGGCGCGTCGTCGATATAGCCCTGCACCAGTTCGATCCGCGCCATGGCAGGCCCGAGCACGTCCCGCGCCAGGTCCAGCATCGGTCCGGCCGGATCGACCCCGACGAAATGCCAGCCCGGATGGGCATCCGACAGCGCCTTCAGCTCCAGGCCGCCCCCCGCCCCCAGCACCAGGATCCTCGCATCCTCCGGCGCCTCTTCCGCCAGCAGGAGGCCGGTCATGCGGTGCAGGTCGGCAAGACCGGGCACGTAGCGGCGCGGTCCATCGATATAGTGCGCAACCGCCTGAGGGTCCTGGAACGACTTGAGGAACGGGTTAATGCTGTCTTCAGTGGACGTTTTCAATGTCAATCTCCGTCTCCGGCGCGCCGCGGCGCGCGACAAGCCCTGCATGAAACTCGGCGCTGAGGGCGGCGAGCGTCACCTCGCCGAGGCGGGCAAGCAGCAAGGCCTCCGCCTCCTGGAAGGCGCTGTCGAGCGCCGTGTTGACCGCCTGCTCGACAAGGCAACCGGGCGCCTCGTTGCGATTGCCCATGGCAAAGAGCGACGGCCGGCCCAGCGCGTCGTAGACATCGCGCAGGGTGATTTCGGAAAGATCGCGGGCGATCCTCCAGCCGCCGCGATGGCCCTTTTCCGAGCGCACATAGCCGCGCTCGCGCAGGCCCGCCATGATCCGGCGGATCACGACAGGGTTGGTGCACATGGCTCTCGCCAGCACCTCTGAGGTCACGGGACCGTCATGCTCGGCCATGTGCAGAAGCACGTGGAGCACGCCGGACAGGCGGCTGTCTCTTTTCATGGAACTTTATATGTTACGTGATATCGGTGTTGTCAAGCCGCCGCGGCACCGGCAGCCGGCGGAAAGCAGGGCCTGCACCGCCGCTACTTGATCATCCAGGTGATCGCAGTCCGGTAGCCATGCGCCTCCAGCGCCTCGATCTTGGAGGGCCACGCGGCCGGGCAGATCACCACTGCAGCGCCGATCCCGCGCCGGGCGAACGCGGCTTCCGCCGCTTGCAGCAGCGCTCCCGCCCCTTTCCCGTCATCAGAAAGCCGGGTCGGATCGGCAAAGTCGCGATGGAAGAAGTCGTCCAGAATTCCGGTCGCGGAAATGTCATGGGCGGGTGGAAAATGCAGGCGCGAGGCCGGCTGGGCGATCGCGTAGCCCTCGAGCGCGTCGCTCTCGCCTGCGACCAGCATGTCCCGATCCTCAAGAGTGAGGCTACGCCGCATCCAGGCATCGAAGCGGGTGTCGGCCTGCGGATGCGGGGCCCAGAACCGCGCGTTGAGCGCTGCAATCACGCGCCTGTGCTCGGCACTGAGGGCAACGATCCCGGCAATGTCGCCGTCACCCGCCGGGCGAACCGCGCCCGCTGCCGGAACCGCCTGCAGTCCGGATTTTGCAAGATAGAGCGTGATCGGCCGGTAACCCGCCTGCTCCAGCATCGCGCATTGCCGCAAGCCAATGCCGGAGGCGAGATGCAACTGCACCCCGACGGCGCGAAGATCCGCCTCCGCCGCCTCGACAAGCGCCAGCATCGTGCCTTCCGGCGCCGTCTTCGTCACGAAACATTCCGGCATCAGGAGACCCGGGTCACCCCAGTTTCCGGCATAGATCGGCGGCACCGGCAGCACCAGCGAATGGGCCATCCCGACCAGTTCGCCCCCGACCTCGGCGACCAGCCAGGCATGCCGGGGCCCATGCCCCTCGCCCGCAATGGCGGCGGCAAGCGCCGCGCCGACCCTGGTCCCGGCATCGCCGGCCAGCCCCCACAGGCCGGGACTACCTGCGCGGCGCTCGCCCGCGTCCTCCAGAAGAAGGTTGGTCATCGACGGGATGTCCGCCTCCCGCGCCGCCCTGATTGCCACTGCCAACGTTCCTTTCGCCATGCGTTCGCGCTCCTTGCTTCGGGGCAAGGATAGGCGATCCGGCTCCTCTTCGGCCAGAAATCGCCGCATGGGAGAGCCATCCGAATTTTTCTTCGGCCAATGCCCTGCCTGCCTTTGTCCGACAAACCGGCAATTACCCTACGACAGGCTCACCTGCCCGACATTGGCGAGCTTCTGCACCGCACTGCAGCAAGAAAAAGGTCGCTTGACGGTCTGTTTGTCCGTGTGCAAGCTTTGTCCGACAAAGGGACGAACTGACACGGCGCACAAGCAAGAGGCGTCGGCGGACCGTCCGGGGGAGGCTTTCGACATGTCGGTGGCGGAGAGTGGCCGGTTCGAGAAGATCAAGGTGCCGTCCGCCTACCAGATGGTGGCGGAGGCCATCGAACGGGAAATCATGGCCGGCAGGCTGCGCCCGGGCGACGAGATCGGAACCGAGGCGGAACTGGTGCGCCAGTTCGGCGTCAATCGCTCGACAGTGCGCGAGGGCATCCGCCTGCTCGAACAGGGCGGGCTGGTCCAGCGCGAGGCCGGCCGCAAGCTCTATGTCTGCCTGCCGCATTACCGCAAGCTCTCCGACCGCATGAGCCGCGCCCTGGTGCTGCACCAGGTGACGTTCCGCGAATTGTTCAACGCCTCGATGATCCTCGAGCTCGGCGTCATCGAAGCTGCGGTGGAAAACGCCGACGCCGACGACCTCGCCGCGCTGGAAGCCAACCAGAAGCAGGCCGAGGCCGCTGTCGACGATCCGGTCCGGCTTGCCGAGATCGACACGAATTTCCACGCGCTGCTCGCCCGGGCCTCAGGCAACCGGGTACTTGAACTGGCGCGCGAACCCGCCGCCCTGCTGTTTTTTCCGACGTCGGAGTTGATCTGCCGCAGGGTCCCGCAAGGCGCGGGGCGCATGGTCACCGCACACCGTCACATGATCGACGCGGTGGCCTCGCGCGACAAGGAGACGGCACGGGTCTGGACCCGGCGACACCTCGTCGACTGGAGGAAGGGCTTCGAGCGCGCCGGGCGCGACATCGACGAGCCCGTGGAACGGATTTTCGAGCGCCTGTCCACGGCCAGGCAGTACTCGTGAGGACTTGACCGCAAGGTCCGTGGAGGCGGGCCGAAGACAGTATCGGGGAGGAACATGTCGGACGTTTTCAACGACCGGTCGGTAGCGACCGGCATCATCGTGCGCGCCCGCTTCCGGAAGGATCGCGGATGACGGGCAAAAGCGAAACCGGCGCCACCGGCGCGGCGCGTCTCGAGGTCGAGGGCCTGTCGCTCTCCTTCGGCGGCCTCAAGGCGTTGAGCACCGTGTCCTTCGCGGCCGAGCCGGGTTCGATCACGGCCCTGATCGGCCCGAACGGGGCCGGCAAGACCTCGATGTTCAACTGCATTTCCGGCTTCTACCACCCGCAGCAGGGCGCCGTCCGCTTCGATGGCCGCGACGTGACGCGCATGCATCCGCCCGGACGCGCCGCGCTCGGCTTCGCCCGCACCTTCCAGAACATTGCCCTGTTCCGCGGCATGACCGTGCTCGACAACATCAAGCTCGGCCGCCACGCCCACATGAAGACGAACCTGCTGCAGGCCCTCGCCTACTGGGGCCCCGCCCAGCGCGAGGAAATGGCCCTGCGCGCCGAAGTCGAGGAGCGCATCATCGACTTCCTCGAGATCAACCACATCCGCAACATGCCCGTCGCCGCCCTCTCCTATGGCTTGCAGAAGCGCGTCGAGCTTGCCCGCGCGCTCGCCATGCGGCCCCGCATCCTGCTTCTCGACGAGCCGGTCGCCGGCATGAACCGCGAGGAGACGGAGGACATGGCCCGCTTCATCCTCGACGTGAAGGAGGAATGGGGCACCACCATCCTGATGGTCGAGCACGACATGGGCATGGTGATGGACATCTCCGACCATGTCGTCGTGCTGAATTTCGGCCAGGTCATCGCCAGCGGGTTGCCGCACAAGGTGCAGGCCGACCCGCATGTCACAGAAGCCTATCTGGGCAGCGGCGACCCGGCCGCCCTGATGGCGCGGTTGAGGGGCGAAGGGCCGGATGCCGGCCGCAACCGGGAGGAAGTGGCATGAGCGATCTCCTGTTCTTCATCGAGGTGACGCTGGCGGGCCTCGGCTCCGGCGCGCTGCTGGCGCTCACCGCGCTTGCCTTCGTGCTGATCTACAAGGCGACGCGGGTCATCAACCTGGCCGTCGGCGAGATGCTGATGCTCGGCGGCTACCTGTTCTTCGCCTTCGCCGCCGGGCTCGGCCTGCCGGCATGGGCGGCGATACCGCTCGCGGTCGCCGGCGGGGGACTGGTCGGCGCGATCGTCGAGCGCGGCCTGATCCGCCCGATGCTGGGCGAAAACCCGATCTCCGTCTTCATGGTGACGATCGGCCTCGGCTCGGTGCTGGTCGGGCTGGTCGAACTGGTCTGGGGCACCGATCCGCGCGCCCTGCCCGCCTTCATGGGCACGGCGCCGGTCTTCATCGGCGAGGCCTATGTGTCGCGCAAGATCGCCATCGCCTTCGTCGTCGCGGCCGTCGTCATCGCCGTCTTCCTCGCCCTCTTCCGCTTCTGGCGCGGCGGCGTCGCGCTGCGCGCCACGGCCACCGACCAGGCGGCCGCCTATTCCTGCGGCATCAACGTGCCGGGGGTCTTCTCGCTTGCCTGGATCGTGGGTTGCGGCACCGCCGCCGGCGCCGGGGTGCTGCTTGGCTCTATCGGCGGCATCTCGCCGGCCATGGGCGTGTTCGGATTGTCGGCGCTGGTCGTCGTCATCGTCGGCGGGCTCGATTCGGTCGCCGGCGCCCTTGTCGGCGGGCTGGTCATCGGCCTGATCGAAGCCTGGGCCGGCACCTATCTGGGCGGCGAATTCAAGCTCGTCACCACTTTCGGCCTTCTCCTCGTCGCGCTGATGATCCGCCCTTACGGGCTGTTCGGCACGACCGAAATCGAGCGTCTTTGACATGCAGATCGGAACCGCCAAACACAGCTACCGGGCCGACGAGGCGCTGCTGACGACACGGCCGCAGCGCGTGTGGTTGGCGCTCTTCGCACTCGGCCTTTGCGCTGCCCCCTTCCTGCTCGACAATTACTGGCTCTATCTCGCCTGCCTCGTCGCCATCAACGTGGCGAGCGCCACCGGCCTCAACATCCTGACCGGCTATACCGGCCTCGTCAGTCTCGGCCAGGCGGCCTTCATGGCGGTCGGCGCCTACACGGTCGGCTGGATGCAGCTGAACCTGCCGACGCCCTTCCTGCTCAACCTTCTTGCCGGCGGCGTCACCGCGGCAGCGGTCGGTCTGGTGGTCGGCCTGCCGAGCCTCAGGGTCAAGGGGCTGTACCTGGCCATCGCCACCATCGCCGCCTCCTTCATCCTGCATTTCGTCTTCGTCAACTGGGAGAGCGTGACCAACGGCAACAGCGGGCTGACGCTGACGCCGGCCACCTTCCTCGGCACCCCGCTGACGGACTATTCGCAGCTCTATTTCGTCTTCGTGCCGATCACCGCCCTGATGGTGCTGGGCGCCGCCAACCTCTTCCGCACCCGCATCGGCCGCGCCTTCATCGCCATCCGCGACCGCGACATCTCGGCCGAGGTGCTGGGCATCTCGCTGCTGCGCACCAAGCTGATGAGTTTCGCGATCTCGTCCTTCTATGCCGGCATCGCCGGCGGCATGTGGGCCTATTTCTTCCGCGTCGTCACGCCGGAGAGCTTCCCCTTCGTCTATTCGATCTTCTTCCTTGCAGCGATCATCGTCGGCGGCATGGGAACGATCCTTGGCGCCATTCTGGGCGCCGTCTTCATGACCCTGGTGCCGGAGCTTCTGCGCTTCGGCATCGACTGGCTGACCCCCGTCCTTCCAAACGCGGCGGCGATGCTCTCGCCGGTGCGCACCATCGTTTTCGGCCTGCTGATCGTCGGCTTTCTCATCTTCGAGCCGAAGGGACTTGCCGAAATCGTCCAGAGAACACGGCGTTACTTCCATCTCTGGCCCTTCAAGAAGTGAATGACCGAAAAGTCACGACAAAACCGGAGGAAACCATGTTTGGCATCACCAGGAGAACGCTGATCGCCCTTTCGGCATCGGCAGCCATCGCCACCTCGCTGCCCGCGGCGGCGGCGGACGACATCGTCATCGGCGGCTCGATCCCGCTCACCGGCGTCTTTGCCTTTGCCGGCATCGGCATCGAGGCGGGCATGCAGGACTATATCAAGATCCTCAACGAGGCCGGCGGCATCCAGGGGCGCAAGGTGCGCCTCGCCTACGAGGACACCGGCTACAAAGTCGATGCCTCCGTCGCCGTCTTCAACAAGCTGACGAGCCAGGACGAGATCCATCTCTACTACGGCGACTCGACCGGCTTCGCCAAGACGATCAACGGCGAACTTGACCGGCTCGGCTCGATCATGATGGCGGGTGCGTCCTTCGCCACCGAGCTGAACGATCCCAAGACCTTCCCGCACCAGTTCATGGCGGGTCCCGACTATTCCGAGATGACCGGCATCCTGCTGGAATACATCGCCAAGGAGAAGCCGGGCGCGAAGATCGTGCTGGTCAATTCCGACACGGAATTCGGCCGCGACCCGATCGCCGCCACCAAGGCGCGGGCCGGAGAACTCGGCCTCGAGGTCGTCGAGGAGATCATCACCCCGCCGACCGCCGTCGATGTCTCCACCGAAGTCCTGAAGCTGCGCCGCGCCCGGCCGGACTACACGATCTTCCACGGCTACGTGCTGGCGCCGCTGCCGGAATTCATGAGCCAGGCCAAGCAGCTCGGCCTGGAAACCAAGTTCATGGGCACCTTCTGGTCGATGGATTCCAGCATCTGGGCCAAGGTCGGCGAGACCGCCGACGGCTTCATGGGCGTCATGCCCTACCGCTACTACTATGACGAGGCCGGCGACGCGCCGATGCTCGACCGCATCCGCGAGATGCGCCCCGAGTACCAGTCGACGCCCTACATGCAGGGCTTCCTCACCGCCATGCTGTTCACCGAGGCGGCCAAGCGCACGCTCGAGGCCGGCAAGGAGCTCAACGGCGCCAACCTGAAGGCCGCCCTCAACTCGATCGAGAACTTCGACACCGGCGGCATCATCGGCGTGCCGATCTCGGTCCCCGGCAATTCCATCCCGGTCGGCCGCATCTATCGCTACGACGCGAGTGCCCAGAAGATGCAGCCGGCTTCCGACTGGATCAGCGTGCAGGAGTAAGCAAGATGGCCGCGGACATCCTCCTCGACATCAACAACATCGAGGTCGTCTACAACAAGACGGTGCAGGTGCTCCGCGGCCTGTCGCTGAGCGTCGAGCGGGGCAAGATCGTCACCCTGCTCGGCTCCAACGGCGCCGGCAAGTCGACGACGCTGAAGGCGGTGTCGAACCTGCTCGCGCTGGAGAACGGCGCCGTCACCGCCGGCGCGATCCGCTTCGACGGCGATGACATTTCCCGCCTGGCGCCGCACGCGCTGGTGCGGCGCGGCCTCTTCCACGTGATGGAGGGGCGCCGCATCTTCGAGGACCTGACGGTCGAGGAAAACCTGACGGCGGCGACCTTCGCGCTGTCCGGGCGCGGGCTGAAGCCGACCTCCTTCGACCTCGTCTACCAGTACTTCCCGCGCCTGTTCGAGCGGCGCCAGGGACGGGCCGGCTATCTCTCGGGCGGCGAGCAGCAGATGCTGGCGATCGGTCGGGCGCTGATCGCCCAGCCTTCGCTGATCCTGCTGGACGAGCCCTCGCTCGGCCTCTCCCCTGTGCTGGTCGAGGAGATATTCACCATCATCGCCTCGATCAACCGCGATCTCGGCGTATCGATGCTCCTGGTCGAACAGAACGCGGCCGTCGCCTTCGCCGTCTCCCATTACGGCTACATCATGGAGACCGGCAAGATCGTCCTCGACGGGCCGAGCGAGCGGCTGGTGAAGGACGACGACGTGCGCGAGTTCTACCTCGGCGCCAGCGGCGGCGAGGGCACCAAGAGCTACCGCGACATCAAGCATTACAAGCGCCGCAAGCGCTGGCTGTCCTGAGGCGAGACGACCATGGCCGACTTCCCCGAACTCACCCTGCCGCAGATGCTGCGCGTCCATGCCGAGAAGATGCCGGACCGGGTCGCGGTGCTGCAGAAGGATTTCGGCATCTGGAACCCGCTCACCTGGTGCCAGTATCACGAGCGCGCCTGCGACGTCGGCCACGGGCTGCTCGCCCTTGGCCTCGGCGACAGGGGGCACGTGGCGGTGCTGTCGGAAAACCGTGTCGAATGGGTGCTCGCCCAGCTCGGCGCCGGCATCGTTGGCGGCGTCACCATCGGCGTCTATCCGACCAGCCCGGCGAACGAGGTCGGCTATGTGCTGGAGCATTCCGACAGCGAGATCATCGTCTGCGAGGACCAGGAGCAACTCGACAAGGTGATCGAGATGCGCGACCAGCTGCCGAAGCTGCGCCGGGTGGTCGTGATCGAGACCAAGGGCCTGCGCGGATATTCCGGCGACTTCGTCATTTCCTTTGCCGCGATGGAGGAGATGGGGCGGGCCCATCGCGCCGCCCGTCCCGGCCTGGCCGGGGAAAGCCTTGCCGCGCGCACGCTCGATGACGTGGCGCTGATGATCTACACCTCGGGTTCGACCGGCAAGCCCAAGGGCGCGATGCTCTCCTATCGCAACCTGCGCGCCCAGGCGATCGCGGTCGCCGATCGCATCGGCCTCGACGCCGACACCGTGCATCTTTCCTACCTGCCGCTGTGCCATGTCGCCGAGCAGATGGTGACGGTGATGGCGCCGGTCTATCTCGGCGCGCGGATCTGCTTCGGCGAATCCATTCGCACCGTGCAGGACGACCTGCGCGAGGTCGCCCCCTCCTCCTTCCTCGGCGTGCCGCGGATCTGGGAGAAGCTGCATTCCTCGATCCATATCCGCATGCTGGAGGCGGGCGGTTACCGCCGGGCCCTCTACGAGCGGGCCTATCGCGCCTGCGAGCCCTTCGCCGAGAAGCCGAAGGCCGCGCGCAGCATCGGCGAGCGGTTGACCTTCGCGCTCTGCTACCTTCTCGTCTTCCGCGCCCTGCAGAACTATATCGGCCTGCGCCGCGCCCGCATCGCCATGACCGGCGCAGCACCGATCTCGCCGAAGATCGTGCATTTCTTCCGCACCATCGGCGTGCCGCTGGTCGAGGTCTACGGCATGACGGAATCGAGTGGCGTGGCGCTCGGCCAGACCCTCGACCGGCTCGTGCCCGGCTCCGTCGGCCCGGCGGTCAAGGGCGTCGAGGCGCGCATGGGCGAGCACGGCGAGTTGCAGATCAGGGGCGATACGGTCTTCGTCGGCTATTACAAGAACGACGCCGCGACGGCGTCTTCCCTGCGCGACGGCTGGCTGCATACCGGCGACGTGGTCGAGACCGAGGGCGACGAGTTCCGTATCGTCGACCGGCTGAAGGACATCATGATCACCGCCGGCGGCAAGAACCTCAGCCCCTCGGAGATCGAGAACACCGTCAAGGGCAGCCCCTATATCAAGGAATGCATCGTCATCGGCGAGGGGCGCAAATACGTCTCCGCGCTGATCCAGATCGACTTCGAGACCGTCGCCAAATGGGCGGAGGAGGAGAACCTGTCCTACACCAATTTCCGCAGCCTCGCCGAGAACCCGGCGGTGCGTGAACTGGTCGACAGCGAGATCCGGGCCGCCAACGGCCAGCTCGCCCAGGTTTCCCACATCCGCCGCTTCCACCTGCTGACCAAGGAGCTGGACCACGACGACGACGAGGTGACGGCGACGATGAAGGTGCGCCGCTCCAGCATCCAGACCAAATATGCCGGCGAGATCGCCGGCCTCTACGCAGCCGGCTGACACGCGTCAGGCAGGCCCTCCCCTTTTCGAACGGAGCCCCGCAAAAGCCATGCCCGACGCCCTGATCTACGACCACCTGCGCACGCCGCGCGGCCGTGGCAAGCCGGACGGCGCCCTGCACGAGGTAACGCCGATCCGTCTCGCCACCACGGTGCTCGAGGCTGTGCGCGAGCGCAACACGCTCGACACGGCCCTTGTCGACGACGTGGTGATGGGCATCGTCATGCCCGTCGGCGAGCAGGGCCAGTGCCTGCCGAGGGTGGCCGCCATCGCCGCCGGTTACTCGCAGGAGACCGCCGGCGTGCAGGTCAACCGCTTCTGTGCATCCGGCCTGGAGGCCTGCAACATGGCGGCGGCCAAGGTGATGGCCGGGCAGGCCGGCATGATGGTCGCCGGCGGGGTGGAATCCATGTCGCGCGTCCCGATCCTGTCCGATGGCGGCGCCTGGGGCGCCGATCCTCAAGTGGCGGCCGCCACCTCCTTCGTGCCGCAAGGCATCTCCGCCGACCTGATCGCGACCAAATGGGGCTACTCGCGCGAGGATGTGGACGCCTATGCGGTGGAGAGCCATCGCCGCGCGGCCCGCGCCTGGTCGGAAGGCCGCTTCACGGCCAGCGTGGTTCCCGTTCACGACCGGGTCGGCGAGGTGCTGCTCGCCCGCGACGAGACCATTCGCGGCAACTCGACGACGGACGATCTGGCCCGGCTGAAGCCGTCCTTCGTCGCGCTCGGCGAAAAGGCAGGCTTCGACGCGATCGCGCTGGAGCGCTATCCGGATTTCGACGCGATCCGCCATGTTCATCACGCCGGCAACTCCTCCGGCATCGTCGACGGCGCCGCCGCCGTCCTGCTGGGCACGCGCGAGGCCGGCAAGCGCGCCGGACTGACCCCGCGCGGCCGCATCCGCGCCTTCGCCGAAATCGGCTCGGAGCCGACCATCATGCTGACCGCGCCGTCCTTCGCCGCCGAAAAGGCGCTGAAACGCGCCGGCATGACGGTGGCCGACATCGACCTCTTCGAGATCAACGAGGCCTTCGCCGCCGTCGCCATGCGCTTCATCGAGGCGCTCGACCTCGACCCGGAGACGGTCAACGTCAACGGCGGGGCGATCGCCATGGGCCATCCGCTCGGCGCCACCGGCGCGATGATCCTCGGCACCGCGCTGGACGAACTGGAGCGTACCGGCAAGCAGACCGCCCTCGTCACCCTGTGCGTCGGCGCCGGCATGGGCGTTGCCACCATCATCGAACGGATCTGAGGAGGTGCCCATGCTGACGAGCGCAATCGACAAGGACGGCATCGCGCTGGTGACCATCGACATGCCCGGCCGCTCGATGAATGTCATCGACTGGGCCTTCACCGACGCCTTGCGCACCGAAATCACCCGGCTGGCGGCCGACCCGCAGGTGGCCGGCATCATCATCTCGTCGGGCAAGGCGAGCTTCATCGCCGGCGCGGACCTTGCCATCATGAACGGCATGAGCGGCCCTGGCACCTCGCCGGCGAGCGCATCCGAACGCATCCGCGCCATGACGGACGCGTTCCGGGCGATCGAGACATGCGGCAAGCCGGTCGTAGCAGTGGCAAGCGGCACCGCGCTCGGCGGCGGGCTGAAACTGATGCTCGCCTGCCACTACCGCATCGCGGCACGCAACGGGAAAGCCGTCTTCGGCCTGCCCGAGGTGACGCTCGGCATCCTGCCGGGCGCCGGCGGCACCCAGCGCCTGCCCCGCGTCATCGGCATCGAGGCAGCCCTCCCGCTGCTGCTGGAAGGGCAACGCCTTTCCGCCGACGAGGCGCTCGCACTCGGCATCCTCGACGAACTGGCCGAGCCGGAGGACCTCGTCGCGGCCGCCAGGCGGGCGATCGCGGAAGGCCGTGTCCCGCCGGATGCGCCCTGGGACCGCAAGGGCTTCGCCCCGCCCGGCCCGGCCGTCGCCTCCGAAGCCGCTTCGAACGTCTTCCTCCTTGCCAATGCAAGGGTTCGCGCCACCGGCCAGAGAAACTACCCCGCACTGGAGGCGATCCTTTCCTGCGTCTACGAGGGGTTGCGGCTCCCCATCGACAAGGCGCTCAAGGTCGAGCGGCAGTATTTCGGCCATCTGGTGCATGGCGAAGTGGCACAGGCGATGATCGGCACGCAGTTCTTTGCCCGCCAGGCGCTCGCCCGCGAGGGCCGCGCCAAAGCGGATCCAGACGGGCCTCTCGCCCTCGCCTGCCGCAACGCGCTTGACGCGGAGGCGCTGCGGATGATGGCGCAGGGCACGAGCCCGGCCTTCATCCGCAACGCGGCCCGCGTCGTCGGGCTGGCCACCCCACCGCGACTGCCGAACGGGGACGGAGCAGCGGTCGAAAGCGACCGCACGGGCCTGCGCCCGGCCGGCCTGCGGCTGCTGCGCGCTGCAGCCCTTGCGGCGGCAGCGGCACTTGAGCGCGGCGATGTCGCCTCGGCGGCCGAGGCGGATGTCCACGCCATCGACGCGGCCGGCTTTCCGGTCTGGACCGGCGGGCCGCTGACGATGATCGACACGGCCGGCGCTGCCGCCTTCGCCGCCGCCTGCCGCGCCGACGGGCTGGAGATCCCCGTCGGTCTTGCCGCCATGGCCCGCGACGGCGGACGGTTCCACCCGAACAAGGAGGCAGCCGCATGAGCGACGAGCTGGTGCTTGCCGATATCGATGCCACGAGCGGCGTCGCGACGATAACGATCAACCGGCCGAAGGTTCTGAACGCCCTCGACGTGCCGACGGCGCGCGCCTTCCTCAAGGCGGTGCGCGAGGTGACGGCGCGCAAGGACGTGCGCTGCATCGTGCTGCGCGGCGCCGGACGTGCTTTCGTCGCCGGCGGCGACGTCGCCGCCTTCGGCTCCGATCCCGACCGCGCCGCCGAGGTCGTGCACGAGTTGCTCGATGCACTGCATCCCGCGCTGGTGGCGCTGCGCGAGGCCCCTGCCCCGGTGATCGCCGCCGTGCGCGGCGTTGCCGCCGGCGCCGGCTTCAGCCTGGTGCTGGGCGCAGACCTTGCGGTCGCGGAAACGGATGCCCGCTTCGTCATCGCCTATGACCGCATCGGCACCACGCCCGATTGCGGCGCCACCTTCGCCCTGCCGCGCAAGGTCGGACGGGCAAAGGCGATGGAACTGATGCTGCTCGGCCAGACGCTGTCGGCGGACGAGGCAAAAGCGGCCGGCATCGTCAACGCGGTGGTCGGCCCCGACGAGCTTGACGCCCATGCCGAGACCATGGCGCGGCGCATCGCCAGCGGACCGACACGCGCCTACGGTGCCTATCGCAAGCTTGTCGACGCCGCGTTCGACCACCCGTTCGCCGCCCATCTGGAGGCGGAACGCGCCTCTTTCATCCGCATGACCGAAACCGGCGACTTCCGCGAGGGCGTTGCGGCCTTCCTGGACAAGCGCCAACCGCAGTTCCGCGGCGAATGAACGGATCGCACGCAGAGACGGGTACAGGAGACGTTGCATGACCCTGCCGACAGCACTCGAGGGCCGACTGAAACTGCCGGCGATCGCCTCGCCGATGTTCCTCGCCTCCGGGCCGGATCTCGTCGTCGAGACCTGCCGCTCCGGCGTGATCGGCACCTTCCCCGCCCTCAACCAGCGCACGAGCGAGGGCTATGGCGACTGGCTTACGGAGATCGAGGAGCGCCTCGCCGCACATCCCGATGCCGCGCCCTACGGGGTCAACCTGATCGTCCACCGCAGCAATGCGCGGCTCGAAGCCGATCTGGAGGTGACCGTTGCGCGCAAGGTGCCGCTCGTCATCACCTCGCTCGGAGCCAATCCGGACGTCGTCTCCGCCGTGCACTCCTATGGCGGGCTGGTGTTCCATGACATCATCAACCCGCGTCACGCGAAAAAGGCGGCCGAGGCCGGTGTCGACGGCATCATCGCGGTCTGCGCCGGGGCCGGCGGCCATGCCGGCACGATGAGCCCCTTCGCCCTCGTGTCCGAGATCCGCGCCTTCTACGACGGCGCCATCATTCTGGCGGGCGCCATCAACACCGGCGCCCAGGTCGTCGCCGCCCGGGCGATGGGTGCGGACCTCGCCTATCTCGGCACCCGCTTCCTGGCGACGAGGGAAGCCATGATCGTCGACGACTACAAGCAGATGATCCTGGATGCGAGCGCTGCCGACATCCTCTACACCCCGGCGATCAGCGGCGTGAACGCCAACTTCCTGCGCCCGAGCATCGAGCGCGCCGGCCTCGACCCGGACAACCTGCAGCACGCGGGATCGCTCGATATGGGCAGCGAGGCAAAGGTGTGGAAGAACATCTGGTCCGCCGGCCAGGGCACCGGCACGATCACCGACCTGCCGAAAGCGGCCGAGTTGTGCGACCGGCTCACGGCGGAATATCGCGCCGCCTGCGCCGGCATTGCCGCCGACCCTTACGCCTGAGGCGCCGGGCGGCGGCAATGCCGTCCCGCTACGAGGTCGGGGCGGGTTCGGCCTGCGCGGCAGGCGGCTTGCCGATATTGGTGCTCTCGCCCGGATCCTCGACCGGCACCAGCCGGATAGTGACCGGGTTGGGGTCGTGGTCGAGGGTCGCCCCCGACACCGCGTCGACCCCGACGCCGATCACCCCGCCGACGAGGAGATTGCCGGCAAGCCCGGCGGCCCCCTTGCCGCTCATCTTCGTGTCGACGAAGACCTGCCCGGGCTTGTAGCCCTCCTTCGCGGCGTGGACCGTGAAGGTCTTCTTGCGGCTCACCTTCACCGTGCAGGGCGAGGTCTTGCAGGAATGGCCGAGCGTGGTGGTGATCCGGGCATCGGCCGGCTCGGCGTTGATGACGACCTCTTCCGAGGTGCCGCGGGCAATGGACGCGCAACCCGTGACGAGGATCGCGCAGGCAATCACACAAACAACTGATTTCATTGTCCCCCCCAATAAGGACGGCAATGCACCATGCCGGGCACGTCAAGTCGACGGAAATGTCGACATGGTTTGTGACGAAGCCGGCGGCCGCAGCGCTGCGACTACGTGGCAGGCTTCCCGTTGATCCCGGCATCGATCCAGGCGCCCGTCTGCTCCAGAATCTCGTCGGAAAGGGCGGGATCGTCGACCGCACGGGCGAGCATCACCGCTCCCACCATCGCCGCCCAGCTTCCGATTGCCGCCCGGCGTCTGTCGCCCGGATCCATCGCCGGTAGCGCCTCCTCGACGCGCCCGATCTGCGAGCGAAGACCGTCCGTCATGGCCAGGCGTGCCGCCGGGCCCTGATGGCGAATGGCCGCGGCAAGGGCCGCATTAGGGCACCCCCCGGCGGCATTGTCGCGGTGGCGCGGCGAAAGATAGGCATCAACATACCCGCAGATATCGCCATTCCCGCCTGAACCGCCGGCCAGGACATGGTCAAGGGTCTGCGCAATCAGGTCGTCCTTAGAACTGAAATGACCATAGAAGCCGCCATGGGTGAGCCCGGCGGCCTTCATCACCTCGGCGACACTGACCGCGTCGAACCCCTTGTCGCGAAACAGCCGGCCCGCCTCCTCCAGGATCCGCTGACGGTTCTCCGCCATCTGCTCTCGACTGACCTTCATTTTCTATTCCCCGCCGGTCCCATTGACATTTACATGATATTCATCATATTTAGCATCAATCATGATGATCATCATGAATATAGGCTATACCCCGAAAGAGAGCAATCCATGGCCGCAATTCCCTCAGTCCTCATCACCGGCGCCTCCACCGGCATCGGAGCCGCCTACGCCGAGCGCTTTGCCCGCCGGGGCCACGACCTCGTGCTGGTTGCCCGCGACACGACCCGAATGGAAGCGCTGTCGGCGCACCTGCGCCGGGAGACCGGCGTTGCGATCGACATCATCCAGGCCGACCTCACGCAGCCCGCCGAGCTTGCGGCGACGGAAGCGAGGCTACGCGACGACACGCGCATCGGTATCCTGGTCAACAATGCCGGAACCGCCATCGGCGGAAGCTTCATCGAGCAGAGCACCGACGATGTTGCGCGGCTGGTGGCGCTCAACACGACCGCCCTTCTGCGGCTTGCCAGCGCCATTGCCCCGCGCCTTGCAGAGGCGGGCGAGGGAGCGATCATCAACATCGGTTCCGTGGTCGCCCTGGTCCCGGAGTTCGGCATGACCGTTTACGGCGCAACCAAGGCCTTCGTCCTGTTCCTGTCGCAGGGGCTCAGCCTCGAACTCGAGCCGAAGGGCGTCTATGTCCAGGCCGTGCTGCCCGCCACGACGCGAACCGAAATCTGGGAACGCGCCGGTGCCGACGTCAACACGCTGTCCAACGTGATGGAGGTCGGCGATCTGGTCGACGCGGCGCTGGTCGGTTTCGACCGCCGCGAGCCGGTGACCATCCCCCCGCTTCCCGATTCCGGTCAGTGGGACGCACTTCAAGCGGCGCGCCAGGCCATGATTCCCAACTATGGAAACGGGCATCCCGCCGAGCGGTATCGCACCCCCGCCTGATCATCGGCAAACATCAACGAGGCACTGCCTGCAGCGGTGACACACAAGGTGACTTATGACCAGCAACGCATTGTTTGAGCCCTACACTCTCGGCTCGCTGACCCTCGCCAATCGGATCGTGATGGCGCCCCTGACACGCAACCGCGCCGGCCCGGGCTTCGTTCCCGGAGATCTCGCCGCGGAGTATTATGGCCAGCGCGCCTCGGCCGGGCTGATCATTTCCGAGGCAACGCAGATCTCGCGGCAGGGACAGGGCTACCAGGACACGCCGGGCATCTACACCCAGGAGCAGGTCGACGGTTGGCGAAAGGTCACCAAGGCCGTCCACGACAAGGGCGGGCGCATTTTCCTGCAGCTCTGGCATGTCGGCCGCGTCAGCCATGTCGACCTCCAGCAGGACGGGGCCGCACCGGTTGCTCCCTCGGCGATCCGGGCCGACACCCGGACATTCGTCAACAACGGCTTCGTCGACGTCTCGCAGCCGCGAGCACTCGAACGCGATGAACTGCCCGGCATCGTGGACGACTTCCGGCAAGCGGCCGCAAACGCCATCGCCGCCGGTTTCGACGGCGTCGAGATCCACGGCGCCAACGGCTATCTGCTCGATCAGTTTGCCCGGGACGACGCCAACATCCGCACGGACGACTACGGCGGCTCGGTCGAGAACCGCGCGCGTCTGATGCTGGAGGTTGCAGCCGCGGTCGTGAAAGAGATCGGCGCCGGGCGTACCGGCATCCGGATATCGCCCGTATCGCCCGCGAACGGTGTCTCAAGCAGCGATCCGCAGGCACAGTTCGATCACATCGTCGACCGGCTCGACGCGCTTGGCATCGTCTACATTCATGTCGTCGAGGGCGCCACGGGCGGGCCGCGCGACGCCGCCTCGTTCGACTTCGGATCCCTGCGCCGGCGCTTCAAGAACGCCTATATCGCCAACAACGGCTATGATCTGGATCTTGCGACCTCGCGACTGGCCGAGGACAAGGCCGACCTGTTCGCCTTCGGTCGGCCCTTTGTCGCCAATCCCGACCTTGTGGAGAGGCTGGAAACCGGTGCGCCGCTTGCCGAGTTCGACCCGGCAACGCTCTATGGCGGCGGCGCCGGGGGCTACACCGACTATCCCGTCATGGCGGGCGAAGGCCGGCCCTGACCTCTTCCGGGCCGCGCACGGGCGCGGCCCGGCCCTTTTGTTCCTCATCATTCGCGGCAGTGTTCCGGCGCAAGACCGGCATTGGCGGAAAACCGGAGAACCGACCCTCATGAAGGCCTTCATCCTCGACGCGTACAAGAAGAACGCAGCCCTGCGTCCCGGCGACATGCCCGTGCCGGCCTTGGACGACGACGACGTTCTGGTGGAGATCCATGCGGCCGGACTCAACCCCCTGGACACGAAACTCCGCGACGGAGCGTTCAAGCGCCTCCTGCCCTATCGCCCGCCCTTCATCCTGGGGCATGACATGGCCGGAACCGTTGTCCGCGCCGGATCGAGGGTGCACCAGTTCAAACCGGGCGACGAGGTCTATGCCCGGCCGCGCGACGGCCGCGTCGGGACGTTTGCGGAACTGATATCCGTCAATGAGGCCGACCTGGCGCTGAAGCCGAAGAACCTGAGCATGGAGGAAGCGGCCTCGATCCCCCTGGTCGGGCTGACAGCCTGGCAGGCATTGGTCGAGCGGGCCGACCTGCAGAACGGACAGAAGATCCTCATCCACGCGGGCTCCGGCGGCGTGGGGACATTCGCCATCCAGCTCGCCAAGCATCTCGGCGCAACGGTGGCGACGACGACAAGCACGGCGAATGTCGAACTGGTCACAAGTCTCGGCGCCGATGTCGTCATCGACTACAAGAGCGAGGACTTCGAGAAGGTTCTGTCCGGCTACGACGTCGTGCTGAACAGTCTCGGGGGCGACACGTTGCGAAAATCCCTGAACGTGCTGAAGCCCGGCGGCAAGCTGATCTCGATCTCCGGTCCGCCGGACCCCGCCTTCGCAAGGGAACAAGGCCTGAACTGGTTCCTCCGACAGGTCATGCGCGTCCTGAGCTTCGGTATCCGAACGAAGGCCGCAGGCCGGGGCGTCGCCTACTCGTTCCTGTTCATGCGCGCGAACGGCGGGCAATTGCGTCAGATCACGTCTCTGATCGAAGCCGGGATCATTCGCCCGGTGATGGACCGGAGCTTCCCGTTCGACGCGACCAACGAAGCCATGGCCTATGTCGAGACGGGACGCTCAAGGGGCAAGGTCGTCGTCAAGCTGAAGTAGATCCCCCGGTCGACAGCGTGTCGGAAGCGCTTCATCCGTTCGTCTCCGCACTCGACGGGCTCCACCAAAATCCGGAGGAAATTCAGGGGCTCAGGTTAAACGTCACCGCGGGAAGGAGCTTGGCTGCCAGCCGCCTCGGATTCAGACGGGCAGGCCGCCCCGGCGACGCGGAGCGACCTGCCGTCTGGCACGAGAAGAATGCATTCAGCCAATCGGCCCGGTTCAGCCTCGACGCCCTCAGCCGGTTCCGAGTTTCGGCGCCGCCATGACATGCGGCGTGTTGAAGGCGTCGAGATCGACCTCTCCCTCGGACCTGGCGACAAGCACGGTACAGGCGCAGTCTCCCACCACATTGAGCGTGGTTCGGGCCATGTCGAGAATGCGGTCTATGCCTGCGATGATCGCCACGCCTTCCAACGGCAATCCCACCGATGCGAGCACCATTGAAAGCATGATGAGACCGCCACCGGGAACGCCCGCCGTACCGATCGACGCGAGTGTCGCGGCAGCGACAATCGTCGCGTAATCGGCGCCTGACAACGTCACGCCGAAGGCCTGCGCGACGAACACGGCGGTGACGCCCTGATACAGCGCCGTGCCATCCATGTTGATGGTGGCGCCGAGCGGCAGGGTAAAGCTCGCCACCGAATTCTTCACGCCAAGGTTTCGCGTCGCGGCCGCCATCGTCACCGGCAGGGTGCCGGCGCTGGACGTACTCGTGAACGAGACGATCGCGGGCTCGATGACCCCTTGAAAGAAACGCACGGGGTTGAGCCTGGCCATGAATGCCACGATCGATCCGTAGACGACCACGGCGTGAATGAGACAGCCGAGGTAAACAGCCAGAATGATCAGCCCGAGCGGCAGGAGCATCTCGAACCCGTAGGTGCCCGCGACCCAGGTCATCAGCGCGAAGACGCCATAGGGCGCGAAGGCGATGACGATTTCGGCAAGCTTCATGATGACCGCGTTGAGGGCCTCGAAGAAGCCGCGGATCGGCTGCGCCACCGCACCGGCGAGGTTGATCGCAAGACCAAAGATGATCGCAAAAAAGATGATCTGCAGGACGTTGCCGTCCGCGGCTGCAGAGATGGGGTTGGCGGGGATGATGCCGACAAGAAGCTTGCCGAACGGCGGGGCGGCTTTGGCGTCCACCGCACCGTCGGCAACCAGGGCAACACCGGCGCCGGGTTCAAGCAATATCCCGAGCAGCAGCCCGATCGTGACGGCGAAAGCCGTTGTACCGAGATAGAAGGCGAGCGTCTTGACGCCGATGCGGCCCATGCGCCCGATCTCGGCGACCGAGGTCATCCCGCACACAAGCGAGACGAAGACCAGCGGCACGACGAGCATCTTGATTGCCGCGATGAACGCGTCACCCACGAGCTTGATCGTACCGGCGACGGCGACGTTTCCAGTCAGGTTGAGCGCCACGCCGAGCGCCAGTCCGAGAACGAGCGCCACGGCGATTTGCTTCCACAGAAGCATGCGTGTCCAGATCGAGAACGGGCGCGCGTGTCTTGATTGCGTTGCCATTTGGTTCCTCCCTTGATGGCATTCACTGCAAGCAATGCCGGCCGCACTCCCCTGCAGCCGGCGATTTTCGGCACAAGCAGGCCCTCGCCTCGCCATTGCGGCGGAGCGTTCCCGGGAACCTGTCGATGTACCAGGCAAAAAAAGCGGCTGCGGTCAGCCGAACTGATCAGCGTAGAATTGCGTCGCCTTGAGCCCGGAGCCGGTCAGGATCACAACCGTCTCCTCGCCGCGCCCGATCCGACCCGCTTCAACGAACTGTCGCAGCCCCGCGACCGCGTGGGCCGAGGTCGGCTCCGTGTAGAACCCCTTTGCGGCGAGGCGCTTGGCCGTGGCGACGATATCGGCCTCCGCTACGGCGGTGCTGTCGCCTCCGGTTCCGCGAATTGCGGCAACCATTTCCGCAAGCCGGATCGGATTGCGAATTGCCGTCCCCTCGGCAACTGTCGACGAATATTCAGGCGCTCGGCCCCCCAGGATTTCCGGATGGAGGGCGTGATGGACCGGACAGCAATTCTCGGGTTGAGTGACGAATATCCGGGGCATCTTCGCGATCTCGCCGGCGGCAAGGAGTTCACGAAAGGCAATGTGGCAGCCAAGCACATTGCTGCCGGCCGCCGCCGGAATGACGATGTTGTCGGGCGCGCGGAAACCGAGATCCTCCCAGATCTCGTAGCCAAGTGTCTTGGTGCCCTGCAGGAACATCGGGTGCCAGTTGTGGCTGGCATAGTAAGTGCGTTCAGCCTCCTGGATCGCGGCCGTTTCCGTGTCCTGGCGCGTACCGGGCACGAGCGTCACCCGGGCCCCGTATGCGCGAAGCTGGGCGATCTTGGCCGGCTGCGTGTAGTGCGGCACGAAGATGCCCACCGCCATGCCGGCGGCCGCGCCATAAGCGGCAATGGCCGCTCCCCCGTTACCGGAACTGTCCTCCACCACCGACGTGATGCCAAGGGAACGCAGATGGGAGATGAGAACCGAAGCGCCCCGATCCTTGAAGGAGCCTGTCGGTGCGAACCATTCGAGCTTCAATCGGCACGAGATGCCATCGATGTCTGCGTTGACGAGTGGCGTCATTCCCTCGCCCAGCGACACCGGCTCCGCGATCCGGGTCGGAAGCGCGGCGGCATAGCGCCAAATCGTGCGAACCCCGGTACGAATGTCGGCGCGATTGATCCCCCGGAGATCGGTCATCATGAGTGGGTTCCCCTCGTCAGACCGCCAGGCGAGCGTATCGATGGGCAGACGGGCGCCATTGCGCGGATCGACGAAGGCGGGGGCTGTTGAGCGGAGCATGGTTCTATCCTTTGACGGCGGCGATCAGCTCGAGTTCGATGTCGAAGCCATGATGGAGTGCGGGAACCGGGATCACGGCGCGTGCCGGCTTGTGGTCGCCGACGAACCGGGCATAGCGGGCATCGAAGCCTGCCCAGTTGGAAATGTCTGTCACGTAGATCGAGACCTTGACGATGTCGGCAACCGTCGCCCCGGCTTTCGCGAGGATCGCCCCCGCGTGAGCGAGGACGAGATCGGCCTGTTCGTCAAACGGCCGAACGGCGAAGCGATCGCCGTCAATCGCCACCGGCAGGATACCCGAAAGGTACAGCGTGCCTTGATGCGCGACGGCCTGGGAATAGTGCCCGAGCGGGAGCGCCGCTTCGGGAGTTTCAATTAGATCGATCGCCATTCGCTCACTTTCCTTGTGCCGCTCGGGAATATCCGCTCCTCGCGGCCGTGTCCCTATTGACCCTTTGGACAAAATGTCAAAAACTGATCTTATGTCAATGACAAAATGTTGAAAGCGGACGAAATGTCAAAAAACTCCGAGCACGATCTCCTTCTTCGCGAGGCGTCCAAGATCGCCGATGCCCTAGCGGAAACCTTCGCCCCGATCTGTGAAGTGGTGCTGCACGACCTCACCAATCCGTCGCATGCGATCGTCAAGATCGAGAACAATATTTCGGGCAGATCTGTTGGCGATCCGGCGACCGAGTTGGGACTTGCTCGCATCTCCGACTCGAATTTTCCGGACAAGCTGGTCAACTATGCGAATACGCTGTCCGACGGCCGGATCGTGAAGAGCACGTCAATTGGATTGAAAGACAGCAAAGGCGCCTATGTCGCGGCGCTTTGCTTGAATGTCGACGTGTCGTACCTGAATGGAATGGCCGATTACATTGGAAGATTGACTGAAATCCGCGATATTGAGGGCGTCTCTGAACGTATCCAGGCACCGCGATCCGATGACATCATCAAATGCGTTCGCGACTTCGCGCTTGCACGAAACAAGGATCCCAGGTCGCTCAACACGTCCGAGAAGCGCGACCTGATGGCCCACCTGCAAGACTTGGGAATGATGTCGCTGAAAGGCTCGATCGATGAGGTCGCGAAGGCACTCGGCGCATCGCGCAGCAGTATTTACTACTACATCAAGTAGAAGAATTGCGGCTAAACTCAAATAGAACAGATTGCTCCCGGAACCAGTCGAGCAACAGCCGCAAGCGCTCCTTCGCCGGGTGGCTGGTCAGGAACACCGCCCAGTATGTCGGGCCGGGCAGCGAGACGTCTGAAAGCGGGACGAGCGTGCCTGCGTTCAATTGATCGCTGACGAGCAGCTCGGAGGCAAGGACAGCCCCCTGGCCGGCCATGGCCGCGTCAAGCGCGTGAACTTCTTCGGAAAACGTCTGGGTGATGTGCGGCCGGCCCGAATCCGCCTGCGCGCGGGCCTGCCATCGCTCCCAGTTCGGCGCATTGGCTGACCCGGACCGCCAGCGATAATGCAGCAACGGCAATGCGAGGATCTCATCCGGTGAAAGCGGCTCCCGGCCTGACAGCAGGCCGGGCGCACAGACCGGTATGATGCGGTCGGGAAACAGCCGGTTCCACTCGGCGTCCGCACCGGGCCGCTCGGCATAGCGGATCGCCATGTCGATGCCCGAGGCGTGCAGATCCGCCACATCGTCATTCGCCTCGATTTCCAGGCTGAGCCCTGTCTGCTCGCGCAGGTGCGGAAGCCGGGGCATCAGCCATCTGCTGGCAAAGGCCATGGTCACGGACAGACGCAGCGGTCCGTCCTGACCATCGGACAGCTGCCCGATGGCGGCGGCAATGCGATCGAGGGAATCCCTGAGCACCGGAAACAGCTTCTCGCCCGCGGGCGAAAGTCTCACCGGACGCGGGTAGCGCCGAAACAGCTCCACGCCCAGGATTTCCTCCAATTGCCTCACCTGATGGCTGATGGCGGTGGGCGTGAGGTGCAACTCCTCGGCCGCGCGCGTGAAATGCAGATGCCGCGCGGCGGCTTCGAAGGCCCGCAGTCCGTGAAGTGGCGGAAGCTTTCGCAAGGTCACGATCTCCTGGGTCAATCACGCCGTCATGATGAATCTGATTCATCGTGCGCCTGAGATATCCGCTTTGGCCAGGCTTTTCCACGGCTGATATCTCCAATGGCAACAGTCATCCACCAGCGAGGAAACACATGACGACGTTGCCGGAAGTTGCTGCAGACGCCCAGGCGGAGACTGCGCAGAAGCCCCAAGTAACCGTCTACTCCGACTATGTCTGCCCGTTCTGCCTGTTGGCGGAAAGCGTCCTGTCGGAGGCGATCGGCGACAGGGACATCTCCGTAAACTGGCGCGCTTTTGAACTGCGCCCCGAACCGGTCCCGACCTTGCGCGTGGAAGACGGCTATCTGCCGGCGATCTGGAAAAACGCTGTCTACCCGCGCGCAGAACAGCTGGGCGTGCGCATCCGGTTGCCGTCGATCTCGCCCCAGCCCCGCACGGCGAAGGCGTTCGAGCTTCTGGCCATGGCGCAGGACAAGGGCCTCGACCACCCCTACTCCATGCGGGTGCTGCGCGCCTTCTTCCAGGACGGCAGCGACATCGGCGACCCCGAAGTTCTGATCAAGCTTGCGGTCGAGGCCGGTCTCGATGCGCAAGAGGCCCGTGCGGCGCTGGACAGTGGCGCCTATGCGGCGCGCCACCGCGAAGCCCTGCGCCACGCCCGCGAGGACATGGCGATTACCTCGGTCCCGACGATCGTCGTCGGCGAGCGGATTTTCCGCGGAACACCGCCGCTGGATGAATTGCGGCGGGCCATCGAAGACCTCGAAACAAACCAATCAGCACATCAGGCAACCGCCTGACGACACGATAACCACGAAAGGAAAATACGATGAGCTGGCTCTATCTCGGAATTGCCGTGATCCTGGAGATCGCGGTTGCAATCAGCGCCGGCAAGGCGAAGGGGTTCACCCATGTCGGATGGACCGCCGCGACCCTCGTCAGCGGGGCTGTCGCGACGTTCTTCCTGAGCCTTGCCCTTCTCACCTTCGATGTCGGCGTGGGCTACGCCATCTGGACCTCTGCGGCCGGCGTCGGAATTGTCGTTCTGGGCGTCGCGTTCTTCGGCCAAACGCTCAACTGGAAGAAGACCCTCGGCATTCTCCTTGTTGTCGGCGGCGTCGTCGGCCTGCGCCTCAGCGGCGCGGCATAACCAGACCCCCGCCAGGCACCTCCCCGCTTTCCATCAGTTTCAAGGATTTTCGACATGACGAAGACAAATCAGGACAATGCAAGCAGCACGCGCGCATGGATAAGCCTGCTCCTCGCCGGAGCTTTCGAGATCGGATACGCGCTCAGCGTTGGCGGCAGCGAGGCCTTCACCGTCCTCAGCTGGTCGGTTGCAGCCATCGTCTTCTTCCTGCTGACGCTTTACTTCCTCAGCGTTGCCTTGCGCACCATCGATGTGGGCATCGGCTACGCGGTATGGGCAGGCATCGGTTCCGTCGGCGCGGCTGCATTCGGCAGCGTGCTTCTCGGCGAGCAGCTCACCCTCGCGCAGGCAGTCTGGCTTGCAGTCATCATCGGCGGCGTCGTCTGGCTCAAGCTTGCCGACAGCGCGAAGCTTCAGGAGCAGCACTGATGTGCGCCGGATCTGGATCCCGCTACCAGAGGCTCATGGAAGAGACCGTGGCCTTTTCCACGGACCATGTTCACCACGGCGGCATTCCGTTCACCGCCCTCGTGGTTGATCGCAACGGCAACATTCTCGGACGCGGCGTCAACCGCGTCCGGGAGCACCACGACCCGACCGCGCATGCCGAAGTCGAGGCGATACGGGACGCCTGCCGCACATACGGCACATCCAGTCTCTCCGGCGCGACGCTGCTGGCATCGGGAGAGCCCTGCGCAATGTGCTACATGAGTGCGCGCTTTGCCGGAATCGCGCACGTGTTCTTCGCCGCGGATCGCAATGAGGCCGCCGAACACGGTTTCGACTACCGCAGCACATACCGGCTCTTCGCCGACGATCCGCTGCACTGGAAGGCGCCTGCGGTCGAAAAGCTCCCGGTCCGGAAACGCCTGGAACCATTCCAGTCTTTCCGTTCAAGACCGGGCGCGCGCTAGAAGCTTCTTCGCCTTGCAAGAACCGCGTCACAACCGAACGTCCGAAACTGGCGGAAGCCGGAAGCCCGCGGCGCGGCGCGGCGAGGATGCCGGGCCAAGCCTCCGGCGCACGTTCAACGTTGGTCAGGAACGGTTATCGGTGCGGATGGGCCTGAATCATTCCCACTCGATTGTTCCCGGGGGCTTGGAGGTGATGTCGTAGGTCACCCGGTTGATGCCCTCGACCTCGTTGATGATCCGCGTCGCGGTCTCGCCGAGGAACTCGTGGGTGAAGGGGTAGTAGTCCGCCGTCATGCCGTCGACCGAGGTCACCGCCCTGAGCGCGCAGGCATAGTCATAGGTGCGCCCGTCGCCCATCACGCCGACGGTGCGCACCGGAAGGATGGCGACGAATGCCTGCCAGATCTCGTCATAGAGCCCGTGCCGGCGGATCTGGTCGATATAGACCGCATCCGCCTTGCGCAGGATGTCGAGCTTGGCGCGGGTGATCTCGCCCGGGCAGCGGATGGCAAGACCCGGCCCGGGGAACGGATGGCGGCCGATGAAGCTTGCCGGCAGGCCGAGCTCGCGCCCGAGCGCCCTCACCTCGTCCTTGAACAGCTCGCGCAAGGGCTCGACCAGCTTCAGCCCCATCTTTTCCGGCAGTCCCCCGACATTGTGATGGCTCTTGATCGTCACCGACGGGCCGCCGGAGAAGGAGACGCTCTCGATCACGTCGGGATAGAGCGTGCCTTGCGCGAGGAACTCGGCCCCCTCGATCGTGTTGGCGTGCTTCTGGAAGACGTCGATGAACAGCCGGCCGATGGTCTTGCGCTTGACCTCAGGGTCGGAGATCCCTTCCAGCGCGCCGAGGAACAGATCCTGTTCGTCGGCATGGATCAGGCGGATGTTGTAGTGGTCGCGGAACATGGTGACGACCTCGTCCGCCTCGTTGAGACGCAGTAGACCGTGATCGACGAAGACGCAGGTAAGCTGGTCGCCGATCGCCTCGTGAATGAGGACGGCGGCAACCGAGCTGTCGACGCCGCCGGACAGGCCGCAGATGACCTTCTTGTCGCCGACCTGCTCGCGGATCTTGCGGATCGCCTCCTCGCGATAGGCGCCCATCGTCCAGTCGCCGGTGAAGCCGGCCAGCCTGACGAAATTCTCGTAAAGCTTGCGGCCGTTCGGCGTGTGATGCACTTCGGGGTGAAACTGCACCGCGTAGAAATTGCGCGACAGGTCTGCGGTGATTGCAAAGGGCGCGTTGGGCGAAGTGCCGAGCACCTCGAAGCCAGGCGCAAGCCGGCTGACATGGTCGCCGTGGCTCATCCAGACCTGCTCGCGGCCGCTTTCGAACCAGCCGTCCAGGATCGGGATGCGGCTCTCCGAGGGAGTCACGTAGGCACGGCCGAACTCCGCCGTGCCGCCGCCGCCGGAAATCTTGCCGCCGTCGACCTTGCCGCCCAGGTCCTGCATCATCACCTGCTGGCCGTAGCAGATGCCCAGGATCGGCACGCCGAGTTCATAGACGGAGGCCGGGGGGCGCGGGGAGCCCTTGCGGGTGACGCTGTCGGGTCCGCCGGAAAAGATCACCGCCTTCGGCCTGAACTCGGTCAGGAACGCGTCGGTGACGTTCTGGAAGGGGTGGATCTCGCAATAGACGTTCAGCTCGCGCAGGCGCCGCGCGATGAGCTGGGTTACCTGCGAGCCGAAATCGATGATGAGGAGCTGGTCGGTCATGGGCAGCTAATACCCAAAGCAGCCCGGGTTTTGAACAGGAATCTGCTTGCCCAGCGCGGGATATCCGCCTGCGTGCCGCAATCTCGCCGGACGACTGCGGATAAGCTGCAGGGATCGCGCCGGGACTTTGACCGCAAGGACGAAGCACCCTACGCTTTTTTTCAAGAGGCAGCCTGAGTCGGCACGGACGAAGAATCGCCCGCGCATCCCTGATCTCAGGCGCCAGAGCGGCTCAGGAGCCAGCAGATCCATGGCGTCATTCCTCTCGCCGCCCGAAGCCTCCGACGCCCTGCTCGCAGCAGCGACCCGCGAGGCTGCCGGCGATTTTGCCGGGGCGCTCGACATCTACCGGACGCTGGTCGCCCGCGATCCGGACGATCTCGAGGCGCGCTACCGGGCCGGCACCGCATTGATGCGCAAGGGCGATCTGGAGGAAGCCGTGACGCTGTTGCGCCAGGTCGTCTTCTCGCAGCCCGAACATCGCGCCGCGCGCGCCAATCTTGGCAACGCCTTCCTGCTGATGGGGCGCGACGAACAGGCCGGCGAGACCTTCCAGCAGGTACTGGAGGAAGACCCGGACAACCGCAACGCACTCTTCGGACTGGCCACCATCCTCAATCGCCTTGCACGCCATGCCGAGGCCGCGCCCCATGCCAGGCGGCTGCTCAAGGCGATGCCGGAAAGCGCCGCCGCGCTGACGCTCGATGCGGACGCACAAGGTCCGCTCGGCAATGTCGCCGGCGCCATCGCGCAATACCGCCACGCGCTGCGGCTGGACGCGGGCTATGTGCCGGCGCTGAAGGGCCTGGCCGACATTCTCTATCGCCAGGGCCGCCTGGACGAGGCCCGCGAGGCCGTCCGGCGCGCCGCCGCCCGCGCACCCGCGGATGCAACCATCCTAGCGCTTGCCGGGACGATCCACCTCGCCGCCGAGCATTGGCCGGAGGCGATCGAGGCCTTCGCCGCCGCGCAGGAAAGCGAGCCGGGCAATGCCGTTCACAGCATCCACCTGAGCCATGCCTGCCGCAAGTCGGGCGACCTTGCCGGCGCCCTGTCGCATGCGCGCGCCGCCTGGGAACTGGATGGCGAGAACAGGGCGGCGGGCAATGCCCTTGGAACCGCATTGGCGGCGGCCGGCGCCGGCCTGCAGGCCCGCAGCGTGCTGATGGCAGCCGGCAGTCGCGACAAGGTGACGGTGAGCGTGTGGCGCGACCTCGACATGCTTATCCCGCACCTGGAACAGCAGGCGCGCGATCAGGCGGACACGATCGCCAGCCAGGCATCGGAACGCGCCGAGAGGCTGCTGGCCTCCGGCAGGGCGCAGGACGGGATCTCCGCGGATGCTGCTTCCCAGACCGGGGCGGACCAAGAGACCCGGGCGCTGGAGGGTTCTCCCGACAGCCCCCTGCCGCAGGCTCCGGACGGAGAAGCTGCACAAGACGAGGGCGACGGGCAGGAGGGAACTCCCTCCATGCCGCTCTTTCCGGGTTTTTGAGGCAGCGCTCTCCAGGGCCGGGAGACGTGTCGTGCGATGGCGGACGGCATCCTGCCAGACCCTTGCTCCGGCAGGATGCGAGAGGCGCAATGGACGGGATTAACCGTCCTCGCGCCGCCTCAGGAGCGCGATGAAGAACCCGTCGGTCGCGGTCCGCGCGGGGCTGAGCGTGGCAAGGCCGGCCGCATCGAAACGCGGACGCGGGGCACTTTCCCCGAACAGCGCGCCCCAGCGCGGCTCCAGCGGCACCACCTCGAACGTCTCATGCGTTTCGAGGAAGGCACCGACCTGGTCGGCATTCTCGCAAGGCAGGAGCGAACAGGTGGCGTAGAGGAGATGACCGCCGGGCCGTACGTAACGGCTCGCGGCATCCAGCACCTCGCGCTGCTCGCGGGTGCGCGCGGCAAGTGCGTTGGGCGTGATGCGCCACTTGGAATCCGGGCGCCTGCGCCATACGCCTGTGCCCGAACAGGGCACATCGACGAAGACGAGGTCCATGCGTCCCTCGAGATCGTCGAGCCCCGTCGTCTCCGGGTCGCGCACCTGGATGTTGCGGGCACCGGCGCGCTGGAGCCGCTCGAAGATCGGCGCGAGCCGCAGCTTGCTGGCGTCATGGGCGTAGATCTGCCCCCGATTGCCCATCGCGCCGGCGAGCGCCAGGGTCTTGCCCCCTCCGCCGGCGCAATAGTCCAGCACCTGCGTCGGTTCGACCGAGGCAGCGACCAGGGCAGCGACCTGGCTTGCTTCGTCCTGCAGTTCGAACCAGCCCTTGCGGAAGCCCTCTTCCGCCTGCACGTGCGGCGCCCGGTCCTTGCCTTGCGGCGGCTCGATGCGCAGCCCCACCGGCGACACCGCCGTCTCGTGCAGCGTCAGGTGGGACAGCTTGCGCAACATCCGCTCGCGGTCGCCCTTCAGCAGGTTGACACGCAGGTCGATCGGCGCGCGCGCGGCGAGCGCCTGTCCCTCGGCAACGCTGTCCGCGCCGAAGGCCGCCTCGAATTGCGGCCAGAGCCAGTCGGGAATGTCGGCCGCCACCTGCGGGACCATGTCGACCGGCTCCGCCGCGGAGAGCCTGGCGGCCTCCTCCTCGCTGGGCGGCGGCGGCGCGAAGCGGTCGCCGTCAAGGGCTGCGGCAAGCCCGTCGAGGCCGAGCCCCCAGATCCGCACATAGGTGGCCATCACAAGCGCGCGCGGACTGTCCTCCGCCATCAGCGCGGCAAGCGACAGGCGCCGGCGCAGCGCGTCGAACACCAGGTTGGCGATGACAAGGCGATCGCCGGACCCGGCGAAACGATGCCCCCGCCCCCAGTCCCGAAGCGCGTCCTGCACCGGACGGCGGGCGCTTTCCACCTCGCCCAGAATCTCGATCGCAGCGGCCAGCCGGCCTCCGTCCTTCATATTCCCTGTCCCCGAATGTTCATGCCCGCAGGGATCGCCCACCCCCCGAACCGTCCAGCACTCGATGAGGCAGCCGGACTGGTCACGGGTTCGCGCACTGGTGGCAGGCGGGCGAATACCGCGCCTGCGGAAGAGCCTGTCTCCGGCTGCTTTATCCGATCCGTCGCCGCTTGCCAACGCCCGGTCGGAAATGCCCAATGTCAATTACGTCAGGTGTCCTCGCGTATTGATTGCAGGCCAAGTCAACTAAAAGTAGATCTTAGTCAGTAATATTTACAGCATACAACTTATACTCAACCAATACGTGTCTTTCCCTAGATGAAGAATAACGCTTCCATAACGTTGAGCGGCGTTTCATCTTAAGGACTGGAGGTGGATGTCATGCAGAAAAACGGAAATCACACGCAAGCAGCTACAACCATGGACCCGGCAAAGGAAATCGAGGCCTGGAAAGCCTATTTCGCGTATGCCGCGCAAGATCTGGGAGGGGAATCGCCGGAAATTCTGGTCGCCTGCGCGCACCGCCTGCTGGAGATGACACAAGAGCAGAAGGGCAATCGCAGGGGCGGAAGGCGGCGCATGCCGGAGCCTGCGACCGCACCCGCCGCCGAGTGAAGGGCACACGGGCGGCGGCCTTTTCCTGAAAACGCAAGGCCGGCTCTCGCCGGCCCTGCCGCGTGGCCTCCACGAAGCACCTCGCCGGAGCCCCGGTTCACACGTTCGAAGGGTAGTTCGGGCTTTCCCGGGTGATCGTTACGTCATGGGCATGGCTCTCGCGCAGCGCCGCGCCCGAAATCCTCACAAACCGCGCCTTATCCTGGAAATCGGTGATCGAGCGGGCCCCGACATAGCCCATCGCGGCACGCAGGCCGCCGCCGAGCTGGTGCAGCACGCTGGCAAGCGGCCCCTTGTAGGGCACCTGCCCCTCGATGCCCTCCGGCACCAGCTTCAACGCGTCGCGCACCTCGGCCTGGAAATAGCGGTCGGCGGAACCGCGCGCCATCGCCCCGACCGAACCCATGCCCCGGTAGGACTTGTAGGACCGGCCCTGGTGCAGATAGACCTCGCCCGGGCTTTCGTCCGTGCCGGCCAGAAGCGAGCCGATCATCGCCGCCGACGCCCCGCCGGCAAGCGCCTTGGCAAGATCGCCGGAATACTTGATGCCGCCGTCGGCGACGATCGGCACACCGTCCTTGTCGGCGACCGAACAGGCTTCCATGATCGCGGTGAGTTGCGGCACGCCGACGCCGGCGACAATCCGCGTGGTGCAGATCGAGCCCGGTCCGATGCCCACCTTGACCGCATCGGCGCCCGCGTCGATCAGCGCGCGCGTACCGTCGGCCGTGGCGACATTGCCGGCCAGCACCTGCACCGAATTCGACTGGGTCTTCACCCGGCGCACCATCTCCAGCACGCGCTCGGAATGGCCATGCGCGGTATCGACGACAAGCAGGTCGACACCGGCATCGATGAGGCGCTCGGCCCGCTCGAAGCCCTCCGGCCCGACGGTCGTCGCCGCCGCAACGCGCAAGCGGCCCTGGTCGTCCTTGGAGGCGTTCGGATTGAGCTGAGCCTTCTCCATGTCCTTCACGGTGATGAGGCCAATGCAGTTCTGATGGTCGTCGACGACAACCAGCTTCTCGATGCGATGGGCATGCAGCAGCTTCTTCGCTTCGGCCTGATTGACCGTATCGCGCACGGTGATCAGCCCATCGCGCGTCATCAGCTCTGCGACCCTCTGGCTCGGATCGGAGGCAAAGCGCACGTCGCGGTTGGTGAGGATACCGACGAGGCGGCCGACAAGCTGGCCGCCGGAACCGCCATTCTCGACCACCGGCACACCGGAAATGCCGAAGCGCTGCATCAGGTCGAGCGCATCCTGCAGCGTCGCGTCCGGGCCGATCACCAGCGGATTGACGACCATGCCGGATTCGAACTTCTTCACCTGGCGAACCTGCTCGGCCTGCTGGTCCATGGTCAGGTTGCGATGGATGACGCCGATGCCGCCGGCCTGCGCCATGGCGATCGCCAGCTTGCCTTCGGTCACCGTGTCCATGGCACTGGAGAGAATCGGGAAATTCAGTTCCAGGCCGCGCGTGACCCGGGTGCGCAGGTCCGTTTCGGCCGGCAGGACCTCCGAATGGCCCGGCATCAGCAGGACATCGTCGAAGGTCAGCGCTTCCGCACCGTGAATGGACTCGTAGAATGCGGGCATTGGCCAATTCCCCTTTCAGGAAAGGACGCTCCGTCACCCGGCCAGGAGGGGCCGGCGGGCGGTCGCGGATGGGAGAAGTTGGCGCGGGTCATTAACACGGGCATGACAGGAAGGGAAGCGGCATCGCGCCATGCGCCGCAGCTATTTCCGGCCGGGACGGCGCGCGGGCCGCGCTAGTCGCCACCCCGCCGGCCGCGAAACCCCTTGGCAAGCACATAAAGCTCCGGGCTTTCCTTGCGGCTTGCCGGCGGCTTGATGTGATGCACCGTCTGGTAGTCGCGCTTCAAGCCGGCAAGCAGTTCATTCTCGGTGCCACCCCGGAACACCTTGGAGAGAAAAGCCCCGCCCGGCGCCAGGTTCTCGCTGGCGAAAAGCGCCGCCACCTCGAACAGATACGTGGTGCGCAGGTGGTCGGTCTGGCGGTGGCCGGTGGTCGGCGCCGCCATGTCGGACAGGACCAGATCCGGCATCTGGCCGCCAAGCGCGGCGCGCAGGGCGTCGGGCGCATCGTCGTCGAGGAAGTCCTTGAGCAGCAGCGTCACGCCGGGCAACGGCTCCACCTCGAGATAGTCGATGCCGACGATGCGCGGATCCTCGTCCGTGGAGCCGGTCCTGGCCGCCGCCACCTGGCACCAGCCGCCGGGGGCCGCGCCCAGGTCGACGATTCGCAGGCCCGGCTTCAGCAGGTTGTGCTTGTCGTCGATCTCCAGGATCTTGTAGGCGGCGCGCGAGCGGTAGCCGTCGATCTTGGCGCGGCGAACATAAGGGTCGTTGAGCTGGCGCTGCAGCCAGCGGGTGGAGGAATTGCTCCGCCGCCGGGCCGTCTTCACCCGTTCGAACATGCCACGATCGCCGCGTCCGCGGCCCGATGTGCTCATTGCTGTTTCCTTGACCGCGACCGGTGACGGTGCGGTGCGTTGCGACGCCAGACATTGTCGGCGGCCATCAGTTCCATGAGGATGCCTTCCCGCAGGCCCCTGTCGGCGACACGCAGCCGCTGGCAGGGCCAGCGCCGGCGGATCGATTCCAGGATCGCGCAGCCGGCAAGCACCAGATCGGCCCGATCCGCGCCGATGCACGGATTGCCGACGCGCTCCTCATAGGGCATCGCGCGCAACCGCTCAATCATTGCCGTGACGTCTTCGTCATCCATCCATACGCCGTCGATGCGGCGACGGTCGTAGCGCTTCAGGCCGAAATGCACCCCGGCCAGCGTCGTCACCGTGCCGGACGTGCCGAGCATGTGGACCTTTCCGTCGCAGATCGCGGCGCTCAGCTCGCGCCCGAGCGAAAACGCCTCGAGATGCTCGCGGGCGTCGTTGACCATCGCCTCGAACGTGTCGGAGGTGACGTGCCGCCCGCCATGGCGCTCGGCCAGGTTGACCACGCCGACGGGCAGCGAGATCCAGGCGCGGATGAACCGCGTCAGCGCGACGCCGCGCGCGCCGCAGCGGTTGCGGAGATCCAGCCAGACGATCTCCGACGAACCGCCGCCGATATCGAACAGAACCACACCGTTGGCATCCGGGTCGACAAGAGAGGCGCAACCGGCAACCGCCAGGCGCGCCTCGGTCTCCCGCGAGGCGATCTCCAGCGACATGCCGGTCTCCTGCCGCACCCGCTCGATGAATTGCGGACCGTTTTCCGCCGCGCGGCAGGCTTCCGTGGCGATCAGGCGCGCCCGCTCGACGCCGCGATCGCGCATCTTGTCGCGACAGCAGACAAGCGCCTCGAGCGCCCGGTCCATCGCCGCCTCGCCCAGCCGGTTGGCATGGCCGAGCCCCTCGCCGAGCCGCACGATCCGCGAATAGGCGTCAACGACGCGAAAACCGCGCTGCTCGGGCCGGGCCACGAGCAGGCGGCAATTGTTGGTGCCAAGATCGAGCGCGGCGTATAGGCGGTCAGGCACCGCGCCCGGCGCGGTGCCGTGGCGCCCCTCGCGCGCCGGGCGCGATCGCAGGTCCCTGGCCTCTCCCGAACGCGGATCGCCGGACGACCGCTCGGCAGCCGGCCCGGCGGTGGCCGCCGGACCCGAGGCCGCCCGTTCCAAACCTGCAAGCTCCAAAGAACGGCCGACCGTGCCGGCCCGGCTTGGCTCCGACACTGCCGTGACGGTATCCGTATTTGCCGGCCTGCGCTGGAGCGCATCGGAGGCAGCCTCCGGCTGCGCTCTTGCCTCGCTCCTTCCCGAGCGGTTCATGTCGGATCTGTCGTTTCCGGGTCGACCGTTTCCAGCACGGCCCTGCCTTGCCTGGCCGTGTCTTGCCTGATCATCTCTTGCTTGGCCGTGTCCGGACTGATCCGACCCGGCCTGGTCGTTGCCAGGCGTCTCGCCAGCGGACAGACCAAGGTCCGGTTTCCCGACCTGCGCACGACGCTCTGCCCGGTTGGGACGGCGGCGCTTCTTGCCGCGCCGCTTGCCGCCCCCCGGTGCATCGCCCGGGCGCCGGGCGTCGGCGTCGCTGCTCCCGCCGGCCGCAGTCCGCACGCTGTCGTCGGCGGCACGCAAGCCGCCATTCGCCAGTTCTGACGCATTCCGCCCGGACGCCGCCGCTTGCGCGGCCTGCCCCCCGGTCGCAGCCCCGGCCCCTCCGGCCCCGTGCTGCCTGCGTTTCTTCCGGGAGCGGCGGCGTTTGGCGCCCGCTGCCGCGGGCCTTGCCTCGTCACCGTTCCCCGGTGTCGCGCCGGAATGCGGCCGGATACCATCCGGCCCCATTGGTCCCGATTCGCTCACACTCGATCCTTGCCGGCGCTTTCGCGCCTCCGCCTCCAGGGCGACCGCCTCGTGGCGTCGCGGCCTGAAGCGCTTTTCCGTTGGGCCAAGTTTACCATCATATGCGCGCCCCGCAATGCGCAGGCTGAACCCGACGGAAACAGCACCGCCGGAGGTGCCCTCCCCGTTTTCCGCGGCAGGGATTTGCACAGGCGGCAAGCGAGAATTTGCAGCGCCGCACTTGACAGGGCGGGCGACGATTCATACAACGCGCACACGGAAGCGCTGCTGCCAATGCGGCGGGCGACGCTCCGGCTTTCGCATCAGGTTGCCGTAAAGGGCCGCCGCGCAGGCCGGACGATCAAGGCGCACCGTTCGGCATTGGGGAATAGGTTAACGGTAGACCCACGGACTCTGACTCCGTTAGTCCTGGTTCGAATCCAGGTTCCCCAGCCAAATTTTCCTGACAAGAAATCAATCGGATATTGAAGCACGAGGGGCTGCTACGCGCCTGTCGACGCGCCCCTTCGGATGCAGGTCTTTTTCCCCGGCGCCCTCGATTTCGCCCAGGTCCTCGTTCGCCCAGGACCTCGTTCGCCCAGGTCCTCGAATGGCCGTGTCAGCGTGCGATCCGGGAAGGCCGGAGGGAAGAACGGGCGGTGCTCACGCGACCGCCCGCCGAAAGCCCTTGCATGCCGGAAGGTCGCCTTATGGCCGACCTGAAACAGCCTGCAACAAGGTCCGCGCCGAGCCGACGAGCAGGCCGGTGTCGACGCCGGCGGCAACGAAGCGATACCCCCAGTCGCGATAGCGGACGGCATCTTCCGCGCGGGTCGCAAGAATACCCGGAACCTTGCCTGCAGCGGCGATGCGCTGCGCCGCCATGCGGATCGCCTCCTGCACGTCCGGATGGGCCGGATTGCCGAGATGGCCCATCGAGGCGGAAAGATCCGACGGGCCGATGAAGACGCCGTCGACACCCTCGACTGCCGCGATTTCCTCCAGCCGGGCCATGGCCTGCGCCGTCTCGATCTGGACGAGGACGCAGATTTCGCCATTGGCCTTTTGCAGATAGTCCGGCACCGTGCCGTAGCGGCTGGCGCGCGTAGACCCGGCGACGCCGCGAATGCCGTCCGGGGGATAACGGGTGGCACGCACGGCGGCCTCCGCCTCCCCCGCCGTCTCGACAAAGGGCACGAGCAGGGTCTGAATGCCTATGTCGAGCAGTCGCTTGATCAGCACCTTGTCGTTCCAGGCCGGCCGCGCCACGGCGGAGGCGGTTCCGGTGGCGGCGGCCTGAAGGATCGGCTGCAGGGCGGCGACCTCGACCGGCGAGTGCTCGGTATCGAAGAGCATCCAGTCGAAACCGGTGAGCGACAGGGCCTCGGCCGCGACCGGGCTGGCGAGCGAACTCCACAGGCCCCATTGCAGCTCACCCGCCAGAAGGCGCGCCTTGAAGCGGTTCTGCGGCATGGTCATACGAACTGCACCGCGACGGAGCCGAGCGGGCCGAAATCGGCATGCAGCGTGTCACCCTTGGCCGCCCAGACCGGCCGCGTGAAGGAGCCGGACAGCATCAGGTGGCCAGGCTCCAGCGTCGTCCCGAAAGGGCCGATCTTGTTGGCGAGCCAGGCGATCGCCATCGCCGGATGACCGAGGACGCCGGCGGCAAGGCCGGTCTCCTCGATCTCGGAATTGCGGTAGAACACCGCGCCGACCCAGCGCAGGTCGACGGCATCCGGGCGCACGGGCCGGCCGCCGAGCACAATGCCGGCGGCAGCGCCGTTGTCGGCCACCGTGTCGTAGATCCGGCGCGGCTCGGTGACGCGCGCGTCGATGATCTCGATCGAGGGCACAACCCATTCGGTGGCGCGCAGCACGTCGACAAGGCCGATGCCCGGACCTTTCAACGGCTCCTTGAGAATGAAGGTCAGTTCCGGCTCGACCCGCGGCACGCAGAAGGCATCGAAGGGAACCTTGGCGCCGTCGGACAGGACCAGGTCGTCGAAGAGATAGCCGTAATCCGGTTCGTCGATCTTCGAGGAGGCCTGCATCGCCTTGGAGGTCAGGCCGATCTTGTGGCCGACGATCTTCCGGCCCGCCTTGACCCGCTCGGCGGCGACGGCGGACGAGATCGCATAGGAATCCTCGATCGCGATCTCCGGGAACATTTCGGAGGGGCGTCGGCCCTGCACCTTGGTGCGATGGCTTTCAAGCAGGGAGGCAACGACCTCCCCGCGCTGGGCTTCGGTCAGCATGATGTCCTCAAATCCTCAGAGCTTGATGCAGACGTTGCGGAGTTCGGAATAGAACTCCATGGAATGGACGCCGCCCTCGCGGCCGATGCCGCTCGCCTTGGTCCCGCCGAACGGGGTCCTGAGATCGCGCAGGAACCAGCAATTGACCCAGCTGATTCCGACCTCGACCTGACCCGCGACGCGGTGCGCCCGCGTCAGGTTTTCCGTCCAGATCGAGGTGGCAAGCCCGTAGGGCGAGTTGTTGGCAAGCGCGACCGCCTCCTCCTCGGTATCGAAGGGGGTGAGATGCGTGCAGGGGCCGAAGATCTCCTCGGTGATGACCGGCGAGGTTTCGGGCAGGCCGGTCCACACGGTCGGCTCGACCCAGTAACCGCCCTCATAGCCCTGGAGGTCCGGTACTCCGCCGCCGACGATCATGTTCGCGCCCTCGGCGCGGGCCTTGTCGTAGAAGGACAGTACCTTGGCGCGGTGCGCGGCCGAGATCACCGGGCCCATCGTCGTCGCCGTGTCGAAAGGATCACCGAAGCGGTAGCTCCGGGCCTTGTCGGCAAGGCCTTCCGCGACCCTGTCGAAGATGCCGCGCTGAACGTAGATGCGCTCGGTGCCAAGGCAGACCTGTCCGGTATTGGCAAAACAGGCGCGGCCGATGCCTTCCATCGTCTTGTCGAAGTCGGCGTCGTCGAAAATGATGCCGGGATTCTTGCCGCCGAGTTCGAGCGAGACCGGACGCACGCCGTGCGCGGCCGCCGCCATGATCGCCTCGCCGGTGCGGGTCTCGCCGGTGAAGGTGATGCCGTCGACATCCGCATGCGTGGTCAGAAATTCGCCGGTGCAGCCCGGGCCGCGCCCGTGCACGACATTGTAGACGCCGGCGGGAATGCCGACCTCGTTCATCACCTCGCCCAGAAGCGTTGCCGTTGCAGGCGTTTCCTCGGACGGCTTGACGACAACCGTATTGCCGCAGGCGAGCGCCGGGGCGACCTTCCAGGTCATCAGCAGCAACGGCAGGTTCCACGGACAGATCACGGCAATGACGCCGCGCGGCGTGCGCACCGCATAGTTCAGCGCGCCGGTGCCATCCGGTGTCGGCATGGCGAAGCTTTCGGTGCCGAGCGTCGCGACCTGGTCGGCGAAGACGTTGAAATTGGCGGCGCCGCGCGGAATGTCGATATGGCTGGCGATCGAACGCGGCTTGCCTGTATCGCGGATCTCGGCGGCGAGGAACTCGTCGAAACGCGCGTTGATGCCATCGGCAAGCTTGCGCAGGAGGCCGGTGCGCTCGGCCACGCTCATCCGGCCCCAAGGGCCTTTCAGCGCCGCACGGGCGGCGCCAACGGCCTCGTCGACCTGCGCCTTGTCGGCGGCCCGGATCTCGCCGATCACCTCGCCGGTGGTCGGGAAGTGGTTGGCAAAGCCGTCGCCCCGGCCGGAAACGAACCGGCCATCGATGAAGTTCCTGAATTCGGTCACGTTGCGCCGCCTTTTTCCTTGGGAACCGTCTCCGGATCCGCCGCTGTCAGATGATCCCACATGCGCTCAACAATGCGCCCGGCCCGGGTCGCGCGTTGGGTCGCCTCCGCCTGCGATATCGCGGGGGCCTCGGTGAGCCCGGCCGCGCGCGCCGCGAGCTCCACCCGGCACATGTCCTCCAGATACCAGGCAAGCACCGTCGCCTCCTGAAGGCTCGCGCCCGCCGTCACCGCGCCATTGCCGCGCATCAGGAGACCCGCGCCCTCCCCCATCGCGTCGATCGCGCCCTGGGCACGGGCATCGTCGCGGATGAGCTGGACGTCGCCCCAAAGGCCGACGGCGGGGGTGAAATAGGTGCCGAACCCGTGGCGCATGGCGGGCACTGTCGAGGTCGCGCCGAGCGCCATCGCGCTCGGGCCCATGAAGCGCACGACGCCGTGCGCCTCCGGCCGACGCCGGTAGATCTGCTGGTGCAGCCGCACCTCGCCGAGCACGCCTTCGGGCAATGGCCCGTCGACCGGCACCTCGGTGCATTCGGCGCCCGGCGCGATCAGGCCCATCGGCTCGGCTGGACAGACGAGAAAGCGTTCCGCGTCGATGCGCGCCGAGCAGTGCCCGTAGGCGTGAACGAGGCCGGCCCGGGCGAGCGCACGGGCCGCCAGCCGAACGGTAAGGGAGAGATCGCTCATCAGCCCTGCCCGTCGCCGCCCTTGGCATTGTCGAAGGCGGCAATGCGCGGGGCGGACCCCCACTTGCAGAAGCCCTTCGGCTCGAAATGGAACTGCCGGTCGCGCCAAAGCGGCTCGTCGTGGATCTCGCAGACCCCGGTCGAATACTCGAAGGTCATGCCGTCCGGCCCTGTGAAATAGAGGAATTCGGCCGACGAGGTCGGGTGCTGGCCGGGGCCGAAGGTGACGTTGACCTGGTTGTCGGAGACAAAGTTGAACGAGCGCTGGATGTCGTCGGTACCGCCAACCTGGTGGTTGATGTGCTGGATGCCCGCCTTGTGGAAGGGGAAGAGCGCGATCGAATGATGGATCGTGCCGAGCCGCATCAGCGGCGCGTCGCCGATCCGGTCCGAAACGCGGGCATTGCAAACGCTGGTCCAGAAGGCTTCGTCGCGCGCGGCGTCCGTGGTGCAGAGCCCGACATGGGAGAAGCCGGTGATGCCGGCATCGCGGGTGCCGTGATAGCGCAGGCCCGTCGTCTCGGGACGGACGACGAACTCGATGGCGTTGCCGGTCGGATCGCGGAAGCGGATGAACTCGCGCACCAGCCGCGCCTCGCATTCCTCGCGCGTGCCGTAATGAACATGGTGGCCGAGCGCTTCCAGCGTGGCGGCCGCCGTCTGCAGGTCCTCGCCGCGCCCGAGCTCAAAGGCGGTCATCTGGTCGGCCGGATCGCCCTCGACATAGCACAGCGTGTGGGCGCGCTCGTCGGACTTGAAATAGGTCGCGCCGCGGCGGCGCTCGGAGACCTCGAGGCCGAGGATATTGGTAGCGAACCACTCCGCTCCTGCGAGATCCGTGGTGCCAAGGCGGCAGTAGACGACGTCCTTCAGCTCGATCATCGCGCATCTCCTCCCAGGAATTCCGGTTGCCCGGTCACCGAGCCCCATTGGCCGTGACTCAGCGCGGTGTCGGGGAACTGGCGCGGACCGCGCGCCTCGATCTGAGGCCCCTTCTCCATGCCCGTCATGTAGCTCAGCAGCAGGCCCCGGGGGCCGCGCGTCGTCACATACATGGCGCCCGAGGCGGCCTGCCGGTCCGGGCCGGCGACGACGGGAAGCTGGCTCTTCTGGATGAAGTACCAGTTGCGCATCAGGCTGTCCTTCGCGTCCACCTCATAGGCCGCGCCGAGAATGCCGTCGCTGGCGGACGGGTAGAGCGCGATGCGGTGATGCGCCTCGTCGAGCGACAGATAGGCAGTGTCGCCGGCCCAGTCGGACACCGTGAGACCCAGGCCCTTGACGAAGAAGGCCTCGTTCGCGGCGACGTCGGTGCAGGCAAGCTGGACGGCGCCGAAACCGGTGATGCCGGCATCGCGAGGACCGTGATAGCGCCAGCCGGAGGTCAGCGGCCGCCAGACGATCTCGACCATGACGCCGTTCGGCGCTTCGGTGGCAAGCACCGCCTTCGCCTGACGCAGACGCGCCCCGTCGGCATCGAGCATGCGCGACGAATACCCGGCAGCCTCGAGCCGTGCCTTGAGCGCCCCAAGGTCCTCCTCGCGTGCCACGGTGAGCGCGATCGCCTCGCCGTCGCCCGCCGTGGAAAGGCAGAGCGAATAATTGCGGTCATCGGAGCGGAACATGGCGCGCTCGTCGTCGCGGTCAGACGCCTGCAGGCCGAGGACGTCCCGTGCGAAACGCGCGGCCTCGTCGAGATTGTCGACGGCCACACGCAGGTATCTGAGGTCACGGTATTTCATCATCGGCTCCTTGCGGTCGGGGTGCACACGGGCGACGGACCGCCCGTGTGCACTGTTCGAACCTGAAACTCACATCCCGGAGGCTTCGGCCTCAAGCTCCTTGAGGAGCGGTGCTTCCTCGCGCCAGCGGGCGTACCACTGGTCGACGGCATCTCCGAACCACTCGCGACCGACCTGGATGACCGGAACATCGGTCGTCTCCAGCTTGGCGCGGTAGTCGGCATCGATCCCGGCATAGCCGGCGACCAGCGTGTCGAGCCGCTCCGCGAAGACCTCCTCGACGATGGTGCGGTCTGCTTCCGCAATCGTGCCCCACTTGCGCCCCGAGGCGATGGCAGCCATCGGGAACATCATGTGGTCGGAGATGACGATGGATCCGGCATGGTCGTAGTATTTCGAGTTCCAGGTGCCTTCGACATCGATCTGCATGCCGTCGACCTGGCCGTTGGCGAAGGCGTCATAGAGCGCCGGCAGCGGCATCGGCGTCGGCGCCGCGCCAAGCCCCTCCCAGAAGGCGAGTTCGGGCGCGAAGGGGATCGTGCGGATCTTCTTGCCCTTCAGGTCCCCGACCGTCGCGGTCTCGCCCCGAGTGACGATCATGCGCATGCCGGCCATGCCCCAGCCGAGACCGGTGAGGCCGAAATTGCTCATGCCGTCCAGCAGCTTCGTCGCGGTCTTGCCCTTCAGCAGCTCGCGCGCGCCGGCCACGTCCTTGACGATATAAGGGGCGAGGAAGATGCCGTAATTGGGATCACGGTTGGCGAATTCGCCAAGCGTGAAGAAGGCGAAGTCCATCACGCCGGTCTGCAGCTGCTGCAGCATCTGCGCTTCGCTGCCGAGCTGGCCCGACGGGAAGACCAGGATATCGACCCGGCCCTCGGTTCGGGCCTTGATCTCCTCGGCGGCGGCTGTCGCGGTCACCGTCCACTGGTGTGGCGGCGGCGTGATCAGGCCGAGCCGGTATTGCTCGGCGGTGGCCGAGCCGACGGTCATTGCCAGGATGGATGCCGCCAGCGCGGCGCCTTTGAAGCGTTGCATGTCCTACCTCCCCATTTTGCTCAGCCGTGCAGATAAGAGGTCGCCGGCCGTGGCTTCATAAAATATCGATATTTTTCTGAGATCAACAAAAAATCGATATTTCTGCAAAGAAAGAAATTTTCTCGTTATTTTAGAGGGCGCTGTCACGCTCGCGGTTCATCCTCGCCACCTGATCGAGCAGGACCGGCATGGTCGCATCGCGGTCGGCGGCGATTCCGGCAAGCGGCGGCAGGTCCGCCGCCTCGTAGGCTTCGGCGATGATCCGGCAGGTCTTCGCATCGAGAACCGGCGCACCGAGATCGTCGAACAGCGCCTGGAACTGCGGGCCGAGCGCCTCGAGAAAACCGGCCATGCCGCGCTCGGCACCGGCCAGCGCGAAGACGCTCATCGGGCCAAGCCGGCACCAGCGCGGCGCCAGCGCGTCGGTGACGGCGCGCTCGGTGTCCTCCAGGCTCGCCGCGCCGGTGGCGACGAGATGCACGGCTTCCCGCCACAAGGCCGCCTGCAGACGGTTGACCAGATGCCCGGCGACCGGTTTCTTTAGTTCGAGCACCGTCTTGCCCATCGCCTCGTAAATCCCGCGCGCCCTCGCCATCGCATCGGCCGAGGTCCCTGCCCCGCCGGCGGTCTCGACCACCGGCATCAGATAGGGCGGATTGCAGGGATGGCCGATCAGGAGCCGGTCCGGCCGCTCCAGCCCCGCCGCGATGGCATCGGCGGTGAAGCTCGATGAGGACGAAGCGATGATGGTATCCGTCCCGACCTTTCGCTCGACATCGGCAAGAACGCGCTGCTTCAGGTCGAGGCTCTCGGGCAAGGCTTCCTGGACAAGGTCGACGCCGCCTTGCGGACATGTCGCGACCACCACCGGCGGCCCTGCCCCGTCTGCGAGATTGCCGAGCCGGGCGAGCACCGCGCGCGCCTGCTCCCAGGTGGCGGCTACGCGGTCGGATGCTCCCGGATCCGGATCGACGACCAGCGTATCGTACCCTGCGCCGGCGAAGGCAGCGGCCCAGCCCGCCCCGATCAGCCCCCCGCCAATGACCGCAACTCGGGTCATTGCAGCGCGGCCCCAAGGCCGGTCGAGAGCAACGGAAACAGCGACAGGGCGACGATAACCAGCGCAACGGCAAGGAAGAAGGGCAGGATCAGCCGCGCCAGGCGCTCTGCCCGGACATTGCCCATCAGAGCGGCGGTGAAGAGACCCGTGCCGACCGGCGGCGTCAGCAGGCCCGCCGTCAGGTTCAGGCAGACGATGACACCGAACTGGAACGGGTCGATGCCATAGACACCGGTCGCCACCGGCAGGAACACCGGCACGACAAGGATGATCGCCGGGATCGGATCCGTCACCATGCCGAGGAAGAGCAGGATCAGGTTGATCGTCAGCAGGAAGACGATCGGCGACGTCGTCAGCGACTGCACCCAGGCCGAGACGATGGCCGGCACGTTCTCGAAGGTGATGACCCAGGAGAAGAGCCCGGCGGCGGCGATCAGGAACAGGACGACGGCGGAGGACGCCGCGGCCCGCATGAAGGCGGGCCAGATGTCCTTCACCGACATCTCGCGATAAACGAACATGCCGACGATGACGGCCGCCACAGAGGCGACGGCCGCCGCTTCCGTCGGCGTCGCGAAGCCGCCGAGGATCGAGCCGATGATGACAACGGGAATGGCCGCCGCCGGCAACGCGTCACGGACCGCGACGGCACGCTCGCGCAGTTCCAGTTTGCCGCTTTTCGGGAAGTTGTACCGGTGCCCGAGCCAGGCGATGACAGCCAGGAAGGCGAGGAACAGGATGACGCCCGGCACGATGCCGGCGATGAACAGGTCGCCGATCGGAAGCTGGGCAATGACACCGAAGATGATGAACATCATCGAGGGCGGGATGATCGGTGCCAGCATGCCGCCGGCCGCGGTGATCGCCACAGAGACGTCGCGCGGATAGCCGGCGCGTTCCATTTCAGGCACGGCGATACGCGACATGATGGTGATCTGCGCCACGGTCGAACCGAGGATCGAGGCCATCATCATGTTGGCGACAAGATTGACATAGGCAAGGCCGCCACGCATCGAGCCGAGCAGCGCCATGGCGAAGGCCATCAGCCGCCGGCCGATGCCGCCCTCGTTCATGAACTCGCCCAGGAGAATGAACAGCGGCAGCGCCAGCAATCCGTAATTCTCGAGCCCGCCGAAAAACTGCTGCGGGAAACTCTGGAACAGGATGTGATTGCCGCTCGCGAGAATGATGACGACGGCAAGCGCCATCAGCGCAAAGGCGATCGGCACGCCGGCGATCAGGAAGGCAAGGAAGAAACCGCCGCCGATCATTGCGCGCGCTCCGAGACAGTGCCGAAGCGGGCCAGTACATGGACGATCCCCGTCAGGCAGAAGACGGGAAGAATGAGCCAGAACCAGACCTTGCGCATGCCAAGCGTCGTCGTCGGCTCCTGATAGAGGAAGTTGAAGCTCTTGAGCGAATAGGCCTGGAGGTCTTCCGCTGCGAGTACGCCGAGCGGATCGAACCAGTTCCACAGCATCCAGGCGAAGAGCGCGAAGAGCGCGAGGAGGACCGTATCGACGACGCGCGCCAGTATCTTGCGAACGTGCTCCCCCAGTCCGTCGGACACCAGCGTGACGGCAATGTGCTGTCGGTTGGCAAGGCCCAGGGACGCGCCGGCAAAGGCACCGAGAACCATCAGGTAGACGGCAAGTTCATCCGTCCAGATCAACGGACGACCGAAAGCGCGGGACACGACATTGGCAAGCAGAAGCCCCAGAATGGCGACAACGATCGCACCTGCGAAACGCGCCTCGACCCAGGCCACGGCATCGCTCATCCGCATCAACCGGGCGCGAAATCCATTGCTTTCGTCAGCCTTCCCCGGCGCAGCCATACGCATCTCCCTTGCCTTAACTCGCTATTGGCGATCGGAGCGCGAGTGAATATCGATATTTTTACACTGTCAAACAAAAAATCGATATTATTGCACTTTTGCCAGATTGGCGTATCCTCTGCGAAAGGCTATCAAAATCATGGGCAGGAGGCTTGGGCTTGAACGCTGATTCACAGGGTCCGGAGAAGACCATCGCGGAACGTGCCTATCGCACGATCCGGGAAGATATCGTATCCGGCATCCTCAAGCCGGGCGAGAAGCTGAAAATCGACATCCTGCGCAAGCGCTACGGCTTTGGCGCGGCGCCCTTGCGCGAAGCGCTGTCGCGGCTGTCCGGCGACCATCTCGTCAATGTCATCGGCCAGCGCGGCTTCGTCGTCGCGCCGATCTCCGTGCATGACGCCGCCGAAATCGGCGACCTGCGCAAGCTGCTCGAGGTCGAGGCACTGTCGCGCTCGATCCCGCGTGGCGACACCGCCTGGGAAGAGCGGTTGATCACCACCTATCACCGCCTGTCGCGGCTGGAGACCGGCGAGGACCAGGGCATCAAGGCGCTCGATCTCTGGGAGAAGCACAACTCCGCCTTTCACGATGCAACCGTCTCGGCCTGCGGTTCGGCATGGCTGCTTCGGCTGCGCGAGCAGCTCTTCCGCCAGCACGAGCGCTACCGCCGCTTCAGCCGCATCAAGACGGTCTGGACCAGAAACATCCACGCCGAGCACGAGGCACTCTTCGAGGCGGCCATGGCAAGGGACGTGGAAAAGGCGGCCGGCATCATCTCCGTGCATGTCCAGCGCACGACCGATGCCGTCGTCGCGGCACTCTCGCCGGCAGGTCCTGCCGATGGCGTGACGGCCACAGCCGGTCACGCGGCGCTGGCGGATGCAAAGCCATAGGGCAGCCAACGCCCTGCCCTGTCGGCGGCATCATGAAGTGGGAAACCTTCAGGTTTCGCCTCCCGTACGGGCGCCAAGCCAGGGCAGGTCCTGCGCGGGAGGCGCGATGACGCCTCAGCCCTTGCCCTGCAGCTTCGCCTGTTCCAGGGACCAGTATTCCATGTCGAAGAGATCCGGCGTCGGCAACGGCGTGAACCGGCCATAAGCTTCCGCCGCCTGGATGACCCGCGCCGTTTGCGACGCCAGGTCGGCGACGATCTTCGCCTCCCCGGCGCTCCTTCCCGCACCAAACAGGCCCATGCCCCGCACGAGGATCACCCGCGGCAGCGGATCGAGCATGGTCTTCGGCTCGCTGGCCTGCGCCGCATGAATCTCGAAATAACGTTCATAGCGCCTGGTGAAGTCCGCAAGGGCTGCATCCAGTTCGCCCGCGCCTTCGGTGCCGTCCAGGACCAGCGGGAACGGCTTGACCCGGATGACGTGGTCCGGGGTGATCGTGCCCCGGCCGGTGATCTCCGCCAGGTCCGGCTGCTGCAGGAGGGTGTCGATTGCCGCATCCGCGCGAAAATCGAGCGAAACGCCCGAAGCGAAGGCAGGTCCGGCCGCCCGGATGCACGCCGACAGCAGTTCGCCGAAAGCCAGGCTGTCAGCTGTGTCGCCGCGCGGGGCAAGCGGAGGAACGAGATGCACGCCATGCTCGGCCAGGTGCGCCTCCGCAATGTTCACGAACTCGATCATACGCTCATAGGACTGGCGCGCCGTCTCGCCGAAGGTGAAGAGACCGTGATTGACCAGCCAGAGGCCTTCGCAATCCGGATGGGCGTCGAAGATCCGGGCCGCTTCGATGGACAGGTCGTAGCCCGGCATCACATAGGGCACGATGGCGAGGCGCCGCCCGTAAAGACGCCGGCCGATCGCCGCCGCATCAGGCTGGTTGACCAGCGCCAGAACCGCTGCGGCATGGGAGTGGTCGACATATTTCGCCGGCAGGAAGGCATGCAGCAGGGTCTCGATCGAAGGATTGGGAGAGGTCGGATCGAGCAGGTTGGCCCGCAGCAGCGCCACCATCTGCGGGTCTGAGAGGGCCGTCCCCGAACGGGCCTCGCACAGCGGGGTCAGCTCGAGCGCCGGCAGGCCGGGAGCCTCGATCGAGCCCAGGTCCCAGCCGCTGCCCTTCACATGCAGGACCGGCAGGAGATCTCCCCCCGCCGTTCGCCGCCGCGTCTTGACCGAGGTGTTGCCGCCGCCATGCAGCACGAGGTCGGTCTCCCCGCCGATCAGCCGCGACGTGTAGATGCGCAAGGCCAGGTCGCGTTCGGCTTCCTCCTCCCCTGCCTCGCGCAACCAGGCATGCGCCTCGTCGTCGTTCCATCTGTTGATCATCCGCACGTCGCCCATCGTCTCAAACCCGCTCGTCCGCCAGATCCGACATCACCAGCCGGTAGATATCCTTGCTGCGCGGGCCGCTCATGATGTCCTCCAGCAAGGCCACCGTCTTCTTGTAGTGATCGGTCCGGCGATGGTCGTCGACGCTCTCGGCGCTGCGGAATATCTCGACGATGGTGAACCGCGTCTCGTCCTCCGGATCCTGCAGAACGTCGAAACGAAGATTGCCCGGTTCCCGGATCGTGCCTTCGTAGTTGATCCGGAAGGCATCGAGGAAATCCCCGATGCGATCCGGCTTCACATGGATGTGAACCAGCTGAACGAACATCTTCGGGTTCACTCCACGCCGGTCTTGCCGAACTTGACGTTCAGCTCGTGGCGCTCGGTCCAGCTTTCCGGCACGGGCGCGCCGGTGTTGTTAAACCACTCCTGGACGGGAATGCCCGAGACCAGGGCGACATTGCCCCATGGCATCCAGGCGCCGGTGCGCACGATGTATTTCGCGCCGCGATAGCCGTCCTCGTGGAACCAGCTGTTGGGACGCGTGCTGGCCTTGGCATCGGGGAAGACCTCGGCAACGCCATTCCAGGCGTTCGGGTTGTTCTCCTTGGCGTCCTCGATCATGTGGTACTCTTCCACCCACATTTCCTGACGGATCGCGCGCAGCACGGTCACCAGATCCGGCACGCCCGGGCACAGTGCCAGGTCGATGACCCGGTCGTCATAGGCCATCGGATAGCCGGCATCAGTGACGAGGAGAATGTCGTCATGACCCATCTCGGAGATGGCCCGGCTCAGTTTCACGTTGAGAATTCCATTGCGCCGCATGGCATTGTCCTTTCGCGTGGGAGGAAGTCGTTCAGGCATGTCCCTGAACAATGAGAGAAATGATTTCGTCCTGGGAGGTGGTGGCCATGTCGCGCACACCGGCCATTCCGCCCAGATGCAGGATGGCCACCCGGTCGCAGACCTTGCGCACATGGCCAAGGTCGTGGCTGACCATGACGATGCCGATGCCCTTGTCGGCGAGTTCGCGCACGACGGAGAGAACCTCGTCCCTGGCGCTCGGGCTGAGGGCGGATGTCGGCTCGTCGAGGATGATGTAGCGGCTGCCGAAGGCGGTGGTCCGCGCCAGCGCCGACACCTGCCGCTGCCCGCCCGACAGGTGCCCGGACGGGGTCCGCACATCGAAGGGGCGCACGGAGAAGCTGTTGACGATCTCCTGGGCGCGCTTCCGCATCTCGCCGTATTTCAGGAAACCGAAGCGGTTGGTGATCTCGCGGCCGAGGAAGATGTTGTGCACGACCGGCATGTCGTCGAACAGGGCCAGGTCCTGGTACAGCATGGCAATGCCCGCATCGCGCGCCTCGGACGAGCTGGAAAAGGAACAGGTCTCGCCATCCACCTCGATGACGCCCTTGTCCGGTGTCACGGCACCGGCAAGCACCTTCATCAGGGTGGACTTGCCCGCGCCGTTGTCTCCCAAGAGGCCGACCACCTCGCCGGCCTTCACTTCCAGGTCGATGCCCTCGATCGCTTTGACCTGCCCGTAGGATTTGGAAATTCCGCGCAGAACCACGCTCATGTCATGCCATCCAGTGTTCGCAGAAACGTTGGAGGCAGGGGCCGCGACGCGGCCCCTGCAGGAGGCGGCGCTCAGCGGTCGAGCTGGCCCGAGTAGCGGAAGGCATGCGCGGTTTCCGCGTCGATCGCCTCGCTCGACATCTTGTAGTCCAGCGGCTTGATCGTCGCGGCCAGGACCACCGGCACGGGATCTCCCTGCGCATGGGCCCGAATGGCTTCGGCAACCGCAACGCCCCAGTCGTCATTGACCCGGAAGGCCGTCACTTTCAGGCCACCCTCCTTGATCGACTTCAGTTCGTCGGCACCGCCGCCCCAGCCATTGATGATGACATCATCCAGGACGCCGCGTTCCGTCGCGGCCGCCAGAACGCCAAGCGCCACGGCGGTGTTGCCCGCATGCAGCATCTTGATGTCGGGATAGCGGCTCAGCAGCGCATTGGCTCCGCTGAAGGCCAGTTCACGGTCGCCGTTCGCCTCGAATTCGCCAACCAGCTTCATGTTGGAGTTCTTGGTCACGCAGTCGGCGAAGTGATCCGAACGCTGGCCGTCGATGAGACCGGGAATGTAGCGAACGAGCGCGAACGTGCCCTCGCCGCCGGTCTCGCCGATCACCCAGCGGCACAGCGCCTCGGCACCGATCGTGTGGTCAAAACCGACATGGGTGATCGGCTGCTTTTCGGTGCCGTAGGTGTCGACGAAGGGATTGACGACGTTCATCACCAGCGTCGGCAGGCTCTCGGACAGGCGGGAGATATTGGACTTCTGCACCTGATACTCGGACGGGCCGATCACGACATAGTCGAAATTGCCGGCCAGAACCTGTTCGACCTGCGCGCCCTGGCGGTCGTGCTCGTCCGGCTTGATCATGAACTCGGTGATCTCGAAGGGCACGCCGAGTTCCTCGAGCCGCTTGCGGGTCGAGATGTTGAGACGGGCCCAGGCGTCCGAGGTTTCAAGGCTCGGGAACATCAAGGCGATGCGCAGCGGCTTGTCGAATGTCCTGGTGCTGGCAACCGGTTCGGCAACCACGGACTTCATGAACGCATCCATGGCGACCCGTTCGGCCGGCACCATTTCATGCAGCTCCGGCAGCAGGAAGTAGCCACGCTCCTTGGCGCCCGCCGGCACCTCCTGGGCCGCAAGCGGCAAGGACAGGGCAAGGACTGCAGCACCGGTCAGCAGGATCGTCTTGGCGAATGTCTTCTTGGTCATTTTCGTCTCCTCCTCTTTGTTTTTTGGTATCCAGGTAAACCTATTCCTCGCTGCGGCTGTTGCTGCGGGAGTAGAGGCCGATGGTGATCAGGATGACGGCGCCGGCGGCGACATGCTGCCAGAACGCCTCGAAGCCGAGCATCACGACGGCATTGGTGATGGTGGCCAGCAGCCAGGCACCGAGCAGCGTTCCGATGATCGAGCCGCGTCCGCCGAACAGGTTGGTGCCGCCGACGATCACCGCAGCGACGGTGTTCAGCAGGATCGTCACCGCGCCCGAGGCGACCACCGCGTCGAGACGACCGGTCAGGATGATGCCGCCCAGAGCCGCGATCAGACCCATGAACACGTAGACGCCGACCCGGTAGTTGAGCACGCTGATGCCGAGCCGCCGGGCCGCGACCGGATTGCCACCGACGGCATGCAGCCGGGCGCCGATCTTGTGGTAGGCGAAGATGCAATGCGCCACGACGATCAGGGTCAGGGCGATGATCAGCGGCATGGGAATTCCGAGCAGCCGCCCGCGCCCGAGCCAGGTGATGACCTCCGGAAACCCGAAAAAGACGCCGCCGCCTGCATAGACAAGGGCGAGACCGCGGAACACGAGCTCCGTCGACAGAGTGACGATGAAGTCCGGCATCCTGAGCCGCGTGATCAGCAACCCGTTGACCAGGCCGCAGAGCCCGCCGGTGGCAAAGCCGACAAGTATCGCGACCCACAGCGGCAGGCCGAAATCCTTCAGCGCGGCCGCGAAGGCGACGCTCGAGAGCGTCAGGATCGCGCCGATCGACAGATCGATGCCGCGCGCGGTGATCACCGCCGTCATGCCGATGCCGAGCAGCATGATCAGCGAGGCATCAAGGGAAATCGCCCGCATGTTGCCGGCTGAAAAGAAGTTCGGCGTGGTGACGGCCATGAGCAGCGCGATGATGACGAGCATCACCGCCGGCGCGGCGAGCGGAACCTTGGTCGGTCCGAACAAGGGAGGCAGGTTGCCCCGCCAGCTCGGGGTCTCAAGCGCCTGGCGCTGCCGCGCGGCCTTCGCGGAACCGTCGTCTTGTACGAGTGCCAATGTTCTCTCCCAGAAGAATATGTTCATTTGTTTTTTGTTGGATCAATTGAACACACACCTTCGGAAAGGTGTCAAGAGGCTCATTTTCGGGCCCAGCGACGCGCGCAGGCGCACGCCGTCGCACACCCCGAAAACGGGGCGTGAAACGCATTCAGGCAGACATGGAAAGGAGGCGGATCACTCCACGAGCGCGTTGGCAGTCTGCTCGTCGGTGATGAAAATGTTGATGAAATCGCCCTGGAGGGCGGCCCGGATCGCGGGCACCTTGTCGAGACCGCCGGAGGCGGCAATCATGCGTGGCGCCTTGCGGTAGCTCTCCAGCGGGAGGCCGATCACCCTTTCGTGCAAGGGCAGGTCGATCTCGTTGCCCCCGGCATCGAAGAAGCGGCACAAAACATCCCCGACCGCGCCGCTGCGGCGCATGGCCTCGACCTCGGCCGGATGGACATAACCGCGTCGTATCACGCTGGCGGTCTCGTCAACCGCGCCGATGCCGACCAGCGCGTAATCGGCCTTCAGGGCCATCTGCAAGGTGTTTCGCACGCTGGCATCGCGCAGCATCGCCTTGGCGATCTGGGCGTCCTCGACCACAAGCGGGGCCGGCACGAGGAACATCTTGCAATCGGCGCTGACGACCCGGAGCCCGTCGACATAGGCCTGTACGCCGCCGGTCATGCCAACGAGGTCGATCCGCCGGTCATTGACGAGATGGCCGAGGCGGCGGATCGCCGCGCCGACCATTTCCCCCCAGCCGACGGCCAGGAGACCGCCTTCCTCCAGGCGTTGCATCAGGAACTGGGCGGCGGCCTGGCCCAGCCGTTCGCTGCGCGGCTCCCCCGACAGATGCGGAATGACCCGCACCTCCTCCAGCTTGAAACGATCCTGCACGCGCCGTTCGATCTCGAGGCAGCCCTGCAAAGCGGAATTGATCCGCACCTCGAGCATGCCGCTGCGGCGGCCATTTTCAAGCATCCTTGAGACTTTGATGCGCGGCAGTCCCAGTTTCTCGCCGATCGCCTGCTGCGTCAGGCCGTCATGGTAGTAATACCAGGCGACCCTGGCGAGCAGCGCGTCTTCCTCGGAAATGATGGGCGTTTCAAAAGCATTCATGGATGATCTCTCAGGCACGCACCGGGACGTGGGCCTTTTCTGACGCAGGGGTTTCCGGCCGAAAACTCAACGGCATTACGAATCAGGTCCCGCCAAACTTCAAGCTGAAAGCGGTCACCCTTGGCCTGGCGCGTTTGCCCCGGGGCGAACCGGGCAGTCAAGGTGAAATGCGGGTCAGGGCGCTTGACGACCCGCATCGCTCGTGTTCATATGTTTTTTATAACAACAATTGATCTAGTCGTAAAGCGATCTGGCATCCACCATTCAGGCCTCGGACGAAACGGGCCGGACAGCCGGACCTTCCCCCGGAGAGGAACATCATGACGACCACCGCCTTGCGCGCGCCCGCCCACGCTTCCAACATGCGGCTGATCGGCCATTGCACCCAGGGAGGCCGGTCCGACGGCACCCAGATCATGGTGCGGGACGGTTATGCCTATGTCGCCCACATCTTCTCCGGGGGCTTCAGCGTGATCGACGTTCGCGACCCGGCCCGGCCGCGCACGGTGAACTATGTCCCCTCCCCGGCCAACACGTGGTCGCTGCATCTCCAGGTGCATGACAATCTGCTGCTGACGGTGCATGCCCAGGACCAGTTCGCCCAGCCTTCAAGCGACGACGAGCGCAACTACTACAAGGCGGACACGCGCGACGTCTCCAAGGCGATGGGATCGAAAGACCGCAACCACTCCGCCGGCATGGCCGTCTACGACCTGAGCGACCCGGTCACCCCGCGCCAGATCGGGTTCATGCCGGTCGACGGCGTCGGCCTGCACCGGATCTGGTACACGGGCGGGCGCTGGGCCTATGCCTCCGCCCAGATCGAGGGCTTCACCGATTTCATTCTCGTGACGATCGACATGTCCGACCCGACGCGGCCGGAGATCGCCGGCCGGTTCTGGCTGCCGGGCATGAATGTCGCCGCTGGCGAAGTGCCGGACTGGCCGCTCGCGGAGGGGCGCTACAGCCTGCATCATCCGATCGTTCACGGCGACACGGCCTATTGCGGCTGGCGCGACGCCTGCCTTGTCGTTGTCGACGTGAAGGACCGCACCGACCCCAGGATGATCGCGCATCGCAACTGGGCGCCGCCCTTCGGCGGCGGCACCCATAATTGCCTGCCCCTGCCCGACCGCGATCTGCTGATCGTCGTCGACGAGACGGTCCTCGACAACGAGGAGGACGGCGACAAGCCGATCTGGATCTTCGACATCCGCAATCCGGCCAACCCGGTGTCGATCGCCACGTTCCCCAAACCCGACGACCGGGACTACAAGGCCGTCGGCGGTCATTTCGGGCCGCACAACGTGCATGAAAACCGGCCGGGCAGCTTCGTCAGCTCAACGCTGATCTTCTCCACCTGGCAGAATGCCGGCCTCAGGGTGCACGACATTTCCAATCCCTATGCGCCCCGGGAGGTCGGCGCACTGGTGCCCCAGGCACCGACCCGTCACGTCGACCACCGTCCCGGCCGGCCGCTGGTTATCAACACCACCGACGTCTTCGTGGACTCGGCCGGCCTTGTCTATTTTACTGATTTCAGTGGCGGAGGCCTGCACATCGCCGAGTTCAACGGCTGAGACCGGCCGATAGCACGACGAGGAGAGCTCAATGCCGCAATACTATCTTGCCATCGATGCCGGCACCGGCAGCGGCCGGGCCGTGGTCTTTGATCACACGGGCCGGCAATGCGGTCTCAGCCAGGAGGAATGGACCCATATCAGCGAGGCGGGCGTTCCCGGCTCGATGAGCTTCGACTGCGCGGCGAACTGGCGGTTGCTCTCCCGCTGCATCCGCCGCGCCATCGCCGATGCCGACATCCGCGCCGACGAGATCGCGGCGATCAGCTCGACCTCGATGCGCGAAGGCATCGTCGTCTACGACGCGGCCGGAACCGAATTGTGGGCCTGCGCCAATGTCGATGGACGGGCAACGGCCGAAGTCGCCGACCTGAAGGCCCGCGACGAGGAACTGGAAGCGCATTTCTACCGCGTCAGCGGCCAGACTTTCGCGCTCGGGGTCTGGCCGCGCCTGGAATGGCTGCGCCGCAACCGCCCTCGCATCTTCGAAAAGGCGGCAAGGCTGTCGATGATCAACGACTGGGTTGCCGCCCGGTTGAGCGGCGAGATCGTCGTCGAACCGTCCAACGCAGGAACCACGGGACTGCTGGATCCCGGCGCCCGGCAATGGTCGGACGCGCTCATCGCCAGGGCCGGACTGCCGCGCGGGTTGTTCCCGCAGGTCGTCGAACCCGGATCGGCGATCGGCGGTGTGACAGCGAAGGCGGCGGAGGAAACGGGGCTGAAAACCGGCACGCCGGTGATCTGCGGCGGCGGCGACGTGCAGATGGGAACGCTTGGCCTCGGCGTCACCCGCGACGGCGACGCCGCCATTCTCGGCGGCACGTTCTGGCAGCAGGTGATCAACATCCCAACGGGCCGCACCGACGACACAAGGCGGGTGCGCATCAATCCCCATGTGGTGACCGGGCTCAACCAGGCCGAATGCATCTCCTTTTTCGTCGGCCTGACCATGCGCTGGTTTCGCGACACGTTCTGCGACGCGGAAAAAGCAGAGGCCGCCCGGCGCGGCATGGACGTCTACGCCCTCTTGGAGGAAATGGCAGCCAGGGTTCCGCCCGGTAGCAACGGGATCATCCCGGTCTTTTCCGACGCGATGGATTTCGGGCACTGGTACCACGCAGCGCCCTCCTTCCTGAACATGTCGATCGAGCCGGGGCACACCACCAAGGCGAGCCTGTTCCGGGCCCTGGAAGAGAACGCCGCCATCGTCTCCAGCATCAACCTGGAGCGGGTGATGAGCTTCTCCAAGGTCAGCATCGACAAGCCGGTCGTGTTCGCCGGAGGCGCCTCCAAAGGAGCACTCTGGGCTCAGATCCTGGCCGATGTGCTGGGCCGCGAAGTCGCCATTCCCAAGGTGCGCGAGGCAACGGCCTTGGGATGTGCCGCCGTCGCCGCCTTCGGCATCGGCAACTTCTCCTCGCTGGCGGAAGCCGGCTCGGAAATGTCCGAAGTGGAACGGATCGTGACGCCCGACCCTGCAATGGCGGAAACCTATCTCGCCGCGCGCGATCGCTGGGAACGCGCCTATCCGCAGCAAAAGGCCCTGACCGACGCCGGCGTCACCTCCGCCATGTGGCGCGCGCCCGGCGTGTGACCCCGCAGAGCTTCGAAAACCGGAGCCGAGAGAACATGACGCGGTCCGCCAGGGAAGACCGCAGTGGGTAGCGCCTGCTCGCAGGCGGCCACGGCCCTCCCGATCAGCAGACATGCGGGCGCATCTCCGGCAGGCCTCGGCCGCCCCTGCGGGCGAGAAGGCGAGAGCCGAGAACCGCGAGCATCAAGATGGCGAGGCCCGCTCCAACCGCGACAAAAAACCCGGCTTGCACGTCGAAGGCATCGACGATCTGCCCGGCCAGCGCAGCGCCCAGTGCCGTTCCCGTGTTGAGGCCGGCGAGAAGCCAGGTCAGCCCCTCCGTCAGTTTTGCTCCCGGCACTGCCTGTTCCACCAGTTCCATCGCCACGATCATCGTCGGGGCGAAGAACAGGCCACCGACCAGCACTGCCAGCGAGAGCGCCATGATGTTGCCCGCAAGCAGCAGGGGCACGGTCGCCGCAGCCGTCGCCAGCCCGCCGAGCACCAGAAGATGGCGGTGCGGGATATCGATCCGCAAGGCTCCGAAAAGCAGGCCGGCAGCGCAGGAACCCACGGCATAGGACGACAGAACGAAGCTCGCGGCGGCCGGCCGCCCCTGCTGGTCGGCAAACGCCACGCTTCCGATATCGATTGAACCAACGACGCCGCCCATGGCAACCATCATCAGGGTCAGGGCAAGGACCACCGGATTGCGAAAGACAGCGATGTTCTCGCCCGGGAGCGGAGCGACAGGCTTCACACCGGGCTCGGTCGCGGTCTGGGCGGTGAAAAGCGCCACGCCCGCTGCCAGCAGAACCGCCGCCGCAAGTGGTCCCGCCTGGGGGAAAAGCGCAACGCCGAGGCCGACGGACAGCGGCGGACCGGCGATGAAAGACATCTCGTCGAGGACCGTCTCGAGGGAGTAGGCCGCCTTCAGCTGCGGCTGTCCGCTGTAGATTTCCGTCCAGCGGGCGCGTGCCATCGCGGACATGCTGGGCATGAAACCGGAGAGGATCGCAGCCGCGAACAATGTCCAGTCCGGCATCCGCCAGTATGAGCAGGCCAGCAGGATCAGCAGTCCGGAAACGCTCGCTCCGGCCGCTGCGGGCAACACACGCCCCTGCCCCTTCCTGTCGACCAGACGGGAAATCTGCGGAGCGGCCAGCGCATAGGTAAAGACGAAGGTCGCCGCCACGCCGCCGGCCAGCCCGTAGCTGCCGCGAAGCTGGGAAACCATCGTGATGATGCCGATGCCGGTCATCGGCAGAGGCAGGCGCGCGAGGAAGCCGGCGACGGCAAAGCTCGCCGTTCCCGGAGCGCGAAAGAGGTCCCGGTAGGGGTTGGCCATGTTGGATATCCCTTGGAGGGCGGAAGCGCGATTGCTCGCCCGAGATTGACATACAGATTGCATGTGAGTGATACTGACATGCAATCTGTATGTCAATTAACATGCATTATGTATGTGAATAAGGAGCCCGGCATGGTTCGCCGAACCCGGCAGGAAATGATCGAGGAAACGAAGCGAAAGCTGATCGCATCTGCTCGCGGCATATTGGCTCGCGAGGGCTATGCGGACGCGGCGATGGAGGATTTCACCGGATCGGCAGGCCTGACCCGTGGCGCGCTCTATCACCATTTCGGTGACAAGAAGGGCCTGTTGCGCGCCGTCGTGCAGACGGTCGAAGGCGAGATGGACCAACGGCTGGAGGCTGCGGCCAGCGGGTCGAGCGATCTGTGGGAGGCATTCCGGCAGCGCTGTCGTCTCTACCTGGAAATGGCGCTCGAACCGGAGATCCAGCGCATTGTCCTGCGCGACGCCCCGTCGATCCTCGGTGCAGCCTATACCCAGGCCAGTGAACGCAAGTGTCTTGTCTCCCTGTCGTCCCTGCTCTCACGGCTGATGGCCGAGGGACGGGTAAAGGCGGGAGACCCCGAGACGCTCGCCCGGATGATCAACGGCGCGCTGGTGGATGCAGCGCTGTGGATCGCGGATGGAGACGATCCGGGAAACCGTCTTGTCAATGCGGCCGACACGCTTGAGCTGTTGCTGTCGGGGCTCGAGACCGGGCGATGAATTCTCAAGGCCCCTGCAAGGGGTATTGCCTGTTTACCGCCGGGCCCGACCGCGCGGTCGGGTCCGGCGGGGTAGCGGATCCTACATCTTGCAGTCCTGGTGGAAGCTGTCCTCATAGTCCTCGACAACGGTCTTCACCACCGTCGTCCAGAACTTGCCGTCCTCGCGCTTGGCCACCTTCAGCATGTGGAAATCCTGGATCGGATAGTGATTGTTGCTGAAGGAGAACTCGCCGCGCACCGAGGTGAACGCGGCGGCCTCGAGCGCCGCCCTCATGGCATCCTTGTCCTCGGTATTGCCGGCGGTCCTTTCAAGAGCGCTGCCGATCAGCTGGGCCGCATCGTAGGCTTGCGCCGCGAAGGAACCCGGGACATAGCCGTATTTCTCCTCGAAAGCGGCGACGAAGGCCTTGTTGGCCTCGTTGTCCATGTCGGGCGCCCACGATCCGGCGGAGAGGAAACCGAGCGCGGCATCCTGCTGGCCGGGCAGCGTGGACTCGTCCGTGGTGAAGACCGACAGGAACTTCAGCTTGTCGGAAAGTCCGGCCGCATCGAACTGCCGGACCAGCCGCACCCCCATGCCGCCCGGCATGAACGTGAACAGCGCGTCGGCACCCGAGGTGGCGATCCGCGCCAGCTCGGGCGAGAAATCCTGATGGCCGAGCGGTGTGAACATCTCGTCCGCCACGCCGCCCTTGAAGGTCTGCTTGAAGCCCTCGATATTGTCGCGCCCGGCCTGGTAGTTCGGCACCATGGCGATGACGTTCTTGAAGCCTTCCTCATTGGCGATCATGCCGCTGACTTCGGCCGGCTGATTGTTCTGGTAGGAAGTGACGAAGAAATAGGGGTTGCAGTTGCGCCCGGCAAAGGTCGAGGGGCCCGCATTCGGGCTGATCAGGAAGGTTTCGGACTGCACGACCGGCTTGAAGATCGCCTGCAGCATGTTCGAGAATACCGTACCGACCACGAAGTCGACCTGGTCCCGCTCGAGCAGCGAGCGCGCCTTGATCAGCGCCACGTCCGGCTTGAGTTCGTCATCCTCGACGATCAGGTCCACCGGTTGCCCGCCCAGCATTCCGCCATTCTGCTCGAGCGCCAGCTGAAAGCCGTCGACGATCTGCTGGCCCAGCGCCGCCGGCGGGCCCGACAGCGTGACCACCATGCCGATCTTGATATCCTCGGCGAGCGCCGCCGAGGTGGCGAGCGCACCAAGCGCGACGCCCGTTGCCAGTCCCGCGAGTTTCCGTGTCCATCTGGAAGTCATGATTATTCCCCTCTTCACGCCCCGTACCGGGGTCGGATTTTTGCAAGATGGCCAGTCCGGGCACGGCGCACCGCCCCCCTGGCCTGTCGTACCGGCCTCCCGTCCGCCGGTTCTTCCTGTCGCCGGCTTCGCTCTCAGCCGGTCTTCTTCGCGGCGAAACCCGCCATTTTCGCATAGCCCTCGACGATGGCCTTGCGGTCCGCATGGCTGAGAACATCCTCGATGTTGTCGAAGCGGCGCGGGCTGATCCGCTCCACCTCGTCGATCACCCGCTCCGGCCCGCCCTTGCGGTTGGTGCGCACCACCTCGGCCGTCTTCGGCAACCGGTCCAGCTCGTAGCGGTAGAGTGCCTCGCGCGGATGTTCGGCTCGAACCATGTGATCGGCAAGGCAGCGTGCGTCCAGAATGGCCTGTGCCGCTCCGTTCGAGCCGACCGGATACATCGGATGGGCCGCATCGCCGAGCAACGTCACCCGTCCGTGCGTCCAGCGCGGCAACGGATCGCGGTCCGCCATCGGGTATTCGAAGATCGTACCGCTGGCGCGCACCAGCGCCTCCACGTCGAAGCCGGGCACGGTAAACCGCCGGGCATGGGGCAGCACCCTGGAAAGCGGTGCCTGTTTCGACCAGCTTTCAGGAGGCGGCGGCGACACGGAAGCATCGGCAACGCGGACGTTGACCACCCAGTTCATCAGTTGCCGGCCGTCCTTTGCGGGCGCGATCGGGTAAAGCACCAGCTTGCCACCCAGCCCGCCGGCGATGGCCATGGTCTCACCGTCCTCCCAGACCGGCCACTCGGCCGCGCCCCGCCACATGACAACGCCTTGCCAGCTCGGCGAGCCTTCGCCCGGGTAGAAGCGCTTGCGCCCCATGCTGTGGATGCCGTCGGCGCAGACCAGCACCTCGGCCCGCAGCGTACGCGAGGAAAGCCCGTCGAGCGCGTCCGTGAAATGCGCCGTGACGCCGGCCTCGTCCTGCACGAAGCCGGACAACCTGAGCCCCGTCGCAACCGCACCTGGTCCCATCCGCTCGATCACCGCGTCATAGAGCAGTTTCTGCAGCCGCCCCCGGTGGATGGAGAACTGCGGGTGCTTGTGGCCCGCGTGCAGGCCCCGCAGCTCGCGCCAGACCTCCTGGCCCTGGCGGGTCAGATAGCGCAACTCGCGCGTGCGCAGGCCCACCTCGTCGAGCCGTTCCAGAAGCCCCAGCTCCGCCAGTTCGGCAATCGAGTGGGGCAACGTGTTGATGCCCACCCCGACCTCGCGCACCTCCGGCGCCTGCTCGACCACCTGGGCCTTGATGCCCCGCGCGTGCAGCATCAAGGCGGTGGTCAGCCCGCCGATACCCGCGCCCGCGATCAGGACCGTCATTGCGTCGTCTCGCTGTCTTGCGGCGGCAGGAAGTCGATGGCATGCGCCGCCGAGACCGCGACGATCTCGGCCGGGTCCGCGCCCGGCCCCATGTTGTGCAGCGCCCAGAACAGGTCGTAGAGCTGCAGCGTCGGCGTCACCCAGAACAGCGTCTTGATCGCGCTTTCGGACTTGTTGAAGATCCCGTGCGGCACGCCGCGCGGCAGCTTGACCAGATCGCCCGGCTCGCCGATCGCCTCGGCCCCGTCGAGCAGGAACGTGAAGCGGCCCTCGAGAATGTAGAGAAACTCGTCCTGATCCGGATGGATATGCGGCGGCACGAAAGTGCCCGGCGGCAGGGTCGCATGCCAGGAGAAACACTCCTCGGTCATCTGCTTGGGCACATAGGTCTGGCCGAGGATGTTCCAGCGGATCTGTTCGATGCTCTCGCCGGATTTCACGATACCGGGGGCCATTGCGGTCATGGTCTGTCCTTTCATGCGGGGTTGGCCGGGGCGGGTCAGGCCTCGCCGGCGAAGGCGGCGGTGATCGCGGAGGACGGATCCTTCAGCCCCTCGAGCACCGTGAAGTGATTGTGATCGCCCTCGACATGGGCCGTGGCCGGCACGTCGAGCCCGCCCCAGACATCCGCGAGCAACCGCGCCTGCCGGATGAATTCGGGCCGCTCGCCGCCGCCGACCCAGCAGGTGAGCGGCGCGGCCACGCCGGGCTGCGCCAGCACCGCACTTTCACTGCGTGCCTCGGCAAGATCCAGACGCAGAGTCTCGTTCATCTTCGTGTGGAGCAGCGGGCGCAGGTCGTGCAGCCCGCTGATCGACAGCGTGTGCTCGATGCGGGCGCGAACGCCCTCGGAGAGCGGGCTGTCGGCGCAAACCATCCGGCTGACCAGGTGGCCACCGGCCGAATGCCCCGAAAGCCGGATCGGTCCGGCAACGTGAGCCGCGACATGCTCGATGGCCCGGCCGATCTGGGCGGTGATCTGCGAGATCCTCGCCTCCGGGGCAAGCGTGTAGCTCGGCAGGCAGACCGCCCACCCCCTTGCCCGCGCGCCCTCGGCGAAGTCCGTCCAGAAGGACTTGTCGAGCCGCATCCAGTAGCCGCCATGGACGAAGACGGCGAGCCCGCGCGCCTCCCCTTGCGGCCAGGCGATGTCATAGGCCTCGCGCGGGTGCCCGCCATAGGCGATGTCGAGTTCGAGCCGGTGCCCCTCGGCCTGCATCCGCGCGCGGTATTCGGCGGCACGCGCCGACCAGAAACCCGGAAGCTCATGCGAGTTCGTCACATGAGCCATGTTCGCGAAGGCATCGTCCCAGTCGCGGGCGGGGGGAAGAACCGTTGTCATGGTCTTCACCGATGCTCAGGCGCCGCCCGGCGGCGGCAGGAAATCGACCTCGTGCAGGGCCGACAGGCGCACCAGCTCCGCCGGGTCTGTGACGCCATCCAGCGCGATGAAGAGGTCGTAGAGCCTGCGCGAAGGCGCGACACCGAAGACGCAGTGGGCCGTCGCGCCGGAGCGGTTGAAAATGCCATGGGCGATGCCACGGGGCATCTTCACCGTGTCGCCGACCCGGGCCACGACCTTCTCGTCCCCGAACTCGACCTCCAGCTCGCCATCGAGCATGTAGATCCATTCGTCCTGGGTCGGATGGATATGCGGCGGGACGAATGTCCCCGCCGGCAGGGTGGCATGCCAGACGAAGGCATCCTCGTTCCAAAGCTTGGGCACATAAGTGTGCCCCACGACGTTCCATGCGTGTCCGTTCAGTCCGGCATCGGCCTTGGTCACACCAGGTTCCATTGTGCGCACTCCACTTCGATCCGCTATTGTTGGGCTATTGTGATGCGAGCCTGCCCCGAAAACGCGGAACCGCTTATCCAAAAAACGAACGCCTGTTGCGGCGAAATATTTTAGGCTTGAAATAAAATGCGGTTCTTGCGTTCATCGTGACCGGAGAGCCTGTAGCCACGGGAGGTGCCATGACCGCCGAACGGACATTGCCGCCGCGCGAGTATTTCGCGAGCCATCCCGTGCTGCGCACCACCGACCTCGACGAGGCCCGTCACCGCATCGGCCAGAAGTTCTGCGACCACCGGCTGGACATCCAGAGCCGCCGCGCCAGCCTGTCGGTGCGGCACAACGCGGTCAAGGGCCTGAACCTGTCGGTCAACTACCTTGCTTACGGGCCGGAAGTGATCGTCGATCCCGGACTGCTGGGCTCGTTCTACCTGTTTCACATTCCTTTGGCGGGCATGGCCCGCGTGCAGCATCGCTGCGAGGAGATGACGGCGAGCCCGTCGATGGCGGCCATTCTCAATCCCGACCGCAATGCCCGGCTGCACTGGGGAGAAGGCTGCAGCAAGCTGCTGATCCAGATCGACCGCGCGCATCTGGAGAGCGTGGCTCAGGCATTGGTGGGGGCCCCCCTGCCCGGCCCGATCCGGTTCGACATGAAGGTCGACCTCGCCTCGCCGCCCGGACGACGCCTGCAGCGGATCGTCACCGCATGCGTCGATGCAGTCGAGAACGGCGACCTGTTCCAGCGTCCGCTGGGCGGCGGCGATCTGCGCGCCGAGCATGACCTCGCCCATGCGCTGCTGACGCTGCAGCACAGCAACATCTCGCATATCATCGAGCGCTCCGACCAGCAGGCGAAGCCGAGGGCGATCCGTCAGGCGCTCGACTACATCCATGCGAATCTCTCGGAGCCGATCACGCTGGCCGACATCGCGGCGGCAGCCCGGATCAACGTGCGGACCCTGCAAAAGGGGTTTCAGCGGATCTTCGGCCTGTCGCCGATGCAGGTGCTGCGAAACGCCCGGCTGGACGCGGCCCATTACCAGTTGATGGCGCACAAGGATGCGCCTGGCGTGACCGAGGCCGCCTATTCCTGCGGCTTCTCGCATCTCGGACGCTTCTCGCGCGACTACAAGGAACGCTTCGGCCATTCGCCCAGCGAACGGCGCCGGACCGCCTCGTACGCCGACTGAGACGGCACTGTTCCGATCCGCCCCGGCCCGCCGCCGCCAGCCATGTTTGCCACGACCGGGGAAGGCGGACTTGCCTTGGCTGCCGGTCCGTGCCCCTATTCCCGGCTGAAATGTCGGTTTTTCAACATGTGCTTGAAACACGGACACGGGTTCGGGACGACGGCGCTGCCGGTAAGGCAGGCCGGGCGATGAAAGCGGCACACTTCCTGATGGACGAAAGCCCCAAGAAAAAAACGTTGCGGCAACTGGATCTGATGGGTTTCCTCGAAAAATCGGGCTACGCCTCCGTCGAGGAACTGACCACGCGGTTCTCTGTCACCTCGCAGACCATCCGGCGCGACATCGCCGACCTTGCCATGCAGGGACGGGTGCGACGGCATCACGGCGGCGTTGCCCTGACGAGTCCCATCGACGCCCAGACCTACCGGCAACGGCGGGTGGAACGCTTCACGATCAAGCACCGCATCGCGCGGCGGGTTGCCGAGCTCGTGCCGGACGGCGCCTCGCTGTTCCTCGATGCGGGCTCGACCTGCGAAGCGGTGGCGGAGGCGCTTTGCGAGCGCAAGGAGCTGAAAGTCGTCACCTACAGTCTGCGCGCGGCCGTGATCCTGACGGACAGGACCGACTTCACAATCGCGGTTCCCGGCGGGTTCGTGAAGAACGTGGCCGGCAGCGTGATGGGCGAAAGCATGTCCGAGTTCATTCGCCGGTTCCGCTTCGACACCGCCATCATCGCCGTCAGCGGCATCGACGAGGACGGAGCGATGGGCGATGACGATCAGAACGAGGTTTCGATCGTGCGCACAGCGATCGGCCAGGCCCGCTCGACGCTGCTTGCGACCGATTCCAGCAAGTTCTACCGCACCGCGCTCGTGCATCTGGGCAACGTGACCGAGGTTGACGACCTCGTCACCGACGCGAAGCCTGAAGGTGCGTTGCAGCACACCCTTGCCGCATCGCAGGTCAATCTGCACATCGCCTAGGCGCAAACGCCCCCGGATGCCCTTCGACGGCTAAAAAATCTCGCAAGTTTCATTTAGACTGTTGTGAAGGCACCGCGTTTGCGCGTTAAATGTCGAAAAAGGACAAATGTTGCCTTTCCAACAGAGGAGAACGGATATGCACCTGGGTATGAGGTGGGCCCTTGGCGGCCTGACAGCACTGATGCTTTCGAGCACGGCGATGGCCGAATCCATCACGGTCTACACGGCCTACGAGGAAGACGAGGCCGCCGCGTTCCTCGAGGAGGCAAAGAAGGCGCTTCCCGATGTCGACGTGAACCTGCTGCGTCTGTCCACCGGCGACCTGGCGGCGCGCATCATCGCCGAGAAGGCCAATCCGCAGCACGACGTCCTGTGGGGCTTCGCGGTCACCTCGATGGTCAACCCGCAGATTCTCGAGGGCCTCGAGGCCTACAAGCCCGAGGGTCTCGATGCGATCCCGGCCCGTTTCCGCGATCCCGACGGCAAGTGGTTCGCCGTCACCGGCTACATGGCGGCACTTTGCGTCAACAACGAGCGACTGAAGGACAAGGGCCTGAAGATGCCCACCTCCTGGGCCGACCTGACCGACCCGTCCTTCAAGGGCGAAGTCGTCATGCCCAATCCGGCCAGTTCCGGCACCGGCTACATCCAGATCGATTCGCTCCTGCAGATGATGGGCGAAGAGAAGGGCTGGGCCTTCCTCGACAAGCTCGACAAGAACGTCGCCCAGTACATCAAGTCCGGCTCCCGCCCGTGCAATGCCGCCTCGGCCGGCGAATACACGGTCGGCGCCTCCTTCGGGCTGCGCGCCGTCAAGAACATCGAGGAAGGTTATCCGATCACGCTCGTGGTGCCGTCCGAGGGCGCCGGCAACGAGCTGGAGGCGAACGGGCTCGTCGCCGCCTCGAAGAACAAGGAAGCCGCCAAGCGCTTCCTCGACTGGACGGTGAGCAAGGAAGCGGCGAACGCCTACTTCTCCTGGAAGGCGATCGTCACGGTTCCCGGCGGCACCATGCCCGAGCGCTTCACCAAGGCGGGCCTCCCGGCGGACGTGTCTCAGGTTCTGTTCCCGGTCGACTTCAAGGCCGCTGCCGAGGACCGGAGCCGGATCATCCAGACCTGGCAGGAAAAGTACGAGCGTTGAGCTGCGTCCGGCGGAGCGACGCCGACGCCTGAAGGTCCTGCGGCCTTTCGCATCGTCAGGTACAACCGGCCAAGGCTCCGCCAGCCATCATCAACTCCGTTCAGGACAGGCGGTCTTGTCGCTCGCGCGAGACCGCCTGTCCTGCGAGCTTTCGGGACGCGCGTCTTCACCGGCGCGCGTCATCTGACGGGCGCCGCCCCATGGCGGCCTCCCGCTTTTTGCATTCTTGAAGGCTGCATCCGCAGCAGGGGAACCTTCCATGGACCTTTCGATCCACGATCTCGTCAAGCGCTTCGGCCGTATCACGGCGCTGGACCATGTCTCGCTGGACGTGGCGCGCGGCTCCTTTGTCTGCTTCCTGGGGCCTTCAGGCTGCGGCAAGACCACGCTGCTGCGTGTCATCGCGGGACTGGAAGAGGCCGATGCCGGCAGCATCCGCCTGGGTGAGGCGGACCTTTCCTCGATCCCGGCAAGGGCCCGCAATTTCGGCGTCGTCTTCCAGTCCTATTCGCTTTTTCCCAACATGACCGCGGCACGCAATGTCGGCTACGGCCTGGAGTGCCGGCACTGGGAGAAGGAGCGGATCCGGGCCCGCATCGCCGAAATGCTCGATCTGGTCCATCTTTCGGACCAGGCAGAAAAGCTTCCGGCGCAGATGTCGGGCGGCCAGCAGCAGCGTATCGCGCTCGCCCGCGCGCTCGCACCCGACCCTTCCGCCCTCCTGCTCGACGAACCGCTCTCGGCGCTCGATGCGAAGGTGCGCGAGGAGTTGCGCGTCGAGATCCGGGCCGTGCAGAAGCGTCTCGGCATTACCACCATCATGGTGACCCATGACCAGGAGGAAGCGCTCGCCATGGCCGACCTCATCGTGGTGATGAACAAGGGACGCATCGAGCAGATCGGCACGCCGCAGCAGCTCTATCGCGAGCCTGCCAGCGCTTTTGTCGCCGACTTCATCGGCCGCATGAACGTGCTGCCGGTCGAGGCCGGAGCGCAGGGCGCCATGAGTTTCGGCGGCACGCCGCTGCGTATCGACCACCCGGCACGCGACGGCGCGACAATGCTCGGCGTGCGTCCGGAGGCGGTCTCGCTCGCGGGCCGGGGCGACACCGGCGCCAACATCCTCCCCGCAACGGTGCGCTCGGTCTCCTTCCTCGGCAATGTCACCCGTGTCGAGGTCGAACCGGATGCGCGCCGGGAGACCAGCATCATGGTCGAGCTGCACGGGACCTCGAAGGTTCCCGAACAGGGAGAACAACTTGCCATTTCCATTCCCGCCGAGGCCTTGAGGGTCCTGTCATGAGCCTGGCCGCCGAAACCACCGCGCCGCCCGCCGCAAGACGCGGCGGCGGCCTGACGGGCGACCGCAGCGTGACCCTTGGCCTGTCCATCCTTGCCGCGATCCCGATCCTGGTCTTCCTGCTGATGCCGCTGACCGGCATCCTGCTGCGCGGGTTCGAGACGCCGGACGGGTACGGCATCGGCAACTTCACGGACACGTTCGGCGCGGAGCGGTTCTGGAAGCTCGTCTACAACAGCATCGCCATGTCCCTGACGGCGACATGTGCCGCGGTCGGCCTTGCCTATTTCTACGCGTACGCACTCCAGCGGGCGAAGATCCCCTTCAAGCCGTTCCTGCGCATCGCCGTGCTCACCCCGCTTTTCGCGCCCTCCCTGGTGCAGGCGCAAGGACTGATCCTGCTGCTTGGCCGCAACGGCGTGCTCAACCGGTTTCTCGGGTTCGACATCGACATCTACGGCTTCTGGGGAACGGCGATCGCCAACGCGCTCTACGCGTTTCCTTACGCCTATCTGATCCTGTCGGCCGCACTCGCCGTCGCCGATGCGCGTCTCTACGAAAGCGCAGAGGCGCTGGGTGCCGGCCCCTTGCGCATCTTCCGCGACGTGACGCTGCCGGCCACGCGCTTCGGGCTCGCCGCCGCGATCTTCGTCGTTTTCACCCTGGTGATGACGGACTTCGGCAACCCGATGGTCATCGGCGGCGATTTCAGCGTGCTTGCGACCGAGGTCTACAACCAGGTGATCGGCCAGGCGCAGTTCGGGCTCGGCGCGGTCATAGGCATTGTCCTGCTGGTGCCCGCCATTCTCGCCAAGCTCATCGAGAAGCGGATCTCCCGCAAGCAGCACGCCTCGGTGACGGCACAGTCCAAGCCGCTGGTGGTGAAGCCCTCGCTGCGCAGGGACATGGCGTTCTCGGTCTATGCCTATGTCGTCGTCGCCCTCATCCTGAGCGTCCTGGCAATCGTCGTCGTCGCCAGCTTCGTGCGGCTATGGCCCTACAACATGAGCTTCACGCTCAAGCACTACGAGTTCGACGTCCAGAACGGCACCGCGCCGCTTTGGAACAGCGTCGGCGTGTCGCTTGCAACGGCGTTCGTCGGCGTCGCGATCACCGCCCTGACCGCCATCGTCGTACAGAAATTCAGGAACCCGCTGACAGGCCCCCTCTCCTTCCTTGCCATCCTTCCCGCAGCGGTGCCTGGAATGGTGCTCGGCCTCGGCTATGTGCTGACCTTCAACGAGCCGTCCAATCCGCTCAACGTGCTTTACGGGAGCTTCGCGCTGATCGTCATCCTCAGCGTCTACTACAACCACGCCCACGCCTTCCTGATCTCCTCCACCAGCCTGAAGCAGATCGGCTCCACCTTCGACGAGGCCTCGACCACGCTTGGCGGCAGCGCCGTGACGACGCTCCGGAAGGTGACCCTGCCTCTCCTGTGGCCGACGCTGCTCGGGGTTGGCGTGTTCTACTTCATGCGCACGATGGTCTCGCTGTCGGCGGTGATCTTCCTGGTGACGCCCTCGACCCAGCTCGCGGCGGTCTCGGTACTGCAGCTCTCCGATCGCGGCGCCGTCAACCAGGCGGCCGCCTTCTCGGTCTGCATCATGGCCATCGTCATCGCTTGCCTGCTGGTCGTGCGCACCATCCTGTGGCTCGCCGGCGCGAAGAACGTGACGCTGATCCGCTGACGCGCTCCGCCGGTCAACTCCGCCGGCCAACTCCACCGGTCAGGCACCGGTCAGGCACCGGCGGAGGCGATCTCCTGCCAGGCATCATAGGCGGCAAGCACCGTTTCCATCTGCGCCGTATGCCCGGCGACGAAGGCCGCATCATAGATGGTCTCGTCCGGGTATTCGGTGATCAGGGTCAGCGGCACGGCATGGCGGTCGTCGACGGCTGACAGGCAGGGAATGCCGTTAACGAGCCGCAATCCGGTATCGCCGACATGGGCCTCGAACAAGGCGATCCAGCCGGCATTGTTCCGCAAAAGGCCTGGAACCTCGCCCAGGCGGCGCGTCACCTTGTCGAGCAGGATCTCCGCCGGGTCCGACCAGCCCTCATGATGGCGCATGATCAGGAAGAACCCCTTCGGCACGGTCCACATTCCGTGGCCTGCGGGAACATAGCCGGAAAGCGGCCGCGTCCATTCATGGGCAGGGTAGCCGTGCAGGTTGACATGCAGGCGCGCGCCGCTCACCCGCTCGGCCATGACCCGGATTTCCGTCTCGTGGAGAGTGCCAACGCCGCGCGGGCGGTATTCGAGGTCGTCGCCGAACGCCGTGTACCGCGCAGCATGATGCATGTGGTGCGGGTTGTCGCGCCGCAAGCGTTGATGCAGGGCGTAACCGTCCGGGTTCTCCAGCGGCGAGACCGTGAAATGGGAACCTTCGCGTGCCGCCAGACGCCGTGCGGCGCGCAACGCACCGACGACGCCGGTCGTCTCGTTTGCATGCTGGCCGGCGCTGATCATGACGGCCGCGTCGGATCCGGCCACATGGCATGCCCTCACCGTCCGCCCCGCCCGGCTCCGTGACTGAAAGGCCCGGCCGCCGAGCCCGTCCAGTTCAGTGGCGACCTGTGCCGTGGCAAGCGGTTCGCGCGCCGCGTCCAGCGGCTGGACGGCGCACTCCTCAACGTCTCCCGACAGCGCCCGCGTCTCGATCCGCAAGGCGATGCGCCCGTCGCTCTCGACCACTTCCGGCACGATCTGGCCGGGCCGCAGCCCCCTGTCGCCGATCGGCCGTCCCGTCTTGCGCAGGAAGACCTCCAGCAGGGAAAAATAGAGGTCCTCGTGCAGGGCTTCCTTCAGGCTGGTCGTCTCGCCGGGATGGGCGAGTGCCTCATCGGCCGAGGGGAGCTCGACACGGATGTTGAGCTCGTCGAAGAACGGTTCGCTCGTGCCCCAGTCGTGTTCCGAAACCGCCTCGATGACGGCCTCGAACACCGCCTCGTAATCGGTTTCAAGCCGCTCGCCGATCTCGTCCGAACCGCTTGCGTACCAACCGGTCGGTGAGAGGTTTGTCGCCCCCGCCGTATCGACATGCACCCGGTTCGGGGCAAGGATCCGGCAGTGCCGCACCCGCCCGTCGGAACCGGTCAGCGTGACGTCGTAGTCGAGCCCCCCGTCCATACGGGGGAAAAAGCGGATCTCCCGTTCCCCGACCAGTGCGGCCAGCGGATAGGTCTCCAGCCGGAACCGGTTTTCGGGCGTGTGCGGAAGAACCGGATAGCCAATCCCGATCGCCGTGACGCCGGCAAGGTCGATTTCCTCGAGGAAGGCGTGCAGCAGGGGCTTGTAGGCGCTGCGGATGCGTGCCGTCACGCCTTTTGCCGCAAGCTGCCTTTCAGCCTCAACGCGGCTGTCCCGGTCGTCGAATGTCCAGGCCTCGAACGCCTGGCCGGGCACGGCCCCGGCGACAAGGCGGTCGAGCGTCCGCTCGAATGTTCTGTCAATCAGTACCGTCGTCACGCACCCGCTCCATTTCTCACCCGACGCCCGTCCCCTTCGCGTCAGCGAAGGGGACCGAGATACTGATCGTCGCCAACATGCTCCATCCAGTCGACGGAGACCCCGTCGAGCGCTTCGGCGATGGCAATGTGGGTCATGGCGCTTGTGTCGGTGGCGCCGTGCCAGTGGCGCACGTCCGGCGGAAACCAGATGATGTCGCCTGGCCGGATCTCTTCCTTCGGCTCGCCCTCGCACTGGGCCCACCCCGTGCCGGCCGTGACGATCACCGTCTGGCCGAGCGGATGGGTATGCCAGGCGGTGCGTGCGCCCGGCTGGAAGGTGACAATCGCGCCGCCGACGCGCGCCGGCTCTTGCGTGGTGAAGCGGGAGGCCATGCTGACCTTGCCGGTGAAATACGCCGCCGGAGGCGTCGTCGACGGGTTGTCTTCGGTTCGGATGATCTTCATGGCCTCGCTCCGGTGGCGGTTCAGGGACTGCGTTTCCGCCGGTTCGGTCCGGCCGGTCGCCGCAAGCTTATCATTTCGCGCGGCTCCGTCTCCGCCGCCGCGTCCGAAACCTGAATGTCGATACAATCTAGTTCAGCAGAAAAATCGCGGCGTTCAGCACGGATGCAAACGCCACCCACGCGGCATAGGGAAGGAACAACACGGCGGCGGCGCGATGCTTGCGCCAAGCCGACACCACGAACGAGAGAATGGCGACGACCGTCAGCAGGATGATGACAAGCGCCAACCCGATCCGGTGGGCGCCGAAAAAGACCGGCGTCCAGAGAAAGTTGAGCAGCAATTGCACCGCCCAAAGCCGCATCGCCCAACCGGATCGATCCCTCTGCCAGACAAGCCAGCCTGCAATCGCGATGAAGACGTAAAGGACCGTCCAGACCGGACCGAACACCCAGGGTGGCGGATTGAAGGCGGGCTTGGCAAGGTTCCCATACCAGTCGCCGACGACGCTCAGCCCGCCCAGCAGCAACCCGCCACCGACAACGAGCAGGAGAAAAACCGCAAGAACAACAAATCTTTGCATCATGTCCGCCTTTGCTGCCAACGCCTTGTCACCCGCGCCCGCGATAGGACGGCACGCCCTGGTCCGGGATCCACACATCGGCCGGCGCCGGGCCGGTCTGGTAGAAGACGTCGATCGGGATGCCGCCGCGCGGATACCAGTAGCCGCCGATCCTCAGCCATTCCGGCTCGAGCAGATCCGCAAGTCGCCGGCCGATGGACACGGTGCAGTCCTCGTGGAAGGCGCCGTGGTTGCGGAACGAGGTGAGATAGAGCTTCAGCGACTTGCTCTCCACCAGCCAGCCCGCCGGCAGGTAGTCGATGACCAGATGGGCGAAGTCGGGATGGCCCGTCATCGGGCACAGCGAGGTGAATTCCGGTGCGGTAAAGCGCACCGCATAGCGCGTTCCGGCCTGCGGATTGGGCACCCGCTCCAGCACCGCCTGTTCCGGGTCCGACGGTATTTCCGTCGCCTTGCCGAGCTGTGTCAGCCCGGGATAGATGTCGTCCCTGCTCATGTTCCGCAAGCCTTTCGTCCGATCCGCTCGCTCCCTGCTACACCAGCAAGTGGGGCAGCGGAAGGTCAGGCTCCGGAGCCGGTTGCAACCGGCTCCGGAAACCGCGTTGTCTCAGGCGAAGACGCGCCGGAAGACGGCAAGGCGCGAGAGCACCAGAACGTCGAGCGCCATGACGCCGACCAGCGTCAGCCCGACCAGCGGGAAGGCAAGCGACAGGGCGAGCATGACCAGCATCGCGCCACGCCAGTGCGGCAGTCCTTCGGGAACCTGCGGGGCGAAGAGGCGGATCGCCCCCTTCCTCGGCCGACGCAGCCACCACATGACGACACCGCTGACGGATAGGAAGATCACCGACAGGCAGAACACCGTGTTGAGGACGAGGTTCCACAGGCCCATGTCGCCCTCGTGGAAGGCGATGCCGACGGCCATCGCCTTGCCGGCGACGGAATAGTCGGCAAAGCCGACATCGGCGAGCACCCGGCCCGTATGACGGTCGACATGCACCGTCCGGTCCGAAACCGGGTTCTGCGCGTCATTGCTCATCGTGTCCTGATTGATCGTCCACACACCGGTCTCGCCGCGCGGGAAGGACATGCGGAAACGCCCGCGATAACCGAGCGCACCGGCAAGGGCGGCAACGGTATCCGCGTTGACCGGCACGCCTTCGGCAATGCCTGTGACGCCGGCATCGGAGCCGGAGGCCGGCATCGGCGTTTGTTCCAGCGCCCAGGGCACGTCCTTGACCGCTCCGTGGTTCATCGAGGCGTGGATGTCTTCGGAGAGCGGGACATTGTCCCATTTCTCGGCCGGGAAGGTGCTCCAGGCCTGAACGAAGCGCTCGCCCCAGATGCCGGACCATGAGAGGCCCGAAAGCAGGAAGACGATCAGGATCAGCGACACGTAGACACCGACCGTGACGTGCAGGCTCTTGAAGAGCGCCCGCCCCCGCTCCGCAAGGTTCGGCACGAAGGCACGGAAGGCACCCGTGCCGCGCGGCCACCACAGATAAAGACCCGTCACGACAAGCACGACGGCGAAACCGGCCGCGATCTCGATCAGCCGGTCGCCGAGTGTGCCGATAAGCAGGGTTCCGTGGATGTCGTTGACGAAGTCGTACCAGCCCGCGCGCCGGTCCCACGTCTCCAGCACGGCGCCCGTATAGGGATCGACCGCGACCATCGCCTGGCCATCGCCGGCGGCGATGCGAAAGACCGAGGCCCGCTCCGTGGTGGCAGGCTTGATCCACTCGACCAGCGTGCCGCCGGAAACGGCCTGCAGCGCGCTTGCCGACTGATCCGCGACGCTCAGCGCGGTGGCGGAGGGTGGAACCGTCACGGCGATATGCTCGCCGTCGCGGCCGTCGAAGACGGCGATATACATCATCGCCAGACCGGTGATGGCCAGCATGACCAGGAAGGGTGCCACATAGAGGCCGGCATAGAAGTGCCAGCGCCAGGCGGCGAGATAAAACCGGCGGTCGGCATCGCCTGCGGCCGGGTGAACGGGCGCGGACGCGCCTTCGGATTGAACGCTCATGAAAACTCTCCAGCACATGTCGACGGGCATGGCGTCCGTCTCCACTCGGGGAGAACGGCGCAGCCGCGTCAGGAAAGGGACTGTGTCTCAGAGAGTGACGGGCGGTGCCCTGGCTCCCAGCGGCAGCGGCTGGAGCCTGGAAAGCGGGTCGCCATGGCCGGTTGGCTGGAGAGAAACTTCCGCGACCGTGAAGGACGGCTGCCAGGCGGGATCGGCAACAGCGGCAAGCGCGACGGCGGTGGCGAAGAGACAGGGCGCGGGTGACCGGTCGGTGTCCTCGTCCTGCGCCGGCACTTCCCGGCCGGCCGCATCGAGCGTGACGGAGCGCAGGCCTTGCGTTGTGCAAAGGACGACAGTGAGGTGGCCGTCCGCGTCGCGAGTCGGCATCATCCCCGCGGGGACGAGACCGGTGACGAGGACGACAAGCATCATCAGCGCGGAAACCGCGCTCCTCAATGCCTGTTCCTCCCCTTTCCGGGATTGTCCGCGAAACTGTCCGCTCATTCTGCCCTGCACCGTGACGCCCGATGCTCTTTAGCGCGGTTTTGCAGCGCTCACAATTCGCCTGTCGCCCCCACCGTCAAATGCCCCTGCCGCCTCAGCGGACCGCCTGCCAGGGCGGATCGCGGAAAGCCTCCGCCAGATAGTCGATGAACAGGCGCGCGCGCGGCAGCAACTGGCGCTCGGGCAGGTAGACCGCGTGGAAGGCCGTGTCGTCCTTCGCCTGGAAACCGGCGAGAAGCCGCACCAGATCGCCACGGGCAATCGCCGGATTGGCAAGATGCTCGGCCATCCGCATGATGCCGACGCCGGCCATGCACATCTGCACCAGCGAGAGGCCGTTGGCGCTGCGGAAATTGCCGCTGACGGAGACGGTCTCCACCGCCCCGTCGATGACGAAAGGCCACCGGTTGAGATGGCCTCTGCGGCCTTCCCACGCCAGGCAATTGAACCGGGCCAGATCACGCGGATGCCCGACCGGGCCATGGGCCTCAAGAAAAGCCGGCGCGGCCACAACGACGCGCTGCAGGTCGCAAAGCTTGCGGCTCATCAGCGAGGAATCGTCAAGGCGTCCCATCCGCACGGCGACATCGATATTCTCCTCGATCAGGTTGGCGTAGCGATCAGTCAGGGACAGCACCACATTGACCCCTGGCTGGTGCTCCAGAAAGGCCGGGATACGCGGCACAATCTGGTCTGTGCCGAAGGCGATCGGAGCGCTGACGCGAAGATCGCCAGCCACCTGCCGCGTCGCAGCCGTCACCTCGCCCTCGACGGCGTCGACCGTCTCGATCGCCTTGATGCAGGCCGCGTAGTAGGTCTGTCCCTCCCCGGTGAGCCGGTGACCGCGCGTCGAGCGGTGCAGCAGCTTGACGCCGAGACGCATCTCCAGCGCCGAGACGCTCTGGCTGACGAAGGGCTGGCTGGCACCGAGCAGGTCGGCGGCATGGCGAAACCCGCCAGCCTCCACCACCGCCCTGAAAACCCGCATTTCAAGCAGGCGATTGTCTTTCATGAAGTCCCGTCGCAAGGCGTGTTGCCGGACAGCGTCGGGCGACCTGTCCCTCGAAAGGGAATGGTACCAACACCGGCAACGTTCGTCAGCCGGCCTTGAAAAAAACGGCGACCGGACGCGGGGAGCGCACCGGCCGCCAGGTCGGGCAACCTGACTGTAGAAACTGCGCTCAGTCGAACATGTCCGGGCTGTCCTCGCGCAGCTGCTCCCAGATCGCCTGGAAATGCAGCCAGCCGATATACTCGCTGCCAACGTGTTCGCGGCTGTAGCGGGCCCGGTCCGGCTTGACGTAAGTCGGCTGGATACCGGTGGCGGCGATTGCGAGCTGCTGCTGGCAGCAACGTTCCAGCGCGATGAACCAGAAGGCCGCCGCCTCGATGCTGTGACGGCTAGCCGTCAGCAGTCCGTGGTTCTGGTGGATCGCCGCCTTCACGCCCTTGAAGGCGGTCGCGACATTGGAACCCGCGTGGTTCTCGACCGCCACCGCGCCGGCCTCGTCACCGATGATGACGTGATCCTCGAAGAACGCACAGGCATCCTGTGTGATCGGCTCGATGGGGCGGGCGAGCGCCGCGAATGCGGTGCCGTAGACCGTGTGTGCGTGGCACATGGCGATGATATCGGGATGCGCCTCATGCACGTTGGCATGCAGCACGAAACCGGCCCGATTGACCGCGTGAGTGCCTTCCACAACGGTGCCTTCGTGATCGACCAGGATCAGGTTGGACATCTTCACCTTGGCGAAATGCACCGCCATCGGATTGGTCCAGTAGAGTTCCGGACGCTCCGGATCGCGCACGGTGAGATGGCCGGCGAAACCGTAGTCGAAGCCCTGCAGGGCGAAGGCGCGGCAGGCGGCCACAAGGCGCTCCTTGCGGTGGCGACGCTCGTGCTCGACGCTTTCGAAGGCGGGCTCATAGGGGAACTGAAGCCCCTCCTGCTCCGGCTGGTAGATCGATACGCGGCCCTTGAGATCCAGCATGCCATGTCCTCCTTGAAGAATGGCCGGGGCCGGTCTTCTCACCGCCGGTGATCCCCGGTTTCCCGCGCATGCTCCCGGCGGCTGTGCCGGGTCGCCATGCTGCGCGGGCGTTGCCTTTTCGGTCGCATGCAGGCGGCGGGAGGGTCAATCGCGCCGGCGCAATAACAGTTATCGTGCCGGCGCAGGGCCGCTCACAGCAGAGCCAGCGCCAGCGCGGGGAAAACGGCGATTGCGGCAAGCGAGGCGAGCATCACGGCCATGTAGGGCATCGTACCGAGGAAGATCTGCTCCACCCCGACATCCGGATCGGCGAGCGTGTTGTGGACGGTAAAGACCGATATGCCGAAGGGCGGTGTCAGCAGGCCGATTTCCACCGCGATCACCGTGACAATGCCGAAATGGATCAGGTCGAACCCCATCGACTGGGCGATGGGGGCGGCGATCGGCACCATGATCAGCAGGATCGAGCTGCTGTCGAGGATCATGCCGAGCAGGAGCAGCAGCACCACATAGAGCGCCAGAAAGCCGTAGGGGCCGAAGCCGCTCGTCTGCACCATGTCGCCGATGGCGTTGGGGATGCCGGCAACCGACAGCATGCGGCTGTAGAAGCCGGCCGCGATCAGCAGGATGAGAATGCCGACGGAGACCGTTCCGGTCTGTTTCAGGACTTCCCAGATGCGGTGGCGGTCGAGCTTGCGCCGCGCCAGCGCGATCAGCAGCGCGCCGAAGGCACCGACGCCGCCGGCTTCGGTCGGCGTGAAGAAGCCGCTGTAGAGCCCGCCGAGAACCAGAACGACGAGCGCGAGGATCGGCAGCAGCTTGACGGCGACCTCACGCCCGGAAAGGCGCGGCCGCTCGTCCGCGGCGGCCAGCGAGCGCGCCGCCGGGTCGGTGAAGACGAAGCCCGGGCGGAACCGGGCAAGCAGCACGATCATGACAACGAAGCCGAGCGCCAGCATCAGCCCGGGAATGACGCCGGCAACGAACATGCGCCCGATCGAGACTTCCGCCAGAACGCCGTAAATGATCAGCAGCAGGCTCGGCGGGATCAGCATGCCGAGCACCGAACTGCCGGCAACGGTGCCGGCGGAAAAGCCCGCCCGGTATCCGTGCCGGCGCATCTCAGGCACGGCGACCCGCGTGAAGACCGCCGCCGAGGCGATGGAAACGCCCGTGACGGCGGCAAAGACCGTGTTGGCGGCAACCGTCGCCACGCCGAGCCCGCCCGCAACCCGGCGCAACAGTTCCTCGGCCACCTCGAACGTGTCGCGACCGACATTGGAGATGCTCACCAGCAGCCCCATGAGCACGAAAAGCGGAATGGTGGCGAAGAGATAGTCGGCAATGCCGTTATAGGCGGTGAGAGAGAGGAGCCGCATGGCGAGCTCGAAATTGTCGCGAATGATCCACACGCCGGCAAACGCCACGGCGAACAGCGCAACCGCGATCTGCATGCCCATCAGTACGAAAAAGATCAGCGCGAGGATCAGAAGAACGCCGATGGTCAGGGCGGTCATGCGTCGTCTTTCGGTTGAGAAACGAGATGCGAGACGGCAACCGCGAGATATGCGGCGGCCGCGAAGGCGGAGCCAATGATGATGATGGCGCGGAACGGCAGCGTCGGAATGGTGAAGACGCCCTGCACGCCGAAATACTCGCTGCCCCGCCAGGCAGCCACCGTGTCCGGCCATGTCGCGTAGAGGATCGCCAGAAAGACGGCAGCGCCCACGAGCGCGAACAGCGCATCGACAAGACGCATCACACGCGGATTTGCCTGTTCAAGGCCGCGCACGAAGAAATCCGCCCGCGTCATGCGGCCGCTGAGCACCGCTGATGACACCTGCAGGAAGACGATGGCGACAACGGAGCGGGCGCAGACTTCCGCCACACCTGTGATTGGCGCATTGAAGAGGTTGCGCCCGAGCACGTCGGCGACGATGACCAGCATCATCACGAAGATCCAGATCGTGCCGATCGCCGCCAGCGCGTTGGCCGCCAGGGCGAAGGGACCACGCGCCACCGGGCGCACGGGCGGCGCCTCGACGCTCGTCTCCAGATCGATCTCCTCGGCCATTCACCCACTCTCCCCGGTTTCGCGCCTGCTGCGCCGTATTCGCGCCGCGCAAGGACCCCGCCCGGATGCTATCCGGGCGGGGTCCTCTTCGGAAACGGCTATTGTCCTAGAGCCCGGCGTCCCAGTCGCGCAGCGGCTCGACACCTGCCTCGCGCAGGGCCGCGAAATAGGCCTTGAGCACGGTCTTTGCCGCGTCGCCGCCGGTCTCCAGCCACGGCTCGACAATGTTCGGCAGGTTGCTGACCCACTTGCGCTTTTCCTCGGCCGACAGTTCGGTGATCTCCAGGCCCGCCGCCTGCATCTCCGTGATGGCCGTGTTGGCCTTGTCGGTCACGTAGGCGCCGTGACGCCTGGACGTCTCCTTGCCGGCGGCGCGGAAGACGGCCTGGACATCGGCCGGGAGCCCGTCGAAGAAGCTCTTGTTGACCGCGATGCCGCCGAAATACATGGCTCCGATGCCGACGCGCGTCAGCTTCGGCGCGACCTCGTAGACCCTTGTCGGCAGGATGCCGGAGGCAAACGAGAGCGCTCCTTCAGAAACGCCGGTCTGGATGTTGGTGTAGTAGGTGGTGAGCGCTCCGTCGATCGGCGTTGCGCCGGTGTCGCGCAGCCAGTTGGCCGAGGTGCCCGGTGCATTGATCTTGCGGTTCTTCAGATCGGCCAGCGTGTCGATCTCGAAGTTGGCATAGACATCGTAGCTGTCGGTGATCAGCGACGACAGGTGCACCATGTTCTGCTCCGCCCAGCTGTCGCGCAGCTCCGGCAGCTCGTCCGACAGCCGGTCGAAAATGTCGATCAGCAGCAAATGGTCGGACGTCGCGAACGGGGTGAAATAGGTGACGTTCTGGAGCGGCATGGTGGCGCCTTCCCAGACCGTGCCGACCATGCCCACGTCGACGATGCCGTCACGCACCGCCTCGCGCGTGTCGGTGAACTTGTAGAGCGTTCCGCCATAGGCCTCGACCCAGTTGACCTTGTACTCGCCCTTTTCGGCGAGCAGGCGGTCGACCTCCGGCTGGAAGACGTTCTTCATCGCCCAGACCCAGATGTTCGCCTCCGGGTGGCTGGAACCGATATTGACCGTGATCGACTGCTGTGCCGCCGCCGGCATGGCGAGGGCCGTGCCGAGCATCGTCGCGGCCACGAAGAGATGCTTCATGTTCATGACTTTCCTCCCAGTTCTCTTCCCAGTTCGCTCCCCTCCTCCGGGGGCATGCGCACCCTTGCGAGTGCGGATCATTTCACTCCGATCGACGCCAGGATCCGCGCCGGCGTGAACGGCATCTGCGTCACCCGCCCTCCCAGCGGGCGAAGGGCATCGTTGATGGCGTTCATCACCGCGGCCGGTGCGCCGGCCGTGCCGGCCTCTCCCGCGCCCTTCGCGCCAAGCAGCGATTCCTGCGTCGGCGTCTCCACGTGGCCGATCACCATGTCTGGCATTTCCGCCGCCATCGGCACGAGGTAGTCGGCCATGTTGGCGTTCAGGAGCTGGCCGTCCCCGTCATAGTGGCACTCCTCGAAGAGCGCCCCGCCAAGACCCTGGACGATGCCGCCGCGGATCTGCTCGTCGACGAGCTGCGGGTTGATCACCCGGCCGCAATCCTCCACGCACCAGTGCTTCAGGAGCTTGACGAAACCGGTCTCGGCATCGACCTCCAGGTAGCTCGCCTGTACCCCGTTGGTGAAGGCGAACGGATAGTCCGAGGTGATGAAGTGGCGCGTCTGCACCAGCTCGCGCGGCAGGTCCTTCGGCAATGTGTCGCCGCGGAAATAGACGATCCGGCCAAGCTCCTCGAGCGGCATGCGCGCCTCGCCGCCGGCCTTGTCGCAGATCTGGCCATCGACGATGTCGAGTTCATCCGGCGCGCATTGCAGCATCGAGGCGGCGACCGTCAGGATGCTCTCCTTCAGCGCAAGGCCCGCCTGAAGCGCGGCCTCGCCGCCGATGCCCGCCCCGCGCGAGGCCCAGGTTCCCCCGCCATAGGGGGTCGTCTGGGTGTCGCCCGTCACCACCTTCACCCGCGTGACCGGCACGCCGACGGCCTCGGCGACGATCTGCGACAGCATCGCCTCGGTCCCTTGCCCCTGCTCGGTGACGCCCGACATGGCAACGACGCTGCCGTCGGGATCCATGCGCACGGTGCAGCCGTCCTGCGCCGAGATGCGCGCACCGCCGATGCCGTACATGAACGGGCTCGGATTGGTCAGCTCGATGAAGCTGGCGATGCCGATGCCGCGATGGACGCCCTTCTCTCTCAGCGCTGCCTGCTCGGCCCGCAAGCCGTCATAGTCCATCAGTTCCAGAAGCTTGGCGAGTGAGGCATGATGCGACAGTCCCTCGAAGCGCATGTTGGCCGGCGAGGTGCACGGATAGGCATCGTCTTTGATCAGGTTGCGGCGGCGCATCTCGACCGGATCGAGGTCCAGCGCCTCGGCGGCGAAATCGACCAGCCCTTCCGTGATCGCCACCGCGATCGGATGGCCGACAGCCCTGTACTGGCAGGTCGGCGCCTTGTTCTGCAGGACAACCGTGGTGCGGGCCCGGTAGGCGGCAAAATCATAGGGACCGCCGCACAGGTTGACCACCTGGTTGCCCTCGATCGCCGAGGTCCGCGGGTAGACCGAATAGGGACCGATGCCGGTCCAGTCATCGACGTCGATGCCGAGGATGCGGCCGTCCCCGTCGACCGCGATGCGCGCATCGATCTCGTGGTCGCGGGCATGGATATCGGTGGCGAAGCTCTCGATCCGGTCGGCGATGAACTTGACCGGCCGGCCCATGGCGCGGGAAATGGCGACCGTCGCCATCTCGTCCGGATAGACGTGCACCTTGATCCCGTAGGAACCGCCCACGTCGCCGCAGATCACCCGGACCCTGCCTTCCGGCATGTCGAGATGCTGGGCGATGACGCTTTGCATCATGTGCGGGGCCTGGGTCGAGTGATAGACCGTCATCTGGCCTTCGGCGGGATTGTAATCGGCCAGGATCGAGCGCGGCTCGACGCACACGCCCGTGTGCCGCGCCGTCTTGAAACTCGCCTCCACCACCGTGTGCGCCCCGGCAAAGACCGCATCCACCTCGCCGTGCTCATGCAGGCGGCGGAAGGCGAGATTGTCGCCAAGTTCCGGGTGGATCAGCGGCGTCGCCTCGTCGAGCGCGGTGCGGATGTCGGTGACGACGGGAAGCGGCTCGTACTCAACCTCGACCAGCGCCGCGCCATCCTCCGCAGCAGCCCGCGTGTCGGCGACGACGGCGACGACGGCCTCCCCGGTCCAGGTGGCGCGCTCCATGGCGAGCGGATGCTGGGGCGCCGACTTCAGCCCCTTCAGATGAGCGAGAACGGCAACCCAGGGGCTGCAATATTCCGCGATATCCGAGCCCGTGAAGACACGGCGCACGCCCGGCACGGCCGCCGCCGCGGCGGTATCGATGGCGCGGATCTCCGCATGGGCATGGGGGCTGCGGACGAAGGCAACATGCAGCATGCGCGGCAGCACGATGTCGTCGACATAGCGGCCCCGGCCTTCGACCAGCCGGCGGGCATTGGGGCGCGGAACGGTGCGGCCGATATAGCTGTTGGGACGGTCGGGATTGCCGAAATTGATGGTCATGCCGAAGCCTCCCCGCTGCCGGCGCGCGACCTTGCGACGGCCTCGATGGCATCCACCACCGCCTCGTAGCCGGTGCAGCGGCAATAGTTGCCGGAAATGTGCTCGCGGATTTCCGCGCGGCTCGGCACGTCCTTCGACGCCAGCACGTCGGCGGCGGCAAACAGCATGCCCGGCGTACAGAAGCCGCATTGCAGGGCGTTGCGGGAGACGAAAGCGGCCTGAAGATCGGCCAGGGCACCGGTGTCGGTCAGGCCCTCCACGGTCCACACATCCGCGCCGTCGAGCTGCGCCGCCAGCGTCAGGCAGCCGCGCACGACCTCGCCGTTGACCTGCAGCGTGCAGGCGCCGCATACACCATGTTCGCAACCCGCATGGCTGCCGCTCAGGCCAAGGTCGAGACGCAGGAAATCGACGAGATGGCGGGCGACATCGACACGCGCCTCGACCCTTTCGCCATTGACCGTGAGCGAGATGTCCACCTTGGTGGGAAACCCTGCGATATCAGACATGATCGACCTCCGCCGCACGGATCGCGTTGAGGGCACGGCGCAGCAACACACGCGCCAGGTGGAGACGCACGGCTGCGGGCGCATGCACGTCGTCGAGCGGCTGGATATCCTCGTCAAGGACGGCCGCAGCCTCGTCCGGCGAACCGCCACGGTCGATCACCGCCATCGCGGCACGCGCCAGCATCGCGGTCGGACCGACACCGAAGAAGGCGACCCGCGCGCCGTGCGTCCGCCTGACCAGCACGATGCCGGCAAGCGCGTAGTCGCCTGAACGCCGGGCGAGCTCCATCGTCACCTGACGCTCGCCGGGCGCGCATGCGGGCACCTCGACGGCAACGATCATCTCGTCCTCGCCAAGGTCGGTGGTGAACAGGTCGATGAAGAAATCGGTCGCCCGGATCCATCTCCGACCGGCCGGTCCCTGCACGACAATGGTCGCGTCGAGCGCAATCATGCAGGCCGGAAGTTCCGCCGCCGGATCGGCATAGGCGAGCGAACCGCCGATCGTCCCCCGGTTGCGGATCGCCGCATGGGCGATAAGCGGCGCGGCCTGGGAAATGGCCGGCGCATGGCGGGCAACGAGATCTGACGTTGCAAGTTCGCGGTGGCGGGTGAGCGCACCAATGCGAAGGACGTCCCCGTCGAGCGCAATGCCGGAAAGTTCCGTGACGCCATTGATGTCGATCAGCGCGGTTTCGCCGGCAAGGCGCAGGTTCAGCGAGGCGATCAGGCTCTGCCCGCCGGCCAGCACCCGCGCCTGCCCTTCAGAGGCGGCAAGCAGGGAAATGGCATGCGAAAGATCGTTCGCCCGGACGTATCCGGCCGCTGCGGCTTTCATGTCGATGTTCCTCCCCGACGGCCGCATTCTTCTCCGGGCGTTCCTCACTCGAGGAGCGGATGGGGCAACGGCGTCTTTCTTTATTGATCAAATGATCTATTACGGTTTATCGAAAAGCAAGAGAAAACTTGACGGCGGCGATGCCGACCGGAACAAGAAGGTTTTCCAGCGGTCTGGGCCACAACGAGCGGGCGGGATGACGAAAAGCGAGACGAGTTCGGGCGACCGCAAGCGCCTGTCGCCGGAAGAACGGCGGGCGATGATCATCGCCGGCGCCACCGCCTATTTCTCCGAAGTGGGCCTGGAGGGAAACACCCGCGAACTGTCCAAGCGCCTGGGTGTGACGCAATCGTTGATCTTCAATTACTTCAACACCAAGACCGACCTGATCGAGGCCGTTTACCGGGCTGTCTATCTCGATCGCATCTCGCCGGACTGGCCGGCATTGATCGGCGACAGGTCACGCTCGATCCACGAGCGGACGCTGACCTTCTACCGCGAGTACACGCAAGCCATCTTCAGCTACGAGTGGATGCGCATCTTCATGTTCTCCGGCCTTGCCGGCGCCGAGCTCAACCGCCGCTATCTGGAATTCGTCAGCGGGCTCCTGCTGCGTCCGCTGATGGAGGAAGTCTGTCTTGCCGCTCCCGGTCCGGAAAAACCGGAGATGGAGGACATCTGGAACCTGCATGGCGGCATCGTCTATATCGGCATCCGCCGGTACGTCTATCAGGTGCCCTGCCCGGACGATTCCGAGCCGGAGATCCGCGCCGCCGTTGGCCGCTTCCTCTCCGCCTTCGACATTCCCTGCCGGGACTGACAGCGGCCCGGATCGCGACGCCTCACCGCGTCAGCCGCACATAGATCTGCGGCAACCGGTCGGGCAGCATCTCCACCTTGCCGATCTGCACGAAATTGCCGCGTCCGAAGATGCGCGACAGATAGGTCTCGCCGGTCTTGTCGAGACCGACGCAGAAGACGTCGACCCCGGCGCTCGCCGCCTCCTGCACCGCCTTGCGGGCGTCCTCGACCAGATAAGCGGGATCGGTGACGTCGATGTCGGAGGGTTCTCCGTCGGTGACGACCAGCACCAACCGGCGATGGGAGAGCTGCCGTGCCGCCTCGCGTGTCGCCACCCGGAGCGCCGCGCCCATGCGGGTCGAAAGTCCGGGGCGAAGGCCCGCAAGGCGCGACCTCGCGGCGTTTCCGAACGGTTCCGTGAACTCCTTCACCCGCCTGTAGCGCACCTCGTCCCGACCGTTCGAGCAAAAAGCGTGCAGCGCGAAGCGGTCGCCCGTTTCGGCCAGGGCCGCTGACAGGTGCGCGACCGCCTCGCGCAGGACGGAGAAGACGGAGGTCGCCGTGCCGCCGATCGTGTCCTTCGTGGACTCCGAGATATCAAGCAGCACCAGCATTGCAAGATCCCGCTCCGACAAGGCACTGCGCTCGAAGATGCGCGTGTCCGGATCGAAGCCGGCGCGCAGGTCGATCGCGGCCCTGACCGCCGCATCCAAATCGAGCCGGTCGCCCTCGCCTTGTCGGCGCAGACGTGCCGGCCGCCCGACCTTTGCCTGACGGATCAGGCCGGCGGTGCGCCGGGCGATGTCCGGCCGCGCCTCAAGCCAGCGCTCGACAAGGCCTGCCGGCGCGGTGCGGGGTGTCGCCTCGACGATCGTCGTCCAGTCGGGGCGCAACCGACCTGCGCCGTGGTCCCATTCCGGCATCCGCGCCACCGCGATCCACTGGTCTGGGTCAAGCGGGGAAAGGCTTGCCGGGCGCGGATCGCTCTCTTCCCCCGCCTCCTGCCTCTCGCGTTCACCGGGCTCGGGCGGTTTTTCCCGCGTCTCGATGCGCACGGCCTCCGCCAGGCTCGCGTCTTCCTCCTCGGGCGGCGGTGGACGGTCGAACTCCCACAGGCCGGCATTGTCGTCGCGGTAGACCGGTTGCACGGCATAGGTCTTGGCGTTGAACTGCACACGCATCTGGCCGAGATCGTTGCCCAAGAGGCTGCCGAGCAACCTCAGCGCTCCCGGATCGTCCCATTCGGGCATCGCCGCAAAGAACATGTCGCGCCCCTTGGCAAGCCAGGGATTGTCGAGTGGCCTTGCCGGATCGAAAAGCGCAAGGGAAAGGCGCGCCAAAAGCACCTCGGCGGTGGCCGTCGCCCCGTCCTTGTCGAGGGCCAGCTCTTCATGGAAGGGGCGCCAGAGCCGGCGAAGCCCGGGAAGCGCCTCCATCGCCAGCCACTCGACCCTTGCATCCTCCAGCAGCGAGACCAGCGCGATCTGCAGGGGCTTGAGCGATTTCGGCTCGAACCGCGCGCCGCCGAAGGCAAGATGCGCGCCTGCATGGGCGGTGGCCGCCAGATAGAGCCGGTCCGCGGTCTCGTCGCGAAAGCCGCGATAGGTCTCGGGAAGGAAGAGCACGCGACCGTCGAGGCTTGTCCGGCGCACGGCCTGCGCCCCGTCGGCACCCGGCAGGGCGCGAAGGCTCGCCCGCACCCCGTAAAGCGCCGCCAGATAGCGCCGCAGCCCCGGGATCCGCTCGGACAGCGGCCGTTCTTCCATCTCTCGAGACTGAAGCGGCAAGAGGACGGAGGTGTCCAGCTTCGCTGGCGGTGACAGGGTCATGGCGAGGCCTCAGACGCAGGCGGTGATGGCATCGCCCAGCGTCTCGCGCACGCCCATGTCGTCGGTGATCGGCAACACGAGCGCAATGTGGCAGGCCTCGGCAAGCCCGACCCCCTGCTTCATCAGCCGTCCGGCCTGGATCAGCATCCGCGTCGAGGCGCCCTCGTCGAGGCCGTGCCCCTTGAGGTTGCGGGTGCGCTCGGCAATGCGCACCAGCAGGGCGGCATCGGAACCGGCGATGCCGGCCTCGCGCGCGACGATCTGCGCCTCTCGCTGCGCATCGGGATAGGCGAAATCGAGCGCGACGAAGCGCTGTTTGGTGGATTCCTTCAGGTCCTTCAACACGCTCTGGTAGCCGGGATTGTAGGAGACCACGAGCTGGAAATCGGGATGGGCCCGAACCAGCTCGTTCTTCTTTTCCAGAGGCAGGATGCGCCGGTCGTCGGTCAGCGGGTGAACGACGACGGTCGTGTCCTGGCGCGCCTCGACGATCTCGTCGAGATAGCAGATCGCCCCGTGCCGCACGGCAAGCGTCAGCGGCCCGTCATGCCAGGCAGTGCCGCCGGCATCCAGCAGGTAGCGGCCGACAAGGTCGGAGGCCGTCATGTCCTCGTGGCAGGCGACCGTGATCAGCGGCCGGCCGAGCCGCCAGGCCATGTGCTCGATGAAGCGGGTCTTGCCGCAGCCCGTGGGGCCCTTGATCATCACCGGCTGGCGAAGGGCGTGGGCGGCCGAGAACAGCGCCACCTCCCCGCCCTGGGGTTCGAAATAGGGTTCCTCGGCAATCTGATAGGCGGAAAGCGGCATGATCTGACTTCACAGGTTCGGGGAGCAACGGAAACAGTCGGAAATGCCGGTTCCGGCGCAAGACGCGGGCCCGGGCAAACATTGCCCGCCCCCGCGCCGGAACCGGCCCACGCCGGGAGAGCCCCTAGCGGTGGACCTTGGTCTTTTCGTTGGGAATGCCGTCCATGGGGCACTCGTCGGTGCCGGCGGTGGAGCGGGTCATCGCCTCGACCATTTCACGCGTACCTTCCGGATCGGAAATCCACTTCTGGTAGAAATCATAGGGGCACGCGGCCAGGCCCTTGTCGCTCTCGCCGGAATTGATCATGCCGGTGTAGCCACGGTGGACCAGCTTGTAGAGATGGTTCTGCGACTGCATGTTCTTGCGCGCATCGCGGATCAGCGAGGTCGACAGCTGGGCATATTGGATGCCGTAGTCCTCCTCGCCGCACTCGCCGAGCGTGCGCCCGTCGAAGCCGACAATGGCCGAATGACCGAAATAGGAATAGACGCCGTCGAAGCCGGCCGCGTTGGCGACCGCCACATAGACGTTGTTCGCCCATGCCATCGCCTTGGACATGATCACCTGCTGCTCCTTGGCCGGATACATGTAGCCCTGGCAGCGGACGATCAGCTCCGCCCCCTTCATGGCGCAATCGCGCCAGATCTCGGGATAGTTGCCGTCGTCGCAGATGATCAGGCTGATCTTCAGCCCCTTCGGCCCTTCCGAGACATAGGTGCAGTTGCCCGGATACCAGCCCTCGATCGGCACCCAGGGCATGATCTTGCGGTACTTCTGGACGATCTCGCCCTCGTTGTTCATCAGGATCAGCGTGTTGTAGGGCGCCTTGTTGGGATGCTCCTCGTGCTGCTCGCCGGTCAGCGAGAACACGCCCCACACATTGGCCTTGCGGCAGGCCTCGGCGAAGATCGCCGTCTCCTCGCCCGGGCAGGCGGAGGCCGTCTCGTACATCTCCTTGGGGTCGTACATGATCCCGTGGGTCGAGTATTCCGGGAAGATCACCAGATCCATGCCCGGCAGGCCGACCTTCATGCCCTGGACCATGTCCGCGATCTTGCGGGCATTCTCGAGCACTTCCGCCCTGGTGTGCAGGCGCGGCATCTTGTAGTTGACGACCGCGACGCCGACCGTGTCGTTGCTGCTGGAAATATCGCCATGTAGCATTTGTCAGTTTCCTCCGTTTGAAAGGCGTTCGGTCCCGGTTGGGCCGGCGGCGATCACACCGCCATGTGCCGGTGGACCAGTTCATCCGTCAGATCGGCGACGGGCCCGGATGCAACGACGTGCCCTTTCTCCAGGATCGCGAAAGCGGAACTGGCACGGCGCGCAAACTGGATGTCCTGCTCGACAAGCACGATGGCGATGCCGAGATCCTTGTTGAGGGAGACGATCGCCTGCTCGATCTGCTCGACGATGTTGGGCTGGATGCCCTCCGCCGGCTCGTCGAGCAGGATGATCGAGGGATCGCTCATCAGCGCCCGACCGATGGCGAGCTGCTGCTGCTGTCCGCCGGACAGGTTGCCGCCGGCCCGCCCCCGGAACTCCCTGAGGACCGGGAACATCCGGTAGACGAGCGCCTCCAGCTCGGCGCCGCGCCCGCTGGTGCGCGCAAAACCGCCGAGTTGCAGGTTTTCCTCCACGGTGAAGCGCGGCAGGATGCCCCGACCCTGCGGCACGTAGCCGATGCCGGCGCGCGCCCGCTCGTGCGTCGCCAGGGCGGAGATATCCGCGCCCTGCAGGCGGATCTCCCCGTCCGTGCGATCGAGCAGGCCGAGCACGGCGCGCATCAGGGTCGTCTTGCCGACCCCGTTGCGTCCCAGCACCGACAGGAAGCCTCCCGAAGCAACACTGAGCGATACGTCGCTGAGCGCGCGCGAATTGCCGTAAAAACCATTCAGTCCGCTGATCTCAAGCACCGCCGATCCCCATCGATCCGAGGTAGACCTCACGCACCTTCTCGTGCTGCGAGACCTCCCTCACCGTTCCTTCCGCGAGAAGCTGGCCCTGATGCATCACAGAGATGACGTCGCCGATCTCGCGCACGAAGCCCATGTCGTGCTCGACCACGACGATGGTGTGCTTGCCCTTCAGCCGGTTGCAGATGTCGGCGGTCTTCACCGTCTCCTGCTGGGTCATCCCGGCTGTCGGCTCGTCGAGCAGGATCAGCTCGCTGTCCTGGGCAAGCAGCAGGGCGATCTCCAGCCACTGGGTCTGGCCATGCGAGAGGTTTGCGGCCGGTTCTTCGAGCGCATCGGCCAGTCCGACGAATTCGGCCAGTGTCTCCAGCCCCTCGCCGTTGCGACCGCGTGCCGGGCGAAAGAGGGTCGCGAAGACACCGGTATGCCGGCACATGGCGACTTCCAGATTGTCGCGCACGCTGAGCTGGCGGAAGACGCTGGGAACCTGGAACTTGCGCCCCACCCCGGCCCGGGCGATCAGGTGCTCCTCCATGTGCGACAGCTCTTGCCCGGCGTAGCGGACGGACCCGCCATCCGGCCGCGTCTTGCCGCAGATCAGGTCGAGCGCGGTGGTCTTGCCGGCCCCGTTGGGTCCGATCAGGCAGCGCAGCTCGCCTTTCGAGATGGAAAGGTTCAGCCCGTTGACGGCAAGGAAGCCGTTGAAGCTGACGCGGATGTCGGAGAGCTCCAGATGCGCGCTCACGGGCGGTCCTCCGCGGGCTTGCCGAGATGAACCGTCTCGCCGCGGCGAGGGTCGCGGCTCGCCAGCATCGCGGCCAACCGATGCGCGCCGGCCGAGACGAGACCGGCAAGACCGTTGGGCAGCACCAGGACGACGGTCACGAAGATCGCGCCCATCACCAGCATCCAGGTGTCGAGGAAGGCTTCGGATTCCGACAGCGCGCCTTGCATCCCGGCGATCAGGATCGCCCCCAGCGTCGCGCCGAGCAGGCTCTGGCGGCCGCCGACGGCACACCAGATGACGATGGAAAGCGACAGCGACACGTCGAGGAAGGTCGGCGAGGCGAACTCCATCACCACCGTGTAGAGCATGCCGGCAAGCCCTGCGACGGCGGCCGAGACGGCCAGGGCCAGCATCTTGTAGGCGGCAACGTCATAGCCGAAGAACCGCACCCGCCGCTCGTCGTCGCGGATCGCCTGCAGGATGAGGCCGGCCTTGGAGCGGGTCAGCGCCAGGCAGGCGAAGAGCGAAACGGTGAGGCAGGCGGCGACCAAGTAGTAGGTCGACTTCGAATAGGCATCGAAGGTGAAGCCGAACAGCGACAGCTGGGCCAGGTCGGTGATGCCGTTGAAGCCGCCGGTATAGGGTTGGCGGTCGATGATCAAAAGGTTGGCAACGACCAGCGTCGCCAGCGTGATGATCGCCACGAAGACGCCGGTGACCCGGCCGCGGAAGATGAACCAGCCGAGCACGCAGGCGACCAGCACCGGCACCGCAATGCCGGCCAGGATGGCAAAGGCGGTCGAGTGGAACGGCACCCAGAACCAGGGAAGCGTCTCGACATTGTTCCAGACCATGAAGTCCGGCAACCCGTCGGAGCCGGTGTGCACCGGCACCGTGCGCAGCTTCAGCGCCATTGCCATGCAGTAGGAGCCGAGGCCGAAGGACAGCGCCTGGCCCAGATTGAGGATGCCGGCATAGCCCCAGGAGAGGCTGAGCGCCATGGCGACCATGCCGAGCACCAGATAGCGGGCATAGCGGTTGAGCAGGAAATCGTCGCCGACGGCGAGCGGCACCAGGAAGATGGCGAGGCAGACGAGGGCGTAGAGCGCGAATTGCAGCCTCGCCTCGCCGGCGCCGCGCAAGGCGGAAATCGGTCGTGTCATGGAACTAGCTCCGGACCTTGGTGGCGAAGAGGCCCTGAGGCCGGAAACGGATCAGGACGATGATGGCGAGCAGGACGAGGGCCTTGGCGATCGTGTCGTTGGCCAGATAGGCGAGCGAGCCGCTCATCTGGCCGAGCAGCGCGGCGCTTGCCACCGTGCCGAACAGGCTCTGCACGCCGCCGAGCACGACAACGAAGAAGGCGTCGACCACATAGGCGCCGCCCATTTCCGGCGAGACGCTCTTCAAGGGCGCGACCAGGGCCCCGGCGAGTCCGGCAAGTCCGGCGCCATAGGCAAAGGTCAGGCTGTACACCCGGTCCGCGTTGACGCCGAAACACATCGCCGTCTGCCGGTCCTGCACCACCGCGCGCAGCCGCGTGCCGAAGGAGGTGCGGAACATCAGGAGCCAGGTGACCAGGAAGAGCGCCGCGACGAACAGAAAGATGAACACCCGGTATCCGGGCACGATGGTGCCGAACACGGACACAGTGCCGCTCAGCAGCGAGGGCATCTCCACGTAACGCAGCTCGCCGCCGGCGAAGAGGCGCACCGCCTGCTGCAGCATCACGCCGATGCCCCAGGTGGCGAGGATGGTGTCGAGCGGCCGCCGGTAGAGAAAGCGGATCACGCCGCGCTCCACCGCGAACCCGAAGGCGCCGACGCCAACGAAAACGAAGGCAAGGCTGGCCAGCAGGCCGAGGCCGAAATAGGCGTTCATCGCCCAGGCGCCATAGGCTCCCAGCATGACGAACTCGCCATGCGCCATGTTGATGACGCCCATCGAGCCGTAGATGATCGCCAGGCCCAGCGCGACCAGCAGCAGGATCGAGCCGATGCTGAGGCCGGTCATCAGTTGTTGAATGAAGAAGTCCACGTCACGTTCCCTCGCGAAGACGGCGGCAGGGGATGGGACCCGGCGCACACGCGCCGGGTCGCGGAAGGCAGGTATCCGTCACTTCTGGACGAGGCCCGCCTCGGTGCAGGACTGGCCGGGATAGGCGGCGTAGGGTTCGGGAAGCAGCCAGTCGGACGAGCTGGTCAGCACCTCGAACTGTCCGTCGGCGCGGGCCATCGCGATCTTCGGCCAGAGCCAGGTATGCAGGCTTTCCGGGTCGACCCGGATGTGGCCCTGCGGAGCCATCAGCTCCTGCCCCTTCACCGCCTCGCGGATCGTCGGCGGGGTGATGTCGCTGGGCGCCAGCTGCTCCACCGCCTGCTTGAACAGATGCACCTGGAAATAGGACGGCTCGGAGACGAAATGGGTCACCTTGTCGTCGCCCCAGCGGCGCTTGTAGGCGGCGACGAAACGCTCGTTCTCCGGCGACTTGTGCACCATGAAGTAGGGGGCGGAGGTGAAGTGGCCGGCGGCCGCCTCGCCGCCCATCGCCGCGACCTCGTTCTCCGACGTGGTGAGGCTCGCCATCGGCATCTTCTGCGGATCGAGGCCGGCCGCGCGGTACTGGCGATGCAGCGCCACGACGGAATCGCCGACGACGGTGGAGAAGATGACATTCGGCTCGCTCGAACGGATCTTGTTGATCACCGACGAGAATTCCGAATGGCCGAGCGGCACGTATTCCTCGTTGACCACCTCGCCGCCGAGGCTTTCAAGCATCTTCTTGCAGTAGTTGTTCTCCTCCTTCGGGTAGATGTAGTTCGAGCCGATCAGGTAGAATTTCTTGCCGAAATTCTGCACCAGCCAGGGAATGAACTCGTTCTGCTGCTGGTTCGGCACGGCGCCGGTGTAGATGACGTTTTTCGAGCATTCGCGCCCCTCGTAGAGGGTCGGGTACCAGTAGAGATTGTCGCGCCGCTCGAAGACCGGCAGCACCGCCTTGCGGCTGGCCGAGGTGTAGGAGCCGAAGACCGAGACGCACTTGTCGCCGACGACGAGCTTGCGCGCCTTCTCCGCGAAGGTCGCGGGATCGGAGGCCGGGTCCTCGACGATGGGCACCAGCCGCATGCCGTTGATGCCGCCCGCATCGTTGATCTCCTCGATGGCGAGCAGCGTCGCCTTGTTCAGGGACTCCTCGATGATGCCCGTCGTTCCGGTCAGCGAGAACAGGACCCCGACCTTGATCTCGCCATCAGCCGCCCGGGCCAGGTCCATGTTCTTGTTCCAGATATGCGGGAACCCGGTGGCGACGATCGCGCCTGTGGCTGCCGCCCCTTTCAGGAAACTGCGTCTCTTCATTGTCATCTCTCACCCTCTGGTCGAACGCAAAAACCCCGCGCGGCCGCCTTGCGGGCGGACGACGGCGGGGCTTCACTGCCAACGCATTTTTGTTTGTGGGCGACCATCCGGTCGCTGGCACGCAAGTATTCGGTGCCGCGCACTACGGTGCGCGAACGCAAAAAAACCCGCGAAGCCGCTTTCACGGACAGTCGCGGGGCACCAATGCCTGCATTTCAGGTGGCTTCGTTGCCACCTATCAAGCGCTCCTCAACGCTTGAACGAAAAACTACCCAAGAAGTTCCTGGGAGTCAACAATTGCATTTGCAACTGCCCCGATGGAAACCCTCCTCGACATCGCTTGTCGACGCAAGAACTGGTAAGCCTCTTCCTCGCTCAACTTGTTCTTGTGCATCACGATCGACTTCGCCCGTTCGACGCTGCGCATGTTGCGCAGGTTCTCGTCCAGCTTGTCTATCCGCCCGCGCAGGCGCTGCTCGTAGCGGAAATGGTCGCGTGCCAGTGCCAGCGTGCACTGCACGGAGAGCGGCTCCGCCGGCAGCACGAGAACGCCATGCGCGGCGCAGTCGCGGATCAGGTCCGGGCGGAAGGCCGCCTGCTTCTTCAGCATCACGATGAGGGCCGCCTCCGGCTCGCCGGGCAGCCACGGCACCCGGCGCGGCAGGTCCTCGACGAGATCGCAGAAGATCGCGTCGAACCCCAGCGGCAGATGCGGCGGCGCCGGCCAGATATGGTGCGGATTGGCGCGCAGCTTCTGCAACTCGCGAATGAACGCATCGCCGTCCCGGTCGCGATCCGTGATCACCGCGATGGACATGTCGGCGAAGGGAAAGCTTGCCTGGGCCGGACGCGCGCCGCGTTGCGAAGGTGTTGCGCGCTGTGTCCGCGCACCGGCCTGACCTGCCATGTCGTTCTGCATCCTGCGCATCGGAAATCTGTCCTCAAGGTTCCCGGGGCCGGCTCTTGCGGCCGATATCGCCCGGGCGACTGTCACGCATAGGCGAGATTGCGGGAGTAGCCGATCAGATAGGGATCGGCCTTGACCCGGCTGGACGATTCATAAACCAGATCGAACTGCCCCTGCCGGTTGGCCCGGCCAACGCGCGTCCACAGATCGGTGTGGCCACAGACCGGATTGACCGCGATATTGCCCTGCGGCGCGTCGAATTCCGACCCCATCACCGATGTCCGCATGATCTCCGTGTCGATCGAGTTGGTCTGCTCCAGCGTCTTGGCGAAGATGTGAACCTGGAAATAGGCCGCCTCCAGGCACATGTTGGTCGACTGGTCGTCGCCGTAGCGCTTCTTGTAGAGTTCGACGAAGGACGAATTCCTCTCGTTGCCGATGCCCTGGAAATAGGGCGCGCCCGTCAGATGCCCCTCACCCACGTCGAAACCCATCGCCTGGATCTCGGCCTCCGTGGTTGTCAGGCTGGCAATCGGCATCACCTTCGGATTGAAACCGAAATCGTGGTAGGTCTGGTAGAGGAAGACGGTGCTGTCGCCGACCACGGTAGAGAAGATCACGTCCGGCTGCGCCGCCTTCACCTCCCGCATCAAGGGCTGGAACTCGGAGCGGTCCGCGTTGAGCCGCAGGTAGCGTTCGCCCACCACCTCGCCGCCGCTGTTGCGCACCAGTTCGCCCATGATGCGATTGGATTCGCGCGGATAGACGTAGTCGGAGCCGATGAAGAAGAAGCGCCGCCCATAGGCCTCCATCAGCAGCCGGCACAATTCGACGCTGTTCTGGTTGGGTGCGGCTCCCGTGTAGATGACGTTGGGCGAGAACTCGAACCCCTCGTAGAGCGTCGGATACCAGAGCAGTCCGTTGAGCCGCTCGACGACGGGCAGCACGGCCCGCCGGCTCGAGGACGTGTAGCAGCCGAACATCGTGCTGACGCCGTCCTCGATCATCAGCTTGCGGGCGTAGCGCCCGAAGGCGCGCGCCTCGGAACCCGGATCGTAGATCACCGGTTCCAGCGGCCGGCCGTTGATGCCCCCGGCCGCGTTGATCTCGTCGATGGCCGTAAGCGTTCCGCGGAGTTGCGTTTCCTCAATCACGGCCATGAAGCCGCTTTGCGAAAACAGCACCCCGACACGCCACGGTTCGGATGTGTGACCTGAACTCACCACAGGCTGTCCCTCATTCTGGATGGCGCCGGCTTTTGCCGCCGTTTTTTTGCGCGCCCTGACACTACCACTCCCCTCGCGAGAATTGACGATATTTCGTCCCTGGCGTGTCTCCTCCCCGCGCCCTGCGCGCTGTCGCTTTCCTGCCCCGCCCGAATGTTTCCGGTGCGGGGCCGACGCGCGCGCAAGGGTCCTCAGGACGCAAGCAACTCCTTCAGCTTGGCGTCAAGAAAGGCGACGTCGACCGGGTTGGTTCCCGGACCGCCGGCGAAATGGCCCCAGATCGACTCGATCGGAACCAGTTCGGCGTTCGGCATGTTGGCGACCTCGAACGCGCTGTCTTCCGGCGGGAAGTAAAGGTCCGTGCGGCCCGGCATGACGAAGGCCTTGGCCTTGATCGCCGCGAGCGCTGCCTTGAAGTCGCCATTGTAGAGATGGTTGTCGCTGATGTCGCCATTCTGCCAGGTCCACAGCATGGTCAGCAGGTTGTTGGCGTCCTTGGGCAGGAAGAACCCCTCCCAGAAGGCGACCAGAAAATCCTCCAGCGACGAGAACCCGAGCGTCTTCAGGTCAAGCTCTTCGCGGTAGAAGGCCTGCGAGAAGCCCCAGCCGGCATAGACCCTCGCCATGGCACGCAGGCCCCGCTCGGGCTTTTTCTCGTACCAGCCCTCGTTCCAGGCGGCATCGGCCGTCAGCGCCGCCTTGACGCCCTCCAGGAAGACGAAATTGTGCCGCGAGCACTTCGCCGAACCGCAGAACGGCGCGATCCGCTCGACCATGTCGGGGAACATCGCCCCCCAGTGGAAGGTCTGCAACGCACCCATCGACCAGCCGACAACGAGCGGCAGCCGCTCGATGCCGAACTTTTCCGTCACCAGCCGGTGCTGGGCGCGGACATTGTCATAGGCGGTCACCTTGGGAAACCGTGCCGCGTTGTAGGGCTCGGCCGTATTGCTCGGGCTCGACGAGAGCCCGTTGCCGATCATGTTGGGAATAATGATGAAATACTTTTCCGGATCGAGCGCCATCCCCGTTCCGACCAGCCACTCGTTGTCCATGTGCTGGCCCGAATACCAGGTCGGGTAGACGATGGCGTTGTCGCGCTTCGCCGACAGCGTTCCGAACGTCTTGTAGGCGAGATGCGCGCCGCGCAGGGTCGCGCCACGCTGCAGGGTGAAGTCGCCGAGGTCGAAAATCTCGTAGTCGAGGCTCATCTGGATCTCCGGATAGGACTGCGGCGCAAAGCGCCGGAAACAAGGGGCCCGCCCGCGGCCGGTGGGAAGAGCAGCCGCGGGCGGATGCGGTCAGGCCGACGCCTTGGCAGGCGCGGCCGTGAAGGATATGACCGCATAGGCGATGCCGCCGGCGAGCCCGGCGCAAATGGCCGTGGACAGTTGCGGGGCGTAGAATTCGACGCCGAAGGCGACGAGCGAGCCGATGCCCCAGGCGAGGAAGGCTCCGGCCCGCCAGTCCCGGTCGATCACCGCGTTGCGGCGGGTCCAGAACTGGTCGACGATGATGATCGCCCCGATCGGCGGCACCAGGATGCCGAGCAGCGACAGCCATTCGATGAAGAAGGCCCACACGTTGCCGGCGGCGATCACGATGCCGATGGCACCCAGCACCACCGCCATCAGCCGCATGTGGCTGCCGACGATGCGCGACCAGCCCGTGGCCGCGTTGTAGAGGCAGTGGGCGCAGACCGAGCCGAGGTTGCAGTAGAGGAACAGGAAGGCCAGCACGCTCAGGAACGTCAGCTGCTTGGCGTTCATGTAGCCGAACATGTTGTCGGCGCCGAAGGGATTGGCATCCGGCACGGCAAGGGCCGCGGTCGTCACACCGCCGACAAGCATGGCGACCAGGTTGGCGAAGGGAAAGGCGCTGAAGGTCGCGACGATCGAGCTCTTCGTGTCGGCGGCCCAGCGGTTGAAGTCGGCGGTCACCGTGCCTGCGTCGATAAAGAGCGCGATCACCACCGTGAGCCCGACGCCCATCGACATGGTGGCGACGCCATTGTTGCCCGGATAGGCGGCGATCGCCTCCCAGGACGTCGTCGCGGCCGCGTCGAACATGACGTAGAGGCCGAGCACGACGAAGAGCGGCACCGAGACGAGGCCGATGGCGTGCAATCCGCGCACCCCGACAAAGGTGATGCCGATATAGAGCGCCCCGGCGATCACCGTCATCACCACATAGTTGAGATCGTAGGCGGTGCTGATCAGCGCGCCGGTGATGCCGGTCTGCACGGCGTACCAGCCGAGCAGCAACGTCGAAAGCAGGCCGGAGGCGAGCACGTAGCCCTTGCGGCCGAAAACGATGCTGGCCAGCAGCGAGAAGTTCAATCCCGTCCGCGTCCCCAGCACGCCCAGCGCGCCGACATAGGCGAACATGATGGCATTGCCGATGATCATCGCGGTCAGCGCATCGGAAAAGCCCATGCCGAGAACGAGCAGGGACCCGGTCATGGCCCCGGTGATGATCATCGGGAAACCGATCCACACGGTGGTGACCGAGAACATGCTGCGCCGCGCGGTCAGCGGAACGGCGCCATGCTCGTACTCGGCCCCCAGGACATGGTCGACTTCCGTTTCCACGGCTTCGACCTCTTTCGACAATTTCGACATGCATACCCCCCAACGGGCCCGCGGGCGGGAAGGCTCCCCCGCGCAATGCCCGGCCATGTCCGGCGCCGCGGCTTTCTTTTTGTTGCCGCCCGGCTGCCCGACCCAAACGGTCCAGCTGGACCAGAAACGCAAAAAGGCCTCCGCATGGCTCCTGAGAAGGAGGCATGTGGAGGCCTTTTTGCCTGCGATATCGGACAGCGCCGTTGCTGCCGCCCGACCATTCAGTCAGGCAATTGTTACACTAGACGCCGATTTTTTTTGTGTCAATTGCGCGACACGGCCATCGCACGACCTTTTCGTACGAAGACCGGGAGCCATTCTCATCCCTGAAGTGTCGTGCTCACCATCAGGTAGAGCACGATGAACAGCGGCGGGATGTTGAGGAAGGCGTCGCCGAACAGAAACAGCTTCAGGAAGAAGAACAGAAACGCCGCATAGAGCGAGACCGCGAAAGGCAGCAGGAACGCGGGCGTCAGTGGCGCGGTAAGGGCGAGCAGCGGGTCGGTCAGCTTGCGCAGCACCACGAAGAAGGTGATGTCGCGATCCGCCCCCACGACAAGCTCCAGAATGCCGCGCGAGAACAGGAAGGCCGCCATCGCGGTGAGCGCGTAGGTGCCGCCAAGGAAGACGGCGACCTCGGTCGGTGCGCCGCCAAGAAGAAAGGTCACGACCGCCAGCAGGTAGGTGCCGACGAGCAGGAGAACGCCGCTGAGCGCGGAAGCCTTCATGGGAATTGTCCGATCCGGAATGAAAACGCAGGGCCCGGAGGCCCTGCGTCATGTCTATAGCGGGTTCGTCAGTGCGTTTGAACCATCATCGTGCCGCCTTTCGGCAGACGCAGACGATCGACGAAGTCCTGCATTTCCTCGCTCGGTTCCGGCGTCACCAGCGACACCACATAGGTGACGATGAAGGCAACCGGGACACCGAACACGCCGGCGGAGATCGATGCGACGCCGAACCACGTGATCTCGTCGCCCGTGCCCTTGACCAGGTCAAAGCCGTAGACGTTGCCGATCAGGTAATACATCGTCGTAAGGAAGCCGGTAGCCATGCCGAGCACCGCGCCCATGTTGGTCGTCCGCTTCCACCACACGCCCATGACGAGCGGGGCGAAGAGGCCGGCCGCGGCGATCGAGAACGCCCACGCCACCATCGACAGGATGTCGGACGGCTTGGTGCGCGCCAGGAACGCTGCCGCAAGAGCAACCACCACGAGAAGGATCTTGGCGACCATCAGGCGACGCTTGGAGTCGGCCTTCGGGTCGATCATCTTGTAGTAGACGTCGTGCGACAGGGCATTGGCGATGGCCAGCAGCAGGCCGTCGGCGGTCGACAGCGCCGCGGCGAACCCGCCCGCGCCGACGAGACCGACAACCCAGATCGGCATGCCGGCGATCGACGGGGTCGAAAGCACGATCATGTCGTTGTTCAGCTTCAGTTCCGTATACGGGAAGCCGGTGGCGAAGCCCTTCGCTTCGCAGGCCGCCTGGATCGCCGCGACGGTCTCCGCCTTGACGCCGCAGATCGTCACCAGCTGGTGGCCCGCGATGGAGCCCCACTGGGTCATCCACTCCGGAATGGCCGTGAAGGCAAGCTGGTAGCTTGCATCCGCGCCGGCCGCCACGAAGAGACCCATCAGGTTGAACTTCGAGAAGGCGGCATAGGCCGGTGCCGTGAAGTACAGCAGGAAGATGAAGAACAGCGACCAGCCGACCGACTTGCGTGCCTCACGAACCGTCGGGGTCGTGAAGAAGCGCATCAGGATGTGCGGCAGCGAAGCCGTGCCGACCATCAGGCAGAAGATCAGGAAGAAATAGTCCATCGGGCTGTAGGTCTGGAACGGCGCGACATGCGTGCGCGTGACCTCCAGGAGCTGCTCGTACTGCGAGATCTGCGCCAGCGCACCGCCATAGGTGAGCTGCGGGATCGGGATGCCGAACTGAACGGTCGACATCCAGATGGCCGGAAGCAGATAGGCGACGATCAGCACGATGTACTGCGCCACCTGCGTCCATGTCACGGCCTTCATGCCACCCAGCATCGAGCACACGAGAATGCCCGCAAGGCCGGCGAAGACGGCATAGCGGAAGTCGATCCCGAGGAACTGCGAGGCGATGATGCCCGAGGCATAGACCTGCGCGGTGATGTAGGTGAAGGAGCAGCAGAACAGCACGACGATGCCGACGAGGCGCGCCATGTTGCCGCCATAGCGGGTGCCGAGGAAGTCGGGCACCGTGTAGGCACCGAACTTGCGCAGATACGGCGCCAGGAGCACCGCCACCAGCACGTAGCCGCCGGTCCAGCCGAGCACGAAGGCAAGACCGTCGTAACCGAGCACGAAGAGCGTGCCGGCCATGCCGACGAAGGAAGCGCCGGACATCCAGTCGGCGCCGGTCGCCATGCCGTTATAGACCGCGGGCACGGAGCGCCCGGCAACGTAGTATTCGGACACCTGTGCGGTGCGCGACATGATGCCGATGAAGGCATAGATGCCGATCGTCGCCGCCATGTAGCACCACAGGATGATGTGGTCCGGCACGCCGATCGTGGCGAAGATCGCCATCAGCACGACGAAGAACGCAAAACCGCCGACATAAATGCCATAGATCTTGCCAAGGTTGTCGGTGAAATCACCCTTCATTGAAAAGCCCATCGGTGATCCCCCTTAGTCTTCGGCAACGCCGAATTCCTCGTCGATGGCGTTCTGGCGCGCGGCGAACCAGAAAATCAGCACGACGAAGACGATGAGGGATCCCTGCGCGGCCATGTAAAAGCCAAGCGGGAAGCCCAGGATGACGACGTTGTTCAACGCCGACACGAAGAAATGGATGAAGAAGCTGAAAACCGCCCAGACCGCCAGCGTCACCCACATCAGGTTCCGCGTCTTCGTCCAGTGCGCCTCCGCCACTTCCGGTGGCAGTTTCTCGGTCAAGGTAAATCCTCCCACTGATGCATTCCGTTGGCTGATCGACCTTCGTCAGCCCCACCCTCTCCGGCGCAAGATAATCCTAAAGTCGAATTGTCGATCCTCCCGACTTTTCGCACTAGCAGCATGAATTATATTGCGGCGCAGAGATACTTGCGCGCCAAGGTTATTCTGTTCAATGTAGAAAAGGGAAGTTATCCGAAAGACTAATCGGCAAATCCCGGCAAGGGAGCCGAACCGCAGGGAGAACCGCCAAGTGCTTGAATTGATTGGGACCTTGATGCCGCGCCGCAAACGCTCGGACTGGCCGGCTGCCGTCGAGGCAATCCGGGCCGGCGCCGCATTCCTGGCCCAGGGCGCCAGCTACTCCTACTTGCGGGCACGCACATTGCTCGCCGGTCCCCGTCTGTTCCAGGACGAGGGATTCGGCCTGGCCCTGCAAATCTGCAAATGGGAGGCCTTCGCTGTTGCGGTGCAGGACCTGATTCTGATCATCGAGGCCGACCACAGGGACGGTCTGCCGGCGGATCCGGTGCGCCGGGCCAGTGTGCTCGGCGAGCTTTACCGCGAGGTGCTGGCCGCAGAGGAGATGCCCGAGCACCGGGCCGACAAGGGATGGAGCGACCTGATCGCCGAGTTCGATGCCCGGCTTGAGGTCTACATGGCCAAGCCGCCGCTCAAGCCGGACGCGATTTCCATCGCCACGGCCATGCGCCTGCTCGACCACGCCCCCATCGACAAGGCGGTGCGCGAGGCCGACCAGATCATGGTCGTCAACAATGTCGCCTTCCGTTTCATCGACTACCAGGCAACCCTGCGCAAGCGGATCGACCTCGACGCCTTCGCCGCACAACTGGCGGAGCGGATGGCGGCCCTGCCGTGATCTTCGGGTCCGCCGGGAGCGGCAACGGCCAGCGCGCCGGCGCCACCCCGCTGATCGGGCTCGACGTCGTTGTCCTGGATACGGAGACGACCGGCCTCGACATTCGCAAGGACCGTATCGTGCAGATCGGCGCGGTGCGCATGGAAGGCGTCGAGATCCAGGCCGACAAGCGTTTTGAAAGGCTGGTCGATCCCGGCATTCCCGTTCCCGACGTTTCGCGACGGGTGCACGGGCTTGGCGACGAGGACCTGCGCGGCGCGCCCGGTTTCGCCGAGGTCGGCCCCGAACTGCTCGCATTCATCGGCGATGCGGTTGTCGTCGGTCATTCGATCCATTTCGATCTCGCCGTTCTGCGTCACGAGGCCGACCGTCACGGCATCGCCTGGCGCGAACCGCGCGCGCTCGACGTCGCGCTGATGGTCGCCGGTCTCGACCGCGAGATGATCGACACCTCGCTCGACAGTCTGGCGCTTGGCCTCGGCATCCCGATCGAGGGCCGGCACACCGCCATCGGCGACGCGCTCGCCACCGCCAGGATCTACTCCGCCTTCAATCCGCGGCTGCTGGCCAATGGCATCCGCACCCTTGCCGAGGCGGAAAACCTCTGCCGCAAGCCCGCCGGCCTGATCGCCCGCCAGGAGGAGGCCGGCTGGTTCGCCCGTCCGACGGATCGGCCCGACTTCTCCCGTGCCACGCTGAAGACCGGCAGCCAGCGCGCCATAGACAGTTTCCTCTATCGTCAGCGGCTGGGCGACGTGATGAACAGCCCGCCGATCGCGATCCATGCGCAGGCGAGCCTGCACGAGGCCGCCAGCCTGATGGCCGAGCGCGGCATCGGCTGCCTCATCGTCGATCCGGCAGATGCGGGCGACGAACCCGGCATCCTCACCGAGCGCGACGTGCTGCATGCCCTTGCCCGCGAGGGAGCAGCCGCCTCCGCGGTGACCGTCGGCAGCGTCATGAGCCATCCGGTCATCAGCGCCCCGGACGAGACCTTCCTCTACCGGGCGCTCGGCCTGATGGCGCGCCGCAACCTGCGCTATATCGGCGTCACCGACGCGGCCGGGCGGCTCGCCGGCGTCTTCACGCTGCGCACGCTGCTGCGCAAGCGGGCGCTCGCCACCCTCACCGTCGGCGACGAGATCGCCACCGCCAAACGCCCGCGCGACCTTGCGCGCGTGCAGGCTGCCCTGCCCTCGCTCGCGGCAGGCCTGCTCGCCGACGGACAGGATGCCCGCCAGGTGGCGCAGATCATTGCCGCGGAGGCCCGGGCGATGACCGCGCGCGCCGCCGAGATCGCGGAAGCGGAACTCGCCGAAGCCGGGCACGGCCCCGCCCCGGCCGACTATGCCCTGCTCGTGCTGGGCTCGGGCGGGCGCGGCGAGAGCCTGCTGGCTCCCGACCAGGACAATGCGCTGGTGATCGCCGACGGTTATGACGGCGACCTTGATGCGCCCGACGACTGGTTCACCCGCTTTGCCGCCCGGGTCAACGAGATCCTCGACCGCGCCGGCATCCCCTATTGCAAGGGGGGCGTCATGGCCAAAAACCGGCAATGGCGCCGGCGTCTGGGCCCCTGGCTCGACGAGGCGCGCAACTGGGCCGCCCGGCCGACGCCGCAGTCACTGCTCAGCGTCGACATCTTCTACGATTTCACCCCCGCGCATGTGTCCGGCAAGGGTGGAGCCCGGCTGGCGGCCGAGCTACGCCGCGAGACGATGGAGATCGCCAAAGGCTCGCTCGCCATGCTGCGGGCGCTCGGCGCGTCTGCCGGCGGCCATGCCGCCCCGCTCGGTCTCTTCGGCCGGATCAAGAAGGACGACAAGGGCCGCGTCGACCTGAAGACCGGCGGATTGCTGCCAATCGTCTCCGGCGCAAGGGCGATCGCGCTGCGCCACGGCGTCAGCGACCTGTCGACGCCGCAACGGCTTCTTCAGGCTGCGGCACGGGCCGGGCGCTCCCAGGCCGATGCCGAACTCCTCGCCGACATCCACGCTTTCCTGATGCGTCTCATCCTGAGCCAGCAGATCGCCGATCTGGAGGCGGGCGTTCCTCCCTCGAACCGGGTCGATCTTTCCTTGGTCGGCCACAGGGAGCAGGACGAGTTGCGCGAGGCGCTCGGCCGCATCGACCTGATCAACCACATGCTGCAGGACCTGTTGCAGGGCCTGTAGGCTCGGGCCTGCGGCGGAAAACGCTGCGGCCGGGCGCCCGCCTCACCGCGCAAACCGACCGGGGTCGAGCGCGGCGACGACCGCATCCGCAAGCGAGGATCGGCGACCAAGAACAAGATCCGCGGCCAGTCGCGACAGGGCCGGCGAGGTCTGGATGCCGTACCCCCCCTGCCCGGCAAGCCAGAAGAACCCCTCAGCCTCCGGCGAGAAGCCGGCAACCGGCGTGCGGTCGGGCGCGAAGGTGCGCAGGCCCGCCCAGCTCCGCTCCACCCGGGTCACGGCGACGGTGGTCGCCTGCTCGAACCGGTCGAGGCCCTCGGCCAGCACCATGTCCTCGGGCCATGCGTCATGCGGCTCGACCGGATCCTCGTCGGCCGGCGAGACGAGCAGCTTGCCGGCCTCCGGCTTGGCGTACCAGCGCTCCGAGGCGCTCACCACCGCAGGCCAGGAGGACACGTCCATCCCCTCCGGTGCCGGCAGGATCGCCGCCGAACGCCGATACGGCACAAGACCCAGCGGCGCGAGCCCGGCGAGCCTGGCGATCCCGTCCGCCCAGGCTCCGGCGGCATTGATCACCACCGGTGCTTCCCAGATCTCGGCGCCGGCCTTGACCCGCCAGACATCGCCAAGTCGCTCGATCTCGCCGACAGGGGCGCTGGTGACAATCCGCGCGCCGGCATGGCGGGCGCTGCGCGCATAGGCCTGCAGCAACCTGTCCACGTCGATATCGGCGGCACTCGCCTCATAGGCAGCCGCCGCGATGCGGTCGGCGCGCAGGACCGGAAAGAGCGCCTGTGCCTCCTCGACAGCGATCTCGTCGAGCCCGTCCGCGCCGTCGCGATAGGCGGCGAACTTCTCCATCTCGTCCGCCCGCGCCACCACGAGTTCACCACGCGGGGACAAAAAGCCCTCCTCGGAGAATGCGCCGCCGGTCGACAACACCGGGAAAGAGGCCCCATTCAGGGCCCGCAAGGTCGCATTGCCGTAGTTGCGGATGAAAATCGCCGCCGAGCGGCCGGTTGCGTGCCGGCCCGGTGCATCCTCCGCCTCCAGCACGACGGCGTTGGCATCCCGTCCGAGATGGGCGGCAAGTCCAATGCCGGCAATGCCGCCACCGATGATCAGGCAATCGCAGGTCTGCGCCACTTGCTCCTCCGGATTGAAAATCGGTCTTTTTTTTCCGCCTGCGAGAAAAACTTGTCCGGCTTTACAAATCCCGGACGGATATGCCCGCCAGCCTCCCGTCGCAAGGGAGGTATCCGATTGATCGATATAGAAAAAACCCTGCCTCCTCAAGTCAACCCGGAGACAAGGGCGAAAATTTCCCGGCGATCATCGATCCAGGCAGGAGAATGGACTGCACCTGCCAGCGTTGACAGTCCGCCTTGTGCTAAGTACCAATTTTCAAGATTAACTTTTTGTTTACTTCAGTGATCGCTCAGAACGTGGATTTTCCCTGACGATCGCTGCCGGGGGGACGTTTTCGATGCCTACAGCAACAATCACCCAGTTCTATGGTGGCAGTGTCATCGTCTGATGTGTTGCAGGTCCGCAACGCCGGAAAGCCGGTCTTGCCGGCCTGCAACACCAAGGACCTCGTCGAATTGACAATACGCTCTTCTGCCAATACCGATGGGTTACTGAACGGCTGCCGAGTGCAGCCGTATTCATTTGCATGAAGACAGGAATTTCTGATGACGGACGTCCTCTTCTTTCGCGCAAACGGACATTCCGGCTTTGGCGTCTACGGACATGTTATCGGCACCGATCACACCTATCTCGTGACCAGTATCCGTGGCGCCGAGAACCTGACGCAACTTGAGAATTCCTTCAGTCCGGCCGGAAACGGCTTCGTCTTTCGCGGCCAGAACACCGACGGCTTCAACGACAATCTGGTCTACACGGATGGCAGCGGCGCCACCGTCCTCCTGACCGACGCAAATGGCAACGATCTGCAGGATCCGGCCTGGTTCTCGAGCTTTGCCGGCGAGACGGTATTCTTCGCCCAGACCTCAAGCGTACCGGGCGTCGACGGCGGCAATTTCGCCCTGATGACCACCAATGGCGGCGCGGCGCCGGAAGTGGTGCTGCCCTTCGCTGTCAACCACTACGCCATGTCCGGCGGCGAGCTTTACGTGCGGGCCGGAAATGCCGGCATCTATGTGGTGCATCCCGATCTCTCCTACGAGCTCGTGCATGACGGCACGATCAACGGCGTCATCGTCCAGTACATGTTCGATGTCGGCGGCACGCTCTATTTCCGCGGTTCGACGAACCTGTCCCAGAACGACTTCTACCGGATCAACCCGGACACATATGCGGTCACAGCCATGTCGATCGGCGCAAACAGCGGCGGCGACAATGTTCAATCGGTCACGGCTGCCGGCACCAACATTTTCTACTGGCAGTTCGTCAGCGGTTTCGGCACCGAACTCCATGTGTCGGACGGCAGCCTCGGCAGCGGCTCCCTCGTGCTCGACATCCGCCCCGGCTCCACCGGCGCCTGGTCCAGCCCGCAGACCGTCGCGCTCGGCAGCGGCATCGTCTTCAACGCCAATGACGGCAGCAGCGACGGTGAGGAACTCTGGTATTCCGACGGCACTGCGCTCGGCACCTATGTCTTGAGCGGCACGGGAACGGCGATCGGCGCGCTCGATTTCTCCAACATCGTGCAGATGGTGGTCGTTGGCGACCAGGTGTTTTTCGAGGCCTTCCGCGGCGATGTCGGCTTCGAGCTCTTCGTGACGGACGGCACCGAAGCCGGCACCCGTCTGGTCACGGATCTTGTCCCGGGCTCGACCAGCGCCAATCCGACCTCCTTCTACAGCCATGGCGGATATCTCTATTTCGTCCGCGAGGGCAACGACACCATCTGGCGAACCGACGGAACGGCAGCCGGCACGACGCTCGTCTCCGATCCGCATCCGACCGAAGTCTCCGGAACCTCGTCGTTTCTCGACATTTTTGACATCGACCCGGCACTGATCCCGGCACCGGTCCATACCGGCGACGAGCTCGTCAACGAACTCACCGGCAGCTTCCTCAGTGAGTTCTTCTACGGCGGCGGGGGCGCGGATATCATCATCGCGCTCGGCGGAGATGATGTCATCGACGGCGAGGACGGCGACGACACGCTGGATGGCGGAGCGGGCAACGACCGCATCGACGGCGGGGCGGGTACCGATACCGCCATCTATCTGGGGCATATCGACAACGCGCAGGTCTATTTCTTCGGCGATATCAGCATCGTGGCAACGCTGGCGGAGGGGATCGATCTTCTCGTCAATGTCGAGCGGGTGCAATTCGCAGAAAGCGGCACGGTGGATCTCGACGGTTTCCCGCTGCTCGACCCGTATCAGTATCTGGCGTCCCATGCAGACCTGCTGGTTGCCATCGGACCCAACCCGAATGCGGCGATCGAGCATTTCTTCGTCAGCGGCATCGCCGAGGGACGCGCGTTCGACACGTTCGACGAGTGGTCCTATGTCGCCTCGCATTCGGACCTTATCACCGCCTTCGGCAACAGCGCCGTCCCCGGCGCGCAGCACTATGTCGAGAGTGGTTTTTCCGAAGGACGCGCGCGCGACAGTTTCGACGAGTGGTCGTACCTTGCGTCCAACACCGATCTTGTCACCGCTTTCGGCGGCAGCACGGCTCCGACCGCCGAACACTATGTCCGCTACGGTTTCGGAGAGGGACGGCCGCTCGACGCCTTCGACGAGTGGTCCTACGTTGCCTCGCATTCGGACCTTATCACCGCCTTTGGCAACAGCGCCGATCCAGGTGCCCGGCACTATGTCGAGAGTGGCTTCGGCGAGGGGCGCGCGCTGGATACGTTCGACGAATGGTCCTATGTCGCCTCCCACACTGATCTTATCACCGCCTTTGGCAACAGCGCCGCCCCGGGTGCCCGGCACTACGTGGAGAGCGGCTTCGGCGAGGGGCGCGCGCTGGATAATTTCGACGAGTTCCGCTACATCGCCTCGAATGTCGACCTGCTGCAGATCTTCGGCACCGACGGCGCCATGGGCACGCAGCACTATGTCGAATACGGTTTCGGCGAGGGGCGCAGCACAACAGGTTTCGGTGTCGATCAGTATCTCGCCAATTACGCCGACCTTCAGTCGGTTTTCGGATCCGATTATCTCGGTGCGACGATCCACTATATAGAGTACGGCTTCACGGAAGGCCGCACTGACGACATCATTGTCTGAGGACCCTGGAAAAGAACATGTAAAACAGAACGCGCCGCCTGTTCAGGGCGACGTTTTTCTTGAAGGCCTCGCCTCCAGCATCTCCAGGAAGGCACGTCCGGCATGGGAAAGATGCCGGGCGCGATGGTGCAGGACGAAGAAGGGGCGCGGCGGCAGGGCAAGTTCCAGCGTGGACAACTTGCCCGCCCGCACCCCGCCGGCAGCGACGAGGCTGGAGAGAACGGCTGCTCCCATGCCCGCCTCGACGGCGCTACGCAGCGCCTCGTTCGAGGCCATTTCCATAATGATGTCAAGGTCGTGCAGCTTGAGCCCGACACTCTCCGCCAGCCGCTCCAGCATCACCCCGGTGCCCGAGCCCGCCTCGCGCGTGACGAAGGAAAGTTCGCGCAAGGCGCGGGCATTGACGATCCCGCGCGCGGCGACCAGGTGGCCGCGCGGCAGGACGAGCACCAGCCGGTCCTCGGCGATGCGCTGCGGGGACAGGTCCTCGTCATCCACCGGTCCCTCGACAAGGCCGAGGTCGACACTGCCCTCCCCTGTCCAGCCGGCGACCTGCTCGGTATTGCCGATGCGTAAGGAAAGATCGATGCGGGGATAGGCGGTACGAAACCCCTGCAGGCGGGCGGGCAACCAGTAATTCGCGACCGTCTGGCTGGCGGCCAGCCGCAGCGTGCCGCGCGAAAGCCCGGCAAGATCGGCCAGCGCCGCGCTTGCGGCCTCCGCCCGGGTGAGCACCGCACGCGCCTCGCCGAGAAAGACGCGGCCCGCCTCCGTCAGCCGGATGCCGCGCCCGATCCGGTCGAACAGGCGGACATCGTGACGCGTCTCGAGCGCGGCAATCGCCGCGCTGATCGTCGACTGGGTCAGGTTGAGGGCTTCCGCAGCTCGGGTGACGTGCTCGCGCTCGGCGACAGCAACGAAAATCCGTAACTGGTCCAGTGTCATGTGCTCCGCGCCCTCCTGCCGCCTGCTCGCGCCTGCCGGAAAGCAGCGCTCAGGCGACGACGCTCACCAATAGCAGGGAGAGAAGGCCAATGAACAGCGAGGCGACAGCGGCCAGCAGCAGCGGTCGCAGGCCGCGCGCCTTGAGGGCGCCGAGATCGGTCTGCAGGCCCATGGCGGCAAGCGCCAGGGTCAGCAGCACCGTGGTCGTGGTGGCCGCACCTCCGGTCACGGCCCCGGGAATATCGATGAGGCTGGCAAGGCCCGCCATGGCCAGAAAGCCGAGCACGAACCAGGGCACCGGCACGCTGCAATCCCCCTGTCCATGCCCGCCGACACGCGCCCTGCGCCGGGCAAGCGCGGCGAGGACAAACACCACCGGCGCCAGCAGCATGACGCGCGACAGCTTGGCCACCATCGCCGCCTCGCCGGCGGCGGCCGAATGCTGGAAACCGGCGCCCGCCACCTGCGCCACTTCGTGCACAGAGGCGCCGACGAAAAGCCCGTAGCCGGCGGCATCCAGCCCGGCCAGCGCGGGGACAAGCGGATAGGCCAGCATCGCCAGCGTGCCGAACAGGGTGACGCAGGCGATCGCATAGGCAACGTCCGCCTCGCCCGCGCGGGTGGCGGAATTGGCCGCCGCCACCGCCGAGGCGCCGCAGACCGAGGTGCCAGCGGCGATCAGTTCGGTCAGCCCGCGCTCAACCCCGAAAAGCCTGCCGAGCCAAAGGGTCAGCACGAATGTGGCGGCGAGCGATCCGGCGATCACGGCAAGCCCGCCGGGCCCCAGCGCGGCAAGATCGGCGAATGTCAGCTGCAATCCGAGCAGGATGACGGCGGCCCGCAGCAGCGGCCGCGCGGCAAAGGCGGTGCCGGCCACCAGAAGCGCCGGCAGGCCGAACAGGGCGCGCACAAGGATCGCCAGCACGATCGCCAGGATCATCGGGCCGAAGAGGTCGAGGCCGGGGACAAGGCGCAGCGCATGGCCGACCGCCGCCAAAAGCGCACAGAGGCACAATCCGGGCAATATTTGCGCAAATTTTTCGAAATTCTGTCCGAATATTGAGTCGGTTTTGCCTGTCCCGGCAACGCTCATGGCCTGTTCTCCGTCATTGGCGGCGAGCATGGCGTGAACCATTCAATCGATCAAACAAGTAATTTAAATCAATACAATCGAGTGAAACGATTATTCTTATCGCAACGGCCCAGGGGCGGCGAAGGGCTCCATGCCTGCCGCGAACTGCGAGAGCCTTCACGCCGGCCGGGGGTACCAATGGATCCCCGCTCTGGGGCGGGGATGACGTCCGAGAGAGGGCAAAGGCCGACGTGTCGATGGCCGCGCGGAGGGGTGAGGTGCGAGAAGGGGCATGGGTCGGCGCCAGCACCATCTGGCGGCGGGATTGGTCGGTGCCCGCTCCCCCCTCTGTCCCCATTTCGGGGACATCTCCCCCTCAAGGGGGGAGAGGGGCGCGTGTGGCGATGCTCGCACTCCTGTCATTCCGGACGGGTTGCGGCGGGGTTGACTGGTGCTCGCTCCCCCCTCTGTCCCCTTTTCGGGGACATCTCCCCCTCAAGGGGGAGAGGGGCGCGTGTGGCGATGCCCGCACTCCCGCATCACGCGGTGCAGTCGGCGTTCTGCCGCCGCCCCACGCTCAGGCCGTCACCCCGGGCAAGCATCGCGCGACCCGGGGCCCATTCGTTCCCAGAGCGGGGGCGATGGGATTGGGGTGGTCGCGCAGCGCTCCGCTGACACGGGCACGGTACAAGGCGGAAGCGGCGAAGGGCTCCATGCCTGCCGCGAACTGCGAGAGCCTTCACGCCGGCCGGGGTTGCCAATGGATCCCCGCTCGGAGGCGGGGATGACGTCCGAGAGAGGGCAAAGGCCGACGTGTCGATGGCCGCGCGGAGGGGTGAGGTGCGAGAAGGGGCATGGGTCGGCGCCAGCACCATCTGGCGGCGGGATTGGTCGGTGCCCGCTCCCCCCTCTGTCCCCTTTTCGGGGACATCTCCCCCTCAAGGGGGGAGAGGGGTGCGTGTGGCGATGCTCGCACTCCCGCATCACGCGGTGCAGTCGGCACTCGGTCGCCACCGCACCCTCAGGCCGTCACCCCGGGCAAGCATCGCGCGACCCGGGGCCCATTCGTTCCCAGAGCGGAGGCGACAGGAGCGCGGCGGTCGCGTGACGGTCCGTCGCGACCGGCGGTGTCGGTAAAGGGCGGAGGTGAAGGGCTCCGCGCCCGTCACGACTGACAGTGCCTGCCACACCCGCCGGGGTTGCCAATGGATCCCGGATCAAGTCCGGGATGACCGCCGAGAAGAGGCAAGGCCGCCCCCTCGCAGGCCCGCGCTCATGCCGCCGCCCCACTCTCCGCGCGTCACCCCCGCCGGAGCGACGCGAAGAGCGGGGGCCCATTCGTTCCCGGAGCAACCGCAATGGGGACGCGGTGGCGGCGTGCCGGTTCGCCGGCACCAGCTGTGTCGCTCCGGTCCGCCGCCGGCGGTGACTCGCCTGTCACGGCCGGCCTGTCACGACCGGCCTGTCACGACCGGCCCGTCACGACCGGACAACGGACGAGGTGCCAGTCCCTCGACAGGCGTCGCTGATCGAGGGCGCGCTTCAACCGGTCGCTGATGAAGAAGTCATCCACAATGAGTTTGTCCCACCACAGGTCGGGGCCTTCGAGCGCCGCCCCGGAGAAAACAGCCAGGGGCTTTTGGGGACGTGCCGTCGATACCCGCCAGCGACCTGAGCCAGGCTGTTGCCGCAGGTTCACGCTCTTCTCCAGCAGGAGGGCGTCCTTCCTGTTGCCCTGGCTGAGATAGAAGAACGCGCCCGGCATGGGCGTCTTGCCGTCCGGATGCCACAGGCGCACGGGATAGAGCGCGCCCTTGCCCATGTCGAAGCTCCGCACCACCTCGGCGCTTTCGCCCGCCAGGAAAATGAAGCCGTTGGAAAAGATCTGCGGCACGCGTCGTTTGTGCGCCGACGGATGACTGTTCGGGAGCGGATAATTGTCTGTCGGAAACCGGTCCTGCGGCAGGAACCAGCCGACCTTGGTCTGCCGCACCGCTTCCAGGATCGGCTCCGGCGTCCTTCCGCCATTTTCGAATGTTTCACGGGACCGCCAACCACGCGAGTTCACTATGCCGTGCCCTTGCACCAACCAGATGCAGGGTTCCGTTCCGCTTGTCTCCTGCCCGCTCATCCGCGCGCCCGCCTCCTCACATCACCGCAAACGGTCCCGCGCGTCAGGCCGTCTTGTTGAAGATCTCCCGGCCGATCAGCATGCGGCGGATTTCCGAGGTGCCGGCGCCGATCTCGTAGAGCTTGGCATCGCGCAGCAGCCGGCCGGTCGGGTACTCGTTGATATAGCCGTTGCCGCCGAGCAGCTGGATCGCGTCGAGCGCGAGCTTCGTCGCGTTCTCCGCCGCGTAGAGAATGGCGCCGGCGGCGTCCTCGCGCGTCGTCTCGCCCCGGTCGCAGGCCTGCGCCACCGCGTAGACATAGGCGCGGGTGGCGTTCATCGCCACATACATGTCGGCGACCTTGCCCTGCACCAGCTGGAAGGTGCCGATCGGCTGGTCGAACTGCTTGCGCTCATGGATATAGGGAATGACCACGTCCATCGCCGCCTGCATGATGCCGATGCAGCCGGCAGCCAGCACCGCGCGCTCGTAGTCGAGGCCGGACATCAGCACGTTGACGCCCTTGCCGGTCTCGTGCAGCACGTTTTCCTCCGGCACCTCGCAATTGTCGAAGACGAGTTCGCCGGTTTCCGAGCCGCGCATGCCGAGCTTGTCGAGCTTCTGGGCGACGGAAAAGCCCTTGAAGCCCTTCTCGATGAGGAAAGCGGTGATGCCCTTGGCGCCGGCGGACGGATCGGTCTTGGCATAGACGATCAGCGTGTCGGCATCCGGGCCGTTGGTGATCCACATCTTGGTGCCGTTGAGGATGTAGCGGTCGCCCTTCTTCTCGGCCTTGAGCTTCATCGAGACCACGTCGGACCCGGCGCCCGGCTCCGACATGGCGAGCGCGCCCAGATGCTCGCCGCTGACCAGCTTGCCGAGATAGCGCGTCTTCTGGTCCTGATTGCCCCAGCGGCGCAGCTGGTTGACGCAGAGATTGGAATGGGCGCCGTAGGAGAGCCCGATCGAGGCGGAGGCGCGGCTGACCTCCTCCATGGCGATGCAGTGCTCCAGGTAACCAAGGCCCGTGCCGCCCCATTCCTCCTCCACGGTGATGCCGTGCAGGCCGAGCTCGCCCATCGCCGGCCACAGTTCGGCGCGGGGGAACCAGTCCTCCCGGTCGATGCGGTCGGCGAGCGGCGCGATCGTGTCCTGGGAGAAGGAGCGGACGCTGTCGCGCAGCATGTCGGCGGTGTCGCCGAGGTTGAAGTTGAACGACGGGAAATCGTTGCGGATCATGGCTTTGGTCTCCGGTTCGGAAGGGCGCGGCCGGGATGCGGGCGGCGCGCGTCCGGGCGGTTGGGTCAGGATTGCGGGGTCAGGATCTGGTCGTAGCGCACGAAGGGGCTCAGCACCGCGACCTTGTCGTAAAGGGTGCGTGCGCGGGCATTGTCGTCATGGGTGTGCCAGTAGACGGAGCGGCAGCCGCGCGCACGCGCCGCATCCCCAACGGCCGCGATCAGTGCCCGGCCGGCGCCGCCGCCGCGCGTCGCACCGTCCACATAAAGGTCTTCCAGGTAGCAGGTCGGCGCCAGCGACCAGGTGGTTTCGTGGACGATGTAGTGGACGAAGCCGATCATCTTTCCGTCCCGCTCGGCGACGAGGCCGCAATGGGCGCCATCGCCGGAAATCCGCGCGAAGACGGCCTCCGTCACTCCCTCGGCAAGCTCCTGCCGGTAGAAGTCGAGATAGGCCTGCCACAGGGGCTGCCAGTCGGCGCGGTCGGCGGCGGCGAGCGGCCGGATCGCGATCCGTTCTGCCTCAGTCATTCAGTCCCTCCAGCGCGATCATGGTGAAAAGCCCCGTGGCGATGTGGATGTCCGCCTCGCCCGGCGTCTGCCCGTAGACATCGGCGGCGGCCACCGTCAGCGTGCGGCCGGGCTTGATGACGCGCCCGCGTGCCACCAGCCGCTTGCCCCGGCCGGGATTGAGCAGGTTCATCTTGAACTCGGTGGTCAACACGCCGAACCCCTTCGGATAGAGCGAAAGCGCCGCGTAGCCGGCGGCGGTATCGGCCAGCGTTGTCGTCACGCCGGCGTGGAAATAGCCGTGCTGCTGGGTCAGCCCGTCGGCAAAGCCGGCCGCGAGATCGACGGCGCCGGGCTCCAGCCGGTCGATCGTCGCACCGAGCGTCGCCATGAAGGCCTGGCGGACGAAGCTTGCCTCGACGCGGGCGCGCCAGTCCGGATCGCGGGGTTCGAAACCGCTCATGTCTTGGTAGCCTTCTTCTTGCCCGCGGGGCGCGGGGAACGTTCGGGAGAGGGTGTGCTTTCGGCATCGGCTTCGGCAAAAAGGTCCGCCAGCGGGCCGAGCTGCGCCATGCGGGCGCGGCAGCCGGCCTCCACCTCGTCCAGCTCGGACAGGGTCAGGTCGATGTCGTGGCGCTTGGCCAGAAGGTCGGCGCGGCGGCTTTCGATGCGCTGCAGGAGAAGCTGCAGCTGGCCGGCCTCGCCGGGCGCCTTGTCGTACATGGTGATGATGTCGCGGATCTCGGCCAGCGAGAAGCCCAGCCGCTTGCCGCGCAGGATCAGCTTCAGCCGGGTGCGGTCGCCCGGCCGGTAGAGCCGCTGGCGGCCGCGGCGCTGCGGCTTGAGAAACCCCTCCGCCTCGTAGAAGCGCAGCGTCCGGGTCGTCACGCCGAATTCCTGGGTGAGCTGTGTGATTGTATAATAGGGCTGCATGGCTCCTCCACGGAAAAGCCTGCATGACGTTTACGTTCCAGTCAATAGAGTAAATTTAGGCGATTAATATCATTGGCTTGTTCGCGTAACTTAAATTCGCTTCAGGCGGCCACTCGCCTATATATCTCCGCTGCGCTGCACGCGGAATGACGCGGTTGCCCCGCGCTCATGCAGTCACCGGCGATTGCGGCCGGCTCCCGGTTGTCGCGACATGCTCAGGCGGACACCCGCACCTCCGGTAGGCTCTCGGCCTTCACCTCACCCTCAGGCCGTCCCCCCCGGGCAAGGCGAAGCCGCGAGATGCAAGTCTTGGGGGCCCGTTCGTTCCCAGAGTGGCGGCGATGGAGATCGGGGAGGCTGCACAGCACTCCGACGCACGGGCGGCAAAGGGCTCAGCGCCTGCCGTGACCGCTGAGAGCCGTCATGTCTGCCGGGGTTGCCAATGGATCCCCGGTCAAGCCGGGGATGACGGCCCGAGAGGGGGGGCAAGGCCGGCGTCAACAGCTAAACGGCGGCGAGAGTGGCCGGCGCCCGCTCCCCCCTCTGTCCCCGGCCGGGGACATCTCCCCCTCAAGGGGGGAGAGGGGTGCGTGTGGCCGGCTCCCTGTCCTAGCCGGCCGACTGCATTCGGACGCCGGTCCCACCCTCAGGCCGTCACTCCGGGCAAGGCGAGCGGTTGTCACAGGGACGCAGGACAGCTATTGCGAAAAGGGGACCCGGCAAGGACCGGGAATTGTCCGCCGCGACAGCCTTCGGACGACCGGCGAGAAAAGGGAGACCGCCGCCATGCTGCAACTCGACCGTGAGGCGACCCGCGCGGCGCTCGAATGGGGTCCGCTGATCGAGGCCCTGCGCGCCATGTTCCGCGACGGCTGCGAGAGCCCGGTTCGGCACCATCACGACTTTGCCGTGCCAGGCGAGGCGGACGGCACCCTGCTGCTGATGCCGGCCTGGGTTCCGGGACGCTATCTCGGGGTGAAGCTTGCCACTGTCGTGCCCGGCAACGGCACGCGCGACCTGCCGGCAGTGATGGCGAGCTACATGCTCAACGACGCGCGCACCGGCGAGATGGTGGCATTGATCGATGGCGGCGAACTCACCGCCCGGCGCACCGCCGCCGCTTCCGCGCTTGCCGCCGACTATCTCGCCCGCGAGGACGCCCGCCATCTGGTGATCGCCGGCACGGGCCGGCTGTCGGTCAACCTCGCCGCCGCCCATGCCACGGTGCGGCCGCTGTCGCGCATCACCGTCTGGGGGCGGGACATCGACAAGGCGAAGGCGGTCGCCGGGGAGATTTCTGAAGAGCTCGGCATCCTCGCCAATGCCGCCCCCGATCTCGAACCGGCGGTGCGCGAGGCCGATATCGTCAGTTGCGCGACCCTGTCCGAGACGCCGCTGGTGCACGGCGCCTGGCTGAAGCCGGGCTCTCATCTCGATCTTGTCGGCGCCTTCAAGCCGACCATGCGCGAGAGCGACGACGAGGCCGTTTCCCGCGCCCGCGTCTTCGTCGACACCCGCGGCGGCGCCGTCAAGGAAGGTGGCGATATCGTCCAGGCGCTGGCCTCCGGCGCGCTCACGGAAACGGCGATCGAGGGCGATCTCTTCGATCTCGCGCGTGGTGTCCGCCGGTGCTTCGCCAGGACGAGGACATCACCCTGTTCAAGTCGGTCGGCGCCGCGCTGGAGGATCTTGCCGGCGCGATCCTCGCCTATGAGACGGCCTCCGCCGGACAGCGCCCCGCCTCGTCCCCGCGTCCTGCCGGTGATGTGAGGAGGCGGGCGCGCGGATGAGCGGGCAGGAGACAAGCGGAACGGAACCCTGCATCTGGTTGGTGCAAGGCCACGGCATAGTGAACTCGCGTGGTTGGGTACCGCGCGAAGAATTCGAGAATGGCGGAAGGACGCCGGAGCCGATCCTGGAAGCGATGGGGCAGACCAAGATCGGCTGGTTCCTGCCACAGGACCGGTTTCCGACAGACAATTATCCGCTCCCGAACAGCCATCCGTCGGCGCACGAAGAACGCGTGCCGCAGATCTTTTCCAACGGCTTCATTTTCCTGTCGGGCGAAAGCGCCGAGGTGGTGCGGAGCTTCGACATGGGCAAGGGCGCGCTCTACCCCGTGCGCCTGTGGCATCCGGACGGCAAGACGCCCATGCCGGGCGCGTTCTTCTATCTCAGCCAGGGCAACAGGAAGGACGCCCTCCTGCCGGAGAAGAGCGCGAACCTGGATCAAGTTGCGTTGGGACGCTGGGGGGTGCCAAGGGCACGTCGCGACAAGCCCCTGGCTGTTTTTCTCAAGAGCCGCGCTCGAAGGCCCCGATCTGTGGTGGGACAAACTCATTGTGGATGACTTCTTCATCAGCGACCGGTTGAAGCGCGCCCTCGATCAGCGACGCCTGTCGAGGGACTGGCACCTCGTCCGTTGTCCGGTCGTGACAGGCCGGTCGTGACAGGCCGGTCGTGACAGGCCGGCCGTGACAGGCGAGTCACCGCCGGCGGCGGACCGGAGCGACACAGCTGGTGCCGGCGAACCGGCACGCCGCCACCGCGTCCCCATTGCGGTTGCTCCGGGAACGAATGGGCCCCTGCTCTTCGCGGTCGCTCCGGCGGGGGTGACGCGCGGAGAGTGGGGCGGCGGCATGAGGGTGGGGCGGCGACACGCCGCCTTTGGCCCCCTCTCCGCCGTCATCCCCGCCCCCGAGCGGGGATCCATTGGCAACCCCGGCATGTGTGATGGCTCTCGCCGATCTCGACAGGCATGGGGCCCTTCGCCGCCTCCGCCTTGTACCGACACTGCCCGTGTCAGCGGAGCGCTGCGCGACCACCCCAATCCCATCACTCCCGCTCCGGGAACGAATGGGCCCCCGCTCTTCGCTTCGCTCCGGCGGGGGTGACGCGCGGAGAGTGGGGTGACGGCCTGAGGGTGGGGTAACGGTTGGGAACGGGTCGCAGGCGGAATGACAGGACTACGGGCATCGCCACGCGCGCCCCTCTCCCCCCTTGAGGGGGAGATGTCCCCGAAAAGGGGACAGAGGGGGGAGCGGGCACCGGCCAACCCCGCCGCCGATGTCACGCCGCCCTTGCCCCCCTCTCCGCCGTCATCCCCGCCCCCGAGCGGGGATCCATTGGCAACCCCGGCCGGCGTGACGGCTCTCAGCGGGCGCTGCGGGCGTGGAGGCTTCCGACATCGGCGGGCCAGACCGGCGAAACCTATGGGTAGTGGATTTGAGGCAGTCTCGACGGGCAGTCAGGTGCTTCCCCCTCTCCTTACGCGCCCGCGCCTTTTCGCATCAGTGACATTTCGCCAAACGAGGATTGCCCGATGTTCGATTACAATCAGATCATGAGCCTGGCCTTTGTCGGGTTCGGCCTTGTCTGCCTGTTTCGGGGCAAGGGCACTGTTCCCAACACCGGGCTGATCCTGCTGGCCGCCGCGATGCCGGTGGCGGGCCTTTCGAGCGGCATGGACGTTTCCACGATGGCGACACATCTGCTTTCCGGCCTTGCCGGGCTGGTCGTTTGCCTTCTCGGCTTTGCCTTTCTTTTCAAGAGTGGCGGGTTCTGGAAGACCGTTGCCGTTCTCGCGCTCTGGCTGCCGTTTCCCCATATCCTGCCGGTGATCGGGGCCTTCTGCGTGCTCTGTTTCATCCCGCTGCTGATCGACACGCTCGCCGCAAGGGCAAGGCCGGGAGGCCAGCCGGTCCTCGCCCCGCACCGGACGGCGATCCTGCTGATCGTCGCCGGCCTCGCCGTCTCCCCGACACTCGCCCTGCCCCTGCTCTACAAGAGCGGTTTTGCCGGCTGAGCGGCACTGCCGCCAAAGGCTGCGTCAATGCGCGCGCTGCAACCATGGGGAAGCGCTGCTAGCGTGATCCGGGTCGGCTGGCGCCAGGGGGCGCCGGCAGCACCCCGCGAGCCCACGATGCCCGACACCGACCCGCGCGCCCTTGCCTCCGCAGCCATGGCCTCCGCTGCCACCATCCCTGGTTCCGGCCCGCCCTATCTGGTCGCCCCCGAAAGCGAGCTCGCCTTCCTGCATGCGCGCTCCGTGACGCTCGACCGGCCGGTGACCGCGCTGGAAGGATGGAACCTCATCCGCTCAGGGCCATCGCCGCTTCTGGCCGCCGCCATGCGGGTGCGGGACGCGATCTCAGGCAGCTTCGGCGTCGCGCCGATCTCGGGCTTTTCCGGCGCGCGACGGACCAGCGTCGCGCCGGGCGAGCGGCTCGACTTCTTCCTGGTCGAGCACGCAAGCGACACGGACCTGGTTCTGAGCGTCCGCGACCGCCATCTCGACGTGATGACCTGGCTGTCGGCGCAAGAGCGGACCTATCGGGTGACCAGCTCGGTCAAGGTGCACAATCTGTTCGGCAGGCTCTACATGGTTCCGGTCGCCCTCGCCCACCGGATGATCGTCGCCGCCGACCTCAGGCGGCTGGAAAAGATGACGGCAACCGGCTGAGGGACCCGGCCGGATCGCTTTCTTGCGCCACCCGACTTGAACTCGGGCCTGCAAAGAGCCATTCAAGAGACCTGAAGCAACTCGGGGACGAGGCTCATGAGCCAGGTCAAACGGCGGCTGGCGGCAATCCTTTGCGCCGACGCGGTCCAGTATTCCAGGCTCATGGAGGCCGACGAGGACGGCACGCTCGGCCGGCTTCGCACCTGCCGCGAGGCGATCGCCGGGCTGGTCGCCGCCCGCGACGGACGCATCGTCAACACCTGGGGCGATGCGGTGATCGTCGAGTTCGCCTCTGTCATCGAGGCCGTGCGCTGCGCCACCGAGATCCAGGGCGAGCTGGCGAAGCGCAACGAGGCGCTTCCCGAGGCCGAGCGCATGGCCTTCCGCATCGGGCTCAATCTCGGCGACGTGATGGTCGAGGGCGACGATATCTATGGCGACGGGGTCAACATCGCCGCGCGCCTGCAGCAGATGGCCGAACCCGGCGGCATCGTCATTTCCGGCACGGTCCACGACCAGGTGAAATCGAAACTCGCCATGGGCTTCGAGCCGCTGGGCGCCCACGCGGTCAAGAACATTTCCGATCCGGTCGACACCTGGCGCATCCGTGTCGGCGGCGACAACGCGGCCCGTCCGGCGCGGGACGGCAACCCCGCCGGCATGTCCGCGCCCGCCATCCCGTCACCGGAGCAGCGGCCCCTCGGGCAGGCGGTCCACGCCGCGCTCGGCTGGTACCGGTCCCAGTCGCGACGGGTCCAGACAGCCGTCGGCGGCATCGCCTTCTTCTTCATCCTCAACATGCTGACAGGCCCGGGAACGCTCTGGTTCCAGTGGCCGTCGCTGCCCTTCCTGGCAATGATCCTGTTTGGCGGGTTGCGGCGCAGGGAACGCTGAGGACGACGTGACAAAAAAGCGGCCGCGGACAAGCCCGCGGCCGAGTTTCGCCGTTTGGCGGGACCCTTGATGTGGGAGGGAGCCCCGCCGAACCTGCCCGATTGAATCGCCCTCAGACCGTGCCGCCAAGCTCCGCGCCAAGGTCCTGCAACTCCTTGCCGCCGGCCATCAGGTTCTGCAGCGCGTCGATGGTGATCTCGCTCTTGCCGTGGGTGCCGAGCGTCTTGCCCCGGTTGAGCACGGTGAAGCGGTCGCCGACCGCAAAGGCGTGACGGACATTGTGGGTGATGAAGATCACCCCGAGCCCCTTCGCCCGCACCTGGTTGATGTATTTCAGCACCATCGAGGTCTGGGCGACACCGAGCGCCGAGGTCGGCTCGTCGAGGATCAGCACCTTGGCGCCGAAATAGACGGCGCGTGCGATGGCGACGCATTGCCGCTCGCCGCCCGACAGCGTGCCGACCGCCTGTTGCGGATCGCGCACGTCGATGCCGATGCGGTGCATTTCCTCGCGGGTCACCGCGTCGGCATGGGTCATGTCCATGTACTTGAACGGCCCCACCCCTTTCAGCGGCTCGCGCCCCATGAAGAAATTGCGGGTGATCGACATCAGCGGGATCATCGCCAGGTCCTGGTAGACCGTGGCGATGCCGGCATCGAGCGCGTCGCGCGGGCTGGAGAAGGAGACGGGGCGGCCCTCCACCTCGAAAGCGCCCGAAGTCGGCCGGTGCACGCCCGACAGCGTCTTGATCAGCGTCGACTTGCCGGCGCCATTGTCGCCGAGCAGGCACAGGACCTCGCCGGCATGAACGTTCATCGAGACGCCGCCCAGCGCGATGACCGAACCGAAATGCTTGACGAGGTCACGCACCTCGATGAGGGGCGGCACGGCGGAAGCGATCGAGGATGAGATGCTGCCCATGATCAGCGCTCCCCTGTCGCGCGTTTGCGGATGAAGTTGTTGAACAGCACCGCGATCAGCAGCATCCCGCCGAGAAAGACCAGGTACCAGTCCTGGTCGATGCCGGTATAGGTGAGGCCGATCAGCACCATGCCGAAGATGATCGCGCCGAAGAAGGCGCCGATCGCCGACCCGTAACCGCCGGTGAGCAGGCAGCCGCCGATCACCGCCGCGATGATCGCCTCGAACTCCTTCTGGAAGCCGCGCCGCGCATCGGTCGAGCCGGCATCCAGAACGGTCAGGATGGCGACCAGCGCCGCGCACATGGCGGTCGCCATGAACAGGATGGTCTTCACCCGCGTGACCGGCACGCCGGAATTGCGCGCCGCATTGGCATCGCCCCCGGCGGCGAAGATCCAGTTGCCGAACTTGGTGCGCAGCAGGATCCAGGTTGCGACCAGCGCAAGCGCGGCGAACCACAGGATCTCGACCGGAACGCCGGTGACCTTGGGCAGCCCGTTGCGGAACGTGTCGGTATAGCCGTTGGCGGCGAGCCAGGCGAACAGCCCCTCGAAGGCCTCGCCCGAGAAAAACTCCAGCACCGGGCTGTCACTGGCGGCTTCCTTGACGCCGCGCAGCTGCGTCGCCCCGCCGGTCGCCCATTTGAGACCCACCAGCGTCAGCCCGCGCAGGATGAACAGGAAGGCCAGCGTCACGATGAAGGAAGGAAGACCGGTGCGCAAAACGATCTGTCCGTTGAGCGCGCCGATGCCGCCGGCGAAGGCGAGCGTCGCGACAATGGCGACGACAAGCGGCATTTCCCAGGTGACCAGCACCGCGCCGAAGGCGAGCCCGGCAAAGGCGACCATGGAGCCGACCGAAAGGTCGAACTCGCCGCCGACCATGAGCAGCGCGGCGCCGATGGCGAGGATGCCGAGCTGGGCCGCAGGCGCCATGAAGTTCATCACGCCGGCGAGCGAGAACATCGCCGGATTGGCGACCAGCATGAAGAAGCCCGTCACCAGCACGAGGCCGGCAAGCGCGCCGAGCTCGGGCCGGCGCAGGAGCTTCGTCATCACGGTTGTCTGTCTCAGCCGCTCGTCCGCCGGCACGGGCGGAGAGGCGGCCGCCTGTTCATCGCTCATCTTGAAGAACCCGTTCCTTGTCCGCCGGACACCGGCGCGCATGCTGGCCGGCAGCGGATTACCCGCGCCGGACGGGCCGCGCGGGGAGGACACGCCCTCCCCGCGCGGTCGTTGTCTCAGCGAATGCCCTGTGCGGACAACTCGACCACCTGGGCCGCCTTTTCCTGGGTGATCAGGTTCGGACCCGACGGCACGTTGCCGCCCGGCATCAGGCCGTAGCGGGCATGGTTGGCCAGGAACACGACCGGCAGGTAGCCTTGCAGATACTGTTGCTGGTCGATGCCGAAGGCGGCCTCGCCATCGGCCACCGCCTGCAGGAAGTTGGCGGAGAGATCGAAGGTCGCGACCTTCACCTGCGAGAGCATGCCGCTGTCCTTGACCGCCTGCAGGGACGGTTCACCGGCAAGCGAGGCGCCAAGCGCCATCACCGTGTCGATGTCCCCGTCGGAGGCGAGCGCAGCCTTGACCTTGGCGAGGATCTCGGCCGGGTCGTTGGTGGTCGGCAGGACGGTCACCGGACCGCCGAAGCCGTCGGAAAAGCCCTGGCAGCGCTGGTCGAGCGAGACGTTGCCGACCTCGTGATTGACGCAGAGCCCCTTCTTGCCGCCCATTTCGGCGAGCGCCGCGCCCGCCTTCTTGCCGGCGTCGTATTCTTCCTGGCCGACATGAAGCGCCGCGCCAAGCGAGGCGGAAACGTCGGACCCCGAATTCATCGAGATCACCGGGATGCCGGCTGCAACCGCCTTGCGGATCGAATCGCCCAGCGCATCCGCGTCCGGGATCGAGACGATCAGCCCTTGCGGCTCCTGGTTGACCGCGGCATCGATCAGCTGCGACATCGCCACCATGTCGAACGTCTCGGGCGCGCGGTAGTCGACCGTGACGCCCATGTCCTCGCCGGCCTTGGCAACGCCGTTCTTGACCACCGACCAGAACGGATCGGCAGCCTGGCCATGGCTAACCACGATAATATTGATATCTTCGGCCGTTGCCGGCGCGGTGCCGGCAGTGGCGGCGAAACCGACCACGGCCGCGGCCGTGAGCAAGCGAGTGACGAACCGTTTCATGTGCTTTCCTCCCATCGTCCCCGTTTCGGGGCTCCGTTCAATGATTGTGTTGCGGCCCCTGGCGCGCCGCCTCGCCGGTTTCCGGCCACCGGCTCCTCCCGCGCGGCATCCGGAAATTTCAGAATGATGCATTCCAAAAAACATCATATGGAATTTTTATTCCATTTTTGCTTTCGCGGTGTCAAGCTGAAATCCGCCTCGTGCGCGCTTCGGCGCGTGCGGGACGCAGCGGAAGGCGAAAGGGAGGCAGGCCGGTGAGCGCCAGCAGCGACAAGGAACAGGACGATGTCCCCGCAGCCCCGCGCGACTACGACGCGCTGCGGGCGCTGCTGATCGAGCGCAAGCCCGCCATGCCGAAACGGCTGGCGCAGGTGGCGGCCTTTGCCGTCGACCGGCCAGACGACGTGACGTTCGGAACGGTTGCCGTCATCGCCGAGCAGGCCGGCGTGCAGCCCTCGACCCTGGTGCGCTTTGCCCAGTCTCTCGGCTACCAGGGCTTTTCGGAACTGCAGGACGTGTTCCGCGCAAGGCTGCGCGAGCGCTGGCCCGATTATGACGAGCGGCTGGAAGTGCTGCGCCGGCGCGCGGGCGAAACGCAAGGTGCCCATGCCCTGTTCGGCGATTTCGTCGACACCGCCGTCGCCTCGCTGCTGCGGCTGCGCAACACGCTCTCGCCGGCCACCATGGACGAGGCGGCGCGTGCCATGGCCCGCGCCCGGGTGATCTACCTGATCGGCCAGCGACGGGCCTTTCCCGTCAGCGCCTACATGGCCTATGCACTGTCGAAGCTCGGCATGGCGGCGGTGCTTGTCGACAACCTCGCCTCGCTCGGCCCCGAACAGGCGCTTGCCGCAACATCGGACGATCTCGTCGTCGCGATCAGCTTCACCCCCTACACCGCGCTGACCGTCGATGTCGCCAATGCGGCGGCGGCGCGCGGCGTGCCGGTCCTGGCGGTGACGGATTCGCCGTTCTCGCCGCTGATCCAGCCGGCACGCACGGTGATCGAGGTGGCGGAAGCCGATCTCGGCGCCTTCCGCTCGCTTTCCGGCACGCTGTGCCTTGCCATGGCGCTCTGCGTCGCCGCGGCCGAGATCCGCCGCAAGGGCGGCGGCGGCGACACGTCCGCCTGAGAAACGATGTGCAGGCTGCCGTCAGCTTGCCGGCGGCATGCCGGCCGGGCTGCGGTCGAATTTCGAGGCCAGCACGATGGCGGACTGCGAGCGCCGGACGCCCGGCACGACGGCGATCTCGTCGAGCGCTTCGTCGAGATCCTCGAGCTGCGGCGCCTCGACGACGAGGAAGATGTCGAACTCGCCGGCAATCGTCAGGCAGGTGCGTATCTCGGGAAAGGTGGCCAGCCGCTTCAGCGTCTCGCGCACCTGCTGCTGCTCCACCGCCAGCATGACCAGCGCCCGCACAATGTTGCCCGTATCCGGCCGCGCCAGCACGGCGGTGTAGCCGGCGATCGCCCCCGACCGCTCCAGCCTGGCAATGCGCTCGTGCACGGTGGACCGCGCCACCCCGAGACGCCGTGCAAGGTCCGAGGTCGGCATGCGTGCATTCATCTGCAGGAGTGCGATCAGCTTGCGGTCGAGTGCATCGCGAGGCGTGGTCATGGCGATCCGTTCACTGGGGGACGATGCCCCGGTCCGTCGATCTGCCGGTTATAGCGACGCATTGCCGGGCGCGCGAGAGGCGCAAACATCGCGGGATCGCGCGGCGGCTGTCCCCGGCGTCCACAGCCCAGCCGCCCGCCGACCGCCCGTCAGGCAACCTTCTTGCGAGAACCCCTTTGCCGCGCGGGCGCGCATCGCCTAAGTATGGGGTTCGAGACAGGGCCGCACGCGGCCGATTCCGTCTTCACAAGGAGCAGATCTTGCACATGACAAACAAGACGACCGATGTGCCGAGCCGCCTCGACGACGAGGACGAGGACAAGACCAAGACGCCGCCGTCCATCCAGGTCGACAAGCATCTGTTCGACGCGCGCACGGTGCTGATCACCGGGCCGATCACCCAGGAGCTGGCCCGCGACGTCAGCGCCCGGCTGATGGCCATGGCGCAGGTCTCGCACGACCCGATCACCGTGATCGTCTCCTCTCCCGGCGGCCACGTCGAATCCGGCGACATGATCCACGACACGATCAGGTTCATCGCCCCGGAAGTCCGCATTCTGGGCATGGGCTGGGTGGCGAGCGCCGGTGCCTTGATCTACATCTCGGTGCCCAAGGAGCGCCGCTACTGCACCCCGAACACCCGCTTCCTGCTGCATCAGCCGTCCGGCGGCGCCGGCGGCCAGGCCAGCGACATCGAGATCCAGGCACGCGAGATCCTCAAGATGCGCGACCGCCTCAACCATCTCTTCGCCGCCGCCACGGGCCAGCCGATGGAGCGGATCGAGAAGGACACCGACCGCGACTACTGGATGGGCCCCGAAGAGGCGATCGAGTACGGCCTGGTCGGCAAGATCGCGACGACGGTCGCCGATCTCGACTGAACACCTGCCGGCCCGCCCGCCATGTGAGGCGGACAGCGGGCCGACAGCAAGCTGACGATGGCCCGGTCGGCGCCCGCTCCCCCTTCAAGGCGGGTGCAGGTGCCGGCCGGGCCTTTTCTTTACGCAGCGTCAGCGCACCCGCCATCACCCCCAAGGGAAGGACCTCCCCATGAAACACCTGATCGTCGGCGGTATCGAGATGCCTGCCCTCGGGCTTGGCACGTGGCCGCTCTCCGGCGAGATCTGCCGCGACGTGGTGCGCGCCGCCCTCGAGAGCGGCTGGACCCATGTCGACACGGCGGCCATGTACGACAACGAGAAGGATGTCGGCGCCGGCCTGCGCGCCGCCGGCCAGCCCCGCGACAGCTATTTCCTGACCACCAAGGTCTGGCACGACAGTCTCGATCCGGAAAAGATGCTGAAGTCGTGCGAACACAGCCTCGACCGGCTCGGGCTCGACCATCTCGACCTGTTCCTGATCCACTGGCCCAACCCGCGCGTGCCGATGAAGGAGCAGATGGAGGCACTGACGGAGCTACGCGAGCGCGGCTGGACGCGGGCGATCGGCGTCTCCAACTTCACCGCCGCGATGGTGCGCGAGGCCCAGGATCTCGCCGGCGGACGGCTTGCCGTCAACCAGGTCGAGTACCACCCGTTCCTGTCGCAGGAGACGGTACGCGGTGCGCTCGAGAACGCCGGCATGGCGCTCACCGCCTATTCGCCGATCGCCAAGGGCCGCGTCACAGAACCCCAGGCCCTGCGCGACATCGGCAAGCGCCACGGCAAGAGCGAAGTGCAGGTCGCCCTGCGCTGGCTGGTGCAGCAGGACAATGTCGCCGCGATCCCGAAGACGGCGAACCCGGGCCGGCTTGCCGAGAATGCCGCGATCTTCGATTTCGAGCTGACAGACGATGAAATGGCCACGATCGGCGGCCTTGCCCGCCCGGACGGCCGCGGCATCGACCCGGACTTCGCCCCCGACTGGGACTGAAACCGGGAATGACCCGACCCCGGGGTGATGGCGGCGGCCGGCCCGTTCCGCCATCACCTTGCCGCGAAGGCACGGCAGAGTTTGCAGCCTGCGGCGCCAGACGCGGCAGGACGACAGTCAGGAGACCCGACCATGCAGGCCAGCACGATGCGCAAGCGCGACCGCACTGACAGTTCCCGGGGACACCGTGCCGGCCTCCGGCCGATCGCCGTGGCCCTTGCCGGCCTTGCCCTCGTCGCCGGCTTGCCAAAGCCGGCCGAGGCGCAGCGCCCGGATCTGCGCCGGATGAGCTGCGCCCAGGCGCAATCGCTGGTGGCGCGGCACGGCGCCATCGTGATGACCACCGGCCGCCACACCTATCAGCGCTTCGTCGCCGGCCCGCGCTTCTGCGACCACTGGGAGGCGGTTCGCCCCGAGGTGCAGCAAACGCGCGACGCCCCGCGCTGTCTTGTCGGCTATATCTGCGAGACGCCGCTGTTCAGCCCCTTCGAGCGCGATTGATCCGCGGAGCCGCCGGCCTCCGGGCCCGGCTCGCGCAGGCTCGCCAGATAGTCCTGAAACCGCCGGCCGCTTTCATGGCGAAAGCGGCCGCCCGTCTCCGCCGCTTCCGCGATCCGGTCGAGGCGGAAATTGCGAAACCCGGACCGGTGCTCGCACCAGGCGGTGAGCAGCCAGACCTCGTCGAACAGCGTCAGGCCGAGCGGGCGGACCTGGCGGACGCTCCCCCGCCCCTCCAGGTCCACATAGCCGAGGCGGACAAGACGCCGCTCCCGGACGGCGCCGCGAAACAGCGGCAGCCACCTGTTGGCGATTTCCTCTCCGGCCTTGCGCCTTGAGACAGCACGCAGCGGCAGGTGCTGGAACGGGTTGCCGGCATCGCCGGCGACCGTCGCGCCGATCTTGCCCGACGCCCGTTCGGCAGCCGCCCGCAGGGCGCTGTCGCCACGCGCCCGGACCAGGCGCAGGCCAAGCATGACGGCCTCCAGCTCATCCGCATCGAAGCGCAGCGGCGGCAGGAAATATCCCCGCTCGAGCTGGTAGCCGAGCCCCGCCTCGCCGCGCACCGGCGCGCCCATCGCCTGCAGCGTTGCCATGTCGCGATAGATCGTGCGCGGCGAGACGTCGAGCGCGCGCGCCAGGACCTCGGCGGAAACCGGCGATACCGCGCTGCGCAGGTGGTCGAGAAGTGCAAAAAGCCGAAAGACCTTCATGGCCGGACCCTAGACCACACCCCTGACAGAAGGTGTCAGCATGAGTGCCTTAGATGGCGGCTCCTGCAACCAAGGAGGAACTCATGAACGGTCCATGCATGGAAGTCGTCACCTACCGCATCGCAAACCCCGAAACAGCGGACGTCCAGCGCCGCGCCGCCCGGGACCTTGCAAAGGGCCTTCCCGGATTTGTCGGATGGGTGCCGCTCAGCGGCGCCCAGGACCGGACTGAGCGGGTCGACATCGTCACCTGGGCCAGTCTTGAAGACGCCCGCAACGCGGCGGCGCTCGTCGGGGGATCGCCGGACTTCGCCGGATTTCGCGAGAGCATCAGTGAACTCGTCGGCATGGCGCATTTTTCCGCCGAAACCCGCCCGCAGGTCGCCATGGCCGCAGCCGAGGGGATGGAAATAGGCCGTTTCCACCTCAAGCCCGGTGTGAGCGAAGACGACATGCGCAAGGCGCATGAGCGTATGGTCGCGCAACACCTCTCCCGTCTGCCCGGCTGGCGCGGACAGCGCCTCGTCCGGCTTCAGGACGGCAGCTTCCTCGATCTCGCCTTCGCGGACAGCCAGGAAAGCGCGATTCGAATCTGCGACAGTTGGCAGGGAAATCCCGATTGCGCGGCCTTTCTCGCCCTGATCGAACCGGCGGGAATCGAGTTCGGTCAGGTGATTTAAAAAACATGTCGGGCGCGGCGGGCCGCCGCATCACGTCGCGCCCCATCCCGCAAAGGGCACCAAAGCGCCAAGCCTTTGCTTCGGATAGGGAAAATTATTCAAGAAAATCCAAAAACAACCTGTGGATGCATATTTAAACTTGATGATTACGATAAGTTACGCAGATGGATTCAGGAATTATTTAGTCCGCACTGCGATCGTCCGCATAGTTATCAGGTTTGCCGGAGGCAGTATGCGTATCATTACTTACATCCTCGCCGGAGGATGCGCGGCGATAGCAACGTCGGCCGCCCTCATCTATGCGCTGAACGAGACACAGGTCGCGACGGATCGGGTCACCACGGCCATCGAACGCAAGTATAACTCCTACCTTCTTGCAGATGAACTGCGCCAGGGTTCGGATGATCTGACACGACTTGCGCGCACCTATGTGGCCACGGGAGATTCGGCCTACGAACAGCAGTACAACGACATTCTCGCCATCCGCGACGGCAAGAAGCCGAGGCCGCAGGGCTACCATCGCATCTATTGGGATTTTGTCGCGGCCGGCGATGCCAAGCCACGCCCCGACGGCGCCGCGGCGGCGCTTCTCGACCAGATGCGGGATCTCGGGTTCACCGACGCGGAGTTCGAGCTTCTGAACGAGGCAAAGAGCAACTCGGATGGCCTCGTCGCGCTCGAGGTCGAGGCCATGAACTATGTCAAGGGCCTCGACAAGGACGGCAAGCCGATCGCCGGCAACGATCCGCTCAGGCCGATAAAGATGCTGCACAGCAGCCAGTATCACACTATCAAGGCCGAGATCATGAAGCCGGTCGACAGGTTCTACCAGCTCATGGAGGCCCGCACGCAAGGCGCGGTCCAGGACGCCGAGGCTTCCCGGAACACTGCCCAGACCACCCTGCTCGCCAGCGTGCTGGCGACGCTTCTGACACTCGCCGGCATCATCGCCGTCGTCTATCTGCGGGTGCTTCGCTCCATGACCCGGCTCGGCGATGAAATGACGGCGGTGGCCGGCGGCGAGATCGACACCAGCATCCGCGCGCTCGGCCGCAAGGACGAGATCGGCGACATGGCGGTGTCCCTGGAATCGTTCCGCCAGTCGCTGATCGACAAGCGACAGATGGAGGAACGCCGGTCCGAGGAAGCGGCGGCGATGAAACAGCGCCTGACCGAGGAGCGCAACCGGATCGCCCGCAGCTTCCAGGAACGCGTTTCCTCGATCTTCAAGGACCTGACCGTCTCGGTGCACGACCTGCAGGGCATGTCCAGCTCGCTGAAGCAGTCGGCGCAGGCAACCGACACGGAGTCCCGCAGCTCGCTGGCGGCAACGACGGAAGCCGGCTCGGCCGCGCAGACCGTGGCATCGGCGACAACCGAGCTGACCTCGTCGCTGGCCGAGATCTCGTCCCGCATCACGGATGTGAAGACGCGGATCGAATCCGCGACAAGCGTCTCGTCGCAGGCGAGCGAGAACATGAACCGTCTCGACAAGATGGCGGACAGCATCGGCACGGTAATCGGGCTCATTCAGGACATCGCCGAGCAGACCAATCTTCTGGCCCTCAACGCCACCATCGAGGCGGCCCGAGCCGGAGAATCCGGCAAGGGCTTCGCTGTCGTCGCCGCCGAGGTCAAGACGCTCGCAAACCAGACGGCGCGCGCCACCGAGGACATCCGCAGCCAGATCGAGGCCATCCAGACATCCACCTCCAGCTCGGTCACCTCGATCAACTCGATCAACGGCATCATGCTCGAGATCCAGGGCTTCATCGACGACCTGGCCTATTCGGTCCGCCAGCAGGAGGAGGCGACAGGAGAGATCGCCCAGGCGGCGCAGGTGTCGACCAACAATACCGAAACCCTGACCCTGTCCGTCAACAAGGTCGGCGAGATGACCCAGGACAACAGCCATCTTGCCGACCAGCTGCAGGAAGAATCCAAGACGCTGAACGAGCGGGCGGAGCAGCTGCAGACCGCGATCGACGGCTTTGTCTCGGAGGCTGCCGGCAAGGCCGCCTGATCCGACCGGCCACGGTCCCGAACCAGGGGGCGGCTTCCTTCGCGAAGCCGCCCCTTTTTCGTTCTGCGCAAGGCCACCGGCAGGGCACCCTCCCCAACCCGCCCGGCAGCCTCCGCCATTCGCCACATTTGACGCAGACCGCCAACCCGTTAAGCTCAGGTCAGAAAGATCAAGCTGTTCAGGCTCCCCGCGCGAGGTGAAAACCTGGACAGGCACTGGCGCAATTTCGGACTTGGAGGGGACAGCCGCACTTGCAAACATGACCCATGCAGACGAACGGCACGGTGACAACCGCGTCATCGTCCCGGTTCAACCGCTCCGGCAGGCGCACGACGCTGCGGAACCGGTTCAAGCGGCTTGAAAAGCGGCAGAACACAACAAGAGCAACGACGAGGGGATCGAGGCAGCATGGGGGAGAACGAGTTTTTCAACGAGATGCTGACCGCCGAGGGCAATCCGCGCGCGCCCTACCGGCGCCTTGCGGACTGGTTCGGCAAGATGTCGCCGGCCGAGATGCGCAAGAAGTCCCGCGAGGCGGAGACGATCTTCCGCAGGCTCGGCATCACCTTCGCCGTCTACGGCACCTCGGCGGCGACCGAGCGCCTGATCCCCTTCGACATCGTCCCGCGGGTGATCTCGGCCGCCGAATGGCGCCGCCTGTCCGCCGGCATCGACCAGCGGGTGCGCGCGCTCAACGCTTTCCTGCATGACATCTACCACCGTCAGGAGATCATCCGCGCCGGCCGCATTCCCGCCGACCTGATCGTCCAGAACGAAGCGTTCCTGCCCGAGATGATCGGCTTTGCCCCGGCGCGCCGTGTCTATGCCCATATTATAGGCACCGACCTGGTACGGGTCGGCGAGAACGACTTCTACGTGCTGGAGGACAACACCCGCACCCCCTCCGGCGTCTCCTACATGCTGGAGAACCGGGAAACGATGATGCGGATGTTCCCCGAGCTCTTCCAGCAGAACCGGGTGGCTCCGATCGACCAGTATCCCGACCTGCTTTACGAAACACTGGAGAGCGTTGCCCCGAAGAACTGCGAGGGCGACCCGACCATCTGCGTGTTGACGCCCGGCATCTTCAACTCGGCCTATTTCGAGCACGCGTTCCTGGCCGACAGCATGGGCGTGGAACTGTGCGAGGCGCGCGACCTCTATGTCGAGGACGGCAAGGTGTGGATGCGCACCACCCGCTCGCCGCAGCAGGTGCATGTCATCTACCGGCGCATCGACGACGCGTTCCTCGATCCCCTCACCTTCCGTCCCGACAGCATGCTCGGCGTGCCGGGCCTGTTCGACGCCTACCGCTCGGGCAACGTCACGATCTGCAACGCGCCGGGAACCGGCATTGCCGACGACAAGGCGATCTATGCCTACGTCCCGGACATCATCGAGTTCTACACCGGCCAGAAACCGATCCTGAAGAACGTGCCGACATGGAACTGCTCGCGCGAGGACGACCTGGCCTATGTGCTCGACAAGCTGCCGGAACTGGTGGTCAAGGAGGTGCACGGTTCGGGCGGCTACGGCATGCTGATCGGCCCGACCGCATCCAAGCGGGAGATCTCCGAATTCTCCAAGCGCCTGAAGGCCAACCCCGCCAACTACATCGCCCAGCCGACCCTGTCGCTCTCGGCCTGCCCCACCCATGTTGCCTCGGGACTTGCCCCGCGCCATGTCGACCTCAGGCCCTATGTGCTGGTCGGCGACAAGGTGCGCATCACCCCTGGCGGACTGACCCGCGTGGCACTGAAGAAAGGCTCCCTGGTGGTCAATTCCAGCCAGGGCGGCGGCACCAAGGACACCTGGGTTCTGGAGGACTGACACGACATGCTCGGCCGCACCGCCGCTTCGCTATTCTGGACCTCGCGCTACAACGAGCGCGCAGAGAACATGGCCCGCCTTCTCGAGGTCGGCTATCGCATCGCCATGACCCCGCGCCTTGGCCAGGACACGGCCGACGACTGGCGCTCGACGCTGACCAGCGCCGGCTGCGATCTCGCCTTTTTCGACAAGTATGACGAACTGACCAAGCGCGCCGTCGTCTCGCACATGCTGTTCGACGCCGACAATCCCTCCTCGGTGCGCTCCTGCATCGAGGCGGCGCGCAACAACGCCCGTTCGGTCAGGACCGCCATCACCGGGGAGATGTGGGAAAGCCTGAACACGACCTATATCGAGTTCATGGAAGTGCGCCCGCAGCACATGACCGACGACAAGCTGCCGGGTTTCCTGTCCTGGATCAAACAGCGTTCGATGCTGTTCCGCGGCGCCATGCTCGGCACCTTGATGCGCGACGAGGGCTATCACTTCTCGCAGTTCGGCTGCTTCATCGAGCGCGCCGACAACACGGCGCGCATCCTCGACGTGAAATACTGGATCCTGCTGCCCGACAACGAGGTCGTCGGAGGCGATCTCGACCGCTACCAGTGGTCGACGATCCTGCGCTCGGTTTCGGCGCATCGCAGCTATCGCCATGCCTATCGGGACGCGCAGGTACGCCCCTTCAACGTCGCCGAGTTCCTGATCCTGCGGAAGGAAATGCCGCGCTCGCTCGCCTATTGCTGCGACTGGATCAACGAGAGCCTGAGCGAACTGACCCAGCGCTACGGCGAAAGGCCGATGAGCTGCGACATGGCGCAAGGCACGCATGACCTGCTGGAGGCCGGCACCATGCACCAGATCTTCGTCAGCGGGCTGCACGAGTTCCTGTCCGACATGATCGCCCGCAACAACGCGCTTGGCGCGCAGCTCGCCGCCGACTACCACTTTGCCTGAGGCCGCCGGGCCGCCGCACAGCGATCCCCCGCCGCGCGGGAGCACGCCAGCGAGAAGCCGGACGCCCGCCGGGCGAAGCCGGACGCCAAGACCGAGGGAGACCCACGCGCTATGCGCCTGAACGTCAAGCATGTCACGCGCTACAGCTACGACCGTCCGCTTGCCCATATGGTTCAGCAGCTCCGCCTGACTCCGCCGGCAAGCGCGGGACAGAAGATCCTGTCGTGGAAAATCGACGTGCCGGGCTACGAGACCTCGGCGCATTACAACGACGCCTTCTGCAACCGGGTGGACGTGGTCAGCCATCGCGATCCGGTGAGCGAGTTGAGCGTCAGCGTCGAGGGCGTGGTGGAAACCGAGGACCGCGCCGGCGTCGTCGGCGCCACGCCCGGCCCGCCCGATGCCGTTTTCCTCCGCTTCACACCGCTGACAAAGGCCAATCCGGCAATCCGCCGGCTGGGTGCGCTGGCCGAGCGCGCCAATGACGAGGCCGTTTCCGGCTTTCACGACCTGATGCAGGCGATCCGCGAAAAGGTCGCCTACCGCACCGGCGTGACGGAGGTCCATACATCGGCCGTCGACGCGCTCAACACCGGCGAGGGCGTGTGCCAGGATCACGCCCATATCTTCATCGCGGCCGCCCGCTCGATCGGCATCCCCGCCCGTTACGTCTCCGGCTACATGCTGCTGGAGGACGCGCAGGATTCCGAAGCGCATCACGCCTGGGCGGAGGTGCTGCTGCCGACGCTCGGCTGGGTCGGCTTCGACGTGTCCAACGGCGTCTGCCCGACCGACCGCTACATCCGCCTGACCAGCGGGCTCGATTCCCGCTCCGCCGCGCCGATCCGCGGGATTCGCATAGGCGGGTCCGGCGAAAACATGGATGTCGAGGTGGCGGTTTCCCGGGAATCGCAGCAAAGTCAGCAATGACAGGCATTGCCCGCGGGCAACCGAACCTGTCAAATCACACGGGTCCGGCGCTTGCGCGAATCGCCAAGGCACCGCCGGACAGGATTGCGTCCTCCCCGTTCGGAGACTGACTGGTCATGACCTATTGCGTCGGTCTGAAGCTCGACCGCGGCCTCGTGATGGCCGCCGACACGCGCACAAATGCCGGCTTCGACAATGTCGCCACCTTCAAGAAGCTGCATGTCTGGGAAAAGCCCGGCGAGCGCGTGCTGTGCCTGATGTCGGCCGGCAACCTTGCCGTCACCCAGTCGGTTGTCAGCCTGCTGACGGAACGGCTGCACGGCGACGAGCCTGGCCGCGCGACGCTGCACAGCGTCGAGACGATGTTCCAGGCCGCCCGCATCGTTGGCAGCGCGGTGCGCGACGTGCGTGCCATCGACGGCGACGCGCTTGCCGCCAATTCCGAGAATTTCAGCGTCACCATGCTGCTCGGCGGCCAGATCAAGGGCGAGGCGCCGCGCCTGTTCCAGATCTACTCGGCCGGCAATTTCATCGAGGCTTCCGCCGACACGCCCTTCCTGCAGATCGGCGAGCACAAATACGGCAAGCCGATCCTCGACCGGGTGACCCAGGCCGACATGCGCCTCGGCCAGGCGGCCAAGCTGGTGCTGCTGTCGTTCAACTCGACCCTGCGCTCGAACCTTTCGGTCGGCATGCCCATCGACATGCTGCTCTACAACACCGACAGCTTCTCCGCCCACCGGCAGACCCGGATCGCCGAGGACGATGCCTATTTCGCGGACCTGTCGCGGATGTGGTCGGAAAAGCTGCGCGACGCGGTCGCCGAGATCCCCGACTTCGAGATCTGAGCGCCGCCGCCCTCACCCCTCGACGATGCGCCCGTCCTCCATGCGCACGATGCGGTCGGCGAGATCGAGGATGCGGTTGTCATGGGTGACCATCAGCGTCGTCGTTCCGCGCTCGCGGCCGAGCCGGCGCAGCATCTCGACAACCGCAAAGCCGCTTTCCTTGTCGAGCGCCGCGGTCGGTTCGTCGGCAAGCACCACCGGCGGATTGCCGACAAGCGCCCTGGCGACCGCAACGCGCTGCTTCTGCCCCCCGGAGAGATTGCCCGGCAGGTAGTCCACCCGTTCCGACAGGCCGACGAGACCCAGCACATGACGCGCCGCCTCACGCCAGTCGCCGGAAACCCGCGCGCCGTGCACCTCCAGCCCCATGCGGACGTTTTGCAGCGCGGTCAGGCTTTCATGCAGGTTGTGCGCCTGGAAGATGAAGCCCAGATCGCGCCGGCACTGGACGAGTTCGGCTTCCGGCGCGCCGTTGAGTTCATGCCCGAGCAGGTCGACCGAGCCCGCCTCCACCCGGCGCAGGCAGCCGATCAGCGTCAGCAGGGTGGTCTTGCCCGAGCCGGACGCCCCCATCAGCACGACGAGCTGGCCGCGGCGGATTTCCAGGTCGATGTCGAAGAGCACCTGCTTGCGCGCCTCGCCCTCGCCGAACCAGTGGTCGAGGCCGGCGACGCGAATGGCAGTGTCGGGATCCTCCTGCATGGTCAGAAAAGCTCGGCCGGGTTGGCGCGCGCCAGACGGCGCGTGGCGATGGCCCCCGACAGGGCGCACATGGAGAGCGTTCCAAGGAAGACGAAGACCGGCCGGCCGGCCGGCATGAAGATCGGCAGGCCCGTGCCCGCGGCGACCGCCGCATAAAGGCCGAGCGCCAACAGGACACCGGGCACGAAGCCGAACAGCGCCAGGATGAAGGCCTCCTCGAAGACGATGCCGAGGAAGAAGCGCTGCGGATAGCCCATCGCCTTGAAGGTGGCGTATTCGCGGATGTGGTCGGCAACGTCGGTGGAAAGCACCTGGTAGACGATGATCACGCCGACCAGCACGCCGATGACGACGCCGAAGCCGAAGACGACACCGACCGGCTTCTGTGTCGTCTGGAAGCGCTGGTCGCGGGTTGCCGCCTCCTCGATCGTCCACACGGCGCTGTCGGAAGCGGGAAGGCTGGCCCTGAGGTCCGCGATCACGGCCGCGCGTCCGGCCTCGGGCGCAAGGCGCACCAGAACATAGTTCGGCGCCCCCGGCAGCCGCGCCGGGAACAGGCGCAGGAAGGTCTGGTCGGAGACGATGAGATAGCCGTCGGCGGAAAACCCGCCGCCGATGGCGAAGGTACCGGTGACGGTCAGCTCGCGCCCCTTCGTCTCGAAACGGTAGGGTTCACCCGCCTCGATCGCGGCGAAGAGCCCGGGCGGCGCGTTGCGGGTCTTGCGGTCGATCAGGGCCACGTCCGGCAGCGTCAGGGCCTCGCTCGCCCGTGCCAGTGCCGGCTCGTCGAAGGCAGCGCCCTGCGGATCGACGCCGAAGACGTCCATGGTGCGAATGGTGCCGTCCGGCTGCTTCCAGTCGATGCGGCCGTAATAGAGGCTGGTCGCCGAGGCGACGCCCTCGACGGCGAGCGCCTGATAGAGCCGGTTGCGCGGCAGCGGCGATCCGTCGAACAGGGTGTTGGCGTCCGAGGCCGAGACAAGAATGTCGGCATTGAGGATCGTGTAGGGCAAACGGATGCTCTCGATCAGGGCGCCGAGAAAGCCGAGTTGCATGAAGATCAGCACATTGGCAAAGGCAACGCCCGACAGCGCCGCCGCCAACCGCCCCTTGTTGTGGACGAGTTGCAGCCAGCCGATCGGCAGGCGGCCCAGCAGCCGGGTCAGCAGCGCGGTCATCGCCTCCCGCTCCCCCGTTTGCTGCCCACATCGCTGCCCACATCGCTACCCATGTCGCTCTCCGTCGCGCGGCCCGTCTCGATCCGCGCCGTGACCTGCAGGTTGGTCAGCCGGCGCACGCGGGCAACGGCCTCCGGGGCGATGGCCGCACGGACCTTCACCACGCGCGCATCGGTGCGCGCGGCCGGATCCGCGCCCGTCGCCGTCTGCCGGCCGACATCCCAGCCGATCCGTTCGATCCGGCCGGGAATCGTTCCCGTGAACGCTTCCGAGGTGATCTCCACCCGGTTCCCGACCTCGACCGCGCCGATCCGCGACTGGTAGACCTCGATCTCGGCGACCATCCGGTCGACCTCGCCCATGTCGAGAATGCCGTCCGTGCCCGGCCGCTCACCGGGGCGCACATGGATGTCGAGGACAACGCCGTCCATCGGCGCCCGCACGACGGATTTCGCAAGGTCGCCGCGCGCCACAGCAAGTGCTGCCCGGGCGGCATCCAGATTGCTGCGCGCAACGGCAATGTCCGTCTGCTCGTCCGGATCCGTCGCCGCATAGCGCGAGAGCGTGGCACGGGCGCTTTCCACCGCCCGCTCCGCCGCGTCGCGTTCCGCCGCACGTGCGTCAAAGGTGGCCCGGGTGACGTGGCCGCGCGCCAACAGCTCCTCGGCGCGCGCGAATTCGCGCTGCGCGGTGGCGGCGGCAACCAGCGCGCGGTCGAGGGCCGCCCGGGATTCGGCAAGGCTGGCGGTAACCGACACTCGCCGCTGCGCAAGCTCGGCCGCGCGCAGGCGCACGGTCGCCTCGGCGGAGAGAACCGCAGCCTCGAGTATCGGCCGGTTGTCGAGCTCGGCAAGAAGATCGCCGGCCGCGACCCGGTCGCCTTCCGCCACCAGCAGGCCGGCCATGCGGGCATCGCCCGCACCGAAGGGCGGCGCGACGGTGACGACAAACCCGTCCGGCAGCAGCCGGCCGAGCCCGTAGACGGCCTCCGGCCCGGCATCGTCGACAACAGCACCCGTTCCGGCCGAAGCGGACTGTACCGCCGGGCGGGGATCGCCCACCGGCCAGGGCACGAGGCCGCGCGCCTGAAACACGACACCGGCGGCCCCGCCCGCGACAAGCAGGACAAGACCGAGCGCAAGGCTACGCAGCCGGCCAGGGATCGTCCATAGTCGGCCTCTGGCCGCAGCCGTGCCAGGCGCCCCGCGCCGGACGACCTTCAGCGGCAGCGATGGCGGCTGCGCGGCAGCGGCGGACGTATCTTCCCGGTCCTGGCTGCCCGCAGCCCAGGCCTTGACGGGCTTCGGCTCGGGGATTGATGACATGACACGATCCTGTTAATGACCCGAAAGTCACTAACAGGCAATGCAAGGACATGCAAGGACGATGACGGAGAGCGACACCGCCCCGGCAACCCCGCCGCGCAGGCGACGGCGCAAGGAGGCCCGTCCGGGCGAGATCATCGACGCGGGGCTGGCGGAATTCGCCGAGAACGGCTTCGCGGCGACACGGCTGGAGGATGTCGCGAAGCGCGCCGGCATCGCCAAGGGCACGATCTACCGCTATTTCGCCAGCAAGGAAGACCTGTTCGAGGCGGCGCTCTCCTCGCGCCTGACGCCGTTCTTCGACGACGTCTCGGGAATGGTCGACGCCTTTCCCGGCTCCACGGAAGATCTCGTGCGGGCCATGTTGCCGCGCATCTACGCGGCGCTGTTCGAAGGGGGCCTGCATGTGATGATGCGCATCATCATCACGGAGGGCGGACGCTTCCCGGCGATTGCCGAACTTTATCACCACCGCGTCATCAGCCGCGGCCGCGAGATGATCTCGGCGCTGGTGGCGCGCGGTGTGCGGCGTGGTGAAGTCCACGAAAGCGCGCTCACCGACCTGCCGATGGTGATCGTCGCGCCGGCGGTGATGACCATCGTCTGGAAGATGACCTTCGACCGTTTCGACCCCGTCGAGACCGAGCGCTTCCTCGCCGCCCACGTCGAGCTGGTGCTGCACGGTCTCCTGGTGAAAAAGCCCGGCGCCGCGGCCACGTGAGACGACCTGGCGGCGGCGATGAACCGGGTCAGGCCATCTGCTCGTCCCAGTCCATCTCGTCGGCCTTGTCGTAACCGCGGACGTTCCAGACGACATCGTACTGGATCGGCGCGTGATCGTTCTCGTCCCAGCTGTCGTAACCTGGATCGGGCGGATCGGGATTGCACAGGACCGTGCCCTCATTGTGCCAGATATAGTCGAGAACCGCTGGCCGGTAGCCGCCACCACGAGACACATGCGTTGCCTGAAGTCCCGGCGGTCGCCGCTCCCAGCCGAAACTTGCCAGTTCCCGCGCGGCGTTCCTGGGAAACTCGTTGTAGGGGATGTTCATGTCGCCGATCAGCACCGCCCTCGTCTCGAGTTGGTCGAGATGGTGGCAGGCCTCCAGTATCTCCTGCTGCGCAAGATCGTACCGCGCCGACTTCGCGTGGATACCGCCAACGGCCAGCGTCTGTCCCTGCAGGATGATCATCGGCCGCACCCAGTCCGGCTCCCAATAGAACCGGACCCGGCCGCCGAGGCCGTTCAGCTGCGGAATGCTGTTGTTCCAGATGACCGCAAAGTTGCAGGGGCTGACCTGGTCGCCATTGCCCTCGGACCAGTGGAAGGCGCCCTGCATATCGAATTGCAGAAGGCCGATCCGGCGGCTGAGCCGCGTTGCCAGTTCGCGGGCGAACCTGTCGCCCCCGTCGCGCCGCCGCGAGACCTCGGCGAGAATGAGGATGTCGAAGCGCGAGGAGGTGAACCAGCGATCTATGGAGCGCATGACGAAACTGCTGCGACGCAGCATCTGGCTCTCGAACGCCGCCTGCCCTTCCGCCGGGAGCACGTTGTGCTTCTCGATGTTCCAGAAACCGACGGTCAGATAGTCCCGGCCCCGCATGCACGATCCCTCCGAAACGAAAAGGAAACGACCGGCGACGGAACTCCGGCGGCGGAGCCGGATCGCGAGCGCCGCCCGCACGACCGGCCGAGGTAAACATTCACACCCTTGAATTGCAAGATTGGTTTATGCAGTTTTTGATATTGAACGATGCCACACCCCTTGATAGCGTCTCGGAACGCCACATCCACAAGGTGCATTCCTCATGAACGATCTCTACGCAAGGGCACTGACCGGTCGTCTCTATGCGACCGAAACGGACACGACCGTGACCATCCAGGTCTACAACAAGCTGCCCGTAAGGATCGCGCTCTACAACACGACCGCCTCGGGCATCCGCGTGCTTCTCGGCCATATCGAGCCGAGCTCCAACGCTTCCGTGGGCGGAACGGACGGCGACTATCTGGTGATCTCCTCGGCGCTGAGCGGCAGCTTCATAAGCGCCTATGCCCTGACGACGAGCGAGACCAGCTATACGGTCGACAACTCCGTCCTGACCGAGCCGAACGACATCGGCTCGATCCCCCAGCCGACCTCCGATGTCCTGGTCCCGGTCAACTCGCCTCTGGTGATGGTCGCGATCTCCACCGTCACGCCGGCGAATGCGAGTTCCGACAACTACATCACCCGCGAGCAATACTGGAACCTGCAGGGCGACAGCTACAGCCTGAGCGTCGGGGAGAGCCGGACCGTGAGCTACACGATCGTCTCCGGCCGCCAGACGACCTCCTCGACCGAAGACACGGTCGGGGCTTCCGTCGGCGTCGACGCCCATGCCGGCTGGGGACCGATCTCGGCCGGCATCTCCGCCAGTCTCAATGCGCAATCGACCACTTTCCAGCAGGTCTCCGTCAACGAACAGACCACCTCCTACGTGTCCGACACGGTGACCAATTCCGGCGCCGACGACATGGTGGTGCTGCGCTGGCAGATGACGGACATGATCACCGTGTTCGCGCCGAGTTACCAGCCGCTGGCATCGATCGTCAGCGGGCTGAACCCGATCATCGTCAAGTCCTACAATATCTCCAGCCTGCTTTCCGCGGAGGTCCGCCCGGCGCTCGTCGCGCGCCAGACCCCGGTCAGCATGTGGTGAAGAACCGCCGCAGGGCCGATCCTGCCCTTCGGTTCACCCGGTCGCTCCGTTTCCTCCAGCAAGGACTGCACCCATGAGCTGTTGCGATTCCAGCCTCGTCAAGGTCATCAACAATTCCGGTACGGACTTCACCGTCACCGCCTCGGACGGCGTTGTCGGCAACCTGCACGACCTCGACAAGGGGACCGACATTCCCGACCAGGGCAGTTCCTCCGGCTATGCCTTTTCGAGCGGCGGCACGGACGGCGCCTGTTCGGGCTACATCACCATCACGACCGCCAACGGCAGCTACGCCCTCACGCTGAACTACGCCTTCACCCCCTCGAACAACTTCGGCGCCTGCCCCTGCACGCCGACCGCCCAGGACAACGTGACCTCGGGCAACTACCTTGCCACCGCCTCGGTGGCGACGGGTTCCGACGATGGCGGGGCCAGCACCGTGTGGACCATCACCGCCCAGCTCACCTGATCCCCGCCACGTCGAAACGCGTCCCTGAAACGCTGCCATGAAACGCTGCCCTGAAACGCAGAACGGCCCGCCGGATCACTCCGGCGGGCCGTCCCTCATCAAACCCCTCACCCCGGATCAGGTCAGCCGATATCGCGCCCGGAGCAGGCATCGAGGATCGACGCCGCCGCGTCGAAATCGCGGCGGCGCAATGCCCTGACCTGGGTGGCTTCCGGATCGGTGCCCCACAGGCGGATGTTCCAGTCCTCGTCGACAAAGGCGGCCGCCCACGCCTCGTCCGCCGAGAGCCTGCCCTCGGCCAGCGCCAGAGCCAGCAGCGCCGACCCGCAAAGCGTCGTCGCGACATGCAGCCCGGTCAGGCGCAGCACCGGGAACGGTTGCAGGCTTGCGCGGATGCGCGCGATCAGGCCCGCATCCTGGGTGACCGGCATGATCCCCTCGGCCAAGAGGAAGCGTCCGCCATAGCGCGCTTCGGCCCAGGCGATGACAGGCCCCCAATGGGCCTCCTGAAGTTCGACCAGTTCCTGCGGGCTTTCCGCGCGGTAGAAGACGAGGTCGTTGCCGGCATAGGCGGCGACATCGTCGGCAACCTCGTCCGCGCGCGCCGGCACCGAATCGATCGCCACATTGGCGATCCGGGTCAACGGCATGGTCTGCGGGTCGATCTGCTCACCCTGGGCCCGCCATTCCTCGGCGACGACCCGGGCAAGCGCCTCCTCGGCAAGCACCAGCGGCTTGCGCCCGGCCGTCTTCACCGCGCGCCCGTCGAGCAGCACGGCATGGCCGCCCTCCTGCAAGCCGAGCGAGACGTCCTTGTAGAAGCGCTTTGGCAGGGCACGCCGCGACAGGGCCCGGGTCCGCTCGACGGGATCGACCGGATCGCCCGCCTCCAGCTCGCTCAACAGATCTCGCATCAGACCGCCTCCCGTCCCGCAACCGCCTGCTGCCAGCCGAGCGTCTCGCCCAGCGCCGGCAGCAGCATGTCGAACCCGTCGATGATCCGCGCCGGCGCCGCCTGCGCCAGCCGCTCGCGCGGGTGATACCCCCAGGTGACGCCGATGCCGGCAACCCCGGCGGCCCGCGCCATCTCCATGTCGAAGCCCGTATCGCCGATCATGACGGTGCGCGACGCCTCCGCCCCGGTCTCTTCCATCGCCTGCAGGATCATGCCCGGATGCGGCTTGGACGGCGCCTTGTCGGCGGTCTGGATGGTGACGAAGCGCCCTTCCAGCCCGTGCGCCTCCTGCATGTGGAGAACGCCGCGCATCGCCTTGCCGGTGGCGACCCCGAGCAGGACGTCCTCGCGCGCCGACAGCGCGTCGAGCGCGGCAAGCGCGCCGGGATAGAGCGGGTCGTGATCGAGGCCGGCAAGCCGGCGGGCAACCTTGGCCTCCCGGTAGGCATCGGCCATCGCCGGCACCATGTGGTGATGTTCGGGCGCCGTCAGTTGCGCGAAGGCAACCTCGAGCGACAACCCGACGATGGAGAGCGCTGTCGCACGTTCCGGAGCCGGCAGGCCGACAGCGGCAAAACCGACGCCGAGCCCGTGCAGGATGGTCTCCTGGCTGTCGACCAGGGTGCCGTCGCAATCGAAGATGACCAGGTACAGGGCCTACTCCTCCGGATCGTTGATGTCGGGGTCGTACTGGCGGGCATCGAACCCGAGCAGGTTCCAGCTCTGCTGCATATGGGCCGGCAGCGGCGCGGACACGTCGATCACGCCGCGTCCCGAGGGATGGGGAATGACGATGCGGCGCGCATGCAGGTGCAGCTTGTTCTGCAGGCCGCCGGGGAACTCCCAGTTCTCGATGTTGAAATACTTCGGGTCGCCGACGATCGGGTGATGGATATGGGCCATGTGGGCGCGCAGCTGGTGGGTTCGCCCTGTGATCGGGCGGAGCGACACCCAGGAGACCTTCGGCCCGGCGTTCTCCACCACCGAATAGAGCGAGACGGAATGCTGGGCGTCGTCCTCTCCGTGCCGGGCAACGCGCATGCGCTCCTCGTCCTCGTCGCGGGCAAGATAGGTTGAAATGCGACCCTGCCGGGGCTTGGGCACATGGGCGACGAGCGCCCAGTAGATCTTGCGGGTCTGGCGGGCGCGGAAGGATTTCGCCATTTCCGAGGCCGCCTTGCGCGTCTTGGCAAGCAGCAGGATGCCGGAGGTCTCCCGGTCGAGCCGGTGCACCAGGCGCGGCTTTTCGCCCTTCTGGTCGCGGAATGCTTCCAGCATGCCGTCAAGATGGCGGGTCAGGCCGGAACCGCCCTGCACGGCAAGGCCGGCGGACTTGTTCAGCACCATGACTTCGCGGTCCTCGTAGAGGATCATCGCCTCGACCGCCTCGCGGTCGCCGGCAACAAGCTTGCGGGGCTTCGGCTTGGCGTTGGCGCTGTCCTTCGCCGCCACATGCGCATCGACGGTCAGCGGCGGGATGCGCACGACCTGGCCGTCCTCGACGCGGGTCGAGGTCTCCGCGCGCTTGCCGTCGACACGCACCTGTCCGGTGCGCAACAGTTTCTGCAGGTGTCCATGGCCCAGCCCGGGAAAATGGGTCTTGAACCAGCGGTCGAGCCGCATGCCGGCCTCGTCGGAGGTGACGGTCTTCTGTTCGATGCCGGCCATGGCTGTCCTTGTACCTGGGGCGCGCGCGCAGGCCCTTGCCTCCCGGCCCGGCGCATCTCGCGCCCTACCTAATCCGCGCAAGCCTCAAGGGCAAGCGCGGCGCGCGCCCGACAGGTTTGGCGGAATGAGGACGAGCGCCACGCCAACCAGCACGAGGCCCAGTCCCGCCGCAACCGCCCGCAGCGTGTTCCAGGCCTGCCAGCGCCCCGAAAAGGCCGCCCACAACTCTTTCGCCCGCACCGGATCCTCCGGCACCGCCTGTCCCGCCAGCGCCTCGTTCATCGGCACGTTGACGGCCATCGTCGGCGCCATGCAGCCCACGAGATAGACAATCGCGGCGGCGAGAAACAGCAACCCGGCCGGCCGCAGCCGGGCCCGCGCCGCCAGCGCCGCCGTCGCCAGCAGAACGAGCGGCGTGCCGAAAAAGGCCGGCGCGAAGACGGCGTTGCGCACCGAGGCGTTCATCGCCTGCATCGCCGCGATGGCAACGCGCGGGTCGGCCGTATCGAGCCCCCACATGGTCGAGCACACCCAGGCATAGAAGAAACCGAAGATCGCGCCCGACAGAAGCAGCGACAGCAGCGCCGCGACCGCGAGAGACGCGTTCCCGACCGCCGGCATCACCCGGTCCTCCGCGCGATGACGGCGCGTGCAGGGCCGGCGGCCAGCGCGGCAAGGGCCGCCACAAGAAGACATTCACGAGGGCTCGTCACATCGGCCTCCATCATCATATCCGTAACAAAGTGTACGGTTGAGTAAATCCGTAATCCTCGTTACGGTTCCTGTCAAGGACAGGCATGGAGCGGGAACGGGCATGCGCGACGACACCAGGCAGCAGCGCCAGCAGCAGATCGAGCAGGCAGCCTATGAGGTGCTGGAGGAAAAGGGCTATGCCGGAACGACCATGCTGGCGATTGCCCGCAAGGCGCGCGCCTCCAACGAGACGCTCTACAACTGGTATGGCGACAAGCGGAAGCTGTTCACGGCACTTGTGGCGCGCAACGCGCGGGAGGTTGAGATGCTTCTTGGCGAGAGGATCACGGCCGGCGGCTCACCGCTGGAGACGCTGGCGCTTCTCGGTCCGAGGCTGCTGCGACTGCTGACGGGGACCCGCGCCGTGGCGCTGAACCGGGCGGCCGCGGCCGATGCCAGCGGCGAACTGGGCGCGGCCCTGGCGCAGGCAGGACGCGAGACCGTCGCGCCGCTGATCGGCACGGTGCTCGAGCGCGCGAGGACTGCCGGCCTGCTTGTCTTCGACGAAACGGCGGAGGCGACCGATCTCTATGTCTCGCTGCTTGTCGGCGATCTTCAGATCCGTCGCGTCATCGGTCGCATGGCGGAACCGGACGATGCGTGGTGCCAGACCCGCGCCGAGCTGGCGCTTGCCCGCCTGCGTCGGTTGCTGGCGCCGTGACAGTCGCCGCCGGACGCCCGGCGCGAAAGGTCACGACTTCGCGGCGCGCAGCCCCTCGGCCATCATCCGGAACGCCTCGATCGCCTTCGGCAGGGCCGAGCGCGGATCCTCGCTCGCCGCCACCCACAGTGCCGCGTTGAGCGCCGCGCCACTCAAGAGCCGCGCGGCGGCATCGACATCGACGGCTCGCATCACCCCGTCCGCGATCAGCCGCGCCACCGCCTGCCGGGTCGCCTGCAGGCAGGCGTTCTGGCTCGGCCATTGCGAGGGATCGCCGAGAAAGGCCGGCCCGTCGAGCAGCACGATGCGCTGCACTTCCGGGTCGAGCGCCATCTCGATATAGGCCGCCCCTTCCGCCATCAGCCCGTCCCAGCCCTCGCCTTCCACCGCGCCCAATGCCCTGGCGCGGGCCGCCATCTCGCCGTCAACCTCGGCAACGACAGCGGCAAGCAGGCCATTCTTGTCGCCGAAATTGTGATAGAGCGCGCCGCGCGTCAGGCCGGCGTCGGCCGTCAGCTCGTCCATGGAGGCGGCGGCAAACCCCTTTTCGGCGAAGGCCCGACGCGCCGCGGCGATCAGCTTCGCGCGGTTCTCCCGCATTCCTTCCTGGCGGCTTTTCGAGGCCATGGCAGTCCCCACTTTTCGCATACGCCCCGTATGAAATTTGACATACGCAACGTATATGATATTTGCATACGCAACGTATATCAAATCCGGGCGCGTTTCGTGAAGCCTTGCCAAGGCGGGAGCTTGCGGGTCGCCCGCTCCGAAAAAAAGGACCAGCGACATGACACATCCCGAAGCCGTTTTTCCCGCAAACCGCCATGCCCTCTACGAGCAACATGGCTATTCAGCCGCAATCCGTACCGGCGATCTTCTCTTCGTCTCCGGCCAGGTCGGCAGCCGCGAGGACGGATCGCCCGAGCCCGACTTCGCCGACCAGGTCCGCCGCGCCTTTGCCAATCTCGAGGCAACGCTCGCGGCAGCCGGCTGCAGCCTCGACGACCTTGTCGACGTCACGACGTTCCACACCGACCCGGAAAACCAGTTCGGCACGATCATGGAGGTGAAGAACGAGATCTTCCCGGCGGCGCCCTACCCCAACTGGACCGCGGTCGGCGTCACCTGGCTGGCCGGCTTCGATTTCGAGATCAAGGTGATCGCCCGTGTTCCGGCAAGGGGATAGTAGCGGCTTACCCCGAGACCATGGCGCGCATGGCGATGAGGCCGGCGAAAAGCGCCAGGATCGAGGCGGTGACGGAGATACCCGCATAGAGCGCCGCGACACCGAGCGCGCCGCGCTCCCACAGGGTGGCGACGTCGAGCGAAAAGGCGGAGAAGGTGGTGAAGCCGCCGAGAAAGCCGGTGGCCAGGAAGAGCCGCAGCGCGTTGCCGGTCCCGCCCGCGCGTGACGCCAGCCAGCCGACCAGCAGGCCCATCAACAGCGAGCCGAGGACGTTGACGGCAAGCGTGCCGGCGGGAAACCCCGGTCCGAAAGTCCTGAGCGCGGCCAGATTGACCAGGTGCCGGCCGGCCGCGCCAAGTCCCCCGCCCAGCGCCACGAGGAACAGATGCTGCATCGGGTTCACTCCGTGAAATTGGGCCAGAGCGGCGGCGCGGCGAACTCCACCACATTGCCGTCGGGGTCATCGACATAAAGGCTGCGCCCGCCCGCCGGCCAGACCACCTCGCTGCGCAGGGCAATGCCGCACGCGGCAAGATGCGCCCGCCAGGGGTCCAACTGGTCGGCCGCGATGCGGAAGGCGAAATGGCTCGGCCCCTCGCTGTGATGGCCCGGAACCGTGCCGCCCTCGGTCTCGACATCCTCCACCGTCAGGCCACGGGCGAAGACGAGCAGCGTCTCCCCCGGGCCGGCGTCATAGGCGGACAGCCGTTCGCCGGCGACCATCCGCTTCAGCCCGACGACGCCGGAATAGAAACCGTGCGCACGCTCGAGATCCTCCACATAGACCGAGGTTTCGAGAATGCCGCCGAGCGGCGGAGCAACAGGCATGAGCATCTCCCATAGCGTAAGGCAACCTGGCTCAGAGTGGCAGGCCGAACCACAACGCAGCGATCCACAGGAAGGCGAAGAAGCCGACCACGTCCGTCACCGTGGTGACGAAAACACTGGAGGCGATCGCCGGGTCGACATTGATTTTTTCCAGGACGACGGGGATCAGCAAGCCGGAAAGACCCGCGAACAGGAGATTGATGACGATGGCGACGCCGATGACGACGCCGAGCCCGGTGCTTGCGAACCAGAGCGCGGCGGCAACGCCGATGATCGTCGCGAGCGCGACCCCGTTGAGCAGGCTGACCAGCACCTCGCGCCGCAGCACCCGCCACATGTTGCGCCCGTCCAGTTCCTGGGTGGCGAGCGCCCGCACCGCGACCGTCATGGTCTGCGTGCCCGCATTGCCGCCCATCGAGGCGACGATCGGCATCAGCACGGCGAGCGCCACCATCGCCTCGATCGTGCCCTCGAACAGCGAGATGACGACGGAGGCGAGGATGGCCGTGCCCAGATTGACGAACAACCAGTTGAAGCGCGAACGCGCGGTAACGAGCACGGCATCGGAGATTTCCTCGTCGCCCAGGCCCGCGAGACCGCGCAGGTCCTCCTCCGCCTCTTCCTGGATGACGTCGACGATGTCGTCGATCATCAGCATGCCGACGAGACGCCCGGCATCGTCGACCGCGGGAGCGGAGACCAGGTTGTAGCGCTCGAAGCTGCGCGCCACTTCCTCCCGGTCGTCCGTCGCCTTGAAGGTCGGCGGGTCCTCGGTCATGATCGCCGAGATCTTGGTGGCGCGCTTGGTCCTCAGGATCTTGTCGAGCGGCACCGAGCCGGTCAGGCGGAAGCCGGGATCGACCGCGAATATCTCGTGGAACGTGTCCGGCAGGTCCTTCGATTCGCGCATGTAGTCGATGGTCTGGCCGACGCTCCAGAACGGCGGCACCGCGATGAAGTCCGTCTGCATCAGACGGCCGGCGGATTCTTCCGGATAGTCGAGCGAGCGCTGCAGCTGGATGCGGTCGGAATAGGGCAGCTGGTCGAGGATCGCCGCCTGGTCCTCGGCGTCGAGATCCTCAAGGATGTAGACCGCGTCATCGGAATCGAGCTCGCCGATGCCTTCCGCCAGCGTGTCGGAGGGCAGTTCCTCGAGGATCCGCAGACGGACGGCCTCGTCCAGTTCGGTCAGCGTCGCATAGTCGAACTCGTCGCCGAGCAGCCGCACCAGCGGCACGCGCGACGCTTCCGGCAGCGACTCGATCAGGTCGGCGACATCCGCCTCGTGCAGATCGCCGACAAGCCCGATCAGCGCGGGTGCGTTCTCGGCCTCGACACCGGCCTCGACAAGGGCGAGAAAATCCTCACTGACGCGACCGTCCTCGTCGCGCACCGTCGGGATCTCCACCGGGATGTCGGCAGTGTCGACGTTTTCGGCTTCGGCCAACTCAGCCCTCCCCTTGATCCCCGGCAACCGCGATGGCCCGCTGTCCGCGATCCGCTGGCGTCACGGATAGCGGCGGCTCGACCCCTGCCCACTCTTAGCATGACCCTGCATCGCATGCCGCCCCGCCGAGGATGCTTTTTTCGTCTTCTCAAGGCGAAATTCAGGCCGATAACACTGAAACCGAAGAATTATTTTCAACGCGGAAGAGCCAGGCCGGCGCAGGCTTCGCGGTGCGAAACGAGGGTCGCGGAAGGCCGGATTCCCAGGCGCCTCAGTGCCCTCGGTCTTCGTCGGCCCGCGCGACGATGAGTGCACAGCCTGTCGGCTGCGGTTTGCGGAAGTAACGCTCCAGGTTGCCCACGGCGGACCGGTCCGGCTGCAGCCGGTCGACAAGCGCCAGGATATCCCCGTCACTCACGTGATGCTGGTAGCTGTGCGAGCCGAACATATCGAACGTGTTGAGCACCGTCTGCCGATAGAGCCGTCGCTTTCGCTCCAGCCACCCCTCCCCGGCAACGCGCGGCAGTCGACCGCTAAGGCAGAAGCGGAACTTGTTGAGCAGATAACCGAGACCGGGAACGAGGCGAAGCGCGGCAACCGCTTTCGAATAGGCAAGGATCGCTCCGAAAGGCAGTCGCGACAGCATTGCACGCACCGGCCTGTAGACACAGTAGGTGCGAATGAAGCCCATCAGGCCGCGTGTCTGCGCCTTGTAGCAATTGAAGACAAAGGCTCCGCCGGGCGCGACGGTCTCATAGAGCGCCTCGGCAGTCTTCTCGACGCTGGGCGTGTGCTGGATGACATTGTGGCAGATCACGTAGTCGCGGATGGAGTGGCGTCGGAGCGGCGGCGCGTCGATCGAGCACTGGATCGCATCGAAATTCGGCCATTTCGTCACATCGATATTCCGGGCGACGACATCGTCAACGCTATGTGACAGTTCGAGCAGGATCACCCGCTCGGCACCGCTTTCGAGCATCCACAGTGACTGGGCGCCGCTACCCCCGCCGGCATCGACAATCACCTTGCCTTCGAAGGCTGCTGTGTCGCCGAAGGTGTTGGCGACCGTATGATCCAGCCAATTCTGCTTGAAGGCATCGAAATTGAAGTGATTCCACTGATCGCCGAAGGAACGGACGGTCTCGTACATCTCCGTTGCCACGAAGCGGGGTATGCCGCGCACGATCGGGTAGACGGTACCGTCGACAGCGACGAGTTCACCGCTTTCGATACGCCCGTCCCGAAGTGTCTGATTGCGCAACGACAGAGGTCCGCCGTCACGCGGGTCGGCAAGAAGGTCAGCAAGGCCCGGCGTCATATCCCCCCCAAAAAATCAGAGACACCCTCCGCAAGAGGGTATCCGGTAGGCGCGCACAAAAAAACCCGGGCATTGCCCGGGTTCTTTTTTGGTGCGGTCGAGAAGACTCGAACTTCCACGGGTTTTACCCCACAGCGACCTCAACGCTGCGCGTCTACCAATTCCGCCACGACCGCATAACCGTTCCGCGAAGCGCTCCATCACGCTGCGGAGCCCTCGTCTAGCAAATCGACTTTTGCCACGCAAGCGGTTTGCGCGAGGATATGCACAAGGGTTGCAAGATAGTGTGCAGGCGCGCCGGTCCGCCCGCCGCCGTCCCTCAGACCGGGCCGCTCACCCGCACGGGACGGGCCTCGGGCGGCCGCACCAGGACTTCCGTCACCGACACGCCGACGCGCTCGCCCTGCAGCACGACCTGTCCGCGGGCAATGGGGATGTTGTTGGCGAGAATCTGGACATCATCGTCCTCGCGCGACATCAGTTCGATCACCGCGCCGCGGCCCATGCGCAAGAGCTGATGGATCGGCATCTCGGCGGAGCCCAGCACCACCGAGATGTCGATGGAGATATTATCGAAGATACCCATATAACCACCGGCTTGATGAAGGATGGCAATCCCAGCACGTTCATTCTATACGGGCGCGATCAAGAACCACCCGTTGAACCGACACTGGCGGGCGCTGGTTAACAAACCGCTAACGGACTTGCAAAATGACAGACCGCGCGGACCTTGCGGGCAGCTTTCTTCCGCAGCCCGGCTCCCCCCCCGTCGAATGGGCCATCAGCGACGGGCCGGTGCCCTATGAGGTCGCCCTGGCGGAAATGGAAAGGCGCGTCACCGGCATCGCCGACGGCACGCTTGGCGAGCGCGTCTGGCTGCTTGAGCACCCGCCTCTCTACACCGCCGGAACCAGTGCCCGCGACGAGGACCTGATCTCCCCCGACCGCTTCCCGGTGCACAGGACCGGACGCGGCGGCCAGTACACCTATCACGGTCCCGGACAGCGCGTGGTCTACGCGATGCTCGACCTGAAACGCCGGCGCCAGGACGTTCGCGCCTTCGTCGCCGCCCTCGAGGACTGGTTGATCTCGAGCCTCTGGGAGCATCACGTGCGCGGCGAGCGGCGCGAGGATCGGGTCGGCGTCTGGGTGCGCCGGCCGGAACTCGGGCAGGCGCGCGAGGACAAGATCGCGGCGATCGGCATCCGCATGCGCAAATGGGTGAGTTTCCACGGCATGGCGCTCAACGTCGATCCGACGCTCGACCACTTCACCGGCATCGTGCCCTGCGGCGTCACGCAACACGGGGTGACCAGCCTTGTCGACCTCGGGCTTCCCGTGACCCTCGACGATGTCGACATCGTGCTGAAGCGCTGTTTCGAGGAACGCTTCGGGCCCACACGATCCGTCGAAGCGCCCTGAGAGCAACCTCAAGCTTACGCTGCGGCAATTTTTTGCGGTTAAGCAGGCATATCACCTTGTATTTTTACCAATGCCGCCGTTTCATACTTTGGGGAACGGAGGGCTGGAGCAATCGATTCGAAATCCACATGGATGACGAGACCCGCATGCGCGGGTCTGCTTGCAGCCGCGCTGGTCCTGCTGCCGGTGCCAACGGCCCGTGCGGACGACATGGCCGCGCTCGCCGGCCAGTGGAGCCTCTCCGAAGTCTCGGGCGTGCCACGTTACGCAACGCGCTCGATGAACGGAGCGACCTTCGCCATCTGGTGTCCGCACACGGCCCGGCCGGTGGTCGAGGTCGTCATCAGCGGCAAGCCGCCACCCCCGAACCAGCTGGTGCGAATCGTCGTCGACCGCTCGATGATCAAGCTGCGCAGCGACAAGCTCGGCTATATTCGCGGCGATTGCCGCTTATGCAAGGACCAGATGACCTGGCTCTGGAACAAGCTGCGCGCCGGCTCCTTCCTGCAGATCCAGCTCGACGATGGCCGCTATTCAGGCTTCAGCATGCGCGGCGCGGCAGCTCTGATGGGTGCGGACATCTGCAGCCCCGGCTGAGGGGCGCCATGACGCAGCCAGGCAAGCCTGTGCCGTCTCTTTGCATTGCCGGCCGCCGCCCGCACTGCTAGGTCCTGTTCGGCACGAGCGACATGCAATGCCTGTGCAGGCATCGCATGGCCTTCCGGCCCGGACCTCCCGCTCCGGCCGCGCGCTCACGAAAAAGAGCTGCCCATGGACGCGATCCATCTTCAAGACCTGTCCTTCTATGCCTTTCACGGGGTGCATGACGAGGAGGCGCGCCTCGGCCAGCGCTTCGTCGTGGACCTGAGCTGCTGGCTCGATCTCGGCCCGGCCTCGCGCAGCGACGTCTATGCCCAGACACTGTGCTACGCCAGCCTGACACGGGCGGTGGAGGCCGTGGTGACCCGGTCCCGCTTCCACCTGATCGAGCGGCTGGCCGGCGCCATCGCCGAGGCCGTCTTCGAACTCGATCCGCGTATCGAGAAAATCACCGTCAAGGTCCACAAGCCAGGCGCGCCGCTGCCGATCGCAGCCGGGCGCGTCAGTGTCGAGATCAGCCGGACGCGGTCCCGGGACGAAACTCCGTAAGCGCGTCCGGAACGCCCCCGCCTGCCTCGGCCGGCTCCCCGAGCACCCGCTCGACCTCGGCGACGAGACCTGGAACCAGATCCGGATCGGCGACGAGTTCGGGGCGCTCCTCCTCCAGGATGGCGAGAAACACGTCGCGCCGCGCCGCGCGCAGCACTTCCGGGGCGAGCGGGGCGATGGGATCGCCCACGCGGGTTGCCATGGTCATCAGCCGGTCGGCCGCGGCAAGCCGCCCCCAAAGGTAGTCGTGCTCACGCCAGCGGCGGTTGAAGAAGGCTCCGAACGCATTGAGATTGCTGCCCTTAAGCTTCACACCCTCGGGCCTGAGCGCATGCCCGTCGGCGGGGCTGATCCGGTCGATGCGGATCTCGTTATACTCCGAGGCGGCCAGCCGTCGGAGCACCGGCAGGGTCACCAGGTCGTAGAAGGCGAAACCGATATAGGCTGCCGTCAGCGACATGCGCAGCGGTTCAGGCAGGTAGTTGAACGCCATCACCGAAAAGACATCGTCGCTGAGGCAGTCGAGCTCGGCCAGACCCATGCGCGCAGAGAGGCCGTCGAGCACTTCCCCCACAGTTTCCCGGTCGCCGGGCGCGCTGGCCGCGAGCCGGGCCGCGGCCGCCGCCGTTTCCCCGCCATAGAAGCTGACCGACCAGCGCTGTCCCAGATGATCGATCTGTTCGTAGAGCGTGCTTTTCAGCTCGTCCATCTCCGCCGGGTTCAGCTCCATCTCGGGCGTCGCCATGCGGTAGAGCCGGTTCAGCCGGCGAATGACGAAACGCAGCCGGCGGATGCGATAATCGACATCGAGCCCCCGCAGGAAGCGGATGATCGGCTCCGGCGTCGGTCCGTTCGTCCCTCCGCCCTCGCCGCCGGCATGGTGATGGGAAAGCCAGGCCTCCAGCCGCACGGCGCAATCGCGGGCCGAGGCGCCGATGCCGCCGTCCGTGCCGGCGCGCGCCGCGCTCAGCGCTGCGAGCAATTCGGCCACCCGCGACACCACGCCAGACAGCTTCAACCGCTGGTAGCCGTGATAGGCATAGCCCGCCGAGGCATGGGCACGCTCGTTCGCCATCACCCGGCAGCGGGTCAGTTCGCCGACCGTCATCGGCCGGTCGCCGTCGGCGCGCAGGATCGCCCGGACCTCGCCCTCGACCACCGGCTCGGCCGCGGCGATCACATCGGCCACCTGGCGGACGTCGCGATTGTACTCCTCCACCTGCTCCAGCGCGTCGCCGATCGGCTCGTTGCGCGGGATATGGGCAAGCGAGGCAAGGATCACCCGGAAGAAGCCGGGAAGCGCGCCGGCCTCGCCCTTCTCCTCCGAGGGCGCGAGCTCCGCCGGGTCGTCCGGCATCGGGTCCACATAGACGATCTTGCGCACCACCTCGCGCGCCGCCGGCCGGCCGGCAATCGCCTCGATCAAGGGCTGGAACGGCTTGTTCATCACCACGCTGCCGTCGACCAGCACCCGCGAGGCGGCGTCACCGCCAAGCTTGCCGAAGGCCCGATGCAGGAAGATGCCCCTCAGCGGCCAGGCCTCGCCGCGCTGCGCCAGCACCCGGTCCATCTCCGCCACCGTCATCGGCGGAAACGCGCCGGGAAAGGCCGAGGTCGCCCGGGCCGAGAAGACAAGATCGGGAATGCGCGTGTCGGCAAAGTCGGAGACAAGATCGCCATTGCCCCGGCAGGAAGCCGAGTAACGCAGGATCAGCCGGTGCTCCGTCTCCTCCACCTCGACCGGATCGTCGATGGCGAAACGCCGCCGCGCGCCATGGAAATCCGTCATCGTGACGAAGAGATCGAGCGACTGGCCTTGCGGGATCAGCGTCTGCTCGGCGCCGGGCTCGGCATCCTCGCGCATGGCATGGGCCGCATCGAGCATCCAGCCGACATACCTCTCGCCTGAGAAAGGCGGCGTGAACCAGCGGGCCTGCATGAACTGGCGCAGCTTCATCCGGGTTTCCGGATCGGTCAGCTCGGACTTGAGCGTCATGCCGACGAGCCGGTCGAGCACCGGCGCGATCGAGCCCTTGAGATAGCGGGCGAGGCCCACCGGCTCGTTGGCAAGCCGGGTGACATCGGCATTTTCCAGCCAGAGATTGCGATGACGGTCGAGCGGCAGGTTGTGGGCAAGGGCGCGCGCCAGCATGACCCCGTTGACGCCGCCGGCCGAGGCGCCGGAGATCACATCGACAACGATGCGCAGGTCGAGCGCCGGTGCAAAGAGCAGCAGGAAGCGTTCATAGGCCGCCGCGCTGCCCCCCGCACGAGCCCCTGAGCGCCCCCCGGCTTCACTGCCGGCCGGACTGGAGCTGCTGCCTCGCCCCCTGCCCTCGCGCGCCTCCAGACGCCGCGAGGCCCGCACCAGGTTCAGGAATTCGCGCGTGATGCCGTGCATGTAGACGGCAAGCGAAACGCCACCGTAAAGAACCAGCGCAAGGCGCAACTCGATCTGTTTCATGGCCGATCCGGTACTCCCCCGACCGTCATGCTCCGCTTATTCGCGCCGTTCCGCAATGGGCGCGGCGATCACGCATGAACGCAAATCCGTAACGCTTCCTGCTGCCCGCCAGGGAACGCCGGTTCAGCCGCCGCGCTCCTTGCGCAGCCGTTCCCAATAGTCGAGACGCTTGCGGATCTCGCGCTCGAAGCCGCGCTCGGGCGGGTCGTAGAAGCGGGTGCGGCCCATGCTCTCGGGGAAATAGTCCTGACCGGAAAAGGCATCCGGCGCGTCATGGTCGTAGGCGTAGCCATCGCCGTAGCCTTCCGACTTCATCAGCTTCGTCGGCGCGTTGAGGATATGCTTGGGCGGCAGCAGCGACCCGTTTGCCTTCGCCGCGCGCACCGCCGCCTTGTAGGCGGTATAGACGCCGTTCGACTTCGGCGCGGTGGCGAGATAGACGACCGCCTGGGCCAGCGCCAGTTCGCCCTCCGGCGTGCCGAGCATCTGGTAGGCGTCGCGCGCCGCATTGGCCTGGACGAGAGCCTGCGGATCGGCGAGGCCGATATCCTCCACCGCCATGCGGATGAGGCGGCGGGCCAGGAACATCGGGTCCTCGCCGCCGTCGAGCATGCGGCAGAACCAGTAGAGCGACGCGTCTGGATCGGAGCCGCGCACCGACTTGTGCAGGGCCGAGATCAGGTTGTAGTGGCCGTCGCTCGACTTGTCGTAGACCGGCGCGCGCCGCTGGACGAGCGCCTGCAACCGCTCGGCGTCGAAGATCTCCTCGCTGCGCGCTGCCCGCCAGACGTCCTCGGCAAGCGTCAGTGCCGCCCGCCCGTCACCGTCGGCCATGCGCAGAAGCGCCGCCCGGGCACCCTCGTCAAGCGGCAGCGCCTTGCCTTCCTCCGTCTCCGCCCGCGCCAGCAGCCGCTCCAGCGCGGCCGCATCGAGGGTGCGGAAGGTCAGCACATGCGCGCGCGACAGAAGCGCGGCGTTCAGCTCGAAGCTCGGGTTCTCGGTCGTTGCCCCGACCAGCGTCACCGTGCCGTCTTCCATGACCGGCAGGAAGCTGTCCTGCTGGGCACGGTTGAAGCGGTGGATCTCGTCGACGAAGAGCAGCGTGTTGCGCCCGACGAGCCGCGCGCCGCGGGCCGCTTCGAACACCTTCTTCAGTTCGGCGACGCCGGAAAAGATCGCCGAGATCTGCTCGAACCGCAGGTCCGTCGCATCGGCGAGCAGCCGCGCCACGGTTGTCTTGCCCGTGCCCGGCGGCCCCCAGAAGACAAGCGAGCCGAGCGTCGCCGTCTCCAGCATGCGGGTGAGCACGCCGTCGGGGCCCAGAAGATGGTCCTGCCCGACGACATCGCCAAGGCGTGCGGGGCGCAACCGGTCGGCAAGCGGCCGCCTGGCATCCGCGCCAAGCCCTGCCGACTGGAAGAGGTCGCTCATGTCGCAAGGCCCGCCCCGGCCCCGGTTCGCTGGTTCATGATCAACCCCGAAGCGCGATCCTGAGAACCCGCCCGCCCCGACGGATTTCCAGGCGCCAGACGCCCGGATCCGACTTCGCCATCCGCTCAAGGGTGCGGGTGCTGTCGACCGGCCGGCCGTTGATGCTCTGGATGATGTCGCCCGCCTGCAGGCCGACCCGGGCAGCCGTCGAGCCCTGGGCCAGCGCCGAGACGACCACGCCCTCCTCGAAACCGTCAAGGCGCAGTTCTTCCGCCACCGCCGGCGACAGGTTCATCACCGTCGCGCCGGAGAAGGGCGAGTAGCCCTCGACGACGCGCTCGTCGCGCGGCACCGTCTCCGGCGCCGGTTCAAGCGCCACGGTCAGCACCGTCTCGCCGCGCGGGCGAAGGACCGTGAGCGTCGTCGTCGAACCGATCGGCCGGGTGGCGAAGCGGTAGCCGAAGCTGTCCGGGTCCGCGACCTCGGCATCGCCGACCCGGGTGATCAGGTCGCCGACCTTGAGCCCGGAACGGTCGGCCGGGCTGCCCTCGCCCACTTCCGTGACGAGCACGCCGCTCGGCCGGTCGAGACCGAGAGCCTCAGCGATCTCCGCGCTGACGCTCTGCATGCTGGCGCCAAGCCAGGGCCGGCGCACGGTGCCGCCCCCTTCCGAGGCCTGCACGACGAAGCGCACCATGTTGGAGGGAATGGCGAAGCCGATGCCGTTGGACCCGCCCGAGCGCGAGAAGATCGCCGTGTTGATGCCCACGAGCCGGCCCTTCATGTCGACCAGCGCGCCGCCGGAATTGCCCGGATTGATGGCGGCGTCCGTCTGGATGAAGAACTGGTAGTCGGTGACCCCGACCCGGGTGCGCGCCAGCGCCGAGACGATGCCCTGCGTCACCGTCTGCCCGACGCCGAACGGGTTGCCGATGGCCAGCACGATGTCGCCGACCTGGAGCGTGTCGGAATCGGCGAAGGTGATATGGGGAAACGTCTCGTCGGCATCGCGCACCTTGAGAATGGCAAGATCCGTGCGCTCGTCCTTGAGCACGATCTCGGCATCGAACTCGCGCCGGTCGGACAGCGCCACCCGCACCGCATCCGCTTCGGCGATCACGTGGTTGTTGGTGACAATGATCCCGTCCGCCGAGACGATCACGCCGGAGCCAAGCGAGGACTCCACCCGCTCGCGCGTCCGGCCCTGTCCCTGGCCGGGACCGCCCCCCGGACCACCAAAGAAGCGGCGGAAGAAAGGATCGTCGAAGAACGGCGAGGCAGGTCGGCTCTGCACCGTGCGGCTGGCATAGACGTTCACCACCGCCGGCGCCGCCTCGCGCACGATCGGCGCGAAGGACAATTGCAGCTCGGCCGCATCGCGCGGCGCGGCGCGCTCCTGGGCGGTGGCGGGCCCGGAGGCTGTTGCGAGAAAGGCGAGCGCCGCCAGCGCCAGAAGCGTGCGGCCCGCGAAAGCATTTGCGGTCATCCCAGGATCCCTCACCCGAATGCCGGCGCCGGCCGGTCGGGCGCCTGCCCGCCCGACTCACGCGCCAGCCGATATCCATCGAGCCAAACCTAACAAAAAAGGCGACCCGAGGGCCGCCTTTCCTGAAATCGTGAAAGCGATGGCAAAGCAGGCCTTACGCCGCTTCTTCAGCGCCTTCGGCGGCCTCGTTGCGCGCCCTGTCGGCGGCGCCCTTGGCACTGACGTCGCGATCGACGAACTCGATCACGGCGAGCGGCGCGTTGTCGCCATAGCGGAACCCGGCCTTGAGAACGCGGGTGTAGCCGCCGTTGCGACCCTTGTAGCGCTCGGCCAGCGTGTCGAACAGCTTGCGAACGAGGACGACGTCGCGGATCTGCGCGATCGCCTGACGGCGTGCGTGCAGGTCGCCGCGCTTGCCCAGCGAAACGAGCTTCTCCACGATCGGCCGCAGTTCCTTGGCCTTGGGAAGCGTCGTCACGATCTGCTCATGCTCAATCAGCGATGCGGACATGTTGGCAAACATCGCCTTGCGATGGCTGGATGTCCGGTTGAGCTTGCGGCCGCGATTGCCGTGGCGCATGGCTCTCTCCTTTTTCTATGACGGCGGATGTATGCCGCCTCTTGCCCGTTGGAAGACCGCGCTTTCGCGCGATCAGTACTGATGATCTTCGTAGCGCTTGGCGAGCTCGTCGATGTTCTCCGGCGGCCAGTTGGCCACTTCCATGCCGAGATGCAGACCCATCTGGGCGAGAACTTCCTTGATCTCGTTGAGCGACTTGCGGCCGAAATTCGGCGTGCGCAGCATCTCCGCCTCGGTCTTCTGGATGAGATCGCCAATATACACGATATTGTCGTTCTTCAGGCAGTTGGCCGAACGCACCGACAGCTCCAGCTCGTCGACCTTCTTCAGAAGCGCCGGGTTGAACGCGAGCTCGGGGACGGTGTCCTCCTTCACTTCGCGGCGCGGCTCCTCGAAATTGACGAAGATCGAAAGCTGGTCCTGCAGGATACGGGCGGCGAACGCGACCGAATCCTCAGGGGTCACCGAACCGTCGGTCTCGACGGTCAGTGTCAGCTTGTCATAGTCGAGAACCTGGCCCTCGCGGGTGTTCTCGACCTTGTAGGAGACCTTCTTGACAGGCGAGTAGAGGCTGTCGACCGGGATCAGGCCGATCGGCGCGTCTTCCGGACGGTTGCGATCCGCAGCCACATAGCCCTTGCCGGTGTTGACCGTGAACTCCATGCGGATCTCCGCGCCCTCGTCGAGGGTGCAGAGCACGAGATCGGGGTTCAGGACCTCGATATCGCCAACCGTCTGGATGTCACCGGCCACCACGACGCCCGGACCCTGCTTGCGCACGACCATGCGCTTGGGTCCCTCACCCTGCATGCGCAGGGCGATCTCCTTGATGTTCAGGACGATGTCGGTGACATCTTCCCGCACACCCGGGATGGACGAGAACTCGTGCAGCACTCCGTCGATCTGCACCGCCGTCACTGCCGCGCCCTGAAGCGAGGACAGGAGAATGCGGCGCAGGGCGTTGCCGAGGGTCAGGCCGAAGCCGCGCTCCAGCGGCTCGGCGACAACCGAACCCAGAACCCGTGCATCGTGACCCGGCTTCACCTCAAGCTTGTTCGGCTTGATCAGTTCCTGCCAGTTTTTGTGAATGCTCAAATCTCTTCCTCCGGCTGTCCCGCCGGCCACCAGGGGCCGGCCATGCTGTGCCATGGGAATGAAAGGTGTGCGACTGGGCCTCAGACGCGGCGGCGCTTGCGCGGACGGCAACCGTTATGCGGGATCGGCGTCACGTCGCGAATCGAGGTCACCATGAACCCGGCGGCCTGCAGCGCGCGAAGCGCCGACTCACGCCCCGAACCCGGACCGCGAACCTCGACTTCGAGGGTACGCATGCCGTGATCGGCCGCCTTCTTGGCGGCGTCCTCGGCCGCGACCTGTGCCGCGTAAGGGGTCGACTTGCGCGAGCCCTTGAAGCCCATCGTGCCGGCGGACGACCACGAGATCGTGTTGCCCTGCGCGTCGGTGATGGTGATCATGGTGTTGTTGAACGTGGAGTTCACATGCGCCACGCCGGAGGAAATATTCTTTCGCTCGCGGCGGCGGACGCGCGTGGTGTCTTTTGCCATTTGTCTGTCCTTTGGTCGATCTCGTCACCGCCGTAGTGCGGCGGCTCCACCGGGCCGAGTTGCCAGTGAATTACTTCTTCTTGCCGGCAATCGGCTTCGCCGGACCCTTGCGGGTGCGGGCGTTCGTGTGGGTGCGCTGGCCGCGCACCGGAAGTCCGCGACGATGGCGCAGGCCGCGGTAGCAGCCAAGGTCCATCAGACGCTTGATGTTCATCGCGGTCTCGCGGCGCAGGTCGCCCTCGACGAGGTAGTCGCGGTCAATCGCCTCGCGCATCGCCAGGACCTCGGCGTCGGAAAGCTCGTTGACGCGGCGCTCGGGAGCGATGTTCACCTTGGAGATGATCTCCTGGGCGAACTTCGGGCCGATGCCGTGAATGTACTGAAGCGCGATAACGACGCGCTTGTTTGTCGGAATGTTTACGCCTGCGATACGGGCCACTGCCGTCTCCATGTTCTGGCCCGCCCTGATGGGCGGTGCCTGGGTTAGCCCCGCGTCCGGTGGAGCCCGGCCCCTGCGGGGAATGACTTGCGCAAAAACATCCGCGCCGCGCGTGTCACGCAGCCCGGATGCTATCTGTTTTGCAGAGCGGGAGCCTTAGCCCGCCGCCGCAACCGCGTCAAGCGCGGAATCGATCTCGGCGGAGACCTGGTCGATCGACTTCATCCCGTCGATGGCGACCAGCTGGCCGCGCTGGCGATAGTAGGGAGCGACGATCGCGGTATCGCGATTATAGGCATCGAGCCGCTGCTTGAAGACGTCCGGGTCGTCGTCCTTGCGCACCGGCTGTCCGGCGGCCTTGGCGTCCGCCGCGCGCTTTATGATGCGGTTGACGAGGATCGACTGGTCGACCTCCAGTTCCAGCACGGTGTCGAGCTTCAGCCCCTTGCCGGCCAGCATCTGGTCAAGCGCTTCGGCCTGGGCCACGGTGCGCGGAAAGCCGTCGAGGATGAAGCCCTTCTGCGCGTCCGCTTCCTCGATCCGGTCGGCGACGATGCCGATGACGATCTCGTCCGAGACGAGCCCGCCGGCATCCATCACCGCCTTCGCCTTCTGGCCGACGGGTGTCCCGGCCGCCACAGCGGCCCGCAGCATGTCGCCGGTCGAGAGCTGGGGAATGCCGTGCTTCACGACCAGGCGTGCAGCCTGCGTCCCCTTTCCGGCCCCCGGCGGACCGAGAAAAATCAACCTCATCTGCGCTTCCCCCTGAGTTTCGACTTCTTCACAAGCCCTTCATACTGATGCGCGAGCAGATGGCCCTGGATCTGGGAAACCGTATCCATGGTCACGCTGACGACGATCAGCAGAGAGGTGCCTCCGAAGTAGAACGGAACGCCGGTCGCGGAAATGAGGAATTCGGGTAATAGACAGACCAGAACGATATAGATGGCGCCGACGACGGTGATGCGGGTCAGCACATGATCGATATACTGCGCGGTGCGCTCGCCCGGGCGGATGCCCGGAATGAAGCCGTTGTGCTTCTTCAGGTTGTCCGCGGTGTCAGACGGATTGAACACGATCGCGGTGTAGAAGAAGCAGAAAAAGACGATCAGCGCCGCATAGAGCAGCATGTAGAGCGGCTGACCGTGGCCGAGCAGCGCCGTCACCGTCGTCAGGATGCTGTTCTCGTCGCCGGTCGAGCCGAGGCCCGACAGCGTTGCGGGAACCAGAAGCAGCGACGAGGCGAAGATCGGCGGAATGACGCCGGCCGTGTTGAGCTTCAGCGGCAGGAACGAGGTGTTGCCCTCGAACATCTTGTTGCCGACATTGCGCTTGGGATACTGGATCAGCAGCCGGCGCTGCGCCCGCTCCATGAACACGATCAGCGCGATCACGACGATCGACAGGGCGATGATGCCGATGATGATCGGGGTCGCCAGCGCGCCCTGGCGGCCGAGTTCGAGCGTCGAGGCGATGGCCGAGGGAAGACCCGCGACGATCCCCGCGAAAATGATCAGCGAGATGCCGTTGCCGATGCCGCGCGCGGTGATCTGCTCGCCGAGCCACATCAGGAACATGGTGCCGCCGACAAGCGTCACCACGGCGCTGGCGCGGAAGAACCAGCCCGGATCGACGACCACGTTGGTCGCGCTCTCCAGCCCGACGGCGATGCCGTAGGCCTGGAAGGTCGCCAGCACCACCGTACCGTAGCGGGTGTACTGGTTGATGACCTTGCGGCCCTGCTCGCCCTCTTTCTTGAGCTGCTCGAGCGAGGGCACGACGGAAGTCAGCAACTGGATGATGATCGACGCGGAGATATACGGCATGATGCCGAGCGCCAGGATCGCCATACGCTCCACGGCACCGCCGGTGAACATGTTGAACAGCCCGACGATGCCCTGCTGCGCCTGGCCGAAGGCCTGGGCGAAGGCCTCGGGGTTGATCCCCGGCAGCGGCACGTAGGTGCCGAACCGATACACAAGAAGCGCACCCAGTGTGAACCAGATACGCTTCTTCAATTCCTCGGCTTTGGCGAAAGCTGAAAAATTCAGATTAGCCGCAAGCTGTTCGGCAGCTGATGCCATTCCGGGCTCCGGTCAAATTTGAGCAATCAGAAACTGGAAAACCCAGGCTTATTCAGCCTGGGCTCCGATAATCGCGACCTTGCCGCCGGCCTTCTCGACCGCGGCGACGGCGGTCTTGGAGGCACCGGCGATCTCGAAGGACACCGCGCCCTTCAACTCGCCGTCGGCGAGCAGGCGGACGCCGTCCTTGACCCGGCGAATGACGCCGGCGGCCTTGAGAGCCTCGGCCGTCACCGTCTGCGAACCGTCGAGCTTGCCCGCATCGATGGCGATCTGCACGCGGCCGAGCGAGACGGCGGTAAAGGACTTCGCGAAAATGTTCGTGAAGCCGCGCTTCGGCAGGCGGCGATGGAGCGGCATCTGGCCGCCCTCGAAGCCCTTGATCGCGACGCCCGAACGGGACTTCTGACCCTTGACGCCACGGCCACCGGTCTTGCCCTTGCCCGAGCCGATACCACGGCCAACGCGCATGCGGTCCTTGGTGGCACCCGGGTTGTCCTGGAGTTCATTCAGTTTCATCGTCTGTCTCCCCGCACCCTTACGCGTCTGCGACGACGCGCACGAGGTGCTGAACCTTCCGGATCATGCCACGCACTTCCGGGGTATCCTTCAGCGTCGAGCGGCGGTGCATCTTGTTCAGACCAAGACCGACGAGCGTTGCCCGCTGGTCCTTCGGGCGCCGAAGAGGGCTACCCACCTGCTCGACCGTAACGGTCTTTTCGTTCGCCATGGAACCAAGCCTTTCTCAAGCTGGGGTCGGCAGCTGCCAGGTTCAAGCCTCGGCGGCCGGCACGCTATCGTCGATGTCGCGGCGACGCGACTGGATCTGCGAAACCTTGAGGCCACGACGCGCCGCGACCGAACGCGGGCTGTCTTCCTGCTTGAGGGCCTCGAAGGTGGCGCGCACCATGTTGTAGGGGTTGGCCGAGCCGAGCGACTTCGCCACGACGTCCTGGACGCCGAGCGTCTCGAACACCGCACGCATCGGACCGCCGGCGATGATGCCGGTACCGGCCGGAGCCGCACGCAGGATCACCTTGCCGGCGCCGTGACGTCCGTTGACGTCATGGTGCAGGGTCCGGCCCTCGCGCAGCGCCACGCGGATCATCGAGCGCTTGGCGGCTTCCGTCGCCTTGCGGATCGCTTCCGGCACTTCGCGCGCCTTGCCATGACCGAAGCCGACGCGGCCCTTCTGATCGCCGACCACGACGAGTGCGGCAAATCCGAAGCGGCGTCCGCCCTTCACGACCTTGGCGACGCGATTGATGTGGACGAGCTTGTCGACAAACTCGCTGTCACGCTCCGCGCGATCGCCACCGCGCTCCCGTGTATCCTGTCTCGCCATAATTTTCGCTTCCGTTTGTCTGTGAGCGTCTTGTAACGACGATCAGAATTCCAGTCCGCCCTCGCGCGCGGCATCGGCCAGAGCCTTGACGCGCCCGTGGTACATGTAGCCGCCGCGGTCGAACACGACCTGGGTGACGCCGGCAGCCTTGGCACGCTCGGCGAGCATCTTGCCCACCGCAGCGGCGGCCGAAACGTCGGCGCCCGTCTTCAGCGACGCACGAAGATCCTTCTCGATCGTCGAGGCGGCAGCCAGGGTGTGACCCTTGGCGTCGTCGATGATCTGAGCGTAGATCTGCTTGGACGAACGGTAGACCGACAGACGCGGACGGCCGTTCATAACTTTCTTGATCGAACGACGGACGCGGTCGCGGCGGCGCTCGAAGCCTGTGTTTGTCTTCGCCATGATCCGGTCCGTTACTTCTTCTTGCCTTCCTTGCGGACGATGAATTCGCCCGCATAGCGGATGCCTTTGCCCTTGTAGGGCTCGGGCGGACGGTAATCGCGCAGTTCCGCGGCCACCTGGCCGACGCGCTGCTTGTCGATGCCGGAGACGACGATTTCCGTCGGCTTCGGGCAGACGACATCGATGCCTTCCGGCATCGGATAGACGACGTCATGAGAAAAGCCAAGCGCCAGCTGGACGTTCTTGCCCTGCACCTGCGCGCGGTAACCCACGCCGGTGATCTCGAGCTTCTTCTCGAAGCCCGCGCTCACGCCCGTCACCAGGTTCTCGATCATCGTGCGGGACATGCCCCACATCGCGCGCGCCGGCTTGCTGTCGACGCGCGGATTGACCGAGATACCGTCTTCCGTCATTTCGACCAGAACCAGATCATTGACAACGAAGGACAACTGCCCCTTCGGTCCCTTGACCTCTACGTTCTGGCCGTTGATCGTTGCCGTTACCCCGCTAGGCACGGGGACTGGCTTTTTGCCAATTCGAGACATGTGACCAACCTGTCCAGTTAAACGTTGCGAAAGCCCCGCCGCATCAGAAGATGCGGCAGAGAACCTCGCCACCAACATTGTTTTCCCGGGCGTCATGATCCGCCATCACGCCACGCGGCGTGGAGAGGATCGAAACGCCGAGGCCGTTCGCGACGCGCGGGATGTTCTTCACGGAAGAATACACCCGCCGACCCGGCTTCGAAATCCGCTCGATGGAGCGGATGACCGGCTCGCCGTCAAAATACTTCAACTCGATCTCGAGTTCGGCCTTGCCGCCCTCGTATTCCACGGTCGAGTAACCGCGGATATAGCCTTCTGCGGCCAAGACGTCGAGTACATGTTCGCGCAGCTTCGATGCCGGCGTCGAGACCTTGGTCTTGCGCCGCATCTGGGCATTGCGGATCCGGGTGAGCATATCGCCCAGGGGATCGGAAATCGCCATCAGACCGTCTCCTTACCAGCTCGACTTCACGAGGCCCGGGACCAGGCCCTTGGAGCCAAGTTCGCGAAGCGCAACGCGCGACATCTTCAGTTTGCGGTAGTAGCCGCGCGGACGGCCGGTGACTTCACACCGGTTGCGCACGCGGATCTCCGCAGAGTTGCGCGGCAGCTTGGCAAGCTTGAGGCGCGCCGCATAGCGCTCCTCGAGCGAAAGACTCTCGTCCTTTGCCTCGGCCTTCAGCGTCGCACGCTTCTCGGCGTATTTCTTAACGAGCCGCTCGCGCCGCTTGTTCTTCTCGATCGCGCTCTTCTTCGCCATCGTCTGTCCTCGTTCTTTCCCGTTTACTTACGGAACGGGAAGTTGAACGCGCGCAGAAGCTCGCGCGCCTCATCATCATTGTCCGCGGACGTGCACACGATCACGTCAAGGCCCCAGATCTGGTCGACCTTGTCGTAATTGATCTCCGGGAACACGATGTGCTCCTTGATGCCCATTGCGAAGTTGCCGCGCCCGTCGAAGCTCTTGGCATTCAGGCCGCGGAAGTCACGAACGCGCGGCAGCGCGATGGTGATCAGGCGGTCCAGGAACTCGTACATGCGCTCGCCACGCAGCGTGACCTTCGCACCCAGCGGCATCTCTTCACGCACCTTGAAGGTGGCGATCGACTTGCGCGCCTTGGTGATCACCGGCTTCTGGCCGGCAATCTGTGCCAGATCCTCTGCAGCGATCTTGGCCTTCTTGCTGTCGGCCACCGCTTCGCCAACGCCCATGTTGAGAACGATCTTCTCAAGCGTCGGAATCTGCATCGGATTCTTGTAGTTGTACTTTTCCTGCATCATCGGACGGATCTTTTCCAGATATTCCGTCTTCAGACGCGGAAGCGTCTTCGTCTCAGCCATCGATCAGATCCCCCGAACGCTTGGCCACGCGCACCTTGGTGCCGTCTTCCTTGATCTGGAACCCGACGCGCGTCGGCTTGCCGTCCTTGGGATCGGCGATTGCCAGGTTCGAAAGCTGAACCGGCAGTTCCTTCGAAATGATGCCGCCTTCGGACTGAGCCGACTGGCGGGTGTGGCGACGAACGACGTTCACGCCCCGCACGAGAGCCTTGTTGTCGTCCGGGAACATCTGAACGATCTCGCCGGACTTGCCCTTGTCACGACCGGTGAGCACGACGACGGTGTCGCCCTTCTTCAGCTTGGCGGCCATTACAGCACCTCCGGCGCGAGCGAAATCACCTTCATGTGGTTCTTTGCACGCAGTTCACGCGGAACCGGGCCGAAGATACGGGTGCCGATCGGTTCCTTGTTGTTGTTGACCAGCACTGCCGCATTGCGGTCGAACCGGATCACTGAGCCGTCGGGCCGGCGGATATCCTTCGCCGTACGCACGACGACCGCTTTCATCACGTCGCCCTTTTTCACGCGGCCGCGCGGATTGGCCTCCTTGACGCTGACGACGATGATGTCGCCAACGCTGGCATATTTCCGCTTCGAGCCGCCGAGCACTTTGATGCACATGACACGACGGGCGCCGGAATTGTCCGCCACGTCGAGGTTTGTTTGCATCTGAATCATGACTGGCCGCCTTGTATTTTATCACCGCGTCCCTGACGGGACGCCGGAAGTCACGTCAGTCCGCGGTCGACCCTTCGACAACGGTCCAGGTTTTGGTCTTCGAGACCGGCGCGCATTCCTGGATGAGGACGGTGTCCCCGGCCTTGTGCGCGTTGGTCTCGTCATGCGCCCGATACTTCTTCGAGCGCCGAACGGTCTTCTTGAACAACGGGTGCGTGAAGCGGCGCTCCACACGAACCGTCACCGTCTTGTCATTGGCATCGCTGACCACGACGCCCTGCAGAACGCGTTTCGGCATCTCGATCTCCTTACGCGCTTGTCGACACGCGCTTTTCGCGCATGATCGTTTGAATGCGCGCGATGTCGCGACGCACCTGGCGCACACGCGCCGTGTTCTCGAGCTGGCCCGTCGCCCGCTGAAAGCGCAGGTTGAACTGCTCCTTCTTCAGGCTCTCGAGCTCCGTACCCAGCTCATCCGTGGTCTTTGCCCGAACGTCTGTCGCCTTCATGGCACCTGTCTCCTGGTCGCGCCTTAGTCGGCGATCCGCTGGACGAAGCGGCACTTGATCGGCAATTTTGCCGCGGCAAGCCGCATCGCTTCGCGCGCCGTATCTTCCGACACGCCGTCAATCTCGAACATGATCCGGCCGGGCTTGACCTTGGCGGCCCAGTAATCCGGCGAACCCTTACCCTTACCCATACGCACTTCGGTCGGCTTCGACGACACCGGCACGTCCGGGAAAATCCTGATCCAAACACGGCCCGCACGCTTCATGTGACGGGTCATGGCACGACGGGCCGCCTCGATCTGGCGCGCGGTCACCCGCTCCGGCTCGACGGCCTTAAGGCCGAAGGCGCCGAAGTTGAGATCCGTACCGCCCTTGGCGGTGCCGTGGATCCGGCCCTTGTGCTGCTTGCGGAACTTCGTTCGCTTCGGTTGCAGCATCTCTTCTCTCGCTCTTTGCTTCTGTCCAAGACCCGACCGGCGCCGTTAGGCTGCGCGGCCGCGCTCGCGGCGTCCGCCGCCCTGGTTCGACCCGTCGCCTTCAACCGCGCGTCGCTCGGACGCCATCGGATCGTGCTCCAGGATCTCGCCCTTGAAGATCCAAACCTTGACACCGCAGGTGCCGTAGGCGGTGTGCGCCGTGGACACGCCGTAGTCGATGTCGGCGCGCAGCGTGTGCAGCGGCACCCGGCCCTCGCGGTACCATTCGGTACGTGCGATCTCGGCACCACCCAGACGGCCACCGCAATTGATGCGGATGCCCTGGGCGCCCATGCGCATGGCCGACTGGACGGCACGCTTCATGGCCCGGCGGAACGCCACGCGGCGCTCGAGCTGCTGCGAGATGCTGTCGGCAACGAGCTGGGCGTCGACCTCGGGCTTGCGCACTTCAACGATGTTGATGTGCACGTCCGACGAGGTGATCTCGCCAAGCGCCTTGCGGAGCTTCTCGATGTCGGCGCCCTTCTTGCCGATCACCACGCCCGGACGACCCGAGTGGACGGTGACGCGGCACTTGCGGTGCGGACGCTCGACAACGACCTTCGACACGGCGGCCTGCTTCAGCGCCTTGAGGATATACTCGCGAATGCGGAAATCCTCGTGCAGCAGCTGGCCGTACTCGCCCTTGTCCGCGTACCAGCGCGAATCCCAGGTGCGATTGATCCCGAGGCGGAGGCCGATCGGATTTACTTTATGTCCCATCAGGCAGTCTCCTCGACTTCGCGGACGACGATGGTCAGGTTCGAAAACGGCTTTTCGATCCGACCGACGCGGCCCCGGGCACGCGCCTGGAAGCGCTTGATCACGAAAGCCTTGCCCACATGCGCCTCGGCGACGACCAGACTGTCGACGTCGAGATCGTGGTTGTTCTCCGCATTTGCGATCGCCGACATGAGCGCCTTCTTGACGTCGTCGGAAATGCGCTTGCGAGAGAAGGTCAGGTCGGCGAGAGCCTTTTCAACCTTCTTGCCGCGGATCGACGCCGCGACGAGGTTCAGCTTGCGCGGTGAAACGCGCAGCATCCGGGCGACCGCCTTCGCCTCGTTGTCGGCGAGCGCGCGCTCGCCCTTCGGCTTGCCCATCGTTACTTCCTCTTCGCCTTCTTGTCGGCGCCGTGGCCATAGTAGGTACGGGTCGGCGAGAACTCGCCGAACTTGTGCCCGATCATGTCCTCGGACACCAGAACCGGAACGTGCTTCTGGCCGTTGTAGACGCCGAAGGTCAATCCCACGAATTGCGGCAGGATCGTCGAGCGGCGGCTCCACATCTTGATGATCTCGTTGCGACCCGAGGCGCGGACCTTGTCTGCCTTTTTAAGCAGAAAGCCGTCGACGAACGGGCCCTTCCAAACAGAACGTGCCATTCCAGGCCCCTCTTATTTCTTGCGCGCGTGGCGGCTGCGGACGATGAACTTGTCCGTGGCCTTGTTGCGACGCGTGCGCTTGCCCTTGGTCGGCTTGCCCCACGGGGTGACCGGGTGACGGCCGCCCGAGGTCCGGCCTTCACCACCGCCATGCGGGTGGTCGACCGGGTTCATGGCGACGCCGCGGACATGCGGGGTACGACCCAGCCACCGCGAACGGCCGGCCTTGCCGAGATTGATGTTGCCGTGGTCCTGGTTCGACACCGCGCCGATCGAGGCCATGCAGGTGCCGAGAATACGGCGCTGCTCGCCCGACTGGAGGCGCACGGTGGTGTAACCCTGGTCACGGCCGACGATCTGCGCATAGGCGCCAGCCGAGCGTGCGATCTGACCGCCCTTGCCGGGCTTCAGCTCGATGTTGTGCACGATCGTGCCGACCGGGATCGCCGCCAGCGGCATTGCGTTGCCCGGCTTGATGTCGGCCTGCTTGCCGGAAACGACCTTGTCGCCAACCGCCAGGCGCTGCGGCGCCAGGATGTAGGAGAGCTCGCCGTCCTCATACTTGATGAGGGCGATGAACGCCGTCCGGTTGGGATCGTACTCGATCCGCTCGACCGTCGCGGAAATGTCCGCACGGGTCCGCTTGAAGTCGACCAGGCGATAGCGGCGCTTGTGGCCGCCGCCGCGGTTCGGTGCCGTCGTGCGGCCGGTATTGTTGCGGCCACCCGTCTTCGACAGGCCTTCCGTCAGCGTCTTGACCGGCTTGCCCTTGTAGAGCGAGGACCGGTCGACCAGCACGAGCTGGCGACGGCCGGGCGACGTCGGATTAAAGGTCTTGAGTGCCATTCTTCCTTCTCCGCCCTCAGAGTCCGGTGGTCACGTCGATGGCCTGGCCGTCCTGCAGGGTCACGACCGCCTTCTTGACGTCGGACTGCTGGCCGAGCCGGCCGCGGAAACGCTTCTGCTTGCCCTTGCGGACGAGCGTGTTCACCGCGGTGACCTTGACGCCGAAAAGGGCCTCGACTGCCGCCTTGATCTCGGGCTTGGTCGCCGTCGACGAGACGTTGAAAACGACCTTGTTCTGCTCCGAAGCGAAAGTCGCCTTCTCGGTGATCACCGGGGAAACGACCGTGTCATAGTGCTTCAGCGTGCTCATTTGAACCGCTCCTCGAGAGCCGACACCGCCGCCTTGGTCAGCACCAGCTTCTCGCGACGCAGGATGTCATAGACGTTGATGCCCTCGATCGGCAGCAGGTCGATCGCCGGGATGTTGCGCGAGGCGAGGCGGAAGTTCGCATCGACGTCGCTGCCATCCACGAAGAGCGCGTTCTTCAGCCCGAGCTTCGCGAAACGGGCCGCAAGAGCCTTGGTCTTCGCTTCCTCGGCGCTCGCCGCGTCGACGATGATCAGGCCGTTGGCCTTGAACTTCGCCGAAAGCGCGTGACGCAGGCCGAGAGCGCGGACCTTCTTCGGCAGATCGTGGGCGTGGCTGCGCACGACCGGGCCGTGAGCCTTGCCGCCGCCGCGGAACTGCGGGGCCTTCTTGTTGCCGTGACGCGCGCCGCCGGAGCCTTTCTGGCGGACGAACTTCTTCGTCGAGCCGGAAACTTCCGAACGCTGCAGCGCCTTGTGCGTGCCGGCCTGGCGACGCGCCAGCTGCCAGCGCACGACGCGGTGGATCAGGTCGGTGCGCGGGTCGAGACCGAAGATCTCGTCCGACACCGTGATCGAACCGGCGGCGGCCCCGTCCAGGGTCTTCACCTCAAGTTCCATCACTCGCTCTCCTTCTCGACCGCAACGGCAGCGTCCGTCGAACGGTACGCACCCGGCATCGGCACGCCGTCCGGCAGCGCCTTCTTGACCGCGTCGCGGACAACGATCCAGCCGCCCTTGGAGCCCGGCACCGCACCCTGGATCATGATCAATCCGCGCTCCACGTCGGTGCGCACGATCTTCAGATTCTGGGTCGTTACCTGCTCGGCGCCCATCTGGCCGGCCATCTTCTTGCCCTTGAACACCTTGCCGGGGTCCTGGCACTGGCCGGTAGAGCCATGCGCACGGTGGGTAATGGACACGCCGTGAGAGGCGCGCATGCCACCGAAATTGTGCCGCTTCATGGCACCCGCAAAGCCCTTGCCGATCGAGGTGCCCGTGACATCCACGAACTGTCCCTCGACGAAATGGTCGGCCGTGATTTCGGCCCCCACCTCGATCAGGTTCTCCGAAGAGACCCGGAACTCGGCAAGTCGGCGCTTCGGCTCGACGCTGGCCACCGCAAAGTGGCCGCGCATCGCCTTCGGCGTGTTCTTGACTTTGGCCAGACCGGCGCCGACCTGCAGCGCGACATAGCCATTCTTCTCTTCCGTCCGGTGGGCGATAACCTGACAGTTTTCGAGCTTCAGCACCGTTACCGGCACATGCTCTCCCGCATCGTTATAGATGCGAGTCATACCCACCTTCTGTGCGATCACTCCAGAACGCATCGGCGTGTCCCCTTGTGAGCGCCTTACAGCTTGATCTCGACGTCGACACCGGCCGCGAGGTCGAGCTTCATCAGCGCGTCCACGGTCTGCGGCGTCGGATCAACGATGTCGAGGAGGCGCTTATGCGTGCGCATCTCGAACTGATCACGGCTTTTCTTGTCGATATGCGGACCACGAAGCACGGTGTACTTCTCGATCCGCGTGGGCAGCGGCACGGGGCCGCGCACTTGTGCACCGGTCCGCTTCGCCGTGTTGACGATCTCGCGGGTCGACGCATCGAGAACGCGATGGTCGAACGCCTTGAGACGGATCCGAATGTTTTGACCGTTCATGTCTCAATCCCCGTGCGGGTCAGGCGGGATTTTTCCCGCCTGATGTCCGCAATTACTTGATGATCGAAGCGACGACGCCGGCGCCAACGGTACGGCCGCCTTCGCGGATGGCGAAGCGCAGGCCCTCTTCCATGGCGATCGGCACGATCAGCTCGACCTCGACCGACACGTTGTCGCCCGGCATCACCATCTCCGTGCCTTCCGGAAGGCTCACCACGCCCGTCACGTCCGTCGTGCGGAAGTAGAACTGCGGACGGTAGTTGGTGAAGAACGGCGTGTGACGGCCACCCTCTTCCTTCGTCAGGATGTAGGCCTCGGCCTTGAAGTTCGTGTGCGGCGTCACCGAACCCGGCTTGCACAGAACCTGACCGCGCTCCACGTCCTCGCGGCCGACGCCGCGGATCAGTGCGCCGATGTTGTCGCCTGCCTGGCCCTGGTCCAGAAGCTTGCGGAACATCTCGACGCCCGTGACCGTCGTCTTCTTGGTGTCGCGGATGCCGACAATCTCGACTTCCTCGCCGACCTTGACGATGCCGCGTTCCACGCGGCCCGTGACCACCGTGCCGCGACCCGAGATCGAGAACACGTCCTCGATCGGCATCAGGAACGGCATGTCCACCGGACGCTCCGGCGTCGGGATGTAGTCGTCGACCGCAGCCATCAGCTCGCGGATCTTCGTCTCGCCGATCGCCTCGTCGCGGCCTTCGAGGGCCGCAAGCGCCGAACCGGCAACGATCGGAATGTCGTCGCCCGGGAACTCGTAGGACGAAAGCAGCTCGCGCACTTCCATCTCGACCAGTTCCAGAAGCTCCGCATCGTCGACCTGGTCGACCTTGTTCAGGAACACGACAAGCGCCGGAACGCCGACCTGGCGGGCAAGCAGGATGTGCTCGCGCGTCTGCGGCATCGGGCCGTCGGCGGCCGAACAAACAAGGATGCCGCCGTCCATCTGCGCCGCACCCGTGATCATGTTCTTCACGTAGTCGGCGTGGCCCGGGCAGTCCACGTGGGCGTAGTGACGGTTCTCCGTCTCGTACTCCACATGCGCCGTCGAGATCGTGATGCCGCGTGCACGCTCTTCCGGCGCGGCGTCGATCATGTCGTACGCCTTGAACTCGCCGAAAAACTTCGTGATCGCAGCCGTCAGCGTCGTCTTGCCATGGTCGACGTGGCCGATCGTGCCAATGTTAACGTGCGGCTTCGTCCGCTCAAACTTTGCTTTCGCCATCGGATTTCTCCGTACCTTCGTTATTCAGTTGATGTGGCGTTGACAGCAATCAGGCGTATTTCGCCTGGACTTCCTGCGCGACGGCCTGCGGAACCTGTTCGTAGTGATCGAACACCATCGAATACTGTGCGCGACCCTGCGACATCGAGCGCAGGTTGTTCACGTATCCGAACATGTTGGCGAGCGGCACCATGGCATTCACCACAGTGACCACACCCCGGTTTTCGGTGCCGGTGATCTGGCCGCGACGCGAATTCAGGTCGCCGATCACGTCACCCATGTAATCTTCCGGTGTCACCACCTCGACCTTCATGATCGGCTCGAGGAGCTTCGGCGCGGCCTTCTGGATGGCCTCGCGGAAACCGGCACGACCGGCGATCTCGAACGCGAGCACCGAGGAGTCGACATCGTGGTAGGCACCGTCGATGAGGGTTGCCTTGATGTCGACCATCGGGAAGCCGGCGAGCGGGCCCGACGACATGACGCTCTCGATACCCTTGGTCACGCCCGGGATGTACTCCTTGGGGACGGAACCGCCGACGATCGTGCTGGTGAACGAGTAACCGGCACCGGTCTCGTTCGGCTCGATGATCAGCTTGATGCGGGCGAACTGGCCCGTACCACCGGTCTGCTTCTTGTGCGTGTAGTCGACTTCCGCCTGACGGGTGATCGTCTCGCGGTAAGCCACCTGCGGCGCACCGATATTGGCCTCGACCTTGAACTCGCGCTTCATGCGGTCGACGATGATGTCGAGGTGAAGCTCGCCCATGCCGGCGATGATCGTCTGGCCGGACTCTTCGTCGGTCTTGACGCGGAAGGACGGATCCTCGGCAGCCAGGCGGTTGAGCGCAAGGCCCATCTTCTCCTGGTCGCTCTTGGTCTTCGGCTCCACCGCGATCTCGATGACCGGGTCCGGGAACTCCATGCGCTCAAGGATGACCGGCTTCAGGGGATCGCAAAGCGTGTCGCCCGTCGTCGTGTCCTTCAGGCCCGCGATGGCCACGATGTCGCCGGCATAGGCAACGTCGATGTCCTCACGCGAGTTGGAGTGCATCTGCATCATGCGGCCGACGCGCTCTTTCTTCTCCTTGACGGTGTTCTGGAGCGAGATGCCCTTGTTCAGAACGCCGGAGTAGATGCGGCAGAACGTCAGCGACCCGACGAAGGGATCGTTGGCGATCTTGAAGGCCAGCATGGAGAGCGGCTCTTCATCGCCCGACTTGCGGATGATTTCGCTCTCGGTCTTCGGGTCGATACCCTTGATCGAGGGAACCTCGACCGGGCTCGGCAGGAAGTCGACGACGCCGTCGAGCAGGGGCTGCACGCCCTTGTTCTTGAAGGCGGAGCCGCAGAACACGGGAACGAACTCGCTGTTGATCGTGCCCTTGCGGATCAGCTTCTTGAGGCCTTCGACGTCCGGCTCCACGCCTTCCAGGTAGGCTTCCATCGCGGACTCTTCGGCCTCGACGGCGATCTCCACCAGAAGGTCGCGGTATTCCTGGGCCTTGTCGGCCAGGTCAGCCGGAATGTCGACCTCGTCCCAGGCGGCGCCGAGCGACTCGTCGCGCCAGACAAGGGCCTTCATCTTCAAAAGGTCGACAACACCGGCGAAATCGCTCTCGGCGCCGACCGGCAGCTGCATGACGATCGGCTTCGCACCAAGACGGGACTTGATCATGTCGACGCAGCGGTAGAAGTCCGCGCCAAGCTTGTCCATCTTGTTGACGAAGATCATGCGCGGGACGTGATACTTGTCCGCCTGGCGCCACACGGTCTCGGTCTGCGGCTCGACGCCGGCATTGGCATCGAGCAGCGCCACGGCACCGTCGAGCACGCGCAGGGAGCGTTCGACTTCAATGGTGAAGTCGACGTGGCCCGGGGTGTCGATGATGTTCAGGCGCTTCTCGTTCCAGAACGCCGTGGTGGCAGCGGACGTGATCGTGATGCCACGCTCCTGCTCCTGCTCCATCCAGTCCATCGTCGCGGCGCCGTCATGGACTTCGCCGATCTTGTGGCTCTTGCCGGTGTAGAACAGAATCCGCTCGGTCGTCGTGGTCTTGCCCGCGTCGATGTGGGCCATGATACCGAAATTGCGGTAGTCTTCGATCTTGTGAGTGCGCGCCATGGCGTCAGCCTCTCCCGTCCGATTACCAGCGATAGTGCGAGAATGCACGGTTGGCTTCGGCCATCCGGTGCGTGTCTTCGCGCTTCTTCACGGCGGAGCCGCGGTTGTTCGCGGCATCCAGCAGCTCGCCGGACAGACGGTCGATCATGGTCGTCTCGTTGCGATTGCGCGCAGCCGAGATCAGCCAGCGGATCGCCAGCGCCTGGCGACGGTCGACGCGAACCTCGACCGGGACCTGGTAGGTCGCACCGCCGACACGGCGGGAGCGGACCTCGACCTGCGGCATGACGTTGTCGAGCGCCGTGTGGAACACTTCCACCGGGTTCTGACGAACCTTGCCTTCGATAACATCGAACGCACCGTAAACGATGCCTTCGGCGGCCGACTTCTTACCGTGGTACATGATCGAATTCATGAACTTGGTAACGACCGTATCCCCGAACTTCGGATCGGGAATGATTTCGCGCTTTTCAGCCCTGTGACGGCGTGACATGGCAGATCCTCAGACCTTGACTTCCCAAAGTACCAGCCCGGGGCTGGCCTTTTTGCGCTCAACAAGGGGCCGTTGCCGAACCCCCAACTCTGTTTACGTCGCCTGACGGCGCACGTGAATTTCTCACCCGCCCGAATAGACGGGCGGAAGGCGCTGCGGCCGGCCGGTTCCGGGACAAGCCCGCTCCGCCGAAGATCCCGTAACGCATACGGAATCGCACCTGTTCCCGTCAGACACGGGAAAGGCGCCGCCAATCGAGAGGACCACCTTTCGGCGGTCATGCTTACGATACTTTTCGCCTCGTAATCCCGGCAGCGTTTAAGCACTTCTAGGTCCGGCGCGTGACGCATCGGATCCAACAGGTGCTTACCGCCTGCCTTCGGGATGCGCGGAACCTACAGTCACCCCCTGCTCCCGTCAAGTGCGGGGCGAAAGATTCTGCCAATCCCGGCGAGCCGGACCGACGGGCGGAATTCCTTGCCGCAAACACCCGTGTTGCGACATATCAGGAAAGCCGATCCCCTGATCCGCGCATCATCTGCAACAGCATCCATGCCTCGACCGGACACGCACCGGATCCGCAAGGCCCGGCCGTCGTTTCCGCGTCCCGCCGGACCCGCGATCGGGCGCGCCGTTTACGCTTTTTCAACCCCGCCGGCGATTCCGGCGGGAATCGCTGGCCGCCAGCCCCGCAAGCGATTCCCTCACTCGCGGTAGGCGATCACCGCGACCTCGCCGGCCAGCGCGTCCTCGTAAGCGCTTTCGAAGGTGGGATCGTCGGGCTCCTCCAGGATGACACCGATCTGGTCGAGGGCAGCCTCGACGAAACCCTGCCCCTTCAACGCCTCCAGGGCCAGGCGCACGGCGCTGTCCTCGTCCGGCGCACTGAGGAGGATGTTGACGGGAATGTCCGCCTCCGGCGTGCCCATGTCGCCTTCGCGGGCATGCCCGAGAATGATGTAGACGGTCGGGGCGTCCGACCCGTCGCGGTCGCTGGCCTTCATGGCGCTCTCCTTCCTGTTTGCCTCCCCCCGGGTGCCGAGTTCCCGCGTGCCCCGGCGGGGCGGCGGACCGGGCGACAAGTCGCGGGGCGGGCCGGAAAACGAAAAGGGCCGCACGATGGCGGCCCCTTCCTGGTCTTCGGTTCGCCGGTGGCCGGACTATTCGCCGACCCCGGTGAGGTCCTCCAGCATCGGATCGGCCTGTTCCGCCGTCGACGCCGCCTTGCGGGCCTCGAGGATCAGGTCGTCGCGATGCTGCGCGATCTCGCGGATGCTGGTCATCATGCCACCCATGCCGGCCGGGATGAGACGTCCGACGATGACGTTCTCCTTGAGCCCCTCGAGCGTGTCTTCCTTGCCGTTGACCGCCGCCTCGGTGAGGACGCGGGTGGTCTCCTGGAACGACGCGGCCGAGATGAACGACCGGGTCTGCAGGCTGGCCTTGGTGATGCCAAGCAGCACCGGGACGCCGGAGGCGGGCTTGCGCGCATCGTCGATGGCCTGGTCGTTGATATCGTCCAGGTCCAGACGGTCGATATGCTCGCCCGACAGCAGCTCGGTGTCGCCGGCATCGGTAATCTCGATCTTCTGCAGCATCTGGCGAACGATCACCTCGATGTGCTTGTCGTTGATCACCACGCCCTGGAGCCGGTAGACCTCCTGGATCTCGTTGACGAGGTAGGCGGCCAGCGCCTCCACGCCGCGGATCGCCAGGATGTCGTGCGGCGCCGGGTTGCCGTCGAGGATGTACTCGCCCTTCTCGATGGTGTCGCCTTCCTGCAGATGGAAGTGCTTGCCCTTCGGGATCAGGTACTCGACCGGCTCCATGCTCTCGTCATGCGGCTCGATGATGATCCGGCGCTTGTTCTTGTAGTCGCGCCCGAAGCGGATCGTGCCGTCGATCTCTGCGATGATGGCGTGATCCTTCGGACGACGCGCCTCGAACAGCTCGGCCACCCGCGGCAGACCGCCGGTGATGTCCTTGGTACGGGCGCTTTCCAGCGGGATACGCGCAAGCACGTCACCCGCCTTCACCTCGGCGCCGATCTGCACCGAGAGGATCGCGTCCACGGACAAGAGCGAACGGGCGTCACCGCCGCGCGGCACCTTCTTGATGGCACCGGAGGCGTCCTTGACGACGATCGCCGGCTTCAGGTCGTTGCCGCGCTGCGAGGTGCGCCAGTCCATGACGACGCGCTTGGTGATGCCGGTCGCCTCGTCGGTGGTCTCCTGCACGGAAACACCCTCGACGAGATCCTCGGAATCGACGATGCCGTCGACCTCGGACAGCATCGGGCGGGTATAGGGATCCCACTCCGCGATGCGCTGGCCGCGCTTGACCGCGTCGCCCTCGTCGACATGCAGCTTCGAGCCGTAGGCGATGCGGTGCACCGCGCGCTCGTTGTCGTCGCCGTCGATGATGACCACGGCCATGTTGCGGGCCATGGCGACCAGGTTGCCGTCGGAATCGCGCACTGCGCTCCGGTTGCGGATCGTCACCTTGCCGTCGAAGTTCGACTCGATGAACGACTGGTCGACAACCTGCGCCGTGCCGCCGATGTGGAACGTGCGCATGGTCAGCTGGGTGCCCGGCTCGCCGATCGACTGAGCCGCGATGACGCCGACCGCCTCGCCCATGTTGACCGGCGTGCCGCGGGCCAGATCGCGACCGTAGCAGGTCGCGCAGACGCCGCGCTTGGTCTCGCAGGTCAGCACCGAGCGGATCTTGATCATCTGGACATTCGCGGCCTCGATGGCCTCGACGTCCTTCTCCTCGATCAGGGTGCCGCGCGGAACGATCAGCTCGCCCGTCTGGTGGTTGAGGATGTCCTCCGCCGCCGTACGTCCGAGAACGCGATGGCCCAGCGAGGCAATGACCTGGCCGGCATCGACGATCGCCTGGATGGTGATGCCGTTCTCCGAACCGCAATCCGTCTCCAGGATGATCGAGTCCTGCGCCACGTCGACCAGACGACGGGTCAGGTAACCCGAGTTGGCCGTCTTCAGCGCGGTGTCGGCCAGACCCTTGCGGGCGCCGTGGGTCGAGTTGAAGTACTCGAGAACCGACAGGCCTTCCTTGAAGTTCGAGATGATCGGCGTCTCGATGATCTCGCCCGACGGCTTGGCCATGAGGCCGCGCATGCCGGCAAGCTGCTTCATCTGGGCGGGCGAGCCACGGGCACCGGAATGCGACATCATGTAGATCGAGTTGATCTGCTTCTGACGCCCCGTCTCCTCGTCGCGCTGGACCGACTGAATGCGCTTCATCATCTCGTCGGCGACGCGGTCGGTGCACTTGGCCCAGGCGTCGACGACCTTGTTGTACTTCTCGCCCTGGGTGATCAGGCCGTCATTGTACTGCTGCTCGTATTCCTTCACGAGGGTCGCGGTCTCGTCGACGAGACCCGCCTTCGTGTCCGGAATGACCATGTCGTCCTTGCCGAACGAGATGCCGGCGCGGCAGGCATGGCTGAAGCCCAGGCCCATGATGCGGTCGCAGAAGATCACCGTCTCCTTCTGGCCGCAGGCACGGTACACGGCGTCGATCATGCGGCTGATGTCCTTCTTGGTCATCAGCTTGTTGCAGACGTCGTAGGGCACCTCGTGATGGTGCGGCAGCAGCTCGCCGATGAGCATGCGGCCCGGCGTCGTCTCGACGATGCGCGTGACCTTGTTGCCCTCGGCATCGACCGAGTGGACACGGCCCTTGATCATCGCATGCAGGGTGACCGTCTTGGTCTCCAGCGCGTGATGCAGCTCGCCGATATTGCCGAACACCATGCCCTCGCCCGGCTCGCCGTCGGCGATGAGCGAGAGATAGTAGAGACCGAGCACGATATCCTGCGAAGGCACGATGATCGGCGAACCGTTGGCCGGGTGCAGGATGTTGTTGGTCGACATCATCAGCGTGCGCGCTTCGAGCTGGGCTTCCAGCGAAAGCGGCACGTGGACGGCCATCTGGTCGCCGTCGAAGTCGGCGTTGAAGGCCGCGCAGACCAGCGGATGCAGCTGGATCGCCTTGCCCTCGATCAGGGTCGGTTCGAACGCCTGGATGCCGAGACGGTGCAGCGTCGGCGCGCGGTTCAGCAGCACCGGATGCTCGCGGATCACCTCGTCGAGGATATCCCAGACCTCCGGACGCTCCTTCTCCACCAGCTTCTTCGCCTGCTTCACCGTGGAGGAGAAGCCCTTGGCGTCGAGACGCGAGTAGATGAACGGCTTGAACAGCTCCAGCGCCATCTTCTTCGGCAGGCCGCACTGGTGCAGCTTGAGCTCCGGGCCCACGGTGATCACCGAACGGCCCGAATAGTCGACGCGCTTGCCCAGAAGGTTCTGGCGGAAGCGGCCCTGCTTGCCCTTCAGCATGTCGGAGAGCGACTTCAGCGGACGCTTGTTGGCGCCCGTGATGACGCGGCCGCGACGGCCGTTGTCGAACAGCGCATCGACCGATTCCTGAAGCATGCGCTTCTCGTTACGGATGATGATGTCCGGCGCACGCAGCTCCATCAGGCGCCGCAGGCGGTTGTTGCGGTTGATCACCCGGCGGTAGAGGTCGTTCAGGTCCGAGGTCGCGAAACGGCCGCCATCCAGCGGCACCAGCGGGCGCAGGTCCGGCGGAATGACCGGGATCACGGTGAGGATCATCCATTCCGGGCGGTTGCCGGAATCGATGAAGGCCTCGACCACCTTGAGGCGCTTGGCCAGCTTCTTCGGCTTCAGCTCGGTCGTCGCCTCGGCGATCTCCTTGCGGATGTGATCGCGCTCCTTCTCCAGGTCGAGCGACATCAGCATCTCGCGGATGGCTTCCGCGCCGATCATCGCCGTGAAGGCGTCCTCGCCGTAGTCGTCCTGGGCGCGGATATAGTCCTCTTCCGACAGAAGCTGGTTCGGCTTCAGCGGCGTCAGGCCGGGCTCGATCACCACGTAGTACTCGAAGTAGAGCACCCGCTCGAGATCCTTCAGCGTCATGTCGAGCAAGAGGCCGATGCGCGAGGGCAGCGACTTCAGGAACCAGATGTGAGCGACCGGGGCAGCCAGCTCGATATGGCCCATGCGCTCGCGGCGAACGCGCGACAGCGTCACCTCGACATTGCACTTCTCGCAGATGACGCCCTTGTACTTCATCCGCTTGTATTTGCCGCACAGGCACTCGTAGTCCTTGATCGGACCGAACACGCGCGCGCAAAACAGCCCGTCCCGCTCCGGCTTGAACGTGCGGTAGTTGATCGTCTCCGGCTTTTTGATTTCGCCGAACGACCACGACATGATCTTCTCGGGGCTAGCGATCGAGATCTTGATGTGGTCGAAGGTCTGCGCGGGAGCCTGCTGATTAAACAGGTTCATGACCTCATGATTCATGGGCTCTCTCCTCGAGCGCGCGGAAGGGAAGCAGGGTCTGTGCCCTGCTTCCCGATCCGGCAATGCGGCATCGTGTTTCTGCGGCTGTCGTCAGGGCGAAGGTCACTCCGCCGCATCGACCGCCGGTACGCCCGGATCTGCGGGCAGCGGAACTTTCTCGTCCTTCAGCTCGACATTCAGTCCGAGCGAACGCATTTCCTTCACGAGAACGTTGAAGCTCTCCGGAATGCCTGCCTCGAACGTGTCGTCGCCGCGAACGATCGCCTCGTAGACCTTGGTCCGGCCCGCGACGTCATCCGACTTGACGGTCAGCATCTCCTGCAGCGTGTAGGCGGCGCCATAGGCTTCGAGTGCCCAGACCTCCATCTCGCCGAAGCGCTGGCCACCGAACTGCGCCTTGCCACCCAGCGGCTGCTGGGTCACGAGCGAGTACGGGCCGATCGAACGGGCGTGGATCTTGTCGTCCACCAGGTGGTGCAGCTTGAGCATGTAGATATAGCCCACTGTCACCTGACGGTCGAATTCCTCGCCGGTCCGCCCGTCATAGAGGGTGGACTGACCGGACCCGTTGTAGCGGGCCTGCTCGAGCATGGTGACGATGTCCGGCTCGCGCGCACCGTCGAAGACGGGGGTCGCGATCGGCACGCCGGTCTGCAACTGGTCGGCAAGCCGCAGGAGCGACTCCTCGTCATAGTCGGCAACCGGTTCGCTCTTCGTGGTGTCGCCGAACACCTGGATGATTTCACCGCGCAGCGCCTCGATCTTGCCGGAGCGCTTGTACTCATCGTAGAGCTCGCCGATCTTCTTGCCCATGCCGGCGCAGGCCCAGCCGAGATGCGTCTCGAGGATCTGTCCGACATTCATCCGGCTCGGCACGCCGAGCGGATTGAGCACGATATCGACATGCTCGCCATTGTCCAGGAACGGCATGTCCTCGATCGGGTTGATCTTGGACACCACGCCCTTGTTGCCATGGCGGCCGGCCATCTTGTCGCCCGGCTGGATCTTGCGCTTCACGGCGACGAAGACCTTGACCATCTTCATCACGCCCGGCGGCAGTTCGTCGCCGCGCTGCAGCTTCTCGACCTTGTCGATGAAGCGCTGCTCGAGCCGCTTGCGGCTTTCGTCGTACTGACCGCGAAGCGCCTCGACCTCGCTCATCAGCTTCTCGTCCTCGACCGCGATCTGCCACCACTGGGAGCGCGGGAACTCGTTGAGGACGTCGCCGGTGACCTCGGTGCTCTTCTTGAAGTGCTTCGGGCCGGCAACCGCGACCTTGCCGAGCAGCATCTCGGCCAGGCGGCCATAGACGTTGCGATCCAGGATCGCCTGTTCGTCGTCGCGGTCCTTGGCGAGACGCTCGATCTCCTCGCGCTCGATCGCCATCGCGCGCTCATCCTTCTCCACGCCGTGGCGGTTGAAGACGCGCACTTCGACGACCGTGCCGGCAACGCCCGGCGGCAGACGCAGGGACGTGTCGCGCACGTCGGAGGCCTTCTCGCCGAAGATGGCGCGCAGGAGCTTTTCCTCCGGCGTCATCGGGCTTTCGCCCTTCGGCGTGATCTTGCCGACCAGGATGTCGCCCGGCTTCAGCTCGGCACCGATATAGACGATACCGGCCTCGTCGAGGTTCTTCAGGGCCTCTTCCGAGACATTCGGGATGTCGCGGGTGATTTCCTCCGGTCCGAGCTTTGTGTCGCGCGCCATCACCTCGAATTCCTCGATGTGGATGGAGGTGAACACGTCGTCGCGCACGATGCGCTCCGAAAGCAGGATCGAATCCTCGAAGTTGTAGCCGTTCCAGGGCATGAACGCGACGCACACGTTCCGGCCGAGCGCCAGGTCGCCGAGATCCGTCGACGGACCGTCGGCGATGATGTCGCCCTTGGAAATGACGTCGCCGACACGCACCAGCGGACGCTGGTTGATGCAGGTGTTCTGGTTCGAGCGCTGGAACTTCATCAGCTGGTAGATGTCGACGCCCGACTTGGACGGATCGAGATCTTCCGTGGCGCGGATGACGATACGCGTCGCGTCGACCTGGTCGACGACGCCGGTCCGGCGCGCGCCGATCGCGGCACCGGAATCCCGGGCAACGACCGATTCCATGCCGGTGCCGACGAACGGCGCCTCGGCACGCACCAGCGGCACGGCCTGACGCATCATGTTCGAGCCCATCAGCGCACGGTTGGCGTCGTCATTCTCAAGGAAGGGAATGAGCGAGGCGGCAACCGACACGAGCTGCTTCGGCGACACGTCCATGAACTCCACCCGCTCGGGCGGCAGCAGCATGTTCTCACCTGCATGGCGGCAGGTGATCAGGTCGGAGACGAAGCGGCCGTCGACGTCGATCTCGGCATTGGCCTGGGCGATGTGGTACTTCGCCTCTTCCATTGCGGAGAGATAGACGGTCTCGGCCGTCACCTGGCCTTCCTTCACCTTGCGGTACGGGCTCTCGATGAAGCCGTACTTGTTGATGCGGGCAAAGGTCGCGAGCGAGTTGATCAGACCGATATTCGGGCCTTCCGGTGTCTCGATCGGGCAGATACGGCCGTAATGCGTCGGATGCACGTCGCGCACCTCGAAGCCGGCGCGCTCGCGTGTCAGGCCGCCAGGCCCGAGCGCCGACAGGCGGCGCTTGTGGGTGACTTCCGACAGCGGGTTGGTCTGGTCCATGAACTGCGACAGCTGCGAGGAACCGAAGAACTCGCGCACGGCGGCGGCCGCCGGCTTGGCGTTGATCAGGTCCTGCGGCATCACCGTGTCGATCTCGACCGACGACATGCGCTCCTTGATGGCGCGCTCCATGCGCAGCAGGCCGACCCGGTACTGGTTCTCCATGAGCTCGCCGACCGAACGCACCCGGCGATTGCCGAGATTGTCGATGTCGTCGATCTCGCCGCGACCGTCGCGCAGCTCGAGAAGCTCGCGGATCACCGCCAGGATGTCGTCCTTGCGCAGCGTGCGCACGGTGTCCTCGGCCGTCAGGTCGAGACGCATGTTCATCTTGACGCGGCCGACGGCCGACAGGTCATAGCGCTCGCTGTCGAAGAACAGCGACTTGAACATCGCCTCGCCCGTCTCCACCGTGGGCGGCTCGCCCGGGCGCATGACGCGGTAGATGTCGAACAGCGCGTCTTCACGCGTCTCGTTCTTGTCGACCGAGAGCGTGTTGCGGATATAGGCGCCGGTCGTCACATGGTCGATGTCGAGAATGGTGATCTCGCTGTAACCCTGGTCGATCAGGTCGCCGAGCACCTTCTCGGTGATCTCGTCACCGGCTTCCGCATAGACCTCGCCCGAAGACGGATCGACCATGTCCTCGGCCAGGTACTGGCCGTAGAGGTCCTCATCCATCACCTTGAGCGCCTTGACGCCCTTGTCGGCGAGCTGGCGCACGGTGCGCGCGGTGATCTTGCGGCCGGCCTCGACCACGATCTCGCCGCTGTCGGCGTCGATCAGGTTGAACGAGGCCTTGGTGCCCTTCAGGCGGTCGCCGTCGAACGCCACGCGCCACGAGCCCGGCTCGTCGCGGGTGTAGTCGATGGTTTTGTAGAACGTGTTGAGGATCTCCTCGCCGTCGAGGCCGAGGGCCTTGAGGAGCGAGGTGACCGGGATCTTGCGGCGGCGGTCGATGCGCGCATGCACGATGTCCTTCGCGTCGAACTCGATGTCGAGCCACGACCCGCGATAGGGAATGATGCGCGCGGCGAACAGGAGCTTGCCCGAGGAGTGGGTCTTGCCCTTGTCGTGATCGAAGAAGACGCCCGGCGAGCGGTGCATCTGCGAGACGATGACGCGCTCGGTGCCGTTGACCACGAAGGTGCCGTTGTCCGTCATGAAGGGCATGTCGCCCATGTAGACGTCCTGCTCCTTGATGTCCTTGACGGACTTGGCGCCGGTGTCCTCGTCGACATCGAACACGATCAGGCGCAGCGTCACCTTGAGCGGCGCGGCAAAGGTCATGCCGCGCTGGCGGCACTCCTCGACGTCGTATTTCGGCGCTTCGAACTCGTAGGACACGAATTCCAGCAATGCGGTGCCCGCAAAGTCGGAGATCGGGAAGACGGAGCGGAAGACCGCCTCCAGGCCTTCGTCGCCACGCCCGGCCTCAGGCTTTTCAACCTGAAGGAACTGGTCGTAGGACGCCTTCTGGACCTCGATGAGATTGGGCATCGCGGCGACTTCGCGGATCGATCCGTAGACCTTACGGACCCGCTTGCGACCGTTGAACGTGTGCGCCATTGTCGCTCCTCGTTTCGATCTGGTACGGCTCTCCGAAAAGCCGATCCCGGCTCAACCGCGCGCATGCCTGGCATGCTTACGGCCCTTCGGAGAACCGTCCCTTCTTAGGGACTGATACCCCGGACAGGATTTCCCGCCGGGGTTTGGCAAACTAGCGGTCCCGGCGCCCAATGAGCGCCGGGACCGGCCGGGTATGAAACCCGATTACTTCAGCTCAACCTTGGCACCGGCCTCTTCGAGCTTCTTCTTCAGCTCTGCGGCTTCGTCCTTGTTGACGCCTTCCTTGACCGGCTTGGGAGCGCCCTCGACCAGGTCCTTGGCTTCCTTCAGGCCAAGACCCGTGATCGCACGGACTTCCTTGATGACGTTGATCTTCTTGTCACCGGCGTCGGTGAGGATCACGTCAAACTCGGTCTTCTCTTCCTCGGCCGGAGCGGCAGCAGCGCCACCGGCGGCAGCGGCGACGGCGACCGGAGCAGCGGCGGAAACGCCCCACTTCTCCTCAAGCAGCTTCGAAAGCTCCGCAGCTTCCATGACGGTGAGCGCGGACAGTTCCTCAACGATCTTCTCGAGATCAGCCATTTGCGTAAGTCCCTATAGTTCGAACCGTATTCGGTCTCGACAGTGTGAATGCAATCCGCCTTATGCGGCTTCGTCCTTCTCGGCATACGCAGCGAAGACGCGGGCGAGCTGCCCGGCCGGTGCGTTGACGACCTGTGCGATGCGCGACGCGGGCGTCTGGATCATGCCCAGCAGCTTTGCGCGCAGCTCGTCGAGCGACGGCATGTCGGCAAGTGCCTTGACCCCGTCCGCGTCCAGGTTCGTCGAGCCCAGTGCGCCGCCGAGAACCACGAGCTTGCTCTGGTTCTTGGCGAACGCCATCGTGGCCTTGGCGGCGGCAATCGGGTCCTGCGAATACGCAAGGACCGTCGGGCCGCTGAAAAGGTCGGCGATGTGTTCGAGCTCAGTGCCTTGAAGGGCAAGCTTTACAAGACGGTTCTTGGCGACTTTGACCGATCCGCCGGCTGCACGGACCTGCGACCGGAAGGCCGTCATCTCCGCAACCGAAAGGCCGGCGTAGTGCGCAACGACGACAACGCCGGTGTTATTCAACACCTCGTTGAACGACGCGACGAACTCTCGCTTCTCCGTTCTTTCCACTTGCCTACTCCATCTGGCGGCTTGCGCCGCCGGTTTGTCTTTGCCGCCCGTCGACGGTGCCTTTCGGAACCTTCGGCGGACAACACCGAGGATCCTGCCCCCTCGCGAGCCTTACGGCGCGGCAAGGACAAACGGTTCGAACCGGCGGCAGCGCCGCGAATTCGGTTCGCACCCGTCTATGCAGGCCCGCTGTGGGCTTAAGCGATCCCCCGTGGCCTTGGCCGCGTGGAACACACCTGCAGTCTCGGACAGGACACCTGCCGTTTCCGGCAGGCGATCCGCCCGGCTTGCACCGGACGGAATTCTTCAAATCCGGCGCGCGAACGCGCCGGGAAAAATCAGGCCGTCACCGTCGACGGGTCGACCTTCAGGCCCGGACCCATGGTCGAGCTGAGGGCGACACGCTTCAGGTAGGTGCCCTTGGCGCCCGTCGGGCGGGCCTTGACCACGGCATCGACGATCGCCTTGATGTTCTCGCTCAGCTTGTCGGCCTCGAAGGAGGCCTTGCCGACGCCGGCATGCACGATGCCGGCCTTCTCGACGCGGAACTGCACGGCGCCGCCCTTGGCGTCACGCACGGCCGAAGCCACGTCCGGGGTCACCGTGCCGACCTTCGGGTTCGGCATCAGGCCGCGCGGGCCGAGCACCTTGCCGAGACGGCCGACGAGCGGCATCATGTCCGGCGTGGCGATGCAGCGATCGAAATCGATCTTGCCCGACTGGACCTCGTTGACCAGCTCCTCGGCGCCGACGATGTCGGCACCTGCGGCCGTCGCCTCGTCGGCCTTGTCGCCGCGCGCGAACACCGCGACGCGAACCGACTTGCCCGTGCCGTTCGGCAGCACGCACACGCCGCGGACCATCTGGTCGGCGTGACGTGGGTCGACGCCCAGATTGAGGGCGATCTCGACGGACTCGTCGAACTTCGACGCGGCCCGCTCCTTGACCATCGCGAGTGCTTCGTCAAGTGCGTAGAGCTTGTTGCGGTCGACGCCCTCGCGGGCAGCCTTGATGCGCTTTCCAACCTTCGCCATCGTCTTACTCCGTGACCTCGAGACCCATGGACCGCGCCGAGCCCTCGACCATCAGCATCGCTGCGTCCATGTCGTTCGCGTTCAGGTCCTTCATCTTCGCTTCCGCGATCTCGCGGACCTGGTCACGGGTGACCTTGCCGACGAAGCCGCCCTTGCCCGGGGTCTTCGAACCCGACTTCAGGCCCGAGGCCTTCTTCAGGAAGAAAGAGACCGGAGCCGTCTTCACCTGGAAGGTGAAGGAGCGATCGGAGTAATAGGTGATCACGGTCGGGCACGGCGTGCCCTTCTCGATATCCTGGGTCTGCGCGTTGAACGCCTTGCAGAACTCCATGATGTTCAGACCACGCTGACCAAGTGCCGGACCGATCGGCGGCGACGGGGTCGCCGAGGCGGCCGGCACCTGCAGCTTGATGTAACCTTCAATTTTCTTCGCCATTCGTCTCTCCAACTGGCGCTGCCGGCGAACCGGCGTTCTCAGATCAGGTGGTCCGGCTTTGCGCGTCCGGCGAAGGAACCGCGCTCGACCTCCCACCAGGGAGCGGGACTTTCATCCCGACAATCCCGCCGTTTCCGGCGGAAACCACCCGCGCATCAACCCCGAAAGGCTGACCAGACACGGGAAAGCGGTCCGAACAGCGACACAGCACGCCCGAACCGCAAAACCGCTTAAAGCTTCTCGACTTGACCGTATTCCAGCTCCACGGGCGTTGCCCGACCGAAGATCGACACCGCCACCTTGAGCCGCGCCCGCTCGTCGTCGACTTCCTCGACAAGACCGGAGAAGGACGCGAACGGACCGTCCGCCACCCTCACCTGCTCGCCGATCTCGAAGCTGATCGAGGGCTTCGGACGCTCGACGCCTTCCTGCACCTGATGCAGGATCCGCATGGCCTCGGCCTCGGAAATCGGCATCGGCTTCTGGTCGGCACCAAGGAAACCGGTGACCTTCGGCGTGTTCTTGATCAGATGGAACGCCTCGTTGGTCATCTCCATCTTGACCAGAACGTAACCGGGGAAAAACTTGCGCTCCGCGTCGACCTTGCGGCCGCGCCGCACCTCGACGACCTTCTCGGTCGGAACGAGGATTTCCTCGAACAGATCCTCAAGACCCTGCTGCAGCGCCTTTTCCCGAATCGCGTCCGCCACCTTCTTCTCGAAATTCGAGTAGGCGTGGACGATATACCAACGCTTGGCCATAATCCCTCAAGCCGATTGTGAACCGGATCCCGCTTTAGCCGCCGAGACCCAGAAGCAAGCCGATACCCTGGCCCATCAGCCAGTCGGCGAGCAAAAAGAAGATGGCGGCGAGGAATACCATGATGAACACCATGACGGTCGTCACCGCGGTTTCCCGGCGCGTGGGCCACGTCACTTTGGACGTTTCCGAACGCACCTGCTGGATGAACGTGAAAGGATTCGATTTCGCCATTCAACTGCCGGTCTTGTCACGACACACAGGCGCGCGGAATCATCCACGCGCCTTGGTCGAAAGCCCTAATTAAGGCCTAACGGCCCGTCGATCAAGAGCAAAGGTGGCAGGGGCGGAGGGACTCGAACCCCCGGCCCTCGGTTTTGGAGACCGATGCTCTACCAGCTGAGCTACACCCCTAGACCTTTCGCAGTCTCACTTAGATAACTTTGCCGGTGGCTTCAAGCGCGAAATGTGAAAGCCCGCAAATTATTCACATATCTCGCGAATTTCCGACGCGGTGGAACGCTGCCCGGGACCTTCCGGCACCCGCGACGGGCAAAAGCGGCGCCCTGGTCGCGGTCGCCTGCCTCCTGTCCCCGTCCCCGCCGCATCGCTGCCGCGCATGCGGGCTCACTTTCGTCCCCGCCCCGGCAAGGGAAGCCGGACAAAGAAAAAAGGGGCGCGACCCTTGCGGACCGCGCCCCTTGATACCGTGCGGGTCAGGCGGGATTTTTCCCGCCTGATGTCCGCAATTACTTGATGATCGAAGCGACGACGCCGGCGCCAACGGTACGGCCGCCTTCGCGGATGGCGAAGCGCAGGCCCTCTTCCATGGCGATCGGCACGATCAGCTCGACCTCGACCGACACGTTGTCGCCCGGCATCACCATCTCCGTGCCTTCCGGAAGGCTCACCACGCCCGTCACGTCCGTCGTGCGGAAGTAGAACTGCGGACGGTAGTTGGTGAAGAACGGCGTGTGACGGCCACCCTCTTCCTTCGTCAGGATGTAGGCCTCGGCCTTGAAGTTCGTGTGCGGCGTGACCGAACCCGGCTTGCACAGAACCTGACCGCGCTCCACGTCCTCGCGGCCGACGCCGCGGATCAGTGCGCCGATGTTGTCGCCTGCCTGGCCCTGGTCCAGAAGCTTGCGGAACATCTCGACGCCCGTGACCGTCGTCTTCTTGGTGTCGCGGATGCCGACAATCTCGACTTCCTCGCCGACCTTGACGATGCCGCGTTCCACGCGGCCCGTGACCACCGTGCCGCGACCCGAGATCGAGAACACGTCCTCGATCGGCATCAGGAACGGCATGTCCACCGGACGCTCCGGCGTCGGGATGTAGTCGTCGACCGCAGCCATCAGCTCGCGGATCTTCGTCTCGCCGATCGCCTCGTCGCGGCCTTCGAGGGCCGCAAGCGCCGAACCGGCAACGATCGGAATGTCGTCGCCCGGGAACTCGTAGGACGAAAGCAGCTCGCGCACTTCCATCTCGACCAGTTCCAGAAGCTCCGCATCGTCGACCTGGTCGACCTTGTTCAGGAACACGACAAGCGCCGGAACGCCGACCTGGCGGGCAAGCAGGATGTGCTCGCGCGTCTGCGGCATCGGGCCGTCGGCGGCCGAACAAACCAGGATGCCGCCGTCCATCTGCGCCGCACCCGTGATCATGTTCTTCACGTAGTCGGCGTGACCCGGGCAGTCCACGTGGGCGTAGTGACGGTTCTCCGTCTCGTACTCCACATGCGCCGTCGAGATCGTGATGCCGCGTGCACGCTCTTCCGGCGCGGCGTCGATCATGTCGTACGCCTTGAACTCGCCGAAAAACTTCGTGATCGCAGCCGTCAGCGTCGTCTTGCCATGGTCGACGTGGCCGATCGTGCCAATGTTAACGTGCGGCTTCGTCCGCTCAAACTTTGCTTTCGCCATCGGCGTCGCTCTCTTAGCTTGCGGTTAAGTCCATCAAATCCGAATGAGACCCGACCGCCTAAGGACGGTGGATGCTGCGGCTTGGCAAGCTGTTGCCATGAAACCAGACCGGGATCGAACGCAACTCGTCAAGTGGAGCGGGTGAAGGGAATCGAACCCTCGTCATCAGCTTGGAAGGCTGCTGCTCTACCATTGAGCTACACCCGCCGCAGGCCGCAGGGAGGGATGGTGGAGGAGGTTGGATTCGAACCAACGTAGGCAAAGCCAACGGATTTACAGTCCGTCCCCTTTAACCACTCGGGCACTCCTCCGTTTCACCGCCCTATCGCCGAAGCGTCCTGGATGGCTTCACGAAAACGCCTCGCAAAACAATTGCAAGGCCGCTGCCGTGGCGCGTGTTATGTAGAACAGGCATGGGGGTGTCAACACCCATTTGCCCGCTGTGGACACAAAAACACCGCCCCGCCGCGAAGCGGTTTCTCCTTGCCGGCCGGCCACCTCCGGGATAAGCGCTCGTTTCATGACAGGACCGAAGAACCCCACCGGCGGCCCGCCCGCCAAAGACGGCGGCAGCCCGCGCAGCCCACGCGAAAAACCGCGCTTCGCGCGCAAGGGACCCCCGGGGCGCAGCGGCGGCCAGGGCGCCGCACGACCCGGCGCCGCCCATGACGGCGACGGACGCCGCCCCTGGGCGAAGCCGCGCGGCCGCCCCGGCCAGGACCGCGGCGAGGAGGACGGCCCCGTGCTTCTCTACGGGCTGCACACGGTCGAGGCCGCCTTCCGCAATCCGGACCGCCGGCGCCACCGGCTGCTTGCCACCGAGAACGCCCAGCGCCGGCTGGGCGAACGCGGCATCTCCTTCGACGTGCCCGTCGAGACGGTCGCCCCGCGCCAGCTGGATCACCTCGTCGGCCGCGACGCGGTGCACCAGGGCGCCGTGCTGGAGGCCGATCCCCTGCCCGCCTTCGGCGCGCGCGATCTCGCCCGCGCCCGGCTGGTCCTGGCTCTCGACCAGATCACCGATCCGCACAATGTCGGCGCGATCCTGCGCTCGGCCGTCGCCCTTGCCGCCGACGCGGTGGTGACGACGGAACGGCACGCGCCGGAAGAAGGGTCCGTGCTCGCCAAGTCGGCCTCCGGCGCCCTCGACATGGTCCGCCATGTGCGGGTGAAGAACATGGCCCGCTTCGTCACCGACATGCGCGAGGCCGGTTTCCGCACCATCGCGCTCGACAGCGAGGGCCCCGCCCGGCTGGAGGAAACGGAACTCGGCGACAAGGTGCTGCTGGTGCTCGGATCGGAGGGCAAGGGCGTGCGCCAGGGCGTGCGCGAGGCCTGCGACACGCTCGCCCGGCTCGACATGCCCGGCGCCATCGCCTCGCTCAATGTCTCCAACGCCGCCGTGCTGTCGCTCTACGTCACCCGGACGAAAATGGGGCTTTGACGCCCTTTCGGGTTTGAACATGTCCGGAGCGCGGTTTTCGCGCCCCGGAAAACCGCTCCTGTGAATTTTCGCAATAATTCTTGACTCATTTACTCAACTTAAATATCCGCTGCCTTCCGGGCGCCTGATCGCCCGAGCCAGCCCGAGCGCGAGCCACCCCTCCCTTCCCGCCCCAAAACACTCATTGAGGGTCCCATCGTGCTCACCACTTCCAGGCGCACCGCGATCAGCGGTGTCGCAACGCTCGTGCTCGCCCTGCCGACAGCCTCCCTTGCCCAGACGCAGGCCCCCGCCCCCCTTCCGGAGGCGATCGCCGAAGACCCGGCCAGCGAAGCCACGGACCGCAATACGGCCGAACGGCCGGCGGCCGGCGCACAGCTGGGCGTCTCCGCACTCCAGAAGATCGTTGTTCCGCTGCTCGACTATCTGGGAAGCCAGAGCCCGGCCGATATCGGCACGACGTCTCTCGACCGTGGCAACTTCGTCGTGCGCACCGACGGCAGCGGCGATGCCAACACCTTCCTGCGCGGCCTGCCCAACATCCAGTACCAGAACGAGACCGACACCGACGCCGGCATCGACGGGCAGCAGATCCTCAACACGCGCCCCGAGCTCCTCTCCATCTCCGGCGGGCGCATCTACGAGAACAATTTCATCGTCAACGGCATTCCGGCCAACACGGTCACCGGCTCGGTCGAGCGCCACGGCGGCGGGGAACTGACCAGCGACGAGAACACACCGAATGCCGACCGGGTCTACGGCCTTCACCCGCAGACCATCTTCGTGCCGTCCGACTTCGTCGAGAGCGCGACGGTGATCGACAGCAACGCCCAGGCGAAATACGGCAATTTCCAGGGCGGCGTCGTGTCCTACGAACTGACCAAGCCGGACCGTCGGCGCTGGAGGGGAACGGCCAGCGTCGCGGTGGAAACCGACAGGTTCGTCAATTATGTGGTGGCGACCGAGGACGGCACCAATCCGCTCGGACGCAAGCCGCCCGAATTCACCAAGATCAGATCGTCGTTCTCGCTCAGCGGCCCGATCAATGAAGTCTTCTCCGCGATCGTGCAATACAGCCGGACGGATGCGGCGACGAAGAAGCAGAAGGAATACATCTACTACTCGGGAGACATCCGGGAAAAATCCCTGAACGCGTTCTACCGGCTCCAGGTGGATGCCAATACCGACTACGGCACCTTCTCGCTGGAAGGCATGGTCACCGACTATTCGCAAGGCTTCGAAAGCAAGGACTGGCGCGACCTGCATGTCAATGTCTCCACACTGACCTATGCCGGCAAGCTCAAGCACTCCTACACGTTCGGCAACCTCGACACACCGTTTGGCCAGATTCTCGGCCTGACGCTCGACAGCAAGGCCGTCGTTTCGCACACCGCGACCCGGAACGAGACCAACAGCGACGTGGCGCGGGTCTATCAGATCAGGGAAGGCAGTGCCCGCACCAACACTGTCTACTGGACCTCAAGCGACCCGGACATCCTCTCCTGGTGCCGTGTCGACCCGACCTCCACCGGAAATGTCATCTGCCGCGAGGGCGGATACGGCGCAAACAAGGAACAGGGGCAGACCCAGTATCTCTTCAGCCAGAACGCGGCCGGCTCGATCTGGGCCGGCACCTTCGAGGCGGGCTACGACCTGGCCCATACCAGTGCCCGGCGGGCACGCGAAAACGACTTCACCTTCTACACCAGCGTCAACACCTTGTGGGATGCCCGCGCGCTCGGCCTGAGCCAGTTCAACTGCCTGGGGAGCGAGGCCTGCGGCCCCGACCAGTATGCGAATACCAGGACCGTCTGGGACGCCCACGACACGAAGGTGACGCTCAACTCGTTCGACGCCTGGCTGCAGCTCGAACAGACGTTCGGCTGGCTGACGGTGCGGCCGGGCCTGCGCCTCCAGGTCGACGACTACCAGAAGAACGTCAACGTCGCCCCGCGCATCGCCGCGACGATCACGCCGACCGAGCGGATCGAGCTCTCCGCCGGTTTCAACCGCTACTACGACGCGGAAGGCGTCAAGTATGCCATCCGCGACAACCAGCCGCGCGGCCAGGCCTATCTCCGCAGCCATGACGGCAGCGGCAATGTCACCGACACCTGGACGATGCGTACCGAAACCGGCGTCTACGGCAACAAGGCCTCGGACCTGCGCACCCCCTACACGGACGAATGGACGGCCGGCATCAAGGTCGTCGACCCGCTGACCGAGGGCACGTTCCGCCTGCGTTACATCAACAGGGCGATGAAGGACCAGTATGCCAGCGCAGACCTTGGAAACAACACCAGACGCCTGACCAATTCCGGCACCGGCGCCTACGAATCCGCCACCGCCGAATATGCCAGGACCTGGGATGTCGAACGGGTGCGTTCCCTCGACCGGGTGACCCTGACCGGGTCCTTCACCTGGTCGGCGCAGGAACTCTCGCCCGACAGCTACTTCTATGACGAGGACGACCTTCTCGACCGCATTCTCTACAACGGCAGGTCCTATTCGGTCGGCGGCTTCTCCGTGGTCACCGGCAATCTCGACATTCCCATGCGCGCCCAGCTCGCGATGACGACGAACTGGTACGAAGGCAAGTTCAGTCTTGGCGTCGCCGCCAACTACAACTTCCCCTTCATCGGTGTCAGTGACACCGGGCGCACGGAAATATTCAACGGCATCCGCCACGACGTCTGGGAAGACAGGGACTTCGACGGCACGCTCACGGTCGACCTGCATTCGAGCCTGGAGCTCCTGCGCCAGGAGCACAGGAGCGTGCGCCTCAACCTCGTGGTCGACAATCTCTTCAACGAGATCGGCAACGCGAGCGCCGGCAACAGCAATCCTTTCCGGAAAGGGCGCAGTTTCTGGGTCGGCCTCAACACCACGTTCTGAAGACCTCGCCATGCCCTTCTTCCGGCTCTTCGTTCTCCTTTGGGGACTGTTCATCGCCATCGTCTTCGTCATGCCGGCCCTGCTCGTGCGCGAGGACTGGCGGCGTGCAAGCGACACAAGGCTTGCCGCGACCTTCCCGGCGCAGCCGGCCGCGGATGATTTCGAGGCGCTGCGCCGGGCATACTCCCGCCCCGCCTCCGACTGGCCTTCGGCTCACGTCGCGCCGGAGGTCGCCTTCGTCGAACTCGGGCCGCTCGAGATACGTCCCCGACCGGAGGGCGCGGAACTGCAAAAGGTCCGCCTCGGGCGGCGGCTGTTCGAGGACCCGCTGCTCTCGGCATCCGGGCACTTTTCCTGCCAGTCCTGCCACAACCGGCAGCTTGGCTGGGGCGACGGGCTGAGGGTTTCGGTCGGCCACGGAAGAAAGACCGGGCGGCGCAACGCCCCGCCGCTTTTCGGGGTCGGCTATCGCGACGCCTTCTTCTGGGACGGCCGCGCGGCAAGTCTCGAGGAACAGGCCGCCGGCCCGCTGCTCAACCCGGTCGAGATGGCCAACGAAAGTCTCGCCGACGTGGTCGCGCGCCTGCGCGCAAGACCCGGTTATGTCCGCGCCTTCGGCCAAATCTACGACGACACGCCCATCTCCTTCTCGCAGGTTGCCGACGCCCTGGCCGCCTTCCAGCGCACCCTGGAACGCGGCACCCGTTTCGACCGCTTCGCCGCCGGACTGCCGGTCCGCTTTTCGGACGAGGAGCTTTGGGGCCTGAACCTCTTTCGCGGCAAGGCGGGCTGCGCCAACTGCCATTTCGGCCCGATGCTGACCGACGAGAAAATGCACAATCTCGGGCTCACCTTCTTTCGCAGGCGGCTTCAGGATCTGGGCCGCTACGAGGAGACCGGCGACCCGCAGGATGTCGGCCTGTTCCGCACGCCGTCCTTGCGCCATGTACGCCTGACCGCGCCCTACATGCACAACGGGGTCCTGCCCCGCCTCGTCAACGTCATCGCCTTCTACGTCCAGGGCGGCGGGCGAATCCGTCCGCGCAACGAGGCGGAGGCGGCCGATCCTCTGTTGCCCCACGCTGCGCGCACATCGGCGCTTCTGAAGAGACTCGAACTGGAGCGGGCCGAAATCGAGGCGCTGGTCGCCTTTCTCGAGACCCTGTGAGCCCCGTTTGCATGCCGGTACAGGGGACAAGGTGGTTTTTGAGGAAAGTCGCGTTCGAAACGGGTGCGCGCGCGGCAAAGGTGTGCTAAATGCCGCCGCGATGCCGGTATAGCTCAGCTGGTAGAGCACCTGATTTGTAATCAGGGGGTCACGGGTTCGAATCCTGTTGCCGGCACCATCTTTCCCCGATGTTTCCCAGTCCGAAAACGGCACGGTCCGCATCGCGGGTCGAACGGTTTCGCCTGCCGGCACCCCGGCCGGGCCGGCAGCGCGCAAGACGCGGCAGCAGCAAGAGGACAGAACATGACCCTGATCAGCTTTCCGGATCCCGCCTTCGTCGCCCGCCAGACGGCGAAGATGCTGCTCGAGGTCAAGGCGGTCCATTTCCGCGCCGACGAGCCCTACAAGCTCACCTCGGGGCTGGCGAGCCCGGTCTATATCGACTGCCGCAAGCTGATCTCCTATCCGCGCCTGCGCGCCACCTTGATGGATTTCGCCACGGCCAAGATCCTGCGCGACATCGGTTTCGAATCGCTCGACGCGGTCGCCGGCGGCGAGACGGCCGGCATCCCCTTTTCCGCCTGGATTGCCGAACGCCTCGCGCTGCCCATGCAGTATGTGCGCAAGAAGCCGAAGGGTTTCGGCCGCGACGCGCAGATCGAGGGCGTGCTCAAGGAGGGCGACCGGGTGCTGCTGGTCGAGGACCTGACCACCGACGGCGGCAGCAAGGTCCGCTTCGCCGAGGCGCTGCGCAAGGCGGGCGCCCAGGTCGATCATGCGATCGTGCTGTTCTTCTACGACATCTTCCCCGAGACCCACGACGCCATGGCCCGCAACGGCCTGACGCTGCATTATCTCGCCACCTGGCGCGACGTGCTCGCGGCCGCGCGCGAGGGCGGACACTTCCCGCCCGAGACGCTTGCCTCGGTGGAAGCCTTCCTCGACGCGCCGCTGGCCTGGTCGGCCGCCCATGGCGGCATTTCGGAATTCGCCGTCTGACCTTCAGCGATCGGGGGCGTTGCCCCGTCCGGCGAGCGGATGGGGCACCGGCTCCTTCTCGGTGAAGGCGTAGCGCCGCGCGATCTCCAGATAGGACCGGTAGACGTAGCCGCCATTGTCGGCGACGAAGGTCTCCCTGTGCCGCGCATACACCTCCGGCAGCCGGTACCATGGCAGGCGCGGAAAGCGGTGATGCACCGCGTGCAGGGAATTGAACAGGAACAGGAAGGCCAGCGGCCCGCGATCCTCGATCAGCACGGTGCGGTGGCCGACCTCCTCCTCCGCCCGGTGCTCCAGATACGTGCGCACGCATAAAAGCGCATAGGCGCCGTAGCAGGCGGCAAGGTACCAGCCGAAGGAAAAGCCCGGCACCTGGCGCAGCAGAGCGACCAGGACACCGGCGAAGACAAGATGCCAGCCCCAGGCGCGCAGCACGTCCCGCCGGCCGGAAAGGGCCAGCCGGAATTCCGCCGCCAGAAAGCCCGAAAGCCCGATCAGCGGCCCCAGCACGATCCGCCCGGCGAGCGTGTTGTTGATGCGGAGCAGGCCGCGCCGCGCCCGGCCGGCCGATGCCCAGTCGCGCGGATGCAGGTACCAGCTTTCCGGATCCTCGTAAGGGTCGGTCAGGCGCGGGTCGTCGTGATGGGCGATATGCAACGCCCGGAACCGCCAGTAGGGAATGAAGAGACCGAGCGGCAGCGCCACCAGCAGCGCATTGAGCCGGGGATTGCGGAACGGATGCCCGTGCAGCAATTCATGCTGCAGCGAGGAATGCAGCGTGATCACCGGCACCAGCGCCAGCCAGGCGAGCGGCCCGACCGTGGGCGCGCCGATCACCAGCAGCGCGAAGAGCACATGCACCCCGGCCAGGAGCGCGATGGTCGGCCACTCGATGCCCGCCGCAAGGCCGGATACGGGAGAGAGCCGGGCCGACACCGGACCTCCCGCACCTGCCTCCGGATGCGCGGCAAGGGACGGTCGGACGGTATCGGGCTTCACGGATTGCAACTCCTTGAGGGTGATCCCTCAAGTCATCCTCCCGGCGATGCCCCGAGACAATGTGTCGATATCCAAATCAAAATGTGATTTAATAACTAAAACGTATTTTTGGTGTGAATTCACAAATTGATCTCGTAATCACAAGTGCCGTGGATCGTCCCGCGGCGGAAGCGGGGTGCTCGTATGGCACGGGCTGACAAGCGGGAACTGGCGGAACTCTTCCGCGAACGGCTGGCAGTCCTGATTGCGCGGCGCGGCGAGCCGCCGGGCCGTTTCGCGCAGCGCGTCGGGCTCGACCGTTCGGCGCTCAGCCATTTCCTCGACCCCGCCTCAACCCGCATGCCGCGTGCCGAGGCGCTCGCCGACGTCGCCCGCGCCGAGGGCGTGACCACCGACTGGCTGCTCGGCCTGACGCAGACGACGGCGGATGCCGCCGGTATCGCCCCTGCGATCCAGATCGAGCAGACCGAGAACGGGCGCGGCGACACGCTGCTGGCAAGCTGGCATCAGGAGGCGATCGGCTACAAGATCCGCTACGTCCCCTCCACCATTCCCGACCTGCTGCGCACCGAAGCGGTGCTCGCCTACGAGTTCGGCGCGCCGGAAACCGCCAAGGCCGCCGCCAAGGCCGACCAGGGGCGCCGGCTGCTTGCCTACACAAGGCGCCCGGAGACCGACATGGAAGTCTGCATGCCCCTGCAGACGCTGGAGGAGATCGCAGCCGGCTCCGGCATCTGGAGCGCCCTCAGCCCCGGCGACCGGCAGGATCAGCTCGATCACATGGCCCGTCTGGCCGACGAGCTCTACCCGACCTTCCGCCTGTTTCTCTTCGACGCGCGCAACCGCTACTCGGCCGCCTACACGGTGTTCGGACCGCAACGCGCGGCCCTTTTTCTCGGCTCGCTCTACCTCGTGGTCAATTCCGTCGAGCACATCCGCGCCCTGACCCGGCATTTCGACATGCTGATCCGCGCGGCGAGCGTCGGTCCCGACCGGGCCGCCGAGCACATCCGCCAGCTCGCCGGCGCCCGTCAGGTCACGCCTTCGTGAAGACGAAGCGCTTGAGCGGCAACGAGAAAAATGCCGAGATTCCGGTCGCGCGGCCCAGTGTCGCCGCGACCGAGGGAGAACCGAACATGCTCAAGTCCTGCGTCCGTGCCATCGCAGTCGCGCTGCCTTTGCTGGCAGCGTCGTCGATTGCCTCCGCCGAACCGATCGAAATCCGCCAGAACATGATGAAATCCGTCGGCGCCGCCACCGGCACGCTCGGCAAGATGGTCAAGGGCGAAATCCCCTATGACGCCGCCCTTGCCGGGCTGGCCATGCGCATCCTGTTCACGACGCCGGCCGGCTTCGTCACCCAGTTCCCGGAAGGCTCCGATTCCGCCACCAGCGAGGCCGGCCCGAAAATCTGGGAAGACCGCGCCGGCTTCGAGAAGGTCGCCATGGACATGCAGAACGCAGCGCTCGCCGCGATCCCGGCGGCCAGCGAGAACCTCGACGCGCTGAAGGGCGCCTTCGGCTCGGTGGCGCAGAACTGCCGCGCCTGTCACGAGACCTACCGCGTCAAGAAAAACTGATCTAACAAGGGCACGAAGATGATCCCCGGGGAGACATTCCCCGGGGAATGCCTGCGTCGCGGCAGCCGCCGCCGCAGGCCCTTTTCTTGCGGGCCACGGGCCCTTTTTCTCGCAGGGAGACCGCCGAATGACCCGTCGCACCTTTCGCCGTCTGGTCGGCGTCGTCCTGCTGCTGATTGCCGGCGGGCTTTACCTGACCCGGCCCGAACGGGTCGATCCCGCGTCGATCCCCGATCACGCACCCGACCTTGCCAATGGCGAGCGCATGTTCTGGGCCGGCGGTTGCGCCTCCTGTCACGCGACACCGGGCGCGAGCGGCGACGCCAAACTGGTACTTGCCGGCGGGCTGGAACTCGACACCCCCTTCGGCCTGTTCCGGGTTCCCAACATCTCGCCCTCGCCGGAGCACGGCATCGGCGGCTGGTCGAACGGGGACTTCCTCAACGCGATGACCAAGGGCACCTCGCCGGAGGGGCTGCACTATTATCCGGCCTTCCCCTATGGCTCCTATCGCAACATGGCCCTCACCGACCTGATCGACATGAAGGCCTATCTCGACACGCTGCCGGCGTCCGCCAACCAGGTCGCCGACCACGCTCTCGACTTCCCCTTCTCCTGGCGCAGCGCGCTCGGGCTGTGGAAGCTTCTCTTCCTCGACACGACCCCGGTCCCGGCACCGCCGGGTGCCGGCGAGCTGGCCGAACGCGGCGCCTATCTGGTCGCCGGACCCGGCCACTGCGCCGAATGCCACACGCCGCGCAACGCGCTGGGCGGGCTCGACACGGCGCGCTGGCTGGGCGGCGGACCGAATCCGGACGGCGAGGGCTCCATCCCCGACATCACACCCTCCCCGCACGGCATCGGCTCCTGGTCGGCGACCGACATCGCCTATTATCTGGAAAGCGGCTTCACCCCGGATTTCGACAGCGTCGGCGGCAGCATGACGGCGGTGCAGGAAAGCTGGGCGAAACTGCCCGCCGCCGACCGCGAGGCCGTCGCCGCCTATCTGAAGACGATCCCGCCATCGGCCGCGGCCGCGGACTGAGGTCAGCTCGCGCCAGGGCCTTGCCCGCTGCTTCCCGCGCGGATCCAGTCGAGGAAGGACGCACTGCCGCCCTCCACCGGCAGCACCAGGATGGCCGGCTCGTCGTAGGGGTGCAGCGCGCGGATCGCCTCCACCGCCTCGTCCTGCCTGGCAAGGGTGGTCTTGGCGAGGAAGACGACCTCCTCGCCTTCCTCCACAGCGCCTTCCCAGCAATAGAGCGAAACCATGCCCGGCCACATGTTGACGCAGGCCGCGAGCCCGCCCCGCACCAGCGGGCCGGCTGCCGTTCGAGCCGTGGCCATGTCCGGAAAAGTCGCGTAGATCAACCGGATATCCATATCGCCTGCCTCAAAAGACGGGTCCCAAATCACTCCGGCCCGTGCTACGTCAGAAACATGGACCGGCTGCCGCACCCTATCGAGAAACTGGCCTTCGTCTCAAGCGAGACCGAGGAGGCGGACGACGCGCGCCGCGAGCTCGAGGCCCGCTACGGCGCCCACGACCCCAAGAAGGCGGACGTGATCGTCGCCCTTGGCGGCGACGGGCTGATGCTGCAGACGCTGCACCGCTTCATGAACACCGGCAAGCCGATCTACGGCCTCAACCGAGGGTCTGTCGGCTTCCTGATGAACGAATACGGCGCCGACGACCTGATCGAGCGCATCGGCTCGGCCGTCGTCAGCCGCATCCATCCGCTGGTGATGGAGGCCACCGACGCCCTCGGCCATGTTCATTCAGCGCTGGCAATCAATGAGGTCTCGCTGCTGCGGCAAACTCACCAGGCGGCGAAGCTGCGCCTGTCGGTGGACGAGCGCATCCGCATGGAGGAACTGGTCTGCGACGGCGTTCTCGTCGCCACGCCGGCCGGCAGCACCGCCTACAACCTCTCCGCCCACGGCCCGATCCTGCCGATCGACGCGCAACTGCTGGCTCTCACTCCGATCAGCGCCTTCCGGCCGCGGCGCTGGCGCGGCGCGCTGCTGCCCAACTATGTCGAAGTGCGCATCACCGTCCTCGATCCGGCAAAGCGGCCGGTCAGCGCGGCGGCCGACTATACGGAGATCCGCAACGTCATCGAGGTTCGGGTTCGGGAGGAGAAGAATTCCTCCAGCCTGGCGCTCTTCGACGCCGACCACAACTGGGACGAGCGTATTCTTTCGGAGATGTTCAGGTACTGATCACTACGGAAGAACACTGATATACCATTATATTCGCGATTTATTTAATTATCCGATCCAGACTCGCGCACACCAACGAAGAACCGGCTGCGCGCCGGTCCTGGCGCAATATTGCGCTGGTGGCTGGCGCTGCCCAGATCGCCCGTGCGGAAGATGAAGATACCCCATCTGGACCTGAGTGCGCTCCGCATTCTGATCGTCGACGACAACACCAACATGCGACGGATCCTGAGGACGATGGCCTCGGGTTTCGGCGTCGGCCAGATTTATGAGGCCGAAGACGGCGCGGCCGCGCTCGAGCAAATCAAGAACAACGACCCCGACCTTGTCATTCTCGACTGGCTGATGCCGATCGTCGACGGACGGGAACTCACGCGCAAGATACGTGCCTCGAAGAAGCCCGGCTGCTTCGTTCCGATCGTGGCGGTCACCGCGCATACCCAGAAGCACCGTGTGATGTCGGCCCGCGACGCCGGCGCCACCGAGGTCATGTGCAAGCCGGTCTCGGCAAAGGGCCTCTATCTGCGGGTCGCGAATTGCGTCCTGAACCAGCGCGACTTCGTCAGGACCAAGGGCTTCTTCGGCCCCGACAGGCGACGTTTCCAGAACCCCTCCTTCAGCGGCGCGGAAAGACGCGGCGTGAAGGTCGACGACGGATACACTCTGGACGACCCGAACGATCTCCCGCAAAGTCATCCGAACGACATGTCAAGGGAATCGGCGGCGTGATGACGCCGTATTTCAGTGATCAGGTGCTCCGGTTGCCAAGGCAGCACGCAAACCGACACGCCGGAACACGGCCGGGAAAAGAAGCAAGATGACGAGCGACCCGACAAAGCAGAACGACGGCTATGAACTGGTGAAGCCGCCGCGCGACCTGCGCTCGAAGGTGCGCGTGATGAGCGACCGCGAGGCCGCCCGGTTCGATCCGGTCAAGTCGGCGGAAGCCGCGCTGCAGCGTCTCTCCCACGATTTCGACGACTGGATGGCGACGGAGGCGACGGCCCTGGTCGATGCCTGGACAGACATACAGGCCAACGGAATGAGCGAGGAGCGGTGCGCGTCCCTGTTCCGGGCCGCTCACGACATCAAGGGACAGGCCAGCACCTTCGGCTATCCGCTGGTCGGCGCCGTTGCCGGAAACCTCTGCCACCTGATCGAGCATGTGCCGCCCTCCGACCTGCCCGAGCCGCTGGTCGCCCAGCATGTCGACGCCGTCCGCGCCATGGTCGCGGAGACCTCGCGGCAGGAGGACAATGCCACCGCGCGCGCACTGGTCGAGCGTCTCGCCGACGTGACCGAGGACTTCATCAGGCGCGCCGCGCCCGACGCCGAGGACTGATGCTCAAGGCCGGCGGCCGGGACTGGTCCCCGCCTTCCGGCCGGCTGTTGTCCGGTCTGCCGTTATCCGGCCTGCTCCCCTGCCGGTCGCTTATGCGGCCGCCAGTGTCCGGTCCATATAGGCGCGTGCCGCATCCCGCGCGATTTCCGCCGAGAACCGGCGCAGCATGACGACCAGGTCGTCGGCCTCGACCCCATCCTGTTCCTGATACCTGTCCAGCACTTCGCCGATCAGCAGCCGCGCGACGGCAGGATTGCCCGGAACGGCAAGAACCGGCGTCACTTCCCGGGCAAGATCGCGCCAGACCCCGATTGCCACCTGGAAGAGGCCATGCGTGCGCTGAGGAAGCCCGGCGCGCGACAGCAGCGCGCGCAGCGGCAGGCCGCGGGCCGCGCCGAGCACCGCCTCGACCCGCGACACGCCAAGACCCGACAGGCGTGCCAGCGCGGCCGTGAACAGGACGATGTTTCCGGTGCACACCGCCCGCAACAACAGCGCCGGCGTCAACTGTCCGGACTGGACGAGATGCTCCACCAGCGCCGGCGTCTCGTGCGGCGCCGCCGTGCTGGCCAGTGTCACCGTGGCGCGCTCGCGCGCTTCCGTGACGACGGCGCGGGCGCGGTCGTCCTTGAGCCCTCGCCGCACCAGCGGATGATCGCTCAGGAGATCGCCGACCTGCTTCAGCAGCATCTGACGGATCTCGATGGGGGTTTCGCCGCGCGCCATCAGCGCCTCGCGCAAGGTGGCGTCCGTGCCATGGCGCTCGACCAGCCGGATCATGCTGAAGCGCGGGATCTCCGCCTCGCGGTTCCCGGCCAGCGCCTGGCATGCCTGCAGAGATCCGACCTCGGCGATCGCGGCGGCAACCTGCGATCCCAGACCGACGCGCCGGGCGACGGCAGCCGGCAGCGGATCGGCAAAGCCGGCAACCGCGTCGACCAGTTCCATGTCGAGCAGCACGGGCGAGCGTTCCAGCACGAGGCTCGCCACGTCCGGCAGGTCGGCGGAGAGCGCCAGAATCACCTCGCGCGGCGCGTCGGCGCTGCGCGACAGCGCCTCGGCCAGCGCGCGCCGCACCTGGACGGCGGGATCGTCGAGCAGGATCGTCATCGCGGCTTCCGCCGCTTCGCGGTCCGCCTCGGTCATTGCCGAATGGAGATAGGCCCGCGCCAGCGCGCTGGTCGCCTCGGCCCGCCGCGCCACCGGTGCGTCGGCCATCCATCGCAGAAACTGTTGTACGATCATGGTGCGATAGTCTCCTGCCGCGCCGCATGAAGCGGCGACAGGACCAGTCTGCGACGGAAACGCTTAAAGCTTCGTTCACCATAAAAGAAAGCCGCCGAAAGGCGGCTCGCTCAACGCCTGCCGCGTGCTGTTTCGGCCGGCCCCGCGCTCATGAAAAAGGCGCACGGTCCGGTTGGAAGCCGCGCGCCTGGTAAAATGATCCGCAGGTTTCGCCTGCGCGTTGCAGACAGACCGGACCGACGGACGGGGTCACACCGGCGGCAGCAGGTCCTTCTGCTCAAGCGTCGGCCGGTAGTTGAGGAAGCCCGTCAGGTCCATCGGCTGGCCCCTGACGAGACTGGCCGTGCGGGTGGTGCCCGCCTCGGTGAGGATGCGCGAGCGCCGCTGGCTGTAGGCATCCGTCTGGCTGTCGGCACGCGCGGCGGCGCGCTCAAGCGCCTCCGCCTGCCCGGCCTCCTGCGCCGCGAAGGCCGACGTGAAGCGCGAATCGAACGACACCCGCTTCGCCTCGACACCATTGCGGAACAGTGCATGGAACGGCGAGGAAACGTCGGTGGTCGCCGACCACGCGGTCAGGACACGGCTCGTCGGATCGCCCATCGAAAGGTCTTCGCCGGCCGTCTCCGTGCCCGTCGTGGCGGCGGCTGCAACCGTCGTCGCGGCGGACGCGCCGGGCTTGGCTTCGGGCAGCGCGGCAATCTGGGTCGTGCCTGGCAGCGTCGGCATCGGGCCGCCGTGCTTGGCGACAAGATTGGCATAGACCTCGGAGACGCTGCGCGCGCCGCCCCGGTCGTAGAAGATGGGCTTGTTCGCCTTTGCCTGGCGGGAGAAGACGCGATCGGCGGCGAGATCCGGCTGGCTCTGCGCCAGGCTGATCAGCTTGCGCGCGCCGCCCGCCCCGAGGAAGTGGGCGATGTACAGCTCACCCTCGCTCGGCGGACGGCCGAGCTTCTCGGTCAGATAGGCCGCGTTCTTCTGCGTCAGTTCGCCGGCCATGCGCGACGAGATCTCGGCATTGTTGCGCAGGTCGAGGATCTGGGCGCGCATCGCCGGATCGGAGACGCGATACCGGCCGTTTGCCCCGCGCTCGATATGCTCGGCATATTGTCCAAGCCCGTGCCGGCCGCCCGATTCCTTGAGGGTCTCCAGCCAGGTGCTTTCGATGAACTGGAACAGCCCGGTCGCACTCGAGGTGCGCGCCTTGGCCGTCTCGTCGAAATTGGATTCCCGCTTCGCGGTCTTGACCAGATACTCGAAAGAGGCTCCGGTCGAGGTGCTCGCGGACTGAAAAGCTTGCTCGATCCTGGACGCGATCGAGAACGGTTCGCCGACTTTCATGCTCCGCTCTCCTGGCAACGCATGTCTTAGGATTTATTTAACAGTCGTGAAGATTTGGTTAACGAGTGGTTAACACCCGCTAAGGCCCGTTGCTCATTGGGTTTTGTGGCTTTAATCGGGAGAATCGATTCGCCGCTTTTGGCGCCATATCGCCGGAATCCACAGGGAGGACACCATGCCGGGCCTGCACTTCGAGGACTTCACCGTCGGCCATGTATTCCAACACACGCTCACCCGTACGGTGACGGAGATGGACAACATGCTGTTTTCCAACATGACGCTGAACCCGCAGCCGCTCCATATCGACCGGCACTTCTGCGAAACGCAGACCGAGTGGGGCCAGCCGCTGATGAACAGCCTGTTCACGCTCGGCCTGATGATCGGCATTTCGGTCAATGACACGACGGTCGGCACCACGATCGCCAATCTCGGCATGAACGACGTGAAGTTCCCGCATCCCCTGTTCCAGGGCGACAGCGTGCACTGCACGACCGAGGTGATTTCCACGCGCGAATCGAAGTCGCGTCCCGACGCCGGCATTGTCGAGTTCGAGCACAAGGCGTTCAACCAGCACGACAAGCTCGTCGCCATCTGCCGGCGCCAGGCGTTCATGCGAAAGAAGGGATAGTCATGCGCTCGCTTCTCTTCGTTCCCGGCGACAGCGAGCGCAAGCTCGAAAAGGCCGTGACGAGCGGTGCCGACGTGCTGCTCGTCGACCTGGAGGATTCGGTCGCCCTCGACGCCAAGCAGGCCGCGCGCGACATCACCGCCCGCTTCCTTGCCGCCCAGCGCGAGGTCGCCAGCCGGCCCCGCCTCTATGTGCGGGTCAACGCGCTCGACACCGGCAAGACGGACGCGGACCTTGCGGCGGTGATGGCGGCGATGCCGGAAGGCATCATGCTGCCCAAGTCCGCCTCCGGCGCGGATGTCCAGCACCTCGCCGCGAAGCTCGCCGTGCAGGAGGCGGAGAATGACATCCCGGACGGCCAGACCCGTATCCTCGCCGTCGCCACGGAAACCGCCGCCTCGCTGTTCAATCTGGGCACCTACCAGGGCGCGAGCCCGCGCCTGGAAGGCCTGACATGGGGCGCTGAAGACCTTTCGGCGGATATCGGCGCGCTGGCCAGCCGCATGCCGGACGGCGCCTTCAGCGAGCCGTTCCGGCTGGCACGCAATCTCTGCCTGTTCGGCGCGGTCGCGGCCGGTGCGGCGCCCATCGACACGGTCTTCACCAATTTCCGGGACATGGACGGCTTGCGGGCGGAAGCGCTTCAGGCCCTGCATGACGGGTTCACCGCGAAGATGGCGATCCACCCCGCCCAGGTCGTGGTGATCAACGAGGTCTTCACCCCGTCCGAGGGCGAAGTGGCCAAGGCGCGCGCGGTTATCGGGGCCTTTACGGCGGCCGGCAATCCGGGCGTGGTCGGCCTCGACGGCGAGATGCTCGACCGTCCTCACCTGCGCCGCGCCGAAAAGGTGCTGGCGCGGGCCGAGGCCGCCAGCCGCTCGTGACGGGCGGCGAGACGGCCTCGCGCCGGGTATGCAAACGTCAGGCGCGCGGGCGCGTCATCTGGAACACGGCGTCGACGACCGAATAGTCCATGTAGCCGAGACGGGCGAGCGGCCGGGCGCGGGTCACGTCGAAGAGCCCGTCGACGAGCACGCTTTCATCGATATGCACGGCAACGACCTCGCCGAACACCACCCAGTTGTCGGCTTGCCTGCCGTCCAGTCCGGCAAGGCGCAGGGTCTGCAGGTGGCGGCACTCGAACGCGGCCTTCGCCTCGGCAACGCGCGGCGTGCCGATCAGCGTCGATGCGGCTGCCGTCAGGCCGGCCTTCTCGAATTCCGAGGTCCCGTGCGGATACGGCGCCGAGGAGACGTTCATCGCATCCTTCAGATCCTCGGTCGCCAGGTTGAAGACGAACTCGCCGCTGGCATCCACATTGGTCACGCTGTCCTTGTAGCCGGACGAGGAGAACATGACGATCGGCGGCGTGTCGCACACCGCGTTGAAGAAGCTGTAGGGCGCAAGGTTCAGCGTGCCCTCGGGCGAGCGGGTGGAGATCCAGCCGATCGGCCGCGGCGCGACGATCGCCTTGAAGGGATTGTGCGGCAGGCCGTGGCCCTTCGCCACTTCGTAGCTGTAGGTGCTCATGCGCCCGTCCACTCGCTGATCAGGCCGTCAAGGTCCGGCCGGGGCCGCTCGCTCGGGGTCTCCGACGGCGTTCCCAGGTGAACGAACCCGGCGATGCGTTCGGCCTCGGCCAGTCCCAGCATCGCCGACACATCATCGTCGAAGGCCATCCATTCCGTCAGCCACTGCGCGGCGAAGCCGCTCGCATGGGCGGCGGTCACCAGGTTCATGCAGACCGCGCCGACGCAAAGCTGCTGCTCCCAGACGGGAACCTTCGGATGGACCGCGGCACGGCTGACGACCGCGACCACCAGCGGCGCGCGGGTGAAGCGCGTCGCCTCCTGCTGGCGGCGATCCCCGGCGAGCGGTCCCTCGCGGGTCTCCAGCAGCGACACGAGGCGGTTGCCGAGGTCGGCACGCGCCTCGCCCCTCAGCAGGATGAAGCGCCAGGGAACCAGCTTGCCGTGGTCCGGCACGCGCGAGGCCGCCTGCAGGATGTCCCGCAGCACGTCGCCTGCAGGCGCCGGCTCGACCAGGCTGATTGCCGGATGCGACCGGCGCGTCAGCAGCAGGCGCAGGGTTTCGGATTGCTCCGTCGTCATCGCATTTCCTTGATATCGGCCCCCGACCGGCGGTCGGGGCATGAGAAGGTGGGCTGAACTGGCAGCATTTTTCACCTCAATGACCTAGTCAGGTTTTCGCCCCTGTCAATCATCCCATGCCGATCGGCCGAGATGACTTGAAATCGCCCCAGTTTTGGGTTGGAAACAGGGTGGATGAAATCGATCGTGAAACGGGTGGGACGTACCGGCCAATGCGGGTGACCAGGCTTATTGCATGCGCGCTGTGCGCCCTCGGGCTGGCGGTCCAGCCTCTCTCCGCGCAGGACGTGATCACACCGCAGGCAAAGCCCGGGGATCTCGGAGCTTCCGCGCCGGCCACCGCGCTGCCGGACGATCCCGCTCCGCTCAACGCGCCGGCCCTGCTCGACACGCCCGCTCCGCTTGGAAGCCTGCTCGGCGGCAATGCCGTGCCGGGCTCCTCCACCCCCGTCGTGCCCTATGCCCCCGCGGTCACTCCGAACACCGGCATGCCCGGCCCTTCCACCCTGTCACCGGTCTATCTGGTGGCCCGCCTGGCCGAGGACGGCCCCTCCCTCACCCAGGGCGTTCGCTGGCGTGTCTATGCCAACGCCCCGAACGAGCAAGGCAAGTTGGAACTGGTGGCGACGGCGCAGGGCGGCGACGCGGATTTCCGCCTCTCGCCGGGCGACTATTTCGTCCACACCGCCTATGGCTATGCCGGCCGCACCAGCCGGATCGCCGTGCGTGACGGGCTGACCAGCCAGACGGTGATGCTCAATGCCGGCGGCATCAAGCTCGACGCCCAGTTCTCCGGCCAGCAGCCGATCCAGACCGGGCGCGTCGTCTTCGACATCTACGAGCGGGATTTCGACAGCCGCGGCGAGCGCAAGCTGGTCGCCGGCAACGTCAAGCCGGGCGCCATCGTCCGGCTGAACGCCGACACCTATCATGTGGTCAGCCGCTACGGCGCGGTCAACGCGACCGTGCGCGCCGACATCCGTGTCGAGCCGGGCAAGCTGACCGAGGCAACCGTCTATCACAACGCCGCCCGCGTCACCCTGAAGCTCGTCAACCAGTCCGGCGGAGAGGCCATCGCCAACACCAAATGGTCGGTTCTGACCCCCGGCGGCGACGTCGTCGTCGAGGGCACCGGCGCGTTCCCGGCTTTCATCCTGGCTTCAGGCGAATATCAGGTCATCGCGCGCAACGAGGACAAGCTCTATTCGCGCGAGTTCGAGGTCAACACCGCCAGTCACGGCGAAGTCGAGGTGCTGACCAGCTCACTGCTCAAGCAGTGACGCGGGCAGTGTCCCTGCGGCCGCGATCGGGCGCAGGCGCCTGCGATCGGCCCTGGACCTGGCGCGCGGGCGCGCCGGCGCCATCGAGATCACCCGGTGATGCAGGTGCTCGATCATCGCCTTCTGGTCGCCGAAGGCGGCAAGCTCGGCAAAGGGGATCGGCGCACCGACCCTGACCGGCAGGTCGCACCCCATGATGCGGCGAAACTCCCGGATATACATCGACAGGCGCAACGTCAGCGAGAACCGCGACACAAGGTGGAAGAGCGGCGAGTTCTGGCCGTCGAAATAGAGCGGGATCACGGTCGCCCGCGCGGCGCGGATCATCTTTGCGGTGAAGGTCTTCCAGGGCAGTTCGCGGGCCCGGCCGAAGGGCTTGTCCGCCGTTGCCACGCCGCCGCCCGGAAAAACGATGATGGTGACGCCCTCGGCGAGCAGCCTCAGCGCCTCCTGCCGGGTGCGCATGTTGGTCCGCAAGGCCTCCGGCGTTTCCTCGAAATCGATCGGCAGCGAATAGGGCCGGATCTCCGGCGCCTTCAGCAGCTCGTTGTTGATGAGGATGCGGTAGGGTCGCTCCAGCCGCTCCGCGAGCGCCAGGATCGCCAGCCCGTCGCCAAGGCCGTAAGGGTGGTTGGCGATCATCACCAGCGGCCCCTCGGGCAGGCCCTGCGGCGGCCAGTTGCCCTCCTCCACCACCACATCGACCCCGATCAGCGCCAGCAGGTCGCTCCACTTGGTGGTCGAGGTGGCGGCAACGGCATCGCGCCAGTAGCGGTAATAGCCGAGCAGATGGTTCCGGCCCGACAGGGTCTCGATCACCCGGATCACGGATCGCTTCAACCAGGAATGCCCCTCGTTGGCGTAGCTCAGTTCGGTCTCTTGCACCGGGCGACCCTCGTGCCTGTCGTCCACCGCCACCGGCAGGTTCCCCGGCGGCTCCTCGTCAATTTAGACGATTCTCGAAAGGGGAATAATAGCCGGCATTCCGTGACAGATCGGCGACAGGTCGGGCATACCGCAGTTGCCGACAGGCCGACCCCGGCGTGCTATACAAGGATCGAAGGAGAGATCAAGATGAGTTCGCGGGAAAAGGAAAAGCCTGTTACCGGATCCCGGGTGCAGAAACCGCCCCGCGACATCGGTCATGGCGCATACGAGCGCGTCGGGACACACCGCCAACCTGACCTGGCGACCGAAGCACCTCGGGAACTGCGCTCGATCAGGTCGTGGCCCGGTGGCGCGCGCGCCGCTCAAAACCACCGGCGTCCCAAGACGCTCGGGCTGCTTGCGGGGAAGTACACCCTTCCTGACGAGTTTTTCGACGACCTGAGCGAACAGGAACTTCAGGCCTGGAATGCCGGATCACCTGATTGACACTCACGTTTTCATCTGGGCCTTGTCTGCGCCAGAAAACCTGAGCGAAGTGGCGCGCGGCATTGTAGAGGACCCGGAAAGCGCGACCTTCGTCAGCGCCATCAGCGCTTATGAAATCGTCTTGGCAAGCTCGGCGAGGCGGCCGGCTGGATCAACGGCATGTCTCGTCTGATCGTGGAAAGCGGCTTCGATCCGCTTCCCGTCACCTTCGAGCAGGCACAGGCGGCGGCTTCGTTTACCGATGCGCATCGCGACCCGTTCGACCGGATGCTTGCCGCTCAGGCAAACAGTCTCGGCCTCGTTCTCGTCTCTCGCGACGAGAAACTCGACCTGTTCACGGACCTGCGCCGCTGGTAGCACAATGCCTGTGAGCCGCGCTGTGAACGCGGCTCACAGGTTACCTGCTTCAGTCGGCGTCAGTCGGCGTCACGCTTGAGGTCCGGCGCGACGGCCTCCTCGCGCAGGGCCGTGATCGCCTCGTCGAGCCCCATCGCGCTCTGGTGCTGGGAGCCGAGCCGGCGGATGTTGACCGTCCGCTCCTCCGCCTCGCGCTTGCCGCACACGACGATCACCGGGACCTTGGCCAGCGAATGCTCGCGGACCTTGTAGTTGATCTTCTCGTTCCTGAGATCGATCTCGGCCCGCAGCCCCGCCTTCTTCATCGCCGCCAGCACCTCGCGGGCATACTCGTCCGCATCCGAGGTGATGGTGGTGACGATCACCTGTTGCGGCGCCAGCCAGAGCGGGAAGTGGCCCGCGAAATTCTCGATCAGGATCCCCAGAAAACGCTCCATCGAGCCGCAGATGGCGCGGTGGATCATCACCGGCGTCTTCTTCTCGCCGGCGCTGTCGACGTAGAAGGCGCCGAAGCGTTCCGGCAGATTGAAGTCCACCTGCGTGGTGCCGCACTGCCATTCCCGGCCGATCGCGTCACGCAGCGTGTACTCGAATTTCGGCCCGTAGAACGCGCCCTCGCCCGGCAGGATGTCGGTCTTGATACGCCCCCCGGCCTGCTCTTCGATCTGTTTCAGCACGTCGCGCATGACCGCCTCGGCATGGTCCCATGCTTCGTCGGAGCCGACGCGCTTGTCCGGCCGGGTGGAGAGCTTGACGACGATCTTGTCGAAGCCGAAATCCTCGTAGACCGACAGGATCAGGTCGTTGATCTTCAGGCACTCCGCCGCCATCTGCTCCTCGGTGCAGAAGACATGGGCGTCGTCCTGGGTGAAACCGCGCACGCGCATCAGCCCGTGCATGGCGCCCGACGGCTCGTAGCGGTGAACGGCGCCGAACTCGGCCAGGCGCAGCGGCAGGTCGCGATACGACTTCAGCCCGTGCTTGAAGATCTGGATGTGACCGGGGCAGTTCATCGGCTTCAGCGCAAAGACGCGATCGTCCTCGGCCTCGGTGTCCGCGCACTGCACGGAGAACATGTTCTCCTTGTACCAGGTCCAGTGGCCTGAGGTTTCCCACAGCGAGGTGTGCAGCACCTGCGGCGCGTTGACCTCGTCATAGTCGCCGTCCAGACGGCGGCGCATGTAGGAAACGAGGTTCTGGAACAGCGTCCAGCCCTTGCCGTGCCAGAAGACGACACCCGGCCCCTCCTCCTGGAAATGGAAGAGGTCCATCTCGCGCCCCAGCCGGCGGTGGTCGCGCTTCTCCGCTTCCTCCAGCATGTGGAGATAGGCCTTCAGGTCCGCGTCGTTCGCCCAGGCGGTGCCGTAGATGCGGGTCAGCATCGGGTTGTTGCTGTCGCCGCGCCAATAGGCGCCGGCCACTTTCATCAGCTTGAAGGCGTCGCCGATCTGGCGGGTGGTCGCCATGTGCGGGCCCCGGCACATGTCGAGCCAGTCGCCCTGGCGGTAGATCTTGACATCCTCGCCGGCGGGGATCGCCTCAAGCAGTTCGACCTTGTAGGTCTCGCCCTTGTCGAGGAAGTGGCGCCTGGCCTCGTCGCGCGACCAGACCTCGCGGGCGAAGGCGTCGCCGCGCTGGATGATCTCGCGCATCTTCTTCTCGATGACCGGCAGGTCCTCGGGCGTGAACGGCCAGTCTTCCCCGGAATTGGAATGAACGCGCTTGAAATCGTAATAGAAGCCGTTCTCGATCACCGGGCCGATGGTGACCTGGGTGCCGGGCCACAATGCCTGCACCGCCTCGGCCATGACATGGGCCGCGTCGTGACGGATCAGCTCCAGCGCGCGCGGATCCTCGCGGGTGACGATCTCCAGCCGCGCGTCGCGCGCGATCGGCAGCGACAGGTCGGCAAGCTCGCCGTCGAGGGTCACGGCGACGGCTTTCTTGGCCAGCGACTTGGAAATGCCGGTGGCGATCTCGGCGCCGGTGACGCCGGGCGAAAAATCGCGAACCGAATTGTCGGGGAAGGTCAGATGGATCATCTCTGTCTCCTGCTCACTCCTGCAAACAAGGCAGGTAAGCGATCGTTTCAAGGCTGGCCGTCCGCGCGCGCGGCCCCTCGCGTCAAGGCAAGGGGGGCGCGCCCGGCGTTTGGACAGGCCAATTCGAAGCGGCACGGCGGCCGCCCGACACTCCCTTAAGAGATTTGCCGCAAGTGGGCAACAACGCCGCGGCGATCGGCCTTGCCGATCCTGCCAAGCTGGATACGGTTGCGGCCCGCCCGCTTCGCCTCGTAGAGCGCCTTGTCCGCCACCGCGAAGGCTGTCTCCACCGTCTCCGTGTCCGGGCGCCAGCTGCACAGGCCGGCGGAAAACGCGACCTCGAGCCTGATCCCTCCCACATCGATCTCGCGTGCCGCTATCGTCTTGCGGATCGCGTCGAGCCGCTCCACCGCGTCCGCCTCGCCCGATGCGGGCAGCAGGACAGCGAACTCTTCCCCGCCGATGCGCGCGCACAGGTCCCCCTCGGCCAGGCATTCCCTGAGCCAGCGGGCAAAGACGCGCAGCACCTCGTCGCCCACGCCATGTCCATGAACGTCGTTGACCGACTTGAAGTGATCGAGATCGACGATAGCGAGACAGACCAGCCGGTCGGGCGTCTCCGCGACGCCTTCGATGGCCGAAACGAAGGCCCGCCGGTTCAGCAAGCCGGTGAGCGAATCCTGGCTTGCCAGCCGCTGCAGTTCCTCCTCTGTCTCGGCCCGTTGTTCCTCCAGCCTGCGGGCATGCAGCAACAGGCCGAGCGCCATGGGCAGCGGCGCGAGCAGGTCGAGCAGCTCCCCGTCGTATTCGTCCGTCCGGTTGGCCAGCCCGATCATGCCCAGCAATTCGTCGCCATACTTGATCGGCAGTCCGAGGAAACGCGTCAGCACGGGATGTCCCGCAGGCACGCCCTTGGCCAGCGGATGCGCGGGCACGTCATTGGCGACCACGACGCTTCCGGTGGTGATGGTGGAGCCGAACAGGTTGTCGAGGCTCTTGAACACCAGCTCACCCTTCTCGTGGAGAGCGTAGAGACGGGCGCTTTCGGCGTTCCAGGAAATATCCGAGATCGCCTTGATGGCAAGCTCCCGGTTGCCCGTCTCCTGGTCCCGCGCCACCGCGCCGATGAAGCCGAACTGGCTTTCGGACAACTCGATGATCGGACCGAGCAGCATCTCGCAGGCCTTGCGCACGTCCTTCTCGATCAGGAAGGCCTGCTGGCTGCGATTGAGAAGGTCGAACAATTCGCCCTGCTTGCTCTGCCGGAAAAAGGCCTGCTGGCGTTTGGTGACGTCCCGGCTCGCACCGATGATGCGCGAAGGGTTGCCGAGCGCGTCCCGGTCGGTGGCACGGCCGAAATTCTGCATCCAGATCCAGTGTCCCATCTCGTGGCGCACGCGGCACTCGACCGAGAACGCGGGCGAGCGCCCTTCGACGTGATCGCGCCAGGCCTTCTCGAACCGCGCCCTGTCGAGCGGATGGATGGCCTGTTTCCACGACAGCAGCGAAGGTTCGAGATGATCGTAGGACTTGCCGACAAGGGCGGCCCATTGCTGGCTTCGGTGCAGCTCGCCGGTCGCAAGCATGCATTCCCAGGCGCCGAGTTCGCCGGCATCCATGACGATGTTGAGCCGGCCCAGCGCCGCCCGCACCTGCAGGGCCAGCTGCTTCTGGTCCGTCTGGTCGACAAGCAGCCCCTCGACGACGATCAGGCGTCCGTCGCCGCCGTAAAAGCCCTGCGTGTACTGGTGCACCCACACTTCGCGGCCGTCGGGCCGCACCAGCCGGTACTCGAATTCCTGCTTCTCCGTCTCGCTCGCCTGGCTGTTGAGATGACTGTTGAGCACATGGATCAGCCCGTCCCGGTCCTCTGGATGGACGAAGCTGAGGAACCCGAAACGGGCCGCATCGCCCGGGTCCTTCAGGCCCAGAAGGCGCGCCAATGCGGGGTTCTCGCCGGCAAGGGGCCAGGCCGGCTTGCCTTGCCAGCGAATGCGCACGATCGGGCCGTCATTGTTGAAACGGGCGGTACGCTCGGCGGCGCGACGCGCCTGCGCGGCTGTGAAAAGATCGGCGGCGATCCCGGCAAAGGCCGCGAGCTGGGCCAGCGTGTCCTCGCCAAGCGCCCCGACCCGGCGGTCCTTGAGGCAGACGACGCCGACGACATGACCGTCGATGCGGATCGGCGACCCGGCATAGGAGCGAAAACGGGGACCGCCCGTGACGCTCTTTCGGTTGCGAAACAGCGCATGGCTCGACAGGTCGTCGACCAGGAACGCGGTTTGCGAGATCACGACCTGATCGCAGAAGGAATCCGAGCGCAGCCGCGTGTTGCAGACCTCGCCCGCCGATGCCTTCACATGTTGCGTCGTTCGGTCAAGGACGGAAATCGAGGCCACGTCCACCTTGAACTGGTGTCGTATGAGCTCGGCAAGACGATCCAGGCTCTCGTCCTGCTCAAGGAAGACGAGTTCGTGTCTGTCCAGTGCTTGAAGGCGCTCGATCTCCTCGGGCATTTTGCCGGCTTTCCGATGCGTCTGCTTTCAGCAACACGAAGATAATGCCATGCAAGAGTAACTGAATCGCGAATACGGGAAACCGATTTCGATCAACACGGCTTACCTTGCGTTGCCTCCGGGCTGTACCAGATGCCGGCGACCGGGATCAGGCGCCCGTCGGCACGAGAGGCGGCGGCCGGCGGCGGATCGGCTGCGACTTGACGATGGACGTGCTCGTCTCCGCCTTGTCGGCGATCTTGTCGAGAATGCCGTCAAGCTCGTCGATCGAGGTCAGCACCAGCCGCACGACGAAGCAGTCCTCGCCCGTCACCTTGTCGCATTCGCAGAATTCCGGCGTTTCCTCGATATGCCGCTGGACGATGTGCAGCTTGCCCGGCAGCGGCCGGATGCGGATGATCGCCTGCAGCCCGTAGCCCAGCGCCTTCGGATCGACATCGACGGTGAAGCCGCGGATGACCCCGCGCTCCTGCAGCCGGCGGATGCGCTCCGAAACTCCCGGCGAGGACAGGCCGACGCGTCCGGCAAGCTCCTTCAGCGACATGCGGGCATCCTCGATCAGGGCTTCGACAATACGGCGATCAATGTCGTCTATCATGGAAAACTCCTGGAAATTTCATGATCACCTTACAATAAAAGGCAAATCCGTCAATTCACCTTACCCAAACGATGGAATCCGCACGCCCGCAGCGCGATTGTGGTGGCACATGTTTCCAGGAGGATCCAATGGACAAGACCCTGCGCGGCGCCACCGAAATGATCGCCGCGATGACCATTCTCGGCTCGATAGGCTGGTTCGTCGTCATGTCCGGCCAGCCGGCCGTCGACGTCGTCTTCTGGCGTTGCGTCTTCGGCGCGCTGGCCCTGCTTGTCATCTGCGGGTTGCAGGGCGCGCTGCGCCACCGGCTGACATGGCGGACCGCCGGTCTCGCCGCGCTTGGCGGCGTTGCCATCGTCGTCAACTGGGCCATGCTGTTCAGCGCCTATGGCCAGGCTTCGATCTCGATCGCGACGGCGGTCTACAACATGCAGCCCTTCATTCTGGTCGGGTTCGGCGCGCTGTTCCTGTCCGAAAAGGTCACCGCAACCAAGCTCGGCTGGCTTGCCATCGCCTTTGCCGGCGTGGTGATGATCGTCCAGGCAAAGCCCGATGCCGGCTACACCGGCGCCAATTACGCGCTCGGCATCGCGCTCGCTTTCGGTGCCGCCTTCTTCTGGGCCGTGGCCGCGCTAATCACCAAGAAGCTGAGCGGCACGCCGCCGCACCTGATCGCGCTGATCCAGGTCGGCGTCGGCATCGCCATGCTCGCCCCTTTCGCCACCTGGGCCGAACCGCCGCAGAGGCCCGCCGCCTGGGGGGCGCTGGTCACGCTCGGCGTCGTTCATACCGGACTGATGTACACGTTGATGTACGGGGCGGTGCAGAAGCTGCCGACCCATCTCCAGGGTGCGTTCTCGTTCGTCTACCCCGTCGTCGCCATCCTGGTCGACTATCTTGCCTTCGGTCACCGGCTGCAGCCGGTCCAGATCGCCGGCGCGGCCGCCATCATCATCGCCGCAGCCGGGCTGACCTTCGGCTGGCGGTTGCTCGGGCGACGGCGGCAGGCAAGGGCCTCTTGAGTGGAGAGGGCCTCGTGAGCGGACGGGACCTTCCGGCCCCTCACCGCGCCTCGATGCGGCGCACGAACCAGCGCACCAGCCGTTCCCAGACAGCATCCTTCTCGGCGGAATCCTCGACACCGTGGTCAAGATTGGGGTTGTCGTTGACCTCGATGACGACGACCCGGTCGCCGAAGGACTTGAGATCGACGCCGTAGAGCCCGCCGCCGATCAGGCTCGCCGCGCGCACCGCCGTCTCCACCACCGCCGGCGGTGTCTCCGCCAGCGAGACGGAGCGGAAGCTGCCTTCCTTCGACTGCTTGCCGTCCTCGTGCTTGACGATCTGCCAGTGTTTCTTGGCCATCAGGTACTGCACGGCAAAGAGCGGCTCGCCGTCGAGCACGCCGATGCGCCAGTCGAACTCGGTCGGGCAGTATTCCTGCGCAATGATGATGTCGCTGTCCTCCAGAAGCTCCTTCAGCTTCGCCGCGATCGCCGTCTCGCCCTCGACCCGATAGACGCCCCGGCTGAAGGACCCGTCGGGGATCTTCAGCACCACCGGCGAGCCGAGGCGCGCCTCCAGTCCCGCCGCCTCCTTGACGCTTGAAAGGATCGCCGTCTTGGGGATCGGGATGCCGTGCGATTCCATCAACTCGGCCAGGTAGACCTTGTTGGTGCAGCGGATCATCGACACCGGATCGTCGATCACCGGCATCCCCTCCTGCACCGCGCGGCGGGCGAAACGGTAGGTGTGGTTGTCGATATTGGTCGTCTCGCGGATGAACAGCGCGTCGTACTGCGCCAGCCGGTCGAGATCCCCCTTGCCGATGGGAACGATCTCGACGCCCTGGCGCGCGGCGACCTTGGCCATGTGCCGCAGCGACGACTGGGCCGAGGGCGGCAGCTCCTCCTTCGGGTTCGAAAGGACCGCCAGCGCATGCTTCATCGGCACGCGCTGCTTCGGCGCCCGCCAGGCGCGATGGGTGTAGCGCTCCAGGCTCTCCATCATGAAGGCACGGGCATCGCCCTCCAGCTCCGGGATCGGAACGACGCGGATGCGGGTGATCGCACGCCACTGGCCCGAGGCCACGCTGACCTCCAGGATCGGCGCCCGGTACCAGTCGAAGAGCAGCCGGGCAAACGGCTCCAGCGCGGCAATCGCGGTATGACCGAGACAGACCAGTATGCGCTCGCCCGCCTCCGCCGCGCCCGGCTTGCCGAGGCAGCGGTTGAGGCTGTCCTCGAGCTCGGGAAGCGCGTGCCGGTAGAGCCCCTTGCGCGACAGTTCGATCATCGTCTCGACATTGGGCAGCACGCGGTGCTGGCGCGCCTCGGCCAGCAGCGAGGCGTAGTAGCCCGCGCCCTGGTAGGAATAGGAGCGCGACAGGTTGATGATGTTGGGATGCGTGCCGGTGAAAAGCTTCGGCCGCATCATGTAGTCGCGCACGCTCATCACCTTGTGCGGCGTGTCGGCGTTGGAGACATCCTTTGCGTTGTCGACGAGAACAACCCATGTGGCCATCGTGGCTCAGCCCTTTCTCAAGATGATCTGTGCGCGCACGGGCGGCTTTCCCCAGCGCGCCATGCGGTCGAATTCGGCGTCCGGTATCGGCAGGTTGGCCGCGTCCTGCGGTGTCTCGTAGCCCTCGTATCCAAGCCAGGGATCGTGGATGAAAAGGTGGCCCGCATCCTCTCCCTGGACAAGCACCCAATGCGGGCCGCGTCGTCCGAGCATCCGGTATTCGGAGATCAGCACGATCGCCAGCGCGCCCCCGGCCACTTCTCCGGCAAGATCGCGGGCGGAGAGCTGTTCTTCGCTGACGGCGACGCCCAGCCCGGCCGCTTCCGCCCGGTAGTCGTCCTGGACGATCTCCATCACCCGCCGCTTGTCGGGATCGCGCACGGAGGAGATGAACAGGTGGCCGGGCGGCGACAGCCGTACCTCGGCCCTCAGGCCGCGCCGCGCCGCGGCAGCCGCCAGCCCGTAGGGACCGCAGCCGCCATGCCCGGAGGCAAGATAGATCGTCGTCGCCTCCCGCCACAACCGCAGTTCCAGGCGTTCGCCGGTCTCGGTCTGCGGGTCGAAATGCTTGAGCGCCATCATCAGGCAGGAGGGACCGCAGGTGAACTCGCTCGTCTGCGCGAAATAGGGAACGATGGATCCTTGAGCCGCCGCGTCGCGCAGCGGCTTTTCCATGCGCAGCGCCGCACAGCCATCCTCGTAATAGTTCGGAACGCGGCCATGGGCGCGATATCCGACGCTTTCATAGAGCCGCCGGGCGGGCGTGTTGTCCTCGCGCACCTCCAGCCTGAGCACGATCCGGTCGCGGGCGAAGGCATCCGCCTCCGCAGCTCCCAGAAGGGCGCGCGCATGGCCGCGTCCGCGCATCTGCGGCATCATGGCAAAGGAATAGAGGCGGGCAAGCGCCGTTCCGCTGCGGAACAGCAGCAAGGCATAGCCGGCCGGCCGGCCCTCGAGGGTCGCCATGATGCAGGAGGCTCCGGTGCTTTCCAGAAACCTTCGGAAGGAGCGCCGCGAGATCCTGTCCTGCGTGAAGCAGGCGTTCTCGATGTCGAGAAGCGCGGGAAGGTCGTCGGGAGTTGCAGCGCGCAGGGTCAGGCCCGCGCCTTCTGGAATGTCCAAATCCGGGTCCCCCGGGGACGATTTGCCGGAACTGGTTTGCGGTTCCGCTGCGCATGGCCGGGCGTGAAACCGCCGGCATCCGGCACAAACGCGGGGCGGATGGCAAGACGGCCCGCAATTTGCCCGTCAAGCCTGCACCCTCGATTGTGCGCGCGTCAAATATCCGTATTCGGGATGGTCGTCTTCAACACGTTTCGCATGGCTTTTGCGAAAATTGCATGACACGCGACGCGGCCGCCAGGCCCGCCCTCAATCAAGCCGGGTCGCCGGATCGATATGTTCCGACGTCCAGCGGCCATAGCGCCAGGGCAGATACCAGCGTGAGCGGGCCGGAAGGTCGTCCGCAACCGGATCGAACCCGCTTCCGCCGCCCGGACGGCAGCGCTGCAGGCGGGCAAGGCCGATCCACAACCCGGCCCAGAGCCCGTGCCGGACGATGGCGTCGGACATGTAGCCCGAACAGCTCGGCGCATAGCGGCACGAGCGGCCGATAAACGCCGAAAGCGTGAGCTGGTAGACACGGATGAGGAGCAGTACGGCCCGCGCAACCGGCCCGGGCGGGCGCAGGCCCGCACGGGCCGCGTGATCCTCGTTTGAGCACATGCCCGCACCTTGCGTCCGGGAGCCGGAAATCCGCCCGCCGACGCCCCTTGTCTCAGGCGGCGGCCTCGTCGCCGCGCCGCGCCTCGATCTGTTCGGCCGCATCGACGACCGCCTCGAAAGCCAGCAGGGTGGAGGCGTGCCGCGCCTTGAAGTCGCGCACCGGCTGAAGCACCTCCGCCTCGGCGAAACGCCCCTCCGGCGGAGGGCCGTTTTCCTTCAGCATCGCCCGCATCTGGTCGCGCGCGCGCCGCAGTTCCTCGAGCTTTGCACCGATCACATTGCGGGCCACGACCGATGCGGCGGCCTGGCCGAGCGCGCAGGCTTTGACGTCCTGCGTGAAATCGGTCACAACTCCTTTTTGCATCTTTAGGTCGACAATGACGGTCGAACCGCACAACTTGGAGTGCGCCTTGGCTGAGGCGTCGGGGGCATCGAGGCGGCCAAGACGAGGTATATTGCCGGCGAGTTCGAGAATTTTGGCGTTGTAGATATCGTCGAGCATTAAGCGCCTCTTCAAGAAAGCGTGACGCAGGCGATCCGGCTTCACAGCCCTTCCGCATTTCTTATATAGGGTGGAACGCAGGAAAGAAATGGACACAGGTGCAGCGAGAGCCGACCGGGCGGACGAGGTCGTGAAAAACTGCCGCAATTCAAACAATCTGGCATGCGATCCCGTCTCCGCCGAGACGGCCCGGAAGCAGCGGTCCGTGTGGTCCGAACAGTCGGGAGACGCGTAGGCCATGCGGAATACAGTACAAACGGGAGAGCCCGCGATGGATGCCATCTTGAAACCGGTCGCGCAGCGCGGCGATGCAGCGGACGCATCGCTCGGACGCCCGACGCGCGAGCAGGCCGAGGCGGCCGTGCGCACCTTGCTGGCATGGGCGGGCGACAACCCGGAACGCGAAGGCGTCCTCGACACGCCCAAGCGCGTGGCCAAGGCCTATGAGGAGATCTTCTCCGGCTACTTCCAGGATCCGGCGGAACACCTGCAGCGGACTTTCGAGGATGTCGGCGGCTACGACGACATCGTGCTGGTGCGCGGCATCCCGTTCTTTTCCCATTGCGAACACCACATGCTGCCCTTCATCGGCGAGGCGCATGTCGCCTACTATCCCACGGACGGGGTCGTCGGCCTGTCGAAGATCGCAAGGGTGGTGGACATCTTCGCCAAGCGCCTGCAGACGCAGGAAAACCTGACGGCGCAGATCGTCGACGCGCTCGACACCAATCTCGCCCCGCGCGGCATCGCCGTGATGCTCGAGGCCGAGCATCAGTGCATGACCATGCGCGGCGTGCAGAAGCGCGGCGTCTCGACCATCACCACCCAGTTCACCGGCGTCTTCCGCGACGATCCGAACGAACAGGTCCGTTTCATGAGCCTTGTCCGCGACACCCGTCGCGGCTGAGGCCTCAATCGATCGAGGGACGCGCCGCCCGGCGCGGGCAACCGGACATGACCGAACTTTCCTTCGCCGGGCGCGGCAGCAAGGCCGAGATCGAGGGCGGCGACGCCTTCCAGCCGAAATTCGACGCCGACGGGCTGATCGCCTGCGTCGTCACGGATGCCGATGACGGCGCCGTGCTGATGGTCGGCTACATGAACGCCGAAGCGCTCGCCCGCACCATCGAGACGGGCGAGGCCTGCTACTGGAGCCGGTCCCGGCAGTCCTTCTGGAAGAAGGGCGAGACCTCCGGTCAGGTCCAGAGCGTCGTCGAGATCCTCACCGACTGCGACCAGGACGCCCTCGTCCTCAAGGTCCGGGTCGCCGGCAATGGCGCCACCTGCCATGTCGGCTACCGGTCCTGCTTCTACCGCCGCATCGCCCGCGCCGCCGACGGATCGGTCCGTCTCGAGATGACCGGCGGCGAGCGCGTCTACGATCCGAAGGACGTCTACGGCAGCTGACGGGCCGGCCGGCCCGGGCGGCCGGCAAGCTCCCCGCCCTTCAGATCCCCGCGCTTCAGATCCCCGCCTCTCAGGTCATGGCCCGCAGATCCCGGCTCCTCGGGTCATGGCCCTCAGGTCATGGCCCTCAGGTCATGGCCCTCAGGTCATGGCCCTCAGGTCATGGCGATGTAGTTGCGCATGTCCTCGGCTTCCTGCTCGATCTGCGCGATGCGGTGCTTGACCACGTCGCCGATCGAGATCAGCCCGTCGAGCTTGCCGTCCTTCACCACCGGCACGTGGCGGAAGCGCCCGCCCGTCATCCGCGCCATCACCGTGTTGACGGTCTCCATCGGATCGCAGGTGACGACCCGCGCGGTCATGTAGGCCGAAACCGGCTTGTCCAGCGCATCCGTGCCGTCCTCCGAGATGGCGCGCACCACGTCGCGCTCGGAGATGATGCCGTTGATGCTTCCCTTGGCGTCGGTGATGACGATGGCGCCGATACGCTGCGCTCCCAGGATGGCGCAGATCTCGCGCATCGACGTCTCGGCGCGTTCCGTCGTCACGTCCCGCCCCTTCTGGTTGAGAATAGATGCGACAGTCATCTTGTACCTCCCGGGTGGCTTGTCGTCGCTTCGGCGGCCCTTCGAGCCACCGCCTTAAGGCATCATGACAAATCCGCGCCCCGGCGCAATCGGCAAAGCTTGCGGGCCTCCCGTTCAGCTCCGGCGCAGGCGCACCGGATCGAACAGCGGAAACAGCAGGAAACCGGCGACGAAGCCGCCGATATGGGCCTCCCAGGCAATGCTTGCCCCCTCTCCGGCAATCGGCAGGGAGATGATGCCGAACAGCAGATTGATGCCGAACCAGACCAGCAGGAACATCGCCACCTTGGGATTGGAGAGCGACTCAAGCGCGCCACTGGCCGGAACCCGGTAGGCGAAGGCATCCGTCCGGCGCATGGCGCCGAGCGGGCCGCCGAGCTGGAAGACGAACCGCGTCGCCGCCGCCATCTGCCCGGAAATCGCCGCCGAGGCCCCGATCATCGGCACCGTCTCGCCGAAATGCATCGCAAGGTGCAGGCCGGCGCCAGCGACGGCGCACACCGCCGACAGAAGCAGGAAGCGCAGCGTACCGAAGCGCCGGGCGACCGCGCTGCCGAACACGGCCATCCACATCACGTTGACGAAGAGATGCCCCCATCCGCCATGCAGGAAGGCATAGGTGAGGAAGGTCCACACAAGCGCGGCCTCGCCGCCAGGCAGCTGGTACTGGGCAACGGCGTCCGGCAGGTAGCGCAAGGGCAGAAAGCCGAAGGTCACGAGCAGTTCGAAGCGGCCGTCCTGCGACAGCATGTAGGTCGCCATGAGATGGATCGCGATCAGCAGCATCGCCAGCGTCGAGACCACGCGCGGGAGATTGAAGATCGGTTCGGCGGGTGGCGGCGGCGGCGGCGTCAGCATCCGCTCCGGGTCGTCCTTGGTCACGGGATCGAGCATGAGGGTCCTTGGCGTCAACGCAGTGTTGTGTCGGCACGAAACGGTTGCCCGGAACCTGTCCCGATTCCGGATGCCGCCCCGGCTCACATCGGCCCGATCCAGGTCCCAGTCAAGATAGCCCCTGCTCGCGATCTGACAAAAGGTCGTGCCGACGGGCAAGAAAAAACCGTCCGCCGCGCAACGGGCGCGATCCGGACGGTTTCAAGTAGGGCCGGCAAGGCGCTTTGCGCGCCCGCCCGGCAAGTCGAGGTCAGTTCCATCTACGGTGCAGGTAAGCTTGTATTCACCAACTGCCCGATCTTGCGCAGTTATCCACCTCTACGGCAATCGCTACCCTTCGTTAACCCTAATGACAGGTTAACGGAAACGCTCAACTGCTTGGCATGCCGCCTGCTTCGTATCCCCCAGGAAACGCGGAAGCCGCCGCAAGTGTCCCGAATTCGGACATCTCCGGTGGCTGAAGTCCCGCAAATGCACGCGGCCGCACAGAACGCCGTTCACGCGGCCAGGGGGGCGAGGAACACGATGAAACATCCGGTCACACAGCGGCTGTACGAGTATTGGGACGGGCTGCGCGACACCCGCCCCGCTCCCGATCGCAGCGAGATCGAGCCGGCGCGTATCCGCAGCGTGCTCGGTGACACGTTCATCCTGGAGCTGGTCGACCGCGCGACCTATCGCTACCGTCTTGCCGGGACGCGCCTGTGCGCCCTGCACTGCCGCGAGCTGAAGAACCGCAACATCCTGCGCGGCTGGTCCCCGGAAGACCACGAAGCGCTCGGCACGCTGCTCGCCGCCGTGACCGAGGATGCCGCGGCCGCGGTGATCGGCATCAGCGGCTACACCGAGCGCAAGCAGAGCGTCGACATGGAGATGCTGCTTCTGCCACTGCACATTCCCGGCGAGGGGTGCAGCCGGGTGCTGGGGTCCTGCGTCGCGCTCGAGCAGCCGTACTGGGCCGGCATGCATCCGATTCTTTCGCAGACCGTGAAGAGCGTCCGCCTCATCTGGCCGGACGAGCGGCCCGCCTTCCTCAGCATGCGCGGCAATGTCGCCACCAGCCCCGTCCCCCAGCTTGGCCGCCATTCCTCGGCGATCCAGGCCATCACCGCGCTGCCGGTCGCGGCCAATGCCCGCCAGGTACAGCATCTGACAGTCATCGAGGGCGGGAAGTCTTGACGGAAGCACCGCCGAGACGGGTTGCACTTACCAAGTGTTAACTGTCGCTCCCTATCTTCCCAATTGCAGTGTTCACGCGGCATGTCGTGCCGTTGTGCTCCAGGGAAGGTCGATGACGGATGGCGCAAGCCACGGCACTCACATACATGACGGCTGCCGCAGCGAAGCAACTTGACCTTCGCCGGCATGCACGCGTCCCGGTCAATATCCTTGGCCGCTTCATGCTTGAAGACCGTCGCGAGTATCCGTGCCAGATCATCGACATGTCGCCCGGCGGCGCCGCGCTGATCGCGCCCGTCAGTGCCCGTATCGGTGAGCGCGTCATCGCCTATATCGACCATATCGGCCGTATCGAAGGCGAGGTCGTGCGCGAGATCGAGGGCGGCTTCGCCATTCGCATCAACGCGCCGCTGCGCAAGCGCGACAAGCTCGCCAATGTGCTGACCTGGCTGGTCAACCGCGACGTCCTGAACCTTCCGGAAGACCGTCGCCACGACCGCTTCACGCCGAAAAACCCGTTCACGCAAATCGTTCTGGACGACGGGCGCAGCTACAAGTCGCGCATCATCGACGTGTCGCTGTCGGGCGCCTCGCTGAAGACCGATGTGAGGCCCGAAATCGGCCTGGCGATCGGGATCGGCAAGATGCGCGCCCGTGTGGTTCGCCACACCGAAGACGGCATCGCCGTCGAGTTCGCGCATATCCAGAACCGCTCCCTGCTCGAACAGCACATTTCCTGATACGCCGACCGCGCTCCTGAAAGCCGAATCCGGCGCCCCCTCCGGCGAGACAGGTCGCTTGCGCGAGTTTGCCGGGCGGCGTCGCGCTTTTTTGGCCCGTCTTGCGGGTGGCCCGTCTTGCCGGCCCCGCCCGCATGGCCCGCAGGGTTTTCACGTTACAGCTTCCGTGACTTTCCCGGCGGGCGCCTGAGGTCCGGTTCGAAACCGTGCCCGAAACGGCCGCCGCAAGGACCGCCCCCTCCGGAACGTCTCTCTTGTCGTTCGGCCTGACGCCGGCGGACCGGAACCGGCGCGCCCGCTTTTCGAGCCGCAACTTGTGGCGATCCCTTGCCCGGCACGCCCAAGCCCGCCCCAATCCGCTCGTTCCTGAAAAAAAATCTCCCGAAAACCGCCCGGCGGCAACGCCCCCATGGTCGTCCGGATCGAGGCCTCGGCATGCCTTGATGCCCTCCTCTCCTTGTTGCGGACAAACCAGGCCGAGAGCGAGAAAGCGCGCATTTCTGCGCTTTTTCGCTCTGCGCCGAGCGATCGATAAAATTTTACTCAAATCAAGATAAAAATCAAATAAAAACAAGATAAAACTTGATGTTTATTTGAATTCACTTCACTTCAAATCCAACAACGCACCTTAGATCAGGATAAAAATCGTACTGCCATTGTGTCTTCAACCTTGGGGAAGGGATGAAGACATGACAAAGACAACAAACAAACTGAAGTATATTGCCGTGGCGTTGGGCATGGCCGCTGCCATGCTCTCCGCCGATGCCGCATTGGCGGATCAGCGGGCCGGCCGTTTCATGGATGTCGGCGCCGCAGCCAAAGCCCCCGTCGGTCATATCGGCTTCTGTCGGGAGAACCCCGATGAATGCAGGACCGGAAAGGGCGGCGCGGTGGTCGTGAAGCTCGACCGCGACCGCTGGAACGAACTGATCGCGGTCAATGCCGAGGTCAACAAGCGGGTCCGGCCGGTTACCGACATCGAACTGTTCGGCGTCGAGGAATACTGGACCTATCCGAGCGACGGCGTCGGCGACTGCGAGGAATACGTGCTGGAGAAGCAGCGCGTGCTGGTCCGGCGCGGTTGGCCGAAAAGCGCCCTGCTCATCACCGTGGTCAAGGACACCAACAACGCGGGGCACGCGGTGCTGACGGTGCGCACCGATCAGGGCGACGTCATTCTCGACAACCAGATCGAGGCCGTCCTGCCCTGGTATTCGGCGCCCTATCGCTTCGTCAAACGCCAGTCTGTGAAGAGCCCGGCGAAATGGGCCGCGATCTCGGATCGCCGGACCAGCACCGTCGCCAGCCTTGCCGATTAAGGCAAGGTCGGGCGAGGCCTCACCCAGTTTGCGCGCGAGGCCGCGCCAGGACGAAAGGACAGAGCGGCCCTTGCCGCCATGACGAGACACTCCGGATCCGGCGGGCTCCGCCGGACCCGACAAGCTTCCGTCTCCCCGGAGACGGCCTGCGGGACATTGTTTGCGCCCGACACCTAAGCAACCAGGCCCATCCCCCTCCCCCACACACGCCGGGTCGGGTTGCCCGGCCGGTCCCCTGTCAAAAGGGGGCCGGCCATTTTTTTTGCAAAAGGAGGTGTTGGCTCAGCCGCCGACCGGCGCAAGACCCGCCTTGAAGCGGCGCCAGTTGCGCACATAGGCCTCGGCCGAGGCGACAAGGCCCCGCACCGCTTCCTCGTCGAGCGCCCGCACCACCCGGCCCGGCATGCCGACGACGAGGGAATTGTCGGGGATGTCCTTGCCCTCGGCGACCAGCGCATTCGCACCCACAATGCAGTTGCGGCCGATCCTCGCGCCGTTCAGCACCGTCGCGCCCATGCCGACAAGGCTGTTCTCGCCGATCGTGCAACCATGCAGGATCGCCTTGTGGCCGATGGTGCAGTTGCGCCCGATGTCGAGCGGAAAGCCCATGTCGGTATGCAGCACGCAGCCGTCCTGCACGTTGGAGCCTTCGCCAATGGTGATCGTCTCGTTGTCGCCGCGCAGGGTCGCGCCGAACCACACGCTCGCCGCCCGCTCCAGGATCACAGCGCCGATCACCGCCGCGTCCGGCGCGATCCAGAAGTCGCCATCGGCCGGCGTCACGGGAATACGGTCGTCGAGGCGGTAGGTCGTCATGGCGGGAACTCGCATTTGGTCGGACACGGGGTGGGGCCGGCAGCGATGGCCGGGCAACAGGCGAGCCGGCATCGGTCCGGCTCGCGGACCGCCAGTCTACAGCATCACAACGAGCATGAAATGCACCACCATCACGCCGGAGCACAGGCTCCACATTCCGGCGATGGTGGAGGACGCGACAAGCCAGCCAAGCGGTCGCTGCTCGATACGCCGTCCGCGAATCGCGTTACGCATGATGATGAACGGTCCGGCAAAGACACACAGAACGCAGGACATGACGCCCTTGATCCAGGTCTCGACCGAAATATTGAACCGCAAGGGTTCACCCGTCACCAACTGATAGAAACTGCCGGTGATTCCGGAAATCACAAAGCCCGCGCAGCCGAGATAGGCAGCCAGTGCCAGTTCGCTCATGATGCCGTTAACCCCCCGTTAACCAATGTTCTGGGACCTTAAACTTGAACTCGGGTTCTGTTCCAGCAAATTGCATGCCGTTTCCGCAACCCCATTAACGGACTGGTAACCATAAAATGGCGAGCGCACTGCCCCTCGTCCCGCGACAAAACGGGACACCTGTCCCGCGACGGGACAGCAAGGCGAGCCGCCGGGACACCGGTCCTGCAGCAGGAGCGCGCGGATGATGCCGCTGATCCTGCCGAGCGGAACGGGAATGCGCGCCCGGCACTTCACCCCGATGGTTCTGGCTCTGGCGCTTGCCGGCACGGCCCTCGTCGTGCACACGGTCGGCAAGTGGATGAACTACACCCGCGCGCCCTCCGGCTGGAGCGAAAGCGCCGACCGGGTGCCCGTGCAGCTCGGTTCCGTCAGCCTCAAGGTTCCGGCGAACCTGATGCGCCGGGTCGAGGAGCGCATTGCCGGCGGCCCCGTCGAGCGTCTCAGCCTGGCGGTGCTCTGGCCGTCCATGGACGGCTACAGTGAATTCAACGCCCGCCTCTTCGCGGATTCCGGCGACCGTTCGCCGGTCATGCTGATCGGCGCCACCGCCACCGGAACGCTGCCGGAGATGAACACCAGCGAGCGCCTCGAACGTGTGTGGATGTCGCTGGCCTCCGGCGAGCCGCTGCCCGGCCCGGCGGGCCTTGCCCTGTTGCCCCTGCCGGGAGATGCGGAAAGCGGCACCGGTTTCGTCGCCCACCGCGCCGAGGGAGGCACGCTCTTCGCCGCGCGCTGCTTCACCCCGCGCGATGCCGCCCTTGCCGCCAATTGCGAGCGAAGCATTCGCGTCGCCCCGGGCCTCTTCGTCACCTACCGCTTCCGCCAGGCCCTGCTCGAACACTGGCGCGACATGGATGCCGCGGTGACCGGGCTGGTCGCCTCGTTCCGGCCGGAAGCCGCCTCCTGAGGCGGCCCCACATCACCGCCTTGCGCATAAAAAAACGGGCGCCCGCATGCCGCGTCGCCCGTTTTCGTTCCGTGTTCAAGTGGCGCTCCCGTCACGGACGGGAGGCCTTTCGTCAGGCGCTCAGCCCTCGTCGATATCGTAGGACAGGATGGCCATCTGGAAGTTCCAGCTCAGGTCGTCGTCGTCATCATCGTCGCGGTAGATGACGCCGATGAACTCGTCGCCGATATAGACCTCGGCGGAATCGTCCTTCTTCGGCCGCGCCCGGACGACAAGCTTCTGCAGCTCGAATTTCTTCTGGAGGTAGGCTTCGAGCTTGCGGATCTCGTCAGGCTTCACGAAAGGCTCCTTTCGGCGACCGTCACGGTGGCGGGACGGTTCTTCTTCGATGCGGTTTCGGATTGTCCCGGTCGGCGACGGGCGGGACCGCCCCGTTCGCGAACGCGAAACGGAACGGTGGCCGAGTATTGCCGGCTCCGGACCAGCCCGCCGGAGGGGCGGCAAGGCTGGCATCCGTGAAGCTGGACCCTACACAATCACGCGCACGAACCAAGGGAAAAGGCGCGCCTTTTCCCCAAGCCATGGCAAAAACCGGCAATCGCGGTCGCCTCAGCCGGCGCCGCCGCCCTCTTCCGAGGCGAGCAGCTGGTTCATCGTGCGCGACGGCTCGGCACAGCCTGCCGCCCCGACCACGCGCGCCGGCACGCCGGCCACGGTCGAGTTGGCCGGCACGTCGGTCAGCACCACCGAGCCCGAGGCGATCTTCGAGCAGTGGCCGATCTCGATATTGCCGAGCACCTTCGCACCCGCGCCCACCAGCACCCCGTTGCGGATCTTCGGGTGCCGGTCGCCCTCTTCCTTGCCCGTGCCGCCCAGCGTCACGTTCTGCAGGATCGAGACATTGTCGCCGATCTGGGCGGTCGCACCGACCACGATACCGGTGGCATGGTCCATGAAGACGCCCACGCCAACGGGAACCGCCGGGTGGATGTCGACCTGGAACGTCTCCGAGGAGCGGCTCTGCAGGTAGAGGGCGAAATCCTTGCGCCCGCGCCGCCACAGCCAGTTGGCCAGCCGGTGGGTCTGCAGCGCGTGGAACCCCTTGAAATAGAGCAGCGGCTCGAGGAACCGGGTGCAGGCCGGATCGCGGTCGTAGACGGCGACGAGATCGACACGGAACGCCTCGGCGATCTCGCGGCTGTCGACAAGCGCCTCCAGATAGGTCTGGCGGATCAGCGACGGCGACACCACGACATGGCCGAGCCGGTCGGCCAGCCGGTGCACCACCGCCTCCTCGAGGCGGTCGTGATTGAGTACGGTCTCGTAGGCGAAGGACGCGAGCGCCGGTTCGCACCGGACCATCGCCTCCGCTTCATCGCGCAGGCGATCCCACACGGGATCGTGGCGCGCCAGGGGGGCTGCGTCCGTAAGGGGGGTGGATTGCGGCATGCCTGCCTCCTTGTGGACCCGCCGCCGGCCACATCCGGGTCGGTCTGGCGGTCCGTTTCAAGCACTCGTCATGGACAACATCTTACAGCGATGTAAGGAAGGATGGCCATAGGTCAAGCGGGCTTGTGGCCGTCGCGGAAACCTCTTTCGTTCACGAATGCGCGCTCCTGATACGGGCGGCGAATGGACTGGTTCGCGCGACATTGCAACAAGCGCCCTTGCGGGCATTCCCGGCAGCCCGGCCTTGAGGAGACCGACATGACGACACCGGCAGCGGACACCGACGCCAACACTGCATCGACCCGGACGCGGGACACCGCCGTCGCCGGGCGTGTCCGCATCGAGACCGAGGGACAGATCGGCTGGATCGTCATCGACAACGAGCCCCGCCGCAATGCACTCACCCTCGCCATGTGGGCGGCGATACCCGAGGCCGTGGCAAGGCTTTGCGCCGATCCCGGCTTGCGGGTGATCGTGCTGCGCGGCGCAGGGAGCGACACATTCGTTGCCGGGGCGGATATCTCGGAGTTCGAGACCGTGCGCCGCGATGCCGCTTCCGCGCGCGCCTACGAGGCCGCCAACGTGGCCGCTTTCGACGCGCTGCGCGAGGCCACCCTGCCGACGATCGCGATGGTGCGCGGCTTCTGCCTGGGCGGCGGCTTCGCCCTCGCCGCCGCCTGCGACCTGCGCATCGCCGATGCGACCGCGCGTTTCGGCATTCCCGCCGCCCGGCTCGGCGTCGGCTATCCGCCATCGGCCATCGCCGACGTCGTCCGCCTCGTCGGGCCCTCGCGCGCCAAGCTGATATTCTTCACCGCGCGCCAGTTCGGCGCGTCCGAGGCACAGGGCCTCGGCATCGTCGACGCGCTGGCGACGGAGACGCCCCTGGAGCAGGCGACGCGGGAGCTGGCACAGGCCGTCGCACACGGCGCGCCGCTGACACTGAGGGCAGCAAAGGCCGGCATCGATGCACTGACCGCGCGCCTCTCGCCCGCCGACCTTGCCACCTGCCAGGCGCTGGCCGATGCCTGCTTCGAAAGCGCGGACTTCGCCGAAGGCCGCACGGCCTTCATGGACAAACGCGCCCCCCGCTTCACCGGCAGCTAGGGTCGGGACCCAGGTCCGAAACCAGGCCGCTCCTTTCGGGGATAACGGGGACACTCGCGCGCCGGAGTCATTTCGTTAACCGACTCCTTGCAGCGTGAAACCAGATACCCCGGAACGGGCCGTCCGCCCGCGGTCGAAACGCCGCCTTCCCGTGCTTGACGGCGGCTCCCGCGCCTGATTCCATGCCGCAGTCTGCTGCTTGATTCTCTTTGCGAAGCGCTTGAATCGGATTGTCAGCACGAACCGGAGAAACCGGTTTAAAAGCGCCTGAATTTTCTTTCAAACAAGTACCTTGAAGAGCTTTTCTAAGGCAATGCTTCAGCACGTCCGCGCTCTTCGAATTAACTTTCGATTAACCATGTAAACAATTGCCAAAAAAGAAAAAATCAAACCGAAGCCGCGACAGCGCGGACCCGATCCTGCACCACACAGGAAATGTCTCCGGGCCGCCACCGAGGCGAACGTGATTGCCCGCGCCGGCACCTGCCGGCCACGCTCGCGGGAGACTGGGGACAGGTTGGGAGCGGTCGCTCTCAGGCGGCCTTGAGCTGGTCGAGGAAGCGGACCACGGCGCCGGCGAAAGCATCGTTGCGGTCCCCGGCGACCATGTGGCCGGCCCCTTCCACATCGGCATACTGGGCATGCGGCACGAGGGTCATGAACTCCTCGACATGGTGGTCGCTCACCAGTTCCGAGCGTCCCCCGCGCACCAGCAGCACCGGAAGCTTGAGCGTCCGCGCGGCTGCCACCAGTTCATCCTCGATGTGATGCGGTTCGACCTCGCGGTCGTGGTGCCCGCCCAGGAAGCGCGGGTCCCAATGCCACCGGTAGCGGCCATCCGCATGTCGCCGCAGGTTCTTGGCGAGCCCGTCGAGACTGCTCGGCCGCTTGCGGTGCGGCAGGTAGCGGGCAATCGCATCGGCCGCCTCCTCCACGCTCGCGAAGCCGTTCTCGATCCGGTCCGACATGAAGGAGATCACCTTGTTGACGCCCGAGGGATCCATGCGCGGCGTGATGTCGACAAGCACCAGCGCCGACAGCGCGCCCGCCTGCAGCCGCCCCTCCGCCAGCAGCGAGGCAATGCCGCCGAGCGAGGCGCCGATGGCGATCGGACGGGCTCCGGTGTCACTCTTGATGCGCTCGGAAACGGCGACCACGTCGCGGGCGAAATCGCTAAAGTCATAGGCGCCGCTTTCCACCCAGTCGCTGTCGCCATGGCCGCGCTGGTCCATGCACCAGGCCTGGAAGCCGCGCTGCGCCAGCCGCGTGCCGGTCGCGTCCCAGGCATGCCGGGTCTGGCCGCCGCCATGCAGCAGCAGCACCGGCCGCCCCGCCGCGCCGAACCGGTCGGCGACGAGCCGGTTGCCGTCCGCGCCGGTGAACTCGCCCGTGAAGTCGCCGGTGAACTCGGCGATGCGCCCGCTCATGCCACTCCGCCCCGCGAGACAGTCTCCAGGAAGCGCAGCGCGCCGGCCTTGTAGACCTTGTCGCCCACGGCGACCATGTGATCGCGGTCGGGGATGTCGAGCACCTCCGCACGGGGCATCAGCCGGGCGAGCCCGCTGGCGGATCCCGCGATATCGTCCTTGGTGCCGATCGCCACGAGGGCGGGTTGGGAAATCCGCGAGACCTCCTCCGCGCTGATCTTCTGGCGCGAGGAGCGCATGCAGGCGGCCAGCGCCAGCCGGTCGGAATTGGTCTGCTCGGCAAAGGCGCGGAAGGCCCGGCCGGTCCTGTCGGGCACGTCCGACAGCTTCTCCGCCTCCAGCGCTGCGGCGATCGGTTCGGGATCGCCAACGCCGGTGATCATGCCGGTGCCGAGGCCGCCGAAGATGACGCTGCGCACCCGCTGCGGGTGGTTGAGGGCGAGGAACGCCGTGATCCGCGCGCCCATCGAATAGCCCATGACGTCGGTGCGGGCGATGTCGAGATGGTCGAGCAGGCGGCGGGCATCCTCCGCCATGGTCGGCGCGCCATAGTCTTCCGGCCTGTGGCTGCCCTGGCTTTGGCCGTGACCCCGGTTGTCGATGGCGATCACCCGGCGGCCGGCCTCGGTCAACAGCTTGACCCAGCCGGGATACACCCAGTTCACCTCCTTGTTGGAGGCAAACCCGTGGATCAGCAGGATGGGCTCGCCCCGCCCCTCATCCAGGTAGGAAAGGCGCAGGTCGGCGGACTCGAAATGGGGCATTGCAAGATTACCTTGACGTAAACGTAAAACGGACAGAGGCCTACGATAGTTTGACAGGGCCGCGATGAAAAGCCCCGCGCGCACCGTGCCGCCAGGCGCACCCCTCTCCTTCATGCGGCATGCGCACGCCATCGTCCCGCGACACCATGCCCGCGCGCCGGGATACGGCGACTTCCCACTGTTCAAACCCGTCCTTCCTGCGTATGGTCCGCCAAATCTCAAGGGACTCAAGAAACGACGGACAAATGCGATGGCGCATGCTGCAATCCCCCACTTCCAGAACGACCGCGGCCACGACGCGATCGAGATCGGCGCGAAGGAATTCCAGTGCATCGGCGCACGCCCGCCCTTCGATCATCCTCATGTCTTTCTCGACATGGGCGACGACAACGAGATCGTCTGTCCCTACTGCTCCACGCTCTACCGTTTCAGTTCCGCGCTGAGCGCCGGCGAGAGCAATCCGTCCGACTGCGTCTGGACCCCCGAGGCCGCCTGAGCACGGGCGCGGCCGGAGACGCCGAATGGCTCAGTCCCGTTCCGACGCGAACCGCCTGTTCATCGCGGGCGCGGGCATAGGCGGCCTGACGGCCGCCCTGGCCCTGTCGCGCCGGGCACGGCCGGTGACGGTGATCGAGCAGGCCGCGACGCTCGAGCCGGTCGGCTCCGGACTGCAACTCTCTCCAAACGCCATGCATGTGCTGCGCGGTCTCGGCCTTGAAGAGGCGCTGCTCCGGCACGCGGTCGCGCCCCGGGCGATCCGCATCATGTCGGCCCGCAGCGGAAGCACCCTTACGGAAATCCCGCTCGCCGAACAGGCCGAGCAGCGCTACGGCGCGCCCTATCTGGTGATCCACCGGGCCGACCTGCAGTCCGTCCTGCTCAAGGCCGCCAGGGCCTCGGCCGGCATCACGCTGCGGTTCGGCACCCGACTGCGCGACGCCTCGCAAAATGCCGGCGCGGTCAAGGTCGAACTGGAACAGGTGGCGAGCGATGGCGGCGCATCCCATGTCGACCACCATTCAGGCGCCGGCCTGATCGGCGCCGACGGCGTCTGGTCGACCGTGCGCCGGCGGGTCATGAACCTGCGCCAGGCGGTGTTCAGCGGTCGCACGGCCTACCGTGCGGTCATCCCCGCCGACGACGTGCCGAAAGAATGGCGCGATGTCACCGGGCTCTGGCTCGGCGCCAATGCCCATGTGGTTCACTATCCGGTATCCGGCGGCAGCCAGTTCAACCTGGTCGCCCTGGTCAGCGAGGACTGGCAGGAAGAGCGCTGGTCGGCGCCCGCGAACCGCGACGCGCTGCTCGCGCGTTTCGCCGACTGGCCGCCGGCCTGCCGCGATCTTCTCGCCCGGCCTCCCTCCTGGCTCAAATGGGCGCTGTGCGGCATGGACCCCGGCACCGACTGGGTCGACGGCCGGATCGCGCTGATGGGCGATGCCGCGCATGCGATGCTGCCTTTCGCGGCACAGGGCGCGGGCATGTCGATCGAGGACGGCGAGGCGCTGGCCCGCGCCATCGACGGGATCGCCGACGTGCCGCAGGCCTTGCGCGCCTATCAGGCGGAGCGCCAGAACCGGGCCGACAAGGTGCTCCGGCTGGCCCGCGCCAACGACCGCGTCTATCACATGAGCGGACCGATGGCGCTGGCCCGTGACGCCGTCATGCGGGGATTGCCCGCCGAACGGCTTCTCGCGCGGCTCGATTGGCTATATGGATGGCGACCTCCCGCCGCCGGTTGAGCGTGCGGAGGGCCAGACGGCAGGCCAGGCGCATGATCGCCTGCGAAACACGAAGGGGCGGATCGGCATGAGTGCTGACCAGGTGTCGGACATTGTCACGGCTGGCTTTCTCGTCATCGGCGACGAGATCCTCTCGGGCCGGACCAAGGACAAGAATATCGGCTACCTTGCCGAATACCTCACCGCCATCGGCATCGAGCTGTCGGAAGTGCGCATCGTTCCGGATATCGAGGAGCGCATTGTCGAGGCGGTGCGCGCGCTCAGCGCCCGCTACACCTATGTCTTCACCTCCGGCGGCATCGGCCCCACCCATGACGACATCACCGCCGATTCCATCGCCAGGGCATTCAACGTTCCCATCGACCACGACCCGCGCGCGATCGCCATTCTCACCGCCTTCTATCCGGAGGGCCAGTTGACCGAGGCCCGGGCCCGCATGGCCCGCATTCCGCAAGGGGCGGACCTGATCGAGAACTCCGTGTCGAAGGCGCCGGGCTTCCGCATCGGCAATGTGCATGTGATGGCCGGCGTACCGGCAATCATGCAGGCCATGCTCGACGCGATCGCCCCGACCCTGCGCACCGGCGCGAAGATGCATTCGCTGGCCGTCGACGCGGATCTTCCCGAAAGCCGCGTCGCCGGCGCGCTGCGCGAGATCCAGGAGGCCCATCCCGGCGTCCTGATCGGATCCTATCCGCGCTCGATCGACGGGCGCTTCTCCACCCAGGTCGTGGTGCGTTCCCGCGACACGGAGCTCCTCGAACGCGCCGGCGCGGCCGTGCGTTCCGCCATCGAGGCCGTCGCCGCAGCCACCTGACCACATGACCGACCGAACAGGACCGACCCGCATGGAAAACCCGCAACCCCCGAAAGCCTTTCCCGTCTCCTGGGACCAGTTCCACCGCGACTGCCGCGCCCTCGCCTGGCGCCTGTCGAGCCAGGGCAAGTGGGAAGCCATCGTTTGCATCACCCGTGGCGGCCTCGTGCCGGCGGCGATCGTTGCCCGGGAACTCGGCATCCGGATGATCGAGACGGTCTGCGTCGCCTCCTATCACGACTACGAATCGCAAGGCGCCCTGGAGGTGATCAAGCCGGTCGATCACAACGTCATCGACCTCAATGCGGGCAAGGGATCGAGCGTTCTGGTGATCGACGATCTCGTCGACACCGGCAAGACCGCGCGCGTCGTGCGCGAGATGCTGCCGGACGCGCATTTCGCCACCGTCTATGCCAAGCCGATGGGCCGCCCCCTTGTCGACACGTTCGTGACGGAAGTTTCCCAGGATACCTGGATCTATTTCCCCTGGGACATGGGTTGGCAGTTCCAGCCGCCGATTTCCACCAACACCCAGGGTTGACGTCGCGGCGGCGGCGCTTCCGGCGACGCGCGCGGACGTGCCTGCGAAAGGCGAAGCTTCCCGCTCTGCGCAAGGCTGCCTTGCGCTCGCGGGAAAGTGAGGATGTGCCCATATTTTGGCGCAATTTCTCAGCCTATAACGGCGCCATGACACAGGATCTCGATTTGCGGCGCACCGGCGCCCTCCACAAAGGCTCGCGGCTTTCAGGCTCCGGCCCGCTCAGCCGCCGCAGCCTGCTCGTCGGCCTTGGTTCGCTTGCGCTTGCGGGCTGCCAGAGCACTGGCTCGAACCCGCGCCTGCAGACCATGGGCGTTGCCCCCGCGGCGCCGGCCATCGACCCGTACTATCTGCAGATGTACGCGGCCATGCCCCAGGAGAAGTTCCCTGTGCCGGCGGTCGACCTGCGCAAGGTCGACCCTGTCTATTTCCGCCAGGTCGTGCCCTACTCCACTTCGGAGCGCGCCGGCACCCTTATCGTCGATACGCCCAACCGGTTCCTCTATCTGGTGATGGAAAACGGCCAGGCGCTGCGCTACGGCGTCGGCATCGGCCGCGCCGGCTTCTCGTGGGGCGGACGGGCCCGCATCGCCTACAAGCGTGCCTGGCCGCGCTGGACGCCGCCGGCCGAGATGATCGCCCGCCAGCCGGAACTCGAGCCGTATCGCAACGGCATGGAGCCGGGCCTCGACAACCCGCTCGGCGCCCGCGCGCTTTACATCTTCGAGGGCGGTCGCGACACCATCTACCGCATTCACGGCACGATGGAAGCCTGGACCATCGGCAAGGCGGTCTCTTCCGGTTGCGTGCGCCTGCTCAACCAGGACGTCATCGACCTTGCCGCGCGCGTGCCGAACGACACGCCCATCGTCGTGCAGCAGGGCGGCGAAGGCATCGCCTGAGGCTGACGTGGTCGCGCCAGCGCCTCAGGCCAGAAGCCTGACGGTCCGCTCGGCAACGATCTCCTCGCATGTGACCCGGCAGCCGATCGCATAGGCCTCGACACCGCGCGCCCGCGCCGCGTCGAAGGCCGCCGCATAGGCAGGGTCGAGGTCGCGCGCAAAAGACAGCCGGTCGCAGTCCGGCCGCTGGACGAGATAGACCATCGCGGCGCGCGCGCCCTGTTCGACCATGTCGCCCATCTCCACCAGATGCTTGGCGCCGCGCGCGGTGACGGAATCGGGAAACTCCGCCAGCCCCGCCTCGCGCATCAGGTGGACATTCTTCACCTCGACATAGGCCGGCGGGCCGCCCTCGCCCTGTTCCAGCAGGATGTCGATGCGCGAGTTCTTGCCGTACTTGACCTCGCGGCGCAGGCCGGTGAACCCGGCCAGTTCCGGCACCAGGCCCGCTCTCAGCGCCTCTTCCACCAGCCCGTTGGGATGCGCGGTGTTGATGCCGACGAGCGCGCCGTCCGCCTCGACGATCTCCCAGGAGAATTTCAGCTTGCGCGCCGGGTTGTCGGACCGCGACAGCCAGACCCGCGATCCCTCGTCCTTGAGGCCGAGCATGGAGCCGGGATTGGCGCAATGCGCGGTGACAGCCTCCCCGCCCTCGTCGAGGATGACATCGGCGAGGAAGCGCTTGTAGCGCTTGACGAGACGGCCGGAGACGAGCGGCGAGGAAAAGCGCAAGACAACCTCCTGAAGGAAACGCGGCCTGAGGGAAACGCGGGCCGGGCCGGATCAGCGCGACCAGAAATCCGGATCGAGCAGCACCAGCACGGTGAACAGTTCAAGCCGGCCCATCAGCATGGCGAAGGACAGGATCCATTTCGCGCCATCCGGGATCGGCGCGAAATTGCCGGAGGGGCCGATGATCGGGCCAAGGCCCGGGCCGACATTGCCGACCGAAGTCGCGGCCGCCGAAAGCGCCGTGACCAGGTCGAGATCGAAGCTGGCCAGCACCAGGGTCAGCACCCCGACCGTCCCCATGTAGACCACGAGGAAGGCAAGCACCGAGAACGACAGGTCCTGTGTCAGGCGCGTGTTGCCGTATTCCTCGGAAAGCACCCGGTTCGGGCGCACCATGCGGCGCAGATGGGCACGCACCGTGCCGAAGAAGACGAGGAAGCGGAACATCTTGATGCCGCCGGTCGTCGACCCGGTGCAGCCGCCGACGAATTTCAGCAAAAGGGCCAGCACGACGATGGGCGCGCCCCAAGTCGTGTAGTCGCCATAGGCATAACCGGTGCCGGTGACGATGGCGATCATGTTGAAGGCCGAAATGCGCAGCGCCTCGCCGAAGGGCACCCGGTGCTCCAGCCCCAGATAGACCGTGACCGCCAGCGACACCAGCACGATGAAGCCGAAGAACGCCCTCACCTGCGGATCCCGCCAGAGCGACAGCGGCTTGCCGCGCAGCGCCTGGATGATCAGCACGAAGGGCAGCGAGCCGATCACCATGAACAGGATCGCGATCCAGCTCGTCGCCGGATTGGTGAAATGGCCGAAGGACGCGTCATGCGTCGAGTAGCCGCCGGTGGCGATCGTCGTGAAGGCGTGGTTGACCGCATCGAACACGCTCATGCCCGTCGCCCAGTAGCCCAGCGCGCAGGCCAGCGTCAGGAACAGGTAGGAGACGCCGATCAGCCGCACCAGCTCGATGGAGCGGGCAACGATCTTCTCGCTGCGGTCGGAATTCTCCGTCTGGAACAGCTGCATGCCGCCGATCTTGAGGAAGGGCAGCAGCACGATGGCCATGACGACGATGCCGACGCCCCCCATCCACTGCATCAGCGAGCGCCACACCAGCAGCCCCGGCGGCAGCCCGTCGAGCCCCGACAAGACGGTCGAGCCTGTCGTGGTAAAGCCCGAGACCGCCTCGAACACGGCATCGGCATAGCCGATGCCCAGCCACAGGAAGGGCAGCGCCCCGAAGGCCGGCAGGGTCAGCCATGCAAGCGTCGTCAGCACGAAGGTCTGGCGCAGGTCGAGCCCCTCCGTCAGCGAGCCGCCGACGGCAACCGACAACAGCAGGCCGATCAGCCCGGTGATCAGCGCCGACATGACGAAGGCCTGCCAGTCGGCATTGCGCGCCGCGACATCAACCATCGCCGGGATCAGCATGGCGGTCGCAAGGCCCACATAGAGGAAGCCGAGGACATTGAGGACGGGACGAAGTGAAATCACGTTGCGGGCGTCTTTCGTCGTCTACGGTTCGCGATCAGTTCGTCTCCCGGCCGCCGCGGGCCGCCGGCACGCAGGGCGGGACCGGAACCCGCACGGCGCAAAGGCCGAAGAATTTTAGATCCTGCAGGCCCGTCCGTATAGCCTTGTATTGAAACGTAAAACCGGATTTCGCCCGGAAGCGGCCAGATCGTGTGCGCGAATTATGCTCGCCCGGCGGACATCCCGGACCTCATCCGCCCGTCGCCTCGCGGCGGCACGGGCATTCGGCTGCCAACCTACCATCTTCCCCAGCCGAGCCAAGTACAAGCCTGGGCGGACATGGTCAAGGCTTCGCGCGGCCGCCGCACGCCGCGCCGGATGCACATCGTCCGGCATCGCCCCGCCGGTTGCGGCAGCGCCGCATCGCACCGTTGCATGACCTTGCGGTTTCCAGTACCGAAACCCTTGCGAGTAGCCGAAAGCCATCTCCCCTGAAGGTCTGGGGCAACGCCAGGCCATGCCCGGACGGATACGGGCAAGCGAGCGGAGGCACGGCTGTTGGCGTTCGCCCGAACAAGCATCGAGACATACCGGCTCCACCGGAGGCAGCTTGTCGACTACGCGGCATCCATCGTCGGCGACCGGGCGCGGGGCGAGGATATCGTCCAGGAAGCCTTCATCCGGCTCGACCATGCAATGGCCCTGCGCGAGATCGGCGAGCCGCTCGGCTACCTGCGCCGCATCGTGCGCAACCTGGCTCTCGACTGGTGCCGGCGCCAGGCCGGCGAGCTGCGCCTGTTCGACCCCGATGCCGAGGTGGAGGAGGCGCTCGACGAGCGGCCCTCGATCGAGGAGGACCTGGCGCGGCGCGAGCAGCTGCGCATTCTCGTGGACGCCCTTGCCGAACTCCCGGACCGCACCCGGCGCGCGCTGGAGATGCACCGGTTCGAGGGACTGAAGCTGCGCGAGATCGCCGCGCACCTCGACATCTCGGTCTCCCTCGCCCATGCGCTGGTGGTCCAGGGGCTGGATCATTGCCGCAAACGCCTTGCCAGAAGGTCATGAGCGGATTCTTGTGAAAAAACCGACGGCCCAAACGTCATTCATACAGGCGGTATGGCGGCTGCGGCGCGTCTTGCTGGCCGTACCGGGATAGAGGGAGACGCGGCCATCGAACCGCACGAGGACATGGACGGGCGGGCCCGGGCGGCAATGAGCTGGCTCATCGCCCTGAAGGACGACCCGGAGGATGCGGAACTGGCGCGTCGCATCGACGCCTGGTGCGCGGAAGCGGCGGAGAACGCGCGCGCCTATGCCGATGCGCTTGATCTGTGGGATCTGCTTGGCGAGGTGCCGGCGAACCGGCGCCTCCCCGCACCGCCACGCCCCCTCGCCCCGGCGGCCGCGGGAGTGCCGCCCGCCGCAACCCGGACGCAGGCTCCGCGACAACGGGCGGGCCGCATCCTCGCCGCGGGCACCGCATTGGCGATGGCCGCTTGTCTTGCGATCTTCGTCCTTCCCGGTCTTTGGATCTGGCTTGCCGCCGATCACGCGACCGGCACCGCCGAATTGCGGGACATTCGGCTTGAGGACGGTTCCCTGGTCACGCTGGGCGCGGAAACCGCCATCGACGTGGTGTTCGAGACGGATCGCAGGCATGTGCGCCTTCTCTCCGGCATTGCCTTCTTCGACGTGACGAGCGACCCCGGCCGGCCCTTCGTGGTCGAGGCGGCGGGCGTGGAGACCCGCGTCAAGGGCACCAGCTTCGAGGTCGGCATGGCCGGCGGCGCGGTGGGCGTTGCCGTTTCCTCCGGACACGTGGAGGTCGCCCCCGACCGCCAGGAGAACGCGCGCCCGCTCGGCATGCGCCCCGGCGACTGGAGCAGGGTTGACGGCGCACGGACGGTCGAACGCGGCAGGATCGCGCCCGAACGCGTGGCGACCTGGCGCCAGGGTCTCCTGACCGCGAATGACGAGACGGTCGCCGGGATTGCCGAGGACATCGGACGCTACTACCCCGGGATCGTGCTCGTGGTCGGTGGGGATCTTGCCCGCCAGCGCGTCTCGGGCGTCTATCGGACCGGGGATCCGGTTCGCGCGCTGGAGGCGGTGGCGGCCGCTCACGGGGCCGTTCTGCGTCAGGCAGGCCCCTGGCTTCTCATTCTGTCTTCGATTTAACTATTTGAGTTTACTACAAAATAAAACATGAGTTTTTTTATCAGGAAAAAACCGGCCCTGCTTCGTCCTTTCAGTGAGAGAGGCGCTCTGGAGCACGTTCCACAGCGCCCCGTCGCATGAGGAAAGTGAAGGTTGGCAATGCAGGGTGGCTTGAAAAGGGGGAACGCGCGGCGCCGGTTGTCCGGGGCGATGCTCGCCGGAATTTCGGCCTCGGGGCTCGTCGCGGGATCACCGGCCCATGCACAGGTCCCGGCCCATGAACAGGCCCAGGAACAGGCACAGGACACGGCCGCCCTCGTCGGCGAGGAAAGGGCCCGGTTCCGCATCCCGGCGCAGCCGCTGTCGAGCGCGTTGTCCGTCTTCGGCCAGCAGGCGGGTCTCCAGGTTTCGGTGAACGCGGCGGCGGTGCGGGGGCTCTCGGCACCGGCGCTGTCGGGCGAACTGACCAGACGCGGCGCGCTCGGCCGGCTTCTGGCCGGCTCCGGGCTCTCCTGGCGCTCCGGCGGTCCGCGCACGGTGATCGTCTATGCCCCTGGACAGGCAGCCGGGACGGCAAATGTCGGCGACACGACCGTGCTCGACCCGGTCGTGCTGTCCAGCTTCGACGACGGCTCCGGCTACCAGGGCACGCCCGACTGGGTCTACTCGAGCGCCAGCAGCATCAGCGTCGTCTCGCGCGAACTGATCGAGCAGGCCCCGGCGCGCAACACCCGCGATCTGCTGGACACGGTTTCCGGTGTCTATGTCAACCGCTCCGAAGGGCAGAACCCGGGCATCGCGATCAACATCCGCGGCCTGCAGGACCAGAACCGCGTCGTCACGATGGTCGACGGCGCGCGCCAGAATTTCCAGCGCAGCGGCCATGGCGCGAGCCAGCGGGCCTATGTCGACACGGCCTTCATCCGCGAGATCGACGTGGAGAAGGCGGCCACCACGGGCGTGGGCGGCGCCGGCGCGCTCGGCGGAACGGTCAACTTCCGCACCCTGGAAGCGGGCGACATCATCGAGCCCGGCCGGACCTGGGGCGTCGAGGCCAGCGCCGGCGCGGGCACCAATGCCCTCGATTTCGACGGCTCCCTCACGGCCGCCGCCCGCGTTTCCGACCGGTTTTCGGTGATCGCCGGCATCAGCCACAAGAAAGTCGGCTCCTACGATGTCGGCAAGAACGGAAACATCGAGCTCTGGGACGATTTCACCTATGTGGACGGTGCCGTCGTCTTCACCGGTCAGGACGTGCTGACGACCTTCCTCAAGGGCGAGGCCGAGCTCGGCGACAGCCTGAAGTTCACCCTGAGCTGGATGCGCAACCGGACGGATTCAAGCCAGGGCTCCTTTTCCCCCAGCACCGGTTTCGACGAGGATCTGGAGGAAATCACCAACAACACCATCGTTGCCAGGGCCGACTGGAACCCGGACAGCGATCTCGTCGATCTGAAGGCGAGCCTTTGGTACAACCACCTGGCCAATGACGAGACGCGCGGCTACGTGCTCGATCCGGACGTGCTCTTCCCGGTCGACTACGCCATGGCGACGATCGGCGGCTCGCTTGAAAACACCAGCCGTTTCGACGTCGCCTTCGGCGCCCTCTCCGTCAACTACGGCATGGAGATGTTCCACGACGACGGCACCACGCAGGTCGACAGCGGCTACCTCGCCACCGCGTATCCTGTCAGCGACGGCGGCATCGATCTGGGGGTCGGGTTCAACGGCACCAATCCGAACGGTCGCCGCACCATGCTCAGCGGTTTCGCCAATGTCACGCTGGAGCATGACGACTGGCTGACCCTGTCGGGCGGCTTGCGCTACGACCATTCCAGGCTCTGGGGCTCGACCACGATTTACGGAAACTCGGTCCGCACGCAGGTGCCGTGCGATCCTGGCGACACCAGCTTCACGTGTCGCCGGTTCGGATACCGGTGGGTCAACGTCTATCCGGGTGCCGATCTCTCGGTCGACCGCTCGGACGGGGCGCTGCTGCCCAATGCCATGGTGACGGTCCAGCCCTTCGACTGGCTGCAGACCTTCGCCCGCTTCTCGCAAAGCTACCGGGCCCCCTCGGTCATGGAGGCGCTGATCGCCGGCGGTCATCCGCCCCCCGCTCTGCCGGTCAACAACGCGCCCAATCCGGACCTGAAGCCCGAGCAGGGCAACACCTACGAGATCGGCGCGAACGTCTCGCGCAACGGCGTGTTCTCCGCGGAAGACGGGTTTCGCATGAAGGCCGTCGCCTTCTACCGCGAGATCGAGGACTACATCTCCATGGGCACGGTGCACCGGGCCGAGTTCAACAAGGACTACACCTCCTATGTGAACGTGGACGGCACGACGCGGATGAGCGGTGTCGAGATCGAGGCCAGCTATGACGCCGGCCTGTACTATCTCGGCGGTGCCTTTACCTGGCTTCATACCGATTTCGGCAGCACCTACACCTATCAGGGCGTGTCGCAGCCGGTGGAGCCGTCGGTGATCTTCGTGCCGCCGGAGTTCAAGGTGACGCTGGACGCCGGTGTGCGCCTGCTGGACAGGCGGTTGACGCTGGGCGCCCGGATGAACCATGTCGGCGGCACGAATCCCGGCATCGGTTCGCTCGCCTCGGGCTATGTCACCAGCGACTACACGCTCGTCGACCTCTACGGTTCAATCAGGTTCAACGACCACGCCAGGCTGCGCTTCGGGGTCAACAACCTGACCGATGTTGCCTATGTGCCGGCGCTCGGCGCGGAGTCGCTCCCCGCCCCCGGACGGACCATCACCGCCTCCTTCAACGTCAAGTTCTGACGAGACCCGCGGTGCCGGAAAACGGCACCGCGCCCCCGGGTTCGCCGTAGGGCGGACATGCGAAGACGCTCCGCCGGTGCCCGCCGGAATCCGGAGCAAACCTCAAGGAAACGACCATGACTGTGAAGATCGATCTCAACGGGGTCACCGACCTGCTCGACTATCTCGAGAACACCTGGGGGGCGAACTATTCCTACAACAGCCACGGCTTCTTCGCCGGCCCGGGCGACACCAACGACTACAGCCAGTGGGGCGCGGGCAACGCCGGCACCTCCGGGTCCGCCGTGCTGCTCAACGGCGACTTCGACTATGGCGCACCGGGCGGCTTCAATGGCGACATCGACAGCCTCGTCTTCGGCGACGATCTCGCCGGCAATTCGTCGGGCTACACGATCGACGCCTCGGTGACCTTCGACCTGTCGGGGGCAACGACCGGCGGTTCGTTCGCCTACGCCATCTACTTCATGTCGAACACGGGCAACCTGAACACCTTCTACGACTATCTGGGCGAGCAGGGCACGGAGCAGGCCAGTTCGGCGGCCGACGAGGTGTTCACTGCCTTCGACGGGGTCGACACGTTCGTCTTCGACAGCGACTGGGGTGATGACGACATCGACGGCTTCACGGACGGCCAGGACCTGATCGACCTCACCGCGCTGGGCTTCAGCAACTTCGGCGACTTCACATCCAGCGGCGGTTCCGTCGACAACGTCAATGACACCGTCACCTACAATGACGGATCGACGATCAGCACCATTTCGCTGGCCGGCTTTGCCGGAACCATCGACGCGTCCGACTTCGTCTTCGTCTGAGAAACGCTGTAGTGTTGCAAGCCCCACAGCGGACCCCGTCGCAGCCTTTGGCTGCGGCGGTGGTCGCATCCCTCAGACGAAGCTCGGTGTCGATAGCGCTGATGAGCGGGGTTGTAAACCTGCTCGCCCTGACCGCGCCGTTGTTCATGCTTCAGGTCTATGACCGGGTGCTCGCGAGCCGCAGCATCCCGACGCTGATCGGCCTCGCCGTGCTGGCGGGGGGGCTTTACGCGGTCCAGTCGCTGCTTGACGTCCTGCGCTCGCGCGTGCTGCTCAGGCTCGGCGAGCGGACGGACCGGCAATTGTCGAACCGGGTGCACGAGGCGATCGTCCGCCTGCCGTTGCGTCGCCGCGTGCCGGGCGACGGGCTCCAGCCGCTGCGCGATCTCGACAACATGCGCGGCTTCCTGTCCGGGCCGGGGCCGACCGCCTTTTTCGATCTTCCCTGGATGCCGGTCTATCTGGCCATCTGCTTCCTGTTTCACGTTTGGATCGGCGTTACCGCGCTTGTCGGGGCATTCGTGCTGGTCACGTTCACGATTGTCACCGACATGCTGTCGCGCCGCCCGACCCGCGAGGCGATGGAGAGCGGCATGGCCCGCAACGCGCAGATGGAGGCGGCCCGGCGCAACGCGGAATCCGTCTGGGCGATGGGCATGACGGGCCGGCTGGCGGCCCGCTGGCAGCAGGCCAACACCGCCTGTCTCGACGCCAACCGCCGCGCCGGAGATGTCGCCGGCGGGCTGGGCGGCGCCTCCAGGTCCGTCCGCATGATGCTGCAATCCGCGATCCTGGGTGTGGGCGCGTGGCTCGTCATCGAGCAGGAAGTCTCGGCGGGCGTGATGATCGCCAGCTCGATCATGATGGGCCGGGCGCTGGCGCCGGTCGACCTGGCCATCGGCAGCTGGAAGCCGTTCCTGATGGCCACCCAGAGCTGGGCGCGGCTGAAGGAGCTGCTGGCGCAGCTCCCGCCCGCCGGCGACGTCATGCCCCTGCCCGCGCCCGAGGCGGAACTCAGGGCCGAAGGCGTGACGGTGGTTCCCCCTGGCGCACGCAAGCCGACGGTCGCCGGCGTCACCTTCACCGTTGATGCGGGCAGCGGGCTCGGCATTGTCGGGCCCAGCGGCAGCGGCAAGTCCAGCCTTGCCCGCGCGCTGATCGGTTCCTGGAACATCGCCTCCGGCAAGGTCCGCCTCGACGGGGCGAGCCTTGCCCATTGGGACCCGGAGGCGCTCGGCCCCCATGTCGGCTACCTGCCGCAGGGCATCGACCTTTTCGACGGCACGATTGCCGAGAACATCGCCCGCTTCGTGCCGGACGCGGATCCATGCGCCGTCGTTGCGGCCGCCAGGGCCGCGGGCGCCCATGACATGATCCTGAAACTGGACGCGGGCTACCAGACGCCGGTCGGCGAGGCCGGGTCCTCGCTCTCCGCAGGGCAGCGCCAGCGCATCGGCCTGGCGCGCGCGCTTTTCGGCGATCCCTTTCTCGTCGTGCTGGATGAGCCGAACGCCAATCTCGACGCGGAGGGCGAGGCGGCGGTGACGGCGGCGATCGAGGGCGTGCGCCGCCGCGGCGGCATCGCCATCGTCATCGTCCACCGGCCGGGAGCGCTCAGTGCCGTCGACCTCGTGCTGATGATGGAGGCGGGGCGCATGCGGGCCTTCGGGCCTCGCGACGAGGTGCTGGCAAGGGTCGCGCGCCCCGCCGGCACGCCGCCCGCGGCCGCGCAAGCGGGCGGCTTCCGCGCGACCGGGCGGCAGATGGTTCCCTTGCGCGTCCTTCCCGGCAACAGGACCGGCGACGCGGCCGGGAAGGGTTCCCCAAAAACGCGGGAGGAGAGCGATGAGCGACAGTGACCTGACGCGCTTGTCCCTGTCGATCCGCCGCCATCAGGTGGCCGGCCTCCTCGTGTGCATCGCGCTCGTTGCCGGCGTCGGCGGCTGGGCGGCGGCAACAAGCCTCACCGGCGCGGTGGTCGCCGGCGGCACGTTCGTGGTCGGCTCCCACGTCAAGAAGGTCCAGCATCCGACCGGCGGCGTCGTCGGCGAGCTGCTCGTGCGCGAGGGCCAGCGGGTGGCGGCCGGAGACCCTCTCATCCGGCTCGATGCCACCCAGACCCTCGCCCGGCTTGCCATCGTCCTCAAGCGTCTCGACGAGTTGCGCGCCCGCAAGGCAAGGCTCGAGGCGGAACGGGACGGCCTCGCCCGCGTGGTGTTCCCGCAAGCGCTTGTCCGGCGGGCCGGAACCGAGGACGAACTTGCCGCGACGCTCTCCAGCGAGGCGCGGCTCTTTGCCTTTCGCCGGCAATCGCGCGAGGGCCGGAAAAGCCAGCTGCGCGAACGGATCAGCCAGTTCAAGAAGGAGATCGAGGGCCTGAAGGCGCAGGAGACCGCCTTCGCGCGCGGGCTCTCGGTGCTGGAGGACGAACTCGCGGGCCTGCGCGAGCTACGCAAGCGCGGGCTTGTCACCATACAGCGCATGAACGCGCTCGACCGGGAGGCGGCAACGCTGGGCGGCGAGCGCGGCGAGGCGATCGCCGGGCAGGCGCAGGCGGGGGCGCGCATCTCCGAGGCACGCCTCCAGATCCTCCAGGTCGAGAGCGACCTGAAGACGGAGGTCGGTTCGGAACTGCGCGAGATCGACGCCCAGATCGGCGAGTTCGTCGAGCGGCACGTCGCGGCCCGGGACGAGTTGCGGCGGGTCGAGATGACCGCGCCGCAGGGCGGCGTCGTCCACCAGCTTGCGGTCCATGCGGCGGGTGCGGTGGTCTCGCCGGCGGACACGACCATGCTGATCGTGCCGGACCGCGACACGCTCGCGGTCGAGGCCAGGATCGCACCGCAGGATATCGACCAGATCCATATCGGACAGCACGCCGTCCTGCGCCTGTCCGCCTTCAACCAGCGCACCACGCCGGAACTCGCCGGCAAGGTGACGCGGATCGCCGCCGACCTCACGCACGAGGAACGCACGGGGCTTTCCTACTATCTCGTGCGCATTTCAGTGGCGCCGGCGGAGATCGCACGTCTCGGCGTGCTGGAGCTCGTGCCCGGCATGCCGGCCGAGGCCTTCATCAGCACCGGCGAACGCACGGCGCTGTCCTATCTCCTCAAGCCGCTCTCCGACCAGATCGCCCGCACGTTCCGCGAGGAGTGATCATCTCGTAGTTCCAGGTTGAGCATTGGCCGCCGCTTTGCTAGCAGAGATGCACGTGCGGACGTGGTGGAATTGGTAGACACAAGGGACTTAAAATCCCTCGGCTTCGGCTATGCGGGTTCGAGTCCCGCCGTCCGTACCAGGAGCTGCAGGCTGCCTGCATCGCGCACGCGCCTCCGCTTGGCGTGCCCTTGCTCCCGCGGGCGGGCGGCAACCCTGCGGCGAATGCGGATTGCACCGCGCGTCCCGGCGAATTAAGGCTATACCAAACAGGACAGGACCGATTGCGGCGGGCGCGCCCTCCTCCGGGTGCCGGGATCATGCCGACGGCGGCGGCGCCCCCCCGGGCGCGACAGCCGGCAACGCCGGCCGGATCGGGACAGAGTGCGGGATACCGATGGTCACCTATATCGACGCCGCGACGGCACCACTGAAGAACACCGGCCAGATCCGGCTCTACGGACCGGACGACTTCGCCGGCATGCACCGGGCCGGGCAACTCACCGCCCGCTGCCTCGACGCGCTGGCCGAGCGGATCGTGCCCGGCGTCACGACGCAGGAGATCGACGATTTCGTCTTCGATTTCGGCATCCGGCACGACGCGATCCCCGCCACGCTGAATTATCGCGGCTATACCAGGTCGACCTGCACCTCGATCAACCATGTCGTCTGCCACGGCATTCCCAACGACAAGCCGCTCAAGGACGGCGACATCGTCAACATCGACGTCACCTACATCCTCGACGGCTGGCACGGCGATTCCAGCCGCATGTATTCGGTCGGCCAGCCCAAGCGCGCCGCCGAGCGGCTGGTCGAGGTCACCTACGAATCCCTGCTGCGCGGCATCGCGGCGGCGAAACCCGGCAACACCACCGGCGATATCGGCCACGCGATCCAGAGCTATGTCGAGGCGGAGCGCTGCTCGGTCGTGCGCGATTTCTGCGGCCACGGCGTCGGCCGGCTGTTCCACGACATGCCGAACATCCTGCATTACGGCCGCCCGGGCGAGGGCATCGAGCTGAAGCCCGGCATGATCTTCACCATCGAACCGATGGTCAATCTCGGCCGGCCGCATGTGAAGGTGCTGGCGGACGGCTGGACCGCGGTCACCCGCGACCGCTCGCTCTCGGCCCAGTTCGAGCATTCCGTCGGCATCACCGCGACGGGCTGCGAGATCTTCACGTTGTCGCCGGCCGGCCTCGACAATCCATCGGCGCACGTCCGGCCCTGAGCCTGCAGCGGGAGGGTCGGCATGAGCAGCACGGAAGACGGCTTCTCGGACGCTGCCTCCCCGCATTTTCACGGCCATCGCGACCGCCTGCGCCAGCGTTTCCGCGAGGGCGGCCATGCCGCCCTGCAGGACTATGAGCTGCTCGAGCTTTTGCTCTTCTCGCCGATCAAGCGGGCCGACACCAAGCCCATCGCCAAGGCGCTGATCGCCCGCTTCGGTTCTTTCGCCGAGGTTCTCGCCGCCCCGCCGGCGCGGCTGAAGGAGGTACGCGGCGTCGGCGACCGCGTCGTCGACGAGCTGAAACTCGCCCACGCCGTCGCCGAACGCTTCCTGCGCGGCCAGGTGACCGGCAGGAAGATCCTGTCCTCCTGGTCGGCCGTGCTCGACTATGTCCGCACCGCCATGGCCTTTTCCGATCGCGAGGAATTCCGCATCCTTTTCCTCGACAAGAAGAACGCCCTGATCGCCGACGAGGTGCAGCAACGCGGCACCGTCGACCACACGCCGGTCTATCCGCGCGAGGTGATGAAGCGGGCACTGGAGCTCTCCGCCAGCGCCATCGTGCTCGTCCACAACCACCCCTCCGGCGACCCGACGCCGTCTCGCGCCGACATCCAGATGACCAACCAGATCGCCGAGATCGCCAAGCCGCTCGGCATCGTCCTGCATGACCACATCATCGTCGGCCGCGACGGGCATGTGAGCTTCAAGGGCCTGCAACTCATCTGAGCCCGCCCGGATCGACGAGCGACACGCTGCCGCAGCGTCCGCTTGATCTCGATCAACGTTCTGACACATGCCGCGTCTAGACTTTGTCCGCGGTCGAGGAGGCCGCCTCTTCATGCCCCGTTCGTCACGGGGACCGAAAGAAAGGGAGGCAGACAATGGCAAAAGCCCGGAACAAGGCGCCCGAGGACGCAATCAACGCGTCGCTGGCGCCGTTCGAGACAGCCTACGCAAACCCGCTGCTGATCGCCCAGCGCATGCAGTCCGAGGCGTTGCGCGCAACGCTCGACTGGCAGGCCGGGATGCTGGACTTCCTCCGCCACCGGATCGAGCAGGACGTCCGCCTCGTCGACAGGCTGATGCATGCCCGCGAGCCGGACGAGGTCGTCTCGACCTGCAGCGAGTTTTGCAGCCAGGCCTTCGACGACTACACGCGCGAAGCCGTCAAGGCGGCGCGCTACGGTCAGGACGTGGCATCGGAAACCTCCGAAAAGGTCCGCAAGGACGCCGAGGACCTGTCCGACGACCTGAAAACGGCAACCCTCACGGTCGCCTGACGCCTCGCGGGGTCCGGGGCGCCCCGGGGCGGGCGTCCCCCGTCCGGCCCTGGCAGTCCATGGCGGCCCATGGCCGCCTATGGCGGCCTATGGCAGGTCGCGGACATGTTCCGCGATCATCGCCTCTTCGTCGGTGGCGACCACCCGCACCTCCACCCGGCTTTCAGGCGTGGAGATCACCGCCGCGCCGCGGCGGTTCGCCTCCCCGTCAAGGTCCACGCCGAGCCAGCCGAGCCGCTCGCAGACCCTCTTCCGGATCTCCGGCGCGTTCTCGCCGATCCCGGCGGTGAAGACGAAGCCGTCGAGCCCACCGAGCACGCTGGCAAGCGCTCCCGCCTCCCGCACGATCCGGTAGACGAACACATCGACAGCCTCCCCCGCGCTTGCCTCCCCGCTCCCCAGCAGAACCTGCATGTCGTTGGAAACGCCCGACAATCCCAGCAATCCCGAGCGGGTGTAGAGCAGCCGTTCCGCCGCCTCGACATCGAGCCCGTCCTGGCGCATCACATGCAGGAGCGCGCCGGGATCGAGCGCACCGCATCGCGTTCCCATTACCAGCCCGTCCAATGCGGTAAAGCCCATCGTGGTGTCGACACTGGCCCCCCCGCGCATCGCGCATATGCTGGCGCCGCTGCCCAGATGCGCCGCAATCGTCCGCCCCGCATGCATCCGGGGCGAGAGCGCGGCGAGTTGCCTGGCGACAAATTCGTAGGAAAGGCCGTGAAAGCCGTAGCGGCGAATGCCGCGATCCTCGTATTCACGCGGCAACGCGAAGCGCCGCGCCACCGGCGCCATCGTATGGTGGAACGCCGTATCGAAACACACGACCTGCGGAACGTCCGGCAACTGCCCGGCAATCGCCCGGATCGGCGCCAGGTTGTGCGGCACATGCAGCGGGGCAAGGTCCGCGAGCTCCTCCAGCAGGGCCAGCAGGTCCGGCGTCACGCGTTCCGGTACCCGGTGTCCCGCCCCGCCATGCACCACCCGGTGGCCGATCCCCGCCAGCCTGCGCCCGGCAAGTTCGTCCCCGATGCGGGCCATGAGCTGCGAGAGGGAGGTCTCGAAGCCCTCCGCCTGCCATGTCTCCTCGGCGATGGTCCGCCCCCCCGCATCGCGCAGGCGGAACCGTTGCGCCGCGCCGGCCTCGCGAAGCTCTCCGCGTCGCCAGCAGGAAAGGCCGCCGCCGGGCGCGAGATCGAAGACCGCCAGCTTGATGCTCGACGATCCCGCGTTGAGGGTCAGGATGGCATCGCTCACGCCGCCCCCTTGCCGAGGTTCACCGGCGCCGCGGCCAGCCGCGCCAGCTTCGCCGCCACCGCGCAGGAGGCCAGCCGCGTGCGCTCGGCATCGGCGCGGCTGGTGAGGATGATCGGCACCCGCGCGCCCAGAACGACGCCCGCCGCGTCCGCCCCGGCAAGGAAGGTGAGCTGCTTGGCGAGAATGTTGCCGGCCTCGAGATCCGGCACCACCAGGATGTCGGCAACGCCCGCCACCGGCGAACGGATCCCCTTTTCCCGCGCCGCCTCCGGATTGACGGCATTGTCGAAGGCAAGCGGCCCGTCGACCAGCGCGCCGGTGATCTGTCCCCGGTCCGCCATCTTGCACAGCGCCGCAGCATCCAGCGTCGAGCGCAGCTTCGGATTGACCGTCTCCACGGCCGACAGGATCGCCACTTTCGGCGTGTCGATGCCCATGGCCCGGGCAAGATCGACGGCGTTCTGGATGATGTCGCGCTTCATCGCCAGGTCCGGTTCGATATTGACGGCCGCATCGGTGATCAGCAGCGGGCGCGGATAGCCCGGAACGTCCATCAGGTAGACATGCGACAGCCGCCGCTCGGTCCGAAGGCCGCCGTCTCGGGCCAGCACCGCCCGAAGCAGCTCGTCGGTATGCAGCGACCCCTTCATCAGCAGCGATGCCTCGCCGCGCCTGACCAGGGCCACCGCTTCGGCCGCGGCCGCATCGCTGTGCGGCGCATCGACCAGCCGGAACCGGTCGATCGCCACCCCGGCCTCCCTTGCCGCCTGCTCGACCCTGGCGCGCGGTCCCACCAGAACCGGTGTGACGATGCCGAAATCCGCCGCTTCGACGGCCGCGGCGATGGCGGCGGCGCTGCACGGATGGGCAACCGCCACCACCGGCGGTGTCGTGCTTGCCGCTTCCGCGATCAGGGTGCGGAAGCGTTCATGCCGGCTCATGCGGATATCGGGCAGCTCCAGCCGGTGACGGCGGATCTTTGTCTCCGGCGCGCGCACGCGCAGGCTCCCGGACGCTACCTCCCGCCCCGCCTCCGTCTTCAGGTCGCAGGCAAGCTCCAGCTCGCGGGTTGCCCGGTCGCAGGCCGTGACGGTCAGCGCAAGCTCAAGGACGTCGCCCGCCGCGACCGTGCCATGAAATGTCAGGGACTGGCTCAGGCTGACCGTTCCCGGCCCCGGCAGTTCCGTTGCCAGAAGCAGCGCAATCAGGCTCGCGGCAAGAGGACCGGGAACGCTGCCCGGCGGCGATGCCGCCCCCGGCGAGACCGGCATCGCCTCGCCGGAAAGCACGGCCAGAAGGTCGATATCCTGTTGCGCCACGCTCCGCCGCAGCGTTGCGGTGTCCCCTGGCGCGATCTCGTCGATGGTCCGGCTTTCGAGAAACTCGGATCGCGGCTCGCTCGGTCTCTTGTCCATGAAGGCGGGTTCCAGGTAGCACGGCGTGAAGAGGGGCTGTTGCGCGCCAGCATGCAGGCCGCGTGTCGCCTGCCGCAATCCGTCAATATGCGGACCTCCCCGGCCTCGCCTCCCGCTTGTGGCACCGCCGGCACCACGGATCCGCGCTCGCCGGCGCGGTAGATCCGCAAGTGGCTTGGCCGAAACACTTATTCGTCCGGTCCGTGTTTCGCCGGGCTTTGCGAATCGCAACTCTTCCGACAGGGTTTTGAATGGCGGTTAACTAACATTCGAGGACTTTTGTTAAACCGTTTGTGCAAGGTTTGGTCCGACAAGAAGAGGCCCCCATGGCAGCAGCAAAAACGGACACCGGTGCACGCTTGGCAAACGCGATCCTGTTCCCCGTCGTGGGACTGGTTCTGCTGGCCATCGCGTTCTCGGTTGCCCTGATTGCCTACACGTCGCGGTCGGCCGACATTGCCGCGCTGAACAGCGAGCGCAGCCTGCTGCGCGGCAGCACGGGCCTGCAGCTGGAGCTTCTCGCCAAGGAACAGGAAGGTGTCGCGGTCTGGGACCAGGCGTTCTTCTATGCCCGGCCCGAAACTCTCAGCACCGACTGGCTCAATGCCAATATCGGGCAATGGCTCTACTCCAACCACGGCCATGACCAGACGGTCGTCGTCAGCGTCGGCGGCGAGCCGATCTACAATTCCGTGCGCGGCCAGCGCCAGGATCCGGAGAAGGCCGAGGACCTGCTGGAGGCCGTCAAGCCGTTGATCGCGCGCGCCCGCGCCCGCTTCATCGCGAGTTTCTCGCGCCTTCCCTCCGGTCTCTACTATGTCGAGAGGCCCAAGACCGGCTTCACCCGTTCGCTATATGAAACAGGCTTCGCCGTTTTCGAGGGCCAGCCGGCGCTGATTTCAGTGACGGCGATCGGTCCGGAGATGAAGCAGTTCCTCTCCGCCCGCCGTCCGCCCGCAGTGCTGGTCAGCCTGAAGAAACTCAACCCGGCACGCCTGGCGGCCCTGGCCGAGCGCTCCGGCATCAGCGGCTTGCGCAGCGTCGCGGATCCGCGCAACGCCACCGGCGGCGCCTACATGATGCTGAAGAGCCCGCGCGCCGCGTCGCTCGGCTACCTGACATGGAACGCCGAAAACCCCGGTTCCGCGATCCTGTCCGGCGTCGGGCCGGTCCTGTTCTTCCTGGCCGCGACCATTGCCGGCCTGACCGGCCTCGTCCTCTTCTACACGCGGCAGAACACGCGCCGCCTCGCCGAGAGCGAGGCCCGTGCCCAGCACGCGGCGCTGCATGACAGCCTGACCGGCCTTGCCAACCGCGACTTCTTCGCCGCCCGCTTCCGCGACGAGCTGGCCGACTGGCAGCTCGGCAAGGGGCTGATCGGCGTCATCTACATCGATCTCGACCACTTCAAGGACATCAACGACACGCTGGGCCACGCGGCCGGCGACGAGGTCATCCGCGAGGCGGCCCGGCGCCTGCGCGTCCTGGCCCCGGAGGCGGCAACGCTTGCGCGCATCAGCGGCGACGAATTCGCCCTGCTGCTGCCCGATTGCGGCTCGCGCGCGACCATCGAGCAGGTGCTCAAGCGCATGCAGGACCGCTTTGCCGTGCCGATGTATATCGGCGGCCACCATCTGCATGTCAGCCTCAGCGTCGGCGCCGCGACGGCGCCGGAGGACAGCCTGTCGATGGGCGAGTTGCTGCGCAAGGCCGACATTGCCCTTTACTCCGCCAAGGCGAGCGGTCGCGGCCGTTGGGCCTTCTTCGACATGGGCATGGAGGAGCATGTGCGCACGCGCGAGAACCTCGCCCATGCGCTGCGCGAGGCGATTGCCCGCGAGAAGCTCGACGTCGTCTACCAGCCGCAGACCACCATCGACGGCACCAAGGTCCTCTCCGTCGAGGCCCTGTTGCGCTGGACCGACCCGGACATGGGAGCGATCAGCCCGTCGACCTTCGTGCCGATCGCCGAGGAGATCGGCCTGATCAACGATCTCGGCCTCTATGTGCTGCGCCGCGCCTGCCAGGACGCCGCCGCCTGGCCGCATCTGGGGCTCGCCGTCAACGTCTCGCCGACCCAGTTCCGCCACCCCCGTTTCATCGAGGACCTGCGCGACACGCTGGAGGCCTGCGATTTCGAGCCGACCCGGCTGGAAATCGAGGTGACGGAATCGGTCTTCGCCGACAACGACACCGACATTCTCAAGGTGCTGACCCAGGTCCAGGAGATGGGCGTGCGCGTCGCGCTCGACGATTTCGGCGTCGGCTATTCCAGCCTCAGCTACCTGCGCCGCTTCCCCTTCGACACGCTGAAGATCGACCGTTCCTTCATCGCCGACCTGGAGATCGCCCCTCACGCGCATGCGATCCTGTCGACGATCATCGATCTGGGCGAGGCGCTCGGCATGAAGGTCGTGGCCGAAGGCATCGAGACGCGCCAGCAGGCGGCAATCCTGCAGCGCACCAATTGCGACCGGCTGCAGGGTTTCTACCTTTCCCGGCCGATCCCGCCGGCACGGATCGTCGAGGCCGAGAAGCGGCTGGCCGGCGACGAGGATGCAAGCAGGGCGATCTCGCTCAGCGCCTGAGACACGCCCTGACACGCGCCTTGCGCCCGCCTCCGCGCCGCGCGAGCGGCTTGCCGCACGGTGAAACAGCCCCTATGACTTTACGTCACGTGGTTGTTTTTCCCGGAGCATTTCTTGTCGATCCCCAGGATCATCCACCAGACCGCCTCCTGCACGAGCCCCCTGCATCCCGCGCTTCGCGCGAATGTCGAGGCCCTGAAGGCCGGCAATCCGGGCTGGGAGCATCGCCTTTACGACGACGACGACGCACGCGCCTGCATCCGGCGCCTCTGCGGGCCGGACAGGCTCGCCCTGTTCGACCGCATCCATCCTGACTACGGCGCGGCGAAGGCCGACATCTTCCGCTACGTGCAGCTCTACGAGACCGGCGGGGTCTATCTCGACATCAAGTCGACCGCCCGCCGGCCGCTGTCGGAGGTGCTGGCGCCGGACGATGCCTTCCTGCTGTCCTTCTGGAACAATGGCCCCGGCTCCCTCTACCAGGACTGGGGCCGCTGGCCGCGCTACGGGGTCGACAGCGAATACCAGCAGTGGCACATCGTCTGCGTCCCGCGACATCCGTTCCTGGCGGCCGCGATCGAGCAGGTCTGGCGCAACCTGGCCGCCTACCACCCGGTGCGTGACGGCGTCGGCCAGGCCGCCACCGTGGCAACGACCGGCCCGGTCGCCTACACCACGGCCATCCGCCCGATCCTTGCCCGGCACCCCCATCGCGTTGTCGCGGCGGCGGATCTCGGCCTCGTCTATTCCATCTTCGACAATGGCGCACTCGCACGCGGCACTGCCGGCAGCAGCGGCTACACCAGCAGCAGGGCCTCGCTGCTGACGGGCTTCGGTCCGCCGGCCGTTGTGCGTCTGCGCACCGCCTGGTCGCGGCTCACATCGCGGACGGCATAGTCCCGAACCGGGTGCGCAGGTCCCGGTCGATCCCGGCAATCGCCGCGAAGGCGCCCCCGGCCTCGGCCAGCGCCCCGTCGACATCGCACAGATGCAATCCGTGGCTGCCGAACCGGCGGCGCACGGTGTCCGCCACCCAGTGCCGTTGCTGGGCCGCGCGGCGGCGCTCCCGGCTCCCGTCCGAGGCCGTCCGCGCGCCGTGCGTGTCAAAAGCCGCCACGGCCTCCGCGATCCCCTCGCCCGTGCTTGCCGAGAGCGGCAGGACCTGCGGCAACGGCCCGGCGCCGGCCGGCCGGGCGAGCGACAGTGCGCCCTCCACGTCGGCCCGGGCGCGCCGCGCCAGCGCGCCCATGTCGGCCTTGGTGACGAAGACGAGGTCCGGCAGTTCCATCACCCCGGCTTTCATGAATTGCAGACTGTCGCCCGAGCCCGGCTGGATGCACAGGGCCAGCGTGTCGACCGCATGGGCGACATCGGCCTCCGACTGGCCGATGCCGACGGATTCGACGATCACCCGGTCCATCACGGCACGCATCAGCACGACCGCCGCAACCGCGTGGTCGGAGAGCCCGCCGAGCCGGTCGCGCGCCGCCATCGAGCGCACGAAGATGCCCGTGTCCTCCGGGTCAGTGGCAAGCCGCGTGCGGTCGCCGAGAAGCGCGCCGCCGGTCAGTTGCGAGGAAGGATCGACGGCGATGACGCCGACGCTCTCGCCCCGTTCCCGGAAACTGCGGATCAGCGCGTTGGTCAGCGTCGACTTGCCGACGCCCGGCGGACCGGTCAGGCCCAGCACATGGGCCCGCCCCGCCTTCGCCGCCTCGTCGAGAAACGCGGCGAACTCTGCGCTGTCGCCTTGCGTCTCGACGGCCGAGAGCGTCCGGGCCAGCGCCGGCTTGCCGCCGGCGCGCAGCTCCTCGACGCTTGACGGCCGGCGGGCTGCCATCCGTTCAGGCCCCGGCCTTGGCCCTCAAGGCCGCCTGTGCCGCCGCCAGCCGGGCGATCGGCACGCGGAAGGGCGAGCAGGACACGTAGTCGAGACCGACGCTCTCGCAGAAGCCGATCGAGGCCGGATCGCCGCCATGCTCGCCGCAAATGCCGAGCTTCAGTCCCGGACGGGCCGCGCGGCCGCGCTCCGCGCCGATCCGCACCAGTTCCCCGACGCCGTCCTGGTCGAGCGAGACGAACGGGTCGCGCTCCACCAGCCCGAGGCGCTGATAGGTGCCAAGGAAGGACGCCGCATCGTCGCGCGAGATGCCGAATGTCGTCTGCGTCAGGTCGTTGGTGCCGAAGGAGAAGAACTCGGCCGCCTCGGCGATCTCGCCGGCGCGCAGGCAGGCCCGCGGCAGTTCGATCATCGTGCCCACCTGGTAGTCGATGGCAACGCCGGTCTCCTGCGACACGGCCTTCGCCATCGCGTCGATGCGCGCCCGCACCAGGTCGAGCTCGGCCTTGACGCCGACCAGCGGCACCATGATCTCCGGCGTCACCGGCGCGCCCGTCGTCTTGCCGGCCGCGACCGCACCCTCGAAGATGGCGCGCGCCTGCATTTCGGCGATCTCGGGATAGGTGACCAGCAGCCGGCAGCCGCGATGCCCCAGCATCGGGTTGAACTCGTTGAGGTCGAGCGCCCGCTGTCGCAGCACCTCGCTGTCGACGCCCATCACGGCGGCGACCTCGGCGATCTCCTCCTCGCTATGCGGCAGGAATTCGTGCAGCGGCGGGTCGAGCAGGCGGATCGTCACCGGCAACCCTTGCATGATCTCGAAAAGCTCGGTGAAGTCGCCGCGCTGCATCGGCAGCAGCTTGTCCAGCGCCGCGCGCCGGCCCTGCTCGCTCTCCGACAGGATCATCTCGCGCACCGCGACGATGCGCTCGCCTTCAAAGAACATGTGCTCGGTGCGGCACAGCCCGATGCCTTCGGCGCCGAAGCCGCGCGCCGCGCGCGCATCCGCCGGCGTCTCGGCATTGGTGCGCACCGCCATGCGCCGGTGCGCGTCCGCCCATTCCATCAGCCGGGAGAATTCGCCCGACATTTCCGGCTGCAGCATCGCCACCTCGCCGACCAGCACCTGTCCGGTCGTCCCGTCGATGGTGATGCGGTCACCCTTGGCGAGCTTGCGGCCGGCAACGGTGAGCGTGCCGGAGCGATAGTCGATGCGCAGCGTCCCGGCGCCCGAGACGCAGGGCTTGCCCATGCCGCGCGCCACCACCGCCGCGTGGCTGGTCATGCCGCCGCGCGTCGTCAGGATGCCTTCCGCCGCATGCATGCCGTGAATGTCTTCCGGGCTCGTCTCGACGCGCACCAGGATCACCTTGCGGCCGGCGGCTTTCGCCTCTTCCGCCTCGTCGGAGGAAAACACGATCTCGCCCGAGGCCGCGCCCGGCGAGGCCGGCAGGCCGGTGGCGACGATGTCGCGCGTCGCGGCCGGGTCGATCATCGGGTGCAGCAGCTGGTCGAGGGCGGACGGATCGACCCGCATCACCGCTTCCTCGGTGGTGATCAGGCCCTCGTCCGCCATCTCGGCGGCGATCTTCAGCGCCGCCTTGGCGGTACGCTTGCCCGAGCGCGTCTGCAGCATCCACAGCTTGCCGCGCTCGATGGTGAACTCCAGGTCCTGCATGTCCCGGTAATGCGCCTCGAGGCGATCGCAGATCTCCACGAACTCGGCGAAGGCCGCCGGCATGGCACGTTCCAGCGACAGCGCGTCGGAGCCGGCCGCGACGCGGGCCGCTTCGGTGATATCCTGCGGCGTGCGGATGCCGGCAACCACGTCCTCGCCCTGGGCATTGATCAGGAACTCGCCGTAAAGCGCCTTTTCGCCGGTCGAGGGATTGCGCGTGAAGGCGACGCCGGTGGCCGAATCCTGCCCCATGTTGCCAAACACCATCGCCTGGACGTTGACCGCCGTGCCCCAGTCGTTGGGGATGTCGTGCAGGCGACGATAGGTGATCGCCCGCGCGCTCTCCCAGGAGTGGAAGACGGCGCTGATCGCGCCCCACAGCTGCTCGTGCGGGTCCTGCGGGAACGGGGTTCCCAGTTCCTCCTCGACCAGCGCCTTGTAGCTGGCGATCACGATCCGCCAGTCATCGGCGCTGAGGTCGGTGTCGAGCTCGTGACCGGTCTCGTTCTTGTAGTCCTCGAGGATCTCCTCGAAGGCGTGATGGTCGAGGCCCATCACCACGTCGGAATACATCTGGATGAAACGGCGATAGCTGTCATAGGCGAAACGCGGGTCGCCCGCGGCTTCCGCCAGTGCCGGCACCGTCTCGTCGTTGAGACCGAGGTTCAGGACCGTGTCCATCATGCCCGGCATCGAGACCCGGGCGCCGGAGCGCACCGAGACCAGCAGCGGGTTGCCGGCATCGCCGAAACGGCGGCCGGTGATCCGGCCGATCTCCATGAGCGCCGCATCGACCTCGTCGCGCAGACCTTCCGGATAGGTCTTCCCGTGCGTGTCGAAATAGGTGCAGACCTCGGTCGTGATGGTAAAGCCTGGAGGTACCGGCAGTCCGAGATTGCACATCTCGGCCAGATTGGCTCCCTTGCCACCCAGCAGGTTCCTCATCGAGGCGGTGCCTTCGGCGTTACCGTCACCGAAACCGAACACCCATTTCGTCATACCGCGCATATCCCCTCTTCGGAGCAGGCCTGTCGCCGGCAGGACCGCCGGCCGCACGGAAGCATTCCGTTCCGTGCAGGATTGCTCCCTCCCCGGATGTCACCCCACTTAAATGATGCAGTGCACGAAACAAAGGTTTTTTGCGAGCTTTGCCCTGCATCTCGTTGTCGTGCCGTATCCGCGCACCATATTTCGACGCAGCGGCAGGCCGTTGCGCCGCTGAACGGCGCCGGCCGGATGCCATGCGCCGTCGGTCGCTGCGGCCTGCTTGCGACGCAGACACAATAAGGCCATCCTGACAGGGAAAATCGGGGCATCCTGACTCGTTTTGACCCGTGTCGCACCAGGGGCAGCAAGACCAATCGTATGAAGAACAGCCGTTTCGCCCATTCGTTCCGCCGCACGGCCCTGCTTGCCGGCGTCGCCTTGTGCTCGATGCTCGCCACCGCCGGGATGTCGCCGCTTCGCGCGGATGCCGAACCGCAGACAACCGGGACGGCGGAAGGCCTGCCACTGACCCTGAGCGGCAGCTACCTGTCCGGCAGGCTCGCCGGCCAGACCAACGATCTGGGCAATGCCGCCGCCTTCTTCGGCGAAGCCCTTGTGGTCGATCCGGGCAACCCCTTCCTGCTTGACCGCACCTTCGTGCTCAAGCTCGCCAATGGCGACCTCGCCGATGCGCTGGAGCTTGCCGAGCGGCTGAAGACCGAGCAGTCCGATCATTTTGTCGCCGGGTTGATGCTCGCCGTCGAGGACATGCGGGCCGGCCGCTTCACCGCCGCCGGCGACAAGCTCGCCAATGGCGGGCGCGGCCCGCTCGCCGAACTTGCCTCCGGGCTCGTTTCCGCCTGGGCTCTGGCCGGAAAGGGAGAGACCGACAAGGCGCTCGAACTGGTCTCCCGCCTCAAGGGGCCGAGCTGGTACACCGTCTTCGTCACCTACCATGCCGGGCTGATCCAGGATCACGCCGGACGGGGCAAGGAAGCGCTGGAGAACTTTCGCGAGGCCTACACGACCGATCGCGGCGCCCTGCGCGTCGTCGATGCCTATGCCCGCTCGCTGGCCGGCAACGGCGACAAGGACGCCGCCCTCAAGGTTCTTGCCGATTACAACCGCATCCTGCCCGACCACCCGGTGATCGTCGCCACGCGCGAGCAGATCGAGGCGGGCGAGCCGACCGGGCGAATCGCCGAGACCCCGCAAGTGGGTGCGGCCGAGGTCCTGTACGGCCTGGGTGCCGCCATCGGCCGCGACGGCGGCGAGGAACTGGCCGCCGTCTTCCTGCAGCTTGCCCTGCATCTCGACAATGAAGCCGATGTCGCGGCCGTCGCGCTGGCCGGGCTGTTCGACCGGCTCGGCAAATACGAGCGCTCGATCACCGTGCTGCAGGGCGTGCCGGACGCCTCGCCGCTCAAGCGCGATGCCGAGATCCAGGTCGGCCTCAACTACAACGCCCTCGAAAACCTCGAGGAATCGCGTGCCCACCTGGAGGCGCTGGTCGAGAGCGACCCCTCCGATCTCGATGCGGTGACCGCCCTTGGCAATGTGCTGCGCTCGCACAAGCTCTTCGCCGAGGCCGAGGAGGCCTACACCAAGGGCATCGACACGATCGAGACGCCCAAGGCCCAGCACTGGACGCTCTTCTACTATCGCGGCATCTGCCGCGAACGGCTGAAGAAGTGGGGCCAGGGCGAAGCCGACTTCCGGAAATCTCTCGAACTGTCCCCGGAACAGCCGCTGGTGCTCAACTATCTGGGCTATTCGCTCGTCGACCAGGGCCTGAAACTCGCCGAGGCGCTCGACATGATCCGCAAGGCCGTCGAGCTGCGGCCGAAGGACGGCTACATCGTCGACAGTCTCGGCTGGGCCTATTTCCGCCTCGGCCGCTTCGAGGATGCGGTCAAGGAACTGGAACGCGCGGTCGAGCTGCGTCCGCAGGATCCGGTGATCAACGATCACCTGGGCGACGCCTACTGGAAGGTGGATCGCCGGCTCGAAGCCCGCTTCCAGTGGAACCACGCCCGCGACCTTGGTCCCGAGCCCGATGAATTGCCGAAGATCCTGGAAAAGATCGAGAACGGCCTGACAGACGCACCGGAAACGCCTGCCGCCAATATCGAACCCAAGAAAAACGGCGGCTGACTCGCGTCCCATGACCGCCGACGACGCGGACGGCGCCCGGAGCGAACCGGCCCGGGCCCCCCTCGCCCAAGCCCGCCTCGCAGAAGTCCGTCTTGCCCGCGCGAAAGTGAACTACGCCCTGCACGTGACGGGGCGGCGCGCGGACGGCTACCACCTCCTGGAAAGCCTCGTCGCCTTCCCCGAGTTCGGCGACCGGCTGGCCCTGGCGCCTCCCGCCTCGCCCCCCGACGACGGTGCCCTGGGCCTGACGGTCGGCGGTCGCTTCGCAGCTGATCTTGGCACAAACGCCGACACCGGGGACAACCTCGTCCTGCGCGCGCTGCGTGCCCTCGATGCCCGTCTCGGCGCGTCGGCCACGGGATACAGGCTTCACCTGGAAAAGAACCTTCCCGTCGCCTCCGGCATCGGCGGCGGCTCGGCCGATGCCGCCGCCGCCCTGCTGCTCGGCCTCGAGCTGCGAACCGGGCGGCAGGCGGATCGCCACGATCTCGACATGCTGGCCGCGCTTGCGCTGGAGCTGGGCGCAGACGTGCCCATGTGCCTGGCCTCGCGCCCCGCACTTGTCTCCGGCATCGGCGAGAGGATCGCGCCGCTGCCGCGCTTTCCCGCCCATGCCGTCGTCCTCGTCAATCCGGGCATCGCCATACCGACGCCCGCGGTCTTCTCCCGTCTCGCCGGCCGCGACAATCCTCCCCTGCCGCCGACCGGCTACACTGGCTTTGCCGGTGTCGACCATCTCGTCGACTGGCTCGGCGAGACGCGCAACGATCTTCAGGAGGCCGCAATCTCCGTGGCACCCGAAATCGGCGACGTGCTCGCCATGCTCCGGCGGCAGGACGGCGTACGGCTGGCCCGCATGTCCGGGTCCGGTGCGACCTGCTTCGCGCTCCTTGAGACCCTTGGCGCGGCGCGGGCGCTGGCGAAGGACATCGGCGCCCGGCACCCGCACTGGTGGGCCGCCGCCGCCCCTGTAGAGGGTGTCGCCCCGCCCGGCGGGTGACCTTCGTCGCAAATCAGCCGCTGCGCGCCGCTTTTCGCGATGGCGCGGCGAAGCGATGCTGACAAGACTGGTCACGACCGGCTATTGGTTCGTCCGCGATCCGGCCCGCAACGAAGCCCTCGCCCAGCAGGAAGTTCCCATGAGCGCCTTTGCCCTGACCGTCACATGCCGTTCGACCCGCGGCATCGTCGCAGCCATCTCGACCTACCTGGCCGAGAACGGCTGCAACATCACCGACAGTGCCCAGTTCGACGATCGCGAGACCGGCAACTTCTTCATGCGCGTCAGCTTCAACAGCGAGACCGGCACGACGCTGGAGCAGCTCTCGGACGGGTTTGGCGCGCGCGCCGAGCCTCTGGGCATGGACTTCACGTTCCATGACGAGAAGGCACGCATGAAAGTGCTGATCATGGTGTCGCGCTTCGGCCATTGTCTCAACGACCTGCTCTACCGCTGGCGCATCGGCGCCCTGCCGATCGACATCGTCGGCGTGATCTCCAACCATCTCGACTACCAGAAGCTGGTGGTCAATCACGACATTCCGTTCCACTACATCAAGGTGACGAAGGCCAACAAGGCGGAGGCCGAGGCGCGCCAGATGGCGATCGTCGAGGAGACGGGCGCCGAACTCGTGGTGCTGGCGCGCTACATGCAGGTCCTGTCGACGCGCATGTGCGAGGAGATGGCCGGCCGGGTCATCAACATCCACCATTCCTTCCTGCCGAGCTTCAAGGGCGCCAATCCCTACAAGCAGGCCTTCGCGCGCGGCGTGAAGCTGATCGGCGCGACCTCGCACTATGTCACCAGCGATCTCGACGAGGGGCCGATCATCGAGCAGGACACCGTGCGGGTGACCCATGCGCAGTCGCCGGACGATTACGTCTCGCTCGGCCGCGACGTGGAAAGCCAGGTGCTGGCGCGCGCCATCCACGCGCATATTCACCGCCGCGTCTTCGTCAACGGCAACAAGACCGTCGTCTTCCCGGCGAGCCCGGGCAGCTACGCTTCGGAACGCATGGGCTGAGCGAAACTGCGGCCTCTCGACGACAAAGGCCGCCCCGACGGGGGCGGCCTTTTGCGTCAAAGCGGAAAATATTTCGCGCAATTTCGAAAATGTTTCGCGCAAATCTTGTAAAAAACTGCGCGAAAATTGTCGTTATTTGACTCGCGCGATGCAGAATTCGACGGCTTCGGCCATCGCATCGCGCTGCGAACCGGCCGGGAGCTTTTCCAGCGCGGTGAGCGCCTGCTCGCCGAAGGAGCGCGCCCGCACCACCGTGTCGGCCAGCGCGTCGGTCTCGTGCATGATCGCGATCGCGGTTTCCAGATCGCCGTCGCGGACCTGGCGCGCCTCCAGGCAGCGCTGCCAGAAGGCGCGGTTTTCCTCGCGCCCCCGGGCGATGGCGAGAATGACCGGCAGCGTGATCTTGCCCTCGCGCAGGTCGTCGCCGGTGTCCTTGCCAAGATCCGCGGCCGACCCGCCATAGTCGAGCGCGTCGTCGACGAGCTGGAAGGCCAGGCCCAGCGCCATTCCGTAGCCGCGCGCGGCGGCGCGGTCCGCCTCGCCCGCGTCGGCGATCACCGGTCCGACCTCGGCGGCGGCGGCGAAAAGCGCCGCCGTCTTCGCCTCGATCACCTGCATGTAGCGGTCCTCGGTGGTGCCCAGATCCTGCGCCGCGCCGAGCTGCATCACCTCACCCTCGGCAATCACCGCCGAGGCACTCGACAGGATCCGCAAGGCCTCGAGCGATCCGACGTCGACCATCATCTTGAAGGCCTGGCCGAGCAGGTAGTCGCCGACAAGGACGCTCGCCTGGTTGCCCCACAGCTTGCGCGCGGCGAGCTTGCCGCGGCGCATGTCGCTCTCGTCGACGACATCGTCATGCAGGAGCGTCGCCGTGTGCATGAACTCGACGCTGGCGGCGAGCCCGACATGACCCTCGCCGCGATAACCGAACAGGTCCGCCATCGCCAGCGTCAGCATCGGCCGCAGCCGCTTGCCGCCGGAGGAAATCAGGTGCCGGGCGATCTCGGGAATGAGCTCGACGTTGGAACCGGCCTTCGACAGGATCAGCTGGTTCACAGCCTCCATGCCGCCGGCTGTGAGGTCGACCAGATGCTGAATGCTCGCCGGCTCGGACCGGGTTTCGCGCAAGGGAACCACCACACCCACGTTGAACAACCTTTTCCAGATACGTGTCGCCGGGACAATAGGTCTCGCCCCTGCCCACGGCAAGCCGTCTTTCGCTCTACGCACTGTTGAAGACATCGGACCCGACACATCGGCTACCGCCATCGCCATGTCGCAAAACCGGCGTTCGTCTTGTATGGTGCGGCACCGCAAACACGGACGGGAAATCGAGTACATGGTTCCTCTGCTGCGCACCAATGACATGGTGCTGATTTCCTTTGTCGAGGCGCTGCTCGGCGAGGCCGGGATCGGCCATCTCGTCCTCGACGGCAACATGAGCGTGCTGGAGGGCTCGATCGGGGCCATTGCGCGGCGCGTGATGGTGGTGGAGGAAGACCGCAGCGCGGCCGTGCGCCTTTTGGTCGCGGCCGGGCTCGAACACGAACTCGACCCCCGCGCCCTGAAGGACGGGCGGAACGCCGGCGCATGACCGGCGAGGACGAACCGGCCGGCCGGCCGGCGGCGGAGACCGAGGAGATCACGAAGGATGCCTTTCTGGGCGGCCTCGTGCAGCTTCTCCAGCCGGCCCGCGGACGCCACCGCGCCGGCCTCGACGCCGTCTATCTGGCCGCCGCCGTCCCGGCCGGGACGCAGGGCCACGTGGTCGATCTGGGTTCAGGCGTCGGCACGGCGGGCTTCTGCCTCGCCGCGCGGCTCACGGATGTGCGCGTGACGCTGGTCGACCGCGACCGCTTCGCCCTAGACCTTGCCGCCCGTGCGCTCGAACTGCCGGAAAATGCCGGTTTCGCCGGCCGCGTCTCGATCATCGACGCCGATATCGGCGCCAAGGGCAGCGCCCGGCACGCCGCCGGCCTCGTCCCGGCCTTCGCCGACCACGCGATCATCAACCCGCCCTACTATGCAGACGGCCGCTTTCGCGCCTCGCCGGCGGATGCCCGCGCCGGCGCCCATGTGCTCGACGCGCGCGGCCTTGAACCCTGGGCGCGGGTCGCGACCGACATTGTCCGCGAAGGCGGAACGCTGACCATGATCTTCCGCGCCGACGGGCTCGGCGAATTGCTGGAAGCGCTGAAAGGGCGGTTCGGGGCCGTCGACGTGATCCCGCTCAGGCCGCGGCCGGAAGCGGCCGCGACCCGGATCCTGCTGCGCGCGATCCGGGCAAGCCGCGCGCCCTTGCGCCTGCTGCCGGGCTTCGTGCTGCACGAGGGCAGCGGGTCCGACTTCACCGAGCAAGCCCGCGCCATCATGCGCGACGGCGCGGGGCTGGACCTGCCGAAACGATAGCAGTCCCGCCCGGCGTCGCCCGTCAGTGGATCGGATATTCCGCATCCAGCAGACGCCAGTCGGACGGCCCGATCAGGTCGCGATGACAGATCCGCACGGAATGGATCTTGCCGTCGATGTCGCGCTCCCAGAATGTCAGGAAGCGCTTCAGCTCCGGAAAGACAGGAGCCTTGTCCTGCGTCTGCCAGAGAAATGTCTGCAGCAGGCCGGGATGGTCGGGCATGTGATAGAGGATCTGGGCGGTGAGCAGGCCGTAACCCTCAAGCTGGCGCGAAAAATCCGATGAAGTCATGATCGGAACCTCCGTAACCTCTCCCCGCCAACAGTGTCCGGAATTCATGCTTAACAGAGCGTTAATCCTCGAAAACCGGCCCTCCGGCACATCGTCCGCTTCCCGATACCGTGCCATATGTGCCTCGGCCTTAAGGACACCTGACAAGGCATGCGCCCTCGCACTATGGTGTGCGGCAGGATGACAGCTTACGGAGACCAGATGACCGCAACGCCGCTGCCCGCCTCGATCGACGACACCATGGCCCTGCTCGACAGCGAGGGCTATGTCGGTGACCGCGCGCTCGCCACCGTGCTGCTGCTCGCCCTGAAGCTGAAGCGGCCGCTGTTCCTGGAAGGCGAGGCCGGCGTCGGCAAGACGGAGATCGCCAAGGTGCTGTCGCAGGCGCTGGGGCGCGACCTGATCCGCCTGCAATGCTACGAAGGGCTGGACATCTCCACCGCCGTCTACGAGTGGAACTACGCGGCGCAGATGGTGGAGATCCGCGTGTCGGAGGCCACCGGCGACACCGACCGGGACGATCTGTCGAAGTCGGTCTTCGGCGAGCGATTCCTGATCCGCAGGCCGATCCTGCAGGCGCTGCAGCCCTCGGTCAACGGCGCGCCGGTGCTGCTGATCGACGAACTCGACCGCGCCGACGAGGCGTTCGAGGCCTTCCTGCTGGAGGTCCTCGCCGACAGCCAGGTGACGATCCCCGAACTCGGCACGATCCGCGCCGAGGAACCGCCCATCGTCATCATCACCACCAACCGCACCCGCGAGATCCACGACGCGCTCAAGCGCCGCTGCCTCTATCACTGGGTCGACTATCCCGACGCGGAACGTGAACTGGAGATCGTCCGGCGCAAGGTGCCCGGTGCAGCCGAACGGCTGACGGCCGAACTTGTCGCCTTCGTCCAGAAGCTGCGCACCGACGAGGACCTGTTCAAGCAGCCGGGCGTTGCCGAAACGCTCGACTGGGCCACGGCGCTCACCGAACTGAACGAGATCGCGCTCGATCCCGACATGGTCTCCGACACGCTCGGCGTGCTGCTGAAATACCAGGACGATATCGACCGTGTGCGCGGATCGCGCGCCCGCCAGATGATCGACGAGATCCGCCGCGACATGGAGCGCGCCGGACAGGAGACGGTGTAGCCCGAATGGCCGATCAGGCAGGCACGGCCGAAGGCGGCACGCCGGGGGGCAACGGCGCTTCCGCCGGGCGCATCACCGAAAACATCGTGCATTTCGCCCGCACCCTGCGCCGCGCCGGCATGCCTGTGGGGCCGGCGAGCGTGGTCGATGCGGTGCGCGCCGTCGAGCTTGCCGGCATCCGCGACCGCGACGATCTCTACTGGACACTGCACGCCGTCTTCGTGCGCAAGCGCGAGCACCGCATCGTCTTCGACGAAGCCTTCCGCATCTACTGGAAGTCGCGCGGGCTGATCGAAAAGCTCCTGTCGATCCTCTCCCCCGTCGCCCCGCCGCGCGGCGAGGCCGAAAAGCCAAAGGCAGGCCAGACCCGCGTCGCCCAGGCCTTCCAGGCAACCCGGGACCGCCAGAGCACCCAGGAGCGCGAGGAACTGGAGATCGACGCGCGCTTCACCGTGTCGGGCCGTGAACTGCTGCAGCGCAAGGACTTCGCCCAGATGAACGCGGAGGAGATCCGCGCCGCCAAGGCCGCGCTGCGGCGCATGGTGATGCCGATGGAGAAGGTGCGCCTGCGCCGCTTCGTCACCGCGCCGCGCGGCCGCATCGACCCGCGCCGGACGCTGCGCGCCTCGCTCAGGACCGGCGGCGACATGATCGACCTGCGCCACAAGCGCCCCGACATGCGCCGGCCGCCGATCGTCGCGCTCTGCGACATTTCCGGTTCGATGAGCCAGTACACCCGCATCCTGCTGCATTTCCTGCATGCGCTGACCGAGGAGCGCCGCAACGTCCACACGTTCCTGTTCGGCACACGGCTGACCAACGTCACCCGGCAACTGCGCATGAAGGACCCGGACGAGGCGCTGATCGCCTGCACCGACGGCGTCGAGGACTGGTCGGGCGGAACCCGGATCGCCACGGCACTTGCCGAATTCAACCGGAAATGGTCGCGGCGGGTGATGTCGGGCGGCCCGATCGTGCTGCTCGTCACCGACGGGCTGGAACGCGACACCGACGAGGATCTCGCCCGCGAGATCGACCGGCTGCACCGCTCCTGCCGGCGACTGGTCTGGCTGAACCCGCTGCTGCGCTTCGACGGCTTCCAGGCGCGCGCCAAGGGGGTCCGGGCAATGCTGCCACATGTCGACGAGTTCCGCTCGGTACACTCGCTCGACACGGTCGAGGATCTTTGCCGGGCGCTCTCCGGAAGCACCCGGCCGGACGGAACGGTCGACCCGCGCCAGTGGCTCAAGGCGGCGGGCTGACAAACCTGTCCCTGTTCAGAAGAACAGGCGCCAGAGAAACGGTACGAGCAGGGCGGTGGCGATGGCATTCAGCCCCATCGCGAGGCCGGAAAAGGCGCCCGCCGTCTCGTTGACCAGAAGCGCGCGCGAGGTGCCGATGCCATGGGCGGCGACGCCGATGGCAAAGCCCCGCGCCCGCCAGTCCCTCACCCGCACCAGATCGAGCACAAGCGGCCCGAGCGCGGCCCCAAGGATGCCGGTCAGAATGACCAGGACGGCGGTGAGCGATGGCAGCCCGCCGAGCGAACTGGCAATGCCCATGGCGACCGGCGCGGTCGCCGACTTGGGCGCCAGCGAGGCGAGCGTCGCATCCGAGGCCCCGAGCAGCGCGGCAATGCCGACGGCCGAGACGGCCGCGAAAGCCGAGCCTGCCATCAGGCTTACGACGATCGCCAGGGCCGAGCGGCGAACCCGTTCGATCTGCCGGTAGAGCGGAATGGCAAGCGCCACGGTCGCCGGGCCGAGCAGGAAATGCACGAACTGCGCGCCGTCGAAATAGACCGAATAATCGATGCCGCCGGCAATCAGCAGCCCGGCGATGATCGCGACCGCGATCAGGACCGGATTGACCAACGGGTGGTATCCGGATCTGCGATACAGCGCGAAACCGGTCTGGTAGGCGACAAGCGTCACCGTCAGGGCGGCCAGCGGGCTCGCCGAGAGATAGACCCAGATCTGCTCAAGCGGCGTGCTCACCGGCCGCCCTCCCCCTTGGCCGATGTGCCGGTTTCGCCCTTGCCCCCGCCCTCCCCGCGCAGGGTCCATTGCATCACCAGCGCCGTCACCGCGACGGTCGCGAGCGTCGAGACGATCAGGGCCGCCGAGATGGCAATCCCCTCACGCCCGATCAGGCCGAGATGCAGGACGACACCGACGCCGGCGGGAACGAAAAGAAGCGCCAGGTTGCGCAGCAGCGCGTCCGCCGTCGCAGCCAGCTCCTTGTCCTCGCGCTTGCGCAGCATCAGCCAGGCGAACAACAGCACCATGCCGACGACCGGTCCCGGCACGGGCAGGCCGCACGCCTCGACCAGGAGCTCTCCGGCAAGCTGGCAGCACAGGATGAGTGTCAAGGCACTGAGCATTTTTCTCCCCTTTTTTCGAACCCCGACAGGAAGAGTGCTGGCCGCGCGAGCCGACCACAAGTCCCGATGCGCCGACCCCTTGGCATTGGCATGCCACATTCTCGGCAACGGCCCGCCTTGAAATTGCCGAACCCAACGCTCATCTCAAGTATAGAAACGTGTAATCGCCAGGTTGTCTTACGCGCACAAGCGGACAAACCGGAAGGTCCGGCATAGGCCGGAAATGACGATGAGACTGACGGAACGGACGGCACAGTCAAGCAGGCGCGCAGGGGGAATTTTACCTGCGGTCGTCGCCTGTGTTCTTGCAACAGCAACGCTGTTCGCGCTCGGCACGGCCGTGCTCGACACCGGCAGGATGAGGGCTTCCGGCCCGGAGATCGCGCCGACGCCGGCCCTTTCACGCGCGCAGCTCCCGCTCCCCCCGAGCGCTGCGACGCAGGCGGTCAGCCGGCACGGGGCATCAGCCTGGCACGAAGCCTCCTGACAAGGCGGCGCAGCTTGCGACTGAGCAGCTTGCGAATTTCCGACAGGCTCGGTTCCTGGCCCGTCACCGTCGTGTGCAGCGACTTTCCGGTCCAGGGATTGGATGTCAAACGACCGGTGACCCGCACCGACCCGTCATAGCCGAAGAAGATATGGCCGACATCCGGGCGCGCGGTGTCCAGGTCGACCGCCGTCAGTTCAAACGCGTCGAGCAGGTCAGTCCGGCAGAAGATCAGGTTGGTCTCGGTCGCATCGATGAGATCGTAGCCCTTTTCCCGTCCCAGCTTGTAGAGCGCGCCCGCGGAATTGCCGATGTAGCTGCCGAGCGGCTGCACGTAGTCGGATGAGTTGGGGATGGTCGGGTTGTACTCGATGATCACGATTTTCGGCCGGTAGCCCGCAACACCGCTCCAGATGGCATGATCGTCGGAATCGATGTCGATCGACAGGACATCAAACTCCTTGGGACAGCCGGTGCCCGCCAGGATCGCGTCGAGGGAATTGCCGCCTTGCGGCGTGACGAACACGTTGCGCGCATCGATCCGCTGAGGATCGACATTGGCGAGAAGGTCCTTGAACCGGTCCGGATTGCCCTCGATGTAACAGCCCTTCCAGCCGAGCGTCTCGTAGAGATGGAACGTGTTGCTCTTGAAGCGCCCGTCCCAGGCACCAAACTCGACGAAATAGCCCGGGCCGCCGCCCGTACGCGCGAACAGGGCCTCAAGAAGCCCGTCCTCGCCGTCCTGGCTGTGTATCACGCGCCGCAGTCCTGCCAGCATTCCCAAGCCTCCCACTCCATCATTCCGGCGCCTGACTGCCGGAGAACAACGCGGCAAAGCCGGACAACCACCGACGCCACATCGCGTTTCCCTGAACTTCCAGGCAGCGGAAGAGGATCAGAACTCCAGGGTGCACGCAATCGGAAAGCGGGAATGCTGGGGAAGACACACGCGTTTTCGGGACGCCCGGCAATGCGGGGACAACCCGTCGGCCGTCAGTTCACCGCGACGACCGGGGTACGCACGTTCACCCGGCGAAACAGGTCGGCAATGTCGCGGTTCTGCATGCGGATGCAGCCATAGGAGACGGCGCGGCCGATGGAGCCGGGGCGGTTCGTGCCGTGGATGGCGAATTCGCCGCCGGCCAGCGTCATGGCAGCCACACCCATCGGGTTGTTCGGCGCCCCGCCGGGAATAACCGCCGGCAGGTGCGGCAGGTCGCGCTTCACGACGGCCGGCGGCGACCAGGCGGGCCGCACATGCATGCCGCGGATGAAGGTGCGCCCGGTCCAGGCCTTGCCGCGTTTGCCCACGGCGACGGGGTAGCGCAGCGCCGTCCCGCCGCGCTGGACGAGATAGAGCCGCTTCTCGCTGTTGCTGACGACGATGGTGCCGGGCGCGAAACGGGCGTCGGAAAAGGAAACAACTTCCGGCGCCGCGGCCGCTGCATGGCTCCAGAAGGCCAGCCCGATCGCCAGGTAAATGGCGACCATTGCCCAGATTACCCTGCTCATCCCCGCGCGCCCCGCAATGGTTGGTTTACGGAAAGTTTACGCAATAGCGCACCGGCGGGAAGGATTTCATGGGCCCGGCGGGCGGGATTCGCGCGACAAGGTTACGCGTTAAGGTTTACGGGGCCCCGGTGGCGCGCACCGCCGCCCGGACGAAAAAGCCCCGCCCGGCAAGGCCGGACGGGGCGCATTCATCTTCGGCTGACTGCCTGCGAGCGATTACTGCAGGTAGTCGTAGGTGCCGTCCTTCCACTCGTAGAAGACGTAGCCCGGCAGGGTCACGTCGCCCTTGTCGTCGAAGGACAGGCTGCCGAGAACGGTGGCGAACTCACCCTCGTTGAGCTTCCCCACGACAGCGTCGAAATCGGTCGAACCAGCCGCCTTCACGGCTTCGGCCCAGGCCTGGATCGCTGCGTAGGTGTAGAGCGAGTAGCCTTCGGCCGTACGGCCGGCGGCCTCAAGCGCATCGACGACCGGCTTGGCGATTTCGTTCTTGCGCGGATCCGGCGAGAACGTCATCAGCGTGCCGGCACCGACGTCGCCGGTGATCGACCAGTACTCGTCGGTGACGAGCGCGTCGCCCGAGACGAGGATGGTGTCCATGCCCTGCTCGGCCATCTGGCGCTTGATGAGGCCGGCTTCGGTGTGATAGCCGCCCACATAGAGCACGCCGATGTTCTCGGCCTTCAGCTTGGACACAAGCGCGGTGTAGTCCTTCTCGCCGGCCGTATAGGCCTCGTAGAGGGTTTCCTGCTTGCCGGCCTCGTTCATGTACTTCTTGGTCTCGTCGGCGAGACCCTTGCCGTAGGCGGTCTTGTCGTGAATGACGGCGATGTTCTTGTCGCCGAACTTCTCGGCAAGGAAGGCACCGGCGACCTGGCCCTGCTGGTCGTCACGGCCGCAGGTGCGGAACGTGCCCGGACCCGGACGCTCGTCGGTGAACTTCGGGTTGGTCGAGGCGGGAGAGATCTGGATGATGCCCTCTTCCGCATAGACCTGGCTTGCCGGGATCGAAGAGCCCGAGCAGAAGTGGCCGGCGACGAAGACGACGCCCGAACCGACGAACTGGTTGGCAACCGCGACGGCCTGCTTCGGATCGCAGGCATCGTCACCGACCTGCAGCACCAGCTTCTCGCCGTTGATGCCGCCGGCTGCGTTGATGTCCTCGATGGCCTGCTCGGCGCCGGCCTTCATCTGCGCGCCGAAGGACGCGTACTGGCCGGTCATCGGACCGGCGGTGGCGATCACGATATCCGCCAGCGCGGCGCTCGAAAGCCCCATGCCGATGACGGTGGCTACGCTCGCCATAAGAAGCTTCTTCATAAGATATTCTCCCCTGTTCCAGATGCTTTCCCGACCCACCCCGGGCCGGGCGCTGGACCACTCTGGTCGCGGGCTTTGCGCCCGCCGACGGCCCCTTCCGGCGCCGCCATGTACCGAAACACTATCGCCTTTTCGAACAAAGTCGAGCGTTTCGGATCCTTCCGGAAGGGAAACCGTCCCCTCCCGCTAAAGCCCTGTCCTAATTGACAATGCTGTCGTCCGCACCCGGACGAAGCCGCCAGCCGAACGGGCTCGTTTTCTCGTAGAGCCAGCGATACTGGCTGGTCATCTGCGACGTGCGCGTCACCCGCCATCCGGCCAGCGCGAACCCCGCCAGATAGATGAAGGCCACCAGCCAGTGCTGGATCGACAGCAGCGTGCCGCCGTACAGCGCGAAGCTGAGGAACCGGACCACCACCGACAGCAGGAAGGCGAACCAGACCAGCACCGGCAACGGCCGCCAGGTCAGCGCGCAGGCACGCCCCGTGGCCCACGCCGCGGCGCTGCCCAGCACCAGCGTCAGGATGATGAAACCCGCAAGGCTCGTATCGTAGAGGAATCCCATCAGGACCTCCTTAGGTTTCCGCCGTGCGGGGACGAGCGCCCTTCCGCAAACGGCGATGAAACAATCCCGGCCGCCGTACCGGCGGCCACGTCGTCAGTGCCGGCCGCCCTCAAGATAGGCCGCCTTGACCTCCTCGCGCGACAACAGCTCCTTGCCCGTCCCCGACATCGTGATCACGCCATTGACCATGACGTAGCCGCGATGGGCGAGCTTCAGCGCGTGATAGGCATTCTGCTCGACGAGGAAGACGGTCAGCCCCTCGGCGCGGTTGAGCTCGCCGATCGCATCGAAGATCTGCTTGACGATCAGCGGCGCCAGACCCAGCGACGGCTCGTCGAGCAGAAGCAGCCGCGGGCGGCCCATCAGCGCCCGGGCGATGGCCAGCATCTGCTGCTCGCCGCCCGACAGCGTTCCCCCGCGCTGCTCCCGCCGCTCCTTGAGACGGGGGAAGAGGGTGAAGACCTTCTCCAGATCGCCGGAAAAATGCTTCTGGTCGACGACCGCCGCCCCCATCTGGAGGTTTTCCAGCACCGACATGCGCGGAAAGATGCGCCGCCCTTCCGGAGACTGGGCGATATCCATGCGCATGATCTCGTGCGTCGGCATGTGGGTGATGTCGATGCCCTTGTAGACGACCGTGCCGGTGCGGGCCTGCGGAGTGCCGCAGATCGTCATCATCAGGGTCGACTTGCCGGCGCCGTTGGCGCCGATCAGGGTCACGATCTCGCCCTCGTGAACATCGAGGTCGACGCCGCGCAGGGCGACGATCTTGCCGTAATAGGTCTCGACGCCGCGAACCTGGAGAAGGAGTTGATTCTCGCTCACAGGCCCACCTCTTCTTCCACCTGGTCGACCTCGTCATCGGCAACGCCGAGATAGGCCGCAATCACCTTAGGATCGTTCTTCACCTCGTCCGGCGTGCCATCGGAGATCTTCTCGCCGTAGTCGAGAACGATCACGTGATCGGAGATCTCCATGACCACCGACATGTCGTGCTCGATCAAGAGCACAGAGGTCGCGTGCTCGTCGCGGATGAAGTGCAGGAGCGTGTTGAGCTCCGCGCTTTCCCGGGGGTTGAGGCCCGCCGCCGGCTCGTCGAGGCACAGCAGTTCCGGCGATGTGCACATCGCCCGGGCGATCTCCAGTCGCCGCTGCGCGCCATAGGGCAGGTCCGCGGCGGGATCGTCCGCCCGGTCGAGCAGCGAGGTGCGGTCGAGCCAGTAGCGGGCGCGTTCAACCGCTTCCGCCTCCGCCTTGCGGAACCCGCCGATGCCCAGAAGGCCGCCGACGGTGAAATTGGAGGCGACCATCAACGGATTGTGCTGGGCCACCATCAGGTTTTCCAGCAGCGTCATGCCGCCGAACAGGCGGATGTTCTGGAAGGTGCGCGCCACGCCGGCGCGCGCCGAGATCTTGAAGTCCGGCATGCGCTCGAGCAGGAAATGCTCGCCCGACTTGCGCATCATCACGATGCGCCCCTCGGTCGGCTTGTAGAAGCCGGTGGCGCAGTTGAAGACGGTCGTCTTGCCAGCGCCGTTGGGGCCGATCAGGGCGGTGATGTCGCCGCGCCCGACATTGAAGGACAGGTCGTTCACCGCGATCAGGCCGCCGAAGCGCATCGTCACGCGTTCGATGCGAAGGACTGCGTCGTCGTTCCAGCGGGTCATCCGTGGCCCTCCTGAACCATATCGGCGGAAATGCCCTTGGCCTTGCGCTTGTCGAGCGCGATGGAGGGCGCACGGGTCGAGATCAGACCGCGCGGCTTCCACACCATGATCACCACCATCAGCAGGCCGAAGACCAGCATGCGGTACTCCTCGAACTGCCGGAAGAACTCGAAGCCGCCGATCATCACCACAGCAGCGATGACGACGCCGACCTGCGAGCCCAGTCCTCCGAGCACCACGATCGCCAGGATCACGGCAGACTCGATGAAGGTGAAGCTCTCCGGCGAGATGAAGCCCTGACGCGTGGCGAAGAACGACCCGGCAAACCCGCCGAACATGGCGCCGATGGCAAAGGCCGTCAGCTTGGTATGCGTGGTGTTGATGCCAAGCGAGCGGCAGGCGATCTCGTCCTCGCGCAGCGCTTCCCAGGCCCGCCCGACCGGCAGCTTGCGCAGCCGCATCGTCACGATGTTGGTGATCAGCGCCAGGATCAGGATCAGGTAGTAGAGGAAGATGATGCGATGGATGGAGCTGTAGTCGAGGCCGAAGAAGTCCGCGAACCCGCCTTCGCCCCTCTCGAACTCGAGCCCGAAGAAGCTCGGGCGCGGAATGCCGGACAACCCGTCCGGACCGCCGGTGAACTGGTACCAGTTGAGCAGCACCACCCGGATGATCTCGCCGAAGGCCAGCGTCACGATGGCGAGATAGTCACCTCTCAGCCGCAGCACCGGGAAGCCCAGGATAATCCCCCAGAAGGCCGACAGGATGCCGGCCAGCGGCAGGCAGATCCAGAAGGAGAAGCCGAAATTCTGGGCGAGCAGCGCGTAGGAGTAGGCGCCGACCGCGTAGAAGGCGACATAGCCGAGATCGAGCAGGCCCGCGAGGCCCACCACGATGTTCAGCCCCCAGCCAAGCATGACATAGGTCGTCACCAGGATGGCCAGGTCGAGATACTGGCGCGATCCGCGGGTGCCGAGGAAATACATCAGCAGGAAGGGCAGCACGACCGCCAGCACGAAGAGCAGCGGCGTGACCAGATGCGACACTTTCGAGAAGGACGACCGGGTCGGCATGAGCCCGCCAAGCATCCCGGTTACCGGCTTCTCGCTCTTCCAGACGAAGAGGTTGAGCAGCAGCCGTCCTCCGAAGACAACGGCAACCGCCATGGCGACCGCGCCCCAGCGATACTCGATCGCCAGTCCGCCGACATCGACCTCGGTCCTCATTCCGATCATCATGGAGAACAGGCCGAATGCGACCAGCGCGCCAACGGCGGCATCCTTCACGGAGCCTGCAAGCAAATCCTTTTTCTGTTCGGCCATGATCTCAGACCTTCTCCACTTCGGGTTTGCCGAGCAGACCTTCGGGCATGAAGATCAGCACGATGGCAAGGATCGAGAAGGCTGCCACGTCCTTGTACTCAAGCGAGAAGTAGCCCGACCAGAAGGTCTCGATCAGACCGATCAGCAATCCGCCGAGCATGGCCCCGGGAAGCGAGCCGATGCCGCCGAGAACGGCTGCGGTGAAGGCCTTCACGCCGGCCAGGAAGCCGATGTAGAAGTCGATCACGCCGTAGTAGAGCAGGAACATCAGGCCGGCGACGGCGGCGAGCGCCGCGCCCATCACGAAGGTCAGCGAGATCGTCCGGTCGACATTGACGCCGAGCAGCGAGGCCATCTTGCGGTCCTGCTCGCAGGCGCGCTGCGCGCGGCCGAGCGAGGTCTTGTTGATCAGCATCGTGAAGCCGACCATCAGCGCCAGCGTCGTGACGATGATCAGGATCTGCATGTAGCTGATCTGGACGACGAACGAGCCTTCCGGCGTCACCGTCTCCCAGAGCTTGAAATTGCCGGAGATCAGCGGCTGCAAAGGCTTGTTGCGCGCGCCTTGCGAGATCTGCACGAAATTCTGCAGCGCGATCGAGGCGCCGATCGCGGTGATCAGCGGCGCCAGCCGGAACGAGCCGCGCAGCGGCCGGTAGGCGATCCGCTCCACCGTCCAGCCCCAGACCGCCGTCAGCGCCATGGCGATGACCAGCACCAGCACCAGCGCCAGAATGAGCAGCAGAAGCGGCGTCGCCGCCGTGATGCCGAGTGCGATGACGACAATCAACGCGATGAAGGCCCCGACCATGAAGATGTCTCCATGGGCGAAGTTGATCATGCCGATGATCCCGTAGACCATCGTGTAACCAATGGCGATGAGGCCGTAGATCGACCCCAGCGTCACGCCATTGATCAACTGTTGGATGAAGTAGTCCATCTGCCCTGTGGTCCCCCTGAAGGACTGGCGGCTTGTGCCGTTCTCAGTCCGTCGCGCGGCGCGGTTTGCGGCCGGCGCGTGATAGCATGTACTTACCAAGCCGCCATTGACGGCACAATTCCCCTCGAAAAGCCACGACTAGAAAAGAACATCTTTCCCCGTGGCACCGGAACGCGAACGGATTCTCCCGGGCAGTGTCCCGCGATCAGACCCTGCGCACAACGCCAGGGCACACGCCGGCCCGGTCGGGCTGGCGCGCGGGATCGCAGGAATGGTCATGTCCGGGATAGCTGGCGATGGCGCGTTTCCTCCCGCTTCCGCCAATTCACGTTGGGGAAAAAAGTCACATTGAAACGCCAGTTTCAATTGAAAGATACCGACAAACTTGTTAGCAAATCTAACGATGCAACGCACCAGTCTTCCTCCGCTCAATGCTTTGCGCGCCCTTGCGGCACTGGCGCAGACCGGGCGCGTCGGGCTGGCGGCGGACGAACTCGGCGTAACGCATGCCGCCGTCAGCCATCATCTGCGTAACCTGGAGGACTGGTTCGGCATGGCATTGGTGCGCCGCGTCGGCCGGCGAATCGAGCTGACGCCGGAGGCCGAGCGCATCGCCGGCGCCATGCAGGCCGCCCTCACGCGCATCGGCGAGGTCTGCAACGACGTGGCCGAGACCGCCCGCCGGCCGGAACTTTCCATCGCCTGCGTGCCCTCCTTCGGCACCCGCTACCTGATCCCGCGCCTCGTCGACTTCGCCGAGGTCGCCCCGACCCTGCGACTGCGCCTGCTCTACGCCCTGCACGGCACGCCGCAGGATGCCGACATCTCCATCGACTGGTTCGACACGCCGCCGGAGACCGGCCGCTATGCCGTCCGCCTGCGGCTGCTGTCGGGGCATACCCGGCCTGTCTGCAGCCCCGCGCATCTGGCCGCCCACGGTCCGTTCGACGCCCCTGGCCAGGTTGCGGCCGCGCGGCTCCTGCACGACGAAACGCGCAAGGACTGGCGCGACTGGCTGGCCGGCAACGGGCTTTCGGCGGAGCTTGCCGGCAACGGCCCCGTCTTCAACGACTTCAACCTGCTGGTCAGCGCAGTGGTCGCCGGCCACGGCGTGGCCTTGTGCGTCGAGACAATGATCGAGGCGGAACTGCAACGCGGCGACCTGATCCCGCTGACCGACACGGCCGGCAACCGGGATCGCGGCTATTGGCTGACGGCGACCCATCAGCCCGGACCGGCCGCGCAGAGCTTCATCGACTGGATCTGCGACCGCATGCCGGGCACCGGAACCGCCGGTCCGCAGCGCTCCGGCAGCGTCATGCTCGAACCGCAACGGTCGGGAAACCTATTTGAAACCGGACCCGGTTAGCATTACGGCTATGATGGGTGTTCGAGCCGAGGGCCCCGGTGGCAACGGACCCGAAAGGACGAGATGACCAACAGCCCCGCGTCCGATACGGGCGGGATCGCAGCGCGGCAGCGTCATGCGCGCGCGGTCGACCGCAACGACTTCCGCGAGGCAATGAGCCGCCTCGGCGCGGCGGTTCATATCGCCACGACCGACGGAGCGGCCGGCCGCGGCGGCACCACGGTTTCCGCCGTCACCTCCGTTTCCGACGCGCCGCCCACCGTTCTCGTCTGCGTCAACCGCCAGGCCCGCATCAACGCCGTGATCAAGGCGAACGGCGCCTTCGCCATCAACACGCTTCCCGCCCATGCCGAGCCGCTGTCGGACGCCTTTGCCGGCAAGGGCGACCTCACCTTCGACGAGCGTTTCGCACTGGCCGAGTGGACACGGCTCGCCACCGGCGCGCCGATCCTCGCCGGCGCACGCGTCGCGCTCGACTGCCGCGTCACGGAGGTCTCCGAGATCGGCACCCACTCGGTCATTTTCGGGGAGATCGTCGGGATTCGCCTCGGCGAGCGCGGCCCGGCGCTGATCTATCTCGACCGCACCTATCACCGTATCTGACGCGGACCTGGCGACCTTGCGAAACCTCATTACAGACGTGCCCGGCCTTTCGGTCGGCAATGCCTCGAACGAAGCATTGAAATCCGGCGTCACCGTGCTGGTGCCCGACGCACCGGCGCGCGCCTCCATCGCCATCCATGGCGGAGCGCCGGGAACGCGCGAGGCGGCTCTCCTCGATCCGCGCTTCACGGTCGATGCGGTCGACGCGCTGGTGCTTGCCGGCGGCTCCGCCTTCGGTCTCGACGCCGCCTCCGGCGTGCAGATGGCGCTGGCTGCCGAAGGGCGCGGCTTTGCCGTCGGGTCCGCGCGCGTGCCGATCGTCCCGTCTGCCATTCTCTTCGACCTGCTCAACGGCGGCGACAAGGCATGGGGCGACGTCAATCCCTATGGCGCGCTCGGCCGTGAGGCACTTGCCGCCGCGGCCCGCGACTTCGCCCTCGGCAGCCACGGCGCGGGCACGGGCGCAACGACCGCCAACCTGAAAGGCGGGCTCGGTTCGGCGTCGGTACGGCTGGACAGCGGCGCCACCATCGGCGCGCTTGTCGCCGTCAATGCGCTCGGCAGCGCCACGATGGGCGAGAGCCCGCATTTCTGGGCGGCTCCCTTCGAGAAGAACGGCGAATTCGGGGGGCGCGGCTGGCCGCACTTGATGCCGGAAGGCATCGACCGGCCGCGCACCAAGCTCGACGCGCTCAAGGACGGCGCCAACACGACGATCGCCATCGTCGCCACCGACATGGACCTGACCAAGGCGGAGCTGCAACGGCTCGCGGTGATGGCGCATGACGGCTTTGCCCGGGCGCTGTGGCCGGCCCATACCGCGCTCGACGGCGACCTCGTCTTCGCCCTTTCGACGGCTGCGCGAAAACCGGCCGATCCGACCGATCCACTGGCGGAAAATGTCGCTCTCGGTGCCGCGAGCGCTGCCGTGATGAGCCGGGCCATCGCCCGCGCGATCCATGCCGCCGAGGCCCGACCGGGCGACACGCTGCCGACCTGGCAGGCCCGTTTCGGGACCTGACGCCTACTCCGCCGCCTCCAGCACCGGAACGCCGCCGCTTTCATCGTCAAGGCGAGCAAGAAGCGCGGCGCGCTTTTCCATCGCCTTGGCGTGATTGGCCTCCTTCACCGGGCCGAAGCCGCGCACCGTGTCGGGAATGCGGGCAAGCTCGACCAGCAATCCGTAGCCGGCATGGCCGACAAGACCGGCAATCCGCTCCAGATCGGCGAGATAGGTCTCGACCAGCTGCCGCTCCATGCGCCGCTCCGACGTGCGCCCGAACGGATCGAACGCGCCGCCGCGCAAGCCCTTGAACCGGGCGAGCAGGCGGAAGGCGGTGAAGATCCACGGCCCGAAGGCGATCTTGCGCGGCCGTCCGGTCTTGGGGTCGAGGCCGCGCGAGACGAGCGGCGGGGCCAGCATCACCTTCAGCTTCGCCGGGTCCTTGAACTGGCTCTCCAGCCGGGCGCGGAAACCCGGTTCGCTGTAGAGCCGCGCCACCTCGTACTCGTCCTTGTACGCCATCACCTTGTAGGCCATGTCGGCGGCGCTGCGCGTCAGCCGCAAGGTGCCGTTGCCACCCGTCTCGTCGGCCTTGCGCAGGCGAGCGATCGCCTCGCGGAAGCGCTGCGCATAGGCGTCATCCTGATAGGCGGCAAGCTCGTTGCCGAGAAACCCGATGCGCGTGTCGAGATCCATGTCCTCGGCCCGCACGACATCGCCCGTGCCGGGCAGCGCCGAAAGGATCTTGCCCGCGTCGGCGGCAAGAACCCGGCCGGCGCGGAAGGCGGCGAGATTGTTTTTCACTGCAGCGCCGTTCAGCCGGATCGCGGTCTCGAGCGCGGCGCTCGTCAGCGGCAGGCGGCCGGCCTGAAGAGCCATGCCGACCAGCATCATGTTGGCATAGATGGCATCGCCGAACAGCGCCTCGGCGATGCTCGCCACATCATGGCCGATGAACGTGGGACAGGCGGATTTCAGCGTCTGCAGCATCCGCGCCGCGTCGAAGGACAGCGTCTGCTTCATGACGAACTCGGCCGTCGGGGCGACCCGCGCATTGGCAAAGCCGGCGGTCCGCTCGCGATCGAGCAGCGCCAGTTGCTCGGCATTGGTGGCAACCACCATGTCGGAGGCGAGCAGCACGTCGAGGCTGGCCGTGGGAATACGCGGCCCCTCGATCGCCCGCTCCAGCGTCGAGAAGCGCAAGTGAGAGGTCACCGGCCCGCCCTTCTGGGCCAGACCCGTCATGTCGAGCGTCGAGGCCTGCTTGCCGTCGACATGGGCGGCCATGGCAAGCACCGCCGCCGTCGTCGTCACGCCGGCGCCGCCAATGCCGGCGATCAGGAGGTTGAGCGTCGTCGAAAGCCCCGCGACCTCCGCCTCGGGCAGCTCGGCCGCAAGCGCGTCGATGTCGATATGACCGGTGTCGGCGCGGCGCAGTTCCGCCCCCTCCACATAGACGAAGGACGGACAGAAGCCCTTCACGCAGGAAAAATCCTTGTTGCAGGACGACTGGTTGATCCGCCGCTTCTCGCCGAAGGCGGTCGGCGAGGGCTCGACCGAGATGCAGTTCGACTGCACCGAGCAGTCGCCGCAGCCCTCGCAGACGCGCTCGTTGATAAAGAGGCGCATGTCCGGATCGGCGAGACCGCCGCGCTTGCGTCGGCGGCGCTTTTCCGCCGCGCAGGTCTGGTCGTAGATGAGCACGGTGACGCCCTTCAGCGCCTGCAGCTCCGTCTGCACCTCCATCAGATCGTCGCGGTGGAAGACGTCGGTGCCCGGCGCCAGGTCGTGCCGGCCGAGATAGGCGTCCGGCTCCTCGCTGACGACGACGACGCGCTCGACGCCCTCCGCCTCGAGCTGACGGGTGAGCTGCGGCACGGTGAGCGTGCCGTCGACCGGCTGGCCGCCGGTCATCGCCACCGCGTCGTTGTAGAGGATCTTGTAGGTGATCGACACTTTCGAGGCGACCGCCTGACGGATCGCCAGGATGCCGGAATGGAAATAGGTGCCGTCGCCGACATTGGCGAAGACATGGGTGTCGTTGGAAAACTCCGACTGGCCGACCCACAGCACCCCCTCGCCGCCCATTGCGATCTGGCCGTCGGTGGTGCGGCCCGCGATCTCGGTCATCGCGTGGCAGCCGATGCCCGGCATGGAGCGCGCGCCCTCCGGCACCACGGTCGAGGTGGAATGCGGACAGCCGGAGCAGAAATACGGCACCCGGGCGGCACGCTCCGCATGCCCTTGCGACCACATCACCTGCCGGTTCATGCGCTCGGCGACGGCGCGCATTTCCCCCGTGACGAAATCGGACGGCAGGAAGGCGAGCAGCGCGGGAATGATCTCGGCCACCGCCAGTTCCAGCACGTCGGACAGGAACGGCCCGCCCTCCGGCGTCTTCTTGCCCCAGACCGCCGGACGGGCCCGCTCCGGCCAGTCATAGGCGATCTCCTTGATCTGCGGTTCGAGGAAGGCGCGCTTGTGCTCCACGACCAGAAGCCGTTCCAGGCCGCGCGCGAAATTCGACAGGCCGACCGGCTCCAGCGGCCAGGGCATGGCGACCTTGTAGATGGCAAGGCCGATGTCGCGCGCCCGCTCCTCGGTGAGGCCGATCAGCTCGAACGCCTGGCGCAGGTCGCGATAGGCCTTGCCGGTGGCGACGATGCCGATGCGCGGCCGGCTCGCCCCGAAGGCGACCCGGTCGAGCCCGTTGGCCCGCACATAGGCGCGCGCCGCCGGAATGCGGATGTCGCGCAGGAGCCGCTCGGTCTCGAGCCGGTTGCCGAGCAGCAGCACCCGGTTGAGATCGTCATGCCTGCGCGGATCGCGATCTTCGGGATGGATGAAGGCGAGGCGGCGCGGATCGACCGAGACCGTCGCCGAGGCATCCATCGTGTCGGCAAGGCAGATCAGGCCCGACCAGAGACCGGAAAAGCGCGACATGGCGAGGCCGTGCAGGCCGTAGTCGAGCACTTCCTGGATGTCGGACGGGTTGAGCACCGGCATCTCGACATGCTCGAAGAAAAACTCCGACTGTGCCGGCAGGATCGAGGACTTGGCGAGGTGGTCGTCGCCGGCCAGAGCCAGCACGCCGCCCTTCGCCGCCGTGCCGCTGGCATTGGCCTGGCGCAAAACGTCGCCGGCCCGGTCGACACCCGGCGCCTTGCCGTACCAGATGCCGAAAACACCGTCATAATCGCTGCCCTTGCCGTGATGGCCAACCTTCTGCGTGCCCCAGACGGCGGTCGCGCCCAGTTCCTCGTTGACGCCGGGCTTGAAGACGATGCTGGCGGGCGAAAGATGCCGCCTGGCCCGCGTCAGTTCGGTGTCGTAGCCGGCGAGCGGCGACCCGCGATAACCGGAGACGAACCCGCCGGTGCGCAGTCCGGCTTCCGCGTCGAGCCGCGCCTGGTCGAGGGTCAGGCGGACCAGCGCCTGGATACCGGTGAGATAGACGCGGCCGCGGGTGGCCACATACTTGTCGTCGAGCGAGATGGTTCTGGTGATGGCGTTCATGCGACGGCCTCCTCATCCGTCTTCGAGCATGCACATGCGAGGGGACCTTGCGGTCGCGCGCCCCGCACGCCTTTCGTGCCACCCAATATGGTCCTTCATCAGGTTGATTTCTGTGCTATCGTGCCGGCCTATCACCACAAACGAGAATGAAAATTCCCAGATCACGGCCTATGAGCGAAAAAACACTTCTCGACCCATCCGACATCCGTGTGCTGCAGATTCTCCAGCGCGACGCCTCCCTCTCCATCGCCGAAATCGCCCGCGAGGCCGGCATGAGCCAGACGCCCTGCTGGCGGCGGATCAAGAAGATGAAGGAGGCCGGCGTCATCCGCCAGATCGTCGCCGTCGTCGACCGGGAAGCCGTCGGCCTGGGCTTCGTCGCCTATGCCTTCGTCAAGCTCGCCGTGCCGAGCCGCGACAACATGGAAACCTTCGACAGGCTGATCAACCGCTGGCCGGAAGTGGTGATCTGCGAGCGCATTACCGGGGCGGTCGACTACCTGATCAAGGTGGTGGCGAGCGACATCAAGGCCTATGACGACTTCCTTCGGCTGAAGCTGCTCGACAACGCGCTCGTTTCCGACGTCCAGTCGCGCATCGTCGTCAGCAACGTCAAGCAGACCGTGGCACTGCCGCTCAGGGAGACCTGAGCGCGGGCCTCAGCGCTCCAGCGTCGCGACCCGGAGCCCGAGCAGGATCAGGACCCCGCCGAAGATCCGGTTGACGAGCCCCTGCCCCTTCTCGATCACCCGCCGCACCAGCGGCGCGTCGAGCGTCGCGACGAAGAACACCCAGAACAGGGCGCTGATCGAAACGGTCGTCGCCACCAGCAGGAGAACGCCGCCGGTCGAGGTCTGCGGCGTGATCACCACCGTGAACAGGCCGAGATAGAACAGCGTTCCCTTCGGGTTGAGGATGTTGTTGAGGAAACCCTGCACCACATGGGTCCGGCGCGCCCGCGCCGCGCCGCCGTCTCCGGCCTCGAGCGAAACGCCCTTGCCCGCGCCGCGCAGGCTCATGATCCCCAGATAGACCAGATAGGCCGCTCCCGCGTATTTCAGGATCGAGAAGGCGAGAATGCTCTGCGAGATCAACCAGCCGATCCCGACCGCGCAATAGGCGATATGGACGAGATTGCCGGTCAGCACCCCGAGCGAGGTGGCAAGGCCGGCGCGCTTGCCGTCGAGAATCGTGTTGCGCATGACGATGATCATGTCCGGCCCGGGACTGACCATGATCAGAACGGTCAGGCCGGCAATGACGAGCACCTGGTCGAAAAGCATCGCAATTTCCCCGCGCAGCGGCGGCCGGACAGCGGCAACCACCGCGCAGCACATCATCTGCACCCATTGCGGGCAAGCCCATTTTCCAGGCAGAAAACGAAACCGCAGGGAGGCTTTCGGGCACCCGGCATTTCCGCCAGAATGCGCCGCAGGATCGCATTTCCTCCCCTCACGCAACCGGAGACCTGCCCATGCAAGACGCAGCAAAACCGCTCACCGGAACCTGTCGATGCGGCGCCACCGCCTTCGAGATCTCGGCCACACCGATCATAACCGCGGCCTGCCATTGCCGGGGCTGCCAGAAGATGAGCTCCAGCGCCTACTCGCTGACCGCGATGGTCCCGGCGCCCGCCTTTCGCGTAACCAGGGGAGAGCCGGTCAAGGGCGGAATAAAAGGTCCCGACCTCGACCACTACTTCTGCCCCGACTGCATGAGCTGGTTGTTCACCCGGATCACCCAGATGCCCGATATCGTCAATGTGCGGCCTACCATGCTCGACGATCCCGCGTGGAGCCGTCCCTTCATCGAGACAATGACGGCGGAAAAGCTCGACTGGGTAGAGCTCACCGTCGCCCGCAGCTACGAGGGCTTCCCGCCGCCGGAAGATTTCGGCCCGCTCATGCAGGACTTCGCCGCCGGACACTGATCTCCTTCCGTCAATGAAGCAGAAAGCGTGCCGGCGCATAGGGCAGCGGATCGGCGACCGGCAGCGCCTCCGTCATCAGGTCGGCGAGCAACCGGCCCATGACGGGGGCGAGCGCGAACCCGTCGCGCTCGTGGCCGATGGAGAGCCAAAGCCCGGGGCGCCCCGGTACCGGCCCGACAATCGGCAGGAGATCGGGAACGAAGGCACGCAGGCCCGCCACCGGTGCCTCCTCCACCGCCGCCCCGAGCGGCAGCAGCGTGCGGGCAAGCGCGGTGGCGCGGTTAAGTGCCGACAGGCGCGGCGCCAGGTCTCCCGTTGCCCGCGCCGGCGACAGAAGCTCGGCCCCGCCGACGAGGCGCAGGCCGCGTTCCATCGGCGTCAGCGTGAACCCGGCATCGACGTCGGTGACCGGCCGCGACAGTGCGACGCCGGAAACCGCCCGGAAGTGACGGTGGTAGCTGCGGCAGGCCGCAACGGGAAGGCTTTGGCCGAGACGGTCCAGCAGCGGCATGGCGCCGGCGCCCAGCGCCACCACCACATGCGCCGCCTCGACCTCGCCCCGCGCCGTTCTCAGCCCGTAGCCTCCGCGTATCTCGACAAGGGTCGCCGCGTCGCCGGTCCCGGTTTCGCCGCCGCGTTCGCGAAACAGCCGCGCATAGGCCTTCGTCACCCCTCCCGGCGATGACACCGACTGGCTTTCGGGCCACGACATGGCGGCATGGTCGAGCGCCCGCAAATGCGGCTCCAGGCGGACGATGTCCTGCGCCGCCAGATCGGCATAGGGAACGCCGAGAACACGGGCGAAATGGCGCTCGATCTCCGCCGCCTCAAGCGCCTCGCGCGAGCGCTGGATCTTGATCCAGCCGGTGCGCCTGAAGAACCGCAAGGCGCTGGCGGCGCGCGCCAGCGCCAGGTGCTCCCCCACCGCCGCCCCCTGCAGCGGCGCCAGAGCCCGGGCGCTGCGGGCCATGGCGGCAGGCTGGGCCGCGTCGCGGGAGGCGGCCAGGAACGGCAGCAGGGCGGGAACGGAACGCGGCTCGATGCGCGGGCGTTTCATCGGGCTCAGCGCATGCGCGGCAAGTCCGAGCACCGATGACGGCAGCGGCACGGGCGAGAACCCGTCCCGGCCCAGAAGGCCCGTATTGCCGCGCGAGGTGTCCTCGCCCGGCGCGCGACGGTCGACAAGCAGCACGCGCAGGCCCCGCCCCTGCAGATGCAGGGCGGCACTCACGCCGGTGATTCCGGCTCCAAGGACAAGGACATCGACTCTTCGCATCAGGACCTATCGACACCGTTCACAATCGCCTTGCAAGTGGAAGACGCACTCCGCGATACTCTCCCTCCCTATTTGTTCCCGCCTCACTTTCCTCCCCAAGCCCTGGATGCCGCCATGCGGGCCCTCTCATTGCCGCTCGACCTGCTTGCCTGGCTCGGCCGCCAGGGAACCCGCGCCGTCGCCATCAGCGCCCTTCTGGGGCTTGTTCTGCCGCAGCTCTCGGCCCTCTTCCGGCCGCTGGTGGAAGAAGCGATCTTCGTGCTGCTGGTGCTCGCCTTCCTGCGCGTCGACCCGGTCGCCGTCGTCGCCCACATGCGCCGCCCGCGCCTTGTGGCGCTTGCGCTTTCGTGGATGCTGATCGCCGTTCCCGTCATGGTCGGGCTGGTGCTGCACGCGACCGGCCTGATCGCGCTTCACCCCGATATCGCGCTTGCCGCCTTCATCGCCACGGCCGCTCCGCCGATCATGGCGGCACCGGCCTTCATCGCCCTGATCGGGCTCGACGGCGCCCTGTCGCTGGCGCTGGTGGGAGGCGGCATGCTGCTGACGCCGCTGGCCGCGCCGCTGATCGGTGCCTTCCTGATCGGCGAGGTGTTGCCCATCGACGCGGTCGCCCTCGGCATCCGCCTGACGGCACTGCTTGCCGCCTCGGCCGGCCTCGCGACGCTGATTCGGCGCCTTGCCGGCTCCGTCCGCGTGGCCGCCGCCAAGGAGCATGTCGACGGGTTGAACGTGCTGATCCTCTTCGTCTTCGCCGTCGCCGTGATGGACGGCGTCGCGGCCAGGTTCCTGGAGACCCCGTTTTTCACCCTCGGCATCGCCGCTCTCACCTTCGTCGTCGCCCTCACCCAGATGGGAGTGACGCTCCTGGTCTTCGGCCGGGTCCGCCGCGACCACGCCTTCGTGCTTGCCCACGCCGCCGGCAACCGCAACATGGGCCTGCTGGTGGCGGCGCTCGGCGGCACACTGCCCGATCTTGCCTGGCTCTATTTCGGTCTCGGCCAGTTGCCGATCTACCTGCTCCCCTGGTTGCTGAAACCGGTGGCGACGCGGCTTGCGGCAAATCAGGCAAGCCGTGACGCCGGTCACGCCGGCCCGGACAAGACCAGTTAGATTGCGGAGAAACCGCAAGGGAGCGACAACGATGAACTGTCCGATAGCGCGAGCCGGCCGGCGAATGCTGGCGATCTGCATACTGACGGCCCTGCTTGCCCCGCAGGCGGCTCTCGCCGGCGATTACGCCCGTACCGAGATCCTCGGCTTTTCGGGCGATGGCGCGCATTTCGCCTTCGAGGAATACGGCATCCAGGACGGTTCCGGCTTTCCCTGGTCCAGTCTCTACGTGATCGACGTCGCCCGCGACAGCTGGGTCGCGGGCAGCCCGTTCCGCCGCCTCGACGAGGTCGACGACAGCCAGCCTCTCGACTTCGATGCCGAGCTGGCGCGCACCCGCGCCGCCAATCACGAGGCGGCCCACGCCGCGGTCGAGACGGTGGCCATCTCCGGCGCCGGCGCCACCGTTGCCCACAATCCGCCGACAGAGCGCGGCGCCGATCCGCACCTGATGATTGCCGGCACCCGCGCGGCGGCACCGGCCATCGGACCGACGGTCGAACTGCGCCTGACGGAGACGCCGGTACAGCGCCCGGCGAACTGCCCGGAGGGGTTCGGCACGATACAAGGCTTCCGCCTGACCCTGACCCATGACGGCGAGACCCGGGTGCTCAACGACGACACCCGCCTGCCCGACAGCCGCGGCTGCGCCCTGCGCTACCGGATCGACCGGCTGGTGATGCACTATCCGCAGGAGATGGGACGTCCCGTGTTCGCCGTTCTCGTGCTGGTCGAGCGGGTCGGTTTCGAGGGGCCCGACGGCCGCTACATCGCCATCACCGGTCGTCTTTGACGCGACACGGGCACTGAACCGGGCGGCGGCCTTGTGGGGCGGCACCGGCTATGATAGCGGCATGCCAACCTTTCCCTTCGGAGCCGCCGCCATGTCCCGTCCCCTCGTCATCGCCCCGTCGATGCTCGCATCCGATTTCTCCGCCTTCGGACAGGAGGTCCGCAACGTCGTGGAGGCCGGCGCCGACTGGATCCATCTCGACGTGATGGACGGCCATTTCGTGCCCAATATCAGCTTCGGCCCGGATGTCATCGCGGCGATGCGCCGGCACACCGACAAGGTCTTCGACACCCATTTGATGATCGCGCCCTGCGACGCCTATCTGGAGGCCTTCGCCAAGGCCGGCTCCGACATCATCACCGTGCATGCCGAGGCAGGTCCCCATCTCGACCGTTCGCTGCAGGCGATCCGCGCGCTCGGCAAGAAGGCCGGCGTCTCGCTCAACCCGGGCACGCCGGAAAGCGTTCTGGAATACGTGCTCGACCGGCTCGACCTCGTCCTCGTGATGAGCGTCAATCCCGGCTTCGGCGGTCAGTCCTTCATCCATGCGATGGTCGACAAGGTCGCCCGCATCAAGGCGATGATCGGCGACCGCCCGATCGACATCGAGGTCGATGGCGGCGTCACGGCCGAGACCGCGCCGCTGGTGGCAAGAGCCGGCGCCAATGCGCTGGTGGCCGGCTCCGCCGTCTTCAAGGGCAAGGACATCGAGGGCTACCGCGCCAATATCGACGCGATCCGCAAGGCGGCCGCCGCCGCCGCTTGACCGGAACCCGGCCCGGTCCCACTCTTGGATCACAAGACTTGACGCCGGCTCCGGTTTCCCGAAGCCGCCGACAGCCGCGAGGACAGACCCGCCCGTGCGTTCACTTGCTTTCGCGATAGCCTGGGCGCTCGTCATCGGCGGCCTTGCCGCGCTTGTCGCCCACTGGCGCGGCGAAGCGCTGAGCGGCCGCTCCGCCGCCGTCGTCGCGGTCTTCGCCGCCGGCTCCTTCGGCGGCGCCTGGTGCGCCTGGGGAGCGGCGAGCCTTGTCACGCTGCGCCGCCGCCGGGCCCGCGGTCCGGCGCGCTTCGCCGCGATGGTCCTCTTCCTGTCGCTCGGCACCGCCGCCTTCACGGCCTTCTTCTTCTTCCTGCAGTTGCGGGCCTATTACTCGGAATGGCACACGCAGCGGATCTCCTACCGGATGCTGTGGGAGCAGGTCTTCACCGCCGCCACCACCGCCTACATCTTCGGCGTCCTGGGCGCGCGTGCCCTGCTTCCCTTCGCCCTCGTGCCGCTGCTCGTCTTCTCCTTGTACTTCGCCCGCATTGAGCCACGCCGCCGCGTCTGCTAAGGACCGGCACATCCTAAGCACTCCGCCCTTGAAGGAACCCGCATGATTCCGCGCTATTCGCGGCCCGAGATGGTCGCCATCTGGTCTCCCGAGACGAAGTTCCGCATCTGGTTCGAGATCGAGGCCCATGCCTGCGACGCGCTGGCCGAGATCGGCGTCATCCCCAGGGACGCCGCGAAGACGATCTGGGAGAAGGGCGGGGCCGCCACGTTCGACGTCGAGCGGATCGACGAGATCGAACGCGAGACCAAGCACGACGTCATCGCCTTCCTGACCCATCTGGCCGAGATCGTCGGGCCCGACGCCCGCTTCATCCACCAGGGCATGACCTCGTCCGACGTGCTGGACACCTGCTTCAACGTGCAGCTGACCCGCGCCGCCGACCTGCTTCTTGCCGATATCGACGCGCTGCTCGCCGCTCTCAAGCGCCGCGCCATGGAGCACAAGGACACGGTCTGCATCGGCCGCTCGCACGGCATCCACGCCGAGCCGGTCACCTTCGGCCTGAAGATGGCCGAGGCCTATGCCGAGTTCGACCGCTGCCGCACGCGGCTCGTCGCCGCCCGCGCGGAAATCGCCACCTGCGCCATTTCCGGCGCCGTCGGCACCTTCGCCAATATCGACCCGCGCATCGAGGAGCATGTGGCCAAGGCCATGGGCCTTGCCGTGGAGCCGGTTTCCACGCAGGTGATCCCGCGCGATCGCCACGCGATGTTCTTCGCCACGCTCGGCGTCGTCGCCTCGTCGATCGAGCGGGTGGCAACGGAAATCCGTCATCTGCAGCGCACCGAGGTGCTGGAGGCGGAGGAGTATTTCGCGCCGGGGCAGAAGGGCTCCAGCGCCATGCCGCACAAGCGCAACCCGGTGCTGACCGAAAACCTGACGGGCCTTGCCCGCATGGTTCGTGGCTATGCGCTGCCGGCGATGGAGAACGTGGCGCTGTGGCACGAGCGCGACATCTCGCATTCGTCCGTCGAGCGGATGATCGGCCCGGACGCGACGGTGACGCTCGATTTCGCCCTCGCCCGCCTGACGAATGTCGTCGACAAGCTCCTCGTCTATCCCGAGCGGATGCTTGCCAACATGAACCGCCTCGGCGGCCTCGTGCATTCGCAGCGCATCCTGCTGGCGCTGACCCAGGCCGGCACCTCGCGCGAGGACGCCTACCGGCTCGTCCAGCGCAATGCCATGAAGGTCTGGGACAGCTACCAGAAGGACGGCAGCGCCGATGTCGACTTCCTGGAGGAGCTGCTGAACGACACCGACGTGCGCGCCGCCCTGAGCGAGGAGGAGATCCGCTCGCGCTTCGATCTCGGCTATCACACCAAGGCGGTCGACACGATCTTCGCCCGGGTGTTCGGCGAGGCCTGAGGGCAATGCGCATCGCCCTCGTTGCCGACATCCACGGGAATGCCGAGGCGCTCGAGGCGGTGATCGCCGATCTCGGGCGCGAGGCACCGGACGAGGTCGTCAATCTCGGCGATTGCCTGTCCGGGCCGCTCTGGCCGGAGCGCACGGCGAAAATCCTGCGCGAGCTCGGCTGGCCGACGGTGCGCGGCAACCACGACCGCGTCGTCGCCGCCGGCAACGTGCGGGCCGCGAACCGGACGGACCGCTTCACCGAAGACGACCTCTCCGCCGAGAGCCACGCATGGCTCAGGGCCCTGCCGGCGGTGCTGGAGCTCGATGGCGGCATTTTGCTCTGCCACGGCACGCCGTTTCGCGACGATCTCTACCTCGCGGAAGAAATCTCCGGCGAGACGACCCGCATGGCGACGGAGGAGACGATCGCCGAACGCCTCGGCGACACGATGGCACGTGTCGTGTGCTGCGGCCACACCCACATCCCGCGTCTGGTGCGTCTGCCGCGATGCGGCCGGACCGTCCTCAATCCGGGAAGCGTCGGCCTGCCGGGCTACAGCGACGACACGCCCGTCCCGCACAAGGTCGAGACTGGCAGCCCGCACGCCCGCTATGCGATCATCGAACGCCACGCGAGCGAATGGCGGTTCGAGATGAAGGCGGTCGCCTATGACTGGGAGCGCGCCGCCCGCGAGGCGGAACGCAACGGCCGTTCCGACTGGGCACGGCCGCTCAGGACCGGCTTCTACGGCCCGCTTTCCTGAGCCGCGCCGTCCGCCGACATCCCTCAAGACAAGGAGCGGAGACCCGTGAAGATTTCCGAGACCGACATCCTGCTTCTGCCCGGCTACGGCGACACGCCCGCCGGCCACTGGATGCACCGCTGGTGCGAGAAGATGCCGACCGCGCGCATCGTCGCCCAGCGCAACTGGTTCCGCCCGGTGCTGAAAGAATGGATCGAGACGCTGAAGGCGGCCGTCGACGAGGCCGAGCGTCCGGTGGTTCTGGTCGGGCACTCGCTCGGCTCGATCACCGCGGTGCATGCCGCGCACGGCCACGGCCTCGACACCGACAAGATCAGGGCCGCCTTCCTGGTTGCCCCGACGGACCTTGGCCGCGAGGAGCCGAAGCCCGCGTTCGACGCCGCCCCCTTCCAGGCCGTGCCGAAGGGGCCGCTTCCCTTCTTCGCCCGCATCGTCGCCAGCCGCACCGATCCCTACTGCGCCTTCGAGATGGCCGAGCAGATGGCTCGCGACTGGGGCGCCCATTTCCAGGACGCGGGCGATGCCGGCCATATCAACCAGGAAAGCGGCCACGGCCCCTGGCCGGAAGGGCTGATGTCCTTCGCCTATCTGATGAAGGACCTGTAAGAGGCCTGCTTGCGCGTCTAGTTCCGCGTGCGGCGGAAGCCGAACTGCCCCATGCACCGGCCGGTGCATCCCGAGCCCGGTAAGCCCTCGAATTTTTTGGAAAAGACATTTCGATGAAGACGGACAAGATCTTTCTGCGCGCCGCGCTTTTCCTTTCGATCCCGATGGTGCTCGCCGGCTGCGGCCCGAGCAAGGAAGTGCTGCAGCAGGAGCAGGATCTGTTTGTGCAGGCCTGGGACAAGAAAAGCACCTGCGGCAACACCGAAAACGATGCGCCCGCGGCGCGGGCCATCGTGGAGAAGGATCGCCTGCGCGGACTGACGCGCTACACGAGGGCCGACGCACCCGAGTCCATGGCCGACCGCACCGATGTCTCCTACATGCCCGGCCACGGCACGCAGATTTCCTACACCTCCGCCGACGGCCGCTCGTGGCTCTGGTATCCGGGCAACCCCCGCATTCTGGAGGGCCGCTGGAAGCTGGACGACAGCAAGGACTATCTGCAGGTCTGCTACAACTACGGTCCCGGCACCCGCAACCCGATGATGAAGGATGCCGGCCCCGGCTTCCAGTGCGGCAATTTCCAGCACCAGAACGTCTTCACGCTCGACACCAAGCGCGGCGACGTGTTCGGCCTGACCGGCGCAAGGGTGGTGAAGCCGCTGCCGCGCGATGCCGCCAAGCCCTATTTCCCGGGCTGCGCGCCCGCCCGCAAACCGCTGCTCAAGAACGGCAAGCCGCCGATCGAGAACCTTCAGAACGACCTGAAAGGCCTCCTCGCCCCGGCGGGGTAGGCACGCGCCTGCACGACCGCACGGGCCGCTGCCTGATCCACCCTCAGGCGGCGGTGCGCGGTCCGTTCCTGATCAGCGTCAAAATCCGTCTGGCCACGAAAAGACTGACCGGCACGGCGACCACCCCGCCCGCCCCGGCGAAAGCGGCCAGCAGCCACGGCTCAAAATCGTTGATGCCATAGAAGGTCATCGGCACGAGGGCGAAGACACCGGCAAGAGTGGGGCCGATGACGATGAAAAGCACGGCTGCGAGTTTCCACATGGGACACGCTCCATGACGAGGGTTTCGACGCAAGCGCGTGCGCCCTGGCGCATCGCTTCGTCGCTCGACGCCGGTCATCATAATATTCATTTAGTGGAAATTAGTGCGTCACCGGGCCCCAGCGGAGTTTCCCGCTCAGGGATTCCACGCATGCGGAAGGACGGGGATCCGTTGGAAGCCCGGCAGGTGCCCGCCAGCCGCAACGCCGTCGCAACGCGCCTCCATATCGACACCGGAACGGCGGGAACCAACCGCCCCCGCGTCAGTCGAGTTCGGCGAGCTTGGCCCTGGCCGCGTCCATCAGCAGCGACATCTCGACGCCATGCGCCAGGAAGCGGAAGCCCATCTCGCGCGCCGCGCGCGCATCCGCCGTCGTGTTGCAGAAGATGCCGGCGAACTTGCCGGCAGCGCGCGCCCTGGCGGCGACATCGGCCGCCATGCCCTGCACCTTCTCGCTGCTCGGCGTCACGCTCGCGCCATCCGAAAGCGTCAGGGACAGGTCGCCCGGGCCGACGAAGATGCCATCCAGTCCGTCGACGGCGAGGATCTCGTCGAGCGCCTCGATCGCGGCCGGCGTCTCGATCATGGCAAGCGCCACCGTTTCGGCATTGGCGGAGGCAAGATAGTCCGGCGCCGTCATGCCCTGCAGCATCGCCCCGCGATGCGGTCCCCAGCTGCGCGCGCCAACCGGCGGATACTTGGCCGCCCCGACCAGCGCCAGCGCGTCCTCGACCGAATTCACCATCGGCATGATGACGGCTTCGGCACCGAGGTCGAAGGCCCGGCTGACCGTGGCGAAATCGTCGACCGGCGGGCGCACCACCGCATGCGCACCCGAAAGCCGCGTCGCCACGATGCCCTCGCGAACCGTCGCCACGTCATGGGCGCCGTGCTGCATGTCCAGTGTCACGGCACCGTAGCCGGCCCGCCCGAGCAGCTCCGCCAGGATCGGCACGGCCAGCGTCGACCAGGCGGTGATGACGGTTTCGTCGGCGCGCAGACGCGCGGCAAGGGAGGGAGCGGCGGTCATGGGGACATCCTTGCGGGAGGGAGGTGCCGGCTCCGTGAGCGGGTGCCGGCAGGATCCGGCGGCGCGAACGCCGCCGGTATCGGTTCGCGTTGCGGCGTCAGCCTTCGTTCTGGATCTGCTCGGCGGCCTGATGCAGCAGCTCATCCATGGTCCGGCGGATCTGATGGTCCGACTGGTCAACGCCGGCGTCGTCGAAGTCCTTGCGGATCTTGCGGAACACGTCCTCCTCGCCCGGCTCCTCGAAATCGGAGCGCACGACCTCCTTGGCGTAGTCCTGCGCCTTGTCGGCATCGAGGCCGAGCTTTTCCGCAGCCCAAAGGCCAAGCAGCTTGTTGCGGCGCGCCACGGACTTGAAGCGGAGCTCCTCGTCGTGGGCGTACTTGTTCTCGAAGGCCTCCTCGCGACGGTCGAACGTGCTCATGCCTGTGTCTCCTGCCTCGTCTCGGGTGCGGCCCGCCGTTGCTGGTGGCCGCTGGAAGGGTTGCGGATTGCGCCATATTCTCGGGCTTCTGTCATATGGGTATCCGGTGCGCTCTTGCATATCCTTCGCAGGCCGCCAAATCAACGCGATAAGAACCCCCGCCCGGGCATTGACAGGCCATGTCCACGGCGTTTCCGGGGAAAGTCCCTGCCCGTCCGAACGGACCGGAAATTCTCTTTTCGCGCTTCATTGTACTTTACCGGGCGATCGTGTAGGTTCCGCGCCATCGAGCGGGGGGCCGAAAGTGCAACTGCCGTTCTCGCGCCTTCCGATGACCGTCCCGACCAGCCCGAACGGCCGATCAGACAGCGTCCACCGGGCTCGGGACCGCAGTCAACCGGAGCAACTCCGCCAGTTATGGATTTTCTTTCTCCAACACGGTACGTGCCTATGAACCGCCGCAGGCGCATTTACGAGGGCAAGGGCAAGATCCTCTACGAGGGCCCGGAACCCGGGACGCTCATCCAGCACTTCAAGGACGACGCGACCGCCTTCAACAACAAGAAACACGAGATTATCGATGGCAAGGGAGTCCTGAACAACCGGATCTCCGAGTTCATCTTCAATCACCTGAACGGGATCGGCATTCCGACGCATTTCCTGCGCCGCATGAACATGCGCGAGCAGCTGATCCGCGAAGTCGAGATGATCCCGCTCGAGGTCGTCGTGCGCAACGTCGCCGCCGGCTCGCTGTCCAAGCGCCTCGGCATCGAGGAAGGCACACAGCTGCCGCGCTCGATCATCGAGTTCTACTACAAGAACGACGCTCTCGATGACCCGATGGTCTCCGAGGAGCACATCACGGCCTTCGGCTGGTGCTCGCCGCAGGAGATGGACGACATCATGGCGCTGGCCATCCGCGTCAACGACTTCCTCTCCGGCCTGTTCCTTGGCGTCGGCATCCGTCTCGTCGACTTCAAGATCGAGTGCGGCCGGCTCTGGGAAGGCGACATGATGCGCATCGTCGTCGCCGACGAGATCTCGCCCGACAGCTGCCGCCTGTGGGACATCCAGTCCAACGAAAAGATGGACAAGGACCGCTTCCGCCGCGATCTCGGCGGCATGCTGGAAGCCTACCAGGAAGTGGCCCGCCGCCTCGGCATCCTCAACGACAATGACCGCGCGGCCGGCACAGGCCCGGTTCTCGTCAAGTAGGACCGCCTGCGCGCCGCATGTCTGCGGCCGTCACGAACGAGGAAACCCCGGCCATTGGCCGGGGTTTTTTGCTTGGGGTGCCTTCGCACGCTGCTCAGGTGCGGTTGATCGAGACGCCGCCATCGACCAGCATCGCCGTGCCGGTGGTGAAGCTCGACGCGTCCGAGGCCAGGTACAGAACCGAGCGGGCGATCTCCTCCGGGCTCGAGATCCGCTTCAGCGCATGCAGCCCCTCGACGAAGCTTAGTGCCTCCGGTGTGTCGGCGGCCTCGCGTCCCATCGGCGTGTCGATGCCGCCGGGCAGGATCGCGTTGACCCGGATCGCCTGCTGCCCGTGGTCGGCGGCCAGCACCTTCATCAGTCCGACCATCCCCGCCTTGCTCGCCGCATAGGCTGCCATGCCGGGAAAGCCGACCGTGTGCCCGACGATGGTCGAGGTGAAGATGAGCGATCCGCCGCCGCGCTCCTCCATCGCCGGCACCTGATACTTGGCGCCGAGGAAGGCCCCGGTCAGGTTGGTGGAAAGCGCCATGTTCCAGTCGTCAAGCGACAGCGACGGGACCGGTCCCATCGGTCCGAGCATGCCGGCATTGTTGAAGCCGATGTCGAGCCCGCCGAAGCGGTTCTTCGCCAGGTCGACCAGCGCCTCGGCATAGGCCTCATCGCGGACATCCCCGGCAAGTGCCACAGCCTGGCCGCCATTGTGCGAGATCTCGGCTGCCAGTTCCTCAAGCTCCGCCTTGCGGCGGGCCGCAAGGACCACCGCACAGCCCTCGGACGCGAACAGCCGCGCCGTTGCCGCGCCGACGCCCGAACTTGCTCCGGTGACGATCGCGACCTTGTTTTCCAGTACAGGCATGAAACCCTCCATTGCCGTTGCCAATGACAGGCTTGGTAAGCGGCGAGAGGCGACGGCGACACCCGATTAGAGATCGTGCCTGTGCGGAGCGCATGGGATCATGCAAAATGTACAGAAGCCCCTTCCTTCCGTACGGCCGCCGCGCTAGAAGCGGCGCGAAAGCCCGACCGGCCGCGATCCGTGCCGGCCCCCCATTCGCGGAGACGAGCCCTGATGAAAGCACGCGTGACCGTCACCCTGAAGACCGGCGTCCTCGACCCGCAGGGCAAGGCCATCGAGGGCGGCCTTGCCGCGCTCGGCTTTGCCGGCATCGACAGCGTGCGCCAGGGCAAGGTCTTCGACATCGAGCTTGGCGGCCGCGACGCGGACAGCGCCCGCGCCGACCTTGCCGCCATGTGCGACAAGCTGCTCGCCAACACGGTGATCGAGAACTACGACATCGAGATCCTGTAAGGGATCGCGGATCGACAGGAACGCGGGAGGCCGGCATGGACGAGGACAGCGCCCGGGCCCTGCGTTTCATGCTGGTCAAGGCAGCGCTCTTCATCGTCCTGCCCGCCTTGCTTGCACTGATCGCCGCGCTGTTTCTGGTCTGAAGCCCGTTCTGGTCCGAACTCCAAGGGAGCCGTCCCGCCATGAAATCCGCCGTCGTCACCTTCCCCGGCTCGAATCGCGAGCGCGACATGATGCATGCGCTGGAGCTGGTCTCCGGCCGCAAGCCGGCCGCCGTCTGGCACGCCGACACGCAACTGCCCGACGTCGACCTGGTGGTGTTGCCGGGAGGCTTTTCCTATGGCGACTACCTGCGCTCCGGGGCGATTGCCGCACGCGCGCCGATCATGGATGCGGTCCGCGCCTTCGCGGACAAGGGCGGCCTCGTGCTTGGCGTGTGCAACGGCTTCCAGATGCTGACCGAGGCAGGCCTGCTGCCGGGCGCCCTGATGCGCAACGCCGCCCTCACCTTCGTCTGCCGCGAGGTGCTGATGGAAACGGCCTCCACCGCAAACCGCTTCACCGCGGCGATGCAAAAAGGCGCGACCTGGCGCTGCCCCGTCGCCCATCATGACGGCAACTACTTCGCCGATGCGGACACGATCCGCGCGCTGGAGGAAGAGGATCGTGTCGCCTTCCGCTACGCCAAGGGCACCAATCCGAACGGCTCGATCAACGACATTGCCGGCATCACCAATGCCGGCGGCAACGTGCTCGGCATGATGCCGCACCCGGAGAATTACGTCGATCCGCTGCAGGCGAGCACCGACGGCCGCGCCTTCTTCGAGAGCATCAGCAACGCCTTCGCCACCGCCTGAGGGCTCGATCGACGGAGGGCGCCATGAACCGCTCCCCTTTCAGCACCGACGAGAAAACGGAACTGGTGCACCGGTTGCGCGCACATCTGCGCGATGAGCTCGATGTGGAGATCGGTACGCTCGAGACCGAAGAGTTCCTGGATTTCCTGGCGGGCGAGATCGGCAACGCCTTCTACAATCGCGGCCTCTTCGACGCCCAGGCAGCTATCTCGACCCGCCTCGAGGAGGCGACGGACGCGGTCTATCAGCTGGAAAGGCCGACGACCGGCGGGCCCCGCTAACCGGCCCGCGCGCAGGCGCTCGGCGCATGTCCGAACTGGCGCGAGAAGGCACGGCTGAAAGCGGCCGCGCTTGAAAAGCCGACCCGCCCCGCAACCGTCTTGAGCGACCCGCCACGGCCGATTTCCTGGCGCGCGATGCCCAGCCGCCAGTCCTGCAGATAGGCCCCGGGCGTGCGCCCCACGACATCGCGGAAGGTGGTGGCAAAGGCGGTGCGCGACATGCCGCACAGGCCGGCGAGATCCTCCAGCTTCCAGCGGCGCTCGGGCGCCTCGTGCATGGCGACCAGCGCCAGCATGATCTGCGGATGGCCCAGCCCGGCAATCAGCCCGTTTTCGGCGCGGCCGGTCTCGATCGCATGTCGCAGGAAACGGATCACCACGATCTCGCAAAGCCGGTCGACAATCGCCTTGCCGCCGCATCGCGGCCGCTCGACTTCCTCCAGCAGAACAGTGGACACGGCAGCCAGCGCCGGCGCGTCCTCAAGATCGACGCGCACCTCCGCCGGCAAGGCCATCGCCAGCGGCGATCCCTCCCCGCCCAGGTCAACCCGAGCGGCAACCGCGACATCGCCCTCAGGCGGCGCGGACACGCCCCCGGCCGGGGCACCTCCCGTGCGGAACACCAGCCAGCGGGGACGCGAGGCCTGTTCCGCCATGCCCTCGGTGATCAGGAAGAGATTGACGCAAGACGGCGCCCTGCCCGCGAGCGGGGCATGAAGAACGGAGGCGTCGATCCGGAACCGGTCGATCAGGGCCGACAGCCGGTCAACCCGCTTCTGCATGACATCCATGGCGCACCTGAACGATATGGCAAGAAATTAGCATCGATGTTGCTCAGGAATACACTATCTAGAAATTCCGGACAATGCGTCCCGCACCCGTCCAAGACAGCCCGGCAGCCGGCCGGGCGCTCCCCTTTGCCCAGAAGGATACGCCCATGCCCCTCCTCCCCCGCCAGCCCGTTCCCGGCCTCATCATTGACACGCTCGACCACGGCACCTTCGACCTTGCGTCCGAAGCTCCGGATTTCGCCACGCTCGTCGTCTTCTTTCGCGGTCTGCACTGCCCGATCTGCGCCACGTATCTGAAGGAACTGGAGCGCCTGACCCCGGACTTTGCCGAACGCGGCGTGACGACCATTGCGATCTCCTCCGATGGCGAGGAACGCACCCGCGCGATGGCCGAGAAGATCGGCGCAGCCAACCTGCGCTTCGGCTACGGATTGCCGCTCGAACTGGCGCGCGAATGGGGGCTTTACGTCTCGACCGGACGCGGCACGACATCGATCGGCATCGAGGAGCCGGAGCTCTTCTCCGAGCCGGGCGTCTTCCTGGTCCGCACCGACGGCACGCTCTATTTCGCCTCGGTACAGACGATGCCCTTCGTCCGCCCGCATTTCCAGGAGATGGTCGGCGCCCTCGATTTCGTGCGCAAGAACGACTATCCGGCGCGCGGCGAATATACCGGCGCAGTCTGAGGCGCCTCAGGCCCGGGTCACGAAACGAAGCGCTCCCGGCTCGACCCTGACATCTAGCCGGGAGGCAGACATCGGCTCGCCGTCGAGATTGAGCGACAACTCCTCCTCCGCCTCGACACGCAGCGAGGTGAAACTCGCCCGCCTTGCATAACCCTGCAGGTTGCCGTCGGGCTCGCGCAGCAGGCTCGACAGCAGCGACAGGACGTTGTCGGCCTCGGGCTGGGGGAACAGCGTCAGGTCGAGACGTCCGTCATCGACCTTCGCCTCCGCGCAGAGCGGCACGCCGCCGCCCGCCATCCGCCCGTTGCCGATGGCCATGGCGAGAAACTGTCCTTCCCAGCTGAACCCGTCGGCGGAGAAGGAGGCCCGGCTCGGTGTCAGTTCGCCGATCCGGCTGGCGCCGGCGATCAGATAGGCCGCCCCGCCCAGCAACCGCTTGGCGCGCGGATCCGTCTCGCGGGTAATGCGCGTGACCGTCCCGCCGCTGGCGACATTGACGAAGACACGCTCGTTGATGCGGCCTATGTCGATCTTGCGCGGCGTGCCGGAGGCCGCGAGGGCGAGCGCCGCATACGGTTCGACCGGCAGATCGAGACCGGCCGCGAAATCGTTCGCGGTCCCGAGCGGCAGCAGCGCAAACGCGCAAGACGTCGCGGCATTCGCTGAAAGGGCGGCGGCGACAACCTGGTTGAGCGTCCCGTCTCCGCCCCCGGCGACAATCACGTCGGGCTGTTCCCCGGCCTCCCGGCGCACTGCCTCGCGCGCGAAAAGTGCCGCATCTCCCGCATCGTAGGTCACACTCACCTCAAGCTCGGCGCCCTGCTCGCGCACGCGTTCAACAGCCGCCCGCACATCCTCGCGCTGCGAGGACTTGCCGTTCAGGATGAGATGCATGCGGCGCATGGAGGTGGTCCGGTATGTTGGCGGGAGGGAGAAAACCGGGACGAGGAGGTGGTCGATCGTCCCATGTTCGAAGATGGGTGTGACGACAGGGAATGTCTACAATTCCCTTTGGCCTCCCGGTTTGCTAAACGGGCGGCATCTTTCGCATCCAAGGCTGCAGGCGCCCATGATCCCCAACGACATCGCGATCACTCCCGAACTGGTCAAGGCCCACGGCCTTAAGCCGGATGAATACGAGCGCATTCTGGCGCTGATCGGGCGCACGCCGAGCTTCACCGAACTCGGCATCTTCTCGGCCATGTGGAACGAGCACTGCTCGTACAAGTCCTCGAAGAAGTGGCTGAAGACGCTGCCCACGACCGGGCCGCGCGTCATCCAGGGACCGGGCGAGAACGCCGGCGTCGTCGACATCGGCGACGGCGAGACGGTGGTCTTCAAGATGGAGAGCCACAACCACCCCTCCTATATCGAGCCTTACCAGGGCGCCGCGACCGGCGTCGGCGGTATCCTGCGCGACGTGTTCACCATGGGCGCGCGCCCCGTTGCCGCGATGAACGCGCTGCGTTTCGGCGCGCCGGAGCATCCGCGAACCCGCCATCTCGTCTCCGGCGTCGTCGCCGGTGTCGGCGGCTATGGCAATTCCTTCGGAGTGCCAACGGTCGGCGGCGAGGTTGAGTTCCATTCCCGCTACAACGGCAACTGCCTGGTCAACGCGTTTGCGGCCGGCATCGCGCCCGCCGACGGCATCTTCCTGTCGAAGGCCGAGGGCGTCGGCCTGCCGGTCGTCTATCTCGGCGCCAAGACGGGCCGCGACGGCGTTGGCGGTGCCACGATGGCCTCGGCCGAGTTCGACGAAACCATCGAGGAAAAGCGCCCGACCGTGCAGGTCGGCGATCCCTTCACGGAGAAATGCCTGCTGGAAGCCTGCCTGGAGCTGATGAAGACGGGCGCTGTCGTCGCCATCCAGGACATGGGCGCGGCAGGCCTCACCTGTTCGGCCGTGGAGATGGGTGCCAAGGGCAATCTCGGCATCACCCTCGATCTTGACAAGGTGCCGGTGCGCGAGGAGCGCATGAGCGCCTACGAGATGATGCTCTCGGAAAGCCAGGAGCGCATGCTCATGGTGCTGAAGCCGGAGAAGGAAGACGAGGCCAAGGCGATCTTCCGCAAGTGGGGGCTCGACTTCGCCATTGTCGGCGTGACCACCGACACGCTGCGCTTCATCGTCAACCACCAGGGCGAGACGGTCGCGGACCTGCCGATCAAGGAACTCGGCGACGAAGCTCCCGAATATGACCGTCCCTGGGCGGAAAGCCCGAAGCAGCCGCTGCTGTCCGCCTCGGATATCCGCGAGCCCGAAAGCTACGCGGACGCGCTGCTGACCCTCCTCGGCAACGCCAACGGCGCCTCGCGCCGCTGGGTCTACGAACAATATGACACGCTGGTCCAGGGCAACACCGTCGCCTCGCCGGGGGGCGATGCCGGCGTCATCCGGGTCGGCGACAACGGCAAGGCGCTCGCCTTCTCCGTCGACGTCACCCCGCGCTATGTGGAAGCCGACCCCTTCGAGGGCGGCAAGCAGGCGGTCGCCGAATGCTGGCGCAACCTGACCGCCGTCGGCGCCGAGCCGCTGGCGGCCACCGACAACCTCAATTTCGGCAATCCCGAGCGCCCCGAGATCATGGGACAGCTCGTCGGCGCGATCAAAGGTATCGGCGCGGCCTGCGAGGCCCTCGACATGCCGATCGTCTCGGGCAATGTCTCGCTCTACAACGAGACCAGCGGAGAGGGCATCCTGCCGACACCGGCGATTGGCGGCGTCGGATTGCTGCCGGATGTGACCAAGCGCGCCAGCCTTGCCTTTTCCGGCGAGGGAGACGTGATCGCGGTGATCGGCGGCCATGGGTCCCATCTCGGCCAGAGCGCCTACCAGCGCGACATTCTGGGCGAGGAGAAGGGTGCGCCGCCCCCGGTGGACCTTGCAGCCGAGCGACGGCGCGGCGACTTCGTTCGCGAGCTGATCCGCGCCGGTCGCGTCACCGCCGTGCATGACATTTCCTCCGGCGGTCTCGCCGTCGCTCTCGCGGAAATGGCCATGGCCGGTGGCAAGGGGGCGAGCGTCGCGGTTCCCGCCCCCGCCCATGCCGCGCTTTTCGGCGAGGACCAGGCCCGCTACGTGGTGACGATCCCCGCGGACAGGGCCTCGGCCGTGGTCGAGGACGCGCTCGACGAAGGGCTCGAGATTGTCGAGATCGGCAATGTCGGCGGCACGGGTTTGACGGTTGAGGACATTCTCACCATATCCGTTGCAAAGCTGCGCGAGACCCACGAGACTTGGTTCCCGCGCTACATGGCCGGCGCCTGAGGCAACGGCCGCATGGCGTCCGCAAGGATTGCCGTGAAGGAAATGCAAACCGAGGATTGCAGGACCGGACATCCGGCCCTGCGGACTGCCCGACAGGAAGGACGTGACAGTATGGCGATGCAGGCGCGCGAGATCGAAGCCCTGATCAAGGAGGCCCTGCCCGACGCACGGGTGGAAATCCGCGATCTGGCAGGGGACGGAGATCACTATGCGGCGGTCGTGGTGTCGGATGCCTTCAAGGGCAAGACGCGCGTCCAGCAGCACCAGATGGTCTACCAGGCCCTGAAGGGCAACATGGGCGGCGAGCTGCACGCGCTGGCGTTGCAGACCAGCGCTCCCGAATAGCGGCCCGCCCGCAACCAATTCCACGCTCGCCGGACCTTGACCCGGCGGAACGAAAGGACAGGACAATGAGCATCAAGGACTGGATCAAGAGCGAAGTCGAGAACAACGACGTCGTGCTGTTCATGAAAGGCACCCCGGCCTTCCCGCAATGCGGGTTCTCCGGCCAGGTCGTGCAGATTCTCGATTATGTCGGCGCCACCTACAAGGGCATCAACGTGCTCGAGGATGACGAGCTGCGCCAGGGCATCAAGGAATTCTCCGACTGGCCGACCATTCCCCAGCTCTATGTGAAGGGCGAGTTCGTCGGCGGTTGCGACATCATCCGCGAGATGTTCCAGAACCAGGAACTGCAGTCGCATCTTGCCGAAAAAGGCGTCGAGACGCGCCAGTCGGCATGACCTTCACCTGAATTGACAGGTTAATAAATAGTTAATAAAGGGCGGATCGAAGTCGATCTGCCCTTTATTTTTACAAAATTTGAAGACTAGGCAAAATTTGCCGAATCACCCACGATGAACGTCAGATGAACGCTCGCTTCAGGTCGTACTCAGTCCGGGCGGGATAGTCCTCGGTTGTATCAGGGGTTCCCGACACCGAAAGGATTGGCAGATGCGGATCGCGAAACTCGCCGTTACCGGTATCGCTCTCAGCCTGGGGCTGGGTCTTGCAACATTCGCTCAGGAGTCGGATGCCGGCCTCCGCCGCATCTCCTGCGTCAATCTCATGGTCTTCGCGCCCGCCAACGGCATCAGCGACGCCGACACCTGCCGCTCCCATGGCGGGCTGGCGGCGGAAGGCGCAACGGCGGCTCCTGCCGCTCTCGTTATCCTTGTGCGCAACCGGCCCGCGGGTTCCGACCACGGCCTCACCGTCGGCAAGGGGTCCTGAGAGGGCAGCAGCCCTGACACCGGATTGGCCACGCTCGGAGTGACGCCTGCTTCCCCGCGAGACGTCGCCGCCCTGCTTCAGATCCGGAACGGCATCGCTTGTCCCGACCACGACGCAATACGGCTCACACGGGGCCGTATTTGCGTGCCGCGTCAAGCGCCAGCCCCGCCCCCACGCTTCCAAAGACATCGCCCTGCACCACCGCTGCTTGCGGGAACAGGCGCGTCAGCCGTTCGCGCACGAAAGGCACGGAGGCCGATCCGCCGGTCAGGAACACGGACGAGATCGCTTCCGCCGGAACGCCCGCCTGGGTCAGGCAGCCGGCAAGTGCGCCCTCGATCCCGCCGACCGACTGCTCGATCGCCGCGATCAGGTCCTCGCGCGCCACGTCGATGTCGAGATCCTCGTCGCGCATCGGAAAGCGCAGACGGTGGAGCTCGCTGCCGGACAGCATGATCTTCGCCTCTTCCACGGCGCCGGCAAGCGCATGCCCCTGCCGCTCGGCGACCACCGACATCAGCCGCTCGACAAGATCCGGCCGGTCCGCGTCCTGCCTGAGCGCCCTCAGCCTGGTGTCCACCTGCGGGGCGTAGAGGAAATTGATCCTGTGCCAGGTGGCGAGTTCGAAATAGGCCCAGTTCGGCAGGTCGCGCCGGCGGTCGCGCGCCAGCGTTCCGTATCCGAGTTCCGGCATCAGCTTGCGCAGGCTGAGGAGCCTGTCGAAATCGGTGCCGCCGATATGAATGCCGGCGCTGGCGAGAATGTCGTCGCGACGATCGGCGCTGCGCCGGCGCTCGGGCGACACGCGCACGATGGCGAAATCCGACGTGCCGCCGCCAAGGTCGACGATCATCGCAAGCTCTTCCCGCGACACCGAGCGCTCGTAGTCGAGCGCCGCGGCAATCGGTTCGAACTGGAAGGCGACGGAGGCAAAGCCGGCGGCCCGGGCGATCGCCTCCAGTTCCCCTTCGGCACGGCGGTCGGCCGCCTCGTTGTCATCGACGAACCGGACCGGCCGACCGAGCACCACCGCATCGAGCGGCCGCCCCGCGGCCTGCTCCGCCCGGTGCTTCACCTGGCCGAGATAAAGGCCGATGATCTCGGAAAAGGTCCAGCGCTGCGCCTTGATCGTGGTTTTCTCCGCCATCGTGCTTGAGCCGAGCACGCTCTTGAGAGCCCGCATCAGCCGCCCCTCGATGCCTTCGACATAGGCGCCGACCGCGGCCCGGCCGAAGCGCACATGCCGCTCCTCGAAGGGGAAGAAGATCGTGCTGGGAAGCACGACGCTGTCACCTTCCAGGGGCAGGAGACGGGCCGAGCCGTCACGATCGATGATCGAGGCCGTTGAGTTGGACGTGCCGAAATCGATGCCGCAAGGCTGCTGGAGTGTCATCGTCTGGTTCCGGGAATTCACGCCGCCGATGGCAACGCGGGAAAGAAAGTAAAAGCCGGGAAAGGTGCCCTTCCCGGCTCAGCGTGTCGGTCTGGAACGGTGGTGTCTATTCGGCGGCGAAGAGCCGCGCCGTCATCGCAAGCGCCGCGCCGCAGCCCTCCGCTTCCTCGCGGGGCTCCGCTGCGGCGGGGAGACCGGGCGCAAGGCCCGCGAAATCGAACAGCGTCCCGTCATGGAGATGCGACGGCCGTACCTGGGTCAGCGCCTTCGCCATGGTGGCAAGCCGTCCGGGATGGGCGTGCTCCCACTCCTCCAGCATGCGCTTGACCTCGGCCCGCTGCAGGCCGTCCTGGCTGCCGCACAGGTCGCACGGGATGATCGGGAACTCCATGGCCTTGGCGAACCGGGCGATGTCGGCTTCCGCGCAGGAAATCAGCGGGCGGAGCACCATCAGGTCGCCGTCGTCATTGACCAGCTTCGGCGGCATCGATGACAGCCGGCCGCCATGGAAGAGGTTCATGAACATCGTCTCGAGCGCATCCTCGCGGTGATGGCCCAGAACGATCGCCTGACAACCCTCCTCCCGCGCCGTGCGGTAGAGAAGTCCGCGCCGCAGCCGCGAACAGAGCGAGCAATAGGTCCGCCCTTCCGGGATCTTCGAGGTGACGATCGAATAGGTGTCCTGGCACACGATCCGGTGCGGAACGCGGTTGGCGGAGAGGTACTCGGGCAGCACATGCGAGGGAAAGCCCGGCTGTCCCTGGTCGAGATTGCAGGCGAGGAGGTCGACAGGCAGCAACCCGCGCCACTGCAGCTCCAGCAGCACGGCAAGCAGCGTGTAGCTGTCCTTGCCGCCGGAAAGGCACACCAGCCAGCGCGGCCGCGCGCCGCTCGCCTCGACCATTGCATGACGGGAGATCGTCTCGCGCACCTCCCGCACGAGCCGCTTGCGCAGCTTGCGAAAACCGACCGAGGACGGCGCATTGCGAAAGAGCGCCGGTATGTCGCTCTCCGCACTGTTGGCAAGATCGGTCATGGGACGGTCCCGGATATCTCGGAATGTTGGCTGCTCGCCGTTGCATAACGGCTTGCGGCAGCCGCGCCAAGCGGAAAGCCGCTTTCGCGGAGGACCGGCCTCATGCGGCAGGCTCTCAGGTTTCGGCGTCGCCGTCGCGCCGGGTTCGGTTGCGCCCGGAAGCCTTGGCCACGAACAAGGCGTCGTCCGCACGGGTGCGTACCGTACGCAGGGACCGGCCGTCGCGGCTGTCGGCGATGCCGATCGACACGGTGACCGTACCGAGAATGCGGCCCGTGTGGCTGAGCGACAGGGTCGCCGTGCGCGTCCGGATATGTTCGGCGATCTGGTAGGCCTCCTCCGCCGTCACATCGGCCAGCAGCACCGCGAATTCCTCGCCGCCGAAGCGGTAGCAGGTACCGCGATCGCCGACGATATCGGTGAGGACGCCGGACACTGTCTGCAAAACCGTGTCGCCGGCATCGTGGCCGAACTCGTCGTTGAAACGCTTGAAATGGTCGATGTCGATGACGAAGCAGGTCAGCTCGACGCCCGCCCCCTGGCGCGCATGCCTCGCCAGCGCCTGGTCGAGCGAACGCCGATTGAGCAGGCCGGTGAGCGGATCGCGCACGGCGAGGCTGGTCAGCCGGTCGCGCAGCTGCAGGTTGGCGATGGCGAGGGAGACGTTCTCGCCGATCATTCCCAGATAGGTCTTGTAGTCGGCGATCGAGGCGACGTCGCCGGAGATGTCCGCGACGGACAACAGGCCGAGCGTGTCGCCGTGAGCGCTCAAGGGAATGCACAGCGCCGATTCCGAGCCTGACGAAACCTGATGCGTGCAGTCCACGTCGTCCCCGCCCGTATGGCTGTGATGCGGCTGGCCGCGCCGCAATCCCCAGCAGTCCTCCGGATCCAGGCTCGCGGCGACGTCGTCAGGCAATTGCCACGTCCCCATGCACCTGAGCATCGCCCTGGGATCGCTGCGCACGAACAGCGCTCCGCCAAGTTCGGGAAAGATCTGCGGCGAGAAACGGCCGACGACATCCGCCACCTCTGCCACCTTCTGGCAGGCCTGCATGCGGTGCATCATCTGGAGAATGAGATCCTTCATCTTCAGGTCGCGGCGGCGCTCGGCGTCGAGCCGTTCGCGCTCCAACCCGTTTTCCCGGAAGATGCGGATCGCCGATGTCAGTTCGCCGATCTCGTCCCTGCGGCCGTCATGGGGCACCTCGACCGCGAAGTCCTGCGTGGCAAGGCGCTTGACGATGCCGGTCATGCGGGTAAGCGGCACGGAGACCCGGCGGCGCAGGACGAAATAGAGGACGGCGAGAAACACGATCGCGGTCACGCCAAGCAGGATGCGCGCAATGAAACCGAGCCAGTCGCTCCAGATCTGCGCGCGTTGCAGCTCAAGCCCGGTCCTGATGTCGACCATCTTGCGGAACCGCTCGACCTCGTCGACGAGACGCACATGCTGTCGATAGTGTTCATCGCCGAAAAGCGCGGCCCGCGCGGCAGCGACCTCGCCCGCCTGATACGCCTCGATCGCCTGTCGCTCGATTGCCTCGAGCCGGTCTATCGTGGCCGTGGTCTCTTTCAGCAAGGCGAGTTCATCATCGGTGCCGCCGAGGGTCTCGGCATGACGGGCCAGTTCCTCGAGCCGGTGCTCCTCCTCGTTGACCTTGTCGAAGACGGCAAGATGGGCGGGGTCCCCCCGCATGACGAAGAGACGGGCCTCGTCCGTCCGCAACTCGGCATCGACTTCAAGCCGGGCTCCGAGATCGTTGAGCGCCATGTGCACTTCCACGGCCCGCCGCTCGTTGGCGGCCATCTGACCGGACATGATAAACGCGAAACCGGACAGGACCGTGAGGGCGACCGTGACGCCATAGGCCAGATTGGTGATCGTGCTGATCTTCATGGTGAATTCTGGTGCTTCCGGAGTGTCGACTACCCCCTTGCATTAGCATGCGGGTAGCATCGGAAAAGCAAACAAGCGCCGTCCGGTTCGGGCCGCCGATGATTTTCAGGCGATGTGGCAGATTTGCTCACAGCCCTTGGCGGACGAGAGGCGGCATTCCGCGCGGTTGCGGTTGCAATCGCGATCCCGATCCGTCACCGTTGGAGCGGCTTCCCGTCGTCGCGTCTCCGGCTCGCCGGGACCGCACCGGAACCGGAAACCGTAAAGGCCCGCCTTGCGCCCTCTTCTGCCGATCAGCCTTGCAGTCGCCCTGCTTGCGGGAGCGTGCGCCTCCGCCTCGGTTGGCACGGTCGTGCTGAAGTCCGACGGACGCGGCGCAGCAACCATCGACACGCGCTCGCTGATCATAGGGACGCCGGGCAAGGCCGACATCCCGCCCCCGCCATAGCCGCGGTCCGGTCCCGGGTGTGACCGGCCTCAGCCCGCCGGCACGTAGCGCCAGGCCGTGTCCTTGACCTCGACCCTGCCGACGCCCGGCCATGGCAGGTGATACCCGATCAGCATCAACCCGTCCGTCGCCGCGCGGTCGAGGAGCGCACGGCGGGTGGCGATCGCCTGCTCCGGCACCTGGTCGGAGGTCGGCTGCCAGTCGGGCCTCTCGAAGGAGATCGTCGGGTGGGTCAGCGCGTCGCCAAGAATGAGAAGCTGTTCGCCGCCATCCTCCACCAGAACCGACATGTGTCCCGGCGTGTGGCCCGGCGTCGCGATCATCGTCACGCCCGGCACAACCGCATGGTCCGCGCCGACACGGGTGATCTTTTCCGCCACCGCGCCAAGATTTCGCTGCGCGCCCAGCCCGAAGGAATGCAGCTCTTCCGGATTGTTGGCCAGGAAGTCCGGGTCCATCCAGAAGTCCCATTCCCCGGTGCCGATCAGATAGCCGGCGTTCGGGAACCGTTCCGCCTCGTCGAAATCGTCGATGATGCCCCACACATGATCGGGGTGGGCGTGGGTCAGCACCACATGCGTGACCGCCTCCCGGTCAAGGCCGGCCGCGTCGAAACTGTCGGCAAGCAGCCCGGCGCTTTCGAAGAAATTCATGCCCGCCCCGGTATCGACGAGCACCAAGGCATCGCCGGAACGGATCAGGGTGATGTTGAGAGCGCTGTCGCGCATCGCCGTGTCGAAACCGCCGGCTGCCAGGAAGGCGGACCTTTCAGCCTCCTCCACATTGCCGGCCAGGGTCGAGGCCGGCAGCGACAAGCCGCCATCGCTCAGGATGGTGAGTTCCGTTGCGCCCAGCGTCAGGCGATGGGCGTCCTGCGCGGCGCGCGCAGGCGAAGGCAGGAGCGCCCCGCCGACCGAGGCCCCGCCAAGCGCGGCAAGCCGCAATGTTGCCGGCGCGGCGAGGCCGCCGCCAAGAATTGTCCGTCTTGAAATGGTCACCGTGGCCTCTCCCTTTTGAAGGCATCATATTCGAGCACGCGAATATGAAAAGGGAAGAAGTCGCATTCGCACCGGCTGATCGCTCGCGCAAACGAGAAAGGGGCGCGCCGATCGGCGCGCCCCTCTTGCAGGCCTGGCGAAACTGCAGGTGTCAGCGCGAGTAGAACTCGACGATGAGGTTCGGCTCCATCTGGACCGGGTACGGCACGTCGCCCAGCGTCGGAACGCGGGAGAAGGTCGCGCTCATCTTGCTGTGGTCGGCGACGACATAGTCCGGCACGTCGCGCTCGGCGAGCTGGACAGCCTCGATCACGGTGACGAGCTGCTTCGACTTCTCGCGAACCTCGATCACGTCGCCGGCGTTACAGCGGTAGCTGGAGATGTTGACCCGGCGACCGTTGACCTTGACATGGCCGTGGTTGATGAACTGGCGCGCGGCGAAGACAGTGGGAACGAACTTCGCGCGGTAGATGACGGCATCGAGACGGCGCTCGAGCAGGCCGATCAGGTTCTCGGACGTATCGCCCTTCATCCGCGAGGCTTCCACGTAGATCTTGTGGAACTGCTTCTCGGAGATGTTGCCGTAATAGCCCTTGAGCTTCTGCTTGGCGCGCAGCTGCACGCCGAAGTCGGAGAGCTTGCCCTTGCGGCGCTGGCCGTGCTGGCCGGGGCCGTACTCGCGGCGGTTGGCCGGAGACTTCGGGCGACCCCAGATGTTTTCGCCCATCCGGCGGTCGATCTTGTACTTTACGCCATGGCGCTTCGACATACGCGGTTCCTTCGTTGTATGTGCGTTTTTACAAGGAAACGCGACCTCCTCTCCTCCTCCGGTGCGGGTATCGGAAGAGGCGACAGGGAACCCGGCCAAACAGCGCCGGCAGGCTTCCCGCGGTTGCGTGAAATGCAAAGCGGGCCAACAGGGCCCGCCAAGCGACGCGATGCCTACCCCAAAGCAGGCTGCGAGTCAAACGAATCCGCCGGCTTTCTCCCCTGCGGGGACCCTCGCTGCACGCGGACCGGGGGTTCAGTCCGTACCGGGCAGCAGGCCGTGCGGCACCTGGCTGTAGAGCGGATCTCCGTCCCAGAACGCATCGGTCGGGCCAACCGCGAAATCGACCACGTTCCAGCGTCCATAGGCCTGGTGCATCAGGACATAGGTCTGCAATCCGTCCATGTAATCGACCTGTTCGCGGTAAACCGTGCGCGCCATGTCGATAGCCTCGCCGCCCGGGCGCTGCGGCGCCACGATGGCGAAGGCCCAGCCGCCCGAGACCTGCAGCCGCTCGATCACGAATTCGACCGGAGGCCCGACGCGTACCTCGACCAGCGGCCGGATCGTGTTCATCAGTTCGGCGCGCTCGGTCGTGCCCCGCCCCGGCTCGTAGGCGCCTTGCGCCAGCGCCCCGGAGCCTCCGGCCAGAACCGACAGCATCATGACCATGGCTCCAAGCCAAACCGGCATATGTCCCGTCCGTGAAAACAGCATCTTGTCCCCTGCCCTTTATGTCCCGGTCGATGCCGCGCCCGGGCATCGCCGGAAAGCTTTTCATCCTGGCCGTCCTCAAGGCAAGGCCGCCCCGCGACGTCGCAAAGAAAAAGGCGCCAGGTGGCGCCTTTTCCGGATTTCGAACGTGATCACCAGCTGGCGCTCACGGGTTGGCGCCCAAGGGCTGGCGTTCAGGCCATCGCCTTCTGCAGGTTCTCGTCGATCTTGTCGAGGAAGCCGTTGGTGGTCAGCCACTTCTGGTCCGGGCCGACGAGCAGCGCCAGATCCTTTGTCATGTGACCGGACTCGACCGTGTCGATGCAGACCTTCTCGAGCGTCGCGGCGAATTTCGCCAGTTCCGGCGTGTCGTCGAGCTTGGCGCGGTGGGCAAGGCCCCGGGTCCAGGCGAAGATCGAGGCGATCGGGTTGGTCGAGGTCTCCTCGCCGCGCTGGTGCTGGCGGTAATGGCGGGTAACGGTGCCGTGGGCGGCTTCCGCCTCGACCGTCTTGCCGTCCGGAGACATCAGCACCGAGGTCATCAGCCCGAGCGAGCCGAAGCCTTGCGCGACGATGTCCGACTGCACGTCGCCGTCGTAGTTCTTGCAGGCCCAGACATAGCCGCCCGACCACTTCAGCGCGGCCGCGACCATGTCGTCGATCAGGCGGTGCTCGTACGTGATCTTCTTCTTCTCGAAGGCGTCCTTGAATTCCGCGTCGAAGATCTCCTGGAAGAGATCCTTGAAGCGGCCGTCATAGGCCTTGAGAATGGTGTTCTTGGTCGACAGGTAGCACGGCACGCCGCGTGCCAGCGCGTAGTTCATCGAGGCCCGGGCGAAATCGCGAATCGAATCGTCGAGGTTGTACATCGCCATGGCGACGCCCGACGACGGGGCATCGAACACTTCATGCTCGATCGTGGTGCCGTCTTCTCCGACGAACTTCACCGTCAGCTTGCCCTTGCCCGGGAAACGGAAATCGGTGGCGCGGTACTGGTCGCCGAAGGCATGGCGGCCGACGATGATCGGCTCGGTCCAGCCCGGCACCAGGCGCGGCACGTTCTGCATGATGATCGGCTCGCGGAAGATCACGCCGCCGAGGATGTTGCGGATCGTGCCGTTGGGCGAACGCCACATCTTCTTCAGGCCGAATTCCTCGACGCGCGCCTCGTCCGGCGTGATCGTCGCGCATTTCACGCCAACGCCATGTTCCTTGATCGCGTTGGCCGCGTCGATGGTGATCTGGTCGTCGGTTTCGTCGCGCTTCTCGATGCCGAGGTCATAGTACTTCAGGTCGATGTCGAGATAGGGATGGATCAGCTTGTCCTTGATGAACTGCCAGATGATCCGCGTCATCTCGTCGCCGTCGAGTTCGACAACCGGATTGACAACCTTAATCTTCGCCATAGTGCAGATGACCTCGCGTCTTGGGTGGCTCCCGCGCCTCATGCGCCCGATACCGCCGGTCCTGCCGGCGCGCCTGCCATGACCGGTTGGCGCCGCCGGTCGCAGCGACCGCGCGGCCCCTATACCAAAGGGGCGGCGAAACGGGAAGCCGGCCATTCGTCAATAAGCACGCAAGGTCGTGCCGCGAATGCCGCTTGAGGCTGTCCCCGTGATCCCCAGGGCGTAACCACGATCGGCGCCGACGCTTGCGGGAACTGCCTATTCGTCGCATACCTCCCCTGTAAAAGATTCGGAGGGAGGATGCGGCTCGAATGGTGCGGAATGGGCAATTTCGATAGATACGGGCGGGGCCGCCTGGCCGGCCGTGTCGCGGTCATTCTCGCGATCTGCCTGGCATTCGTCGCTGCCGGCCCGTTCGGCATGCGGTCTGCTGCGGCGTCGGACAAGCCGGTTCTCGTCGTCAGCGGCGCCATCGCCGGCAACGCTCCCCGGGCCTTCACCCGCGCCGACCTCAAGCGCATCGGCATGACCGGCGTTTCCACCGACACCCCCTGGACCCGGCGCACGACCTTCTTCGAAGGCCCCTTGCTGCGACAGTTGCTCGACCATGTGGGCGCGCGCGGCGACAGGATCGAGGCGGTCGCGCTCAACAACTACAGAGTCGAGGTTCCCATCGAGGACGCCCGCAACTACGATGTCATTCTCGCCATGCGCGCCGACGGGCAGGATATCGGCATCCGCGACCGCGGACCGCTCTGGCTGATCTATCCCTGGTCGCAGCACGAGGCGCTGCAAAGCGAACTCTACTACTCGCGCTCGATCTGGCAGATCCGCGAGATCATAGTGGTAGCCGGCGACGCTGGGTAGTTCTGGTTGAAATGCCGCTTCCATCGACGCCGCGTCGATTGTAAGCTGCCTCGACAGGACACCCGCACGATATTGTGCGCGTGCGTCGAGTGGACCGGGTGGCAATGGACCTCAGCGCGAAATGGGTGCGGGCACTCTATGTGTCCCTCATGATCGGCGTCGCGATCATCACCGGCTCGCTGTTCATCGTGGTATCCACCCTCAATCGCCAGAACAGCGAAGACCGCTCCGAATACCGTCAGAGCCTGATCTGGTACACGGCACAGCTCGTGGTCGAGTACCAGGACCTGATGCACGCCCTCAATACGATGATCGTGCATGACGGCGGCGAGGGCCATCGCCAGGAGGTGTCGGCACGTTTCGACATCCTGTGGAGCCGCGCCATGCGCCTCGACGAGGGCGAGGCCGGCCAGGAACTCGTGCGTGTCGACGGGTCCGTGCCGCTGATGGCCGAGCTCGAGAAGACCCTGCTTGCGTCCGACCCGCTGATCAAGCGGATCAGCGCCGGCGACGTGGGCGCCGCCCTCAAGCTGCGCGGCGACTTCGAGGCGCTGCAATCCACCCTCGATTCGTTCCGTTCCGCCGTGTACCGTCTGCAGCTGGAGGCGGCCTCGCGCCAGCGCGGCGTTCTCCAGCGCACCGTCGATCTCGTCCTCTTCCTGATCATCGGCCTGCTGGTCGCCGGCGTCTCCATGGGCCTGCTGCTGCTGCGCGACCGCCGCCGGCTGGTGCGCCTGCAGACGCAGCTGGAGCGCCGGGTCGCCGAACGCACCGGAGAGCTTGCCCACGCCAATGCGGAGCTCTTGTCCGCCAACGAACGGCTCACCCAGTTCAACAACCTCGCCTCGCACGACCTGAAGGAACCGGTTCGCAAGATCACCGTCTTCAGCGACCTGCTGCTGGAAGGCGTTGCCAACAGCGACAGCGAGACCATCGACTATGCGGCGAATGTCATGCGCGCCTCCGCCGGCCGCGCCAAGACGCTGATTTCCAACCTGCTCAACTATTCGGCCGCCTCCGACCGGGAACTCTCCAACGAGCCGGTGCGCCTGTCCGTCCTCATCGACCGCGTCCGCGACAGCCTGTCGGAGCGGGTGCGCGAGGGCGAGGCCGAGATCGTGCTGAGCGAGGGCGATGCCGAACTGCTCGGCGACCCGGTTTTCCTGGAGCAGCTCTTCCAGAACCTCGTCGGCAACGCGATCAAGTTCCGGGATCCCGAACGGCGTCCCCGCATCGAGATCCTTGCCGAACGCGACGAGAACGGCGCCCCGCTGGCCGTCATCGTCCGGGACAACGGCATCGGCTTCGACATGGCCCACAAGGCGCAGGTCTTCGAACCGTTCCGGCGGCTGCATCCGCGCGACCGCTATGCCGGCACCGGAATGGGACTGGCGATCTGCTCGGCCATTGCCCGCCGTCACGGCTGGGACCTCGATGCAACGAGCGTGCCCGGCGAAGGCTCCACTTTCCGGATCGACTTCGCACCGGCGAAGCGCCTGGCGGCATCGGACGCCGCCCAGCTGGCCGCGGCCGAGTAACCGGGCCCGGCACAGCCGGCGACGGGAGCCTGCGGTTCTGGACGTCGTGCCCGTCCCGCCTTCAGGCCGGTTTTCTCAGGCTCCCGCTCCTCAGATTCCCGCTCCTCAGGTGCCCGTTCGTCTGGTGTCTGTTCGTCTGGCCGCCAGCGCGATCGCGATATAGCTCCATCCATTAGTGAGAACGGCAACGCCGCCGAGCAGCCCGAGCGCCCACAGCGCCGAGGTGGGAAACTCCAGCCAGATGCACAGGCCGGCAAGGATCGAGATGATGCCCGCCGCAAGCACCCAGCCCCAGCCGTCATGCGGACGCACCTTGAGGGCCAGCAGGATCTGGGTGACGCCCTGGGCGAGAAGGATGCCGGCCACGACCAGCGTCAGCGTGAAGGTGCCGACCAAGGGGTTGTAATAGACCGCCGCCCCGCCGATCAGGGCGATCAGCCCGGTGGCAACGTTCCACAGGAACCCGCTCCACCCCTTCACCGAGAAGGCGTGCCAGATCTGCAGGATGCCCCCGACAACGAAGACCGCCGCGATGATCATCGTGACGGCGATGGAACTGGCCAGCGGCAGCGCGATCATCAAGGCGCCACCAAGCGCCAGCGCGATGCCAAGGGCGAGAAACCAGCCCCATTTGGCGCGCACGATGTCCGTGATGGAGGGAGCGGGAGCATCTGTCATGTCATTGATCCACCGTGTTGCAACCCCGGAATGCGGGCAGTCCGAGTGTAGCGCGTGACGCGGCGCTGTCGATGACCGGCGGCTGTGAGTACGGCCCCGGTGCGTCTCCACTGGAAATGCGCGCCGGATTGGGATATCTGCCGGCGCATGACACGCAACGCCTCCATTGATCCCGCCGCGCGGGACGTCGACCTTGTTCCGCCCTGCGTTATCCTGTGCGAGCCGCAGCTTGGCGAGAACATCGGCACCGCCGCCCGGGCCATGGCGAATTTCGGCCTCACCGACCTGCGCATCGTCAACCCGCGCGACGGCTGGCCCAACGAGAAGGCGCGTGCCGCGGCCAGCCGCGCCGACCACGTCATCGACGCCGTCCAGGTGTTCGACAGCGTCGAGGCGGCGGTTGCCGACCTCGGCCATGTCTTCGCGACGACGGCGCGTTCGCGCGAGGTCGCCAAACCGGTGCGCGGCCCCGACGAGGCCGCCGTCATCGCCACCCGGCTGGGTGCCGGCGGCACGCGGATCGGTTATCTCTTCGGCCGGGAGCGCTGGGGGCTCAACAATGACGAGGTGGCGCTGGCCAACGAGATCGTCACCTTGCCGGTCAATCCCGACTTCGCCTCGCTGAACATTGCCCAGGCGGTGCTCGTGTGCGCCTATGAATGGCGCGTCAAGGCGAACAACGGCGCCCTGCCTTTCCGCCTCGACGAGCTCCAGAACCCGCCGGCGACGAAGGACGACCTCGTTCGCCTGTTCGAACACCTGGAAGGCGCGCTCGACACGGTCAATTTCTTCCGCCCGGTCGAAAAGCGCCCCTCCATCGTGCGCAACCTGCGCAACATCCTTCAAAAAGCCGCACTGACGGACCAGGAAGTGAAGACCCTGCGCGGCGTCATCGCGGCGCTGGAGGGGCGGGCCACACGGCCGCGCAGCACAGAGCCGGACCAGCTATAACCTTCCGGGAGACTTCGGCGCAGTGACCCAGCAGGCACCGGTTCTGGTCTTTGACAGCGGCGTCGGCGGGATCACGGTCGCCCGCGAAGTCCGGCGCCTGATGCCGGAACTGCCGCTTGTCTACGCCGCCGATGATGCCGCCTTCCCCTATGGCGCATGGGACGGGGATGCCCTTGCCCGCCACTGTGTCGCGACCGTCACGGACCTCGTTCGCCTTCATCGGCCCCGGGCCGTGGTGATCGCCTGCAACACCGCATCGACCCTGGTCCTGCCGCCACTGAGGCAGGCGCTGGACATTCCGGTGGTCGGCACGGTTCCCGCGATCAAGCCGGCTGCAGAGCGCACGCGCTCGGGCCTGGTCAGCGTGCTCGCAACCCCCGGCACGGTCAGCCGCGACTACACGTTCGACCTGATTCGCCGTTTCGCTCCCGATGTTGCAATCACGCTGGTGGGGTCGAAGCGGCTCGCCGCCCTTGCCGAGGACAAGCTCGCCGGTCGCGTGCCGGACATGCAGGCGCTCGCCGCCGAGGCTGCCGCCTGTTTCGTCTCGCGCGACGACAGGCGAACCGATGTCGTCGTCCTCGCCTGCACTCATTTTCCGTTTCTGGCGGACGAACTGGCGGCTATCGCACCCTGGCCGGTCGAGTGGCTCGACCCCGCCCCCGCCATCGCAAGACGCCTGCGCGACGTGATCGCCGCCGCGACGCCGGGCGGGAGCGACCCGGCGATGCCGGGCATGGCCGACACGGTCGTCGCGACCTCGGGCGCCGACCTCTCCCGCTTCCTCCGGCTGCTCCAGGCGGAACCTGCCTGAGGCGCGAGGCGCCGCGAGCTCACCGCCGAGACGGTGCGCTCGCCCGAACTGAAATCCGCTCCGTTTCCGGCACGCCTCACCCGGTTTCATGACTGGAAGGGCGACCCGCCCTTGCTGCTTGCAACGCCGCGAGATGGTTTAAGAAGCAACCGGTCTTTAACGGCCGCGCCCTGGATACGGCCGGTCGTCAGCCGCGGGACGGAGGCGGCTTGAGGTCGTCTGCGTCCAGGAGATCCGCCTCCGGCTCCTCTTCCGGTTCATCCTGCGCCGGCTCGTCGTCCAGCAGGCCCGGGATCGTCGTCGCGGAAGCCAGTTCCTCCTCCATGATGTCTCCCCCGCCCTCTCCGGCAGAAACCTCGCGGGTGCGCTCCTCGACCTCGGCCAGAACCTTGCGTGCCACATCCGGCTTCTCCCGCATCAGCCTGTTCAGGTCATGCGCCTCCAGAACCATCAGTTGGGTCGGTTCCAGTGCGGTGACCTCGGCCAGACTGCGGCGGTGGCCGAGAATGGCCATTTCGCCGAAAAACGCGCCTTCCTCCAGCCGGAGACGGCGATCGCCGATCTCCACCTCGACCGCGCCGTCGGCGATGAAATACATGCGGCTCGTTTCGTCTCCGCGCCGCGAGACGACGGTGCCGGCGCGAACCGACTGGGCACGAAGCAATCGCGCGATCTCCGCGATCTCGGCGGCCTTCAAATCCTCGAACAACGGCACCCGCGCAACCATGCCCCAGGTGACGACGAAATCGCGCGAGTGGATTTCCCGCGCGAACGCGGTCGCCACGATGCCGACCGGAAGGGCGAGCAGGCCGTAGCCGAGCAGCATCACGACCCCGCCGATCATCTTGCCCAGAGCCGATATCGGCACGGCATCGCCATAGCCGACGGTCGTCAGCGTCGCCGTCGCCCACCACATGGCGCGCGGTATCGACCCGAAGACGTCCGGCTGCAGGTCCCCTTCGGCCAGATGCATGGCCGTCGCCGACAGGATCATGGCGCCGAAGATGATGATCAGGCTGGCGACGATCGCGTGCTTCTCCTCGCCGATGGCATTGGCAAGGGACCGTAGCGCCGGCGAATAGCGCGCCAGCTTGAGAAACCGCAGGAGGCGCAGCACGACAAACGCCTGCAACTGGTCGAACGGCGTCAGCAGGCTGACCAGGAACGGCAAGATCGCCAGCAGGTCGACGATTGCCGCGCTCTGGCGGGCATAGCGCCAGCGAGCGACAAGCGGGCTCAGTCGCCGATAGGGCGGATGCAGGTCGGCAACCCAGAGCCGCGCCGCATATTCCGCGAGAAAGGTCGCCCCGACGCATAGCTCGGCGAGATAGAGAAGCCCGCCCCAGCGGGCCTCGATATCCGGAGAACTCTCCAGAAGCACGAGCATGACAGTCGCGAAGATAAAGACAACGAGAACGCGGTCGACGATGCGGCCTTGCGGATCTCCGGCGGAGCCAAGTTCCAGCCAGCGGTAGAGGCGCGCTTTCAGACCCCGCTGCGCACGCGGCCCGCCGCGTGCGGCCCGGCCGGCAGTCGTGTGTGGATCGGAACCGCCCGGCGCATCGTCACGCTGAGGGTTCCGCTCCATCCCGTTCACGCCTGTGTCAGCGAGGCCGTGCTTTCCAGATGCGCAGCGATCGCGTCGATCGCCTCCTGCGCCCGCGAGGCATCGCTGCCGCCGGCCTGGGCCATGTCGGGTCGCCCGCCGCCGCCGCGCCCGCCCAGGATCTCGGAACCGACGCGCACCAGGTCAACCGCGCTGAGACGGTCCGTCAGGTCGGAGGTGACGCCCACGACAATCGCCGCCTTGTTGTCCTCCCCGGCATTGATCAGGACGACGATGCCGGAGCCGACCTGCTCCTTCGCCTGATCGGCAAGGCCCTTGAGATCCTTGGGGTTGAGCCCCTCGACCGCGCGCGCGAGAAGGCGCGTGCCGGCAATCTCGCGGACGCCGCCATCGGCCTCGCCGCCCCCGCCCATGGCAAGCTTCTTGCGGGTCTCGGCAAGCTCGCGCTCCAGCCGCCGCTTTTCCTCGACCAGGGCCGTCACACGCTCGACCACCTCGGCCTGGCCGGACTTGAGAACGCCGGCAACCTCGCGCAGGCGCGCGTCCTGGGTCGCAAGGTGGTGGCGCGCTGCCGCCCCGGTCAGTGCCTCGATACGCCGCACGCCGGCAGCGACAGCACCTTCCGCGACCAGCGTCACCAGGCCGATATCGCCGGTGCGCTCAACATGGGTGCCGCCGCAAAGCTCCAGCGAATAGGTCTTGCCGGCCTTGTCGCCCTCTGTCGCCACGCCCATCGAGACAACGCGAACCTCATCGCCGTACTTCTCGCCGAACAGCGCCATCGCCCCGTGCTCGATCGCCTCGTCGACGCCCATCAGCCGGGTCTCGACACCGGAATTCTGCAGCACGATCGCGTTGGCGAGATCCTCCACCCGGGCAAGCTCGCCATCCTCCACCGGCTTGGGATGGGAGAAGTCGAAACGCAGCCGCTCCGGACTGACGAGCGAACCCTTCTGCGCCACATGGGTGCCCAGCACCTCGCGCAGGGCCTCGTGAACCAGATGGGTGGCGGAATGGTTGGCGCGGATCGCGGCGCGGCGGGCCCTGTCCACCAGAAGCTCGAGCGGCAGGCCGAGCGAGACCTTGCCGGCAATGACCTTCACCTCGTGAACGAAAAGCCCGTCCGCCTTCTTCTGCGTGCCGGTGACCTCGATCTCGACGCCGCCTTCGCCCCGCATCCGGCCCGTGTCGCCGACCTGGCCACCGGACTCTCCGTAAAACGGCGTCTGGTTGAGAACGATCAGGCCGCTGTCACCCGCCTGAAGCTCCATCGCCTCGGCCCCGTCGCGCACCATGGCGGTGACGACGCCCTCGGCGACTTCCGTGTCGTAGCCGAGGAAGTCGGTCGCACCCAGGCGGTCCTTCAGAGTGAACCAGACCGTGTCCGTGGCCGCCTCGCCTGAGCCGGACCAGGCGGCGCGCGCCTCGGCCCGCTGGCGCTCCATCGCGACCTTGAAGCCCTCGGTATCCACCGAAATGCCACGGGCACGCAATGCGTCCTGCGTCAGGTCGAGCGGGAAACCGAAGGTGTCGTAGAGCTTGAACGCGGTCTCGCCGTCGAACTCCGCCCCCTCGCCAAGGTCGCCGCTGGCATCGTCAAGCAGCGTCAGGCCGCGCGCCAGCGTCTTGCGGAAGCGGCGCTCCTCGAGCTTCAGCGTCTCGGTGATCAGCGCCTCGGCGCGGGAAAGCTCGGGATAGGCACGCCCCATCTCGCGCACCAGCGTCGGCACCAGCCGCCACATCAGCGGCTCCTCGGAACCAAGCAGGTGGGCATGGCGCATGGCGCGGCGCATGATCCGGCGCAGGACATAGCCCCGCCCCTCGTTGGACGGCAGCACGCCGTCGGCGATGAGGAAGCTGGCCGAGCGCAGGTGATCGGCGATCACCCGGTGGCTGGAGCGCGCATCGCCCTCCGCCTCCACGCCAACCGCGTTCTGCGAGGCGGAGATCAGGGCACGGAACAGGTCGATGTCATAGTTGTCGTGAACGCCCTGCATGACGGCGGCGATACGCTCCAGCCCCATGCCGGTATCGATGGACGGGCGCGGCAGCGCCACCCGCTCGCCGGGCAGCTGCTCGAACTGCATGAAGACGAGGTTCCAGATCTCGATGAACCGGTCGCCGTCTTCGTCCGCCGATCCCGGAGGACCGCCCCAGATATGGTCGCCGTGGTCGTAGAAGATCTCCGAACAGGGGCCGCAGGGGCCGGTGTCGCCCATCGCCCAGAAATTGTCGGAGGTGGCGATGCGGATGATGCGATCGTCGCTGAGGCCGGCGATCTTCTTCCACAGGCCGAACGCCTCGTCATCCTCGGCATAGACGGTGACCAGCAGGCGGTCCTTCGCCAGACCGAATTCCCGGGTGATCAGGTTCCAGGCAAGCTCGATCGCGCGGTCCTTGAAATAGTCGCCGAAGGAGAAGTTCCCCAGCATTTCAAAGAAGGTGTGATGCCGGGCGGTGTAGCCGACATTGTCGAGGTCGTTGTGCTTGCCGCCGGCACGCACGCATTTCTGTGCGGTCGCCGCGCGATTGTAATCGCGCTTCTCAAGGCCGGTGAAGACGTTCTTGAACGGCACCATTCCGGCATTGGTGAACATCAGGGTCGGGTCGTTGCGCGGCACGAGCGGACCCGACGCGACGACCTCATGGCCGTTGCGGGCAAAGTACTCGAGAAAGGCAGACCGGATTTCGTTTACGCCGCTCATGAAGATGCCACCCGTTTTGCCGCGCCGACCCGCCCGCCCCGGCGGTTTTCGACCTCGGACAAGGGGGGTACGCGGCTGACTTCGTTCTTGAGCCCGCTTTTAGCTTTGCGCCGCCGACAAGTCCAGCGGGAGGCAGGCAACCGGCAGCGCCCGCCCGCCAGCGGATGCAGGCGGGCGACGGGACGGCTGGCGGACCGGCGATTGCCGGGCGGAGTGTTGATGCAGACAGCGAGAGGCAGGACGGGCGGGCAGGCGTGAGCGGCAACGGCCGGCCAGCGGCAGGATATCGCGAACGTGACACGCCGCCGGCATCGCCATTGCAACCGGACATCCCGCAAGGTTCGTTTGGCGGAGCCTTCGCGGGAGCCTCCTTGAGCAGGCATTCCGGGCTGCCGTCTGCCCGGCGGCAGGCATTTCCGGTGGCAGGCATTTTCCGGCTGCGGGCATTCCCGGCTGCCGGTCGAGGGGAAGATCCCGATTGACGGATCCGGCGATGCCTAGGGCCCTTCCCGGCGCACCTGCCGGAAAGGCTCGCAACCGGAAACCTGCACCCGAGGCCCCGCCACTATTCGGGAAAACTGTCACCGGCGCGCATGCCGGCCGCGGAGCGGTGCCCGCCCTTCGCGATTGGAGGGGACGGGGAACGACCGCGCCCGTGATCACGCCTCGCCGGCATCCTCGTTGTCGCCTTCCGCGAAGGGATCGGTGATGCGCTCGGCAATCAGGCCGGCATTCTGCCGGACGGCCAGTTCGATCTCGTCGGCGATCTCGGAGTTCTCACGCAGGAACTGCTTGGAATTCTCGCGCCCCTGGCCAAGTCGCTGGCTGTTGTAGGAGAACCAGGCACCCGACTTCTCGACAATGCCGCCCTTGACGCCAAGATCGATCAGCTCGCCCATCTTGGAAACGCCCTCGCCATAGATGATGTCGAACTCGACCTGGCGGAAGGGAGGTGCAAGCTTGTTCTTGACCACCTTGACCCGGGTCTGGTTGCCGACCACCTCGTCGCGGTCCTTGATCGCGCCGATGCGGCGAATGTCGAGACGGACCGAGGCATAGAACTTCAGCGCGTTGCCGCCCGTCGTCGTCTCCGGCGACCCGAACATGACGCCGATCTTCATGCGGATCTGGTTGATGAAGATCACCATGCATTTCGACCGGGAGATCGAGGCGGTGAGCTTGCGCAGCGCCTGGCTCATCAGCCGCGCCTGCATGCCCGGCAGACTGTCGCCCATCTCGCCCTCGAGCTCGGCCTTGGGCGTCAGCGCGGCGACCGAATCGATCACCAGCACGTCGATGGCGCCGGAGCGCACCAGCGTGTCGCAGATCTCCAGCGCCTGCTCGCCCGCATCCGGCTGCGAGATCAGCAGGTCGTCGATATTGACGCCGAGCTTGCGGGCATAGATCGGATCGAGCGCGTGCTCGGCATCGATGAAGGCGCAGATACCGCCCTTCTTCTGGGCTTCGGCCACCGTGTGCAGGGCCAGCGTCGTCTTGCCCGAGGATTCAGGACCGTAGATCTCGACGATGCGGCCACGCGGCAACCCGCCGATGCCGAGCGCGATATCGAGCCCGAGCGAACCGGTCGAGACGGTCTGCACCTCGACCACCTGCCCCTGCCCCATCTTCATGATGGAGCCCTTGCCAAATGCGCGTTCGATCTGGGAAAGGGCGGCCTCGAGCGCCTTGTTCTTGTCCATCTGCATGCCTTCGACCAAGCGGAGTGAATTCTGAGCCATCGGATGTCATCCTTATTCCACGCCACGCTTGGCGATTCAAACTGCGCTTTTGTACCTCTTTTGTTCTGATTTTACAATACGTATCAACATACTGAAAAATATCATAAAACCGTTTTTGTTCGATTTTCGTTCGGCGCGTTGTTGCAACCTTTGCGAGAGACGAGATCGAAACGGCAGGGCCGAAGCGGAGAATCACCTTTGTCTCGGCCCGACGGTTCCGCTTCCGGGAGCGGGCCCGAATGTGGCATGAGGGACGCCCGTGTTCCCGGAGCCGTACCATGCCCGTTGCCGCTTTCGGCGCCATTCACCTCGACACGATCGCCCATGCCGGCGTCCCGATCCTGCGCGAGACATCGACCCCGGCGCGCCTTTCCGCCAGCCCCGGCGGGGTCGCGGCCAATGTCGCCCGCGCACTTGCAAGGCTCGGGGTCGCAACCGCCCTTGCCGGCAATGTCGGAACGGACGCCGAGGGGGATGCGCTGCTGACGCGTCTGGTTCTCGAGGGAATAGACGTCTCCGCCGTTCGGCGCTCCGCCCTGCCCACCGGCCGCTACCTCGCCTTGCATGATCCCGACGGATCCCTGGCGGCCGCCGTGGTCGACGGCCGCATCACCGATGCACTTGCCCCCGGCAGCTTCCTGCCGCCCGCCCCGACAGTCGAACGGGCGGACCTCTGGTTTCTGGACGCCAACCTGCCGACGAGCGTGATTGCTAGCCTCGCATCAGCGGCAGGCCCGCGCCGCATTGCCGCAGATGCCGTCTCACAGGCGAAGGCTGCACGCCTCACGCCCGTTCTTTTCCGGCTCGACATGTTGTTCTGCAATGCCGCCGAGGCAGCCGCGATCCTTGGCCGCGACAAATCGTATACGGACAGAACCGGCCCGGACGAAACGAATGCGGAGGGTCTCGCGCGAGCGCTTCACGGTAACGGCGCCCGTGCGGTGATCCTTTCGCAGGGCGCCGAACCTGTCGTCCTTGCGACCGATGGCAAGGTTGTCCGGATCCCGACGCGGAAAACACCGGTCGTCGACGTGACAGGAGCCGGCGACGCGCTGATCGCAGGCACCCTGGCGGGCCTGGAGTTCGGCCTGCCTCTCGCCGCAGCCGTCAACGCCGGCGTGAATGCGGCGGCCCTGACCCTGTCGCAGGCCGGCGCGGTTGCCGATGCACTGTCCTGGCCGGCAATCGCTCCCGCTCCGCAGTGACACGACCGCAACGGCAAGCATCGCCGTGTGGCCGCGCCGGACAACGGGTGCTCGACAGGACAGGCGAACGCGGCCTATAGGACAACGAAATCCGGCCGGCCCTGCCATCAGGCCCGCCTTGCAACATCCGGCGAGCGACGCCGGGCACGCCGGCAAGGCCTTCGCCGCATCGGGCTGCCGCCACGGAACGCCAATACGGATCGCTGAGGAACGGACCCGCATCATGCAACAGAACGCCGCGCCACAGACCGATTTGCCCATCGTTCTCGGCGACGAGGTCGAAACCGCGATGGCCGCCGGACGGCCGCTCGTGGCGCTGGAATCGACCATCATCACCCATGGCATGCCCTGGCCGAGAAATGTCGAGACGGCCCGGCAGGTCGAGGCGGACATCCGCGCCGCCGGCGCAGTTCCGGCCACGATCGCCGCCCTCGACGGCGTGCTCCATGTGGGGCTTTCCGATGCGCGGCTGGAGCAACTGGCAAAGGCCGAGGGCGTGATGAAATGCTCGCGCGCGGATCTTGCCATCGCGCTCGCCTCCGGACGGCCCGGCTCGACCACGGTCGCGGCGACCATGATGGCGGCGCACGCGGCCGGCATCCGCGTCTTCGCCACGGGCGGCATCGGCGGCGTGCATCGCGGCGCGGAGACGAGTTTCGACATGTCCGCCGACCTCGACGAACTCGCCCGCACGCCGGTCTGCGTGGTGGCCGCCGGCGCCAAGGCGCTGCTCGACCTGCCCAAGACGCTGGAAGTGCTGGAAACGCGCGGCGTGCCGGTGATCGCGCACGGGCAGGATGCCTTCCCCGCCTTCTGGTCGCGCGACAGCGGCATTGCCGCCCCCTACCGCATGGACACGGCCCGGGAGATCGCCGACCTTCTGGACATGCGCGAACGCTTCGGCGGCCATGGCGGCGTACTGGTGGCCAACCCGGTGCCGGCGGAGGCGGAAATCCCGCCGGCGGAGATCGCGGATGCGATCGATACAGCGGTCGGCCAGGCCTCGCGGGAAGGGATCGCCGGCAAGGAGGTCACGCCTTTCATCCTGTCGCGGATCTTCGAGATCACCGGCGGGCGCAGCCTGGAAACCAACATCGCGCTGGTGCGCAACAATGCGCGTCTGGCGGCGGAGATCGCCGTCGCCCTTGCGGAACGTGTGGCAACCGGCATCCGTTGAATTCGCGAGGCTGCGGGGTTCCGTGCCGGGGACGTGTAACTGTCGCATTTTATGTGCTTAACTTGCCCTGCCCCGGGACGGCAGGCGGCCTTGTTCCGGTCGCTTTTCCCCCGGACAAGGTCAGGCACAACCTTTAAGTGCCCCGCACGCCAACGACGATGCGTGACAGGCGGCACAGTCAAGACAGAGGACGGACGATGGCTGAAACAGTGGCGCAGACCGGACTTTCCCCGATGCAATATCTCGACAAGGCGATGACCGCCCTGCGCGACATGGGCCTGATGCCCGATGGCACTGCCGAGGCGCCGATCAACGCGCTGCTCGAGAAGATTTCCGATCTCTCGCCGGACAAGATCGCGGTCATCACGCGCACGCTCGGCCAGTCCCAGACCTTCAACGAGGTGGTTCGCAACGAGATCCAGGGCATGTCGATCGGCGAGCGCTACGAGGCGATCACCGAGGCGTTCAACTCGATCCGCGACGATGCCAAGGGCATGGTCGACCAGCTTTCCGACGGCAAGATCTCCTTCTTCGAGAACATCTCAAACAAGTGGCGCGACATGACACGCGGCACGGTCTCCGACCGTTTCGGCAAGATCCGCGACATCTATATCGACGTCGCCCGCGACACCAAGGACCAGATCGAGCGCGAGCAGCGCATCCTGGAGGCCTACCGCGACTTCCGCGGCGCGCTGAAGCAGGCCGAGGTGCTGGCCCTCGAGGTGCTGTCCACCGCGACGGCAAAGCTGGACGGCGCCAAGGCCGACCTGGAAGCAGCCAACAAGGAAGTCGAGGCCTACCAGGGCACCGACCCGGCCGGCCGCGCCCGGCTCGAGCTTGGCCGCGACGAGCGGATGCGGGCGATGCAGGACGAGGAGAAGCGCTACCAGATCGCCAAGGATCTCTCCGACAACCTGACGATCGGCTACAACACCTCGGAAGTGATCATGGCGCGTCTGATGCAGACGACCAACGCCAAGGAGCGGGTCTACGCCCAGGCCGTCAGCTTCTTCTCGACCAACGATTCCGTGCTGACGGCGCTCAACGCCTCCTTCACCGGCCTGCAGGGCCTGCACGAGTCCACCGAAACGCTCAACGCGATGAAGGACGGCGTGTCGAAGTCGCTGGAAACGCTGGCGGAGATCGGCGATGCGGTGCAGGAAGCGGCGCTGAAGGCCGGTTACGGCCCGACCGTTCAGGCGGCCGCCGTGAAGAAGCTGGTCGATTCCGTCGTCAACTTCCAAGTCAACTCGCGCGAGATCATCACCGAAATGCGCGCCATGTCGACGAAGAACTCCGAGGAGATCCGCGACGCGGTCGAGGACGGCAAGCGCCGCCTTGCAAAGCTCGCCGCGCAAGGCAACATGATCGGGGCCTGACCGGCCCCGGGGACACCATGATCGGCGCCCGGTTGGCGCCGGTCGTTTCTTGACACCGGACGATCCGGTTCCGCTTGCCGGAACCGGTCACCCTGACCAGGGACCGCAGGGGAGCGATTGGATGGTCTCCGATACCGCCTCGACCAGGGCGCCACTCGACGAAGTGATGATGGCGATGGACGTGGTCGACACGCTGCGCCACGACGAACGAATCGCGCTCAAGGAGCTTGGAACCGAACAGCGCGACGCGCAGATGATCGAGCGGCTGCGGGACATCTATCGCAGCCAGGGGATCGAGGTTCCCGACCGGATCCTGCTTGAGGGCGTCGAGAACCTGAAGCAGAACCGTTTCGTCTATGCACCGCCTGCCGCCGGCTTCCAGCGCACGCTGGCACTGATCTACGTGACGCGCATGCGATGGGCGAAGGCCCTGTTGGTGCTGGTGCTGCTGGTGGCGGCCGCCTTCCTCGCCTGGCGGTTTCTTGTGGTGGCCCCGCGCGAACGCGCCGCCGAGGCCCTGCGCATCGAACTGACCCGGACGCTGCCGGCGGAGTTCGGCGATGCCCTCACCCGCATCCGCGACGTGGCCGAGGTCGATGCCGCGATCCGGCGGGCGGAAACGCTGGCTGCCAGCGGACGCTCGGCCGCAGCCTCGGGCGATGTAGCGGCGGCGCGAAAGACGCTTGCCGACATGCGCAAGCTGGAAGCCCGCCTGCTCCAGGTCTTTGAGGTTCGCATCGTTTCGCGTCCCGGCACGCCGACCGGCGTGACCCGCATCCCGGAAGCGAACACCGCGACCCGCAACTACTATCTCGTGGTCGAGGCGGTGGCACCGGACGGGAACGTGATCTCCCAGGAGATCACCTCCGAGGAAAACGGCGCGGTTTCGTCCGTCGATATCTGGGCCCAGCGCGTGCCGCGCGCCACCTTCGACGCCGTCCGCCGCGACAAGGAAGACGACGGCATCGTTCGCGATGCGGTGCTCGGCAGCAAGGCACGCGGCCGGCTGGAGCCGGATTGGCGCGTGAGGGTTGACGAAGGTGCGATCACGCAATGGTAGCCAGGACTGAACGACAGCAACGCGAACCTGCGCGAGGGCGGCCGGCATGGTGAGTGGACGGCAGACGCTCGGGTCCATCGAACGTGCCCTGAACGATTTGCGGCATGAGGAAGACCAGCTCAAGCGGCGCGTCGAAGGGGCGATGCGCGACATCAACGATCTGCGTTCGGCCGAGCTCGACGCCTATCGCGAGCTCGCCCGCTTTCGCATGCGCGAAGGAGGCGACAGGATCTTCGGCCAGCGGATCGACCGCGACGAGGCCGAGGCCAAGCGACGGCTGGAGCAACGCGAACTCGCCCTTTCCGCTCTTCGTGCCCAGCACGATCAGCTGGAAAGCGACATCGCCGAGCTGACCGAGCAACGACGCCGTCTGACCCGCGAACGTGACGGCGCCAGCGACCGGCTTGACGGGATCCTGGGTGCCGTCGACGAAAAGCTTGCAGGCGACGAGGCCTATACAGCCCAGCGGGCGGCGGCAGAAGCGGCGGAGCAGACCGCGGCAGCGGCCCGCTCCAAGGCCGAACAGGCCCTGGCCGACCGCCAGAAAAAGGGTGTCGCATACGAGAGCGACACGCTCTTCCTTTATCTCTGGCAGCGCGGTTTCGGAACGTCCGCCTATGCATCGAAGGGCGTCATTCGCATGCTCGACCGCTGGGTGGCGCGGGTCATCCGCTATGACGATGCCCGGCCCAATTACGCAATGCTGGTGCAGATCCCCGAAAGGCTCGAGACCTACGCGCTCGACCGGGAGGCGGAAGCCGAGACCGAGAAGGCAAGACTTGGCCAGCTTTCACGCGCCGCGGCCGCGGACATTGCCGGCGAGGACCTTGCCGCGACCATCGAGACGGCGGAGGCCGGGATCGCCGAGGCGACGGCGACGCTCGAGAAGCTCGAGGCGGAGCTGGAGGATGTGGCCCGCCGCGAGCAGCCTTACCTCTCCGGCGAGGATGCCGACTACCGCACGGCGGAAGAGGCCTTGCTGCGCTCGCTGCAATCGGAAGAGCTCGGCACGTTGTGGCAGGAGGCACTCGCCACCCCCTCGCCCGACGACGAACGCATCGTTCGCCGCCTGCAGGACCTCGATGCCCGCATCACTCGCAGCACCGGCACCATCGAGGCCGATCAGCAGGATCTGCGCGACATGGGGCGGCGCCGCGACGAGCTCGTCAAGGTCACCCGCCAGTTCCGCCAGAAGCGCTATGACACATGGGATTCGACCTTTGACAATGACAGTCTGACCGGCGTCCTGCTCGGCGAACTCGCCAAGGGTGCGCTGTCGGGGGCCGACTACTGGGCCAAGGCGGAGAAGTCCCGCCGCAAGCGCAAGCGCCAGGGTGGCGGCATCGGTTTTCCCGGCGGCGTCGGCCTGCCCGGCTCGATGGGCGGTTCCGGTCATGGCGGCGGCGGTTTCGGAGGCGGCGGCTTCGACAGCGGCGGGTCCTTCGGCGGCGGAGGCTTCACCTCCGGTGATACATTCTGAGCCGCTTCGCGCCGGTCATCTCCCATGCCCTGTGCGCGGACCGGGTTGGCAATATCGCCGGGATGTCGCCCTACCCAGTCTTTGTTAACCTTGCGCGCGCATGTTGATTTGCGACCGAAAGCCGGTGGCTGGCGTCCCGCCCGTCGCCAAAATGGTTCGTCCTGTTCCAGGCCGTCCTTCTCCTTGGGGAATGCCGTAATGCTGCTCCGTCTGTCCCTCGTGCTCGCCGCCGCGCTGCTGCTCACCGCCTGCCAGTCGGGCCGGCGCAGCAATGTCTCGCTTCAGCCGCAGCAGGAAGTGCTGACCGTACCGGCCGGCGCCCAGTCGATCTCGGTACGCGCCGACGCCGCGACGATCCGCCAGACCATCGTCGCCAACGCGACCGAGCGCGGCACGCCGATCGCCCAGAACCAGCCCAACATGGTCGTGCTGGAACGCACCGTCACGGAAGCCAATCCGGCCCTCGACGGCGAGTTCGGCCCCTCCGACAACGGCCCCCGCAAGTTCCGCATCCGCATCCGCTTCCAGGGCACCGGTTGCGACACGCTGGTCGTCCAGGACGTGGCGGTGGTCAACAATGCCGGCACGGCTCTGGAGCAGGTCTTCACCCTGACCCAGCCGCAATACAACCCGCGCGACAGCCTTGTCGGGATGAAGGGCAAGGCGGAAGCCGGCGCCCGCTGCGCCTGAGGCGGCGTGGCGCGCAGGATCCCGATCATCGAAATGCAGCGGGCCTGACCGGGCAACGGGGGGCATGACGGCAAAAGGCCGACCGATGCCCCCATTGCGCAAAAGGCGAAAACGCGCTTGTCTCGCGGTCGGGTTGAATCGCCCGTCCTTCGCAGTCCCGCCACATCCCGCGCAACCGATATCGCCATGGCCTCCGTCTACGAGCTGAAATCCCGCTTCCAGGACCTGCTGCGCCCGGCCGTCGGCCGCCTGGCCGCCGCCGGCGCTACCGCCAACCAGGTGACGCTCGCCGCGATCCTGCTGTCCGTGGCGGCCGGCGCGGCAATCGCGATATGGCCGGGCCATCCGTTGCCGTTGATCCTGCTGCCGGCCGTTCTCTTCGTCCGCATGGCGCTGAACGCCGTCGATGGCATGCTGGCGCGCGAGCACGATCAGAAATCGCGGCTCGGTGCGATCCTCAACGAGCTTGGCGACGTCGTCTCCGACACCGCCATCTACCTGCCCTTCGCGCTGCTGCCCGGCATTTCACCGGCCGCTGTCGTCCTCTTCTGCCTGCTTGCGGTGATCAGCGAGATGACCGGCGTCATTGCCATCCAGATCGGCGCCTCGCGCCGCTATGACGGGCCGATGGGAAAGAGCGACCGCGCCGCCCTCATGGGCACGCTGGCGCTGCTGATCGGGCTCGGCATCGTCGGGCCGGGCCTTGCCGGCTGGGCAATCGGTCTCGCCGCGCTGCTCGTCGCGCTCACGATCCTCAACCGCGCCCGCAAGGCGCTTGCCGAAGGCGGACCCGCATGACGACCCTGCTGCCGATCCACATCGCGCTTGGCGGCATCTGGGCGCTGCTGATCGCCGCCAGCCTGATCGTCTTCACCCTGACGAAAACGCAACCCGCCCGCGATCATTCGGAACTGGTGCAACGCACGACGAGCTGGTGGGCGATGATCGCCGTCTTCACCGCCGCCTTCCTGCTCAGCCGGACGCTGTCGATCACCGTCTTCGCGCTGGTGAGTTTCCTCGCCCTGAAGGAATACCTGTCGATGATCCCGACGCGCCGCGCCGACCGGCGGGTGCTGTTCTGGGCCTATCTGGCGATCCCCGTGCAGTACTACTGGGTTGCCGACGAATGGTACGGCATGTTCGCCGTCTTCATCCCGGTCTACATGTTCCTGTTCCTGCCCTTCGCCATGCTCCTGTCGCAGCAGACGGAAGGGTTCCTGAAAGCGGTCGGCACGCTCAACTGGGGCCTGATGCTCTGCGTGTTCTCGCTGAGCCATGCCGCCTTCCTGCTGGTGCTGCCGGTCGAGGGCCCCGGATCGATTGGCGGAACGGCGGCCTCAGGAGCCGGGCTACTGCTTTTCCTCGTCTTCCTGACCCAGTTCAACGACGTTGCCCAATATACCTGGGGCAAGCTCTTCGGGCGCCGCAAGATCGTGCCGCAGGTCAGCCCGAAGAAGACATGGGAAGGATTTCTCGGCGGGATGTTGACGACGACGGTGCTTGCCGTTCTGGTCGCGCCTCTGGTGACGCCCTTCTCGGCGCTGCATGCCGGCCTGGCCGGGGCGATGATCGCGGGAGCCGGCTTCATCGGCGATGTCACCGTCTCGGCCGTCAAGCGGGATCTCGGCGTCAAGGACACCGGTGCGCTGATCCCCGGCCACGGCGGCATCATGGACCGGATCGACAGCCTGACCTTCACCGCACCGCTGTTTTTCCACTTCACCCGTTATCTCTACACCTGAAGGGATCTGGCCGATGACGCGGATCCTGCAACTGGTGTTCTTCCTGCTGGTCAGGGTGGTCGTTCTGTTCGTCCTCGGCCTCAATGTGCGCCGCCGCGAATGGCTGCCGGAGGACGGGCCGGCGATCCTGGTCGCCAACCACAACAGCCATCTCGACACGCTGGTGATGATGAGCCTGACGCCGCTCGCCAGGATCGCCAAGCTGCGCCCGGTCGCCGCCGCCGACTACTTCCTCGCCAACAGGGCGATGGCCTGGTTCTCGCTCAACATCCTGCACATCATCCCGATAGATCGCCAGAAAGGCACGGCCGGCGGCGATCCGCTGGCCGAGTGCCACGAAGCGCTCGCACGCGGTGAGATCCTGATCCTGTTCCCCGAGGGCAGCCGCGGCGCGCCGGAGGAAATGACCGCGCTGAAGAAGGGGATTGCGCATCTTGCCGAAAAGAACCCGGATGCGCCCGTCGTCCCGGTGTTCACCCACGGCCTCGGCAAGGCACTGCCCAAGGGCTCGTTCCTGCTGGTGCCCTTCTTCTGCGACATCTTCGTCGGAGAACCGATCACCTGGCCGGGCGACAGGGCAACCTTCATGAACATCCTCGCCGCCCGCTTCGCCAGCCTGTCGGCGGAGAAGACCTTTGCCCCGTGGGAATAGGCTTGTCCTCCTGGCGGCGGCGCTCTGGGGCTTCGCCGAGGCAACGCTCTTCTTTATCGTTCCCGATGTCCTGCTGACCTTCCTCGCCCAGATCGGGCTGCGCCGAGCCCTCCTCGCCAGCCTCGCCGCGGCCTGCGGGGCACTGGCCGGCGGAGCGGCCCTCTATGCCTTCGTTCTGGCGGCTCCCGAAACGGCAACGTCAGTGCTGCTGGCCGTGCCCGGGATCTCGCCGGAACTTGTCTCCCGCGTCGCCGTTCTGCTTGGCGGCGACCTCTTCCCCGGCCTCGCGGCCGGGGCGCTCAGCGGCGCGCCCTACAAGCTCTTCGTCGCCGAAGCGGCAATGACCGGGGTGCCGCTCTCCACCTTCCTCACGGCGAGCCTGCCAGCCCGGCTGCTGCGCTTCGCCCTCGCAAGCGCGGCGAGCTGGCTGGTCTTCACCCGACTGCTCGGCGGGCTCAAGCTGCGCACAAAGCGCCTGCTGCTCTCCGGCTTCTGGCTGGTGTTCTATGCGGGCTATTTCATTGCGATGGAATGGTGAGGGGTCTTGGCCGTCTCCGTACCCGACATTTTTTTTGCGCGAAACCGCTTCTCCATGAATTAATGCAGAAAAGAGGAAAAGATTATGTCCGCCGAAGCAAGAACATACGAGGCCATTGGCAGAATTTTCCGATCCAAGTCAAAAGAAACAGTTTATCTGGAGATTCACAATTTCATTTCCCATTACGGGTTCGAAAACTTCATTTTTACAGGAATGCCTGATCAAGAGGAAGATTTCAAAAGCCATATAGAAATTAATGGGTGGCAAGAAGATTGGCACGATATTTATATCGAGAACGAATTCTACAAACACGATCCGATCGCAGCACACACGAAAAGATCCATACTTCCTTTCAGATGGTCAGAAGTTCACTTTCCGAAGGAGAATCTCATGGCCTCAAATATAATGAACCTGTCCAAAGATTTTCGAATGAATGACGGATACTGTATACCCTTCTACAAACCGAATTCTCAAAGCTCCTGCATTACCATGTCGGGCGAGTTCATCGAAGCAAATGAGGAATTTCGCCAGTCGATACAAATCGTGTCTACATTCGCGCACCATGTCATTGAAGAGATCAGCAACGGAGGCAGCAAACAAAAATACAAATTATCAGAGCGTGAAAAGGAAATTCTAAAGTGGGCTTCAGCCGGAAAAACGAACTGGGAAATTGGCGTCATACTGGGAATATCAAACAGGACCGTTCACGGTCATGTTCAAAGCGCGGCGAAAAAACTCGACGCCTGCAACCGCACTTCGGCAGTCGTCCGTGCCATCCAGACTGGCGAAATCTCTTTGATCTAGGCTGTCAACCGTCACATCTGCCCCCTCCCCAACGCGGCCGCCATTTGCGACCCTTTCTGCATACAACTCGTGAAGAGAAGCTCTGGTTGCGGCGGCACACAACCCATAACGGAGCAGAAATCGGGATCCATGGGAGAGAATATTGCACGACAATAAAATAAAGATAATAGAATATATAATATTCAAGATAGAAAAGTCTCTAGATAAGACAAGAAACGATAAAAAACTTCAAAAATCAAGAAACTTCCTTTCATTGGCAAAAGCAAATGCAGAACAAGAACGCTTAAAGTACATCTCGCAAAAAGCCTGAAAGAATCCTCTGGCTAAATATACCATCCAAAAAATAATCTTTTAACTCGCCAGCACATCCTTCACCATGGTGGCCAGCTGCTTCAGCGTGAAGGGTTTCGGCAGGAACGAGAATTTCTCGTTTTCCGGCAGGTTCTTTTCAAATGCGTCCTCGGCATAGCCCGAGACGAAGATGATCTTCAGGTCCGGCTGTGTCTTGCGCAGCTCGCGCAGGAGCGAAGGCCCGTCCATCTCCGGCATGACCACGTCGGAGACGACCAGGTCGACCTCGCCGTCGGTCTCCTCCATGATCTCCAGCGCCTCGGCGCCGCTTGCCGCCTCGTGCACGGTGTAGCCGCGCGAGGTCAGCGCGCGGGCCGCGAAGGCGCGCACCGCTTCCTCGTCCTCGACGAGCAGGATGGTGGCCGAGCCGGTGAGATCGGTCAGGGGTTGCTGCTCGACCTGCTTGACCTCCACCTGCTCCGCCTCGTTGCGGATGTGGCGCGGCAGGAAGATGCGGAACACCGTGCCCTTGCCGACCTCGCTGGTGCAGAAGATGAAACCGCCCGTCTGCTTGACGATGCCATAGACGGTCGAAAGCCCGAGACCCGTGCCCTTGCCCACATCCTTGGTGGAGAAGAACGGCTCGAAGATCTTTTCCATGATCTCCGGCGTCATCCCGGTGCCGGTGTCGCTCACCTCGGCCAGCACATATTCGGCCGCCGGCATGCCGCGTGTGTTGTCGAACTCCCGCGACTGCTCCTCGGTGACGTTGAGCGTGCGCACGGTCACCCGTCCGCCGTCGGGCATCGCGTCGCGCGCATTCACCGCCAGGTTGACGATCACCTGCTCGAGCTGGTTGAGATCGGCCATCACCGACCACAGGTCCCGCCCGTGGACGACGTGGAGCTCGACCTTCTCGCCTAGCAGCCTGTCGAGCAGGATCGACAGGTCGGCCAGGACGTCGTTGAGGGCCAGTTCCTTCGGCCGCAACGTCTGCCGCCTCGAGAAGGCCAGAAGCTGACGCACCAGGCCGGCGGCCCGGTTGGCGTTCTGCTTGATGTTCATGATGTCCTGGAACGACGGATCGCTCGGCCGGTGGCTGGCGAGCAGCAGATCGGAGAAGCCGATGATCGCCGTCAGGACGTTGTTGAAGTCATGCGCCACGCCGCCGGCAAGCTGGCCGATGGCCTGCATCTTCTGACCTTGCGCGAACTGTGCTTCCAGCACGCGCTGCGCCGTCGTCTCCAGCACGTAGACGATCGCCGCATCGCCGTCGTCCTCGCCATCGCGCACCGCCGACACATAGACCGTCGCCGAGCGCCCGTCGTCGCGCTCGTCGAGACGCACGTCGACCGGCGGGATCTCGCTGCGCCCCTCGGTCGCCGCCGTCAGCCCCTCCATCAGCGCCGGGCGCGAGACCGGCTGGACGTAATCGACGAGCTTCAATGCCCCGTTGGCCGCCTCGGGCGTGCCGAACAGCCGCACGAAGGGCGCGTTGGTCTTGCTGACGCCGCCGTCCCGGTCGATCGAGGCGATGGCGATCGGCGTGTTGTTGAAGAAGCGGGCGAAGCGCACTTCGGAGGACCGCAACGCCTCGGCCGAGTCCTCGCCGCGCGAGCGGTTCAGGACCAGGGTGCGACTTTCGCCGGGCAGGCCGCCGGCGCCGAAGGGAACCCGGTGCAGGATGCGCACCGGCACCGAGCGTCCGCCACGGGTCGTCAGGTCGAGATCGAAGCTCTCGCTCTTCACCTCTCCGGCCTTGCCCTGCATCGACAGGAGCAACTCCGCGCCATCGCCGCGGATGAACTCGTCGAGGCCGAGCGATCCGGCGACGAAGCTGACGAGATCGTATCCAAGCCAGTCGGCGAGCGTCGCATTGAGATAGACGACGCGTCCGGCGGCATCGCACGAGAAGAAGCCCGCCGGCGCATGGTCGAGGAAGTTGATGACCCGCTGCAGCTCCTGGAAGGAGGTCTCCTGCTCGGTCCGGTCACCGCTGATATCGGCGATCTGCCAGACGGTGCAGGCACGCTCCTTGCTGCCCTGGCCGGCAAGCGCCAACGGCCGCACGCGAACCCGGTACCAGCACGGATCCCCGTCATTGCGGCCAAGCGGATGCGGCAGGCGGATTTCCTCCTCCGCGCTGCGCTCGGCTTCGGCCGCGCGGGTCAGGTGGAAAATGGCCTCGGTCGCGGACGGATCGGAGGAAAACACCCTTTCCACGCCGCGCACGTCGGCGGTGCTCTGGGCGTCGACCATCCGCGCATAGGCGTCATTGGCATAAACGATGCGCCCGTCGCGCTCGGCAATCAGGACGCCCTCGTCCAGCGTGTTGAGAAAGGCGGAAGGAACCGGGCTGGCCGGGGCGCGCGCGGAAAAGCGCAGCAGGCCGATGGCGCCTGCAAAAAGCGAGAAGACACCGATGACGGCAAGCACCCCGAGCAGCGCCAAAACATAGGGTTCGGCCTCGTCCTTGCCCATCATCGAGAAGGTGACCGCCGCAGCGATGAGCCCGACCGCCAGCGCGATCAGCAGGCCGATATTGCCGGACCGTTCGGCGCGTTCGACAGCAGGCGAGGACGGACCAGGTTCAGTTCTGCTCATTCAACCACCCCGTGGCGCGCCACACGCGCCCGCCTCCCGCTTCTCGTCCGACAACGATTCCCGCGTCTTGCCCCGGCGCGCCGACCGACCGGAGACGGCAACCGCCACCATGCCCTATCCGCGCCAGGAACCACGCTCCCGCATTCGATAAACGAAACCGATCACTTCTGCCACCGCCCGATACTGCTCCTCGGGAACTTCCTGGTTGATGTCGATCAAAGCATACAATGCACGGGCAAGCGGAGGATTCTCGATGATCGGCACATCGCTGTCGCGGGCGACCTCCCGAATCTTCAGCGCAACCTGGTCCGTCCCCTTGGCAAGGCAGAGCGGCGCCTGCATGCCCTGCTCGTATTTGAGCGCCACCGCATAGTGGGTGGGGTTGGTGATCACCACCGTCGCATCAGGCACCGAGGCCATCATGCGCCGGCGCGATCGCTCCATGCGCAATTGCCGAATCTTGCCCTTGACCAGCGGGTCGCCTTCGGTCTGCTTGTACTCTTCCTTGATCTCCCGCTGGCTCATCTTCTGCTTCTCGAACCAGCGGTTGCGCTGGTAGAGGAAATCCGCCGCCGCCACCACCGTCATCACCGCCAGGATCGCGGCGATAAGCTGCAGGATCAGCTCTCGCGTGATGACCAGGATCGTGCCCGTCTCGCGCAGGATCATCGTGTCGATCTCGTCGCGGTGCGGCCACAGAACCGCGACCATCAGGCCACTGACCACGCAGATCTTCACCAGCCCCTTGGCGAAGTTGACAAGGCTCTCCGAGGAGAACAATCGCTTGAACCCTGCCAGCGGCGAGATCTTCGACAGCTTCGGCTTCATCCGCTCGGCAGACCAGATGAGCTGGTGCTGAACCATGTTGCCGGCAAGCGCCAGCGCCAGCAGGATGAGCAGCGGCAGGGCCAGGATCGCGCCGATGCGCAGACCCGTGCCCTGCCAGAGCTGGCGCAATCCGCCGCTGTCGACCGGGATCTGGTGCGAATTGGCGAGATAGCCCGCCAGCGTGTCCTGCAGGGCGCCGGCGGCACTCGGCGCCATGATCGCCACCACGAGCCCGGTGCCCAGCATCGCGAACCAGGTGGAGACTTCCTGGCTCTTGGCGACATCGCCCTTCTTAAGGGCGTCCTCGAGCTTCTTTTGGGTGGGGTCTTCTGTTTTTTCGGCGTCGTCGTTCTGTTCGGCCATCGCCCTACCCCGCGATAAACCGGCCGAGCGCCGTCTGGAAATGCGCCAGGTACCACATCATCATCGTGGTCAGCAGGGCGAACAGCATCAGCCCTCCGACGGCGATGTTGAGCGGCATGGCGATGAAGAATATCTGCATCTGCGGCATCAGCTTGTTGAGCAGCCCGAGGCCGAAATAGAAGACGAGCCCGACCACCAGAAACGGGGCAGAGATCCGGATGGCGATGGCGAAGACCTCCGCCGTCATCATCGTCACCATCTCCGCCATGTCGCCGACGGGAAGCCCCGCGCCGGGGGGAAACAGGCGGAAGCTGTCATGCATCGCGGCAATGACCAGATAGTGCAGGTCGAAGGCGAAAATCAGGGTGATGCCGAGCAGGCTCAGGAACGAGCCGATCACCGCGCCCTGCTGGCCGTCCATCGTCGGATCGGTCGCCATCGCGAAGGCAAGGCCCGACTGGTTGGCGATGATCATCCCGGCGATGGAAAGCGCATAGGTGATGATCCGCGAGCTCAGGCCGATGAAGAAGCCGATGGCGAATTCCATCGCCAGCAGATAGCCGATACGCGGCAGCGGCGAGGTGGCATCCACCGAATAAAGGGGGGTCACCAGCGGGTAGAAGGTCAGCGTCAGCAGCAAGGCCACGCCGAGACGGACCTGCGGCGAGATCGAGCCTTCCCCGAGCGCCGGCATCAGCATCAGCATCGTGCCGATCCGGGCGAAGAGCAGCATGAACAGCAGCGCGACTTGCGGCAGGATGGAGACGTTGAAGGTCATGGTCAGCCGCCGCTGGCAATGATCATGTCGGCGATCCGTGCCGTATAGGCTTCCAGCGCCTGCCCCATGAAAGGCAGGGAAATCAGCAGCGTCACGAAGATCGCCAGGATCTTCGGCACAAAGACAAGCGTCATTTCCTGGATCTGGGTCAGGGCCTGGAACAAGGCGATGACAACGCCGACAAGCAGACCGACGACCATCGGCGGCGCGGACACGATGATGAGGGTCCAGATGCCCTGGCGGGCAAGATCGAGTACTTCCGGCCCGGTCATTCCCGTGTCATTCCCGTCTTCCGATCCCCGCGCTGCGGACTTCGGGCGACAAACCGCCGCCGCTCATGCTCAGATCGGCATGCGCATGATCTCCTGATAGGCGGAAATCACCCTGTCGCGCACCGAAACGAGCGTTTCCATCGCCACCTCGGTCTCGGCGACCGCCGTAACGACATCGACCACATTTGCCTTGCCCTGCGTCAGGGCCAGCGCCTGCTGGTCGGACTTCTCGCCCTGTTCGACGACCGTCTCGACGGCCGACTTGACCATGTTGGCGAAGTCCGGCGTCGCCGTCGACGAAGTTTTAACCTGTTTATCCTGATTCGCGCCCGCAAGCGCGGATGTCATGCGATAGGCGCCGGCTGCGATCGATGGCGTGGACATGTGTCGGGGGCTCCCGGAATGAAAAACAGGTCAGGATTGCAAGGCTGAGAGCGCCGCCGTCAGGCCCGCAGGATGTCGATGGTCTTCTGCAGCATGCGCCGTGTCGCCGAAATCAGGTTGAGGTTGGCCTCGTAGGAACGCTGCGCCTCGCGCATGTCGACCATTTCGACCAGCGTATCGACATTGGGCATGCGCACATTGCCGTTCTGGTCGGCGGCCGGATGGCCAGGCTCGTAGCGTGTCTTGAAGTCCGACTTGTCGAACTCCACGCGGCCAAGCTCGACGACCTCGGCCTTGAGCTCGCGGTCGAGCGTCGCGCTGAAGGTCGGGATCTTGCGCCGGTAGGGATCCTCGTCCGGCGTGCGGCCGGTCGAGTCTGCGTTGGCGATGTTTTCCGCGATGATCCGCATGCGTCCGTTCTGGGCCTTGAGGCCCGTGGCGGCGATGAAGATCGACTTGACGAAATCCACAGTGAAACTCCCGGATCGGAGAAAGGGGATACGTCCGCACCCGGACGCGCCTGCCTTTGGCTAGTGGCGGCCGGCCATGCCTCAGCCGTTGCGCGAGAGCGCGGTTCGGATCAGGCCGAGGCCCTTCTGGTAGAGCGAGGCGACCGTCTGGTAGTCCATCTGGTTCTCGGTCACTTTCATCATCTGTTCCTCGAGCACGACCGAGTTGCCGTCCGGCGTGATCTCGAACCCTGTCGCCTCGTCGCGCTCGACATTGCCGGTCTCGCGCATCATCGATCCGGCAAGATGGCTGGTGCTGGTGCGCGACGTCTGCAGGCCGACGGAGCGCTGAGCCATGACATCCTGGAAGGAGAAGGCCTTCAGGTCCTTGCCGGCGTAACCGGGCGTGTCGGCATTGGCGACGTTCTCCGCCAGGACGCCCTGCCGGCTCTGATGCCACTGCATCTTGGATTTCAGCGCCTGGAACAGTTGCAGGTCCGAGATCGACATAGCCGTCCTTGCCTTCGCGACTCTTGAGTAATGCTAGGCAGATACTGCCGGGCAGATGGTTAACGGGCGGTTAACGATTAACGGATCGGTAAGTTTCGGGCCCGCATTCGCGCGCCTTTCCAGCCGCCCCGCATCGTCGCCTTGCAGTTTGCGGCTCCAATTCGGCATTTTTTGCCGATCCGCGTTAACCTCCCTCTTTGAGAGAATCGCGCAAAACGGCTAAACAGGTTGAAGCAGGTTTGGATTCGCGCGCACATCCTGGAACAGGGGTGGGCCGCGCGAGGCCACAGATCAGGGGATTCCGGGACGGCCGCATGGTGCGCGCCCCGGAAACGAGGCGAGGATGGACAGGCAACGGGCCGCGTGGATGCGGTCCTTCCAGGCCACGCTCGAAAAGGAAAAGGCCGAAGGGCATGACAAGTTGGCTGGTTGACACCTTCCAGATGGAGCCCGGTTGGGCGCGCGGTATCGGCTTCTTCATTGCCGTCGTGATTGTCCTGGCACTGATATCGATCTTCGTCTGGGTCTTGCGGCGGATCGCCGGAACGCGCGCCCTCGGAGGCCGCTCGCGCCAGCCGCGCGTGGCCGTCATGGATGCCGCCGCCCTCGACACCCGCCGCCGGCTGATCCTGATCCGCCGCGACAATGTGGAGCATCTCCTTTTGGTCGGCGGACCGAGCGACGTCGTCGTCGAGCGCAACATCGTTCGCGGCGTGCCGGTGTCGCAAGCCTATCCGCGCCAGCCGGCAGCAGCCTCGGAAGCCATGGTCACGATGGCGCCGCTCGACACCGAGCCGCAGCCGGTTCCCATGGCACCGGCGCAGCCCGCCATGCGCGAGGCGGCACCTCCGCGCCCCGCACCCCAACAAGCGCCCGCCGCGCGGCGGCCCGCACCCCAGCCGGCACCGGCGCCCCAGGCAGGCGCAGCCCCGCCGGCACCAAGGGCGCCGGCTCCGCAAAGAAGCTTTGCGGCCTCGCAGCCGCGCCCCGCCGACAATCCCGACAATGGTGCGTCTCCGTTGAAACGGGCAGGCGCCTCCGTCGCGGCGGCAGGGGCCGCCGTCGCCGGTCTGGCGCGCGGGAGCTCGTCCGCTCCGGCCGCGGAACGTGCGGACGCATCGGCCCCAGCATCGGCCCCAGCACCGGCACCGCGTGCGCCCATGCCTCCTGCGAGTTCCGCCTTTTCCTCCACTGGTGCCGTTTCGGCGCCTCCCCCGCGACGCGACCCGCCGCCGCCGATCCGGCGCAACGTGACGCCTCCCTCTTCCGGACCGGCCGCCAATGCCCGCACCGCCTTTCCGCAGTCAGGCGAGAACGGCGACAGGACATCGCGCGGGGACCTGTCCGGCGTGAGCGCCACAGCAGGCACGGGAACAGGCGCCTCCAGCGGCCTCTCCTCGCCAGCCTCCGCGCCGACGCCCGTGGCTCCCTCGGCGACAAGCCCGGCGGCAACGCCGTCCCCGGCCCCCTCTCCGGCGCCCTCCCCGGCTCCCATGCCGGTCACCCCGCCTCCGGCGGCCCCCTCGTCCGCTCCGCCGGTGGCGGAAAAACATGTGCCGGAGCCAGGCTCCCTGGAAGACGCGTTGCTGGCCGAACTCGACCAGTCGCGCGGTGGAGCTCCCGCGCCACGGAGCGAACCGCGTGCCGATTTCGGTGCCCGCCCGACACCGCCGCCGCCCATGCCTGCGCCCGCTTCGCAGGCGGCACCCGTCGCCGAAGCTCCGCCCGCCGCGCCGCCAGTAGAAAACCGGGCAGTCGAAAACCGGCCGGAAGCCCGGGAAGCTACTGCCGATGCACCGGAGCCGGTGAAAGCCGATGCGCCGGCGACACCGGCGGCGACGGTCGAGGAGACGCCGGCCGAGAACGACACCTCCGCCGAAACCGCAACTGCCGAGACGCAGGCCCCTCAGTCGGACCAGCCCGAGAAAGCGGATGACGACGCCTCCGCGCCCGGCAAGACGGCCGACGGCAGCCCCGTGACCATGGATGCCATCGAGGAAGAGATGGCACGCCTTCTGAGCGAGATCAGCGGAACACGCAAATGAACCACCTGCGCCGCGGCATCCTGTTGTCCGGCAGGATCACCGGCGCAGGGCTCGCATGCCTGATGCTTCTGGGCCTTGCCGAGCCGGCATTGGCCCAGGACATCTCGATCGGCTTTGGCGAAGGCACCGGCCTCACCGAGCGTGCCGTTCAGCTCGTCGCGCTGCTGACCATCCTCAGCCTGGCGCCGTCGATCCTGATCATGGTGACGAGCTTCACCCGGATCGTTGTCGTGCTGTCGCTGCTGCGCTCGGCCATCGGCCTGCAGACGGCACCGCCCAACGCGGTGATGACATCGCTTGCCCTGTTCCTGACCGCCTTCATCATGGCCCCCACGTTCGAGGCGGCCTATAACGAGGCGATCCAGCCGCTGGTCGAGGGAAACATCGAACTTACCGAGGCTTATGAGCGCGGCTCGCGCCCTTTCCATGCCTTCATGCGGGCCAATGTGCGCGAGAAGGATGTGGCCCTGTTTACCGAACTGTCCGGCCAGGAGGCTCCCGAACTGCCGGAAGACCTGAGCATGCGCATCCTGGTGCCGGCCTTCATGATCAGCGAGCTCCGGCGTGCGTTCGAGATCGGCTTCCTGCTCTACCTGCCGTTCCTGATCATCGATCTCGTCATCGCCTCGGTGCTGATGTCGATGGGCATGATGATGCTGCCGCCGGTGGTGATCTCCCTGCCGTTCAAGCTGATCTTCTTCGTACTTGTCGACGGTTGGAACCTGATCGCCGGCAGCCTCGTGCAAAGTTTCGTCAGCAGCTAGTGGTGCAGAAGGAGCGAGATCCAGGCCATGACTATTGCGTCCAGGCTGGCCGCCGCATGCCTCGACGAATTGCGCTACGCTATCAATGGTGGCTTTCGGCCGGCGGCACGCCTCCTGACTGGGTCGCGGGCTTTGGAACCGGCGGGCAGCGTCTCACCGTGCAGGAGAGCATGGGTCTGGTCGTCGTTGTCTTCGCCGGCAACTACAACAAGCCCGATGCCTGGAGGCTTCCGGTGAAAATCATCACCGACTTCGTCGCGCCCGCCGTCAGGAAGAAGCCCGGGAAGTGATGCCGGGCCCCGCGCCGCACGACAGGCTTTGTTTCAGGAATTCGCAATAAAGATGAAATACTGCCGGCGTACCGGCAATCGCCCGGCTAGCCGGCATCGCCCGCGACGGCGGCACTCTCGACCGGCTCGGCCTGTTGCCGCTGCGCCGTGCGCTCCCTGGCGGGCTTCTCGACATGCTGCGAGGGTTGCAGGTACTTGCGCTGGTACTCGGTCAGGAAGATGTCGAGCGAATCCACCCGCTGCAGCGAGTCCAGCACGGACATGAACTCGACGCCGCGCTGCTCAAGCGGACGGGTGACTACCTCGAAGGCCGCCGCTTCCGGGCTGTCACTCATCTTCTCGATGAACTTGGCCTTCAGGCGGCTCAGGCTGAACCCGTCATCGGCGAGCGAATATCCGATCGCGGCGCGCAGGATGTCGTTGCGCTCCTGATCGGCGAGCGCCACGGCATCCGACCAGCGGCCGCCGACAATGCCTTCGAGCTGCTCGCCCGCCTCACGCCAGCTCTGGGCGGCCCAGAGCGTGTCGGCACGCAGACGCTCGACATCCTCGCCCCGCATGTTGCGCACGATCTCCAGCGCCAGGTCCGGCCGGCCGCTCTCCGTCAGCGCCCGCGCCTCGACGATATTGCGCTGGCGTTCCAACTCGCGCGGCAGCTTCGCCTGCCTGGTCCGCGTCAGCACCCGAAGCGCTTCCTCCGGCTTGCGGTCCATGAGGTAGACGACACCGAGATCGGCCGCGATCTGGGCACGCGCTGCGCCCTTGAGACGATGATCGACCTGGTGGCGCAGAAGTTCGGCAGCCTGGTCGAGCAAGTCCATGTCGACCAGCCGGTTGGCCAGCCGCCGCACCATCTCGTCGCCGCGACGCCCCACCGGCGTCATCTCGCGAAAGTCGTAGAAGAGCGCGAGCGCGCGGACCGGCTCCATGCCGTCGGCTTCGCCGTTGAGGAAGAGGCTGGCGAAAACCGCGCCCATCTCGTCCTGCAACACCCGGGTCGTCTCGGCGCCGGCATCGGCCTGGATCGCGGACTGCATCGCCTCGAAGGCATTGCGGTACTGGCCCGACTGCACATAGAGCTGTGCCAGGAAGCGCAGCGTCTGGAGTTCGATCTCGTCGCCGCGCCAGGATGCGGCCAGTCCCGCCAGTTCCTCGATCGCCTCGTCCGTCGAAATCTCGCCGTCGCGATGGCGGATGCGCAGCCCCAGATAGGCAGCCTTCGCCGCGAGCGGCCGCTCGGTCGAGCGCTGCACGAGATCGAAGGCGGTCAGGGCCTCGCGCGAGCGTCCGGAGGCATCTGCAAGCTCGCCCCGGATGATGTCGTAGCGCGCCGCCTGGCGGGGGGTGGCAAGGCTCGGATCAATCTCGGAGAGCACGGCCGCGGCCTGCCCGTAGTCGTGCACCTCGACCATCGTTTCCGCAGCGGCGAGGTTGAACTCGATCTGGATGATCTCGGGATAGTTTCCGACCACCGCCCGGCCGCGCGACATGTTGTGGCGCGCCGCCGTCCAGTCGCGCAATTGCGCCGAGGTGATCGTTCGCCACACCGCCGCGTCCGCATTGTCCACCAGCTCGCCCTGGTTGAGATAGCCCATCGCCTCCTTCGGGCGCACCGCCAGCGCCTGCGCCGCGCCCATGAGAAGATTGAAGCTCGGATCGCGCGTCAGTGCCGGATCGTCCCCTTCCGCCAGTCGCATCAGTCCGAGCGCCTCGTGGGCAAAGCCGTGCGCAAGATAGAAGCGTGACAGTTCCATCCGCGGAACCCGGCGGTTCTCCTCCGGCGTGTTCGCGGTGCGATACTCCATTTCCTTGATCTTCTGGAGGAAGTCCTGGGTATCGCTGCTCATCAGGTTGCCGAGATCGACATGGCCCGGCGTAGAGGGATCGACGACCGGCTGCAGGACCTTGGAACCCTGCGACAGGTTGCCCTGCGACACCGCAAGTCCGCGCGGCCGCTCCAGAATGATGGCGTCGCCCTCGATCTTGACCTCCAGGTCATCGGCCTTGGGAAGCACCGCGACGCCATGGGCCGACATCAATGCGTCGAACTCCGTGAAGCTTTGCGGCTTGAGCACGCCGCGCGCCGGACCGAAGCCCGTGACGACGGACACCCGGTCGCCGACAAACGGATCAGGCACGCTGCGCACCTGCGCCGGTGCCTTGAAGGGAATGGCAATCGTCGCGCCGCCGTCGCCGCGAACCGCCCGCTCGAGCGTCAGCGGCCGGGACGGTTCCAGGATCGTGTCGCCGATGGTCATGATCCACGAGCTTCCGTCGACCCCGATTGTCGCAAGCGCGTCCCGGTCGAGATCGATGCGAATGGTTTGCCAGTCGCCCGACGCCGTCGACTCGACCGCTTCGATGCGGTCGGCGAGAACCGAGCGCATGCCGCGAATATCGATCGGATCGGCCGTATCGAAGACCAGATAGATGCTCTGGTAGCGCCTGAAAACCGCCGAGGAAACGGGATCGGAAAACGGAAACGCGATCCGGACGGTGTCGCCGATACGCCGGGCTTCGGCGACGACGAAGCGGCGTGCCTCGTCGTCGTAGCCAAGCGGCGGCGTCTCGGGCGTCGCGGTGACAGGCTCGGGCGCGTCGGCAGGAACCTCGGCCGGCCGGGCGATCTTGCGAAGGTCGATCTCTCCCGGCAGGTCGTCCTCGGCCGGCTTTTCGGGCACCTGTGCGGCCTGCGCCTGCCCCCCGGGCACCTGTTCGGGTTCCCGGGTCTGCGGTGCCGCTGCCGGCTCCACGGCAGGTTCTTCAGCTTCCCCCGCCTGCGTCATTGCGGCGGCAGCCATCGTGCCGCCATCTCCGGCGGCAAGGGCCGCCGACATCTCGGCGGCGGCGGCATCGGCTACGGCGGACGCCTGCGAGGTTTCCTCGGCGCCGGGCTTGGACACGGGCCGCGGGGCGGCATCCGTTTCCGCAAGCGAGCGTTCCGGCCCCGCCGCCACCGACGAGCCGGGCGCGTCGACACCGGGCGGCGTTTGGACCGGGCCGCTGTTGCCGGCCGCGGTCACCATCTCGCTCGCCCCTTGCGGGACTGCCGTCGTTTCCTTCAGCGCCTCATCGATCGCCGCATTGACCGGATCCTCCGGCATGGCCCGCGGCGTGATGTCGACCACATAGGACATGTCCTCCCGAAAGGCGCGGATGTCGACGTCCGGGTTGACGCGCAGCAGGAACTTGAGCCTGCCTTCATCGACAAAGGCGGTGGCATCGGCCACGCCAGGCGGCAAATGGGCCCGCAACTGGCCAAGATCCAGCGGAACGTCGTGGTTGAAGGTGAGCTTGACCATGTCGCCCTCGCGTACGAAGGCGGAATCGAAATTCAGGTTCCAGTCGAAGGACAATCGGGTGAATGTCGGATGATTGCCGACGCTCAAGTCCACCTGCGGCTCGATCTGTCCCTTGAGGCGCGCCTGCTCGAGCGCGCGGGCACGGCGGATCGCCTCCTCCGCGCGGCGCGCAAGCTCGCGAACCACATCGTCGGGGAGGCCGGGCGGCAAGCCCTGCCAGTTCGGCGGCAGGAGGTCGATGAACAGCTTTTCACCCGCCTCCATCGTGTTGACGCGAAAATCGCGCATCAACGCGAAGCGCAGGGCCGACCCGTCGGGATCGCGACGCGCGATCGAGATGAAGTCGGGCATGTCGATCGGCACGCTCTCGACACTGGTCGAAACCTCGTCGCGAAAGCGGATGCGCAACACGCCGTTGGAGGCAAGCGCGTCGTATTCCGGCAGCAGCGACAGGTCCTCGAAGGTCAGCACGAGCCGTCCGTACCCGTCCTGCTGGGAGGCACGCAGGGTCGCCTTCAGCGTCTCCGCGCCGGCAAGCTGGCCAAACACGGGCAGCAGCAGCAGGGCAGCCAAGCAGAGGCGCGCAAACGCAAAAATCGCCGCCACGCGTTTCGTGGCGACGTCCTGCGTCTTCTGCTTCTGCGGACCTGGCTGCCTCACGGGGCTCCCCTGAACCGTTGGATCGAACTGCAAGTCTAGCCAATCCGGCTTAACGTGATGTTTAACCGGACGGCAGAAACCGCATGTTTCCGTCAGTTACCCATGATCTTCGGCAATTCGGGCGGGCCGGCATCGGCCTGTATCGCGGCCGGCTTGCGACCGGTCACGAGCGCCACGGTCAACCGCTCGCTCGCCTCGGGCGACATGCGGGCCATGATGTCGGCCATCTTGCGGGGCTTCATCGCTTTCGCCACCCGGATCATGATGTCGAGATCCAGCCGGTCGAAGATCCGCGCCGCGTCCTTCGCCTTCATGGACTCGTACATGATCACGAGATCCTTCAGCTCGGCCTGCTCGCGCTGCACCTGCGCATCGCGCAACGACTTGATGCTGGCCTCGAGCGCTGCCATCTCGTCGACCTTCTTCTGGAGGCGTTCCTCCGTCGACTTCAGCAACTGCTGACGAAGGTCGAACTGCTTTTCGCGATTGTCGAGTTCGCGCCGCCGGTCGCTCAGCGACTCAAGCACCTTGCGTTCGGCAATCGAGCTTCCGAGCTCCAGTCCGCCCGGCAGGGGCGGCGGTTCGGTTGCAGCCCCCATGCCGGCCGGCAGGGGAGATTCGCCCGGCGCGTCCCCGGTCGCAGCATCCCCGTTTCCCTGACCGGATGCGGCCGCCTCGACTGCGGGCGCGGGCGCCGCGTTGCCCTCCTGCCCGTTCGTGCCGTCCGCCTGCTGCGCCATCGCCACGCCCATGCCGACGCTGGTGACATGGCTGCCGCCATCCAGCGCGAAGCCGAGCAGCTTCAGCGCGAACAACGCGCTGGCTGCCAGCACAAGGGCGGGGATCAGGCGCAGATTTGTCACGCGGCCTGCTCCGCTGCACGGCGACGGAAGTGCTCCAGGCGCGCGGTGGCTTCCATTGCGGCGGAACGGATATCGCTCGCCCGCATCGTCGCCGGACGGGCCGGTTCGGCCATCTCGGGCTGAACCCGGGCGACAGGCGCCTCGGGTGCCGGACGCGACGAGGCAGCCTCGGCGATCTGCGTGATCCGCTCAAGCACGGTATTGCCCGTCCCGATCTGCGCGGAGAGTTCCTGCGACAGGCGCTCGGCATCGATAAGACGCTGGCCCAGCGTGCGATCGGCCTCGCCGGCCGTCGCCTTGAGCCCGAGAATGGCGCGTTCGGCAATTTCCGAGGCGGTGATGAGCTCCGAGATCGTCGCCCGCAGGGCTTCCTCGTCGGCGCGCAGGCGCTTCAGCCGCTTGTTGAGGACGACGCAATAGGCAATCGTCACCAGCAGCAGCACGGCAACCAGGCTCTCGATCATCAGTCCAACAGGGAGCGTGCTCATGTCGGGTCCATTTCCTTCTGCATGGCGCGTTCGAACGCGGCCAGGGTCATCTTGGGCTTCTGCAGGACGCGCTCGACGCGGATCGCGATCGCGTCCTCGTCCTTGCCCATCGTTCCTTGCGTCAGCGGAATACCGCCGCACTTGATCGAAACCGGATCGTTCGGGGATATGTCGAACAACAGCGTTTCACCGACCTGAAGGTCGAGAACCCGGCCGAGAGGGATGTGCGTCTCGTAGAGAACCGCATCGACATCGACTTCCGCGGCATAGATCTCGGTCGCCAGATGCCCTTCCCAGATCGGGTCACGGCCGAACTTCTCGCCCATGAACATCTGCAGGAGCAGATCGCGGATCGGCTCGAGCGTTGCATAGGGCATCATGATTTCGATCTTGCCGCCGCGGTCTTCCATGTCGATGCGAAGCTCGACGAGGATGGCTGCGTTGGCAGGGCGCGAAATCGCGGCGAAACGCGGATTGGTTTCCAGCCGCTCCAGATTGTAGTGCACCGGCGAGAGCGGCGAGAACGCCTGCTCCATGTCGTGCATGATGATCTCGATCATCCGCCGCACGAGATTGCTCTCGATGGTCGTGTAGGGCCGGCCCTCCACGCGCACGGCCGACATGCCCCGCCCGCCGCCGAGCAGCACGTCGATGATCGAGTAGATCAGGCTCGATTCCACCGTGCAAAGACCGAAGCCGTCCCACTCCTCGGCCTTGAAGACACCAAGGATCGCCGGCAGCGGGATCGAGTTGAGATAGTCGCCGAACCGCACCGAGGAGATGCTGTCGAGTGACACCTCGACATTGTCGGAGGTGAAGTTGCGAAGCGAGGTCGTCGTCAGGCGCACAAGACGATCGAAGACGATCTCGAGCATCGGCAGACGCTCGTAGGAGACCATCGCCGAGTTGATCAGCGCCCGGATACCGCTCTGGTCGGCGGCGATCGTGTCCTCGATGTTGAAACCCAGGAGGTTGTCGATTTCCTCCTGGTTGAGGATACGGTCGGCGCCGCGCGTGGCGTTCTCGAGTTCCGGCTCGCTGTCGTCGATCATCGCCGCCCATTGGGCGGCCATGTCATCGCCCCCGGCGACGCCCTGCTCCTCGAGCGCGGCACCCCAGGCGGCAGCCAGGTCCTCGTCTTCTTCCTCGCCGTCGAGCTGCTCCGCCAGAGCCTCGCCCCACGCCTCGTCGATGTTGCCAAGTTCGTCGTCGTCGGCCATTGGTTTTGCGACCCTACTGGACCAGAATTTCCTTGAAGAGCACGCCCTCGATCCTAGCCGGGTAGACTGCGGTATTGATGCGTCGCAGCAACTCTTCCTTGAGTCGGAACAAACCGGAAGACCCTTCCAGGTCCGCCGGCCTGAGTTCGCGCAGATAGACCTGGAATGCGTCCAGGATGCGCGGCAGGAACGGCTCGATCTGTTGCACGGCCGCCTTGTCGGCGACTTCCAGCGCGATGCGGACCTTGAGGTAGGTCGCCCGACCGTCCGTAGACAGATTCACCGTCATCTCGGGAAGGTCGTAGAACACCACCGGCTTCTGGGCCGGAGCCGGCTCGCCCTCAACCTGCTGGGACGGCGCCGAAGCATCGAAGACCCCCAGGAAATAGGCGCCGGCACCGCCGCCAACCAGCAGAAGCGCCAGGCCGGCAACTCCGAAAATCACCAGCTTCTTCTTCGACCTGCCGGTCGCCTCTTCCGGGGCGCCGGCCTCGACTGCATCCGCATCCGCCGTCATCGTGGCTCACTCTCGCTGCGCTACCCTCCCGCGCGTATGATTAATTTCTAAAGCCACAATGGTTAACGACTGGTTACCGGATCGTTAACGCCTTGCATAACGCGGCAATTTTTGCCGGTCGGTAAGGATTGGGTCGGCAAAGCTGCCGGGCTGCGTCCCCGCGAACTAAAAATATCTCAATTAAATCAATGATCCATGACTTGGCACGAAGACTGCTACAGGGTTAACGGGCATCCGGTCTGGGGAGAACGGATGCTCGCTGGGGAGCATAGGAACGACACGTCATGGAGAATTCCCTGCTGATCGGGCTGTCGCGTCAGACGGCCCTTCGCAACCAGTTGAACGTGGTGGCCAATAATCTGGCCAACATGAACACCACGGGCTTCAAGGCCCAGCGGTTGCTGTTCGAGGAGTACCTGATGCCCGTCGCCGAGGCCTCCAGCTTCGTCGATGGCGACCAGGACTTCTCGTATGTGGTCGACTACGGCGCGTCCTCGAATTTCGAGGCGGGTTCGATCTCGCTGACCGAAAACGCTTTCGACGTCGCCGTCGAGGGCGAAGGCTTCTTCGTGATCGACACGCCGGATGGCGAGCGCTTCACCCGCAACGGTGCATTCCACCTGGATTCGACTGGCCAGATGGTGACCGCGGATGGTCGGCCGGTTCTCGGCGAAGGCGGCCCGCTCGTCTTCACCGCCGAGGACACAGACGTGACCATCGCCGAGGACGGCACGGTCTCCACGGCGCTTGGCGTCAAGGGGCGCCTGCGCATGGTCGAGTTCGAAAATCCCCAGATGCTCACCCGGATCGGCGACAACCTGTTCGCCGGCGAGAATCCGCAACCGGCCGAACGCATTCGCGTGCTGCAGGGCGCGGTCGAGAAATCCAACGTCTCCGGCGTCATCGAAGTGACCCGGATGATCGAGATCACCCGCCACTACACGGCTGTCTCGAAGATGATCAACGAAGGCGATGAATTGCTGCGCAAGGCAATCGAGCGCCTCGGATCGGTCACGGCCTGAGCGAAGCGGAAAAGGGATATTCGTCATGAAGGCACTTCACATCGCCGCCACCGGCATGCGCGCCCAGGAACTCAACGTCGAGGTCATCTCGAACAACGTCGCCAACATGCGCACCACTGGCTACAAGCGCCAGCGCGCGGATTTTCAGGACCTGCTCTACCAGAACCTGCGCCGCATGGGCACCAACTCCTCGGCCAATGGAACCGTCGTCCCGACCGGCGTGCAGATCGGTTCAGGCGTCAAGACCGCCTCGACCGCCCGCATCATGAGCCAGGGCAACCTGACCCAGACCGGCAAGGAACTGGACGTCGCGGTTCGCGGCGAAGGGTTCTTCCAGATCCAGATGCCGGATGGCGGCACCGCCTACACCCGCGACGGCTCCTTCGAGCGCGACCCCAACGGCCAGCTGGTGACCATCGACGGCTATGCGATCCTCCCGGGCATCGTCATTCCGGAAGATGCCCGCGACATCACCATCTCCACCGATGGTCAGGTCCAGGTGCTCGATGCCAACAACGCGGTGCAGCAGCTCGGCCAGATCCAGACCGCCCGCTTCATCAACAAGTCGGGCCTGGAAGCCATCGGCGACAACCTGTTCCTGCCGACGGAATCGAGCGGCGCCGCCATTGTCGGCACCCCCGGCGAGGCCGGCTTCGGCGACCTGATGCAGAAGCATCTGGAAATGGCGAATGTCGAGGCGGTCGGAGAGATCTCCGACCTCATCGCCGCCCAGCGCGCCTACGAGATGAACTCGCGCATCATCAAGGCCGCCGACGAAATGTCGGCCACCACCTCGAACCTGCGCTGACGCGCCGGCTGAACGGAAGGATGCAGGCCATGCTTCGCAACTCACTCCTCGCCGCCGCCCTGCTTGCGCTGTCGGCAGCGCCGCTTGCCGCGGCCACGCTGCGCTCCGAGGTGGCGGTCACCGGCGCCGTCGTGACGATCGGCGACTTCTACCCGGAAGCCGGCCGGCACGCGGCAACGCCGCTGTTCCGGGCACCCGACCTTGGAACCCGCGGTGCGGTTTCCGCCCATGTCATCGCGGAACGCGCCCAGGCGGCAGGCTTTGCCGAGGCCGGCACCGACGGACTGCGCCAGGTTGTGGTCGAGCGCCTTGCGCTCACCATCGGCGAAACCGAGGTCGAGACCGCTGTTCGCGACGCGCTTCTGCTCCGCGAGACCGGCCTCGATGCCGACGCGCTCCAGGTCTCGCTGTCCGGATTTCGCGGTCCGATCCTCGCCGATGCCGGCCAGGGCAATCCGGTTTCCGTGGAGACCCTCGACTGGGATCGCGCCTCCGGCCGTCTCTCGGCCACCTTGCGGATACGCGCCGCCAACCGCACCCAGTCGGCAAAGCTGACCGGGCTCGCTCAGGAGATGATCGAGGTCTACACAGCCGTTCGCCCGATCGAGCGCGGCACCATTGTCGCGGAAGCGGACCTTGCTCCCGTGCGCATGCCCCGCAATCGCCTGACCCTTCGTCAGGTCGCGGATCTCGGCAACATCGTGGGCCTTGCCGCACGGCGCTCCATCCAGGCCGGACGGCCGCTGCGCGCCATCGACTTCGAGCAGCCGGTGCTGGTCAAGCGCGGCACCAAGGTGACGCTCGTCTACCACACCGCCGGCATGACGCTGACCACCATCGGCCAGGCCCTGTCGAACGGCGCGAAGGGCGACGTCATCGACATCCTCAACCTTCAATCCCGCCGTACGGTCACCGGCATCGTGCGTGCCCATGACCAGATCGAGGTCGGCACCACCCGGACCCGCATCGCCCAGCTCCAGGAGACGAACTGATGGCTCCGCTCACGTCCCTTGTCCGGCCCGTGCTCGCCGTGTCGCTTGCTCTCGCCACCGCTGCCTGCGGCAGCGCCGATCGCCTGTCCCAGGTGGGCAAGGCTCCGGCCCTGTCGGCGATCCAGGACCCGACGACGACCGCCGGCTACCGCCCGGTGCAGATGCCGATGCCGACCCCCCAGTCGGTTCACTACAATTCCAACTCGCTCTGGCGGTCGGGCGCACGCGCCTTCTTCAAGGACCAGCGTGCGGCCCGCGTCGGCGACATCCTGACCGTGATGGTGACGATCTCCGACAAGGCCGAGTTCGACAACGAGACCGAGCGGAACCGCAGCGGCTCGGAATCGAGCGGCACCGGCGGAGCCGTCGGCGCGGCGATCAACACCCTGTTCCTGCCGGGCGGCACCAGCTCCGACAACCTCGCCTCCGCGAACGGTGCATCCACCTTCAAGGGTAGCGGCAAGGTCGATCGCGAGGAGAAACTGCAAACCAAGGTCGCGGCCGTCGTCACCCAGATCCTGCCGAACGGCAACATGGTGATCGAGGGCCGTCAGGAAGTCCGGGTCAATTTCGAGGTCCGCGAACTGATCGTCGCCGGCGTCGTTCGCCCCGAGGACATCGCCGCCAACAACACGATCGAGAGCGAGAAGATCGCGGAGGCCCGCATCGGTTACGGCGGACGCGGTCAGATCACCGATGTGCAGCAACCGCGCTACGGCGCCCAGGTCCTCGATATCGTGCTGCCCTTCTGAGCCTTCCCGTTCCGCCGCCATGCTCCCCAAGAGAGGTGGCGGAACGCACACGTCTCCCCAAGCCGTTCCACGCTCCCCAGGCACCAGGACGGTTGACGGGCACGGGATCCCCCCGCTCCCCAGCGGCCCCGTGCCCGTCGCATTTCATCGCGCGGCAGGAAGGCCGGGAGGTCTTCAGGCCGCAGTTTCCTGAGACGTATCGAAAGGATGTATTCCCGCCCGCAGGCAGGCGGGACGCCCGCCGCTGCCCGGCAGTGCCGACGTCTGTCGTTTTGCAAAGACGGGATCGAGAACCATGGACCGGAAGGCGGCGAACAGCCGGCTGTCGAGCTTGCCCTTGAGGTCCGCCATGATCGCGATCGACTGGCGCGGCGTCATCGCCTCCTTGTAGGAACGCACTTCCGTCAGCGCGCTGTAGATGTCGGCGATGGTGATCATCCGGGTCAGCGGGCCAAGGCCGTCCGCCCCCACGCCCCGCGGATAACCGCTGCCGTCGAGATACTCGTGATGGTCACGCACCGCGGCGATGATCTCTTTGGCCGTGCACCCGCCGCGCACCAATGCGGACGCACCGCGCATGCTGTGCGTGTTGATCGCCCGCCGCTCCATCTCGGTAAGCGCTCCGGTCTTTTCCAGGACCGAGATCGGGATGAAGAGCTTGCCGACATCGTGCAGGAGAGCGGTTTCCGCGAGCATCGCGACATCGCTTTCATGCAAGGACAGGTATTGGCCGAAGGAGCTGGCGTGACCGGCAACGGTCAGCATGTGCCGGCAGGTGCCGCTGTGATGCAGCTGGACCGCGTCCAGCCATTCGGCGAGCCCTTCCCGCCGGGTCACTTCCCCGATCGACCGCGCGACCGCAGTGAGAATTTCCGGCGGCAGCGGCTTGTCCGCCCGCATCGCCGCCCCGAGTTCCTGGTAAAGCGCATCGCCGGTTTCGATCGCGTTGGCCACCAGGCGCGAGCGCCGTAGCAGCCCTGTCTCCAGGCCCCTGCTGAGTATCTTCTGGACGGCGGCCCGGATGTCCCCCGATGAACGGAAGCTCGGCAGGATAAGCCCGATCTTCAGCGCCTCCGCCTGGACAAGACCTACCCGGTCACTGTTCGAGGCGACATAGATCGTGTCGATCCGGCGACGATCCTCTCCGATCAACTCGCCCAAACGCGCAACGTCATCCGCCTTTCGCAGCTTGCTGTAGACGATGATCACACGGGCAGAGGCGATCGCCTCCGCCGTGACGGTCGCCACCGACGCGGGTGCCACGGTGAAAGCCATCGCAAGCGCTCCGGCAAACGCCGGAGGATCGGTGCCCCAATCCGTGATGATGATGACGTCTCTCATGCCGGCCAACCCATTCGAACAGCCCGTGAAGGCCAGTTTCCTCTGCGTCATAGATAGCCGGCAGTCGATTTGAGAACCGTTAATACGGTCGAACAGAAAACATTAAGAAGACCTTTCCAGCCGGCAGCTCCGGGAGCTGGAAACAAAAAAGGCCCGGACTGGTCCGGGCCGAAGTGGGAAATCCTGTCGTCGATGCCCGGTCGCTTGATCGCCGGGAACGACATCGTGTTCAGTCGTCGCGATAAACCTTCTCGCGGCGCTCGTGCGCTTCCTGGGCCTCGAGCGACAGCGTCGCGATCGGACGCGCCTCGAGGCGCTTGATCGAGATCGGCTCGCCGGTCTCCACGCAATAGCCGTAAGAGCTATCGGCGATCCGCTCAAGTGCCGCATCGATCTTCGCGATCAGCTTGCGCTGGCGGTCCCGGGCGCGCAACTCGATCGAGCGGTCTGTCTCCGACGACGCGCGATCGGCGATGTCGGGGTGATTCTGACTTTCCTCCTGAAGATTGGCGAGCGTTTCGCGGCTCTCCTTGAGAAGCTCTTCCTTCCACCGCAAAAGCTTGTTCCGGAAATACTCGCGCTGACGCTCGTTCATGAAAGTCTCGTCCTCGCTCGGACGATACTCGGCATCCAGCTCAACCGTCATATCCTACTCCGGCTCCCGTTAGGCCGCGCGGAATATAGCGGGACAGCGGCCAATCGACAATGTCGACCACGCCAAAAATAACGCCAATTTTACGTGATGAATCTCAGCTACTTAACGCAGTTGCGAAGGAATTCGGCGAGAGTTTGGCCTGCAATCCGCGCATTTCGGCGGGCTTAATCCCCGAAGTGTCCGAGCTTTGCCAGTTCCACCCTTGCGCGCAATTCGATCTCGTCGATCACCTGCTCCAGCTGCGCATCGCCGGTGTCTTGCCGCCGCTGCAGCATCTGCATCAGTCTGCCGAGCCGTTCCGGCGAGACACGTCCGGCGAGCAGGTCCGTCTTTACGTTTTCCAGCGTGTCGAGAAGATCGTGGCCGCGGGCCACTGCCTTCCGGCGGCCGGTCAACGGATCGTCAACCTCCTGAAGGGCAAGCAGCGCCTGGATGCCGCCGATGCCGCTGCTGGCCGAGGCGCCGCCCGACGCGTTTGCCGACCCGCCCGAGCCAAGCTCGAACGTGCCGCCGCTGCCGTCGCTGCGCTTCTTCTGATTGCGTCCCGCAACCCCGTTGAGGGGAGCGTAGCCTGAGATTCTCATTGTCGGAAAACCGGTCCTGCTCGAGGCCATTCACACGCTACAAAATTTTCCGAGTTGGTAAACGAACCGTTAACAACCCGGCATTTCTTGCCGGGCCAGCGGCCTCCAGACAGCGCGCCGACCCTCACGGGGAGCCTCTGATTTTTGAAAAATACATATATTTCAGATGCGTACAGAAACGTAAACGACTGGCAAGAAGTTGGCACGCGCCTCGCATATATCGACACGGGATCGCGAGATCCTGACCGCAACCCGATGCATCGAGTCCTGCCAGAATGACCCTGACCGGCTTTTTCCTCTCCGCAACGCCCGCAAGCAGGCTCGTCCGCCTCGTGATGATCCTCGCCCTGCTGCTGGTCATGGCGCAGGCTGCCAGCGCGGCGTCGCGCATCAAGGACATCGCCGACTTCGAAGGCATCCGCGACAACCAGCTGATCGGCTACGGCCTCGTGGTCGGCCTGCGTGGCACCGGCGACAGCCTGCGCAACGCGCCCTTCACCCGGCAAAGCCTTGAGGCCATGCTCGAGCGCCTCGGCGTCAACACCCGCGGTTTCAACCTCAACACCCAGAACGTCGCCGCGGTGATGGTCACCGCCAACCTGCCGGCGTTCTCGACCCAGGGCACGCGCATCGACGTCTCCGTCAGCGCCCTTGGCGATTCCGAGAGCCTGCAGGGCGGCACCCTGCTGGTCACCCCCCTGCTCGGCGCCGACGGCGAGGTCTACGCCATCGCCCAGGGCCCGCTGGCGATCGGCGGTTTCGCCGCCCAGGGCGACGCCGCCTCGGTCGTGCGCGGCGTGCCCACCTCCGCCCGCATCGCCAACGGCGCTCTGGTGGAGCGCGAGATCGATTTCAAGCTCGCCTCGATGACCAGCCTGCGCCTGGCGCTGCGCAATCCCGATCTCACCACCGCGCGCCGCATGGCGCTTGCCGTCAACGAGCTGATCGGCCTGCCGACGGCCGAGCCGCTCGACCCGGCAACCGTGCGGATCGACCTTCCGCGCCAGTTCAACGGCAATATCGTCGACCTTCTGACCGACATCGAACAGCTGATCGTCGAGCCCGACCTGCCGGCCCGCATCGTCATCGACGAGAATTCCGGCATCATCGTCATGGGCCAGAACGTCAAGGTCTCCACCGTCGCGATCGCGCAAGGAAACCTGACGGTCACCGTTGCCGAAACGCCCCAGATCGTCCAGCCGCTGCCCTTCGCCAACGGGCAGACCGCCGTCGAGCCGCGCACCGACCTTCTCGTCGACGACGAGAGCGACAACAAGCTGGCGCTGGTGCAGCAGTCGGTCACCCTGCAGCAGCTGGTCGACGGGCTGAACGCGCTCGGCATCGGCCCGCGCGACATGATCTCCATTCTCCAGGCGATCAAGGCCTCCGGCGCCTTGCAGGCCGAAATCGAGGTGATGTGATGACCGGTCTCGCCATCGACAACGTGCTGGGCACCGCGCAAGGCCGCTACACCGCTGGGCCCGGCTCCGCTTTGACGGCGGCCAGCGCCGCCTCCGGCGTCTCGCGCCAGAACGCGGAAGAGTTCGAAGGCATCTTCCTCAACACCATGTTCCAGCAGATGTTCGCCGGCCTGGAAGACGGCGGGACCTGGGGCGGCGGCGAGGGATCGGATGCCTGGAGCGGCATGCTCGTCGAGCAATATGCCGACACAATCGCCAAGGCTGGCGGCATCGGTATCGCCGATGCTGTCCAGCGCCAGTTGCTTTCCCTTCAGGAGACGCAGGGACAATGACCCTCGAAACGAAACAGCTCGCGGAGCTTGCACCCGAGTTCTTTTCCGGCTCGATCGCCGACCGGGAAGCCGCCGAGGCAACCTGTGCCCGGCTCGAATCCGCCATGGGCGATCTTCTGTCGGTGATCGAGCAGGAGACCGAACTGGTCAGGCTCGGCAAACTCGACGCGGCCGGCGAATTGCAGCCCGACAAGGCCAAGCTGGTCAGCGTCTACATGCGTGGCATGACTTTCGTGCGCGACCAGACCGTCGCGCTCGGCAATCTGGCGCCCCAGTCCGTCGATCGCCTGAAACGTCGCCACGCCGAGTTCCAGCCGGTGCTGCGCATCAATCTGGCCGTTCTGGCCACCGCACGCGAGGTCGCCGACAGCCTGTTGCGCAAGGTCGCGGAAGGCGCCGGCACCAGCCGGGCGCCCACCACCTACGGTCCCGGCGGCACCGCTCCGCGCACGCCGTCGCTCGCCGACGGCATCGCCGTCAACCGGGCGCTCTGATCCCGCCTCCGGCACCAATCGGAACGACTTGAGTTCTCTGTCCGACCCGCAGACCGGGCTCCGCGAGATCTTGCCAGGCAAGATCCCGGATCACGGTCTTGCGGGTCTTTTCGCGCCGGAACGGGAACGAATCAGGATCACATCGCATCAATCGAAAAACCTAACGAATTCATTAACAGCCGATTCACAGTTTTATGTCAGTATCTGCGTCGTGAACTGCATGTCTAGCGTCGTTCATGCCTGAACAAATTTCTATCAAGAAGAGCCGACACAAGGTTAATGGATGAAAGGCGGAAGAATTAACCAAGGCGTTTGATCCCGGGTGCGTGGCCTTCAGGGGTCTTTCCGGTGGAGGGGTATGAAATGGAAGCAACTGCAATCAGGACACCGGCCTATGCGTCGCCGCCGGCGACGGTCAGGCCCTCCGAACCGACCGACCCGGCTCCGGTTCCCACCGACGTGCCGCCTGAAAAGGCTGTGCAGCCGGCCACCGAGAGCGCCGCAAGTCGCCGTCCGGCCGACAACGGTTTCAACAGCGCCGAAGCGAACATCAAGCGCGAGGAGTATCGCGACAAGGTGACGGATTCGCTGGTGTTTCGCGCTGTCGACATCAACACCGGAGAGGTCGTCCGGCAGATCCCCGAGGAATCGCTGTTGCGCCTGCGCCGCGCCTTCGCGGAAACGACCCACAAGGACATGACGGGCCTCGGCTTCAGCCGCAGCCTGTGAACACGTGACGGGACCGGCCGATGGCCGGTCTCAAGAGCGCCCGGCGCTGAAGCCGGCCATTCCGAATCGGCTATAGTCGCGATCCGTTCCACACCGACACGGATGGCGCATGCCCGCTCCCGATCCTGCAAATCTCGAAAAGCTGCGCAAGGCACTGCACCTGCAGCGCGACGGCAAGATCGCCCGCGCCCGCGCCATCTACGAGAAGATCCTGAAGAGCGAGCCTGAAAATGCCGAGGCCGCAAACCTGCTCGGCATGTGCTTCCTTGAACAGGAGTTTCCCAAACGGGCCCTGCCCTTGTTCGAACGCGCCGTGCGACTCATGCCCGGCGAGGAGCGCTACCGCATCAACCTGATCGACTGCCAGGCACGGTTCGGGGAAGACGTCGACCCGCTCGCCGTCACGGAAGCCGCGCTGGCCGGGATCACAACGCCCTCTCCTGCCCTTCTGCATCGCCGCGCCGTCCTGCTGCGCCAGGCCGGCCGCTTTTCCGAGGCGCTTGCCGCCTATGACGCGGCCGTGCGCGCCAACCCTGAAGACGCCACGCTTCTCGTCGAGTTCGGACAGACGCTCATCCTTGCCGGCAAGCACGAGGAGGCGCTGCGCGTCCTCGACTTCGTGCTGTCCGTCGATGCCGGCCATCGCCTGGCGCTTCTCAGCCGCGCCGACGCGCTGAACCAGATGTATCGCAGCCGGGAAGCCCGCGACCTGCTGCTTGCCAGCTCGGCCGCCTTCGAGGTCGACCGCGACGCCGAATACCACCTCAGCCTTGCCAATTCCCGTTGGGGCAGCGGCGAGCACAGCCTGGCGCTGGCCGGAGCGGATCGCAGCCTGGCCCTCGGCCTTGCCGGCCCGGACAGCCATCTGGTACGTGGCAAGGCGCTCTACCATCTCGGTCGTTTCGCCGAGGCGATCGAGGCGCTCGACAAGGTGCTGGCGCTAGATCCCGGGCGCCACGAGGCGGCAATGACGCTCGGCTTCGCCTGTCTTGCCAACGGCGATCTCGCCCGCGGCTGGGCACTGGCCGAACGCCGCATGGACGCCAACAGCAAGGGGTTGATCACCCGCAAGTTCACCCGCCCCAAATGGCAAGGCGAACCGCTTGACGGCAGGACGCTGATGATCTGGGACGACCAGGGCATCGGCGACGTGCTGCGCTCCGCCTCCATGTTTGCCGAACTGGCCGAACAGGCCGGAAAGCTGATCGTCGAGTGCCATCCCAAGCTCATTCCGCTGCTGGCCCGCAATTTCCCGGGGATCGAGGTGCGCCCCCGCCAACACGAAGCGGCCGTCACGCTCTTCGCGGCGGAAGCGTTCGACTGTCAGTGTTCCTTCGGCACGCTGCCGATGCATCTGCGGCCCGACATCGCCTCGTTCCCGCGGCAACGGGCCTTCCTGTCGGCCGACCAGGCCCGCGTCGCGGAACTCCGCATGCGGCCGCCGCTCGGCAGCGACCGGCCGAAGGTCGGCCTGTCCTGGACCAGCGGCAACCGCACGGGGTTGCGCGCCGGCTCTTACCTCGCGCTTGCCGATCTCTTGCCGCTGCTGGCCATCGACGAGGTCGATTTCGTCCTGCTCGACTATACCGACCGCAGCGTCGAGATCGCCGAACTGCAGGCGCAGGCACCCTTCACCCTGCATCGCTGGGACGATCTCGATCTTTTCAATGATCTCGAAACCGTCGCGGCGCTTGCGTCCTGCATGGATCTGGTGATTTCGGCCAATACGTCCGTCGCCGACATGGCCGGCGCACTCGGCGTGCCGACATGGCGGTTCGGACCGGTGACCGGCACGATCCTGCTTGGCGAAGAGAACCCGCCATGGTCTCCGGCAACGCGGTATTTGCGCCTCGAACCGGAAAAACCGGCCGGCGAGATCGTGCCGCGTCTCGCGAGCGACCTGCGTCAGTGGCTCGGCGCGCGGCGCTGACCGGCTGCGCCGAGTTGCCTACATCTGGATCGGGTGGATATCGAGATTGCGCTCCAGCCGTTCCAGCATCAGTTCGGCAACGGCAATGTCCTGCGGCTCGTCGATCTCCACGACCTCTTCGTCGCTGGTCTCGTAGAAGCCCGTGCGTCCGGTCAGCCGGCAGCCGGTGCGCCTGAAGCTTTCCGTACGGAACAGATAGAAGTTTCCGGTTTCGCGATAATAGCGGTCCTCGGCCGGAATCTGCTGGCGCATCAAACGATTGTGCGGATCGTAGAGCGGCTCCGGCTCCGGCAGGTTGCGCCAGATATAATTGCGGATCAACCGCGCCGAAAAGAGCGAATCATAGCCCCCCTCTTCGAAATGCGCCCAGGCGCCCGCCAGCGTGTCGCGGCGACGCACAGGCGAGGTAACCTGCGGAAAGAGCACCGCATCCGGCACCTCGCTCCGGCACATCCGGTCGAGCGCATGGTGGAGCGAAGCCTCCGCCGGCGATGTGTCGGTTGCAAACTCGCCCGGCCTCAACACCGGCACCCGTGCACCGAGCGCGCGCGCTGTCTCGGCGATTTCCTCGCTGTCGGTGGAGACGATCACGTCGCGGACAAAGCCGGCATTCTGCGCCGCCTCGATGGTCCAGGCGATCAGCGGCTTGCCGAAGACGGGGACGAGGTTCTTGCGCGGGATTCCCTTGGAACCGCCGCGGGCAAGCACAATCGCGTCACAGATCATTGTTCTTTTTCCGCAAACACCGTCACGAAGGACCCCCAGAAGGCGGGCGACACGCCCTCTTGCGGACGAAGCATCCGTTCCCAGGCTTCATTCGTCGCGAACCGCGTGCCGAAGAACGGATAATCGACCGATACGACCCGGAAGCCGGAAGCGCGCAGCAGGCGCATCAGCGAGTCATCGGTGAACAGGCTGACATGCGTCGGATCGTGGAGCAAGCGGAAGCGCTCGCCAAAGAGCCGCGCCGCCGCGCTTGCGAAATTCGGCGTGCCGACCACGAACAGACCACCCGGCCCGAGCGCCTGCGCCACCGTGCGGACGAAATCGACAGGCTCTTCGATATGCTCGATCACATGATGGGCAATGACCGCGTCGCAGGAGCCTGCGGCGAAGCTATCGCGGGTCAGCACGCCGCGAATCGTCCGCGCTCCGCTGCGTTCGGCGGCGAGTTCCACAGCTCTCTCGGACGGATCGATACCAATACGCTCATGCGCCGGATCGATCTGCTCCAGCAGTTCGCCAAGCCCGCAGCCGATGTCGACCACCCGGCCGGCCGGACGCGCATTCACCGCTTCAGCGATATAGGCAAGGTCGGCCTTGCGCAGGTCGCGCTCGGTGGAGAGATCGCGAACGCGCCCGTCCGGGTCACGCTTGTCGTCCCAATATTCATCAGGCGCGACGCGGGCCGGATAGTGCACGAAATAGTCGTGCGAGCCATAGAGCGCCAGGCACTGCTCGATGATTGATGTCACGACACATTCTCCAGCCGAAGCGACAGCCAATCGGCCAGTTCGTCGTGATGACGCTTCAGGACAGCCCGCTCACCGGCACGGATCTCGCCAAGCTGCGCGATTGTTGAAGCCGGATCGGCAAGATCATGCGAGAGCGCATGGAAAAGCGGCGCAAGGTCCGTTTCGGCAGCCCAGGCATGGCATCGCCCGCCGAGACCCAGAGCCTCGAACTGCCCCTCGATCTTGTGATGGGTGGAGATGCCGAAAACCGGTGTCCGAAAGCCGATGGACGCGAGGCATGCATGGTAGCGCATGGCGATCACCGCCGCCGCGCGGCGATAGAGGTCGAAGGACGGCGCCCACCCGCCTGCGCCCTGCGCCAGGCCGGAGACCACGACCCGCTCGCGCCGGATCCGGTCGTCCAGGGCATCGAGAACCGCCCCGATAGGTCCGAAATCGCTGTAGATATGCGGTACGAAAACACACAGGAGCGAGGGATCCTCGCCAAGAAGCGTGCCAAGGCCGGCCGCGACATCGGCGGCGAACCGGCGCGTCAGGTCGGCACCGTCCGCACCCGCGTAACGCTTGTCGGGCATGTCGCCGGCAAGATTGACCGCAATGAAACGGGCGCCTTCCGGCACGCCCGAATGGTCGAACGTATCCGGTTCGGCAAAGAGGCCGCCATCGGGAACCACCGTCATGGCGTCGGCATAGGCCGGCCCCAGATGATCGCGGATCAGTGCATCCGAACCGTCGTTGCGCAGCGAGAAACGGCAATGATCGAAGGCGAGCAGTTCATCGAGAAAGGCACGGCTGCGCGCAACCGCGACCTGGCTGACGCCGCGCGTTGCGTCGACGCCCAGCCCGTGGAAGAGGACCGGGCGACGGATCGCGGCGAAAACCTCCGGTCCGGCCTCCAGATAGGTTCCCGACGAGGTCGTCTCGCGCCACAGCTGAAACAGGCTGAAACCGCCGATGACGACGAGATCCGCGGCATTCGCCTCGGCGACAAACCGCTCGTCGAAGGCCCGACGCTGCCAGTGGATGAACTCGCGCACCTCGCAAGGGGAGTGATCCAGGGCGAATGGCAGGTCGGCCGCACGCGTCCGGTATTCGCCGTCATGCATGGCGTTGTCGCCGAGATTGCCGACAAAGGACGCGAGATGCAGGGCCTTCAAGGGACGCATGCGAACGCCGGCACGTATGGAATGCAGAGCGATGGCGAGGGTCCCGGGAAGCGCATCACGTCAACGTCCATCTGCTCCACATGCGAAAACCGCCCTCACAGCGACGCCAGCGTGTCCTTCCGGCGCAGCTTTTCCATGACCGGACGCTCGCGATTGTAGATCTCGATGACGCCGTTGCCACGGGTTTTCTCGGCAAGGCGAATGCCTGCGATCATTTCCTTGGTCTGCGCCACGTCGATCGACGATGCCTGGTCCGATCCCCACATGTTCCGGTCGAGGGTGAAATGCCGCTCCACCGACACCGCCCCGAAGGCAATCGACAGGATGCTCGGCAGGATGCCTTCCTCGTGCCCGGAATAGCCGATCTTCAGCTGCGGGAACCGCTCGCGAAGCGTCGAGATGCCGGCAAGATTGATCTCCTCCGGCAGCGCGGGATAGGTCGAGGTGCAATGGTAGAGGCAGGCGATCTCACCGCCGGCATCCTCGATCGTCTCCACCACCGCACGCACCATCTTCAGGTCGCACATGCCGGTCGACACCAGCAGCGGCACGCCGCTGCGCGCCGCATGGACAATCAGGTCCCGGTCGGTGACCGAGGCCGACGCCATCTTCAGATAGGGAACATCGAGCGCGACGAGGAAGTCCACCGACGCCTCGTCCCAGGGCGAGGCATACCAGGCGATGCCGATTTCGGCACAGAGCGCGGCGATCCGCTCGTAGTCCTTGCGCCCGAACTCCAGCCCGCGCTTGAGGTCGCCATTGGTCTCGCCAAACGGCGACTTGCGCGGCCGCTCCAGTTCCTCGGCCGAATAGACCACATCGACGGTACGTTTCTGGAACTTGACCGCATCGCAGCCGGCGCGATGCGCCGCCTGGATCATCTCCAGCGCCAGGTCGATGCTGCCATTGTGGTTGATGCCGATTTCGGCAACGACCGTGCACTTGTCAAAGGTGAAGAGGCTCATCTCGCGATCTTTTCGGCTCGCGGCGAACGCGGATCCCGAATGCTCGGTGCGGCGCGTTCGCGGGTTTCGCTGCTCATTTCGCACGACGTTAACGCCGCCGCCAGACGGCTGATGACGTCCGATCTCCGGCAAGCGACGTTTTCGAGCATGCACCAGTATCCCCGTTTCCATGTGATTCGGCGAGACTTTTTCGCCCCGCGGCGGCCCCTGCGTAAGCTGCCGGAAGCCGGTAATATGCCGTTAACCCTAACTTCCGTTAACCCTTTGTTTTTACGACTGATTCGGATTTGCCGCCGTATCTTGGCCAGGCAACGAGGATGCGTTGCGCTACTTGTTACCAGAAAGGTACACCCCATGAGCGTTACTCTCTCCGCTGGCGTTCGCCAGAACCTCCTGTCGCTGCAGCAGACTGCCGACATGATGTCCCAGACCCAGAACCGTCTTGCCACCGGCAAGAAGGTCACCTCGGCCCTGGACAACCCGACCAACTTCTTCACCTCGAAGAGCCTGAATTCCCGCGCCAACGAGCTGTCGAGCCTTCTCGACGGCATCTCCAACGCGACCAAGACCCTCGAGGCCGCCGACAACGGTATCAAGGCGATCACCAAGCTGGTGGAAAGCGCCCAGTCGACCGCCCGTCAGGCCCTGCAGGATGGCGGCGCCGGCGCCGGCACCGTGATCGAGTCGTCTTCTTCGATCTCGACCAACGGCCTCACCCCGGAAGCGGGCGAGTCGATCCAGGATCAGGCCAAGCGCCAGACCCTCTCGAACCTCGGCTTCGCCAATGGCGACACCATCGAGCTGCAGGCAACCGACACCGCAACCGGTTCGGTTTCCACGATCTCGATCACCGTCGGCACGACGCAGAAGGTTGACGGCACCGGTGCGGTCGCGACCGTCCAGGACGCGGTTGACGTGATCAATGCCTCGGGCGTTGCCACGGCTGAAGTGTCCGACGCCGGCAAGCTGAAGCTCTCCGGTTCCGACACCGACACTCTGAACCTGACCGTTACGGACACGGGCGGCGACGCCTCCACCGCGACGACCCAGGCGACGTCGCTTGCCGCCTCGCTCGGCTTCGGCACCAACTCCAACGTTGACCTGTCCGACCCGGCCGATGGCGACTATGTCGACGCCGGCGAGACGGCGGTCACCTTCACCGACGGTGCTACCGCCGGTGCCGCCGACAGCCTGTCGATCACCACCCAGGCCAACCCGGCCGCAAACTCGTCCTCGCGCCAGAAGCTGGTGTCGCAGTTCAACGAGATTCTGGGCCAGATCGACAAGCTCGCCGCGGATGCCTCGTTCAACGGCACCAACCTGATCAACTCTTCGTCCTCGAAGCTCACCGTCGCCTTCAACGAGAAGCGCGATGCGGGCTCCAAGTCGGAGCTGTCGATCGGCGGCAAGGACCTGACCTCGTCGGGCCTGAGCCTCACCAACGTGTCGAGCCTCAGCGATGCCGAGGCGAATGCGACGCTCGACACGCTCAGCGCCGCTCTCGGCACCCTGCGCGAGACGTCCTCGACCTTCGGTTCGAACCTCAACACGGTCACGATCCGCAAGGACTTCACCAAGGACCTGATCAACACCCTGCAGACGGGTGCGGACAACCTGGTGCTCGCCGATACCAACGAGGAAGGCGCCAACCTTCTCGCCCTGCAGACCCGCCAGTCGCTGTCCACCACGGCCCTGTCGCTGTCCTCGCAGGCCGACCAGGCAGTGCTGCGTCTCCTCTAAGGGCGCAAAACGCAAACGACGCGAAAGCGTTACGGAAAAGGCGGCGGGTTTCGACTCGCCGCCTTTTCTGCATCCCTTGCGATATGGTTAACAAACCCATTGGTAACGCACGCAAAATCGGAGTTCGTGCAAGATCCGATTAACCTTAATTTAGCCTTTCGGCCCCTACTGTGACTGCAAGCCTCAGGACGAGGCCCAATGCGTAACTTGGGCAGCCAGAAAGGATTTCCGAATGTCCGATATCACTCTCTCCGCCGGTGTGCGTCAGAACCTCCTGACCCTGCAGAGCACCGCAGACATGATGGCCACGACCCAGAACCGTCTTGCCACCGGCAAGAAGGTCAACTCGGCCCTCGACAACCCGACCAACTTCTTCACCTCGCAGTCGCTCGGCGCCCGCGCCAACGACCTGAACAACCTGCTCGACGGCATCGGCAACGCGATCAAGACGATCGAGGCCGCCGACAACGGCATCACCGCCATCACCAAGCTGGTGGAGAGCGCCCAGTCGACCGCCCGTCAGGCCCTGCAGGACGGCTCGGCCGGTTCCGGCACCGTCGTCGAGAGCTCCTCGTCGATCTCGACCAACGGCCTCACGCCGGTCTCGGGCGAGTCCATCCAGGACCAGGCCAAGCGCCAGACCCTCGCCAACCTCGGCTTCGCCAATGGCGACACGATCACCCTGCAGACGACCGACACCGCCACGGGTTCGGTCTCCAGCATCGCGATCAATGTCGGCACGACGCAGAAGACCGACGGCACCGGCCCGGTCGCGACCGTTCAGGACGTTCTCGACGTGATCAACGCCTCGGGCGTTGCCACCGCCGAAGTCACCGACGCCGGCAAGCTGAAGATCACCGGCTCGGATTCCGAGACCATCAACCTGTCGATCGTCGACACGGGCGGCGACGCCTCCACCGCGACGACCCAGGCAACCTCGCTGGCCGCCTCGCTCGGCTTCGGCACCAACTCCAACGTTGACCTGTCCGATCCGGCCGATGGCGACTATGTCGACGCCGGCGAGACGGCGGTCACCTTCACCGACGGCGCCACCGCCGGTGCCGCCGACAGCCTGTCGATCACGACCCAGGCCAACCCGGCCGCGAACTCCTCCACCCGCCAGAAGCTGGTGTCGCAGTTCAACGACATCCTGGGCCAGATCGACAAGCTCGCCGCGGATGCCTCGTTCAACGGCATCAACCTGATCAACTCCTCCTCCTCCAAGCTCACCGTCGCCTTCAACGAGAAGCGCGATGCGGCGACGAAGTCGGAGCTGAAGATCGGCGGCGAGGACCTGACCTCCTCGGGCCTCAGCATCAGCCAGGTCTCGAGCCTCAGCGACACCGAGGCGAACACCTCGCTCGACGAGCTCTCCGAGGCGCTGATCACCCTGCGCGAGGCCGGCTCCAAGTTCGGTTCGAGCCTCTCGACCGTGCAGATCCGCAAGGACTACACCAAGGCGGCGATCAACACCCTGCAGACCGGTGCGGACAACCTGGTGCTTGCCGACACCAACGAGGAAGGCGCCAACCTCCTCGCCCTGCAGACCCGCCAGCAGCTGTCCACCACGGCCCTGTCGCTCTCCTCGCAGGCCGACCAGGCAGTGCTGCGTCTGTTCTGATCGACCAGGACCAGACGCGCGAAGAACAAAACGGCGGGGCTCTCCCCGCCGTTTTTTTTTCGCATCAAAGCCAGGCGATATTTTTCTTAATCTTTGCCCGCCAATTGCAATTATGGTTAACCGCTCGTTAGTGTTTTTGTCGCAATCCTTAACGCGATCTCAGAATGAGACTCGCCCGCGACGGGGCGACGCGAAAGGATTTTGCAATGTCCGATATCACTCTTTCCGCCGGTGTCCGTCAGAACCTCCTGACGCTGCAGAACACCGCAGACATGATGGCCACGACCCAGAACCGTCTTGCCACCGGCAAGAAGGTCAACTCGGCCCTCGACAACCCGACCAATTTCTTCACCTCGCAGTCGCTCGGCGCCCGCGCCAACGATCTCGGCTCGCTGCTCGACGGCATCGGCAACGCGATCAAGACGATCGAGGCCGCCGACAACGGCATCACCGCCATCACCAAGCTGGTGGAGAGCGCCCAGTCGACCGCCCGTCAGGCCCTGCAGGACGGCTCGGCCGGTTCCGGCACCATCGTCGAGAGCTCCTCGTCGATCTCGACCAATGGCCTCACGCCGGTCTCGGGCGAGTCCATCCAGGACCAGGCCAAGCGCCAGACGCTCGCCAACCTCGGCTTCGCCAATGGCGACACGATCACCCTGCAGACGACCAACACGGGTACGGGTTCGGTCTCGAGCATCGCGATCAACATCGGCACGACGCAGAAGACCGACGGCACCGGCCCGGTCGCGACCGTCCAGGACGTCCTCGACGTGATCAATGCCTCGGGCATTGCCACGGCGGAAGTCACCGACGCCGGCAAGCTGAAGATCACCGGATCGGACGCCGAGACGATCGACCTGTCGATCGTCGACACGGGCGGCGACGCCTCCACCGCGACGACCCAGGCAACCTCGCTGGCCGCCTCGCTCGGCTTCGGCACCAATTCCAATATCGACCTCTCAGACCCGGCCGATGGCGACTATGTCGACGCCGGCGAGACGGCGGTCACCTTCACCGACGGCGCCACCGCCGGTGCCGCCGACACCCTGTCGATCGTCGCACAGGCCAACCCGGCCGCGAACTCCTCCACCCGCCAGAAGCTGGTGTCGCAGTTCAACGACATCCTGGGCCAGATCGACAAGCTCGCCGCGGATGCCTCGTTCAACGGCATCAACCTGATCAACTCCTCGTCCTCCAAGCTCACCGTCGCCTTCAACGAGAAGCGCGATGCGGCGACGAAGTCGGAGCTGAAGATCGGCGGCGAGGACCTGACCTCCTCGGGCCTCAGCATCACCAACGTGTCGAGCCTCAGCGACACCGAGGCGAACACCGCCCTCGACGAGCTCTCCGAGGCGCTGATCACCCTGCGCGAGGCCGGCTCCAAGTTCGGTTCGAGCCTCTCGACCGTGCAGATCCGCAAGGATTTCACCAAGGCGTCGATCAACACCCTGCAGACGGGTGCGGACAACCTGGTGCTTGCCGACACCAACGAGGAAGGCGCCAACCTTCTTGCCCTGCAGACACGCCAGCAGTTGTCGACGACGGCCCTGTCGCTCTCCTCGCAGGCCGACCAGGCGGTGCTGCGCCTGTTCTAAGGACACACGCAACCGCGTTTCACGTCCAAAAAAGGGGCGGCGAGAACACTCGCCGCCCCTTTTTTGCTCGAGTCGGGCAAGAGGCTTTCCCCCTGAAAAGACGACCTGTTTCGGAGTTGCAAGCCCGCGCTTTAACCTTTCATCAGGGATAAGTAAGGCACACTGCCGAGAAGCCTCAGGATGAGGCTGTCCCGCCCGGCGGGGTCAGGCAAAAGGATTTTGCTGTGTCCAATATTACTCTTTCCGCCGGTGTGCGTCAGAACCTCCTGACGCTGCAGAGCACCGCAGACATGATGGCCACGACCCAGAACCGTCTTGCCACCGGCAAGAAGGTCAACTCGGCCCTCGACAACCCGACCAACTTCTTCACCTCGCAGTCGCTCGGCGCCCGCGCCAACGATCTCGGCTCGCTGCTCGACGGCATCGGCAACGCGATCAAGACGATCGAAGCCGCCGACAACGGCATCACCGCCATCACCAAGCTGGTGGAGAGCGCCCAGTCGACCGCCCGTCAGGCGCTGCAGGACGGCTCGGCCGGTTCCGGCACCGTCGTCGAGAGCTCCTCGTCGATCTCGACCAACGGCCTCACGCCGGTCTCGGGCGAGTCCATCCAGGACCAGGCCAAGCGCCAGACGCTCGCCAACCTCGGGTTCCAAAACGGTGATCTGATCGAACTGTCTGCGCACGACACCGCGACCGGCGCGCTCTCCGGCCTCGGGATCACTGTCGGCACGACGCAGAAGACCGACGGCACCGGCCCGGTCGCGACCGTTCAGGACGTCCTCGACGTGATCAATGCCTCGGGCGTTGCCACCGCCGAAGTCACCGACGCCGGCAAGCTGAAGATCACCGCATCGGACGCCGAGGACATCTACCTGAACATCTTCGACACAGGCGGCGACGGTTCCACCTCGACGACCCAGGCAACCTCGCTGGCCGCCTCGCTCGGCTTCGGCACCAATTCCAATATCGACCTCTCAGACCCGGCCGATGGCGACTATGTCGACGCCGGCGAGACGGCGGTCACCTTCACCGACGGCACCACCGGCGGCGACATGGACTCGCTGATCATCGCCGCAAGGGCCAACCCGGCCGCGAACTCCTCCACCCGCCAGAAGCTGGTGTCGCAGTTCAACGACATCCTGGGCCAGATCGACAAGCTCGCCGCGGATGCCTCGTTCAACGGCATCAACCTGATCAACTCCTCGTCCTCGAAGCTCACCGTCGCCTTCAACGAGAAGCGCGATGCGGCGACGAAGTCGGAGCTGAAGATCGGCGGCGAGGACCTGACCTCCTCGGGCCTCAGCATCAGCCAGGTCTCGAGCCTCAGCGACACCGAGGCGAACACCTCGCTCGACGAGCTCTCCGAGGCGCTGATCACCCTGCGCGAGGCCGGCTCCAAGTTCGGTTCGAGCCTCTCGACCGTGCAGATCCGCAAGGATTTCACCAAGGCGTCGATCAACACCCTGCAGACGGGTGCGGACAACCTGGTGCTTGCCGACACCAACGAGGAAGGCGCCAACCTTCTTGCCCTGCAGACACGCCAGCAGCTGTCCACCACGGCCCTGTCGCTCTCCTCGCAGGCCGACCAGGCGGTGTTGCGTCTGTTCTAGTAGAAATACTAGGCAAATATTTCCGGGCGGCGAGAAAACTCGCCGCCCTTTCTATTTTGAGAGCACTTACTTGTTGCTTGAATCATAAGCCTATGAGAGTATTCAACCATGGCACTGAAGATCGAACTGCGCCCCAAGGAACGATTTATCGTCGGATCCACCGTAATAACAAACGGTGACCACCGCACGCATATCTTCATTGAGGGCAGTGAACCGATCCTTCGCGAAAAAGACATCTATACAGCGGAAACGGCAAACACACCCGCGAAGCGGATCTACCTGGCAGTCCAGCTCATGTACCTCAATCAGGACATAGAGCGTCACCGGAAAATCTACTTCGAACTTGTCAATGACTTCATTCAGGCTGCGCCCAGCACCATCGGCCGTGTGGACGCCGTCAACAATGAGATCTTAACCGGTTCTCTCTACGCTGCCTTGAGACGGGCGAGGGATCTGGTCGAGTATGAACGGGAACTGATCGAACATGCACAATCTGGCCAACGCAGCATATCAGCAGACGACGCAATCGACCGTGAACCCGAGGGAGCTGGAGGCGACCTTGCTGCTCAAGGCGGCAGCGCGGCTTCAGGCGGTCAAGGATGACTGGGGTGGCGACAGCCCGGTGACGCTGGACGAGGCGTTGTCCTACAATCGCCGCCTGTGGACGATCCTGGCCACGTCCGTGACAAGCAACGACAATCCGCTTCCGCTCGAGATCAAGCAGAACCTCGGTTCGCTGGGGGCCTTCATCCTCAAGCATACGCTTGATGTGATGACCAACCCGAGCCCCGAACGGTTGACGACGCTGATCCAGATCAACCGCAACATCGCCCAGGGCCTGCGCGGCACCTGAAGGCGAAACGCGGCCGGGACACCCCGGAACGCCACCGCAGCGCTTGAAACGCCGGCCTTCGCGCCGGCGTTTCGCGTTTCAGGACGCGGCCCCCCGCGCTCCCCCCCGCTCCCGGGCACGAACTTGTGCCCGGCCGGGCAGCGGGACGCGACCGGCGAAACTTCTGGCCCGAACAGCGCACGAAAAAACCCGGCGGGAACGGATCCGGCCGGGTCTTTCTTGCAGGGCTTCGGAACAACCCGGAGAGAGGTATGTTCCCGTCTCTCCGACAGCCCCGTCCCTATAGATAATTCGACAGGGACAGCTGCAGCGTCATGCTGGTCGCCTGGTAGCTTACTTCCAGGTTGGTCCGAAGCGTCAACAGCCTGACAGCGACATCTTCCTTGTTGATGCCCTCGATCTCGTCAACAAAGGCCTTCAGCGATCCCTCCTCCACCCGGTGCCGGGTTTCGGCGTCCTTGAGCGTGCGCTGCGCCGCGGCGAACTCCATGTGGTTCTGGCGAATGCCGGAGGCTTCCGCGCCGGCCGGCGTCAAGCCGCCGTAGGAACGCTGCGCCATCTGCTCGTAGAAGGCCTGGTTATCCGGGCTGTTGCTGGAGAAGTCCGAGGCGGCGAAGGCGGCAAGCGACTGGACGACAAGGCGGTAGCCGTCCTCGTTTGCGCGTGCGCCGTAGTTGATCTTCAGGTTTTCGTCGATCGCGGCGCCGGTATCCTGGCGCGGATTGCCGGGCGAGTTGTCACCGGTGTACCAGGCGACCGTGTCCGGCGTTCCGTCGCGCAGGGTGGTCGCGGTGGTGAAGTCGCCGGCATTCGGCACCACCCGCGCTTGCGGCAGATAGCCCGGCGGCACCGGCGACTTCGGCGCAGTGTCGAAGAAGGCTTCCGAGGCGCGCGTCGTCGAGGCCGCCTTCAGCTCCGTGTTCGCCGCCTTCTGCAGTGCGCTGTCGAGGGCGGTCTTGAAATAGGCGGCCGTGTCGGCCGGTGTCGCGCCGCGCGAGAAGGTGAATTCCGGATCGTCCTGTCCGCCGTCGACGCCCAGCGTGATCTCGCTCTGGGAACCGTCCGGCAGTGTCAGGAAGACGCGGATCGCCTCGCCGGGCTGCGGCTGTCCGGTGAAGTCGACATCCATCGATGGTGGCGGGCCGGCATTCTGCGTGACACTCACGTTGCTTAGGCCCGATGACACGTTGTCGATCTTGAAGCCGAACGGATGGGTACCGTCCTCGGCCAGCGTCACCTGGGTGCCGACCTGAGCGGTCGTCATGCGGCCGTTGCCGAGCGCGCCGAGATCCGCCTGGTTGTATTCTCCGATGACGGTTTTCAGGCCCGCATAATTGCCGTCGCCGGCAAGAATGTAATCAAGGCTCTGCACCGGCAGCTTGTCCGCGGTCTTTCCCGAGAACAGGTACCGTCCGCCGACATCCGTATTGAGATGCGACATGAACTCGCGAAGCGAAATCTCCGCCGCGGTCTGGGACGAGGTGCGGCCATTGCTGAACAGTTCGAAATTGTTCTGGTCGGTGGTCGCCTTCGCCTCGATGCGGATTTCCTCGAGCCGCTCGCTGGTCTTGTCGATCGTGTCGAGCCGAAGGCCGGCGATCTGGATCGTCTGCTTGTAGACGCCGACCTCGGAGAGCTGCTGCTTGAGCTGCAGGTCGAGGACGCGCGACGAGCCGAGGCCGCCATAGGTCTCCGACTTGAGGCCGCTGCCCAGCTGCCGCTGCAGGTCGTCCATCTGCGAGCGCATGCTGGTCAGGTAGTTGACCAGGCGCGGCGAGTTGAGGCTGCCATAGGGATTGATGGACATCGCGTCTCACTAGCTCCGCATCAGGATATCGTACAATTCGCGCACCACCTGCATCACCCGGGCGTTGGCCGCATAGGCGTTCTGCAGCGTGACGAGCTGCGCCAGTTCCTGGTCGACATCGACCTTCGAGGCGTTGTCGAGACGCGTCTTCAGGTTGGAGGTCACCACTTCCTGGCCGGCCAGCGTCGCCTTCGCCTGGGCGGCACGCCCGCTCTGGTGCGAGACCGCAGCCGTCACGAAGTCGTTGATCGACCCCGTGTAGACCGCGTTCACTCCACCGATCCTGGTGCCTGGCGAAAACGCGACCTTGGTGTTTTTCAGCTTGTCGAGGGCAGCCTGCGGCCGGGTCGGATCGCCATTGGCGATGCCGGGCGCGTATTCGACCAGCAACGAGGGATCGTCGAGCAGCGCCTCGGAGACCCGTATCCGGGAGGCAAAGCCGGTCGTGTTCGGCCGGCCGTCGGCCATGCCGGTAAACGGCTTGCCGTCGTCGTCGACGAACAGCGCGAAGGCATCGCCATGGGCGGAGAGATCGGTGATCGTCTCGTTGGCCGACAGGCTTTCGATCCGCGTCGCCCCCGGCGCCGTGCTTTCCAGCCGTAGGGTCGAGCCGCCCGGATTGGCGGCGGTAAAGACACCGGCGCCGATGCGCGGATCCCCGTCGAGGGCGCTCTGGATGTTCGCCGCGATGGTCCCGTAATTGCCGCTCGAGAAATCGACGGCGAGGAAGATGTCGTTGGAATCCTTGGTCGCCGTCAGCGCCGGGGGTTCGGATCCGTCACTGCGGTAGATGGTGACCGACTTGGTCCGCCCGGTGGTGATATCCTTGACATCGAACGTCAGGCTGTCACCGGGCTGCATGTTCGCCAGGTCCAGCTCATAGCCCGTCTGGGTGCCCACCGCCGGATAGGGAGTGCCGTCCTGCACGTGGGTGGAAAAGGCGCGCGCGAGGGAGCCGGCGAGTTCGTCGAGCTGCGTCTGCGCGTTCGTCAGGGTCTCGTCGCGCATGGTCACGAGACCGGCGAGCGACCCCGTGCGCAGCGTACGCGTTGCCAGCAGGTCGATCTGGCTGCCTTCCGAGTTCTCGAGCACCAGCGTGCCGACATCCCGGTCGGCAGGATCAATCGAGTAAAGCGCGTTGGCATTGACATTGCCGCGCACGTCGAACTTCAGCTTCATCACGTCGACATCGTAGAGCAACGTGCCGCCGCCCATGTGAACGCGCACGCCGCCCTGCTCTGTCGGCTTCACCGTGATGTCGATATAGCCCGACAGTTCCTCCAGGATCATGTCGCGCTGATCCATCAGCCCGACCGGCATGTCGCTGTCCTGCGAATTGGTCACGATCTCCCGGTCGAGCGCCTGCAGGTCGGTCAGCAGCTCGTTGACGCGGTCGACCTGGTCGGAGATCTGGTACTCGACCTCCTGTCGCATGTCCTGGATTTCCTGGGACATGGTGTTGATCTTGCCGGCGATCGCCTCGGCGGTGCGCAAGGCCTCGAGCCGGTTGGAATAGTCCTCCGGCCCGGACACCAGGTTCGACATCGACGAGATGAAGGAATTGACCGTGTTCGGCAGCGAGCCGGGATCCTGGATCGTTCCGAACAGCGTGTCGAGCCGTGCCGTGTATTGCTGGGAGACCGAGGCGTAATTGTTCTGCGCCAGCGACGTGCGGTACTGGGTCTGCACCGCAAGGTCGAGATAGCGGCGCATGCTGTCGGCGTCGAGGCCCGTGACCCGGCCGTTGCCGTCGTAGCTGACCGATGCCGTCAGGGATTTTCGCGTGTAGCCGACCGTATCCGCATTGGCGATGTTGCCCGCCGTCACATCCAGCTGCCGCTGGTTGTAACCGAGCCCGATCAGTGCGGTGTTGAGAACGCTACCCAGTCCCATGGCCTTGCCCGGCCTCCGCGTCGACGTGAAAGGACGGCCGGCCGGCGAAACGCCGGCCGGTCAGTTCGCGATCCGCGTCAGCGGATCATGTTGATCGCTTCCTGGAGCATTTCATCGCTCGAGCTGACGATACGGGTGTTGGCCGAGTAGGCCTGCTGGGTCACGATCAGCTTCGAGAACTCGTCGGCGATATCCGTATTGGACGCCTCGAGACGCTTGCCGACGATGTTGCCCTGCGCCCCGGAGATCGGTTCGCCGGATTCAGGCGTCACCTCGAAGGCGCCGCCATTGACGCGCTCCAGCCACGCCTCGCCCGAGAAGGAGACCAGCGAGATCTCGTAGAGCTCGCGGGTCCGGCCGTTCGAGTAGGAGGCAACGAGACGGCCGGCCTCGGAGACCGAGATGCCGGCCAGGTCGCCGGCCGGATAGCCGTTCTGGGTCAGCTTGGAGATCTTGGCATTGCCGTTGGCATCGGCGAACTGGGTCAGGGCATCGGTGCCGAAGTCGAGCGTCACGTCGCCGACTGTCTGTCCGTCGACCGTGAGGCCGGTAAGCGCCATGGAGTCCGTCGCCGGCAGCGTCATGCGGCCATCGGTGCCGAACTGGGCGTCGGACACCTTGCTCCATTTCGCGCCTGCACCGGTCGCCGTGGAGTCGGAGAGATAGTAGAGCGACCACGTGTCGGGCTGGGAACCGTCATCCTCGAAGGTCTTGGCCCAGCGCATCTGCACGTTTACCGGCGTGCCGCTCGCGTTGTAGACCGTGATCGCCTCGCCGGCGATCGAGCTGTTGAGGAAGGTCACCTCGTCATCGGAAGAGATCACATCGGCACCGACCGTCTGGCCGACTGCCGCCGCGTCGGGAACCGCACCGGTCGAGGCCTTGGTCAGCGCCGTGTCGAGCAGGTCCGTGCCGCCGGCCAGCTTGGCGCTGGTCTGCGGTGTTGTCGGCAGGTTGCCTTCATACTGGATGCGATCGGTCACGACGGCGGGAATGACGGAGCTGTCGATGGTCATGATCGAGGGCACCGAACCGGCGACGTTCTTGGTGACCGGGTCGATCGGCTGGCCCATCAGGTAGTAGCCGGCGCCGTTGACCAGGCGGCCTTCCTTGTCGACCTCGAAATCGCCGCGTCGGGTGTAAAGGTCGTTGCCGGTGAAGATCGAACGGCCGTCGACCTCGCCGGCGCGGCCCTGCACGACGAAGTAGCCGCTGCCGTTGATCGCCATATAGGTGTCGACCTGGCTCTGCTGCAGGTCGCCCTGGATGCCGTTCGTCGCCCGCGAACTGGCCGACACGGTGCCGGCAAGCTGGCTCGGCTGCGAGCCGCGACCGCCGCCGACAAGGTCCGAGAAGGACGTGTCGAGCCGCTTGTAGCCAACGGTCGCCGAGTTGGCGATGTTGCCTGAGATGTTCTCCAGCGCATAGGCCTGCGCGGAAAGGCCGGACACGGCCGCGTTCAATGCACCAAAAACACCCATGTGAACCTCCAGACGGATCGGATGGCATGACGGCGCCATAGCGGACACCGGTCTCGCGATTGTTGTTGGCAAGCAACGTGCCAGTTTCACAAAACGTCCCAAGTCTTTGAAATCGCTTGACCCAAAAAGGGAAGCGCGCGCGCAACCGGCGGCGTGGCGGCAGCTTTGTCCCCCTCCTCCCGGCAACAAATGCCGGGCCGGAGCCCGCGTGGGGCAGGTCTTGCGCATGCCTTGCCTGCCTCATACTGTGCAGCGCAAGAAAGTCTTGATGCGGGGATTTCAATGCGTTTTGAGGGTACGTCCGGATATGTCGCCACAGAGGATTTGCGGATCGCGGTCAACGCGGCTGTCGCCTTGCAGCGCCCTCTCCTCGTCAAGGGCGAACCGGGCACAGGCAAGACGGTTCTCGCCCAGGAGATCGCCGGCGCGCTCGATGCCGAACTGATCGAATGGCACATCAAGTCGACGACCAAGGCCCAGCAGGGGCTCTACGAATACGACGCGGTCTCGCGGCTGCGCGACAGCCAGCTCGGCGACGACCGGGTACACGACATCTCCAACTACATCCGCAAGGGCAAGCTCTGGGAAGCCTTCTCGGCCGACCGTCGCCCCGTCCTTCTCATCGACGAGATCGACAAGGCGGATATCGAGTTCCCCAACGATCTCCTGCAGGAGCTCGACCGCATGGAATTCCATGTCTACGAGACCGGAGAGTTGGTGAGCGCGCGACAGCGCCCGGTGGTGATCATCACCTCCAACAACGAGAAGGAGCTGCCCGACGCCTTCCTGCGCCGCTGCTTCTTCCACTACATCACCTTTCCCGATGCCGACACGATGACCGACATTGTCGAGGTGCATTTCCCCGGCCTGAAGGCGGAACTGCTGCGCGAGGCGCTCAAGATCTTCTACGATGTGCGCGACACGCCCGGACTTAAGAAGAAGCCCTCCACCTCGGAGCTCCTCGACTGGATCAAGCTGCTTCTGAACGAGGACATCGACCCCGCCGACCTGCGCGAACGCGACGCCCGCAAGCTCATCCCGCCATTGCACGGCGCGCTTTTGAAGAACGAGCAGGACGTCCACCTGTTCGAAAGGCTCGCCTTCCTCAATCGGCGCGAGGGGCGCTAGCGGCGATGCGGGCCACGGGAACCGTCACGGGCAAGCGGCGACGTTCGGGTTCGCGCGCGGCTGCACGGCTCCTCCCCGCGACAGCCCTTGCCCTTGTCCTTTCCGCCACGGCCTCCGTGCCACCGGCCCTGTCCCAGCAGCGGTCGACGGAATCCGGCTGGAAGGTGGTAACCCGCGGCATGCGCCATTTCACCGGCCTGACCTGTCCCGACCAGGTGGCAAGCCTCAATCGCATCCGCGTTCTCTCAGGCTCCGCCGACCGGATCGCGGGCTGCATCTACCAGAACCCGGCCGGCGTCTCGGCCATTGTCCGCAGTCATCCCTCCGGCGGTGGCGCGATCGCCGCGCGCGCCTTCCGGGAACGCTACGGCGCGGCCGGCTTCCCTTTGCTGAAGACAACCGGTGCCGCCGCCGCCGCAATCTCCTTTCTCACCGGGCAGGAGAAAGACACCAGCCGCTGCGAGAGCCTCTGGCGGTTCCGCACGAGCAACACCGACTACACGTTGTGGATCGCCTACACCCTGCCCGGCCAGGCCGAGGCAGTCGGCCCTCTGGTCACCTCCTTTGCCGAACTGCTGGCCGAAAAGGCCCCCTGAAGCCTCCAGCGCGTTGCCGTGACCGGAAGCCTGGTCAGTTTCTTTCCCGCGTCTGCGGACAGGGAGCGATCGGGTCGTCATGCGGCGCCCCGGCTTCGATCATCGCCGCCCGCAGGTCGAAGTCCCTCGTCAGCGGCACGAACCCGTCCAGCTCGCTCGCGGCAAGATAGGTCGACACCTTCACCGCCCCCTCGGGCATGGCGCCCAGCCGGCAACCGGTGACGGCCACGCTGAGACGACCTTCCACTCCCGTCGTCTTGTCTTGCGACCGCTCGCGGATCGCCTTCTGCACGGCCCGCATCCGGTCGACATCGCGCGGCGCGATCCGGAAGACCCGGATGACGCTGCCGTGCCGGCGCTCGGCGCCCAGGGATGCAAGATCCTCTCCCGCCACACTGTGCCGGAAGACGATCCGCTCGCTCATCATAAGCGCGCCGGATGCCTTGCTGCGCTGCTCGATCTGCATGACCGCGCCCTCGGCCGGCACCCGGATCCAGTCCGGATGCCGCACAGCGATGCGCAGTCGCGCCGGATCCGTCGTCTCCAGATCGAAATTGCGCAGTCCGATCAGGCTGGAAAGCGGCAGCTGGGCGCAGGACGCAGCCAGCGAGGCGGCGATGAGAACCGCCGCAAGGAGTGCGATCTTGTGGATGCTCAAGGGAAGGAGATGAGGTTTGCGCATGGGAAGCTCCGGTGCTGGGCAAGACCAAGAAATTTCATGATTGACGCGCATTTTTTATTGTTTTACATTAAGTTTGTAAACTGAATTATGAAGGAATTATCGAATGACGTTCCACCCTGCACTTCGCACCGGGCACAACCCCCGTCTTGCCCGGATCGCCGGGGTCAGCCGCGCCCTGTCATGGTTGACGCTGTTCCTCATGATTGCCGGCCCTGCCGCAATCGCCGGCCTCCTCCTGTTCGACCCGTCGAACCTCGACCGGATGCTGATCGAGGGCCTCTCGACCTCCGGCAAGGCAAGCCTGACGCCCGTCACCCGTGTCCTGGCGATCCTGCTTGCCCTGGTTCCCCTCAGCCTCGTGCTCGCCGCTCTCTTCTTCCTGCGCCGGTTGTTCCAGGGTTTCGCCCGGGGCGCCGCCCTCGCTCCCGAAAGCGGGCAGAGGCTGAAGTGGATCGGCGTCATTCTCACCGCATTCGCACCGATCACGATCGCAATCGGCACCCTCGGCAGCGCCGTCGTGTCCTGGGCCAATGCTCCCGGCGAGCGGGAAGTCTCCATCGGCCTGCACACCGACAACCTCACTGTCCTTGTTTTCGGTATGCTGCTTGTCGTTCTTGGCTGGATTCTCGAGGAAGCCGCCATTGTTGCGGATGAAAACCGCCAGTTCGTGTGAGGCCGCCAACATGCCGATCGTGATCAATCTCGACGTCATGCTGGCGCGCCGGAAAATGCGCTCGCGCGAACTCGCCGAACGCATCGGCATCACCGAGCAGAACGTCTCCCTGCTGAAATCCGGCAAGGTGAAGGGCGTGCGTTTCGATACGCTGGAGCGCATCTGCGAGGTGCTGGACTGCCAGCCCGGCGACATTCTCGAATTCCGCAAAGCCGGCGAGACGGACTGACGGCGACGCATCGCTTCACATCAAACTTCCCCCGGACGCGAGCGCCTGCATGTGATTAAACTCGGGCATCGAAACCGCGTTCGGGGAACCCGTCTGAGATGCTGCGCCTGCTATTGCTGAGACATGCCAAGTCCGACTGGGGCCAGGCCGGCCTGTCGGACTTCCAGCGCCCCCTGAACGATCGCGGCCGGCAGGCCGCGCCCGAGGTCGGTGCGCACATGGCCCGCCACGGGCTCAATCCCGACCGCATCCTGTGCTCCTCGGCCCAGCGCACCCGCGAGACGCTGGCCCTGCTCCTGCCCTCCCTGCAGGGCGAGATCGACATCCGGCTGACCCGCAAACTCTACGACGAGTCCGAGTTCGACTACCTGGAGACGATCCGCACGGCCGGCGAAGGCAGCCGCACCCTGCTGGTCGTCGGCCACAATCCGGCAACCCAGGAGACCGCGCTCGACCTGATCGGAGGCGGCAATCCCGCCCTGAAGACAGCCATCTCCGAAAAGTATCCGACGGCCGCGCTGACCGTCATCGACTTCGACACCAAGCGCTGGTCGGCCATCGAGCCGGGCGCGGGCCGCGTCGTCGCCTTCTGCCTGCCGCGCCTGCTTGCCGGCGCGACCACGCTTTCGGCAGTGCCCACCGCCGCCAATGACGGCGCCCCCAAGCCGGAGGCATGAGACAGCCGCCGGCGCGCCCGCGCTTGCAAGCCCCCGCCCCTCTCCCCACATGGGCGTGCGGAGAAAAAACGTGACGCAAAGAAGCCTGCTGACCCGCCTCACGGACGAGGTGCGCCATTCCCTGGACAATCTCGCGGAGACCGCCGGGTCGCTCGGCACGCCGACCTTGCGCATCGGCGTGACCGGCCTGTCGCGGGCAGGCAAGACCGTCTTCATCACCGCGCTCGTCCACAATCTGGTCCATGGCGGCCGGCTGCCGCTGCTGGAGGCCGCAGCCGGCGGTCGCCTCGCCCGCGCCCATCTGGAACCCCAGCCCGATGACAATGTCCCCCGTTTCGACGTCGAGGCGCATGTCGACACGCTGCTGAAAGAGCGCATCTGGCCGCAATCGACGCGGCAGGTTTCCGAACTGCGGCTCACGATCGAGTTCGAATCCGCCCATTTCCTGTCGCGGACGCTCGGACGCGGCAAGCTGCATCTCGACATTGTCGACTATCCGGGCGAATGGCTGCTGGACCTCCCGCTGCTGGACAAGGACTTCCGCACCTTCTCCGCCGAAGCGCTCGCCCGTGCCCGGGAGGCCGGCCGCGCGACGATTGCCGCCGACTATCTCGCGGCGCTTGCCGAGACCGGTCCGGCGGCCGAGGCCGACGAACAGCATGCCCGTCGGCTCGCCGGCCTCTACACCACCTACCTGCGTGCCTGCCGGGAAGACGAGCGGGCGCTGTCGATGCTGCCGCCGGGCCGGTTCCTGATGCCGGGTGACCTGGAAGGCTCCCCCGCGCTCACCTTCGCGCCGCTGGATCTGTCGGGCCACGACGGACCGCTGCGCCCCGGGTCCCTCGGGGCGATGATGGAGCGCCGCTACGAGGCCTACAAGAAGCACGTCGTACGGCCCTTCTTTCACGATCACTTTGCCCGTCTCGACCGGCAGATCGTGCTGGTCGACGCGCTCAATGCGCTCAATGCCGGCCCCGAGGCGCTGGCCGATCTGGAAATCGCGCTGGCCGAGATCCTGTCGGCGTTCCGGCCCGGCAAGGTCTCGCGCCTGTTTTCCATCTTTACCCGCCGCATCGACCGCATCCTCTTTGCAGCCACCAAGGCCGACCACCTCAACCGGTCGGACCACGACCGGCTGGAGGCGATCCTGCGCCGGCTTGTCGCGCGCGCCATCGAGCGGGCCGAGTACAGCGGCGCCGAGGTGGAGGTGCTGGCGCTCGCCGCCATCCGCGCAACGCGCGAGGCAAGCCTTTCGCATGGCGGCGAGACCATGCCGGCGATCCTCGGCACCCCTCTTTCCGGCGAAAGGGTCAACGGCGAAACCTATGACGGCAAGACCGAGATCGCGCTCTTTCCGGGAGACCTGCCGGACGATCCAGCGGCCATCTTCGATGCGGAAGCGGCCCCCGGCGGCGTCCGCTTCGTCCGGTTCCGGCCGCCCGAGTTGCAGGTGACGGCCGAGGGGGTCAAGCTCTCCCTGCCGCATATCCGGCTCGACCGGGCCTTGCAGTTCCTCATCGGAGACCGGCTCGCATGACCAGTTCCGGCAACACGCCGCGCTCGCCGCGCAAGCCCGCCGCCTTCCGGCTGGACGATGCCCGCGTGCGCATGGACCCCGACGACGAGGCTGCGGCCGGCGCGTCGGAGGCCCGCATCGTGCCGCAGCGCGAGACTGGGGGGACCCCGCTGCCGCCTGCCGTGGAAACGCGCAAGGGCCCGCGCTGGGGCCGCTGGCTGTCGATCGGCCTGGGCGGGCTCGTCTCGCTTGCCGTCGGCCTGTCGGTGGATGCGCTGATCCGGGACCTCTTTGCCCGCACCGACTGGCTCGGCTGGCTCGGCCTGGCGCTTGCCGCACTGGCCGCGATCGCCGCGATCGGCCTCGTGCTGCGCGAGATTGTCGGCATCTTCCGGCTGAAGCGCATAGAGAGCCTGCGCGCGACCCTTGCCGATGCCGCCGCCCGCGACGACGGCGAGACGGGACGCGCCGGCATTCGCGACCTGATCGCGCTTTACGGCGAGCGACCGGATACCGCGCGCGGACGCGCGGCGCTGGCCGGTCACGTGCGCGAGGTGATCGACGGGCGCGATCTGGTGCTGCTGGCCGAGCGCGACCTGCTGAAGGCGCTGGACGCGCGCGCCGTGCGCATCGTCAAGGAGAGCGTCAAGCGCGTCTCCGTCGTCACCGCCGTCTCGCCGCGCGCCGCACTCGACCTTGCAGTGGTCCTGATCGAGAACCTGCGCATCATGCGCCGCCTGTCGGCGCTCTATGGCGGCAGGCCGGGCCTGATCGGCTTCCTGCGGCTCGCCCAGCATGTGGGCGCCCATCTGGCGATGACGGGAGGCATGGCCGCGGGCGACAGCCTCGTCTCGCAACTGCTCGGCCACGGATTGGCCGCCCGCCTTTCCGCCCGGCTCGGCGAAGGCGTCATCAACGGACTTCTGACCGCTCGCGTCGGCATCGCCGCGATCGAGGTTTGCCGCCCCGCCCCCTTCATTGATCGCGGCGGCCCCAGCGTCTCCGATGTCATGGGTGAACTGTTCAAGTCGGATCCGGAGACCAGGGCCCTTCTCGACACTGCGTCGGGCAAGGCGCCGGAAACGCCGCGCAAATAGGACATTCGGGCCGGTTGCTGGCACGAACGTCATTCGTCCTTCTTTGAGTTATGCGTATTGCCCGAATCGATTTCATGCTACGTCCATAAATGAAGTATCGATTCTGGAATTTCTCTGAAAAATCGGCCCATGCAAGCGTCTATTCGTGACAGGATCTTGAGCGTCGCGTTCGGATTTGCGGTTTTCCTGACCTGCCTCTTGGTCATGAAGGTCGCGCATCATCTCGACATGCGCAGCCAGCTGCGCAGCACGGTCGAAGCGGTGCACCAGCGCAGCGAGTTGATCACTTCGCAGGCGGACCGCGTCTTCGAACTCCTCGACAAGCGGCGCTTCGACACATGCGATCCGGCCATGCTCGGCGAGATCCGCAAGCTGCTCTACAGCTACAACAACGTTCACGAGATCCTGCTGTTCCGCAATGGCCGGGCCGCGCCGTTCTGTTCCGCGACACTCGGTCCGCTCGACGAGGCGCTGCCCTTCCCCCGCTACAGCTTTCAGTCCCGCTTCGACCCGAACCGCTACTACTGGCTCGGCTTCGCCTTTCCCCCGCTACCGGGTACCACCGTCGACTTCTTCGTCCGCAGCTACGATATCGGCATCGTTCTCGACCAGCGGATCCTGTCCGGCGGCGACGCCGAATTCGCCTGGGAGGCTTTCAGCCGGCCACCCGGCCGCGAGTTCGGCGAGCATCTCTTCGGGGAAACCGGGCTCTACCTGCAAGCGCAGGAAAGCCTGCATCACCCGCTCGCCTTCCGCACCTTCGCGGAAGGCTGCTCCGAGGGGATATGGCGCTTTTGCGTCGTCACCCGCGACGACCTCTTCGCCGAGTTGTCCCGCAACCGCCTGACGGTCACCGCCAGCATGCTGGCCTATCTGGCCTTCGGTTTCCTTGGCTACCGGTGGAGGCTTCGCCGTTTCGAGAAGCGCTCGACGCTTGCCGGCAGGGTCCGCTCCGCCATTCGTCGCAACTTCCGCGATTTTCACTGTGCCTACCAGCCGGTGATCGACATGCGCACCGGTGAAATCGTCGGCTGCGAGGTGCTCGCCCGGTTTCGCGACCAGCACGGCGCACTCCCCCCGTCCGCCTTCATCCCCGAGATCGAGCGCATCGGATGGACGTGGTCCTTCACCGACGCCATCCTGTGCAAGGCGATCGACGACCTGGCGCCGATGGAGGACCGGTTGCAGGGCTTCCATCTGTCGGCCAACTTCTTCCAGCTGGACCTGCACGCGCGCAGCATTCCCCGCCTTGAGGCATCCGCCGCCCTGCGCATCCTTGGCGGCAAGCCCTATATTCTGATCTGCGAGATCCTGGAAACCGGCCTCGAGACCGATATCGACATGAGCGAGGCCATCGCGCATCTGCGTGCACGCGGCTTCGAGATCGCCATCGACGATTTCGGCACCGGTGTCGCCAACCTGTCGAGCGTCCGCAAGCTGTCGCCGCACTACATCAAGATCGACCGCCAGTTCGTCGGCGAGGTCGATGCATCGGAGGACTCGCTGCGCGCCTCGCTGGTGCCCAACATTCTGGCGATCGCACGCCAGGTCGGGTCGATCTGCATCGCGGAAGGCGTCGAGACAGCCGAACAGGCCGCCTCGCTTGACAGCATCGGCATCCGCTACGCGCAAGGCTACCACTTCGCCCGGCCGATGCCGGCAGCAGAGTTCGCGGATTTCATGAAGGCACAGACGCCGCAATCCCTGCAATGCCGCGCCGTCGGCTGAGGCCGGTGGCGCAGGTCACGCTGCGGCGTGCACGCCCCCGCCGCGCACGGGGAGCTGCAGCAGTTGCGTGTGAGTTACCGGTTTTCATGTACAATTTTATAGTGTATTTTAACAATGTGCCCGTTTCGGGTGCACGGCATTCGCCGCAACACAAAACACAATGCTTTTGATAAAGATATCTCAAGGGGGACAATGACATGGCTGATTGTGACGCCGGACACGGCTGTTCCATTTCCTGCAGCGGCGGCTGCGGCGCGATCTACAATCACAGCACCGGCAAATGCACCAAGTGGTGCGAATCCAGTATCCGCGAGGTCGACCCTGCGGCCTTCGACGGGGATTTCAGCATCGAGATCAACGACGTGTCTGTCGGGACACTGGCCTCGGTCATCGGCGAGACCCGCCTGGGGACGAACTTCAAGTCCCTGCAGGGCGCCGGGGCCAAGATTTCGCTGAAACTGCCGTCCACGAACCTTGCCGGCGTCATCGCCGAGATTGGCAAGCAGGCGCTGTAACGACCTGAGCCCCGGCCCCGCGGGCGTCACGCCCGCGAGGCCGGACCGCCGTCGGCAAAGTCATCCGCGCCGTCTCGACATCCGCCGGCGGCAGCCCTAATCTCCCGCCATGTTCGTGACCTTTCTCGCCAATCTGCGCAGCGCCGGCGTGCCGGTTTCCCTGCGTGAATACCTGACGCTGCTCGAGGCGCTGAAGGCCGACCTTGCCGGCAAGCAGGTGGAGGATTTCTACTTCCTCGCCCGCACCTGCCTGGTCAAGAACGAGACCAATCTCGACAAGTTCGACCGGGTGTTCGGCCAGACCTTCAACGGCCTGGAGCTTGGCGGCACGGGCACCGAGGCGCGCGAACTGCCGGAAGACTGGCTGCGCAAGCTCGCCGAAAAGCACCTCACGGAAGAAGAAAAGGCGCAAATCGAAGCGCTCGGCGGCTTCGACAAGCTGATGGAGACGCTGCGCGAGCGGCTCAAGGAACAGAAGGGCCGCCACCAGGGCGGGTCGAAGTGGATCGGCACGGCCGGCACCTCGCCCTTCGGCGCCTATGGTTACAATCCGGAAGGCATCCGCATCGGCCAGGACGAAAGCCGCCACCGGCGCGCCGTCAAGGTCTGGGACAAGCGTACCTTCCGCGACCTCGACGACACGGTGGAACTGGGCACCCGCAACATCAAGGTGGCCTTGAAGCGCCTGCGCCGCTTTGCTCGCCAGGGCGCGGCCGAGGAACTCGATCTGGACCACACGATCCGCGCCACCGCGCATCGCGGCCTGCTCGACATCCATATGCGACCGGAACGCCGCAATGCGGTGAAGGTGCTGCTCTTTTTCGATATCGGCGGCTCGATGGACGACCACATCCGCGTCTGCGAGGAGCTGTTTTCGGCCGCCCGCACCGAGTTCAAGGTCATGGAGTATTTCTACTTCCACAATTGCCCCTACGAATTTCTCTGGAAGAACAATGCGCGGCGCCATTCCGAGCGGCTGCCGACATGGGACGTGCTGCACAAATACGGGCCCGACTACAAGCTGATCTTTGTCGGCGACGCCTCGATGAGCCCGTACGAGATCGCCTATGCCGGCGGCTCGGTCGAGCACTGGAACGAGGAGGCCGGCTCCGTCTGGATGAAACGCCTCACCGACCACTACTCGAGAAGCGTCTGGCTGAACCCCGTGGCCGAGCGGCACTGGACCTACACCAACTCCATCCGGATGATCCGCGAGCTGATGGACGGCCGCCATTACGCCCTGACCCTGGAAGGGCTTGAGGCGGCGATGAAGGAACTGGCGCGCTAGTCACCCGGGGCTGACGCGCGTTTCACCCTGCCACGACGTGGCGAAGATAGTTCTCGCCCAGCAATCCCCGGACATCCTTTTGCGTGAAGCCCGCCGCCACAAGGGCGGCGACGAGGTCGCCGAGCTGTTCCGGCTGAAAGAAGCTCCACGGCGGTTCGGGATAGCCGCGCGGCCAGCGCTCGCGCGCAGCGTGATAGAAGCCGTAGTCGCTCCCCTCCAGATACATGAAATCGAGACCGAGCCCGATGCGTTCGGCCGAACCCGAGATCTCCGCCACATGCGCCGCATGACGGGCCATCTCGCGCGGGATCGCCTCCCCTTGCACGCCCAGAAAGAAGCCGACCCCGTTGATGCCGATATAGGACCCGGCCCCCGCCGCTGCACGGATCTGCTCGTCGGTGATGTTGCGTTCGTGGTCGAAGAGCGCCCGGGCGTTCGAATGGGAAAAGAGCGGCGGCGTCGGCAGGCCCGCTTCCAGCACGTCGAAGGTGGTGCGGACCCCGCAATGGCTGAGGTCGACGCGCATTCCGATCCGGCCCATCCGCCGGACGAGATCGCGGCCGGCCGCCGACAACCCCGCATTGCGCGGCTCGTGACATCCGTCGGCGAAGATGTTGGCCTCGTTGTAGGCGAGGATCGAACGTTGGACGCCAGCAGCGAGGAAGGCTTCGACGACTTCGGGGCAACGGGCGAACGGCGTCGCCGACTGGAAATGGAAGGATGCAGAGAACGCATCCTCCGCCTGCGCCGCCAGGATCGCCGCCCGCTCATGCGCGACAACGACACCCGCCCTCGCCAGTTCGCCGGACAGCCGGCCGAGATTGGCCAGCGCGTCGGCCTCCGTCTCCCGTCCGCTCGACAGCGTGAAGGAGGCATGCGTGAAACCGGCCGCGCGATACCGGCCGATCTGGGTTGCCAGATCTGCTCCCGCCGGCAGGAACCCGGACGACCAGGGCCAGAGCCCGTCGCAGACCGGCACGCCCGCAAGCCAGGGGAACCGCTCCGCGAGCGGCGCTGGCGCGGGCGCGGGCACTGGCGCGAGCCTCCCCTTCTCCTCGCTCACAGGAGCCATGCCTTTCGCACCCGCTCGCGCAGACCGTTCAACCGGGACACCGGTTCGTTGGCATAAACGAAACGCAGGTAGCGTCCGGCGCGGTCCTCCGCGCCCCAGCCGGTCATCGGGGTCGCAGCGATGGCCCCGTCGCGGAAAAGGCGTGCGGAAGCGTCCGCCGGATCCATGCCGAGGGCCCTCGTGTCGATCAGCAGCGACCAGCCCCCATCGGGAACGACCACCGGCAGGTCGGACAATTCGTCCACGATCGTGTCCCGTCGTGCCTGCCACTCGGCGGTCGCCGCGGCGACCCCGTCATCATCCGCCGTGAGCGCTGCAGCCGCCCCCGGCATGCCGATGCCCACCTGGCAAACCACATTGGTCAGGCTGACAAGGCCGATATCCTTCATGATCGTTGCAGGCCCGACGATCCAGCCGACCCGCCAGCCGATCATCCGGTACTCCTTCGACACGGAGCCGACCGTGATCACCTGCTCCGCCACATTGCCGAACGAGGCAGGGTGAAGGACCGCTTCGCCGGTAAAGACGATCCGCTCCATCGCCGCGTCGTGGACGATCCAGGCCCCGGCGCGCTCGGCCGCGGCCACGATCGCCGTCCATTCCTCATGGGTGTGCACGATGCCGCTCGGCATCGAGGGGCTCATGGTCAGGATCGCCCGCGTCCTGTCGCCGACCGCCGCATGCAGCGCCTCCAGGTCCAGCCGCCAGCGCCTGTCCACCACCTGGAGCGGCACCAGACGCGGCACCCCGCCGGCAAGCCGGATACGGTTGAGAAGACCGGCATAGGCCGGGTCCGTGATGATCACTTCGTCGCCCGGCTCCAGCACCGCCAGAAGAACGTTGAGCACGCCGGACAGCCCCCCGGCCGAGACGATGCACTCGGTCTCCGGATCGTAGTCGCGCCCTGCGGTCGCCGAGACCCTCCGCGCCGCCGCCGCTCGCAGGTCGTGAATGCCCAGGAACGGCAGGTAGCTGTTGGCATCGTCCCGGCGAACGGCCGCCAGCGTTGCCTCGATGGCGGCGTTGGGCGGCGGAATGTCGGTGTCGAGGTTTTCCAGCCGGAGCATTTCGGCGGCCCCTGCGGCATCCGCCGCATTGCCCATCCTGTCCACACCGATGCCGGGAATGTGCGCAAGTCGAGAAACAGTCATACAAGACTCCATCTTGGATCCAAGATACACATATGTGATGCGTTATCTCGTCTTGTCTGTCAATCATGCGCCTGCTAGGCCTTTCGCATGACGACCAGCGACACGCGAAAAGGCGATCGGACCGAACTTCTGGTGAGGGAGATCCGCCAGGCGATCATCGCCGGCGAACTGAAACCGGGCGGCACCCTGCGCCAGGAAGAGCTCGCCAAGGCCTACAGCACCAGCCGGATGCCGATCCGGGAAGCTTTGCGTGTGCTTGCCGGCGAAGGACTTGTTCAACTCGCGCCCAATCGCGGTGCGATCGTCGCCCCGATCGACGCGAACGAGTTGCGGGAGAATTTCGAGATGCGCGAGGCGGCCGAACTGCTCGCCCTGCGCCTGGCGCTGCCGCATCTCTCCAACGCGCAGATCGACAGGGCCGCAGCGCTGCAGGACCGGATCGCGGACGCCGGTCTCATCGAATTCGGCCGCCTCAACAAGGCATTCCACACAACGCTCTACGCGCCCTGCCAAAGACCCCGTCTGCTGGCCCATATCTCGAGCCTGCACGACGTCGCGGATCGCTACATGCGCTTCACCCTTGCCCGGCTGGACTACCTCGTGAAATCGTCGGACGAGCATCGTGCCATCCTCGATGCGTGCTATCGCCGCGACACCGAAGCCGCCTTGCAGCTGACGTCACGGCACATCGTGGAGGCCGGCAAGACACTGGAGCGCTACTTGCTGGAGAAAGAACCCTCCTGAAAACCCTGAAAAACATGTCCCTGTTTGTACGAATTCTCAGAGCTATTCGATAACGTAGAATGGAAATCAATATAATTTCTTCGCGCAAAGGTTGTGGATACGAAAGTCTATCCTTGCTTTAAATTGCTGATACTTATGGAGTTTATATTCATAAGCATAAATGACATGCGCAAATTAATCATGCGGAAAGAGTGAATAGGTAATTTCATCAGACCACATTCCGAGGATGGTGAAACCCATGATCTCCCTGAAAATCTCGAGCAAGATCCCGCTTCTGGTCGTGATCTCGGTTGCCGTCGCCACCATTGTCACAGGTTTGGTGGGCTACCAGTCGTCCCGCGGACATCTGCGCGCCGCCTCGCTCGAGGCCATGCGTGCCACCGTCGACTCCCGCCGCGCCGAGATCAGCGGCTATCTCCGTTCGATCGAGGAGGATCTGCAGCTCACCGCCAGCAGCCCCTTTGTCCGGGACGCGCTGACAAGCTTCCGGGACGCCTATGGCGAGGCCGGCAATGACGGCAAGTCGAGCGCCGCCCTGCGAAACGCCTATATCACCGGCAACCCGAACCCCTTGGGCGAGAAGCACAAGCTCGACGCAGCCGGCGACGGCAGCGCCTACAGCAAGGTTCATGGCGCGAACCATCCCTGGTTCCGCGACTATCTCGAACAGCGTGGCTATTACGACATCTTCCTTGTCGATGCCGCCGGCAACATCGTCTACTCGGTCTTCAAGGAGAACGATTTCGCCACCAACCTTGCGAGCGGCGAGTGGCAGTCGACCGATATCGCCACGGTCTTTCGCAAGGTGAAGGAAAGCGCGAAACCGGGCAGCTTCGCCTTCTCCGACTTTGCCCCTTACGCACCGTCCAGCAATGCTCCGGCAAGCTTTATCGGCACACCGGTTGTCGGAGCGTCCGGCAGCTTCGAAGGCGCGCTCATCTTCCAGATGCCCATCGACCGCATCAACGAGATCATGACCCGCTCGACAGGCCTTGGCGAGAGCGGCGAAACCTACATCGTCGGCACCGATTTCCTGATGCGCTCCGAGAGCCGTTTCCGCAAGCCGGGCGAGGCAAGCACGATCCTTGCCCGCCGATCCGAAACCAGCTCCGTTCGTGCAGCGCTCGCCGGCAAGACCGACGTCGCAAGCTCGACCGACTATCGCGGCGAAGCCGTGCTCGCGGCCTTCGCCCCGCTCTCCTTCGAGGGTGTCAACTGGGCCCTTCTTGCCGAGATCGACGAGGCGGAGGTGCAGCGCCCGATCGACGAGATGGGCATGCAGTTCCTGATGATCGGCGGCGCGGTCGTCGTGCTGATGGGCCTTGCCGGCTTTTTCTTCGCCCGCACCATTTCCACGCCCATCGGACGGATGAGCAATGTCATGCGCGTCCTGGCCGGTGGCAATCTCGAGATGGAGGTGCCCTATACCGGCCGCAGCGACGAGATCGGCGACATGGCCGGCGCCGTCCAGGTGTTCAGGGACAATGCCCTTGAGGTGCGTCGCCTCGAGGCGGCCCAGGCCGAGAACCAGGCGCAGGCCGACAGACAGGCCCGCATTGCCCGTGAAAAACTCGCTTCCGAGTTCGAGGCCGCGGTCGGCGGGATCGTCGAAACCGTCGCCTCCGCCGCGACCGAGATGCTGGCATCGGCCCGCAGCCTTTCGGCCAACGCCTCGGGCACATCGGAGCGCTCGACGGTCGTCGCCTCGGCGGCGGAGGAAGCTTCCACCAATGTCCAGGCCGTGTCGGGCGCCGCAGAGGAACTCTCCAGCTCGATCGCCGAGATCAATCGCCAGGTGACCGAGTCCCAGGAGATTTCCCTCGTCGCGGTCGACAACGTCTCCTCGACGAACGAGAAGGTCGGCGAACTGTCGACGGCGGCCGAGCGCATCGGCCAGGTGGTCGCGCTGATCACCGACATCGCCGAGCAGACCAACCTTCTGGCGCTGAACGCCACTATCGAGGCGGCACGGGCCGGCGAGGCGGGACGCGGCTTCGCCGTCGTCGCGGCCGAGGTCAAGGAACTCGCCTCCCAGACGGCGCGGGCGACCGAGGACATTGGCCTGCAGGTGCGCGGCATCCAGACCTCGACGCGCGACACGGTCACCGCGATCAGCTCCATCGGCGAAACAATCGAGCGGATCCGGGCCGTCTCGACCTCGATCTCCTCCTCGGTCACGCAGCAGGGCGCGGCAACCCACGAAATCGCCCGCAACATCGAGCAGGTCGCCGCCGGCATGAGCGACGTCACCGGCAACATCACCGGCGTCAACGCCGCCGCGATGGAGACCGGCAGCGCCAGCGAGCAGCTTCTGGCCTCCGCCGGCGAACTCTCCGGCCAGGCCGAGCGGCTGCGCGGCGAAGTCGACCGCTTCCTGCAGCAGGTGCGCAGCGCCTGAGCGCAGGCCTGAGCACCACGGCTTGCGAACCTGGCCCTTCCGGCGTCCTTGCCGGAGGGGCGCGCTCCCTGCAGGCGCGAGGCGCGATCAGCGGGACAAACCGGGATGCGGCCAGGTCAGCGGCTGAAATAGCGCCCCGGCGTCACCCCGAAGGACTTCTTGAAGGTGGCGACGAAGGCACTCGGCCCCTCATAGCCCAGCCGGTCCGACACTTCGCCGACAGCCATTCCCTGCGACAGCCACTCGACCGCCTTCATCAGCTTCGCCTGCCGTCGCCAGGCGCGGAAGGAAAGCCCCGTCGCGGCCGGAAAATGCCGTTCGAAAGAGCGCAGGGACAGGTTCGCCCGCCCCGCCAGGTCGGCAGCGGAAAGACCGGCCGCCGGATCCTCTATCAACGGCCGGATCGCTTCGCGCAGGCGCGGCTCCTCGGGGATCGGCAGATGCAACGGCGCCACATGGGAGGCGGCGATCTGGTCGACCAGAACGGCGGCGAGCCGTCCGGTCGTATCACCTGCGTCATAGTCGGGCGCGCAGGCCATGAAGGCGAGGATCAACTCGCGCAGCAATGCCGTCACCTGGACCACGAACGGCTCCTCCGGCATCGCCGGAAGCCCCTCGGGGCGCATGTAGAGGAAACGGACTTCCGTCTCCGTGTGATAGCTGGAGTGGTGCAGGACGCCCGGCGGAATGAAGATCGCCCGCTCCGGCGGCACGACGAAGCTGCCCCCTTGCGTCGCCACCGTCACCGAACCGCGCAGGATGTGAAACAGCTGCGCCCGCCCGTGGGCATGGGGCCGCGTCACCGAGCCGGCCGCCTCCGTCCCCACATAGGAGATGATCGGGTCCGGATGCTCCTCCGGAAACTTCGTCTGACGCAGCGGATGGATCATGGGACCGTAGGTGTCGGAACGCCGGCTCCCGGCACCATACAGGCAATGCCCTGGCCACGCCATGCTTCCGCCATGCCCGCGCCGGACTTCTGACCGGGCCTCTGTCCGGGCCTTCCGCCAGCCCTTCCGTCAGCCCTTCCGTGAGCGCGCCAGGCGGCCGTGTACCGTAAAACGAAACAATAAAATCAAATCGAACCTCCCGAAAAGCATCTATTTTGAAAATAAAACCCAAATCGAACTTCATATATTCAAAGTCGCCTTATTTGAGACTTAATTACATCTGAAAATAAAGATCGTATCTAAAAGATAATTCCAGAAAATCCGCAGCCCGAAAAACTCCGAAAAACGGCGCGTACTTGCCATCGGCGTGGCCATCGCCTCCTGTTTGCCCGACCGGTCCGCGAGAGCCATGGGCTCGTTCATGCGGACATCCTGAAGGTCGACAAGATGACCGCCCGCACACGCAATCCGTCCTCCGCTTCCCGACCGCTTTTCGGCTCGCCGGTCTTGCCGATGCCCGGCCGCCCGGCGAGTACCGGGTCGACCGCGAGGACAAGATGACCGAAGGGCTTTCCTGGGCCGCGTGGCCCAGGGTCGGAACCTTCATCCATTTGCCCGCGATCGGCTCCAGGGCAACAACGCAACAGATGGTGCGGATCGATCCCCGCAACTGTCGACGCCATAAGTGAAAAGGAAGATCCACAATGACCACGGCAAGTTTCAGGCAACGCTATGCCAGCCAGTCCGCGGGTGACGCGGGAGAGCATCTCCTGAGCATCGGGCAATCCGTCCGCCTGAAAAGCGCGATAGGCAAGACGACCGGGCAGGCGCAGGTCTACCGCATCACCGGCATGATGCCGGCATCCGGCGGCGGCGCCCAGTACCGGATCCGCAATGCAGAGGAGAACCACGAGCGGGTGGCGCTCCAGGACGAGCTGGAACCTGTCGACACGGCAGGCACCGGCGCCAACGCAACCTTGATGGAAAGGACGTTTGGGCATGGCCAAAGGACAAAAGCGTAGCAACCGGGAAATCCGCAAACCGAAGCAGAAGAAGACGGAGGCCAAGCCGGAAGCGCCCTTCGCCAACGGGATCAAGCTCTCGGTGATCTCGAGCTCGACCGGCCAGCGCGAAAAGAGCAAGGCCTGAAGGCCTGACCGGCCGTTTCAGGAGCAGGCAATGAAAATCGTGATCGAGTTCTTCCGGCTCCGGAAAACGGACAAGGCACATGCTGTCATCGGTCGCGAGACGGCCGATGCCGTCGATCGCGACGACGCGATCGCGATAGCCGGGCGCTTGATGGAAACGCTTGAGCTGCCACAGCGTCCGGACGGTATGACGATAACCGATGCCGAGGGCACGGTGCTTCACTCCGGCCCTGTCAGCAACGGCCGGGATACCGCGGAGAACGACAATGATGAAGACCGCAAGGCATGAACCAGATGGCGAACCGGATCCCGTGAAGACCGCCATCTGGGAAACCGAGGGCACCGGCACCGGGCACAACACCCGGATGGACCAGCACTTCGGCAGGCGGATCGAACCGGATCGCACCTGGACGATCTATCACGTCTATAGTGGCATGCCGGCCGTCGCCGGCGGTCAGGGCATGACCGGCCTGAGCCGTTCGGATGCAACCGACGGCATGCTGTTCCTCAACGATCGCAACGCCAGGCGCCGGGCGCTTCGAAACGGCGGCGAAAACAAGCCCGAGCGCGGTCTTTCGGGCTTCCTGCGGGCAGCGTGGCGCCGGACCGGACACCTCTCATGGCATTGAGTTTCCCCAATCCCAGCCGGAGCTTCGACGAAAGTCGCAAGGGCGTGCGTTTCGTCGGCCATGACGGCGTGTTCGAGGTTCCCTTCTTCATAGAAGCGGATGCACTTGCGAAAGCCGGCGGCACCACCGCCCGCCCCGATATCTCCCAGGACGGCTGCCTGTCGGCTTTCGACCGGCTGCGCACCACCATTCACGACGTCGCGCGCGCGATCCACGCAAGACGTCGCGCCACGTCCCACATCCTGAACGCCTCGGACTTCCGGTAGAAGGAAACGGCCGCCTCACAAGCTGGCCGGTGCTTCCGCCTTCCGCCTCACGCGGGCAGCGACCAGAACCTGGCAGCGTCTTCGGGAAGGGCGGCAAGAACCCGGTCAAGGGCCTGCCGGTCGACATGGCTGCGAAGCGCCCCTGCCACATCGGCAATCGCCGTCTCGGGCGCGAAATTGTGGTGCCTCCGCAGAGCCTGTATCTCGCCGGTCATCTCCTCGCGGCGGCTGAAATCCCGTTTCGGCGCGTCCAGATCCCAGTCGGCAACGAAGAGCGCGCGAAGAAGCGGCGGCAACACCGCGGCGAAGCGGATCGCCTCCTCAAGCTCAAGCCGTGCCCGGAAGACCTGGAACACGCCCTGGACCATCGTGTAGGTCTGGTTGCGGGTCGCAAGGCCGGCGCGGTCCCGCGCGTCCTCCAGAAACCGGTCGAACACGGCCGATGCGGTCGAATACTCGGCCGGTATCGTCAAGATCGCCTCCCCTCACCGCGCCTTCCGCGCCTGGCCCGGCGGCTGGCCGGTGACGCGCTTGTAGGCCCGGCTGAAGGCCGCCTGCGACTGGTAGCCGAGCTGGCGGGCGACCTGGTCGATCGACATCCGGTCGCGCGACAGCCACTGCGCGGCAAGGCGCATGCGCAGCGCGCCCACGTAGCGCAGCGGCGTGGTTCCGGTGGCAGCGGCGAAACGTTCGGCAAAGACCGAGCGGGAGCTGCCCATCGCCGCCGCCATCTCGGCAAGTGTCCACTCTCGCCCCGGATCGCGGTGCAGGGCGGCGAGCACCCGGCCGAGCCGCTCGTCGCGCAGCGCCGCGACCCAGCCACTGGCATCGCCGCACCCGCACTCGACCCAGTTGCGCACGACGGACGCGGCGACCACCTCGGCCAGCCGCGCCAGGATGCCGGCCGTGCCGGCCCGGTTTGTCGACATCTCGCGTTCCATGGCATCAAGCAGCGGCCGCACCTCCGGCTCCTTGCCCGGTATGGACCCCACATGCAGCACCGACGGCATCAGCTCGATCAGCGGGTGCAGCGTGTCGAGCTCGAACTGCATCGCAGCGGAAAAGATCAGCACGCCCTTCTCCGGAGAGGTCTTCCCGCATCCCGGCTCGAAGGAACACATGCCCGGACAGAGCGGCACCGTGAGAAAGGTCTCGATGGGGCGCACCTCTGCGTCCGCTCGCGAGACAAGCGCATGTTCGTCGCCGCGCGGCAGCAGGACGGCATCGCCGCAGGAGAGCGGCATCAGGTCTCCCGAGGGCGACCGCAGCAGCCCCATGCCGCCGGCCACAAAATGGAAGCGTGCCTCGGTCGAGGCCGGGAACGCGGCTCCCAGCGGAGGCGGGAGATGCAGCTTGCCATAGCTCGCGCCGCGCATGCGCATGCCCATCAAGAGCTCGCCGATAGGATCCGAGGGAACAGGCGCGTTCATGGCACATCCGGCTTTTCGATCAATGATTGGAGGATATGTGTCATGGATCGTCCGGAAAGACCACCCATCTATCACTCATCTCGCTCCTAAGATGGGGACTTCAATGACTAGCGAACACACCGCCGCCGGCACTCCGGCGGCAACCCTGACGGCTGCCTGGGCGGCTGTCTTTTCCATGTGCCTGGGGGTTTTCGGCCTCGTAGGCGCGGAGTTCCTGCCCGCCAGCCTCCTGACCGACATGGCGCAGGATCTGGGCATCTCCGAGGGTCTCGCCGGGCAGGCCGTGACCGCAACGGCGGCAATGGGCGTCGTCGCAAGCCTGAGCGTCGCCGCCCTCACCCGCTCGATCGACCGGCGCCGGGTGCTGCTCGGCTTCTCCGCCCTGCTGGTTCTCTCCAACCTCGTCGTCGCCTTCTCGGCCAGCGTCGAGGTCCTGCTGGTCGGCCGGCTGATGCTGGGCGCGGCGCTTGGCGGCTTCTGGTCGCTCTCCACCGCCGTCGTCATGCGGCTCGTGCCCGAGGCGAGCGTGCCCAAGGCCCTGTCGATCATGGTCTCCGGCGTCTCCGCCGCGACGATCTTCGCCGCCCCTGTCGGCAGCTATGTCGGCGACATGTTCGGCTGGCGCGTCGCCTTTGCCGGCGCGGCGGGGCTGGGACTGGCGGTCCTTGCCTTCCAGTTCGCAACACTGCCCTCGCTGCCCTCGCGCGGCCGGGCGCGCTTCGGCATGCTGGTCGAGCTGATGTCGCGCAAGCGGATCGCGCTCGCCATGCTGGCCGTGCTGATGGTATTCGGCGGGCACATGTCGCTCTTCACCTATATCCGCCCGTTCCTTGAAACCGTCACCGACATCGGCATCACGGCGATCTCGGCAACGCTGCTCGCCTTCGGCGTCGCCAACTTCATCGGCAACTACCTGGGCAGCATGCTGGTCGCCCGCTCGCTGCTGATGACGCTCGCCGTCATGCCGCTGACGATCGCGGTGCTGGCCTTCCTGCTCGCCACGATCGGCGGCACGTTCGTCATCGACCTGGCGCTGATCGCCCTGTGGGGCCTTGCCTTCGGCACGGTTCCGGTGGCGTGGTCCGCGTGGATCGCCCGCTCGGTGCCTGACGAGGCGGAAAGCGCCGGCGGCCTGCTGGTCGCGGCGATCAACCTTGCCATTGCCCTGGGTGCGGCGATCGGCGGCCTGATCCTCGACCTGAGCGGCGTCCAGAGCGTGTTCCTCGCCAGCGGGTCCGTGCTGGTGCTGGCGGCGATCACGGTCATCGCGGGCGTAGACGCCAGGGCCCAAAGCACGGCAGCGGAAGCGGCCGGGGCCTGACCGGGGCCTGACCGAGGCACCCCCAACCACAAGTTGGCCCTCGCCGGACCATGCCTGCGTGTTCAGGAGCGGTTCGGCGAGGGCGGGCATTCGTCGCTTCATCGACATAAATTGACAAAATAGCGATAACACGCAGACGGCCTTTCGCGGTAGAGGATTGGCAACGCGGTGATGCAGACGCCTCCTGGCCACCCCTCCCCGGTTGCCAACCGGTCGCAGGCGCAAGTCCCCGCCGCCCTTGTTTCCTCTTGCGGATGAACCCGATGCCAGACCGTCGCCCCAGCACCACCTCCACCGCTCCGGTGGAGACGATACCGACCCTGGTCGCGAGCGAGGCCGGCGCGGCAATGCTCGGCGCGCCGCCGCCTTCCGGCGCACCCGTGGGCACCGGCTGGCGCTCGCCGCTGGTGCTGCTGATGATCATGGCGGCGGCGATGCAGCTGTCCTTCGCCGCCTGGTGGAACCTGATGAACAATTTCGCGGTCCACGAGCTTGCCTTCACCGGCCGCGAGATCGGCATCCAGCAGTCGATCCGCGAAATCCCCGGCTTCCTCGCCTTCACCGCCATCTACCTGCTGCTGGTTCTGCGCGAGCAGACGCTCGCCTACCTGTCGCTGGCGCTGCTCGGCGTCGGCGTCGCCGCGACCGGCTATTTCCCCAGCACCTGGGGCTTCTACATGACCACCTTCGTCATGTCGGTCGGCTTCCACTATTACGAGACGATGAACCAGTCCCTGTCGCTGCAATGGCTGCCAAAGGAAAAGGCGGCCGCCGGCATGGGCAAGATCCTCTCCGTCGGCGCCTTCGCCCAGCTTGTCGCCTACGGCATGATCCTGGTCGCGTGGAAGACCTTCAACCTGAGCTTCGCCACCGTCTTCCTGATCGCCGGGCTGCTGACGCTGGTGGTACTCGCCTTCCTCGTCATCGCCTTCCCGCAGTTCCGCGAAGGCGTGCCGCAGCGCAAGAAGCTGGTGCTGCGCAAGCGCTACTGGCTGTATTACGCGCTGACCTTCATGGGCGGCGCGCGGCGGCAGATCTTCACCGTTTTCGCCGGCTTCCTGATGGTCGAGCGCTTCGGCTACGACGTGCACGAGGTGGCCGGCCTGTTCCTGCTGAACGGCGCGATCAACATGCTGCTCGCACCGAAGATCGGATCCTGGATCGGCAAGGTCGGCGAGAAGACCGCATTGACGGTGGAATATGTCGGGCTGATCGGCGTCTTCGTGACCTACGCCTTTGTCACCAACGCAAACCTGGCGGCTGCGCTCTATGTCATCGACCATGCCTTCTTCGCCGTGGCGATCGCCATGAAGACCTATTTCCAGAAGATCTCCGACCCGGCGGACATCGCGCCGACATCCGGCGTCGCCTTCACCATCAACCACATCGCGGCGGTGTTCATTCCCGCGCTCTTCGGCCTGATCTGGCTGGTCTCTCCGGCCGCCGTCTTCCTGATCGGCGCGGCCATGGCCTGCGTCAGCCTGGTGCTGGCCCGGCTGGTGCCGGACGATCCGCATGAGGGCAACGAGGTGGTGTTCTTCTGGCGCCGCGCCGCGCCGGCCCCGGCGGAGTAGGCGGCGGCAAGAGCCCCAAGGCATCTCGAAAAGCAGAACGGGCGCTTGCGGGAAACCCTGCAAGCGCCCGATTGTTTTTCGCAAGGCGATCGCTCGCCTTCATCTCACAAAAAACGCGCCCTCGAGAAATCAGACGTTGGACAGCACCCAGGCGGAAATCTCGCGCAGCACCGCGTCGGCCGCCGCGTTCATCGCCGCCACCGCGTCGGTGACGCTGGTGCTCTTCGCCGGCACCTCGGTGCGGAAGATGCGGGTCGCCTTGGTGCGGCCGTTGCGGTCGTTGACGAGGCGAACCATCATCTCCACGACGGCGCGGTCCTGTCCGTCGATGCGCAATTCGAAGGCGCGCAGGTCGCTCTGCAACTGGTAGTCGATCAGCAATCCCTCGCCCGGCAGGCCGACGCCGCGCAGGCCGCGCGTGTTTTCCAGCGACTGGACGATTTTCGCCTGCACCACCTTGGGCAGCGTGTCGGTCCACGCGGCTTTCGGGAAATAGGTATAGACCGGACCCGTATCGACCACGGCGATGGAGGCGGTGTCGAGCGCCTGCAGCGCGCGCGGCGCGGGAACCAGCACCTGCACGCGGGCGGCACGACCGGCCCGTCCGCTCTCCGCCGCCGGCGGCGTGGTCAGGCCGTAGTAGGCATCGGGCGCGCTTGAGCTTGCACAGCCGGCAACGACGAGCGCCAGCGACAGGCCGATCACCGAGAAGGCGCGCCTCAGGCCGCCAAGCCGAACATCATCCAACCGCATGCCCCGTCCCGTCTGCATTCTCATCGTCTTTGCGCCCCGCCGAAGGTGGGTTTGTCGTCGCCGCCGAAGATCACCCGCTGCGGATCGCGGTTGAGATCCGCGACCGTGCGCTGGATCTCCACCAGCGTCCGGCTGAGTTGTGCCATCGCACTGGAGAAATCGGCCGATCCGCGTGTGGTGAACCGCTCCAGCCCGCTGGTCACCGGTCCGACCCGCTCCGCCAGTACGTCGGCGACCTTGCGGATCGAGGCAGCGGCCTGCGTTGCTTCCGCGACCAGCCCCTCGCCGTCGCCCTCGACCATCGCGTCGACCTTGTCGACGACGCCCTGAAGGCGCGTGCCGGTGGCGTTGAGCTTTGCGGCAAGTTCCTGCGCATCGGCAAGGATCCGGTCGATCTCCGGCCCGCGCCCTTTCAGGCTCTGGCTGAACTCGGTGACGTTGTCGACAGCCTCGCCGGCCTTGTCGATGGCGGTCGTGATGGTCTGGGTGCGGGTCGCCAGTCCCCCCGAGAGCTCTTCCACCGAAGCGACGACGCTGGCCACTTTCTGCGGATCGACGGCGGCGACCAGCCGGTCGATCCGTCCGACCGTCTCGACCAGTTGCTCGCCCAGCACGCGCGCGTCGGAGAGCACCTTGCGGATGTCCTCCTCGCTCGCCGCGGCGACCGAGCTGACACTCTCGAAATTCTCCATGGTGCGCGTCGTCGAGACGACGAGCCGGTCGATATCGTCGGAGCGGTCCTTGAGGATCCCGGTGAAGGCGGCCACGCCATCGACGATGTCGGTAATCGCATCGGGCCGGATCGCGGCGATGACCTTGTCGAACTCGCCAAGGCTGCGTGTCAGGCCCACGGTGAACTGCTTCAGCTCCTCCGCCGCCTTTTCCGCGTCGTCGATCAGCCCGACGAGCCCGTCGGCGGCACTGGCGACCTTCGAGGTGACGGACGCCGCGTCGTCGACAATCTGGGTGACCTTCCCGGGCGGCACCGCATCGACGATTGCCGTGGCGCTGTCGACAAGCCCCTCGAGCCGGCCGGACAGGCTCTGCAGCGCTTCGCCGGTGCTCGCCACGCTCGACATGAACGTGTCGACGCCATCGGCGTTCTTGGCGAGCGCATCGGAAAAGACGCGTGCGTTGACGATGATCTGGTTCACTTCCTCGCGGTTGTCCGTGACCACCTTCTCGATGGCGGCAAGCGTGGTATCGGCCCGTGAAAGGATGTCGCGGGCGCCCTCGACAATGTCCTCGAAGGCGGAACGCTCGGCATGGATCACCGGCGGCTCCTCGGCATCGGGATCGAGCAGGAGCGGCGCGTCGGTGGTGCCCCCGGAAAGGTCGACATAGGCGATGCCGGACAGTGTCTGGAAGCCGAGAGTCGCCTTGACGTCCCTGCGCAGCGGTGTCGACGGGCGCACCCGGATTGTCGCGATGACAACGCTGGGATCCTTCTGGTCGAACCCGAGATCACCGACATCGCCCACCTTGATGCCGTTGAAGTTGACGGCGCCGCCGACCGACAGTCCGGTGACCGCCCCGTTGAAGATCACCTTTACCGGTAGCGCGCGCGGCCCTTCGGCGCGGCTTCCCAGCCAATAGATGAAAACGAATCCGATGATGAGCGTCGCAAAGACGAACGCGCCGATGGCAATGTAGTTCGCGCGGGTTTCCATGCTTTTTCAGTTCCTGCTCATACCCGCCGCAGCGCCCGCTCGCCATTGAAATAGGACTGGACCCACGCATTGTCGAACTTCATCAGTTCCTCAATGGCTCCGACCCTGAGCACCTTCTTCTCTCCTAATACCGCGACGCGGTCGCAAATGGAATGCAAGCTGTCCAGATCGTGAGTCACCATGTAGACCGTCAGCCCGAGCGTGTCCCGCAACTTGCGCACCAGATCGTCGAAGGCCGCCGCGCCGATCGGATCGAGCCCGGAGGTCGGCTCGTCGAGAAAAACCAGATCGGGATCGAGCGCCAGCGAGCGGGCAAGGCTTGCCCGCTTGATCATGCCGCCGGACAGTTCGGACGGAAACTTCTCGGCCGCCGAACGTGGCAGGCCGACCATCTCGATCTTGAGCAGCGCCAACTCGTCCATCAGCCGCTGCGACATGCGCATGTGCTCGCGCATCGGCACCTGGATGTTCTGCCGGACCGTGAGCGAGGAGAACAGCGCACCCTGCTGGAACAGCACCCCCCAGCGCCGCTCCACCTCCTGCCGCTCGTCGGACGTCGCCTTCTGCAGGTCGACGCCGAACACCTCGATCGTGCCGGCGCGCTTGGGCGTCAGCCCGAGAATGGCCCGCATCAGCACGGACTTCCCGGTGCCCGACCCGCCGACGAAACCGAGAATCTCGCGCGCGTTGACGTCGAGGTCGAGATCCTTGAGCACAATCGTCGAGCCAAACCCGACGGTCACCCCGCGGGCGCTCAGGATGACCTCGCGCGAACCCGCGTGACCGGCCGGGGCCGGGTTCTGCGCGGGAAGACTGTCGCTTGCCGGCTGCATTCAGATTCCGATCGAGGAAAAGAAGATTGCGAAAAGCCCGTCCACCACGATCACCATGAAGATCGCCTTCACCACCGACATCGTGGTGTGGTGCCCGAGCGATTCCGCCGAACCTTCCACTTTCATGCCCTCCACGCAGGCAACCAGGCCGATGATCAGCGCCATGAACGGTGCCTTGATGATCCCGACCATCAGCGTATCGACGGTAACAGCCACCTGCATCAGGTCGATGAAAACGCGCGGCGCGATGTCGAGATAGATCCAGCTCACCAGCCCGGCGCCGAACAACGCCGCCAGGTTGGACAGAAAGGTGAGTACCGGCAGGGCAAGGATCAGGGCGAACAGGCGCGGCAGGATCAGGATTTCCGTCACTCTGAGGCCGATGACATGCAGCGCGTCGATCTCCTCGCGCATCTTCATCGAGCCGATCTCGGCGGTGAAGGCCGAGCCGGAGCGGCCCGCGACCATGATCGCGGTGAGAATGACGCCGATCTCGCGCAGCACCAGCACGCCGGCGAGATCGACCACATAGATGTCGGCGCCGAACTGGCGCAGGTAGAACCCGCCCTGCTGCGAAATGATCGCCCCGATCAGGAAGCTCATCAGCAGCACGATCGGCACCGCGCCGATGCAGGCCCGGTCGAACTGGGTCGCAACGGACACCAGGCGCAGGCTTCGAGGGCGCAGGAAGACACCGGACAGCACGCTGACCAGCGAGCCGACAATATGCAGCACGGCCTTGATGTCGCCGCCGACATCGACGACCTCGCGCCCGGTCTTCTCCAGGATGCCAAGCAGCGACAGGGGGTGGCGCTCCGGCTTCCAGGCCGGCGGGTGGTGCTGCTCGACCTCGCCGATAAGAGCCTCGTAGGAGCTGCGCACGCCCGTTCGCTCGACCCGCCCCCCGTGAAACTCGATATCCGCCTGCAGGCGGTGGATGAGCCAGGCTCCGGCGGTATCGAGCCCCTTGAGCTGCGACAGATCGAGCCGGACCGTCTTTGCGCGCGGGGTCGCGAACTCGCCGACGGCCTGCTCCATCGCCTCGCTGTTGCGGATCGTCCACGGCCCCTCGACCACGATCCGGCAGTCGCCGTCCCGGTCGCTGACCGAAATCCGTGGAATATCCTGCGCCGCGTGGACCGTCATCCGCCTCTGCCATTGTCGTGGATGCCATCTCGGCGGATCTCCGCCGGGCAAAGGTCGGAAGCTGCCGCAGGGTTTGCCGCACCGCCGCGCGCCCCCCTTGCCGAGCCTCCTCTCGCCCACGTATACCTTGACCCCGATGCAAGCGTCCAGCCGTGCGGGCCGGCGACATGCAGCCCGCGCCCGACACGCCCCCTCTCCCCTCGTGCCGGCCGGACATTCTTCAGGTATCAGGAGCATCCGATGGAAATCGCCCATCCCTATCTGCTGTTTCTCGGCGACGTGCCGGACGCGCTGGCGGCCAAGACAGGCCTTGGCATCGTCGACTGGCGCCGGGACTGGTGCCATGGCCAGCTCCGCCTGGACGGATGCAAGGCGGATGCAAAACTGCCCGACATGACACCGCAGGAAGCCGCGAAATCCGGCGTCAGGACGATGGTCATCGGCGCCGTCAATGCCGGCGGCGTGCTGCCGGACCATTGGATCGCCTCGGTGGTCGAGGCCCTCGATGCCGGCCTCGACATCGCCAGCGGCCTGCACATGCGGCTTGCCTCCGTGCCGGAAATCCGCGATGCGGCCGCCCGCAACGGGCGTCAGTTGCACGATGTCCGCCATTCAGACATGCGGTTCGACACCGGCAAGGGCACGAAGCGCAGCGGCAAGCGCGTGCTCGCCGTCGGCACGGACTGCTCCGTCGGCAAGAAATACACCGCCCTGGCGCTGGAGCAGGCCATGCGGGCGAAGGGCTTCGACGCCGACTTCCGCGCCACCGGCCAGACCGGCATCTTCATCTCCGGCCGCGGCGTCTCGCTCGACGCGGTCGTCGCCGACTTCATCTCCGGCGCGGCGGAATGGATCTCCCCTGCCGCCGACGAGAACCACTGGGACGTGATCGAGGGTCAGGGATCGCTGTTCCACCCCTCCTTCGCCGGTGTCACCCTCGGCCTCCTGCACGGCTCGCAGCCCGACGCCTTCATCGTCTGCCACGAGCCGACCCGCACCAACATGCGCGGCGTCAAGACCCCGCTGCCGACCATCCGGGAGGTGATCGACCTGACCATCGCCTGCGGCCGGTTGACCAACCCGGAGATCCGCTGCGTCGGCATCTGCATCAACACGGCCGCCCTCGGCGAGGACGAGGCACGCAAGCTGCTGGCCGCGACGGAAGCGGAATACGGGCTTCCCGCCACCGACCCGGTGCGTTTCGGCTGCGACAACGTCGTCGAGCGGATCGCAGCCGAGTTCGGCAAGCCATGACCGTCGAACTGGCGGTCGCAACCGACAGCTGGCCGATCGAGGGCGGTTTCACCATCGCCCGCGGAAGCCGCACCCACGCCCATGTCGTCGTGGCGACGCTGACTTCGGGGCCGCATGGCGGGCGCGGCGAATGCGTGCCCTATGCCCGCTACGGCGAGACCGTGGCCGGGGTGATGGACGAGATTGCCCGCCTCGCCCCCGAGATCGCCCACGGCCTCGACCGGGAGAGCCTGCAACTCGCCATGCCGGCCGGCGCGGCGCGCAACGCGCTCGACTGCGCCTTCTGGGACCTTGCCGCGAAACAGGCCGGCGTTCCCGCCGCCCAGCTTGCCGGCGTATCGGCGATGACGGCGATGACCACCGCCTTCACCATCAGCCTCGGCACGCCGGAGAAGATGGCCGAAGACACGGCCCGGGCCCGCACCAGGCCGCTCTTGAAGATCAAGCTCGGCGGCCAGGGCGACGATGCCCGCATCGCCGCCGTGCGCGCCGCCGCACCCGACGCACGCCTGATCGTCGACGCCAACGAGGCCTGGACCGAGGATCTGTTCGCCCGCAACATGGCCGCCTGCCTTGCCGCCGGGGTCGAACTGATCGAACAGCCGCTGCCCGCCGACGCGGACGGCGCGCTGGCAACGCTCGCCCGGCCGATCCCGGTCTGCGCCGACGAGAGCCTGCACACCGCGGCCGACCTGGAACGGCTCGCCCCGCTTTACGATGCGGTCAACATCAAGCTCGACAAGACCGGCGGCCTCACCGAGGCGCTGGTTCTGGCCCGCGCCGCCCGGCGGATGAATTTCAAGGTCATGGTCGGCTGCATGCTCGGCACCTCGCTTGCCATGGCCCCTGCGACGCTGGTCGCGCAAGGGGCCGACTATGTCGACCTCGACGCGCCGCTGCTTCTGACCAGGGACCGCGAGCCGGGCCTTGTCTTCGAGGGCAGCACGCTGCATCCCCCGCGACCGGCGCTCTGGGGCTGAACCCGGCGCGGCCGCGCGGGTTCAGCTCCCGCGCCGCGCCGCCAGTCCGGCGACCAGAAAGCCCCCTCCAAGCGCCGCGAGCCCGGCCATTGCCGCGAAGGCGGGGACCGCGCCGGTCGCATAGAGCAGGCCGGCGGCGGCGGAGGCGATCGCCGTGACCACCCCGCCCGCCATCGACATCACGCCCTGCGCGGCTCCCGCCCATTGCGGCGGGGCATTGCGCGCGACGAAGGCGACGGCGCCCAGATGCGTGGCGCCGAAACTGAGCCCGTGCAGCAATTGCAGGGCTGCGATCGACGCCGGATCGACCGCCAGCGGAAACAACAGCCAGCGCAGGACGGCGCCGCCGATCCCCAGCGCCAGCAGGCCGGTGACGCCGAGCCTTGCCCTCACCCCGGCCGACATGGCGAAGAGGCCGATCTCGGTGATCACCCCGAGCCCCCAGAGCCCGCCGACCCATATGCCGGACAGGCCGATCCCCGACCAGAACAGCGCGCTGAAGGCGTAATAGGCGGCATGGCTCGCCTGCACGCAGCCGGCGGCCAGCACGACCAGGATGAAACCGGTATCGAGAAAACGCGCCTCGCCGCGCAGCAGATGCAGTTTTGCAGCCAGGCTCCCCCGGCGGCGGCCGTGCCCCGCCTCCTCCGTCTCGAGCCCGGCAAGGGCAAGGTCAGGCGAGACGAAGGAGACCGATTCGTTTTCCAGGACCCGGATTCGCCCCAGCGGCACCGACCAGCCGGCAAGAGCGGCGCCTGCGAGACCGGCAACGATGCCACCGACCACAACTTCCACGGTCCATTGCCCGACCAGCGCGCCCCCCGCAAGGTTGGCAAGGATGAAGGAGATCGATCCCCACATCCGCATGCGGCCATAGTCGCCCTCGCCCTCCCGTTCGACCCGCGCGGCAAGGGCATCGCCGAGCGGCATCAGCGGCGACCAGGCGATGGAAATCACCACCAGCAACAGCGCGCTGGCAAGGAACCCTTCGACCACGAAGAACCCGGAAAAGGCGATTGCCGCCAACAGGCTGAGCAGGCCGATCGCCCGTCCGGGCGAGGCGAAACGGTCGACGGCGGCGGAGATCAGCGGGTTGGCCGCGAGCCGCACGACGAGCGGCACGGCAAGCAGCGTCCCGATCTCGCCGGCGCCCAGGCCCGCCTCTGCGAGCACCAGCGGGAAGAAGGGGAGAAACAGGCCGAGGCCGAAGAAATAGGCCGCGAACAGCGCCGCAACCCTGGCTCGCAGGGGCATGGATGGAGAACCCGTGTTCCGGTTGGACTGGCGTTCTATACCGATTTTAAGGATTTGGCGATTAAGCATGTGGGATCGCAGCCGGCATGCCGGCACCGGGAAAATTCAGGAACGCGGAACGACACTGATGGCTGACATGGGCACGCCCAGCGCGATCCGGGAGAGCGACTACGACGCGATCCTGACCGCCTTGACGGATACCGATCGCGGCCGCTGGTTCCTGCAGGAATACACCAAGCGAAACCAGAAGCCCGACACCCAGGTGGTGCTGGAGGCAATCGGCCGGCTGGAAAAGGCGATGACCCGCGAGCGCGCCGTGCCGAATCTCGACCGCATTCGCCTCGACATCGCCGACATGCAGGAAGCCATCGAGCGCACCAAGCGCGAGATCGCCAACATCAAGCACGAGCAGGAAGACGGCAACCGCTTCATCGAGGCCTCCAACGAACTCGACGCGATCGTCACCAAGACGGAAAGCGCCACCCAGGAGATCCTCGCCGCCGCCGAAGCCATCCAGGAAACCGCCTGGACGCTGCGCGAGAACGGTGCCGACGAGGCCAGCTGCGACGACATCGATGCGCGCGCCACCGAGATCTTCATGGCCTGCTCCTTCCAGGACCTGACAGGCCAGCGCACCCAGAAGATCGTCCAGGTGCTGCAATACCTGGAATCGCGCATCAACCTGATGATCTCGATCTGGGGCATCGAGGACGCCACCGCCACCGACACGAAATTCGTCGAGGACAAGCGTCCCGACGCGCATCTGCTCAACGGCCCCCAGATGGACGGCAAGGGCGTCTCCCAGAACGCCGTCGACGAAATGTTCGGCAGCCTCGCGAAGGACGCGGACGAAACCGGGGAAGACCCTTTCGAGGCCGCGGCCAGCGCCATGGAGGCCGAGGTCGAGGAAACCCGCGCGGAAGACGAAGCCGGTGCCGACGACAACGCGGGCGACGCCTCGGTCTTTGCCGGGGAAACCGCCTCGCAGGACGAGATCGAGGCGCTGTTCGCCTCCGCGCCTGCTGCCGATGACACCGACGAGGATCCCGCCGACGTCTTCCAGACCGTCCCCGAGGACGACGCCGGAGATCCCGACTATACGGCCGGCCTGGAATTCGACGACATCGATTTTGCCGAAGCCGATGTCTTCGAGCGTCCCGGCGCCAAGGCCGCGGCGGACGAAGCCGGCATGGACGACATCCTCCCCGAGGACGACATCGTCATGATCGACGATGAGGACACCGCGGCCTGGGAAGCGGAGTTCAAGGTCGAGCCGGAGGACACCCCGAAGCCGGCAAAACCCGCAAGTCCCCTGTCCGACGATGACGGCGACGATCCGATGGACCAGTTGTCGCCCGGCGAAAAGCAGTCCCTGTTCAGCTAGGGTCGGAACCCGGGCGGGTTCATGCCGGATCACTGCGGACATCGCCCTCCTGCCGCAGGGGAAGCGTCACTACGTAATTTTAACGCTCTGAAATTACGATTGTTCTTTGGAGGACGGCCTGTTTGCCGTTATCTGTTCCGAATTGAAACGACTGCATTGGACCATGGGGCATGATCCGGGACAGACTGGAGGAACTGGCGCGCATCCGTGAGCCCTCGGCTCGCTCGGAACTCGTTCGCCTGCTAAGTGCCCAATATGCCGACAAGCTTGAGCGCGAGCCGACCGACGCGGAGCGCTATCTTTTCTCCGGCCTTGTCCTTGATGTCTTCGAACAGCTCGAACATTCCGTGCGGCTCGACATTGTCGTTCGCCTGGCACGCACGGAGCGCATCACCCAGCCGCTCGCCGACCGGCTTGCCGAAGAGCCTTTCGATCTGTGCGAGCCGGTGCTCGAACATTCGCCGGTCGTCAGCACGGAGAAGCTGATCGAGGTGTCGCGCAAGCGCAGCGACCACCACCGGCTTGCAATCGCCCGGCGCATCCGCGTGCCCAAGGAGGTGGTCGACACGCTGGTGGCGCGCGGCACCTTCCCCGTTCTCAATGCCCTGCTGCAGAATGACGGATCGGAATTCGCGGTGCGGGCCCTGCTGGCACTGCTGATCCTTGCCGGATCCGACCAGCGCCTGCTCGGTGCCCTGGCGCTTCGCTGCGCCCAGGACGATGGCTTCCGCGACGACCTTCGCATGATCTCGCAGACCGACTGCCCGCTGATGCCGCCCGAACTGGAAAAGGCGCTCGACGACGACGAGACGCTGACCAGGATCGCCAGCCGCGCCGTTGCCGACGACCGCGACGCAGGGCTGGAGATCGGCGGCGAGCAGCTCTCGAAGCACGAGGTCCGCATCCAGATCGCCTCCGGCGAGCTCAGCTTCGAGAACATCCTGCTGACACTGCTTGAGCGCAAGGACATGGATGCGATTGTATGGCTCGTCTCGCGCCACCTGTCGCTGCGCGACGGCTCGGTGCGCGACACCTTCGCCTCGCAGGCCGGCGGCGCGGTGGCAATGCTGATGAAGGAAACCGGTGTCGGCCACAAGACCTACGGCAAGTTCCTGAAATTCCGCTGCGAATGGTTGGGAGTAGGCTCCTCGGGCGTTGCCGAGGAGGTCTACACCTATCGCACCATGCGCCACCCCGGCAGCAAGCGCACATTCAACTGAGGGCCTGTTGGCCGAGGCCCGGTTCACCCGGCGGCCAGCGCGCGCGCCATCACCTCGGCATCGATATTGCCGCCCGATAGCGTCAGCGCCACGCACCGCCCCGCAAGCGGCAGTTTTCCGGACAGTACAGCGGCAAGGCCGACCGCCCCGCCCGGCTCCACCACCAGTTTCAGCTCCCTGAACGCGAAGGCAACCGCCGCCATCGCCTCGGCATCGCTGACCGCAACGCCCAGCCGTGCCCGTCGGCTGGTGATCGAGAAACCGATCTCGCCCGGTTCGCGCGACAGCAACGCGTCGCAGATCGACCCGGATTCGCGTGCGTTGGAAACCCGCACTCCGGCTGCGAGCGAGCGGGCGTGATCGTCGAAACCCTCCGGTTCGACCGGAACCAGGTCGCAGGCGGGCAGGAGCGTTTCCAGCGCCAGCGCGATGCCGCTCGTCATGCCCCCGCCACCGGCGCAGGTCAGCATCGCATCGGGAGAGAGCCCCATGGCCATCGCCTGTTCGGCCAGTTCCGCGCCGATGGTTCCCTGCCCGGCGATCACCCCGGCATCGTTGTAGGGATGAACGAACGTCGCCCCGGTCTCGGCACCGATTGTCGCGGCAATCGCGTCGCGGTCCTCTTCACCGCGCCTGTAGGTGACGACGCGCGCGCCCGAGCGCCGGGTGCGTTCCAGCTTTGCCTGCGGCGCGTCTTCCGGCATGACGATGGTCGCCGGCATGCCCAGCAGCCGCGCCGCTTCCGCAACGCCCTGCGCGTGATTGCCGGAGGAGCAGGCGACAACACCGCGCGACCGCTCGTCTTCCGGAATCAGCGAGAGGCGATTATAGGCGCCGCGAAACTTGAACGACCCGGTCCGCTGCAGGTTTTCCGCCTTGAGCAGCACTGTCCCGCCGACAAGGGCGTCGAGATAGGCGGAGCGCAACAGGGGTGTCAGTACCGCCTCGCCGGCAATGCGTGCCCGCGCATCGACGATGTCCTGATAGGACGGGGCAACTGCGAAACTGTCCATGGAGGCCTCCACCGGAGCGAAAAGGAATGCCCTATCCGTACACGATGGCCACACGCGGAAGAAGGGCAAGACGTTCGCTCGCCACGTCTTTTGGCAATCAGGCCGCGCCAGGCATCGCGGCGTTGGCCGCCGCCGCATTGCAATTCTCGATGAACTGCCGGGTGCTCTGCGCCCAGCGATAGGTCAAGGCGACCTCGCGGCAGCGCATTCTGGAAACTCCAAGCGCGGCAAGCGCCGCCTGCCCCAGATCGGCATCGAGGATGCCGGCGCCGGTCCCCTCGAGAATGTCCTGCGGGCCCATCACCGGGTAGGCCGCCACCGGCACCCCGCAGGCAAGCGCCTCCAGCACGACATTGCCGAACGTGTCGGTCAGGCTCGGAAAGACGACCACGTCGGCCGCCGCATAGTGACGGGCAAGTTCCTCGCCGGTCTTCGATCCGGTGAACAGCACCTGCGGGTAGCGGGCGCGCAGCTCCGCCAGCTGCGGGCCCTCGCCGACCACGACACGCGTGCCGGGAAGGTCGAGATCGAGAAAGGCGGCGATGTTCTTCTCCACCGCCACCCGGCCGACATACATGAAGAGCGGGCCGGTACGGCTCTCCAGTTCCGCGGGGCGCGGTTCGCCCTCGCGCGGGCGGAACAGCTCATGGTCGACACCGCGCGACCAGCGCATCAGGTTGGTGAAGCCGCGCGCGCGCAGTTCGCGCTCCAGCGTCGGCGTCGCCACCATGCAGCCGTTGCCGGAATTGTGGAACCGGCGCAGCCATGCATAGGACCAGGAGACCGGCACCGGCACCCGCGCCGAAAGATACTCGGGAAAGCGCGTGTGGTAGCTGGTGGTGAAAGCCCGGCCAAGGCCGCGCGCCACCCGCGCCGCCAGCAGTCCCAGCGGCCCCTCGGTGGCGATGTGCAGATGTTCGAAATCCCCGGCCTCGATCCGCCGGCGAAGCGCCGCGGGCGTCGTCAGCGTCAGCCGGATCTCGGAATAGGTCGGGCAGGGAACGGTGTAGAAATCGGCCGGCGACAGCACCTCGACCCGGACACCCAATCGCAGCAGTTCCTCGACGGTGCGCTCGATGGAGCGCACGACGCCGTTGATCTGCGGGTGCCAGGCGTCGGAGACGATGAGCAGCGATTTCATCATGCGGCAGCCTGCGCGCCGCGCGGCGCCTCGTCGAGGGCCGGCAATTCGCGCGCCCGTTCCGCCCAGCGGATGATCTCGAACGTGCCGTCGTGATGCTCGGCAACCGCCGTGCAACTCTCCACCCAGTCGCCCGTGTTAATATAGTGCGTGCCGAACTCGTGGTGATCGGCGGCATGATGGATGTGACCGCAGATCACCCCGTCGACCCCCTGCCGCTCCGCCTCTCCGGCAAGCGTCTCCTCGAACTTGCCGATGAAATTGACCGCGTTCTTGACCTTCAGCTTGGCCCAGGCCGACAGCGACCAGTATTGCAGCCCCAGACGGCGGCGGAGCACGTTCAGCACCGTGTTGAGGTTGAGCGCGCTGACATAGGCCCAGTCGCCGAGGAAGGCGAGCCACCTGGCATGGCGCACGACCACGTCGAACCGGTCTCCGTGGATGACAAGATAGCGGCGCCCGTCGGCCGCCTCGTGGACAGTCTCCTCGATCACCTCGATGCCGCCGAAATGGGTGCCGAGGAAATCGCGCAGGAACTCGTCGTGGTTGCCGGGCGTGTAGACGATGCGCGCGCCCTTGCGGCCCTTGCGCATCAGCTTCTGCACCACGTCATTGTGGGCCTGTGGCCAGTACCACATGCGCCTCAGGCGCCAGCCATCGACGATATCGCCGACCAGGTAGATGGTCTCCGCATCGTGATACTTGAGGAAATCGAGAAGCAGCTCCGCCTGACATCCCCGGGTTCCCAGATGGATGTCGGACAGGAAGATCGCCCGGTAATGTCGCGGGGCCGGCTCGATGGACATGGCACGCTCCTGACAAGACTTTGAGCGTTTAAATGCGCGATTCCGGTCTCAGAAATATGACAGCACGCGGAAACGGCTGCCGTCCCGTGGCAAGGGCGGGGTCAACTGGACGCGTGGCCCGCCCCTCCGCTATCACTTCTTGCAACCGCGAACGCGGCCTCGACCAGCCGCTTCGGCGACATGTCACCCAGGGAGAACGGACATGGATCTTGGAATTTCCGGCCGCACGGCCATCGTCTGCGCCTCGAGCCGCGGCCTCGGGCGTGGCTGTGCCGAGGCCTTGGCCGCCGCCGGCTGCAACCTCGTCATCAACGGTCTCGACGCCGTTCGCCTCGACGCCACGGCCAGCGACATCCGCGCCCGTTTCGGCGTCGACGTGACCCCCGTGGTCGCCAATGTGTCGACCCCCGAGGGGCAGGAAGCGCTCATTGCCGCCTGCCCGGAGCCGGACATCCTGGTCAACAACAATGGCGGCCCGCCGCGCCGCGACTACCGGGAACTCGACCGCCAGGCGATGATCGACGGCGTCATCCAGAACATGATCTCGCCGATCGAGATGATCCAGAAGGTGGCCGACGGCATGGCCGAACGCGGGTTCGGACGCATCGTCAACATCACCTCGATCACGGTGCGGATGCCGCTTGCCGGCCTCGACCTTTCGAGCGGCGCGCGGGCCGGACTGACCGCCTTCCTGGCCGGTGTCGGACGGCCCTACGCGGCGCGCAACGTCACGTTCAACAACCTGCTGCCGGGCAAGATGGACACCGACCGGCTGCGCGGCGGGCTGGAGCGCGCCGCCGAAACCTCCGGCCGCAGCGTCGAGGAGGTCGGACGGGCGCAGGCGGCGGAAATCCCGGCCGGGCGCTTCGGCTCGGCGGAGGAGTTCGGGCAGGTCTGCGCCTTCTACTGTTCCGTTCATGCCGGCTATGTGACGGGGCAGAATATCCTCGTCGATGGCGGGCTCTACCCGGCCGCCTTCTGAGGCCGAGGGGCGCAAGAAAAAGCACCGGCGGAGGAGCTCCGCCGGCGCTGTTTCAACCGGTGCAATCGCGACAAGTTCGAACATTGTTTGCGCATAATTGCGCAAAAATTGATCGAAACTTGCAGTTTTTTGAGTCGCCGGACGGGCTCAGTAGCCGCGAACCGGATCGACCTCGCCGCGATGCTTCGGCCCGCCCCAGCGGTAGCGCATGGAGGCCGAGACGATGTTCACGTTGGCATTGGCCGTGCCGATATAGGTGCCGACCGCCGGGTCGTAGTCCTGATGACCCGGGCCGATATTGATGTTCGCCTTTTCGCCGTGGATATAGGTGTAGCCGAGGTCGAACGACAGGTCCTCGCTGAACCGGTAGGAGGCGCCGGCCGACAGCCACAGGCGGTTGGAATCCGGCAGGCGGGTCGTGCGGATCGCATCGTCGATCGGCGAGAGCTCGTAGCCGATGCCGGCGCGCATCGTCAGGTCCTCGGTGACGTCGTACTCGCCGCCAAGGGCGAAGTACCAGCCGTCATTGTAGTTGAAATGCAAGGACTGGATCGTCGCGCCAGTGGCTTGGTTGGTAACGCGCGGCGACTTCAGCCGGCTCCAGTTGGTCCACTCGGCCGTGCCGAAGACGCGGAAGGCATCGGTGACACGCTGCTTCACCGACAGGTTGACCATGTCCGGCGTGATCAGGTTCGCTTCAATGGCGGTGGTGCCGGCCGGGGTCTGTCTGCTGCCGCCGAGCGTGTGGGCAACGCCCGAGCGATAGCCAAGACCGATCTCGGTGCCCTCGAACGGCTTGTAGGTGACGCCGGCGGTCACGCCGAAGCCGATGTCGTCGCCTTCGAGTATGCCCGACGGGAAGCCCGGCACATTGGGGACGCCCGTCTTCAGCGACACGGCGAAATGCTGGAACTGCACGCCGAAGGCGACCGACAGCATGTCGTTGATCTTGTAGCCGATGATCGGGTTCACGTTGATCGACTGGACCTTGGAGGAACGGGAATAGAACTGGCCGGCCCAGTTCTGCCCCGGCTTGGTGGCGAGGCCGAAGGGGGCGTTGATCGCCAGGCCGAAGAACACCTGGTCGTTGACCTTGTAGGCGGTGTAGGAGGCCGGGATGAAGGCGTCGTTGCCGATATCGCCCGAGGGAACCGAACTGTTCGGCAGGACAATGGCGAAAGGCGGAAGCGGAACACCTGGCGAGGTGAACGTGCCGGTGATCTCCGCGTTGGGAACGATCAGCGTGTTGTGCGTCTCGAAAGTAAACCCTTCGCCCGCACCTGTAATCGTCGCCGGGTTCCAGAACATCGACGAGATCGACGGCCCCGTCGTGCCGTAGCCCGCAAAGGACATCCCCTGGTAGTAGGAGCTTTGTTCACGCAGTGCAAAACCGCCAGCCTGCGCAGACGTTGCCGCAACAATCCCGCCAACAACAGACAATGAAAGAATTACGGATGTTTTTTGTGTCAGCATGACTCGACCTTCTCCTCCCCGAATACTTACCGCGAGGCGATTGCCCCTCCCTCGCGGTCGTTTCGACAAGGATGGTCAAGTTGTCCCGGCTTCGCAATCGCGTTGGGAGCAGCACAATGCACGGGCTTTCCGGCGAAGAATGATCGAAACTGCGCTTCCGTAACGCGACCCTTCCCCTAGGGAATGGTCAAGCAATGGTTAAATCAGGACGTTTGACGACATTTTTGTAACGCCCTGTGCAGCCGTCGCGCAAATGCACAAAAAATATGCAAATCGCGAGGAAGACACCGGGCACTTCGTTTCCAGAAAGACTGTGGCGAATTTATCACTCGAGGAGGGCCGAAATGGCGGTTTTCTAACGGCGCGGCGTCCCGGTTCCCGAAACGGTCCGGGATTCGAGCGGACCGGGGAAAGGGCGGCGACGGAACGACGGGGGCGTCATTCCGCCGCCTGAGGCAGAGCCGGCGCGGGGTCCGTTGCACTCTCTGCCTTGTCGGACGGGTCCTTGCGGGACGCAACACTGCCGGACGGAACGCTGCCGGACGGAACGGCCTTCGCGGGGGCCGTATCGGAAGCGGCTCCGTCGGGCTTGCCGTCCGCTTCCGGCGAGCTGCCCGCACGCGCGGCAAGGACCTGCGCCTCGGTGCGATCGAGGCGGCGGCGGAACCACAGCGCGTAGAGCGCCGGCATGAAGATCAGCGTCAGCACGGTCGCGACCGTCAGGCCGCCGATCATGGAGATCGCCATCGGGCCCCAGAAGATGCTGAAGGTCAGCGGAATGAACGCCAGCACGGCGGCCAGCGCGGTGAGGATCACCGGCCGGGCGCGGCGCACGGTGGATTCCACGATCGCCTGCCGCATGGTCGCCCCCGCCTCCAGATCGTGCTCGATCTGGTCGGCCAGGATCAGCGTGTTGCGCATCACCATGCCGCCCAGCGCGATGACGCCGAGAATGGCGACGAAGCCGAAGGGCGCGTCCGTGACGAGCAGTGCCGCGACCGCCCCCACCAGCCCGAGCGGGAAGGTGAGGAAGACCAGCACCATCTTCGAAAAGGACTGCATCTGCAGCATGATGAGGACGGCCATGGCGAGCAGCATCAGGGGAAACACCGCGGCAAGCGCCGTGTTCGCCTTGGCCGATTCCTCCGCCGCGCCGCCCGCGTCGATCCGGTAGCCGGGAGGCAGGCCGGCGGCGATTTCCTGCATCACCGGCGTGAGCGCGGCGGTGACATCCGGCGCCTGCAGGCCCGGAGCCACGTCGGCGCGCACGGTCAGCACGGTCTCCCGGTTGCGCCGCCACAGGATCGGATCCTCCGAGGTATAGTCGATACGGGCGATCTGCGAGACCGGTATGGCCCGGCCGTCGCGCACCTGGAGGACGAGGTCGGAGATGTCGCCGATCGCGGCGCGCTCGCTTTCCGCCGCCCTGACGACGACGCCGACCGAATGCCGCCCCTCGCGCAACGAGGTGACCTCGTAGCCGGCCAGAAGCGTCTGCAGCGAACGGCCGATCTCGCTGGTCGACAGGCCGAGCGCGCGGGCCCGCTCCTGGTCGACCTCGAGGCGGACGCTCTTGACCTTCTCGCCCCATTGCAGCTCGGTGTTGCGCGTGTCGGGGCTCGCCCGCATCGCGTCGCGCACCTCTTCCGCGATGCCGCGCACCACGTCGAGATCCGGTCCGACCACGCGGAACTGCACCGGATAGCCGACCGGGGGCCCGAGCTCCAGCTTGTTGGCCCGCCCGCGAACCGCCCCTTCCGAGGCGGCAAAGCGCGCCTGCAACTGGTCGACCAGTGCGTCGGCATGCTCGCCGCCCTTGGACTGCACCAGCAAAAGGGCATAGCCCGGATTGGGCAGCGCCGGGTTGTAGGCAAGGAAGAAGCGCGGCGCGCCGGCGCCGATATAGGTGGTGAAATAGTCGACGTCCGGGCTGTCGGCGAGCAGCGTCTCGATCTCCCGCGTTGCGCGCTCGGTGGCGGCGAAGGATGCGCCTTCCGGCCCCTTCAACTCGACCAGCACCTCGGGGCGCGAGGAATTGGGGAAAAACTGCTGCTTGACGTGACCCATGCCGTAGCCGGCAAGGACCAGCAGCCCGATCGTCGCCAGCACCACAGGCAGGCGGAAGCGCACCGCGCCGGTGACCATGCGGCGCAGGCGGTTGTAGGAGGGCGTGCGATAGATCGCGTCCTCGTCGACATCGCCGCGCGCCGCCGCGTGGCGTTCCAGCGAGCGCGGCAGAAGCTTGAGCCCGAGATAGGGCGTGAAGACCACCGCCACGACCCAGGAGACCAGCAGCGCCGTCGTCACCACCCAGAATATGCCGCCGGCATATTCGCCGGCCGAGGACTTGGCGAAGCCGACGGGCAGGAAGCCCGCCGCCGTCACCAGCGTGCCGGTCAGCATCGGGAAGGCGGTCGATTCCCAGGCGAAGGTCGCCGCGCGGACGCGGTCCCAGCCCTGCTCGATCTTCACCACCATCATCTCGATGGCAATGATCGCATCGTCGACCAGAAGCCCCAGCGACAGGATCAGCGCGCCAAGGGAAATACGCTCCAGGTCGATGCCCATCAGCATCATGAAGACGAAGGTCGCGGCCAGCGTCAGCGGCACCGACAGGGCGACGATGATGCCGGTGCGAAAGCCGAGCGAAACGAAGGAGACCAGCAGCACGATGGAAATCGCGGCGACGAACTTCAGCAGGAACTCGCCGACCGCTTCCTCGACCACATCGGGCTGGTTGGAAACTTCATGCAGTTCGGCGCCGAGCGGCAGCCGGGCGCGGACCTCGGCCGCCTTGTCCTGCAGCAATTCGCCCAGTTCCAGCACGTTGCCGCCATCGGCCATGGCAACGCCGAGAAGGATCGCGTTCTCGCGATTGTAGCGGGTCACGTAGGACCGCGGATCGGAAACGCCGCGGCTGACGGTGGCGATATCGCCAAGCCGAAACGTGCGCCCGTCCGCCTCGATCGGCACCGAGGCCACCGCCTCGACCCCCTTGAGGCTGCCGGTGACGCGCACCTGCACGGTCTCGCTCGGCGTGTCGACCGAACCGGACGGGACAACTGCATTCTGCGCGGCCAGCGCGTCGAAGATAGCGCTCGCCGGGATGCCGAGCGTCGCCAGCTTGGCATAGGAAATATCCACGTGGATCTTCTGGTCCTGCTCGCCGAAGAGCTGGACCTTTTCGACCCCGGGAACGGAGAGGAAGGACTGGCGCGCCATTTCGGCGAGATCCGAAAGCTCCGTCCAGGTGGCATCCGGCGCGCTCAGCGCATGCACCTGGACATAAACGTCCGCGTATTCGTCGTTGAAGAAGGGGCCGACAACGCCGGCCGGCAGGTCGGAGGAAATGTCCCCGACCTTCTTGCGGGCCTGATACCACAGGTCCTCGACCTCACCCGGCGGAGTGGCGTCCTCCAGGACGATCTGCGTCGCCATGAAGCCGGGCCGGGTATAGGTCTCCAGCCGTGCCAGCCAGGGCAGCGTCTGCAGCCGCGTCTCGACCCGGTCGGCGACCTGGTCCTGCATCTCGGCCGCGCTGGCGCCCGGCCACACGGCGGTGACCACCATCACCTTGACCGTGAAGGCGGGATCCTCGTTCCGGCCCAGATTGCTGTAGGCGAAGATGCCGGCGGCGGCCGTGACGAAGATGAAGAACAGGACCAGCGTCTGGTGGCGGATCGCCCAGGCGGACAGGTTGAAGCCGCTCATCGCAGGGCCCCCACGCGAACCGGTCCGGCCGTATCGCGCGCGACCACCCTGAGCCGCAGACCCGGGTCCAGCCGGTGCGCGCCCATGCTGACGACATGCTCGCCCGTCGCGATCCCGCCCGAGACGATGGCCCGCTCGGCCTCGATCCGGCGCACGGTGACGGCGACGGGCTCGACCTTTTCCGCACCCGGTTCCGCATGCCAGACCTTGGCCTGGCTGCCGTCATACCAGACCGCGGCAAGCGGCACCGCGACATCGCCTTCTTCCGCGGCCCGGTCGAGATGCACCGTCGCGGTCATGCCAAGACGGGCATCGACACCTGGATCGAGAATGGAGAAACGCGCGGTGAAACTGCGCGCGGCCGCATCCGCGACCGGCGACATTTCACGCAAGCTGGCGTGGAAGGACCGGTCCGGCTCGGCCCACAGGGTGATGCGCGGCGCGGCGCCGGACACGGCCGCGATCTGCGCCTCGGGGATTGCCACCTCGACCTCGCGCTCCGCATCGCGGGCGATGCGCAGCACCGGCTGGCCCGCCGTGACGACCTCGCCCGGCTCCGCCAGGACGGCAGTCACAACGCCTTCGGCATCCGCCTCGAGACGGGCATAGGCAAGCTGGTTGGCGGCAAGGATGCGCTGCTCGACAGCCGCCTTGAGAGACGCGGCAGCCGCATCGTCGGAGGCAACCGCCTGATCGAGCGCCGCCTGGCTGACATGCCCCTTTTCCTTCAGTGTCGCGATCCGCAGACGGTCTTCCGCGGCACGGCGGGACTGAGCCCGCCCGGCCCGCTCTTCCGCCTCGCGCGCTCTCAGCGCCGCCTCCAGATCCGAGGTATCGAGCACGGCAACGACGTCGCCCGGTTTCACCCGGTCGCCGATGTCGGCGACGCGCTCGGAAATCTTGCCGCCGACCCGGAAGGCGATGGGTGCGTCACTGCGCGCGCGGATGATGCCCGTCAGCGAAATCGTGCGCCCGCCCGCCGGCGCCGCCGGCTCCACCCAGACGGTGCGCGCCGGCTTGGCCACGTCCTCCTCGACGGCCGCCTCCGGTTGGCATGCTGCGACGACAGCGCCCAGCGCGACAACGGTTGCGAAGCGCAAAAGAGGGGCGCGGCGAAGGCGGGCGCCCGAGATATCTGGCCGGATCAGGTCGACGAGGCTGGAAAATGCGGGGAAACGGCTCATCTCATCTTTTCTCCGGTCAGGTATTCCGGTCGTTCAGGGCCCAAGGGGCGCGGCGTTCCCGGACGGGCAGCAGACGACCGCCCGGACGGAGCATCGACCGCCGCCGGATTGCGGCGACCGCCCGGCACGAATATGGATATTAAATGACGATTGTCAATAAACGTCAGAGAACATATATCATACAGAAGAGCGGACGGATCCGCCGGAAGCCCTTGGCGCGTGGCTGCCCGCCATCCACAGCCTGGCCGCAGATGAAGGGACAAGTTGACGCAACCGCCGGCTGCTCCCATTGTTGGCGCGAACCGGCCCACGCGGGCGCACCCGGCAAGCGGGCATCCCGTGCGGCACTGCCGTCGTTCCCATCGATCGCGGCGTACCGAAGAAACAAAAACCGGATCAGTGCATGATGAGTGACATGCTTGAAAGTGAAGAGACACTGGCGGCGACCCGGGACGGGACGACGAGCCCGGCCGCGCATGACATGCGCCGGCGGATCGTCGAGAAGGCCAGCGAGCTTTTTCACCATTACGGCTACCAGAAGACCACCGTCGCCGACATCGCCCGGGAACTGGGCATGTCGCCCGCCAATGTCTACCGCTTCTTCGCCTCGAAAGCGGAGCTGACCAAGGCTGTCACGCTGCTGGTCACCGGCGGTTTGCGCGAGGCGATGAAAAAGGGCGTGGAGACGGCCGAGGGCAATTCGGCCGACAGGCTGCGCCAGATGGTCCGCCAGCATTTCCAGCACACCCGCGACAGCTACACCGCGGACCGCAAGATCCACGACCTGCTCGAAGCCGCGATGGAAGAGGCCTGGGACGAGATCGAGGTCCACAAGGCCGAGATGCGGGGCTCGTTCGCCCGGCTCATCCGCGAGGGGATCGAGAAGGGCGAGTTCGCCGACCAGGACGCGGACACGGCGGCGATGCTGTTCCAGCATTCGCTGGTGATGTTCTTTCATCCCGCGCTCGTGGCGCAGACCTGCCGCTGCCTGCCCGAGGGGCATCAGGACCTGATGTTCGACCCGATGGTGGATTTCGCCCTCGCCGCGCTGCGCGACGGCCGGTTCCGCGAACTGCCGCCGGAGATCAGGGGCCCCGGCCCGGCCAGACCCCTCTAGGACGGCCGCCGACGCTCGAGAAACAGACGCTCGGACGCATCGCTCCACAGGGCCAGCCTGGCGAGCGCGCGGACATAGCTCTTGTAGATCTCGCGGTCGAGGTCACCGCCGCCGGCAAGACCGGCGACGACATCGGTCGACGTGTCGCGCAGCGCGCTCGTGATCTCGGTCGGATAGACCCTGAGCTCGACGCCGTCCTCCCCGACGAGCTGCCGCATCGCTTCCGCGTTTCTCCACGCGCTTTCCGACATGCCATGCAGGGTTTCCATCCGGCAGGCGGCTGCGATGATCGCGCGCAGATCATCCGGCAATCCGTCATAGGCAACCCTGTTGACGAGTGCCTCGGTGGTGCCGTTCGGCTCGTGGAAGCCGGGCGCATAGCAGAGCTTGGTGACCGTCTGGAAGCCCATCGCCCGGTCGCTCTCCGGTCCGAGGAACTCGGCCGCGTCGATCAGTCCGCTCTTCAGCGCCGGCACCAGCTCGGCCGGCGGCAGGGAAACAGGGGTCGCCCCGAGCCGCCGCATGACCTCGCCGCCAAGGCCCGGCATCCGGACCCGCAGGCCCTTGAGGTCGTCAAGCGTCTGCACCGGTTTCATGAACCAGCCGCCAAGCTGACCGCCGCCATTGCCGCCGGGAAACGGCTTGACCGCGAAGGGGGCGTAGAGCCGGTCCCACAGGGCCTGGCCGCCGCCCTGCTCGATCCAGGTCGCATGCTCGTGCGGCAGGAAGCCGAAGGGAACCGTGGCGAAGAAGACCGCCGCCGGCAGCCGGTCCTGCCAGAACGCGGCGGAGGCATGGCCCATCTGCGCCGTGCCGGCGGAGACGGCGTCGAACACCTCGCTGCCGGGCACCAGCCCGCCGGCGGGGAACAGGCGGACCCGCATCCGGCCGCCGCTCAGCAAGGCGATGGCATCGCAGATGCGCTGCGCCGCCTGGCCGGGACCGGGAAGATCGGCCGGCCAGGCGGTGGCCATCTTCCATTCGATCGTCGGCTGCGCGAGCGCCGGCGTGGCCAGGCTGCCTGCCAGCCCGAACCCGGCAAGGCCGAGCGCGCCGCGTCGCGTCACCGTGAAGGACGGCGCGGGATGTGTAGGGGACGTCGGGCGGGTCATGGGGCCATGTCTTCGGTTCGGTATTCGTCCTTGGCCGGCTGCGCCGTGCCGGGTGCCTGCAAACGGGTGCCTGCAAACGGATGCCTGCAAACGGGCGCCTGCAAACGGATGCCGGTGCACTGTCCCGTCGACCGGGCCGGCCTGCCCGGACGCAGGGTCCGGACCTGCATCGCGGCAGGGATACTCAACGGTTTCATGGCAGACTCCGACACCCGCCGCAACTTCGCAAGCCCGGAACGTTCAAGTTTTCGGGTTCCGCGACGCTTCCGCCCGGCCGTTTCATGCCTTGCCGGGGGGCGCGGGCGCCAACAGGCGAGGTTCCCCTTGCCCCGAGCCAGGACATCCGCTTCACTGTCGGGCGACTCGGCGGCACCCGCCGCCCCGGCTCCGGAGACTGAAATGGTTCCGTTTTTCGTGATGATCAAGTGCCACCTGGGCAAGGCCTACCAGGTCGCCAACGCCATCGCCGACGCCGAGATCGCCTCCGAGATCTACTCAACGGCCGGCGACTACGACCTCCTGGTCAAGGTCTATGTCGACGACGACGCCGATATCGGCCACTTCGTCAACGAGAAGCTGCACCCGTTCGACGGCATTCTCGACACCAAGACGATCATCACCTTCAAGGCGTTCTAGGGTCAGGACCCTGACGTTACGCCCCCGGCCCAGGTGCATTGATGAACGGCCGGGGTTTCCAGATGAAGTTGATTTCAGGCGCAGTGACCTGACTTATCCGTCCACCAGTGTTCACCGCACAATAGATGGACCTCGGCGGGCGGGCGGCTCCATCAACGCTGCGGCACACCCAGTTTCTCGCTTCCATTGATTTCAAAGACTGCGACAGGGCCCGGTCCGTTATCGTCTGCAGGTTTCGCTTGATGTCGCTGAAATGGCTTGGCGTGTGGAGCGATACCAGAACCGGCAACGTCCACGATCTGCGCAGCAAGTGCCGATCTTCCTCCGTGGAAACAGTGTGGATCCTATTGGCGATGGCAGCGGCCGCCCCCCCCATCCGTGTGAGCCGGAACTCCGGGCGCAGCGGGTGGCCGTAACCGGGGTTCCGTTCAATCAGTCCCATTTCGATCAGATGATCCATGCTTTGCGCGAAGGCGGTCCTGCTTGCGCCGGTCGCAGCCAGGAGTGGCGCCTGCCGCCCGGCGACACCCGAGTGCAGGCTCGACAATATGGGCAAGGCCCAAGCCCTCGAAGTGATGTTGACAAGCATTCCAATGTCCATAAAATATAGTTAGTATATTTTGAATCACAAGGAAAGCCCATGTCACTCGTTTCGCTCGAGCAAACCATCACCATCGCAATGTCGGTCAAGGATCGCCATGCAAGCGCGAAGTGGTACGAAACCATGTTGGGATTTGAGGTGCTCTATCATGCCGATGACGCTGGCTGGTCCGAGCTCCGGACGAACACGCCCGGCGTCACGATCGGCCTTGGCGAGCATACCAGGCCCGCGCCCGGCAACTGCGTGCCGGTCTTCGGGATCGCCGACCTGGACGCCGCCCGGCAGAAACTGGAACAGGCCAAGGTCAGGTTTGATGGCGAAACCGATGTCGTCGAGGGCATGGTCAAGACCGCAACATTCTACGATCCCGACGGCAACGCGCTGATGCTTGCAGAGGATTTGACCGGAGGAGCTGTATGAAGCGCGGGCTTCTTGTGGCCTCCGCGGGCGTGTGCGCTTCCGGCGGGCACGGCCTCAGCCGAAGCTTTCCAACCTTCCCGAGACGCCTCGATCACACCTTGGACGGCGTCACCGTGCGCCGCTCCTTCGAGCGGTCGAGACCGAGCTGCCGCTCGCGGTAGATGACGAAGACGCCGGCACCGATGACGATCACGGCGCCCAGAACCACCTCCCCGCTCGGGACCTCGGAAAACACCAGCCAGCCGACGATCACCGTCCAGATCATCGTCGTGTATTCGAACGGCGCGATGGTCGAGGCATCGGCATAGCGGTAGCTCTGGGTCAGCAGGATCTGGCCGACGCCGCCGAGCAGCCCGATCAGCACCAGCATCACAGCGTCGCCCGTGTCCGGCACGACCCAGCCGAAGGGCGCGGTCATCAGCGCGAACAGCGAAGTGACGGCGGCGAACCACACGACGATGGTCGAGGTGCGCTCCGTGCTGGTCAGCCGGCGCACGGTGATCATGGCGAGCGCCATGAAGACGGCGGCGGCGAAGGCGAGCATGGCGCCCTCCGTGGCCTCGTCGCTGAGGACCGCGCCGCCCAGATGCGGCGACAGGATGATCAGGATGCCGAAAAACCCGACGATCACCGCGCTCCAGCGATAGGCGCGCACCTTCTCGCGCAGGATCAGCGCGGCAAGCGCCACGGTGATCAGCGGCGCGGAAAAGCTGATGGCGGTCGCATCCGGCAGCGGCAGGCGCGCCAGCGCACCGAACCACATGGCCATCGCCGAGCCGCCGACGATCGCCCGGCTGACATGGCCCCACGGGCGGCGGGTGGTGAAGGCGACCGCGAGCTGCCCCTGCCAGGCGACCATGACAAGCACCGGGATCATGCCGAAGAAGGAGCGGGCGAAGATCAGCTCGCCGACCGGATAACGGCCGTCGAGGATCTTCACCATCGCGACCATGCCGGTGAAGATCAGCGCGGAGGCGACCTTCAGGCCGATGCCCAGACGCGGATTGTAGGCGTTCAGTTCGCGGACCGCAGGCTTGGGGGACGGCTTTTCCGAAGGCGCCGGATCTGCCGGGATGTCACCGGGAACTTCGCCGGAATTTTCGCCGAAGTTTTCGCTGGGGTCGGAACGGTCAAGAGGCATGCCGGCAAGGATCCACGACTGGCTCCAGCGACGCTGGGCATGTGCCTGAACCCGCCGGTTTGGAACGACTTTCCGTATTTATATGATGAATCGCAAGGGGCTTTCCCGCACAAAACGCAAGGCACCCCTGCGCCTGCCACATGACCCAGCGGAAGGCCGCGGCCGCAGCCGGGACAAACGCCCCGGCCGCGGCTTGCCTCGTCAGCTGCGCGCGGCGGCGATCGCGTCCCACACCCGCGACGGCGTTGCCGGCATCTCGATCTGCGCCACCCCCGCGCCGCGGCGCAGGGCATCGTTGACCGCGTTCATCACCGCCGGCGCCGCGCCGATCGTGCCGGCCTCGCCCGCGCCCTTGATGCCGAGCGCATTGGTGGTCGAGGGCACGTTGCGCGTCTCGAAGCGGATGTCGGGAATGTCGGCGGCGCGCGGCATCCGGTAGTCGAGGAAGGACGCCGTCAGGAGCTGGCCGTCGCTGTCATAGACGGTGTGCTCCATCAGGGCCTGGCCGATCGCCTGGACGACGCCGCCATGCACCTGGCCGGCGAGCAGCATCGGGTTCACCGTCACCCCGAAATCGTCGACGATGAGATAGCCGACAAGCTCGATGTCGCCGGTGTCGGGATCGACCTCCAGTTCGCACACATGGGTGCCGTTGGGATAGGTCGCCTCGGCCTGCTTGACTTCCTCGCGGCCCGAAAGGGGCTCGGGCACCGCCGCCGCGATCTCGGCCAGCGTGATCGCCCGGTCCGTGCCCACGACCCGCACGGACCCTTCCGCCAGTTCCAGGTCCTCGACACCGGCCTCCAGCTTGTCGGCGGCCAGGTCCTTGACCTTCTTCACCAGCGCCTTGGAGGCTTCCAGGACGGACGGCAGGCCGATCGGGATCGAACGCGACCCGCCGGTGCCGCCGCCCTTGCGCACCCGGTCGGTGTCGCCCTGGATCATGGTGATGCGGTCGAGGTCGACGCCGAACTGCTCGGCGATGATCTGGCCGTAGGCGGTGGCGTGCCCCTGGCCGTTCGTTTGCGTCCCGATCAGAAGCGTCAGCGAGCCGTCGCCGCCCAGCTCCACCGTCGCCTCCTCGGAACCGGCAAAGGCACAGGCCTCGATATAGGTCGCCATGCCGATGCCGCGATATTTTCCGCGCTCCGCCGACGCGGCGGCGCGCGCCTCGAACCCGTCCCAGTCGGCATCGGCCAGCGCCTTGTCCATGTGGGCGGCGAACTCGCCGGTGTCGTACATGCGGCCCGTATGGGTCGTGTAGGGAAGCTGCTCCGGCGTGATGAAGTTGCGCCGCCGGATCTCGGCCGGTGCAAGGTCCATGTCGGCCGCAGCCTTGTCGACGAGACGCTCCAGAAGGTAGGCGGCCTCCGGCCGGCCCGCGCCGCGATAGGCGTCCGTCGGCACGGTATGGGTGAAGACGCCCTTCATCGCCGCATGCATGGCCGGGATGTCGTAGAGACCGGTCGTCATCGACAGGCCAAGGAAGGGAATGAACGGTCCGTACTGATGCAGGTAGGCGCCCATCGCGGCGATCAGGTCGACCCGCATCGCGAGGAACCGGCCGTCCGCGTCGAGCGCCATCTCGGCAACCGCGAGATTGTCGCGGCCATGCGCATCGGCAAGGAAGTGCTCGGTGCGATCGCAGATCCATTTCACCGGACGCCCGAGCCGCTCGGCGGCGACGAGGCAGACGGGATATTCGGGATAGACGAAATTCTTGGTGCCGAAGCCGCCGCCGACATCCGGCGTGACGACGCGCAGCCGGTCCTTGCCGATCCCCAGAATGTCGCCGGCGATGATGTCGCGCATGCCGTGACCGCCCTGGGTGCCGGCGGTCAGCGTGTAGCGGCCGGTCTCCGGATCGAATTCGGCGATGCAGCCGCGCGGCTCCATGTAGTTGCACACGAGCCGGTTGTTGACGATCTCGATGCGGGTGACGTGATGGGCCTTGTCGAAAGCGGCGGCGGTCGCGCCCGCATCGCCGATCTCGTAGTTGAAGGCGACGTTGGTGCCCGTTTCCGGCCACACCAGCGGCGCGCCGGGCTTCAAGGCGTCCCCCGTCTCGACCACCGCATCGAGCGGCTCGTAGTCGATCTCGATGAGTTCGGCCGCCGACTTTGCATTGGCCAGCGTGTCGGCGACGACGAGCACCACCGGTTCGCCCACATGGCGCACCGTGTCGGTGGCCAGCACCGGGCGCGGCGGCACCGCGTGGCGGGAACCGTCGGTCTGGGTCAGCACCACCTTGGTCGGCATCAGTCCGAGGTCGGGAATGTCGGCCGCGCTCATCACCATGGCCACGCCGGGCGCGGCGCGGGCATCGTCAAGCGGCCCGAGCGCGATGCGGGCATGCGCCATCGTGGAGCGCAGGACAAAGGCCCGCAAGGCTCCGTCCGGCGCAAGGTCGTCGGTATAACGGCCATTGCCGGTGACAAGCGCGTCGTCTTCCTTGCGGCGGACAGGCGCACCCATCCCGAACTTGGCGTGAACCGTTTCGTTCATTGAAAATGCCTCGTTGCTACGGCCGGGCCAGGCCCGGAAATCGCTGCGGTGAATGTGAAAATCGTTGCGTGCGACATGTCGCGCGAACCGGGAGGGTCAAGGGCGAGCCGTCCGGGCGTGGAGGAACCCGGCCGGAGCGAAGCGGACCCGCAGCGGAGCCGCAAGCCAAGCGTTCCCGCAACTGTAACGGCAATCGGCACCTTTCGCCAAGTCTCTCGAAGCGACAGTTGAATTCGTATGCAGCACGCCCCTTTCGCCGGAGCCGCGAGGCGCGCTATGCTTGCCGCCTCGCCTCGACGGGTTCAACCCGCCTCCCATCGCACCGGCACGGATCGGCCCGCCCATGTCCGCAAACCAAGAGCGCCCCGACCCCGGCGACAACGGCAAGGGGAGACAGGCGCCGGCCGCAAGGCCTTCGGGGCGACCCGGACTTGCGGCACGCTACCGCGATGCCGGCGACCGGCTGTCGCTGCTGCCGGGCAATGTGCGCGGCATTCTCTGGATGCTGGTTGCCGGCCTGTTTTTCACCTTCATGGTGACCCTGATCAAGCTGCTCGGCGAGCGGCTTCACGTCGCCGAGATCATCTTCATCCGCCAGATGGTGATGGCGACGATCGTCGCCCCGACGATCATTTACGGCCTGCCGGGATCGCTCAAGACCAGTCGGCCCCACCTGCATGTCATCCGGGTGAGCTGCGCCTCGGTGGCGATGCTCACCGGCTTCACCGCCGTCGTCCACCTGCCGCTTGCCGATGCGACAGCGATCGGATTTTCCAAGACGTTCTTCCTGACGATCTTCGCGATCCTGTTTCTCGGGGAGACCGTCGGACGGCATCGCTGGGCGGCGACGGCTGTCGGCTTCCTCGGCGTGATCGTCATCCTCCAGCCGGGCGGCGACAGCGGCTTCAACATCTACGCGGCGATGGCGGTCGTCGGTGCGGCGGCAGCCGCCGTCGTCATGATCATCATCCGCAAGCTGTCCCAGGTGGAGAGGCCGGTGACGATCCTCACCTATCAGGCGGTCTTTGTCGGCCTGATCATGCTGCCCATCGCGCTCTACTACTGGGTGACGCCGACCCTGGCCGAATGGGGCCTGCTGATGGTCGTCGGGCTGGTGTCCTGGGCCGGGCAGATGTGCAATATCCGCGCCTTTCGCGCCGGCGAGGCCTCCGCGCTGGCGGCGCTCGACTACGCCCGGCTTCTCTATGCGACGGTGATCGGCTTCCTGGTCTTCGGCGACCTGCCGGCGCCGGCGACCTATGCGGGCGCGGCGCTGATCGTCGCCGGCGCGCTCTACACGGTGTGGCGCGAGAACCGGCTCGGACGCCAGGTCACCGCCCGCACCGGCGTGCGTGCCGACCCGCCATAGGGGAGCCCCCGGGGCGACCTCAGCTGCCGTTGAAATGCGGGGTCAGGATCCCGTCCACCCGATAGCCGCCAAGCGAGGCGGCCATGGCGGCGAAAGCCGGGGAGCGGGTGAAGGCGACCAATGCCTGGAACGGCGCCTCGAACCACTCGCGCCGGGCAACGAGCAGATCGAAGCGTTCTTCGCACACGGGCACGAAATCCAGCTTGAACTGGCGAGCGGAGGCGGCAAGGCCAAAGGCGGCATCGGCGCTGCCGTCGAGCACGGCAAGCGCTGCCTCGCGTTCGTCGCGCGCGATCGGACCGCCCTGCGGCACGGCAAGGCCCGCCTCGCCGAAAAGCCGCTCCAGCAGCAGCTGCCCGCCGGCCTGAGCCTGCCGGCGCACGATCCTCTTGCCGGCAAGGTCCCGGAGGACCGAGATCGAGGCGGGATTGCCCGGCGGCACGATGATGCCGCGGCTGCGCCAGGCCCATTCGACCAGGACAACGGGACGGAAGCGGAACCGGCGGGCAATCAGCTCCCTGTTCCAGCCCTCGTCCTCGACCACGTGCAGGCCGGCGGCGATCCCTTCCAGGCGGTCGAAACGGTCGAGCCCGTCGAGACTGCCGTCGAAGAACGTGGCAAGGCCGGACCCGGATTCGCGCAAGGCCCATTCCAGCAGCGGGTCATGGCTGCCCAGAACCACCTGCGGGCGCGCGGCCTCGTGGCCGGGCGCATCGCTGGCATTCTCGATCCAGGCCAGCACCACCTCGCGCGGGAACAGCAGCTTGCCGGTGGCGCGGCTGTGCGGAATCTCCCCGGCGGCGGCAAGGTCATAGATCTTGCGTTCCTTGACGCGGAGCAGGTCCGCCATTTCCTTGGTCGTCAGATAGGTCGGCGGTTCGGCCGTCATCGTGCCGGGAATCCTGTTTGCGGGCAGCCTGTTGCGGCGAAATAAAACGCTCGTCCGACAATGCCAAGCCGCCGCCCGCACTTCAAGCGCGACGCGTCACCCGACCCCGGGGAAGACGCGCAAGGTCAGGCGCCTTGCGCGCGTTTCGCGGTCTCCTCCTCGACCAGTTCCTTCTTCGAGAGCTTGCCGACCATGGTCTTCGGCAGGCTGTCGCGGAACTCCACCTCCTGGGGCAGCTCGATCGGCGAAAGGTGGTCTTTCAGGAAGGTGCGCAGGTCCTCGGCACTCAGGCTCTTGCCGGTCCGCAGCTTGACGAAGGCTTTCGGCGCCTGCCCCCGATAGGCGTCGGGAATGGCGATGACGATCGTCTCCTCGACGGATGGGTGCTGATAGATCGCCTCCTCGATCACCCGCGGATAGACGTTGTAGCCCGAGCACAGGATCAGGTCCTTGATCCGGTCGACAAGGTAGACGAAGCCGTCCTTGTCGCGATAGCCGACATCGCCGGTGTGAAGCGCCCCGTTGCGGATGGTGCGCGCGGTCTCCTCGGGCCGGTTGTAGTAGCCCATCATGACTTGCGGGCCGCGCACGACGAGTTCTCCCTTCTCGCCTTCCGGCATCAGCTTGCCGGGCTCCTCGATGTCGTGGAACTCCAGCGAGGTGCCGGGAAGGGCAAGGCCGATGGAGCCCGACCGGCGGTTCTCGTTGAGCGGATTGCCGGTGACCACGGGCGACGACTCGGTCAGGCCATAGCCCTCGACCAGCAGGCAGCCGGTCCGCCTCTCGAACTCCTCCTTGACCTCCACCGGCAACGGCGCGCCGCCGGAAAAGCACAGGCGGATGCTGGTCAGGTCGTAGTTCTTCGTGATCTCGACATTGTTGATCGCCGTGTAGATCGTCGGCACGCCGGGGAACAGCGTGACCTTCTTGCGCTGGATGGTGTCGAGCAGCATCTTCAGCTCGAAACGCGGCATCAGCACCATTTCCGCACCGATGGCGACCGAAAGGTTCTGCGCCACCGTCATCGCGAAAACGTGGAAGAAGGGCAGCACGCAGAGCTTCTTCTCCTCCCCCGGGCGGGCGGCGGAGAACAGCGTGCGCATCTGCTCCAGATTGGCGGCCAGATTGGTGTGGGTGAGCATCGCCCCCTTGGGAACGCCCGTGGTGCCGCCGGTATATTGCAGCACGGCAATGTCGGTGTCGGGATTGATGTCGGCGACCCGCGGCGACCTGCCATGGCCGATCACCCCGGCATAGCGGGGATGGGCGGCGTCATCCGGGATCTTCGCCCGGTCCCTGCCCTTGAACAGGGTGAAGAGCAGCTTCTTGGGTTGCGGCAGGATGTCGGCCATCGGGCAGACGATGATCTTGTCGAGCGTGCCCTCGCGGCGCACCGCCTCGACCTTGTCGTAGATGATCTTCAGGTCGAGGGTCACCATGATCCGCGTGCCGGAATCGCGCGCCTGGAACGACAGCTCCCGCTCCACGTAGAGCGGATTGAAGTTGATGATGACGCCGCCGATCTTCAGCACCGCGAAATAGAAGATCGTGTAATAGGGCGTGTTGGGCAGGCACAGGCCGACCTTCTCGCCCTTCACCACCCCCATCGCCTGAAGGCCGGCGGCGGCCTTGTCGACCAGCGCGCCGAGCTCGGCATAGGTCCAGCCCTTGCCGAGGAAGTCGATCGCCGGGCGATGGCCGAACTGGCGCACCGTGTCGTCGAGATAGGTGTGGATGGGCTGCGGACGAAAAGCGGCAAGCCAAACCTGGGGTTCGCTCAAGATGGTTCCTCCCGGACCGGATGTTCTTGGTCTCGCCGCCTCCTCCCCGCAGGCGGCAACGCCGGCTTGCGCGGCGCCGGCAAAACATGGATCAAGCTTCCGTTTACGTCAACGTTAAATGACAGACTCGGCCGTTCGGTGCACGCCCGCCGATGCCAGAATAGCACGGCTTCGCGGCACTCGTCGCGACCCGCGCATCCCTTTCAATCGATAAGCGAAAAGCGGTCGACGTCGAAGAGGCCCATGTCGGTGATCTTCAGATGGGGAATGACCGGAAGGGGCAGGAACGCAACCTGCAGGAAGGGTTCGGGCAAGGCGCATCCCAGCTCCCGGGCGGCACGGCGCAGCGCCTCCAGCGCGTGGCGCACCTCCTCGAAGGGCTCGAGGCTCATCAATCCGGCGACCGGCAGGGCGAGTTCCGCGACGATCCGCTCGCCGTCGGCGACAACGAAGCCGCCTTGCAGCGCCGCGATGCGGTTCACCGCGCTTGCCATGGAGAGGTCGTCCGCACCCACGACACAGACATTATGGCTGTCATGGCCGACCGAGGAGGCGATGGCACCGCGCGTCAGGCCGAAGCCGGAGACGAAGGCGCGGCCGATATTGCCGTTCTTCCCGTGCCGCTCGACCACCGCGACCTTGGCAACGTCCTGCGCCGGATCGGCCGGCACGAAACCGCCGGCGACGGCGAGCGAGCGGGTCAGCCGCTCGGTGATGATGCGCCCGGGAACGACGCCGATCACCTGACGCGCGTTGGAGCCGTCGCCCGCGATCCGGAAATCCTCCGCGCTCATGTTGCGCAGGTGGACGCTCTCCAGCCCGACCGGCGCGAGCGGCGGACGCGCGGCGAAAAGCGCCGCATCGACCGGCCGGCCGGCGGCGACGACCGCATGGACACGGCAGTCGGCAAGATCGTCGAGCAGCACGATGTCGGCGCGCCAGCCCGGCGCCACCAGCCCCCGGTCGCGCAGGCCGAAGGCGGTCGCCGCCGACCAGCTGGCCGCGCGGTAGGCATCGCAAGCGCGCGCGCCCTTCGCGATCAGCCGGCGGATCATGCTGTCGAGATGGCCCTCCTCGGCGATGTCGAGCGGGTTGCGATCGTCGGTGCACAGGCAGACGAAGGAGGCCGTGTCCGGCGTCAGGATTTCCGCCAGCGCCTCGAGATCCTTCGACACTGAGCCCTCGCGGATCAGGACGGTCATGCCCTTGGCGAGTTTCTCGCGCGCCTCCGAAGCGCTCGTTGCCTCGTGGTCGGTGCGGATGCGGGCGGCGAGATAGCCGTTGAGATCGAGCCCGGACAGCAGCGGCGCATGCCCGTCGATGTGTCCGTCCTGGAAGGCGGCGAGCTTTGCCAGAACCGCAGGATCGCGGGCGAGCACGCCCGGAAAATTCATGAACTCGGCAAGGCCGATCACCGACGGGTGGCCGCGCAAGGGCAGAAGGTCGCCAACTTCCAGCCGTGCGCCGGCGGTCTCGAAGGCGGTGGCCGGCACGCAGGACGAGAGATTGACGCGCAGGTCCATGACCGTGCGCTCCGCCGCATCGAGGAAATAGCGGATGCCCTCAGTGCCCAGCACATTGGCGATCTCGTGCGGATCGCAGATCGCCGTCGTCACGCCATGCGGCAGCACGCAGCGGTCGAATTCCAGCGGCGTCACGAGCGAGGATTCCACATGCAAATGGGTGTCGATGAAACCCGGCACCGCGTGCCGGCCGCCGGCATCGATCTCCCTGTCGCCGCGATAGGCGCCGTGCGTGCCGACGATCCGCTCGCCGACAATGGCGATGTCGGTCACCGTCTCGGAGCCGTCGATCACGGAAAACAGCCGGGCGTCGCGGATCACCAGGTCGGCCGGCACCTCGCCCCGCCCCGCGGCAATCGCACGATCAAGGAAGGCTTGCGTTGCCAGAGTGTTCGGCATGGGAGGTCTCCTTGGATCAACCGCGTGACAGGGCCGCCGGAAGAGGCGATGACGGCGCTGCCCGGACCATGACACAGGCGGACGGGACCGCGCCAGCCTGCCCGGGCACCCTCGCGATTGCGCAGTGCAAAAACGATTTCAGTTGACAGGTTGCCACCATCAGAGATTTTATAAATCAACTAAAAGAAATAAATGCGAATGGTCAGGAAGGCCTCTTGCCGGCTATCCTGACGCAACGTCGCTTCCGTGGGAGGAACAAGGCGGTGGCCAGACGCCCGCTTGTCGGACAAGGCTCGAATTCCGTGCAGTTGCGCCGCTACAACGAGCGCATCGTGCTGCAGGTCCTGCGCCGTGTCGGCGAGGCCTCGAAGGCGGACCTTGCCCGCCTCGCCCAGCTTACCAATGCGGCGATAGGCGGAATAATTCAGGACCTTGCAGCCCTCGGCCTGATCGAGACGCTGGGCAAGCGCCACCATGGCGGACGCGGCCAGCCGGCCACCATGCTGCGGCTCGCCCCGACCGGTGCCTACGGCTTCGGCGTCCGTCTCGACCGCACCTCGATCGAGACGGTGATCGCCGACTTTTCCGGCCGCATCATCGGCCGCCAGTCGCACGACCGTTTCCTGCCCTCGCCCGAGCGCGCCGTCGAGATCGTGTCGCGCGACATCGCCAGCCTGCTGAAGCTGATCGCCCCGGAAGAGCGCATCCGCATCGCCGGCGTCGGCCTTGCCATGCCCTTCAATCTCGGCTCCTGGCTGCACGAGCTCGGCCTGCCGAGCGAGCATTTTCACCTGTGGGACGACATCGACTTCAAGCAGATGCTGGAAGCGGAGATCGAATTCCCGGTCTTTTCCGAAAACGACGGCACGGCGGCCGCCATCGCCGAGCTGTTCTCCGGCGCCGGACGGCATGCCGACGACTTCCTTTACCTGTTCATGGGACCGGCCATCGGCGGCGGCCTCGTCTATGGCGGCGACTGCCTGAAGGGCGTCAACGGCAATGCCGGCGACGTCGCCATGATCCCGGTGCCGCCGAGCCGCCTTGCCTCGGCGCCGGCGCCGCGCAGCGGCGAACTCGACATCCTCTTGACCCGCGCCTCGATGGTGGCGCTGAAGCGGCACCTTGCCCATCACGGCCTGGGGGCCGAGACCCGGGGCGATCTGGAAAAGGCGGTCGCGGCGCGTCACCCGGCCGTCGACGAATGGATGGCGGACTGCGTCGCGGCGCTGACGCCGGCCATCTGGTCGGCGATCTCGCTGATCGACGTGCCGCTGGTCGTCATCGACTTCGACATCGACGGCGGCCTCGCCGACCGGCTGCTCGCAGCGCTCGGGGACGCGCTGCAACGCGCCGCCCCCGAAGCCCGCCGGCCGCCACGCGTGCAGCGCGGTTCCTTCGGCCAGGACGCGGGCGCGGCAGGCGCCGCCAACCTGCCGATCTTCTTCAACTATTCGCCCCGCGCCGCGATCCTGACGGCCAACGAGGCGATGCGAAGTGCAACCGACACCGGCCCCGAAAGGCTGCGCGCCGGCAACGGACCTGCACAGGATGGCCGTCCGGCATGAGGAGCCGGCCGGCCGATACGGCTGGAAGACTGCCTGGCCAAAACACACACTGGGAGGAACTGACATGCTACGCAAACTGATGCTTGCCGGCTCGATGCTCGCAATGACGGCCGCAGCGCCGGCCATGGCGGCGGACATTTCCGCCTGCCTCGTCACCAAGACCGACACCAATCCCTTCTTCGTCAAGATGAAGGAAGGCGCCACCGCCAAGGCGACCGAACTCGGCATCGTGCTGAAGTCCTATGCCGGCAAGATCGACGGCGACCACGAAAGCCAGGTCGCGGCCATCGAGACCTGCATCGCCGATGGCGCCAAGGGCATCCTGATCACCGCTTCCGACACCAAGGCCATCGTCGACAGCGTCGAGCAGGCCCGCAACGCCGGCATTCTGGTGATCGCCCTCGACACGCCGCTGGAGCCGATCGACGCGGCCGACGCGACCTTCGCCACCGACAACTTCAAGGCCGGCGAACTGATCGGCCAGTGGGCGAAGGCAACGCTTGGCGATGCCGCCGCCGACGCGAAGATCGCCATGCTCGATCTCGCCGTCAGCCAGCCGTCCGTCGGCGTGCTGCGCGACCAGGGCTTCCTGACCGGCTTCGGCATCGACGTGAAGGACCCGGCCCGCTGGGGCGACGAGGACGATCCGCGCATCGTCGGCAACGACGTCACCTCGGGCAACGAGGAAGGCGGCCGCACGGCGATGGAAAACCTTCTCACCAAGGACCCGACGATCAACGTCGTCTACACGATCAACGAGCCGGCAGCGGCCGGCGCCTACGAGGCGCTGAAGGCGGTCGGACGCGAGAACGACGTTCTGATCGTCTCGGTCGACGGCGGCTGCCCGGGCGTCAAGAACGTTGCCGAGGGCGTCATCGGCGCCACCTCGCAGCAATACCCGCTGCTGATGGCCTCGCTCGGCATCGAGGCGATCAAGGCCTTCGCCGACACCGGCGCCAAGCCGGAGCCGACGCCGGGCAAGAACTTCTTCGACACCGGCGTGGCGCTCGTCACCGACAAGCCGGCCGAGGGCGTGTCCTCGATCGACACCAAGGAAGGCACGGACAAGTGCTGGGGCTGATCGCCTGACCGGTCGGACATGACGATCCGGACCAACCATCAACGCGGGGGCGGAACGCTCCGCCCCCGCATCGCGCAAGGCAGGGTCCGGCCGGAACCGGGCCCTCTTCCGGGGAGGAGAGCATGAGCGACGCGCAGACATCCGGTGCGGACGACTTCGAAAAAAGCCTGGCGGGCAGCGCCGCGACGGTTGCCGCCTTCGACAGCCACCATCGCTCGCTCCTGGACAGGGTCCAGCACCGGCTCCACGCCCGGCCCGAATTCGTGCCGCTGATCGTGCTGGTCCTGTCGCTGGCGGTGTTCGGCATCCTGCTCGGTTCGAAATTCTTCTCTCCCTTCGCGCTGACGCTGATCCTGCAGCAGGTCGCCATCGTCGGCATCGTCGGTTGCGCCCAGTCGCTGGTGATCCTCACCGCCGGCATCGACCTGTCGGTCGGCGCGATCATGGTCCTGTCCTCGGTGGTGATGGGCCAGTTCACCTTCCGCTATGGCCTGCCACCGGAGATCGCGGTCCTGTGCGGGCTGGCCTGCGGCATGCTGTGCGGCTTCATCAACGGCGTGCTGGTCGCCTGGATGCGGCTGCCGCCGTTCATCGTCACGCTCGGCATGTGGCAGATCGTGCTCGCCACCAACTTCCTGTTCTCCGCCAACGAGACCATCCGCAGCCAGGACATCGAGGCGCAGGCGCCGATCCTCCAGTTCTTCGGCGAGAAGTTCAGCATTGGCGGCGCCGTCTTCACCTATGGCGTCATCGCCATGTTCGCACTGGTCATCGTGCTCAACTACGTGCTCAACCACACCGCCTGGGGCCGGCATGTCTATGCCATCGGCGACGATCCGGAGGCGGCGGAACTGGCCGGCGTGCGCGTCGCCCGCATGCGCATCTCCGTCTACACGCTGGCCGGGCTGATCTGCGCCGTTGGCGGCTGGGCCATGATCGGCCGTCTGGGTTCGGTCTCGCCGACCACCGGCCAGTTCACCAACATCGAATCCATCACGGCCGTGGTGATCGGCGGCATTTCGCTGTTCGGCGGACGCGGCTCGATCCTCGGCATGCTGTTCGGCGCGCTCATCGTCGGCGTCTTCTCGCTCGGCCTACGCCTGATCGGCACCGACCCGCAATGGACCTATCTCCTGATCGGCGTGCTGATCATCTCGGCCGTCGCCATCGACCAATGGATCAGAAAGGTTGCAGGATGACCGGCGAACCGATCCTCACCGCAACGGGCCTCGTCAAGCGCTACGGCCGCGTCGTCGCTCTCGACCGGGCAGACTTCGACCTCTATCCCGGCGAGGTACTGGCCGTGATCGGCGACAATGGCGCCGGCAAGTCGACCCTCATCAAGGCGATTTCCGGTGCTGTCACCCCGGACGAGGGCGAAATCCGGCTAGAAGGGAAGCCGGTCCAGTTCTCCTCGCCGATGCGCGCCCGCGATGCCGGCATCGAGACGGTCTACCAGAACCTTGCCCTGTCGCCGGCGCTGTCGATCGCCGACAACCTGTTCATGGGCCGCGAGATCCGCATGCAAGGGTGGATGGGCAAGTACCTGCGCCGGCTCGACCGCAAGGCGATGGAGAAGATCGCCCGCGACAAGCTGTCGGAGCTTGGCCTGATGACCATCCAGAACATCAACCAGGCGGTGGAGACACTGTCGGGCGGCCAGCGTCAGGGCGTTGCCGTGGCGCGCGCCGCCGCCTTCGGCTCCAAGGTGGTGATCATGGACGAGCCGACGGCCGCCCTTGGCGTCAAGGAAAGCCGCAAGGTCCTCGACCTGATCCGCGACGTGAAGGCGCGCGGCCTGCCGATCGTGCTGATCTCGCACAACATGCCGCATGTGTTCGAGGTGGCCGACCGCATCCATATCCATCGCCTCGGCCGTCGCGCCTGTGTCATCAAGCCCGGCGACTTCTCCATGTCGGATGCCGTCGCCATCATGACCGGCGCGATGGAACCTCCCGAAAGCACGAAGGCCGCCTGAATGAGACTGGACACCGACACCTTCATGCCGTTCACCGGCAGCGCGGCGGAAGCCATCGCGGCAACAATATCCGGCGACCTGGAAAAAACGGCACATAGGAGCCCCGCTCAATGATTCTCGTATGCGGCGAAGCGCTGTTCGATCTCTTCGCCGAGGAAGACGGCGCGCGGCTGACGCTCGATGCGCGCATCGGCGGCTCGCCCTTCAACGTGGCTGTCGGGCTTGCCCGGCTGGAGGCGCCGGCCGCCTATTTCGGCGGGTTGTCGCGCGATTTTCTCGGCCGCAGGCTGAAGGCGGCGCTGGAGCGCGAAGGCGTCGACACGAGCCTTGTCGTGGACAGCGACGCGCCGACAACGCTAAGCTTGGTCGGCCTCGACGCGGCGGGAAGCCCCGCCTACAGTTTCTGCGGCGAGGGAGCGGCCGACCGGATGATCTCCCCCGCCGACATTCCCGACCTGCCGGAGGCGATCGACACCATCCATCTGGGATCCTTCTCCGCGCTGGTGCCGACAATCGGCGACACGCTGCTGTCGCTCGCCGCGCGCGAGCACGGTCGCCGGATGATCGCCTACGATCCGAACATCCGCCCGACCGTGGTCGCCGATCTCGACGCCTGGCGGAACCGCATCAGCGTGCTGCTGCCGCATGTGGACCTGCTCAAGGTCAGCGCGGAGGATGTGGAGACGCTCTATCCCGGGGCCGATCCGCTGGCGCTCGCCCGCGACTGGCTGGACCACGGGCCGGCGCTGGTGGTGATCACCCGCGGCGGCGAGGGTGCGCTCGGTGTGACGGCCTCCGCCGTCGCCTCTGCCGAGGGCCAGCGCGTCACCGTCGCCGACACGGTCGGTGCCGGCGACACCTACCAGGCGGCCCTGCTGGCGCGGCTCGGAGAGACGGTCGGCCGCACCCGCGCGGCGCTGAAGGGGCTCGACGAGGGAGCACTCGCCGACCTGCTCGCCTATGCCGGGCGGGCCGCCGCAATCACCTGCACCCGGCGCGGAGCGGACCTCCCCCGCCGCGCCGACCTCGCTGCCTGAAGGGTTGCCCGAGGGCACGAACCGCCTCTTGAAAGGATCGCAATGGCAACGCGCGTCATCGAAGTAGTCCCGTTCGACCTGATCGTCTTCGGTGCGACCGGCGATCTTGCCCACCGCAAGCTTCTGCCGGCGCTCTATCACCGGGATCTGGACGGGCAGATCCCGCTGGACGCCCGCATTCTCGCCTGCTCGCGCCGCGACATGTCGGATGCCGATTATCGCAAGTTCGCGGACGAAGCGGTGCGCGAACACGTCGACGACATCGAGGACGAAGCCCTTGCCCGGTTCCTCGACCGGCTCTCCTATCTCGCGGTGGATGCCGCCGGCGACAGGGGCTGGCGCGAGCTCGCCGCTGCCCTTGAGGGCCGCGAGGAGGTGGTGCGCGCCTTCTATCTGGCCGTCTCGCCCGACTTCTTCGGCCCGATCTGCGAACGCATCGGCGCCCACGCACTGTCCACCGACCTTGCCCGCGTCGTCATCGAGAAGCCGATCGGCAAGGACGGCACTTCCGCGCGCGCCGTCAACGCGGCGATCGGCGCGGTCTTCCGCGAGGACCAGATCTTCCGCATCGACCACTATCTCGGCAAGGAGACCGTGCAGAACCTGATGGCGCTGCGCTTCGCCAACGCGCTGTTCGAGCCGCTGTGGAACGCCGCCCATATCGACCATGTGCAGATCACGGTGGCGGAATCGCTCGGCGTCGAGGGCCGCGCCGGCTATTACGACACCGCCGGGGCGATGCGCGACATGGTGCAGAACCACATCCTCCAGCTCCTGTGCCTTGTCGCCATGGAGCCGCCGGAATCCATGGACGCGGACTCGGTGCGCGACGAGAAGCTCAAGGTGCTGAAGGCCCTGAGGCCGATGGATGCCGAACATGCGGCGAAGACAACGGTGCGGGGCCAGTACCGGGCCGGTGCTTCCGCCGGCGGGGCCGTGCCGGGCTACCTGGAGGAACTCGACGACCCCTCTTCGCAGACCGAGACCTTCGTCGCCGTCAAGGCGGAGATCGCCAACTGGCGCTGGGCGACGGTGCCCTTCTACCTGCGCACCGGCAAGCGGCTCGCCACCCGCGTCTCGGAGATCGTCGTGCAGTTCCGCCCGATCCCCCATTCGATCTTCGGCGAGGAGGCCGGCGCGATCTCCTCCAACCGGCTCGTCATCCGCCTGCAGCCGGACGAGGGCGTGCGCATGCAGGTGATGATCAAGGACCCCGGACCGGGCGGCATGCGCCTGCGCCAGGTGCCCCTCGACATGTCCTTCGCCAAGGCGTTCAAGGTGCGCAACCCGGATGCCTACGAGCGGCTGATCATGGACGTGATCCGCGGCAACCAGACGCTGTTCATGCGCCGCGACGAGGTCGAGGCCGCCTGGGCCTGGGTCGATCCGATCCTGCAGGCCTGGGCGAGCCAGAAGGAACCGCCGAAGGGCTATACCTCCGGCACCTGGGGCCCTTCCGCCGCCATCGCCCTGATCGAGCGCGACGGGCGGACATGGTTCGAGGACCTGATCTGACCGGTGCGGCGAGCACCCGCCGGGCCGGGCAGCACCGTGCATCTGCATCGCGCACGGCGCCCGGTTGAAGACGGAATTAAATCGATTTAAACATCGTGCCGGAACGGGTATCACACCCGCCGGTCCAACAGGAAAGCCGGTCCCGGACATCTCCCCCCGGGCGCCGCAACCGAAAGGACGGAGACCGCCATGAGCCTTCATTCGACACTCGCAGCCGTCACCGAACGCATCACCGAGCGCAGCCGCGACAGCCGCACGCGCTATCTGGAGCGGATCCGCGCCGCCGGCGAGGCCGGCCCGAAGCGCTCGACGCTGTCCTGCGGCAACCTCGCCCACGGCTTCGCCGCCTGCGGCGTCACCGACAAGTCGCGACTGGCCGGCGACGTGGTGCCCAATCTCGGCATCATCACCGCCTATAACGACATGCTCTCCGCCCACCAGCCCTATGAGCGCTTCCCCGAGCTGATCCGCGACGCGGCGCGCGAGGTCGGCGGCGTCGCCCAGGTGGCCGGCGGCGTGCCGGCCATGTGCGACGGCGTCACGCAAGGCCAGACCGGCATGGAACTGTCGCTGTTTTCCCGCGACGTGATCGCCATGTCGGCGGCCGTCGGCCTGTCGCACCAGATGTTCGACGCCGCCGTGTTCCTCGGCATCTGCGACAAGATCGTGCCCGGGCTGATGATCGCGGCGCTCTCCTTCGGCCACCTGCCGGCGGTCTTCGTGCCGGCCGGACCGATGCCGTCGGGGATTTCCAACGACGAGAAGGCCAAGACCCGCCAGCTCTACGCGGAAGGCAAGATCGGCCGCGCCGAACTGCTGGAATCGGAGAGCAAGTCCTACCATTCGCCCGGCACCTGCACCTTCTACGGCACGGCCAATTCCAACCAGATGCTGATGGAAATCATGGGCCTGCACCTGCCGGGGGCAAGCTTCGTCCATCCGAACACGCCGCTGCGCGATGCGTTGACGAAGGAGGCGGCCAAGCGCGCGCTGGCGCTCACCGCGCTCGGCAATGCCTACACGCCCGTCGGCGAGATGATCGACGAGCGCGCCATCGTCAACGGCGTCGTCGGCCTGCACGCGACCGGCGGCTCGACCAACCACACGCTGCACCTGGTCGCCATCGCCCATGCGGCAGGCATCCGGCTGACCTGGGACGACATCTCGGACCTTTCCGGGGCGGTGCCGCTGATCGCCCGCATCTACCCGAACGGCATGGCCGACGTGAACCACTTCCAGGCGGCCGGCGGCATGGGCTACCTGATCGGCGAACTGCTGTCGGAAGGCCTGCTGCACGAGGACGTGCGCACCGTCAACGGCACCGGCCTGTCGACCTATACGGTCGAGGCGCGCCTCGGCGAGGGCGGCGGCGTCGCCTGGGTGCCGGCGACCCGCGAGAGCGGCGATGCCAAGGTGCTCTCCACCGTGGCCGAACCCTTTCAGCCCAATGGCGGGCTGACCGTGCTCGACGGCAATCTCGGGCGGGCGGTCATCAAGGTCTCCGCCGTCGCACAGGACCGCCGGGTGATCGAGGCGCCGGCGCGGATCTTCAACTCGCAGGAAGCCGTGCAGGACGCCTTCAAGGCCGGCGAACTGACGCAGGATTTCATCGCCGTGCTGCCCTTCCAGGGTCCCCGGGCCTGCGGCATGCCGGAGCTGCACAAGCTGACCCCGGCGCTCGGCGTCCTGCAGGATCGCGGCATCCGCGTCGCGCTGGTCACCGACGGGCGCATGTCGGGCGCCTCCGGCAAGGTGCCGGCAGCGATCCACGTGACGCCGGAGGCCGTCGACGGCGGCCCGATCGCGCGCATCCGCGACGGCGACATGATCCGCGTCGATGCAACGTCCGGCCGTCTCGAGGTTCTCGTCGACGCGGCCGAATTCGAGGCCCGCGCCCCCGCGACGGCCGATCTTTCGGCGCACCAGCAGGGCATCGGCCGCGAATTGTTCGCCGCCTTCAGGGCCCATGCCGGCCCCGCCGACCAGGGCGCCCATGTCTTTGGCGCCTGAACCCTCACGCCGCAAGGCCCAGCAATCCGGAGCAGACCACCGCATGGCACAGAACACCGACATCCTCGACCGCGTCATGGGCGCCGCCCCGGTCATCCCGGTCCTGATCGTGGAGGATCCGGCCAAGGCCGTGCCGATGGCGCGCGCCCTGGTGCGCGGCGGACTGCCGGCCATCGAGATCACGCTGCGCACCCCGCGCGCGCTCGAGGCGATCCGTGCCGTCGCCGCCGAGGTGGAAGGCGCGATGGTCGGCGCCGGCACCGTGCTCGACGCCTTCCAGTATGACGAGGCTGTCGCCGCCGGGGCGACGTTCGTCGTCTCGCCCGGGGCCACCGGAGCGCTGATCGAGGCGGCCTCCGGACATGACGTGCCGCTGCTGCCGGGTGCGGCGACGGCCTCCGAGGTGATGCGGCTGCTGGAAGCCGGCTACTCGCGGCTGAAGCTCTTCCCGGCGGAGGCCGTCGGCGGCGCCAACCTGCTCAAGTCGCTGGCCTCGCCGCTGCCCGCCGCCCGCTTCTGCCCGACCGGCGGCATCACCGAGAAGAGCGCGTCGACCTATCTGGCGCTTCCCAACGTGGTCTGCGTCGGCGGCTCCTGGATCGCCGGGGCGGACGCCATCGCCAGCGGCGACTGGGCCGGGATCGAGGCGCGGGCGCGCCTCGCAGCCGCGCTGTCCTGATCGCCGCCCGGCATGACGGCGAGCGTGAAAAAATATCTCTCGCAGGCCCGAAAGGAGATCTTGCGCCCGGGCCCGGACCTTCCCATTTGCGATTGGCCGCGGGCGATCATGCCCGCGTCCTTCAAGGGTCACGGCCATGCCAGGCTCACCTGCCGCCGACAATCCGGCGGTTTCCCCCCGCGCGCGCGACGCACGTCCGGGACTTGTCTTCTACATCATCCTCATCTCCGCGATTGCCCTGTTCGGCGCCGAAGTCTGGACCATGACGCTCGGTTTCCTGTGGGCGCTGAGCGGCATCCTGTCGCTTGGCCCGACAGGCGTCGCGGTCGTCGCCGCCCTGCTCCTGCCGGCCGCCACCCTCGCCACCTGGAAGCTCGCCGTCATGGCCTTCGAGGGCGAACGCGACCTGCTCCGGCAGCCTCCGACCGTGACCTGATCCGGCAGGGACCGCACCGGCGCCCCGCGCGCCCGGACCTGCAATCTCCCGGGGCGGCATTCCGTCGCCACCCAGTCCTCCCTTGTCGCCTCCGGCGCGCCCCGCCCGAGGCGCCGGAGCCTTGTCATGCTCATCGATACCGGGCTTCTCGCCCTTGGTCTTGCCCTGCTCTTCGGCGGCGGCGACGCGCTTGTGCGCGGCGCGGTCTCGCTGGCCGCGCGCCTTCGGGTACCGCCTCTTCTTGTCGGCCTGACCATCGTCGGTTTCGGCACCTCCATGCCGGAGATGCTCGTCTCGTTGCAGGCGGCGATGGCCGGCCTGCCGGATATCGCCGTGGGCAACGCGGTCGGTTCCAACACCGCCAACATCCTGCTCATTCTCGGCCTCACCATGCTCGTCGCGGCCATGCCGACGCGCATCGACGGGCTTGGCCGCGACCTGGCGGCGATGCTCGCAAGCGCCGTCGCCCTGGCCGTCGTTGCCTGGACCGGCACCCTGTCCGCACCGGTCGGCATCGCGTTTGTGGCAGTGCTTGCCGGCTATCTCGGTTATTGCGCGAAGACCGGCCGCAGCACGCCCTGCGACACGGCCGCCACCCCCTGCCCGATGCCCGTATGGAAAGCCCTCGCCCTTGTCGGCGGCGGTCTTGCGGCCCTGGTTTTCGGAGCCGACTGCCTGATCGACGGGGCCACGCGGATCGCGCGTACCTTCGGCCTGTCGGAGGCCGTGATCGGGCTTACCGTTGTGGCCGTCGGCACCAGCCTGCCGGAGCTTGCGACCTCCGTCACTGCCGCGTTTCGCCGGCAACCGGAAATCGCCATCGGCAACGTGGTCGGCTCGAACATCTTCAACATCCTGGCGATCCTCGGCGTAACCGCGACCCTGGCGCCGGTGCCGATTGCCAATCGGATCGCCACCTTCGACATTCCGGTGATGCTGGTCGCTTCACTGGCGCTTGCCGCCCTGCTGCTCGCCATTCCCGGCCGCGTGCCGCGTCTCGCCGGGCTCCCGTTTCTCGCGGCCTATGGCTGGTATTGCGCCACATTGCTTGCCTAGGGTCGAGCGGACGCCGCCCGCTCCAAAGACATTGAAAGAGGAGGACACCGATGACGCAGGCAGCCATGCCGCATGAGCTTAAGCAGCGGGCCACGGAGCTGCAGGCAACGGGACTGCGCCGGATCTTCGCTGACGATGCGGGCCGGTTCGACAGGCTGAGCGTCGCGCTCGACGACCTGCTCATCGACTTTTCCAAGATGCACTGGGACCGCGAGGCGATCCACGCCCTTACCGCCTTTGCCCGTGCGCGCGGTGTGGAGGACCGGCGGGCGGCGATGTTCGAAGGCCGCCCGATCAACGGAACCGAAGGCCGCGCGGTGCTTCATGTCGCGCTCAGAAACCGCTCCGGCCGCCCGGTCGAGATCGACGGACACGACGTGACGCCGGACGTGGAGGCAACGCTGGCGCGCATGGCCGACTTCTCCGATGCCGTTCGAAATGGCACCCTCGCCGGCTCGGGCGGGCGCCCGTTCACCGACGTGGTCAATATCGGCATCGGCGGCTCCGATCTCGGGCCGGCCATGGTGACACAGGCGCTTGCCCCCTTCGCCGACGGTCCCCGCCTGCATTATGTGTCGAATGTCGACGGCGCCCATGTCGCGGACACGCTGAAGGCGCTGGATCCGGCGACAACGCTCGTCATTGTCGCGTCGAAGACCTTCACGACCATAGAGACGATGACCAATGCCGCGACGGCGCGCGCCTGGATCGTCCGGCACCTCGGCGAAGACGCCGTCGGCGCCCATTTCGCCGCCGTTTCCACAGCCCTCGACAGGGTCGACGCCTTCGGCATTGCCGCCAGCCGCACCTTCGGTTTCTGGGACTGGGTCGGCGGACGCTATTCCGTCTGGTCGGCAATCGGATTGCCGGTGATGATCGCCATCGGGCCTGACGATTTCGGCGCCTTCCTCGATGGCGCCCATGCGATGGACCGGCATTTCGAGACGGCGGAGGCGGAGGTCAACCTGCCGATGCTGCTCGGCCTTGCCGGCATATGGCATCGCAATGCCTGCGGCTTTCCGGCCCGCGCGGTCCTTCCCTACGACCAGCGGCTCGCCCGCCTGCCCGCCTATCTCCAGCAGCTCGACATGGAATCCAACGGCAAGCGGGTGACGCTTGCCGGCGATCCGGTGAGCGAGGCAACCGGCCCGCTGGTCTGGGGCGAACCCGGAACCAACGGCCAGCACGCCTTCTACCAGCTCCTGCACCAGGGCAGCGACGTGATCCCTTGCGAGTTCATTCTCGCCGCGAAGGGGCATGAGCCGGATCTTGCCCATCACCATGCGTTGCTGGCGGCGAATTGCCTCGCCCAGTCGGAGGCCTTGATGACCGGCCGCACGAGGGCGGAGGCCGAAGCCGCCTTGCGCGCGGAAGGCCGCAGCGAGGACGATGTCGCCCGGCTTGCCCCGCACAAGGTCTTTCCCGGCAACCGTCCTTCGATCACCATCCTGCACGACCGGCTGACGCCTTTCGCGCTCGGCCGCCTGATCGCGCTCTACGAGCACCGGGTGTTCGTGGAAGGCGCGATCTGGAACATCAATTCCTTCGACCAGTGGGGCGTGGAACTGGGGAAGGTGCTTGCCGGCGAGTTGCTGCCGATGGTCGACGGCCGCGCGCCGGCGAAGGGGCGCGACGCCTCGACGCTCGGCCTGCTGCGCCGACTGCGCGGCCAGGAACCCGTCGCATCTCGCGAAAAATCGTCAAAAGGAACGCCCAACCAATGATCTGCGTCACAGCTTGGCGTCAGCGAGCCGCTAGACTGTGTGGTGTTTTAGTGCTCAGATAGGCGGCAACGGAGGGACGGTTCGCCCTCTCCCTTTGGCGGTGCCTACCGGGAGGCGACATTCGCCGGAACCAAGTGGACATGTGAGGAGTTATACGATGGTCAGGATTGTTCTTGTGGGCGCAGCTGCGCTTCTGCTGGCGGCATGCCAGTCCGACAGCCAGCGCGACCGCGCACTTGTCGGCGGTGGCCTTGGCGCCGCAACGGGTGCAGTGATCGGAGCGGCGGCAACCGGCGATGTCGGTGGCGCTCTCGTGGGTGGCGTCATCGGCGGTGTCGGCGGTGCCATGGTCGGTTCGGCCACCACGCCGAAGAACTGCATCGCACGCGACCGCTACGGCCGCCGCTATCGGGTCGTCTGCCCGTAAGAGGCGCCAATCGCCTGCCCGAGAGGACATGCCTGACCGCCGCAACGGAAGCTCCGGCCAACCGTTGCGGTGGCACATGCGTTTCGAAGAAACGCAGTCCGGCCAACCAATCGGAGGCGAATTTCATGTCTAAACTCGTGATCGTTGCGGCGACGGCCCTGCTTCTTGCCGCGTGCCAGTCCGACAGCCAGTCTGACCGGGCCCTGGTCGGCGGTGGCCTCGGCGCCGCCACCGGCGCGGCGGTCGGCGCCGCCGCAACCGGCGATGTCGGCGGCGCGCTTGTGGGCGGCGCCATCGGTGCTGCCGGCGGTGCGGTCGTTGGCGCGGCCACCACGCCGAAGAACTGCGTCGAGTACGACCGCTACGGTCGGCCTTATCGCGTTGCCTGCCCCTAGACACCGGGCAGTTGCCGCAAGCACCAGACACAAACGGCCGGCAAGGGATCCCTTGCCGGCCGTTTTCAGTTGAACCCCCCTGCAGAAGACGCGTGATCAGGCGGCGGCGGCAACGCCCCGCGCCAGCGCCTCGCGCGGGGCGACATAGTCGTAGCCGAGCGCCTCGGCAACGGCCTGGCAGGTCACCTGCCCGGCGTGAACGTTGAGCCCGTTCATCAGGTGCGGGTTCTCGGCCAGCGCCTTCGCGTAGCCGTTGTTGGCCAGTGCCAGCGCGAAGGGCAGCGTCGCGTTGTTGAGGGCATAGGTCGAGGTGCGCGGGACCGCTCCGGGCATGTTGGCAACGCAGTAATGCACGACGTTGTCGACCACATAGGTCGGTTCCGCATGGGTGGTGGCGTGCGAGGTCTCGAAACAGCCGCCCTGGTCGATGGCGACGTCGACAAGCACCGAACCCGGCTTCATGCGGCGCACATGGTCGGCGGTGACCAGCTTGGGCGCAGCCGCGCCGGCGACCAGCACCGCGCCGACGACAAGGTCCGCTTCCAGCACATACTGCTCGATCGCGGCACGGGTCGAATAGACCGTGCGCAGGGCCGAGCCGAACCGCGCCGACAGGCTGCCCAGCGTATCGATCGAGCGGTCGAGGACGGTGACATCCGCGCCAAGGCCGAGCGCCATGGTGATGGCATGGGCGCCGACGACGCCGCCGCCGATCACCACCACCTTGGCCGGGGCAACGCCGGGCACGCCGCCCAGAAGCACGCCGGCGCCGCCATGGGCGCGCTCGAGCGCGGTCGCGCCCGCCTGGACCGAAAGCCGGCCGGCAACCTGCGACATCGGCGCCAGCAGCGGCAGGCCGCCGCGCGCGTCGGTCACGGTCTCGTAGGCGATGCAGGTCGCGCCGGACTTGACCAGGTCGGCGGTCTGGGCCGCATCGGGCGCCAGATGCAGGTAGGTGAAGAGCAGATGGTCGGAACGCAGCATGGCCCGCTCGCCCGCCTGCGGCTCCTTGACCTTGACGATCATCGTCGCCGTGGCGAACACCTCCGCCGCGCTTGCAAGGATCCTGGCGCCGGCCGCCTCGTATTCGGCATCGTCCGCGCCGATGCCCTGGCCGGCCTGGGTCTCGACGAAAAGCTCGTGGCCGTTGGCCACCAGTTCGCGGACGCTGTCAGGGGTCAGGCCGACCCGGTACTCATGGTTCTTGATCTCTTTCGGCACACCGATGCGCATCACAAGCCTCCTCCAGCACGGGCCGGACACCTTCCGCCCTTTGACTGCAAGGATACGGGAAAGCGCTTCGAATGTGCTTGCGTACTTGACCCGGGTAAGGAGTTTCATGCAATTTCAGAGCGTGAAACCCGACGTAAGCCAAATTATCTGCGGAGGACCTTGTGAACTTCGACCGTATTGACCGGCGTATCCTGACCCTGCTGCAGGAGGACGGCCGCATGGCGAACGCCGACCTTGCCGAAGCCGTCGGCCTGTCCCCTTCCGCCTGCCTGCGCCGGGTGCGTGCGCTCGAGGAGGCCGGCGTCATCGAGAAATACGTCGCCCTGCTCGACCAGTCGCAGATCGGCCGGCGCATGGACATCTTCGTGGAGATCTCGCTGAACTCCCAGGCCAACGAGGTGCTGACCCGCTTCGAAAAGGCGGTCGCCCTCTCGCCGGAGATCATGGAGTGCTACCTGATGGCGGGCGATGCCGACTATCTGCTGCGCATCGCAGCCGCCGACCCGACCGATTTCGAGCGGATTCACCGCGACCACCTTGCCCGCCTGCCTGGCGTTTCACGGATGAAATCGTCCTTCGCCATCCGCACGGTGGCGCGCAGCACCGCCTTCCCGCTGCCGGAGGCCGCACACTGATCCGCGCCGCGCGGGTTGCACCTTGCCCGATTTGACGAGCGCGTCGCATGGCCGCCGGCTGGAACCCTGTCGGATTTGCTGATAGAATAATTGCCGCAATCAGAAATTCGCGCAGTTTCGACTTCGGCGGTCCAGCCATGACGGAAGAGAGGTTTTCCGCGACCGGACGCGGCTCCACGCTGATGCTCGTCGACGACGATCCCGACGATCTGTGGATATTCGGGCATCTGCTTCAGCGGGCCTGCCCCTGGCCCGACCGGTTCGCGCTGGTCAAGGCGGTGGACGGCGTGCAGGCGCTGGCGCGCATCGAGGCGGCCGTCGCGGCGAAATCCCCCCTGCCCGACCTGATCCTGCTGGACATGAACATGCCCGGCCTCTCCGGTCTCGACGTGCTGAGGATGATGCGGGCAAGCGCGGCGCTGGCCGACACGCCGATCCTCATCCTGTCGACGGCAAGCAACCGGGAGGCGGCCGACGAGGCCCTGCGGCACGGGGCCGACGCGGTGATCACCAAGCCCGATTCCATGCACAGCATCGCCGAACTCGCCAGCACCATCTTCAGGACATGGCTCGGCAACCGCCCGCCCCTGCACCGCGATCCGCACCGGGCCAGCGCCTGACACCCTTGATCCCTCGCCCCATCCGTCCGACAAGTGGACCGAAGCCGCGAGGGGAGCGATCTGATGGCGCACGAGATTTCACGACTGAGCGAAACCCGCAGCGATCTGGCCGAGGGACCCACCTGGGACGACCGGCTCGGACGCCTCTACTGGTGCGACATTCTCGGCAAGCGGCTGCACGCGCTCGACTGGACAACGCGCCAGGAGCGGCACTGGGATCTTCCCGACGTGATCGGCTCCTTCGGCCTGACCGACGATGCGGGCCGCCTGGTTGTCGCCATCCGCGACCGGGTCGCGCTGTTCGGCCTTGAGGACGGTTCGCTGGAGGTGCTTGCCGAAATCGAGACCGGCGATCCGCGCACCCGCCTCAACGACGGCAAGGTCGGCCCCGACGGCGCCTTCTATGTCGGCACCATGGACGACCGGCCCGACCGGCAGCCGATCGGCGCGCTCTACCGGGTGCGCCCGGACGGCAGCTGCGAGAAGCTGGTGGAGGGTGTCACGGTCTCGAACGGCCTTGCCTGGTCGCCGGACGGGCGCACCATGTATCACGCCGACAGCCGGCCCGGCATCATCGAGGCCTGGGACTTCGATCCGGCAAGCGGGGCAATGTCAAACCGCCGCCTCTTCGCCAGGCTCGCCAACGAGGCCGGGCGGCCGGACGGGGGAACGGTCGACGCCGACGGCCGCTACTGGTCGGCAGGCGTTTCCGCCGGGCTCCTCAACTGCTTCTCGCCGGACGGAACGCTGGTGGAGGTCATCGCCATGCCCGTGCCGCGCCCGACCATGCCGTGCTTCTGCGGACCGGACCTCGATGCGCTGGTGGTGACGAGCCTGCGCCCGCTTGCCGACGCGGCGCTGCTGGAAGCCCATCCGGATTCAGGCCGGCTGTTCATGCTGCGCCCCGGCGTTCGCGGCCTGACGGCCGAGCGCTTCACTCTTCAGGGTCGGGCCTAGCTCCCGCATCGGCGCCGGCCAGACCTCCCTCGGCCAGTTCATCTGTCAGACCGGCGGGCAACACCTCGCGCGCCGCCTCCGGCGCGCCCCGCCCCCAGGTCGGGCGCAAGGCATGGTCGACGGCGACCCGCTCGTCGAAGACGAAACACGCGCCCTGCCAGAGGCTTTCCGCCTCCGGCACCTTTTCCAGGTAGTTGAGGATACCGCCCTCCAGGTGGAAGACCTCCCCGAAGCCTTCGGACAGCAGCAGTGCGCTCGCCTTCTCGCAGCGGATGCCGCCGGTGCAGAACATCGCGACCTTGCGCCCGTCGCCATCCGCGCGGGCCTTTCGCACCCAGTCGGGGAAGGACCGGAAGGTCCGGGTATCGGGCGAGATCGCGCCCTCGAAGCTGCCGAAGGCGATCTCGTAATCGTTGCGCGTGTCGAGCACCACCACGTCCGGATCGCTGATCAGGGCGTTCCAGTCCGCCGGCGCCACATAGGTGCCGACCGCCTTGCGCGGATCGATGCCCGCAACGCCAAGGCTGACGATCTCCTTCTTCAGCCGCACCTTCAGCCGGCCGAAGGGCATGCGCCCAGCGAAGGATGCCTTCTCGACGAGACCTGCCAGGCGCGGATCGGCGCGCAAATGGGCCAGCACCCGCTCCACCCCGGCTTGCGTGCCCGCGATGGTGCCGTTGACGCCCTCGCCGGCCAGCAGGATCGACCCGCGAATACCCGCCTCGCGCGCGACAGCCAGAAGCGGCTCGCGCATCGCCGTGTAATCGTCGAGCGGAGCGAAGTGAAAGAAGGCGGAAATCCGGAAATCTGTCATGGTCGGCGCGGCCCGGGTGCTGTCGTCAGCACCGCTTCTACACGCCCCCTCCCTACCAGGGAAGGCGTTCGCCCGCATAAGACAGGAACCCGCCCGTGTCGGCGGCATCGGCCCGGTCGATCACCCGGAGCAGCAGGCCGGCCGCCTCGTCCGGCGTGCGGATGGCAAGCCCCTTGCAGGCGAAGGGCCGGGAGAGCGCCGTGTCGACCGTGCCGGGATGCAGCGCCAGCATGACATGCTCCGGCCGGCCGCGGGCCATCTCGACGGCCGCAGTGCGGACGATCTGGTTGAGCGCGGCCTTGGCCGAGCGGTAGCTGATCCAGCCGCCCAGCGCGTTGTCCCCGATGCTGCCGACCCTGGCCGACAGGGTGGCGAAAACGCTCTTGCCCTTGCGCGGAAAGAGCGGGGCGAAATGCCTGATCAGCAGCGCCGGACCGATGGCATTGATGCGAAAGGCGCGCGCCATCTGCTCCGCATCGATCCGGGCGAGCGCCTTTTCCGGAACCATCGCCCCGTCCGACAGGATGCCGGTGGCATCGACGACGAGCCTCAGCGGGCCGAGACCCGCGACATGGGCGGCGGCGGCCTCGATGCTCGCCTCCTCCTCCAGGTCGATACGCGGGACGCCCGCCCGACTGCAGCCGACAACGCGCGCGAACCGGCCGCTTTCCTCCAGTTGGCGGAAAAACGCCGATCCCAGCCCGCCGCTGGCGCCGATGACGACGGCAACGCCGCCGGAGGGGAAACCGTTCAGTGCATCGCTCATGCCGGGGTTACGCGGCAGGGCGCGGCGCGGTTCACCCGGGAGGGGCGACGGCCCGGCCCGCCACAGGAGTTCCCGCCAGAGGGGTTAACGCCTCGTTAACCGCAGGCGGTGCCTGCCAGCGAGCAGGTTGGCAAGCGGGCACCCGGCATGCGACAGTCTGGCGCCCGCAGCGGGCAAGACCAGACGGCAACACGGCTTTCAACCAAGGATCCCGCGAGATGGCACGACGCTTCTTCGTCCTAGACGTCTTCACCAACCAGGCGCTCGCGGGCAATCCGCTGGCCGTCGTCCTGGACGCGGAAGGCCTGTCGGACGCGCGCATGCAGTCGATCGCGCGGGAATTCAACCTGTCGGAAACCGTCTTCGTGCTGCCGCCGGAAAACCCGGCGCACTCGGCGAAGCTGCGGATCTTCACCCCGGCAAAGGAACTCCCCTTCGCCGGCCACCCGACCGTCGGCACCGCGATCCTGCTGGCCAGGGAGCGGTTCGGCGACAGCGACGCCGACCAGAACGCCATGGTCGTGCTCGAGGAGGCGATCGGCAATGTGCGCTGCGGCGTGGTGCTGAAAAACGGCGCCGCCGGCTTTGCCGAATTCGACGTGCCGCGCCTGCCGCGCCCCGCCGACCCGCTCGGCGACAAGGAGCTGATCGCCGCCGCCCTTGGCCTGGAGCCCAACGAGATCGGCTTCGAGAACCATCGCCCCTGCGCCTTCGAGGCGGGCGTCCCCTTCGCCTTCGTGCCGGTGGCGAACCTTGCGGCACTTGCCCGGGTGTCGCCCCATCACGCTCACTGGGACGATGCCTTCGGGCGCGGCGGCCAGATGGGCGCCTATATCTATTGCCGCCAGACGAATTCGCATGACAGCACCTTCGCCGCGCGCATGTTCGCCCCGCATATGGGCATTGGCGAGGACCCGGCGACGGGATCGGCCGCCGCCGCCTTCGCCGGCGTGGTGCGCCACTACGACAAGATCACCGACGGCACCCACTACCTGCGCATCGAGCAGGGCTTCGACATGGGCCGTCCGTCGATGATCGACCTGGAGGTCGACGTCGAGGCGGGCCAGCTCAACGCCGTGCGCATCGGCGGCCAGGCGGTGGTCGTTTCCAGCGGCGAGTTGTATCTTTAGGGCCTCCGGCCCCGACGATATCCGCAGCGAACGCGCGTCAGGTTTCGGGCGGCTTGGCCGGTGGCTGGTCTGTTGGGAAGGAGATTGGTGGGTTTTTCGACTGCAAGGTCGCATTAGCTGCCCTTCCCCAAGGCCAGTCGGTTTCGACGGCGGCACCCCCTCGCATTTGTCGTTCAGCATATCTTCGCCACCGCTGAAAAGCGGACATCCCTGGCTGCCAGGTCGGAAATCACGAAACAGGCAATTGCAAAAAAGAACGACCGGTCGTATCATTCGATCATGAAAAGCAGCGAGACCAAACAAAAGCTTCTGACGATAGGGCTTGACCAGGTAAGCGTTCGCGGTCTTTCGGGCGTGACGCTCGGCCAGCTTGCCAGCGCATCCGGGCTCTCCAAGAGCGGTCTGTTCGCCCATTTCAAGTCCAAGGAGCAGTTGCAGATCGAACTGCTGGAAGAAATGGCACGAACCGCCGATCGCACCGTGGTTGTCCCGGCCATGCGCGAAGCAACGGGGCTTCCACGGCTGAAGGCCCTGGTGGACCTTTGGTTTGGCTGGCCGCACCGCGCAGGCCTTGAAGGCGGCTGTCCGGCAGCGGCGGCGCTGTTCGAGCTGGACGACATAGACACCGTCGTGCGCGAGCATGTGTGCAAGCTCGAAGCGCAGTGGCGGCTGTTGCTGCTCCAGATTGTTCGCGATGCAGTCGCCGAGAAGCACCTGTCCGCGGAAACGGATGTGGAGCAGTTCGTCTGGGAACTCGGCGGCATCTATCTTGCCCATCACGCCTCGAGCCGTTTCCTCCGTGACAATGAAGCCGACACCCGCGCCAGGCAGGCATTCGACGCGCTCCTTGCACGCAACAGGGCCACCCACGGATCGGATAGCGTCCAGTTGAAAATCGGTTCGAAGCGAGATGTCCATGACTGAGCAGAGAACACGCTCGCGCCCGACAATCAGCCATGAGCGTGCACAGTTGAAGCGCCTGGAGATCATGTCGATTGTCGAGGCAGCAACCCTGGTGACGCTGGTCTGCGTCGCCGTTCCCCTGAAGCACATGCTGGACTGGCCGACCGGATCGCGGATTCTGGGTCCGCTCCACGGCATTGCCTTCCTCGCCTATATCTGGACCGTACTTCAAACGGTGGCAGGTGGCGGGTGGCAACGGCGTGAAGTCGCAAGATTGCTCATCGTCGCGTTCCTGCCATTCGCAGGCTTTTTCAACATCGGCTGGCTGAGGCAGCGCGGCGAGATCCTCGAAGGCCAGGCCGAGAGGTAACAGCCATGGCGTTTTATTCCTATCTCGTTGCCGCGCATATCACTGCGGTTGTGTTTCTGATCGGAGGCATGTTTGCGCATAATCGGATCATGAACGCGATCATCCAGTATCCGCTCGACCGACAAACTGCGGCCCTGGAACCGCTGCGCCGCCTCGAGCGGTCCGTAACCGCGCCGGCCCTCCTGCTGACGTGGACTTTCGGGCTTGGTCTGGCGCTCTGGGGAGGCTGGTTTCCGGATATGTGGCTCGTGGTCAAGCTGATCGTCGTCATCGGCTTGTCGGGGCTCCACGGTGTTCAGTCCGGGCAATTGCGCCGCATGCTGCGGGATGAAAGACCGGCATCGACCATCCCCTGGTCGGGAACGTCGATTCTCATCGGCATGCTGACCATCGCGATCCTCGCCGTGGTGAAACCGTTCTGACGCGAGCATCCCTTCCTGAACCGATTGAACCCGTTCCAGACACCGGAACTCGTTGTGTTCGATACAAAAATTGCCATTCTGATTCTCGATGACCTTCCCGTCTGGCAAAAGCTCAACGTCACGGCCTTTCTGACCTCCGGTATTGTGGGCTCTGCACCTGAGGCTATGGGCATGCCCTACAAGGATGGCGCCGACCGCATCTATGCTGCTCTGCTTGGACAGCCGGTCATGGTCTTCTCGGCAACATCCGAAGTGCTTTTGCGCGCCCGCAATCAGGCGCTCGCTCGGGATCTCACTTGCGCGGCCTATGTCCGGTCGATGTTTTCAACCGGACATGACGCTGCGAACCGCGAGGCCTTTCAGCAGGAACCGGCTGAAACACCAGATCTGGTCGGCATAGGCTTGCGCGGTCCGAAGAAGGATGTGGACAAGGCGATCAAGGGTGGCCGCCTCCATGAATAGTTTCCTGCCAGATTTCGTCAGTTGAGCGCCGGTGCACAACTTCACCCTCTGCGAACCTGGAGTATGACCACCAGATCCGGCCCCTAATCCGGCACCGGCGGGTGCGACGGGCCGCATGCGGCAGCGCTCCTTGTCGAGGATGCGGGCGCTGTCGAGCGCCGACATCGGGCGGGACGCGGACTGTCCGGCTTGCGGTTCAGGCTGTTTCAACTGCTGCTGCCGCCACTGCCGCGATTTCCCGACCGGTCGCGCACCAGTGCGCTCATGGCGATCAGCCCGATTGCCGCGAAGGGGACACATGAGGCGAAGACCCATCGGGCAACCTTCGCGGCGTCCCCGGCCGTCTCGATGGACAGCAGGCCCGAGGCATTCGCCACGATCCCGACATAGGCCGCGCCGAGAGCGTAGCCGAGCCTTTGTATCGTGGGGATCGCTCCGGAAATGCGCTGGGCCTCGTCGGCGCCGGCGAGCCCCATCGTTCGCCTGAGAACGAATGTCCAGGCAATCCCGAAGCCGCCGCCCTCCATGGCCGCGAAGAGCGCGATCAGCCAGACGGGGCCTTCGGGAACCGCATGGAGAAAGCCGAGGATGCTGAGGGCCACGACCGTCATGCCAAGGGCGATCATCAGCCGGTCGAACCGCTCGGGCAATCCGCTGACCAGAACGGCCATGACCGTCCAGCCGATGGACGAACAGGCAACGATATAACCGGCGGTCAGCGCGGATACGCCGTGGACGGCTGTTACCAGGAGCGGTCCGAACGCCGTGACGGGGATGGTCGCCACGGACATCGACAGGATCATGAGCAGCGCGGCGCCAGCCGGGCGCCATGGATCGAACGGACGGTGCGGAAGAAGCCGGGTGTCGCCCGCGCGCTCGTCCAGCCGCAGAAAGGCGATCAGGCAGACCAGACCGGCGACAACGGAAGGGACCGTTCGCGGGATCGAGACCTCGACGCCGCCAAAGGCGACCAGAACGACGGCGAGACACAACAGGGACAGACGCCTGACAGGGAACCCGGTGGCGTCGGCCGTGGATCGGCTCACGGCCGCCTCGCCTCGCAAGACGATCCAGAGGGCGAGGGCGAATGCCTGGCAGGCAAAGAAGGCGAAGCCCCAACGCCAGGTCGCATATTCCACGAAGAAGCCGCCGACCAGCGGCCCGGCGAATGCCGAGACGCCCCAAAGGGTCGAAACGGCCGCCATCGCGCGCGCCATGTAGCGACGCGGGAAGATCAGCCCGACCGCGACGAAGCCCATCGCCACCAGACCGCCGCCGCCGAGCCCCTGCAGGATGCGTCCCGTCAGAAGCAACGGCATGGTCGGGCTGACGGCACTGAGGAGGCAGCCGAGCCCGAACAGGATGGCGGCCATGCTCATCGGCGTGCGCAGGCCGAAGCGCATTGCCAGCAACGCGCTTGCCGCTCCCGCGACGATTGACCCGATCTCGTAGAGCGAGACCGACCAGCCCACCAGGGCGACCCCCCCGATCTCGGCCACGATGGAAGGGAGCATGGTGGCGACGATCAGGCTGTCGGCCGCGTGCAGCCAGACGGCCAGGCAAACCAGGGCCAGGGATGCCGCGTAAGGGCTTGCCAGAAACTCCCTCCATGAGACGAAGGTCTCCGTGTCCTTCTCCGTGTCGCTGCCCGTGTCGCTGCCCGTGTCGCTGTCCGTGTCCGCCATGCCCGTCTCCTGTTGACGGACATGTTGCTACGACCTCAACATTGGTTGAGGTCAAGGAGATTACGAATGACGAAGAAGAATTTGTCCGTCGGCGAACTCTCGCTCCGCAGCGGGTTGCCGGTGTCCACGCTCCATTTCTATGAACGCAAGGGGCTGATCGCATCCGAAAGGACATCGGCCAATCATCGGGTCTATCGGCGTGAAATCCTGAGACGCGTGACGGTCATCAAGATCGCCCAGAGCGCGGGCATCCCGCTTGCCGAGATAGCCGACGCGCTCTCTGGACTGCCAGGGGACACCTCCCCCGACACACACGACTGGGAGCGCATCGCCGAAAACTGGCATGACGATCTCACACGGCGGATCGAGCGTCTCACGGCGCTTCGCGACAAGATGGCGATGTGTATCGGCTGCGGATGCCTGAGCGTGCAACGCTGCCCGCTGGTCAACGCGGACGATCACCTGGCGAAAGACGGTCCCGGCGCCCGGTTGCTATAGGACCGCGAGGGCCTCCAGCCTCAGCCGCGCATCCCCTTACGAAACAAGGCGGGCAGCGGGGTGCACTGAGGCCCCGGATCCGGCCCCTGATCCGGCACCGGCCGGTGCGACGGGCCGCATGCGGCCGCGCTCCTTGTCGAGAATGCGGGCGCTGTCGAGCGCGGCGATGGGCGTCGTCAGGTCGTCCGGAATGTCGCCGCTGAGCTGCAGGGCCAGATAGCGGCCGCAACAGACCCGCAGGAACGAGGCGAAGTTGCCAAGGTCGTGGCCGGCCTCGATGGACTCGTTGTGCAACCGGGTGATGAGCTGCACGAGGTTCATGCCGTCACGCTCGGCGATCTCCTCGAGAACGCTCCAGAAGAAGGTCTCGAGCCGGACGCTCGTCACCATCCGCTCGATCCTGAGCGACCGCGTCGAGCTTTCCCAAAGCCCCGGTTCGGCCTCGATAAAGAGCTTGCACATGACACTGTCCCTCCCCGTACGGCCTGGCCGCCGGCCTCCCGCCGACGATTGCAGGCAAGGCCACCCTGCTCTCTCCGAACAGGGTGGCCTTGCCGTCTCGCGAAATCAACCGGCCCGAGGGCCACCAGTGATCAGGCCCAATGACCAGGCCCAATGATCAGGCGGCAAGCGCCGTCATGAACTGCGACAGCCAGGCCGGATGCGCGGGCCATGCCGGCGCGGTGACGAGATTGCCGTCCGTCACGGCGCCGTCGATGGCGATCTCCGCATAGGTTCCCCCGGCAAGCTCCACCTCGGGCCGGCAGGCCGGATAGGCCGAAACGGTCCGCCCCTCGATGACGCGGGCGGCGGCCAGCAGCTGCGCCCCGTGGCAGATCGCGGCGACCGGCTTGCCAGCCTCGAAGAAGTGGCGAACGGCGTCGATCACGTCCTTGTCGAGCCGCAGGTATTCCGGCGCCCGGCCGCCGGGGATAACCAGCGCGTCGTAATCGGCGACGTCGACCTCTGCAAACGTCGCGTTGAGCGTGAAATTGTGCCCCCGCTTCTCGCTGTAGGTCTGGTCCCCCTCGAAATCGTGGATCGAGGTGGCGACGCTCTCGCCCGCCTTCTTGCCCGGGCACACCGCATGCACCTCGTGGCCGACGGCCAGAAGCGTCTGGAACGGCACCATCGTCTCGTAATCCTCGGTGAAGTCACCGGTGATCATCAGGATTTTCTTCTTCGCGCTCATCATGTCCTCCCGCAGCGAATTTGAACCGGGGGAGGCTAGCAACAGATGCCCGATGGGGGGTATTAGGCCGATACTACAAGCGGGAGCACGGTGTCCGGCGCCGGAAGCCCCATGACAAGAAGAAGCTCCATGGCAAAAAGATGCAGGCCGCGGACATGCCGCGGCCTGCAGGGAACAATTGGGGCGCCGGACCTATTCGGTCGCCGGCGGATTGGCCGGATCGACCGTGCGCGGCTGCGTCGCCTGCATTTCCTGCTGGGCGCGGATCGCCTCTTCCTCCTGCCGCATCTGCACCAGGGTGACGTAGTCGGGCGCCGCCTCGAACTGGTCGGCGGTGGCCGACACCACGAGGCGCTGCCCGTCGGGCGTGTCGCTCATGTGCCGGACCGCCTCGTAAGGCACGGCGACGCGCTTGGCGCCCAATCCGAGGAAGCCGCCCGCATCGATCACGACCGAGACGACCTTGCCGTCCGGCCCGATCTCGAGCGCGGCAACCTCTCCGACGGCCTCGCCGTCAGGGGTCGTGACCTCCTGGCCGATGAGCCCGCTGGTCAGCCAGTGCCCTTCCTTCTGCGCGGGCAGGAAGGTCAGGTCACTCGCAGCCGTCGTTGCCGGGGCCTCTCCGGCATCCGGCGCAGGCGCTTCGTCCGCCGGCATGGCGGCACCCGGCGCGCTGTCCTGAACAAGAGGGGCCTCGCCCTTCGGCTCCACGGCCGTCTGCGCCCATGCGGGGCCCAGCGACAGGACTGCGAGCGTGGCGGTGGTGGCAAGAAGCTTGCTAATCATGACCAACTCCCTTGCTGTATCCCGTCAACCAGGGCGGCGGGGGGCTCGCCCTGCGCGGGATGCAACCTTTGATATAGGAAGCGATCGTGATTTTTTTCCGGCTTTTTGTGATTATGAAAACAGAATTAAAACAACAACTTAAATTATTTTATAGCGCCTCTTGTACACGTAAATCGTGTTCAATGAATGGCATTCGAACTTACTTTCGAGAACCATAAAGCCACTTGACGCCGGCAACATCCCCGGGCTGAAGACCTTGGAACTTTTCACTATATTTGAAATGCATGATCGAGGGATCCTGAATATGGTGATCCAGTCCGATCGCATGCCCGATTTCATGCGCGAACGTGTAACGCAGATCGTAGGTCCCCAGGTCCCCGTCGAAGCCGACCTTCCACATATGCGCCGGATTGAGACAGACGGCCGCCTCGGTGATCCGCGAGACGCGCGGCGCGGCGACGGCATCCTGCGCCTCCCGCGCCCCGGAGCCCGGCTTGCCAAGCCCCCGCGCCCCGCCGGACACGATGAGCGCCGGCCGCAGGACCTCCCCGGCATGCCGGACATTGGTAAAGGCAAAGCCGCGCGGCGCCGACTGGCTGCCGATGACGATATCGGCCTCGCCGACCGACGTCACCTCCTCGAACGTGATCCCGCTCGCCGCCTCCCAGAGCCGGAAGGCGGCCCTCGCCTCGCCGCGAAGTCGCGCCAGACCCACCCCGGCCGCGGCGGCAAGCCCGTCGAGCGCGTCCATCGCCCGGCAGTTGCGCGCGTTGATGTTGGCGACCGGCCCGACCGCGAATGCGTAGGTCACATGCGCCGGCGTGCCGAGTTCCGGCGCGCCCCATTTGACGACATGCCCATCGAGGGTAAGGGGGTTGAACGCCCTGGCACCAGAGGCCTGGGCCGGTGCGGTCGAAACGGCAGCCAGACCGGTGACCAGACCGGCGACCAGACCGGTGACCAATCCGGCCAGCACCGGAAAACGCGCAAGTTTCACCACGATGAGATTCGCCCGCTTGTCAGGAGGGTCGGTGCAGCCGCCCGGAGATCTTCAGGTTTCCGGTAACGCGCCGCCGTTGCCGTTTACAGGTCTGCCGGGATACGGGCCTGTTGTTCGAAGATATCGCCACCTACAGCACATACCTGAAGGGTAATACACCATGGTTAACAAAATCTGACCAAGGGTCACCTATATTGTCGCAAGGCAGTATTCGGGAAAACCCTGATCAGGAAAATTGGTCGATCACTGTTGCTGGCAGGTCAACACTGAATGAGCGAAAGATGAAAGCAACCGTCTGAATTTCAACCAGGAACCGGAAGTCATTGCGCAATCCGGCGCGGGAGCGAAACCGGGGGCAGGCCTCCGCCCGTTCCGGCAAACGGCCCGGTCACGCCCTCCCGCGGCGCAGTCCTGCGTCATCGCCCTTGCCGGCAGTTTCCCCTTGACCCTGTTTCCTGGCGATGCGATAACCCTCACCGAACCGTACCGTACGGTACCAAGATGCAAATTCCTCTTCTTTCCCAATGTCCCGCCCGACCGCAAGGGCGCAGATCCGCCCACGCACGCGTCCGCCGCGACCGGTCGAACCGAAAGATCCGCATGGCTCCCGTCCCCGACAGCGACTTCACGCCGCGCCAGAACGAGGTCCTCGCCTCGGCGCTGCGGCTTGTCGTCGACGGCGGCGAGAAGGCGCTGACGACGGCCGCCGTGGCGCGCGCCGCCAACTGCTCCAAGGAAAGCCTCTACCGCTGGTTCGGCGACCGCGACGGGCTGCTGGCCGCGATTGTCGCGCACCAGGCGGCCAAGGTGCGGGTGCCGAGCGAAAGCGCCGGCGAACTGACCGCCGCGGAGTTCCGGGCAAGGCTCGTCACCTTCGCCGAGGATCTCCTGAGCGTCCTGGCCGGCGACACCTCGCTGGCGCTCAACCGGCTTGCCATCAGCCAGGCGAGTCGCGAGGGCGCGCCGCTCGGCCGGCTGCTGCTGGAGCGCGGACGCGAGCGCATCTCGACCCGCGCCCGCGTGTTGCTGGAGGCGGGACGCGGACAGGGCCACGTCACCTTCGGCGATCCGACGGAGGCCTATCGCACGCTCTACGGACTGATCGTGCGCGATGCCCACGGCCGCTGGCTGCTCGGCCAGCCGCCAGGCGGCGCCGATGCCGACTTTGCCGGACAGGCGGTGCGCGCCATAGACCAGTTCCTCACCCTTCACCCGCCGACCGTCACGCAAGGGAGCGCGACCACGCGGGACTGAGCCCCGGCCGGCGGGGGAAATCCGCCGGTCAACCAAAACGCCACAACGGGAGACACCAAGATGCGCGTTTATTACGATCGCGATGCCGATCTCAACCTGATCAAGTCGAAGAAGGTCGCCGTCATCGGCTATGGCAGCCAGGGCCGCGCCCATGCGCTGAACCTCAAGGACAGCGGCGTCAAGGACATCGTCGTGGCGCTTCGCCCCGGCTCCACCACCGCCAAGAAGGTCGAGGCCGACGGCCTCAAGGTGATGAGCGTCGCCGAGGCCGCCGGCTGGGCCGACCTGATGATGATGGCCACCCCGGACGAGCTCCAGGCCGACATCTACAAGGACCACATCGCCGACAACATCCGTGACGGCGCGGCGATCGCCTTTGCCCACGGCCTCAACGTGCATTTCGGCCTGATCGAGGCGAAGTCCACCGTCGACGTGCTGATGATCGCGCCGAAGGGCCCTGGCCACACCGTGCGCGGCGAATACGAGAAGGGCGGCGGCGTGCCGTGCCTCGTCGCCGTTCACCAGGATGCGTCCGGCAACGCGCTCGACCTTGGCCTTGCCTATGCGTCGGGCGTCGGCGGCGGCCGTTCGGGCATCATCGAGACGACCTTCAAGGAAGAGTGCGAGACCGACCTGTTCGGCGAGCAGGCCGTGCTTTGCGGCGGTCTGGTCGAACTGATCCGTGCCGGTTTCGAGACGCTGGTGGAAGCCGGCTACGCTCCGGAAATGGCCTATTTCGAGTGCCTGCACGAGGTCAAGCTGATCGTCGACCTCATCTATGAGGGCGGCATCGCCAACATGAACTACTCGATCTCCAACACCGCCGAGTGGGGCGAGTACATGTCCGGCCCGCGCCTCGTCACGTCCGAGACCAAGGCCGAGATGAAGCGCATCCTGACCGACATCCAGACCGGCCGTTTCACCTCCGAGTGGATGCAGGAATGCAAGGGCGGCCAGGCCCGCTTCAAGGCCACGCGCCGCCTCAACGACGCCCACCAGATCGAGGAAGTCGGCGAGAAGCTGCGCGGCATGATGCCGTGGATCAAGAAGGGCGCCCTGGTCGACAAGGAACGCAACTGATCGAAGACCTCTCTGGCGTCTTCCCGGGTGAGCATCGCGAGACCCGGGACCGGAGAGGCACGGCGCCTGGAGCGGACCTTGAGCGTTTCCACAAGCGCTCTCGGCTCTCCGATCCCGCATCTGCGCTTGCGCGCTGTGCGGGATGACGCCGGAGGGGGGGACGACGTGCTCGACTTGGGACGCGCAACTGGTCGAAGACCTCTCTGGCGTCCTCCCGGGCGAGCATCGCGAGACCCGGGACCGGAGAGGCACGGCGCCTGGAGCGAACCTTGAGCGTTTCCACAAGCGCTCTCGGCTCTCCGATCCCGCATCTGCGCTTGCGCGCTGTGCGGGATGACGCCGGAGGGGGGGCGGCGAGCTCGACTTGGGACGCGCAACTGATCGAAGGCCTCTCTGGCGTCCTCCCGGGTGAGCATCGCGAGACCCGGGACCGGAGAGGCACGGCGCCTGGAGCGGACCCTTGAGCGTTTCCACAAGCGCTCTCGGCTCTCCGATCCCGCATCTGCGCTTGCGCGCTGTCCGGGATGACGCCGGAGGGGGGCGGACGACGTGCTTTCCTCGCCGATATGCGAAAAATCGTCATCGTCTTCACTCCCGGAGTGAGAGACCGCCACAACGACCTGAGTTGATGACGCCGGATCATCGAAGAAACGGAAACGGCCCGTACCCGCGGGCCGTTTTCATTTGGCACCGGGGGCGCTACTAGAGGCGCAAGATACTTTTCTCCCGCCTCCGGAGCACGGCCCATGACAAAATCCGACACGCCTGAAATCGTGCTCGTTGCCGCCGTCGGCGAAAACGGCGTGATCGGCTCCGACGGCGACATGCCCTGGAAACTGTCGACCGACCTCAAGCGCTTCAAGCGCCTGACCCTCGGCTGCCCGCTGGTGATGGGCCGAAAGACGTTCCAGTCGATCGGCCGCCCGCTTCCCGGTCGCGACAACATCGTCATCAGCCGCGATTTCGGCTGGGCGGAAGGCATTGACGGCATCATCCGGGCCGGATCGCTCGAGGCCGCGCTGGAACGGGCCCGCGCAAGCGCCGGCGATACCGGCGCCGAGGCGATCATGGTCGTGGGCGGCGGCCAGATCTACGAAGCCGCCCTTCCCCGCGCCGACCGGCTGGAGATCACCAGCGTCCACGCGAAGCCCGCCGGCGACACGCATTTTCCGGCCATCGACCCCGAGATTTGGCGGGAAGTCGCACGCGAGACACCCGAGCGCGGGCCGAAGGACACGGCCGCCGTGACCTTCCTCACCTATCGCCGCCGCGAACCGTCCGCGTCGCGTTGACACATCTTCGCGTCGCCTCGGGCCTTTCGCCCGTCCCTTCAATTTCCTAGGATCGCCTCCGACACCGGCCAGGGCGCATGAGCGATGCGCGCGCAACCGGCCAGCAATTTTGGAGGAACTTCCATGGATGTACGCGCCGCCGTCGCCTTCAAGGCCGGCCAACCCCTTTCCGTCGAGACGGTGCAGCTGGACGGCCCCCGCGCCTTCGAGGTGCTGGTCGAGATCAAGGCAACCGGCGTGTGCCACACCGACGCCTTCACCCTGTCCGGCGACGACCCGGAAGGCATCTTCCCGGCGATCCTCGGCCACGAGGGCGCCGGCGTCGTCGTCGAGGTCGGCAAGGGCGTCACCTCGCTGAAGCCGGGCGACCACGTCATTCCGCTCTACACCCCGGAATGCCGCGAGTGCGACTACTGCCTCAACCCGAAAACCAACCTCTGCCAGAAGATCCGCTCCACGCAGGGCGCCGGCCTGATGCCGGACGGCACGTCGCGCTTCTCGGTCGGCGGCGAGAAGGTGTTCCACTACATGGGCACGTCGACCTTCGCCAATTACACGGTGCTGCCGGAGATCGCGCTGGCCAAGGTGCGTCCCGACGCCCCCTTCGACAAGATCTGCTACATCGGCTGCGGCGTGACGACCGGCATCGGCGCGGTGGTCAACACGGCCAAGGTGGAGCCCGGCTCCAATGTCGTCGTCTTCGGCCTTGGCGGCATCGGCCTCAACGTCATCCAGGGCGCCCGCCTCGTCGGCGCCAACATGATCGTCGGCGTCGACATCAATGACGACAAGAAGGAAATCGCCGAGCGCTACGGCATGACCCATTTCGTCAATCCGAAGGAGATCGAAGGCGACCTCGTCCCCTATCTGGTCGACCTGACCAAGGGCGGCGCCGACTATTCCTTCGAATGCATCGGCAACACCACGACCATGCGCCAGGCGCTCGAATGCGCCCACAAGGGCTGGGGCGAATCCATCATCATCGGCGTTGCCGGCGCCGGACAGGAAATCTCCACCCGGCCGTTCCAGCTCGTCACCGGCCGCTCCTGGCGCGGATCCGCCTTCGGCGGTGCGCGCGGCCGCACGGACGTGCCGAAGATCGTCGACTGGTACATGGACGGCAAGATCGAGATCGACAGCATGATCACCCACACCATGCCGCTCGACGAGATCAACAAGGCCTTCGACCTGATGCATGACGGCAAGTCGATCCGCTCGGTCGTGACGTTCTGACGAAAAAGCCCGCCCCGGCCGGAAGCAGGACCCGGCCGGGTCACCACGACAACCGGACAACGAGGGAGAGCGGACGATGACGGAAACCGGATCGATGTGGTCGGAAGCCCGCGACGGCGACAGCATCGGCGGTCGCATCCGCCGGGCACGCGAGGCGGCGAACTTTTCCGGCGCGCAACTGGCACGGCGCCTCGGCGTCAAGACGTCGACCGTCACCGCCTGGGAAGCGGGACGCTCGGAACCGCGCGCCAACCGCTTGACCATGCTGGCGGGTTTTCTGGGCGTCAGCCCGACATGGCTGCTCTACGGCCTTGGCGATGCCCCTGTCGAAAGCCCGCTTGCCAGCGAACTCGCCGTGGTCGCCTCGACCCTGAAGCTGCTGCGCGAGAACCACGAGCGCACCGGCGAGGCGCTCGACCGCATCGAGGCGCAAATCGCACAGATCGCGCGCATCGCCGGCAAGGAGGATGCGTCCGCGTGACGATTGCTGCGACCGCCGCGCCGGCGGAAGAGCACCGGCTCGCGGCCCTGTGGGCGGATTTCGGCGATCTTTCGCCGACGCGCCTGCACGCGGTCTTGCGGCTGCGCGTCGATGTCTTCGTCGTCGAGCAGGCTTGCGCCTATGCGGAGATCGACGGCCTGGACCCGCTCGCCCGGCACCTTCTGGTCGAGGACGCTGACAGCGGCCAGCTCGCCGCCTATCTGCGGCTCCTGCCCCCGGAAGCGGGAGGCGGCGTGCGGCTCGGCCGCATCGTCATCGCACCGGCAAGGCGCGGCATCGGGCTTGGCGGATACCTGATGGAAGAGGGTCTCGCCGAGGCGGCGCGCGCCTTTCCCGGCCGCGATGTCGAGCTCTCCGCGCAGGCGCATCTGCTGAAATTCTACCGCTCGCACGGCTTCGAGGCGGTTTCCGAAACCTATCTCGAGGACGGCATCCCGCATATAGACATGAGAAAGGCCGCAGCGTCCCCGGCGGCCGTGCAAACCAGGACCGGACCGATCCATCCATGACACTTGACCTTGTTTCCTCGACCCGGGCCTTCGGCGGCGAGCAGCGCGTCTACCGCCACGCCTCCGCCGCGACCGGCACGGACATGGAGTTCGCCGCCTTCCTGCCGGCCGAGGCGCGGCGCGGCGAAGCCTGCCCGACGCTCGTCTGGCTTTCCGGCCTCACCTGCACCTGGGAGAACGCCACGACGAAGGCGGGCTACCAGCGGCTGGCGGCCGAGTTCGGGATGATCGTGCTTGCGCCCGACACGAGCCCGCGCGGCGCGGACGTCGCCAATGACGAAGCCTATGACCTCGGCCAGGGCGCCGGTTTTTATATCGATGCAAGCCAGGCCCCCTGGGCACCGCATTTCCGCATGGAAAGCTACGTCGCGGGCGAACTGCTGGAGCTTGCCGCCGCCGAACTCCCCGTATGGGAAGAAGCCATCGGCATTTCCGGCCATTCGATGGGCGGCCATGGCGCGCTGACGCTGGCGATGAAGCATCCCGAGCTCTTTCGCTCGGTCTCCGCGTTCGCCCCGATCGTCAATCCCGCCGCCTGCCCGTGGGGCGAGAAGGCCTTCACCGCCTATCTGGGCAGCGACCGCGCGGCATGGGCGGATCACGATGCCTGCCACCTTGCCGGGACACGCGGCTGGGAGCGCGACATTCTCATCGACCAGGGCGGGGCAGACGGGTTCCTGGAGGAACAGCTGCGCCCCTGGGTTTTCGATACCGCCTGCCGGAATGCCGGGATCGACCTCACCTTGCGCATGCAGGGCGGCTACGACCATTCCTACTATTTCATCGCGAGCTTTCTGGCCGATCACTTCGCCTGGCATGCCGAGCGGCTGACCGGATAGGCGGGCCCGCGCCGCCGGTTCGAGGGCCGGCGCCAGGGCAGCTTTTCGCCGGCGGGCGGCAACCCTGTCTCCCCTGTTGGAGCCCGGCGGGCGTGTCCGCATCAGCCATCTGCACGCAAATCCACCGTGAATGCGCGAGAAACGGCAGAAACCCGCCATCCACGCATTGACATGGCGAGGCAGGATCGCCAAGTCCGAGTCTGGTGCGCGCGCCGGCTTTCGTTGAAAGCAACGGGCAATCTCCCTATAACCCGACAAGGCCTTGATGGCGTGTCGACAAACAACCGGAAACGGCCCCCGGGCCGGCGTTCCAAAACGAAGGATGTGTGATGCCTTGGAGCAACCAGAACGGCGGCGGCTGGAAGGGCGGCGGCAACGGCGGACCCTGGGGCGGTTCCGGCGGTGGCGGCGGCGGGCCGTGGGGTAACGGGCCGCAGCGCGGTGGCGGCGGCGGCGGCAACCCGCCCGATCTGGAAGAACTGCTGAAACGCGGCCAGAGCACGCTCAAGACGGTTCTGCCCGGCGGTGGCAATCTCGGTTTCAAGGGCATCCTGCTGGCGCTGATCATCGCCGCGGGCATCTGGCTGGCCACCGGCTTCTACCGGGTCGAGCCGGACGAAGTGGGCGTGGAACTGGTCTTCGGCGAGGTCACCAACCAGACGTCCCCGGGCCTGAACTACAACTGGCCCTATCCGGTCGGTGCGGTCTACACGCCGGAAGTCCTGCGTATCCGCGAGTTGACCGTGGGCCTGCGCGAATCCGTCAACAGCGGCCGCGTCAACACCCAGGACGTCGTCGAGGAAAGCCTGATGCTGACCGGCGACGAGAACATCGTCGACGTCGACTTCAAGGTGCAGTGGCGTATCCGCAACACGCCCGAAGGCGTCTCCAACTACCTCTTCGAGATCCAGAACCCGGCCGGGACCGTGAAGGCCGTGGCTGAAAGCTCGATGCGCGAGGTCGTGGGCCAGAGCAACATCGATTCGATCCTCGGCGAGAACCGGACGCCCATCCAGCAGGCCGTGCTCGAACTGATGCAGACCGCACTCGACAGCTACAATGCGGGCATCGAGGTCACGGAAGTGCAGATGCAGAAGGTCGATCCGCCGCAGCAGGTGATCGAGTCCTTCCGCGACGTGCAGGCCGCCCGCGCCGACCAGGAGCGCATCCAGAACGAGGCGCAGGCCTATGCCAACCGCGTCGTTCCCGAAGCCCGAGGCGAGGCGGCGCGGATCAGCGAAGCGGCCAACGCCTATCGCGAGCAGGCCGTTGCCGAGGCGAACGGCCAGGCGCAGCGTTTCATCAAGATCCTCGACGAATACGCCAAGGCCCCCGACGTGACCCGCGAGCGCCTCTATCTCGAGACCCTCGAGAACGTGCTTGGCAAGAACTCGAAGATCATCATCGACGAGAGCGCCGGCGGATCGGGCGTCGTCCCCTACCTGCCGCTCGACCAGCTCAACCGTAACCAGGGCGCCGCCCGCAGCGGAGGCAACCAGTGATGAAAAACGGTCTTTTCGGACTTGGCGGCATTCTTGTCGCCGTCGTGGCGCTCGTTGCCTATCTTTCCATCTACATCATCAACCCGACGCAGCAGGCGCTCGTCCTGCAGTTCGGCGAGGTGAAGAGCAGCGTTCAGGAGCCCGGTCTCAAGTTCAAGGTGCCCTTCGTCCAGAACGTGATGTATTTCGACAAGCGCGTGCTCGACCTCAACATGCCGCCGATCGAGGCCATCGCCTCGGACAAGAAGCGTCTGATTGTTGATGCCTTCGCCCGGTACCGCATCACCAACCCGGTGCTGTTCTTCCAGACGGTGAACAACATCAACGAGGCCAACCAGCGCCTGTCGACCTTCCTGCAGTCCAGCCTGCGTTCCGAGCTGGCCCGGGCGACCTTCGTCCAGGTGGTTCGCGACCAGCGCGCCGAACTGATGGACAGCATCCGCAACGACGTGGCCAGCCGCGCCGCGCCGATCGGCATCGAGGTCGTCGACGTGAAGATCCGCCGCGCGGACCTGCCGCAGACCAACTCGGAGGCGATTTTCCGCCGCATGCAGACCGAGCGTCAGCGCGAGGCGACGGAAATCCGCGCCCAGGGCGCCGAGCAGGCGCAGCGCATCCGCTCGCGTGCGGAGCGCGACTCGACCGTCATCGTCGCCGAGGCGAACCGCGACGCGGAAATCGTTCGCGGTGACGGCGATGCCGAGCGGAACAGGATCTTCGCCGAGGCATTCGGCCGGGATCCGGAGTTCTTCTCCTTCTACCGGTCGATGCAGGCCTATACGAGCGGGCTGGAATCCGGCGAGACCTCCATGGTGCTGTCACCGAACTCGGAGTTCTTCCGCTATTTCCGTGACCCGCGCGGCACCGAACTGTCGCCGACCCGTGCACCGGCCAGCATCGCCCCGGCTGCACAAGCCCCGGCTGCGCAAGCCCCGGCCGCACAGGCACCCGTCGCGCAGTGAACGACCTTTGGGTTGCCCTCGGGCTCGTGCTTGCGCTCGAGGGCACCCTCTATGCGCTCGCACCGGGCGCTGCCAAGAACTTTGTCCGGCAGATCCTCGATCTGCCGGACACCGTACTGAGAACCGGCGGTCTGGCCGCCCTGGCCATCGGCGTCGCCATCGTCTGGCTCGTGCGCGGATAGCACAAGTCGCCCGGGCATCAGGCTTGCCCGTCCGCCCGCGCCGAAGCAGTATCGGCAATCGTCCCGGCGGCGGTGCCGCCGGACGCGGCGCCGCAATCCGGGGAGACGATCCCCGCTCAACTGGAGGACAACGGCCAATGGCCCTGTTGAACATCGCTCCGCCTGCGACGTCCCGGTCGCGCAAGGCCCCCTTGCTTGCCATTGGACGCGGCGTCGCCAGCGCCATGCTGGCTCTTGTCCTGGCCGGCGGCCTGCTTGCAACGGAGCACCGGACAGCCCGCGCCCAGGCGCCGGAATCCATCCCCGACCTTGCCGAGTCCCTGCTTGACGCGGTGGTCAACATCTCCACCGCGCAGAACGTGACGGCCCAACGCTCCGTGCCGCTGCCGCAGGTTCCCGAAGGCTCCCCCTTCCAGGAGTTCTTCGACGAATTCTTCAACCGGCAGCAGCGCGACGAGAACCGCCCTCGCCGCGTACAGTCGCTCGGCTCGGGTTTCGTCGTCGACGGCACCGAAGGCATCATCATCACCAACAACCACGTGATCGAAGGCGCCGACGAGATCACCGCCAATTTCAACGACGGCACCAAGCTCGCCGCCGAGGTGATCGGCCGCGATCCCAAGACCGACCTCGCCGTTCTCAAGGTGACGCCGGACAAGCCGCTCAAGGCGGTGCCTTTCGGCGATTCGGAAAACCTGCGCGTCGGCGAATGGGTGATGGCGATCGGCAATCCGTTCGGCCTCGGCGGAACGGTGACCACCGGCATCGTCTCGGCCCGCAACCGTGACATCAATTCCGGTCCGTACGACAACTACATCCAGACGGACGCCTCCATCAACCGCGGCAATTCCGGCGGTCCGCTGTTCAACCGCAACGGCGAGGTCATCGGCATCAACACCGCGATCATCTCGCCGTCCGGCGGCTCGATCGGCATCGGCTTCGCCATTCCCTCCGAGATCGCCGTGCGCGTCATCGCGCAGCTGCGCGAGTTCGGCGAGACCCGCCGCGGCTGGCTCGGCGTGCGCATCCAGGAAGTCACCGACGAGATCGCCGAGAGCCTCGGCATGTCCAAGGCCGAGGGCGCGCTGATCGCAGGCATCACGGAAGGCGGTCCGGCCGAGGACGCCGGCTTCGAGGCCGGCGACGTCGTCGTGGAGTTCAACGGCTCCCGGGTGCCGTCTATGCGCGACCTGCCGCGCATGGTCGCGGACACGCCGGTTGGCGAGGAAGTCGACGTCATCGTGCTGCGCAAGGGCGAGGAAGTCACCCTGAAGGTGACGCTTGGCCGACTTGAAGAGGCGGACACGGCCGCGGCCGAGACCACCGGCAAGCAGTCGGATGACGATGCCAAGGACGAGAACCCCGTCGTGCTCGGCATGACGCTTTCTCCCATCACCGACGAGCTGCGCGCCCAGTACACGGTCTCCGACGACGTCAAGGGCGTGATGGTAACGGCCGTCGCCGACGGCAGCAACGCCGCCGAGAAGCGGATCGTGGCCGGCGACGTGATCGTCGAGGTTGCCCAGGAAAGCGTCTCGGCGCCCGCCGATGTCACTGCCCGGGTCAAGGCGCTGAAGGACGAGGATCGCCGGCTGGCGCTGTTCCTGATGTCCAACGCACAGGGCGAGGTTCGCTTCATTCCGCTCTCGATCGAGGACTGAGGCCATCGAGGGCTAGGCCATCGAGGAGTGAGGCGGCGCGTTCCCGCCGCCTGAAACAAAAAAGGTCGCGACACTGTCGCGGCCTTTTTTTCAGCTGCCGATCAGCGATGCCTCAACCGCCGGAAATCTCGTGCGCCCCGTAGCCCTGGAAATAAAGCAGCGCCGTCAGGTCGCCATGATCGACCCTCGCATCGGCGACGGCCGCCACCGACGGCTTGGCGTGGTAGGCAACCCCGAGACCGGCAAGCTCGATCATCGCAAGGTCGTTGGCCCCGTCCCCGACGGCAATCGCCTCCGCCGCATCGAGACCGTGTTCTGCCAGCAGCTCGGCGAGCCGCTCGCGCTTGGCGGCGCGGCCGAGGATGGGTTCGCCGACCTTGCCCGTCAGCCGGCCATCCGCGATCCCGAGCGTGTTGGCCCGGTGTTCGTCGAAACCGAGCGTCGCGGCAATATGGCCGGTAAAGGCGGTGAACCCTCCGGAGACCAGCGCGCAATAGGCGCCGTGCGCCTTCATGGTGGCGAGCAGGGCGGCCGCTCCCGGCGTCAGCGTGATCCGCTCAGCGAGGACCGTGTCGACGACCCCCGCCTCGAGCCCGGCCAGCATCGTGGCACGCTCGCGCAGCGCGGATTCGAACTCCAGCTCGCCGCGCATCGCCCGTTCCGTGATCGCGGCCACGATCTCTTTCTTGCCGACCGCGTCGGCAAGCTCATCGATACATTCCTGGCCGATCATGGTGGAATCCATGTCGGCGATCAGCAGCCGCTTGCGTCGGCCCTCGCGCTTCTGCACAAGGAGGTCGACCGGAGCGTCCCCGATGGCAGCGCGCAGTTCCGTGTCGTGGTCGGCGGCGTGCGACGGATCGCCGTCGAAAACCAGATCGACGGCGGTTCCGGCGGACAGCTCGTTCACTCGGGTCCCGGCCGGCAGGACGGCAAGCGCGCGCGCGACAAGATCGGCATCGATCACCGGACGTGCGGGATTGGCGACAAGGGTAGCGACGAGCGACATCGTGAAGGCGCCTTGAAAGGAAAGAGGACGTGAGCGAACCGGTGACGTTGATAGCTGGCCCGACGGCGAGCGGCAAGTCGGCGCTCGCCCTGCGCCTGGCCGAGCGCGACAACGCCTGGATCGTCAACGCGGACAGCATGCAGGTCTATGCCGACCTCGACGTGCTGACGGCCCGCCCCCCCGCCGCTGACCTCGCACGGGCCCGCCACCTGCTTTACGGGCATGTCGACGCGGCCGAGGCCTATTCCGTCGCGCGCTGGCTGGATGACGTCGCCGGGGTTCTCGACACGGCGCGGGCGGCCGGGCGGGCGCTCGTCATTGTCGGCGGTACCGGACTGTATTTTCGCGCGCTGCTGGGCGGCCTGTCGAAAGTGCCGCCGATCCCCGAAGACGTCCGCACCCGCATCCGCGCCGAGGCCGCGGCCGCTGCCAGCGGCGCGCTGCACGCAAGGCTGGCCGCACTCGACCCCGCGATGGCGGAACGGCTTGAGCCGGGCGACACGCAGCGCATCGCCCGTGCCCTGGAGGTGATGGAGGCAACCGGACGTTCGCTCGATGCCTGGCAGAAGGAGAGCGGGGAAAGCCTCATTGGCCCGACGGCCCGGCGGCTCGTGCTCGCCCCGCCCCGCCCCTGGCTGCATGCCCGCATCGCCGAGCGGTTTTCCGCCATGGTCGCACAGGGCGCGGGTGGCGAGGCCGAGCGCCTGCTTGCCCGCGATCTCGATCCCGCCCTTCCGGCAATGAAGGCGATCGGGCTGCGCGAGCTTGGCAATCTTGACGGTACGCCCGAATGCCTCGCCTATGCGATCGAGCGGGCCACGACCGAAACGCGCCGCTACGCGAAACGGCAGGAAACCTTCTTTCGCGGGCAACTCGGCGACTGGCCGCGCCTCGATCCGGCCGATTCCGCAGCCTGGAGAGAGGCTGCGCTTTAGATCATCGGCAATACAGCCAGTGATTGCAGCGCCATGTTTTGCGCATAAACTGGCCGTAGGAAATGGCTGTCATCGCTACCGCTACGGCGCGAATCGGTGCAGGCATGGGTTCAAGAAGAGTTACCGTCGGCAGGCTGACAGCCTGACCATCGGAAGACCTGTTCGGAGGACGGGCCGTGTGCCCCGATCCCGCCAGACATGTCTTTACGGCACCCGTGCCGGCAGGACGCCGGAAACGGACCGGAGGAGAACAGCATGGCGGACAGAACGATACTTGCAACGCCGCGCATGCGGCTGACAGCTTTCGACGTGGCGGACACGGGGGATCTCCTTGCCCTGCACCGCGAGGAAAGCGTCAACCGGTTTCTGGCCTCGCACGAGATCATCGAAACGCACGAAGACGCCGCCCGGCATCTGGAGGACTATGTCCAGGGCCAGGAGCATCGCGGCTTCAGCCAGTGGAAGGCGACACTCGCCGACGGCACCTTCGCCGGTCGCGCCGGGTTTTCCGTCTATCCGGAAACCTCCGAAGTCGCGCTCAGCATCTGCCTGAAGCCCGCCTACTGGCGGCAGGGCTACGCCTCGGAACTGGCTGCCGCACTGGTCGCCTGGTTCTTCGAGAACACCTATTTCACGCATCTGATCGCCTTCGTCGCCGCCGGCAACGATCCGGCCCGGCGCATGGTTGAGGGCATCGGCTTCACCCAGCGCCAACGCACCGTGATCGACGACAACGCCTTCGACTGCCTGCAGGTGCTTTCCCCGACGCTTGCCCGCTACGCCCGGGCCAGTGCCTGAGAGGCACGCCTCCCTCCTCCCTCCCGGGACGAAAAAGCCCCCGGCGGATCGCTCCGCCGGGGGCTTTTTCACTTCAGCAGATCGCGTAGCCAACCCGGTTCAGACCGCCTTGAGCTCCTGGTGGTCCGGGCGGTTCTGGCGGGCGAGCAGCTTGTTCAGCGCCGAGATATAGGCACGGGCCGAGGCGACCAGCGTGTCCGTGTCCGCGCCCTTGCCGGTGGCCATGCGCCCGTTCGCCTCGAGCCGCACGGAAACCTCCGCCTGCGCGTCCGTTCCTTCGGTCACCGCATGCACCTGATAGAGCGAGAGCTTGGCGTCGTGCGGCACGATTTCCTTGATCGCGTTGAAGGTCGCGTCGATCGGACCGTCGCCCGTGCATTCGCGGGTCTCGTGGCGGCCGTTGACGTCGAGCGTCAGGATCGCCTTGCCGTTGGCGCCGGTGCCGGCGATGACGGTGAGCGCGATCACCTTGATCTGCTCGCCCTGGGTCGCGATCTCGTTCTCGACCAGTGCCTCGATGTCCTCGTCATAGACATGCTTCTTGCGGTCAGCGAGATCCTTGAAGCGGCGGAACGCCTCCTCGAAGGCGTTGTCGCCGATCTCGTAGCCGAGCTCCTCCAGCTTCTGGCGGAAGGCGTGGCGGCCGGAATGCTTGCCCATGACCAGCGACGTGGCTTTCACGCCGACATCCTCGGGACGCATGATCTCGTAGGTCTCGGCATTCTTCAGCATGCCGTCCTGGTGGATGCCGCTCTCATGGGCGAAGGCGTTCTTGCCGACGATGGCCTTGTTGTACTGGACGGGGAAGCCGGAGACCGCCGAGACGAGCTTGGAGGCCCGCGTCAGGAAGCGCGGCTCGACCGAGCAGGCATAGGGCAGCGCATCGGCGCGGGTGCGCACCGCCATGACGATCTCCTCCAGCGCGGCATTGCCGGCACGCTCGCCGAGGCCGTTGATCGTGCACTCGATCTGCCGCGCACCGCCGGCAACGCCTGCCAGAGAGTTGGCAACCGCGAGGCCGAGGTCATTGTGGCAATGAACGGAGAAGATCGCCTTGTCCGCGTCGGGCACCCGCGCGCGGATCTGCTCGAACATCGACTTGTACTCGTCCGGCGTCGCGTAGCCGACCGTGTCCGGCAGGTTGATCGTGGTGGCACCGGCGCGGATCGCGGCCTCCACGCAGCGGCACAGATACTCGATCGGCGTGCGGGTCGCGTCCATCGCCGACCATTCGACATCGTCGATGAGGTTGCGGGCGCGCGTCACCGTGTCGGTGATGATGTCGAGCACCTGCGCCTCGGTCTTCTTCATCTGGTGTTCCAGATGGATCGGCGAGGTGGAGACGAAGGTGTGGATGCGGCCGCGCTCGGCATGGCGTACCGCCTCGCCCGCCCGGTCGATATCGGCATGGATCGCACGCGCCAGACCGGCGATCACCGACCGCTTGGTGCGCTTGGCGATCTCGGAGACGGCTTCGAAGTCGCCGTTCGAGGCGATCGGAAAGCCGGCCTCGATGATGTCGACGCCCATTTCGTCGAGGATCTCGGCGACCTGCAGCTTCTCCTCCAGCGTCATGGAGGCGCCGGGCGACTGCTCGCCGTCGCGCAAGGTGGTGTCGAAGATGAAGATTTGGTCCTGGCCAGACATGGAACCGGTTCCCTTTTCAGGTCGGGCCCGTCGCCGCGCATCTCACGGATCGCACGGGCCGAAAAACAATGATGGTGCTGGTGAAGGTCTTGATCCCCTGAGCGCCCGCCTCCGTTTGCCAGGGAGGCAGTCGGTGCTCAGGGGCAAATAAGGAGAAGGAGGCCGCCACGACGCAGGAGCCCGCCGCGCGCAGCGCGCACGTCGATCGCAAAAGCGGCATGTGTGCCAGCGGCGATCATCGGGTCGTCCAGTTCCTTGCGTCTGGCCCATCCAGTCGCGGAAGGGCCGGTGGTTCAAAAACCTGCGCCAAGTCTGCAGGCAGGTTCCTGATCAAATCGTTAATACCTGCCTCAAGCACGTACCCGATTGCCCGCGTCGTTGCAAGACACTTGGGCAATCGGGCGATGCGGCAACCGGGCCTCGAGACCGGGGGGCTCCCTCAGAACCCGTCCGGACCGCGCTGCAGGGCGGCAACGCCGGAGCGCGACACCTCGACCAGGCCGAGCGGCTTCAGGATGGCGATGAACTGCTCCACCTTGTTGGTGCGCCCGGTGATCTCGAAGACGAAATGCTCCGCCGTCGCGTCGATCACGGTTGCACGGAAGGCATCCGCCAGCCTGAGCGCCTCCAGCCGCTTCTCGCCGATACCGGCCACCTTGATCAGGGCCAGTTCGCGCTCCAGCGGCTTTTCGAAGTTGCGGCGGCGCGCGTCGACCGTGAGGTTGGTCACCTTGTGCACGGGCACCAGCCGGTCGAGCTGATGGTGGATCTGCTCGATCACCATCGGCGTGCCGGTGGTGACGATGGTGATCCGCGACAGGTGCTTCTCGTGCTCGGTCTCCGAGACGGTGAGACTGTCGATGTTGTAACCGCGGCCCGAGAACAGGCCGATGACCCGGGCAAGCACGCCCGGCTCGTTGTCGACCAGAACCGAGAGCGTATGGCTCTCGGGCGGCTGCTCGATATCCGCCATGAAATAGGCGGAGGGCGCATTGAGGTTCTGTGCGTTCATCTCTTTATTCCCTCTCCGCCGTCAAACCAGCGCCTTGCCTTCGCTCGAGATGGCGTTCGCCACCGCCTCGTCATTCGCCTCGTCCGGCAGCAGCATCTCGTTATGCGCCTTGCCCGAGGGGATCATCGGGAAACAGTTGGCAAGGCTCGCCACCCGGCAATCGAAGATCACCGGCTTGGGCGAGGCGATCATCTCCTCGATGGCGCCGTCGAGATCCTTCGGCTTGTCGACGCGGATGCCGTGACCGCCATAGGCCTCGGCCAGTTTCACGAAGTCCGGCAGGCTGTCCATGTAGGAATTGGACAGGCGGTTGCCATGCAGCAGCTGCTGCCACTGGCGCACCATGCCCATGTACTGGTTGTTGAGGATGAACACCTTGACCGGCAACCCGAACTGGACCGCGGTCGACATCTCCTGGATGTTCATCAGGATCGAGGCATCGCCCGCGATGTCGATGCACAGCGCCCCCGGATGGGCGACCTGCGCCCCGATCGCGGCCGGCAGGCCATAGCCCATGGTGCCAAGGCCTCCGGAGGTGAGCCAGCGGTTCGGCGCCTCGAACCCGTAGAACTGCGCCGCCCACATCTGGTGCTGGCCGACTTCGGTCGAGACATAGGTCTCCCGGTCCCTGGTCTGCTCGTAGAGACGCTGGATGGCGTATTGCGGCATGATGACATCTTCGGACGGACGGTAGGCGAGCGAGTTGCGCGACCGCCAGCGATCGATCTGCTCCCACCACCCCTTCATCGCACCGGCATTCAGCGCATGCGAGCCCGTACGCCACAGGCGGACCATGTCCTCCAGGACGTGACCGACATCGCCGACGATCGGAATGTCGACCTTCACCGTCTTGTTGATCGAGGACGGATCGATGTCGATATGGACCTTCAGCGAGTTGGGCGCGAAGGCGTCGAGCCGGCCGGTGATGCGGTCGTCGAAACGCGCGCCGATATTGATCATGACGTCGCAATCATGCATCGCCATGTTGGCCTCATAGGTGCCGTGCATGCCGAGCATGCCCAGCCAGTTGTCGCCCGAGGCCGGATAGGCGCCCAGCCCCATCAGGGTCGACGTCACCGGAATGCCGGTGAGCTGTGCGAACTCGCGCAGCAGCTGGCAGGCGGCCGGACCGGAATTGATGACGCCGCCGCCGGTGTAGAGGATCGGCTTCTTCGCCCGGGCGATCAGCTCGATGGCATGGCGGATGGCGTCGATATCGCCCTTCACGCGCGGCCGGTAGCTCTTGTGGGCGATGTTCTTGGGCGGCTCGTAGGTGCCGGTGGCGAACTGGATGTCCTTCGGGATGTCGACGACGACCGGCCCAGGACGGCCCGCGGTCGCCACGTAGAAGGCCTCGTGCAGGATGCGCGGCAGGTCCTCGATCCGCTTGACCAGCCAGTTGTGCTTGGTGCAGGGGCGGGTGATGCCGACCGTGTCGCACTCCTGGAAGGCGTCGTTGCCGATGAGATGGGTCGGCACCTGGCCGGTGATGCAGACGAGCGGGATGGAATCGAGCATCGCGTCGGTCAGCGCGGTGACCATGTTGGTCGCGCCCGGACCGGAGGTGACCAGGACGACGCCGGGCTTGCCGGTGGAGCGCGCATAGCCTTCGGCCGCATGGCCCGCACCCTGCTCGTGACGCACCAGGATATGGTCGATGTCGTCCTGCTGGATGATCTCGTCATAGATCGGAAGCACGGCACCGCCCGGATATCCGAACACATGCTTGACCCCCTGGTCCCTGAGTGCCTGGAGCACCATTTCGGCGCCGGTCATCTCGCGCTTCATCGTTCCTGTCCTCGATTGCCGCAGTCGTCCTGCATCAACATTACATCAATCCGTTCGCCATCGCGGTCGGCCCCGCAACCCCGCAGGGCATCGTCTTCCTGTCGTGCAGGCAATAAAAAAGGCCCCCGAGGAGGCCTTGCGCGCGCTGAGCTGTCTGGGAAACCGAGTGTTACCTCGTCCCGGCTCCGCGCGCCCCGCATACAAGAATGAGTCCGATGCTCTTGGTCACTTCAGTACCATCCGTCCTGTCTTCTTCATTTCCGCGGGGCCCCCTTTTTGGGAGGTCCCTCACGGAACCCGGCATGCATGCACGCGACAAGGTCGCCGACACCGCATGATCCGATCGCCGCGCAAACTAGACGGGGGTCGGTCGACGGTCAAGCGCAATGTCAGGAAATTTCGCACAACCCCCGCAAGGCTTGCCGAATCTTGCAGAGACCGGAGAGAGCGGGGCATTGCCACCCTGTTTCAGCCCGGAAGATATCCCCAGGCGAGGATGCGAAAATCGCCCGGTGACACACGCGATGCGAAAAGCCCTTGCATGCACGGGATCGCCTTTGTATATACCCGCTCACGACGGCGGGCGCATCTCGCTCCCCGCCGCGAGGACGTTTTGAAACCGGACATGTCCGGGTAGAAACCTCCTCAGGCCGAAACGGCCAGTGGGTGTATAGCTCAGTTGGTAGAGCAGCTGACTCTTAATCAGCCGGTCCTGGGTTCGAATCCCCGTGCACCCACCACTTTCTCCTCGTTGAAATCAAAGAAGAATTCGCCGCAAGGCGGCAAGTCCGCAACGTGAACGGATGGCGAACGTGCGAACGTTTGCGAATTTCGTACGAATTCGCAGGTCCGCCTCCCCTTGCCGCCGACATCATTCCGGTCCACGGTCCGGGCTGAATCTTTTTTCGTCCACAAAGCTTGGTTGCAGCCCCGCTCTATCCCTATATGCTGCGGGAACCCTTTCCCATTCCCGGGCCGACGTGGCCATCGGTGCGACGCATCGTCTCGTCCGCCCGCTTTCCCATCCGGGCATTCCATGGCACCCATTCTATCTGTTTCCGGTCTTTCCAAGACCTATGACACCGGCTTTCACGCGCTGAAATCCGTGTCGCTCGACATCGAGAAAGGCGAGGTTTTCGCCCTTCTCGGCCCCAATGGCGCCGGCAAGACGACGCTGATCAGCATCATTTGCGGCATCGTCAACGGCACTGGCGGCTCGGTCACGGTCGACGGCCATGACATCGTCCGCGACTTCCGCGCCGCCCGTTCCCTGATCGGCCTCGTGCCGCAGGAACTGACCACGGACGCCTTCGAGACGGTCTGGGCGACGGTCTCCTTCAGCCGCGGGCTGTTCGGCAAGCCGAAGGCCCCGGCAATCGTCGAGAAGGTGCTGCGCGACCTGTCCCTGTGGGACAAGAAGGACAGCAAGCTGATGACGCTGTCCGGCGGCATGAAGCGGCGCGTGCTGATCGCCAAGGCGCTGGCGCACGAGCCGCGCGTCCTCTTCCTCGACGAGCCGACAGCCGGCGTTGACGTCGAGTTGCGCCGCGACATGTGGCGGGTGATCCGCGAGCTGCGCGACACCGGCGTCACCATCATCCTCACCACCCATTACATCGAGGAGGCGGAGGAGATGGCCGACCGGGTCGGCGTCATCAACAAGGGCGAGATCGTCCTGGTCGAGAACAAGGCCGAGCTGATGCGCAAGCTCGGCCGCAAGCAGCTCACGCTGCATCTCGCCGAGCCGCTCGACGCGATCCCCGGCGCGCTCGCCGCCCACAATCTCGAGCTTTCGGGCGACGGCAGCGAACTCGTCTACACCTACGACACGCAAGGCGAGCGCACCGGCATCACCGCGCTGCTGCAGGACCTCAACACGGCCGGCATCCGCTTCCGCGACCTGCAGACCCGCCAAAGCTCGCTTGAGGAAATCTTCGTCAACCTGGTCAGGACGCCGTCATGAACATCCATGCCATCAAGGCGATCTACCGGTTCGAGATGGCCCGCACAGGCCGCACGATCTTCCAGAGCATCGTCTCGCCGGTTCTTTCCACGTCGCTCTATTTCATCGTCTTCGGCGCCGCCATCGGCTCGCGCATCTCGGAAGTGGACGGCGTCAGCTACGGCGCCTTCATCGTGCCCGGGCTGATCATGCTGTCGCTCCTGACGCAGAGTGTCTCCAACGCCTCGTTCGGCATCTACTTCCCGCGCTTCACCGGTACGATCTACGAGGTGCTGTCGGCGCCGGTCTCCTATCTGGAGATCGTCATCGCCTATGTCGGCGCGGCCGCCACGAAGGCGATCATCGTCGGCCTGATCATCCTGGCCACCGCCGGGCTGTTCGTACCGCTGGAAATCCAGCACCCGGCCTGGATGCTGCTGTTCCTGGTGCTGACGGCGATCACATTCTCGCTGCTCGGCTTCATCCTGGGCATCTGGGCCGACAATTTCGAGAAGCTGCAATTCGTGCCGCTGCTGATCATCACGCCGCTCGCCTTCCTTGGCGGCAGCTTCTACTCGATCTCGATGCTGCCGCCGTTCTGGCAGACGGTGACGCTGTTCAACCCGGTGGTCTACCTGATCAGCGGGTTCCGCTGGAGCTTCTACGGACAGGCCGATGTCGGGGTCGAGGTCAGCCTCGCCATGACATTCATCTTCCTGTTCGCCTGCCTGGCGGTGATCGCCTGGATCTTCAGGACCGGCTACCGGCTGAAAGCCTGAGGTCGCAACCTCTCAGACAGCGACCCGCGCCTTGATATGAGGGTGCGGGTCGTAGCCGGTGAGTTCGAAATCCTCGAAGCGGAAGCCGAAGAGGTCCTTCACCTCCGGGTTGATCCGCATCGTCGGCAGAGCCCGGAGAGGGCGCGCAAGCTGCTCCTTCGCCTGATCCAGATGGTTCAGGTAGAGATGCGCATCCCCGAAGCTGTGAATGAACTCGCCCGGCTCGTAGCCCGTCACCTGCGCCACCATCATCGTCAGCAGCGCGTAGGAGGCGATGTTGAACGGCACGCCGAGGAAGACGTCGGCGGAGCGCTGGTAGAGCTGGCAGGAAAGCCGCCCGTCGGCGACATAGAACTGGAACAGCGCATGGCAGGGCGGCAAAGCCATCTCGTCGACCAGCGCCGGGTTCCAGGCCGAGACGATCAGCCGGCGGCTGTCCGGGTTTCGGCGGATCTGTGCGACGAGGTTGGCTATCTGGTCGACCGATGTGCCGTCGGGCGCCGGCCATGAGCGCCACTGGTAGCCGTAGACCGGCCCCAGATCGCCGTTCTCGTCGGCCCACTCGTCCCAGATGCGGACGCCGTTTTCCTTGAGATAGCCGATATTGGTGTCGCCGGCGAGGAACCACAAAAGCTCGTGCACGATGGACTTCAGGTGCAGCTTCTTCGTCGTCACCATCGGGAAGCCGTCGGCGAGATCGAAGCGCATCTGGTGGCCGAAGACGGACAGCGTTCCCGTGCCCGTCCTGTCGGTCTTCTCCGCACCCTCGTCGAGGATGCGCTTCATCAAGTCGTGATATTGCCGCACGCCGTCGCCGTCCGCTTGCCGATTCTCAGGGAGCTCATCGTCGCCCGCAAGCGGCGCGCGGGCAAGATGCGGCGCAGTGTTTCGCCCGCTATTCAGCCGAAGGAAGAGCGAAGCTCCCCTACTTGGCAGCCAGCCCCGGCCAGGTCTTCTGCGCCCTGGAGATGAAGCCCGGCACGTCGGCGCGCCACTTCGTCTGGATGTTGTCGTTGTAATTCAGGTAAAGCCGGCCATCGACGATGTCCCAGTTCTGCGGGTCGCCCTTGGCAAGCTTGCCCTGCGCCACCGCCCAGGAACAATAGCCGCCAAAGGCGGGCGCGTATTTCGCCGGCTCGGCGAGGAACGCCTCCCGGTTGGCCTCGCTGGCAAAGCGCCACTCGGCTCCGGCATGGGTCGCGGTGATCGCAGGCGACCCCTTGACCGGCTTCTTTTCGGTGAAATAGGCGACCGGGTCGTAGCCGCCGACGGCAACGCCCTCGACAATGCCGGTGAACACCCGCCCCGTGTCGTCGCTGCCGCCAAGCCCGAACCAGCCGGCGCTCGCCCCGCCAGCCACCAGCGACAGGCCGAGGGCGGCAACGAGAACCTTTCTGCGCGTTGCAATGGTCATGGTGCTCTCTCCGCGTGAATGAACCGCGCAACCCTTGTACCTGCAAGCCGGCCGCACGCGCCAATGACGTCGTCTCACAAGCCTGCGACCGGATGCTTTCCCTTTGCCGTGCGGCTTGCCCCTTTTCACAGGGACGTGGAGCGCCTATATTCATTGGTGCCGGTGCAAGCCGGCTATGGCGATAAACGGACTTCGGAATAAGCCTATCGGACCCGGGGGCGGTACCCGGCGCCTCCACCCAAGCCCGCGAATGCATGCAGGAAACTGCGGTTTTGGCGGGTTTCGGCGGGGGCGAAATAGGATCGACGAGGGTGTAAAGGTCGTTCTTTTGCTCGGCATGGTTCCGCCGTTATCGGGCCGTCTCAATAGTTGCAAATGACAACTATGCTATGGACAACGCTGTCGCCGCGTAATGCGGTGCCGGTAGTCCTTTAAGCCCTGTGGGGTAGCACCTTCAGGCGGGGTTCGGAGGCACCTGGCAACAGAAGCCTCCACTTCAGCCTCCAACTCCCGTTCTTCCTGCGCCACGATAGCCGGGCCCTGTCGTTTCGGCATGGCGACTTTCGCGAAAATCCGCCACAATGAGGGGCAGAGCGCAACAGGACGGGGTGAAAGCCCGAGACAGGTGCGATCGGCGCTTTCCAATTCGCTTCCCGCGCGCCATGTTGGGCGTAATCCGACTCACACTGTTTGTTGCAAGCGATGGCCGAAGACCTGATCCGATACGATATCGTCATCCAGGATGCGCTGCGCGGCGCTGTCCGCAAGATTCTGACCGAGGTAAGCCGGATCGGCCTGCCAGGGGAACACCATTTCTACATCGCCTTCGACACGAACGCGCCGGGCGTGCGCATCTCCTCGCGGCTGCACGAGCGCTACCCCAAGGAAATGACCGTGGTGCTTCAGCACCAGTTCTGGGATCTCTTGGTCACCGACCACGCGTTCGAGGTCGGCCTGTCCTTTGGCGGCATTCCGGAAAAGCTGTTCGTGCCCTTCTCCTCCATCAAGGGGTTCTTCGACCCGTCCGTCCAGTTCGCGCTCGAGTTCGAGCCCGGCAAGACGGCCGAGGAGCTTCCCGAGGAACTGGTCGACGCGGCCCGCGATCAGGAACGCGCCGAGACCACCCTTGCCGAGGTCGAGCAGGCCACGAACGACACCAAGCAGCCGGCTGCGAAACGCTCCGCGCCCAAATCGGACAACCAGCCCGCCGATGCGACGCAGGACGGCGAGGACGCGGCAAAGGACGAGAACGCCGGGGCCGACGTGGTTTCGCTGGATTCCTTCCGAAAAAAGACCTGATCCTCTCCAGACACGCCCCGGAGGCGGTGATGACGGGTGACATCGTCAATCTGAGACAGGCCCGCAAGGCACGCGCGCGCCGCGAGAAGGAAAGCCGCGCGGCGGAGAACCGCGTGCAGTTCGGGCGGAGCAAGTCGGAAAAGGCTCTCGACAGGACCACCGCGGAAAAATCCGCCGCCCATGTCGACGCCCACAGGCGCGAACACCCGCAAGCCGGCCCGGAGCCGCGCGGAGACGACACGGCAGGCGACACCGGCACGACCGATGAGCCCGGCCGGTCGTGACGCTTCTCAAACGCTCCCTGACCCTGCACGGACACAGGACCAGCCTGGCTCTTGAGCCGGAATTCTGGGACGTGATCGAGGAGATGGCCGAGGACGCGGGCCTGACGCTGCCGGCGCTGGTGGCGCGCATCGATGACGCGCGCGGCCATGATCAGGTCGAAATGCCGGCCTCCCTGTCGTCGGCACTGCGCGTCGCCGCGCTTCTCCATTGCCGCAAGCCGGCCGTCCCGGGAAGCTCCGACGCTCCCTGACCGACCGGCCGCCCTCACGCGACGCGAACGTCGGTGTCCGGCGCGAGGCGGCACATGCTCCCTCGCGATGCTACTCCTACCGGTCCGGCGTAACGCCGATGAAGACGGGAGGGTCGAGCGGCGGCAGCAGTTGCAGGGGCTTGCCGGTCGACTGCTCCTGCGGTGTCAGCGTGCCGCGCGTGTCCAGATCTTCCAGGGCTCGCCTTATCTGGTCGCCAAAGGCCGCCGGCGGCGTCTCCCGGGCAGGCTGGCCGGGCGTTGCCCCGCCGCCGCTCCGGCTGCGCGCATTGCGCTGCTGCGCGGCCTGCGCCCGTTCCGCTTCCGCCCGCTCAGCTTCCGCCCTGGCCGCCTCTGCCCGTTCCGCCTGCTCTTTGGCCGCCTGTTCTTTGGCGGCCTGTTCTTTGGCGGCCTGCTCGCGGGCCGCCTGCTCGCGGGCCGCCTGCTCGGCCTTGCGGGCATCCTCCGCCGCACGCGCGGCGTCTTCGCTCTGGCGTTGCTCCTCAAGCGTTTCCTGGCGCTCTTTCCGGCGCTGCTCTTCGCGCGTCCGCCGCAATTCACGCATCAGGCGATCCCGTTCGGTGATCTCCGCCTGCAGCTCCTCGACCCGGCGAACTTCCTCCTCGAAGGCGCGAAGTGTCAGGAAGGCGGTGAAGGGGGCAATGTCTATGCTCCGGTCGGGATCTTCGAGCGCACCGGAAAACACCAGCCCGACCTGGGCTTCCGCCCCGGTGACCGCCTCTTCGCCCGGATCCACCTTCAGCGAGAAATCGCTTTGCAGGGCCAGCTTCTCAAGGTCGATCTGGGCGTTGCCGAAAAGGGTCGTGTCGGCATTGTCGACACGCGCATTGCTGACCCTGACGACGCCGCCGGCAATCGAGGCATTTGCCTCGAGCGCCGCGAAGGGCAGCCGCCCGGCATCGAGATGGCTCGAAAACGCCTCGCGGATCGCGTCGTCGTCCAGTTCCAGCCCCGCATCGACAGCCCTGATGACAAGGGCGAAGGCATCGGGATTGAGACCGCGGATCTCGCCGTTCTCGACCCGCATGGTGCCCCCGCCGGAAAGGCCCGAGACGATGCCGGCGATCGAACGGCCGGTGCCCTCGAAATCCAGGTTCAGCGCCATGCGCCCGGTCGCCACGGGCCGGGCGGCCCGCTCCCAGACCAGTTCGCCGAATTCCGCGTCGCTGATGCGCATCGACGCGGCAAGGCTTGCCTGGCCGTCGGTCCGCTTGAGTGAATAAGTGCCCTTGAGATCGCCGCCGGCAAACCCGGCTTGCGAGATCTCCATCGACATCGTCCCGTCCTTGAAGCCGATCCGGCCCTTGACGTCGCTCGCATCGGGCGCGGGGGGGAGGCTCATCCGGCGCGCCGCGAAGTCGAGCGAAAGATCGATGCCCGACAGGATCGGCGGGCCGAAGGCCGCGGTCGACCAGGAGCCGTCCGACGTCGCCGAAAGCTGGTCGGCGCCCAGCACCAGATCGCCGAGTTCGGCAAGGTCGAGGCGGGACAGGCTCACGGAGCCGCGCAGGCGCGGGTCGAGGCTGGCAAGCGCCCGCCTCAGGTCGACCTGCAGGTCGCCGTCGATCCGCGTTCCGGCGATGCTGCCCGAAAGGTCCGTCAGGCTGAAGGCGTCCCCCTTGCCCTCCAGCCCGGCGACAAGGTCGAGCGCCCCGGCCGAGGCGGAGAGCGAGGGCAACCGCCCGGTCAAGAGGGCGAAGGGCAAAAGGTCCGGCGCCTTCGCCACCACATCGGCGGTGTACTCCGCCCCGCCCCCTGCGGGCAGGGACAGCGAGCCGACCGCGCTCAGCGAGGCGTCGCCAAGATAGATGCGTGTGTGTCCCTCGAGGCTGTCGTCGGGAATGCCCGCCCCGCCAAGCTCGATCCGCGCCTCGCCGACCGCCGCGACCGGCAGCACCGGAATGCCGGCCTGCGCCAGCAACGTGGCCCCGTCGCGCGCGCCGAAGCCGGCCTCGAAGTCGATTGAGGCGGACCGCCAGGCATCGAGGCGTCCGTCGAGCCCCAGATTGACGTCGACACTGGTGCCACCGGCCTCGCCCCGAATGCTGGCACTCGCACGGGTCGCGGCACTCGCGCCGCTTCCGGCCGCCTCGCCCTTGAAGGACAGCTGCAGCCGTGCCGGCGCGAAAGCATCGGAACGTGCGCTGAATTCCCGCAGGACGCGGCTCTCGGGATCGATCGCCACAAGCAGGGCGGCGACACCGTCGACACGCTCCGCATCGATGCTGATGTCGAGATCGCCCGCCGGAGCGGTCGCCAGCGCATCGATCCTCCCCTTGGCCGAAACCCTTGCACCGGAGAGATCGGCGATGCTCGCATCGTCGATGACAAGCGTATCGTCGCGATAGGTCGCCTTCAGCGAAAGCGTGTTGGCGGCAAACGACCCGAAATCGACTTCCTCGGAGAACAGCCGCAGGTCGAACTGCGTTCCCGCCCGCGAAACGCCCTCGACCAGCCCGCCCTCGCTGCCAAGGAACAGTCGCGCGAGTTTGAGCGCCTGATCGCCGTCGATCCGCTTGGCATCGAGATCGGCGGTGAAGAGCGCCGGCCCGTCGTCAGGCTTCGACCACGAGACGGCGCCGCGCCCGGTGTCGGGGCCGATCTCGAAAAGAAGATCGGTAAGCGACACGGCATCGGGACCCGCGTCAACGCGCGCCTCCATGGCGAAAGGCGTGGCCGCGACACCGCTCGCCGCCCCCTTGCGCCACCAGTCCGAGAAGACGGCCGGCTGCGCGACCGAGACGGCGAAACTGCCGCGGAAGCTCGTGCGGGACTGCAAGCCGAGATCGCCGAGCACCAGGAATTCCGTGCGACCGGGGAGACGACCCGAAAGCTCCGTCAGCCGCCAGCCGGTGGCCAGCCTGTCGGCGGTCAGGGCGATATCCTGCGCAAGCCCGCCACCGGACACGAGCGCCGGGACGGCCAGTTGAACCGTGCCGTCGATGGGCGGATGCGGCAGCGCCCGCAGCGCGCCGAGAAGCATGTTGCCGGCCTCCGCGACACTCAACGGCTCCTGCGGCCCGCGCCCGGAGATCCGGTCAAGGTCGATCTGCTTGGCGGTCGCTGCCAGATCGAAGCGATAGGGTTCGGCAAGGGCAAGGTCGAGGCCGCCGTCCAGCGTGACCGGGCGCTCCTCCGGGCCGTATCGAAGCGTGGCTTCGCTCAGCGAAAGCTTGCCGACATCCAGCGCGAACTTGCCCTCGCTGCGCCATGCCCGCTCCGCCTGTTCGGCCGGCGTCACCGACACGAAGGTAAAGTCGCCGTCATAGCCCGGCCGGCCGTCCGCCAGCGCCAGCCGGCCGTCCATCACCAGATCGACGGGAAGCGACACGGGCGTGATGCCGGCCCGCAGCCGGACACCGCCCTGCGCATCGCCGCGCCCCGTTGCGAGCACAAGGGTGGCGCGCTCGCCCATGAAGCTTGCCATGCCGTCGAGCTTGTAGGGTCCGAGCATGGACCGCGCCGCCACCACCAGATCGATGTCGTCGATCCTGTGGCTCTGGCCGTTGCGTGCGTCGATCACCGTCAGGCTGCCGTCGCGGATGTTCGCCTGCTCGAGCATGACGAGATCGGGATCGACGTCGGAGATCATGCCGTTGCGCGCCCGCGCGGTGAACCAGTCGAGCCGCCCGGCCTCGTCGATCGACAGCCGCAGCGCCGGCCGTTCGAGGGTCATGTCGATGATCCGCACTTCGCCTTTCAGCAGCGGAGGCAGCTCGATGCGCATCTCGAAGCGCGACACGGCCAGCAGCGGATCCTCCGGCTCGCCGACCCGCACGTCGGAGAAGGTGAGCGTCGGTGTCGGCAGGAGGCGCATCTCCGCCTCGCCCATGACCGCCACCCGATGCCCCAGCAGCTGCTCGCCGTAACGCTCGAAGGTCGTGCGATAGGCGGTCCAGTCGATCAGGAACGGTCCGACAAGTGCCGCAAGAAGAACCGCGATCACGGCAACGCCGATCGTGATGTAGATCGAGTTCAGGATCTCTCTCCCAAATTGGCCCCGGCCCCGCCCCGGACGCCCTCAGTCAATCCGTACGATCTTGCCCGGATTGAGAATGTTGTCCGGATCGAGCGCCGACTTGATCGCCGCCATGACATCGAGCCCGGCGCCGTGCTCGCGCGCAAGATACTTCATCTTCCCCTGCCCGACACCGTGCTCGCCGGTGCAGGTGCCTCCCATCTCGATCGCGCGCCAGTTCAGCCGCTCGATGAAGGCTTCCGTCACGGCGACCTCCTTGGGATTGTCGACATCGACAAGCACCAGCACATGGAAATTGCCGTCGCCGACATGCCCGACAAGGGGCGCCAGCAGGTCGTGCTCCTCGATGTCGCGATAGGTCTCTCCGATGCACTCGGCAAGCCGCGAGATCGGCACGCAAACGTCGGTTGAAACGCCCTTGCAGCCTGGCCTGAGGCCAAGCGCTGCCCAATAGGCATCGTGCCGGGCCGCCCACAGCCGCGTCCGGTCCTCCGCCCTGGTCGCCCAAACGAAGTCGCCGCCGCCGCAGTCACGCGCGATCTCGCTGAAGATTTCGCTCTGCTCGCGAACGCCGTTCTGCGTACCGTGAAACTCGAGGAACAATGTCGGCGTTTCCTGAAGTTCCAGCTTGGAATAGGCGTTGCTCGCCCGGATCTGGTGCGAATCGAGGATCTCGATACGCGCCACCGGAAGACCGCACTGGATCGTCATGATCACCGCGTTGCAGGCCGTCTCGAGGTCCGGGAAGGGACAGACGCCGCCGGAAACGGCTTCCGGAATGCCGTGCAGGCGCAGCGTCACCTCGGTGATGATGCCGAGCGTTCCCTCCGACCCGACAAGCAGCCGGGTCAGATCGTAGCCGGCCGCCGACTTGCGCGCCCGCCCGCCCGTATGGACGACCCGCCCGTCTGCCATCACCACCGTCAGCGCCAGCACCGCGTCCTTCATCGTGCCGTAGCGCACGGCGTTGGTGCCCGAGGCCCGCGTCGCCGCCATGCCGCCAAGGCTTGCATCGGCGCCGGGATCGATGGGAAAGAACAGGCCCGTGTCGCGCAGGTATTCGTTGAGCTGCTTGCGCGTCACCCCCGCCTGTACGACGCAGTCGAGATCCTCGGCATTGACCTTGATGACGGAATTCATCTGCGAGAGGTCGATGGAAATGCCCCCTGCCGGGGCGTTGACATGGCCCTCGAGCGAGGATCCGGTGCCGAAGGGGATGATGGGAACGCGGTGCTCGGCGCAGATGCCGACAACCGTCGCCACCTCCTCCGTCGAATGCGCGAAGACAACGCCGTCGGGCGCCTGATTCGGCAGCCACGTCGTTGTATGGCCATGCTGCTCGCGCACGGCCGCGGCACTCGAGAAGCGCTCGCCGAACCGCTGGGCGAGGATCTTGACCACGAGCTCGATGCCGCCGTCATTGCGGTTAACCGGCGCCTGGAGCGTTGCAAGGCTCATCAATTGTCTCCCGAAATATGGCTGCCGGAGCGGTGGCGGCCCGGCCGGAGCCGGTTGCCCTGTTTGCGTTCGCCGCCGGTCTCGGACTAGGCTTGCCGCACACTAGCAAAAACGGCAATCCCGGCCAAAGACTTCCGGCCCTCAAGGGCGGTGCTCCGGCGCCGGGCCGAATGCCGCATCCACGGACCGGCCCATCATGTCCCCGACCGCACAAGCCAATGCCCCGTTTCACGGCTCCATCCAGACCGTTCGCACCGATTGGCTCGACTATAACGGCCATCTGAACATGGCCTACTACAATGTTCTCTTCGACACCTGTCTCGACGAGGCTTTCATCCATCTTGGCCTCGGCCCGGACTACGCGCGCCGGAACGGCGCCTCCTTTTTCACGGCCGAGACCCACCTGTGCTACCTGCGCGAACTGAACGGGGGAGATCGTGTCCGGGCAACCGTGCAACTCGTTGATTTCGACGGGAAACGGGCGCATCTCTATCAGGAGCTCTTTCACGCCGACGAAGGTTTCCTGTCGGCGACCTCCGAGCAGGTGTCGCTGCATGTCGATCTCAAGGCGCGCAAGGTGGCGCCCTGGCCGGAGGATGTGCTGCAACGCCTGCAGGACATGAAGGATGCCCATGCCGTGCTCGGCCGCCCGGAACGGGCCGGTCGCAGCATATCCATCAACAGGCGCTGACCGGAAACGGACGACAGCGCGGCGACAGCGATGACCGGCCTGTACACCCAGCTGCGGCGGCTGCCGGAAATGGCAGCGCGCTGGATCGAGCCCAACGTGCGGCTATTCCGCACGACCCGGCTTCCGCTCGTCTGGGGGCTGGCGATCGTGATCGGTCTGCTGACCGCCATTGCCGCGATCCTGTTCCGCCTCGCCATCGGCGCCATCCAGTGGACCTGGCTCGGCACCTCGGCCGAGACCGTGGTGACGGCGGTCGCGGACGTGCCCTGGTGGGTGATCCTGCTGGCTCCGGCGACGGGCGGCCTGTTCGTCGGCATCTATCTGGAGAAGCTCCAGGCAAAGCAGCGCGCCGGCGGTGTCGCCGATGTGATCGAGGCGCGCGCGCAAGGCGGCCGCGGCCTGCCCTTCTGGTCCGGCATTTCCTCGGCCTTCATCACGACGGTGTCGCTCGGCTGCGGCGCCAGCGCCGGCCGCGAGGGGCCGGTCGTTCATCTGGGCGCGACCATCGGCACGGCGATCTGCCAGACCTTCCGCCTGCCCGACGCGTCGCGCCGCATCCTGCTGGCCTGCGGCGTCGCCAGCGCCGTTTCCGCCTCGTTCAACGCGCCGATCGCCGGCGTCCTCTTCGCCCACGAGGTGATCCTCGGGCACTATGCGATGACCGCCTTCGTTCCCATCGTCATCGCCTCGGTGCTCGGCACCCTGCTCTCGCGCGCCTGGTTCGGCGATGTCGCCGCCTTCGTCATTCCCCACTACCAGATCACCTCGACATTGGAGATCCCTGCCTTCGCCCTGCTCGGACTGACCTGCGCGGCGGTCGCCGTGATCTTCCAGTTCGCGCTGATCGGCACCGACTGGATGGCGCGCAATGTCACCATGCCGCTCTGGCTGCGCCCGGTGGTGGGCGGACTTGCCGTCGGCGCCATCGGCATTGTCTTTCCCGAAGTGCTCGGCGTCGGCTACGAGGCGACGGACTCCGCCCTGAAGCAGCAATTGCCCCTGACGACGATGCTGGTGCTGCTCGTCGCCAAGACGGCGGCGACCTCGATCACGCTCGCCTCGCGGTTCGGCGGCGGCATCTTCTCTCCCGCCCTTTATCTTGGCGCCATGACCGGCGGCGCCTTCGGCCTGATCGCCGCCGCGGCGTTTCCCGAGCTCGCCTCCTCGCACGGGCTCTACGCCATCCTCGGCATGGGCGCGGTGGCCGCCGCTGTGCTGGGCGCCCCCTTCTCGACGACGATGATCGTGTTCGAGCTCACCGGCGGCTATGCGCTCTCCATTGCGCTGCTGATCGCCGTCTCCATCGCCACCGGCCTGACCCAGGCGGTGCATGGCCGCTCCTACTTCCACTGGCAGCTGGAGATGCGCGGCGTCATGCTGCAGGAAGGCGCGCACAAATGGCTGGTGCGCATCGTCCATGTTTCCGATTTCGTCGAGCGGCTGGCCGAGGACGAGGAGCGCCAGCCTTTCGACACCGAGGCGGGGGCGCCCTACCTGACGCTCGGCGACACGCTGGAGACGGCCTTGCGCGTTTTCGACGAGAGCGGCACCAACCGCCTGCCGGTGATCGACCGGGCCCGCCCCGACGAAGTGATCGGACACGCAAGCCATGTCCGGGCGCTGCGCTTCTTCAACGCCGCGCTGATCAACAACCAGGTCGAGGAACACCGCTAGGGCGAAGCGGCCCCGCGCCTCACAGCGGTGCGGTCGCCCGTTCGAGCCAGGCGCGTGTGCCCGCATCGACCAGCGGCCCGATCTCCGCCAGCACCCGCGCGTGATAGGCATCGAGCCAGGCCCGCTCCTCGGCGCTGAGCATCCCGGCCAGCACAAGCCGGCGGTCGATGGGGGCCAGCGTCAGCGGAGTGAAGCCGAGCATCGGACGCTCGCCGCCCTCGATCTGCGCGGCCGGCATCACCAGTTCCAGGTTCTCGATGCGGATGCCGTGACCACCATCGCGGTAGTAGCCCGGCTCGTTGGAGACGATCATGCCCGGCTCCAGCGCGGCATGGCCGGTCTTGGCGATGCGCTGCGGTCCCTCGTGCACGGAGAGATAGGAGCCGACCCCGTGGCCAGTGCCATGGTCGAAATCGAGCCCCGCCTTCCACAGCGCGATACGCGCCAGCGCGTCGATCTGGGCACCGCTCGTGCCCACGGGAAAGCGCGCCGTGGCAATCGCGATATGCCCTTTCAGGACGAGCGTGAAATGGCGCTTCTGCTCCTCCGGAACGGTGCCGACGGCAAGCGTCCGGGTGATATCGGTGGTGCCGTCCTCGTACTGGCCGCCCGAATCGATCAGGAACAGGCTGTCGGCCGGGATCGTCAGGTTGCTGCGCCGATCTACACGGTAGTGACAGATCGCGGCATTGGGTCCGGCGGCCGAAATGCTGTCGAAGGAGATTTCCTTCAGTTTGCCGGTTTCCGCGCGAAACGCCTCCAGCCGTTCGGCAACGCCGATCTCGTCGAGCGGGCCGGCCGCGACGGCGGCGTCGAACCAGGCAAGAAACCGTGCGAAGGCGGCGCCGTCGCGCAGGTGCGCGGCCTTCGCCCCGGCGATTTCGGCGGCATTCTTGACCGCCTTGGCACGGGTGATCGGGTCCGCTCCGTGCCGCACCGTGCCGCCCGCCTCGCTCACGGCCGCGGCAAGGGCCGCCCCGGCCCAGTCCGGGTCGAGCATGACGGTGGCGCCGCTGTGACCGAGCTTCTCGAGCGCCGGAAGCAGGGAAGCCGGCGCCTCGATCCCGGCAAGTTCCGCCAGATGGTCGCGCGAGGCATTGGTGAGCTTGCGGCCGTCGATGAAGACCTGAGGACGCCCCTCCGCCGGAAGGATGGCAAAGGACAGCGGCAGCGGGGTGTGCGAGACGTCGCTGCCACGGATGTTGAAGAGCCAGGCAATCGAATCGGGCTGCGTCAGGACAAAGGCATCGGCGCGCGCCCTCGCCACGGCCGTCGCCATGCGGGCGATCTTGGCAGGCGCCGCCTCGCCGGCAAGATCGTCGGAATGAACCGACACCAGACCGAGCGGTGCGGCCGGACGGTCGTGCCGGACCGCATCGACGGGATTGGTTTCGACCGCAACGAGCTCTGCCCCGGCCGAGGCACAGGCCTCGCCAAGCCGGCGCGCGCCGTTGATCGTGTGCAGCATCGGGTCGTAGCCGAGCTTCTGCCCCGCCTTCAGCTCTCCCGCCAGCCACTCCGACGGCGGCGTCTCGATCAGGTGCTGCGGCTGGAAGACATGCGTGTCGACCTGCTCGCGCACCTGGATGGTGTAGCGGCCGTCGACGAAGATCGCCGCCGTGTCGGCCAGCACCACGGCCATCCCGGCCGAGCCGGCAAACCCGGTGAGCCATTCAAGCCGCGCATCCGAGGGCGGAACATATTCCCCCTGGTGCGCGTCGGCACGCGGAACGAGGAACCCGTCGAGACCGCGACGGAGAAGCTCTTGCCGCAGGGCCGCGCAACGCGCGGGGCCGACGGACGGGTCGATGACATTGTCGAAGGACTGGAACATGGCGAAACGCTACCGCCAAACAGGGGTCGGCGAAAGGGCGTTGTGCCCGCTCGACCCAGGTTCTGCACACGCAGCGGGCAATCGGCGCTTCGCAATGCGGCAATTGCTCCGCTGCATTGCAATATTATGAATTCGCACATGCAGCATTCGCAGCGCTGCCATGCACTTATCGGACTTTTCGCATGGCTCGCTCACCCCCATACTCTGTCTTGAGAGTTTGAGGGAGGAAGCTCTTTTAGAGAGACCTCGAACCGGAGACAAAGATCATGGCCATTGCCACCACGACCACCACTGCCATTGCCGGCGCTTCCCGCAACGGCTCCAAGGGCCTCTTCCGCAAAGCCATCGACTCGATGGTCGCAGCGCGTGAGCGTCAGGCCCGCCGTTACGTCAACGGCTACCTCCTCTCGCTCGACGACGCGACGCTTGCCGCCTACGGCTACGACCGCGCCGAGCTGGAGCGTCAGGGATCGCTGACCGCCGCGTTCTGAGCAAGAACCGGCACAACACTGTAAAACACGGGCCTGGCGGATCGCCGGGCCCGTTTTCGTTTCAGCACCCGTCTTGTTTCTGGGCCGGTTTGCGCTTCGAAGACGGATTGCGGCTCTCAGGGCTCGCGGCGTCCGCGCACAAGCGTCAGCGTCAGCCAGCCATCGCGATTCTGCCGGCGGGCCAGATGGAAGCCCTGGGCTCCATAGGCGAACAGGATGCGCGGACCGTCCTCCACGCGCAGCCCCGACAGGATGAGGGTCGCAGACGGCGTCATCCGGCGCGCAAGGCCCGCGGCCATGCGCATCAGGGGACGCGCGAGGATATTCGCCACCACAAGGTCGAACGGCCCTTCTTCGGCGAAGATCCGGTGGTCGACGCCCGCCGCGGTTGCCGTTCGCAGCAGGCTGCCGGCGAGATTGTGGCGGGCATTCGCCTCCGCCGTGCGGGTCGCGACCGGATCGATGTCGGTGGCCAGCACCGGTTGGCGCGAAAGCAAAGCCATCGCGATGGCAAGCACCCCGGTTCCGGTGCCCAGGTCGAGCAACCGCTTGTAGCGGCGACGCGACAGCAACCGGTCGATCTCGATCAGGCATCCGGAGGTCGTGCCGTGATGCCCGGTACCGAAGGCAAGCGCCGCCTCGATCTCGATCGGGATGCCGTTGAGCGGGCGCTTCGCCCGGTCATGGCTTCCATGCACGAAGAACCGTCCCGCCGACACCGGGGAGAGGCCCTCCAGGCTCTTCTCCACCCAGTTGATGTCCTCCAGAACGACCGCCTCGACCGGCGCCGCGAAGGCATCCGCCCCCAGCCTGTCGCGGACAAGCGCGGCGGCTTCGGTCTCGCTCATGTCGAACAGCAGGATCTCGGCCGTCCACTCGCGCCCGTCGGCGGAGGATTCGAACACCGTCACCGGGTTGCCGTCGTCCTCGAAGTCGCGCACCAGCAACTCATAGATGCGCTTGGCCTCGATCTCTAGGGCGGTGATGCGGACACGAATGGTGGACATGATCTCTTCCGGCTGGACGCGATGGCCTGCCTATAGCCCTGCCGTTGCCGCGTCGCAATGGCCAACCACCCCAAAGCGCGACGGCCGGCCGATGTCAGTTGCCCGCCTTTTCCGGCGGCAACAGGCTGACGATCGTGTCGCCGACGCGCAGGGCCTCGTTCCGCGCCCCGCCATCGGGCCGCAGCTTTCCGCCGGAGGTGATGACAAGCAAGGCGACCGCATCCGCCGGCCGGTCGGCGGCGTGGGCTTCGCCGTCGTATTCCTTGCTGAGCGTGGTCGCGGAAATGCGCCAGTTCTCCGCGACCCTGGCGTCGAGCGCATGGATGCCGCCGGCACTCCCCAGGAAGGGGCGGCCGCCAAGCGTCACCATGAGCTGGCGGCTTTCCGGCGTCTCGGCCTTGTCGCGCCCGATCTGCAGAACGTTGGAGCGCCCGATCTCGGGGCCGAAATTCGTGCAGATGAGCGCGTTGTAGTCGTCATTGTCGGTGGCCGCGAGAAGATGGCTGTAGGAGGTCAGCGAGATCGTGTGTTCCGCCACTTCCGAGAGGATCTCGCCATAGTGCGTGTCCACACCGGCCTGCCGCGCCAGCCGCAGCCTGGCCCAGTTGCGATCCGAGATCATCACCGGAATGTCGCGCTCCTTCAGCTTGGCCGCCAGCGCCACGGTGAAACGGCCCGAGCCGACGATCATCAGCCCTGCATCGCCGCCGGTCGAAAGCCCCAGCGCCCGGGCAAGCGGGGCGATCGAGAAGCCGTGGGCGACCACCGTCGCCACCACCACCGCGAAGGCAAGCGGCACGAGGCGCTCGCCATCGGCGATGCCGCGCGAGGCGAGAAGCCCGGCGAAGAGACCCGACACCGCGACGGCGACAACGCCGCGCGGCGCGATCCAGCCGACCAGCAGCCGTTCCTTGAAGGTCAGCCCCGTCCCGATGGTCGACAGCCAGATCGACAGCGGCCGCACCACCAGCAGGAGGACGAGCACGAAGGCCAGTGTCTTGAGGTCGAGAGCCGATATCAGCGCCGCCGGCTCCAGCGAGGCGGTGAGAATGATGAAGACCCCCGAGACGAGCAGGATCGTCATGGTTTCCTTGAAGCGCTTCACCTCGCCGAGCGAAGCGATCCGGGAGTTGCCGAGCGCGAGCCCCAGCATGGTCACCGTCAGCAGACCACTCTCCTCCAGCACCGCGTTGGACAGCGCATAGGTGACGAGCACGACGGTGAGGATGACCGGAATTTTGAGGAACTCCGGCACATGGCCATGAACGAAGGCGCGCACCAGCGCACGGCCCGCGAACCAGCCGCCGCCAAGTCCGATGACAAGCGCCGCGACCACCCGCAGGGCCAGCGCGTCTGCCGCATGATGGCCGGACGAGACCAGGAATATTTCGTAGACGAAGACCGCGAGCAGCGCCCCGACCGGATCCGCCAGGATCGCCTCCCAGCGCAGGATCGCAGCCGGGCGCCGGGTCAGCTTCGCCTGTCGCAGCAGCGGTATGATCACCGTCGGGCCGGTGACGACAAGGATCCCGGCGAAGATCAGGGCCGGCCAGAGACTGAGCTCGGCGACGTAGAAGGCGTTGACCGCGCCCAGCACAAAAGCGATCGGCGCGCCGAGAAAGACGATCCGGCGCACCGCCTTGGCGCTTTCGGAGATCTGGTGAAAATTCAGCGTCAGGCCGCCTTCGAACAGGATGATCGCCACGGCGACGGCGATCAGCGGCTGCACGATGCCGGCGAATTGCACGTCCGGCTGCACCAGTCCCGTCACCGGGCCGGCCAGCACGCCCGCCGCAAGCAGAAGCACGATCGCGGGCAACTGGAAGCGCCAGGCGAGCCACTGCGCGGCAACGCCGGCAACGGCGATCAGGGCGATGGCGGTGACGACGGAATGCATGTGGCGAACTCCCGCAGCGCTTCAGTCAACAGGTCGATATCGCGGGATCGTCGCAATGCGGCCCCGGCCGGCGCCATACGCCGTCAATGGCGCTCGACGAAGCTGTCGAGCACCTTCTTCCGGCCGGCCTTGTCGAACTGGATCGTCAGCTTGTTGCCCTCGATGGCAACGATCTCGCCGTAGCCGAACTTGAGATGGAAGACGCGCTCGCCCATGGTATAGGCCGACGGCTCGTCGGCAACGGAGCGGGCGACAAGTTCCCCCTCGATGGTTCGCGGGCCGCCGCGCGCGCGATCGCTCCCCATGCGTCCGGCGAAACCGCCCGTGTCCGCCCCGGCCTGAGCCTTCTGCGCCTTCTGCGCCCGCTGCCAGCCCGGCGTCGAATAGCTCGACTTGAACGGATCGCGCGTATCGAAGCGGCTGGCGCCGTATCCGCCGCCGCCGCCATAGCCTCCGTAGCTGTTCGACTGCGCGATCACATCGACATGGTCGGCCGGCAACTCATCGAGGAAGCGGGACGGAATCGAGCTCTGCCACATGCCGTGGATGCGCCGGTTGGAAGCGAACCAGATCTTGGCGCGCCGGCGCGCCCGCGTGACACCCACATAGGCAAGCCGGCGCTCTTCCTCCAGCCCGGCTCGGCCGCTTTCGTCGAGCGCCCTTTGATGGGGGAAAAGCCCCTCCTCCCAGCCGGGCAGGAAGACCGTGTCGAACTCCAGACCCTTGGCCGAATGCAGCGTCATGATGGAGACCGCCTCGTTCGAGCCTTGCGCGTCCCGGTCCATGACCAGCGCGACATGCTCCAGAAAGCCCGGCAGCGATTCGAAGTCGTCCATGGAACGGACCAGTTCCTTGAGGTTGTCGAGCCGGCCCGGCGCCTCGGCCGAACGGTCGTTGCGCCACATCTCCGTGTAGCCGCTCTCGTCGAGCACGATCTCGGCAAGCTCGGTATGCGACATGGCCGGCATCAGGTCGCGCCAGCGGTCGAATTCCGCCAGCAGCATGCGCAGGGCGGTGCGGGCCTTCGGCTTCAGTTCCTCGGTCTGGCAGATGTCGGAGGCCGACTGCATCAAGGGAATGCGGTTCGCCCGCGCATAGGCGTGAACGATCTTCAGGCTCGCCTCGCCCAGCCCCCGCTTCGGCGTGTTGACGATGCGTTCGAAGGCAAGGTCGTCGGCCGGCTGCACGATGCAGCGGAAATAGGCCATCGCATCGCGGATCTCCATGCGCTCGTAGAAGCGCGGTCCGCCGATCACCCGGTAGTTGACGCCAAGCGTCACGAACCGGTCCTCGAACTCGCGCATCTGGAACGAGGCGCGCACCAGGATCGCCATCGTGTCGAGGCCGTGCCCCTTGGCCTGCAGCGCCTCGATCTCGTCGCCGATGGCGCGCGCCTCCTCCTCCGAATCCCAGGCTGCCGCCACCGAGACGCGGACATCCTCTTCCTCGTCATCGACCACGTCGGTGAACAGCGTCTTGCCGAGCCGGCCTTCATTGTGGGCGATCAGATGCGAGGCGGTCGCCAGGATATGGCTCGTCGAACGGTAATTGCGTTCCAGCCGGATCACCTTGGCGCCGGGGAAATCGTGGTCGAAGCGCAGGATGTTGTCGACCTCGGCGCCGCGCCAGCCATAGATCGACTGGTCGTCATCGCCCACGCAGCAGATATTCGCATTGCCCTGGGCCAGCAGGCGCAGGAACAGGTACTGCGCGATATTGGTGTCCTGGTACTCGTCGACCAGCATGAAGACGAAGCGGCGCTGGTATTCCCCGAGCACGTCCGGATTGTCTCGGAACAGCGTGATGACATGCAGCAGGAGATCGCCGAAATCGGCGGCGTTGAGGATCGACAGCCGCTCCTGGTACTGCTCGTAGAGCGAGCGGCCCTTGCCGTTGCCAAACGAGCGCGCCTCGCCTTCCGGCACCTGGGCGGGCGTCAGGCCGCGGTTCTTCCAGCCATCTAACTGGCCTGCGAAGGCACGTGCCGTCCAGCGCTTGTCGTCGAGCCCCTCGGCCTGGATGATCTGCTTGATCAGCCTGATCTGGTCGTCGGTGTCGAGGATCGAGAACCCGGACTTGAGGCCCACAAGCTCCGCGTGGCGGCGCAGGATCTTGACGCAGATCGAGTGAAACGTGCCAAGCCAGGGCATCCCTTCCGCGCTGTCGCCGATCAGCCGCTCGATCCGCTCCTTCATTTCGCGCGCGGCCTTGTTGGTGAAGGTCACCGCGAGGATCTGGCTCGGAAAGGCGCGCCGCGTCGCAAGGATATGGCCGATGCGGGTGGTCAGAACCCGCGTCTTGCCGGTGCCGGCACCGGCAAGCACCAGCACCGGCCCGTCCAGCGTCTCCACCGCTTCGCGCTGTTCCGGGTTCAGCCCGTCAAGATAGGTAGCGTTCGCCGCCGGGCGCGCGAGGCCCGCCTGGGCCCGGGCGGCAATGCCACTGCCGCCCGCCGGCCGCACGGGCACCGGCTCTCCGGGACCTGAGGCGTGGTGGGAGGTGGAGAAGCGCTCGCCATTGGAATCGGGCATTGACTGTCATGTCTCGACGGGTTGGTCGCGATCGGGTCACCGCGAATCTGTTCGCTGTTTGGACCAATATAGCAAGTTTGCCCGTCCTTAGGAGGGGCGGCCGGCCGGAACCCTGCAAAGCCGCGCCGAACCCCCCTGGTCAGCCGCCAGCCATCTCGATCCAGGCATCCTCGTCGATGACCTCGATGCCGAGATCGGCGGCCTTCTTCAGCTTGGAGCCGGCGCCCGGACCGGCAATGACGAGGTCCGTCTTCTTCGATACCGAACCTGAGACTTTCGCGCCCATGGCCTCGGCCCGCGCCTTGGCCTCGTCGCGGCTCATCTTCTCCAGGCTGCCGGTGAAGACCAGCGTCTTGCCGGCGACCGGGCTTGCATCGGCCTCGACCCGTTCCATCGCCTGCGGCCGGATCTCTTGCATCAATGCATCCAGCGCCTCGCGATTGTGACTCTCGGCGAAGAACTCGACCACCGCGCGCGCCACCGTCTCGCCGATGCCGTCGATGTCCATCAGTTCCGCCCAGGCATCGGACCCGGAATCGGCCGCAGCAAGCATCGCTGCCTGTAAGCTTTCCCAATCATGATAGTGGCGGGCGAGCAGCTTGGCGTTGCCCTCGCCCACATGCCGGATGCCGAGCGCGTAGATCACCCGGTTGAGCGGCACCTCCCGGCGCGCCTCGATCGCGGCGAAGAGATTGGCGGCGCTCGTCTCGCCCCAGCCATCGCGGTTCCTGAGCTTGATCAGCGGCGAGGCGGCGTCACGTTCGGCAAGCGTGAAGATGTCGGCAGGCTGGCGGATGCCTCCCTCCTCCATCGGCAGGTCGAAGAAGAACTCGACCTGCTTGTCGCCGAGCCCCTCGATGTCGAAGGCAAGGCGCGAGACGAAATGCTTCAGCTTCTCCTTGGCCTGCGCCGGGCAGACCAGCCCGCCGGTGCAGCGGCGCACTGCGTCGATCTTCCCGCTCGCCGGGTTCGTGTCGCGCACCGCATGGCTGCCGCAGGCCGGACAGACCTCGGGAAACTTGTAAGGCTCAGAATCCTTGGGTCGCTTGTCGAGGTCGATATCGACGATCTGCGGAATGACGTCGCCGGCGCGCTGGATCTGCACCGTGTCACCGACCCGGATCTCCTTGCCGCCGCGCAAGGGTTCGCCGTCCTGTCCGATGCCCTTGATGTAATCCTCGTTGTGCAGCGTCGCGTTGGAAACGACGACACCGCCGACGGTCACCGGTTCGAGCTTGGCGACGGGCGTCAGCGCGCCCGTGCGCCCCACCTGGATCTCGATGTCGTTGAGCACGGTGAAGGCCTTCTCGGCCGGGAACTTGTGCGCCACCGCCCAGCGGGGCGCCCGCGAGACATAGCCAAGGCGTCCCTGCAGGTCGAGCCGGTCGACCTTGTAGACCATGCCGTCGATGTCATAACCGAGCAGCGCCCTCTCCTCCTCGATGCCGTGATAGGCGTCAAGGATCTCCTCGACGGTCTCGCAGCGCCGCATGCGGTCGTTGACGGTAAAACCCCAGGTCCCGAGCGTCTGCACCATCCCGTATTGCGTGTCGGCGGGCATGGCCCCCATCTCGCCCCAGGCATAGGCGAAGAAGCGCAAGGGGCGCGAGCGCGTCACCTCCGGGTTGAGCTGGCGCAACGATCCGGCCGCCGCGTTGCGCGGATTGGCGAAGACCTTGCCGCCTTGCGTCTCCATCCTTGCATTGAGGGCGCGGAAGTCCTCGTGGCGCATGTAGACCTCGCCGCGCACCTCGACCACGTCCGGCGCATCGTCCGGCAGGCGCTGGGGAATATCCTCGATCGTCAGCGCGTTCTGGGTGACGTTTTCGCCGACCGCCCCGTCGCCGCGGGTTGCCGCGGTGACCAGGCGACGCTTCTCGTAGCGCAGCGACAGCGACAGCCCGTCGATCTTCGGCTCGACGGTGACGGCAATCGCCCCCATCAGCGGATCGATCTTCAGGAAACGGCGGATGCGGCCGAAGAAGTCGCGCACGTCCTCGTCGGAAAAGGCGTTGTCCAGCGACAGCATGGGGATCGCATGGGTGACCTTGCCGAAGCCCTCGGAGGGAGCGCTGCCAACACGCTGCGAAGGACTGTCGCTGCGCAGCAGGCTCGGAAACCGCGCCTCGATCGCATCGTTGCGCCGCTTCAGGGCATCGTACTCGGCATCGGTAATAACCGGCGCGTCCTCGCCGTGATAGCGCCGGTCGTGCCCGGCGATCTCCTCGGCGAGCCGTGCCAGCTCGGTGGCGGCCTCCTCCAGCGTCAGGTCTTCGACGGCGCGGGCGGCAAGGTCTGTATCGGGCATGGCGGGATCGCAGCTGGTTGGCCGGCGTCTCGGACCGGCAGGCGGAAAGATCGGGGATCCGCGTCGCCGGCCCTGCCGCCGCCCGCGATCCGTCACCGGAGTATGGGGTGTATCAATCCGCCGGGAAACCGCAAAGGCGTGCTTTCCCACCACAAGGAGACAGCGCCGGGAAGCCTAGGGGTCCGGCGCGTCGGCAAGCAGCCGGTCGGCGGCGGCGCGAGCCTCGTCGGTGATGGTTGCACCGGCCAGCATGCGCGCGATCTCCTCGCGCCGATGATCGACATCTATGCGCTGCACGCGCGTCGCGACCCGGTCCTCCCCGGCATCCTCCTTGAGGATCAGGAAATGCCCGCCGGCCTTTGCAGCCACCTGCGGGGCATGCGTGACGGTCAGCACCTGCACCTTGCCGGCAAGCCGCGCAAGTCGGTTGCCGATCGCCTCCGCCACGGCACCGCCGACGCCTGTGTCGATCTCGTCAAAAACGAGGGTCGGCGCGGATCCCTTGTCGGCAAGCGACACTTTCAGCGCCAGCAGGAACCGCGACAGCTCGCCCCCCGAGGCGACCTTCATCATCGCCCCCGGTTTCGTGCCCGGGTTGGTCTGCACCCAGAACTCGACCTGGTCTATGCCGTCGCGGCCGCGCTCGGCCGCGTCCGTCTCGAGTTGCACGATGAACCGCGCGCGCTCCAGTTTCAGGTCCGGCAGTTCCCCCGCCACCGCGGCCTCCAGGGCCGCCCCGGCCTGACGGCGCCGGGCGGACAGCGCGAGCGCCTTCGCGTCATAGTCGGCCTGCGCCGCCTTCGCCGCCTCGGCGAGGCCGGCAAGCGCCTCCTCGCCGGCATCGAGCGCGGCAAGATCCGCCTCGAAGCGCGCCTTGATGTCGGGCAGTTGATCGACCGCGACCTGATACTTGCGGGCCGCCGCGCGCAGCGCGAAGAGCCGTTCCTCGGTCGCTTCCAGCGCACGCGGGTCGAACTCGGTCTCGCGCACGGCCGCCTCGAGCCCGGCCCTTGCATCCTCCAGCCGGTCCAGTGCCTCGGCAAGGAAGCCGACGGGCGCCGAGAGAAGCTGCGGCGCCTGTTCCGCCTTGCGCTCCAGCCGCCGCCACAGCGAGGCGACTTCCGAAATCGGCGAAGCAGTCCCGTTCAGCGCCTCGAAGGCTTCGCCGAGATCGCCGGCGATCTTCTCCACCTGCATCATCGACTGGCGCGATGCGGCCAGCTCTTCCTCCTCGCCGGCAAGCGGTGCCAGTGTCGCCAGTTCCTCGGCCGAGGCCCGCAGGTAGTCCGCCTCGCGGCGCGCGGCCGCGATCCGTTCCTCGTGCTCGGCCAGCGCCTTCGACGCCTTGCGCATCGCGCCATGGGCCGCATTGACCGCGGCCCGGTCGCCATCGCATTCGCCGAAGGAATCGAGCAGCCGCCGGTGCTCGGCCGGGTCGGTATAGGCGCGCGCCTCGTTCTGGCCGTGGATCTCGACCAGCAGGCCGCCGGCCTGGCGCAGCAGCGCGACACTGACGGGAGAATCGTTGATGAAGGCGCGGCTGCGTCCGTCCTCGGCCTGTACCCTGCGCAGGATGACGTCGCCGTCCGCCTCCAGGTCGTTGTCGCGCAGCAGCGCGCGCACAGGATGCGCCATGGGCACGTCGAAGGCCGCGGTCACCTGCCCCTGCGACTGGCCGTTACGCACAAGCCCGGCGTCGCCGCGCCCGCCAAGCGCAAGGCTGAGCGCGTCGAGGAGAATGGATTTGCCTGCACCCGTCTCGCCCGTCAGCACCGACATGCCGGCGCCGAAGGACAGGTCGAGACGGTCGATCAGGACGATATCGCGAATGGCAAGCGCGGCGAGCATGCGAGCGGATGACCGGACCGGGTTGATGCGGCAACGCCGGAAAGCGCGCCGCGCGAGGATGACGCTTCAGATGTAGCCGCAGGAGGCGCCCCGCCGCAACGCCCAGAATGACGAAACCCGCAAGCCGTCCCGCGCCGGGATCATTCCTGCGTCCGGGAAAACGCTACAGCGAGATGCCCTTGAAAGCGCGGCTGATCCAGCTGCCCGAATCCTCGTTCGGCGAATAACCACCGGTCTTCAGCAGGCTGAAGGCGTCCTTGTACCACTGGCTGTCGGGGAAATTGTGCCCGAGCACGGCGGCGGCCGTCTGAGCCTCGTTGACCACGCCCAGGGCGTAATAGGTCTCGACAAGCCGGAACAACGCCTCTTCGATATGACGGGTGGTCTGGTAGTTGGTGACCACGACCTTGAAACGGTTGATCGCCGCAATCTGGTGATTCCGTTTCAGGTAGAAACGCCCGACTTCCATCTCCTTGCCGGCCAGCTGGTCCTGGGCGACGCGGATCTTGGTGCGGGCATCCTCGGCATACTCGGAATCCGGATAGCGCTGGATCAGCTCGCCATAGGCGGCCAGCGCGCGCTGGGTCATTTCCTGGTCGCGCGTGACGTCCGGGATCTGCTTGTTGTAGGACTGGCCGATGATGTAGAGCGCATAGGCGCTGTCTTCATTGCCCGGGTACAGCGTCGTGAAGCGCTTGGCGGCTGTGATCGCTTCGGGGAACTTGCCCAGGGAATAGTTCAGAAAGGCAAGGTTGATCAGGGATTTGCGGGAATATTCCGAATAGGGATGAAGCTTGTCGACTTCCTGGAATTTCAACCGCGCGTCGCTCAGCTTGCCGTCATTGCGCAGCGCCAGGCCTTCGTTGAACAGCACTTCCGGCGGTGTGTCGTTGGTCGCGAAATCTTCGTCATCGGTCGAGGAGCAGGCACCGAGCATCAGCGCGGCAACGGCAAGCGTGGCAATCGTCGTTCTGCGCAGTCGACCGGAAACCGATCCGTCCGCGTTGGAAATGGGCACTGCCGCCATCACGTAAACTCACTCCTCAACTCGCTCCGGCCGCTGACGCCGCTTCCGTGCCGCACCGCCAGATCCTGCCGGGCGCTGTCATGCCGGATCACTTGCCCCGGCGGCGGACAGGACCGGAGCATCCGCTCCGCGTCGCCCGCCATCAAACCGCGATCAGGCCGTGTTGTAACGGAAAAAACCCGCTCGCGTCACGCCGTGTGAGGGACATTTGTCGCTTTTTTATGGCCACGAAGACGAAGCCGCCGCCGCAAACGGGACGGGCCGGCATCCGGAGCGCCGCAAAGCAGCAGCTCAGGAAGCACCCTGCGCAACCGCAAGACGCGGCTCGTCGGCGTGAACCGGCGGAGCCGTGCGGTCCGAAGAGCGCTCGACGATCTCGAAGGCATCCTTGCCGGCCTTCTCGAACAGCTCGACCAGAATGGCGTGGTTCATCCGGTGTCCGCCCTTGTAGGAGCGGTAAAGGCCCAGGAAGGGAAGCCCGGCAAGCGCAAGGTCGCCGACCGCATCGAGCATCTTGTGTCGAACGAACTCGTCCGACCAGCGCGTGCCTTCCGGATTCAGGACCTGACCCTCGGAGATCGCCACCGAGTTCTCCAGCGAGGAGCCGAGGGCAAAGCCCATCGACCAAAGCTTCTCCACATCCTGCACCGAACCGAAGGTACGGGCGCGGCAGAGCTCGTTGCGGAAGTTCTCCGCCTCGAGATCGAGAACCATCGACTGGCGGCCGATGACCGCCGCGTCGAAATCGATGGTGACGTCGAAGCGGCATCCGTCGAAGGGGCGCAGCTCGCACCAGGCACTGCCCTGGTCGACGCGCACGGTCTTCTTGATGCGGATATAGCGACGGGGAGCGGCAAGCTTGCGCAGTCCGACGGAATCGATGGCGGTGACAAACGCCTCCGAACTGCCGTCCATGATCGGCATTTCCGGCCCGTCCATCTCGATCAGGGCATTGTCGACGCCAATCCCGCGCAGGGCGGCCATGAGATGCTCGACGGTCGAAACGCCACCGGCCTTCGGATCGCCGAGGACGGTGCAAAGGGCGGTGGCGGAAACGGCGCGCCAATGCGCCGGAAGTTCGACCTCGCGGCCGCTTTCAGGATCACGGTTGACGAAGACGAAGCCGGTGCCGGCATCGGCGGGATGCAGCGTGACTTCGGCCGGATTGCCGGAATGGACGCCAATTCCCTGCAGAGAGACGGATCCGGCAAGTGTCATCTGCCGGTCGGAACCTACTTTCATCACCAGATCGTCCTGTCTGCAATGGCCTAGAAACCCTGATGCGAGCGATGCAGGACCGGAAAATGCCTAGTGCTCAAGGCTGCCGGGCGCGGATGCACGATTCGCGCACCTGATCAATCGCAGGCTGACCATACAGGCAGGGCATGAGGGATAAGAAATAAAGCTTTGTTACGATATGTAACGGTTCATTAAATTTCATAACATTGAAAAATATGGGAAATTTCGGAAAGTCTCCCGACGGCGGGCGATCCGGTGAGGAGCCGGATCGCCCGTTGAGGGAGGGTCGTGAGGACGAGCCCCGGTCAGTTCGCCTGACGACGAAGGAAAGCCGGGATCTCGAGCTGGTCTTCTTCCGACAGGGTACGCGGCTGCGGAGCCGGACGACCGGTCAGGTCAAGCTGGCCGGCCGCGCCCTGTGCTGCCGGGCGCGGAGCGGCCGGACGCATGGCCGGAGCCTGCTGCTGGGCCGGGGCCTGCTGCCGGACCGGGGCCTGGGCGGGACGCTGAGCCGCCTGGGGCTCGCGCGCCGGAGCGGGAGCGGGCCGCGGGGCCGGGGCGACGGGCTGCTGGGCACGCGGGGCCTGCACCGGCTCGGCACCGGCGGCATGCTCCATTTCCTCGTCCTCGTCGTGGCGACCGAAGCCGCTGGCGAGACGGCGCAGCAGGCTCATCGGGCGACGCTCGTCGCCGTGATGGTGCTCGTCGTCCTCGACGCGGGTATGCGCCCGCATCTCACGCTGCGCCACCGGCGGAAAATCCTCGATGGAGGGCATCCGCGAGGGCTGCGCGACGCTTTCGGCAACCGGGGGAATATAGGGTTCGACGGCCGGCGCATCGGCAACCGGCTCGGCCAGGTCCGCCTCGTCGAAGTCGGCCAGCGGAGCGTCCTCGCCGATCATGCCGGGAGCCGGCGAGAACGGCGCGATTTCCACGTCCGGGTCGGTCGAAGCCTGCACCGGCTCGGGGATCTCGAGTTCCTGCTCGATGCGTTCCGCGGCGGCGGCACGCATCGGGGCGGGCGCCCGCGTTGCAGCGACGGCCGGCTTCGGCCGGGCCGCCGGGGCGGGGTCGGAAATCGTCTTCAGCCGCTCGGTGAGTTCCGCCATGCGGGCCTCGGCCGGCGAGACGTCCTCGCGCAGCTCCTTGTCGATGCCGGTAGCGACAACCGACACGCGGATGATCCCGTCGAGGCTCTCGTCGAAGGTTGCGCCGAGTATAATGTTGGCATCCGCATCGACTTCCTCGCGAATGCGGGTTGCCGCCTCGTCGAGTTCGAACAGGGTCAGGTCGTTGCCGCCGGTGATCGAGATCAACAGGCCGCGCGCGCCCTTCATCGAGGTCTCGTCAAGCAGCGGGTTGGCGATCGCCGCTTCCGCCGCCTGCATGGCCCGCTGGTCGCCCGAGGCCTCGCCGGTACCCATCATCGCCTTGCCCATGCCGCGCATGATCGAGCGCACATCGGCGAAGTCGAGGTTGATCAGGCCTTCCTTGACCATCAGGTCGGTGATGCAGGCCACGCCCGAGTAGAGCACCTGGTCGGCCATCGCGAAGGCGTCGGCGAAGGTGGTCTGCGCATTGGCGATACGGAACAGGTTCTGGTTGGGGATGACGATCAGCGTGTCGACCGCCTTCTGCAACTCGGTGATCCCGGCTTCGGCGATGCGCATGCGGCGCACGCCCTCGAACTGGAACGGTTTGGTGACCACACCGACGGTCAGTATACCCATCTCGCGCGCGGCGCGGGCGATCACCGGAGCAGCGCCGGTGCCGGTGCCGCCGCCCATGCCCGCGGTGATGAACACCATGTGCGAGCCGGACAGGTGATCGTTGATCTCGTCGATGACCTCTTCGGCCGCCGCCGCGCCGACATCGGGCTGCGAACCGGCGCCAAGGCCCTCGGTCACGGCAACGCCCATCTGGACGACACGCTCGGCGTGATTGCTGGCCAGCGCCTGGGCGTCGGTGTTGGCCACGACGAAGTCGCAGCCCAGCAGACCGGCCTGGATCATGTTGTTGACGGCGTTGCCACCGGCGCCACCGACGCCGAACACCGTAATTCTTGGCTTCAGTTCCTGAAGATCTGGCATTTTCAAGTTGATGGTCATGGCTTCCTCGCGACCCCTTGAAGGACCCGTTCTGGCTCCTTCACTAATCCTCGTTCCCTCGTCGTCCGCCGGGAGTGCGCCCGGCGTTTTCCGAGGCAGTTGCCCGCCTCAGAAACTCTCGCGGATCCAGTTGCCGACCCTGGCCAGCGTGCTTGATCCCAATGTCCACCTTGTGCCCGCGCCGCGCGGCTGGAACTGTTCCACCTGTGCGACCTGCGGATAGATCAGCAGGCCGACGGCGGCGGCGAAGGCAGGTCCCTTGGCCGCCTCGGGCAGGCCCGCGACGCCGAGCGGGCGTCCGAGCCGAACCTGACGGCCGAGCACCCGGCGCGCGACATCGCTCAGTCCCGTGAGCTGGCTCGCGCCACCGGTCAGAACGATGCGCTTGCCGACCCGTCCGGCGAAGCCGGAGGCGGTCAGCCGGTCGCGCACCAGCTCCATGATTTCCTCGACCCGAGGCACGATCACCCGCGTCAGCATCGAGCGCGGGATCTGGTGCGGCAGGTCCCCGTCGGCATCGACCGGCGGGATCATGATCAGATCGCGGTCGTCGGCACCGCTGGGCAGGGCCGATCCCTGCAAGGTCTTGATGCGTTCGGCATCGGCCAGCCGCGTCGACAGCGCCCGCGCGATGTCCATCGTCACGTGATGGCCGCCGACGGCGATCGCGTCCGTGTGCACCATCTGCCCCTCGACAAAGACCGAGAGCGTCGTCGTGCCGCCGCCCATGTCGACGCAGGCGACGCCGAGTTCGGTCTCGTCCTCGACCAGGGTCGACAGACCGCTCGCATAAGGCGTCGCGACCATCGTCTCGACCGCCAGATGGCCGCGATTGATGCAAAGCTCCAGATTGCGCACCGGCGCCACTTCGGCGGTCACCACCTGCATGTCGACACCGAGCCGACGCCCGATCATGCCGCGCGGGTCGCGCATGCCGCGATTGCCGTCGAGCGTGTAGGCGATCGGCAGGGCATGCATGACGGCCCGCCCCTCGGCGACCGAGTGGGCACTGCCGGCGGAAAGCACCCGCTGGATATCCGCCTCGCACACCGCATCGGAGGCAAGGCCGACGCTGGCGGTGATGATCTCGGAATGCAGCCGTCCGCAGGTCACGTTGGTGATCAGCGATTCCACGGTCAGTCCGGCCATCCGCTCGGCCGCGTCCACCGCCAGGCGGATCGCCTGTTCGGCGGCATCCATGTCGACCACCACGCCCGACTTCAGGCCGCGCGAACGCTGATAGCCGTAACCGAGCACCTCGATCGCATGGGTACGTCCCGGCAGCACGCAGTCGTCGTTGCGCGGGCTCAGCTTGGCGATCAGGCAGCAGACCTTGGTCGAGCCGATGTCGAGAACCGACACGACGACCGCACGGCGTCCGGGGAGCGGACGCATGCGCGGCAGGTAGATCGGGGTTTTCTGGCGGCTCATGCGTCGCCTCCCGTCCGTCGGACCTTGCCGCGTGTCTTCATCTCGGCCTTGCGGCGCAGGGCCGCCTCGTCCGTCAGCCGCACGACCACCCTGTCGGGCAACCGGATGTCGACGACGGTGATGTCCCGGGTCAAAAGACCCGTCTCGTTGTCCATGCGCATCACGTCGTCCAGCGCGCGCGCCACATCATGTTCCGGCAGGCGCACGGTGATGCCGTTCTCCAGCAGCAGGTCCCAGCGGCGGTCCGACACCAGCCGGGCGGCCCGCACCCGCGAACGCAGTTCCGGCACGGCGCCGAGCGCGTCGAGGATTTCCGCCCCGCGATACTGCGCGCCATGGCCGACCAGCATCAAAAGGTTGGCGTAGCGCCCGTCGACATCGTCGCTGATCACCTGGCCCTTGGCGTCGATCACCGACAGGCTGTCGCCGCGCTGCCACAGCGCGTAGGCATCGCGCTCGTCGATGCTGACCTGCAGGGTGCCCGGATAAAGCTTCTGCACCGAAACCGTCTCGATCCACGGGATGCGCGACAGCCGCTCGCGCGCCGCCGCCGCGTCGAACAGCGCCAGCGACGTGCCGGCCTGGATTTCCAGCGCCTCGAGAATTTCGAACTCGGTGGTTTCCTTCTGGCCGGAAAGTTTGACCGCCGCGATCTCGAATCCGGCGGCCGATGTCAGTGATTCGCTTACCGTGCGCGCGTAGCCGCCCACAACCAGAGCGTAAAAAACCGTTGCCGAGAGAAACGCCAACGCCCCGGCCGTGCCCGTCCACTCGGGCAGGTCCTGCAAAAAGCCGGCGGCGCGCCACAGGGGACGCCGATGCAATCGGGGCACGCCGCGACCGCGCGGCGCGAGCGCCGCCTCGATCGGCAGGACCATGTCCTCACCCCGTTTTGCCTTTATCGTCCGCAACTTGCGTTCTCCACCATCCAGCTGGTCAGGTCTTCATACGAGTGCCCGGCATGCGCGGCGATCTCCGGCACAAGCGAGGTCTGGGTCATTCCGGGCTGTGTATTCACTTCAAGGCAGATCAGCTCGCCGCCGCCGCCTCGCTGTTCGTCGAAGCGAAAATCTGCCCGTGTAACGCCCTTGCAGCCGAGTGCCTGATGCGCCCTTAAGCTGAGTTTCTGTACTTCTTGGTAAACAAATGGTGAAATTTCCGCCGGCAGGACGTGTTGTGATCCGCCGGGAGCATATTTGGCGTCGAAATCGTAGAAGCCGTGGCCGAGCGGCATCACCTCGGTGACCCCCAGCGCCACATTGCCCATCACCGCGCAGGTCAGCTCCCGGCCGGGGATGTAGCGCTCCACCATGACGATGTCGCCATAGGGCCAGTCCTCGCGATAGAGCTCCTGCGGCGGGTGCTCGGCATTCTCCCTGACGATCAGCACGCCGAAGGACGAGCCCTCGCGCACCGGCTTGGCGACATAGGGCGGCGGCAGGGCGTGTGCCTTGGCCGCTTCCAGCCGGTGCAGCACCTTGTGTTCTGCGACCGGAATGCCGGCCGCCTTCATCACCGCCTTGGCCTTCTGCTTGTCCATGGCGAGCGCCGACGCGGCCACCCCGGAATGCGTGTAGGGGATCCCCAGGATCTCCAGCAGCCCCTGGATGCAGCCATCCTCGCCGAACGGGCCATGCAGGGCGTTGAACGCCACGTCGGGCTTCAGCTCCTGCAGCACGGCGGCGATATCCCGCTGCACGTCGACCCGGGTCACCCGGTAGCCGGCCCGCTCCAGCGCGGCAGCACAACCCTCGCCGGACCAGAGGCTGACCGGGCGTTCGGCGGACCAGCCGCCCATCAGCACCGCGACATGCTTGCGCTCAGCCATGGGATGCCTCCTCTTCCTGTCGTGTGCCGAGAAACGGCAAGATCCCGACCCCGTCAGGCCACAGCCCGAGCCGCTTGATTTCCCATTCCAGCGCGATCCCGCTGGTCTCCAGGACGCGGGCGCGAACCGTTTCGCCGAGCCGTTCCAGGTCTTCGGCCGAGGCCTCGCCTGTGTTGATCATGAAATTGCAATGCATGTCCGACATCCGCGCGCCGCCGATCTGCAGCCCGCGACCGCCTGCCGCATCGACCAGCTTCCAGGCGGAATGTCCCGGCGGGTTCTTGAATGTCGAGCCGCCGGTCTTCTCGCGGATCGGCTGGGCCGCCTCGCGATGGGCCTGGACGTCGGCCATCTCGGCGCGGATCGCCTCGCGCTCGCGCGGTTCTCCGCGAAACACCGCCTCGGTGAAGATCGTGTCGCCGGGCTGCGCGCTGTGCCGGTAGCGATACTCCATATCGGCACGGCTCAGGTGCACGATCTCCCCGGCCCGCGTCACACCGCTCACCTCGACCATCACATCGGCGGTCTCGCTGCCATGCGCGCCGGCATTCATGCGCAAGGCGCCGCCCAGTCCACCCGGAATACCGGCATAGAAGGCGAAGCCGCCCTGCCCGGCTTCCGCCGCTGCCTCGGCAAGCCGCCGGTCGGGCACCGCCGCGCCCGCGCGGATCGCTCCGTCGTCTTCCACCGTGACCGCGCCGAACCCCTTCGCGCCGAGCCTGACCACGACGCCCGCAATGCCGCCGTCGCGCACCAAAAGGTTCGATCCCAGGCCGATCGGCAGCACCGGAACCTCGTCCGGCAGGTGCGACAGGAAGTTGGCCAGATCTTCCGTATCGGCGGGCTGGAACAGAAGCTGCGCCGGCCCGCCGACGCGAAACCAGGTCACCGCCGAAAGCGGCTGGTTCGCCGTCAGCTTGCCGCGCAGCCCGATGCGGTCCAGCCCGTGCCTGCCGATGAGATCGGGAAAGCTCATGTCCCGGCACCGCCGCGTGCGGCCGCCAGCGCTTCGGGGAGAACCTGGGCCCATTGCGAGATGCTCCCCGCGCCCAGGCAGACGACATAGTCGCCCGGCTCCGCGATCCGCGCCACCGTACCGGCAAGCTCGTCCTCGCTGGCAATCGCGTGGACGCTGCGGTGGCCGCTGGCGCGAATGCCGTTGGCAAGCGCGTGATGGTCGATGCCCTCGCGCGGTGCCTCGCCGGCCGCGTAGACCGGCGCGCAGATCACATGGTCCGCGTCGTTGAAACAGGCGGAGAACTCGTCGAACAGGCTTTCCAGCCGCGTGTAGCGATGCGGCTGGACAACCGCGACCACCTTGCCCGGCGCAACGGCGCGGGCGGCCGACAGGACGGCGCGGATTTCCACCGGATGATGGGCGTAGTCGTCGAAGACCTCGATCCCGTCCACCGAGCCGGTATGGGTGAAGCGCCGCTTGACACCCCGGAACGCCGCCAGTCCCTTGCGGATCTGCTCGGGCGAGATGCCGAGCTTCCAGGCAACCGCGATCGCCGCCGTCGCGTTGGAGACATTGTGCAGGCCGGGCATCGGCAGGCTCAGGTCCTCGACTGTCTCGGCGGTGCCGGCGACCCGGTCGCGCAGCTCGACGGAGAACACCGACGCCGCCCCTTGCGTGCGCAGGTCGAAGAAACGAACGTCTGCCTGCCGGTTCTGGCCATAGGTGATGACCTGGCGATCCTCGATCCGCCCGACCATCGCCTGCACTTCCGGATGGTCGAGGCACATCACCGCGAAACCGTAGAACGGCACGTTCTCGACGAATTGCAGGAAGGCGTCCCGCACCCCGTCGAAGTCGCCGTAATGATCGAGATGTTCCGGATCGATATTGGTGACAACGGCGATATCCGCCGGCAGCTTGACGAAGGTGCCATCGGACTCGTCCGCCTCCACCACCATCCAGTCGCCCTGTCCCATGCGGGCATTGGTGCCGTAGGCGTTGATGATGCCGCCATTGATGACGGTCGGATCCAGACCGCCCGCATCGAGCACGGCGGCGATGATCGAGGTGGTCGTCGTCTTGCCGTGCGTGCCGCCGATGGCGATCGCCTGCTTGAAGCGCATCAACTCGGCCAGCATCTCGGCGCGGCGCACGATCGGCAGGAACCGCTCGCGCGCGGCGATCAGTTCCGGGTTGTCGCGCTTGATCGCCGAGGAGACGACGACGACACGGGCGTCGCCGATATTGGCGCCGTCATGACCGACCTTCACCGCAATGCCCTTGTCGCGCAGCCGCTTGACATTGGCGCTCTCGGAAAGGTCCGAGCCCTGCACGGTGTAACCGAGCATGTGCAGCACTTCGGCGATGCCGCTCATGCCGATGCCGCCGATACCGATGAAATGAACCGGACCGAGGTCCTGGGGCATCTTCATGATGCGTCTCCGTTTTGGGTTTCGCGTGCCGCAAGCGCGTCCAGCGGCGTCTTCGCGGCCACATGTTCGACAAGATCGGCGAGCAGCGAGACCGCGTCCGGCCGGCCCGCAGCGCGTGCAGCCTCCGCCGCCTGCGCGAGACGCTCCGGGGCATCCATCAGCTCGGCAAACAACGCCGCGAGCCGTTCGGGGCTCAGTTCGGCCTGGTCGACCGGCCAGGCACCGCCGGCGCGCGCCAGCACCTCCGCATTGCGGCCCTGGTCGTTGTCCAGCGCATGCGGCAACGGCACCAGCACCGAGGGCCGCCCGATCACGGCCAGCTCGCTGACGCTGGAGGCGCCCGACCGGCACAGCACCAGATGCGCGCCGGCGATCCGCGCCGGCATGTCGGAAAAGAACGGAGCGAGTTCCGCCGTCACGCCGAGCCGGTCGCATGCGGCGCGCACAGTGTCGATGTCTTCCGCGCGGCACTGCTGTACCAGCGAGAGACGACCGCGCGTCTCCGGATCGAGGCACTCCAGCGCCGCCGGCATCACCTGGGAGAAGAACCGCGCGCCCTGCGATCCGCCGAAGACCAGAAGGGCGAAGGGTCCTCCGGCGCGCGGTACCGAATAGGCCATGCCGCTTGCCGCGATGACCGCCTCGCGCACCGGATTGCCGGTGCGAACCGACTTGGCCGCGTGGTCTCCCGCTGCCTCTCCCACGAGCGGGAAGCTTGTCGCCACCGCGCTCGCGCGACCGGCAAGCATCCGGTTCGCCCGGCCCATCACCGCGTTCGCCTCGTGCAGGACGCTCGGCACGCCGCCGAGGAAGGCCGCGAACATCGGCGGGAAGGTCGGATAGCCGCCGAAGCCGACCACCGCATCGGGCCGCAACCGCCGGATCAGCGCGCGCGCCTGCAGCAGGCCCTTGCCGAGCTTCCAGGCGGTACGTGCGAGCGCCACAGGCGACCGTCCGCCCAGCGTCGCCGAGGAGATCACATGCACCGCGCGGGCGGGAAAGTCGGACCCGTAGTCGCTGACCCGGTGGTCGGTCGCAAGTTCCACCACATGGCCGCGCCGGACCAGTTCGCCCGCCAGCGCCTGCGCGGGAAAGAGATGGCCGCCGGTGCCGCCGGCGGTAAGGAGAAACGTCCGGGTCATGACGCCTCGCCTACGACAGACTGGCGGGAGACAGCCGCGAAACGATCACGCTGTCGGAGCGTGAGGCTTGCGGACGTCGTCGCGTCAGGGCCAGGACGAAACCCATCGAGATGGCGGTCGCCAGCAGCGAGGAGCCGCCATAGGAGATGAAGGGCAGGGTCATGCCCTTGGCGGGCATCAGGTTGAGGTTCACCGCCATGTTGATGCAGGCCTGGATGCCGAAGAGCACCATCAGTCCGGCGGTCGCCAGCCGGCCGAAGGGGTCGCTGTCCTGTGCGGCGTGCGAGAGCCCGCGCAGCACCACGAAGGTGAAGACCAGAAGCAGCAGCAGGCAGACGACGATGCCGAACTCCTCCGCGGCGACGGCGAAGATGAAATCCGTATGGCTTTCCGGCAGGACGCGCTTGATGGTGCCCTCGCCGGGTCCGCGGCCGAACCAGCTGCCGGCGACGAAGGCCTCGATCGCCCGGTCGATGTTGAACGTGTCGCCCGAACTCGGATCGAGGAACCGGTCGACGCGACTTTGCACGTGGGGGAGCATGACATAGGCCGCGACCAGACCGCCGACGCCGAGCGTGCCGATCGGCACGATTGCCATCCATGACAGGCCGTTCAGGAAGATCAGCGCCGCAAAGACCAGGGCCAGCAGCATGGTCTGGCCGAAGTCGGGCTGGGCGACAAGCAGGGCGGCCGCCATGATGAACAGCAGCAGCGAGAACAGCGTTCCGGGAACCTCGGGCCGGCGGCCGCCTTCCGAGAGCAGGAAGGAAACCAGAACGATCAGCGCGGGCTTGAGAAACTCCGAGGGCTGGATCGAAAAGCCGAGCAGGTTGATCCAGCGCCTGGCGCCCTTGGCCTCCATGCCGATGAAGAGCGTCGCCACCATCATCACCAGCGCGACCGCAAAGAGCAGCAGCGCAGCGCGGCGCACCATGCGCGGGCTCAGCGCCGAGATCGCCAGCATCAGCGCCAGTGCCGGCAGCAGGAACATCGCCTGCCGCTTGATGAAATGATAGCTGTCGATCCCGAGCCGCTCGGCGACCGCCGGACTGGCCGCGAAGGACAGGACGATCCCGCCGATCATCAGGATGATGAAGCCGGCAACGAGATACCGGTCGACGGTCCAGAGCCATTCGGCGAAGGGACTGCGATCTGCGCGGCTGACCATCAGGCAACCTCCTGTCCGGCGTGGCGCGAGGCGGCGGACCGTGCCGCCTCGGAAAACGCCCGCCCGCGGGCCTCGAAATTGGGAAACTGGTCGAAGGAGGCACAGGCTGGCGACAACAGCACCACCGGCTCGGCGTGGGCATCGCGGCTCGCATCGCGCGCGGCGGCGGCGGTCGCGGCGGCCAGCGTGCCGCAGGTCTCGAAGGCCACGTGACCGTCGAGCGTGGCGGCGAATTCCTCGGCCGCCTCTCCGATCAGATAGGCCCTGGCGATCCGTCCGAAATACGGCTGCAGGCCGTCGATCCCGCCTGTCTTTGCGCGCCCGCCTGCGATCCAGTAGATCCGCTCATAGCTTGCCAGCGCCCGCTCCGCCGCATCGGCATTGGTCGCCTTGCTGTCGTTGACGAAGAGCACGCGGCCGGCGCGCGCCACCACTTCCATGCGGTGTTCAAGCCCGGGAAAGCTCTCCAGCCCCTTGCAAATCTCGGCATCCGACAGATCGAGCTTGCGGCACACCGCGATCGCGGCGGCCGCATTCTGCGCATTGTGCGCGCCGCGCAGCGAGGTGATCGGGGCAAGATCGGTGAAGGGCGTCTGCGTCGCGGCTTGCGCCAGCCACACGGTGCTGCCCTGCGCGTAGATGCCGTCGGCCAGCGGATGGCGCGCGCTGATGCGCAGGGTTGCGGTTCCCGCCCGCTCGGCCCGGTCGGCAATCGCCGCGCTCAGGTTGTCGTCGACGCCCACGACAGCCATGCGGCTGCCGGCGATCAGCCGTTCCTTGACGCCCGCATACTCGGCAAGCGTGCCGTGCCGGTCCAGATGGTCGGGCGTGATGTTGAGCAGGACGCCGACAGACGGCGCAAGCGAGGGCGCCAGGTCGATCTGGTAGGACGAACACTCGATCACGTGGATACGGCCGGCCCGCGGCGCTTCCAGTTCGAGGATCGGAACGCCGATATTGCCGCCCATCTGCACGTCCCGGCCCGCCGCCTTCAGCACATGGGCGATCAGGGCCGTGGTCGTCGACTTGCCGTTGGTGCCGGTGATCGCCACGAGCGGCGCATCCGGAGCGGCCGCGCGGCGCTCGCGGACAAAAAGCTCGATATCGCCGATCACCTCGACGCCGTGCGAGCGGGCAAGATCGACGCTCCAGTGCGGGCGCGGATGGGTCAGGGGGACGCCGGGAGCCAATACCAGCGCCGCGATCCGGGCCCAGTCGGCCTGGCGCAGGTCGGCAACCTCGATCCCCGCCGCGCGCGCCGTTTCGCAGCCCGCCGGATTGTCGTCGAACGCGACGACGCCGGCGCCGCCAGCAATGAGCGCACGTGCCGTCGCGATCCCCGACCCTCCAAGGCCGAAGACGGCGACAAGCCTGCCCGTGAACCCGCTGACCGCGATCATTGCCTCACCTCAGCTTCAGGGTGGCAAGACCGACCAGGGCGAGAACCACCGCGATGATCCAGAAGCGGATCACGACCTGGCTCTCGGTCCAGCCGAGATGCTCGAAATGATGATGGATCGGCGCCATCTTGAAGACGCGCCGGCCGGTGAGCTTGAACGAGGCCACCTGCACGATCACCGAGACCGCTTCCAGCACGAACAGCCCGCCGATGATCGCCAGCACGATCTCGTGCTTGGTGGCAACCGCGATGGCGCCGATCATGCCGCCAAGCGCCAGCGAGCCGGTGTCGCCCATGAAGATGGCCGCCGGAGGGGCGTTGAACCAGAGGAAGCCGAGCCCCGCGCCGATCACCGCGCCGCACAGGACGGCAAGCTCGCCGGAGCCCGCGACATGGTGGATCTGCAGGTATTCGGCAAAGACCGCGTTGCCCGACAGGTACGCGATCAGGCCGAACGAGGCGGCCGCGATCATCACCGGCACGATGGCCAGGCCGTCGAGACCGTCGGTGAGATTGACCGCATTGCCCGCTCCGACCATCACGAAGGCGGCGAACGGGATGAAGAAGATGCCCAGGTTGAAGGCAAGGTCCTTGAAGAACGGAAAGCCGATGGACGTGCCGTAGGCGCCCGCCTCCAGCAGGGTCACGCACCACGCCGCCAGACCGGCGATCACGAATTCCAGCCCGAGCCGGCTGCGTCCGCTGAACCCCTTGTGGGAGGATTTCGTCACCTTGAGATAGTCATCGTACAAACCGATGGCGCCGAAGCCGACGGTCACGCCGAGCACGATCCATGTATAGGGATTGAGCAGGTCCGCCCACAGCAGCGTGGCGACCAGCATGCCCGACAGGATCATCAGCCCGCCCATCGTCGGCGTGCCCTTCTTCGTCAGCAGGTGGCTCTGCGGGCCGTCGGCGCGGATCGGCTGGCCGTGCCCCTGGCGCAGCCTGAGCGACGAGATGATCATCGGCCCGAACAGGAAGATGAACAGCATGGCGGTCATGATCGCGCCGCCGGTCCGGAACGTGATGTAGCGGAACACGTTCAGCGCGGAGAAGTGGTCGGCAAACTCGACGAGGAAATACAACATCTATCAGGCGTTCCTATTCGGCTCCGTCGTCCTCGACGGGGAATTCGCGCTTGAGCGCTTCGACCAGCGGACCCATCCGCGTGCCGAGCGATCCCTTGATCATGATCACGTCGCCGGGCCGGATATCCTCGACCAGCAGCGACTGGAGGCTGGCCGCTTCCTCCGAATAGGCCCCGCGCTGGTGCTTCGGCAGCATCTCCCACAAGGCGTGCATGCGCGGTCCGGCGCAGTAAACGAGATCTGCACCGGATTCGGCAACAGGCCCGCGTAACGCGGCGTGAAGTTGTCTCTCCGCATCGCCGAGCTCGAGCATGTCGCCGATCACCGCGATCCGCCGGCCGTTGCGCTCGATCGGCGTCTCCCGCAGCAGCCCGAGCGCGGCGCGCATCGAGGCGGGATTGGCGTTGTAGCTCTCGTCGATCAGCGTCGCGCGCCCTTCGGCGAGGCGCAGGCTTGCCTGTTCCCCGCGCCCTTTCGGCGCGCGAAACGCGGCCAGCGCCATGCCGGCCCGGGCAAGATCGCCGCCCAGTTCCGCAACGGCGGCCAGCACCGCAAGACTGTTGGTTACAAGATGTTCGCCCGGAGCGCCCACCTTGTAGGCAATCTTCTTGCCAAACACATGGCCGGAAATGGAGGTGCAGCCGGTCTGCGCCGAAATTCGCTCGGCCTCGACGTCCGCCGGTCCGGCGCGGCCGAACGTGGCGATGCGGCGAATGCCGGCCGCCTTCGCCAGATAGGTCAGCAGGTCGAACTGGTTGTTGTCGCGGTTCAGCAGCGCCAGGCCACCCGGTTCCAGGCCGAGGAAGATCTCCGCCTTGGCCTGGGCGATCCGCTCGAGCGAGCCGAAGAACTCCAGGTGAACCGCCTCGACGGTGGTCACGATCACCGCATGCGGACGCACCATCTGCACCAGCGGCGTGATCTCGCCGGGATGGTTCATGCCGATTTCGAAGACGCCGAACTCCGTGTCCGCCGGCATCCTTGCAAGGGTCAGCGGCACGCCCCAGTGATTGTTGAAGGAGGCGACAGGGGCATGCGTGCGTCCCGACGGGTCGAGCGCCAGTTTCAGCATGTCCTTGGTGCTGGTCTTGCCGACGGATCCGGTGACCGCCACGATCCGCGCCCGGCTCCGGGCCCGCGCGGCACGCCCCAGGTCGCGCAGCGCCTCCAGCGGATCGTCGACGACGAGATAGCGCCCGTCCGCGGGCAGTCGGTCCAGCCTGTCCCGTGCCACGATGGCAAGACCGGCGCCGGCGGCAAGCGCCATCCCGGCGAAGTCATGGCCGTCGAAGCGCTCTCCTGCGATCGCCACGAAGGCCTCGCCCGGTGCAATGCTGCGGCTGTCGATGGAGATGCCGGAAATGTCGGAAACACCGGTGCCGCGCAACTCCCCGCCGGTGGCCTCGACCATCTCGTCAAGGCGCCACAGCGGCCGGTCCGGTTCCGCGTCGACCGGCTCGCCCGGTGCTGACAGCGAAATCGCGGTGGCACGGGGAGCGGTGGCACGGGGAACAGCGGTGAATATCGGCGCGGCTGGCGGCGACATCGTCGCCGCGACGGGCTCCGCCCGCCCGCCTGCCTGCTCGCCTGCGTCGCCTTCTTCGCCCTCGTCCTCGGAGAGGAAACCGTCGGCCTCTTCGGCGAAGACGTCGGCCTCCGGAAGGGGCTCGTCCGCTCCGCCCGGCTCCGGTTCTCCGGCAGCAGCGATCTCGTCCGTGTCGACGGCGCCCGTATCATCCCTGGCCGCATCCGCATCGCCGTCGAGGATCTCGCCGCCGGGGGCATCCTCAAGGAACTCGTCGGCTTCGGCTTCGGCTTCGGCTTCGGCTTCGGCTTCGGCTTCGGCTTCGGCTTCGGCTTCGGCTTCGGCTTCGGCTTCGGCTTCGGCTTCGGCTTCGGCTTCGGCTTCGGCTTCGGCTTCGGCTTCGGCTTCGGCTTCGGAGAAATCTTCCTCGGCGAAGAGCTCGTCAAGCAGGGCGTCGTCGGCAAATGCCGCCTTTTTGACCGGCCCGTTCTCTGCGTCCGGTGCGTCCCGCACCTCGACCTCTGCGGCATCGCCGCCCGGGATCAGGAGCTCGGCCCGCTCTGCCTCTTCCCCTTCCTCCGTTTCCGTCTCCGGCTCGAACGTCTCGGCGAGCGCCTGTTCCAGTGCATCGTCGAGGTCGAGATCCAGGCCGAGCCCGTCATCCTCCAGCGCGCCGAACAGGTCGCTTTCGGCAACAGCGGCGAGCGCCGCGCGCGCCACCTCGTGGTCGGAGAACGGCAGCACTTCGTCGCCAACGATCTGGCCGGGTTCGTGCCCCTTGCCGGCGATGCAAAGGACGTCTCCGGGTTGCAGCATGCCGACCGCGGCCTCAATGGCATCGCGGCGATCGCCGATTTCCAGCGCATCCGGCGCCCCGTCGAGGATCGCCGCGCGGATGGTCGCCGGATCCTCGCTGCGCGGGTTGTCGTCGGTGACGATGACGATGTCCGCCTGCCGATGCGCCGCCGCGCCCATCAGCGGACGCTTGCCCGGATCGCGATCCCCGCCGGCGCCGAACACCACCAGAAGCCGCCCCTTGGTGAAGGGCCTGAGCGCGGCCAGCGCGGTGTCGAGCGCATCCGGCTTGTGGGCATAGTCGACGAAGACAAGCGCGCCGTCGTCGGTCTCGCCGACCAGTTCCAACCGGCCGGGAGCGCCTTCCAGCACCTCCAGCGCGGCAAGCGCATCGTCGATCGGCACACCGGAACAGATCGCCAGCCCCGCCGCGATCAGCGCGTTGGAAACCTGGAAGCGCCCGGCCAGCGGCAACCGCACCTCGCATGCACCCGCCTCGGTCTCAAGCGACAGGATCTGGGCGAAGCCGTCATGGCGGATGTCGAGAAGCCGAATGTCCTCGCCGCCCTCGCCGACCGTGAAGACACGGTGCCCGCGCTCGCGCGCCGCGGCCGCCACCCGCCATGCGTACGGCGCGGCCGGTTCCAGCACGACGGGCCGCTCGGCATCGAGGAGCGTGTCGAACAGCCGCATCTTTGCGGCAAGGTAATGCTCGACGTCCGGGTGATAGTCGAGATGGTCGCGGCCGAGATTAGTGAAGGCCGCTGCCGTCAGCTCAAGCCCGTCGAGGCGGCGCTGGTCGAGCCCGTGGCTGGAAGCTTCCAGCGCGGCATGGGTGATGCCGTCACCGGCAAGCTGGGCCAGCGTCTCGTGGAGGGACACCGGGTCCGGGGTCGTCAGGCTGCCATAGCGGGCGCCGCGGCTTGTCACCGTCCCAATCGTGCCAAGGCTCGCGGCCTCGAACCCGGCATGGGCGAAGATCTGCCGAACGAACACGGCAACCGATGTCTTGCCGCTCGTCCCGGTGACCGCCACCAGTTTTTCCGGCTGACGTTCGTAGAAGCGGGCGGCCATCAGCGCCAGCGTCCGGCGCGGGTCGTCGCTGACGATGACGGGACAGCTTTCCGCGCCGTTGCCGAGCGCCGAAAGCGGCGTGTCCTGGCCAACCAGGATCGCGCCGGCGCCCGAAGCGCGGGCAGCCTCTATGAAGCGCGTACCGTCCGTGCGCGCGCCTTTCAGCGCGGCGAACACGAACCCGTCGGTCACGGTGCGGCTGTCCGCGGACAATCCGGCGATCTCGACTTCGAACTCGGGTGCGGCGAGCACCTGTTCGCCGGTGAGGTCCTTCAACAGCATGTCTAGCGCCAATATCCGTTGTGCATCGTCATCAGGACCTGGCGGGAACTGCGGTGCGACCCCGTTCCTGCCGGCCCGGTCAATAGGAAATCGATACCGTCTCCGTCCGCTCTCCGAAGTTCGGCAGCACACCCAGCATCGGTGCCGCGCGGCGAATGATGGCGGCCGTCAGCGGCGCCGTATTGAGGCCTGCCGTCGCGCCGATCCCCTCGCGCTCCGACTTCGGTTCGTCAAGCACCACCAGGACAACGTAACGCGGCTTGTCGATGGGAAATGCAGAAAGGAAAGAATTGCGGCGCTTGTTGGATACGTAGCGGCCATTCTCGATCTTTTCCGCCGTTCCGGTCTTGCCGCCGACCATATAGCCCGGCACTTCCGCACGCCGGCCGGAGCCCGACTGGACGTTGAGCCGGAACAGGTAGCGCATGATTTCGCTGGTCTGCGGCGTCACCACCTGCTCGGCCAGCGCAGCCGCCTCCTCGCGGGTGCGCGGAGCGAATGTCGGCGGGATCAACCGTCCGCCATTGACCAGCGCGGCGGTCGCCACCGCCGTCTGCAGCGGCGTTACCGAGATACCGTGGCCGAAGGAAATCGTGATCGCGGCAAGCTCGTTCCATTTCGGCGGCAGCAGGGGCGTGGCGACTTCGGGAAGGTCGGTCTGCGTCCGTGTTGTCAGGCCGAGCCGCTTGAGAAATGCCTTCTGCTCGTCGATGCCGGCACTCAGCATCATCTTGGCGGTGCCGATATTGGACGAGTAGATGAAGGTTTCCGCCACCGACAGGAGCCGCCGCTTGCCGTGGAAGTCGTCAATGGTGCGCCCGCCGACGCGCAGGGGCCGCGTCGCGTCGAAGCTGTCGTTCATCGTCACCCGGCCGCTGTCGAGCGCCATCGCGACGGTGAAGCCCTTGAACACCGAGCCCATCTCGAAGACGCCGCCGGACGCCCGGTTGAGGCGATCCTTTTCCAGCGCCTGGGCGCGGTCGTTGGGGTCGAAGTCCGGCAGCGACGACATCGCCACCACCTCGCCCGTCTCGACATCGAGCACGATGCCGACGCCGGCGATTGCCCGGTAGCGCTCCAGCGCCTTCGACAGTTCGTCGCGCACCACATGCTGGACCCGCAGATCGACCGCAAGGTTCACCGGCTCCATCGGCCGGTCGCTGGCAAAACCGAGCTGTTGCAGGTCGCCAAGCCAGGCCTTGTCGACGGCAAGCTCCATGCCGGAGATGCCCTGGTTGTCGACATTGACCGATCCGACGATATGGCTTGCGGTCGGGCCACCGGGATAGAAGCGGCTGTTTTCCTCAAGGAAACCGACGCCCGGAATGCCGAGATCGTGGATCATCGTGCGCTGGCGCGGGGTCAGCTCACGCTTCAGCCAGATGAAGCCGGCATTGCTGGCGAGGCGCTTGCGAACCGCATCCGTACCCAGTTCCGGCAGCACGCTGGCGATGCCCTCCAGCGCCTCGTCGACATCGATGATCTTGCGCGGCTCGGCAAAGAGCGAGGCCGTCTTGATGTCGGTTGCCAGGATCTGGCCGTTGCGATCGACGAGATCGGGCCGCGACGCGGCGACGCTGTCCTGCGCCGAGATATAGGAAACCGAGCGGGCCTCCTCGCTCATACCCAGCATCACCAGCCGGCCGCCGATCGCCATGTAAACCATGGCGAAGACGACCATCGCCATGCGCACCCGGCTGCGCACCGCATGCGTCGAGGGTCCGCGCGGCACATGCCGTTCGCCGACGACACGGCGCTGCAGGAAGGATACGGGCTGATCAGTCACCGCCATATCGTCCTTCCTATCGGACCACGGGCGCCGACCCGGCATAACCGCCGAGCGTCGCGTTGCTGTCGATCGGGGCCAGATGCACGGGCTTGACCGGTACATCCTCGATCCGGGTGATCTGCTCGACCGAAAGCGGTTCCAGAGACAGGTGTTCGTTGTAGCGCTCGACAAGCCGTTGCAGTCGGCTCGGATCGTTCAGCAAGCTCCATTCCGCCTTGAGAAGCTGAAGCTGTTCGCGCTCCTGCTCGATCTCGCGCTGCAATGCGGCCACGTGCTCGGCCGAGCGTTCCGCATCGTGCTTCATGTCATAGACGGCGGCGGCGGCTGCCAGCACGCCCACGGCAAGGATGACGTTCGTGTAGCGGCTCATGGTCTCACCTCTTCCCACTGCCCGGGCGCGGCAACGCGCGGCGCGCCAAGTTCGCGGGGATCGATCTCGCGCGCCGGGGCGTCGATGCGCCGCGCGGCCCTCAGTTTCGCGGACCGGGCGCGCGGGTTGGCGGCGACCTCGGCCTCGGACGGATCGACCGCGCCGCGGGCGATCAGCTCGAATGTCGCCGGCGGCACTTCCGCCTCCGGCAGGTGACGCGACCCGCCCGCGCGGGTCCTGCTGCGCTCCGCCAGGAAGCGCTTGACGATCCGGTCCTCGAGGCTGTGGAACGTGACGACAACCAGCCGCCCGCCGGGCAGCAGCGCCCGCTCGGCGGCGGCCAGCGCCTCGACGACCTCGTCCAGCTCCCGGTTCACATAGATGCGCAGGGCCTGGAAGGTTCGCGTCGCCGGATGGATCTGCTTGCCCTTGAAGGAGCGCCCGACGACCTTCTCGACGACCGCGGCAAGATCGGATGTTCGCTCGAAGGGACGCTCCTTGCGTCGCTCGGCAATCGCCCGCGACACCGAGGACGCGCGCTTTTCCTCGCCCAGGATGCCGATCACCCTGGTCAGGTCGCGCTGCGGCATTTGGTTGACAACATCGGCGGCGGAAAGCCCCTGCTGCTCCATGCGCATGTCCAGCGGCCCGTCGCTGCGGAAGGAGAACCCCCGCTCCGCCTCGTCGAGCTGCATGGAGGAGACGCCGAGATCGAGCACCACCGCATCCACGCCCGCATGGCCGCTCGCCCGAGCATGCGCATCCAGCTCCGAAAACCGCCCCTCGACGAGGGTCAGCCTGCCGGCGCTGCCGGCGGCAAGGCCCTGCCCTGCGGCGATTGCGTTCGGGTCCCGGTCGATGGCGACAACATTGGCTCCGGCATCAAGGAAGGCGCGCGTGTAACCGCCAGCGCCGAAGGTGCCGTCAACCACCGTGCAGCCTTCGATGTCGCCGAGCGCGACAAGGACTTCCGAAAGAAGGACCGGGACATGGCGCGGGGCGCCGTCACCCTTCGGCAACGCCATCATCGCCCCGCCTCCGAAGGCTTCGGCGAGGACAGGACGGCCATCGCCCGCTTCATCGCATCGGCGCGATGCGCACGAAACCGCTCCGGCTCCCAGATCTGGAACTTGAAACCCTGCCCGACGAAGGTCACCTGGTCGGTCACTGCCGCGTGCTCGCGGATCATGTCGGACAGCATCACCCGGCCGTCTCCGTCGATCTTCAGGGTTTCGCTCGCGCCGAACAGCGCCGTTGACAGGGCGTCGTGGTCCTCGGTCAGAGTGGTCAGGCCGTCGAGACGCTTCTGGATCTCGCTGACGAGCTGATGCCCGCCCGCATCCACGGCCGGCTGATGCAGCGAGGGAAAGCAGTAGAGACCTTCGAAACCGTCGCGTGTGAGAGCCTGGCGAAAGGGGGCAGGAACGGAGACCCGCCCCTTGGCGTCGAGTCGATTTGTGTAGTGCGACACGAAGCCGGACATCGATTCTCTCGCCCCACCGCCGAACGCACTGCGTTCGGCCACCACCTGACTCCCGATCCCTGGACACATCGGCGCCGTGCGCCATGCCTGCGGCCCGACCGCACGCCGGCACAGGAACCGAATCCGTGCGCCGCCTTAGCCCCGTCGCCACAACTCGAAACGGGATGATCTGGGATAGCATGGGACCTCATGGGCGTCAATGGAATCCAATGGTTTCGGCCCCCTCCCGAACGGTGTGCGAAACACCGTCCAAAGGTTATCCACGGTTAAGCTTAAAATTGGGTTGCGATGGCTTTGCATCCTGCGAGAGGTGTCGAATCCGGTCGTGCGGGAGGGGTGCCGGGCTGAAAGCCAACGGTTTCAAGAACATCGCGCGCGAACGGGCGCCACGGGGCATCGCCGGAAGGAGCGTGCGCCACGTGAAGCGGAGGAAAATCCGCCTTCAGGACTGGGAGGGGAAAGTGTCAGCCGGCCTGTAAGCCGGGTTTTGTATGGCGCGGCACGAATGCCGCACGCGACGACCATTCATCTGGGACGCCCGTTGCCGGACGCCTCACGCAACCAACCCGGGCGGCTGGCCTGGAAAAGGGCCGGGACCCTTGCGGATCCCGCACCGCCCCTATTCGGTTTTGCTCCCGGTGGGGTTTACCGTGCCGCTTCCGTTACCGGTCGCGCGGTGGGCTCTTACCCCACCCTTTCACCCTTACCCCGGCCGAAGCCGGGGCGGTTTGCTTTCTGTGGCACTTTCCCTGGGGTCGCCCCCGCCGGGCGTTACCCGGCACCGTTTTTCCGTGGAGCCCGGACTTTCCTCCCCCGCGGCGTTTCCGCGCTTGCGGGAGCGGCCGTCCGGCCGGCTGACGCGCGACTGGTAGGCGTCCAGGCAGGCCCGGTCAAGCCTTGTCGAGGTCGCCCTCCTCCAGCACCGACGCGATTGCCGAGGCGCAGTCGCGCGCATCCCCCTCCGCCAGTCCGGCAAAGCCGATGACAAGGCCGCTCTGCCGGTAGCGAATGCCGTAGGAGGACAGCGATGCAACACCGAAGCCGCGCGCATTGACACGCCTGGCCACCTCGAGATCGTCGACGGGATCGCGAAACCTCAGGGCAAGCTGCACCCCGCCGACCGGATCGGCGACGCTTGCCAGTCCGCCGAGGCTTGCCCGCAGCGCGCCGGCAAGAACGGTTCCACGTGCCTGGTAGATCCCCTGGATGCGCTTCAGATGCGCCCGATAACGGCCCGACACGATGAAATCGGCCAGTGCTGCCTGCGTCACCACGCTGGCCAGCATCCCGGACACCCGCTGCGCCGTTGCCAGCGGACCGGCGAGATGCTCCGGCACCACCATGTAGGCGACGCGTACTCCCGGCAGCATGCTCTTGGAGAAGGTGCCCAGATAGATCACCTCGCCATCCGCGCCGAGCCCCTGCATGGCCGCCAGCGGCCGGCCGGAGAACAGGAACTCGCTATCATAATCGTCCTCCAGCACGACGGCGCCATGCGCCCGTGCCGCATCGAGGATCATGGCACGCCGCTCCAGCGTCATTCGCATGCCGTGCGGATACTGGTGCGACGGGGTGACGTAGATCAGCCTCGGCGACGGTCCGCCGGCAAGCGCCGAGGGATCGCCGCCCTGCCCGTCGACCGGCATCGGCTGCACCGACAACCCGGCGGCGCGAAACGCGGCGCGCGCGCCGAGATAGCCCGGATCCTCGATCCAGGCGGCATCGCCCGGATCGGCCAGGCACTGCGCGACGAGCTGCAGGCTGGCCTGCGTCGACGGCAGGACGAGGACCCGACCAGGTGTGGCACGCACCCCCCGCTCGCGGGTCAGATACTCCGCCAGCGCCTCGCGCAGGGCCGGATATCCGGCTGTCTCCTCGTAAAACATCGCTCCGCCGCGAAGCGTGCGCGCCGCCCGCCGGAGCGTCTGCGCCCATAGATCCTTGGGGAAGCAGTCAAGCGCCGGCGACCCGGGCTCGAGCCGGCCGCCGCGCCGCCGGCCGGTGCCGGCCCAGGGATCGGCACTCATCTCGCGCCCGCGCCGCGAGAGTGCGACTGCCCGCGCACCTCCTTCTCCGCTCCCGCCCTGCGGTCGCGCCGCGCCGTGATGCGCGACGCGCGGAGCCGATCCGGGACGCACCGACACGACGCCCTCCGCCGCCAGAAGCTCATAGGCCGCGTTGACCGTGTTGCGGGAGATGCCGAGAGAAGTCGCCAGCACACGGCTCGACGGCAGTCGTGTACCAGTGGAGAAACGCCCCTCGCCGATTGCCCCTCGCAGGCCGCGATAGACCTGTTCGGGCAAGGGAACCGGGAGACTGCGGTCAAGCGACAGAATGCCGTCGAGCATTTTCTGGTCCTTTGATAATCCTGAAAGTGGATCTTCCTTGGAACCAGTTTAATGGCACATTCCTCGCCGGGAAACACGGGAATGCCAGTCATGACGAAAATCGACAAAAGCATCGGACGCCAGCACCGCGCCACCCTGCCTCGCCACGCCCGCGTCAGGGTCGGCAAGCGCGAGGTGACGGACCCGTCTGAAGCATGGGCCGTCATCGACGAGGCCCGCATCGCCCATGTCGGTTTCATCGCCGATGCCAGGCCGATGGTCATCCCGATGCTGCACGCCAGGATCGGGCGCAAGCTCTATATCCACGGCGCCAAGGCCACGCGCATCGTCAAGGGCATCGAGGAGCGTGCACCCGTCTGCCTGACGGTGACCCTGCTCGACGGCATCGTCGTTGCCCGCTCCGCCTTCCACCATTCGATGAACTACCGTTCGGTGGTGGTCCACGCGCAGGCCCGGCATGTGGTCAACGCGGCGGAAAAGGAGGCAGCGCTCGTGGCGCTGACAAACCGCCTGCTGCCCGGTCGCTGGGACGAGGTCCGTCCGATGACCGCGAAGGAGTTCGGCGCCACCGGTGTGCTGGCGCTCGATGTCGAGCAGATCACCATGAAGCGCCGCGACGGACCGCCCGTCGATGACGAGGAGGACTATCGCCTGCCGGTCTGGGCGGGCGTGGTCTCGCTGGCCGAGATCGTCACCGGAGTTTCCCCGGACGAGCGCCTGGAGGGAGACATCCCCGCCTCCCCGTCTGTCGCCGCCCTCGCTCTGCCCGGACGCTGAGCGGCGTGCGGGCGGGGGCCTCAGCCCCGCGCCAGGAGCCGCTTCACCTTCGAGCAGTAACGGCTGCTGATCGGGTTCATGCGCTTGGCGAAGTGGCCTGCATTGTAGCGCAGGATCGTACCGCAGACGTCGCCGCCGGCCTTCTTGTGGGCGCCGGCGAGATAGCGCATGCCGTAGGTGATGTTGGTCTTCGGGTCGTAAAGCGCCTTGGCGCTGCCGCGAAACCCTTCGCCCCGCGCTGTCTGGGGCTTGATCTGCATCAGGCCGATCTCTCCGGCGCGGCCGCGTGCACGGGCATTGTAGTTGCTTTCGACACTGATCACCGCATGCGCCAGCTTCACCGGAACGCCGTGCTTGCGTGCCTCGGCACGGATGATCGCATCGTATTTCGCGGCGCGGCCGCCGGCCTCCAGGATCTTTGGATCGACGGTTGTCGTCGAAACGGACGCGGTCTGGCATGCCGCGGCGGTAAGAGCCAGAAAGAGCGCGCAAACGAGACGCGGCGCGAGAGAAATCGTCATGTACCGACCTTCAAGACTGTTTGTCGTTGCTGAGAGGGCGGGGGTATGACGGTGCGGTAAGACGAAAATCCGGCCGTGACGATCACGAAATGTTACAAAAAAATCGATAAAATCTGGCTAAAATATGCACATGCCGGACAATGCGGCTGCTTCATGGCGCCGGTGTCCCGCTCCCGTGGCCCGCAGGCGGCGAGGATCTGCCCCGGTTGCGCGAAGCTGTCACGATCGCCGCCCCGCGTCAGCCGAGGTTCGGCACCTCCTGCAGAAAACGGTGCAGGGTGGTGATCGTCGACATGTCGGCGATGCCGTCGACACGCGCGCGCCGGTGACGCCTCTGGAACGCGGCGACCGCCAGCCGCGTGCGGCTGTCGAAGGTCCCGCTGATCGGCATCTCGAAACCGTAGAGCGCCAGCATCGACTGCAGCGCCTCCACCGGCTGGCCGCTGTCGCCTTCCTGGAAGAACCGCCCGCCCGAAACGGGTTCCGGCGCGACATGCAGGCCGATGCCGGCCGCCGCCAGGCGATCCCAGGGAAACAGCTCGCCCGGGTCCTCCTTGCGCTCCGGCGCCACATCGGAATGCGCCAGCACGCCGGCCGCCGGGATGCCGTGTCGGCCGCATATGTCGCGGGACAGCCCGACCACCGCAGCGACCTGCGCCTCGGGGAACGGGCGATAGCCGTGTTCATGGCCGGGATTGATCATCTCGATCCCGATCGAGCGGGAATTGATGTCGCGCTCGCCCTTCCAGAACGACTTGCCGGCGTGCCAGGCCCGCCGGCTTTCCGGCACCAGTTGCAGGATGCCGCCATCCTCCTCGACCACGTAGTGGGCCGAAACCTCGGCGGAAGGATCGCAAAGCCGGCGCACCGCCTCATCCGCCGTCTTCATGCCGGTATAGTGAAGAACGAGCAGGCACACCTTGCCCTGTCGCTCATTGTGGTTCGGTGAAGGGCGCAACCGCGCCGGCAACCCTGTGTCCGTCTTGATGCTCATGGAAACCTGTCTGTCCGTCCGTCGGCTTTACCGGTCCTGCAGGGCGAGCCTGAGCCCGAGCGCACAGTAGATGCCACCGACCACCTTGCCCTGCCACTTCAGGATGGTGGGGTTGCGTCGCAGGAAGTTGCCAAGCCGGCCGGCTGCCAGCGCAAAAACGACCGTGCTGAACAGCCCGATCAGCACGAACAGCACCCCGAGCACGAGGAGCTGCACCACCGCCGACCCGTTCCCGGGCTTCACGAACTGCGGCAGGAATGCCAGGAAGAACAGGGCCGTCTTCGGATTCAGCACCTCGGCAAGGATGGCCTGGCGGAACGCCGCCCCCACGCCGATGGTTCGCATCCCGGCGGCAAGGTCGGTCGCCGGCCGTTCGAACAGCGCGCGGATGCCGAGATAGATCAGATAGGCCGCGCCCAGATACTTGATGATCGAGAACAGCATGGCCGAGGTCGCGATGATCGCCGACAGGCCGACCACCGCCATCACCGTATGCACCAGGTCGCCGGCGGCGACGCCGGCCCCGGTCGCGATGCCGACCCGGGTTCCCGAACTCGTCGCCCTCGCAACCGTCAGCAGCGTCGCCGGGCCGGGAATGAAGACGAAGCCCAGTACAATCGCCACATAGGCCGCAAGTGTCGTCGCATCGATCATCGCCGCTCTTCCTTTCCCCGGATGTTGCTTCCGTCGGTCACATTCCGCGCTCGGCCGCGATCTTGGCATAGGCCACGTTGAGCGCGGCAAGGCGGTCATTGGCGATGCGAACGAATTCCTCCGGCACGCCGCGCGCGATCAGCCGGTCGGGATGGGTCTCCACGACCATGCGCCTATAGTGGCTCCGGATCTCGTCGTTGGACGCCTCGCGCGCAATGCCCAGCACCGGATAGGGATCCCCCTCGGCCCGCACATGCCGGGCGAAGACCTGGTCGAACGCACGCGCGTCAAGGCCGAATATCTCCGCAATTCTCGTAAGATAGGCCACTTCGTACTCGTGCACCACGCCATCCGCCTTGGCGATGTGGAACAGCGCATCGAGGATATCGACCCGGATGTCCTCGTCGCCCGGGAACAGCGCCGCGAGCCGTTCGGCATAGGTCTCGAAACCCGCGACGTCCTGCTTGGCGAGATTGAACAGGCGGATGACGTTGCGCTCCTCGCCGGCGGGAATGTCGAAGACGTCGAGAAACGCGATCTCCTCGTCGCCGGTGACCACGCCGTCCGCCTTTGCCATCTTCGCCGACAGCGCGATCATCGCGACCGTGAAGGCAACCGCCCGGTCGCCCCGCCCTTCGCCGACGGAGACAAGGAACTGCACGATCCGGTCGACCATCTGGGCGCCGCCCGAACCGATCGCCGCCGCCACCGCACTGATCGCAGACCAGATGTTCATCGCCTGTCCGGAGCCTCAGACCGACCGCGTGATGCCGCCATCGACGCGCAGGTTCTGGCCGGTGATGTAACCGGCCCCGTCGGACAGCAGGAAGGCGACGGTTTCCGCCACCTCGCTGACCGTGCCGTAGCGCCCCATGGGGATCCTCTCGCGCCGGTCCTCCTTCTCCGGAAGGCTGTCGATGAAGCCCGGCAGGACGTTGTTCATGCGAATGCCATCGGCAGCATACTTGTCGCAATAAAGCTTGGTGAAAGCGGCCAGTCCGGCGCGAAAGACGCCCGAGGTCGGAAACATCGCCTCGGGTTCGAACGTGGCATAGGTGGAGATGTTGACCACCGCGCCCGCGCCCTGGCGCTGGAAGTGCGGCGTCACCAGCCGGCACATGCGGATGACGTTCATCAGGTAGTAGTCCATGCCCAGGTGCCAGTCCTCGTCGGTGATCGACAGGATATCGCCCTTCGGGCCGTGCCCGGCGCTGTTCACCACCGCATCGATGCGTCCGTAGCGCTCGATCGCCGCCGCGACGAACGCGGCAAGGTCGTCGGCCACAAGGTTCGACCCGGTATGGCCGAGCCCGCCCAGTTCCTCCGCCAGCGCCGCCCCCTTGCCGCTGGCCGACAGGATCGCGACGCGCGCGCCAAGACCTGCGACCTTGCGCGCGATTTCCGCGCCCATGCCGCTGCCCGCAGCCGTGACAAGCACCACCCGACCGTCCATGGATACCTCTTTCAAATGGCCGGCAGGCGCGTGTCGATCCCGACTCGCCCCACCGCGGTTATCGCCTTCTAGCACATTCACCCTGAAATCGGCCACGCCGGGCCGCGAGGCAGCGCCACCTGCCCTCAGCCGATATCCGGCATCCCGCCGGTCATCGAGGCGGGATCGACAATCCGGTCGAACCGCGCCGCGTCGATATGCCCGAGCGCCAGCGCCGCCTCCCTCAGGGTCAGCCCCTCGTGATGGGCATGATGGGCGATGGCCGCCGCCTTGTCGTAGCCGATTTCCGGCGTCAGCGCCGTCACCAGCATCAGCGACCGGTCAACCGTCTCGCGCAGCCGGCTTTCATTGGCCTCCATGCCTGCAACCGCGAACTTTGCGAAATGTTCCATGCCGTCGGCAAGCATGCGGCAGGACTCGATGACGTTCGCTCCGATCATCGGCTTGTAGACATTCATGTCGAGCAGGCCACCTGCGCCGGCAAAGCCGGTGGCCGCATCCAGGCCCATCACCTGGATGGTGAGCATCGCCAGGGCCTCGCACTGGGTCGGGTTGACCTTGCCGGGCATGATCGAGGAGCCGGGCTCGTTCTCCGGCAACACCAGTTCGGCAAAACCGGCGCGCGGCCCGCAGGCCAGCAGACGGATGTCATTGGCGATCTTGTGCAGCGAGACCGCGAGCACGCGCAGCGTGCCCGAGGCCATCACCATGGCGTCATGCGCGCCCATCACGGCGAACTTGTTGGCCGCCGCCTCGAACGGCAGGCCGGTACGAGACGCCAGTTCGCTCGCCACTTTCGTGTCGAAACCCGCCGGTGCGTTCAGTCCGGTTCCGACCGCCGTGCCGCCGATCGCCAGCCGCATCAGCCCCTTCTGCGCGAAGGCAAGTCGCTCGACATTGTCGTCGAGCATGCCGACATAACCGGCGAACTCCTGGCCCAGCGTCATCGGCACCGCGTCCTGCATGTGCGTCCGGCCAATCTTGACGACATCACGCCATTGCCGCGCCTTGCCCGCCAGCCCCTCACGCAGGATTGCCAGGGCCGGCAGCAGCCGGGAGGCGATCATGACCGCCGCCGCCACGTTGAGCGCCGTCGGGATCACATCGTTGGAGGACTGCGACCGGTTGACGTGGTCGTTCGGATGAACCGGATCCTTGCTCCCGCGCGCGCCTCCGGCGAGTTCGATCGCACGGTTGGAGATCACTTCGTTGACATTCATGTTGGCCTGGGTGCCGGAGCCGGTCATCCACACATGCAGCGGAAACTCGCCGTCGTGCCGCCCGGCGATGATTTCGTCGGCCGCTGTGCGGATGAGTTCGGAAAGGCGCCCGTCAAGCACGCCGATTTCCGCATTGGCGCCCGCTGCCGCACGCTTGATCTCGGCGACCGCGCGAATGATTTCCAGCGGAAAAGGATCCCGCCCGATGGCGAAGTGATGGCGCGCGCGCTCGGTCTGCGCGCCCCAGTACCGGTCCGCCGGCACCTCGACCGACCCCATGGAATCCGTTTCGCTGCGCATCTGTTCATCAACCATGGACGCTTCTCCGTCATTTTCGGCTTGCGCAACACCGCAGGGACACCACCACGGCGGTCACGATTCAATGTCTGGAAACTTTGTAATGCGATGATCCGACAGGACCAAGGCGGCAAGGCCAGACAGGCAGCGCGCGAGGATGGGCGGTTTGCGCAACTTTCGAACACTTCTCGGAATTCTGACGGGATTTACCGTCGTTGTTGGCTTTGCCGCGGCGATCCACACTGCCAATGTTTTCTTCTCCCAGGCCATCTACACGCGCGATGCGCAGGAAGCGACACGCCGGATCGAGCGCGATCTGCAGGACTACATGCAGCAGCGCCGGATCGATGCGGCCGAACAAAACTCCAAGCCGCTCGCCGAACAGCCCCTCCGCCTCTCCATCGACAGCCTGGAGGGAGACCGCGCCGCGCGACGCGCACCGGCCATTCGCTTCCACCCAGCACCGCCCTCGACGGAATTGACCGTCACGGAGTTCATGGGCCACCTGGAAGGCAACGAGCTCGTCGCCACCGTGGCAATCGTCTGGTTCGACGAAAAGGCCCCTGCGGTCGACACCAGCACCATCCTGCCGCGCCTGCCGGAACCGCAGATCGCGCAGATGATGCCGCGCGTCGACCGGCTTCTGTCCGGTGTCCTGGGCAACACGGCACTGCCTGTCGACGTGCCCTCGAACTATCTGGGCAGGCGTGACGGGACAACATTGCTGGCGGTGCCGATCCGGGAGAACCACGCCGTCACGGGCGCGATGATCCTCTCCTATAACCAGGAGATGACCGGCCTGTTCCTCAACGACGTCATACGCATCGGCATCGCGGTGATGATGGCGATGGTCTTCGCCGCCATGGGCCTTGCCGCCTTCTTCGTCTGGAGCCGGTTCCGCGACCGGCTGCATGCCAGCAAGACCATCCAGTTCCTTGCCCATCACGATGCCCTGACAGGGCTGCCGAACCGGACGGTGTTCAGCACCAAGCTCAACGAGGCCTTGCGCCTGGCGCATGCCAAGGCGACCAATATCGCCGTGATGCTGATCGACGTCGACAAGTTCAAGGATGTCAACGACACGCATGGTCACGCCGCAGGCGACCTCTTCCTGCAGGTGATTGCCGACCGGCTGTCCAGTGTCTTCGGCGACCACCTGGTGGCCCGCCTGTCCGGAGACGAGTTCGCGGTGCTGATCGCCCGCGACAGCACGCGCAAGGCCGTCACAAAGCTTGCCGCCACGATGATCGCCGCGACCAAGATACCGACCCGCATCGACGGCAAGGACATACAGATTTCGCTCTCAATCGGCGTCGCGCAGGCAACGGAGGCCGCATGGCGGTCGTCCCGCCTGCTCCATTGCGCGGACCTTGCCCTTTACCGCGCCAAGCATTCCGGAAGGTCGACCTATGTCTGGTACTCGCCCGACATGGATGCCGATGCGCAGAAGCGCAAGATGCTGGAGGCGGACCTGCGCAACGCCTTGAAGCAGGACGAGTTCCGCCTGCTCTACCAGCCGCAGTTCTCGCTCTCGGACCTGCGCCTGACCGGCTATGAGACCCTGCTGCGCTGGGAGCACCCCGAGCGCGGCACGATTTCACCCACCGTGTTCATCCCGATTGCCGAAGATGCGGGCCTCATCGAGGAAATCGGCTCATGGGTGCTGAACCGGGCCTGCCATGAAGCCGCCCGCTGGCGTGATACCTCGCTGACGGTTGCCGTCAATGTGTCGCCGGCCCAGTTCAGTCCCGGCAAGACGGAACAGCGGGTCGCAGATGCACTGAAGGCAAGCGGCCTGGCGCCCGAGCGCCTGGAAATTGAGATCACCGAAAGTCTTCTGATCTCCGACACGGAGGCCGTCGTCAAAACGCTTTCCAGTATTCGCCAGATGGGGGCGTCCGTGGCAATGGACGACTTCGGCACCGGCTATTCGAGCCTCAGCTACCTGTCCCGCTTTCCCTTCGACACGATCAAGATCGATCGCTCCTTCGTCGCCACGGTCGGCAAGAACCCGACGACCGACGCGATCATCGCCTCCATCGTCGGTCTTGGACGGTCGCTCGGCGTCACCATCACCGCCGAGGGCGTGGAGAACGAGGACCAGGTGACCCTGCTGCGCGCCGCCGGCTGCGACAAGGTGCAAGGGTTCCTCTTCGGTCGGCCGATGGACCTGTCCGACAAGACCGCCCACCACAATGCAGCGCTGGCCCAGCAGGCAAAGCGCGACGCGCTGCTGTTGCCGCCCGCTCTTGGCGAGGCGAAAACCGCACTGCCGGAACAGGAGCCTCCTGCCCTGGACGTTGCCGGCGGCATTTCGCCCGAAACCGAGGCAACCGCCGGGGAAGAGGCCGCACCCGAACGCCGCAGCAACGTCGCCTGAGAATTGCACTCGGCCGCGATCGGGAATGCCGACTACATTGCGGCGGCGGCGCGTGCGGCCTGGTCGTAATGCCCCGAAACCGAGCGCAGTGTTGCGGCAAGCCGCGACAGTTCCACCTCGTCCATGCCGAGCCCTTTCACCGGCCCGACCAGCAGTGCCTCGCGCAGCCGCCGGTATTCCATGCAGGTCTTCTCGCCCGCCCGGGTGATCGCCACCGTTTTCTCCTTGCCGCGCTTGCCGGTCTCCACCAGACCGGCCGCAGCCAGCTTCTTCAGGGCGTAGGTGACTGTGTGCGTATCCTCGATATTGAGCACCAGGCAGATATCGGCGAGCGACTTCGGCCGGCCGCGATGATTGACCGAGTGCAGCACCAATGTGTCGAGCGGGCTCATGCCGGGGGCGCCGGCAGCCGCCATGCAGCGCACCATCCAGCGATGATAGGCATTGACCATCATGGTCACCGCGAACTCGACCTCGGAAAGCGCCGGCATGGCGCCGGAGGCCAGGTGGGCCGCTGAAACGACCGGACCGATACCGCCGCGCGCAACGTCTTCGCCCTGGCTTTCGGCCTGTGAACTGTCTGTCATGAAATTCCCGCCTGGATTACGTCTCCCCAAGCTACGGCAGGCAGCCGCATCGGGGCAACTCTCCATCAGGCGTAGCCATGCCGCCTGGGGACGAGGCCGGAGTGGAACCAGGTGACGAAGCTCTCGATGGAGTAAACCGGCAGACCGGTCGCCGCACGGATATCCGCCGCATAGGGCACCATGTTGGTGCATTCGAGCACGATCGCCCCGACTTCCGGATGCCGCGAGGCGAACAGGCGCGCCGCCTCGATATTGTCGGCACGTGCCGCTTCCACGTCGAGGCTTGTCTCGTTGTCGAGAATGGCGCGGGTAAACTCGCTCCCGCCCTCCGTACCCATCACCGGCGTATCCGGCGCGCAACCCGCCGCCTCCAGATGCGCGGCCGTCAACGAGGAGGCCGAGATCGTCAGGATGCCGGCCCGCTTTCCCGGAGGCAGCAGGCGGTCGACCAGCGGCACCTGCATCAGCGAGGACGCGGCCACCGGCACGCCCAGCGCCGCCTGCAGGTCGCGCTGGAAGAGTGACAGGAACCCGCAATTGGTTGTGATGCCGTCGACGCCGTCGGCGACCAGATCCCGCCCGGCGGCGATGAACGCATCCAGAAGCCCTCGCGCGCCCTGCCGCACCGCCCGGTCGGGCGTCGCGTCACGCACGATCCGGTAGTGGACGGGAAACGGCCAGGTCAGCGCGTTGCCCATGTCGCCGGGAATACGCGGAAACCGCGCCTCCAGCATCAGTATCCCCACCGCCGCGCCATAGAGCGCCTTGCCGCCTTCAACTTTCATGTCGACCCTCCCGTCAGGCATACCGCCCGGACTTCATAGAAAGGGCGTGCCGGCAACCCTGCGTCAAGAGCTCTACCCGACTGCCCCTCAACATGGTTCGGCCACCCCGCATCCGCGTCAGATGCCACTGGACGGCAATATTACAAACAATTTGTCGATAAATCGTTGACAATACGGCCTGCCCACGTGACACTTGTGACAATCTGCTGGGGAGAGACTTGGTGCAGCGGCACGGCAGCGAACGGTTGAGGATTGTCGTCATTGGCGCTGGCATCGTCGGCGCGAGCACAGCGCTCTGGCTGGCCCGCGACGGACACGACGTCACGCTTGTCGACCGCGCCGCGCCCGGCGAAGGCACCTCGCACGGCAATGGCGGCGTGCTCGCCTCCTGCGCCGTGGTGCCGGTCACCGTCCCCGGCCTGCCGCGCAAGGCGCCGGCCATGCTGCTCGATTCCGACAGTCCGCTTTTCCTGCGCTGGTCCTACCTGCCCCGCCTGCTGCCCTGGCTTGCCCGCTATCTCTCCCATTGTCGGACGGAGGAGACCGCCCGCATCTCGCGCGCGCTTTTTCCCATCATCGGCAACAGCCTTGAGGACCATCAGGCGATTGCCGCCGGCACTCCGGCGGAACGCTGGCTTGTCCCGTCCGATTATCTCTATGTCTACCGCGACCGCGCGGCTTTCGCGGCGGACGCCTTCGGCTGGAACCTGCGCCGCGCGGCCGGCTTTTCCTGGGAGGAGATCGAAGGCGGCGCCGTTGCCGCCTACGATCCGCTGCTCGGGCCGGAAAACCGCTTCGCCATCCGCCTTTCCGACCACGGTGTCATCCGCGATCCGGGCCGCTACGTGAAGGATCTCGCCGCCCATCTGGAAACGCTGGGCGGGCGTGTGCTGCGCGCCTCCGTCGAGGGCTTTCGCTTCGACAACGGCCGGCTTGCCGGGCTTGCCACCGATGGCGGTCCTCTCGACTGCGACCGCGCCGTTCTTGCCACCGGCGTCTGGTCGAAGGGCCTGGCCCGCCAGCTCGGCATCTCGGTTCCGCTGGAGAGCGAGCGCGGCTACCATCTGGAGCTGGAGGAGCCGAGCGGCTTCCCTCGCGCGCCTGCCATGTTCGCCTCGGCGAAATTCGTCGCCACGCCGCTGGAGGGCCGGATCCGTCTTGCCGGCATCGTCGAGTTCGGCGGATTGGAGGCAGGACCGGCGGAAGCGCCCTTCAAACTGCTGGAACGCCAGTTGCGCAAGGCGATGCCCGGGCTGTCCTGGCGCTCCACAAGACAATGGATGGGACACCGGCCGGCACCGGCCGACTCCATCCCCGTAATCGGGCCGTCGCCGCGACATGGCGACGTCCTGATGGCCTTCGGCCACCATCATGTCGGCCTGACCGGCGGTCCCAGGACCGGCCGGCTGATTGCCGACCTGGTGAGCGGTCGCAGGCCGAATATCGACTTGGCCCCCTATTCGCCGGAGCGTTTCGCTGTCTAGAGTGAGGCCTTCGACGTCCTGCCGGGACCAGACACCGACCAGAGATCGTGAACGCTCCGGGACCCAAAACAACATCAGGGTCCGGAGACATGGAGGAGTGAAGATGACTGACCTTTTGAAGACCACCACCGGCATTGTAACCGCCGCCCTTCTTGCCGCATCCGCCGCCACGCCGGCCTTCGCCGCCGAGAAGTGGGACATGCCGCTCGCCTATCCGGCGACCAATTTCCATTCCGAGAATGCCGCCGCCTTCGCGGCCTGCGTGACCAAGGGCACCAGCGGCGAGATCGAGATCGTCACCCATCCGGGCGGCTCGCTGTTCGGCGGCGCCGACATCAAGCGCGCCGTGCAGACCGGCCAGGTGCCGATCGGCGAGCGCCTGCTGTCCGCCCATGCCAACGAGGATCCGCTGTTCGGCATCGACAGCATTCCCTTCCTCGCCACCTCCTTCGACGATTCCGTGAACCTGTGGAAGGCAGCCCAGGGCGCCGTGGAAGAGGCTCTCGACGGCCAGAACCTCGTCCTGCTCTACAGCGTGCCGTGGCCGCCCCAGGGCATGTATTTCAACATGGAGGTCAACTCCGTCGACGACATGAAGGGCGTCAAGTTCCGCGCCTACAACGCCGCGACCGCCAAGCTCGCCGAACTGACCGGCATGCTTCCGGTGCAGATCGAGGCGGCCGAGGTCTCCCAGGCCTTCGCCACCGGCGTTGCCCAGTCGATGATTTCCTCCGGTGCGACCGGCTATGACAGCAAGCTGTGGGAGAACGTCTCGCACTTCTACGAAGTCGATGCCTGGCTGCCGCGCAACTCGATCATGGTCAACAAGGACACGTGGGCCGGTCTCGACGACGCGACCAAGAAGGTCTTCACCGACTGTGCCGCCACCGCCGAGGCGGAAGGCCTGCAGAAGGCCAAGGACTACACCACCTTCACCCTCGACGGCCTGAAGTCGAACGGCATGCAGGTGCAGAAGCCGAGCGACAAGCTGAAGAGCGACCTTGCCGTGGTCGGCGAGACCATGACCGAGGAATGGCTGAAGGCCGCCGGCGACAAGGGCAAGGCCATCGTCGACGCCTACAAGGCGATGTAAGCGGCGCTTCCGCCGCCAGCATCACCTGACAGCCAGTCCCGGTACGCGCGCCTCGTGAAGGGGCGCCCGCCCGACAGCGGACCGGAGGACGACGGAGCCCGACAGGCGCCCCGTCGTCCCCTCCCCGCAGCGTCGGCGCCCGCCTCTGCTTGAGGCGGAGCGACCGGCATGCCCGTTGCGGCGCGAACCGCTCCCGGGACCCGGCGAAAAGAGATACGGAACACGACCATGACCGCACTCGGGCGAGGGCTGCGACGCCTTCTCGACGGCCTGTATTTTACCGGCGGGGTGTTTGCCGCCCTGTGCCTGATCTCCATCCTGGCCATCATCGTCGCGCAGATGATCGCCAGATGGACGGGCATGACCTTCCCCGGCGCCACCAGCTACGCCGGCTACGCGATGGCCTCCGCCTCGTTCTTCGCCTTCGCCCATGCGCTCAACAGGGGCGCGCATATCCGCGTCAGCATCCTGCTGTCAGCTCTCGGCGAGCGTCGCCGCTGGCTGGAAGTGTGGTGTTTCGCGATCGGCTCCGCACTGGCCGGCTATCTCGCTTACTACGCGATCAAGGCGGTCTACTGGTCCCGCAAGCTCAACGACATCAGCCAGGGCCAGGACGCGACGCCGCTCTGGATACCGCAGATGGCCATGGCAGCCGGCGCGGTGCTGCTCGCCATCGCCATGGCGGATCATCTCGTCCGCGTCCTTTTCCTCGGCGACCCCGGCATCAGGTCCGACACCGTCGAACAGAGCCACGGGGAGTAAGCCGCCATGGAAACCTTCGCTCCGATTGTCCTCTTTCTCTTCGTGCTGTTCCTGCTGCTCGGCAGCGGTGTATGGGTCGGCCTTGCCCTTCTCGGCGTCGCCTTTGTCGGCATGGAGCTTTTCACCACGCGCCCGGCCGGCGATGCGATGATCACCGTCATCTGGGCCGCCTCCTCCTCCTGGACGCTGACCGCGCTGCCGCTGTTCATCTGGATGGGCGAGATCCTCTACCGCACGCGCCTGTCGGAGGACATGTTCCGAGGTCTGTCGCCCTGGATGGCGAAGCTCCCCGGCGGCCTGCTGCATACCAACGTGGTCGGCTGCACGGTCTTTGCCGCCGTCTCCGGTTCCTCCGCCGCGACGCTGACCACCGTCGGCAAGATGTCGGTGCCGGAACTGCGCAAGCGCGACTACCCCGAGAAGATGGTGATCGGCACGCTGGCCGGCGCCGCCACCCTCGGCCTGATGATACCGCCCTCGCTGACGCTGATCGTCTATGGCGTGACCATCAACGAGTCGATCACCAAGCTGTTCATGGCGGGCATCCTTCCGGGCCTTGTGCTGGCCGCGATGTTCATGGGCTACATCGTCGTCTACGCCAAGCTTTCCAAGGACTACCACCCGCAACCTGAACCCGAGATGAGCTTCACCGAAAAGCTCGCCAACTCACGCTTCCTGCTGCCGGTGATCCTGCTCATCCTCGCGGTCATCGGATCGATGTATGTCGGCCTTGCAACCGCGACGGAGGCTGCCGCCATCGGCGTCGTCGGCGCGCTGGCGCTGGCGCTCGGCCAGGGTTCGCTGACCTGGAAGACCTTCGGCGAGAGCCTGATGGGCGCGACGCGAACCTCGGCGATGGTTGCGCTGATCCTGGCCGGCGCGGCTTTCCTGTCGCTGTCGATGGGCTTCACCGGCCTGCCGCGGGCGCTCGCCACCTGGATCGGCGGCCTCGAGCTCTCCCGTTTCGAGCTGCTGATGGCCCTGCTCGTCTTCTACATCATCATCGGCTGCTTCCTCGACGGCATCTCTTCGGTCGTGCTGACCATGGCCGTCGTCGAGCCGATGGTGCGCGCCGCCGGCATCGACCTGATCTGGTTCGGCATCTTCATCGTCGTGGTCGTCGAGATGGCGCAGATCACGCCGCCGATCGGCTTCAACCTGTTCGTGTTGCAAGGCATGACCCGGCACGAGATGACCTATATCGCCAAGGCGGCGCTGCCGATGTTCGCGATCATGGTCGTCATGGTGTTCCTGCTGATCGGCGTGCCGGATCTGGCCACCTGGCTGCCGGAGAACATGCGCAACCGGCCATGACCGCGTGGCGGCCGGGACAGCCCGGCCGCCGTTTCGGGCGGAATGAGACAAAACAACATTGACATTTTCTTGATAAATTGTTGATGTTGAAATCTCGATGACGGTGGCGCCGAAGGCGAAGCCGCAAACGAAAAGACCAGCGGAGAACGCAACATGACGACGGGCAAGTGGGACTTCTGGATCGACCGTGGCGGCACCTTCACCGACATCGTCGCCCGTACCCCGGAGGGTGCGATCAAGGCCCACAAGGTCCTGTCGGAAAACCCGGAGGCCTATCGCGACGCCGCCATCCAGGGCATCCGCGAGCTGATGGGCGTCGCCACCGGCGAGCGCATCCCGGCCGAGCGGATCGCCAACGTCAAGATGGGCACCACCGTCGCCACCAACGCATTGCTGGAACGCAAGGGCGACCGTACCCTGCTGGTCACCACGAAGGGTTTCCGCGACGCGCTGGAGATCGGCTACCAGGCCCGCCCCGACATCTTCGCCAAGGAGATCATCAAGCCGGAACTGCTCTATGAGCGCGTCGTCGAGGTCGCCGAGCGTGTCCGCGCCGACGGCACCATCGAGCAGGCGCCGGAGCTTGCCGCCGTCGAGGCCGAGCTGAAGGCCGCCTATGACAGCGGCATCCGCTCGGTCGCCATCGTCTTCATGCATGCCTATGCCTATCCCGCCCACGAGGCGGCGGTCGCCGAGGTGGCCCGCCGCGTCGGCTTCCCGCAGGTCTCTGTCAGCCACGAGGTCTCGCCGCTGATGAAACTGGTCGGGCGCGGCGACACCACCGTCGTCGACGCCTACCTCTCGCCGATCCTGCGCCGCTATGTCGAACAGGTGGCGAGCGAACTGCAGATCGAGGGCACCGGCTGCCGGCTGATGTTCATGCAGTCCTCGGGCGGCCTCACCGCCGCCGATCTCTTCCAGGGGAAGGACGCGATCCTGTCGGGTCCCGCCGGCGGCGTCGTCGGCGCGGTCGAGACCTCGAAGATGGCCGGCTTCGACGCCGTCATCGGCTTCGACATGGGCGGCACCTCCACGGATGTCTCGCATTTCAACGGCGAGTACGAGCGCGCCTTCGAGACCGAGGTCGCGGGCGTGCGCATGCGCGCGCCGATGATGATGATCCACACGGTCGCGGCCGGCGGCGGCTCGATCCTCCACTACCGCGATGGCCGCTTCCAGGTCGGCCCGGATTCGGCCGGCGCCAATCCCGGCCCCGCCTGCTACCGCCGCGGCGGACCGCTCGCCGTCACCGACGCCAACGTCATGGTCGGCAAGCTGCAGCCCGCCTTCTTCCCGAAGATCTTCGGCCCCGGCCGCGACGAGCCGCTCGACCGTGATGCGGTGGTGGCGAAGTTCGAGACGATGGCCGCGGAGATCGGCGATGGCCGGACGGCGGCCGAGGTCGCGGACGGCTTCCTCAAGATCGCCGTCGAGAACATGGCCAACGCGATCAAGAAGATTTCCGTCCAGCGCGGCTACGACGTCACCGGCTATGCCCTCACATGCTTCGGCGGCGCCGGCGGCCAGCATGCCTGCTCCGTCGCCGACAGCCTCGGCATGACGACGGTTGTCGTCCATCCGCTGTCCGGCATTCTCTCGGCCTACGGCATGGGACTTGCCGACATTCGTTCCACCCGCCAGCAGGCGGTCGTTCGTCGACTGGAACAGGGCATGCTTGCCGATCTCGAGGCGCTGGCCGGGCGCCTGCGCGACGAGACCCGCGCCGAGGTTGCCGGCCAGGGTGTGCCGGAAGGCGGGATCAGCGACCTGCCGCGCGCGCTGCTGCGCTACGAGGGCACCGACACGCCGATCGCCGTTCCCTATGCCAAGGGCGACATTCCGGCGATGACGGATGCCTTCGCCGATGCCCACCGCGCCCAGTTCGGCTTCGTCTACGAGAACAAGCCGATCGTCGTCGAGGCGCTCGAGGTGGAATCCGTCGGCGGCGGCTCCGGCATCGACGAGGCGGACCTGCCGCTCGTTTCCGGCGAGGCGGCACCCGCCGACAGCGGCCAGATCTTCGCGGAAGGAGGCTGGCGCGAGGCCGGCTTCTTCGCCCGCGCCGACCTGAAGCCCGGCAACACCGTCACCGGTCCGGCGCTGATCGTCGAGCCGCACCAGACCATCGTCATCGAGCCGGGCTGGCAGGCGACAATCACCGCCAAGGACCATGTCGTCCTGAAGCGTGTCGAGAAGCTCGCCCGGGCCGAGGCCATCGGCACGAAGGCCGACCCGGTGATGCTCGAGGTCTTCAACAACCTGTTCATGTCGATCGCCGAGCAGATGGGCGTGACCCTGCAGAACACAGCCTATTCGGTCAACGTCAAGGAGCGCCTCGACTTCTCCTGCGCCGTCTTCGACGCCTCCGGAGCGCTGGTCGCCAACGCCCCGCACATGCCGGTGCATCTGGGCTCCATGGACCGCTCGGTCGAGACCGTCATCAAGCTGAACACCGGCGACATCGCGCCGGGCGACGTCTTCGCGCTCAACGCCCCCTACAATGGCGGCACCCACCTGCCCGACATCACGGTCGTCTCGCCCGTCTTCGATGACGCCGGCATCGAGATCCTGTTCTGGGCGGCAAGCCGCGGCCACCACGCCGATGTCGGCGGCTCGGCGCCGGGCTCGATGACCCCGCGCGCCACCACCGTCGACGAGGAAGGCGTGCTGATCGACAACCTCAAGCTCGTCGACCGCGGCCGTTTCCGCGAGGAAGCCCTGGTCGAGGTGCTCACCAACCATCCCTGGCCGGTGCGCAACGTCACCCAGAACGTCGCCGACCTGAAGGCGCAGATCGCCGCCAACGAGAAGGGCGTTAAGGAACTCAGGAAGATGGTCGCCCATTTCGGCCTCGACGTGGTGCAGGCCTATATGGGCCATGTCCAGGACAATGCCGAGGAGAGCGTGCGCCGGGTCATCGAGGCGCTGAGCGACAGCGAGTTCGCCTACCCGACCGACCAGGGCTCGGTGATCAGGGTGAAGATCACCGTCGACAAGGCGAAGCGCGAGGCGACCGTCGACTTCACCGGCACCAGCGAGGTGAAGCCGAACAACTTCAACGCGCCCGAGCCGGTCACCCGGGCCGCCGTGCTCTACTGCTTCCGCGTCATGGTGGAAGGCGACATCCCGATGAACGCCGGCTGCCTGCGCCCGATCCACATCGTCATCCCGGACGAGTGCATGCTGAAGCCGACCTATCCGGCCGCCGTCGTCGCCGGCAATGTGGAAACCAGCCAGCACGTCACCAACGCGCTGTTCGGCGCGCTGAAGGCGATGGCCAACAGCCAGGGGTCGATGAACAACCTGACCTTCGGCAACGACACCTACCAGTATTACGAGACCCTGTGCTCGGGCTCGCCGGCAGGTCCGGGCTTCAACGGCACCGACGGCGTTCACGTGCACATGACCAACTCGCGCCTGACCGATCCGGAAGTGCTGGAGTTCCGCTATCCCGTCCTGCTCGAGGATTTCCACATCCGCGAGGGCTCGGGCGGACGCGGCAAGTGGCATGCCGGCAACGGCACCAGGCGCACCATCCGCTTCCTCGAGGAAATGGAGCTGGCGATCCTCTCCTCCCACCGCACCATCGCCCCCAAAGGCATGGAAGGCGGCGAGGACGGGCAACTCGGCAAGACCCTGGTGCGCCGTCTCGACGGCACGATGGAGGAACTCGCCGGTTGCGACCAGACGGTGCTGAAGGCGGGCGAGGCGGTCACCGTCATCACCCCCACGGCGGGCGGCTGGGGCAAGGCGTAACCGAGGAAAAATAATCCGGCTTCTCAGGTTTCAGGCGCGGCTGTATCTTCGCGCGCCGGCGATTGGGCCGCGCCTTTTCCTGAGGTCTTCACATGAAGCACAAGCTGGTTCTCGCCGCATTCCTTTCCCTGTCCGCCTTCGCCGTTTCCGCCCCCGGCGGTGTTCAGGCGACCGAATGGCTTTTCAATCTGGAGAACCGCTCGACCGCCAACGTCACCACCTTCCGCACCCAGGAAAACGGCGCTTGGAGTGACAACTGGCTGGAAGAGATCGTTGCGCCGGGAGAGGTGTTCGAAATGGATTTCGGCACCAACGAGGGCGATTGCACGGTGCGCACGCGCATCGAGTTCACCGACGGCACCTTCGTCGACACGGATATCGACTACTGCAACATGACCACCATCACCGTTCGCAACAACGACGTGGTCTGGAAGTGACCCCGTCCATGGGCTGGCGCTGCGGCGACTGCGCAAGCGGCCAGCATTGAACGGAACGGGGCGGCGCCGGATGGCGCCGCCTTTTTTCTTGCGCAAACAAGAGGAAAGAAGCGCTCCTTGCGCTGGTAACGCGCCAGGCGGCCTCCCATATGACGGTCGTTGTTCTCGACCTGAACCTCGTGGAGGAAATCCCTGATGCAAGCTGCCGCCCGCCGGATGCGCAAGACGACAGCCGCCATTGCCCTCGGAATCGCCGCGCTTTTTGCCGCCGTCGATTTTGCTGAGGCCCGCCGGGCCGGCGGCGGCGGCTTCGGCAGTCGTGGCGCCCGCACCTTTTCCGCGCCCGCCCCGACCAACACCGCCCCCGGCGCCGCCTCGCCTGTCCAGCGCACGATGACGCCGCAACCCGCGCAGGGCCAGCAGGCAGCCCCCGGTGCCGCTGCCCGGCAGCAGCAGGCAGCACAACCCTCGCGCGGCCTCTTCGGCGGCATGGGCGGCGCCCTTCTCGGCGGCCTGCTGATGGGCGGTCTGCTCGGCATGCTCTTCGGCGGCGGCCTCGGCGGTTTTGCCGGCTTCATCGGCCTGATCCTTCAGGTGGCCCTGATCGGCTTCCTCGTCGTTCTGGCGATGCGCTTCTTCGGCGCCCGGCGCCAGCAGCCGGCAGCCGTGGCGGCCGGCGGAGCCCGTCCGGATTTCGGCGGCAACGCCGGGGACACGACACACACGCCGTTCAGCTTCGGCGGCAATGGCGGCGGCAGCCCCAGTGCCGCCCCGTCGTTTCACGCTCCGGTCATGGAAACGCCGCTCGAGCCGGAAGGTGCCGATTTCGACCGCTTCGAACAGCTGCTTGGCGAGGTGCAGGACGCCTACGGCCGAGAGGACTATGCCGCTCTGCGCCGTCTCGCCACGCCCGAGGCCATGTCCTTCCTCGCCGAGGAACTGGGCGAACTCGCGTCTGCCGGCAAGCGCAACAGCGTTTCGGATGTGAAGCTCCTGCAGGGCGACCTGTCCGAAGCCTGGAGTGAAGGCGATGATGACTTCGCGACGGTCGCCATGCGCTTCTCCGCTCTTGACGCCATCCTCGACCGCAACTCGGGCCAGGTTCTTTCAGGCAGCCTGGACGAACCCCAGGAAAGCACCGAACTGTGGACCTTCCGCCGCCGGAAGGGCGGCGAATGGATGCTCGCGGCCATTCAGGGCACCGAGTAGGCCTCTCCAGAGTTCGGTACGACATCGGAAGCCGCCCCACCCGGGCGGTTTCCTTGTCAGCCGAATGCCAGCCACAGCAACGTCAGCGCGGCAATCGAGATACTGGAGAACGTCAGGGTCATGCCGCTAACCCGGAAGACGAGGCGCTCCTTGACCTGCGAGACCCCGTAGGCATGCAGGACCCGTCCGCCAAGCAGCATCGCGCCCAGCGCATGAACAAGCAGCCCCGGCGCACCCTGGATTTCCGAAAACCCGATCAGCAGCAACGCCAGGGGACCATACTCGGCGCAATTGGCCTGGACGCGGATGCGTCGCAGAAGTTCCGGGTGGCCGCCATCGCCAAGGGCCGTCAGCGTCTTTGCCCGGCACCGGGCGACGCGGCCACTGAGAACCAGGAAGAGCACCGCGAACACCGCAGCGTAGACGGAGGTTATGGCGACCATTTCAAGGCTCCCGGTTTGTTGTGAGGTCCGCCCGTCCCGGCCGCCGGACGCGGGGAGACAAGGACGCGGGCACCTACCTGCCGGTTACGGCAAACATCCAGTTGAGGATCAGTCGCCAATCGGTCATCCGGATCGGGGTGCCATGGGTGCCGGTCTCGAACAGGGTGAAGCGTGCCGGATATTTCGGTGCGCGCGCCTTCAGCCGCTCGAAGAACTTCGCCTGCCGCTTCCAGTCATACACCTCGTCCCAGCTGCCATGGCCGAAATAGATCGGCAGCGACGCCGCCCGGAAGGTCGCGCTGGAGAAGAACCCCTCGTCCCATGTCGAACCCATCAGCAGGATGCCGCCCATCATCCGCGCCGCACCGCTGTCCTGGGCCAGCCGCCAGCACAGGAAGCCCCCCATCGAGCCGCAGGCGACATAGGCCCGCGCGCCCGGCGAGCGCTGCGTGTAATGCTGTATCAGCGCTTTGACGTCAGCGGCGCCCCGCTCCTTGAAATCCTTCACGTCGAGCGTGATGTAGAGCCCGGAATTGCGCACCATCAGGTTCTTGATGCGGTTGAAGTTGCCGCCGAAACTGACGTCGTTCATGCCCTGGAAGCGGTTTCCGCCCTGGCCGTGCACATAGATCACCACCGCCTTGGCGCCACGCGGTTCGCCGACGCGCATATAGGAGATCGTGCGCCCGTTCGCCTGCAGGGTCAGGTCTTCCTGGGTACTGCTCGGCTTCATCGACACGTATTCGCCGAAGACCTCGCGCTCCCACACCTTGTCCCGCCGGTGGATGTCGCGGCGCTTGTCATAGTCGACGATGACGAAGGCATCGTCCGGCTTTCCCGCGAGCAGGCCGGGATAGTCGAACAGTCGGTCCTTGAAGGACTCCAGCCGGTAGGCTGCGGCCGGCCCGGCGCCAAGCAGCACAGCGGCGGCAAGCACGCCGGCCAGCAGTCCTACGGCCAGTCGCCCCCGTCCCGCTAGGATGGCCGTGCGCCCGACCGCGCTGTCACCAATCCTGCTGTCGGCGTTCAATATCTCGGCCATCCCTGTCCGGTATCCTCTTCCCGGTTCGGCCCGGCGAATCCCGGGCGGTTCAAAAGCGTGCAAGGGTGATCATTCAACACCCCTTGCCTGTTTCGCAAGGGCGACCAGCCGGGGACGCAGGTCCCCCGCACTTTCCAGCGGCGGTGCAAAAACGAGCCGGGCGACCTTGTCGCCGTCGACGAAATCGAGCCCCTCCGGATCGAAGGAGGACAGCAGCCATGCCCCCTCGCCGGCCCTGGCAAGCTTTTCGGCATAAAGCTGCACGGCATCGAGATGGTCCTCGTGCATGTGCGCGATTGCCCCGGCCTCCATCGCGGAGAGCCCCGCGAGCGCCGCACTCTCGACCAGAAGATCCCGTGCCGAGAGCAGATAGGCCTTGCCGAAGCCGCCGTTGAGGCTCGCGCGCACCGGACGCACCCGGTAGAAGGCGAAATCCGCGAAATCGGCATAGAGCTTCGCCTTGGGATGGCGGGCCAGGTAGCGGCGGCGGATATCGGCAAGGGCCGGATCGCCCGCCTCCACCTTCTCCGCCTCGGCGACGATGCTCAGGCGGGGATGGGCGAGCGGGTCGCCCTTGCCCGGTTCCCCGACGAGAAGCGAGCAGCGCCGGTCGTCCGCCAGGGCCCTGGTGTGCTGCGACAGGGTCGAGACCAGCATCACCGGCGTGCCGTCCATCTCCGTGGCCAGGGCGACGCGAGAGACAAAGGGCGAGCCGTCCTGCGGATCGAGAACGGCCAGCCCCCCGTAGCGGGCCGTCCGCATCAGCTTGCGGGCAAGGCCCCGCGCCTCGTCATCCGTCGGCCGGATGGTCTGGGGGCGGTCTGTCGGGGCGGATCCCGCCTCTGGGGCATCTGTCGTGGAGCGGTCGGATACGGCCATGGAACACCTCGGCATTGTCAGGTCATCGTGCTTCTGGCTTGCGCATCCGGTGCGTGGCTGCACCGACTTTTGCCTTGCCTCGGCGGTCTTTGCAACGCGCGCAACCCTTCCGCCACGACTGATGGGTCATCCTCTCGCCACATTGGGGGCAATGGTTGAGAGCGACTGTCAACCGGCCCGAAAGGAGGAACCCCGATGAAAAGGGCAACCGGCCTTGTGCCGCGCAAATTCGCCCGCTGGCTCGTTAGTGGCACGCTTGCGACCGCATTGGCGCTGGCGGCGAACATGGCGTTTCCAACAGCGGCGGCGGCCGACCATATCCGCCCAGCCCTCCCCGGCGCGTCCCTCGTCTATGTGGGCGGACGGCGGCACCATTACCGGCACAGGCACTACCGGCCCCGGCACTGGCGTTACAGACATCATCGCCGATACCGTCCCTACCGCCGCAGCGGCGTCTATTTCGGATATGGAGGCAACGGCGCGGCGGCGATGTTCGGTCTCGCAACCGGTGCCATTCTCGGCCAGGCGCTTGGCGGTCCCCAATATATCGACCCGCCGGTTCGCCGTGTCTATCGCGGCCGATATGCCCCGTGGACGCCGGCATGGTACAGCTACTGCGCACGCAAGTACCGCAGCTTCAATCCCGAGACCGGATACTTCCTGGCCTATTCGGGTCGCTACCGGTTCTGTCGCTAGCCACACTATCCGCCGGAACACGAGACGGGCTTCGAACCGGGGTGACAGGGAGTTTTCCTGCGACGAGGAGAGAGTTCGAACCTGAACGCCAGATGAACAGACATCTCAGGCACGGTTCAAGCTGAGCATGGCATTGTCGCGATACTGAAACACTCTCGCAGCCCTGAAGGGACCCGACCCATGGCTTTCAAGCGTCTCACCTCCCGCGTTCTCGCAGTTGCCCTGGCCGGCGCGGTGGCCCTGCCGGCAGCGGTTTCCATCGCCGAGGCCGGTGACGGGCACCGCAACTGGCGCAACAACGGCGGCCAGCACAAGGCCTTCCGTCATCGTGGCAATCGCGGTGGCCATCATGGTGGCCACCGCGGCAATCGTCGCGGCGGCAATGATGTCGGAGCGGCGGTCGCCCTCGGTGTCATCGGCCTTGCCACCGGCGCCATCATCGGCGGCGCCCTGAGTGCCCCCCGAGCGGAGCCCGAAATCATCTACGATCCGCGCTATCCCCGCCACTATGGCAGCGGCGTCGAGTATTTTGACCCCGCCGACCGCAACGCCGGTTACCGCCCGGCCGCACCGGTGGTCGAATATGATGCCTATCCCGCGCCCTATTCGGGCGAATGGTACCGCTACTGCGCCGAGAAGTACCGCAGCTTCAATCCGCGGACCGGCACCTACACCACCTATTCCGGCGAACAGCGCGTCTGCCGGTAATCAGACCGAACGGCCAGGAGGGATGGAACCTTCCTGGTCGCCGGCCGTTCAGCTAATGCCGGCCCGGCGTCCCGCGCATTCCCCCGGGGCCATGGCAGCCAGCACCTGAACACCGGCTCGACTGGCGTCGCCGGCAGCGGTTGAAGCCGAACATGGCATCGCCTCGATGGCGAAACCGCCTCGCAGTCCTGAAGGGAACCGAAACATGGTTTTCAAGCGTCTCACGTTTCACGTCCTCGCAGCCGCCCTGGCTGGTGCGATGGTTCTGCCGGCAGCGTCCCTTGCCAGCGCCGCTGGCGGCAGCTACGGCAGCAACAGTGCGACAGGCCTTCCCGCCGGCATCATCCTCGCCCAGACTGTCCCCGGCCGCGAGGACCACGCCGATCCGGACTACCTTTATCCGCACGAAATGCCGGGCGGCGGAATTCGCAAGAACGGCCGGAATTATCGCGACGGCCGGAACTATCGCGATGGCCGCAACTACCGCGACGGCCGCAACTACAGGGACAGCCGGCGCTATCGTGACCGGCGCTACCGTCCCGCACCGCCTCCGGTCGTCAACCGCGGCGGTCTGCGACCCTGGACCCCGGCATGGTATTCCTATTGCTCCGCCCGGTATCGCAGCTTCAATCCCCGCACCGGCACCTACACCACCTATTCCGGCCAGCGGCGCCTTTGCAGGTGACAACGCGGCCGGAACCGAAGATCAGGAGGCCGGCACGCATGCGTGCCGGCCTCTTTCGTTGCATGAAGACTTTTCCTCGCGACAGGATTGCATGGCGGTGCCGCTTTCGTGTTGCACGAGCAGCCTGACGGCAAAACCACTTGAAAAACCGGCATTTAGTTGCAAGATCACGGTTCCGCGGTTTGGAGAATCCGATGCTGTCAGCCCTAGAACTCGCGAAAGCGCTCCATTCCGGAAGCCGTCGGCTCGATGATATTTACCGGGAAATCGCCGAACGGATCGAGATCCGCGAGCCGGACGTCCGCGCCTTCGTTGTCCGGGATGTCGAGGCCGCGCTCCGGGCGGGACACGCGGCAACCGGTCCGCTGATGGGCCTGCCCATGGCGATCAAGGACAATATCGACACCGGCGACATGCCGACGGCCTACGGATCGCCAATCCACAAGGACCATCGGCCTGCCGTCGATGCCGCCATCGTCGCGCTGGCACGCCGCGCCGGCGCCGCCATCATCGGCAAGACCGTGACGACGGAGTTCGCCTTCTTTCAACCCGGACCGACGCGCAACCCGCACAATCCCGATCACACGCCGGGCGGCTCCTCGTCCGGGTCCGCCGCCGGTATCGCCGCGGGTTTCTTCCCCCTGGCGCTCGGCACCCAGACCGGCGGCTCCGTGGTCCGGCCGGCGGCATTCTGCGGCATCGCCGGATTCAAGCCCACCTTCGGCCGCCTGCCGACGGTCGGCCTCAAGTATTTCTCCTGGTCGCTCGACACGCTGGGCCTGTTCGGCAAGGGCATTGCCGATGTTGCCTTCGGTGCAGGTATCCTGGCCGGCCGCGACTGGCGGGTCGACACGATGGTGCCGACGCCGCCAAGGATCGGTCTGATCGAGCCCCAACCCTGGGCACAGGCCGACGACGACATGCTTACCGCCCTCGACACGGCGCGCGCGCTGGCGGAGCGCGCCGGTGCCCCCGTGCAACGCGTATCGCTGCCGCCGGTTTTCCGCGAGGCCTTCGCCGCTCACAAGGTGATCCAGGACTACGAGGCGACGCGCGCGCTGGCCGCCGAGTTCGACAAGGCAAGCGGGATGCTGAGCCCGATCCTGCGCGAGACGCTGCAGGAAGGCGCGACGATCGACGCCGAGGCCTATGACGCGGCCCAGGAGATCGCCGCGCAGGCGCGCCGGGCCCAGGCAGATCTGATGTCTCAGGTCGATGTGCTGATGATGCCCTCGGCACCTGGCGCCGCCCCCGCCGGACTGGCCTCGACCGGCTCGTCCGTCTTCAACCGGGTCTGGACCTTGATGGGCGCGCCCGCAGTCAATGTGCCCGGTCTGCAAAATGCGGCCGGCCTGCCGCTGGGCATCCAGCTCGTCGGGGCCAGCGGCCGCGATCGTGCAACGCTACAGGCTGCGCACTGGCTGGAAGGGCATTTCGCCGCCAGGGCAGACGCCTGACCGGCGCCCTGCCGCAAGGGCGATCGTCGCAACGCTTCGGAAAGGCACGAGAGGTCCCTGCGCCTGCAGTCAGGCGCTTCACGCGCCCGGCGGCGCGACGGGAAGCTTCAGCTTCTTCGCCATCGCCTTGAACGAGGCGACGGCCTCCTCGAGCGGGAGAGCTGCGTATTTGCGCGAGGATTCGCTCGCTGCCGCAGATGACAGCCGCATCCGCTTGCCACGCATGCGGGCAATCTTCATATAGGCCTCGTCCGAGACACCGCTCAGCCGGCAGAGGAAGAACAGCGGCTGCTCGTCCTCGCGATAGACGAGCGGCACCACCACGTTCTCCGGCCAGCCGACCCTGCGTGCGAGAAGCTGGCCGAGATCGAAGGCCCGCTCCTTGTCGGCGAACGCCCCCGCCGCAACGTCGATGGGGACGGATCCGTCAATCGCCCCGTCGATGAGTGTTGCCGTCTTCGACTTGGCGCCCTGGAACTCGCGCAGCTGTATCTCGACCTCGTTCTTCGTCCGCTCGGCAATAGCCTTGACCAGCGTCGGGTTGGCGTTTAGCTCGCGGATACGCTGTGCCTGCTCCTTCGACAGGAACGGCACCAGGCGCTGGGCCGCTGCCTCGGGCAAGTCCTCGCGCTCGCACAAGGCATTCTGCAGGTCGCTGTCCTTGCGGGCCCGGGCGACCAGCAGGTCGAAACTGTCCGCGCCGATCGCCGCGCCGGCATTGCCCAGCATCTGGCACAGGATCGCCGGGTCGCCGCGCTGGGCGATGACGCGGGTGAGGACGGGCTTGAGCCCCTGGCGCTTGCAGATCAGCGACAGATGCGCGCCGGAGACCGTGCCCGCCACTTCGGCGAGTTCATCGTCCGCAAGCGTCCGGTTGCGCTCCAGAACCGGTTTTGCCACCCCGATATCCTCGTCGGCGGCAAGCGCCTTCAGGAGATCTTTCGGCGCACCGGCCTCGACACAGATCTTTTCCGACATGCCGGTCCGGGCATCGACCTGGAGCCTGTCCAGCACCCGCAGGACCACATCGCCGAAGATCAGGCTGACGCGATCGCGCTCGTCCTCGCCGGCACGCAGGAAAAGATCGGTCAGCGCCGTCACCAGCTCGCCTGAGCTTTCCGCAGAACCCTCGCGTGCCAACTCCGTCAGTTGCACAGCGTTCATCGTCGACCCTTCTCGTTCATCTACAAGAAAACATAGATCGAACCGGTTTCTCTCCCGTTAACCCGTCCGTATAAACCGCAGTTTCCCGCCGCGGAAACCGTAAGTACATGAGTTTTCGTTCCTTTTCGGAACCCCACCCTACGGATGTCTACGTAGATCCGATATTGCATCGCACAACAACTTGTTCGTGCCTCACCTTTCCCCTGCGATCGACCCTGCGACATATCGGCAAACGAAACGGCGCCGGCAGCCTGCAAATCCCCCGCTCCACTGCGAATCCTGACAGGGCCGCAAAACCATTTCGCGCTCACCATGCAACGCAGCATCTTTTTCGCTTTGCCGGCTTGGCCCGGTAACTTATTGTTCACGTATCGAGAGACTGCGGGAGGCCACGAAATGACACTTGTCCGCAACATGAATCTCTTCGCCGTATGTGCGGCTTTCGTCTTCGTCGCAGCCATTGTGGTTGGCGCGATCTAGGACAGAACAACAAGCGCCGGGAGCCCCGGCGCGAAAAGGCGGCTCCTGCGTACATTCGAGCCGCTTGCCAACAAAAAGAACAATCCGAGGCAGGAATTTTCGGAATATTGCCCGCTGCGATACCGACGCAGCGACAGGCGCACCTGATCGCGCACAGGCACGGTGGCACGCCAGCCGACCCGATCCTGCCGGTGCCGGATCAAGGCGCAACCAATACGAAAGCCCGGGCAGATCCCTGCCCGGGCTTTTTGACTCCGTGCCACTTGACTTGGGGCCACTTGACTTCGGGCTGCTTGACTTCGGGCCACTTGACTTCGCGCCGCGATGGCCCGGCCGCCTCAGGCGGCGATCAGGCGGCGATCAGGCGGCGATCAGGCGGTTGACGGTCACATCCGCCTGCTGCTCCGCCTCGTGGACACGGGTTTCGCCGGCAACCATAAGCTGGTCGGCGGCCACCACGGAGACATCGGTGATGCCGATGAAGGCGAGCACGTGCTTGAGATATCCCGAGGCAAAATCGATCTCCGAGCCGACCTGGGTGCCGCCTGAAGCCAGCACGATGATCGCCTTCTTGCCCTTCAGCAGGCCGACAGGACCAGCCTCGCTATAGCTGAACGTCTCGCGCGCACGGGCAACGAGATCGATCCACGCCTTCAGGGCCGCCGGAATACCGAAATTGTAGACCGGAACGCCGAGCACCAGCACATCCGCGGCCCTGAGTTCGGCCACCAGCGTGTCGGAAAGGGCAAGGCGCGCCTTCTGCTCCGGCGAACGCGCGGAGGGATCCGTGAAGTTGGCGCCGACCCAGGCCTCGTCGACAACCGGAAGGCCGGCCGCGACATCGCGGGTGATGGTGGTAACCGATACGCTTCCCTCGCCAAGGCCGGCAATGACGCGATCTGCCAGCCGGCGGGTGATGGAGCCGTCGCGACGTGCGGAGGATTCGACGTTCAGGACGGTCAGGGACTTGCTCATGACATTCTCCGGATAGGGGCGCGCAGGCACGCGCCGTTCTGTGAAACCGAAGATATGTCGACGCAAGAGCCGCGATTAGACCTCTTTTTGTGAACGAACCTTTCAGCGCCCCGCGCTTCCCGGTCGAAGGCCAGGGAGACCGGACGCCAGCGGGCGACAACAGCGGAAGACGGCGGGGGCCATGTGCAGCGGTCCCGGGTCAGTCCTTGCGCCAGCCCACCTCCGCCCCTGGAACGCTGTCGGTGGTAGCGAAATACGGCTTGATGTCGACCAGCGGCGTGCCGTGCAGGCAATCGAGACCACGCACCAGGAAACCGTCATCGGTCATGTCGAGCCGCTCGACGACGGAGAGCGAGACCGGGTTCGGCCGGACCGGCGTGCGCAACGCGAAACAGCCATGCGCCCTGCGCGCGAAGCCCGGCGTCTGGACGATGAGGTCGCGACGCGCCTCGTGCATCCAGTAGAGCAGAATGAGATGGCTGCAGGTCTCGACCGACTTCAGCCCCTCCAGATAATCCGGCTTCAGCACCACCCGGCAGGTCTCGCGGCTCTGGCGGCCATTGCGCGGGCACTCCCCGCGCGTCTTCCAGGGAGTTTCGATGTGACCGATGAAAACGATGCCGGCATCCGCGGCAAGCGCTGCCGGATCCCTCTCAAGCTCAATCTCCCCGGCACGCGCCGGCATTGCCATCTTGTCGCTCATGAAACCTCTTTCCCGGCCCCGGCCGGCAATGTCGCACGGTTCGCTCGCATTTTTTCAGGGTCCGTTGCAGCACGTAGTTCCCGTGTCCCGGACAGGGCTCGAACGCCCTGTCGCAACGACTGGCGGGGGGACAACGACAAGTGCGATCCGGGCAATTTCGCAGTCCTCGGCATTTTAATCAAAATCGTCTCAAAATTTATCTCAAGTCTTTGAAAATAAAGATAATTAATTAGATGTCGCCCTGAATTTTTGTTTATTCGACTCATGCTACCTCAGACCGACGAAGCCAATCTCGCAGGGAAATAGCAATGTCAAACATGTCTACTACGGAGCTCGTGAACTTCGAGGCACTGGCCAACGAGAACGACATGTCGCGCCGCAACGAGCTGGCGCGCAACGTGGCGACCCTGTTCTCGCTGACTTCCGAGAAATGTTCCGAAGAACAGATCGAGGTTTACGATTCCGTCCTCGTGCGCCTGTCCGACATGGTCGAGATGCAAGCCCGTGCGTTCATCGCAGGCCGCCTGGCGTCCCTGCGCCGCGCTCCCGAGGCAACGATCCGCCGCCTCGCCAATGACGAGATCGAGGTTGCCAAGCCGGTTCTGGAAAGCTCGACCATCTTGCGCGATACCGACCTTGTCGAAATCTCGATGAAGCGAAGCGAGGACCACCGCGTGGCAATCGCCGCGCGCGAAATCCTCTCCGACATGGTCACCGACGTCCTGGTCGAAACCGGCGGCTCCGCCGTGCACCAGACGGTGGCGCGCAACGGCGGCGCCAGCCTGTCGAGCAAGGGCGTGCTTGGCCTTATCCAGGCATCGGGCCTGGACGAGGACCTGCAGATGGCCCTTGCAAACCGCTCCGATCTCGACGAGCAGGCTGTCTCGACGCTCGCGTCCCTTGCCAGCGAGCGGGTCCGCATGCGCCTCCTCGAGGCGAACACGGGCACGGATGGCGACGTGCCCCAGGCAGCGCGCGTGGCGGCCCAGAAACTCTCCAACGACTTCTGGTTGGGGCGCTACGACTTCGAAACGGCAATGGGGCGCGTGATGACGCTCGCCCGGGGGCCGGGCATCGATGAGGACACGCTGATCCATTTCGCGGAGGAAGACCGCTTCGCGGAGGCCGTCGCGACGTTCGCGATGATCGGCGACATCGGCATCGAGGAAGCCAAGCACTGGATGGTGCGATCCGACACCGATCCGTTCCTGATCGTCGCCAAGGCGGCAAACCTGGATGTATCGACAGTAGAAAAACTGCTTAAGGTCGGCCCCTGGCGCTACCGCCTGCGCGAGCCGGACCGTGCGCGGATCGTTGCCCGCTTCAAGGGCATCAATCCGCAGTCGGCACGGATGCTGGTGAACCAGTGGCACAGCCGGGTCGCCTGCTAAGGCACCCACCCGGCAAATTGAATCGTCCCGCCCGGACTTGCCGCTTGCCTTCGCAGCGCGTCTGGGATCGAATTCGCCTCGCCGTCCGGCTCGGACCGGCGCGGGCGGTTCGGGGGAATGGCACATGCAGGAACATCGCGGCACATCGGCACCGGCCTTGCGCGCCGCAGGCGTGGCGCAGGGTTTGCGCCTCCGGGAACGCTTCCTTGCCCTTTCCCGCCATGCGCGCGCTGCCTTGGCGTCGCTCCTCTGCGTCCTGGCGACACCGGTCGCTGCCCGGGACAATGCCGTTGCCATGGCGGAAATGGCCGGCGACCGCGAACATGTCCGCCTGGCCCTGCAGGTGCGCGACGCACTGGGCCGTGCGATCGCCTCCCTCTCCGACTTTCCCGCACTTACCCGCGAGATGCTGGCCGCTCGTTCCCCCGACGGAACGACCGACTGGCTCTGGACCGTTGCCATCGTGCTTGCCCTGGCGATCATTGCCGGCTTCGGCGCGCTGCGGCTGACCGAGCGCTGGGGCCGGCAGAGGTTCCGCACCGTCTACGACACGGTTCCCCGGGACCGGGCTGCAAGGATCGCCTGCCTTCTTGCCACGGCCGTGCTGATGGCTTTCGCCGTGCTGGCCTTCGCGGCGACCGCCACGATGGTCACGCTCGCCTTCGTTTCCGGGCATCCGGCCGCCCGCGTCTCGGTCTTCATCGCGCTGGAATTCGCGGTGCTGGTTCTTGGCCTGCGGCTCGTTCTCCACGCCGTTCTGGCGCCGCGCAGCGCGGCATTCAGGATGTTCGATCTCACGAACCGGGACGCCATGGGCCTCTACCGTTCGATCCTCGGGGTCGGTGCACTGACGGCCGCCATGGTCGCCCTGTGCGAGTGGATGGACGCCATGGGCCTCGACGAGAACGCCCACAGACTGGTGGTTCTTGCCACGGTCGGCCTCACCTGCCTGACCCTGTCGGGGGTGATCGTCGCCTACCGGGCCGCCTTCAACCGGCTGATTCACGGCGATGCCGGGCAACGCGACGGCCCCGGTGTTGCCCGGCGTATCGTTTCGCTTGTCTGGCTGCCGGCACTCCTGGTCTATTTCCTCGCGGCCTTCCTCGTCTCCGGCGGCCGCGTCCTCCTCGACAAGCCGGCCGCGCTGGGACTGGTCGGGGCGCCGGTGATCTCCGCGCTGATCTGGGCCGCCATCTACGGCGTGCTTCTCCTGCTGATCGACCGGATGCTCCTGCCCCGCCTCGACAGCGACACAGGCCGGCAAAAGCTCCTGGACGATATCGCCCGGGCCGATGAAACCGCCGGCGAAATGCCCGACCATGACGCCAACCGCGCCCAGGCCGCGGCCGAAGCGATCGAGGCGGAAGACCGGCGCTCGCCCTATCGCGACCTGCTCGACCACGGCGCGATGATCCTGTCGCTGGTGATCGCGCTCGGCTACCTGATCCTGCGCTGGGGCATTCGCATCTCCGACGACAGTTCGATCGTCGCCAACCTGTTCGAGATCGGCGTTATCGTTTTCCTCGGCTACATGGCCTACCGGGCGGTCGAGATCGCCATCGACCACCAGATCCTGCTTGAGGGCGGAAACGCGGCTCCCGGCGAGGATGCGGAAGTGGGCGGCGCCGGCGAAAGCAGGCTCGCCACCCTGCTGCCGATCTTCCGCAACTTCCTGCTGATCTCGATCGTCGTCATCGCCGGCATGGTGGCGCTGTCGCAACTGGGCGTGAACATCGCGCCGATCTTCGCCGGCGCCGGCGTCGTTGGCCTCGCCGTCGGATTCGGCGCGCAAACGCTGATACGCGACATCTTCTCCGGCGCCTTCTTCCTGATCGACGATGCCTTCCGCAAGGGAGAGTACATCGACATCGGCGACGTGAAGGGCACGGTCGAGAAGATCTCCATCCGCTCGATGCAGTTGCGCCACCACAACGGCCCGCTCAACACCGTGCCCTTCGGCGAGATCAAGTTCGTCAAGAACTTCTCCCGCGACTGGGCTGTCATGAAGCTCGCCTTCCGTGTCACCTATGACACGGACGTGGAGAAGATGCGCAAGCTGATCAAGAAGTTCGGCCAGGAGCTGCTTGAGCATCCCGACTACGGGCCGAAGTTCCTTCAGCCGGTGAAATCGCAGGGCGTCACCGCGCTTGAGGACTCCGCCATGATCGTCCGGGTCAAGTTCATGACCCGGCCGGGCGACCAGTTCGAACTTCGCAAGGTCGTCTATTCCGGCATCCGCGATCTGTGCGAGGCCGCCGGCATCCACTTCGCCCACCGCGAGGTCACGGTGCGCGTCGCCCAGGAACCCGGCGACACGCGCCAGTTCTCCGAAGCGGAGAAAAAGGCGATCGCCGGGGCCGTGCTACCGGCTCTGGACCCGCAGCAGGGACAGGCTTCCGCCGGGGCGGGGACAGCCGACGGACGGTAAACGGCCGGGTCTGGGATTCCGGTCCCCTCTCCCTCAAGGCGCATTCCTGCAAGTGCCCGCCCATGGCGGCACCCGGTCCGCCTCGCCTGACGGGACATCCGCGCAGGGGCCACCCGGGCGCTCGCCTTCGCTGCGGCGGAGTACTCATCAGGTCCGTCTCCGCGAACGCAGCCTCCCTCCCGGCGGTGTGCCGCGGCCGTCGGCCGTCCGGACGCACCCCTCCTCGCTGTCCCCATCCGCAACCGGATCGACCCTTGATTTTTGCGGAATACAGGTATAAAGATATCTTTATATCTTCCTAGGAGATCGACCCCGAAACCCGGGCAGCGAGGACACCAATGACCAGGGAGCCGCTCCTGAGCGCCGAACAGCTTCTTGCAGGCCTGCGCACGGTCGGCGAGGACACACGCCTGCGCCTGCTGGCTTTGCTGGCCGACGGCGAGCTGACGGTCAAGGACGCGACTGTCATTCTTGGCCAGAGCCAGCCGCGCATTTCCCGCCACCTGAAGCTTCTGACCGAAGCCGGCCTCGTCCAGCGTTTTCCCGAAGGCGCCTGGGTTTTCTATCGGCTCGGCGACGGCGCCATGGGCGATCTCGCCCGCCTGCTCCTGTCGCGCCTCGACCCGCAGGACGCGGTGCTGGCCGGAGACCGGGTGCGCCTCGCCGCCACCCGCCGGGCCAAGGCGGAAGCCGCGGCCGCCTTCTTCGCCTCCCGAGCCCAGACCTGGGACCAGGAGCGCTCGCTGCACGTTCCCGAGGCTGCCGTCGAGGCGACCATTCGCGAGCTTGTCGGCGGCAAGCCTTTCCGTTCGCTTCTCGATCTGGGCACCGGCACCGGCAGCCTGATCTCCCTGTTTGCCGGTCAGTACCAGCAGGCGGTCGGCCTCGACGCCAGCCACGACATGCTGACGGTGGCGCGCGCCAACCTCGCCCGCCAGGGGCTGAGGAACGTGCAGGTCCGCCAGGGCGACATCTACGCGCTCAACGTGCCGGCCGAAAGCCACGACCTCATCACCTTGCACCAGGTGCTGCATTTTCTTGACGACCCCGGTCGTGCCATCGAGGAGGCAGCCCGCGTGCTGCGTCCCGGCGGACGCCTGCTGATCGTCGACTTCGCCCCGCACGAGCTGGAGTTCCTGCGTGACGCCCATGCCCATCGCCGTCTCGGCTTCTCGCACGAGCAGATGGACCGCTGGCTGCACGAGGCCGGGCTCGAAGTGGTCGAGGTCCGCGATCTGAACGCCGATGCCGGCGAGGCCGACCGGCTCACCGTGACGATCTGGCTCGCCCGCGATCCGCGCATCGTTTCCGATCTACCCGAATTGAACCTGACCCAGGAGGTCGCCTGACATGTCTTCCATCGACAAATTCCGCCGCTTCGAGCTGGACGAAGGTGCGGGGGTTTCCGTCTCCTTCGAGTTTTTCCCGCCGAAGAGCGAAAAGATGGAAGCCTCGCTGTGGGCAGCCGTCCAGCGGCTTGAGCCGCTGTCGCCGTCCTTCGTGTCCGTCACCTACGGTGCCGGCGGTTCCACCCGCGAACGCACCCATCGCACCGTCGAGCGGATGATCAAGGAGACCGGCCTTGCCCCGGCCGCCCATCTGACCTGCGTCGGCGCCTCGCGCGAGGAGGTCGACGCCGTCGTGCGCGACTATCACGAGCTTGGCGTGCGGCACATCGTGGCGCTGCGCGGCGACCCGCTGGAGGGCCTCGGCGCCATCTACAACCCGCATCCGCAGGGCTATGCCTACGGTTCGGACCTTGTTGCCGGCATCCGCCGCGTCTCCGAGGATTTCGAGGTCTCCGTCTCCGCCTATCCCGAGCGCCACCCGGAAAGCCCGGACTGGGGCTCGGAGATCGACAACCTGAAGCGCAAGGTCGATGCCGGCGCGACCCGGGCGATCACCCAGTATTTCTTCGACAACAACCTGTTCGAGACCTTTCTGGAAAAAGTGCGCGCGGCCGGTATCACCATTCCGGTCGTTCCCGGCATCCTGCCGATCGTGAATTTCGAGACGACCATGGTGTTCTCCGCCAAGTGCGGCACCTCGATCCCGCACTGGCTGGCCAGGCGTTTCGCCGGCCTCGACCAGGACGCGGAGACCCGCAAGCTGGTCGCCTCGGCGGTGGCCTGCGAGCAGGTGCTCGACCTGGTCGATCGCGGCATCACCGACTTCCATTTCTACACGATGAATCGCGCCGACCTCACTTTCGCGATTTGCCACATGCTGGGCCTGCGCCCGGCTCCCCTGGAACAGCAGGCGGCCTGAGAGACATCATGACCAGCAAGACCGACGCCGCGGCGACACTCAAGGCCGCGGCAGCAAAGCGCATTCTCGTCCTCGACGGGGCCATGGGCACGATGATCCAGGACCTGCGGCTGGACGAGGCCGGCTATCGCGGCGACCGCTTCAAGGACTGGCACCAGGACGTGAAGGGCAACAACGACCTTCTCAACCTGACGCAGGGCCCCGCGATCCGCGACATCCACGTCGCCTATCTGGAGGCCGGCGCCGACATCGTCGAGACCAACACGTTCTCCTCCACCACCATCGCCCAGGCCGACTACGCGATGGAGGAGATCGCCTACGAGCTCAACCTGGAAGGCGCGCGGCTGGCGCGCGCCGCCTGCGACATCGTCACGGCCCGCGAACCGGACCGCCCGCGCTTCGTCGCCGGCGCGCTCGGCCCCACCAACCGGACCCTGTCGATCTCCCCTGATGTCAACAATCCGGGCTTCCGGGCGGTCAGCTTCGACGAGTTGAAGACGGCCTACGCGGAGGCCGTGCGCGGCCTGATCGACGGCGGCTCCGACCTGCTGCTCGTCGAGACCATCTTCGATACGCTCAATGCCAAGGCCGCCCTCTTCGCCATCGACGAAGTGCTGGAGGAAAAGGGCGTCAAGCTGCCGGTGATGATCTCCGGCACGATCACCGACCTCTCCGGACGTACCCTGTCGGGCCAGACGCCCGAGGCGTTCTGGTACTCCCTGCGGCACGCGACACCGTTCTCCATCGGTCTCAACTGCGCGCTCGGCGCCAAGGAGATGCGCGCCCACGTGGCGGAGCTCGCCCGCGTCGCCGACACGCTGGTCTGCGCCTATCCCAACGCCGGCCTGCCGAACGAGTTCGGCGAGTATGACGAAAGCCCGGAGGCAATGTCCGCGCTGGTCGGCGAGTTCGCCCAGAGCGGGCTCGTCAATATCGTCGGTGGCTGCTGCGGAACGACCCCCGACCATATCCGCGCCATCGCCGAGGCCGTCGCGCCGCACGCACCGCGCTCGATCGCCGCTCCGCCGCGCCACATGCGGCTTTCCGGCCTGGAACCCTTCGTGCTGACGCCGGAGATCAATTTCGTCAATGTCGGCGAGCGCACCAACGTCACCGGCTCGGCCCGCTTCCGCAAGCTGATCAAGAACGACGACTACCCGACCGCCCTTGATGTCGCCCGCCAGCAGGTGGAGAGCGGCGCCCAGATCATCGACGTCAACATGGACGAGGGCCTGCTCGACTCCAAGGAGGCGATGGTCACCTTCCTCAACCTGATCGCCGCCGAGCCGGACATCGCCCGCGTTCCGGTGATGATCGACAGTTCCAAGTGGGAGGTGATCGAGGCCGGGCTGAAATGCGTCCAGGGCAAGCCCGTGGTCAACTCGATCTCGATGAAGGAAGGTGTCGACGCCTTTATCGCACAGGCGAAGCTGGTGCGCCGCTACGGCGCCGCCGTCGTCGTCATGGCCTTCGACGAAAAGGGCCAGGCCGACACCCAGGCGCGCAAGACCGAGATCTGCCAGCGCTCCTACGACATCCTCGTCAACCAGGTCGGCTTCCCGCCGGAAGACATCATCTTCGACCCGAACATCTTCGCGGTCGCGACCGGCATTTCCGAGCACGACAATTACGGCGTCGATTTCATCGAGGCGACCCGCTGGATCCGCCAGAACCTGCCGCATGCGCATGTCTCGGGCGGCGTGTCGAACCTTTCCTTCTCGTTCCGCGGCAACGAATCCGTGCGCGAGGCAATGCATTCCGTGTTCCTCTACCACGCCATCCAGGCGGGCATGGACATGGGTATCGTCAATGCCGGCCAGCTTGCCGTCTATGACGACCTCGACGCGGAGCTGCGCGATCTTTCGGAGGACATCGTCCTCAATCGCCGGTCGGATGCGACCGACCGGCTGCTGGATGCGGCCGAACGCTACAAGGGCCAGGGCGGCAAGCAGACCGTCAAGGATCTGGCCTGGCGCGACCTTCCCGTCGAGGAGCGTCTCAGCCACGCGCTGGTCAGCGGCATCACGGATTACATCGAGACGGATGTCGAAGAGGCGCGCGCCAAGGCCGAACGCCCGCTGCATGTCATCGAGGGGCCGCTGATGGCCGGCATGAACATCGTCGGCGACCTGTTCGGCGCCGGCAAGATGTTCCTGCCGCAAGTGGTGAAATCCGCCCGCGTCATGAAGCAGGCCGTCGCCTACCTGATGCCCTACATGGAAGCGGAGAAGCGCGAGCAGGGCATCGAGGACATGCCCAGCGCCGGCAAGATCCTGCTCGCCACCGTCAAGGGCGACGTCCACGACATCGGCAAGAACATCGTCGGCGTCGTGCTCCAGTGCAACAATTTCGACGTCATCGACCTGGGCGTCATGGTGCCTGCGGCGAAGATCCTCGAGACCGCGAAAAAGGAAAAGGTCGACATCATCGGCCTGTCCGGCCTGATCACGCCCTCGCTCGACGAAATGTGCCATGTGGCGGCCGAGATGGAACGCGAAGGCTTCGACCTGCCGCTGCTGATCGGCGGCGCGACGACGAGCCTGATCCACACGGCGGTGAAGATCCACCCGAACTACAAGCGCTCGCAGGCGGTCTATGTCACCGATGCGAGCCGCGCGGTCGGCGTGGTCTCCAAGCTGCTCGGCGAGAGCCAGCGCGATACCTATATCGGCGAGATCCGGGCCGACTACGCCCGTGCCGCCGAAGGACATGCCCGCTCGCGCGGCAATGCGCGCCGCACCAGCATCACCGAGGCTCGCAAGAACCGCTTCCGGCCCTCCTTCGAGACCTACCGGCCGAAGGCGCCCTCGTTCCTTGGAACGAAGGTGATCGACAACATCGCGCTGGAGGACCTTGCCGAGGTCATCGACTGGACGCCCTTCTTCTCGACCTGGGAGATCAAGGGCAGCTACCCGGCCGTTCTGACCGACAATCGCTACGGCCCGGCCGCCAAGGCGCTGTTCGACGATGCCCGCGAGATGCTGGACGAGATCGTGCGCGACAAGTTGCTGCAACCGAAAGGCGTGATCGGCTTCTGGCCGGCCGCGAGCCGTGGCGACGACATCGTGCTGTTCGGCGACGAGACCCGGTCCGACGAGCGCGCCCTTCTGCACACGTTGCGCCAGCAGATGGCCCGTGCCGAGGGTGCCCGCGCCAATGTGGCCATGGCCGACTTCGTCGCACCCGAGGACAGCGGCATCGCCGACTATGTCGGCGGCTTTGCCGTCACCTCCGGCCATGGCGAGGACAACATCATCGCCCGCTATGTCGCGGCCGGCGACGACTACAACAAGATCCTGGCGCAGGCGCTCTCCGATCGTCTGGCGGAAGCCTTCGCCGAGAAGCTGCACCAGATGGTGCGCACGACGTTCTGGGGCTACGCGCCCGGCGAGGCACTCTCGGTTGCGGACCTGATCGGCGAGAAATATCAGGGCATTCGCCCGGCGCCCGGCTATCCCGCACAGCCCGACCATACGGAAAAGGGCACGCTGTTCGAGCTGCTCGACGCAACCGCCACCGCCGGGATCGAACTGACGGAAAGTTATGCCATGTGGCCGGGCTCCTCGGTCTCCGGGCTCTACTTCGCCCACCCAGACAGCCATTATTTCGGGGTCGGCCGGATCGAGCGCGACCAGGTCGAGGACTACGCGCGGCGCAAGGGCTGGGATCTGGCAAAGGCCGAACGCTGGCTCGCGCCGATCCTCAACTACGACCCGCACCAGATGGAAGCGGCCGAATAGGCCGCACTGTCCACACGGCACAGGAAAGGGCGCATCTCCGGATGCGCCCTTTTTCGTTCAGAACCGGGAAACGTCAGGCCGGAAACGTCAGGCCGGACGGCGCACCAGCGCAAGCGCGCGTGCCCGCACCGCCTCGCCAAGCCGACGCACGATGCGTGCCGCCGGGATTTCCACACAAAGAGTGATCGCCAGCGACACGAAAACAACGCCCGCAAGCAGGGCCAGTGTGGTGCCCGCGAAGCCCAGAAGCGGCAGCAGGAGAAGGAACGCCGCGTAGCCGATATGCTGGTGCAACAGATAGAAGGGATAGGTGGCCCGGCCGGCAATCGCGACGAGCCCCTCAGGCAGGCCGGTCCGCACCGGCCGTGTCGCCAGCGCCAGCACCACCAGGGCTACCGCAACGACAGCCGCGATCAATGGCTGCGAGAACGGCTCCCCGCCATAGAGGCGCACCAGGCCTCCGGCAAAGACCGCCGCACCGGCAATCGCCTGCACATAGGCCGCGGCAAGCACCGCAGTGGCACCGGCCGCACCACGCTCGCGGGCGCGCAGCATCATGCCGAAGGCGAAGAACCCGGCGAAATCCGTCAGGAACAGGCGGCGCAGCGTATCGCTGCCGATCAACGCCTGGTCGAGTGCCGCGATCGCCAGCCAGACAAGAGCTATCGGAACCTGGAAGCGGGCCCACAGCCGCGCCGTCATCAACAGGCCAACCCAGGCATAGAACACGATCTCGGCGACGATCGACCAATAGGCGCCATCCATGAAGGGCTGGCCGAGAAAGGGCGAAAGCATCGTCAGATTGGCGAGATACTGCGGCAGGGTGACCGAAAAGGCGAAACCCGGGACCGCGAGCGTGACCAGCGCCGTCAGGCTCATGCAAAGGACGAAGGTCGGCCACAGGCGGGCAACACGGGCAACGGCGAAGCCGAAAGGGTCGCGCCCTTCGGTCGAGATCGAGATCACATAGCCGGAAATGGCGAAGAAGACCGAGACGCCGAGATAGCCGTAGCGGGCGAAAATGCCGGGATCGCCCGCGACCAGCGGCCCCGCCTCTCCGGTTGCCTGCATGCGGAAGCCGAAATGGAACCAGGCGACAGCGACAACGGCCAGCACCCGTAACAGGTCGAGCCCCGGCCTGCGTGCAGCATCGCTCATGCGTTTCACCCTCCCTGTCCCGTCCCCGGCGCGAAAGCAAGTATGGCGTCCTGCGGTTAAGGGGAGTTGAAACGCCGTACGGCACCCGTACCGCCGAGGGTCGGGCGAGGTTCGGGCGGTCGGCGGTCCAGCCCCTTCCCGCTCACCTGTCATGAAAAAGGGCGCAGCGGCCGGAACCGCTGCGCCCTGTCGTCTTCTCATGCCGCCAGGATGGCGATGCGCGGCTTACTCGGCCGCGTCGCGGGCACCGGAAGCGGCCACCAGCGCGGCGCGCACCCCGTCGCCATAGTCCTGATGGACCTTGTCGAAATGGGCGAGCTGACGGTCGACGATCGCCTGCGGCACGCCGCCCATCGCAGCCGCGATGTTGGAGAACAGGCGCGCCTTCTGCCCGTCGTCGAACAGGTTGAACAGCGCCCGGACCTGGACGTAGTCGTCATTGCCCTCGCGATGGTTGAAGCGGTCGGCATCTCCGGAAATCGTGAGCGGCGGCTCGCGGTATTCCGGTGCCTCGGCCGCGCCGTTCATCGTGTTCGGCTCGTAATAGGCGTCCACATTGCCGGTCTGCTGCCCCATGAAATTCATGTTGCCGTCCTTGTGGTAGTGATGGACGGGGCAACGCGGCTGGTTGACCGGCAGCGCCTCATAATGGGTGCCAAGGCGGTAGCGATGCGCGTCCGCATAGGAGAACACGCGCGCCTGCAGCATCTTGTCGGGCGAGAAGCCGATGCCCGGAACCTTGTTCGAGGGCGAGAAGGCCGCCTGTTCGATCTCGGCGAAATAGTTCTCCGGGTTGCGGTTCAGCTCCATGACGCCGACCTCGATCAGCGGGTAGTCGCCATGCGGCCACACCTTGGTCAGGTCGAACGGGTTGTAGTCATGCTTGTCGGCATCGGCCTCCGGCATGATCTGCACGCACATGCGCCACTTCGGATAGTCGCCCTTCTCGATCGAGCCGAACAGGTCTTCCTGGTAGCTCTCGCGGGTCTCGCCGACCACCTGGGAAGCTTCCTCGTTGGTAAGGAACTTGTGGCCCTGCATGGTCTTGAAGTGGAACTTCACCCAGAACCGCTCGTTGTCGGCATTGATGAAGCTGTATGTGTGCGAGCCGTAGCCGTTCATGAAGCGCGGGCTCGGCGGCAGGCCGCGATCCGACATCAGGATGGTGACCTGGTGCAGGCTCTCCGGCGACAGCGACCAGAAATCCCACATCGCGGTCGGCGAGCGCAGGTTCGACTTCGGATGACGCTTCTGCGTGTGGATGAAATCCGGGAACTTGTAGGGATCACGGACGAAGAACACCGGGGTGTTGTTGCCAACGAGGTCCCAGTTGCCTTCCTCGGTGTAGAATTTCAACGCGAAGCCGCGCACGTCACGCTCGGCATCGGCGGCACCCTGCTCGCCGGCCACCGTGGAGAAGCGCGCGATCATCTCGGTCTTCTTGCCGACTTCCGAGAAGATCTTGGCCCGGGAATACTTGCTGATGTCGTTGGTGATCGTCAGCGTGCCGAAAGCGCCCCAACCCTTGGCATGCACCACGCGCTCGGGAATGCGCTCGCGGTTCTGGTGGGCCAGCTTTTCCAGCAGCTGGTAGTCTTCCAGCAGCAGCGGGCCGCGCGGGCCTGCGGACAGCGAATTCTGGTTGTCCGTAATCGGCGCGCCGGCCGTCGTCGTCAAAACGGGCTTCTTGCCACTCATGATCAGTCTCCCTCTATATCCCGCCCGGCGCCGATCTCGCCGACGGTCAGTTGGAATCAACGCGCGAACCATGCCACAAGGATGACGATCAGGGCCAATCGCATTGAAAGTTGTTCCCGATAAGTTTATCTAATGAGTATGATCACCCTTCGCCAGCTGCGCTATTTCGAGGCCCTGTCCCGTCACCTGCATTTCGGCCGTGCCGCGAATGCCGTCGCCGTGTCGCAGCCCGCGCTGTCCATGCAGATCCGAGAACTCGAGGCGACGCTCGGCGTCGCCCTGTTCGAAAGGCGCCCGAACGCGTTGCGATTGACCGCCGAGGGTCGGGAAATCGCGCGCCGGGCGCGCAATATCCTGTCGGAGACGCGGGACCTTGTCGACTACGGCCGCAGCACCGGCGAGGTCTTGAGCGGCCCCCTCAACCTCGGCATCATCCCCTCCATCGCCCCCTATCTGCTGCCCCGGATCCTGCCGACGCTGAACCGGGCCCACCCGCGCGTCGAGTTGCAGGTGCGCGAGACGCTGACCCAGGCGCTGGTGCAGGAACTGATGCAAGGCGATCTCGACGTGATCCTCGCCGCCCTGCCGATCGACGGCGCGGACCTGGAAACGCTGCCGCTGTTCCAGGACCGTTTCCTGCTCGCCGTTCAGTCGACCCCCGATCTGGACGAGCGCCGCCGGGTGGACGCCGCCGCGGTCGACGGAACCTCCCTGCTGCTGCTCGAGGAAGGTCACTGCCTGCGCGACCAGGCGCTCAACTATTGCGAGGGCCTGCGCCCGTCGGGCCGGGCGGGTTTCGGCGCGACCAGCCTGTCGACGGTGATGCAGATGGTCGCCGCCGGTTATGGCGTGACGCTGCTGCCGGAACTCTGTGCCTCCGTCGAGGTGCGCGACGACCGCGTCTCGCTGCTGCGTTTCGCCGATCCCCAGCCGCAGCGCACGGTGGGCCTGGCCTGGCGCAAGTCGTCGCCGCGCGGACACGACTTTGCGGCACTCGGCGCCTGCATCACCGCGGCAACGGAAGCGCCGGCCATCGCCCCGGCAGCCGGCACCGGCCCGCGAGCCGACGACAATGTCGCGATCCCTCTCGATGCCTGATCCCGCGTTTCCCGAAGATGTCGCCGACGCGGGTCTGGCACTCGCCCTCGGCCTGCTCGAGCGACAGGGCCGCGCGGCCTTCGTCATCGGACCGCAAGCGCAGATCCTTGCCGCCAACGCAACCGCCACGAAAATGACGCGTGCTTCGGCCGGGTTCCCCGTCACCGACGAGCCGGCCGGCCGAAGGCTGGAATTCGCCCATCCGCAGGCCCAGCAGGCCTTCGCCTCCGCCTGGCGCCAGCTGCACAGCGGCACGGCCGAACCGGTTGCCTTTGTCATCTCGGCAGGGTGCGGCCCCTCCCATCCGGTCTATGCGGAACTGCAACGCGTCCCGGAAGGCGGCAGCGATGGGGAACGGGAGGCTCGACAGTCCCTGCTTCTGGTGCTGACCCTGCTCGACCCCGCGCTGCCGGATGCCCGGATCGCGGAGCTTCGCGAAAAGCTGAGGCTCGCCTTCCGGCTGACAGCCCGCGAGGCCTCCGTCGCCGCCGAACTTGCCATGCCGGCGCGCGCGGAGGAGGACGTCGCCGCGCGCCTTGGCATCAGCGCCAACACCCTGCGCACCCATCGCAAGGTCGTCTATGCCAAGCTCGGCATCACAAGCCGCGCCGGGCTCGCCACCCTTGCCGGCCGCCTGCCGTGAGCGGCACGCGGCGCCAGAAGGAGATCCGCAAGGCACTTAGGCTCTTCGCGCCACGCATTCCCTATGCCGATGCCGAGCCGGTCCTCGCCGATGCGCAGGCCCCGCATTTGCGGCACATGCCGCCCTCCATCGCCCTGTGGCTGGCGCTCGTCGCCCATGTCCGCCACGCGCATAGCGACTATGACGCGCTGCTGGACGAAGGCTATGAGCACGACGCCGCGCGCTTCTTCGCGCTCGATGCGATCAACGAGACCCTGCTTGCCTGGGGCGCCACCAGGCAGGTGAGCGCGGACGAAGAGGAGATCAGCGAGGACTGAGAGGCGCGGGCAAGGAGCCTCGCGAAAACAACCAGTGCGAGTATCTTGTTAAATTTGCGTTTGAAAACATGTACCCTGAAATTGACTTTCGGCCACTCCGGCCGCGTCGAAAATCGGGGGTGCCTTTCATGCTGCTGCGATACCTTGCCCGAATGCCGGCCATCCTGCCGGCGCTGCTCGTTCTTGCGCTTGCCGCGCCGGGGGCCGCAGCCCAGGACCTGCCCCCGCCATGGGCCGATGACTTCGCCAGTCCGACCGCCTTCCTCGCCTGCAAGGGCAACCCTTACGCGCTGTGCTACTATTCAGGCCCCGACCAGCCGACCCCGCGCTACGGCAACGTCGCCTCGCCCGCCCTGCCCTGCTCCGTCTCGGACAGCGATGCGAAGGGCGCCGATTGCGCCTGCTACGCGATCACCGAAAAAGCGATCGGCCCGGCCGAATACAACTACGTGCTGATCCACTCCATCCTAAACCCGCAGGTCCGGCGGGAAACGGTCGCGCAATGCGGCGAACTCGGGCGCAACTGCCTGAACATGGTCAACCAGCAAAAATGCGCGGTTCTGGGCAACGATCCCTCGTGCAAGCCCGCTCCGGTCTGCGACTACCTGGGCAATATCGAGAAGGGTACGACCCAGACGCTCTATCCGGACCAGCCGGAGACGAAGCTGATCTCGACCTTCAGCTTCGTCTATTCCTTCAATCACCCGTTCGCCTCCACCGACTGCCCGCAGTCAACCGGCCGCTATGCCGGCTGCATGACCGCGCCCTGCACCACCAATGAGGAAGGACTGACCACCTGCAAGTGCCCGATCGCGGAAGGGCCCTATCAGGTCGGCCAGAACCTCTCGCAATTCCCCGGGCTCGGCTGCGACATCTCGCCGAATGTCTGGTCGGCGGCCAACAACCTTCTGTCCGGACGGGAATAACGCAAAACGGCGGTCAGCGGATCGGGCTACGTCGCTGGCCACCAGCCCTCAGCGGTAGAGCCAGTGCTCGGGAATATGGGCGGTGACCGCCTCGCCCGGGCGAATGACGCCGGGGCGCTCGACATAGGCGACAAGGCCCCGGCGGCGGCGCGCCGTCTTGGGGAACAAAAGGTCGATGCCCTCGCGGTCGGGAAAATGCTCGCCGATGGAGGCACCGGCGATGCGGCAGGGCACGTTGTCGCCGTCAACCCGGAGCACCGCGCCACCGGCAAAGACCAGCCGCGTGCGCGGCGGCACCAGCGACAGGCGCGGCAGGCCTTCGGTCAGGACATTGCCGCCGATCCACTCCGCCTCGATACGCGGCAGGTCCATGTCGGCGGCGACCGCAGCGAGTTCCTCGACGGAGAGGATCGACACCTGGCGCTCGTTGCACATCTCGGTGCCGCGCGGATACCACGGCTCGCGCGAGCCCGACCGACGGGTGTAGCCGGCATGACGGCCGCCCGGTACGCCTTCGAAGCCGAGCTTCAGGGCCGCCGTCCACGTGGTACGGAAATCTTCCGGATCTTTGGTGGCAAACACCTTGACCGCGGTTGCCGCGATCTTGCGCGCCGGCACGATCTGAAGTTCGTCCATGTGCTCGCGTCCGAACAGATCCGTCGCCATCGCCTGGTCTTCCCGTTTCTTTGGCAGCCGGCTTGCGGCCCGGCCGGCCATGCAACCGAGGCTTACAACGAGTCCGCTTGCCTGGAAAGGGCAAGCGCCCCCGGGTCTGTACCCTTCGGCGCATCCGCAACCGGCAAACAAAAACGGCGGCGCCCGAAGGCACCGCCGCTCGTCTCAAAAGAACCGGACGATATCAGCGCGTCAGCGGCTTGTACTTGATGCGGCGCGGATCGGCCGCATGGGCGCCGAGGCGACGCACCTTGTCCTTCTCGTAGTCCTCGAAGTTGCCCTCGAACCACTCGACATGGCTGTCGCCCTCGAAGGCGAGCATGTGCGTGGCGAGCCGGTCGAGGAACATGCGATCGTGGCTGATCACGACGGCGCAGCCGGCATAGTTTTCCAGCGCGTCCTCGAGGGCCGCCAGCGTCTCCGTGTCGAGATCGTTGGTCGGCTCGTCAAGCAGCAGCACATTGGCGCCCTGCTTCAGGACCTTGGCCAGATGCACCCGGTTGCGCTGGCCGCCGGAGAGATCGCCGACCTTGGCCTGCTGGGCCGGGCCCTTGAAGTTGAAGGACGAGCAATAGGCGCGGCTGTTGATCTCCTTGCCGTCGAGATAGATGATCTCGTGGCCGTCGGAAATCTCCTCCCACACGGTCTTCTTCGGATCGAGCGCGTCGCGCGACTGGTCGACATAGCCCATATGCACGCTGTCGCCGACGACGACCTCGCCCGAATCCGGTGTTTCCTGCCCCGTCAGGAGCTTGAACAGGGTCGTCTTGCCGGCGCCGTTGGGGCCGATGACGCCGACAATGCCGCCGCGCGGCAGCTTGAACGTCAGGTCGTCGATGAGCAGCCGGTCGCCGAAGCCCTTCGACACGCCCTGCAGGTCGATGACGTTGTTGCCCAGACGCTCGCCCACCGGAATGAGGATCTGCTCGATCGAGGGCATGCGCTCTTCCTGCTTGGCAAGCAGGTCGTCATAGGCCCGGATACGCGCCTTGGACTTGGTCTGGCGTCCCTTCGGCGACATGCCCATCCACTCGCGCTCGCGGGAGATGGCGCGCGAGCGGGCCATGTCCTCGCGGCCCTCCTGCTCCATGCGCTTGGTCTTCTTCTCCAGATAGGCGGAGTAGTTGCCCTCGTAGGGAATGCCGCGACCGCGGTCGAGCTCGAGAATCCAGCCCGTGACATTGTCGAGGAAGTAGCGATCGTGGGTGATGATCAGGACAGAGCCCTTGAACTCGCGCAGGTGGCGCTCAAGCCAGTGCACGGTCTCGGCGTCGAGATGGTTGGTCGGCTCGTCGAGGAGCAAGAGGTCCGGCTCCGACAGCAGCAGCTGGCACAGCGCCACGCGGCGGCGCTCGCCGCCCGACAGGTTGTCGACAGGGCTGTCCGACGGCGGGCAGCGCAGCGCTTCCATCGCCATCTCGACCTTGCTCTCGAGGTTCCACAGGTCCTCGGCGTCGATGATGTCCTGGAGCTTGGCGCCCTCGTCCGCCGTCTCGTCGGAATAGTTCATCATCAGCTCGTTGTAGCGATCGAGGATCGCCTGCTTGTGAGCAACGCCGATGGTGACGTTTTCCAGGACGGTCTTGGTCGGGTCGAGATGCGGCTCCTGCGGCAGATAGCCGACCTTGGCGCCCTCTGCGGCCCATGCCTCGCCGGAATACTCCTTGTCGAGGCCTGCCATGATCTTCAACAGGGTCGACTTGCCGGCGCCGTTGGGACCGAGAATACCGATCTTGGCGTCCGGATAGAAGGACAGATGGATGTCGTCGAGGACCTTCTTGCCGTTATAGGCCTTCGACAGACCGTGCATGTGATAGATAAACTGGCGCGCCATAGGTGCCTGCCGCTCCATGCTTGAAATGAGGGGGAACTGGCCGCTTCTTAGTCGATGGCAGCGCCCGGGGCAAGGAAAACTCCGGACTTCGGCGCGCTTCACCCGACACTTTCGCGCGGGCCGCGCCGGGGCGCTGCCGCCTGCCGCGCGTTTACCCCCCGTTCACGATGACAGCGCATGTTGATCCTGGCTGGGTGCTCAGGAAGGAATGTAACATGCGTATCCCGAGACCGGCCGGCCTTGCCGGCATTCTCGCACTTTCACTCTTGGTTGCCGCCTGCGGTTCAAACCGCTTCGAACGCGGCGTGACGGGCGGCGCCATCGGCGGCGCGGCCGGCGCCGGCGCGCTGGCGTTGGCCGGAGGGCCGGTCCTTCTCGGCGCGGCGGTCGGTGTCGCCGGCGGCGCCGCGATCGGCGCTCTCACCAACGAATGCCAGATCGACCTCGGCCCGCAGCGCCCCAACAACTGCTGACGGCGATGAACGCGATCAACGCGGCGCGGCGTCTCCACACGCCGCGCCGCGACATATATGCGCCAGGCGTTCGGTCGATAGATTATTGCTCCTTGCCGGACTGTCACACCCCTCTCACTATTCCCCTCTAACGGAAGAGACGCTTGCGGACCGCTGGCGGGCCGCGTCGCAGGAGAGTGCAATGAGCTGGTCGCTTCGCTGGGAAAATCACTGGTCGGGCCGGGCGCAGGACAGCGCCAGGGCATCTTCGGGCCGGACCCGAACGGCCTCCGCGCAGGCCGACACCGACATCCCCAGCGCCCCCGCGATTGCAGCCGCCCATGCCGCGCTTGCACGGATCACGCAGGAAGACCATCCGGCCGCGATCATGGCAGAGCCTGCACCGTAGGTTTTCAGGCGGCGGCAGGACGGGCACGAGACGTTTGCGCAGGCTCGCTCCCCTGAAGGCCACCGGCACAACATCCTTGACCGGTTCCCTCGCGACGAGTGGTTGCATCTGCTGCACGTTCGGCAACTTGCCGGTCTTGTATCCGGCTTTGCACGACATCGCGTGCCTTCGGGCTGTCAGCTGATCCTCAGAATTGCGAATAGCGATCAGGCAACCCTGAGCCTTCGAGTGTTCCCCGCCGGAACGCCCGGAGATGCTGTCGTTCGTCTTGCCCTGACCGGAACGGCAATAGGCACATCACACGCATGCCGTTGAAAGAAGCCAAGACCGCATTTCAAAATTCAACGAATACAATATATTATGTATAATTTCATCAATAATGAAATAGACTATCATATTTTCGCCATGTTTGCTTCAAATATCTCAGACTCCATCAGGATAACTACTGTCATTTATGACAATAATATAAACAGGATTCCGTCTTGCTTGTACCAACCAACCGGAAACAGGGGCTGTTGAGGCGCCCCGTCAAACGGAATCTGATGTTCCTCCACATTCCCAAATGCGGAGGCTCCTTCGTCGAGCAAGCCTTCCTGCCATGGATCACCAAGTGCCCTTCCCGACGCCTGCGCGATGCGCGCGGCCACCTGACATTGCGGCAATACAGGCAGGTGTTTGACCGTCATCGCATCGACCTTGGCGCGATGCTTGTCTTCACCGTCGTCCGCAATCCCTGGGATTGGCACGTGTCCTGGTTTCAGTACCTGAAACAGGACAAGGGCCGCGGCCGGTCGGGAATGCCGACCGAGGTTGACCTGTTCCAGAATTTGGACTTCACGGACTATCTTTCCTGGCTGGCGGATGACGAGGCGCCGACATCGCCGACCCGCTATATCCGCAAGCAGCTTGTGGACTACATCACTGACGAAAAGGGCGTGATGGCCGTCGACACCGTGCTGCGGCAGGAGCGGCTGGAGGAGGATCTCCGCGCCATGCTGGAAGATCTCGACCTTGCCACCAACGTGCCCGATCAGCGCGCCAACTCCTCCTCCCACGCCAACTATCATAGCTATTACAACGATGCCGGCATCGAGTTGGTGGCAAGCCGTCACCGCGACGACATCGCCCGCTTCGGCTACACGTTCTGACCGGGATCGAAGCTCCGGGAGGGCGGCGCTCCTGCGCGACAAGCCCGGCCCCGCGGGACTTGCTTTCCGTCGGCCAAGCTGCAATCCCTGTCCCCTCGCGCGCGGCAGGGCGGCTGCGGGCGAACGAATCCGGGCGCAACAAGGCCTGGAGACGGCTGCTGTTCCGCCAAGAGAGCCGCTTCCATGGGTTTCAATCTGATCCGCTTCGCACTCGACCCCCACTATCGCGCGATCAAGCGCTGGAAGCGGGCGAAGGGAGATGAGCGGCTGCTGACCGACTTCGAACTCGGCCCGGCGTCGCTGGTGGTGGATGCGGGCTTCTACAAGGGCGACTTCTCGGCCCGTATCTCGAAGAAGGGCGGGCCGAAGGTTCTTGCTTTCGAACCGGCGCCGGAATTCTGCGAAAAAGCGGCCCCGCTTCTGGAACGCCTGCCCAACGTCACGCTGGAATGCGCCGGACTGTCGGATTTCAACGGCACCGCCCGTCTCGTCTATGACAATGACGGCAGCAGCACCCAGCGCAAGCAGGAGGGGGACACCGTCGAGGTGACGCTGCGTCGCGCCTCCGACGTGGTTCGGGCCGCCGGACGCTCTGTCGACCTGATGAAGCTCAACATCGAAGGCGACGAGTATCCCGTCCTGGAAAATCTGATCGCCGAGGGACAGGTCGCCGCCATTCGCCATCTCGTCGTCCAGTTCCACCTGATCGCGGATGACAGCCGCGAGCGCTACGCGCGGATCGCCGAGAAGCTCTCGGCGACCCACGACCTTGTCTGGCGCTACCCCTTCATCTGGGAGCGCTGGGATCTGCGGACCTGACCGGCGTCAAGGCTCCCTGATCAGCGCCCGGTGATCCCCGGAAAGGCGATCAGGATTGCCACCGCCAGCACCTGCATGGCGATGAAGGGCAGCAGCGAGCGGAAGATCGTTGCCAGCGAGATGCCGGGCGGGGCCACGCTCTTCAGATAGAAGGCGGCCGGACCGAAGGGCGGCGACAGGAACGACACCTGCATGTTCATGCAGAACAGCACGCCGAACCACACCGGATCGTAGCCGAGCGTGACGATGATCGGCACGAAGATCGGCATGGTCAGGAGCGCGATGCCGACCCAGTCGAGGAACATGCCGAGCACGAACAGGATCAGCATCATGAACAGCAGGATGACGATCGGATAGTCGGAGATGCCGGTGATCAGGGTGGAGACGAAGCGGATGCCGCCCATCAGGTTGAAGACGCCGACCAGCGCGCTTGCACCGATGCCGATCCACACGATCATGCCCACCGTCTGAAGCGTCTGCAGGGCCGCGCCCTTCATCAGGGCAAACGTGAACTCGCCGCGCAGGATCGTCGAGACGATGACGCCGAAGACGCCGACAGCGGAGGCTTCCGTCACGCTGGCGATGCCGCCATAGATCGAGCCGAGCACGCCGACCACCACCAGGAGCGGCAGGATCAGCCCCTTGAGCAGGCGAAGTTTCTCGGCAAGTGGCTCGTCCGGTCCGTCCGGCACGGGCGCGAGCGCCGGATTGAGCCTCGCCCGGATCAGCACATAGGCGACATAGAACCCTGCCAGCATCAGGCCGGGAACGAAGGCGGCAGTGAAGAGGTCGCCGACGGAGACATTCGCGGTCAGGCCGTAGATGATCAGCACGATCGAGGGCGGCACCATGGTCCCGAGCGCCCCGCCGGCGCAGACGACGCCGATGGCCAGATGCTTGTCGTAGCCGAGCCGCAGCATCTGGGGCAGCGCCACAAGCCCGAGCAGCACGACCTCGCCACCGATGATGCCGCTCATCGCCGCCAGGATCACGGCGACGACGATGGTCTGGATGGCGACGCCGCCGCGCAACCGCCCGCCGACAAGGCGCATCGCATCGAACAGGTCCCGGGCGATCCCGGATCGGTCGAGGATTGCCGCCATCAGCACGAACATCGGCACGGAGACGAAGACGAAGGACGAGACGAACGAATAGACGCGGCTGGTGATCAGCGGCACGACGGTCGGCCCGAACCAGCCCAGCGCGAAGATCAGCGCGACAAGCAGGGTGACGAAGGCAAGCGGTATGCCGGTAACCAGCAGGCCGAGCAGCAGCGCGAACATCAGGAAGGTGCCGCCCTCGATCCCGAGCGGCTGGAGCGAGCCGAAGATCTCCATCAGCGATCACCCTTCCCGTTGGCACCCCTGGAGGTGCCGCCCCTTGCGTAATTGACGGCGAGCACCAGGAACTGCACGGCCATGACCGCGAGCACGGCAAGGAGGAAGACCTTGACGAGACCGGGATAGACCGGGTCCCAGGCGCTGCCGGAACGCTCCAGGCGGAACGACCCGTCGGGCCGGAAGGCGGCACGCTGCACCATCACCCAGGCGGCGAAGGCGAACATCGCGCTCGACGCCGCGCAGATCAGCGAGATGACCACGTCGAACGCCCTGCGGGCGCCCGGCGGCAACGCATCGTAGATCAGCACGACGCGGATGTGCCGGTCGCGGGCGGTGCAGTAGAGGCCGCCATAGATGAAGGCGACCCCACACAGGAAGATCGTTGTCTCATGTGCCCAGATGGTCGGCGCGTTGAAGAGATAGCGCAGCACAACCTCGTTGATGAGAACGGCCATCGAGAGAACGATGCCCGCGGCAAAGACCAGCCCGCCGCGATCAATGATGCGCCCGATCACGCCGGCCTCGGGGATCGCCCCGAGCTCCTGCGCACTTTCGCCCGGCACGTCCTGCGGTTCCATCATGATTGTCTCCCCGGAAAAAGCGGGCGCGGGGACCTCCCGCGCCCGGAGCCTGCGGATGCGGAACTTATTGCATCAGGCCGTTTTCCTTGAGGTAGCCGGTCAGCGTGTCGTAGACCTTGCGGGCATTTTCCGAACGCTCCGCAACCTTCGCCCATTCGCCGGTGGCGATGGTGCGGAACTTCGCCCGCTCCTCGGCCGGCCAGTCGGTAACGGTCACCTTGCCGCTGGCCTTCGCCTCCTCGACCGCCTTCAGGTCATTGGCGGCAAGCGCCGCGACCTGGGTCTGTGCGAATTCCGCGACGCTTTCCTCGAGTGCCGTCTTGAGGTCGTCGGGAAGCGCGTCCCACTTGCCCTTGTTGATCGAGATCTCGACCAGCGGCATGGAGTGGAAACCGGGATAGACCGGGTTCGGCGCCACGTCATGCATGCCCTGGGCATGGTTGGTGGAGAAGACCGAGTAGTCGGCCGCGTCGATGACACCCTTGTCGAGCGAGGTGAACACCTCCGATCCCGGCAGGTTGACCGGCGCTGCCCCGGCTGCCGCGAAGACCTGCTGCACAAGGCCTTCCGGCGCGCGCAGCTTCAGTCCCTGCAGGTCGGCGACACCCTCGAGCTTCTTCTTCGAGACGAAGGCCTCGAGCCCCGGCGTGGTGGCGCCGATGAAGTGCAGGCCGTAGGGCTCGAGCAGTTCGTTCATCAGCGCGTTGCCACCGCCCTTCGACATGAAGTCGAACATCTCCTGGGGCGCTGACCAGGCACCGACCGGATTGGCGATCAGGCCGAAGGCCGGATCCTTGCCGGCGAAATAGGACGTGTCCGTCACATGACCGTCGAGAATGCCGGCGGCGATGGCGTCCTGCGTCTCGTTGTGGGCGACGATGGATTCCACCGGCAGAAGCTCGATGGCGATGCGCCCGCCGGTCTTGTCCGACACGCCCGCGGCCCACCCCTGCTGCAGCACGAAATTCGGGTTGCCCGCCGGATCCGACGACTGGAACTTGAAGCTGAAATCCTGCGCGAGTGCCGTACCGGCGAGCGCCGCTCCGGCAAGCGCCGCGATGGCAATGGTTCCGAGTGACTTGAACATCCGTTTTCCTCCCTAGGATGATCCGTGATGGCGATCCGGGGCACCTTCGGCCTCCGCCGCGCCAGTTCGCTGCGGATCCAACTCCGCAAGCATTTCCATCGCCCGGTCGACGACCGCGTCGACCGGCGGGGAAATCTCGAGTGTGAAGCCGGCCTCGTCGGGCGACAGCGGCTCCAGAATGGCAAGCTGGCTGTCCAGCAGGCTCTCGCCGACGAAATGATCGTCGCGCGCGGCAAGTCGCGCCGCGACCAGCGCGCGCGGACCTGTGAGATGAACGAAGGCCAGGCTGGCGAAGATCGGCGGGCCCAGTCGGCTCCTCAACCGGTCGCGGTAGGATCGCCGCAGCGCCGAGCAGGCAATCACCACATCGCGCGCCGGTCGCGCTGCAGCGCATGCGGCAGCGGCAATGGCATCGAGCCACGGTTCGCGCTCGGCATCGGACAGCGCCTGCCCCGCCGCCATGCGGCTCTTGGCCCCGGCGCTGTGAAAATCGTCGCCCTCGACGCAGGCGCCGTCAAGCCGACGGGCCAATGCCTCTGCGAGCCGGCTCTTGCCGGCACCGCACACGCCCATGATGACGACGCAACGCGCCGAAACAGCACGTCCCGTGTCCGATGGATGATACACGCCAGTACTCCTCCCTTGCATAGCGAAGCTATATGGTAGCGCTAACATTTGTCAAGCCATTGCCTCTGGCATTCTCGCGGCTATCCGGTAGAATTCCATCAAGACCATGAAAAGGAATGATGTTTTGGCGATCACTATCGCGGATGTCGCGCGGGAAGCGGGTGTTAGCGCTATGACGGTGTCGCGAGCGCTGCGCGAACCCGGCAAGGTATCGGCGAAATCGCTGGAGAAGATCCGCGCCGTCATCGACCGTCTTGGCTACGTGCCCGACCCGGCCGCACGGGCGCTTGCCGCCGGGCGCACCAATGTCATCGGCGTGATCGTCCCCTCGGTGACGAACAACGTGTTTGCCGATGTGATGGCGGGCATCTATTCGCGCGCCGAGGGAACCGACTGGCAGGTTCAGCTCGGCAACTCGCGCTATTCGCCGCTGGAGGAGGAGCGGCTGGTGCGCACCTTTCTCAGCCAGCGCCCGGCCGGGCTGATCATTTCCGGCATCGACCAGTCGGCCGCCACTGCAGCGGCGCTGCGTTCCGCCAATTGCCGCATCGTCCAGGTGATGGAGACCGGTCCCGAGCCGTTCGACATGATGATCGGTTTTTCGCATCTGGAGGCCTCGCGCGCCGCGGCTCGCCACCTCGTTGCCGCCGGCTATCGCAAGCCCGGCTTCATCGCCGCCCGGCTCGATCCCCGCACCCAGCGCCGCTTGGAAGGATTTCGCGATGTCGCCCGCGAGGCCGGCCTGCTCGATCCCCGGCGGATCATCACCACGCCGCGCGCCTCGACGGTGACGCTCGGCTGCGAGCTGACCGCCGACCTGCTCGCCCGCGCACCAGACACGGACGCCATCCTCTGCAACAATGACGATCTGGCAATGGGTGCCCTGTTCGAGTGCCAGCGGCGCGGGATCGACGTTCCCCGCCAGATTGGCATTTGCGGGTTCAACGACCTGGAGATGATGGCCGTTGCCAATCCGGCGGTGACCAGCGTCAAGACCTACCGGCTCGACATGGGGCAGCGCGCGATGGAGATGATGATTGCAGCGCTTTCCGGCGAGGACCCGAAGGACAAGTGGGTCGATCTCGGCTTCGAGGTGGTCGCGCGCGACAGCACGCGGAGACCTGCCTCGGCCCCCCGGACCGTTTAGCCGCGCTCGAAGAGCGCCACATGCGCCTTGTCGGCGAGAATGCGCAAGGGGCGAAAGGCTCGCATCAACCGGTGCAGCGGCAGCTTCAGCGGAGGGCGAACCGGAACCGGCACCTCCAGCCGCGCGACCGGAGCCCGGTCGAGGCGGGAAAGCTCCGCTGCAAGCACCGGAAAGAACTGGTGCTCCTCCATCAGCCGGCGGCGGTTCTCGCGCATCGCCGCCCGCACTTCGGGACGCGAGACAGGGTCCTCGGCCAGGACGCGGACAATCCCGGCAAGCGCGCTGTCCGGACGGGTGATGTCGATCGCGGTAAAGCCGAGCGGATCGAAATACGCCTCCAGTCCCGGACCGCCGGCGAAGATCGGATAGACGCCGGCCAGCAGCGGATCGGCAAGCTTCTCCGTCCAGCAGTGCGGATCGAGGTTGTTCTCCAGGACGAGATGATAGCGATAGCCGTCAAGTCCCTCGGCCTTGTCGGCAACCTCCTGGAAACCCCGGCCATAGATGTCGAGCCGCGCCCCCAGCGTCGCCTTGACCCGCCGCAGGAAGCGCAGCCGCCGGACCTGGTTGCGGTTGAGCGTCTTGGTCGAGCAGACGGCGGAGAGAAGCCCGCGGGCGCCGCCCTCACCCACCGGCCCACCGGCCAGTTCCGCATAGGACTTGCGCAGCCCCGTGCCCGCCCGGGCACCGATCCCGGCGCCGTAGAACCACGGCGTCAACGGCTGGGTATGGATCGGCATACCGTCGAAGCCGGGCTGCGGTGAAACAGCGAAGGCAACGCCGAACTGGGCAACAAACTGCGGGTCGTAGTGCTTGATCGAGGCCGGCTCGTGAAGGAAGACGATGCGACGTTCGCGCGGCAGGCGCGTCGTCAGGCCAGGGGCCGGGTGATCGAGCACGATCAGCCAGTCCGCTTCCTCGCCGGCATCCGCGCCGAGGCGCACATCGATGTCCTGCCAGCGACCGTCGCCATCTGGCGACTGCCGCAACAAGACGTCGAATGCGTGCGCGGTGGAAAGCTGAACGATCGTCATGAGAGATGCGCGGTCCCTGCCCCCGGACACGCCGCGCCGATCGCGGCGGACGGGACGGCAAGCGATACCTTATTGAGACGAGGGGTCAAGACGCGGCGGACCATCCGCGGATGGAAAAGGCCGCTTTCCCGATCCGGAAAGCGGCCCTTGTCAGTCAGGCGACCGGCGCCCGCCCGTATCAGCGGATATAGGGCGAGATGCAGGCACGGCGCGGGCCGTTATACGGCTGGAACGAGTTGTCCCCCGGCCGGTACGAGCGATAGCGCCGGCTGCACCAGTTGTAGTGCGCCCGGCCCAGCCCGCGCACCCGAGGCCGCGGCGCATAATAGCGCGGACGATAGGTGCGCGGACGCCAGCGGCGACGCGGGCGGTAGCGATGCGGCCGGCCGCGATGCCAGGCTTTCGTCACCGTACCGTCCGAGCGGAGCTCCGACGGTACGGCCACAAGCGGGGCAAGGGCCGCGGCAGCCGTTGCAGCCGTGGCGGCGTTGGCCGGCGTGGCGCTGCCGAAGCCGATGATAGCCGCGATGGCGAACCCCACCGCCGCGCATGTCTGTTTGAAACGCATGGCACTGTCTCCTCTCAGCCTTGCGATCTCCGGGTTCTTCATCTCGGCAGACGAATGTGGTCATCCAGTGATGACGACCCGGAGGCGGTTCCGCCCGACCCGAAAGGGCCGCGCGGCACGAGCCGACGCTTCAAGCGCCGCACACCATCGCAATCTGCGATCATGATGGAGACAGGATACCCCCCCGCCATCGACCTGACTGTGACGCACGTCATCAGATGGTTCTTGTCGGAATTGGCTGAAAACAGCCGGCAGGGCGACAATGAACCTTGCCATTTGGCGTCATTTTCGTATATAAAGACAAAAGTCGAAGGAATGATGCCATGCCGGAACTGCATCTTGTATCGCCTGCGGCCCCCGCCGCCGCGCCGGACTTCTCGGCCGACGAGATCCGGGCAATGCAGCGCGCGACGATTGCCCTGTTTGCACGTTGGGGGCTGTCCGACGAACAGGCAAGCCGTCTGCTTGGCGACATTTCGGTCCGCACCTACCAGCGTTGGAAGACAGGCACCTTCGGTCGCGTCGGTGTCGATCTTGCCGAACGCATGTCCAACCTGATGGGCATTCACAAGGCCCTGAGGCTGCTGTTTCGCGAAGCCGAGCGTGGATATGGCTGGATTTCGCGGCCCAATGCGGACTTCGACGGCCGTTCGGCGCTGGACGTCATGCTGCAGGGACGCATCACCGACCTGATGCGGGTGCGCCGCTATCTTGACGCGCGCCGCGGCCAGTGGTGAGTGCGCGCGCCGTCAGGGTCGTCTGGCCGGACTACCGCCGGTTGATCGGCACCGCTTATCCGCCCATCGACCTGTTCGAGGACATTGCCGACCCGGCCGACTGGGACCTGCTTGGCGCGGCCGAAGGCAAGAGCAACCCGCGCCTTGCCGAGACGATCGGCAATCTTGACCTGGTACCGCCCGCCCGGCGTGTCGGCGGACCGGGAGCCTCCTATGCGATGGCGCCGTTCACCCATGTGTCGCCGGAGCGCAAGGGCCGTTTCCATGACGGCGGCTTCGGCGCCTTCTACGCGGCCAGGACTTTCGAAACGGCGCTGTTCGAGGTCACCCATCACCAGGGCCGCTTCTATGCGGCAACCGGCGAGGCGCCCGGCTGGATTGCCGACATGCGCGAACTGGTCGGCTCGATCGACGCAAGGCTCGCTGATCTGCGCGGGAGCCGAACGAGGGCGGAGAACGCGGCGCTTCTCGATCCGGACGACTACACAGCCTCCCAGGCCTTTGCGCTCGCCCTGCGGCAAGGCGGCGCCGACGGCATCGTCTATCCAAGCGTCCGGCACGAGGGCGGCGAATGCTTCGCCGCCTTCTATCCCGATGTGATGTCGATCCCGCTCCAGGCCAGGCATCTGACCTGCCACTGGGACGGAACGCGCATCGACATGGTCAAGATCCATGGAGACGGCGGCGGCGTGTGGCGTATCGAGGCGTGAGGGGAAGGTGGTGGGCCCGGCAGGACTCGAACCTGCAACCAATCCGTTATGAGCGGACGGCTCTAACCATTGAGCTACAGGCCCATGGCAGGGATCGGTCACCAGCGAATCCGGCTCATCATCCCTGCATGATCTTTCCTATAGCACCTCACCAAAAGCTTGCAACACGGCACGCACCGGCAGGTGCGCCGCTCTTGCAACGGCACCGAAAGGACGCGACAACCGGGAACCAGGGAACGGTCCGGAAGACGGACCGCCGCAGCCACGCATCGGGGGCCTGATGCCGCAATTTCCACTTGTCGTGACGCTGACCCTCGTCTCGCTGTCGCTGTTCGGCTGGCTGCTGTCGGTGGGCCGCGCGCTGCTCCTGCCCTTCGTCATAGCCTTGCTGGTCTGGTACCTGATCGTGGCACTCGCCGAGGCCATACGCCGGATCCCGCTCGGCCCCTTCCACCTGCCCTATCCCCTGGCCCTGGTCGCCGCGCTTGCCGCGATCTTCGGAGTCTCCGTTTTCGTCGTCGACGTGGTCACCGCCAACCTCACCGACCTTGCCCGTGACGCACCGGTCTACCAGACCCGGCTCGAGACCCTGTTCAACACCTACTCGCACAAGCTCGGCCTCGCCGATCCGATCGAGTTGCGCGACCTTGTCCCCGACAACGCGCTCAACCGCGCCATCACTGCCGGCGCCAATGCCATCACCCAGATCGCCGGCTCCGCCTCGCTGGTTTTCATCTACGTGCTCTTCCTGCTGCTCGAACAGTCGACCTTCGACCGCAAGATGGCTCGCCTCTTTTCCTCGCCCGAGCGCGCCGAGCTCGCCTTCATGATGCGGGCGCGCATCACCGAGGCGCTGCGCAACTATCTCGGCATCAAGACCGCGGTCAGCGTGCTGACCGGCCTGCTGACGGCCGGGCTCCTGTCGCTCCTCGCCTTGCCCTAAGCCGCGCTCTTCGGCTTCATCGCCTTCACCCTTAACTTCATCCCCACGATCGGTTCTCTGACGGCCGTGCTCTTTCCCGGCCTCCTGGCGCTTGTCTATTTCGACAGCCTGACACCGTTCCTGATCATCGTGCTCGGCCTCGGCACCATCCAGTTCCTGATCGGCAACCTGCTGGAACCGCGCCTGATGGGCAACAGCCTCAACCTTTCAGGCCTCGTCATCATGTTGTCGCTGTCGTTCTGGGGTGCGATCTGGGGCGTGACGGGCATGCTTCTTTGCGTGCCGCTGACCGTCATGGTGCTGATCATCTGCGCCCAGTTCCCGGCCTCCCGGCCGGTCGCCGTGCTCCTGTCCGCCGACGGCGAGGTCGGAGAGCCGATGGTGGTGAGCCGCGACACCCGTCCCTCGCCCCCTGCCTGAAAACGGCCCGTGCGATGCCTTTCACCCGCCGCATTTGCTCGCGAAGGATGCGGCACTCGGGTTCCGCCATCCGACAGGCCCGAGAGCCGCCTGCATCCGGCCCGGATGCAGGCACCATAGCTCTGGCACTTTGAAAACGGTCAGCTCAGGACGCTCGGCACATGCGGACCGGGCCTCCGCTGATCCTAAAAAACTGGACAGGAGATACTTCATGCGTTCGCTTCAGACCGCCGGTCGCATTGCACTTTTCGGCGCCGCCGTCGCGCTTGCCGCCACGACGCTTCCCGCCCGGGCCGAGACGCCGCGCATCGCCACCATCGACATGGTTGGCACCGGCACGGTCACCGCGGCTCCCGACATGGCGATCCTCACCAGCGGCGTCGTCAGCGATGCGGAGACCGCCGGCGACGCGATGAGCGCCAACACCACCGCGATGAGTGCCGTGATCGCCCGCATCAAGGAAAGCGGCATCGAGCAGCGTGACATCCAGACCTCGGGTTTCTCGGTGCAGCCGCGCTACCGCCAGATCAAGAGCGGCAGCCTCGACAACACCGAGTATCGCTCCGAAATCATCGGCTACCGGGTTTCCAACAACGTCTCGGTACGGGTCCGCGACCTGGCCAAGCTTGGCGGCCTGCTCGACACCATGGTGCGTGACGGCGCCAACCAGGTCGGCGGCGTCAGCTTCATCGTCAGCGACGCGGACAAGCTCAAGGACAAGGCCCGCAAGGAAGCCACGGCCGACGCGATCCGCAAGGCGGAGATCTACGCCGAGGCCGCCGGCATCAAGCTCGGCCGGGTGCTGTCGATCAGCGAACAGGACTACTCGCCGCGCCCGGTGATGATGATGGCCCGCGCCGAAATGAAGATGGATGGGGCAGCGCCCGCGCCGATCGAGGCGGGCGAGACCTCCCTCGACGTGCGTGTCAATATCACCTGGGAAATCGCCCAGTAGGCACTGCCGCCACATCACCGAACGACACAGGGGCCGGTGCGACTGACATTGCACCGGCCCCTGTTGTCTGCGCCTTGCCGTCCGGCCCTGGCTCCAGGACCCTTCCGGCTGTTCAGGCGCGTTGCCGCCCGCCTGGCCGCGTGTCGCAGATCGGCGGGTCTTCCAGGACGACCGGCACGGCGCAGGCGGCGCATACCGCCTCGTCGACGGGCATGGGTCGGGCATAAAAGTATCCCTGCGCCAGCCCGGCGCCGGCATCGCGGACAAACCGCGCGTCTTCCTCGGTTTCGACGCCCTCCACCACCACAAGCCGCCCCCCCGATGACAGCGCGGCGATCATGCCGCCGAGCAGCCGCGGATCCTTCTCGCGGTAATGCAGCAGGCTCCGGTCCAGCTTGACGATGTTGGACGGCATCGCGAACAGCCGCAGCAGCGAAGAGTATCCCTTGCCGAAATCGTCGATGGCGATCGCCGATCTGCGGTGACGCAGGTCGGCGATAATGTCGGCAAGGGAGCGCGAGCCCAGATAGTCGCCCTCGAGCATTTCAACGATCAGTCCCGAGGCCTTGTCCGCACTGTCGAACACTTCGTCGAATATCTCGACGAAGTCGGGGGCCGTCAGCTGCGCCTCGGCAAGATTGATGCTGACGCAGATGCCGCCGCGATCATGTGCCCGGAGTTGCCCGATCACGTCCCGTGCCGCCTGCAGCGTCCGGCGCGTGAGATCGCCGGCAAGTCCGATCCGGATCGCGGCCTCGACCGCCAGATCGGCACGCACGCTTGCCCCGCCTTCACGCGGCAGCACCCGCAACAGAAGCTCGAACGCACGGATGCGCCCGCTCTGAGGACACACGATCGGTTGCGCGAAATGGGTGACGCGTCCGTCCGCGAGGGCGCATTCGTATTCGCGCACGGGAAGTCGCGACGACAATCCCGGAACGGCCTCTTCCCCCCCGTGGCGGTTGACGGTCTTGCGACCTTGCACCTTGGCCGAGAGCAAGGCGGCACTGGCCCCGAAGCCAAGTTCGGCACCGTCGGCCACATCGGTTGGGAAATGGGCGTATCCGGCCGACACCGAATAGTAGATGCTGGTGTTGTCGAGCTGTTCGAAGTCGAAGCTGAACGCGGTCTTCACCCGAGCGATAACCTCCTCGCTCGCCGTTTCTCCGCCAAACAGCAGCACGCCGAACTCATCCCCGCCCAGACGATAAGCCTGCCCTGTCTCTCCGGCAAAATCCCGGAGATAGGCGGCAAAATCCTGCAGGGTCCGGTCTCCGGCGACATGACCGAAGTGATCGTTGATGAACTTGAAATAGTCGATGTCCAGCAGCATGAGGGCAACGGATCCGCCCGAGGAGACAGTCTCCTTCAGCGCAGCATCGAAGGCACGGCGGTTGGCCAGCCCGGTCAGCGGATCGATGGTCGCCTGTTCGGAGAGATGCGAGACGGTTTTCTCGAGTTCCACCGAGATGGCATCGAGTTCGGCGATCTCGAACATGGCACCCGGAGAGGTCTTGCCCCCGGCTTCCGCGCGCCTGCCGACGGCTGTGCCCCGAACCGACCTGCTCGCCGGATCCTGGACGAAGCGCGCCAGCCGTTCGATCGGCACCACGATCCGCCGCTTGATGAAAAGATAGTTCGCGAGCGACACCATCGTCGTGCAGGCAATGATCGAAATCATTCCGATCAGAAGGTCCACCAGCACACTGCGTCCGCGCGAATAGTCGACCTCGACGACAAGCCTGCCTGCGTTCTGCCCCCTGTAGGTCAGGGTGTAGGAAACGGTCGTTCCGTTCTCTTGGCGCGGTGGCACCGCCTCCCCCGCCCCGGCGGGAGGACCTCGGTCCGGGCTGGCCTGCTTCCTGTTTTCCAGGACCTGCAAGGTATCGCCGAAGGAGTCCAGAAGGCTTGCACGCCGGACCCAGGGCACAGTCTCGAGCGGGCTGAGCGCGAAGGCCGCCATCGCCTGACTGGAGCTGAAGGCGGCGATCGTCGCGTTCGGACGGATCGTTTCCAGCGTGTGGTCGACGATGTCTTCCAGGGACTTCCTGTTGATCTCGCTGGACAGCACGAAATAGATGGTCAGGAAGGCAGCGATGAAGCCCAGGGTCAAGATCAGGAACCGGCCGAGCAGGTAGTGTGCCAATGATTTGGTTGAGTAACTGTCGGTTGTTTTTTCAACCATGGCAGGCATTCACCTCGTAAAAATCAATCTTCGCGAGCGCTCGAGCGAAAGACAAGGTTTCTACTCAAACTAAAGTCAGTCGCGCGTTGATTCTAAAAACGATACAACTTCACGCAAAACGCACAAGATATATCGAGAGGGAAAATTATCACGCTATCGCAAGAAGTTGCGAGTGCACGGCATCGATGCTCTAATCGAGCATGAATACACGCGAGTGCACATGGCAGTTTCGGAGGTGAGAACCATGGCCATAGCAGTCCGCACCGCCTTGATGCTGCTGGCCCTGTCGGGCCTGCCGGTTCACACAGATACGGCCAAGGCCCAGGAGCCTGTACGAACCGTGACGGAAGTATTTTTTCCGTTTCAGTATGTCGACCCTTCCGCAAACCAGAAGGGCTATGTCGCGACCGTCATGCACGAGGTGCTTGCCGGAGCCGGGCTCAGCACGGATGTCGAGTACCTCACCTGGACGAAGGCCTACAAGACGGCCGAGCGTATCCCCAACACGCTGATCTTCTCCATGATGCGGACGCCAAAACGCGAGACGGCCTTCCGCTGGATCGCGCCGGTGGCGAAGATCCCGCCAGCAGCACTTTTTTCTGCCGCGGAGCGAAACCTGCCGACCTATCCCGCGATTGACGGCTACAAGGCGCACAGCGTCTGCGCACAGGAGGGAACGCCCCCTTACGATGCACTCGTGGAGAGCGGCTTCGAAGAGGGCGTGAACCTTTTCCCGCTGATCGACGTGGCCTTTTCCTCGATGATCCTCGACAAGGACCTCGGGCCTGTCGACCACGACTGGTACGAACTGCTTCTGACGGGGCACTGCGAATACCGTGTGACCGTGCCCGTGTCGATGTGGGCAAGAACCACGCTCTCCGGCCGCCCGAAGACGGCGATCGTCCAGCATCTCGACGTGCCGGACCCCGGGGGCGCATCGCCCCTTCTCTATCTTGCCGCCAACATCCGGACAGAGCCCGACATCGTCGATGCCGTCTCCAGGTCTTATGAGCGCCTCAATCGCAGCGGTCGGCTCCGGGAAATTTGCGAAACCGAACTCCCCCACTACACGGAACATTGCGAGATATTCGCAAAGCCGGAATGACCGGGCGTGTGACTTGGCCTGTCACGTGGTCTGTCACCCGCCTGACAATCCGCTTCGCATCCACACCTGGAGCTGTTTCCGGGTGGCGGCGGCCTCGCCGAGATCGGGCCAGTCAAAGCCGACGGTAAGGCCATTGGCCGGCGCATAGCCGCGCTTCCTCCAGAAGGGATCGAGCGGCGCATACCCGGCCGGCCGCAAGGGATGATCCGCCGGTCGGATCACCGCGCAAAACGCCGCCGTATCGAAACCGAGCGCGCGGGCATGCGCCTCGCGGGCATCAAAAAAGGCATGACCGACGCCGCGTCCGCGCCAGTCGGCGTCGAGCACGGATTCGGCGAAATAGTAGATGCCGGCCGGGTCGAACCCCGCCCGCTCGAAAGGCACGCGAAAATCCTCGACCTCACCGGCAAGCGGCTGACCCGTCGCCGCTCCCACGAGACGCTCTCCCGCAAATGCGCCCACAACGACTGCGCCGGGAGCGTTCACGTAGCGCGCCAGATAGGTTTTCTCGTAAGAAACCGAGCCGTCATACAGATAGGGCCACTCGCGAAACACACGCACCCGCAGATCCGCGAGCTGTTCGAGCACCCGTTCTATTTCCTTACCCGTCAAAGTAATGAGATCGGCGGCCATGTTTTCTTGACGCTTCTTCTTTTCCACAACAGGCCCCTGCATTCATCACAGGTCGGAATTGCGCAAAACACACATTGCATCGCAACACGAAGCACCCTATAGCATGCCCGTTCGGGACTGAACCCGGGTTTCATCTACTGGTTGGGGAGACCGCCATGTCTGACGACGGCCTCTTCCAATTGGGGATGGACTTGGACGCTCGTGACTGTGAAGGACGGGATTTTACCGCCTTTGTCGAGCCGAGAAGCACCACCCATACGGAAGACAACACATCCACCGCGCCTGCGGCTCATCTGCAGGACGATCGCCTTGATCATTTCATCGAGAGGGCGGGCGTTCGCTGTGCCGGATCGCATCTGATTATCGACCTCTATGACGCGACGCGTCTCGACGACCTTCCCTATATCGAGGAAACGTTGAAGACCTGTGTCGAGGAGGCTGGCGCGACACTGCTGCACATCCACCTGCACCCGTTCGAACCGACGGGCGTCAGCGGCGTTGCCGTGCTCGCGGAAAGTCACATCTCGGTGCATACCTGGCCCGAGGCCGGCTATGCGGCCTTCGACGTGTTCATGTGCGGCGACGCCAAGCCCGAGCGCTGCGTCGAGGTGCTGGAACGCGCCTTCCGCCCGGGACGCTCGCAAGTCAGCGAATTGCTGCGCGGAAAGGAAGTCGCATGAGCGGGCTGTTCTTCAACGAGACGCTCTACCCGGGCGTCGAGGTGAAATACGCCTGCGACGACATCCTCTACCAGGATCGCTCGGAGCATCAGGACCTCGTGCTGTTCACCAACCCGGTGTTCGGCAAGGTGCTGATGCTCGACGGCATCACCCAGGTGACGACCGCCGACGAGTTCATCTACCACGAGATGATGGCGCATGTGCCGATCCTGGCCCACGGGGCGGCGCGCGAGGTGCTGATCGTCGGCGGCGGCGATTGCGGCATGGCCGAGGAGGCGCTCAAGCACAAAAGTGTCGAACGCCTGACCCAGGTCGAGATCGACGATGCAGTCGTGGAGTTCTCGAAGGAGCATTTCGCCGATTTCAACGCCTCCGTCTTCGGTGACGACCGCTTCGACCTGGTGATCGCCGACGGTGCCCGCTATGTGGCGGAGACCGACCGGCGCTTCGACGTGGTGATGGTCGACAGCACCGACCCGATGGGGCCGGGCGCGGTCCTCTTCACGCAGGAGTTCTATCGCGGCGTTCATCACTGCCTGAAGCCCGGCGGTGTGCTGGTCACCCAGAACGGCGTGCCCTTCCTGCAGAAGGGCGAACTCGTCACCTCGATCCGTCATTTTTCGCAGATCTACAAGGATGCCTCCGCCTATGTGGCGGCGATCCCGACCTATTTCGGCGGCCACATGGCGCTCGGCTGGGCCAGCGACGATTCCAGCCTGCGCCGGGTGCCGCTCGAGGTGCTGGAACAGCGCTTCCAGGAGGCGGCGATCGACACGCGCTACTACCTGCCGGATGTTCATGCGGCAGCCTTCGCCCTGCCCCGCTTCATCCGCGACGCCGTCGAGGAAGGCCGCAAGGCGGACTGACACCTCTTCTGAGTTCCTGGAAACACCAAAGCCGCTGTCTCACACGAGGCGGCGGCTTTTTTCATCGCCGGTCCCGTAGAGCAGGGTCCCTCGCCGGGCGTCATCCCGGGCAAGCGCAGCGCGACCCGGGATCGGAGAACCAGGGCGCCTTGCGGCCCTTGCCGGGAACGCTCTCGCATATGCCTTCGGCTCGCCGGTCCCGCATCTCCGCTGCGCTTCGTGCGGGGGGACGAAAGAGAGGCCGAGCCACTGGCGCAGCCCGCCCCTTCAGTCCCGCGCTTCCAGCCAGGCGGCAAGCCGCGCCCGGTCGCCGGACATCACCCCTTCGGCCACCCGGCGACCGACAGCGGCGCCGAACTTATAGCCATGGCCGGAACAGGCGGAGACGATGGTTGCCCGCCCCTCGCGGGTGACGAAGAAATGCTCGTCGCTGGTGAACGTGTAGGCGCAGGTCACAACGTCCGTGACGCGGTAGTCGGCAATCCGCGCGAAAGGCGGGCCGAAATGGTCCCTCAACCGCTCGCCCTCGCCGGGTTCCGCCACGCGTTTCTCGTCCGCCGCGGCGCGAACCTTGTGGATGCCCGCGCCGACTTTCAGCCCCGTGCCGCGCACCGGCGGCAGCACGTAGCCGTCGACCGTCCCGCCCACATCGAGAATGACCGGCGCCTTTTCCCAGGCAGCGGCCAGATCCTCGGGCGGGGCGAGATAGGCGACCGCCGTGCGGTAGCCGGTCAACCGGTCGGACAGCTGCGGAAACAGTTTCAGCACCCAGGCGCCTGCGGTCACGACCACGTGGTCGGCGGCAAGCTCCTCGCCGCCGGCAAGCTGCACGGTTCCGCGCACCGGCTCGACCGCCTCCACCCGCGCCTGTTCCCTGACGATCGCCCCTGCGCGCCTAAGCCAGGCCAGCAATCCCGCGCCGATATGGCGGCAAAGCAGCACCCCGCCTTCCGGGCTGAAGGCGGCGGAATGGACCGTCGCCTCGTCAAGGAAGGGATGGCGGCGAGTGGCCTCGTTCGCGCTCATCGCCTCCACCGGATACCCTCCGGCGAGAAGACTGTCGCGATAGGCGATGGCGGCGTCCCGCCCCGTCTGCGAGACCAGCAGAAAGCCGGTGTCGACGAGGTGTTTCTCCCCGAGATCGTCCCACATCTCGCCCCAGGCCTCGTAAGCCTCGCCGATGCGCCGCTGATAGCCGCCCTGCGCCCCGTAGGCCCGCCGGATGATGCGATGATGGTCGCCGGATGCGGACAGCGGGTTGGGGATCGGTCCCTGCTCGATGAGCGTCACCTCGACGCCGCGCCTGGCCAGCGACCAGGCGGTGGACAGGCCGGAGATGCCGGCACCGACAACAATGACCTTCATGAGACGCTCCTTGGCCGGCGCGGATCCCTCAGGCGCCGACCTGGGCGATCCAGTCCTGAAGATTGTAGTAGGTGGTGATGCGGGAAATTCGCCCGTCGCGGATGTCGAAGAAGGTACCGGCGGGCAGGCGGTATGTCTGCCCTTGCGCCTCCGGCAGGCCTTCATCCGTCACGAGATAGGAGCCGGAGACGGTGAACTCGGCGGCCGCCCGCGTGCCTTCGGCATTCACGAAGATCACGATGTCGGAGAGTTCTTCCCGGTAACAGCGGGTCATGTGCGCGTTGAAGGCGGCGAAGAGTTCGCGTCCCTCGCGCCGTTCGCCCTGGTTGACGTCATGGGCGATGTCGTCGGTGACCAGCGCCAGCATCGCGCCGGTGTCGCCGGAATTGAAGGCGACGTAATAACGTTCGACGAGGGAACGGGCGGCGGCGTTCGGCATGATGGAAACCTGTCGGGGAGTTGGCGCGCGGAGAGACCCCGCGCGCATGGACCAGGCGACCATCATCGTCCAGCTCCCCGGTCGAAAACAAGCCGTGCCGGACGCCTTTTCCACGCCGGATCAGGCGGCCGGGCCGCGCTCCTCAGGCGGTCGGGACCGCGTCCTCGGCATATTGCGCCAGGAACTCGGCACTCGGCGGGATCGGCTTGATCACGTCGATGAGGACGCCGTTCGGGTCGCGGGTGATGAAGTGGCGCTGACCAAACGCCTCGTCGCGGATCGCCAGCAATACCGGCAGGCCGGCGGCCGCCACCCGGTCATATTCGGCATCGACGTCCTCGACCTCAAAGTTGAGAAGCAATCCGGCAACCGACTGGCCGCGCGCCGCCTCGGGGATCGTCTCGTGCCGTCCGTCGAGAATGGCGAGATTGACCGAGGGATCCTCGCTCGACTGGAGATGCACATACCAGTCGGCCGAAAAGGCCCGGTGAAAGCGGAAATGCGTCTCGTAGAAGCGCGCCGTGCCGTCGACATCGTCGCTCATCAGAACCGGATAGTAGCTCGTCGTCTTCATCTCGTTTCGTCCTCTGTTGCCTTGCCCGCATCCTGCGGGCTCCCTGCCTCGTTCCGGCCCGCCCGCCAGGAGACCCGTCTGTCGCCGGGCCGATCGTTTTCCGTTCGGTCTCGCTTGCGGGTTCCGGGGGAGCCGTGTCACATACATACTGACTGCATCTATATACATACATTCTGACTGTATGTAAAATGATTCCGACGCCACTTGCCGACGACGAAGTGACGACGGCGACCGGGAATAGCGGCGCCTCAACGGAAACGCGGCGGAGAAGGAACCGAACCGATGGTGACGCACGAGGGAAAACCGGAAATGGCGGCAGGGCCGGACGATCCAGCGAGCGATGCCCGGCAAGACACGGCGGCACCGCAACGCACCGACCGGCGGCGTGGCAAGGGGCGCGGCAACGAGGAGCGTTCCGCGGGAATGCGCGAGGAACTCGTCGCGGCGGGGCGCAAGCTCTTCGCCGATAAGGGCTTCGCCGCCACCGCCACACCGGAGATCGTCGCCGAGGCGGGGGTAACGCGCGGCGCGCTCTACCATCACTTTGCCGACAAGACCGCGCTCTTCTCCGCCGTCTTCGAGGCAGAGACCCGCGCCGTGGCGACGGAGATCGAGGCCGGTTCGACGGGCAGCGCCTCGGCGCGCGAAGCGCTGCTTTCCGGTGCGCGCGCCTATTTCACCGCGATGCGGATGCCGGGCCGTTGCCGCATCCTGCTGGTCGACGGGCCCGCCGCCCTCGGCCCGGCCGAGGCCCAGCGCATCGACGCGCTGCATGCCGGCCGGACCTTGCGCGAGGGGCTTGCCCACGCCGCCGACGCGGGCGCGATCCGCCAGCTCCCGGTCGGCGCCCTGTCGACGGTGCTTTCGGCGGCCTTCGACCGCGCCGCGCTGGATATCGCCGGCGGCGCGGAGGAAGAAGCGTTCATGGCCGTCTTCGAGGCGCTGGTCGACGGACTGGCGCCCGGCTGACCGGGAGTACCGGGTCAGGCCGCCTGGCGGAGCTCGCCCAGCGCTTCGTCAAGGGTGACATGTCCCTGGAAGCCGCCGTTGGAGACGGCCGCCTCGCCCTTCTCGATCGCTTCGGCGAAGCGCACCGCCGGGTCGTCCCGCAGGCGTTCGAAGAGACCCTGCAGGCCCGGCCAGGAGGCGCGATCCGGAACGCCGTGATACTCGGCCCAGCGCGCGATCCCGTAGAAATAGGCGTCCGCCAGCGTCGGCTTGTCGCCAAGCAGATACGGTCTTTCTCCGAGCATCGCGGCCAGATCCGCATGCGCCTTTTCCAGCTGTGCTGCACCGAAACCCTGCAGCGCCGCCTTCGCCTCGTCCCCCAGTTCGTGCTCATAGGCGTACCAGAGCGGGGAAAAGCCGCCGAACAGCGACGTGTTGAGGAAGGCGAGCATCTGGTTCAACCGGTCGAACCCGGCCGTCCCTTGTGCGAAGGCAAGACCTGTTTCCACGCCATGCGGGGCGAGATGACCGAGGATCGCCATGCTTTCGGACAGCAGTCGGCCATCCGATGTGAGCAGGCTCGGCGTCTCGGCCACCGGGTTGACGCGTCGGTAGTTCGCGCTGCGGATCTCTTCGCTCAGCATGTCGATGCGGCAGAGCCGGTACGGGATCTGCAGCCATTCAAGCGCCACGATCGAACCGAAGGAGCAGCCCGCGGGCACGCCGTAAAACAGGATGGGGGTCATGGTGTCGTCTTTTCCTGGCTGGGGACGAGGGGTCTCGTCCGGATGCCGGGAATATGCGATCATGGACTTCCGGGCTGTAGAGGGCAGTTCACCCTCTTAAAGTCCATAAGTATGGACAATCATCCATGTACAATCTCAACGACCTGCGCTTTTTCGTCCAGGCGGTGGACTGCGGCGGGTTCGCCGCCGCCGGCCGGCTCACCGGCGCACCGAAATCGACCGTAGCCAAGCGGGTGGCGGAGCTGGAGCGCCAGCTCGGCGCCCGCCTGCTGCAGCGCAGCTCCCGCAGTTTCCGCCTGACCGATCTCGGCCGCGACGTCTACGAACATGCGCGTGCCGCCGTGATCGAGGCGGAGGCGGCTGAACAGGCCGTGAAGCGCCGCCTCGCCGAACCGAGCGGGCTGGTGCGCTTGACGACCTCGGTGCCGGTCGCCCGGTTTCACCTTGCTCCGCGCCTTGCCGGGATCATGCGGCGTCACCCGAAGATCGAGCTCCGCCTCAATGTCAGCGATCGTTTTGTCGATCTCCTGCACGAGGGATTTGACATCGCGGTGCGGAGCCATGCCGGCCCCTTGCCCGATTCCGGCCTGGTGCAGCGGCGCATGGGCGTGGAGACCGTAATCCTCGCAGCCTCCCCGGACTTTCTCGCCCGCGCCGGCACGCCGCGAACGCCGGCAGAGCTTGCGGCATGCGAGACGATCGGCACGGGCAGCGACGCTCCCTGGCCCCTCGTCCATGAGAGCGGAGAGCAAGCAAGCCTTGTCCCGCCCATGCGCCTTTCCCTCGACGAGGCCGGCATGTTGCTGGCCGCCGCCGAGGCCGGACTTGGCATCGCCTGCCTGCCGGAGACGGTGGCGGAGAGCGCCCTTGCCGAGGGCCGTCTCGTCCGCGTGCTCCCCGGCTGGCGGGCCGGCACGATCACCACGACGATCCTCACCCCGCATCGGCGCGGTGTGCTGCCCTCCGTCCGCGCCGTGGTCGAGGCATTGCTCGAAGCGTGAGCCGGCCTCCTCAGGCCATGAGCTGGAAGAGCAGGCCCGACAGCACCGCACCCGTCAGCCCGAGACCGATATAGGCGGCAAAGACCGGCAACCGGACCAGCGACCATACGGCGGCCATCGCCGGCACGGAGCTGACCGCCCCCGCGATCATGAAGGCCATGGCCGCGCCCGCCGTCATGCCCTGCTCCATCAGCCCGGCAAGGAGCGGCGGCGCCACGTAGGAGTTGAGATAGGCCGGCATGCCGACCAGCGCGGCCAGGATCACGGGCAGCACACCCTCGCCGCCAACGACGCCGGCAACCATGTCGGCCGGCACATAGGTGACGAGCAGCGCCTCGATGACATAGGCAAGCGCCAGCCATTTCGCCAGGAAGAGCGCGTTGACGGCAAGTTCGGAACGGAACGCATCGGCCCGCTCCTCCTCCTGCCAGAAACGCCAGACCGGCACGCCGCCGAACACCTTCTTGCGGCAGCAGGAGCCACCCGTCACCGCACGGGCCGGTTCGGCGAAGAAGCCGGCGACCAGCATCGCCTTGACCGCGAAACCGCCGAACAGCCCGAGCGCCACGGCGAACCCCGCCTTGGCCAACGCGAACGGCCAGCCAAGCGCGGCGGCCGTGATCAGCAGCGTTGGCGGATCGATCAGCGGCGAGGAGAGCCAGAAGGCCATGATCGCCGAGAGCGGCGCGCCGATGGCGAGCAGTCCGGCGATGAAGGGAATGACCTGGCAGGAGCAGAAAGGCGCCAGCCCGCCGAGCAGCGCCGCCAGCATGATGGCCTGCGTCTCGCGTCCCTGGAAGGCCCGCCCGACGATCGCCTGCGCCCCCGTCGCCTTCAGCCAGGCAATCAACAGCACCGCGACGGCGAGATAGGGCAGCGTCGAGGCGAACGCCCGGGTCGCGAAGGCGACGATCTCGCCGGTGCGCGCCGGATCGAGAAAGGCAACCGCAAGCGGCGTCAGCGCCACCGCCGTCCAGGGCGAGGCAAGCCGCGCCAGCCCGCCCTTCAGGTCGCGCAAAAAGGCATGCGAAAGGGTTCGCCGGCCGGCCGCCGGCGTGGTCAGGGTATCGGTCATTCAGGTGCTCCGTTGGTGCCGAGGCATTACACGGGCCTGAACGACCCCTGCCTCACCTTGCCTTTGCGGTCATGTCGCCGGGGATCTTCGCTCCTCGGCGCAGCATTCCTTCATCAGGAAACCGGCGAGCCGGTCGAGGTGGTCGAAGGCGGCGCGGCTGATCACCGCCCGGCCCGCCTTTTCCTGCGTGATCAGCCCGGCGGCGGCGAGAAAGCGCAGGTGATGGGCCAGCGTCGAGGCGGCCATGCCCGTCCGCTCCTGGATATCCCCCACGCTGAGGCCGCCACGGCCCGCCTTGACCAGCGCCAGCACCACGGCAAGCCGCGCCTCCGAGCCGATCGCCGCAAAGCCCTGCGCCGCCTCCTCGATATCGAGGGCGCGCGCTTTCGGAAGATTGTCGTTCGATGTACTTATAACCATAAAACTTGTTTTATAGTTTTATTCGACCAAAGTCAACGGGCGCGACGATCCCGCCGCGCCCGTTCTTGCGTCATCCGTCCTCGCGTCATCCGTCCTGGCGTGACCCGTCCGTCGGTGCCACTGCCGAGGCTTGCGCCTCAGGCGGCGCCGCGCATGCGGTCGATGCTCAGGGGGCCGGGACCGGCCGCCGCGAGATAGAGGAAGGAGAAGCAGTAGAGCGCGGCCAGCTCGCCGGCATTGAGGATCGGGTAGAAGTCCTGCGGCGCGTGCACCATGAAATAGGCAACCGCCATCGTGCCCGAGGCAAGGAAGGCGGCCGGCCGCGTGAACAGGCCGAGCACGATCAGCGCGCCGCAGACCAGTTCGATGATGCCGGCCGCCCCGCCCATGGTCGTCGGCGAGACGCCGGACATCTGCGTTACCGGCAGGCTGAGATACTTGGTCGTGCCGTGCTGGAGGAACAAAAGCCCGGCCGCGATGCGGAATAGCCTTTCAGGAAATTCATTCAACCCTCCTTCGTGCCGCGCTCCGGAAGTGTGGGCACCAATGCCCGGCGCGGCAAACCCGAGCCTATGCCGGAATGCGACGAAAGTGGGAGAGGCCTGATGCAAATGTGAGGGGAAAAGGCTCGGTCAGGTTGCGGAGCCCCGGGAGAAGCTCACGGCGCTGCCCACACAAACCCCAGGCCCATGGCCGAGCCGGGAACGCGCACGTGAATGCGGCCTGTTTCCCGGTTCCAGTCGCTCTCCAGCGGCAACAGCACGCCATCGACCATGGCAACCGCCAGCGGCCGGAACTCCTGTTCCCCGGCCGGCGGGCCGTGCGCCGACAGGTCCACCCCCACGGTGGCCACCGGCCGGTCGGTCGGCCCCTCGATCCACATGAATGGCACGCTGTCGATGGAGACGCCGAAATCGGCGAGCACGAGATCGGAGGCGCGAAGCGACACATCGCCGGTCACCGACTTGGCCGTCCACGACCAGCCCGGAGCGGGCGTGAAAGCGCCATCGGCGGCAACCCTCGCCCTACCCCGCTCCCTGTCCGCCACGACATCCGCGTTGGCAAGCATCGAGAACAGCGCCGCGACCGGGCTCAGATCGACCGGCTCGCCCGCCAGCGCCCGCTCGAGCCGCGCGTTGGCCAGCTCGAACTGCGGATCGCCGGCAACACGAAGCACGCGCAGCGCCTCCAGGACCTGCTCCAGGAAGGGCGTGGGCACCGGCATGGGGCGCGGCACCACGATGTCGTCGGGATCGCGCACCGTCGGCAGACGCTCCAGCCCTGTGCAGATGTTGCTGTCGGGCGTCACCCGCATGCGCTGGCAGATTTCCAGGAAAACGGCGCGGGTCCTTATCAGCTGGGTCAGCACATTGAACGTCGGATTGAGGGTGCCCGGCCCGCCGGGATGCGGTGGCGGCGGCGGCGGATAGGGCAGCGTGTACGTGTAGACGACGACATTGTTGGCCTGAGCGCGCTCGGGGATCAGGCGGTCGGGATCCGCCTCCACCCGGATCTGGATCGTCCGGTTCTGCACGGCGCACTGGTTGGCGATCCGGACCTCCAGCGTGCGGGTCTCGCCGGGGCGCCAGTCATGCTTGAGCCTGTCCCAGCCGGTATGGACGCAACTGAGGCCCGGGGAACCCGCGTTTGTGACAAGCACGTCGGTTCTCGCGCCGCGCACCGGCAAGGGCCCGTCGTTGCGGACGGTGAACGCAAGCCGGACCGGTGTTCCCGGCAGAAGCTGAGTGACGCCTTTCGGCGGCAGGACCTGCAGGTCGTTGAGCCGCAGGACGGCGGTGAGCTTGTTGTCGTCCTCGTTCACCTCGAGGAATTCGCCGTCGGGCAGATCCGGGTCGGCGAGCGTGTCCACGTAAAGGGAAAGCCCGATCTCGTCCTGATCCGGGATCTGCCCGCGCACAAGGAAAGTGCCCGGCGCCATTGCGTTGGCGCCAAGACTGCGCGTCTCGGTCAGTTCGGCGATACGGCCGCCGCCGCCATTTTCGGCACGGATCGCCATCCGCACGTCGCGCGCCGCAAACCGGTTCCGGTTGAGCACCCGGTAGGCGCCGCGCAACGCGTTGTTCTCCCACTCGAGCGCCGAAATCGACACCGCGGCAAGTTCAATGCTGGAATAATGCCAGCCGCAGCGCCGGAAGGAATCGGCGACATCGGCGGGTCGTGCCCCTGTCCCGCCGGCAAGCCAGGCTTGAATGTCCAGCGCATGCACCTCGTCCTGGCAGCGCCTGATCTGCGCGACCGCGTCCTTGTAGCTCTGGTCGAGATCCTTGAACTCCCCCTTCCGTGCCGCGAAAGGGTTCGTGGGCGGCATCCAGATCGTCGGATGCAGGGCGCCCGCCGCCATGGAATCGCCCGTCGCGTTCTTCAGGTAATCCCTGACGGTCGTATAGATGCCGTAGCCATGACAGCCGGAGCAGGCATTCGGCGACGCGGGCTGCATGCGGATGGTGGCCGGCCAGGCCGGCAGCTTGTCCGCGCCCGGCGCGCGGCGCATGAAGAAGCTGGCATAGGGCCGGTTGTACCAGTCCAGCGCCGCCTCGCCCGCCCGCAGCCCCGGCAGCGCGTTGGCATCCGCCGTGCGCGCCAGGAAAGGCGTGACGATATAGGGATCGCTGTCATGACAGGTCATGCAGTTGGAACTGCCGATCCCGGTTTGATTGAGCCCGTCCCAGGTCGGTGTCGCCAGCGGATCGGGCGCGGTGGCCGGCGGCGGCAGCCTGGCGCCGCGCGAAAGGCGGCCGTGCCCGAAGCTGTGATACCAGCATGTCGCCCCGGTGCGCGTGTTGTGGTGAACCCCGATGACCGAGTTCAGCTGGCTGGAGGTGCGGTCGGAACGGCACAGGAAGACGATCTCGGTGTCGGCGGGGTTCTTCACCGGCGTCAGCCGCAACAGCCGCGAGCCAGGACGGCATCCGGTATCGGCCAGCAGCGACGGCTCGTGGCAGGTGTCCAGACCGTTGCCGTCCTTTGCCCCGAGGGTCATCCTGATCTCGGTGCCTTGCGAGCAGTCGATGGGCGGAACGTCGCTGATCAGCTTCTCGCACAACCGGGCATATTCGTCGGCCGGGATTGTCTGCCCAAGGCCCGGAGAAAAAGGAAATACCGTGCAGAAAAGAAAAAACAAAACCGCCAGCGCGGGATGATCTCTGCTCATTTTCGACCCCATGCGACATGAGCCGGAATAGATGATCTTTATAAGTATCCTTTATTTTGCGGATCGTAGCACAGGCGCGCCGCCGCTGTCGCGGAACACAATCGGCGCGGACATGCGCCGGCAAGACGCGCTCAGGTTGCGGAACCCCGGGTGATCGTGGCGATGGCGCTACCAGAACCACTCCGCAAGATCGTGCATCGCCCTCGCCAGACGCTGCACCGCCGGCGAGTCGGCGATCTTTGCCATCTTGCCGACCACATCCAGCGTCTTGTCGGCCAACGCCGCTTCCTGGGCGAGGGCGCGCTTCTTCGCATCCCTGACGCGGTTGCTGCGATCCTGCTCCCTCCGGGTGTATTCGGGATCGCCATCCGTCGGCACGTCGGGAGTGGGCAGGTCGAGAGCATCGCGAACGACGCGCGCCCTGTTCTCTACCGCATCACGATAGCTCTCCGTGACGCTGTCATCCGCAAGAGCTTCCCTGACCGCGTTCCGGATCTCGTCCCGCAGCCTCGCGCTCGCTTCCGGGCTGAACTTCTCCTCGTCGACCTCAACCGAGCGAAGCAGGCGCTCGCGCTCCTGATCGAGCGGATAATGGGTGAGCAGCAACGCATGAAGTCGGCGAAGACTGGCGATATGGACCTTGAGCCCGGCTCCGGAACACCAGTATTCGGCTTCCGGGTCGTCAACCTCCGCCTCGACGAAGGCCATCTGGTCGCGCAGCACGCCAAGACTGCAGTTGGCGCCGCGTGCCTCCAGTTCGGCGGCATAGCTGCGCAGCGCCGTCGTCAGGCCGCGAGGTGAATTCCGCCCCTCGAGCACATCCAGGATGGTGCCGATGAGGCTTCGCAGCCGCTCCGGCAACTCGAACAGATCCTCGTCGACAAAGGGCCGGTCGAACTCCGCGTTGGGCAGGGCATCGAGCTTCCGACCGCTCGGATCGAGGCCGACATCCGGGCTAGCGGCGGCCTTCATCGCCGCTCTCTGTACCACACGGTCGCGAGGCACAAGCCCGCCGCGAACGGCTCTCAGCACCGCCTCGCGCTCGTCCGTCGGCGAAAGGCCGAGCAGGGATGTCCAGACGAGCCGACGGGCAAGCGGAGACGGCTCGCAAGTCCGCACCATGAACGACACGATCCCGGCCCCCTCACCGGAAGGATCGACCGTATACGCCGCCTCCCATTCCGACTGGCAAGGACCGGAGGAGAAATAGTCGGGCGAATAGACGGCAATCATCCGCCCCATGCCCGCAAGACCCTTGTTCATCTCGCCGACGAAGCTCTTGCCGGCCGTCATGTCGTTGAACTGGGAAAAGACCGCGTAGCCCTCGTCCTCCAATACATCGGAGATGCGCCGGGCAACGGCAAGGTCGTGCTGATTGTAGGAGAGGAAGAAATCCCAGTTCGCGGTGTCGGTCTCCGCCCACTTCTGATGAACATAAAGCCCGTCACTGGTTCGAATTATCCGTCCGAAAGCCAGCTGAGAACCAAGTTCCCCCTCAAGCGACGGATGATAGACAGGACGCAATGCTAGAATCGCCGAGTGGATCTCGTCAAATGCTGCCGGTCGTCGTACTTCCTCTAAGAACTCCAGGATCCGGGTAGCAAGCGAAGAGAGGACACCATCAAAAAAAAGGCCGCGCTGGCCATACCCCCCGATCGCCGCGATTTCCTCCAGAATATCCTCTGTCGACCGCTCCTCCGTGACCGTCCAGAACGCATCCGGCTGGGTGGCAATGGCAATATCGGCCTTCTCGCCAAAGAGACTGAGCGGTTTCGCGTTGTCCGGCTCCGGCAAGATGGCGCGATACCAATCGACGATCAGCCCCCAGGGACCGTTCTTGACTTCATCTCGCGCGGTGAAACGGTGCAACGGCTCTCGGACCCAGGGCGGAAGGTTGCTAGTGTAAGCGATCATGCCCCGGACATCGGAAAGCCAAAGCGGCTGATCGATCAGATTGCCGTCTGTGCCACGCCCAAGTAACCATTGACAGTCATCGGAGATGGCTTGCCAGGACATGGCGGCGGCTCTGCCGTCTGCCGTGGCGGCACCGGCAGCATCGGCAGCATCGGCAGCGGAAATGGCGGTCGCGGCGGCGGCGGCAACAGCTGTGGTCGTATTAATAGCGTTGGCAGCAAAGGCGACCGCGTCAGCTGTGGCGACAACATCAGAAGTGGTGGCAATGGAATAGACGACAGAGTTACCGAGTGGTAGGTCAGCGACATCAATGGCAGCTGCGTAAGCAGAGGCCTCCCTCATATCCCTACTTGGGTATCCGCGCGCGGCTCGCGAAATAAACGCAGCCCTGAACACCTGCAGGCTTAAGCCTTGTTTTGAAGCGATACTCGAATAGCTATACCAATTCTCATGGACCTTGAACACCAGCGGAAACACCCGCAGCGCTGCACGCACGGCGATCACCTGCGCCCATTCGACCGGGTTGTCCGTCAACCACGCTTCCAGCGCCTCTCGGCTGTCGATCTCCGGCCGTTCGTCGTCTTCCGCCAAGCCTGCCCCCGCAGTGCCGCGCCGCAGCGCTTCCCCGCCGCCAGTCTGGCGGGAGGGGTGGCAAACAACAACCAATTTTCGTGCGGCTTTTGGACTTGTCCCGACACCCGGCGGAAGCCCGCCGGGAGCTCAGTTCCCCGGGAACCGGCGCGCGGACCACTCGGAGCGCGGGACCGGTTCGCCGACCCGGTGGGAGAAGCTTTCGACGCGCGTCACGCCGGCATTGAGCTCGCAGCGGAAGTCGAGATCGTACCACTGCCCGCCGGCGCGAAAGGCCGCGCGGCGCGGCTGCAGCACGTTGCCCGCCTCGAGGCGAAACGAGGGCAGCAGGTCCGCATGATAGGGCGGCGTCCCGGTGCGCAGCTGTGCCCGCAGTTCGGTCATGCAGAGAAGATCGACGCGGGCGGCCTGCGGCATGCCGTTCATCGCCGTGCGCATGCGCGGATCGTCGGAAATGTCGCGCGAGAACAGCCGCGTCGCCGTGGTGCCGCCGGCGATCTCGCCACCACCGCCGCCACCTCCTTCGCCCCCGCCCGCTGCCGCCCGCTGGCGCGTTGCAAGGGCGCGCGAGATCGCCTCGGCCCGGGCGCCGAGATCGGCGAGCGCTGAAAGGTCGATCCGCTCCCCGGATGCCGCCGGCACCGCAAGGTCTGCCGGCTTTTCGCGAGGCAGCACGCGGGTGCCGGCTGGAGGCAGGCCGGACCCGGTCGCCGCAATCGCGCCGGGCCCCTCACCCGGCGTCCCGAGCACGTCGAGCTCTCCGGCACCTTCCGCATTCGCCTCGACTTCCGCAGCCGTTTCCGCTTCGCCCGGTGCCACCGGATCGTTCAGTGCCGCGACCTCGGTCCCGCCGTCGGTTCCGGTTTCGGTTTCGGTCTCTGTCTCTGTCTCGGTCTGGGGGGGAGCCTCTTGCTGCGCCCCGTCTTGCGCGACCTCCGCCTCTTCGCGGGTCGTCGCATCGTCGACCGGATGTGCGATCTCCTCGCCATCGGCCCCGACGGGATTCCGGTCCCCGTCCGGTCCTTCGCCGGGTTCCTCGCCTGGACCCTCGCCGGTCCCTTCGCCAGCCGTCTCGCCTGTCCCTTCGCCGGGGGGCGCAACAGCCGCCTCAGGTTCTGTTTCAGGCTCTGTTTCACGCTCTGTTTCAGACTCTGCTTCAGGGGTCTCTTCCACCCCTTCACGCAGTCCGATCTCGCCGGGCCGCTCCGCGTTGCCGCTGTCTTCCTCGGCAAACTCCGTCACCGGGATCAAGACGCGCGGCGTTGCCTGCGGGGGCACCGCCGGCTCGGGCAGCGCCGCGACCTCGGGCTCTTTGGCCTTGGACTCGGGGGCCTCAGGCTCGGGGGCCTCGGGTTCCGCGGTCTCGGTTTTTTCTTCCTCAGGCTCCTCCGCCGCGGGCGGCTCGGTCTCGGCCTGTTCGCTGTCCGGCAAGGGCGGTGGCGGCGCGGTGTCCGCTTCCTCTTCAGTCTCCTGCTCTTCCGGCACCTCCTCCTCTTGCGGCTCTTCCGGCGCCTCCTCCTCGGCGGCCGGAAAGTCGACCAGCACCACCTCGACCGGCTCGTCGAGGAAGGAAGGCAGTTCCCGCACACTGTCGCCGCCGAAGAAGACCGCCCAGGCGACCGCGACATGCAGCATCAGGGACAGGGCAACGCCGCCCCGCGCGCGTCCCGTCGCCGGAACAGAGCCTGCCTCGTCCGCAGCCCGCGCTTCGGCCCGGGGCATCTCCCCGTTGCCCGAACCAGCCCGGCTGTCCGCGCCCGGCACGGGTGCGGAGACGGGGGCCGGCAACGCGTCGGCCGCGCCCCGCCCGCTCCCCGGGGGCGCGACGTCAAAGCCCGGTTCGCGCTTGTCGCTCGGCATGTCGAGGGTCAGGGCCCGTTGCTCTCTCTGGTGTGCCGTGGCCGGCCGTGTTTGTCGTGCCGGCGCATACCCATGGGTAACCCGGCTTCGGGGAAAAAGGGAGGCGGCAAAGCGCGGCTACTTCCCAGCACGAACGTGATCGCAAACGCGCCTTTCGGCATCATACCGCACACGCGCTTCCCCCGTCGTCCCGGCCGCAGGCGAAGCCGCAGAGCCGGGATCGGGGAGCCGGGGACCTGTCGGCAATCCTCCGGCAGCACCTCAGGACCGCGTGTGCTTCTCCGGTCCCGGGTCTCGCGTTGCTCGCCCGGGAAGACGCCAGAGAGGCGCCCGCCCAAAAGACAGGGCCCGGCGTTGCCGCCGAGCCCTTGAAAAAAGCCTGAAAACCGCGTCCGATAGCTCGGCCCCGTCCTCAGCTGTCGAGGAACGAGCGCAGTTTCCGGCTCCGGCTCGGATGCTTGAGCTTCCTCAGCGCCTTGGCCTCGATCTGGCGGATACGTTCGCGCGTCACCGAGAACTGCTGGCCGACTTCCTCCAGCGTGTGATCGGTGTTCATGCCGATGCCGAAGCGCATCCGCAGCACGCGCTCCTCGCGCGGGGTGAGCGAGGCCAGCACCCGCGTCGTCGTCTCGCGCAGGTTCGACTGGATCGCCGCGTCGATCGGCAGCACCGCGTTCTTGTCCTCGATGAAATCGCCGAGATGGCTGTCCTCCTCGTCGCCGATCGGCGTCTCGAGCGAGATCGGCTCCTTGGCGATCTTGAGGACCTTGCGGACCTTCTCCAGCGGCATCTGCAGCTTCTCGGCCAGCTCCTCCGGGGTCGGCTCGCGGCCGATCTCGTGCAGCATCTGGCGCGAGGTGCGCACGATCTTGTTGATCGTCTCGATCATGTGCACCGGGATGCGGATCGTGCGGGCCTGGTCGGCGATCGAGCGGGTGATCGCCTGCCGGATCCACCAGGTGGCATAGGTGGAGAACTTGTAGCCGCGCCGGTACTCGAACTTGTCGACCGCCTTCATCAGGCCGATATTGCCTTCCTGGATCAGGTCGAGGAACTGCAACCCGCGGTTCGTGTATTTCTTGGCGATGGAAATGACGAGGCGCAGGTTGGCCTCCACCATTTCCTTCTTGGCGATGCGCGCCTCGCGCTCGCCCTTCTGCACCATCGAGACGATGCGGCGGAACTCGGCCGTCTCCAGGCCCGTCTCCGAGGCAAGGCTCTGGATCTCCAGGCGCAGCTCGCGGATCGTCTCCTTTTCGGAGGCGACGAAGTTCTTCCAGCCCTTGGAGGCGAGATTGGCGACCTTGCGGATCCAGTTCGGATCGAGCTCGTTGCCCTGGTACTGCTTGAGGAAGTCGCCGCGATCGACGCCATGGCTGTCGGCAAGGCGCAGCAGCCGCCCCTCGTAGCCCATCAGCCGCTTGTTGATGTCGTAGAGCTGCGCCACCAGCGCGTCGATGCGCTGCTGGTTGAGCGACAGGCTCTTGACGTCGACGACGATGTCTTCCTTGAGCTTCTTGTAGCGACGCTCCTGGGACGGCGACAGGGTCTTGTTGGCAAGCTTGTTCTCGACCAGCTGGTCCTGCAGGCGGCGCAGCTTCTTGTAGTCGTCGGCGATGCGGTCGAAGGTCTCCAGAACCTTCGGCTTCAGCTCGGACTCCATCGCCGAGAGCGAGATGTTCGCCTCGAACTCGTCGTCGTCGTCACCCTCGCCCTCGCCTTCGGTCTGGCTCTCGCCCTCGGCGCCGTCCTCGCCCTTGGCGCTGCTTTCGCCCTCGCCATCCTTGGCGGCCGGACGCTCGCCGTTGCCCTCGCCCGATGCGGCGGCGGTGCTGTCCTCGTCGCCGTCCTCGCTCTCCTCCTCGGCGCCTTCCGGCTTGAAGTCGGGACCCGAATAGGTCGCCTCGAGATCGATGATGTCGCGCAGGAGGACCTTGCCCTCGTTGAGTTCGTCCCGCCAGATAATGATCGCCTGGAAGGTCAGCGGGCTCTCGCAGAGGCCCGCAATCATCGCCTCGCGGCCGGCCTCAATGCGCTTGGCGATGGCGATCTCGCCCTCGCGCGACAGCAACTCGACCGAGCCCATCTCGCGCAGATACATGCGCACCGGATCGTCGGTACGGTCGGTCGGCTCCTTGGCCGGCGTCTTGGCGACAGCCGTCGGCCCGGCCTCGACGACTTCGCCGCCCTCGCGGTTGTCGTCGGCCTGGGCTTCCTCGGCCTCTTCTTCCTCGATGACGTTGATGCCCATGTCGGAAAGCATCGCCATCGTGTCCTCGATCTGCTCCGACGTCACTTCCTCGGAGGGAAGGACCTCGTTGAGCTCCTCGTAGGTCACATAGCCGCGCTTCTTGGCGAGCTTGATCATCCGCTTGACCGCGGCATCGGACAGATCCAGAAGCGGACCGTCAGAGGTCTCGGTCGCGGGTTCCTGGCTCTCTTCAGCCTGCGTCGATTTCGCTGCCATTGTCTTCTCCGGCCCCCCGGCCCGAACGGGCCTGGCGCTGTCGCGTTTGATCCTAGATGCGCCCGAAACCGCGTCCCCGCCACGTCGTCGCCAAGGGCGGACGCGGCGGCCATCGCATTTCCAGGCCCGGCCCCTCCCCCCTGTCGCCAACGCGTCCAGGCCGGGGGGACCGGAAAATTCAGTTCACGGCCCGTTTTCTCACAACCCGTCTTCTCGCAACCCGTCGCCGGGCACCCGAACGGCTCGCCAACGCCACCGATGCGCGCAAGCCAAGGGCCGCACGCCATCCCGTGGAACACGTCCGGCGTCGTTCGATCATTAGTGTTAGTCGATGTCCGTTAAGTGCCACTTAACCCTGCAAACCGGTTCGACAAGCCGCGAGTGAGACCGGACTTGACCGGCCGGCGCATAGCGCTCCGGCCGTCCGGTTCCGCATGGGGTATAGGTCAGCGGGTTGATTTCGTGCCGCCTTGTCGGTCCCTGATCATGCATTACGTCCCGATGCGGGCTCGTTGGGCCCTGGGCTTCGCATGAATGGCCTGGCGCGGCGCCGGATGCTGCCTGATCTGCTTATTTAGCGCAAAGGTCCGGATTCGCAAGAGTGATTCGTGAACAGTCAATCGAATAGGTCGCTTGTCCCCGGCCGTGTTGCCGGCCCGCGCCGCCCGTAGCCGCCGGCCCGGGTCAGCGCGGCGATGACGCCATCGCCCCGCCGGGCAGCCTGCCCCCCGCACCCGACCCGCCCGAAAGGATCCCCTGGCCCGTTGTTCCCGTCGCCGCGACACGGCCGCCGCGCAGCCCCCGCGCCCGCTCTGCCAGGTCCTGCTCGTCGCGCGCGCATTCCTCGCGCCGGCGGGCAAGGTCCTGCGACTGGGCCCGCACGCGTTCCCATTCCGCCTCGTCGAGGCCGTCGCCAAGCGCGCCCATCTCCTCTTCCAGCTCCTGCTCCAGGGTCCGGATCTCGAGCGTGTCGAGATAGTGGCAGAAGAGATCCTCGACAAAATCCGCCGGCGGTTCGTGCCGCAGGATCGGCAGGCGCTGCAGCAGGTCGCTGAAGCGCGGCGCGGGGCGCGCGCCGGCGGTGCCCGGCACCTCTCCCCCGTCCAGCGCCTCCGACAGGATCTGGTAGAACCGGTTGTCCAGCGTCTCGAAGAACCCGCTCACCGGCACGTCCTGCAACTCGGTGGCGATCCGGCACAACTCGTCCCGGAAGCGCGCGTGCAGCGTGTCGCCGAAGCGCGCCTGGCTAACCCGCTCCACGTGCCGTTCGAGCAGGTCGGGATAGCGCAGGCAAAGCCCGCACAGGGTCCGCTCGTTGCCGAAGAGCGAGCTGTCGGGAAGATCGCCGCCGCGTGCCGGCCCGGACGGGGTCTGGGTCCCTCCCCGCTCCGCTCCCTGGCCCGGGCGGCCACCGCCGCCGGCCATGCGCCGGTCGCGCGCCTGCCGGTAGAACAGGTTGGAAAGCCTGAGGCGGATGTCGAGCTGGTAGCCGCGCCGCACCCGCTCGTCGGCTATCGTGCGGACGAGATCGTCGAGCCCCTTTTCCAGCGCCGCGCGCCGCTCGGGCGTGTCGATGCGCGCCGCGTCGACCTCGCGCGACCACACCACCTCGATCAGCGGCATGGCGCCGGCAAGCTCGCGCGCGAAGGCGGCAACGCCCCCCTCGGCAATCAGGTCGTCGGGGTCCTTGCCGTCGGGCAGGAAGACGAAACCGAAGGAATATCCGCTCCTAAGTCCCGGCAGGATACGGTCGACGGCACGATGGGCCGCCGACACGCCGGCAGCATCGCCGTCGAAACAGATCACCGGCTCGGGCGCCAGCCGCCACAGCCGCCCCACCTGGTCCTCGGTAAAGGCGGTGCCGAGGGCTGCGACCACATTGCCCATGCCCGCCTGCCAGATGGCGATGGCGTCCATGTAGCCCTCGACCACGATCGCCTGGCCGCTCTTGTGGGCAGGCTCGCGGGCGCGGTGGAAATTGAACACCATCGTGCCCTTGTGGAACAGCGGCGTCTCCGGGGAGTTCAGGTATTTCGGCTGTCCGTCGGGATCGAGCGTGCGCCCGCCGAAGGCGATCACCCGGCCGCGCTCGTCCTGGATCGGGATCATCAGCCGGTTGCGGAACCTGTCATAGGTCGGGCGTCCGTCATCGGGCCGAATAATGAGGCCGGCCTCGACCATCGCACCCTCGTCCACCCCCTTGCCCAGGAGATGGCGCTTCAGCGCGTCGCGGCCGTTTGGCGCGAAGCCGATCCGGAACTCGCGCAGGGTCTCCGGTTTCAGCCGCCGTCGGGCGACATAGGCGCGCGCCTCCTCGCCGCCCGACATGGCCAGCGCATCCTGGAAGAAGCGGGCCGCCATCTCGCAGACATCGGCAAGACTGGCGCGTTCCGCCGCGCGGGCGGCGGCCTGCGGATCCGGAGCCGGAAGGGAGACGCCGGCCTGTTCGGCGAGCCGTTCCACGGCCTCGGGAAAGGACAGGCCCTCGGTTTCCGTCAAAAAGCGGAAATGGTCTCCCGACGCCCCGCAACCGAAGCACTTGTAGCGGTTGCGGCGATCGTCGACATGGAAGCTCGGCGACTTCTCCTGGTGGAACGGGCAGCAGGCCCAGAAATCGCCGCGCGCCGGCTGCGACTTGCGCCGGTCCCACGAGACGCGGCGCGCCACGATCTCCGACAAGGGGAGCCGGGCGCGGATCTCGTCGAGGAGGCCGGGGGAAAATCGCATGGACACAGGTTCCGGAGCAGCCGGTTCGGCACGGGGCGAAGGGGACACCATAGCGTCCGCTCCGCCCGCGCAACAGGGCTGACTGAAAGGGCGACAGGAGAAGGCCTGCCGAAGAAAGTGGGATGGACCGTCCCGTTTGGCAATGGGCCTGAAGGAGGACAAGGGCGTGGTCGTGAGGGCACGGACGAGAGGGCACAGGCCGCCCCGCGCCACCCGGCCCCGGCCGCATCACTCCGTGCGCAACAGGTCCTTCACGACGCAGCTTGCCCGCACGAAATCCATCTGCCCCGGATAGCGCTCCTTGAGCGCGCTCATGCAGCGGCCCATGTCGCGCAGCCCCTTGGCATTGATGTCGCGGACGATGTCCTCGCAGGCGTTCTGCATCGCCCGTTCGTCGAACTGGCGCGGCAGGAATTCGTGGATGACCGACATCTCCTCGCGCTCCTGCTCGGCCAGGCCAAGCTGGCCGCTCTCCTCGAAGTCGCGCACGGAAGCCTCGCGCTGGCGAACCATCTTGTTGAGGATTTCCAGGATCTCCGCATCGGGAACGCCATCATGGCCGAGTTCCCTGGAACGCGCATCGCGATCCTTGATTGCCGCGAGAACCAGACGAAGCGTCGCCGCCCGCCGCTTGTCGTCGTTCTCCACGGCGTCTTGCAACGCCGCATCGATACGTTCACGCATGACTTGCCCTGCCATTTGCCCGGATAAACTTGCCGTAGACTGTCGTCCCGCTTCGGAAAATCCCCGAACATCTATCGCAACCACTTGATTTATATGGTGTATTTTTACAACGCCAGTGGTTGACCCTTTTCCGCGCTTACCATAGAGTGCGGCGCGTGACGCACCGTTGACAGTTGAGCCCCTCTCCGTCAAGACGCGTCGAACGCCAAATCATGTCATCGAACCGATCGAGAAAGCAAGACAATGACCGCTGACGTCTGGTCCGCGCCGCCGACCACGGCCGTACTCGTTCTCGCCGACGGGACAGTGATCGAGGGTCGTGGTTTCGGAGCGACCGGCCAGGCCTGTGCCGAAGTCTGCTTCAACACCGCGCTCACCGGTTACGAGGAAATCCTCACCGACCCCTCCTATGCCGGCCAGATCGTGACTTTCACGTTTCCTCATATCGGAAATGTGGGAACGAACGACGAGGATGTCGAGACCGTCAACATGGCGGCGGCTTCCGGCGTGCGCGGCGCGATCGTGCGTGCCGATGTCACCGAGCCGGCCAACTACCGCTCGGCCAGGCATTTCGGCGCCTGGCTGAAGGCGCGCGGCATCATCGGCCTGTCCGGCATCGACACCCGCGCCCTGACCGCCCTGATCCGCGAGACCGGTGCCGCCAATGCCGTGATCGCCCACAATCCGGACGGCGTTTTCGACATCGACGCGCTGAAACTCGCCGCCGCCAACTGGCCCGGCCTCGTCGGCATGGACCTGGCGAAGGACGTCACCTCCTCGCAGAGCTACGGCTGGACCCAGACCCCCTGGGTCTGGGACGAGGGCTATGGCACGCGCGAGGACGGAGAGTTCAACGTCGTCGCCATCGACTACGGCATCAAGCGCAACATCCTGCGCCTTCTCGCCGACGCCGGCTGCAAGGTTTCCGTCCTGCCGGCGACTGCCACCACCGACGAAGTGATGGCGCGCAAGCCCGACGGCATCTTCCTGTCCAACGGACCCGGCGACCCGGCCGCAACCGGTGACTACGCGGTCCCGGTGATCCGCGATCTCGTGGCGACCGGCCTGCCGGTCTTCGGCATCTGCCTTGGTCACCAGATGCTGGCGCTGGCGCTCGGCGGCGAGACCGTGAAGATGCACCAGGGCCATCACGGCGCCAACCATCCGGTCTTCGACCGCACCACGGGAAAGGTCGAGATCACCTCGATGAATCATGGCTTCGCTGTCGACGCCGGAAGCCTGCCGGCTACGGTGGAGGAGACCCACGTCTCGCTCTTCGACGGCTCCAATTGCGGGCTGCGCCTGAAGGATCAGCCGGTCTTTTCCGTGCAGTATCACCCCGAAGCCTCGCCCGGCCCGCGCGACAGCCATTACCTGTTCCGCCGCTTCACCAACCTGATGCGCCAGCGCGCCGGTGGCGAGACCATTCCCGAGAAGGCCGAAACCGCCTGACCGCAAGGCGCGCGCCTGCTGCGCAATCGCACCTGATCGGGATGATCGGAAAACGAAAAACGCCGCGCTCATCGAGCGCGGCGTTTTTCGTTCACATCCGCATCAACGCCCGTCAGGCGTCCGGATTGGCCTCGATCAGCCCCTCCAGCGCGGCGACGACGGATGCCGTCTCCTTGGTCTGGGCCTGAAGCTGTTCGAGCTGTTCGCGCAGCAGATCTTCCTGCCTGGCACACATCTCCCGCAGCGAACGCAGTTGCGACATGCGGCTGGAACGGCCTTCGAGCAGCGAAATGACTTCGCGAATCTCGACCAGCGTCAACCCGATGCGCTTTGCCTGCAGGATGACCCGCATGCGCCCGATCTCGCGGGCGCCGTAGAATCGCCGGGCCCCCTTGCGCTCCGGCCGCAAGAGACCTTTTTCCTCATAGAAGCGAAGCGCGCGGAGTGTAACCCCGAACGTCTCGGCCATCTCCGCGATTGAGAGACGCGCCTCGGTTCCACCCTCGACCAGAATAGGCCCTGCCAGATCCGGTCCAAAAGCAGCAGTCCTGGAAAGTTCCGTCATATCCGTATCCGTATTTCCCGATAGAACGGCGCGGCCCGGAACGCGCACAACGCTGCGAACTATGCCACCGCGACGCGAACGGGGCCTTCTCTTCGCGCGCCATTTTTTTATCCCTACGTTCATTTTATCGAAAAACCCGTCCGAAAACGAAAAGCGGAAAGCAACCGCGCGGTCAAAAAAAATTCCACAATTGAAGATCATCTCGTATCACTATCCGATATAGTCAATTCTAAACTTTTTACATCAAATCAACATGGAGATAACATCTATCAATTGGCCTGTATAAACTAAAAACAGACAGACATTTATGAATATCTCCCCGGAATCGGCGACCCCAAGGGAAGTTTTAGGCCTAAAGTATAGTGCCCATGAGGAAGGGGAGACAGGACAAATGCCATCGAGGCGACCGCCCGACGGCCTGCCCGGACGTTTTCCGGCAGGTTCTTGCCTAAAATACAGCCAGCCGGCTCTGCCTGCATTCGCTTGGCGGTCGACCGAACCAGCGCCGCGCGGCACGGGAGAAGTTCCCGACCGCCGAGAACCCGAGGCGAAAGGCAATCTCCGACACGGCAAGGTCGGTATGGGCGAGATAGTCGGCGGCCATGCGCCGGCGAACCCCGTCATGCAGATTGTGGAAGGTCCGCTCGCGCTCGGCCAGACGCCGCTGCAGCACGCGCACGCTCATGCCCAGGTCGCGCGCCACCTCGGCGATAGTCAGGCCTGGATCGGCGATGCGCTCGGCGATCACATCGCTCACCAGGGACGCAAAGTCCTCCGCCCGGCGGCGATCGTCGAGACGGCGCCGGTTCAGTTCGCACAGCGCTGCGAACAGGTCGTCGTCGCGCAGCGGATTGCTTCCCCCGCCCTCCTCGACCCGGAACCGCAAGGCATTGCGCTCGGCGGCAAAGCGCACCGGCGCGCCATAGAACATGTCATGACGCGAGACGTTCATCGGACGCGGGCGGGCCAGGTGGATCTCGAGAGGCCGCACGCTTGCCCCGCCGATACGCATCATCCGGCTGAAGATCTTGCTCGTCACACGGTCGTTCAGCTGGTCCCTGCAGACCAGTTCCGGCGAAAACGCGAAGCAAAGGGTGGCATCCGCTCCGTCGAACTCCGCCCGGATCTCCGTCACGTCAACGACGATGCGCATGAAACGCGCGCTCGTCTGCAGGGCCGCGCGGAAGTCGGGAGCATGGCGAAGCGCCAGCGACACCGTGTCCTCCGGCCCCGGTCCCAGCGCGCGGGTCCAGCCCAGACCGAACGTGTCGTCGTCGGCAAGCCGGCTTGCCGCTTCCAGGGCGCTGGCATGCGCCCGCAGGCTGATATGCCCGCCGAGCGAGGCCTGGGCACTCTCGCCGTCGAGCCCGCTCTCTCGCAGCACCGTGTCGAACGGCACGCCGCACAGCCGACAATAGTCCGCGAGCCCGACCTGGGCGCGCGAATGAATGAGCAGCGTATCCACTGACGCAGGAACATCGAATCTGGCGAGCATGGACATGCGGTCCGTTCAAGGATCCGGCCGGTGCCGGAACGATATTGCTCCACCATTCGGAGCAGGAGGAGATGTTACTAGAAAATGTCGGCAACATGTAAGTTCGACGGAGCCACGCAACAGGGGACCCTTCGCGGTTTCCCTCATCACGATTAACGCCGGCGGCGCCGTGGCGCATCGCCGTTTGACTTTCTCGCCCGCCCGTTGGATCTAGGCATGCGCACAGATTGCGTCTTGCCTGATGCCTTCCCCCGCTGCCAGGGGGAATCGGCGGCGGGCTCACGAAGAAGGTCACCACATGAAAAAGCCTCAGACACCGGAACCGGCCGCCGAAGAAGGCATGACACCGGAACGGTTCCGCCAGTGGCGAAAGTCGCTGGGCCTGAAGCAGAAGGATGCCGCCGACATTCTCGGCCTGAAGAAGCGGATGATCCAGTACTACGAAAAAGGCGACCGCAACGGCAGGCCCGTCGAGATCCCGAAATCGGTCCGGCTCGCCTGCTATGCACTCGCCATCGGCATCGGCGATTTCGACGGCGCGCGGCCGGTTGCGCTCGACATGCCGGATCTTGCACCCGCCGCGCCCGCCCGGCCCGCTGTCGCCGTCGTCGATTAGGTACGGAACAAAGCGCGGATGGGGTTTCGCCGCCCGCGCTTTTTCCCTATAAGGCGCGCTCAGCCGAACACGTTACCGATACCGACCTCCTCGCCCCTGTTTCGCGCGCCGCGCGAAAGGGCGACGCCGAGCCGCGAGCCCAGAATGCCCAAACGCACAGACATCTCTTCCATCCTGATCATCGGGGCAGGACCGATCATCATCGGTCAGGCCTGTGAATTCGACTATTCGGGAACCCAGGCCTGCAAGGCCCTGCGCGAAGAGGGCTATCGCACCATCCTCGTGAATTCGAACCCGGCGACGATCATGACCGATCCAGATCTCGCCGACGCGACCTATATCGAGCCGATCACCCCGGAGATCGTCGCGAAGATCATCGAGAAGGAACGCCCCGACGCGTTGCTGCCGACGATGGGCGGACAGACCGCGCTGAACTGCGCGCTGTCCCTGCGCAAGATGGGCGTGCTGGAGAAATTCGGCGTGCAGATGATCGGCGCCACCGCCGAGGCGATCGACAAGGCCGAGGACCGCGAGCAGTTCCGCGAGGCGATGGCCCGGATCGGCCTCGAGACGCCGCGCTCGCGCCTCGCCCATTCGCTTGGCGAGGCGCTCGACGCGCTCGACGACATCGGCCTTCCGGCGATCATCCGCCCCTCCTTCACGCTCGGCGGCACCGGCGGCGGCATCGCCTACAACCGCGAGGAATATCTGGACATTATCGAGAGCGGCATCGATGCCTCGCCGACGAACGAGGTGCTGGTCGAGGAATCGGTGATCGGCTGGAAGGAGTACGAGATGGAGGTCGTCCGCGACAAGGCGGACAACTGCATCATCATCTGCTCGATCGAGAACATCGACCCGATGGGCGTCCATACCGGCGATTCGATCACCGTCGCGCCGGCGCTGACCCTGACCGACAAGGAATACCAGATCATGCGCGACGCGAGCCTCGCGGTGCTGCGCGAGATCGGCGTCGAGACGGGCGGCTCCAACGTCCAGTTCGCGGTCAACCCGGAAAACGGCCGTCTGATCGTCATCGAGATGAACCCGCGCGTGTCGCGCTCCTCCGCGCTCGCCTCCAAGGCGACCGGCTTCCCGATTGCCAAGATCGCAGCGAAACTCGCCGTCGGCTACACGCTCGACGAGCTGGAGAACGACATCACCGGCGGCGCGACACCGGCGTCCTTCGAGCCGTCGATCGACTATGTCGTCACCAAGATCCCGCGCTTTGCCTTCGAGAAGTTCCCCGGCGCCGAGCCGATCCTGACCACCGCGATGAAGTCGGTCGGCGAGGTCATGGCCATCGGCCGCACCTTCGCCGAGAGCCTGCAGAAGGCGCTGCGCGGCCTGGAGACCGGTCTCAGCGGCCTCGACGAGGTCGAGATCCCCGGCCTTGGCCAGAACGACGACAAGAACGCCATCCGCGCCGCCCTTGCCTCGCCGACGCCCGACCGGCTGCTGAAGGTCGCCCAGGCCTTCCGTCTCGGCACCGAGTTGGAGCAGGTCTATCGCTCCTGCCATATCGACCCGTGGTACCTGCGCCAGATCCAGGCCATCGTCGAGTTGGAAGAGAAGGTGCGCGCGCACGGGTTGCCGCAGACCACCGAGGCACTGCGCTCGCTCAAGGCGATGGGCTTTGCCGACGCGCGCCTCGCCTCGCTCGCGGGCCTTGAGGAAAGCGACGTCAGGAAGCTGCGCCAGCGCCTCGACGTGCATCCGGTCTACAAGCGCATCGACACCTGCGCGGCCGAATTCGCCTCGCCGACCGCCTATATGTACTCGACCTACGAGACGCCCTTCGCCGGGCATCTTGCCGACGAGGCGCGGCCCAGCGACGCCAGGAAGGTGGTCATTCTCGGCGGCGGTCCGAACCGGATCGGCCAGGGCATCGAGTTCGACTATTGCTGCTGTCATGCCGCCTTCGCGCTGCAGGATGCCGGCTTCGAAACCATCATGATCAACTGCAACCCCGAAACCGTCTCCACCGACTACGACACGTCGGACCGGCTCTATTTCGAGCCGCTGACGGACGAGGACGTGCTGGAGGTCATCCGTACAGAACAGAAGAACGGCACGCTGCACGGCGTCATCGTCCAGTTCGGCGGCCAGACGCCGCTGAAGCTCGCCCAGGCCCTGGTCGAGGCGGACGTGCCGATCCTGGGCACCGCGCCCGACATGATCGATCTCGCCGAGGACCGCGACCGCTTCCAGAAGCTGCTGCACCGCCAGGGCCTGAAGCAGCCGCAGAACGGCATCGCCTATTCGGTCGAGCAGAGCCGCCTCGTCGTCGCCGATCTGGGCCTGCCGCTGGTCGTGCGTCCCTCCTACGTTCTGGGCGGCCGGGCGATGCAGATCATCCGCGACGAGGACGCGCTCAACGCCTACCTGCTCGGCACCCTGCCGGAGCTGGTTCCCGGCGACGTGCGCGCCCGCTACCCCAATGACAAGACCGGCCAGATCAACACGGTGCTCGGCAAGAACCCGCTGCTCTTCGACCGCTACCTGGACGGCGCCATCGAGGTCGATGTCGACGCGCTGGCCGATGGCAAGGACGTCTTCGTCTGCGGCATCATGGAGCACATCGAGGAAGCCGGCATCCATTCCGGCGACAGCGCCTGCTCGCTGCCGCCCTACTCGCTCTCGGACGAGATGATCGCCGAACTCACCCGCCAGACCGAGGTTCTGGCGAAGGCGCTCGGCGTCGGCGGGTTGATGAACGTCCAGTTCGCCATCCGCAACGGCGAGATCTTCGTGCTCGAGGTCAACCCGCGCGCCTCGCGCACCGTGCCCTTCGTCGCCAAGACCATCGGCCAGCCGATCGCCAAGATCGCCGCCCGCGTCATGGCCGGCGAGCCGCTGGCCTCCTTCGGCCTGACGACGAAGAAGCTCGACCATGTGGCGGTGAAGGAAGCCGTCTTCCCCTTCGCCCGCTTCCAGGGCGTCGACACGGTGCTCGGCCCGGAGATGCGCTCCACCGGCGAGGTGATGGGCCTGAACGGCACCTTCGAGGTCGCCTTCGCCAAGTCCCAGCTCGGCTCCGGCACCCGCGTGCCGACTTCCGGCACGGTCTTCGTCTCGGTCCGCGACGCCGACAAGGAACGCGTCCTCGACCCGATCCAGCGCCTTGCAAAGACCGGCTTCCGGATCATCGCCACGCACGGGACCCAGACCTTCCTGCAGGAGCAGGGAATTTCCTGCGACAAGGTCAACAAGGTGCTTGAAGGCCGGCCTCACATCGTCGATGCTATCAAGAACGGAGAGGTTCAGCTCGTCTTCAACACGACCGAAGGCGCGCAGGCGCTCTCCGACAGCAGGTCGCTGCGCCGCGCCGCATTGCTGCACAAGGTCCCCTACTACACGACCTTGGCAGGGGCGATTGCGGCGGCAAAGGGGATCGAGGCCTACGCTTCGGGCAACCTTGAAGTGGTTCCGTTGCAGGCCTATTTCACGAAGGCCTGATTATCCTGAACGTTCCGGCAGGGGACTTCCCGGCCGGACGTCTGTGTTTTTGACGCGCGCCGCCAACGAGTGGCGCGCGAAGCGAAAGGGTCGAGGACCTATGGAAAAAGTTCCGATGACAAGCGCTGGCTACGCCATGCTCGAGAAGGAACTGAAGCAGCGGACGTCGGAAGAGCGGCCGCGCATCATCCAGGCGATTGCCGAGGCGCGTGCCCATGGCGACCTGTCGGAAAACGCCGAGTATCATGCCGCCAAGGAGCAGCAGAGCCTCAACGAGGGCCGCATCGGCGAGCTTGAGGACAAGCTCGGCCGGGCCGAGGTGATCGACGTCACCAAGCTGTCCGGCGACACGATCAAGTTCGGCGCCACGGTCACCCTCATCGACGAGGACACCGAGGAAGAGAAGAAATACATGATCGTCGGCGACGTCGAGGCGGACGTGAAGCTCGGCCGCATCTCGATCTCCTCGCCGATCGCCCGGGCCCTCATCGGCAAGGCCACCGGCGACAGCGTCGAGGTGACCGCGCCGGGCGGCGCGCGCGCCTACGAGATCATCAACGTCAGCTTCGGCTGACGACGCGCGCGACAATCTCGAACAAATTCGAACAGTTTTCTGCGCAAAATTGATTCATTTTTTTTCGAAATTGTATCTTTCTTTTTTCGCCCGGACGGCAACGTCCGGGCGTTGCCGTCTCCGCCTGACGATGACACGGGGCCGCATCGCCGGTGCCCGGCGCTTGTCGCCGCCTTGCGCTTGTCCCCGTTTCCCGGTGACGGTTATCCCCGTGACGTGAGCCTCGCCCTTGCCGCCGCACCGGAAAGCTTGTCCCCGGCCCTTCCCGCTCGTGCAAGGATGAGAAGAAGCTTCCGTGGAAAAGGACGGCTTCGATAACTGGCTCTGGCCTGGTCAGTGCGAGAGCAGCATCCTGACCCGGTCGGCGATCTGGTTCCGCATGCGATCGCTGGACCAGCCCGCACGGCCCCGGAACATGTAGCCCTGGCGAAGGTCGAAGAGCAGCGCGGCCCGTTCCTTCGAGGGGAAGGTCGGCGGCAAGGTGCCCTTCTCCACTTCCCGGTCGAAGCGTTTGACCAATCGCTTCTCCGTGTCGGCGATGGCGGCTTCCATGCGCTCCGCAACCCCGTCCACATGGCCGACGGATGCCACGACGCTGGATGCGAGGAAGCACCCCGTCGCGCCGCTTTCATGCTCCGAGGCGGACCGTATGACCTCGGAGAAGAAGGCATGAAGCGCCTTTTCGATGTCTTCCTCGCCTTCCAGGGCCACAAGCGGGGCGCAGGCATCCGCATCGCAATAGTGGTCGATGGTGCTCAGATAGAGGCCGCGCTTGTCGCCATAGGCCGCATAGAGGCTCGGGCCCGTGATCCCCATGGCACTGGTCAGGTCGCGCATGGAAGCACCGTCATAGCCCTTCTCCCAGAAGACGAACATCGCCTTCAACAGCGCTTCGTCATAATCGAAGTTCCGGGGGCGGCCAATTTTTTTTGTAACGTTCAATATATATTCCTTGACGCTGTCCGGCTCACGCCTTTATGTATCGATCAATATATAAAGGGACGCTCGAAATGACCAGCAGAAAACTCGCCGCCGGTTCGGTGTTTCCGGCGATCAGCCTTCCCGTGCTCGGTGGCGGCAGGCGCGACATATCGAGGCCGCGCGAGGGCTTCGACTGGATGCTCGTGATTGTCTATCGCGGCAGGCACTGCCCGCTCTGCACCACATACCTGCGGGAGCTCGATGCGACCCTTTCCGACCTGAACGCGCTCGGCGTCGATGTGATTGCGGTCTCGGCCGACAACGAGGCCCGCGCCATCGCCCAGATGGAGGAGGTGTCGCCGCACTTCGACGTGGCCTACGGCCTGACGGTTCCGCAGATGCAGGAACTCGGCCTGTACGTTTCAAGTCCGCGCAACGGGATGGATGTCGAGGCCCCGTTCGCCGAGCCGGGCCTTTTTGTCGTCGACGAGACCGGCGCGTTGCAGATCACCGACATCTCCAACGTTCCCTTTTCACGACCCGATCTGAAGTGGATTGCCAAGGGCATCGGCTTCCGGCGCGGGCCCATGAAAGACGCCCCGATCAACGGCACTTTTGCCTGAACCCCGAGGAGACAGCATGACCGAAAGAACGGAAGCCGCACTGCGCGCGCGGATCGACGAGTTGATGAAAGCCGGCGTCAGCGCCGACATGGAGACGCTCGACGGCATCTACCACGACGACATCGTCGTGATGGACCTCAGCATCGACGGACGCCTGGTGACCCTGACCAAGACGGACTTCATGTCCATGCTGGAGCAGACCTTCAGGGGCAAAAACCCGGCGGACCACATGTGGGCCAAAATCCACAGCGTCACTGTGTCCGGCAACCGGGGGCATGTGCTGATTTCGCGAAAGATCCCGGTCGGCGGCCCCAACATGATGATCGACCTGAGCATCGACTTCATTTTCGAGGACGGACGCTGGCAGGTGACCCGCGAGGTGAACTTCAGCCGGCCGGACGCGGCCGCCGCCTGAGCGAGTTGACGCGTGGAGGGGAGAGGCATGGTTCGTGCCTCTCCCGACAGGCTGTCGATGCCACTTTGCCGTCAAGCAGTCGTGGCGGCAGGCAGCCGTGGCAGCAGGCGTCAGGACGGCACACCCCGCTCATGCCGTCATCCCGGCCAAGCGTCAGCGCAGAGCCGGGAACCATTGGCAACCCCGGCAGGCGTGAGATTGAAGTACGCTGGCTCCCGTCCTGTCGGCCCCTCTCGCCATCTCAGCGCACGGTCCCTCGTTTCGTCATTCCGGGCAAGGCGCAGCCGCGACCCGGAACCGGCGAGCCACGGCGCTTGCCGAGCCCAGCCACTGACGCCGTCGGCTCTCCGATCCCGCATCTTCGCTCATGCTTCGTGCGGGATGACGCTCGCGGGGCTGCGCGCGAATGATCGCAAGGATGCGTTGGAGCACGCCGGCGGCCTCGCAGCCCCCTCACCAACGCTCTGGGAACGAATGGATCCCCAAGGCCTTCACCGACGGCCTGCCCGGCAGGCCGCCACAACCACCAAAGGAACCGAAAGGAGACCCGCTGACAACAGCGCCGAAACAGGCTTCAATGACACACGAAACCCGCGCCGCCTGAAACCGCTTCAAAACGCGGAGCTGTCAGGTGAATGCCGTCTCTGTGCAGAAAGTCAGCGCTTAAATTGATATTTCCAATCATTAAAAATCTTCTTAGGTGCGCCGAATTTATAGAAAATATCAAAAACAAATCCATCTCCAATGGTAGATCTTGAATACACCGGCCTTGGGCAGATATTTCTCTGATTGAATGAATATTTCAAAATATCTTCATCACAAGAGAACACATACCTGTATGCGAATCTTGATATTATGCGGTTCATTTGCCGCACATCACTTTCATGGTCCACCCCGATATGCATTCCCTTCGCCGCAAAAAAGCTGCTATTCACAAGAGCAATTCGAGAGCTAATTGGAAATAAAAACGAAAAAGGGCGATCTTTTTGAACTTGATATGGATAATACCCACTCTTCCCCTTGCTACCTCGAAAAAAACAAACCGGATTATCACTAGATAAAAATGGAATGCCCGTGTTGTTGTAAACAAATTTCGGGGACCCAAATGGGAATCCTAATTTAAAAACCTGTATTTCTCTCATAATATTTACAATAGATGAAATACATCTGTGCGGATCGATATTTATCGAAATTGCTCCGCATTCAACCAAATCCCTGAAAGAAGGTTCGGCCTTCGCTCTCGGGCCCATAATTTTATGATATGTATCAATTAGAATATTCGGAATATGTTCAACACTATCCGGCGCGCTACGAATCACATGCTCCCTCAATAGCTCAATAATCGCGTTAAATGTCATGGGAACACGAACAATCATCGAGCACATAAACTTGATGATCGCACTCCAATCATATTGAGAAATGCGGTCCTTATTAAGAATTTTTCGAAAAACCGGTGTCCACGCTGCTTCAACCTCACTAGAAAAAAGTCTTTCGATGGAATCGTCCATCCTTCCTTCGGCATGAACCGGCTGCGAATACATTTTCCTTATTTTCAGAGAAGCAATAGGCTTTGACGGAAAAATCCTCCCTTCATCCCAAAGATCAGATATCATCAAGTATCCATCGGAGTTCACGAAGTTTTTCGAGTAGCATATCGGTATATAGTGATGATTTTTTGCATCACTCATCCCCTCACTCCTTCATCGGCACGACCGGATCGTTCTTGGTCTGGCGGATGGTGAGGGCCGTGCGGACGCTGTCGACATTGGGCGTGGCGGTAAGTTCGCGGATGATGAAGTTCTGGAAGGCCTGCAGGTCCGGCACCACGCATTTGAGCAGGAAGTCGACCTCGCCCGACAGCATGTAGCTTTCGCGCACTTCCGGCCAGCCCTTGACCTTCTCCTCGAAGGCGTTGAGATCGCCCTCGGTCTGCGAATGCAGGCCGACCATGGCAAAGGCGGTGACTTCGTAGCCGAGCTGTTTTTCGTCGAGCAGGGTGCGGTAGCCGACGATCAGCCCGGCTTCTTCCAGTGCGCGCACCCGGCGCAGGCAGGGCGGCGCGGAAATGCCGACGCGGCGCGCCAGCTCCACGTTGGTGATGCGGCCATCCGCCTGCAGCTCTTTCAGAATGTGCCAATCAATCGCATCGAGGCGGATTTTCACGCTGGTCTCCTTCGCCAATCGCTGGCACAGACGCGCAAGGGCTCGCGGGCAGGCGCTCCGGACGGGAGGGTCCGGGCGGACAAGCGCGACTCGGCCGGACGCATCGTGCCGTTCGTACCCTAGGGCCTTATGATTTTTTACCGAAACCTGCAATAGTATAACAACAATCGCCACCATGAAGAAACATCAGGAAAGCCCACTGATCGCCAAGCCCGGCATGACTGCGCCCAGCGCCTGGATCGTCACCGACGGCAAGGCCGGCGACGAGATGCAATGCATCGCGGTCGCCGAGGCGCTGGGGCTTGCCTTCGAGCTGCGCCGGGTGGCGCCGCGCGCGCCCTGGTCCTGGGCGATGCCGCGCGGTCCCGTCGACCCGCGCGAGGCCCCGGACCGGCCGCAAAGCCCGATCGCCCCGCCCTTTCCCGACATCGCGATTGCCTCCGGCCGGCGCGCCGTCGCCTATCTGAAGCGGATCCGGCGCGACAGCCACGGGCAGACCTTCACCGTGTTCCTGAAGGACCCGCGCACGGGCGTGAAGGCCGCCGATTTCATCTGGGTGCAGGCGCATGACGCCCTGCGCGGAGACAACGTGCTGGCAACGCCCGGCGGTCCGCACCGGCATTCGGCGGAAAGGCTGGCGGATGCGCGCGAAAACCCCTGGCCGCAGATCGCCGCACTCGGACACCCGCGCGTTGCCGTGCTCGTTGGCGGCGACAGCCGCAACCACCACTACCGGCCCGAAGACATCGCCCGCTTCGCCGACGGGCTGCGGCATTTTGCGGCCGAGGGCGCGCATCTGATGATGACGACATCGCGGCGCACGCCGCAGGCGCTGTCGGAAGCGCTGCGCGAGATCGCGGCGCACGGCCCGCACCTTCTGTGGGACGGGACGGGCGAAAACCCCTTGCTGCAGTATCTTGCCAACGCGGATGCGGTGGTCGTCACCGCCGACAGCGCCAACATGGTCGGCGAGGCGCTGGCCACCGGCCGCGCGGTCCATGTTTTCCACCCGCATGGCGGTCACCGCAAATTTGATGCGTTTATGGCGGGATTGGTGGGAACGAACGCCGTGCACCCCTTTCCCGGACCGCTTAAAGTGACTACCTACGATCCGGTCGATTCCACGCCGGAGATCGCCGAGGCGATCCGGCGGCGTTTCGAGGCGCACCGAACGGCTCGCGCGCCGGCGCCGCGAGGCTGAGCATGCAAGGAAAGAAGCGATGGCAGAAGAGCACCACAAACTCCTGATTGTCGGCTCCGGCCCGGCCGGCTACACCGCCGCCGTCTATGCCGCGCGCGCCATGCTGGAGCCGGTGCTGATCACGGGCATCCAGCCCGGCGGCCAGCTCACCATCACCACGGAAGTGGAGAACTATCCGGGCTTCGCCGATCCGATCCAGGGGCCCTGGCTGATGGAGGAGATGCGCAAGCAGGCGGAAAACGTCGGCACGAAGATCGTCTACGACACGATCCTGGAGGCCGATCTTTCGGTGCGCCCCTTCCGCCTGACCGGCGACAGCGGCACCGTCCACACCTGCGACGCGCTGATCATCGCAACGGGCGCCCAGGCCAAGTGGCTGGGCATCCCGACCGAGCAGGACTTCATGGGCGCCGGCGTTTCGGCCTGCGCCACCTGCGACGGCTTCTTCTATCGCGGCAAGGAAGTCATCGTCGTCGGCGGCGGCAACACTGCGGTCGAGGAGGCGCTCTATCTTGCCAACCTCGCCTCCAAGGTGACGGTGGTCCACCGCCGCGACAGCTTCCGCGCCGAGAAGATCCTGCAGGAGCGGCTGGCACGCAACGACAAGATCGAGGTGATCTGGGACAGCACCGTGGAAGAAGTGCTCGGCGGCGGCATGCCCAAGGCCGTGACCGGCGCGCGGCTGAAGAACGTCCACACGGGCGAGACGCGCGACGTTGCCGCCGACGGCTTCTTCGTCGCCATCGGCCATGCGCCGGCGGTGGAACTGTTCAAGGACCAGCTGAAGATGAAGCCGTCCGGCTACATCTGGACGGCGCCCGACAGCTCGATGACATCGATCCCCGGCGTCTTCGCGGCCGGCGACGTGACCGACGAAATCTACCGCCAGGCGGTGACGGCGGCGGGCATGGGCTGCATGGCGGCCCTTGAAAGCGAACGCTTTCTTGCCGAACATGAGATTGCGGAAGCGGAAGCCGCCGAATAGGCTAGGGTCACGACCCATCCATACGCCTCGGCGGGAGCCGACACGAACATATAGAGGACGCCGTGCCGCTGGACTGGGACAAATTGCGGATCTTCCATGCGGCGGCGCAGGCCGGCAGCTTCACGCATGCCGGCGACACGCTGAACATGAGCCAGTCCGCGGTCAGCCGGCAGGTGAGCGCGCTGGAACACGATCTCAAGGTGCCGCTGTTCCATCGGCACGCACGCGGCCTGCTGCTGACCGAGCAGGGCGAGGTGCTCTACCGCACCGCGCGCGAGGTGTTCATGAAGCTGGAGGCAGCGCAGGCGCGCCTCACCGACAGCCGCGAGAAACCGTCGGGCGTTCTGAGGATCACCACCACGGTCGGCCTCGGCTCGACCTGGCTGACCCAGCGCCTCAACGAGTTCGTCGATCTCTATCCGGAGATGGAACTGCGGCTGATCTTCGACGATGACGAACTGGACCTTGGCATGCGCGAGGCCGATGTCGCCATCCGCCTGCGCCAGCCGACCCAGCCGGACCTGATCCAGCGCAAGCTGTTCACCGTGCATTTCCATCTCTACGCGGCGCCCGGTTATATCCAGCGCTTCGGCGCGCCCAAGTCGATGAACGACCTCGACGGCCACCGCATCATCACCTTCGGCGAGCAGGCCCCGCCCTATCTGCGCGACATGAACTGGCTGGAAACGGCCGGCCTGCCGCTCGGCGAAACCCGCCGCTGCGTGCTGCGGATCAACAATGTGGTGGCGATCAAGCGTGCCGTGCAGCGCGGCATCGGCATCGCCATCCTGCCGGACTACATCAACGAGGACGGCTCCGGCCTCGTGCAGCTGATGCCCGAGGCGGAGGTGCCGAGCTTCGACACCTATTTCGTCTATCCTTCCGAGCTGAAGAACACGGCGCGCATCGCCGTCTTCCGCGACTTCCTGCTGTCCAAGGCCGAGCGCTGGACCTTCTGAGGCTTTTTCCACGCATGCCGACGATGGCAGCCGGTCCTTTCAGCCGGCCGCCTGCGATATTGCGTCGCACATTGCGCCGGCAAGGCAAGCGCACGGGCAAGGCATGGGCACGGGATGCAAACAAAGTCGCGCCACAACCCCTGTCATTCGCGCAAGGCCTGCTTTGGAAGCAGGCAGAACGCCGCTGTTTCCAGCATGTCGCGATGCTTCACGGGGCAAAGTTGACGCAGCGCGCGGCGTGGCCCTCGTTTTTTGCATAGCAGACTTGCGCGACTGCATCTTGCATAGGCACGTTGTGCACTGCATATAAGCAACAGGCTGTTGGTCTGCTTCGTCGCTACCTCCTCCCAGCGACGTCTGATGCGACCAGCTGTTCCCCTCTGGAAGGTGATTGCGCCACCGATGGTGGCAAAATCAAATAACTGCCGGGCCTCGTGCCCGGCATTTTTTTTGGGCCGGCCCCGAAGCGGAACACCTTGCGCGCCCCCCCCCCGCGGTCCAAACGCAAAAAGGACCCGGCGCGCGGCGCCAGGCCCTCTCGTCCGATGAGCGAACGCAAGCGTTCTCCCTCACATGTAGAGGTTCTCGCCCTCCATCCCCTTGTAGAGGTCGGCGACATAGTCGCCATAGCCGTTGAAGAGCTGCGTCGGCACGCGGTTGCCGCTCGGCAGCACCTGCTCGCTCGCCTGGCTCCAGCGCGGATGGGGAACCTCCGGGTTCACATTCGCCCAGAACCCGTATTCGGCCGCCTGTACCTCCTCCCAGAAGCTCACCGGACGTTCCTCGGTGAAGGAGAAGCGGGTGATCGACTTGATCGACTTGAACCCGTATTTCCACGGCACGGCGAGGCGCAGCGGCGCGCCGAACTGCCTGGCTAGCGGCTTGCCGTAGACGCCGGTGACCAGGAAGGCGAGCTCGTTGGTCGCCTCGGCGATGGTCAGCCCCTCGACATAGGGCCAGGGATACCAGGAGGCGCGCTGGCCGCTGGCCGTGTCCGGGTCGAGGAAGGTCTCCATGCGCAGGTACTTCGCCCCGGCCTTGGGGCTGGCGAGGCGCACCAGCTCCGCCAGCGGGAAGCCGGTCCACGGCACCGCCATCGCCCAGGCCTCGACGCAGCGCAGCCGGTAGAGCCGCTCCTCAAGGCTCACCTTCTTCAAGAGGTCGTCGATGCCGATGGTCTGCGGATTGTCGCAAAGCCCGTCGATCTTCACCTCCCAGGGGCGGATCTTCAGCGCCTGCGCCGCCGAGGCGATCTGCTTGTGCGAGCCGAACTCGTAGAAATTGTTGTACATGGAGGAGACCTTCTCGGGGGTGATCTCCCGGTCGAGGGTGAAGGCCTCGTTGCGGCTCGCTGGATAGAGCGAGGCGCTGGGGTCTTCCTCGGCGAAGGCCGGGCGCGGCCACCCGCCACCGGCAAGAAGCGCGCCGGCGCCGGCAAGGCCGGCGATCACCGAGCGCCGGTTGAAGAAGACGACCTCGGGCGTCGCCTCGGATTCAGGCAGCTCCCAGCCGCGCTTGCGAATGATGTTCATTGCGTCCTCTCCCGCTTCATGCCTGCCGTCCTGAAGGTTCCCGCGCCCGCACATGCGTGCCGGCCGCGGCACGTCGTGGCGCCGAGCGTTGCTTCTGACCTAGCGCGCGGACCGGCTCCCGGCAAATCAAGTGCGGTTGAACGAAAGGTGCGGGCGGCGTGAAGAGTTGCCGGGCGAAACGCTCCGCTCACGCCTCCCGGCGCTGTCGGTGGCCGGAAGCCTCCTGCCCGGCCGACGCCGGCAGGAAGGCAAAGACCGGCACCGAGACAAGCGCCAGCGCCGCGGTGACGGCAAAGGCCACGTGGAAGTTGACGAGCGCCAACGGATCGCCGGTGAACCAGCCCGTCGCCTCCAGCACGAAGCCTGCAAGCGCCACGCCGAGCGCCAGCGAGACCTGCTGGAACACGGAACTGAGGGCTGTTCCCTGGCTCGCCTCGTCATCGGCAATGCTGGTGAACATCAGCCCGTTGGACGAGGTGAAGAGGAAGGAGCGGGTGAGACCGGCGCCGTAAAGCACCAGCACGAAGATCCACACCGGCGTTCCGGGCGCGAAAGCGGCCATGGCAAGGGTCAGCAGCGCCCCGCCGAGCGAGGCGATCACAAGGGCCGTGCGGAAGCCGAGCGCGGCCAGCGAGCGCTTGACGATGAACTTCATCGAGATGGCTCCGAAGGCGCCGGTGAAGGTGATCAGGCCCGACTGGAAGGCGTTGTAGCCGAAGGACGTCTGCAGCATCAAGGGGATCAGGAAGGGCATCGCCCCCGACGAGACGCGGAAGATGTTGGTGCCCAGCAAGGTCAGCCCGAAGGCCCGGTTGCGCAACAGCCCGAGGTCGAGGATCGGATGGTCCTTTGCCCGCGCATGCACGAGATAGCCGGCAAGCGCTGCAAGCCCGGCAACGGTCGTCACCACGCCGACGACGGGCGGCAGCGCCGGCAGGCTGACGACGGACAGGCCGAAGACGATGCCCGCCGCCGCCGTGCCGCTCAGGAGGAAGCCCCGCCAGTCAAGCGAGGCGGTCGGCCGCCTGGCGATGTCAGGCAGGAAGATGCCGCAAAGCCAGATCCCGGCAATGCCGATCGGCACGTTGATGAGGAAGATCCAGTGCCAGGAGAAATAGGTGGTCAGGAAACCGCCGAGCGGCGGGCCGGCCATCGGACCGATGAGGCCCGGAATGGTCATCAGGGTCATCGCGTGGACAAGGTCCTTCTGCCGGAAGGTCCGGACCAGGATGAGCCGCCCGACCGGCACCATCATCGACCCGCCCATCCCTTGCAGGAAGCGCGAGAGCACGAAGGTGAGCAGCGAGTTGGAAAAGGCGCAGGCGAGCGAACCGATGACGAAGACGACGATGGCGAGGCGAAACACCCGCTTGGCCCCGAACGTGTCGGCCATCCAGCCGCTGGCCGGGATGAAGACGCCAAGCGCCACCAGGTAGGAGGTCAGCGCCAGTTTCAGCGCGATCGGACTGGTGCCGAGATCCGCCGCGATCACCGGCAGCGAGGTGGCGATGACGGTGGAATCCATCATCTCCATGAAAAACGCGAAAGCGATGATAAGCGGAACGGTGTTCATGATGTCCGGGGGTGGCGCGCGACAAGGGGAAGACGGCGAGGAAAGGGAAACGGGGCCGCTCCCTCTCAATAGCGCGAAAGCCCGGTACTGCAAATGGCGGATGCACCGGCGCGGGCGGAGGAGCTGCCGCGCCGGCCTCGTCCTATTGCGAGGGAGCAACAGGCGGCAGGCCCTCAAACGGATCAAGGGGCTTGAGTTCAAACCGATATAGCCCCGGAGGGACATCGTACGGCGCGCACCGCAGAGCCGCGCGTCGTGCCGAGTCTGCGAGGATGCTGGCTCCAGGTATATCGGAGTCAAAACCTGAGGCTCGGAAGTTGCCGTTGCCGTTGCCGTCGATCCTCGCGTCCATGACCACAGTGTGATCTTTTATGGTCTCATGTGTGTTCCAACATGCTGATATCTCCCGCGAAAGAGTTTCCTCGGGGCTAGCTTCAGCACTCGTGACGGCAAGCAAAGTTAGTAACATAAATGCCAATATCCGCATGCTCCCGCCTCCGACGTCATGGTCGTGGCAGCATCGCGGTCAATGGGTCGCCTTGTCAACGCGAGGGGCATTGTGGGAGCCGGCACAATCGGACATTGCAAATGGCGGATGCACCGGCGCGGGCGGAGGAGCTGCCGCGCCGGCCTCGTCCTATCGCGCCCCGGAAATCCGATAAAGCGCGCCCTCGCCCTCGTCGGTGGAGAACCAGAGCGTCCCGTCCGGTCCGTTGCGCAGGGTGCGGATGCGCCCGTAGTCGCCGACGACGAGTTGCTCCTCGGCGACGACCTCGCCGTTTTCCACCTCGAGCCGCGAGATCAGCTGGTCCTTGAGCGCGCCGACAAAGAGGCTGCCGCGCCATTGCGGGACGGCGTCGCCCGTGTAGAAGGCCATGCCGGACGGGGCGATCGACGGGTCCCAGTAATGCAAGGGCTGCTCGTAGCCCTGCGCCTGCGCCCCCACACCGATCCGCAGCCCCGAATAGTGGCGGCCATAGGAGATGACCGGCCAGCCGTAATTCCTGCCCGCTTCCGGCCGGTTGATTTCGTCGCCACCGCGCGCGCCGTGCTCGACCGTCCACAAAAGCCCGGTCGAAGGTTCGATCGCCGCACCCTGGATGTTGCGATGGCCGGTCGACCAGATTTCGGGCAAGGCCTTCGCTCCATCGGCAAAGGGGTTGTCGTCGGGGATAGACCCGTCGGCATTGACCCGCAGGACAGACCCCGCATGGTCCTTCGGGTCCTGGGCACGGTCGGCATCGCCCCGGTCGCCGAGCGTCACGAAGAGCGTGCCATCGGGCGCCGGCACGATGCGCGAGCCGAAATGGCGGCCGCTCCCGGTCTTCTTCTCCATCCGCGCGATGACGGCAACGTCGGCAAGCCGCGCCGTGTCGCCCTCGCGCAGCAGCCGGGCCGTCGCGGCGGCCGTGCCCGCACCGCCCGTTCCCGGCTCGGAGAAGGTGAAATAGACGCGGCCGCTCGTCCCGAAATCGGGCGCGACGACCAGATCGAGCAACCCGCCTTGCCCCACGGCGCGCACCCTGGGCACGCCGGTGACCTCGATGCGGCGCTCGCCGTCGGTGGAGACAAGCCACATGCGCCCCTCAACCTCGTTGACCAGCAACGAGCCGTCGGGAAGGAAGTCGAAGCCCCAGGGATAGGAGAGGTCCGCGACGGCGCGGGTGACGGTGAACTTCACCCCGCCGGCCTCATGCACGCCCTGCGCCGATGCCGGCGCAAGGGTGATGGCCGTCAGTGCCAGCGCACCGGCGACAGTCGAAGAAACACCTGTAAGAACTGCTCGCAAGGGATCCCTCCCGCCTGATTGGCAGCCTGATTGGCCGCCTGATTGGCAACCTGACCTGCCCCCGCCCTATAGCTAGGGAGCAGACTGCCGAGGTCCAGACTGGAAGCGGCAGGGAGCGGGTGGCGCGACGCACCGCCCGCTCCCTGTGGATGTCACGCCGCCTGGCGGCCGTGGCGGGCGAGCACCGCGTCGGCCGGCTTGCCGGTCAGTTCGGCGAGGTGGTCGAAGCGGTTGACATAGGTGGCGACGCCGGCGGTGGCCGAGCGCAGCTCGACGATCAGCCCGCCGATCTCCGTCTCCGGCATCAAGGCCTGCACCTCGTCCCATCCGGCCCAGCCAGGACGGGCGTCGAAGCCGAGCAATTGCCCCCGCCGGCTCGAGACGATGGCGTTGATGCGCGCCGTCGCATCGCTCGGGCAGGCGATGGTGACATGGTGGATAGGCTCGAGCAGCACCGGCTTGCATTGCGGCAAGCCCTCGCGCATCGCCTGGATCGCCGCCATGCGGAACGCCTGGTCGGAGGAATCGACGCTGTGATAGGAGCCGTCCGTCAGCGTCACGGCGATATCGACGGTGGGAAAGCCCAGCGTGCCGCTCTTCAGCGCCTCCTCCACGCCGGCACGCACGGAGGCGATATACTGCTTGGGGATCACCCCGCCCGTGATCGTGTCGTTGAAGACGAAGCCCTCGCCGCGCGGCATCGGCCTTATGTCGATGGCCACGTCGCCGAACTGGCCATGGCCGCCCGACTGCTTCTTGTGGCGCGCCCGGACGGAGGTCGACCCGCGGATCGTCTCGCGATAGGGAATGGTGGAATCTGCCGTTTCCACCGCCAGCCCGTATTTGCCCGTCAGCCGCTCCAGCGCGACGCGCAGATGCATCTCGCCCTGCCCCTCGATCCGGGTCTCGCCGGTGTCCTGGCTCTGGGTCACGACGAGCGCCGGATCCTCCTCGGCCAGCTTGGCGAGCGCGGCCGAGAGCTTGACCTCGTCGCGGCGCTCGCTCGGCGAGACGGCGAGGCCCAGCACCGGCAGCGGCATGTCGAGCGGCGCCAGTTGGGGCACCGCGGAGCCTCCACCCAGCGTGTTGCCCGTATGCACCCCGTCGAGCTTGCCAAGGCCGACCGTGTCGCCGGCTTCCGCCGGGCCGCGCTTGTTCGCCTGCTGGCCCATCAGCCTGTAGAAACCGGATATCCGCGCCGGCTCGCCGTCCGGCCGGGTCAGCGTGTCCGCGTCCGAAAGGGTGCCGCAGATGAGCCGCGCCAGCGACAGCTTGCCGGCATGCAGCGTGTGGACGGTCTTGAGCACCTGGACGAGCGTGCCGCCATCGTCGGAGATCCCGAGCCGGGTGCGGGTCTCGGCGATGCCCGGCGCGTCGTGGCGCAGCGCCTTCATCAGCCGGCCGATGCCGTTGCCATGCTCGGCCGAGCCGAACAGCACCGGGCAGATCAGCCCGTCGCGCAGCTCGCTGCCGATATCGTCGAAGACCCGGTCGCGCTCCGGAGCGATGTCCTCCAGCAGCGATTCCATCAGGACGTCGTCATGGTCGGCCAGCGTCTCCAGCATGGAGAAGCGCGCCTCGACCTCCCGCGCCATCGCCTCGTCGGGGATCTCGATCACCTGGCTTGCCGCGTGCTCGCGGTAGACATAGGCGCGCTCCAGCGCAAGGTCGATGAAGCCGGTGGCGATGCCGCCGCTCCAGATCGGGATCTGGCGCATGACCAGCGGCGCGGCCGAGGCCGGCTGCAGCATGGCCAGCACATCGCGCAGCCGCATGGAGGTCCTGTCGATCTTGTTCAGGAACAGGATGCGGGGAATGCCGCGATCCTCAAGCTGCTTGAGAATGACCTGAAGCGCGGCCACCTTCTTCTCGTCCGCCTCGGCAACGACGATGGCAAGGTCGATGCCGGCAAGCACGCCGGCGGTCTCGCCCAGAAAGTCGATGGAGCCGGGACAATCGAGGAAAACGAAACGGTCGCCGAGATACTCGGTCTCGGCCATGTTGAGTTCGACGCTCATGGAGTGGGCGCGCGCCTCCGGCGCGGCATCGCCGACCGTGTTGCCGGCCGTCACCGCTCCCTGCCGCGAAATGGCCCCCGTGCGGGCGAGCAACGCTTCCAGCAGCGACGTCTTGCCGCTGCCGAAGGGCCCGAAGATCCCGATGCACCGGGGCCCCGTATCTCTGCCGGCTTGGGTGCCGGCGCTCCCGTTCGTCCTGTTGTCGCCCATGCTCAAGTCTCCTTCCCATCAGGTCCCGGAAGGACCGGTTGTCGTAGAAGGAACCGGGCGCGGCTCTGATCGGACGGCGCCGCGCACCAGCACCGCCGCCCGCCAGACACGGGCGGACATTCATCGTCGCGCCGATGACGCGGGGAACGCAAGGGAAACCTGTGCTGCGGTGCATTACGGGGGCTGTCAGGCGGTGCGCACCGTCTATGCCGTAAGACAACACGATGGGTTCTCTGTTCAAGCGGGTAGTACTATCTTTTGCAGACTCGTCCCCGCTGATATGAAGCAGAGATGGATCGAAAACATATCTTCAGTAAGATCGGTGGCCTTGCCATCACACTGGGCGGAGGTGTAGCGATGGCTTTTGGGCCAGACACATTTCCCGACCTAGCGCCAATAGCCACCTATGGCGGAATAGCCTTAGTTGTTTTTGGCATAATTCTATCGTTTATTTTTTTTGCAAAAACCTCAGAAAAATCGGCGAGAGAGGTAATTCCTATGGGTGATAGCTACCATAACTCAGGAGTAAACTACGGGATTGTTGGGCCCGTAAACAACTACGGGCCACAAAAACTCACATTTGATCAAAATATCGCATCTGAAATACTCAAACTCATGCCTAATAAAAAGACAGTAATTCTGAAAACTATAGGCGGAAGATCAGACCAAGACGTAGGAAATCAATATCATGAATTCCTCGTCTCTAACGGCTTCGAGGTCCAACGCAGCATTCTCGGGGGGTTGAATCCACCACCAGACAACAAGATTTCCTTTGGCGAGTCGGAAAACAGCTACACGATAACAATCGCTCCAAGCACCTAGATTTCAATTTATACCAAGAACTTGAAAGGTATATATTTCACGAAAACTCCCTGCCGAGGTTGCCAATGGATCCCTGCTCTCCGCTTCGCTCCGGCTGGGATGACGTCCGAGAGGGAGGCAGGGCCGGCGTGCCGCCAAGAGCGCAGAAGGGACGACGTCCGGGTGAAGGATGGCGCCTTAAAACGGGCAAGGGCCGCGAAACGAGCCAAAAGCAAAGGCCCGGCGGATCGCCCCGCCGGGCCTTGAGCCGATCGACATTGCCGCGCGCCGAACCGGCGCGGGCGGCTTATCTCAGGTTGCCGCAGAAGCGCTGGATGCGCGTGCAGGCTTCCTCCAGCGCCTCGGTCGAGGTCGCGTAGGAAATGCGGAAGTTGGGGCCGAGACCGAAGGCCGATCCTTGCACGACGGCAACGCCCTCGGTTTCCAGCAGCTCGGTGACGAAATCCTCGTCGGTCTCGATCACCTTGCCCGACGGCGCGGTCCTGCCGAGCGTGCCGGCGCAGGACGGGAAGACGTAGAACGCGCCTTCCGGCACCGGGCAGGAGAGGCCCTTCGCCTGGTTCAGCATCGAGACGACGAGATCGCGGCGCGACTTGAACACCTCGTTGTTGGCGGGGATGAAGTCCTGCGGACCGTTCAGCGCCTCGACCGCCGCCCACTGGGCGATGGAGCTGGGGTTGGAGGTCGACTGCGACTGCACCTTGGCCATCGCCTTGATCAGCTCGGCCGGGCCGCCGGCATAGCCGATGCGCCAGCCGGTCATGGCATAGGCCTTGGAGACGCCGTTCACCGTCAGCGTGCGATCATGGAGCTTCGGCTCGACCTGCGCGGGGGTGGTGAACTCGAAACCGTCATAGACGAGGTGCTCGTACATGTCGTCGGACATGATCCACACATGCGGATGGCGCATCAGGACGTCGGTCAGGCCCTTCAGCTCGTCGCGCGTATAGGCCGCGCCGGACGGGTTGGAGGGCGAGTTGAAGATCAGCCACTTGGTCTTCGGCGTGATCGCCGCCTCGAGCGCCTCCGGGGTGATCTTGAACGTCGACTTGTCGGCCTCCACGATCACCGGCTCGCCGCCGGCGAGCAGCACCATGTCCGGATAGCTGACCCAGTAGGGCGTCGGGATGATGACTTCGTCGCCCGGATTGATGGTCGCGACGAGGGCGTTGTAGAGCACCTGCTTGCCGCCGGTGCCGACGCTGACCTGCGAGGGCTCATAGGCAAGGCCGTTCTCGCGCTTGAACTTGGCGCAGATCGCCGCCTTCAGCTCGGGAATGCCGTCGACGGCCGTGTATTTCGTCTTGCCCTCGTTGATCGCCGCGATGGCGGCCGCCTTGACGTTTTCGGGAGTGTCGAAATCCGGCTCGCCCGCGCCCAGGCCGATGACATCGCGTCCGGCGGCCTTGAGTTCGCGCGCCTTGTTGGTCACGGCAATGGTGGCGGAGGGTTTGACGCGCGCCAGTGCGTCGGCGATGAAGCCCATGATGCTCTCCCGGTGAGGCAGGTGGTTGCAGGCGCGCGGAGACTACTTCCCGCGCTCCCGCCACGCAAGGGAGATGGCCAACGTCCACGCAAGCCGCCTAACCGGCAAGCACGCCGCCGCCGCAGCGGATGCCGTGGACCCGCACATCCGCCTCGCCCAGATGCAGGCCGAGCGTCGTCAAGAGCCCGTGCACGGCGGCGTCGAGCGGATCGGCGACATTGCCCAGCACGCTGCCGACCGTGTCGGCGATCGGACCGGGAAGCGACAGGCCGAGCGACAGCAGCTTGACCTCGACATCGAGATCCGACAGCAGGCTGGAGACCAGCGAACCGGCGATCGAGTTGGTGCTGGTGCGCTTCACCGTACCGCGCTCGACGTCGCGCGCGGTGAAGACGAGCCGCGTGCCGAGCGAATTGCCCACATCGACATGCGCCTTGCCGGTGACCTTGACCAGCGGCGCCTCGACGATGCGAGCCGGGTAGAGATACGGCGTGTTGCCGAAATCGGACAGGTCGCCGCCGCCGAGTTCTCCGATCCAGGCCTCCGCGATCCCCGGCCGGGCGACGACCACCGCCCGCGACGAGCCGCCATAGGGGCAGGAAACGGAGGCAAGGCTTGCCTCGCCATAGGCGAGATCGACGACGAGCGGCAACCGCAGGCGGACATTGGCGAGCACGCCGGCACCGCCGACCTCAGCCACCAGCCGCAGCCGCGTCTGCGCGGTGCGCACCTTCGCCGCTTTCGGCCCGACGGCGATCATCGCGCTGTGGCGGGGCATCTCGCCGATCGCCAGGTCGACGGTCAGCGACAGGAGCCCCGGAACCTCGGCGCCCAGGTCGAGCTTGACCTGGCGCGCGCCATTGGCAAGCACCAGCGAGGAGCCGAGGATCTGCATGGCCGAGACCTGCGCGTCGAGCCCCGGCGCCGGATCGTCGATGGCGAGCATCGCGAAGGGACCGAGATCGAAGAGCGAGGCCAGCGGCACCTCGCCATTGAGCCCGCCGGAGGCCAGCAGCCGCTTCAGCGCCAGTTCCGCCGCCGTGTCGCCGTTGCCGCCGGCGATCTTCGCCATCGCGGCAACGAGGTCGCCCGTCGTCACCGAGGCGTCGAGCACATCCTGGAAGGTGCCGGCCGTCAGGTCGATCTCGGTGGCGACCGCCTGGATCGTCTGCGCGATCTGCACATCGGCCGAGGCGAGCCCCTGATAGTCCATCACATTGAGATTGACCGTGGTCCCCAGCAGCTTGCCAAGCAGCTCGTTGGCGACGCCGTCGCGCAGGGCGAGCAGGCGCGTGCCGATCGAGAACGAGGCCATCTCTGCATTGGCGGCCAGCGCCGTCACCCCGATGGTCGTCGTCTGGGAGGAGAACACCTTGGCGAAATAGACCCGTCCGGGTTTCGCCAGATTGACCCTGACCGCATTGTAGGGCTGCAGGTTGGCCCGGAAACGGCGCGTGTGGTCGAGCGCCGGATCCTGGACGTAGTTGCCGCGGATGACGGTGAAGTCGGCCTCAACGCCGTTTGCCTGGAGCGTCGCGGCGACGGCGGCTTCCGCGCGGGAGATATCGGAGGCGCCGGCGACGGCGGCAAGATCGGCCGTTCCCTGCAGGGTCCGCCGCTCGAGGAACAGCGCGCCCACATCGACGGCAAGGGCAAGCGCCCCCATGATCACGGCAAAGAAGAAGGCCGTGATCATGGCGACCGATCCCTCCCGGTCGCGGGCAAGGGAGATGAGGAGCTTGCGTAAACCGGTGCTTTGCATGACGTGTCCTCCTCGCGTCAATAGCCGCCGCGCTTGACGACGGCGGTACGCGCGATGGTCTGGCTCGGCAGGGGAAGAATGGGACCGATCGCCCAGATCGGCAGGCTGCTGGCGTCATAGAAGACGGCAACGCGGAACTGGGTGGCGTCGGTGGCGACGGGCCCGGCCTCCACGCTCACGTGGCTCACGTCGAGAAGGGCGTATTGACGGGCATTCTCGGTGACGTGGCGGTTGGCGATCTGGATCCTCTCGGGATCCGACAGGCCGGCGATGGAGGCACGGGCCGCATCGGCGGCGAGTTGCTGAACACTGTGCGTCGCACCGAAATAAATGCCGTAGGCGATGATCCCGAGCATGACCAGCACGAAGACCGGCAACACAAGGGCGAATTCAACGGCCGACGCACCTGATTTTTCCCGCAGGAAGCGGTCGATCAACTTGCGCATGCAATGGCTCCTTCCTTGAGGAAGGGCGCGAAGCTTGCGGGTCGTGCCGCATGGATATCAAATCAAGTCCGAAAATAAAAAATTGAACAAGGACATCGACATGACATCGTGTTACTCCGGATTTATCTTCCGGAAATATTCTGGCACAACTTATCTTCACGCCATACAGACGATGATAGTCCGATTATCGCGCTAAAATTGTGTAAACTTTGCTTTTGATTAACAGGCGTTAAACGATTTAGTTTATCAGGAACACAAAATACATCTGTGATTTTTTTCATTCAAAAACAGGAATGTACCGGGGGTTGCATCGCCAAAAATACGAATTTTCGAACATTCGCTCTTACTTGAAAAAATCGCCTGAAATTATCTTTTGCCGTGCGGATTGCAGAAATTTCCGCCGCCAGCCCGTTGCGGCCGGCCATGGACCCGGTTTCCGGGGCCGCGTCCCGCCTTTTCAACGCCGCCGCGGACGCCGGACGACAGGCCGCCCCGGACGCGCTCGCGCCGGCTGCATGCACCGGGCCCTTGCGCAACAGCGCGCAAGCCGCGGGCACGCACCGTCCGGGCAGGAGGAGCGGACAAGATGCAAGGCCGGGAAACACTCGGGGAAAGGCACGGCGTTTCTCGCCGGACTTGGGAATGGAAGCGCAGGTCGCCGCATCCAGCTCCCGTACCCCGTGTCCTGGCGGACGCGGGACGGGACCTGGGTCCGGGTGATCAGTGCTTGCTCTCGATCAGCAGGTAATGGGTGGTGCCCGCGTCGATGACCGTCGCGCGCATGCGCTTGCTGCGCGAGACGCCGTCGAAGCCGCTGACCGTCGCCTGCAGGGGCGTGTTGCCGCCCTTGCGGGCATGTTCGATCAGGCTCAGGAACGTCTTCGGATGCAGCATGGTCTCGGTGATCGGCGCCGATTCCATCAGCTGCTCGGTGACCGCGAAGGTCTTGCGCGCCGCATTGTTGGCGGAGATCAGCATCCGGGTCTTGATGTCGACCACCAGCATCGGCGCATGCACGCAGTTGAAGATCTGCTGGAAGTCGATGCCGCTTTCCTTGACCTTGGAGGCGGAAAACACGACGCCGCCGAGCCCGGCCGAGACCCGGAACGGGATCAGGTCGAAATCCAGCGTCATGGAATCGCCGCTTGCCAGGAAGAAGCGCTTGCTGCCGTCCATCGGCGCGCGCCGCGCCAGCGTCGTCAGCACCACCGAGGTCAGGGTCTTGCCGACCCGGTTCGGGATATGCGCGATATTGCGCCCGATGCACAGCGAGGGATCGGGAATGCCGAACAGCTTGTAGAGCGCGTCATTGGCGTAACGGAGATAACCGAAACTGTCGCAGACAAGCACCGCCTTCTCGCTGTCCTCGACGAGATGACGGATCAGCGGCGCGACGCCGCGCACCGCCGTGCCGTTCGCCTCGTCCTCCACCTCGGAGCCCGAAACGGCGACGACGAAGGTGCGCCCGCCTTCGGCCTGGTAGCGCATCGCCACCAGCGACAGCCCGGCGCCAAGGTCATCGCCGCCGAGCTCGACCGGGCCGGCCGAGCCGTTCTTCACGGCAAGCTGGATCAGGCTGAGGATCTGCTTCTGGTCGTTCTGCGCCATGTGGCGCATCGCCGTCGACAGCGACGCGTCGTTGAGGCCGGAGCGGTGCTCGAAATCGAGAGATCGCGGTTCCAGCCAGACCACCCGCTTCGCCTGGATGTCGACCATGAAGAAGGACAGGCCCGCCACCGACATCGCCGGCGTGCCGCCGTCGCTGGCAACGGGCTGGCTGATCGTCTCCGCATCCGCCGGCACCGGGTGCCGCTCAGCCTTCTCCATTGCGTCCATTTTTCGTTTTCCGGTTCTTGCCGGGCGCCCCGGGTTGCCCCTGGCCCCAGCCGTCATGCTGCGTTGTCCTCACCTTCGCGCAAAGCTCCTGCGATTCAGTAAAAGCGGTCACAGAAAATCGCATGCTCCGCATTCATAATTGCGCAGGCTCCTGCCTTGCTTCCGCCGCGAAATGACACAGGAAGCGCCCGATTGGCGGCCTCAGGCAGCCCATATCGACGGTCATCTTCGCAGCATCGAAATTGCACGAAGCCCCGGAGTACCAGTCATGCGTTCCACAAGCTCCACACGTCATTCGCGTTTCGGCAAGTCCGTCCGCGCGGTGGCGATCGCCGCCATCGGCTCGGTTCCCGCCGTGCTGATCGCCTCGAGCGCCCGTGCCGCCAACACGACCGCCGCCGACGAATGGACCATCGGCCTGCTGGCGCTCGCCTTCGGCTCGATGCTGATCGTCCTGACCCTGCTGGGCAGCCGCATGACACAGGGTCTGCGCACCAGCCTGCGTCAGCGCGACACCGCCGGGAGGCAGATGTGATGCGTCGCGGCACTTTTGACACGCTCGGGGTCACGCGGCGCGCGGAAGACGAGCGCGCGGCCATGTTTCTTGCCGTCGCCGTCGCAGCCGGCCTTCTTTTCGCGGCCTCGCTGACCATGTTCGGCGGCCCGCTCACCGAAACGATCCGCGACCTCGGCCCGCAGGTGGCGGCAGTCGGGCAACGCTGAGCAGCCCCGGTCGGCCCTCACGCACCGAACCCGGGCCGCTTTCGGGCTGCCCCCTCGCCTTTCCTGTCCCGCTTCCCCCCACTGGCATTCCCGGCAGTCCGAGCGTAGGCTCGCGGAACGGCAGGTTCCGCGAGGCCGACCGCCGGATGCAGCGCTCGGCGCGGCATCGATGTGGCGGTTCCGGATTTCGCCCCTGCCTCGATGTCAGGCATGCCGGCGGAAACAAGAAGCGGACCAGGGAGCCGGCCCCGCGAGGCGGAGTTTCGAACGATGGCGGTCGACCTCACACTTTCTCCGGCGACGATCCGGATGCTTGTCCAGAAGGCCCGGGCAGCAGCAGCTGCCAATGACGGCGGCTATGAGACCGGCAACGATCACGAGATCGAGTTCGACAATGAAAGCCTGGAGGACACCCATGCCCATGACGGGCTGGCCGAGGAAGAATCGGACGACCTCTCCGCCGAGGAACTGCTGGAACTGATCGAGGACCTCAATGTCGACGAGGCCGCGGAACTGGTCGCGCTGGTCTGGATCGGGCGGGGCGACTATGACGCGGAAGAGCTCGACCAGGCCATAGAGGAGGCCCGTGACCGGGCCTTGCGCTCCACCGCCAAATACCTGATCGGCATGCCGCTTTTCGCCGATCACCTCGAGGCGGGGCTGGAAGCGCTCGACCTCTAGTCGCGCCTTCTTTTCCACAGACAGCGGACGCTACGTTACTTTCCTTGGGATAAGTGCGAGGGGTCGCGCCGCGACGCTTTACAGTTTGTTAACCATACCGCTTGAATTCTCTGGTCGCGAGGGGATTGGCGGAGACGACACATGAGCTTCACGAACCAGGCACCGACGAACGATCTGGCCGCCGGCCTGTCCGACACGATTGCCGTCCAGAAGACCTCCCCCTGGCCCATCGCCCTGCGCGTGACCGTCGCGATCCTGGTCCTCACCCTCGTTTTCTGCTTCGCTTTCCCGAACGGCTGACGCTGGCGCTTGCAGGCACCCCCGGTTTCGGATAGCGGGTGCCCATGAGCCGCCTTCTCGCCAACACGCTGCTGCTTCTCGCCGCCCTCTTCTGGGGGTCCGCCTTCGTTGCGCAGGCGACGGCGATGGCGCATCTGGGACCGCTCACCTTTACCGGCGTCCGCTTCCTGATCGCCGCCGCCGCCGTCCTGCCCTTCGCCCTTGCGGAGGGGCGCCGGAACCCCGGCAACCCGCTGACCGCCGGCATGGGCCTGCGTTTTACCGGCCTCGGCCTCGTCTTCTTTGCCGCGATCACCTTGCAGCAGGTCGGCCTGCTGACCACGACGGTGACCAATGCCGGTTTCCTGACCGGCATCTATGTTGTCCTGACGCCGCTGCTCGCCCTGGTCGTGTTTCGCGAAAAACCGCATGCCGTCGCCTGGCCCGCTTCGCTGGTGACGCTCGGTGGCATCTGGCTGCTCAGCGGCGGCGACCTGAAGGCGCTTGGCACCGGCGATATGCTGATGATCGTGTGCGCGGTCTTCTGGGCGCTTCATGTCGGCCTTATCGGCGGACTTGCGGCGACGAGCGGCCGCCCGCTGGCGCTCTCCTGCTGGCAGTTCGCCGTGGTCGGCACCGCCGCGCTGGCGCCCGGCCTGCTGCTTGAGCCGGTCACGTTCGCGGCATTATGGGCGGCCGCTCCCGAACTCTTTTATACAAGCCTGATCTCCGGCGGGCTTGCCTTCACGCTGCAGGCCATCGGGCAGCGCTGGACGCGGGCCGCCGATGCCGCCATCCTGCTGTCGTCCGAGGCCCTGTTCGCAGCCCTTTTCGGGGCGCTTCTGCTGGGCGAAAGGCTTGACGCCGCCGGCCTGGCCGGCTGCCTGCTGATCTTCCTCGCCATCATCGCGGTGCAACTCGTGCCGATGATCTCGTGGAACCGGTGGCGCCTGCGCCCCAACCGGGTCTGACCGGAACCCAGCCGACAACGGAGTGCCTGCGGCATGGCGATGACAAGCGAAGCGGATGCCCGGCAGCCGCGGGGGCGGATCGACGCCCTCGACGTCGCGCGCGGCATCGCGCTGGCGACCATGGCCGTCTATCACCTGTCCTGGGACATGAAATGGTTCGGCGTGGTCGACTGGCCGGTCGATTCCCACCCCGCCTGGCGGGGCTTCGCCATCGCCATCGCCGGCAGCTTCCTGTTTCTCGTCGGCATCGGCCTGGCGCTGGCCCATCGCGACGGCCTGCGCATCGGTCCCGCCCTGCGCCGCGCGGCACGCATCGCGCTCGCCGCGGCCGCCATCAGCCTTGCCACCTACTTCGCGCTTGGCGAGCAATATGTCCGCTTCGGCATCCTGCATGCGATCGCCGCCGGCTCGCTGGCAGCGCTGCCCTTCGTGCGCCTGCCGGTGGTTGTCATCGCGCTCGCCGCGGCGCTTGCCGCCGCGCTGCCGCTTCTGGTCTCGCTGGACTTTGCCGGCGACAGCTGGCTCGCCTGGACCGGACTTGTCGCCCGGCCGCCGCTGTCGGTCGATTACGTGCCGCTGTTTCCCTGGCTGGCCGCCATCCTCGCCGGCATCGTCGCGGGCAGGATCGCGATCGCCCGCGACATTCCCGCAAGGGTGCGCCAATGGCGGACAAAGGGGCGGACAAGCCGGACGATGGCCCTTGCCGGCCGCCATTCGCTGCTGGTCTATCTCGTGCACCAGCCGCTCCTGTTCGGCGCGGTCTGGCTGGCGGTGACCGCCGGCCTGACCCCGGACCGCACCAGCACCGCCTTCGTCGCGCAATGCACCGCCACCTGCAGCCTGTCGGGAGAAGCCTCCGGATGCGAGGCGGCCTGCGCCTGCACGCTCCGCTCGCTGCGCTCGGACGGCATCTGGCAGGACCTGCTGGAGCGTCCCGACGATGCCGAACTCGGCTCCGCGCTGAACGATCGCTACGGCCAGTGCCGCGGCCGCTTCGACCTCGGCGCGGACTGACGAGCGTGCGGAACGTGACGCGCGTCACTGCCCGCGCCGCCCGGGCACGGCAATGTCGTGCTACAGTGTCGGAGGCCGGGGAGACGATCACATGGGAAACCACAAGACCATTGCCATCAGCAGGTTGACGGGCGCCGCCCTTCGCCCGCTTGCCGCCGGCGCGTTGATGCTCGGCACGCTCGCCGCGATGCCGGCGCCGGCCGCTGCCGAAAGCTGCTGGATGCACAACGGGTCGGTGATGCGCCTGCAGGCAACGGGCGATCGCCGCTGGTTCTCCTACGACAATCCCCGCCCGCAATTGCGCAGGGCCGGCGTCGCACCCGGCACGGTGCTGTTCGAAGGCGTCAAGCGCGGCAACTGGTACGAGGGAACGGCACGGGTGTTCTCCCGCCACTGCCCCGGCCAGCCGCAAGTCTATTCCGTGGCCGGCCCGGTGCGCCCCGACCAGCTTCAGGTGACGGTGTCCGGCACCCGCAACATCAACCGGCAGTGCCACCCCACCGATGCGGTCACGACCGACACGCTGGTCTTCACCTACAGCCACCAATGCTAGGGCCGGTCGTTCCCGAACCGGGACTGCGTGCCGCGACAATGACCATGACCACCCGGGAGACCGCGCCCAGATGACCCCCGCCTGGGCCATTGGCCTGATGACCGGCACCGTCCTCGACGGCAACATCGACATCGCCCTGCTGCGAACCGACGGCGAGGAGATCGCCGAATTCGGCGCCTGGACGCTCGCGCCCTATCCGCAGGACCTGCGCCCGCTTCTCGTCGAGACGCTGGCGACGGCGGCCGACTGGGCGTTTGCGGGCGACGAACCCGAGATCTTCGCCAGGGCCGAGGCCCGCGTCACCGAGGCGCAGTCCGAGGCCGTCGCAAGCTTCCTGGAGGAGATCGGCCTGCCCCGCGGCGAGGTCGCGGCCATCGGTTTCCACGGCCAGACGGTGCTGCACCGCGCGCCCTCGGCCGGACGCAAGGGACGCACCCGCCAGCTTGGCGACGGCAGCGCCATGGCGAACCGGCTCGGCATCGCGGTCGTCAACGACTTCCGCAGCGCCGACATGGAGGCCGGCGGCCAGGGTGCGCCGCTTTCGGCGATCTACCACGCCGCGCTGCTGCGCCGGGCGGACGCGGGGCCCGAAACCGCCGTTCTCAATCTCGGCGGGGTCGCCAACGTCACATGGGTGGACGAGCGGGGTCTTCCCCATGCCTTCGATACCGGGCCGGCCAATGCCCCGCTCAATGACTGGATCGGCCGGCACGGACTTGGCGAGATGGATCGCGACGGGCGCCTTGCGGCCTCCGGCCGGGTCGACGAGGGTCGCCTGGCGCACCTGCTCGACCACCCCTATCTGGCCGCGCCCTATCCCAGGTCCCTCGACCGCAACGATTTCACCTCCGCCATGGCCGACGGGCTGAGCGCCAAGGACGGCGCCGCGACCCTGACCGCCTTCACCGCCGGCGCCGTCGGCCGCGCGCTCGATGTCCTGCCGCATCGCCCCGCCCGCCTGGTCCTGTGCGGCGGCGGGCGCCGCAATCCGCTGATGCGGCGGGAAATAGCGGCCCGTGCCGGGATCGAGGTCCTGCTTGCCGAGGACCTCGGCTGGCGGGGCGATGCGATCGAGGCCGAATGCTTCGCGCTGCTGGCCATGCGCGCCCTGCGCGGCCTGCCGATCAGCTTTCCCACCAGCACCGGCGTCGCCCGGCCGATCACCGGCGGTGTCCCGCACCCGCCGGTGCGCGCGTGAGCGCGAGGCCCGCCATGTCGCTCCGCACGCCAGAGGTTTTCCGCCCCCGCAGCGACGACCCGCTCGGCGAGGCGCTGCGACAGGAGGAGGCGGCCGAGAAGATCGCTACCCTCGTCCGGCTGAACAAGGTGCTGGAGAGCGCGCTGGCGCTGCTGCATCGCTGCGGCGAACGCTTCCATGCCGCCTCCCCGGACGAGGTCGAGGCGCTGCGCGCGCGCTGGCGACGACGCCATGCGGAGGCCGGCGAAGCGCTCTGGCACAGCCTTATCCAGCGCGAGCTCTGCGGCCTTCGCCGGCATGACGGTTTCCTCAAGGATCTCGCCGTCCCGCGCTCGGTGCACCTGCTGATGGGACCCGCGGCCACCGCCGCCGATCCGCCAGATCCCCCGCCCCCGCCCGACACCGGCACGACGGCGCAGACCCGATGAACCGCCTGCCGGCGCCGTTTCGCTCAGCCCCCGCACCCGACAAGACAAGCGACCTTTCCCGCATGAAATCCATTCGTTCCAGGCTTTCCCGTGCCCGTCACTCCACATCCGTAGCCGACCTCGCCGAATGGCGCGGAGACGGACGCAACACGCAAAGATTTGTTCAGCCTGTGGCCCGGCCGTCCTTCCCAACGCACCGCCCCCCGGTATATGCAAGGGGCGAGGCGGACGAGCGGCGGCTGGATGCGGTAATGACACGACCAACGATTTTTGCGCGGCGCGCGCGCGCGGTTCTGCGCGCACTCGCGGCAACGCTCCTGCTGGCCCTCCCCCTGGATATCGCACCGCTTGCCGGGATCCCCTCGTTCGTGAGCGGCGCGGCGGCGGCAAGCACCGTGCCCTCCGGCAACCGCAACGCCCGACAGCCGCGCATCCCCTTCGCCTCCGCCCGTCGCACCGCGGCAAGCAACTCCGCCTACGACGCGAAGTTCGACCGGATCATCGCCGTGCTGCGCCGGGATTCACGCCTGATCCGCGACATCAAGCGCGTCGCCGGCCTCTACGGCATCGACCCCGTCCACATGCTCGGCGCGATCATCGGCGAGCACACCTACAATTACGACAGTCTCGACAGCGCCCAGTCCTACTATGTGAAGGCGCTGAGCTATGCGGGCGTGCGCATGGAGTTCTCGCTTGGCGGCGAGCATGTCGAGGATTTCGTCAAGCGGCCGCAATTCAGCCGCTGCAACAATGGCCGCCAGGACACCAACACGCTGTGGAACTGCTACCAGCGGGTCTGGAACGTCTCGTTCCGCGGCAAGCGGGTCGACGGCGACCGGTTTCCCGACAAGACCTTCAACGAGGCCTTCTTCCAGCCGCTCTTCGCCGGCCAGAGCTTCGGGCTCGGCCAGCTGTCGCCGCTGACGGTGCTGATGATGAGCGACAAGGTGGCCCGCACGAGCGGCTTTTCGAAACTGTCCGCCAGGAACGAGCAGGAAATCTATCGCGCGGCGATGGATCCGGGAAAGTCGCTGCACTACATGGCCGCGATCCTGCGCGACGCCATCGATGCCTACAAGTCGGTGGGGCGGGTCGACATCTCGAAGAACCCGGGCCTGACGGCCACGCTCTACAACCTGGGAGATCCCTGGGCGCGGGCCTCGGACTTTCGCCGGCGACGGGCGGCGGGCGCCCAGACATGGCCGGCGGAGAACTACTACGGCTGGCTGGTCAACGACAAGCTCGAGGTCATCGAGAGCCTGCTGTGACCGGCGGTGGCGGTTCGCCCGCCACCGTCCGCTCGGGAAGGTGCCGCGTGTCGCGGCCGATGGGCAGTCACTCCATCCAGCAGACTTCCTTCATCACATAGACCCTTTCGCCGGTATAGGGATCGCGCACCGGCGTCGGCATCACGTTGCAGACCTTGTAGCGGGTCAGCGTCGCGCCGTGGCCGCCGCGGATATAGGGACCGCCGCGCATGTCCTGCTCCTTCAGCCGGTCCAGCCGCATCTGACGGCTCATGTTGTCCTCGACAGCAAAGGCGCCGGTGATCATCGTGGTGGTCATCGTGGCGGCCATCGCCGCAGCCAGGGCAATTCGCGTCATCTTGCGCATGGGTCTTGTCCTTGTCTTCAGGCCGGAACCGTTCCGGCCATCTGCAAGGACCTTAACGCCGCAACCGGCCGTGAAGCCGTGACGCGCGTCACGCGGCGTCCGTTTGCCGCCGATGCCTATCTGAGGAACGGATTCGTCTGCCGTTCATGGCCGATGGTCGAGGCCGGGCCATGGCCGGGCAGGAAGGTGACATCGTCGCCCAGCGGCAGCATCTTGTCGCGGATCGAGGCGATCAGCGTCTCGTGATTGCCGCCCGGAAGATCGGTCCGCCCGACAGATCCGGCAAACAGCACGTCGCCGGAAATCGCGAACCGCAGCTCCTTGTCGAAGAAGACCAGATGGCCAGGCGCATGGCCGGGGCAATGCAGCACCTGGAAGCTGCGACCGGCCATGGTCAGCTCGTCGCCCTCGGCGAGCCACAGGTCTGGCTCGACCGCCCGCACCCCGTCGACGCCGAACTGGCGCGCCTGGTCCTCCACCCGGGCGATCAGCTCGCGGTCCGCCTCGTGCGGTCCGATCACCGGCACCTCCAGCGCCTCCGCCAGATCGGCCGCACCCCCCACATGGTCGATATGCCCGTGCGTCAGGACGATTTTCTCGACCTTGACCTCATGCTCGCGCAGCGCGGCGAGGATGCGCTCGACGTCGCCGCCGGGATCGATCACCGCCCCGGCCTTCGTCGCCCTGTCGAAGACGATCGAGCAGTTCTGCTGGAACGCCGTCACCGGCACGATGACGATCTGGATCGGCGGCTCGATGCCCTCTGGCTCGCTCATGACGTCTCCTGTTGCTGTGGCCGGCCGGCCGCATCCCGCGCCCCGGGCGGCAGGCGCGCCCGACCACCCGGGGGAAGTTGCAGGCCCGGCAAGAATTCCGTTTCCCTCGTAGCCCGGCGGACGCGCCGCTGGCAACCATCCACCGCCCGCCCGGCCAAGGCTCCTGTCAATTCGCACAGGGACGGATCGGCGCTTTCACCAAAATGCTTCGAAAAACACGACAAGGTATCGGTTTCTCCGGGTTTTCCTTGCCCGAAAGCCCCCTCAGACCGTATGATATCACCGCGGTTGGCAGGGCTGGAGCGGTGCATGGTTGCCGAAGAGTGCGAGTTCGGGTGGTTCGGCGACAGGCAGGTCAGGCGACAGGCAGGTCTTCGGAAACTGTCATGCGACACGAATTGCGCGCCTCTCAGCCAAGGGTGGCGTGCGATCCGGTGCGGGTGACAACCGCGGTTGAAGCCTGACGGCGCAGGGCAAGAGCACAAAGGTCCCTGTGCGTCAGAAGAGTGTGATCGGCGAGCCCGGCGGACCAGCAGGCTCATACAAGGTGATTTGGACATGGATGACTGGCGTTCGGACGACCGTCGACAAGGCAGACGGCGCGGCGGTTCGAAGGACTATGGCGGGGACGCGGACGAATTCGGCGCTGGTTCCGATCACGGAAAGCGCAACAAACCGGAACGCGGTGGCCGTCGCGACAATTTCGGTGAACCTGCCTGGGGCGGCCCGGACGGCGGCGAGCCGGGGTTTCCTCCGGACAGCCAGTTTGGCGGCGGCGACCGCTTTGGCGGCGGCGATCGCGGTCCCTCGCGCTCCTTTGGCGACCGCGGACCGGACAACCGGCGTGAGGGCGGTGGCCCGCGCGGCGGCGGTTACGGCGGTCCCCCGCGCGAAGGCGGCGGCTATGGCGCTCCGCGCGGCGGCGGCTATGGCGGCGGCGGTTCGCGTGAGGGCGGCGGCGGTTATGGCGGCCCCCCGCGCGAAGGCGGCGGCTACGGCGCTCCGCGCGGCGGTGGCTATGGCGGCGGCGCTCCCCGTGACGGCGGCGGCGGTTATGGCGGACCTCGTGGTGGCGGTGACGCCGATCGCGGTCCCCGGCGCAGCGGCCCGCCGGCCGAGCGTGGCCCGCGGCAGCTTGGCACGGTGAAGTTCTTCAAGGCCGACAAGGGCTTCGGCTTCATCATGCCGGACAATGGCGATGCCGACGTGTTCGTCCACATCTCGGCGGTGGAGCGGTCCGGCCTGACCAGTCTGGAAAGCGACCAGCGCGTCTCCTTCGAGACCGAGCCGGACCGGCATGGCAAGGGCCCCAAGGCCGTCGAGCTGAAGATCGAGGAAGGCGGCGAGCAGCCGGAGTAACTCCCGGCAAACGCCCCCTGCGGTCACCGTCCGAACATTCCGGCCGGGCCATGTGCCGGCCGGACAGGGCGCATCACGGCCAGCATATCGCGGCGGCGGTTCCGGCAAGGGACCGCCGCCTCCCTTTTTCCCGCCGCCGGCAAGGCCCCTCCCTCGGGCCCGCGACCCGCGGCGCGGCATGGAACGCGTCACGAACCACGATGATCGACATCCGTCCCTTCCTCCCCGCCGATGTCGGGGCAGCCCGCCGCGTCAACGAAGCCAGTCTTCCCGCCGTCAACAGCCTGAGCGAGGCCGAACTGCTCGCGCTCGCGGCGATGAGCGTGCACACGCTGGTCGCAGTTCGCGGCGAGGACCTTGTCGGCCTGCTCGTCTGCCTCGATCAGGGCGCCGACTATGACAGCCGCAATTTTGCGTGGCTGAAGAACAATCTCCGCCGTTTCGCCTATGTCGACCGCATCGCGCTGGCGCCGGAGGCGCGCGGATCCGGGATCGGGCAGCTGTTCTATCGCGATCTGATCGCGCGGCTTGCCGCCGAGCCGGCACGCGCCGCTGCGCCGCTGGCCTGCGAGGTCAACACAAGGCCGCCCAACCCAGGCTCGCTGCGCTTCCACCAGAGGCTCGGCTTTGCCGAGATCGGCACGCAGGATCTCGGCGACAAGGCCGTCGTCTATCTGTCCCGGTCGCTCGCGGCCGCCGCAACGGGGAGCGCAAGCCGGTGAACTACCGCCACGCCTTTCATGCCGGAAACATCGGCGACGTCCTCAAGCACGCGACGCTCGCGCGCATCCTCACCTATCTCAAGGAAAAGCCCTCCGCCTTCCGGGTGATCGACACCCATGCAGGTCTTGGCCTCTACGATCTCACCAAGGGCGAGGCCCAGCGCACCGGCGAATGGCGCCAGGGCATCGCCCGGGTCCTCGACGCGCAGCGTCCGCCGCAGGTCGAGGCCCTGCTGGCGCCGTGGCTCGACGTTGTGGCGAGCGTCAACGAGGGTGCCCGCAAGCTCGAGCGCTACCCCGGCTCGCCGCTCCTCGCACGCAAGCTGATGCGCGAGCAGGACCGGCTGACGGTGACCGAGATGCATCCGCTCGACGTGGTGAAGCTCGCCGAGCTCTTCGACGGCGACTACCAGACCAAGGCGATAGAGCTCGACGGCTGGAACGCGTTGCGCGGCTTCGTCCCGCCGAAGGAGAAGCGTGGCCTGATCGTCGTCGACCCGGCCTTCGAGGAGACCAACGAGTTCGAGCAGCTTGCCTCCGGCCTCTACAAGGCGTGGCGCCGCTTCGGCACCGGCGTCTACATGGCCTGGTATCCGATCAAGGACCGCAAGCTGGTCAAGCGCTTCTACGACGCCATGTCGGTGTCCGGCATCACCCGCATCATGGTCGCCGAGCATTTTGCCGGCCGGGCCACCGCCGACAAGCCGATGATGGGCAGCGGGCTGATCATGATCAATGCACCGTGGACGCTGAAGGGAGAGCTGGAAACCATCCTTCCCTGGCTGACAACGGTGCTGCAGCAGGGGCGCGGCGCCGAATGGCGGGTGTTCGACCTGACCGGCGAAACCGCGTGACGGCCGCCGCCGCGCCAAGGCTTGACCGTGACGACGCGCTGCCGCATCGTCCTGCTGACCGCACCGGCCGAGGAGACGTCCGCATGCCCGCCCTTTACCGCCACGCCCTGCGCGCCATCGTCTACGTGGCCGCCTTCGCCGGCTTCTGCCTTGCGGCGCAGGCACAGGATCGCCCCTATTTTTCCTGGAACGACGAGCCGCGCATACCGGCTTGCGAGGAAGCGGCGGTCCAGCGCGCCGTCATCGGCCATGTCGCGCGGGCCGACGCCGTCTATTCGGGCGGCATCACCATCCGCGAGATGCACCGCATCGTCGAAACGGGCTACAGCGTCGACCGGCCGAGCCCCTATGCCCGCCGCTTCTGCGAGGCGCGGGCCATGATGAGCGACGGCCGCCAGCGCCGCGTCTATTACGCCATCACCGAGCACAGCAGCTTTGTCGGCCTCTCCTGGGGTCTTGAGGCCTGCGTCGCCGGCATCGACCCGTGGCGGGTCTACGATGCGCGCTGCCGCACTGCGCGCTCCTATTGACGAGAGCATCGATGTCGAGGCTCCCGGCATGCGCGGGACGGCTTGCCGCCTGCCTTGTCGACACCTGCCTTGTCGCCGCCGTGCTGCTGGTCGCCCTTGCCGTTGATGCGCGCGCCGAACGCCCCGGCACCTTCGATTATTACGTGCTCTCGCTCTCCTGGTCGCCCTCCTACTGCGCCCGGGCCGGACGCAATGCCGATCCGACCCAGTGCCGCGCCGCCAAGCCCTTCCGCTTCATCGTCCATGGCCTTTGGCCGCAATACGAAAACGGCTACCCGGATTTCTGCGAAGTCTCGGAGCCGCGCGATCCCGCCGATGCGACGATCAGGAAGACCCTCGACATCATGCCGAGCCGGGGCCTCGTCCGGCATCAGTGGCGCAAGCATGGCAGTTGCAGCGGGCTTGCCCCGGACGCCTATTTCGCCCTTGCCCGGCGCGCCTTTTCAAAGATCCGCATCCCGGCCGCCTTCGCCACGACGGAAAGCGGCGGACGGGTGGCGCCCGACGCCGTCGAGACCGCCTTCCGTCTCGCCAATCCGGGCCTGCGCGACAACGCCATGGCCGTCATGTGCAAACAGGGGCGGCTGAGCGAAGTCCGCATCTGCCTGACGCGCGACCTGGAATTCCGCTCCTGCCGGTCCGTAGACCGGCGGGGCTGCAGGCAAGGGCAGATCCATGTTCCCGCACCCGGACGCTAGAACGACCAACCGCCCCGTCGCCCCGCGCCAAGCCGGCGTCGTGCTTGCCGCCGGCCTGCTGGCCTTTTGCCTTCAGGCATTCGGCCCGGCCGCATCCCGCGCCCATGCCGAAACCTTCGGCGACTGGCAGCTGGACTGTTCCTCCCGCGACAACTGCCAACTGACGACGACGGGGGTCGAGGAGCAGAGCGGCCAGCCGCTCTACACGCTGGCGCTGCGCGCGGGCAAGGCGGCGCTGTCGCTGTCCTTCAGCGCCGGCCGCGCCCGTCCCGACGACACCCGCGCAATGCAATGGGAGGTGGACGGAACCCTGGTGCATGTGCTGCGCCCCGAGGAGTTCGCCCCCTTCGGAGATATCGACCATCTCTACGTCACCGACGCGGCGGCGGGCGACCGGCTGCTCGCCGCGCTCAGGGGCGGGACGCGGCTGCGGGTTTCCTATCTCGACGCGGTCGCCGACGCCCATGACGCGGTCTTCTCGCTTACCGGGCTGACCGCCGGGCTCCAGGCGCTTGGCGGTGCGGCGAGCGGTCTCGACACCGCCCGGTTGGCAGCGCCCGATGCCGTCCCCGCCCTTGCAAGGCCGAGCCGCCGGGAGATCGTCACGGCGCTCGGCATCCCCTACGCGGTGCTGGAGCGGCACGCCCGCACCAGCGACTGCGAGAGCACCGACAGCGCCTCGATTGCAAACGCCGAGGTCCCGGTCGGTGTTCTGGGCAATGCTTCGACGCTCTATGCCATTCCCTGCACGGTCTCCGGCAACGCGGTGACATACCGGCTCTACATGCGCGATTCGGGGGAAATCGGCGGCATCGAGACGCTTGCCTTTGCCCTGCACGACCCGCGGTTCGGCTGGGTCGGCACGGACCTCCTGACCGGCGTTGCCTACGACCATGACCGCGGCCTGCTGACGGCCGAACATGTCGGTCGCTCGGACCGCGTCTGCGGCTACCGCGCGGCATGGCGCTGGCAGGATTACGCCTTTGTGCTGGAGCGATTCGAGGGTCCGGCGGAGTGCCGTGATGCCGGCAATCCCGGTCGCTGGACGCAGGTCTTTCCGTCTAAATAGGCCGCATCCCGGCGCCCGGTCCCGATCACTTGCGCAGCATTGCCGCGACATGCTGGCGGGCGAAATGCGGCGACAGGCGCAGCGGCTCGGTGACCAGCGCCAGCGTCGGCCGCTGGTCCGCGAAAACCTCGTTCACCGCATCATGGTAGCGCGACATCGGCTCATCGACGACATCCGGACGCCAGGGCGCGAAAGCCGGCCCCGAGATCACATAGACCAGAGCCGACAGGCAGATCGCCTTGCACAGCGCCCCGAAGGGAGAGTGAAGCGAAAGCCGCATGCCATGTCCTTTGCCGGTATCCTCGCGAAGCCGCCTGCCGACCCGCATCGCCACGCTAGGAACCGCGCTTTAACGAGATGTTACCGGCACATTCGCAATTCGTTTCAAGAACGCACTGAAACCGCGACTGTTTTTCAAGCCGTGGACAAACAACGCAAAACCGCGTTAACCAGTGTTCTGCGGTGTCGAAAAAATTCGCCCCGCCAAACCGGCCGCCCCATGCCAGGCAGGACCTGCCAGCCAGGTCATGTCCTGCGGACATGTGAGCGAGACCGGCACCCGCCAGACCGCACGCCCCCGTGCATCCGTTCCTGAGACATTTGGGAGGCTTTTCGTGCCCGTCCTTCGCTCTTCCCCCCCGTCCCCCTTCGGCCGCAAGGCCAAGATCGCCGCCGCCGTTCTCGGCCTGAAGGATCGCATCGCCGTCGAGATGACCGACACGACCGATCCCAGCGACACGATTCGCGCCCAGAACCCGCTCGGCAAGATCCCCGCGCTGGTGCTCGATGACGGCAGGGTGCTGTTCGACAGCCGGGTCGTGGTCGAATATCTCGATCACCTCGCCGGCGGCGGCAAGATCATCCCCGCGGGCGCCGCCCGCTTCGACGTGCTGCGGCTCGCGGCCCTTGCCGACGGCATCATGGATGCCGCCATCCTGCAGGTCTACGAGGTCCGGTTCCGCCCCGAGGACAAACGTCATCCGGACTGGCTGGCCTATCAGGGCGAGAAGGTGACCCGCGCCCTGGCGGCGCTGGAAGCGGAGACGCCGGCAACCGTTGCCGCCGGAACCCTGCCCGATGCCGGCCAGATCGGCCTTGCCTGCGCGCTCGGCTATCTCGACCTGCGTTTCGACGGCACCTGGCGGGCCGGCCATCCCGGGCTCGTCGCCTGGCTCGAGGCCTTCGAGGCGGCGGTTCCCGCCTTCACGGACACCCGTTTCACGGGCTGAAGCGGCCCCCCTGCGCTCGAGCGGTCAGGCAAGGGCCGGATATCCGAGCCGCGAGGCGGCCGCGTCGCGCTCGGCTATGATCGCGTAGTCGGCAGCCTCCATCGGCACGAAGCCTTGCAGGAACAACGCCTCGCGCACATCGCGCGGGGCGGTCGCGATCGCCTCGGCAACCGCTTCGCGCAGAATCTCCACCCGGGCGGCATTGCCGCGCGCCGTGATCATCGGCAGGCCCGGCGTCGGCGGCGTCCGCAAGAGAACGCGCACGGCCCCGGCAGCTGGATCATGCCTTTCGGCAAGCCGGAAGCTGACGGCGTCGAGCGTCGCCGCATCCGCCTCCCCGCTTGCGACCGCCGCAAGCGCCGCACGGTGCGAGCCCGTCTCGATCACCTTGGAAAACCATGCCCTGCCGCCCGCAAGCGGCGCCAGCAGGTGACGCAGCGCCCCCTCCCCCGACTGCGAACCGGGGTGGTTGAAGGCAAGCCGTTTGCCGCGCAGGTCCTCAAGCCCTTCGGCGCGGCTGTGCCCCGCCACCACGACGACACTGTGATAGTGGCCCGGCGGACATCCCTCGACCCCGTGATCGGGCGCGCCGAGCACGCAGACCGCGCCGGCAAGGTGGCGCACAAGCGGCAACCCGCAGGTCTGGCCGACAAGCAGCCCCGGATCGCGCCACAGATCGAAGAGATCGCGGTCGCGTGACAGCATTGCCGGCGGCGCGAACCCGCGTGCGTCGAACGCGGCGCGAAGGCCCGTCCAGAGCGCGTCGGTCGCCTCGCGAACCTCCGGCCAGTCATACATCGGCAGGCCGGCAATCGGCGGGTGCAACGGGGATGAAGCTTCGGCGACGGACACGACAGGCCTTTCGGGGAGGGACACGCCTCGCGAGGCTAGAGCAGCGGCACGGACACTGGCAAGGGCACTGGCAAGAGCACTGGCAAAGGCATTGGCAAAGGCATTGGCAAGGCCGGCGCTCGCGGGCGCTTTTCGCAGCCCTGAAACGAAAGGAGGGAGCCCGTTGCCGGGCTCCCTCCTTGCACGTCGCGATCCGTCAGGGTCAGAACTTGTAGCTCATGCCGAAACGGACCTGGTTGTTGTCGAGATCCGTCTTGTAGGTCTGGCCGCCGATAGCGAACTTGTCGCTGCCGTAGTTCTGGTACTGGTATTCGACACGGGCCGTGATGTTCTGCGTCACGGCACCCTCGAGACCGGCGCCTGCCGTCCAGCCGGTACGGATGGAGTTCTTGGAGGAGCCGTTTGCCGTCGCTTCGATGTCGGCAATCGCAAGACCCGCGGTACCGAAGACCAGGAAGCGGTCGAAGGCCCAACCGGCGCGGGCACGAACCGTGCCGTTCCAGTCGCTCGACGTCTTGTAGTTGACACCGGCGACCGTACGCGACTTCTCGATGTCGGTGAGGCTGAAGTCAGCCTCGGCGCCGAGCAGGAATTCCGGCGTCAGCATGTAGTTGTAGCCGGCGTGGACACCGCCTGTGACGCCGTTGTCGCGGGTGTTGAAGCGACCGGTGACGGCGTTGTTGGTTTGAAAGTCGGACCAGTTCCAACCGAGATGCCCACCGAAGTAGAACCCGGACCAGTCGAACCGTTCCGCGGGAACGGGCTCGTTGTAGGTATAGGGTTCGGCAGGCTGCGGAAGGTCGGCCGCGAGTGCCGGAGCACTCGCCGCGACGGCGGCGGCGATCGTCAAACCGGCTGCAGCGAGACGCTTCATTTGATTACTCCGAGTTACACATGGAATATTCGGACAGGCGGGCAATCGCCCAGCCGCTGTCCGGCCCCCAACACGGAACATATGGCGATCGAATGTGGCAACGCCCGTCACGAAATGCGGTGATCTGGGGGCAAGTGATGATTTTTTGGTGACGTGGTAAGCAATCGGTTACCATGCGGAACAGGCGGGAAACGCCGCCAACCGGGCCTTTTCCGCATGCCTGCAACCCCACATCCGGGCTTTTCATCCGCATTCGAATACATATATAGGGCAGGTCACACGCAGGCTGGAGTGAACCAGACGGGCTCGCCCGGACCTTTCCGCCGCGCCCGTGTCCAGCTTGCCTCGCTTTTCACATTGTCTCCGCAGCGCCGGGTGCCCTAGCTTCATGCTCATCGAATATGTCAGCCTGATCGGGGGGCTCGTCGTTCTCATCGTCGCCGGAGACGTCCTGGTGCGCGGTTCCGTGGGCATCGCGGAGAAGCTCGGCATACCCACCCTGGTGATCGGACTGACGATCGTCGCCTTCGGCACCAGTGCGCCCGAACTCGTCATCTCCCTCGGCGCGGCGCTGGACGGTCTTCCGGGCATTGCCGTGGGCAATGTCGTCGGCTCCAACATCGCCAATGTGCTGGCCGTGCTCGGCCTGCCGGCGCTGTTCGCCGCGACCGCATGCTGCGAGAACGGCGCGACCCGCAACGCCATCTTCATGGTCGCCGTGACCGGCATCTTCATCGGAATGGCGTTCCACAGCCCGATCTCGCGGCTGGACGGCGGCATCCTGCTGCTGCTCCTGGCCGTGTTCCTGTGGGATTCTGTTCGCGCCACCCGCAAGCACCGCGCGCAGAATGCCGGGGCCGCGGCGGTCGAGACCGGCTGCTGCGACGACGACACCCCGTTCGAGGAAGTCGAGGGCGTTCCCGAAAGCCCGGCGCTTGCCATCCTGTTCGTCGTGCTGGGCATGATCGGCCTGCCGCTCGGCGCCCATTTCACCATTGAGGGCGCCTCGGCGCTGGCCCGCAACTGGGGCGTCTCCGACGCGGTGATCGGGCTGACCGTCGTTGCGCTCGGCACCTCGCTGCCCGAACTGATGACCTCGCTGATGGCTGCCGTCCGTGGCCACGCGGCCGTCGCGCTCGGCAACGTCATCGGCTCCAACGTCTTCAACCTCGTCGCCATCATGGGGATCACGGCCGTCGTCATTCCCGTGGAGGTTCCCGCCGAAGTGCTGCGGTTCGACCTCTGGGCGATGCTTGCCTGCGCGCTACTGGTGCTCGCGTTCTCGGCAATGCGGGTGACCATCCGCTGGCCTTCGGGTATCATCCTCTGCGCATTGTACGGGATCTACATTTTCATGGCGTTCCATCTCGGCAAGGTTGCCTGATCGAACGTCGCCCGCATTGCGTATGTTTTTTTGCCAGCGCCTGATTTCCGGAACCCAGCGAGTCGCAATGCCCGTATCGGAACGTGCCGCAACCGCGGCAAATGCCCCTGTCGCCCTCGTCACCGGCGCCGGTCGCCGCATTGGCCGCGCAATCGCCGCGGACCTTGCCGCCAACGGCTTTCAGGTCGCCATCCACGCCCACAGCTCGATGCCGGAGGCCGAGGGCCTCGCCGGCGAGATCCTCGCGGCCGGCGGCAGGGCCACGGTCGTCAACGGCGACCTGACGCAGCCGCACACGCCGGCGCAGGTCATGAGGAAGGCATGCGAGGCGCTCGGTCCCGTCCGCCTCCTGATCAACAGCGCCTCGATCTTCGAGCGCGACGAGATCGGCGAGATCGAGGTCGAGCGCTACGAGCGCCACCAGGCCATCCACACCCGCGCACCCATCCTGCTGACCCAGGAAATGGCCGCAATGCTGCCGGCGGACACCACCGCCCTTGTCGTCAACATCATCGACCAGCGGGTGTGGAAGCTGACCCCGCAGTTCTTTTCCTATACCCTGTCGAAGGCAGCGCTGTGGACGGCGACGCAGACGATGGCGCAGGCGCTCGCCCCGCGCATCCGCGTCAACGGCATAGGCCCCGGCCCGACACTCGCCAACACGCGCCAGCAGGCGGAAGATTTCGCCCGCCAGGCCGGCGCGGTGCTGCTGGGACGCGGGCCGGCGCTGCCGGAATTCGGACGCACCATCCGTTTCCTGTGGGAAACGCCGTCGATCACCGGCCAGATGATCGCGCTCGACGGGGGCCAGCACCTTGCATGGGAGACGCCCGACGTCGTGGGCATCGCGGAATGAACGGACACAAGGACGCCCCCCTCGACCCGCAGGACCTGCCGGACGAGAACGGGGACGAGGACGAAAACGAGCTTCCGGGCGAGGACGGCGAGGCGGAGCTGCCGCAGGTGCCGGCCTTCCAGAGTGCACCGACGCCGCTGGGGCCGGACGCCCGCGGCGCGGACGTGATCGCGCATTTCGTTCGCCGCCTGCCGCTGGGACCCGGCGTCTACCGCATGCTCGATGGCGAGGGCAACGTGCTCTATGTCGGCAAGGCGCGTTCGCTGAAGAAACGGGTCACGAGCTATACCCGCCTGCAGGGGCAGTCGAACCGCATCCTTCGAATGATCATGGCAACCGCGTCGATGGAGTTCGTCACGACGGGCACAGAAACGGAAGCGCTGCTTCTCGAGGCAAACCTGATCAAGCGGCTGCGGCCCCGCTTCAACGTGCTGCTGCGCGACGACAAGTCGTTTCCCTACATTCTCGTCACCGGCGACCACGAGGCCCCCGCCCTCGTCAAGCATCGCGGCTCGCGCCGGCGCAAGGGGAGCTATTTCGGCCCCTTCGCCTCCGCCGGCGCGGTCAACCGCACGATCAACGCCCTGCAGAAGGCGTTCCTGCTGCGCAATTGCTCCGACAGCTACTACGCCAACCGCTCCCGTCCCTGCCTGCTCTACCAGATCAAGCGCTGCGCCGGCCCCTGCACCGGCGAGATCGCACCCGACGATTACGGCGGCCTCGTCGCCGAGGCGAAGGCATTCCTCTCCGGGCGCAGCCAGATCGTGAAGAAGGAACTGGCCGGCCAGATGGAGCAGGCGTCGGAAACGCTCGATTTCGAGCGCGCCGCCGTCTATCGGGACCGGCTTGCCGCGCTCTCGCATGTCCAGTCGCACCAGGGCATCAACCCGCAAACGGTGGAGGAGGCCGACGTCTTCGCCATCCACCAGGAAGGCGGACAGACCTGTATCCAGGTGTTCTTCTTCCGCACCGGCCAGAACTGGGGCAATCACGCCCAGTTTCCCCGCGCCGACAAGTCGCTCGGTGAGGCGGAAGTGCTGGAGAGCTTCCTCGCCCAGTTCTACGACGACAAGCCGACGCCGCGCCTCGTGCTCCTGTCGCACGAGATCGAGGAACGGGCGCTGCTTGCCGCCGCCCTTTCCGAGCGCGCCGGCCACAAGGTCGAGGTCGCCGTGCCCCAGCGCGGCGAAAAACGCGAACTGGTCGAGCACGCGACGAAAAACGCCCGCGAGGCGCTCGGCCGGCGACTTGCCGAGACGAGCAGCCAGGCACGCCTCTTGAAAGGGGTCGGCGAGGTCTTCGGGCTTGCGGCGACCCCGCGCCGCATCGAGGTCTACGACAACTCCCACATCATGGGCACCAACGCGGTCGGCGGCATGATCGTCGCCGGGCCGGAAGGCTTCGCCAAGGGCCAGTATCGCAAGTTCAACATCAAGTCGGAGGACCTCGTCCCCGGCGACGATTACGGCATGATGCGCGAAGTGCTGACCCGGCGCTTCTCACGCCTGCTGAAGGAACATGCCCGCGACCCCGTCCCTGGCCCTGTCCCTGGCCCGGCCGCTCCGCAAGAGGCGAAGGGGACGGAAACGGAGAGGGTGTCGGCCCCGCCGGTAGAAGCGGATATCGAGGAGACGGACATCGAGGAGGCCGACGGCGACACCGCGGACATCACCGCCATCCCGGCCTGGCCGGATCTCGTCTTCATCGACGGCGGCCTCGGCCAGTTGAACGCGGCGCGCGAGGTGCTGGAGCACCTTGGCATTACCGATGTTCCGCTCATCGGCATCGCCAAGGGACCGGACCGCGATGCGGGGCGGGAGAAGTTCTTCATCCCGGGCAAACCCTCCTTCATGCTGCCGGAGCGCGATCCCGTCCTTTATTTCGTCCAGCGCCTGCGCGACGAGGCGCACCGCTTCGCCATCGGCACCCACCGGGCCCGGCGCAAGAAGGACATTGCCCGAAGCCCGCTCGACGAGATCGCCGGCATCGGCCCCAGCCGCAAGCGCGCACTGCTCCGCCATTTCGGCACGGCCAAGGCGGTCTCCAAGGCCGGCATGGACGACCTGATGGCGGTCGAGGGCGTGTCCGAATCCGTGGCCCGCGCGATCTACGACCATTTCCACGAGTAGCCCCGCGCGCCGCCGGGTATTCCTTTACCTGTGCAAAACGGCGCGACCGGGTCGGTCCCGGACACGAATGCGGTCATGATGGCGGCATACGCCACCACAGGAGCCGGCGCCCGGACAATGGCGAAACTCTATTTCAGCTATTCCTCGATGAACGCGGGAAAGTCGACGATCCTGCTGCAGGCGTCCTACAACTACCGCGAACGCGGCATGGCGACCCTGTTGCTGACCGCAGCGATCGACGAGCGCGCCGGACGCGGGCGCATCGCCTCGCGCATCGGACTGGCCTCGGAAGCCGACCTGTTCGAGACGGGAACGGACCTGCTCGGCCATGTCGAGACACACCTTGAAGAGCACCCGATCGACTGCGTCTTTGTCGACGAGGCCCAGTTCCTGACCGAGGCGCAGGTCTGGCAGCTCGCCGGGGTCGCCGACGAACTCGGCATCCCGGTGATGTGCTACGGGTTGCGGACGGACTTCCAGGGCAAGCTCTTTCCCGGCAGCGCCGCGCTGCTGGCCCTCGCCGACACATTGCGCGAGGTCAAGACGATCTGCTGGTGCGGGCGCAAGGCAACGATGGTCGCCCGGCTCGACGGCGCCGGGCGGATCGTGGAGGAAGGCGAGCAGGTCGTCATCGGCGGCGAGGAAAGCTATGTCTCGCTCTGCCGCCGGCACTGGTCGCACCGGCAGCTGGGCGACGGCGCGCCGGAAGGCCACGCGCCCCGCAACGACCGGGACAGCCGGGCTTGAAGTGCCCCGCCGCACGCGCGACACTTGGCCCCGGATCCGCAGGACCGGAAAAAACAGCCTGCGGGAGGACTTGCCGGACCGGCGCGCGGATGCGCGGCGCGGCGAAAAGCACACGGAGCGCGTGACATGGTATTCGGCAAGCTGTTCGGCGGGTTGTTCGGCGGCGGCGACAAGGCGGCGCCGCGCGCCCGGCATCCGATCGTGGAGTACAAGGGCTTCCTCGTCACGCCGGCCCCGACCGCCCGCGACGGGCAGTGGCAGGTCGCCGGGTCGATCGCCCAGACCAACGAGGACGGCGAGACGCGCTCGCACGACTTCATTCGCGCCGACCTGATGCCAAGCGAGGAGCAGGCCGCGGAATTCGCCATCCGCAAGGCCCGCCAGATCATCGACGAACAGGGCGAACGCATCTTCTCCTGACGCGCCCGATCGTCCTGGACCGGCCCCCGCCATGGCCCGGTCGGTGTTCAGCCCCTGAACGAGGCGAGCGCGCGCTTCTGCCGGCCGTCCGCATCGAAATTCGACGGATCGAGCCAGGCCTCGAAGGCGGCCTTGAGCGCCGGCCATTCGCTGTCGGTGATCGAGAACCAGGCCGTGTCGCGATTTCGTCCCTTGTAGATCACGGCCTGGCGGAAGGTGCCCTCATAGACGAAGCCGAGGCGTTCGGCCGCACGCCGCGAGGGTGCGTTCAGCGCATCGCATTTCCACTCGTAGCGGCGATAGCCAAGCTCGTCGAAGACCCGGCCCATCATCAGGAACATGGCCTCGCTCGCCATCGCCGTTGCCTGGAGAGCTGGCGAGAAATTGATGTGGCCGACCTCGATGACCCCGTTGCCCGGATCGATCCTGAGATAGCTGGCAACGCCCAGCGCCCGGCCGCTTTGCGCGTCGACCACCACATGGAACATCGGATCGTCGCCGGGATAGGTGGCGGCCGCGAAGGCGGCGAAAGCCTTCTCCTCCTCGAACGGGCCATAGCCCAGATAGGTCCAGTTGCGACCCTCGCGATCTTTTGAATAGGCCTCGAAAAGATCGGCCGCGTGGCGCGACTCGTACGGCTCGAGCCGGCAGGTCCGCCCGCTCATCGCCATGCGCGGCGGGCGTGGCCGCGCCGTCCAGTTCGCCACGTCCGGCCCGATCGCCTGCCCGAACCCGTTCACCCGCTGTGTCATCTCGCATCCCGTTTTCATGTCGTTCCGCAAAGGTATACCCGTTGTGGTGGGGCGGTGGAGAGCCGCCTGCCGATCAATTCGCAGGGCCGGTTCCAGACCACGCGATGACGGCTCCCGCCCGGGCCCGCCGATTGACGCGCACATGTGCACATGCTTCAAGGTCGGGTACGTCCCTTGACCCCCGCCTGGAGCGGTGGCTCGCCGATCCGGCCGGAACGGCGGCTCCGCCCAGCTCAAGACACGACCGAGACATGTCGCGATCCCACGTCTGGAGCCTTCCCAACATCCTGACCTACGGCCGCATCCTCGCGGTCCCCGCGGTCATGCTGTGCCTGATCCCCGATTTCGCCGGACATGGCGCGAGGTGGACGGCGCTCGCCATCTTCATCGTCGCGGCGATCACGGACTTCTTCGACGGCTATCTGGCGCGCGCCTGGCAGCAGCAGTCGCGTCTCGGCCAGATGCTCGATCCGATTGCCGACAAGCTGCTTGTCGCCGTGTGCCTGCTGTTGCTGTCCGGAAAGGGCGACATCGGCGGCTGGTCGATGATCGCGGCGGCCATCATCCTGTGCCGCGAGATCCTCGTTTCGGGCTTGCGGGAGTTCCTGGCCGACCTTCGCGTCAGCGTGCCGGTGACGCAGCTCGCCAAGTGGAAGACGACCCTGCAGCTCATCGCCATGGCCTTCCTGCTGGCCGGCCCCGCTGGCGAGGCCGTCCTGCCGGGCACCCAGATCGTCGGCCTCATGGCCCTGTGGATCGCCGCGCTGCTGACGCTATATACCGGTTACGACTATTTCCGTGCCGGCATCGGCCACCTGATGCAGGACTGACCGGACACTCCGGGGCCGCCGCCGCTACGAACGGAGCCTGATCATGCAGATACGCTACTTTGCCTGGGTGCGCGAACGCATCGGGCGCGAGGCGGAAACCCTCGAAGTGCCCGGCACGGTGACCACTGTCGCCGGCCTGATCGACTGGCTGTCCGAGCGCGACGAAAGCTATGCGGGCGCTTTTGCCGAACGCGAGACGATCCGCGTCGCCCTCGACCACGAGCATGTCGAGCACGACGCCCCGCTCGCCGGCGCCCGCGAGGCCGCATTCTTTCCGCCGATGACCGGCGGCTGAGGTGCATCGGTGACCGGCCACGCCCCCCTCCCCTCCGATATTGCCGCCCCGAATGCCGACGGGGAACGGGTCCCCGCCTCCCCCCGGGTCGTGGTGCGCATCCAGGCGGAGGATTTCGATCCGGCGGCCGAGATCGACGGGCTCGTCGCCGGAAAAGCCAATATCGGTGCCGTCGTCACCTTCACAGGCCTGTGCCGCGACGAGGCCGGCCGGCTTTCGGCGCTCGAGCTCGAGCACTATCCGGGCATGGCCGAGGAGGAGATCGGACGGATCGCGCAAGACGCCTGCCGGCGTTGGCCCCTCGACGGGATCCTCGCCATCCACCGTCATGGCCGCATCGCCCCGGGGGGCAACATCGTCCTCGTCGTCACCGCCTCGCGCCATCGCCGCGCCGCCTTCGAGGCGGCCGAGTTCCTGATGGACTATCTCAAGACAAGGGCGCCGTTCTGGAAAAAGGAACACCTGAAGAGCGGCGGCGCCGGCGAATGGGTGGACGCACGAGAGAGTGACAGCGCCGACGCCGACCGCTGGACGCGATAATTTTCCGAAAGGCTGCCGCGTATCCCCGCCGCTGTCATTTCAAGGTGTTGCCCGCCCTTCCGCGAGGAAAAACCGCTACGGCCGGATCCCGGTCACAGACCCGGGCCCGCGCAGGCAGGTTGACCGGCGGCAAATTCCGGTGAATGTCTAGCAAAAGCTCCCGACGCCCTGTCTCGGCCTGTGCCGGCAACCGTTCCCCCACGGTCTTCCTGCCGACAGCCGATGGTGTCCTCCCGATCGGACCGACCATGACTGTTTCCTCACCCGCCGCAGAGGCGGTCGGCGCACCGCGCCACGGCCTCGCTTTCACCGAGTTCGTCGCCATCGTCGCCGCGCTCATGGCGCTCAACGCGCTTGCCATCGACGTCATGCTTCCCGCCCTTGGCGACATCGGCCGGGCCTTCGCCGTCACCGATCCGAACGACCGCCAGAAGGTTGTCATCGTCTATCTTCTCGGCTTCGGCGCCGCCCAGCTCGTCTACGGGCCGATGTCGGACCGCTTCGGCCGCAGGCCTGTCCTGCTCGGCGGACTGGCGCTCTACGCGCTCGCCGGCCTTCTCAGCCTCGTCGCTGACACCATGGATCACCTGTTGCTGGCCCGCCTGCTGCAAGGCATCGGCTGCGCGGCGCCGCGCGTCGTCGCCCTCTCGGTGGTGCGCGACTGTTATTCCGGCGCCCGCATGGGCCGGGTGATGTCGCTCGTGATGATGGTGTTCATGACTGTCCCCGTGATCGCGCCCTCGATCGGCCAGTTGATCCTCTTTGTCGCGCCGTGGCGGGCGATCTTCCTGATGCTGACGCTCGGCGGCTTCGCCATGCTGATCTGGTGCGCGCTGCGCCTGGGCGAAACCCTGCCGAAAGCGGAAAGGCGGCGGTTCTCGCTCTCCGCCGTCGCAAGCGCCTATATGGCGACCTTGAGGACGCGCACCACGCTCGGCTACATGCTGGCCACCACGCTGATCTTCGGCGCGCTGTTCGCCTTCATCGCCTCCGCCCAGCAGGTCTATGTCGATGTCTTTGACCTCGGCGCGTCCTTCCCGCTGATCTTCGCGCTGATCGGCAGCGCACTGGCCGCCTCGTCCTTCCTCAGCGCCTCGCTGGTGGAACGGATCGGCCTGCGACCTCTCTCTCACTGGGCGCTCGTCGCCTATTGCGCGATCAGCGTGATCCAGGTCGTGGTCGCGCTCACGGCCGGCTCCAGCCTCGTTCCCTTCACCGGCCTGCTGCTGCTGGCGGTGTTCTCCTTCGGCCTCATCGGGCCAAGCTTCAACGCAATCGCCATGGAACCGCTCGGCCACATCGCCGGCACCGCCTCGGCCATGCTCGGTTTCGTCACCACCAGCGGCGGGGCCGCGCTCGGCTTCCTCGTTTCCAGCCATTTCGACGGCACGGTGCTGCCGCTCGCGCTCGGCTTTGCCGGCTTCAGCCTGCTCGCGCTGGGTGTCGTCGCCTGGACGGAACGTGGCCGCGTGTTCCGCCTTTAAGCCGAGACACCCGCGCCAACAAGAAAGGCGGCCCGAAGGCCGCCTTTTTCGTTTCCGTCTTCGCCCGACATCGCCAGACCGGATCAGCCGGCGGCGGCGACCCGCGCTTCGGCCTTCGGCTGGACTTCCCGCTGGTAGTCTTCCATCAGCGCCTTGGTGATGGCATCGACCTGGAACGACCAGTCGGCGATTTCCGACACCGGCGTCACCTCGGCGGCCGTGCCGGTCAGGAAGCAGGATTCGAAGCCGGCGAGTTCCTCCGGCAGGATCGCCCGCTCGATCACCTCGATGCCGCGCCGCTTCGCCAGGCCGATCACCGTGCGTCGGGTGATGCCGTCGAGGAAGCAATCGGGCTTCGGCGTGTGGATCTTGCCGTCTTTGATGAAGAAGACGTTGGCGCCCGTCGCTTCCGCCACCTGGCCGCGCCAGTCGAGCATCAGCGCGTCCGCATAGCCCTTGCGCTCGGCCTCGTGCTTGGAAATCGTGCAGATCATGTAGAGGCCTGCGGCCTTCGAACGGCACGGCGCCGTCGCCGGATCCGGCCGGCGATAGGGCGCCATGTCGAGACGGATGCCCTTCAGCCGCTGTTCCGGATCGAAATAGCTCGGCCATTCCCAGGCGGCGATCGCCAGGTGGATCGTGTTCGTCTGCGCCGACACGCCCATCATCTCGCTGCCGCGCCATGCGACCGGACGCACATAGGCATCGACCAGGTTCTCGCGGGCAAGCAGCTCGCGCGTCGCCTTGTTGATGGTCTCGGGGCTGTAGGGGATCTCGAAGCCCAGGATGCGTGCCGATTCATGCAGGCGGTCGGTGTGCTCCTCGAGCTTGAACACCTCGCCGCCATAGGCGCGCTCTCCCTCGAACACGCTGCTGGCATAGTGCAGGCCGTGGCTCAGCACATGCAGCTTGGCATCGGCCCACGGCACGAAGGCGCCGTCATACCAGATCTCGCCTTCGCGTTGGTCAAAAGGCACCTGCGCCATGTCGAAATTCTCCCGAAACATGCAACGGGCTTGATCCCGCTTGCGTTTGAATGCGACCCGAAACCGGAAGGAACGGATCGAACCGACTGACTTGCAACCCGATCGCGCGGCTTTGCGCGGCCCGTCATCTGTTTGTATGGTGGCGGGCCACGGCTGGCCGATGCAGGCAATGCGTGAACCGCAAGCATCGGCGAAAAGTCGCGATCTGCAACGGTGAAGGACAACATCTACCATGCTTGAAGGGCGATGACGTACGATCATTTCGCAGCAGACAGGATACGTGTAACAATCGGTCGGAAATAAGTCAATATGACTGACGTAAATTTCTCGGACACGCTCCCTGCGGAGCCTGACGCCTCCACGACGGCGATCCCGATCGACCTGATCGAGCTGCTGTTCTTCGCCTATCGCGACTTCACCTCGGACCCCGATGCGGTCCTGGCCGAGTTCGGCTTCGGCCGGGCGCACCACCGGGTCCTGCATTTCGTCAGCCGCAATCCGGGCCTCCGGGTCACCGACCTTCTGGCGATCCTCAAGATCACCAAGCAAAGCCTTGCCCGGGTGCTGAAGCAGCTTGTCGAGGAGGACTACATCTCGCAGGAGCCCGGCCCGCAGGACCGGCGCGAGCGCCTGCTGTTCGCCACCGCCAGGGGCGAGGCGCTTGCCGCCCGCCTGACCGACCTCCAGACCCGGCGCATCCGCCGGGCCCTCACCGCCATTCCCCCGGGCGGTCAAGATATCGCCCGACAGTTCCTCTATCATATGATCGACCCCGACCAGCGCGGCGACGTCGCGCGCCTGATCGACGGCGAATGACAAGAGCGATCCGCGCCACCGCGCATCACCATGAAAGAGCGAGAAGCCGGCCGTGACGATCGATTCCGCCGAACTCCCGATCTCCGGTTCTCCCCTGACCGGGACCCGGGACCGCCCCGTGCTGGATGACGATGCCCCGCATCTGCTGCTTGTCGACGACGACACCCGCATCCGCACGCTGCTGCGCCGTTTTCTCGCCGAGCACGGCTTCCGCATCACGGTCGCCGCCTCGGCGGCCGAAGCCCGCCGCCGGCTGGAAGGGCTCGCCTTCGACCTGCTCGTCGTCGACGTGATGATGCCGGGGGAAAGCGGACTGTCGCTTGCCTCCGACCTGCACGGGCGCTCCGACGTGCCGATCCTGATGCTCACCGCCCGCTCGGACGCCGCCGACAGGATCGCCGGGCTCGAGGCCGGCGCCGACGACTACCTCGTCAAGCCGTTCGAGCCGCGCGAGCTTCTGCTGCGCATCCGCGCCATCTTGCGCCGCCGCGCCGCGCCCGAGGCAATGCCGCCGGCCGACGTCCGCTTCGGCCCCTATGTGTTCGACGCCGCGCGGCGCGAACTGAAACGCGGCGAGGAGATCGTCCGGCTGACCGACCGGGAGAAGGAGATCCTGTCCCTGTTCACGGAGAAGCCGAACGAGACCGTGCCACGCACCGAAATCGTCGGCGACGACAGCGGCCTGGGCGAGCGCACCGTCGACGTGCAAATCAACCGCCTGCGCCGCAAGATCGAGACCGATCCCGGCAATCCGCTTTATCTGCAGACCGTGCGCGGCATCGGCTACCGGCTCGTATGCGATTGAGCGGGCGCCTGCGCGGCAAGCTGCCGGACTGGTCGCTGCCGCCCGCCCTGCGGCGGTTCACGGACACGCTGGCCGTCCCCTATCGCGCCTTCGCCGGGGCGCTCTATCGCCGCACGCCGAAGGGCCTCTTCGCCCGGACCCTGCTGATCATCGTGGCGCCGCTTGTGATCATGCAGGCGGTTCTGGCCTTCGTCTTTCTCGAGCGCCACTACAATCTCGTTACCCAGCGCCTGTCCGACGCGGTCGTGCGCGACATCGCCCTTCTGACAACCCTGGCCGAGAGTGCGGAGAGCGAGGAGGGGATTGCCGGACTGACGGAGATGGCCCGGCGCGATCTCAGCCTGGCGATCAGCATCCTGCCGCCCGAACCGCTGCCGCCGCCCCGGCCCAAGCCCTTTTTCGACATCGTCGACCGCTATCTCTCCCAGCAGATCGCGGCGCGAATCGGCAAACCGTTCTGGATCGACACGGTCGGCCGCTCGAGCTTCGTCGAGATCCGCATCAAGCTGCCCGACAACGTGCTGCGCGTCATCGCCCGGCGCAGCCAGACCTACGCGTCCAATTCGCATTTCTTCATCGTCTGGATGGTCTCCACCTCGCTCATCCTCGTCGTCATCGCGCTGCTGTTCCTGCGCAACCAGACGAGGCCGGTCGAGCGGCTGGCAACGGCGGCGGAAAACTTCGGCAAGGGACGTCCGATCGAGGACTTCCGGCCGAGCGGCGCGCGCGAGGTACGGCGCGCGGCCCAGGCCTTCATCGAGATGCGTCGGCGCATCGAGCGCCAGATCGAGCAGCGCACCACCATGCTCGCCGGCGTCAGCCACGATCTCAGGACCGTGCTGACCCGTTTCCGCCTGCAACTTGCCCTGTTCCCCGACAGCGAGGAAGTGCGGGCGCTGCAGCACGACGTCGACGAGATGAAGACGATGCTGGAGGACTATCTCGCCTTTGCCCGCGGCGAAGGCGACGAGCAGGCGCAACTGACCGACATCGGTCTCTTGTTCGAGGACCTGGAGGCGGAGGTCGAGATCCTCGGTGGCGCCGTCTCGTCCCGCCTGGACGGACCGCCAATGGTCAACCTGCGCCCCAGCGCCTTCAAGCGGGCACTGACCAACCTGGTGACCAATGCCGCGCGGCACGGCAGCGAGGTGCGTATCGAGGGCCGCAACGCCGACGGCTGGCTGACGATCACCATCGACGACAACGGCCCCGGCATTCCCGAGGACGAGCGCGAGAACGTCTTCCGCCCCTTCTACCAGCTCGACCAGGCACGCAACCGCGACACCGGCGGCAGCGGCCTGGGCCTTGCGATCTCCCGCGACATCGCCCGCGCCCATGGCGGCGACATCGTGCTCGGCGCCAGTGACGGCCTGGGCGGGTTGCGCGCCCGGGTGCGTATTCCCGTCTAGCACCGGTTCATTCGGCGCAGAAGAGCCGAGAGGCTCACTCCGGCCTGCCGAGATAGCCGAGCACGGCGCGCTCAAGGCGACCTTTCAGGTCTTCCATGTTGTCCTGCCCGGCGCGCACGGCAGCGGATGCCATTCCGTGGCACATGGCAACCAGGTCGAAGGCGCAACGCTCGGCATCCGCGACCCCGCGCTCAACAAGGAACCCGGCGATCAGGCCGCGCAACTCCGCCTTCAGCACCTGCGTTTCCGCATCGATCGGCAGGTCTTCCTCCTCCCGCTCCAGCGCCCGAGCCAGTTCCGGCCGCGCCGTGTGATGGTCCAGCGTGGCCGCCAGCAGAGTTCCCACCGCCGGGCGGAACGCCTGCGTCGCCGCCGCCTGCACCGCCCCGCGCAGCAGCACCACCATGTCGCGCCGCATCTCCCGGATCAGCTCCGCAACGATCGCCTCCTTGCCGGGGAAGTACTGATAGAGCGAACCGACCGAGACCCCGGCACGCTCGGCGATACGATTCGTCGTCAGGGCCTGTCGCCCCTCTTCCACGAGAATGCGAGCAGCCGCCTCCAGAACAGCGTCGCAAGTCGCCTTGCTGCGGCCCTGTACCGGGGTTTTGCGCGGCTTGAGCCGTGTGTCCATCGGGTCTGCCCAATGCGAGTGTGAATGTGAGCGATTACTCGCATAATCGACCGGATCTGCGAAGGGCTTTTCGCCCCCGACAGGAAGGACCCGATGAGAAAAACATTCGACCTTGCCGGTCGCACGATCCTGGTCACGGGCGGTTCGCGCGGCATCGGACTTGAAACCGTGCGCCAGCTGCTCGCCCGCGGAAACTCCGTGCTGGTCACCGCGCGCGACATCGCCCCGCTGGACGATCTGGCCGAGGCCCATCCCGGGCGGCTCGACGCCTTCGCGGCCGATCTCGGCACCACGGGCGGCGTGCGTGCGCTTGCCGACTGGGTCGCGACCCGACATCCCGGTTGCAGCGTCGTCATCAACAACGCCGCGATCATGATCCACCAGGACCTTGCGAGCGCGCCGCCTGCCTTTCCCGATGACATTGCACGCGAGATCGCCGTCAATCTCGCAGCCCCCGCGCAGCTTGTAACCGCCCTGTTGCCGCTGCTGTCGCGCCAGCCCACGGCCGCGATTGTCAACGTCACGTCCGGGCTTGCCATCGCACCGAAGCGCGACGCAGCGGTCTACTGCGCCACCAAGGCGGGCCTGCGCAGCTTCACCCGCGCGCTGCGCGACCAGTGCGAGGCGGCCGGGCGTCAGATCCTTGTCAGCGAGGTTGTGATGACATTGGTCGATACCGGCCTGTCGCGGCCTTCAACAATCCGCAAATACCCGCCGACACGCGCCGCCGCCGACCTCTTGCGCGGCCTGGAAGGGGGAAAGAAGGAAATCTGGATCGAGAAGACACGAGCCTTGCGGGTCCTTCACCGGATCTCGCCAGCGCTTGCCTACGCGATCATGCGCGGCCGTTGAGACGGCCCGCGCCGTCCCCAGACAACCATCACATCCATCCCGCACCGATCACCCGAGGCCTCCCCCCCAATGCCGACCGGACAGACAGCCTTCTTCCACCAGTTCCTGCGTCGCCCGCGCCAGGTCGCGGCGCTTGCCCCTTCCTCGCCAAGCCTCGGCGAAATGATGGCGCGCCAGCTTCCAGCGCAGGCCAGCCGCGTGGCGGAACTCGGCCCGGGCACCGGCGTTTTCACCCGTTGCATGATCGACTGCGGCATCGCCGAACGCGACCTTGTCCTGTTCGAGATCAACCCGCTCTTCGCCGGCGACCTGGCAGCCCGCTTTCCGCAAGCCAGACTGCACAGACTGCCGGCCCAGGAGCTGGCGCGTGTCGAGGCGGCTCCCTTCGACGCCGTGCTGTCCGGGCTGCCGCTGCTTTCGATGAGCGCCGACGAACAGGCCGCGATCCTGGGCTCCGCCTTCTCCCGGCTCGGGCCGGACGGCGTCTTCATCCAGTTCACCTACGGCCCGAAATCGCCCCTGCGCTCCCGCGTCACGAAAGGGCTAGGATTGAGCTTCACACGCACCAGGCGCGTCTGGGCGAACCTGCCGCCGGCAACCGTCTATGTCTTCCGCCGTCCCCGCGTGCGGGCGGCCGCTCAGTAGAGCCGGCCGCCGAGAGGAACGTCCTGGTCGGGAGCGAGCAGCACGACCTCGCCGTCGGCATCGGGCACGCCGAGCGTCAGCACCTCGGACATGACCGGGCCGATCTGGCGGGGCGGAAAGTTCACCACCGCAAGCACCCGGCGGCCAACCAGCGTCTCGGGCGTGTAGTGGCGGGTGATCTGGGCGCTGGTTTTCTTGACGCCGATCTCCTCGCCGAAATCGATCTTCAGCTTGAGTGCCGGTTTGCGCGCCTCGGGAAAGGGCTCGGCCTCGATGACGCACCCGACGCGGATGTCGACTTTCAGGAAATCGTCAAAGGTAACGGTCGGCGCAACGGCGCCCTTGTCGGCATCTGCCATACGGAAAACCCTGTCTTGTAAAAGCGAAGAAGGCGAGAGACCCGCGCATCCGGCGTCAGCGGCCGGATGCATTCGCGAACCATCGGACGACATTACGGCATCGCTCCGGCTCGTGCAAAGCACCGCGAACAGGACTTGCGCCGGCTGGCCTGTTCGCGGGACAGGGCCGCCCGACGGGTCAGTCGCCAACCGCCGCCGTCTGCTCGCGAGGCGTGAGGATCCGGTCGATCAGGCCCCATTCCAACGCCTGTTCCGCGGTCATGAACCGGTCCCGGTCCATCGCCTCCTCGAAGGCATCGTAGCTGCGGCCGCAATGCTCGGAATAGAGCCGTGTCATGCGATGCTTCGTTTGCTTGATCTCCTCGGCATGGATGAGCATGTCCGAGGCCTGTCCCTTGAAACCCCCGGAGGGCTGGTGAATGAGAATGCTGGCATTGGGCAGGGTCGCCCGTTCGCCCGGCTCCCCCGCCATCAGCAGGAAGGAGCCCATGGAGCGGGCCGTTCCCATGCACAGCGTGTGCACCGGCGGACGGATGTAGCGCATGGTGTCGTACATGGCGAACCCGCTGGTCACCATACCTCCGGGCGAGTTGATATAGAGGCTGATCGGCCTTGTCGGGTTCTCCGCCTCGAGGAACAGGAGCTGTGCGCAGACAAGGGCGGAAACGTCGTCATTGACCTCGCCGTTGAGGAAGATGATCCGCTCGCGCAGCAGCCGCGAGTAGATGTCGAAAGACCGCTCCCCTCGTGCCGACTGCTCGACGACCATGGGGACGAGTTGCATCGCTTCGCGCATCGGCGAACTCCAGTGCTTCCGGGTTTTCGAAGGATCTCGCGGCTGTCAGGCCGCAAGCATGAGGCAGGGATCGCTGCTCGTCGGCGGCTTTCCCGCTCGCCTCAGCCGCACGTCCGTCAGTTCGTGAAGGACCCGCAAACGCGTGCCGCCCGCCCCGTTCGGGTCGATGCGAAAGGTCACGATGCTTTCAAGGAAGGGCGGAGCCGGTTCGCGCATCCGGTAGCTCGCCTCCCGCCCCGGTTCGGTGCAGACGGGCTCCTCGCCGGCAAGCGGATCACCGGGCATCCAGCGGGCACGAAACTCGGCCAGGCTGAGCGCCCGCCAGACCTTCTCCGGCGGTGCGTCGAGGTCGAATTCAAGGGTGAGCTCCGCCGAAGGCTCCTGGCCGGTCTCGCTCTCGCCGAAAATCCCGTCGCTCATTGGTCCATGTCCTTCAGCAAGTCCTTCAGGGCATCGACGCGCGCGGGCCAGTAGGCGCGATACTTCGCCATCCATCCCGCGACCAGCGCCAGCCCCTCCGGGTCGACCTCGTAATAGACGAAGCGTCCCTCCCGCATCTCCTTGACGAGGCGGGCGGTTCTCAGGACCGAGAGGTGTTGTGACATCGCGGGCTGGCTGATCGCCATGCCTTCACGCAGGGCGGTCGCGTTCATGCGGCCGGCAGCCAGCTTCTCGAAGACGGTGCGGCGAGTCGGGTCGGCAAGGGCGCGAAAGACATCGTTCTCGGTCATGCCGACATATAAGCCTATGCTTATTCGTCAGGCAAGACCTTTTTCAGGCGTCCGACCTCAGGCCGCTGGAGACGCCGCGCCGGGTGAAGCCCCGCCGTCAGCCTCGGAGCCAGCCTCCGGCGGAGCCTTGCGCGCCTTTCGGCCACGGGCCACGGCGGAAAAGAACGGCTTCAGGAAGCGGCTGACACCGTCGAGCCGGCCCATCCAGCTCTCGCCTTCGTCCAGCTGCCGGTCGAGCGCCGACATGGTGCGCGCAAGTCCCGGATCCTCGTCCGTCAGCCAGGTGTCGACGACCCGCGCGAAGGCGATCGCCAGCCCCTGCGCCATGACGGAGGCGCGCGGGCCGGAGGCGGGAATGCCGGCGGCGGTGAGCATCCAGCGCATCGAGGTCACCGCCTCGCGGTTGATCTTCAGGGCAAGCTGCGGATCGCGCGCGGCCGCGCGCTTCATCTCGCGAAGCGCATCCTTGTGGGGAGCAAGGGCATCGAGCCGCGACATCAGGACATCGAAGAGCCGCTCGCGGGCCGGCTGGTCCGCCATGTCCTCGTCGATATCGTCGAGAACCGTCTGGTCGACCTCGGACAGAAACGCCCTGAGGCAGCCAGTCTTGCCGGAAAACTCGGCCCGCAGCACCGACAGCCTGACGCCGGCCCCGGCGGCGATGTCGGTCATTTCGAACCCGCTCCAGCCCCGCTCCCCGACCAGCTTGAGAAAGGTCGCGACGATCTTCTGTTTCGTCTTCTGCGTTGCCATCATCATCTCCCGGGTTGCCGCCGGAGCACGATGTCGTGCCGGCATCCTCGAAAGATCAATGTAGGCAGAGCGCCGGCAAATTTCGACACCCCGCGACGCTTTGCCCGCGAAAGCGGCCAGAAAGACAGCCGCCAGCCGCGGGAAAGCCTCAGCCGGCAAGCTCCTCGGAGCGCTTCTTCGCCGCCGCGACGGCACGCGTCATCACCGGCGGCAAGCCGCCATCGGCATCCATCAGCACCTCGAGCGCCGCGGCCGTGGTGCCATTCGGCGAGGTGACGTTGCGGCGCAGCTCCGCCGCAGGCTTGTCGGAGCGGTACATCAGCTCGCCGGCACCGCACACGGTCTGGCGGGCGATGCGCATGGCGAGGTCGGCGGGAAGTCCGGCCGCGATACCGGCCTCGGCCAGCGCCTCTGTGAGATAGAAGACATAGGCCGGCCCCGAGCCGCTGACCGCGGTCACCGCATCGATCTGCCGCTCCTCGGCGATCCAGTCAGACGCCCCGATCGCGGCAAGCAGCGTGTCGACGGTGGCGCGCTGCACGGCGCTGGTGCGCGGATTGGCATAGGCAACGCTCATGCCGCGCCCGACCTGCGCGGGCGTGTTCGGCATCACCCGGACAATGGCGACATCCCCGAAGGCTGCGGCGAAGGTGGCGACCGGCGTGCCGGCCGCGACCGAGATCACCAGCGTCTCGCCATCGACGCTGGAGGCGACGCCGGGCAGCACGCTCGCCATGATCTGCGGCTTCAGCGCCAGCAGCAGGACACCGGCGCGAAGGGCGGGATCGACGGCGACGGCATGCCGGATGCCGGTACGCGCCACAAGTTCCAGAAGCTCCTCGGAAGCGTTGGGATCCACCACCAGGATGGCGTCCGGGTCGGTTCCGGCATCAACCCAGCCGGCCAGCATGGCGCCGCCCATCTTGCCGGCGCCGACAAGAACGAGCGGACGCTCCTTCGAAAAACTCATGCTTCCCCCGCAGTCTCGAACAGGGCGGTATCGATCGCCTCGGAGGCGCTTTTACCGGCCCATACGACGAACTGGAAGGCCTGATAGTAGCGCTCGCAGGATTCGAGCGCGTTGGTAAGAAGTCCCTCGATCTGCCGGGAGGTGGCCTCCGCGCCGCCGGCAAGCAGCAGCGACTGGCGGAAGATCACCACGCCCTCGCGGTTCCACAGGTCGAAATGGCCCATCCAGAGCTGTTCGTTGACCAGCGCCAGCAGACGCACGACTTCCGTGCGGCGCGGATCGGGGACCTTCAGGTCGAAGGCACAGGCCAGATGCAGGGCCTCGAGGTCCTCCATCCAGGAGAAGGAGACGTGATAGTCGCACCAGTGGCCGGTGACGGAGATCGTGATCTCCTCGTCGCAAGACCTTTCGAAGGACCAGTCGTTGATCGCCGCGATATGCTCGATCGTGTCGACGGGATTGGCGGGCCGTTCGAAATCGATGTCGATGAGGCTCATGGGAGGTTCCTCTCGGCTTGCGGGCATCGCGCCCTGGCCGGACGCAAGGCCATCCGTGTCGGTCCGCAGGAGTTTGGCCTGCCGCCAGCAATTTTTCGCGTGCCCGAATGGCGGCCAAAGCCGGTCCGGCAGCGGACGCCGCGAATCTTCGCCTGAAACCAGTATATAGGGAGAAGTTAATTCAAAGATATGTTCACGTTTCTTTTACGCTTTTGAACCTGTGGATGGCAGCGGCGAAATTACGTCGGGAAAGCCTTCGATTTTCCCCGCCGCCATCCCTCGCAAATTATTCCGGCATCAGTCTCCGGAGGTCTTCGGCTTGGCCGCGCGGGGCTTGGCCATCGCCTTTTCCAGCTCGGCGACGCGCGCTTCCAGCGCTTCGACCGCATCCAGAGCCTTCGCCGCCATGTCCTTGACGACGTCGTGCTCCTCGCGCTTGACCAGATCCATGTCCGCCAGGAACCGTTCGGCCTGCGCGCGGAACGCCGTCTCCACCTCACGCCTGGCGCCCTGGGCAACGCCGGCCGCGTCCGTCATCAGCTTGGCGAAATCGTCGAGAATCCGGCTCGATCCCTGTGTCATGATGCCTTGTCCTTTCCCGGATACGCGGATGTCGCCGGCGACGATGCCGGCCCCGCAGATGTTCTGCCTTCTAGGTAATGCGCTTTGCGCCTCAGCGAAACACCCGGAACGGGTGAAATCGTCGCAACCTTGACGCGGCGGGGCAAACGGCGGCAACGTCCGCCCCGCGCGCGGCACCCTCGCCGCCGGCCAGCCGGAGGCGCCATGCCTGTTCTCGTCCTGCCCTTTCCCGCAATCGATCCGGTGTTGATCGAGTTCGGCCCCTTCGCGATCCGCTGGTATGCGCTGGCCTATATCGCCGGCCTGCTCATCGGCTGGCGCTACATGCGCGGCCTCGTCGCCAGGGACAGCCTTTGGGGCGGCACACCGCGACCCGGCCTTGTCGATGTCGACGATTTCGTCGTCTACGCGACGATCGGCACGATCCTCGGCGGACGCCTCGGCTACGTGCTGTTCTACGCGCCGGGCTACTATCTCCAGAACCCGCTCGACATCCTGCAGGTCTGGTCGGGCGGCATGTCCTTCCATGGCGGCTTCCTCGGTGTCGTCGTCGCGATGGTGGTCTTCGCCTGGCGCCGGGGCATACCCATTTGGACCATGTTCGACCTTGCCGGCGCGGTCGCCCCGATCGGGCTCTTCTTCGGCCGCCTTGCCAACTTCATCAATGGCGAACTCTGGGGCCGCGTCACCGATGTGCCCTGGGCCTTCGTCTTCCCAGGCGCCGGACCGGAGCCGCGCCACCCGAGCCAGCTCTATGAAGCCGCGCTCGAAGGCCTGCTGCTGCTTCTCGTGACCCGGATCGGGCTGTCACGCGGCGGCTTCCGCCGTCCAGGCCTCGTCGCCGGCACCTTCGCGCTCGGCTACGGGCTGTCGCGCTCCTTCGTCGAGCTCTTCCGCGTGCCCGATGCCCATATCGGCTATCTCCAGTTCGGCCTGACCATGGGCATCGTCCTGTCGCTGCCGATGATCGCCGCCGGCCTTTTCGCGATTCTTCGTGCCCTGCGCCGTCCCGCGACGGGTACGGACAGCGGCGCGTGACGCGCGGGACGCCAACGCCGCTTGCCGACAGGATCCGCGCGCTGATCGAGACGGCCGGGCCGCTCTCCGTCTGTGACTACATGGCCCTGTGTCTGGCCGACCCGCAGCACGGATACTACATGCGCGCCGAACCCTTCGGCGCCGGCGGCGACTTCATCACCGCTCCCGAGGTCAGCCAGCTCTTCGGCGAAATGATCGGCGCGTGGCTGGTTCACGCCCATGCCGCCTCGGGCGCGCCAAAGAGGTTCCACCTGGTCGAACTGGGCCCCGGTCGCGGCACGTTGATGGCCGACATCCTGCGTGTCGCGCGCCTGCGACCGGCATTCCACGCCGCCGCCAGCCTTCATCTGGTGGAGACGAGCCCCAGACTGCGCGAGGTCCAGAAGGCGGCGCTCGGCGCGAATGCGGTCAACGTGCAATGGCACGACTCGATCGCGGGCCTTCCCGTCGATGCGCCGCTTCTGATCGTCGCCAACGAGTTCTTTGATGCCCTGCCGATCCGGCAATATGTCCGCCTCCAGGGGCGCTGGCGGGAACGCTGCATCGGCCTTGCGGACGACGGAGAGACCCTCCGCTTCGTCCCCGGCACCGGGGGGTTGGAGGACGCGGATCTTATCGCCGGCCTTGCCGGGGCGCCGGAAGGCGCGGTCGTCGAGACCCAGCCGCTCGCCAATGCGTTGATGCAGGACCTTGCCACCCGGCTTGCCGCGCAGGGCGGGGTCCTGCTCGCAATCGATTACGGCTATGGCCGCACGGCCGCCGGCGACACGCTGCAGGCCCTGCGCAGGCATGAGCATGTGTCCGTGTTCGAGGCGCCCGGCCTGTGCGACCTTACAGCCCATGTCAATTTCGAGGCCCTTGCCAGGGCAGCAAACCTTGCCCCGCTGCGGCCGCGCCGGCTGCTTGGCCAGGGAGAGTTCCTGCTCGCCCTCGGCCTGCTGGAACGCGCCGGACAACTCGGCGCGGGCAAGAGCGAAGACGACCGGGAACGCATCCGCGGCGAGGTCGAACGGCTGGCAGCCCCAGGCCAGATGGGCGATCTCTTCAAGGTGCTGGCCGTCGCCCCTGACATCGTGCCGCTGATGCCCTTCGATCCCGTTTGACAGCGGACGTCGATGCACCCACCATCGCGCCGTCTTCCCGTGCCCCTTATCCCTCGCTCCGTGACAGGACAGGCCTTTCGCCCCGATGCTGACATCTCCCGACCTTTCCGCGCTTGACGGCATTTCCCACGGCTTCTTCACCCGCAAGGGCGGCGTCTCCTCGGGCATTTATTCCAGCCTCAATGTCGGCCTCGGCTCGGACGACGAACGCGCCGCCGTGCTGGAGAACCGCACCCGGGTCGCCAGCCTGCTCGGCGTCGCCCCCGGCGCCCTGGTCTCGCCCCACCAGCACCATTCCCCCGACGCGATCGTTGTCGACCGCCCCTGGACACCGGACGCACAGCCGCGCGGCGACGCATTGGTCACCGACCGCCCCGGCATCGCGCTCGGCATCTCCACCGCCGACTGCGGACCGGTGCTGTTCGCCGATGCCGGCGCAAGGGTGATCGGTGCTGCCCATTCCGGCTGGCGCGGCGCCCTCACCGGCGTGCTGGAGGCGACGCTGGCCGCGATGGAAGGGCTCGGCGCCCGCCGCGACCGCATCGTTGCCGTGCTCGGTCCGACCATCTCCCGCGCCAGCTACGAGGTCGGCGAGGAATTCGTCGAACGCTTCCTCACGGCGGATGCCGGCAATAACCGCTTCTTCGCCCCTGCGGACCGCGACGGCCATGCGCTGTTCGACCTTCCCGCCTACATCCTTTCGCGGCTGGGCACGGCAGGCATTGCGCAAGCCAGCGACCTCGGCCGTTGCACCTATCTGGAGGAGGACCTTTTCTTCTCCTATCGCCGCTCCACCCACAGGAGCGAACCGGATTACGGCCGCCTCGTCTCGGCCATCTCGATCAGCGGAAACTGACCATGTCCCTTGCTTTCTCCCGGGAGGAATACACTGCCCGGCTGCAGACCCTGACGGCGCGCATGGCGGAGGAACGCCGCGACGCGATGCTCCTCTTCGCCCAGGAGAGCATGTACTGGCTGACCGGATACGACACGTTCGGCTTCTGCTTCTTCCAGTCGATGGTCGTCACCCGCGACGGCCGCATCGTGCTGTTGACCCGTTCCGCCGACCTGCGGCAGGCGCAACTGACCTCCACCGTCGACGACATCCGCGTCTGGGAGGACCGAGACGGGGCCTCGCCGGTGCTTCAGTTGCGCGACCTGCTGTTCGAGCTCGGCCTCGACGGCAACCGCATCGGCGTCGAGTACGACACCCACGGCATGACCGGCCGGATCGCCATCGACATCGCGACGCTGCTTGCCGATTTCGCGCTGCTGGAGGATGCTTCCTCGCTGGTCGCGGTGCTGCGGTCGGTGAAGACGCCGGCGGAGATCGCCTGCGTGCGCCGTGCCGCGGCGCTCACGGATGCCGCCTATGAGGCGGCGCTGCCGCTGATCGGCCCCGGTGCGCGCGAGGGCGACATCCTGGCCGCGATGCAGGGCGCGGTCTTTGCCGGCGGCGGCGACTATCCCGCCAACGAGTTCATCATCGGCTCCGGCCCCGAGGCGCTGCTGTGTCGCTACCAGACCGGGCGCCGCACGCTGGACGCCAGCGACCAGCTGACCCTGGAATGGGCCGGCGTCTACCGGCGTTACCATGTCGCCGCCATGCGCACGGTGATCGTCGGCGAGCCGACCGGCCGCCACGTCGCCCTTTACGAGGCGGCCCGCGCAGCGCTCGCGGCCGTCGAGCAATGTCTCGTGCCCGGGCGCGACTTCGGCGAGGTGTTCGATGCCCACGCGCGCGAGATCGACGCGCGCGGCGAGGGCGCCCACCGGCTTAACGCCTGCGGCTATTCGCTTGGCGCCCGCTTTGCTCCCAGCTGGATGGACTGGCCGATGGCCTATCGCGCCAACCCGGCACGGATCGTTCCCGACATGGTGGTTTTCGTGCACATGATCCTGGCGGATTCCGACACCGGCGCGGCCATGTCGCTGGGCCAGACCTACCTGACGCGCGAGGGATCGGCCGAGTGCCTTTCGAAGCTCCCCCTCGACCTGCCGGTCAAGGCGGGATAAACGAGGAAACGAAACATGGTGGAGCGCGGCGCGCGCGAGGCGGCGACGAAGCGCAACCACCGGCAATCGAAGCGATGACGGAAACGGACAGACAAGGCGAGATGAACGTGCTTTCCACCTTCCGCAAGACCGTTCTGCGCGGCGCCGTCCCGGCTCTCGCATTGCTTTTGGCCGCCTGTGCCGGCCAGCCCCTTCCTCCGGCCTATGTCGCCGACAACGACCGGCCCGCGGCAAGCGCTCCGGCACCGTCGGTTCCCGCCGGCCAGGCGACCGTTGCGTTCGAGCCCTTTACCGGCGCGCCCGGCAACATCGCCGACGCCCTGTCGCGGCAGATCGGCAACGAGGCCCGCAACCAGAACCTGAACGTGGTGCGCCGGGTGGGCGCACCCGCCACCTACCGGATCAACGGCTATCTGTCCGCCTCGGGAAGCCAGTCGGCCACGACCCTGTTCTATGTCTTCGACGTGGTCGATTCGTCCGGCAACCGGCTGCACAGGATCCTGGGGCAGGAATCGGCCCCCGGCTCCTCCGGCGATCCGTGGGCCGGCATCGACGATGATGCGCTCAATCGCGCCGCGCGCCGCTCGGTCAGCGAGCTCGCCGCCTGGATTCGCCGCTAGTGACCCGGCGCCGGCATTTGCATCCCCGCCTGGCGCGTCCGGGAGCAAATGCCGGTCTTGAGGAGATCGCCGGCAAACACATGATTCTGGCCGCGCTTTTGATGCGCGCATGCGGCGCGGCGCCTGTGGCGAGCGGGACCTGCGTGCCGAATTCGCTCCGCCGGACATGACCGTGCAGCCCTTCCTTCGCGCGGTTCCGGTTACCGACTTTCCGAAAAACATGCCCACACACGCACTGGCCGGTTGTGAAACCCGGGAGGCGTTGTTAAAACGCCGCCGCCTGATGGAGGAACGGCCGTGACGATGCCGGACCCCGGTCCGGCCGGCCGCGCCTAGACCAGGGCCACCAACAAAGACCAGACAGACCACGTGTGAGCCTGTCATGCCGGAGCCGCCCCCCGCGGCGACGGATCCAAGAAAGGACTTGCGGGCCATGAAGATCGTCGCGGGCAATTCCAATCGCGCGCTTGCCGAGGAAATATCGCACTATCTCGGCGCGCCGCTGGCCAAATGCCAGGTGCGCCGCTTCGCCGACCAGGAAATTTTCGTCGAGCTCCAGGAAAACGTGCGCGGCGAGGACGTCTTCGTTCTGCAGTCCACGAGCTTTCCCGCCAATGACCATCTGATGGAGCTGCTGATCGTCATCGACGCGCTGCGCCGCTCCTCGGCCAAGCGCATCACCGCGGTGATGCCGTATTTCGGCTATGCCCGCCAGGACCGACGCGCCTCCGGCCGCACGCCGATCTCGGCCAAGCTGGTCGCCAACCTGATCACCCATGCCGGCGCCCATCGCGTTCTCACGCTCGACCTGCATGCCGGCCAGATCCAGGGCTTCTTCGACATCCCCACGGACAACCTGTTTGCCGCGCCGGTGATGACCCGCGACATCAAGGAGCGCTATTCGACCGACAACGTCATGGTCGTCTCTCCCGACGTCGGCGGCGTCGTCCGCGCCCGCGCGCTGGCCAAGCGCATCGACGCGCCGCTCGCCATCGTCGACAAGCGCCGCGACAAGCCCGGAGAGTCCGAGGTCATGAACATCATCGGCGACCCGACCGGGCGCGACTGCATCCTCGTCGACGACATCGTCGATTCGGGCGGCACCCTGTGCAACGCCGCCGAGGCACTGCTCGACCAGGGCGCCAAGTCGGTGACCGCCTATATCACCCACGGCGTGCTCTCGGGCGGCGCGGTCGCCCGCGTCACCTCCTCCAAGCTCAAGGAACTGGTGATCACCAATTCCATCGAGCCGACGGCCGCCGTCCTCGCCGCGCCCAACATCCGCGCGATCTCGATCGCCCCGCTGATCGGCGAGGCGGTCTCGCGCACCGCGCTGGAACAGTCGGTGTCGAGCCTGTTCGGCTGACCGCGCCACACCTTTTCGAGCTTTAAACGAACGGCGGGGGAAACCCCGCCGTTTTTTTGTCGCGGCGCTACTCGACGGTGATCGTGATCACCTGCGATTGCACCGGCGACTGGTGCGGTATGTGGTTGTGATCGCCGAGGATCAACTGCAGCCGGTGCGTGCCCGGCGCAAGCTCGACCGTCGTTTCCGTCTGGCCGCCGCCGAAATGCCGGTGGTTGTCGTCCGCCGGAATGGCGTTGTCGTAGTCCTCCAGCTCCTGATCGATCAGCAGGTGGTGATGGCCGGTCATCTCCTTCTCCACGCCCGCCGGCGCAACGCCCATTCCGCTCAGGCCGAATTTGACGGTCAGCGGGCTCGAGACGGTCGCACCGTCCTGCGGCGTGATGAAATAGACCGCGGCGCCCTCCGGCGCCGGCGTGCGGTGGCTGTCAGCGAACGCGACGGCGGGCAGCAACGCGAGGACGGCGACGGCAAACGGTCTGAAACCCGGCATGTTCTTTCCTTCCGTATCGATGGCACCGCAGGGCGCAGGTTGCGCGGACCGGCACCGCCGGGAAACTAGACCTTTCCCGTTCCCCGGCAAGGGATGGAGCAACTGTCCGCCTGCCCCTTGACCTTACCCCTGCTGGAAGCCGCAAGACATCTTGGCGAAGATGACAGGAGAAGGACCTTGGCTCCCATGAACACACATGCCGCTTTCGCCCTCGCCGCAACACTTGCCCTGTCGCTTCCCGCGACACTGCCAGCCCATGCCGCGGGCGAGACCATGACCGTGTGGAAGTCGCCCTGGTGCGGTTGCTGTGAAGCCTGGTCCGACGCGATGCGGGCGGCCGGCTACGAGATCGTCATCGAAAACCGGGAGGACCTCGCCCCGGTCAAGGCAAAGGCGGGCGTGCCTGCCGCCATGGAAGGCTGCCACACGGCCCTGGTGGAGGGCTATTTCCTCGAGGGCCACGTGCCGCTCTCCTCGGTCGGCCGGTTGCTCGCCAACCGGCCCCCGATCGCCGGCCTGGCGGTGCCGGGCATGCCCTCGGGCTCGCTCGGCATGGGCGAGGATCCGGCCGCGCGCTACGACGTCCGTTCGGTCGACCGCTCCGGCGCGATCGGCATCTACGAGCGCGTCGGCGCGCGCTGAGACCTCGGACCGGCGGGCGGGACCGGCGGCCCCAGCAGGTCCCGCAGCACGGCGGTGACATGCCCGGGGTCGACTGCAAAGCCGGCGAAGAGCGGATCGCCGCCGTCTTCCTCCGCTATTGAGGGAACGTTGCGGTAAATAAGCCCGGCCTGTGCGCAGAGGTCCATGAAACACGGGTTGGCGTGGCCGCGCGGCATGAACTCGACCAGCTTCGTTCCGGGCCGGGCCCACGCCATGTTGACGAGGCCGGCGCCATGGGGCGCGACGACGATCTCCGCGCTGGCGAACAGCGCCCGCTGGTCGGCAACCGACAGGCTCGCGCAATCGATGACCTCGAACCCGAACGGAGTGATGGCCTCAAGGACGTCCGGCTCGTTGAGGAGGGGACGGCGCAAGGCGCCACCGCGTGTCACATAAATCCTGCGCGCGGGCCCGGCCGGCTCCTCCGGCAGCCGCCATCCGCTCACCTGGCGCAGGGCGGCGGCGATCCAGTCGTGATTGCGGGTACCGCCCTTGACGCGGACAGGCAGATGCGCCCGTTCCAGCACGAAGGCGTCGGCCGAGGACAGCGGCACGATCCGCTCGCGCGGGATGCCGCACAGCTGCGCGACCTCCTCCTGCCAGCGAGAGCCGTTCCAGGGCATCAGGACATGGCTGACCGAAGAAAGGTCGAGCCCGCACTGGCCCAGGAACCAGAGGTCGCACATCGCATCGACCCAGAAATGAAAGTAGTTCTTGCAGTCCGGATAATAGGCCCCGAGCAGGATGGTATCGCCGTCGAGCGTCACGACACGCATGCGTGCGTCCAGCTTCCGCTGAAACGCCGCGCGCAGCCCCAGCTTCCAGTGAGCCTGGCGAACGGTTCGCATCCGCGCGTCGGAAAGCCGAAGCCATCGGGCATGCTCGTCCCTGTCAGGGCTGACATGCGGCAGGGACGAGATCCGCAATCCCTGCTCCACGAGAACGCCGGCCGGTCCGCGTCCTGCCACCGCCGGATCTTCGCGGCGCCAGACAAGCGGGGCGACGTCCGGGCCGACCTCCTCCCAGGTTCCGGGAGTCGGCATGATGCCCTGCAGCCCGTCGGGCGCCGGACGAAAGCCGCTGCGTCGTCGCGCTTCGACCGACAGGGCGCGATCAAGCAGGTCGATTGCCAATGAAAACACGTCCGCAAGCCGTCTTGTGGTTTCTGCAACCTGTCACTGCCGGGCAAGCTCAGCCCGTGTCAAGCTCCGGGTGCCGCCTGAAATACCCGACCGTCTCCCTGATCCCCTCTTCCAGGTCGATGGAAGGGGCCCAGCCGAGCACCGCGCCCGCACGCCGGATATCGGGTTGTCGTTGCCTTGGGTCGTCTTCCGGCAGCGGCAGATGCGCGACCCCTGACGGAGAGCCTGTCTCCAGCAGGATGACCTGCGCGAGCTCGCTCATGGTGCACTCCCTCGGATTGCCGAGATTGACCGGCCTCGCGCTGTCGTCCCGCAACGCCATCAGCCGCACAAGCGCCTCGACCATGTCCGACACGAAGCAGAAGGATCTGGTCTGGCTCCCGTCTCCGTAGATCGTCAGCGGCGCGCCGCCCAGTGCCTGGACGATGAAGTTCGAGATAACCCGTCCGTCGGCATGGCGCAGGCGCGGGCCATAGGTGTTGAAGATCCGCGCGATCCTGATCGCCACCCCGTGCTGGCGGTGGTAGTCGAAGAACAGGGTCTCCGCGCAACGCTTGCCCTCGTCGTAGCACGCGCGTGGTCCGATCGGATTGACATTGCCCCGGTAGTCTTCCGTTTGCGGATGCACGAGCGGATCGCCGTACACCTCGCTGGTCGAGGCCTGAAGCACCGGCACGCGAAGACGCTTGGCCAGGTCGAGCACGTTGATCGCCCCCAGGACCGCAGTCTTCACGGTCCGCACCGCGTCGCTCTGATAGTGCACCGGCGAGGCCGGGCAGGCGAGATTGTAGATCTCGTCCACCTCGACATGGAGAGGCTCCGCTATGTCGTGCGGCAGGAACGCGAACCCCGGGTTGTCCGTGAGGTGCCCGATGTTGAGAAGGGTGCCGGTCGAAAGATTGTCCGCGCACACCACCTCGTGGCCGTCCGTCAGCAAACGGTCGCACAGGTGGGATCCGATGAAGCCGGCGCCTCCTGTCACCAGGATGCGTTTTCGGCTCTCGTATAGCTTCGGCATTCCGGTTTTGCTCCAGAGACGTACAGGACGACCGCTTGGGAAGGAGAGCGCGAAAGTTCCAGTCGGTACGGATTTGCCGGCGCGGCGGGATCAGCCGCGCCAGCCAAGCAGCCAGGCTTCCGCCTTGCCGATCAGCCAACTGACGACAAGACCGAGGACGGACAGGATGGCGACACCGGCGAGCAGCTGGTCGGTGGCAAACAGGCTGCCGGCCATCAGGACATAGGCGCCGACGCCGTATTCGGCGCCGATCATCTCGGCCGCCACCAGCAGGATGATCGCAATCGAGGCCGAGATGCGGCAACCCGACAGGATCGCCGGCATGGCGCCCGGCAGGATGATTTTGCGCACGATCGACCACCAGGAAAGGCCGAAGGACTGGCCCATGCGCACCAGGGTCCGGTCGACATTGTCGACGCCGCCATAGGTGGCGATCACGGTAGGGAAGAACGAGCCGAACAGGATGGTCGCCACCTTCGAGCCCTCGCCGATCCCGAACCAGATGACGAAAAGCGGCAAAAGCGCGATCTTCGGGATCGGAAACAGTGCCGAGACCAGCGGCAAGACGCCGGCGCGCGCCAGCGAGAACAGCCCGATCATCAGCCCGACCGCCACGCCAAGCGACATGCCGAGCGTCCAGCCGATCACGAGGCGCTGCAGCGAGGCGGAGAGATGCCGCCACAGCTGCCCCGATTCGACCAGGTAACGGAACGCCTCGAACGCCTCGCTCGGCGCCGGAAGGACCAGATTGCTGATCACGCCGCTGCGCGATCCCGCCTCCCACAGGACGATCAGCGCAACGAAGACGAACAGCCCGACGAACCGCACGGGCACGGGGCGAAAACCGCCACCGCGATAGGGCACCGGCCGCAACGCCGTGTGCGCGGCGGGCGAGACACCGTCCCCGTCATCGGTCGCGGCAGGTGCGGCCGTCTGCGATCCCTCAAGCGACGCCATCGGCGATCTCCCTGTCGGCGGCGCGTGCCTCGTCGCGCAGCAATTGCCAGAGCTCGCGCTGCACGGCATCGAGTTTCGCATCGCCCGTGCCCCGATCGGCAAGGTCCCGGTCGATCTCGACGATGGTGCGGATGCGGCCCGGGCGCCGCGACAGGACGACGATGCGGTGGCCGAGACGCACCGCCTCCGCCAGGTTATGCGTGACGTAGCAGGCGGTGAAGCGCTCGCGCTGCCAAAGGTCGACGAGATCGTCCATCAGCAGCTCGCGCGTCTGGCTGTCGAGCGCCGACAGCGGTTCGTCCATCAGCATCACCGCAGGGCGGACGCTGAGCGCGCGGGCGATGGCGACACGCTGCTTCATGCCGCCCGACAATTGCCGCGGCAGCGCCTTGCGGAACTCCGACAGGCCGGTGCGGGCGAGGACATCGGCAATGATCTCCTCGCGCTCGCCCCTGCTCATGGCATGGTCTTCCAGCACCAGCGAGACATTCGCCTCGACGCTGCGCCAGGGCAGCAGCGCAAAGTCCTGGAAGACATAGGTCAACGGGTTGAGCGAGCCGACCGGCACGGGGCCCGAGAGCAGCACCTCGCCCTCATCGGGCCGCTCCAGCCCGCCGATGAAGCGCAGCAGGGTGGATTTCCCGCAGCCCGACGGGCCGATGATGCACACGATCTCGCCCTCGCCAACGGCCAGGTCGATATCGTTCAGCACCTCGGTCGCGCCGTAGCGGTGCGTGATCCCGCGAAGCAGGAGGTCCATGCCGGCTGCGCCCCGTCCTTGCTTGTCAGTCGGTCTCGACGAAGCTGGAATCGACCAGCATCTCGATGCTGACGGATGCCGGCACAAGCTTCTCCGACTGGAACCAGGCGAGCTGGTCGGCGATCGAGGTCATGTTCAGCTTCGCGTTCTTGTTGACCCGCATGGCGCCGTTGCGGATCGACGGCGCGGCCTTCTCGAACGGACGGTCATTGTAGACATACTTGTGCAGCAGCTTGAGCATTGCCTCGGCTTCCGCCTCGCCGGCCGTGTTGTCGACCAGCGCCGCGTTGAAGTCGTCCGCGCCCCTGGAGAAGGCGGCGAGGAAGCGCTTCACGAGGTCGGGCTTGTCGACCGTGTTGGCGGTCGAGGTGAAGACGGTCGTCACCTGGTAGTCCGGGATGTAATCCGCGACCATTCCGATCGCCTCGATCTCCGGCCCCGCCGCCAGCGGTTTGGCGATATGCGGCACAATCGCCCAGGCATCGATCTGGCCGGTCTTCAGCGCGCCGATCACGGCACCGACCTTCTGCAGCGGGCGCAAGGTGATCTCGGAGCGGTCGAAGCCCTCCTTGTCGGCGATCTTGTGGGCGATGTAGTGGAACGACGACCCCGTCTGGGTGATGCCGAAGCTCTTGCCCTTCAGCCCGGCCGGCGACGTCACGCCGGCATCATGGGCCGCCTTGGAGACGAGGATTATCTGGCCGTCGATGCCGGCCTCCTCCTGAAGCGCGCCGCCGACGACCTTGACCGCCCCCTTCTCGGCCAGGTTGATCAGGCCGCCCGAGATCGCGGTGACGCCGAAATCGACATCCCCCGAAGCGATGGCCACCGCCATCGGCTGCGCCGCCTGGAAATACTCGAATGTCACCTCGAGCCCCTCGTCGGCGAAATAGCCGCGCTCGAAGGCGATGAAGCTCGGCGCATGGGAGGTAAAGCGCAAGGCGCCGACGGTGATCTTGTCCGCGGCCACGGCCGGGGCGACAGGAGCAAGGGACACGCCGGCAACGATACCGGCCGTCGCAACAAGTTTCACAAATCCGCGTTTCGTCAGTGCCGTCATGGCTACCTCCCAGTTGTGGCCGGAGATCCTGTCGCCGGCTCGTCTTTCCGCTTGCGGTGTTTTCGACGCGGGCCGCGCCGGGGTCCACGGTCCCGGGCCACGCGCCGGCCACGCCGGGGGTGGCAGGTGAGCGCAGGGTGGCCTCCTTGTCAATCTGTGCAGGCTGGCTATTCGGGCTGGACCGGCGTGCACCGGAAAGCGGCGCGCCCGGGATCAGGCGCGGCGCGTCAGATTTCCTCTACGTCGACACCGACCGTCAGTGCGCCGATGACCGCTCCCGTCTGCGGGTCGACGACGGGAATGCTGACCTGGCTCTGCACGGTCTGGGTGGATTCATCTTCCACGAGCGGCCCGATATGCAGCGCCTCAGGCCCAACCGGCACCGTCATCCGCCACTTGTCCTCATCGCCCTGCCAATAATCGCTGGTTGCCTGGCTGAGCCCGACATTGAGCCCCTTCCCGTCCATCACGATGATTTCCGTGAAGAGGCCGTCGCTGGCTTCCTGCATCTGCACCAGGTATCTCGACACCGGTCTGTCGAGTATCTCGTCGACCAGCGCCCGGGCACCGGTTTCCGCCTCGTTCCGCCAGGTGGCTTCGAGTTCCTCGATCCGCGCCTGGTTGTAGGAGGCCGTCACTTTGTTCTGTGCCCGCACGGCCTCGATCACCACATCCGCTGCCGCGATCGCCGTGAGGCGCGCCTGTGCCAGGCGCGTCAGGTCCTCCTCGAAGACATTGAGCCCCGCCGCCCAGGACACTCCCGTCACGGTAAAAACCACAGCCGCAGCGCAGATCCGTCCCAGCCAGTTCAACATCGCACCCATCGGTTCATCGTCACGAAATCGCCGGCCGGGAAGACCCCGGACCGCATGGCAGCATACAACATCCCTATTGCGAAAGAGTTGCAAGCCCGGGATTGCGCCAACAGGCGGTGCCGCAGTCCTGCGGGCGATGAACCGCCGGAAACCGCCGCGCGGCTTGCCCTTTGGTGCGGCTTCGGCTATAGCACCGGCGCGCACCTGCACCCCTGGAGGCGGCGCATGAGGGCTGCCCGTTTGCAGGAGACGCAACGGCGGTCCGCATTCACGACAATCTGAAGGAGAACTACCATGGCTGAAGGCTATGTGCTGAAGGCTTCGGTGAGGGACCGGGTCGGCAAGGGGGCCGCTCGTGCGCTTCGCCGTGAGGCCCTCGTTCCCGCCGTCATCTACGGCGACAAGAAGCCCGCCCTGCCGATCGCAATTCCGCTCAAGGAATCGACGCTCGCCCTGCATCGCGGCGGCTTCATGACCAATCTCGGGACGATCGAGGTCGACGGCGTCGCCCACCGGGTGATCGCCAAGGACTACCAGCTCGACCCCGTCCGCGACGACCTCATTCATGTCGACTTCCTGCGCGTTGCCAAGGGCTCCTCGCTGACGGTCGACATCCCCGTGCATTTCATCAATGAAGAGAAATGCCCGGGCATCCGCGCCGGCGGCGTTCTGAACGTGGTGCGCCACACGGTCGAGATGACCGTTCCGGCCGACGCCATTCCGGACGCCCTCGTCATCGATCTGGCCAAGGCCCAGGTCGGCGACTCGATCCACATCTCCGCGATCGAGATCCCGGCCGGCTGCGTGCCGACGATCACCGACCGCGACTTCACCGTCGCCACGATCGCCGCACCGGGTGGCGGTGCCGCCTCGGACAGCGACGACGAGGAAGAAGCCGAGGTCGAGGAGAGCGAGGACTAAGGTCCGGCTCTGCAATCGTCTGCCTGCGACGGGAAGTGACGGGGAGATCCCATGCGCCTCATCGTTGGGCTTGGCAATCCGGGTGCGAAATACGCCCGCAACCGCCACAATATCGGCTTTCTGGCCGTGGACGCGATCCACGGCCGGAATGCCGGTTTCGGCCCCTGGCGCAGCCGCTTCCAGGCGGAGGTCAGCGAAGGGGTTCTGGAGGGCGACAAGGTCCTCCTGATGAAGCCCCAGACCTACATGAACGAATCGGGCCGCTCCGTTGGCGATGCGGCCCGCTTCTACAAGCTCACCCCGGCCGACGTGATCGTCCTTTACGACGAGCTCGACCTTGCTCCCGGCAAGGTGCGCACCAAGGTCGGCGGCGGCAGCGGCGGCCATAACGGCATCCGCTCCATCGACGCACATCTGGGCAAGGAATATTCGCGGGTGCGGCTCGGCATCGGCCATCCCGGCCACAAGGACCGCGTCACCGCACATGTTCTCGGCGATTTCGCCAAGGCCGACGCCGACTGGCTCGATCCGCTGCTCGATGCGGTGGCGAGCGAGGCCGGCCTGCTGGTCGGCGGGCATCATTCGGAATTCTGCAACCGTCTCCACCGCGCCGTGAGCCCGGCCAAGCCGGACCGGCAGGACAAGGCGAAGGCCCCGGCCGGCGCCCGTTCGCCGGTGGCGACCCCGCCGCTGGCGGGCCTTGGTGGCGACCGCAAGGGGCCCGGCGGCGCGCTCGCCGATCAGTTGGCCCGCATGTTTGGAAAGAAGGACTAGCCAAGATGGGTTTCCAGTGCGGCATTGTCGGCCTGCCGAATGTGGGCAAGTCCACGCTCTTCAACGCGTTGACGAAGACGGCGGCGGCGCAGGCCGCAAACTATCCGTTCTGCACCATCGAGCCGAACACCGGCGAGGTTGCCGTGCCGGACCCGCGCCTGCGCGACATCGCGCGCATCGCCAAGTCCGCCAGCATCGTGCCGACCCGCCTGACCTTCGTCGACATTGCCGGCCTCGTGCGCGGCGCCTCGAAGGGCGAGGGCCTGGGCAACCAGTTCCTTGCCAACATCCGCGAGGTCGATGCCATCGCCCATGTGCTGCGCTGCTTCGAGGATGACGACATCACCCATGTCGACGGGCGCATCGACCCGATCGCCGACGCCCAGACCGTCGAGACGGAGCTGATGATCGCCGACATGGAGAGCCTTGAGCGCCGCCTCGCGCCGCTGAAGAAAAAGGCAACGGTCGGCGACAAGGAGGCCAAGGCCGTCATTCCGCTTATGGAAGCCGCCCTCGCCCTGCTTCAGGACGGCAAGCCCGCCCGCCTGGTCGATGCCTCCACGCCCGAGGACAGGAAAATCCTCGACGGCCTCAACCTCTTGACGACCAAGCCGATCCTCTATGTCTGCAACGTCGAGGAAAGCGCCGCCGGCACCGGCAACGCCCAGTCCGAGCGCGTGCGCGCCCTGGCCGAAGCGGAAGGGGCTGCCTGTGTCGTCATTTCCGCCGCGATCGAGGCGGAAATCGCCCAGCTCGAAGAGGCCGAGCAGGCGGAATACATGGAAACCATGGGGCTCGAGGAACCCGGTCTCGACCGGTTGATCCGGGCCGGCTACGACCTTCTGGACCTGATCACCTATTTCACGGCCGGCCCCAAGGAGGCCCGCGCCTGGACGATCAGCAAGGGCACCAAGGCACCGCAGGCCGCCGGCGTCATCCACTCCGATTTCGAGCGCGGTTTCATCCGGGCCCAGACGATCGGCTTCGACGACTATGTGTCGCTCGGCGGCGAGACCGCCGCCAAGGATGCCGGCAAGGCCCGGGACGAAGGCAAGGAATATGTCGTCAAGGACGGCGACGTGCTGCTCTTCAAGTTCAACACCTGAAGACCGGCGACCACCTTCCCTAGCGCGATCTCGACAGGAACCCGCGCATCGGCCTAAATGGCGCGCATGAGCGACATGCGATACTTCGAGGATTTCAGGCCCGGCGACACGATCCCGCTCGGCTCGAAAACCGTTTCGCGCGAGGAAGTGATCTCCTTCGCGGCGGAATTCGATCCCCAGCCCTTCCACCTGGACGAGGCGGCGGGAGCAGCCTCCCTGCTGGGCGGGCTCGCGGCCTCCGGCTGGCACACGATCGCCATGCTGATGCGGCTGATGTGCGACAACCTGCTGCTGAACTCCAGCGGCAAGGGCTCGCCCGGCGTCGAGGAGGTCCGCTGGATGCGCCCCGTGCGCCCCGGCGACACGCTGAGCGCCAGCGCCGAGGTCGTCTCCGCCCGGGTGCTGAACTCGCGCCCCGAACTGGGCATGGTCGACTTCCTCTTCACGCTTGCCGACCAGACCGGCGTGACCGTCATGACCCAGCGCAACAAGATCCTGTTCGCCCGCCGGGAGACCGTCCGATGACCTGGTTCGAGGACATGGAGATCGGCGAGCGGCGCGATCTCGGCAGCCACCACTTCACGCCCGACGAGATCATCCGCTTCGCCCGGGCCTTCGACCCCCAGCCCTTCCACCTGTCCGACGAAGGCGCCAGCCAGACCCATTTCGGCCGTCTGTGCGCGTCGGGCTGGCATACCGCCTCCGTGTGGATGAAGCTGATGGTCGCCCATATCAAGGCCGAGTGCGAGCGCCTCGGCACACCGTCGCGGCTGGGCCCCTCGCCCGGCTTCACCGACCTGAAATGGATCAAGCCGGTCTTTGCCGGGGACACGATCACCTACACGTCGACGCTTCTTGAAAAGCGTCCGATGAAGACGCGCCCGCAATGGGGCCTCGCCGTCCACGCCAACGAGGGCGTCAACCAGGACGGCGTGCTCGTCTTTTCCTTCACCGGCAAGGTGCTTGTGGCGCGGCGCCCCGCAGGCTGAACCCGGCGGACGACGCCCGCCCGCCCGTACCGCTACACCTTGCGCGAGAACACCACCTCGTCGCGGATAGGGATGCCGTATTCGCCGATCATCGGGATTTCCGGTTTCAGCCGGCGCTCCTCCTCGATGGCGCCCGGCACCAGCTTCTCCATCCGGAAGCCGCGCCGCTGGTAGAAGCGGAAGGCGTCGAGATTGTCGTTCGAGGTGCGCACCAGAAGCCGGCGGATGCCGCTCTCCACGGCCTCGCCCGTCACCGCGTTGAGCAGCAGCGTGCCCACGCCGCTCCAGCGGCTCAGCGAATCGAGCGTCAGGATTTCCCACTCGTTGTCGCGCTGGATCAGCGTCACCAGCCCGACGATCTCGTCCTCCTCCATCGCGATGAAACCGGGCAGCCGCGAGGCGTCGATCATCTCGCCCTCGATGAGAATGTCCGGACTGGTCCATCGTCGTGTCAGAAGCTCGACGACGGCCGCGTGGTCGTCGTCGGTCTTGGCTCGAATGCTCACCGCCATTGTCTCGCCCCTGTTGCTTGCGCAGGTGCCCTGCCGCACCACCGCTTCGTATATAGTCTAGCGTCTGAAGATGCGTTCGCTAAGACCGCTTCGCGCCTCCCAGCCGGCACGCTCCAGTTCCGGATCCGGGTGCTCCTCGACCGGATAGCCAAGGCACAGATAGGCGACAAGGCGCCAGCCGGACGGCACCTCCAGCGCCTCGCCCGCCCGCAGCGGGTCGAGGATCGAGACCCAGCCCATGCCGACCCCGCGAGCGCGCGCGGCGAGCCACAGCGTGTTGACCGCACAAACGCAGGAATAGGCGAGCATCTCCGGCATCGTCCTGCGCCCCAGTCCGTCGCCCTGGCACGTACCCTCGTCGCAGAAGACGGCAAGCTGCACCGGCGCGGCCGTCAGGCCCTCCAGCTTCAGCCGCGCGTAAAGGCCCGCCCTCTCCCCGTCATAGCTTGCCAGCGCCTCGGCGTTGGCCTTGCGGAAATTCTCCCGGATCGCCTCCCGCCGGGCATCGTCCTCGACCAGCACGAAGCGCCAGGGCTGGCTGTTGCCGACGGAGGGCGCCATGTGCGCCTGCGCCAGCAGCGTCTCGACCAGCGCGGGGGCCAACGGCGCGTCGGCGAAGCGGCGCACGTCGCGCCGCCAGCCGAGCAGATCGTGGAAGGCATCGACGAAAGCCGCGTCGAAGGCCGGCGCCCGAGCGGCACCGGCATCCGGTTTCCCGCTGGTCGGCGCCCCGCTCAATGACCCGGGAAGTCCACGAGCGTGCGCACCGGCACACCGAGATCCTCGATGCGCTTGCACCCGCCGAGATCGGGAAGGTCGACGATGAAGCAGGCGGCAACCACCACCGCACCCATCTGCTGGAGCAGCTTGGTGGCGGCTTCCGCCGTCCCGCCGGTGGCGATCAGGTCGTCGACGAGGATCACCTTGTCCCCGGGCGTGATCGCGTCCTTGTGCATCTCCATCTCGTCGAGGCCGTATTCCAGCGAGTAGGCGATGCGCACCGTCTCGTGCGGCAGCTTGCCCTTCTTGCGGATCGGCACGAAGCCGGCCGACAGCTGATGCGCCACCGCCCCGCCCAGGATGAAGCCGCGCGCCTCGATGCCGGCGACCTGGTCGACCTTGGAACCGGCCCAGGGCTGCACCAGTGCGTCAACGGCGCGGCGAAACGCGCGGGCATTGCCCAGCAGCGTGGTGATGTCACGGAAGAGAACCCCTTTCTTGGGGTAATCCGGGATCGTGCGGATCGCCGCAAGGAGCTCGTCGGAAACCGTGTCTTGAACCATCATCCAGCCTCGTCGTTGCCGGTCGCGCAAGGGTCGGTCATCATCCTCGGCGATCCGTGTTGAAGTCCAGGGAAATTGAGGAGCAGCCAGATGAGCGACAGGCAGCCGGTCCAGGTGGTCGATATCGACATTCCGTTCTTTCGCCTGATGACGATCATCATCAAGGTCACGCTGGCCGCGATCCCCGCGGCAATCATCGTGTCCGTCATCCTGTCCCTCGTCATGGGCGCGCTGGCGACAGTGTTCGGCATCGGCATGGGCCCGTGGATGCATGGCGGGCGCACGCTCTAACCGTCAACTGTCGCCGTCCGGCAACGGCTCAGCCTTCGCGGGCCAGCACGCGGCCGGCGACGGCGTCGAGCTTCGCGACCAGAGCCGGATCGCGCGCGTCGGGCGCGGTCATCATGGCGTATTCCAGTGCCGTGTCCGAGCCGACCGGGCAGGCCTCGTGCGTGCGCGGCAGGTCCTGCGCGAGCCGGGCAACGAGGCGGCGGGCATTGTCGGCATTTTCATGCAGGACGCGGATGATCGACTGGATGTCGACGGAGCCGTGGTCGGGATGCCAGCTGTCATAATCGGTCACCATGGCAACCGTCGCGTAGCAGATCTCCGCCTCGCGGGCGAGCTTGGCTTCCGGCATGTTGGTCATGCCGATCACGTCGCATCCCCAGGTCCGGTAGAGCCTGCTTTCGGCCAGCGAGGAAAACTGCGGACCTTCCATGGCGAGATAGGTGCCGCCGCGGTGATGGGTCAGCGCCTCCGCCTGCGCGGCGGCCGCGATATGGCCCGCCAGCAGCGGCGAGACCGGATCGGCCATCGACACATGGGCGACGCAGCCCTTGCCGAAGAAGCTCTTCTCGCGCGCGAAAGTCCGGTCGATGAACTGGTCCACCAGCACGAAATGGCCCGGCGCCATCGCCTCGTTGAGAGACCCGACCGCCGAGACCGAAACCAGCGAGGTGACGCCGCATCGCTTCATCACGTCGATATTGGCGCGATAGTCGATGTCGGAGGGCGCGAAGCGGTGGCCGCGCCCGTGCCGGGGCAGGAAGACCACCTTCAGGCCGCCGATCGAGCCGATACGCACGCTGTCGGACGGCTCGCCCCAGGGGCTTTCCACCCGGACCCACTCCGCTCCTTCAAGCGCCGGAAGATCGTAAAGACCCGATCCGCCGATCACACCAAGCACTGCATCGACCATGCCGTCCCCCTCAAACCCGCTCATTGCGATACCACCATGGCGCGAATATTCCAACAGGACACGTGGCCTAGGCCGTGGCGGACATGAAAAGGCCGCCGGATTGCTCCGGCGGCCCGATTTCCGTCAATGGCGCACCGATCAGTGATCGACGTCGCGCCACACCGACTTCTTGGTGAAGTAGAGCAGCGAGGCGAAGATGATCAGGAAGATCATCACGCGGAAGCCCATGCTCTTGCGCTCTTCCAGCTTCGGCTCGGCCACCCACATCATGAACGTGGCGACGTCGCGCGCATACTGCTCGACCGTCGTCGGGGTCCCGTCCGTGTACTCGACACCGTCGGCATAGAGCGGCGGCGCCATGGCCAGCGTCTTTCCGGCGATGAAATGCGTGTTGTAGTACTGCCCGGCCGGCACCTCGACGCCCTCGGGCGCCTCTTCGTAGCCGGTGAGCAGGCCATAGATGTAGTCCGGGCCGTGTTCCTGGTACTGCGTGAAAATGTCGAAGATGAAGCCCGGGAAGCCGCTGGCCACGGCGCGCGCCTTGGCGAGCGTGGAAAAGTCCGGCGGATAGGCGCCGCCATTGGCGGCACGCGCCGCCTGTTCGTTGGGGAAGGGAGACGGGAAGCGGTCGGAGGGGATCGCAGGGACCTCCTCCATCTCGCCGTCGTCATTCGGCCCCTTCAGAACGGTGTACTCGGCCGCGATCACCTTGACCTGGTCTTCGGTGAAGCCCGGCCCACCCTCTTCCGCCAGGTTGCGGAAGGCGAGGAAGCGGGCGCCGTGACAGGAAGCGCAGACCTCCTTGTAGACCTTGAAGCCGCGCTGCAGCTGGGCCCGGTCGTAATAGCCGAAAGGTCCCGAGAACGACCATTGCTGGCGCTCGATATGCGGGCCTTCGCCGGCGGCAAGTGCCGGAGCGGCGACCGCGACGGCGGCCATCGCCAGCAAGGCTCCACGCACGGATTTGATCATCGTTTTCATGAGTGAGAACTCCCAATCCCGTCCGTGGTTCACTTCGTTTCCGGTGCGGCGACCGCGCCCGCAGGCTTGCCGCCGCCAGAGCTTGCGAGCACCGCCTCGGAGATCGATGCCGGCAGCGCCCTGGGCTTCTCCAGGAAACCGAGCAGCGGCAGGATGATCAGGAAGTGAGCGAAGTAGTAGGCGGTGAAGATCCGCGAGAAGATCACGTACCAGCCTTCCGGCGGCATCGCGCCGAGATAGCCGAGGCCGACGCAGACGGCCGCGAAGATCCAGAAGAACTGCTTGAACAGCGGCCGGTAGGTGCCGGAGCGGACCTTGGAGGTGTCGAGCCACGGCAGCACGAACATCACCGCGATGGCGCCGAACATCAGGATGACGCCGCCGAGCTTGTCCGGCACGGCGCGCAGGATCGCGTAGAACGGCAGGAAGTACCATTCCGGAACGATATGCGCCGGCGTCACCAGCGGATCGGCCTCGATGTAGTTGTCGGCGTGTCCCATGAAGTTCGGGATGTAGAAGACGAAATACGCGAACAGGATCGTGAACACGACAACCGCGAACAGGTCCTTGATCGTGTAGTACGGATGGAACGGAAGCGAATCCTGCTTCGTCTTCGGGTTGATGCCGGTCGGATTGTTGTTGCCCGTCGTGTGGAACGCCCACACATGCAGCAGCACGACGCCGAAGATCATGAACGGCAGCAGGTAGTGCAGCGAGAAGAACCGGTTCAGCGTCGGGTTGCCGACCGCGAAACCGCCCCACAGCCAGTTGACGATCGGCTCGCCGACAAGCGGGATCGCCGAGAACAGGTTGGTGATCACGGTGGCGCCCCAGAAGGACATCTGGCCCCAGGGCAGCACGTAGCCCATGAAGGCGGTGGCCATCATGATCAGGAAGATGATCACGCCGAGGATCCACGAGATCTCGCGCGGCGCCTTGTAGGAGCCGTAATACATGCCGCGGAACATGTGGATGAAGACGGCGATAAAGAACATCGACGCGCCGTTGGCATGCAGGTAGCGCAAGAGCCAGCCGAAATTCACGTCGCGCATGATGTGCTCGACGGAGGCGAATGCCATCTCGGTGTTCGGCGTGTAGTGCATGACGAGCACGATGCCGGTGATGATCTGGGCGATCAGCACGAACATCAGGATGCCGCCGAAGGTCCACCAGTAATTGAGGTTCTTCGGGGTCGGAAAGTCGATGAAGGAACCGCGAACGAGCGAAATGACCGGCAGGCGGCTCTCGAGCCACTTAGCCGCCGCGCTCTGCGGCACGTAATTGGAATGTCCAGCCATGGCTGCCTCCTCTGGATTGCCGCGTATCAACCGATCTGGATCAGGCCTTCCGAGATGAACTCGAAGGGCGGAACCAGGAGATTCTCGGGCGCGGGTCCCTTGCGGATGCGGCCGGCGGTGTCGTAGTGCGAGCCGTGGCAGGGGCAGAACCAGCCACCGAAATCACCTTGCTGGCCAAGCGGGATGCAGCCCAGATGGGTGCACACGCCGACCATCACGATCAGGGCCTCGTTGCCCTCGACCGCGCGGTTGACGTCGGTTGCCTCTGCGTCCGCGGCGAGATTGGCATTGCGCGCGTTCGTGTCGGGAAGATCCGCCAGCGGGACGGCGTTGGCTTCCTCGATTTCCTTGGCGGTACGGTTGCGGATGAAAACCGGCTTGCCGCGCCACATCACCTTGATCGACTGTCCCTCTTCCACCGCCGAGACGTCCACCTCGATGGAGGCCAGCGACAGCGCTGAAGCGTCGGGGTTCATCTGGTCGATGAAAGGCCATGCCAGCGCACCTGCGCCAACCGCCCCCATCGCGCCGGTCGCGATATAGAGGAAATCGCGGCGAGTGGGTTCGACCGTATCCTGCTGTGCCAAGGTCGCGTCCTCTTTTTAACCCGTTGGCCCGGCGACAACAGCGCAAAGCCACCGTCCCTGCCCCGGCAATCCGGAAGGCGAAGGGAGGCGGAGCGGGTCGTCCGGGCGGCAGATGCGGCTTTCCGCACCTTTCCAAGCGGGGCTGTTATTGGCACCCTTGCCCGCGCTTGTCCAGATCATCCTTTGGAAGACGACGCTTTGTCGCGGTTTTTACCCAGTGATTGCAGGAGCGGCGACAGTTCCCGATGCAACGCGGAAGCTGTGCGGCGAGGCCTCTTTTCAAAGACCCCGCCGCACAGGCGGTCTTGCCCGGAGGCTCAGCCGGCGTCGCGCTGGCTGTCGATGAACCCGCCCGACTGCCGGTTCCACAGGCTGGAGTAAAGCCCGCCGCGCGCCAGCAACTCGTCGTGGCTGCCGTCCTCGACCACCCGCCCGTGATCCATCACGACGAGCCGGTCCATCGCGGCGATGGTGGACAGCCGGTGGGCGATGGCGATCACCGTCTTGCCCGCCATCAGCTCGTTCAGGCTGTCCTGGATCGCCGCCTCGATTTCCGAATCGAGCGCCGAGGTCGCCTCGTCGAGCACCAGGATCGGCGCGTTCTTCAACAGCACCCGGGCAATCGCGATGCGCTGCCGCTGGCCGCCGGAGAGCTTGACGCCGCGCTCGCCCACATGGGCCTCAAGCCCCTTGCGTCCGCCCTGGTCTTCCAGACCGGCAATGAACCCGGCCGCATGGGCGCGCCGTGCCGCCTCCATCGCCTCTTCGTCGCTGGCGTCCGGTCGGCCATAGACGATGTTCTCCAGAACCGAGCGATGCAGCAGCGACGTGTCCTGCGTCACCATGCCGATATTGGCGCGCAGGCTCGACTGGGTCACCGTGGCGATGTCCTGGCCGTCGATCAGGATGTGCCCGCCTTCCACGTCGTGGAAGCGCAGCAGCAGGTTGACCAGCGTCGACTTGCCGGCTCCCGAGCGGCCGACCACGCCGACCTTCTCGCCCGGCCGGATCTCCAGGTCCATGTGGTCGATGACGCCGCTCTTCTTGCCGTAGTGGAAGCGCACGCCCTGGAAGGAGATCGCCCCGCTGCCGACCTTGAGCGGCGCGGCGTCGGGTGCGTCGACCACGTCGCGCTCGCGCGAGATCGTGGTGATGCCGTCCTGCACAGTGCCGATATTCTCGAACAGGCCGGAAATTTCCCACAGGATCCACTGCGACATGCCGTGCAGCCGCAGGATCAGCGCGACGGCAACGGCGATGTCGCCGGCCGTCACCACGCCGCGCTGCCATAGCGCGATCGAGACGGCGCCGGTCGAGAACAGCAGCAGCACGTTGATCGTGTGCAGCGCCGTGTTGAGAAGCGTCACCAGCCGCATCTGCCGGTAGACGGTCTTCAGGAACTCCCACATCGACTGGCGGGCGTAGCTCTCCTCGCGGTCGGTGTGGGAGAACAGCTTCACCGTGGCGATGTTGGTATAGGCATCGACCACGCGTCCCGTCATCGTCGAGCGCGCGTCCGCCTGCACCTGCGACAGCGACTTCAGCCGCGGCACGAAGAACACCAGAACGGCGAGATAGGCGACCAGCCACAGGATCAGCGGGATCGCCAGTTCGATGCTGGCATCGCCGATGAGCACCACCGCCGCGAGAAAGTAGACGCAGACATAGACGAGCACGTCGAGCACACGCGTCACCACCTCGCGCACGGCGAGCGCCGTCTGCATCACCTTCGTCGCGATGCGCCCGGCAAAGTCGTTCTGGTAGAAGCCCACGCTCTGGCGCAGCAGGTAACGGTGCACCTGCCAGCGGATCGCCATCGGATAGTTGCCGAGCAGCGTCTGGTGGAACAGCATCTCCCACAAAAGCGCCAGCACCGGCATGATCACCAGGATGACCACGCCCATCCATACGAGCCGCCCGGAGTTTTCCGCGAAGAACGTCTCCCGGTCCGCATTCGACAGCCAGTTCACCAGATCGCCGAGGAAGGAAAAGACCATGACCTCGAAGATCGCGATGGCCGTGCCGAGCACGGAGACGACGGCAAGCACCGGCCAGATCGGCTTCGTATAGTGCCAGCAGAAGGCGAACAGCGTCGCCGGGGGAGCCTCCATGGACCCCTCCCGGAACGGATCGACCAGTTTCTCAAAGCGCTTGAACATGATCGTGTTCCTTGCAGGTCCTACCGCGACGCGGGAGCCGGGCGGAGCCGCGCCCGCCGGCCGGGAAGATCGGGCGCGTGGAGGGCGGTGTCATCAGCACCGAGAGGATGAAGGCGGAAACCGATGCCGACAGCACCAGCAGGCCGAGAAACAGCGTCACCAGCCGGTCCGTGAACGCACCGGCCGGTTCGCTGACGCCATTGACGATGACGCTCTCCAGCCGGGCGATCTCGTCCGCCGCGACCGGCAGGAAGAGGATGAGGGTGAGCGCCAGCGTCAGAGCGGCGGCGGCACCGGCGACGATCGCCGCCTCCCTCAGGCGCCTTGCGACACCTGCGGGGGCGATCCTGACGGGGAGACCGGGCAGGTCGGGTGAATCGGGCCGCGCGAACGGGTCGAGCGGATAGCGGGACAACATCGGACAAGCTCCTGCGGAACCGGGCAATAGGAGACGCCGCGACACCGACACCAGGGGATTGAGTCCCCGGCGCATCCGCCGGAACGGGCGGATTGCATGCGCGACAGGAAAGCGGAAGCCGCCGGCGGTCAGGCCGGGCGGGCAGACATGGGAAGGACTGAAGGAAGCTCGCTCAGGCGCAGAGCATCATTGGTCCGGTCGCCTGACGGGAGGCGCACATGGCTGCGTGGATCTGAAACACGCGCATTTCGATCATGCGATCCCTCCTCTTCACTGGGTGTGGCGACACTGGACTGGGCGGAAACTCCACCCGCTCGACAAGGACCCGGGGAGGGTCCGCAAAGGGTCAGCCGACCGGAGCCGGTGACCGATGCGGGCACACTACACGATCACCGGAAGTTGCAAAGGGGTAATTCGAACCCGAAGGATCGATCCGGAATCACTGTTGCGTTCATGCAACGTTCTCCCCACCGGCCGCTGCTGCCCGTCTCGTCAGGCCACATCCTCGGCAAGCAGGAAACCGCCCGACTGACGCGCCCAGAGATCCGCGTAGAGACCGCCATTGCGCAGCAGGTCCTCGTGGCTGCCGTCCTCGACGATACGCCCCTCGTCCATGACGATCAGCCGGTCCATCGCCGCGATCGTCGACAGCCGGTGTGCGATGGCGATCACCGTCTTGCCGGCCATCAGTTCGTTGAGACTGTCCTGGATCGCCGCCTCGATCTCCGAATCGAGCGCCGAGGTCGCCTCGTCGAGCACCAGGATCGGCGCGTTCTTCAAAAGCACCCGGGCAATCGCGATGCGCTGCCGCTGGCCGCCGGAGAGCTTGACGCCGCGCTCGCCCACATGGGCGTCGAAGCCGGTGCGCCCGCGGCTGTCGGCAAGCGCCTCGACGAACTCCAGCGCATGGGCGCGCCGCGCCGCTTCCCGCACCAGTTCCTCGCTCGCAGTCCGGTGCCCGAGCGCAATGTTGTCCCGGATCGAGCGGTGCAGCAGCGAGGTGTCCTGCGTCACCACGCCGACCTGCCCGCGCAGCGAGGCCTGCGTGACGCCGGAAATATCCTGTCCGTCGATCAGGATGCGCCCGCCTTCCAAGTCGTAGAAGCGCAGCAGCAAGTTGACCAGCGTCGACTTGCCCGCCCCCGACCGGCCGACGACGCCGACCCGCTCTCCCGGCCGGATCGTTGCCGACAGACGGTCGATCACCCCGCCCGCCTTGCCGTAGTGAAAGCGGATGCCGTCGAACGAGATACGCCCTTCCGACACCTTCAGCTGCGGCGCCTGTGCTGCATCGGGCACCGTTACCGGCCGGGTGATCGTCTCGGCGCTGTCCTGCAGCGTGCCCAGCGCCCGGAACAGCCCGTTGAGCTGGCCCATCAGGCGGCCGAGCAGCACGTTGAGGCGCAGCACCAGTCCCAGCACCAGCGCCACGTCGCCGGTGGTGACGCTGCCCGCCTGCCAGGCCAGCACGGCGAGCACGCCGATCATCGCGATCATGACGCCCGAGAGCAGGCTCATCAGGCAGCGCACGGCCGTCAGCGTGCGGGTGAAGCGCCGGATGGCCGCCAGGAAGGTCTCGTAGGCGCCGCGCGTCTCCACCGCTTCCCGGTCGATATCGCTGAACAGCTTGATCGTCTGGATATTGCCATAGGTGTCGACGAAGCGGCCGGTCACGCCGGACGAGGCATGCGCGCTGGCCTTCGCCTGAGCCCGGATGCGCGGCACATAGATGGCCGAGACCCCGGCAAACGCCGCCAGCCAGAGCGCCACGACGACACCGAACAGCGGATCTAGGCGCGTCACCAGCGCCAGTGTCGACAGCGCGAAGACGACGATGAACCAGATGATCTGCAGCAGGCTGACCATGAAGTCGCCCGCCGCCTGCCCCGACTGCCAGACCTTCTGCGAGATCCTCCCGGCGAACTCGTCCTGGAAATAGGCGAGCGACTTGCCGACGACCTGCGCATGCCCCTGCAGGCGCACGAGGTTGAAGAAGCCGGGAACGATGATCTGCTCCTCGACCAGCGAGGTCAGCGCCGAGACGACCGGCCGCAGCACCAGCACCGTCAGCGCCATGGCGATCAGTACCGGCGCATGGTCGGCGAGGAAATCCGCGCGCGCGCCCGTCTGCATCATGTCGACGAGGTCGCCGACGAAAACATAGAGCGCCGCCTCGATCAGGGCCGTCACGCCGCCCAGCACCAGCATGGCGAGAAACGCCGCCTTCGCCTGGGAGACAAAGAACCAGAGATAGCCAAAGCCCGTTTTCGGCACCGGCCTGTCGGGAAGCGGCTTCAGCGGGTCGAGACGGGTCTCGAACCAGACGAGCAGGCGTTCGAACACGGGCGGACTGTTCCTTTGCTATTGCCGGGAAGGCGGGGCGGGGCAATAAGTCTGGCGCGAAATGCGGCGTGACGTGAAGTATGGCGCGCCAACGCACGATCCCTGTCGGAGGGACCGACACGCCCTGACGGCCGAATCCGGCAGTCCCGCTAAAGGCGCGCAGGCCTGAGGATGCGGGCAACCACCCGTACCCGCAACCAGCATATGGGGCGCCACCTCGCGCTTCCAAGCTCCGGACACTTGCAACAATGCCAGATCTCGTTCTCTACCAGCCCGACATCCCGCAGAACACCGGCACGATCCTGCGCCTCGCCGCCTGCATGGACATCGCCGTGCATGTCGTCGAGCCGGCCGGGTTTCCGCTTTCCGACCACGCGCTGAAGCGGGCCGGCATGGACTATCTGGAGCGCGTTGCCCTGCGCCGCCACGTCACGTTCGAGGCGTTCGAAACCTGGCGCGGGGCGGAAGAGCGACGGCTCGTCCTGCTGACAACGGCGGGCAGCGAGCCCTACCATCGCTTCGATTTCCGCAAGGACGACCTTCTCCTGCTCGGGCGGGAATCCGCCGGTGTCCCGCCTGCCGTCCACGACACAGCCGATGCGCGCCTCATCATCCCCCTGACCCCCGGCATGCGCTCGCTCAACGTCGCGGTCGCCGGTGCGATGGTGCTCGGGGAGGCCTTGCGCCAGACCGGGAGCTTCCCTTCGTAAGGGCCGCCGCCGGCCGGCGCGGCGCACCGTCGCGACCGCCAGACCTTTTCCCGGGCGTCCGCATCTGCCATGAAGCGGTCGGGTTTCACGAATGTGCTGGCGAAGGTGACGGGAATGAGCGGACAGACGGCAGGTGGCAACAGCGAGGCGCGCGGCGGTCCGGTGCCGGAAGACATCGAGACGCGCAAGCCACAGGCCGAAACCTGGTTCCGCGCGCTCCGCGACCGGATCTGCGCCGCCTTCGAGGCGATCGAGGACGACGCCGCCGAACATGCTGCCCTTCCCGGAGAGCTTGCCGCCCTCCCCGCCGGACGCTTCGAGCGCACACCGTGGGAGCGTACCGATTCGACCGGGGCCAAGGGCGGCGGCGGCGTCATGTCGATGATGAAGGGGCGCGTCTTCGAAAAGGTCGGCGTCCATGTCTCGAGCGTGCATGGCGAGTTCTCGCCCGAATTTCGCGGCCAGATCCCCGGCGCGTCCGAAGACCCGCGCTTCTGGGCGTCCGGCATCTCGCTGATCGCCCACATGCACAATCCGCATGTGCCGGCGGTGCACATGAACACCCGCATGGTGGTGACGACCCGCCAGTGGTTCGGCGGCGGTGCCGACCTCACGCCGGTGCTCGATGCAAGGCGCACGCAGGAAGACGCGGACACGCTCGCCTTCCATGGCGCAATGCAAGCGGCCTGCCAGGCGCACGAAGTGGCCGACTATCCGCGCTACAAGGCGTGGTGCGACGACTATTTCTTTCTCAAGCACCGGAACGAGGCGCGCGGCGTCGGCGGCATCTTCTACGACTATCTCAATTCCGGCGACTGGGACGCGGATTTCGCCTTCACCCAGGCCGTCGGGCTCGCCTTTCACGACATCTACCCGAAGCTGGTGCGCGCCAATTACCACAAACCCTGGAACGAGGCGGAGCGCGAGGAACAGCTGGTGCGCCGCGGCCGTTATGTCGAGTACAATCTGCTCTACGACCGTGGCACGATCTTCGGCCTGAAGACGGGCGGCAATGTCGCCTCGATCCTCTCCTCCATGCCCCCGGTGGTGAAATGGCCCTGAGCGGGCCTCACCCTTCCAGGAAAACGGATCCGCCGTGTCCCTGCCTCCGCTGAGCTCGGTTTCCATCACCAACTATCGCTCCCTGCGCGCCGTGCACATGCCGGTCGGGGCGCTGAACGTGTTTGTCGGCAAGAACGGCACCGGCAAGACCAATCTCTACCGGGGGCTCTCCCTGCTCCAGCAGGCAGCTCTTGGCCGCATCACCTGCGCCATCGCCGAGGAGGGCGGGGTGGAAAGCGTCCTTTGGGCGGGCGAGCGCAAGCGCGGCGCGCCCGTGCGGTTGAGCCTCAAGGCGCGGCTTGGAGACCTTTCCTATGCAATCGAGATCGGCCTGCCAAAGCTCGGCTCCGATGCCGCCCTCCCGCTCGAACCGCTGGTGAAGGAAGAAAGGCTGACGATTGCTTCCGGCACGCGCGACATCGTGCTGATGCAGCGTTCCGGTCCTTCCGTCTGGCTGCGGGCGGCAGGAGGCGAACGCCTGACCTATGACAACGAGGTGCTGGGCTCGGAAACCGCGCTGTTCGCCTTTCGCGACGGCGGCCGCTTCCCCGAGCTCGACATCGTTCGCCGCACGCTTTCCGACTGGCGCTTCTATCACGGTTTCCGCACCGATGACGGCTCGCCGCTGCGCCGCCCGGCGCTCGCCCTGACCACGCCGACCCTGTCCTCCGACGGGGCCGATCTCGCCGCCGTCTTCGCGACGCTCGCCGAGGTCAGGGTCGACACCGTCGATCTCGACGCGGCCATCGACGACGCCTTTCCCGGCGCCCGCCTCGACATCCGGCTGGATGGCGGCCATGCGGCCATCGCCATGCGCTTCCCCGACCTTGCCCGCCCGTTCGAGGCGCGCGAACTCTCCGACGGCACGCTCAATTTCCTGGCGCTCGCCGGTGCGCTGCTCGCCTACCGCCTGCCGGCCTTCGTCGCCCTCAACGAGCCGGAGGCGAGCCTGCATCCGGACCTTCTGGAGCCGCTTGCCCGGATCGTCGCCCGCGCCTGCGAGCGCAGCCAGATCTGGATTGTCACCCACTCCGCAACGTTTGCCGAGGCACTGGCCCGCGAGGCCGGTGCCGTGCCCCGCACGATCGTCAAGAACGACGGCGCCACGGAAATCGAAGGCCTGAAGATCACCGGCGAATTCGCCGAAGAGTGAACGGCCGCAGCCTTCGACCGATGCCGGCCGCCGTATTTCAGCCGGCGACAGCGATATCCAGCAAGGTCGCCCGCTCGAGCGTGAACCCGCTCGCCACCCAGCGGTCCTCCGCCAGCGCCAGCCGGCGGCCGATTTCCGGTCCCGCGGCAACGCCTGCGCGGGTCAGGTCCCGGCCGGAAAGCGGAAAGACCGGTGCATCAAGATCGAGGGCCTGCGCCAGGAGTGCCTTGAAAGCCGGATCGTCCGGCCCCGGCCCGCTGTTCGACCAGGCAAGCAGCACCCCGTCGACGCCTGCCTCCCGGCCGAAGCGGTGGAGGAGTTCAAGCGCCAGCCGCGGGTCGCCTCCCGGCCCCCTCGCCGCAAGTCCTTCCGCCAGCCAGCGCGAGGCGGAAAAGGCCGCCTTCATCCGGCGCCGCTCCGCATTGGCAAGCCGCAGGTGATCGGCGACCGCGTCGAGTTCCGCCGCATCGCCGTCGCTGAGCGCGGCGAGCGCCAGCGCCGGATCCCTCGTGTTCGGCGCAAGATGGTCGAGCGCGCGCAGCGCGCGGAACGGGGCAAGGCCCGCCTGCGTTGCCAGCACCATCGGCGTCACGCCGGCGCGCTCCATCTCGGCAAGCGTTTCCGCCGCACGGGGCGCCGAGACAAGCTTGCGCATCTCCATGCCGATCCGTTCCGCCGAAAGGCCGGCGATCCCGGCCTTCAGCTCCACGACCGCGGCAAGCCCCTCCTCGTCGAGCGCACCGTCTCCATATTGGGCATGGAACCGGAAGAAACGCAGGATGCGCAGATAGTCCTCGCGGATCCGGCGATGCGCATCGCCAATGAAGCGGACATGGCGCGCGGCAAGGTCCGGCAGCCCGCCGACCGGATCGTGCACGATGCCGTCGCGCGCCGCGTAAAGCGCGTTCATGGTGAAATCGCGCCGTTCCGCGTCGCGCTGCCAGTCGCGACCGAAGCGGACGGTGGCAGAACGGCCATGCGTCTCGACATCCTCGCGCAGCGTCGTCACCTCATAGGCGGTGCCATGGCTCACCACGGTGATTGTCCCGTGTTCGTAGCCGGTCGCAACGGCTTTCAGCCCGGCCGCTTCGGCACGTGCAATGACAGTGTCGGGGACAGCATCGGTGGCGATATCGATATCGGTGACGGGCAGCCCCATCAGCGTGTTGCGCACCGCACCGCCAACCACACGCACGCTGTCGCCGTCACGCCCGATAGCATCGAACGCCGCCTGCAGGCCCGGCTCGCAAAGCCAGTCGGAATCGATACGCGCGGTCATGTGGACGCCGTTTCCCGCAAGGCTACTCGAAGTGGCCCGGCACGAACTCGCCGTCGCGCAGCTCGGCCGGACGATAGGTCTTGCCCTCCGGCAGGCCCTCGCGGGTCGTAAGCATCACCAGCCCGCCGATAACCAGCACACCGCCGGCGATCACCAGCCAGACCATCGGCCCCTTGCGCCAGTTCTCCGATGTCTGCGCCTTCTTGGTGATGAACAGCCAGATCGCGAAACCGATGAAAGGCAGGGAGAAAAGCAGTAGCTGGGTCAGGATGATACGCAACATCAGCGGCAAACCGTCTCGTACATTAGCCGGAGGATTCCGGCAGTGACGCCCCAGATATAGCGTTCGCCATAGGGCATCGCATAGAAATAGCGCGGCTTGCCGGCAAAGACGCGCGACTGCCGCAAATGGTTGGCGTCGTTCATCAGAAAGGCAAGCGGCACTTCGAAAACATCGGCCACCTCGTCGGGATTCGGCACCAATTGCGCCTCCTGCCCGACAAGGGCGACCACCGGCGCGACGCGGTAACCCGATCCGGTCAGGTAGGTCGGCAGGACGCCAAGCGTCTCGACGAAACGCGGATCGAGCCCGATTTCCTCCTCGGCCTCGCGCAGGGCGGCGCCGACCGCACCGTCGTCGTCGGGATCGATCTTGCCGCCGGGCAGGGAGATCTGCCCTGCGTGACTGGTCAGATGGTCGGTGCGCCGGGTGAGGATGATGGTCGCCCCGGCCGGCCGTTCGATCACCGGGATCAGCACCGCCGCGTCGCGCGGCGGCCTTTTGGCGAAGGCGAAGGGCCCGAGATCCGGATTGAGGATGTGATCGCCGACCTCGTCGGTCGCGGGCGAAACAAGGCGCGTGCGCGCCTGTTCGGCGAAGGCACGGGCCGTCAGTTGCCCCTCCCCCGTCATCGCGATCCGCTGTTCCACGAACGCCGTCAAGATGCCTCACCTGTTGTCGCGGCGCCACCGGGCGAGACCGGGAAGAACCGGCCGGAGCTCCATGCGCCGGTCAGGGTTTCGCCCGACACCGTATGGTCCTCGAAAAGATCTGCCAGCTGATACAGCAAGGGCCGTGCGAACAGGGCGTCCAGCCCGCCCCGGACCCTGATATAGGGCTTGAGCCCGCCCGTGCCAGTTTCATCTTCGAAACGAAGGGGATGCTCGGCATCGATCCGCACCACATCGCCGACATTGGTGCGCACGGTCAGGACCTGCGCGGCGCCTTCGCCCTCGGCATGAAGCTCGACCGCCAGGAACGGCGCGTCCTCGACCGTGATCCCCACCTTCTCCACCGGCGTCACCAGGTAGTGACGACCGTCCTCGTCCCGGCGCAGCACCGAGGCGAACAGGCGCACCAACGCCTCCCGGCCGATCGGCGAGCCCATGTAGAACCAGCGCCCGTCGGCGGCGATACGCATGTCGATATCGCCGCAGAAGGGCGGGTTCCAGCGCTCCACCGGCGGCGTGCCGCGACTGCTCCCCGCGCGTGCGACCAGATCCGCAAGACCCTCGGGAATTGCATCGGACGTCCCCGATTTCCTTCGTGTCGCTGCTTTTTGATCCAATTCCGTTGTCCCCGCCATGATTTGGCCCATACCCTATCATGACATGGGTTACCATCGTCGCGTTGCCAATGTGAGTCCTGCGCGCCACTGCCGAAATGTCGCGCCGGCCAGGCAATCCGGGTCACCCGGCGCCGATCAGCCGCATGCTGCCGGAAACGGCGGCCAGGCGGTCCAAACGAAGCAGGAGGCGTATACCGACCATGAGCGCGATCACCTCACCGGACATCGACCACGAACAGGTAGCCCGCGACGCGGAGACGGCGATGGAAAAGATCGCCGGCGCGCGCAGCGAGGTCGCGCGCGTCATCTACGGTCAGGAAAGCGTCGTCGAGCGGGCCCTTGTCACGCTGCTCTCCGGCGGTCACGGATTGCTGGTCGGCGTGCCCGGCCTCGCCAAGACGAAGCTGGTGGAAACGCTCGGCACGGTGCTCGGTCTCGATGCCCGACGCATCCAGTTCACGCCCGACCTGATGCCCTCCGACATTCTCGGCGCCGAGGTGATGGACCAGGACCGGGACGGCTCCCGCGCCTTCCGCTTCATCAAGGGCCCGGTCTTCTCGCAGGTGCTGATGGCCGACGAGATCAACCGCGCCAGCCCGCGCACCCAGTCGGCCCTCCTCCAGGCGATGCAGGAGTACCACGTGACGATCGCCGGGCAGCGCTACGACCTGCCCCGTCCCTTCCACGTGCTGGCGACGCAGAACCCGCTCGAGCAGGAAGGCACCTATCCCCTGCCCGAGGCCCAGCTCGACCGCTTCCTGATGCAGATCGACGTGCACTATCCCGACCGCGAGGCCGAACGCCGCATCCTGATGGAGACCACCGGCGCGCATGATGCCGCCGCCACCGCCGTGATGAACGGCGACGACCTGATCGCCTGCCAGCAGCTGGTGCGCCGCATGCCGGTCGGCGAGAGCGTGGTGGAGGCGATCCTGGAACTTGTCCGCTCCGCCCGTCCGGGCGAGACCGACGACGAACTGACCGAGCTGATCGCATGGGGACCGGGGCCGCGCGCCAGCCAGGCGCTGATGCTGACCGTGCGCGCCCGCGCGCTGGTCGACGGCAGGCTGGCGCCTTCCGTCGACGACGTGCTGGCGCTGGCCGAACCGATCCTGCAGCACCGCATGGCGCTGACCTTCGGCGCCCGCGCGGACGGCCACACCATACGCGGGCTCATCGGCCGCCTGAAAAGCCGGATCGGCTAGGAACAGTCCATGGAGGGTTTCGCGCGTTTCGGGTTCCAGGCGACACCGGGCAGGCCGACATCCGGCGAGGAGCAGGGTGAAAGCTGGCCGCAGGTCGTCGCCGGCGCGCGCTCGCTTGCCGACGCTCTGCCCGACCTCCTGGTCGAGGCACGCCAGGTCGCCATGACCACCAATGCCGGCTGGCATGGCCGCCGCCGGTCCGGTTCCGGCGAGAATTTCTGGCAGTTCCGTCCGTTTGTCGCCGGAGAACCGGTCAAGCGCATCGACTGGCGCCGCTCCGCCCGCGACGACCACCTCTATGTCCGCGAACGCGAGTGGGAGGCCGCCCATACCGTCTGGCTGTGGGCCGACCTTTCCCCGTCCATGGCGTTCCGTTCGCATCTCTCCGCCACGATCAAGCGCGACCGGGCGCTGGTCCTGCTGCTGGCGCTGGCCGACCTGCTTGCCGAAACCGGCGAGCGCATCGGCCTGCCCGGACTGCGCAAGCCGGTGGCCGATCGCCATGCGGCCGAACGCATCGCCGCCGCCCTCGCCCATCTCGCCGACCCCGCCAGCCTGCCCGAACCCCAGGATATCCGCCGTTTCTCCGACGTTGTCCTGATCGGCGACCTGCTCGATCCGGTCGAGGGCACCCTTGCATGGATGCGCAAGGTCGCGGCTTCCGGCGCGCGCGCCCACATGGTCATGGTGCTCGACCCCGTCGAGGAAACCTTCCCCTTCGCCGGGCGCACCGAATTCCGCGACCCCGAGACCGGCTTCCGCCTGACCAGCGGCAAGGCCGAAGAGTGGAAAAAGGCCTATACGGATCGGCTTGAGGCGCACCGCGCCGCCATTGGCGACGCCGCCCGCAGGGCCGGCTGGACCTTCCTCGTCCACCACACCGACCGTCCGGCATCCGAGCCGATGCTGTTGCTGCACAGCCGGCTGAGCGGCATTCCCATGCAGGGCACCAAGGGGGTCGATGCATGACCTCCTTCCTGCCCCTCGGCTTCACCGCCCCGCTCGCCCTTGCCGCCTTGCTGCTGCTGCCGGTCATCTGGTGGCTGCTGCGGCTGATCCCGCCAAGCCCGCGCCGGGTCGCCTTCCCCCCCGCCCGGCTGCTTGCCGACATCGACCGGCGCGAGGAGACCCCCGACAAGAGCCCGCTGTGGCTGACGATCCTGCGCCTGTGTCTCGCCGCCGCGCTGATCTTCGCGCTCGCGGGTCCCGTCTGGCGGCCAAGCGCCGACGCGCCCGCCGGCAACGGACCGCTCTGGGTCCTGCTCGACAATGGCTGGGCCTCGGCCCGAGCCTGGGACCGGCAGCGCCAGACGGCGGAGCGACTGATCACGGCCGCCGCCGACAGCGGCCGGCCCGTTCTGTTCGCGGCAACCGCCGAAGGGCCGGACCAGCCGCTGGTCTCGCAGACGGCCAATGCCGCGCTGGAGCGGCTCCGGGTGCTGGAGCCGCGCTCCTGGCCGACCGCGCGCGGCGAACTGACGCTGGCCCTGCGCAAGGCGGCTGCCGACCAGCCGCCCGACGCCATCGTCTGGCTGAGCGACGGCATCGCCCGCGAGACAACACCGCGCTTCCTGGAAGATCTTCGCGCCTTGGCCGGCGACGCCGAACTGAGCGTGCTGACCGGCCTGCCGCGCCCGACAGCACTCGCCGATGCCCGCAACGACATCGATGCGCTGACCGCCGCCGTGCTGCGCGGCGACGCAGCGCCCGCTGACCTGGTGGTGCGGGCGCTCGACCTGCGCGGACTGGTGCTTGGCGAGGCGGCCCCCGTCTTCGAGGACGACACGGATGTGGGCGAGGTGTCCTTCAACCTCCCCGTCGAGCTCCGCAACGATATCGCCCGGCTCGAGGTCGCAGGTGAAAACAGCGCCGCCGGCGTCCAGTTGCTGGACGATCGCTGGCAGCGGCGCACGGTCGGCCTCGTCTCTGGCGCCTCCGCCGACCAGGCGCAGCCCCTGCTGTCGCCGCTCTACTATCTCGACCGGGCGCTGTCGCCCTTTTCGGAGCTGCGCCGGCCACGCAGCGAAAACCTCGACAACGCCCTTCCTGAGCTCATTGATGAAGGTGTTTCCGTTCTGGTGCTCGCCGATGTCGGGCGCATGCCGGACGCGGCCCTCGAACGGGTCCGGGACTGGGTCGAGCAGGGCGGCATACTGGTGCGCTTCGCCGGACCGCGCCTGGCCGGCGGGTCGGACGAGCTGATCCCCACGCCCCTTCGGGCCGGCAACAGGACCCTGGGCGGCAGCCTGTCCTGGGAAGAGCCGCAGCCGCTCGCCAGCTTCTCGGAGGCGTCCCCCTTCGCCCGCATGCCGGTGCCCGCCGACGTCACCGTCAACCGGCAGGTGCTCGCCGAACCGGGACCGGACCTTGCCGACCGCACCTGGGCAACGCTCGCCGACGGCACGCCGCTCGTCACCGCCACCGCGCGCGGACGCGGCACCGTGGTCCTCTTCCACGTGACGGCCGATACCGGCTGGTCGAACCTGCCGATTTCCGGCAGTTTCGTCGCCATGCTGCGGCGGATCGTCAGCCTCTCCTCGGCCGCTCCCGCCAACGACGAGGCCGGCACGCAGACCGCCCCGACCACGGCTGCGGCCGCGACCGATCCCTCGGAAACCCTTTTGCCGCCAGTGCGCCTGCTTGACGGCTATGGCCGGCTCGGCTCGCCATCGACGGCAGCGGTTCCGGTTGCCGCCTCGCAGCAGGACGTCGCCCCGAGCCGGCGCCATCCGCCGGGCCTCTACGGCAGCGACGACGCCTTCCGGGCAATCAACCTTCTCACCGCGCCGGAACAGGTGATGGAGCTCGACCTCGCATCGCTCGGCGGCACCGCCCGCGTTACCGGCTATCCGGCATCGGCGGCAACCGACCTGCGCCCCGCCCTTTTCCTGATCGCCCTGCTGCTGCTGTTCGCCGACGCGATCGCGATGATCTGGCTGCGCGGCGACCGCACGGCGCTGCGCGGCCGGCTGGGCCGGGTCCTGCCCGCAGGGCTGGTTCTCGCCTGTGCCATGACGCTTGCCGCCGGAGAGCCCCGGGCACAGGAGACTTCCGGCGACCTTGCCGCCCTGGAGGCGACGCTCGACACCCGCCTTGCCTATGTCCTCACCGGCCAGCCGGACCGCGACACGGCCAGCCGCCAGGGCCTGCTCGGGTTGACGCGCTATCTCTCCACCCGCACCGCCCTGGAGCCCGAGGCGCCGGTCGGCGTCGACATCGCCAGCGACGAACTCGCCTTCTACCCGATCCTCTACTGGCCGATTTCCGCCGACACAGCGCGTCCCTCCTCCGAGGCACTGGCCCGCATCGACACCTACATGCGCAATGGCGGCACGATCCTCTTCGACACCGCCGACCAGCTGTCCGCCGGCATCGGCCTTGGAACCTCGCCGGCCGTGCTGCGCCTGCGCGCCGTGCTCGACGGGCTCGACATGCCCCCGCTGGAGCCGGTTCCGGCCGATCATGTCCTGACCAAGGCCTTCTACCTCCTCGAGACCTTCCCGGGACGCTATTCCGGCGGACCGCTCTGGGTGGAGGCAAGCGAGCAGGCGGCCGGGGAACCCGGCAGGCCGGTACGCGGGGGCGACGGCGTCTCGCCCGTTCTCATCACCGGCAATGATTTCGCCGGCGCATGGGCGATCGACGAGGCCGGCAACTACCTGTTTCCGACCGTGCCGAACGACGCGGTCCAGCGCGAATACGCCTTCCGTGCCGGCGTCAATATCGTCATGTATGCGATGACCGGCAACTACAAGGCCGACCAGGTGCACATCCCCGCCCTTCTCGAACGTCTCGGACAATAGGAGCGATCGCGTGATCTGGTCCCTCTCCTTCGCGCCGCTGTTTCCCGTCTGGCTGCTGGCCGCCGCGACCATTGCCGCGCTCGCGCTTTCGCTTGCCGCCTTCGTCCTGCGCTTGCCCGCATGGCCGCTGCGCGTCATGGCCATGGCACTGCTGGTCTTCGCCCTTGCCGGCCCGGCTATCGAGCGGGAGGACCGCGAGCCGCTGAGCAGCATCGTGTCGATCGTCGTCGACGAGAGCCAGAGCCAGCGCCTGGGAGATCGCGCCACGTCCACCAATGAGGCCCTTGCCGCGCTTGAGCAGCGTTTCGCCGCACTCCCCGGCTACGAGTTGCGCGTCACCCGCGCCGCCCGCGGCGACGGCGCCACGGCGGACGGCACGGCGCTCTTCTCCGCGCTGGCCGACAGCTTGTCCGACGTGCCGCCAGAGCGGATCGGCGGCGGCGTCATGATCACCGACGGGCAAGTCCACGACATTCCCGAAAAGGCCGCCGACCTTGGCTTCGACGCACCGCTGCATGCGCTTGTGACGGGCGTCGAGGACGAGATCGACCGCCGTCTCGCCATCGCCCGCGCGCCGAAATTCGCCCTTGTCGGCTCCGAGCAGGTGGTCACCCTGCAGCTACAGGATCGCGGCGTTGAGAGCGCCTCGGACCGGGTCACCATCACCGTGCGGCGCGACGGCGAGATCGTCACGCAGCAACGCGCCCAGCCCGGCTCGACCATAGACATTCCCGTCACCGTCGCCCATGGCGGCAACAACATCTTCGAGTTCTCCGCAGACACGCTGGAGGGCGAACTCACCGAACTCAACAACCGCGTCGTCGTCACCGTCGAGGGCATCCGCGAGAACCTGAGGGTGCTGCTCGTTTCCGGCAGCCCGCATGCGGGCGAGCGTACCTGGCGCAACCTGCTGAAATCCGATGCGTCCGTCGACCTCGTGCATTTCACCATCCTGCGTCCGCCCGACAAGCAGGACGGCACGCCGATCAACCAGCTGTCGCTGATCGCCTTCCCGACCCGCGAGCTGTTCTCGGTCAAGATCGACGAGTTCGACCTGATCATCTTCGACCGCTACGAACGGCGCGGCGTGCTGCCGCTGCTCTACTTCGACAACATCGCCCGCTTCGTGCGCGAGGGCGGCGCGGTGCTGGTCGCAGGCGGTCCCGACTATGCCGAGGGCGGCAGCATCTATCGCACGCCGCTGTCGCCCGTGCTGCCGGCCGAGCCGAGCGGCATGATCTACGAGGAACCCTTCCGGGCGGCGATCTCGCAAACCGGCAGCCGCCATCCGGTGACCCGGGGCCTGCCCGGCGGCAACGTCGAGCCGCCGGCGTGGAGCCGCTGGTTCCGCCTCGTCGATGCCACCATCCGCAACGGCGAGACGCTGATGACCGGTGCGGAGGAAAAGCCGCTGCTGGTGCTGAGCCGTGAGGGCGAGGGCCGCGTCGCCGTGTTGCTGTCCGACCATGTCTGGCTGTGGGCGCGCGGCTACGAGGGCGGCGGCCCGCATGTGGCGCTGCTGCGTCGCCTCGCCCATTGGCTGATGAAGGAACCTGACCTCGAGGAAGAGGCCTTGCGGCTCACCTCGCGCGGCGTCGAGGTTGTCGCCGAGCGCCAGACGATCGGCGAGAGCGTCGGCGACATGACACTGACACTGCCGGGCGGCGAGACCCGCAACCTGACGCCGACCGAAGTGTCGCCTGGCCTCTGGCGCGCCAGCGCACCCGCTCCCGATCTGGGTCTTTATTCGGTCGACGATGGCAGCCGCAAGGCCCTGGTTCATGTCGGCCCGCCCAATCCGCGCGAGTTCACCGACGTGCTCTCCACCACCGAAACGCTGGCACCGCTTGCCGAGGAGACAGGCGGCAGCGTGCGGCGGCTTGTGGATGCCGGCGGCAACGTGCTGATACCGCGCGTCGTGCCGCTGCGCCGCGCGACAAGCTTTGCCGGCGACGGCTGGATCGGGTTCCGCACCAGCGATGCGAGCCTGCTCAAGGGGATTGACCGCTACCCGCTTTTCGCCGGCCTTCTCGGTCTGGCGCTTCTGCTCGGCGCGGTCTCGCTCCTGTGGTACCGCGAGGGACGCTGACGCGGCCTCATCCGCGTCCGCCGCGCGCCTGTCCGACCGGCATGGGGGAACCCGGCACGAGATTGGCGACAAGCACCCGCGCCGGATCGACAGGCCCTGGCAGCGTAATCGAGCCCGGAGGCACGGGCTCGAACCCGAGCGGGCCGTAATAGGGCGCATCACCCACCAGCAGGACGCTGCGCTCGCCGAAAGCCAGTGCCGTCTTCAGCGACTGGTTGACCAGCAGCCGCCCCAGTCCCTTGTTCTTGAAGGCCGGCGCGACGGCCAGTGGCCCGAGCAGCTGCGACGGCGCGCCGCCGATGGTGATCGGCGTCAGCCAGACCGAGCCGGCAAAGACATCCCCGCTCATGCCGACAAAGCTCAGGCGCGGGTCGTGATCGACGCCTTCACGCAGACGGAACGCGGTCTTGGCAAAACGGCCCGGGCCGAACGCATCGGCCTGCAGGGCCTCGATGGCGGCAAGGTCTTCGGGGGTTTCGTTCCGGATAAGCCAGGAAAGAGCGAGCATGATCGGTTCTCGGGATCGGGACAGTCAGGCAGGAAACCGTGCCTGTCGAACCGTTCCGAGGGATCTTTCGAACCGCTCTACCGGTGTCTCAAGGCACGCGTGTGACGACGCGCGAGGGCTGGCCTCGTCGCAATTCTCGTCGTCGCTGGCGTTCGATCCTGATCATCTTCATCCGGCCTGTCGGGTCGCAAGGCGCGCGCCCTTCATCTGATGCGAGGGCGGTCGGTATCATGCAACACCCGGTCCGTAAAGAGTTTCCTGTATCACCGCCCACCGTTCATCCCGGGTGAACGCACCATTCAGGTTGTTGAAGAACGGGCAACAGGGCCCATCTCCGGGGTACAACAGACACAGGAGGACATCATCATGGGTCAACTCGTCGAAGGCGTCTGGAAGACCGGCTGGATCGATACCGGCTCCAGCGGAGGTCGATTCGTTCGCAAGGATTCAGTGTTTCGCAACTGGGTCACGCCCGACGGGGCTGCCGGTCCGACCGGCGGGGACGGCTTTGCCGCCGAGGCCGGCCGCTACCACCTGATCGTCTCCTATGCCTGTCCCTGGGCGCACCGGACGCTGGTCTTCCGCAAGCTCAAGCGGCTGGAGGACGTCATCACCGTGTCGGCGGTCGAGCCGCTGATGCTGGAAGACGGCTGGACCTTCTCGGAAGCCGAACCCGAGACCGGCGCGCGCGCCGCCTGGCAGGTCTATGTGAAGGCCGATCCCGCCTATACCGGCCGCGCCACCGTGCCGATCCTGTGGGACCGCAAGCGGCAGACCATCGTCTCCAACGAATCGGCCGACATCATCCGGATGTTCAATTCGGCCTTCGATGCACTGCCGGGGGTCGATGCAACGCTGGATTTCCATCCGCAGGCGCTGCGCGAGGAGATCGAGCGCATCAATGCCCGCGTCTACGACACGGTCAACAACGGCGTCTACAAGGCCGGCTTCGCGACGACGCAATCGGCCTACGAGGAGGCGGTCGGCAAGCTCTTCGAAAGCCTCGACTGGCTCGAGGAACGCCTCGGCGGGAGCCGCTACCTGACCGGCGACCGGCTCACCGAGGCCGACTGGCGGCTGTTCACCACCTTGCTGCGCTTCGATGCGGTCTATGTCGGCCACTTCAAGTGCAACATCCGCCGCATCGCCGACTATCCGAACCTCTCGGGCTATCTGCGCGAGCTCTACCAGCAGCCCGGCATTGCCGACACCTGCGACCTCGCCACGATCAAGCAGCACTATTACGGCTCGCACGAGACAATCAACCCGACCCGCATCGTTCCCGTCGGCCCGCAGCTCGATCTCGACCGGCCGCACGGGCGCGACCGTCTCGGCCGCGCGGCCTGATCCACGTCCCCGCGCGCGGCCGCTACCACAGCGGGGCGATCTCGCTCTCGCCGGCAAGCTCCGCAAGGCGCCGGCGAGTGGCGGGCGTCGTCTCCTCGGGAAGCGCATCGACCGCGAAGAACCGCGCCTCGCGGATCTCGCGGTTCGGCCGTAGCGCGCCCTCCGGCACGAGCACAGCCGAAAGCCGGTAAAGGGCAACGTGATCGCGCAGGTGGTCGCGCCGGTTGTGATAGATGGCAAAGAGCTCCGCCGCCGCGCCCGCGCCCGGCAGCACGCCGGTTTCCTCGCGCAGTTCCCGCAAGGCGGCCTCTGCCAGCGTCTCGCCGGCATCCACGGCGCCGCCAGGAAGATACCAGCCCCGCAGATAGGTGTGGCGCACCAGCAGGATGGCGCCGTCCGCATCCCGTGCCACGACGCGGACACCGAGCGTCATTGCCCGCTGGTAGCGGGTCGCCGCCAGCGCAAGCCTGCGTATCGCTTTCAGCGGAAGGATGGTCCGCATACCACTGACCCTCTTCACGGCACCCGGTTTCACCCGACACGGGATCCGCTCGAAGTCGGGTGCCCGATAACAGATACTTAACCCACCATGCGCGCCGCGCATGGGAGAAATGCCCGAATGGCGCTTGTTCAGGCAGGGGATTCCGGGGATTGTCTCCTCGCAGCCGAAGGAACGACGCCTTTCACCGATGGGCCCCCATCGTTTCCATGCTGCGTTCTCGAAGGAGAGAGCCATGTTGTCGGTCCTGTTCCCGACCCGCGCCCGGCGCCGTTATGTTTGGCGGCCGGCCATCGACCTGACCAACCCGCGCATCGCGGCGGTGCTGACCACGTTCAGCAGCAACTGACACGGCCGGTTACGCGGCAGGAGCGCATCGCGCCCTGTCGGGACCTCCCGTTCTGCACCGTCCCGAGAGGATGGATGGAAGCGCCCGGACCTGTCCGCGGCGCTTTTTGCTTGACCGGACCCGCATGCTTTCCTGATGTGGGCGCATGTTCCGTCTCGCACATTTCTCCGATCCCCACCTTGGCCCGATGCCCGACGCGAAATTCCGCGACCTCGTTTCCAAGCGGGTGATCGGCTACGTCAACTGGCACCGCTCGCGCGCCCGGACCATGGCCGGCGCCTGGCTTCCCGGCCTTGTCGAGGATATCCAGGACAACGGCCCGGATCACATCGCGCTGACCGGCGACCTCGTCAACATCGCGCTGGACCTGGAGATTTCCGCGGCGCGGCACTGGCTGGACGACATAGCCCCTCCCGACCTGCTGACCGTCGTTCCCGGCAATCACGATGCCTATGTGCCGGGCGCCCTGCGCCGCGCCGTCCACGCCTGGGGCCCCTACATGAGCGGCGATGCCGCCACGCCCGACACGTTCCCTTTTGTCCGCAGACGCGGTCCGCTGGCGCTTGTCGGCGTTTCCAGCGCGCGCGCCAGCGGCCCGTGGTTCGCCACCGGCCGGATCGGCACCGCCCAGACGCGCCGGCTGCGGGACTGCCTGGAACGGCTTGGCGAGGAAGGCCTGTTCCGCGTCCTTCTCATCCATCATCCCCCGCAACGGGGGGCCACCGGCTGGAACAAGCGACTGACCGATGCCTCGCGTGTGCGCGCCGCGGTCAAGCGGGCAGGCTGCGAACTCGTCCTGCACGGCCACACCCATCTTGCCACCCGCACCGTCATCGAAGGACCGCACGGGCCTGTGCCGGTGATCGGCGTGCCCTCGGCCTCCAACGGACCGGGACACAAGCGCCCGGCCGCCCGCTACAACCTGTTCTCGATCGATGGCGCACCGGGCAACTGGCACTGCGAGATGGAAGAGCGCGGCTTCGTCTCGAAGGCTCCTCGCGACGAAGTGCAGGCGGTCGCGACGATCGCGCGGCACGCGATCGACATTCCCGGATAGGCTAAGCTCAAGGGGAAAAAACGGGCCGCCGGCGTCAGTTCAGGGGATTGGCAAACCAGGCATAGCCGACCAGCAGCGCGGCGCCGACCAGAAGGCCAACGGCGAAGGCCGCGAAGGGTCCCCACAGCCCGCGCACATGCGGCACGCTGGCCGCAGACGGCTGGGCCGACTGCTGCGGAACGGCCGCGACCGCGGCTTCCGCGCGCGGCGGCTCCTTCAGACGCTTGCTGAGCCAGTCGCCCTCGACGGCGCGCTCCCGCTCCAGCACCCGCTCGGCGATATATTCGGTGATGCAATCGGCCATGTCGTCGAGTTCGGGCGTCTCGAGAATGACCGTGCGACCCAGTCGTGTGTCCTTGAGGAAGCGGTAGGTGCGCTTGTCGCGGCCCATCGCCACGTGACCGGTGATGTCGATCCACAGGCGCGGGATGTTGCCCGGCACGATCTGGAACGAGAACTGGTCGTCGTCCTCGGGAACTTCCTTGAAGATGTCCTGCAGCTCCTCGGCGAGAAGTTCCAGGCGGGCCCTTTCCGATTCCTGCAAGTCCACCACCACGTCGGTGCGCTCGACCTCGGCGAACTTGACCTTCCGGATGGCTTCCCGGAGGCTGCGCACCTTGGCATGCGGCACTACATTGTCACGCGATCTGGTCATACATCGTTCCGTTCGAGGCAGGTAAACGAACCCTTAACAAACATGCTTACCATAATGCGACTTCATCCGCAGCCGTCCCGCCCCATCAGATCCGATTCGTCCACGAACAAACAACGTTTTATGGTTAACGAGGATTAAGACTTCTCCATGGCAAACAACAGCAGCACGGACCGCGTTCGCGAGGCGGCCGCCAACGCCGGCCTGACCATCGACATCGTCGAGATGCCCGCCTCCACCCGAACCGCGGAGGAAGCGGCCGCCGCCTGCGGGTGCCAGGTGGCGGAAATCGTCAAGTCGCTCGTGTTCCTCGGTGAGGCGAGCGACGAGGTGATCCTGCTTCTCGTCAGCGGCGTGAACCGCGTCGACGAGGCCGCCGTTGCCGAGCGCATCGGCGAAAAGCTCGTCCGCCCCAACGGCCGCACCGTGCGCGAGCGCACCGGTTTCGCCATCGGCGGTGTCGCGCCGCTCGGCCATATCGCCGCAACGCGCGTCTATCTCGATGAGGATCTTATCCGATTCGCCGGGATCTGGGCCGCTGCCGGATCGCCGAACAGCGTGTTTGCCACAACTCCGTCAGACCTTCTCAAGGCGACCGGCGCGGCCGTCCTGCGCATGACCGGCTGAGGCCCGCCCTACTCTCCCTCGATCACCGGCACATGGCGCGCCGCCGACATCGGCAGAACGCCGGAAAGCCGCGGATCGTCGGAAATCTCGATCGCCCGCTTGTAGGGCGCGAAACCGCTGTCCCGGTAAAAGCCCAGCGCCTGCGGGCTGTCGGCCGTGCAGGTGTGGACGAAAAGCCGCGCGGTCGCCGGCCTCGACCAGACCTTCGACAGCGCCTGGTTCATCAGCCAGCGCCCGGCGCCGTTGCCGATCTCCTGCGGGACCAGTCCGAAATAGGCAAGCTCGACGTCGCGCGGATCGCTGAAATCGAGTTCCAGCAGGCCGACCGGTTCGGCCGCGCCCTTCCTGCGGCAGAAATAGACTTCGTGCCCGGGCCTGGTGATCTGCGCGAGCAGGTCATCATCGCTCCCCGTCAGCCGGCCGAACCACAGCCATTCGTCGCCGATCCCGCGGAACAGCGCACGATAGTCGCCCGGATCCGGCGCCTCGATGCGTTGCAGCGACAGGTCCGGCCGCTCGGCCCGGCGCGGCATCGGCTGCGCCCGCATCTCCAGATAGGTGACGATTGTGGCCACCTTGCCGGGCGGCAGGTCGGTGTAACCGGCCAGATCGACGCTGATCGAGGACATCGCGGCTCCTTGTGCAAGGCATGCGCCGGCGCGTTCCGCCGACCGCTTCTGAGGTAGTCCGTCGGGCGTCTCCGATCAAGCGGGAGATCGGTTGCCGGGCGCGCTTCCGCGATTGGCCTTGGGGACGCCATCCGCTACCCTCGCCGGACCAAGCGCGTCATTCCGGGAGCCTCATGAGAAACGTCACCCTTGCCGCCCTGCAGATGGCCTGCACGCCCGATCGCGAGACCAACCTTTCCGCCATGGAACGACTGGTGCGCGAGGCGGCCGGGCGCGGTGCCGACATCGTGCTGCCGCAGGAGCTTTTCGAGTATCCTTATTTCTGCCAGGACGAAGCGCCCGACCTGCTGCTGCGCGCGCAAGCCGCAGAGGGGCATCCCGCGATCGTCCGCATGCAGGCGCTTGCCGCAGAACTCGGCATCGTCATTCCCGTGAGCTTCTACGAGCTTGCCGGCCAGGCCCGTTTCAACTCCATCGCCGTCATCGACGCGGACGGGCGCAACCTCGGCGTCTATCGCAAGAGCCACATCCCGCAGGGCTCCGGCTACCAGGAGAAATACTATTTCTCCCCGGGCGACACCGGCTTCCGCGTCTGGGACACAAAGGCCGGCCGCATCGGCGTCGGCATCTGCTGGGACCAGTGGTTTCCCGAAACCGCCCGCGCCATGGCGCTGATGGGCGCCGAAATGCTCTTCTTCCCGACAGCCATCGGCTCCGAACTGCTCGACCCGGACTGGGATTCGGCCGCTCACTGGCAGCGGGTCATGCAGGGCCATGCCGGCGCCAACCTGATGCCGCTCGTCGCCTCCAACAGGATCGGCGCGGAACCGGGGCGCTGCGGCACGGAACTCGTCTTCTACGGTTCCTCCTTCATTGCCGACGCCACCGGCGCCAAGGTCGCGGAGGCGAACCGGACGGAGGAAACGGTGCTGGCCGCCACCTTCGATCTCGACGCGCTTGCCGCCCTGCGCGCCTCCTGGGGCGTTTTCCGGGACCGTCGGCCGGACCTCTACGGACCGATAGCAACACTGGACGGCGCCGGCGGCGGTGCCGGCCGGCGCGGGCAGGAAGTGGCCCCATAGGATGGACACTCCTCTCGCCTCGACGCCGGCCGATGACGGCTACCGCATGCCGGGCGAATTCGAGCCCCATTCGGGCTGCTGGATGGCCTGGCCCGAACGACCGGACAACTGGCGCGAGAATGCCCGTCCCGCCCAGGAGGCCTTCGCCGCCGTCGCCGAGGCGATCCATGCCAGCGACCCGGTCACGATCGCCGTCTCGGACGCCGAACACGACCGGGCGAGAGCCCTGCTGTCGCCCGGCATCCGTCTTGTCCGCCTGCCCTCGAACGACGCCTGGATGCGCGACATCGGACCGACCTTCGTCACCGGCGCGAAGGGCGGCCTGCGCGCCGTCGACTGGCGCTTCAATGCCTGGGGCGGCGAGCATGACGGTCTTTACGACCCCTGGGATCTCGACGACGAGGTCGCAGCGCAGATCGCCGGGATCGAAGGCGTCGAGCGCTACCGCGCGCCCTTCGTGCTGGAAGGCGGCGCGATCCATGTCGACGGCGAGGGCACGGTCTACACCACGGAGGAATGCCTGCTTTCCCCGGGCCGCAACCCGAAGCTCTCGCGCGCCTCGATCGAGGCCGGGCTGAAGCGCTATCTCGGTGCGCGCAAGGTCCTGTGGATCCCGCGCGGCGTCCATCTCGACGAGACGACGGGCCATGTCGACAACCTGATCCATGTCTGCGCACCGGGTGTCGTGGCGCTGACCTGGACCGATGATCGCACCGACCCGCAGCACGAGCGCTCGCGCGAGGCATTCGAGTTCCTGTCCGCCGCAAGGGATGCGCGCGGGCGCGAGATCCGCATCGTCCGCCTGCCGATGCCCGGTCCCCTCACCATGACCAGGGCCGAGGCGCAGGGCATCGAGACCGCCGACAACGGCATGGTGCGCGAGGGAGGCGAACGGCTCGCCGGCAGCTACGCGAATTTCTACATCGCCAACACGCGGGTGGTGTTTCCCCTGCTCGACGAGCGCAGCGACGCCACAGCCGCCGCGATCCTCGCCGGCCTCTTCCCCGGCCGCCAGATCGTCGGCGTTCCCGGGCGCGAGATCCTGCTCGGCGGCGGCAACATCCACTGCATCACCCAGCAGGTGCCCGCCTGAGCTGGGCTTGCGCGGCCCTCCTGCGCCCAATTCGTCGCATTCCGCAATACTTCACTGGCCGTAGGCGAAACCGCTAAGAAGTTGTTAACCCCGTTGGGGCGACAGTGGTTCCGAATAGCCGGTACTCGCGCACGATCAGGGACTCTTTCCACCGCCATGGCTCTCATCGGAAAATCTTTTGGCCGCGGCTTCGGCAGTACCAAGAAGGTGTCCGCCTACCAGCAGATGCAGCAGTGGAAGGCCAAGCAGAAGGCCCATTCCCAGAAGTTCCTGAACCAGCAGGCCGTCGCCAGCAACGTCTTCGCCGTCGGTGTCAGCGAGACCCAGACGGCGACGGAAATGCTCTTCAACAACGTTGCCCAGCGCGTCAAGAACGAGGCCAAGGCCAAGATCGCCCAGCAGAACGGCGCGATCGACCAGGCCATCGAAAGTCTCGATTCCGCCAAGACCGGCGACAAGAAGACCGAAGGCGTCGACATCAAGGTCTGAGCGCTCGCTCCCCCAAACCCTCGTTTCGGCAACCGTTGTTCGGCGCCCGCCGTGCTGCGGGCGCCCGCGTTTTCATCACACGGATCCGACCGTTTTCAGCCTTGCGCGCGGGTGCACCTCGTTCTGGCTCATCACCGTGGTGTGGGCGCGGAAGCGCTCGACGATGGAGCGCACGAAGGGCCGCGATTGCGGCGAGGTCAGAAGCACCGGCACCTCGCCGGCCTGCGCCGCCTGCTCGAAGGCGTCGCGCACCAGGCGGACGAATTCCTGCAGCTTCGAGGGCGCCATGGCCAGCGAGCGCTCCTCGCCGTCGCCGACGATGGACTCGATGAACGCCTGCTCCCACTGCGGCGACAGGGCGATCAGCGGCAGATAGCCGCCCGGCGCCTGGTTGGCGGCCGAGATCTGGCGGGCAAGGCGGGTACGCACATGCTCGGCGATCATCGCCGGATTGCGGGTGAAGCCCGTCGCCTCGGCGACGCCTTCCAGGATCGTGCCAAGGTCGCGCACCGAGATGCGTTCGGCCAGAAGCGCCTGCAGCACCCGCTGGATGCCCGACACGGTGATCTGCGAGGGCACGATGTCCTCCACCAGCTTCGCCTGTTCGCCGGTGATCTCCTTGAGCAGCTTCTGCACGTCGGCATAGGTCAGCAGCTCGGAGACGTTGCCGCGGATCGTCTCGGTCAGATGGGTGGCAAGCACCGTCGCAGGATCGACCACCGTGTAGCCGCGCAGCGCCGCGTCCTCGCGATACTGGCCCTCGACCCAGGTCGCCGGCAGGCCGAAGGTCGGCTCGGTCGTGTGCGTGCCGGGCAGCTTCACCTGGCCGCCGGCCGGATCCATGACCATGTAGTGGCTGGGGAAGAGCTGGCCGTTGCCCGCCGGCACTTCCTTGACCTTGATGACATAGTCGTTGGCGCCCAGCTGGATGTTGTCGAGGATGCGCACCGGCGGCATCAGGATGCCGAGATCGGCGGCGAGCTGGCGGCGCAGCGCCTTGATCTGCTCGGTCAGCTGGTCGCCGTCCGCGCTCTGGCCGTTGATCAGCGGCAGCAGCGCGTAGCCGAGCTCGATCCTGAGCTCGTCCATCTTCAGCGATTCGCTGACCGGCGGCTCCGACGGCTTCGCCGGCTCGGCCGCGGCGACTTCCGCCATGCGCACCTCTTCCGCCGCCACCTTCTGCGACTTGCCCGATCGGTAGGCGAGATAGCCGGCAAGCCCGGCCAGGCTCAGGAACGGGATCATCGGGATGCCCGGCAGCATGGCGAGCGTCACCATCACGAAGGACGACATGCCAAGCGCCTTCGGGTAGCCGGAAAGCTGCCGGCCGAGCGCCTTGTCGGCGGAGCCCGCGACACCGGCCTTCGACACCAGCAGGCCGGCGGCCGTCGACACGATCAGCGCCGGGATCTGCGAGACGAGGCCGTCGCCGATCGTCAGCAGCGTGTAGGTGGTCGCCGCCTGCGAGAAGCTGAGGTCCATCTGCGCAACGCCGATGATGATGCCGCCGATGATGTTGATGAAGGTGATCAGCAGGCCGGCGATGGCGTCGCCGCGCACGAATTTCGAGGCACCGTCCATGGCGCCGAAGAACGAGCTTTCGTCCTCCAGGTCGCGCCGGCGCTGGCGTGCCGTCGCCTCGTCGATCAGGCCGGCGGAGAGATCCGCGTCGACCGCCATCTGCTTGCCGGGCATCGCGTCGAGCGTGAAGCGTGCCGCGACTTCCGCGATACGCCCCGAACCCTTGGTGATGACGACGAAGTTCACGATCACCAGGATCGAGAACACGATGATGCCGATGATGAAGTTGCCGCCCATGACGAAATGGCCGAAGGCCTCGATCACCTCGCCGGCCGCGTCCGTTCCCTCGTGGCCGTTGGCCAGGATCAGGCGCGTCGAGGCCAGGTTCAGCGCCAGCCGCAACATCGTCGCGATCAGCAGCACGGTCGGGAAGGAGGAGAACTCGAGCGGCTTCTGGATGAACAGGCCGGTCATCAGGATCAGCACGGAGAAGATGATGGAGATGGCCAGGAACATGTCGAGCATCATCGCCGGCATCGGCAGGATGAGCACGACCAGGATGATCATGACGCCCATCGCCAGCGCGATGTCGCCGCGCCGGATCGTGTCCCAGACCGTGGCCAGGCTCGGGGTGCCCGCCGGCAGGCGGAACCCGCCGCTTGCCGCCGGTGCCGGAACCTTGGCCTGAGAGCCCTCGCTCGCCGTCACATCGCTCATTCTCGACCCTTCGTCACCCTGTCAGCCGGCCTGCCATGCGGTGGCCATTCGCCCGTCGCCATTCGCCCGTCGCCATTCGCCTGTCGCCCGCCTCAGGCGACGGCGACGCGCGCCTCTCCGGGGCCCGGCACGTCCAGTCCCTCATCGGCATACTGATTCAGCTTGTTGCGCAAGGTGCGGATCGAGATGCCGAGGATTTTCGCCGCATGGGTGCGGTTGCCCAGGCAATGATCCAGTGTGTCGAGGATCAGGTCGCGCTCCACATCGGCGACCGTGCGCCCGACCAGGACCCGGTTGACGGCCTCCGCCGTGGCCGCCGCATCGGCCGCGATCCGCGCATCGGCCGTCCGTCCGCCCGAGATCGGGCTGCCGTCCGGCATGCGGATGGCGTCGAGATCGATCTCGTCGCCGCTCGCCAGCAACACGGCGCGATGCATCGTGTTTTCCAGCTCGCGCACATTGCCCGGCCAGGGGTTGGACAGCAGCATCTTGCGTGCGTCCTCGGAGATCGGGCGCTTCGCAACGCCGTTCTCGCGCGCATAGCGCTCGACGAAATGACCGGCGAGCTCAAGAATGTCGCCCGGGCGCTCGCGCAGCGGCGGCAGCTTCAGGTTGACCACGTTCAGCCGGTAGAGCAGATCCTCCCGGAACGTGCCGGTCCGCACGCTTTCGGCCAGATCCCGGTTCGACGTCGCGATGATGCGGATGTCGACGGGCACCGGCCTGGTTCCGCCGACCCGGTCGATCACCCGCTCCTGGATGGCGCGCAGGAGCTTGGCCTGCAGGCGCACGTCCATCTCCGAGATTTCATCGAGCAGCAGCGTGCCCCCGTCCGCTTCCTCGAACTTGCCGACACGCCGCGCGATGGCGCCGGTGAAGGCGCCCTTCTCGTGGCCGAACAGTTCCGATTCCAGCAAGTGCTCCGGGATCGCCGCGCAGTTGATCGAGATGAACGGCTTGTCGGCCCGGTTCGAACGTGAATGCACGTAGCGGGAGATGACCTCCTTGCCCGAACCGCTCTCGCCGGTCACCAGGATCGAGGCGTCGGACGGTGCGATCTGCTCGGCAAGGCGAACGACGGCGGCCATCGCCCCGTCGCGGTAGATGACGCTCGACTGGTCGCGCGCGACCGCCGCCAGAACGGCCGCGATCATCTCTGGATCCGGCGGCAGCGGGATGTATTCCTTGGCGCCGGCGCGGATGGCGCTCACCGCGGCACTGGCGTCCGTCTTGACGCCGCAGGCAACAACCGGCAGGTGGAAGCGTTCCCCCTGCAGCCGCGCGATCAGCTCGGCGATGTCGAGCCCGACATCCGCCATCACCAGGTCGGCGCCGCGACCGGCGCGCAGGACCTTCAGCATCTCCTCGATGCTGGCCGCATGGGTGACGGCGGCGCCCCGATCCATTGCGATCTTCGAGGCGGTGATCAACTGGCCTTCGAGAGTGCCGACGATCAACAGTCGCATGGTCTTCTCCTGCTCCGATCAGCGATCGGACTTGATGATTTCTGTCATGGTGACGCCGAGCTTGTCCTCCACGAGGACCACCTCGCCGCGCGCCACCAGACGGTCGTTCACATAGATGTCGATGGCCTCGCCGACCTTGCGGTCGAGCTTCAGGACGGTGCCCGGCGCCAGCCGCAACAGGTCCGACACATGCATCCGCGAGTGGCCGAGCACGGCGGAAATCTGCACCGGCACATCGAACACCGCCTCCAGATCGGCCGCGCTGCGCGCCTGCGAATGGTCGCGATCGCCACCCTCGCGATGCGTTTCCTGCGCTTCCATCTCGGCAAGCGGGATCCCCGACTGGGGCAGGTCGCCGTCGATGTCCTTGTCGATATCGCTCATCCGTCAATCCGCTCCTCGGCGGGCTCGTGGTTGAGGGACGCCTGCTGTCCCTTGCCGGCGCGCCGGCTTTCGAAATACCGCCGGGCGGCCTGGTCGACCTGCTTCTCGATCGCCTTGCGATCGCGCACGATGCCCCCGTCCGCCCATTCGATCCGGCAATCGCCGGCGCTGATATCGGGCTCGCCCAGAAACACCAGGCGGCCCTCGAAACCCTTCTCCGCGACCAGCGGATCGACCCGCTCCTTGAGCGCGGCCAGATCGCTGTCGCGCACCCGGATCACCAGGTGCGGCGCCCGCCGCAGCGGCCCGAGACACTCGGAGATCAGCGCGATGATCTCCCCCCAGCGGCTCGCGGGCGATCAGGTGGGCGCACAGCCGGCGCGCCACCAGGAAGGCCAGCGCGACCGCGTCCTTCTCGTGACGGGCCTGCTCGGTATCGAGCTGGCCGATCAGCGCCGAAACGGTCTCGGCCAGCCGGCCGGCCTCGTCGGCGAACCGGCCTTCGTCGCTCTGCTGCCGATCGACCGCCGCCTCGGCACGACCGCGCTCGTACGCCGCCTGTTCCGCGGCGGCGACCAGCGCACGGTGTTCGGCAAGCGGGATCGTGGGAACCACCGGCTCCACGACCTCCTCGACCTCTTCCTCCTCAGGCACGTCGATCGCCGCAAAGTTGCGGTCGAAGAGGAAGCGGTTGACCTTCATCGGTGTGCTCGCAATTCGTGTCATCATCGTGCTTCAGGCCACCTAGTAGATGATCTCGTCATCGCCCTTGCTCTTGGACAGCATGAGCTCCCCTTTCGCAGCGAGATCTTTGGCGGTCGCCACCATTCCCGACTGCGCCTCGTCCACGTCGCGCAAACGGATCGGCCCGAGCGCGTCCATGTCGTCCTGCATCATCCGGGCCGCCCGCGACGACATGTTGGAGAAGAAGAACTCGCGCACCGATTCCGACGCGCCCTTGAGCGCGATCGCCAGGCGGTCCTTCTCGACGCTGCGCAGCAGGGTCTGGCAGCTGCCCGCATCGAGTTTCATCAGGTCGTCGAACGTGAACATCAGCGTCTTGATGCGCTCGGCCGAGTCGCGGTTTTCCTCTTCCAGCGCGGCCAGGAACCGGGCCTCCGTCTGGCGGTCGAAATTGTTGAAGATGTCGGCCATCATCTCGTGGCTGTCGCGCCGCGAGGTGTTGGTCAGGTTCGACATGAACTCGACGCGGAGCGTCTGCTCGACCTTCTCCAGAACTTCCTTCTGGATCGATTCCATCTTCAGCATGCGCGAGATGACCTCCAGCGCCAGTTCCTCGGGCAGGATGCCGAGCACCTTGGCGGCGTGGTCCGGATCGATCTTCGACAGCACGACGGCAACGGTCTGCGGGTATTCGTTCTTCAGGTAGTTGGCGAGAACGTTCTCCTGCACGTTGGAGAGCTTCTCCCACATGTTCCGGCCCGCCGGTCCGCGGATCTCCTCCATGATGATGGAGACGCGGTCGCGCGGCAGGAAGCTCGCCAGCAGGCGCTCGGTAACGTCGACATTGCCGTTCAGCGCGCCATTGCTGGAGATCTTCTTGACGAAGTCGACGAAGAGCTCCTCGAGCATGGTCGGCGTCACCGGGCCCAGCCGCGACATGGCGGCGGAGACCTCGCGGACCTCCATCTCGTCGAGCTGTTCCCAGATGCGGCGCCCGTGCTTTTCGCCGAGCGCCAGCAACAGGACGGCAACGCGCTCGGTTCCCTTGAGATCGCGCTCCTTCTCGGAGGCGCTGATCGTCAGGTGGCTGTGCGCCGTGGTCTGGATGCTGTTTGCGATACTCATGCCGCCTCATTCATCCAGCTACGGATGATCCCGACTGCTTCTTTCGGATATTCGTCGATCAGGGCGCCGACCTTGGCGATGGTGGCGACCTGGACCGCGCCCTGTGCCTGGGCTTCTTCCAGCCACTCGATACGCGGCTCGCCGTTCTCGTCGGTCTCGCCCGGCAGCGAGCGGTCGCCGGACTGGTCGGCCAGCATCGGGTTCTCCAGCGGCTGCCCGTCGGAGCCGAGCAGGACCGGCGCGGCCTGCTCCTCGACCGTGAGGATGCGCTTGATCAGGGGGCGCACCGCGAAGAGCGTCAGCAGTACCGCGATCAGGAACAGAACGCCCAGCTCGACGAAACGCATCATGTCGGCGCGGGTGAATTCGAAGAGGCCGGCCTCCTCCTCCGCCAGCACGCTGTTCGGCGCCTGGGCGAAGCGCAGGTTGACCACCTCGGCCGTATCGCCGCGGCGCTCGTCGAAACCGACGGCCGAGCGCACCAGCGTCTCGATCCGCTCCAGCTCTTCCGCCGTGCGCGGCTCGTAGGCGATGTCGCCGTTGGCGTCCGGCGCATAGACGCCGTCGACCAGCACTGCCACCGACAGGCGCTTCAGCCCGCCGGCTTCGATGGTTTCGGTCTTCACCGACTTGGAGATCTCGAAATTGACGATCTCCTCGTTCTGGTTGGCGACGTCGCGATTGTCGTCCTCGCCGGTCTGCTGGTTTGCCTCGGGCAGCTGATTGCCGGCGGTCACGGCGCCCCGGCGACCGATGGTCGAGGAATTCTCTTCCCGCGTCTGCGTCGAGCGCACGACCTGGCCTTCCGGATCGAAGGTCTCCTGCGTCTCGGAGGTGCGGGTGTGGTCGAGCTCCAGCGCGACACGCACCCGCGACCGGCCGACGCCGACCACCGAATTGAGGATCTCCTCGACCTGCGAGCGCAGCCGCGCTTCCATCGACTGGGTCCGCTCCTGCAGCGAGGAGGCGAGGAAACCTTCGCCTTCCTCGCCCGCGCCGCTGGCGAGCAGCCGGCCGGTCTCGTCGACGATCGAGACGAAATTCGGCTGCAGCCCCTCGACGGCCGTCGCCACGAGATGCTGGATCGCGCGGATCTGGCCGGGATCGAGCGACCCGCGCACGGACAGCGCGATGGAGGCGGAGGGCGGCTGGGCGTCGCGCTGGAACAGCCGGCGCTCCGGCAGCACCAGATGGACCCGCGCCGACTTGATGCGGCCGATCGAGCGGATGGTGCGGGCAAGCTCGCCCTCGAGCGCCCGGGTGCGGTTGATATTCTGGACGAAGCTGGTGGAGCCGAGCGTGTCGGCCTTGTCGAAGATCTCGTAGCCGACGGAGCCGCCGAGAGGCAGGCCCTGCTCCGCCAGCCGCATGCGGACGCGGAAGACCTCGTCGTCGGAGACCAGGATCGTCGCGCCGTCGTTCAGCAGCTCATAGGGCACGGCAAGGCTGTCGAGCTGGGAGACGATCGCGGAGGAATCCTCGAAGGTGAGATCGGTATAGAGCGGCGTCATCTGCGGCGCGGTAACGCGCAGCATGATCAAGGCGAACACGCCGACCAGGATTGCCGCGACGGCGCCCATCGCGGCGAGGCGGCCAGGTCCCAGTGCCTTTACAAGATCCGCAAGTCCGTTCACGTGCCACCCGTTCGATGCTCTTGGAAAGAACCGTTTGAGACCGGGCCACCCGGGGAAGCCCTGGGGATGAGGGGATGGAAAAAGACGCCCCCGGATGGCCGGTAGGCAAAATTTGCCCGCCAGATGGTAAACAAGGTGTTAACGTCCGTTAGTAAATGATGAAAATGGCTGTTTTCCGCCGAAAATCATTGGCGAAATGCGACCGGAACCCGGCAAGATTGACCGGCCTCGTTAACCTTTCCTGAAACGTCGACGAGTCGCGCCGCACGGATCCCGGCCAGGCGCTGCCGCAGGCATCATGCGCGACGAGGCCCGGGGCGCGGCAAACGCAAAAAGGCCGGCTTGCGGGCCGGCCTTGCGTCATGTTCGAGGATCTGCGGAACCGTTCGGGCGGGGAAGCTTGCCGATCAGTTCCGGTATTGCTGCACGCGGGTCGCGCGCAGGCCGGCAAGACCATGCCGATCGATGGAACTCTGCCAGGAGAGGAATTCCTCAACGGTCAGCGTATACCGCTTGCAGGCTTCGTCCAGGGACAGCAGTCCGCCACGCACGGCGGCCACCACCTCTGCCTTTCGCCTGATCACCCATCGCCTCGTTGATACCGGAGGAAGATCGGCAATCGTAAGCGGCGACCCGTCAGGGCCGATAACATATTTGACACGCGCACTCGCTCGGTCGGTCATTGTACACTCACACTCAACATGACCACGTTGACTATGAATGTAACTGTTTGGCTTTAAAATTTGCCTAAGCCCAAAGCAACAATTCGGTAAGAATTGGAACGACTCAGAAAACCTTTCGACAGTCGTAAAGCGAGGAAAACATTGGGCTAGGCGATACTGCGCCGGTTTCGCAAATTGGGAACCGGGACGGTCGGAAAAAAAATAAACCGGCGACGACAGGTTTTCCTGTCCGCGCCGGTTTGTCGCCAGTCCCCGAGAGCGGCGGCCTCGGCCGCGCCCCTGCGACCGCTACGAGGTCGAATTCACGGAAATCACCGCGCTGGCCGGGATACGGACGCCGCCCACGGTCAGAACCGCGCCCGAAGACGTGAACTCGATGCCCTCGACCGTTCCCGAGACCTCGGTCGCGACCGGAATGCTCGGGTTGCCCTTTTCGTCGTATCGTCCGATGGAAATCGTGTAGTTGCCGTCGGGCGCCGTGGACCCCGCCGTGGTCTTTCCGTCCCAGGTATAGGCATTGCGCCCCGACGACAGGTCGGCATCGGCCGTGTAGATCACCGCGCCAAGCTCGTTGCGGATCTCGATCTTCGCCTTGCCGGAGCTGGGGGAATCGTAGGTCCAGTTCGCCTCGCCGTCGGAAAGCTGCGTCGTTGCGCCGGACGCAACCACGTTCGTGCCCAGATAGCTGACATAGCTCGAGGCCGTCGTCGCCGCCATGACGCCCAGCAGGTCGCCAAGCTGATCGTTCGTCTTGATCTGCTGTTCGACCGAGGAATACTGAACCAGCTGCTCGGTGTATTTCGATGAATCCATCGGGTCGAGCGGATCCTGGTTCTTGATCTGCGTCGTCAGGATCGACAGGAACAGCTCGTAATTGTTCGACAACGCCGACATCGACGTGATCGAGGAACCCGACCCCGACGAACCGCCACTCCCGGTAATGCTGCTTGTAACCATGGTATCCTACTCCTGCCAGGGGCCGGCGACAGACGCCCGCCCCGCCCCTGAACCGGGCTAGATCTGGATATCGAGGGCGCCGCTGGCGCCGCTCACATAGGCCCGTGCCGCTGCCATCGGCAGCGTGTCGCCGTCCTCCTTCTGGAGGACACCGCCTTCTCCAGGCTGCGAGGAGCGGCCTTCGCCCCCCTCGCCCCGGTCGAAGGCCGTGGAACCGTTCTGGTTCATCAGCGACATCTCCAGTCCTGCGTTCTCCAGCTTCAGGCCGGCGGCATCGAGTGCCCTTTCCAGCCCGCGCTGGTCGCGCAGGAACATGTCCAGCGTCTCGCTGCGCTCGACGGCGAGATGCGCTCTCACCGTTCCGTCCCGCGAGACCTTCAGTTCAACGTCGACCCGGCCAAGCTCGGGCGGGTCCATCCGGATCTGGAAGCGCGTTTGCCCCTTCTGGGCAAACCTGGCGACTTCCGCCGCCAGATGTGCGCTTGCCACTGCCGCGTTCTGCGGAAGTGCCGCCGTCGATCCGCGAAGGGCGGCGGTAGAAACACTGGCCTGCGCGTCGGCGCGGGCAATCTCGGTCAGGCCGTTGAAGGGATCGCTCCCCTCTCCCTGGCTGGCATCGCCCTCCGTCATGGCGGCGGCGAAGGCGAGAGCGGCCGCGCTCACGCCGGGGCGCTGGATCTCGATCGGCTGGGATGCGGCGGCCTGCGGTGCCGAGGCTCCCGCCGGCTTGCCGTTGCCTTCGCGCGCGGCGCCGGCACCCTCGCCGTCCTGTCCGGACGTACCGGCCGTCGCGTCTTCGACGGCCTGCGCATAGTCAAGCTCGCTCGTGCGGGCGGCGGCCGAAGCCGCGCCGCGCGGCAGGACATTCGCAACCTGGCCGGTCAGCGCCGGCATGGCCTGGCCGCCGGCAACCGGCGTGCCCTGCTCCCGGGAGGCCGTCCCGGTCCCGCCGGCCGCGGCTGCGTCATCCGCCACCGTGCTGGTCGTGATGCTGATATCCATGTCGCCTGCCGGAATGACCGCACCCGCAAGGGCGCTCGCCGGAGCCATCCCCGACACCGACAGCTTGCCTGCAACCAATGCATCCGGCGCCGGACGGACATTTGTGCCGGCCGCCGCGCTGGCAGCCACGTCCGCGGTCGGAATTGCCCCCGCACGAGCCGGGTCAGCGGCTGCATCGAGGCGCTTCGCTGCCGTTCCCGGCGTCTCGCCCGGCACGGCGCCGGCTTCGACATCGGCCGTCATGGCGGGAGCCTGATCGCCCCCGGCCCGAACACCGATGCCCTGGCTGTTCGCATTCGGGTTTTCCGCGCCCTGGCGTCCGGGAAGCAGACCCTCGGTGTTGCCTGCCTGCGGCTGCGAGGCGGCGCGCGCGGACGTCGTTGCCCCGGTCCCGGCTTCGCCCGTCCCGGAGAAGGCAGCCCCGTCCGGTTCCGTCGCCGGAACGCCTGTTGCCGTTGCGACAAGCGAAGCGGCGGCGGTTTGCGTCAGGCCGCCTGCGGCACTCGTTCCGGCTGTCGCAGGGGCGGTGCTGACGCGGATGGCGGCCGAACCGCCCTGGCCCTCGATACGGCTCTCGACCCCGGCCGGCCCGGCGGAGCGCTCGGTCGTCGTCGTCGTACCGGCACCGGTTGAGAGCGTTGCCTCGATGATGTTTCCGCCAGGCAGGGCGGCGGCCGATCCGGCAACCGCCGCGCCAGCGCCCGTTGTACCGGCGCCCGTCGTAGCGGCACCCGTCGTAGCGGCACCTGTCGCATCGTCGGTGGCCAAAGCGGCTCCCGCCTGTATCTCGCCTGCCTGCGCCGTCATGGCCCGGGCTGCCTGCGCGGCGGCATCGTCGGACGCCGGCGAGGTCGCCCCCCTCGTCATCGCTCCGGCGACGGCCTGTGAATTCCCGCCAGCTTCCGCGGCCAGGGCAAGACCGCCAGCCAGGCCGCCCGCAACCTTCACCGACAGCGAGGCGCTGGTGGAGGGAAGACCGGGGCTGCTGTCATCGTTCGAGGCGATCGCCCCTGGCGTCGCGCCTGTGCCTGCCACGGCGGGCTGCGTCAAGGCGCTCCCGGTTGCCGCAGCACCGGACCCGCTGACGGCGGATCCCGTAGCCGCGCTTCCGGCAGTCGAAGTTCCGCCTTCCACGGCTCCAGACACGCCCTCGGTCGCGCCGACGGCCGCCTGTGCGGAAAGGGCGGTGGAAAATCCCGTCCCTGCCGGGGTATCGCTCAGGGTGGCCGAGGCCTGGCCTGCGGCCGCGATCATGCCCGAAAGGAGGCCGGCAATGCCGGCGGGAATGTCCGTCTGCGCCGCGACGTCAAGCGTCGTGTCCGCCGCACTGCCATCCTCGGCAAGTTCGGTTGTCAGTCGTCCCGCTACGCCTTCGCCTGTCAGCGCACCGGCCATGACGCCCTCGCCGGCCCGGACGGCATCGGCGAACCACCCGCGCGGCGACACCGCTGCCGGCGGCCCGGCCTCGATATCCAGCTGGACGAGCATGCTCGCATCGACATGCAGCTCGCGCAGGCCGGCAAGGGGAATGCCGCCACGCCCTGCAAAACCCTGTGAAGACGCACTGGCGCCGGCCGTGGTCCGCATGCCTGCCGTCGCCGCACCCAGGTCGAGCGCGAACATCGACGGCGTCCCGGCCATCAGCCCGGCGCCGGTCGCCTGACCGGCAGCCTGGCTCCCGGCCTGACCGGCAGCCTGGCTCCCGGCCTGACCGGCAAGGCCTGCCACGCTTGCCGGGAAACTGGACACTGGATTGGCGAGGATCACGCGTCTCTCCGATTTCTCTGTCGCCTGCCCCGTCATCCGGATTGCACAGGCCACTCTTCCGCAAAACATGTCAGCAAATGCCGGGCCAACCGGAAAAATGGCGGAAAACAGCGAATATCGGAGACGTGCCCCTTGTCCGGGGCCGGGCAATTTCTCACATACCGGGTAAACATTGCCGGGACCGGTAAGCTTTGCCGGGCGAGGACTGCACGATGCGTGTCGCCTCCAGCGCACCCTTTTCCTTTGCCCGGCCGATCCGCTATAGTCGCCCGCAACATATGCGGGCTGCCAGACACGGGACCGGTCGCGTCCCCCAGCAAACCGTCCGCGCGCCGGAAGGGTGTCGCCAGGACAACCGATGACGGGTTGGACACGACACGGCCGGATATCGCAACGGCAGGATCAGGCAGGAGCCAAGGACGGCAAGGGGGCGACGGTGACAGGCGCGGTGATGGCGGAAAGCCGGGGCCGGCCTGACGCAGGAACGCCCGGCCGGACAGGCCATCGGCCGGCACCGCAAGCAAACAGGACCGCAAGGTGACAGGCATGCTCAACAGTCTCGATATCCCCAAGCGGCCGGAGGACACGCGCGTCGTCGTCGCCATGTCGGGCGGCGTCGATTCCTCCGTCGTGGCCGGGCTGATGAAGCGGGAGGGCTATGACGTCATCGGCGTCACCCTGCAGCTCTACGATCATGGCGAGGCCGTGCATCGCGCCGGCGCGTGCTGCGCCGGACAGGACATCCAGGACGCGCGCCGGGTGGCCGAGCGTCTCGGAATTCCCCACTACGTGCTCGACTATGAGGACCGCTTCCGCGAGAAGGTGATCGAGCGGTTCGCCGAGAGCTACATCGCCGGCGAGACGCCGATCCCCTGCGTCGCCTGCAACCAGACGGTCAAGTTCTCGGACCTGCTGGAAACCGCCCGCACGCTCGGCGCCGACGTGCTCGCCACCGGCCACTATGTGCGCTCCCGTCTGATCGATGGTCACAGGGCCATGTTCCGGCCGGTCGACCTCGACCGCGACCAGAGCTACTTCCTCTTCGCAACGACGCCGGACCAGCTCGATTTCCTGCGCTTCCCCTTGGGCGGCATGACCAAGCCGGAGACCCGCGAACTTGCCCGCGAGTTCGGCCTGTCGGTTGCCGAAAAGCAGGACAGCCAGGACATCTGCTTCGTGCCGCAGGGCAAGTATGCCGACGTGATCGAGCGGCTGAAGCCCAACGCCGCCGAGCCCGGCGACGTCGTACATGTCGACGGCCGCGTGCTCGGCACCCATCAGGGCATCATCCACTACACGATCGGCCAGCGCCGCGGCATCGGCATCGCCACCGGCGAGCCGCTCTATGTCGTTCGTCTTGATGCGGAAGGTCGCCGCGTCATCGTCGGCCCGCGCGAGGCGCTCGGCACCCGCGAGATCGTGCTGCGCGACGTCAACTGGATCGGCCCCGGCAGCCTTGCCGACATCCCCGCCTCCGGCCTTGAGCTGCACGCCAAGGTCCGCTCGACCCGGCCGCCGAAGCCCGCCATCCTGCGGCTTGTCGACGGCGTCGCCATGCTCGACCTTGTCGACGGCGAAACGGGCGTCGCACCCGGCCAGGCCTGCGTCTTCTTCGACGATGACGGCGATGGCGGACGGGTGCTCGGCGGTGGCTGGATCGGTCGCACCATTCCCTCCGGCGCCGGCCTTGGCGCCAACGAGACAACACAAGCACGCGTGGTGGCAACACTCTGATGGCCGTTGAGTTCTTTCCTGTCAGCCGTATTCGCCGCCTGTTCGACAAGCTCCTGCGCCGCCTCGGCATCGGCGGCCGCGACGGGCTCTCGCCCGCCAGCGCGGTCGAGAGCGCCTATGCCCGCTGGGCCCCTGTCTATGACTGGGTGTTCACCGCGCCGCTCATCGCCGGCCAGCGCGCCGCCGCAAGGGAAGCGAACCGCCATGCCGGAGAACTGGTCGAGGTCGGGGTCGGCACCGGCCTTTCGCTGCCGCTTTACGACCCCTCGCTGTCGATCACCGGCATCGACCTGTCGAAGCCCATGCTGGCGCGCGCCCGTGACCGGATCCGCCGCAAGAAGCTGAAGAACGTTGCCGCCTTGCGGGCCATGGACGCCTCCCAGATGGACTTCCAGGACGCCCGCTTCGATATCGCCACGGTGATGTATGTCGTCAGCGTGGTGCCGGATCCGGCCGCCGTGCTCAAGGAGCTGGAACGCGTGGTGCGTCCGGGCGGCACGGTCATCATCGTCAATCACTTTGCCTCGGGAAGCGGCGTGCTCGCCGCCATCGAGCGCGGCCTTGCCCGTTTCGCCGAAAATCTCGGCTGGGATCCGCTCTTCCCGCGCGAAAAAGTGCTGGCCAACACTTCCATGGTGCTCGAACGCGAGAGCCGCCACGGTCCCTTCGGCCTCTTCACCATGATGGTCTTCCGCCGCTGACGGGCGAGTAGGGTCGGCACCAACGCCGGAAGACCTCGGCAGAACGCAAAAGGCCCGGGATCGCTCCCGGGCCTTTCTTTTGTTCGGGTGCGGAACGAGCCGCCTCTCGGGCGGCCCGTCTCGTCTCACATCTTGCCGGTCGAGAAGAACAGCGTCTCGCCGTTGCTGTCGTCGACGCCGTCATTGTCGGTGACCGCATAGCCGGTGCCCGCGGCATCGACCGTGAAGCCCTCGATCTTGTCGACCACGTAGCCGCCGGTCGCCTTCAGGTCCGGAATGAAGTCGCGAACCTCTTCCTTGGCGACAAGCGGCAGGTCGCCGCCAAGCGGCGCCGGCACCAGCGCCGAGACCGGCACCCGGAAAAGCTTCTTCAGCTTCGCGTTGTCGCCGATCTGGTTGTCGCGCTCGATGATGTAGACATGATCGCCGTAAGCCACGATCTCCGACAGGCCGACCCAGCCGGTTTCCGTCGGATCGAGCGGATAGCGCACCGCGCCCCATTCCTTGCTCCCGGTGTTGTAGGCGAGGAGCTTCACGGCGGTCTTGGGATCGTCCTTCCAGGGACGCTGGATGGCAATCCACAGCGTGTCGCCGATCATCGCGACGCCCTCGGCCCCGAAGCGGGTCTCATGGGCGAGAAGTCCGGCCGGGAACGCGACCGCTTCCCTGATCTCGCCCTTGCCGTCGACGCGGTAGAGCGCATGCGGCACGAGCTTTGCCGCATTGCCTTCGGATGCGAGCCAGAAACCGCCCTTGCCGTCCGGCGCGACACCCTCGAGGTCGAGGAGTTGGGCCGGCTGGCCGCCGCGGGTCACCCGGATGGCACCGGTGATGCGGGCGGGGTGCGCGGTGGCGTCGATCTCGAAGATCGTCGGCTGCAGGGCATAGAAGCTGTCATTGACCGCGTAGAGCTTGCCCGGAACTTCGGGATCGGCGGCAAGGCCCGACAGGGCCCCGAAGCCGACGGGCCGGCCCGCATCATCCATCTTCGACACGATCATCGGATAGGAGGCCGTCCCTTCCGCGTAGCTGTAGATCGTCACATGCGAGCGCAGGCCGCTCTCCTCGACGAGGTCCGCCTCGTTGGAAACGGCCAAGAGGTTGCGGCCTGGAATGGCGACCGCGCCTTCCGGCGCCAGCGCCGTCGGCAACAGCTGGAGAAATTCGGGCGCCGCGCCCGTGTCGCGATAGACGCCGACGGCCGAGCCGCGCTCGGACAGCACGAAGATCAGCATCTCCTCGCCGAAGCGCTTGACCTCGAGCCCTTCCGGCTCGACGCCCTTCTTGTTCGCCCGCTTGTCGGGGAAATGTCCTGCAAGCGCCACACGATGCTCGAAGTCGCTGCCGGAATCGAACAGCAACTCGCCTGTCTTCGAGAAAATCGAGAACCCGCGCGAGCCGCCCTTGTAGTCGCCCTCGTTGGCGATGACGAAACGGTCGTCGTCGATCCACTGCACCGCATCGGGCTCGCGCGCGATGCCGGCGATCTTGTCGGCGAAGGACAGCATGCCGTCGCGCTTCGTGTCGACGCTGTCGACGTCAACCGTACCGGCCGGAAAATGGGCGGTCACCTTGCCCGAGTTGCCGTCAACCACGACCAGGTGGTTGTTCTCCTGCAGTGTGACGACAATCTCGTTCCTGGAGTTGAAATCGACGAACTCCGGCTCCGGATCTTCCGGGCCGATCTCGGCGAGGCCCGTAAGGTTGATATCCTGGCGGCTCGCGCAATCCGGCACGCCGTCATTGATCTTGAAGAGCGTCAGGTAGCCCGCCGGCATCTGCGGCAACGCGCCGTCGTTCAGGTCCTCGTCGCGCTCGTTCTCGATGGCGACGGCGAGCAGGTCGCCGGCCGGCGAGAGCGCCACCGAATCCGGCTGGCCGCCGAGATCGCAGGAAGCCTCGATCGTCTTGCTGGCGATGTCGATGACGGCGAGGTTGCCGGAAGGCGCAGTGTAGCTCTCGGACGTGTTGACGCCGGCAAACACCTTGCCGCCAAGCACGGTGACGGAGGTCGGCTCGCCATCGACCCTGACGATGCCGGCCGGCTTCGGCGCGGCCGGATCGGCGATGTCGACAAAGCCGATGGCGCCGAGCGGGCTGTCGGAATAGACGAGCATCTGCCCGTCCGCCGTCGCCGCGATGATCTCTGCCGAGGTCTCGGTTTTCTGGTCGAGATCGGCCGGCAGGTTGGTGTTGACCGGGAACGAGGCGATCCGGTTGAACACCGGATCGGCGGAGGCCGCGACGGTCGAGCCGAGAAGCGCTGCCGCGAGCGCGCCGAGCACCGTGATTTTCATGATTTCCCCCAGAATGCGAGAGGCTGACTAGCCAATCAGGAACTGTTAGGGGGTGGACATGACATCTGCTTGACAGCCCGATACGTCTGGAAAAATCCTTTTATGCCAGTGCCTTGCGATAGCGGCGGGCAAGGTAGACGACGGCTCCCGACCTCAGGGTTCCGTAGAGAACCGAACCCTTGGCGCCGGAGAATTCCTTCAGGAACCGCCGCATCAGCGCGGTCTTCTGGATGCGGCTCATCTTGCGCTCGTTGACGGCATCAAGCGCGTTGACCACACCCGGCGACAGGTTGGTCTCGCTCTCCAGCGCGAGGCCCGAGGCGCCGAGATCCCGGTCCAGCCCCTCGATCATCGTGGAGGCGCGCATGTCGGCCCAGGTGAAGCAGCCGCCCGGCGCCAGCACCCGCGCCACCTCTCGGGCAAAGGCCGGCACATTGGCGTAGCAATGGGAGGACTCGATGTTGACGACGATGTCGAAGCTTGCATCGGCAAAGGGCAACGCCTCCGCATCGCCCACCTCGAAGGTGAGGTTCGGCGTGTCGCCGTTGAGCTGCCGTGCCCGGCGCACCGTCTCCGGCGAGTAGTCGAGCCCGGTCACCGCGCCCGGCGCCATGTAGCGGGCGATGTAGCGCGCGCCCCCGCCCCGGCCCGAGCCCACTTCAAGAATGCGCGCGCCCTCAACCGCAAGCCCGGCCAGCGCCTGGTGGTAGAGGCCGATGAAGGCGCGCTCCGGCTCGTCCTCCGCCGTCAGGGCAAACGCGTCGCCTGTCGGCATGTAACCGTAGTTCATGAAGCGCCAGTCGCTGTCGCCCCAGGTCCGCGACAGGATGTTGTAGAGCCGCTTCCAGGCCCACTTGCGGGTTTTCGGAAAGGCGCCGCGCTCAACCGCACGCAGGACATAGACGAAGGCGCGGCTGGTCATCGGGCCGGGGTCTCCTGCGCCGTGCTGCCGGCGGCATATTCGTTGGCGAGCCACGCCCGCCCCTTGCGGATGAGGTCACTGTCGTCGACCTTGCGCGGGTCGTAGCCCGGCATGTAGTAGCACAGGAAAGACCAGAGGCTGACCCGCGTATAGCCGGGAGAGACGATCTGCAACCAGGCGAAACGCGACCAGAAGCGGAAGCCCGTGCGGATGCCGTCGGCCTCAACGTGCAGGCGCACGTTGCGCAGGAATATCCGCATGAAGTGAACCACGGTGAGGTTCATTGCCGAGACGCGCAGCCCGTAGCGTTTCCAGGCCGGCATGCCCGCCGCGGCCCGCTTGTAGACGTCGAGCGCGACCGCCTTGTGTTCCAGTTCCTCCAGCGCATGCCACATCCACAGCCGCCGGTAGGCCGGGTGGGCGCTGTCGAGAACTTCCTGATGGCGCAGCGTCATGGTCGAGAAATTGGCCGTCAGGTGCTCGACCGCGCAGGTGACCGCCAGCCGCAAGAGCGGCGCGCTGACGCTGTCAAGAACGGATTTCACCGGCCGCTCCATCTCCTCCACATCATAGCCGAGCGTTGCCAGCGTGCGGTTGTAGTCTCCGTGCTCGCGGGTATGGAACGCCTCCTGCACCGCATACCCCTTGATTTCATCGATCAGGTCCTGATCGCCGAACTTCGACGCATAGTGCTTCAGCGAGCGGATGAAAAAGCGTTCGCCCTCGGGAAGGAAGATCGAGAAGGCGTCGAATATCGCCGTGCGCATCGGATCGCCGCCGAACCAGTGGCGCTCCGCATTGCCGGAAATATTGAAGCGGATGTCGCGCGGAACGATCTCGTCGTCGTCATGGTGGCCTGCCCAACCGGGCGTTGTCGAAATAGTCATTTGTACTGATCCTTTGGGCCGGTGGCCGCAGCGTAGATCGGACAACAGGCGCTGACAACCGGGACCAACGGCATCGTCACACGCATGAGGAAAACCGGCGCTAAGGTCGAGCCGGCCACCGGTTGTGGCCAGCTTCCGGCCAGCCACAGGAGCGACAGCGATGGATCGCAACGACAGCCAGCATATCGACTACGAGGGCTTTTCCTTCGACGCGTTCGACGAGGCCCGCAGGCCCGACCCTGAAGTGACCGGTTTCGACCAGGTGGTCGAGGCAGCCCTCTCCCGTCGCGGGTTCCTCGGCGTTCTCGCCTACGGATCGGGCGCCGCGGCCATGGGCCTGGGCACTGGCATGGGCATGGGCATGGGCAGCCTGCTGTCCTCCGTCTCGGCGGAAGCCGCGACCTCGCGCTTCGCCTTCAAGCCGATCCCGATCGCGACCGATTTCACCGTCCATGTGCCGGAAGGGTATACTTGGCGGGTGCTGGCGCGCTGGGGCGATCCGCTCTTCTCCGACGCCGTCGCGTTCGACCATGCGACCGGCGGCGACGCGGCCACTTCCAACCGGGTCTTCGGCGAGAACACTGACGGCATGGAGCTCTTCGCCATCGGCAACCGCCAGGTGATTGCGGTCAACCACGAATACGTCAATCCGAAGCTCAACCTGCCGAAGAACGAGGACGGCAAGCCGATGAGCGCCGAGGACGTGCGCAAGCTGCAGAACCTGCAAGGCGTCACCGTCATGGAAGTGGCGGAAAGCGAGGGCGGCTGGAACATCGTCGTCGACAGTCCGCTCAACCGGCGCATCGACCACAACACCGAAATGCGCCTGTCGGGACCGGCTGCCGGGCACGACCTTTTGAAGACGGCGGCCGACCCGGCCGGCACCTCCTCGCTCGGCACCTTCAACAATTGCGGCGCCGGCAAGACCCCGTGGGGCACCTACCTGACCTGCGAGGAAAACTTCAACGGCTATTTCGGCTCGACTGACGAGACCGTGGCCCTGCCGGACGATTTCAAGCGCTACGGCATCGATGCCAAGAGCGTCTATTCCTACGAGAAGTTCGACGAGCGCTTCGACCTCTCGAAGCATCTCAACGAGCCGTATCGTGCTGGGTACATTGTCGAAATCGACCCCGCCGATCCGGCCTCGACGCCGGTCAAGCGCACCGCGCTCGGCCGTTTCAAGCATGAAAACGCCGCCACGGCGCTTGCCCGCGACGGGCGCGTCGTCGTCTATCTCGGCGACGACGAGCGGGGAGAGTTCCTCTACAAGTTCGTCTCGGCCGGCATCTATACCCCCGGCGGCGACACCTCGACGCTGCTCGACGAGGGCATGCTCCACGTCGCCCGCTTCGCCGAGGACGGCTCGGGCGAGTGGATCGCACTGACGCCGGAGGCAACCGGGATGACGGCGGCGGAGATCGCCATCCTCACCCGCGTCGCCGCCTCGAAGGTCGGCGCCACCACGATGGACCGCCCGGAATGGGTTGCCGTAAATCCGGTTGCCATCGAGGCCTATTGCGCGCTGACCAACAACTCGCGCCGCGGCGTCAAGCCGAATGCCGGCGGCGACGAGACCCCCGTCGGCGGCCCGAACCCGCGCGCCGAGAACAAGTACGGCCAGATCGTGCGCTGGTATCCGGACGGCGACGACCATGCCGCGACGGGCTTCACCTGGGATCTGTTCGTCATGGCCGGCAACCCGACCGTCCATGAGGACGCCTATGCCGGATCGGAAAACGTCAACGAAGGCAACATGTTCAACTCGCCTGACGGGATGATGTTCGACACCACCGGCCTGCTCTGGATCCAGACGGACGGCGATGACGACAACGAGGGCGACTTCGCCGGCCAGGGCAACAACCAGATGCTCGCCGGCGATCCGGCGACGGGCCGCATCGAGCGTTTCCTCACCGGCCCGAACGGCTCGGAAGTCACCGGCCTGACCTGGTCGGCCGACCGCCGCACGATGTTCGTCGGCATCCAGCATCCGAAGGCGCCCTTCCCGGACGGCGAGGGTACGCTCGGCCGCTCCTCGATCATCGCGGTGAAGCGCGACGACAACCTGCCCCTCGGCTGAGACCCGGCCAGAACCGGGGATATCCTGCCCGCCCCGCGCGGGCAGGACGGGAACAGCACCCTGGCGCGCCTGCACGGCAGGCGCGCCAGAATTGATTCAGACTGACAAATCACGACAATATTGGGCTTGAATCTTGCAGAAATTGATCGAAACTTTATCGAAATTGTTCGATTTGATAGCATTCGACCGTTCACTAAAAAGAGACAGTGAGACTTTGGATTGCAGCATTGTCTCATCATTCAAACCGCATCACATTGACCCCGACAGCCGCGGCAAACGCCCCTTGCCCCGCCCCGTCCCGGCTTGACAGGATCGGAGACGGTCGGGCAGGACGGACCCCGCGACAATCGAAAAGGAGACGCACGACATGACCGGCGCCATTACCATCGACATCGAACGCAGCGACAGCAAGGGCCGCTATGTCGCCCGTGTCGAAGGCCATTCGGAGGAAGCGGACCTGACCTTTTCGATCGCGAGCCCGACGCTCGTGATCGCGGACCATACCGGCGTGCCCGACAGCCTTCGCGGCACCGGGACCGGACTGGCGCTGGTGGAACGCCTTGTCGCCGACGCCCGTGCGAAAGGGTTCAAGATCATGCCGCTCTGCCCCTTCGTCAACGCCCAGCGCAAGAAGCATCCCGAATGGGCGGACGCCTTCAACGTCTGACGGCGGACGTCCAGCCGCCTCCCCGTCCCTGATCCACGATCCTCCATCCCGCGTAATCTGACGATAGTCATGGCTTTGGGAAGCGCCTGGCCTATGTCACTATCTGCAGGTGCGACCTGCGGGGGCAACGGGCGCGCCCCCGCCACCATGGCATGGAGGACGACATGGACGAGCCTGGAACGATGGGCAGCGGAAAGCTCCGGCCGGCGCGCAGGACAGCGAAGGATTTTCCGCAGGAACTGCTCGAGCTCTACGATTTCTATGCCCATGGCAGGATCGACCGGCGCGAGTTCCTCGACCGGGCGGCGAAATACGCGGTCGGCGGCGTCACCGCGCTGGCGCTGTTGAACGCGCTCTCGCCGGACTACGCGCTGGCCCGGCAGGTCGCTCCCGACGATCCGGCGATCGAGACGGCCCGCATCACCTATCCCTCCCCCAACGGCCATGGCGAGGTGAACGCCTATCTGGTCCGCCCCGCCGGCGTGACCGGCAAGCTGCCGGCCGTGCTGGTCATCCACGAGAATCGCGGCCTCAATCCCTATATCGAGGACGTCGCCCGGCGCATGGCGAAGGCCGGGTTCATGGCAATGGCGCCGGACGGGCTGACCTCCGTCGGCGGCTATCCCGGCAATGACGACCAGGGCCGCGAACTGCAGCGCTCGGTCGATGCGACCAAGCTGCTCAACGACTTCTTCGCCGGGTTCGAGCATCTTGCGGCCCGCGACGATGCCACCGGCAAGGTCGGCGCGGTCGGCTTCTGCTATGGCGGCGGCGTCGTCAACGCGATCGCGGTCGCCTATCCCGAACTCGCCGCCGGGGCACCGTTCTACGGCCGCCAGGCATCGGCCGAGGACGTCCCGGCGATCGAGGCGCCGCTGCAGCTGCACTATGCCGCCCTCGACGACCGCATCAATGCCGGCTGGCCGGCCTATGAGGCGGCGCTGAAGGCCCATGGCAAGACCTTCGAGGTCCACATCTATCCGGGCGTCAATCACGGTTTCCACAACGACACGACACCGCGCCACGACGAGGCGGCGGCAAGGCTTGCCGAAGAGCGCACCATCGCCTTCTTTCGCGAACATCTCTCCTGAGGGATGCGGCCGCCGGATGCGGCAGGCGTGGAGCCCTTCGCCGCCCTTGGACCGGATCGTCACGCGGGCTCCATATCCTTATCGCTCCCGCTCTGGAAACGAATGGGCCCCCAAGACTTGCATCTCGCGGCTTCGCCTTGCCCGGGGTGACGGCCTGAGGACGGGGCAGTGGCGGAGTGTCGGGCAACAGCCTGTGTGCGCGTAGAGCGGTCACCGCAGAGACCGCTTCGGTTCATCGCGCCCGCCGCCGGTCTTGTCGGCACGGGCGATGCCTCTCACCCGGGCGTCATCCCAGCCGGAGCGAAGCGGAGAGCAGGGATCCATTGGCAACCCCGGCAGGCTTGGGGGTGCTCGTAGGTCGCGGCAGGCACGGGGGCTCTCAGACATCAGCGGGCCGAACGGTTGCGCGGCCTCCTCCTCCTCATCGCGCCCGCTCTGGGAACGAATGGGCCCCCAAGACTTGCATCTCGCGGCTTCGCCTTGCCCGGGGTGACGGACCGAGGGCGGGGTGACCACCTGAGGGCGAGCCGGCCATCCGGAACAGCGGGAGAGAGGCACGCCCTCTGCCGCAGCGCCTTTCGCCTCAGTCGTCAGCCGTGGTGATCTCGACGAGCTCCCACACGGCAATGCCGGCCGAGCCGAGATTGCCGACGACGATCAGCGCCTCGCCGACGATTGCCGGGACGTAGTAGAGCGCCTCCTGGACGTCCGGGACGAAGAGGAAGCGGGTCGCCTGCCCCGGTATGATGTTGGTCAGCGCCCGTGACAGGCCGATCTTGGCGAGCTTGTCCTTGTTCGAACTCGCCCCGTAGTTCCACGAGACCATGGCGATGTTGACGAAGCCCCACAGGGTGATGGTCAGCTCCGCCGTATAGGTGCGCGCCTTGCCGCCCGGGAAGGCCAGGATCACCAGGCCGCGTGTCGGTCCGGCGAGCACCTGGCAGATCCAGATGACACCGGAGAAGCCCGGATCGCCCGGCGGGCAGCTCGGCACCGGCGTGCCGGGACGGATCAGCCAGGGCGCGGTGGCGAAGGTGGTGACGTAGCGCATCAGCACGGCGGCGAGGCCGGCCAGGTTCTTGCCCTTCGGCGACCAGCCCTTCGAATAGGTCTTCAGGCCCTCCGGCACCTTGCTTCCCTGGTCGGGGATCGCTCCGGTCGAACTCAGGAAACCGGTCAGCCCGTCGGTGAAGATGCGCACCACCATCGCCGCCGCGTAGACGCCGAGGGCGAAGCCCGCCACGACCTTCTCCGCCGTGCTGTCGAAGACGACTTCCTTCTGCGTGGTCATCCCGAACTTCGACTTCATCCAGTCGACGGTGACATAGTTCGTGTAGGCGTCGAGCGCCGCCTGATCGGGGAACGGCGCCTTGCCGGTTGCGCGCTTGTAGATCAGCGTGGCGGGAATGGCGATCAGCCAGGAAGCGATCTGGCTGACGCGGATCGACAGGCTGTGGCCGGTGAAGAACTTGTAGAGCTGCGACAGGACCGGGATTTCCCACTCCGCGAAAAGCGCGTCGCGGAAGGAGGCAACCACCTCCTTGATCAGGTCCATCAAGGTCGCGATCACGCCCTTGGCGGCATCGAGCGCGAAGAGCGCCACGCTCTCCATCACCTTGATCACGCCGCTCATCAACAGGTTGAGCGCGTCGTTCGGGTTGTCGCCGATCGCCGTGAAGAAATCGAGCGCCTCGTTGAACGCCTCCTTGCCGTCGCCGAACTGGAAGTTGTTGGCGAGGTCCTCCATCATCGATATCAGCCCGTCGAGCGAACTCGACAGGGCGCTCGAACTCAGGAGGCTGACCGTACTGCCGCCGCGCTCGTCGGCCTTGCCGCCGTTCTGCTCATAGGCGTTGGAAAAGAGATTGTGCTCCATCTCGTACGCCTGCTCGTCGGTCATCTCCTGCTGCGACGAGAACTGCGCGATGGTCGGATTGTCCTCCTTGTTGAACTCGTCGAGCATGTCGTCGACGACCGCCTTCAGCGAATCCTTCAGCGTGTCGATGCCCGAAAGGATCATGGTCTTGACGTGATCGATGCCGTCGACGGTGAAATCGAGCATCACCCGCGTGTTGTGCTCGACCGCCTCGGCGACGCGCTTGAAGTCGCCGAGATTGAACAGGAAGGCCAGCCACTCGAACAGCTGCTTCAGCTTGACCTTCAGCCAGTTCCACACGCCTTGCACGAAATCGAAGGCCTGCTGGGCGAACTCGATGATCGCCTCGAACACCTTGCCGGCGATCTCGAACAGCACCCGCCCGATCCCGTCGACGATCTCGACGACGATCTTGGTCAGCCCGTCGATGACGAATTTCGCCGCGTTCTTGATCCCGTTCCACACATCGCCCCAGTCGATGCCGAGGAAGCCGGCAAGCTCCGCGCCGTCGTCATTGGCGGCCGACGCGCGCATCGCGGCAAGCTTTCCCGTCTTCCACTCCGACACCTCCGACAGGGTCATCGCCTGGTATTGCGGAAAGCCGGAGGAGAAGTCGATCGACCAGGCCGTGCCGGACATGGCGCGCAGGTTGAGGCGCGGGTCGAAGCCGCGCGCCGCCATCCGTCGCGACACCGTGTGATAGGCGACCTTCGACGCCTTCACCTCGCGCTGGTCGGCGATCTCCATCGACGCCTGGGTGATCTGCTGCAGGCTCTGGGCATACTCGTCATTGGTTCTGTATTGAGCCGGCAAAAGATAATTGCCCGAGGCATCCTTGGCGTTCTTGATCTCATCCACCGTCAGCGCCGAGAGTTTTTCCTGCAATTGCAGGTTCGGCTCCACCACGATGGGGCTGCCGGCAAGCGTGCCCGTCGTTTCCAGATAGATCGTCGCGGCGGCGAGCGCGGTCGCCTGCTGGTAGACCACCAGCTTGCCGCCCGGGCCGGTCTGCGCCGGAACCCGGTTGACCTGGCTGCACCGGTAGGAGCGCCCGTCGACAAACAGCGTGACCAGGAAGGAGGACTGGATGGAGACCGGCGCGAAGGAGAGCGGCATGCCGTCCTCGTCGAGCACCACCAGTTCCAGCGCATGGGTTTCCACCGGCACCATCTCGTTGTCCTGGCGCAAGAGGTCGACCCGCTGCTCGAACCACTGGCGCGAGGTCGGAGACTGCCAGAAGCGGGTGAGGTCGCCGCCGGCAGAGACCGTGTAGGCCTCCGCATAGCCGGCGTGGTCGCGGCCGACGGTGAAGATCGTCGCCTTCGAGCCCGGATCGGTCGGGATCTCGTTGCCGAGCGGGAACAGCACGTTCCAGGTCGGCTCCGCCTTGCGCCCGGTGCCCGGCACCTGGCCGGAGCGCCACAACCGTCCGTCGGCGCCGATGCCGAAGACCTGCAGCATGTCGTCGAAAGTGACCGAGGCGTAGATCTCGGTCAGCGGCACGCTCTGCGACGGGTCGACGTAAATCCAGTCGTCGAACTGCTTGAGCGAGCCGGACTGGTATTTCTTTTCTTTCTTCAACAGGAGCTTGCCCGTGCCCTGTTCGACGGCGAAGACATTCAGCCGGTCGGCGGCATCGACGATGACGGACAGCGCCGTCGCCTTCTTCGTGCCGAGCGCCCTGAGCGCGGACGTGCGGTCGCTGGTCTCGCTGAACAGGACCGCGTTGTCCTTGCCGATGGCGAAGATCGCCGATTGCACGGTGCTGTTCGACACCATGGCAATGCTCTTCACCTGGGCCTGGGTGCCCCCCGGCCCCGAGACCGGCGCCCAGACGGGGCCGGCCCACTCGGCCGTGCCCGGCTTGAAGAAATTGTTGGCGAGCAGGCCGTAGTCGGCGCCCGGCACGTCGAGCATGACGTTGACATAGACATTGCCGGTGATGCCCCGCACGCCGCGAAACTGGCGGATCGTCTCCGTCGCGTCGGTCGGCTTCGTCTCGCGCTGGTAATAGGTATCGGTCGTCGTCTGGAACTCGGCCAGCGACAATTGCCCGTTGTCCCCGAGCGTCATGATGTTCGGCGTGTTGCTGCCTTCGGCCGCTGAAGTGTAGAGGAAGAGCTGCCGGCCGCGCACATGCAGGTCGGTGTCCTGGTAGGGGGCCTCCGACCCGTCGCCGCGACGCAGCCGGTAGATCTCGCCGGCCGTGCCGATCGTGTAGAGATCCAGATCGCCCGAATGATTGGCATAGGTGACGATGTCGGTGCCGCCGAGCGCCGGCCTGGAGAGCTGGAACGTCTCCATGTACTTGGTGCTGGCGCGCGCCGCCGGGCGCTCGCCGGCCGGCAGTTCAGCAAGGACGGACCTGGGCATCAAAGTCATGGGAGCCTCCCGAAATCGAGGGTGGTGAAAAGGGCTGGTCGAAGGAAAGGGCAAGCGTGTCGGCCAGACGCCGGGCGAGCTGCAAGGCGGGCGCGCGCCACAACGGGCGGCCATGGGCGTTGCAGTAAAGCGGGCGAGCGGCCGGACGGCCGGCCGCCCGGTCGCGCTCCGCGAGCGGCAGCAGCCGTCGGCCAAGCGGCGCAAGTGCATCCGCCCCGCACGCGAGCGCGCGTTCCAGCGCAATGCCCGCCTCCGCCGGATCCGCGTAATAGGGGGCAAGCGCCCTCAGCGCGGAACGGTCCGGTGCGTGGCCGGCAAAGGCGGCGACGACGCGTGCTGCGATCGCTTCTCCCGCCTCGCCGATGGCGGGCCTTGAGGCGGGAGCGCACAGGGCGAGCGCCGCCGCCATGTTGATGTTGACGATCAGGTCGACGGGATCCGGCTCGCCGCCGCCCGCCCAGGTGCGCAGCAGCGGCGCGCGCGCGAAGGGAGGGTCGCCGCGCCGGGCCGCGCCGCAGGCGAAACGGGGCAACAGCCGTGACAGGGCGGCACCCGCCTCGGCCCGGCTGCGGCGACCGCCCGCGACAAGCGCCATCCAGGCGAGCGCCGTATCGTCGGCATCGGCGGCAAGGTCGATGTCGAGGCGCGGCGCTGCAAGGCCCGACGGATAGAAGAGGAAGGCGCCGGGATCTTGCGGGCTTTCGCAGGCCTCGACGAAATCGAGCGCCCGGCGAAGCGCCGGCCGGGCCGCGTCCGCCGAAGGCTCCCCTGCCGCTGCGACCGTTCCCGCAAGGATCAGCGCCACCTGCGCCGTGACGAAGCAGGTCTCGTCGGCGAGCGCGCCCGAGGGTCCATCCACCTGCGAGGGGAAGGCCCCGCCCGGTGCCTGCAGGGCGAGAAGCTGCGACAGCAGCGGAGCGGTGTCAGGCATGGCCGTGCTCCTCCCGTCCCTCTGCCGCGTGCGCCTGCGGCAGGCTCCCAGGTTGCGCGCGCATGGCATCGCGGCGCGCGGGACAGCCGAGCGCGCGCGGCAGCGCCAGGGTCGCCGTGACCCGCATGTCCCCGACCGATGGAAGCACCGCGCCGACAAGCCCGTGACATTGTAGCGGCGCCTCGCCCGGGACCGTTTCGGGCATGCGCGCATGGAGCGCCGCGTAAGGGACCATGTCCCAGTTCGCGGCGCGCCCCTCGCGCATCAGCGCGCAGCGCACCCGCTCGTCCGGCCCGAGCAGCGAGGCGGCATTGGAATAGAAGGTGAAGACGGCGGGCGAGAGCCGCGCGCCCTCCTCTCCCGCCACATAGGCGACGGAAAAGCCGACATCCCAGGAAGGAAGCTCGAAACGGACGCTGCGCCGGGTCAGCCGCTCGATGAGTGCGACCACCTCGCCGGACCGCTCGGCCAGGCGAAACCGGCGCATCAGCGTGTCGAGATCGCCGGGAAACAGACGATCGCAGCGGTAATAGACCTCGACGCCGCCGTTTTGCGGGTCGAGGCCGAGCATGGTCGGGCGGATATCGCGTCCGCCAAGGACGGGCGGCGCGCCGGCAAGGCGCTGCTCCAGCGCGCAGGCCGCCTCGCGCGCCCGCTCGGGCAGTTCCAGGTAGAGCTTGGCGGCCAGCGGCGGCGACGCACCCGCCGGCGATGCGGCGACAGACCCCGCGCGTAGGCCCGCCCAGGCGCCGTAGCGCCCGGGAGACGATGCCTGCCACTCGGCCACCTCGGCCGCCAGCATCTGCTGCTGCACCGAAAGACGCGCTGTCCCGGCCGCACGCAGCAGGGCAAGGGCCGCGGCAAGGCGCGCGGAAGGCGCGCCGCCGGGAAGCGGGTCGAGACTGATGCGGGGATCGCAACCGGGTCGCCCGTCAGGGCCGACACCGCCCCACACGAACGCCGCCTCGACGGCCGCACCCGAAGGTGTCAGGTTGCTGGCCACCGGCCGCATCGCGGCACCCTCGGCCGCATGCGGCCCGCCATCGGCGACACCGCGGACCAGGTCGCGCGCCGAACGCGCAAGATGGTCGAGCACCGCTCCCTCGCCGGCTTCCGCGATGGCGGAGACCGGCGACGGGGCGCAGGGCAGCGGGTCCGGGGCGCCCTGCGCCTGGTCAAGTCCCCGCGCGGACATGACCCGCGCCTATCCGCTCTTGCGCATATGCGCGTGCAGCTGGTCCGGATCGATCCGCTGGCGCACGATGCCCGGCTGGATGTTGGCCGGCGGCACCGCCGGAAGCTCGACGGACAGCCGTCCGGTCACCTCCTGCTTCTCGATCGCGCGCGCCTCGCCGTCCTTCATCACGTAGACGGCCGTGTAGTAGAACTCGATCGTCGGATCGGTGCGCAGCCGCTGGATGCCGTAGTAGCGCTCGATCGTGTCGACCTTCACGCCCTGCGGTGAACCCAGGATGCTGTAGAGGATCTGGTTCTGCTGCGATTCGCCGGCAAGTTCCCGCTCCTTCCGGGTCATCTCCTCGCGCGGCTTGCGCAGGAAATCGGGCAGCGTGCCGCCGAACTCCTCCTTCGCCGTCGTGGTCAGCTGGAACATGGTGAGATTGACGCTGGCCACCTTGTCCCAGTCGATGAGACTGGTGTCGACCTTGACGCTGTAATTCTGGATCGTGTTGGTGATCGTCAGCGTCTTCGTCTCGCTCGACTGTCGGTACTTGTCGAGCGTGAAGTTGGTTCCGTCGGAATAGTAGACCTGACCGGAAATGTTGTAGTAGGCCATGTTGAGGTTGTCGACCGCCTGGAAGTTCCAGCGCGGCTCGGCAAAGCTCAGGAAGCCTTCCGGCGTCCAGTTCGCCCAGGTGTTCTCGGCGACCCACTGATCGCCATTGTTGGCCGGGTCGAAATACTGGGCGTTGACGTCGACCAGCGCCAGCGTCGCCGGCTCGGTCGTGTAGTTGAAGGCCCGCAGCGTGAACTGGGTGAACAGCCCCTTGGGGTCGACCACGAAGACGATGTCGGCATTGCCCGAGCCGGTATAGTCCGGCGCCGCCGACAGCGCGCCGGGCGGCTGCGAGACGATCTCGGTATTGTCCGCCATCTGGTAGCGCAGCCGGTAGGTGTAGCCCTGGCCGATCGGCAGGTTGTAGTAGCTGTCGAAGGCGATGGCCTCGTCCTCGCCGTTTGCCGTCATCGTCTTGGTCTGGACGATGGCCGGATTGCCGGCGGGCGGCGCGAAGAAGAAGTCGATATTGACCGCCCGGACGCCGGTCGGCGTGCCGAAGGGCACGTTCTGGCCGATGAAGGTGACCTGCCGCGTGCCGAAATTGTTCGGGGTGATGTTGACCAGCGTGTCGGTGGTCGTCACCGGATCGCTCTGGTAGCTCTTGCCGTCGTCGAACTCGATCACGTAGCTGTAGGTGAATTCGGCATTGTAGTCGCCGCCCGGGAAATCGCCCGGCGCCTCGTAGATCAGCGACGACTGCGCCCCGTCCTTGACGATCAGGGTGAAGGTGTTGTCGGTCTTGCGGGTCGGATAGGTCACCGTCACCGTCACCGACTGGGCGATCGGATCGCCATTGTCGCTGCGGTCAAGCTGGCCGATCAGGTTGAAGACGACCGAGAGCTTGCGGTTGTCGACCTTGACGAAAAGCTTGTTCCACTCGTCGGAGGAGAACTTCCGCATGAAGGTGCTGACCGGCGTCGACCAGTCGATCACCGTGTCTTCCTGGTAGGACTGGGTGAAGGAGGTCGTCGCCGAGACCGGGTTCGGCCCCGTCGCCATCACCGCCGCCGCCGCCACCGTGGTCGAGACCTGGTTCTCCAGCGTCGTCCAGCCCCAGTCGCGCACCCGCTGCGCCAGCTCTTCGGAGCTGCCCGCACCAAGCTCGACCTTGACGTCGCCGGCGCCTGACTGGGTCAGCACCTGCTTGACCTCCTGCAGCACCTGCTTCTGGTTGCCCCAGGTGTCGCGCACGGTCTTGTACTTCTTCTCGTATTCGATCGCCGCTTCCGCCTTGTAGGTGACGGTCGCCTTGGCCCCGAGCAGCTTGGTCAGCACCTGCATGTCGTATTCGACGCGGAACGGCGAGGCACCGCCCCCCGAACCGTAGGCGCCCTTGAACGTGTTGAGCGCCTCCGCCGTCTCCAGCTCGATCTGGAACGCGGCGACATTGGTGCCGTAGAGCGTCGGCTCGACGGCCAGCGCCCGCCCCTCGCCCTCGATGTCGTAGTAGAAATAGGCGGTGCCGCCGACCCAGGTGAAGCCGCCCCAGGAGATGTCGTCGCCCAGCACCTTCTCGGCCGCGGCGCGCGCCGCCTGCGGCTGGACCAGTTCCATCTCGAAGGTGCACAGACCGGCAACGCCGCCGCCGTTCTTGGTGTACTCGGTCAGCGAGAACGCCGGCGCGCCGCCAACCGTCCTCAGGGTCGGCACCGGAACCATGTACCAGAGCTTTGGATTGTCGTGGTCCTGGTAGACATACACGACGCTGTTCGTGCCGTAGTCGATTTCCCGGACAGTGGTGATATCGAACATCGCAACCTCGCATGGAAAAAACTGGCTGGAAACGCAAAATATCTACTTATGCGCGCATCGTCGCATCAACGAAACAACCTAGCAAGGCTTCAGAGCCAAATATATAAAGACGATTTTCGGATTTATTCGTATGATTCAATACAATTTTCGACATTCAAAAAAACTTACACGTATTGACCTAAATAAATATCCTTATTTAAAACAATATATTGGCGAAAATATCCGAAATTTTCTCAAGGTTGGCGCGAGACATTCAGAAGGTAGATGGATATTATTTTCATTGGGAAGAATACCACAACCGAAATCGGTCAGACCTGAAACGCGGTTGCAACCATCGCGCGCAGCGTACTTTCAACCGTTCCCGCCGCCCGATGCCCCCGGCCGACCACGGAAGCCGCGGAAGGCGCTTGCGGCGAAGGCTCAGCCCGCCGGCTGGCCGATACGGCGGCGATGCGGCGCCGCAACGCAGGCAACGGCGAGCATCGCGCCCGAGACGGTGGCGATCATGCCGGCAGCGCTGACCGCATTGGGCGAACCGAACCAGAGCGGTCCGTAGCCGGCCAGCACATAGCCGAGAATGGCGGCAAGCGTCGCGAAGAGGACGCTCCAGGCGACCTGATGTTCGAGCCGCTCGGTCATTAGCCGGGCAGCGGCCGGCGGGCAGATGAACATGGCGATGACGATGATCGATCCCACCGCATCGAAGGCGGCGACCGCCGCCACGGCGGAGACCGCGACCAGGGCAAGCCCGATCAGCCGCACCGGCAGGCCGAGCGTCGCGGCGAAGCCCTCGTCGAATGTGGAGAGTTTCAGCGGCCGCCAGAAGACGAGCATCAGCATGGTGATGGTGGCAGCCACCAGCGCAATGCGCGGCAACTCCGGCGGCAGCCCGGCCAGTGCTGCAGGGTCGAAAAGCGAGACCCAACCCGTCGCGTCGAACCAGATCAGGCTTTCCAGATTGCCCATCAGCGCATGCTCGACATCGAGATGCACGCCGCTCGTATCGCTCTGTTCCAGCAGCAGAACGCCACCGGCGAACATCGAGGTGAAGACGACGCCCATCGCCGCCCCGGGCTCGATCCGGCCCAGCCGGCGAATGGTCTCGATCAGGAAGACGGCGACAAGCGCGGCCCCGGCCGCGCCAACGAGCATCGGCAGGCTGGCGAGACTGCCGGTAACGAGAAACGCGACGACGATGCCCGGCAGCACCACATGGCTGATCGCATCCCCGATCAGCGCCTGCCGGCGCAGGATGAGAAAATTCCCCGGCAACGCGCAGGCAATGGCCGAGAGCACTCCGATCAGGATCGGGGTGAGCGACAGCTGGACGAACTCGGGCCCCATCATGCCGGCGCTCCAACGCTCGAGGGTCGGTTGACCATGCGATCGATCTCGGCAATCTCGTCAGCGGTCATCACATCCTCGATCGGGGTCAGGCCGTCATAGCGGTGGGCAAGGGGATCGTCGCGATGGATCTCGCGGGCGATCTCGAAACGGCGCTCGTCGCGCAGCGCCCGGGCAGCGGCCGCCCGCCCTTCCTCGGTCGCCACCCGGTCGGTCCGGATCAGTCCCTCGCGCTGGAGCACGCGCAGGGTCAGCGGGTCGAAGATCGGCTCGCTGCGCGCCAGCGACAAAAGGCCCTGGCGACGGTGCAGGCGCAGCTGGAAGCTGCGGTGGCGGATCGCAGCGGCGAGCACGCCGCGTTGCGGCGCGAAAAGCAGCGAGGCGAGGAACAGGGCGAAGGAGACAAGCACGATGATCGGGCCGGTCGGCAGGCCGGGCGCGGCGGCGGAAATCGCCGCGCCGAGATAACCGGAGACGCCGCCGATGGCGCCGGCGGCCAGAATGACGCGATCGGTGCGCTCGCTCCACAACCGCGCCGCGACGGCCGGGATGATCAGCAGCGCCACGATGAGAACGAGGCCGACGATCTTCAGCCCCGTCACGGTGACGGCCAGCACCAGCATCATCATTGCCATGTCTACACGGCCCGTGTTGACGCCGGAGGCGGCGGCAAAGCCGGGATCGAAGGCGACCATCGTCATCGGCCGGCGCAGCGCGATCAGGGCTGCGATCGCCAGCACGCCGCCGACGGCGATGACGATGGCATCCTGGAACAGCATGCCGGCGGTGGAGCCCAGGAGAAACCCTTCAAGCCCCGCCTGCCGGCCCTGCGACTGGGTCTGGATGACCGTCAGCAGCACGATGCCGAAGCCGAAGAAGACGGAGAGCACCGCGCCGATGGCCGTGTCCTCGGCAAGGCGCGTGCGCCGGGTGATCCATTCCACGGCGAAGAGCCCGGCCGCGGCCGACAGCGCCGAACCGGCGATCAGCCCGATCAGGCTGCGGCCGTCAAGGCCGAAGGCGACCATGGCAAGGAAGGCAAGGCCGACGCCGGGCAGGGTCGCGTGGGCGATCGCATCGCTCACCAGCGCCCGCTTGCGCAGGAAGAGGAACGTGCCGCCGGCCCCCGCGGCAATGCCCAGAAGGCCGGCGCCGATGGCGACCAGCGCGGCATTGTAACCGCCCTGGAGCAGCAGCGCGTCGGCGAGAACGAAGAGCGGTGTCGACATGGCCGCCTTCAGTCCGCCAGCTTGAGCTGGTCGATATGGGCCGAGGCAAGCCGCCCGCCATAGGTCGCCTGCAGGTTGGCCCCGGTAAAGGTGGTGGCGACCGGGCCTTCGGCGACCTTGCGGGTGTTGATCAGGAGCACCCGGTCGAAATAGTCGGTGACTGTCGCAAGGTCGTGATGGACGCAAACGACGGTTCGCGCCTCGGCCTTCAACTCCTTGAGCACGTCGATGATCGCCTTTTCGGTGGCGGCATCGACGCCGGCAAAGGGCTCGTCGAGCAGATAAAGGTCGGCACCTTGCGCCAAAGCCCGGGCAAGGAAGACGCGCTGCTGCTGGCCGCCCGACAACTGGCCGATCTGCCGCTCGGCGAAATCGGCCATGCCGACCCGGGCAAGGCAGGCGCGCGCCCTTTCCCTGTGACTTGCGCGCACCAGCCGCAACAGGCCGAGTTCGCGGTAGAGCCCCATCATCACCACGTCGATGACGCGGGTGGGAAAGTCCCAGTCGACGGAGGCGCGCTGCGGCACATATGCAATGCGGTCGCGGGCCCGCTCCAGCGGCATGCCGAAGACCGTGACCGTACCCGACAGGCGCGGCACGATGCCGAGCGCCGCCTTCAGCAGGGTCGACTTGCCGGCCCCGTTCGGACCGACGATGGCAACGAGGCTGTCGCGCGGGAAGGTGGCATCGACGGAAAACACCGCCGGGCTTTCGCCATAGGAGACGGTGATCTCGCGCAGGGCCAGGGCGGCGCGGCCCGCCTCGGCCCGCGCCTCTGCCTCCGCTTCCCGGGTGGCGACCAGCCCCAGCGCCGGTGGCGTGACGGTCCGGCTCATCGCGCTCAGCTCCCCGCCGCCAGCCGGCCGGCCATGCCGCGCTCCGGCGCGTCGCCGCCAAGGGCCCGCGAGATGGTCGTCGCGTTGTGGTCGATCATGCCCGGATACGTGCCCTCGTAGGTGCCGTCCTTGCCCATCGCGTCGGAGAACAGTTCACCGCCAATGATCACCTTGTGTCCCTTCGCGGCCGCGCCTTCCATCAGCGCGCGCACCGAGCGGTCGGAGACCGAGCTTTCGACGAAGACAGCCCCGATCTTGCGGTCCACCAGTGTGTCGACCAGTTCGGCGACCCGTTGCAGCCCCGCCTCGCTCTGGGTGGAGATACCCTGGATGCCGAGCACCTCGAAGCCGTGCGCCCGGCCGAAATAGCTGAAGGCGTCATGCGCGGTGACGAGTACCCGGGCCTTTTCCGGCACCGAGCCGAACACCTTGTCCGAATAGGCCGCAAGCTCCTCCAGTTCGGCGAGGTAGACGGCCGCGTTGGCGGCAAACACTTCCGCCTGCGACGGGCGCTGCGCGGACAGCGTCTCGCGGACGCTCACCACCACCTTCGACCACAGGCGCGGATCCATCCACACATGCGGGTCGAACTTGTCGGAATAGTCGACATGGGAGATCAGCGCCTCGCGCGGCAGGCTCTCGGCAACCGCGACGACCGGCTTGCGCTCGCCGAGCTTGCGCAGGAACTCCTCCATCTGGGCTTCCAGGTAGAGGCCGTGCCAGAGCACCAGGTCGGCGCGCACCATGGCGGCGATGTCGGTGCGGGTCTGGCGATAGGCATGCGGATCGACGCCCGGCCCCATCAGCGCCCGCACATCGACCGCGTCGCCGCCGATACGCCGGGCCGCGTCGGCGATCATGCCCGTCGTCGTCACGACCGAAAGCGGCGCCTCCGCCCGGGCCGGCAGGCCGGATGCGGCAAAGGCCGGCAGGCCGGATGCGGCAAAGGCCGCAAGCCCGAACAGCAACAGCGCGCGCCGGGTCAGGCCGCCCGCGGAACCGCGCATCGTTCGCCACACACCGTCACCCATCATCGATCCCTTCCGTTCTGCCCGGGCAATCCCCTTGTTTGGAATGATTATGAGAACGACTTGCAGTTGTCAATGCAATTGCGAACGATTTGCAAAAACATCGAAGACCGCCCATCCCTGTCGCGACAGGCGATCACGCGGGCTCCGGAAACGGCGTGCGCCGAGGCGACCATCGGACGCCCTCGCAAAAGCGACAGGTGCGCCGGGCGGGCATCGGGTTGGGTGAGGTGAATTCTGTCATTGTATGTTCATATGAACGTTGTGCTATGTTCATATGAACGAAGTAGAGACGAAACGTCCGCATTCGGGAGGAGCAACGCCGGTCATGACAGGCGACATCGACATCACCGCGCGCCAGCGCGAGATCGCCGATCTCGTGCAGTCGAACGGTTTCGCCTCCGTCGAGGCCCTGGCCGAGCGGTTCGAGGTGACGACCCAGACGATCCGCCGCGACCTGACCCGGCTGTGCGAGCACGGCATCCTGCGCCGCACCCATGGCGGCGTCGAGCCGCCCGCCCCTGTCGGGAACCTCCACTACGCCAGGCGGCAGATCCTCAACCTGCCACAAAAGCGCGCCATTGCCGAGACGGTCGCCGGCCGCGTTCCCGATGGTGCCTCGCTGGCGTTCTCGGTCGGGACGACGCCGGAGATCGTCATGCAGGCTCTGACCCGGCACCAGGGCCTGCGGATCTTCACCAACAACCTGCATGTGGCGTTCTCCGCCTCGCAGAACCCGGGCTTCGAGGTCACCATCGCCGGCGGGCGCCTGCGCCACGGCGACCGTGACATCCTGGGCGCCGACACCGAGCGGTTCTTCTCCTCCTACAAGGTCGATATCGGCATCTTCGGCGTCGCCGGCGTCGACGCCGACGGCACGCTGCTCGACTTCCACGAGGACGAGGTCGCCGCGCGCCAGGCGATCCTCGCCAATTGCCGCCGCGCCTTCCTGGTGCTGGATGCAAGCAAGTTCGGCCGCCCGGCGCATGTGCGCGGCGGCCATATCACCGAGGTGGCCGGCGTGTTCTGCGACACGCCGCTGCCGCCGACGATCGCCAGCCTGCTCGCAGAAGCAGGACGCGAGACCGCCACATGCGCGGGAATGGAGGAGCGGGCATGAGCTCGAGCGCAAGCGACACCTGGACCGGCAGCGGCCAGGACATCCGCCTCGAGGCGGTTTCGAAGATCTGGGGCGGACACCGGGCCGTCGACAGCCTGTCGATCGACATTCCCGCCGGCACGTTCACCGTGCTGCTCGGGCCGTCCGGCTGCGGCAAGTCGACAACCCTGCGCATGATCGCCGGGCTGGAAAGCGTCGACCAGGGCCGCATCCTGATCGGCGGACGCGACATCACCCACCTGCCGGCGGCCGAGCGCGGCCTGTCGATGGTGTTCCAGTCCTATGCGCTGTTTCCGCATCTTACCGTCGCCGAGAACATCGTCTTCGGCCTCAAGGTGCGCCGGGTGAACCGCACTGAGCGCGACGAAAAGCTCGCCCGCGTCGCCGGTCTCCTGGGCCTTTCCGAACTGCTCGAGCGCAAGCCCGGCCAGCTCTCCGGCGGCCAGCAGCAGCGCGTCGCGCTGGGGCGGGCGATCATCGCCGAACGGCCCGTCTGCCTGATGGACGAGCCGCTCTCCAATCTCGACGCCAAGCTGCGCCACGAGATGCGGGTGGAAATCCGCGCGCTGCAGAAGAAGCTCGGCTTCACCATGGTCTATGTCACCCACGACCAGGTCGAGGCGATCACCATGGCCGACCAGGTGGTGCTGCTCAATTCGGGACACCTGGAGCAGGCTGCCGACCCGCGCGAACTCTACCGCCGGCCCGCGAGCCCCTTCGCCGCCCGCTTCATCGGCGTCCCGCCGATGAACGTGCTGCCGGGTACAGCCCTTGCCGACATCGACCCCGGCCTGTCGCCGCACAATGTCGGCCTGCGCCCCGAGGCGCTGGCGCTCGCCGATGCCGGCCCGCTGAAGGCGCGGGTGACGAGCCTTGAATATCTGGGCGCCGACATGCTGATCGACTGCGAAACCGCCGGCGCCGGCTTCACCATGCGCCTGCCGGGCGACCGCGAGGTGGCGCCGGGATCCGAAATCCGGCTCGGCTTCGCACCGCAGGACCTGCATGTCTTCGACGGGGAGAGCGGCCGGCGCCGCGACGACCTCGCCGATGCCGCCGGCCGGCGCATGGCCGGTTGAACCAACGGAATCTCGGGCCGCAAGGGCCCGAACCGCAAAGCACCCGCCAGACGGGATGCGAAGCCGGCCGCCGACTGTGCGGCCCGGTGCAACATGAGGGAAGTCAGACATGTTGAAGACAGCACTGATGAAGGCGGTCGCCACGGCGGCCCTGTCAACGGGACTGACGCTTGGCACATGGGCCTCGGCCCAGGCGGTCGACCTGCAGTTCTATTTCCCGGTCGCGGTCGGCGGCACGGCGGCGGAGACGATCCAGTCCCTGACCGACGAGTATGCCGCCGCCAATCCGGACGTGAAGATCGACGCCGTCTATTCCGGCTCCTACCAGGACACCATCACCAAGGTGATCACCGCCTCGCGCGGCGGCACCCCGCCGCAGCTCTCCGTTGCGCTGTCGGCCGACATGTTCACGCTGATCGACGAGGACCTGATCGTCCCCTTCGACGATTTCATCAAGACCGACGAGGACAAGGCCTGGCTCGCCGGCTTCTACCCGGCCTTCATGGAAAACAGCCAGACCGGCGGCAAGACCTACGGCATCCCGTTCCAGCGCTCGACCCCGGTCATGTACTGGAACAAGGAAGCCTTCAAGGAAGCGGGCCTTGATCCCGAGACCCCGCCGGCAACCTGGGAAGAGCTGGTCGAGTTCGGCAAGAAGCTGACGAAGAAGGACGCCAACGGCAACGTCACCCAGTGGGGCGTGCGCATTCCCTCTTCCGGCTTCCCCTACTGGCTGTTCCAGGGCCTGAGCACGCAGAACGACGTGATCCTGGCCAACAGCGACGGCAACAAGACCAACTTCGACGATCCGAAAGTGGTCGAGGCGGTGCAGTATCTCGTCGACCTCTCGACCAGGCACGGCGTCATGGAGCCCGGCATCGTCGAGTGGGGCGCCACGCCGAAGGCCTTCTTCGAACGCCAGGCCGCGATCATGTGGACGACCACCGGCAACCTGACCAACGTGCGCAGCAACGCGCCGTTCGAGTTCGGCGTCGCCATGCTGCCGGCCAACAAGCGCCGCGGCGCCCCGACGGGCGGTGGCAACTTCTACCTGTTCAAGGGCGCTTCCGACGAGCAGCTCGCCGCCGCGGCCGAGTTCGTCAAGTGGATCTCCGCCCCCGAACAGGCAGCCAAGTGGACGATCGCCACCGGCTATGTCGCGCCGCGCCCGGACGCCTGGGAGACGGACACGATGAAGGCCTACGCGGCCGACTTCCCGCCGGCGACCGTCGCCCGCGACCAGCTGGAGCATGCCGTTGCAGAGCTCTCCACCTACCAGAACCAGCGCGTCACCGGCATCTTCAACGATGCGCTCGCCGCCGCGATCACCGGCCAGAAGGACGCCGCGACCGCGCTGAAGGAAGCACAGGCGCAGGCCGACGCGATCCTCGCCGAGTATCGCTGACACCGCATGACAGCCGCCGCCGGCCATGCCGGCGGCGACAGGACGAGAGGGAAAGCGGCGGTCACGCCGCTTTCCACCCGTTTCAGGCTTTCCGGCCTCCCGGATTTCCCGACCCGGGCTTCCCGACCCGACGATGATGGGTGATGAAAAGATGACAGCGACCGACACAACGGCCCGCGCGCCGCTCTCCATCCGCAGCCGCGAATGGATCCATGCCTGGCTGCTGCTGCTGCCGGCGCTCGTCTTCCTGTTCGCCTTCACCCACATCCCGGCGATCGCCACGCTCTGGCACAGCTTCTTCTCGACCCCGCGCGGCCGCCGCCCGGCGCGTTTCCTCGGCCTCGACAATTACGAGCGCATGATCGCCGATCCGGTCTTCTGGAAGGTGATGGGCAACAATCTCTGGTTCGCGCTCGGCACCATCCCGGTCTCCATCGCGCTGGCGATCGTCATGGCGCTTTGGGTCAACGACCGGCTGGCGGGGCGCGGCTTCGTGCGCATGGCCTATTTCACCCCGACCGTGCTGCCGCTGATCGCGGTCGCCAATATCTGGCTGTTCTTCTATACGCCCGGCTTCGGCCTGATCGACCAGGTGACGGGATCGCTGTTCGGCTGGCCGCAAACCAACTGGCTCGGCGATCCGGCCACTGCCCTCAACGCGGTGATCGTCGTCACCGTATGGAAGGAGGCCGGCTTCTTCATGATCTTCTACCTCGCCGCCCTGCAGGCGATCCCGCCCTCGCTGGTCGAGGCGGCGAAGATCGAGGGCGCCGGCAAGTGGACGATCTTCCGCCGCATCACCTTCCCGCTGATGATGCCGACGACGCTGTTCGTCTCCATCAACGCGGTGATCAACTCGTTCCGGCTGGTCGACCACATCTTCATCCTGACCGACGGCGGCCCGGACAACGCCTCCTCGCTGCTCCTGTTCTACATCTACGAGACCGCCTTCGAATACTGGGAGACAGGCTACGGCGCGACGCTGACGGTGGCGCTGCTCGTCATGCTGTGCGCACTGGCCATCGGCCAGTTCTTCCTCTTCGACCGCAAGGTGCACTACAAATGACCGCCAGCCACGCCAACACGCCCCCGCAGGCGGCCCCCGCCATCGCCAAGGCGCCGCGACGCAAGGTCTTCGACCTCGACACGGCGCTCAACACGTTCGCCGCCTGGGTGCTGGCGCTCCTGTGGATCCTGCCGCTCGCCTTCGCCATCTGGACGGCGATCCACCCTTCCGCCTACGAGGCGAATTTCGAGCTCTTCGCCCCGCTCACCTTCGAGAATTTCGAGAAGGCCTGGGCGGCCGCGCCCTTTGCCCGCTACTTCCTCAACACGTTCATGCTGGTGACGCTGATCCTCGCCGGCCAGTTCCTGCTGTGCACGCTGGCCGCCTTCGCCTTCGCCCGCTTCACCTTTCCCGGCCGCTCGGTGCTGTTCACCCTGGTCCTGCTGCAATTGCTGGTGATGCCGGACATCCTCATCGTCGAGAACTACAAGACGATGCGCCTGCTCGACCTGGTCGACACGATCCCGGCGATCGCGCTGCCCTATATCGCCTCAGGCTTCGGCATCTTCCTGCTGCGCCAGACGTTCCTGACCGTGCCGCGCGAGCTCGACGAGGCCGCCCGCATCGAGGGCGCCAGCGTGCTCGGCATTCTCTGGCGGGTCTATATCCCGCTCGCCAAGCCGACCTATCTCGCCTACGGCCTCGTCTCGGTCAGCCACCACTGGAACAACTTCCTGTGGCCGCTGATCGTCACCAATTCCGAGGAGACGCGTCCCGTCACCGTCGGCCTCAGTGTCTTCTCGGCAATCGATTCCGGCATCGAATGGTCGGTGATCAACGCCGCGACGCTGATGACGACGGCGCCGCTGCTGATCGCCTTCCTGCTGTTCCAGCGCCAGTTCGTGCAAAGCTTCATGCGCGCCGGCATCAAGTAGGCTCACCCGCCCGGAAACGAAAAACGGGGCGTCGGAGCGCCCCGTTTCCTGTTTTGCGTGATTGATGCGCGGACCGGCTACTTCACCGTCACCGGCACCCGGGCAACGACGCGCGCCTCTCCCGCGGCGATGACGAAGCGCAGTTCGTACGCCCCCGGCTCGGCAGGCGCCATGACGGAGATCCGCCCATCGGCGATGTTGTCCGTCGTGTTCCAGGCACCGCCGACATAGGCGGCGGGCCCCTCGCCCGGCCGGGCAAAGCCGACCCAGTTGGATGTGCTGGCGGGCCCTTGCGCAACGACCGAGAGCTCGGCTCCCGCCGCGACCTCGGGCGGTGCTTCGAGCCGGATCTCCGGCTCGGTGACGGTCACCGGCACGGAGGCCAGCACCTTCGTCCCGTCCGCGGCGGAGAGCACATAGCGCAGCTCATAAGCGCCCGCGCTCGCCGGCACCGCCAGCCGCACGCTGGGAGCATCCGGTGTCGCCCAGCCGAGATATTCCGACGGCGGCGCGCCAACCGGCGCGAAGCCGATCCAGTCGGACGCACCGCCCGGGCCGGTCCAGGCAACGTCGACATGCCCGCCGGCGACCGGCTCGCCGGTCATGGCAAGGGTGGCCGGGGCCTCCACCACCTTGAACGGCTTGCGGATCATGACGGTGTTGTCGTTGCCCGCCACATAGACCGCCTCGTAGGTGCCCGGTTCCCCCGGCGCCTGCATGGAAAGCTTCGCCCCGTCGCGGGTATAGGCATAGCGGTTGCCGTGCTCGTCGGCTGTGCCGCCGGGCACAACGAAGGCAAGGAAGTCGCCGTCGCCGTCCGGCCCGCGCCAGCTGACACCGGTCATCGAGCCGGCGGGAAGCTCCGCCGCCATGTCGATGGCAAGGTCCGCCGGACCCACCTCGATGTCCGCCCTCGCGATGGTCCGGTCTCCCCCCTTCGCCCAGACATAGGCAACGGCGTAGCTGCCCGGCTCGGAAGGCAGGCGCATGGCCAGCGGGCTGCCCTCGCGCGTGTAGTCCCAAAGGTCCGTTTCCAGCCGTTCGCCGTCCGGCGTCACGATGCGCAGGAAGTCGCCCTCCTCCATTGGGCCGGTGAAGGCAACCGAAAGGGTCGAGGAAGCGGACCCGCCGCTCGCGGCCGGCGTGACGCTCGCCTCGGGAACGTCGCTGGCCAGCTTGACCACCACCGAAGCCCCCTCGCCGCCGATGCTCACCTCGACGCCGCCGGCGCGCGCGCCGGACGTGGCGGTGACGACATAATCGCCCGGCTCCAGGTCCATCTTCGCGCCGTTGCCGCCAAGGGTGGCCACGAGCCGCTCGTCGGAAGCATCGACAATGTTCCAGTCGACACTGCCGGTGACCGCGTTGCCGGTCTCCGCCTCCACCGCTGTGAAGGTGACCGGGAAGCCCGGCGGCACATCGGCGGTCTCGACGGTCGAGGCCTTCAGCGCCGCGGCCAGTTCCCCGGCATCGCGCGCATTGTGGTATTGCCCACCGGTCGCCGAGGCGATGCAGGCGATCTTCGCCTGGTCGGCACGCGAGGCGATGTCGAAGCCGATGACATGGGCGGTGAAATCGATGCCGCCCGCCGCCAGTTCCCGGGCCAGCGCGCAAGGGTCGCCGCCGCAGGTCTCGATGCCGTCCGACACCAGCACCAGACGCGCCGGCCGGTCATTGGCATTGAGCGTTGCGGCCGCCTGGCGCAGCGCCTCGGTGATCGGTGTCTTGCCGCGCGGCTTCATGGCGGCGACGGCACGCGCAAGCGCGCCGCGATCGAGCGGCGTGACCGGCTGCACCAGCTGCACGTCGCCGCAGTCGCCGGTACGCCGGTGGCCATAGGCCATCAGACCGGTCGGCGCACCGGCCGGCAGGCTTTCGGCAAGCGTTTCCAGCGCCTCGCGGGCGATCTCGACCTTGGCCCGTCCCTCGATCTGGCCCCACATGGAGTTCGACATGTCGATGACGATGAGCGTATCCGGCTGACTGTCCTGGGCCCGGCTTGCCGAGAAGGGGGGAGTTGCGGCGAGAAGGGCCGCCAGCGCAAGGTGCGGCAAGCCGCGCCCCGGCGGCGAGGGAAAACGTCGTGATTTCTGCAAGCTGAAACCTCCACAAGTCGAAAGGCATGAAGAATGAAAGGCGGCAGGCGCCGACGCGCCATGCCGGGCAGCTGACACTTTAGCGGCCATTCGCCGCCCGGGTGTGACGCCCGTCACACGGGGGCGGCGCGCATCTCGCGGGTGCAGCAGCCGAAGCAGGCGATCAGGCGCCGGAAAGACGCGCGCCCGTGTCCTCGACGAAGGCCGGATCGGTCTTCTTCAGGAAGCTCTTCCGCCAGCTTTCGGACAACTCCGGCAAGGCGGCGATGGCGGCGGCCACGGCCGGATCGAGGCGCGAATCGAAACGAGCCGCGATGACACGCGACAGCGGCCAGTCCGGGTGTCGCCGCTCGGTCAGGGCAACGGCATCGCCGACGGCCACCTCGCCCGGCTCGATCACCCGGTAGTACCAGCCCGTACGCCCGCTTTTTTGCAGGCGTGCGGCCATCTCGCCAATGCCGGTATGGGCGGAGAGCTTCCAGCAGGGCTGGCGCCCCTGGCAGATCTCGACAAGCGCCGCGCCCAGCCGCAACCGGTCGCCGAGGCAAATATCCGCCTCGGTGAGGCCCGTGGTCGAGACATTCTCGCCGAAGCCGCCGGCGCAGAAGGTCACCGCATGTTCCGGCCAGGCGTCCGCCCAGGCGGCATAATGGTCGGCCGGGTAGTGGTGCAGCGCCTTTTCCGGACCGCCATGGACGGTGCGATCGGCCTGCTCGTCGCCGGCAAGTCCCTCAAGGCCCAGCATCAACGGGCCGGCAACCGCCTCCTTGCCGATCGCCGAGGGCGGCCTGCCCTCCCAGCGGTCCCGGGCGCGGCCGGTATGGAGCGAGGTGATCCGCGTCAGCATGGTCATCGATGGCAGTCCTTGATGGGAGGGGAATATCAGCGGCGGGATGGATCGTCAGGCAGCGTGTTCGTGGCAGATCCGGTCGGCCTCGTGCGGCGCCAGCGGCAGGTCGAGCAGACGGCAATGGCCGGCACCCTCCACCCCCGCCGGGCGATGGTGGCGGCAGGTGCGGCAAAGCCCGAAACCGCGGCCGCCCCGGGCCTCGATCAGCGTCGCCACCAGATCCGACAACCCGTCGGCCAAAGCCGCGACGCGCGCCTCTGGCAGGACCGCAAGGGCCTCGCCGAGCACCCGCTGGCGCGACAGCGCCGCCTGCCCCTCAGCGGTGATCTCGTAGGAAATGCTGCGCCTGTCGCCATCCGAGGCCGCTTCCTCGACCAGCCCCTTGCGGGCCAGCGCCTTCAGCGTCTGGGAGACCGTGCCGCGCGTCGCGGCGAGGTAATCGGCCACCTGCGAGGGCGCGCGCGAGAACCGGTTGGCGCGGGCCAGATAGGACAGCGCCGTCCACTGCGTCGGATTGAGATCGTCGGCCCAGTCGCCGGCTGCCTGCAGCCGGGCGAGGCGTTCAAGCAGGGCTTCGGCGCGTTGCCGCGGGTCTGCGTCGGCGGAATGGGGAGAGGAGCGATTCATGGCCGCAATCATAGCGAGTCGACATCCCCCTTGCAATAGTATCGACTCGCTACTACTTTGCGATCCCGACGCCGCAAGGCGCGGCCGGTGCATCCCGCATCCGGCCTTGAAACGGGAGGGCACGATGTCCCTGAAACAGACAATGACGATGTGTGGCGCCGCCCTCGGGCTGGCGCTGGCAAGTGCGGCAACCGGCGCGCTCGCCGATGCCGGTCATGGTAAGACGGCGGCCTCGATGGGCGATGCAGTGACGTCGCCGCGTGCGGAAGCCGTCAGCGCCGAGTTCGACATTCTCGCCGCCCATGTCCATCGCGACGGACGGCTCGTCACCTTCCACATGACGCTCGCCGGAGATGCGGGAACGAAACTGCCCGACCCGGCCGGCGCACTCGCCGGCGCACCGGTGCTCTCCTATGTCTGGCCGACCTCGCTCGATCCCGCCACGGTCGGTTTCGAGGGCGGTTCCGGTATCCTGGCGCTGGCGGCGACCAGCCATCCGGATTTCGACGACACGCCGCTCTACGACGAGGACGGCGACGGCGATCTCGCCAATGACGGCGCACGCTGGCACAGCCACTGGGTGGTGCTCGCCCCGAACGAGGCCTGCGGCGCGGGCGCGCTTGCCGTGCGCGACATACCCGACGGGGCGATGCCGGCGCTCCCCGTCACCTGGCCCGGCCTGCCGCTCTATATCGACAGCCCCGGCTACACGCCGCGTTTCGAGGGGCCGGAAATCCGCCTGACCGTGCCCTTCCGCGACGCGGAGGTCGTGACGGGCGCCGGCTATGACGGGGTGACGGCCGCGCTCCGGGTCCATGCCGACCTGCATGCGCCGCTGCTCTGCGTCACCGATGTCTTCGACGTCGCCTCCGGCGATCTCAGCCTGCCCGGCAAGGTGAAGTAGAGACAGGGAACGAAAAACGCCCGCGCCGGGGTCCGGCGCGGGCATCAAGGCTCAACGGGAGGCAGTCTTTTCGTGCACGGCGACCGACCGGCCGCACCGTGAACCGGGTCTGTCCCGTTACTTCGAGGCGAGTTCTTCCTTGACCGCCATGACGTCGGCCGCCGACATCTCGCCGACGGTCGTCACCTCGCCTTTCTGGATCTTCCAGAGACGGAAGGGACCGGTGATGTCGCCATACTGGTCGAAGCCGACCGGCCCGATGACACCCTCGTACTTGATCGCCTTGCCGTCCTTGATGAGGGCGAGTGCCCTGGCGAACTCCTCCTTGCCGGCAAAGATCGGCTCGCCGCCGGCGGCGACGACCTCAGGAATCGCGGCGCGGATCGCGGCGGACTCGCTGGATCCGGCCTTGGCGATGGCGAGACCGACAATGGCGCCGGCATCATAGGACCGGTCGGCGGCCGGGGCGCTCGGCTCGATGCCGCCGGAGAACTCCTTGTAGTTCTCGTAGAAATACTCGGTCGAGCGGGTCGGCGTCGTGCCCGAGGAGGTGCCGTAGGCGTTCTCCAGGAACTTGGCGCCGACGCTCTCGATGAAGTCGGTCGAGTTCATGCCGTCATTGAGCAGGAAGGTCTGCGGCCCGCCCTGCGAGATCCACGCCCGGGCAATCGTCGCCCCGTCGACCGGATAGCTGACGAGATAGAGCCCCTGCGGCTCGCCGGACATCGCCGCCGAGGCCTCGGCCGCATAGCTCGACTGCTTCTCGTTGTAGGGTGTCGTCGAGGTGATCGTACCACCGAGCTTTTCGTAGGCCGCCGAGAACTCCTTCGCCATGTTGACGCCGAAGTCGTTGTTGACGTGGATCAGGGCCAGCTTCGTCAGCCCCTGGTCGATGGCGTATTTCGCCGCCGCCGTGCCCTGCAACGCGTCGGACGTGATGGTGCGGAAGAAGTTGCCGCCGGTCTTGCCGTCGCGCGACAGCGCGGTCAGCGTCGGCGAGGACGAGGCGGGCGACACCTGCACGACGCCGGCCGGCGCCGTCACCGAGGTCAGCACCGGGATCGACACCGACGAGATGATGCCGCCGATGATCACCGGCACCTTCTTGATGTTGACGAGCTGCGTCGCCTGGTCGACGGCGACATTGCCCTGGCTCTGGCTGTCGCGCGTGTCGGTGACGAGCTTGCAGCCATCCTGCACGCCGCCCGCATCGTTGATGTCGCGGAAGGCCATCTCGACCGACTTGGCGCCGGCCTGGCCGTACTGGCCGGCCGGGCCCGTCAGCTCCAGCACGAGGCCGACGGTGATCTCGCAGGCGGAGGCGGAAGCGCTGCCGGCAAGCGCGGCGAACGCGCCCGCGGCAAGCGCCGAAGTCCATTTCATCTTTTGCATTGCAGTTCCCCTTCTCGTCATTGCGCCGCCGGATCACATGCCCGGTCGGTCGTTGATCCAGGTCTCCTGGACAAAGCGCCACGCCACCCCGTGGGGAGCGTCCTCATCCTTCACGAACAGCGCCGCCGCGCGGCGGACCGTCGCCGCACCGGCATGCTCCTGGCGTTCCAGATAGGTCATCAGCACCGCGTCATCGCGCTCCCAGAGCGGGGCGGACGCCTCGATCGCGATCGTGAAATCCCCGGTGATCCGCCCGTGCGCGGCACGCAGCATCGCGTCGAGCCCCGCCCGGTCCTGCATCGCGCCCTCGGGGTCAACGCGCACGAACCCCGCGTCGAAGGCGGCAAGCGCCGCGTTGTAACCGGCCTCGTCGGGACGACCGGCGAACCAGTCGACAAAGAAGTCGTGGCGGGCAACGATCTCGCGTTCCGCCATTTCGGCCAGCCCGCTCATGCCGCGCTCTTGTCGTTGAGATTGTATTTCATGATCCGCCCGTGACGGCCGTGGCGATCGCGCTCAAGCGTGTAGACATCGCCGTCGAGATCCCGCCGCGAGGCCAGCACCGAGGAGATACCGGCAATGTCGTCGCGCGTCAGGCGCAGCGCCAGAATGCCGAGATTGGAGGCGAGATGGCTGCGATTGCGCGCACCGACGATCACGGCGCCAACCTGCGGGCGGTCGAGCACATAACGGCTGGCGACGCTGGCGATGTCCGTGCCGTGACGATCGGCAACGAGTTTCAACGTCGCCAGCAGCGCCTGGAACAGATCCCATCCGCCGAAATCGTCGATGATCAGCTTGTATTTGACGAGCGAGCGATTCTCGAGCGCTTCGCCCGGATCCGGCCGGCCGAGCCATTTCTCGCTCAGGAAGCCGCCGGCAACGGTGCCGTAGCACAGGAAGGAGAGCCCGTGCCGCGCGGCAAGTCCCGCCATGCGCTTTTCGGCGCGCGCGTCGAGCACCGAGTACTGAACCTGCGCGGAGACGACCGGCACGCCGGCCGCCAGCATCGCGCCCAAATGGTCGCTGTCGAAATTGGTGACGCCGATATTGCGGATCTTGCCGGCCTGGCGCAGCTCCTTCAGCCACAACGCCACCTCCAGCCAGCCCGGCGCGTTGTAGTCCCACCAGTGGAACTGGACGAGATCGAGCGTCTCGCAGCGCAGCCGTGCCCGCGACCGGTCGATCAATGCCTCCACATGCGCCTTGTCGATGCCGATCAGCTTGTCCAGATCCGGCACCATCTTGGTATGCACGCGAATGCGCGACAACGCCTCGACGCCGCGCGCATTGCGATAGGCATCGCGAAACGCGCCGATCAGTTCCTCGACACCTGTGTAGATGTCGGCGCAGTCGAAGGTGGTGATGCCGGCATCGGCGAAGGCGATCATGTCCTCGATGGCGCCGGTCCGGTCGACAGTGCCGTGACCGCCGGCAAGCTGCCAGCCACCGCGGATGACGCGGGACACCGGAGCGCCGTCGCCGAGTGTCCAGGTTTCGGTTTCAGGCGCTTTGGTCACGGGATCACTCTTCGGCCAGGGGGGATTGAGAGGCGGGTGCGGCGCACTCCAGCGGCACCGCCGTCGTGCAGGCATGGGAAAACCGCCTGAGGCCGAGCCGGGTGATGCGCATCCGGGTCGGGCAATTGGGATCGGGACAGGCGACCTCGGCGTCGCTCGTCATCCAGTCATGGGCGTGGGTCGGGCGCTGCTTGGCGGCCAGCAGCGGCAGCACCGCGGCCAGCGAGTAGATCGAGAAGCCCTGGCCCGGCGGCAGGTGCAGCATCTCGCCGCGCAGCTCGAAATGGTCGCCGGGCTTTGCCCCGCAATAGATCGTCGCGCCTTCCGGCGCGACCACCTCGACCCGCAGATCGTGGAGCTCGAACGTATCGTCGATGGGCGCGCCTGTCGTGCTCATGGCCGGGCCTCCCCGCCCTCTTCCAGATGCCTGCGCAGGATGTCGAAGGCGCGGCCGATATCGGCCTTCAGCGCCGCTTGCGCAGCGACCGTATCGCGGCGCGTCACCGCCTCGACGATCTCGCGGTGGAAATGGGTGGCCGAGCCGTCCGCCACCTCGTCGAAAAGGCGGGCCGAGGCACGCAGGTAAGGCCCGGACTGCAGCCACAGGCTCTCGATGATCGGGATCAGCACCTGCGACCCGGCGGCGCGGTAGAGGGTGAAATGGAAGGCATGGTTGAGATCGGCGGCCTCGCCGGACATCTCGCGTCCCCTGGTCGCCAGCACCGCGTCGCAGGCATCGGTGAGACGCACCAGTTCGCCGACAAGCGCTTCGTCGACATTGGGGATGGCGAGCCCGATCGCTGCGCTCTCGATGATCGCCCGGGCACCGGCCAGATCCTCCAGCCGGTCGCGGGAAATCAGCGGTACGCGGATGGAGCGGTTCGGCATCGCCTCCAGCGCCTGCTCGGAGATCAGCCGGGCCAGCGCCTCGCGCACGGGCATGGTGCTGGTGCCGAGCCGGTTGGAGACATCGACGATGCGCAGCACCTCGCCGGGGTCGAACAGCCCCTGGATCAGGGAGCGGCGCAACTCGCCATAGACGCTGTCCTGCACGGTCTGCCGGCCGACGGGGTTGAGCGGGGCAAGCGCGCCCTCGCCGGGAGCGGCGGCAGGTTCCAGCCGCTGTATGCGAAACATTCCGGTCACGGCCCTGCCGGTCATGGCACCCTCTCCTGCCGCATCCGCCGGCGGCGTCTCTCGAGTCCCGCCCGCCCCGATCCCCCGCCCGGCGGGCGCCGTTTCGGCGCCGGCAGGCAGGGTCCGCCGCCCGGCACGGGCGCTTGTCCGGGCGAACGGCCCGCGCCGGAACGGACAATCCCCGTCGACCACGATGGCCGGCCGGGAACTCCCAGGAAGCTGACAAGCTATCTTTACAACCATTCACGATCTGTGATCAAGATATGTTTGATCAAACATCAAATGCATCCCGACGCCATGCGACGCGGAGATGCGGACGATCGGAAGGAGCGGCACCGTGCAAGGTGGCATGCAGGGCGACACGGAACGTGATCCGGGCGGTGATCCGGGCCACGACCCGGGTGAGGCGGGGCCGGCGACGACAAGTGCCGGCGGCGCCCCTCCGGTCCTGCAAGTTCGCGACCTCGCACGCCGCTTCGGCGGCAACCGCGCCGTCGACGGCATGTCGCTGGACCTTCATACCGGCGAGATCCTCGGCCTGATCGGCCCCAACGGCGCCGGCAAGACCACCTTCTTCAACCTTGTCGCCGGCAGCCTTGTCCCCGACAGCGGCGAGATCCGCCTCAAGGGCACGCCCGTCGAGGGACAGCCCGCTTCCCGCCGGCTTGCGATGGGGCTCGGCCGCACCTTCCAGATCCCGCGTCCCTTCGCCGGCATGAGCGTGCTCGACAATGTCATGGCCGCCGGCCAGAACCAGAGCGGCGAGGCCATCTTCCGCAACTTCCTGCAGCCGGGCACCGTGCGACGCGAGGAGCGGGCGGCGCGCGAACGGGCCCGCGCGCTGATCGACTTTGTCACGCTGTCGCATCTCGCCGACGCGCCGGCCCGGATCCTGTCAGGTGGCCAGCGCAAGCTGCTGGAACTCGCCCGCGTGATGATGGCCGAGCCGGCGGTGATCCTGCTCGACGAGCCGGCCGCCGGCGTCAATCCGGCGCTGCTCGACGTCATCGTCGAGCGCATCGTGGAGATCAACCGGATGGGCGTCAGCGTGCTCCTGATCGAGCACAACATGGACATGATCGCCCGGCTCTGCGGGCGCATCGTGGTGATGGCCGCCGGCCGCCAGCTTGCCGAGGGAACGCCGGGCGAGATCATGGCCAATCGCGAGGTGGTGGAAGCCTATCTCGGCGAGGTGGCTCCATGACCGCCTCCGCAAGCATGCCCTCGTCCTTCGCCACCCCGGCCCCGCCACTGTCGACGCGCGGTCTCATTGCCGGCTACGAACCGGACCTGCCGATCGTCAAGGGCATCGACTTCACGCTCAGGCAGGGCGAATTCGTCACCGTTCTCGGCCCCAACGGCGCCGGCAAGTCGACCTTCGTCAAGGCGATCGCCGGGCTCGTGCCCCTCCATGGCGGCACCCTGTCGCTCGCCGATGCCGACATCACCGGCTGTCCGCGACACGCGCTCGTTCGCAAGGGCCTCGCCTTTGTGCCGCAGACGGAAAACATCTTCGCCACCATGACGATCCGCGAGAACCTGCAGATCGCCGCGACCGTCCTGCCGAAACCGGTCCGCAAGGTCCGCATCGAGGCGATGCTCGACACCTATCCGGATCTGGCGAAGCGCCCCGGCGCCGTCGCCGGCGGACTTTCGGGCGGCCAGCGGCAGATGCTGGCAACCGCCCGCGCGCTGCTCGTCGAGCCACGCGTCCTGATCCTCGACGAACCGTCCGCCGGCCTTTCGCCGAAAGCCGTCGCGGAGGTCTTCGAGCGACTGGTGGCGATCAACCGCAGTGGCGTTCCGGTGCTTCTGGTCGAGCAGAACGTGCGCGCCGCGCTGCGCATCGCCCATCGCGCCGTGATCCTGGTCGACGGTCGCTTGCGCCACGACGCGCCGGCGGCGGAGCTTGCCGCCGATCCCGATATCGGCCGGCTGTTCCTCGGTGCTCATGGCACCGCCGCCCCCCGCAACGGAGACCCTGCTCCATGAGTGCCCAGATCCTGCTCGAGGGCCTCCTGGCCGGCGCCATGATCGGCCTTGGCGCCGTCGGCCTGACGCTGACCTACTCGATCCTGCGCTTCGCCAATTTCGCCCATGGCGAGCTGCTCGCCTGGGGGGCGTATCTCTCGCTCACCCTGTCACTGGCCATCGGCGCCATATCGGGCGCCAGCCTTGCCCCGCTCGGCCCCTTCAGCGTCTCGACCGGGCTGATCCTCGCCGGCCTTGCGGCGATGGCGCTGACGGCCCTGCTGGCGCTTGCCGTCGACGCACTGCTGTTTCGCCGCCTGCGCCGGCGCGGCGCGACCGCGATCATCGTGGTGATGGCAAGCTTCGGCGCCTCGATGGCGCTGCGCAGCCTGCTGGAATTCCTCTACACCTCGAAGCCCGCCTATTATTCGCGCGAGTTGCAGATCGCCATGCCGCTGCCCGGCGGCATCCGCGCCACGCCCGACCAGCTGCTGCTGATCGGCGCCGCCTTCCTCGCCGTCATCGCCGTTCACCTGCTGCTCACCCGCACCGACCTCGGCCGCGCCATGCGCGCGGTCAGCGAGAACCCGGCGCTTGCCGGCGTCGTCGGCATCGACACGGCGAAGGTGGTGCGCGCCGTGTGGATCATCGGCGGGGCGCTTGCCTGCACCGCCGGCACCATGTCGGGCCTTCTGGTGCAGATCCGCCCCTATATGGGTCTCGACCTGCTGCTGCCGCTCTTCGCCGCCGTCATCCTGGGCGGCATCGGCTCGGTGCCGGGCGCCATGCTCGGCGGATTGCTGGTCGGCCTGTGCGAGGCGCTCGCCGTGCAGACCATCGGCGCCGAGTGGCGGGCGGCCGTCGCCTTCTTCGTCATCACGCTGGTTCTGGTGATCCGCCCGACCGGATTGTTCGGGAGGCCCGCATGAGCCTGGAACTCCTCGCCTATTGCGCCTTTTTCCTCACCATCGCGCTGACCTATGCGGTGATCGTGCTCGGCCTCAACGTGCAATGGGGCCAGACGGGCCTCTTCAATGTCGGAGTTGCGGGCTTTGTCGCGGTCGGCGCCTATGCCTCGGCGATCCTGACCTCGCCCGCCGTCGAAGGCCGCTTCGGCGGCTTCGACCTGCCGATCCCGGTCGGCTGGGCCGGAGCTTTCCTTGTCGCGGGACTGCTGTCGGCGGCAATCGGCTGGCTGACCATGCGGCTGCGCGCAGATTATCTGGCGATCTCGACATTCGGCATCGCCGTCACCGTGCAACTGGCCGCGCTCAACCTGGAAAGCCTGACCGGCGGGCCCTTCGGCATCAGCCTGATCCCGCGCCCCTTTGCCGGATACGCAAGCGAGGCGCTTGTCTTCTCGCTTGCCAACATGGCGCTGCTCGTCGGCGTCGTCGCGGGGCTCTACCTGATGCTCGAGCATCTGGCGAAAAGCCCCTGGGGCCGGGCGCTGAGAGCGATTCGCGAGGACGAGGTGGCGGCCGAGGCGCTCGGCAAGAGCCCGCGCCGGTTCCGCATCGAGGCCTTCGCGCTCGGCGGCGCGATCATGGGCCTTGGCGGTGCGGCACAGGCCCATTTCATCGGTTTCATCGCCCCGGAGAACTACCTGCCGATGCTGACCTTCCAGGTCTGGGCGATGCTGATCGTCGGCGGCTCGGGCAACAATCGCGGCGCCATTCTGGGCGCGGTGCTCGTCTGGGCGCTTTGGGCTGCCTCCTCGGTGCTGGTCGAGGCGCTGGCACCGGCCGGCGAACAGGCGCGCGCGGCCTCGCTGCAGACCGTCATCATTGGTGTCGCGCTGTGTGCGATCCTGCTCTTCCGCCCGCAAGGGCTCCTCCCCGAACCGGGCGGCGCCCGCCGCCGCCTGCCCTTCCTTTCCAGATGGCGCGGAACCGCCGCCGCCGTCGCCACCACCACGGAACCCGACCGCACATGACCACCCGCCCCGAAACGACGAAGCTCGGCTTCGACCTGGAGATCAGCCGCATCCTCACCGGGCTGTGGCAGATCGCCGACATCGAGAAGGACGGCAAGCCCGTCGACCTCGATGCCGCCGCCGACCATCTCGCCGACTATGCCGCCGCCGGCTTCACCACGTTCGACATGGCCGACCATTACGGCAATGCCGAACTCGTCGCCGGCCGCCTGCTGGCCCGTTACGGCGAGGGCGCCGACCGCCCGCTCGCCTTCACCAAATGGTGCCCGGAACCCGGACCGATGACCGAGGAGGTGGTGCGCGCCGGCGTGCAGGAACGCCTCGACCGTCTCGGCGTTTCCCGTGTCGACCTGCTGCAGTTCCACTGGTGGACCTTCGAGCATCCCGGCTGGCTCGACGCGCTGAAGCACCTGGCGCAGCTGCGCGAGGAAGGGCTGATCGGCGAGATCGGGGTAACCAATTTCGATACCGCCCACCTGCATGTGGCGCTCGCCGAGAACCTGCCGATCGTCTCCAACCAGGTGTCGTTCTCGGTGGTCGACCGGCGGGCTGCGGGTGCGCTGAGCGACCTTTGCGCGCGCACCGGCGTGCGTCTTCTCGCCTATGGCACGCTGTGCGGCGGCTTCCTGTCCGAGCGCTGGCTCGGCAAGCGGGAACCGGCGGAGATCGCCGACTGGAGCCGGATGAAGTACCGGCGTTTCATCGACGCCGCCGGCGGCTGGGAGGCGTTCCAGGCGCTGCTTGCCGCGCTCGACGCGGTCGCCCGCAAGCACGGCGTCTCGATCTCCAACGTCGCCACCCGCTGGGTGCTGGAAACCCCGTCGGTCGCCGGCGTCATCATCGGCGCGCGCATCGGCGAGAGCGAGCACCGGGCCGACAACCTGAAGCTCTTCGGCTTCGCCCTCGACGATGAGGATCGCGCCACCCTCGAGGAGGCCTTCGCCGGCATGGCCCCGATCCCCGGCGATTGCGGCGACGAATACCGCCGCCCGCCCTTCCTCACCGCCTCCGGCGACCTCAGCCATCATCTGGAAAAGATCCCCAGCATCTACCAACCGGAACCGGTTCCCGGCCGCGCCAATCGCTGGCTTCTGTCGTCGGGAAGCATCTGGGAACCGCTGGCCGGTTTCAGCCGGGCGATGCGGGTCGGCGACCGCATCCTCGTCTCCGGCACCACGGCAACCCACGGCGCCGACCATTGCGTCGCCCCGGGCGATGCCGAGGCCCAGACCACCTATGTGCTGGACAAGATCGCCGCCGCGCTCGCCGCCTTCGGCGCCTCCATGCAGGATGTGGTCCGCACCCGCGTCTATCTGCAGGACGTCGGGGCCTGGGAAGGTCCCTCGCGCGCCCATGGCCGCGTCTTCGGCGACATTCGTCCCGCCAACACGACACTCGCGGTCGGCAGCCTGATCGGTGGCTACGAGGTGGAGATCGAGGTCGAGGCGATCGTCGACCCGCAGTAGTCCCCGCCCAAGGGGTCAGCCGAGGACGTGTCAGGCGAGGACGTGCCAGGCGAGGAAGCCGAGGCCGGCGAGCACCGCTGCCGGCAACACGCGAAAGGCGACCAGGCCGACAATATCCTCCAGCGGATAGGCCGGCCGGTCGAGCCACAGGGTCGGCCGGCTCTCGATGACATTGAGGATGTAGTTGCGCCGGTCGCGGCGACGCACCGGCAGGCGGGGCAGGTCGAACGGTAACATGTCGAGCACATGTGCCGTGCAGAGCCGGTTTTCCGCCGGAAAATGGAAGAAAAACGGCTTCCCGCCCGTGCGCGTGTTGACCAGATGGGCGCCGTCGAACCGGTAGAGCTTGCGTTCCAGCCCGGACTGGCAGGCGGAACTGGCGAAGATCTCCTGGTCACGGTCGAGGGCGGCGCGGCCGGGGTTTTCCAAAAACCACTTGTTGAAAAGCGTCTGGTCGCAATCGATGCCGGAGGCATAGTCGAGCTCGCTGAGCATCGCTGCAATGGCGCCGGCCTCCCCGACATAGCCGCCTGAGTTGAGGTAGCGGTACATGCCGCTCCGACCCGCCCCTTCCGGATAGCGGCGCGAGGCGGCAAGCCGTCCGGGAAGTTTCCAGGTGAAGCCGGGCTCGGTGGAGAGCACGATCCGGGCTGCGAAGCTGCGGAAGCGTTCGTGCAGCTCCGCCGGATCCCGGATCAGCACCACGTCGTAACCATCGGTGAAGACGACGATCTCGTCGGCGGGCAGCCCCGCCAGATGCGCGCCCAGCAGCCGCATCGCGGCGAGATGACCGGGATAGGGCGTTCCGGTCCACACAACCTCCGGCACGACGCCGAAGCGGGCGAGCGAGGCCCGGTAGCGCTTAAGGCCAGGCCCCTCGTGCGAGGCAAGCGTAACGAAACGCGGAAGCGCATCGACCGCCTTGGCCTCCCCACCTGCCCCGTTCATTTCCTCACCCCGTGCACCTCCCGCGCATCGACACAGTATCGGTGCGCATGACAGTCAGCCACGCATGCGCCGGTGAGGCAAGCCGGGTTCCGGCAAACGGCAGTCGTCAGACGGGCGGTGTGGCGAAAGAGGCGGAGGGGCGCCCCTCGCGCAGGCGCTCGGCCTCCAGCTCGGCGATCTTCAGGTCGATGACCGAGCGGTCGAGCATGCCGGAGACATTGTCAGAGGTCGGCAGTGTTTCCGCCACATGCAGATAGCGTTCGCCCGCCACCGCCAGCAACCGGCGCAACTCCGCCAGCGGGTCCGGGTGGTCGTCGGCGCGAATGTCGATCCACGGATAGGCCTCGCCGCGTACGATCCTGAGCGCCGCCGACTGCCTGCCGCGCCTGTCGCCGCCGGCGGCCTCGCCGGCCTCCATTGCGCCGAGCAGCCGGTCCGCGAAATCCTTCTCCGGATGCGCCAGATAGGTCTCGAGCGTTGCCGCCAGCACCTGTGGGCCGACCAGCATGTTGCCGGCAACCGAGACGCCCTCGCCAACGAGGTGCCCCGCCCAGTCGATGCATTTTTCGCCGGTGAAGACCGCGCTTCGCCCGGCCGCATCCATCACGTGGAGCTGTCGCGAGTGGGAGCCCGCATCGCGTGCCGTCATCGCCGCGACGACCTCTTCGGCCGAGGCGCCGGCCTGCAGCATCTTCATCCCGTCGATGCCGTAGAGCGGCGAGATGAAGGCCTGGCTGGCAATCGCCCCGACGCCGCCGGCCATGTAGGGCACCACGGCACCGACGGCGAAAAACCGGCTTGCGACCGCGATACCGAAATGACCCGTCGCCGGGTCGCGCGCAACAATCGAGTAGGTCATGCCGCTTCCCTCCCGTTCAGCGGCCGGCCGCATAGGCCTGCATCAGGCGCGGCGTCGCCGCCGCGCGCATGAGGCCGTTCTCGTCGCGCCGCGCCGCCGTCAACCGGCCGATGGACCAGTTCGGAGCCACCTCGAGCGAATGACCCCGCGCCTTCAGCGCCTCGATCACCGGAGCGCCAAAACTCTCCTCCAGCATGATGTGGCCCGGCTGGCGCTGGCGCGGATAGAAGGAGGCCGGGAAATGGGTGGTGTGGAACAGCGGCTGGTCGATCGCCTCCTGCAGGTTGAGGTCGTGATGGACAAGCCGGAGGAACAGCGACAGCTGCCACTGGTCCTGCTGGTCGCCGCCCGGCGTGCCGAAGGCGAGCGTCGGCCGGCCGTCCTTCAGCGCGATGCTCGGCGTCAGCGTCGTGCGCGGACGCTTGCCCGGCGCCAGCGTCGTCGGCAGGCCCTCTTCCAGCAAGAACATCTGGGCGCGGGAATTGAGGCAGAAGCCGAGCGCCGGAATGACCGGCGAGGACTGCAACCAGCCACCCGACGGCGTCGCCGAGACCATGTTGCCCCAGCGGTCGATGACATCGATATGGACCGTGTCGCCGCGCTTTTCCGAAAGATGCGCCATGGTCGGCTCGTAGACGCCGGTTGACGACACTCCGAGCCCTTCGACCACTTCCATGACGCGGGCGACCTGAGCCTCGTAGCCTGGAACCGTGCCGGGGCGCAGATCGAACGACGCGGTCTCGCCGATCAGCTTCCGCCGCTCGGCATTGTATGTGTCCGACAGAAGATGGGAGACCGGCACGTCCGAGAAGGCCGGATCGCCGTAATAGACCTCGCGGTCGGCATAGGCGAGCTTCATCGCCTCGGCGACCAGATGAACGAAATCGGCACCGACCGGATCGACGTCGGCAATGCCGGTCCCCTTCAGCAGGGCAAGCGACTGCAGCAGCACCGGCCCCTGGCCCCACGGCCCGGTCTTGGCGACCGTCCAGCCGTGATAATCATAGGTGGCCGGCGCTTCGCGGGTGGCGCTGTAGCCGGCAAGATCGGCAGCGTTCAGCACACCCTTGTGGCGGGTTCCGCTGCCATCCATCGCTTCGGTCTTCGACACGAACGCCTCGATCTCCTCGGCGACGAAACCGCGATAGAAGGCATCGCGCGCCGCCTCGATCTGTGCCTCGCGCCCGCTTCTCGCCTCCGCTTCCCGCAGCAACCGCTCCCAGGTATCGGCAAGCACCGGATTGCGGAACAGCTCGTCGGTCGACGGGGCCCGTCCGCCGGGACACCAGGTGGCGTGCGAGGTCGGCCATTCCTTTTCGAAGAAGCCGGCAAGCCCGGCGATGGTCGCCGAGACGCGGGCCAGCATCGGGTGTCCGTTGCGGGCATAGTGGATCGCCGGTTCCAGCACGTCGCGCAGCGGCAGCCGGCCGTGGTCGCGCAGCATCAGCATCCAGCCGTCGAAGGCGCCGGGGATGACGGTGGCAAGCAGCCCGTCGCCGGGGATCAGCGTGAGCCCCTCGCCGCGATAGTGCTCAAGCGTCGCGCCGGCCGGCGTCGGCCCTTGCGCGCAGATCACCTCGACCCGGTCGGAGGCCGCGTCATACTGGAGGATCGGCAAGTCGCCGCCCGGCCCGTTCAGATGCGGCTCGACCACCTGCAGGACAAAGCCCGTGGCGGCGGCCGCGTCGAAGGCATTGCCGCCCTTTTCCAGGATGCTCATGCCGACGGCGGTGGCGATCCAGTGGGTCGAGGTGACGACCCCGAACGTGCCCCGGATTTCCGGTCTGGTTGTGAAGCTGGACATCCGATCTCCCTTGGGATGATGGTCTTGTTGTTTTCCGGTGGAAAGGCTCAGCCCTCGCGCGGATCGAGCGCGTCGCGCAGGCCGTCGCCGAGCAGGTTGAACCCGAGCACGACGAGGAAGATGGCGGCACCCGGCCACCACGCCATCCACGGCGCCTGGGTCATGAAATTCTTGGCCACGTTCAGCATCGAGCCCCAGCTCGGGTTTGGCGGCTGCTGGCCAAGACCGAGGAACGAGAGGCTCGCCTCGGCAATGATCGCGGTGGCGACCGTCAGCGTCGCCTGGACGAGCACCGGTGCAAACACGTTCGGCAGGATGTAGCGTGCCATGATCGCGGTGTCCCGCAGGCCGATGGCGCGTGCGCCCTCGACATAGTCCTCGGTCTTCACCGACAGCACCTGGCCGCGCGTCAGCCGGATGAAGATCGGCGTCGCCGACAGGCCGATGGCGATCATCGCATTGGTAAGGCTCGGCCCGAGAAAGGCCGCAAGCGCGATGGCGAGAATGAGGAACGGCGTCGCCAGCAGTGCGTCGGTGACGCGCGAGATGATCTGGTCGGTCCAGCCGCCGAAATAGCCCGAGACAAGGCCGAAGGGCACGCCGATGACGACCGCGATCAGCACCGAGACGACACCGGCGAGCAGGGAGGCCTGCGCCCCCCAGATCATCCGCGAGAGGATGTCGCGGCCGATCTCGTCAGTGCCGAGCCAGTAGAGCTCCGAAGGCGCCTTGCGCACCGCCGACCAGCTCGTCGCCAACGGGTCGGCAATCGGCAGGATCGGCGCCAGCACGGCGATAGCCACGAAGAAGGCGACCAGCACGAAACCGAACAAGGCGCTCCTGTTGCGCTTCAGCTTCTTCCAGGCGCGGCTTTCCATCCGGATGCCGAGCGTGTCGTCCTCGTCTTCCATGGGGGCGGGAAGCGGGCCCGTTGCTTGCTCGCTCACAGGGAGGCCCTCATGCGCGGGTTGAGCAGGAAATAGAGAATGTCGGCGATGAGGTTCATCAGGATGAAGCCGGCCGCCGTGCACAGCACCACGCCCTGCACCACCGCATAGTCGCGGGTGAAGACGGCATCGACGATCAGCTTGCCGAAGCCGGGAATGGTGAAGATCTGCTCCGTCAGGACGGCGCCGGCGAGCAACTCGCCGAAGAGAAGCGCGCCGAGCGTGACGATCGGCAGCAGCGCGTTGCGGAACGCATGCTTGATGACCACGACGCGCTCGCTCAAGCCCTTGGCCCTGGCCGTGCGCACATAGTCCGCCTTGAGCACGCCGAGCATGGCCGAGCGGGTGTGGCGCATCAATGTCGCGGCCAGCGCCGTGCCGAGCACGAAGGCCGGCATGATCATCGTCTGGAAGGAGCGTACCGGATCTTCCAGAGGCGAGACATAGCCCGATGCCGGCAGCCAGCCGAGCTGCACGGAAACGAGCAGGATAAGCATGATCCCCAGCCAGAAATTGGGAACCGACAGGCCGGAAAGCGCGATGAAGTTGGCGATGTAGTCGATGGGGCCGCCCTTCTTCACCGCCGACAGGATGCCGGTCGGGATGCCGATCGCCATGGCGATGGCCATGGCCATCAGGGCGAGCTGGACGGTCACGGGGAGCTTGTCGGCGATCAACTGCAGCACCGGCTGGTTGGTCCTCAGCGACACGCCGAGATCGCCCTGCACGAGTCCGCCGAGCCAATAGAGATACTGATGGATGATCGGGTCATTGAGCCGGTACTTCTCGCGGATGAAGGCGAGCACTTCCGGATCGCGCTCCTCGCCGGCGAGCACCAGGGCGGGATCGCCCGGCAACAGCTTCTGCAGCGTGAAGACGAAGACCGAAACCAGGATGAGCGTCGGGATCGCAATCAGCAGGCGGCGACCGATGAAGGCAAGCATCACGAGGCTCCGGCGCTGGAGAGGAGGAAGGCGGCAAAGCGGATCATGCGTGCTCCACCACAGCGGTGCGGCGCTGGCCCGCAACGGTCCTCACCTTGTGTGAAAGATCGCGGCAAGCCTGGGCCAGGTCGCCCGCGAACTCGACGAGAACCGGACGGCGGGGCCGTTCCTTGCTCTCGCGCCCGTCGATGAAGCCCGAAGGATCGAACAAGGAGCGTGGATCGGCATGCTTGTGCTCCTGCACGAAGGGTGCCGGATCCATCTGGTAGATCGTGAGGCTGCGGCTCAGCGGCGAGCGCACTGCGAAGAGCATCTCGTCGACGGCATCGCGAAAGCATTCCGTCGCCGCAAGCAGGCGCCGCGCCGCGGCCAGGGTGACGAGGTAGGCGGCCGCGCAGTAGTGCGACGAATACAATCTGACCACGTCGTGACCGGCCTCCCGACTTGCCGCGCGCGTGGCGAGCCGCACCGGCTTGAAGTCGGTCTCCAGCTTGACGATGTCGGCGTCCGCCGGAACCCAGCCATCGGATGCCAGCAGGCTGGCGCCCGCCTGCCCGATCACCACGTCGTCCTCCAGAACCAGCGCGCAGGGCAGGTTCCGCTCGATGATCAGCTGCCAGCACTTGCGATGGCTCAGGAAGCAGGCCACCTCGCCCGGCGTCAGCAGGCCCCAATACCCGGGGCCCGAAACGTGACGCGCGAACTCCGCCTCCCCCAACGCCCGCGCATCGACCGCCGGCACGCGCTCGAACGCGGCGCCGCACTCGCCAAGCCGCGCCTGCATGCGTGCAAGACGGTCGCCCGCGCGGTCTAGATTGATGAGCAGGATCGGAACCGGCGTCATGGAAGGGGTGCACCCTCGGGTCGGAGATGGACAGGAACAGGCGGGACAGGGGAAGGCGGGACCCGGACGAACCGGGTCCCGCGCATCCTGTTACTGCTTGAACTTGACGTTCTCGAGCCGGATCATGCCGTCCGGATAGGCGGTGAAGCCCTCGATCTTGTCGTCCAGCGCCCAGATCCAGGTCTGGTGGTAGAGGTAGATGATCGGCAGGTCCTGCGCGAGGATCTTGCGGGCCGCGTCATAGCTGGCCTTGCGGGTCGCCGTGTCGTTGCTCGTGCGTGCCTTGTCGAGCAGGGCATCGACCTCCGGGTTGCAGTACTTGCTGTCGTTGATGCCGCCCTTGCAGGTCATGAACTGGTGGATATTGCCATCCGGGTCGACACGGCCCGACCAGCCGACCTGGCTCGCCTGGTAGGTGCCGCCCGACTGGTCGGCGAGCAGGCTGGCGAATTCCATCGACTTCAGCTTGACCGAAAAGCCGGCTTCCGCGGCCATCGACTGCACCACCTGCATGAGCTGGGTCTGAACCGGATTGTTGGCGACCTGGACCTCGACCTCGAAGGTCTCGTGGCCGGCTTCCTTCATCAGCTCCTTCGCCCTGGCGATGTCGCGGGCGGGGATCGGCGTCTCCTTGTCGTACCAGGGGCTGGTCGGCGGGAACGGCTGGTTGCCGGGGGCGAAGGCACCCTCGAACACGACCTGGTTGATCGCGTCGCGATCGAGCGTCAGCTCGAAGGCCTGGCGCAGCTTCGCGTCATTGCCGAACGGATTGTCGCCGCGCGCGCCATTGTCGATGTTGATGGTGATGCCCTGGTAGCCGAGGCTGACCGCGTCGGCATAGACAAGACCGGCATCGGACTTGACCGAGGCCGCATCGGTCGCCGCCAGCCGCTCGAGCATGTCGAGATCGCCGGAGCGCAGGTTGGCGAGCCGAACGGTCGTGTCGGGGATCGGCAGGAAGGTGACCGTGTCGAAATGGATCGCCTCGGCGTTCCAGTATTCGGCGAAACGCGTCAGCACGATGCGGTCCTGCTGCACGCGCTGGGTGAAGGAGAACGGACCCGAGCAGACCGGATTGGAGCCGAAATCGGCGCCGGCAGCACCGGCCGCCGTCGGCGACACCATCATGCCGGCACGGTCGGCAAGCTGCGCCAGCAGCGTCGCGTCGGGCTGTGCCAGCGTCATCTTCACCTGATGGGGGCCGCTGACCTCGACGCTCTCGATCGACTTGACCTCGGACTTGCGGCGGCTTTCCGGCAGACCCTTGGAACGCTCGATATTGGCCTTCACCGCCTCGGCGTCGAAGGGGGTGCCGTCATGGAAGGTGACGCCCTCGCGAAGGTCCATGGTCAGGACCTTGCCATCGTCCGACCAGGACCAGGCCGTCGCCAGCTGCGGCACGATCTCGAGGTCCGGCGTGATGTCGACCAGCTTGTCGCAAAGCGAGGCATAGACGATACGCCCGACAAACGTGCGGGACTGGTCCGGATCGAGAACGTCCGGATCCTCCTGGAGGCCGATCCTCAGATCGGCGGCGGCGGCGGGCAGCGCGACAAGCGCGCTGGCGCTCAGAAGCAGGGCTGCAAGAAGACTGTTGCGCATTCTCATGGCTCCTCTGGTCATTTTGGTGACTCTGTCGGTCTGGATCCGGGACGTTGTTCGTTCAGGCGTTCGCTCCTGTCCCGGTAAAGCGAAAGACGTCTGGCGGCGGCCGCACTTGGCTCCGGTTCGGCAAGCGCGGCCGTGCCCTCGCCGGCAACACGCTGCCAGTGATGGCAGGCGACCTGGCGGCCCTCGGATACCTCGACGAGTGCCGGACGCTCCGCCGCACAGCGCGCGTCCGCAAGCGGACAGCGCGTGTGGAAACGGCATCCCTCCGGCGGTGAAAGCGGCGAGGGAACGTCGCCGGAAAGATTGGCGTCCGCCTTGCGGGCGCGCGGGCTGGGGATCGGGATCGCCCGCATCAATGCGCGGGTATAGGGGTGGAACGGCGCATCGTAGAGCACGTCCGTCGCGGCCAGTTCCACCACCTCGCCGAGATACATCACCGCGACCCGGTCGCTCATGTGGCGGATGACGGCAAGGTCATGCGCGATCAGCACCAGCGTCAGGTCGTATTCGCGTTTCAGGTCCTCCAGCAGGTTGATCACCTGCGCCTGGATCGAGACGTCGAGCGCGGAGACCGGCTCGTCGCCGATCAGCACCTTCGGGCCGGACGCCAGCGCCCGGGCGATGCCGATGCGCTGGCGCTGGCCGCCGGAAAACTCGTGCGGGTAGCGGCCCGCATATTCGGCCCTGAGGCCGACCCGGGTGAGCAGCCTGGCCACCTCGCCGCGCCGCCACTTCGCATCGCCAAGGCCATGCACCCGCATCGGCTCCTCGACAATGGCGCCAACGCTCATGCGCGGATTGAGCGAGGAGAACGGATCCTGGAAGACGAATTGCAGGTCCTTGCGCAGCCGCCGCATATCCGCCTTCGGCAGCGCGGCGATGTCCTGCCCGCCATAGAAGACCTCGCCGGCGCTCGGATCGATCAGCCTGAGCAGCAGCCGTGCAAGGGTCGACTTGCCGCAGCCGCTCTCGCCGACAATGGCGAGCGTCTCGCCGCGACGCACACGAAGAGACACCCCGTCGACGGCCCGCACCGACGGTCGCTCGCCGAACAGCTTCCAACCGACCGGAAAGCGCTTCTCGAGCCCGCGGGCCTCCAGGACGATATCCGTCCCGGCGGGGGCAGAAGGAGACACGATGGAGGATGCGGCACTCATGCGGCATCTCCAAAGCTCAGTTCCAGCGGCGCGTGCCGACAGGCGGCCGCATGGCCAGCCGACACCGCGCGCAAGGGCGGCACCTCGGCCCGGCAGACATCGTCGGCAAAGGGGCAGCGCGGCGCGAACCGGCAGCCGTCGGGCATCCGGTCGACCGTCGGCACCATGCCGGGGATCGTCGCCAGCCGGTCGCCGCGATGGCCAAGCGAAGGCACGGAACTGATCAGGCCGAGCGTGTAGGGGTGCTGGGGATCGTCGAAGATCGCCGACACCGGTCCAGCCTCGACGATACGCCCGGCATACATGACCGCCACCTTGTCGGCGATCTCGGCGACGACCCCGAGATCGTGAGTGATCAGCACCAGCGCAGTGCCCGTCTCCTCCTGCAACTCGCGCACAAGGTCGAGGATCTGCGCCTGGATGGTGACGTCGAGCGCGGTGGTCGGCTCGTCCGCGATGAGAAGCTGCGGGTCGTTGGCCAGCGCCATGGCGATCATCACGCGCTGGCGCATGCCGCCCGACATCTGGTGCGGGTAGTCGTCAAGCCGCCGCTCGGCCGCCGGCACCTTGACCCGCCGCAACATCTCCAGCGCCCGGGCGCGTGCCGCGGCCCGTGTTCCACCGCGATGACGGCGCACGATCTCCGCGATCTGGTCGCCGACCGTGTAGACCGGATTAAGCGAGGTCATCGGCTCCTGGAAGATCATCGCCACGCGGTCGCCGCGCAAGGACGCCATTTCGCGGCGCGACAGCGCGAACAGGTCGCGCCCCTCGAACATCGCCCGGCCCGAGACGATCTGCGCCGGCGGCATCGGCAACAGGCCCATCAGCGACAGGGCGGTCACGGACTTTCCGCACCCGCTCTCGCCGACGATGCACAATGTCTCGCCGGGCGCCACGGAAAAGGAAACGCCGTCGACGACATTGGCGCGCGCGCCGGCAAAGCGCAGCGCAAGGTCTTCCACCGCAAGAAGCGGCGCGGCCGGCTCGCAGGAACGGTCAGCCGGCATCGGCATGCCCCTCGACGCTTTGCAGCATCAACCGTTCCTGCAGCGACAGGAGGTGCCTGCGCATCACCTGTTCGGCCGCCACCGGATCGCGTCGCTCGATTGCGTCGACCAGTTCGCCGTGCTGCGAATGATAGAGCCGGGTGGAACTCGGCGTGCGCAGCGCCTCGCGCACATGCCGCCAGTTGTCGTCCTGGCGGACCCGGTCGACCACGTCGAACAACGCCAGGAACAGCGTGTTGCCCGCCGCCATCGCGACCGCCCGGTGCAGGGAACTGTCCCACAACTCGCGGCTGTCCATGTCGCCGGCCTCGATGACCTTGACGGCGATCTCGCGCATGCGGGCGATTTCGGGGGCCGTGGCGCGCAGCGCCGCCAACCGGGCCAGCGCCGGCTCGATGCGAAGCCGCACCTCCATCACCTCGAACATGTTGCTCATTTCCGGAAGCTGCCGGATGCGGCTCTCGGTGCGGCTGCGGGCGGCGGCGATGAAGGTTCCCGCTCCCTGCCGGCGCCAGATGCGCCCCTCCGCCTCCATCACATCGAGCGCGCGGCGCACCGCGCGACGGCCGACGCCGATTTCTTCCGCCAGCTCCCGCTCGGTCGGCAGCTGCTCGCGCGCCTCGCGCTCCAGCTGATCGACGATGACCCTGAGCCGCTGCAGCGCCAGGCTGGAATTGCGTTCTGTCTGGTTCTCGTCTGCCAAGGACGCCGACCCCGGTTGCACCTTTTTTTATATTGGTTCCATTATTGGCGCAGACCGGCACAGCTGGCAAGCCTGTCGCCACCGTCTCTGTCCCTGTTCTTGCAAAAGGGCCGCTCCCGCCGAAATTTTCACCCTCCTGCCCGCACGAATGCCGACAGTTTCGGCAAGCGCGAGCCATCCCGGCGGATCCGGCTTCAGAACCAATACGAAATTGGTTCATTTCCACCCACCTTGCATGCCGACAAACAAAAAGGGCGAGGCGCCTGACGCCTCGCCCTTTCGGACTTTGGGATTTTGGGATTTTGGGACTTTATCGAAACCTGCGCCGAACAGCGGGACTGCAGCCGATCCGGCCCGCCGACTGGTTCAGGCGGGCAGGTTCAGGCGGGCAGGTTCAGGCGGCGGCAAGACCCAGCATCTTGCGGGCCTCGGCGACACTGGCCGGATGACGGCCGTATTCCGCGCAAAGATCGGCGGTGCGCTGCACCAGCGCGGCATTCGAGGGGGCAAGCCGGTCCTTGTCGAGACGCACATTGTCCTCCAGCCCGGAGCGGCAATGGCCGCCGAGTTCCAGGCTCCAGCGGTTGAGCTCGATCTGGTTGCGACCGATGCCGGCGCCCGTCCAGGTCGCCTCGGGCATCAGCCGCTTCAGTGTCTCGACATAGAACTCGAACACCGCCCGGTCCGCCGGCATGGCGTTCTTGACGCCCATCACGAACTGCACGTGAAGCGGGCCCTTCAGCCGCCCGTCCTTCGCCATCGACGCCGCCTGGAAGACATGCGAGAGGTCGAAGGCCTCGATCTCGGGCTTGACGTTGTAGGCCAGCATTTCCGAAGCCAGCCAGTCGACCAGGTCCGGCGGATTCTCGTAGACGCGGGTCGGAAAATTGTTGGAGCCGACCGACAGCGAGGCCATGTCGGGGGCAAGCGGCAGCATGCCGCCACGCGCCTTGCCCGCACCCGAACGGCCGCCGGTCGAAAGCTGGATGATCATGCCCGGGCAATGGGCCTTCAGCCCCTCCACGAGCCGGGCGAAACGCTCCGGATCGGAGGTCGGCGTGCCGTCCTCCTCGCGCACATGGCAATGGGCAATGGTCGCGCCGGCCTCGAACGCGGCATGGGTGCTTTCCACCTGCTCGGAGATGGTGATCGGCACGGCCGGGTTGTCGGCCTTTTGCGGCACGGAACCGGTGATGGCGACGCAGATGATGCAAGGCTCGGACATGGACGAGCGATCCTCCCTGAGAGGCGCCGGCAGGCTCCCGCGCCCGCAGGAACATCGACATCGGGCAGGTCCGGCGCGGGGATCTGGTTAGCAGCTTCGCCGGCCGACGGCAATTGCAGGGGCCGCGCATGGCGCGGATCAGACCGCCCCGCGCACCGGCGACAAAGGCGAGGCCGGCCGCACCACCGCGGTCGCCGCCTCGCGCGAGGCAAAGCCGCGCAGCATCAGCGCAGGCAGGTCGCCGACCGGCATCGGGGCCCCGAACAGGAACCCCTGCGCAATCCGGCAGCCGGCCTCCGTCAGCAGATCGACCTGCTGGCGGGTCTCCACCCCCTCGACCGTTACGGCGATGTCGAGCCGACCGGCCAGCTCCAGGATGGAGGTGACGATCGACAGACTGTGCCGATCGCTTTCCAGCGACTGCACGAAGCTGCGGTCGATCTTCAACTCGTCCCAGTCGAAGCTGCGCAGATAGGACAATGCCGAATAGCCGGTGCCGAAATCGTCAAGCGAGATGGCAACGCCAAGCGCCTTCAGCCGCGACAGGGTGGCGATCGCCCGCGTCGTGTCCTTCATCACGACGCTTTCGGTCACCTCCAGCTTCAGCCGCGAGGCCGGCAGGCGGCTGCGCTTCAGCACTGCCGCGACCGTGTCGACCAGATCGTCGCGGGCGAGCTGTGCAACGGAGAGATTGACGGCGACCGGCACGTCGAGCGGCAACGCGACCGCATCGCGGCAAGCGGTCTGCAGGATGCGCTCGCCGATGTCGATGATGTGGCCGGACGCCTCGGCGATGGGAATGAACTCGCTTGGCGCGATCCAGCCGAGCTGGCTGTGGCGCCAGCGGGCAAGCGCCTCGAGGCCGACGATGCGGCCGGTTTCCATGTCCACCTGCGGCTGGTAATGGGCCGCGATATCGCCGTTCTCCAGTGCCCCCTCGATGCCGTCCTCGATCAACCGGCGGCGGGTCGCGTCGGCCCGCATCGAACCGTTATAGAGCTGCACCCGGCCCTTGCCCGTCGCCTTGGCATGGCTGAGCGCCAGGTCCGCGTTCTGCAGCAGCGAGCTTCCGCTCTCCCCCTCGCGGACCAGCGCCACGCCGATCGTGGCGTTGACGACCACATTGCCGCCGCTCAGCGCATGCGCCTCGTGCAGCCCCTCGATCAGCTGCCGTGCACGTGCCTGCGCCTCGCGCTCGCCGTCGGTGACCCCGACGAGCACGGTGAACTCGTCGCCGCCAAGCCGCGACACCAGCGCCCCTCCGCCCCAGGCGGCGACAATCCGGCGCAGCCGCTCGGCAACCGAGCGCAACAGGTCGTCGCCCGAGGCATGACCGAGAATGTCGTTCACCGCCTTGAAGCCGTCGAGATCGAGCGCCAGCACCGTCAACCGCCCGCGACGCCCGGCCGGATCCTCGCCAAGCGCGGCTTCCAGCGCATCGTGAAAGGCGAGACGGTTGGGAAGTTTCGTCAGCGGGTCGTGTCGCGCGGCGAACTCGAACTCGCGGGCCGCCGTCTCCGCGCTCGAGCGCGCCCGCTTCAGCGAGCGGGCCTGCATCGACATGAAGACGAGCAGGATGGCGCCGAAGGCGATGAGCAGTTCGACCAGCACGTTCTGCAGCCGCTGGCGCTGGAACAGGGCCTGGCGGATCTCCTGGGCCTCGACCAGGTTGCTCATCAAGGCCTCGCCGCCGATGCGGTCGATCACGCGCACCGCCTCGGCCAGCACCGTGTCGATGCGTGTCAGCGCCGCCTTGTCCGGCAGCGCCGCGTAATCGCTTTCGATGCCCTGGACAAGGCCGTCGAGATGGTCGAGCGCGTCCTTTCGGGACGGCGCCGCGGCGACAAAGGCGCCGAACGCGCCCGACGACCATGTGTCCACCCGGCTGGCCAGGATATTGTAGAAGAGCCAGGCTTCTTCCGCGTCCTCGACCTTGCCGCTGGCCGCGTATCGCGACAGGCGCTCGCGCGCCGTGATCGCGTCGACCCGGCCGTTCAACCCGGACATGGCAATGTCGTAGCGCATCGACTTCTCGAAAGCGCCGCTCGTCGTCAGCACCGATTCCGCATGCACCAGGATGGCGAGCACCAGCAGCCCCAGAACGAGGATGCCGACGTGTCGGAACCGGTCCCCTATCGACCCGCTCCGTCGCAGGAAGGACGGAAAGCGCATGGGTTCACTTCACGTTGATGCGGCGCAACTGCCAGATGGAACGCGAGTAATAGAGCTCGTTCTTGAGCTCGGGAAAGCGGTCGAAGGGATAGATGACGAAAAGCGGCCCCTTGTCGCGCACGCCCAGATAGGCGCCATCCGCCTTGAAGGCGAGCAGCGCGTCATAGGCGGTGAAATCCGATATCGGAATCTCCGCATAGAAATTGTTGAGGGCGATTCCCTCGATCCGCTCGCCGGTCGCACCGACATGCGCCATCAGGTCGGCAAGGCGCACGCCCTCGAACGTCACGGTCTTGTCGTGCCAGGGCGTCGACGTCGTCACGCTGGTGACGCCGAGCTTCTCAAGGTCGGAAATGCTAAAATCGCGGGGCGCATCGCTTTCGATTCGCCCTTCCACGGTCAGGACGACCGGGCCGTCGGAACGGGCAGGACCCGCCAGAACAAGTCCAAGACCTGCCACAACTAACAATAATACGTACCGGATCGACATGATCACCCTCCGTCGGAGTGCTGATATTTTCAATCGAATACCCTCAATCCATTCCGGTTGCGGGCCTCGCCGTTTCGATTTTCAGTATCATACTACAAGATGAAGGCAAATTTTGGATTAAATACTTATTAGCACGCTTTTGTATTTACTTTTTGTTAACCATAATTCAATTTCAAAGACAGGAAACAATACCATCGAACAGCGAAACGGCCCGTGGATTTTCCACGGGCCGTTTTGTTCTGGTGCCCGGGTTCTGGTGTTTGGGTTTTGGCGTCCGGGTTCTGGTGTTTGGGTGTTTTGGCGCGTCCGGTTTGTGCTTTTGGTTCAGGGGGCGAGTTTTGCCGCGGCGCGCTTTGCCATGACGGCGATGAGGTTGGCGCGGTATTCGGCCGACCCGTGGATGTCGGCGATGAGGGTGCCCGGATCGGTGGTGACGCCGGCTGCGGCCTGCGGCGTGAGGCTTTCGGCAAGCGCTGCCTCCAGGCCCTCATGGCGGAAGACGCCGCTGGCGCCGGCGCCGGTGACGGCGGCACGGATGCCCTCGCCGGTCCTGGCGAGGAACACCCCGGCCATGGCATAGCGCGAGGCCGGGTTGGGGTATTTGGCATAGGCGCACGAGGCGCATGCGGGGAAGATCACCGCGGTGACGATCTCGCCCTCCTCCAGCGCCGTCTCGAACAGGCCGGTGAAGAAGTCGGCGGCCGCGATCTCGCGCCGGTCGGTGACGATGGTGGCGCCAAGCGCCAGGGCGGCGGCCGGATAGTCGGCGGCCGGGTCGTTGTTGGCCAGCGAGCCGCCGATCGTGCCGCGATGGCGCACATGCGGATCGCCGATATGCCCGGCCAGCTCGGCAAGCCCCGGCGCCAGCCGGCGCACCAGATCGGAAGCCGCGACCTCCGCATGGGTTGTCGCCGCGCCGATGCGCAGGGCGCCGCCGGTCTCGGCAATGCCCTTCATCTGCGCCACATGGGCGACATCGACCAGATCCGAGGGCGCGGCAAGCCGCTGCTTCATCGTCGGCAGCAGGGTCTGCCCGCCCGACAGGATCTTCGCCTCCTCGGCCCCTGCAAGCTTCAAGGCCGCGTCCGCCACGCTCGTTGCCCGGTGATAGGTGGTCTCGTACATGTCCCTCTCCCTCGTTGCGCTGCCGGCTTGCGGCCCGCGCCCATATCGCCTTGCCAGTCTGAGCCGGCCAGTCCGAGCCGGCCAGTCACGTCAGACCAGTCACCTCAGATCAGTCTGGCCCGCCTGAGCTGATCGCCTGAACCGGCGGCCTGGCCCGCGGGCCCGGCCTGTTCTGTCCCGTTTGCGCAGCGCGGAACACCGCGCTGCTTGTTGTCCCTCTCCGGTCGCTGGCCGGCGGCCTATTCGGCGGCTTGTGCCGGCTGCACGCTCTTCAGCGCCCGCCACACCGCCTGCGGCGTTGCCGGCATCTCCAGCGCATTGGTGCCGATCGCATCGGTGATCGCGTTGATCACCGCCGGCGGCGAGCCGATCGCCCCCGCCTCCCCGCAGCCCTTCATGCCCAGCGGATTGCCCGGGCATTCCGTCACCGTCGTCATCAGCCGGTAGGAGGGCACGTCGTCCGCGCGCGGCATCGTGTAGTCCATGTACGAGCCCGACAGAAGCTGCCCGTCCCCGTCATAGGCGGCGTTCTCCATCAAGGCCTGGCCGATGCCTTGCGTCAGCCCGCCATGCACCTGCCCCTCGACGATCATCGGGTTGATGATCGTGCCGAAGTCGTCCGCCGCCACGAAGTCGACGATCTCCACCTTGCCCGTCTCCGGGTCCACTTCCACCTCGCACGCATAGGTGCCGGCCGGGAAGGTGAAGTTGGTCGGATCGTAGAACGCTCCCTCCTTCAGCCCCGGCTCCATGCCTTCGGGCATGTTGTGCGCCGTGTAGGCCGCAAGCGCCACCTGGAAGAAAGGAAGCTCCTTGTCCGTGCCGGCCACCTTGAACGTGCCGCCCTCCACCGTGATGTCGCCTTCCGAGGCCTCCATCAGGTGGGCCGCAAGCTTCTTCGCCTTCGCCTCCACCTTGTCCAGCGCCTTGACGATCGCCGACATGCCGACAGCCCCCGAGCGCGACCCGTAGGTGCCCATCCCGAACTGCACCTTGTCCGTGTCGCCATGCACGATCGAGACCGTGTCGAGACCCACCCCGAAGCGCTCCGCCACAAGCTGGGCAAACGTCGTCTCGTGCCCCTGGCCATGGCTGTGCGAGCCGGTCAGAACCTCGATCGTGCCGACCGGATTGACCCGCACCTCGGCGGATTCCCACAAGCCGACGCCCGCGCCCAGCGAGCCGACCGCCTGGCTCGGCGCGATGCCGCAGGCCTCGATGTAGCAGGACAGCCCCAGCCCGCGCAGCTTGCCGCGCCGCGCCGCCTCCGCCTTGCGGCCGGCAAAGCCCGCCTGGTCGATCGCGCCAAGCGCTGCATCCAGCGAAGCGTCATAGTCGCCCGCGTCGTAGCACATGATCACCGGCGTCTGGTGCGGGAAGGACCGGATGAAGTTCGCCCGCCGGAACGCGGCAGGCTCCATCCCCACCTCGCGCGCCGCCGTCTCCATCATCCGCTCCAGCAGGTAGGTCGCCTCCGGACGCCCCGCCCCGCGATAGGCATCGACCGGCACCGTGTTGGTGTAGACCGTCTTCACGTTGGCGTGGATCGCCGGGATGTCATACTGCCCCGACAGCAGCGTCGCGTAGAGATAGGTCGGCACCGACGACGAGAACAGCGACATGTAGGCGCCAAGATTGGCCACCGTCTTCACACGAAGCCCGGTGATCCGGTTGTCGGCGTCGAGCGCCATCTCCGCTTCCGAATAGTGGTCGCGCCCATGCGCGTCGGTCAGGAACGCCTCCGTCCGGTCGCAGGTCCACTTCACCGGAACCCCGGTCTTCTTCGACGCCCACAGGCAGACCATCTCTTCCGGATAGATGTAGATCTTCGAGCCGAAGCCGCCGCCCACATCCGGCGCGATCACCCTGAGCTTGTGCTCCGGCGCGATGTTGTAGAAGGCCGACAGCACCAGACGCGCCACATGCGGGTTCTGCGAGGTCGTCCACAGCGTGTAGTGTTCCTCGGCCTCGTCGTAGTCGGCAAGGGCGGCACGCGGCTCCATCGGGTTGGGCACAAGCCGGTTGTTGCGGATCTCCATCCGCGTCACATGCGCGGCGGAGGCGAAGGCCGCATCGGTCGCGGCTGCATCGCCGATCTCCCAGTCGTAGATCAGGTTGCCGGGCGCTTCCTCGTGCAGCTGCGGCGCGCCCTCCTTCAGCGCGTCGAGCGCATCGACCACCGCCGCAAGCGGCTCGTAGTCGACCTCGACCGCATCGGCCGCATCGCGTGCCTGCGCCTTCGTCCCGGCGACGACCACCGCCACCGCCTGGCCGACATGGCGCACATGCTCGCTCTCCAGCGCCCGCCACGCCCCCATCTTCATCGGGGTGCCGTCCTTCGAGTGGATCATCCAGCCGCAGATCAGGTTGCCGACCCCGTCCGCGACAAGCTCCTGCCCGCTCAGCACCGCGATCACCCCGGGCATGGCGCGCGCCGCCGCCGCGTCGATCCCCCTCACCTTCGCATGGGCATGGGGCGAGCGCACGAACGCCGCATGCGCCATCCCCGCAACGCTCATGTCATCCGTGTAGCGCCCCTTGCCGGTGATGAAGCGCTTGTCCTCGCGCCGGCGAACCCGCGCACCGATACCCTCAACCGAACCTGCCATCTCGTCCTCCCTCGCAGCGGACCTTCGCGCTCCCTCGCACCCCGTTCCTTCCCCCGCACCGGGGCAAGGCCGGAGCCGGGGCCGGTCCGCAAAACCGTTCCCCGAATATGCTCTCTTGCCGTCTTCCGCCGGACCTCGCCGGCCCGGCCGCAAAGCCTGGCTGCAAAGCCTGACTGCAAGCCTGGCGGCCTCCCGCCACAAGGCCCTCGTTCTCTCAACGTCCCGGGCCCCAACGTCCCGCTCCCAACGTCCCGGATCAGCCGTTCCTGCGTCTTCCAGCCCCGGCCTTGCGGTCAGGTCCTCCGACCCTTCCTGCCAGCCATTCCTGCCAGCCCTCCCGGACGGCAAGTCCGGTTTGCGGACCCGATTGCGGTCCCCCAGTGCGGGGCCCAGTACGAGAGCCGCCAGTGCGGAGCCGCCGATGCGGGGTCCCCAGTGCGAAGCCCAATGCGGGGCCCAGTGCGTAGCCGGATTGCGGCCATGCCCGTACCCGAGCCGGCCCTTCGACGCCCTGTTCAGGCCGCCTACTCGGGCCGCCTACTCGGGCCGCCTACTCGGCAGCCGTCTGCATTCCCGCCATCGTCTCGCTCGCCGCCGCGATCGCCTTGACGATGTTGTGGTAGCCCGTGCAGCGGCAGATATTACCCTCAAGCTCCGCCCGGATCGTCGCCTCGTCGAGCGGTCCCCCACCATGGCGCGCGATCATGTCCACCGCCGCCATGATCATCCCCGGCGTGCAGAACCCGCATTGCAACCCGTGATGCTCCTTGAATGCCGCCTGCACCGGATGCAGCTCGCCACCTTGCGCAAGGCCCTCGATCGTCGTCACCGCCGACCCGGACGCCTGCGCCGCAAGCATCGTGCACGACTTCACCGCCTTGCCGTCCACATGCACCACGCACGCCCCGCATTGCGACGTGTCGCAGCCCACATGCGTTCCCGTCAGTCCCAGAACATCGCGCAGGAATTCCACCAGAAGCGTCCGGTCCTCGACCGACCGCGTCACCTCGCGCCCGTTCACAACAACACTCACATCGCCCATCAAAACCTCCCTCTCGTTCCCGCCCAGCTCGTCCGCCCGGCTCTTGTCTCCCCCGGCAGCAAGCCGGGCAAACCTTCAAGCCCGGCCAACCGCCGGGCAGCGCCCTCAGCTCATCAACGCCAGAACCACGATCACCACGCCCAGCGCCGCAAGGCCCCACACGACCGGACCGCCCAGAAAACCACGCCCCGCCGCGCTCTCGACCTCCGTCTCCACCTCGTGAACAGCCTCGGAGACAGCCTCGCCGACCCGGTGCGGCGCATCCGAAAGCGCCTGCGTCTTCGCCTCCTCCGCAAGCCCCGCGTCAAGCTCCACACCCGCAAACGACGACGAAGCCTCGCCCGAAGACGCCGCAGACGCATCGCCGCCAGACGCATCGGCATCGGGCGCGGCCCCGTCCCCCTCGACGATCTCCTTGAACTTGCCGAAAAACTCGTCCGCCATCTTCCGCGATGTCGACACGATCAGACGGCTGCCAAGCTGCGCGAGCTTGCCGCCGACCTGCGCCTTCACCGAATAGCTGAGAACCGTCGCATCGCCGTCCTCGGCAAGCGACACATCCGCCGACCCCTTGGCAAAGCCGGCAACGCCGCCCTTGCCCTCGCCGACAATCGTGTAGCGCTCCGGCGGAACCATGTTCTCCAGCGTCACCGCACCCTTGAACGTCGCCTTCACAGGGCCGATCTTCGCAACGACCGTCGCGCTCATCTCACGGTCCGAAAGCTTCTCAAGAGACTGGCAACCCGGTATGCAACGACGCAACACATCCGCATCGTTCAACGCAGACCAGACAACACCTCGACCAGCCAACAACCGGTACTCGCCTACCAAATCCATTGAAACCCTCCCGGTTTCGGCAGACCCCGGCACTGAGCCCGCGGGTCCCGGCCGGCACCCGCGTCCTGACGACGGCGAGCCTCCCTGCGGCCGCCATCAGGAAAGGGCAGGCGGCCGGCCTTGTACACTGTACTTTCGGTCGAGCGCTTCCCGCGCGCCGCGCTTGTCAGAATGAAGGCGCCGGCCCTAGAGTGAGCGACGTCGCGCAGTCGCGCCCGGGCACCCTCGTGCCGGCCGGCGGGACCGCCGCGGCGCGAGGGAGGAAAACGTGCAGCCGAATGGCGGCATCGACCAGGCCTGCGGCATCGTCGCGCTCGAATGCGACGATCCGGATGACGCCGGTTTCTGGACGCGTGTCGCCGAGGCGCGCGCGCGCGTCGATGCGGGCTTTGCCCTCGTGTTCTTCTCTTCCTTGCGCTTCGCCGCCGGCCCGCTCGGCACGGCCCTGGCACAGGCCTGCCCGGACCTGCGCTATGCCGCCTGCTCGACCGCCGGCGAAATCACCCGCGCCGGCGTCTCGGAAGGCAATCTCGTCGTCATCCTGTTTCCCGCGGCCAGTTTTCGCATCGAGGCGCTGTGTGTCCGCGACCTGCGCAATGCCGGAATGGAGCGCATCGTCGCCCAGGTCGGCGAGGCCAAGCGGGCCTTCATCGCGGCCGGTGCACCGGAGGCCGAAAGCACTGCCAACCGTTTCGCGCTCTGCCTGATCGACGGGCTTTCCTTCGCCGAGGAAGCGGCGACCGCCGCCCTGCACTGGGGCCTCGACGACGTGCCGCTGCTGGGAGGCTCGGCTGGCGACGACATGCGTTTCGGCGCCACCACGCTGATCCTCGACGGCGAGCCGGCCAGCGACGCCGCGCTCCTGATCCTTGTCGAGACGCCGGTCCCCTTCCACATCTTCAAGACCGACAATTTCGTGCCGACGCCGAACAAGCTGGTCGTCACCCGCTCCGACCCCGACCGGCGCATCGTGCACGAGTTCAACGCAGCGCCGGCGGCGGCCGAATATGCCAGGGTCATCGGCATCGACCCGGACAGCCTGTCGCCGATGAGCTTTGCCTCGCATCCGCTCGTCGTGCGTGTCGGAGGCGAATACTATTGCCGCTCGGTGCAGAAGATGAATGACGACGGGTCGCTCTCCTTCTTCTGCGCCATCGACGACGGCATCGTCATGACCGTTGCCGAGCCGGCCGGCATGACGCGCACCACCCGGGCCGCCTTCGAGGCGGTGCGCGAGCGCATCGGCGGCATCGACTTCGTGCTCGGCTTCGACTGCGTGCTGCGTCGCATCGATGCCCGCAACCGGCAGGTGACCCATCGCATCGCCGAGATCTACCGCGACAACAATGTCATCGGCTTCAACACCTATGGCGAGCAGTATCTGTCAATGCATCTGAACCAGACCTTCACCGGCATTGCCTTCGGTCCGGGCACGGCGCAGGAAACCGGCGCATGAGCATCCTCGATATCGACGATGTCGACCGGCTGAAGCGGATCAACGACGCGCTGCTCAACCGGGTCGAGCGGGCGATGGACCAGCAGCGCAACGCCTTCTCCCTGTTCCAGACGGCGATCGCGCTGGAGGGCCAGGTGCGCCGCCGCACGGATGAGCTCACCTCGACCCTGCGCAACCTGGAGCGCACCAACGCCGAGCTCGCCCGCCAGAAGGAAATCTCCGAGCGCGCCGACCAGTCGAAGACGCGTTTCCTGGCCGCTGCCAGCCACGACGTGTTGCAGCCGCTGCACGCCGCGCAGCTGACCATGTCGGCGCTGCACGACCTGCAGGAAAACGAACGCGGCCGGGCGATGGTGGCCCAGGTCGAGCGGGCGCTCGACACGATGAACGAGCTGCTGCACACGCTGCTCGACATCTCCCGCCTCGATGCCGGCGTCATGGTGCCGAACCTTTCGGCGGTGCCGCTGACGCCGGTGATCGATTCGCTCCTGTCCGACCTGCGGCCGATCGCCGAGGCCAAGGGGCTGCGCCTGCAGACGGCCATTGCCGGCGACCATGTGCGCTCCGACCGCACCATGCTGCGCCGGGCGTTGCAGAACCTGATCTCGAACGCCATCCGCTACACCGACCGCGGCGGCGTGTTGATCGGCACCAGGCGACGCGGCGACATGGTCGCGATCGAAGTGGTCGACACCGGTTGCGGCATTCCCCTCGACCAGCGCGAGAGGATCTTCGACGAGTTCCATCGCGGGTCCGCGGCCAAGGAACGCGCCGGGCGGGACGGCGATTGCGCCCTCGGCCTCGGCCTGTCGATCGTCAAGCGGCTGGTCACCGCCCTCGGCCACGAACTCAGCCTGACCTCGGAAGTCGGCAAGGGCAGCCGGTTCCGCATTCTCGCCAGTCGCTGCGAGGCCTTGCAGGGCGCGGGCGTGCCACCTTCGCCGGCACCGCGCCAGGCCCGCGACGCGGCGCTCTCGGGCCGCCGGATCCTGCTCGTGGAGAACGATCCGGACGTGATCCGTGCCATGTCGGTGCTGCTCGAGGGCTGGGGCTGCGATCATCGGGCCGCGGCCTGCAAGGGGGAAGCGCTCGACATACTTGATCAAGGCTTCGTGCCGGACCTTGTGATCGCCGACCAGCATCTGGATCACGGCGACCTCGGCACCCGGACCGTGGCCGTGCTGCTGCACAGGCTGGGCCGACGCCTGCCCGTCATCCTGGCCACCGCCGACATCACCGAAACCGTCATGCACCAGGCGGAGCAACTGGGCGCTGAGTTCATGGCAAAGCCGGTGAAGCCGGCGCAATTGCGGGCCCTGATGGCCCATATGCTCGCCCGCGCACCCTGAGAAGGGGCGAATGGAGCGTTCCCGCCAAGGCCCTGCCTATCCTACCGCATTGCCAAAGGGATCAGCCGGATCGAGGTCGGAGATCTGGTCGAGCCTCGACATCTCGATCACGGCCTGGGTGCGGCTGTGAACGCCGAGCTTGCGCAGGATCTCGGAGACATGCGCCTTCACCGTGGTCTCCCCCACCTGCAACTCGTAGGCGATCTGCTTGTTGAGCAACCCGTCGCGGATCATGCCCAGCACCTTCAGCTGCTGCGGCGTCAGGCTGGAGACCCGGTCGATCATCGCGCGCGCATGGGCGCCGAGCTGCGCCTCGCCGGCGGCCGCGAGGTTCTCCGGCACGAACACCGCCCCGTTGATCACCTTCTGGATCGCATCGGCGAGCGCCGCCTTCTTCGAGGATTTGGGAATGAAGCCGGCCGCGCCGTAGGCGATAACCTGGGACACGACCCGCGGATCCTCGTGACCGGAAACGACGACCACCGGCAGACGCGGAAAATGGGTGCGCAGGTGTAAAAGCCCATCCATGCCGCGCACCCCGGGGATGTTGAGATCGAGCAGGGCAAGGTCGAAACCGCTTTCGTCCGCCAGGATGTCGCATGCCTCCGGCAGGGAGGCGGCATCGAGCGTCTCGGCATCCGGATAGGCGAGCGTCACCGCACTGTGCAGCGCCTCGCGAAACAGCGGGTGATCGTCGATGATCAGGAACTTCGTCATGGCGTCGGCATCTGCTGTCATCTCGCTCGCTCCGACCATCGCACCGGCGACCGCCCGTTGGAAGCGGCGCGGCACGAAACGCGACGGGACCGGACGGCCCGGCACCCGCAAGGGAGCAAGTTTCACGAAACCCGCAGCATCCGGCAAGCGAACTAAAGGACGAGACAGAAGTCGTCCGCGCCGCTCAGGCGAAGCGGGTGAACATCTCCGCCTCGTCCGCCTCCGCATCGCCCACCACCTCGAAGCAGACGACGGAGCCTTCCGACAGGTTGACGTTGTAGGCGAAACCTTCCGCGCACAGGCCGGAGAAGATCTCGATCACCCCGGCCTTGCCGATGCGCTGGGGATGCAGTTCGAGGATGATCCGCTGCAGCCCGCCCTTTCGCAGGTTGCGCAGCAGTTCCAGCTCCGCCCCCTCGATGTCGGAAATCAGCACGGTGATCCCCTTGTCCGCGATGAAGGCGGAGGCATCGACCGCCGGCACCTGCACCGTCTCGGTCACCCCTTCCTGGTCCTGGCCGATGCCGGACCGCCAGAACTCGCGATGCAGGGTGAACTCGACGAACCCCTTTTCCAGCACCTGCGGATCGGTGACGAAGGCGGCATTGATCACCTCGATGCCCTCAACCCCGTTGCGAAGATGGGTCTGGCGAATGTGGGGGATGAGCCGGGCATCGGCCTCCACGGCAGCGTAATAGGCCGGCCCGACATTGCGCATGACGCCGGCGGAAATGAAGCCGACGCCGGCGCCAAGCTCCAGCACCCGGTCGTCCTGGCGCACGAAACGCGAGGCCATCGAGAGTTCCGAGGCCTCGTAGCGGCCGCGCCGGATCTCGGTGACGATCCGCTCGTTGGCGACCTCCTCGTCGAGGCTCAGCACCAGTCCGCTGGTGCCATGGGTTACGAGCTGTCCCGACATCCTTATCACTCCCCTCGTTCCTGCCGCCGCTCCGGCCGGCACCGTACGCATCGCCGGAATGCCCGGTTCCTGGCTTGCCTGCAACGATGCGGCGTCAAGAACAGTCATGCAACCGAAGCATAGGTAATTATTACAATACCCGCATTGCGCGCATTCAACCCTCTCCTTGTCGCAAAGCTCAAAGGCTCTGGCAAGGGCTCCGGATGCGGAAGGAATCGGGAAAACAGGCAAGGGGGAAGGCGGTTCAGGTCGCCGGAAGATCAGAGCGCCAGGCGGAGGATGGCCGCCACCATCTGGCGACCGGCATCGGCGAGCGTGCCGCTGTTGTCGATTGTCGCGGCCGGCTCGACCGGCAGCGGTTCGCCCGCCCGCGCGATACGATCCGCGATCTCCTCTGCGCTTTCGCGGCCGCGCGCCGACAACCGCTCGGCAAGGACCTCCGGGCGCGCGGTGATCGAGATGACGGCAAGGCCCGGGAAGCGCTCCACCATCGCGGCCAGCACCTTGCGCGAGCCGTTGACCACCGCCGGATGGCCGGCGCGCAGATGCTCGCCGAGCGATGCGGGCAACCCGTAGCCGAGCCCATGGGCGCGCCAGCAGAAGGAGAAGGCCCCCTCTGCCTCCGCCCGGTCGAACTCCGCTGCGGTCATCGGCATATGCGCCTCCGCATCGCCGGTGGCGGGCCGGGTGATCGCCCTGCGCACGAACAGCAGCTCCGGCCGGTCGGCGAACGCCTCGCGGGCCAGCGCCAGCAGGCTGTCCTTGCCGACGCCGCTCGGACCGACCACGGCGATCAGGCGGCCTTGCGGATTTTCCACGGTAAGATCTCCGTCCCTCACACCACCCGCTGCCCCTCGCGCCACACGGTGCGCACGATGGGGATGTGTTCCTCGACCCGCACGCGCACCAGGTCGGCGCGCTTGCCGATGGCGATCTCGCCGCGATCCTCGAGCCCGGCCGAAAGCGCCGGGGTCTTCGACACCATGGCGATCGCCTGCGGCAGTTCGATCTCTTCCACCACCTCCCCCAGGAAGAAGGCGGACTGGATCAGGCTGAAGGGGATGTAGTCCGACGACAGGATGTCGAGCAGGCCGTGGCTGGCTAGGTCCCGGGCCGAAACATTGCCGGAATGGGACCCGCCGCGCACCACGTTGGGCGCACCCATCAGCACCGCCAGCCCCTGGTCCTTCGAGGCGCGGGCCGCCTCCAGCGTCGTCGGGAATTCGGCGACACGGATGCCAAGCTCGATCGCCTCGTCCACATGCGCATTGGTCGCATCGTCGTGGCTCGCCAGCACGATGCCGCGGGCCCGCGCCTTTTCGGCGACCACCTTGCGGTTGGCGTCCGACCACTCAGCCGACTGCGCCATGCGGCGCTCGCAGAATGCGTTGAACTCCGCGTCGGTCATCTTCATCTTGCCCTTGTAGTAGACCGCATAGGCCTCCAGGCTGGCGAACTGGCGCTGCCCGGGCGAATGGTCCATCAGGGAGGCGATACGCACGCGCGGATCATTGTCGAAGACCGCGAAACTCTCGAGGCAATTGGGCGCCGACACCTCGCAGCGCAGGTGAATGAAGTGATCGGCACGCAGCCGGTCCTTGGCAACGCCCGCCTCGATGGCATCCGCCAGTCGCCGCATGTCCTCCGAGGTGATGTCCGTGTCCTCGTCGAGGCCGACGCGCAGCGCGTCGAAGACGGTGGTGATGCCGCTTGCCGCGATCTGCGCGTCATGGGCGCAGACGGCGGCAATCGGGTTCCAGCGCACCTTGGGGCGCGGCGCGTAGTGGTTTTCCAGATGGTCGGTGTGCAACTCGACCAGCCCGGGGATGACGAAGTCTCCGCCCATGTCCTCGGCGCCGGGAAGCGTCGAGGGCCCGCTGTCGATGCCGGCGATCCGGCCGTCCCTGACATGAAGCGATCCCTCGATCACCTCCCCGTCCAGCACGATCCGGGCGTTTGTCAGCGTCATGTCCATGTTTCGGTCTTTCCAGGCAGGTCGGCCATCTCGCGGCCGGGCTCGGCGGCGCCGGCAAGCGTCGCTTCGTGAAGGCATGTAAAGGGGACGCCGGGCGCGGTCTCGACATAGAGCGCCAGCCGGTCCATCGCCACAGGCTCGGCCAGCATATCGCCGAAATGCGCCACAAGCACCGGAAGGACCCGCGCGGCATCTTTCGCCCCGAGCCGCTCGGTGAGCGTCATATGAAAGCGGAATGCGTCGAAAATATAGGGATAGCCCCAGGCCTCCAGATTGGCGCGCAAGGGTGGGGTAAGCCGTTCCGGTTTCCGCCTGGCGAGGTCGGCCTCGCCGAGGGGTGCGCGGAACCGGTCGAAATGGCGCACCACCTCGCCCGCCAGATCAACAAGCGCGTCGGCGGGGGCCGCCGGCGTCAAAGCCAGGAACCCGTCCAGGCTGGCTACGGCCAGCGGCAGCGCCGGCAGCGGCGACCGCTTGGCGCAATAGGCATCGAGCGCAGCCACCAGGGAGCTCTCGTCCTCCCCCTCGCGCAGCCGGAACGGCGCCTTCAGCGTGCCGTGAAAGCCATAGCGCGCCGGCGAGGCGACCAGCGACGCGCGCTCCTCCGCCTTGATGCCGCCGATGTCCCGCGGTCCCGCATCGCGGCCGAAGACGCTGCGGCCAAGCCAGGCCTCGGCGGCGGCAACCAGCGGATGGCCGGCGGGCGGGGTGAAGTAGATGGCGTAGCGCATGGTCATGCTTTCAGCAACGTCGCGGCCCCCGGCGCGATCGGCGGAGGTTTGCCGGTGAGGTCGGGACGGGGCGTCACCCGGCCATACCGGTGATCGCCTTCCGTCAGAACGGCATGGAGGAGCGAGGGAGACTCGCCCCCCAATCTAAGTCCTTGCCGTGCGGCCGATCAACAGTCCTCGCAGCCAACCCGACAGGGAATCCATCGCCATCACCATCAGCACGATCAGGATGATGTAATAGCTGACTTCTTCCCAGTCCTTCTGGGTGATGATCGCCTGGGTGAGCAGCAGGCCGATGCCGCCGCCGACGATGGCGCCGATCACCGTGGCGCTGCGGGTGTTCGATTCCAGATAGTAGAGCACCTGGCTGAGCAGCACCGGCGTGATCTGCGGCATCACGCCGAAGCGCGCCTGCTGGATCGGCGAGGCGCCGGTCGACTGCACGCCCTCGATCTGCTTGCTGTCGACGTTTTCCAGCGCCTCGGAGAACATCTTGCCGAAGGAGCCAGTATCCGTCATCAGGATCGCCAGAGAGCCGGTGAGCGGCCCCGGCCCGAACGCTCGGCTGAGAATGATCGTCCAGATCAGCCCGTCGACGCCCCGCACGAAATCGAAGAACCGCCGCAACGCGAAGCGCAGGGGTCGGGCCGGAGTGAAATTCGATGCGGCAAGGAAGGCCAGCGGCAAAGCGACCATCGCCGCCCCCATGGTGCCGAGAAACGCCATCAGAACCGTCTCGAACAGCGCCCACGCGACGTCGCCGTGACGCCACATCTGGTTGTTCCAGAAATCCGACACCATGCCGACGATGTTCGGGCGCGAGGGGTCGAGGCGCTGACCCGATACCGCCAGGTGGACGAGTTCGGAAAAGGACTTGCCGCTGAAAGGGCTGTCGAGGGTGAAGAAGAACAGCTCCCAGCCGGCTTCGTAGCGGAAGGTCTCGGTGCGGCTGGCGGTCATCGAGAACCGCCCTTCCGGGGTCGTCACGGTCACTCGGGCAGGCGAGGCGTTGATCCAGTCGGGGACGGTTTCCGACGGCAACTCGAGCCGGATCCGGCGCCCGTCGGGCTCGACACGGATCGTTCCGTAGTCCGGCACGGTGAAGCTGGCACCATCCCCCTCGTAGGCCACCTTGTAGCCCTTGCCGAGATCGATGCGCGTGACGCCGTCCTGCATCGCCACCCACTCCGGCAGCCGGCCGGGCGGATAGGTGCCCTTGTTCTCGCCCTCGATGGCGACCGACACGGTGCCGGTCCTATTGTCGCGGGTCACATGCGTCTTGTAGGTCCAGAAGTCGGACAACAGGATACCGACATTGTCGGTGCGTGCCTTGGCGGCAATACCGGGAATGTCAAAGGCGAAGAAGACATAGACGAGATAGAGCAGGATGACCGCGGGAACCGCGAGCGCCAAGCGTCGCCGGCGGGCGAAGGAGGCGACGGCAGTCTCCCCGAGAGTGGCAGCGGATGTCTGCATGGCAGCCATTGTCAGTGCCCCTTTACCAGGCGATGGCGGTAGTAACTCGACACCTGGTCGATGGCGACGATGGTCGCAAAGAGCAGGATGAAGATGGCGACCACCTGATCGTACCGCCCCTGCCCCCACTGCATGGCCGTCTTCAGGTCGTAGCCGATGCCGCCGGAGCCGACGAAGCCGAGGATCGCGGAAGCGCGCACGTTGATCTCGAAGCGCAGAAGCGCGTAGGAGAACCAGTTCGGCATCACCTGCGGCAGAACGCCAAGCCACATGGACTGCGACCAGCTGGCACCCGCCGAAGCAAGCCCCTCCACCGGTTTCAGGTCCGCGTTTTCGCTGACTTCGGAAAACAGCTTCCCGAGCGCCCCGGTCGTATGCAGCGCGATGGCGATCATCGCCGGCACCGGTCCGCCGCCGAGAATGAAGATCAGCACCAGAGCAACCACGATTTCCGGGATCGCCCGCATCGCATCCATAAGACGTCGAAACAGCGGGATCGCACGGGGAAAGCGGGCCAGTCCGCGCGTCGACAGCAGCGACAGGAACGTCGCGCCGATCGCCCCGACCAGGGTTGCCACGGCGGCGATATTGACGGTCTCGATCAGGGACGGGAAGAACTTGACCATCAGGCCCGGCAGGTTCGCTGCCTTGGCGACGGCCTCCGACACCACCTCGGAGGGAAAGTCGAAGAACTGGTGCAGACCGTCCCAGAAGCCGCCCGCGTTACGGGAATCGGCCAGTTGGAAACCGGAGATCATCAGCAACGCGAAGATGAGCAGCAGGATGCCGCTATACATCTGCCGGCGGCGGGCATGCAGCAGGTAGCCGGAGCGGATGTCGCCCGGCAACGCGGAGGCAGTTTCGGTCATTGTCCGGTCCCGAATAGGCGCGGGCGGGGCATAGACGCCCCGCCCGGCCGAACTGAAGGTTTCTGGATCAGTTCGACTTCGCCTTGCGCACGGCGATGATCGTCTCGTAGGCGTCATGCGAGATCGGAGCGAAGCCGGCCGTCTCGCCGGCGGCCATGTTGTAGGCGCATTCCGGGTCGTTGCCATGCAGTTCGTTGATGAGCTTGGTGACCTTGGCCTTGACGTCGTCCGGCAGCGAGCGACGCAGGACGATCGGACCTTCCGGGATCGGCTTGGACTTCCAGATCTCGACGAGATCGTTCATGTCGACGAGGCCGGCATCGACGGCCTTGCGCAGCGCGCCGGAGTTGTAGCCGTCAACCCACTCGCCCTGGCCGTCGGCCCAGGTGACACCGCCGTCCACGTCGCCATTCTTCACCGCGACGATGGTCTGCTCGTGGCCGCCGGTGAAGACGACCTCGCCGAAATAGTCGCCGCTCTCCATCGTCGCGCCGGTGGCCTGCGGGATCTCGATCGACGGGATCAGGTAACCGGAGGTCGAGTTCGGATCGCCGAAGCCGAACTTCTTGCCCTTCAGGCCCTCAAGCGAGGCAATGCCGCTGTCCTTGCGGGCAAAACCGATCGAGTGATAGGAGAACGAACCGTCAAGGTTGGTCTTGACCAGCACGACGTCGACCGCTTCCGGGTCGGTCAGGTAGGTCTTGGCATAGGCGGACGCGCCGAGCCAGGCCATGTCGATCGAACCGCCGAGCAGGCCCTGGATGACGCCGTCATAGTCGGCCGGGGTGAAGATCTTGGTCTCGACGCCGAGCAGGTCCTGCACGTAGGCACGAACGCATTCGTTCGACGCCAGACGGTCCTGGGCGTTCTCGCCGCCAAGCACGCCGATGCGGAATTCGGTGATCTCCTGCGCGGAAGCGCCGAAGGACAGGGTGGCGACCGCGGTGGCGGCCAGGAGGAGCTTCTTGAGCATTCGACGTCTCCTGAGAGGTCTTTTCGGTTGATTTCGATTGTCCGCCGGCGCATCGCGCCGGGGATCCTTCGGCTCATGCGGTGGCGGTGGCCGCCCTCAGCATTGCCGGGGATGGTTCGAACGCCGGAGCCGGAACCGGCCGCGTCTCGATGCTTGTCGAGGTCATCGCCTCGGAAATCTCGTTTCCTTCGGCATCGGTGCCGTAGATCGCCATGACCGCGTCGCGCGTCAGTTCGTCCGGAGAACCATCGAAGACAACCCGGCCGCCGGCCATGCCGATGATGCGCTCGCAGTAGCTGCGCGCCGTGTCGAGCGTGTGCAGGTTGGTGATGACCGTGATGCCCTCGCGCTCGTTGATGTCCTTGAGCGCATCCATCACGATCTTGGCGTTGAGCGGATCGAGCGAGGCGATCGGCTCATCGGCGAGCACCACCTTGGGCGATTGCATCAAGGCCCGGGCGATGGCGACGCGCTGTTGCTGGCCGCCGGACAGGGCCTCGGCGCGCTTCTGCGCATGTTCCGCGACACCGAGGCGATCGAGGATGTCGATGGCGCGAAGGATGTCCGCCTTCGGGAACAGATTGAAGACAGCGGCAAGTGTCGAACAGCCGTTGAGCGTGCCGTGCAGGACGTTGGAGACCACGTCGAGGCGCGGCACCAGGTTGAACTGCTGGAAGATCATCGCGCAATCGCGACGCCATGCCCTCAGCGCGTTGCCGTTCAGGGTCGAGACTTCCGTGTCGCGGAAGGCGATCCGCCCGCCATTGGGATCAACCAGCCGGTTGATCATTCGCAGCAGCGTCGACTTGCCCGCCCCCGAACGGCCGATGATACCGACCATCTGTCCATCGGGAATATCCAGTGTCACCGCGTCCACGGCCGTAACAGCCCCAAACTTCCGTGTCACGCCTTCGAGCTTGAACATCCGCGCCTCAATGCTTGTGATTGAAGCTTGCGTACCTGTTATTGATGACAGGGAATCTTCGGTTTCATGACAGTTTGCTGACGCTCCCGGGCAACTTCGTTTTCATTGCTCGGCTAATATCTTCAATTGCCGGGTTCATGACGCGCCAGAAAGGCTTCCGCATCGAGCTCGCGGAAATCGTCAAGGGCGGATCGCAGCCGTTCGTGGCTCCAGTCCCACCAGGCAAGCGCCCGCATCCGCTCGGCGATCTCCTTCGGAAATCGCTCGCGAATGAGCTTTGCCGGCACACCGCCGACGATGGTGTAGGGCGCGACATCGCGCGACACCACGGCTCCCGACCCGATCACCGCGCCGTCGCCGACGGTGACGCCGGGCAGGATGGTGGCGCCATGGCCGATCCACACGTCATGGCCGACCGTCACCTTGCCCTCGCGCCGCCAGTCGAAGAAGGCGGCTTCCCGTTCGGCATCGTCCCAGTAGTCATTGGCCCGATAGGTGAAATGATGCAGCGTCGCCCGCCAGGTCGGATGATTGGTGGCGTTGATGCGCACCGAGGCGGCGATATTGGCGAACTTGCCGATCTCGGCGCACCAGATCATGCCGTCGCGCATGATGTAGGAATAGTCGCCGAAGCGGGTCTCGCTCATGGAGACCCGCTCGTCCACTTCGGTGTAGCGGCCGAACTCGCAGTTCTCGATCTCGGCGCTCGGGTGGATCAGCGGCGTCGGTGAAAGTCTGGTCGTCGTCATGGAGGGTCCTCAGGCCGCGCGGGCAGGCGAAAAGGCGCGCACGTCGATGATCCGGTCGGCCACCGCCTCGCGCACTTCCTCGTCGTGGAAGATGCCGATCTGGGCCACACCCGCCGCCTTCTTCGCGGCGATCATGCCGATGACAATGCGCCGGTTGGCGGCATCCAGCGAAGCCGTCGGCTCGTCGAGAAGCAGCACCGGATGGTCGGTGATGAACCCCCGGGCGATGTTGACCCGCTGCTGCTCGCCGCCGGAGAAGGTCGCCGGCGGCAGCACCCAGAGCCGCTCGGGCACGTTGAGCCGGGCAAGCATCTCGCCGGCCTTCGCCCGCGCCGCCTCGGCATCGGTTCCGCGCGCGACCAGCGGCTCGGCCACCACGTCGAGCGCGCCGACACGCGGAACGGTGCGCAGGAACTGGCTGACATAACCGATCGTGTCGCGGCGCAGCGCGATCACCTGGCGTGCGTCGGCGGTCGCGAGATCGATCTCGCTGTCGCCGTGACGCACGACAATGTGCCCGCCGCTGACCGCGTAATTGCCGTAGAGCATCTTCATGATCGAGCTCTTGCCGGCCCCCGACGGCCCCCCGAGCACGACGCATTCGCCGGCCCGGACCTCGAAGGCGGCGTTCTCCACCACCGGCAGCTCGATGCCGCCCTGAAGGTGCATGCGGAAGGACTTGGAAAGATCGCCCGCGCGGATCATGACGCGCCCGGCGTGCTCCCCGGTGTCTTCATTTCGGTCGGTCATCATCACACCTGCAGGATCGAGGAAACGAGAAGCTGGGTGTAGGGCGCCTGCGGATCGTCGAGCACCCGGTCGGTGAGACCGGCCTCGACCACCTGCCCGTCCTTCATCACCAGCATGCGGTGCGACAGAAGCCGCGCCACGGCAAGGTCATGCGTGACGACGATGGCCGCCAACCCGAGATCGGAGACGAGCCCGCGCAGAAGGTCGAGGAGCCGCGCCTGCACCGAGACATCGAGACCGCCGGTCGGCTCGTCCATGAAGACGAGGCGCGGGCCGGTGACCAGGTTGCGGGCGATCTGCAGCCGCTGCCGCATGCCGCCGGAAAAGGAACGCGGCTGGTCGTCGATGCGGTCCTCGGCGATCTCCACCCGCTCCAGCCAGCCGGTCGCCGTCCCGCGGATGCGGCCGTAATGGCGCTCGCCGACCGCCATCAGCCGCTCGCCGACATTGGCGCCGGCCGAGACCGTCATCCGCAACCCGTCGGCCGGATTCTGGTGGACGAAGCCCCAGTCGGTGCGCATCAGCAGCCGTCGCTCGGCCTCGGACAGCGCGTAGAGGTCGCGTGTCTCGCCGTCGCGCATCCGGTAGCGGACGGAGCCGGTGCTCGGCGCCAGCCGCGTCGAGATGCAGTTGAGCAGCGTCGTCTTGCCCGAACCGCTCTCGCCGACAATCGCCAGCACCTCGCCCGGCCACACGTCGAAGGAGACGTCGCGGCAACCGATGCGCGCGCCATAAGCCTTGGTCAGGCCGGCGACCGACAGCAGCGGCCGCTCGTCCAGGTTCATGGTCATCGTACCGTCTCCCGGATTGCATCTTCGCGGCCCGTATAGGCCTCTTCCGCCGACAGGCGGCCGCGATGGCCGGCAGCGCGCCGCTCCTCGCAATGGTCTGTATCGGAGCAGACGAACATCCGCCCGCCCCTGTCGTCGAGGATCACCTCGTCGAGATAGACGCCCTCCGCCGCGCACAGCGCGCAGGGCTCGTCGAAATGCTGGATCTCGAAGGGGTGGTCCTCGAAATCGAGGCTGACCACCTTCGTGTGCGGCGGGATCGCATAAATGCGCTTCTCGCGGCCGGCGCCGAAAAGCTGCAGCGCCTCGCTCATGTCCATCTTCGGGTTGTCGAATTTCGGCGTCGGCGAGGGGTCCATCACATAGCGCCCGGCGACCAGCACCGGATAGGCATAGGTGGTGGCGATATGGCCGTGCCGGGCGATGTCCTCGTAGAGCTTCACATGCATCAGGCCGTATTCCTCGAGCGCGTGCATCTTGCGCGTCTCGGTCTCGCGCGGCTCCAGGAAGCGCAGCGGCTCGGGGATCGGCACCTGATAGACCAGCACCTGACCGGCGGAGAGTTTCTCCTCCGGGATGCGGTGGCGGGTCTGGATGATCGACGCCTCGCGCGTCCTCGTCGTCACCGCCACATTGGCGACCTTCTGGAAGAAGGCGCGGATCGACACGGCGTTGGTGGTGTCGTCGGCACCCTGGTCGATCACCTTCAGCGTGTCGTCGGGGCCGATGATCGAGGCCGTCACCTGCACGCCCCCGGTGCCCCAGCCATAGGGCATCGGCATCTCGCGGCTGGCGAAGGGCACCTGGTAGCCCGGGATGGCGATCGCCTTGAGGATCGCCCGGCGGATCATCCGCTTCGTCTGTTCGTCCAGGTAGGCGAAATTGTAGCTGGCCAGATCCTGGCTCATTCCCGCGCTCGCACTCATTCGGCAGCCTCCCGTGCGGTCTCGTCGTCCTTGCCCGTGCGCGCCGCCTCGAACTCGGCGCGCAGCCGCCGGACGAGGTCGAGTTCCGCCTGGAAGTCGACATAGTGGGGCAGTTTCAGGTGCTCCACGAAGCCCGTCGCCTGCACGTTGTCGGCATGGGAAATGACGAATTCCTCGTCCTGCGCCGGGGCCACCCGGTCCTCGCCGAGCTCGCCGGCGCGCAGCGAACGGTCGACCAGCGCCATCGCCATCGCCTTGCGCTCTGACTGGCCGAAGACGAGGCCGTAGCCGCGGGTGAACTGCGGCGCGAGCGTGGCCGAACCGGCGAACTGGTTGACCATCTGGCACTCGGTGACGCGGATGCGCCCGAGAGAGACGGCGAAACCGAGCTCGGGAACGTCCATCTCCACCTCGACCTCGCCGATACGGATCTCGCCAGCGAAGGGATGGGTGCGACCGTAGCCGCGCTGGGTCGAATAGCCGAGCGCCAGCAGGAAGCCCTCGTCACCTCGAGCCAGCGCCTGCAGGCGCAGGTCGCGGGGCATGGGGAACTCCATCGGCTCGCGCGTCAGGTCGCCCGACGGCTCCTCCGGCATCTCGTCCGGATCGCCGGCAAAGGCGCGTTCGATCAGGTCCTCATGGGCGAGAATGTCGCTCACCCTTGTCAGCGGCTCGCCCTCGTGCTCGCGCGCCGGCGCCGGATCGACCGGCGCATCGGCGACAAGTTCGGGGTCGAGCAGGCGGTGGGTGTAGTCGAAGGTCGGGCCGAGCACCTGCCCGCCCGGCAGGTCCTTGTAGGTCGCAGAGACACGCCGCTCGGCGACCATCTCGCCCGTTTCCAGCGGCCGTGACGCGCCGAAGCGCGGCAGCGTCGTGCGATAGGCCCGCAGCAGGAAGATCGCCTCGATCATGTCGCCGCGCGCCTGTTTGACGGCGAGCGCGGCAAGCGCCGGCGCGTAGAGCGAGGCCTCCGCCATCACCCGGTCGACGGCAAGTCCCAACTGCTCGACCAGCTGTTCGACCGTGATCGCCGGCAGCGAGCGATCGCCGCGACGGCGGTCGGCCAGCATCTTGTGGGCATTGGCGATGGCCGCCTCGCCGCCCTTTACCGCGACATACATCAGTTCGCCTCCATCTCGGATTTGCGCGAAAGCACCGTAGTGCGCGGCAGCGCCATGACGCGCGAGCCGGCGACCAGCACCACGTCGACGCCGCGCGGGAAGAGAGCCCGGTTGTCCTCGCGCTCGCTCACGAAGGATTGCGGCAGGCCCTTCGGCGCGATGTGCCACCGGCCGAGGATACCGGGGCCTTCGAGGATGATCTCCTCGCCGCCTTCAAGCGCCTCGACCTCGACGACCAGCGTCGTCGCCCGGTCGGGATATTCCTGCGTTCCCGCGTTGAGCGCGGAGAGCGCCGGCATGTCGTCCGCACCGGCAAAGGCAAAGGCCGCCCTCGCGCTGTCGCCGACAAACGGCGCGCCGCACTGGAAGGCGATCCAGGCGGAGGTGGCCTCGCCGCACAGCGCCTCGGCAAGCCAGACCGGCGTGTCGGGATCGCACAGCGCCAGCATCACTGCAGCAGGCCCCGCGCCGAGCGGCGCCGGCGGCGCCAGACCGGCCGGCAGGTCATGGATCGTACCGGGCCGCGCGCTCGCATCCATAAGGGCGCGAAACGCCGCCTGCGCCTCGAAGACCGGATCGGTGAAGCCGCCGGAAACGGCTTGCACGTCGAACTGGGGCATCGTCATCAGTCGTCTCCCCGGACCATGGTGAAGAAATCGACGCGGGTCGCGGCGGCCTCGCGGCGGGTGCGCGAGGTCTCCGCCGCACGCGCTTCGGCCAGCGGCTCGAGCACGTCGCGCAGGATCTCCTCGCGCCGGTTCCCTTCGCTCCACAGTGCTGCGAGCACCGCGGAAAGCCGCGCTTTTTCCCGGTCCTGGCCGAGCGCATAGGCGTGGCCGACGGCACCACCGGAAAGCCGGACCGTTGCCCGCGTCACCGCTGCTTCCCCGAGATTGAAAGGTGCGCCGTCGCCGCCGATGCGGCCCCGCAACATGACAAGGCCGGTCTCCGGCCCGCGCACGGGTGTGGCGTCCGGCAGTTTGCCGAGTGCAGCCGCCGCCGCCGTAATCTCCCCGCCGGGCGAAGCTGCGAGAATGTCCATCAGCGCCTTCAGCTCGCGGCCGGGATCGCCAGTCCCGCCTGCCGCCCCGGCGTGCTCCGTCCGTGATGTCGTCATGTCCCGCTCCATGCCTTGCAGGCCGGATCCGTCCCGATCCGCCCGCCATCCGCGACCTCCCGGTGAAGAAGGCCGGCGATCGCGGGTTCCGACCCGTCGCCTCGTGCAACCGTCCTATACCCGCGCCCATTATTTGTCTAGTATTATAGACAACCGACATTCAAAAGATACAGGCCTCTCATGACGCCGCGATGAAGGCCCGACTACGAATTGCGCTGCCCCTCGCACCGATATCGGCGCGCCATACCAGGGCGCTTGCCGTCCGCCATCGGGGTTGCGTAGAAGGGAAAGGATCCGCCGCAGGGTTTCGCGGACACGGGAAGGGAACGGGATGAGCGGCATCGAACGGCGGACAGGTGTCGCGCTCTGGCGCCAGATCGCCGACGACATTCGCGCGGCGATCGGCAATGGCGACCACGAGGACGGCCGCCTGCCGACCGAGGCCGCGCTCGCGGCGCGTTTCGACGTCAACCGCCACACCGTGCGCCAGGCGATCGCGGCCCTTGCGCGCGAGGGCGTCGTCGAGACCGTGCAGGGTCGTGGCACCACGATTGTTCCGCGCCGGCGCGTCACCTATCCGATCGGCGCGCGCACCCGTTTCTCCGCCGGCCTCGGCGGTCAGGTCGCGACCGCCGTCACCCGGCTGATCGCCTCCTCGACGGAGGCCGCGGGCGAGGAATTGGCCACGCTACTCCGTGTCGCCCCGGGCGCGCCACTGCTGCGTCTCGAGACGCTGGGCGAGGCGGACGGCGTGCCGCTGTCGCGCGCCGTCCACTGGTTCGATGCCGAACGCTTTTCCGGACTGGTCGAGGCCTATGGTCGCGAAGGCTCGATCACCCGCGCGCTCGCCGCCTGCGGGGTTTCCGACTATGTCCGCGTCTCGACGGAAATCTCGGCGGCACCCGCGACAGGCGCGGATCGCGAGGACCTTGCCCTGCAGCCCGGCGCCGTGGTGCTGCTGACCCGCTCGGTCAACGCCGACCCGCAAGGCCGTCCCATCCAGGCAAGCCGGAGCCGCTTCGCCGCCGACAGGGTGACACTGTCCGTCGCCCCGGACGAGACGGCAACCGACCTGCCCTGACGCCGCCGGGCTGGCGGCGTCGCTCAGTGGCCGGACAGCACCAGCGTGCGGATCGGGAACAACAGGACCTGCAGGCGCAGGATCGCCGCGTGGACGACGCCGACAGTATCGACCACGTGCAGGAACACGTACTCGCCGGTCGAAAGCGAGGAATCCGTGGCCAGCCGCTCGTGGTTGCTCGTATAGGCGTTGGCAATGCACTGGCTGCCCGGCGGCACCTCGTCGAGCCCGCCCGGATAGAGCGGTTCCAGCAGCGCGGTGATCGATGCCGGCCGTGCCATTTGCGAAACGTCCTGGACCCGGTCGCTCGCGGAGACCTGCCCGGCTCCGATGCTCGCCTGCACCTCGGTGACCACCATCGGAATGACCGTGAAGGGCACGGCGGCACAGGCGATTTCCGCCACCATGCCGACCTTGATCACCTTCGCCTCGATCTGGCCGAAACCGGCGGCAATGCGGGCATGCGCCGTGTCGGCCGGAACCAGGAGGCCGGCGGGACGCAGCATCGGATTGACGACGTCCCCGACCCGCAGGTTGAACTGGGTGATGGTCCCGTCGACCCCGGCATGCACGGTGGTCTTGGTGAGTGCGACGTCCGCTTCCTTCAGACGAGCCCTGGCGCTTTCAAGCCGTGCCGGCAGGGCGACCGAGATCTTCGTCTCCACCATCTCGCGGTTGGCGATCGCCGCCGCCACGCCGCCCTGCCGGCTGCTGACGGTGTTCTCGAGCCGATCGATCTCCCGCTGCGCGACAACATTGGCGTTGCGCGCCATCAGTTCCCGGGTCCTGTCGAGTTCGTCGCTGGCCTGCGTCAAGGCGGCGGTGGCCTGGTCGACCTGTCCCTGCGCCACCCGCAGCTCCGCCTGGGCCAGGGCCAGGTCGGCCTCGATCTCCCCGACCTGCTTCGTGGCGATCTCGACTTCGGCCTGCTGCTGGGAACTGTCGAGCCGGAAGATCGGATCGCCCGCCTTGACCGCGGACTCCAGCCCCAGGTCGATATAGATTTCGGCGACCCGGCCGGGCCTGTCGGGCAGGATCGGCACGGTGCGGTAGACCGAGACCGCGCCGGTCGCCGTCGGATGGTAGTAGAAGACCATCGTTATGACCGAGACGGTCAGCATCGCGCATGTGACGATGCCGTAGCGCAGCTCGAACCAGACCGAATAGAGCGTGATCTCCCGGCCGATCCGCTTGCCCTGGACATAGCGGCGGTAGAGATAGTCGGGCAGGATCGTCACAAGCGAGCAGAAGATGAGCTCGAACATGCCTCAGTTCCTCCCGGTGGTCTGAGTGTCCGCCGGAGACGGAGACGAGGACGGCGCCGCAGCATCCACTTCCCCGGCCGGGGCGGCGGGCGCATCATCAGCGCGGCTTTCCTCCCGGTGCAGCGCATCGGGCATTGGTGGTTGCGTTGGATCCTCGCTGACCGTGTCGCGCCCGGCCTGTGCAACCGGCTCCCGGCGGGCCAGCACCCTCAGCGATTCGGCGATCGAGCCGATCGGCGTGACGAAGTCCGGCAGCCGGACGAAGGCGAGCAACAGGGCCGCCACCCAGAACAGGTTGTTGTGCGTGAACAGTGCCAGCAGCGCAAGGATCGCAACGATCTCGAACTGCATGCGGTCATTGCCATGAGCGATCCGCTCGGGCAGCGAATGCAGGCGCATGTAGAGCGAGCCCAGCGCGACGATCGCAACGACCAGCCCGACGAGCATCGTCGTCATCAACTGGTCGCCACCATCGGCATCCGGGAGAAAGAACGGAATGGAATGAGGAGCCAAGGGATGCAGGGATTCCACCATCAATGTCTCCGCAGCAGGCCTGTATCGAAATCATAGGCCCGGCAATACGGTCTGATCCTACACAGCTTCCCGCGACTGGCAATCGACAAGACAGCATCGGGAGACGCATTTTCGCAATCCTCTCAGCTCCCGCCTTCCGATTGCGCCAGATCAATGCGACGTCATCTATTTAAACTTATTCGAAACTAATAATTTGACGCAAGCCGTGCGGTCGCCACGGCACGGTTCGACCGGGAGGAATGCCTTGATCACCACCAGACGCCAGTTTCTCGCGATGGGTGCCGCAGCCGCGGCTCTGCCAGGCATCGCCGCATCGGCACGGGCCCAACCGGTGCCGACGACCGCCAGCATCCTGATCCTTGGCGCGGGAGCTGCGGGAACAGCGCTCGCCAACCGGCTGCATCAGCGCCTGCCCGGCGCCCGCATCACCCTGCTTGACCCGCGCAAGGCGCACTTCTATCAGCCCGGGTTCACCCTGATCGCCGCCGGGCTCAAGCCGGTTTCCTATTCGGTCTCGCGGACAGCCGAGTGGCTGCCGCGCGGCGTCGAATGGATCGCCGAGGCCGCAGCCGAGGTCGACCCGGAAGCAAAACGGGTCGTCACCTCCTCCGGCACGACGCTTGCCTACGACTATCTCGTCGTCGCCACCGGGCTGACGCTGGACTACGCGGCGATCGAGGGCATGTCGACGGACCTCATCGGCAAGAACGGCATCGGATCCGTCTATGCAGGACCGGAGCATGCGGCGGCGACCCATGCGGAGATGAGCCGCTTTGTGGAGAAGGGCGGCACCGCCCTCTTCACACGCCCCGCGACCGAGATGAAATGCGCCGGCGCGCCATTGAAATATGCCTTCATCACCGACGACATCGCCCGCCGCAAGGGCACCCGCGACAAGGTGGAAATCCTCTACGCCGCCCATTCCGATGCCTTCTTCTCCGTGCCGATCGTCAACGAGAAGGTGCGCATGCTGTTCGAGGATCGCGGCTTCGCCACGGTGAAAAACCACGTCATGACGGCCATCGACCCGGGTCGCCGCATCGCCACCTTCGACACGCCGGAGGGCCGCAAGGAAATCGGCTACGACTTCACCAACGTCATCCCGCCGATGCGCGCGCCCGATGCGGTACGCTTCAACAGCCCGCTTTCCTGGCAGTCAGGTCCCTTCGCCGCCGACGGCTGGATCGAGGTCGACCGGCACACGTTGCGCCATCTGCGCTATCCGGATGTCTTCGCCCTTGGCGATGTCGCCGGCGTGCCGAAGGGCAAGACGGCGGCCAGCGTCAAGTGGCAGGTGCCGGTGGTCGAGGACCAGCTGGCCGCGCAGATCGCCGGCATCGAGAGCACCACCCGCTATGACGGCTACACCTCCTGTCCGCTGATCACCCGCATCGGCCGGGCGATGCTGGTCGAGTTCGACTACCGCAACAATCTCGTCCCCTCCTTCCCCGGCTTGATCGCCCCGCTGGAGGAATTGTGGGTGTCCTGGCTGATGAAGGAAATCGCCCTCAAGGCAACCTACAACGCCATGCTGCGCGGCCGCGCCTGAAGGAAACGACCATGAAGGAACTGACGCTTTCGACCCTGCTCGCGGTCTTCGAGGAAATCTTCGGCACCGCCCTGTTCTGGGCGCTGGTCGTCACGGCGCTGATCGTGACGCTGGCCTTCGTCTACGTGCTGCTGCGCGACCGCAAGCTGGTCGGCAGCCGCCTGCTGCGGGCCGAACTGACCGCCCCGCTCGGCGCCATCGCCGCCATCCTCTTCGTCCTGACGATCACCAGTTCCGGTCTTTCGGATCTCGGCGGCCCGGTCGACGCCATCGTCATGATCCTGATCGGAGCTCTCGGCGCCGTCGGCCTCACCATCCTCGCCTATGTGGCGCAGGCCGTCATCGAGGGTCGCAGGCAGGGCTGAAAGCGCGCCGAACTCAGGCGGCGGCGAGCTTGTCGGCAAGGCCCGTCAGCATGGCAATGCAGGCCTGGAGCTGGCTGACCTCGACGAACTCGTCCGGCTTGTGCGCCTGGGCGATCGAGCCCGGCCCGCAGACCACCGCCGACATGCCGAACTGCTGGAACAGCCCCGCTTCGGTTCCGAAGGAGACGACATCGGCGCCATTCGCCCCGGTCAGGGCCGCGACGATGCGCCGGGCCTCGTTGTTGTCAACGGGCTCGAGCCCCGCGACCTCGCCGATGACGTGCCGGACAATATCCGCCGTCCCGTGCACCGCGCGCATCGCCGGCAGCAACTCGCCGGCCACATAGGCATCGACCTGCTCGCAGATGAAATGCCGGTCGGCCTCGCTCACCGGTCGCAGCTCCCAGTCGACGCTGGCAAGGCCGGGAATGACGTTATGCGCAACGCCGCCGGCAAGCCGCCCGACCTGCAGCGTCGTCCAGGGAGGCTCGAACCGGCTGCCGTCGGGCGTACGCGCCTTCAGCACCTCGCGCAGCTCCATCAGGCGGGCGACATAGCGCACCGCGTATTCGACCGCGTTGACGCCGGCATCGGGCACCGAGCCGTGCCCTTCAAGGCCGCGAAACACGGTTGTGTATTCGCAGCATCCCTTGTGCCCCTCGATGATGCGCATTTCCGTCGGTTCGCCGATGATCGCGAGCGAGGGGCGGATGTCCATGGCGGCAAGGTCGCCGACAAGCTTGCGCGCGCCAAGGCAGCCGACCTCCTCGTCATAGGTCAGGCACACATGCAGCGGCCGCGACAGCTGTCGGGACGCGAAAAGCGGCGCCACCGCCAGGACGGCGGCGATGAACCCCTTCATGTCGCAGGCGCCGCGTCCATAGAGACGGCCGTCGGCCTCGCGCATGGCGAAGGGATCGGCCGACCAGTCCTGGTCGGCCACCGGCACCACATCGCTGTGGCCCGACAGCACGATGCCGCCGTCACGCTCCGGCCCGAGCGTGGCAAAGAGATTGGCCTTGGAGCCCGTCTCGTCGACCAGCACCCGGGTCTCTGCCCCGAGCGCCCCCAGCCGGTCGGCCGCATGGGCAATCAGCTCCAGATTGCTGTCGCTCGAGATCGTGGGAAAGGCGATCAGCTCGCCCAGGATCTCCTTGGTGTCGTCGATGAGTGCCATCGTGCCGCTCCCTGCCGTTCGGTCCCCGCGAGATGCTCTATTTGACGAAAAGCGCGCGCGGCCGATTGCACAGGCATTCCGCCGGCCCCTCGGGCATGATCACGATGCTCTCGGTGATCTCCAGCCCCCAGCTGTCCATCCACAGGCCGGGCATGAAATGAAAGGTCATGCCGGCTTCCAGGACCGTGTCGTCCTCGACCCTGAGCGAGACGGTGCGCTCGCCCCAGTCCGGCGGATAGGAAACCCCGATCGGGTAGCCGCAACGCGCCGAACGGTCGATGCCAGCCCGCTCCAGCGGCGCGCCCAGCGCCCTGGCAATGTCGGAAGCCGTGTTGCCGGCGCGCGCCGCGTCGAGCCCTGCCTCCAGCCCTTCGACAAGCGCCGTCTCCGCATCGAGCAGGTATCTCGGCGGCGTGCCGAGAAACACCGTCCGGCAGAACGGCGCATGATAGCGGCGATAACACCCGGCAATCTCGAAGAAGGTCGCCGTCTCCGGCTCGATATGCCGCCCATCCCAGGTGAGATGAGGCGCGGCCGCGTCCGACCCGCTCGGCAGCAACGGCACGATCGAGGGATAGTCGCCCCAGGCATCCTCCGTTCCGCGGATCGCATCGGCGTAGATGTCGGCGACAAGATCGGTCTTGCGCATCCCCGGCCGGATCCGGTCGAAGACGCCGTCGATGATCTTTTCGGAAATGCGCGCCGCCCGGCGCATGAAGACCAGTTCCTCCTCGGACTTCACCGCCCGCTGCCAGTTGACCAGCGCCGTCGCGTCGACAAACGACGCCTCGGGCAGTTCCTCCTGCATGGTCAGGAAGGCCTTGGCCGAAAAATAGTAATTCTCCAGCTCGACGCCGACGCGCGAGCGCCCGTGGCCATGTTCGCGGATCAGGGCCGCGAGCGTCTGCATCGGATGGCGCACGGTCGACTGGACATAGTGGTCGGGATAGGCGGCAACCCGGTCGTCATCCATCCACACGGTGCGCACGGCGCCGTTGGCATCCTGACGCCGCCCCCACCAGATCGGATGGGCGTCATGGAAGACGAGAACGCCCTGGTGGACGTAGAAGGACCAGCCGTCATAGCCGGTCAGCCAGGCCATGTTGGCAGGGTCCTCGACGAAAAGGACGTCGATATCCTTCTCGCGCATCGCCGCGCGCACCTTTTCAAGGCGCCTGGAGAATTCCGCATCGGTAAACGGTAGCTCGGTCGCCGGCATTCCTTCTCCTCCATGCGTCGCATTGCGGCCTCCGGCGATCTTTACACAGCCGACTCGGCGCTTGGACAGCATGATTTTTCAAGCGGCTCGCAGCTTGCGCGGCGCAAGCCGACGCCACAGTAGATGGACTCTCCTGCCCCTTGCCCGCTATGACGCTACCATGATCCGCCTCGATGACCGCGACATTGCCATCCTGAAGGTGCTTTCCCGCGAGGGCCGCCTGTCCAAGGCGGACCTGGCGCGGCGCATCAATCTCAGCCCGACGCCCTGCTGGGAACGCCTCAAGCGGCTGGAAAAAGCCGGCGTGATCGAAGGCTACAGGGCCGAGATCGCGCTGCGCAAGACCGCCACCCATGTCACTGTTTTCGTGACGCTGGAGCTGGAAAACCACAGCGCCGCGGCCTTTCAGGCTTTCGAACGGGCGGTCGAGACCCATCCGGAGATCGTCCAGTGCTGGGCCCTTGGCGGCGGTTTCGACTACCTCCTGCAGGTGGTCACGCGCGATGTCGACAGCTATCAGCGGCTGATCGACCGGCTGCTCGACCAGGGCCTGGGCCTCGCCCGCTACTACACCTACATCGTGACCAAGCCGGTCAAGACCGGTCACGCCCCTCCCCTGGACATGCTGCTGGGCGGAGCAGGCTGAACGGTCGCCCGAGGGCGGCAAAAAAAGACGAATCGTCTGGCGCCCCGGGCCGTTAAAGACGCTTGTTCGCCCTGTTTCGACGCATCCTGTCCTTGCAGGCGGGTCATGAACCCGCCCCTGGACGTGACGCGACGAGGAGGACGGATGATGACGACGACCGCGACCGGCACCGGCGAACGCACGCAACCCGCCCTTGGCGATGCACGCCTGCTCAGGCAGTTCTCTTATATCGACGGGCGCTGGTGCGCCGCAGGCGACGGGCGAAGCTTCACAGTCCGCGATCCCGCCAATGGCAGCCGGCTCGGCGACGTGGCAAGCCTCTCGGCGGACGAGGCCCGGGCCGCCGTCGATCCGGCCGACCGGGCCTTTGCCGGCTGGTCGGCCCTGCTTCCGCAGGAGCGAGCGAAAATACTGCGGCGCTGGCACGACCTCGTCCTGGAACATCGCGAAGACCTCGCCCGCCTGATGACGCTGGAACAGGGCAAACCCCTGTCCGAGGCGCGCGGGGAGATCGACTATGCCGCCGCCTTCATCGAGTTCTACGCGGAGGAGGCGCGCCGCCCCAATGTCGAGGGCATTACCTCGCATCTCGCCGATGCCGAGGTCGAGACCTGGCTGGAGCCGGTCGGCGTTGCCGCCCTCGTGACGCCGTGGAACTTCCCTTGCGCCATGATCACCCGCAAGGCGGCCGCGGCCCTTGCCGCCGGCTGCACGGTCCTTGTTCATCCCTCGCACGAGACACCATACTCGGCGCTGGCACTGGCCGAACTTGCCGAACGCGCCGGTTTTCCCGCCGGCGTCTTCAATGTGGTGACCGGCGATGCCGCGACCATCGTCGGCGCCTGGATGGAGGATCCGCGCGTGCGCGCCGTCTCCTTCACCGGCTCGACCGAGATCGGCCGGTTGATCTACCGGCAGGCCTCGGCCACGGTGAAACGCCTGGTGCTGGAACTGGGCGGTCATGCGCCCTTCATCGTCTTCGCCGACGCGGATCTCGACCGTGCCGTTGCCGAGGCCGTCAAGGCCAAGTTCGCGACCTCCGGCCAGGACTGCCTCGGCGCCAACCGCTTCCTTGTCGCCCGCCCGCTCTACAAGGCATTCTGCAAGCGCTTCGCGGAAGCCGCCGCTGCCCTCACCGTCGCTCCCGGAATGGACGACGCCGATATCGGCCCCTTGATGAACGAGAAGGCGGTCGCCAAGCAGGAGGAACATGTCGCCGATGCGCTCCGGCGCGGCGCCAGGCTCCTGACCGGCGGGGAACGCCATCCGGCCGGGTCCCTGTTCTATCGCCCGACCGTACTTGGCGATGTCCCGGCCGACGCGCTGATCATGCGCGAGGAGACCTTCGGGCCGGTCGCCGCGATCCGCCCCTTCGACAGCGAGGAGGAGGCTGTGACGCTGGCCAATGACAGCGAATACGGTCTGGTCGCCTACCTGCACAGCGAGGATCCGCGCCGGATCTACCGGCTGTCGCGGGCGCTGCGCTATGGCATGATCGCCGTCAACCGCACCAAGGTCACCGGCGCCCCGATCCCCTTCGGCGGCATGAAGCAGTCCGGCATCGGCCGGGAGGGCGCCGCCGACGGCATGCGTGCCTTCATGGACCTCAAATATGTCTGCCGCGACTGGGGCTGATGGCCGCTCGCGCAAGAACAACCCGGCGAACCGCCAGAAACAACCACAAGGAGACCGTCAATGCTGACCAATGACCAGCTCGACCAATGGGACCGGGAAAGCTTCTTCCATCCCTCCACGCACCTTGCCCAGCATGCGCGCGGCGAAAGCCCGACCCGCATCGTCACCGGCGGCGAGGGTGTCTTCATCCAGGACCGCGACGGCAACCGCCTGCTCGACGCCTTCGCCGGGCTCTACTGCGTCAATGTCGGCTACGGCCGCAAGGAGATCGCCGAGGCGATCGCCGCCCAGGCGCATGAGCTGGCCTATTATCACGCCTATGTCGGCCACGGCACGGAAGCCTCGATCACGCTCGCCCACATGATTCTGGAGCGGGCGCCGGACAACATGTCGAAGGTCTATTTCGGCCTTGGCGGGTCGGATGCCAACGAGACCAACGTCAAGCTCGTCTGGTACTACAACAACATCCTCGGCCGGCCACAGAAGAAGAAGATCATTTCGCGCTGGCGCGGCTATCACGGCTCCGGGCTGGTGACCGGCTCGCTGACCGGACTGGAACTGTTCCACAAGAAGTTCGACCTGCCGCTCTCCCAGGTTCTGCACACCGAGGCGCCCTGCTACTTCCGCCGCCACGACCTCGACATGAGCGAGGCCGATTTTGTCGAGCATTGCGCGGCCGAGCTTGAGGCCCTGATCGCCCGCGAGGGCGCCGACACCATCGCTGCCTTCATCGGCGAGCCGATCCTGGGCACCGGCGGCATCGTGCCCCCGCCCGCCGGCTACTGGGAGCGGATCCAGAAGGTTCTCAAGCGTCACGACATCCTGCTGATCGCCGACGAGGTGGTCACCGGCTTCGGACGTCTCGGCACCATGTTCGGTTCCGACCACTACGGCATGGAAGCCGACATCATCACCATCGCCAAGGGCCTCACCTCGGCCTATGCGCCGCTGTCGGGTTCGATCATCTCGAAGAAGGTGTGGGAGGTGCTGGAGCGCGGCACCGACGAGAACGGCGCCATCGGCCATGGCTGGACCTATTCCGCCCATCCGATCGGAGCCGCCGCCGGCGTTGCCAATCTCAAGCTGATCGACGATCTCGGCCTCGTCGCCAACGCGCGCGAGACCGGTGCCCACCTGAATGCGGCGATGCGCACGGCCCTTGCGGACCATCCCAAGGTTGGCGAGATCCGCGGCGAAGGCATGCTCTGCGCCATCGAGTTCGTCGACGACAAGGCAAGCCGCACCTATTTCGACCCGTCCGCCAAGGTCGGCCCGGCGCTGGCCAGCGCGCTGCTCAAGCGCGGCGTCATCGGTCGCGCCATGCCGCAGGGCGACATTCTCGGCTTCGCACCGCCGCTCTGCCTGACGCCGGAAGAGGCCGACCGGATCGTCGCCGACACCCGCGCCGCCGTCGACGACGTCTTCGGCTGAACGGGCGCGCCCGACAGGGTCGCCGCAAACAGGAAAAGGGGCCGGCGCGCGATGCGCCGGCCCCTTTTTCGTGTCGCGGGTCTCACAGGCCTCAGGCGGGCAGGCCGGCCTCGCTTCCGTCCATCAGGCCGCGCGGCTGCGGCTCGTCCGGTTCCAGCAGGTCCGCCACCGTCTGGAAGGCGCGAATGATCGTCTGCTGCTCGCCTTCGCTGAGCCCGGCCATGCCGGAAAAGAACCGCCGGTGAATGAGCGGCGGCGCCGATGCCAGCATTTCCCGCCCCTCGCCGGTCAGCTCGTTATGCACGATCCGCCGGTCCACGGTGCTGCGCCGGCGATTGACGATGCCCCGCGCCTCGAGTTTCTCCAGGATCGTCACCGTGGTCGCCGCGCTGATATTGGCAACGCGCGAGATGTCCGCTGTGGTCGCCGTCTCGAAATCGCGGACGGCATTGAGCACCACGATCTGCGGGATCGTCATCCCTGTTTCCCGCGCCACCCGCTTCGAGCGCACGTCCATGGCCTGCACAATCCTGCGGATCGAGCGGATGACGTCGGCCGCATCCTGCGGGGCGTAATCGCGATCTTCCTGCAAGCGCTTCTCCTTCCAAATCTTCACAGGAATCATTACAGCACAAAACATTTGATTTCAAATCATTTGTATCCTAACTATCTCGTGAACCAACCGGGATGTCCCGGCACGGCAGGCCGGACCACGGCCCGCAGGACACGGAAGACCAGACAGGAAAGGGCAGTCGCTCATGTGCGGAATTGCCGGAGAGATGCGTTTCGATGGACAGTTTGCGGAGGCAGAGGCGGTCGCCCGGATGACCGAACACCTCGCGCCACGCGGTCCCGACGGATCCGGCGTGATGGCACAGGGCCCGGTGGCGCTCGGCCATCGCCGGCTGAAGATCATCGACCTTACCGAAAAGGCCGCCCAGCCGATGGCCGATCCCGCGCTGGAGCTTGCCATCGTCTTCAACGGCTGCATCTACAATTATCCGGAGCTGCGCAAGGAACTGCAGGAGAAGGGCTATTCCTTCTTCTCCCACGGCGACACCGAAGTCATCCTCAAGGCCTTCCATGCTTGGGGGCCCGACTGCGTCAAGCGCTTCCACGGCATGTTCGCCTTCGCCATCCACGACCGCCGAGACGGCTCGCTGACGCTGGCCCGCGACCGTTTCGGCATCAAGCCGCTCTACCTGGCGGAGAAGGGCAAGCGCCTGCGCTTCGCCTCGACGCTGCAGGCACTGCTGGCTGGCGGCGACGTCGACACCGGCATCGATAGGGCAGCCCTTGCCTGCTACATGAGCTTCCACGCGGTCGTGCCTGCCCCGCGCACTGTCCTCAATGGCGTGCGCAAGCTGCCGCCGGCAACCGTTCGCCGCATCGAGGCCGATGGCAGCACCCGCGAGCATCGCTACTGGAACGCCTCCTACACCCGCCGCGAGGAAGACCGGAACCTGTCCGCCGACGACTGGCGCGACAGGGTGCTGGAGGCATTGCGCGTCGCCGTGCGCCGCCGCATGGTCGCCGACGTGCCGGTCGGCGTGCTCTTGTCCGGCGGCGTCGACAGCTCGATGATCGTCGGCCTGCTCGCCGAGGAGGGGCAGAAGGACCTGATGACCTTCTCCATCGGCTTCGAGGAGGCAAACGGCGAGAAAGGCGATGAGTTTGTCTATTCCGACCTCATCGCCAAGCATTTCGGCACCGATCACCACAAGATCTTCGTTCCCTCCGCCGACCTGATGTCGTCGCTGCCCGATACGATCGCGGCGCAATCGGAGCCCATGGTTTCCTATGACAATATCGGCTTCTTCCTCCTCAGCCGGGAGGTGTCGAAGCATATCAAGGTGGTGCAGTCCGGCCAGGGAGCGGACGAGGTGTTCGGCGGCTATCACTGGTATCCCCCGCTCGCCGGCTCCAACGACGTGGTCGCCGACTATGCGCGCGTCTTCTTCGACCGCTCGCGCGAGACGATGGCCCGGCACCTGTCGCCGGACTGGATGGCCAGCCGCGACGAGGCGCACGATTTCGTCGCCGCCCACCTGATGCAGGGCGGGGCCGAGACCCCGGTCGACCGGGCGCTGCGCCTCGATGCGGAGATCATGCTGGTCGACGATCCGGTCAAGCGGGTCGACAACATGACGATGGCCTGGGGACTGGAGGCGCGCGTGCCGTTCCTCGATCACGAACTCGTCGAGCTTGCCGCCGGGATCCCGCCGGAGCTGAAACTGGCGCAAGGGGGCAAGGGCGTGCTCAAGGAGGCCGCCCGCAAGGTCGTCCCCCACGAGGTGATCGACCGCAAGAAGGGCTACTTCCCGGTGCCCCAGCTCAAATATATCCAGGGCCCCTATCTCGACATGGTGCGCGACGCGCTCACGTCGCAGTCGGCGCGCGAGCGGGGCCTGTTCCAGGAAAGCTATCTGGAGACCCTGTTCCAGGATCCGACGGCGCATATCACGCCGCTGCAAGGGTCCGAGCTCTGGCAGGTCGCCCTGCTCGAGCTGTGGCTGCAGACCAACGACATCTGAGGGCAGGTCATGACGGCGAAGAAAACCGGCGGCAAGGGCGGCAAGGGAACGGACGCCCCCGCGCGGGCCGCACGCGATACCCGTCACCGGGATGCCTATGCATACCGGCTCAAGCGCATGCGCGAGCACGGGCTGAAGCCGCCCATCGACAACCAGCATGCCGACACGCCCGTGCCGCTGGAGAATTGCGCGCTCGATCTCGGATGGGGGCGCCTGCTGTTCGGCCAGACCTTCCACGACACCGAGAAACTGCTGACGACGCTGGAGGGCGAGTTGCCCGACCGGCGCGACATCGCGGTCTATGTGCGCGATCCGCATGTGCTGCTGGCCAACGCCCCGCAGGAGATCTTCCTCGACCCCTCGCACACGTTCCGCCTCGACCTCGCCACCTATCGCTCGTCGAAAAAGGCGCCGGCCGGCTTCTTCCTGCGCCGCCTCACCGCCCAGACCGACGCGGAGGCGATCAACCGCATCTACGCCGCGCGCGGCATGGTGCCGGTGCCGCCGGACTTCTTCTGGTCGAAGCGCGACGCGCGCTCGATCTGCTATTTCGTCGCCGAGGACGAGGCCAGCGGAGAGATCCTCGGCACCGTGACCGGCGTCGACCACGCCCGCGCCTTCAACGATCCCGAACGCGGTGCCTCGCTCTGGTGCCTCGCCGTCGATCCCCAGGCCCGCCACCCCGGCGTCGGCCAGGCGCTTGTCCGCCACCTGGCGGACTATTTCGCCGCGCGCGGCCTTGCCCATCTCGACCTGTCGGTCATGCATGACAACGACCAGGCAATCTCCCTCTACGAGAAGCTCGGCTTCGCCCGCGTTCCCTTCTTCACGGTGAAGCGAAAGAACCCGATCAACGAGACGCTCTACACCGGCCCCGACATGGACGAGGCGCTCAACCCCTACGCCAAGATCATCGTGCGCGAGGCGCGCCGGCGCGGCATCCGCGTCGAGGTCAACGATGCCGAGCGGGGCTTCTTCTCGCTCTCGCAGGGCGGCCGCACGATCCGCTGCCGGGAGAGCCTGAGCGAACTGACCAGCGCCGTCGCCATGTCGATCTGCGACGACAAGACCGCGACCCGCAAGGTGGTCGAGGGCGCCGGCGTACACGTTCCGGCCCAGATCGTCGCCGGACAGGGCAACGGCGATCTCGAGGACTTCCTGCGCGAGCATGGCAAGGTCGTCGTCAAGCCGGCCCGAGGCGAGCAAGGCCGCGGCGTTGCCGTCGGCCTGACCTCGCAGGAGGACATCGACGCCGCCATCGAGGAAGCCGGACGGCTCTGCGACACGGTGCTGGTGGAGGAATGCGTGGAAGGCCAGGACCTGCGCCTGATCGTCATCAACTACCGCCTGGTGGCCGCCGCAATCCGCCGCCCGCCGTCTGTGGTCGGCAACGGGTCGAGCCGCATCCGCGAACTGATCGAGGCGCAAAGCCGCCGCCGCGCGGCGGCAACCGGGGGCGAATCGCACATTCCCCTCGATGCCGAAACCCTGCGAACGGTTCGCCAGGCCGGGCACGACATGGACACGGTGCTTCCCGCCGGCGAGGAACTGCTGGTGCGGCGCACCGCCAACCTGCATACCGGCGGCACCATCCACGACGTCACCGACATCGTTCACCCCACGCTTGTCGAGGCATCGGTGCGCGCCGCGCGGGCCATCGACATTCCGGTGACCGGCATCGACCTGATGGTCAAGGCACCGACGGAGGCCGGCTACCGGTTCATCGAGGCCAACGAGCGTCCCGGCCTTGCCAACCACGAACCGCAACCGACGGCCGAGCGGTTCGTCGATCTTCTGTTTCCGCTTTCCATGCCGGCGACCGCCCGCCAGGCTGTCACCGACCAGCACACCAACCAGGGGGCCCCATGACACGACTGACCATCGACACCGAATACCTCGCTCAAACCCTGGAAGCGCTGCTCATGATCCCGAGCCCGACAGGCTACACGGACACGGTCGTGCGCTTCGTTTCGGCCGAGCTGGAGCGTCTCGGACTGCCGGTGGAACTGACGCGGCGCGGCGCGATCCGCACGATCCGCCGCGGCCGCGAGACCCGCGGTGCCCGGGCCCTCGTCTCCCATCTGGACACGCTCGGCGCACAGGTGAAATACCTGAAGGAGAACGGCCGCCTCGCGCTGGTTCCGATCGGCAACTGGTCGGCGCGCTTCGCCGAAGGCGCGCGCATCACCATGTTCTCGCAGTCCGGCGCCTATCGCGGCACGATCCTGTCGCTGAAATCCTCCGGCCACACCTTCAACGACGAGATCGACACCTCGCCGATCGGCTGGGACCATGTCGAACTGCGGGTCGACGCGCTGGCCTTCGGCCGCGGCGATCTCGACCGGCTCGGCATCGAGGTCGGCGACATCGTCGCCATCGACCCGCAACCGGAATTCCTGGAAAACGGCTTCATCATCTCGCGCCATCTGGACAACAAGGCCGGCGTTGCGGTCATGCTTGCCGCGCTGAAGGCGCTGAAGGAGGCCAATGTCGAGACGCCCGTCGACATCCACTGGCTCTTCACCATCGCCGAGGAAGTCGGCGTCGGCGCGTCCTCGATCATCACCCACGACGTCGCCTCGCTGATCGCGGTGGACAACGGCACCACCGCGCCGGGCCAGAACTCCAGCGAGTTCGGCGTCACCTTCTCGATGGCCGACCAGACCGGCCCCTTCGACTACCACCTGACCAAGAAGCTCGTCGAACTCTGCCAGGAGAACGACATCCGCTACCAGAAGGACGTGTTCCGCTACTACCGCTCGGATTCGGCCAGCGCGGTTGAGGCGGGAGCCGATGTGCGCACCGCGCTGATCACCTTCGGCATCGACAGCTCGCATGGCTACGAGCGCATCCACATGCATGCGCTGCGTTCGCTCGCCGAATTGATCACTGCCTATGTGGCAAGCCCTGTCGAGATCCCGCGCGACTACGAGGAAACCGCCGGCGTCTCCGGCTTCACCCGGCAGCCGACGGCGGAGGCCGAGCAGAGCCTGACGCCCGATGCGGAAAACACCGAGATTCCGCAAGCCTGAGGCAACTGAAACTCAAAGGGCCGCCATTGGCGGCCCTTCACGTGTCCGTCTGCTTGCCAGCCTCAGAGCTTCAGCCCGCAGGCCTCGAAGGCGGCCTTCGTCGCCGCGCGCTCCGCATCCGTCAGCTGCAGCAGCGGCGGACGCACCGGCCCGCCGACCTGGCCGAGCAGTTCCTGCCAGTATTTCTGGTGCGCCTGCGGCTTGCCGCCCGGTCGCGTCCCCCGCAGGGCCTTGCGCACCGGATCGAGGCTGGCGCTGATCTCCCGCGCCCGCGCGGCATCGCCCGCGAAAGCTGCCAGCGTGTAGTCGTGCATGCGCCGGTCGTTGGCGCTCTGCAGCAGATAGGGCGGCGAGGAGCACAGGTAGAGCTGCCATCCGAGCTCGAGAATGTTGTCGAGCCACTCCTCCTCGGAGGCGGTGGAGACCAGGATCCTGTCGCCGACCATCTCGGTCAGCTTCACATACATCGGCCGCGGCACGCTGTACTTGATGGCCACGATATTGGGCAATTCGGCAACGCGGGCGCACAGTTCCGGGCTCATCAGGTAACCGGAATCCGGATGGCTCCACATGGCAATGCCGATGTTCACCTGCTCGCAGATCGCCTTGTAATACGCGTAGACGGTGTCATCCTGATCGGTGACGAAATTGAGCACCGGCGCATGCACGACGATGTAGTCGGCACCGACCGCCTCGGCGTGTTTCGCCAGCTCGATCACCGTGTCGAAATTCTGGTCGGAGCAGGACATGATCGTGCCGGCCCGGCCGGACGTCTCCTCCACCGCGATCTCGAAATTGCGCTTGCGCTCGTCGAGCGACATGGAGAAGAACTCGCCCTGCTTGCCGGCGATGAACAGGCCGGCAATGCCGAGGTCGTCCACCCAGTGGCGGATATTGGCCCTCAAGCCTGCCTCATTGAACGAGAAATCCTCGTTGAAGGGATTGAGCGCGGCGGCCCAGATGCCCTTCATGTTGGCGCGGGCATGGTCCTTGGCGTCCAGGCGGGAATAGTTCATCTAATCACCTCTTTCGGGCGGTACGAAGCGCCTCCCACAGCCTTTCGGCGGTGAGCGGCATGGCAAGGTCGGTGACACCAAACGGACGCAGCGCGTCGCTGGCGGCGTTGAGGATGGCCGCGGGCGCACCGATCGTGCCGGCTTCGCCGACCCCCTTGGCGCCGAGCGGATTGAAGGGCGAGGGCGTCACCGTCTTGCCAATGGCAAGCGGCGGCATGTCGGAGGCACGCGGCAATGCGTAATCCATCAGCGATCCCGTCACGAGCTGGCCGTCGCCGTCATAGACGATGCGCTCCATCAGTGCCTCGCCCAGCCCTTGCGCGAAACCGCCGCGGATCTGCCCCTCGACCAGCATCGGATTGATCACCGTGCCTATGTCGTCGACACAATGGGCGCGCTCGATGGTCGGAGCGCCCGTCTCCGGATCGATAGACAGAAGCACCAGATAAGCGCCGTAGCCCCAGGCCTCGCCTTCGGTCTCGTAGATCACCTCGGCGCTCACCGGCACGTCCGAGCCTTCGCCGGCCGCACGCTTCGCCAGCACCTCGTCGCAGGCGGCAACGAGCGCGCCGCCGCCGATCGCGGTGCTGCGGCTCGCCAGCGCACCGATCCCGGTCGGACAGTCCTGCGTCGAGCCGTGCCGGACCGCCACCCGTTCCAGCGGCAGCGCCAGCCGGTCGGCGACAATCTGGGCGAAGGCCGTCTCGCGCCCGTGCCCTTGGCTGCTGCCGCCGGCCGCCACTTCGGCACGGCCATCGGGATGCAGCGTCACGCGGGCGCTCTCCCAGCCCGTGCCGCAAGGCTCGATGTAAAAGCCGAGCCCCAGTCCGACGATCTCGCCATGCGCGCGTCGCGCCGCGACGGCCTCGCGCAGGTCCGCATAACCGGCCTCCGCCGCCAGCTTTTCGAGCAGCGCGCCATAGCGGCCGGAATCGAGCGTGACGCCGCTCGCCGTACGATGAGGGAAAATTTCGGGGGGCAGCAGGTTGCGCCGGCGGATCTCCAGCGGATCGAGACCGGTCGCCGCCGCCGCCTCGTCGACCAGCCGTTCCATCAGGCAGTTCGCTTCCGGCCGGCCGGCGCCGCGATAGATGCCGACAGCGGCACTGTTGGAAAGCCGGGCGCGCGAGCGCACGTCGATGACGCCGAGCGCGTAGCCGCCCGGCAGGATGCGCCCGGCATTCCACGGCGGGATGGCAGCGCTCGAGGGCAACCAATGGCCGAGCGGGCACTCGATCTCGGCGGAAAGCGCCAGAAAGCGGCCCTCGGCGTCAACCGCCAGCCGTCCCCGGCTGGTCGCGCCGCGCCCGTGGCTGGCCGAGAGCAGGTCCTCAGCTCGCGAGGCAATCCAGCGCATGTCGCGGCGAAACCGAAAGGCGGCCCACACGCACAGCACTTCCTCGGGATAGAGGGAAGCCTTCATGCCGAAGGCGCCGCCGACATCCGGCGCCTTGACCGCGATCCGCGCCTCCTCGACACCGAGGATGCGGCAGAGTTCGCGCCGCGCGCGATGCGGTGTCTGCGTCGAGTACCAGACGGTGACGCTTTCCGTGGCGGCATCGAACGCGACCGCGATACCGCGCGGTTCCAGCGGCGACGGCGCCAGGCGCGGATGCTCGACCCGAACCTCCACGACATGGGCAGCGGATGCCATCGCCGCCTCGACGTCGCCCTCTCGCCAATGACCCGAAATGCGCGCGTCGCCATCCAGGGACGGCCCGTCCTGCACATCCCCGATATCGAGCATCACCATGTCGGCAGCGTCCTGGGCAAGAGCCCGGCTTTCGGCAAAGACAGCGGCGACCGGTTGTCCGACGGCTGCGACACGGCCGCGGGCCAGCACCGGGAACGGCGCCTCGCCCTCGATCGTCAGGACGGGATTGACGCTGAGCCGGCCAAGATGCCTGACGTCCTCGCCGCAGGCGAAACCGGCAACGCCTGCCATGTCCAGCGCCCCCTCCCCGTCGCAGGAGAGGATTTCGCCCGCCGGCATCGGACTGCGCACGAAGGCGACATGCAGCGGCTTGTCGAGCGGCACGTCGGCCACATAACAACCCTGCCCGGTCACCAGGGCATCGTCCTCGCGCCGCCGCACCGCGCGACCGATCTGCGCTTCGCCGCGAGCACGCGTCCCGTCGGCGGAAAAGGGGCTGGCCAAGGCATGGCCCGCGGTATCGATCGTCACGGCAAATTACCCGCTTTCTGAGGCTGGGCCACGGACGTGCCCGGATGGGGTTTGCCGGAGAGTGACGCTCTTCAGATATCGCGGCAAATATCATGTTTCAAATCTGCTATCTGTATATTGGATATCAAAACCTCCCGCTCTGCCCCAGAATTGCACAAGGTTTCCAGCCAGCTCCGGAGCAGTGAATGAAGCTTGTCGCCATCATCGGATACGGCGCGATCGCACGACATGTCGCCGGTGCGCTTGCCGGCCGCGAGACCATCCGCCTCGCCGGCGTCATCGGCCGGGCGGACGGCCTCGGTGCAGCGCGGGCGGCGATGGGCGAGGGCCTGGCCGTTGTCGGCGACATCTGCGAGTTGCCTGCCCGCCCGGACCTGGTGCTCGATTGCGCCGGTCACTCCGGACTGATCGCCCATGGCGAGAGGATCCTTCGCCAGGGCATCGACCTGACCAGCGTCGCGGCTGGCGCGCTGGCCGACGACAGCTTGAGGGACACGCTGGCCGCGGCCGCCCGCGACGGCCAAGCGAGGCTGCGCATCGCGGCCGGCGCAATCGGCGGGCTCGACGTTCTCGCCTCCGCGCGCGAGGGCGGCCTTGCCCGGGTGACCTATCGCGGCCGCAAGCCGCCGGCGAGCTGGCGCGGCACACCCGCCGAAACCATCCTGGATCTCGACCGCCTCGATGCCGCGCGCACCCATTTTCGCGGCTCAGCGCGCGAGGCGGCGCGTCTCTACCCGAAGAATGCCAATGTCACGGCCAGCATTGCGCTGGCCGGCATCGGCTTCGACGCGACCGAGGTCGAGCTGATCGCCGACCCGGCCTGCACCAGCAATTGCCATGAGCTGGAAGCCGAGGGCGATTTCGGCACCTTCACGCTCCGCCTGCAGGGCCGGCCGCTTCCCGACAACCCCAAATCCTCCGCGCTCACGGCCATGAGCATGATCCATGCCGCCCTGTCGCTCGAGACCCCGATCCTGGTTGCGTGACCGACGTGGATCGGCTACCGCCTGAGATCGGCGACCGCCCGTCGGCGGCGGCTCGCGCAACGGCGCAAGGTCCGATGAGCGAACCGACCCAGAAGCATTTCCGCATCGTCGAGCGCATCCTGACGCGGCTGAAGCTGAAGCAGCTTCGCCTGCTTGTCGCCGTCGAACGGCACAGCTCGATCCTGCATGCGGCGCGCGAACTGAACCTGTCGCAGCCGGCCGCCACCAAGCTGATCAAGGACCTTGAAGCCGACTTCGGCGTCATGCTGTTCGAGCGCACCAATCGCGGCGTGGTGCCGACCATTTACGGCGAGGCGCTGGCCCGCCACGGCAAGCTGATCTTCGCCCAGATCTCCCACGCGGCACAGGAGCTCGACGATCTCGCCGAAGGGTCGAGCGGCCGCATCGTCATCGGCACGCTGCTCGCCGCCTCCTCGCTTCTCCTGCCCAGGACCATCACCCGGGTGCTCGCGGAAAAACCCAATCTGTCGATCAAGATCCAGGAAGGCACCAACGAGGTGCTGATGCCGGCGCTGCGCTCGGGCGAGCTCGATCTCGTTGTCGGCCGGCTTCCCACCCATCGCCACCGGGACGAGCTGCTGCAGGAGCGCCTCTACGAGGAAAAGGTGATCGCGGTGACCGGCGTCAACCATCCGCTGGTGTCGCGCAAGCGTGTCGGCTTCGCCGACATGATGGAATATGGCTGGATCCTGCCGCCGCCGGAAACCACCTTGCGCCGGCAGATCGACCTGGTCTTTCTCGACCACGGCCTGTCCTCGCCGATCAACGCGGTGGAATCCGTTTCCTTCCTTGCCAATCGCAGCCTGCTCGCCAATTCGACGATGATCGGCATGCTGCCGAGCCATGTCGTCGACCAGGACATCGCCGCCGGCATCCTCGCCCGCCTGCCCTGGGATGTGCCGATCCCCATCGGGCCCGTCGGTGTCTCCTATCGCAAGGGCAAGGGCCTGACGCCCGCCGTCAGCTATTTCCTCGAGCAGTTGCGCCAGGTCGCGGGAAGCTTCTGAAGCTGCCGGCCCGGCCCGACCGACCACCCGGCTACCTGATCAGGATGGTCGACAGGATCGGCGCCCAGCTGAGCAGCAGCAGCACCAGCGCCACCGCCGCAAGGAAGGGATAGAGCGCGCGGAAGATCGCCATCGGTCGCGCCCCGCTCATCGCCGAGGCGATGTAGAGCCCCGCGCCGACCGGCGGCGTCAGCAGTCCCAGCACCAGGTTGAGACAGACGATCACCCCGAACTGGTAGGGATCGACATTGTAGTGCTGCTGGGCGATCGGCAGCAGGATCGGCACCACCAGGATCAGCGCCGCGATCCCGTCGATCACCATGCCGATCACGAACAGCACGAGATTGACGATCAGCAGGAAGACGAAGGGATCCTCGGTCAGCGTGATGATCTGGGCCGCGAGCTTCTGCGGGATCGCTTCGTAGATGATCACCCAGCCGAAGACATTGGCGGCGGCGATCAGGAAGATCACCAGGCTCGAATTGGTCGCGGTTCGCACGAACAGCGCCGCGAGCCGGTCAAGCTTCAACTCGCCATAGACGAACCGCCCGATCACCAGCGCGACCAGCGAGGCAACGGCGGCAGACTCCGTCGGCGTCGCGATGCCGAGCAGGATGCCGCCGACGATGGCGACAGGAATGAGCGATGCCGGCAGGCAATCGATCAGCGCGGCGCGCACTTCCGGCGCGGACATCCAGCGCCCTTGCGGGAACCCCTCGCGCAGGCCGACCAGCGTGACGATGACGAAGAACGAGGCCGACAGGATCAGGCCCGGGACGATACCGGCCATGAACATGTCACCGATCGGGATCTGGGCAAGCACGCCGTAGATGACGAACAGCATCGACGGCGGAATGATCGGTGACAGCAAGCCGCCGGCGGCTGTCGTCGCGGCGGCGAACTCGCGCCGGTAACCCTCGGCCTCCATCGCCGGCACCATCGCCCGCGACATCACCGCGATCTGCGAGGCGGCCGACCCGATGATCGCCGCCATGAACATGTTCGCAAGCAGGTTGATATAGGCGAGGCCGCCGCGAAACCCGCCAACGAAGACGCGCGCGGCCTGGATCAGGCGCTGTGTCAGCCCTCCCTCGTTCATCAACTCGCCGGTCAGCATGAAAAGCGGAATGGCGAGCAGACCGTAGCTCTCCACGCCGGAGAACAGCTGCTGGGCAAAGCTCGCGTAGAGCACGGTGTTTTCGCTCGCCTGGATGTACCAGGCCGCCGACAGGCACAGCACCAGGCTGATCGGAACGCCGGCGAAGAGCAGGACCAGAAAGACCGCGCCGGTCATGCGGCATCTCCGGTGGAGGCCTCCTCGCCCCCCTTGAGGGCGACGGGCAACGAGCGCGACAGGTTGGCCAGTGCATGCAGCACGAAGCCGAAGGAGAAGATCAGCATGATCAGCCAGACCCAGGCCTTGCGGATGCCGAGCGTGGTGGTCGGTTCCGCGTAGATGAAGTTGAAGGTGGCGCCCTGGAACGCCTCGATATCGAAACCGGCAGCGGCAAAGCCCGCCGGATCGAACCAGATCCAGCAGAACCATGCGATGGCAAGCCCGAAGCCCAGCGCGACAAGGTCGAGCACCGCCGTGAGGCGCGCCCTGGAACGCCCGCTCAGCATGTCGGGAACCAGCGTCACGGCAACGGCGGTACGCTGGTGGACGGCGGCCGACGCGGCGAGGAAAGTCATCCAGATCATCGCGTAGATCGCCGCCTCGTCGATCCAGAAGATCGCCATCCGGGCCGAGCGTGTCGCGACATTGACAAGGATAAGCACGGTGACCAGGGCGGCAAGAAGTGCGGCGAGCGCGATCTCCGCGCGCGCCCACAAGGCGGACAACCGGTAAAGCATCCCTTGTCTCCCGTCGCCCGCGTCCGCGCGGGCCCGTCATGAAAAAGCGCGGACGAACCACCGTGGCAGCCAGTCCGCGCCCTGATCACGGAGCCATTTCACACGACAACCGGGGCCGCCCGCAAGGGGCGGCCGGGTTGCCCGTCAGCGCGTTTCCTCGGCGACCTTGCGCAGGTCCTTCAAGACCGGGGCCTTTTCGGTCCAGATCGCTTCCCACTTGCCGATCGCATCGGCGAAGAAGGCGGCGTCTGCCTCGACGATGGTGCGGCCGGTGCCCTCGACCGAGAGCAGCCAGTCGCCTTCCTTCTGCACATAGGTGTCGATCGCCCCGTCGAGATGGCGCGCCATCAGCTTGCCGATCATCGCGCGATCCTCTTCCGACAGCGACTGCCAGACGCGGGCCGAGACCAGTCCCACCATCGGGAACATCATGTGGTTGGAGATCAGGATCGTGTCGGCATGCTCATAGTACTTGAGCGCCCAGATCAGCTCCGCGTCCATGTCGATGGCATCGACCTGACCATTGGCCAGCGCGTCATAGACCGCCGGAAGCGGCATCGGCGTCGAGGCTGCGCCGAGCGCGTTGTAGAAGTCCTTGATCGGCTCGAACGGCGTGATGCGCAGCTTCTTGCCGGCAAGGTCGGCGGCACTCGTGACCGGATCGCGGCTGACGATCTGGCGAAGACCGCCCATCGAATAGCCGATGCCGATGACGCCGGCCTTCTGCGGCAGACCGCTCAGCAGGTCTTTGGCCACGTCGGAACGCAGGATACGGCCGGCATGGGCGACATCGTCGGCCAGATAGGGCGCATAGAATGCGCCGAAATCTGGCACCCGGTTCGACACTTCGGCGATGGTCAGGAAGGCCATGTCGAGCGCGCCGGTCTGCAGCTGCTGCATCATCTGCGCCTCGTTGCCGAGCTGCTGCGAGGGAAAAACGGTGACCGTGTGCTTGCCGCCGGAGGCCGACTTGAGCTCGTCGCCGAAGGCTGTCGCCGCCACCGTCCAGATATGCGGCGGCGGCGTGATCAGGCCGAGACGAAACTCCTTCGACTGGGCAGCGCCCGTGCCCAGCGACAGCGCCAGCGCGGCCGCGGGAACCAGGCTTGCCAGGTGAGATACGGATTTCATGTCATGCTCCTCCCTCGCCGGGAAGGCCCTGGGGCGCCCGGCGCGATGCTGATGAAAAACGGTTGGACGTAGGGTGGCGGCGGATGCCGCCGGCGTTCAGAGCGTCACCCAGCCTTCCGGCGGTTCCTTGCCCGGATGGACCGTGCCGCAATTGGGGCAGGTGCGTGCATCCTCGGACGCGTAGAACGCCTTGTAGACCGGCGGCAGGTCGTCGACGATGGATTCAAGATCCAGCTCGGAGCGGTGCACCAGGTGCTCGCACTCGAAGCAGTACCACTCGATCGCGTCGAGTGCGCCTTCGGGGCGCGCCGGCTCGACCACGAGACCGATGGAGCCTTCCTGCGGGCGTTGCGGCGAATGGCGCACATGCGCCGGCAGCAGGAAGATCTCGCCCTCGCGGATCGGCACGTCGTAGAACTCCTTGCCGTCATAGACCTTGAGGAGCATGTCGCCCTTGAGCTGGTAGAAGAACTCCTCGACCGGATCGTCGTGATAATCGGTGCGCTTGTTCGGTCCGCCGACGACGGTGACCATCAGGTCCGCGTCCTTCCAGACCTGCTGGTTGCCGACCGGCGGCTTCAGCAGATGCTTGTGCTCGTCGATCCATTTCTGGAAATTGAAGGCCGACAGTCTCGACATCGATGGGGCTCCCCGAACTGGCTTGGCGCGTGTGGCGACCGCTTCTCGGAAGGCTCTCGCCGACGGGCGTCCACACGCATTTCGCAGCTCAGGAGACGGCAGAGTGATATGTCAATCAAATACCAATATTCGAAGGCGCTATAACGAAACCGGATAGCCAGCCGCGAGGTGGCCGGTCTCTGTCCGTATCCCTCCGGCATCCCGGCCCCTCGCTTCGCTCGTCTCCCGGACGCCGGCAACGATTTCGACGCTCACGCCAAGCGCCCGCAGTTCCCCGGCCAGTCCGCTGTCTCCCGCCTCACGCGGATCGCCCGGCACCAGCCGCACAACCTGCCGTCCCTGACCGGCCAGCGTCGCGGCGAGTTGAACCCCCTCGCGTTCTGCCTCGCCCCCGCCTGTCACCGCGCCGACCAGCATGCGTTTCGCCTCGCGCCGCGCCAGCTCCAGCACCTCGGCGGAAACGCCGGCGTCATAGAGCACCACCTCGGCACCCTGCAGCGCCCGGATCGCGTTCATGGTGAGATGACCTGCATCCCCCGGTCCGGCACCGACCAGTGTCACCCGCCCCCGCGCCATGTCCGGTGACGCTGCGATACGCGCCAGCAAGGAGCGGACGCCGGCTTCCGCCACCGCATCGAGGGGACCGGAAAAGGCACGGCGCACGAAACCCTCCCAGAAGGCGCGCCGCCCGGCACCGGGCGCGAGCACATCCATCACCCGGCCGCGCATTCCGGTGGCAAGCTCTGCCCAGTCGGCGAGTGTCGGCGGCAGGAGCGTCTCGATCCGCTGGCGGATCGCCTGGCCCAGAATGGGCGCCGCGCCGCTCGTCGAGATGCCGATCACCACCGGCGAGCGGTTGACGATGGACCCGAACTGGAACTGGCAGAAATCCGGCCGGTCGATCAGGTTGCAGGGAACGCCTGCCGCCCGCGCGGCTTCGGCAAAGGCCGACGCCTCCGCCTCCTCCTGCGCATCCGCAACGGCAAGCGCCATGCCGGCGTGGTCTTCCGGTTTCCATAGCGCGGCATGATGCACGAAGGACCCGGCAGCGGCTCCTTCCGTGACCAGCGCCGCCATCGCGGCATCGCAGGTCTCGGCGAACACATGAACCTCCGCTCCGCAGGCCGCCAGAAGTTCCGCCTTCCATGCGGCCGCGTCCGCGCCACCGGCGACAAGCACACGTCGCCCTTCGAGCGGCAGGAAGACCGGCAGGCAGGCAAGCCGACCCATGCGCGGCGGTGCCCGCCGCTTCTCCGTCTCAGACGGCTTCCGCGACCTGCTCATCCGCATCCTCCGCTGCCTGTGTTCCAACGGCCTGCGATGCGCCGGCCTGCACCCTCGCCAGGATCGTGCCGATCTCTGACCGGCAGGACCCGCATTGCGTTCCCGCATCGACGGCCTCGCCGATGGTGGCGACGTCGCAGGCGCCCGCCTCGATCGCCGCAGTAATCTGGTTGAGCCCCACATTGCGGCAGGAGCAGACGATGGCGCCTATATCCGGCGCCGCGCCGCCCGGCCGGCCGGCCAGCACCGACGCCCGGTCGCCCAGCAAGGGAAACTCGGTCGCCAGCAGTCCGCACGCCCAGGCTCGCGACACGCCGACCGGCGCGGGGCCCGTGAACAGGGCCGCGACAAGCCGCCCGCCCTCCCAGCAGGCAAGCCGCTCCTCGCCGCTTGCCGTATCCCGGTAGGAGAGCCGGTCGCCCTGCTCGCCGGAGGAAGCGGCAAGCACCCGGAAAAGCGCGTCGGCAGTCCCCTCTCCGCGTCCCGCAAGCTCGACCCGCCAACCGCCCTCGACCGGGGCGATGGCCCAGTAGTCCGTATCGATCTTTTCAGGCCGCTCCCGCAGCACGGCGAAACCGTACCAGCCCGCCACAAAAGGCCGCAGCGCGACGGGCGTGAACTTCGAGCCCGGCTGGCCCGACACCGGATCGGTCTCAGGCCCCACCAGCGCATCGACCCGGCCGGCGGCCGCGAACTGGTCGCTCCAGTGCATCGGCACGAAGACCGAGCCCTCCCGCGCCCGGTCGCTGACCAGCGCGCGCAGCAGGACGCGTCCATGCGGGCTTTCCAGCACGACGACTTGCGCGTCGTTGACGCCGGCCCGCTCGGCATCGCGCGGATGGACTTCGCAAAACGGCTCGGCCATGTGGGTGAGAAGCCGCGGGCTCAGGCCGGTGCGCGTCATCATGTGCCACTGGTCGCGGATACGGCCCGTGTTGAGCACTAGCGGATAGCGCCGCTCGCGCTTCCTTGGCGCCTGATAGGCAACGGGCCAGATCGCCGCCCGGCCGTCGGCGGTAAAGAACCCACCTTCCGCGAAGAACCGCGCCGCACCGCTGCCATCGGCTCGCAGCGGCCACTGGAAGGGTTCGAGCGCTTCATATTCCGCCTGATCGATCGCCGCATGGGCGCCGATATCGAAATCGCGTGACCCGTCGTTCTGCTCGCTCGAAAGGGCCGCGTGCTCGCGGTAAATGTCGGCGGGCCGCCGATACGCGAAGCCATCGGCAAAACCCATCCGCCGCGCCACTTGCGCAAGCGCCCACCAGTCGGTGCGCGCCTCGCCGGGCGGCACTCGGAACGCGCGCTGGCGCGAAATCCGTCGCTCGGAATTGGTCACCGTGCCGTCCTTCTCGCCCCAGGCCGCCGCCGGCAGCAGCACATCGGCGAAAGGCACGGTGTCCGTGCGTCTCGTCACGTCGGAGACGACAACGAAATCGCAACCCGCGAGCGCTTCGCGCACGCCGTCGGCATCCGGCAGGCTGTCGACCGGATTGGTCGCCATGATCCAGATCGCCTTGATGCGCCCCTCGCGCAAGGCCTGAAACATCTCCACCGCCTTCAGCCCGGGACGTTCGGCGATGCGCGGGCTTTTCCAGAAGCCCTGCACGATGCCGCGATGCGCCGGGCTCTCAATGGCCATGTGGGCAGCCAGCATGTTGGCGAGCCCGCCAACCTCGCGCCCGCCCATGGCGTTCGGCTGGCCGGTGACGGAGAAGGGACCGCAGCCGGGCCGGCCGATGCGACCCGCCGCCAGATGGGTGTTGAGGATCGCGTTGACCTTGTCGGTGCCGACGACCGACTGGTTCACGCCCTGACTGTAGACCGTCACCGTCTTCGGCGTTTCCGCCACCCACTGGTAGAAGCGGGCGATGTCGGCCGCCGCGAGCCTCGTTTCCGTCGAGACAGTGGCGATGTCGAAACCGCGCGCAATCTCCAGCGCAGCCTCCAGCCCATGCGTGTGCTCCGCGACATAGGTGCGGTCGATCCGTCCCGCGCTCTCCAGGGCGGCGAGCAACCCGTTGTAAAGCGCGACGTCCGTATCCGGCGCCAAGGCCAGATGCAGATCGGCGCTCGCCGCCGTCGCCGTGCGGCGCGGATCGATCACCACCAGCCTCAGGTTCGGCCGCCGGGCGCGCGCCGCCTCCAGTCGCTGGTAGAGAACCGGATGGCACCAGGCGAGGTTGGAACCGACGAGCACGACGAGATCGGCCTCCTCCAGGTCCTCATAGGTTCCCGGCACCGTGTCGGAGCCGAAGGCACGTCGGTGGCCGGCGACCGACGAGGCCATGCAGAGCCTTGAATTCGTGTCGATATTGGCCGAACCGATGAACCCCTTCATCAGCTTGTTGGCAACGTAGTAGTCCTCGGTCAGGATCTGTCCCGACACATAGAAGGCAACGCTGTCGGGACCGTGCTCAGCGATCATCTCCGCAAAGCGCGTTGCGATCATGTCGAGCGCCGCGTCCCAGCCGACCCGTTTCCCTGCGATTTCCGGGAAGAGCAGCCGGTCCGGATCGGCAAGCGTGTCGGCAAGCGCCGACCCCTTCGAACAGAGCCGGCCGAAATTCGCCGGATGCCCGGGATCGCCGGCAACGCTCACCCGGCCGTCGTCCTGCCGGGTGGCGATCACCCCGCAGCCGACACCGCAATAGGGGCAGGTCGTGCGCACGCTATCCGGCATGGCTCGTCACCCCTGCGTCACAAGCTGGCCGGCGGCGATCTGCAGCACCCCGTCCCGCACGCGCACCGGATAGGTCGCGACCCGCCCCTCGTCGGCGCCTTGCGCCATGCCGGTGGAAAGGTCGAAGACCCAGTTGTGCAAGGGGCAGGTCACCGACGTGCCGTGGACGATGCCCTGGCTGAGCGGGCCGCCCTTGTGCGGACAGCGGTCGTCAAGCGCATGCACCTCGTCGCCCGCCGTGCGGAACACGGCAATGCAGCCACTTGGCGTCCTGATCAGCCTTGCGCCCTCGCGCGGGACGTCTTCCAGCAGGCCGATCTCGATCCAGTCCGTCGTCATCGCCGTCACTGCGCCGCCTCCAGTTCCAGGGTCGCCAGCGGCTTGAATTCATGCTTGTCCTTTCCGGAAACACGCTCCGACCACGGATCCACCTGGGCGAATTTCTGCGAGAAGACGAAGCGCTCGTAATAGGCCTCGCGCCGTTCCGGCTCGTCCATGATCTGCCGGCGGATCTCGTCAAGGCCGATGCGTTTGGCCCATTTGTAGATGCGCTCCAGGTAGTGGCCCTGCTCCCGGTACATCTGCACCAGCGCCACGATGTGGCGCATCACCTCCTCCTCCGTGGCGACATGGCCGAGCACTTCGGTGCCCTTGATGTCGAGGCCTGCCGCACCGGCGAAATGGAGTTCGAACCCGCTGTCGACGCAGATCACGCCGACATCCTTGCAGGTCGCCTCGGCGCAGTTGCGCGGGCATCCGGACACCGCCATCTTCACCTTCGCCGGGGTCCAGGAGCCCCACATGAATTTCTCGATGGCGATCCCGAGGCCGGTCGAATCCTGCGTGCCGAAGCGGCACCAGTCGGAACCGACGCAGGTCTTCACGGTCCTCAGGCCCTTGGCATAGGCGTGCCCCGAAACGAAGCCCGCCTCGCCGAGATCGGCCCACACGGCCGGCAGGTCCTCCTTGCGGATGCCGAGCATGTCGATGCGCTGGCCGCCGGTGACCTTCACCGCCGGGATGTCGAACTTGTCGACCACGTCGGCAATCGCGCGGAGTTCCGCCGCCGAGGTCACTCCGCCCCACATGCGCGGCACGACGGAATAGGTCCCGTCCTTCTGGATGTTGGCGTGCACCCGCTCGTTGATGAAGCGCGACTGGTAATCGTCGGCATATTCGTCCGGCCAGTCGCAGACGAGATAGTAGTTGAGCGCCGGCCGGCACTTGGCGCAGCCGCCCGACGAGGTCCATTCCAGTTCCTGCATGACGGCCGGAATGCTCTTCAGCCCCTTTGCCTTGATCAGCCGGCGCACCTCGTCATGACCATGATGCGTGCAGCCGCAGACCGGCTTCACCGCCTGCACCGCGAAGGCTTCTCCGAGCGTTGCCTGCATCAGTTGCTCGACCAGCCCGGTGCAGGTGCCGCAGGAAGCGGACGCCTTGGTGTGGGCACGCACCTCGTCGAGCGTGGTCAGCCCGCCTGTCTCGATGGCCGTGACGATCGTTCCCTTGCACACGCCGTTGCAGCCGCAGATTTCCGCCTCAGGCGGCAAGGCTGCAACGGCCGCCGTAGGGTCCAGCGGGGCACCCCCCTGGTAGGCTTGGCCGAAGATCAGCGTTTCGCGCATCTGCGAGACATCGGTGCGGTTGCGGATGTGATCGAAGAACCAGGGCCCGTCCGCCGCCTCGCCGTAGAGCACCGCACCGACGATGCGGTTTTCCTTCAGCACCAGGCGCTTGTAGACCCCTGCCGAGGCATCGCGCAGCACGATCTCGTCGCGGTCCTCGCCATCGGCGAAGTCACCGGCGGAATATAGGCTGACGCCGGTCACCTTGAGCTGCGTCGCCGTCTCCAGCGGCCGGAAGGCCGCGTCCTCGCCGAGCAGCGTCTTCGCCGCGACGCCGGCCATCGTGTAGAGCGGCGCGACGAGGCCGTAGCAGACGCGCTCGTGCTCGACGCATTCGCCGATTGCAAGGATGTCCGGATCGGAGGTCATTGTGCGGTCGTCGATGACGATGCCGCGTTCCACATGCAGCCCGGTATCCACGGCGATACGCACTTCCGGGCGGATGCCGACGGCCATCACCACCAGGTCGGCAGGGTAGATCGTGCCGTCGTCAAGGAGCACCGCCTCGGCGCGGTCCTCGCCAAGGATCGCCTTGGTCTGCGCCTCGGTGTGGACGGTGATGCCGCGCCCTTCCAGTTCCCGCCGCAGCAGATGGCCGGCGGCCGGATCGAGCTGCCGCTCCATCAGGTGTCCCATCAGGTGCAGGACCACCACCTCCATGCCGCGTGACCTGAGCGCCGCCGCCGCCTCAAGCCCGAGCAGCCCGCCGCCGATCACCACGGCTTTCGCGCCGGGGCGCGCGGCCGCCTCCACCATCGCCTCCACATCGTCAAGGTCGCGGAAGGCGCGCACGCCGGGCAGGTCGCGGCCGGCAATCGGAATGATGAAGGGCGCCGAGCCGGTGGCGATGACCAGCTTGTCGTAAGGCGTTTCGCCGGCCGGCGTGGTGACGGTCTTTGCGGACCGGTCGATCCGCGTCACAGTTTCGCCGAAGCGGCAGTCGATCCCGTTTGCGGCATACCAGGCCGCATCATGGGTGACGATCTGCTCGTAGCTCTTCTCGCCGGACAGGACCGGCGACAGCATGATGCGGTTGTAGTTGCCGCGCGGCTCGGCGCCGAACAGCGTCACCTCATAGGCATCAGGCGCCGTCTCCAGCAGGGTCTCCAGCATCCGGCCGGACGCCATCCCGGCGCCGATCACCACGAGTTTCTGTTTGATGGTCATGGCGGTTCCTCCTATTCGGCCGCTTCGGCGGCGGCCTTCTGGCGCGCGATCCGCGACGCCCGTTTGGCGGTGATGGCGCTGAGTTGCTCCGGCCCCGGATTTGCGCCGCCCTCATAGGCTTCCAGGAAATCGAGCAGTTCCTCGCGATAGGCGTAGTAGTCGCGATGATTGATCAGCGTCTTGCGCGAGCGCGGCCGCGGCAGGTCCACGTCCATGATGTTGCCGATGCGCGCGTTCGGACCGTTCGACATCATCACCACCCGGTCGGCGAGCAGGATCGCCTCGTCGACATCGTGGGTGACGCAGACCGCCGTCACCCGGGTGCGGGCCCAGACATCCATCAGGACGTCCTGCAGTTCCCAGCGGGTCAGGCTGTCGAGCATGCCGAACGGCTCGTCGAGCAACAGCAGCTTCGGCGACAGGGCGAAGGCGCGGGCAATGCCCACCCGCTGCTTCATGCCGTTGGAAAGATCGCTCGCCGCCCGGTCCATGCTCTCCGCCAGACCGACGCGGGCGAGGTAATACTCGACGATGTCGCGGCGTTCGGCGGCGCTCGCATGCGGATAGACCTGGTCGACACCGAGCGCGACATTGTCGTAGGCCGTCAGCCACGGCATCAGCGACGGCGCCTGGAACACCACCGCCCGGTCGGGACCGGCTTTCGTCACATGGGTGCCGTCGAGGATCACCGTGCCCTCGGTGATCGGGTTGAGGCCGGCGGCCATGGACAGCACCGTCGACTTGCCGCAGCCCGAATGACCGATCAGCGTGACGAACTCGCCCTTGGTCATCGAGAGTTCGAACCCGTCGACGACGGTGAGCGGCCCTTTCGGCGTCGGATAGACCTTCTTCAACTGGCTGAATTCGAGATAGCGCTCGACGCGCCCGCCAGCGGCTGCCTGGCCATAGGCCTCCGGCGGCGCATCGGCGGAGGGTTCGTTCGCCGCCTTTGCCGGCTTTTGTCCGATCGGCACCACGTTGGGCAGCACCAGTTCGCGCGTTGCGCCCGCGTCGCGACCGGCCCCGACCTCCATCAGGTATTCGGTCACCTCGGCCCGGAGCGCGATGAAGGCGTCATCGTGATTGAGCTCGCCCCGGTCGCGCGGACGAGCGAAGGGCACGGTGAATGCGCGGCCCAGCGTCGCAGGCGTGCCCGGCACCAGCGGGATGATGCGGTCGGCGAGCAGGATCGCCTCGTCGACATCATTGGTGATGAGGACGATGGTCTTCTTTTCCTCGTTGCAGATCGCCGCGAACTCGTCCTGCAGCTTCGCACGGGTCAGCGCGTCGAGCGCCGACAGCGGCTCGTCGAGCAGCAGCACCTCGGGGCGCATGGCGAGCGCCCGTGCGACCGCGACCCGCTGGCGCATGCCGCCGGAAAGCTCCGCCGGCTTGCGGTCGCGGGCATGGGCAAGACCGACCATCGCGATGTACTTGTCGGCAATGGCGACCCGTTCCGCCTTCGGCGACTTCGAAAACACGCTGTCGACGGCCAGCATCACGTTGCCGAAGACGGAAAGCCACGGCATCAGCGAATAGGACTGGAAGACGACGCCGCGCTCCGGACCCGGGCCGTCGATCTCGCGCCCCTTGAAGATGACGCCGCCCTGGTCGGGTTCGATGAGGCCGGCGAGCAGCGAGATCAGCGTCGTCTTGCCGGTGCCGGAATAGCCGACGATGGCGATGAACTCGCCCTCGCCGACCTTGAGATCGATATCGGCGAGCACGTCGTTGCGCGACCTGCCCTCTCCGAAGGACTTTGAAAGCCTGGAAATCTCGAGAATGGTCATTACGCCCCTCACCGTGTCGCGGAGAAGGTGAAGGCGCGCTGCAGCGCATACATCACCCGGTCGAGGGCAAACCCGATCAGCCCGATGGTGAACACCGCCACCATGATGCGCGCCAGCGACTGCGAGGAACCGTTCTGGAACTCGTCCCAGACGAACTTGCCCAGGCCCGGGTTCTGCGCCAGCATCTCGGCCGCGATCAGCACCATCCAGCCGACACCGAGCGAAAGGCGCAGGCCGGTGAAGATCAGCGGCAGCGACGAGGGCAGCACCAGCTTCATCACCGTCTTGCGGGTGGGCAGTTGCAGCACCCGGCCGACATTCATCAGGTCCTTGTCGACCGAAGCGACGCCGAGCGCTGTGTTGATCAGGGTCGGCCAGAGCGAGCACAGCGTCACCGTCACCGCCGAGATGAGCAGCGACTTCGGCAGCCAGTCGGCCGGATCCGCATAGAGCGCCGAAACGATCATCGTCACGATCGGCAGCCAGGCGAGCGGCGAGACCGGCTTGAAGATCTGGATCAGCGGATTGATCGCGCCATTGACGGTGCGCGACAGGCCCGAGGCGATGCCGAGCGGCACCGCGATCAGCGTCGCGATGACGAAGCCGAGCCCGACGGTTATGAGCGAGGTGACGATCTGGTCGAGATAGGTCGGCTTGCCGGTATAGCTGCGCCACTTCACCCGGTCATGCTGGCCGGCGGCTTCCAGCTTGGCATTGCGCACGTCCTGGCGCTCATGGAAGGCCGCGGCCTTCTCGCGCTCCCGCAGGTGGTCCTCCCACAGGTTGCCCGCCTGCTCCCACACCGCCGCCGGGCCGGGCACCGCGCCGAGCGAGGTCTGGATCTGCGGGGCGAAAGCGGCCCATGCAACGAGGAAGGCGACGATGCCGATCATCGGAATGACCAGCACGCGCTTCAACTCGCCAAGCTGCTCGCGCGGGCTGTCGCCCAGCACCAGCCGGACAAGCGGCACCAGGAACGAGAGGCCGAGCGCGTCGAGCCAGCCGGCGGTACGGCCAAGTCCGGCAAGCAGCCGTTCGCGGCGGCGGCCGGCGGCCGGGGCATCGATGGTGGCGGTTTCGGCATTTGCCATGTTGTGAAGTCCTTGTCCTTGCGCAGGATGCTGGGAGGACACCCGGCCGGGCGGCAGCGCCGCCGGCCGGGCGCGGGCAGCCTCAGCCGCCGACCACCTCGTTGCCGTCGACGGTCTGATTGCCCTTCAGTCCGATCGGAAGGCTGTCGATGTAGGCGTTGGGCGCACGGCCGTCATAGGGGATGGCGTCGATGACGTCGGTGGCCGGCGTCGGGGCGCGGTAGCCGTCGCTCTCGAAGGGAAATTCTCCCTCCTCCGCATGGCCTTCCTCGACCAGCATCCGCGCCGCCTTCAGGTAGACATCCGGCAGGTAGACGCTCTTTGCGACGTCGGCGTACCAGTCGTCGGGCTTGTGCTCGCCGATCTGGCCCCAGCGGCGCATCTGGGTGAGGTACCAGACCGCATCGGAATAGTAGGGATAGGTCGCGAAATAGCGGTAGAAGACGTTGAAGTCCGGGACCTCGCGCGTGTCGCCCTTCTCGTATTCGAACGTGCCGGTCATCGAATTGGCGATGACCTCGGCATCCGCACCGACATATTCGGGCCGCGACAGGATCTCGACCGCCTCCATCCGGTTGGCATTGTCGTTCTCGTCGAGCCAGCGCGCCGCGCGGATCAGCGCCTTGGTCAGCGCCAGCGTCGTGTTCGGATTGGCCTCGGTGAACTCCTTCGTCAGGCCGAAGACCTTCTCAGGGTTGTTCTTCCAGATCTCGTAGTCGGTGATCACCGGCACGCCGATGCCCTTGAACACCGCCTGCTGGTTCCACGGTTCGCCGACGCAATAGCCGTTGATCGTGCCGGCCTCGAGCGTTGCCGGCATCTGCGGCGGCGGTGTCACCGAGAGCAGCGCATCGGCCTTGATTTGCCCGGAAATGTCGGAAGCCGAATAGAAGCCGGGGTGGATGTTGCCGGAGGCGAGCCAGTAGCGCAGTTCGTAATTGTGGGTCGAGACCGGGAACACCATGCCCATGTTGAAGGGCTTCCCTTGCGCCTTGAAGCTGTCGACGACAGGCTTCAGGGCGCTTGCCGGGATCGGATGGACGGGCTTGCCGTCGGCCTGCATCTGAAGATGCGGCTTCATCATCTCCCAGACTTCGTTCGAGACGGTGATGCCGTTGCCGTTCAGGTCCATGGAAAAGGGCGTCACGATATGCGCCTTGGTGCCGAAGCCGATGGTCGCGGCGAGCGGCTGCCCGGCCAGCATGTGGGCGCCGTCGAGTTCGCCGGTGATCACCCGGTCGAGCAGCACCTTCCAGTTGGCCTGCGGCTCGAGCGTCACGAACAGGCCCTCGTCCTCGAAGAAGCCCTTCTCGTAGGCGATCGCCAGCGGCGCCATGTCGGTCAGCTTGATGAAGCCGAACTTCAGTTCGTCCTTCTCCGGCAGCAAGGCCTGGGCCTGCGCGTCAAGCGGCGTCGCCGCCATGATCGCGAGGCCGAGAAGCCCGGCCATCGCCTTTCGCGTGATGGAAAGCGGGATCTGGATCACGACTGTTCTCCCTCCTGCGCGCGGCATGCCCCTGGCCTGCCCGCGTCACCAACAAAAAAAGCCGCCGTCGAGAGACCGGCGCGGGAGGGCGCTGGTCGTTCTCAACGGCGGCTTTGCCGAAGCGTCCGTCCTTGGACGCGTTATGTCGTGGCCATCTTTGGCCCAACACCTTCAATGCAGGAGACATGCCAACTGAGGGAATCCACCCGAAGGGTTGATTCAATTGTGTTTTCGGGAAGAGCCCTGGAACGGACCCGACAGCGCAGCGCCAAAAGGCAAGGCAAAGGGACAGGGCAGCTGATCAATTCTTGTGCAATGCACAAAACAAGGCAACCGCGTTTCAGACGAGGCAGGCCTCAAGCGCGGATGGCGAAACCGGCGACATAACCGGCGACATCGCCCGGGGTGAACTCGACCCCGTCATAGAAGCGTTGCGGCGGCCCCGCCCGGTCGCGGCGGGCACCAGCACCCGGGTCTCCCGCCTTCGGCATCGCCGCGGCGAAAAGGTCCGGCCGGTAGGTCTCGCGGGCAATCGCCTCACGCTCCGGATCGTGTTCCACCTGCCCCCAGCGCAACATCTGGCTGTAGAACCACAGCGAGTGATCGGTGGAGGGTTGCAGCGCGCCGGGCGCTGTGAAGGAGAGGAAGTCGGGCACAGCGAGCGCCACATCGCGCGACACGGCGATCAGCCCGCCCAGCGCCGGCCGGCACCATTCGGCCGGGCAGTCGAGATAGTCCGGCCCGCTCAGAAGCACCGCAAGGTCCGCATGATTGGCCGCGTCGCCACACCAGATCGCAGCCTTCGCCAGCGCCCGGATCAGCGCGGCCAGCGTCTCGCCATTGGCATCCGCCCATTTGCGGGTCACGCCCAGCACCTTTTCCGGACTGCCCGGCCAGATCGCCGCCTTGGTGGTGACGATCCGCCCCGTGCCCGCAAGGGCGGCGGCCGTGTTCCACGGTTCACCAACGCAATAGCCGTCGAGCCGGTCGGCCTTCAGCGCATCGGCCATCAGCGGCGGCGGCAGCACGGTGATCTCGACATCGCGATCCGGATCGATGCCCGATGCGGCAAGCCAGTAGCGCAATTCGTAGGCGTGACCGGAAAAGGGGTGGACAACGCCGAAGCGCAGCCGCGTCCCGTCCACCGGTCGTTTCGCGATCGCCCGGGCAAGCCCTTGCCCCGTCGACCCCGGGTCGCCGTTGGCGGCCGCCCCCTCCTGCTCCATCGCACGCCAGAGCCCCGTCGAGACCGTGATGGCATTGCCCCCGAGCCCCAGCGTCATCGGCGCCAGCATCGGCACCGCGAGCGAGGTGATGTTGAGAGAGGCGGCGATCGGCATCGGCGCCAGCATGTGGGCGACGTCGAAATGGCCGATGGCGATGCGGTCGCGGATGTTCGCCCACGAGGTCTCCCGCACCAGCCGCAGGTCGACGCCCTCGGCCGCGGCGAAGCCCCGCTCGGCCGCCGCGACCAGCAGCGCGCTGTCGAGAAGCGGAATGAAACCGGCAATCACCTTGTCGCCATCGGATCGGTTCATCGCGTGCCCTACTTCTCCAAAAGTCCGCTTGAAATGACCAGCCCTTCGGCCACCTCGATGATCCGGCGCCCCTGGTTCATCGCCGCCTTGCGCAGGAGCTGGTAGGCTTCATCCTCGTCGACGCCCCGATTGCGCATCAGGATGCCCTTGGCCCGCTCGATTGTCTTGCGATCGGCAAGCTCCGTGCGCGCCTCCTCCAGTTCCTGGGAGAGCCGGCTGAAGGCCTTGAAGCGGCTGATCGCCATGTCGAGGATCGGCTTCACCCGCTCCCGCTTGAGCCCGTCGACCACATAGGCGGAAACGCCCGCATCGACCGCCGCCTCGATGGCACCGCTTTCGGATCGGTCGACGAACATGGCAATCGGCCGGCGCACGGCGCGCGACACCTGGAACATGTGCTCGAGCTGGTCGCGATTGGGGTTTTCCAGATCGATGACGATGACGTCCGGATCGACCTCGGTGATCCGCCGCACGAGACCGTCCATGGTGTCGACGACGATCACCCGCTCGTGGCCGGCATCGCGCAAACCCTGCTCGATGATGGACGAGCGGATCCTGTTGGCATCGATCACGAGAATGGAGAGCGGTTCACGCATGCCCATATTATGCGCATGCCGCAAATTTGTTCAATCACGCTTTTGCTGCGACGCAACGCAAGCCGGTGGAAAACGTCGCGTCAGTCGCCGATCGGCTTCGGGCCGACATCCTTGGACAGCGGCATCAGCGAAGTACGGATACGGCGCAGGTACTCCTTCACCCGCTCCGGCCGCTTGCGGGCAGCGCCGGCGGCAAGAACGTCAACGATCGCGGTAAAGGCCAGCCGCGACGCGCTCGGCTTGAAGATATCCTGGTCCTCCGGCAAGTCGACCCCGATGGTGATGTCCGTCGCCAGCGCCAGGTCCGAGCCCGCCTTGGTCAGGCTCAAGGTCTGGGCTCCGTATTGCCGGGCGATCGCCACGCTGTCGAGCAGCTCCGCCGGCGAACCGCTGGCCGAGACCGCGAAGACCACGTCGCCCCGCTCAAGCGTCGAGGCGAGCATCCGCTGCAGGTAGCCGTCCGAATGCGCCTCCGCCGGGATGCCGAGGCGGAAGAAGCGGTTGGCGCCCTCCCGCGCCACGTTGGCCGAACCGCCGCCGACGCCGAAGAAGATAATGCGCCGCGCCCCGGCAAGCAGGTCGATGGCCGCCTGTATCGCCGCGCTGTCGAGCTGGCCGCGCGCCGTGTTGAGCGTGTCGACCAGCGCCCCGAAGACCTGCGCGACGAGCTGGTCGGAGACCGAGCTGTCATTGCCCGGTCCGCCGAGATACTGCAGCGACACGGCAACGCTTTGCGCGAAGCGGATCTTGAAGTCCTTGAACCCGTCGCAGCCCAGCGTCTGGCAGAAGCGGTTGACGGTGGCGTCCGACACGCCGGCACCGGCCGCGATCTCGCTTTGCCGCTGGTAGGCGATGGTCTCCAGGTTGGCGAGCACATAGTCCGCCACCCGCTGCTCGCGCTTGGCAAACGCGCCGTCCAGCCGCCGCAACTGCGCAATGATGTCGATGACCTTGGTCACGGCCTCCCCGCCCTCCTGCCGCGCGCCGGACGGGCGCGCGTTGCGTGCAAGGTTATTCGGGTTTGTAGGCGATGACATCCATCTCGACCTTGGCATCCACCATCAGCGGCGACTGGACCGTCGAGCGGGCGGGAGGATTGTCGATGAAATGCCGCTCGAACACGGCGTTGAAGCTGGAGAAGTCGCGCGCGTCGTCGAGCCAGACATTGACCTTGACCACGTGCTCCAGTCCGCAGCCGGCAAGCGCCAGAACGGACTTGATGTTCTCCATCACCTTTTCCGTTTGCGCGACGATGCCGCCGGAAATGATCTCGCCGCCTTCCGCCGGCACCTGGCCGGAGACATAGACGAAGTCGCCGGCGCGCACCGCCTTGGCGAAGGGGCGCTTCTGCCCGCCCGCCGCCAGATCGGCCGTATCATAGCGAGTAATGCCAAGGGTCATCTTGTTTCTCCAATCAATATGAAAGTTTCTTTCATTATCTACCGCAGTTTAGCTGATTTTTCAAATTCCCGTTTGACAGTTTCGCACAATTATGAAAATTTTTTACATAACGAGCAGCCGATCGAAGAACCGGCGATCGTTGGATGACCTGTCTCGCCCCGATATTTCGCGGGACTGCGGATCATCCGGCCTGACACCATAGGAGCCACCAGAGGTCCCTTGCACTGGAGGAGTGACATGTTTCGGAAGAATCGTTGGAAAACGGTGCTCGCCGCCGCCCTTGCGACGTCGATGGCCAGCACGGCCTTTGCCGCCGGCACCCTGCGCTACGCCACGATCGGCGAGCCGCCAAGCCTTGACCAGCACGTGGTCACCTCGGATCTCGCGACCACCATCGCCCATCACATGTTCGAGGGGCTCTACACGTTCGACGCCAGCAACGCGCCCGTGCCGCTGCTCGCCGAGAGCGACCGGATCGAGGATGACGGCAAGACCATCGTCATCACCCTGCGCAAGGATGTCACCTTCCACAATGGCGAGGACATGACGTCCGCCGACGTCGTCGCCTCGCTGGAGCGCTGGGGCGAGCACGGCTCGCGCGGCAGCCTGCTGTTCGCCAATGTCGAGAGCGTCGAGGCGACCGGCGACCTTGAGGTCACCATCCGCCTGAAGGAGCCCTTCGGCCCCTGGAAGAACCTGATGGCCTTCATCAATGGTGGCCCGGCGATCTATCCGGCCTCCGTCGCCCAGGGCGCCGGCAAGGAGCCGATCGCCCCCGAACAGTATATCGGTACCGGTCCCTACCGCTTCGGCGAATGGCAGCCGAACCGCCATGTCGAGCTCGTCCGCTTCGACGACTACGATTCGCCCGCCGGCGAGCCGAACGGCTATGGCGGTGCCCGCAAGGCGGGGTTCGACGCCCTGCGCTTCATCCCGGTTCCCGATGTCGGCACCCGCGTCAGCGGCCTGCAGGCCGGCGACTACGACTATGCCGAGAACATTCCGGGCGACCTCTTCGCCGATCTCGACGCCAACCCGGACGTGAAGACGATCCTCAATGGCGGCCCGATCTTCGGCCTCGTCTTCCTGAACTCCAAGGACGGACCTCTGAAGGAGAACTTCGCCCTTCGCCGCGCCATCCAGGCGGCGCTGAACAAGACGCCGGCCCTTCAGGTCGCCATCGGCCCGGAAAAGCTGTGGCGCGCCAACGGCTCGTTCCAGCCGGAAGGCAATGTCTGGTACACCGACGCAGGCACCGACAACTTCAGCAAGGGCGACGCGGCCGGGGCCAAGTCGCTGGCGGCCGAGGCCGGCTACAACGGCGAACCCATCAAGTTCATGGTCTCGACCAACTACGCGTTCCACTACGACACGGCGATCGTCTACACCAAGCAGCTCGCCCAGGCCGGCTTCAACATCGACCTTCAGGTCTATGACTGGGCGACGCTCATCAAGAAGCGCGCCGAACCGGACCAGTGGGACCTGTTCTTCACCCATCACGGCTTCGTTCCCGACCCGATCCTGATCTCGGTCATGAACAACAACTACCCCGGCTGGTGGGCAACCCCGGAAAAGGCGGCGCTGAAGGCGAAGTTCACCGCCTCGTCCGACCCGGCCGAGCGGCAGAAGCTCTGGTCCGAGATCCAGGCCCTGATCTACGAGCAGGTGCCGACAATGAAGACGGGCGACATCTACACCTACAACATCGCCTCGCCGCGTCTTGAAGGCCTCGGGGAAGCGACCCTGATCTGGCCGCACTTCTGGAACGTCTCCAAGTAAGAGGCTTCCTCCCGGTCCCCTCCGGCCTTTGCGAAACGCCGTCCGTCGGACGACACTGAACGCAAGGGCCGGGGGCGGGCTGGCCGCCCCCGATACATCGCGGAAAGATACGCTCATGCTCGGATATGCGACGCGGAGACTGCTGGCGCTCGTGCCGACGCTGCTGGCCGCTTCCCTGCTCGTCTTCCTCTTCGTCCACCTGATCCCCGGCGACCCGGCAGCGGTGTTGCTCGGCGACAGCGCGACGCCGGAGGAAATCGACGCGCTGACCCGCGAAATGGGTCTCGACCAGCCGCTCTACCAGCAATACCTGCTGTGGCTCGGCAACGTGCTGCAGGGCGACTTCGGCACCTCGATCTTCTTCCGCACGCCGGTGACCAGCGTCATCGCCGACGGCGCCGAGACCTCGGTCCTGCTGGCCGTCATGACGATGGTCTGGATCGTCCTTCTCGGCGTGCCGATCGGCGTCACGGCGGCGACGAAGCACGGCACCTGGATCGACCAGGTCACCTCCGGCGGCGCCATGCTCTTCGCCTCGGTGCCTACCTTCTGGCTCGGCCTCTACCTGATCCTGATCTTCTCGGTGACGCTCGGCTGGCTGCCCTCGTCCGGGTTCCCGTCGGTTTCCGACGATGGCGGGCTCGCCAACCTGCGCTACCTGCTGCTGCCGAGCTTCACGCTCGCGGCTCCCAACGCGGCGCTGATCATCCGTCTGGTGCGCGCCTCCATGCTCGACGTGCAGCGCGAGGACCATGTCCGCACCGCCCGCGCCAAGGGCCTCGCTCCCTGGAAGGTCGCGACAAAGCATGTCTTCCGCAACGCGCTGATCGCCGTCGCCGCCGCCTTCGGCTTCACCTTCGCCGCCCTCGTCTCCGAGGCCGTGGTGACGGAGACCGTCTTCTCGCTGCCCGGCATCGGCCGCCTCGTCGTCCAGTCGATCCTGCGGCGCGACTATCCCGTCATCCAGGGCGTCATCCTGATCATCGTGGTGCTCTACATGGTCATCAACCTGCTGGTCGATCTCGCCTATGCCTGGCTCGACCCGAGAGTGTCGCTAAAATGACCCGCTTCACCGCCCCCCGCGCACTCGCCCCTTCCACCGTCGCGCAAGGAGGTCCGGCATGACCGTGCTCGCCGTCACGGGACGCATTTTCCGCGGCCGTCTGCTGGCCAGCCTCGGCCTCGCTTGGCTCTGCCTCGTCGTCCTCGCCGCAATCTTCGCACCGCTGATCGTGCCCTACGATCCGCTCGACATCGATCCGGTCGTCCGTCTCACCCCGCCCGGCGCGGAACATCTGTTCGGCACCGACCATTTCGGCCGTGACACCTTCTCGCGCAGCATCTACGGCGCCCGCATGGCGATCGTCATCGGTATCGGCTCCGTCTTCGTGGCGCTGGTCGCCGGCGGGCTCACCGGCATGCTTTCGGCCTACTACACCCGGCTCGGCAGCGTCCTGATGCGTGTCGTCGACGTGCTCATGGCCTTCCCCGCGCTGCTGCTCGCCCTCGTCCTGATGACGCTTCTGGAACGCAGCGTCGTCAACACGGTGATCGTCATCGGCATCGTCTACGCAACGACCACCGCCCGCATCCTGTTCGGCATGACGCTGAAGCTGAAGGGCGAGGTGTTCGTCGACGCCGCCACCTGTTCGGGCGCCGGCAATGCCAGCATCCTGTTCCGCCACATCCTGCCCAACCTGGTCTCGCCGCTGCTTGTCCAGGCAAGCTTCATCTTCGCCTTCGCCCAGCTCCAGGCCGCCGCCCTCGACTTCCTCGGCCTCGGCCTGCCTCCGGAGGTGCCGAGCTGGGGCAACATGCTGGCGGAATCGCGCATCTACGTGACCCGCGCCTCCTGGCTGCTGCTCTTCCCCGGCGCGCTGATCATCCTGTCGGTGTTTTCCATGAACCTCGTCGGCGATGCGCTGCGCGACAGCATCGACCCGCGCTTCAAGAACGACATCAAGGGGGTCTGAGGCGATGACAAGCAAGGCTGAAAGACTGCTCGACATGCGCGGCCTGACGCTGGCCGTCGCCACCGGCGAAGGACTGCTGACGGTGGTCAAGGATCTCTCGCTGACGCTCGACGCGGGCGAGACGCTCGGCATCGTCGGCGAGAGCGGCTGCGGCAAGAGCCTGACCTCGCTCGCCATCATGGGCCTGCTGGAAGGAACGCCGGTGCGCGTGCTTTCCGGCGAGATCCTGTTCCAGGGTCGCGACCTCCTGCGCCTGCCGGCACGCGAGCGGCGGGCGATCATGGGCAACGAGATGTCGATGATCTTCCAGGAGCCGATGACCTCGCTCAACCCGGTCTACCGGATCGGCGACCAGATCGTCGAGACGGTCCGCGAGCACAGGCGGATGTCGAAACGGGCGGCGCGGGAGCGGGCGCTGGAACTGCTCACCATGGTGCGCATCCCCGATCCCGCGGGCCGCCTCGACAGCTACCCGCACCAGCTCTCCGGCGGCCAGCGCCAGCGCGTGATGATCGCCATGGCGCTCGCCGGATCGCCGCGCCTTTTGATCGCCGACGAGCCGACAACGGCGCTCGACGTCACGGTCCAGGCGCAGATCCTCAGGCTCATCGTCGACCTTCAGAAGGAGACCGGCATGGGCGTGATGCTGATCTCGCACGACCTCGGCATCATCGCCGAGACCTGCAACCGCATCGCCGTCATGTATAGCGGACGCTGCGTGGAAACCGCCACCGCCGCCGACCTGTTCGGCTCGATGCGCCATCCCTACACGCGCGGCTTGCTGGACTCGATCCCCGAGGCCGACGAGGACGTCGAGCGGCTCACCGCCATTCCCGGCCGCGTGCCGATGCTGGACGAGACGCTCGCCGGTTGCGCCTTCCATCCGCGCTGCTTCCGCGCCGGCCGCGGCTGCAACGAGGTCGTGCCGGGCCTCGACGTGATCAGCCCCTCCCATCTTGCCCGCTGTCACTACCCGCTGGAGCAGGACGCATGAGCGACACCGCAACGCCCCTCCTTCGGGTCCGCGACCTGAAGACCCATTTCTCCCTGCGCAAGGCCGGCCTGTTCGGCGGCAAGGCGCGCGTGCTGAAGGCCGTCGACGGCGTCTCCTTCGACCTTGCGAAGGGCGAGGTGCTCGGCATTGTCGGCGAGAGCGGCTGCGGCAAGTCGACGGTCGGGCGCACCCTGACGAAGCTGGAACCGGCGACCGCCGGCGAGGCGCTTCTTGACGGGCGCGACATCCTGCCCCTGTCGCCCTCCGCCTTCCGGCCGCTGCGCCGCGACATCCAGATGATCTTCCAGGATCCCTTCGCCTCGCTCAATCCGCGTCTCACCATCGAGCAGACCCTGGCCGAGCCCGTCCGCATCCACGGGCTGGCGAAGGGGCGCGAAGCGATCCGCGCCCGCATCGCCGACACGCTTTCCAAGGTCGGCCTCGATCCGAAGGTGATGCACCGCCACCCGCACGAGTTCTCCGGCGGCCAGCGCCAGCGCATCGGAATCGCGCGGGTGATGATCGTCGAGCCGCGCCTCGTCATCGCCGACGAGGCGGTCTCCGCGCTCGACGTCTCGATCCAGGCGCAGGTGCTCAACCTGATCAAGGACCTGCAGCGCGAAAGCGGCATCTCGATGCTGTTCATCTCGCACGACCTCGGCGTCGTGCGGCACATTTCGGATCGCGTCGCCGTCATGTATCTCGGGCGCATCGTCGAGACGGCGCCGAAATCCGTCCTGTTCAACCGACCGGCGCATCCCTACACGCGCCTGCTGCTCGCCTCGATCCCGCGCATCCGCCCCGGACGCCAGCCCGTGACCGACCTCGGCGAGCCGGGCAATGCGGCCGCGCCGCCTCCAGGCTGCGCCTTCCATCCCCGCTGCCCCTTCGCCACCGATATCTGCCGCACCACCCGGCCGGAAATTGCGGACATGGGCGAGGGACAATCCACCGCCTGCCACCATGCCGGCCAGCTTCTCGGGGAGGCCGCCTGATGGCCGTGCCTAAACGTGTCTTCGTCGGATCGCTTGCGACCGAGACCAACACCTTCTCGCCGCTTCGCACCGACCTGCAGGACTTCAAGGACAGCTTCTACGCCCCTCCCGGCGCCCATCCGCCGACGCCGACCCTGTGCAGCGCCGTCTTTCCCGTCGCCCGCGAACGCGCCCGCCAGTACGGCTGGGAGGTGATCGAGGGCACCGCCACATGGGCCGAGCCCGGCGGCATCGTCAACGGCCGCACCTGGGAGTTCCTGAGGGACCAGTTGCTCGACGAGGTACGCGCGGCCATGCCGCTCGACATCGTCCTCCTCGGCCTGCACGGCGCGATGGTGGCGGAAAACTGCCTCGACTGCGAAGGCGAGATCATCGAGGCCGTGCGCCGCATCGTCGGCCCGCACGCCGTCATCGGCGTCACCTTCGACCCGCACAGCCACCTCAGCGCGAAACGCACCGGCAATGCCGACATCGTCGTTGTCTTCAAGGAATTCCCGCACACCGACTTCGTCATCGCGGCGGAAAGCCTCGTCGATCTCGTCCATCGCGCCTCGACCGGAGAGGTCCGCCCGCGCATCTCCGTCTTCGACTGCCGCATGATCGAGGTGCTGCCGACCAGTCGCGAACCGATGCGCGGCTTCGTCGACCGGATGAAGGCGCTTGAGGGACGCGGCGGCATCCTCTCCGTCTCCACCATTCACGGCTTCATGGCCGCCGACGTGCCCGATCTCGGTTCCCGGATCGTCGTCGTCACCGATGACGATGCGCCCGCCGGAGACCGGCTGGCGGAACGCCTCGGCATGGAGCTCTACTCCTTCCGCGGCCGGACGCGGCCCGAGTTTCTCACCCCCGCGGCCGCCCTTGACGTGGCGGCGGGCCTCACCGCCAACGGAGGTGGCGCACCTGTCGTCATCGCCGACGTGTGGGACAATCCCGGCGGCGGCGTGCCCGGCGATTCCACCATCGTCCTGCGCGAGATGATGGCGCGCGGCGTCGCAGATGCGGCGCTTGCCTCGATCTGGGATCCGATCGCCGTGCGCACCTGCATTTCCGCCGGCGAGGGCGCGCAGTTGCCCTTGCGCTTCGGCGGCAAGATGTCGGCGGCCGCCGGCGAGCCGATCGATGCAAAGGTGAGCGTGGAAAAGGTCGTGCGCGACGCGGTGCAGAGCTTCGGCACCAGCGTCGTGCCGCTCGGCGATTCCGTCACCATCCGCGTCGCCGGCATCAAGGTGGTGCTCAACACCGTGCGCTCGCAGATCTTCAGCCCCGATGCCTTTTCCAACATGGGGATCGACCCGCTTTCGAAGAAAATCCTGGTTGTGAAGTCGACCAATCACTTCCACGATGCCTTCTCGCGGATCGCCTCCGACATTCTCTATGCGGCAGTCGACGGGCCCTACCCCAGCGATCCGGCGAAGAACGACTACAGGAACCTCACCCGGGCCATCTGGCCGCGCGTCGAGGACCCGCACGCCGCGACAACCGGACAGGAACGCCTCCATGCGCGCTGATGCGCCCGAAAGCCTCATCGCCGAAACGCCCGCCATCGTCATCGACGAGGCCGTCGCCCGGCGCAACATCGCCCGCTTCCAGGCCCATCTCGACGGCCATGGCGTCAAGTCGCGCCCGCATATCAAGACGCACAAGCTGCCGCTCTTCGCCAGGGCCCAGATCGAGGCCGGCGCCAAGGGGATCACCTGCCAGAAGATCGGCGAGGCGGAAGTCATGGCCGATGCCGGCCTCGACGACATCCTCATCACCTTCAACATCCTGGGGCCGGCCAAGCTTGCCCGGCTGAAGGCGCTGGCCGGCCGAATCGCGCGCCTTGCCGTCACCGCCGACAGCGCGGTCACCGTTGACGGTCTCGCCGCCACGTTCGCCAATGGGCCCGCGAAGCTTCATGTCATGGTCGAGTGCGACACCGGCGCCGGGCGCTGCGGCGTGCAGACGCCGGAAGAGGCCACTGTGCTGGCCGCCCGGATCGACGCCGCTGCCGGCCTTGTCTTCGCCGGACTGATGACCTACCCGGCCCCCGGCGGGGCGGCCGATGTCGAGCGCTTCATGGGCGCAGCGCTCGCGGCGCTTGCCGAGCGCGGCATCGCCTGCCCGGAAATCTCGTCGGGCGGCTCGCCGGACATGTGGGCGGCCGGCGGGCCGGGCGGCGAAAAGAGCGTTGTTACCGAGTACCGCGCCGGAACCTATATCTACAATGACCGCTCGCTGGTCGAGCGCGGCGCCTGCGCGCTTGAGGACTGCGCCCTTGTCGTCGAGGCGACCGTGGTCAGCCTGCCGACGCCGACCCGTGCCATTGTCGATGCCGGGTCCAAGGCGCTGTCCTCGGACCTTCTCGGCCTGACCGGCCATGGCACCGTCATCGGCCACCCGCAGGCAAGGATCGTCGCACTCAGCGAGGAACACGGCACCATCGAGGTGCCCGCCGGCAGCCTTGCGGTCGGCGACCGCGTCCGCATCGTGCCGAACCATGTCTGCGTGGTGTCCAACCTCTTCGACACGGCCTTCCTGAAGAAGTCCGACGGCACGATCGGGGAGATCGCCATTGCCGCACGCGGCCGCGTGACCTGAGCCGCTTTCACGAAAGCCGTAGAAGGGCGTCCCTCAGCGCTCGCGCATCGCATGCGCGATCTGGTCGCCGAGCGGCTTGACCAGATAGGAGAGCACGGTGCGCTCCTGGGTCTCGACGAAGACCTCCACCGGCATGCCGGGCAGGAGGGCCTTGCCGTCGAGCTTGGCAAGCTCGCCCTCGTCGATGGTCAACCGGGCGGTGTAGTAGTCCGTGCCCGTACGTTCGTCCCGGCTGAGATCGGGCGCGATGCTGGCCAGATGCGCCAGCACCTCGGGTGTCACCCGCTGGTCGAAGCTCGGAAATCGGACCCGCGCCTTCTGCCCGGCGCCGATCTGGTCGATGCTGACCGGCGGGACCCGCGCCTCGATGACCAGCTGGTCGGTCTGCGGGACGACGCGCATCACCGTCTCGCCCGGCGCCACGACACCGCCGATCGTGTGGACGGCGAGCTGGTGCACATAGCCGCCGCGCGGCGCCCGGATCTCGATGCGGCTGAGCTGGTCCTCGGCGGCGATCTTCTGCTCCTCCAGCTGCGCGATGCGGGCCCGCACCTCCTGTAGCTCCTGCAGCACCTCGGCGCGACGCTCGTCGTCGAGCTGCAGCACCTGGATGCGCCGTTCGCTCATCGCCTCGCGCGCCTGCGCGATCTGCGCGATGTAGCCGCCGCGCTCGCCGACCAGCCGCGCCCGGTCGCGACGCAGCGCCGTCACCCGGTTGCGGGCGATCAGCTTCTTGGCAAGCAGGTCTTCCAGATCGCGCAACTCGTCCTCGATCAGCCGGATCTCGTCGCTCTTGCCGTCGCGCTGCGCGGCGAACCCCTCGATCTGGCGCTCGAACTGGACGATCTGCTCGCCGAGCTGCTGCTTGCGGCCGGCAAGCGTGCTGCGCCGTGCCGCGAACAGCGCCTGCTGGCTCTCCTCGATCTCCGCCCGGCCCGGCCCGTCATAGCCGCCGGTCGAAAAATCCGCCTCCTCCTCGCCGGTCTGCTCGGCGACCAGCCGCGCCTGGCGCGCGCCGAGCTCGACGAGCTGGCGGGTGATCACCGCCAGGTTGGCGCGCGTCACCGTGTCATCAAGGCGCACCAGCAGGTCGCCGGCCGCGACGCTGTCGCCGTCGCGCACGAGCACTTCCTTGACGATGCCGCCCTCGCGGTGCTGCACGTCCTTGACATTGCTTTCCACCACCACCGTGCCGCTCGCCACCACGGCGCCGGAAATCTCCGTCAATGCCGCCCAGGCCCCGACGCCGCCGACGAGCAGGAAGGCAAGCACCAGCGCCATCAGGAGATGCCGGCGAATGCTGCGCGTCAGCATGCGGTCGCTGGTCGCCTCGGACGCTGCTTCACGGGCGACCATCATGCCACTCCCTGCTGCCGCGCCGGGGCGATGATCTTCTTCAGGATCTCGGCTTTCGGGCCGAGAGCAGCGACACGCCCCTCCTGCAGCAGCAGGATCGTGTCGACCGCGGCGATCGCGCTCGGCCGGTGGGCGATGACAATGACGATCGAGCCTTTCTCGCGCAACGCCGCGACCGCCTGGGTCAGTGCCGCCTCGCCCTCCGCGTCGAGATTGGAATTCGGCTCGTCGAGCACCACGAGGAAGGGATTGCGGTAGAGCGCCCGGGCAAGCGCGATGCGCTGGCGCTGGCCGCCCGAAAGGGTCAGCCCGGCACCCCCGATCGGCATGTTGTAGCCGTCCGGCAACCCGACGATCATCTCGTGCACCTGGGCCAGCTGTGCGGCGGCGATCACGTCCTCGTCACGGGCCTGCGGATCAAAGCGGGCGATGTTTTCCGCGATCGTGCCCTCGAAGAGCTGGATGTCCTGCGGCAGATAACCGATGAAACGGGCAATTCGCTCGTCCGGCCATTGGGAAAGCTCGGCCCCGTCCAGCCGGATCGCCCCGCGCATCGCCGGCACCACGCCGACAATGGCCCGCGCCAGCGTCGACTTGCCGGAGCCGGACGGACCGATGATGCCGAGCCCGTCGCCTGCATTGAGCGCAAAACTCACCCCGTGAACCAGCGGTTCGCGCAGGCCGACCGGCGCGCAGAAGACCTGCTCCAGCTTCAGGCTCTTCTCCGGCAGCGGCAGGGCCAGGCGCGGTTCCGCCAGCGTCTCGTCGCCAAGCGTCTGGCGCAGGCGGGCAAGCCCCTGCCGCGCGGTGACGAAGCCGCGCCAGTGGCCGACGGCCTGCTCGACCGGCGCCAGCGCCCGCGAGGTCAGGATCGAGGCGGCGATCATCACGCCCGGCGTGATCTCCTGGCCAATGGCAATCCAGGCACCGACACCGAGAATTGTCGATTGAAGCAGGAACCGAAATGCCTTGATCGTCGAGCCGAACAGCGTCATCCGGTCGGTCGCGATCCGCTGCTTGACCAGGAAGCGGTCGTTGGCCTCCTCCCAGCGCGACTTCAGCGCCTCCCCCATGCCCATGGCGCGCACCGCCTCGGCATTGCGCCGGCCTGTCTCCACATGGGCGGCCCTGAGTGCGCCTTCGCGCGCCGCTTCCGCCGCGGGCCCGCGCGAGAAGGCCTCGTTGAGGGCGATCAGCGCGCAGATCACCAGCGCGCCGGCAACCGCCACATAGCCGAGCACGGGATGGAACAGGTAGACGATGGCCAGATAGACCGGCATCCAGGGCAGGTCGAAGATCGCCGACGGCCCGGCCCCCGACAGGAAATGACGCAGCGCGTCGAGGTCCTGGACGGGGCGCACCGCCTCGCCGCGCTGGCCGAGCATCAGCGGCAGGCGGTTCGACACCCGGTAGGCGATGGCCGACAGCCTTGCATCGACCCTTTGCCCGAGGCGGGAGAGAATGCGGCCGCGCAGCGTTTCGAGCAGGCCGAAGAAGATGAAGAGCACCGCCGTCAGTCCGCCGAGCACGACCAGCGTCGGCACGGACCCGCTCGCCAGCACCCGGTCATAGACCTGCAGCATGAACAAGGGACCGGTCAGCATCAGCAGGTTGATCAGGAGGCTGAGGCCGCCGGTGCCCGCAAGCGCTGCCCTCAGGGACCGCAGTGCCTCGGACACCACCGAACCGTGCCGCGCGCCCGCTTTGTCGACCATTGCTGTTTCCCGTAATATGCAACCTTCGGAAAGTGGTGCAATCTGACTGCATTTGGCACGTCTGTCCACAGCAGAGGGGACCGCGCCTCAGCTCTCGTCCGGATCGAAATACTCCGAATGCGCCGCCCGGATCTCCTCGATGATCCCGGCGATGCGCCCCAGATGCGCCCGCATGCGCATGATCGCGGCCTCCTCGTCGCCTGATCGCAGCGCATCGAGGATCTCGATGTGGTCGTCCAGCGCCAGCTGCGCGCCGTTTTGCAGCGACAGGTAGCGCACCCGGTCCATATGCGCCTTGTGATCGCGGATCAGCGCCCAGACATGGCCATGGCCGGCGATCTCGCAAATCCGGTTGTGAAAGGCATCGTCGAGCGCGTGGAAGCCGGAACGGTCGTCACGGTCGACCGCTTTCTTCTGCTTGCCCAACAGCACCTCGAGTTCCGCAATGTCGCTCGCCGCCATCTTTGCCATCGCCGCACGCACCGTCTCAAGCTCCAGCGCGGTGCGGATGAAGCGTGCCCGATGCACCGCCTCGATGGAGATCGGCGTCACCACGGTCGCCCGTTGCGGACGGATCGAGACGAACCCCTGCTGCGACAGGCGGTAGAAGGCATCGCGCACCGGCTGCCGGCTGACCCCCATGCGCTTGGCAACCTCCGCCTCCGACAGCTTGGTGCCGGGCAGAAGGTCGAGGTCGACAACCCGGTTGTAGAGCTCGGCGAAGACGAGATCGGTCACGGACGGCACGCGCGACATGTCGAGCGCCCGAAGCTTGATCTGTTCCGTCATCCGCCTGTCTCTCCCTGTGGCGCGGCCCCGTCTTGTGTGGCGGGTTCCGCCCGTGTCCGCCGTGCCCCCGGCCCAATGCCGGGAACGGGAGCCGAGGCATCGCCTCCCCGCCTCCTTCGCGGACGCCTCGTCCTACAGACTGGCCACCGGTTTGACAATTCGTCGTAGCCGGCCGGGAGGGCGTTGACTCAACTTGCAGACTAACATATTAGATTACTAGCTTGATCGCCACCCAAAAAGAAGGTGGCCTCGGCGACACTTTCCGGGAGGACTGGAATGCCGCTACTGGACGATGACCGGCTGTTTCCGGCGGATGAGCGGACGCGCGGCCTTGCCCGTGCGCTCTACGGCTCGATCCGCGACCTGCCGATCGTCAGTCCCCACGGCCACACCGATCCGGCCTGGTTCGCGCTGAACGAGCCTTTTCCCGACCCCGCGCGCCTCTTCGTCGTGCCCGACCACTACGTCTTCCGCATGCTTTGCTCGCAAGGGATCTCGCTGACCGATCTCGGCGTCCCGCGCGTCGACGGCGGTGACACCGAACAGGACCCGCGCCGGATCTGGCGCCTCTTCGCCGGGAACTTCCACCTGTTCCGCGGCACCCCCTCGGCAATGTGGATCAACCACGCCTTCCAGGACGTTTTCGGCATCGACGAGCCGCTTTCGGCGGCGACGGCCGATGCCAGCTACGACCACATCGCCGACTGCCTCGCCCGCCCCGGGTTCCGCCCGCGCGCGCTGTTCGAACGGTTCAACATCGAGGTTATCGCCACCACGGAGCAGGCTCTCGATCCGCTCGACCATCATCGCGCCATCCGCGATGGCGACTGGGCCGGCCGGGTCGTCACCGCCTATCGTCCCGATGCCGTCATCGATCCGCAGTTCGAGGGGTTTGCCGACAATGTCGCCCGTCTCGGCGAACTGACCGGCGAGGATGCGACCGGCTGGACCGGCTATCTCGCCGCGCACCGGACGCGGCGCGGGTTCTTCAAGGCCCACGGCGCCACCTCGACCGATCACGGCGTGCCGAACGCACGCACCGAGAACCTGTCGCAGACGGCCGCCGCCGCGCTTTTCGACAAGGCACTTGCCGGTCGCTGCGACGCGGAGGAAGCAGACCGCTTCCGCGCTCACATGCTGACGGAGATGGCCCGAATGAGCCTCGACGACGGGCTTGTCATGCAGATCCATCCCGGCGCTTTCCGCAACCATTCGGACCGGATCATGGCCCGTCACGGTCGCGACAAGGGCTTCGACATCCCCACCCGCACCGACTATGTGCACGCGCTGAGGCCGCTGCTCGGCGCGGTTGGTCTGGAACCGGGCCTGACGATCATCCTCTTCACGCTGGACGAGACATCCTATGCCCGCGAACTGGCGCCGCTTGCCGGCGTCTATCCCGCGCTGCGCCTCGGTCCGCCCTGGTGGTTCCACGACAGCCCGGAAGGCATGCGTCGTTTCCGCGAGATGGCGACGGAGACCGCCGGCTTCTACAATACGGTCGGCTTCAACGACGACACCCGCGCCTTCTGCTCCATCCCCGCCCGCCATGACGTGGCGCGGCGGGTCGATGCCGCTTTCCTCGCCAGCCTCGTCGTCTCGGGACGGCTTGGCGAAAGCGAGGCATACGAGGTCGCCCGCGACCTCACCTATACCCTGGTCAAGGCCGCCTACAAGCTCTGACCCGGTTGTCACTGCTCAAGGGAGGAACGAGCATGAAACATTGGAAGAACCTGACGGCGGCGGTCACGCTGCTGGCGGCATCCGCGCTTTCGGCGCAGGCCGCGGACATGGTGCTGCGGTCGTCCGACACCCACCCGGACGGCTATCCGACGGTGGAGGCCGTCAAGCACATGGGCAAGCTGCTCGAGGAGCGCACCAACGGCCGTCTCGGCATCGAGGTGTTCCACTCCGCCCAGCTCGGCCAGGAAAAGGACACGATCGAACAGACCCAGTTCGGCGTCATCGACATGAACCGCGTCTCGCTCGGGCCGTTCAACAACATCATCGAGGAGACACAGATCCCCTCGCTGCCCTATATCTTCCGCTCGGTCGAGCACATGCACAAGGTCATGGACGGCCCCGTCGGCGAGGAGATCCTTGCCGCCTTCGCCGACCACGACCTGATCGGTCTCGCCTTCTATGACGGCGGCTCGCGCTCCTTCTACAACAGCCAGAAGCCGATCGCCTCGATGGGCGACCTTTCCGGCATGAAGTTCCGCGTCATGCAGTCGGACCTGTTCGTCGACATGGTCAGCGCCCTTGGCGCCAACGCCACGCCGATGCCCTATGGCGAGGTCTATTCCTCGATCCAGACCGGCGTCATCGACGGTGCCGAGAACAACTGGCCCTCATTCGAGAGCTCCGGCCATTTCGAGGTCGCCAAGTACTACACGCTCGATCAGCATCTGATCGTGCCGGAAGTCCTCGTCATGTCGAAGAAGTCCTGGGAGAAGCTCTCGGCAGAGGACCAGGCCATCGTCCGCCAGGCGGCCAAGGACTCCGTCCCGCACATGCGCAAGCTGTGGGCCGAGCGCGAGGCCGCGTCCGAGGCCAAGGTCCGCGAGGCCGGCGTCGAGATCATCACCGACATCGACAAGACGCCCTTCATCGAGGCGATGAAGCCGGTCTACGAGAAATACGTGACCTCCGACAAGCTGAAGGACATGGTCGCGCGCATCCAGGCGACGAAATAACCTGCTTGTAGGCAAGGGCCCGCGGCGGAACCACCGCCGCGGGCCGTTTCACGCCGGGAGGACGGGATCTTGCAGGACACACTGAAGGGCATTGCCCGAACCACCGCCGTCATGGCCCGGATCGCCCTGTGGCTTTCGGGCACCGGGCTGGTGCTGATGACCGCCTTCATCGCCGTGCAGGTGTTCTTCCGCTACGTGCTCAACGACAGCCAGTCATGGACCGAGCCCGCCTCGGTGATGATCATGGGCTGGTTCATCTTCCTCGGCGCCGCCGTCGGCATCCGCGAAGGCTATCACCTGTCCTTCGACGTGCTGCTCTATGTCCTGCCCGACCGCGTCAAGCTGATGCTGCACTCGGTCTCCGACGTGGTCGTCGTCGCCTTCGGCTTCGGCATGATCTGGTACGGGGCCCAGCTTGCCGAAAAGACCGCCGCCAACAAGCTGCCCTCGCTCGGCATCTCGGGTGCCTTCGACTTCCTGCCCCTCGTCGCCGGCGGCGTGCTCGTCGTGCTGTTCTCGCTGGAGCGCCTGGCGCGCCGGGCCGCCGGCCTGCCGACCGCCCGCTTCGGCGAAACCGAACTGGAGGATTGACCTCTATGGAGCTCTGGATCCTCTTTGGAACCTTCACCTTCCTGCTCTTGATCGGCACGCCCGTTGCCTTCTGCCTGGGCGTCGCCTCCTTCGCCACCATCCTCTATCTGGAGCTGCCCCCCGTCGTCGTCTTCCAGCGGCTGAACTCGGGCGTCTCGGTCTTCGCGCTGATGGCGATCCCCTTCTTCATCTTCGCCGGCGAACTGATGGTGCGCGGCGACATCGCCCGGCGCCTGGTGGCTCTGGCCGGCGCCCTTGTCGGTCACCTGCGCGGCGGTCTCGGCCAGGTCAATATCACCGCCTCGGTCCTCTTCGGTGGCATTTCCGGCTCGGCGGCAGCCGACGCCTCGGCCATTGGCGGGCTGATGATCCCGCAGATGAAGGAGCGCGGCTACGATGTCGACTACGGCGTCAACGTCACCGTCGTCTCCTCGATCATCGCGTTGATGCTGCCGCCCTCGCACAACATGATCATCTATTCGATCTCTGCCGGCGGGCGCATCTCGATCGCCGATCTGTTCACCGCCGGCATCATCCCGGGCCTGCTGCTGGCGCTCGCCCTGATGGTTGCCGCCTGGCACGTGGCCAGGAAGCGCGGATACCCGATCGACAAGTTCCAGGGCTGGGGCGCGATCGGCTATCTCTTCGTCAACGCCATTCCCGGCATCCTTTTGATCGCCATCATCTTCGGCGGCGTCCGCTCCGGCGTCTTCACCGCGTCGGAAAGCTCCTGCATCGCCGTCGTCTACGCGCTCTTCGTCACGGCGATTGCCTATCGCACGATGAGCTGGACCGGCTTCGTCGCCGCCACGACGGCAGCCGTGCGCACCACCGCCATGGTACTGCTCGTCATCGGTTGCGCCGCCGCCTTCGGCTGGCTGCTCGCCTATCTCAAGGTGCCGACGGCTCTTGTCGCCTTCATGCAGGACGTCTCGCAGAACCCGATCGTCGTCCTGCTCTTGATCAATGTGCTGCTGCTGCTGCTCGGCACCTTCATGGACATGTCGCCGCTGATCGTCATCACCACGCCGATCTTCCTGCCCGTTGCCCAGGCCTTCGGCGTCGATCCGGTCCATTTCGGCGTCATCCTGATCCTCAACCTGGGCATCGGCCTGTGCACGCCGCCGGTCGGCGCGGTCCTCTTCGTCGGCTGCGCCGTCGGCCGCATCACTGTCTGGCAGGCCGTACGCACCATCTGGCCGTTCTATTTCGCCGCCGTCGGCACGCTGCTGCTCGTCACCTATGTGCCGGGTCTGTCGCTGTGGCTGCCGGCCCTGTTCCGCTGATCCGGGAGCCTTCGCCATGCCGGCCCTCCAGACCTTTCCCGCCGTCACCGCCGACCCTGGCGTCATCCGGCAGGTCCTTTCCGACAGCCCGCAGCTGATGGTCGTCGCCTTCGATTTCGAGGCCGGCGCCCAAGGGAAACTGCACAACCACCCGCACATCCAGTCGACCTATGTCGAGAGCGGCCGCTTCGTCTTCTCGCTTGCCGGCGAGGAGTTCGAGGTCGGTCCGGGCGACAGTTTCGTCATTCCCTCCGGCGCGGTGCATGGCTGCCGCTGCCTGGAGGGTGGCCGTCTGGTCGACGGCTTCACCCCGCGCCGCGACGATTTTCTCTGATCGTTCGCGCACCCGTTTCGCGGCCGGCAGCCCCGCAGGCCGCACCCACCCCGTTTCGAGGATCCGCCATGCTGAGCGTTGAAACCCGCCACGCCATCCACCAGGACCATGCAAAGACCATGGGAACGGACGAGTTGCGCCGCCACTTCCATGTCGGCGACCTGTTCCGCGAGGGCGAGATCCGCCTCGTCTACACCCACTATGACCGCTTCGTCATGGGCGGCGCCGTGCCCGGTGCCGGAACCCTCGTCCTCGACAAGGTCGAGGAGACCCGCACCGCGACCTTCCTGGAACGGCGCGAGATGGCCATCGTCAACATCGGCGAGACCGGCAAGGTTTCGGCCGGGACCGAAAGCTGGACGCTGGAGCGCGGCGACGTGCTCTATCTGGGCATGGGCACTGGCGCGGTCAGCTTCTCCGGCGCGGGCCGCTTCTACATCACCTCCGCCCCGGCGCATCGCGCCCTGCCGGCGCGGCTGATCCGCCTGACCGAGGCCAACTGCGTCAAGCTCGGCGCCGTCGAGACCTCCAACAAGCGCACCATCAACCAGTTCGTCCATCCGCTGGTGATGGAAAGCTGCCAGCTCGTGCTCGGCTACACCACGCTTGAGGACGGCTCGGTCTGGAACACCATGCCCGCCCATGTCCATGACCGGCGGATGGAGGCCTATCTCTATTTCGACATGTCGGACGAACAGCGCGTGCTGCACCTGATGGGTGAGCCGCAGGAGACCCGCCATCTCGTTGTCGCCAACGAGGAGGGCGCGCTGTCGCCGCCCTGGTCGATCCATTCGGGCGCGGGAACCGGCTCCTACACGTTCATCTGGGCGATGGCCGGCGACAATGTCGACTACACCGACATGGACTTCGTCAGCATGGCGGAGATGAAATGACCGCCGCACAGCCCGCCGCCCCCTTCTCGCTTGCCGGACGCAAGGCGCTGGTCACCGGCGCCAATGCCGGCATCGGCCAGGCTATCGCGGTGGCGCTCGCCGCTGCCGGCGCCAGCGTCACCTGTGCCGGCCGCCGCGCCTCGGACGAAACGGTGGCCGCCATCGCCGCTGCCGGCGGATCGGCCGGCAGCCTGATCCTCGACTTCGCCGACCCGATGGCCGCGCGCGATACTTTCGCAGGCGCCGGCTACACCATCCTCGTCAACAATGCCGGCATCATCCGCCGCGCCGACAGCGCCGACTTCACCGAGGCCGACTGGGACGCGGTGATGGACACCAACCTGAAGGCGCTGTTCTTCACCGCCCAGGCCTTCGGCCGCGAGCTTTTCGCCAGGGACGAAGGTGGCTCCATCGTCAACATCGCCTCGCTGCTCTCCTTCCAGGGCGGCATCCGCGTGCCCTCCTACACCGCCGCCAAGCACGGCGTTGCCGGCGTCACCAAGATCCTCGCGAACGAGTGGGCGGCGAAGAACATCAACGTCAACGCCATCGCGCCCGGCTACATCGCCACCGCCAACACCGAGGCACTGCGCGAGGACACGGCCCGCAACACCGCCATCCTGGAGCGCATTCCCGCCGGCCGCTGGGGCGATCCGCAGGACATCGCCGGCACCGCCGTCTTCCTCGCCTCCCCCGCCGCCCGCTACATCCACGGCGCGGTGATCCCGGTCGACGGAGGCTGGCTTGCCCGCTGATCTGCTCCGCCTGTCCAGGTCGCCCGCACCCCGCCCCGCAACCGGCATCGTCCATCTCGGCCTTGGCGCCTTCTTCCGCGCTCATGGCGCCCTCTACATCGCCCAGGCGATGGCCGCCTCGGGCGGCGATTGGGGCATTGCCGGCGTGTCCCTGAAGCGCCCCGACCAGCGCGACCGGCTCGCCCCCCAGGGCTTTGCCTATACCGCGCTCGAGCTCCACCCCGAATGCCGCACCGCCCGCACCGTCGAAGTGCTGACCGATGTGCTGGTGGCGCCGGAAGATCCGGAAGCAGTCGTCGCGCTGATGGCCGCCGCGGGCGTGAAGATCGTCACGCTGACCGTCACCGAGAAGGGGTATTGCCACCAGCCGGCAACCGGGCGGCTCGACCGCGCCCATCCGGACATCCTCGCCGATCTCGCCGACCCGGACCGCCCGGTCTCGGCCATCGGCTTTCTCGTTGCCGCGCTCGCCCGCCGCCGCGCGGCCGGTATCCCGCCCTTTACCGTGCTGACCTGCGACAACCTTCCCGACAACGGCCATCTGGTGAAGGGCGTCGTGCTGGAACTCGCCGGACTTGTCGAGCCGGCCCTTGCCGAATGGATCGCAGCGGAAGCCCGCTTCCCCTCCACCATGGTCGACCGCATCGTCCCGGCAACGACACCGGAAGATCTCGACCGCGTCGCCGAGATCATCGGCCGGCGCGACGAGAGCCCGGTGCTGCACGAACCGTTCCGCCAATGGGTGGTGGAGGACGATTTCGTCGGCAACGCCCGACCCGACCTTGCCACGGCCGGGGTCGAACTCGTCGCCGATGTCGCCCCGTATGAACTGATGAAGCTGCGCTGCCTCAACGGAACCCATTCGGCGCTTGCCTATCTCGGCTATCTCGCCGGCCACGAGACCATCGCCGACACGATCGCCGACCCCGCCTTCTCACGCTTCGCCGACAGGGTCTGGACCGACGAGATTGTTCCCGGGCTCACTCCGCCGCCCGGCACCGACCTTGCCGCCTACACCACCGCGCTGAAGACCCGCTACGCAAACCCGGCGATCCGGCACCGCACCTGGCAGATCGCCATGGACGGCTCGCAGAAACTGCCGCAGCGCATCCTGTCCCAGCTCGCCGAAGGGCTTGCGGCCGGCCGGCCGATGTCCGGCCTCATCCTCGCCGTCGCCGCCTGGATGACCTATGTCGGCGGCACGGACCTTTTCGGCAAACCCATCGACGTGCGCGATCCGCTCGGCCCCCGCCTGCGCGCCGCGCTGGACGGCGCGCCCGACAGCGCGACCAAGGTCGCAGCCCTTCTCTCCTTCAGGGAGATCTTCCCGGCCTCCCTTGCCGCAGACGAAACCTTCCGCACGTCCCTGGTAGAGGCCCATGCCGGGCTTGGCCGTCACGGCGCGCGCCACATGGCCGAGGTCTCCCATGCTTGAAAGCTGGCGCTGGTACGGACCGCTCGACCGCATCGGGCTCGACGAGATCGCGCAGACAGGCGCCACCGGCATCGTCACCGCCCTGCACGAGGTACCCTATGGCGAGGTCTGGACGCGCGAGGCGATCGCGGCGCGCAAGGGCCTGGTCTCTTCCTCTCATCCCGACCTTGCCTGGACCGTGGTGGAAAGCCTGCCCGTGCACGAGCGGATCAAGCGCGGCGAGGGCGATCTTTCCGCGCTTTTTGCCAGCTATCGCCAGTCGCTCGCCAATCTGGCCGCCGAGGGCATCACCACCATCTGCTATAATTTCATGCCGCTGCTCGACTGGACCCGTACCGAGCTTGAAAGCCCGGTTGCGGGCGGCGGCACCTGCCTGCGCTTCGAGGCCGTCCATATCTGCGCGCTCGATCTCTTCATGCTGGAGCGCGAAGGTGCCGAGGACGACCACCCGCCGGAGCTGCGCGCCCGTGCCAAAGCCTGGTTCGAGGCCTCGGACGAGGCCGCCCGTGCACGGCTGACCCATGCCATCATGGCGGGACTGCCCGGTGCCTATGACCGCTACGACATCCCGGCCCTGCGCCGGGAACTGATCCGCTACGAGGGCATCGACGCCGACGCGCTCCGCGCCAATTACGCCCGCTTCCTGAAGGAGGTGATACCGGTCGCCCAGGAACTCGGCATGCGGCTCTGCGTCCATCCGGACGACCCGCCGCGCGACATTCTCGGCCTGCCGCGCATCGTCTCGGACGAAGACGACATCGCCTGGATCCTCGACTGCCTGCCGGTGCTGGAGAACGGCCTGACGCTGTGTTCCGGCTCGCTCGGCGCCAATCCGGCCAACGACGTGCCGGCGATCGCCGCCCGCTTCGCGGACCGCATCCATTTCGCCCACTTGCGCAATGTGAGGAAAGACCCGGACGGCAGCTTCGAGGAGGCCGCGCATCTTTCCGGCGACACGGACATGGTGGCGCTTGCCGCCGTGCTGCTGGCGGAGGAGCGCCGCCGCGAGAGGGAGGGCCGGCGTGATGCGGAAATCCCCTACCGCCCCGACCACGGCCACGCGCTGTTGTCGGACCTTGGCCGCGACACCCATCCCGGCTACCCGCTGATCGGCCGCATGCGCGGCCTTGCGGAACTGCGCGGCGTCATCAAGGCCCTGTCGCACGAGAGGACTGGTTGGCGGTAAGCAGCTGCTGCACCCTCCGCCCTCCGGCACCTGCCTCCGCTCACTCCGCGGCAGCCAGGGTCTTTGCAAAACGCGCCGGAGGGCATCCGACATGACGCGTAAACGCGGTGCTGAATGCACTGACGGAGCCGTAACCGATCCTGTCCGAGATTTCGGCGATCCCATGAGACCCCGCGCGTAGCATGTGTTTTGCCAGTGTCATCCGCCAGTTCAGCAGGTAACCCATTGGCGCGACGCCAACGATCCGGTTGAAGCGCGTGAAGAAGGCCGAGCGGGACAGCCCTGCCTGCTTCGCCAGGTCGGGCACGGTCCAGCCATGGCCGGGCGCGGCATGCAATGCCCGCAACGCCGGCCCGACGCGAGCATCGGTCAGGCCGCCGAGCAGTCCAGAAGGCGCTTCGGAGCCGGTGGATGAACGAAAAGCCTCGATCAGCAGGACCTGCAGAAGGTGCTCCACGACCACATCCCGCGCCGGGCGATCCGCGCGCGCCTCGTCCCGCACCAGTGCGGCCAGGGTGGCCAGGCGGCCTTCGCCGCGCACCACAACCATGTCCGGCAGAAGCGAGACCAGAAGCCCGGCATCGGGGCTCGCAAAACTGCAATGCCCGATCAGTTGCACGACCTCGGCGCGGCCCGGGGAAGCCCCGATTCGGACAATGCCGTCCTCACCGGCAACGGGACGGCTGACGAGGCCCGGCGGCGGAGGCGGATCGAGGCTTGAAACCGTGAAGGCAGCGACAGCGGGAACAAGGACAAAGTCACCGGCACAAAGATCCAGCGGCGGCCTGCCATCCACCTGCAGACGAAGCCTCCCGGCCAGCACCATGCAATAGAACACCTCGTCGACGTCATCCCGTCGCACACGGAAGGGCCCCGACGCCTCGGCGAGCTTCGAACGGGGCGCCTGCGGTCGCAAAAGCGAGATGACTTCTGAGAGCGGATCAGCCATTTCGGACTTTCGATAAACAGAAAAGGACTTCAGTCCATAGAACATCCGGTTCATCCGGTCGATATCAAAGCCGTCCAACAACAGGAGACTTCTCCATGACGACCGTGATGATCACAGGATGTTCCTCGGGCTTCGGTCTTGAAACCGCGCGCCACTTCCTCGACCGGGGCTGGTCCGTCCTTGCCACCATGCGCAAGCCCGATGAGACGCTGCTGCCCGCCTCGGAGCGTTTGCGTGTCCTGCCGCTGGACGTGACCGACACCCGGAGCATCGCCCGCGCCGTGGAAGCCGCCGGCGAGATCGATGCGCTGGTCAACAATGCCGGGGTCGGCTGGCTGTCCGCCTTCGAAAGCGCCTCGGAAGATACCGTCCGGCGGATCTTCGAGACCAACACATTCGGCACGTTCGAGATGATCCGCGCCGTGCTGCCGCAAATGCGGGCAAGGGGCGCGGGTGTCATTGTCAACGTCTCGTCCAGCGTCACGCTGAAACCGCTGCCGCTGCTGCAGGTCTACACGGCCAGCAAGGCTGCCGTGAATGCCTATACAGAATGCCTGGCTCTCGAACTCGCGCCACTTGGCATCCGCACCGCACTGGTCCTGCCGGGACGGGCCCCCTCGACGAGCTTCGGCAGCAACGCGAGAGCCTCGATGGCGGAAGCGAAAGAGACGCCGGAGGCCTACAAGCCTTTCATCGAGAAGGTCATGAGCGCGTTCATGGAAAGTGCCTCGGAAGAACCTACCCGGTCCGAGGATGTGGTTCGCGCCATCTGGCGCGCTGTCACCGATCCGGGCTGTCCGCTGCGCCTGCCGGCCGGCAGTGATGCCGAGGCGCTTGCCGCCTGACATGGGTCAGGCCGGGCAGCGACAAAACGCAAAAAGGCCGGGCGAACCCGGCCTTCTCCTGCGCCTCAATGATCCCTGCCAGTACATCCGTGGTCAGGTATCAGAAGCGCGATTTCATGAACGCGGCTTGCGCCTTATGCGTCCTGAAGGTTCTCGGCAGCGCTCTTGCCGCTGCGGCTGTCCTTGACGATCTCGAAGCTGACCTTCTGGCCTTCGACGAGGCTGTGCATGCCAGCGCGCTCGACAGCGGAGATGTGGACGAAGACGTCCGGCTGGCCATTGCCCTGCTCGATGAAGCCGAAGCCCTTGGCCGAATTGAAGAACTTGACGGTACCAGTGTTCATGACGATTTCCTTTTCGAATCGCGAACGGATAGGTGCTCACCGCGCATGGAACGCGGCGAACGGTTCAGATCGATTTTGATAGAGGAAGATCGCCGAAGGCGCGGTTGGCGCCAGGAACAAAGTTCGACATGCAAGATCGATGAGAGACATATAGACCGCAAGCATGGTCAAAACAAGGCAGTTGAGAAAAATAAAAACAGGACGCCCTAAGGGCGGGCCGCATTCCGCCCGCCCCTCGGCGCCTCAAGCCTTTGAGGTGTCACGCGGGCGCGGCCGCCTCCCCGCACATGGCGTCCTTCGCCGCCATCTGGATCTCCTCGGCGCTCATCTCGCGCACCGGCGTGGAGACCGACCACCGATGACCGAACGGATCCTCGACGAGACCGTAGCGGTCGCCCCAGAACATGTCGGCGACCGGCATGACCAGCGTCGCGCCCGCCTCGACGGCGCGCGCGGCAGCCGCATCCGCATCCTCCACGACCAGGTGCAGGGTCACCGGCGTGCCACCCAGCGCCTTCGGACCGGACAGGCCCCAGTCGGGCGCCTCGTCGACGAGCATCACCGACGAACCGTTGATGCGCACGCAGCCATGCATGATGCGCCCGTCCGCGCCGGCAAGCCGCATCAGTTCCTCCGCGCCGAAGGCGTTCTTGTAGAACTCGATCGCATCCGCGGCACCCGCGCAGACCAGATGCGGGCTGAGGCTGTGGACGCCCTGGCTGGCTGCCTTTTCGATCACACTTGTCATTGTCTCTCTCCTCGTTTCTCCGTCCCGCCGGTTCCGGTCGGGACTTTCGGCCGACGTCAGATTTCGGTGATCGCGGCGACCTGGCCGGTCATCGGATCGAAGGGCACCGACACGTGCTCGTGGTCCACCTGCCAGCGCCCGTTCACCCGGCGGAACACCGAGGTGACGCGGATATGGGTCATGCCGCACGGATGCTCGCCGTCCTCCGGCATCATCCTGTGCAGCCCGTGGACCAGCGCCACGTCGCCGAAAACCTTGACCTCAAGCTCATCATGCCGGGACGTGAAGCGCTCCGGCAGATGCGGCATGCAGGCGTCCCAGGCAGCCTTGATCGCGGCGCGGCCGACGGTGCGCCACGGCGGGATCGCGTCATAAAGCACGGTCTCATCCGTATAGGCGGCCGTCAGCCTTTCCGTGTCGCGGGCTTCCAGTGCCGCCGACCACTCGACGACCAATGCCCGGATCTCGGCCTCCGCCGCCCGGTCGACGCTCGGGTTCACATGCGTGTTCATCTCTCACTCCTCCTTGGTGAAACGGGATGCCGCCGGCCTGATGCCGGACACGGCTCTCCCGTTGCCGGCGGCGCACCCGCCCCGGCGTCTGGCAATAGGTTCGTGTCTGGATGTCCCGTTTACGGGCTCTTCTTGCGGGCTTTGCCCGGGTTCGGCCTCAGCCGCCGGCCGCGTGGACCTGCCGCCGCGCCAGTTCCGCCGCGCTTGGCGGATCGATCGCGAAGGATCCGGTCACAATCTCGCCGGCGCGCCGGTAGGTCGTCATCAGCACGCCGCTTTCGGACCGCGACACCTCGACCAGCCGGAAGCTTGCCGGCATTGCCCCGCTGCCGAAGAAGCGCTTGCCGCTTCCCGTGGAGACCGGAAAGGTCCACAGGCTCAATTCGTCGATCATGTCCTGGGCAAGCAGCGTCTGCGCCAGCACGCTGCTGCCCTGCAGCAGCAGGTCCGGTCCCTCGCTTGCGAGCACAGGCTTCAGTGCACAGGCCGCATCCTCGCCGAGGCTCACGCTGTTCTGCCAGTCGAGCCCCTCGGGACGCGAGGTCGCCACGTATTTGGTGACCGTGTTGATCTTGAGCGCCAACACATCGTCGCCGGCATGCGGCCAGTGGGCGGCGAAAATCTCGTAGGTACGCCGGCCGAGCAGCAACTCGAGCGGTTCGGCGAAGCGCCGGTTGATTTCCGCCATCATCGCGTCCGTCCAGTGCGGCACGCTCCAGCCGCCATGGGCAAAGCCTCCCTCCTGGTCCTCCTCCGGTCCGCCCGGTGCCTGCATGACGCCGTCGAGCGTCAGGAAGACGGTTGCCGTGATCCTGCGCATGGTCAGTCTCCCTTTTTCGATTGCGCGAAAAGCATTTCGACATAGGCGCGCAGATGGTCGAGCGACTGCGCCGCCACCTGCGCGCCCATGCGCGCCTTGGCCAGGATGAAGCTGCCCTGGATCACCGCCTGGGTGTGCAGGGCCAGGCTTTCCGGCGTCCATGTCGCGTCCGGTGCGTAAAGCGCCTTGGCCTTGGCGATGTCCTTTTCCAGTTCGGCTGCGTGGCCGGAGATCGAGCGGTCGCAGGCATCGCGGATCGCGGGAACCGTCTCGTAGACCTCCTGCACCATTGTTCCGACAAGGCAGGTGAATTCCGGCACCTCGCCGACCAGGATCTCCTTGCGGAAGTCGATATAGGCCAGCAGCCGCTCCAGCGGGTCGGACGGGGCGTGGTAGGACGCGGTGGCAAAGAAGGCGTCCGTCGTTTGCGACCAGTAGTCGGCCGCGGCCACCGCCAATTCCTCCTTGCTCTTGAAATGGTGGAAGAAGCTGCCCTTGGTCAGGCCCGCCGCCTCGCAGACATCCTCGACACGGGTCGCGGTGTAGCCCTTCGTGCGGATGACGCTCAGCGCCGCCTCCAGCAGCCGGGTTTTGGAGCGGTGCCGCTCCTCGGCCTTCGCCGCCGCACCCGCAGTCGCGGCCGCCCCGTCGCCAGAGCCTTTGGCCACGCCCGTCCCGATCGCTGTCGTGCCCCTTGCCATCTCTCCGGATCCTCTCCTGTCGCCGGTGAAACTGTCATCCGCTTGCAATAGCGTCTTGCGGCGACAACCTCCATACCGGTCAGTATGCGAAATGGATACCAACCGGTGGGCATGATGTCAATACCCACCAGTCGGTATGTTATCGAAAACCGGCTGCCCCTACGACAGCGGTCGGGAAAGGCAGGCGGAGGGGGCAAGGCAGGAGGTACGGCGAAACGTACGGCGCGAGGAAGATGCAAGGAAGGACGGCGCGGTCGTCAAACCACCCGGTGGAGCGCGCGGAAGCGATAAATCTCGAAAATATCGAACGCAAAACTTGTCGATATTGATCGGATTTCTATCAAGAACTGTTCAGCCCGTGTTCCGACGGAAGCCGCGCGCCGTCAACCGCGCCGGCCGCCGGCTATGTCGACAAGTGCCGAGAGCAGCGGGGTCAGCGGTTCGCGCTGCGCCACCACGATGGCGATCGTCTGGGAGCCTTCCACATCGTCACCCCGGATCGGCACGGCCGCCAGCAGCCCGCCGGACACGAACATCGCGCCAAGCTTTTCCGGCACCACGGAGGCCCATTTGCCGGTCATCACATGGGCGGCAAGGGCGATGATGGAATTGGACTCCACCCGCGCCCGCGCGGTGATGCCGGCAGCAGCCAGATGCCGGTCGACGATGGCGCGGTTCTGCATGTCGGGTGTCAGCAGGCAAAGCTGCTCGCCGCCAACCTCCTGCCAGCTGACGGTCTCGCGCGCCGAAAGCGGGTCCGATACGGAGACGAGCAGGCAATAGCGCTCCTCGTAGAGCGGGAAGCGCGTGCGCCGACGCAGCGCGTCGCTATCGAGATAGGTGATGCCCGCATCGAGATCGAGCCGGTCGATCTGCTCGAGGATCTCGGCCGATGTCCGCGACAGGATCTGGAAGCGCACGCCGGGATGGCGCGCGGCATAGGGCGACACGAGGTCGGCCACCATCGGCAGCGCCGTCGGCACGACGCCGATGCGCAGCGTCCCCTCAAGATCGGAGCGCACCGCCCGCATCTCCTCGCGCAGGGCCCGCATGTCGCCGACGATCCTGAGCGCCAGCGCATGCACCCGCTCGCCCTCCGGCGTCAGTCCCTGGAACCGCGATCCGCGATGCACGAGTTGCACGTTGAGCTGGTCCTCCAGCTGCCGGATGGCGGAGGACAATGTCGGCTGCGTGATGCCGATGCTCTCCGCAGCGCGTCCGAAGTGACGCTCGCGGACCAGCGCGATGAACATTTCCAGCTTGTCGATCATGCCCGTTGATACCATAGCCAGGGCAGGCATGCCCGCCGTCGCCTCCATGTGAACCCGTTGAGGAGACTAGCCGATTTTCACGGGGCGGACACAGGCGCAAAACGGCGCGCTCCGGCACGCCCGCGACATGGCAGCGGCAGGGGTTCAGATCGAGCGCTGGTTGACCCGGGCGGAGGTCTGGGCGGTGGTTTCGACCCGCTCCGAATAACGGTCGACCAGCGGCCCGGCGCGGCCACGCACCATCCAGGTGAACTTCACCAGTTCCTCCACCACATCGACGATGCGGTTGTAGTAGGAGGACGGCTTCATGCGGTCGTCCTCGCCGAACTCGGCGAAGGCGCGCGCCACCGACGACTGGTTGGGGATGGTCACCATCCGCATCCAGCGGCCGAGAATGCGCAACTGGTTGACCGCGTTGAAGCTCTGCGATCCGCCGCAGACCTGCATCACGGCAAGCGTCTTGCCCTGGGTGGGGCGCACGCCTCCAAGCGACAAGGGCAGCCAGTCGATCTGCGTCTTCATGATGCCGGTCATCGCCCCGTGGCGCTCCGGAGAGACCCAGATCATTCCCTCCGACCACATCGCCGCCTCGCGCAATTCGCGCACCTTGGGATGATCGACGGGCTCGGCATCGACAAGCGGCAATCCGCGCGGGTCGAAAAGCCGTGCCTCGCAACCGTGCCAGGCCAGCAGCCGCTGCGCCTCCTCGGCCACCAACCTGGAAAACGAGCGCGCCCTGAGCGAGCCGTAAAGCAGCAGGATGCGCGGCGCGTGGCCGGGATCGTCGCTTGCGGCATAAAGGCCCGGGTCGACCGGCTGCATCTGGGTGCCGTCGATGTTCGGCAGTTCGGCAAGGGGATCCGCGCGCAAGGTCACGATGCTCCACCGGCCGCAGGGACGATTTCTCCGTCTTCCTTGACGAAGGCGTCCGCCAACGGGGCGGGAAGGATCTCAAGAACCGTCTCGGACGGACGGCAAAGGCGGATGCCCTTCACCGTCACCACGATCGGCCGGTTGACGAGAACCGGATGTTCCAGCATCGCGGCAAGGATCGTTTCGTCATCCACCGAAGGATCGGTCAGGCCGAGCTCTTCCGCCGGCGACTTGGAAACACGCAGCGCCTCGCGCGGCGTCAGCCCGGCCCCGGCGAAGAGCGCCAGAAGCTGAGGCCGCGTCCAGCCGGTCTGCAGGTATTCGATCACGACCGGCTCCTCGCCCGCGGCGCGGATCATCTCCAGCACGTTGCGCGAGGTACCGCAGTCGGGATTGTGGTGAATGACAACAGCCATCAGGCGCTCTCCTGCCTGTCCTTGTGGCCGATGTCGTCAAGACGCCCCTGCAGGGAGAGCGAGTCGATGCTGGCAAGCGGCAGGCTGGCAAAGGCGGTGATACGGGCATTCAGCATCCGGTAGGCTTCGGAGAAGGCAAGACGACGCTCCGCTTCGCTGCCCTCGACGGCGGCCGGATCGGGCACGCCCCAATGCGCCGTCATCGGCTGGCCGGGCCACACGGGACAGGCTTCGCCCGCCGCGTCGTCGCAAACGGTGAAAACGAAATCGAGCTCCGGAGCGCCCTCGGCCCCGAACTCCTCCCAGCTCTTGGAACGGGCGAAGGAGGTGTCGATATCAAGGCCGCGCAACAGGTCTAGCGTCATGGGATGCGGCGCGCCCTTGGGCTGGGAACCGGCGGAGAAGGCACGAAAGCCGTCGACCCGGTTCATGATCGCTTCGGCCATGATCGAGCGCGCCGAATTGCCGGTGCACAGGAACAGCACATTATAGGTCTTTCCATCCATCGGACTTCTCCTCAACAATCGCAAACGAGGGCATCAAGCACCGGCCGGCAGAGGTCCGGCGCACCGCCGCAGCAATCCTCCATCAGGAAGACAAGCAACGAGCGCAGGCCCGCCATATCGGCGAAATAGCGCACCGCCCTGCCTTGTCGCTCGTTGCGCACAAGCCCGGAGCGATGCAGCACGGCAAGATTGGTCGACATCGTGTTCTGCCGCACATCGAGGGCAACTGCGATGTCTCCGGCCAGCATCCCTTCGCCGCCGGCGCGGATGAGCAGGCGCAATACGTCGAGCCGGGTTTCCTGTGACAGGGCCGCGAAGGCCTCAAGCGCGGTATTTTTATCCATATATCAAGAATACTAGATATAAATGAGAACGCAAGCGCCTATTGATGCCGTGACACGGCACCTGTCCGCGAGGGAAGAGGTTTCCCGCGCATGCCGCGATGAAACCCGGCGGTCGCCGGTGCGCCGGGTTCGAAGGCAAAGGCCGGGCGGGCCACTCACGGCCCCGCGCCGGAACGCCGGAAAAAGTATCGGGCCGGCAGCATCCTCAAGCCGGCTGGGCGCCGTCCGCCTCGGTCCGGCGATAGGAGGCCGGACGCCCGGGGCCGGCCGGATCGCCCGACCTGAGCCGCGTGTCCGACAGCTCGCCGCAAGCCTCGAGGATCGGCTGGGCGACGACGACGAAGTGACCGTGGATCCGCTTCAGGTCGCGCAGCACGTCCATGTGGATCGAGGTCGTCTCCATCGACAGGGTGACGCCGGCCCGCAGCCGCGCATAGTGCCGTTCGGCGAAGTGGCGCTCCAGGTCGCGGATCGCCGTCTTCTCGGCGAACAACCGGCGCGCAAGGTCAGGGTCGCCAGTGGCGAAGACGTTGAGCGCGGTGGAGAAGTTCGACGCCACACGGGCATGGAAGGCCTTCAGGTCGGCCAGCCCCTCGCTGGAGAACGCCAGATGCGCCCGCCCCTTCTTCTCCGCCATCTCGAGCAGCTGCTTGTCGATGACATCGCCGATATGCTCCAGGTTGGTGGTGAAGGAAAGGATCTCCATGAAGCGTCGGGAATCCTCCTCCGACATGCCCTTGCGCGACATGCGGACCAGGTGCAGCTTGATCGCCTCGTTGACCGCGTCGACCGCGTCATCGGCCAGGCGCAGCTCGCGGATGAGCTTCGGGTCGCCGCTTTCCAGCGCCTCCATCGACTTGATCAGCATCGCCTCGACCCGGTCGCCCAGCGCCAGCGCCTCGCGATGCGCCGCCGCCAGCGCCTCGGACGAGACATCGGCAGGAACGCTGGCGAGATAGCGTGGGCGGGCCGGATCCGCCGGTTGCGGCGTTGCCGGAACGATGCGCTCCAGCAGCCGCGAGACGGGCCCGATCAGCGGCACGAAGATCAGCGCGACCATGATGTTGAACGCAAGATGCGCGTCGACCGTCAGCCGGGCCCCGTCGAGCCCGAAGGAGGCAGCGAGTTCGGCGAGAGAACCGGCAAAGGGGATGAGCACGGCCGCAACCGCGCCGCGCATGATCAGGTTGCCGAACGGCACGCGCTTGGTTTCCGCGGCCGCTCCCCAGTTGGCGGACAGCGGTGCGGCCGCCGCACCGACATTGGCTCCGAGAACCGCGGCAATGGCGAGCGTCGGCGTCACCGCGCCGGTAAGCGCCAGCGTCGCGATCACCAGAACGACGGCGAGCGATGAATGCGCGGCCCAGGTGATGCCGGCGGCGAGGATAGCGGCAAGGATGGGCTCTCCGGCAAGCGCTGCAAGCACCAGCCCGAACGTCTCGGATTCGGCCAGCGGCACCACGGTCGAGCGCAGATGCTGCAGCGACAGGGTCAGAAGGCCGAGGCCGATAAGGGCGCGCCCGATACATTGCGGCCGGTCGGCATCGGACACAAGGAAGGTGACGACGCCGGCGGCAACGAAGACGGGCCACAGATGCGAGACGTTGAGCGACAGGAGCTGGGCGGCGACCGCCGACCCGACATCGGCCCCGAGCACCACCGCAAGCGCCATCGCCAGCGGCACAAGCCCGCGCCGGGAGAAGGAGGTCAGCAACATCGCCGTCGCGGTGGCGCTCTGCATCAGGACCGTGACACCCGCCCCGGCGAGAACGGCGGTGACGCGGTTGCGCGTCGCCGAAGCCAGCACCGAGCGCAGCGACGACCCGAACGCCCGCACGACCCCCGTCCGCACCATCCGCACAGCCCAGATCAGCAGGGCAACGCCGCCGATCAGATGCACGAAGACCGCACTCGCACTCATCATCGTCTCTAGACCTCCATACAGGGCGGGCTCAGTATCGCCCGAACCTGTTGCAATTCCCTGAAGCGGGCCGGATCAGGCCGCCATTGCCGGAGCTGCGATCGGCAGCTCTGGATACGTTTCCAAAACGCCCTCGAAACCGGCTTGTCATTCCCGCTTCGCGGCAAGATGCTGGCGGCGCGGCAGTTCCGGTGGACGCATTCTAGGACCGAAAGATGGCGCCGACATGCCGGCCTGTGACTTTCGCATCCGCCTAATACGTGGAAAAACAATGATGACAGATATTTGTCGGCTAAGTAAGAGGCGAGCATGAGCAGCAGTCGCGACATGGAATTGACGCAGCGTTTTCTGGCACTTCAAGGCATCGCCGCGGAAGCTGCGGCGCTGGCGATGCGCTACTTCGAGGACCGTGATTCGCTCGCCATTTCGCTGAAAGGCGCGCAGGACTGGCTCACCGAGGCGGACGGTGCCGTCGAGACGCTCATCCGCCGGCGGGTGGCCGAAGCCTTTCCCGATGACGGGGTCCTGGGCGAGGAAGGCGGCGGCGCTGTCGCCGACAGGCTGTGGATCGTCGACCCGATCGACGGCACCGCCAATTTCGCCCATGGCGACCGCACGTGGTGCGTCTCCATCGGTTTCATGATGAACGGCACGCCCGAACTCGGCTGCATCGCAGCTCCGGCCCTCGGTGAGATCTATCTGGCCCGCAAGGGCCACGGCGCGACCCTCAACGGCAAGCCGATCCGCGCGGCGGCGACGAACGACATTACCCGCTCCACGCTGGAACACGGCTGGTCGCCGCGCCTGCCGGTCGAGCAGTATCTGGCGACCGTTGCACGGCTCTTCGGCGCCGGCGCCAATGTGAAGCGTTCCGCCTCCGGCGCCATGGGCCTTGCCGCCGTCGCCTGCGGGCGCACGGATGGCTATGTCGAAGGACACATCAATTCCTGGGACGTTGCCGGCGGCGTCGTCATCGCGGCCGAGGCGGGCGCGCGGGTCAGCGACTTCTTCAGCGGCGAGTGGACCGCGGGCAATCCGATCATCGTCGCGGCACCCGGCGTCGCCGATGCGGTCGCGGAGGTGTCGGGCATCGCCCTTTCCGCTGCGGCGAGCGGAACCGATTGACGGACGCCCCTTCCAGCGTTCAAGATCAGCCAACTAATGAACAGCTGTGCAAAACAGCACGTTAAAGGGAGGACTGCATGAAGATCTCGACGAGCCTGCGGGCACTTGCATCCGGAGCGACGCTCGGCCTTGCCGGGTTGCTCTGGTCGTTGCCGGCCGCCGCCGACGGCGAGCTCACCGTCTATTGCTCGGTCCAGGAGGAATGGTGCCGGCCGATGGTCCAGGCCTTCGAGCGCGAGACCGGCATCAAGGTCAACATGACCCGCAAGTCCTCCGGCGAGACGCTGGCCCAGGTCAAGGCGGAAGGCGCCAACCCGCGCGGCGACGTGTGGTGGGGCGGCACCGGCGATCCGCATCTGCAGGCGGCCGAGGAAGGGCTCACGGTCGAGTACAAGTCGCCGATGCTGGCGGAATTGCAGCCCTGGGCGGCAAGCCAGGCCGAGCAGTCCGGCTACAAGACCGTCGGCATCTATGCCGGCGCACTTGGGTATTCCTTCAACACCGAAATGCTCGCCTCCACCGGCGCGGCGGAGCCAGCCTGCTGGGCCGATCTCCTGAAGGAAGAGTTCCGCGACGAGATCCAGGTCGCCAATCCGAACTCCTCGGGCACGGCCTACACGATGGTCGCGACGCTGGTGCAGCTGATGGGCGAGGACAAGGCGTTCGAGTTCATGAAGGGCATGCACAAGAACGTCAACCAGTACACCAAGTCGGGCGCGGCCCCGGCCCGGGCGGCGGCCACCGGTGAAACGCTGATCGGCATCACCTTCCAGCATGACGCGGTCACCCAGGCGGTGCAGGGCGCCCCGGTCAAGGTCGTCTCCCCTTGCGAGGGAACCGGCTACGAGATCGGCTCCATGTCGATCATCAAGGGCGGCCCGAACCCGGACAACGCGAAGAAGTGGTACGACTGGGCCCTGACGCCGGCGGCGCAGGAACTGGGCGCGGCGGCCAATTCCTTCCAGGTGCCGTCGAACAAGGGCGCCAAGGCGCCGAAGGAGGCGCCGGACCTCTCCACGATCAAGCTGATCGACTACGACTTCGCCAAATACGGCTCCAAGGACGAGCGCACCCGCCTTCTGTCGAAGTGGGACGCCGAGGTCGGCGCCGCGCCGAAGTGACACCCTTGACGTTGCCGGGGCACCCTGAGCCTTCCCGGGCGCAGGCGTCCTGCCCCGGCATTTCGGGAAAGATCGGCCTGTGGGGGTTCGACCGGTTTCGGCCGGACGCCCGCTGGTCCGGAGTGAAAGCGTCAGGATGATCGACCGTTTTCCGGTATTCGTCACCGCCGCCGGGCTCCTCTGCCCGGCGGTGCTAGCGTTTCACGCGGACGACCCGGCGGGCCTTGCCGGCGTCCTTGCCGCCGGTCATGCGGTGCCCGCCCTTGCCGCGCTGGTATTCGCGGCAACGGGTGCCGCCGCCCTTGCCGGCGCCACGCGGGCCGGGGCCCTTGTCGGGGCCTGTGGCAGCCTGCTGGCGCTCACACTCGTCATTATTGCCGGCTTCCTGCCGGCGACAGCAACCGCCATCGGCCTTTCGGCAGGCGAGATCGCCCGCCCGCTCGGTCCCGGTGCCGCCATCATGTCCGGCGCGCTGGTCGCGCTCTTTGCCGGCTCGATTGCCCGTTTCGGAGCCTTCCGCAACGACCGCTTCGTCTCCGTCAGCGTCGTCATGATCGGTGCGCTCGTCGTGCTCTTCGTCTTCTGGCCGGTGATGCGGATGCTGTCCGAGGCTTTTTACGGCGAGAGCGATGTCGCCGCCCGGGTCTTCATCGACCGGTTGCTGCAGGGCGACATCTGGTCCCTCGCCTGCCTCTGGTCGACGGTGCGCTGCGGCGTTGCCCCCAACACGGTCATTCTCGGCGTTCTCGCGGCCTTCTTCTCCACCTCGCTGGCGCTGGGTCTGGCGCTGATCGCGGTACGCACAAACGTGCGCTTTCCCCGCGCTTTCGATGCGCTGGCGATCCTGCCGATCATCACCCCGCCCTTCGTCATCGGCCTGGCGCTGATCGTGCTGTTCGGGCGCACCGGCATCATCACCACGGCGATGTGGGACCTGTTCGGCATTCCGCGCTCGCGCTGGCTCTACGGATTGCCCGGCGTGCTGCTTGCCCAGGTGCTGTCGCAGGTGCCGCTCTCCTTCCTGATCCTGGTCGGCGCGCTCAAGGCCCTGTCGCCGACACTGGAGGAAGCCGCCCAGACCCTGCGCGCCACCCGCACCCGCATCCTGATGACGGTGACGCTGCCGCTGCTCCTGCCGGCGATCGCCAACACCTACCTGCTCGCCTTTGTCGAGAGCCTCGCCGATTTCGGCAATCCGCTGGTGCTCGGCGGCAATTTCGAGGTCCTGTCGACCAAGATCTTCTTCGCCGTGGTCGGCGCCCAGCACGAGCCCGGCCGCGCCGCCGTGCTCGCCATGGTGCTTCTCGCGTTCACGCTGGCCGCCTTCGTCCTGCAGATGCGCCTGCTCGGCAAGACGTCCTTCGTCACCGTCTCCGGCAAGGGCGACAGCGGCGTGCCGACGGAACTGCCGAAAGGGCTGCCGGCAGGCCTGTGGGGCGTCATCGTGCCCTGGATCGCGCTGACGGTCGCCGTCTACACGATCGTGCTGATCGGTGGGTTCGTGAAGGATATCGGCCGCTTCGACATGACGCCGACGCTGGACCACCTGCGCACCGGCTTCCTCGTCGAGTGGACCGACAACGGATTGTTCTGGGCAGGCTCGGCCTGGGACTCGTTCTGGACGACGGTGCTGGTCTCCGCCGCCGCCGCGCCGCTGACAACGATCATCGGGTTGCTCACCGCCTATGTTCTGGCCCGCCAGCACTTTCGCGGACGACGGTCGCTGGAATTCCTGACGATGCTGTCTTTCGCCATCCCCGGCACGGTGATCGGCGTTGCCTATATCCTGGCCTTCAACGTGCCGCCGGTGGAGATCACCGGCACCGGTTTCATCCTCATCGCCTGCTTCGTCTTCCGCAACATGCCGGTCGGCGTTCGCGCCGGCATCGCGGCCCTGTCTCAGATCGATCCCTCGCTCGACGAGGCCTCGGCCACCTTGCGGGCAAGCACCGGACGGACGCTGGTCGCCGTGGTCTTGCCCTTGATGAAACCGGCCATCGTCGCGACGCTGGTCTTCTCCTTCGTCCACGCGATGACCGCCGTCTCGGCGATCATCTTCCTGGTGACCGCGCGCTACAACATGGCCACCGCCTATATCGTCGGCCGGGTGGAGGCGGGCGAATACTCGCTCGCCATCGCCTATTGCGCCTTCATGATCGTCTTCATGATCGCCGCTATCGCCACCATCCGCCTCGTTGTCGGCGAGGCCCGTCTCGGCCGTCGCGGCTCGGGCGAAATCGTCTCTGGAGGAAACTGATGGGACCGGCGAGCCTCGACTTCGTCAACGTCATCAAGCGCTACGGCGCCGTCACCGCCGTCGACAACGTCTCGTTCCGCTGCGAGGCGGGAAGCCTGACGACGCTGCTCGGCCCCTCGGGCTGCGGCAAGACGACGACGCTTCGCATGATCGCCGGGCTGGAGCTTGCCAGCGAGGGCCGGATCCTGATCGACGGGCGCGACGTTACCCACCTGTCGGCGGCCGAGCGCGACGTCACGATGGTGTTCCAGTCCTATGCGCTCTTCCCCCACATGAACGTTCTGGAAAACGTCATGTACGGGCCGCGCTCCTCGGGGATGGGCAAGGAACAGTCGGCCGAGATGGCGCGCGAGAAACTCGGGCTTCTGGGCCTTTCCGGCTTCGACCAGCGCCTGCCCTCGGAACTCTCCGGCGGCCAGCAGCAACGCGTCGCGGTCGCAAGGGCGCTGGTGCTCGAACCCTCGATCCTGCTCTTCGACGAGCCGCTCTCCAATCTCGATGCCCGGCTCCGGCGCAAGGTGCGCGAGGATATCCGTGCGCTGCAGAAGGACCTCGGCCTGACCGTCGTCTATGTCACCCACGACCAGGAGGAAGCGCTCGCCGTCTCCGACGAGGTCATTGTCATGTCCAATGCCCGCATCGCCCAGAAGGCAAGCCCGCGCGAGTTGTGGGAAGCGCCCGCCAATCTCTTCGTCGCCGATTTCATCGGCGATGCCAACGTGGTCGACGGTACGATCACCGCCCTCGACGGCGACGTCGCGGCGCTGGAGCTTGACGGCACCCGGACCAGCGCCCCGGCGCGAGGCCTGGTCAAGGGCCCGGTGAAGGTGGCGATCCGCCCCGATGCGCTGAAGGTCGCGCGCAGCGATACGCCGGATGCGAGCGGCATCGCCGGCACGGTTCGCACGGCAAGCTATCTGGGCAAATACATGGAATACGAGATCGGAACGGCGCTCGGCGACCTGTTCGTCACGGCACCCGCCGACGGCGGCGAATGCGGTGTCGGCGACGACGTCCGGCTCACGCCGAAAGGCCACGGCATCGCCGTTATTCCGGAGTGACCCCGGCCAAATGAGGTCGGCCCGCGTGAAGCCGGCAGCCGCAGGATCTATTTCAGCCGGACGGGCAGGTTGAGCGGGCCGCGAAAGCCGAAGCCGTGCCAGACGACGGAGCCCGGATCGACGATCTCCATGTCCGGGAAGCGGTCGAACAGCATCGGCAGCAGGATCGCTCCGACCGTGCGCCGCGACACATGCGCCCCGGCGCAGTGATGCGGACCCGAGCCGAACGCCTGATGCGGGTTGCGCTCCCGGAAGACGATGAAGCGGTCGGGGTCGTCGTATAACTCCTCGTCATGGTTGGCCGAGGCCTGGATCGTCATCACCGTGTCGCCCTTCGGGATGCGGAAGCCGCGGATCTCGGTATCTTCCATGACAAGCCGCGAGCTTGCCTGGATCGGCGCGCACCAGCGTACCCCTTCCTCGAATGCCTCAGCCCAGGCCTCCCGGCGCTGCACCTCGGCAAGCTGGTCGCGTTCGCTCAAAAGCCCGTAGAGGATGGTCAGGAGCGCGTCGCGCGGCTCGTTGATGCCGCCGCCGATGGCGATCTTCACATTGGCGACGATCTGGCTCCAGGGGATGGCCTTTTCCGAGTTGATCATGATGGAGAGAGCCGAGGCGTCCGGCTCGGCGCGCAGCCGCGCCGCGTTCTTTTCCAGGCAGGCATCCATCTCGGCATTGGCCAGGTCGGAAGCCTCGAACGGCTCCGGTCGCCAGCCGAAATTGCCAGCCCCGTCGATCAAAACCTGCGACCAGCGCTGCATCTCCTCGTCGCTGGCATCGGGAATGCCCATGATATGGGCGAGGATGCGCGCCGCGAGAGGACCGGCGAGCGCGGGAAACAGGTCGACGACCTCGCCGCGCGGCAACCGCCCGACATAGTCGGCCGCAAGCTTTTCATAGAGCGGCGCCCAATGGGCCCCGATGGTCTTCGGCATCAGGGCCGGCAGCATCGCCATGCGCTCGCGCATGTGCTCCTTGCCATCCTTGCGCATCAATGTATGAGCGAGAAACGCGCGCTTCATCGGCGTGTTGGGGTCGTCGGAGCTGAACAGCACCGCGTTGTCCTTGACCAGCTTTGTATCCGAAGCCTTGGTCAGGAAGGTGCGCCCGACCGACGTCACCCGAAGCACCGGGCTCTCGGCGCGCAGCCGCTTGTAGATCGGATAGGGATCGCTCGTCAGCGCGGCGATGGTGATCGCCTCGTCCAGCGGCGCCAGCTCAACGGTATCCGGCACGTGTCTCTCCTCCCGAACCGGCCGCACCCGCCCCGCCGGTCTCGATATGTTGCAGCCCCGGCAGGCGGCCTCGACCCGCCTGCCCTGGCGCGGTTACATCTGTTCTTCCGGCATGCGCACGACAAGTCCGTCGAGATCGGCGGAAAGCCGGATCTGGCAGGACAGGCGGCTTTCGGGGCGCGGATCGGAGGCAGCACCCTCCAGCATCGCCTCCTCGTCGTCGCTTCGCGGCGAAAGGCGGTCGGCAAAGGCGGGATCGACATAGACATGGCATGTGGCGCAGGCCATCGACCCTCCGCACTCGCCGACAATGCCGTCGATGTTGTTGGCGACCGCGGTCGCCATGACGCTGTCGCCCTCGCGCCCGTCCACGGTTGTTTCCACACCGCTTGCGGAAATGTATGTGACCTTCACCATGGCGGCCTCCCCCTGCCTGCCCCCTGTGTCTTCGTGTGCCTGCGATAATGACGGCAAGCGGCGCCCGGTTAAACCCAACTTTTCAGGCGCTCACTTGTGCAAACGGTTATGCATGCCTGGATCCGCGGTGACACGGGCAGTGCTATAAGAACCGCCAATAGCTCCGTACATGCAAAGATATTTCCCGCAAGGCGGCGGACCTGCGATTTTGGCCGGAGACAACCGACAGGGATGCCAATGAACGCTTTCGATCCGACCGCAGAATACGCCCCGATCCGCGACGGTGTCGCCAGGGTTTGCGCGGAGTTTCCCGGCGAGTACTGGCGCGACCTCGATACGCGGCGCGCCTATCCGAAGGATTTCGTCGACGCCCTCATCCGCGAAGGCTACCTCGCCGCGATGATCCCGGAGGAATATGGCGGGTCCGGTCTCAACCTGTCCGCCTCCGCCGTCATTCTCGAGGAAATCCATCGCAACGGCTGCAACGCCGCGGCCTGCCATGCGCAAATGTACACGATGGGCACCGTCCTGCGGCATGGCAGCCCGGAGCAGAAGGCGCAGTACCTGCCGGGCATCGCCAACGGCACGCTGCGCCTGCAGGCCTTCGGCGTGACCGAGCCGACCAGCGGCACCGACACGCTGGCCCTGAAGACGACCGCCCGGCGCGAGGGCGACGACTATGTCGTCAACGGCCAGAAGATCTGGATCTCCCGCGCCGAACATTCGGACCTGATGGTGCTGCTCGCCCGTACCACCCCGCGCGACCAGGTGAAGTCGAAGACCGACGGGCTTTCCGTCTTCCTCATCGACCTGCGCGAGCTCAAGGGCAACGGCGTCGAGATCCGTCCGATCCGCACGATGATCAATCACGCGACGACGGAGATCTTCTTCGACAACGCTCGCATCCCCGCCTCCAGCCTGATCGGCGAGGAAGGAAAAGGCTTCCGTTACATCCTGTCGGGCATGAATTCCGAGCGCATCCTGATCGCCGCCGAATGCATCGGCGATGCCAAGTGGTTCATCGAAAAGGGATCGAACTATGCCAAGGAGCGCGTCGTCTTCGGCACGCCGATCGGGAAGAACCAGGGCGTCCAGTTCCCGCTGGCGCGTGCCTATGCCCACATGATGGCGGCCGAGGCGATCGTCTACCGGGCGGCCGCCATGTACGATGCCGGCCACAATCCGGGCGTCGAGGCCAACAGCGCCAAGATGCTTGCCGCCGATGCGAGCTGGGAGGCGGCCGAGGCCTGCCTGCAAACCCATGGCGGCTTCGGCTTCGCCGAGGAGTATGACGTGGAGCGCAAGTTCCGCGAGGCGCGGCTCTACCAGGTGGCGCCGATCTCGACCAACCTGATCCTCTGCTTCATCGCCGAGCAGGTGCTCGGCCTGCCGAAATCCTACGGAGCGCCGAAAGCATGAGCCTGATCGACCGGATCCTCGACCTCGCCGCGCTGCCCGCCGGCGTCCTGCCGAAACCCGCACTCGCCATGGCCCGCCTCTCGCTGTTCGACTGGCTGGTCTGCGGCCGCGCCGGCATCAACGAGCCCCTTTCGGGCAAACTGCGCCGGCTGGCGGAGGACGAAGGCGGACGCGGCGCGGCCTCGGTCTTCGGCGGCGCGCCGGCACCGGCGCGCATGGCTGCGCTGGTCAATGGCGCGACCAGCCACGCGCTCGACTATGACGACACCCATTTCGGCCATGTCGGCCATCCCTCCGTGGCGATCTTCCCCGCAGCGCTCGCCGTTGCCGAGGAAGCCGGGACATCCGCGCAGTCGGTGGTCGAAGCGTTTCTCGTCGGCGCGGAGGCGTCCGTGCGCATCGGCATGGCGCTCGGCGCCGTCCACTACAATCGCGGCTTCCACCAGACGGCAACCGCCGGGGCCTTCGGTGCCACCATCGCGGCGGGCCGCATTCTCGAGCTGACGCGCGAGGAGATGCGCGCTGCCATCGGACTTTGCGCAACGCGCGCCTCGGGCCTCAAGTCGCAGTTCGGCACGATGGGCAAGCCCTACAATGCCGGCATCGCCGCCTCCAACGGTGTCGAATGCGCGAGGCTCGCAAAGCTCGGTTTCACCTCGGCCGATGACGGGCTGGCCGGCGCGCAGGGTTTCATCCCGACCCATTCCGATGCCCCGGATACGGAGGCCGGCTGGGAGACACCGCCGCCCGCGACCTTCCTGTTCGAGGACATCAAGTACAAGCTGCATGCCTGTTGCCACGGCACCCATGCAATGATCGAGGCGCTCCTGACGGCGCGGCGCGAGACGCCGGACCTCTCGACCGTGACGGTGGAAAGCCTGCATCTGCGCACCAACCCGCGCTGGCTGGCGGTCTGCGACATCAAGGCACCGCGCACCGGGCTGGAGGTGAAGTTCAGCTACAACTGGCTCGCCGGCATGGTGCTTTCGGGCAAGGACACCGCCCGCGACGACACTTATTCCGATGCGCTTGCCGCCGATCCGGAACTCGGCGCTTTCGCCGGGCGGATCACGGTGGAGGGCGACGCATCGCTCACCGACATGCAGGCCGAAGGGTCTCTGAAACTCGCCGACGGCACGCAGCTGGCCATCGACCACGATCTTGGCCGGCAGTTGCCGGAGGCGGAACTTGCGGCCGGGTTGCGCAACAAGGCCCGCGCCCTGCTCGGCGACAGGGGCGAGGTTCTCTGGCAGGCGATGCAGGGTCTTTCGGCACTCTCCGCCCGCGAACTCGGCCGCCACACGGGAGCCTGAACATGAGCGACTATTCCGATTGGATAGGCCGCGAGCGGCGTGTCACCGAAAAGGTCGGCGAACGGCTTCTGTCGCAGTACCGGGCAACGCTTGCCGGCGCGCTCGGTCCCGGCGAGGTCCCCGCCGGCTTCCACTGGTGCCTGGCCCCCGACGTGGTCGAACCGGCTGAACTCGGCCGCGACGGCCATCCGCGCACCGGTATCTTCCTGCCGGCGCTGCCGCTGCCGCGCCGCATGTGGGCCGGCGGCGCGCTCGAATACCGCGCGCCGCTGATGCCCGGCGACATGGTGACCCGCATCTCGACCATTCGCGACGTGACCTTCAAGCAGGGGCGCAGCGGTCCGCTCGGCTTCGTCACGCTCGATCACGCCTACGAGGTGGCGGGCGAGACCCGGATCGTCGAGCGGCACGACATCGTTTATCGCGAGGACCCGAAGCCCGGCAGCGCCGTTGCGGCAAAGCCCGCCGAGGACTGGTCGCCGATCGCCAGCTGGAAGATCGCCCCGACGCCGACCCTGCTCTTCCGCTATTCGGCGCTGACCTTCAACGGCCACCGCATCCATTACGACCAGCCTTACGCGACCGGCGTCGAGGGCTATGACGGGCTCGTCGTCCATGGTCCGCTGCAATCGATCTGGATGCAGAACCTCGCCGCCACGCTGCTGGGAAAGCTGCCGGAGAGCTTCTCCTATCGCGGCCTGTCGCCGCTGACGTGCGAGCGGCCGGTGACGGTGGAAGCGCGGGAGACGGACGGCGGCGGACTGGAGTTGCGTGTGCGCCGGGACGAGGACGGGGTCGTGACCATGCAGGCAACGACACCTGGCTGAGTCAAACCCTGCCCCGACACGCCGGAGCGGTTTCCAAAGCATGCACGGCATCCGGCCGGTCAGCTCTCGATCAGCCGGCCTTCCCAGATGTTCCGCCGCACCAGGTCGCGGGCAACTTCCAGCGTGATGTCCTCGACCGCCCGGCAGGCGCGGCTCATCAACCGGGTCGGCTTGCTGACGAGATAGACGGGGCGCGAAATCGTCGGCTCGACAATCGGCGCCTTGAGCAACTCGCCGCGCGCGACGAAGTCGTGCACCGCCGCCGGCGCGAAGATCGTGTGGCCGGAACCGCGCGCCACCAGCTCCTTGATCTGGGTCATCGCGTCCATCTCGATGACGACGTTGAGGTTGACATCGCAGGCCGCCGCGTGGCGCTCGATGGTCTTGCGCAGCCCGTGCGAGACGCCAGGCAGGATCATCTCCAGCTTTTCCAGCGCGTGCATCGGCACCGGCGCGCCCGGCGGCGTGTCGAGCGGCCAGGTATCCGGCGCGGAAAAGAAGAAGAGTTGCTCGTCCAGAACATGGATGATGCGGAAATGCTCGACCTTCTCCAGATCGTAGATGAAGCCGATATCGACCGTCTCGTCCTCGATCCAGCTCTTGATATAGCCGCTCATTGCCTCGATGGCGCGCAGCCGCACATCCGGAAGTTCGACCCGCACCGTCTCCGCCAGCGGCACCGACATGACCATCGACACCGAGGGCGGCATGCCGAAGCCGACCTTGCCGCGCACGCCGCCGCCAAGATCGCGCATCTCCGCGATGCAATGCTCCATGCTGCCGCAGATCTCGCGGGCGTGGCGCACCAGCAGGTGCCCCTCCTCGGTGAGCACGGTGCCGCGCGGCGAGCGGTCGACCAGCTGGACGCCCAGTTCCTGCTCCATGCGCTGTACGTATTGCGACAGCGAGGGCTGCGCGACGCCAAGCACCTGCGCCGCCGCCGAAAGGGACGGCGCCTCGGAAATGGCGATGAAATAGCGAAGATGACGGATGTCCATGACTGGCCGGCAGCGTCTCCCGTGGCACGCGTGAAAACAGGACGGCGAACCGGAGGAAGCAGCACGGCTCCCTCCGGTCCGCGTGAAGGCGGTGTTTCCTCGCCCGTCAGCCCAGATCGACGACCTGGCGGATCGCGGAGCCGTCGTCGAGGCGGTCCATCGCCACGTTGATATCGGCAAGCGGCAGCCGGTGGGTCAGCATCTTTTCCACCGGCAAGAGCCCGCGCCGGTAGAGCGCGAACATGCGCGGCAGGTCGCGTTGCGGCACGCAGGAGCCGATGAAGCTGCCCTTCAGCGAGCGCTCCTCGGCCACCAGCCTGAGCGCGTTGAGCGGCATGCGCGCATCGGGATGCGGCAGGCCGGCCGTGACCGTCGTGCCGCCGCGCCGTGTCACGTCATAGGCGGTTTCCAGCGCCCGCACGGAGCCTGCCAGCTCGAATGCATAATCGACCCCGCCGCCGGTGATGTCGCGCACCTTGGCGACCGTCTCCGCGTCGGCCTTGATCGCGTGGGTGGCGCCCATCCTGAGTGCCACCTCGAGCTTGTTCTCGAACGGGTCGATAGCAACGATCTGGCCCGCGCCGGCCGCCGCCGCGCCCAGGATCGCGGCCATGCCGACACCGCCGATGCCCACGACCGCGACCTTGGCGCCGGCCTTGATATGGGCGGTGTTGAAGACCGCCCCCGCGCCCGTCAGCATGGCGCAGGAAAACAGCGTCGAGATATGCGGCGGGATGTCGTCATCGGCCTTGACCAGCGACTGGCGCGCCACCACCGCATGGCTGGCGAAGGCCGAGATGCCGACATGATGGTTGACCGGGCGACCATCCATCGACAGCCGCCTGTGCCCGGTGATCAGTTCGCCGACGCCATGATGCTGCGCGGCCTTTTCGCAAAGTGCCGGCCGGCCTTCGGCGCAGGGCGTGCAGCGCCCGCAACCGGGCGCGAAGATGCACACGACGTGATCGCCCGGCGAAAGATCGTCGACGCCGGCCCCGACCTCCTCGACATAGCCGGAGGCCTCGTGGCCGAGAACCATCGGCAGCGGGCGCGGCCGGGTGCCGTTGATCACAGACAGGTCCGAATGGCACACGCCGGCCGCCGCCAGCCGGATCAGCACCTCGCCCGGCCCCGGCGGATCGAGATCCACCTGACGGACCGTGAGGGCCTTTTCCTCGGCATAACCGGAGGTGATGCCTCCGCGTTCAAGCACGGCAGCGGTAATTTTCATGCGCCTTCCATCCCTCAAGGTTCCTGCCTGTCCGGCATACCGGACGTCTCCCTGCACCCGATGCTAGCGGCAAACGGGACCGATGACAGGCCGGAGTTTGCATTTGACCCTCAGTCATAGATTTTTTCAATAACCGGGTACGGCCCAATTTATTGGTGCACCCTCGCAGCAATACCTAGGCTTCGATATCTCGAATGCTCTGGGAGGAAGCTATGAGGAACGTCTTCAGCCTGAAACTGATCGCCGGACTGGCGCTCGCCGCATCGACCTGCCTTGCGCAGGCCGACGGCGCCCATGACTGGACCAAGTCGCGCTGGGGGCCGGACGACCAGATCGGCTCCGCCAACCTGATGACGCCGGAGCGCGTCAAGGCGGCAAGCAGCCTCGTCACCACCGGCAAGGTCTACAGCCTCGGCATGATCGTCGGCAGCGACACGCCGGCCTTTCCCCCGCGCAGCCTGTCGGTGACGGTGCTCCAGCCGAACCAGATCTCCAACAGCGGCCTGGGCAACAATGCCTTCACCTACAATGACGACATCTTCATGGGCTGGCTGGGCATCGGCCCCCAGATCGACGGCCTCGGCCATGCCGGCGTCGACCATGTCTACTATAACGGCCACAAGGACAGCGATTTCGCCAAGGCCGCCGGACTGACGGAACTCGGCCTGCACAACCTGCCCGGCCTCGTCGGCCGCGGCGTGCTGCTCGACATGGCCAGGTTCTACGGCGTCGACATGGTCGAGGAAGGCAAGGCCTACACCGCCGACGACGTGAAGGCGGCAGCTGCCAGGCAGGGCGTCGAGTTGCGCGAGGGCGACGTCGTCCTGTTCAACTCCAACTGGATGAACCTGCTCGACGGGGCCAATCCCGACCCCAAGCGCTTCGGCGCGGCGGAACCGGGCCTTGGCGTCAGCGGCGCCGAATACCTCGCCGAACTTGGCGTGATGGCGGTCGGTGCCGACACCTGGGGCATGGAGGTCGTGCCGGCGGAGAAGGAGGGCGAAGCGTTCCGCGCCCACCAGATCCTGCAGCCGGAAAACGGCATCTACATCCTCGAGAACATGGACACGCGCGAACTCGCGAAGGACGAGGCGTACGAGTTCCTCTTCGTGCTCGGCCAGGCCCGCCTGAAGGGCGCGGTCCAGATGATCATCAATCCGATCGCCATCCGCTGATCGGGAAACGGACACGCGGGCGGCATGAACCGCCCGCGGCGAACCAGGGAGTGAAACCATGAGAAAACTGTTTCTGACGACCGCGGCGATCCTCGCCGCACCGCTGGCGGCCTTCGCCGCCGACAAGCCGGCCGAACTGAAGGTCGGCGTCACCACCTTCCTCACCGGCCCGGCCTCGGTCTTCGGCGTCCCGGCCCGCGATGCGGCCGAGATCCTCGTCGAGAAGATCAATGCCGACGGCGGCATCGCCGGCGTTCCGCTCAAGCTCTCCTTCATCGACGAGGGCGCCGGCGCCGAGGCGCTGACCTCCGAGTTCCGCCGCCAGGTCGAGAGCGAAGGCGCGCATGCGATGATGGGCGCGATCTCCTCTGGCAATTGCCAGACGCTCGCTCCGCTTGCCGAGGATCTCAAGGTCCTCAACCTGATGTGGGACTGCGGCACGCAGCAGATCTTCGAGAAGAACGACTACAAGTACGTCTTCCGCACCCAGGCCAACGCGACGCCGGAAATGCTGGCGACGGTGCTTTACCTGCTGAAGGTCAAGCCGGACTTCAAGACCATCGCCGTGGTCAACCAGGACTATGCCTGGGGCCGGGACAGCTGGCAGATCTTCTCCACCGCGCTGAAGGCCCTGAAGCCGGATGTCGAGGTGGTCGGCGAGTTCTTCCCGAAGTTCGGCGCTGCCGACTTCTCCACCGAGATCTCCCGCCTGCAGGCGATGCAGCCCGACGTGATCCTGTCGACCTCATGGGGCGGCGATCTCGACACGTTCATCCAGCAGGCGGCCCAGCGCGGTCTGATGAACACCTCGACCTTCGTCATCCCGCTCGCCGAAAGCTCGCTCGAGCGTCTCGGTTCGACCCTGCCGACCGGCCATATCGTCGGCGCGCGCGGCGACCACTACTTCCTGCATCCCGAGCGCCGGGACGATGCCGACTTCAAGGAGTTCATGGCAGCATTCGAGGAGAAGACCGGCGCGCATGCGATCTATCCCGTCTTCCACATGAGCCAGGCGCTGGCCGCGCTTGAGGCCGCCTACGACAAGGCGGTCGCGGCCAAGGGCGGCGAGTGGCCGAGCGAGGACGAGGTGATCGCGGCCTTCGAGGGCCTGACCTTCCAGGGACTGGGGCGTGAAGTGACCATCCGCGAGGACAACCAGGGTGTCGAGGCGCAGCTTCTGGGCACCAGCGTCCAGACCGGCGACTATCCTTTCGCCACCCTGGAGAACATCATGATCTTCGACGGCGCGGCACTGACCACCCCGGTCGGCCAGGAATCCGTCGAATGGGTCAGCAAGCTGACTTCGGACTATGCTGCAAGCGTCAAGGTCGACAGCTACGACAAGTGATCGAAGCCGGGGCACTGACGCCCCGCTTCCTCCCAGGCCCCGGGCGCCCGTCGCCCGGGGCTACCGCTACGCGACCACGACTGGCAGCTACGACTCGCAGATTGCCGCCCGTGCCTCCGCCCTTTGAGCTGAATGGACGCCCATGAACCTCACAATCTTCCTCCTGGCCCTGTTCGACGGCATCGCCTACGCGGCCCTCGTCTTCAGCGTCGCCGTTGGACTGACGCTGATCTTCGGCGTCATGCGCATCCTCAACGTGGCGCATGGTTCGCTCTACGCGGTAGGCGCCTATCTGACCGTGTCCCTGACCGGTTACATCCTGGCGCTCGGCTTCGCCCCGGTCTTCGCCTTCCCGATGATGATCGTCTCGGCCGTGCTTGTCGGCGTCCTTCTGGGCGGGCCGATCGAGTGGCTGCTGCTCAGGCGCATCTACAACAAGCCCGAGGTCCTGCAGCTTCTCGTCACCTTCGCGGTCTTCATGATCCTGGAGGACGTGCAGCGGCTCGTGTGGGGAACCCAGCCCTACTTCCAGGCCTCCGCCCTGCAGGCGATGGGCATGATCCGGGTCTTCGGCGTCAACTACACCGTCTACCAGCTCATCATCCTGCCTCTGGTCGCGCTGGTGCTGCTGGTCGGCCTGCGCTTCTTCCTGCGCCACACCATTCTCGGCAAGCTGATCCTGGCCACCACCGAGGATCGCGAGGCGGCCCAGTCGATCGGCATCGACGCGGACAAGGTCTTCCTGCTGACCTTCATCGTCGGCGCCGCCCTTGCCGGCCTCGGCGGCGCGCTCGCCTCGCCGACCACCTCGATCCTGCCCGGCATGGGCGCCGACATGATCGTGCTTTCCTTCGCCGTGGTGGCGACCGCCGGCCTCGGCCAGATCGAGGGCGCCGCCTTCACCGCCCTGCTGATCGGCCTCGGTCGGTCCTTCGCGGTCTATGTCTGGCCGGAAACCGCGGTGCTGGTCCCCTACCTGATCATGCTGATCGTCCTGCTGGTGCGGCCCGAGGGTCTGTTCGGCAGCCCGACCGCGCGCAAGATCTGAGGAGCCAGAGATGACCGTCCGACTGGCCGTCCCGGCCATGATCCTCCTCGCCGTCGCCGCGATCCCCTTTGCCGCGCCCTCGCTGCAACTGCTGATGAACCTGGCGCTGGCCAAGGGCATCGCCGTCGTCGGCGTCACCGTGCTCTTGCGCGCCGGACAGGTGTCCTTCGGGCATGCCCTGTTCTTCGCCATCGCCGCCTATGCGGCCGCGTTCCTGTCGGCAACGATGCCCGGCGCCGATCTCGTGCTGGTGCTCGTCGTCGCCGTCGCCGGCGCGGCCATCTCCGGCATTCTCGTCGGCCTCTTCGTGGTGCGCTATCGCGGCATCTTCTTCGGCATGCTGAACCTTGCCTTCTCGATGATCTTCTGGTCGATCCTGGAAAAGTTCTACCACTACACGGGCGGCGCCGACGGCATCCGCCTGCCGCGCCCGACCGTCTTCGGCATGGCGCTGGAGCGCGGCCCGTTCGAGCTCATCATGTTCTATCTCTCCCTGTCGCTGGTGATCCTCCTCGGCTGGTTCACGGTGCGCTGGTTCGCATCCCCCGCCGGCCAGCTCTTCCAGACGATCAAGACCAACGAGACGCGGCTTCAGTATCTCGGCGTCTCGCCACAGCGCGCGCTGCTTACCGGTTACGTTCTCTCCGCCGCGCTGTGCGGAACGGGCGGCGTCATCATGGGCATCGTCCAGGGCGTCGTGACGCCCGAGTTCGCCTGGTGGATCCGCTCCGGCGAAATGGTCTTCATTGCCGTTCTCGGCGGCGCCGGATCCGTTGCCGGCGCCTTTGTCGGCGCCGCGATCTACGAGATCGTGCGCACCTACGCCTCCGCCTTTGCCGGCGACATCTGGCAGATGCTGCTCGGCGGTTTCCTGCTTGTCATCGTCATCTTCGCCCCGAAAGGCGTGATCGGCATCTACAACGCAACCCTTGCCCGCCTGACCGGCACCCGGGCGAACGACGGGGAGACGCGCAAATGAGCGAGATCCTTCTCGAGGCCCGCAACCTGCAGATCCGCTTCGGCGGCGTGATCGCCGCCGACGACGTCTCGCTCACCATCGAGCGCGGCAGGAACATGGCGATCATCGGCCCGAACGGCGCCGGCAAGACCACGTTCCTCAACATCTGCACCGGCTGGCTGAAGCCGGCCAAGGGGACGGTCCTGTTTCAGGGCAAGGACATCACGTCGCTGGCCCCGCGCCGGATCGTTCGGCTCGGCGTTGCCCGCGCCTTCCAGATCCCGCAGCTCTTCACCGAACACACAGCGCTGGAGAATCTGCTGATCTCGGTCTCCGCACGCGAAGGTCTGCGCAACCCGCTGCAGGACATGCACACGATCCGCCAGCGCGGAGAAATGCTTCACCTGCTCGACATGGTCGGCTGCGCCGACGTCTCCGACCGGCCGGTGGTGGAGCTGTCGGAAGGCCAGCGCAAGCTGATCGACATCGCCGTGGCGCTGGCCCTGAAGCCGAAGCTACTGCTGATGGACGAACCGACCTCCGGCGTCGCTTCCTCGGAGAAATTCAAGATCATGGAAATCCTGGTGAAGGCGCTCGCCGAGGCAAAGGTGACCAGCGTCTTCGTCGAGCACGACATGGGCATCGTCTCGCGCTACGCCGACGAGGTCGCCGTATGGGCCGCCGGCAATGTGCAGATGCGCGGCTCGCCCGAGGAGATCCTGCAACATCCGGATGTGATCCGCGACGTGATCGGGGAGGTCGTGTGATGCTCGAGTTTCGCAATGTCGGCGCCTCGATCGGGATCATCCCGATCCTGCGCAACCTGGACTTCTCGGTCGGCGCGGCGGAGACCGTGGCGCTGATCGGCCGCAACGGCGCCGGCAAGACCACATTCCTGCGCTCGGTAATGGGCTTCACTGCCGTCAGCGGCGCGATCCGTTTCGAGGGCGAGGACATCACCGGGCTCGCCCCGGCGAAGCGCCCGGGCCTTGGCATCGGCTATGCGCCCGAGGACCGGCGCCTCTTCTCCGCCTTCACGGTAGAGGAGAACATTCTCCTGCCGGCGCAGGTCGCCCGCCTCGACGCGGCCGAGACCAAGCAGCGGATCGAGCGCGTCTATCACATCCTTCCCGAACTGAAGGAAATGGCCGGCCGCCCGGCCGGCAACGTCTCCGGCGGACAGGGCAAGATGGTGGCGCTCGGCCGCGCCCTGATGCTCGGCACCAGGCTCGTCATGCTCGACGAGCCGTTCCAGGGCCTCGCCCCGGCGCTGGCGCTGCGCTACGCGGACGCGCTGAAGGCGCTGCGCGACACCGACCGCAACGTCACCCTGATCATCACCGAATCCAATCCCTCCCTGCTGCGCGGCTTTGCCGACCGCACGCTCCTGATCGAGCGCGGGGAAGTTTCCGAAAGCTCGCTTGAGCACGAAAGGACTGACTGATGAAAGCTGACAGCATCCGCCTGCCGCGCCCGCTCAACCTGATCGATGGCGAATGGGTGACGGCGGCCTCCGGCAGGGAGATGGACGTCCGCTCGCCCATCGACGGCGAGGCCTTTACCCGGATTGCCGACTCGGGCCCCGAGGACGTGGACGCCGCCGTCGCGGCCGCCCGTGCCGCCTTCGACGGCGGCGCGTGGTCGAAGCTGGCGGCGGCCGAGCGAGGCCGCCTGATGATGCGTCTCGGTCTGCGCATTCTCGACGAGGCGGAAGAGCTTGCCCGGCTGGAGACGATGGACAATGGCAAGCCGATCAAGCAGGCCCGCGCCGACATGATCGCCACCGCCCGCTACTTCGAGTATTACGGCGGCGGTGCCGACAAGGTGCATGGCGAGGTCATTCCCTTCCTCACCGGTTACCATGCCGAGGTGCGGCGCGAGCCGCACGGCGTCACCGGCCACATCATCCCGTGGAACTATCCCGCGCAGATGTTCGGCCGCTCCATCGCCCCGGCGCTCGCCATGGGCAACGCGACCGTGCTGAAGCCGGCCGAGGACGCCTGCCTGACCGCGCTGCGCATCGGCGAACTGGCCACCGAGGTCGGTTTCCCGGCGGGTGCGATCAACATCGTCACCGGACGCGGCGAGGTCGCCGGCAAGGCGCTCTCCGAGCATCCCGGCGTCGACTTCATGTCGTTCACCGGCTCGCCGGAAGTGGGCGTGATGATCCAGGTGGCGGCGGCGAGGAACTTCATCGGCTGCACCCTGGAGCTCGGCGGCAAGTCTCCGCAGATCGTCTTCGAGGATGCCGATCTCGAGGCCGTCTATCCGGTGCTCGTCAACGCCATCATCCAGAATGGCGGCCAGACCTGCTCGGCCGGCGCGCGGGTGCTCATCCAGCGCGGTATCTACGACAAGGTGATGGCCGAGCTGAAGACGCGCTTCGAGGCGGTTGTCGCCTCCGACTCCGGCGAGGACGCCGTCCTCGGTCCGCTCATCTCCGCCCGCCAGAAAAAGCGCGTCGAGACCTACATCGCCGAGGCCGACGCGCCGCTGGTCGCCCGTGGCTCTATCGCGAAAGGCTCGCCGGAGGGCGGCTACTACGTCGCCGCGGCCCTCTTCGGCCCTTGCGAGCCCGGCTCGAAGATCGCCCAGGAAGAGGTGTTCGGCCCGGTGCTGTGCGCCATTCCCTTCGATGACGAGGCGGACGCGATCCGTATCGCCAACGGCACCGACTACGGCCTTGTCGCCGGCATCTGGACCAGCAATGGCGGGTGCCAGCAGCGCATGGCCAAGGCGATGCATTGCGGCCAGGTCTTCATCAACGGCTACGGCGCGGGCGGCGGCATCGAACTGCCCTTCGGCGGCATCCGCAAGTCCGGCCACGGCCGCGAGAAGGGCTTTGCGGCGCTGCACGAATTCTCCCGCATCAAGACCGTCGTCAACAATCACGGCTAAGGACAGCACATGAGACTTGAAGGAAAGACCACCCTCGTCACCGGCGCCGCTTCCGGTTTCGGCAAGGGCATTGCCGAGACCTATGTGCGCGAGGGCGCAAAGGTCGCCATCGTCGACCTCAACGAGGAGGGCGCGAAGGCGGTCGCTGCCGAACTCGGCGATGCGGCCATCGCCATCAAGTGCGACGTCTCGAAGGCCGAGGACGTGCAGGCAGCGGTCGATGCGACCGTCAAGGCTTTCGGATCGCTCGACATCCTCGTCAACAATGCCGGCTGGACCAATCCCAACCGGCCCCTGATGGAGACCGACGAGGCGACCTTCCGCAAGATCTACGACATCAACGTCCTGTCGATCTTCCACATGACCAAGACCTGCGTGCCGGTCTGGCGGGCGCAAGGCAGCGGCGTGATGATCAATGTCGGCTCGACCGCCGGCATCCGTCCGCGTCCCGGCCTGACCTGGTACAACTCGTCGAAGGGCGCGGTGAACCTGATGACCCGCAGCCTGGCGGTGGAACTCGCCCCCGACAGGATCCGCGTCAACGGCATCGCCCCGGTGATGGGCGCGACCGGCCTTCTGGAGCAGTTCATGGGCGTGCCCGACACGCCGGAGAACCGGGCGAAATTCATCGCGACGATCCCGATGGGCCGCCTGTCGGAGCCGCGCGACATCGCCAATGCGGCGCTTTATCTCGCCTCGGACGAAGCCGACTTCATCACCGGCGTGATCCTCGAGGTCGATGGCGGAAGAACCGTCTGACGCGTTTGCGCAAGGCCCCATCGCCTGCGAAGCCCGTGCCTCGGCACGGGCTTTTTTTCCTCAGGACGCGGCGGCCCGCTCCAGGATGCGCCGCGCGCGCGCGATCACCGGCGCATCGACCATGGCGCCGTCGACAGCGATTGCGGCCGCGCCGCCCTCCACCGCCGAAAGCACCCGCCGCGCCCAGTCGCATTCCCCCTCAGAGGGGGCAAAGCCCTTGCGCGCGGCCGCGATCTGCGCCGGATGGATGATCAGCTTGCCGCCAAAGCCCATGGCAACCGCATGGCGGCAATCCTCGGCGATGACATCCTCATCGCGCAGCGCCGTCGTCACCCCGTCGATGGGCGCGGCCTGGCCGGCGAGCCGTGCCGCCACGGCGAGGGCAAACCGCGCGGGCAGCAGGACGTCGCGCTCGTGGGCAATACCGAGATCGGCGGCGAAGTCGATGGAACCGAAGGCGATGCGGCGGCTCGCCATGGCGATCTCCTCCGCATTGCGCAGGCCAAGCGCACTCTCCACCAGCGCCACCACGGGCAGGCCCGTTGCCGCGCCGACGGCGACGCAATCAGGGCCCGTCTCCGCCTTGGGCAGGACGATGCCGGCAAGCGGCAGCCCGGCGCAGGCGGCAAGGTCGCCCGCGTGCCACGGCGTGCCGCGCGCGTTGATCCGCAAGAGGACCGGCACGCTGCCGGCAAGCCCGGAAAGGGCTGCGGCAAGCCCGGCGCGTGCATGCTCCTTGGCATCGGGGGCGACCGCATCCTCCAGGTCGATGATCACCGCGTCGGCGCCGGCGGCCATCGCCTTGGCAAAGCGCTCCGGCCGGTCGCCGGGAACGAAGAGCGGCAAGGTGATGCGGTCGATCGCCCCGGCCTGATGTTTTTCTGTCTTGTCTTTCATCGCGTCCGTCCATTGGTGTAAAGAGCCGTTTCCCAGCCTGCGCGTACACGGAGACGATGGCCAATAGCGATTTCGGCGTGGTTCCATTGCACCGGTCTATGGCGGGCACTGCGGGCGACAGGCAGAGCCTGGGACGGGGGCGGAGACATAGCCTCCTGCAATAGCTGCGCGGCATCGCCTCTATTACCCCTTGCCGGGGCCATGAGGCATACTGGCCGCAATCAAAAGGGAGACGCGTCGACGATGCAGGGTGATCTTTCCGGTCTTTTTGTGGTTTCCGTGGAGCAGGCCGTCGCCGCGCCCTATCTGTCCGGGCGGCTTGCCGAGGCCGGTGCCCGCGTCATCAAGGTGGAGCGCCCCGAAGGCGACTTCGCCCGTGCCTATGACCATCTGGTGCATGGCGAGAGCGCCTATTTCGTCTGGCTCAACCGCGGCAAGGAATCCGTCTGCCTCGACCTGCGCCAGGACAAGGACAAGGCGCTGCTGGAGACGATGATCCTCAAGGCGGATGTCTTCATCCAGAATCTGGCGCCCGGCGCCATCGACCGCCTCGGCTTCGCTCCCGACCGGCTGCGCGAGGCCAATCCACGCCTCATCACCGTGTCGATCTCGGGCTATGGCGACGACGGCCCGTTCCGCGACCTGAAGGCCTATGACCTGCTGGTGCAGGCGGAAAGCGGCCTCTCGGCCATTACCGGAAACGCGGAAGGCCCGGCGCGCGTCGGCGTCTCCGTCTGCGACATCGCCGCGGGCATGACGTCTCACCAGGCCGTGCTGCAGGCACTTTTTGCCCGCGAGCGCAGCGGCAAGGGCCGGCATATCTCGGTCTCGCTGTTCCACGCGCTCGCCGACTGGATGAACGTGCCGTACCTGCAATATGCCTATGGCGGCAAGGACCCGGAGCGGAACGGCCTCAACCATCCGACCATCGCCCCTTACGGCGCCTATTCGGGAAGCGACGGCAAGGAAGTGCTGTTCTCCATCCAGAACGAGCGCGAATGGGCCAACTTCTGCAGCGGCGTGCTGGAGCGGCCTGACGTGGCGACCGACACCCGTTTCACCAGCAACTCGCGCCGCGTCGCCCACCGCGCCGAGCTCGACGCGATCATCCGGGAGGTCTTCGCCGACCACCCCCGCGACGCGCTCGCCGACAAGCTGCGCGACGCGCGCATCGCCTTCGGGCGGGTGAGCACGATGGAAGATCTTGTCCACCACCCGCAGAACCGCCATGTCGAGGCGGACACGCCGACCGGCCCCGTCCGTCTGCTCGCCCCCGGCGCGCTGGTCGACGGCAAGTCGCCCGGGTTCGGCCCCGTGCCGGCACTTGGCGAGCAGACGGAAAAAGTGCGCGCGGAGTTTTCACGGATCGATGCCTGACATCATGCAGACACCCGAGCGCATCCTCGCCATCCTGGCCGATGCCGGCGCGCGCACCGTCGCGGATATCGGCTGCGGCAGCGGAGCCCTCTCGCGTGTGCTCGCCGCCCACGGCCACACGGTGACCGGCATCGATCCCGATGCGGACGCCGTTTCCCGCGCCCGCGAGAGCGTACCGGATGCACGGTTCGAACAGGCAACGGCCGAGGCATTGCCCTTCACCGATGCCAGCCTCGATGCGGCGGTCTTTCTCAATGCCCTGCACCATGTGCCCGTGCCCTTGATGCGCCAGGCTCTTGCCGAAGTCCGGCGGGTGCTGCGCCCGGGCGGCACGCTGATCGTCGTCGAGCCGCTGGCGGAAGGCTCCTTCTTCGAGGTGATGCGCCCGGTCGAGGACGAGACCGCCATCCGCCGCGAGGCGCTCGTCGCGCTTCGCGCCGACATGGCGGAAGGGCATTGGTCGCGGATCGACGAACAGCAGTATGACCGCTTCACCGATTTCGCCTCGGTCGACGACTTCATCGACTATCTGGTGGCGGTCGATCCGGCGCGCCGCGCGATCGCCGGGGCGCTGCGGAAGGAGCTCGACGCCCTGCTGAAGGAACGCGCCACGCCCGCCGAAAACGGGTTCCGCCTGACGCAGCCGATGCTCCTGGTCGCCGTTTCTCCTGAACGGTGAACGGAGGACGGGCCGTGTCCTATCCTTGCCGCGCTCCCTCGCGCATGTCGCCGGAAAGCGCCCGCTGCAGGGCGCCTGCATCGACGTCGATGCCGGTGAAATGGCGGAAGGCGTCGACGCCCTGGTGGAAGAACAGGTCGTAGCCGCTCAGGGTCCGGGCCCCGACCTCGTCCGCCTGCTGCAGGAACTGGGTGTCTACGGGGGTATAGACCGCGTCAAAGGCCCAGGCGGCGCCACGCATCTGCGGCAAGGTCATTGCGCTTCCCGGATGGCCGATCATGCCGAGCGGGGTGCAGTTGACGAGACCGTCGATGCTCCCCGCCGCTTCATTCATCGAGGTGCATGAGACCACGGGCATGGCGATGCCGGCGGCGGCGAGAGCCTTCGCCAGTCCTTGCACCCGCCCCGGATCCCTGTCGTAGACACGCAGTTCCACCGCCCCGAGGCCGGCCAGCGCGAAGGCGACGGCCTTGCCGACACCGCCTGCGCCCGCCATCGCGACCCTGCCCGGCGTCTCGCCGGGGAAGCGGGCGCGGAAGGCCGCGATAAAGCCGGAATAGTCGGTGTTGTGCCCTTCCGGCCGGGGTGAGGAAAACAGGACCGTGTTGCAGGCCCGGATTCCCGCGATCAGCGGGTCGGGCATGTCGAGGCGCGGCACCACCTGCTCCTTGTAGGGATAGGTGACATTGATGCCGCGAAACCCTTCGGCCGTGCACCGGTCGAAGACGGCGTCGAAATCCAGACCCAGGTCCCGGGGGATCAGCCGCTCATAGGAAACATCGATGCCGCTCAGCCGCCCGGCCTCGAAATGAAGCCTGGGTGACTGCGACCGGGTGATGTTGTCGCCGATCAGGCCGAGCCGCACGCGGGCCATCTGCACACTTCCTGCTGGTTCAACGATAGTGTGCCACAGGGTAGTGAGCGGCCCGAAATTCCGCAACACACATTTTTTGTTTCGTCATATGTTTTCAAAAACATCATTCAAAAATACAGCCATCACCTGATCGTTCCGGTCGCCAGGGCGTGCTCGACGCCGCCCTCGATATGACGCACCAGAACCTTGCGGGCGCGCCCTGCATCGCGCGCCAGCGCGCAATCATGCAAGGTCCGGTGCTCGTCGGCGGCAATGTCTCCTCGGAAAGAAAGGGCGATCATCTGGTAACGCAGATACTTGTCGAAGACAGCGGCGTGGGTGTCCATCAGGACCCGCGAGCCGCAGGCCGAGATCAGCGCCTGATGGAACTCCCAGTCGTAACGCTTCCACAGCTCGGTTTCGCTGCGATCGCCCTCGCGCATGCGCCGCTCCAGCGTCGCCAGCTTGTGATGGGCCGAAACGACGCGGCCCTCCCACTCGATATCGCCCGCCTCGAAGGACTGCTCCAGCGCATGGATTTCCAGCAGCGTTCGCAGGGCCGCGATTTCACGAAGGTTTTCAACGGAGACCGGCGCAACCTCGAAGCCGCGCTGCCCCTCCGCCACCACCAGCCCCTCCGACGAGAGCCGGTTCAGGATCTCGCGCAGCGTGCTGATGCTGGCCTCGTACGTGTCCCGCAGCTTCTCGAGCCTCAGCTTCTGCCCGGGCTCGAGGCGACCAAAGACGATGTCCGTCCTGATCCGACGATAAGCGTTTTCTCCGATCGTGGCGGGTGCGGTCTCGTTGGCGGCGTGTTCGTCGGTTTTCATGGCCAAGTGATACTGTCGGCGAGACCCCGAAGCAACGCTAATCCCCGCAAGGCCCGGCCAGTCGCCCGGCCTGCATCGCATGGTCGACGCAGGCCTCGACATGCGCGTGCAGGATTGCGGAGGCGCGATCCGCATCGCGCGCCAGCGCCGTGTCGCGCAGCTGCCGGTGCTCCTCGCAAGCCACCTCGCCCCGAAAGATCACCGCGATCACCTGATAGCGCAGGTAGTGATCGAGCACCTGCGCGTGGACGTCCATCAGGGCCTGCGAGCCGCAGGCGGAAATCAGCGCCTTGTGGAATTCCAGGTCATAGCGTTTCCAGTCCTGCGCTATCCCGCGCTCGCCCGAGAGCATCCGCCGCTCCAGCCGGGCGAGCTTGTGGTGCGCACAAACGACATCGGCTTCCCAGTCGACATCGCCCCGGCGAAAGGACTCCCGGATCGCATGGCTCTCCAGGAGCTGCCGCATGCCGGCGATTTCCCGGAAATTCTGCACGGAAACGGGGGAGACCCCGAAGCCTTTCTGCCCCTCGGCGACCACCAGCCCCTCCGACGACAGGCGATAGAGGATCTCCCGCAGGGTGCTGGTGCTGGCCCCGTAGGGGCCGCGCAACCGTTCGGGTCGCAAACGGGCACCCGGCCGCAGGGCGCCGAACAGGATGTCGTGGCGAATGCGCCGATAGGCCGTTTCGCCCGCGGTGTCGCCCGCTACCCCGGCTGCCGGCATTCGTCCTGCCTCCTCTTGCTCGCCCCGCCTGCCCCGTCCCCGGGTGCACGGCGCTTCGGATTAAATGACATAACTCATAATATAGGATATTTTTTCTAATGCCTATTGATCCGTCATCTGTCTAGTGGCATGAGTCCGGGGAGGCAGGCTTCCGCACAGGAGCCGTCGCGTCATGTTGGTAAGGGAGGACTATCATGAAGATTTTCACCAGACGGGCACTGATGGCGGCGGGTGCCGTCCTGTTCGCCGCGGGCCTTGCCGTCCCGGCGGCGGCCCAGGACAAGGTCCAGATCCGCTTCTCGGCGGTGTTCTCGGAAAAGGACATCCGCGCCGAGATGATGAAGAAGTTCGCCGAAGGGATTGGCGGCGACTTCGACTATCAAGGCTATTATGGCGGGACCCTGTTCAAGCAGGGCACCGAGCTTGTCGCCCTGCAGCGCGGCAACCTGGAGATGGGCAACATCGCCCCGCAGGATGTCTCCAACCAGATCCCGGCCTGGTCGGTGCTGACATCGGCCTACCTGTTCCGCGACGCGGAGCACCTCGCCACCTTCTTCCGCAGCGATGTCGGCAAGGAAATGACGGCGCTCGTCGAGGAGCAGCTCGGCGTCAAGGTCCTCGGCCCGACCTATTTCGGCTCGCGCCAGGTCGGCCTCAGGATCGACAAGAAGATCACGACGCCCGCAGACCTTGCCGGCGTCAAGCTGCGCATGCCCGGCGGCGACGCCTGGCAGTTTCTCGGCACGGCGCTTGGCGCCAACCCGGTGCCGCTCGCCTATGCCGAGGTCTACACGGCCCTGCAGACGGGCGCCATCGACGGCCAGGACAACCCCTTCCCCAACGTCCAGAACATGAAGTTCTACGAGGTGATGAAGCAGATCGTTCAGACCTCGCATCTGGTCGGCTACGATCTCCTGACCATCTCGCTCCCCACCTGGAACAAGCTGTCGGCAGAGCAGCAGCAGAAGGTCCAGGAGGCCGCCGACGCGGCGATTGCCTGGAGCACGGAACAGCACCTGAAGCGGGAAAGCGAACTCGCCGCCTTCTTCAAGGAGCAGGGGCTGGAGATCTACAAGCCGGATGTCGATGCGTTCCGCGCCCACGCCCAGAAGCTCTATCTGGGGTCGGATCTTGCAAAGGACTGGCCGGAAGGCATCGTCGAGCGCATCAACGCGCTGTGACGCGGTGACGCCGGGATTGTGACCCGCCCGCGTGCGGGTCACACTCTCCCTCTGGCGGCGCGCCGGTCGCGCCCGATACCCCTCCCGGAGGTCGACATGCGGCTGAAACGCGTGGCGCGGTTCTTCCATCGGCGCGCTGAGAACATCCTGGCCCTGATGCTGGCCGTCATGTTCCTCGCCTTCATCACCCAGATCGCCTTCCGCTACCTGCTCAACCTGCCGGTCGGCTGGGCCTCGGAGCTGACCGTCGTCATGTGGCTGTGGCTGGTCCTGTGGGGCGCCGCCTTCGTTCTGCGCGAGGACGAGGAAATCCGCTTCGATCTCGTCTACAGCTCGGTCAGGGGGCGGGCCCGCAGGATCATGACGATCATTGGCGCGCTGGCGCTGCTGGCGCTCTACCTGCTGTCGATGCCGGCGGCCTATGACTACGTCACTTTCATGAAAGTGCAGTCCACCGCCTACATGAAGATCCGCTTCGACCACCTCTTCTCGATCTATCTCGTCTTCGCCGTCGCCGTGATCTGCCGGTATCTGTGGATCCTCGCCAGCGCGGTTGCCGGACGCGACGGCCTCCAGGACGACACGCGGGAGCGGACATGATCGACCCCTTCGCCCTGTGCATCGTCACGATCCTCGTCCTCGCCCTGCTCGGCCTGCCGATCGGCCATGCGATGATCGCCGCTTCGATCCTCTATCTCTACCTGGCCGGCCTCGACATGGGCACGGCGGCCGAGCAATTGCTCAACGGCATGTATTCCAGCTACATCCTGCTGGCCGTGCCGCTTTTCATCCTCTCGGCCGAGATCATGAATTCCGGCTCCATGACGACCCGCCTCCTCGGTTTCTGCAACGCGCTGGTCGGCCGTTTTCGCGGCGGGCTGGCCCAGGTCAATGTCGTCCAGTCGATCATCTTCGCCGGCATGTCCGGCTCGGCCATCGCCGATGCTGCCGGCACCGGCAAGATGATGCAGAAGATGATGACCGACGGCGGTCGCTACCCGGCAAGCTTCGCCGCCGCGCTGACCGCCGCCACCGCCGTGATCGGTCCGATCATCCCGCCGTCCATTCCCGTCGTCCTCTACGCGCTCGTCTCCGACGCCTCCATCGGCTACCTGTTCCTTGCCGGCATGCTCCCCGGCCTGCTGATGGGGCTGGCCCAGATGGGCATCGTCGTGTGGACCGCCCGCCAGCGCGATTTCCCGGTCGAGGCGCCGGTGCCGCTGCGCGAGATCCCGGGCATCACCTTGCGTGCGATCCCCGCACTGATGATGCCGGTCGTGCTGCTTGGCGGCATCTATTCCGGCATCACCACGCCGACCGAGGCCGCCGCCATCGCCGCCGCCTATGCCTTCCTGATCTCCGCCCTGCTCTACCGCACGGTCAGTCTCCGGGGCACCTATCGCTCGCTCCTGTCGAGCGCCCGCACCACCGCCTCCATCGGCATGCTGATCGCCGGCGCCCTCGTCTTCAACTATGTCATCACCATCGAGAACATCCCGCGCACCCTGTCCGTCTTCCTGCAAGGGATGGACCTCTCGCCGCTGATGTTCCTGCTGATCGTCAACGTCCTGCTGCTGGCGCTCGGCTGCCTGCTGGAAGGAACGACGATCATTCTCATCGTCCTGCCGGTGCTGATCCCCACCGCCGAGGCGCTTGGCGTCGACCTCGTCCATTTCGGCATCGTCTGCGTCGTCAACATCATGATCGGCCTGATCACGCCGCCCTACGGGCTGCTGCTGTTCATCATGACCAATATCGGCCAGGTGTCCCTGCGCGCCCTTGTCGGGGAGGTCCTGCCGTTCCTTTACGCCATGCTGGCGGCCCTGGCGGCCATCACCCTCTTCCCCGATTTCGTTCTCTTCCTTCCCCGCCTCTTCGGCTACCAGGGATGATCCGATGACCGCGCCGATCCATGTCCTCAACGGGCCCAATCTCAACCGCCTCGGCACCCGCGAGCCCGAAATCTACGGCACCACGACACTGATCGAGGTCGAGGCGATGTGCCGAAAGGCCGCCGGCGACACGCCGGTCGTCTTCCGCCAGTCGAACCGGGAATACGAGATCATCGACTGGGTGCACGAGGCGATCGACGCCCCGGCCGGCGGGATCGTCATCAATCCGGCCGCCTTCACCTTCACCTCCATCGCCATTCTGGATGCGCTGAAGATGTTCCCCGGCCCGATCGTGGAGCTGCACATCTCCAACATCCATCGGCGCGAGGACATCTACCACCGCTCGCTGGTCTCGAAGATCGCGACGGCCGTCATTGCGGGGCTCGGACCGCAAGGGTATCCGACGGCCATACGGGCGCTGAAGGAGCATATCGATGCGGGGCGCCAGGGCATCCCCTAGGGTCCCGACCCTAGCCCTTGTCGGAAAGTCGCGCCTGATAGAAGCTCGGCGCGATCTCGGTGATACGCCCGGACTGGAACAGGGCTGGCATCGTCCAGTCGGGCTCATCGCCGGCGAACGCGTTCAGGAACGCGATGGCCAGGTTCGGGTCTTCCCCGACATTCTCCCTGAACGACCACCAGGTCCGGATCTCGTCGAATTCCGGACTGGTCGCGCGCGCCTCGTCGAAATCCTGCTCCAGCACGGCCGAGCGCACATTCAGGCAGTAGGCGACATAGGCATAGCCCTCCGGCCAGTAATAGGCCGGGTTGGTCTTGTCCGCGTCCGTGGGCGAGGACACCACCGTGACGGGCTTTTTGCTCATGAGATTGCGCAGCATGAGTCCGGCCGCGAAGCCGACATAGGACTTCCGGTCGCGCGGATCCCGCGGCTTCTGCGCCTCGAAGTCGCGCAGCCACGCCATGAACACGTCCGCCAGCCGCTGCTCGTCGAGCGAGAACACGACCCCGGTCTCCCGCGAAATCTCGTCGAGCTGGCTGGAAAAGGAGCCGACGAACCATCGCAGGCGCCGGATGGCGCGGCGAATCGGCTGGCGATCCGCCTGGGGAACATCGAGTGCGGAACCGGTCATGGCGGCCTCAGATCACGCCCGCATGGCGGCGCAGGACGGGTGCCAGCGCGGCCGCGTCGGCAACGGCATTCCGGCGGGCGCTGTCGCCTGATGCCGCCGACGTATCCGGCTCGATGGCGCGTGCAACGGCAAGCGACAGGTCGAGCAGCCGCTCCTCCGTATCGGGCGCGACCGGCCGTTCGGCCATCAGCCAGAGGATGAGGCCGGTCACCGCGACATGGACCTGCATGCGCTCCTCGTCGCGGACAGCGCCTTCGACCCCCGGAGCCAGTCCGGCGACATGGTGGGATTCGAGAGCCAGCAGCAATTCGGCCGCGGCCACGTCCGCATCTCCGGCGGAGGCGCGCGCGGCAACCTGCGAAAAGACCAGCGCCGCCACCGTCTCGCTGACCAGAAGGCGCGCATCGCCGAGCGCCCGCGTCAGGGCATGGGCCGCGACATGGCCGAAATTCGCCGGATCGCAATCGCTATCCCAGGCCGCGATGTCGCGGGCCGCGCGCGCAACGTCCGCGCGCGAGGGGGCATTTTCCGCAAGATTGGCCGCATGGATCCCTTCGCCCGCATCGGCGACCGAACTCAGCAGCCGGCGAAGGCCCGCGGGAATGTGGCGCTTGGCCGGCTCCAGCCGCGAACGCGTGTCGGCCTCAAGCGCCATCGCGCCGCGCATGATATCGCGAAGCGGAAGGGCAAGGTCCTGCAATCTCGGGATTTTCGGCGCTGGCAACATGTCGCGAACTCTGAATGGCAGCCCGGGAACGGGTGACAAGATTAGGATATCAGCGGCGTCCTGTCCATGAACTGCAAGGTCTCCTCAAGCGAGCTCACCACCGCCTGCGAGCCCAGTCCCATGGCGTTCTGGGCGGAGCTTGCCTGCCCCAGCCGGACGCAATCCTCCACCGTTAGGCCAAGATGCAGGCCGGTGGCGAAGCCCGCGTTGAAACAGTCGCCGCAGCCACAGGTGCACACGACGTCTATCCGGTAGGCGGGAATGTCGATGCGCCGCCCCGAGCGGTCGCGATACATCGCCCCCTTCTCGCCCAGCGTCAGGATCACCGCGCCGGTGCCCTGGTCGAGCAGGAAGCTGGCGATATCCTCGAAATCCGTCATTCCCGACAGCGCCATCGCCTCTTCTTCGGAGGGCATGAAATAGTCGGTGTTACTGAGCAGCGGCGCGATCAGCGGCATGTCGTCCGGGGTCGAGGCGAACACGTCGAGCGTCGTCAGGCAGCCTTTCGCCTTCGCCGCCGCCATGATCTCCGCCGTCCGGCCCTTGTCCATCCGGTCCATCAGCCCGACGCCGCCGACATGGAAGATCTTCGTGTCGAGCACCCGGTCGACCTGCTCGTCGGTGACATAAAAGCCCGCCGTCGCCCCGCGCTTGTGCAGCGCCGGGCGCTGCCCGTTCGGCCGGGTGGTGACGATCGAGGAGGACGTGGTGAAGCCGCTGCAGCGCTCCATGTTGGCGACGTCGATGCCGAACCGCCCGAGCTTCGCCAGCACCCAGTCGCCCATGTCGTCCTCGCCGACGCCGCCCACCGCCTGGACCTTCAGCCCGTGCTTGGCGGCAACGATCGCGGCGCTGCCCGCCGCACCGGAGACGGCGATGGTGAACTCCTCGACGAAGGAGGTGTTGCCGCCGGACGGGATCTCGTTCACGGGCCGACACAGGCAGTCGAACGTGTAAAAGCCCATCGAGGTGTAGTCGAATGTGGTCATGCCTGCCGAATGCGTTGTCCGGTTTCACCATCGAAGAAATAGAGCCGATCGCGATCGAATGCGACCGTCTCGGTGACATCGAGTTCTGAGCGATAGTCGCGATCCGCCTTCACCTCGATGTTGAGGCCATCCGTGCGGATCGTCAGGTAGGTCATGTCGCCGGTCGGCTCGACGCCGAACACCTGCCCCGACAGATGCGCGCCCTCCGCCGTCACACGGCAGTCCTCCGGGCGCACCCCGAGCACGATCTCGCGCACGCCCGCAATGCCGATGCCGGCGATGTCGATGCCCGGCGCCGTGAACCGGCCGCCATCGACGCGCCCGCGGACAAGGTTCATCGGCGGCGAGCCGATGAAGCCGGCGACGAAGGTGTTGGCCGGATCGGAATAGATCTCGTCGGGCGTGCCGATCTGCTGGACGCGCCCGCCTTCCATGATCACGATCCGGTCGGCGAGCGTCATCGCCTCGATCTGGTCGTGCGTGACGTAGATCGTGGTGATCTTCAGCTGGCGCTGCAGGTGCTTGATCTGCACCCGCATCGCCTGGCGCAGCTTGGCGTCGAGATTGGAGAGCGGCTCGTCCATCAGGAAGACCTGCGGCTGGCGCACGATCGCCCGGGCGAGCGCCGCACGCTGGCGCTGGCCGCCGGAAAGCGCGCCCGGCTTGCGGTCGAGATAGTCGCCGAGTTCCACCATCCCGGCCGCCTGCCGGACGCGCGCGTCGTGTTCGGCCTTGGGCACGCCGCGCATACGCAGCGGGAAGCGGATGTTCTCGTAGATCGACATGTTCGGATAGAGCGCATAGCCCTGGAACACCATGGCAACGTCCCGGTCGCGCGCGTCGACGTCGTTCATCGCCTCGCCGTCCATCCGGATTTCGCCGTCGGAGGGATCTTCCAGCCCGGCGATCATGCGCATTGTCGTGGTCTTGCCGCAGCCCGAAGGGCCAAGGAACACGACGAGTTCCTCGTCGGCGATGTCGAGGTCGACATCGCGCACGCCCCACACGGAGCCCCACTTCTTCTGAATGCCAGTCAGTTCGATACGTGCCATGTCTCTATCCCTTGACCGCGCCCATCGTCAGGCCGCGCGAGAGGTGTTTCTGGATCGCCACAACGACCAGGAAGACCGGAATGAAGGCGAGGAAGGCGACCAGGGCGATCGCGTTGTAGATGACGCCGTCCGATCCGCCGGTGAAATTCGCCAGCGCCACCGACATGGTGTAGGCGCGCGACGTCGAAGCGATCAGCAGCGTGAACAGGAACTCGTTGATCGCGAAGATCGCGCCGATGACGCCGGCGGTGATGATGCCGGGCAGGATCGCGGGAATGATGATCTCCCACAGAATGCGCATGTCCGACGCACCGTCCGTGCGCGCGGCGTCTTCCAGCTCCTTCGGAATGTCGAGCATGTAGGAACGGATGATCCAGGTCACGACGCTCAGGTTGATTGCCGCATAGATCAGCATCAATGCCCAGATTGTGTCGAGCAGGCCGAGATTGCGGAACAGGAAAAAGATCGGGATCGCCACGATCGCCGGCGCCATCATCCGCGTCGACAGGATGTAGAAGCCGATGTCCTCGCGTCCGCGATAGGTGTAGCGGGCCAGCGAATAGGCCGCCGGAATGGCCAGCACCAGGTCGATCACCACCGATCCGATGATCGCCAGCACCGAGTTGCGCAGATAGGCCGCCATCGGCCAGTCCGACCAGATCATGTGCCAGGCATCGAGCGAGAATGTCGGCCAGTAGATCGGCTGCGGGGTGACGATCTCGGTGCGCGGGCGCAGGCCGATCGACAGGAACCACAAGACGGGCGCCAGGCAGAAAACCGCCCAGGCCGTGAGGATGAGATAACGGACGAGCAGGCTTTCGCCCCTGGAACCGCGTTGCGAGGCCATGGGTCAGGTCCTCCCCGAGCGAAAGGCGCGCTTCACCACGAGCTGCGCGACGACGATGGTGATCACCAGCATGATGACCGAGGCGGCGGAGGCATAGCCGAAGTTGAAGCTCTTGAAGCCCAGCCGGTAGATGAAATAGCTGATCGTCTCGGTTGCCCCGCCAGGGCCGCCCTTGGTGATGATGAAGACATTGGCGAACATGGTTGTGATGTCGATGCCGCGCAGGACCAGGGCGACCGCGATCACCGGCCGCATCAGGGGCAGCGAGATGTTCCAGAAGATCTGCCACCAGCTTGCCCCGTCGAGGCGCGCGGCCTCCTCCACTTCCTCGTCCTGACCCTGCAGCGCGGCAACGAAGATGATGAACAGGAACGGCGTCCACTGCCAGACATCGGCAAGGATCAGCGTTGCCCGCGACAGCCAGATCGAGGACGGTATCGCAAGGTTTTCGGAGATCAGCCCGACCCGCATCAGGAGATCGGAGATCACCCGGCCGTCGAGAAAGGCCAGCTTGTAGATGAAGGCGACCGCCGAGGGCATGAACAGCATCGGCACGAGGAAGGCGATGCGCCAGCCCTGCACCCACGGATCGCGATAGGCGAAATAGGCCAGCATCAGCGCGAAGAAGCATTCCAGCGCCAGTGCCAGAACCCCGATGACCAGCGTGTTCCACAGCGCCGCCCAGAACTCCCGGTCGGCGAACAGGTCCGCGTAATTCTCGAACCCGATCGGGGTCCAGGAGTTGAAGCGCACCAGGAAGAAGCTCTGGTAGACCGCATAGGCGCCCGGATAGAGGGTGATCATCAGCAGGTAGAGAACCGCCGGAGCCACGAGAAGATAGGGAAAGAGTGTCCGCATGCGCTTGCTGCGGCGCTTTCTTGCGACTGCCACGCGAACCGGGGTGACAAGAGCCACCCCGGAAGCCGGCAGGGTCGAATCGCTCATGGCGGGAACCTGCATTGCTATAAGTTTGACGGAGCGATCCAGTGTGGTGGATCTGAAATTCGCGGCCCTGGCTGCAGCAAGCCCGGGCGCGAATTCAGATCCGAAGATCACACTGGAAACATTGACTTGCCAGTCATCCTCTTGGGTTTCGAGGTTCGTTCCAGGCCTCTCATGGCGTGAAACGAACTCCGAATTCGGGTGACTAGAACGGAAGCGCCTTGCCCTCGCCGACATAAAGCCCCGGCGCGACCGCTGCATAGTCGACCGGCGGACGGCCGCCATAGAAGCCGTTGCGATCCATGATCTTGCGCACGGCGGCGGCGGCGTTGTCGAGCGCCTCCTTGCCCGCGACCTGGCCGACAAAGGCACGGTTCAGCTCATTGCCGATCGCCTGCTCCATCTCGAACATGCCAGGCAGGCGCGGCGCGCACCAGGCGTAGTCGAGAGACTTGCTCCACACCTCGGCCGGCTGGCTGACCTTCTGCAGGTCCGGGTTGGTCAGGACGGACCGGTAACCCGGCGCAACACCGTTCGCGTTGGCCTCGTTCATCGCCATGATCGACGAGGTCGTCAGGAAGGCGAGCATCAGGAAGGCGCCTTCCGGGTTCTGGCTCGATGCCGCGACGCAGGAGGTCGACCCGGCGATGTTGGGCGGCGCGAACCGGCCGCCGGCAATGCGCGGCTCGTAGATGGTGACGAAATCGCCGACGATCTGCGACTGGTCCGGGCGCATCGCCTGGGTGCCGCTGTCCTGCCAGCTGATGTTGGTGGCGACCTGCCCGCCGAGCCAGGCGGCCCGGTTCTCGCCCCAGCCGGCTGCGGCAAAGCCCTCGATGGCGTTCTTCGACAGTTCGAGAATGACCTCGAGACCCTTCTGCCCGGCATCGCCGTTGAAGACCGGCTCCCAGTTCTCGTCGAACAGCATCATGCCGGCCTGCGCGGCGACATGTTCCCACGTATAGGTCGACCAGAAGCCGCGCGCGCCGAGCAGGCCGACGCCGGAAACGCCCGGCTCCACCTTGTTGAGCTCGCCCGACAGGCGGATCAGTTCGTCATAGGTGGGCACCGAGTTCCAGGTGTCGATCGGCCCGCCGAGCACCTTCTCCACATAGCCCTTGCGCAGATGCACCATCTGCACGTCGCAATCGAAGGGGATGCCGTACATCTCGCCGTTGAAATAGCCGTAGTTCAGGCGATAGGTGTCATAGAAGTCGTCGAGCGGCAGCTTCCACTTGTCGGCATATTCCTGGAGCGGGGCAAGGAAGCCGGGCGCGGCGAAATCGCCGAGCCAGGGCGAGAAGAACTGCAGCGCATCGAAGCTCGCATTGCCGGAAATGAATTCGGCCAGCGCCTTGTCGTAGAAACTGTCGTCGGGGATGGGAACCAGCTCGACCTTGATGCCCGACAGCAGCTCGAAGGGAACGAGCCCCTCGGCGGCGGATTCCTGATCGGCCGCGCCGATCGCGAAACGGACCGTCGTGCCGGCCAGCTCCTTGCGCACCGCCTCCCAGTCGACGGTGCGGATCCAGTCGATCGCCGGATCCCAGAGCGGCGCATCGCCCATCTTGTAGAGTTCGCGGTAGTCGGCGCGCACATATTTGGGCACCGAGATGTCGGCCAGGACCTTCGCGGGATCGGGCAGATCGGACTGCGCGAAGGCCGGCAGGGCCACGCCGCCCAGCGACATTCCCATCGCGCCGGCGGCGGCACCGGTCTTCAGAAGCGACCGGCGTGAGATCAGTGTCTGTTGCATCACTTGTCTTTCCTCCCATTGGAATTCCCGCGGCCGGCCCTGAATCACCTCAGGTCGGCCGACTGTCGACGATGCTCCTCCTCGTGGCAAGATCAGCCACACCCCACATGAACATATGAGATTGCATAGACACTAATGTTCATTCCCCTCCCCCTGTCAAGACTGCAGATGGGCCGGGAAACAAGTTTTATAGCGATATAAAATTGCTGCATCGCACCATTCTCCGCACGATTGAATCGGAGAATGAACATATTGGTTGACCAATGAACGAAAGTTCTGTTTATACGAACCATCACATTTTCGAGGACACGCGTCATGACAAGCAATGTTGCGCCGACCGGCCTGGCAAGAGATCTCAAGCAACGCCAGGACGCGGGAAAGCCGGTCCGCATCGGCCTGATCGGCTGCGGCGAGATGGGCACAGACATCGTCACCCGCGCCGCCCTCATGGATGGCATCGACGTGGCCGCCATCGCCGATCTGACCCCGGAAGCCGCGCACAAGGCGGTCGGGATCGCCCGTGGCGAGACGGGACACTCGGCCGACTGCAGGTCGACCGACGACCTCAACGCACTGATCGAGCGCGGCCGCACGGCCATCGCCTCCGACGCGAGCCAGATCTTCGAAAGCGGGCTGATCGACGTCGTCATCGACGCGACCGGCGTCCCCTCCGTCGGCGCGGAATTGGGGCTTGCCGCCATGGAGCGCGGCAAGCACCTGGTGATGATGAATGTCGAGGCCGACGTCACCATCGGCGCCTTCCTGAAGGCGGAGGCCGAGCGCCTCGGCGTCGTCTATTCCCTCGGCGCCGGCGACGAGCCCTCCTCCTGCATGGAGCTGATCGAGTTCGTCTCCGCGATGGGGCACACGATCGTCTCAGCCGGCAAGGGCAAGAACAACCCGCTCAACATCGACGCCACCCCCGACGCCTATGCCGCCGAGGCGAAGGCCCGCAACATGAACGCGCGCATGCTGGTCGAGTTCGTCGACGGGTCCAAGACGATGGTGGAGATGGCTGCCATCGCCAACGCCACCGGCCTTGTCCCGGACAAGCCGGGCATGCACGGGCCCGCCGCCGGGCCGAGAGACCTGTCGAAGGTCCTGATCCCGCAGGACGATGGCGGCGTGCTGTCCGGCGCCGGCCGGGTCGACTATTCCGTCGGCGAGGGTCTCGCCCCCGGGGTCTTTGTCGTTGCCGAGATGCGTCATCCCCGTGTGTGGGAGCGCATGAGCGACCTGAAGATGGGCGAAGGCCCCTACTTCACCTTCATCCGCCCCTACCACCTCACCTCGCTCGAGGTTCCGCTGACCTGCGCCCGCGCCGTGCTCTACGGCAAGGCCGACATGGTTCCGCTCGACCGGCCGACGGCGGAGGTGGCGGCCGTCGCCAAGAAGGACCTCGCCCCCGGCGATCTCCTCGACCAGATCGGCGAATATTGCTACCGCGCCTGGATCATGGAGGCCGGGGAAGCACGCGCCGCCAAGGCAATCCCCTGCGGCCTGCTGACCGGCGCAAGGGTCACCGCGCCGATCCGCAAGGGCGAACTCGTCACCTACGCCAATGCCGAGATTCCGGCGAACTCCCGCATCGCCGCCTTGCGCGCGCGCCAGGACGAGATGTTGTTCGGGACCGCCGCCCGGGAGTTCGTCAATGCCTGACCTTCCGCCCGAGAACAAACCCTTCGCCATCACCCGCTACACGCCCGGGGAACTGAAGGCGGCCCTGCGCAAGATGTATCTGATCCGCAAGTTCGAGGAAGGCGCCGAGGAGAGCTACACGCGCGGCCTCATCCACGGCACCATGCACCTGTCGATCGGCCAGGAAGCCAGCGCCGTCGGCGCCTGCATGGCGCTTGGCGATGCCGACAAGATCACCTCCACCCATCGCGGTCACGGGCACTGCGTCGCCAAAGGCGCCGACGTGTCGCGGATGTTCGCCGAGTTCTTCGGCAAGGAAACCGGCTATTGCCGCGGCCGCGGCGGATCGATGCACATCGCCGACGTGGAAAAGGGCAACCTGGGCGCCAATGGCATCGTCGGCGGCGGCCTGCCGATCGCCGTCGGCGCGGCGCTGAGCGCCAAGCGCCTGGGCACCGGGGCTGTCACGGTCTGCTTTTTCGGCGACGGCGCCAACAACGAGGGTGCCTTCCACGAGGCCTTGAACATGGCGGCCGTCTGGAAACTGCCTGTCGTCTTCGTCTGCGAGAACAACAAGTACGGCATGTCGACCTCGACGGAGCGTTCGACCGCGGTCAGGCAGATCGCCACCCGCGCGGACGCCTATGCGATGCCCGGCGTGACCGTCGACGGCAACGACTTCTCCGCCGTCAGCGAGGCGATGGACGCGGCAATCGCCCGCGCCCGGGCCGGCGACGGACCGTCGCTGGTGGAATCCATGACCTATCGCTGGCGCGGCCACTCAAAGTCGGACCGCAACCGCTACCGCAGCAAGGAAGAAATCGCCGACTGGATGTCGCGCGACCCGATTGTCCGCATGGCCGACATGCTGGTCGAACACGGCATCGCATCGCGCGAGGAGATCGCCGGGCTCGAGGCCGGTGCCGACCGCGAGATCGCCGAGGCGATCGAGTTCGCCAAGGCCGGCGAGAACCCGAAAGTCGCCGAAGTCACACGCGACGTCTACACGGAAGCAGTGCAATGAACATGGATGCGGGAACCGCCGCCCGGCAGGGGCAGCAGACGCGCGAACTCTCCTATGCCGAAGCCATTCGCGAGGCGATGGACATCGCGCTGGCCGCCGACGAGCGCGTCGTGCTGATGGGCGAGGATATCGGCGTCTATGGCGGCGCGTTCCAGGTCACCGGCGATCTCGTCCACAAATACGGACCCGACCGGGTCATCGACACGCCGATCTCCGAACTGGGCGGGGCGGGCGTCGCCGTCGGCGCGGCGATGACCGGCCTGCGCCCGATCTTCGAGTTCCAGTTTTCCGACTTCGCCACCCTCGCCATGGAGCAGATCGTCAACCAGGCCGCCAAGGTGCGCTACATGCTGGGCGGCGCCGTCTCCGTGCCGGTGGTGATGCGCATGCCGGCGGGCTCGGGAACCGGTGCCGCCGCCCAGCACAGCCAGAGCCTGGAAGCGTGGTTCGCCCATGTCCCGGGACTGAAGGTGGTGCAACCCTCGACGCCGGAAGATGCCAAGGGGCTGCTCCTCGCCGCCCTTGAGGATCCCGATCCGGTGCTGATCTTCGAGCACAAGATCCTCTACAAGATGAAGGGCGAGGTGCCGGAGGGGCATTACCTGACCCCGATCGGCAAGGCCGCGATCCGCCGGAAGGGCACCGATCTCACCATCGTCGCGACCTCCATCATGGTGCACAAGGCGCTGGAAGCGGCGCGCACGCTCGCCGAAGAGGGCATCGAGGCCGAGGTCATCGACCTGCGGACGATCCGCCCCATCGACCGGGACACGGTGCTGGGCAGCGTGCGCAAGACATCGCGGCTGCTCTGCGTTTACGAGGGCGTCAAGACGCTCGGCATCGGCGCGGAGATCAGCGCCATGGTTGCCGAAAGCGACGCCTTCGACTATCTCGACGCGCCGATCGTCCGCCTTGGCGGCGCCGAATGCCCGATCCCCTACAACCCCGATCTCGAACGGGCCGCCGTGCCCCAGGTGCCCGATATTCTCGAGGCCGCCCGCGCCCTTGCAGGGGAGCGCGTCTGAGATGCCGGTCGAAGTGATCATGCCGAAGGTCGACATGGACATGGCGAGCGGCCGTATCTCCGTGTGGCATGTGGAGGCCGGTGCCCGGGTGGAGAAATCCGAGGCGCTGTTCGACATCGAGACAGACAAGGCCGCCATGGAGGTGGAGAGCCCCGCCTCCGGCACCCTTCACCACGTGATCGCGGCGGCCGGCTCGGAAGTCGCGATCGGCCAGCCCGTCGCCTGGATCTACGCCGATGGCGAGGATGTCGGACCACGACCCGACGGCCTCGCCGGCGGATCGGATGACATCTCCGCCCCGAAAACTTCGGATCCCGACGAAGGAATGTCCGGCAAAGCGCGCCTTCCCGCCCCTTCCTCCCCGGAAGAGCCCGCAAAGCGGACTCCGGAGCCGGCGCCTTCGGGTGTCGGCTCCGCTCTCCCCGACCCGGCATCTCCCCGCGCAACGCCAAAGGCACGCAGGCTTGCACGGGACAACGGGCTGGAGATCGCGGCGGTCGGCGGCAACGGCCCGCGCGGCCGCATCCAGGCCGCGGACGTCGCACGCCATCTGGAAGCGCTCTCCCCGCCGGCGCCGGTGCAAGCCCTCCCCGTTCACTGGAGCCCGGAAGCCAGGCCGCTTTCGGTGTTGCGCACGGGAACGGGCGACAAGACCCCCTTCGTCCTGCTGCACGGCTTTGCCAGCGACGGCGCCAGCTGGGCTCCGCTCCTGGCAAACCTGCCGAAGGGGCATCCGGTCCACCGGATCGAGCTCCCCTCCCATGGCCGCTCGCCCCGGCGCAGGATCGCCTCCTTCGCCGAACTGGTGCGCGACATGCGGCAGGCCTTCGACGGGCTCGGTCTTGAGCAGGTGCATCTCGTCGGTCATTCGCTCGGCGGAGCCGTCGCGACCGCGCTGGCCGACACCCGCGCCCGCCGGATCGCCTCGCTGACGCTTCTCAACCCGGCCGGTCTGGGACCGGAGATCAACGGCCCGGCGCTTGCCGGCATCGCACGCGCGACCCGCGCCGAAAGCCTGGCTCCCTGGCTGAAACTGCTGCCGGCCGACGAGGAGACGATCACCTCGAACTATGTCCGCTCGGTCATGCTCACCCGTGCCGATCCCGCCCTGCGGGCCGCCCAGGCCGATCTCGCCGAGCACCTCTTTCCCGACGGGGTGCAGGCGTTTTCCATCGCCGCAGCACTTGACCGGATCGAGCTTCCGACCCGCATCGTCTGGGGCAAGCGAGACCGCATCATTCCCTGGTCGCACGCGCTCAGGGCACCCGGCCGGGTGTCGCTGAACCTCTTCGACAACGCCGGTCACCTGCCTCACATCGAGCTTGCCGGGCAGATTGGTATTTTGCTTGCCGACATGAAATGATAGCAGGATTGGCTCGCCGGACCGGCGGGCGATTCCATCCTTGCAGGAGTTGTGCGTGGCGGAAGTGCTGGGGAAACGGGGCGCGTCTGTCGTCGACAATCCGTCACAGTTGCCGAGCGATCCGAATCTGCAGCTGCGGATCCGCGCCGCCTGGATCTACTATATCGAGGGTCGCACCCAGAACGAGGTCGCCCAGACGCTCGGCGTCAACCGCGTCGCCGTCACACGGCTGCTGTCGGAGGCCAGGCGCCGCGGCGAGGTCGTGATCCGGATCAAGTCCAGCCTCGGTCCGATCGTCGAGTTGCAGCGCAAGCTGGAAAAGGCGTTCGGTTTCGACAAGGCGATCGTCGCCCCCTTTTCCGACCCGGCCGGCGACCCGACTCGCGTGATCGCGGCGACCGCCGGCGAACACGTCTCCTCGATCATGGCCAACAACATGACGGTCGGCGTCGGCTGGGGCCGCACCCTGCACGCAACGCTGTCCCATATCGAGGGCAAGCCGCTCGACAATGTCCGCATCGTTTCGCTGCTCGGCGGCATCGCCCAGGCGAAGCGCTTCAACCCGGCGGAATTCGCCTGGCAGTTCGCCGAGCTTTTCGACGCGGAGGGCTTTCTCGTTCCCGCACCGGCACTGGTCGACAGCCCTCAGACACGCCACGCGCTGCTGGAGCATTGCGGCCTCGACCAGATCCTGCAAATGGCCGAGGCGAGCGATGTCGCCCTCCTGTCCTGCGGCGGCATCGCCAGCCTGACGACCTCCTACCGGCTGGGCCACCTGTCGGAGGCGGAGCGAATGTCGCTGGCCGCGGCCGGCGCGGTCGGTGACGTGCTCTACAATTTCATCGACAGGGACGGGCGCCTTGTCGATCACGACGTCAACCGCCGCACCCTGGCGCTGCCCATCGACAGGCTGGCCCGCATCCGCAAGAAGGTGCTGATCTCCGGCGGCCCGGAAAAGCACGTGATCATGCGCGCCTGCATCAAGGCGCTGCAGCCGTCCACCCTGATCACCGACGAACAGACGGCGCTGGCCCTGATCGACGGCCGGTAGCCCAACTCCGCATATTTATCGATGTGACGGCACAGGCTTCATTAAACCGACATGCAATGCTAGTATTGAATTGGAAACGTTTCCAAAGCGGCTCCGATTTTCCAGTCTGGGAGGACTGCCTTGCTCCGTCGACCGACCATCAAGGACGTTGCACAGCGTGCCGGCTGCGGCATCGCGACGGTCAGCCGGGTCCTGAACGGCCAGGGCTCGTCCAGCGAGCAGACACGCAGCAAGGTGCTGGCCGCCGCCGACGCGCTCGGCTTCGAGTTCAACGACCTGGGCCGGTCGCTGCAGAGCAACAGCACCAGGACCATCGGCTGCATCGTCCCCTCGCTCGCCAATCCGGTCTTCGCCGAGGTCGTCCAGGCCGCCCAGGCCGAGGCCAACCGGGCCGGCTATCAGCTCATCCTGGCCTGTTCCGACTATGACGGCGGCCTGGAAACCAAGGCGATCCGCACGCTTCTGGCAAAACAGGTGGACGGGCTGATCGTCACGGTCGGGGATGCGCGGACAAGCGACGGGCTGGAGTTGATCCGCGCCAAGGGAACCCCGTGCTGCCTGGTCTACAACACGCCTCCCGACCCTCTTCGCAGCGACACCGTCCCCGGCGACACCGGCGACGGCCTCCCGGCCTGGACGGTCGACAATCGAGGCGCGGCGGACGCTGTCGCCGAGGGCTTCGCGAAGCAAGGCCATAGCTGCACCGGCTTCCTTGCGCTCGAGTTCGGCCGCTCGGACCGCTCGCGCGAGCGCTACGAGGGCTTCGTCGCCGCCTGCGCGCGGCTCGGCATGGCCCATCCGGTTCTGCTGGAGATCGAGGAGCAGGAAGGCCGCCTGCTTCACCTGCTTGGGACGATGCTCGCCGAGCACCGCGGCATCACGGGCATCTTCGCCTCCAACGACTATCTGGCGCTGGCGGCGATGAAGGCGGCACGGGACCTTGGCATGCAGGTGCCACGGGATCTCTCGATCGTCGGTTTCGACGGGATCGCCACGGGCCTGATGGTCGAGCCGAACCTGGCGACCGTGGTCACCGACCCGAAGGCCATGGGACGCGGCGCGGCACAAACCGTTCTGGCGCGACTTGCGGGTCTCGAACCGCCCGGTCGGCCCGACCCGGCGCACACTTTCAGTTTCCGGCAAGGCGGCAGTCTCGGGCCTCCGTCCGCCGGGAAGAGTGACGGCGGAGAAGCTGCAACTTCTCCACCGTCGGACCAGTAACCCGAGAACGAGTTTCCCCTCAGGAGTCACCGTCATGAAACATACACTTCTGGCTGTAGCCGTGACAATGGCAGCCGTTCTTCCGGCCAAGGCCGAAGACGCCATCTGCTACAACTGCCCGCCGCAATGGGCCGACTGGGCATCGATGCTGAAGGCGATCGACGAGAAGATCGACGTGCAGATGCCGCATGACAACAAGAATTCCGGCCAGACGCTGAGCCAGCTTCTGGCGGAAAGGGCAAGCCCCGTCGCCGATGTCGCCTATTACGGCGTCACCACCGGCATCAAGGCCGGCAACGAAGGCGTCGCCACGGCCTACAAGCCGAAGGGCTTCGACGACATTCCGGCCGGCCTCAAGGATCCGGAAGGCAAGTGGTTCGCCATCCACTACGGCACGCTCGGCTTTTTCGTCAATGTCGACGCCCTTGGCGGCACGCCGGTGCCGCAATGCTTCGCGGACCTGACCAAGCCGGAATATCGCGGCCTCGTCGGCTATCTCGACCCGTCCTCGGCCTTTGTCGGCTATGCCGGCGCCGTCGCGGCGAACCTTGCCTTCGGCGGCGACCTGTCGGACTTCGGTCCGGCGATCGAGTATTTCAACAAGCTCGCCGAGAACGACCCGATCGTCCCCAAGCAGACCTCTTTCGCCCGCGTCGTTTCCGGCGAGATCCCGATCCTCTTCGACTATGATTTCAACGCCTATCGCGGCAAATACGAGGAGGACGGCAATTTCGAGTTCGTCCTGCCCTGCGAAGGCTCGATCCGCGTGCCCTATGTCATGAGCCTCGTTGCCGGAGCCCCGCATGAGGAAACCGGCAAGAAGGTTCTCGACTTCATCCTCTCCGACGAAGGCCAGGCGATCTGGACCAACGCCTACCTGCAGCCGGCCCGCCCGGTCGCGCTGCCGGCGGAAGTCGCCGCCAAGTTCCTTCCCGCGAAGGATTACGAGCGCGCCGTCGCCGTCGACTATGCGGAGATGGAAAAGGCGCAGGCCGGCTTCGGCGAGCGCTACCTGAACGAAGTCAAGTAAGCCGACGCCCGCTTCACGCCGGTTGCGCCACGCGGCGCGGCCGGCGTGGACGGCGTTTGGCAACACGACGGCCCATCATGACAAATCGCAAGTTCGTTGCCCTCTGCCTGCTGCCTTTGGCCGTCTTCTCGATGGCCTTCCTCGCCCTGCCCATCGTCCGCCTCGTCCAGGCCTCGGGGGAAAGCGCCGAGGGCTGGGGCATCTATCTCCAGATCCTGCAAAAGCCGCGCTACCTGCAGACGCTGCTGCAGACCGTGCTGGTCTCGTTCGCGGTCAGCGTGACGGCGCTGGCGATCTCGACGACGGCCGGGCTGTTCCTCGCCCGCAACCGCTTCCCCGGGCGCGGCGCGCTGCTGTCGATCCTGACGCTGCCGCTCGCCTTTCCCGGCGTGGTGATTGGCTTTCTGATCATCCTGCTCGGCGGACGCCAGGGCCTGTTCAACACCCTGTTGCCCGGCCATGTCGTCTTCGCCTATTCGCTGACGGGCCTGTTCCTGGGGTATCTCTACTTCTCCATCCCCCGGGTGCTGCTCACCGTCATGGCGGCGACGGAGAAGCTCGATCCGTCCCTGGAGGAAGCAGCGCGAACGCTCGGCGCCTCGCCCTTTCGCATCGTCATCGATGTCATCCTGCCCGGCCTTGCCCCCTCGCTCGTCGCCGCCGGCGCGATCGCCTTCGCCACCGCCATGGGAGCCTTCGGCACCGCCTTCACGCTGGCGACCGACATCGATGTGCTGCCGATGGTGATCTACACCGAGTTCACCTTGTCGGCGAACATCGCCATGGCCTCGGCGCTCTCCGTCGTCCTCGGTCTCGCGACCTGGATCCTGCTTCTCGTCGCGCGCAGCTTCGCCGGCACAACCGTCGCCGCGGGAGGCTGATCCGATGCGCATGACCATGCCCCGCGCACTGCAACTCGCCGTGACGCTGCTGACCGCGGCCTTCCTCATTGTGCCGGCCATCCAGTCGGTGCTTGCCGGCCTCACCGTCAACTATTTTCGCGGCATTTCCTCCGGCCTGACGCTGAAATGGCTCGGGCAGGTGTGGGAGCTCTATGCCGGCAGCATCGCGCTGTCGATGTGGCTGGCCGTAAGCTGTCTTGCGGTGACTTTGGCGCTTGGCGTGCCTGCCGCCTATGCGCTGGCCAAGACCCCCGGCCGGATGTCGCGGGTCCTGGAGGAGTTCATCTCCCTGCCCCTCGCCGTGCCGGGTCTCGCGCTCGCGCTGGCCCTGCTGCAGCTCTACGGCTCGATGCAGGGGTTCCGTACCTCCTGGCTCTTCATCCTGGTCGGCCACGTGCTCTATACGCTGCCCTTCATGGTGCGCTCGGTGCTCGCCGTCCTCATGGCGATGGACCTCAGGTCGCTGGAGGAAAGCGCCGCGACCCTCGGTGCCTCGCCCTGGACCCGGTTCCGCACCGTCGTCGTGCCCAACGCCATGCCGGGCATTCTCGCCGGCGCGCTGACCGTGGTGACGCTGTCGATCGGCGAGTTCAACCTGACCTGGATGCTGCACACGCCCTATCTGAAGACCCTGCCTGTCGGCCTCGCCGACAGCTACGCCTCGATGCGCCTCGAGATCGCCTCCGCCTACACGCTCGTCTTCTTCGTGATGATCGTGCCGCTGCTGATGGCGATGCAATGGGCCACCGACAGAGCGCAAAGGATCACCCGATGACCCTGACCATCGCCAATGCCAGCAAGACCTATCCCGACGGCACCCGCGCGCTGCGCCCGACCAGCCTGACGGTCGGGCCCGGGGAAATCCTGTCGCTGCTCGGCCCGTCGGGCTGCGGCAAGACCACCTTGCTCCGGATCATCGCGGGCCTTGAGCGCCCCGACCCGGGCAGCGAGGTACGTTTCGGCGACGAGGACGTCACCCGGCTGGCGGTCGAGCGCCGCAATGTCGGCATGGTGTTCCAGTCCTACGCGCTGTTTCCCAACATGTCGGTGCGCGCCAATATCGGCTACGGACTGAAGGTCCGCAAAGTGCCCTCCGCCGAGTTGACGCGGCGGGTCGACGAGGTGCTCGCCCTGTGCCGGCTCGAGGATCACGCGGAACGCCCGGTCACCGCCCTCTCCGGCGGTCAGCGCCAGCGCGTCGCCCTTGCCCGCGCCGTTGCCCCGCGTCCGCGCATCCTGCTGCTCGACGAACCGCTTTCCGCGCTCGATGCCGCGCTGCGCGACAGCCTGCGCGACGAACTGGCCGCCATGCTGCGCCAGTTCGACATCACCGCCGTCTTCGTCACGCACGACCAGAGCGAGGCCTTGGCGATCGCCGACCGGATCGCGGTCATGTCGGACGGCGTGATGCAGCAGGTCGGCAAGCCTGAGGAGCTTTATCGCTCCCCGGCCTCGGCCTTTGTCGCGCGCTTCATCGGCAACGCCATGCCGCTTCCCGGCCGGATGGAGCCGGGACGGCTCGTCCTCAGGGGCGGCGTCCTTCCGGTGCCGGAAGCGGCCGTCGGCTCGAACGTCTATGTCCGCGCCGAGGACATTCACCTGGATGAGGACGGGCCGCTGCAGGGAACGCTTGAAACCGTCTCCTTCTCCGGTGGCCACTATCGTCTCGGCATCCGCGATGTCGTCGAGGACACGCTGTTCGCCACTCATCCCGGGCGGCAGGCGCCCGCCCCCGGCGACAGCGTGCGGCTGCGCATTTCTCCCGACGACCTCGTCTTCCTCCCCCAATCAGGTCACATGCCCGAATGACGAAGATCCTGCAGATTTCAGACACGCATATCGTTCCCGCCGGAACCCTTGCCTACGACAAGGTCGACACGGCCGCTGCCCTTTCCGACACCGTCGCCACCATCAACCGGCTTCTGCCGCAGGTCGGCCCGGTCGAACTGGTCATCGTCACCGGCGACCTGACAGAGCACGGCACGGACGAGGAATATGCAAGGTTTCGCGACATTCTCGGCGACCTGACGGTTCCGTACTGCGCCGTTCCGGGAAACCACGACCGGCGCGAGCCGATGCGCCAGGCTTTCGCCTCGGCGGACTGGATGCCCGTTGTCGGGCCGCTCGACTGGATGACCGAGTTTTCGGACATGGCGGTGATCTGCGTCGACACGCTGGTCGAGGGGGCCGCGCACGGCGCGCTGTCACAGGCCTCAGCCCGCTTCCTGCGCGAGAGCCTCGCCCGCCTCGGCGGCAAGCCGGTGCTGCTCGGCCTGCACCACCCGCCCTACGCCTCCGGCATCGCGGCGATGGATGCGCAGAACCTCATCGACCCTTCGCCGCTGCGCAAGGCGCTTGCCGGCTATCCCGGCGAGGTGCGGATCGTCTGCGGCCACCTGCACCGCACGATCACGGGACTGTTTGACGGGCGCATCTGCCAGGTCTGCCCGGGCACCTCGCACGCGGTGACGCTCGACCAGCGGCGGGATGCCGGCAACAGCCTGACAGTGGAACCCGGCGGCATGCTCCTTCACGAGATCCGCGAAGGCGCGCTCCTGTCGCACTGGATCCCGGTCGGCCGGTTCGACGGCCCGCATCCCTTCCTGGGCGTCTAGGTCCGGGATCCCGGGCCTGCATTTGCGGTCTGCATGGCAACGAGGCGGCCCGAACGCGGCCGCCTCCTGCCCTCATGCCGGGCGCACCCGAAAGGCGGTCTGGTCAGAAAGCGACCTGGTCACCGCCCTTGAGATGCAGGATCTCGCGCGCCTCGTCGGGCGTTGCCACCTCCAGGCCGAGGCCGTGGATGATCTGCTTGGCCTTCTCCACCTGCTCGGCATTCGATTTCGCGAACGTGCCCGGACCGGACCAGAGCGAATCCTCGAGACCGACGCGGATGTTGCCGCCCATGGCCGCAGCCGTCGCCGCGATCGGGAGCTGGTTGCGCCCGGCTCCCAGCACCGACCAGACATACTGGTCGCCGAACAGCCGGTCGGCGGTGCGCTTCATGTGCATGACATCCTCGGGATGCGCGCCGATGCCGCCCAGCAGGCCGAACACGGTCTGCACCAGCAGCGGCGTCTTCACCTGTCCCTTGTCGAGGAAATGGGCAAGGTTGTAGAGATGCGAGACGTCGTAGCATTCGAACTCGAAGCGGGTACCGGCCTCGCTCAAGGTGTCCAGGACGAAGGCGATGTCCTGGAAGCTGTTGCGGAAGACGATGTCGCGGTTGCCCAGATGCTCCTTCTCCCAATCATGCTTGAAGTCCTTGAAGCGGTCGAGCATCCCGAACAGGCCGAAATTCATCGAACCCATGTTCAGCGAGGCAACCTCCGGCCGGTACTTGCGGGCCGGCTCCACCCGCTCGGCCACCTTCATGTAGGGCGCTCCGCCCGTGGTCAGGTTCAGGACCGCATTGGTCCCCTGCTTGATGGTCGGCAGGAAGGCCGCGAACCCTTCCGGGCTCTGGTCCGGCTTGCCGGTCTCGGGGTCGCGTGCGTGCAGATGGATGATCGCCGCGCCCGCCTCCGCCGCGCCCAGCGCCGCGTCGATGATCTCCTGCGGCGTCACCGGCAGCGCCGGCGACATGGACGGGGTGTGGATCGCACCGGTCACCGCGCAGGTGATGATGACTTTCTTCTTCATTCTCGAACTCCTCAACCGGCCTTCGGGGCCTCGGCAAGATGGGCCGCAAGCGCGGCCAGACGGGTGTTGCGCCAGGCGGCGCGGGCGGCAAGACGCTCCGGCTCGGCCGCATGCGGCCAGCTCTCGAGCAGCCGCGCGACCTGCGCCTCCTCGTAAACTTCAGGCCCGGCCGGGCTGGCGGCAAGGCGCTTGTAGAAGCCCGTGTAGCGGGCGCAGTAATCGGGAATGCCGCCGGGCGCGTTCAGCTCGATCGTCGCCAGCGGCCCGATGAAGGACCAGCGCCGGGCAAGGCCGTCGGTCAGCGTCAGGTCGAGATCCTCGGCACCGATGACGCCTTCCTCCACCAGCCGGAACGCCTCGGCCAGCAGCGCGCCCTGCAACCGGTTGAGGACGAAGCCTTCCATTTCCTTGTGAACTGTGACCGGGGTCTGGCCGACGGCCCGGTAGACCTCCACCGCCCGTTCCACCACGGCCGGATCCGTCCACGGCGCGCCGCAGACCTCGACCAGGGGAATGAGATGCGGCGGATTGACCGGATGCCCGACGAGGCAGCGTCCCCTGCCGGCCAGACCCTCTGTGAACAGCGAAGCGACAATCGCCGACGTGGACGAGGCCAGGATCGCGTCGGGCGGCGCCAGCCTGTCGAGTTCGCGGAAGAGCGCGGTCTTGACCTCGACCTTCTCCGGTCCGTTCTCCTGGACGAAACTCGTGCCGGAAAGGCACGCGTCCAGCGTTTCGGCCACCGTGATCCGCGCGGCAATGGCCTTCGCGTCCGCAACCAGTTCGGCGCGCTCCAGGACGTCGAGATCAGCAGTGACGGCCGCCGCGAACCCCGAGCGGGTCGCTTCGTCCGGGTCCCAGACGGAAACCTCCCGGCCGGCCCGCGCGAAGACCACGGCCCATGCCCGGCCGATCAGCCCGGCGCCGACGATCGATGCTTTTGTCATTCGTCAAACTCCCGCATCACCATGGCCGGCCGCGAATCGGGCCGGGCCGCATATATCGTTGAGTCTAATAGGCCAAAGGAGCATGCGGGCGGAAAACCCTCTCCTTCCGTCCGGTCTACAACCACAGCACCTTGCGCCTGAGGTCGAAATCGTCCCTGAGGGCCGCCGACGGACCCTGGTGGATGACGCGGCCGCGCTCGAGCGCGACGGTGCGGTCGGAAAGCGCCAGCGCGAGATCGAGATTGTGGTCGACGATGATGATCGAGACTTCCTTGCGCAGCCGGTCGAAGCTCTCGAACAACTGTTCGACCACGGCCGGAGCCAGCCCCTCGAACGGCTCGTCGAGCAGCAGCAGCTTGGTGTCGCCCGACAGGGCCCGGGCAACCGCGACCATTTGCTGCTCGCCGCCCGACAGCATGTCGGCCGGTGTCTCCAGCCGCTCGCGGATGCGGGGGAAGAACTCGAATATCTTCTCTTCGTCCCAGTGGCTGCCGGCGCCCGTGCGCCGCTTCAGACGTCCCAGTTCCAGGTTGTGGCGCACCGACATGCCGGCGAAGAGCCCCCGGCCCTGCGGCACATAGCCGATCCCCGCGCGCGCCTTTTCCGAGGCAGGCCAGGACGCGATATCGGTTTCCCCGAGCGTGATCGACCCGGAACTGACCGGCGCGATGCCGATCAGGGACTTGAGCATCGTCGACTTGCCCGCGCCGTTGCGGCCGAGCAGCGCCATGATCTCGTGATTGTGCAGCTCGAAGCTCACGTCCCCCAGGATATGGCTCTTGCCATAATGGGTGTTGAGCCCTTCCACCTTGAGCAACACGTCGGCGGACGCGGCACTTTCGCGCGGCCGCGCGGCGATGGCGGCGTTGCCGGCACCGATGTAGACCTCCTGCACCACCGGTGAGGTGCTGGCGCTTTGCGCGTCGCCGTCGAGCAGCACCCGCCCCTCGTTCATCACCGTCACCGCGTCGGCGAGCTGGAACACCCGGTCGATGTCATGCTCGACCAGCAGGACCGGCATCTCGCGCGAAATCGTCTTGATCAGGTCGCCGACCCGGACACGTTCGGCCGCCGCAAGCCCGGCAAGCGGTTCGTCAAGCAACAGGATCCGGGGCTTTGCGGCAAGCGCCAGCCCGAGATCGAGAAGCCGCTGGCCGCCATAGTAGAGCGATCCGGCCTGCGCCTTTTCCATGCCCGCAAGGCCGAGCCAGTCGATCAGCTCGCGCGCCTCCGCCAGCGTCGCGGGATAGTCGCCCGTCGGTCGCCACGAATTGAAGCTTCCCGGGCTGCGCGCCTGGACGGCGAGGCGAATGTTTTCCTCGACGCTGAGATCGGGGAAGAGGTTGGTGATCTGGAACGACCGTCCGATCCCCAGTTCCGCCGCCGCCTCCGGGCTGCCGCTGGCCACCGGCCTGCCCATCACGGAAACATGGCCCGTGTCCGGCGCGATCATGCCCGACATCAGGTTGAACGCCGTCGTCTTGCCCGCGCCGTTCGGCCCGATCAGGGCATGCAGCGAACGGTCGGCGACCTTCAGGGTCACCCCGTCCACGGCCTGCAGCGCGCCGAACGCCTTGGATATGCCATGCGCCTCCAGCGCGGGACCTTCCACCGGCGTGCCGGGGCGCAGGTGAACCGGCAGGGGTCGCTCCTCGATCTTGCGGCCGGCCATCGCCGCCTCGACCTCGGGCGCGGGGCGGATCATCCGCCAGACCCTTTGCCAGACGCCCGTCAGCCCGTCCGGCGAGAACACCACGAAGCCGACGAACAGGAGCCCGAACCAGAACAGCCAGTTCGGCGTGTAGATCGACAGGAACTCGCGGAACAGCACATAGAACAGCGCCCCGATCATCGGCCCGACAAAGCTGCGCATGCCGCCGATCACGACCATGGCAAGCAGTTCGCCGGAAAAGATCACGCTGATCGGCTCGGCCGAGGTCATCCGGTTCTTGTAGAGCAGCAGGATGCCGGCAAGCCCGGTGATGCTGGCCGATGTGACGAAGGCCGCCAGCTTGTAGCGGTTGGTACGATAGCCGAGAAAGCGGGCCCGCTGCTCGTTCTCCCGGATCGCCACCAGCACGGAGCCGAGCGGGGAATGATAGAGCCGCCAGAGCAGGTAGACGATGGCAAAACCGATGCCGGCGACAAGCAGGTAATAGTTCCCCGGCGCCTCGAAATCCATGCCGGCAAAGGCCGGCCGGGTGATGCCGCCCAGGCCGTTCTCGCCGCCCGTGACCTCGGTCCAGCGGAAGGCGATGACGTAGAGCATCGCCGACAGCGCCAGTGTCAGCAGCGAGAAGTAGACGCCGCGCCGGCGCAGGATCAGGAAGCCGAACACCGTCGCGACGACGGCCGTCGCGCCCACGCCGATCAGCGCCGGTCCCCAGAAGCTTTCGGGAAACAGCGACCGCTGTGCGATGCCGGCCGCATAGGCGGCAAAGCCGAACCAGGCGCCATGGCCGAAGGAGACGAGGCCGGTATGTCCGGTGAGGACGTTGAGCGCCATGCAGGCGATGGCGAAGATCACCACTTCGGCGGCCGATGTCATCGTCAGGCCGATCGACAAGAGCAGGAAGGGCATGACGACGAGGCCGGCCGCGGCGGCGACAAGAGGCATGTATCTCTGCATGGGGGTCACTCGAAGCGGGTGATGCGCTCGCCGAACAGTCCGCGCGGACGCAGGAGCAGGATCGCGAGCATCAGGAAGTAGATCGCGGCGGTCGAGAAGGCGGAAAAGCCCAGCCCCACCATCGCGCCCTTGACGAGACCGACCAGCAGCGCGGCAAGCACCACGCCCCAGAACGAGCCGAGGCCGCCGATGACGACGACCACGAAGGCCGGGGTCAGGATCTCCGCGCCCATCGCCGGGTGGATCGTGTAGATCGGCGCAAGCAGCACGCCGGCAAGGCCGGCAAGCCCGATACCCAGACCGGCGACGGCCGCCATGTAGGGCCGCAGCGAGATGCCGAGCGCCCCCACCATGTCGGGATCCTGCACACCGGCGCGCACCACCCGGCCGAAGGCGGTCCTTTCAAGGAGCAGCCAGAGCCCGCCGACGCAGGCCGCCGCGATCACGATCAGGAACACCCGGTAGCGCGAGTAGATGAAGTCGCCGATGAAGACCTGGCCCCGCAGCAGATCCGGTATCGAATAGGACAGTGGCGCGGCTCCGAAGATCATGCGCAGCGACTGCTCCGCGACCATGGCAAGGCCGAAGGTCAGAAGCAGCGAATAGAGCGGGTCGAGTCGGTAGTAGCGGGTGAAGAGGAACCGTTCCACCAGCATGCCCAGCATGGCGACAAGCACCGGCGAGACGACGAGCGCGCCGCCGAAGCCGAGCCTCGGCGCGATCACCAGCGTCAGGTAGGCGCCGATCGCGTAGAAGGCGCCATGTGCCAGGTTGATGATGCCGCCGAGCGAGAAGATCAGCGAAAGGCCGAGGGCGATCAGGAGGTAATAGACGCCGTCGAGAAGGCCGTTCAGCAGCTGCATGACAAAGAGCATGGGGAAGCGCGCTCCGGTAGGAAACCCGTTGCGCCGGCCGCCCGGGGGCAGGCGGCCGGCGCCGGGGGAGGAAGATCAGCCCGGGAAGGTGCAGGCGTTCTCGTCGCCGGTGGCGGCGATCAGCTCCAGGCTCTCGTCCTTTCCGGGCACCGCCTCGGACGAGGTGAAGATGTCCCACTGGTTCTTGACCTGATCGGCCGGCAGCGCGGTGATGCCGTACATCTCGTTCATGAACTGGTGGTCGCTCGCCCGGAAATAGCCTTCGCGCGTCTTCAGCACATCGAAGGTCGCGCCGCTTTCCAGATGCCTGACGATGTCGGCACTGTCGGTGGAGCCGGTCTCCTGCATCGACTGGGCGATGATCTTGATGGCGTTGTAGTCGCCCCAGGCCTGGTTCTCCGGCGGCTTGCCGTGTCGCTCGGTGAAGGCGCTGACGAAGGCGCGGCTGCCGTCCGTGTCCACCAGATGGTGCCAGACCGACGGCCACGACCCGACGAAGTTGCCCTTGCCGGCAGCCCAGGCCAGTGCCATGTCGAAACCGAACCCGCCAAGCGGGAAGTCGAGGCCGAACTCGGCATACTGCTTGAAGAAGTTGGTGGTCTGCTGTCCGGCGAGATTGAGGATCACGAGATCGGGCTTTGCAGCGCGGATCTCCAGCAGATAGGCCGAAAAGTCGGTCGCATCCGTCGGCACCAGGGCGGAGCCGGCGAAGCTGCCGCCATTGGCTTCCATGAAGCGCTTGGCGACCTTGAGAAGGTCGTGGCCGAAGGCGTAGTCGGCGGTCATCGAGTACCACGACTTGCCGTTGACCAGCCCTTCGCGGACGTAATACTGGCCGATGGACTTCACATACATCGAGTTCTGCGCCTCGATGTGGAACATGAACTTCTGGCAGTCCGAACCGCGCAGGGCGTCGGAGTTGCAGCCGGTATTCATGAACAAGGTGCCGGTGCGCTGCGCGACCTGACCGATGGCCAGCCCCGAGGCGGACGAGATTTCACCGACAATGCACGCGACCTTGTCCCGCTCGATCATGCGTTCCGCCTTGGTCGAGGCGGTTTGCGGGTTCACCGAATCTTCCTGCAGCAACTCGATCGGCCGGCCCAGCACGCCGCCGGCCGCGTTGATCTCGTCGACGGCAAGCTTCGAGGCCATCGCGGCATATTCGCCAAGCGGTCCGAGAAAGCCGGTGCGCGGCGTCAGATGCCCGAAACGAAGCACGTCCTGCGCACGCAGGATCGGCGGGGCAGCCAGCGTGAATGCCGCCGCGCCTGCGCCGGCCTGCAGCAGCCGCCGGCGTGAAATGGTCGATACCTTGGTCATTCGCTCCTCCACATGGATCCGATCAGGGCCTGGTCACGATCTTTGTCGCGTTATGTGATCTGTAATCTGTGATCACAGTTTATCTTGTGCTATAAACCACCACCTGTCGAGAGATTTCTAGGGAACCCATGCCCGACGCACTCGTGAACGAAACACCGTTGCTCGTCCCGCCCACCCTGGGCGACCAGACCTTCCGGCAACTCAGCGGCCTGTTGATATCCGGCCAGATCGCGCCGGGAGAACGCCTGTCGATCCGCGAGATCGCCGAAGCCTTCGGCGTCTCGATGACGCCGGTGCGCGAGGCGGTCAGCCGGCTGGCGGCAACGGGCGCGCTCGAGGTCTCCCGAAACCGCGCCGCCACGGTGCCGGTGATGAATGTCCAGAAGTTCCGCGACATCACCAGGGTCCGGATCGAGATCGAAGGCTTCGCCGCGGCACTCGCCGCCGAAAACCGCACGGCCGAGGATCTGAAGGCGATCGAGGCGGCGGAGGGCGCCTTCCGCGACCTGAGCAGCGCCAGGCCGCAGGATGTCTCCAATGCCGTCCAGCGGAACCAGCAGCTGCATTTCGAGATCTATGCGGCGGCCCACTCGCCGACCCTGCTGGAGATCGTCCAGGCGCTCTGGCTGCGCGTCGGCCCGGTGCTTAACCTCGACCTGCGCGAGAACCCCGACCGGCTCGAATCGGGCATCGCCACCATCTGCCACGCGGAGGCATTGGACGCCATCCGCAACCGCGATCCGGCGGCCGCCCGCGCGGCCATCGCCCGCGACATCGACGCCGCCGCGCGCTTCATCGAACGCCAGAACAAGCTGCCGTCCTGATCCAGGAGAACCCGAGAATGGACCTCAACCTTCAAGACCGGCGCGTGATCGTCACCGCCGGGGCTGCCGGCATCGGCCTGGAAATAGCCCGTGCCTTTGTCGAGGAGGGCGCCAGGGTCTGGGTCTGCGACGTCGACGACGACGCGCTTGCCGCCCTTTCGTCGAGCGACCCGGCGCTCTCCGCGCGCCATTGCGACGTCTCCGACCGGGAGAGCGTCGCCCGCTTTTTCCAGGAGGCGACGGCCGCGCTCGGCGGGCTCGACGTGCTGGTCAACAATGCCGGCATCGCCGGTCCGACCGCGCGCATCGACGACGTCGCACCCGAGGACTGGGACCGCTGCCTTGCCGTGTGCCTGACGGGACAGTTCAATTTCGCCCGTCTCGCAGCCCCCCTGCTGCGGCAGAGCGACAGCGCCTCGATGATCAACCTTTCCTCGCTTGCCGGCCGGCTGGGCTTTGCCATGCGAACCCCTTACGCGGCGGCGAAATGGGGCGTGATCGGGCTGACCAAGTCGCTCGCCATAGAGCTCGGCCCGGACGGCGTGCGCGTCAATGCCGTGCTGCCGGGGCTGGTCGCCGGCGATCGGCAGCGGCGCGTCCTGGAGGCCAAGGCCCAGCGGCGCGGGCAGTCCTTCTCCGAAGTCGAGGCGGAGGCCTTCTCCTACACGTCCATCCGCGAATACGTCACGCCGCGCCAGATCGCCGGCCAGGTCCTCTTCCTGGCGAGCGAGCACGGCCGGACGATTTCGGGCCAGGCGATTTCCGTGTGCGGCGACACCAGGATGCTTGCCTGAGAAGGTTGGCCCGAGAAGGCTTGCCGGCGGGACCCGGCTCAGCACCGCGGGATCGTGTCGGAGCGCAGTTGCCGCTTCTGGGCGGCGATCCGGAACTGGGCGTTGGCCGCGCCGTAGCCCTTGTATCCGCCACGCCGCTCGACAACCTCGAAGAAGAACCCTTCCCCGTAATTGGGGCTGTAGAGCTGGAAATACTCTCCCTCTCCGTCCCGGTCGTAGAGAATGTTCCGCACCCGCAGGCGTTCGGCGAAGTCTGGATCGAGGCCGAACCGCGCTTCCAGGTCGTCATAATAGTTGCGCGAGATCTCCAGTGCCCTGAACCCCTTCGCCTCGAGCGCGGCGGCGCTGACGAAGATGTCGTCGGTGGCGAAGGCGATATGCTGCACGGCCGAGCCGAAGCTTTCGGCGATGAAGCGGCCCGCAAGCGTGCGCCTGTTCTCCGCCCCGTTGAGCGTGATGCGCAGATTACCGTCCGCCGTCTCGATCGCCTGGCTTCGCACGAGCCCGGCCGGGTCGACCACATCGACCATGGGCGTCTTCCGCGTGGCGAAGATCGACGTGTAGAACAGCATCCAGGTCAGCATCTCCTCGTAGTTCATCGTCTGCGCCAGATGGTCGATGCGGGTAAGGCCGGCGGAAGGCTCCTCCTTCCCCGCCGCCAGCGGCCGGAACTCGGTCTCCCAGACCCGTGCCAGTTCCGCCGTGTCGTCGATGAAATGCATCACGCCGCCGCCGACGCCGCGGATCGCCGGGATCTTCAGCTCCCCCGGACCTGCCGGCTGCTCGAACGTGTCGGCCCCGAGCGCCCGAGCCCGGGTCACGGTGGCAGCGGCATCGGCGACCTTCAGTCCGATATCGCAGACCGACGTGCCGTGGACGAGATAGGAGGAGTGCGAAAATCCTTCCCGCTCCGTGTTGATGACAAGGTTGATGCCGCCCTGGCGCCAGAGGGTAACGTCCTTGGAGACGTGCCGTCCGATATGCGCAAAGCCGAGCGCCTCGAACATGCCCGCCAGCACCTCGGCCTCCGCCTCGTCGGCGGCAAACTCGACGAACTCGATGCCCTCGACCTCGATGCGGTCGGGCATTTCGGTCACCTCGATGCGAATGTCCGGCTCCAGCCGCCGCACCTGGTCCATCAGGTAGACCAGCGACCGGTGCCCGTCGACGGCGATGGATTTCGGCGACCCGCCGCGGAACTGGTCGTTGAAGATCTCCAGCGACAGCACTCCGTCATAGCCGGTCGCGGCCACCGCCCGCATGAAGTCGGTGACGGCAAGGTCCCCTTCGCCGGGCATGTTGCGGAAATGCCGGCTCCAGTAGAGCAGGTCCATGTCGATCAAGGGCGCGTCGGCAAGCTGCACGAGGAAGATGCGGTCGCCCGGGATCGAGCGGATCGTGTTCACGTCGGTCTTGCGCGCCAGCGTATGGAAGCTGTCGAGAATGAGACCGACGCTGTCGTGACCGGCCCTTCGCACGATCTCCCAGGCATCGCGGTGGTCGTTGACATGCCGCCCCCAGGCCAGCGCCTCGTAGCCGACGCGCAAGCCCCGCGCCGCGGCGCGCGCGCCCAGTTCGGCAAAGTCCCCGGCCGCCCGGTCGATGCCGCCAAGCGCCACGCTCGACACGTTGGAACACACGAGCATCAGCTCGGTGCCCAGTTCCTGCATCAGGTCGAACTTGCGCTCCGCCCGGTCGAACGCGCGCGTGCGGTGCGGTTCCGGCATGCCCTCGAAATCGCGGAACGGCTGGAACAGCGTGATCTCCAGCCCCGCGTCCCTGACCATCTCGCCGACATCGCGCGGACGTCCGTCGAAGGCAAGGAAGTCGTTCTCGAAAATCTCGAGCCCGTCGAAACCGGCGGCCGAGATCGCCGCCAGTTTCTCCCGGAAGTCGCCGCTGATCGAAACGGTTGCGATGGACGTTTTCATGATGCACGGGCCTCGCTGTGCGGGAGATCGGGGTCGCTGCCAACGGAAAGAAGGCTCACCTGCCGGCCGCTTGCGGCCGCTTGCCGGATGGCATCGAGGACTTCGAGCGTTGCCAGTCCTTCCTCGCCGGGCACAAGCGGCTCCGCCCGGCCCAGCGCCACCTGGCAGAAATGGCGCATCTGCAGGGCCAGCGGGTCGCCGCCCTGGCGGGTCAGGGCCTTGCGCGAGATCGGTTGGCCCCAGTCGGCCTCGCCTTCGTAATGCCAGAGCCCCAGATCGGGCAGCGACAGCGACCCGGCGGTTCCCCCGATCGTGTAGCAGGCGGCGGAGGTTCTGGGATAATCGGGGTTCTCGCCCGCCGTCAGCTCCCAGCTCCAGGGCGCGACAACCGCGTCGGAGACGGTCATCGTCGCCAGCGCGCCGCTGCAAAAGCGCAGGATGACGGCCGCCGTGTCCTCGACCGCGTGGCCGCGGGCGATCGAGGCCTGTTGCGCCTGCACCGCCGCAACGTCGCCGCACAGGTGGCGCATCAGGTCGATGTCGTGGATCAGGTTGGTCAGCATCGGCCCGGCGCCCGGCTGGGTGCGCCAGGGGATGTCGAAATAGCTGTCCGGCTTGCGAAACCAGCACTGGGCGCTGACGGCAACGAGCCGGCCGATCGCCCCCGCCTCGATCTGTGCCCGCGCGGCTGAAATCAGCGGATTGTGGCGCCGGTGATGGCCGACAAGCAGCGGCACGCGCGCCTCGCGCGCGGCGCGCACCAGGTCGCGCGCGGCGGCGGGCGTGTCGGCGAGCGGCTTTTCCACCAGCACCGGAACCCCGGCGGCGACGCATTCAAGCGCCTGCGGCACGTGCAAGCGGTTGGGGGTCGCCACGACCACGCCGTCCGGGCGCATTTCGCAAAGCATCTCGCCCAGCGAGGAAAACCAGGCCGCCTCGAGCGTCGCGGCGACGTCACGGGCTTCGGGCGAGGGATCGACCACGCCCGCGAGCTCGCCTTCCCGCATGACATGCGCCATGTGGACAAGGCCGATCTTGCCGGCCCCGACAACCGCTATGCGGGCTCTTTGCTTCATAAGGTCGTGCCCCGGGGCATCGGCGAGGGCGGCGGCGGTGACCTAACCCGCCTCGCCGCCACTCGCCTGTCTGCGTTGCAGCAAGGTCCGTATCCAGCCGCCCGCCGGCGTCTGCGACAAAAGCAGCGCCAGAAAGGCGATCAGCAGGACAAGCGAGATCGGGTGCGAGACGAAATCCCAAGCGAAGGTGCCAAGGTCGTTGCGCGCTCCGATCATCGCCCGCCGGTAATTGGCATCCATCATCGGCCCGAGAATGACCCCGAGAATGACCGGCCCCACCTGGAAGCCGTACACTTTCAGGAAATAGCCGAAGACGCCGAAAAGCAGCATCCAGTAGATGTCGACCGGATTGTTCTGGATGGCATAGGAGCCGACCGCCGAGAGAATGACGATCAGCGGGATCAGGATCGCTTTCGGGCACTCGACGATCTTCGTGAAGATGCGGATGCCGGTCAGTCCGAAGATCAGCAGGAAGACATTGGCGAGCGCCAGGTTTCCGACCGTGAACCAGAACAGGTGCGGCGTCTCGACGAGCAGCAGCGGCCCCGGCTTCAGCCCGTGGATGAACAGCGCCCCGATGATCACGGCGGTGACCGCATCGCCCGGGATGCCGAGCGTCAGCATCGGCACGAAGGCCCCGCCGACGGCCGCGTTGTTGGCCGCTTCCGGGGCGATCAGCCCTTCCTTCGCGCCTTCGCCGAAAGGCACGTCCGGGTCCTTGGTCACCCGCTTGGCATCGTCATAGGCAAGCAGCGCGGCAATGTCGCCGCCGGTGCCCGGCAGCGCGCCGATCACCGTACCGATGCCGGAGGCCCGCAGTGCCAGCTTGAAATAGCGACGGATGTCCGAGAACCGGGGAATGACCCGGTCGATCTTCTGCTTCACCGCCGGCAGGTCGAGATTGTGCAGCTGGACAAAGGCCTCCGCCACGCCGAAGAACCCGATCATCGCCACCACATAGGGGATGCCGCCCATCAGCGTGATCGTGTCGAAGGTGAAGCGCCCCTCCGCCGTCATCGGATCGAGGCCGACCATGCCGATGAGCACACCGAGCGCCCCGGCGAACACGCCCTTGGCGAAGCTCTCGCCCGACAGCGTGCCAACGAGCAGAATGCCGATCATCGCCAGCAGCAGGTAGTCGCGCGAGGTGAACTTCAGCGCGAAATCGGAGAGCAGCGGCGCAAAAAGGGCCAGCGCGAGAATGCCGACGAAGCCGCCGAAGACGGACATGATGGTGGTCAGGCCGATCGCTTCCCCCGCCTCGCCGCGCTGCGCCATCGGATAGCCGTCAAGCGCGGTGGCGATCGCGCTCGGCGCGCCGGGAATGTTGAGCAGGATCGCGGTGCGCGAGCCGCCGTAGACGCCGCCGATATAGACGCCGGCGATCAGCGCAAGGGCATCGTTCACGTTCCATTTGAAGGTGAAGGAGATCAGGATCGAGGCGGCCATCGTGACCGAAAGGCCGGGGATCGCGCCGACATAGATGCCGGCCAGCGTTCCCGCCGCCGTCAGCATCAGGAGCCAGGGGTCGAACCAGGAGATCGTCAGGTATCCCAGAACCTCGACCATCTCAGAACAGCCCCGGCAGCAGCGTGCCCTTGGGCAAAACGACCTGGAAGATCACGCGGAAGAGCAGGTAGATCGCACCGAGCGACAGGGCGGTGATCGCCGCCGTCAGCACGATGTTCCGCCGCCAGAGAAACTGGATGCCGAGAAAGAGAAACAGACCGGAGGCGGGAACGAATCCGAGCCAGGGCATCGTCGCCACATAGGCACCGACCAGCGCCAGCATCACCACCTGCCGAAGCGGCGTGATCTCCGCCACGAAGCGGCGCAAGCCCCCGTCGGCAGCGCGCCGGCCAGCGGCCTTGCGCAGGATCGCCAGCGCCGACACGACCATCAGGCCGCTTGCCAGCATCGGAAAGACGCCCGGCGTCGAGAGGCCCGAGAAGCCCGAGATCCTGGTGGCTTCCCAAAGCAGCCAGAGGCTGAAGGCGAGCATGAGGACGGCGAAGGCGAGTTCTCCCGGCCGCCGCGAAGCCTGCGTGGACATGGGTCTTCCTCCCGGACAAGATGGAACCGCGGCCGGGCGCGTGGGAACCCGGCCGCAGGCAGGCTTACGGACGCGGAATTCCGAGGCTCTCCGGGCTGACCTTGGCGCCGCCCGTGTCCTGCAGGGCCCAGGCCGTGACCTGCTGCCACTTGACGAGGAAGGTCTCGGCCTCCTCGCCGGAGATGTTCATCATCACGTTGCCGCGATTGGCCATCAGCGTCTGGAACTCGGCGCTTTCAGCTGCCGTCGCAAACGCTGCGACCAGCTTCGCCTTCACGTCGTCCGGCGTGTCCTTCTTGACGAACACACCGTAGAACGGCCCCCACGGCAGGTAGCTTGCCATCCCGGGAAGGGTCTCGGTGACCGCCGGCACGCCCGGCAAGGTGTCGACGGGAGCGTCGTTGACCACGGCGAGCGCGCGCATCTTGCCCGCCTTGATCTGCTCGGCCGCCGCCGAAAGGCCGGACGGCATGAAGTCGACCTCGCCGCCCAGCATCGCCGTCAGGCCGGGGCCCTCGCCGTCGAAGGGGATCGCGATGACGTCGAAGGGCGCGGAATTGGAAATCAGGGCGCTCACCGTCGAGGGCAGGCCGCCGGGGCCGGTCGAGCCCATCTTGACGCTGCCCGGATTGGCCTTGATGTCGTCCATCAGTTCGCCGAACGTCTTGTACTTCGAGCCTTCCGGCACGACCACCACGGCAACGCCGCGCCCCAGGATGTTGACCGGATAGAAGTTCGAATAGTCGAGCTTGCCAACGCCCATCACCGGATGCAGCTGCGGGTTCTCGGCACCGTACAGGAACGTGTAGCCGTCACCCGGCGCGGCGTTCACATACGCGGTCGAGATGGCGCCGGCGCCGCCCGACTTGTTGAGCACCACGATCGGCTTGCCGAGCGCGGCCTCGGCGGCCGGGTTGATGGCGCGGGCGACCGTGTCGGTGGCCCCGCCTGCGCCCCACATCACGACGCCCAGCAGCTCGCGCTCCGGAAATTCGGCGGTGGCAACGCCTGCGGAAAGGGCAAGAGCCGCAAGGGCTCCGGCAAAAGTGCGGATCATGGTGTCCTCCCAGACTTGTTCTTTGGCGTCCCGCCGGGTCCTCCCAGACCTGACGATTGGCGGGCCGCCTCTACACCGCGATGGGGTGTGCACGGCAAAAGGTTTGCACGTCGAATGACTTAACGCAAATACCAATAATTACGATATCCATAACCTTGTGTTATGAAAGTCCGCGCCGGGTGACCGCGTCCATTTCGCCGCGCAGCAATTCGATGAACGCTTCCGCGAAGCCCGATATCTCGAGATCGGAGCGCCGGGCAACATAGGTTCGGAACGGCGTCTTCTCGACGATCGGAACGAGACGGATGTCGCGGTCCGGGCCGTGCAGTTCGGCGACCGTGAAATTGTCGAGCACGGCAACGCCGAGGTTCTGGCGCACAAGACCAAGCACCGTCGTGCCGAACCGGGCCCTGATCTCGATACGGAAATCGAGACCCTGCCGGGAGAAGATGTCGGCAAGGATCGCCCCGTAAGGATCCGCCGGGTCGATGCCGATCAGCGGAAAGGCGGCGATGTCGGCGGCGCTGACCCTCTCCAGCCGGGCGAGCGGATGATCGCGATGGGCGACGCAGACGAGGTTCCCGACCGCCAGGTGCTCGAACACGATCGAGGGATGGTCGAAGCGATGGCTCATGCACACGAACTGCCCCTTGCCAAGGAGAAGGAAATCGATGGCCTCCTCGATCTTGAGGATCTCGATATTCATCCGGATGTCGGGGTAGCGCGCCTTCAGCCCGGCCGCCGCGCGGGGCACCAGCACGTTGGCGATGCTCGGCACCGAGGCCAGCGATATCTCGACATCGTGGCCGCGTTCCATCTGCCCGATCGAGACCTGCAGGTGGAGGAGTTTCTTGTGAACTTCCTGCAGCTGCAGGAAGACCTGCTGCGATTCCGGCGTGGGAACATACCGGCCGCCGCTGCGGGTGAAGAGCTTGATGCCGAGCGAGGCTTCCAGATGCTTCATCGTCCGGCTGATGCCGGGCTGCGCCACGTTCAGGATGCGGGCCGCGCCGGCGATCGAGCCCGCCACCATGACGGCGCGCAGGACCTCGATCTGTCGGAGCGTGAGGGACTTCTCGTTGGCCATCGCGGCCAAGGCTACAGCCCTGTCCGGACGTTGGAAAGCCGGCAGGCAATCCCCTCGTTCAGGACTGTTCCCCGCCGCGATGCAGCCGGTAGCGGAAGTCGCAATGGCCCGCGCCCTTCATGATGGTCTGGGTGCGCGTCAGTTCCATCTTCGGATTGTATCCGATGCAGAAATCGCCATCCCGATTGCAGGAGAGAAGGTGGCCGATATCGCCGAGCCCCATCTCCTTGTACATCTCCGAATAGCGGCAGCGGGTGATGTTGAAGTCGAGCCTGTCCGGCCCTTCCTCGATCACGTCCATCTCCAGCGCCCCGTCCATCTTCCACAGCGGCAGGAGGTCGGCGAAATCCTTGAGGTCCGGCTCGTGGTCCTCCTTGTCGCGGAATTCCTTGCCCTGCGCGATGGCGGAATTGGAGACAGCATCGCCGATCACCTTCTCCGCCTCCTCGCGTCCGTGGCGCTCTACCAGGACGTCGAAGACATGCTTGAGGACCGCAGCCTCGATGCGGCGTTTCTCGATCATCGGAAGCGTCATGGCAGTGTCCTTTCGCGTCTTTGTGGCACCCGTGTCCGGGGCACCCTGTCCGGGGCAGCAGGAGCGCGCGGCTAGGCCTGCGCGCCCACATGCCCTCCCAGATAGGCATCGGCAACCCGGCTGTCATTGGCAAGCTCGCTCGCCGCGCCTTCCATCACGATCCGCCCGCCCTCGATCACCGCCGCCCGGTCGGCGATCCGGAGCGCTGCCCTGGCGTTCTGCTCGACGATCAGGATCGCATAGCCTTCCGCGCGGATCTCCTCGACGAGGTCGAAGATGAAGCGCACCAGCATCGGGGCAAGGCCGAGCGAAGGCTCGTCGAGAAGCAGCACCTTCGGCTTGCGCATCAAGGCCCGCCCGATGCACAGCATCTGCTGCTCGCCGCCCGAAAGCGACCCCGCTCCCTGCTTCAGCCGTTCCTTCAGCTTGGGGAACAGCTTCAGCACATGGTCGAGTTCCTGCGTGCCGAGCGGCCCGCCCCCGATGGTGAGATTTTCCAGGACGCTCATGTTGGAAAAGATCTGCCGCCCCTCGGGCGCCTGCAGGATGCCCTTTTCCACGATCTGGTGGCTTTTCAGGCCGGCGATGTTCGCGCCGTCATAGCGGATCTCGCCCCCCGTCGGCTGGTAGATCCCGGAGATGCAGCGCATCAGGCTGGTCTTGCCGACGCCGTTGGCGCCCAGGATGGCGAGAATGCCCTTGTCCGCGAGGCTCAAGGTGATCTCGTGCAGGATGTCCTGGACACCGATGCGCAGCGACAGGATTTCGATTTCGAGAACGTTCACTCGTCCACCCCCAGATACGCTTCGAGAACCTCTCGCGTCTGCCGCACGACGGCAGGTTCGGCATCGGCGATCTTCTTGCCCGAGGCGAGCACGACGATGCGCTCGCAGATGCTCATGACGAGCCCCATGTCGTGTTCGACAAGCATGACCGTCAGCCCGTCCGCGTGCAGTTCCTTGATGAAGGCGGCAAGCTCGGCCGTCTCGGAATCGTTGAGCCCCGCGGCCGGCTCGTCCAGCACGAGAAGATCCGGCTTCATCGCCAGCGCCCGCCCGATCTCCAGATACTTGCGCTTGCCATAGGCAAGGTTGGCCGCAAGATCGTTGGCATACCGGGTCAGCTGGACCTTCTCAAGCGCCTCCCAGCTCCGTTCCGAAATCTCCCTGGCCCGCTTCGAGCCGGAGCGGATTGCCTGCCAGGGGCTCTGGCCGATCGCCCCGACCGCACCGACCGACACATTGTCGAACACGGTCATGTTGGGGAAGACGCGCAGGTTCTGGAACGTGCGCGAGATGCCCCGGCTGGCGATGACCGAGGGCTTCAGCCCGCTGATCTTCTCGCCGCGATAGCGGATCTCGCCCGAGGACACCGGCGTGAAGCCGGAAATCAGGTTGAACAGGGTCGTCTTGCCGGCGCCGTTCGGCCCGATCAGCCCGACCAGTTCGCCTTCCCCGACGCTGGTGGTGACGCTGTCGACCGCCATCAGGCCGCCGAAGCGCCGGGAGACGTCGGAGACCTCCAGCATGGCGCTCATTTCCAGCCCACCTTCTGCTTGTCGGGATTGTCCTGCCAGGCCGCACCCATCTGGCGGCGGATGAAGTTGAGCGCCGGCACCTCTCCGAACAGCCCCTTGGGCAGGAACAGGATCGAGAAGAACAGCACGAAGCCGACGATGACGTTGCGCATGTCGCCCACCTCGCGCAGGACCTCGGGCAACAGGATCAGCAGCAAGGCGCCGATGACGGCGCCGGGAATGCTGCCCAGCCCGCCGACCACGACCATGGCGAGGATCAGGATCGATTCGGCGAAGTCGAAGTCCACCGGTGAGATGTAACGCGTGGTGTAGGCCCACAGGGCGCCCGCGATTCCGGCGAAGAAGGACGAGATCATGAAGGACTCGATCTTCAGCCGGACCGTGTTGATGCCCATCGCATCGGCACACTGGTCGTCCTCGCGCAGGCTGCGCAGGGCATTGCCGTAATACGAATGGCTCAGCCGGTGGATGACCCAGATCGAGGCGCAGACGACGGTCGCCACCACGAAGTAGATGCCCAGCTCGCTCTCGACGGTGTAGCCGAACAGCTCGATCTCGGAGTTCAGGCTGACGCCGTTCGGCCCCTTCGTCACCTCGACCCAGTTCTGCAGGACGAGGAAGATCATCTGGCCGATGCCGAGCGTCGCGACGGCGAAGTAGATGCTGACGAGACGCATGGTCGGCAGGGCGACGACGAAGGCGATGGCCGCCGCGCCCAGGCCCGCCAGCGGCAGGCCGAGGGTGAAGCCGATGCCGTAGTCGGCCCCGGCCAGCGCCGCGATATAGGCGCCGACGCCATAGAAGGCGGCATGGCCCAGATGCAGCAGGCCGGCAATGCCCGTGACCAGCTGCAGCGACACGGCCAGCAGCGAGAAGATCAGGGCGGTCATGACCACCTGGTAGATGTAGCCCTTGCTGAGATACTCCAGCAGGAACGGAAGGGCGACGAACAGCACCGCCAGGATGGCGAGCTTCATGCCCGCCGACTGAATGAAGTCCTTAGACACGTTCCCTCCTCGCTCCGAAGAGCCCCTGCGGGAAGAACACCAAGGTGACGATGAGGAAGATATACGCGACCATGTCGGCCCAGACCGACGACATGAACGTGGTCGACATGCTCTCCGCCACACCCAGCACGAGGGCAGCGATCACGGCCCCGGGTATCGAGCTCAAGCCGCCCATGACCATGGCGACAAACGCCTTGACGCCCGGGATGAAGCCCATCGAGGGGAACACCGCGCCGTAATAGAGCCCGACGAGAATGCCGGCGAGCGCGCCCATCATCGAGCCGATGACGAAGGTCAGCACGATGGTGCGGTCGGTGTTGATACCGACATATTTCGCACCCAGCGGATTGTTCGACACCGCGCGGATGGACAGGCCGATGGAGCTGTATTTCAGCAGCCACTGCAGCCCGCCCAGCATCAGCACCGAGACAACGAAGATGATGATGTCGCCGTTGACGATGGTGACCGGGCCGAGCGAGATCGGCTTGTTGATCAGGTAGCTGATGTCGATGGTCTGGAACTCGGAGCCGAACAGCAGCTCCATGGCCTCGCGGGCGATGATCGACATGGCCAGCGAGGACATCAGCGTCGCTTCGCGCATGGCCCGCGATTTCAGCGAGGCTTCGTCCGAAAATCTTCGGAATGGCCTGAACGCCAGCCTTTCCAGGCTGAAGCCCGCCAGCGCACCGACCGCCAGCACGATGAAGACGATGACGAGGAACGGCGGGCCGAAGGCGGCGATCGCCATGATGCCGGCGAAGGCGCCGATCGTGTAGACCTCGCCATGGGCGAAGTTGACGACGTTGAGAACGCCGAAGATCAGCGTGAAACCGATGGCCATCAGGGCATAGACCATGCCCAGGGATATGCCGATCGTGAACTGCTGCAGATAGTATGGATCGATCACGGGTGTCTGTCCTGGCAAGCTAGGAACACTGGAACCAGACGTACCGGCAGCGCTCCCCGCCCCCGGAGGTCCGGGTGATGGCGGCGGCAGTTCCCCGATACGCACAGGCCCTGCGGAGCCCCGCTGCGTCTTCCCTCCCCGGACGGCAGCCCGGGGAGGGAAAGCGCGACGTTACTTGAGCGGGACGAACTGGCCGTCGGTCACCGTCGCCTTGGTGAGCTGCTTCAGGGCCTCGCCGTTCTCGTCGAAGGACGTGACGCCGGTAACGCCCGGGAAGTCCTTGGTCTTGGCCAGCTCGTCGCGGACGTTCTGGCGCGAGACGTCCGGATAGGCACGGGCGACGGCCTCGAGCATGATGTTCACGGCGTCATAGGCCTGGGCCGGGAACTGGCCGGGCTCGGCGCCGTCGCGGGCGGCCTTCCACTCGTCGACGAAGGTCTTGACGTGGTCGCTCTCGCTGTTGGGCAGGAAGGTGACCGTCAGGAACAGGTCTTCGGCGGCCGGTCCGGCGAGCTCGACGAGCTTCTGGTTGTAGGCGGCGGAGGTCGAATAGACCGGGGTCTCGACGCTCAGCTGCTTCATCTGCTTGAGGAACTGGGCGCCGTCCTCATAGAAGAAGCCCGTGTAGATCGCGTCCGGCTTGGACCGCTCGATCTTGGTGATGATCGAACGGAAGTCCGGCAGGCCGCGGTTGAAGAACTCGGTGAAGACCACCTCGCCGCCATTGGCCTCGACCTTCTCGGCGAAGTCCTTGACCACCGACTGTCCCCAGTCGGTCTGCTCGGCGATCACCGCGATCTTCTTGTAGCCGCCCTCGTTCATCCAGTCGGCGTTGTAGACGCCTTCCTGGGCCTGCGTGGTGATGTTGCGGAACTGCCATTCGGAGATCTTGGCGAAGTCCGGGTGCGAGGCGGTCTGGCTCAGCTGGGCCATCTCGGCGCGCTTGTAGACCTGGGCCGCGGCCATCGAGACGGTGGAGGTGAAGTCGCCCAGCGCCGCGACGATGCGGTCGTCATCGACAAACTTGCGGGCGATCGCGACACCTTCCTTGGCGTCGGAGCGGGAGTCCTCGAAAATGATCTCGACCGGCACTTTCAGCTTGCCGGAGGCGTTGAAATCCTTGAGGGCGATCTCCGCCGCCGTCTTGAAGTCCTGGCCATACTGGGCCGTATTGCCGGTGAGCGGCAGCTGGTAACCCAGATAGACCGGCCCTTCGGCAACAGCGCTGATGGGGAGAGCAAGCAACCCGACCGTTCCAAGAAACAGTCCGAGAGAATTTCTGCGAGAGATTTCCATAGTGACCTTCTCCGTTTTCTGGAAGAAATTGTGAATTCTTTTTATTCCTCGTTTCAGAACGAGGTTGCTTTACCCGTGATGCGGTCCCGGCTCGACTTTCAGGAGACAGCAGCCGGTCTTTCCCTTCGTCCAGGTTTCCCCTTTGAACGTAAAGCCCGCTTCTGTAAAGAGCCCGCCGTCAATGGCGCCGGCCGCCTTGCACAGCAGCTCGAGATCTTCCTCGTTGCGTCCCTGCTCCACCCAGGTGTCCTTGAGAGGGCAGCGGTGAAACTGGATTTCGAGCCCTTCCGCGTCGCATTTCCTGATCTCCGGGGCGAACATCTGCGCCGAGCAGGGAATGCCGCCAATGAACGCCTCCTTCAGTCCCGGCAGGTCGTCCGGGCCCAGATGCGCGAATTTCGTGCCCATGTCCTTGCCGAGCCGGCGGGTGGATTCGCCGATCAGCTCGACCGCCCGGTCGGCGCCGAACGCCTCGCGCAGGACGTCGAACATATGCGCATAGGCCTTGGCGCGCATGGCGAAGGCGGCCTTCAGCATGTCGAGAGTGACAACGGGCTCGCTGGAAGCGTCTTGGGTCATCCGGGGTTCCTTCTTGCTTGTCGTTGCGGCTTGCTTGTCGTTGCGGCGATCTAGTCGCGCCCGTCCCGCCACCGGTAGAGAGGCAGCATCAACGGGGGTGCCAGCGTTTTGACGAGGCCGTGCAGCGGGATCGGCCTGGGGTCGGACAGGGGCAGCGCCAGCTCCTCCACCGGCGTTCCCGTCAGGGCGGCGGCAAGTTCCCGGCCGAGCGAGACCGAGAGCCCGACGCCGCGCCCGTTGCAGCCCGCCCAGCACCAGAAATCCGGGCCGAGCTGGCAGATATACGGGAAACGGTCCTCGGTCATGCCGATATAGCCGTTCCAGACGAAGTCGAACTCCGGCCGGCCGAGAACCGGGAAGGCCTCCTGCAGCCGGCGCCCGACCAGCGCCTTCAGCCTCTCCGGCCCGTTGTGGCCGACCGCCAGCGCGCCGCCCGTCACCAGCCGGTTGCGCTTGTCGAAACGAAAGAAATGAAGATCGCCATGGGTGTCGGACACCGCCTCGCGCCCCGGCACCACCACTTCGCGCTGCGCCTCGTCAAGCGGCGTCGTCGCCATCTGCCAGGAAAGGACCGGAACCACGGAGCGCGCCACCTTCGGGGCGAGGCCGGCTTCCTGGAATCCGGTATAGGCGTTGCTCGCCAGCATCACGGCGCGAGCGACGAGCTCGCCGTCCCGCGTCTTCAGGTGCCACTTGCCGTCGCGCCGCCCGGTCGCCTCGACCGGGCTTGCCTCGTGGATCACGACGCCTTTCGCCTCGCAGGCGCTGGCAAGGCCGCGGGCAAGCGCCAGCGGATTGATATGCCCGCCGGTCGGATTGTACATGCCGCCGAACCAGCGGTCGGAACCGATAACGCGGGACGCTTCCGCCCGGTCGAGAAGCCGTGCCGGCGCGCCGCGCTTGGCCCAGGCCGTGACCCGGGCCTCGGAGAGCTTCATCCGGCTTTCCCGGTGCGCCGGCTGGAACCAGCCCGTCTGCTCGCCCTCGCAGTCGATGCCCTCGGTGCGCGCCGTGTCGAACAGGTAGGAGGCGCTGTCGCGCACCAGCGCGACGAAACGCTCGCCCGCCTCGCCGAACCTTTCCTCGATCGCATCCGGTTCGGCCGCCGTCATCGTCGGGATGACCTGGCCGTTGTTGCGCCCCGAACCGCCATATCCGACGCTTCTCCCCTCCAGCAGGGTGACCGAGTGACCGGCCCGCGCCAGGTGAAGCGCCGTCGAAAGTCCCGAGAAGCCGCCGCCGATGACGGCGACATCCGTCTCGGCACGGCCCGTCAGCGCAGGCGCCGCGTTCCGGGCCGGGGAGACATCCGCCCAAAGGGAATCCGATATCTGCTGGCTGGAGAACATCGGCGCGGTCCGTGATCAGGATGTCCGCGGGAAGGCGGACGGCAGGCCCGTGGGGGACGGGCGGGAGGAGGGTTCGTGGATAGAAGTTTCGGCGGCCTCAATCAACTGTCTGTTCAGCTCGGCGATCTCGTCCCGGGTCCAGAACCAGGAAAGACAGTCGGTTGAGGACCCCGCCTCGGGAAGCGCGGCATTGACGCCAAGACCGGAGAGCTGCGAGGCGGCCAGCTCCCGCGCCTTCGCCATGCACTCGGCGAAATCGGGAACCGCATCGCCCGTGCCCGTCGGCACATCGCTTTCGCACAGCGCGTCGATCAGGCTCTCGGGGCGTGCCGCCGCCCTGGATGCGAAACGGGGAACGCTCCACACGCCGGTTCGCGGATCGACCTCGTAAAGCGACATGAACGCGGCGCCGTGAGCCGCCACGAACCGGACAGCTTCGATGAGATACTGCGTGGTCCTGTCATCGAAGAAATAGTTGAACCCGAGCCGGACCCAGCCCGGCCGGAGAAGCCCCTGCCCGTCGCCGACCTTCTCTTCGTGCCGGGCCGCGTCGGCCTCGTCGATGCCAAGCAGTGCATGACCGTACGGACCGGCGCAGGAACACCCGCCGCGCGCCTGGATGCCGAACAGGTCGTTGAGCAGGGCCACCACGAAACCGTAGTGAAGCTTCTTGGCGCCGCAGCGGATGTTGAAGGCGAACACCCCGATCCGATCCGCCTCGGCAGGACCGAGGATCTCGATATTCGGATCGCCCGCCCAGCTGCGCATGGCGCGCTCGACCATCGCCGCCTCGCGCCGTTCGATCTCGCGCGCCCCGACCCGGTCCTTAAGCTCCAGGACGAGACCGGCCTTGATGTCACCGACGATATTGGGCGTTCCCGCTTCCTCGCGCCGCTCGACGCTGGCGACATAGCGGTGGCCGGTCGCGGTGACGTAGCTGACCGTGCCGCCGCCGGTCATCGTCGGCTCGATCCCCTCGAACAGCGAGGCGTCGCAGACAAGCAGGCCCGAGGCGCCCGGGCCGCCGATGAACTTGTGCGGAGACAGGAACAATGCGTCGGGATGATCTGCGGCTCCCGCAGCGCTCTCCGCGATCGAGACCGGCATGTAGGGCGCGCCGGCCGCGAAGTCGCAGAAGAACAGCCCGTCATGGGCATGCAGGAGCCGCGCGATCGCGCGGGTGTCGCTCTTGATACCGGTCACGTTCGAGGCCGCGGAAAAAACGCCGATCCTGGCCACACCGGCGGATGCCGCATCCAGCTCCCGCTCCAGGGTCCGCAGGCAGATGCCCCCGTCCCCGTCCAGCGGAATCCTGCAGATGCGCGCGCCGCTTTCCCGCCAGGGCAGATCGTTCGAGTGATGCTCGTAGGGACCGACGAACACGACCGGCCTGTCGGCTTCCGCCAGCCCGGCGAGCTCGGAGCGCCGCGGCAGCGTGCCCTGCAGCTGCAGCGCCCGCACGAGCTTGTTGACGGCCGAGGTCGCCCCCGAGCCGGTGAAGATCACGGCATGGCCGGAACCGGCGCCAACCGATTTGCGGACCGTCTCCCGGGCGATCTCGCGCAGCTGCGTGGTTCTGCGCCCGGTATGGGAGGTTTCGGTATGGGTGTTGCCATAGTTCGGCAGGAGCTGCGAGCGGATGAGGTCCTCGACGAAGGACAGGCCGCGCCCCGAGGCCACGTAATCCGCATAAACGAGCGGACGGACACCGAACGGTGTGGCGATCGCCTGCCCCTCGCCGATGACGCCGGCGCGAATGGCATCGATCAGGGCCTCAGGTCCCGCCTCCGACAGTGTCGAGCGGAAGCCGCGTGCTTCGCTTGATTTGTTCCATTGAGAAACAGGATGTGACATCATTCAACTCGATTAGATTGATGAACTTCTTGTAGAACGCGTCGTACGACGAATTGCTCCGAGTGATCACTTTCAACAGATAGTCGTACTCACCGGCCAACCTGTTCACTTCAACAATTTCCGGGAAAAGACCCACCACCTTGTTGAATTTTTCCAGCCACTCCGTGTTGTGATGGCTGGTTCGTATCATCACGAACACCGTCAGATCGAGGCCGATTTTGCTTTGATTCAAAAGCGTTACGCGGCCGTCGATATACCCTTCGCGCTCAAGCTTCTGAAGCCGCCGCCAGCATGGCGTGGTCGAAAGACCTACGCGGTCTGAAATCTGAGCTACGGATAAACTAGCATCATCTTGAATTGCGGATAGTATCTTTCGATCAAACTCGTCAATTTGCATATATCATTCCACCATATGACAGTTCATTAGGACAATCATACTAATCCACCTGTGATTTCTGTCTATTGGAGAATGAGCTTCCTAAATACCGGACGCGTGGCGGCCATGGCTGGCGGGGCGAAACAAAAGCGGAAGGAGAAACAGGCGCGGCCGTGCAAGCATCGCGTGCGCCCCGACGCGAAAAACCGACGCGGAAAACCGGCGCGGCAACCGGAAAGGGCGGATCGCGCAGGATCGCGGTCCGTGCCTTGCGGTCATGGGCAGGGTGAAGGCCCCCGCACGGCGGGCCCGGTTATCCGCGCACGAACTCGGCGCGTTCCAGCATGTAGGCCTCGGCGGCGATCATGTGTTCGCGCATGATGCGGCGGGCGCGCTCCGCGTCCCCGGCCTTGATGGCGCGCAACAGGCGTATCTGGTAGTCCAGCCCGGTTTCGCGAAGGGAGGGGTTGGCTTCCCGGTAGATCGCCCGGCACGCGGTCATGTCGCGCAGCAGGCTGACCAGGAAGATGCAGATGAAGCCGAGCAGCGCATTGTCCGTGCGGCGCGCCAGTTCAAGGTGAAAATCCAGCTCGGCAAGGCGCTGCTTGTATTCCTCTTCCGCCGTCTGCGGCTCGCTTTCGTAAAGGCGGATGGTCTCCTGCAGCGCGGAAAAGGCCTCGGCGGAGAGCTTGCCGGCGACGCTTGCGGCCAGAAGCGGTTCGAGCTCCTTGCGGATCGCGTAGATGTCGGCGATCGACGGCGGCTGGAACAGGAACAGGTTGTCCAGCAGGCGGATTGCCTGGCCGGCGCCGACACTGGAGACAAACACACCGCCGCCCGGCCCGGTCTTGCTGGTCGTCAGTCCCTGGAACTCGAGGACCTTCAGCGCTTCCCGCAATGTTCCGCGCGAGGCGCCGTGCGTTTCGGGCAGCAGCCAGTCATGCGGCACCCGGTCACCGGGGACGAGCCCCTGCGCCACGATCATCTCCCGGATCTTGTCGGCAATGACGTCCGGACGCTTGGGCCGGCGCAGGATGGCGGAGAGCTGCGAGAGCATCGGCGCTGGCGCCGTCGGATCAAGCTCGGACATGTTCCTCCCCGTCTCCCCTCCCGTCCACCGGATGGTGGCAGGCCGCGTCATGCGGCACCGCGCCGCTCACGCGTTCGAGCGCGGGATGCTTCGCCAGACAGACGTCCGTACCACGCGGACAGCGCGCATGGAAAGCGCAGCCGGGTGGCGGATTGTAGGGATCCGGCAACTCGGTATTGGCGTCTTCGGGAATGAGCGAGCGCCTGCCCGGAACCGGTGCCGATTTCAGCAGCAGATGCGTGTAGGGGTGCCGGGGTGCCGCGAAGATCTCGCGTGCCGGTCCGACTTCGGCAACGCGCCCGAAATACATCACCGCGACGCGGTCGCTGACACTCTCCACCACCGACAGGTCGTGGCTGATGAACACGTAGGTCAGCCCGAAACGGGTCTTCAGGCCGTCGAGAATGTTCAGCACCTGCGCCTGCACCGACACGTCGAGCGCCGACACCGGCTCGTCGAGCACGATCAGCTCCGGATCGGCGGCGAGCGCGCGGGCAATGCCGATCCGCTGCGCCTGTCCGCCGGAGAATTCATGCGGGTAGCGGTCGAGGAACTCCGGCGCAAGGTTCACCGCCTCCATCAATTCGCCAAGCCGCGCCGCGCGCGCGCTCCTGTCCAGGTCCAGCAGATGGCGCAGCGGCGCCTCCAGGATCGCGCGAATGGTCTTGCGCGGATTGAGCGAGGCGACCGGATCCTGGAACACGTACTGCACGCGCCGGGCCAGCGTCCGCGGATCGCGCCGCGCATCGGCGACAAGGTCGCGGCCGTCGAAGGTGATCCTGCCGGCGGTCGGCCGGTCCAGCCCGACGATCAGGCGGGCAAGCGTCGACTTTCCGCAACCGGATTCCCCGACCACGCCCAGCGTCTCGCCCTTGCGCACGTCGAGGGAAACGCCCTGCACCGCATGAACCGCCGGCAAGGCCCTGCCGAACAGGGTTCGCCCGCCCCCGAACACGCGTTCGGCGTTCTTTATCTCCAGAAGCGCTGCCTCAGGCATCGACGGCCTCCCCTTTCAGCGGGTGCAGGCACCGCACGGCGCGGCCCTCGCCAAACGCCGTCAGCGGGATCTCGCCCTGCCGGCAATCGTCCTCGGCCCGCTCGCAGCGCGCCGCAAAGGCGCAGCCCGCGGGCAGCGCGTTGACGACCGGCGGCCGCCCCTCGATGGCATCCAGCCGCCGCCCCGGCTGCCCGAGCACCGGCACGCAGTCGATCAGCTTGCCCGTATAGGGATGGGCCGGACGCGCCAGCACCGCCTCGGTCCCGCCGGTCTCCACGATGCGCCCCGCATACATCACCGCCACCCGGTCGCAGACCGCCGACACCACGCCGAAATCATGGGTGATGAAGAGGATCGCCGCGTTGCTCTCGCGTCGCAGCGCGTCCAGCAGCGACAGGATCTGCGCCTGGACGGTGACATCCAGCGCCGTCGTCGGCTCGTCGGCGATGATCACCTTGGCATCGTTTGCCAGCGCCATGGCGATGCAGACGCGCTGGCGCATGCCGCCGGACAATTCGTGCGGATAGACCTTCAGCCGCTCAGCCGGATTGGTGATGCGCACCAGCCGCAGCAGCTCCTCCGCCTTTTCGTCGGCCTGCGACCGGCGCATCGGCCGGTGCGCCATGATCGCCTCGGTAAGCTGGTCGCCTATCGTGAACAGCGGATGCAGCGTCGACAGCGGGTCCTGGAAGACGTGACTGACGTCGGCCCCGCGCAATTGCCGGATACGCTCGTCGTCGACGGAAAAGAGATCCTCCTCCTCCAGCCACGCGGACCCTGCTGCGATGCGGCCGGGCGGCGTGGGCACCAGCCCCATCAGCGACATGGCGGTCACCGACTTTCCGGACCCGGATTCGCCGACGATCCCCAGGCACTCGCCGGGTTCCAGTTGCAGGTCGACGCCGCCGACCGCCCGGTAGATATCTCCCCCGACATGAAACTGCGTGTTGAGGCCGATGACATCGAGCACGCTGCCCGAATGCCTGCGCGCTTCCGCCTCGCGCTTCGGGTCCACGGCCGTGCGCGCCACGGGGCGCGTCAGCGCGCCGGACTTGAGCCTCGGGTCGAGGACGTCGCGCACGCCGTCGCCGAACAGGTTGATGCTCATCACGAGGGCGAAGATCATCAGGCCGGGAATGATCGACACATGCGGCGCGGTGAAAAGGATCTTGCGCCCGTCGCCGAGCATCGAGCCGAGATCCGCCTGCGGCGGCTGCGCGCCGAGACCCAGGAACGAAAGCCCCGCCGTCTCCAGGATCATCCAGCCGATCGTCGTCGACATGGTGATGATGATCACCGGCAGCACGTTGGGCAGCACCTCGCCGAACAGGATCGCCGCGTTCGACTTGCCCGACAGGCGCGCCGCATCGACGAACTCGCGCCGCGACAGGCCGATCGTGATGCCCCGGATGTTGCGGGCGAAGAAGGGAATGTTGATCACGGCGATTGCATAGAGCGCGTTGATGAGGCCGGGTCCGAGCGCGGCGACGATCGCCAGCGCCAGCAGGATGTAGGGAAAGGCCATCACCATGTCGATGCCGCGCATCAGGAGCGTGTCGGTGCGCCCGCCCGCATATCCCGCCACAAGCCCGATCAGCGAGCCGAAGAAGGCCGCGATCAGCGTCGCCGAAAGCCCGACCGCGAGACTGACCCGCGTTCCCCAGACCAGCCGCGACAGGATATCGCGGCCGAGCGCGTCCGTGCCCAGGAGATGCCCTTCGGCCAGCGGCCTGATGAGACGGTCGGCCGGCGCGGTGACATCGGGGTCGGGCAAGGGCAGCAAGGGCGCGGCGAGCGCCGCCAGCACGATCGCGGCAAGCACGACAAGCCCGGTCGTTGCCAGCGTGTTGTTGAAAAGCAGCCGCAAGGGGCCCGGCCGGCCGCGCTTTCGGGCCTTGTGCGTCCCGCCTGCGGAACCGGTGGCGGCGGTGTCACTCATCAGCGCAACCTCGGATCGAGCAGGGTCTGGACGACATCGGCGGCCAGGTTGAACAGCACATAGGCGGCGGCGACGACGACCACGCCGCCCTGCACCAGCAGGAGGTCGCGCGTCGAGATCGCGTTGACGAGCATCGAGCCGATCCCCGGCCACTGGAACACGGTCTCGATATAGACGGCGCCGCCGAGCACGAAGCCGGCCTGGATGCCGATGACGGGGATGACGCTGACCAGCGCCGCCTTGAAGGCATGACGATAGATGACCCGGCGCTCTGTGAGACCCTTGGCCCGGGCGGTGCGGATATAGTCCTGCCGCAGCACCTCCAGCATCGCGGTACGGGTCAGCCGGGCGATCACGCCGGTGGCCACCACCGCAAGCGTCAGCGCCGGCAGGAACAGGTGGTGCAGGAGGTCCGGCAGGTCGCCGCCGCCATAAATGGCGTACATGCCGCTTGCCGGGAACAGCCTGATCTTGACGGCGAAGACCAGGATCAAAAGCAGTCCGAGCCAGAAGGACGGCGTCGAGATGCCGACAAGGACGAGGACGGTGATCGCCTTGTCGGCGAAGCCGTACTGGCGCACGGCGGAGACGACGCCGGCAAGCAGGCCGAGGACGGAACACAGGACAAGCGCCGTGCCGGCAAGGATCAGCGTCGCGGAAAAGCGTTCCAGCACCTCGTCCAGCACCGGCCGGTTGAGCGCGTAGGAACGACCGAAGTCACCCTGCAGGATGTTGCCGAGCCAGATCAGGTATTGCTGCGGCAGCGGCTTGTCGAGGCCGAGATCCGCATTGAGCTTGGCGACGTTTTCCGGCGTCGCGTAGGACCCCAGGATCGCCGTTGCCGGATCGCCCGGGATCATCGCCATGATGAGGAAGACGATGATCGACAGTCCGAGCAGGACCGGGATCGCGGCAAGCAGGCGCTTGGCTATATAGGCTGCCATGGCTGAAGCCTTTTCGCGTCTCGTTCGGCGCGCGCCGCGCCTCCCTTGTCGGGGCCGCCCGCTCCCGCTTTGCAACGGGAGCGGGCGGCCGGGTGCGGTGCCGCCTGCCTCAGGGCTTGGCGACGTCCTGCAGCATCAGGAAGAACGACGGCTGCAGCTTGAAGTTCTCCACATTGGCGCCGGTGACCGCGTTCTGCTTCCAGTTGGCGACAAAGACCCAGGGCGCGTCTTCATGGACGATCTCCTGCATCTGCTTGTAGAGCTTCGCCCGCTCGCCCTGGTCGGTGACCGCCCGCGCCTTGTCGAGCAGCTCGTCCACCTTCTCGTTGGCATAGTAGCCCGAGTTGAAGCCGCCCTTGTCCGGCATGGCCTCCGAGCGCAGGGCGAGGAACGGCAGCGTGTCCGGATCGTTGGTCATCCAGGCCATCTCCGCCATGTCGGCCTTGCCCTCGAGCCCCGGGTTCACCTTGCCGAGGAACGTGTTCCACTCGTAGGTCTCGATCCTGACCTTCATGCCGACGGCCTGCAGGTCGGCCTGGATCGCCGTGCCCATGGCGATCGGATCGAGCATGCCCGAACCGCCTTCGGTGACATAGAAGGTCAGTTCCTCGCCGTCATAACCGGCCTCGGCCAAAAGCTGCTTCGCCTTTTCCGGGTCATGGGGATAGGGCTGCAGCGCCTCGTTATAGGCCCAGGCGAAGGCGGGCGGCGTCGGGCCGGCGGCAATGGCGGCCGTGCCCTGCAGGATGTTCTCGGTGAGCGCCTTCTTGTCGATGGCATAGTTGGCGGCCTGGCGGACGGCCTTCTTGGCGAAGGGGCCTTCCTTCGTGTTCAGGATCAGGAACCAGACATGCGGCCCGGCCTGCTCGTGAACGGTGAAGGCTGCATCGTCCCGCAACTGCGTCAGGTTGTCCGGCGGCACCTCGACCATGACGTCGAGACCGCCCGACAGCATCTCCGCGATGCGCGTGTTGGCATCGGTGATCGGCCGGTAGATGACCGCCTCCAGCGGCGCGGGGCCGTCCCAATAGTCCTCGTTGCGGGTCACCACCAGCTTGGCGTTGGCATCCCACTCGGCGAAGCGGAAAGCGCCGGTGCCGACCGGATTGCGACCGAAGTCCTTGCTGTGCTTCTCCACCGCCGCCGGCGAGACGATCAGCCCGGTCGGATAGGCAAGGTTGGACAGGAAGGGCGCGAAAGGCTCCGTCAGCCGGAACTCGACGGTCGTCTCGTCGACCGCCACGACCTCGTCGACGGCGGAGAAGAAGAAGGCGAGCGGGAACGGCCCGGTGTCGTGGAACGGGTGATCCTCGTTCAGCATCCGGTCGAAATTGAACTTCACCGCCTCCGCGTTGAAGGGCGTTCCGTCGTGAAAGACGACGCCCTGGCGAAGCTTGAACGTGTAGGTCTTCCCGTCATCCGAGATCGTCCAGCTTTCGGCGAGCGAGGGCTCCACCTCGAGCGTCCCGTCCTTGTAGCGGGTCAACCCGTCATAGACGTTCACCAGGATGCGGAAATCGTTGACCGCCGTCACGGCGTGCGGGTCCAGGGATTTCGGCTCTGCGATCTGGCCGACGACCAGAACATTGGGCGGTGTCTGGGAAAGCGCCGGTGATGCCAGCAACACCCCCGCGGCAGTGATGGCGGCTGCCAGAAGCTTTTTCATCGCGTGTCCTCCGTTCGCGCCCGATAATTAATTCTGATAATCTGATCTTGTGCAACCTTTTATCATGATAAATTATCGGCCAAGCTGTGCGCACGCGTCGCCCCTCCCGGCAAACATCTGAAAAAGAGGCAAAAGACATGTCCGAGCACACCCCGCGCATCAACTCCTCGCGCCTGCGGGCCCTGCTCGACGGCGTCAACGCGTTCGGGAAAAACCCGCGCACCGGCGGCTTCAACCGCACCGGCTACTCGCAGGCCGACATGGCGGTGCGGACGTGGTTCATGGAGGAGATGCGCCGGGACGGGCTGGCGGTGAGCCGGGACGGCGTCGCCAACCTGTTCGGCCGTTTCGGCCCCCGGGGCGGCCCCTCGATCCTGGTCGGCTCGCACCTCGATACGGTGCCCGAGGGCGGTGCCTTCGACGGCGCACTGGGCGCCTGCGTCGCGCTGGAATGCGTGCGTGCGATGCGCGATGCCGGGATTGTGCCGGCCGTCGCCGTCGAGGTGGTGGCAACGGCGGAAGAGGAAGGGCGCTTCGGCGGCATGCTCGGGTCCCAGGCGATTGCCGGCACGGTGACGACGGAACAACTGGACGCCGCCATCGACGCCGACGGCACGCGGCTTTCCGAGGCGATGAAATCATGCGGCCTCGATGCCCGCGACGCACTGACGGCGGCACGCGCGCCCGGTTCCGTCGCGGCCTTCCTGGAACTGCATATCGAGCAGGGACCGGTGCTTGAGGAACGCGGCATACCCGTGGGCATCGCCCACACCGTGGCCGGTCTCGTCAACCTGGCGGTCCGTCTCGACGGCAGGGCAAACCATTCCGGCACCACGCCGATGCACTTGCGCGCCGACGCTCTCGCCGGCATGGCGGGCATCGCGCACGCCATTCCCGACATCCTGGCTGCCCATGGCGGCGAGAACAGCCGCATCACCATCGGCAAGCTCGATATCCAGCCGAACTTCATGCACACGGTGCCGGGTCGTGCCGATTTCGTCGTCAACATCCGCGACACCCACCCTGCGCGCATCGCAGCACTCTGCGATGCGATGCGGGAGTGCATGACGGCGGTCGCCAAGGCGAACGGGCTCGGCTGCACGGTGGAGGAGCACAGCCGGATGGAGCCGGTGGCGCTCGATCCGGACCTGACGGGTGTCCTGCGCGAGGAAGCCGCGCGGCTCGGGCTCGCCGCGCTCGACATGCCGTCCGGCGCCGGCCATGACGCCCAGACGATGCAGGCATTGTGCCCGTCCGCCCTTGTTTTCGTTCCCAGCCGGAACGGCGTCAGCCACGCGCCGGAGGAATTCACGGACTGGCCCGACATCGAACAGGGGGCGGAACTGATGCTGGCCGTCCTGACCCGGTTGGCCGCCGGCTCCCCAACCGGGCGCGGATAGACGGACACGGATAGGCGGGCACGGATAGGCGGCCCCGGCCGGCTGCCGCCTTTTGGGAACCGCCTGCCGGGTCTCAGTCGCCGGCGGTCTCTCCGGCGCGATCCGCGCGAGCCCCGTGAACGAGCCGCAGCACGGGCATGCCCGGCGATGCGTTGAACGGCGACATTGCACGCAGCGCCGCCCCGCCCTCCGGCATCCTGCCGCCCCGTGCCGCCTCCGGCTGGTAGTTCACGGCATCGAGCACGACGCACTCTTCCAGGCCACGCCAGGAAAGGCGGTATTCCTGCCCTTCGGCAAGGCCCAGAAGGGCCAGTCCGCGCGGCGTCGTGACCGGCTGGAACACACCCACAAGCAGGTTCATTCGCTCATGCGAGATCACCCGTGTTTCAGCACAGGCGCCGTCGACCCGAAACGTCACGCGGCTGTTCAGCGTCGCGACGTTTCCGGGAACATCGTCGTGAAAGACCACCCGGGCGCATTCCAGCTTCCTCTTCAGGATCTGTGCCATGGGATCGCGCGGATCGGTGCGGCGGTCGCGCATCGCCTCGAGAATGGTGAAATCCTTGGTGGTCAGGATGCAGGTCTCGTTCAACATCGCAGGTCTCCATCGCTCCGCTGCGGGGAGCGGTTGTCGTGACACGAAATGGAGGGGTCCCCTGGCCGCGCGCTGCGGCACAGGGGCTACGATCCTGCGATAAGGCAACCTCCGCTCAGCGAAAGGTCGCGGGGAGACCGGAGGTGGTTCACGATGCCGGTCGCGGCTCGCCGGCCGCCAACTCGGCGGGCGCCTCGACGCTTTCGACCGTCAGGCGGTGGGTGCGCCCGTCCCGCGCGGTCCAGTCGATGGACTGGCCGGCCGAAAGGCCGATCAGGGCCACCCCGATCGGGGTGAGCACGGAAACCTTTCCCTCGGCGATATCCGCATCCCCGGGGAAGACCAGCGACACGCGGCGGTCCTCTCCCGCATCCGTGGTGAACCGCAGCCGCGAGCCCATGCGCACGACATCCTCCGCAATCCGCCCGTCGGCGACAATCCGGGCACGATCCAGTTCGGCAAGGAGTTCCTCGGCGACGACCGGATTCCTGGCGAGGAAGTTCTCGGCCAGCCCCGACAGCCGCTCATGGTCCGAGCGGGTCATCCGGATGGCGGGTTTGCGGTGCTTCTTCGTCTGGGAAGCCATGCTTGGCTCTCCTTGCAGAGTGACGAACCGCCGGCGCATCTCGTGCGCTGTCGGGCTCGGTTTCGGTATCGTTTGATGAAGTGTCGCGCGTCTGGCTTCGCATCGTCCTGCAAGGCAGGGACGCCAGCCTATGCCCCGCGGCCGGGGCGCGACGCGACCGGGCCGGGGGTCAGTGTCCCGCGATGGGGCACACCCTGTGAAGCTTCGAAGAAGGAGACCCGGACTTGAACATGCACCGAGAGTTGGGGGATCGCGGCGGCAAAGTCAAGCCGCTCGCCCCGCTCCGTCAGAAATGCAGGCCGACCTTGAAACTCGCCGCATGGGAACGGCTCTCCCTGCCGAAGCTGCCGTCATAGCGCAGCTTCGCCTCGAAGCGCTCGCCCTGCAGCACGCTCAGCCCGGCGGCAATCGTCCCCCGCACCTTGTCGCGATCCGTGGTGACGGAGAACCTGGTGCCCGCCAGCGCTCCCGCCGTGAAGGACTGGGTCATCCGGTGCTCGTCATCGAGCGCGAAGGCGACACCGGCCTCCAGATAGGGACGGACGACGACATCGTCGCCGAAGCGGATATCGGTGCCGAACCGCAATTGCGGATGAAGATCGGCCAGGAACATGTCATGCGCATCGACGGCCAGCCCGAAGCTGCCCGCGCCCCGTTCCGTGTAGCCGAAATCGTGAACCCAGGACATGTCGAGATCCAGCGTCGGGATGGCGAAGACCCCGCCGAAATCGAACGCATGCGCCATGCGCAGGCGCGCGGAGATACCGGCGGCCTTCTGGTCCGACTGGGCGGTCGCGCCGGAGGCAGGGACGAAGCGGCTGGAATCCCCCCATGTATAGGAGCCGGTCACGGCCGCCGTCGCCAACCAGGCGTCGCGTGTATATTTGACGACGCCGCCGGCATGGATGCCGTAGCCGTCGCTCGAGGTTCCCGAACCGCTGCTGCCGCTCAGGTTGAAGCCGGCGCCCACGCCAAGCCGCCAGTTCTCGGCGATGGCCGCCTGCCGGCCGACGGAGAAGCCGGAAACGCGGACCGTGTTGCCGGAGGCGAAATTGTCGGTGATCCGGTGCGTTGCCCTGGCCCAGGTGCACTCGTCCTCGCGCAAGGCTGCCCAGGGTCCGGACTGGGTTCCGCAGCTGTGCAGGTTGTCGATATGCGAGATGGCGGCGACGTGCTGGTTCACGGCGACGTCGTAATCCTGCGAGGCGTCGAGATGATCCGACAGGGTGCCCGACAGCCCGCCGGTGCTCGTCGTGTTGGCCGCCGCGAGCAGGAAGGCGTAAAGGTTCTCGTCTGCCGGGCTGACGCTCTCCCCGTTCATCCAGCTCTGCACCAGCGGATCCACGGCCCGCGCCACGGTCGCCGCATTGCCGGAAAGTCCGGCTCCGGCAAAGCTGGCGGTCACGCCCGTCACGGAAACGCTGTCAGCGCTGCTTGTCGTATGGAACGTCAGGACCGGCGTGTTGGCCACATGTCCGGCAACCGCGCCCGCGCCGAAACTGTCGACGATCTCGACGGAATGCGCCAGGTGTCCGAAGGAGGACAGATAGGGGTTGAGGGTGCCGCCATCATTGTCGACGACGAGCGCGGAGATATAGGCCGCCGTTCCCGCGACCGGATCGATTTCGAGGAAATGGCGACCGCCACTGCCCAGCGTGTAGAGGCCGGCATTGATCAGCGACCCGTCGATCACGCCATGGTTTGTCACCGCGACCGTGCCGCGATCCACCTCGATCGTTCCCTCGACACCGCCGCTCGCGCCGATCTCGATTGCCCCCTCGCCATTGACGCGGATGGCGGTCTGCCGGCCGCCATAGGTGCTGATCCTGCCGCCGTCCGCCCCGACGGCGGCGACCGTGCCGTCGATGTCGAGCGCGAACCGCCCCAGTCCGTCGTCGATCTGGATGGCGCTGGTGGCGGTGGCGGCGTCGCGGGCCAGCACGAAGGCCCCCTCGCGCACATTGACACTGGTCGTGACGGTGGAATTGCTGCCATGCGAGAACGAGCCGGCCGTGCCGTTGACCGCGCGAACGGCCGCTCCCCCGTCCCCCGAGGCGCTCACCCTGCCGCCGATATCGAGCGAAATGGCGGTTCCGTCGGACCGGCGCGCCAGCGCCGAGATCGCCGAGGCATGATCGCCCGTCACCGAGACCGCGCCGCTCTGAGCGACTGTCACCTGTCCCGATTGCACTCCCGTCTCATGCCCGGCGATCATCCGCCCGCCATTGCCGTTCTCGACCACCAGCGCCCCGCCGCTGGCCGAGTAGGCGAAGATGCCGTCCGAATAGTCTCCGCTGGTGCGGATGTCGCCATGCGAGGTCACCGTGACCGCCCCGCCGCCGACGGGTGCCGCGGCCGGGCCCGTTGGCCCGGACGGGATCCCGATTGTCTCCCCGCCGATCAGGGCGAGCCCGCCGCCGCTCCCCGCCGACTGGGCAAAGATGCCATGCGCATGGTTGCCCGAGGTCGTGATCGAACTCGCCGCGTCCAGCGACACGTCGACGGCGCCACCCGCACCGCCGCCGCCCGTGTGCAAGGCGAGATCGATGATGGTCGTACTGGTACCGGCATCGACCGAAAGCAGCCCGCCGCCGCCGCCAATCGACTGCGCCAGCACGCCAAAGGAAAAGTCGCCGGCCGTGGCGACATGACCGCCGGCCAGGTCGACCGTTGCGCGGCCCCCGTTCCCGCCGGTGGCCGTCGTGCGTCCGAACGTGGCGTTGAGGTTGAGCGTGCCGACCGCATCCGCATTGACCGTCGCGACGCCGCCGCCGCCGCCGACCGACTGCGCCACGATCCCGTGAGACAGCCGGCCATGGGTTGCAACCGTCCCGGAAAGCGACGCCGCCGCCTCGCCGGCGCTCGCGTACCCGGCCTCTTCCGTGCCGAAGTCGAGTTGAAGCGTTGCCGAGGCTCCCTGCGTCAGGTCGGCGAAAAACTCGCCGCCGCCGCTGCCGACCGACTGGCTCAGGATGCCGAAGGAGTTGACGCCCGCCGTGGTGATGTTTCCGTTGGCGGCGACGCTGGCGAGCCCGCCGGCGCCCTCCGCCGCGCCGCGCCCGCCAAGGCGCGCCGTGATCCGCTGGTCGGCAATCGAGAGCGTGTCGGAGATGATCACCCCGGCGCTGCCGCCGCCCGAGGCGACGGACTGCGCCACCAGGGCGTGCGACAGGTCCGCGGCGGTGACGACGCGGGCCGCCTGCCCGCCGCCCTCGCTGCCGAACGTCACCGTCGCCGACCCGCTTCGCGCCGGGTGGCCGCTGTGCCCCTGTTCGCCGCCGAGGGTGATGTCGAACGTGGCGGTGGGCACGTCGCCGGCGACATGGGTGCTGTCGAGCACGGCGGCGAACGTACCGCCGCCGCCGGCGATCGACTGGGCCAGAACGCCGCGGGATCCGGTGCCGGAGGTCGTCGCCGTGGCGCCTGCCGCCAGTGTCGCGCCGCTGTCGCCGGACGAACTGGCTAGCGAATGGTCCGCGGAGCCGAGCCGGACGGTGAAATCGTAGGTGGAACTCGCCGTTCCCGCGCTCTCGCTCGCCGGTGCCGTTTCGCCGGCCGCAAGGCTCACCGCCTCGACATGGCCGATATCGCCTCCCCCGCCGCCCAGCGACTGGGCCAGCACGCCGTGGGACGCCCCGCCGAATGTCGACACCGTGCTGCCGGCGGCCATGGAGATGTCGACGGCACCGCCGTTCCCGTCGGTTCCCGTGTCCGATCCGCCGAAGATCGCCCGCGTCACTTCCCGCGTCACCACCGCCCGCACGTTCGGCGGCGAGGGTGCGGTGTCATCGCTGTCACTGTCGGTCGCCTGCCTGAGGTCATACGTGTCGACGAGGCCGTGCATGCCCCCGCCCCCGCCGACGGACTGGCCGACAAGCCCGTGCGCGTTGGCGCCGTGGGTCAGCACGGCGCCGCTGTTGGCGATGGCGACCGCCAGCCCGTTGCCGCCGTTTCCGCCCGCCCCGCCAACGGTCGTGGTCGTCGTTCCGCTGGTGACCGAGCGCGTGCCGTGGTCGGTGTTCTTGGCGCCGAGGCTGGCCGTGCGGGTGATGACGTCGCCGCCCGCGCCGCCGCCGCCGCCGATCGACTGGACAACCACCGCCGCGGACCGATGGCCGAATGTGGCGACGGTTCCGGTATTCGTGAACGCCTGCTTCGACGACCCGCCATTGCCTGCCGAACCGCCGCCTCCTCCGACGACCGCATTGAGGTTCTTGACCTTCGACCCCGCCCCGGCCGCCAGCCGCGTGGCATTGCCGCCGAACCCGCCGCCGCCGCCAACGGACTGCACCAGGACGCCGGATGCATTGTTGCCCCGGGTCAGGATCGTGCCGTGGTTCTGCGCCGAAATATCGCCGCCGTCGCCGCCGGCCCCGCCCTTGCCGCCGATATCGACGCCGATGCTGGTGACGGACTTGCCCGCCGCTCCGGAGAGCGAGGCGACATTGCCGCCCGTGCCGCCGCCGCCGCCGACCGACTGCACCAGCATGCCGACGGAATGATTGCCGCCGGTCTGGATCCTTGCCGTGTTGCCGGCGCTGACGGCACCGCCGTGATTGCCGGAACCGCCCTTGCCGCCAATCGACGTTTCCAGGTTGACCGCGTTGTTCTTCGTCTCCAGGTCGGCCGGTGCCGACAGGGTGAAGGTGATGGTCGAGGCCGAGCCGCCATTGCCCCCGCCCCCGCCGATCGACTGCGCCACGATCCCGTGGGAGAGGTCCCCGCCGGTCGAGATCGCGCCCGCATTGGCGAGCGAGATGGTTCCGCCCCTGTGCCCGTTTCCGCCGTCGCCGCCAACGGCGGCACCGCCGCCCAGCGACCCGCGCGCCTCGCTGGAGATTGTGACATTGGCAGTGATCGCTGCACCGCCGTTGCCCCCGCCCCCGGCGACCGACTGGGCGATCAACCCGCTCGACGTGTCGCCGCTCGTGACAATCGTCGTCGCCGACTTGATGGTGATTTCCCCGGCGGTTCCCCCGGGCCCGCCCTTGCCCCCGACCGAGACCGGCGTGGTGATGCTCTTGGCGTTGGGACCGTCCGTGATGCTGGCGTTGACGCTCATCGCCGTGCCGGCATTGCCTCCGCCGCCGCCGATCGACTGGATCAGCATTCCGGCCGAATTCGCTCCCGACGTCGCGACACGGCCGCCCGTGGTGGTGAGCTTGACCGCGCCGCCATTGCCGCCCCCGCCGCCATTGCCGCCGACGGAAACAGGCGCGGAGAACGAGCCCTCGGCCGAGGCCGACAGCGTCACCGCCGAGGCATTGCCGCCATTGCCGCCGCCGCCGCCCACGGACTGGGCGATGACGCCCGCCGAATTGTGCCCGGACGTGGCGATGCTGCCGACGCCGTCGATGGTGACGGTTTCCGCGTGGCCGCCGCTGCCGCCATGCCCTCCGACCGATGCTCCCAGCGTCACCGATTGCTGGGTCGAGGCGGACACGCTGACCGTCGTGGCCGAGCCGCCATTGCCGCCGCCCCCGCCGACCGACTGGGCCAGCACGCCGGTCGAATTCGACCCGAGTGTCGTCACGCTGCCGGTTCCGGCAAAGGTCACCGCGCGGCCGAGCCCGCCCGTCCCGCCCGATCCTCCGATGGCAACCGAGGCGCTCAGGCTCGGCCCGATGCTGACAGCCGCGCTGAAGGCGAGAGCCGACCCGCCATTGCCCCCGCCCCCGCCGACCGATTGCAAGACGATGCCGTCGGAGTTCTCGCCTTCCGTCCGGATTGCACCGGCGCTGGCCAGCGACACCGCCCCGCCGTCGCCGCCATGTCCGCCCGCGCCACCGACCGCCACGTCGGCCGAAATGCTGTCGGCATCGCCGCCCACGGACAGGCTGAAGGCATGCGCGCCGCCGCCATTGCCCCCGCCCCCGCCGATGGATTGCAGGACGATGGCGTCGGAATTGGCGTCATGGGTCGTGACCCCGCCATTGGCCGTACCGGAAATCCTGCCGCCATCGCCGCCCGTTCCGCCCCTGCCGCCGATGGCGACCGCCGCCGAAAACGACACGCCGTCCGCATAGGACACCGACGACGAGCCTGCCGACCCGCCATTGCCCCCGCCGCCGCCGATGGACTGGGCCAGCACGCCGACGGAATGGGTTCCCGCGCCGTCTATCAGGTTGGCGTTCGCCGTGTTCTCGGTGCCTGTCGTGACCGAGGATCCTGCATCGAGCCTGATGTCGATGGCACCGCCATTGCCGCCGGATGCGCCATTGCCGCCCATGGAAACCGACGTTGCCAGGATCGGTGCCGAGGAGGACGCGTGCGCCTGGCCGCCCGATCCGCCGCCGCCGCCAATCGACTGCGCGATGATCGCCGACGCATGGTGGCCGCGCGTGGCGATGCTTGCCTGGTTGCCGAGCGCAACGTTCAGCGCGCCGCCGTCACCCCCGGTGCCGCCGCTGCCGCCGACCGCCACGGACGAGAAATAAGCCTGCGCCCTAGCGCTGCCGCCCGTTCCGCCGCCACCGCCGATCGACTGGACGATGATCGCATTGGCAAGATCGCCCTCGGTCAGGATGCTCGCGGAGCGGTTGAGGTTCACCGTGACGGTGCCGCCATCGCCGGCCGCGCCGCCGGAACCGCCGATGGCCACCGCCGAGAACACGCCGGTTGCAACCGCATTGCCGCCGCGCCCGCCGCCGCCGCCCACGGAAATCAGGTGAATGCCGTTGGCGAAGGCACCGGACGTGTGGACGCTGTATTGTCCCGCGGCAAGGCTCGTGCCGCTCATGTCGACGGTGACGTTGCCGCCCCGTCCGCCGGCACCGCCATCGCCGCCAACCGCGATCCGGCCCTGGCTGGCCCCGCCATCCTGTCCGCCGCCCGCCACGCTGATGCCGTAGATCGCCGTGGAGAAATAGCCCTGGGTCTCGATCATGCCGTTGTTGGTGACCGTGATGTCGCCACCCGCGCCGCCGGTGCCCCCGGCAGCGCCGTGGCCGCCCGCCCCGCCATTGCCGGCGACGGACTGGGTGAAGACGCCGTCGGAGAATTCCCGCGTCGTCAGGATCGAGCCGGTATTGGTGACGTTGATCGTGCCGCCGTCACCGCCATTGCCGCCGATCCCGCCAATGCCCGCACCGCCCGTGCCGCCATTGCCGCCGGATGTCTGGACGAGCACGGCCGTGACGTTGATCTCATTCGTCGTGATGCTGCCGCTGTTGGTGAGCGTGGCAACGCCGCCATTGCCGCCATTGCCGCCTCTGGCCCCGACATGCACGTGCCCCAGCAGCCCGCGTTCGGACATTCCGCCGGTGTTGCCGTCCCCGCCGATGCTGCGCACCCGGACACCGACATAAGCGCCGTTGCCGACGGTGATCGTGCCGCTGTTGTTGATCGTCGCCGCGCCGCCATGGCCACCGGCGCCGCCCTCGCCGCCGGCAAGTCCGGTGAATGCGCCGAGAACCTGATCGGCTGCCGTGCCCCCGCCGAGACCGCCGGTCCGCCCCGTGCTGGTCGCCTCGAGCGCGGAGCTTTCGTCGCCGCTCACCGTCAGGGTTCCCGTATGGGTCAGCGTCACCGTGCCGCCCGCCCCCCCGGTGCCGCCTTCGCCGCCGCTGACCACCTGGGACCTCGTCGAGACGCCACCGTTCCCGGCCAGTCCGCCGACAGCCAGGACGGCGTGGCCCGTGACATTGGTGGTCAGCGAGCCGTCGACAAGAAGGTTGACCGTCCCGCCGCTTCCGCCCGCGCCGCCAGGCGCGCCGATGATCGCGAAACCGATATTGTATTCATCGCCATTGCCGCCCTGGCCGCCATTCGAGACGACAGTCGTCGAAAGCACCGTGCTGCCCGGTGACGTGCTGCCCGGCCCCGTGCCGACCTGGCATGCAACAGTGCCGCCGGCTTCGCCGGCACGGGGCAGCGCCGTCCCGTGACCGTCAGCCCCCGCACCGCCGTTCCTGACAATATGCAGCGTGCTTCCCGCGCCGGAAGCGTCGCAGGCGGGAAGTGTCGCGCCGTCCGCAAGCGCGGCGCCCGAGATCATGATCGCGATGAGGGAAGTTCCAAGCCGTAGCCGGTCGTGCACATGCCTGTGTCGCGCAGCCTTGGCCATCGTCAATTCCTTTGAAGAATATCGATATCTCCCGATTAGTCTTTGATTCTTCGAATTTTGTCCACGTTGGAAGGGGGCTCCCGGCGCTCAGCGGGCCAGGTCATCGCGACAAGCAATGCCGTGCCGGCAAGCACGCCTGCCGGAGCACGAAGCCTGAAGGCTTCAGCGTCGATGGCGACAATGGGTCCTGGCCCTAGCCGACCTTGCGGATGCTCGGCGCTGCATCGAGGACCAGCGGATCGAAACCGGCACCGCCCTGCTCGATCATGGAAAACAACTGGGCGCGCATTCTGGGTTCCCAGAACTTGCTGATGTGATCCGCAACGCCGTCGATCGCTTCCTGATGTGGCCGCGTGCGGAAGAAGCCGGCGATCTGGTTGGCCATGTAGGTGAGTTTCTCAGGCGACATTGGCGTCTTTCCGGGAATGAATTCGTTCGAGTCTCGAGAAGATTTCAAAGCCGTCCGTCCGGCCGAGACCGACAAGGCATATGCCGGCCCCCTCGGCCGTCTCGACGGCGGCCGCGGTCGGTGCCGAGGCCGCGACCAGCATGCCGCAGCCGGCCATGGCGGTCTTCTGGACGAGATCGACGGACGCCCGGCTGGTGATCAGCATGATGCCCGACGAGGCGGCGACACCCTCGCGGGCGAGCCCGCCCACCAGCTTGTCGAGCGCGTTGTGCCGGCCGACATCCTCGCGCACCGCCAGCATGCCCTTTCCCGGCAGCCAGAAGCCGGCCGCATGTGCCGACCTGGTGGCGTCGTGCAATGGCTGATGCGCGGAAATCCCGGCGATGGCTTCACGGATCTCGCTCCCCGTCAGGGGTGCCAGGCGAACCGCGACCGGCGGCGGCGGCCGCATCGCCTCATCGAGGCTGTCGATGCCGCACAGCCCGCAGCCGACGGGACCGGCCATCGACCGCCGCCGCTCGTTCAGCCGCCGGCCGGCCTTCTCGGCAAGCCAGATCCTCAGATCGATGCCGCGCACCGCCTGGACGGCCTCGATCGAGACGATTTCCTCGCGTGTGGCGAAGCCCTCGGTGATCGAGAAGCCGATGGCGAAATCGTCGAGATCCGCCGGCGTTGCCATCATCACCGCCTGGGTCGCCCCGTTGTAGCTGAGTGCCACGGCCACCTCTTCAGCCAGTTCGCGGGAACACGGAACGCAGCGGCCATCGCGCCAGGCGACACCGCTGACGGGGCGATGCGTTGCCATGGCTACTCGGCCGCCTCGATACGCCGCGACAGCGTGGAGAATTCCTCGTATTTCTCCTGCCAGTCGGTCGGGCCGTTCGACGGCATGACCTGCACTGCGGTCACCTTGTATTCCGGGCAGTTCGTCGCCCAGTCGGAATAGTCGGTGGTGATGACGTTCGCCTGCGTCGCCGGGTGATGGAAGGTCGTGTAGACGACGCCCGGCGACACCTTGTCGGTGAGCGTCGCCCGCAAGGCGGTCTCGCCGGACCGACTGGCCAGCTTGATCCAGTCGCCGTCCTTGACCCCGCGCACCTCCGCATCATGCGGATGGATCTCCAGCAGATCCTCGGCATGCCAGACGACGTTCCCGGTGCGCCGGGTCTGCGCCCCGACATTGTATTGCGACAGGATGCGGCCCGTCGTCAGCAGCAGCGGGAAGCGCGGGCCGGTCTTCTCGTCCGTCGCGATGTAGTCGGTGCGGATGAACCGCCCCTTGCCGCGCACGAACTCGTCCACATGCATCACCGGCGAGCCGTCCGGGGTCTTCTCGTTGCAGGGCCACTGGACCGAGCCTTTCTCCTCCAGCAGCGCGTAGGAGACATTGGCAAAACTCGGCGTCGTCGCCGCGATCTCGTCCATGATCTGCGAGGGATGGGTGTAGCTCCAGTTGCCGCCCATGGCGTTGGCGAGCATCTGGGTCACCTCCCAGTCGGCATAACCGTTCCTCGGCGCCATCACCTTGCGCACCCGGTTGATCCGGCGCTCCGCGTTGGTGAAGGTTCCGTCCTTTTCCAGGAAGGTCGAACCCGGCAGGAACACATGGGCGTAATTGGCCGTCTCGTTGAGGAAGAGGTCATGCACGATGACGCAGTCCATCGCCGCAAGGCCCGCCGACACATGCTTGGTGTCCGGGTCGGACTGCAGGATGTCCTCGCCCTGGCAGTAGAGGCCCTTGAACGTGCCGTCGACCGCCGCGTCGAGCATGTTGGGAATCCGGAGCCCCGGCTCGTCGGAGATGGAAACGCCCCACAGCGTCTCGAAGATGTCGCGCACCTCCGCCCCGTTCACATGGCGATATCCCGGCAGCTCGTGCGGGAACGACCCCATGTCGCAGGAGCCTTGCACGTTGTTCTGGCCGCGCAAGGGGTTCACGCCGACGCCCGGCCGGCCGATATTGCCGGTCAGCATGGCAAGGTTGGCGATGCCGATGACGGTGGTCGAGCCCTGGCTGTGCTCGGTCACGCCAAGGCCGTAATAGATCGCGCCGTTGCCGCCCCTGGCATAGAGCCGCGCGGCGGCGCGCAGCTCCTGCGCCGGAACGCCGGTCAGGCCTTCCACCGCCTCCGGGCTGTGCTTCGGATCGGCAACGAATTCCGCATAGTCGGCGAACGCGTCCTGGTCGCAGCGGTCGCGAATGAAGGCCTCGTCGAACAGCCCCTCCGTCACGATCACATGGGCAAGCGCCGTGACCACGGCGACATTGGTGCCCGGCCGCAGGGCCAGGTGGTGGGCGGCCTCCACATGCGGCGTCTTGACCAGGTCGATGCGGCGCGGATCGACGACGATCAGCTTCGCCCCCTGGCGCAGCCGCTTCTTCAGCCTGGAGGCGAAGACCGGATGGCCGTCGGTCGGGTTGGCGCCGATCACCACCACCACGTCGGTATGCTCGACACTGTCGAAGTCCTGCGTGCCGGCGGAGGTGCCGAAGGTCTGGCCGAGGCCGTAGCCGGTCGGCGAATGGCAGACCCGGGCGCAGGTGTCGGTGTTGTTGTTGCCGAACACCGCGCGGGTCAGTTTCTGGACGAGGTAGGTCTCCTCGTTGGTGCAACGCGACGAGGTGATGACGCCGATGGAATCCCGTCCCAGCTCATACTGGATGGCGCGCAGCTTCGTCGCCGCGAAGGACAGCGCCTCCTCCCAGGAGACCTCGCGCCAGGGATCAGTGATCTTCTCGCGGATCATCGGGTTGAGGATACGGTCCTTGTGCGAGGCGTAACCATAGGCGAAACGCCCCTTGACGCAGGAATGGCCGCGATTGGCCTTGCCGTCCTTGTAGGGAACCATGCGCACCAGCTCGTCGCCGCGCAGCTCCGCCTTGAACGAACAGCCGACGCCGCAATAGGCGCAGGTGGTCACCACCGAGCGGTCGGGCGTGCCGATCTCGATCACCGACTTCTCCTGCAGGGTCGCCGTCGGGCAGGCCTGCACGCAGGCGCCGCAGGAGACGCATTCGGAGGCGAGGAAATCCTCGTGCATGCCGGCCGAGACCCGGCTGTCGAACCCGCGCCCCTCGATGGTCAGCGCAAACGTGCCCTGCACTTCCTCGCAGGCCCGGACGCAGCGCGAGCAGACGATGCATTTCGCCGGATCGTAGGTGAAATAGGGGTTGCTCTCGTCCTTCGCCATCCATTGCGGATTGGCCTCGCCGGACGTGTTCTTCGCCCTGAAATGCGTGTCGACGGCCTCGTAGCGCACGTCGCGCAGGCCGACCGCGCCGGCCATGTCCTGCAATTCGCAGTCGCCATTGGCGGCGCAGGTCAGGCAATCGAGCGGGTGGTCGGAGATATAAAGCTCCATCACCCCGCGCCTGATGTCCTTCAGCCGGCCCGTCTGGGTGCGCACCACCATGCCCGGCTCGACAGGCGTCGTGCAGGAGGCGGGCGTCCCGCGCCGCCCCTCGATCTCCACCAGGCAGAGCCGGCAGGAGCCGAAGGCATCGACCATGTCGGTGGCGCAGAGCTTGGGGATCTTGATGCCCGCCTCCACCGACGCGCGCATCACCGACGTGCCCTCGGGAACCGTGACGTCGAAACCGTCGACCGTCAGGGTGACCATGGTTCCGGACGTTGCCGCCGGTGTGCCGAAATCGGTTTCCTTGATCAGGGTCATGGGTCTACTCCGCCGCTTCGGTCAGGGGCCGGGGGGTGAAATCCTGCGGGAAATGGGTCAGTGCGCTGACCACCGGATAGGGCGTGAAGCCGCCCAGCGCGCAGAGCGATCCCGCCTTCATGGTGTTGCATAGGTCCTTCAGCAGCACGATCTGCTCGTCCGGCCGGTCTCCGCGAGCGATCCTGTCGACCGTCTCGACCCCGCGCACCGCGCCGATCCGGCAGGGCGTGCACTTGCCGCAGCTCTCGATGGCGCAGAACTCCATGGCGAACCGGGCCTGTTTCAGCATGTCGACCGTATCGTCGAAAACAACGAGGCCGGCATGGCCGATCAGGCCGTCCTGCGCCGCGTAGTCCTCGTAGCCGAAGGGCGTGTCGAACAGCTCGCGCGGAAAGTAGGCGCCGAGCGGCCCGCCGACCTGCACCGCCTTCACCGGCCGGCCGCTTGCCGTGCCTCCTGCAATATCGTCGACGATCTCGGCAAGGCTGAGGCCGAAGGCAACCTCGAACAACCCGCCCCGCGCGACGTTTCCGGCGATCTGCAGCGGAATTGTACCACGCGAGCGGCCCATGCCGAAGTCGCGATAGAACGCGGCGCCGCGCTCCATGATGACCGGTACCGTTGCCAGCGAAATCACGTTGTTGACCACGGTCGGCCGGCCGAGGAAGCCCTCCAGCGCCGGCAGCGGCGGTTTCGCGCGCACCACGCCGCGCTTGCCCTCGAGGCTGTTCAGGAGCGAGGTCTCCTCGCCGCACACATAGGCTCCCGCGCCGACGCGGATCTCCATGTCGAAGGCATGGGCGGAGCCAAGCACGGAGCGGCCGAGCACCCGCTCCTGCCGGGCGATCCGCACTGCCTCGTTCATCACCTCGATGGCGTCGGGATATTCTGAGCGCAGGTAGACGTATCCCTTCGTCGCCCCGACCGCGAGGCCGGCGATCGCCATTCCCTCGATCAGCGTGAACGGATCCCCCTCCATCAGCATCCGGTCGGCGAAGGTGCCGCTATCGCCTTCGTCCGCATTGCAGACGATGTATTTCTGCGGGGCGTCCGCGCCCGCCACGGTCTTCCACTTGATGCCCGTCGGGAAGCCCGCCCCGCCACGGCCGCGCAGGCCGGACTCGGTCACTTCCTCGACGATCTCGGCGCCCGTCATGCCGATCGCCCGGCGCAGGCCCGCAAGCCCGCCATGCGCCTCGTAATCGGCCAGCGACAGCGGATCGATGACGCCGCAGCGGGCGAAGGTCAGCCGCGTCTGCCGCTTCATCCAGTCGAGTTCGTCCGTCGGGCCGAGGGCCTTGGGGTGATCCTGCCGCGCCTCGAACAGGCCCGCGACATCCCTCGCCTCCATCGGGCCGAAGGCAAGCCGGCCGTCCGGCCCGTCGATCTCGACAAGCGGCTCCAGCCAGACCATGCCCCGGCTGCCATTGCGCACGATTTCCACATCGACGCCGCGCCGTTCGGCCTGCGCCGCGATTTCGGCCGCGACCGCATCGGCGCCAAGCGCCCTGGCCGCCGCATCCCGGGGAACGAAGATCCTCATGCGCCCACCTCCGCCAAGAGGGCCTCGACCCGCGCCTCGTCCACCCGCCCGACAAGGCGCCCGTCGACCATCGCCGCCGGTGCGCAGGCGCAAAGTCCGAGACAGAAGACCGGTTCAAGCGTCACGTTCCCGTCCGCCGTCGTCCCGTGCCAGTCGACGCCAAGCCTTTCGCGCATCCGCTCGGCGAGGGCATCGCCTCCCATGGACTGGCAGGCCTCGGCGCGGCAGACCTTCACCACATGCCGGCCGGCGGGTGTCTCGCGGAAGTCGTGGTAGAACGACATCACGCCATGCACCTCCGCTCGACTCAGGTTGAGACCTTCGGCGATCACCGGCAGCGCGCCGGCCGGCACAAAGCCGAACTCGTGCTGCACCGCATGCAGGATGGGCAGGAGAGGCCCTTCGAGTTGGGCAAGTTCTTCGACAACGGCACTCGTCCGCTCCGCGATCTCTTGCGACGACAACTGCAAAACCATTTATTCCTCCCTCGCCGAGCCGGCATGACGGAACCTCTGCAATACACGGCGAAACATCAACAGCGCTGTTCCGTTGAGCGATTGCACATTTCTATAGATGAACCAAAGCCTCCGCTTTTCGACTTGCCGAAACCTGCCGCGCCAGACGCAGCAGCGCGGCGATCAGCGGCGCATGCGGCTCGCGCCGGGTTGTCACCAGGCCGACCATCGTGCCGACATCGGGTTCGGTGACCGGGATGATCCGCAACGCTTCGCTTGCAAATGTCTCGGCAAGGCTCTGCGGCACGATCGTCGCCCAGCGCCCGCTGCGTACATGCGCCATCAGGGCCACGATCGAATCCGACTCCAGTGTCGGCGTCGCGTCGGCATTCATCTCGGCCAGCGTGCTGTCGACGATCCGGCGGTTTTGCATGCCCCGTGTCAGCAGGCATAGCGGCACACGGCCGACCTCGCCCCAGGTGACCCGTTTCCGCTCGCTCAGCGGCGCCCCGCGCATCGTCACCAGGCAATAGCTTTCCCGGTAGAGCGGGACCTGGACAACCCGGCCGACAGGCTCGTTGCCCAGATACGTGACGCCGGCATCTATCTCCAGGTTCTCCAGGAGCGACAGGATGTCCGCGGAAGACCGTGACAGGATGGAATAGCGCACTCCCGGGTTCTGCTCGGCGAACGGCGTCGTCAGCTCCGGGACGTAGGACAGCGCCGTCGGGATCGCGGCGATGCGCAAGTGGCCGCTGAGGCCGTCGCGCACCGTCCTGATTTCCTGCTGCATGGTGCGCACGTCGGCGACGAGCCGCCGCGCCCATTCCAGCACGCGCTGGCCCTCCGGCGTCAGGCCCTGATAGCGCGAGCCGCGCAGTACCAGCAGCACGCCGAGTTGCTCCTCGAGTTGCTTGACGGCCGCCGACAGGGTCGGCTGGGTCACGCCCCGCTCCTCCGCCGCCCGGCCGAAATGCTTCTCCCGGGCAAGCGCCATGAACATTTCCAGCTTGTCGATCACGGCCGGCCTCCACGCTGCATGGCCCTTGCAGGCCAGACAGGACCCGGGCGCGAGGAACGCGTCCGGGTCCTGATGATCGTGGCGATCAGGCTTTCGCCGGTTCCGCGCCGTCCAGGCTCGCATCCCCGGCGCTCTCCCCGGCGCTCTCCATGTAGTGCCGGGCGTTGACCGGGCGAACCATGGCATTGGCGATCAGCGCGATCACCAGCAAGGCCGCCATGGCATACATGGTGGTGTTGTAGAGGCTCGGCGTCGGATCGACCGTTCCGGCGGGAGCGATTTCCATCAACTGCGCCACCGTCACCGTCTTGGCCGCGACAAGCTGGTCGAGCTGGTCGATGCCCGCGCCGAACTTCTCGGCGAAGGTTGCCGGGTCGACCTTGGATGCAAGATCCGAGATCGCGTTGGTCAGCGACATGTTGCGCAACTGCGTGATCGCGAGCGGGCCCAGCACGCCGGCGGTGCTCCAGGCAGTCAGCAGGCGCCCGTGAATGCCGCCGACATACTTGGTGCCGAAGATGTCCGCCAGATAGGCCGGGATCGTCGCGAAGCCGCCGCCATACATCGTGAAGATGATCATGGTGGCCGCGTAGAACATGACCAGCCACGTCACCGCCGGGTTCACGCTGACCTGTGCCGCCGCGAAGGGGATGGACAGGTACAGGATGATGCCCAGGACGAAGAAGCAATGATAGGTGTTCTTGCGCCCGATATAGTCCGACGTTGACGCCCAGAAAAAGCGGCCGACCATGTTGAAGACGGAGATCATGAACACGTAGGTCGCCGCGAAGGCGGAGTTCACGATCATCGGCAGGGTCGTTCCGAAGATCTCCGACATCATGGTCTTGGCGACGCCGATCACGCCGATGCCAGCCGTCACGTTGAAGCACAGCACGATCCACAGAAGGTAGAACTGCGGCGTCTTCAAAGCCTGATCGATATGAACGTTGTTCTGGGTGATCATCTTGCGCGAGGCGGCATCGGCGCTCGGCGGCGTCCAGCCGGCCGGGAGCCAGCCTTCACGCGGCACCCGGTAGGAGAAGGCCGCGATGATCATCACGATGAAATAGGCGATACCGAGCGTGAAGAAGGTGCCCGCCGCACCGGTGTTGCCCGTGCCGACGACGTAGATGCCTTCCTGCAGCGGGACCGGGGCGGCCGCCACCTGCTTCGCGCCGGCGATCACCACCTCGACCAGCTGGCCGTTCAGTTCGGCCATCCGTTTGCCGCCCTCGGTGACGAGCTCGACCGCTCCTTGCGGCCCCAGATAGTCCGGCGCCTTGTAGAACAGGCCGAGCAGGTATTCCTTGATCGGCGTCGCGATCATGGCACCGCCGCCGAAACCCATGATGGCCATGCCCGTCGCCATGCCGCGCCGGTCCGGGAACCAGCGGATCAGCGTCGAGACCGGCGAGACATATCCAAGGCCGAGACCGCAGCCGCCAAGCACGCCGTAGCCCAGGTAGAGCAGCCACAGCTGGTGGGTCATGATGCCGACGCCACCGATAATGAAGCCGCCGCCCCAGCACATCGCGGCGACGACACCGACCATGCGCGGTCCGACCTCTTCCAGCCACTTGCCGGCAAAGGCCGCGGCAAGACCCAGAAACACGATGGAGACCGAGAAGATCCAGACCACGGACGACAGGCTCCAGTCGCCGGGAGCCGCGGCCACCACGCCGAACTGCTTGATCAGTGGCGGATTGAAGATGCTCCATGCATAGACGGAGCCGATACACAGATGGATGGCGATCGACGCCGGCGGAACCTTCCAGCGGTTGAACCCGTCCTCTGCGACGATGTGTTGTTTCTTCAGCCTGTCAAACATGCACCAATTCTCCTCCCATGCACGAATGTCGGGGCATTCGGCGAAGACGGTCTGGCCGGTGCCGGCAATCGACATCCTCTCCCGGCCGGACCTTTCGGACCGGATGCCCGCTGCCGGTTGCATCGTCCCGCCAGGGGCCTCCCGCCTCTGGCCGGGAACGACAGCCCCCGGGTGAAAGCGGGAGCTGCATCCAGGCAGCGCCGTGACCTGAGCAAGTTCGAAGCCAACTCGAGGAAATAAGTATTATCAATGGTTTGATAGATAACGACTATTCAGGAAGGTCAATTTGTCCAGGCCCCCGGGCGAAACGCTGCGCGGCATGGACATTTTGTCCGCCGCTGCTGCGGCGGCCCGGCCCGCCATCGGCAACCGGACCTCATCCGCTCATCTCTCCGGCAGCGAGGTCTCAGGTGGCGAGGTCTCAGGCAACCAGATCGTGAAGGTGGTGCCTGACCCCGGCATGCTGTCGACACGGATATCCCCGCCCTGCCGGCTGACCAGCGTCTGCGTGATCGACAGGCCGAGCCCGGTGCCCTGACGGCTTTTGGTCGTGTAGAACGGATCGAAGACCCGTTCCAGCACCTGCGCGCTCATGCCAACGCCAGTGTCGGCGACCGCGACGGTCACCCCTTCGATGCCGTCCCGGGCCGTGTCGCGCGTCTTCAGCGACAGGACGCCCCCCTCCGGCATCGCGTGAACGGCATTGACGATCAGGTTGATCAGCACCTGCTGGAGTTCGGTCCGGTTCATCAGCACCGTGCGGCGGGCCAGCGGCTCGCGCCGCACCTCGATCTCGGTCTTGCGCAACAGGTGGCGGACCAGCGGCAGGCAGTCGGAGATGACCTCGTCGGGGGCGTGGCGGTCGGCATAGCCTGCATACTCGTCCGGCTTGGCGAATTGCAGCAGCTTCATCACGATCTGGTTGATCCTGTGGACCTGCTCGTCGATCAGCCGGATCTCCGTGCCCGCAACCTCGGCCCGTTCTCCCAGAAGCATCCGGAGCACCTCGAGATTGCCCTGGATGACGGCGATGGGGTTGTTGATCTCGTGGGCGACACCGGCGGTGATCTCGCCGATGGCCGCCAGCTTCTCCGACATGATGAGCTGCTTGGTGGTCTCCTCGAGCTGCTTGTTGGCCTGCATCAGGTCGTGCGTGCGCTCCTCGACACGGGCATTCAGTTCCTCGTTCCAGGAGCGCAACTGCCGGTCCCTCTCCTGCACCTGGTCGAGCAGGTGGTCGAGATGCTGCGCGACACGGGCGATCTCGTCGCTCTCGCCGTTGGAGCGCGTGCGGGCGCCGAGGTCGCCATGCTCCACCCGGGCGATCGTGTCCGTCATTCGCTCCAGCGGTTTGAAGACGCCCCGCGCCCAGCGCAGGAACATCGGCACGCTTCCGGCGGTGACGACCAGGAAGCCGAACAGGACGGCAATGAGCGTCGCCAGCTTTTCTTCCTGGAACGGCGTTTCGAGAAAACCGACATAAAGCATGCCGACCCGGTCGCCGCGGCTGTCGACGATCGGCTCGTAGGCGGAGATGTACCAGTCGTTGACCACGAAAGCGCTGTCGAGCCAGACCTCGCCCTGGCCCAGGACCCGCTCGCGCACCGCCGCCGAAACCCGCGTGCCCAGGGCCCGCCGGTCCTCGAAGAGACGGACATTGGTGCTGACGCGCACATCCTCCAGGAAGAGCGTCGCCGTGCCCTGGCTGCCCTCCGGAAGGCTTGCCTCGCGGTAGACCAGGTCGTTGATCGTGTCGATGAAGACCAGGTTCTGGTTGAGCAGGATTCCCCCGACAAGGGCAGCGGCGGAGCTGCCGGGCACCGTGACCGGGCTCGCCGAATGCACGATCATGCCCCTTGTCTCGGCGGTGCGTTCGCTCGGCACCGCGTTCGGCGTGGGGATCAGGTCGAGGCTTGCCCGCGCCGCCAGGTCCGGCGAGATGCCGGCAAGGTCTTCGCGCTCGAAAATGTCGACGCTGGTCGCGGGCTCCCCGTTCATCGCCCTGGCGATCACCGGCCAGTCGCGGCCGGGCGGTGGTCGTGCCCCGGCGGGCGAGGCCGCCCGCACACCATCCTGCCCGGTTGCGAGGTAGAGGAAGTCGAGGCCCAGTTCCTTGCGCCGGCGTTCCAAAAGCCCCGCCAGTCCGGCGCCATCCCGGCTCGCGACGATATCGCGAAACTCCGCCGACTGGCCGAGCGCGTCGATCCGCTCGCCGGCATTCTCCAGGATGCGCGTGAAATACTGGTGGGCGATGGTCAGGTCGCCGTTCACCTTGGTTTTCAGCAGGGAGTCGAATTTCGAGTTCCAGCGGACCATTGCCCAGCCGAGGAACAACGGCAGCACGACCAGCGTCGGCAGCAGGGCGATGGCGAGCAGCCGGACCCGGACGGAGAGCCGGTTGCGGCGGGCGGGCGCCTGCCCTCCCTCAGCCATTCCAGTCGGCGAGCTTGCGGTCGATGGTCTTGCGCGCGATGCCCAGGCGCCGCGCCGCCTCCGCCCGGTTGCCCTCGCTCGCCGCCAGCACGGACAGGATATGGCGCCGCTCGACCTCTTCCAGCGTCTCCGGTTCCAGTGTGTCGCGGCCCGCCAGGGCCGACCCGCCCTTGCCCGAGATCTCCTCCGGGAACCGGCCGAGGATAAGCGAGCGCTCGATCATGTTGCGCAGCTCCCGCACGTTTCCCGGCCAGTCATAGGCCAGCAGCCCGGCGACGGTCTCCGCGTCCATCGGCACCGGCGGCATGCCGAGCTGCACGGCAAGCTTTTGCATGAACAGTTCGGCCAGTTCGCGAACGTCGTCGCCGCGCGCCCGCAGCGGCGGCATCTCGAGCTGCAGGACATTGATGCGATAATAAAGATCCGCCCGGAACCGCCCGGCCTCCACCTGGTGTTCCAGGTCCGCGTTGGTGGCGAAGACGAACCGGAGGTCCACCGGCACCTCGCGCTCCGAGCCGATGGGACGGACCCTGCGATCCTCGATCGCCCGCAGCAGCTTGCCCTGCAGCGGCAGCGGCAGGTCGCCGATCTCGTCGAGAAACAGCGTGCCCCCTTGCGCATGCATGAAGAGCCCTTCCCGGTTCGATGCGGCCCCGGTGAAGGCCCCCTTCAGGTGCCCGAACAATTCGGCCTCGATCATGTCGGCGGGAATGGCCGCGCAATTGACCGGCACGAAGGGCTTGTCGCTCCTGTCCGACAATTCGTGGATCGAGCGGGCCGCGACTTCCTTGCCGGTGCCGGATTCGCCGGTGATCAGCACCGAGGTCGGCAGCGGCGCGACCCGGGCGATCGTCTCGCGGATGAGGCCGATCTGCGGCGAATGGCCGATCAGCTTGTCGCGCAGCAGCAAATGGTCGGACGTTGCCTGCAACTGGTGGCGCAGCACCTGGTTCTCCCGCGACAGCGTGACCCGGTCGAGACAGCGCGCGACCGCGTTGAGAAGCTGGTTCGAGCGGAACGGCTTGAGCACGAAATCCACGGCCCCGGCGCGCAGCGCCTGGATCGCCGTCTCCAGGTCCGCATAGGCCGTCATCAGGATCGCACGGGCGAAGAAGCCGATCTTCCTTTGCTCGGCCAGCCATTCGACGCCGGACTTTCCGGGCATGATATTGTCGAGGATGACGACGTCGAAGTGATGCGCATCCAGCTTCGCCGAGGCCATGGCGGTGTCTTCCGCCTCCTCGACCTGCTTGCAATAGGGCGCGAGCGTCCGGACCAGAAAATTGCGCATGCCCGGCTCGTCGTCGACGATCAGGATTGAGGCCTGCGACAGCCATGGCCCGAACTCCGCGTCGGCGGACGCCTGCGTTGCGCGTTTCGACGCCACCGTTCCCATGAAAGCTCCCCCCGGGATTCCTTGTCGTTTTATGTCTATTTGTCCCGAGAGATAGCACAGCCGGACGCCCGGCATAACGCCCCGGAGCAAAATCAGCCCGTCCTCGTGCCTCTTGTGCGGCGTTTTGTTATACTATAACAATCATGCCGCTTCGCAGCCAGCGGCCGGCCCCGACCGGGCCCCGTTGCAACCGGTGGATGATCCCGATGCCTTCTCGCCTTTGTGTTGACGCCTGCCGGGCCGGCAACTATTCCTTGTTCCCACGTGCATGGTGGCCCGGATCTCAGGTCCGGGCTGAAAAGGGAACGCGGTTCAAATCCGCGGCTGCCCCCGCAACTGTGAGCGGCGAGCGATCGGCCATCAGCCACTGGAGACATCCGGGAAGGCGGCCGTATCGTGACGACCCGCGAGCCAGGAGACCTGCCTGCACGCTTGTTCTCGGTCCGGGCGGGGTGCACCGGAGCGCTTGGTGCGCCCGCTCGATCCGATCGCGTGTACTTCGCGTGTCCATGCTCTCCGCTTCGGCCCTGCCGATGCACCTGAAGCGTGGATGAGCGAATGACGATTGCGACGAGGCTGCCCCTTGAGGCCAGCAGGGCGAATTTCTCCGTCAAGGACGAGATTCGCGACTACTGGACGAGCCGCGCCGAGACCTTCGATCTCTCCTTCGGACACAAGATCCGCACCGATGCGGAGCTGCTCGCCTGGGCATCCCTGTTCCGCCGTCACGGGCGGATCGCCGACGGCGCCCGCGTGCTCGAACTGGCCTCCGGCACCGGCGAAATCACCCGCGTTCTCGCGCGCATCGGCTGCGACATCGACGCGATCGATCTCTGCGAGGCGATGATCGAGCGGGCCCGCCGCAAGCATCCCGAAACCCGCGTCCGTTTCCATCTCGGCGATGCCGAGAACACCATGATGGCCGACAATGCCTATGACGCTGTTGTCTGCCGGCACCTGGTCTGGACGCTGGTCGACCCCGTCGCCGCCTTCGCCGACTGGTGGCGCGTGCTGAAGCCGGGCGGCCGGCTTGTCATCGCCGACGGCGACTGGGTTTCGACCACGGCCCTCTCCCGCCTTCTCGTGACCCTGTCGCGGACGCTCGACCGCCTGCGGGGCAACCGCCCCCTGTGGGACCAGGCCGCACATGAACGGATCATGGCACAGGTTCACTTCCGCCAGGGCCTGAAGGCCCGCGAGCTTCACCTGATGCTGGCCGATGCGGGCTTCACCGACATGCAACTCGACACGCTCTCGTCCGTGCGCCGCCGCCAGTGGCAGGCGGCGAGCTGGAGCGAGCGCCTGCGCCTCGTCGCCGGGTATGGCGGCCGCACCTTCCTGCTGTCCGCCACCAAACCCTCCACCTGAATCCCCTCGCCTGAAACACGCAGCCTGAAACCCCAATCCGGATCCCGCACCGCATGACCGTCCCCTCTTTCGCACAACGCGCGCCGGACAGCGGCAGCCCCGCCGCCGGCATCGCCCTTCGGCTTGCGGCAACGGGCCTGTTCGCCTGCATGTCGCTGTGTGTCCGGCTCGCCTCCTTCGAGGCGCCGGTCGGACAGATCGTGTTCTGGCGCAGCGCCGTCGCGCTGGTGCCGATCGTCGTCTACCTGGTGATCATCGGCCGGTTCCCGGCAGCCCTTGCGACCCGCAATCCGCTCGGGCATCTGCGCCGCAGCGCCTTCGGCTGCGCCGCGATGTTCTTCTCATTCCTCTCCCTCGCCCATCTGCCGCTGGCGCTCGCCACCGCCCTCGGCTTCCTGGCGCCGCTGGTCGCCATTCCCTTCGCCATGATTTTCCTGAAGGAGCGGCCGGACCCGCTGGTGATCGGCGCCGCCGGCCTCGGGTTCGCCGGCATCGGGCTGATGCTGGCACCGGCCTTCAACGGGCCGGCGCCCGACATCTCGACGCTTCTGGGCGTCGCCGCCGGGCTTGCCTGCGCCCTCACCACCGCCTCGGCGAAGGTCGAGATCAAGCGGCTGACGGCGACCGAGCCGGCCGGAACCATCGCCTTTTACTTCGCGCTCGTTTGCGCCCTCGCCGGCCTTGCCACCGCGCCCTTCGGCTGGAGCGATGCCCACGGAACGACGCTTGTGTGGCTTGTCGGCGCGGGCCTGTGCGGCGGCCTTGCCCATATCGCGATGACGGAGGCCGTCGCCCGCGCGCCCGTCTCCACCCTCGCCCCGTTCGAATACACCGCGATGCTCTGGGCCATGGGCTTCGATCTTGCCGTCTTCGCCCTTGTTCCGGCTCCCCTCAGCCTCGTCGGCGCGGCGGTCGTGGTCGCGGCCGCGGCCCTCGTCGCCTTCGCTCCCCGGCTGCGACTTTTCCGCAATACCGCCACCCAAAGGATGACGCCATGAACCTTGCACATCTCTCCCGCCGACACGTTCTGGCCGGCACGGCGCTGCTCGCGGGCGCGGCGGCCCTGCCCTCGCGCATTGCCATGGCGGCAGCCGGCGGCCCGCAGGTTCGCATCGCCCAGCCCTGGGAGATCCGCTCGACCAATCTTGCCAATTCCGGTTATTCCTTTACCCGCCCCGGCATCGTCGAGACGCTCATGGCGGTGGACGAGAAAGGCCGCCTGGAAGCCGCGCTGGCGGAAAGCTGGTCGGTCAACGAGGACGCGACGCGCTGGCGGCTCGGCATCCGCGGCGACCTCGTCTTTCACGACGGCACGCCCTGCACGGCGCGCGAGGTCGCCGAAAGCCTTGAACGCCTGATCGGGGAATCGCTCTATCTCAAGCGCGCCGGGATCGCCGCGATCGACGTCGAGGACAACGATCTCGTCTTCTCGCTGGACGAACCGTTCGGCCCGTTCCTGTCCTATCTGGTCGACAATTCCGCCGCCATCGTCGCGCGGTCGTCCTTCTCCGCCTCCGGCACGCTCGAGCGGCCCGTCGGCACCGGTCCCTTCCGCCTTGACGAACTCGAGCTGCCCCACGCCATGCGGCTGGTGCGTCACGACGCCTGGCGCGGCGGCAAAGGCACGGTGGAGACGGTGCAATACGATGCCGTCCCCAACGGCGAAACGCGCGGCAATATCGCCATCGCCGGCGACAGCGACCTTGTCTTCAACATCCCCGCCCCGAGCATTCGCCGTGTCGAGGCAACCGGCCTGATGACGATCGACCGGCCGGTCGTCCCGCGCGTTCACACCCTGATGCTGAACTGTGCCAAACCGCAATTTTCCGACAGGCGCTGCCGCCAGGCCATCAACATGGCCCTCGACCGGCAGGCGATTGCCACCGGCATCATGCGCAACCCGGCGCTCGCCGCCACCCAGTACATGCCGCCGGTCCTCGCCAACTGGCATTTCGACGACATCGCTCCGCACAAGAAGGACGTTGCAGCTGCCAATGCACTGCTTGACGACGCCGGCTGGGAACGCGGCACGGACGGCATGCGCATGAAGGACGGCGTCCGTTTCTCCGGCGAAATCCTGACCTTCGCCAACCGGCCCGAGCTTCCCGTCATCGCCACGGCCATGCAGGCGCAGTTTCGCGAGATCGGCTACGATTTGACCATCGGCATCGGCGAATGGACGGCGATCTTCGAGGCCCAGCGCGACGGAAGCCTCGACATGGGCCTGACCTCCCGCAACCTGGCGATCGTCCCCGATCCGATCGGGACGGTGGCCGCCGATTTCGCCAGCGACACGATCCCCCCCGGAGCCGCCGGAACGACAGGCTGGAAGAACGAGGAACTGCGCACCCTTGTCGAACGCTACCTGCGGGAAGCCGACGCGGAACGGCAGGCCGGCCTGCGCCGCCGCATCATCGGCATCATTCACGAGGAGGTGCCCCTGATCCCGGTCGTCTGGTACGACCAGATCATCGCCGTCAACCGGCGCCTGTCGGGCTTTCGCGGCGATCCGTTCGAGCTGCGTTTCAACCTGCAAGACGTGTCCCTGGCGGGATGATGCAGCTCGCCCGGATCATCGGCGCGCGCCTCGCGCAGGCGGCCGCAGTCGCCCTCGTCCTGGCGACGCTGTGCTTTGCCTTCGTCCAGGCCCTGCCCGGCGACCTCGCCCTCAGCGTCGCCGCCGCACGCACCGGCCAGGACCGGTTGACGCCGGAACTGACGGAACGCATCCGCCGCGAGGAGGGGCTCGACCGCCCCCTGTCCGTGCAATACGCGACCTGGATCGGTCGGCTCGCCAGCGGCGACCTCGGCGTCTCGATGGTCAGCGGCAGGCCGGTGGGCGAGGAACTCGCGACCCATGCCCGGCTGACGCTGGTGCTCGGACTGGCCGGCTGGGCACTCTCCTATCTGGTCGCCATCCCGCTGGGTCTTGCCGCCGGCAGGCGTCCCGGCGGCTGGCTCGACCGCGTGACCCAGGGGCTGGCCGTGCTTCTTGCCTCGACACCGGCCTTCCTTGTCGGCGTATTGCTGATCTCGCTGTTCGCGCTCTGGCTTCGCTGGCTGCCCCCGGCCGGCTACCGGTCGGTCGCCCACATGGTGCTGCCCGCCCTGACGCTTGCCCTTGGCCTTGCCGCCTATTCGGTGCGGGTCGTGCGCAATGCCGTGGTCGATGTCCGTTCGGCCTTCTTCATGACCTATGCCGAGATCCGCGGCCTGCCGCCCGGCGCGGCCTTCCGGCGCCACGGCTTGCGCAACGCAGCCATCCCGGTCGTCACCTTCATGGCCCTGCAGATGGCCTACATGATCGACGGCTTTGTCGTCGTCGAGACCCTGTTCGGCTTTCCTGGCCTCGGCAACCTGCTGATCCGCTCGCTGCTGGCCCGTGACATTCCGATGATCATGGGCGCCGGGCTGCTGATCGGCCTCGTCTACGCCCTCGCCAACCTTGCGGCGGACCTTGCCTGCTACCGGCTCGACCCGCGCCTGCGACGGATGGGCAGCGTATGAGCATTACCGACCTCGCCCGCCCGCGCCGCCGGCCGTCGCACGGCCTTGCCGTCGGCCTGGCGCTTGCCGGCCTCCTTGCCGTGTCGAGCCTTGCCCCTTTCTGGCTTCCCCTGCCGGACCCGAACCGCCAGGATCTGATGGCGGTGCTGGTCCCGCCGGGAGCCGGCCATCTGCTCGGCACGGATCACCTTGGCCGCGACATTCTCTCCCGGGTTCTGCACGGTGCCCCGCGCTCGCTCGGCATCGCCCTTGCCTGTGTCGCCTCGACGGCGGTGCTGGGCGTGCTGCTCGGTCTCGCGGCCGCGCTTGGCGGCCGGTTCTCCGATACCCTCATCATGCGCCTCGCCGATCTCGTCCTCGCGTTTCCAGGCCTGTTGCTGGCCCTGCTCTTGGCCGGGCTCACCGGCGGCGGCCTGCTGCCCATGGCGATCGGCATCCAGATTGCCCTGTGGCCGCTCTTTGCCCGCATGGCGCGCGCCAACGCACGCGTCGCCTTGCAGGAAACCCATGTCGAGGCCGCCCGGCTCGCCGGCTTCTCGTCAGGCCACATCCTGCGTCATCACTTGTTGCCGCCCGTGCTGCGCCAGACCGTCTCGCTTGCCGCGCTCGGCGTCGGCTCCGCGATCCTGACGATTTCATCGCTGGGTTTTCTCGGCCTTGGCCTCGAGCCGCCCACGCCCGAATGGGGCGCGATGATCGGCGAACTGCTCCCCTACGCACCGGAAGCGCCGGTGCAGATCCTGGCGCCCTGCCTTGCCATCGTTGCAAGCGTCTTCGCCTTCACCCTTGTCGGCGAGAGCATCGCCGCGCATCTCGCAGGAGGACAGGAATGACCGCGCACGCCTTCTCGCTCGACAGTCTCGAAATCGTCGACCGGACCGGAACGCCGCTTTTGAACATCGGTCCTCTCGCCTTGCGTTCCGGAGAGGTGCTTTGCGTCATCGGCGAGACCGGTTCCGGCAAGAGCCTGCTTGCCCAGGCGGCCATGGGCCTGCTGCCCGGGGACCTCGACGCGCGCGGCGCGTTTCGCTTTGCCGATGGCAAGGTCGTCGATGCGCGGGACCGGGCCTGCCTTCGCGCACTTTGGGACCGCGAGACCTGCATCGTGCCGCAGGAGCCGGCGGCCGCTCTCGATCCGCTTGCCCGCATCGCCCGGCAACTCGTTGTCCCCGCGAACGGATCGGGGATCGCCGACCAGCTTGCCCGGGTCGACCTTCCGGCCGCGACCGGCGGCCTTTACCCTTTCGAGGTCTCCGGCGGCATGGCGCAGCGCGTCCTGATCGCCAACGCCGCTGCCAGTCCGGCCGGGCTTGTGATCGCCGACGAGCCGACCAAGGGCCTCGACACAGACCGCATCGGGCGGGTCACCGGACTTCTCCGGCAGCTCAACGACGAGGGAAAGACGCTTCTCGTCATCACCCACGATCTTGCCGTGGTCCGCGCGCTGGCCGGCCGCGTCGCCATCATGAAGGACGGCGAGATCGTCGAGACGGGCGCGACGGACGAGGTCCTGTCACGGCCCCGGCATCCCTATTCGCGTGCGTGGCTTGCCGCCGATCCCCGCAACTGGCCGGCCTGCCCGACCTGTCTGGCTTCCGACGACGTCGTGCTTGCGGCGCACGACCTCAGCGCGGCGCACCACCCCGCACGCCCCCTTTTCCGCGATCTCGACCTGCATGTGCATCGCGGCGAGGTGCTGGCCGTGACCGGCCCGAGCGGCGTCGGCAAGAGCACGCTCGGCAACGTGTTGCTCGGTTTGCTCCCGCCGCTGCACGGTGAGGTATCCTGGCGCGGCTGCGACATCCTGAGGGATCGCGGCGGATTGCGGCGGCTGCGGCGGCGCTTCCAGAAGCTTCACCAGGATCCCGCCACGGTCTTCGCGCCGCATCGCAGCGTCGGCGCCCAGCTGCACGATGTCATGGCCCTGTCGGCCAGCCGCCCGGACATGGAGGCCCTGCGACCGGTTCTCGAGCGCCTGAGGCTCGCCCCCGCCTTGCTCACGCGCCGCATCGGCGAGGTGTCGGGCGGCGAGGCACAGCGCCTGGCGCTGGCGCGCCTGCTGATGCTCGACCCCTGGCTGATCGTCGCCGACGAGCCGACATCCCGGCTCGATCCGATCGTCCAGCGCGAGACGATGATGCTGTTGCGCGACTGTGTCGCCGAACGCGGGTTGTCGCTCGTTCTGGTCAGCCACAATGCCGAGCTGGTCCGGGCGGTCGCCGACACCGTTTTGCACCTGGACGGGGTGACGCCGGGCCGGCAGGAACCTGTCGCGGCCGGCCGGCAACCGCTGCAACTTGACGCTCCACTGGAGGCGATCGGCTAAAAAATGCGACAATTTCGATAAAAAAAGCTGCAATTTGACGCAGTTTTTTGCTCGGAATTGTCGCGTTTGCACAAGTCCGCCGGAACGTTTCCGTCGTTTCAGGCGCCCCTCCGGTTCTCCGCCTGCCGCGCGGGACAGCCCCTTTTCCCCGTATAGTGAACGGGGACAACGGCGATCACGCCCCGCCGGGAGCGGCCGCCGGCATCACGGCGCCAGAGGGGCAGAGAGGATTTCCAGGCATTCCTCGTCCGACCGCCGCTTGCCCTTCTGGCGGGCCTGCGGGTCCGTTTCCGGCAGCGACAGCGACCGGTTGATGATCAGGATATGCTCCTGCAGCAGGGCCTGCGCCGCCTCGAATTCCCGGCGCGAGACGAGGTCGCGCAGTTCGATATGCTCGGCGAAGGAGCGGCTCCAGAAATTGCCCTCGCCCGACTGCAGCCGGGCACGCAACGCCTCCAGCGCGTTCGCCGTCAGGTCGTAGGCCTTCTCCAGGTAGCGGTTGCCCGCCATCTGCAGGATCGCCCTGTGATAGGCGCTGTCGGCGCGGCTGTAGAGCCACCATTCGCCCACATCGATCGCATGCTGCATCTGCGAAATCGCGCCATTCAGCCGATGCACCAAAGCGTCCGGATCCCGCGCAAGGGCCGTCTCCAGCGCCTCGCGTTCCAGCATCGCGCGGAAGCGGCTCATCGCCTCCACGTCCTGCCGCGAGGGGGTGACAACATAAGTACCCGCCTGCGGCACGATGGTGACAAGTCCCATGTCGCGCAGGTCCATGAAGGCCGCGCGCACCGGCGCCTTGCTCATGCCCAATGCCCGCGCGATCTGCTCCTCCGACAGCCGTTCGCCGAACTCGAACTTGCCCGAAACGATGGCCTCGCGAAGCCGCTCGCAGGCGTCCTGGGTAAGTGACAAGGCCCTCTCCTTCCCGGTCCGGGTGCGGTCCAACGCGGACGACAAGCCTGAAATCACCTGAATTCCGGACTTTTTCAAGCGCGATAAAAACCGTTTGACATTTCGTAAAATTCTAGAATTCTAGAATAGAAACGTCAATCGCCAATCGCGTTCCCAATCGCGCCGCAGAACTCCAAGAGGTTTCCATGACCCGCCTTCGCCTGCTCACCCCCGACGCCCAATACCCGGACGACGCCGAGATCGAGAGGGCGACGGCCGGCGACGAGGTGGACTGGGATATTCACCGGGAGCGCAGCTTCGAACGCCTGCCGGAGGCGGTGCTGCGCGGTTGCGACGCGATGGTGGTCTGGCACGAGATGCCGGTGACGCGGGAGATGATCACGAAGCTGGAACGCTGCCGGATCATCGTGCGGGCCGGCGTCGGCTTCGACCATATCGACCTCGAGGCGGCGGCCGCCGCCGGCATCCCCGTCTGCAACACACCCGACTACGGCACCAGCGAGGTGGCCGATCACGCCATCGCCCTGATGCTGACCCTGCGCCGCGGCATCGGCTCCTACCATCGCAACCTGATGGCCTCGCCGCAGGAGGGCTTCGACCATGCCCGCGCGCCGCTTCTCTCCCGCCTCCGTGGCAAGACCTTCGGCATTGTCGGGCTCGGGCGCATCGGCATCGCCGCGGCGCTCCGGGCCAAGGCCTTCGGCATGCGGGTTCTGGCCTACGACCCCCTGGTTTCCCGCGGGACGGAGATCGCCGCCGGTGTCGACCGCTGCGACAGGCTTGAGGAACTGCTCGCCCAAAGCGACGTCGTCAGCCTTCACTGCCCCCTGACACCGCAGACGCTGAAGATGATCGACGCCGGGCGCCTGTCGCAGATGCGCCCGCACGCGGTGCTGATCAACACGGCCCGCGGCGCCATTGTCGACGTGGATGCCCTGCTCGACGCCCTGCGCAAGGGCACGATCGCCGGCGCCGGCATAGACGTGCTGCCGGTCGAGCCGCCCTCGCCTGCGGACGCCATCGCCCGAGCCTATGCGAACGGAGCCGACCCGATCGTCGGGGAACGGCTGTTCGTCACCCCGCATGCGGCCTGGTCGAGCCCGGAAAGCGTCGCCGACGCCCGCCGCCTGTCGGTGGAGACGGCCATGCAGTTCCTGCGCGAGGGCAGCCTGCGCAACCTCGTGAACACACCGGTCGCGACACCGCTGAGCGGTGTCGCCTGACACGAGCAACCGCCTTCGCGGGAAGCACCCGCGACACGGTCCAAGGACATGGGATCAGCCAAACATGTCCACCCCTGGGAGGAAAACCATGAGAAAAACACTGTTCAACGCCGTCGTCGCAGCCTGTCTGATGACCGGCACCAGCGCCGTGGCGCAGGAGTTCCAGCTCACGTTCCAGTCGGTCGATCCGGCGGGCAATCCGAACTTCGCCATCCAGCAGGCCTGGACCGATCGCGTCAAGGAGATGTCCGGCGGCCGTCTCACGATCGAACTCCTGCCGGTCGGAGCCGTGGTCGAATACAACGAGACCCAGGAAGCCGTCGGTTCCGGCATCCTCGACGGCCATATCACCGACGTCAGCTACTTCTCCGGCAAGGACCCGGCCTTCGGCCTGATCGCCAACCCGACCGGCGCCTGGTCGTCGCCCGACGAGATGTTCCGCTTCATCAACTACGGCGGCGGGCACGAACTGATGAACGAGCTGGAAGGCCCTTATGGCCTGCGCTTCATCGGCGCGACCACGACCGGCCTTGAAGGCTTCGTCTCAAGGCGTCCGCTCAACGGCGTTGACGACCTCAAGGGCCTGAAGGTCCGCGCGCCCGAAGGGCTGATCCAGGAAGTCTTCGCCGCAGCCGGCGCGGTGCCGGTCAACCTGCCTTATTCGGAGGTCTACACCGCGCTCGACAAGGGCGTGATCGATGCCGCGGACTCCACGGTCTTCTCGACCAATCACCAGCAAGGCCTGCACAAGGTCGCCGTGCACCCGGTCTATCCCGGCTTCCATTCCATGCCCCTCGTCGAGGTGTCGATGAACCTGGAGAAGTGGAACGCGCTGCCGGCCGACCTGCAGGCGATCCTCACGGTCTCGGTGCGCGACTTCGCGCAGGATTCCGTCGCCATCCTGTCGATGAACGACCTGAAGGCCTACGCGGAAGCCACCGCCGACCCGAACATCACCGTCCATGACTGGTCGGCGGATGAGCGCGCCAGGTTCCGCACGATCGCCATGGATCAGTGGGCCAAGGTCGCCGAGCGCTCTGAGAACGCCCAGAAGGTCTACGACAAGCTGACCACCTACCTGAAGAGCCAGGGCCTGCTGAACTGATATGGCAGGACCGGGGCGGGCGCGCCGTCGCGCCCGCCCGCATTCTTTCCGACAAACCGGATCTCCCCGACAGCACCGTGCACCAGACCGGAGTGGCTCGCCATGCCCCCAGCGCCGGACCCGCGTCCAGAAACCGCCGACACTGCCGCCACGCCGCGCGAATATCTGCCTCAGGCAGGCCGGCTCGGTTGGGCCATCACGCGCGTCGCACGCCTTTTCGCCGTCGGCATCCTCATCGCCATGGCCGTGCTCGTCCTGGAAATCTTCCTGCGCTACGTCTTCAACTCGCCCACCACCTGGGCGCACGAGACGACCACCTTCCTGAGCGCCGTCACCTTCATCTTCGGCGGCCTCTACTGCGTCGCGCGCAACAGTCATATCCGCGTCGTGCTGCTCTACGACATCGTCGGCGCTCGGCTGCGCAACCTCCTCGACGTGCTGATCTCGATCGCCTGCCTTTGCGCCAGCGCCTTCTTCGCCTGGGCGGCCTGGCTGATGGCGATGAAGGCAACGTTTCGCCCCGATGGCAGCTTCTTCCTGGAAACCAGCGGCAGCGCCTGGAACTCGCCCGCCCCGGCGCTCCTGAAGCTGTTTCTCCTCGTCGTCCTCGTGACGATGAGCGTCCAGTTCCTGCTCCTCACGCTCAATTACCTGCGCGGCCCGACGCCACCGGAAAGGCACGACGATGCTTGAGCTTCTCGACCTCGGAGTGAACCTGAAGGCGCTGGGCATCGAATACGGCACGCTGGTCCTGTTCGCCCTGCTGGTGATGCTGCTGCTGACGGGCATGCCGCTTGCCCTTGTCACGCTGCTGGTGGCCCTGGTCTTCGCCATCGGCTGGTTCGGCCCCAACGCGGTGCCGCTGATCACCAGCCGCGTCTATTCGTTCGTCTCGTCCTTCGTCTTCGTCTCCGTGCCGATGTTCGTGCTGATGGCGGCGATCCTCGACCGCTCCGGCATCGCCCGCGATCTCTTCGACGCGATGAAACTGGTCGGCGGGCGCCTGCGCGGCGGCGTGGCGGTCCAGACCATCTTCGTCGCAGTAATCCTCGCTGCGATGAGCGGCATCATCGGCGGCGAGATCGTGCTGCTCGGCCTCGTCGCCCTGCCGCAGATGCTACGGCTCGGCTATGATCGCCGGCTGGCCATCGGCGTCGTGTGCGCCGGCGGTTCACTCGGAACCATGGTGCCGCCCTCCATCGTGCTGATCATCTACGGCCTGACGGCGAATGTCTCCGTCGGCGAGCTGTTCACCGCCGCCTTCGTGCCGGGCTTCATGCTGGCCGGGCTCTATATCGGCTACATCCTGCTGCGCTCCTACACCGATCCCACGGTCGCGCCTCCCCCTCCGGACGAACGCCCCTCGCTTGCCGAGATGCTGCCGCTGCTGCGCGGCCTGGTTCTGCCGATACTGGTGGTTTCCGTCGTGCTCGGATCGATCTATGGCGGCATCGCCTCGGTGACGGAAGCCTCGGCCATCGGCGTTGCCGGCGTGATCGCCTCGACGATCCTGCGACGGGAGTTCTCGTTCCCGATGCTGCTCGACGCGGCGATGCACACGCTCGCCACCGTCGGCATGATCATGTGGATCGGCATCGGCGCCAGCGCCCTTGTCGGCGTCTACAACCTGATGGGCGGCATCCGCTTCATCTCCTCGCTGATCACCGGCGTCTCGGATTCGCCCACCGTCATCATCCTTCTGATGATGCTCATCCTCTTCGTGCTGGGCATGTTCCTCGACTGGGTCGGCATCGCGCTTCTGACCATGCCGATCTTCGTGCCGATCATCATCGGCCTCGGCTACGATCCCGTCTGGTTCGGCGTCCTCTTCGCCATGAACATGCAGGTGTCGTTCCTGACGCCGCCGTTCGGACCGGCCGCCTTCTACCTGAAAAGCGTGACGCCGCCGGACATCTCGCTCGGCGAGATCTTCCGCTCGCTGCTGCCCTTCATCTGCCTCCAGATGATCGCGGTCGGGCTGTTGATCGCCTTCCCGGCCATCGCGCTCTACTGACCCCGCCTCGCCACCGGCAAGACACTCTGGATACCCAATGACGTCCACCATCGACGGCGACTACGACTACATCATCATCGGCGCGGGAACCGCCGGCTGCGTCCTCGCCAACCGCCTGACCGCCGATCCGCGCAACCGCGTCCTCCTGCTGGAAGCGGGCGGCAGGGACACCCACCCCTGGATCCATATTCCCGTCGGCTATCTCTACTGCATGGGCAATCCGCGCAGCGACTGGATGCTCGCCACCACGCCGGAAGACGGGCTCAACGGACGCTCGCTCGCCTATCCGCGCGGGAAGGTGCTGGGCGGCTGCAGCTCGATCAACGGCATGATCTCCATGCGCGGCCAGGCCGCCGACTATGACGGCTGGGCCGCGCTCGGCAACACCGGCTGGGGATGGGAGGATGTGCTGCCGCACTTCCTGCGCTCCGAGGACCGCCCCGACGCGGACGGTCGACTGCACGCGCCGGCGGCGAGTGGAAGGTGGCGCGCCAGCGGCTGAAATGGGAGTTGCTCGAGGACGTGCAGGCGGCCGCGCTGGAGATGGGCATTCCGCACAGCACGGATTTCAACTCCGGCGACAACGAGGGGGCGGGCTATTTCGAGGTCAACCAGAAGAACGGACGGCGCTGGAGCGCGGCGCGGGCCTTTCTCAAGCCCGCCCTGAAGCGCCCCAACCTGCGCGTTCTGACGGGTGCCGAGGTAAGGCGCATCGCCGTCGAGAACGGCCGCGCCGCCGGCGTGATCTTCACCCGCGCAAACAGGGTGAGCGAGGCCCGCACCCGCGGCGAAGTCCTGCTCGCGGCCGGCGCAATCCATTCTCCGGTGTTGCTGGAAATGTCCGGCATCGGCCAGGGCAAGCGGCTGAAAGAGACCGGGATCGAGGTGCTGCACGAGCGGGACGAGATTGGCGAGAACCTGCAGGACCACCTGCAGCTGCGCATGGTGTTCCGTGTCGAAAACGCGCTGACGCTCAACCAGATCGCCAACTCGCTCACCGGCAAGATCTCGATGGCGGCCGAATATCTGTGGAGCCGGTCGGGGCCGCTTTCCATGGCGCCGAGCCAGCTCGGCATCTTCACCCGCAGCGGCCCCGAGCAGGCAACGCCCGATCTCGAATACCACATCCAGCCGCTGTCGACCGACCGGCTGGGCGAACCGCTCCACCCCTACCCCGCCGTCACCGTTTCGGTGTGCAACCTCAGGCCCGAGAGCCGGGGAACGGTGCATCTTGCGCGCAACGCAAAGGACGCCGCGCCGGAAATCTCGCCGCGCTACCTGACGACACCCGGCGACCGCCAGATTGCCCTGCGCTCCCTGCGCCATGCCCGCAAGCTGATGACCATGCCCGCCTTGCGGAAATACGCGCCGCAAGAGGCCCTGCCGGGCGCGGAGATCGTCTCCGACGCGGACCTCGTCCGCGCTGCCGGCGACATCGGCACCACGATCTTTCATCCCGTTGGCACCTGCCGGATGGGTGTCGACGAGCAGGCCGTGGTCGACCCCCGGCTTCGCCTGCGCGGGCTCAAGGGCCTCAGGGTGGTCGATGCCTCGATCATGCCGCGCATCGTCTCCGGCAATACGGCAACCCCGGTTGTAATGATCGCCGAGAAGGCGGCCGACATGATCCTGCGCTCCGCCTGAACAGCCTGCCCGTTTCACGAACCGAAAGGACGACGCATGAAGTTTCTCCGCTTTGGACCGACAGGCGCGGAAAGGCCCGGCTGCCTCGACGGCGCCGGCACGATCCGTGATCTCTCCGCCCTGATCGACGATTTCACGCCGGCGACGATCACCTGTGAGACGCTGGCACGGCTGGCCGACGCCGACCTGTCCGCCCTTCCGTCCGTTCCGGCCGACACCCGCATCGGTCCTTGCGTCGGCTCGGCCCGGAATTTCTACGCGGTCGGGCTGAACTATGCCCGGCACGCAAGGGAGACCAGCAACCCGGAACCTGCCGAGCCGGTGCTCTTCTCCAAGTCCACCTCAAGCATCTGCGGCCCCGACGATCCGATCATCCTGCCCAAGGGTTCGCTCAAGACCGACTGGGAGGTGGAGCTCGGCGTCGTCATCGGGCGCGAATGCGAATATGTCGAGGAGGCGGACGCGCTCGACCATGTCGCCGGTTACTGCACCGTCAACGATGTCAGCGAGCGCGCCTTTCAGATCGAGCGCGGCGGGCAATGGATCAAGGGCAAGTCGGCAAGGAATTTCGGCCCGCTCGGCCCCTGGCTGGTGACGCCCGACGAGGTCGGCGACCCGCAGGACCTTGCCCTGACGCTCTCGGTCAACGGGGAGCGGATGCAGGACAGTTCCACCTCGGACATGATCTTCGGCGTCGCCACGATCATCTCCTACATGTCGCATTTCATGCGCCTGATGCCCGGCGACATCGTCGCCACCGGCACGCCGGAAGGCGTCGGGCTCGGCTTCGCGCCGCCGCGCTTCCTGCGGTCCGGCGACGTGGTGGAACTTTCGGTGGAGAAGCTCGGTGCCCAGCGCCAGGTGGTGATCGCCCGCGGCGGCTGACGGGAGCGCCGGCACGGGCCAAGGGCAAAACACGCGTCCGCGCACCCTGGTTACAAGATGCGCGGACGCGCATTGCCTCCAGATGGGCCCTGCCGTCAGAAAAGCCGATAGAAGAACACGCCGCTCATCACGACCCCCGTCACGACGATCAATATCTGCAGGTGAGGTTTCGAGATCCTTCTGGACACGCCGGCACCGGCAAATCCTCCGGCGATCGCGAACACGGCCATCAGCGCCGCCGGCCGCCAGTCAATGAGACCTCCGAGCGCGAAGACGGCAAGCGAAGCGCAGGAGAGAAAGAACGACAGAAGGTTCTTGAGGCCGTTCATCAGCGGCAGGCTGGTCATGCCCAGAAGGGCAAAGAGGGCAAGAAGCACAATCCCCAGGCCGCCGTTGAAATAGCCGCCATAGACGGCAACCACGAAGACCCCGAGCGCCGGCGATATGCCGCCCCCGCGCATGAGCGGAACCATGCGCTCGCCAAGCGCGAAAATGACGGTGGCGAACAGGAGCAGGCCCGGCACGATCGCGTTGAACATGCTGGCGGGCGTGACCGTCAGCAGCAATCCGCCGAGAATGCCCCCCGTTATGCCCGCGGCACAAATGCGCAGCAGCATGCCGCCATCCAGCGTCTTCAACTCCCGCCGGAATCCGAGCGCCCCGCCGACATAGCCCGGCGTCACGGCAAACGCGCTGGTGGCATTCGCCATGACCGGGGGAACGCCCACATAGACGAGGGCGGGGAAGGTCAGGAAACTCCCCCCGCCGGCAATCGTGTTGAGGATGCCGGCCGCGAACGCCGCCGCGGCAAGCAGACCCCAGTCCGCAAGGGAAAGAAGCGATGCTGTCAGCATGAGATGAAATCGCGCACCCGGTTCACGATGAAGTCCCGGTCCGAAGGGCTGCTCACCGGATTGCCTGCGCGGTGCCCCCAGGGCGAGACCAGGCTGGCAACGCGGACGTCACCGAGATGCGCTGCCTCGGCCTTCACGTCGGTTTCCCGGAAATAGAGATCCGAGCGGGCGGGCATCAGCAGGACGCGGGCGCGCACCGCAGCGATTGCCTTGACGAGATCACCCCGGTGGCGATCGTTGGTCGAGATATCGGCCGCCTGCCAGGTGGCGATGTGAGCCAGCAGATTGTCGGCGTTCCTTTCGATGAAAGCCGCCTCCCAGTAGCCTTTGAGAAAGCTCTCCAGACTGTCGTAACCCGCCGTTCGCCAGCACTCGTCGCGATAGAAGGCCTGCGACAGCGCCCAGCCGGCGTAAAACCGCCCGAGCGCCGGCAAGGCGCGCGTCGGCGCGCGCACGAAGCGGCCGGCCTCCGCGTCATAGGCGCCATCCGCCGTCAGCACCGCCCTGGCGCCCTCGAGGAAGACATGATTGTGCGCCGAGGTCTTCGCCGTGGCGCAGATCGCGACGAGATTTGCGACATCGTCGGGAAACAGCGACGCCATGTGCCAGGCGATCTGCCCGCCCATGGACCAGCCTGCCGCCACCGCGATGCGGCGCACGCCGAAGAACCGCTCAAGGACGTATTTCTGCGCGAGCGCATTGTCATAGGCGCTCACCAGGGGAAAGGGCTGGCCGGCCGCGAAGGCGGCGCTGTTGCCGGGCGAGGTCGAGAGGCCGTTGCCGAACAGGTTGGCAATCACGACGAAATAGCGTGCCGGATCGAACAGTGAACCGGCCCCGACCATCCACTCGAAATCGCGATGGCCGGCGCCGAACGAGGTCGGGATGACCACCGCGTTGTCGCGCCGGGCATTGAGATGGCCGAATGTCTTCACGACCATCACGGCCTCGTCCAGCGCCTCGCCGGATTGCAGCCCGATGCGGCCGAGCGAAAGGTGCAACGCGCCGTCCTCGCCAACGGCAGCCGCGCCGGGATCAGAGGATTTCGCAGACATCATCGAAACCGAAGCGCGGGTGGCGGGGGAACAGGCATGCCGGATCGCCATGGCCGAGGCTGCAAAGGAAGTTGGTGCGGATCTCGGTTCCCTGCCAGAACGCCCGGTCGACGCCCTCGTGGTCGAAGCCCGACAGCGGCCCGCAGTCAAGGCCGACGGCGCGCGCCGCCAGCATGAAGAAGCCGGCTTGCAACGTGCCATTGCGGATCGCGGTCATGTGCGCCCGCTCGGCATTCTCCGGGCCGGCGAACCACTCGCGCACGGCGGGCCGGTGCGGAAACAGAACCTCGAACTGCTCATAAAAAGCCAGATCGTACCCGAGGATCGCTGTGACCGGCGCGGCCCGCACCTTGGCAAGGTTGCCCTCGTCGACGAAACCGAGCAGCGTCTCCTGCGCAGGACCCGGCCGGACGAACTTCACCCGCATCGGCGAGCAATTGGCCGAGGTCGGCGCCCATCGGGTCAGCGCCCAGATCCGGTGCAGCTCCGCATCAAGAACCGGTGTGTCCTTCCAGCCGTTCTGGCTGCGCGCATCCAGGAAGATGCGCGTCACCAGATCCTCGGCACAAGGGCTCAACGCTCCGAACAGGCCGGTTGCGCAGCTCATCGCGCCAATGCCTCTTCTTCCGGCATGATCGCATCGACGACGGATTTCAGCCTGGCATGCGCGTCCGCGCCAAGCGGGCCGACCGGCGCGCGCGTCGGGCCGGCACTGCGCCCGGCCATCATCATCGCCTCCTTGATGACGACGGGGAAGGAGCCGAGAACCCAGGCCGCGCGCAAAGGCGACAGCAGGTCGGAAATGCGCCGCGCTTCCGCCAGATCGCCCGAGACGGCCATGTCATGGAGCCTGACCAGGAGACGCGGAAAGACATTGCAGGCCGGAGAGACCGCACCGTGCCCGCCATTGAGAAGCATGGAGAACGTGAGCGTGTCGCGGCCTGAGAACAACAGCGCGCGGCGGTCCGTCGTCACCAGATACTCGACCGACTGCGTCATGTCGCCGGCAGAATCCTTGATGCCGACCACATTCGGCGCGGCATCCATCACCGAGACAAGGGTTTGCGGGGCGATGTTGACGCTGGTGCGCGGCGGATTGTTGTAGAGGAGCACGGGGAGCTTCGTTTCCCCCGCCAGGCCGATGAAATGCGCAGCGAGCTCCGGCTGGCTCGGCTGCACGAAATAGGGCGTGATCAGCATGGCCATGTCGATGCCGATCTTCTCGGCGGCAGCGAGCACCCGCCGTGTCTCGGTCAGGTTCGAGCGCGCGCAACCGGCCACCACGGGAACCCGCCCGCCGACCGCCTTCACGCAGCGCTCGAGCAGCGCGATGTGTTCCGCCTCGTCCAGCGAGAAAAACTCGCCCTGGCTGCCGGCGACCGAAATGCCATGAACCCCGCAGGACAGATACCCGTCGATCAGGGCATCGAGCCTGTCGAGGTCCAGCTCCTGGTTCGCGGTGAAGGGCGTCGCAAGGGCGGGCGACATGCCGTGAAAGCGTTGCAGGTCCATGAGTTCCGGTCTCCGAGGATTTCAGTCTAGTTCACGCCCATGAGCGCGCTGAGCTGGGTTACGTACTGGCCGAAGCGCGGGTCTTCCCGGGTTGTCTTGGGATCGCGCGGCCGCGGCAGGTCGATCCTGACATCGTTGATCATCCGCGCCGGCCGGTCCGACATGACGAGCACGCGGTCCGACAGGAAGATGGCTTCCGAGATGCTGTGTGTGATCAGGACGACCGTCTTTCTGATCTTTTGCCAGAGGCGCAGCAGCTCGACATTGAGCTGGTCGCGCGTCAGCGCGTCGAGGGCACCGAAAGGCTCGTCGAGCAACAGCACCTTCGGTTGCGCGATCAGCGTCTGGCCGAGTGCGGCCCGCTGCTTCATGCCGCCGGATATCTGATGCGGGTACTTGTCGCGAAACCCTTCGAGCTTGAGAACCGGCAGGATCTCGTCGACACGGCGCGAAATCTCCTCACGCGCGATGCCGCGGACCTCGCAGTTGAGCCTGATGTTCTTCTCGACAGTCAGCCAGGGCAGCATGTTGTGGGTCTGGAACACGACCCCCACCTGTTCGCTGTGTCCCGTCAGCGGCTGACCAAGGAGGTTCAGTTCGGCACCGTTATCGGGTGCGATCAGGCCGGCAATGATCCTCAGGATCGTGCTCTTGCCGCAACCGCTCGGCCCCAGGATCGAGACGAATTCCGCCTCCCCGATGGTGCAGTTGACGTCTTCGAGAACCTTCAGCGCCCCGAAGGTCTTCGACAACCCGCGGATGCTGATGGCCCCGGCGGATGCATTCGCATCCGCCGGGATGAGTGGGCTCGTCACTTCGATGCCCCGACCCAGCCATTGTGCGAAACATCGAAGATGATGCCGTTCGGATCCAGGAACTTCATCTCGTAGTAGAGCGAGTCCTTGGACAGCGGCAGCTCCTTGAAGAAGGTTCCGCCGTTCTTCTTGATCAGGTCGCTCTGCTCGTCGAGATCGTCCACCCAGAACCCGATGTGGTTGATCGCGATGTCATCCTTGTTGCGGCCGGCCCATTCGTCGGCCTTGTACTGAAGCAGCGCGAGCGTGACGGTGCCGTCGGACACATAGGTGCCGGAGGCAAGGGGCGAGTCGGTCTGGCCGACGATCTCCATGCCCAGCGCATCGACATAGAACTGTGCCGCCGTGGCATGGTCCTGAACTTGGATGGCAACGTGACGTAGCTTGGCCATTGAGATTCTCCTTTGGCTTCATGTGGATGTGGTAACTGCGTCTTTGGCGGGCGCGGTTCAGATGCCGCGCCACCAGACCCTGCGCCCCAGGAGTTCGACCATGAGGTAGAGCAGCGTCGAAAGGATTGAGATCACCACCAGCGCGGCAAACAGGAGATCCGAGCGCGCCGAGGCGTTGGCCGAGAGGATGACGTAGCCAAGCCCCCCTTCCGCACCGACGAATTCGCCGACGATGGCGCCGATCACGGCGAGCGGCATGGCGGTCTTGCAGGCATCGACGATCGAGGGCAGCGCCGCCGGCATCTGCAGCCGCCAGAACCGTGTCCAGCGCGAGGCGCCGATCGCATCGAAATGCTCCCGCAGATGCGAGGGAACGCTTTCCAGTCCGCCGAGCATGCCGATGACCATCGGGAAGAAGGCGAAGAGGAACGCCATCAGCACCTTCGAGGTCAGCCCGTAGCCGAACCAGATCACCATCAACGGCGCCAGTGCCACTTTCGGCAGGCCCTGGAAGAGGATGATCAGCGGGTAGACGGTGCGGCGCGCGAGCGGCACGGCATGAATGGCCAGGCCAAGCGCGAGGCCGCCGACAACCGCCCAGAGATATCCGACAACCACCTCGTTCAGGGTGACCAGGCTGTGGCGGTAGAGCTCGCCCGCATTGGTCCACAGGGCCGCCAGCACCGACGAGAGCGGGGGAAGCAGATAGGGCCGGATGCCGAACCAGTCGGGCGCCATCTCCCACAAGAGCGCGATGAGGCCGAAGAAAACGATCTCCGGGAGCCGCAGCTTCGAAAACAACGCGCTCATGCGACAAACTCCACCAAACCGTACCGCATCAGTCCTCACCCCAGCCCTTGGGCGGCTCGACCAGGAACTTCTCGAACTTCCACTGATCGAAAGCGGTCACGTCGTCTTTCCAGACGCTCGGATCGTACGGGGCCTCCTCGGTCACCTGGACCATGTCGGCATAGAACTCGACATTGTTGTTGTCGGGATCCTTGAAGACGAGGAACAGGTTCTCGCCCGGGCCGTGCTTGCCGATGCCGCGCTCGATCCTGACGCCCTTCGACTGGATATGGCGGGCGGCCGCCTCGATCTCCTCCAGCGAACCCAGCTCATAGGCGAAATGCTCGAGGCCCGGCCGGTTGACGCGGTAGAGATCCTCGCGGTTCCCGGCATCGGGCGGGATCTGCACAAGCGCGAGATCATGGTGGTCCGCGCCGCAGCGCAGGAAGACCAGCTTGTCCTCGATCCAGTCCGAAAGGGTCAGACCGACAACCTCGGTGTAGAATTCGAAGGACTTGCGGATGTCGCGCACATGCAGCACGAGGTGTCCCATCTTGCGGGGCTTCGGTTTTGCCATCTCGATCTCCCTGGCTTGAAAGGTGCCGGCCCGCCACGAACGGCGGGACCGGCCGCCATCTTAGTCAGCCAATGCGTTGGTGAAGAGCTGATCCGGCTGGACCGCATCCGGCTTCAGGTCGAACGCCTTGACCATCAGGGCGTGAGTCGCCTCGATACGGCCGGCATCGAACGTCGCCTCGATCTCCCCTGAAGGCGCCAACAGCGAGGCGAGTTCCCTGATCTGCTGAAGCGTGATCTCCGGATCGAGGCTCGGATAGGCGCCGACAAGGATGTCGCGCGCCGCTTCCGGCTCCTCCATGGCGAAGGCATAGCCGCGATAGGAGGCTTCCAGGAATGCGCGCAGGGCATCCGGCTTCCCGGCGATGCTCGCCTCGGTGGCGACGAAGCCGCTGCCATAGGCGTTGAGGCCGTGGTCCGAATACTCGATCCAGCCGACTTCCTTTCCGGAGCTGCGGGCGATCTTCTGCAGCACCGCGCGATTGGAGGCCCGCCAGCATTCGGCCAGGTCGATCCTGCCCTCGAGAAGCGAGGCGTCGACCACGGCCGGATCGAGCCGCAGAAGCGAAATCCCGTCGCGCGCGCGTCCGTTCATTTCCAGCCAGGCGGGAAGGATGTTGTGGACCGGGGATGCCGCGCCGCCGCCCATCTTCAGGCCGATGATATCGTCGATGCCCCGCCGCTCGGCGCCTTCCTTCTTCACGTAGCACACGCCCGCGGGCCAGACCCCGTTGACGACGCCGATCATGCGCAGGCTGCCGCCGTTCTGGCGATTGAGCGCGACGTTGATCGGATCGACGTATCCGACCGTGAACATGCCCTGGTCGACCTCGTTGGCCGTGCGCGAGCCACCATAACCGCGCGACAGGGTGACATCGAGCCCGGCCTCGTCGAACCAGCCCTTCGCCTTCGCGATGATCGGGCCGGCGACGCTGCCTTGCGGCAGCCATGCCATGTTGAAGCTGATCTCCTCGGCAGCTCCCGCCGGCCTGGCCATGAATGCCGCCATGGCAATGGCAGCCGCCGTGATGCGCAATGCACGCCTTCTGTTCTGCATGATCAATCCTCCCTAGATTGTCGGTTTACTCGATACGGTCACTCCACCGGATTGGTGATCTCCCCGATCTCGGCAATCGCCGCCGTCATCACGTCGCCGCGCTTGAGGAAAATGCCGCGCCCCATGCCCACGCCGGTCGGCGTACCGGTCGCGATCACGTCGCCGGGCTTCAGCGTCACGATCGTCGAGAGATAGGCGATCTGCTCGTTGACCTTCCAGATCATCTCCTCGGCGGTGCCCTCCTGCATCACCTCGCCATTGACCGTCAGGCTGAGCCGGACCTTCTGCGGATCGGGGATCTGCGAGGCCGGCACCAACCACGGGCCGAAGGGCGCGAAGCTGTCATGGCACTTGCCCTGGAACCAGTCGAACTTGAACGGATAGTCGCCGCGCACATTCATGTCGCGGGCGGTCACGTCGTTGACGACCGTGTAGGCGGCCACATGGCTGAGCGCATCGGCAACGGAAACATGACGCGCACGCTTGCCGATAACCGCGGCCAGCTCGACCTCCCAATCGAGCTGGTTGGTCTCGGCGGGCATCCTGACCGGCTCGCCCGACCCGATGACGCAATCCTCGAGCTTGAGGAACATGTAGGGCTTGCTCTCCGCCTTGGCGGCAAGCACCGTTCCCATCTCGTCGGCATGGTCGACGAAATTCGACGCGGCGCAGAAAATCCGGCCCGGGCGGAACGGCGCGGAAAGCCGGGCCTGACCCGCAACGGCGCGCACCTTGCCGCCGGCCGCCGCCGCGCGGATGCCTTCCGCGATCGCGGCCCAGTCGCTGCGATCCGCGCAGAGGTTCTCCAGGAACCGCGCCGCCTCGCCATTCGACCAGTTTCCGTGCGGAACGTGCAGCCCCGCCTCCCGCAGCGCCCCGGCATCGTAGACCGCGCCGTCGCAGATCACCGCCGGAGCTTCCCGACCGTCCGATGCGTATGTGCCGAAGGCGATGACTGGCATGGAAGTTCTCCTCGTTCGGTTTCGATTTCATCAATGTGTACATTCTTCAGTTTTTGTATGCAATATCTTTTTTTTGTATTCCGTTATCAACTAGACGAATGCCTTGGTCACAAGCGCCCGCACCAGCGCGGGATCGACCGGCGACGGCTTTCCGGGCGTCTCCGGCTCCCGGGCGAGCGTGAACGACGGCCTGCCCGCCACCTGGCGCGACCAGGACCGGGCGCCGGGATGCCTGTCCCAGAGACCGTCAAGGCAGAGCATCTCCAGGCGCTCGACCGCCGCGGCCATGGCGATATCGGCAAGCGAGAGCGCATCCCCGGCAAGCCAGCCGCTTCCGGCGACGGCCCGGTCGATGCGAAACATGGTGCGGTCAAGGCTCCGGATGGCCGCGATGACGGCTGCCGCGTCGAAAGGCGCCGAGACCGCGGCCCTGTAGGTCGCCGCGCGCTCCGGCTGCGGATGGCCGGAAACCTTCTCTTCCAGCGCCTTCGCCGACAAGCCCGCCAGCAGCGGCTTGATGTAGAGATTGAAGGTCGGCGGCCGGATCGCCGGATGCACGACCGTATCCTCGTGATGGCACCACCACCGCATCCGCGCGCGGGCGAAGGCATCGACCGGCTGCAGCCGGGAGGCGTTGAAGGCCTCGTCGAGATAGGCGTTGATGACCGAGGATTCGGCAAGTACCCCCTCGCCCGTCTCCAGCGCCGGCACCAGCCCGTCCGGGTTGACGGCAAGATATGTCGGCTTGAGATGGTCGAAATCGGTCAGGCTGAGAGCGATGCCGTCCCACGGAATTCCGATTTCGGCAAGGCACATGCGCACCTTGAACGATTGCAGGGAATCCCAAGCGTGGTGAAGAACGATCATCCGCAAACCTCATTTTGCGTACAAAGATAGTTTAATGTCGACATTTATCGCTGGAAGCGCAAGCGACATGTTGCTATTGTCCTGCAGGTCGTGATTGTGTGATCGAATTCGATCGATCGCTGTCGTAACGAGCGGAAACCCATGGCGAGCAGCACACTGAGCCGGAAGATTGCCAACGTCCTCTCGGAGGAGATCCTGAAGGGCGAGCTGATGCCGGGAGACCGGCTGGACGAGCAGTCGCTCGCCGACCGCTTCGAGGTCTCGCGCAGCCCCATTCGCGATGCCCTGCGCGAACTCGCCTCGACCCGGTTGATCGAGCAGCAGCCGCGTCGCGGTTTCGCGGTGGCGACGATCGACACGACGACGTTGCGCAATCTGTATGAGGCCCTGGGCGAGCTCGAGGGGCTCTGTGCCAGATACTGCGCGCTACGCGCGGACGCGGTGCAGCGCGAACATATCCGCATGCTCCATGCCCAGGGACAGGAAGCGATCAGGCTCCATGACATGAGCGCCTATGCGGAGGCCAATCACGCGCTGCACCGGGCGATCTATGACGCGTGCCACAACGATGCGCTGCGCGACATCACGCTCGATGTCCGCAACCGGCTTTCCATGTTCCACGCCCGCTTCCTGTTCTCCGAAGACCGTGTCTCTCAGTCGCGGGACGAGCATCAGGAAGTCGTCGACTGCATCCTCAAAAACGATGGCAATGGTGCCAGCGAGGCGATGAAGAAGCACGTGGCGAAGACGGCGCTGAACATCATCTCGCACATCATGCCCGACAACCGGAAGCCGCTGGCCGCCGGAAACGGAAGCTGACGGCAGCGGCCGACAACGGCCGGCACCCGTCCTCCAGCTTCACGCAGCCTCTCGCCCCCTTGACGGCGAAGGGGTTCGAGGATCCGCGAACCGGATGGCGGGGGAACCTTGTCAGTTTCACCCCGGATCCGCCGGCAAGCGCCGCGCACCGGGAAAATCGCGCCTCTCCGCTCCCAACCCGGTCACGGTCGCCCGTGTGCGACCGGTCCCGCCGGCATGGTCATGGCCGGCCGTGAGCCGGGATCGCTTCTCGATTCCAACTAATTTTAACCGATCGGTATAAAACTGATTGACCGACCAAGGATGGTCGCATAGGTTTTTTAAATGATCGGTACAAAAGGAGACATTACAGTGGAACTCAAAGGCAAGGCAGCGCTCGTCACCGGGGGATCGCGAGGCATCGGGGCCGCCGTCGTTCGGCGGCTCGCAAGGGAAGGGGCGGATATCGCCTTTACCTACACCGCATCCGACGAGGCGGCCGAAGATCTCGTCCGGGAGCTCGGTTCGGCCGGAACCAGAATGCTGAAGATCAAGGCGGACAGCCGCGATCCGGCCGCCTTGCGAGAGGCCGTCGAGCAAACCGCCAGGGAACTGGGCCGACTGGACATTCTCGTCAACAGCGCCGGCGTCTTCTACGCAGGCCCCATCGAGGACGCCACGCCGGAAGAAATAGACGACACACTGGCGATCCATACGAGGGCGGTCTTCGTGGCTTCACAAGCCGCGCTTGCTCATATGGGCGCCGGCGGGAGCATCGTCTCCATCGGCTCCTGCTTTGCCCAACGGGTGCCGTATGGGGGAGTGACGCTCTACGCGATGAGCAAGTCGGCGCTCATCGGCTTCACCAAGGGGCTCGCACGCGAGGTTGGCGAACGCGGGATCACGGTCAATATCGTCGATCCGGGATCGACCGACACGGATATGAACCCCGCCGACGGTCCGACGGCGGAAGCAGAATTGGAGCTGATGGCGATCAGGCGCTACGCCCGGCCGGAGGAAATCGCGGCCGCCGTCGGGTTTTTGGCAAGCCCTCAAAGCCGGTTCATCACCGGGGCATCGCTCGCTGTCGATGGAGGCGTCACCGCATAGCGGCGCATCGGGCAACGCCCGGGTGGCGTTCATCGCCCCGCGCCTGTTGCCCGCTTTCCACCCGGGGCACCCGCCGGATCCAACGCGCCGGTCATGTGGAAACCGGCGGGTGTCGGCTGGCGGACGTCGTGACCTGCAACGGCTTCCCCCGATACGACCCCGCATGCATCGCGGGCATGCGCCGAGAGGCGATGGCCGTTCACCGGGCTTGAAGTCTTCACCATCGAGGCGGCCGGTCGAGCCCCGTGGCGCAGCGGGCGAGGCCGTTGGGGATCAAACCTTAGCGGCCGGAAAAGAGTGAGGACTGAGATGGCTTGGGGACTATTGGTTCTGGCCGGTGCGCTGGAAATCGTCTGGGCCTTGGCGCTGAAACAGGCAAACGGGTTCACAAGGCCCTGGCCAAGCCTGATCGGTGTCAGCATTGCCATGCTGAGCCTCGTTCTGCTCGGCCTGGCGCTAAAGCATCTTCCAGTGAGCACTGCTTATGCTATTTGGGTGGGTATCGGAGCCTTCGGCGTGGCGATTTTCGGGACGTTCGTTCTTGGCGAACACATGTCCGCAACGAAGCTCCTGTTTCTGGCGCTGATCGTGATCGGCGTGGCAGGTCTTCGGATGATGGAATAATGACCCCCGGCAACCGATCGAAATCAGCCCCTGCCCAGACAATCGGGCGCCCGAGAGGGTTTGATAGAGACACGGCTCTGCTTGCGGCCATGCGAACCTTCTGGGCACGAGGCTACGAGGGCACATCGATCCAGGACCTCGTCGACGCCACCGGGGTCAACAAGCCAAGCCTCTACTCAACCTTTGGGTGCAAGGAAGAAATTTTCCGGGAGGCCGTCGAACTCTACGACCGCCTCGAAGGCCGGGCAACTTCGCAGAGCCTCGGCGCAGCCACCACGACACGCGAGGCTGTCGAGACCATGCTTCGATCCAATGCCCGCGCCTATGTTGCCGACGAAGGCCCGCGCGGCTGCATGATTGTGCTGGCCTCCCTGCTAGGCGCGCCGGAGAACAAGAGCGTGCGTGCGTTTCTTTCCGACAACCGGCTGAGCGGGGAAGCGGCTCTAAGGGACCGTCTTGCGCGCGGCGTTGCGGAAGGGGACCTTGCACCTGCCGCCGACCTCGACCGGCTTGCCGCCTTCTACACCACCGTTCTCGAGGGATTGTCGATCCAGGCCCGAGACGGCGCATCCGCGGAAAAGCTCGAGATGATCGTCGACGCGGCAATGCTGGCCTGGCCCACGGATTGAACAATACGCGCCGCACAGCCGTCCCTGGCGAGGTCAGGACCTGCCTCGCAACGCCGGTCCGCTCCCCTGAATGCGATTCCATTCCGTCTTGCCGTGCCCTTCCGCTTCGACCGGAACGGGTATTTGCGCCTTGGGGCGACAACTGCCTGATCCCGGACGAAGCCGAAGAGCGCTGGCAGGCATTGCCTCTGCAGGCAGTTGCCCAGGGCATGGCCGACGCCGGTATCGCAGTGCGTCGGGAAAGCGTCCGCAGGCCGGAGCATCTGCGCTACCTGGCGCTACAGTCGGGATAGGAACGCAAACTCGAGCAGAGCTACGCCTGGCTGGACCCTGAGCTCGGCGGCAATGCGGCACACCGGCCGCATATGGGGCAAACTGCTTTGGCGACGACCCTGGACCGGCCCGGGTTCGCGGCATGCCCTCAAGCAGAAGCAGGTCAAGCTCGATATCGGTCTGTCAAGTTCTTCGATCGTGCAATCAGTTTTCCGCGTGAGGTTGCGCCGGCTTTCTGCAGGATCGCGGCAACGTGCGTCTTGACCGTGCTTTCGGTCAGTTCAAGGTCTCGGGCAATTTCCTTGTTCGAAAGTCCCGCGACGACCAAGCTGTAGACGTCGGTTTGGCGCTTCGTGAGGTCAAGCCGTTCCGGGCGGGATCCTGCCTCGGGGAGAGGTCCGGGCGACACGGCTTCTCCGTCGAACAGGACACGCGGGAAAAAAACTTCGCCGGTCAGCAGCAACTCGACCACATTGACGATCACCCTGGGATCGGCGGTTTTCGGGATGAACCCATCGGCCCCTTCGGCGCGCGCGCGGTTGACCGTCTCCCGGTCCTCCTCGCCCGAAATCAGCGCCACCGACATCGCGGGATCGGCCTGTTTCAGGCGATTGAGCCCTTCAAACCCGTTTGCATCCGGCAGCTTGAGATCGAGAAGCACAAGATCAAAAGGTTGGGAGGCTTCCACAGTCTGCAAGGCTTCTGCGATGGACGCAGCCAGGAAAACAGACGCTCCGTCAACCTCAATTTCAAGCAGGGCCTTCATGCCCGAGCGAATGACCGAATGATCGTCTACGATGAGTATCTTTACCATAGTATCCAATCGACCCGGCCAGGGGTGGCGTCAACATCCCGTCACGAAGAGGGCCAATCCGCCTTGTGAAGTTTCCTTATAGCGCTCATGCATATCGTTACCAATGTTTCGCATCGCCTCGATGCAGGCGTCCAGGGGCACGACATGGTCACCGTCGCCGCTGAGCGCCAAACGTGCGGCAGCAACCGCCTTGATGGCCCCAAGGCCATTGCGCTCGATGCAAGGAACCTGCACAAGCCCCATGACCGGATCGCAGGCAAGCCCCAGGTGGTGCTCGAGCGCGATTTCAGCAGCATTCTCGACCTGCCTCGGCGTTCCCCCGCAGACAGCCGCATAGCCGGCCGCAGCCATGGCCGCGGCGCTTCCGACCTCGGCCTGACAGCCCAGGTCAGCACCGCTGACGGAAGCGTTTCGTTTGATGATCGCCCCGATGGCAGCCGCCGTCAGCAGATAGCTTCGCCTGAGAGGATGCTGGTCCGACGGGGCTTCGTCCAGCCAGTATCGCAGGACGGCAGGCACAACGCCGGCGGCGCCGTTGGTCGGCGCGGTCACGACCCGTGCTCCTCGGGCATTCTCCTCGTTCACCGCGAGAGCATAGGCGAGCAGGCGATCCTGCGCGTGGAAAGGCGCGGACGGGTTGACCTCCAGGGCTCTGAAAAGCGCTTGCGCCCTGCTCCTGACTTGCAGTCCGCCGGGCAGCACGCCCGTCTGCAACGCACCGCGCGAAATGCTCGACAACATCTCTTCGCAAATGAGATCCAGTCCCTCGGCGATATCGCGGTTCCCGCGCAGGCTTGTTTCATTCTCCAGCATCACCTCCGATATCGAAATACCAGACGCCGCGCAGATATCGAGGAGCTGTTTGCCGTTCTGGAAAGCAAACGGAACGTCATTGCGCTCGCCCGAGGCACCGTCGTCGCGGAAATCCGGTCCGTCCTCTTCGGCGACGACACTGCCACCGCCAATCGACACATAGGACCGTGAAAGCGCCAGGCTGCCGTCTTCTCGAAACGCCTCGAATGTCAGCGTGTTGGGATGCCATCGCGGTTTGACGATCGTGTCGAAGACGACACCGCTCCTGAGATCGATTTCGAAAGGCCCGACGGCTGGATGCACGCCTCGCCCGCTGTCAGAAATGTCTCGCCAGACCTTCTCCGCTGCCGCGTGATCAAAACTCTCGGGTGACAAGCCGCAAAGACCCCACACAGCCGCCTTGTCGGAGGCATGGCCTCGACCGGTATAAGCAAGAGATCCAAGAAGGGTTATTCTGAACTTCGGATTGCATACCACTTCTTTCTCAGCCAGTTCCGCAGCAAAACGATTGGCGGCAATCATGGGTCCCATTGTATGGGACGATGAAGGGCCGATTCCGATCTTGAAGATATCAAACACCGATGTATACGTCATACGATTACCTTCGATGCTGCGTGAATATGATAGAAGATGCGGGCGAAATCGCGGAGAAGCTCGCCATGTACTGCCGAGGTCGTGACTGCTGACGGATTGTTGTCGCTCAGGCGACGGAAATGTTCCTGCCAGCTGATCTCGACAAGTCGATCGAGCTCTTTTCGTTGCCGGTTTATGTTCTTCCTGATCTGGGTATCGCCCTGCAAGGCCGCGACCAGTGTCAATCGAAGGCTTTGCTGAATGATATTCACCAAACAGAGAAGCTCCTGCTTTCCTTCGTTGGAAAAGCGCGCCTGGTCCTTGATGCGCGCCTCGCACAAGATGACCGCATTCAATACAAGATCGGAAACGTGCCTCAGATTGGATGACAGGAGCATGATATTCATCGCGCGACTGCTTTCCTCTTCGGATATATCGCCGCGAGTGACGTCACTAACGTAGAATTTCAGCAGGTCCAACGTAGAAGAGATCGTCGTATGGTTCCGTCTGGCGATCTCCACGCCGGCCAGGTCATCCGACTTGATGGTTGCGGCGAGCGCCAGGAGCGAGTCGTCAATCTGATCGGGAATCCGGTTCAACTCGCGCGACGCGCTGGCAAGGGCCAATGTCGGGGAATCCAGCAAGCTCCGGTCGAGATAGCGGGCAAGTGGCGTTGCCTCCTGTTGGGAGGTGTCCGGTATCATTCGCTCGAACAGCCGTGCAAACACGCCGACCCAAGGCAAGAAAAGAGCAGCAATCAGAAAATTTAGACCTGTGTGAAAATTGACCAGGGCGCCCGGCGTCTGCAGGTAAGGCGCCAGCCATTCCACGACGAGGTGCAGGAAGGGGATCGACAGCAGGCAGACGGTCAGCTTGAACACGGCGTTGCCGATCGCCACCCGCTTGCCCGCAATGCTTGCGTTCATTGTCGCGACAATCGCCGGAATCGTTCCCCCGATATTCGCACCGAGCACCATCAGCATCCCCATTTTGACGGGAATAACCCCCGCCACGAACAGCGATGTCGTCAGCAACACCATGGCAAGACTCGAATGAACCAGCCATGTAATCGCGGCCACAATGAACAATGTCAGAAGTGTTTCATTCTCCAGAGTTGTCAGTATTTCGACAAGCAACGCGGACTCGCGCAAGGGCGTGGACGATGAACGCACCAGCGACAGCGCCAAGAGCACAAGGCCCAGTCCGAGCACGCAACGGCCCAGCTGCCGTCTGACATGATCGGTGCATTGCGAGTGGGCAAAGAACCCGATGAAGACCAGGACGTAAGACGCAACAGACAGGTCAAACGAAAGAACCTGGGCGGCGATCGACGTCCCGACATCCGCACCGAGCATCACAGCCAGGGCAGCAGGCGCAGAAACCATTCCCTTGGCCGCCAGAGAAGCAACGATCATGGCCGTGGCAGTGCTGCTCTGAACAAAGACCGTCACGAGCACACCGACGCCGAAGGACATGAACCTGCCATTGGTGGCCACCCCCAGGGCGTGCCGCAGGGATCCCCCGAAGGCACGCATCATACCGGTCCGGATCAGCCGAATACCCCAAAGCATGAGGGCGACGGAACCGAGGATCTGAACTAGAATTGCGGTGCTGGAAATCGAAATGCCCTCCGGTAGAACCTGAAACACCCATGGCAACACCTCCGCAAAAGCGATGCGCCGCGCCAGGAGGAAGCAAGGATTAGTGGGACAGGATCTGGCTCAGGAACTTCTGCGTTCGGTCAATCTTCGGCGCATCAAAGAAAAGCCCGGGCGTATTTTCTTCCACGATCTCGCCGCCATCCATGAAAATGACGCGATCCGCCACCATGCGGGCGAAGGACATCTCATGGGTGACGCAGATCATGGTCATCCCGGACTCCGCCAGCTCGATCATCACATCCAGAACCTCCTTGATCATCTCAGGATCAAGCGCTGAAGTGGGCTCGTCGAACAGCATTACCGAAGGGTTCATGCAAAGCGATCGGGCGATGGCCACGCGCTGCTGCTGCCCGCCGGACAGCTGCCCCGGATACTTGTCCTTCTGCTCGGAAATACCAACCCTCTCCAGATACATGCAGGCGGTTGCCTCGGCGTCCTTGCGCGGCATATTGCGCGCCCAGACAGGGGCGAAGCAAAGATTGTCCAGGATGGTCATGTGGGGGAACAGGTTGAACTGCTGGAAGACCATGCCGACTTCGCGGCGGATGTTCGTGATGTTCTTGAGCTTGTCGTTCAAGATCGTGCCGTTGACCGTGATCGTGCCCTCCTGATGCTCCTCCAGGTGGTTGATGCAACGGATCAGCGTGGACTTACCGGACCCGGAAGGGCCGCAGATCACAATCCGCTCACCCTTCTTCACGGAGAGCGAGACGTCTTTGAGAACGTGGAAGTTGCCGTACCACTTGTTGACCTGCCGCATCTCGATAACGGACTCGTCTTCGGCGATCTGGCTTTCGATTCTGGTGCTCATGGGAGTCTCCTAAGGATGTTGCCTAGCGGCGAGCGCCACTGGCTCCGCGGTTTTCAAGCGCGCGTCCATACAGGCTAAGGCCGTAGCAAATCAGCCAGTACACAAAGGCAGCAAAGAAGTAGGCTTCCTTCTGGAACCCGAGCCACTCAGGATCAAAGGCCGAGTTCTTGATCATGCCGAGAAAATCTAGAAGTCCAACGATGATCACTAGCGATGTATCCTTGAACAAGGCGATGCAACGGCCGATCAGAGGCGGAAGAACATGGCGCAACGCTTGCGGCACAACGACGAAAGCGATGGTTTTCCAAGGTGAAACACCCAGGGCCAGGGAAGCTTCGGTCTGCCCCTTCGGAATTGCCTGCAGACCGCCGCGAACCACCTCCGCCATGTAGGCCGCCGAGAAGAAGATCATGCCGATCTGAATGCGCATCAGGTTGTTGATGACCATTTCGGGCGGCAGAAACATCGGCATCATCACGGAGGCCATGAAGAGGATGGTAATCAGTGGAACGCCGCGGACGAGTTCGATGAAGCCAATGCACAACGACTTGATCAAAGGGGAACCGTAGTAACGCCCCAACGCCAGAAGAACACCCAATGGTATGGAGACAATAACACCCACGAGCGCCAACAGTACGCTCAGCATGAGCCCGCCCCAGAGCGACTGCTCGACTTCGACCATGCCGAAGGCGCCGCCGATCATGACCAGAGCGAAAACCGGCAGCAGCAACCAGGCGATAACCAGTGAAGCGCCCTTGAGGCGATCCGTGTAGGTGACCCCGGCCAACACAAGCAGCGCGAGACAGGCCAATCCAGGACGCCAGAGCAACTCCTGAGGGTAGACGCCCACCATGAGCACCGGAAACTTGTCGAGGATGAACGGCCAACAGGCACCCGTGCTCCGGCGGCATGTGACTGCGTCGCCAACAAACGTCGCATCGAGCACGAGCCAACTGAATATCTCGGGAAGGATCCAGAGCACAAAGCCGATCAGAACGAGCGACGTGTAGCTGTTAAGCCATCCGCTAAACAGATTTTCCTGTAGCCATTTAAGCATTCCGATATTGCCACCGGGCGCCGGGCGCGCGACGGTCGGCTGAAAGACGTCTGCGGATGTCGAACGCATTGCAGGGTACATATTCTACCTCTCGACAATCTGGACACGCGAGTTCAGAAAGTTCATTGCAAGCGAGATGAGAAGATTGATGGTCAGATAAACTGCCATCCACATGCCAATGATTTCAATAGCTTGCCCATTCTGCCCAATGATGGTTCCGCCGATCGACACCATGTCGGGAAAGCCGATAGCCACGGCGAGCGAGCTGTTCTTCACCAGGCTCGCATAGTCATTCGTGGTCGCGGGAATGGTGACCCTCAGGGCCTGGGGCAGCATGATCAGACGTGTCACGATCCCCCGAGAAACTCCCAAGGCATTGGCAGCTTCAATCTGGCCTGCATGCACCGAGGTAATGCCGCTGCGAACGTTCTCGCCAATATAGGCGGCGGTATACAGAACCAGCCCGACCAAGAGTGAGACAAACTCCGGCTTGAGTGTCAGTCCGCCGACGAAGTTGAGCCCGCTATAGGTGGGCAGTTCAGCCCCTATCGCCCCCCCCGTTGCCAGGAAGGCAAGGGTGGAGATCACGGAGAAAATACCTAACCCGCCGAGAAATCCAGGAACTGACCTGCCGGTTGTCTTCTTGTGATTTCTTGCCCAGATCCAGAAACTTATCGAGATCGCTCCGGCGATCATGACCGCCAGCAAGAAAATGATGAACCCGTCTTCCACCACAGGGCGCGGCACAAAGACACCGCGCTTGGTCAGATACACGCCCTCGACCGGAGAAATCGGGGCCCTTGGATGGGGTAGAGATCCGATGACCACCGTGTAGACAAAGATCAGCGTCAGCAACAACGGGATGTTGCGCAGCGTTTCGACATAGATCGCCGCCACTTTCGCCAGGAGCCAGTTGGGCGAGACGCGCGCAACACCCACGAAAATCCCGAGTATCGTGCTGAGAACGATGGCGATCGCGGATACCAGGAGCGTGTTCAGAATACCTATCAGGAAAGCATAACCGTAGCTTTTGGTGGGATTGTATTCGATGAGACTATCGCCAATCGGCAGGCCTGCCTCATGCCCGAGAAATGCAAAACCACTTTCGATACCGCGAGCAGTCAGGTTGGCCTGGGTATTCTGAAAGAGAAAGTACACACCACTGAGGACAAGGGCGAGTACCGCAATCTGAACCAGAATGCTCGCCATGTTCTGCCCGCTCAGGGCGGCTGATCTCGACTTTGTTTTGAACGGCATCACTACTTCCATTGAACAATGGCGAGGCTGGACAAAGCACGTCTTCGACGCGCCTTGTCCTTGATCAGTTCCTCGTGCGCCTAGCGGATCGGCATGGCGTACATCAGGCCGCCGTCTTTCCACTGAGCATTCACGCCGCGTTCGAGACCGAGCGGCCTGGTCAGGTTGCGATCAAAGATTTCGCCATAGTTCCCGACTGCCGAAATCGCATCCCTCATCCAGCTTGGGCCCAGTCCGACGAAGTTGCCTGTGTCGACAGAACTGCCGAGCAGGCGCTGAACGTCGGGGTTCGAGGAACCGGCCGCCATCTCGTCGACATTTGCGGAGTTGACGCCAAGCTCTTCCGCGGCGAGCAGGCCATAGACCGTCCAGGACACGATGTCCTTCCAGTTGTTGTCGCCATGCGCCACGAGCGGAGCCAAGGGCTCTTTCGAGATCAGGTTCGGCAAAATGGTATGGGCTCCCGGATCGGGGAAACTCATGCGGAACGAAGCCAACTGACTGGCGTCGGTTGTGAGGGCATCGCATCGATCCGTCAGATAGGCTTCCACCGCTTCGCGCTTGCCTTCAAACACGACCGCTTCGATCTGGATGTTCTTCGTCCGAGCGAAATCGGCCAGGTTCAACTCGGTCGTCGTCCCGGTTGTCACGCAGACGGTTCCGCCGTTCAAACCCGCCGCCGTCGTGATGCCGGACCCGGCTCGAACCATGAACCCTTGACCGTCGAAGAACGTCACCTGGGTGAAGTCGACGCCTTCGGCGCCATCGCGCTTCATCGTCCAGGTCGTGGTGCGAGAGGTCATCTCGACTTGCCCGCTCGAGACCGCCAGGATCTTCTGCTTGGAGGAGAGCGGAACAAAGCGCACCGCATCTGCATCCCCCAGAACGGCCGCCGCGACAGCACGACAGATATCCGCGTCCAGCCCTTCCCAGCGGCCCTCGGAATTCGGGTTGGAGAAGCCGGGAACGCCTTCGCTGACACCGCATGCCAACACGCCCGCCTCGCGCACTTTTTCCAAGGTGCCGGCATGGGCCGCACCTGCCGATGCGATTCCTGCAAGCGCAGCAAGCACCATGATCCTTGTCTTCATTTCTCTCTCCTCCGCCTTGAATTGGTTTTTGCAAGTATATGTTCTGAATTTTTGTTTCCCGGCGCGTACAAGCAGCCTTAAAACCCCTCCTCCCAGATTGAAATCATAGAGATGAAAGCCCTGCGTCGAGTATCCGCCGTGAGGACGAGCTTGCGTCCGCGTGGATACGCGATCGGGCCACACGCTCCTCCAAGAGGATTGGTACCTTCGGATGAGGTTTGATATATCGCTATAAAATCAGAGCCTTATGGGAAGTCTGAAAGCCGGAAGATTGCGCGCTGTGTAGGCCTTCATGCCGAATGGCACGTAGGCCGGCGTTGATACAAACTACAGATGCTCCGCCAAAGCTCCCAAATGAACCTTGACGGACCGCAATAACTTCGAGGGTTCAGTCTGCAATCGCAAGCTGAGGACACCCTTGGTCTAAAGGATCAAGCATGAACTCAAATCTGGTTGCTATCGGGTGCCCGTCACGCGGCGTTTCGTCGTTCAACGACCTGGGAACGGCCATCGGATCGCAGGACTTTCAGTGGCTCTCGGTCGGGCAGGCCGCCTTGTTTCAACTGGAACGCAGCTTCGACACCGCGTCGGTCCGGTCTCTCACAGAGCATGCGGCGACGCTTGGAATCGACCTTTTCATCACGCACAAACCGCTTGAAAAGAAAAAGCTGTTGGTTGCCGACATGGAAGCGACGATCATTCTGGACGAGATGCTGGATCTCCTGGCCGAGGAACTTGGCCTTGGCGAGGCGGTCGCCAATATCACCAGCCTTGCCATGAACGGCCGGATTGATTTCACTCGCTCTCTTGCCGCGCGAACCGCGCTGTTTGCCGGAACGCCTGAAAACCGGTTGCTCCGGCTCTGTGACAGGATCCGCTTTACTCCAGGTGCGAAATGTCTCGTTTCAAGCATGAAGAAGGCAGGGGCAAGAACTGTTCTCGTTACCGGCGGCTACGACGTCTTTGCACAGAGGGTCAAGGAAGCCTGCGGGTTTGACGAAGTCATTGCCAACAAGCCTGCCGTTCAGGACGGGCTTCTGACGGGTCACCTTGTTCCCCCCGTCTGTTCAGCCGGTACGAAGCGCGAGGTTCTGGAAAGGGCCTGCCGCGATCTCGGTGTTTCGCCTGAGCACGCCTGCGCAATCGGGGATGGCGCCAACGACATCGACATGCTGAAGGTCGCCGGTCTTTCCGCGAGCTATAACGGCAAGCCCGTGCTCCGCGATGTGGTCGACTTCAATGTCGTGCATAGCGACTTGACTGCAGTGCTTTTCGCGCAAGGCTACCGCGCCAGCGATATTTCCGCCCAAGCTTGAGGTTCGAGATTATGATCTCTGCGTTGCGAAGCTTCCTCCGATCCGTTGCGTTTCTTCTGGTCGCCGCACCGCAGTGCCTGTCCGCGGAACCAGGCTCGACCCTCAGGGACGTGATAGACCGTGGCTATCTGATTTGCGGCGTCGGCATCGGTGACATCGGCTTTGCGACGCAGCAGGTGGATGGCAGCTGGGCGGGATTTGACGTCGACTTCTGCCGCGCGGTTGCAACGGCAACCCTGGCCGATGCGGAGGCCGTCGAGTTTGTTCCGTTGGACAGCCTGAATCGCCTGAGCACCCTTAGAAGCGGTGATATCGACGTTCTGTTTCGCACGACGACCTTCAACATGGAGCGCGACGTCGCGCTTGGCTTTGAATTTCCTGCCATCACTTATTTTGACGAGCAGCGCATTCTCGCCCATGCGAGCACAAAGGCCAGGACGCTCTCGGATCTTGCCGGCCATACCATTTGCGCAAATGCCGGAACGACGAGCATTCTAAACATCAGGAAGGCGATCGATGCCCAGAAAGTTGATGCTGAGATCCTCGAGATCGCATCGCAAGCAGGACGTTGGCGCGCCTTTTTCGGGCAGGAGTGCACCGCCGTCACCAGCGACAGCAGTGATCTCCTTATCATGGTGGCCATGCACGGCCTGGATGAGAAGTCGTTGGTAGTATTGGAGGACGTTCTCGCAAATGAACCCCTGAGCGCGGTTGTGCGCGATGGCGATCAACAATGGGAACAGATCATACGGTGGGTTGTTAACCTCCTTGTTCTCGCTGAAGCCGAGGGCATTTATCGGGCAAGCCCTCCTGACGTGCTTGAAAGGTTGGAGATTCCGGCGTACCGGCAACTTGGCTTGCCTGAAGGCTGGGCCCGGAGAACGGTTTCGCAAGTGGGCAATTACGGCGAGATTTTTGCCCGCAACCTGGGTTCCGACAGCAACCTTGGGCTGGAGCGCGGGCTGAACAGGCTCTGGCGCGATGGCGGGCTGATGTATGCCCTGCCGATGAAGAACCAGTAAGTCACTGATATGCAGCAGTCGCAGATTGGCATCGGCAGGATCGTCTTTCTGTCCTTGCTGTGCATGTCGCTCGGGACGCTTGCGATCGGCTTCATTGCCGTCTTCGGTATCCGTTCCTACAGCGAGGAATTCGATCGGCTCGTCGCGATCGACCTGCCTCGCGCCGATGTCTCGATCAAGATGAACGGTGCGGTTTCCGGGTTGAGCAGCCAGGCAGTCGAACTGGCACTCGCTCATTCGGAAAGCGCCTTCGGCACTGTTCGCATTCAGATCGCCGACCAGATCCAGGCAATCGACCGCCTGAGACTGCAAGTCCGCAACCTCGGCCTGAACAAAACCGATTTTTCGAGGATCGACGACTGGCTCACGGATCTCACGGACAATCTTATTGTCCTTACGGATCTGATTGCCCGGCGCATCGAGGTGGAAAAGACGCGTGCCGGCCTGGCGGAAGAAGCAAGCCGATCCAGCGTTCCACCCGGCCTGCAGAAGAAATACCTTTTTTTCCTCAGAGACTTGAAGGAGGCGAGCCTACCTGTCGATTTCTCGCGGCTCGACGCTGCATTGGACGACATGGCCAGTTCGGGATTGACGCCGGAGCCCCGGTTGCTCGTCACGGATCTTATTGCGACAGGCCGCGAGAAAACCCGTGTCGAAAAATCGATCCAGGGCCGGCTGAGCCGGCACGCGCAACTGTCTTCCCTTCTCACCGATGCGACCCGGTTGAGCTCCGCGACCCTGAACGAAAGCGCAAACGCCCGAAGCGCGCTTATCCGTGAAAAGATGCGCGTCAGCGCCTATCTGATCCTTGTCGGCTTCCTGGTCTTCGCATCCATTGCAATCTCGATCTTCTTCTATCTCGACCGCAATGTGGTTGCCCGCATTCAGCGCCTGACGCGCCAGATCAACAAGTATGTGGGGGAAGGCAACGCAGCCAGGCCTGAGGAGCGATTGAATGAAATCTCCATGATCGAGATATCCTTCAATACCCTCCGCGATACGATAAATGAACGCGAAGCACGGCTCGTGGCGTTGAATGTGGCCGCAACGGAAGCGCGTGCGGATGCCGAGGAGGCCAACCGCTCAAAGTCCGAACTGCTGGCGGCGGCAAGCCACGATCTGCGCCAGCCGATCCATGCGATGGGCTTGTTGCTCGGGGGCATTGATCGAAATTCCATCGACAGGAATTCACGCCAGACGATTGACCAGCTGGCCGCGCTGACCCGCGAGACAAGCCACATGTTCAACTCCATTCTCGACCTTTCCAAACTGGAGGCCGGAACCTTCACCGCGATCAGTGTTCCTGTTGATCTCAACGAGTTGTTTCAGCGAATGGAGCTGGAGTTCGCACCCCGTGCCACGTCGGCCAAGGCACAATTGCAGCTCTGTTTTCCGCCGCCGGATACGTTTGCGCTTGGAGATGCCGAAGCGATCTACCGGGTGCTGAGCAACTTGCTTGTCAACGCCCTGGACTATGGCCGAGACGGTTCGACCCTCGTGCGGTGTGAAGTCGAGGACGACGTAGTCGTCTTTCTCGTTGCGGACCAGGGGCCCGGATTGTCTGTGACCCCTTCGCAAGAAGCGGCAAGGGCCGTTGAACACACGGTTCAGCACTACGGGTTGGGGCTTTCGATCTGCTTTGCTCTGACGAAAGCCATGAATACGGAGATGATGCATCGGAAGCTACAAGACGGGGGCACAGAGTTCCGGTTTCAGCTGCCAAAGGCAGATGCACCGGCCCGGGCGCTTCCCTCACCCAGTACAAGGCAGGACAACGGCCTGAAATGGCGCAACCTGATACTGCTTGAGGACAACACCAAAGTTCACTCAGCGACCAAAGACCTGCTTGAGCGGCTTGGAAACTCGGTAACGGCCTGCCATTCCGTGCGCGAGGCCAGGCAGGCGTTGGCGCGGCAGAGCGAACCGTTTTTTTTCATCACGGATTTCGACTTGGGCCGGGGGAACACGACCGAGGCGCTCATCTCAGAAACCATGAAGAACTCGGAGCTCCTGCGAGGCATCATCGTGACCACGGCAAGTCCCGGACGTCTTCCCCGGGCGTGGCACAACGCACCGAACATTCAACTTCTGGAAAAACCTTTCATGATCAACCGATTGGCGAGCCTTTTGCGCTTTCTCGCAAAGCTGGCTGATCAATGACCGCTGAATAGCCCCTAGGTTTTGGGACGCCTTCTTCCCTGATTTGAACTGCCCCTGGCCCAGCATCCGGCGTTCATGGACGACGGCCGTGATCTCCTGCCACGCGGCTTGCCGCAGAGGGCAGGATCGCGACGATCAGGAAAACCCTGAATACGTGATGCGCGGCGACCATCGCTGGATCGATCATCAGTGCCAGCGCAACGACACCGAGTTCGGGCGCGCCGCCCGGCAGATAGGCCAGGAACAGGGGCGCGACATCGCCACCGGCAAGAGGCGCAACGACGAAAGCCGCGGCAAGGGACCCCGCGGCCAGAACGATGCCCACGAGCCCCGCCAGCCAGCCGTCGCGGACTATCTGTCGCAAGGTGTAGCTGGCGAACCGGGCGCCGACGCCGGAACCGATGACGATCTGCGCCAGGATCGAAAGCAGGACCGGAACATGAACCGTCACCAGCCCGCTTGCATGCAGGACCGCCGAGCTCACCAGCGGCAGAAGCAGCATCACCGAGGGAAAGCGGACAAGCGTGGCGATATACCAACTGGCGCCGGCGACAAGGGCAAGCTTGCCATGCTCGAGCAGGTCGAACGCTTCGGGAGCCTCGAAGGCCGACCGGTTCGCCGCGGCAAGATCGATGCCGGATATCCACTGGATCAGCAGCGGGGCGGACACAAGCAGCACCACCAGCCGCGCCGTGTGGCAGAGAACCACGCGATTGGCCTCTGTCCTGTAGTGCTCGGCCAGCATCGTCACCACGGAAAGGCCGCCGGGCATGGCCGCGAAGAGCGCTGTTTCGCGGTTCATGCCTCCCCAGCGCCGGAAGACGGCATAGGCGAAAAGGCCGAACGCCAATGACAGAAGCGCCATGGCGAGGAGGCTGACGATCCACGTGCCCGAGCGGGCGATGACGTCGGGCGTGAACCCCGCACCGAGCATCGTTCCGATGGCAACCATCGCATAGCTTCGCCATCTCGCGGGAAGTGCGGGGCCAAACCCGGACGCCTGCGCAACGAGAGCGGAAGCCGAAAGGCTGCCGAGGACCCACGGCAGCGGGAGGTTCAACAAGAAGAACGCGAAACCGCCCGCCGCCCCGATGCCAATCGTCGCGGCGCCGCGCATGGCGGGCGAGGCGAGCATGCTCAACGGCCGGCCTGCTGGAGCTTGCGCCGGCGCAGCGCCTTGAGCAGCGGCGCGCCGACGAGAACCATCAGCATGAACACGAACAGGGCAAGCGCCATCGGCCGCTCGAAGAGATAGTTGAGCGGCTGGCCGTTGGAAATCTGCAGGGTGCGCACCAGCTCCCCTTCCATCATCCGACCAAGCAGCAGACCGATCACCGTTGCCGCGACCGGATAGTCGTTGCAACGCATCAGCCAGCCAAGGGCCGCGAACGCGGCGACGGTCAGCGGCCCTGCAACCGTGCCCGTGATGCCGTAGCCACCCCAGGCGCACATCGCCAGAACGCTTGGCACGAGATAGGCGAGAGGAACCCGCACCACCATTCCCAGAACCCGCAGCATCAGCAGGCCGATGACGGCCAGCAACAGGACCTGCCCCAGATTGCCGAGAATGATCGAATAGACCACATCGGTCTGGTTGCGAATGAAGGACGGACCGCCGACGATGTTGTGAAAGGAGAAGGCGGCGAGCAGCACGGCCGTTGCCGCGCCGCCGGGAATGCCGAGCGCCAGAAGCGCCGTCATCGAGCCGCCTTCCGAACTGCTGTTGGCGGATTCGGCCGCGATAACGCCTTCAGGCGCACCCTTGCCGAAGATCTCGGGCGTTCTGGATGTCCTCCTGGCCTCGCCATAGGACACCAGATTGGCAACCGAGGACCCGACGCCGGGGATCGCCCCGATCACCGCGCCGATAAGGCTGCCGCGAACAAGTACGCCGGGGTAGCGAAAGGTTTCGCCCACGCCGCGCAGGATCCTGGAAAATGCGATGTCGCGCTGCGCTTCGTCCTGGACCAGATAGGCGCTGCCGCGCAGCCGCAGAAGCTCCGAGGCCGCGAAAATACCGATCATTGCCGGCACGACCGAAATGCCGTCGAGCAGATGCGGATTGCCGACGGAGGTGCGCATGACGCCGGTGGTCGACATGCCGATCTGGCTCAGCATCAGGCCGAAAAACCCCGCAAGCAGTCCCTTTGACAGGCTGCTGTCGTTGAGCGTGGCGATGAGGGTGAGCCCCCACAGGACGACGACGACCATCTCCATGGGGCCGACCTTCAGCACCAGCGCGGCCAGCGGGTTGATAAGCAGGAGCAGCAGGACATAGCCGACAAACGCCCCCACCACCGACGCGGCGAGGCCAAGGCCAAGCGCCTCGTTATGCTTGCCCTGCCGGGCCATCGGGTAGCCATCGAAAGCGGTGGCGATCGACGAGGATGAACCTGGAATGTTCATCAGGATCGCCGTTACGCCACCTCCGTAGGCTCCGCCGGTGAAGATCGCGGTGAGGAACAGCATGGCCTGCAGGAAGTCCATGCCGAAGGTGACAGGCAGGAAGACGGCCATGGCCATCGATATCTGCAGGCCCGGGATCGAGCCGAAAATCAGGCCTATCAGCAGGCCGGGGATGACCCACAGCCACGGCTCGAAGCTGGCGAAGAGCAGGCCAAAGGCCTGGGAAAGGGCGAAATGGTCGATCATTTCAGAACACCAGCGTCAGCATCGGGTAAGGGAAGAGCGAACCGAACCCCTTGACCAGAACGACAGTGAAGACCGCGGCGTAAAGCGGCGGCTGCCACAGGCCGCGCCCGCCGCTCATCACGACCCCGGCCCAGACAAAGACGAAGGTCGCGACATCGAAACCGACATGCGTGAGCGCAAGGCAGAAGGCGCTGAAGCCGGCAAGCAGAAGGAGATCGCCCCAGGCTCCGCTCCCGACATCCTCGCGCGCGGGCTTGCGCAACGCGCTCGCAAGGATGACCGGCAGGAGCACGCCGAGCACAGCCGCCACCGGCGCGACCACCACGAGATTGTTGAGCGAGGTGGAGGCGGACACGGCACTCCAGAGTATGAAGCCTGATATGGCAAGCACAATGCCGAGCAATGCGGCATGCGTGGCCGGGAATCTCGTGGTCATGTCCGTCCCTCGCTCCTGCAGGGTCGAGAAAGAAAGCGGGAGCCGATGCTCCCGCTTTGCTGCCTACTCTTTGGTGTCAAAGCGCTTCAGCACTTCGAAGTTGGACTTGATGATCCCGGTGGTACGTTCCGGCCCGAGCCACTCCGTGCCGATTTTCTGCGCCTTGAGGCCGGCAACGAACTCCTCGTCTTCGAGAACAGCCTTGTAGGCGGCGACCATCTTCTGGAAGGCTTCGGGATGGTCCCGCTTGAAGGCCGCGTGAGCCGCCAGGCCGCGCATTGAACCGGCCAGCACGGGGACGGCGGCGAGCCCGTTCTTTTCGAGAGCGGCGTTGAGGGTCGGCGCATCCCAGTCTTCGCTGGGCTCGTCGGCGGCCAGCGCGAGCGGGCGCACATATTCCGCCACCGACAGCGTGCCGTCGGCGGCAAGCACGGTCATGTCGACCTGCCCGCCGGCCACAGCGGTGCGTGCCGCGCCGCCCGACTGGTAGGTCACGACGTTAACGGCACTCTTGTCGACGCCAAAGGCTTCGAGCGCCAGCTCGAGATTGATGGCACCGGTCGACCCCGGAACCACGGAAACCTTCAATTTGCCGGGCTCGGCCTTGGCTGCCGCCATGAACTCGGCAAGCGTCTTGTACGGCGTCTCGGCATTGACCGCGAAGAGGTCGTGATCGTTCCACTGACCATTGATGAAGGCAAAGTCGTCCAGCGAATAATCCGCGTCAAAGCGCAGGATCGCGTTGGAAATGTAGGGATGGATCGACGTGGCGAGGAAATAGCTGCCATCCGCCGGCATCTGGGAGAAATAGGTATGGCCGACATGGCCGCCGCCACCCTTCTGGTTGACCACCGAGATCGGCGTTCCGAGTTCCTCCTGGAGGCGCTGCGCCAGCGCGCGGGCCGTGCGGTCCGCCGAACCGCCCGGTCCAAGCGCCACGACGAAAGTGATCTTGCGCGGCGGCCAGGCCTCCTCGGCGGTGGCTGCGACGGGCTGCAGCGCTGCGGCCAGCGACAGGCCGAGCGCGGCTGCGGCGATTGCGAGTTTTCTCATGGACAAGCGTCCTCCCAGACTTTGTGGTTGTCATATTGTAGTTCAATTTTAAGAGGCCCAGAGTTATCCCGCCCCGACTTCTCATGTCAAGAGATTGAACATTGTTGACATGTCGATGGTTTTTAAGGATTTTACGGGCTGTCGCGAATTTCGAATTTCGGAAAATCGTCTCCGGAGATAAAAATTGTCAACAATAATGGATAAATCTCGCGGCCTTGCCGCCGAGCGACTGGCTGACGAATTGCGGGAAGACATCCTTGCAGGCCGCCTCCCCTCGGGCGCGCGTCTTGGCGAAGTGGCACTGGCGGAACGGTTCGCGGTGAGCCGGGGACCGGTGCGCGCAGCGCTGAACCTGCTGAGCGAAGCCGGCATTGTGACGATTGTTCCCAATAGCGGTGCGCGGGTGCGCGAGATGGGCCGTGCGGACGCGCGGGCACTTTATGAAATTCGCGCCGCCCTGGAGGCCGAGGCGGCAATGCTCGCGGCCTCCAGGGCGGCGCCTGAAACCGCGGCGCGGTTTGGCGATCTGCTTGATCAGCACGCCGGCGAGATCGCGGCGCATCCGGAAGGCGCCTACCTGCAAGGCGGCGGTGATCGCGATTTTCACATGGTTGTCGCGCGAATGGCCGGGAACCCCCTGATCCTGCGCTATCTGGCACGCGAGCTTTATCCGCAACTCTCGCTTCTGCGCGTCAAGCACCGCAACGTCGTCGGACGCGGGGCCGAGGCACTGAACGAGCACAAGCGCATCGCGACGGCGATCGCCGACGGGGACGCCGAAGTGGCCGGCCTGCTGATGCGCCGGCACATCCGCAACAGCTGGACCGCGCTCGAGGCGCAGCTTTCCGAGACCGCCGGGGAGACGGAATGAGCCAGAAACGCATCCCGGCGGCCTTTATTCGTGGAGGCACTTCCAAGGCGGTTGTCCTGAAGCGCCAGGACCTGCCGGAGGACGAAGCGGCCTGGCCGCATCTCTTCGCCGCGCTTATGGGAAGTCCGGACCCCAACAAGCGGCAACTCGACGGCATGGGCGGCGGAATCTCCTCGCTCAGCAAGGTGTGCGTGGTCGGCCCGGCCAGCCGTGACGACGCCGACATCGACTATACCTTTGCCCAGATCGGCGTGGACAACGATACCGTCGACTTCAGCGGAAATTGCGGGAACATGAGTTCCGCCATGGGACCTTTCGCCTATGACGAGGGCCTGGTCGAAGGGCCACGGGACGGCGAAGCCGTGGTCCGCATCCACAACACGAATTCCGGCAAGGTGATCCTCGCCCGTTTTGCCGTGTCGGCCGGCCGCGCGGTCGTGACGGGAGCGGCGACCGTTCCCGGCGTTCATGGCACCGGCGCGCCGGTCGCGCTGGACTTTCTGGATCCCTCCGACACGTTCGGGCGGGGCGCCCTGCCTGACGGGCAGGCCTCGCACGTGCTGACGCTCGAGGATGGCCGCAAGGCGCGCGTGACAATGATCGACGCCGCCGTTCCCTCGGTCTTTGTTGCGGCAGGCGAAGTTGCCGGCGACACGTGCAGCCATCCCGGTGCGATCGACGAGGACGCGGCGCTGATGGCGCGGCTTGAAGACATCCGGCGGCAGGCATCTCTCATCATGGGACTGACGGCCGATCTCCAGGCGGCGGCGGAGCGCATCGCCACGCCGAAGGTGGCAATGATCGGCCCCGCCGCCGCCTACAAGGACCTTTCAGGCAAAACCCATCCGGCGGAGGCCCAGGACCTGCAGATCCGCATGATCTCGGCCGGCCAGGCGCATCGGGCGGTTCCGGTGACCGGCGCGCTGGCCCTTGCCTGCGCCGCCGTGGTTGACGGGTCCGTTGTCAACGCCTGCATCTCGAAGGGCGCCGATCCGTTGAACCTGCGCATCGGCACGCCGAGCGGCATCGTCACCGTGGGGGCGACGCGCGACCCCGAAAGCGGCGTCATCAGCGTCGCGCGCATCCTTCGCACCCAGCGGCGCCTGATGGACGGACACATCTACGTGCCGCACCCCGCCGCAAACCCCTTTGCCCAACAGGACTGACGAAAGAGACACGCTTCATGCTGAACCACGAAATCAACCGCGCCTTCAAACGACGTATCCTGGAGGGCCGCGCCATTCTCATGCCGGGCGCGGCCAACGCGCTTGCGGCGCGCGTCATAGAAGATCAGGGGTTCGAGGCGATCTATCTGTCCGGCGCGGGGCTCACCAACACCTATCTCGGCATGCCCGACATGGGGTTCGTCGGCCTCAGCGAGATTGCGCAGCACACCTCCACCATCCGCGACGCGACCGAACTGCCCATCGTGGTTGATGCCGACAACGGTTTCGGCAATGCGCTCAACGTGCGTCACACGATCCGTACGCTCGAGCGCGCGGGTGCCAGCGCGGTGCAGCTCGAGGATCAGAAGACGCCCAAGCGGTGCGGCCATTTTTCCGGCAAGGAAGTGGTTCCGCTGGAAGAGGCGCGCTCCCGCATTCGCGCGGCGGTGGACGCACGGCAGGATGAAAACACCCTCATTGTCGCACGGACTGACGCCCGCGCCACCCACGGCTACAATGAAGCGCTGGATCGCGCCGCCGCCTTCATCGAGGACGGCGCCGACATCACCTTCGTCGAAGCACCGCAATCGGCAGACGAAATGCGCGGCATTCCAGCCGCTCTGAAAGGCACGCCGCAACTCGTGAACCTGGTCGTCGGCGGCAAGACGCCGATCCTCGACCTGAACGAACTGGGCGAGATGGGCTTCTCGCTGGTGCTCTATGCGAATGTCGCCCTGCAATCTGCCGTCTACGGAATGCAGCAGGCGCTCGGACAGCTCAAGGACACCGGCAGGATGGACGAAGGCGGGCCGGTGGCTAGTTTCCTCGAGCGCCAGCGCATGGTGCGCAAGAACATGTTCGATGAGTTGGAGCAGCGCTACGCCTATTGAGCGTAGTGCAGTGTTGGCCGGCGGATACGCACCGCCGGCCTCATCGCTGCACTTCAGGTTTTCCGCCGGTCGATAACGAGCAGCGCGGAACCGGATGCCGGGGCCTGAAGTGGGGTCGCGCGGACTGGCGAATTTCGGATCGCGGCGTTTGCATAGCTGCCGTTCGCCAGCGCAGCCCCCCGGCAGGCAAGGGCTCGACCCGTCTGCAATGACCTCGAAGCGGTTTCTGACCGACCGCCGGTTTGACCGACACGAGGGCAAGCCAGTCTGGCCGGCTCTGCGTGGCCCGCAAGGGGCCGGGCTCCACATGACGCGGCACGGGCGACCTCCCGGCGATGGACGGACAACCCGTCTACATATGTCGAGCGCTCCGCCAGGAACACAGGTTTCACTGGTTCAAAGGCATATGCATTTTTGATCGCTATGCATTGACTCCCTTCAATTCGATCATTAACGATCATGACAGGGAGGCATCATGCGCGATCGATTTCCGCAGAAGCGGCAACAGCAGATGATCGACGTCATCGTCGAGCGCAGGCGCGTGAGCACCGTGGACCTCGCCGCGCATCTGGGTATTTCACTTCCAACCGTGCGCCGCGACCTGGCCGTTCTCGAGCAGGCCGGCGTTGTCACCAGAACCCACGGGGGAGTGGTCGCGCGCGGAGCCGGAGAAAACGGAACCGAGCCGCTTTTCCTCGAAAAGATTAGGCAGAACCAGAACCTGAAGCACCGTATCGGGCAAGCGGCCGCCGCCATGCTGCTCGACGGGCAAGTGGCGCTGCTGGATTCCGGCACAACCGCTCTGGCAACCGCCCGGGCCCTCGCAGGGCGACGCGCCACCGTCGTCACGATGGACCTCAAGGTGGCGGAGGCCGCGTCTGTCGGGGCAACCGAAGTCCACATCGTCGGCGGCCGGGTGCGAAACGGCTATTTCAGCCTCGTCGGCAACTGGGCCAAAGAGGCGCTGTCAAGCATCCAGGCGGATATCTGTTTTCTCGCCGCCGACGCTCTCGACCACAACGGTATCACCACCGCCACATTCGATGAAGCCGAGACGAAACGGATCGCCATGTCGCGCGCGAAACGGATCGTCGCCATCACCGATCACAGCAAATTCGGCAAGCGGGCCTTCGCTGAAGTCTGCGGGCTCGAGGCCATTGACGAACTCATAACCGACAGGGGCGGCGAGGCTCTCGTCGCACCCTACCGGGAATTGATACCGGTCATCAGGCTCGTCTGACGGGCAAGGGCCGACCAGGAGAAAGAAAGGCACGGAATGTCAAAGTTCAAGCAGCTCTTCGGCGACAAGAAGCCCATCATCTCGATGGTGCACCTGATGCCGATGCCCGGTTCTCCGCTCTACCGGGCGGATGCCGGCATCGATGGCATCGTCGCCGCGGCGCGCAAGGATCTCATCGCCCTGCAGGACGCCGATGTCGACGCGGTGATGTTCGGCAACGAGAACGACCGCCCCTATGAGCTGAAGGTCGACATCGCCTCCACCGCTGCCATGGCCTATGTCATCGGCCGGCTTCGCGACGAGATCAAAAAGCCGTTCGGCGTGAACGTGCTGTGGGATCCGATGAGCACCGTGGCGCTTGCGACGGCGACCGGTGCTTCTTTTGTTCGCGAGATTTTCACCGGGACCTACGCTTCCGACATGGGGCCGTGGACGCCGAACGCCGGCGAGGCGCTGCGCTACCGCAACCGTCTCGGCCGCGACGATCTGGTGATGCTTTACAACGTGTCCGCAGAGTTTGCCGATTCCATCGACAGGCGCCCTCTGGCCGACCGCGCCCGTTCCGCCGTGTTCTCCTCCATTCCCGATGCCGTTCTGGTTTCCGGCGCCATCACCGGTGAAGCGGCCGAAATGAACGACCTCGAGGCCGTGAAGGCCAAACTGCCCGACACCCCGGTTCTGGCCAATACAGGCGTGCGGCACAACACGGTGGCCGACATCCTCAAGATTGCCGATGGCTGCATCGTGGGATCGTCGCTCAAGGTCGACGGCAATACCTGGAACCCGGTCGATCCGGCGCGCGCCAAGGATTTCATGCAGATCGTCAAGGCTGCCCGCGGCGGCTGATCACCGGGACCAGGGAGGAAGACCATGGACGCGAGACAGGACACGACAGGCTCCCACCTGAAGAACCTGGGCATACTGACGGCGTTGATTTTCGGTGCGCTTGCAATCGCCAGCCCGACATTTCTGTCGTCATCGAACCTCCAGTCCATGGGCTTCCAGTTTCCCGAATTCGGGCTGCTGTCGCTTGCAGTCCTGCCGACGATGATTTCCGGTGGCATCGACCTTTCGGTGGTCGCCATCGCCAACCTGGCCTCCATCGTCGCCGCGGTGACCCTGAAGGCGGGACCGGAAGCGGCGTGGCTCGCCATTCCCGCCGGCCTCGCGGTCGGCCTCGCCTGCGGCGCCTTCAACGGATTTCTCGTCGCCTATCTGCGGCTGCCGCCTATCCTTGCAACGCTTGGCAGCATGCAGCTGTTTGCCGGCATCGGCATCATCATCACGCGTGGACCGGCCATCACCGGCCTGCCCGACTGGTATACGTCGTTCGGCAACTGGACGATCGGCGGCGTGCTTCCGCTTCCCCTCGTGCTGTTTGCGCTGGTTGCCTCGGGCCTTGCCTTCCTTCTGCGCCGGACACCGGTGGGCATGCGCCTGCGCCTTTTCGGCGCCAACCCGGTGGCGGCCGATTTCGCAGGCGTGCCCGGAAAGAAGCTGATCATCCAGATCTACGCAATCGCCGGGTTCGTTGCAGCACTCGCCGGACTGGTGGTGCTGGCCCGCGTCAATTCGGCCAATGCCGACTACGGCAGCTCCTACCTGCTGCTCGTCATTCTCATCAATATTCTTGCCGGTGTCAGTCCGGCGGGCGGCTTCGGCACCGTCACCGGCGTGGCCCTGGCGGTGATCTGCCTGCAGTTCATCTCCAGCGGGCTCAACATTCTCTCCTTCAGCGCCTTTTCCCGCGATCTCGTTTTCGGTGGCCTGCTGATCGCCGTCATGTCCTATCGCGCGGCTTTCGGCTCCTTCGACGTGAAGGCGTTCCTCAAACGAAAGGCTCACCCCTCATGAAAGAGCGCCTCCGCTCCCTGCTCAAAACCCTGATGCTGACGCCGGGCCTGTCCGGGCATGAAGATCGCGTGCGCCGCCGCATCGAAAAGGAACTCGCCGACCTGCCGCTGTCCTTCCGCACGGATCGCCTCGGCAATCTGATCGCCACGCTGGAAGGCGACAAGGCAGCCCCCTCCGTCATGCTCTTCGCGCACACCGACCAGCTGGGTTTCATGGTGCGCAAGATCGAGGACAACGGTCTCGTGCGCATCGAGCGGCTGGGTGGCATCCCGGAGAAGGCCCTGCCGGCGCAGGCCGTCCTGTTTTGCGTAGGCGAAGGCCGCGACGTGCAAGGCGTTATCGCCAACAAGAGCCATCACGCAACGCCACCGGAAGAAAAATACAAGGTCACGCCCTATCAGGAGGTCTTCATCGATGTGGGCGCGGAGGACGCCGCCGGCGTCAAGGCGCTGGGCATCGAGATCGGCACCCCCGTGGTCTACGACCCGCGCGTCATCGAACTCAACGAGAACCGCCTTATCGGCACGTCGGTCGACGACCGCGCCGGCTGTGCCGTGATCGTGGAGGTCGCCCGGGCACTCGCAGCCGACGGACCGCGCCCGACGGTGCATTTCGTCTTCGCCGTGCTGGAGGAGTTCAACCTGCAGGGCGCGATGGTCGCCGCGCGTGCGATCAATCCGGACATCGCCATCCAGCTCGACCTGGCTCTCAATGCCGATACGCCCGACATGACGCAGCGCGGCGAAGTCGCACTCGGCAACGGCCCGGCGATGAGCCTTTATTCCTTCCACGGCCGCGGCACGCTGAACGGCACCATCCCGCACCCCGCGCTGCCGAAACTGTTTTCCGATACCGCGGCATCGGAAGGCATCAACCTGCAGCGCACGGCGCATACCGGCGCGCTCACCGACTCCTCCTACGTGCAGCTCGTCAATGACGGCGTGGCCTGCATCGATATGTGCTTCCCCTGCCGCTACACGCACACCTCTCTGGAAATGTGCGACCTGCGCGACCTGGAAGCGCTCACGAGGCTGCTGATCGCCGCGATCCGCCGGGTCGATGCCGGTTTCAGCCTGAACCGGGACGATTACACCTGATGGATTGCTATCTCGGCATCGACATCGGAACCTTCGAGACCAAGGGCGTGCTGGCCGATGGTCAGGGACGCATCCTGGCATCGGCAAAGCGGCGGCACGACCTGATCGTGCCGCACCCCGGCTGGGCCGAGCATGATGCCGAGGCCGACTGGTGGGGCGAATTCCGCGCCATCAGCCAGGAGCTTGTCGGCACCACCGGCGTCGCTCCCGGCGACATCAAGGCGGTGGCGGCAAGCGGCATCGGCCCCTGCATGCTGCCCGTCGACGCGCACGGCAAACCGCTCATGAACGCCGTGCTCTACGGTGTCGACACGCGCGCCTCCGAGGAAATCGAGGAACTGACCGCCGAGATCGGCGAGGAAACGCTTCTTGCCGAATGCGGCAACGCCCTCACCTCGCAGTCGGTCGGACCGAAAATCCTGTGGCTGAAGAAGAACCGGCCCGATCTCTATGCCCGCACGCACAAGGTGTTGAACTCGTCATCCTTCCTCGTGCACCGGCTGACCGACCGCTACGTCATCGACCATTATTCCGCAGCGTCCTCAAGCCCGCTCTACGACATTCGCACCAATGAATGGAGCGACCGCTACGCCGACCGCATCATCGCGCCCGAACGCCTGCCCGAACTTCTGTGGAGCACCGAAATCGCCGGCCATGTCACGGAGCAGGCGGCAAGCGAGACCGGGCTTGCTCCGGGAACGCCGGTCACGGCAGGCACCATCGACGCCGCGGCGGAAGCCATCAGCGTCGGCGTTCTGGGAACCGGTGAAATGATGATGATGTATGGCTCGACCATGTTCATCATCCTGGTGACGGACCACCGCGTGGAAGACGGGCGGCTCTGGTACGCGCCATGGCTTTTCAAGGGGCAGCATGCCTGCATGTCCGGGACCTCCACCAGCGGCACGCTCACGCGCTGGTTCCAGGAGCAGTTCGCCCGCGAACTCGATACCGATGAGGCCCTGCGGCTGCTCGCCGAAGAAGCCCAAGGCGCGCCCGTGGGGGCGAACGGCATCGTTGTCCTGCCCTATTTTTCCGGCGAACGCACACCGATCCACGACCCGCATGCGCGCGGTGTCATCTTCGGGCTCGACCTCACCCATACGCGCGCGGATGTCTATCGCGGCTTTCTCGAGGGCATCGCCTATGGCGTCACCTCGGTGATCGAAACCTATGAGGCGGCGGGCACGTCGATCGGGCGCATCGCCGCTGTCGGCGGCGGCATGAAGAACGCCGTCTGGTCGCAGGCGATCTCCGATGCGAGCGGCAAGGCGCAGGATGTCGCCGCCAACACCGTCGGCGCCGCCTTCGGAAACGCTTTTCTCGCCGCCGTCGCCGTAGGCGCTGCCGAGCGGACCGACATCCGGCGTTGGAATCCGGTGGACCGCAGCATCGCCCCGGACACGCGGAACCGCGCCGTGTGTGCCGCGCGCTATCGAACATTCAAGGAATTGTACGCCCGCAACAACGATCTCATGAGGGGAGCGGAGCAGCGCGCGTTCGATAAAGCCTGACAGAGGGCCATTCCGGCCCTCGAGGCGCGATTGATGAGGAGGAGACTCATGGTGTCGAAACTAGGGAAACTCGCGGCCGGCGTGGCGCTCGGCGCTGCGCTGATCGTTGGCCCCGGCGCCGTCACCCATGCGCAGGATGCCAAACACACCATCGTTACGGTGGTGAAGCTCTCGGGCATCGCCTGGTTCAACCGCATGGAAGAAGGTGTCGGACAATACGCCGAGGAAAGCGGTCACGATGCAACGCAGGTCGGGCCGGCTTCCGCCGACGCGGCGCTGCAGGTGCAGATGATCGAAGACCTCATCGCCAAGAAAGTCGACGCGATCACCGTCGTCCCGAACTCGCCGGAGGCCCTGGAGCCGGTTCTCGGCAAGGCGCTTGCTGCCGGCATCAAGGTGATCGGCCATGAGGCATCCAGCCTCAAGAACATCACCTACGACGTGGAAGCCTTCGACAATGCGGCCTACGGTCGTCACCTCATGGAAGCCTTGGCTCAGGCCATGGGTGGCGAAGGCGAATATGCCGTCTTCGTCGGCCACCTGACCGCCAAGACCCACAACGAATGGGTCGATGCGGCGATCGCGTACCAGAAAGACAAATACCCGAAGATGACGCTGGTCGCCGACAAGCTGGAAAGCAACGAGCAGCAGCAGACCGCCTACCAGAAGACCAAGGAGCTTCTGCGTACCTATCCGAACCTGAAAGGCATCCAGGGCTCGGCTGGCGAGGATGTCGTGGGGGCGGCTCTGGCCGTTGAAGAGGCCGGCCTCGACGGGAAGGTCAAGATCGTGGGCACCAGCCTGGTATCCGTCGCCGGGCCCTACCTGGAGACCGGTGCGATCGAAATGATCTCGTTCTGGGATCCCGCCAAGGCAGGCATCGCCATGAACAAGGTTGCCTCCATGGCCATCGAGGGCAAGGAAGTGACCGACGGCATGGACCTTGGCGTCGAGGGCTACAACGCAATCAAGCTCGACGGCAAGGTGCTCTACGGCCAGGCTTGGGTCGATGTGACCACGGAGAACATGGGCGATTACGAGTTCTAGGCTCGGGACATCGCTGACATGACCGGACGGGGAAGGCATGCGGAGACGGCCTGCGGTCCTGACCTGGGGACCGGTGGACGGCTGCGCGCCTTCCGCTCCATACGTCGCCGGGCGGACCTGCCCGGCGGCTTTGCCTGAACACAAGAGACCTTCCCATGAACGACGAAGCGAGCGGAAGCACGCCCATCCTGCAGATGCGGGAAATCCGCAAGGCCTATGGATCGGTGCGCGTGCTGGAGGACGTCAATCTCGAACTGGGTGCAGGTGAAGTGCGCTGTCTGGCCGGCGAGAACGGGTCAGGCAAATCGACGCTGATCAAGATCCTCTCGGGCGTTGTACGGGCGGATGCGGGCCAGGTCTCGCTGAGCGGTCACCGGTTGAACAGCGACCCGATGGGCGCGATCACGGCTGGACTGTCCGTCATCTATCAGGACTTTTCGCTGTTCCCCAACCTGACAGTCTGGGAAAATATCGGGTTCCTACGCTCCGTGACGTGCGGAGACGTGCTCCACAGACGTGGCGCGCGCCGTCAGCTTGCCCTCGACACGCTCCGGCGCATGCAGGTGGAAATCGACCCCGACACACCGGTGGAAATGCTGCCCGTCGCCTCAAAGCAGCTCGTCGCCATCGCCCGGGCCCTGGCCAATCAGGCGCGCATCATCGTCATGGACGAACCGACAACCGCACTCACTCGCAGCGAGGTGGCGCACCTGCTCGATATCGTCGGAGCTCTGAAAAAGGACGGCGTCTCGTTTCTCTTCGTCAGCCACAAGATCGAGGAAGTCTTTGCCGTATGCGACACGGTTACCGTTCTGCGCGACGGTGCCGTCGTGGTGGAAGGCCCGATCGGCGAATTCGATGCCGGGCGGCTTGTGGAGGCGATGACGGGCCGCTCCGTCGACAGCCAGCGCCTGCCCCGCGAAAAAAGCCCGCTGCACCCGCCCTTCCTCGCGGCCTCCGGTCTTGGCCGGCGCGGCGACTTCGCCGACGTGAACCTCGAGTTGCGACCAGGCGAAATCGTTTCGGTGGTCGGCCTGCTTGGCTCGGGACGCACGGAGCTGGCGCAAACATTGTTCGGGTACATGCGACCGGACGCGGGACGCATCGAGATCGACGGAAAGCCCGTGGCGTTGGCAAACCAGACCGACGCCATCTCCCACGGTATCGCCTATGTGCCGGAAGACCGCTTGACGGAGGGTCTCTTTCTCAACCAGCCGATTGCAGACAACATAACCGTTTCAAGCCTTGGAAAATCGACTTCGCTCGGCATTCTGAGCGCTTCCGCCCTCAAGCAACGGGCGCGCGCCGCCGTCAAAAACCTGCGGATCAAGACGCCCGATGTCACCCCCGCCGTCGCGACGCTTTCGGGCGGCAACCAGCAACGCATCGTTCTTGCCCGCTGGATGGAGCGCGATCCGAAGCTGCTGATCCTCAATGGACCGACGGTTGGCGTCGACGTGGGCTCGAAGCGGGAAATCCACGAACTGCTGGTCTCGCTCAGCCGCAGCGGCACGGCTGTCATGGTCGTGACGGACGACATTCCCGAGGCGATCGCACTGTCCGACCGCATTCTGGTGATGGTGCGCGGACGCATCACCGCAAGCTTCGACGCCGCCACCGTGGACGAAGACACTCTCTACCAGGAAGTCATCAGGGAGGACCGGACATGAGCGCCCTCACCCGCATCTTCACCACACCGCAGGGCATCGTGTTCCTCGTCGCAGTGCTTTTCGCACTCGCCCTCGGCCTCCTGAACCCGGCCTTCTTCACGCCCTCCACCCTGATCGACCTGGCGCGCAACGGGCTTGTGACCGGTATCTTCGCACTCGGTGTGATGATGGTTCTCGCCTCGGGCGGCATCGATGTCTCGCACACGGCCATCGGCGCCTTCGCCATGTATGCAACGATGAAGATCGTTCTCGGCATCGACCTTGACCTGCCGATCATCGCCTATTTCGTCATCGCCGCCATCATCGGCGCGGGGCTTGGCCTCATCAATGGCCTGCTGATCGGCGGGCTCGGTCTCAACACGCTGATCGTCACGCTCGGAACGCTGTCGTTCTTTCGCGGTGCGTTGCTCACCTTCCTCGGCACCACCTACATCACGTCGGTGCCCCGCGAGGTGATCAATTTCTCGCGCACCATCCTGATCCGCATCGAGAATGGGGTCGGCCAGATGGTGTCGCTGCCAGCCTCTTTCCTCGTCCTGGTCGCGGTCGCCATCGTGCTCGCGGTGATCATGAATCTCACCCTGTTCGGGCGGAAGATCTATGCAATCGGGGGTTCGGAGGACGCAGCCCGGCGCATCGGCATCCGCATCAAGCGGGTCAAGGTTCTGATCTACGTGATCGCCGGCGCCATTGCCGGCCTGGCCGGCATGGCGCATGTGACGCTCTCGCGCATGGCCAACCCCTTCGACCTCGTTGGCATGGAGCTCAATGTCATCGCCGCGGTCGTGCTGGGCGGCGCGCGCATCACCGGCGGCCATGGCACGGTGCTCGGCACCCTTCTCGGCGTGTTCGTGATCACCATGATCAACACGACGCTTCTGATGGCTGGCGTTCCGTCCTATTGGCAGAAATTCGTCATTGGCTGCCTGATCATCCTCGGCACTGGCCTGCCCATCGTTTTTGACCGGCTTGCAAGGTATCGACGGCGTATGGCGCGCCCGCTGGAAGCCTGAGCGCAACTCCTGCCGATATCCTCCGGGTGTCCTCTCCGGTCGCTTTCTCCGGTCGCCCTCTCAGGTTGGGCCGTCGAGGTCAAATTGCGTCTGATATTCGTGATCGTCCAGACGGATCACGCGCTTCCCGCGACGGTCCGCGCCTTGCTGCCGCATGGCGGGATCAGGAGAACCGGATATCCCGGGCTGTCTTGCGACCGTCGGCAAGGTCGGCATCCGGGCTCTCGACGAGACCGTCCCTCCCTCCCTAGCCGCAACGGGAAAGGTTCTGCAAGGAAAACGTGACGGGTCTCTATGCAGGCGTGCAAGCCGAAACCCTTGTCGATGGCGACGTCGAACGGCGAACGATCTTTGCTGCAACGGAACTTGACGCGTATCCGCCAGTTCAACAGGCTCTTGAACTCGGATCGGCTGGATGAAACAAACCGGAAGTCGCCGGATGGCGAGAGATCGTCGAATTGCACACCCTGTCGCAGACAACCCAATCCCGTCGCATTCAAGCCCAAGCATCTGAAACCCGGAATGCGGCATCGGGCGCTCCGCACGCAGATGCGCTCGTAGAGAACAGATCCAAACATCTGAAATATTTGGTAAATTTGGTAGCGGAGGAGCGCAGCCGTCAATACAGACCTGCAACCAATTTCATTTGTTGAGGCACAGTCCGCGCGGTCGAAATCGGCTCAACCTCCCAGCCAAGGATAAGGGTTGCGAGATTCTGGATACTTCCTCGCTCTCGCTTGATGAGAGCGTTACATATATCATCGAGCGGCTGAGCAGCTAAGGGCAGGAATCCGCACCTCGGGGGGCATTGGCACCGGCTGCGATTGAACAGCCCCTAGATTCGTAGACGCCTTCTTCCCTAATTTTGAGGAAAGGAGGCCATGATGGGCAAAGTCAATTTCAGCGACGATTTCAAACGGGATGCTGTGGCGCAGACTACCGAGCGGGGCTATCCGGTTGCGGAGGCGTCGAAGCGTCTAGGCGTCAGTCCGCACTCGCTCTATGCATGGAAGAAGAAGTTCTCGCAGTCACCGGGCGACGACGACATATCATGCGGAGAATATCCGGGCCGAAACACTGATCCTGCATGGTAGTTTTGATGATCGTGTACCTGTGAGCCAGGCGGAGATGTTCGCGGCCGCTATAAAGCGTGGCGGGGCGGTCACGTCACTCAAGCTGTTCGATTGCGGGCACAACATACCTTTGCCCCATCGACGGGAGTTTCTTCGACCTCTATATGATCGGGTTTTCGCTTGAGCGAATGATCGACAAGGAAAAGTAAGGCAAGTGATTGACCACCGCAGTGCGGTCGTACAGCCTGCTCGCGGCTAATTCGCCGCTGGAGGACCCAAACTGTTTATGGGGCGTAGGCGCGGCTCGACAGTAACCGGCCGATTGTTACCGCGGCGATTGAGCCTTGACGCGGGCAATGACGTCAGGATCTGAGACGAAGTCGTCGAGGAAGCCGTGCCAGTTTTCGGTTGAGCTTCTGGCGTCGGCCAGCATGTCTTTCAATTCGTGGATGCCGTTGTCGGTGAGCGCTATAACGTAGTCGTCCTGACCCGTTTGGACGCTGACGATGCTGCCATAGGTCAGATTGTCATCGTTTTCGACGATGGCCTCTAGGAGCTTGAGGTCTTCTCCGAGCAACTGCGCGACACAGGCGAGTGTGGTGACATGAGTGACGGCGGCCATCAGGCAGCCTCTGCGCAGGAGATCGACATGGGTTTCCAATTCCAGGGAAGCAACTCGTCGAGCCGATTGATCTTGTGATCGTGGATGCGGTTGAGAACATCGGTCAGATAGGCCTGCGGATCGAGCCCGTTCATCTTGACGGTTTCGATGACCGTCATGGCACGCGCGAGTGTCTCGGCACCGGTGTCGGCGCCGGCGAATAACCAATTTTTCCGGCCGATTCCAATCGGACGCAGGGCGCGTTCAGCGGCATTGTTGTCCATCGCCACGCGGCCATCTTCAAGGAACAGGCAGAAGGACGGCCAGCGGCTGAGGCCATAGCGGAACGCCTTGGCAAGTTCGCTCTTGCCGGGCAAGCGTGTCAGTTGCCGCTCGGCCCAGACCTTGAAGTCGTCGACCTTCGGCTTGGCTCGCGCCTGGCGTGCGGCACAGCGGATGTCGGCAGGCTGGCCCGAGATCTCACGCTCGATGTCGTAGAGGGCTCCGATCCGGTCGAGTGCTTCACGGGTGATCTCGGATTTGGTTGCGCTCCAGACATCGTGGAAGTCCCGGCGCAGATGTGCCCAGCATGCTGCCTCGCGGAACCGGCAGGTTCCGTCGAGCCCGGGCTCATAGAGCTTCGCAACGCCCTTATAGCCATCGGCCTGGAGAATGCCGCTTGCGTGCCTGAGATGGTGCTGGACGTGCCCTTCCTTCCAGTCAGGGGCGAAGTAATAGGCTGCTCCGGGCGGCGCGGCACCGGACCATGGACGCTGATCGCGAACGTAAGTCCAGATCCGGCCCTTCTTCACGCCCTTGCCAAGGCCCTTGTCCCGCAAGGATCGATCCAGCACCCGGATCGGAGTGTCATCGGCATGCAGCAGATCACTGCCCATGACCTCGGCCTCGATCCGGTCGATCAAAGGCTGAAGCACGCGCACGGCGCGGCCGCACCAATCCACCAGTGTGCTGTCGGGGATGTCGGCGCCCAGTCGGCCAAAGATCTCGTTGAGGCGATACAGCGGCAGGTGGTCATCAAACTTGGAGACCAGGATGTAAGCCAACAAACCCGCACCTGCCATTGAGCCCGGGATCGGTCGGCTCGGTGCAGGAGATTGCACCATCTTCTCGCATCGGCGGCAGGATTTCTTGAGCCGGGTGATCTGGATGACCTTCAGCTGCGCCGCGATCATGTCGAGGATTTCGCTGACGTCCTCGCCCACGACACGCAGATCGCCGCCGCAATCGGGGCAGCATGTGCCGGGGTCCAGTTCCCAGCACTCGCGTGGGGTCGCAGCCGACACACCCGGACGCCGCCGAGGCTTGTTCGCGCGCGTGCCGTTGTCGGCAGCTGCGGGCTCGTCCTCTTCCTGACCTTCGTCGACCGGCGTGCCGGCGCTCTCTGTGACCGCAACCAGCAGATCTTCCAGCGTCAGTTCCAGCTGTTCGATCTCACGTTCGATCTTTTCCGAGGACTTGCGAAGGCCTGTTTCTGAAGTTTGGCGATCCGAAGCCGCAGGGCCTGAACCAGTTGGTCATGGGCCCGAAGCGTTGCCGACATCTTCGCGTTTTCCGCCTGCAAGGCGGTGATCTTCGCCTTCAGGATGGCGGGATCATCAGGAAGATTTACGGCATCGTCAGACATCATCCTGACTTACCACAGAACCAATGGATATCCCAAAAAAGCAAATCAAATCAGTTAGATAATTCAACCAATCCGAACCGGCGGCGAACCCCAGTCCGGCCTGCGCCAGTCGATGCCTTCCCACAGCATCGCCAACTGCGCCGAGGTCAGGCGTGCCGTGCCATCGGCAACCGACGGCCAAGGGAAGCGGCCCCGCTCCAGGACCTTGTAGTAAAGGCAGAAGCCTTGGCCATCCCAGTATAAAAGTTTCAGCCGATCACCCCGTCGCCCGCGGAAGGCAAACACCGCACCGCTCGTTGGCTTCTGACGGAGAACATCCTGCGCAAGAGATGCCAGACCTCCTATGCCCTTGCGCATATCGGTGGCGCCGCAAGCGAGATAGACCCGAACTCCGGTCCCCGGGCCGATCATGCCGCTTCAACCGCTCGTATCAATTGCGTCAGCGCCGGTGCGTCCAGGCGGCTGTCGAAACGCAAACAACGCCCGTTGTTTAGGCGCAATTCAACCGGCACCGGGTCCGTGCCGACCGGCACTTCACGGATCTCCGGGCGAACCTCCGGAACGCTCTGCGCGGATGTGAGCTCCAACGGAAGAAACAGCGCGCCGTTGTCCGGCGACCACAACCCTTTCTTCTTCAGCTCACGCCGCCACGTATAGATCTGCTGTCGGGTCACATCGTGGCGCTGCGCAACCTGCGTCACCGTTGCGCCGTCAATCCCAACCGACATGACGATCCCGAGCTTGTCCTCATCTCGCCACCGCCTTCGCCGCTCAACTCCAAGAATTTCACCACGCATCCACAACTCCGCATAAAACACGTCGCAAACGACGTCGTTATGCATGTCTCTTACAATAACGGGCTCAATTCAGGCAGGCGGTGACAATCGGGGGGTTACGAAGGAGGCGACATACGTTTGCCTACGGCCCTCTCAACTATGAGTGTTTTCGACCCACGCCCCCGTGAAGGGGGCGACGTGCTGCGCGGCCTCGATCAGCGATATCACACGGTGTTTCGATCCACGCCCCCGTGAAGGGGGCGACTCCGACCTCGAACTCGACGTCGTTGATCTCGTAGTTTCGATCCACGCCCCCGTGAAGGGGGCGACATGCCACAAGCGGCCGCCGCCGGCGCAGGGATTGTTTCGATCCACGCCCCCGTGAAGGGGGCGACCTGGTCTGGGTATATGGCCAGGCCACTGTGAGCATCGTTTCGATCCACGCCCCCGTGAAGGGGGCGACGCGAGGTGGTGAACTACCCGACGTCGACGTACATGTTTCGATCCACGCCCCCGTGAAGGGGGCGACGAGCATCGCCTCGACGTCCTTCGGCGAGTAGCCGTTTCGATCCACGCCCCCGTGAAGGGGGCGACGCCGTCGAGCTTGGGACCGCCGCGCCAGGCGTAGTTTCGATCCACGCCCCCGTGAAGGGGGCGACGTGAAGACGCTTGAGGCGGAGATCGCGTCGCTTAAGTTTCGATCCACGCCCCCGTGAAGGGGGCGACTCCTCGACCATGTGCGTCTCTTCGGTCAGGCTCGTTTCGATCCACGCCCCCGTGAAGGGGGCGACATTGCCCTCGCCGGTGAACGCCACCTTGCTCCGGTTTCGATCCACGCCCCCGTGAAGGGGGCGACTTCCGCCTCCATGCGACGGTTTCACTTCTGGTTTGTTTCGATCCACGCCCCCGTGAAGGGGGCGACGGCGTCCATGACGCGATCGCCCGGGCGCTGCAGGTTTCGATCCACGCCCCCGTGAAGGGGGCGACCCAGGTGCTCACCAAACGGCCGGAGCGGATGCGGGTTTCGATCCACGCCCCCGTGAAGGGGGCGACGCGCACCATCGATTTGTAATCGACGGAATTGCGCGTTTCGATCCACGCCCCCGTGAAGGGGGCGACGCCGCAGTATCTCCGCGACACTTTGGACCCGGAGTTTCGATCCACGCCCCCGTGAAGGGGGCGACGATGGTGGCCGGCGTGTCCGGCCCGCGATCGTCGTTTCGATCCACGCCCCCGTGAAGGGGGCGACCGCCGGCAGCGCAGCGCCTCGGCCGGCGCGGTGTTTCGATCCACGCCCCCGTGAAGGGGGCGACCGCCTCGACGTATCATACGGTTTTCACGGGTGAAACCCGGCTCTCTGCGCGAAAGCATGGAGAAATCGATCCGACCGGCCGGAGCGCTCGGCGGCATCTGGAAACAGTTCAACGATTTCAATGAACTTTCCCGAGTGCGAACCTCCCCGGGAAACCCGGCACGCTACAGGTTCGCGCGACGGGTCGGCTAGACGATCAGCGGGCCATTGAGATCCGCCGCCGGCTTCGCCCCGACATGCTCCACCCGCCGTTGCCAGTTCGAGCCGAGATGATAGTAGCGCAGACTGTCGTTTCGCGGATCGATGATGCCTTCCAGGCGCGCCTTGAGCTTCGTCCACAGGGCCGGGTCGACCTCAATCTCGAAGACCGAGTTCTGCACCCGCTGGCCGTAGTCTTGGCAGGCCCGCGCCACCCGCCGCAACCGCCGGGTCCCCCCTTCGCTCACAGTGCTGACGTCATATGTCACAAGAACCAGCATGGCCGCGCGCTCCTATTTCCAGAACCAGGGCGGATAAGCGTCGAGATCACCCCGCAGATGGCGCGACAGGAACTGTGCCTGCAGGTAGGGCACCAGTCCCAGGGGGGCCTTTTCTTCCAGGAAGGGATGCAGCCGTTCCTCCCGTTTACGCTCCTGCCAGGCGGTCAGGACGGTACGCCGCCCGTCCTGACTGCCTGGCAGGACGCTGCCGCCGTCGCGCACCTCGAAATCACGGGCCCGCAATTGCCTGCGGTTGAGCAGGGACAGGGTCAGCCTATCGGCCAGGACGGGACGCAGTTCTTCCATCAGATCGAGGGCAAGGCTCGGTCGACCGGGCCTGTCGCGATGCAGGAAGCCGACAGCGGGATCGAGCCCGACGCTCTCGGCCGCGCTCCTGCAGTCATGGGTGAGCAGGGTATAGAGAAACGACAGGACCGCGTTGACCGGATCAAGCGGCGGGCGGCGGGAGCGGCCGCGAAAACGGATCTCCGGGTCCGGAGAGCGCACCAGGCGATCGAAGACCGAGAAGTAGACTTGCGCCGCCTCGCCCTCCGCCCCGCGCAGCAGGTCCAGCCCTCCAAGTCCCGCGGCGAGCCGCCGCAGAATCCGTGCCAACCTCTCGCAGGCCGCCGAGACCGCATCCCCTCCCTCTTCTCCCTCGCCCGGCCCGTAATCACGCAAATGGCGCTGCAGCACGCTGCGCTGGTTGGCGATCTTGGCCATCACGAAACCGCGAACGATGTCGTCGGGAGCCTCGCTCGCTGCATATTGCGCGCGGCGCAGCAGCACGTTGCCGGCGACCGGCCCCTCGATCCGCGCCTGGAACCGCCCGACACGATCGAGCAGCACGATCGAGATTCCGTTTGCCGCGCAGGCGCCGATCAGCGCGGGAGAGACCAGAACCGGGCCGAACGCCACCACAGAGCCCAGCATGTGGAACGGCACCCGCGCCCGTTCCTCGCCGTCCACCTCGGCGACGAGATTCTCGCCGTCCTTGCGCAGCGCCGCACCTTCCGTGGTGACGTAAAGCGTGTTGAGCAGCTTCTTCACGGCGGATTCTCCGGCGTCAACAACCGCTCGAGTTGCCGTGCGCGCCAGGCCAGCACCGGTGTGGCACCCAGCTTCGGCCGGCAAAGCTCGCTCAGGGAGCAGGCCCGGCAGCGGTCGGCGCGGTAGACCGCGGGCGGCGTCCTGCGGCTGTCCAGCACGGCGCGCAGCTCCGCAACCGTTTTCTCTGTCAACTCCCTGAGTGCCGCGTCGAAGGGCACCTCCACCCGTCGTTTGGTCTCGCTGTAATAGAGCGCACCGGCCGGAACCTGGTGACCGGTCATCTCTTCCAGACACAGGCCCTGCGCGCAAAGCTGAACCTCGTCGGCCCGGTGGAGCTTGGCCTTTCCACGCTTGAACTCAACCGGATACGGCGTCTCTCCATCGCCCGAGCGGCGGAACTCAACCAGGTCGGCAACTCCGGCGATGCCGAGGCGCACACTGCCGACGGCCAGCCCGCTCACACGGCGAACGCCCCGCGCCTGGCGCTGGCCAGGGCGATCCGTCACCGCATGCAGGACATGTCCCTCGGCCGTGAACCGGTTGTCGGCCCACAACCGCTCAAGATGGATGAGCGCTGCCTGACGCAGGCAGTAGACCGCATGTTGCAGCGCCGACAGCGGGATCGGATCGGCAGTTTCCATCGCCCCTCCCCCCGCTACAGCAGATCAAGGATCTCCACCCCGTCCGGCAACCCGTCCCGATCGATCGTGACCGCGTAGTCGGAATACGCGCGCGCCGGCGGTTTGTTGTCGAGCCGGCGGTCGCCGAGGGGATAGGCCTCTCCGTCGACCACACGCTTGACCCGGACCCTGTCGAAGAGGGCATGGGCCGGTGCGTTGCCGAGCGCATTTTCATGCCGGAAGGCGATGATCCGGCGGGCCGACATCTCTCCGCGCGCTGCGGAGCGGTCATGCTCGAACATCGTCTTCAGCGCCGCGAACAAGTGCTCCAGATCTGCATCCGAAAAACCCGTTTTCCGCGCCAGCGCGGCGTTCACGAAAACATGCGCGCGATAGAGACCGTAAGGAACGATGTGCTTTCGCCCCATCGTCCGGTTCTCCGTGCGCTCCGTGCCCTCGCCGGCCTTGTCGCGATCGTCCCTTTCCTTCGCAGTCGTCGCAGCCATGCGGGTGATGGAGATTTCCAGCGGCAGGATCGGCTCGAGCGAACGGGCGAAAGCGACCTGCACCGGTCCGCGCACCTGGCCCGCATTGATGCCGGTGCTCATCACGGCACCGAACGCGCGCACGTCGAAGAAATTGTCGCACATGAAACGGGTGACGGCCCGCGCCTCGTCATCCGTCTGCGGATTGAGCTTGGGTTCGGTCTTCAGTTTTTCGCTGTCGCCGCGCACCGCCCGGTAGGCCTCGCGGTGCTTCTCGTTGAGGATCGAACCCTCCTGCACGTAAATCCGGTAGCCGGGCTCCTCGCCACGCGCCAGTTCCGTGTAGTTGCGGACCTTGCGCTTCAGGCTGACATCGGAGACCAATCCCATGCTGGTCTCCGGGTCCATACGCGGCAGATTGCCGGCATCGGGATCCCCGTTGGGGTTGCCGTTGATCACATCAAAAAGAAAAACAATGTCATGGCGATTGGAAACGGTCGTCATGCTGCATCCTCCCCGGCGGCCTCGGCCACGTCGGTCTTGTCGGTCTTGCTGCGAAAAAACTCGCTGCGCTGGTGATAGTAGCCAAGCGCGAAAAGGGCCTGCTGGCGATCGGGCAAATGCGCCGGGAACGGATCGTCCCCGGGGCTCATCATCTCCATGATGTCGGCGATCGACCGTTCCAGGACGACCTTGTGGCCAGGGCGCTGCTTGCCGATCCTCGACAGATGCGGCGCCGATCCCTTGTCGAGATACGCAAACACCTTGCGCGGCTGCGCCGAGGCGGAGCCGTAATACTTGTCCTTGATGGTGGCGTTGACGTTGCGCCCGAGCGCCGCCACCTGCACCTGTTCGTAGACCGCGAAGAGCCGGCCAAGCAGATAGCCGGGTTCGCGACAATCCATGTCCAGTGACACGGGCACCTCCCCTTTCAACGTTTTCGCGAAATTGCGGATCAGGACGGACTTGAGAATGCCGACACGCAGGGCGTTGACGTCGCCATCGGCGCGCAGCCGTTCAAGCACGCTCGACATCAGCGTCAGCGGATAGGGCGCGTCCGTCAGGATCGCGCGCATCCACTCGCCGGCAAGGTTGGGGCGGATGTTCTCCGACTTGCGCAAGGTGGCGGTCTCGATCAACAGCCGCCACATGGAAGGAGCAAGATCCCTGGGCAGCGGCTCCACCCGCAGCCGCGCGATGTGGCGGGCGTAGCGCTCGGCCAGCACCGCGAAGTCATCCTCGACATGAAAACGCACCGAAAGCCGGGCGGCGTTGGGCGCAAGCCCCAGGACA